>JAUIFE010000042.1 GCA_030429565.1 Holophagae bacterium | reverse complement strand
CCTCTGGGGTTCTAGGGGTGGGTCCCAAAACTAGGCTGGAGCGCCCGCTTTATGTTCGTTTGCTCGTCACGGCCGTCGTAGAACTGTTCTCTGCAAAAAGAAGTGACAACTACCTTGACAGTCACCGATCATCCCCGGGCGTGCGGGGAACAGAAATACTTCGTACCTTGCTTAAGGTGTGGCACCGGATCATCCCCGGGCGTGCGGGGAACAGCGCCCTTCTCGCCCAAGCTACGCCTGTCAACCCGGATCATCCCCGGGCGTGCGGGGAACAGTGTCAACTCATCAACCGCATTGCGCAACCGGGCGGATCATCCCCGGGCGTGCGGGGAACAGTAGGAAAGGAAGAGCTTGACAACATTTACAACCGGATCATCCCCGGGCGTGCGGGGAACAGACCAGGCCTGGCGGACCTTCGCGGCCAGCTTACGGATCATCCCCGGGCGTGCGGGGAACAGTTAAGAAAATAAACAGAACACAGAAAAATTATCGGATCATCCCCGGGCGTGCGGGGAACAGGGACCGAAAAAATCAAGCGCTTCATTGAGATACGGATCATCCCCGGGCGTGCGGGGAACAGGCGTAGAAAGAGGTGTAGGGCGAAGTTTGTATCGGATCATCCCCGGGCGTGCGGGGAACAGGGCATGATTCTCTAAATCAAAAACAACCGACGGGGATCATCCCCGGGCGTGCGGGGAACAGCGCATTCGGGGCATATAAAGCGGTAATTTTTTCGGATCATCCCCGGGCGTGCGGGGAACAGCAATTGCGCCTAATCCGGGTGCAGACCTGTCCCGGATCATCCCCGGGCGTGCGGGGAACAGCACTACAACTGGACACAGGAAAACATGGAGGGCGGATCATCCCCGGGCGTGCGGGGAACAGTTCGTGATAGTCACCTAGGGTTTTTGCGGCAGCGGATCATCCCCGGGCGTGCGGGGAACAGGGCGCCAAGCGCTTCGTTTCCGCCAGCCAGTTCGGATCATCCCCGGGCGTGCGGGGAACAGGTCGCCGGGCAGAACACCCGCAAGGTCTCAACCGGATCATCCCCGGGCGTGCGGGGAACAGGATTGCAAGAAGCTCCTCGCGGATCGATGGGTTGGATCATCCCCGGGCGTGCGGGGAACAGAAAAGCCGCCGGGCGTGACTTCGACTCTCGACCGGATCATCCCCGGGCGTGCGGGGAACAGTGCGCCGGTTACGCGGTCGTTGAGGGCGTCGGCGGATCATCCCCGGGCGTGCGGGGAACAGTTTTTTGGGGCGGCAAGCCGGAAAAGGTCAGGCGGATCATCCCCGGGCGTGCGGGGAACAGGAATTTACGCCATTTTCTTGCATGTTCAAAATCGGATCATCCCCGGGCGTGCGGGGAACAGACCGTGATGGAACACCGTGGTTTAGTATTTCGCGGATCATCCCCGGGCGTGCGGGGAACAGTGATTTGCTCCCTACGTAGCACGTAGCGAACGCGGATCATCCCCGGGCGTGCGGGGAACAGGGCGTGGAAATTTACGACAGTCTACGATTTATGGGATCATCCCCGGGCGTGCGGGGAACAGGGAAATGGCAACAGGACCGTTGAATTCCCATTTGGATCATCCCCGGGCGTGCGGGGAACAGAAATGCCACGAAACATTGCATTGTTGTTTCTACGGATCATCCCCGGGCGTGCGGGGAACAGTGTCGTATCTAAAGTCATGCCTACCTAGAGGACGGATCATCCCCGGGCGTGCGGGGAACAGAATATTAAATGGTTTAAAAACGCAGGAGCTGCCGGATCATCCCCGGGCGTGCGGGGAACAGGTACGATACAAGATGGTACCAGGGCGTCTATTCGGATCATCCCCGGGCGTGCGGGGAACAGTTCGGCCGTGGTATCTTTGTGAATGGGAAATCCGGATCATCCCCGGGCGTGCGGGGAACAGACCAGGCAGGTAATGTAGTGGAGCGGTTGACGCGGATCATCCCCGGGCGTGCGGGGAACAGCGCGGCGACCCGCGCCCGCGCCCGTGCCAGGCCGGATCATCCCCGGGCGTGCGGGGAACAGGTCGCGGCGACGTCCGCTTTGCAGTAAATCACCGGATCATCCCCGGGCGTGCGGGGAACAGGTTTCTCGTTCACCAATCGCACCGTTTGGGTGGGGATCATCCCCGGGCGTGCGGGGAACAGACTAGCGAATTTTACACTATATTACCTTGGTTTCTGGTTTTTTGAAAACTGTACCGATTTTGCATTAGATCCCTTTGATTGTTGTCAATGAGCGAGGGCGTTGATATAAGCTGTTTTATTATAGTAATTTGTCGCGGTTGTGTGGTGTCTTTGTTTATGGAGACAAATGTTTGGTTTTTGGCTGGTTTGCCGTTTTACCAGAAAACTTTAACTAAGCCTTTGGGAAAGATGGGTTTGTGCTTGGGTAGTTGATGATTTTCGCAAAACTTAGTCGATCATTTTGATTGACGGATAATCGAAAATATTATCCTTTGTTCGTGCTCTAGTTTGCGCTGTTTTTCTTGTTTGTCGCGCGTGGTTTTTTCTTTGTTCGCTGTATCTCATCCCAGCGGATTTTTGGCCTGTGTCGGCGGCCTTTTTTGGTTTCCTCGGTCACCGCTTATTTGGCGCCCGTGGTGATTGCCTTCCGGCGCCGGCGCTGGAACCCGCACCCGCACGCGCACCCGCCCCGATCCTGCCGCCGGCTCGCGCCCGCTCAGCCGCCCGCTGCTTCGCTTTGGCCGGCGGCTATCGGGAAGTGCAGCGTCACCCGCGTGCCTTTGCCCACGCCCTCGCTTTTCACGTTGATCTTGCCCGACATCTCGTTGACCACGTTGGCACAGTAGTGCAACCCGAAGCCGGTGCGGCCGTCCTTGGTACTCACGCCGTAGGCGAAGATACGCACTAGGTTGCCCGCCTCGATGCCGACCCCGTTGTCCTCAACGGTGATCACCACCTGGCCGCCCACACGCGCCGAACCCACGGTAATGCGGCCCGGCCCTTTTTGCGCCTCGGTGGTGACGGCCTCCTCCGCATTGCGCAACAAACACAACAAGACCCGCATCAAACGCGCCTTGTTCAGCATCACCAACGGCAAACCCGGCTCCTGGTCGGTGGTCACCTGAATGTTCTGCTCCTCAAACGACACCAAACCAATCTGCAGCGCTTCACCAATCAAAATGTTGGGATCGGTGGGCGTACTGTGCCCGCGCATTTCCGCGTACTTGCTCTGCTCCGACAGAATCTTCAGGGTTTCCTGGACGTATTTTGAGACCTGGGTGCCGTCCTCCTTCAACGCACGATCACGTTGCGTCAAGCTGTGCGTGATTTTTTCGACGGCGGTGGTCACGCTTTTCGCCCGTGGATCCTCGGCGAAAAACGCGGGCAGGTTTTCGTGGTTTTCCCGCAACAGTTCGCCGATCTTGCGCAACAACGCCAAACCACGGTTCTTGTCGACAATCTCGCCGATCAAATGCACGGCGGTGGTCAAACTGTTGAGCCGGTTACCCACGTTGTGCAACACGTCGGTGGCCATTTCCGACATACCGGCCTGGTGCGCGGCCTCCAGTAATTCCTCCTGCGCGGCCACCAAACCACGCGTGCGCTCTGCCACCTTTGACTCCAAACCACGGTACGCATCCAACAACGCCAAGTGCGTTTTGACGCGCGCCAATAACTCGGTTTTGGAAATGGGTTTGATCAGGAAATCGTTGGCGCCGGTCTCGTAACCGGTCAGCAAGTCCTGGTCCCTGCTCTTGGCGGTCAGGAAAATGACGGGCAGGTCGTCGAGCGAATAACGGGTGCGCAACTCGCGACACACCTCGTAGCCGGTCATACGCGGCATCATCACATCGAGCAAAGCCATGTCGAACGGTGCGGCCGTTTCAAGCAGTCCCAACGCCTCGTAGCCGTCCTGCGCTTCAACCACGTCGTAGCCGCTCATCACCAAGTGGTTGGCCAGCACGCGGCGGTTGACGGCGTCGTCGTCCACAATCAATAAGCGGTAACCGTTGCGCGGCTCGGCGGGCAACGCGGCCTCTGTCTCCAAAACGGCGGCGGGTGCCTCGGCATCGGCCTGCATGCTGTCGAGCACAGGCGTGTCGGCGCCTTTGGCGTCGGGGTCCGCCGGCGGCAAAGTGACGTAAAACGTGGTGCCGGCGCCCACGGTCGATTCCAGCGAAATGGCGCCGTTCTGCAGCTTCAACAACTCGCGGGTTACCGCCAACCCCAAACCGGTGCCGCCGTACTCGCGGGCGGTGGAGCCGTCGGCCTGTTGGAACATCTCGAACACGGCTTTCTGGTTTTCCTCGGCAATGCCGATGCCGGTATCGGCCACGGCAATCACGATGGTGTCGTCGCGTACCTCGGCGCTTACCTTAATGTGACCGCGATGGGTGAACTTGACGGCGTTGCCGACCAAGTTGTGCAGGATCTGCTCCAAGCGGTTCTCGTCGGCGAATACGTGCGGCAAATCTTTGGGGACCAGGTTGGCCAGCGCGACGGGTTTCTTGCCGATCAACGGCCGCGACAGGGCCAGCACCACGGTCACCAATGCGTGTAAATCCACCGGCGCGGGGTGGATGACGAGCTGGCCTTTTTTGATAAGGCTGAAGTTGAGGATGTCGTTAATCAGGTGGGAAAGCCGCTTGCCGGAAGACACAATTAGGTCCAAATCCACCTTGGCGGGTTCGGGTAAGTCGCCGTAATAGCCGTCCTTCAGGCTTTCCGCCAAACCAATCATGCCGTTGAGCGGGGTGCGCAACTCGTGCGAGGTGTTGGCCAGAAACTCGTCTTTGAGTTTGTCGATTTGGCGCAGGCGATTGGCGACGTTGCGTTCGTTTTCGGCCATGGCCTCGGCCTGACCGGCGAGCTGGCTTTGCTGACGGGCGATTTGTTGCTCACGCGCCAGTTTTTGCGCCTGATTGCGCAGGTAGGCGCCAATCAAACTCACGGCCAGCAAGGCGTACAGCGATTTGGCCCACCAACTCCACCACGGTGGCGGTTCGATGTTCAGCCGCAGCACCGCCTCGTGTTCACTCCACACCCCGTCGGCGTTGGTGGCTTTGACACGCAGGTCGTAGGACCCGGCGGGCAGGTTGGTGTAGGTGGCGCGGCGATTGAGCACATCGGTTTCCAGCCAGCGATCATTGTAGCCGTCCAGCTTGTAGCGGTAGCGAATGTTGTCGGGGATGGTGTAGTCCAAAGCCGAAAATTCCAAGGTGAACATGTTGCGCGTGTGGTCAAGGGTGACGGCGCGTGCGTTCTGCAGGGCGGCGCCTTGCGGTAAACCGAAGGGTTCCTGCTGCAGCTTGACGGGGCGGTTGGCAATCAGGAGCTGGGTGAACACGGTGCGCGGCGCGAAGGTGCTGTTGCTCATGGAATCGGGACGGAAGCGGGAAATGCCGTTGATGCCGCCAAAGTAAAGGTAACCCTGGCTGTCGCGCAGGTAGGCGCCCAGATTGAACTCATTGGCCTGTAAGCCGTCGTTGCCGAAGTAGTTTCGGAAGCGACGCGTTTTTTTGTCGAAGCGTGCCAAACCGTAATTAGTGGAAAGCCAGAGGGTTCCCTCTTCTCCCGGCAAAATGCCGTAAACGGTGTTGTTCGGCATGCCGTGTTTGGTGCGCCACGACTGCCAGCGTTCGGTGGCGGGATCGTAGCGGTTCAAGCCGCCGCCAATGGTACCCACCCACAATATGCCGTCCGCTTCCTGGTAAATACCGTAGACCGTCGCGCCGCGCAGGGTGTTGGGGTTGTTGGGGTCGGTGTCAATGCGCTGCACCAAACCGGTGGTGACGTCCAAAAGGTTGAGACCGGCGCCGATGGTGCCGATCCACAACTGATCGCGTTCCTTTTCCACAATGGTGGTAATGCCTTTGGCGCCAAGCGTTTGCTCATTGTCGGGTTGGTGGAGGTAGTTCACGAAGTCGTCGGTGCTCTCCATGTACCGCGAAATGCCGCCTTCCAAGGTCGCCAGCCACAGGGTGCCGCGCGAGTCCATATTCACAGAAATGACAATGTCGGCGGTCAGCGACTTGGGATCGTCGGGATCGTGGCGATAGGTTTTCACCACTTTTTCCGTGGCCAGGTCCATCACTTGCAGGCCGCCACCGGCTGAGGCAATCCACAACATGTCTTCTTTGACGAGCAAACTCAATTTGCGGGAAGGGTTTAACCCGTGCGGATTACCTGCATCGGCCGGCAAGCGGCGAATCTGCTTATCGGCGGGGTTGTAGATATTCAAATCACCGTTGTCACTGGCGATCCAAATGTGGCCCTGTTTGTCTTCGACGATGGACCAAATGTTGGGGTGCGCCAAACTGTTGGGGTTTCCCAGGACATGGCGGATATGTTCGAACTTCTTCAGGATCGGCGTATGGCGGTTGAGGCCGCCGCCCATGGTGGCGACCCACAGGTTGCCGGCCCGGTCCTGGGTCATGTCCCATACGTTGTCTTGGCTGAGACCTTCGGGATCGGCGACGGTATGGCGATAAACGGTAAAAGCGTCGCGGTCGGGATCGTAGCAGTTGAGCCCTTTTTCGGTGCCGACCCAAAGGCGTTGTTCGTTGTCGGTAAACAAGCAGCGAACGACGTTGAAACTCAGGCTGGTGGGATCTTGCGGGTCATGGCGGTAAACGGTGAAGCTGCGACCGTCGGGATTGAGGCGATTGAGGCCGTTGGAGGTGCCGGCCCAAACGGTGCCCTCGCTATCGAGGCCCAGCGCAAAAACCAAGGGGTGGGAGAGCGCGGTGGGATCGCCTGGTTGGGGTTCAAAAAAAGTTGTTTGTTGGGTGGCGGGATCAACGCAGGCCAGGCCGCCGTTACCGCCAATCCAGAGCTTGCCTTGTTGATCGAGCATCATCGCCTGCGCATTGCTAACCGGCAGAGCGGCGCCCGTTTGGGTGCGCAGTTGGACGGGGGTAAAGGCCAAGCTATCGCGGTCCAGCAGGTAAAGCTCGGTGTCCTGACCGGCAACCCAGAAACGCTGCTCGCGGTCCTCCATGACCTGGCGCACGCGTGGTCCTTCCGCGCCGTCGGCACTGGGGGTTGGGCCCAGTCGGGTGAAGCGGTCGCCTTCGCGCACGTAACGGTTGAGATCGCCCGCGCCGGACACGACCCACATCGTGTTGTCGGCATCCAAATAGATTTGGCGAATAAAGGAACCGCCGATGCTGCCAGGATCGTCCGGGTCCGGTCGGTAAATGGTGAAGCGGTTGCCGTCAAAGCGGTTAAGGCCGTCTTCGGTGCCCACCCAAAGGTAACCCTGCGGGTCTTGAACCACACTCAGGACACCTGCTTGGGAGAGGCTGCTGTTGGCCGGGATTGGACGGAAGCGAATATCCTCGCCACTGGTCGCCAAGGCCGTGCCCAGCATCGCCAGCAATCCCGTGAGCCACCATGTCGGACGCCAAACCGTTCGTTCCAAGAAAACTCCCTTCTCCCTACATCCATTTCGGCGTGCAGGCGGTGAACATTAACTTACGCCGCCCGTTTCTCTCGGCCCCGGTGGCGGTGAACAAACCCGGACGATCCCGCCTGCCCGCCGCTGATGCGTCGTCGCAATGGATGCCCGGTTTGAGCTTACCCTAGCCGGCCTTCGGTTGGCCCCGTATGGCCGTTTTGCAAAGGAAGTGTCAAAGGTTGGGCACGGGGTGCGTCGGCGGTCGGAGGCTGGTTGCCGATAAACGCGACCCTCTTGGATCTATCGGATTTTGGATGGAAAAGTGTCGCTTTTTGCCAAGCCAAATTGCGCGCGAAACGGCTGGACGCGCTTGGCGGTGGTCGGTGCGGCGCGGACCGTTTTTTGACCGCGCCCTGTCGGCGGAAAGACGGTCTAAGATGTTGTTGTAGACCTTCTTACGCCAATCCGGGTAAGCAAATTGGAAATAAATCGTAAAGAATGGGGGTTTTATCGATATGATAGGTGTCGAGTATTTCTCTGATATCCAGGAAGTTTAAGAAGCGATTGATGGATCAACCTCATTAAAGATGTGACGTGCCTGGAAAAGGGTTTGTTTGGAATTGTTCACCGAATTTCGTGTTGTCATCGGTATTTTTGGCCTGCGGGAGCGCGCGGATCGCTTGGGAAATCAAGCGGTGCGGGTTTCTTTGACAGGCTGTTATGAACCTTCCACGATTCCTTTTTAAAAATTGACAATCAAACCTTGGCGATGGAAACGGTAGCGCCGTTTGTCGTCAGATCCGTGGCAGCGACTTTTGCAGCCGTGCGTGAAAAAAGGTGCGATTCGAGAGGCCGGGCAGCGTGACGCCGCGACATTGGCTCCTAATGGACCCGCGGGCATTTAAATGAGAAAGAGGAATAGGCCGGCCACCGGTCCCTTTCCTTGTTGGCGCTTCTTCCGTTCCGGGGGTCTCCTTCGCGAGCGGTTACTCAATACAATTTATTTTCCTTTTAGCTAGGGGAGTGCCTGTATGTTTCTCGTTTATGGGCTGTTCTTTTTTTCGGGTGTGGCTGCACTCGTGTACCAAGTGGTCTGGTCTCGACTCTTGGGCGAAATTTTCGGGGTCACCGTGTATGCGGTCACCGCTGTTTTGGCCGTGTTCCTTGGTGGCTTGGCCCTGGGTGGCTGGTTGCTCGGCAAGGTTGCCGACCGCCAGACCAAACCCTTACAATTTTACGGTTACTTAGAGCTGGGCATCGCCGCCACCGCGCTGTTGGGTACCTATTTGGTGCGCCTGCTCGACCCGCTCCACATTGCCGCCGGCAATCGCTTCGCCCCCGATTCCGCCGCGCTGATCGCCGTTCGCGTCGGCCTCGCCGCCGTGATTGTGTTGCCGCCGACCTTCCTGATGGGCGGCACCTTGCCGGTGATTACCCGCGCCGTCGTTAAGAAAATGAACGACCTCGGCCGTGACCTCAGTTTCCTTTACGCGCTCAATACCTTTGGTGCCGTCCTCGGCTGTTTGCTGAGCGGCTTCGTGTTCATCCGATGGTTCGGTCTGCACAGCACGCTGTGGTTGGCCGTGGTCGGTAACACGCTGATTGGATTGGTGGCGCTGAAGCTCGCCGCCGGCGCCGAACCCGTACCCGTCGCCACCGACGCCGGCCCCGTCGCCGAAACGGGTCGTCATGGTAGCCAATCAGTGTTGTTTCTGGCTGTGATGCTCGTCGCCGGCTTTTCATCGCTTGGCCTCGAAATTGTGTGGACCCGCGCGCTTGTGCAAGTGGTCGGCACCACTGCCTACGCTTACGTCACCATGCTCGCCGGCTTCTTGTTGGGCCTGACGCTGGGCGCTTATTTGGCGCGCTTTTTCGTCGATCGCAGTCACGATTTACGGCGTGTCTTCGGCTGGATTCAAGTCGCCGTTGCCGTTGCCACCCTGCTCAGCATGCCGGTCATCACCGCGCTCGGTGCCGGTGTCGGTGAATCCAAGTTGGCCGCGCTCACCGGCGGCTGGTTTGTGCCGGTTGCGGCGCGTTTTGGCGCCAGTTGTTTGGTGGTGCTGCTGCCGGCGACCCTGATCGGCTTGACCTTCCCCATTGCCGGCAAAATTTGGGCTTCGAGTTGGGGGGACATGGCCGGTCGCCTGGGGCAGCTTTACGGTTGCAACACCTTGGGTAACATCCTCGGTGCCGCCACCACCGGCTTTTTGCTTTTGCCTTGGTTGGGCGTTCGCAAAACGATCGTGACCTTGGCCTGTCTCAACCTGTCGCTGGCGTTTTGGGGTTTGTACCCCAAACCGGCGCGTGTTGCCATCACCCGTTTCCACGGGCCCGTGGCCGCGACCCTGCTCGGTGCCGTGCTGCTGCTGGGTTTTTGGCAGCCGGGCGGCTTTGCGCGTATCGGCGAGCGCCGCGGCGACCAGACCCTGCTTTATTATAAGGAGGGCATCGTCGCCAACGTGATGGTGGTGCAAGACACGCGGGATGCCGGTTCGCGTTGGATGACCGTCGACAAAATTAAGATCGGCGAGAGTTTTGACGGCGTGGACCACAAGCAACAGGTGTTGGCCCACCTGCCGTTTGTGTTAAAAGCCGAACAGCAGCCGCGCACGGTGTTGTCGATTGGTTTGGGCACCGGTATTTTGATTGGGGAAGTGGCCCGTCACGCCGGCGTGGAACAGGTCGATTGCCTGGAAATTTCGCCGTCGGTGATTGAAGCAGCGCGCCACTTTGATCAATTCAACGGTGCGGTGCTCAAGCGCGACAACGTCAACGTCTATCAGGATGACGGCATCAACTTCATGCGTCGCACCGACACCACTTACGACGCCGTGATCTCGGATGGCAAGTCGCGCACCGCCCACGCCGGCAACGCCGCTTTTTTCTCGACTGATTATTACGAGCTGGCCAAACAACGGTTGAGCGATGACGGGTTGATGATCCAATGGATACCGTTGGCTGTGCCGCCCGAAGAGTTGAAGGTGATTTTTGCCGGTTTCCATTCGGTGTTTCCCGAGAGTTACCTGTGGTTGGGGCCGCCCGATTCCGCTTTTCTGATTGGCACCCACAAACCCTTGGACCTGAATCTCGCGGCGATGGAAGGCGTGTTGCACGCGCCGGAAACCAAAAACCTAAAGCGCTACAACCTGTTCGACGCCTATGGCTGCGTGAGTCTGTTTAGTGGCGACAGCCAATCCTTGGGTGCTTGGCTGGCCGACACACCGACCAACAGCTTGGAGCACCCGATTCTGGAATTCTTTTCGCCCGCCGCCCATGGCGTGCCCGAAAAGGATCGCGTGGTTGCCAATCTGCAGGCGATTCGTGCGGTGCGACCGGCGACCTTGGCGGGGTTGACCGTTCGCGGTGCTGACGAAGCCACCTTGGCGCAATCCTACCAGGGCGCGAGCGTGCTGTTGGAGGCGCTGGAGCTCTTGAAAACAGGGCAAGTCGACCAAGAACAGCGTGCGCTGACGCTGATCGATCAAGCGCTGCAGCAGGCGCCGGACCTGAATGCGGGTCGCCACGCCGCCGCGGTGGTTTACGCCAAACGCGGATTGGCCGAAGCGGAAAGCGGCCGTTTGGCGGAGGGGGAGCGTTTGCTGCGTCACGCCGCGCGCATTGCGCCGTTGGCATACGACGCCAACAATAACTTGGCGGCGGTGCTGCTGGCGATGGATCGGCCGGACGAAGCCTTGGCTTATTTCCAGCGTGCGCTGCTGGCGCGGCCAGGTGCGTCTGATATTTACTTCAACATGGGTAATGTGTTGTTGCGGAAGGGCAAATACAGCGAGGCATTGGGTTTCTTCGAAAAGTGTTTGGCGATTAACCCGTATCACGCCCAGGCCCACAATAACGCCGCGCTTTCGCTCAAAAATATGGCCGAGGTCGAGGCGGCGATTGCTTCCTTTGAAAAAGCAATCGCGGTTGATCCCGACTACATCGACGCCCACATGAACCTGGCCAATCTCCATTACGCGAGAGAGACTTACGCGCGTGCCTTGGCGCACTACCGGATTGCCGCCGCCGCCCGTCCCGACGACAACCAACTGACCTTCTTGATTGGGAACGCGTTTGTTGCCGACGGCGACGCCGGCCAGGGATTGCGTGTGTTACGGGAAGCGCTCGCGCGCGAGCCGGAGGCCGTGTACATTTTGGATCGGACGGCACGTCTGCTGGCGACCCACGATGATGGACGGTTCCGCAACGGCGCGGAGGCCCTGATCTTGGCCAAAAAAGCCGCGCGTTTGTCGGGTTTCCAGAACCCGCGCATGCTCGACACCCTGGCGGCGGCCTACGCCGAAGTGGGCGAATTCGAGAAGGCGCAGCGCTTCGCCGCCGAGGCGGTCAGATTGGCGCGCGCGGCGCAGGCCGAAGAGCTGTGCAGCCAAATCGAGGTGCACCTCACCAGCTACGCCCAATCAACACCGCTGCGCGAGTAAAGGGAAGTGCCGAGCAGGGACATCGACCAACACAAACGGTGGGTGTCCCAAAAACGGCCGCAAACCGCGATGCCGGGTCCCATCCTCCGGTTCATTCGTGATCAGCCCGCGCATCTGATCCGGTGCGTCCTGTCGGGGCGCGCAAACCGCGATGCCGGGTCGTGCAAATCGATGCTCCCAAATGGGGAAATCGACCAAAGAAAACGGTGGGTGTCCCAAAAATGGCCGCAAACCGCGATGCCGGGTCGTGCAAATGACCCGGCGCGTCCTGGAGGGACGCGCACACCGCGATGCCGGGCCCATGCTTAATTTGAACGTTCGCCGTGAGGCGAACCACAGCCGGCAGCCCCAAAGGGGCGACACATAACAGCCCAGGGTTTTAACCCTGGGTGCCGGGAGTTCCCGAAATCTGGCGCCAAAGGTGCCACACAAAATCTCAATAAACCGCCATGCCCCTGCATTGGATACCGCAATAATTGCGAGCCACCCCACAAAGACTGCGTCCCCCTTGATTTCCCCTCTCGCCGGCGTAGCGAAAACATCAGCACCCCTCAAATACCGGCACCTCCAGCGCCTGCATGGCAACAAGGCAAGCACCCCTCAAATACCGGCACCTCCGGCGCCTGCATGGCAACAAGGCAAGCGCCCTCAAATACCGGCACCTCCAGCGCCTGCGGTTCGGGAACCCCGAGCACCCAGGGTTAAAACCCTGGGCTGTTATGTGTGGTACCTTCGGCACCGCTGGATGAGGTTCGGCGTTGCCTCACATTCATTTAAAGACCCCTTTTTGGCATGGGTCGCGGCGGCACCTCCAGCGCCGCTGCCGGCACCATCCTCCGGTTCACTCGTTATTAGCCCGCGCATCTGATCCAATCCATCCTGGCGGGACGCCCAAACCGCGATGCCTGGTCGGGCAAATAAGCCCCAAATAGGGACAGCCACCAAAGAACACGGTGGGTACTCCAAATCATCCCCGGACGCGCGGGGAACAGAATGAGTGGAATATCTCGATGCAATCTTAATGCGGATCATCCCCGGACGCGCGGGGAACAGATTTCGACGTTCGTGAGAGGAACACCGAGAACCGGATCATCCCCGGACGCGCGGGGAACAGTCACGGTCTATGACAAAAAGAATAAACTCATTCGGATCATCCCCGGACGCGCGGGGAACAGCAAACAGCCAGTAAAGCATTTGGCTCGAAGCGCGGATCATCCCCGGACGCGCGGGGAACAGCACCAAGCCCCTTCGGCGGGCGCCTTCCGCCCGGATCATCCCCGGACGCGCGGGGAACAGAGCTCGATCCGAGCGGCCGGTGGCTAGGTATGCGGATCATCCCCGGACGCGCGGGGAACAGATCATGAGATCGGTACACTCGCGCTCCGGTACCGGATCATCCCCGGACGCGCGGGGAACAGCCGTGTAACAGTTGAGATTTGAAGATTGATCTCGGATCATCCCCGGACGCGCGGGGAACAGAAAAGGCATGCCATATTGATGGCCCAAATAGGCGGATCATCCCCGGACGCGCGGGGAACAGGATAGCAATGGCATCGTTTTTCCTCGCTCTAATGGATCATCCCCGGACGCGCGGGGAACAGGGTAAACCTCTCACGCCGGCGCTTATGGCCCACGGATCATCCCCGGACGCGCGGGGAACAGGCCATACCGGGCGTTTTCGTCAGGCGCCAAAACGGATCATCCCCGGACGCGCGGGGAACAGTGCATTGTACTGGGCAATCTTGGCCCACTCGCCGGATCATCCCCGGACGCGCGGGGAACAGCACAAACACTAAGTTTTGTCAATAGTGCTTGACGGATCATCCCCGGACGCGCGGGGAACAGATTGACGGAAGTTTTCGAGCCACCGCAGCCGGCGGATCATCCCCGGACGCGCGGGGAACAGTATGCCCGTGTACCCGTTTCGACACGCATTGTCGGATCATCCCCGGACGCGCGGGGAACAGAAATCTTGGCCTGTGACGAGCGTGTGGATAGCCGGATCATCCCCGGACGCGCGGGGAACAGCGCTCAGTGCCGGTCAATACCTCGCACGCCGGCGGATCATCCCCGGACGCGCGGGGAACAGGGTCATGTCGGTTTGGCACTGCAGGGATACACCGGATCATCCCCGGACGCGCGGGGAACAGTAAACTATACGCCACAACCAAACCAGCCATCACGGATCATCCCCGGACGCGCGGGGAACAGGTTTTACCGGTGGCTAAATCGAACGCGATGTACGGATCATCCCCGGACGCGCGGGAAACAGCAGCCAAACGCCCCAACTGAACATCATTGTGCCGGATCATCCCCGGACGCGCGGGGAACAGGCAACGGCATCCGTGGATACCTCGCCTAGTTGCGGATCATCCCCGGACGCGCGGGGAACAGCTCATGGGTCAAGGTTTTTAAACTCATGGTTGCGGATCATCCCCGGACGCGCGGGGAACAGAGCAACGGAGGACAATAATGTACGAAATGACCCGGATCATCCCCGGACGCGCGGGGAACAGGTGGTTTTCATTGAGGTATCGCTCCATTTCGGCGGATCATCCCCGGACGCGCGGGGAACAGGGTCGCTTAATCCAGAGCTCAACAAAAGGTGGCGGATCATCCCCGGACGCGCGGGGAACAGGCTAAACTCGTAGCCCTCTAGGTTTACTGGGATGGATCATCCCCGGACGCGCGGGGAACAGCTCTAAATACACCAACTGTCGCTCTGCCCAAACGGATCATCCCCGGACGCGCGGGGAACAGGTACTGCTCAAGTTGTTCCCATGGTTTTTCATCGGATCATCCCCGGACGCGCGGGGAACAGGCTGACTGCCGGAGCTCGGTCAGCTATGATGACGGATCATCCCCGGACGCGCGGGGAACAGAGCCCGGCACTCAGCTAGCTACTGGTTGGTGCCGGATCATCCCCGGACGCGCGGGGAACAGTAACTCGGACGACCAAAAGGAGCGAGAGCTGGCGGATCATCCCCGGACGCGCGGGGAACAGAGTTGCTGAAACGTTCCGTGGTCCTCGAGTGCCGGATCATCCCCGGACGCGCGGGGAACAGCGGGGCCGAGGTAGCCGCATCGGCGCTGGTAGCGGATCATCCCCGGACGCGCGGGGAACAGTGGGTCGCAAGCTCAAAGCCGGAAAAACCAGCCGGATCATCCCCGGACGCGCGGGGAACAGTTGGCAGTGGCCTGATTGCCGAATCACCCCGCCGGATCATCCCCGGACGCGCGGGGAACAGACTAGCGAATTTTACACTATAGAACCTTGGTTTGTGAATATTGAAAAAGTGTACCGATATTGCATTGGATCTCGTTAGTGTTTTGTTGGTGGTGATTGCTGCGGACGATGTTGTTGATTTTAATGAGTTTATTGCTTGACTATGCTGTCATTTCAAATGGAGACAAAAAGCAGGGTTTTTGCCGATTTTGCGTTTTACCAGAAATTATTGGATAAAGCTTTGGCTTTAAAGCGCTTGCTTGGTCAGTAACTCATGAAATCGAAAAACAAGGTCAATCATTTTGATTGAGTGATAACCGAAAAGGTTATCCTTCGGTTGGCCTTCCGACAGCCTCGCGTTCGCCTGCCGAATTGCCCGTCCCGCGTCTGCTTTCCCCCTGGCCGACTGTCCGTCGTGTCTGGGGGTTTGCTTGCGAAGACACATCAAGCCACCACCAACCGGCACCAAACCCAAACGGCACGCGTTCTCGTGAGCGCCTAACCTCGCGACGGTGATCCACCGCGACGGCGGCGGCCTTAAGCCCATCGCAGCGCCCGAAACCCGCATCCGCTTTTGCGAAAATTCTAATCCCCATGCCAATTTAAATCCAGGCCAAAATCGTTGCGTTCTATTTTCAAAAGAATTAGTCTTTGGCTATCGATTCTAAAATTTAGGGAAAATACCGCTTTCGTGCGATCAGTCTCGTTGCGCTGTCGATGCGGATCATCCCCAGGAGTGTTTCGCGATGGCAAAGAAACCGGGCAAAGATAAGGATAAAGACAAGGCAGGCAAAAAGAAAAAGAGCGGCAAAGGGCAGGGCGGCGACACGAACAAGGCCGGCGCCAACGACGTCGTTTGTTGGAACAGCGACGGTCCCACCCCGTTGGTCACCAAACGACTCAAAGAAATGTTCGTGGAAATGGGCCAAAAGTTCCGCATTGAAAACGGGCAGCAACCGGCCCAGCGTGCGGTTTTCCGCAAGCAACACGGCGTGGCCAACGGCACCTTTAACATTCGCGAAGATATTGATCCCTGCTACCGGATCGGCATTTTTGCCGGCGACAGCTATGAATGCGTGGCGCGTTTCTCCAGCGACACAACGCCGACCGGCCCCGACCTGCACACCACCCTCGGCGTCGGCTTAAAACTGTTCGGCGTCAACGGTCCCAAGCTGCTCGGCGAAGGCAACACCAGCGACTTTATCTTCCAAAACATCAACCGCTTCTTTGCCTCGGACGCCCAACAAATGTGTCAATTCACCACGGCCGGCGTGGTTGACGGTGATTACGATGCTTATTTGGCGCAACACCCCAAGGTCGCCGCCATCATTAAAGCCATGAGCAAGGTCGAGGCGAGTTGCTTGAGCGCGGGTTATTGGGCGATTTTGCCGTTCCGTTTGGGTGACCAACACATCGTCAAATACCGCTTGGTGCCCGCGCCTTGCACCGAACGCGGCGCGCCTTTTACCGACAACGACTATTTACGCCTCGACCTGGAAAGCCGCCTGCGCAACGGCCCGGCCACCTTCCGCTTCGAAATCCAGCCGCGCACCAACCCGGCCACCATGCCGCTGGACGATGCCCAGGTTGTCTGGCCCACCGATGAAAGCCCCTACATCTGCATCGCCGATGTGACCTTCCCGCAACAGGACATTTGCGCCATCGGCCAAGAAAATTTCGGCACCAACCTGTCGTTTAATATTTGGCGCACGCCGCCCGCCCACGAGCCGCTTGGCAGCATCGCCGAAGCGCGCCGCGTGGTTTATGCGGCCAGTGCCGAGGCACGCCACCAGGCCAATGGCCAACAACTGACCGAACCCGAGACGCCAAACCCCCCGTTCGTCGGCAACACCGATGAGGATTCAGATTGCATCGTCAGCGCCGGCATTTACCCGCCGATTGGGGTCATGCGCGTCGGCAACAGTGAAGACGGCTGGTTCCTTGGCCCCCAAGTCCCCAACCCGGCCCCGCAAGCGGCGGCCGATGCCTACCGCGACGCAACCGGCGCGCTCAAACGGCAGGCGGCCGAGTTCCGCATCTACGGTTTTAACGCGGCGGGTAAGGCGGTCAAAGAACTGACCCGCAAAAATGCCGAAATCACCTGGCACAGCCACCTAGCCAACCAAAAAGCCTCTTGGTACGAGTTCCAAATCGCGCTCGACATTCCCGAAGCAGACCAGGCGCCGCCCTCGCTGCTGCGCAACAACAACGTCGCCGACCGCGACAATCTCCTCATCGACGGCGAAAAGCAAACCCTTGCCCACGACGACAAAGATCAGCGCAAAGTGTTTAAAGGTAAGTTCTTCGATGAATCGGTCTACCTCGGCGAGATGCGCACCGACAAGCTCGGCCGATTGATCATGCTGGGTGGCCACGGCAAATCACGCAACATCAACGGTCAGCTCGCGATCACTTTTGCCAACAACCAAGGTTGGTACGACGACATTTCCGACGGACCCGTCACCGCCGAGGTCGTTTACCAAGGGGTACGCCTCAAAGTGGAACCGGCCTGGGTGATTTGCGCGCCGCCGGATTATGCGCCGATGCAGAAATCGGTGCGCACCATGTACGACCTGATGCGCGATGTGGCGGTGCAGGCGGGCACCTTGATTCGGCCAAAACGGCCGTCCTTCAAAAACGATATCCTGCCGATCTTCGCGCGTATGACCAACTTGCAATGGGTCAACGCCGGTTTTGCGGCGGCCTTCGGGTGGGGCGGCCAATTCGATTACACCACGGAGCAGTGGATCGCCAAGTTAAACGATCCCTCCTCGGCCAACCTGGAAATGCGGCGCACCATCTCCAACAACTTCCGTCGCTTTGACGTGCCAGGCGCGCAGGCCGCGCAACTGTGGCCGTGGCTGTACGGCGATGCGATTACCATTCCGCCCTCGGGTTCGGTGCGCCAACACTGCACCCTGTCCGACTTGCAACTGTCCTTTTTGGACCAATGGGTGGAAGGCGATTTCGATGCCGACTATTGCAGCGAAAAGGGTCCCGAACCGACCTGTATCGATGATGTACCGGTGGCCGAGCAACCGGAGACGCTCACGCGCGCGGCGATGGAATTCTGTTTGGCGGATGCGTTCCATCCTGGCTGCGAAATGACCTGGCCGGTCCGCACGACCGGTATGTACACGGCGCCGTTCCGCTTCAAACACGCGGCCGATACGGATCCCAAGGCGGGTTGGTACTACGGGCCCTTGATGAACAGCGATGTGTTGACTTTGGCGAAAGGGCCGCTGATGGGTGGCCAGGTGGCCGGCGGCATTACGCGCTGGATGGCGATTCCGTGGCAGACCGACACCGCCAGTTGCCGCGACGGTTACACCAGCGACTACGATCCTTTCCTGCCGACCTTCTGGCCGGCGCGGGTTCCCAACAACATCCTCAACGAGGAACGTTACGCGGAAGTGATGGACGCGAACCTCTCGGAAGAAACGCGGCGCCAGGCCTTTGCTTATCGAACCGATTGGCTGGACGCCTTGCCGTTGCATGGGCAACCGGCGACGTACACGGCGCAGATCAACAGCATGATCCATCACTTTGATCGCTTGGCGGTGGTTCAGGCGCGACCGGGGGTGGAAGGTGATCCGAACTTCCCGCCGGAGATGCAGGTGGGTGTGACGCACACGGAAAGCCACGCGTTGCGAACGTCGCAGGCGCCATGCGATGCGGAAAAAGCGGCGGCAAGTGTGCCCCAAAAGGAACAGGACACGGGCCGGGCACGCATTAACTTGGGTGTCATCGAAAAAGTCTCGCGTTTCCGTTAGGCGCATGACGGACTTCGCATGGGACGTGGCCATTATTGGTGCGGGCGTTGCGGGCTGTATCGCGGCCATCGCGCTCGCACCGAGCTGTCGGGTGTTGCTGTTGGATCGGCAAAAAGAACCGCCGGCGCGGATTGGCGAGTGTTTGCCGGCGGCGGCGCGGCGTATTCTCGAACCGCTGGGCTTGTTTGGGGAGCTGACGCGGCCCGATTCGCCCCATCGCCGCGCGTTGGGCATGCAGAGTTATTGGGGTTCGTCGCGGCTCCAGATCAACGATGACCTGCGCAATCCCGACGGCTTTGGGTTCCACTTGGATCGCCCTGCGTTTGAGCGCTTTCTACGCGAACAAGCAGCGGCGGTCGGTGCCACGTTCCGGCGGCCGGTTCGGTTTCAAAAAGCCGAAAGCGACGGTGAAACGGTGCATTTGCAACTGCATGACGAAGGGGAAGGCCGCGAACAGAAGGTGCGGGCCGGCTACGTCATCGACGCGGGCGGCCGCGCGGCGCCGTTCGCCAAACACCAGACGGGTGCACGAATCCACTTGGACCGCTTAACGGCGTGTTGGGCAACGATTCCCAACACGGATGTCCGGGCGATGGGCACCATCCATGCCGCCGAAAACGGCTGGTGGTACAGCGCGCCGTTGCCAAACGGACGGCGTGTGTTGGCGTACCAAAGTGACAGCGACCTGATCGACAGCGCCTTGCACCGCGAGGCCGACAGCTTCTTAGCAAAGGTGGGTCGCGAACCGGTATTGGCACAATGGATCAACCCCCAAAAACCCGAGCTGTTCTTGCACGGCATCGTCCCAGCCGGCTCCAGCCGCCTACCGCAACCGGCAGGCCGATTATGGGCGGCGGTTGGTGATGCAGCCTGTGCTTTCGATCCACTTTCGTCGCAGGGCATGTTCCACGCGATGGCGACGGCGATGCAGCTCTGTGATTTGCTGAAAAAATCGCAAAGGTTCAAAAACGGCGGTGTTTCAAGCCGGGCCGCCGTCCAAAAGGCGTACACCGCCCAAATCGAACAAATTTGGCAACGTTACTGCCGCCACCGCTTGTTGTTTTACGGCCTCGAGCAACGTTTCACCGCGTCGCCTTTCTGGCAACGACGCCACGCGGCGCGATATGAAACGGAAATGGTGTGCAAATAAGGGGCGCCGCGCTGAAATGATGACCCGGCGCGGCCTGGAGGGACTCTCACACCGCGCGATAAGAAACGGAAAGGGTGTGTAAATGAGGGCGGGCGGCCCATTGAAATGACGACCCGGCGCGTCCTGGAGGGACGCGCACAGCGCGCGATAAGAAACGGAAAGGGTGTGCAAATGAGGGCGGGCGGCCCATTGAAATGATGACCCGGCGCGTCCTGGAGGGACGGGCACAGCGCGCGACAAGAAACGGAAAGGGTGTGCAAATGAGGGCGGGCGGCCCATTGAGATGATGACCCGGCGCGTCCTGGAGGGACGCGCACACCGCGCGACAAGAAACGGAAAAGGTGTGCAAATGAGGGCGGGCGGCCCATTGAGATGATGACCCGGCGCGTCCTGGAGGGACGCGCACACCGCCCTGTTAGGCCCACAACTAATTTAAACGTGAGCCAACGGCGAACCACCTCAAGCAGTCCCAACGGGACGACACATAACAGCCCCGGGCTTCAGCCCGGGGTGCCGGGAGTTCCCGAACCGCAGGCGCTGAAGGCGCCAAACAAAATCTAAATCAACCGCCATACCCCCGCATTGCATACCACAATGATTGCGAGCCACCCCACTGAAACTGCGCCCCCTTTATTTCCCCATCTCGCCGGCGTAGCGAAAACATCAGCACCCCTCAAAGGCCGGCACTCCAGCGCCTGCATGGCAACAGGGCAGGCGCCCTCAAAGGCCGGCACCTCCAGCGCCTGCGGTTCGGGAACCCCGAGCACCCAGGGTTAAAACCCTGGGTGCTGGGAGTTCCCGAAATCTGGCGCCAAAGGTGCCACACAAAATCTCAATAAACCGCCATGCCCCCACATTGCATACCACAATGATTGCGAGCCACCCCACAAACACTGCGTCCCCCTTTATTTCTCCATCTCGCCGGCGTAGCGAAAACATCAGCACCCCTCAAATGCCGGCACCTCCAGGGCCTGCATGGCAACAGGGCAGGCGCCCTCAAATGCCGGCACCTCCAGCGCCTGCGGTTCGGGAACCCCGAGCACCCAGGGTTAAAACCCTGGGCTGTTATGTGTGGTACCTTCGGCACCGCTGGAGGAGGTTCGGCGTTGCCTCACCTTCATTTAAAGACCCCTTTCGGCATGGGTCGCGGCGGCACCTCCAGCGCCGCTGCCGGCACTATCCGCCGGTTCATTCGTGATCAGCCCGCGCATTATATCCGGTGCGTCCTGGCGGGGCGCGCAAACCGCGAAGCCGGGTCAGGCAAAAAACCCGGCGCGTCCTAAGCCCCAAATCGGGACATTCACCAAAGAAAACGGTGGGTGTCCCAAAAATGCCCTTTCGTTTTTCTCGTCCAACAACAGGCGTTGCCCCGGCCTTGCTGTCATCCTTGCGGCTCCCAAGTCAGCGTCTCGTTCAGCACGCCCTTGGTTGCAAAGGTTTCTGCAGCCAACAAAAGATCATCCAGCGTGACGGCATAGGATCGTGGGTAATCACCTTCTTGGCCGCCGGCGACGAGGGCGATGTTTCCCGCGCCTTGATTTGGATCGATTAGGTAAGCCATCGACCCGGCAAGGCACACATTGCAGATGTAAAATCCGTCATTCCCGCCGCCGGCGATCAGGTAATTATCCTCATCGCGACTTAAAACCACGGTCGTTTTGTTGTCACCATTCAGTTTCCTTAACCCATTAACGACCTGTTCCAAGCGCTCACAGGGAACCTCGCTGTCATTGGAAAAAACGCCTTGCCAATCGTCTTCATGGATTTCGCGAACAAACATTACCATCGCCTCGTGTTGCTGCATGTCTTACCAAATCGGGTTCCAGGCTACCATTGTTTGTGACCGGTCGGATGCTGTGGTTTTGGGGGAAAGCTCGCAACTTTCCCCCGCTGGTCGCAAACCCAATTACCGCGCTAGCGCCGCCCGCAAGGCTTGTTGGGTTGACGTGCGGTTTTCGTCCAGCAGCGCGCGCTCGGCGTCGATGGTGATCGCGGTTGGGCGACTGGGTAGGATCGTGCTCAGCCGGTTTGGCCCGTCGCAGACGCGGGTGGTTTGGTGCAGGATGGTGCCGTCGCCAAGGGTTACCGTCCAGCTCAGTTGGTCGGTAAATGCTTCGCGCTGCGCCTCGCCGGCTTCATCCTGGCGCCACTTGCCAAGCGTTAGGTCGATGTCCAGGCGTTGTCGGCCGTCGGCGAGTGCGACCAGCTCACAGCGCTCCAGGTTCGAGCGGTAGAAGGTCACCGTGGTTAACCATTCGCGGATGAAGGCCGCGTGCCGGGGAGCTTCCGCGATGAGCAGGTCGACGAGGTCGGTGGCGGTCGGTGGCCGGCCAGGATAGGCGTGATCCTGCAGTAAACGCTGGAGCGCGCGGTCGAGGGTGGCCGCGCCGAGCCGGTTGCGCAAGGCGACAAACGCCGCGCCGCCTTTGGCATAGGTTAAGTAGCGCTGAGACGGCGCCATGTGCGACAGCGCCACTTCGGGTTCGGTCACGCGACGGCGCTCGCGGAAATAACGCGCCACCTCGCGATCCAGGTAACGACCCATTACTTCGGATCCGGCCATGTCTTCCATCAGCATTAATTCGGTGGTCTTGGCCAAGGATTCCACAAATAACATGCCGCCCGAATCGTCGTTGGCGGGCGCGACTTGCAGGCCCCACCACTGGTGCGCCACCTCGTGGATGGTACGGCGGATGCCGTGCGACATGGCGCCGCCGGAGCGGTGCATCGCCTCAAAACCGCTGTGCTCGCCGACCAGCACCAAACCTGGCGCCGCATATCCTGAGATGCCGCTGAGCGTTGGCACGGCCGCGATGCGCAGTTCACTTGGCGGGGACGCGCCAAAGCGGCGTTGGCCGAAGGCGAGGGTGGCGGCGGCGGCTTGCAAAAGCCGTTTGCTGTTGTTGGGTCGCGCCGCGTCCGCGTAAACGGACACCTGGACGCCGGCCACCTCTTGTTTTTCGTGGCTGTACCTGGCCGAGAGGTAAACGATTGCATTGCGAATCGGACGGTCGGCGCGGTAGTGAAACCAGCGGCGGTTTTGGTTGCCGCCCTGGGCGATCAAGCGGCCAGGAGCCAGCGCGGTTTGGTCGGCGCTGGTGGATATGCGCGTTTCGAACTGGATGAAATCATCGTGAACGGGTTTCGCGTCGGCCGGGGCTGCCGCCGTTCGGATTGGGCTCAAACCCTGTTTGGTGCGTTGCGCCGCACTCTGTAGCTCTTTGGCGGGTACATAACCGATGGTCGGGAACCAGCCGCTGCTGTGCAAGACGGTGCCGTTGGCGAAAACGCGGTGGCGCGGCATCGGCGCACCAAAGCCGTGATTACGGTGGTCGATGGTGAAGCTCAAGGTGGTGACGGCGCCAGGCGCCAGCGGCGGGTCGAAGCGAAAGACAACACCGCCAGAGTCCCTTTCCGACCGCGTCGCACCCGCGACTTGCAGGGTTTGCAGCGTTAGCTTCGGGTTGAGGGTCACGAGCATGTCGGATAGCGGTTGGTTGTGGTGGTTATGTATTTGGTAACGGCCTTCCACCATGTACCGCTGTTGTTCGGGGAACAGTTGCATCTCGGTTTCAATCGCTTGGATTTTCGGCTGGGCGCGATGGCGAAAGGCTGCGAAGCGGTGTTCGTATTCGGCGCGTTGTTGCTGCGACGCCGCCGTGGTGCGGTTGCCGCCGGCGCGATGGGTTTGGACACCGATACCTACCCCTAGGCCGATGACGCACAGCAAACTCAGCGTCAGCGCCGTCCACCGTGGCCGCTTCATCAAACCATGCAGGCGCACTGGCAAGGGTTGCGCAGCATCGCCACGTTGGCGGCCCAAACGCAATAGAACCATGGCGAGGGCGAGGGCGACCCAGAAAGCGCTGTACCAGGCAAATACTTGAATCAAATGGTGGTACCCGTTCATGTCGGAATAACGGTAGCCGGGAATGACACCGAACCGCCACAGCGGGTGGGTTAAACCCAGTGCTCCGCACAAACCGCCGTAGCTGAGCACGCACAGGATCGCGCCGGCCAAGCTGCCGATCATCTTGTTGGGCGCCAGGTTTTGCAGCAACCAAAAAGGCGCGCTCCACAACACGAGCGGCAACCCGCCAAACAACACCAGGCCGAGGTACTGCTTGGCTTCGAAGTGGAACCAACCATGGCTGCATTGAAAACCAACGCACAGCAAAACGGCGACAGCGAAAAAAAGCAGGGGGAGCAAACCCAGGGTGGTTAATTTGGCGGCGAGGACCACACCGTCACCGGCGGCGGTGGTCGCGACCAGCGCGTCGATGTCTTGATCGCGCTCACGCCAACGGATTTCACCACTATAGAAAAGCAAAACCAGCAGCACGAATCCTGGCAACAGATCGAACTGGAAGCGCTTGAGCAATAGCGCGGTCAGCGGCAGGCGACGCGCGCCGAATAGATCGGGTTGGGTCAGCGGCGCGATTTCACCCAGCAGCAACGCACACCAAAGTCCCAGGATGATCCAAAACGGCACACTTCTAACCAGCAGGCCGAGTTCCAGCCGCAAGCAGGCGAGCCAAACCCGCGGGTTCTGCGTGGGTCCGTGGCTGGGTTGGACGGCCCGATAAACGGCATCGGCGCACATGGCGCTTGGACCGGTGCGGGTCGGCAGGGAAAAACGCCACGGCTTTGCGCGTGCCGTGGGTAACTGCAGGTGAAAGCCACGCAGCGTGTTGCGCCAAACGAGGGCGGTGACGGCGAGCCACAAGGTCCGGTTAGCGAGCCACAGCCGGCTGAACGGCGGAAACAACGTGTCGCGCATGGGTCGGGTCCAGCTCTCGGTTTGCTGGAAGAAGGGGGTGACGGCGAGCGGATCGAGCAGGGCGGCCAAGCATTGCAGTTTTGGGCCGATTGTGGCGGGTTCGCCGGTCATAAACGGCGAACCAATGAGACTTGCCGAGGCCAAGTAAAACGCGTAGAGGATCAGGCCCGCGACAAAGGTGGCGGCGGCGTGGCGGGTACGCAGCGCGACGGCGAAGAGCAAGCTCGCGATGAAGAGCAGGTTGGGCAGCACATAAACGATCAAAATGCGCAGGTGCAAAAGGGGATTGATGCCTGCAAAGGTGCCGTCGAGACCGTGCGGCCAATGGGCGCGCAGCACGATGCCCAACGCGGCGGCGGCGACGACGGAAAAAGAAACGGTCAGTAAGCCACTAAAGCGCGCGGCCAGAAAACGGGCGCGCGTGACGCCGGTGCTGTAGACGAGTGCTTCGGTGTCGTGGTTGGTGTCGCGGAGGACGGCGATCGCGCTGAAGGCGGCAATTTTGACGACGGCGGCAAGCGTCAGTAATTGGTAAAGCGGAATGAGCGCATAGGCCGAATTCAGCAGCGTCGGCGCGCCGGAGCCGACACGGCCGGTCATGGCGAAACCCAAGCCGGCAAAGGTGAACGCGGCGGCAAGCCACAAGAAACGGCGGCTGTAGCAGCGCCATTCGAAACAAAGCAATTCAAAAAACATGGCTCATCCTTGGCGGTCGTTGCGCTGAAGTAAGTGGAAATAAACGTCCTCAAGATCGGGTTCGACTGGGGTGAAGCCGTCGTCGGGGGCACGGTCGGCAACGACATGAATCATCAGTTGCCCTTCTTGGAGGCGGGTGGAGAGTAGGTCGTATTTTTGGCGGGCGGCGCTTGCATGATGCGGGGCGAGGGTTTTGCGCCAAACCTTGCCGTGCAGTTCGGCCACCCATTGCGCGGGCGTGCCGTGACGAAGGATCCGGCCGGCGGCGAGAATGACGGCCCTGGGGCAGAGGTTGCGCACGTCTTCAACAATGTGGGTCGAAAGGATGACGACGCGGTTGGCGGCCAAACGCGCCAAGAGTTGGTGGAAGCGGTTGCGTTCCTCGGGGTCGAGGCCGGCGGTGGGTTCGTCGGTGATGATAAGCGCCGGATCACCGAGCAAGGCGACGGCGATGCCAAAACGCCGCAACATGCCGCCGGAGTAGGTGCTAACGGCGCGGTTGGCGGCGTCGGCCAGGCCGGTTTCAGCCAGCACGGCGGCGATTTGCTCACGGCGTCGGCGGCGGTCGCCGACGCCTTTCAGCACGGCGAAATGATCGAGTAGGCGCAGCGCCGAAAATCGTGGGTAGACGCCGAAGCTTTGCGGGACGTAACCCAAGCGTCGCTGCAGGGCGTTGGGGTTGTGGCGCACATCGACACCGTCGAAATGGATGTCGCCGCTGTCGGCGTTTTGCAGGCCGGCGATGGTGCGCATCAGCGTTGATTTGCCGGCGCCGTTGGGGCCGAGCAAACCGAACAACCCGGGCGCGATGTCAAGGTTGACGCGGTCGAGCGCTTTGACGCCGTTGGCGTAGGTCTTAGACAGATTGCGAATGGTCAGCATGGTCGAAATCCTTGGGGAACGCATTGGCCGCTGGGGCCTGAGCGCACCTTAACCGGGCCGCGCGCGCAAACCATTCAATAAGGGATCAAGGTCGCCTTTGGCGTGATCAACGGCATGGTGCCGTTCATCAGCGAAAATCGGACCTTGGTCACCGAACTCATGACAAGCTCGGACCCGCACGCGATAATGGCGCCATGGCACACTTACCCGAACGCCTGGGGCGTTATCTGAGCACCCGTGAAGAATGGATTTTTTTGGGGCTGATCGCAGCCTTCAGCTTGCAGCGCGTCACGACGACGACATGGACCGCGTTGCTGCTAATTGCGGGCCGTTTATGTTTGGAACTGGCGCCGATTCTGATCTTTAAGTATCTGCAACCGCGCCTACAAAAGACCTGGCCGCACAGGCGCTTGCGCCTGCTGCAGGCGTTGGTGTTCCTGATCTATCCGGCGACGCTGGTATTGATTGATTTAACGCCGCCGCGCACGGCCCATTTTCTGAGCAGTGAAGGCGATATCCTGTTGGCGGTGGTGGTGGTCGAAGCGCTGTTGCTGTTAAATCACGGTTTTTTGCAAGCGAAACGCCTTAAAACCGGGGTTTACCGCTTTGGTTTCGATCGTGCGGTGCTGTTGGCGCTGCTGGTTGCGGCGTTGTACGCGGCTGCACTGCTGGTTTCCGATTTACCGGCCTGGCAGCGCGGCGATGGGGTCGGCGCCACCTTTGATTTCGCCCAGGTATGGCGTCACTTCACGCTTTTCTTGGCCTGGGCGCTGCAACTGTTTGGCCTGTCACTGGGTGGCTTCGCCTTGTATTGGCTGCACCGCCATGTGTTGGTGAAACAGGTGCTGGCGCGTGCCGGTTTGGTGGTTTACGGTTTGGCGCTGGCGACGACGGTGGTGCTGTGTTACCCGGTGTTGACGCAGCTCGCCATGCTGCTGCCGGTGTGGCACATGGGCGCGGTTACGCCGGCGGAACTGGGTCCGTTCAGTGCGCGCTACGGCCTGGCGGTGGCGGCCTTGCTGGTCTTGACGCTACCGGTGATTTTAACGCTGCAATGGCAGAGTAAAATTAATGAAGTGAACGCTTTGGAGAAAGAGCGCATGCGCACCGAGCTGGCGCTGCTCAAACAACAAATTAACCCGCATTTCCTCTTTAACACCCTAAACAACCTGTACGCCTTGACGCTGAAAAGGTCGGATCAGGCGCCGGAGATGGTGCTGCAGTTGGCCGACCTGATGCGTTACGTGGTTTACAAGGGCCGCGAGGCCCAGGTCGCTTTGGCCGACGAGGTCGCCTACCTGCGCGATTACATGGCGCTCTACCGGCTTCGCTTACACCACGCACCACGGCTCGAATTGGACCTGACCGTGCCCGACGAGGCGCCGACGATTGCCCCCTTACTCTTGATTGTGCTGGTGGAAAACGCGTTTAAACACGGCGTAGAACCGGCGGCGGGTGCGGCTGAACTTCAGCTTTCACTTGAGGCGACGCCGACCAGGATTCGCTTCACCTGTCGTAACTCGGTGGCACCTGATGCGGCGGCTGAGTCAGGCGGCGTCGGATTAACCAACTTAAAACGGCGCTTGGCTTTGCTGTACCCCAATCGCCACGAACTTTCCTTACGCGAACACGAAACATGGTTTAGCGCGGCGCTGGTGTTGTGGTCGGCCGAAGATCGCCGCGCCGACGAGGGGAACGGACCCTGGGAAGGAGATGCACCATGACCTTAACCGCCTTGATTGTTGATGACGAGCCGCTCGCGCACGAGGTGATCGTGGCTTTTTTGGAAGAAGTTCCCTTTATTGAGTTGGTTGGACGCTGCTACTCGGCGACGGAGGCGATGGACGTGATGGGCCGGGTGTCGGTGGATTTGCTGTTCCTGGATGTCCAGATGCCGAAGCTCAAAGGCACCGACTTTTTAAACATCCTCGAGCAGCGACCGCTGACCATTATCACCTCGGCCCATGCCGAATACGCGGTCGAAGGTTTTGAGCTAGACGTGTGTGATTACTTAGTGAAACCCTTTCGCTTTGAGCGTTTCCTCAAGGCGGTCCACAAGGCACGTACGCGCGCGCAATCCCAGCCTGGCACCAACGCGCAGGCGTCCGCTGCGGCTGCGGCGCAGCCGAGTCACCTTTTCATTAAGGTCGACAAGAAACTGGTCCAGGTGGCTTTGGCGGATATCGACTACTTGGAGGCCTACGGCAACTACGTCAAGGTTTGGATGGGGGAGCAGCATTTATTAACGCCGCGCACGCTGTCGTCGTTTGAAACGCAGCCCGTGGGCGCCGCCTTTCTGCGCATTCACAAATCCTACCTGGTCCAGCGCCGTCACATTCGCTACCTCGAGGCGGGCGTGGTGGTTATGCGCAACGGCGCCCAATTACCGCTGGGCAAAAACTACAAAAACCTGGCCAAAAGCTTACCGTCCTTCTAGCCGGCCCGACTTTCACCTGTTTGGTTTGAAGTGGTGTGCATTCAAGCTGTTGGCGTCTCAATCGGTGCCGTTTCCTGCCGATGTGATTTTGGCGTTGCGCCTTTTTTGGTTGATTCCGCCCTTACGAAGGGGTTTGATGGAAGATATGTTTCATGCGTTTCATAGGAACTTAACGCCAGGCGGTGCGGGTATTGCGGGAAACCCTTGGTTTTCAACGCGCCCGAACAAGCGCACCCGAGATCGGCCACATTGCGACCTTTTGGGCCGAACCTTGCTGATCGCACACGCCGGCGCGCAACCCATCCAAGTCCAAACCCCATGGCTCACGTTCGTTCATCATTTGGAGGATTTTACATGTTTAAGAAGTTGGCATCTGAAGCGTTAGGTTTAAGTGACATCGGCAAAGTGGTGCCGCCCTCGGACTACGACAAGGTGGAATCCGACGATTTCATCCTCAAAGAAGACGGCGAGAAGATTTACTTCCTGATTAAGTCCAAGGCCGACGAGTATTGCTTCACCAATCTGGGTTTGCTGCACCTGGACGGTGATTCGGCGCTGAGTAAAAAACGCGCGCTCAAACGCTACAGCTACCACGACTACCGCATCAACAACGTGTGGTTGGAGACGGCGGGCACGGTTGATTTAGATGTGGAAATTAAGTTCACGATTGGCAACGAGCAGTTCTCGATTGATGTTGCCAAATCGCAAATCGACAAGGTGAAGGACCTCTACAAGGCGCTGTACCGCATTAGCTCGATTCAAGACACCAACCTCGACCTCATGCGTTTCGCCGACGATTCACTCAGCAGCACGCTCAACACGGTGAAAAGCGGCTTTGGCGACAGCCTTAAAATTGAAACCGTGGCGGCGGTGACTGAATACGCCTTTGACTGGAAGAAAAAAGCCTATGCGAGCTATAAGGTCAAAGACTTCGGCGCTGTTTTCGAGAAGTACATCAACAACTAAGCGAACCAAATGGGGGCGCCCCCGACTCCGGCGGGTGCCCCCGGTAGCGGCATGCCCAGCGAGATGCGGCGTCCTTTTTGATTTTCAAGGATCAAGACCTAAGGATTCTTCGGTGCCCATCATTTCAACAAACTCGGGAAATGAGTTCGCAATAAAAAGCATCGCATACTCTGGATCATCATAATACTCAGACCTAAACTAAGCGATTCTTGGCGGCGAAATCGCTCAACCTATTGGGCTGCAACATCTCGTAAAAATGCTCGCCGTACTTGCAAGTACGCCTGTGCTTTTTCCAACATGTTTCGCTCCAACATCTTGTGCGATTTCATCCACCCGAATCGCTCAGTTTAGGTCAGATTGCCATAGGTAGATTTTACCGGCGTCTTCTTCTCGAACACTGAAGCAAAAAATATAACCACCAAAATCATCGCCAAAAGGGTAGAGCCCCTTCGGAAGCAGACGCTCTTCAACGACGAGTAGATCAATGATTTCTTCGAATTCGTCGATACGCGATGGAAACGATGAGAAGATTTGGACAGAATCCTCGATGAGGAAAAAGCATTTTTCGAAAGTGCCCCCTTTGTAGGTTAAGAAATGATTGTATAACTCTTTGGGGAATTTAAATTGATACTTCTTTTGTAGGTAGTTGAGTTCTGATTCTGAAAAGCCTGGTTGAGATTTAATGACTTTGTTCATGTGTGTCCCTGGTCGGAATGTTTTTGACCTGAGCTGAGCGATTCGGGTGGATGAAATCGCTTAGCTCACATTAGGTTGTCGCCGCGCGTTTCAGCCAGGAGCGCAGATCGTCAGAGATTGTGGGTTTTGTTTCGGCTGAGGGTGGGTGAGCCGAAACAAGACCCATTATCTGCCGATATCTCCTATTTTTCTTCATTTTTGCTTCAAATTTGTCCGGCATTCTTCGGCCTGTCAGCGATACGGACTTACGCCGGCCGGACGCATCCCATGGGGGTGAATCAAAGCGCCTCGTTTTTCCGACGCCTGCTCTTCGCGACACGATCAGGCTAACGTCGAGAGACGCCAAACGCCGAACCTGGCTGCGGTGTGTATTTCAATACGTTCGGCCCCGGTATTTTGCGTGATTCGATCGACCCGGATCGCTTCGTTTAGGACCAAAAGGGTGTATGTGCTAGGCGCTTCGACCATGGCTGGTTTCAACCAGATCCAGAGGGTGCGATGCCCACCGACCCCGTTCATCAACCCACCTTTCGCGAGAGGGGAAGTGGTTCGTTGACTGTCATCCGTGTGCCGAGCGCAAGGCACGATTCACGTCATCTTTTTAGGAGCTCCTATGTTTCCCAGTTCGAACCAGATCCGAAAACAATCCAATGTTCAGGCCCCACTGTTTGGCAAAACGGAGCCGAAAAGCCCCAACCCGATGGGTTTGATCGGGACCCAATCCGATCCCAAATCACCGCCGCCGTCGCCGAAGTCCCAAAAGCACGTGGGTCAAATGGTACCCAGCGCTCCGGTTGAGCTGCAGAAGGACGAGAAAAAAGTACCCAAGCGCATTCAAATGGTTCAGTTACAGGTGAATATCGAAAAAACGGACATTAAGAACACAACCCAAAACCTCAAGGGCAAAGTCGACACGGTTTTCGAAGCTTTCGCCAAAATGCAAGATCAGGATTTGGTTGATAACCGCAAAGGGACGGTGCCGGTGTTCACCTTGCCCGAATTCTTTTGGAGCGACTACAAGTCGAACCTCACCGAAAGCCAGCAGGAAACGCTGATTCAAGATATTGAGACAAAAGCGAAGGATCCCCAGTTCGAAGGGTCGGTGTTCGTGTTGGGTACGATGGTGACGGCTTATACGCCGAAAAGTTTGAGCGCCATGAAACATTCGGACCTCACGCAAATTAAAGAGGCATTGGGTAATTTGTCGAACCTGACAAATATGGAAAAGTTGGATTTCGACCAGGTTTATGCCGAGGCGATGAGCCCCGGTGTGGAAGACTGCACAGAAGACCGCCATGAGGCGCGCGCCCTGCTGGCAACGGTGGGCGACATGCTGAACGCCCGCCTTGACAAGGCCGGCATCCCCCACAACGCGCCACCCGAGGTCTTATTGGAAAAGAATTTTGACCGCGACCAAGAGATGAAGGATATTCTCGATACGGTCAAAACCATGGCGGAAAACCGCGATGTACTGGCGTCCTTGGCCCTCTTGCCGAATAATAAATTGCCGAACCGAACCAAGATGAACCAGATTGTAGACCTCGTCAAAAATGAAAATCCGAAGGCTGCGATGGCGCTTTTGAAGAAGCTTTTCGGCAAGGATTTTCCACCGCAAGCCATTAACATTGAGCGCACGAAAAGTATTGCGGCGTTTTTTGAAAAAATGCAGTGTGATAAGAAATCCATTACGACGATGTGCGGGGATTTTCGTAGATTTTATTTCTCTAAATCCGCGAGTAACGGTGAGCGCAACAAGTTCAAAAAGCGGCTTCTTCTGGTCTTCAACAAATCGAAGTTAAAGCTGTCCAGCCCAAGCTCGATGTATAAACGCACCGAAAACAAAGCGATGGTCGTTGAAGGCGGCCCCAACGGCAAGGTCGGTTTCGTGCACAAGCTGTTGCCGTCGCACGTCGATCAGCCGTCCTACTTTCAACACCGCGACGATACGAGTTTGATACCACAAAAATTGCAGAGTAAAAGGATTCTCGCCAACCCCCAAACCGAAGAACCGGAATTGGGAAAACGAATCAAGCATTTCGGTGTGACATCCGACAACTTTTTGTTCGAAAGCCCTAAAACGGGCATTTCGCTGGGTGTCGCGATTTGCCGCGATTACAGTGACGGTGTTTACAAAGATCACTTCGACCAGCATTTGCAAAATGATATCGACCACTTACAAATCGTGTCCGCCGGGGTTCCCAACTTTAAGGATCACCACGGTCATTTCAAGACGTCGGTTGGTTTGAACGACGGTCTTGGCTCAAACCCCAAGTTTTCGACCGATACCACCTACGGCAATAAAGGCGATCTCGATCTCCAAACCGACGTGGTGCAGTACGACCCAAAAACGGACCAGTTTAGCTTGGACACGCAAGGGCGTGGCTTCAAAAGTAAAGGCATGGACCTCCAGGATAAAAGCTTCACCATGGGTTTAAGCCGGCCAACCCACCTCCAAGATGCACCACTGTCTGAGGTTGAATCGTTCACGTCGACGACCAACCAGGGCAGTGTGAACCTAATGCAAAAGGTAATTAAGGATCACCAGAGCTCGTTGGACCTGGCGCAAAAGCAGTTACCGGAAGTAACCAACCTTATTAAAGACATGACACCAATTGCCACCCAATTGCGCGACACGCTAATGGAAATGACACTGGATAATGAGGCCAGAGATAAGTTCAACAAGGAGAACCAAGACCCCGAATTGGTTTACCAACCGAAGGTTGATCATAAAGCGCTGACCCTGAAGGCGACCAACCTCCACCAGAAGTTGAAACCCTTTATCGACCAGGTCAACAAAAGCGGATTGCTGGCGCCGGAAGACAAGTTGGTGCAGCCAAAAATCTATGGTGATCTTGAGGGCCAGGATCTGTTGACGGCGCTTGGAAAGCAGGAACTCAAATTGAAGGGGGACATCTCGGATAGCCTCAAAATTATTAAGTACAACCAGGAATCGCTGGACCGCATTACCGTCGACCGATTGCGTTCCCAACAGCTTCAATTAGTTTAATGCGCGTTTGGCGGCGTCACGCTCCGGCGAGCCGCGCCCGTGGAGTCCAAAAATGAGCCTGGCGGTTCAGCATCCGAACCGCCCAACCCCTCGCCGAGGGAATGCAAATGGGAGAACAAACCATGCAAGCAGTAATTGAAACCGTCGACCAATGGTTGCGGCAAATGAGTTCCGATTGGGAAACGCCGGTCGGTCTTGATGAAGAAGGGGCCTGCGCGATTAGCGCCGGCAATGGCTTCACCTTGGAATTGTACGTGGTGCCGACGTCGGGGATGTGCCACATGGGGATTTACTTAATGGATGTGCCGTTTGAGGCGCGCGAGCTATTTTATGCGATGTTGTTGCACATGAACCTTCACCAGCAAGAAACCCAGGGCGCCACCTTGGCGGTTGACCCCATCCGCCAAGGCGTCTTGCTGTGTTACATGCAGGCGGTGTCGAGTTTGACGTCCGAGTATTTTCACAACCTGATTCAAAACCTGATCGCGACGGCGGCAACCTTGAAAGAGCATATGGAGGAAGGCCGCTTAAAGCACCAAGCGGCCTTTGATGACGAGGAAGCGCCGGATTTCGAAATGGATGATGAGGCGGACTTCGACGCGGATGAAGAAGCGTCGGTGGTCGGCGCTGTTGCGGCGAGCGCACCCCCTCAACCGGCGATGAATCAGTTCAGCCACTTCATGAGTTTGGTTTAAGGCGAGAAAGACGTCGCCTGGCAGGACCGCGGCCACGGTCGGTGTTGCGCCCCGCAACCGAACCCTCGCCGGCGCCGATCGCGACACCCACAAGGGTTAATGCAACGATTTGTCTCATTTTAAACAAGTGGGGGCGTCAGGCGTTAGAGTTCGCCACGGTAACTTTTCTGCATCAGTTCGGCTTTGCTGTGGATTGCCAACTTCTTGTAGATGTTGGTGATGTGGCTGCAAACGGTGCCAATCGAAATACACAGCCGCGCGCCAACTTGCTTGTAACTCAAACCCTCGACAATGGCGGCGACCACTTGGCGTTCGCGATCCGATAACTTGTTTTCCTTGGGTGCGGCCGGCTCGGGGTGAAAGAAGCTGACCACTTGGGTGGCGATTTGCGGCGACATCGGCGCGCCGCCCGCGCGGATCAGTTCCAAAAACCCCTTGAGCTGGGCCATGCCGGCCGATTTGTGGATGTAACCGCTTGCGCCGGCGCGCAAGGCCTCGAAGATGTTGGTGCTGTCTTTATTAATGGTAATCATGACCACTTTGAGGTCGGGGTACTTGGCGCGCAGGACGCGGGTGCCTTCGATGCCGGACATGCCGGGCAAGCCGATGTCCATCAGCACCGCGTCGGCCGTCATGGTCTTGCGTGTTTCCCACAGGTAAGTTTCCATGGCGTCGACGACCACGCCGCATTGGAAACCGTCGAGCAAATCAATCAGATCGACCAAGGCTTCGCGTACCTCGGCGTCGTCTTCGACCATGTCGATGCGGTAATCGTTCATTCCTTTGCCTCCTGTAGGGGGATCCTGTTTGTGGCCGGCGGCGTTGTGGTTTTGGGTCGCCGCGTTCAAGTGAGCGCCAGCGCGCCGCAGGTGACCTCAATGCACACGCCGCCTTCGCTGCGCAGCGAGAACTCACCGCCCAGGTGTTTGGCGCGCGACTGCATGTTCCCCAAACCCATGCCGCTTTCGCGGCGTTGTTCGGTGAGACCGCGGCCGTTGTCGCGCACGCGGATGGTGAAGTTTTGATCGTCGTTGATGAGGTCGATTTCCACGCGCGTCGCCTTGGCGTATTTGGCGATGTTGTGCAGTGCTTCTTTGCAGATGAGGTAGATTTGGCGGCGTTTCTCCGGCGAGATGGTTTCGGGTAAACCGGCCACGTGCCATTCCAGTTGCACGGCGTCTTCGGCAAACAGTTCGCCGGCGACCTCGCGTAAATGGGCGACCAACTGTTGCGCACCGTCGTTGCGCGCATCCAACGACCACACGATGTCGCGGAAGGCTTGTCGCACCTGGCGCGCGGCGCGGCCGATTTTGGCCGACTTGGCGGTGACCCGTTCCGGTTGGTTGGGCACGTTGGCCAGCCATTCCGAGAGCAGCGAAATTTGGGTCAACAGGCCGCCGACGTCGTCGTGTAAGTCGCCCGCGATTTGGCAGCGCAAGTGCTCGACGGCGTGGTGCGAGGCGGCAAGGTTCAGGTGGAGTTGCACGCGCGAGAGCAGTTCGGCTTTGAAGAAGGGTTTGGGCAGGTAGTCGTTGGCGCCGCAATTAAAGGCGGTCACCAAGTCGGTTAGGCCGTTTTTGGCGGTCAGGAACACAACGGGCAGCGCTTTGGCCGAGTGTTCGCGGCGCAAGCGGCGACACACTTCGAAGCCGGACAGGCCTGGCATCATGACGTCGAGTAGGACGAGGTCGACGCGGTCCGGGCCGGCCAAGATTTTTAAGGCCTGTTCGCCGTTGGCGGCTTCGCTGCAGCGCACGTTGAGGCCGCCCAGGTGGCTGAGCAGCACTTGGCGGTTAATGGCTTCATCGTCGACGATCAGCACGTGGGCGTGGTTGGTGTTGGCCAACGCCACTTGCGTTTCCGAACCGTCGCTGTCGGGCGGCGCCTGGAAGCGCTGTTGCAGGGTCACGTCCATTAGGGGCGCGGCCATCGGCGTGCTGGTTTCGCGGGCGAGCGGGATGGTGAACGAGAAGGTTGCGCCTTGGTTGGCTTGCGATTGCACCGCAATGCGGCCGCCGTGTAGTTCCACCAGTTGTTTGGTGATGGCCAAACCCAAGCCGGTGCCGCTGTGCTGCCGCGTGCTGCCGCCTTGCAACTGCTCGAAGGAGCGGAAAATGGTTTGCTGGTCGGCTTCGGCAATGCCGATCCCGGTATCGCTGACGTAGATGACGGCGTGGTTGTCGCGGCGTTCGGCGCGCACTACCACCTGTCCTTGCGGCGTGAACTTAATCGCGTTGCCGACCAGGTTAAACAGAATTTGCTGTAACCGGTTTTCGTCGGCTTCAACGTCGGGGAAATCTTCGGCGACGGCGTTGATCAGGGCCAACTCGCTCGGCGCCAAGCGGCGCGAGACGGTCAGCACCAAGTCGACCAGTGCGGCCAAGGGCAGCCGTTGACGGTGGAGTTCCAGTTCGCGGTGTTTTAAGCGCGAGAAGTCGAGCAGGTCGTTGACGAGCACGTTGAGGCGTTTGCCGCCGGCGGCGACCATCACCAAGTGGCGCCGCGCCTTGTCGCTTAAGGTGCCGCAGGCGCCGTCGAGCAGGTTCTCCACCAACCCGACAATGCCGGTCAGCGGGGTGCGCAACTCGTGCGAGGTATTGGCTAAAAAATCGTCTTTGAGGCGGTCGAGCCGTTGCAACTTGCGGTTGATGGCGCGTTCCTGATCGAGTTTGCGTTTCTGGGTGCGCAGGTAAAAGCCGCCGGACGAAAAAAAACCAAAAAACACCAAAACGCCGGCGACCATGTAGGAGTTTTGTCGCTGTAACTCCAAACACTTGATTTCACCGTCTTTTTTCAGCAGCGACACTTCCATTTGACGCGAGGCTTCCAGCGCTTGAGCGGCCTGAATTTCGCGTTCCTGTTTGAGCAGGGCAATCTCTTGGCGGCGTTGTTTGGCTTTGTATTGCTGTTCGAGTTGGTCGATGTTGTGTTGCACCTGTTCGTCGAGAAAGCCGGCGTTGAGGGTGATGTAGTGTTGCAAGGCTTCGAAGGCAAGGCGGTAATGGCCGTTGGCGGCGTGAAGCTCGCTCTGCTCGCGTTTGGCTTCGGCCTGGATGACGGTGGTGGGTGCGTTGGCGGCCACTTGGGCCAGGCGTTTCAGCCCCGTTTGCGGCCGGCCTTGGCGGCGGTCCATGCGCGCCAGGGCGATCACCGCGTTGTTGCTGCTACAGGTGCGGGTCAGGCTTTGGGCGCGTTGGAACGCATCCTCGTAGCGCTTGCGGGCGTCGTCGAAATGGCCGAGTTTCTCTTCAATTTGCCCCAACTGAAAAGCGAAATTGAATTGCGAGCGCCGGTCGTTAACGCGGTCACTGAGGGCGTTCAACTGTTGGAACCGGATTTTGGCTTCCTGGTAACGGCCCTGGTTGCGCAGGATGATGCCGATGTTGCCGAGCACTTGGACGACGCCGTCGACATCACCGAGTTGGACGAACAGCGGCAGGGCCGCTTGGAAGTGGGCCAAGGAGGTGTCGACGCGGTCGGTGCGAAAGGCGAGAATGCCGAGATGGTTGTAGGTGGCGGCCAAACCGGGTGCATGGTCGCGTTGTTGGTGGAGCGCCAAACTTTTGAGCTGAACCACCATGGCCTCTTCGTATTCGCCATAACTGCTGTGAACCAAGCCCAGTTGGTTGTACGCGGCGGCGCTGATCGCGTCGTTTTCGAGGTATTGGCCCAAGGCCAGCGCTAATTCGAAAGATTCCTTAGCGCGCGGCAAGTCTTCTTTGCGGAAGTAGGTGTCGCCGATGCTGAGCGCGAGCGCGGCTTCCAGGTCGGTCAAACCTTCGGCTTCGCACAGGTTGCGCGCGACGGCGAAGCAATCGAGCGCCGTCGCATAATCGTCTTGCTTGCGGGCGCTGTCGCCCCAAATATGCAGCGCTTTGGCTAAATGACGGGGCGCGTTGCGGGCGATGCTGAGTTGACAGGCGCGGCTCGCATAGGTTTGGGTTAAAGCGTGTTGCGAGCCTGTATCGGCGGCGGCGGCCAGTTCAAGCAGCCAGGCCGCGTCTTGCTCGGCGTCGGTTCGTTCGGCCATGCGGCACAGGCGATCTTGATCATTGGCAAGGACGGTGGCGGCGTCCCAATTGGCGGTCGGTGCGGTGCTTGTGGCGGCGCCGGCGTACGCCATTGCGCTGCTCAAACCAAGCAGCAGCAACGCCCATCCAGCCACCCGCGTGCCGGATTCGGCCCGGCACGTGGATGTTACGCGTTGCCGGTACCCCTTCGCCTGATAGCCTTTTGTCATGCGTGTACCTCCCGATCCGTGGCGGCTTTTCGCCAGGGGCCGATCTGTCGTGCGGTTAAGGCGCCGCGGAAAAATTCGGCCGCCGTCTCTTTTTCAATACGATAATCCCATCTAGGATTCTGCCTTGGCGAGTCAAAAATCATATGAATATCCGATGGGCTTGCTGAAATTCGGTCACTAAGATTTGGGGCAGAAGCGCGAGAGCATGGCGCGCCACCGATGCCCAACCCTATGCCACGGCATTCGGCGCGCGACCGGACCGCTCTCGCCGCCCCGTCACAGCGGTCACCGCACCGACAGGGGCGAGCTGTGCCTGCATGCGGCCGTTACGGCGTCGTGTGGTGGGTCGGCTCGTTTTCCCGCCGGCAGCGCTGCGTTCGGAGGTGTTGTTCTGTAAATATCTGATTAAAAACGGGTTGGTTTTGGTGTGTCGTTTTTGATTGGACCTTTTGCAGGGCGCGCACCATCGGTTCGGCTGCGCGGCTTTCACCTTAATTGTTATTTCCTGCACCCTGCCTTCCGCGTCGCGGTCTCGCGGTTGTTGGCGGCGAATCTTGGGTTCGCCGGCAAACAACCGCCGCGCGGTGGGCCGGTGCCGGGCCATGATCGTAGGAGGATCCATTGATCATTCGAACCGCTATCTCGGTGGCAAAGTTTCGATTAAACGTCATGCTTTGTTTGCTGTTTTTGTGTTTATCCTTACCGGGCTTTGCCCGCAACCCCAACCCCAACCCATACGCGGCCGACAGCGTGCGCACTTATCGCGACAGCTTGGTCGCCCGTGGTTACGCAACGCGCAGCAGCGACAACGGGCAGGTGCGCCTCGATGTTTCGTTAACGGACGAGGTCATGGCGCAGGCCGCGATTTGGATGGATGCCGGCAGCGGTGTTGCGGCGCCGCGTCGCGACCGCCACGATTATTTGCGGGTTTTTTCCATTCAAAGGGAAGACGGCGCACACGGGCACAAAGCGGCCGAGCCGATGTTGGTCAGCTTCGACTACGATCCCGACGAATTCAGTGAAATCGTCGACGAATCGTTGCAAATTCTGTGGTTCAACCCGGAAAACGGCGCCATACAGCCGCTGGCGACCGAGGTCGACGTGGTGAATCACCGCCTGACCGCCGTTACCGAGAAACTGGGCACCTTCGCCGTGGACGGTGAAGACGCGGGTTGGATGAGCCCGGCCATCGAAGCCTTCGACGTGGCGCTCAGCAAAGGTTCGGCTTCCTACAGTTACGAATTGCCGCTGCCGAAGGGGCCCAACGGCTTTGGGCCGAGTTTGCCGTTGCGCTACAACAGTGGCATCGTCAATGGTTTGGCTTCCGAAGACGCCACCGACACCGACTGGGTCGGCCTGGGTTGGTCGATGGATTTGGGCCGCATTACCGGCGACCAAATCACCTTAAACGGCGTCAGTGAACGCATCATCGAAGGCGCTGACGGCACCTTTTACACCGAGAAACAGGCGTTCCTCAAAATCGAGCGTTTTGAGCGCAACCTGCAAAGCCCGAACCCCGCTTGCGTGACCGTCGACGGCGCCTATTGGTGGCGGGTCACCGACCAGCAGGGTACCCAGTACTATTTCGGGACGGATAACGCGGGCAATGGTTCTACCTTGGCCTACTTGAAACACGCCGACGGCAAATGGCGCTGGCGTCATCGTGTCTACAAGCTCTACAAGGTGGTCGATACCTTCGGCAACACCATGAACATTATTTACGACAACAACCATTTCGGCGACGAGGAGTGCGGCGTTTATCCGCTGGCACAGTCCTATCCGCAACGGATTGAGTACACCACCAACAACGGCGCCGGCGACAACCACGCCGAACACGTGGTCGAGTTCAGCATCGCGTCGAAAGGTTACTCGATGTTGGACTACACCCACGGTCCCCGTTACGGCGATTCCGACTACAAATTGACGCGGGTTTCCACGTACTACCAACCGCTTAGCGGCGCACGTCAACTGATTCGCCAGGTCAAGTTCGCCTACGACACCGATGTTCCCGATAAAACCAACAAGCTGGTGTCGCTGGAGATCACCGATGATCGCGGTGGCACAAGCAACGAAAAAACCTTGCCCAAAACCGAGTTTCACTACGTCGACCACGATATTGGTCGTTACTGGGTCACGCGTGTTTGTGAACAGACCAACGATTGTCGTTTCTGTACCTCGACGCCGCACCACGCTGCTTACACACGCGCCTTTTTGGATCGCGTCGACAACAACTACGGCGGCACCATCGATTTCAACTACACCACGCAATCGTGGCAGGGTCACACCATCTTCAAACGCGTTAGTTCGCGGTTGTTGATTGACGCGATTACCAATACCACCTCGCAGTTTAACTATAACTATGGCAGCGCGCGTTTTGTGCCCGACACGCACAGCAGTAACCCGGCCTGTAACTGGATTTCGCAGACCTTGGGGTACGGCGACTTTTACGGGTACCCGTCGGCGGTGGTCACCGATCCGCTCGGCAACCGCACGCAGCACCTTTACGACAACAGCTACAATGCCGGCTTGGAACAGGCGGGCGTGCTGAACGGCAAAGAGTTGGAAACCCGTTCGTTTGGCGCCGGCCAAACCGATCCGCTGCGCGTGGTTAAAAACGAGTGGACCTACGCCCATCACGCCGCTTGGCCCGCCGGCGTGAATTTCGTTTACTTAAACGCCACCGAAATGTTCCATTGCGAAGCGCAGACGTCGCAAACCGCCGATTGCGTGTCGCAACGGACCGAGTACGACTACAACCCGCAATACGGCCACCAGGTCGCCAAACGCGAATACGACGAGGACGGCCAATTGGTGCGCACGTCGACCTTTGGCTACAAGAAACACCCCACCAAATGGTTGTTCCGCAAAACCTTTGAGAACCTGTATCGCGGCGCGGCCGGATCCGGTCTGGAAAGCTCCCTGTGGTACAGCTACGACAACAAACCCAAGTTCGACACGCCGATGAGCAGCAGCGACCGCGGTATTTTGACCGCCTTGCGCCGCTACCACAGTTCAAGCAACGGCTCGCGTTTCTTCGACACCCGTTATTGGTACGACGCCTACGGCAACCAAACCCGTGAAACCGTATACAACGGGCTCGGTACTGAAACCGCCTACGCCTCCTACGATCCGCGTTCCACCGAGACCACCTACGACGCCGATCACGGGTTGCTGGCGGTTGAAGTGAAAAACGCGCTCGACCACGTCACCAAAGCGACCTACAACGTCAAGTTCCAGGTACCGCTGGTGGAAACCAACGCCGGTGGTCGCGAAACGGTTCACACCTACGACCGTTTCGGCCGCCGCCGCACCACCCGTTTGCCGGATGAAGAACCCAACCATTTCACGACCGTGTTGCTGCTGTCGGAACAGAGCAGTCACGGTCCGAGCAATCCGTTTTTCCGGCAGCAACGACGTCACTTGGGTGGTGGCGTTTACAGTGACGGCTACACCTTCTACAACGGCTTCGGCAAAAAGATTCAGGTGCACAGCACCGGCGATAGCGGCAACCGCTGGCAAATTCAGTACCTGCAACGCGACGGCCTGGGCCGCGCCGTGCGCGAGTCGGTCACCTACGCCAAGGACAACCCCAACATCCACCAATACCTGGCCCCCAACTGGTCGTCGCTGTCCTACACCGCTTCGACTTATGACGGCCTGGGCCGCATTAAAACCATGACCGAACCCAACGGCGAACAAACCGTGCACCACTACATGCGTGATGTCAACGGCGCCGGCTACCAAGGAACCGGCGGTCTGTTGCACGTGCGTGTCGACGAAAAAGGGCACGCCCGTCAGCAAGTCACCGACGTGTTCGGCAACCTGATTCGCCTGCGTGATTTCACCGGAACCAGCAACAGCAACTACAGCCTTTACGGTGAAACCAGCTACAGCTTCGATGTGCGCAGCAATTTGGTTGGTGTGGTTGACGACCACGGCAACACGACCGCTTACACCTACGACGCCTTGGGCCGCATGACCGAAATGGACGACCCCGATACCGGTTTGTGGCGTTACACCCACGATGTAGTTGGCAACGTGGTCGATCAAATCGACGCACGCGGCGTGCGCACCAGCATGTGGTACGACGATTTGGGTCGCGTCACGCGCAAGACCTGGTCGAAACCGGCCGGCGTGGCCCAATCCGATCCCGTCACCTACACCTACGACCAAACCGCCGACGGTATTGGTCACCTGACGCAAATGGACGACGCGAGCGGCAGTAAACTGTTGCTGCGTTACGATCCGCGCGGGCGCGTGGTGCGGCGTATTCGTCGCTTCGCCGGTCGCTTCGCCGGCCTTGATCAACCCGACGACTGCGAGATCCGCACCCTGTACGACACCGCCGACCGCGTTGTGCAACAGAAGTACCCCGATGGTGAAATTGTGCGCACCCGTTTCTCGAAACGTCATTTACCCACCCGCATGGACGCCTATCAACCGATTCGTCGCGACGCTTTCGAAGGCAGCGCCTTACCCGCGGGCTGGACCAAAGACGGGTCCGTTTCGGTGAGCAACAGCCGGGTGCGTGTCGCCGGCAACGGCACTTGGGAAACCGTGATCAAACGCCAAGACCCGGTTGGCGACCGCACCGCCGCCAACTTCACCTTTATGATCGACCACGACAACCCGTTGGGTCACTACATGTTCTCCACCGGGACTTGGACTGAGCCCTCGTACAAACGTTGGAGTTTGACCGTGTCCAACGGGTACCTGCGCCTGCACACCTACGAAGGCACGCAGACGACCAGTGATCCCCTGATTCCGTTTAAGCGCGGCGTTTGGTACGAAGCGACCTTGATGATTGGCGGGACCGGTGCTTTCGAGGTCGAGGTTCACGAACTCTACAATCCGCAAATCGCCAAAACCATCTACAAAACGAAGAGTGGTTGGTCGGGTAAGTCGTGGCGATTCAGCCACCAACTCAAGACCGGTGTCAGTTATTTGCTCGACTACCACGAGTTGGATACGCGGCCGACAAAATCGGCGTTGGTGGTCGAAGCCGCCTATAACCCTTCGGGCATGAATACCCGTTGGCGTGCCGGTGTCGTCGGTGGTTCGATGATTACCAATACCTCGTACCATACCGCCGCCGCCGACAACATGCGCGTCAAAAACATTCGGGCCGGGAACCTGATCGACTTTGACTACAGCTACGACGCCGTCGGCAACGTGGCGTCGATTCAAGACAATGTGCGCTCGCAGAACCTGTCGTTTGGGTATGACCATCTCGACCGCCTGAGCAGCGCGCAGAGCAGTGGCAACACCGCCGGCGGTTTTGATTTCGACTACAGCTACGACGAAATCGGCAACCTGACCGCCCGCGATAACCGCGTTTACAGTTATGGCAACAGTCGACCTCACGCCGTCAGTTCGGTGACCGGGGTCGCGAGTTACGAGTACGACGCGGTGGGCAATATGAAGAAACGCACGCGTGTCAGCGACGGTCGTCAATTCATTTACATCTACAACGGTGAAAACAAGTTGTACCTGATGCGCGACGCCACCACGAATCAGATTCACCGCCATTTCGTTGACGGGAAGGGTCGTTTGTTGGTACGCAACGCCGACGAGACCTACACCGTTTTTATCGACAACCTGTATGAGAAAACCGACGGGGAGGTGGTGAAGTACTACTATTTCAATGGCAAACGTTTGGCGATGCGCCGCAACGGGCAAATCAACTTTTTCCACGCCGACCATCTGGGGAGTTTGGTGTTGACGACGCGCAACGGTGCCGCCGTGCACCGTCAGCGGCGTTATCCCTTTGGTCAGCAGCGCTGGAGCAGCGGCACCGCCCAAACCGATTTCGACTTCACCGATCAACGCAAAGAAGCGCATTTCGGGATTTTGGACTACGGCGCGCGTTTCTACGACCCGGAGATTGGGCGTTTCTTGTCGCCGGACAGCTTGATCCCGGACTTCAACGACAGCCAAGCGCTCAATCGCTACAGCTACGTTAGTAACAATCCGTTGCGTTACAACGACCCCAGTGGTCACGACGGCTTTGATGTGATCGACCGGCTCGGTGCCTGGGTGGGTTTCATGTCGAAGTCGACCAGTGCGGCGACGTCGCAACCGCAATCGGTGGATCAATCGATTCAGATTGTGGCCGAGGTTTCGACCGCCGGGACGCAGGTGATGTACCAGGCGCACCAAAGTGTGGAGATGCATTTCTTGCAGGAGGCAAGCGACGCTTACTTCCGCACGGGTAGCCAGGGGATGTTGAACATGGCCGGCGATGCCTCGCGCAATATTCGCAGTGCGCAGAACATGATCGACACCGTTGGTGCCGTGGGGACCGCCTACGACATCGCCAAAACCGGTGCCGACGTGGCCAACACCCTGGTGGCCTACGATTCGGGTGAAATCCTGATGATCGAAGCGCAGGCGCAACTGTTTGTGTCGGGTGCCAACACGGCCGTGACCTTGGCCGGCAGTCATCCGGCGACCAAAGGTGCGGCACTGGTCTTTTCGGTCGAGGAGGCGGCCGTCCAAGGGGCGCGTGATCTGGGTTTGATCGATGACCGCCCGACCGCGCTGGAAACGGCGGGCATGATCTACGCGATTGGCACGGAGTGGATGTTCGGTGACCGCGAGCTGGTCGAACAGGTCATCTTCGGCGAGTAAGTGAACTGAAGGAAAATGTTGGGCGTGTGTCGGCGCGCCCAACCAACCGGGGTGGCGACGGCCACCCCTTTTTTGCGTTGTGGACGCAAGACCGGGACCGGCGGATCACCGGATCCGGTGCGTCGAGGCGGTGGGCAATAAAACGGATGGGGCCGGCGGATCACCGAATCCGGTGCGTCGCGGCGGTGGGCAATAAAACGGATGGGGCCGGCGGATCACCGAATCCGGTGCGTCGAGGCGGTGGGCAATAAAACGGATGGGGCCGGCGGATCACCGAATCCGGTGCGTCGAGGCGGTGGGCAATAAAACGGATGGGGCCGGCGGATCACCGAATCCGGTGCGTCGCGGCGGTGGGCAATAAAACGGATGGTGGCGGCGGATCACCGAATCCGGTGCGTCGTGGCGGTGGGCAATAAAA
>JAUIFE010000011.1 GCA_030429565.1 Holophagae bacterium | reverse complement strand
TGGCTCTTTTTGTCACCCATTGGGTAGGGTTTAATTGGTGTGGTAACTAATCATAACCTATAACAAAAAGAGCCATTTGCTATTTCTGGCGACCGTTTCACTTATTAGGAATCGCTCAACTCAGGTCCAAGAATGCTACACCTTTTTCTGGTTTTAATGTTTTTCAAGTGCTGCAACCCAGAAGACTGCCTTAAAGCCAAGTTAGTTTTAAACCAATATTCCAAACAGATTATCGCCTCTCCAGAAGCAAAAAAAAGCAACTATAAAGTATTACCTTCTGACTCTTGTCTATTTGCCTGTTTAGCCGAAACCCTCAAAGAGACAGATGATGAAAATGTCCAATTTCTGATACTGAAGTGGCTAGAGGAAAACACTTCTGAGGATTCTTGTGAGATTTTAGGTATCTTTCTGGAGAAGGAGAGATCACCAATGCTCTTTAATCAAGCGTTGATCACAGCTTCAAAACATAGTAGTTGTGACTTATGCAATGTGTTGACAGAATCTGCACAGACCCCTAAAACCCCAGAAATGACAAGAGCTCTAGCAGGGGCTCTTGCTTCTTGCTCAAGCGAAAAAAGTTTCGCAACATTACAAAACCTTGCCATAAATCCAAGCCCTCTAGTTCGCACTGAGGTAGCATATGCTCTTTACCGCGCATTCCCGTTGAAGTCAAAGCCAATACTTGAGTCCATGCTGGCTTCTGAAATAAGCCCCTCTGTGAAACTTCATATCGAGAATATATTATCGGAAATGGAGTAAATACACCGAGCGAGTTTGCGCACTTAAGTCAAGGAGTTTCTAAGAAGTAAAATAGCGCAGTGTTCCAAAAGGGACTCGATGAATTCTTAATGACTAAATCCTGCAGTATCCCAAAAATATTTCGGCCACAAACCGAGAGTAACCAGCTCTTCTCCAGCCTCTTGCCAGCGCTCTGATTACCAAGAAAAACGAAACAATCCAAAGTCAACATAGCAAGTTATCACTCAGTTAAATCAAAAGGCGTAATGTCCCAAAAAGATTTCGGTCGCACATCGGAGGCAACCGCTTCCTCCGCAACCTATTGAGCGCGCTCTGATGGCGGCAAAACCGTAAAAAATTCCCGGTTCTTTTCTTCGATAGTATAGGTAATCCTGCCTCGAGACACACCAGTCCCTAATACAAAGATGTTCATTGAGAAATTAACTACGCAGCGCGACGGCTGTAGTGATTCAATAAACCACCCAGGCGGGTTTGCTTCTGAATCGGACCCGTTCCTTCTTGTCGTCGTTTGACGATGGTTTCATTGTCCAATCCTTGATGCGGCCTCTCCTCGTGGTAATGAGCCAGGTACTCGCGCAGCAGGACTTCCAAGTGCCGCTCGGAAAAAACGATGAAATAATCGAGACATTCCTGGCGAATGGTTCGAATGACGCGTTCCATGTAGCCGTTCAGATTGGGTGAGCGTGGCGGAAGCCGCACGGTTGTTACGCCGCCAGCCGCCAAGGTGCTTTGGAAATGTTTTCCAAATACCGTGGCACGATCATGAATCAGGTAGTCACCATCTTTGAGAAAACCGTGCTCTTCATCCGTTTCGTTTCTTGCGATTTGGACCGCCCACTCTTGGTAAGGCTCGGCAATAATGCCGGCGAGGTGGACTTTTCGTGTCGCAAGGCGCATGATAAGAAGCACATTAACCCGTTTCACGCCCCAACCTTGCTGAACCTCACGAAAACAGAAGCGACACAGAAAACAACAGAACTAGATAGCATCATCAAGGAAGTAAAAGCTGTAGTAAACGCTCTCGAAAATAATCAAGAAATCCCAGAAACAAGCTTCACGATCGACGACAGAGACTACTGGGAATACAGCATCAAACATGCAAAAAAACTATTCAACCACAACATCTGGGACTAGAATGATGAAAAACAGAAGTGCGGAATTTTTTATGCTTTATTTTTTTGTGTTTTTTGCGCTTTTCAAGTGCAACCAACCGACTCCGCCGCATGGATATCTGGAAGCATCTTTGCTCCAAAACGCGCTTCAAGGCGACTTTGTCTCGGCAAGGGATGCAATTAAAAAAGGCGCGTCTCCCAACATTAGGACACCGGATTCAGAACCCCTAATTAGCTACGCTATTAAATCAGGCAACGTTGATTTTGCGCTTTTTCTACTTAATCATGGTGCTTCGGGAAACAAAACAGGTGACTTGTACAGCGCACCTCCCTTTTTTTACGCACTAAAAGCAAACAATCTCATGCTTACAACCAAGATACTAGAAGAATATCCTGAGTCACTTTTTTTAATGCCGAACCCTGATGAATTTACTTCTTACGGGAACAGAGGGAATATTCCAGAGAATCATTGGCCACTCATCCAGACAACTCACGACAACTATAAAGACGCCTATCAAGATTGGATGAGTATCGGTTTAGCAATAGAAAAAGATGACATTCAACAATTCAAAAAGCTCATCAGTGATAAACCTGAAATTTTCAATAAATTCAACTTTAATGGCAAAACACTGCTTGTAGAGCTTGTTTTGCTTGAGAAAATCGAATTTTTGGATTACGCTATCAGCTTAGGAGTCGACATAAATAGCCGAACGGCAAGAGGTACCACTCCAATTATAGAAGCCTATGATTCCGAAAAAAAGAAATCTTTCAATTTTCTCCTAAAAGGAGGTGCGAGTATCAATATACCCAACGAGCATTTTGATACGCTGCTTCACATTGCGGCCTTAAAAAAAGATTATACAACGACAGAGAAGCTGTTAAAGCTAGGGGCCGAGCCTAATCGATACAACCTCCTGCAGACAACACCTTTAAGTATCGCTATCTCTCTAAGAGAACACAAAATAGAAGCAGCTCTCAGAAAACATGGAGCCGTTGACTTTCCATGGCCGGCACTTTCACCAAGCTTCAACCCGTAGTGTCCCAAAAAGTTTTCGCCGGATGACCGAAGGCAAACCCCTGGGTTGACAATCGCTTGGCAGGCTTTTCTTGGAGGTTTAATGGCAAAAAATTGCTTCGGCCTAGCTAGGATAGTATTGTTTCGTCTGCATCAAGACGCACTAATGCCCCGCGTCGATGTGTTCAACGGTCAAAATTAAGCCGCGCGGCGACTATAATGATTTAACAAACCACCCAGGCGGGTTTGTTTTTGGATTGGCCCGGTGGGGCTGCTTCGTCGCTTGACGATTGTTTCATTGTTCAAGCCCTAATGCGGCCTTTCGTTATGGTAATGGGCCAGGTATTCGCGCAGCAAAACTTCCAAATGCCTTTGGGAAAAAATGATGAAGTGGTCCAGACATTCCTCGCGAATGGTGCGAATGACACGTAGTGTCCCGTAGTATCCCAAAAAGATTTCGGTGAGGTTTCGAAGGCAAATATCTGAGCCGGTAACAACTTGACCGGTTCGTCAGAGAGGTAAAATGGCAAAAAAAGGCCTCGATCACGTTAAGATAATATCGATTCTACTTCTGCTAGACGCACCAATCCCTACATAGTCGATGGTTTCACTGAACGAACATTAAGCCGCGTGACGGTTGTAATGATTCAGCAAACCACCCAGGCGCGTAATGTCCCAAAAAGATTTCGGTCGCACATCGGAAGCAACCAGCCCCTCCCCACCCTCTTGTCAGCGCTCAAATTAATGAGAAAAAAGAATCAATCCAAAACCAAATCACCGAGTTATCACTCAGCTAAATCAAAAGGAGTGATAACTATGTCAGAATCGATCAAGCGTTACGTGAAATGGTACAAATCCAAAATCAACAAAGAGGTAGCACAGCGCTATCTTGACAGGCTGAATCTCAACAACCAGGATGCTATCGAGAAGTTTGAAATTGCTTATTGTGATGGAAGCTATCTGAAACACATCAAGCGACAATCATCTGCTCCTTTGTTATACAAGAACTTCAAACAGAGTTTTGCCGCCGATGGCTTGTTAGATGGAAGTCATCAAGTGAAGTTTCGTTCAAGGCTTATTTTCCCGTTATACGGCGACGACAATTCTTTAAAGCAGGTTTTGGGGTTAGTGAACACTTGAAATCCAGACGACATGAGGTTCTTTTGAACGACTACATCGATGTAGTATGGAACCAAGAAGCACTGAACTGCCGATAACTGATTTTGACACAGGGAATCATTGATGGTTTGGCTTGTTGGATGAATGGATATCACAATGCCAGCCTGGTATCACATATTGTTATTTTCAATAACCGGCTTAGTGACAGACTGCTTGAATCAAATGTAAAACAGGTTGCTTTAGCGCTGTCTTATAATGAGTCAAAGTCAAATAAAGCCACTAAGTTTATCGATAAGCTAGTGTCAAGTGGCTTTATTGTTCTCAAAGTCCAATTACCGCGCACAATGAGGCTTCAACGGTACGCAATGAAGAAAGATCTTGGTGACCTGTTTGATTCCGTAGTGAATGTTTAAGGCTAAAGTGTACGATGCCAGTGGATAGCGGCGTACAACGGATTGGTACAAAGATGAGTTGGAAAAGTGGTCGCTTCACTCGGAAAGGCCAGGAAGCATTTTTCCGGCGGGTTCCACCCTAAAAGGAGGCCGTCGAGAGGGCCCTAAATGAGGCACATCTGGTTAAAGGGTGTGCAATCCCAAACCCAAGTCCATATCGGCGGCCGACCATTCGGCGCAAGGTTTGGCCAACAAAGTGGGATGAACCAAACCCATAGCCATAAACGCCATTTCGGACCAGGCCAGCAACACGGTGCGGGCACGATCTCGCAACTGGTCGAGCTCATCGGCTTGCCACTGGTTACAAATGCGAATGAAGAACATGCGCAGGCGCGAAATCTCGTAAAAACGCGAGACTTTTAATTCGATCCCGTCGAAGCTTTCGTCCACATCGCCAAACAGATTGGTGGCTTTAACGGCACGATCCCACTCACTGAGCTGTTGTTGGTCGCGACTCGGAAAACGTTCGTCAATCGGGCTCGTCGCCTGGAAGTGAATGGTTTCACGCAGGTCTTCCTCGAACATCAATTGCTTGGGCCGCGCTACAAACCAGCTACCAGACCAGCGCGGTCCGTTCTTAAATCCTTGCAGTAAGGCGGCTTGCCAGGTCAAAAATTGTTGCTGGCCACGGTCCGCCGCAAAGACAATGTTGTAGAGCCAGTCCACCAAGCGCCGCAAGTTATAATCTTCGAATTCGTTCAAACTGTGTTTTAAAAAATAGGCTGCCGGTGACTGCGCCTTTAGCCGACCCGCCTCGTCGAGCGCGTGAAACCCCTGCCAAGCCTGGCGCGCCGCAGCCTGTAAGGCCGGGCGATCAGTCTGAAACAGCCCCATTTCGTCCCAAAACGGCAAAACGAGATCCAAGCTCATCAAGGCAATCGCCTCGTTGAACACACGGGGTTGATCCCCGACAGTTGTCAAAAGTTTGCGGCAAATTTCGGGCACCATGAGGGGTTCCTGGGAAGCGTCAACCCGCGAAGGGGCCGAAGTGTTTGATAACTGCAACGGCAAAAATGGAAAAACCTTGACCCTTTTTCGTGTAAAACCCAGGGACTTGCGCAAATTCGAAGGCCGCGAAGAGCACGTTGAAACGGGCGGCTTCGACGGTTGAGGGAAGCAAAACGACAGCCCACAGCCGGCCGTCTTGACGGCGACACGGCGTGCGCGTTACTCGATGCGACCGGTGTTCTTGGCGTCCAGCGCTTGCAAGCGCAACACCGCCGGGGTGTAAAGCGGTGTGGCCCGTAGCGCCGCTTCGTAGGCAGCCTTGGCCTGATCGGGACGATCCATCTGTTCGTAGGTCTCACCACAGAAAACGAGACCGGCGGCATCGGGACCCGACAGTTCCAGTGCCCGCGCGGCGGCTGCCAAAGCCGCACTTGGCTCGCCCGCCTTGCGCAGAATATAAGCGCTTCGAAACCAACCGTTAGCGTGGTTTGGGTAACGCGCCGTGAAGGCATCGGCCAACGCACGCGCTTGCTTGAGGTTGCGCCCGTGTCGCGCTGCTAAGGTCAGCACTTGATCAAAGGCGGTGGGATCGTCAGGGAACACGCGCGCAGCGTGGTTACTGTAGACAAAAGCAAAAGGCGCGTTGCCCGCCGCTTGCCACTTATTCGCTTCCGCCAGCAAAATCTGGCCGTAAAGGTAGCGCCCTAAGTAAAGCGTTAGGCCGATTTGGAGCAAGGCCAGGGCGACCACACCGGCGCGCCGTAGGTGACCGATAACTGTGGCCGGTGCGGCCGCGGGCGCCAACATGCCGGCGGCCAACCAAAACAGGAAGGTACTCGCGGGCATTTGCAGCGGGAAAGAAAACGAGCCATAGAGCAATCCGTTGGCAACCACCATTGCCGGTAGCGCTGTCGCGGTGACATCAACCACAGCTTTGGCACAGGCGCGGTACAACAAGGTAAACAGCAGCGCCCACAACAACAGACAACCCAAAACGCCGTGTTCGACCGCGAACTGCAACCAATCGTTGTGAAGGCGTTCGGGATGCACGGTCATGGCGTGGGTCGGTGTCGGGGTCACCGCATCATGGTACAGCGGAAACACATGACGAAAATTACCGGTACCCACACCTAATGGCGCAGCCAGAACCATCGCTGTTGCATTGCGGTAAAGCGCGCTGCGCACCATGACGGTGTTGACATGGGGATCGGGATTGGTTTGCGTCGCTACCAGCTCAAGCCGCTGCAGCACATAAGCAGGCGGACGCCACAACAGCAGATTGCCGATCACGAACAAACCCAAAAGTACCAGGGTCAGACGGGGCAACCAAGCGGCCGGTTCCAGCAACCGTTTGCGACACGCCGCGACCACGCAGAAGGTTGCAGCGGTTGTGAGCCACCAAAGGGAAAACTGAAGTGACGCCGACCACCAAGCACCAACGCCGGGCAGCACGGCTAACCCCAGCGCGATCAGCAGCCCGTTGAGGGCGAAACGGTTGAACCACCAGCGCACAGACTCACAGCGGGCCGCCACCCACAAGGCGCACAGCGGTCCGTTGATCAAACACACGAGTTGCGCGGTGCGTGAGGCGACGGCAAGCAAGAAGGCGACATGAATCACGGCCGCCACACGCCACCACCAAACCCAGCGCCCAGGAACGACCAGGGCCAGACCGAACCAAATCGGCGCACTGAGGACCAGCACGGCGGCGGCGACGTTTTTGTTAACAAACAAGGAAGCGGGTGCAAAGGCCTGGCTGATCTGGGCCAATTCAATACCGGCCACTTGAACCAAACCAACCAGGGCACATAACGTTGTCCCTAGCGCAGTCGCGAACCACAGTCGTTGCAGCAGCGGCGTTTGCCGCAGGCGGGCGACAGCGGCGGCGCCGGCGAGAAAAAACAGCAAGCTTAACAGCAGCCGCACGGCGGCGAATCGATTAAAACTTGGGGTGGCCGTCAAGGCGGTGCCGGCAACGGTAGCGGCCAAGGCGAAAAACAACCAACGCTGGGTGCGCTGCGCAGGAAAAAGCCGACCGCCGCGGGCAGTTTGCCATGCGAGCCACGTGGTAACGGTGGCCGCGAAGCACCAGCGCAGAGGCACAGCCGGGTCGGCGGCGGCGGGCAGAAAGGCCAAGGGCACGGCGAAACAAAGCAAGACGAGCAGCCAAGCATCTGACACCCTGGTCGAAGCGGGCACGGCAACGGCGGTTGTCGGTCTGGCGAGCGAATCATTCATCGGGGTCTCAGTCCTCAGTACAAATAAAACAGTGATTGACCATATTCAAACTTATTGAGTTCATGAAAAAGAGTTGGCGGTTGGTTTGGCAAGTGACCACCTGTCGGCAGAAACGGCTAATAAAGCCGGGACCAGTTCGGTCAACCAAGGCGACAATGTCAAAAACGACGACTTCAATGCGGTTGGCGAAGCCTCGCTGGGCGCCAAGAAAGCAAAACGGGTGGCACCCCCCGCGGAACCGGTCCCCGCAATCCTGACCGGCGGCGATAAAGTGGGTCGCACCTGGGATTTCAAAATCACCATTGACAACATCGGATGAAACCTTAATCCAATCTTCAGGTCCAGCGGGTCCGGGTTAATGTGGCTTTAGGCCGCAGAGTCGAAACACATTGCCGGGCCTGGTCACTTTGCAGAAACGGAAGAACCTGGGGGTGGCGGCGGGCAAAAGGCACACCAAGGTTTGTTGATTATCACACCGAACTAAAAAAGAAACCCAACGACCGTGGTAATCGCGGTCGTTGGGTTTGTCATCGGTTTGAGGCCAACGTGGATGCCGGGCCGCGCCGGCAAACCAAGCGATGGCGAGGTTAAGCGGGATTAATCACCTTGGGCACATTCAAAGCCACGATTGACCATGTCGACCAAACCCAGCAAATGCGAGGGGGCGAGGAAGCAAGGAGCCTCGGTGGATTCCCACGTCGATACCTGTTCAAGGAAACGGCTGATGGTGCCGTGGCCGGCTACCTCGACGACATCAACGCTATCCAAAACGTGGTCACCGGCACGGTTTTCGGTAAGCAAGTAAGCCACGTGAAGTGTGCTGTCGCGGTTGAACTTTTCCAGGAGGACCAGCTCGGTATCGGAACCGAAGAGGTCACGCGCCTCAAAAACGTGGCTGCCAGGGGTCAGGTCAAGTGGAATGACGTCGCGCAAACCGCCGTCGCTGTTAATCCCCAGCAAGGTCAGACGATCATCCTCAACGCCCGGGTTCTCAATCAGCAGAAAATCGCGTTCGCCACCGTTGAGGCTGTTGCGGCCGACATGGAACACGGCGCGACGGCCGGAGAAGGGGGTCAATCGAATCTGCGTGCGCGCACCGTCGCCGAACAGGGTGAACTCGCCGGTAACATCAGCGGTCGCTTCAAAACGCATGGTCCCCACGGAGACGGGCCGTTCGGTCACCTGGCGCGACGGCATAAACCGTGTAACGCCAGGCTGATCAATCGCCAGTTCGAATGGAAGCAGCTCGGCTGGGGCATCGAGGAAGACGTGCCCGGTAACCTGTGCGGTCAGGGGAAGGTTGGGGCCAAAGGTGGTGTACCCTTCGTACCCATCCCCGCTCAGGTGGGCAAAAGGAAGCGAATGTGAGGCGTCGACGGCAGGCAGCGCGCGCATGAGGGTGCGCGGATCTTCGCGACGTAGAAAGGCGAAAACGCGGCCGTCGGTGTTGTGGACTTCAACAGCCGCACGACCACTACCGAGGTTGCCAAACAGATCGCCGGCGCTTGCGGCGTAAGTGGAACGCGGCGGAACGGCGATCTGTACAGGGTCAAGCTCGTGGCCGAGAAGTGCGTCACGACCCTGAATCTCCACGGTACGCGTAAAGGCTTCGCTGTTGCGAACAACCAGTAATTCGGTGAGCGGCAGGTCGTAGGAAGAAACTTGCTCCGGAAAACGCGGAACCGGTGCGCGTCCGGCGAGATCGTTGAACCGCATCACATCGGGCACGGTGTCGATGGAGCGAAAGGCTTGCGAATCTGTTTTCTCGAGTTCACCTTCGACACCGTACTGAATTTGGTTCCAGGCAACCACAGGGCCGTCACTACTTAGTTGCATGGCGGCGTGTTGCACCCCGGGTAAATCGCCACTCGTGAGCACGCGTGCCGATGCCAATGGCGGCAAGGTCACGGTAAAAACGGAACTGTGGTTTGGAAAAACACGGTGAGCTGGGATTTCGGCGGTGTAACCGGCACGCAATTCCAGATGAACGGATTCGGTGAAGCTGGGGTTAAAGGTACGAATCTCGGTTTGGTAGCCTTCGCCGTCTGAAAAGCCAAGATCGAAATACTCGAAATCGGCCGGCGCAGGATCACCGGAAAAAGCAAGGCTCGCGCAGAGCAAGCCAAGGGGGATCAGTTTTTTCATAAAAATGGTTCCTTGGACTGTGATTCCAACAAAGGTGTGGGAAAGGCAAGTCGACGACAACGGCGCCGCCAATAAAAATGGGCCTTAGGCAAAGGCCAAATATGAATAGGTACAACTAAGTGAAAGGAGACAAACACGACAAATGGCAGAGATGCACGCAATATACCATTTTTACCTGGGTTGCGGTTTTTTCCCTATCCCTCGAAAATGAAACCCATGACATACAATGATCATTTCCGCCGGTCGTCTTCCTTCGGCGAGGAATAGATCACCTTTCGTCCAAGCTCCCGACCAAGAGAAACAGGGACAACGGGTTAACGGCACAGCAGCAAACCAGGTTGCTTCAATCTTACAACTTTTTTGCGCTCGAGGTCGTTTTTTTCCCATGCTAAACACCGAGTCGGCCGTGAAATATCTGGTAAATTGACTACCCCGAGCAGGCACGGTTCATTAACCCAGCCGGCAAAAGCGTGACAGCGTTGGATGCAATGACCAAAATTCAAGGCTACTTGTGGCACGACCAAAGAGCCGCGGAGAAGGACAATCTCAACATCTGTGTCAATCCGCGGGAGCGAGCACTGCTGTCGTCGTTGCTTTTGCCGCCCAACCCACCGACCCAAATCAACCTTTCCTTTGGTACCCTGCCGAAGGGGAACCCGCGCTGCCTTGATGCACCAAACACAAGGGAAACATTAGACTGGATGGTGCCTATTGAGAACCTGCTGCTGATCATCACGGACCAAGCTGACGGCTTTATTCGCTGCCACCGCCAACCCAACCTGGCCCAGTGTGTGATTCATGCCTCCCTTCTTCGAACCTTCATTGATCACATCCAAGAATGCCAAGAGAATGCTTATTTGGGCGAAGTCACCATGCCGCTGTGCCAAGGGAATCGAGCGGGACAACTCGTCTTCTGGACATGGCACCAGAAGGAGGCAATTTATGTGTGATGCCGAAAATGACGCCAACGCTTTTCCAAAACCGCTGACGGCAAGCGACCAAAAAACCCGAGGAGCGGACCGGCACCCCAAGCGTGCCGACCGCCGGTTTTCAGTTGATGATAAAAGCTTGGGCATAGCCGGGACTTTGGTAATCGTAAACAACAAAGGACTTTCCGAGCGTGACTTCCCGCCCGAGGAACAGGGCCACCGCCGATGGAACGCATAGGAATAGGTGGATTTTTTTTGTGTGCAAGCCGCGCACAGTATTGGCAACAGCATGTACAAGCGCGGAAGCATCGGCCTCGCCACGCAATTTGCTGCGGCTTGGGTCAGGCACGGTGAGTTGCAACCAAGGCAACCGGTGCAACGACGAATCCGCAACGAAATCGCGCACGCCTTCCTCGAACTCGTTTCCAGTACAGTTCACGGAAACAATCATCTCCTCGCGCACGCCCTCTTTCCCCCATTTTTGGTTGAGTTCCATCGGCTGGATATCGGCACGCATCCGCCAAATCTCTTGCCGCGCCTTGCGGTAGTTATTTTGACGACAAGCAATTTGGTAACCCGTCGATTGCGAGAAATAATGCCCGACGGAGAACCAAATGGAGAGCATGCAATTTCCTTCGAAGTGGATCGGCGCTTTCTTGCTACAGGTTTTTTTCAAGCTTTCCAGTTTTTCCTTGATATGAAACCAGGCCTCTGGATAAATTACCCGCCGGGACTTAGAACCGTCGTCGAGCTCAAAATAGTCCTGAAAATACCAATGGTGGATCAACTGATTTTCGTAGTCCGGCGCTAAGGGTTTGGGACTCACTTCATAGCTGTTGAGATGGACGCGCTGAACATGCGGCGGCTGGAAAAGATGGGCGTTTTCATCACGCAGGAATACCACAGGCGTGGCCCAAGTAATGGACTTATTATCTTTCAGGCTGAGTCGCAAACGCGCCGTATCAACCGCTTTATCCAACGGTTCGCCATCAGCAATGCGGTCGTAGAAAGTCTCACAGTAAAGGCCTGCTTCCTTAACCCGAAAAAGAAACTGCATCGCGACCACGGTTGTCATCTTCCCGCCCACCAAGGCATGTGACATACCTTGAAAAGGACTAAAGCGCTCCCCGGCACAGGAAACCCCGGTGTTACACGACACCAAATGAACTAACCGCATGCGCTGGGCCGGCACAAGCGCCCGGGCAAACCGCTGGTCGTCGACCAAATCGTAAAACCCGGCCTCGTTCTCGAACAGGAGCCCTCCTTTCCCATCGATAAAACCGCCATGCCCCACGAAATGCAACACATCGTAATCGTGTTGAACAAGATGACCAAACAAGGCGTCCAAGGTTGGTTTTTCCAAAACGTGGAGTTCGAACGAAGATTTTCTAAGAGCGTCACAAAGATTGGCCTTAACCGTTTCAGTGTCAAAGCGCCTGACCGTAAGTCGATCATCACCTTTCGGGTTCGAAATGATCGCCAAAATTTTGAGCGGCGCGGGCATCGGCGGACGCTGTAGTTTGTGCGGGTGTTCTAAGTAACGCACCAAGCTAAGCCTCGGCTGCAAACAAAGGTACTGGTAACTGTTGGGGTCACACATGAGTTCCCAGGGCAAGCCGGCCGCGGCAAGGTGATTTTCGCATTGTGTTTCGAACCGCATCACGATTCGCAAATCGAGTTGTCTTTCTTCGCAGAATACGCGGGCTCGTTCAAAGACTTCCTTTACCTCGCCCTGAAAAAGAGCGCGATAAAGCAAGACACCCACCCCGAATTGGTCCAAACCGCTGAGCGGTGTCTCAACCGGCGGCACATTGTGTTCAACACCAACAGGTAAATCGCCGTGGTATTTAGCCCAATGCAAAAACTGGTTACGGCTAAACGGCAATAGCAATGTCCCTTCGGCATCGCCGGCCGGGCTATCAAACACCTTAATTTGGTAGATTTGGCCTTGTTGCCAAGATAGGGCTATCACAAATTTTCTGGTTTTTTGGGTCATATCTGGTCCTTTCGTATTCAAACGCCCCCATTAGAACCGACCGCTGTCATCGCCGTCGCAGTGCCTAAATTGCGGGCTTCATTCCGAAAGACACTCTTTTAAAAATTCGGTTCACCACCTTTTCAATTTTCTGCGACTGATCTCGCCCTCCTTGTGGATCCGCCCGGATCCGCCTGCCACGGTCAGCCACGCCTGCCGGCAAACGCTCAAAAAAGGCCGGTGACGATAAGGTTCAACAAGCCTGTCACCGACAAAGCACCTGCGAAGGAAAGCCGGCGCGGAAAAGCCCCCGGCGGTTTTTTTAGAAAAATTGTCCATCTCGTGAACCTTTCTTCACGAACGGCATTTTCCCTGGATAACCCACTACGGGAATCAATCCGAAGGGAGAATCCATGGAAATACACCAGGTGATTAGTGGCCTGCACGCGGAGGTCTGCCGATGACCCGTTGCATGACGGCAACCTTCCGCGTTGTCACGCCGCTGTTCTGCGGCGGTGCCACCGGCGATGCGGAACTGCGCCTGCCTAGCATTAAAGGCTGTTTGCGGTTTTGGTGGCGCGCATTGGCTTGGTCGCGCTGCGACGGCAACCTCGACCGCATAAGAGAAGAAGAGGATTTCATTTTCGGCAGTGCCAAAGGCGGCCAATCGCGTCTACATTTGCGTCTTGAAACACCGCGGCATCGCCCCGAGCCCGTCAACCCGCCACAAGTGCTCCAGGATCCATATCGAAAGGGCGCGGTGGTCGGGATGGGCGCACGATATTTGGGGTACGGCGTTTTAGAGGCGTTCGGCAGCAAGAAGAAGGACATCCCCGACGGCAGGCTCATTCGTTCATGCATGGAACCGAAACCTTCCATGCCGATCGAATTTACCGTATTCGTCCGCTTTCGCAAGGATCTCGAGCGGGAGCACCTTACATCCGTGGCTAACACATTTAAAACCATGGGTTTATTAGGCGGCATCGGTGCCAAAAATCGCAAAGGCTACGGTTCGCTGGTATTGACCGAGCTCCACCTGGACGGTGAAACGGTGTTTACGCCACCCAGGACCTGCACCGCGTTAACCCAATCCATTGGTGCCCTGATTCCTAAAGAGAAATCACAAAAAGAGGTGCCATACACCGCGTTCACCGGTGATACCCGCCTTCTACTGTTAACCCCGAACGGTTCCGCCTCGCCTCTGAAAATGCTGGATTTGGTTGGTCGCGAACTAGTGCGCTATCGCAGTTGGGGAAACAAGGGCAAAATCTTGAAGGACGAGGATAGCGAACGAAACTTCCGGTCCGACCACGATCTCATGAAAGACCCGGCCGCAAAACGTGACCGCCACCCAGACCGGATCGCCTTTGGCTTACCGCATAACTACGGCAAAATCAGAGACCAACAGGTCGGGCCGGCGGCAAAACACCTGGATCGCCGCGCATCACCGCTGTTTGTCCACATCCACATGGTGCAGGAAAAGCCAGTCGCGGTGTTGTCCTTTTTCCCCACTTTATTCTTGCCACAAGACGCGCGCAGCATCTCGGTCGGCGAGGCCGTGATTCCCCAAAAAGAAGCGGCCCAACTCTACCAACCGGTGCATGCCTTTCTCGACCGGCTGATGGATCCACAACAGCGCAAAGAACACTTCGGGACGGTCATGGCGGTGAAACCATGATGCAACGTCTCGACTTCTCGATTGGTCCGGTGCAGCGCTTTGTGGCGCAATCACGGCGGACCCGCGATCTCTGGAGCAGCTCCTACTTGCTTGCCTACCTTTCGGCCCACGCCTTGCGAGCGGCACTCGATAAGGGTGCGGCGTTGCGCAAACCGAACCTGGACGGCGATCCACTGTATGCTTGGGTTTGCGGTCACCGCGACGGTCCCCCCCCGGCGATTGGATCCGTGCCCAACCATTTCGCGGTTGCGGTCACAACCTCGCCGCGTGCGGTCGCTGAACACTGCATCGCGGCCTTTAACGCGGCTTGGCTGAAGGTCTGTGACGCGGTTTGGTCCGAGTTTTTTGCGCCGGTCGCCCATCACGGCTACCAGAGTAAAGCCGTTTGGGACCGCCAAGTAAACGGCTTCTGGGAAATCCAATGGACCGCCGGCGACGATGATCCACTGGTCGCCGGGTTACAACGCAACCGTCGCAAACAGTGGCAGGCACACCTCGCCGCGGCCGAACTCGGCAGCAAATGCAGCATGATGTATGACTACCAGGAACTGTCCGGTTATATCCCAATTACCAAGGGCCCGAAACGCAGCAACTATTGGGAGGCGGTTTACCAATGGGTGAATCACCGCGAGTCCAACCCGCCGGCGGCTACCGAAAAACCAGCCACCCGTGACAAGTCGGAATGGGGTGATATCCGTCGAGACGAACGCCTGTGCGCCGTCGCCGCCGTCAAACGGTTGTTCCCGCTGATTGGTGAAAAAGCGATTGGTTGGCGGGTGGAACCCTCGCGTTGGCTGTCGACAGTCGATATCGCGGCACAACCCTGGCTCAGCCGCGTTGCCGCCATCGCGCCAATTGAAGCAGCGGCCTTTTGCAAGGACCTGCTCAAGCATGCACCCGGCGCACGCCGACGATTGCGCGCTCGGTTGGCCGGCAACGACCCCGATACGCGACCGCTTTGGGAGTGCCTCGACGCCAACTGCTTCCACAGCGACAGCTTGGAAGACGAAAAGATGGTCGAATTCTCCGACGACAAGACAACGAAGCCTGAAAAAAAGCGCCACCGCCAAGCGCTGAAACAACAACTGCTGGAACTGATCGAGAAACAGGCACCCAACGGCGAAAAGCTCGGTCCACCGCCGAACGCCTATGCGGTCATTCTGGCCGACGGCGACCGCCTGGGCGAGCTGGCCAAGACGATGTCGGCCGAGGAGATCGGCGCCGCCCTCAATCGCTTTACCCGCAAGGTCCCCGAAATCGCGAACGATTACGGCGCTTTGCCAATTTACGCCGGTGGCGACGATGTTTTGCTGCTTTTACCGGTGCCCCGGGCGCTCGGTTGTGCCGCCGCCTTGGCCGACAAATACCGCTCCGCTTTTGCGGAAACCAACCCTGATGCAGCCGCGAAAGCCACGCTGTCAGCGGCAGTCGTTTTCGGCCACATCCGCTTACCGCTGACCATGGTGTTGGACGAGGCGCATTGGTTACTCGACGACATCGCCAAAAAAGAAAACGGCCGCAACTCGCTGGCGGTCAGTTTGTTCAAAAGCGGTGGGCGGCGCGCTCTGTGGACCAGTACCTGGCAACGTTCGACTGGCCCGGCGGTGACGGGGATCGAACAACTCGCCGCCTGCCTGCGCGGCGACAGTCCCAGCCTCGCAACGGACCGCCCCGGCGAACTCTCAACCTCGCTGCTGTTCCGTCTGCGCGAAACCCTATCCGTTTTGGGCGACGGTCCTAGCTGGACGCCAGGCCAGTGGATCGAGCTTCCGCCCGGAACTGATTTACGCGGATTTCTTCACGCCGAAATCGTGCGCGGTCTCGCCTGTCGCGGCGAATCGGACCACCAGGGTGCGGCGCCGTTAACCGACCTCATCCTCGGTCATCTCGGCCCAGCCCGAGCTGGACAAGCCGACCCCGAGGTGCCGACCACCATCGGCATGGACGGCCTTTTGGTAGCACGTTTCCTCGCCTATCCCAAATTCCAGGAGGATGTTGGATGATGTTCCTCAAACTGATACCGCACAACACCTTGTTCTTCAGCGACAGCACCCCTTTTTCCACGGGAATCGCCGCCCAATCGGAACCGGGCGGCCTATTTCCAGCGCTACCGCTGACCGTGGTCGGGGCCCTGCGCGCGGCCTTGGCACGCGCTAAAGGTTGGAACGGTCGCGACAGTTGGCCGAGCGAATTGCGGCCCTACCTCGGCGAAAGCCCCAACCAATTGAGCAAAGCGGTCGACCGCCACGGTAAAAAAGAACAGCCGGCGGTCCATTTTGCCGGGCCCTATGTTTTACGCGGCGAGGAAGTGATGTTCCCACTGCCGCGCCACGTGGTCGGCTATGTGGACCAGGGCCGCTTTTTGCCGCAAGCAATCGCCCGACCGGGCGAACCGGTTGACTGCGACCTTGGTGAGCAGGTCCGTTTACCTTCCTGGCCGACGAGTCCTGACCACGTCCGCCTTGGGGCCGGTAAACATGTTTGGGTCACAACCAAGGGCATGCACCGCATCCTGGCCGGCAGGCTGCCCAATGCGGACGACATCGTGCCTCAAGAGGCGCTGTGGCTCGAGGAACGGCGTGTCGGCATTGAGCGCAGAAGCGACACCCGTACCGCGAGAGAGGGCATGCTTTACAGCGCGCGCCACATTCGCCTCCAAGAAGGCGTTTCGCTGGGCGTCCAAATCAACGGTTGGCCGAAAGCGTGGCCGTCGTTGGTCGGGTCCAACCTGACCTTGGGCGGCGAAGGCAAGTTAGTGACCGGAGAAGCCTGGCAGGGTCCGCCGGCCTTGGGTTTCACCGCAGCGGAAGCCGCCCAAAAACAGTTATTTGCGGCAGTCACACTGACACCACTCGATCTCAATCACAAACGCGCGTTGCTGCACCGCAAGCTCTCCAGCCTCGGTAATGTGCAGGTGATTTCGGCCTGCTTGGATCGCGCCGTCCGCGCCGGCGGCTGGGATTCGCGCGACCGAAAACCCTTGCCCAACCGCTGTTTGCTACCCGCCGGCAGCGTTCTGTTTTGCGAACGAATCGGTAACGAACCGGGAGTCGTGCGCCCCAACCGCAACGCCCGTTTTCAAATTGGCCGTCGTCGGGCCGTCGGCTTTGGCGAATTGGCGCTCGGTTTATGCATCCAAGAGGAGGAACAACGATGAATGGTTTAATGCTCGGCCTGCTGGCCGAAACCCCAATCCACGCGGGCGCCGGCCGCAGCACGGACGTGGTCGACCTACCGGTTGCCCGAGAGGCGGGTACCGATTATCCGCTGGTGGTGGGTTCCAGCTTGAAAGGCGCCCTACGCGACCACGCGCGCACCGCCGGTCAGACAGAAAGTCAGGTCAACCGCTGGTTTGGCAACACGGACTGCGGTGGCAGCATTTTGTTTTCGGAAGGCCGCCTCTTGCTATTACCCGTTCGCAGTCTGACCGGCGCCTACCGCTGGGCCACCTGCCCCTTGCTGCTCGAACGGCTTCAGCGCGATTTGGGTCGGGTTGGCTCGATTCAGGCGATCGAGACGCCCACACCGGCAAAAGGCACACTTTTGACCGCCGGCGCCACGGAATTGTTCCTGGAGGAACGGCTGTTTACGGTGGCGGGTGAAGTACCGCAACGCTGGCTGAACCTGATCGCGCCACTTATCGGCCATCTGCCCACGCAACAACGCCTGGCCCATTCGGTTGCCGTGCTTCACAACGATGACTTCGCCTGGTTTGCCCGTTACGGCTTAACGATTCAGGCCCGCAACTTGTTGGAACCAGACACCAAAATCAGCAGAAACCTGTGGTACGAGGAAACGCTGCCCTGTGACACGCTGATGTACACCCTGATTTTCGAACGGGCCGGCACCCCAAAAACCTTTGTGGACCAAATGTTTCCCGCCGAGAACGCCTACCTTCAAGTGGGCGGCAATGAAACGGTCGGCCAAGGCTGGTTCGCCGTAACCCAATACGCCGCCGCCAAGGAGCAAAAGGGATGAAAACCTTAGAACAACAACGCGCCGCCGACGCACTCAAACAAACGCAGGCCGTCGCCCACGCAAGCTCCGATTTCCAAAAACGTTACCGCAGCTATGTGGAACGCTTGGGGCCGGCGGTGCTGATCAACGGTCTCGGCCAAGCCATGGCGATGGAATTGTCGGCGGCCGGCCCTGAACCGAGCAAGGACGACGAAAAAGCGCACGCAGCCTTGTTTCAAAACCTTAGCCAATGGCTGTGCCGTCGCAACGATGGTGTATACACGGCCCAAACGGGCTTGATGGCGGGCCTCACAAGCGGCAGCCAAGACCAATACACTTTGGCCCAGGCGGAAGCGCTGGCCTGGCTGACCTGGCACAAAAAATTCTGCCGTGCCATGCTTGAAAAACCCTCCCCGGAGGACCCATCATGACGCTTCCTCTCTATCGCGACGCCGCCTTGGCCGGCACGCCACCTGACAACCCCCATTTGGGATTGTGGTACGACAAGTTCTGCGATACCTGGATCAAAGACGGCCAACAGCGGTGGTCGCTTAGAACGCCGTCCAAGCAGGAGGGCGACCCAAACAAAGCGGCCAATCCCAAACTTGCTTGGATTGAAAAGGCCGCGTGCGAGGTGGGTGACAAAAGCCGGATCGAAGCACAGATCGCGCGCGTCACGGCACTGGTACGCGCGCGTCATGGCGATTTTCAGTTCTTTCAAACAGAAGCGCGGCTCGTGACAGGAACCGGCCGCAGTCATCCAACCGAAATCGGCTTTACTTGGCATCCCACCTTGGCAGTCCCCTACCTGCCAGGCAGCTCCGTCAAAGGTCTCATTCACGCCTGGGCTGTGGCCGAGGAGGGCGACACCGAACGGGTTGGGCGCTTGTTCGGCGCGCCCAACCGCGCCGGCTGTCTGTGTTTTCTCGATGCACTGCCGACCCGACCGGTTCACCTGCAAGCGGACGTGATGACCCCGCATTACGGCAACTGGACGAATGAGGATCCTCCCGGTGATTGGCGCTCGCCGACACCGATTCCATTCCTCACGACGGCCGCCGATACGCCGTTTCTATTTGCCTGGATGCCACGTGCCGGCGCGCAAGCAAGCGATCACGCCTTGATCGCGGATTGGTTGACGCAGGCCTTGGCCTGGGCCGGCGCGGGTGCCAAAACAGCGGTGGGTTACGGGCGCATGGTCTGCACACCGAACGAGAAGCAGGCCGCCAACAAGCGCTGGTTGGACGCGAAAAAGGAACGCGAGCAGCAGCAACGTCTGGACGCCATGGATCCCTTCGAACGGGAGCTGTTTGAGATCGTCGCCGGCAGCAAAGATGCCGCAGATGTGGCGCTATACCAAGAACTTAAGGCTGATCGATGGCGCGAGGAACCCGAAAAAGAAATCCAGGTGCTGAAAAAGCTACGCGCTGACTGGCAGCGCCAAAACCGCTGGAAACCGAGCCAACCGCAAGCGCCGGAACCCACACCCGGCCAAGGGAAGAAGAAAGCCAAAAAGGCCAAAAAACAAAAGCCGCCCGACAAGCACACAGTCCGCGTCAACGTCGTACGCGCCCGCCTGCGAGAACACGGCAGTGGGGACGAGTAAGCAAAGGCAAGCACCGGCGTGAGCGGGCCACGACGGGCGGTGAAATGAAGCACCGCCCGTCGTGGCTGTGTCCTATTTCACCGCCAAAAAAATAAAAACCGGGTTGTCATCCTCTGCCATGGTGACCTTCGCCAACTCAGGGAAAACCAACGCCAAATCCTGCAGCGTTTCGGATTGATCGACGGTGGCAATGAAACCATCAGGGTACGCGCCGGCGACGGCGCCGAACAGTTTGTTTTTGATGGTAACCGGCGGCTTCCCAGGGTGGCGCGGCCGTTCGACAAAGACGCGCGCGCTTCCCGTGCCAGGCTCATAAACCCAATAATTATTAATAGTTGCGTCTTGATGCTCATGAAGAAAAACGAAGCGATCAGTGGCTTGAACATTAACGAAGAAGCGGACCCTCGCATTAACAGCTTTGTCCCGCTGCGCCTTATTGCGAATGTCCCAGACCTCGGCAAAATCGTCGCTTTCCGGCGCCAGGACGGTGGTCACCAGGTTGCGGCGGGCATCCATACTGTGCAGATGCGGTGCGTAGAAATCGGTCTCGATTAGCGTCGTCCCCATCACCGCCAATGATCGTTGTGGCAGGTACAATTTAATGTCGAGACGCGCATCGCGCCGACCCACGCCCTGTTGCAAGTTCAGGTCGCTATCGTAAACCAATAAAGCGGGATCGGAATCCTGGTCAAAACGGTGAACCAAACGCACCACGACTTGGTCGCCCACCACGGCAATGTCATTGGTAAAAGAACGCATGCGAATCTCTTGTTGCATGACGCCGGCGGCATTGTACTTGACCAGTTTCGAGCCCGACAACACGTATACCGCGCCGTCGGCACCCACGGCGAAGTTCAACATGTATTCGTACTCACCGGGCCCCTGACCGGAGCGGCCGATGCGGTGTTTGAACCGCCCTTCGGCGTCAAAACGGAAGACACAGGCACTGGAGCGGTAATCGCCGACCAAGATGTCTCCGTTACGGGGGTCAAGCACCACACGCCAAACGGCGCCAACGACGGCCTCTTCTTTGAATTCCAGTGGAACAACGCGATCAAGCGCAAAAACATGATTGATGGGACCGGCCGCGAACCACTTTACGGCGCCAGGCACCGCTTGAGCGGGTACGTCGGCAGCAGTCGCCCAAAAACAAAAAACCAAAAAAAGCCACAAACACATCCACCGCATAGCAACCTCAATCCAAAAAAATCGGAACAACACAGAAAACGCAATATCAATGTTTTGCAACAGATGTACCACGATGCCAAGCGAGGACCTAGTGACGAAGGGCCGATTGAAAGCCCGCGCACGTTCGGTGGATTACTCGGCGCCGGCAGCATTTTTTTTGGCGTTTTTGCGGTTTTTTGGTTTGGCGGGCAAGGGTGAGAACGAACGGGTAAAAACGAATCGCGACGAAGATCACCGCGACCCGTTACACCGATTAAAGTAAATCAAAGTTGGGAAAGCGGCTGCCGGCTTCGGGTAATTCACGCATCGCAGGAAAGTCGGCGATTTGGCCGATGGCTTCCCAAATGGCGGCAACACCGGGATGCTTGTGGGCCAAACCGGGGCTGTCGGCGCTTTTCCATTCAAAAATTTCCACAATGGTGCCGTCTTGGGAGCGCGCCACATAGCCGTCGCGATCACTGACCAGACCAAACTCGCGCAAGGCCGGCAAATGTTTTTCAACCACAGCCACTAATGCTTCCTCTTGACCCTCATGGGGTTTGTACAGGGCGAACGCCATTTTTCCACTCACGGAAACCTCCTTTACGTCGCGAAACCTAACGAAACCACTTCAACCAGTTATCGGTGACGCGGCATAAACGCGCCTGGTTGAGGCGGTAAATTTTTTCACGACCGACCTTCTCAACCGTCACCAAACCAGCGTCGGTCAATTGACGCAGGTGACGGGTAGTGGTCGGCCAGCTACAGGCAAAACGATCGGCAATGGCACCGGCGGTCATGTGACCACCACGCGCATGGAGCACGACCAAAATGTGGCGGCGCGAGGCATGCGCCAGCGCTTTGAAGACCGTGTCAAAGTCTTCGAGTTCCTGTGCCGCCCGGCTTTTTTCGGTCAAAGCAGCCTCCCGCTTAATTAGCCATTCAGCTAATTAAAAAACTTAGCGATTTGGCTAACTAAAGTCAATCGAGATACGGCCACAACAGCCAAAAAGGCACCGCCCACCACAGCAAACCGCCTTCTTCCAAAGGTTTAGTCGCCGAAAAATAGCTGATAGCGGCGTTCCTCGCAGTTTGCCTGTTGCGCGATCACTTGAAAACCTTCGGCGCGGAAAAAGGCGCCGGCGACCTGATTGTCCTTGTGAACAGCAAGTGTTAGCGTGCCGCAAAAGCCCTGCGCTAAAAAGTGTTCTTTGAGCAAACACATCACCTGGCGGCCGTAACCGCGTCCTTGGTGGTGCTGATCGATTTGCAGCGCGGCCAAACGAACGGTGTTGTTATCGACCCGTGTCAGGGTGAACAAGCCGACAATGTCACGGCCCGCTTGGACGGTGATTACCTGGGTGCCGATGTCGTTGTCAGCCTGAGCTGCAAGGGTTTCGGGTGCAGGTACAAACCCTTGCTGTTGCTCGTGAACGCGAATGCGGCACAGTGCCGGCCAGGCGTATTGGGTCGCTGCTTGGATGCGAACAGTCGTCACCACGCCAAGCGGCGTTCGTTCGCTCTGCAAAGCGGCGGCCTCCTGCTCGCGCCAGTACAAAAGACGACGACGCCAAGCGGGTGGTTTGCGGCGCACAGGCGCGGCCGAAGCCGGTGGACCGCCGCTGTCGAGATCTTCCAAGGCTGCGGCAACAAACAGGTCCAGTTTATTTTTGGCCCGCTGTTGCCGTTGGTGAATGGTCACCAGACACTGGTGATGAAAGGTGGCAAGCGAATCGTTGAGGGGCGAAAACGGTGAGGGCGCCCAAAGGCGCGCGCCACGCAAAGCCTCTAAAACGCGGCGTTCGATGGCGGCGGTAAGCGGTAGCCGCGCCAACACGCGACTGCGCTGTCGCACATCAGACCAATCGGTGATGCAGCAGCGCAATGCCGTTAAACAACGACGTAACAGCTTGTTATCGTCATCGACCAAGGCAAACCAGGGCCCGCCTAACTGCTCAATAAACCGTTTTTTTTGGGCATAAAAGGGGTCATCATCAGGCACAACCACCTGGATCGGCACGGCTTGAACTGAGGCTTCCGCTTCAACGAAACCGTAACTCACAAAAAAGCGCGCGGAAGGTTTCTTGCCGTAGCAGAGGGTCAACTCGGTATCAGCGGCAACCTTGGTTTTAGTTGTCACCACAAAACCGCCGCGCTCACGGCTGTAGGACCAGGTGCAGTTAGGTGGGTTGGCATGATTAAACATATCGAGCAAGGGGACCATCACTGCATTGTTTTGCTCGGGCAAATCCGGGCGCGTGAAACAACGCGAGTTAACGGCGGCGATCATGGTGCGAAAGTCGTCGTAATCAAAGCGGTCGAAACCCGGCCGTTCATGGCACAGACGACCGTAATCGTGATGCAAGGAGGTAACCCGCTGGTCAATTAAAAAGCGGGTAAAACCACCGCATTGACGTACCAGAGCGTCCGCTTCGGCACACAGGGGAATGTGGCGGTAGTGGGCGGGCAAGGTGGCCAAATAAGGCCGATGGAAATGACTGTCGGCCGCCGCGGCTTCCAGTAAATAAAGCGCCAAAGCGCTGTGTTTGGAAAATAACCCGAGCTTACCAGGATGCGGCAGTCGCTCATTCTCGCAGCGACTTTGGAAGTGCAAGTGCTTAGGAATGAACATAATTTCCTGATTGGGCGGCAACAAAGTGGTGCTGCGCAGCCCGCGTTCCTCACCCTCTGCCACCAGAGAGAACCCACGCCAAAGTGCGCCCTGCTGTTGCATCCAAAGCAACAGGTCGGCGACGGCGTCGCGTGACCGTTGTGGTACACCGGCAATCAAATCGGCCCCTCCCCTGCACCGCGTCATCACGAAAGCGGTGTTCCTTTACGCCCAAAGATAGCGACCAAATTTGGAGGAAAAAAGGAGCGACACAAATTTTAAGGTCCGGCCGTCGCAGCTAGCGGGTACGTTCCTTGGTCTGTGTTTTTTGGATCAGGCGCCAGTAGGCGACGGCATCGGCGACCCAAACAGTGTTGGGCGCGTAAACCGCGCGCATTTGCGCGAGATTCTGATCACGCGACGGTGCAATCGCATCAAGCCGACCAAAACCGACGTCGATATGGGCGGCCACGCGCTGCGCTTGCAATCGGTAGGGATGATTATTGTTTAACTGACGTTCCAGCACGGGTTGAGCCTGCTTGAGCAAGGTCTCGGCGGCACCGTAATTGTCGCGCCGTGCAGCCGCCTCAGCGCGACCCAGGCGCAAAGCGGCAACCCAAACACTGCCGTCGTCTTCCTCTTGCAAGCGCGCCTGCAAGGCGGCCTCAAACAACTGATCGGCAGCGGCGGTTTTGTTTTGCGATAAACGCAGCAAACCAAGTTCGCCGTTGAGATGGGACCAGGCCGCGTGACGCGTGCCAAAACGCTCACGACAGGTGGCAATCAAGGCCTCGTAACGGGTAGCAGCCGTGTCACGACGCGCCTTAGCCCAGTCCAAGCGTGCGCGGTTATAGGCCAGATCAACGTCCAGTTCGACCGATTGCACGTCGCCGTCCAAGCGCGTCTTCATTTGCTGTAAGGTGGTTTCAGCTTCCTCAAAGCGGCCGAGGGCGGTCCAACCGAGAACCTGATCACCCAGGGTAACCAGTAATTTGGGATTCTCGGGTCCGGCATTGGGACCAAAAGACGCAATGGCACGGTGAATGGCGGCAAGCCCAGCCTGATAGTCACCGTCTTCGAACAGAAAACGACCATGGGCGCGCCGAATCTCGTACTGGGTTAACGCCGATTCTGTGGCGGGCAAGGTTGCCAACGCCGTGTGGATCGCCTGCCACCGGCGCCGAGCCTCCGCCAAGGAGCCGTTGGAGGCCAAGGCCACGGCGTACTCACTGAGCAGACTGAGACGATGGATGGCCGGCCGCGCGTCTTGGGGTTCGGCCAAAATCGCTTCCAGTTCGACCTGTGCCTCGCGCCGATGTCCTGCCAACAACAAGAAGTTGGCGGTATGCTGACGGCCCATCAAACCATAGGTGGATTCATTGCCAAACCGTTTGAGGAAACAACGGCTACCGTCGCGGCTGAACTCAAGGCCCCGTTCGAAATCACCTTTGGCACGACTGACGCCGGAAAGGTAAAAGTAGGTTGAACCCAACTCCGATTCAAAACCGCTCTCCAATGCCAGAAAAACTTCAAGCGCCTCGGTTAAAAGCGGTTGAGCCACATCAGCGCGATGATTATCCAGTAAATGCGAAGCGAGGATCATTTTCTTACGCGCCACGGTTTGATGGTCGTCGCCAAAGTTGTTTTTTAAGAGTGACAAGGCTTTGCGGCTGACCTCCTCGGCTTCGCGGTAGGCGCCGTTGGTGGAAAGTACGCGCGACAAATCGTCGAGCACGTGGCTGTGGGTCTCGCCGTCACTGTCACCGCGCGCTTCCAGGTGCGTGATAATCGTGCGCAGTTCCTTCTCGGCCTCTTCATAACGAGCCGACATTTCGTAAATCGAAGCGGCGATGCGGCGCGAACGCAAGGTAGCAATATGGTTTTCACCGTACAGAACAACCTGGCCGGCAATGGCTTGTTCAGCCATGCGAGAAGCTTCGTCGAACTTGCCGCGATCCCGCAGAATGCCACTCAAGGCGGATTGACAATCGAAGATTTTGGCTTTGGGTGGATCCGGCATCTCGTCGAGGTACTTTAAGGCGGTTCGTTGATGAGACTCCGCTTGCGCTAAATCACTGAGATAGTGGAAACACAGGCTAATGCGGTAATGAATGTCGGCGAAATCGACGGGGCCGGCCTGCTCGCTGCTTTCCAAGGTCGCCAACGATTTTTGGAACCAATCGTAACTGGTCTGAATCGCGCCTTCATTTAGGTGCACGGCGCCAAGCGCCCGATAAGCACGCGCTACCAGCATGGCGTCGTCGGGCTGCGCCTCGGCCAACACCAAAAGCCGCTCGGCCATGGTGCGCATGTCTTTTAAACGTCCCATTTGCCCGTATAAAGTGACCAGCGCGAACAGGGTTTCACTTTCGTAGTCGGCACGGGCGTCGCGGCGAAATACCTTCAGAGCATCGGTTAACAGGCTTTCAGCAGTTTTGAACTGGGTCAAACTCAGATAGACCTTGCCCATGGTGTAGTTGAGACGGGCCTGTACATAATCACTTTGGCCGCCTTTTTGGGCCAACTGCTCGCGCCCAATTTCCAACATGGCCAAGGCGGTGACCTCGCGGCCCTCGTTGCGGCGAGGATCGGCAACGTCAAACAGGGCGGTTAAATAATCGGTGACCTGTTCAGCCGAGTGTCGTTCCTGTTCCGCGAGCTGACGCGCGGCTTCGGTACGCCGTTGTTCAACCATAACGGCAACCAAGGCACCGACCAAAACCAAAAAAAGCGCGGCCACAAAAGAGAGCGCCAAGTGGTTACGTCGAATAAACTTACCGGCGTGGTAACGCAGTGTGTGGGCGCGTGCTTGCACAACATGCCCAGAGAGAAAACGGCGCACATCGTCGGCAAAAGCTTCCACGGAAACATAACGATCGTTGGGCTCTTTGCTCAAAGATTTGGCGACAATGGCGGCGAGTTCGCCTTTGAGAAAACGCCGCAATCGTTGCGGGTCCAAACGTCGATCCGCCGCAATGCGCGTGTTTTCCTCGGTGCGTCGGCTAAGGTGCGCATGCAGCGAGGGCGTCTCTTCCTCGGCCATGCGTTTGAAGGCCTCCATGGGCGATTGACGGCTAAAACGAAAGGGCAAAGTCCCACTCAGTAAATGGAACAGCAACACGCCGAGCGAGTAAATATCGGTCGCGGCCGTGAGCAACTCTCCACGCCACTGCTCGGGCGAGGCATAATCGGGCGTCATCATCCGACTACCAAGGTGGGTCACGGTTTGCTGGTTGCCGGTTTCGGGATCGAGCAAGGCGGCAATGCCGAAATCGAGCAGTTTGGGCACGCCGTGGCTGTCAACCATCACGTTGTCGGGTTTAATGTCACGGTGAATGACGAGGTGTCGGTGGGCAAAACTAACCGCTTCACAGATTTTCACGAAGAGTTCGAGCCGCTGTCGCATGGTGTACTGATGCTGATCACACCAGCGCGTAACCGGTAAACCGTCGATGTATTCCATCGTCAGCCAGGGGTGGCCCGTCGCCGCCGTGCCCATGTCGTAAAAACGGGCGATATAGGGATGACTCAACTTGGCCAGGATCGATTGTTCGCGATCAAAACGGCGAATGAGCGTCAGATCGACCAAACGCAGGACCTTCAAGGCAACCCGTGAGTCGGGGGTGTCGCTGCGTTCGGCAAGATAAACCTCACTCATACCGCCGCTGCCGATCTGCTCCAAGACGCGATAACGACCGACATGATCGCCGCTTTGGAAAATGGCAATCTCGGGGTCGTGATCGCCAGGCTTAAAGCCGCCGACTTTGGTAGGTGCCGTTTCGTCCGATGACGGCTGTACGTGGTGATCGCTGGTGGGATCCATGGTTCCTCTTTCGCCCGCCTGGCCGGCGCCGTCTTTGATTGGCGCCGTATCAATGTGGGAAAAGCAAGTTGGGTGTTGTGTTACGAATTCTAAAAAAACCTTAAACTGGTGCTCGCCGCTTGGCAATGGAACATTTGTTAAAGGTTATCGGAGCATCTGCCGAGCGCCTTAAAGTTTGCCTCGGCGCGCAGCATCGCTCATGTAGGTCGCAGCGAGCGCAAGCGGCGCCCCCGTCGCGCGCGCCACCGGCGCCAGGCAAACCACAGCAACAATTGACCCGCCCACAGGCATATAAACAAAGGAAGCGGCGCAACTAAGGTGGCGCCGAGAACGCTGCGCTGACGCGCGGCAACCGTCTCATCAACCTGCGCTGCATCACGTGCCAAAGACGTCACCAAGTCGGCACGATCGACAAAACGCCCCGGACAGACGGTCGCGCTGCAATCGCGGTGCAACAGGATTTGGTCTGGTGGGATACGGTAGCGTTCAGCCAGTAAGGTCAGCGCATGGGCTAGATTGGCCCGCATCGCGGGGGACATCGATTGCTTGTCAAAGTTGCCGACCACCGACAGGTGAAGACCCAGCAGATTGTGCCGAGGACTGCGCGTCGCCACGGCATGACAGCCAAGGCGGTAGCGCAAGCTGGGTTGCAAGGTACCGGCTGCAACGCCATGGGTGCCGTTGGCGAGGATCAGGTGGTAACCGGCGTCAAACCAGCCGCGTGCCCAATGAGCGCGGCGCACCGAGGCCAAACTACCTGTGTCGGAAGCGGTGTGGTGAACCACAAGGTAGTGGTAGCGGTTGGACGGCCACCAAACCGCCGCGACCAGGGCAAATATAAAAGACAAAAACCATCCGTTTAGAAACTTCATCGAGGGAACCTTTCAGCGTTCAGCGGTTTCATTCACCGCGACAAGAAAATCGCGCGCCGCGAGCAGGAGCTGCCATAGCAAGCGCAAAGGTCTACTTTTTGGTTGCAGCCAACGGACGAAAACAAAGAAAGAGCGGTCAAAAACCATGAATGTCCCAGCATGGCCACCCCAGACGTCCAGGCTTGCGTCCAAAGAAAAGCACGGTTTAAACCCCTGAAAATCCCGCACAAAGACGTCCACTAGCCATAGAGCTGAAAATCCAACAAATATTTTTTGGCGAGTTCGTGTAAGCTTATCGGGTCAAAAAGTGTTGTTCTGTATCGAATTCTGAGACGCGAAAATCGCGATTTCCGTGGAGCATCGCAAAACGAGATGCTTGACGCGAAACAGGCGAAGCAGATCAATTTATCTCAATGCATAACCGGCCTTCACTCAGGCACGGTCGTTCGTACAGTTTCGATAAAACGAGGAGAAAGACGTCTCGGCCGGTTGTCGGCCCTAACCTTGCTATTTGATATTCATTGGTTTTTGGACCTGTTTTGCCGAACAAGCTTGCACCGGCAAAACGGTGCTTTCGACACCTTATCAAGGATTCTCAATTGCTGTGAGCTTGACCGTCCGGTCATAAACCCACCTACGGAGAACGGCTTTTCTCTGTACGCGGCGACCCCGTCCGAGGTTTCGAAAATTTTCCACAAGCCGGCCTATCACGGCCCCCTTGTCGTTCTTTGGGACGTGATGGTTGTTATCAATGGTTTGGGTCACCCACCCGGGACGCATAGGGTGAAAGATGCTGAACCAATTTTTTGATCACATTTATGTGTTGACCTTAGAGCGTGCGCACCATCGGCGCCGGCACATTGAAAGCGAATGTGCGGGCTTGTCTTACAGCTTTTTCTACGGCGTTGACAAGCTGCAATTAGATCGCGAAACGCTGATAAAGAAGGGCGCTTATGACGACGAACGTCACCGTCGCGGCAAGCGCACCCATCGCGGCATGAACCTGGGTGAAATAGCCTGTGCCATGTCGCACCGCAACATTTGGCAAGACGCAATCGATCACGGCTATCAGTCGATATTGATCCTGGAGGACGACATCCACTTGGAGCGTTCCCGTCTTGCGTCCTTTGCCAAAGCGATGTCGGAATTGCCGCACGATTGGGAACTACTCATGCTGGGCTACTACAGTGAAAAGTACCCGTCATTCAAAAGCCGGTTGCAGCGCGCGACGTACCAGCTTTACAACCGACTCCATTTGTTCAATTGGGACAAAGTAAGCCGGGCCTTTATCGACAACCTGTTGATGCAAGGTTACACGGAAAACCTGTACCGCATCGGCAAATTGGTCGGCGGCCATGCTTATGCGCTGCGTTTGGAAACCTGCCGCAAGTTTGTCGCCTACCAAACACCGGTGTTTCTGCAAGCGGACCGCATTTACAACTATTACCTAAGCGAACACGGGCTCAATGCCTTCGCGCTTAAGGACAAATTGTTTACCTTGGCGGACACAGCCAACGATTCCATGATCGGATACGCCTCGTTTCGCGAGAAACTTATGGCACGCCCGCTGGAATGGCTGGGTAAATCACTGTCACCCGAAACGGGTAAATCGTCCAACCTGTAAGGTGTCGGCCCGTCGCCTTGACGCGCGGGCCGGGCACTTGCTCAGCGACGGTGGTATTCGAGATGTAGCTCGGAGCCCACTTGATTGACGTGGTGCAAATCAAAAGATACAGCCGGTTCGAGGCGCGGCCCGTTGACTAACGGGGGTGTGTCGCGCCCCAAGGTCAGCGGCGCTAAGGTCAGGTAGAAACGGTCCACCAAATCGCGGGCGAGCAGAGCGTGGACCAAAGTACCGCCGCCTTCAGCCAAAACATGGGCAAAACCCAGTTCAGCCAGGGCCGCCAGGCCGAACGTGAACAGATCGTCGTCGCCCGCTTCGAGCAGGGTCACATTCCGTTCGCGGGCGAGGGCTCGGGTATCGGGATCAGCCCGTTCGGTGAGGACAAACAACCGTTGTTTGGCGGCGGTGAAATAGCGCGCTTGCCAAGGTAAGTCCAACGAGCGAGAAACAATGGCGACGGCCGGATGTTGTGGGCGCCCGGCGGCCACGCGTTGGTTCACCAGTTCCGCGTCACGCACGAGCGGCGCCAGCTTTTCGTGGCGAACCGTGCCGGCACCCACGAGCAGTAAATCGGCCTCAGCGCGCAAGCGAAACAGCTTCCGGCGATCATAGGCAGAGGTAAAGGCGGGCGCGCCGCCGACAGCTTCAGCAATGCGACCGTCCATGGAAGCGGCCAAACACAGGGCCACATGCGGCATCCGACTCACGGCGCCAAACTTTGGGCGGGGAGCGTTACCGCTTGCGTGGGTTGCGGGCGCGGCGGGCCTTTTTTGCCACAGGCAACCAGGGCGGCGGCAATCAAAACGAGGCCGACAAGGCGGCGAAACACAGGCTTTGCAAACATAGAAGGCAACCTCACGAAGATGGCGGAAGTGCGCAGGAATCGAACCCACCGTCCCAGGGAAACCCGTGGAACCAACGGTTTTGAAGACCGCGAACGGCACCAGCCGCCCTCCACTTCCATCGCGTAGCTTAGCGAGCGACGACGGTGAAGGCAAGCCCACGAAGGGCTCACTCGCGGCGCCGACGCGCAAAATGATTGGTCATTCCTGCAAAATAAGCCATAATGGGCGCAATTTCTCACGGTCCCCTCAATCACACCCGTGATTGAGCATCCGATTGGTTTGACGAGAACCCTCGCCGCGCGTTTTTTGCCGCCATCGGCACCGCGACGAGGATCCAACGCGCGCAGACCGTTGCATCGGCCCGGCGCCGCAAGCGACCGTCGCCACGGGGCTGCCGAAGACCCGCAAGCTTCGGCCCACCACCGTCGGACCGCGCTCGTTTCGAATGACTCACGGACGAACCCGGCAACTGCTACCGGCTTTTAACCTGTTTGTCCGACTTCAAGGCACGTTCACAGAGGAGCAACCATTGAACTCTTTTTCTCCAATCGCGCACCGGCTCAGCCTATGCCTGGTGTTTCTTTTTTCCACGCTTGCAGGTCCCCTTTTCGCGGCCGGCCCCAAAGCCGCCGCCAAATCAGTCTCCAGCTTGAGTGAGGAGCGGCGCAACATGTATACCGAAGTCACGCTCAAAACCGATCTCAGCCACCTCAGCGACAAGCAACGCAAAATGGTCGGCATTATGATTGAAGTTGCCGAGATCATGGACGGCTTGTTTTGGCGCCAATCCTACGGCGACAAAGACGCGCTTCTGTCGAAAATCAAGGACCCAGACACCCGTCGCTTCGCCGAACTGAACTACGGTCCCTGGGACCGCCTCAACAACAACGAACCGTTCATTAGCGGTTATAACGCCAAACCCGACGTGGCTCAGTTTTACCCCGAAGATATGACCAAAGAGGAACTGGCGTCGGCCCCGGCGGCCATCCGCGATCAGTACACCATGGTCACCCGCGACGCCGACGGCAAACTCAAGGCGATCCCTTACCACGTGTACTTCAAGGATGAGATCGAAAAGGCGGCCAAGAAGTTGGAAGAAGCGGCCGGCTTAGCAGAAGACGCGGGCCTCAAAAATTACCTGACCAAACGCGCCAAAGCCCTGCGCACCGACGAATATTTTGAATCGGATTTAGCCTGGATGGACATGAAGTCCAACAAAATCGATTTGGTCGTCGGCCCAATCGAACACTACGAAGATAAAGTCGCCAACTACAAAACCGCGTTTGAAGCCTACGTCCTGATCAAAGACACGGCTTGGAGCAAACGCCTCGAAAAATACGCGGCCATGCTGCCCGAACTGCAGGCGGGCATTCCCGTCGATGCGGCCTACAAAAAAGAGAAACCCGGCACCGATTCCGATCTCAACGCCTACGACGTGATTTACTACGCGGGCGATTGTAACGCCGGTTCCAAAACGATTGCGATCAACCTGCCCAATGACGAAAAGGTTCAGTTGCAAAAGGGCACGCGCCGCCTGCAATTAAAAAATGCGATGCGCGCCAAGTTCGATAAAATCCTGGTACCGCTCAGCGATATGCTGATTGACGAAAGTCAGCGCAAGCACATTACCTTTGACGCCTTTTTCGCCAACACCATGTTCCACGAAGTGGCGCACGGGCTCGGTATCAAAAACACGATTAACGGCAAAGGCCTGGTGAAAACCGCACTCAAGGAAAAGAGCTCGCCCATCGAAGAAGGCAAAGCCGACATCCTCGGTTTGTATATGATCGGGGAGCTGCTGAAGAAAGGCGAATTGGACGGCAATATCCGCGACTATTACGTGACCTTCGTGGCAGGCATCTTCCGTTCGGTTCGCTTTGGTGCAGCCAGTGCCCACGGCCAAGCCAACATGCTTCGTTTCCAAGCCTTTGTCGACAGCGGCGCGATTGTTCGCGACACCGAAAAAGGCACCTGGCGCGTCGATTTCGATAAAATGCCGGCGGCGGTTGAAGCGCTCAGCGCCAAAATCCTCAAACTCCAAGGCGACGGCGACTACGACGCGGTCAAAGCCTGGTTCAAAGCCAAAGGCGAAATGCCACAAACCTTAAAAGACGATCTGAATCGTCTGGCCAAAGCCGGTATCCCGCGCGACATCTACTTCAAACAGGGTCGCGAAGTACTCGGTCTGTAAGCCGTACTCATCCATCACAAAACGGCGCAGCTTCGGTTGCGCCGTTTTTTTTTGCGGGCGCCAATGCTTAAGAAAAATGGCGCTGTAGTTCGACGCGGTTGCCGCGTTCATTCGCGGACACCTCATAGCCGTAAGAACGCATCAACAAAATGCCGCGCCCGCAAGTCGACTCGGGATCCACGTCTTCAACAGCCAACTTCGCGCGCCAATCAAAGCCGGCTCCTTCATCGGAAAAAACCATGGCCAGAAAACCGGCGGCAACCGAAGCGTCAAAGGTGACGAACTTTTCGGGATCTTCCCCATTGCCGTGCACCACGGCGTTGGTCAAACCTTCACGGACGACAACCTCGGTTTCGAAATCGTCGAAATTGGGTAACGCATGGGTTTTGAGAAACGCGAGAATATCGACCACCGCCCGGTCGACAAGGTCAAGCCGCGCCCGAAAATGCACATGCAATTGTTGCGCGTCACCGTCACGCAAGTAGTCGTCGCTCATTGCGCCCTCCCACGCCAAGGCCGGCCATGCCGGGTTCCGGCTGCTGTGCTTCTCCATGCATTGGCTACACCTCCACAACCAGCACGACGACATCATCGTCGGCCACACCATAGACGTCGGCGGCCATTTGCGTAAGCAGTTCGGCGGTGGCTTGAACCGCGGTCCCCGGCGGCACCTCGGCCACCATCGCGGCCAGGTGTTCGGTTAATTCCGACCACAACGACCCCGAGCAGGTCCGTTCCAGCAGGCCGTCACTGTAAAGATAAAACCGATCACCGGCGGTCACCGTCAGCGTTTCCGCACCGAAATTCACTTCCTCAAATGCGCCGAGAATATCGCCTTCTTGCTCTAACAATCGCGGCGAGCCGTCAACCGGTTGGTACACCACCGGCGGATGGCCCATTGAAACTATCGACGCGACTTTGGTCGAGCGGTTAATAAGTAAGTAAGACGCGGTGAGGTATTTGCCGGCGGGCAGAATTTCCAGGAGGACCAAGTTAATCATCGCCATACTTTCGGTCGGTTTGTACAACGCGCTACAGTTCTGCTTAAGCAGCGCCTTGAGCGCGGAGGTCAAGAAGCTGGTGGCAAGATCGTGGCCGGACACATCCGAAACAAAGTAGCCGAAAAGGCCGTCGCCGGCGGGAAACACGTCGTAAAAATCGCCGCCCGCTTCTTGCAGCGAACGATAAATCACGCCGAAATGCGCCTCCGGCAAGTCTTGCGGCTCGGTTAACAAATCACTCTGTGCTTTCTGAATTTCGCGCAACTTGTCGGCCTGCACGCTCAAAAGTGCACGCGTGGCAATGCTCAGGCGAATGTGCAAACGAACCCGCGCCTTCACTTCTTCAAGGTGAAACGGTTTGGTAATATAGTCGACCGCACCGGCGTCGAGCCCGCTAACTTTGGTTTCCACATGGTCTTCACCGGAGATGAACACGACGGGAATGTGGGCGGTCCCGTGACTGCTCTTAAGCCGCGCCAAGGTTTCGAAGCCGTTTTCGCCGGGCATGACAATATCGAGCAAAATGAGATCGGGTTGTTCGGCCACGGCCAGCGCGCGACCATCGATGCCGTTTTCGGCTGAAATGATGCGGTAACCCTCGCGACGCAAGGCCCGTTCTAAGATGCGAATGTTGAGTCGGGTATCATCGACAATCAGAATCGTATACGTATTGTCGTGAGAACCGATTGCCGGAATCATTCGATCAACTCCCCAATCGCGGCTTCCAGTTCAGCGCGGGTAAAGGGTTTGTTGAGGTACCGGGTCACGCCCGCTTGACCGGCGGCCTGGCGGTCTTCCTGGTCGTTTTGGGTGGTAACCATCACGATCGGCACGGTGCTGTTGTGGTCCTGGCGCAAAATACGGGTCATTTCAATCCCACTCATTTCGGGCATGTTGAGGTCGACGAAAATCAGATGGGGCAAGTGCTCAGCATAGGCCTCAATCGCGGCTTGGGGGCGGGTGAAGGTGTGAATTTCATGACCCCCCTCGTGCAGTAACTTGCGGTAAATGCGGCAAATGAGCTGTGAATCATCGACGGCAAACACAACGTGACCGGTGGGTTTGCCGCCGCGTTGGGGTTTGATTTTCTCGAGGAACGCCTCGTGACCGTTGTTGATAAGCACCTTGCGCAGTGCCACCAGCACGTCGGGGTGGGCCTTGGTCGCCAAATAGGACAGGGCAAAACGCTCGAAAAAGGGGTGGTCCATCAGTTTCAAAAACAAGGCGTCGCATTCCTGGTCGATAATCGCGCCCATGGCGAAAAAAGCCGTTTTGTCACGGGCATCGAGAATGTGACGCACCCCTTCCACCAAGCGATCGTCCAAGTGGTGGTTGATCGCCTTAAGGGCCGCGATGCGTACCGATTCATCGCCGTCTTCCAATCCGGCCGCCAGCGCAAACGGCTCGCGCTGAAACGGCAGCATGGCCAGCGCTTCGTAAGCGGCGAAACGCACGTTGGCATCCTCGGGCGCTTTGAATAAAAAGGTCCGAATTGGTGCCAAGGCAGCCTTGTCACCAATTTCACCCAAAAGGTTCAACGTGTGAATTTGGCAATCAATGTGGTCTAACTGCAGGTTGCGAATCAGCAGCGGCACCACCGCCGAACCCATTTCCCGCAGGCGATCCTTGGCGCGGACCCGTAAGCCGGCGTGATGCGACTGCAACAGTTGGCTGAGTTGTTCGGGACCGTGACCGGCCAGGATGTCGTTGAGATTTTTACGAATCGTGCGGTCGCTGCGACGATCACGCCCCATGGCGCCGACCAGCGCCTCCAGTGCCGAAAAAGTCCCTTGACGGCACAGCGCCCGCATGGCCGCTTCGCGCAGAACGGGTTGTGATTGGATCAAAAACGGCGCCAAACTCGCCGAGGCGGCGGCATCGCGCATATCGCCCAGACTTTCAATAATCGCCAGTTTGGCGCCCAAATCATCGCCTGTTTTCAGCAGATCGACTAAACGCGCCACGCGCGTCCGCTCCGGCGTGCTTTTCAAGTAGGACAAAGTAATCAACTTTTCTTCATGGGTTTCCAAACCCAATGCCTGCAGCAAATCATCGTCGGCGCAGGCCAAAGACTGCTCAAGGGCGATGCCGGCGTGGAACGGGCCGCTCAGCTCGGTGGGGAACTTCGCCACCAAGTAGGCCAAGATCGGCAGGGCCATGGTGGGCACCGCTGCACGCACCTGGTGCAAGGCCCACTGGCGGGTACCGGGCGAACTCTGTTCATACAGCCCTAAAAGCCCTTTGGCTTTCATCAAATCCTTATTACCTAGAACAGTGCTTAATTCGTCGACAATCGGATCTTGGGATGCGTTCATCAATTTACCTTTTGGCGGCCTGACCGCGGCAGACCTGAGATGTGGGAGCAATGGTCCTCGAGTGCTTTAAAGCGCCGCATTAGAACAGAAACGCCGCGTAAACCAAAACGGCGACCTACGCGGGACGGGCGTTGCGGGAATCGGTGTCGGCTTGGGGGTGATATTTAGGTTATCGAAACATAGCCGCCGGGCCATTAACTTTCCAGCCCAATTTCCTCGATTTTTTCCTCGATTTCGCACCTCGCTCGGCCTCCAACCGACTACTTGCGCTGGTAATAGACCTTGTCTTGAAATACCTTGCGTTCGAACTGACCGCCGTACCCGAGCAGGTTCTCGGTGGACCCCAAAATTAAATAACTGCCGGCGCTGCAGCGCTGCGCCAAACGATCAAACAGTCGCTTGCGATCTTCGGCGTTAAAATACACGGCCACATTGCGGCAAAAAATGATGTCAAACAACCCAAAACGCGATAAATCCTGGTGCAAATTAGCCTGGCGGAATTGCACCAACTTGCGCAACGACTCGCGCACTTCGTAACCCTCTTCGGTTTTGGTGAAGTGTTTGTTGAGCCGGTCCAGCGTCATACCACGCGATAATTCAAACTTTGTATAGCGGCCTAAGTGGGCGCGATACAAGCATTTGGTCGAAATGTCGGTGCCGATGATTTCAATTTGGTAACGGCTCAAATCGACCAAGAGTTCCTGGCACACCATGGCGATACTGTAGGCTTCCTGACCGTTGGAAGCGGCCGCACTCCAAATGCGAATCCTCGGCCGCAACATCGCGCCGCGTCCTTCGAGTAGCTCTGGAATGATTTTCTGGTAGAGCAAATCGAAGGGCGCATTGTCGCGAAAAAAGTACGATTCGTCGGTAGTCATTAGGTTGATAATTTCCTGTTCGACCAACCGCTCCTTTTGCGCTTTTTGGTACAAACCCGAGTAATTCTGAAGCCCGTACTGCTTCAGGAGCGGGAACAAACGGGTTTCGAACAGATAGCGCTTGCTCTCGTCCAACACAATCCCGGTCAGGTCGTAAATCAGTCGGATGTAACGGGTCATCTCTTGGTCGGTAATCTTAACGCGCACCACGGACCCCCCCGCGCACGCGTTGTGCACGCCGTCTGGAGTCCAACCGCTTGTGGTCGGTTAAACCACCTAGGAGGGGCCGCCTGCCCATAAGCCTCGCCACCGATGACTCAGTCGAAAAAGGTGGCGCAACGATCGGCCAAACGGGGGAGTTCCAGCACCTCGTCGGCCAAGCCCAACTTGATGACCTCCCGCGGCATACCGAAAACCACGCAGGTCGCTTCGCTTTCAGCCCAAACCACCGCGCCGCGGCGTTTGAGGAGTTGGGCGCCGCGCGCGCCGTCCGAACCCATCCCGGTCATGATCAAAGCCAGTACACGCCCGTCGTAGACGCGTGTAAGCGAGCGGTAAAGGTAGTCGACGGAGGGCTTACAGAAAGATTCAGGCGGATCGTCGGTAATGCGAATCACGGGCACCTTCTCATGCAATACCACTTTCATTTGTTTGCCGCCGGGGGCGATGAAAACCTGACCTGGCACAACCCGCGCCCCGTCACAGGCCTCAACCACATTGAGGGCACATTTTTGATTAAGGCTGTCGGCCAGGGCTTTGGTGAACATGGCAGGCATGTGTTGCACAATTAGAATGGGTCGCGAATAACGTGGCGGAAACGCCTGTAGGAACGTCCCTAAGGCCGCCGGCCCACCGGTGGACACCCCGATCGCCACCACCTGAATCGCGCGGTTCGACGTCGGCGCCACGACATTCGTGCGCGGTGGCGGCATTTCAGTCCGTTTGGGGACCGGCGCCGGTCGAGACGATCCCAAAAGATGGCACACCTTGCCGGTGATTTGATCGCGCAGATAAGTCAGGCACGCCTCGCGATCATCCATGTCCGGCTTGGCGACAAACTCAAAGGCGCCACGTTCCAAGGCGTCAATGGTGACACGCGCCCCGTTTTGAGTATGGCTACTGATCATGAGCACCTTGACGTCGGGAAAGCGCCGGACAATTTCACGCAGCGTTTCCATGCCGTCCATACCCGGCATTTCCAGATCAAGGGTGACTAAATGGTGTTTGCCCAAAGCCAAACGATCAAGGGCCGCTTGACCGCCGGAAACCCGGTCAACTTTCTCTAAACCCAGGCTTTCGGTAAAAATATCGTAGAGAAACTTGCGGTAAATGACGGAATCATCAACGATTAATACCCCGATTTCACGCACGTTCGCCTCCTGCGCCATTCGCAGCCGGCCTAGACCGACCGCCACACGGGGTCGCTTGCCTCGGGCAACAGCCCGGCCGGCAAAGGCTCCAGTTGGGTGGCTTCAAAACGGACCAATCACACGGGTCGCGGAATTTCAAACAGACTCCAATTCCAGCAAACGCTCAATATTGAGGACGGACACCAGTTTGCCGGTCATCTTATAAACATGGGTCAAGTAGTCGCCAAGGAGGGCGGTTAGGTTGGAGGGCGGTGCTTCGAAATGAGCCTTTTGAGCCTGCAAAATGTCTAGGATTTGGTGAACCGCCAAGCCGACGTTTTCACCCCACCAGTCCACAATAATCACATTCATCGGCGGTGTCTCTTCACCGTCTTCCGATTCAATGTCCAGTTTGGTTTGCAGATCTAAAATGGTCACGATGTCGCCACGCAGATTGATAACACCCAGCACGTAGTCGGGGGCGTGGTAAACCGGCGTCACTTTTTGACTTTTTAAGATTTCACGCACATTCAAAGCTTCCAAACCGCACAGTAGGCCGGCCACTTTAAAGATCACCAATTCGATTTGGTTGACCTCTGCATCGCTGGGAACCCCCAATGTACTGCTACTCATGCCTGCCTCCATCGACCGTCGCTAATCTCAAATCGACACCTCACGACCGTGTTCAATAAAGTGATGGGCGCGCTTAATAATGAGTTCGCGGTCGAGCTTGATCAGGTAATCGTCGATGCCCACCGTCCGCGAATGGGCCACCGCCGTACTGGTCGCGATGGAGGTAATCGCAATGATGGGAATCGACGCCAAAGCCGGGTCCTTGCGCACTTGCTCGGCGAGCTCAAAGCCGTCCATGTTGGGCATTTCAATGTCGGTGAGAATGATATCGATCGTTTCACCGCGTTCCTTAAGTAAGTTCAAGGCGACGACCCCGTCGGTGGCGGTCATGGTCTGGTAACCCGCTTCCGTGACATAGCGTTTGACTTGCTCCATAAAAAACGGCGAGTCTTCGACAATCAACGCCGTTTTTTTAACCTCTTCCTTGACGAGGAAACCCTGCTCGTATTCTTCAACCCACTCGGGCACCTGCGCGCGGACCAAGCCGTGCAGGTCGACGATCAAGGTAATGCGGTCGTTGATGACGGCCGAACCGAAAACACCAATCTGCTTGTGGGTGACGGGGTCAATTTCCACCGCATGTTGCACGATGTCGATAATTTCCTCGACCACCAAACCCACCTCTCGCCCGGCGATCCGGAAAATGATGACGCGGAACTGATCGGTTTCGATGCGCGGTTGGCGATTGTCGGGTTCGGCTAAAGAAAACAGCGCCAGCGAGCGGCCGTGAATTTTTAGCGCGGAACGACCGCCGGTGTACTCGACATGCTCGCGTTTGGCGGTTTCAATGCGCTGCACCAATTCCATCGGAATGCCGAACAGGTCCTCGCCACCGTACGACACCAGCAGGAAGGTTTGCAAATCGGTGGTGTCGGATTCGTTAACAATCTCGCGACGGGTGTCGCGCCGCCCGCGAATTTCGCGCAAACGCATGTGCAGGCAAATCCCTTCGACATCGAGGATGAGCGCCACGCTACCAGTCCCAAGGATCGTGGCACCGGCGTAAATGGGCGAATCTTTGAGGTGGCGCCCCAAGGGCTTAACCACGATTTCGGCCGAATCCATGAGCTGATCGACAATTAAGCCGTAACGCACGGTGTTGGCGGTGACGACGGCAATATTGTAGGCACCGTCGGGAAAACTGCGGCGGTCACGTGCTTTGCGCGGTTTGCCCTCCTCGGGTCCTTTTTCGTCCGCTCGTTTGTCTTCGGGACCACGCCGGTCGACCAGGCGTTGACGTCGGTCCGGTCGAATTTCACCCGTGTTGGGATCGATATAGGTCCCTTCCAATCCCAACACATCGCGCATGCGAACGAGCGGCAACAGTTCTTCGCGCAAACGAATTACCGCCGACTCGCCGATGCGTTCAATACGATTTTTCACCTCGCTTTGGGGAATCCGTACCAGCTCTTGCAGGTTGACTTGGGGAATACACAATTGCTGGCCTTCAACTTCAACCAGCAAGCTGGGAATGATGGCCAGGGTCAGCGGTAACTTAATGCGAAAGGTCGTGCCGCGGCCAATTTCGGTGTCAATGTCGATGGTGCCGCCCAACTTGCTGAGGTTGGTGTGCACCACGTCCATGCCGACGCCGCGTCCGGAAACTTCGGTAACCTCGGCGGCGGTTGAGAAGCCCGGTGCAAAGATCAGCTTGACCGCCTCTTTGTCGTCCATGGCCTCCAGTTCGTTGAGCGTGTGCAAACCCATGCGCAAGGCTTTGTCGCGAATATTATCGGCGTTGATGCCGCCACCGTCATCGGCAATTTCGATAACAACCATGCCCGCCTCGTGCAATGCGCTCAAACGCAGCGTGCCGGTTTCATCCTTACCGGCACCGGCGCGTTTGGCCGGTTTCTCAATGCCGTGGTCGCAGGCGTTGCGAATGAGGTGCGTCATCGGATCGCCGATGGCTTCGATGATGGTTTTATCCAATTCGACGTGTTCGCCCTCCACCTCGAGGCGAATCTGTTTGTTGAGGCTGCGCGACAAATCGCGCACGATACGGTGAAACTTATTAAAGACCACGCCCACCGCCTGCATGCGCGTCGACATAATCGCTTCTTGCAGTTCCGAGGTGATGATGTTGACCTTTTGCGCGGTGCGATCCACCAATTCCCAGTCGCGCGAGTTGGCGTTGAGCAGCATTTCGTTGCGGGTCAACACCAGCTCACCGGCGAGGTTCATCAGGCGGTCCAACAGCAACACATTAACGCGAATATAGGACTCCATTTTGCCCGATTTTTTCGGCAAACGCGGCGCCGCCTCGGCGGCTTCAGCCACTTCCGGTTTTGACTCTCTCTTGGCCGCCGGCGCGGCTTTTTCAGGTACGGCGGGCTGGGGTACCTCAGCCGCCGTGGGTGCGCTAGGCGCCTCAGGCACTGCTACCGCCGCCGGTTCGGCGGCTTGGACGGGGGCCGGCGCGGCCGGCGCCGGTGCCGGTGCGGAGGCAGGGGCCGCTGCGGCGCTTTTCTTGGTCAACACTTGGTGAATGTTAAAGCCCAACTCGGCTTCACCCAACTCGAAAACGCGGTCTTCACTTAGTTCGAGGAAGTGGCTAATCAGATCGTGTTCCATCACCGTCGCCAACAACACGTAAAAGTGTAGCTGCGGATCGGTATCGTCACTGAGGGTGCCGACCCCCTCAACATCTAAAATACTGTCGATGAAATAAGCCAAATCCTGCAGCTCGTTGATAATTTCCAACGCGTTTTTGTTTTGTTTTTCCAGTTCGAACAAATCGTACTGCACCAGGTACACGTGATCGCCGCCCTTACTGTCGCGCAGGGCTTTTTCAAAATCGCTGAAGGGCACCTGCATCAGCACACGCCCGTCTTTGAGCGCCACGTCGACGGCGCGGTTCATTTCCGCATCCTCGGTTTCGCCGCCGCCCGCCACGCATTCCTTGATACTTTCCACCAACGGCCCGATTTCGGTTTCATTGGAGGTATCGGGATTATTAATCATGGTGCGCAGCACATCGGCCCCATCCAACAGCACGCTAATCACACGTGGCGTCGCGATCAATTGCCGTTTGCGCATGAGGTCGAGCAAGTGTTCCATCACGTGGGACAATTCTTTGATTGTGTGCAGGCCAAAAAAGCCGGCGGCCCCTTTAATGGTGTGAATCGCCCGAAATACGTGGTTAACCAGCTCGGCGTCGGTTGCCGCGCCCTGCTCTTCAATGGCCAGCAAATCCGATTCGATATCTTCTAAGTGCTCTCGAGACTCCACCAAAAACAGCTCGAGGATTTCGTCATCCGCCCCAGACATGGGCCCTCCCCTATGCGATCAATTTAGGGCCAAATCCCCGGCCGTTAAGCGATCCCGGAAATATCAAAGTGTTTGTCGAGACGCATGATCTTCAGCATTTTAAAAATGGGTTCGCGCACGCCGATCAACTTCAATCGATCACCGCTGCCTTTTAGCGAGTTTTGCGTCGCAATTAAGGCGCCGATCCCCGCCGAATCAATCACCTTCACCTCGTGGAAGTCGAGGGTCAGATTCTTTTCACCGCCTTCCACCAATTGAACCAATCGCGCTTTCAGGTCTTTTGAACCAGAGGCCACCAAATCACTTTTAATGTGGACGGTTAAACCCTCATCGTCGCGGACTTCTTCAAACATGGTTGTCACTCCTGATTGTGGGGCTGAGACGCGCCGCGCCGCCGACCGTCGCGGTGTGCGGTCGCGTCGGGACGCTTGCGGCAACGCCGCTTTGCCAGGGTCTGTCTTCTCGCGCTGGGATCGTTTCCTTCATTATCGGAAAAAACAGCAAAGAATTAAATTATTGATCTCAATTTTGCCGGCGAACTTTTTGACCCCCCGCGCGAAAGGCTGATCCAGGCCCAAAATAGAAACATCCCGGTTTAAGGCAGTCGGGTGACCACCCCAAACCGGGATGCATACTTTGTCCATTACGACGGTGTTTGAGCACCGCCCGACGGTTTTTCCTAAAAGCCGCGAAAAGTGCGCATGATTCGGGTCCAAAAGTCTGAAGCGAACAGCTTGGTAAAAGCGGACCGGGCCGCGCCAAACGCGCACCCGCCGCGTGCCTGGCGCACATCTACAAACTGTGACCGCCTCGATCCTTGGCCAAAATCACCGCTAAGTAACGCGCCTTTTAGGTTTTAACGAAACCAGCCGTCACGACTCTGAATCAGCGCATCGTGGGAGCTGTCGAAGTAATCGATCCGGTAGCTGTAGGTGTAGTTCATGAGACATACAACGGGATCGAAGTCATGCGAACAACCGTAGTTGTGGCCCGCTTCATGGCGCAATGCCGAGATCGTCGACGACACACCCTGATCCTTGCACACGGAAAAACCCTTGCGTGGGTTGCTGTTGTAAACATAGGCAATTCCACCCGCGTCAAAATTCGGATCGGCCGAAAAACCCATGATTAAACCATTGGGTAAGCTGCCCGCGTCACGCGCCAAGTCGGACAAAATGGCTGAGGCGTTGCCGCCATTCGACGTCCACGAGTAGTAACCTTTAATTACCCAGTTGATTTTGAAATCGCGGTAGTAGCTGTTGTCGGCCGTTTCCACGATTTGGTTAAGGCGCGACTGCCAGTCACTGTAACGTGCACGGTACTCTTCGTCGGCCACGACATAGACATTCACCACCACCGCGCGTTTCGCGTTTTCGTCGGCGGGGAACTTTTCAAATTCATCGACCTCGTTAAAACCAATGAAATGTTCGCTTTCGCTGTCGTACCAGGGCTCTTCTTTTTTGAACTTCACCGGGGGATCAACGAAGACGGTTACTTCGTTACCGAAGGGATCAACCGTGCGAAAACTCTGTTTCGCCTGTTCACTGTCAATCGCTTCACTGGGAATGTCGATTTGCTGTGCAAGAACGAAGGAAGGCAGCACAAATAGGGCAAGCAGCATGGTTTTCATTTTCATGAAGACTCTCCTCTAAATAAAAGGCGGTTCGGATCAGTGCCAAACAAGCCATGGCTTAATGTAAATATTATTTCACAAAAAACTTTACATACTGTTTACATAACAACCAGAGCCTGCGTCAACGAAATTTCCAGAACAGCGGTAAAATCTCACAGCGCGTGACCGAAGACACGAACTCCCAAATCAACTCAATATTTTTAATAAACCCACATCTGCGTAAATTAATCTTACCAAATCAATTCAAAACCTAAGATTATTCCAAAAATTCACTAACAGCCGTCGAAACAGCACCCGATGTAAAACCCCATCGCTGCTTACCCTTTGCTTTTCACCATCCCTTCACCCGCACCAACCCTTCCACCCGTTACAATCACTCTTTGTTTCCTATCCACTTTCTTTTTACTGCTAACGGCCGTCCGGCCGGTTACCGCGCCAGGGCGCGTTTTCGAGGATTTGAAGAGGTAGTCATGACCCGTCATGCCGAGGCGGACCAGGACCCCATTTTGAGGGCCATGCGCCAAACCAGCTTTTACCCCCATGCCGTGCATGCACCAGTGCAAGTGATTCAAACCCACATATCCACCGTTTTCCTCAGTGGCCCTTTCGCCTACAAGGTCAAACGACCCGTTCAATTCGAGTTTCTCGACTTCAGCACCCTCAGCCAACGCCGTCACTACTGCCTGCTGGAACTCGAACGCAATCGCGCCTATGCGCCGGCGCTTTACCTTGAGGTTGTGCCGATTCGCTTCGGTGCGCATGGGTTTTCCTTGGGCGAGCATGGCAAGATCGTCGAGCACGCCGTCAAAATGCGCCGGTTTGACGAGCGCAACCTGTTCAGCCACATGTTCGTGGCCGGGCGCCTCGAAAGCGACCATCTGGTGCGCTTGGGGCATCGTTTGGCCGCCATTCACGCCGACGCGGCGCAAGATCCGGCCAAAGCAGCGACCTACGGCTCGCGTGACGCTGTCCTTAAGGTCGTCCAGGAAAACTTCAAAACCTGTGAACCCTTTCGCGGCCGCCTGTTCAGCGCCGAGCAACAACAGGCGATCGAGGCCTTCTGCCAAAGAATCACCACCCAGCAAGCGCCCCTGTTTGCCGACCGCGTGCGCGATGGGTTCGTCCGTCAATGTCACGGCGATTTGCACCTCAACAACGTTTGTCGCTATGAAGATGAAGTTTATCCCTTTGATTGTATTGAGTTTAACGAAGCATTCAGCATCATCGACATCCTCTACGACGCGGCTTTCATGGTCATGGACCTGGAAAACCGCAATCGCAGCGACCTGGCCTTCGCCTTTCTCAACGCCTGGCTGGAACGCAGCAACGATATCGCGGGCCTGACGCTCCTGCCCTTCTACCTAAACTTACGTGCAATGGTGCGCGCCAAGGTCTACGCCCTAATGACGGAAAACACGGATCAAAACGCCGGTGACCGCGCTGAAAAAGAAGCCAAGGCGACGCACTTTTTTGACTTGGCTTACCGCATCACCCTACCACGACCTCGGCGCGTTTTTATCCTGTGCGGGCTGTCGGGTTCAGGAAAATCGACGGTCGGCGCCTACTTAGGTCGGCGCACACCGGCGATTCACCTGCGTTCGGATGCGCTGCGCAAACATTTGGCAGGCATCGATTGCGATAGCAAAGGCGATGCCGAGATCTACAGTGAGGCCATGACAAGGCGCACTTATGCGCGCCTTGCCGCGGACGCGGCGCGCGTACTCGACGCCGGTTTCGCCGTGATATTGGACGCCAAATTTGATCGACGCGAACAGCGTGCTCAGGCGCGCGCGGCAGTGACCCATTTCGGCGTGCCCGTCACCCTTGTTCACTGCCACGCCAAACGCGAAGTGCTCATTACCCGTTTGAACGCACGCCGCAACGATATTTCCGACGCAGGCGCCGACCTGCTCGAGGCACAACAGGCGCATTGGGAGCCGTTCAGCCCGGAAGAAGCGCACCTGGACCTCGACACCGAAGGCGACTGGCGCGCACGCCTGGACGCACACCTGGCCGCGACAGAGCCGACCACTTAATTGAAAATGGCCGGCGCAGGAACCCCACTAACGCGACGACTTTGGCGCACGATTCAAGGTCGAGCGGTGTATGATAGGTAAAAGTTTGGGTGCAAGAGAAAGAGAAAAGCGAAACAATATTCTCGGATCATCAATACTTCTCATGCGAATTTTTCCGAAAATACCGCTTTTCCCAAAAATCCAACCTCACCCAGCCTTAACCCCTGGATTTAACCATGGTATTCATGGGTGTTCTACCGATTCACCTAATGACTGTGCACCTTGATCCCTCGCCCTGGCGACGCGGCCACTCACGATTGGGTTCTATGCCCAGGCCGTCACGCTTCACTCAGCGAGGCAGGCGGGTTTCCGCCGTTTACCTTTCTTACCGTTCTCAAAGCCATGTCACCGTCGTGCAGCGCCCGGCACCAATCCGGTTGTGGCCGTGCCTGCTCGGATGCACCGCCCCTTGTCGGCTCATGGGTCCCTAACGTTTGCGTGCCGAACACAGGGGTCAGGTTGCGACGCTCGCCGTCCCGGGTCAGTCCCGAACGCGACCCGCCGCCGTGCCTGCTTCCGCTGCGCAGCCCAAGCGATACCTGTGACAAGGCCTTTGATCAGTTCTTCTATAAAAGGTGGTTCTTCAAATGATTTTATTCCTTTTCAGTCTAATGAGCCTCATCAACGCCGCACCTCCCCAAACAGCCGGCGTTTACCCATACGAAGGTCGCTTCCTCACCGGAAAGCAGGGCGACCCCATCCTACATGCGTTTCCAACCCCGCAAGGCGCGGTCGATTTAACTTGGTCACCTATCCAAGTTACCGCGTCCCAGCCCGCGCTTTACGTTCAAAGCGCCGCGAAATCCGAGGCGCTGACAATCCCGAACCACGCCTATTACCGCGCGGTCGGCAAGCAAGGCGAACTGTTGTTCCTAAGTCGACGCGGCGACCAACACTATCGCGGCTTTTTGCGCGATCGCCGGCAAACATGGCTGGTGCAGTGGCGCGACGGCCATGTCGTTTATCAAACCGCCGACGCGGGCATGTTCGCCTGTGACGACGTCGTCGCACCCGCCCTTGCCTCGCCCGATGTGGGCAAAACCGACACCACCCGGGTCGCCAAAAAAGACGGTCGCACCGTCATCGATTTGGCGGTCGAAACCGACATCGCGCTTTATCGCAACTTCGGTCAGGACGCCGATTTGGTTCTGGAAGGGGTCCTCGAAAACCTGGCGGCGGTCAATGCCGTTTTCGCCACCGATCTCAACGTCGAGATTCGCCTCACCTATCTGCGCGTTTACACCGACAGCACCCCCTGGGGTAACGGCCTGCCGGCCTTTCGCCGTCACTGGCTCGAACCCGCCAACGGCAAGTTCCTGGTGCAACGCCACATCGCTTTTCAACTGCTCGGTCGCGGCAGCTCCGGCTCGGCCTACACCGGCGGCGTCGGCAACCGCAACTGGGGCTACGGCCGCGTGCCCATGACCGGCGGCCTGTTCAGTGACACTTTGATCCTGGGCGATACCAACCTGATCGGTCACGAAATCGGCCACAGCCTCGGCGCTCGCCATACCCACGATTTCAACCCGCCGATTGATCGGTGTGCGAGCTTACGCGGTGATATCCCCGCCGGCGGCGGCACGATCATGAGTTACTGTAACTTCCAAACCGGCGGTAGCCTGCAACCGCGCTTCCACCCGCAAAACAGCGCACACATCGCCGCGACGCTTGCCGCCGGCGACACGTTCTACGGCCGCGAAGACGCTTTAATCTTCCCCGACCCCGTTTTAAAGCAAGTCCTGCTCAGCACCTACGACGGCAACCAAGACGGCAAACTCACCCACGCCGAAGCCGAACAAGTGTTGCGCCTGGATATCAGCGGCAGCGGCGTGGTCGACCTGAGCGGCATTCACCTGTTGGTAAACTTGGTTGAGTTGCAGGCACCCAACAACGCCATCCAACAGTTGCCCTGGTGGTTACCGCCCAACCTGGCGACTCTCAACCTCGCCAACAACCCGCTGGCGCCCGATAACTGCGACCGCATTTCCTTTTACAAAGCGCATCCTTTTAATGAACTGGTGCTGACACCGATCGGGAACGGTGGTTTTCTACCATGCGATACACGCTACGTGACCTTTGCCGACCCGGCCCTGCACCAAGCGGTACTAGCCGCCGCCGACACCAACGAAGACGGCCGGATTTCCCAAAGTGAAGCACGTGGTCTCACCAGCTTTTCGGCGGTCGGGCAAGAGATTAGAGATATCACCGGCATCGACCAATTAGTGAACCTGCGCTACCTAGACCTGAGCAACAACGAAATCCGTGAGTTGCCGCCACTGCCCGCCAACCTGACGATTTTGACCATGACGGACAACTTAATCGAAGACATTAGCGCCACAACTTCGTTGCGCATGATCTCCGACTTGGTCTTCACCCAAAATCACATCCAAAGCCTGCCCGATTTCGACGACATGCCGTTTTTTAGCGAGCTGTATGTCGCCCAAAACCGTTTGCGCGCTTTGCCGGATTTGCGTCAAAAAACCTTTCGCTTGACCATTCTCGACGCGGCCGACAACCAAATCGAAACCATCGGCGGGCTGCCAGAGCTGTTGTTTCATGTGAACCTCAACGGCAACGCCCTCCGCGAGATCCCTGAGATTCCAGCCAACGATTACTTCCAGGCTCAAGAAATCGATCTGCGCAACAACCCGTTTATCCCATCCGCCACCAACTGTGCACGGCTGGCAGAACTGGCTGAACGCAACACCCGATCAACGCTTCTCGACACCGATCGCATGATCACGGAGTGCAGCGGCAATGCCATGCCGCCCTTGCGCTACCATTTCCCCTGGATCGTCAAAAACGCGCGTTTCCAAAGCACGGTCAGCTTGCGCAACGACCAGTCGATTGAAACAGAAGTCGTCCTGCGGGCGGTGTCGGCCCAAGGTGAACAGAGCGCAGCCTGGGTCCTGCAACCGGGCGAGCGCCGCGATCTGGACATCAACACCCTCTTTCCAACGCTTGATCGCTTCAGCTTAGGTCTGTACAGCTACGGCGACCAAGTCACCATGGCGAGCGAGGTGGTCAACCTAGCGGGCCCCTCGGCGGGCGCCCGTGCAGCGGTCCGTGCCGATTGGTACAAGCGCCTCCCCAACAAACAAATGTTCCCCGGCCTCAACCGTCACAGCGCCTTGGCCTTGAGTGCGCCCGACGGCGAAGGGCCGTCAACGGTGACTTTAACGGCCAGGGACGCGGCCGGCACTTTGCTGGGCACGCAAGATATCGGCTTAAGCGGCGCTGCGCCCGAAGCGGTCTTGATCAGCGACCTGTGGCCTGATCTTGACGCCGCTGCCGAACTCACCGTACGCGCCCGTATTGATGAAGGCAAACGGCTCAGCGCCAACAGCTTCCGCTTCGAGGGCTGGGCTGAAATGGGCATGGCACGCGGCTTGATGGTTTACGGCCAACCGAGCGCGGGTTTGTTACCTTTGGGCACGGATCGCAATTTGGTGGTCAACTTGCACAACGGCACGCCGACCCCGGTCTCGGTGTTCGGCATTGCATCCAACGCCGATAACCCAAGCGGCGTGCGCAAGCTTTGGACCGTGACGCCGTACAGCACACTGCGCCTGACCGCATCTGAATTAACCGATTTGCCCGGCGATGTTTCGGTGTTTTTCTCGGCAACCGACGCCATTTTTGTTTCGGTTACCTTCTTCGATGACGTCGGCAGCGGCGCCCGCGCCCCGGCCTTCACCGCGCTCCCGGTACTCTTCGACATGATCGACAACGCCCAGTTCGACCTGAGCGCGACAACCACCGCGGCGACGCTTTACCTTACCGGCTTCTACCGTGGCCAAACCCTTGACGTCACGGCCCACCTAAGTGACGAGAACGGCGGTGAGGTCGCGAGCGAGACGATCACGTTGCAAGGCACGGAGGGCCTGGATGTCGCGCTGACCACGCTGTTCCCCGGCGTGGATCTTGGCAGCAAAACGCTAACCCTGACCAGTGCGCCGGGCACGCTGCTGAGCACCCTCCTGCGCAGCTACAACGCCGACGGCCGCTCGTCGGTGATTGCGCAAGGCAATTGGTAAATCGCGCGTGGCACCCATAGGTTGGCTGCCGGCACAAGGCGGTCACCCGCGTAAAATGTGGTGAATTTTACATTTCAACACTTCCAAACAGGGGCACCTACAAGGGTGCCCTTTTTTTCGCCAGAACACTAAACTACGCAAAAGAAACACCTTACCTTCACATTCATCATTTCCATAAGGCCTAAAACCCAGCTAAATCGCCACTTTGTAAAGATTGTTTAAAACATAGGTAAACTTTTATAGTTGACACGCTTTTGGGGCTTGGGTAGATTGAGGGCATTCAGTACGGCAGCGATATGTGCCGACGCTTTTTTACCATTCATCACGATGACCGATGAGCCGCTTTTTTCAGAGGGAAGCTGTGTTTGTCAGGACATCGCAACGACACGAGGGTTTTCCCCAACGTCGATGGTTTGGTTCTTCGCCGATTGCAGCGGCACCGACCTGAACCCCAAGCACTTCAACGCATTGGTCCTTTTCCGGGTAGACGATGCCCGACGCCCATCCTCACAGCCATTGACAATACTCTGATTTCATCAATTGGGTGACCATCACCCTAGACGACGATCGACGCCTTTCGCACTTCGCGGCGCCCCGTCACCAAGGTCGGCTTCCACCGTCGGCCACCACAGTTAGCCCTCACAATTCATCCCACGCTTTCCTTCGGACCTGACACTCGGCCGCCTCGACCGCGGCCACCCCGTCGACCCCGAAGCATGGCCGCGGCCTGTTCGGCCCACCCGGGTGGTTTTTACCGTGCCTCCTGCAGCGGTGAATGCCGCGACGGCGCCGATCGAAGCAACGCCCCTGTTGGCACTGCGCCGCGAGCGTGCCGGCCGGCCTCTGCGCCCATCCCTCTGAAACCGGCAGCAGCGTTCGGCACCGAAAGCGTGACCCCCAACCCGTCCATTCCCCGTTTACCGCGAGGCAAGTGGTAGGGGCCACTTGCCTGACTGTAAACGCTTTACAGTCAACACGGGCCTTTCCCTCTGAACGGCGAAGACACCCCAATCCAAAGGATTGCGCGGCGCCTTCACCGCGAAAGGCCCGTCCTTGGTTTCAATTCATCTTTTGCCACCGTGTTGGTTCTATGTCGATTTATTTCATAACAACACGGGGCTTAGCTTTCCAATCTGGAGGAGATTGCTATGCTGCGATATTTAACTCGCTTAACGCTTCTATCACTGTTCACAATTGCAAGCATCGGGCTGGCCGCCGCCGGTACGATCGACCCACGCATCTTTGATAAATTCGACCGAATCGCGGTCAACAAAAACGACAATCCCGACCCGACCCCGGGCGTTCGCGTCGTGGTCCAACTCAAAAGCAACAGCTTAATTACGACCACCGATCAATCGCCTGAAGAGCTTGCCGAAACCTGTCAGGCCGGGCAAATCGCCTTCATGGACGCGCTGCGTCAAAACGGCTTGGCCACCCTCAACAAAACGAACGGCCAGGATCCGTTTGAGGTCGTGCAAATGCTCGACTACCAAAACGCCGTCGCCGGTTACGCGCTCACCCGCAAAACCGTCAAAACCCTCGCCGAAATGCCACAGGTCGCCGCCGTCGAGCTCGACGTCCTCAACAAAATGTTCACGGTTGAAGGCCGTAACCTAACCGGTTCAACCCAAGTCGCCAACAGCGGCTATACCGGTGCCGGCGTCGGTGTCGCGGTAATCGACAGCAACTACGACCTGCTCCACCCCGAACTGGGCGGCAGCACCAGCTTGCCCAACAGCGTCGTCAAAGGCGGCTACAACTTCTCATCCAACAACAACAGCATTCACTCGCGCAACATGAACGATTGCTACCACGGCACCGGCACCGCTTCGATCGTGCGCCGCTACGCAACCCAATCGGACATTTATGCGCTGGTCGTGTTCCCCAACGCCTACGATTCCAACATCGCGGCCGCCATTAACTGGTGCGTCACCAACCGCAACGGTGTTGGCGGCGGCGCCCCGATTCGCGTCATCAGCATGTCACTTGGCGGCGGTCGCTACAACGGCAGTTGCAACAGCGGCGTCGTTCACACCGCCGCGGGCAATGCGCTCAGCAACGGTATCATCGTCGTCGCGGCTTCCGGTAACGACGGCTGGACCTCGTCAACCGCATCACCCAGTTGCTCTTCCAACGTTATTTCCGTCGGCTCTGTATGGGACCAAAACAACGCCGGCTATTCACCTTTCCCACCGGCCTACTGCAGCGACAACAACCGTCTCGTCGACGAGCGCACCTGCTACACCAACACCTCATCCGTGCTGGATCTCTACGCACCTTCCGAAGAAGTTATGTGCGCGCGCTGTGGCGGTGGTACCGCGCCTTTGGGCGGCACCTCATCGGCCTGCCCCGCGGCGGCCGGCATGATCGCCCAACTGCTCGATTTCAACAACGGTTACGCCGGCAACAAAAGCGCCGTGGTTAACCTGTTCAAAAACACCGGTGCCAGTGTAATCGGTGACAGCGGTAAAAAACGCATCAACATTTTGGCCGCTATCGGCGGCACAGACGGCGGCGACGGCGGCGACGGTGGCGACGGTGGCGACGGTGGTGACGGCGGCGACTGCACCGGCACCAGCTACACCGGCAGCCTGAACGGCGCCAACGACAGCGACGCACAACCCAACGGCACTTACTACAATGCCGGCAGCGGTCCTCATCGCGGCACCTTGGTCGGCCCCAACGGTACGGATTTCGATCTGTACCTGTATAAGTGGAACGGTAGCTGGCAACGCGTGGCCTCGTCGACGTCACCCAGCTCCAACGAAAGCATTAGCTACAACGGCTCAGCCGGTTACTACTACTGGAAGGTTGAATCCTACTCCGGTAGCGGGAGTTACACACTGTGCCTTGACACCCCGTAATCGCATGAGAGCGACACCCTAAAACCTAAAGAGTGCGATTCGGGTGGATGCAATCGCGCAAGATGTTGGTGCGAAACGTGTTGGAAAAAGCGGACCGGGGTCGCGCACGGCGCGTACTTGTAAAGTACGGCGAGCATTTTCACAGTACGTTGTCGCCCAATAGATTATGCGCGGGCGCCGCCAAGAATCGCTCAATTTAGGTAAAAGGGAAAGGCAGGGTCACCCGACCCTGCCTTTTTTCATGTAAACCAACTTGAACTCACGACCTTGCGGTCACGGGACTTAATCGTCTTCGCTGCGCAGACTCGACAAAGTTAAGAAACCGCCAAACGCGATCAACGCGCCACCACCGCCGAAGAAACCCAACACAGCGCCCCAACCCTTGGGTTTACGGTTGTGTTCCACCAATTGGATTTGGGAAGCATTGGTACGGGGATAACTTTCGCGCAGCAAATCCAGCTCTTCACCGCTCATTGATTCAACTTCATTGATCACCATGCCCGTAATCGTGTGGGCCTCTTGCAATTGGCCCAATTCGGTTTCGTTGCCAATATCACTACTCTTCAAAACCACCCGCACATTCTCAAGCGGTGGCACATCGCCGATTTGGTTGCCGTTCTCGTCAAAAGCCGCCATCAATTTTTGGTGATACGCACCATTAACCGGGATCAGTGGCACCCAAACCGTATCCATATCGCCGGCGTCACCTTTATAAATATAGGCCCATTCACATACAATAAATTCTTCCAATTTCACATTGGCATTTTCACCAATGCCATCGTTGATGAGTTGTTGTACGGTTAGGGCTTGCGGTTCAGCTTTTGCAACGCCCCGCAAAACAACTTCTTGATAACCCATGTAGCACAAAAAGCCGCCACCAATAAAAATTGCCAAAATAAATCTCACGGACATCCTCCAATCATCGCACCTGCGAACACAGATCGTCACGCACCGCAACGCGGCGGCCGATATGACTTGTAAATGGTTGTTGCGTTTTATCTGGAGGCACAGCGCCACATTGCACCGGGTCGAGATTCGGCCGTACGGGCATTCCCCTGGTGCGTCTAAAAGTCTCGCTATAAGAAGCCTGCGAGACCCTGCCGCCGACAAGCGAACGGCAGGTTGACATCAACTGAGCCTCTGTTAGTTAAAGCGCTGTTTGCTGCTAAAACCGGTGACACTTTTTTCATTTATTTTTTTGGCGCGCGCTAACCCTTGAATTCACCCGAGGTTACCGTTTCAAAACCAACTGTCGAGAAATCGCTTTCGACGCCGGCGCTGTTGGGAAACGCCAAGCTGAAGGTGGTACCGACACCGAGCTGTGACGTCACACTGATCTCCCCACCGCAGTCCTTAATGATTTGGTGAGAGGTGAACAAACCCAAGCCGGTCGCCGCACCGATTTCGCCGGTCGTGTAAAACGCGTCAAATAGCTTGCCGCGTACCGCCGGCTCAATGCCGCAACCGTTGTCTTCGACGGTGGCCAAGATGCGTCGATCGCGCGCCACCGCTTTGACCACCACGCGCCCTTCACCGTGGCCCGCCTTTTTGATCGCCGCCCCGGCGTTGCTGAGCAGATGGCGGAACACATGGTCAAAGGCCTCGGCGCGGCCATGCAGCGTCAGGTCCGGTTCGATATCGATCTCAAACGTCGCCTCGGGGTAAAGCGGCGCGACCGCCCGGCGCGCATGCAAGACACAATCGTAGAGGTTGACGCCGTCGGCGGCGCGCGCATCCAGTTGCGTCAAGCGCATCAGGTCACTCACAATTTTGCCAATGCGTTGCGAACCAAGGCGAATGAGTGAAAGTTGTTGTTCAAAGCCGTTGAAACGCTGATCGAAGGCTTCGGTGATTTCGGGATCCGGTTCATCGCCCAACAAGGCGCGCAAGAAGTCGCGGAAACCGTTGATTTCATCGCCCAAACTCTGACTGCCGCCGGCAATGAAGTTGTTGGGGTTGTTGATCTCATGAGCAATACCGGCGGTCATGGTTCCCAACGAAGCCAACTTCTCCTGGCGCAAAATGGTTTCTTGGTTGCGCAGAATCTCTTCTTTTTGTTTTTCAATCGCATTCACCAAGCGCGCCCGCGTCATTGCGGCAGTGGCATGCTCGCGGAAGCGCGCCAATCGCTGCACCTCGACGTCACTGAAGGCGTCGCGTTGTTGGATGTTGGAGAACACCAAGAAACCCTCAATGCCGGCCTCGACCTTCAACGCCAATACCACAAGTGATTGCGACGATTGCGCCAGGCTCAAGCCGCGCAAAGGTTCAAGCGTTGCTGAATTGTCGAGTCGGAAGATACCGTCGCCCATTTCGCTGCCCGACTGTAGGTAACGACGCACCAACTGTTCCCAGTCGAGGCGAACCGCCGCCAAGGCTTCCGCTTCTTGTGGGTCGTGACCCACCAAGGCGGCAAAGCGGAAGCTGCGACCGTCGCGCACAATCAAAGCGGCGCGGTCGGCCGAATCGAACAACTGCACACCGTGGTGCAACAGCGCTTCGAAGATCTCATCGAGGCGCGCCAAGCCGTTCAGCGTTCGAACAATGCGGTACAGGTACTGCAACTCTTGGTGCTGGTTTTCCACTTCACGTGTCCGTTCGGCCAACTGGTTCGTGCGCCGTTTGACCTTGTCTTCGAGGTTGCGGTGCAGGTCGAGCAATTGGTGCTGAGTACGCATGCGGGTCAGCAATTCTTCTTTGGCGACCGGTTTACTGAGGAAATCGTTGCCGCCGTATTGGAAAGCCGCCATCAGATCGGCCAGCCCGGTTTTGGCGGTCAGAAAAATGATCGGAAAATCCTGTAACTTGTGTTCCTCACGCACCAGTTGCGCGACTTCGTATCCGGTCAAACCCGGCATCATCACATCAAGCAACATCATATCAACGTTGTCTTTCATGGCGGCCAGCGCTTGGTAACCGTCGCTAACGGTGCTAACGCGGTAACCCTGACTCTCGAGGTGATGGCGCAACACGTGGCGGTTAATCGGCTCATCGTCAACCACCAAGACGTGCAGACTGTCCTCGGGAACCTCCAGCACTACATCGGTGTCCATTAAGTACGTCGGCAGCGTTTCCGACGGCGGCGTCAGCGACGGAACGTGGCGACATTGCTGATCGGCGTCGGCGAGCGGCAAAGTAAAGGTAAACACGGAACCCTGGCCAAGTTCGGACTGTACGTTGAGAGTGCCGCCGTGTTGGCCGACCAAGGCTTTGGAAATGCTGAGGCCGAGGCCGGTACCACCGTGGGACCGCGCGGCCGAACCGTCGGCTTGTTCGAAGTGATTAAAAATCGTGCTCAGCTTGTCTTGAGCAATCCCGATACCGGTATCGCGCACGGAAACGGCAATAAAACCGTCGACGACAACGGCGTCGATGACGATGGTACCCTGTTCAGTGAACTTCACCGCGTTGCCAACCAGATTGTGAATGATTTGTTGCAGGCGGTTTTCGTCGGCGGCGGCGGGCGGCAGATCGGCCGGGATTTGGTTGCGCAAGACCACCTCTTCGGAACGCAGACGCGGCAGCGTCAGCGAAACCACCAAATCGGCGGCGGCGCGCAGATCAACGGCTTTGATGTCCAACACCAGCTTTTCATGACGCAACTGCGAAAAGTCGAGCAGGTCGTTGACCAAGTGCGCCAAACGGCGCCCTTCGCCAATCAGGATGTTGAGCGAAACGGCAAGCCGTGGATTGGCCGGTCCGGCGCCACCACTTGCCAGCGCTTCGGCCATCCCGATAATCCCTTGCAGCGGTGTGCGCAATTCGTGCGAGGTGTTGGCGAGGAATTCGTCCTTCAGCTTGTCGAGCTGACCCAAGCGGGCCGCGACTTTTTGCGCTTCTGAAGCCAAGGCGCGGTCTTTCTCGGCGTTGAGATTAGCTTGACGGGCAATCTCTTTTTCCTGCTGCGCGAGGCGCCGCTGCCCTTCCAGCTTCGTTTGCTGCTGGTGTAGGTAAATGGCCACCAAAGCCAGCACAATCAGCACGTAACCTGTTTTCGCCCACCAGGTCAGCCAGAGCGGCGGCAATACCGTTAACGCCAGCGATTGGGTTTGCTCGCCCCATACACCTGGCTGACTTGTCGCCTGAATTTCTAAACGATAATCGCCGGCATCGAGTTGGGTAAAAACCGCCTGGGGATTGCCGGGATCGGTATCAAACCACTGATCGTCAAAACCAACCAACCGATAACGATAATGCAACCTGTCTGGGTTCTGATAATGGGGCGCACTGAATTGAAAAACGACCATGCGTTGTTCATGGGTTAAGGTCAGATCGGTAACCGAGGCCGGAACGCGATCAATCGGCGCCTGCAGGGAAATGGGCTGAGGCCCCTTTTTTTTCTTACTCCGCGACAAAGAACGCCCGCCCAAACGAATGTCGTGTATGTAGGCCTTGGGTTGAACCGGCTTGTCCACGCGGTCAAAAGATTGAAAACGCATCACATCGTTATTGGCAACGATGGTAATGAAACCATCGGGCGTGACCAATCCGCCCTGTTCGGTCACAGCCGCCCATTCAAAGCAGTCATTTTTATGGTAACTCTTCACGTCATGAGATTGTGGATTGAACACGGCCAAGCTATTAATGCCGGTCAACCACAACAAACCATCGTGTCCCTGGAACAAATTTGTGTAGGTGTCATTGAGAAAGCCGTCATCGTAACCCCAAACGCGAAACATCCCAGACGCGACATGCAAGCGCGTAAGATGAAGGGCTTTACCCACAACCCACACATTGCCGTCTGAGTCGGGATACACATCGAGCACATCATTACCCGGCATAATTTCCGCGCCGACACTTTTTCGATCCCAGCGGCCCCAGGTGCCATCGCTCGGATTGAAACGAAAGAAGCCGGCGCCGACACTGCCCATCCACAGCGAGCCGTCTGGGCCACGTCGCATACGGGTGATATTTGTTCGGATTAATTTCTCAGCAATCTCACCGTCCACATAGTGTGTCACTTTGCCGCTATCCAAATGCAGGTAATGCAAACCACCCGGGTAGCCGCCAACCCAAAGGCCGTTGGATCCATCGGCAACGAGTGCCCCAATGCGCGTCATAGGGAGCGTGTCTGGGTTACCAGGGTCACCCGGCATGTGTTGCGACGAGCCGGTCGCTAAATCGATAATTTGCAAACCTTGGCCATAATAACCAACTGCGAGTTTGTTGCCCGGCAGGGCGGCAAGCGTTTTGACAACTGGAGAAACCAGCGGCGGTAAACCTTCTTCTTCGTCGTACGGTCGGAACTGAATCGTGTCAAGACCCGTCACATAAATTCCCGTTCCCATACCACCGATCCAGAGCCGTCCTGATTCATCGACGGCGGCGGCGTTGGCGATAACATCCGACTGTTCTTCACCACTGACATAATAATTTTCAATAGCGGCTTGATCCGGGTCGACGTAATGAACACCACCCCCCATCGAACCTGTCCACACGCCGCCGTCCTGATCGAGGGCCAGCGCCAAAAAATCATGATAATCCAGAGAAAACGGCTTTCCTTCGATGTGTTGGTAGTGCTTGCGCTCCCCGTTTTCTAGGTCAAGAAAAAACAACCCATTGGCGTAATCGGCAATCCAATAGTCGCCTTCCCGATCCTGTTGAACCTCGTAAGGCTTGCCGGCCGGCAAGAGCCCATGTTCACCCGACATCGGCGTCACATACGTCGTGTCTGGGTCGACAAGGAACAAACCTTCGCCGTTGCTGCCCACCCAAATCATGCCCTGACGGTCTTCGTATAATGCCAGAATTGGCTTGGCAATACCGGCCCCATTTTCTTGGTCGACCTGGGGAAAGCGATACGTTTCTTGAGTGTCGGGATGCCACCGCAACAGCCCGTCCCGATATGAGCCGATATAGAGATAACCGCGGCTGTCTTCAAACACCGAGACGACGCTGACCGGGTTCTGCAAACCGGGAAATAACCCGGCCAGATCGATGTGTTCGAAGCGCTCCGTCTCAGGGTCCATCCGATCCAATCCGCCGCGAAACGAAGCCACCCAAACCCGTCCATCGTGACTCATCGCCAGTTTGTATAAATCGTCGTGGGCAAGGCTCTCGCTTCGCGCAGCATCGTGCCGATAGTTGCAAAAGCGCTGCGTTTGGTAGTCCATTTTGGCCAAACCGCCGCCACGGGTCGCGATCCACAAGTCACCATGTTTGTCCTGGGTAATATCGCGAATCCAACTGCTAAAAAGCGCTTCGGGATTATCGGGATCACCGCGAAACACCGTCATATGACTGCCGTCGAAAAGGGTTAGCCCATCTTCGGAGCCAATCCAAATGAAGCCCTTCTGGTCGCAGAAAATGTCATAAACCATGCTGCCGGCAATGCCGGAATCGAGCCCGTAATTGCGGAAACGCAAGGTATCGGGCGGGGTGGCAAACGAAGAGACACAGCTCAGCCATAGACCGAGCAAAAGCAGGGAGAAGCGATAGAGACAGTTCATGTAAGGAGGCTCCGGGCGAGGCGTAAAAATATTCACAACCGAAAACTCGTTAAGCGACATCGATTGAGAAAAATACTTCCATGGTGAAAAGCGGACAAAATGGACCGCGAATAAAATCGAAAAGGAAGGTCTTTGTACCGGAAGGATGAGCCCAATAAGATATTCGGATGACTTGCCGTGTGGGGCTCGCTTGCTTGCAAGCAATAAAGCGGATTGGCACAACGCCGCCGCTGCTAAAACTTATCATTCTCTTCTATATCTGGGCAACTGAATCCCTTTAAAGACAACACGAAAAGAAACCGAACCACTGATATACCAAGAGTTAGCAAAAGAAATAAAACACGAAAAACCCACCGTCCGCGTTTTCGCGGCCGGTGGGTTCGCTTTAACGATTCTCGGTTACTCGATGGGACCCAAACCGTCCAAATACGGACGATGATTACCCACGTACTCGTAACCGTTGGAAGCATCCCAATTGGCCGACCAGGTCATCAACCCGCGTAAATTCGGGTATAACGCGTCAAGTTGCTCAAAGGCCGTTTGCACGTCGCCAGGGCGCATATAACCGTTGCCCGCACCCGTGATCGCCGGCAAACCAACCACCACTTGCTTGGGATTCAAGCCGGCGAAGGTCGTACCGCCCGCCACTTGGAAACCCTCGACCATGGCAATCGTTTGCTGCACCATGCCTTCGACCGTGCCGGCCGGATACGAACGCCCGTCACGACCGTACATACTGCCGTTGTAGTACTGCATTTGAATCCAATCGAGCCGATCCCGAACGCGATCGATAATCGGCAGATAAGCACCCCACGGACCGCCGTAGGCTACCGCACCGCCGGTCACATAGGCTGTTTCCGGCGCCATTGTCAGCATGAAGTCCGGGCCGAAGTGGTCGGTGACGGCCAAAATAATTGTCAGTAGACCCGACTGTGACGGCGACAGCTCTTGGAACGAAGGACCGGCCACCAAACCGGACTCGATGTCGATATCGATGCCGTCGTAACCGTCGCGCTCCAAAATGGGAATAATCGTTTCAATGAAACGCTGCACCACCGCCGTCGAGTTGAGATTTATGCCGGCGGCCGCGCCACCAATCGACAACAACACCTTGCGCCCCTCGGCTTGGGCCTGAGCAATTTCGGCCGGGCTGGGCGGATCTTCGCCAGGCGCCATGTCGTCTTCAAGCACCGCCGTGCCGTCCGGCAAAAGAACCGGGAAGGCCACGTTGAGTACGTTGTAACCGTCGTGAATGTCGTTGAGAGGAATGTGACCCGCGCTGTGGATGACGGCGTCCCAGGTTTCCCAATAACCCACCACCACACGACCAGTCTCATCGCCCGGGCGATCCTCGACCACCTCAATCGATACCGCCGCTGACAGCGCCGTCGCACCACCAGCGTCGCTCACACGCGCGCTCAGTTGATGGTTCCCTAAACCGGTCGCCGTCCAGGTCGCCTCGTAAGGGGCAACCGTGTCGCTTGCGACAACCCGTTCGTCCACCATGAAATCAACCTGGCTGATCGGTTGATCACCGGCCCGCACCTCGGCGGCCAACACGACCCGCGAGCCCAACAGAAAACGGGCACTGGGCGCCGGTTGCGTCAGGCGCACACTCAGTTCACCAGTGCCGTCGCGCACTTCGAAGACAATGCCTTCCGATTCTGTTTCGGCCCCCTCATTGTCGAAGGCAACCGCGTGCAAACGGTGGGGTCCCACGCTTAAGCCGTCGTAGCGATAGCTAAAGGGTCCTTGCGACAAGGACGCCGCACGCATACCGTCGAGGTAGTAATCCACTTGGACCACGTCGCCATCGCTGTCGGTCGCGGCAACGCGGAAATCGACGGCGGTGCCCACGTCAAAAACCTCGCCGTCGGCGGGCGCGGTCAGCGCCACCGCGGGTGGGCGGTTGTCACTGCCGCAAGTGGACACGCGATGCCAGGCCAACTCCCAGTACATGCCGACCCCGGGCTCGTAGGCCCAGCCCGCGCCCGCCATGGAACACCAACCGCCGACGTCACACTGATAAGCAGCGTCACCGTTGCGCACCAGCTCACCAGTGGCAACAGCCGCCCCTTCGACATAAGGCTTGGCGGCACAAGGATCGGCGGCGCGTAGCTGAAGCGCGGTAAGGGCAAAGGTCACCATCATCAAAGTACGGGTGAAAACACCCAGTTTCTTGTGAAACAGCATGGTTCTCTCCTCAAGGCACCTGGCCCAATGCAAACCAAGGGCGCCTATTTGTTTCAATTGGAAACAAAAATAAAAATGTCGCCCCTTGCGAGGCTTAAACATCGCCGATATTCATCAAACCCAATATTTAAACCTGATTACAGACACAAAGCGGCCCTCGCCTCTGGCGACGAAGACAAGTAACACAGTCGCCGACACAGAAAGGTGAACCCGGCAGGATCACCCGAACGGTAGGGCCGAGCAACCTGTACACAACGCGCCCTGACCAATGTCAGCCAGCGTCAACGCTCGATTCTGTAACAGGCCAAGGACATACAAGGGCATCCGCACGAAACGGAATGATGGGAAAAGGCGATGCTTTCAATCTGGATCAGGACGCCCGCTTTGTCAAGCCATTAAACTTTTATCGCAACATCGCCCACTTTTTTACGCGGGTCCCACCATGAACCCTGTTCCCTTTCTCGCCCAGCTCTGTGAGTAAACGCACGATTCGTCATCGGCGCTTAACCCAAACGCCGCCCTGCCCGGTCTCCCCCCACAGAACGAATCCGGGAGGTTTTCCATGAAAAAGTTGTTTGTGTTCGCGTTAATGCTCGCTCTTGCCGCACCTTTGAGCGCCGGCACCCGTGTCGTGGTCAAAAGCAAAAAAGTCGTCGTCCAGCCCACCCACAAAACGGTGACCGTGCGTCGCAACGTCGTCGTCAAACCCGCCGCCAAGACGGTAACCGTACGTCGCAGTCGCGCTGTCGTTATCAAACCGAATCCGAAAGTGGTTCTCCGTCCCGTCGTGAAAATCAAACGCTAATCCAAGCTGCGACACCCGGCCGGTTAGGCCGGGTTCAACCGCCACAGTGACGCCCTATTGCTGCGCACCGCGCGCGCCCTTTACCCCGGGGCACGCGCGGTTTTTTATCGTTTGCGCTTCGGCTTTAAGGCACGACAATCAGGCGTCGATTATCGCTGCGATCCGGCTCCAGGTACAGCCGCCGAGGATCAATTTCCAAAGCGACGGCCGCGCGCGGCACGGTCCACAACACCTCTTCCCAGCCGGGCTTTACCACCGCTTGTTGCACGGCCCCCAACGGTTTGCCGTCGGCATCCAGCGCCCGCCACTCGAGGGTCAGCGGCGTGAGCGGGTCGACTTCACCGGCGCGTGACACAACCGTTTGCAAAGAGACGCGCACCTGTGACGTGCCCGCTTCGCGCTCAGCCCGCGGCAACTGCAAGTCGTAGGTCACCACCTCACTGAAGACTTCTTCCAAACGACGCCGCACCGGATCCTCAAGACCGTCGAGCAACACCGCCAATAGATCGTCGGCATGGGGTTGTGCCGGAAACCGATACTGAGCGAAGAAAGCGGCCAGCCGTTGATCGACTTGGTCGCGACCAAGTAATTCGGCCAACAGGTGCATGGCATGCGCGCCCTTGAAATACGCCAAATGGATTTGAGCGCCCATGCGTGCCAGCGACGGCTCAGCTTTCGCATCGTAGCCACGCATGTAGAAATAACGCGCCGTACTTTCGTCGAGCAAACGCTGTTGTTGCGACCAGGGGTATTTTTGTGCAAATACCGCCGCTTCGGCATACTCGCACAAACCTTCAGTCAACAGCCGCGCGCCCGCCGCCGGCGCCGGATCCAACAACCCCCCCCACCATTGGTGGCCGACCTCGTGGCTAATCGTGCGGTACACCATGTCGAATTGTTCGGGATCGCGTTGGTCCAGAACGAACAAGCGCGACTCCACCGCAAAAATGGTGGTGGCGTAGGATGTGGCGCCGAAACGCCTGGAGAAACCGGGAATCTCGACAATGCGCAACTGGTCGTACGGATAATCACCCCAGCGCTCGCGGTAGTATGTCAAAGCATCGCGTGTGGCGGCGGCCATGGTCGCCACATTGGCCTCGTGGTCGGGGTGGTACCAAACCGACACGGCCACGCCGTCGACCTCGCTTGCTTGATGGGCATAGTGACCGGCTGCCAAAGCAAACCAATGGTCGCTGATTTGATCTTGTACAAAGTGGCTGTAACGCCGACCGTCGGCTTCCCACTCGCGCGCCAAGCGGCCCAGCGAAAGCACGCGTTGATCGTCGGGAACCGAAGCAATCAGTTCCATGGCAAACCAGGGCCGCGCCGATTCGGTGGCCCGTTCCGGCCATGCTTCTTTGGGCGGCAAACCCTGACGCCGCCGCGCCGCATTGCCTCCCAAGGCAACCTGAGCGGCATAGCCGAAGTTGGGAAGATACTTACTCAATTCCAAATAGCTTGCGCCTGGCAAGATATAAAACTCACCGTCGACTGGGCCATAGCCGGAGAACTGCAGTTTCATGGTGAAGTTCAGGAACCCTTCAGCACCTGGCGCCAGGGGTTCATCCAAAACGAAGGTCTGCACGCCGAATCGGGCGTCGTAGGTTTTGCGCACAGCCCGTTCTACTTGAACTTGCGGCACCGTGCCGCAGAAGGGAATCGCGCTGAGCGTGATCTCGCGCAACGGTTCAGAACCGGGGTTCACAAATGAATATTCGCCTTTCACAATTCCGGCACGACGTTCGGGGTACAAGTCGACAGTGACTTTGCCGCGCCGATAGGCCGGCTGTGGCACAGTCGCCAAGTGACGGTAGTTGCGTTCGTAATCGGCGGCCCACTGTTCTCTTTCCGCCGGCCCAGGGAAAGGCGCCTCAATTTGCGTTTGGTAGAACACCATCAGCAGGGCGGTCAGCGTCAAAATTGCTCCGGTCGCGCCCAACCAAGCCGCCGCACGGTTGGCACCGAAGGCCTTGCGCTTGGCGCCGCGTCGGAGGTAAAGCAAGGTCGGGACAGCCACCAAACAGGCCGCGCCGAGGTGCAGCGCCATCAGCCAAACATCGGCCGTCAAGGCGTATCCACCGCCACTCATCTCGGAATAAAAGATATTGGGAAAGAAGAGCACATCGAGGGCCGGGTTGTGAATCGCCAACAATTGGCGCAAACCGCGACCGACGAGCAACAAACCACCACCGGCCAACATGCCGAGGTATTTGTTGGAGACAAAATTTTGCAGGGCAATCACCCAGCCGGCAAAAAACCACAGGGGAAAACCGACCAGGCTGTAGAGGCGCAGGTAAACCAAGGCATCACCCAGGCCGGCACCGCGCACGAGCTGGTAACCCAGACCCACCACCACGGCAAGTGTCACAAGATAGGAAATCAAGCAGGCGGCGCCCAGCCACCGAGCGGCCCACAACACGACGGCGGGCACGGCGGTGCTGTCGATGACGGCGTCGATGCGGTGCTCGCGCGCCAACCAACACCATTCACACACAAAGAAAACCAACACCAGCGGACCGATGAAACGAAACGGTTCCTGCAACTCGGCCACAATTAACGCGGCACGGGCCTGGAACGGCACGCCCATGTCACCCCGTCCCATTTCTTCACTGAGCACCATGGCGAACATAAACAGGCACAGCAGCGACAGCACAACCAAGGGCACGCCGCGCAGCATTAAGCGCATTTCGAGCCCCACCTTGGAACGCAGCGCTTGCCAAGCGAAGCCGCGACCGAAGTCCGGTTTAACCGGGGCGACCGGACCGAAACCGTCCGCTTTAACCGCTGCACTTGGGGCTGTGACGACGCGGGCCGACGTGCCGGCAAGCGCCCCTTCGCGAAAACGAAAAAAACGAAAGGCCAAACAGCAGAGCATCAGTGCCAAAGTCATCCACAGCAAGCGGTTGGCCAACAGGTCACCTTCCAACACAATCAGTTGGGTGTTTTTGGCGGTCAAATCCCAAAAACGAACCTGGTCAAATAAGGGAAACACGGCGAAGGGATCGAGCAAAGCGGCCCAACTGGTTTCGTCGGCGGAAAGCGGTTTGGATTGGGCCATAATCGGTGAATTGGTCATCACACCGGCGAAGACATAGGCCATAAAAAGACCGATGCCGCCGACATAAACAGCAATCTGCCCGCGTGACAATGCGGCAATACAAAACAACAAGCTGAGACCGATGAGAATATTAGGCAAGGCAATCGCGACATAGCCGATCAGGTAGGCGGCGGGTCGAAACGGCCCCAACTCACGCCCGCCCATCGGTGGCAACAAGCTACCCAGAGCCATGCCGACCACGGCCAGGGCGGAAACCAGCGCGACGATCGTGACCAGACCGACCAAACGTCCGGCCAAAAAGGGAAAGAAACCAACCGAGGTGGTGTGAATCAGCGGCTCCATGCCAAAGGTGCGATCGCGGAGCACGGTATTGGCGGTAAACAACGCCAGGCCGAAAAAGGAACTCAGCGATAAAAGCACCATGCCGTAAGCAATCGAAAAAGGCGCGTTAGCGTAGACATCGGGACCGCCGTAAAGGGAGAAGCCGAGAAAGAAGCCGAGCACAAAAAAAGCCAGTGTCGCCACCTGCACCAAGGTCTGGCGCATTTGGTAGCTCAGTTCAAAACGCACGAGATCTAGGAACATGCACCCACCTCCGTCCCCTGTGTTTGCAACGCGGCAAAGTAGGCGTCCTCTAGCGCGGCGTCACAGCCCTCAAAACCGGCACCTGGCGAGCTATCAGCCAGGACACGTATGGTACGGCGGCCGGCCTCCAATCGATCACTCAACACGGTCACCCGTTCGCGCCAAGTGGCCAGCGAGCCAGACTCAACGGTTCGGCGCCAAACCCGGCCTTTGAGTTGCGCCACCAAATGGTCGGGGCGGCCCTCGGTCAAAATACGGCCACCGGCTAATACCGCCGCCTTGCCGCACAGGTTTTGCACGTCCTCAACAATATGGGTCGACAGTAGAATGGTGATATCGGCGGCGATTTCGCCGAGCAGGTTGTGAAAGCGGTTGCGTTCCTCGGGATCGAGGCCGGCGGTGGGCTCGTCGACAATCATCAAACGCGGCTCGCCGAGCAAGGCCTGGGCAATGCCGAAGCGCTGGCGCATCCCACCGGAGAACTGGGCGACAGCATGGCGGCGATGCTGGGTTAAATTGGTTCGCTCCAATAAGGCATCAATTTGGCGACGGCGTGCTTTCTTGTCGCGCACACCTTTGAGCACAGCTAAATGGTCCAACAGCGCTTCCGCCGAAATGCGCGGGTAGACACCAAAATCCTGGGGCAGATATCCCAAAATTTCGCGCACCAAATGGGGGTAACGCACGATGTCGGCACCTTCCCAAAGAATGGTGCCTTGGTCGGGTTCCTGCAGGGCGGCAATGGTGCGCATGAGACTGGACTTGCCTGCACCGTTGGGACCCAACAACCCGAAAATACCGGTACCGATGTCAAGGGTCACCCCGTCCAAGGCGCGCACGCCGTTGGGATAGGTTTTGCAAAGGTTCGTGATGGATAACATACTGTCTCCCGAGTTAAAAAGTCACGCGGCCACGTGGTGTCAGTCTCAACTTTAATGCGTGGCGGCGCGCATGGCCGGCACCTTTGGACCAACGACCACACAACGCGGACGAACGTCGCCGCCAACGTCAAATGGCCCGTTCGTCCAGCGTCGATCCCGGCAAAACCCCGCTAAAGCGGTCGTTCGTCCCAGATTCCCGTCGTTCGTCCAGCCACAGCTTGAGCACGGGCGCGCTCCGTGGGAGACTTAGTCGCGAAACCGCGTAAAGGAGGCCTGGGTGGCGCGTATTCCCTGGAAAACAGCCGGATGGATTGTCGGCGCGCCGGCGCTATACCTCGCCGGCGCTTTAACCCTACACAGCCACGGCGCGCGCGACTTGCTCATTGTGTACCTCACTCTAGCGTTAATGGTCCCGGTCGGCGTGCTGATCGCGCAGCGCAGCGGCCAAAAGGACAAGCTGCAAAGCCTGCGCGAAGCCTCCTTGCGCGCCGAGGTGCAAATGCTCAAAAACCAGATCAACCCACACTTCTTTTTCAACACGCTCAACCACCTCTACGGGCTGAGCTTGGCCCAATCCGAGCAGGCACCGGCCATGATCCTCAAGCTCTCCGACATGATGCGTTTCACCATTTACGAAGGCCGCAAAGACCAGGTGCCGCTGTGCGACGAGCTCGATTACCTGCGCCACTACATTGAACTCAACCAAATGCGCTTTGGCGACCAACTGCAGTTAACCTTTTCAGCCGAGGTCGATGACGACCAGGTCCGTCTGCCGCCGCTCATGACGGTCGTTTTATTGGAAAACGCCTTCAAACACGGCGTCGCCCGTCTCGGTGCGACCGCCTGGATTCGCATGCAGGTCCAGGCCGACACGCGCGAAATCGTGATCAAGGTCGTCAACAACTACGACCCCACCGCCGATCAAGGCCGCGCCGGCATTGGCCTCGCCAACCTGGAACGACGGCTGAACCTGCTTTACGGCCGGCGCGACGCGCTGCACATAAAGCGTGACGGCGATACATTCCACGCCACCCTGCGTTTGAGGACTTTATGAAGTATCTCGTGGTCGACGACGAACCCATCACCCACCAAATTATTGCCGCCTATTGTCGCGACCTCGACTATATGGAGCTTGCCGGCAACTGTTACGACGGCGTGCAGGCCCTCAGCCGTTTGGCGCAAAGCCCGGTCGATCTGTTGTTTTTGGACATCCAAATGCCCAAACTCGCCGGTTTTGAGCTGCTGCGCACCTTGCAACAAACACCTCAGGTGGTCGTCATCTCGGCCCATCGTGAATACGCGCTGGAAAGCTACGACTTCGACGTCTGCGATTACTTGCTCAAACCCTTCAGCCTGGCGCGTTTCCTCAAAGCCGTCGAAAAAGCGCGTGCGCGGCTCGCGCCCGAGGAAGAACGCGAAAGCGCGGCGCCCGCCGTGTTGGTGGTGAAGGACGACCGCGCCCATCATCAGGTGCCGCTGAGCGAGATTCGTTACATTGAAGCCTGCCGCAACTACTGCGTGGTTCACCTCAAGGATCGGCGGCTAATCACCCTGGAAAAAATCTCAACGATGGCCGAACGCTTGCCCGAACAGCAGTTCGTGCGCATCCACCGCTCCTATATTGTGGCGGTCGCAGCCGTGCGTGCCGTCAGCGCTTCAAGCCTGCATTTAGATGACTTACAACTCCCAGTCGGCCGCACTTACAAAGGCGCGTTAGAAAATTTCACAAAAAAGTGACGACGGTTCGAAGGATTACCGCCGGTCAAGGCGACTTACGGGCATAGGTTATTTTTCGCCTGTTTCCATGCCGACGGCGCGGCACCACGCCACACCGTCCGATCGGCCTCGCCGGTGTATTGCTCACCTTTTGGCGTCGAGGCCTCGCATTACCGCCGGTTTCTCATTAATGTTCGATCTATAAAACCAAATCAACTACGACCCGCGCGGGCCGGCGCCCGCCGATTTCAGGGAGTCTCTCGATGAAATTGCCATGGTTTGTGGTCCTGCTCTGTGGTTTATGCTTCGCCACCGAGCCATGGGTCACCCACTACACCGCCACCGACGGCGGTTTTGCGACCACGCTGCACTTTGTAAGCAGCGATTACGAAAACTCAATTCAAGTCAGTCTAACCCCATACGACCAAGCCGGAAACGCCCTCCCCAGCGCCGTTCGGCAAGTCACCGTGCAGCCAGGAGAGCGCCTGACTCTTGACCGCAACACACTAGAATGGAACAACTTAGCTGTTTCCCACGTGCAGGTACAGGAACACCCTTTGCTCGCCGTTGCAGCCGCCTACGAAGCCACCCAAAACAGCGTGCTCCCCGCTACGGTCGCCGCGCAAACGCTAACCACCCGTGCCGCACGTTACATTCCCGCCGGCAAAGCGGGCGCCTTCGACGGTTTGGTGGTGGTCAACCCCAACGAAACAGAAACCGCTTTCACGCTGGTCGCCTATGATTTGCAAGGCAATACCGAAGAGACGCTGCAGTTGACGTTGGCACCCAAGGCCAAGTGGCTCGGCTTGCCCGCCACGCTGTTTAGTGAGGGGGTCGGTGCCGCCGGCTACGTGGACATCCGCGCCGAAGCCGACCTTTTCGCCATGGGCCTGCGCGGCACTTTTGCGAGCAGCGGCGTTTCAGTTCTAACCGAACTGGCCCTGCAACGCGACTTGCCCACCCCCGCCAAGTTGACCTACAGCAACCAAATCGGCCGCATTCTGCAACGCAAGTGCACCCCTTGCCACTACAGCGGCGGCATCGGCCCCTTTCCGCTGACCAACTACGCTGAAGCCACGGTCTATCCCGAGTTGATGCAGTATGCAGTCAGCGACGGCACCATGCCGCCGTGGAAAGCCGCCGCCGATTGCGCCGACATGAAAAACAGCCAAGCCTTGGATCCGGCGGAAAAAGCGATGCTGTTGAACTGGCTCGCCGGCCCGCTTGACCGTGGTCAGGCCGAACGCGCACCCGCCTTCACCCAACCGGCCGATAACGGCTGGCGCGGCGGCACCCCCACGCAAACCTTTGCCTACCCCGAAGCCTACGAATTCAAACCCGGCCCCGACGATTACCGCTGCTTCCCCATTCCCTTAAACAACAGTGAAACGCTTTACTTAGAAGGCCTTGAAATCTTGCCTGGCAGTTTGGAGTTCGTTCACCACGTGCTGTTATACGCTGTAACCACCTCGGAAGGTGAAGCACTCGACGTCAGTGAACCCGGCCCCGGGTACACCTGCTTCGGCGGGCCCGAAACCGAAGAAGTCCGTCTGCTGGGTGGCTGGGCGCCCGGCGGTGATCCCTCCTTCTTTGGCGAAAACATCGGCATGAAAATCGAACCCAACACCACGATTGTCATGCAGGTTCACTATCACTACAACGGCAGCGCCGGCTTTGACCAGACCCAATTCGGTTTGTACCTGTCCGATGAGGCCCACGAAAAAGAACTGTTCATCCTGCCGCTGGTCAACGAAGATTTCGTCATTCCCGCCGGTGCCAAAAACTACAAAGTCACTGAATCGATCACCTTACCCGATTACGTGCCCATCGAAATGCACCTGGTCATGCCCCACATGCACTTGCTCGGGCAATCGATTTCGGTAACGGCCACCGACAAGTCCGGTGGCGAGCAGTGTTTGGTTAACGTGCCCAAGTGGGACTTCAACTGGCAAAAATTCTACAACTACGAGAAACCCATTCAAGTGCCGGGCGGATCGACGATCAAACTGAGCTGCATCTTTGACAACAGCAGCGAGAACCCGTTTAACCCCAACTCGCCGCCGCTTCCAGTGCGCTGGGGCGATGCGACCACCGACGAAATGGCGTTGGCCTTCCTGGGAATTGTGTTCCCGTTTGAGGTGGACATTGATGACAAAAACGCGACCTGGCGTTGGCCCCACAAAATCAATGCGGCCGGCGTGAACTTGGAAAAACGGCGCACCAATCCCTTGAACAAACTGCCGTCTTGCTGCCAAAAAGGCGATGAGGGCAAGCCCTGGAAAAAGTGCGACACGGTCGCGGCCATCGGGGAAGCTTCAGCCGAAGTCCTCGAGAAACCAGCACCCAAACCCGAAGATTAGACGACGTTAATTAAGTAAAACCATGGGGGGCTTCCAACGCGAAGCCCCCTTCTTTTGGATCAGCACTCACTTGCGCAGCTACGCCGCCACCGCCCACAGCGGGCTTTGCTAAACTGACGAGCAACACTTATTTCCTGTTGCCAAGGGGAGGATTGTTTTGAAACGACCTGTTTGGGTGCTGGTGACCTGGTTTGCGATGGTGTTTGGCGCTGAAACGGTGCCTCAAACCCCCGCCCCGGCCGACCTTGTCTTGCGCAACGGATTGGTTTTCTCCGAAACGCCCCAAGAAGCACTGGCAATACGCAACGGAATCATTGCATTTATTGGTTCAAATCAAGCCATCGGCACATGGATCGGCCCCGACACAACGGTCATCGACCTTCAGGGCGGCCTGTTGCTGCCAGGATTCGTGGATAACCATAATCATGTTGGTGAAGGCGGTGAGGTCGACTGTTTTCCCGAGCGCGACCGACCCTTGGCCTTGCAAAGTGAGTTGCTCGCCGAGTGCCGCGCTGAAACCGCGCCCGGCCAGTGGATCATTGGTTACGGCGCCGCCCTCGAACACGAGCTCGAAGCGATGAGCCATGGCCCCAATCCACGAGCCTTGCTTGACCGCCTGTTCCCCGACCATCCCGTCATCATCATGGACTACACCTCACACGCCATGTTCGTGAACAGCGCGGCGCTGGCAAAAGCCGAGGTACCGAACGCGCAACCCATCGGCGGCGTGATCATGCACGACGAGACCGGCACGCCCAACGGCATTTTGGTCGATAACGCGGGCGATTTGGTCATGGAAACGGCGGTTAACCAACTGCCGGATCGCGACCAGCGCGCCCTTGACGGGATTCGTCACGGCTTAAAAGAAGCCGCTCGCCACGGCATTACCACGATTGGTGACGGCCGCACCTACTGGCGGCGCGGCATGATGGAAGCCTGGCGCAAGGTGGAAAGGACGGGCGAACTAACGGCACGCGTCTCGCTGCGCCCCTGGATCTATCCAAACGTGGCGGTCGCGGCACAACGCCGTTTTTTGCGTCAAAACTATCAAAACGACCGGACCCGCTTGCTGATTGTCAATCAGGTGAAAATGTACAGCGACGGCATTCCCGAATACACGACCGCCCGCATGATCAAGCCCTACCCCACCCCGATTTTTGCCGCTCACTCGCACGGTTTGAATTACCTCAATCGCGCCACGATGATGTCTTGGCTCGCAGAACTCGACCAACTCGGCTATGGCGCCCATATTCACGCCATCGGCGACCTCGGCGTGCGCGACAGTTTGGACGCGGTTGCGGCGCAGCGCGCGGCCGGCTCGCAGGCCCGCTACAACCTGACCCACCTGGTCGTCGTTGATCGCGCCGATATCACCCGGTTCGCCGAGCTGGACGTCGACGCCGATTTGCAAATAACACAAACCTCAATGACGGCCAAAGCGCGCGCCGCCGGGCTGGACCAGATCATCGGCGCCGAACGCGCGGCGCAAGTCCTGTTTACACCGGTCAAGCAGCTAAAGGCCGCCGGCGCCAACGTGGTCCTGAGCAGCGATTGGACGGTGAACCCAATCAATCCCCTGGCAGCCATCTCTCACACGGTGGCCGAGGGTTCTCTAACCCTGGCCGAGGCACTCGACGCAAGCACCATTAATGCGGCCAGGGCGCTGGGCCTAGCCGATATCACCGGATCAATTACGCTGGGCAAATCGGCCGACCTGGTGCTGTTCCAGCGCGATTTACGCGGGCTGCCGCCACAAGCACTGCGGCGTGAAAAAGTTCAGCTCACGCTCCTGCGTGGCCGGGTGGTTTACCGAGCGGGTCAAAAATAAGCCGCGAGAAACCCAGCGCCCAAAAAAGAAAAGCCCCGCGTTCTTAAGGAGCGCGGGGCGGCATCTCGGTAAGTGAGATGAAAGATTATATGTTCTGTATAAGCTTAGAATGTAAGTTCACAATGGGGGGAGATAGTAGATCTCGATAGGTCATATTTAGACCATAAACAACTGAACGATAACGGGTAACGGCCATTCCGGTGTTAACGGAGCCAGTCCTCGGGGATTTTGAATTCGCGAAGATCCTGGTCCAATAAGTTAATGAGGTAATTGGACATCGTGGTGTCTTCGAGCGCGCTTTTGATGCGTAGTTTAAGGTGTAAATCGTTGGGGATGTCGACGTGGATTTTGTGGGCTTTCTTCGAATTGTGTTTATATTTCATGGGCACCGGAAACTCCCTCGAGGTGGCCTCATTATGCGCAATGGCGCGGAAAGCTGTCAACACAAAAATACCCACAAGACGTTTTTAAGTTAAGCGGAAAAGTATTTTTGTACCTTTTCACGCTTTAACCATAAGTCACAAGCGCTTGATTCCCCGTCCCTTAGTGCTTTCGACACGACGCCAACCCAACGCGTTTTCCCGTATTTGATTTTTTCATGAGGAAAACAAGCGCGCTTTTTCCCAAAAATCAAAAATTCCCGACAACGTCCGTCTTAAACGTTGTCGGGCAAGATCTTAGCCTTTTTACAGCACAACAACTCGTGCCGATGCACCGCCAAAAACGCTTTCCCCGGCTTACCGGGCCCCGCTGACCTGGGATTTGAAAGCAAACATCGTTTTGAAGTTGTCGCGGTACATCACCGCCAAAAACACCAACATCGCGGTCATCAAACCGGACAACGGCAGTTGCGCGGGCTGCAGAAACAGGTGCAGCGCGAAGATGTTGAGAATGATCGGCGCCAACATGACCAGCGCGAGCGGCACGAAGCGGTTGGTCAAAAGCATGGCCCCGCCAATCAGCTCCACTATTTTGACGAACGGGAAAAAGTAACCGGCGGCGGCCATTGCCCCTAAAAAAGCGCCCGCTTCCGGTGTTGGTTGTGGCGTCGCCATGAACTTAAAGAAGTAGTTCAAGCCGCCCATCACGCCGAGCAGAACACCCAAACCCACTTGGGTCGCTAAGGTTACGTAGGTTTTCATTTTGTTATTCATGCTGTCCCTCCTACCGCCGCGGCGGTGCTTGTTGTGTTTGACAAGACCAAAGATAAGCGCTCAACAGCTTAGAAAAAAGTATTCATTTTTCATCAATATGATAAATTTTATTAATCAACTTAAGGACCGACCATGACCCTTGATCAAATGCTTGTGCTCGATACCATTGTCCAGTGCGGCAGTTTTCGCGCCGCCGCCGAAACCCTCAATCGCAGTCAGCCGGCCGTCAGTGTCGCTATCCGCAAGCTCGAAGAGACGCTCGGTTTTGATGTGTTTGATCGCAGCGGTTATCGACCTCAAATCACGCCGGCCGGTTCCATCTTCCATCAAAAAGCGCAGTTGTTGCTGCGTCAGGCCGACAGCCTCGGCGAGTTGGGCCGCCAACTGGCGAGCGGCAAAGAAAGCGAACTGAAAATTACCATCACTTCGATTGCGCCGATTCCATTGATTCTCTCGATCCTAAAAGGGTTCGGCGATCGCCATCCCGATACCCGTTTGAACATCAATTTCGAGGTCATGACCGGTAACTACGAGCGCCTGATTCGACGGGAAACCGATTTTGCACTAACCATGCTTGAGGGCGCACTGCCCGATATCGCCTTCTTGCCGATCACCAACGTCACCATGATCCCCGTCGCGATACCGGGCTACCAAGCGGTCAAAACGCTCGACAGTTTGCGCGATTACGTGCAAGTCGTGGTACGCGACTCGGCCTCGGTGAAACCTCGCATTGAACGGGGCGGTTTGCTCGAAGGCGGTCGCCGTTGGTTGGTCGGCGATGTGTCGATCAAGAAGGAAATCATCGTGGCGGGCTTGGGCTGGGGCAGCTTACCCGATCATTTAATAGAACACGAGTTGGCAACTGGCGTGTTGGTGCCGCTCAGCATCGAGAACCTGCGCTGCACCTCAATTCAACTGGGTCTGGCGCGCCCGGCCGAACGCCCGATGGGGCCGGTCGCCCGTGAGCTTTGGCAGGTTTTCGAACAGGAATTCGCGCCGACGAGCCGCCAGAATGCGGTCCTGCGACGGCGCTTTTCACAAACGTAAGGCCGGCCCCCGAGGCGAGGTGCAGTGGCCGGGAATACCGGCTGAACCTGGCAATCTCATGCTTCCCGTAGCGGGTACAGGGCGGTCTCGCGGGTTCGGGGTCGCGGTTGAGCGCCCTGATTTGGCTGAACCCTAAGCGGTCATCCAGGCCAGCGAACGGTTTAACACGGCTTTAACATCCTGGTCGATGACCTCGCCGTGGGCCATAACAATGCGTTCAAAATCCTCTTGAAACACCGGTTTAAGCGAGCTTTTGGCTTTGCCGCGATCGGCTGTCAGGATGCGCCATACACGGCTTTGACCCGGCTTGCGCCACACGCCGGCACAACGCAACAGCCAAGGCGTGAGCACGCCGCGCACCTCGTACATATTGAAAATGAGATCGGTGACGATGAGGGTTTTGCTGCGCTTGTGCAACATGATGACTTCGTTCATCTTCGGCGCGCCGGCCAAGGTGAACCAGGTGAATTCCTCAGCCCAGGGCAAGTGTTTATCCGGGCGAATTTCGGCGGTCACATCCAGATCGGGGCGTTTTTGCGCCAAGCCAGGCGCCGTGTATAGCTCGGCCTCGGGATAACGCGCCATCACTTTGGTTAGATACAAATGGTGAAAACAGTTGGGCGCCACCAAATAACGCACCTCACCCAACGCGGCGATGTCACGCGCCAAGGCATCATCAATGCCAATCGGCGAATGCAACATCAGCGCTCCGTCGGCCAAACGAATGATGGTCATTCGGCACGGAAACACAATCCAAGAACCCATCATCTCCAGATCAACCTGGGCTTCCCAAATTTGATCGGCGATTTTTGTCAACATCATAAACCTCAATTGGGCAGGAGCTTAGCTTAAAGCACAGGTCCCTGCCGCCTTAGATTGGTGCCGTATAAAGCGCGCGTCGGCTCTTTTTCAAGATAGAGCGCTTGCCAAATTTAGTCAAGCTTGCTTTACTATTTTCCAGGAGGCGCCCATGAGTCACGATCCCCCCACCTTTCGCCATTCGCTGAACGACGCCAAGGCCGACAATGTTTTGGAACGCTTGTTTCGCTGTGCGCGCTTGCTCAACGATGAGGGCACGCGCCGCGTTGCGGAACAGACTGACGCACCGGTTTTGCGTGCCGCCCACATGAACCTCATGCCCCACATCGATTTGGAAGGAACCCGGCTCACCGTATTGGCGCAGCGCCTGGGTGTCACCAAACAGGCGGCGAGCCAACTGGTGGTGGATCTCGAAAAAATCGGCGTTTTGCAGCGCGAGCCCGACCCGGACGACGGCCGCGCCAAACGCGTGGTGTTTACCGACCAGGGGCGCAACGGTTTGCTTGAAGGCCTGGCGATTTTGCGCGGCCTCGAAGCCGAGCTACGCGCGGAAATCGGCGACAGCGACATCGACCACCTCAATCAGGTGCTCGTTAAAATCCTTGCGTTTATCAACGGCTAAGGTCGCGCCTTAGCTCTTGGGGACCAAACCGCTCTCCCAAGCCCAGGCCACCAGCTCGGCGCGCGTATGGAAGCCAAGCTTGTTGTAAATGCTGGAGGCGTGGTTGCGCACCGTGCGATCACTAATGCACAAAAGCTCGGAAATGGTCAGGTTGTCGCAACCTTGGCCGATCAGTTTGAGAATTTCCAGCTCGCGTTCGGAAAGCTTGTCGAGGGGCGCACCTTGATCGACACAGTAAATTTTGCGCCGTTCCGCCACGCGTTCGCTGAGCCAGCCTTTGGTGCCGCGCGCCACGCCGCGCACGGCGGCAACGATGTTTTCCGGCATTTCTTCTTTGACCAAGTAACCGTAGGCGCCGGCTTCTAAGGTGCTCTGAATGTAGTGGATCGAATCATAGGCGCTGAGCGCGAGCACCCGAACCGGGCTCTTTTCGGCGTGTAGGCGCGCGGCCACTTCGACACCGTGGGTTCCCGGCATTTCCATATCCAACAAAAGCACGTCGGGCTGCAGGCGTTGCACCAGATCGTAGGCCTGATCGCCGTCCATCGCCTCGCCGACCACCTCAATATCGGGAACACGTTGCAGGAAATCGCGAATGCCGGCGCGAACTATCGGATGATCGTCGGATAAAACGACGCGAATTCTTTCGGGCGCGGTTACGGCGGGTTCGACCATCAGCGTTGTCCTTCACAGCGGGATCGGCGCCCCTCCATCAAAACAGCCCGGCTGAGTTCGGTCAACCGAAAGGTGGCGCGCGCGGTCATCGGTGTGAGCCAGACCGCACCGGTCGCCATCCAAACAGAAAAAAACCCGGTGCGGTGCCGCGACACCGAACCGGGTTGATCCATCACGCATGCGAAGGATTAATCGACGGCTTTAATGTGGATGTTGCCGTTGTGGGTTTCGATTTTGATGGTGTTCTTGCCACCGTTAACCTGGCCGGAACCGACAATCGTTTTCAGCTTCTTACCACCAAACCACTGATACTCTTCGGTTTCCTTGGTCTCAATCGCAAAGTCACTGATAATTTTGAAATCACGGGTGCTGTTCTTGCCGTACTTGATTTTGATATCGAAGTTCATGGACAACTCACGTGGCACGTACAGGGTGATTTCGCCGCCCATGGAGCTCATGGTGACATCGCGACGACCGACGCCGGGGTCACCGACCATTTTGACGTTAATGTTGCCACCCATGGTGGTGACGTCAACCCAGCCGTCGATTTCTTTGACGTCGATGTTGCCGCCCATGGTTTTGGCGGAAACGAACTTGCCGGCCTTGCCAACACGAATCGCACCACCCATGGTTTTCAACTTGGCACCCAACGGTGCGTCTTCAACGCGAATTTCGCCGCCCATGGTGGAAACCTTGACCACATCTTCAGGGGTGCCTTCACCGGCGCCTTCCAGGCCGGTACGCACGTTGTCGTAAGTGACATTGCCACCCATGGTGGAACCGTCGACTTTACCCAAAACATCTTTGAAACGAATGTCGCCGCCCATGGTTTTGACACGACCGTCGAGTTCAGCTTGCTCGACGCGAATGTCGCCGCCCATGGTGGTGATTTGCACCTCGCCGGTCAACTCGGTGAGGGTGACGTCGCCGCCCATGGTTTTGCCTTTAAAGCGACCTTCCAGGTTCTTCATTTTGATGGCGCCGCCGGAAGTGTAGAACTTAACGTCCTCCATCACCGGCACTTTCAACTTAATTTCGGCGCTGCCGGAATCCCAGCCACCACTGCACTTAAGCACGATTTTCAAACCGTCGTTGGTGAGCTCACTGGCGGATTCCCAGCTCGAACGATCACCTTTATAAGTGATGGTCAGCTCGGCACCGTCGTTTTCCCAACCTTCGATATCGATGGAGCCACCGCAATTGTTGTGAACGTCGACCTTGAGGCCGGGGGCGAGGTCAAAGGTTTCGACCTTGGTTTCGGTACCAAACAGTGGCGCCAGAGCAATGGTGCAGAGCAACAAAATGCGTTTCATAATTCCCTTCCTTATCGTCGTTATACTTGTTTTTTATTGGCCGCGACACGTTTGCATTCCGCCGGTCGGTCGCTTTTGGCACGGGGGCGAACCGGAACCCTTCGGCTCCGGTGAGGCGCGCAAGCCGCGCCGCGGTGCATGCACCGCTTAGTGGCGTTCCCAACGGTTGACCCGCATCAGAAGCGGGGCGTCACCGCGTTCGCGCAGTGTTTTTTCCAGCGCATCGATCTCACTTTGTTCGGGATTAGCACCCATCAAGTAGTCGAGTGCGTCAAGGCGCATTTGCACCGATTCGTCTTCTTTAAGCACCGCCATAAAGGCCTGAGACACTTCGGGATCCTTCATTTGGCCGGCCAATTTAGCCATGGCTTTAAGGCGTACCGACAACTCGCTGTCGTCGCGCATCGCAATCAGCAAGGCCTTTTTGATCTCGGGGCTCATCACTTGGTCCGAAAGCTGAATCGCACTGAGGCGGTTATTGAGCGAGTGATCTTCCATCAGCGCATTCACCAGCATTTCGCGAACAAGCGGGTCGTCGGCCGGACGCACCATGGAAACGTGCGTGGCGACATCAAAAGAGAGATGAACCTGATTGTCGCTGGTGGGTGCAATGGCGATGTTGTCGTAAACGTAAGGCAGGCTACTCAGGTCGGCGGCGGGCTGATCGAGCGCGGCCACCATTTGGTTAACGGCGCTCCGCGAACCGTCGGGACGGGTTTGGCCGTTGTCAACCATGGGGTTGTACCAAATCGGGACGGCCGGTTGGTTCCACAAGCGCGAACCCAACAGCAGGCCGATGAACAGTGATGCGGCGGCGGCCAGAACAGCAAACCAGGGGCGGCGGTAAAAGACCACCTTGGCGGGAACGACACCGGTTTCGCCGTATTTGGGGTTGTTGTGAATATCGCGCAGAACCGCGGCACGCATCGTGTCGAACCGTTCTTCGTGGACCGTGTCGGGCAACTCGGCCTCGAGAAATTTTTGATGGATCGCCAAAACCGCCTCGGGACTTTGTTCCTCACGCCACAGGGCGCGTTCACTTTCGGGTGGCTCAAAAAGCGCGTCTAAAGGGCTGTCTTTTGGGTCGTGCGTCACGGTCTTCCTCCTGGTTAGGCCTTGCTAAGCCTTGGCCGCCATTCGTTTTAAGCTGCGGTAAAGAATATTTTTGACCACCGGCTCCGAGCATTCGAGCGTGCCGGCGATATCGCGAATGGAACAACCTTCAAAGTACTTAAGCACCACCGCCAAGCGGTGTTTGGGATGGAGCACCCCGAGCAAACGATGGACTTGTTCCTGATGTAAGCTGTGCTGTAAGGCGCTTTCACCATCCAAACCCTCGTCGCCGGCAGGGTGAACCTGCTCGTCGAAACACTCGCTGTCGCGGCGTCGGCGCAAGCCGTCAATGGCTTCGTGGTAGGTCATACGAATCAGCCATGCCTTGAACCGTGCGGGTTCCGCTAAGCTATCCAACTTCTGATAGGCCTTGAGGAACACGGTTTGGGTGATATCGAGCCCGTTCTCATAATCGCCGCTAACGTTACAGGCGATTTGATGAACGGTGCGCTGGTAGCGGCGCATTAATAAATCGAACGCATCCACGGAACCGGAACGAACCGCATTCACAAGATGCTCGTCCTGAATCTCCAAGTTCGCCTCCTCACTATCCCTAGACGCGACGACCTAAAAAAGGAAAGCAAATCTGACAAAATTTTTTGAAAAAAGTTGGTAGCCCATTTGTACCACGTCACTTAACAGACAACCCAGCGGGATCAACCGCGATCGGGCGCTGCGAGGGAGCCCATACCTTGCCAAAGCGGGATAAAGCGACAGGTATCGAGAACACAAAAATGAACGCAAGGTGAGCAAGTCGGCAAAGAGACGACGATTTAACTTCACCCCAAGATCCTCCAGACCAGCGACTTATTCGCATTTCTACGAGACAAATGCCTTTTTACCAGTGACTTGAATGTTAATTTTAAGTATGATGATTATTGTTCCCCGCTACCATTTCATCGCCCCAATCACGCGGACCACTGCCGTCCACCACGTTGTTTGGAAAAACAGCCGCAGGGAAGAACCGATTGCGTTCGTTACCATGCGCCGGCCGCCGCTTTCGCTATAGCAAGCGGTCCCAACCGCCGACGCCGCCTCCGTCCTTCACCCCCACCAACACAAGGTCATTTCACAACCCACGATGGATAAACGGGACGGACATTGCGGTGCTATTTCGGCCTCGCCCGAGCCAAACCGGTGCTCGTCCCGACAGCTCTTCAACCTAAGGCAAGCCATTCTTGGCGGCACACCCACCCGATCTTTGGAACGGCATCGGATCGAAGATGCCGGAGTTGCCAACCCGTGCCGCACCACGACTCGGCGCGAGGGTGTCCCCCACGAATCGCACACTTTAGGGACAATGCTTCGGAAATGAGGTCAGCATGAACGTTTCTAACAGGATGATATTGGCGATGCTTTTCGCGGCCGCGCTGCCGCTGCTCGCCCAATCACAAGCCACGACCGGCATCATTGAAGGCCGCATCGTCGACAAAGACGGGGCGCCCCTGCCCAAAGTTACGATCGACATGGTCAACAAAAACACCAACTACACCAAAACAGTGCGCAGCGACGGCCAAGGGCGTTTTCGCGGTTTGTTGTTGCCCTTGGGACCCTACCGCATTTTGGCCAACAAAGAGGGTTTCTTCTTTGCACAGCAGGACGGCCTGCAGGTCACGGTCGGTCGCACCGTATCCGTTGAATTGGTGCTCAAGGAAATCACCGATCAAAAGCTGGCCACCTTACAGGGCAACTTAGAAAATGCGGACGCCGAGCAGCGCGCCGAGATCATGGAATCGATTACCGTTTCATTGGACGACTACGCGCAAGCGGTCGAGACGGAACGGGTCGAGAGTTCGGTATCCCTGGGCGAAGAAGAAGTGCAAGGCTTGCCCAACAACGGCCGTAACTTCCTTGATTTCACGCTGTTGACGCCAGGCGCCACGATTGCACAGGGACCCGACGGCGCGGTCATTTCAATTAATGGTCAGAAAGGGATTAACAACAACATTTCGGTCGACGGCGCCGACTTTAACAATCCCTTCTTCGGCGAGCAGCGCGGCGGTCAACGCGCCGCCTTCACTTTTAACTTAGACGCGGTGCAAGAAGTGGTGGTCGTCGGCGACGGTGCCCCGGCGGAATTTGGTCGCTCGTCCTCGGGTTTCGTCAACGTCATTACCAAAAGCGGCACCAACCGCATCAGCGGCTCAACCCACCTGTTCTACCGCGAGGACAGCTTTAACGCACGTGCCGAAAATCCCGACGGCTCCCGCGCCGAAACCTTCCCCTTCGAGCAATCGCAGATTGGTTTCACTTTGGGCGGCCCCTTCATTAAAGACAAGCTCTTTTATTTTGTGTCTTTCGACCTACAGTCGTCGGACTCCACCAAACAGTTGGATCCCAACCGGATTGAGCAACGGGTTGTCGATTTTTTTAGCGACCTGGGTTATCCCAACGAAAACGAACCGATCACGCGCACCAACGACGCCCACGCTTTTTTGTTCAAACTGGATTGGAACGTCAACCTCAATAACCTGTTAACCTTGCGTTTTACCGACACCTCTTCGGAACAGGTCAACGGAACCTTTGACGTCGATAGCTGGGGCCGCAGCGCCAATGCGGTAGAGGTGGCCGACAGTTGGTCGTTGAGCGGTCAGCTCAACACGGTGATCAACGACAGCATGATCAACGAGTTGCGCTTCCAGTACGCCCGTGAAGATCGCCCGCGCGATTACAATGGCCCGAACATGACCGGCACGGATCGGCCGCTACCCGACACCGCTTTTGACTTCGGACGGGGTTACCGTTTCGGCATGCCGTTTTTTATTCCGGTCGACTACTACGATACCCGCATCCAAATTAACAACAACCTCTCAATCATTCGCGGCAACCACCTTATTAAAGTGGGCGGCGAGCTGAACGTAACCGAAGCCTTCCAAACCTTTGTCGGTTTTGCCAACGGCCGCTGGATCTTCAGTTCCACCGACGGGTTCCTCAACTACGCGGAGAACCCTGGCTATGTCGAGTGCTCGGACGGGTCGGTTTCCTACAACGGCGCCTGCCCCCAAGGAACCGAAATCACCGGCCCGGTGCTGTTTTACTTGCAGCAGGCGGGCGTCGGCGGGTTGTCGGTAGAAGAGGCCGGCACGCAAACCATCGACACCACCGAATTGGCCTTTTTCATTCAAGACAAATGGGACATTACGCCAACCTTAAGCGTGAACATGGGTTTGCGGTGGGAAGCGCAAATGCAACCCGACCCGATCACGCCGCCGAACGAAGTGTTTTACAGCGACTTCATTGGGCAAACCCGCAACGGCATGGAATTCCCATCCGACGGCACCATTCCTTCCGACGAAGCGATGTGGCAACCGCGTTTCGGCTTGACTTGGGACCCCAGCGGTCTGGGCACCTCGGTGTTACGCGTGAGCGCAGGCGTGTATTACGCGCGCATTCCGGGTTTGGCGCTGGCAGGCACGCGCTCCACCAACGGCAGTCGCGGTCAATCGATCTTCCGCAGCTCGGCGCTGACGCCGGTGTTGGGTCCGCCACCCGCCTATCCCGACCTGATCCCGGCCGCCGACGTCGGCGATCCGTTCCGACCCGACGTCACCGTGTACGACAAAAACTTCCGCAACCCGCGTTCTTTCCAGTTCAGCGCCACCTACGAACGCGAAGTGATGCCGCAAACCTCGGTATACGTCAAAGTCACGACCATTAAAGGTAAGAACCAAACGCGTTTTCTCAACCTCAACGATCCCGCCTTGGGTTCACCCTGGTCGACCGGACTCGGCGCCGACGGATCCAACGGCATCGGCAACCTGACGGTGGTCGATTCCGGCGGCGAATCCTTCTACGAAGGTTACACCCTCGGATTTAACAAGTTGTTCAGCGAAAAGTTGTTGATGCAAGGCCATTACACCTATGCTGTTGACAAATCACACGACGACAACGAACGCGATCCCTTCACCTTCCGCTACGCCTCGATCAACGATCTCGAAGCCGAATGGGGCTATTCGGATCGCGATCAGCGCCACCGCGCTTCGATTTGGGGTTTGTGGCAGGCGCCTTACGGCTTCGACGTCAACCTGCGCTTTAACTACCGTTCGGCACAACCGCAATCGGTCACCGCCGCCGGCGACGTGATCAACACGCCGCAAGATCGCATTAACCCCGACGGCAGCATCACACCACGCAACCTCGGCCGCAAGGACAACCAGTTCCGTACCATCGACGTGCGTATCTCCCGCGACTTCCTGATCAGCGGAGTCACCCTCGAAGGCGTGGTCGAGGTCTTTAACCTCACCAATGCGAAGAACTTGTTGGCACCGGCTGTGACCAACCTGATCTTTAACTTTGACGGTACGGTTCAGGCCGGTACCGGCACACCGCGCCAGGTGCAGCTCGGTCTAAAATCGCGCTGGTAAACGCAACGGCGCCGGTAAAGCGTCGCGCGTCGTCGCGAACCGGTTCCGACAAGACGCCGCCGGTGTGGGTTGGCTTTTGCCAACGCCCCGCCGCGCGGCGTTTTGCTTTTCAAACACGACTTTCGCACAAAAAGACGCACAGAATTCTTAACAAGTACACGCCGGCCTTTTAGACTTAGCCCAGGTCGGCCAATGCCTGGTATGGGACCCGCGTCGTTTTAAGTCAAGGACAGCACGCGCCTAGCCGGCGTAACCCGTCCACAAAACACCGCCGGCAAGGCTTTTGCTCCAGAGGTACGATTCCGGCCGAGCGGGCAGTGAACGTGACGGCCGCGATTCCATCGACGAGGTTTTTTATGAAACGCATCTTTTGGTTCTTGCTCGCATTCTGCCCATTAGGCCTGGCGGCCGGTGACTGGCGTTACGTTGTGTTTCCCATCGACGCCGTCGGCCCCGCGCCCTTGACCGCCCTTAAACAAGATTTAGGCAACGCATTATGGGTGGAAGCGGAGAAACAACTGTTGGCGGTTCTACCAAGTGACCATGCCTTGCTCGACGACGCCCGTGCCCGAGTGTTGGCGCATCAACCCGACTCGCCACACCAGCTTTACCTAGTCCAGCTCAACCACACCCGTCACCTCTCCCCATTTGACGGCCACGAGGTGTTGCGTGCCGGTCGTATCGCCGTCGTCCATGCCCCGCAAGCACCGAAAATTAGCGCCGATCACGGCGATCACGGCCATCCGTTAACCGTGCTGCCGGTCCGCAAAAACGAGGTCATCGCCTTTCAAGCGGCCAACCGCCCACGCCGCGCTCACAAAGCCCCCGCCAAGAGTGTCCAAGCGCTCGTCGACCAGGTCGACGTACAGCGCTGGCTGGGGGATGTAACGACCCTGGCCGAGTGGAATCGCTACTCGTTCGACAGCGACCTGGTCGAAGCCCGCGACTGGCTTGTCAGCCAATTTGACGCCATTCCCAACGTCTCGGTCACCACCCAATCCTTCAATCTCAACGGCACAGCACTCGACAATGTCATCGCCACCATCACCGGCAGCGAGCAACCCGATGTTTGGTACATCATCGGCGCCCACTACGACAGCATCTCGCAGCGACCGACCGTCAGTGCGCCAGGCGCCGAGGACAACGGCAGCGGCACCGCCGCATTACTCGAACTGGCCCGCATTTTTGCAGCGGCCGGCCCAAAAACCAGCTTGATGTTCATTGCCTATTCCGGTGAAGAGCAAGGCCTGCACGGCAGCCGCGCCCACGTCGATCAACTCATTGCCGACGGCGACCAAAGCAAATTGCGCGGGGTCATGACCATGGACATGATCGGTTACACCGGCGACGAGGAGCTGGACGTGCTGCTGGAAACAGCGAGTTTCGCCGGCGAGTCCATCGAAACCTACCGCACCGCCGCCGAAACCTATACCGATCTCGTCGTGGTCTCCTCCTTAAATCCGTTTGGCTCAGACCATATCCCCTACCTCGATGCCGGTTTTCAAGCCTTGCTGGTGATTGAGAACGACTACAACCAATACCCCGGTTACCACCGCGACACCGACGTGGTCGCCAATTTGAACGCCGCCATGGGCGGCGGGATTCTGCGCATGAACACGGCCGTGCTGGCACAGTGGGCCGGCTTGGCCGACGATACCGGCGGCGATTTCACCGTCGCCAAAACATTGGTTTTGCCCTGGGTTTCCAAAGGTGATCGCTTTGAAAGCACCGTCGTCGTCAACAATACCGGCAGCAAAGCAACCCAAGTTCGTCTGACGGCACGCCGTGCCGACGGAAGCAGCACCACCGCCGAACGAAGCATCGTTGCCAATGGATTCCTCGCCGAAACCACCAGCGACCTCTTCCCCGAGCTTACACGCGGTCCTGGCTTTACGGTCACGGTCGAGGCCGACCAAATCACGGTTGAAAGTCGCTGGATCACCAACAACATCGCCGACACGGCCTCCGGCGCTTCGCCCTCGCAAGGCACGGCGCTGACGCCGCCGCAAACCGGTGTCAGCGCAAGCAGCGACATCGGTGACCGTTTGTTGTTCGGTTACTTGCCGGTCGCCGGCGGCAGCATTTCGGCACCGGTCGTGGTGAACTTGGGTGATCGCAACATCGACGTCACCTTTGATATTTACAACAGCGCCGGCCAATTGCTAGGCACCGACACCTTAATCGGCGCCAACCTCGCCCCCCGCCAACCCTTGGCGGTGCTAACATCGGCCCTGGTTCCCAACAACGCCGAAGACGTCCAAATCATCGCCCATTCGGCGGGCAATCAACTGGGCGGTGTGGTGTTTGTGTTTAACAGCCTGGGCGAGCCGGCGATTGGCACCGCCACGGCCGTAAGCGGTGATGCGGCGCCCTAACAGCCACCCATCGATTCAAAGCCAATCTGTGACAATCCCCGCCGCGCCCACCCGCGCGACGGGATAGTCCTCGCCGGCTAAGTTTGGAAAAGCGGCACCAAACCCTGCCCCACCTATGATTGAGGTCGCGGTAATGGAAGGTTAACGCGCGGGTCAACGACAGGGTGACCGGCGTCAACCGGCCCACGTCAACCGGCCCCCTTCAACCGGCCCCCTTCAGCCGGCCGCCGCCTTCCCAACCACCCAACCCAAACCCTGTCTATGACAAGCCACACCGCCGCGCTGCTCGCGGCCGGGCCGATTCGCATATTTGACGCTCGCGCGAAGAACCCCTGTTTGTCGCGTCAAGCGATTGCGCTAGAGTAGGCAGGTGTCCCCAACAAACCGCATCCTTGCCGGTCAGCGCCGAAATCGTTCGGCAACCACACCGCCGTGATTGCGTATACCCATGCGAAGAACGCCGCGTGCCCTTTTGGCGTTCCGCGGGCGTGAAATAAAATCACGCCACACTCTGTTTGTTTTAGGGGACGGTGCGTTTCGGCCCCAAACCACACGGCGGCCCGCCAACGCGCTCCACCATCGCGACCCGTCAACGCGCCCGCAACGTCACCCTGACGCGAACCCGTTGGTTGCGCGATGTCACCCGCACTATCTTTTGTACCTACCGATAAGGGAGAAACCCATGATTCGTTTGATTTGTATTGCCGGCCTCCTCGTTGGGAGCTGTTTCTCGGCATTTTCCCAGGATCAAGACCCCACCGCCGCCCTCAAGGCCGCGGCCGAAGGTGACCACCGCTCAGCCGAAAATAAAGCGCGCAACGCCACTCGTAACCCCGTTGAAACGCTGAGCTTTTTCGGGATCAAACCCGACATGACCGTCATTGAAGTATCGCCCGGCGGCGGCGCTTGGTACACCGAAGTTTTGGCGCCTTTTCTGCGCGAAAACGGCCAACTGATCCTCGCTTCCTACGACGAAAACGACAAACGCGAATACGTGGTTAAGAACCGCGAAAAACTCGCCAAAAAATTGGCCGACAACCCCGACGTTTACGACAAAGTGCTCGTCACCGAGTTCGCGCCGCCCAAAAAAGTCGGCATCGCCCCCGAAGGAACCGTCGACATGATCGTCACCTTCCGCAACACCCACGGTTGGATGCGCGGCGGCATTGCGTCCGACTGCTTTGAGACCTTCTTCAAAGTGCTCAAGTCCGGCGGCGTCTTGGGTGTGGTTCAGCACCGTGCCGACCCTGCCGTTGAAGCAACCGCCAAGCCACCGGCCGGTTACGTGAACGAACAGTTTCTGATCAAAATGGCCGAACACGCCGGCTTCATCTTGGTGGCCGATTCCGACATCAACGCCAACCCCAAAGACACCAAAGACCACGAAAACGGCGTTTGGTCCTTGCCACCAACGCTTGCCGGCGGCGACAAGGATCGCGATAAGTACACTGCGATCGGCGAAAGTGACCGCATGACACTCAAGTTCGTTAAACCCTAACCGTCTCCGCTGAGATTAAAAAAACCGCAAGTCGATCCGGCTTGCGGTTTTTTTTTGTAATTTTTTGAGATTGCCCACCCAAAAATTAGTCGGGTTGGTAGTGCGCCAACATTTGCTCAATGCCGACGCGCAACACGTCTTCCCATTCCTGCAGCAGCTCTGGAGAAACTTCGGGATCGAATTGGGCCACACAGGTCAAAAAGGACTGCAGCCACAGGTTGTAAAGTGACGCGGATATATTGTGATTGGCGTGGTTGTGGATCTCGGCGATTTCTTGAAAACCCACCGGTGTCTTCCCCGTAATCCCCACCGATAACATCGCTTGCAACGAGACCTGAAGCATGCGGATCTGACGCTGCATATCGGTGCTTGCGAACTTTTCAGCCACCATCGCATCGCTGGCCACAAAATGCTGGTAGAACGTCGAGAGAAAAGCATCCCAACCGTCGGTACTGTCGCCGGTCATGCGTGCCAAGCAGTCGAATAGATTCGCGCGTCGGTTCAAAGCAACCTCAATCAAGGTGACATTCCACTAAGCCAGCGCCCCCGCGGGATGCCTAGCGCAATCAATGTCGTCAGAAATGCCGTCCCAGAAGGGGTCGGACGTTGGTCGTTTTTCAAATGAGATAATTGGAGGTGGATTATACCACCTCCACCGTCGCGAAGGGGTAAAACCTTTTATTTACGCCATTTAGTGTTAATTATCCTGCACCAGGTAACCACGCGAGTTAATTTCCTTCACCTCATTTTCACGACACCAACAAGCCACGCGTTTCGGCTGCATCGACCGCTGCCGACTCGGCCGTGATCGCCAGGGTAAAGGTCGCCCCAAAACCTTCACCGTCACTGTGAACCAACACCCGTCCGCCCATTTCGCGCATCGCATTGGCGCAACTGTGCAGGCCGAATCCGTTGCCGTCGCTTTTGGTCGTTGCCCCGTACTGAAAGATCGATTGCAGACGATCCGGCGCAATACCGATCCCATTGTCGCGCACCGACACGTGGAGTTCCTTGTTTTGCAATGAGGTTTTGATCAGTAAACGCCGCTCCTCCGGCGGCAAATGCGCCATCGCTTCACAAGCGTTTTCAACCAAACACAAAAAAGCGTAGGACAGTTTTGAGCGAACCCCGCGCATCGGCGGCAAAGCCACAAATTCGCGATGAATGTGAACCTTAAATTGTTCCTCCAAACGCGTATCTGCCAGCAAAATGTCATTGATCACTTCGTTGATATCCAGTGTTTCGCTGTAGCTCGCCTCACGCACATAGGCCGATTGCGCCGTCAGTGATTTGTGGATCAAGCGCGCCTGCTGATGGACAATATCCAGTTCCGCCGAGAGGCTTCTGTTCTCTTGGTCCAGTAGCTGCAGAAGTTTTTCCAGATACTGTTGGATCTTGAGCCAATCTTGGCGCCCCTCAAGAAAATCCTCAGGACGCGTCCGCGCCATCAAGGCCGATAAATGCCGCAATTTGGTCAATCCCCCCTCTTGGGAACGACCCAGCAAGTGCCGGCTCGTTTCCACTGAAACATTTAACGTATTGAGAATATTGCCGATGTTGTGCAGCACACTGGTCGCGATTTCAGCCATTCCCGAAGAATGGGCGCCGTCAATTAAACCGCGCTGCGTGCGTCGCAACCGCGCCGTGCGTTCACGCACTTTGTCTTCCAAGTTACGGTTTGAATCCTGCAAATCTTCAATGACGCGGCGCAGTTGTGCCGTCATGCTGTTAAAGGCCTCGGCCAAGGTCGCCGTTTCCTCGCTGCCAAGCGGGTCCGCGTAGCGGTTGAGGTCACCGGCCACCATCGCCGTGGCGGTCTGCTTGAGTTTTCCGATCGGGCGGCTCATAACCCGACCCGCCAGCGAAGCCAGCCATACGCTTGCCGCCAAAATGAGCATCGCCAGTAACAGTGACGTCTTGGTCGACCGCGTCACCACGGTGAACGCCGAGTCTTGTGGTTCCACCAAAACAACGCGCCAGCCCAACCCCTGAATGGCTTCAAGGTTAACGCGACTGGTGGTGCTTAAGGGTGCGTGCCCGATCACAAACCGCTCGCCCGCCGGGCCGTCGCCCAGCGACCAACCCGCCCCGGCGGCAGCGCTTGCCGTCGCCGTCACCAACCACGATCCGTCCTCGTCCGGCCCCGCCTCAAGCTCGCTGTATGACTCGCGCGCGATTTGGCGCCCGCCCTCGTCAATGAGCACGACCGCCAACGGGCGATCTTGGTGAAGTTGCAAGATCGTATCCAACATCGGGCGAAACTGGTAGCGGCTGACAATGACGCCTAAAGCCTCATTGGTATTGTGGTCCCACACCGCCACGCTCATGAGAATCACATCGTCGTTTTCATTGTGCACCCATTCGAAATAAGACGAACCAATGCCGCGATTCCAGGCATGCCGCCACAGATTGGTGGCGCCGTAGTCGTAGCGTTCCGGTCGCGCGCCCTGGGCGGCGACCAGGGCGCCGTAGCGATCCATCACCATCATGTGATTGTGGGAGTGTTCTATGCGCCGAAAGCGTGCCAACGCCATCATCGCTTCATTGCTGCGAATGAACATCACCTCGGCGTCACCCGCACCGGCGTCGCGCCAACGCCGGTCTTTAACTTCAATTTGCGCAGCGGCGGCCGCGCCATCGTCGGGGTAATCGGCGGCCCGTTTGCGCAACATCGTCAAAATCACTTCGTCCTGGGACAAGGTCTGCACTTTCCGCAGTTGATCCTCGAAATCATCGGCAATGCGTTCCGCCAAAATCACGGCCCAGTTGCGGTTCACCTCACCGGCCTGACGACCGTAGGCTTCGCGGATACGCCACGCCAACACCGCCGTCGTTAGCAAAATGGCAGGCGCCGCCACACCCGTAATTAGCAACGCCTGCTGGGAAGCAATGTTAATGCGTGTGAAGTAGGGCGAGTGACGCCGCAACCGAAAGCGTCCCACCGCCGCAGCCAAGACCAACGGCGCCAAAGCCGTCAAACCCATGACCCACGGCGCCGAAAACGGCAAGGCGTCAAAAAGCGCCACCCGTGCCAAAGGCGAGTACAAATCACCCGCTAAGGCGGTCCCCATTGCGGCCAGCGACAAAACCAAGGCGAGCGGAATGCCGGGTAATCGGGCCGACAGACAAACCGCCAAAGGAACCATCAGTAAAAACAGCGCCGTCAGCACCAGGATGTCGGTCAACAACAAGGGCAACAAGAGCGCGCTCAGCGTTTGCACCACCACCAAAAACCAGGTCGCAGTTTGCGATGCATCCTGTTTTTTGGCCAACAGCACCGCAAGCAACACCCCAAAAAGTTGCACGGCGCCCACGACCATCGCCCACAGATAGGCGCTTTGGTGTTCGGTCAAAAAGGCGACCAGCGGCAGCCCGAACATCAGGACGGCGACAAAAGTCGCGGCACCGACAACGACTGCAAACGGCGAAAGCGTGTTCATGACGGCCGACGCAACGGCCCACCCGCCGGACCCGAGCAAACCCGGCCCGAAGGTCGGCACTGAAGGCCACCGGCAGAGCGCTTTCGAAGCGGATCGCGACACGCGGAAAACACGAATACCTCGCTTGATCGGCAACCTCGGCGTACATTAACGACCGCAATGACGGCCCGCACCCAGAGATAAGCAGACGAAAAGTTTTATTTTTCGAATCGGGTCAAGGGCGCCGATACTTTATCTATTTAGAGGAAAAACCGGCATAGACGAGAAGCCGAAACTTGTTCAGAAGAAAGGTCGGCGCAACGAGGGTTCAAGACAGGGATCATTCGTAGCCAGGTGCCTTGGTGAGCGAGGGATCCGCGATCAGTGCCTGACGCGCTTGGCCCACCTTATTCTTACACGCCTTGCTAATGCGCGATTCCCATTCGTGATACGGCGCCAAATCCACCCCACCCGATGCCAAATCGGCGGTGCGAATGCCGCCCTGGAGTTTGCCTTTAATCAAATCCATTAACAGGCGCCGCACAGCGGTGTCGATGCCCTTCGACGCACTGGTCATCAACACCGGCTGCGCGACAGGTAAGGTGTAGTACTGGTCGCCGTCAACGCCGATGGCCGCCACCCCGGCCTCGGCCGCCGCTTCGAGCGCACCGTTTCCCGAATTGCCGCCGACACCAAAGACCACGTCGGCACCTTCGCTCAGGAAAGCCATGGTTTTGACCTTGCCCAAGTCAGGGTCGTTAAAGCTGGGCAGGAACACGTTGCGCGCGTCAATATCGGGACGCGCCCAGGACGCGCCCGCCTGGTAACCGCTGACAAAACGTTTAACCGGTAAAATTTCCGGGCCCGCCACCGAGCAAATGATGCCGGTTTGTGACATGCAGGCCGCCAGCACGCCGGCCAAAAACCCGACTTGGTCCTCGGCAAACTGGAGGCTGGTGACGTTGGCCAAGCCACCTTCTTCGGTGTAGCAATCCGCCACCCCCTCGGGGCAGCCCAAACCCGGCCGAAAGGCCACGTCCACAATCGCAAAACGCCGATTGGGATGGCGTCGCGCCGCTCGCGCCGTGGGCGGGCCCATCCGAAAGCCAACCGTAATGAGAAGGTCCGGTTCACGCGCCAGCAGACTTTCGATTTGGTGCTCGTATTCCTGCTCACTGGCCGAACTGGTGTAATCGAGCTTGATTAGGCCTTCCTTAGCCATCGCCGAGGCGCCTTTCAAAACGTGGGAATTGAAGGTTTTATCATCTTCTTGACCGGTATCCATCAAAATCAGGACCAGCGGCACCTCAACCGAGGGCGCAGCCTCGTCAAGCGGCCTTTGGCAAGACAAAACCTGACACAACACCAACAATAAGAACAACCTAGCGCCGTTGTTTTTCATGAGTTCCTCAGGCGGTTGCTCAATCCCGCCAGCAACGGGATCGGCAGGGGCAAGAAAACCTAAAAGGGTGGGACGATACCTTTTCAATCGGCAGTGACACGGCAAAACCTAACCTTTTGCTGGTGACGATCCGCGCCTCAAAATTACCGTCGCCGCGGCGCCCGCCGGCGAACAGGTCAATCGCCCCAAACAATCCGTGCACCACCACCGCGCTTGTTCAGGACGCCGGCCACGCTCCTTGGCCGCCCGTGCCGCCCAAACCGAAGTCTCCCGACAGAGCGCCGCGCGGTGCGACGAAAGCCGGCAGACCGCCACGCGCCGCCAAGCAAAGGCATTTTGCAAGGAAACCTAATTGTCGTCGTTACTTGCGTCGTCAACATGGTAAATGGAATGAAAAAACCGAGCAGTGCGTAATATTTGTTAAGTGCACCGGCGCATAAATCTGCTAAGTTCCCACCCTATAAACGGTCGTGGACTCATTTGTGCCCGGCACCTGACCCTTGGTTTGCGTGGGGAAACCGGGGCCACTGATCAGCCCGTCGGTCGTTTTCTCGACTCTTTCTAGGAGTCAATCAAACATTTCGAAACGCTGGTTCCTCCGCTAGAATAGGGCCGCATTCCCAGGGGGGATGTCCTCGGTTGTATCTGATGATCCGATCATCAGACGCGACCTATCTACACGGAACAGCACTGCCCGCTTCACCGGCAACTACGTCGCTGCACGATCACCCAGGCCGCTCACCTTGGTGCCCGCCGTGCTCCGGTTCTTCAACCACGACCCGCCGTCACGCCAAGCAGTGCCTCCAAGGTTCTACAGCAACGTTCTGAAAGGCATGGGATGGACACGACTTACGCCAACCGCTTCAATTTAAGTTACATGGAATCCATGTATCAACAATATCTCGAAAACCCGGAAGACGTCGAGCCTAGCTGGCGCTACTTCTTCGACGGCGCGGCTTTTGCCGCTCAATCCGGTGGTTTCGCTGCACCCGCGACCGCTTCGGCCGACGGTGCTTCAACTTCAATCGACTTTAAAATTCAGCGTTTGCTGCGCGCCTACCGCAAGTGGGGCCATCTTTACGCCAAAATTGACCCGCTTTGTCTCGATTACAAAGCACCCGGTCTCAAACCCCTCGAAACCATCGGCATGTCCGCCGACGAACAGGCCGGCCCGGTGCCGACGCTGGGCTTTTTGCCCGAGTCACACACCGCGCTCGACACCCTGATCGCCGCCCTGGAAGCCACCTATTGCGGCACCGTCGGCATCGAATACACCCACGGCAGCGACCCCGAGCGCGAGCAGTGGTTCCAGGAACGCATTGAACCGAACCAGAACCAACCGCAACTAGACCTCGAGGTCAAACGCAGCATCCTGAAGCGCTTGAACGCCGCTGAGTTGTTCGAACGCTTCCTGCACACCAAGTACGTCGGGCAGAAACGCTTCTCGCTGGAAGGCGCCGAAAGTTTGATCCCCTCTTTGGCCGAATTGCTGGAATCGCTCAGCAGCCTGGGTGCCGAAGAAGTGGTCATTGGCATGCCACACCGTGGCCGACTCAATGTACTGGCCAACATCATGGGTAAAAATTACGCCGAAATTTTCACCGAGTTTGAAGACGACCCGGCCCACACCATTCAAGGAGCGGGCGACGTTAAGTACCACAAGGGGTTTGTCAGCGACTTCGAAACGCGCAGCGGCGACAAAGTCCACATCAACTTAGCCGACAACCCCAGTCACCTCGAAGCCGTGACCCCGGTCGTTCAAGGCCAGGTACGCGCCCACCAATCGCTGCGCAACGATGAGGACCGCAGCAAGGTTGTGCCCGTGATCATCCACGGCGACGCCAGTTTTGCCGGTCAGGGCATCGTCAGTGAAACGCTCAACATGTTTAAGCTGGAAGGCTTTAGCACGGGCGGCACCATTCACATCATCGTCAACAACCAAATCGGTTTCACCACCGAACCGCGCGATGCGCGCTCGACCCGTTACGCCAGTGACGTCGCCCGCCAAATTCTGGCACCGGTGTTCCACGTTAACGGCGACGATCCCGAAGCCCTGGTTCACGCCATCCGCATTGCCGCCGAGTTTCGCCAACAATTCCACCACGACGTGGTCATCGACTTGGTCTGCTATCGCCGTCACGGCCATAACGAAGGTGACGAGCCCTCGTTCACCCAGCCGGTGATGTACCGCTCGATCAAAGGCCACCCCTCCACCCGCAAGATCTACACCGAGACCTTGCTGAAACGCGGTGACCTCGAAGAAAAAGTGGCGCGCGAGTTGGAAGCTGAATTTAACGCCAAACTGCAAGCCGATTTGGAAGAAGCGCGCAGCGGCGGTTTCACCAAAGCGGCGCCGCCCATCGGCGATCACTACCACCAACACCGTGTCATCACCGACGCCGACATCTTCAGCCCGGTGGCAACCGAAGTGTCTGAGGACCTGGTACGCGACCTGGCCGTCAAACTGGCGACCCTGCCCGACGATTTCAAAGTCAACCGCAAGGTCAAGCGCGTGCTCGACGAACGCCTGCGTCAGATAAACGAGAACGACGGGCTCGACTGGGGCAACGCTGAACACCTCGCCTATGCAACCCTGCTGGCCGAAGGCATCCCCTGCAGGTTAACCGGTCAAGACGTGAAACGCGGGACCTTCTCGCACCGTCACGCGGGTCTGTTCGATGGCGAGAGTGGTCGCGAATACGTGCCGCTCAACCAGCTCAACGACGATCAAGCCGATTTCAAAATCTACAACAGCCATCTCAGTGAATTGGCCGTCGTGGGTTTCGAGTTCGGTTACTCGTTGGCCAAACCCAAGTGTTTGGTGATTTGGGAAGCGCAGTTCGGCGATTTCGTTAACGGCGCCCAAATCATCATCGACCAGTTCATCGCCAGCAGTGAAACCAAATGGCAACGTGTGAGCGACTTGGTCATGTTCCTGCCGCACGGCTACGAAGGCCAAGGCCCGGAACACTCGAGTGCCCGCATGGAGCGTTTCCTGCAAATGTGCGCCCTCAACAACATCCAGGTCGCCAACCTGACCGAACCGGCCCAGCTTTTCCACATCTTGCGCCGCCAGGTCAAACGCGACTTCCAGAAACCGTTGATCATCATGACGCCGAAAAGTTTACTGCGCCACAAAGCGTGCGTATCGCCATTAACGGCGTTCACCCAAAACGGCTTCAAGGAAATCATTCCCGACAACAAAAACCTTCCGCAGGCAAGACGTTTGGTGTTATGTAGTGGTAAAGTCTACTACGATCTCCATGAAGAACGCGAACGCCGCAACGGCGACGATGTGGCCATTACCCGAGTCGAACAGCTTTACCCGCTCAAAGAGGCGGACCTACTTGCGATTGCCGAACAATACAAGCACTTGGAAGAGATTGTTTGGCTGCAGGAAGAACCGCAAAACATGGGCGCCTGGCAGTTCATTGAGCCGCGTTTGCGCCGTTTGTTTGCCGACCTGCCGGTCCACTACGTTGGTCGTGAACCGGCGGCCAGTCCGGCGGTAGGTTCCGGCCGTGTGCATCGACAACAGCAAGAAGCCATCATCAACAGTGCGTTGGTGCGCCAAGCTGAAGTCGCCGGCGTCTAAACAACGGTCTCATCCGCGACAGTGCGTTTCTTTCATGGTGCCATGGGGGGAACGCATTTTCGCGTTTTGATCGCCCGCCTCCGGCCGGCGTCGCCGCGCCACAGGGTTCGTGGTATCCGGCGGCGTTGAAACATGTTAGCATCCAGGGTCCAAACGCCTTACCCGGCCGTTTTCGCCACGCCCCGACGCGCGGCTCAAGGGCGACCGAAAACGCGTTTCTCGCACATGAACCCAAAACCTTAAAGAACAGATGGGAGTACGGTTGGGATGAAAATCGAAATCAAAGTTCCTCAAGCAGGTGAGTCCGTTACCGAAGCAATGATTAGTGAGTGGTTCAAGGAAAACGGCGACAGTATCGACAAAGACGAAGCCATCCTCGAATTGGAAACCGACAAAGCCAATATGGAGCTGAACGCGGACCAAGCCGGTACCGTTGAAATTTTGGTCGAAGCCGGTGAAGTGGTCACCGTCGGCCAGGTCATCGGTTACATCGACACAGCCGGTGCCGCAAGTGACGCGGACAAACCCGCGCAGGCCGCCCCAGAAGCAGCGCCCGCCCCAGCGGCCGGCGAAGAAAAACCTCTCTCCCCGGCGGTTCGTCGCATTGTCGCAGAGGAAAACCTCGATCCCAACGCGATTGACGGCAGCGGCAAAGACGGCCGTATTTTAAAAGGCGACGCACTTAAGGCCGCCGCCGGCAGTGCACCCAAGCCGGCACCCGCACCCGCCAAAAGCGCCGCACCGCCTAGCCCCAAAGCGGCCCCAACCCCGGTCAAACGCGACGGCTCACGCGGTGAGAATGTCAAACCCATGAGCATGATGCGCCGCCGTATTGCCGAACGTTTGGTTCAGGCACAACACGAGTCGGCCATTCTGACCACCTTCAATGAAGTGGATATGAGTGCCGTTATGGCGCTGCGCAGCAAATACAAAGAGGCTTTTGAAAAACGCCACGGCGTGCGTCTCGGCTTTATGAGTTTCTTCGTGAAAGCCTGTGTCGAAGCGCTGCGCTTTGTACCTGAGATCAACGCATCCATCGACGGTACCAACATTATTTATCGCGATTACCAAGATATCGGCGTCGCCGTCGGCACCAAAAAAGGCCTGGTTGTGCCCGTGATTCGCAACGCCGGCGACCTGACCATGGCCGGTGTAGAAGCCGCCATCAACGATTACGCCCTCAAAGCACGCGACAACAAAATCTCGCTCGACGACCTCGCCGGCGGCACCTTCACCATCTCCAACGGCGGTGTCTACGGGTCGCTGTTGTCCACACCGATTTTGAACCCGCCGCAAAGCGGGATCCTCGGCATGCACAAAATTGAGAAACGTCCGGTCGTGATTGACGATGAAATCGTGATTCGTCCCATGATGTACCTGGCCCTCAGCTATGACCACCGCATCGTCGACGGCAAAGGCGCGGTTACCTTCCTGGTCAAAGTTAAAGAAGCCCTGGAAGATCCCGCGCGCATGCTGCTGGAAGTTTAAAGCAACCTGTTCAACCCGCCGGACCCCACCAGGTCCGGCTTGATCACCGGGTTCCGCTGCGTACCGACGTCGGTATGCGCGTTCCCGGTTTTTGGTGTGCGACGCTTTCCCCCAACCGCTTCCCTGTTTCCTATCGCCGCGCCGCCACCCACCCCAACATACGGAGATCGCCATGTCCCAAGAATTTGATTTCATCGTCATCGGGTCGGGTCCCGGTGGCTACGTTTGCGCCATCCGCGCTGCCCAGCTCGGTTTGAAAACCGCCATCATCGAACGGTACAGCAGACTCGGCGGTACCTGTCTCAACGTCGGCTGTATTCCCTCGAAAGCGCTTCTCCAGTCTTCCGAACACTTTCACCAGGCCCAGCACAAATTCGCCAAACACGGCATTGAGGTTGGCGACCTGAAACTCAACCTGGCTCAAATGATGACGCGCAAAGATGAGGTCGTTGAAAACCTCACCGGCGGCATCGCCGGCTTGATGAAAAAGAATAAAATCACGCACTTCGAAGGTCACGGTAGCTTCGCCTCCGCCAATACGCTTAACATCAAAAACGGCGACGAGACCCAGACCATTACCGGCAAAACCATTGTGATCGCCACCGGCAGTAAACCCGTCGAACTGCCCTTTCTGCCGCACGACAAAAAAGACATCGTCAGCAGCACCGAAGCACTGGCCTTCGAAGCCGTGCCGAAACACTTGGTCGTTGTCGGCGGCGGCGTCATTGGTCTGGAAATGGGTTCCGTATGGCTGCGCCTTGGCGCCAAAGTCACCGTCGTGGAGTTCATGGACCGCGTCCTCCCACCGATGGATAAAGACGTCAGCAAAGAAATGCGCAAAGTGCTCAAAAAACAAGGCATGGAATTTAACCTCAGCACCGGCGTCACCGGCGTAGAACGCGCAGACGACGGCAGTTTGATCGTTAAAGCCAAAGACAAAAAGGACCGTGAAATCGTGCTCGAAGCCGACAAGGTACTCGTTGCCGTTGGTCGCCGTCCTTACACCGACGCGCTCGGCCTCGAAAACATCGGCATTGAGACCGACAAACGCGGCTACATCCCCGTTGACGATCACTGGCGCACCTCGGTGCCCGGTGTTTTCGCCATCGGTGACGTCATTGGCGGCCTCATGCTGGCCCACAAAGCCGAAGAAGAAGGCATTGCCGTCGCGGAACAAGCCGCCGGCAAATCCGGCCATGTCAACTACGACATCATTCCCAACGTGGTCTATACCTGGCCCGAAGTCGCCTCGGTCGGCAAAACCGAAGACGAGCTCAAGGAAGCAGGCATTGAGTACAACAGCGGCAAATTCTTTTTCCGCGCCAACTCACGTGCACGCTGCGTCGATGAACAAGACGGATTTGTTAAGTTCTTGGCCTGTAAGGAAACCGACCGCCTCCTGGGCGCCCATATGGTCGGCCCCAGCGTTTCCGAACTGATTCAGGAAGCCGCCGTCGTCATGGAGTTCATGGGTAGTGCCGAGGACCTCGCGCGCACTTGCCACGGGCACCCAACCTTAAGCGAAACCGTCAAAGAAGCGGCCATGGCCGTTGACGGACGCCAGATCCACAACTAAGCCACGCTCAATGCGTGCTTGATGTCCGTGATCGACCAAAAGCCGGCCTTGTGCCGGCTTTTTTATTGGCTCATCTGAAAAAAGCCCCCTCGGTTACCATCCACCGAGAGGGCGTCGTCTGCCTCCGAAGAACTACATCATCAGAAGGACAAGCGGGTTGCGTCAAGTCAACGCATTAACTGCAGCACGAGATACGTGTTGGCGATGTTGGTCGAACATCCGAAGCGAAATTGTTTGAAAAAAGAGCCAGGTGCGCGAGGCGTTTTCAATGCTGCCGCAGCCTCAAATCACGGCTTTAGTGGTATTTGGCTAAAAAGGCGTCACTGAGCAACAGGTTAACCAACGCATGGCGGGCACGCATGTCTTGCCCGTGTGGGCGTCGCGGATGACCGTGGCGGCGACCGAGCGGGCCTAGGCCACCGCGATCCCGACCGGGACCATGGCGTCCGTGTTCCGGCGGGCCGATGCCCGGCGGTGGTGGCGGTGGTGCGACGTCCTGCTGGTGCATGTTGATAAATTCGTCGGCGACAGCAGCCTGCTTCTCGTCGAGTAAGCCTCGTAAACTCCTCATAATGGGTCGCTTGGCTTTATGAAGCGCACGGTGCGCCTCGTGGTGTTCCATGCGCAAGCGGCGCAGCGCTTCTTTGTCTGCTTCGCCTAAGCCGCCACCGCTGTCCAGACTTTGCCGAACCGCAGCAGCTTTGCGGTCAAGCGCCTCTTTGGCCGCAACAATACCGCCGTGGTGTTCTCCCTCAAGGGTATCCAGCGCGGCGCGCGCCGCTTTGAGCTCGGCCAGTTGCGCTTGTGAAAGTTGCAACAGGTCGGCCAGTTCACCGGCACGCTGGGCAAAAAGATGCTTTTGAATCAGGGCCAGATCGTCGTTCGGTGCCGGCGGTGGTTGAAACCAGCCACACGAACCAAACCAGAAACTCATAACCAAGAACATGGACATCGTGATCACTCCGACACCGGTCGCCCAGGAGGGTGACCGCCTTTCATTAAAGTGCGCGCCGCCAGGACCCGCGAGCGTTGTTACCAACTGTTACAAAAAAAGGGTCCCCGTCGCAAGGGACCCAATCTCTAACTTCAGGATGAGAAAGTTCAGAGAGACAAGGGATAGTGCGTTAGCAGGAGATTTGAGCGTGCGATGCAGAAGCGCGGAACCACTGCACCACACGACCCGAGAACTAGTTGTATTGATTCAAGAAGGCGTCACTGAGCAAGATTTTGGCAATGCCGCCGCGTGGGCCGCGTGGGCCGTGGCCGCCGCGCTCGCCACCGCGCCCAAAACCGGGACCACGGCCACGACGCCCCTCAGGGCCGGCATCGCCGTCGGGGCCAACGCCACCTTCAGGACGCTCGGGACGGTTCGCTTCCATAAAGGACCGCAGGTTTTCACGCTGGCCGTCGCTTAAAAAGTCGCGCAGGCTTTCCATCACGTCGCGCATTTCACTGTGTTTGGTGTGGTGCGCCTCGTGAACGGCCCGTTTGAGGGTTTTTAATTGCTCGCCTTGGGCTTCGGAAAGCTCGTTGCCCGCTTCCAGCGAGGCGCGAATTTCGGCGGCGGCGACGTTTAAGGATTCCACCGCGGCGTCAATCAAGGGATCGTTTTGGGCGCGAATCAGGTCGGCGGCGGCGCGGGCCTCGCGCAAATCCGCGACTTGTGTGTCCGTCAGCGCCAGCACGCCGGCCAATTCGGCTGCTTTTTGGGCGTGAATGTGTTCGCGGATGTAGTGCAAGTCTTCGTTAGGGGTAAAGCCGGCGTGGGGCGGTTGGGCAAACAGTGCGCCGGCACAAAACAACGCAACTGAGATCAAAGAAAAAAAAGTGTTTCGCATGGGAACCTCCGGGGAGTCGAGCTGGTTTGAAACCAAGATTGGGAGACGCACACGCGACGATCGCGTCGAGGCGTGGTGAAGCGCGAATCCAGACACCTGCGTCAGCCGGGCTTGGGCTTCGAGAGGGCCGAGCCGTAGGTGTCGGTTAATCGCCGCGTCTGTACCAGTAGACGAAAGAATTGCAAAGGCGCATAGCGAGGTTACATACTGTTACAAGCCCGCAACATTCTGTTACAAAACAGCAACAATTTGTTACAAAAGCAGCACTCGAAAACACCAAATAAACACTTCAAAACCAAATACTTAAATCCACAACATCTATAAATCAGAGATGCTAAAGACGCTTCACCCATTAGGGCGAGCCGGCCCACTTTTTGAACCCCGCTCACAACCCAAAAGCTTTTTGGGCGGGCAGCCCTGGGTAGACTAGCCGGGCTCATCATAAGTTGCTATGATGGATCGGTTGCCGACGGCTCGCTCGCAGGCGTCGTTGCCACGCCGCCCTCCTGAACCAAGGCGGCTTTCGGTGGTTGCCGCACTTGACGGATGGTGCCACCGTCACAGTTCTCACCGTCGAGGGCGGATGCCGGTCACATGAAAATTTTTACGCGAGCCAAAGAGGCGTTGCTGCTCTCGGATACAAGTCCGAAGGTTACCGCTTTATCGATGGCGGTCGGTGTCGCGCTGGCGTTCAGCCCGCTACCAGGTCTGCAATTTGTCATTGCCATCATTCTCAATCACTGGTGGCGCCTCAACGCCATGGTCGTCATCGTCGGCATTCTCGTCCACAACCCCTGGACCTTTATCCCCATCCACCTTGGCGGCATCGTCATCGGCGACCTGATTCTCTATGGGTCGCTTGAGAGCATGGATTACTTTCGCGCCTTCCCATGGCACGAGCTGACCTTCTTTAATATAGTCAGCCCCGAATTTTGGCACATCAACGGCCCCCTTTTCATGAAGTTCTTCATGCCCTTCTTTTGGGGACACTGGGTGATGGCCACCGTGATGGCCCTGCTTTCCTATTACCTCACCCTCAAATTTGTGCACAGCCACAACAATTACTTCGGAACCGTTCAATCAAAATCGGCGACGACCGATAATGGTGATAGCGACTGCCCCGAACATGAATCGACCGCGAACCCCCACGCCCCTGGCGACACCGTCCACGAAGAGGATCCGCATCATGGTGCCCAAACGATTTCTCGACCAAATTGATATCTACGATCGCGACATTTACGAAAGTATCGACCTGACCTTGTTTAACCTCGCCGTTGGGATCGTCGAGCGCAATCGCACCCGTTTCACCACGTTCCCCAACAGCAAGGGCGTCGCGCGCATCATCAACCTCCTCGAGTGGCAGTCACATGCATATCACGAGTACCTCGACGGTGAAGGCATCTTCGTCGATCAAGTCGTTCACATCGCTCTCCACCAAGCCGTCGACGAGCTCAGCGGCGGCCGCCACCCCGAGAGCGCGTTGTTGGCCGAAGCCTACGCCAGTGCCTCCGATCTCTACCTGCTCGGCAAACTTTCTCAGGCAGGCGTTGAGTGTGATTTTGTGGTGGAAACCTTAGAAAGCCTGGGCAGCTACTACGAAATGTATGCCGATGGTGACAACGCCATGAGCCGGCTGCTCGAGCAGCTTCTGATCGACCCTTACCAGACCATGGTTGATGTCGCTCACTACCTCATGCAGTTCTGCCAACCGCTGCTCTATTCCTGCTCACTTCCCGAAGTCATGGACGAAATCCAGCGTTTGGAAACCGATCTTTTTTACCCGCTGGTTCACCACTACAACACCACCAACTGGATTTTGACCATCCGCAGTCAGTACCCGCAGTGGTATCCCGACCCCGGCGCCGTCGATAAAATCAAAAAACGCCTGGGCACCAGCGAGACGCACTTCCTAGGCTGTGTCCGCGAAGTGGTGATGGGCTTGCATGAAGAAAAATAAGTTAGGGCACCGCCGCCTTTAGGGCAAGGTCGTCAAGAAAGAGCGAGCCTTTGCTTTGAGCCGTGCGCGCCGTCCACTGCAACCCCTTGAGATGGGTGATGCAGTGCTCAAAAGAACCACTGGGCAACTCGTCTTGATGCCAAGTGAAGTGGTGCTCATCCAGCGGCAACACAATCTCCCGCCAAGCAGTGTCGACGTTGAGCCGCGCCTCCCAACCACCGTGACCTGCCGACTTGGTGTCTATCAACCGCACCGCAATCGCCGTCGGCTGATCGGCCCGGATACGGAAATGGAGCGAGCCCCCCTGCACCGCCGCTTGCCGCCAAAATGCCAACTGCGCGTAGGCAAACTGCCACCCGCCGCCGCCGACCTCGTAGTCGAAGCGTAGGTGGGGGTTGGTTTGCCTGCCGGCGACCTCCAGGTTCACGGAACCCTTCAAGTCGGCGGCCCCCATCTCGGCAAACCAATACCCCGTTTCACCTAACAAGTCCGAGTTATGGAAATCGTCTTCGATCGGTGTCAGACGACGCCACTCCTCGAGTCGCACCAAGTAAGCGGGCAAGGGTTCAATTTCGGCACGTTGTGCAACCGGCGTGGTCGCAACTTTTTGCGGTAGTGGCGGCGGTTCGGCGTGCGTTCCTTCGTTAGCCGTCAACTCAGCCGCCGGCGCGTCATTTTGCGGGGTCGTCAATAAAAAACTCGTCAACAGCAGACAAAGCCCAAACGGAACCGTTCGTGAACCCAAACGGCCACGAGCCGATCCCGTGACGAAAACAGTGCTCCCAAGGTGGAGAAGAACCCAAAACTTCTCAAAAACAACCATTGCCTACCTCTCGCAACGGAAGGACCAGGTAAAAGCGTCCGAAGCCGCCGACCAACATCAAGTGTGTTCTGGAAAGGGCGCGGAGTCCACAAACACGCTGCATGGTGATGAAGCATCACAAAAAGAATCACAAGCAAGGGCAGGACATTACCGAGGCCGACGTTTAAGAGCAGGATTGGACAAATTATACGCCTGTCTGGTTCAAATTTTCACTATTTTCTCAATCTATCCAAACAGCGCACATTGACGCCCGGACCCGACACCAAGAGATAACCCTCTTAAAAAGAACGGCTTTCCTGCGAAAGTTCACACCACTCCCGCCAGGCGGCGCTTGTCGCACAGCGGCAAAAAGCGCACTTCGGTGATCCACAGCACGCTTTTGCGTCATCCTGACAGCCTGGTCTCCGAGCTAAACGACTGTCTACTCAGCTTGATACAAAGCGGTCGCATCACGGTGCGCCGACAAGACGTTGCCATAAAAACCATGCGGGTACGGCGCCGGATCGGCCGACCGCACCAGGGCTTAAGGCTTCAATAAATGCCCAGCGGGTCACCAAAAAATCGAATGACACCGCCACTTTAACAAGTTGTCGACAAGCGAGACGCATGACGGTGACGCAAGGCGACGCCAAGCCGGCATTGAGATTGCTATTCAATACCGCGACAAAGGCTGGTAGATGGTTCGCGGCGTCATTTTCGACGCAAGCCACTCACCACCGTGCGACGCAACAACGCCTTGCGCCGGTTGACTGCCACGCGGTTCTCCAACCCCGCCGACGGTCAATAACCAAGGCAAGCACGGCAGGCGGGTGCACCGTCCCGAGGGGAGCCCATCCCTCCGCGACGCCGCCGAGCGGGACCCACCAACCATCCCGCTCGATGAACGCCATTTCTTCCGCTAGCACACCCTCCTATCCAGCGGTCCGACAATCTCGGGCCGCTCTTTTTTTGTACGCGCCGACATCTCCTTTTTACCGATCGGGCACGGCCGTTTTCCTCCGGCCTACCAAAAACATCGCCCCTGGATCGTTTTGACGGCGCTGATATCTAGGACAAAGAACCGGCCGCCATGGCTCGCCGACATTTGCGGTGTTATTCGGAATCAGGCACCAAGCAGACACTGGACGAAGCCAACGAGGCGCTACCCCGATCCCCGATCCTGGACAAGCGCAAACCGCACTCGTCAATTAAGAACCGACAGCGCAGCGCAGGGCGCCCCCAAAAAAGATCACAACGCAGTGCACTGTAGCGCCCGAGTCACATCAGTTAATGCGGGTTTCGTTTCACATAATGCGGGTTTCGTTTCACTTGCCGAACACAAACGACTCAGTCACGACGCGGTGTCCTCAGTGAAATGCGAACACTCATCCCCAACAACGCCACGAAAACAAGCCCAAGCAAAACGCGGCCGTTCAAAGCTCCCCCATCGGGGCCAGGTTTCTCGACAGCCGGAGCGAGACGGATATAAGGGCCATGGTGCGGGTTATAGGGGGACAAACAGCGAGTAAATGCCGTGCGGCCGGAAACAGCCATGAGAAAGCCGATTTTTGCTAGAGCCGGCGTGATCGCCGCAAAAAAGACTACAAATTGACAACGCTATGTCTTGACACCACTCGCGATACATGAAATATTTTTCGTAAATCATGATTCACAATGCATGATTCAGGAAACACCACTCGCGAACCGAGATGAGATATGTCAAGCAAAAAATGGACTTTTTTAACCAATCACGCACAAGTCCTCTTGTGCATCGCGAAGGACTCCAACTCGACCACGCGCGAAATAGCCGCCGGTATCGGCATTACAGAACGCGCGGTGCAAAGTATTGTCCATGATTTAGAGGGTACCGAGTATATAAAAATCACCAAGGAGGGTCGTCGCAATCACTATGTGTTGAATGATGCACAACCACTGCGGCATCCGGCTCAAAATGGGCATACCGTTCACGAATTACTCGAGGCACTGGTAAGGGTTACCTAATATTTTTTTTCAAGCACAAACTCAATGTTTGTGCTTGAAAAAAAAACCGAATGCGCAGCACTCGCTGCATGCGCGCAACGTTCGTTTACCCTTGAAGTCACTCGATTCCCACACTCAAGCCGAACTAAAAATTGTCCGCAACATTCTGCGAGGCGATCGCGTTAAACTCCAAAGCACCGAGGATCCCTATCTGACAGTTCTGTTACTAATTTTTGTTTCAGCTAGGACACGTCACGATCCTGCATCACACCTTCTGCGAAACCGCACAAGGCGTGCTTAGAGTGCCTATCCGCGCTTACTAAGCCTTTTACCATCGTCAACCTCTTAATCTTGAACGTACTGGATGACTCACAATGAAATACAATCTCGAAATGCTCAAAAAAGACTTGCCTGCGAGCCTTATCGTCTTTCTTGTTGCATTACCACTCTGCTTGGGTATCGCCCTGGCAAGTGGCGCTCCGCTTTTCGCCGGCATCATCAGCGGCATCGTCGGCGGTATCATCGTCGGCGCCATTTCCGGATCTCAAATCGGCGTTAGCGGCCCCGCCGCGGGTCTCGCCGTTATTGTTTTAACCGCCATCACCACCCTTGGCTCATTCCAAGGTTTTCTTGTCGCGGTCGTCATTGCGGGCTTAATTCAAATCGCGATGGGCCTGCTTAAAGCCGGCGTTATCGGCTACTACTTTCCCTCTTCCGTCATCAAAGGCATGCTCAGCGGGATCGGCATCGTGATCATCCTTAAGCAGATCCCCCACTTGTTTGGCTATGACTCCGACCCGGTCGGCGATCTTGGTTTTTTCCAGCCCGACTCACAAACGACCCTCAGCGCCCTGACCGGTGTGTTTGACAACATCACCTTGAATGCCACGGTTATTGGTTTGCTTTCGTTCGGCGCCCTGGTGCTGTGGGAAACCAAGTGGATCAAGCGTTTCGCCTTCACCAAAATTGTGCAGGGCCCGCTTGTCGCCGTCGTGCTGGGTACGGTTTTGGTAATGCTTTTCGGCGCATCACCCGAGTGGGCGGTTAGCCCGGACCATTTGGTCGCCATCCCGGTAGCCGAGGGTTTTTCGGGTTTTATTGCGTTGTTCACCGCCCCCGACTGGAGCTACCTGTCCAATTCACAAACCTACATCACCGCCGCAACGATCGCGGTCGTAGCGAGCCTGGAAACGCTGCTTTGCGTTGAAGCCACCGACAAAATCGATCCCCTCAAACGGGTCACCCCGACCAACCGCGAACTGGTCGCGCAAGGCGTCGGCAATACCATCGCCGGTCTGATCGGCGGTCTGCCAGTCACCCAGGTCATCGTACGTTCCAGCGCCAACATTCAGTCGGGTTCGGCAACCAAGGCGTCAGCCATTTTCCACGGTTTCTTTTTGTTGATCTGTGTTGCGACCATCCCTGCCTTGATCAACCAGGTACCTTTGGCCAGTTTGGCGGCCGTCCTCTTGGTCGTTGGTTACAAGTTGGCCAAACCCACCTTGTTCCGCGCTCAGTGGTCACAAGGCGCGGGCCAGTTTGTTCCGTTCATCGTCACGATTCTCGGGATTGTGTTTACGGACCTTCTGATGGGCATCGGCATGGGCTTGGTCGTGGGTTTCATTCACATCTTGTGGAAGAACTACAACTACTCTGTTCAAACCGTCACGCACAACGAAGGCGGTTCGGAAAAAGTGGAAATTGTGTTTTCCCAGCACGTGAGTTTCCTCAGCAAGCCCGCTGTTCAACGGATTCTTTCGCAATTGCCTGACGACACCAACTTGATCGTCAACCTCAACAACGTTCGGGTCATCGCGCCGGATGTCATCGAGATCATTGAAGATTTTTCAGAGTCCGCTGACTCAAGAAAGATCAATGTTCATTTGAAGAACGACGGAGAACATGCTCCAGTCATCAAACTTGCACAACAACCGGCCAAGGCCGCCTAAGGAGACGTCATGTTAACAGAAGTAGTTACCACTCAGTCGATTCAGCAATCCTTTACACCGGACAGCGCGGTTGACGCGCTTCTGGAAGGCAACAAACGTTTTGTTACCCAACAGACGGCCGGCCCAGACTACAGCAAACAAATCGCGCTCACGGCCGAAGGTCAGTACCCATTCGCCGCCGTTGTTGCTTGCATCGACTCACGCGTTCCCGTAGAAACCGTTTTTGACCAAGGTGTGGGTGACATTTTCACCGCTCGTGTCGCAGGCAATTTTGTCAACACCGACATTCTCGGCTCACTTGAATTTGCCTGTAAAGTGGCCGGCTCCAAAGCAATTGTCATCCTGGGCCACACGAGCTGCGGTGCCGTTAAAGGCGCATGTGACAACGTCGAGCTGGGCAACCTGACGGCCATGCTGGCCAACATTGAGCCTGCCGTGCAAAAAGTAAGCGCCGCGTGCGCCGAAGGCACCGTCAAAAGCAGCGCCAACCCCGAATTTGTGCAGTCCGTTGCCGAAACCAACGTGGCACTGACGATTGAGCGCCTGCGCCAGGACAGCCCATTGCTGAAAGAAATGGAAGACAACGGTGATATCAAAGTTGTCGGCGCCATGTACGACGTGGCGACCGGTAAGGTTTCCTTGCTGGACGCCTAAAGCGCCGTATCCATCGATCCCACCAACGAAAAGCCGGAACAGTTGATGTGTTCCGGCTTTTTCTTTTGAGAACCTAAAAAAACGACGACGCCACAGGGTAAAGCAGCCGTGAAACCGGCTTTATTGACTGGACGCCAGGTACACACAGGCACCATTAGGCGTTGACGCCGTCTTCATAACAGACCTGCACCCGCCTTGCGCCCTAATCAGGGCGAACGCGCGGGTTAAATTTTGTTTGGCGCCAGGTACGCGACGGCGACTCAGGTGTAAGTTTGTGGCGGGCGGGCTGTCTTTTTGCCGTTACTTTACCGACTTTTGGGAATTCTGTTTTGCAGGCCCCCGTTTCTTTGGTAAATCATAAGGAAGCGACTCGATTCGCTGCTCCAGCTCTACCCTATGGAGACAACATGGATCTCATTGAATGCGGTGACGCACGCATGGCGATTGACCCCAACCAAGGGGCGCGTATCGCATCGCTGCGCGTTGCGGGTTTGGAACTGTTGGTTCCCCCCACCGCCAGCACCTTTCACTGGGGCTGTTACCCCATGGCACCCTGGACGGGACGCGTTCGCAACGGGCGCTTCACCTTCGGCGGAAAAAGCTATCAACTGCCGATCACCATGCCGCCCCACGCCATTCACGGCACCACCTACAATCGCTCGTGGCAGCGCCAAAACGGGGCCCCCGTATTCGAAACCGACCTCGGCCCCGACTGGCCCTTTGCCGGCCGCGTCGTGCAAGCCTTCCACTTGGCCGAAGATCACCTGCACCTGCGTATGGAAATTCACAGTGACGATCAGTGTTTCCCGGCCGCCGCCGGTTGGCATCCCTGGTTTAATCGCCGGCTCAGTCGCGGCCTACCGGCCAAATTGCATTTCCAAGCCGCCTCTATGTACGCGCGCGATGCCGATCAATGTATCACCCGCGATCTGGTCACGCCCACGCCCGGCCCCTGGGACGACTGCTTCACCGATGTGCAACAACCGGTCGAAATTGAGTGGCCGAGTGCTTTGCGGTTGCGCATGAAAGCCAATGTCAATAACTGGGTGGTTTACGACGAATTGGCGCACGCCTTTTGTGTGGAGCCCCAAACGGAACCACCGGAGTCGCTGAACACAGGCACCCGGGTGGTCGAACCCGGCACCCCTCTGTGCTTGGAAGCCGAACTTCACTGGCAAGTATTGTAAAGGGCTGAGGTTGGCGGTGCTTCGGCTGTCATGAACGCGGTAAATGTGGTTTAATGCGGCCAATTTAGCACCGACCCGGCCGTCCCCACGGCGCCCATGCGCCATTTTGATGGATGGATTCAAGCACCACCGCGCGGGGGAACAGAGCGCGGCCTTGCACGGCACAATCGGGTCAAAGACGGCAACGGAGAAAAACTGTGACCCTGATGTTATTGATTGTTTTGTGTGTCAACGACCCGGCGGCTCAGGTCGCACCGGCCCCCGGCCCAATCTTCACCTCCCAACTTGCTCTGATCAACCTGCTACAACGCACCGCGCTGCTCAGCATGGCCCAATCGGGTTTTGATCCCGAACAATACCGACTCGACGCCATCCGCACCGGCTTCGACGAAATTCGCAAGCACTACACCCAATGTGACATTGCCAAAACGCGCGAACGGATGGCGGCGTTGGAATCGGCGCAACCCACGGTGACCGAAGAACCGGTCTACCAAAAGTTAAAACGCGATTTGGGCGTCGTCGGCCAAAAGGCGGGCGACCTAAAAGGGGTTCATTGGTTGCAGGGCAAAACCGACCTCGACGTGTCGCCCTTGACCCTCCTCGTCTTTTGGGAGAGTTGGTGTCCCCATTGTCAGGACGCCATGCCGCTGATTCAAAAAATGTTCTCGCAGTACCATGTTAAAGGCTTGAATGTGATTGGCTTAACCCGCATCACCAAACCGGCCGATATGACCTCGGTGATCCAATTCATTGCCGAAAACGAAATCGAGTTCTCGATTGGAAAAGATCCGGGTCGCATCAGCGAACACTTCCAAGCGACCAGTGTGCCGGCGGCGGCATTCGTCAAAGAGGGTGTTATTATCTGGCGTGGCAACCCCGACTGGATCACAGAAGAAACGGTTTTAGCGGCCCTGGCCTACCAAAACCCCTAAGGGTGCGCGCCTCGGTTTGGCGTTCCATCAATCCATGCGGAGCTGAATCCGTGAGCAAATCCAACCTAGTCCCTCCGCAACCCGACGCGATACTGAAAAAACGGCCGGCCCGCATCCTGCTGGTCGACGACGACCGCGTGTCGCGGCTGGTGCTGGCCAATCAATTGGCGGAAAAAGAGACACTGATTTTTCAGGCAGGCGACGGTGTTGAAGGCTTGTCGCTGCTGCGCCGCGAGCGACCCGATGTGGTCGTCCTCGATTACAATATGCCGCGCCACAACGGAATCGAGTTCCTGACGGCGCTGCAGAAGGCGTCGGTCAAACCCGCGGTGATCATGTTAACCGCGAACACCGAGCAGCGAGTTATTTCGGATTGTTACCGTTTGGGCGTCCATGCTTTCTTGCGCAAGCCCTGCCATCCGCTCATTCTTAAGAATCAGATCAATCGCGCCTTGGCACTGGTTCACTATGCCGCCGATCTAGAAAAACAAATTGAAACGACCGAACAACAAACCCATTTGCTGCGCGCGGTTTTTGACAACATTCCCGAGGGTGTCGTCATTCTCGACCACGAGTTAAAGCTAAAAATGATCTCGGCCCGGGCCTGCAAGATCCTCGATTGTGCCCGCGAAGCCGTTATTGGTCGCGAAGCACGCGCGATTCTCGGCGACCATCTCTGCGAAGAAACCGGCCCCCTGGGGCGCTGCGTGACCAATCAAAGCAAGCTGGCCAACATTCAATCGACCTTCGTCGACGAGCAAGGTCACACGATTCCCGTCGCCCTCACCATCTCACCGTTTGTGCACGACCAGCGCCAAAACGGCTGGATGCTGCTGTTTCGCGATTTGCGTCGCCGCGAAACCACCTGGAGCGAAGAAGTCGACTCGATTCGCTTTGGCAGCATGGTCAGCGGCGATGCCAAAATGAAAGAGGTTTTTGCCCTCATCGAAAAGGTCGCACCGACCAACGCCACGGTTTTGATTCAAGGCGAATCCGGGACCGGCAAGGAACTGGTCGCCCGCGAATTGCACGAACGCGGGCCACGGCGACGCCACACTTTTCTGCCGGTTAACTGCGCGGCGATTCCGGCGGAACTGCTCGAAAGTGAGTTCTTCGGCCACGAAAAGGGCAGCTTCACCGGCGCCCACCAAACCAAAATCGGTTGGTTTGAACAGGCCCATCGCGGCACGCTGTTTTTAGACGAAATCGGTGAAATGCCTTATGCACTGCAAGGCAAATTGTTGCGCGTGTTACAGGAACGCAAGCTAATGCGCGTGGGTGGAAACCGCAGCATTGAAGTCGATGTGCGCATTGTCGCAGCAACCAACAAGGACCTCAAGGAATGGGTCGGCAAGCAACTCTTTCGCGAGGATCTCTACTACCGCTTGGCGGTCATTCCCATCCGCTTGCCGCCGTTGCGGGAGCGCATCCTCGATGTGCCTCATTTGGTTCGTTACTTTATCGAGCTCTTTCGCGAACGGGAAGGCTCACCCGTCCGCTACATTTCCTCGGACGTGTTGCACCGACTACTGGCCCACGATTGGCCGGGCAATATTCGCGAACTGGTGAATGTGCTGGAATACTGTTTTGCGGTCTGTCGCGAACCCACCCTGGGCATGGAACACCTGCCGCGCGAATTCCAAACGCCGCGCGCGGCGGCAACCACCACCACGCCGCCACCGGCCGCCAACGAAAAAGAATTCATCTTGCGCACCTTGGAAAGCGTGAACTTCCGCAAGGGCAAAGCAGCGGCAAAGTTAGGGATCAACCCGTCGACCCTCTACCGCAAAATGAAGAAATACGGCCTCTCCTAAGCGCACAAAAACGGGGCGGCAATGAAGCCGTTCCGATGGCGGCACAACCCTGGTCGCGCCGGGCAAGGTCCCGAAACGCAACCCCAAGCGGATACCGGTCACTTACAAGGTAGAACCCGAAACCGACGACATGCGCAAATAGTGATTGGGCTTGTGACCTGCTTTACCCGCGATCTATAATGAGAGTCCACAACACCATTTTTAAGCCTTGCCATCGTTCGAACAACAGGAAAGTGTTTTTCCTTTCCACTTCACTCGCCCGCATTGCGCGCGGCGATGCCGCTTGAAGGGGATACCCATGGGCGCAGAGCAAAACAACGAACACGATCTACTCTGGCGGTCGCCGGGCAGTGATATCGCCATTCTTGAAATGCACGTCGAGGAAGCTATTTCCGAGCTTTACCGCACGCGCGTGAAGATCGTCAGCGCGGATCCGGGCTTGGCCTTCAAAAACATGTTAAACAGCGAGGCCAAAATCGAGTTGATGTGCGGCGAACAACTGACCGAAAGCCGATTCTTCTCGGGCATCATCACCAGTTTCGGTCAGGGACGAACGCGCTTCGGTCACCACGATCCCAGCTCGGACAAGGAATACATCTACGAAGTCGAGATTCGCCCCAAACTGTGGCTGCTGACGCGGCGCACCCGTTCATGTGTCTACCAAAAAATGTCGGCCCAGGACATCACCAAACAAATTTTGGGTGAACACGGCATTATGAACCAGTGGTCTTTGGGCGGTTCGCCGTCGATCCGCGACTACTGTGTGCAGTATCAGGAAAGCGATTACGCCTTCATTTCACGGCTGCTCGAAGAGGAAGGAATTTGCTTTTTCTTCGATCAAAAAGAGAACAAAACCCTGTTCTGCAGCAAGATGAGCGGCCACCCCGGTTGTACGCCGACGGCCGAGGGTTACTACGACGAGGAACCGACAGCCGAGCTGGCACAAGGCAAAAAAGAAGCGATTATGGATTTCACCTATCACCAGACCATCGGGACCGGTCGCTTCAACCTACAGCACTACAATTACGAAACCTCGCAACTGGATCTCAAGGTTGTCAAAGAAGACAAAAACGTGCCTTTGTTCACCAACCTAGAGCACTACGACCATACCCGCAACTACCGCGACAGCGGTGAGGGCAACACTTATGCCGATTTGGCAAAGGAAGCCTCGGCGGCGGCCAACCGGCGCGCGCACGGCAGTTCGACGCACCGTTCTTTTGCAGCGGGCCATCGCGTCACCATCAAAAACCATTTTAACGATGCCTTTAATGCCAAGTGGCTGATCGTAAGTTGCAACATCACCATCGAACAAGGCCACTATACCAACACCTTTACGGCCATGCCGGGCGACGTCCCCTACCGGCCGGAACGCAAAACCCCCTGGCCACGCGTGTACGGCACCCAAACGGCCACGGTCACCGGGCCGGGCGGTGCCAAGGTCTACCTGGACGCCATGGGCCGCGCCAAACTGCAGTTTCACTGGGACCGCGAGGGAAAAAACAACGATCGGTCTTCGATGTGGGTGCGCGTCTCCAACAACTACGCGGGTCCGAATTACGGTATTCAGTGGATACCGCGCATCGGTCACGAAGTGATTGTCAGTTTTATCGAGGGCAATCCCGACCTACCGCTGATTACCGGCCGTGTTTACAACGACGCCAACCCGCCCCCCTTGGGTCCGGCCGAAAAGTGGCAAAACATTATTAAAACGATCAAAGACAACCACATCATGTTCGACGACAAGGACGGCGCTGAACTGTTGGACATTCGCGCTGAACGCGACATGAACACCCTCGTGGTGCGCAACGATTCACAGGACATCGGCGATAACCGCACCATTAAAGTCGGCATTAACCACAATGAAACCATCGGCAAAGACATGATCATCACGGTCAAAGGAAACCTCACCGAAAAAGTCACCAAAGACTATAGCGAGGAAGTCACCGAGAACTACCGCATTTCCGTCGGGAAAAAGCTGGAAACCACGGTTGGCACGGATCACAACCTCACCATCGGCAAAAACCAAACGATTGTGATTGAAGGCAAGGCCGACCGCGAAATCAAAAAGACGCTGACGGAAACGGTGGATAAAGACATTTCCATTAGCGGCAAGAAGAACTACAGCTTGGATATTAAAGACAAAGTCAACATGACGGTCGGCAAAGACATCAGCATCAGCGGCGGCAAAAAAGGCACCATTGATATCGCCGACAAGCTGACGGTCACGGTGGGTTCGGCCAAGATGGTGCTCAAGAAAAACGGCAATGTCGAAATTAACGGCAAAAAGGTTCAGGTCAAAGGCAGCGGCGATATTGTCATCAAAGGTGCCAAGATCGGTATGAACTAAACCCGTAGCGAAGGTTCACCATGCACGGATCCCCACGCAAAAACCCAAAGCAACCCTTCTCCGGCAGACCGCTCAACCAGGAGGTCACACCGTGATGGAATTGCGCAACGAAACGCCGTTCACCTGTGATCGTCTGGTATACGGCGACGGCGCGGGCCGTGACCGCTTGTTGGTCATCGTTAAGGCGGTCTTTGCGGTCAACGCGGAACAAGGGCTGACCGCGCTGGAAGAACAACCGGCACTGCGTGGCTGTGACACCTTCTTCGATGAAATCGGCACCTCAAGCATTCAATGGGAAACCGAAATGATCCCAGCCAAACCCAATACCGATGTCGTCCTGCTGGGGACGGCCCAATGCAAAGACCAACGGCTGGTAGCCCACCTGGACGTTCACCTTGAAATTGGGCCGCTTAGCAAAAGGGTATCGGTTTTTGGGGACCGCGTCTGGGAGGACGGCCTGACCGGCTTCAAACCAAGCGACCCGATCCCCTTTCGGCAAATGCCGCTTCGGTATGAGCGCGCCTTTGGCGGCTGCGATCAAAGCCCCGATAACCGCGACCACTGGGAAGCCGAACGACGCAACCCGGTGGGCGTAGGCTTTCGCGCCAAACGTTCGACGCTGCCGATTCTGGGTTCGCCCTTGCCCAACCTGGAAGACCCGGCCGCGCTGATCCACCACGTGGGCGACCGACCGGCGCCGGCCGGTTTCGGCACGATTGCACGCGACTGGTCACCACGTGCGCGTCTGGCAGGCACCTACGACGAGGCCTGGCAATCAAAGCGCGCCCCGTTGTTGCCGGAAGACTTCGACCCACGCTACCACAACAGTGCGCATCCCGACCTGATTGCCGCGGGCCACTTGCGTGGCGACGAAGCCGTAGCGGTCGCCAATGTTCTCGCGGAAGGCGGCAGTTGGCGATTCCAACTGCCAGGCGAATCACCACGTGCGCGCGTTCAAGTCGCCGGTCACGAAACGCAACTTGACCTTCACCTCGACACCGTTGTGCTCGACGCCGACGCACAACAGGTCACCCAAATCTGGCGCGGCGAATGCGACATCCACAACCGTTTACACCAGGTGAAAGAAATCCGCGTGAGCCCACGCTAAAACGAGCCAAACCATGCCTCACTCAAATCACAACACAAGCCCACCCGAGCACACCCTCGCCGTCACCGGCCTCGGTTTGGTTACGCCGATCGGCCTCAGCGCCAACCAGTGTTTTGCGTCTTTTTGTGCCGGGATCTCGCGTTTCCAGGAGACGGAAGACTTCTATTGCCGCGCGTCCGGCGAAGAACTCGCCCAACCGCAACCGCTGGTATGGAGTCGCGTCCCAACGGTCAACGCGGAAGGGGGCACCCAGCGCGTGGACGCCTTGGCGATCGCGGCCATCAACGATTTACTGCAGCACACACGCCTCACCCGCCGCGACTTAGCCGGCACGGTGGTGGTGCCGGTCTTGCCGGAAGAAAACCCGCACCACTTAACAGCGGTGATTGCCGAAGAAACCGGGTTGCAATTCCATGCCGCCCCCCAATCGTTCATTGGCAGCGAAGCAGGTTTCGCGGCGGCTTTGCACCACGTGCGCCACTTTATCTACGAACAAAAGTTGCCAGGCTGTATTTTGGTGGCGGCGGATTCGCTGCTTGAATCGGCCAAACTCAACGCCCTCGATGACGCGGGCCGCATCAAATCGGCGCGCAACTTGGACGGCTTTATTCCTGGCGAAGGGGCGACGGCGGTATACGTAGAAGCGTTGGCACGGGCCCAAGCACGGGGCGCGGAAATTCATGCCGTGGTGACAGCGCAGGGCGAGGCCGAAGAGCCGCATCCACCGACCTCGGCCGACGCGACGCAAGGCGAAGGTTTGTGGGGGGCGTTGTCGCACTGCGCCGACCAATGTGAGGACGGCACGTTACCAGGCTGGGTCGTTACCAATTTCAACGGTGAGTCGCGTCTCGCCCGTGAATGGGGCGCCTGTTTGAGTCGCATTCAAGCGAAACTCCCCTTGCGCCACATGTGGTGTCCGGCCGAGAGCCTGGGTCACACGGGCGTGGCGGCGGCCGGCATCGGTTTCACCCTGGCGGCCTTTGCCCTGGGTCGCGGTTATGCCCCGGAATCGGCGGCAGTGCTCACCGCGCTGGGTCAAGACGCACACCGCGCGAGTTTGGTGCTCGCCCAATTCGGATTTGCTTAAACCAAAACCCTATAGTTTTTTCGGAGGCGAACCATGCCGGTCACCGTCGGTGCCAATTTTCTTTCAGTGGTCCATAAGGGCAGCAACGGCATTGCCTTTGTGTTCCCCGATGTTTGCCTAACGCCGGCACCGCCGGCGCCCAACCCGGTCCCAATCCCCTACCCCAACATCGCCATGTCGAGTGACAGTTCGAAAACGGCCAAAAAGGTCAAAGCCGACGGCAACGCGATTTGCATTCAAACCTCGACCTTTAGTCGCAGCACAGGTGACGAGCCCGGCGTCAACAAAGGCGTAGCCTCGGGCACGCAAATGAGTAAGGCCGAATTTGTCACCTATTCGTTTGATGTCAAAGCCGAAGGCAAAGGGGTCACACGGGCCTTTGACCTGATGCTGCATAACAGCAAAAATACACCGCCCGCCCCCTTAATCCAGCCGCCCTTAATTGTGATCCCGCTGTTCCCCGACCCGCCGGAAAACCCCAAACCCTGGGCCCCAACCAAAATCGAAGTCGAATAACAACAATCGTTTGCAAACAAAGCAAGACACCGTTTTGCACCGAGGCATGTTTTAATGGCCATTATCAAACAGTACGTCAACCTGCCGTCCGGCGTCACCAATATTCACGGCACCACCCGCACGCTTAAGTTGCGCCCGAACAACATACCCAACGTGGGCAACGGTGACCGCGTCGAGTGGTGGGTCGAACCGGGTTGGGCGACCAACACGGATGAAATCTACCTCTCCCAAGCACAGCGCGCCCGTGTACGCAATGCGGAAACGGTGATCCAGCCCTCGGGTTTCTTTGAAAATGAGGTCATTTTTCCGCATGTCGGCGGTGACCGCTGGGTGGTGAAAGCAGCCAAAAAAGGGGACCGCGCCAACTCGGTCAGCACGGACATTTTTGAGACATGGCGCAAGATCTACTACACGGTGTTCTACGTCGGCAACAACTCGCTCAACTTTTTCAACGCGCTGGAAAATGATTTCCAAGACGCCTTTAAGCTGGGTTATGTTGAGCTGGAAAACACCACCAAAACAGCGGCCTTAACGGTCGTGGCCAAGGTCGACGGCACGATCGTGCGCAACCCGGGTTTGTCGTTTCCATTTATGGCGGGCGCCCCCAACGGGGTGATCGACTTAGCGCCGTCGGGTGCGGGCACCTTAACCAACAAACCGTACAATGTCGCGATCTTGGTAGCACCGGACATTTACAAAACCTCGCAGGTAGCGCGCCAGGAACTCGGCCGGCGTGCGGTCGTTGGTTCCACCGTGTACCACCATCCAATGTTCACGGATCCGGGCAACGCAACAGCTTGGATCTCCCAAGGTCAGGTACGCTGGCCGGGCAAACCCTGGACCAACGTCATTCCGCAGTTTTCGCTGCCGACCAATACGCGCCACAACAGCGTGGTGCGCTGGGACTTTTCGACGGTGCCGGGCTTGACCAACCACTTGGCGACGGCGGCCAACACCTACGAAATGCGCTACACGGTTGTGCGCTTACACCCGATCATGGGTTACAGCTTCTGCAATTTTTGTTTGGTGCGCACCAAAGACGGGCTGACCGAAGTGCTCCAGACCTTTACCCACGAGGTCGGCCACGGCCTCAATCAGGCGGTGGAGAAAGAACCGCGTTGGGACACGAACGGTGCGTCCCTTTGCGACGAGCACAACCCGCGCTGGCACACCGATGTGTACGGCGGTCGCGGCCCACACTGCCATACCAACGCGGTGTTGGGTGCGGCACCACCCGGCCTGACTTCCGGTCAACGATACCGTTACGGCGGCGCGGGCAACCTGTGCACGATGTACTGGAGCGGTGAGTCGCACGTCGATCCCAAGGGTAAATTTTGTCCCAGCCACTGTGAGCCACGTCTCAAGCGGGTCAAACTAGACACGGCATCAATGAACGCAAAGTTTTGGAACTATTTCGGATAGGACGGCTGTATGGCATTCGAGGATCCCATCATTTTCGACTACAACGAACTGCCGATCTCACCCAAACTCGAGGTGGGCACGCAACTAATCGCGGTGACGGCGGCCAACATTCGCTACAGCGACGGCGTCGCGCGTTTCGACGTACACCTGAGCGCCATGGTGCCAGGTTTTATCGGGGATCGTTATCACAAGTTAATTGAAGCCTTTACCTTGTTTGTGTGCGACCCCGGCGCCGGCCGTGTCTTCTCCTGCCGGACCTTTAACGATTTGGAGCGGTTGCCACGCGAAGAGGAGAACCAGGCCAATCTCAAGGCCGAACCCCCGTTTCCACCGCCCTCGTTAACCCCGCCACTGAAGGGCGGCTTCCACGGCGGTTGGATCAACACGACCCTGGCCTGCCGCACGCCCTACCCCGGCCAAGCGCCCAGCTTGTTTTTGCACGCGTCCTTGGAAAATGCGGTGTCCAATGCGGTGGGCATCGATTTATTGGGCTTACAAGCCGTGGTTTATTAAAGAAGGGACACCATGATGCAAACGACACCCATCGAAATGGGACGACACGCAAGTTCGCCGGTCCTGAGTCAACCAGGCTTAGCCTTGGCACTACCCAACAATCCCTACCGTCGCAGCGGATCGCACAAGCCCATTGTCTACATCTGTTTGCGTGAGCCCAAACAAGACGCCCCACCGGATCGCCGCCGTTTCCTGGACGGTTTATTTCTGCATACGGTCGAAATTCACACGCAAACACCAACGAGTTTCCACTTGTTTGCCAAGAAACGCGTGTTCGACGACGACATTCAAGATATGGGCGACCAATGGGCGGCGTGGTGCCACTTTGACCTGGCGCCGTTGCTGGCGGTGGCCGCCCCCGAATACGGATTCATGCTGCACGCGTCCTCACGACAATTCGTTTCCAATGCCCTTTATGTTCGCTTCGAAAGTTAACGCGACGAGGTCGTTATGCCCGTATGTTATTCAATCATTGTGGTGACCCACAACAACTTGGTGCAAACCATCGGTTGCTTGACGTCCCTGCAAAAAACCACGCCCCATGATGCCGAAATTCTGGTGGTCGACAACGGCTCCCAGGACGGAACCCTGGGCTATTTAGCCGAAATCGCCGAGCGCGACGCGCGCATAAAGGTTTTGCCGCAACAGGAAAATACCGGCTGGTGCGTTGCCGCCAACCGCGGCTTAGCCGTCGCCGGCGGCGAGTACCTGGTTTTGCTCAACAACGATACGCTGCTGCCCGAAGGCTGGCTTGAGGGACTGCACACCTGTTTGGACGAGGCCGGTCGCGAGCTGCGCTTGACAGCTCCGGTTGGTTTGGTGGGACCGGTAAGCAACGCGGTCGCCGGCAGTCAGTGCGTGGCGGGTCCGCAGGCCACCGACTGGGCGACGGTCAACGCGTACGCCGCCGACTGGCGCGAGCAACAAGCCCGTTATTGGCAACGCACCTGGTTTTTGTCGGGCTTTTGCCTAATGACCACACGCCCTTTTTACGAAACGGTCGGCGGCCTTGACGAACGCTTCAGCCCGGGCGGGTTCGACGACAACGATTGGGTGTTGCGCGCCGAAGAACGCGGTTTTGCCTGTGTGATTGCCACCGATACCTTTGTGTACCACGAGGGCGGCGCCACTTTCCGCCGTTACCGGCCCGACATGAACGCGGGCCTGGCCAACCGCCCCGCGTTTTCGCAAAAGTGGCGCGAACGGCGCCCGCAACAACCGAAGCTGGTGGCGGCCTACCGCGTCAAAAACGCCCGTGACTTCATTGAGGCAAGCCTGGACGCAACGGCCAAATTCGCCGATGCGATTGTCGTGCTCGACGATGGGTCCACCGACGGCACCAGTGATCTGTTGCGCAACCACCCGGCGGTGACCCATTACGAGTATCAAGACCTGCCCTTCGACGAACGCCGCGACCGCAACCGCATTCTGGAAAAAGCCGTGTCGCTGGACGCCGACTGGATTATTTCCATCGACGCCGATGAAATTTTTGAAATGGATCGAGCCCGTGCGCAAACCCTCATGACCCTCAATAATCCCCACGTCAAAGTGCTGGGTTTTCATTGGTACACCTTTTGGGATCCCGACCACCATTGGTTTCGCGCCGACGGTATCTTCGGCACCATGTCCGGCTATCGCATGTACCGCGTCCAGCCCAACCAACGCATTGTCGACGGCACGCCCGAAGGCTTGCACTGTGGCAACATTCCCCAATTCGCGGCAGGGGCGCGCCGCTTCACCAATATTCGCGTGCGCCACCTGGGCTACGACAGCGAAGCGCTGCGCCGCGCCAAATACAACTTCTACCGCGGCATCGACAAAAACCCGCGCGCCGACCTGGTTGGCAACACGACTTACGATCACCTGATCAGCGCCACCGTTTCCTTACGCCGCTATCAGCCACGTCAAGGTTTAGCCCTGTGCCTGATCACCAAAAATGAAGCCGAGCGGCTGGAAGGCTTCCTGGACGAGTGGCAAGCGTTCGTCGACGAAATCTGTGTGGTTGATACCGGCAGCAGCGACGACACCGTCGCCATCGCCAAACGTTTTACCGATAAGGTCGAATCCTTCGCCATGGACGGTCTTCAACTGGACGAAGCCCGCAATCGCGCCAAGAAAATGACCAACCAACCCTGGATCCTGGCGATGGATCCCGACGAGGTGATTGACCGAGGTTTCTATACCCAACTGCAGCGCTTACTCGACGACCCGGAACCCCACGCTTACTCGTTTGAGGTGGCCAACCACCAAAAGGACGATCCGCCGGTCCACACCCTGGCGCTTCGCCTCTTCCGTAATCTGCCCGAAATCTATTACACCCGCCCGGTCCATGAAACCATCGAACAATCGCTGAACCGCCTCGAGCACGCCAACATCCAACCGAGCGGCATTCCCATTCAGCACTACGGTTTCCTCAAAAGCGATACCCGCGTCCAAGCAAAGGTCAACGCCTATTATATCGCCAACAAGAAGTACCGCGAGGCCCATCCCCAAGACGCGTTGCCGTGGTTTAACGAAGCACTGCACCTGCTCAATGAAGGTGATGTACGCGGCGCGGGTGCCTGTTTCGAGCAGGCGCTGGCGCGCGACGCCCAGTTCCTTTCACCCTATGCCCAGTTGGCCTTTATTCACCAGGAACAAGCCTTGATGTTGTGGCGCAGCCTTCTGGAACACGCGCCCGCCAACCATCCGATTCGCGACCAAGCCCAGCAAACCTTGCACGGGCTGATGAGTTTTACGCCGCCGCGACCGGTCGTGGGCGAACGACGCCGGCAGTCCCAGGGACCTGACAGGGAGGACTAACAGCGTGATGGATGTCGATACCTTTAATCGCGGTTTATACGAAGAGCATCTGGAAGAAGCCGCCTTCCTCTACGAACAACGGGCGCTGGGCCTGGAAGATCTCGAGCTCACTTGGCGCGACATGGCCGATTACGAAAGCCGACGCGACGCCCACCTCAACGGTTTGATTTGCGGCGGGGATCACGCCTTTGCGGTCAGCCGCGAGGCGGCACTGGACGGCGGACCAGGTGAGTTGTTTTGTGCTTTTTTCCTGGCTTGTCGGCAACGCCAAATTGAACCACTGCTGGCCCTGATGCGCGACATCACCCCCAATGAAGAGGACCAGATCGCGGCCATCGTCGAGGCGCTGATTCCGGCCTGCCCCCACTCGTGGCTAAACCAAATCGTGGCCTTTGCCGAGAACACCCATTCGGCCTACCTGCCCATCATCCTGCGCGTTTTGGCCTGGCATCGCAATCCCATGGGCCTCGACCTGCTGAGTCGCCATGTCGATGGTGATAACGGCCTGGGCGGCGCCTTCCCCTGGGCCTGCGGCCGGCTCGGCGCGCGCACCTACATGTCCCATCTGCGCCGCATCCTCGAAGCGCAAAACAAGCAGTGGGATTTACGCGAAACGGCTTTGGCTTTGCTGCGCTTGGGCGACAGCGAACTGGCCCCTTTTTTGGCCAAACGCGCGCGCAAACCTTGGACCCGCCTAGCCTTGTCCCTGTGCGGCGGTCCCGGCGACGGCAACAAACTCATGAACGCCACACCAACCTCCTCCAGCAGCTTGCTCGGCCTCGGCATCTTGGGCGATGTCGCCGGCGTGCCGGCTCTTTTGGGTTACCTGCGTCGACCGCAAGTTGCCCCGATCGCCGCACGTGCGCTGGAATTAATCACCGGTGCGGGTTTGCTGGAACGCGCCTGGATCCCGGAAGAAGCCGACGAAGACGTGCTATCCCCGGCGGAACTGGAAGCCTGGCGACGCGGCGAGCCGATTCTCAATCCAAACGGCAACCCGGCGGGCGAGTACGTGGAACGCATTAGCGAAAACATCAACGCTTGGCTGGCTTGGTGGCGCCAACACGAAAGCGCCTTTCAAGTAGGCAAACGCTACCGTCGCGGTCAGTTCCTTACGCCGCGTCTTTTGTTTGAAGGCATGCAAGACCCCAAGACACCGGGCATGTTGCGCGAACTCGCCTACCACGAATTGGCGATTCGTTACGGCTGCAACGCGGTTTTCGAACTGGAAATGCCGGTCCCGCTTCAGGACCGGGTCCTGCTGCAAATAGAAAAGTGGGTCGACGAAAACAATGACCGCTTCCAAGCCGGAGCCTGGTACTGTCACGGCCAAATGATGGGCGCTTGATCACGGCGGCGGTTTTCAGCTACCCGCCGCCAAGCCTTCTAAAATGAGCCGGTAATCGGCCGCATGCATTTCACGGGGATTGCTGCTGTTCGAGCCGTTGCGCTCGGCCAAAATCGCGATTTGATCAAAGCTCTCGGGCGCAATGCCCAACGAGCGGAAATGGGGAATGTTGAGGCGATCCGCCAAAGCAGCGACGGCATCGAGAAACGGCAGGCCTTGTCGAAGCGCACCGGCGTCGCACAGACCCGCTAAATGGGCGGCATAATCGAGGCGCTCGCCCAATTCGTCGCACTGATACCGCAGAACCGGCGCCAACAACACGGCATTGGCGAGACCGTGGGGGATGTCGAAAAGCGCACCGATCGATTCCGATAAACAGTGAACACCGGCAACATCGGCGTTTCCGAAAGCCATCCCCGCCAAACAAGAAGCTTTGGCAATGTGGTAACGCGCGTCGGCGTCGCCCCCGGCACTGGCGACCAAAGGTTCTAAGTACTTAAACACCAGCGCAACCGCCTGAACGGCGAGCGCATCTGAAACCGGATTGGCGCGGCGACCCACCAACGCTTCAACCGCATGCGTCAAGGCATCCATGGCGGTTGTCGCCAGCAGCGACGCCGGCAGGGTTTCCAGTAAATCGGGATCAACCAAGGCGTAGGCCGGAAACATGGCGACCCCCTTGATGCTGACTTTTTCGCGATTCTTCTCATCGGTCAGCACCGACACCCAGGTCACTTCCGAGCCGGTGCCACAGGTCGTCGGCAAGGCCACGAGGGGAATCGGGTTGGCCGGAAACAAATCACATCCGACAAAATCAAGCGCCTTGCCGGGATTGGTGGCCAACATTGCCGCCGCCTTGGCGGTATCGAGGGCGCTGCCGCCGCCGATGGCGATCACCGCGTCAACCGAAGCCGACCAAGCAGCCTCGGCGGTTCGCTCAGCTTCCTGGATACGTGGATTAACTGAAAAATCGGAATAAACAGGACAATGCACGCCGTGGGATTCAAGCAGGCGGCGCAATGACACAAACCAGGCCAAGCCGACAAGACCGGGATCCACCACCAGCAAAACGCGCGTCCATTGGTGGCCCGCCAAAAGCGTCGGCAATTGCGCGCGACACCCGGCGCCAATGACAATTTGGGTCGGCATACGAAAACCCATTCTCATGACAGTAACTCCCGCAAAAGCAGCACCATCGCAATCGATGCAACGGCCCGGTACGTTTGATCACCTGATTTCCCGACTCATCTGATGGCCATAAAAAGAAGCTGTGTTCTGAAAGAACTGATCATACACCAAGCGTTAACGAAAAACGAGTTTCCCGACAAGCTTCTCCGGCATAGGACGAGCCCAAAAGCGGACTTACGTGCCCACCGGCGTCGTTGGGCACCGGCCGCCGCCCTCGCCGGTGCTCGGTTTTCAATCACAACCCTACTAATACCAGGCTTTTTACGTGACAACACGACCTTGAAGCACCACATTTTAATTAGCCTTACGGCGGGGAAGAAAGCCATCTTTTTCTCCGTGTCCCGTTTTTTTTCGATCCATTTAATCGCTGTTTTGCGGTTAATAGGGTAGAACCCCTTTTGCAACCCATCCCATCACCCTGACCAACGCCGCTTCTGTTTTGTCTGAACGCAGCTTGCAGTGTTTTTGGTCACCGACCGTCGGCCTTGCGCCGACCCTGTTCTCTCAAAAGGTTGTGGCATGACTGACATCGAGTCCGAGGAGATCAACGCATTGATTGAAGCCTACCGCCAGGGCGACCCCCATGCGCGGGATGCTTTGTTCACGAAGATTACCCCTGCTTTGCGCGTCATGGTACGTCGACGATTCGGCGGCTTCCAGCGCGAGACACCCGCTTTGCAAACAACACTCATCATCAACGACATGTTGCTGACCATTGAAAAAAAAAAGCACCTGCCTTGGCAGGATTGGAACGCACTACAGCGCTTTATCGGCAAAGTTTTGGACGACTACAAAAAAGACAAACGCCGGCGTAAATCGGCGCAACGGCGCGGTGGCGATTACGCCATTGTCGGCATGGATTTCCCCGATCAACTCAGCAAACAGCAGAATGCCGAAGGCAAAATGATGTTGGAACTGGTGCTGCAAAAGTTACGGCAGGAACACCCAGTGGCGGCCAAGGTGCTGCACCTCAGCGTGGGCCACGGCCTCCCCAGCCAAAAAGTGGCGGAGCACCTGGACATCACGGATTACGAGGTACGCAAGCACCTGCAGTTTTGTCGCACCTGGCTGCGAAAACAGTTACCTTCGGCTTAGCCTCGCAATAGCGCGGCAAGACCTAAGGCCGCCTTCACCAAAAACGCAATAACGGCAGGGCGACACGCCATTCGAGATGCCACGGCTGGTGCACGCCGTCATGCAGCGCGAGAATGCGGTTAAAGGTCGCCGGCGACCGCCCCAATCGATTTAACATCAGCCGCGTGCGGAACCCGCCGCCCCGAAACGCAAGAATCACGCGTGTGAAATTGTCGACCGAACGAATGACCGGCGCCACGGCGCGGTAATAGGCGGCCGGATCCTCAAGATGGGCCACGCAAGCGGCACCGGCGGTGAGCGCGGCGCTCATCCCCGCCCCGCTGATGGGATCGAAGGTGTGCAACGCGTCGCCAACCAGATGAAAGTCGGGACGCGGCCCGTGAAAGTCGGCGACAATGTGACCGCGGGTGGCAAAATGTGACAAGGCGCCTTCGCATTCGGGGAAAGCGCGCCGAAATTGCGCTGTACACCAAGGCTGTAAGCGCGGTCCGCGCGGCGTGCGGCGACCGTCCAACAACATCGCGACCGAGACGGCGTCTGGTGCGATCGGCGTCACATAGATTTCGCCGTAATCGAAGAAAGCGACGCGCACCCGGCGCGGCGGCGCGGCCTGCACGCGGAAGCGCACGCCCAAACGTCGGCCCATGCGCACACGTCGACCAAAAGCCCGCGCCAACGGCGAGTGAACCCCGTCGGCGGCAATAAAGCGGTCAAACGGCTGAAGATCGGCGAGCGAGGCTTTGCAGCCGCTTTGGCGACGAAATTCGGGAAACGCTTCGCAAGCAGCACGCAGCAGTTGATCCAAACGCCCACGAGGGACGCCGATTCCGACCTCGCCGGCGGCAAAGTCGCCCTGGACAGCGCGTGAGCCCAATCGATACTCGATGCCGTGGAATGGGGTACCGATTTCGCGTACCGCCTCCAGCAGACCCAGCCCGTGCATTTGCCGAACGCCAAACGGCAGCAACCCTTCGCCGCAGACCTTGTCAATCGGGCCGCGTTGCTTTTCGAACAAGGTGACGCGATGACCCGCGCGCAACAACCGTAACGCGACATTCAAACCGGCGATCCCGCCACCAACCACGGCGATTTCGGATGACATAGACGGCTCCTTGCGTGACGCTATTGTCGCAGGTTTCGCGCTTTTGGTCAGTAACCCATCGCCGCGGCGCCAATGACCGGCAAAAGCATTGCTCAAGCTGGTGTCTGCCGACAGGCCGGCCGGAGGTGGTAAGATGGGAAATGCGCCGGTGCTTCACGCGCCCCGGCTGCAGCCAAGACCCGGAAAAGCGCCACCGGGCCACGCAACGGAGGATGTTTGTCGGACAAAATACCTTATTTGAAACGCGAGGTTTGGGATGACGAGTTCCGCAGCCGCGCGGAAGCGCAGCGCCAACGCCAAGGACACTGGGCCCTTCGCAAAAATCGCGTCGTGCCCTTGTTTCTCGTCCTAAACATTTTGGTGTTTCTCGGTTGGCAGTTCTTCACCGCATCCAGCAGCACCGCCCAATTTTTTGTTGAAAACTTTCTCGTTAGCCCACTGCACATTAAGGCCGGCTACTATTGGACCCTACTCACCTCGGCTTTTTCCCACGAAAACGTCCTTCACCTGATGTTCAACATGACCGTGCTGCTCAGTTTCGGCGGGTTATTGGAGAAGTTTTTCGGCGTGCGCCGTTTTTTGACGCTGTACCTGGGCGCCGCACTTTTTTCTTCCATCATGCACTGCGCAACCTCCGCCTTTTTGATGAATAAAATGGATACCAACGCGCTGGGTGCCTCCGGCGCCTTGACAGCGGTCCTCATGGTTTTTGCCATGATGTGGCCCAAGCAAAAAATACTGTTGTTTGGGCTCATTCCCATCCCCGCGTTGATGGGCGTCGGCGGTTTGGTCCTGCTCGACATTTGGGGCCTTGTAGCGCAAACCCGCGGCTCCGGGTTGCCGATCGGCCACTCGGCCCATTTGGGCGGCAGTGTTTTCGGTTTCTTGTATTTTTGGTTCGCCGTCCGTCCCTACCTCGTGCGTGGCCGGGAATAAACCCAACCGCGCTGTAAAACCCCCTACCCTTTAGGCTCAGAGGAATCTTTTATGTCATTCAAGCAACAACCGTCAGGCAGTCTCTTCGCCATTAGCGACATGCACCTGGACTACAAAAAAAACATGGAAGCACTGCACCACCTGCCGGTTTTCCCGCAAAGCCAACTCATCACCGGCGGTGATTTATGCACCAATCCCAATCACTTGCGCACCGCCCTCGAACTTCTCACGGCGCGTTTTGAGAAAGTGTATTGGGTACCCGGCAACCACGAGTTGTGGAGCAGCAAAGGCGCCGACGGCGAAACCATGGTCCGTGGCGTTGACAAGTACTTGATGCTGGTCGACATCTGCCGCGAATTCGGGGTAATCACACCGGAAGATCCATTTGAGACCTGGCACGGCGTCGACGGCCCTTGCAAAATCGCACCGTTGTTCATCCCCTACGACTACAGTTTCATGGAAGATCACGACGCCGAATGGGTCGGCTGGAGCGCCGACGAGCGCGTCGAAAAAGCGGTCAGTTGGGCCATGGAAGACGGCATTCTCTGTTCCGACGAAAAGCTCGTGCAACCACAACCCTACCGCAACATGGCCGAATGGTGTCGCGCCCGCCTCGCCTATTCCGAAGACCGCCTGCGTGCCGTCCCCGCCGACCAACCGCTGATCCTCGTCAACCACTTCCCATTGCGCGGCGATTTGGTGCGGTTGCGCCCACAGTTGCGTCGCTTCCGTATTTGGTGCGGCACCCGCTTAACCGAACGCTGGCACCGTGAATTCAACGTCACCTGCGTTGTCAGCGGCCACCTGCACATCCGTGCCACCGATTATCGCGACGGCGTCCGTTTCGAGGAAGTGTCGTTGGGATACCCCCGTGATTGGGAAGCCGACCGCGGCATTTCTTCTTACTTACGCGTGATTCTGCCCGCCCCCGTCGCACCCGAGCAAACGGATCACGCCACCGTCTTTTTGCAACGTGGCAACCACCGCAAACACAAGTTGCGCCGCCGCGCCGCCAAGGAAGTGTCATGATTATTTGGGTCGACGCCGACGCCTGCCCACGGGCAGCCAAAGAGCTCGTTTTTGCGGCCGCACAACGCTTTGACGTTGAAGCCCGGCTCGTTGCCAATGCGCCGATGGGCATTCCCAAAAACGATTGGGTTTCGCTGAAAGTCGTCGGCAAAGCATTTAATGAAGCCGACGACTATATCGCCGACAACGTCAGCAGCGGCGATTTGGTGATTACGGCCGATATTCCCCTGGCCGACCGCATTGTCGACGCCGGCGCCACCGGCATTGACCCACGCGGCACCATTTACAACGAAGACAACATCAAATCCAAGCTCGCGATGCGCAATCTGCTCGCCGATCTACGCGAGGGCGGCATGCAAGGTAGCGGCCCACCGCCCTACGGGCACAAGGACCGCCACAAGTTTTTGACCGCACTCGACCGCCACCTGACGCGTTCGCTGTCCTAAAGAGCGCTAGGCTTGGCCGCCGTTCCAACTCAGGCAAACATGCGCAGCAAACGCGGCAAGGTGCCCAACCGTTTCGGCATCAGCTTGAACACCGCCGGTCCCAACACCGCCGCCCCCGCCATCAGGCCACCGGTCATGGCGCCGACCACACCCGCGACAAAGGCGTCTTGCCCGCCCAAGTAGAGGTTGTCAATCGGCGTTTTCGGCCGTAACCAGGACTGGGCGAAGCGTTGTGGTACGTGGTCCAGTCCATAAATTTCGCCTTGATCGTAGTTGCAGAAATGGCGCGTCGAGAGCGGTGTCGACAACTCAAAATAATCGATGTGTCCTTCCACCTGGGGGACCTGTTGATAAAGCGCCTGTAAAAGCCGTTGGCTGAAGGCTTCTTTGAGTTGGTTGTAGTCCTCTCCCCGTCGCAGCCAGGGTTTGTCTTGCCACTTTTCGAACCAATCGTAAGGCGCCAAAGTCACCACTTCAATCGTCGATTTGCCCGGATAACGGCGCTCCCAATCGGGATCTTTGGCCGACGGAAATGAAATGTACACCAGCGGAAAGGGTTTCTCAGCATCAGCCGTGTACTCAGCCACGTTGCGGTTGTGATCCAAGCTGGGGAACACCCACAGGTTGGTTTTCTCCAAACCCAGCTCCGCCGCCGACTTTTTCAAACCAATGTAAAGACACAGGTGGCCACCCTGAATTTGCACGTTTTGCAAGCGCTCGGGAATACCGTAGCGCGACCGGTGCCGTTCATCCAAAAGTTTGCCGTAAGTGTTGGGAACGCCCACTGTGCTGACGATGGTTTTGGCATGAATCTCGTGCCCGTCGGCCATTCGCACGCCGTAAGCACGCCCGTGCTTCACCAAAATTTCCGCCACCTCGGCCCGCACCAACACGCGGCCGCCACCCGTTTTGATAATCGGTTCAATCGTTTCGGCAATGCGCGCCGAACCGCCCACCGGGTAACCCGCACCGTTGGCATAGTGACCGGCAATCATGGCGTGAATGAGGAAACTCGACTGTGCCGGCGGCAGGCCGCAATCGCCCCATTGCGTGGTTAAAATGCCTTTTAAGGTGGGATCCTCAATGAGGCCGTCCAGCACCGCGTCCGTGGTTTCGAGCGCGCGGTCGCTCGGGGTTGTCAGCGCCAACGGCCACAGCAACGGCTGCAACAGGGTCGGCATCACTTTTTTGGCGATCGTGCGCGGCGTGGCCGCTTTGACATCGCGCAGCAGGTCGAAATAACGCCGGATGCCGTCTTCCTCGTCTGGAAAACGCGCGATCAGATCGTCGCGCAACTGCTTGTAGCCAGTGCGGAAATCGAATTGATCGCCGTCGCAAATCATGCGGTCGTAAACATCACCCATCGAAGCCCACTTGAGTTCGCCGTCGCTGATGTAATCAAACATCTGCCGCACCAACGACCTTTCGCGCATCACATCGCCGATGTAATGGACGCCGACATCCCACTCGTATCCCTTGCGTTTGTAAGTGTGGGTAAAACCACCGGCGGTGGTGTGCCGTTCCAGAACCAGCACCTTTTTGCCGGCTTTGGTAAGCATTGAAGCGGCCGCCAGACCGCCGATCCCGGATCCAATGACAATCACGTCAAAGGGACCCGCGCATTTTTCTACTGAGTAACGTTCTCCAATCGGCACCGTAACCTCCGCCGCTATGGGTTCAATAAACCTTGCTTGAGGGTTTCCAGGGTCAACTCAAACCGTGCCTCGGCTGCCGCATCGTCGACGAAATGCCCGGCCAGTTGCAGACTGATCAAGCCGTGAATCGTGCCCCACAACATTTGAGCCACGGGTTTGGGATCTTGATCACGCACCATGCCGGCGCCAATGCAAGCCGCAACCGCCTCTTCCAAAACGCGGAAGCTCGCGCCGCTCTGCTTGATGCTCTCCTCGGGCAGCGAGAAGCCGTGCAAGGAGCGGCTCATCATCAGTTCGTAAACGTCGGCGTTGGCCAGCACCGCCCGGCGATAGGCACGCCCTAATTCCATCACGTGCACAATGGGATCGGGATCCACCGGCACGCGTTCGAGTTCGAGCCGAAGTTGCTCGAAACCGTCGAGATACAAGGCATTCAACAAGCCTTGTTTGTTCTGGAAATAGGTGTAGAGCACCATCGTCGAAGCGTTGAGTGACTGAGCGAGTTTGCGCATCGACAAGCCGTGGATCCCCTGTTCATGAAGCATCGCAGCCGCCTTCTTGAGAATCAACTGCCGAAAAAAACGGGGGTCTTGCTTGGGTGTACGCGCCACAGGAAACCTCCAACGATTCCAAAAATAACACTGTTATTTATTTGAGACAAGATTTTTTCGTCACCGCATTCGGCGCGCCTTTTTCTTCCATTCGTGGCCGAAGCCCGTGCCGCTTGACCCGGGCTTCGGCCACTTTTCTTTACCGCGTTGAACCGCAGTTCTCGTTGAGGAACTGCACCAACGACAACACGTTTTGTTCCGACCAGTTCGGCAATAAGGCACGGAACTCTTCCTCGCAGGCTGCTATCGGGTTGAGCTGGCGAATCCAATCGCGGATCAGCGCCTGTTCCGATAACGACATCGCATCCGACGGCCGCATACGGCTGCCACTCTGCGGCTCGGCACAGTTGATTTTTTCGAACAAATAGCTGCGCGGCAAAGAGCCTGGCACAACCAAAGTCAAACCGTCGATCAAGGTGCTCGGCGCGTTTACCAAGTTGTTGAAACTGTCATCGGCAAGGTTCAGACCGGCGCTGTTTTGGCTCGCGCCATTGTGGCAACCAACACAGTTGTTGGCCCACAAGGGTTCGATCTGGGTGTCGTAATCAACCGACGCGGTTTCACCAATCCCACCCAGATCGTCGCAACCATTGCCCGCGCCGTATTCACCGACAATGAAGGTCCGTTCTTGCAGTTCGCCACCGTTGACGCGGTACTGCCGCGTTTGTGGGGCGTACCGGCTGGTCAGGGTATCCGCCGCCAGGTCGAAAAAGAAGTCGGCATCGACCCGATTGGCGGGAATCGGCAGGTGGTAGAAACCCAAACCATCGGCCGTGACACGGTGATCACTGCCTGTCGGCGTGCCGGGGTTAAGATCGCGACCGCCGCCAATATCGATCGGGTTGTCGGCCGAGCCACGTGCCACGCCGATATCGGTGGCCGCCGGCTCGCCGCGCGAGTTGACGATTTGGCCAGCAATCTGGGTGTCGGACAGGTAAAAATTCAGGACAACCGGATTGGGTACCTGGGTAAACAAGTCGGCCACGCCAATGCGGGCCGCTTGCACGCCGTCGCCAACCGGCGCGCCGGCTTGCACCACCAAACCACTTTCCAGCAGCGAGACATTCACATCGAAATCAATTACGCCGCCACCGTTAAGGGCAAGGACGTTGCCGTCCGCGCCGCTGCCACCGACCACCGGTGCGGGCGTCGTGCCGTCGGCCTGCAGGAACACCAGCTCCGTCGCCGCCGCCAGCGGGCTCGCCGGCAATTGGCGCGCGTCGAATACTTGACCGCTCAAGCTCAGATTCAGTTGACGGTAAACCAAAACTTCCATTTGGGTGCTGTCGACCAAATCGAGATCACTGGTCACCTGCAAGCTGACCTGGTAGCGGCCTGGCGCATTGTAGGTGTGGAACGGGCTCGCTTGGGTCGATTGGGTGCCGTCACCAAAATCCCAGGCCCAGGCCACAATCGAGCCGGAATCAATCGTCGAGCGGTCGGTGAACTGAACACCGAGCGGCACCGTTCCCACCGGCGGCGATGGGTTGGTATCAAAGGCCGCGTTCGGTGCGGAACCGGCAATATAACGAATGCGCGTGATTTGGAAAAAACCGCCGGTGGAGGCGTCACCGCCCGTCGTCGTCAGGTACAAAGCGCCGTCGGGACCAAACTCCAAGTCGACGCCGATCACGTTGTCGGCGAACATGCCGCCACCGTCCATGGGAATCGCTTCAAGTTGATCGAGATCAGAGCCGGTTAAGCGCCAGCGCGCCACGCCCACTTCATCGGGGTACCAGTTGGCGTTGTAGAGCACCGGGCCATCCGGCGCAAACGGGCCGCCGTCGGCAATGGCCACGCCAATCTGGGACGGGGGACGCGGGGTCATCACGCGGTGGTTGCCGTCCGGTGGGTTAAGGAACTCGCCACGCGCATCGGCGTCAATGCTCCACGAACCGTTGGAGCCCATGCGCACCCACGACAAACGGTCGGAAGCGTCGCCGTTCTCCGAGCTGTACATGACGTCGTCGTGAATCGGGTTGGGGTTAAACGTGAAACGAAATGGGTTGCGGAAGCCAACCGCCCAAATGCGCGAGGCGATGCTGTCCAAGTTGCCGTCATAAAAAGGGTTGGTCGTCAAACCGAGCCCGTCGGCTTTGTTGACCCGCAGCATTTTGCCCACATAAAAATCCGTGCGTTGCACATGCGGAATGCCGCCCGTTTCGGACAAGTCGGCGTCGTCACCCAGCGCGATATAAATGTAGTCCGGCTGGTTGGGATGGAATTCAATGTCACCCCCCTTGTGAATGAAATTGGCGCGCGGTAATCCGGGCAACAACACCACCTCGGACCCGCCTTCCACACCAGTCATGCCACTGTTGACCGTCATGCGCGTCAGCCGCTGATCACTCGTGGTCGTGTAAAAAAGGTACATGTAGCGGTTGGTTTCAAAGTCGGGGTCGAGCACCATGCCCAACAAGCCGCTTTCCGCTTGGGTAAATACCTGGCCACGGATGTCGACAAACAAAACCGGCGTTTGGTAACCGCCGGCCCCGTCTGGCTCTAGCAACATCACCCGACCCTGCTTTTCGCAAACCAGCATGGCGCCGTTGGGCAACCAATCCAGGCTGATCATGCCGTTGCCACTGGAGATCACCCCCTCGTGAACAAAGTTACTGTCGGACATCACTTGCGCTTGCAGCGCTGAGAAAAACGAGACCGTCAGAAATGACGCGGCCAAAACAAGGCGTGCGCCGGTGAGCGAACGGAGAAACTTCATGAATAGCTCCCATAAACAAGATGACAAAATGAGATGATACGCGGCTAAAACAAAGCGGCAGGGTAGCCATACGAACCTGCAGCGAAATAAAGGGTTCCTTGCACAGCATCAACGTGTAAAAAGCATAACCCTACACGAAAAGCGACAGCCCGCAAAGCCCGGCCCACGCAACATTTACCGGCCCAACCACAAAGGTCTAGACCTAAAAGACCGTGCTAAGGTTCTTTCTCCCACGTGATGCAAAACCCCTCGGTGCGCCGAGCACAGGCTGTGAAGCGGGCTGAACCCCTGACCTCCTGCTGTTTGCGTCAATTCGCGTGAAACATCGACGGCGTTATCTGGGACTCAATATCGTGGCATCCCACCAAAAATTCCGTGATCTAACGCCTGAAATGCCCACCTGTAGGTGAGTCATTCGTTGCAACGCCGGCATCGCACATCCTCACCGAAACCTAACACTAATTATTCCAGCACTTCTTGCTTGCACAACAGGGCTTGAGCGGCTACAAAACTAGGTCATGTTGTCGTCGCAAAGGCGTCGACTTTGGATTTTCCGAGGAGGAACTTTGTCACAACCCGCCGCTCAACCCTTGAAACGCCTTCTGCGTTACACCCAACCATGGCGCGGTCGCATTCAGCTCGCCGCGCTCTGTTCCGTCCTCAACAAAATCTTTGACCTTGCCCCGCCACTGCTCATCGGCGCCGCCGTCGACATTGTCGTACAGCGCGAATCCTCCTGGTTTGCCTCAATGGGCGTTGTCGATTTGCAGCACCAGCTCGCCTTGGTCACCTTCCTCACCATCCTCATCTGGGGCTTGGAATCGGCTTTTGAGTACGCCTTTAAAGTCTTGTGGCGCAACCTCAGCCAAGATATTCAACACGCCGCCAGACTCGACGCTTGGTCGCACTTGCAAAAGCTCGACCTCGCCTACTTTGAGCGCACCCACTCCGGCCGCACCATGGCCGTACTCAACGACGACGTCAACCAACTCGAACGCTTTCTCGACGGTGGCGCCAATGAACTGATTCAGGTCACCACCACCGTCGTCGTCGTCGGCGCCGTCTTCTTCGCCGCTTCGCCCACGATTGCGCTTTCGGCCATGTTGCCAATGCCCTTCGTCATTTGGGGCGCGTTCCGCTTCCAATCGCGTCTAGCCCCGCTCTACGCTGAGGTACGCGAACGCGTCGCGCGTCTGAGTAGCCACCTCGCCAACAGTTTGGGCGGCATCGCCACTGTCAAAAGTTACGTCGCCGAAGACTACGAGATCCGCGAATTGGATCGCGAATCCGACGAATACAAACGCGCCAACGCCGCCGCGATTCGCACCAGCGCCGCTTTTGTACCCGTCATTCGCATGGTCATTCTGGTGGGTTTCTGCGGCACCTTGTACATCGGCGGCAAGTTCACCCTCGACGGCCATCTCGATGTCGGCGTCTATTCGGTCCTCGTGTTCCTGACCCAACGCTTGTTGTGGCCGCTGACCCGTTTGGCCGAAATGTTCGACCAATACCAACGCGCCATGGCTTCAACCCAACGGATCCTCGACTTGCTCGACACCCCGATCGGCATTGTATCCGGTCCCAAACCACTCCAAGTCCAGCCAGGCAACGGCACCGTGACCTTCGAAAACGTGTCCTTCGGCTATCGCGACGATTTGCCCGTGCTCCGCGATTTGTCCTTCGCGATTGCGGCGCGCCACACCGTCGGCGTCGTCGGTGCCACCGGCTCCGGCAAGTCGACTTTGGTCAAGCTGTTGCTGCGCTTTTACGACACAACCGCCGGCCGCATCACCGTGGAAGGCGTGGCGTTGCGCGACGCAGACCTGACCCACTTGCGCCGCAGCATTGGCTTGGTCAGCCAGGACGTATTTTTGTTTGACGGAACCATCGGCGAGAACATCGCTTACGGCTGCTTCGACAAAACGCCCGCCGACATTGAAAAAGCCGCGCGTTTAGCCGAAGCCCACGACTTCATCAGCAGCCTCCCGGAAGGCTACGATACCCTGGTCGGCGAACGCGGCCAGCGCTTGTCGGGCGGCCAACGTCAACGCCTTTCGATTGCGCGGGCGATTCTCAAGGATCCGGCCATTTTAATCCTCGACGAGGCCACCTCGGCCGTAGATAACGAAACCGAAGCCGCCATCCAGCGCAGCCTGGAGCGCGTCGCCCACCAACGCACAACCATTGTCATCGCGCACCGCCTGTCGACCGTGCGCCATGCCGACAACATCCTGGTCCTCGACCAGGGTCGCTTGGTCGAGCAAGGTACCCACGACGCATTGCTGGCACGCAACGGCAACTACGCCAAACTTTGGCAGGTTCAAACCGGCGAACAACACGCCGACGCAAGCTAGAGCAAGAAAGTAAGCAGCCGTCCGCGCCGCCACCGCGGCCATGCCTTGCGGCGCGGGCGGCGTTTTCTACCCATTCAGAGAGCATCCTTTTAAATAGAGCGGAGCCGGCTTAGACCTCGCCGAATTTGAACGGGGTTTTCCCAATCTCGGTTCAACACACACGCCCACCATTGAGCCGTCCCGCGGCCTGTTTGAGCAAGCTCTTTATGTGATTTTGCTGGATACAGGTGAACTTCCCCAAGATACAGATTCGATGGGGGGCACGCGCCGCCGGCAATGCGGCCCATTCCGATCAGCACGACAATCTCATTATTTACAATATCTTATAGAAATTCTCAGACAATAAACCCAATTGGCTTACCCCTTGCACTTGAGGAAGGAAACCTCACAAGTTTCGCGATTGCCGACCTCCCCTTGTCTGCCTAAACCACAGAGGTACACGGCCCTCATGTACGCGAATCGGAGGGCGCTAAAGCCCAGTGGATCAGCTTGAAACCCGCCGGTTTGGTTTCAATGACACGTACTATCTTTGTCGCTCGTTAGCAAACACGAGGCATCCAGACAGACGAAGCTCCTGCTTCGGCAAAGACGGCGTAACGAAAGGTTGAGGTTGTTATTAAAGGATGCCCTAAGGATCCAGATTCAAGCACCAAAGGAGATCTCATGAACTACCTTCGTACCTTGATCTTGTCCTTTCTCCTAACCTCAGTTGTGTGGGCAAATGCACCATTGCCACTGACCACAACAAAACCATACCCTAGCCATCAAACCGCTACCGAACTCACAAACCATGCCGACGCCGGCTTGGTTACTCAAGAACAAGAAGGCATGCGCGTCACCTTCGACGCCGCAAGCGGCCAAGCCAGACGGCTGTTGCCGATTGAGGGCGCGCTGACCACGCCTGATCACGAGGGTCACCCGATTGAAACAGCGACCACCTTCCTACGGTCGCATACAGCCTTGCTGGGTTTGGCACCGACCCACCTACAAGCGATGCGTCCCGATCAACCGCGTTTCTCCAGTGTCGATCAAACCCGGCACCTCACATTCTTCCAACAACACCAAGGCCTTGATGTACTGTCGGCCTTGATCCAGGTCCAAATCGCAGAAAATGGCAGCCTGCTGTCCGTCACGAACGGGTTTTATCCCTTCAGTGAGGGCAAAGCAGCGCGCCAACCGCGATTGACCGCGTTAGCGGCGCTTGCAGCAGCGGCCGATGACAGCGACCTGGACAGCACCAATCTCACCATCCAACAACAAAAATCAGCGCCCGCTCGCAACAGCTTGCTTCACGCACCATCTTGGGCGGTCGGTCCCGTCAATGCACGTTTGGCGTACCAACCGTCAGAGGAAAATGACCTGCGCTTGGTTTGGGAAATTCGCGGTCGTAGTGCCACGCCCTCCCGCGTTCACCATTGGATTGTCGATGCGGTCAGCGGCGTGGTTTTGCAAAACAAAGCGTTCCCAAGCGGCGGTTTACAGGAAAACTTCGAACGTGGCGGTAGCGGTTGGCAGGCCGACGGCCTTTGGCACCTTGCGCAAACCGGCGAGGCCGCCTGCTTAGCGTACGGTTACCACTCCGGCAACAACGCCTTTTACTTCGGCAATCCCGATACGTGCACCTACGAAGTGGGTGACCGGGTCAGTGGCAGCTTGACCTCACCGCTGATTACCGGAATCGGTACTCACTCACAACTCAGTTTTAAGTACTTGCTGGCGGTCGAACCCAATGCCGGATCATTCGACAGCGCCGACGTGCGAGTCGTGGTTGCAGGGCGCGAGTACCCATTGCGAAATCTGCAGGCCACCGGCCCCGATCATTGGCGCGAAACACCGCCTATCTCACTGGCCGCTTTTGCGGGTCAAAACATCCAATTGCGATTCCGTTTCGATTCCGTCGACTCGTATAACAACAACTTCCCTGGTTGGTTTGTCGACGATATTGTGGTCGAGAACGACAACGAAAAGACCTTTGGTGATCTGGTATTGACCTTAACCAACGATTACAACGCGGCCTGGAACGATGCGGGCAGCGGCGCCCGCAGAGACAGTTCTTTTTGGCAACCCAACCTGAACAATCATCCCGGATTTTATGCTTTGGGTAGTTTGGCTGTTGGCGGCACACACGCCTACCCGGTCAACGAAGCCATGATTTTGGTTAAGCCGGCGCCCGGTAAAGACGGCGTCTTGGCAGCGCCGGTGGATTACGAACAAATTTGGACGGATCGTGGCTCCAGGGCCCGCAAAGACGGCTCCTGCTGGCGGCCGATTCCGCCCGAAGGTTATGTGGCCATGGGTGACGTGTTTGTTGGCGGTTACAACAAACCCTCGACCGATTTGGTGCGTTGCGTTCGCCGTGACCTCGCCTATTTCGGTACCGTTGGCAGTGAGATCTGGAACGACGCCGGCTCCGGTGCCCGTGCCGATTTCAGTACCTGGCGCGTGGCAACACCGCCTCAATTCCTCGATACCGAAACGGGTTTATTCGCCACCAACACCTTTACCGGTGTGACAACCCATGGCAAACCCTCGGGAACACCGGTCGTTTGGGTTTTAAAGTTGCCCATGCCCAAAGCCGCTTACCCCGAACCAGCCCCACCCCGATTGACCAGCACCAACGAACCCCCAACGGCGACCCCACCTCAGGTCGACCACGAGGTCTACGTGCCATTCACAGCGGTACGCGACCCCCTCGTCGACGCCGCCTGGAAGGTAGCCAACTCACCGTTTTACCGCATTATTCGCGAGAAAAGTTACGACTTGGAATTGTTCCAATACAACCAGTCGAGTTCGACCCAACCACCGGTCAGCAAAACGGTAAAAACAGGTATCTCTAAATCGCAAACCGATTCGTTTGAACAACGCGTCGCGATTACCATTTCCGCCGAGGCGGGCGTTTCCCTCATCGGCGGCTCAGTTTCAACAACCATCACCACCGAGCTAGGTTGGTCCCAGTCGAGTACGCGCACCGAATTCGCCGAGGTCAGCTTGGAAAAAGCCGTCCAACCACCGCCGGAAACGGCGGTTGCCTTGTGGGCCACGACCTTCACCATGCGCGTCATGCGCCAAGATCTATCGATTGTTGACGAAATGTCATTCTCCATCGACAGCTTTGTCACCGATCAATTTCCGCGATAGTTCGCTTAAACAATTCTAGCCACAACGGCCCGGCTCCCGACTAAGGGACCGGGCCTTTTCCGTTTCATCTCATTTATCCCGCCGCACCGAATAGGCTTTATTTGGCGGATACCAAGAAACCAGCACACACAAGGCCCCCGCGATTAATGAGCACGTTGCAGTTAACAAAACAACCGGCAGCGACCCTAAACGAAGCGAATCCTGACGGCGATTTTCATCTCCCCGAATCGCTCACTTCAGGTAACGGCCCAACCTGAGGCATTGAAAAGGCAAAACAAAGCGTTTATTATGGCGACCAAGGTAATTCTTGCTAAATACCTACCCAATGCACTTTATGAAAATTCAAAATCACCTACTCACAGGTAAGCCACTTACTTTGTTCCTGTAACCGTTCCCACGTCCATATCGTGCCGTATGGCTCTTTTCTTCATCGTTAACCTTAACCAGACCAGGGCTATGGCGCGATCGACCAGCGTGAGAAATTTGCCTTCTGCGACCGATGGAGAATCGGTAAAACAGGAAGACGCACGGCAACACACCTGGCTGGTCGATGCCGATGGTTAGAAACCCACCCCTTGGTCGGCTTCTAACCTTGGGGGTCCATCGACCCATCCGTGGCCCCCTAAGTCGCGAATTTTCGCCAAACCCAGCGGCATAGACGGAATGCACCAAAAGGAAGTTATTCATCCTTTTCTTACCGACATGCCCACCCGCAAAACGTCTATCGTCAAAGTGAATGTCGCCGGCATCGCACACCGTTAAACGCAAAATTCAATCTACTTATTTTTTCTCCTAAGAAGCGCGATCACTCGCGGTGGTTTTAGCTAAAGCTCTAGGCAGCAACCGTCTGTAAAAATGCTCACCGCACCCAAGGGGTGCGCCTCCGCTTTTTTCAAGCCATTTCGTTCCAGATCTTTCGCCAAACCCTCTCGCTCTTATCGCGCATCTTCGGTTTCAACCCATTGAAGGTTTTTATGTCACCAACTGAAAAGCACCCCGAGAACAATAGCTCCGAAGAGAATCCCCTCATTGATATGTACATTCGCAAGTCTTGGTTCGCACGTTTTTCGAAAGCGGTGTTCACCTTCTTGGTGCTTACCGCTTTTGCACTGGTCGCTGCTTGGTATGTCTGGCAGGTGCTTGAACCACAAGAACGCGAAAAGTGGCGCACCCGTTACGCCGTGATTCAACAGGCTGATCAGACTTTGCGGGAGCACGGCTTCTTGCCGGCCGATGATCCACCGACGCCGCCCCTAGCAGCGCCTAAGACAGCGCGTGCTGCGACAGCAACGCCTGAAGAGGAAACCGTTCCATTCATCGACTTGAGTGATCCCCGCGTCGTCGACGTTGATTCCAAGGACAAATCGAACCACTCCCCTGCCATCAGCCAGACAAAACCACCTGCCACGGCGATTGCGGACATCAGAAGCGACCATCGAACCAAGGAACTCTTGGAACCGGTGCGCATGTTGGATGATGAGGGTCTTCCGATTGTTTCCAGCGGCGAATCAACGCTCAGAGAACGCGACGAAATCGTCCAGAAGTACCTTCGAGAGGGCGGCATGCCGGAGCGGCTGAAGGCATGGGACGGTGATCGCCAGTTGACCTGGGACGACTTTGCCAATCAAAACACTTTGGACGAAAAACAATTTTACGGCGCCTATGTATCGACGAGCATCGTGCTCAAGACTGGCAAATCGGGTCCTCTTGTCTTCGCATCGATGAGTCCCCATCGCTCCTGGGTTCGCTCAGGGCACGCCAACGCGAAATCTTTGAAACACGAACAGCTCCATTTCGATATCACGGAAATCTATGCGCGCAAGCTGCGCGCCCATTTGCGGAAGCTCGATCCAGAGCATGAGGGTCGCGCCTGGGAAATCTACACGGCCGTCGCCAAAGAATGGCAGCTTGCTCAAAAGCGTTATGACGATGAAACCCACCACGGGCGCAGAGATGAGGTCCAGGCCAAGTACGAGGCCGATGTGGCTGAGGCGCTGACACTCATGGCCGACTATTATTGGAAACCCAAGTGGCGTAAATCGTCGCAGCACGCCGTCACCCACTTTTATCGCGGCCAAACTTACGAATGGGGTATTGAAGGTGCCGATCAATCCATGATTCTTGCGCGTAAAGCTTACAACCAAGGGCGCATGATGAAAAGCGCACAGGCATCCAACAACTTGGCGCGCTTGTACCAGTTTGGTTTAGGCGTTGAAAAAGACGAGCGCAAGGCCTTTCGTTTATATCGCTCGGCGGCCACCCGCGGATCCCAAGTCGCTAAATTCAACTTGGGTATCATGTACTGGCGCGGCATCGGCACCAAGCCGTCAGAAGAAAAAGCCTTGGAACTTTTCGCTGAAACCGCGGAGCAGTTGCCCTATGCACGCCACGCCCTGTTAACCCTCGAGCACGGCGAGCAAAAACCGATGCAGACCGTCAGGCACTAAAATGAACAAGCGGGAACAACCTCATTTCTTTGGGAATGGGTTGCATCGTTGATTGCGTGTGACACATCCAGCCACGCCCGTCCGGCCCCATCCAGATGAGTGCGGCCTTCACGGCCGATGCGTTGTCCCGCATTGGCAACCGGCATTTCTCCTTCTCAAAAACCATCTGTCAGCAAGAAGCTCTTGGGAAGGAAGAATGCTTACGGGGAGCAAATGAAACACCGTTCCATTCAATCAAAACCCTAACAAACCTTCTCCCGCCATACAGTGTTTTGGCCTGAAAAATGTTTCACCCTTTACCACCCAATCCTTGATGAACAACAAAAGCTTGTGTCCGCCGTCGATTTGGCCCATTTTGTATTAAATGTTGCAGGGGCTCTATCCACCTCTGCCCTGATCGAGGAACCTTCCGGTTCCGCACTCTTTTCTTATACGAGGCCTTATTATGACCGAAAACCCTTTTTCCGCCCCCATCGACAACGCCATTCGAGAGCCGGCACCCCGCCGCGATCCACTCGCGGCTTACAGCGATAAGGAATTGAAAAAACTCCTCCAGCATTACCGCGATCGTTTTGCCTGGTGTGCCTATTTTGGCCTTGGCGCGTTCGCCTGTTTTATCTTCACGACTTTGCCTGATTTAGACCCGATCCTTAAGTCGGTGTTTGTACTTATTGCCCTGTGGTTGACAGCAACCATTATCTTGATGCAGATCGGCCACCAGGCCGGTCGGCTCATGGCCCTTTTTTCATTTGGTTTTATGATTTTATCGGGAATCATTCAAACGGTCACAAGCGGCATCGGCGGGCTTATCGGCATAGCCCTCGCCGTCGTCGGCTTCAAACATGCCTACGATACTTCGGCGCTCTACGACGGCACGGCGCCCACCCGAAAAGCCCTAAAAAAGGAAAAAAAGCGCCGCAAGCAATTGGCGCGTACCTGATCGGCGCCACCCTGTCCTAACCCAACCATGCGTGAGCCTCGGCAACAGCCGGCCGGCGCCCAACCCTGGGCGCCATGTACAACCAAACGGAACGGTTCGGGTGAATCGCTACGTGCAAAAGACGAAAATAAAAAGGCCGGCAAATTCACCCGCTTGCTTTTCAGATCCGGCGAGCATGGTTAACTCGATGCGGCCCACTAGGTGTTCCGAATTCGCCGCCAAGAATCGCTTCGTTTATGATTAACGCAACTCTTGGAACCAACCATGAAAACAAACAATCCTCACCCAGCGCCGACCAACATCCCCAGCGACGCAAAACCACGCCGCATCCCCATTGCCGCCTATTCAGACGAGGACCTCCAAAAGCGCCTGAAACAGACCAACCACCTGCTCGGCGGGCAACTCTATCTGCTGATTGTCGGCATGGCGGCCTTGTTGGGGTTGTTCGGTTCGAGCAAGCCGGACACTCTTATGGAGCGAGTCGGAGCGGTGCTCACTGTACTGGTTGTCATCGGGTTTACGGCCACCGTTTATACCGCCGGCAAACGGAAACCCTTCGGTCGCCCAATGGCGCTGATCGCCTTTGCAATCGTGATCATTTCCGCCCTAATCAGCCTGATCGGCGGCAACATCCCCAGCCTGATCCAGATTCTGATTGGCGGCATCTGCTTCTTTCAACATTGGCAAGACAAGGCTTATTTCGAACCTGACCTAATCCCGACCCGGGCACAGTTAAACCACGAAATCAACCGCCGTCATCGCGAAAAAGCCCGCACGGCGGCAAATGCGAAAAAGCCGGCCGGCGGGCATTAACCCGAGTGAACGCGTTCTGGTTCCGCCGGCAAGGCTACCCCGGTATTTGGTCAGAGCAGCGAACCGGCGGTTGCGTGATGGTTTTCCGTTAGAGAAATGCGCGCTCAACGACCCAAAACATGCCGACGCAGCCAATTAACACACTGGCGGGCCGCACCATGTAGGGCACGTAAAACGACTTGGCGCGCCACCAGCCGAAAGCAGCAAAAGCCATGGCGAGCACGGTGATTTGTCCCAACTCGACACCGACGTTAAACGCCAGCAAGGCGGCCGGCAATTGGCCGTGCGGCAAACCCAGCTCGCTGAGCACTCCGGCAAAACCCAAACCGTGCAATAAACCGAAGGCAAACACCAGCAAGGTGTGGCGCCACTTGTATTCACGACCCATGGCGACTTCCACGGCCACGTAACAAATCGAAAGCGCGATCAAAATTTCAACGGGACCGCTGGGCAGTCGCACCAAACCGGTCACGCTCAGCGCCAGCGTCAACGAGTGCGCTAGGGTGAAGCCGGTTACCATAATCAGCAGCGGCTTGCGGCGGCTGCACAACAAAAATAGGCCCAACACAAACAAAATGTGGTCGAGTCCTTTGGGCAAAATATGCAGAAAACCAAGTACCGTGTAACGCGCCAAGACGGTGGCCGTCGTCGGCGGTTTAAACTCGCGGAAAGCAACGGGTTGCGAACGGGCACCGGCAGCCAAAGGCACGATCCGCGCGGCTTCAGGTGCATCGTCAAAAACCAGCTTGACCGCGGGCAGGCTGCGTGAGGCAAAGAAACTGAATTCGCCGGCCTCGGCCGGGATTTTGCCGCTAAAGCGCACCACCGTGCCGAGAAAACTGGGTGCGTTTTCATCATCCGCCGTCGCCACAACCAAGGGTTCAGACGGTTGCAGGTGCACTTGAAACGGCACCGGTTGATTGTCGAAACGCACGCGAATGCGTCGTTCAAACCAAGCGGTCAAATTTTGTTGGTATTCGGCCAGCTCGGCGGCGCTCGCTTGTTCCAGTTGGGCAGCCAAAGCACGGTCGTCACTGTCCTGCGGCACGCCCAAAGCGAGCGCATCCAAATCGCACAGCATGTCGATTTGAAAGGAATCATCCCTGAAAACCACATGGGTTTCGGTCATGGTGAAGGCATGGCCCCACAGCGCCACCGGCGCAAAACACAAAGCCACACAGCAGAACAAAAAGCGCATGAGTCATCCTATAAAAGAAGGGACCGTCACCCAAGGCAACGGTCCCTGTTTTTGTCGGTAAACGACTTACTTCTTCATTTTAAAGGCAAACAACTGATTACGACTGGCGATGTAAAGCACACCGTTGGCCGGAGAAGGCGTGGTGTAAACGGCACTGCCGAGGTTGTACTCGCCAAGGAGTTTCATGGCTTTGCCCTGCTCGAGGATGGCGATGTCGCCGTCTTCGTCACCAATATAAACCTTGCCGTCGGCGAGCATGGTCGAACCCCAAACGGCGGCGAACAAGTCGTGTTTCCAAACCGGCTTGCCGGTTTTTTCGTCGAGCACGTGCAGAATGCCGTCCAATTCCGAAATGTACACCAAACCGTCTTTGACAGCGGCGGTTGACATGGTGCGACCGAAATCCTTGTTACCGTAATGCCACTTGGCGGCTTTTTCGGTGACGTCGCCTTTCATAGAGGCGTCGATTTTGTAGAAGTGACCAATGCCGGAACCGTGCTCGGGATCCTGACCCACACCGATGTAGACGTGACCCTCATGGAAAACGGGGGTCGAAATCAGGTTGTTGCGCGTGCCGGTGCCACCCAGTTCCCACTTGGAATCTTTGGGGTTACAGTCAAATTTCCAAATCAGCTTGCCGGTTTTGGGGTCCAGTGCGTAAACCCAGCCGTCGCCACCGGGGAAAATGACCTGGCCCTTGCCGGCGACGTCCCCATAGGCGGGTGAGGACCACTGACCGTGCAGGACTTGCTCAACCTCGGCAAATTCCCAGGCAAGCTCGCCGGTTTCCGCGTTAATCGCAATAAAAGCGGGCGACAACGGCGAAGGCAGGTTGAGGTGACCCTCATCGACACCGTTGCCGGTGAGCAGAAACACCATGCCGTCTTTGACCAAGGGCGACGAGGTAGCCAGGTTGTGGGGAAACACACCCAGTTCTTCCATCATGTCGTAGGCCCAAATCACGTCGCCGTGTTTGTCGCCTTTGTAGGTTTCGTTCTGAACGCCTTGGTTGCCGTTGGCGAGACCTTCGACGTCGGCACAAACCAATTCGCAGCGATTGTTAACGTAATACAAACGATTACCAACGACCTGCGGCGTGCTACAAACGCCCTGCAGCGGCCAATCGTTGACACGGCCGGCTTTTAACTTGTCGTGAACCATTTGCCAAAGAAAGCTGCCGTCCTTCTCCGAAAACGCCATAATCACGCCTTTGTCCCCTTTAATTTCGGGGTGGCGTTCGGCTTGGTTGTTGGTGCCGACAAACACACGTCCATCGGCAATCACCGGGTTGCCGTAACTTTGCGAACCCAATTGGGCTTTCCACAGCAGTTGGGCATTGCCTTCCGGTTCCAAATTGGTGGGCAGGTTCTTTTGTTTGGTATCGACCATGTTGCGGTCAAGCGAGCCGCCCCAAAGCGGCCAATCACCGGCCTGAACCGTTGCCAACATACAAAGCACAAGGATTGACACTATTACCTTTTTCATGGGTATTCCTCACTTCATCCATCGAACATCAACTGGTGCGGGCGCGGCCCGGTGAGCGGCGGCGCAAGTGCCGATCAAACCGCCCGGTGAGCAAGCGCCCGCGACGCTTTTACTAGTTCTTCTCTACTTTGACGTTGTCATAGTAAACCGGCGTGCCGGGAGATTTGGCGGTAATGGCGACCGAATAGCCGTACAAACCGGGGCTGCCACCTTCGTTGGGCACCGGATCGGTCATTTCCACCGTCCATGCGGCGGGTTCCTCGGTTCCGCGTTCCCACACCTTGCCGCGCACGATGCCCTTGCCGTCGACAATATCGTACGACAGTTTGGCGGTGTACCATTTGCCGGCTTCCCAGGCAAAAGGTACGTCAACTTGCAGGCGCGGCATGGGATCCCAGGTAACCAAACGAACGGCACGTTCGCGCACAGTACCCATCAATACCATGAAATAACGTGAGTTAATCAGACCCATGTCCGGAACAAAACGCTTGCGTTTCGCCTCGCCCATCAGGTCGGCCTGAATCGTGTAACCGGCGGGCAGCGGTGGCATGATGTAGTTACGCATGCGCGCAAACGGCGGTGAAGGATTGTTGGACAACTTCTTCAACACCTTACCGCCGTCCATGTCAACAACCTGACTTTTGGGTTTGGCGGTAATCCACCCGGCGGGCGGGATTTCAGTTTTGAGATCTTCGAAATCTTCGCTGTAGGGCAGTTTGGGGAAAACACGCAACCGCGCTTCATGGCTCAGGTCACCGTGTTTGGCGACGATCATACCGCCGGCGGTGTTTTGGGTGGCGGCGGCGGTAAAGGTTTTACCCTTCAACGAGCCGGGCAACCCTTTAACACTTAACTCAGCGTCGACCGGACCTAAGGGGGCGCCTTTGGCGTCAAAAGCTTCGACGCGATAGGTCACGGATTCACCCGGAGCAATCCAAGTTTCGGCGGGCATGACGCGAATCACAGCCGCCGCGCCGCTGCCTTTGCGTTTGGCTCGTGGCTTGGCTTTGGCGACCTTTTTGGCCTTACCGGCTTTGGCTTTGATGCCAATGCAATAGGTGTCTTGCATGGTCGGCAAAATGACGCGGTTTTGGACAACGGCGGGTGACGCAAAAATTTCAATCGGCGAACCGTCTTTCTGTCTAAAAACCTCTTCGTGTAGCGCTTTGGCACCGTTTTTATCAGCTTGAATGATGTGGTAGGCGCCGTTCATTTCACCAATGTAGATTTTACCGTCGGCGTAGACACCGGACCCGCGCGCGGCGGTGCCGTAGTTGTGATGCCACAACTGCTTACCGGTTTTGGGATCGAGCGCGTAAAGGTTGGCGGAGTTGTCGGCCATCAGCAAAAAGTCGTCGGTCAAGATCGGCGAGGCGTAACCGTCGGCCATCCCCTCAATCGACCACTTGGGCGCCTGTTTTGAAGCATCGCCCTGCATGCGCGCGTCGAGCGCCAGGGTACGACCCATCACGGCGCTCTCGAGGTTCTCCTCTGAGTGGGAAATGTAAACCATGCCGTCGGCATAAACCGGTGACACGTTGATACCACGCGCCGCAAACAGGTAATTCCAAACCAGTTCCCCGGTGTAGGCATCAAGCGCCTGCACACTGCCGTCGGCCATGCCGGAGAAAAAGACAGTGCGACCGTCGAGATCGGTCACAAAAGGAACGGAATAGGTCGTGTCGAGTGGTTTGGCGCTGGTGGTGGACCACCACATGGTTTCGCCGGTTTTTTTGTCGAGCGCCAGGAAACGGTGGTTGGGGCGTGCGTGCGGGCCCCAACTGCTGTTCATGACACCCACGATCACCATGTGATCGACGACAAAGGGCGAGTGAACGCGACCGCCGTAACCAGAGATGCGGCCAAATTGTTCGGTTAACGAGTGCTGCCACACCACTTTACCGTTTTTGTCGAAGCAGTAAAACAGGCCTTGAACGCCTTGGGCGTAGATGTAGCCGGTTTCGGGATCACCGGCCAAGACGGCGTTGCCGACCCGGTGAGCGACGATATCGGTGAGAAACACGTTGAAACGGTGTTCCCAAACCACCTTACCGGTATTGAGATCAAGCGCCATGACGCGTTCTTGAGCGGTTTCACCTTCACCGGCAAGGTTAATGAGGTACACGTGACCGTTCATAACGAGCGGCGCCATGCGCGAGCCGTAAGGCGCGTGCCAGAGCAGGTTTTCGCCGTCTTGCGACCATTTCTCGGGCAGGTTTTCAGCCTGGGCCGTCCCTTTTTGCTCAGGGCCGCGCCAGTGAACCCACTGGTCGGTGCCCGCCGTAAGTGGCAGGCACAGACAAATCAACGCCAGAAAACGCGGCATCAAATATTGCGTCATAGTGACTCTCCTGAATTGGATAAAAGCAGTCTTTGGCATGAACCTAAAGTGAGCGATTCTTGGCGATGCCCTCGCGCAACCTGTTGCGCGGCAACGAGCCGTAACAATGCTTGACGGTCGCGCCACGCACACCGTTGTTGCTTACGACGCCGTTCGCAGCATCGCGTACGCCGACATCGACCCAAATCGCACACTTTAGGTGAAAAATCGTGGAAAGGCGCAACGCCGCCGGCTGCGGCGGGTGTTCCGCGAGGTATATCGCCGCAAACAGCGACCTCCTTGGTTAAAGCGAGCACAGCCAATAGAACCACGGTAAAAGGCGACTCCGTTTCCACATAAGGTTGGTATTCCACAAGGTCTCCGCCCCGATAAGTGGGCGCCTGCATCAATGCAGCGTCGTCAGGCGCTAACCCGCGACCAGGATCCCTTCGCGTCCCGTACCCGCCGACAGTTGAACCGGCGCGAACGACGGTTGTTTCGAGAGGGTGACAACCCTCAGGGAGAAAGCAGCTAAATACGGGAGGCCTCCATCATACCGCGAGTCGGGCGGGGCGAAAGCATTGATTCGTACCGACCCCCTGCTAACAGCGTTATCCCCTGTATTGCAGGGCCGCGGCGGTTGACCAATCGGTATGGAAACCTGTCCGCGCGCCGCGTCGTCCCATTGACATCGCGCCAAGTCGGGCCGAACCCTTGAACTGAGCGATGGGTGGCAACGCATCAGCTCTGTTGGGTAAAAAACCCGCATACGGTGACGTTACCCGACACGAAGGGGAACAAAACAGCAAACTCGCGAACACACATAAGCGTAAGATACGCACAGAGCTGCGAGAAGTTCACCACGGATCCCGCCAAATCAAGCGCGCCGCCCCATCGAAGACGCCGATCATGCGGCGCGATGCACGCCGGCGCCATCTCTGCGATAATGGGCGGGACTCCTGATGTTTCACCCGCCCAATTCCAGCGGGATCGCCGGTCTCCGTTTGGCGCCGACAAGACCGCCCCAACCGGCGCGCAGCTAGGATCACCCACCACGCGACCGCCGTGCGACCCATCCTGTCGCCCTTGATTCAAGCGGCCGACACGCGCGACAACATTTGCACCAACGAGGTTTTTCCATGACATCCCTTGAGACGCGAATCGAACAAGCCAAAGAGAAACTTGACGCTCAGGTCCGCGACGTTGTGAACTGGCACTTCGACCCAGACAACGGCACGCCCTTTTGGCTGAAATACGCCGACCAACTGGATTTCGATCCACGTGATCGCATTCGCTGTTACGAAGATCTCAAGTTGCTCGGCGATTTTGAAGATGGCTGGCTGCGCAAAACGCCGGTGCGCGAGTGGATTCCCCAAGGTTTTGCCGGTCGGCCCGTGAGTGTGTTCGAAACCGGCGGATCAACCGGTGTGCCCAAATCACGCATTAACATTGACGATTACAAAACCGATTACGAATTGTTTAGCAATACGCTCTGCGACACGGCCTTCCCCAAGGGCGCCGATTGGTTGATGGTCGGCCCCAGCGGTCCACGCCGGCTGCGCTTGGCCATCGAACACCTCGCCCAACACCGCGGCGGCATCTGTTTTATGGTCGACTTGGACCCACGTTGGGTCAACAAGCTCATCAAAGCGGGCAAGCACACGGAATTTATCGGCTACCGCGATCACATCGTCGAGCAAGCGCTGGTTCGCCTCAAAACCCACAAAACCATCGAATGTCTGTTCACCACGCCTAAGTTGCTGGAAGCGATTTGCGAAAAAATTGACCTCGCCGATGTCGGCATCAAAGGCATCTTCTGCGGCGGCACCGAGATGAACGCCCAATTCCACCGTTTTGCCAAGGAAGAGCTGGTGCCGACGATTGAGTTTGTCCCGACCTACGGCAACACGCTGATGGGGCTGGCCTGCCATCGCCCCTACCAAAACGACGGCGACTACACGATTACCTACCACCCGCCGCTGCCGCGAGCCGTCTTCGAAATCGTCGACCCCGACCACCCGGACCGCACCGTTGATTACGGAGAAACCGGACGCGTGCGCTTAACGACCCTCACCAAAGAGTTTTTTGTGCCGCGTTTCCTGGAACGCGACGAAGGCGAGCGGGCCCGTCCGTTTGACCTCTACCCCTGGGACGGCGTTTCCAACCTACGTCTGTTCACCCGCTTTCAAGAGTCTGTCGTCGTGGGGGTTTACTAATGCTGCATATTCCCGTTTTACGCGCGGGCCGCGCCTACCGCAGTCTCAATACGCAAACCCTGACCGACATTCGCGGCGGCGCGCCGGTGGCCGTCGTCAGCCAAGCCAATAGCGGCCTGATTGCGCGCGATCTCAACCAAACAGCCGCCTACCAACGCAGCCTCGCCGAGATTCCCGCACAAAAGCTCTACGACATGTCGGCCAAAGCGGCAGACTTATTTCTCAACGCCACGCTCCCGGTCGATCCCATAGACGGCGTGCTGCAGAGCCGCGAGGACTTTATTACCTGTCAGTCGGCGACAACCGGATTACCCAAAAACATGTGCGCGGCCAATATGGAAAAAGTGGCGACGGCACTGCGCATGACGAAAACCATCGTCGACGGCCTCAGTCGCGGCGTCGACCAGGACCGGCTCAACCGCGAATACCGTCGCGAAGCCGACGCCTTGGGCGCCATTCTGCCAAGCAATTCGCCAGGCGTCCACGCGCTCTGGGTACCAACCCCGGCCATGCGCGTGCCGGTGATGGTGCGGCCTGGCAGCCAAGAACCTTGGACGCCGATGCGCATTATTCAAGCAATGATCGCGGCCGGTTACCCGGCCGAAGCTTTTGGTTTTTACCCAAGCGACCACGCCGGCGCCAACGAAATTTTAATGCGCTGCGACCGCGCCTTGTTTTTCGGCGACGCGCGGACCGTCGATGCCTGGCGCGGCACCGGCCGCATTCAAATTCACGGACCGGGCTGGAGCAAAATGTTGCTCGGTCCCGACGCAATGGCAAACTTTCAGGACCATCTTGACGTACTGGTACAAGCAATCAGTGCCAATGGCGGCCGCAGTTGTGTCAACACTTCGGCAGTCTGGGCGCCGCCCGGTAGCCGCGCGCTTGCCGAGGCCCTCGCCGAACGGCTTGCGGCCATTGAAGCCAAGGGTTTAGACGACCCCAACGCGCGGCTCGCCGGTTTCACCAACCGCCGCTTGGCGCACTTGCTCGACGAACGAATCGATGCTCAATTGGCGCAAGGCGGCGCCGAAGATTTAACCGCCAAATACCGCAAAGGCCCGCGTTTGGTTGAAATTGACAACACCTTGTTCCTGCAACCCACCCTCATTTGGTGCGATCACGAGCACCCGCTCGCGGGCGCCGAATACCTCTTCCCATTTGCGGCCTTCGTGGAAATGCCGGCCGAGGATATGCCGCGACGCCTGGGCCCGACCCTTACCCTTTCGCTAATTAGCGAGCAGGAGGATTTAATTAACGCCATGCTCGACTCGCCCCACGTCGACCGCATCAATATCGGCTCGCTGCCGACCAATACCGTGCGTTGGGATCACCCCCACGAGGGCAACCTCTTTGAATTGTTGTACAAACGACGCGCGGTCCAATTTGCCGCCGGCTAGGCTTCAGCCGCCCGCGTCCATTCTTGCTGCTAAAGGTTTTTATGTCACATCACGCCCACGAATACCACGCCTATAAGCCTAACCTCGGTTTTGACTTCGATCCCACCACCCATCTGATCTTCGGCGCAGGTGAAATGAAACGATTGGGCGACATCGCCCGCACGCTCCAAGCCGGCCACGTTTTGTTGGTGACCGATCCCGGTTTGATTCAAGCGGGTCACGCCCAACACGCCTACGATCTGTTGCGTGCGGCCGGGTTGAATGTGTCGCAGTTTGATCGCGTTTGCGAAAACCCAACCACCACCACCGTGGAACTGGGCACGACCTTCGCCCGCGATCAGGGTGATATCGACCTAATCGTTGCACTCGGCGGCGGCAGCGCCATGGATTGTGCCAAAGGCATTAACTTCTTACTGACCAACGGCGGTCGCATGGAAGACTATTGGGGCTACGGTCGCGCCAAAGAACCCATGCTCCCCTCGATTGGGATTCCAACCACGGCCGGTACCGGCAGTGAAGGCCAATCATTCGCGTTAATTTCGCAGGAACAAACCCACCGCAAGATGGCCTGCGGCGACCGCAAGGCGCGTTTTTCGGCGGTCATTCTCGATCCCGAACTGTTGACCAGCGTACCGGTCAACGTGGTCGCTACCACCGGCATCGACGCCATGACCCATGCCTTGGAAAGTTTTGTCTGCACCCGTCGCAATCCGCTCACCCAAATGTTTGCACGCGAGGCTTGGCGCCTGTTGGCAAACCATTTCGAAACGGTGCTGGCCGACCAAAACGACCTGCAAGCCTGGGGCGCAATGCAACTTGGCGCCCATTACGCGGGGATGGCGATCGAACACGCCATGTTGGGCGCGGCGCACGCATCGGGCAACCCACTCACGGCGTTTTTCGACGTTGCGCACGGTAGCGCCGTCGGTCTGATGATGCCGCACGTGATTCGTTTCAACCAAACGGCGGTCGCGTCGCTCTATGCGGATTTGGCCCGAGCGGGCGGCCTCAGCATCGACAACGACAACGACGACGCGGCCGGCGCGGCACTGGCCGACCAATTCGAACGCTTTATGGATCTCGCCGGCTTGCCGACCAAATTGTCGCTGTTCGGCGTGGAAGAACAGCATTTGGACGAATTGGCGACCAACGCCAAAACCCAATGGACCGGCAACTTCAATCCCTTGCCGCTCGAGAAAAACGATTTTATTCAACTTTACCGTCACGCATTGTAACGAGGTTTCGCCATGGCGTGCGTTTACCGTACCCGATCCATCTTTTTCCAAACCGCCCTGGTCCTTTTCGCAACCACCGCGCTATTCGCGGGCGATTGGCCGATGTACCGCGGCAACCCCAGCCTAACCGGTGTGGCCGAGCCCGGCTTGCCGAGCCAACTCAAGGTCAAATGGGTGTTCGAAGCCGACGACGGGGTTGAGTCCAGCGCAGCCATCGTCGGCGACACCGTTTACCTGGGTTCTTCCGACGCCAACTTGTATGCACTCAGTTTGGACGACGGCAGCGTACGCCGGCGTTTTAAAGCCGCCGACGCGATTAAATCTTCGCCCTTGGTGCTGGGTGACCGCATCTATTTCGGCGATGAAAAAGGGGTTTTTTACGCGCTGTCACGCGACGATTTCAAAGAAATTTGGCGCTTCGAAGCCGAATCGGCGATTGTCGCCTCGGCCAACTACAAGGACGGCCGCCTTTACGTAGGCTCCTACGACTACTACCTTTACTGCCTTAACCTCGCCGACGGCAAACTCATTTGGCGCAAAGAAACCGACGGTTACATTCACGCGACACCGGTCATCGCAGGCGACAGCGTGGTGATTGCCGGTTGCGACGGCCTAGTGCGCGCCTACGCGAGCAAAGACGGCGCCGAGCTATGGAAATACGAAATCGGCGGCAACATCGCCGGCAGCCCGGTCAGTGACGGCCAAACCCTGTATTTAGGCACCTTTGGTCACCAAGTGCTCGCGCTCGATCTCAAGACCCAGCAACCGAAATGGTCCTATAAGCACCCCAAACGCGCGTTCCCCTTTTATGGGTCACCCGCGCTCAAAGGTGATCGACTCGTGATTGGCGGTCGCGACAAAATGGTTCACGGCATCAGCAGCGCCGACGGTAAGCCGTTGTGGACTTACAAAGGCCGCGCCAAATTCGACGCCTCGGTGGTCATCAGCGGCGATTTAGCCGTCATTGGCGATACGTCGGGTCGTCTCGAAATCATCGATATTCAAACCGGAGCCCATGTCTGGCGTTATGAAGCAGGCGGCGCAATCATCGCCTCACCCGCCGTCGCCAACGGGCACCTGGTCCAGGGTCTCAAAAACGGCATGATCCTGTGTTTGACCCAAGCCGATAAATAACACGCGAAGGAGACGTCATGGCGCACGAGGACACCACCAACAAGGCCGGTCAAACCGAGGTCGGCAGCGTTTTTATTTCCAATTACCCACCCTTTTCCGCCTGGAACGAAGCGGATGTGGACCCACTTCGCGGCGTGCTCGCCCAAGCGGGCGAAAGCGACCAAGCGCTGGGCCTCTACGTCCATATCCCCTTTTGTCGCAAACGCTGCAAGTTTTGCTACTTCAAGGTTTATACCGATAAAAACAGCAAACAAATCCAGCGCTATTTGGATGCACTCGGGCGCGAGATGGCACAGATTAGCAAAGTCCCCGCCGTCGCCGGCCGCAAACCCAAGTTTCTCTACATCGGTGGCGGCACGCCGTCCTATATTAGCGCCAAACACTTGCGCCAATTGTTCGCCGACTTGCGCCAAAACTGGTCGTTCGACGATTTAGAAGAAATTACCTTTGAATGCGAGCCAGGAACCCTGACGGAAGCCAAACTGGACGCCATCCGCGATGTGGGCGTGACCCGCCTGAGTTTGGGCGTGGAAAACTTTAACGACGACGTGCTTTCGGAAAACGGACGCGCCCACCTCTCCGCCGAAATCTACAGGGTGTTGCCATGGATTAAGGCGCGTGGCTTCGACCAACTCAACATCGATTTGATCGCGGGCATGGTCGGCGAAACAGAGGCGAACTGGCGCCAAAACATCGAGACGGCCATCGAGGTCGACCCCGATAGTATTACCATTTACCAAATGGAACTGCCCTACAATACCGTTTACTCGAAGGGTTTGCTCCAAGGCGCCGACGGCGAAACCTTTGCCGATTGGAAGACCAAACGGGCCTGGCACGACAGCGCCATCAACCGCTTACAGCAAGCGGGATATGACGTGTCGAGCGCCTACACGATGGTCAAAAATAAAAGCCGTTCACGTTTTGTCTACCGTGACGCCCTGTGGCACGGTGCCGATTTACTGCCGTTGGGTTGTTCAAGCTTCGGCCACCTGCGCGGCATTCACTATCAAAACCATCCGTCGATTGAAAAGTACATCGAAGCGGTTGAGGGATCGGCGTTACCGGTACGGCGTGCCTATCAAACCAGCGACCACGATCGGTTTATTCGCGAAACCATCTTGCAGCTCAAGCTGGGCGCCCTCGATCCGCAAGCCTTAAACCAAAAGTTCGGCGAGGATTTGCTGGAAACCTTCGCGGACGCGCTCGATTACTGGCAAAACCAAGGCATGCTGACGGTTAGCGACGGCAAGGTCAACCTAACGCGAGCGGGCCTGCTACAGGTCGACAGCTTGTTGCCCCGCTTCTATGACGAACGTTGGCGCGAGGCGCGTTACACCTAACACAAACCCAATAGGTCCAGATCCATACACAACAAAACGCCCTTTCGCCGCAAATCGGCGCCGGGGCGTTTTTCTTTTTCCTCACAGGGTTTTAATATTATCGCAACAGTTGTTCCGCCAAGCAGCGTTGCGCATGCAAAAAATCGCGTGTCACTATACTTAAACGGCAAACACAGGGTGGCAACCAAAAGCGCCCTGCACCGATCTAAAGTCTAAAGCACTAAAAAGTTTGCAAGGCACGAAATCCGAAGCCATTATCGAAACAGAAAAAAAAACGGAACGCTTATTCATAAAAATTCTCGGCCTAAATTGCATTTTCTCCTTGGCAATTTGACCACATTACGTTGTAATACTGGGGATTCACGATTTATGCCCTGTTCTATTGCCGATCTCGCCCAGGAACGCCGTAATGCACCGTGTCCTCATTCACGAGAATGACGGGTCTGTCGCTCAGCTCTTGTCCTACCGGATCCGTTCCCGTCTCGTCTTTCCGATCAGCACCTCACACACCCTTGAAGATACCGCGAAGCTTTTTAACGAATTTCGCCATGATTTTTTTGTCTTCTTGGTCGAATAGCCTGAATCACCGGCAATTGCCGCCGCCGTCAACCGCCTGATCGAAACCCACGAGATCCCGACGATCGCCTTCCTCACCAGCAGTGACGCCGACATGCCGCTGCCGGAAAACCCGTGGATTTTGGACAGCGTTCCCAAAAGCAATATCCACGAAGTCGACCACATCGTTCGCCTAATCAACCGTTTGGAAAAGAATCGTCAGGTCAAGGTCCTCGTTGTCGACGACGCCGCTTATTCGCGGTTCTACATGCGCAACCTACTTGAAAAACACAAGCTTACCGTTTACGAAGCGGCCGACGCCTACTGTGCGCTGGAGATCCTTGCAGGCGAACCCGACATTCGTTTGGCGATCATCGATTACTTCATGCCCGCCATGGACGGACTCGCCCTGACGGCCCGCCTGCGCGAGACCTATTCACGCGACGAACTAGCCGTCATCGGTATATCGGCCGGCGGCAGCGAACACATCCCCGAACGCTTCCTGCGCGGCGGCGCCAATGATTTCCTCGCCAAACCCTTTGGTAGCGGCGAATTCACTTGCCGGGTCATCAATAACCTCGACCGCCTCGACACCATACTCGAGATTCGCGAGGCCGCTTACCGCGATTACTTAACCGGATTGTACAATCGCCGGTACTTCATGGAAGCCGGTCACAAGTTGTTCGCCAACGCCCAACGCGGCAACCTCAACATCTGCATTGCCATGATTGATGTCGACTACTTCAAATCGATTAACGACAACTTCGGCCACGATGCAGGCGACCAAGTCCTGCGCCAAGTCTCCGCCTGCCTGCAGCGCAACCTGCGCAAAGCCGATTTGGTAGCGCGCTACGGCGGCGAAGAATTCTGCGTCGCGGCGCTCAACCTCAACTACCGCGAAGCGCTGCGCGTGTTCGAGAAAGTGCGCGCGACCATTGAAGAAACGGTGTTTTACGTCAATCACAAACCGCTTCACGTACGGGTCAGCATCGGCGTTTCCACCCACCTAGCCCACTCGCTTGACGATATGATTCGCGAGGCCGACCGCAGCCTTTACCAAGCCAAGCACAAAGGTCGCAATCAGGTGGTCGTCAACCTTAAATAGGCCCTTCCCCTATACGAGAAAAGGCAACGCCGCGGCGTTGCCTTTTTGTTTTAGCGGTGTGGTGGGCCACCCGGTCCGCCGGGAAACGGGTCGGGATCCGGCAGCGGGTCCGGCCCGGGATCAGACAGTGTCAAACTGCCGTTCACCATGGCGAAATCACGGGTCTGCAACACGTCGGCGGCAACATCACTGCCGGCCGAAAAGCCTGCATCGCGCAGACTCTGCTCGGGATTCTGTTCAAAAGCAACTTGGCGCCGAGGATCGGCGGCGAGCTGCGTCATAAATTCCAAAACGGTGCTCACTTGGTTCTCCTTAGGATGGCCTGAAAGGTAGGGAATCGTAATTTGGCGGCTAAATCAAGCCGGCCGCTTCAGCAGCCAGAAAAGCGGGATCGTCCTCGGGCAAGGTCCCCTCAGCGAAGCGCAAACCGGCGGCGAAAAAAGCGTTAAAAGGCTCGGCATTATCGGCCTCTTCCAGCGCATAAACCTGATTCGCAACGGGCTTCACAACTTGGTCGTGCAAACCGGTCTTGAAAATATCGGGGTAGGTTTTGGCGGCATGGGCCAACAGCAAGTAGGCCGGACGCCACATCAAAGGGTCGCGTTTACCGAGAATTTTCAACGAAATCGAGTTGTAAACCTGTGCCCAAGCATAGTCTTGGTTGAGGTTGCGCGCCTTGGTGAAGCTCTCAGAAGCCTGCTGATTGTACTCAAAGCGTTCGTCGCGGGTGCGGCCCATGTAACGCAGCACACCGCCGCGATGGGCCCAAGCCCACGCGTAACAACTGTCAATTGCCAAGGCCTTATCAAAGGCGGCCATGGCACGATCGAAAATAGCCATCGCCTCATCGACTTTGCCGGTCGCCAAGGCCTGCACGCCGATCAAACGCAGGCAATCGCCCATATGCGCCAATCCCCAGGTGTAGTCAGGGTCCAACGCAAGCGCTTTTTCATAACTGATCATCGCCTCGGGAAAACGTTTATCCATGCACAGCGTGTCCGCTTTGTGAGCATGAACCCACGCATGGAATCGTTTGTTCTGGGGACACTGTGTTTTGCTCAACAAAATTGCTTGGTCAAAAGCGGACAACGCACGTTCAGTCACATCGCGCTGCTCACTGACTTCGAGTAATTCATCGCGTTCTAACATACCGCGATAAACGTCGCCTTGCTTGGCCCACCCGAAGGCATCGCGCTCTATCTCTGCCATGAGATCCTCCAAAATGCCGGGACATAAATTTTCACGGAACAAATATGGGCAATTATACCTAATGTGTGCGAATCGGGTGGCTGCAATCGCGGAAGACTTTGGCGCCAAATCGGCCGAAAAAGCACCGGCGTACAAGAAAGTACACCGCTTTTTTTGCGGCCCGTTGCAGCCGAGCGGATTGTTCGAGGTAGCCACCAGGAATCGTTCGGATTAGGTTATAGCGCTTCCCATCAAAAATACAGCTATTTCTAGACTTATCCGATAGTCAAGTCGCCAAAGCGGTCGGTTACAAGCACTTGGAATTGCGGATCAGCATGAAGATCGAACCAAGCCGGATCGTGGCGCGCAAACTCAATCGCCTCTTTTTCCAGCGGCAAGGCGCGCGCCAACAAGGTCATGCCGTGATCGGGTCGCCCGCGCAAGGCGGCCAAACCACCGAGACGGTACAGCGCAATCCCCTGGTTCGGCCCATCGTTGGCGGCCAGTGGTTGCAGCAGGTCGAGGGCGCGATTGACCCACTCGTTGGTCTGACGATTCGCTTCGTACCGCAAGGCAATCACCGCGCGCACGTAAGCGGCGAAGTGATCGTCAGGGTCCAAGCGAAGCGCTTCTTCACACAAAAAGGCAGCTTCGCGCGTGCGGCGGTTAAAACACAACAGCAGGGCACGCTCCGAGCGCCAAAACCCGATAATGGTGTCGTCCATGGCGATGGCCCGGTCGAAGTCGACGAGGGCACGTTCGTAGTCGCGAAATAGTTCGTACATGCGTGCGCGAAAGGCAATCGCCCACACGTAATCCGGCTGCAGTGCGACGGCTTTTTCGAAGTCGGTTAAAGCTTGTTGATAGAAGGCCTTGCCGCTTTGCCGATAAGCCGCACCGCGATGGGCCAACGCCCACACAAATTCCGGGACCAGCGCCAAGGCACGCGTGAACAGCGCCACCGCTCCGGCCGCGTCTCCCGCTAAACGCAACTGTTCGCCTTGTTGTGCCAAACCCTTGGCCTCAATGCCCAACTGTCGCCGTGACGGCGTCGCTTGTTGCACGCTACGAAACCTCCGCCCGGGCGATGAGCGCGCGGTAATCGGCATCCTCGTGGAACGGACGCCAAACGGGATCGTGACGTGCGGTTTCAATCGGCTCGTGGTGAAGCATGATCGCGGTTGCCAGCGACTGCAGCGCCTCCTCTCGGCGCCCTTCCAAAGCAGCCAAACCACCCAAACGATAGGCAATCAAGCCGGCGTCACCGCGCCGTTCGCGTCGACAACGTTGCAACAAATCACGCGTGGCCTGAATCGGCGCCTGTTGGCGACCGCGACTTTCAGCTAAGGCAACGGTGCGCGTGTAAGCGGCAATGAAATCATCACTTTGCTTGGCCAGACCAAGGTCGCACAAGGCAATCGACGCTTCGTACCGGCCCAAATAGTTGAGCAACATACCGCGTTCACCCTCTTGGTTCGGCAGCAACGAAGGATCCAAGGCCAAAAAGGCGTCGACATCGGCCAGAGCTTCCCGATAACGTTTAAGTGCAATCGTCACATGCGGCCGATAGGCCAGCGCCCACACGTAATCCGGCTGCGCGTCAATGACTTCATTTAAATCGCGTAGGGCGTCGTCGTAGCGGCGCAGGTAATAATAAGCGGCGCCGCGATGGGCTTTGGCCCACGCGTAATCGGGTTGAATGCTCAGCGCCCGTGAAAAGGCGGCGACGGCTTCTTCGAACCGATGGCCCTCGCGCAAAGCTTCACCGTGGTGGGCCCACGCCCAGGCGTATTCGGGCGCCTGCGCCAAACAATCTTCGAACAGCGCCACGGCGGCAGCCCAATGGCCTTGGCAACGGCGGCGCTCGGCCTCGGCGGCAATGGTTTGGGGCGAGGTGCGACGTAAATCGTCGCGCAGAACGTCTAACTGGAGTTTGGGCGAACCGAGCGGCATGGCATCCTCGAATCCGGGTTCACCTTACCGGCGTCGGCAACGTAAACCGCGTTTAATCGCAAATTAATGGTGCTCCCTGTAGCCAAAACACGCGGGCCGATCTCGATAGAACAAAACGGTTCGGCTTTTACCGAACCCGCGAGGGACCGCAACGTGCGGTGCTGGAAAATTCACCGTACGGTACAACTAACAGCGGAGACGTAAATTGTCGTTATTATAGCCGGCCGCGCGACGGAACGCCATCGCACCGATGGGAAAAGTGAGCGAATCATCATTTCCTCGCACCCACAACAATTCACTTGCAGCCCACGACCGCGCCGCGTATGGTCGGGACCAAACCACGCAGGAGCGACCCCCATGCCTCCGGCTTCATCCGCTTCGCTGACGATTGTCGGCACCGGCATCCAATTAATCAACGATCTCAGTCACGCGGCACGGACGTGGCTCACCGAATCGCAAAGGGTGCTGTATCACGTCGCCGACCCGCTCAGCGCTCAGTGGCTACAAGAACTCAACCCCAAGGCCGAACCACTCCTCCCATCGGCGATCCAGGGCCGTCGCGGTTTAGCCCATCGGCGTATGGTCGCGCGCATCATGGCCGCCCTGCAAGCCGGCGAACAGGTGTGCGTTGTCTTTTACGGCCACCCCGGTGTCTTCACCGATCCAGCTCATTTGGCGTTGCAAGCGGCGCACGCCGCCGGCTTTCCCTGTCGCCTGTTGCCGGCCGTCTCGTCCCTCGATTGTTTGTTCGCCGATCTGGCGATTGACCCGGCCAAAGGCGGCTTGCAAACCTACGAGGCCACCGATTTCCTGGCGCGTCCTCGCGTGCTCGATCCGCACGCCCATTTGGTACTGTGGCAAGTGGCCTTTATCGACAATTTAAACGCGGAAAGCGACCAGGGTCTTGCCGGACTGCAACGCTTGCAAACACGGCTCCTCGAAAACTACCCACCCGAACATCCCGTGTGCTTGTATCTCGCCGCCGTCTACCCCACCCAACAACCTCACATCGATCAGCGTCCGCTCGACCGGCTCGTCCAAGCCGAGCTCCATCCCGCCACCACAATGTACCTGTCGCCCCGTATCGCAAACTGAGGTATCGATGTTTAACAAAGCCGCCACCGCCGTGTTTTTGGGGCCGTCACTGGCGCATGAGCGCGCACAGACCCTTCTGCCCGAGGCTATGCTGTTCGGCCCCGCCGGCCAGGGCGACGTTTACCGCTTACTCGCCCTTCCACTCAAACGCATCATCCTCATTGACGGCGTCTTCCACGGCCAACCCGCCGTCTGGCAACGCGAACTATTGGCGGCGGCGGCCACAGGCATCGAACTCGTCGGTGCCGCCAGCATGGGCGCGCTGCGCGCGGCCGAATGCGGTGCCTACGGCATGCTCGGCATCGGCGAAATTTATGCCGCGTACTGCAACGGCCGTCTGGTTGGCGACGATGAAGTCGCGCTCTTGCACAGCGATGCACAGCACCATTACCGTCCGCTCTCGCTACCCTTGGTTAACGTGCGCGCCACCCTGACACGTGCGACGCGGCTAAGGTTAATTGAGCCAACCCTCGCGCGCCGCCTGCTCGCCGCCGCCGTTGAATGCCCCTTTTCCGAACGCGTGTGGCCCACGCTGTGGCAGGCCGTCGGTGTCGCCCCTGAATCAGCCACCGCCGCCGCGATCCGCGCGCAATCGGTTGACCTCAAGGCCGCCGACGCCGAACGCTGCCTCCTTTGGGCGGCGAAAAATCCCCCCTCACCCCGGCAACACGACCCTTGGTGGGCACCTCGCTTTCGCCAAAACCAACGCTATCACGCCGAAAGCGCACGCCGCGTACGCGGTGTGCTTTGCGGCACCGGGCTGGTCGCGCTCGGCGACGTTTACCAACACCTTAAGACCCGCGAAGATTGGGTCGGGCGCTTCAAAAAAGCGCGCACCGATTGGGTTTGGCGCCGATTGGCGGTCGACGGCAAAGCAGCGGTCACGAACGCACCACGGACGCCGGCGGACGTCGAGCCACTGCGCCAAGGCATGTCGCAACACGAATGGGCAACGGCCCAAGCAGCGCCGGCGGCCGACGAGGCCTGGCTGCGACAACAAGCACCGGCGGCGCTACCCGAGACGGCCCGACCTTTCGTCGCCGCCTTGGCGAATCAATACGGCTGGGAGGCCGCCGAGGCACAGCAATGGTTCGGCTTACTTTTCCTGTTAGCCGAATGGGCCGTTAAACAGGGCCTGACGCCGGATGAGAACGCCCTCGCGCCCTTTGCCCAAACCTTGGCCGCTGCCGACGTCGCCGCATCGGCGGCATGGCATGATTTCGTGCGCCACGCGGCAACGGGAAGTTGGATGCTGGTTCAGCCACCGGCCATCTTTGGCTACAGCGACAGCGACCTGGACGGCTTCTTGCTCGAAACCTTGCAACGACACGGCGACATCGCGGCAGTCGCGGCGACGTTAACACCCGTGCCTCTGCCGCAACCCAAACAGGGACCACCCGTCTCCAGCCACGGTCAACCCATTGGCGAACAGCCTTTCCCCCACCGCGCCCGCGCCTCACACATACCTTCACCCGAGGCGGACGAATCATCGCGCTTTTGCACGCGGGCCGCGGACGGTGGCCAACGCATTCGCCCGCCCGAGGAAACGCTGCGCCGCATGCGCCCGCACTGGGGCCGTTTCGGCATCACCCGCTTGGCCGACGTAACCCGCCTCGATCTCGATTTCGGCGTACCCACGATTTGCGCGATTCGCCCCACCGCTTTGGTGCTGCAAACCTCAAACGGCAAGGGTCTGACCCGCGCGGCGGCACAGGTTTCAGCCTTAATGGAAGCGGTCGAATTGTGGCACGCTGAAAACCCACCGGCGCACCTGCCGTTCACCAACGCCGCGCATTTCCAAAACAAAGGTCTGGCCACGCTGCCCTGGCCGGCAACCGATGCAAACCGACGCATGCGCTGGGTCACGGCTCAATCGCTGGACCGCCAACAAAAGATCCACGTGCCGGCGGACATGGTTTGGTTCACCACCCCTTCGTTCGGTCGCACCACCACCAACGGCCTCGCCGGCGGCAATCATCGCCTGGAAGCAGAAATCCATGCCATTTACGAATGCCTCGAACGCGACGCCCTCGCCAGGCTCGACCGGAACGGAACCCTTCAACTCAATCACCAATCGCCCATCCTCGACCTGACGACGGTCCCCGACGGACCGCTGCGCAACGTCATCGCACGCATCGAAGCCGGCGGCTGTTTGCTCAAAGTCGTGGTCGTGCCCACGCGTGCGCGTCGCACCACTTGCTGGGCCCTCCTGGTTGATCCGGAACCAAGTGCAAGGGTTTCCACGCTCAACAGCGGCGCAGGTTGTCACCACCATCCGCTGATTGCCATGAGCCGGGCGATCACTGAGGCGGTGCAGTCACGCCTTTCGTTTGTGCACGGCGGTCGGGAGGACGTCATCGCAAAAAGCACCGGTGATGCCCGTAATCAAAACAATCCGGCGATCAAGCGCGTTCTCGCACACGTCAGCGCCTTGCAGGCCAACACCGCCTTCCACGACCTCGAGCAAACCACGACGACCAGCAATGATCTCAAACAAACCCATCAACAGCTTAGGCGCGACCTCGATGCCGCGCAACTGGACGCCTGGTCGGTTCGGCTCACCAAAAGCGGGCTGCCGATTGAGGTGGTCAAAGTCTTCATGCCGCAACTCGCCTTTCACCGCAAGCTGGCCTAAAGAACGACAACCCGTCTCAGCGAAACGGGCTGTCGCCAAATAGGGTTAGCCGACGGCTTTGCTAAAAGCCACCGTCTCTTTTTCGGCCATTCGTTTGAAGGCGGGGCGCCCCATCATGCGCGCCATGTAATCGGCGACGTGGGCGGCGGGCATGTCCATGCCGGCCTTGTTTGCCCAAGCCATGGTGTGCGCGACAAAAATATCGACACAGGTGAAGCTCTCGCCCACCATGAACTCGCGACCCTCGAGCCAATTGGCGATGGTTTGGTAGGCGCGATCGAATTCGTACTTGACCGCCGGCATGACGGCTTGCGTGCGCAACTCCTCGGGCAAGGCGAACTTGTGTTTGGCGGCGGTCCACAGTGGTTGCTCAAGTTCGCTGGTGCAATAAAACAGCCACTGGTAATAAGTGCCGCGCATTTTGGTACCGACAGGCGGAATCAGGCGCCCGTCACCGTACGTATCGGCCAAGTAATTGGCAATTGCGGCCGATTCGTAAAGCACGTATTCACCATCGCGCAGCACGGGAATTTTCCCGTTGGGGTTCAGTTGTAAAAAGGCGTCCGAACGCGTGTCGCCGGCTTTGAAATCAACTTTCAAAAAAGTATACGGCAGTTCTAATTCTTCAAGGACCCACTGCACGCGATTACTGCGTGTAGGGAATAAGCCGATTAGTTCAATCATAACGGGCTCCTGGTAGAGATGGAGGACGCTCCATTATACCTAGCCGGGGAAAAAGATCGGCAATGCTGTTGGCGGGAAAAAGCGGTGATCGCGCCTAAAAGAAGCCGGACCCCGCCGACGAATAACCGACCGCCTGATTGGCGGCCTGATCACCCTGCGACTCCCCCTCCTCGTACCAATGCTCGTTAAAAATCTCGGTTTTAGGCAGGAAAATGCGCAGGATCAGGAAGCCGGCGAGAAAGAAGTCCAAGTAAGCCAATACTTCAATCCAATTACCGAAAAACAACTTACCCATAAACAACAACAGGCTGTAAAGCATGACCACGCCGCCGAACCAGCACACAAACAAATAAACCACAGGCGGGCGATCCATCCGACGGTTGAGGCGTTTGTCCACCGGCGTCCACCAGCCGGCGGGTCGGATCTTGACGTAAAAATCAACCAAGCGAGCGGCTTCGGTGGGTTTGGTGAAGTGGGTGACCAAGAACCAGACGAAGGTGGTAAACAAAACGACGGCGACATAGGTGTAACCATCACCCCAAATCTGTTTCATCAGAATGCCTTCGGGATGGAACTGGAAATAAGCGTACGCCAGAAAAGGCGCCAGGGTCGCTGAGATTTCACTCCAAGCGTTAATGCGCCACCAGAACCAGCGCATGATCAGCACCAACCCTAAACCGGCACCACACTGAAAAATAAATTCCCAAACCTGTTTAATCGACTGGATTTGGGTGGTCACCGCCAGCGACAACCCCATCAGCAGTAAGGTGGTCAGCCGCGCCCAAACCAGGCATTTACGGTCGTTAACTTTTTTGCGGGCAAAGCGCTTAAACAGGTCGTTGACGAGGTAGCTCGAGCCCCAATTGAGTTGGGTGGAAACCGTACTCATGTAGGCGCCGAAAAAGGCGGTCAGCAAAAGGCCGCGCAGGCCGACGGGCAGGTAGTCACGCATGGCCATCACAAATCCAAGACGGCGCTCACCGGCGGCCAGTTCGGGATAGAGAATGAGGGTCGACAACGCAACAATAATCCAAGGCCAGGGCCGGACGCAAAAGTGAAAGAGGTTGAAGGTCATCGTCGCCCAAAAAGCATCTTTTTCAGTGCGACAACTCATCATGCGCTGGGCCACATAACCGCCGCCACCGGGTTCGGCGCCGGGATACCAACTAGCCCACCACTGCATGGCCATAAAGGCGAAAAAGGAACCGAGCGGCAACATCATCAAGCCCTGCCCGGTTGAGCCGAGGTCGGCCACACCGGGAAAAAAGTTCAGCGCGCCGGTGGGCTCGAGGTGTTGCCGCAAACCGCTGATGCCGCCGATCTCGGGTAGGTTCACGACGACCACGGCTAAAATCACACAGGCGATCATGGCCACAAAAAACTGGAACACATCAGACACGGCAATACCGACAATGCCCGACAAGGTGGCGTAGAGCGCGGTAAACAACATCGCACCGCCGACGGCACCCAAGGCGTGCAGCGGCGTAAGCCCAAAAAAGACCTGAAGAATCGAAACCATCGCCAGGTTGACCCAACCCAGAATGAGCACGTTCATGAACAAGCCCAGGTACACCGCCTTGAAGCCGCGCAAAAAGGCGGCCGAGCGCCCGCTGTAGCGGATTTCTATAAATTCGGCTTCGGTTAACACGCCGGCACGGCGCCACAAGTGGGCAAAAAAGAAGGTGGTCAGCATACCGCCGGCGAGGGCGTTCCACCACAGCCAGTTCCCAGCGATGCCGTTTTCGGCGACGAGCTCGGTCACGGCCAGCGGTGTGTCCGCGGCAAAAGTGGTGGCAACCATCGAGATTCCGGCCACGAACCAAGGCAGATTGCGTCCGCCGAGGAAAAAGCTCGCCAGGTTTTTGTTGCCCCGTTTGAAGTAATAAATGTTGATGCCCAGAGAAATCATCAGCATAGACGCGAAGACAATCCAGTCAATGCGAGAAAAAACCATTCAAGTTACTCCGGGAAGGCGAGGTGTCGTTCACGAAGGAAGGACGAGGACAAAGTCGTGGGCGGATTCATTCGGGTTGGGTTGTGCCTAAGTAAATGAAAACGGCCGCGGATTCTTTCAGAAAAACCCGAACCATCAAGCGAGCAGCAGAGCAATGAACAGCGAGGTGCAAGGCGAGCACCCAATCGGTTTTCAGGGTTCAAAATACAGGATGTCGGTATTTTTTTCTGTGACGGAAACCATCCAACGAGAGTTGTCGTGAAAGCCCGCAGCCACAAAAAGGTTGAAAAAACCCGCTCGAACAACAAGAAAGAGACAGGCTGAAACCCGCACGGCGAAAGGTGCCAAGCCATCATGGAGCGAGGTCATCAAGCCAAACTCAGAGTCCTGTCGATCAGGAGGTGAACCCCACCATCATAGGCCAAGCACGCGCTATAAATAAAGAGCGAAGCGAACATTTTCCGCAAAAGATTAAGCCCAAAAAGCAAAAAACTGCCGACACAAACCAACCAAACCCCAGTCAAGCCGACCCGCAAAAACCGTCAAAAACACTACAATCCAGGAACCCGGATCAGCCTTTCGGCCCATGCACGAGGGATTCGTCCAACGAAACACCCCGTTCTCCGCAAGCGACCGATCATGGACGCCCTGTATGGCGAACCCGTTTGTGACACAGCCTCACTTCGCCTAGCCAGGATGGCGAGCTTCTCACTTCGATAATCCAGCCAGGCAGCGCCTCGCGACCTGAAGAGCGCCCCTTCTGTAAGCCATCGGCGCATAACGCCCAAAGGCCCACGGCAACGAGTTGTTACACCCAGATGTCAGAACCCCCACGAACCAAGGCGAATCCAACAACGCGAATCAACGCTTGGCGAAGGTACCATCATCCCGCGCGCCAACCCTTCCGAGGCGGTGGCGGCAAACACGGGCGCGAACGCACGGCCGCCCTTCCTCACAAAAGTCGGCCACAGCGAAGCATTGGCACACGCGCTCCCCAAAAAGGGGCGCGCGTCCTCCCACGCGTTCGAAGTAACGGCTTCTTCCATCGGGCGGAATCCGGTACCAAGGGCCGCCACCCCCATCGCCCTTCTTCAAGCGGGTGGGCCCCGATACACCGCCAGGCCGAATCAACAAAATAGATGCCCTTTGCGCCAATCCTTCCAAGGCAGGGCTGAAGACGTTCACCTCTCACTATCGACGAAGATCCCTCCGAATTTTCAAGATCCACGGTTCTCATCGCGCCCTCAGGTTTTCCGCCACACAAGGCTTGTGTAAAAAAATGTAAGATCGTAACAAAACGTAGCCATTCCCTACCCTGTAACCTAAGCGCCTGATTGAGATCGGCTTACAGAACAAACACCAACTATATGTAAAATATATCAACAGTGTACCTAACAAGGTTTGAGCAAGTCTCCGTCTGCTTCATAATTTCTCCACATTTTTTGAATACATTAAGGGGAATCTCAAGCGGATAGCCCTTCCCAACGAGATCTGATTGAAGCCATTTTGATAACTTCGCATCGCTTTTCAGGCGCCAGTGATTGGGAATTTTTCTCACAATCCTTAGGCTCTTCTTGTTGAAGCAAAGAGCCTCTTCAAAACCAAAACTAGTTCTACAAAAATCAATGCTTATGATTGTTCAAACTTAGGCATAATTATGCCCCTACTTGTCCAATCCACTCAAGTGTGTTTGCGTCACTATTTTAAATAGTCAAGACCAAAACATTCATACACATTGGAGCATGTCTTTGCACCAAAACTGGTGCCCATTCCCTTCCGGGAAGCATTGATCGAACTGTCACCAAAACTTGCTTCATTAACGCAAGGTCCAGGTTTTTCTTGCTGCTTATAGAAGAAATCCCTGAAAAGTCCTTAGCGCGTAACTAAACCAAAACCTTAAGTTGGATATGGATGACAATCCGTATTCGATTAATAAGATTTTCATTTCAGATAATAACTGTTTTCGTTCGAGCCATCAAAGAACGAAAGCAATCCCTGTTTGTAACCCGAATTGAGCGATTTCGCCGCCATAAATCGCTCAATTCGGGTGTAAATAAGGTTTATCGAGTGCGACTAGCTCGTTCATTTATTGCATGTCACAACCTTAGTTGTTGATTAAAAATGCTGTCAAAGGCTGACGCTAACCCGTACAGTCAGAAAAGAGGAGGAAGATGTGGCAACTGATGTATTATTCGATAAAAACAAAAAACTGAACAAGAAATACCGCATGTCTTTGCTGGAAAATAAGCCTGACCTTCAAGAAAGCAAAACTCAATACCCTTCAGAATTATGCTCAGCCACAATCGAAAACAGATGGGAACGAGAAACGCTTTCACCGGAAGAAGAAAAGAAACAGCTTCATTTTGGCGACAATCTCAAACGCCAGCGTAAGGACGTAAAAACGGACATTGAGTTTCACCCAAATTGGCTTGTTTACTTGCTGGAGAACCCACACATGGTTTCCTGTCTTAAGTACGGAGAAGTGGCGTTTTTATACAAAGGGTCAGTGCAAGATTTTACCGGAGCGGTAAACATCTTCACCAAGATTCAACGCCAAAAGCAAAGAGAATGCGCCGGTCAGAATGTGGACATGCAACTTGTTCTAATGCGTGAAGGGATTAAGAAATCCTTGCTCCATCTTTCAGAACAGGTACAAGCCATACACACCATGAGACACCGGCTTTCTTCATCCGAATGTGTCACTTCGCTAAGCGCCAACGGTACGACCAATACTTTAATCGATAAATTCCGATACAAACTATACACGTCCCTTAAGACATACGTAAAGCTTTACCAACTGTATCAATACACCTTTCCGCTAAATCAAACGGCGCAGCATAACGACGCCATGTTTTATAACTCTCTCAATACGCTTGAGCGTAACCTGGCCCAACTATCAACTGATCAGGTTTGGTGGCGTTTGTTTGATTGCGCCACGCACAAAGCGGAACGATACCGAGTTAATAGCGAGAACCCGTTTCATTCCGCTTTAACATAGAAAAAAAATTTCGCTAATTTGTTAAATCAAAATCCATATACAATCGCAGCCGCACTGAAAACAAACAACTTACAAATCCACAAGACGTAACTTTGGACACAAAAGGGCATTTCTAGATCTAAGGAGGGCTGACGCATCGACACACTCAGGGCTCGTGCTGTCGAAACAAACCATAGGTTTCATTTAGGTCGACAACAAAAAGGGCAGGAGGTTATATCTCAACCTGAACTAAGCGATTCTTGGCGGCGAAATCGCACAACTTGTTGGGCTGCAACGTCTCGTAAAAATGCTCGCCGTACTTGTCAGAACGCGTCGTGCGCGACCCCGGTCCGCTTTTTCCAACACGTTTCGCACCAACGCTTGACGTTTCCTGCGTCAAACCTTGACTCAGGAAACGTCAATCCTTGCACGATTTCATCCTCCCGAATCGCTCAGTTCAGGCTCAAGAGCAAGCAGCCGTCTGGATTCTAGGCGATTGGCAGCTTGACTTCTTGCTTGTGCGTGCCCGGCGCTCCATACCGGAAAAAAGCAAGAAACATTCATTTAAAACGACCACTTGGCAATGCCATTACCTATAGACAGCATTGCCTGACAGTCAAACAAAGAAAACACAACTGTGAACCAGTTGCATCAGCAGGGGTATGTCTATCCCTAAGCAAGTAGGAGTTGTTATGTCTGGAATTAGCCAAAGTAGACCTGTTTCTCAGCATTTCTACCGTTCAAATGAATCACTCGGTTCTAAAGAAGAGGGAAAATCGATTGGAAACAATCAAAAATCATCCAATCAGCCCCACACAGCCATTGAGCTATTGGATATGTCAATGCCGGCTTCGGATTCACAAAGAATCACCCAGCCAACAAGCGAACAAACAGGGTCGCTTCCCAGTTTTCAGGAACTCCAAAAAGGCGTAAATCCCAACCAGAGCTTTCCCAAACCGGAACATTTAAAAAAAAATGAAGGCTTCTTAAAGATGTTTGGGAAACTTCCTGATGAAAAAAACAGCTCAAAATCACAAAAACCGCCCATGTCAGAGCTGAAGCGCGCGAAACAGGAGAAAATCAATCAAATGTTTGGTTTAGAAAGCAAAATTCCTGTCGGTCGTGAAGGTCCGGTCAGCAGCAAGGGCGGCAGCATTGATCAGCGCCAACGAGATATCGCACTTATCTTTGGCCTTCAAGACACTAAGAATGACCATGTCCAGGCGTTTCGAGAGAAAGAGCGTCAATTCATGAACGCTCCTGAGTTTGAGCCCATTCTCCTTAATTATTCCATCGACGTAACATCCGCGGTGCTTACGGCAGCAAGTGTAAAAAAAATGATTGAAAGTGAAGCGCCGCTTGAACCCGAGGTGGTGAAGCAACTAACCGTCGCTGCAGAAGATGCCAAAAACATGTTGGCTCGGGGTGATTCTGAAGCAACAGTAGTGAAACACGTGGATGCACTGCTCCATTCAGAAGTAAGTTTCAAGAACTTGAGCCAAGTCAAAGAGCTCGTAAAGAATTTAGAGACACATCTTTTTATGGATTTAGAACCGGTCTTAACGGCAGGACTGGAAGAAGGACGGGTTGATAATTTAGAGGATGAGGTGCGGCAATACGATCAACTCATTGACAACTTAGATAAAACTATTAACGACAAAAACAATGGATTATCTAAAGATGAGAGATCACTTCTCACCGCAATGAAAAACCATGTTCGAATTGGTGCCCGAGATAAAGTAAAGACACTTTACATGGGAAAACTAAAACAAGAACTGGCTCATTTTAAAAAATCTGGAGCGAGTAAAGAAACGAGTATATCAATAAGTATTGGTGTAGGGGCTTCTGTTTTTGGGGAAGGTGTGGCAAAAGCCGGCCTTAAGTTTGGTGGTTCTATTTCTGTTTCTACAGGTGATGATGATCGTGTTCGAACAGGAAAGTCTGGAACAGTCAACCTATCCCTCAAATTAGGCAACGACAAACTGGCCGAGGTCGACGGATCAGTGAGCGCAACCTTCGCTAAAGGAAAGACTTTCAGGAGCTTCGATAAGTTTGTCGCATCCGAAGTGGAAAAGGTCTTAGACAGTAAGATTGGGAAAGACGTCTTTAATCAGGGTTATATTTCGCACAAAGCCCTGCAAAACAACCTACGTCGATTGGGGGTGGGCCCTGAACCCGTGAGGATCGCAACGATTCACCGTCCGGAAGTGGTGGTTGTAAAAACCCAAAAAACAGGCACAAAAGGCGGGGTTGGCATATCCATTAGCCAACGGTTTCGTGGAGAACTCGAAGGGTCTGAAACGTCAGACAAATTCACCAAATCGATGAAACGACTTGATGCCGTAAAGGAAAACCCTAATCTTCTCAAACAGGTGGACCGTAATAAAGTCAGTTTTAGATTTGGCAACGAAAACGTCGGTGGCGACAAAGCCACAGAGATTGAACACAAGATATTTAACCTTCGCAAGGATCAAAATCGCTCGGGGCTCGACATGTTGCGAACCGAACTTGAAACTGCGATTTTGGATTTGGGTAGTGCTTATGAAAATTTTGTTCAATTTAGAAACAAACAAGATGAAGGCAAGGAAGGTTCTGGTGATGCCCGTGCCGGTAAGAAGAGCATCAAGAATGACGCCAAAGTTCAAACCACGACCGAATACTTGTCGGCTGCCACAGATACCTATCTGGTTCTCCGTGATTTATACCGGCAAACCTTACCTGAAAGCGAGGGGCTTGAAAGGTCCAACTTCAATATAAAGATGGAAGCATTTGAAGAAAAGCTTCTGAACCCAGAATTTAGCAATGCTGAAGTTCCTACCCAAAAATATCGCGCAGAGGGAACCACCAATTCCTTTAGTACGAATTTATCCGGGACCCTGATCGGAAATCTGTCGCTTGATGGCACAGTCACAAAAACGACGATTGAGGGTGACGGAAACCCTGATAACGACGGCGAATACCTTACTTTTGAATTGTCCTTGGGTGGTTCATTACAGGGGATGGACGTGATCAGTGAACTAGACTCAAAAAGTGATTTCTTCACAGCAATTGGAGCCGGCCTTGGCTTTGGCGAAAGTGAAAAATTCAAACTGGATTTTGATAAAGACCTCATTTCTCTCGATCATGATTTCGATTGGTCAAAGAACATCGGCATCGAAGGAGGAAAAAGCTTTAAAATGACGGGGAATTTCATAAAAAGTGACGAAGACAGCTATAAGCTTCAGTATCTTCGCTTTACCGATGAAGGCAACTTTGGTTTGTCTGTGAGCGATATTCCAGTTCAGGTTTCGCCAGGCGTCGACTTATTGCTGGGTGCTTCATTTGAGAAGTCGTCAACAAAGGTATTGGGCGAGGTTCTTGGCGAAGATACGCTGACCTATATTCAGACTAAGTTTAATACATGGCACACAGGTGACCGTGACTCTGAATCGGACTGGAACACTTTCATCGATTCTCATAAAGAAAGCTTCGACAAGATTTTTGAGAACATTATGAAACCGGACTCCACCGCACGGAAGGAAATCCTGAATACCTACAAGGAGCTCGACCAAAAACCGGGTCGGCTTCTAGTGGCGATCGAGAATTACACCAATATTCGGGCCGAGGATACCTACCAAACCGTCAAGCAAGAGCTTTTCAATTATATGGAGAAACAAAACACATTGCATACGGCGGAAGTTGCCAAACGCTTTAAACCCATTTAGGATAATTTTAACTGATCGATTCGGATGCATGAGATCGTACAAAGTGTCAAAGCAAAACATGGTATGAAAAGCCACAACGCACTGCCAAGTACGGCACACCTTTTCACGAATTTTTGTGTACAACAGTTTGTACGATCTCACTGCCAAGCGTCGTTTCGTTTAGGTCGGTGGGTCATGAGGAATACTGAAGCGCATCGCATGATTTGGTGTGGGGATACCGCCATCGGGTATCCCCTTTTACCTGAAATGAGCGATTCGAGTGGATGAAATCGTGCAAGGATTGACGTTTCCTGAGTCAAGGTTTGACGCAGGAAATGTCAAGCGTTGATGCGAAACGTGTTGGAAAAAGCGGACCGGGGTCGCGCACGACGCGTACTGGCAAGTACGGCGAGCATTTTTACGAGACGGTGCAGTCCAAAAGGTTGTGCGATTTCGCCGCCAAGAATTGGCTTAGTTCAGATAGTGTGTTGTTGGTCTGATTGCAAGAGAGATTTTTCGAATTGTCCGTTTTTCTGCTCCCTGCCTCTTCCGGCCTGGCCGGCCGTTGTGGCATTCGTGTTTATCGGAGGGCATTTTTCCTTCCCAAAAACCTTCTGTGTTGCGAAAGGCTTTTGGGAAGGAAAAATGCTGGTAGGGCGCGTTCACCTGATCGAGGCTGAGGTTTAGGCTGCACCCCTCGTTTGGGACAAGGTTTGCCCCTCAAAGCGATAGGGCTCACCCGATTTCAACATGCTGCGCATCATCACAATCATCTTCCTCATGATCGCCCCCAAGGCCTGCTTCGGTGCTTTTCCATTTCCGATTAACCGTTCGTAGGTTTGTTTGAAGACCGAGTTCTTTGCTCTCATGGCTGTTAAACTTGCCATGTACAACGTTTGCCTCAAGAACCGATTACCCGCTTTCGAGAGCCGCGGTTTTTTCTCACCGACGACCCTGATTGCACAATCCTCGGGCTGCATCCGGCGTACGACGCGCAATCTTTTCTCGTATTAAACCGGCGCAAGTCACCAGCGACACAGATCACCGTCGCCGCCGTCAAATAGCCAACACCTGGAATCGTCATCAGCAAAGCGACGTCGTCATTGAACTCCTTGGCCTTGCCAATCAGGGCCCTGATTTCCTTTTCGAGTTCTTTGATCTGCTCCGTAAAGGTCGTGATAATTGCTTTAATACGAGCTTTTTCTGATTGAACTTCCGCTTCTTGCTGTCGCTGTTTCCAGCGCACCCGATCCTGAACGAGACTGCGACGTACACCTACCAATCGTCGTATTTCTAGGACTTTTTTTGACGGCGGTTGGTACGCCCTTGGCTCCCTGTCGCGACCAAAGTAACTCAAAGCTCGTGCATCGATGGTGTCGTCTTTTTGCTTCATGAAAAGACTTTCCCGAAATTGACTGGCAACTGCTGGATTGATGATTGCCGGAGCCAAATCGCTTCTTTTTTCAACCAAACGGCTGTGAAGTTGCGTTGCGTACCTTCCGGTTGCTTCCATGACGACGCGAACACCCGAAACAGAGGCTTTGGCGGCATTTTCCAGCTTTTCGATCCAGAGGATGAACCGGCGAACGCCCTTTGCATCATTGCTGAACTGAGCTACGGGAATGGTCCGGATCTGTTGATAAGACTCGTTCGTTAAAAAAGCCGCATCGAAGGTCGCCTTTGAAACATCAATGCCGCACCAAGCTGTGATCTGTTGATTCATCTTTTTCCCCTTTGGGGTTAAAATGGGCCGCGCCCCGAAGACCATCCTTACAAATGCGGCCTCCAAAAAGGGGCCCTGATAGTGTCCGGCTTTAAAGGGCGCGGGATAGGAACGGGCTACATCTGAACTACGGACTGCGTGAGCGTCCTAGGTTATAAGCCACTCCGTCCCTACCGCCCCGGCAGTTCTGGTAAAACTGCCGGGGCAAACCGCTAAGCTTATGTATGTAAGGTATATACATGGCTTTTTCCAGAGGAAGGTGCCGCGATTACTTTTTTTTCGGGGTTCACGGTTTTAACTCTCCTCGTACATATAAGGTTTTATCGTGTCGCCTCTCGAAACACATACCCTGGAACGATTCGAGCCGAGCGGCGATGTTGAGGTGTTTCGCTACGGCGTTGTCGCGTTCGTTTGTCAAGCCCTGATGAAAAACTCAGACCCGCCTCATCGTGGCGGAAATTCACCAGCGCCCCTCTTCGGTAACGAAGCCATAAGTGCGATGGTCTGTATTTCAGACAGCGCCTGACGCCCCCTCACAACCAGCACCATAACCATATTAAACCATATTATTTAGCACTCATCACAGCCGACAGCACACCGGCTTCTCCCAGCTTATTCCCGGCCCTTCGGCTGGGGTTAAGCGCCTCAAAAAAGGTCAACGAACAAAATGACCCAGCGGTTTATTGAAAATTAAAGATACAAAAAAAGCGCGTCGATAAATATTGAAATCATGAAAAAAGGAGTTTGTCCTTTGCCTCTCAACCCTCCCGATTGGTTCGGGATAAGTTGTTCGGTTCAGCATTGTTCCGGCAGACTTTTCCAATCGAGAGTGGCCGTTGGCAAAGCATTTCATTTGGTTCTTTCGTCTTACCCAAATCTACGCAGACGATTTGCTGGGAAACGTTTACAGGTCGGGCGTCATTTACGGGACTAGGCGGTTGTGTGGTGACCGCCGCTGATGAGTTGACTGCCCCTACCTCGACATACATTCAATGGGGGAATTCATGAATGATGATCGATTGAGCAACTCCGGTGACGGAGATTTTCACGCTGTACTGGAACATTGGCGTCGGTATTTTGAGATGGCGGCACCCGACCCTGACGCCTTTCTGAAGTGGGTCACTCACCAGCTAAGCCCATCCCATCCTGATCAAGGCGAAGAAGCGCTTCATCCATTGATGGAACAGCTTCTCGCTCATTGTCCCAAGGGCGTCCGGGAGGAGCATGGGTCGCGTGAGTCCCGGTTAAAGGCGTTTTTAGCCTGGGCGGTGGAAAGCGTTCATGAGCACGACCGTTTCAAGGGCGATCAGGGACCGCCAAACCCAGAGCCACGTGAAGCTCGGTGTTCAACATTCGCGGAAAAAGCGACGGCGAAAATGCCACCAGCGGCAGCCCATCAACCCCTTGATCAACAGAAAGATGATCCGTGGCAGGTTCCCGAACAAATCGGGCCTTTCTCGATTCAGGAAGTCATCGGCAGCGGCGGCATGGGCATCATTTTTAAAGGACTCAAACAAAACGATAGTCATCAAGTCGCGGCAGTGAAGGTCTTGCAATCACTTCACAACCAGTGTTTGAGCGCATTTAAAAAAGAGATGGCGATTGTTTCGTCCCTACAACACCCCAATATAGCGCATTACTTAGACCACGGTATGTTGCAGACGCAAAGGCCTTGGTTGGCACTCGAATACGTGAAAGGGGTGCCCGTTGACGAGTGGTGTCATCGCGAAAAGCCGTCGATTAAGCGCTTGCTCAGAGTATTTTTAAAAATCTGTGAAGCGGTTACTTATGCTCAGAATAACCTCATCATTCACCGCGACCTCAAACCCTCCAACATCCTTATTCAGGATGATGACGAACCCAAACTGCTGGATTTTGGCATCGCCGCCGTCCTCAAACCGGAAACCCAGGAACAACAGACTTTGACCGGGCTTCATTTGCATGCGATGACCCCCGATTACGCTTCGCCCGAGCAGATTCGGCAAGAGCGCTTAACCGCCGCCACGGATGTTTATAGTATGGGCGTCATTCTCTACCAAATGCTAACGGGGGAGAAACCCTACAAAATGGACACCGATTCCCTCATTGAGTGCCACAATCACCTGACCCGAATTCAAATCACCAAGCCGAGCCGAAAATTTGCTGAAATCGCCAAGCTCGGCCGGCTTGGGTCCAACCCGATTTGTGGCGACTTAGACGCCATCTGCCTCAAGGCAATGGAACAGAACAGTACGGATCGGTATGAGAATGCCTCCGAATTGGCGGCAGATTTAGAACGTGTACGCGGTGGTTATCCTGTCCACGCACGCAACAACACGGTTCGCTATCGCTTGTCCAAGTATTTTCGGCGCCATCAGTTTCAAATCTTCTGGGCCGGTGCCTTGTTCTTGGTATTAAGCATGGCGACAATCAGTTCCGTCGGCCAATCGAAAATGATCGCCCAGGAAAGAGACCTCGTGGCAATGGAAAAAGATCGGGCGGAGAAGATTGCCGGATTTCTCATATCCATGTTTCAAGATATTGATCCGGATTTAAATGCCTCGGGTGGGAAGGATATCAAAGCCTTCGACATTTTAGAAAATGGTCGAAGAGAAATACTTAGTGACCAGATAGCAGACCCCTTGATGCGCGCCCAGCTCATGTTGACGATGGGTGAGGTTTACCGAACCTTGGGTAAGTACAGGTCATCGCATGAACTACTAGAAGAAGCACGGGCCTTGCCGCTTGGAAAGAGTATCGTGGCGTTTGATGTAGAAATGGCGTCAATTGAAACATTATTGGCCGAAGGCCTCCTTCACCGGGCTTGGGATCGAGTGGAAGCCTTGTCCTCTCAATGGACCAACAACCAAGACCCCAAGATTCAACTCAAGCTGAACGATGCACGTGGGCGAATTGCTGTCGAGATGGGCCGGTATCAGGCGGCCGACGGTTACTACCAAGAGGCACTTTCTCTGCAAGGGGCGCTCCCACCAGAATTAACTCTCGGCTTGTTACTAGGGCGTGCCAGACTTTTAGAAAAGATGAATCTTCATCGAGAATCGTTAACCGAATTTGAGCGCATGCTTCAATTTCAAAAGGACTTGGGACATAACGAGCATTCCCTGTTCATCAAGGCGCTGCTGGGAATTGGCAAACAAAATCAAGCATTGGCTCGCTTTGATCTGGCCCAAGAGGCATACGATCAAGCAATGCAGATGCTCGAAAACCGTTTTGGCGCGAAACACCCTTATATCATCAAAATTTTGATGGCACAGGCGCGTCTCAAAGCAACTCAGGGTGACCTCCCAGCAGCGGAACAAGAGCTTTTACAGGCCCGCAAAATTGCAAAGGCGCTGCTGAGAGAAGATCATCCCGTTAAGGCCGAGGTCTTAAAAGAACTGAGTTTGGTCTACGAGTCCATGGGAAACCACGAACAGGCCGAAACCCTGCTGCGGAAATCCTATAGCGACTTGGCAAACCTCTTTGGCGAAGAACATCCTGTGGTCGCCGAGTGTTTGAAAATTTGGGGCGATATTTATCATCAAAGAGCAGCCTTTGAAGATGGGATGAGGATGTATTACCGAGCCTTAGCGATACAAAATAAGATTACGAAGAATCAGGGTGACGCCTTGAAGATGGCCACGTTGCTGGGGATTGCCAAAATTAATATTGACCGCGGGAAACTCCCTGAAGCTGAAGAAGTCCTCCGCAAGCTCATTGAGACGCAAACACTTGTCTATAGCGAGGTACACCCTGCCACCACCGAATCGATGCTCTACCTGACGGACGTTCTCAAGCGTCAACGAAAATACGAAGAGGGCGAAGAACTTTGCCGACGCGGCCTCCTTATTGAGACGGAGCTGTTTGGTGAGCATCATTTGCGGGTTGCCAATTGGATGGGGTTACTCGCCGTCTTCCATCAAACAAAGGGTGAACTAAAGGCAGCCAAAGTATTATATGAGAAGGTGATCAATATTAAGTCGGAACAACTTGGCCCTGACCACTCAAGTGTTCTGTCAGAGGTTTATGGTTTTTCAGGTGTCTTGACCCAGCTCAAACTTTGGGACGAGGCGGAAGCCGGCTATAAACGTGTTCTAGAAGGAAATATACGGCAGTTTGGTTATCCTCATCTCTATAATGCCTCTGTCTTCTTCGGCCTGGCTAACATGATGAGAGACAAAGGAGATATCGAAGCTTCTCAGAAATACCATCTAGAAGAAATTTCGATATGCGACATGATTGGCGAACTAGACAAACAACCATGTCTTACCGGGCTCAGAAGTTATGGTCTTTTTCTAGCCTCCGAGGTTCATGACTATCAAGGAGCTTTAACGGTTTTTCAAGAGTCCTTTCGAATTGCGCCTCAGTACCATAACCAACCTTCCCTTTCTAAGTCCATTGCAGAAGTCAACATCGGCTTTATCTATTTGAGTCTTGGTGAATTTAGTGACGCAGAAGAATTCCTAACACGCGCTTATCTATACCGACGTGACACCTATGGTATGAGCCATCACAAAACCATTAGTAGTCTAGAGTACCTCGCCCGCGCTTTGTATTTTCTTGGCGACCTAGATCGAGCAGAAGACCTTCTCTGTCAGGCAGTTTTCTATCACGAGGGCAAAGACGCGTCACGCTCCGCCCGACTTGCGACAAATAAGCTCTATCTCGGCCGAATTAAACATGCAAAAGGTTTAACTCGCGAAGCGAGATACTACTATAATCAGGCACTAGGGTTGTTTGAACCGGAAGACCCAGCGGAACAAAGTTTATCGGTTAAAATTTGGTCGGCCCTCGCGTTAAGCGCTCTGGATGAAGGGGATCTGGAAGAGGCCCGCTTTTGGCTGGAGACTTCGCTACGAGCGACCGCGGAGGGATCGCCCGAACAGGCCAAGGTGCTGACCCAATTGGCCGAAGTAGCGCTCACCGCGGGTGAGTACGGCCGCGCAAACCAGTTGTTGGACGATGCTTTAGTTCCGCTTGAGTCGGCCCAAAACCCACTTTTTATGGCCGACTGGTACCATCAAAAAGCCAGGGCTTTGCTCGTCGAAGGCCGCTTGGCGGAGGCTTCAAAAAGAATGGCAGTCGGCTATGCGCTCATGGCGTCGCGCTATGGTGAGAACTATCCTCATCGGATTATGGCCCTGTTGGACTTTGCAGAAATTCAAGGCGAAGCGGGTGCCGTTTCGGAAGCACTCGTGTTGGCTGAGCGTGGCGTGGGCCTGAGTCGCGCATTACAGGGCGAGGACTCAGTGCTACTGAAAGTTGCGCTCTCGATCAAAGGACGCTTACTTGCCCGTTCGGGTCGCCAGGAGACGGCGACCTTACTGCTTCGCCAATCTCATGACGAGTTGTTACGCCGGTTAGGGCCCGAACATTACTTAACCCGGGCGGCACGCTCGCGACAAAATGCTTTGCCCTGAACCTCATCAAATAAGGTTGTGCGTCGGCGGCGTGACCGTCCTCTGATTCACGTCGCCGGTCGAGGAGCCATCCGGGGTCGCCTCTTTAAACCCAAACTAAGCGATTCTTGAAATGGGGAACGTACCCACCAGTGCGCACCGATCGCGGCCCTGATGTGTTTTCCAACATGTTTCGCGGCAACGCTAACATGTCCCACGTCACAATTTGGAAAAACTCATCCTCCGAATCGCTCAGTAGGTTTCCAAAATACGGCGCAAAAAAATGGGCGCCGACAGACATAAGGAAAAACCACCACCCGACGCGATGTAACTTTGGGCGAAGGCACCATCATCCCGCGCGCCAACCCTTCCGAGGCGGTGGCGGCAAACACGGGCGCGAACGCACGGCCGCCCTTCCTCACAAAAGTCGGCCACAGCGAAGCATTGGCACACGCGCCCCCCCCAAAAAGGGGCGCGCATCCTCCCACGCGTTTGAAGTAACGGCTTCTTCCATCGGGCGGAATCCGGTACCAAGGGCCGCGACCCCCATCGCCCTTCCCCTCAGAAGAGGCCCATCTGCGTTGGTTCGGTGAGCTCTTGGAATGAGAGGTTCATCAGCCCGAGCAAGGGATTGGCAATCGGCTCAATTTGTTTGTTGATGTAAAACTCGTAATCGTAATCGTTGGGCTTGTGCGCAGCGGGAACCGGGCCGCGTTTGGTAAACACATAGTCAATGTAGCGACCGGGATGATGATCGAGCATGCGCGCCGCTTTCACGTGGGGCGGCACACTTTTGGTGTAGCTATCGAGATCTTTGGTCAGCTTTTTGCGGTAAACCAGCGCTTCGTCGCGCTCGCCTGCACGCAGTTGATCGGCGTACTGCTTCAACCAAACGCCGATATCCTCTTGCGTCAAAAAGGTCTGATAGAGCTCTTGTTGAAAATTGCGGGCCAGCGCCGTCCATTCCGAACCGGTCAACGGCATGCCGTCAATTTCAAGCGCTGCATCCTGTGAGCGCAGACCGGCAAAACGGCGCGCCTCACCTTCGGCGGAAACGACAACCAAACGCTGGTAACTGTTTTCAAAATTGAGCGACACGGCGGCCTCGATCTCGAAAGCCGCCTTAAGTTGACGGGCGGCGAAGTCACTGATGCGATCGACCCATTGGCGGCCTTGCTCGACCAAATCGCCGCCTTCGGGCACCTGCAGCAACATGAGGTCGCGATCGGCGAACACCAGCGCGGCACCCTCATTTTCGAGAAACTTCAAACATTGATTGTTGAACCAACGCGAGCAGGAGGTCAGCGCCTCGGCAATTTCCGGCTGATAAAAACGCGAACCCTTGGTAGCCATGGCATCGAGCATAGCCTTTTGGGTGACGCGACAGGCTTTCACCATCTGCATATCTTGTTTGCCACGCGCCACCTGCGACCAGTCCATCAAACGCTTCATCACCTCGGGCAAGACGTGGTGCTCGCGCGAAAAGCGCTGCCCGTCGGGCGTTTGCACACCGTCCTCGGTTGCGGTCAAACGCGCCAAGGGATCGATGTGGAAATTGCGCATCATCGAAAACGAGACGTCGCCCAAATCGACGGCAACCACGTTCTCATAGACCCCTGGCTTGGCGACAAAGGCAAGGTTCGCATCGCCTTTATTTTTCTCGCGTTCATCGCTTTCACGTGGCGCCACGTAACCGCGACGGTGTAAGCGCGGCAAGTATTGGAAATCAAAAGCGGCTTTGGCGATCAGCGAGGTATCGGGCAACAAACCACCCGCGCCGGCCCGCTTGAGGACAAAGTCAATCAGGCCGACTTTCTCGTAAATCTCGGTAACCAATACGCAATCCTCAAGGTTGTAGCGCGCCAGAGCGGGCTTGTCCTCGCGGAATTGGCGTTCAATTTCGGCAACTTTGTTGTTGTCGGAGGCAATCAGTTTGCCGGTTTGCAATACGCTTTGCGCCACGGTTTCCAGTTTGAAATTTTTGAAACGGAAACCGGCGGCGCGCATGCTGGGTGGACCGTCGATGACGACCCGTCCCGAAATCGAGGCGAAAGCACCGGCACCGGGCCGGTCAACCAAGGTCACCGTGCCCTGACCACGCGCGAAGGCAAAGGGCACCTTAAACGCGTCGCACTTGCGTTCTAGATACATAAGGTCAAAACCGACGACGTGCCAACCGATAATAATGTCGGGATCCCATTGGTGGAAATCGGCAAAAAAAGCGTCCAAAAGCTCTTTTTGCGAGGGGTAGTAGGTCGTGTCTTCCTCGCGCTCCTCGTAGCGATCGGCCAACATGTAAACTTTCTTTTTTTCGCCGCCGGGTCCGGTCTGGTGAACGGCAATCGAGAACAACATGTCGATGGTGACGCCGGTTTCAATGTCAATCGAAGCCACGTCGAGCGCGGGCGTCACCATCGCCGGTTTGAGCTTGGGATTGCGAAAGACGTGCAAGCCGTTTTCAAGCTGGGACTCGCCTTCAATTTCAACACCGGCCTGAATGAAACGTTCCATTAAAAAGCGTTCCGTGGGCCGAACCTCGGGCTCAAAGTGACGCACGCCGGTGGCGTGGAAACGGTCGGCGGCAATGCGCAAGTCACGCTGATTGTTAAAGTAAACGGCATCGACGGGACGACCGGTAAGCGTTTTAAGCCCAACCGGCTTGCGTTCCAGCGGGCAATCGAGCGCAGGCAGCTTTTCACCGCGATCAATGAAGAAAACCGGTTTGCTTTGATCGACGACGATCAGAACCGGCCCCAGATCGGCGGACTTCCCGTAAAAATGCAATTCGTGCCCGGTATCAGTGTCCAACCACTCACTGGTCAGCAAAAAAGCGGTGTGGGTCGAAGACATAAAGGAACTCCTCAGCGGGTACCGCCGGGCAAAACGCGGCGCGAAGCGGCTCGGACGGGGCCGTCACCCTAAGGCCTAAAAACCCAATGGTGGGGTTTCGATACGCGGCGCACGAGGAAGGCGCATGGGACACCAACACTTTTTGCACCAAGATGTTGCTTGACGGCATCCACCGGAATCGCATCGTTTAGGCTCGCGAAGGGGGCCAAAAAAGGAGGCCGAGCACAACCGCGGCGGGCGGTCGAAATCGAAAGAACCCCTACGATAGCACAGGGAAATTACCAAACCCTATCAAAATTTGAGCGGTTTCAGGGGTCGTGCGGTAACGGCGGTGGCGGGCGCCAAAGCCAAGGTGACATTTTTTTAACTTGACATGCCGTTGTCAAAGCCATATTGCCGGCGCACGGCGATTGTGGTTAACTGGGAGGACGAATAACTTTTATAGAGCCCTAACATTTCTCTCCAGGTAACTTTGCGCGACCGCTCCCCGCCCCGTGGGAATGTTCCCCGCCAAAACGTCGACCGTCGTGCCCATTTAGGGGCGCGGTCTCCTGACGCCAACCCTCCCCTCTACCACCCTCCGGGTGCATCGGCAAGGAGTTCCCCATGGTATCCAGCTACCAAGTCAAGTTTCACGAATTAGAAAAACAAAAGTACCCCACCGTCGCTGAAGTGATGACCCGTTCCTTTGTCACAGTTCATCCCGACACCGACATTTACGCCGCCATGAACCTGATTCTGGCCAAAAATGCGAGCGCAGCCTTGGTGGTCGACCCCGATCAAACCAATCGCTTACTGGGCATTGTTTCAGAAAAGGACATGCTGCGTTTGGTCACGCAAGACACCTACGAGAACATGCCTCACGGCGGGGCGGTCAGCCATTACATGACCGCGGCCGAAAAGGTCGTTTTCGCCACGCCGGATATGGGCATTAACCGCATTGCGCAAATGTTCATCGATACGCCCTTCAAAAAAATCCCGGTTTTGGAAAACGGTCGTCTGATTGGCATTGTGCGCCGTTGGGATGTGCTCAGCAAAGTCGCCGCCATGTACAAACAGAACAACGAGTACCTAAAAGTTCACAACGGCTAGCGCCCACCCGAGCGGTTGGACAGCCACGCCGCACAGCGACACGCCAAACCGTCCCAGGACGCCGATGTTTTATCAGGAACACGGGCCACCAAGGTTTGCGCACTTGCCTCCTCCCCAATCACCTACATTCGACAGAACAAAAGCCAACGCCGGCCTGGTTCAACCTGAAAAAAGCGAATCGCCCGGATGATTTTAGCCAAAGCTCTGACGCAACACCGTTTGGCAATGGGACGCACCCCACGAGGCGTGGCCCATTGCCACAAGCTGCTGCAGCCATGGACTTTGGCTAAACTCGCCACCAAAATTCCTGCTTTTCAGGTCGACCACCGGCGTTTGTGGTTTAATAGGCGGCCGATTGATTCGCACAAGGAGACCGCCCGTGTCGGAATGGACCATTTACCACAACCCTCGTTGTAGCAAGAGCCGCCTCGCCTTGCAGCACCTTCAAAACCACGACATTGAACCCACCATCGTGAAGTACTTGGAAACGCCGCCCAGCGCCGTCACCCTCGACAGCCTGTGTCGCGCAATGGCGATCGAACCGCTCGCCATGATGCGCACCAAAGAACCCTTATTTAAGGAACTGGGGCTGAGCAGCAACGATGAACGGCCGCGCGCCGAATGGCTCAAGATTATGGCCGAGAACCCAAAACTCATCGAACGCCCGATTGTTGTCCATGACAATCAAGTCGTCATCGGCCGTCCGCCTGAGCGCGTTCTCGAACTGCTTTAACCCGGCGGCGCGGCGTTTCGGTTTAAACCAAACGCCCGCCCAACCAGAACAGCAACATCAGCAATAATCCGCCTGCCCCGCTCAACAGCGCCGCCGCCCATCCCAGCCCGTGAAAAAGACGCACAAACCAGGTTTCGTCCTGCATGCCGTCGGCGTCGGTATCCTCGCAGGCCAACCAATCGCGTAACCAGTACCACTGCAGCAATAAGGTCAGCAAAAGGTCGTCGAGCCAGCCGATCCCAATCGCAACATCTGGAATGAGATCCAACGGCAGCAGCACGTACAAGGACGACAAAAGCCAAGCCGCCGCCAAGCGCAGCCATGCAAAACCGCGATGGAACAGCCACACACGCGTGCGCCGCAAGCCCGCCATAAAGACATGCGTCAAACGTTCGCTGATCAGGCGCCGCAAGCCGTACCACAGCAAAAGCACACCGGCAAAAGGGGCAAAGAAAGCGCTTGCGAGCAGCCAGCCGTCACTCATAAACACGGCTCCTTCTGAAAACCAAAACACGGTTCCAATGCGGCGAGACGACAGCCCTCCAGCGGCAGCAACCCGTTGGGGTCGCGCCACGCCAACGTCGGCGCGGGCTGCTCCGCCGCGCACAAGGCCGCCAAAAACGCCTCGATGGCCGCGAACAGGGCCGATTCAGATAGCGGGTGACCATCCAACGTCGTTAAGCGCGCCATCATCATCGGCAGGTCTTGATCGAGCACATAACCCAAACCGTATTCGCCCAGCAAATACATTTGACCTTCTTCGTCGAGGATCACCCTTTCGAAGGTCTCCAACCGGCGGTCACACTGATCGCGAAAACCTGGCTCGCGCTCACCCAGTGCTTGCAACACATGGGGTGCCTTTTCGAGGCTGACAAAAACGCGCTGTGGTCCGTTTTGAAAAAACCAGCGTCCCTGGGCGTCGCAATCGTAATGCCCGCGAATGTGGGCCAAAATCAAGGGATGTTTGATGCGCTGCCCGCGAATATACCAACGCCCGGTCCCGTCCAGCGATAACCAACCGGTTACGGCGGGCACATCGGGCCAACGCGCCATCGCGCGTAAGGTATCGGGGTCCAGCATCGTGGGCTCCTTGGCAAGCAAAAGTGAATCGAGGTCCCGCCCTAAATTACCACGGTGCGGGTTAAAGCGACAGGCACAGGAGAAGGGGTCACGGCACGCCGGCGCACCAGCCGAGCACCGACCTAAACCAGGGCGCGCGAACGCCGGGGGAAGGGACGTCGACCCGCTTTTCGTTAATTGCCGGAAAAGCCACTCTAGCCCGCCTGATGCTCTGCTAAAAAACTGAAAGAATCTTCACTTTTTTACATTAGCCCATCGTTTTTCGAAAAACCTATGGTAGACTGCGCGCCAATATCACCTGCTTCACTTTGGCGCCCATCACGGTCGCCGCCCTTGAACAGCATTCATCCATGCCGTTTTGGCCGACGCGCTTTCGTCGTTTCTTCGTGAAACACACGACTGTGTCGTCCATCTCCTTCGGCTTTTTTACATTCATGCGTCGCGCCGGTCGCGCGACACTTTACCGCCACCCGCCCGCCTCGCCCGCGAACCATCGCCGGCGGCGCCACCTTCGGCAAGGACAACGCCGATCTCGGGTCAAGTGGCGGTCCCGGTCCTCTTTTCCACCCACGCGGGCGGCCCCTCGCCGTCACGCGGATGTTTCCAAAGAAAACCGAGTACATAGCCGGGTCCCGACGTTCGCGCGACCTGGCGGGAGATTTTCATGCAGGCCCATCACTCGGGGTCTCGGACCCCCTTGCGCCCATGGCGGCGCCTTGCCCTCTTTGTGTGTTTTACCCTGTGGTTCACCGCGGCGCTCGTCGCGGGTGACATTCGTTTCATTCACGACATCTACTTCGACTCAACCGACGGCACCGAAATCCACGCCAACCTGTGGGAACCGGTTGACGTCGACCAAGGCAACACCTACCCGGCGATCATTTTCGTCAACAGTTGGGCCATCGACAACAACGAGTACCTGGTGCAAGCCGCCAAATTCGCCGACGAAGGCTACATCGTGTTCAGTTACAGCTCGCGCGGCTGGGGCAAATCAGGCGGCATGGTTAACGTCGCCGGTCCACGCGACATGGAAGATTTGAGTGCCGGCGTCGACTGGCTGCTCGCCAACACCAATACCCAAGCCGACAACATCGGCATTTCCGGCATCTCCTACGGCGGCGGCATTTCCCTGCTGGGTCTGGCCAACGAACCGCGCATTAAAACGGCGGTGGCGATGAGCGCCTGGGCCGACCTGCGTGAATCACTGTATGCCGGCCAAACGCCGCGCCTCGTGTGGGGCGGCATTTTGGTGGGTTCCGGTTACCTCACCGGCAACATGGACCCCATCATCGCCAAACAATACGGCAACATCCTGACCAACAACGACATCCCCGCCACGCTGGCCTGGGCGGCGGAACGCTCGCCGATCAGCTACATCGACCGCATCAACGAACGCGGCGCACCCGTTTACATCAGCCAAAATTGGGGCGATGAACTGTTTCAACCAAACTCGGTCATCGACTTCTACCAAAACTTACACGTACCGCGCCGCCTCGACCTCAACCCCGGCATTCACGCCACGGCGGAATTGGGCGGTTTAATCGGCATCGGCAACTACATTTGGGACAATGCCCACGATTGGTTTGACTACTGGTTAAAAGGCGAAGACAACGGCGTCATGGATCGGCCACCGGTCACCATGGTCGTCAAAAACCGCGACCGCCGTGAGGAATTCGCGGACTGGCCCGACGATGCCGAACGGGAAACCCTGTACCTGGGCCCCCGCGGCACGTTCAGCAACGGCTCACTCGACGTCTTCAGCAACAGCAGCAACCGCACCAACAAAATCTACAGCGGCATTCTCAGCGGCGCGACCACCGGCGTCCCCGTCATCAGCCCAATCTTTGAAGCGCATTTAGAAGTGCCGATTTTCACCTGGGTTCCTGGCATTAACCGTTTCTTAGCAACTTGTTACGAATCGGATCGGCTGGCCGATACCATGAAAATTCGCGGTATTCCCGAAGTCGCCATGTGGATCACGCCGTCGGACAACCAAGTGCAGTTGATCGCCCACCTTTACGACATGGATTGGAGTGGTACCGCACGCCTCATCACGCATGGTCCGATCACCTTGCACGAAGCCGTCCCGGGCCAAACGGTCAAGGTCGATATCCCGTTTGTGGCCACCGCATACGATGTGCCCGCCGGTCACCGCCTGGTATTGGCCGTCGATACCTACGATCAGCAGTACGGTCCGCCAAGCCTTGAATTCTTTAACGTGCGTTTCCCCCATTCAAGCAGCCGGCAGTCTACCCTGACTTTGCCGATTGTCGACTAATCCGACCCTTCACCGACCTACAACCGGGATCCCCCCACGGGGATCCTTTTTTTATGCAAACGAAGCGCTACAATACAACCCATCCCCTCGATTGGACACGGCATGCGTTGGTTGCGTAACCTCTTCAAACGAAACAAACCCAAACAAACCAAAGCCGGCACACGCCCACTTTCGGTTACCGAACAAATGATAGCGGCCATGTTGGCCGACGGTTTGTCGGTCGCGGAAATTCGCGCGGTTTACCCGGACATGGACGAAGAGGAATTCCAACGGGCGCTGCGCCGTGTCGTCAAGAAGTTGCCGACCTTCTTCGACGGTTAAGTCAGGTTGCGCGCCAAACGAAATCCTTGATCGGGACCAACGTAATCGGCCGGGTTGGTGCCACGCACACTAACGCGACATTCCCAGCCGTTATTTTGGTAACTACCGCCACGGACCATATACTCAAAACCCTCGAGATCGCCGCTCGGATCCTTGGCGGCGCGACCGGGGTAACGCCAAAAACTGTCGGCACACCATTCCCAAACATTGCCGACCATATCGTATAAACCCCAAACATTGTTGCGCTTGCGCCCGACTGTTTGCGCCGTTGTCAAACCCCGCTCGAGCGTGTTGTCCAGGTACCAGGCGTAGTTGCCCAATTTTTCGCGACCGTGGCCAAAGTAATAGGCGTCACTGTGACCGGCGCGGCAGGCGTATTCCCACTCGGCCTCCGTCGGCAAGCGGTACTGGTTCACCCCCAAGGCCGCGTTGAGCTTTAACGCATAGGCCAGCGCTTGCCGGTGACTGATGTGCGTGGCCGGAGCGTTGGGATTGTCGACCGCACCCACTTTGCCCGCCCACGGCTTAGACTTCATCAAAAGCGTCCACTGCGCTTGGGTGACGGGATACTTGGCCAAGTAAAAAGGCTGCGTAATGGTTACCGGCGTCACCGGCCGCTCGTTGGCTTCACCGTCGTTGGCCCCCATTAAAAAAGACCCGGCTGGAATCAGGCAAAACGCCATTTTGACCTTTTTGCACATGTAGCGTTTTTTGCCCTTGGTGAGCTTGCCAAACTGGCGGCGCCGCTGTTCGTAAAGTGTGGTGTCGGCCTTTTGGTAGGTGCGCAATAAACGCCCCATTTCATCGAAATCTTTGACTTTCACCGCTTGGCCCCACGCCTGCTCGGCATCGCGCAGTTTTGCTTTTTCCTCGGCCTGCCGACGTAAAGCCACATCCAAGGCGGCTAAATTCTTGTCCTCACCGTCGCTGTGCTGCGCGTAGGTGTCACGCAAAAGCTGCATGTTCTTGAGGTCGCCCAAGCTTTCGGCTTTGTGGAAATGCTGCAACAAGTAGCTGAAGATAGGGCCCTGATCGTCGCCGTCCTTGGTCGCGGCCACCAGGCGAAAATACTCGTTGCGCCAAGGCGGAATCCGACGCTGCGACGGTGCCGGCGTCGTCCAGTTGCCGGTGCGACGCGCCACCAACATCGCGGCACCGCCCAATCCGCCCACACCCATCAGACCCATGCCCCCACCCACCAATACGGGGGTGTTCTGCCACACACCGAGTATGGCGGCCATGGCACCCAACCCGAAGGCGGGCCACGGCCAGTCAGAGGCCAACCACGCGGGCATGCCGCGCGGTTCTTCCACAACCGTCACCTGGCGACGCGGCGCCGGCGCGGCTTCGCTTTGAAGTTGCAGGTATTCCCTGTAACTGGGTACGCCGCTGAGCGCGGCGCGCAGCCCGTCAATGTTGCGAAAACGCAGGGTTTCGTCGCGGTCAACGGCCTGGCGCAAAACCGCCAACAGCGCCGACGATAGCCACGCTTCCGGATCCGGCGGCGCCTCGTCGTCCGCACCGCCCTCGTTCGGTGCTTCCGCCGCGATGGCCGGCTGAAGGTCCGCGCGACTCAATTGAAGCAACCACGCCAGTAACAGACCGCAGTTAAACACCTCCCCGGCGACGCGCAATTCACCGTCGAACAGATCGTCAGGTAAAAAGGTGGCGTTAAAGCCGGACCGCAACGCCGGCCGGTAACGGGCTTGCTGATAAAAAGGCGCGGCAAAGAAGTCGAGTACGATTTGGTCGGCGCGATTGACACGCAATACCTCGGGCACCATGTTGCCATGCAGTAATTCCGCTTTATGGGCCAAGGACAAGGCGGCCAGCATCGGCATGATCATGTGAATGGCGGCGGCCTCGGTCAAACGGCGCATGGCTGTGACGTTGACGAGCGACACACCGGGCACCGGCTCCTTGACAACGTAGAGGGTGCCGTGTTCCTTGTGCAAGGTCCGAATCTTCACCAAACACGGATGGGACAGGTGTTTCAAAATATTAAGCTGCGATTCGAAACCAGCAAGCCCGGTGTCAAATAGCACTTCGGCCTGATCGTCACGCACATGGACACCAGGGCCCTCGTCGTCGCGAAAGGCCACATCCTTGGGCAAATACTCAAAAATGACGACATCATTGTCGAATTCGCGATCCCAACCACGGTAATGAAAACCAAAAGGCAACTTGGGTTGCTCACAACGGCCGATCAAAAAACGCCCGCCTAGGAGGGTGCCGATTGGCAAAGCATCGCCCTGGTCGTTGTCGGCTTCCTGATAACCACACTTGGTACAGGGTTCGTCAACGCTATAGCACTGCTCAAAACACGCGGCGCACCGAGCTGTCACCAAGCAAACCCCCTTGAAACCTAAGAGGCGCCGGCCGTCACTCACAACACCAGAACGACTAAGAGGAGAGGCTTTTCACCATACTGAGGTAGTTGGCGCCGCGATCACTGCGATAGTCGACTTGGTCCATGATTTGGTTGACGAGGTAACGCCCGTAACCGTTTTCTGGGATAGATTCAATGTTTTCAATATCGTAACACAGACGGGGTTCATTGCGTTCACCCATTGGTTCGGCCTCGTCAATGATGGTGACCTCAAGTCGGCCTTGACCGACGCCAAAGCGAACCTTAATGGTATGGCCCTTCTGGAACTTGTAGCCGTGCTCAATCACATTGTTGAGCATCTCAACCACGCAGAGCTCAACCTGGTAGGCCACATCACCGCTCATCTCGAAGTGATTGCAAAGGGCGCGCACGGAAACACCGGCCAAAGCAACGTCGTCTAAATTACTGTCGATCCGGAATTCGATCTGATGGGTCACGTTTGGGATGAGCGGTTGCAACATGAGACCTCGCATATAACGCCTTCAAAAAACGAAAGTGTGACGTGAAAAGGGTCAGGTAAAACGCGATCAAGAGGGACCACAAATCAGCCATGACGCAAATATAGGCACGAGAATTATAACGTAAGAATTCTGACGACCGAGCAGAAAAACACATAAAAAGAAGCGTGAAAGAAAGCGAAAACACCAAGACGCATGAGATCCAAGGAAGAGCATCCCGACAACTAACAGACACAAGATATATCACGCAAGAAACTCGTACCAAACCACTTAACCAAACACCGTCATTTTCCAACTGCTTCAATTGACCATACACAACAGCGCCGCTCTGCACCGATTGCGAAAAATCAACAACCGGCGCAGATCAACGTTTGTCTTGCAGCTTGACGGTCACCCTACCGGGCTTAGTCCAGCTCGGCCAAATCAACCGCGCGCGCACCATTGTGCTCCAGTTCCGGCCGCGTCCGTTCAATCGCCAACACCGACAGATCGTCTTCAAATTGGTCGGACTGACGCCAGTCATGCAACTCTTCTTTGGTCACCAGCAAACCTTCTCGCAACGGGTTGTGACGGTTGCGATCAAGAATGCGCATAAATCGCTCGGTAGAGAAGGGCTCGTTCTTAGGGTTAAAACACGTGGTTACACCATCCGAATACACAAACAACCGGTCGCCGTGGCGGAACGGAAAGCTGTAAACGTCGAAAAGGGTATCGGGGAAAACACCCATGGGAAAACCACCATCGCCGACCAAACGCGGCTCGCCGTCATGGGGCAAGTAGATGATCGGCGGGTGACCCGCTTGGGTGAAGTAAACCTCTTCCATCGCCTTGTCGATGATGCCGTACACCATGGTGAAGTACTGCTGGCCGTCGGAACGCACCTCAAAGATTTGATTGAGCCGACTGGCGAGCGCAACCGGATTGTTGAAATCCAAGTAACCGTAGGTGGTATGTCCGATGGCGCCGCCCTGCGCCTGAAACGGGTCGGGCGAGATCACGTGGGACAAGGTAAAGGACAACATGGCGGCGGGAATACCGTGACCGGCCACGTCGAGCAAGAAAAACGCGGTGCGTTGTTCATTGAGTTTGAAGAAGTTAAAGAAGTCGCCCGCCACCACTTCGCACGGCACAAACATCGATTCAAAGCGAATCTCGTCAATGGTTGCGCTTTCCGTTGGTAACAAGGCTTTTTGGAATTTGGCGGCCAACCGCAAGTTGTTGGCGGTTGTCTCAAACTGCTCCGAGATCTGTTGGTGCGCCTTTTCCAGTTTTCGGTTTTGATCGACCAGGGTTTTTTCGTACTTAAGCACGCGGTCACCCGCCAACACCTTGACTTTAAGTTCAAGGGGATTACAAGGTTTGACCATGAAATCGTCAGCACCGGCTTCCAAACCGGCAATGAGGTCGTTTTTGTCGCCTTTGGCGGTGAGCAGAATAATATAGATGTAACGGGGGAAGTCGTGTTGCCGGATACGGCGACACAGTTCAATGCCGTTCATATTGGGCATTAACCAGTCGGTAATGACGAAGTTAATGGTTTCGTTTTGGAGAATTTCCCAAGCTTCAGTCCCATCTGAAGCGGCGATGACTTCGTAACCCATTTGTTGTAATTGGCGTTGCAGAATAGCCCGTGGAAACGGGGTGTCCTCAACGATAAGAATACGAGAAAGCGCCAAGCTAATGCTCCCGTGTTTGATTGATAAACATCAAGTCCCGGACCTTCCAAGAGGACAACGCGTCAATCGGCGCAAGGTCTTGCCAATTCAAAGCAACGGACGGAGGCGGTCGCTTGAAGAAACGCGAACCTGGCGACCGAGGTCACCACGTGGCTCACCTTATTCGACGCTTTTCGCGGCGAACCCTTGGTGAAACGAAACGCTCGTCAACGGCGGTAAATCACCAAAAGAACGCAAAGTGCGATGAAAGGTTCCCATATTGTAGCGCAATTCAAGCAGGGCTTCGTTCGATTTCGTTGCCGAGCGCCAAGAAAAGCGGCCTGCGCGGCCACGATCACAACCAATCAGGTTGAGAAAACCATCACTTGTAAACCGTCGCGCCGGCTGCTATCCGCCGAAATACCCGCCGCGATAGGCCAACTTAACCTTCTTGCGCTTCGTTTTAATGCGAATCTTGCGATATTTCCCCGGCTGACCCGCCGGCGAGTCATAACCCAACACGTAAAAGACGTGATTTTTCTCGATCGCTTTAATCATCGGTCCGTCCAGGTCAAAGACACGCGTAAAAGAACCGCCCGACTCATCGGCCAATTCCTGGAGGCCGTAACCCACGTCGTTGACGTAGCTTTGGTAAAAACGGCGAATTTGGTTCCCCGCCGTCTGCTGGTATTGCGCGCCGGCGCTTCGCGTTTGCACCGCGCCGGTGTTGTACATATCAAAGGTATGGAAAATGACCCGGTTGCGAATGCAGGAATGCAAGACCCGCTGCAAATCGAGATTGCGGTTGTAAGAGCGACCATTCAGCAAACCGGCCGAGCTGAAACCATCCGATTGACCTTCGCTCAAATAGAAACGCGCCATTTCCACCGCCGAGGTCGGTTCACGCATGGTGAAACCCGGCGACACAAAAAACATGAGCTTAAGCGCCTCGGTATCGGTATAGGTCGCCGCCAAGATTTCCAGTTCACCCAAAACACGCTCCGTGCGGTCTTGGTGCATGGCCATAAACTGGTTTAACGTATCGCTGATGCAGCGTTGCCTGGCGCCCCCACCCATACCGGCGTAATCGCGAGCACACTGCTGGAAGGCTTCTTCCAGACTGACGAAATCGGCGACCTCCCCCACATAATTACCACCCGACCCGGCCGGGCCGCGCGAAAGCTGCATGCCCGAGCGACGCCCATCGCCCAACAACAAATCGCCACTGCCACCGCCGAAGCGCATGCGCGACATACGTTCTTCGAACACGTCCAGCGCCGAAAGCGCCCGTTGCGGGGACGACACAAAACCGTCGGTCAATGAGCCGCGTTCCAAGCTGTGCAGGTTAATCAGGTAAGTGTAAGGCGGTTTAAGGGCCTTGAGGAAACCACGCAACACCGCAAACGTTTTGGTGCGTTGGCCTTGGTCCAAGGATTCTAAATCCAGGGCGACGATAATCTGACGGACACCGGACGGCGCTTTATCGCGATCGTAGTCGCGTTGCCCCGTCAAAATCACCTCGGGCACGCCCTCGTTAAAGTCGCGCTTCTCAAAAAACGAAACCGAGACCTTCTTCTTGTTTTCGGTGACAATAAAATCCTCTTTGGTGAGGTCTTCAATGGGCCGGCCACGACGATCGGTCGCTTTGACATCGAGCAACACATAACTGACGCGCAGCTCTTCGTCGATCACCGGATTCTGCAACCACAACAAACAAGCCCACATACAGATACTCATCGTTCGCCACCTCTGTGCACCCGCGCGGGTGTCCGCTTCTCGCTTTAGGTCGTCCCAACCGCCTGGGACTGCTTGCGCCGAAGAACAGCACCGGCGCGTCGACGATCGCGATCAAAACAAGCCGATGCTTCCGTTGAAGTGCGGCTTGGACGACCCATGGCATTGGTTAAAAACCAAACCTTACCACGTTTATCAATGCAAACGCGCGCCAGGGACAAAACTCCCGGCGAACGCGCCGACACCACAATCTGTATCGTCCGTCACAAGCAGCGGCGTGCGCCATCAACACCAAAACAAACACATCTATATCAACTACTTACGCCAATATAACACACCAAAACAGCATCTATCTCAGGCGCCGCCCACCCCGCCAACGTGCTAGGTGAATGGATCGCGCCGGCATATAATGCCAACAACGAACGAAGCAGGCGATCCCATGGGACATGGAAAACGGCATAAGGCAACCCAACAAGGTGTTTAGGGCAACATCCCGCGTTTTATTTCGTTAGACAAAACATTTTGAACCATCCCCTGTCGCACCTGTCACCAAAGGTGGACGAACACACCACCCCGCCCGCGCACCCCATGCCGGGCCGTTGCGGCCGCTACCGGCCGCACCTGCTGAGAACACTTCAACAACGAGGAGGACGGAACGTGACCCAACCGGTGAATCACGATTTCGAACACAACTGCAAACCAACGCCCCCCGGCTCGCACCGCCGCGAGGCTCGATCAATGCCGTTCCTATCTATAGTCGGTTTAAGTCTGCTCGTGCTTTTAGCCGCTTGTGGCGGCCCTAAACCTCCCGTTCGCGGCCCAAACGTCGGCAACGGCGGCGGCACTGTTTACGATGATCGCGCTGCTGGTAACAACGGCGGCGACGCCACCCAAATTACCGACGACAGCGAAGGCTACACCGGCGCCATGTACGAAGAAGAAGATATTGGCTCGCAAACCCTCAATGTCATCGATACCTACAACAATAATTTGCCTGGCAATTTGGATTGGTCACCGGTCTTTTTTGAGTTTGATCAGTCCGCCTTAACCCAGACCGCGCGCGAGAAACTCGCCCGTTACGCGCAGGCACTCAAGAGCAATCCCGGCATGCCCGTCCTACTCGAAGGCCACGCCGATATTCGCGGCACCGACGACTACAACCTCGCCCTCGGTGAGCGCCGCGCCCAAGCCGTGAAGCGCTACTTGTTGCAACTCGGCGTGCCCGAGACCCAAATGCGCACCATCAGCTACGGCGAACTGAAACCGCTGGACCCGACCAAAGCCGAATCGGCTTGGGCCAAAAACCGCCGCGTTTCCTTTACCTTCTAACCATCGCTGCGCGACAAAGCGACCGGCCCGGATGGCATTTCGTCATCCGACCGGCGCCTGTCGACCGCGCCCCTTTTCGCCGCTTATCTCGCCAAAGTCACGCCCGGCAGCGGCCTTATCGCCCCCCAAAGAACTTGGCCCAGTTCGTGCTCGGTTTGAGCTACAATGGGTAGCTTTGGCATGCCTCGCCCCTTTGTAGGCGCCTCAATCATGCCGCCAACCATCACCGGCCAACCTCGAAAACAGGATTCATTTGCTTATGACGGCACGCCCAGTTTTCCGCCTTACCCCCGGCAAATCATTGGTTTACGCCTTGCTCTTACTGGCAAGCGTTCCCGCCTCGGCGCAGAAAAACACCAATAACATTACCCTTTATCACGGTACCGAAGCTCACCCGATTGAAATTCTGCGCGGTACCCGCCCACCCTACCTGCGCCTCGACGCCGTCTTGCTCAGCCTCGGCCTGCAAACCCCGATTCAAAGCGAACGCATGCTGATACTGAACGTCAATCAGCGTGAACTGCGCGTCAACCTCGACACCCAAGACGCCTTCTACGCGCGCACCAAAGCGCCGTTCGCGATTCAAGAGCGCGAAGGCGTCGTCTACGTGCAAGCACTGCACATCGCGCGCGTGCTTTCCGACCTCATGGGCGTGCAGGTCATCTACGATCGCTCGAGCAAAAGCATGCACGTGCCGCTGCAAAAGGATACCGTCGCCTCGATTCGCACCATGCGGCGCGGCAATCAATTCCAAATCTCAATTTTGTTCAACCAAGGCGTCAACCCACCCAAGGTCGAACGCCTGCAACGCGCCTTGCTGGTAAAAATCCCTCGCAGCCCGATTATTATTGAGCGCGAAGGGTTCAACGTTAACGAGGCCGTGCTCGCCATGGAACCTTTCCACAACCTGCCCGACGGTTCCACCGAAATCTTGTTCAAAATCGGGCCTGAGGTGACCGGCTATGAAGTTGCGCCCTTCCTCGCCAAGGATCCCCGCACGCTGATCACCCTGCGCGGTAACTTCCGTCCGGAAACCGCGTCACCGGATCAAATTGTTCAAGAAATGACCGGCGGTATTCGGCGCATTGTCATCGACCCCGGCCACGGCGGTATTGATCGCGGCGCCATGGGGCCCAGCGGCCTGAAAGAAAAAGACGTCACCCTGGAACTCGCCAAAATGCTGGTCGACAAACTCAAGGAAGCCGGCGAATTCGACATCAAGCTCACGCGCGAAGAGGATATCTTCCTGTCGCTTAAAACGCGTACCGCCATCGCCAACCACTTCAAAGCCGATTTGTTCATTTCCATCCATGTCAACGCCGTCAAAATCGCCAACGCGCGCGGCAGCGAGACCTATTACCTTTCTATGGACGGTGAACGCAACGCCAGCATTGACAGCCACAACCAGGAGTTTGAGGACGAGAGCGACAGCGCCGAGGCCGGCGAGCCCGACCCGCTTAGCGACGACCTCAGCCTGATGCTGTGGGACATGGCCCAAGCCAAGCACATCGAAGACAGCTTCCGTCTGGCCAAATACATTCAAGACGAACTCAACAACCTTGCGGGCATTCGCAGTCGCGGTGTCAAACAGGCCCCGCTAAAGGTCCTCAAAGGCGCGGTCATGCCCGCCATTTTGTTCGAAGCAGCCTTCATTTCAAACCCCAACGAGGAACGCAAGCTACAAAGCGACACCTTCAAAAACGACCTAGCGACGGCCGTCACTGAAGCCGTGCTGCACTATGACCGCGACGTGCGCGCGCGGGCCCAAAAACCCCACGAGGGCCCAATCATGCCGATGGCCGGCGATGAAGGACAGCAACCATGAAACGCCTGTTGTCACTTCTTCTCGTTTTCGTCCTGGTCGCCTGTAGCCACAGCGAGAAGGTCAACGCCCCAACCACCGAGGCTGATCGCACCGCGGCCGACTTGGCTGTCGCCGAAGGCAACGCGCTCAATCAAAAGGAAAACACGGCCCAGCCGTGGTTCGACGAAGACTCGCAGCGCGAGGTTTCAATCTACTTCCGTCACAGCGAATACGACGGCCTCATTCCGCTGCCGCGTTACGTGCTCAAAAACAGTCAAACCAGCCAGTTACTTCAGGTCATCGACCACTTAACCATCCCGCCGAAAGAATCGGTCGGCCGTGCAATTTGGCCCGCCGACACCTACGTTCGCGAGGTTTACATGGTCCCGGACGGCACCGTCGTCATCGACTTCAACCAAAAGTTCTTGAACAATCTGCAAGTGGGCGCAGGCGGCGAAACCTATTTGGTTTACAGCCTGGTCAACAGCATTCTCGATAACTTTGAGGAAGCAACCCACGTCAAAATCCTCGTTGAAGGCAGCGGCAGCGAAACCCTGCTGGGTCACGTCGATATCGAGAGCCCGCTGCAACGCAACCACATGGTTTACACCGTCGTGCCGGAACCACGTTTATCCGACGAAATCATCGTCGAACCGCTGGACCCGCTGCCCCCGTCGAGCATCTCCGGTGAACTCGGCGCCAACGCCCCGCAAAATTAAGCACAGGGTCGCCCGCCGCGATCCGTACCCCACGAGGTCACCCCATGAGCCAACAAAAAGACGCCATTATGGATGCCATAAAAGGAAACAAGAGCGCTAAAGCCAAAAACCCGGCCGAGCTGAGCGTCGTCCGTGATTACACGCAATTTTTCCTTTGGATGATCTGTTTCTTCTTATTCTTCAGTACCTACGTCTTCCAAAACTTCAAAATCCCCACCTCGTCGATGGAGAACACACTGCTCATCGGCGATCACATCACGCTCAACAGCATGATCTTTTCACGGGGCGGCGGCAGCCTAGATCGCGCCTTAATGCCCGTCCGTGAACCCAAACGGGGCGACGTGGTCGTTTTTAAACACCCGGCCGATTCGCGCGAACGCTGGGTCAAGCGGCTGATTGGGCTGCCAGGCGAAGCAGTCGAGATTCAAAACGACCAAGTCTATATTGACGGTCAACCGATTGACGAAGATTACATCTACCTCAAGTCACACCTGAACAGCGCCACCCAAAAAACACGCGATCCCGACAATAAAAACCTGCCGTTGCACTACGACACCATGAAACCCGGCTTGGAAAACGCCGACCCCCAGTACATCGACAAAATCACCATCACCACCCGTATGCTGATCAACCGGACGCGCAACACCGTCAAGGCCATGCGCCGCATTTATCCCGAAACCGATCAAGCATTTATCGACGACCTCGAGCGCCGCCTCAATCTCAGCAACGGCCAAACCATTCCCGAGGGCTTTTACCTGGTCATGGGCGACAACCGCAACCGCAGCGACGACTGCCGCAATTGGGGCCTGTTACCGGTGGAACTGGTTGAAGGCCGTCCTTACTGGGTTTGGTGGAGTTATGGTGAGGAATCAAACACGCACCAAGCACAAGGGGCCGGCTTCTTGTGGGTTTATGCGCGTGTCCCGCTGCGCTTCTTTACCCATACCCACTGGGACAAATGCCTCACGCGCATTAAGTAACACCAGCGCTCAGGTAATACACCCGCCGTTCGAAGAAACGCCGGCCGCTTCGCTTCCGCGAAGGCCGGCGTTTTGTTTTATCCGGCCCAACCGACGCAGCGCCACACTAGAGAAAACCAACTTTTTCTCTACTTTTCCCAGAAAACCCCTCAACAAAAACACAGCCGAAACCCCGCGACATGTCAAAGCGCGGCATTTTCCCTAGCAAAAACAAGCACTTAGGCCCCATGCCGACTTTTGGCATCCACCTTGCCTATACACATCCTCGAAAGCGGGAATGCCTAGCGAGCGTGTTCGCCCCTGAGCAAGGCGCACACATTTTTTTACGCTAAGAATTATCCCACGAGCAGCAATAGCAAAATGACGAGAAGTCTTCGTACCCACGAGTGAAGCTTCTGTCTCCTCTGAATTAAGTTGATTTATGCCCGGCAATTGCCGGGCATTTTTTTTGCCCACAAGCAGGCAGCTAGCCGACAACGGATAACCCCAAAGGGAAAACCCACAGACCCAAAAGCGACGTAAAAGCCAAGGAACGCGAAGGTGACGGACAAAGCAAAAGGTCCGTTAAAACGACGCCCGACCATTTTTTTTCCCAAAAAGCTCGGTTACAATCGTAGCGTTCACGCGAGGTCGCCCCTTGCGGATACACCTACCCCCCACCACCGGAGGCCGAACGATGAGTAACCCCGGCGAAACCGCCACATCCCCCTTAAACCTGCGTCTTGGCGCGGTGCGCGTCCTCGCCAAGATGGCCCTGTCCGACGGCGTCATCACCAACGAAGAACGCGACCTGATGAACCAGATCCTACAAGAGTTACACGTTGATCTCAGCGCCGAGGTCCTGTTTAAAGAGGTTCAAAGCAAATCGATTCGCGACCTGATCGACAAAGTCGACAAATACGAGGACCGCTTTTTCATTGCGCTGCGCGCCTACGCCATGGCCCACATCGATTTTGATTTCGATCCCGAGGAACGCAAATTCTTCAACGACCTCATCGCCGTGTTGGGCATCCGCCCAGAGGACCGCGCGCTGATCGAAGCCACCGAACAACAAAAAAGCGGCGGTTTCTCGAGTGAATCAGAAAGCAAGCTGCGCACCCACTACGAAAATTCCTCATTTGCGGTGTAGAGCACCCTCACCAAAAACAACCGTTTTCTCACAGAGAGATAACAGTTGCTAATTTACCAATGCAAATTAATCAAGCAAGGCACCGAAATTAGCGTGGACCCGGATCTTTATTTCGGATAAGCTGGGGGACAAGGCTTCAAATCGCCATGCCGCTGCTTGCGCCGCCTACCGCCGAGCCGTTGCACCTGGCACCGAGCCACCGGTATTTCCGTCCTATGTCCCGTCCGTCGAATCCAGCACTCACGCGTTTTTTCGCTTTACGGTTTTACAAGCATGCGAACTTTTTTCGCGCATTCCCGTAAAGTTTCTGAACGCGCCCGCTATCACTATTTGGCGACGACGATCCTGTTTTAGATGCTATTGGTTTATTTCCTTTTCCCAGGCGGCCTCCCCGTTTCCGCCGATTGCTGGTTTGCCTTTTTCTCCAGGATCCTTGGGACGCAGCGCGTATCCAGAGGAAAAGCGAGGGTAACTTGTTGAAAACAAACCGTGATGCTGAACAGCACGCAACTCAGGCGATCCAGCAACTTCAAGAGCAGACCGACCTGTGGCTGATTGAAAAAGACGATTTACAACGCGATAGCGATGCCGTCGACAAACGCTACCAACAAACCTTTGACCACGTTGCTTCGATTCTCCTGCCCAATGTGAATCGCACCGTGATTGAGAACTTGGCCCAAGTCATGGACGCCCCCCTTCTCATGGAAGCCTTTGAGCGCTGGCACCTTTCCTTTCGCGAGCACGACGCCGCCGTCAACGAAATCACTCAGGACCGTGAGTTCGCCTATCGCGATGCGCTCGCCGACCCCGATACCGGCTCCTACGTCTTAAAAATTGAACGCCTCGAAAACAAAAAGCGCACCATCACCCCGCGTCTCAGCGAGTACGATTTCCCCGAGTTTCAGTACCTTTACGAACGCCACTACGGCGACCAAGCCCAGGAAAGCAACTTCTCGCGGTTCATGCGGGTTGTCACCTTGTCCGCCCAGCGCGAAACCAAAGCCATGCAGGTTATTGAAGCCAACCTCGGCAAAGGCTCGTTCCCGCGTGCCGCCGAAGAATACGGCGAGCTGAAACAAACGCTGGAAGAGATCGACCGCGAACTGGAAGAAACCCAGACCAAGATTACCCATATTCGCTCCCTGACTACGCGCTACCAAGAACACCGTAACTGGCTGGATCACTATCCCGCCCGTGTCAAAACCGAATTGCTCGACGTGCTCGCCGAACACCTGCGCAGTGCCAATTTCGACGAAATTTTCACCCGCACTAACGAAGCCGTCCGCACCCTGCTGGCCCACTGCCAAGCCCTGCGCAAAAAACGCGGGTACCTGCGTGACTTGTCGCGTTTTGTCGAAAAACAAATCAAAGAACGCGAGCAAATTGTTGCCGAAATGGAACGCGCCCGTGAACGCTGGAGCGAGGAACCCGACCTAGCCCTCGAATCCGATCCCACCAACTGGCTGATTGACCAAGTGGAACTGAAGAAACGCGGCACCTTGCGCTGGATTCGTTTCATCGGCATGGCGCGCCGTAACATCCTCGCATTCCACCGCTTTAACTGGTACAGCGCCTACATGAAACACGGCAGATTCCTAGCCTTCGACGCCTTCACCTTCAGCACCCCCGAGGAAATGCCGCCCGACGAAGCCTGCCGTAAACTGTTCCCCGAGGTTCACGTTTGGCGCCAACGCCACCGCCAACACAAACCCGAATTCAGTTTCTTTGAAGAAGCTTTGACCGGCGTTGTCGACAGCAACGAATGGCGCGACCTCGCCGCCGACCGGGCCGCGCGCAACGAACCCTCGTTCACCTAAAACGCGCCATTACGGCGCACGTCAAGTGCGGTGTTTTAAAATCTTCTCGCTGAATGCCCATAACAACAAGGCCCGTGTCAAACCAATGACCCGGGCCTTTCATTTTGAGACACACTGTTTCTGAAGCACCACCGACTACAGCAGCTCGTATTGGCCCGGATCAGCCTTGAGCACCCACCAATCGTCGCGCCGCACCAACTCACCGGTTATCTTCACCGGTTGCGCCACCATCGACAGCACCGCTTGGTTGACCTGGCCCATCTGACGGTCGACCAGGAGCAAATAATAGGCCGTGCCGTCGCGGCCGCGAACCACCAATACCGGCGGAATACCGCCGCTAATACAGCGCACCGCACAGGCCCTGTGGGTTTTGAGTTCGCCGGGATTCATCACACCCAGAAAACACTTGCTGTCGACAATCTCACCGGACATGGTCACTTCACCAAAGGACAGCGACGCATCGGCCACACCTTCACCAATTTCCGTAATCGCGTCGGCACCGGCCAGCTCGATCATGGTTTTGTTGTCACGATAAATGAGCGACCCCTTGAGCCGCACCCGCCGCCCGTCAAAAGGAGCGACCAGTTCATCGGCCCCGAACTTAAACGGCGCCACCAGCAAATAACGCGAAAAAGGCGCACTTTCACCGGACACCACGCCAGGCCGCTGCACCCGCAACATCGGGTAGGGTTTAAGCGCAATCACGCCTTCAAACTCGCGCTGTACGCCAAATTCAAACAGCGCCGTGGCAATATCGCGCTGCTCCCGCACCGTCAGGAAGGCCACAACGGCCGCCAACCCCATCAAGAGCAGCACCGTTAGCCGAACAATCGCGCCGATCCGTGCCGGCGCCTTGGGCAGGTAACCGACGTAAAATTCATCGTGATCTTGTTTCACGCCGTCACCTCCGCGCCCTCGCCAATCAGCGCCGGCGCCACCGGCGTTCCGGGCGGCAACGGCGTGGGGTCGACATACACCTTACCCGCCGTTACCTTGGCTTTGAAGGTGGGGATTTTTTCCGTAAACGGCGCTGGCGAAGAACCGTCATGCGGTCGGTACTGATAACCGTGCCAGGGACAGGTCACACAGCCGTCGACGATTTTGCCTTCACCGAGCGGACCGTTTTGGTGTTGGCACACGTTGGACATCGCCGACACCTTGCCATCGTATTTAAAAACCGCAATGCGTTCGCCGGCCACGCACACAATACGCGCACGGTTCTCGCGAATCTCGGCCACATCGGCCACGTAGACCCAGCCGTCCTCGGCTCGCGCCTCACGGTCCTTGCGCCACTCACGCCAACCGGCCAGACCATGCAGCATTAACAACAACCACACGCCCCCCACCAGCAAAAACTGCGTGACCGGCGCTTGGTGATTCTGCAGGTAACCGAGCACCACGTGGAGGATCAGCGCCACATAGGCGACGTATACCAACATGTGCAGCGCTTTCCAGACCGGCGCGGTTAAATTGGCCAGCCAAAAGTCGTGGCTGGTGGCCGCCATGAGGAACAAAACCGCCAAACCAAAGGCACCCAACAACTGAAAGGGAAATTGAAAAAACGAATCGTAGTCGCCGTTACTCGTCAACAAACTCACCAGTGGGAATTGATCGCCGCCCAAGTGAAACTGCAGCAAGGCCAACACGGCGTGCACCAGCGCCAGGAAAAACATGGTGACGCCCATGTGACGGCGGTTGTAGAGCAGCGGTAACAGCACCGGAAACAAACGCGCCGCCGGTCCGATATACAAGATAAAGTGCAGCAACACCAACGCGGCACTGCCGAACCCACGCAGTAACAGCGTTTCAGCGGTAATGTGGGGGAACCACAGGACGCCAACCACCATGAACAGGGTTAGGTAAAGCACGACCCCGATCGCCAGACAAGCGTCGTAAATTTTCTTTTGGCGGTTCCAGCCGACCGCCTGATAGGCCAGGCTCATTGAGGTTCCTCCTGTTGCGCGGGCAGCGTCCCAAGATCCTGTTGTGGTAGTGGAAACGCCGTCAATTGTTCACCATGTGCCAAGCTGTAAAGCACCACCCGGCCGTCCGCTAAACCCACTTCATTCGGCAGGGCAAACACACTTTGTCGCCCGCCTGCCAAGGGCCCCAATAACCGACGGGCCTCGTCGCCGGCCCCGTCGACCTGCCAATAAACCAGCGCATCGGCGTACAGCGGTTGCTGGGCAAACTCAAGCGTCAAGGTTAACCGCGCCTCTTCAACCCAAACGGCGGCGGAAAGCGCCGGATCGCCGCCGGTATCCTGTTGCCATATTTGACGCCCGGCTGGGGGTTGCACCTGCAGCACATAGGTCATTCGCGGCAGCGTCGGCACCTTCTTGCGCATACCTAACCCGATAAACGATCCCAAAAGGGCCGCAAACAACAAAACCTGGCTCATCACCATAGCGCGTCTTCGTAGAGATCGGATCACTGGACCCTCCCCGCACGCTCACGGTGTGCATTGCGTTCGATCGGCGGCTGTTGCTGACCGCGCATAACCCGTTGTAGCAACAACGGCCACAAGGCGGCCGCACCGGGAAAAATCAACAAACGAAAACCGCGCGTCCCTTCGCGCGCATTGGCATCGATACCATTACAGCCTTTCACGACGAAGTAGACGGCAAACACCAAGCCAATAAGGACATAAACCCCAAACAAAAGCACAAGCACGGTAGCAACCGTTTCATTCACAACCGGCCTCCCTATAGACCCTTACAGCCGGATCGCGGTAATTCCCACCACCGGCGCTGAGATAGAAAAAACACACGACTCATGTCGCGCATGGTCGACGACAAGGCGTAACACACAGCTAAAGGGAAATGTGTTGGTCTGAAAAATGAAAGTACGCCTTACTATAACCTGAACCGGAACGTCAACGGCAACCATTTGTGCGACAGGACTTTACCCCACCGCAAAGTTAAGCCGTGGTCCACCCGCCCCTGGCCTTCCAGACCAACCGGACCCCATGTTTCGTTATGGGGAACCGCGCAGGCCCCCAGGCTGTCAACGGTCAAGCGCGACCGACCACGGCACTCAGGCCGGTATCGTAAGGAGCAACAGTGCGAGCCGCACGACCATTCCAACAAACATAAAAAAAGCCCGATCACACATGGGCAATCGGGCGGGAATTTCGCCATCAAGGCGAAACTGGTGTTATGTCTTTGAAAAAAATGCTTTTCAGCGAACGTTTTGTACCGGGGAGCAACTCGACCCGGCCCTGTCTGCACGCAGCGCTTAACTGGAATGTGGTCGCAAAAATACCCCGGCGCAAGTAAAAACTCATCAAACCTAAAAAAAACCCGAGAACCGCGCGGTACGGCGGAACTCGGGTTTCGTTTTAAGTCGATGAAAACGAAGGTTTAGGCTTCGTCTTCAGCCGGAATCTTAAAGTGATCCATTAAGAAGTCCAACTTCAATTCGGGATACAGCGGGTACTTTTCAAGCAAGGCGAGAATGCGTTGTTTGGCTTGGTCGACAATATCCTGCGCCAGTTCGTATTTAATCTGGCTCGGCTGACCTTTGCTTTTGCCTTTGGTTTTCAGGGCTGCTTTGGTGTTGCTGAGCACCAGGTGCAAAACGGCCGCGACTTCCTTCATGTCGTCGGTGCCCATACCAAGGCTGGTCACCGCCGGCGTGCCAATCCGCAGGCCGCTGGTGTACCAAGGCCCGTTGGCGTCGCCGGGAACCGTGTTGCGGTTGAGCGTAATGCCGCACGAGCGCAGCGCCGTCTCCGCTTGGCGACCGTTGATCCCGAACCCTTCGGCCACGTCGATCAACATCAGGTGGTTGTCGGTACCGCCGGAAACCACCGGCATGCCCAAGTCAACACAGTGTTGCGCCAGGCAGTTCGCATTATCGACCACTTGCTGGGCGTACTTTTCGAAGTCGGGCGACAGCGCTTCTTTAAACGCAACCGCTTTGGCCGCCATGACGTGGGCCAAGGGACCGCCGAGCACCATCGGACAACCTTTGTCGACAAATTCGGCGAATTCGTCTTTACACAACACAATGCCGCCCCGTGGGCCGCGCAGGGTTTTGTGCGTGGTGGAGGTGCAGATATGGGCGTGTTCGACCGGGTTGAAGTCGCCGGTAAACACCTTGCCCGCCACCAAGCCGGCGAAGTGGGCCATGTCGACCATCAACACCGCACCGACCTCGTCGGCGATTTCGCGCATGCGGCGGAAATTGATTTTGCGCGGGTAAGCGCTGTAGCCGGCCAGCAAAATCAACGGTTTGACTTCGCGCGCTTGGGCCGCGATTTTTTCGAGATCCAGTAAACCGCTGTCCGGTTCAACCGAGTATGAGTGCGCTTCGAACAGCAAGCCGGAAATGTTGAGGCGGTACCCGTGGGTCAAGTGGCCGCCGGAGTAGAGGTCGAGCGCCAACAGACGGTGGTTTTGCGTCATGGCGCGAATGCGACGCCAATCGTCTTCTTCGAGCATGGTCGCGCTTTTAATGTTTAGCTTTGCCAATTCAGGGGCTTGCACGCGCGCCGCCAAAATTGCCAAAAAGGCCACCAGGTTGGCGTCGGCGCCGGAGTGGGGCTGGACAAAGGCGTGCTCGGCACCAAACAGTTCGCAGGCCAAACGCGAAGCTTCCGCTTCCACCGTGTCGACGTTGCCGCAGCCCGCGTAGAAGCGGTGCCCGGTGTAACCCTCGGCGTATTTATCGGTAAACAGGTTACCGTGCGCCAGTTGGGTCGCCGTGGAGGAGTAGTTCTCACTGGCAATCAGCTTGAGATTGCGGCTCTGGTCGCGGTACTCGCGAACGATGGTTTCGGCAACCAGAGGATTCGTTTGGGAAATTTGATCGAGTGCGGCGTAAAAACCGGCCGCGGCGGCGTTGGGGGCCTCACCGCCGAGATCTTTTAAATAGGTTTGTAACACGCTTGGATGTGGCGAACTCATGAAACCTTCCTTCAATCGTACTGACTCGCAGGGCGGCCCGGACCGAAACCGATGAAACCGATCATCACTGCAGCGAGACCCGCTTCGGTTTGGTTTGTCTCACGCGCACGCCCAGATTCGCGCCGGGAGCGACGGACTCGTGGGGAACAACCCACCCCATCGGCGCGACCATGGTCCCGTCTTTTTCAAATCCAGGGGAAGCGACGGCAACCGCCGCGCCACACCACGCACGGATTCACGGTGGAACCGCCACGGCGAAGAACACCGTCGACGGCGCGGCATCGACACAGGAGCCGCAACCTAACGCAAGGGCGGTGTGACAGGGCCACGAAAAGTTTTCTCTTCGTGCAGGCTCACTTTACCATTCCTGTCGGGTTAACCCCACACCTGAAAACGTCTTTTTTCACGCCGTATCGACGCCGGCCAACCCACCCCGCCACAACCACTTGACCACACCGGGTCCGGTACGCAAGCGACACGCAAAGCAACCATTCAGACGCGTGCTTTAGATGAAGATAATCGTCAGCTCAATTCCGTATGATGCTGCACTAAATATTTTAAAAATTACAAACTGTAGCCTTAATCCAATCCTTTACAGGACGCAAGAACACCAACAGATAGTATGAATTCAAGGAACCCCTGAACACCCAGCAAACCTTAAGATCAAAAGGAAATTGTGCCTGTTTTACCTATCGCGTGAATGTAATCGCGGAAGTAATTGAGCAGAGCCCGTCAAGGTTGGTGCAAAATGTGTTGAACAAATCGAATTGGGGCCGCGCACGGCGCGTACTTGTAAAGCACGGCGAGCATTTTCACGAGACGTTGCAGCACAAAGCTTGACGTTTCCTGTGTCAAGGTTTGACGCAGGAAACGTCAATAGTTGTGCGACTTCACCGCCAAAAATCGCTTAGTTTAGGTTAAAGGTTCCATCATCTTTCGACTCAGTTTTTTCATGACACCCACGGGGTAATCCTCCGATTGATCAGCACCATCCTCATCAACTATTTTGCCATAAGAACATCGTCAAGGTCGTTTCTCGCTTTGCCCAATTTGAAAGTGAAACTTGATTTTTGGTTAAAAGGGGTCAAAGATTTGGACAGGAGAACATGATGTCGATTCAATCCAAATTCCAAAAGCTTACCATTTCTATGAAGTTACAGGTTTTTCAAGAACTTTGGGACCAAATTGATGTCGCCCCCAAAAGCGGACCTGTTCCAGAGTGGCATCGGACAGAACTCGAAAACGACAGCAGCAATGGGCTGCATCGCCAGATTTCGGTGAAGACTGGAATCTGGTCAAAAATAGGGTTTTAAAATCTTTGTAGACGTCTTGGCTTTGTTTCGATAATTGGTTAAAAAAAATAAAGTTAACGATGCCTTAGCCAAGAACTCGTCCTTCAAAACCGTCATCTTTGGATACAGTTGTTTTGGTCTAAAAATTGTGCTTCTGATTCGGTGCTCGCTGCTCGAAGATATATAGCCAACCGCTACCACGAAGTTTCATCGAATGTTGTATCACTTTTACCTACCCATCTTTAAATAGGCGGTCTTGCCAGAAACCGGGTTTCCGGCTTTGATGCATGACAACAACGACTTAAATACATGTTTCGCGAATAGAGAAAATGACGGCATAAGGAAACCGTTTCAATACAAATTTTCTTAAACCAGGCTCCATCAGAGGCCAAGCGTAGGGCATCGCTGCGATGGTAATAAACGCCTCATCGAGCTCGCGGAGAAAAGCTTCGCCGAGTTCATCTTCTTGGTTTTCGTACCAAAGGTAGGCGTTCGTTACATCATCGTGAATGGCACGATGGAACTCGAGCGACATCATTTCGCTACTCGAGCATGCTCCTTGATCGATACCCAGCTTACGGAAGCGACCGCTCCAGAATCCAGTTCCGCTAAACGTTTTCGTGCAATTTCAAGCCAAGCCTCCTCGACACCGTTTTCAGGAGGCGCATCAATACTTGAAATTTGGAGACGGGCAAGCACAGCACGTTGTGATGGGCTCAGCGCCAAAGCTTTGTTTAATGCGGATTCAAGTTCGCTCGTCATCGTCTACCTCCGGGTTGCCGGGATTCCCTTTCGATTATAATTGATACTGTCGCCTCCGGAGCTTCGGCATTAGATCTAATTTTGTCCAATCTGGAGGAGGACACCAAGCGATTCGGGCGGATGAAATCGTGCAAATTTTGACGTTTCCTGCGTCAAGCGTTGGAGCGAAACGTCTTGGAAAAACACACCGGGACCGCGTTCGGCGTGTACTGGCAATTACGGCGAGCATTTTTACGGGACGTTGCAGCCCAATAGGTTGAGTGATTTCGCCGCTAAGAATCGCTCAGTTTAGGCAAAGAGGTACCGCGCAAGACCCCCAACTTGTCACCAGGTCTTCAATCTGAAACAGCCGAACGAACAACGAGTGACCACAGGTCGGACCAGAGCGCCCTTCTGAGCATTCCAGACTTGACGCCGGATTAATGATACCGTTCGTCGTTCCTGAAGGGTTGCGACGGTCTTGGCAACCTTAGTTTCGGGTTCCATGTCCGCAGTGAGGCGGTAGATCCGACAATCAATCTAATCCGGTACCACCTGGTGATCCAAGCTTTACCGAAACCAAGAAGCGTTTTCAGCCGTCGGTCGGTAGCTATACGCAAAAATCTCACCTTGGGGCGGTTACCGGAACGCTCATCCACAACCACCTGCTTCGGGAGCAGGAAGTCGGAGGTTCAAATCCTCTCGCCCCGACCATTTCTCTTTTTAAAACAGCCATTTAGAGCGCCCTCCTGCTTTTTTGCCTTTTTGGTGTCGTCCAGGTGTCGTCATTGGCTTACCTCGTTGATCTCAGACCGTTGGCCAATTGGGCGTTGATGGTATCAAATGCCGGTATGGCGCGGTTGCCGATGTGGCCGTAACGGTCGATCATGTCCATGCTTGACCACCCAATAACCCGTTTCACCAAGTCACGGTCACCGTTGGTTGCTTCCAATAACACCGTAGTTGCCAAGTGGCGAAGGTGATGAATGGTGAATCGTTCCACACCCGCCGCATGGCAAGCCGTGGTCAAGGACTTGCGAATGTCCTTGAGCGGCATTCCGGTTGCCGGGTTGATGAAAACGAACTCTGAGTCGGAATGGTCACGCAATACATCAAGCGCGGCCTTGGTTTGCGGCATCAACGGCGCGTGAATCCCTTCCCGCTGGGTTTTCGAGGAACGATACACCACGTAATCGGTTTTGATCTGATCCCACGTCATGGTGGACAAATCACCCCGCCGTTGGCCCGTATTCAACGCCATCAACAAAATGGCGCGATGAGGCTTGGGCGGTACCGGCAAGTAGTTGACGACTTTCATAAACCCGTCAAGGTCAAGCGTGAATTCCCGGTGGCCGTGATTGCCCACAAACGGAATCTCGGGAACCTTGTCGATCATATCCCGCTTGTGTGCTTCGCGGAGCAGATACCGTAGTTCCTTGAGCACGTGATCAATCGATTGATTGCTGAGAAAACCCTTGTGTTGCCGTTTCTTGGGCCTTTGCTTCAACCACGTGGTGAACCCCTTGATTGTAGGCGTTGTGATCTTGGCAAGTGGCTTGTCCGGCTGGAAGTAGGTCTCGATATCGCCGAGATGGCGTTCAATATCGTCAAAGGTCTTGCGGTCGGCTTTCAATTCCTTGATCAGGGCGATCATGTCACCGAGGGTTACGCGCTGCGTTCGTTCAACGGGTAAGCTGCCCAAGGTCTGTTGGGCCTTGAATTCTTTTTTCCACCTCCGTGCTTGGGTAAGGTTGGGGAACACCCGACGCTTTTTTCTAGGTTTGCCCGTTTCCGGGTGGGTGAAGTTCATTTCCACTTCGAAATTCCCCGATTCCTGTTGATAGATGTTGGGTTCGATGGTTCTGATTCTTCCTTTCATAGCAATCTCCTGCTTGAGCGAAGATCTGAAAGGCGGCTCTTTTGCCATTCTAAAACTTCATCGCGATCAAAGACATAGTGAACCCGCTTTTTCGCGTTGGGATTCTTGACCCGATATGGCAACCCTCCCTCGTGAATGTACTTGTCCAAGGTGGGCAACGACACCCGCAACAAATCCGCGCATTCACGACGGCTCAACAACTTGGGCTTACCGGTTCCCGCAATCTCCCGCGCAAACAGGGCCAGGGTTTCATCACCGGCTTGGCCCTCGGCAATTAAATCTCGTAACCGGCACAGCTTCAACAAAACAAAGGACTCTCCCATGCAGACACCTCATAAATGATGCTCCGCCGATCTGACCGGCAGGCATGGTATCTACAGGTTTTGACAAATGCAGAGAAAAGAATGAAAGCCGTAGGGAAACAGATCACAGCCGCCTTTTTAATCGGACTGGTTCTTTTACAAGCAACTTATCGAGCTTTCGAATATGTTGCCAGAATTTTTCATAACCACAATCGCCCATCCGATTGCCGGGGAATGGGAACGTGATAAATTTTACGTCTTTATTATCTGAAACATGTTCGTCAAGCCCTTGAAGCCGAAGAACCAGGAATTCACTCGTTCGTAACTCGGACAGCTCGTAAAGGACTTCTGGCTCCAAATAACTTGCGTATATTTGCAGTGCCCGGTCTATCTTAAGCGCACCCTTATCCGAGTTGAGTTTTAGGACTTCAAACCAAGGAATGCCAAATGTGCCACCGTGGAACGCCCGATCTTTGGATCGTAAATCCACTTTTAGGACAGCATCAAGGGTCTCGGGGTCATCAACGTTTGGTGGGATAAGCTCAAGCCAGGAGTCTTCATTTTCCGCACCGAACAAGGTGAAAAACACCCATGTTATCTGCCTGAGCCCTAGCCGAATCTCGCTGTGGGCAATCTTTTTTATCTCTTCAAGCTGTTCTTTTTTGACGTGAAGCTCATTTTGACGTTTAAATGTGGTCAAGATGGAAGCAAGTAAGGCTGCCGCTCCCAACCCGACAGTCACCCAACCCCATGTGGTTAATTGCCTCAATCCATCTTGCGTGGCATCCCACTTGGTCACCGGATAGACACCGATGGTTACTGCAATGAACGCCACAACGGGAGGAACAAAATCTAAGTATTTCATGGTGAAATCAGGAAGTTTTATGGGTCAATTGGGACTTGCAGCTTCGGCATACCCAAATAGGCTGGTCATTACCGTCCACAGCATGGTGAACAGCATCAAGGCTCCCGTTTGCAGTGCATCCATCTCTTCTAATTTGGCATGACCCAAAGGCAGTAGCACCAGTGAATTCGAATTTTGTAGCTGACTTAAAGTCGCTGCCCTCACGGCGAATGGTCGTTCTTTGGTTCCGGTGTTGTGCTCCCAGCCGGTTATTAACGGCTTGACCAACCATGTGCCCAACCATTTGACGGCGTGCATGATTTTCTTTGCCTGAGATATGATCAGCGAACTCATATTCAACCCATTTCAGAACACCTTCGAGCGGCGCTCTTTTCAAATCAATGGCTGTTTCCATTCGGATTATGCTTTCGTCTGTGTTTAGGAACTCCCAAAGATTGACGGCCCACGGCTCTTGAGCGATTTTAGAAAACGGGGCGGCTGGTTCATATAATTGCATCCTTGACTCCTTATGCGTCAAATTCATTACGTCACCAAAATAGCACATCTCCAGTGGTGCATCAAGAGCTTTGTGGTTCCCAATACGGGCCTGCCTACCAAAGCCTCGACAAGAGCCCGGAAGTGACTGCAATTGGTCTAATTCCTGCTTGGGCAACTCAAGGCCGCTTGAACGAAAAATGATTTACCATGAACGGTTTTCGGCGTAGACACGCCGATGTGGTTTCACCCGTTGCACCTAACACGGGGTCACGATCACGCACCAAAGCCGATTTTTGTGTTTTTCGTCGAAAACACCTGAAATCCCCTGCATAGGCGTTTTCAAACCGTAAAATTGACAGAAGCCAAGGCCGGGCAAGGGATCACGCGATATTGATCATGATTTTGTCTACCCGTTTGTCTGCTTTGCATTCCCCTGGTAGGGCTGTTGGTCATCATTACTTGTAATCAATCTTGAATTTATTATTAATAACGTTAAGAGTAGATGTGCTCTGTGTGATGACATGCCCAAAAGAAACACCTTTTCAAGGCAATGACTTAGGGGAATTGGCCTTGATTCTCGAATCCGCCGTTTGACCACAGTTTAACCAATTTCAGTATTAGACCCCATGCAATCGATCACCGAGAAGCGCCCTTGCAAGCCTCCGCTTGCCCACGGTTGATAGATCGTATTTCCGAAGGATATTCCCCACTTGAGAACTACCGACTTCTACCCGGTCATGAATCCGATTCTGTTCAACCTGATCAATCGCTGTGACTACCACATTCCTTTCTTGCGAAGACAACCCGTCCCAATCCGGTTCATTCCAGGCAACCAAACCAGCCCTTACCAGCAAGCTGATTGACTCGGTTGCAAACTTAGCTTTCCATTCTCGAATTCGCCGTTCATCACCTTTCATCTTGAGTGTTGCCGCAATTTGATCGGGCTTATATTCCTTTGTCAGTTCGAGCCAGTGAGCAACTACGGCAATCAGAAACCTTGCCCGCTGTTTGAACTTTCGAACCTTGACGTTCACACTCCGGTTGATCTCGTGATTGTTTAGCAAGCCGTCCATTCCGGTATCATAGAGGTCTGGGAAATGGAAAACGCCACCGGCCCGCATCATTTGGGTTTGGTCCTTGATGGGGTCCAAGTAGCTGGTGAGAAAGCGAAGCTCTTGCTTGAACCGGCTTGGATTCTCGATTTTGACCCAACTATTTGCCATTGGCTTAACCACGTAGCTCAATCGATCAAAGGCTTGAGCTATGGATTTCGGTTCCTGGTAATCCACATCGAAATCAAAATGATGAGCTTTGGTGACTTGGTACTCCGACGACCATTGAAGTAACGAGCGCCAATCTTTGGACTCAGGTGGTTCCGGCAACTCGGGTGCTTGATTGTCGATGGGCCTGTCCGTGATCACATGTAAGTGAGGCCAAAATGATTCAGACCCCTTGTCTGTCAAGGTCAATTCCTGAAAGGCCAAGTAGTTCAACCCCATGCGATCCAAGCCGCTCAGCATCTCGTCGAAAACCCCTTTGATCTCATCAAAATCTTCTGGTGCCGCTTCTTTCGGGGTCACAACAATGTCATGGAAGACCGTATTTGCTTTCAACCGGAACGACCCAAGCAGGAACAGTGAACGGGCCAGACGAAAACGCAACCGATGACAGTACGGGCAAAGCATCCGTGTGACTGGGTAAATCTTGCCGCAATAAAAGCCGCCTTTTCCACAACTTCTCATCGCTTGAACGATTTCGTTCTTGTCGCCCATCACCACGGCCAATAACTTAACGATCCCTTGGTGAAGTTCTTCGGTGGTGTATTCCGGTTCCTTGTTCTCGGTTTGGCTCATCGTGGTCGTGACTCGGTTTCAATCAGTAGGCTTTTCCTAAGCTGATTTTCTGAAAAATTTTTTATCATTATGCCCCATGCGGGATGGGGTTCCTTCTCTTGTAACTACGGCATAGGAATGATTTTCCGCACCCCTCTACCCGATCAAGTTTAGTCTACAGTAACAGGATAGCCAAAAGAAAAGGCGCGAAAACCGCGCCCCTCCTGTTGTGTCCTGCTGAGAATGTTTTCAGCAAGTCGTTGCTGATTTGTCCTTGTCCGCTACAGCCTCACCCGGCTTGGGCGGTCCCTGAATGGTATCAAGGACGTTGTTGGCCTTTTCGGTCACGAGACGGCCCATGTCTGAAAGGGAAGGGTAATCCGGTTCCTCGGTTTCCAGATTGCAGACCTGGGTGATGACCGTGCCGAGTGAGTGAAGCACACAAAGGGTTTGGTCCAGTTCCATCATTTCATCGGCGTGGAAGTGTAAGCGGTGCATCACTCACCTACCACCGAAGCCAATCCTTGAGTGGACCGATGATCATGGGCATGGGGCCTTTCAAGTGGCCGCCGAGTTATTGGCACCAGCCAACAACCATTTCAAGTGTACAGTTATTGGCAGTGGTCAGCAACCACAAAAGTTGAGCGCGGTGCAAAAAATATGGCCAGACCATGGAAATACGACAAACTCATTGAAGCCCTTGAGGATGATGTGCTCTACCACACCGCCGGAATCATCAAGCACTGCGATCAACAGAGGCTTTTCGATTACAGTTTCGACTATGAGGGCAAGAAACTGTCCCCGCAAGAGAAAGAGCACGCAATGAAGAAGGCTCGAAGCTCGCTTTCAACGTTTGCGTCAAAATACCTCGGAGAGCCGGATGGTTTCAACGATGCGCCACCGCCTTCACGAACCAAGTATCCAGCTTATCTTGGAAAAACATGGAAAACTACCCTAAGCGCTAGAAAGGAAACAAGATGAGCATTTCTTATCTTGAGTTCATCACTCGTGCTTTGCTGTTACTGGAGCCAGATCTTCTCGGTCCTAGAGAAACCCCTTGCGAATCTTTAAGTGATACTATATCTAGACGTCTAACCCCCTATGGCTTTAATGATATTGAGATCATAAACCTGGTAGCAGAAAGAAATTCAAGATTAAGCCGGGACTTTTTTAAAGAACTTTCTTTTTTTAGTAAGACTATGTTAGTAATAGAACAAGGGAGATGTTATCTAAACGACAGCCGCGTATCAAGAACACTTTCACGAATAATTGATTCGGATATTTTGATTTCATCACAACAAATGGACAAAGCCGGGAAAAAATTATTTGACTGGCCGATGATAACTTCAATCAGAAAAGAAAGAATAGATGATGTTTTCTTTCCTTCTGTTGTTGACACGCATGTTCACCTCGGTGGGGCACTCCCTCCATTCTACTACTGGATTCAACTGATGTTGCAATCCTTAAGTATTTCAGAAAAGGGTTTTGAAAATGAATCAAATTTCAAAACATGGAGCTCATATATCTCAAGAGCTTCGATTTTACGGCTCCAGATCGCAGCGAGAATATGGTTGCGAAACAAGAATAAGGGTAGAAAAACGAACCTTGGCATAATTACTGATGAATTTAATGATCCCTACATCCTTGACATGATTCTAGAAGATCTACCTCTTCATGAAAGTGGCTCACGTGCGCAATTGATTTTCAAAACTTTAAGCGAAAGACTATGGAGCTCAGATAATAGCTGCCTTGATGATTTTCTTGGTGATAAACGCCAAGAAAATTTACCCCACGCAATGTATGCAAAAGGAGAGAGACGTTTAATTAGTTTAGCTTTCGAACTAAATGAAGACACTTATTTGGAGAATGATGAAAATTCTATTTTTAGACGTGACCTTGAGGCGTATTTGCGGATAAGACTTTCTTTCCACTGGCATATTCTTCATGGCAGCGAGTTAGAGGGTCTTTACAATTTTTTGAAAGTATACAGAAAGAGACGGCGTTTTCCTTCGAGTAGCTCCAGGGAAAAAAACAAATTTAAGTTAATCAAAGAGCAAGAAAAAAGCAATATTTACCATGTTCTTTCCGAGCACATGGGCCGCTTTTATGAAAATAATATGGGTGTCGACGCTCTTAAAAAAGGGATGGAGCTTCGAGTCTCTTTTTCAGAAAAAGAGTATGCTCTACATCAACTCGAAGGATGGATAGATGGTATTCGTCTTTTTTTAAAGAACCATAATGTCAATGTTGACAAAAACTCTTTCCCTCTTCTCGCTGGTTTAGTCTTCAATCTTGGAAAGAATGTAGACCCTCAGAAGAGTGAGGATAAATCACTATATCTCTCTCGGTTTTTGGTAGACCTATTGATCAAAAACCCTTCTTACCGAAAATACATTATTGGTGTTGATGCAGCTGGACCCGAAAGAAACACATCGCCGAGGTCCCTACAAAAAGCTTACAAGCTCTTACAAGACTCTTTTTCAGAAGAATTGGAAAGCACCCCTCGCCTTGGATTTACCTATCATGTAGGCGAAGATTACAGTGATCTTCTAACTGGGCTTAGAAATATTGAAGAAGCAGCAGAAATACTTCTGCCTTCTTGGGGAGGACGATTAGGAAATGCAATTGCGCTAGGCCAAGATCCTAATATCTTTTACAGAGACAAATGGCGATCTATCCATACTCCAGTTGGCATTCATATATTAGACATCTTATGGGCTTTGTCCAGCTTCAAAGCGCTTGGAGAAAATGCGAAAATAGAATGGGCAATGAAGTTGGTAACTAAGTTTCTGTCAGTCAAAAAAATCGACAGCGCTTTAAATTACTTTTCGTATGATCACTCCCATGCATGCTTAACAGAATCAGAATTCCTTCGACAGCTTGGATTTGAAGCATCTGACATTGGGCATATTATTTCAGTTGATATTGATGAAAACTACATATCTTCGGCAGCGCTACTACAAAAAAAGCTCTTACTTAAGCTATCTGGGATGAATATAACGATTGAGTATGCACCTTCTTCGAATCTATTGATTGGCGGCTTCCCTGATTATGAAAGTTTACCATACTGGAAAGTTGTCGAGCACAACTTGCCTGTATCGATCAACACAGACGATCCTGGCATATTTATGACTAACATTTCCTCTGAATACTCATTACTTTATAGAGCAATGCTAAACAAAGGGTTTAGCAGAAAAGACACCCTAAAGTGGCTAGAAAGGCGCGCTAAGGATGCCAAGATAAGCTCATTTTTATCATCTAAGTGGGGTGATGAAATAAGAAAAGATGTTTCCGAAAAACGACCATTAAAATCAAAAGGAAAAAGCAATCTTACATGTGACGTTTTATTGGTTACAGCCACAACTATTGAAACCAAAGCCGTATTAGAATTTGCAAGAGTAAGAGGAGCGCAAATTAATAAGCAATTTGGGACAACAAAAACCTACTTCCATCTTGGCACCTTTGGGGATGCTTCAATTTGCCTTGTAAGGTCGGAAATGGGTTCTGGAACTAGAGGAGGTTCCATTCTTACAGTAAGAGATTCAATTGAGGATTTGAAGCCCAACTCGATCATTATGGTAGGGATAGCATTTGGTGTGGATAATACAAAACAGCCTATAGGACACATTCTTGTCTCGCACCAATTGCAAGATTACGATCTTCAAAAAATTGGAACACATAGTGAGAAATCTAAGGTTATACCTCGCGGCGACAAAGTAACATCCTCAGATATGCTTATCGATCGTTTTCGAACTTCTTCCTATGAGTGGAATGGGTCGGATATTGAGTTTTGCCTAATGCTTTCTGGTGAGAAGCTCGTTGACAACCTTGATTATAGAGATCAACTGCAAAGTCTTTGGCCGGAAGCCGGTGGAGGTGAAATGGAAGGAAAAGGTCTCTATGTTGCAGCGGGAAATACCGACTGGATAATTGTCAAAGCTGTTTGTGATTGGGCGGACGGCAACAAAAGGAAAAACAAAAAGGAAAACCAAAAGCTGGCAGCAAAGAACGCAGTAGAATATGTATTTTTTACAATAGATCAAGGGGGATTTAAGAAATGTTAAGGATGGTTAGAGTTCCCAAAGAACAAATGTAGCCGCCAATCAGATCTTCGGGTGTCGTCCGAGGTGTCTTCTCAGACTTGGTTTCGGTTGGTTTTTCTTGGCTTTCATTGGTCAATCGACGACACCATACGGTCTTTTCCACAATGAAAAACCCGTTTAACCACAGTGATTAACGGATCTTTCACCCACCGCAACCGCCTGCTTCGGGAGCAGGCGGTCTGGTTAGTCGCGGCGGCGTCGGCGGCGTCGGCGGCGTGGTTTGCCTTTGCCGGAACTGCTGCCAGGACGGCGTCGATCGCCGTCGTTTTTGCGGCGGCGTCGGTTGCCAGCGGCGTGGTGCTTAAAGAACTGTTCGAGCTGGCGCGCCAAACCTGGCTCAAATGAGCCAACCCAGAACTCCAGCATGCCGGCGACCTCGTTGCTGATCGGCATGCCGCCGTAGGCGCCTTTGTCGCGCCTTAATGCGCCCAAACAAGCCAGCGCTTCGATGATCGGTGTGCGGAACGGCATTCCCAGGCTGCCCAGGAACCCGTCGAGCGCCACGCGCTCTTCCTTGGCCGACGACGACGGCTGGTGATCGGTCAGCAAAAAAAGGCTCATCCACAGCTTGGTATGGGTTTCCTTGGCGTAACTGCCGCGTGAGTAGTGGATCGGCACCTGGTGGATAGCGTCGGCCATGGCCGCAAAACCCACCCTTTCCATCAGCACGTCACCCGCCGGCCACAATCGCCGCAGCAATCCCATTTGGCGCAAACGCACCAAAACGTCCTCAGCGTCCTCGCTCAACAAAATACGCGTCAGCTCTTCATACTTGCGGCCCGGCCCGATTTCGTCGACGACCGACGCCATTTCCTGGATGACCTTCTCCAGCTCGGCATCGATCACAAAGCCATGGCGCTGGGACAGCTTGAGTGCACGCAGCATGCGCACCGGGTCTTCCTGGAAGCGCACGCGCGGGTCGCCAATCGCCACCAAACGGCGTTGTTCCAAATGTTCAATGGCGCCCAACGGGTCGATCACTTCAAAGTTGCGAATATCGTAGTAAATGGCGTTAATCGTAAAGTCGCGTTGACGCGCATCCACCAACAACAGGGCCTGCTGGTCGGCGGTAAAACCGCTGCGTTCGTGACCCCCGTCGTCCAAGTCGTCATCGTCCTCGTACGGCTCGTCATGGGCGTCGTGCTCAAAATCGCCGTCGCCCTCGTCCGGCTCCAGCCCGTCATCCTCGTCGCTTTCCGGCGGCTTGAGGCTGGAAATTTCAATCACGTCGCCGGCGAAATACGTGTGCACGATCGGAAAACGTTTGCCGATGGTTTTCGAGTTCCGAAAAATTTGACGGATCTGTTCGATGGAAGCATTGGTGACCACGTCGTAGTCGCGCGGTTGCACACCACGCATGAGATCGCGCAAGGCACCCCCGACAAGCAGCGCCATATACCCTTTGCTTTTAAGCCGATACAGCACTTTTAGCGCGGGCTGAGAAATGTTTTTTCGCGATATTTCGTGTTCACTTCGGGGAAGGACGCGGTAGGTTGACACCAATGACCTCTTTCTCTAAAAACGAAGCCGATTATAACCGAGCAACGGGCCGACGGTGAAATGATTCACGCATAACTTTTTTACGCATGCCATGAAGGTTTACCACTTCCCCACCCGCGACGGGCCAAGCGCCAAACAGCGCGGCGACCTTTGCTAATTTTAGCCAAACCGCTGATGTACAACAACTTGCAAAATTATCCGCACCGGCACCAACGCCAACCCAAGCAGCAAAAACCTATTTAAACCAAGCCCTTAGGGAAAGTTCATCTTCTCGCAAACACTTAAAATTCAATGAAAATTGCAAGGCAAGCAGCGCCGCAGCGCTCCGATTCAGGGCAATGAGCGCAGGACCGCGTTCCCGACCGGTTTCCCCAAGCGCGCCTCGCGCTTGGTTTTGTCCATCAGCCAGGTACCCAAATGCCACGCAAGCTGCTAGAGTGACAGGCATTACCCATGTGTCGCCGCCTCTCACGGCTCACCCACCCTAGCCGCCGTCGCCGTTTTCACCCGGATGACGGGCCCGTCCCGCCCCACGCGATTTTGCGCGCGCCGGCCGAACGTTCGACGTTGCCCGCCGCGACAGGAGCAGATCCTCTATGTTCACGACGCTTGATACCATAGCGCTCGTCGGTTACCTCGCCGTCATTGTCGCCATCGGTTTGGTTCTATCGCGCAAAAACAACGATTTCCACGACTACATGTTCGGCGGCGGCCGCATGCCGTGGTGGAGCATCGGTATTTCCCTGATCGCCACCTCGGTCAGCGCTTCGACCTTCCTGGGCAACCCCGCTGAAACATACGGCGGCAACATGACCTACCTGATGTTTAACTTCGGCAGCCTGGTCTCGATTGTCATCGTCGCCGTGTGGTTCATTCCGCGCTTTCAGCGCATGAAGGTCGTCTCGGCCTACGAGCTTCTGGAACTAACCTTCTCGCGACCGGTCCGCCTGCTCGCCGCCGGTTTCTACACGGCGCACCTGCTGTTGCGTACGGGCATTTTGTTGTACGGGCCGGCGCTGGTCCTGTCACAAATGCTGTCGATGAACATTTACGTCGCCATCTGCTTAACCGCCGTCATCTCGATCGGCTACACCTGGTTCGGCGGCCTTAAAGCAGTGGTCTGGACCGACGTCCTGCAATTTTTCGTCTTGGCGGGCGGCGGCCTGTTGGCGCTGTACACCTGCAGCGAAGCGGTCGGTGGCTGGTCCAAACTGAGCGCGATGGCGATTGAATCGGGCAAAACCAAATGGTGGGACGGCACCATCGACCCCACCAAGGCAGGCAACTTCCTCTCGGCCGGTGTGGCCTACATTGTCTTTGACTTGGCCATTCGCGGTTGCGACCAGCAATTTGTACAACGCTACATGTCGTGTCGCAACGAATTCGAAGCCAATCGCGGCTCGTACCTGTCCTTACTGCTCGGCGCGCTGATCGGCCTACTCTTCTTTTGGGTTGGCGCGGCCCTTTACGTGTACTTCGAGAAAGCGCGAGTCACCTTCCTGCCGCCAACCCTTGGCGTCAACGAAATCTTTCCGTACTTCATTCTCGAAGTCCTGCCGCCAGGGCTAACCGGTTTGCTGGTGGCCGCCATCTTTGCAGCCGCCATGAGTTCACTTGACTCGGCAATCACGGCGCTGGCTAACACCACCATCACCGACTTTTTACCCAAATGCGAGGACAGTCAAGCCTGCCCGAAAAGTACCTTACTACGGGCCCGCCTGTGGGTCCTGATTTGGGGCGTCGTGGGCACGCTGGCGGCCTTTGTCTGCGTCGCGGGCCAACAGTCACTGCTTACCAAAGCCCTGTTCTTTACCAGCTTGTTCATCGGCCCTTTGCTGGGATTGTTCCTGTGCGCCTTTTTCTTTCCCAAGCTGGCACCAAAGGCCGTTTTCGCGGGCGCGGTTTGCGGCATGCTCAGCTTGCTGCCGTTTTCCTCGATTCCCGTGATTCCGGCTGAATGGTTCCAACCGATCTACCCGCTTAGCTGGCCCTGGAAACCCCTGGTCTCTATGACGTTTTGTCTGCTCTCCGCGCACCTGATTAATCTGACGGTGCCCAAACACAACGAAGCTGACTAATCCCGTAACGGCGTGTCGGCAACCAGCAAACACGCGGTTCGGGTGCGGGAAACCAAGGCGGTGCGATTCCCCGGGGTCCCGAACGGGGAAGATTGCGCCAAAACCGCTGCGACGAGGGTCGGCGAGTGGATCCCAACGAGGCAACTTTCCATAAATGGCCCCGGCCCAGTCCTACAGCGAAGCGCTTCTTGGCGATGAAATCGCACAACCGGTTGGGCCTTCACCCATCGGATCGCTCAGTTTAGGAAAAACCCGAATGCCAAAAATAGTTTTATATTGATAATACCAGCAGAATCCAACCTACATTAGCGCGCCGCAAACCACTGTTGGATCGCAAAAACCCACCGCTTCTTGGCGAATTAAAAAAATACCCTATCTCAAAATTATACAAGCGCTTCTCTAAAAAGAATCCCATGCGGGAAAACAGCGGTCATATGGCCAACCGACAAGATCGTAACTCCCGTCACAAAGGTCTTATTCTCCACAATTAAGCCTAGCCCTCACACGGGGTCATCAGCCACAATTCACGCATTATTGATCTTGATTGGCCCAGCAAATCAAGCATTCTATCCAGGCATCGCGGGCTACTTTTCTGTAAAGAAAGATTCACTAATATCGCCCTTTCTTTTATCTAAACCATAAGAAAAATTAACTTCATCCCAATCGCCGTTGACTGTCTCAATGCCGGTCGATGAGGCCTATTCGTTATCGTTTCTCATTCACAAAAATTCACACGACCTCCCCTTTAAAGGTATATCTACCAAAAAACCTATTGCACCTGACATAAGATCGTAGAATCGATCTTCTTTTTTATCATTCATAACATCAAAAATATAGCCAACGCCAGAAAGCAATAGGAAACAAAGAACGCTTCCCTACGAGGTTTATTTATGAAACGAACCGCCTGCTTCTTAACGTTTTCTTTTATGATGACAACGCTACTATCTGCTTCTGAACCCAACATTTCCATAATTTCAGGTCAGGGTCCCCATCCCGAGGACGCAACCCAAGTCACCCTTCAGGTTGCAACCGACAACCCCGCCGATTGTCGCTGCTCGAACAGTCCCGGTTACCCGTATGGCGCGATGTACACCAACTTTACCAGCAGCGACGGTCGCTCCCACAGTCTTACCATTGACGGCCTTTATGCACCTGAAAATACAACCTATTACGTTCGCTGTAAAGACCGTGCCGACGGGACAACCTCAGCGACAGACCTCCCCTTCCCGACCATCTTCGGAAGTGGCGAAGTCACCTTGCAAACCATTGCCGGCGAAGGACCGCACCCCAGTGATGTAACGGAAGTCGAACTGGTTCTCCACTCCGACCAAATTGCCGAATTAAGGCTTTCTCATTCGCCTGGCAATCCATTCGGATCGATGTATCTCCACTTTGACACCGTCGATAATCGCGAACACCGTTACAGAATCAATGGTATCTATCGTGGCGAAACGACCCAATATTATATTCGCAGTAAAAGTCTGGCCACCGGCTTGATCACCGAACAAGATTACGTTCTCACGGTGGTGATCGATCGTGACGGAACCGGTATCATCGCGAATCTTGAAACCGTACCCAACCACCAGTCGTCTTCCGTTAGCACCACGACACCCATTTTCGCGACCTATAGCGAAACCATCGAAACAGAGGAAACCGACCTCCAATTCACCCTTCAAACGGGAGAAACCAGCGTTGACGGCACGATCCGTGTCACGGGTGACAGGGTCTATTTCGACCCGACTGAGCCGTTAACCCCCAACACCTCGTTTTTAGCCCAGGTCACCGGCACTGTCGCATCCAAAACGCTCGAGGAAACAACCTTCCAGTTCACGACCACCGCAAATAACGAACCCAACGGTTGCAACGGTACCTACCCGGACAACTTTGAACTCGTGTCCGGCTTCGATGAATCGACCATTCCCTTGGTCGCCAAACCGGCAAAAAACGAACCCCTCAGCGACCCATCCTACGATACTTGCATTGTTCGGCTAACCGACCATCAAAACGAACCGCCAAGCGGTTTTGCTCGCGTCGAGTATTCAAGGAAACAAGCCTATAACGCGGACAACACCCTCATTGTCATTTCAAGCTACGATGGTTTTTGGCATATCTACGATGCCAACACCGCGGCGTTTATCAAAACGCTAGACGGGCCGGCAACCGACTGTGAGCTGAAATGGGATCCCGTTCGACCCAATACCTTGTTTTACACCGCACCCTTCGGCGGCCTACTCGTCTACGAACTCGACGTTGAAACCAACACCGCCTCGGTCGTTGGTAACTTTGAGAACCGGTTACCCTGGCCGGCGGCCCGCCGCGTTTGGACCAAAGCCGAAGGCACCTTCTCCGCTGACGGCCGCTACTGGGGCATGCAAGTGGAGGGCGCCAATTTCGAACCACTCGGCCTGATGGTTTGGGACAAGGAGCTTGATGAAATCGTAGGCACCTGGGATTTCGCGCAACACGGCATCGGTCGCCCCGATCACACGTCGATGAGCCCGAGTGGCGACTATTTGGTTGCCTCGTGGGACGGCAATGACTACGGAACCACCGCATTTCGCCGTGATTTCTCCAGCCAGGTAAAACTGCACCACAAGTCGGAACATTCCGATTTAGCCCTGCTTCCAAACGGCCATGACGCCTATGTGGCCGTCGACTATCAACACAACCAGGGCGAAGTTTTTATGGTCGAAATTCAAACGGGCCACAAAACCCATCTGTTCGCGTCTTATATCAAAGGAAGTGTTACCGCTTTCCACTTCTCGGGCAAGGCCTACCAGCGTCCGGGCTGGGTGCTGGTCTCCACCTATGGCGGCAGTCCTTCGAATGATGGTTCACAGGTTTGGGCCCACGAAAAAATATTTGCCTTGGAGTTAACCGCCAATCCCCGCATTCTGAACATTGCCCACCACCACTCCCTGCCAAACGGCTACTGGACGGAACCCCACGCAACGGTCAACCGCGATTTCACGCGAATCGCGTTTAACTCTAACTGGGAAGCCGCCTCAGAAACCGACATTGACGTTTACCAAATCATCTTGCCGGCCGCGGCCGTCCCCGCCCTTGCCGTTGAGAATTTTAAGGATCTCGAAGAAGACCTAAACCCATAATGAGCTGAGCGCGCCGGCCGGCATGGAGAAAACACTATGGTCGCCGGCGCCTTATCCATTTGGCGCCGACGCGTAAACGGGCAAAACAAGCGCGCCATGGGTCATGGGGCAGTCGGCCCAGCGCATCGAGGGTCAGCACCCACATTCCGTCACCCGTCAAGTCGCCATCCGGCCGTTAACCATTCGCGTAGGTTTCGCGCAGATAGTTGATGATGGCGGCCGACTCAAACATGGCGGTATCGGTGTTGGGATCGACCAGGTACGGGACCTGCATTTTGCCGAAGCGTTCGATGAAGGCCGGACGTTTGGGGCTGCCAGGAGCGATGTTGTGCAGCAAGTAGGGAATTTCGAGTTCGCTGAGCGTTTCGCGCACCAAACGGCAGTAGGGCGAGGCTTCGTAACTGTAGAGTTCAAGCGGCGCTTGCGGGGCTTTCGCCTTGCGATAAAAGGTGCCGGCACCGAGTCGCAGCAATGAGGCGATTTGACCGGCATACAAGCCGAGCGGGCCGCTCACCAACAGCCACGGCCTGCTGCCCGCGCCGTAGGTTTGGAATAAGTAGCGAATGATGTCGTTCGATTCGTAGAGAGCGGTGTCGGTGTTGGGGTCGACCAAATAGGGAAACTGTCGCTTGCCGCCGTTTTCAATCACCCACGGCCGATAGCGCGGCCCGCGCTTGGGGCAAGGATAAACAACCACGTCCAGATCCAGGACGGTTAAGGCCTCGCGCACCTTGCGGCAAAAGGGACAATTCTCGAATTCGTAGACTTGCAGCGGTTGTTGCGGCCGCGCACCCAAGGCGACAACCTTGGAGCCCAAACCAAAACGCACCATACTCGCGCCAAAAGCGGTCGTCACCCGCCACATTCGTCTCACCATGGGTTCCCCTCCATTTCAGTTGGGTGGTCGCCAGGACCGCCCTTGGTTCAGGCGCGAAGGAGCGAGGTCAGGGTCGTCGTTTACCGGAAAAACATGAAACCCGACCCGTTAAACGCCGGCTTTTTCCTGCAAATAGGTAACGGCTTTTTTAATGCCGCCCAGCGATAAGTCTTCCATATGGAACACGTCGCGAATGGCACTCAGGGTGTAACGCCCGTAGGTAATGTCCCATTCCCCGGCCGGGATGGGGTTCAACCACACCGAATACTTGAAGCGCGCCTGCAGGTGTTTTAGGCGCTCAATGCTCGGCAGTGCATCCTCGCGGCCCCACTCAATCGCACCGTAATCGGAGAACAATTCCTCGGGCGCCATGCTGGCGTCGCCGATAAAGAACACGCGCGATTCGGGCGATTCCTGCAACACCTTTTCCAAAGGCACGGCGTCGGTGCGGCGCGGGTTTTTGTAAACATGGCCGTAGATGGTGTTGTGGAAATAGTAGATTTTGGTGTCCTGAAAACGGTCGCGAACCTTGCTGAACAACAACTGCACATGTTTGACGAAGGGCAACATCGAGGTGCCGCCGTTGTCGATGAACAGAATCAGTTTGATGCGGTCTAGCTCGCGCCGCTTAAACACCAAATCGATTTCACCACCGTTGCGGCCGGTCTCGCGGATGGTTTCGTCCAAATCCAATTCGTCATGCGGCCCCACCGGCACCATGTGCTTTAAGGTCCCCAAGACCTGGCGGATATTAGCGCCGGTCAGGGTTTGGTGGTCGTCGTAACTGACGTAACGGCGGTCGCCGATGACTTTAATGGCGGACCGGTTTTTCCATTGGCCGTGAACGCGAATACCGCGTTCGCTGTGGCCGGAATGACCAAAGGGCGAAGTGCCGCCGGTGCCCACCCAACGGTTACCGCCGTGATGCGCTTCCATTTGCTCGCGTACCCGCTCCCAAAACTTCTCCATCAACTCGTCGCGGCTCATCTGCCACAGCTTGCTCTGGGGAATTTCGCCGGATTCGACGGCCTGCTCCAACCACTCGCGAAACTGTTTGGTATGCAACAGATCGCGGTCACCTTCGGCGACGGCGGGCAGATCGATGTCGTAGAAGTAAAGCGCGAAGGCACGTTCGAAGCTGTCGAGGTGTTCGACGCGTTTCACCAAAGCCAAGCGCATCAACAGGAACAGCTCGTCGAGGGTTTTGACCAAACCCTTCTCAAGGCCGCGATAAATGTCGATGATTTCGGTCAAACTGACGGGCACATCGTAATCGCGCAGCAAATAAAAGAAGTCGAGAAATAGCGGCTCGGCGTGGAGCGAAAACGGGTCGCTGGTGGCAGTCATAAGTTCCTCCGAATGGCGGGCACGTTAGTAGCCGCCCCAGCCGCGTTTGCGCGAGGTCCCTTTTTTGTCCTTGTTGCGGAAGCTGAGAATATCGTTGGTGCGTTTCAGCAAGGTACCGGGAAACGGCAGATCCTCGGTTTTCTCGGGCGTCACACCGGCGTGAATCATGGCGCCCAGCCAGTTCAGCAACTCGCTGGTGGCGGGCGGTTTCTCGAAGCCACGTTCGCGCAGCTCGTAGAAAATGTTGAGCGCGGGTTCCATCAGCGAGGCCTTCATTTCGGGGAAGTGCAAGGCCACGATTTGGCGCATATCCTCAACACTGGGAAAGGCGATGTGGTGACAGAAACAACGGCGCAGGAACGGGTCGGACAACTCGCGCTTGGCGTTGGAAGTAATGATGATGATCGGCGGCTGCGCGGCGGTCACGGTTTCGTTGATTTCGCGCATGACGAACTGGTTGTCCTCGAGCACGTCAAGCAGGTTGTCCTGAACGTCGGATTCCGTTTTATCGATTTCGTCCAACAACAACACGACCCGTTTTTCAGAGCGGAAGGCACGGCCAATCGGACCCCAGATCACGTAGTCGTGAAACCGGTTCACGTCGCGGCCGGTGTTCTCAGTACCGAAACGGGCGTCGTTGAGACGCAAAACGGTGTCCTGAACGTAGCAGGCTTCTTCGCCTTTAATGGTGGATTTGGCGCGCAAAATTTCAATGCCGGTGCCCAGCGACCGGCTAATTTCAAAGGCGAGCTGGGTTTTGCCGGTGCCGGGTTCGCCGGTCAGCAGCAGCGGTTTTTCCATGGCAATCGCCATGTTCACAATCGCTTCGAGTTCGGGATCGAGGTAGTACTGTTCAGTGCCGGTAAACTGTGTCAAAGGGTGCTCCGTGGAAAAAAACAATCAGCCGAGCCACGCGCCAAAGGGTAGGCGCCGCGACATCAACCATGCCGCGTTTCGTCAAGGCAGCCCTCATTATAGCCGAGCTGTCGCCAGCGCCACAGGGTCAGGCTGTTTTTTCTGAGCACCAATTCAGAAAAGGGCGCGCCAACGGGGACACGCCCTTCTCACTTGGCTTAGGGACAACCGGTTTGGTCGGTATTGACGAACAGGAAATCGCGCACGTCAATCACGCCGTTGCCGTCGGCGTCGGCGCCCACCGCACGCCACGAGGCACACAGCAACTGCAAGTCGTCGAGGGTGTTGCAGCCGTCGCCGTTGAGGTCGTCGAAGCTGTCGTCCTGCGCGGCCAAAACTTCAACCGAATCGCGCAGAACCTCAAGGGTGTTGTTGTTTTCCACCCGCAGCGTGATGGTCGTTGTTTGCGTCAGCCGTGCGGGCAAGGTCAGTTGGGTCGTGTTTTGGCCCAAGACATTGCCTTGAATGCTTTCCTGCCAGGTCCAGGTCAGGTTACTTGGATTACAGGTGATGGAGGCCGCAAAAGTCAGCAAGGAACGACCTTGCACGATGCGCCCGTTGGGAGACATCGACGCGCTAAACTCGCCGTCCAAGGTCAGGAGCGCGGTGTCGGTTTCAACGGACTCGCAGGCGTTGGTCACCACGCACGAATAGTTGCCGGCCGCACTGGGATCACTGACGGTTAGGGTCAGGGTCGCACCGGTTTCGCCTTCGATGGACACCGCTTCTTTGCGCCATTGGAACGAGGTTCCCCCACTCTGCTGCACCGAAAACACCACCACATCACCAAAGCAGGCGTTGGTGGACGACGGACCGGCCGAAATCGCCGGCGCGGTACAGCCTTGCGGCAGGCACGAGGCATCGATGGCGGCCATTTCAACCACGTGGGCGTTCATCACGGTCGGTACGCGCTCCGGCTGGTCGCCAAACCCATGGTTGAGACCAAAGGTCGGCGAGATATTGCTCAGGCCGCCGGAAAGCTGGTGACAGTAGGACATGATCGTGGCGCAGCCTGCCCCTGACGTTTCGCACGGCAACTCGGTGGGACCGGCATAACAGCCACCCCCCTGTTCGTAACACTTATCAACAGGTTCGGGATTGCCCAAACGACCGTTGTAGCAATGGGTATGCGGTGAATCGAAGTTGTGACCCAATTCGTGAGCAATCACGACCATATCCCACACCACGGAGGGATTACTCGGATTAAAACTGCCGGTAATGCCGGCGCTCACGCCAAAAGGACCGCCAAAGAGACCGGGATCCGTGCCGAGCTCGGGGCAGTTGGGATCGGCGGCGCTTGTCCAGCCGCCGGAACACAAAACACCCAGCCAAGCGATGCCGCCACCGGCGTTTTTGCCGCTGAGAAAGTGGGCCAGCGTGTAAGTGCGGTCACTGAAATTGGTGTTCCAGTAACGGCCGAACTCCGAAAGTTGGCAGCTCGTGCTGGTGCTTTCGAAGGGATCCTCGGGTACGGTCCAAACATCCGTATCGCCAATGACCAATTGGGCATCGACCTCACTCTCGTAAATGCCGGAAATGTAGGCAAACAGATCGCTGAGGTAGGTCATCATTTCAGGGAGATCGCTAAATCGCTGGAAGAGTTCGTAATCGGTGGCGAGCGCAATGGTCGCGGTGTAGGTCGCGGCGCCGCCGCCCGCGGCGGCAAATCGCGCCGGCGCGTTGCGTGGCAGGTGATCAAAGGCGTCGGGATCGCGCAGCTCGTTGGTACCGCAGGCAAAGGGCTCGCGGTCAGGAACCGCCGCGGCCGCGCTCAAATCGTATTCGGCCAGCACCGGTTCACCCGGTATGCGAACGGTCGGGGTGGCAAGACGGTAAAAACGCCCTTGGTAGCCGACCAAACCACTGACTTCCCCGTTCTCACGCACGCTGAGAAAAGCGCGAGAACCGTCCCATCCAACGATGTCACCACCAAAATAAAGGTGGCGCGGCGGTGCTTGAATGGTGAGGCCGTCCTTACCGTGAACCATTACTTCGGCGCCTTCGGCAAAAACGTCAAATCGCTGCAAACGCAGTGATTCAGCCGGCCCTGAGGCACCGAGCGTGAAGCCGTGAACCAGGATTTCCGTATTGTAGGAGATGGTCGCCAGCTCGGTACTAAGTCGTTCGGAGAAGACATCGAGTTCTATCGGTCCGTCGCCTGCCGTCGCCAACGGCGACAAACACAAAGCAGCGGATAGGCACAAACAGAGAGGAAAAAAGCGCAAGGAAGCCTCCATAAAGGAGCCGGTCGAAAGAAGGGCCCGTTAAAACCAAAAAAGCGCGATGGTGGGCGGCTATTTTGGCGAAGATTCCGGGTTGCAACAGCATGGAAAAAGGCCGGCACACGAGCCGTGCGCCTTTACTTTCCCAAACTGTTCCGCCCAAATCTTTGCCAAAAATCATCCACACACATCGCGCTTTTTTGGTCAAAGACAGAAGACCCGGCTTGCCGAAGCGCGCCGAGCCTGGTGTCTGGTTAACGTGTTATTGAGGACAGTTGTCACTTGTATCGATGTAGAGGAAATCCCTAACATCAATAACGTTATCGCCGTTCGGCGTGTTCTCCGCGCTCGCGCGCCACTGGTCGGCGAGCACGTGCAAGTCGGCCATGCTGTTACAGCCGTCTCCATTAATATCAACGTAGCCGTCGTCCTCGGAAACCAGCACGGTGGCATAACGGCGAATGACCTGGCCTTCACCAGAATCTTCGACCCGCAACACAACCACTGAAGTCTGCTCGTAGAGGAACGGCATTTCGAGGGTTAAACTGTTCTGCGACAACACATTACCCGTCGCGAAATCCTGCCACAGCCAAGACATGTCGTTGGTGCGACAAGAAACTTGACCTTCAAGCACAGCCGGCGTCAAACCTTGCGCCACCGAGGAGGTCAGAATGACCACGTCAAAGGCCGAGTCAAAGCTGACATTCACCACGCGGGTGGTGACGGAACCACAGGTGTTTTCGATGACGCAGTCGTAAGCGCCTTCTTGAGCGAAGTCTTGCAGGTCCAAATTCAGGGTTGCCTGAGTTTGACCATTGAGCGCTTGACCATCCTTGCGCCATTGGTAGCTGCTCGCGCCGGTTGCCGACACGGTCATGGAAACTTGATCACCCAAGCAGCCGAAAACGTCGGCGGGTTGACTGGTAATTTCCGGCGTCGCCGACACTTGCAAGGTCACGGTTTCAGTAACCACGGAACCGCAAGCGCTGTTCCAAACCACGCAGTAGTAGCTGCCCGCATCGTCGCTTTCGACGGCACCCAAATCCAGCAGCGCGGCATTTTGGCCCGCCATGTTTTGGCCGTTTTTGCGCCACTGGTAGCGCAAGTCGGCTTCGCTGTTGGCGGCAACACGGAACTGCGCCGTTTCACCGACGCAGACGCCTTGTGAGGTCGGCTCTTCAGTAATCACGGGTAACTGCGCCAATCCGACCGTCACCGAATCGGACAGCATTATGCCGCAATCGCTGCGCACAATACAGCGGTAACTATTGTTGCCCTGAATGTTGGACAAGCTCAGGGTGGCACTGGTTTCACCTGCCAAGCTCTCCAAGTCGCGTTGCCATTGGTAGGTGAGATTGGGACCGGTCGCGGCAATCGTCAGCGTGGCGCTGTCACCGGCACAGACTTCGGCACCTTGCGGTTGGCTGGTAATGGCGGTTCCTTCGGTTAAGGTCAGGCGACCCGCGCTGGAAAGCACACTGCCACAGTCGTTGCGAACCAAGCAGCGGTAGGCGCCGGCATCGGCTTGCGTAAGATTGCTTAAAACCAATGTGGCCTGAACCTCACCGGCCAAATCGTTGCCGTCTTTTTGCCATTGGTAACTCAAACCACCACCCTCGGCGATGACGGAGAAACCGACCTCGCTGCCGAGACAGCGCGTCGCGGCTTGCGGATGTTCCTGCACAGCGGGTGTGCTGCCAACCGAGACAATCGCCGCGTTGGTGTTGAGCGTGCCACAAGAAGCCGAGCTAATCACACAGCGGTAACTGCCGGCGTCGCCTGTGACAACATCGGCCTTGGTATAGGTCGCGCTGGTGGCACCGGCGATGTTCTGTTCGTTGCGTTGCCATTGGTAGGTCAAACCACTGCCGGTCACACTCACACTCAACTCGAGCGTAGCACCGGCACATAGGTCTTGCGCGGCGGGCTGATTGGTTACCTGGGTGCCGGTTTCGACGGTCACCACAATAGCGGTGGAGGTAGCATCACCACACGAGTTAGTGATGATACAAGTGTAGCTACCGCCGTCGCCGCTTTGAATGCCGTTAAACACCAGCGTCGCACCGGTAGCACCGGCGACCTCATTGCCGTTTTTGTACCACTGATAGCTCAAACCGGAACCTTCAGCGGTCACCGACAAGGTGATGTTGGCGCCGACACATTGGGTCGAGCTGCTGCTTTGCGCGGTAATCGAAGGCGCGGTACAGACTTCGGGTAAACAGGTTGGGTTGCTGCTGGAGCGGGAAACGACGTGGTCGCGCATGCGCGTCGGCACGCGATCGGGCTCAACGCCGTGGGGATGATTCAAACCAAAACTGGGGGCGATGTTGCTGGTGCCGCCACTGAGTAAGTGACAGTAACTCATGATGGTGCCGCAGCCGGCGCCGGACTGACCACAGGGCAGCGAGGTTGATCCGCTGTAACAACCACTTTGACCAGAGTAACACTGGTCGACGGGTTCAGCGTTACCGCCAACGCCGTTGTAGCAGTGCGTGTGTGGCGAGTTAAAGTTGTGGCCGATTTCGTGAGCAACCACCACCACATCCCAAATCATGCTGGGATTGCTTGCGTTGAAGTTGCCGTTCAGGTTGGCGCTAACGCCGTAATCGCCGCCATAGGTGCCGCTAGAATCCAAACCGTTGCAACTGACGTTGTTGACATTAAAGGCACCTCGACACAAAACACCGACCCAGGCAATACCGCCGCCGGTGCGTTTGCCGCTCAGGAAATGCGAAATGGTGCGGGGCGTGGCGCTGTTGTTGGCGTTCCAGTAGTTGCCGAACTCATACAACTGGCAGGAGGTACTGGTCCCTTCCCAGGGATCGGACGAGGTCGACCAAAAGTTGGTGTCGCCAACCAACAGGGCGGTGCCCAAATCATTTTGGTAAATGGTGGAAATGTAACCGAACAGATCGCCGATGTAGGTCAAGGCGTCTTGTTCGTTGCCAAACAGGTTGTAAAACTCGAAATCGGTTTCAATCGCGACGGTGGCGAAGTAATCGGCGGTCGGCATACGCGTCAGCGGCAGCGCCGGCGCATGGGTGATCTCGGTTTCGCGATCCGTGCCCGCTTTTTCGTCGGCGCGAATCAGATTCTCGATGCCGCAGTTGTACGGATCGCTGACCACCGCATCGGTGACTTCGATTTGCTGTAAACCCTGGGGTTCGTTGTTGCGGTCGCGCCGCTCTTCGATCATCCAGTTGCGGCCCAACCAAGACACCAAGCCGCGCACTTCGCCGTTTTCACGTTGCGAGAGGTAGGCAACCGAGCCGTCCATACCGTCGACCGAACCCTTGAAGTAAAGGTGATTGGGCGCCGCCACCACACGTGGACCGTTGGCGGTTTGCACGGTCATCACCGCTTGCGGGTGAAACACGTCGAACCGTTCCAAATTCATCGGCGTTACACCGCGCCGTTCGTCAAAAGAAAAGCCGTACAACAAAACTTTCTCACCGTGCGCAACCCCTTCCAATTGGGTCGCCAAATCCGGCGAATGGACATCGACCTCTAGGCTCTGAGCGAAGGCAGTCGCGCTCAGCAACACAATCATCGCGAATCTACAGCAAACCTGGTACCACATGCTAGGAGAACCCCCTCGTTCCGTTAAATCACCCAAGCGAAACCCATTCGTGGGTCGCATATCGTCGTGCACCCGCACCATCGCGGCACACCTTTTCTCTCTCGTCCCACCAAAACTGGTGGTGATTTACGGTTCATGAAGTTACCGGCCCTTTCATCCTTTAAGGAAGTTTTCGGCATCGACAGGGTTGTCGATGAGTCGCCGTGTGCGCGGCCCCTGCAAGGCACCCCATCTCCCCCGCTAAACACCTACAACGAAACGAGCTACTCGATCCATCAGGCAGTGCGCAAGAAAAACAGGCCGAACAATAATTGCCGACGCATGATTTGTCCCAAACAAAAAATAAAAAATGGCGAAGCAACCGAAGGGCTTCATGAACCGTCACGCCGCACGCCTGTGTTTGGTAGGGCGATGGCAAGCAATCGCTGCCCCCTCCGCACGGCGCCGCATGACAAAACCGTCAAGCCGCGAACCACGGCATCAACGACGGTGATAGCTCTAAAATACAGGATTTGCGGGCAAAACATCGAAGCTTACCGCGCTCTGTGAGCCCGCTCACCCACGCGTGCCTTCCTGCTTCGACCCCGTCGATGCCGAACAGCCGCAACGGCGCCGAGCAGCCGTCCGCGACAGGAATAACCACCCGTTTCCGTGCCACTTATTTCGCGTTCCCCAACAATTTCCTCACTTGACAACTTACACCCAATGCCTTCTAATCGTATTAATCTTCCAAAGTGTCACAATTCATTACCGTTTTGCCCCGCCTGACGATCATGTTGGGAGGGTTTTGCTCCGCTATGTCCTGGCTTTATCCTCGCTAGGTAGGACAACGATGGCTCGTTTACCCCAAAAAAAACACGCGCCCGCTTCGCTCAGTTCGATCGTCGGTGACCACCGCGATCGCCATCAGCACCTCGCTAAAACCGCCCAAAGTCGCCACAAGGCGGCACTTGTCCTTATGTTGGCCTTGATTGTTGGTGCCGGAACCATTCAGGCCGTCCCGCAACCCGACCAAAGTGACCCGATCGAAACCCAACTTGCCACCGTCCAAGACGTGCCGCACCACAGCACATACCAACCCATCGTCTTGGATCAAAACACCCTTGCAGCGGCGCCCCGTCTACCTACCGTCACGCCCCCTTCCGTTTCAGGCAGCGCCACCAGCCCGACTGGCACGGCGGAACCATCCAGCGCCGACTTACCCGCCGCCGAGGTCCCCAACGACACCGCCATGGCCATCCTCGCAGCCGTGCCCCACGCGCGCTAATCGCGCCTTTCCGATTCTCCGCAACCGGTGGGGAGGTGGCGCTTACGAGTGCCGGCTCCCCCCTTTTTTTAGTCGGGGTCAGCCGAAGCCTGTGAAATTTGCGCTGCCCGACCGCCTGATTTGCGGTAAGATGCGAGCACTTAGAATAACGTTCTAGAAAAATGGGTCGGCGCGCCCACGCCCTTGCGACTTGGCTTGCCGCCGGCCACGCAAAGGAAGGATCATGGCCGATCTCAAGGGTAAAACACTTTTTATTTCCGGCGCTTCACGCGGTATTGGCAAAGCCATCGCCCTGCGCGCCGCGCGCGACGGCGCCAATGTCGTTATTGCCGCCAAAACCGCCGAGCCGCACCCCAAGCTGCCTGGCACGATTTATAGCGCCGCCGAGGAAGTCGAAGCCGCCGGCGGGAAAGCCCTGCCCTGCATCGTCGACATTCGCGACGAAACCATGGTGGCCGACGCCGTCGCCAAAGCCGTCGAAACCTTCGGCGGTATCGACATCCTGGTCAACAACGCCAGCGCCATCAGCTTAACCGGCACACTTGAAACCAAAATGAAACGCTACGACCTGATGCATTCCATCAACACGCGCGGTACCTTTTTGGTTTCCAAAACCTGTTTGCCGCATTTGCTTAAAGCCGAAAACCCGCACGTGCTCAACCTCTCGCCGCCGCTCAACATGGAAACGCGCTGGTTTGCACCGCACGTCGCCTACACCATGGCCAAATACGGCATGAGCATGTGCGTGCTGGGCATGGCCGGCGAGTTCAAAAAAGACGGTGTTGCCTTTAACGCGCTTTGGCCGCGCACCACCATCGACACCGCCGCCGTGCGCAACCTGTTGGGTGGCGAGCAAATGTGCTCGAAGTCGCGCACGCCCGCCATCATGGCCGACGCCGCCCACGCCATTTTCTGTCGCAACAGCCGCGAGGCCACCGGCAACTTCTACATCGACGAAGAAGTGCTGCGTGAGGAAGGCGTCACCGATTTTGCGCCCTACCGCGTTAGTCCCGACATCGCCGAGGACGAACTGGTACCCGACTTCTTTATCTAAAAGACGCCGTTGGTGGGTTCGTCCGTCGACGGACCCACGTCCTCGCTGTCACCGATTTCAGGTAACCCCTCATAAGCGGGCAGCGCCTCCATTTGGTCTTGAATAACCGCCGGCGCATAGTAAAAGCGATCCAACCAACTGTTGGGACTTTCCGCCAAGCGGCCACCGCGAATATCGCGCGACCACAGCCACAACTGGTACCCCAAACCCGCTTCGATGGCGCGCTGATCGGTGCCGCGCTCGAAATTTTTGTGGAAGCGTTTGGAAACAAAGGAAGCGCCAATCGCAATAAAGTGAAACCAGCGTTTGGTTTCGTAGTAATCAGTGTGGGCAAGTTCGTGGCCAAGCGCACCGATCCGCGCGTTAAAACTCATATTCTTGAGCAGCGCCGGCGAGCCGCTCCAGCGATCGCTTTCGTCAATGCCGATTCGGTACACGCGGCGACTTTTCTTGCCGCGCAACAGGGTCCACACAAAGGGTCGCGATGAAATCGGCGCTTTGGAACGCAAGACAAAACGAATGCGCGTGTCCTTAAGCGCGGGAAAGTGCGACAAAGCGATCAGTGTTTCCAGTTCGTATTGGGCCGGAATTTCTTTGTTGCGACCGAACTCACGGCGCAAGCTCGCCAGATGCGGCTGCCAATCGTCGCGGCGATAGGCGGCGCGAGGTACACCCACCGCCGGCATGGCCGTCACGGCGGATAGCGCCGGCGTAACCGTCCAAGTACCGGCACTCGCCAGGCACATCATCATCCAAGTCAAGAACAACCTTTCGCCTCCCGCAATGCGATTGCAAAACCCAAAAAACCCAACGGCACAAAAGCCGGCATATTTTAGCCCTTTCCGCGGAAAAACGGCGGTCATGCCGTACCGACGCGCCAAATCAAAGCGCGAAACACAATGGTGAAGCCGTGCGCCGCCGCAGCGCGAACCTTTCAGGTTTTAGCAAAATCGCTCGCTTTCCCGTTAAGGAAAACGACAACCCGAAGCGCCCCCCCTGGCCAGGCTGGCCGTTTTTCGCCATAAACCCCTATAATAAAGAGCCGAAGTCAACCAGCCCGCGTCGCTGCACCCCGCGACGCAACACCCGCCCACGCCTACCGTCATCCACGACAGCCACTGAGAGGTTTCCCGTGACCGATTTGCACGATCCTGCCCAACCGGCCGACCCCCAACCGATCACCGTTTACCCAGTGAAAGAAGCCATGCTCGGCGGCGGTCTGAAAATTCGCCGTGCTTTACCCAACCGCCACAAACGCATGATCGGTGCCTGGTGTTTCCTCGACCATTTCGGTCCGCTCGACTTTACCGGTAAAGCCATGGACGTCGCGCCACATCCGCATATCGGCCTGCAAACGGTGACCTGGCTGCTGGAAGGCGAGATCCACCACAAGGACAGTTTGGGCTTCAACCAGGTCATTCGACCAGGCGCGTTGAATTTAATGACGGCCGGGAAAGGTATCGCCCACTCCGAGGAAACCCCGCCGGAAAACAGCGGCCGCGTCCACGGCGTCCAATTTTGGATCGCGCTGCCCGACCGTGATCGCGATTGTGAACCCGATTTTCAACACGTGCCCGAGGCACCGCGTCTGAGCTTGGGCGCCCTCGACATTCAGGTCTTCCTGGGTGAAGCGCTGGGGCTAAAAGCCGAACCCAAGGTGTACTCGCCCATGACCGGCTTTGACGTTACCGTCGGCGCCGCCGGCACCCATCAGTTCGCGCTCAATCCCGAGTGGGAATACGGTCTGGTGCCCGTCGGCGGCAGCCTCACCGCCGGCGATGTCACCATGACCGTCGGCAACCTCTACGACCTCGGCCGCCGACGCGACCACTTTTCCTTTAGCGCGGCGGCAGGCACGCGATTTGTCGTGGTCGGCGGGCGCCCTTTCGAGGAAAACATCCTTCTGTGGTGGAACTTCGTGGCGCGCACCACGGCGGAGATCGACGAAGCCCGTCGCCAATGGGAGCAAGGCGAAAGGTTCGGCCCGGTCAACGACTATGACGGCGATCGATTAACCGCCCCGCCGCTGAATGTTAACCTCAAGTAGGTTTTAACCGAAAGACAGACTAGGCGAGGCAACGCAACCGCGCCAATCGACGCTGTTTCCAACCCCGCGTTTACGATTTATTCCGGCCACCATGCCGATTCCTTAAGAAAGGGGTCATCCCGCTTTGTGTCTTCGATTCCACCGTCGGTCCGACCACCGGTCCGCTTCCCACCAGCGAAGCGTTGTCCGGGTGGTTATGGTCAGCTTGCTTTTCAGCGCGGGCCTTGCGTCCGTATTCGCCCAAGAGCAAGCGACGGCGCCGGCCGCGCAAACCACCGACAGCGCCCATATCCAAACCCTGTTGCAACAGGGCAAGCAGCGCGTGGACAGCGACCCCCAAGCCGTACGCGACACCTTATTACCCGAAATCAATCGCTTGCTGGCCAACAACCCCAATCAGCAGCAAAAGCTGACGGCGCTGGAATTGGCCTTTTGGGCCAATGTCAATCTGGGTCAGGAAGAAGAAGCGCAAAAAATACTCGACGAGCGCCTTCACACCGCCGAGGCCATGAACGAGGAAGGCATCCTGTGGTACGCCACCGCCCTGACCGACCGCGCCGTGCTGGCGTTTTACGGCGGCCGTTACCGCGACGCCATCGCCGACAACCGCCAAGCACTCAAACTGCAAGAGGGCCGCGCCGTACCGGCTGAAACCGCCGAAACGCTAAATAATTTGGGTGTGTTACACCGCCGCTTGGGTGAATACGAGGTTTCGCTGGACTACAACCTGCGCGCGCTGGCGCTGTATCGCGAAGCCGGCAACAATGCCGCCCTGGCCAAGACTTACAACAACATCGGCATGGTCTACCAAACCCTCAAACGAAACGAAAAAGCGCTCGAGTATTTTGAAAAAGCCGTCGTCCTCAAAGAACAACTTGAAATGCACGGTTCGCTGGCAACCACCATCGGCAACATGGGTTTTGTCTTCATGTCCACCAATCAGCTCGAAAAAGCACGCGACATGTTCGACCGTGCGCTTAATATTCGCGCCGATTACGGCGACCCCCTCGAGCAAACCCAAGCCCACCTCAACGCGGCGCGCATCTACCGCCTTTTGGGTGATCTACCCAAAGCCCGCGTTTACAGCGAGCGCGCACTGGCGTTGGCCGCGCAAATTGATCGCAAGGAACCGATTGGCGAATGCAAATTGGAGCTGGCCTTGCTAACCCAACAGGAGGGCGACGCCGAAGCCGCGCTGAGGCTCATGGAAGAGGCGATGGACCTGTTGAAGGACGTCGAAAATTCGGAAAGTATTGCCATTGCCTACCGCAATTACGCGTCCATCGCCGCCGACAACGGTCAATGGGAAAAAGCCTACCGCATCCACCAACACTATAAAGAATTACAGGACCGCTTGTTTAACGCTGAGGCGGCGCGCGCCGTGACCGGTCTGCACGCCAAGTTTGAAAACGATCAGCGCGAGGCCGAAATAGAACGCCTTAAACGCGAGAACCAATCTAAAGCCGACGAAGTACGCGCCCAACGACGGCTGCGCCACGCCTGGATTCTCAGCTTGGTGCTTTTATTCTCGGTGCTGACGGCGCTGGTCGCCAGGCATCACGCGCGCCGCAAATACGAACGCGAAAAAGAGCTAAACGACGAGTTAACCCGACTCGACCGCCTCAAAGACGATTTCCTCGCCAATACGTCGCACGAGCTGCGCACGCCGCTGAACGGCATCATCGGCCTCGCCGAATCGCTCGCCGACGGCGCGACCGGCGAACTGGGCGACGCCACCAAACGCAATCTCGACATGATCATCGCCAGCGGCAAGCGGCTCGGGACCCTTATTGACGACCTGCTCGATTACTCCAAAATCGCCAACCAATCGCTGCGCATTAGCACTCGTCCCCTGCAGTTGCACGGCGTCGTCGAAATGGTGCTCAACGTGTCGCGGCCCATGCTCGGCACCAAACCCATCGACATCCTCAACCAAATTCCGGTCGGCCTGCCGCTCGTTCAAGCCGACGAAAATCGCCTGATCCAGATCTTCCACAACCTAATCCACAACGCCATTAAATTCACGCTCGAAGGGCAAATCACCGTACGCGCCCATGCGGGCGAGAGCCAGGTCGTGATTGAAGTTACCGACACCGGTATCGGCATTCCCAGCGAGCACTTCGACGCCGTTTTCAAGGCCTTCCAACAAGTGGAAGGCGCCATCACACGCCGCCATCCCGGCACCGGTCTCGGCTTGGCGATCACCAAAGAATTGGTCAGCCTGCATCGTGGCAGCATTTGGGTTGAGTCGCTGGAAGGCCAAGGCACCTGCTTCAGTTTTACCTTACCCATTGCCGTCGCCGACAGCACGTCGCAAGCACCCGAGCCGGCCGAGGCCGAGGCGTCGCCCACAAAGGTCCCCGCTGAGACCGATGAGCCCACCGAGAAAATGCGCGCCGTCGAATTGCCGTCCTTCAAAGCCTTCCGCATTCTCGTCGTTGACGATGAAGAAGTGAATCGCCAGGTCCTCGTCAACCACCTGTCGATTCGCGATTACGAGGTCGTCGAAGCCGCCTCCGGTACCGAGGCGCTGGCCAAACTCAACGAGCCGCAAGGCTTTCAATTGGTGTTGCTCGACGTCATGATGCCCAACACTTCCGGTTACCAGGTTTGTGAGGAGATCCGTCGGCGCTGGTCGCCCTCCGAGTTACCCGTTTTGTTCCTCACCGCCAAGTCGCGCCTGCAGGATTTGGTGCGCGGCTTTACCGTCGGCGCCAACGATTACCTGACCAAACCCGTGACCAAAGAAGAACTGCTCGCGCGCGTTGATATCCACGCCCAGTTGGCCCGTGCCGGCCGCGACCAGGAGCGCCGCATCTTGGAGCGCACCGCCGGGTTGCAACGCCAGAACCAAGAATTGGAAACCCTCAACGAAATCGTCAAAACCGTCAACCGCGAGGTGGAAATCAAGGCACTCGCGCAAACCCTGCTCGATCAAGCCTTAAACCTGTTGCCCCAGATAAAAAGCGGCGGCCTGTTGCTGCGTGATCACCAAACCAATCACTTCACCTTTGCCGCGCTCGTCGGCTACGACGCCCGTTCCGTCTCGCCCATTCGCTTCGATTTTCAAGAAGCCATGCGTCGCTACACCGGCCACATCGGCCTCGCCGACGGCGTCTGGCTCATCAGCAACCCCGGCAAGCGACCCGGCCGCGAGAAGTTCGCCGGCCTGCCCATGCCAGGCTCGCTGTTGACCGTAACCCTGCCCGTCGACGATTACTTGTTGGAAGGCATTCTCATTTTCGACAATGAAAGCAACCAGGAACTCATCCGCGAAAGCGACATCGCCCGCTTGATCCGCTTCCGCGAGCACGCCATTACCGCGCTCAACAAAGCCTGCCACGTCGAAAAGCTGCTGAAAACGACCGAAAGCCTGCGCGTCACGCAACGCCGCTTGATTGAGACCGCGCACCTGGCCGGCCGCGCCGAAATCGCCGCCAGCGTACTGCACAACCTCGGCAACGCGCTCAACTCGGTGGTCGCCTCGGCCATGGTGATTCAGGACCGATTGGACACCGAGCGCGTGCGCAAAACCCTGAGCCGCATCGCCCGGCATCTCTCGAAGAGTGAAACCACCGACGACGCGGCGGGCGCCAAGGTCACGCCGCAAAACCTCGCCCTCGGTATCGCCGAGATTGTCGAAATCATTCACGAAAACGAACGGCATGCCGGCGAAGAGGTGCTGCGCCTGGTGGAAACCATCGAAGGCATACGCGACATCGTTTCGGCCCAGGAATCCTACTCGCAGGTAGCCGGCTACAGCGAAGACGTCGACTTACGCGAGCTGTTCCAGGAATTAATTCAAGCCGAAAAAGCAGGTATGTCCGGCCTTGGCATTCCTATTTCGGCCGAAATCACCGCCCAACACAGGGTACCGTTACAGCGTTTCAAACTGATTACCGTGTTGCACCATTTGATTGGCAACGCCGCCCGTGCCATCCAGCAAAAAGGCGGCGAGGGCGAGATTCACATTCACGATGCGTGGCACGACAACGGCAGGTTCCGCATCGTTGTCAGCGATAACGGCATTGGCATTGCCTCCGAGGAACTTTCGGCCATCTTCAGTCGCGGTCACAGCCGTCCAGGCAATGAACACGACCTCAGCCTGCACCTCACCGCCAACACCATCACCGACATGGGTGGCCGGCTGTGGGCGGAAAGCGACGGCATCGGCCACGGCGCCCGGTTCATTATAGAGTTGCCCGACCACAGCGCCGTCGAACAAGCGCTCAAACCCGCCTAACCGCAGACGGCACGGGACAACTCAGCCGCCGCTCGGATTGAACACATACCACGCAAAACCCTGACGCACTTTGGTTTCAGAAACCACCGCGTCGTCGGCGAGCGCCCGCCGGATGATGTGTAAACGGCCCTCGGAACTGGCCATAAACAGTGCCAGGTAGGCGTCGTCGAGGCTTGGACCCGCACCATCGTCCAGACCCAGACCCGCCAGGCTGTTTCCGTTGACACAAGCGACCGAGTCCGATTCATACGAGAGAAAAACCGCATCGCAACAGACCGTACGCAGACCGTCAGGATCCGGTTGATAAACCGGTTCGCCGGTGGGATACTCGCCAACTTCCTGAGGAAACACCACTTTTACGTCGTACCCGCGACCGGCATAGGTCAGAAGCTTCTGCAACGAACCCTGATACACAAATCCGCCCGCCGAGTGCGCGAAAACCAACTGCCAACCGGCTTGCGCCGAGTGCGCCAACTCGGCCGGCGCCGGCTCACCCGCAAAAAGTCCTCCCCACAACCATAAACCACTAAAAACCACGCGCCATTGCCACATTGTTGCCTCCGTTTTTCTGCCCCAAATTGAATCCATGCTGTTTTGTTGTCGCCCGTTCAGGCCCTATTCAACGTGTGCGAACCAGAGAATCCGCTGCCGTTGGGTTTCGCTTTGCGGCACCTTGTCGGCATCGACAAACCACAGTTGGGTATGCACGCCGCCTTGGGAATCCACCACCATCAACTTGCGTTTAATGGCCGCGTTCAAGCCAAACTTGGCACCGATAAATCCATTCAAACCAATTAAGTTTGTCTTTTGACAAACCACCAGATCACCGCTTTCGGAGACCGTCACCACATCGCACGCAATCATTTGCCGGAAACGCCCCTGCGAAACGGCAACCTTGATGGTTAAACCTTCGTCAATCGCACGCAATAAGTGCTCCAGCTCGCCTTGGATGCGGCCGCCGTTCTGGTCGTGTTCGTAAAGCAATTTCCAGCCCGGTTTTTCAAAGGGTTCGGTTTCGCACATCGGTTGTTCCGCATCACCCGGATCAACAACCGGGCTGTGGATTTGTAAAAAGAAGCTCATGGCCAATAAAAAACTCAATGGGTTCCTCCTCGTACACGACAACCTGGCGACACGAAAAAACCACCAGGCTGTATCGATCGAAAAGGATACGCGACAAAAACAACGGCACCGCCTCAAAAAAAACACTCTGCGCTGAAAAAAGCATCACCATCCGTCGCCCCATTCATACAAACTTTTTATTTTCAACAACCTACAAACATCAACAAGCGCTTGCTTTAAGACATGAACGTTTTCATTTCACGAAAACATGGATTATCTTGTATTTCCCAACCCCATCGCTTGCATTATGAAAATAGGGTGCGATTCTCCAGAACCCTTTATCGCTATCACCCACGCACCCGCCTGGCAGCCCGCACTTATGATATGACCCGCGTTTCCTTTACGACGCGCGGCCGACCTTAGCTGCCAACCGCAACCGGACCAATGTCCGGTACACCATCGCAGCTCGCGCCCGGTCGGTCCTAACCCGACCGGGCCTAGCCTGGCCGGGCCTAGCCTGGCCGGGCCTAGCCTGGCCGGGCCTAACCTGGCCGGGCCTGACTTTGGCAAAATCAACCGCACCGGCGCGACGACCCCCTCTTTCCACAGCCAGGAGATTTACCTTGGATCCAGACCGCTACCAAAGGGTTAAGCAATACTTCCAGCGTGCCTGCGACATGCCGCCGGCCGAGCAACAGGAACTGCTCGCCACGCTGGCGGAGGATGTCGCCGGCGAAGTCGGCACCATGCTGGCCGCCTTCAAATGCTCGCGGCAAGACGCCTTCTTTGCGGTTTTGGATCCCAGCGACGAAAAAGAACAGGCCGCGCGTGCCCCGTTGTGCCCGCCCGACCACGACCATCCGGCGCAACTGGAAACCGGCAGCCGTTTGGGCGCCTACCAACTCGAATCCGTTCTGGGTGAAGGCGGCATGGGTGTGGTTTACCGCGCGTCCCGCGTCGACGCCGCTTTTGAATCCCAGGTTGCTTTGAAAATTCTCAAACGCGGCATGGATACCAACCAAATCGTCGCGCGTTTCAAAAACGAACGGCAAATCCTCGCCGATCTGCATCATGCCAACATCGCCACCATCCACGACGGCGGCAGCACACCCGACGGGCGCCCGTACCTGGTCATGGAATGGGTCAAGGGTCAAACGCTGCACCAGTATTGCGACACAGGCCGGCTCACCATCGAGCAACGCCTCCGGTTATTTCTCGACATATGCCGCGCGGTTGCCTTTGCCCATCGCCACCTGGTGGTTCACCGCGACCTCAAACCTGGCAATATTCTGGTCACCGCCGCCGGCGTGCCCAAACTACTGGACTTCGGCATTGCCAAGATCCTCAATCCTGATCGCGAACAACGCCAAACGATCACCGAGTTCGGTTCCCTGCCCATGACCCCGGCCTACGCCGGGCCCGAACAAATTCGTGGCGGCACCATCACCACCGCCTGCGATATCTACGCGCTGGGCGTTTTGCTCTACGAGTTGCTTTCCGGCCACTCACCCTACCAACTCGACCAACTCACCCCGCACAATTTGGTGCAAACCATTTGCGAATCCAGCGTCGTCAAACCCAGTGAGCAATTCGCCAGGAACGCGGCGACCACACGCATCTCGGGCAGCGACAACCCCGCCGCCGAGCGCCGCCTGTCAGGAAAAGTCCTGCACCGTCGGCTGCAGGGTGATTTGGACAACATCGTACTCAAAGCCATCGCCAAACAACCCGAGTTGCGTTACCAATCGGTGAACCACTTGGCCGATGATCTCGAGCGATTTCTCGATGCGCGTCCGGTGCTGGCACGCGCGCCGTCGCTGCCCTACCGCATCCGTAAATTCTCCGTGCGTTACCGCCGGCCACTGGCCGTTTTCGCCGCCTTCCTCGCACTCACGTTTGGCTTTACCATCGCCCTCTTTTTTCAGCAGCAGCGAACCGCTGTCGAACGCGATCTGGCCCGCCGCGAACGCGATAACGCCAAACAAGTGACCGACCTTTTGGTTTCCGTTTTTGAAAGCTCGGATCCAGCACAGGCGCGCGGCCAAGCACCCAGCGCCGTCGACCTGCTCAACGCCGGCCGTGGTCGCGTCGCCGCCGAACTGACCGATCAACCCTATTTGCGCGCCCAGCTTCAGTTCACGTTGGCCAAGGTCTATCGCAGCCTCGGCCACTTCGACACCGCCCGACCCTTGCTTGCCGAAGTCATCCAAACCCTGCGGCAAAGCAACGGCGAGCGTGAGTTCTTGGCCCAAGTCCTGTTGGTACAAGCGGAAGTGTTGTGGCGCAAGGGCGCCTATGATCAGGCCGAAAGCCACGCCCGCGAAGCCGCGCAGCTATGTGCGGCACAGGGCGGCCAAACAACCGCCACCGCCGCCGAATGTGACAGCATCTTGGCCGAAATACACCACGCGCAAGGCCGCGACCAGGCCGCTGAACCCCTGTTCCAACGCGCGCTGGCGCGACGGCGCGCCCTTTTTCCAGCCAACCACGCGCTTGTCCTCACCAGCACCAACAACTTGGCCGCTTTTTTGTTTGCCAGGGGTGATTACGCCCGCGCCGAAGAACTCATGCGCCAGGTGCGCCGCACCCGTTTGGCCGTACTCGGACACGATCATCCACTGGTCGCCGCCGACGCCTACAACCTCGCCGCCATGCGGCGCCGACAGGGCGACGACAGCGAAGCCGAGCAGCTTTTCACCGAAGCATTGTTGGTGCGACAAAAGCTTTTCGACGCACAACACCCCGCCATTGCCGACTGCCTCAACAGCCTTGGCGTGTTGCATTACAGCCAACGCCGCTACCCACAAGCCGAAACCTTCCTGCGCCAAGCGCTGCAGATGCGCACCGCGTTTTTCGGCACCGACCACCCCGCCACCGCACAAAGCCAAAACGATCTCGCCAACCTATTCGTCGCCCAGAAAAAGTTCGCGGAAGCACAAACCCTCTACAACCAAGCGCTGACTATCCGAGAACAACTTTTTGGCGCCAACCATCCCAGTGTTGCCGCGTCACTTAATAACCTGGCCGGCCTGCAGCAAACGCGCGGCAACCTAGCCGAGGCCGAAAGCCTGTTCGGCCGCGCCTTGGCCATGAGAATCGAACACCTCGGCCCTTTGCATCCCGATGTGGCGGTAAGCCTCCACGGCTTGGCTTTGTTAAAGATTAAAGCCAATCAACGCAAAGCCGCCGAACCCCTGCTGCGCCGCGCACTTGTGATTCGCAAAAAAACCTTAGGCACCGATCATCCCCACTATGCCACCGTGTTAAACGATTTAGGTGCATGCCTTTACACCAACGGCAAATACGCCGAGGCCGAACCCATTTACCGCCAATCGCTCGCGCGCATCATCAAAAGCTACGGCCCGACCAGTGCCCAAGCCGCCACCGTCCACAACAACCTCGCCGGCCTGCAGCAAAGCTTGGGTTTGTTGCCCGAAGCCGAAGCGAGTTATCGCCAAGCGCTGCACGTCCGCCGCCAAGTTTACGGCGACGCGCACGCCAAGGTCGCCACCAGCCGCCACAACCTCGCCGTTTTGCTCCACGAGTCGGGTTTATGGTCTGAAGCCGAGCAACAATTTCAGGCCGCGCTGGACCAACGCCGCCGCTTGCTGGGGCCGGCCCACCCGCGCGTCACCGATACCTTGGGCGACATGGCCGATCTTTACAATTCCCAGCAGCGTTTTTCCGCCGCTGAGGTTTTGCTTTTGGAAGCCTTTGCCGGCACAGCCGGCCCCCGTCGCCAAGCCGTCAACCAAAGTATTTACGGCGCCACTTTGGCCGGCTTGGACCGACCCAACCAGGCCGAACCTCTGTTGTCAGCCGCCTGCCGGCAGATCAGCAAACAACGCGGCGCCAACCATCGCCGCACGTTGCGTGCCGCTGCCAGACTGGAAGCGTTTTACAGCGCTTTTCCCGATCACCGGCCCAACCCAAGCGCCGCAAACACACCCTTTGCACGCACGCATTGACGCTACTTAATACCAACGCCCGACCCTACTCTGCAAGGAAGATCTCGATGACCACCATCCAAAAAAATATCACCGTCCTACTGCAACAATGGCAAGCCGGCGACAAACACGCGCTCGACGCTCTGATGGCAACCGTTTACGACGAACTGCGCGTGCTTGCGCGCAGCCGCCTCGCCGGTGAACGCAAGAACCACACATTGTCGCCAACCGCGCTCATCAACGAGGCCTACCTCAAATTGGCCGATCAGCAAGACACCGATTGGGCCAACCGCGCCCATTTCTTTGCCATCGCCGCCAAAATGATGCGCCGCATTCTGACCGATTACGCCCGCGAAAAAAACCGCCAGAAACGCGGCAGCGGCCAAGCGCCCCTCTCGCTGGACGAAAGCTTCGATTTACCCATCCACAAAAGTGACGATCTGGTCTCCCTCGACGAAGCCCTGCAGGCCTTGGCCGCGTTGGACCCCAAACAAGTCGCCATCGTCGAGCTCAAATTCTACGGGGGTTTCACGGACCAGGAAGTAGCGCGCATCGTCGACAGCTCGCGTGCCACGGTGCAGCGCGAAATCTCCGCCGCCCGCGCCTGGCTGTTCGCCTACTTCCAAAAACAAGCACGCCGCTAAAGCGCCCACCCATTCCAAGTCTCTATTTTTATTGAGGGTCGCCTATGAAACAAAAAAAACAGAGGTGCAAAGCCAGGATCTGCTTGCCAAATCTGCCCATGCGCATCGCGCGCGGCCATTCGAATGGACGCCGAATCACCCTCTTGATACAGGCGTGCCAACAAACGCTCGTATATTTTGCCATAGGGAAAAACCCGTCCTAACACCGCGATCAGGAAGCATACGTCTGCCTCTGACAGCCGATTGGGTTCTTCAAGAATTTCAGCGATCTTCTGCGCCAAGGGTCGCGCCAGCTCAAAGAAAAAAGGCATCGTCCCATTCATAACAGCCAAATGGTCGAAAAAGAATCGTGCAATGCGAACGACACGTTCCGGCTCCGGTCGGCAGAACAGGATCAGTCGAGCCGCGTAGCATTTCAACCTTAAGTTTTCGTGCTCAAGAAAAGGTTCCACCAAATCTCCGAAGCGGCGAGGCAGAATACCTTCATCGCGCACCAGATTACAAAAAAGATCTCCCCAATTGCAATCTTCCACCTCATAAAGGGTGCGCTCTATGACCCTGAGTCCGCGCTCACCATAAGGCAAAAGCGCTTCAATACAACGATTCCTCCAGATGGCAGCGTGCTTCTCCAAAAATTCAAAAACCGTCTCGCCCCCGAATTTACCCAATATCCTAATCAGGTCCAACTTCCGGAAATAATCGGTTTCATCATCCTCAAACTCCTGAATCAACAGCGGAACATGGACTTGAGCCTGCGGGCCCATGGCCTCATACAAACCCAGCAATTTCTTAGGGTTGGCAACATTCAGAAGGCGCTGTATTTGGTCCGGTTGCAGCGCCTCCGTCAGACCCATTAATACCCCAACGGCCCTGGTGTATGGTTGCCCGGCTTCCGGCGAATCATCCACTTGGCATGCCTCATTGGAAGCGAGCTCACAGGCCATAGCCACCATTTTTTCTCGTACCTCAGGATCTTCTGCCGCTATAAATGCCTCCACCCGCCAATGGTAATCCGGGTTATTCAAAAACGGCCGTAGTGCATCGGTGATCGGCGCCGCCTTGTCCCCTAAAATGGAAATACATCGCCAGGCCCATTTCACCCCGCACGGATCATTTGATTCCAGCAGAGGTACCAACAGTGGCAGGTACTCAGCTTCACAGTCGAGCAAATACAGACAGACTATGGCTAAAGGAACTCTGGTCGGCGGCTGCGAGGGCAAGGCCGCCATAATCTGCCCTGGCCCTATCTTGAATCCCTTGATTAGCCATGCATGCACTACCAGCCAAGCCCAATCTGCAACCCAAGAAATCGGCGAAACGAGAAAGCTGACCACCTGCTCACAATAGGACGGCCCGTAGGTACCTAGCCGATAAATTTCCGAACAAGCCCAGGCCTGGCATAAGGGGTCTGGGCTCTTTAGGCCCTCAATGATGAAAGGATCCGGTGGTTGCCAATCTGGTCCCGGCAAGGTTCCAGCCTGATACTGTTTAACTAATTGGAACAAAATGTTTCTTTCGCGCATATGTACTGGACAAATGAATGATAGCCGTGCTCATCCATGAAAGGAGGATAATAGGGTGCACAATGACTCGTTAAATAGAAACAGGCGCCAAGCTCGAAACCATGATCACACCGACCCACAAGTGTCTCGAAGTACTCAGATTGATATTGCTGAACAGCCCCAATCAACCCCTTGGCACCGGTAAAATCCAGCAACGACCAAAACGTTTCAATATCGCATGTCTCGAGCTTTTGGACACTTTGAATCCGCTCTTTTTATGCCTTAACCTGAGTCTTTCTTTCTTCCATGCTTCACCCCTCTTAGCCTCTCTACAAAACGGGAACGCGCCTCAAATCAATGTAGAACCCGGCCCTGCCCTTCACAAGAGTGGCACAACCATCACGGGCTCTGACCTGAACTGAGCGATTCTCGGCGACGAACGCGCACAAGCTATTGGGCTTCAACGTCTCGTAAAAATACTCGCCAACCTGCCGGCACGCGTCGTGCGCGACCCCGGAGGCTTTTTCCAATACATTTCACGCCATTATTTTGAGCGATTTCATCCACCCGAATCGCTCAGTTCAGATCTGAACCTCTTGTGAACAACGCTTGACCTCAGTAATACGCGCGCTTTGGCAAAAAAACGGTGACCCAATTTCCATTTAACGATCAAAAATCAACGGAAGCCGCAGGGGTTTTTTAAGAAATACGCGAAAAGGGTTCTTAAAACGAGACGCCGGTTGGTGCAAGTGCTCTAGCGCTTTGCCTATTGCCGCTCGCAACCGCTCGTCTTGTGTGCTTTTCCCTAAGTCTTGCAATAAGCCTTGGTAGATGCCGGCATAGGGGACCGCCAGTCCCATTGCGTTCACCAATACTCGTTGATCTGGTTGCCGCGCTCCGTCGGGGGTGGTGAGCATCGCTGCGGCAGCATGAGCCAGAGGACGCGCCAGTTCGTGATAGAAGTACTGAGTGCCGTCAAGGGCGGGTGCTTCGTCGAGGAAAAACTGCGAGACACCATGCAACCACGACCCATCCGCACCGCATTGAAGTAAAAGGCGGGCCGCTAGACAGCGTATTGCTTGATCCTTGTGGTTGAGATCTGGTTCAACCAAATCGCCTAGCTCATGCGGCAAACGCGTATTCTTATTACCGAGTGAAAGATACAGATTGCAGCGATCTTCATCGCAAAATTCGCCCAAACGACGGCCCAGCACCGCGATGCCGCGAGCACCGAAGTGAACCAAAGCTTCCGCACAGACCCCCCACCAAAAACCGACCTGCTCGCTTAACAAAGCAAAGGCGGCTTCACCGCCCATACCGCTTAGGATCTCCAGATAGTTGACTTTGACCACCGGGTCCGTTGTTGCGTGAAACCACTGCACAACCACCGGCGCCAGGACCTGTCCACGCTGACCCACAGCTTTAAAAGTTTCCAAAAAGTACTCAGGGTGGGCCGCCCGGCTCAGTGCCACAATCTGTTCCCGACTTAATTGCGGCGCGATCCCCCGCAAGACGGGGACCACGCCGAAGCGCTGCAAACCCAGCGGTAAATCTTGATCCTCGTCGTGGCATTCATCCAGCGAAGGCAACGTACAAGCAGCGGCAACGATCTCGTCAATTAGCGCGGGATTGCTGAGCGCTAAAACACGCATTGCCGACCAATGGTGGTCGGGATGATCGAGAAAAGGGCGAATAAGCTCGGCAAGCGACCCGGCCTCGTAATCAAAGATTTTAAGGCACCACCAAACAACAGCGGGCGGTTCTGGTTGGCCCAAAGTAAGGAGCTCCGCCAATCGCGGCAACACTTCGGCTTTGCAACCAAGGAAGCACAGACACCCCAGCACGAGGGGCAAACGGTGGGGCGGCACCCGTGTGGCCGCCGCAAGTATCGGCGCCGGCGGGCCACCATCGGTCTCGGCCATTAATCGTCCCAAAAGCGCGAGCCAAGCCCAATCGGCAACATATTCAACCGGATCATCCAACAGCCGCACCAGCGCCGATTGCCAGGTTGCTTCAGCCCAATGGTTAAGAATTAGTTTCGAACAAGCCCAGGCGCGGACATGGGGATCCTCGTGCTGCAAACCCAATCGCAACCCCAACGCCGGCGGCCGCCAATCCATTGGCGGCAAGGTTCCGGCCAGTTGCTGCCGCCGAAGCTGAACGGCGGTATTGATGAATCGCAGATATTCGATCGCTTTGAAATAGTTTTGTTCTTTTTGAAAGGGTGGCTGAACCCCACATTCGCCAACAAACAGAAACACCGGATTTAGCTTGTACGGCGGGTCATCACGACCGAAAAGACGATCAAACGTCTCCGGCCGCCAGGTTGCCATGGCCTCCAACAACAGACGTCCGTGAGCGTAATCTAAATCTGTAAAAAAATCTTCGAAATCTAACCGATTTTCACGTTCGCAATCCTGAATGCGCAGCATCAGCGCACACACCCGATCCCTTTGTTGAGGTGACACCAGCAACTCCTAACCCATCATTCTAGCCTCGAACTTGTTATAATCACTGAATACCAAGGCCTTTAACAGCGGAGGGAACTTTGAATGAGACTTTTTTCCCCTTTGAAATCACCGAATCGAACGACCAAGCCTTGGGTATCGATATCATTGATCAAAACAAGAACATCACACATGTCTCCTTTCGACCAGACGCCTTGAAATGTGCCGGCGCGAGAGGAAAAGCGGCGCTTTTGGCCGCCAAGCTCGAAGACTTTTTCTTGCACCCCACCGAAACCGGCTTCCTGTTTGCCGCCGCCGTGAAGGGTGACGATCAGTGGAATGAAACCCAAAAGCACGAGCATCCTTTTCTCTGGCACTTGCACTTGATCAAGCGGGCGCAACCATTTTTGTTTCGGTTTGGCCACAACCCAGACCAAGACCTCATCAGGCCGATTCGTTTCTTCTTGCACGCCCATTATTCTGTGCCCATTTTGGATATTCACCCGCTTGGATAACCGATTCAGCCACCTTGCCTTAGACGACAACCGACGATCCCCAACCTCTGGAGCGGACCATGGTTTTTAGCGGTGCGCAGTTGCTGTGTTTTTTTGGTGCGATGCAGGCCCTGCAGTTGGTCGTGGTGCTTCTCCTCAAACCCCAAAAACCCCGCGCCAACCGCTGGTTTGCCGCGACCCTGCTGCTCATTGGCCTGCTGCTCGCCGTCGCCGCCCCCCGTTTTGCCGTTCACCCCGCCGTCCACCCACCTTACCTTTGGATGCACCTGTGGAGCTCGTTGTCGCTCCTGGTTAGCCCACTCATTTATTTTTATGTGCGCGCCTCCGTCGGCGCGTTTCGGTTCCAGCCCTGGACCGCGTTGCATTTCCTGCCCGCTGCCGCCCACCTCAGTCTGCTATTGCCGCTGCTCGTGCTCGACGAAACCGCACGCGGTGAAACCATAAGCTTTTATGTGGAACGCCAACTCTACCGCTCGATTGTGCCAGGACTGCGTGTCGGCGCCGGCTTGGTCGTGGTGTATTGGCTGGGTTGTTTTTGGTGGGTGCGCCGCCTGGAACGCCACATCCACGCCGACGCCTCCTACTCCGACCAACGCCAACTCAATTGGCTCAAATGGTTCACGGCATTGTTGGTGGTGTTACTCGTCTGTTTGGCCTCGGCCCGCCTGGCCGCCGACGCGCACGTCGAAGTGTTTGGTCTCGCCGCCTTTACCCTTTTCCTGCTCGTCCTCAACATCTCAGCCATGGTGCGACCCGAACTTTTTCACGGCATCTCGGCCGAGCTGCAACTGCCGCCGCCCGCCGATGAACCCGCTCCCAAATACGAAAACTCGCCCCTCGACCAGGACCAAAAACAGGCCCTCGCCCAAAAATTGCGCGCCTGGTTTGAAACCGAGAAACCCTTCCTCAACGACGACCTCACCCTCAACCAAGTCAGCCTAGCCCTAAAAGTCCCGCGTAATTTACTCTCGCAAGTCCTCAATGAAACCGAAAACAAAAGCTTTTACGACTACGTCAACGACTACCGCATCGACGCCGCCAAACACCTGCTCGAATCCCCCGACCAAGACCATATCAGCGTCGACGGCATCGCCATCGAGGTCGGCTTTCGCTCCCGTTCCGTCTTTTATACCGCCTTTAAGAAACGGACCGCCTCGACGCCCGGCGCCTGGCGCAAAAATCGCCAAAATTAGCCAAACACCTGCATTTAAAACATGTATCTATCCGAACGGACCCAACCGGACATCTGAATGCTATCAAACGGACACCCAACCCGCCCGCAAACACCATCATGAAAAGCAGCGCGACCCGCTTCGTCGCCGCCCATCACCTGGAGGTTCCCATGACCATCCCAACGCTGCTTTTCCTTGCCGTCATCTCTTTTTTTATGATCTGCGAATGCTTGTGGTCGCTGTGGACCCGACGCACCATTTCTCAACCCAAAGAAGTGATGGCCAATCTCGCCTTGCTGCTCGGCAATCAACTGATCCGACCGCTCACACTCGCCTGGAAATTATTCGTCCTTTCACTTTTGGAACCACTGCAACTGTTTCAGTTGCCCGTCACACCCGCCACCATGCTGCTCACCTTTCTCGCCGTCGAGTTCCTTTACTATTGGTATCACCGTCTCAGCCACGAGATCCCCTTCCTGTGGGCCATCCACCACACCCACCACAGCGGCTCGCACATGAACCTCACCACCGCCGTCCGCCTCAACTGGCTCGGCGGTTTCGTCTCCATCCCGTTTTTTTTGCCGCTCGTGCTGCTCGGCTTCTCACCGAACCTGATCGTGCTCTCCCTGGCCGTCAACTTACTTTTCCAGTTTTTTTTGCATACCGAAGCCGTCACCACGCTCGGCAAACTCGAAGGGTTGCTGTTTAACACGCCCTCGGCCCATCGCGTTCACCACGGCTCGAACCCAGCCTACATCGACAAAAACTACGGCGGCTTCCTGATCATTTTCGACCGTATCTTCGGCACCTGGCAACCCGAGGGGGAGAAGGTTCGTTATGGCGTGACCACCGGTCCCGTCTCGCGTAATCCCTTTGTGATTGTGTTCCATCCGCTGCTGTTGTGGGCATGCGGCGCCTTCCATCGCGAAAAAAAAGCGCAACACCTGGTCGCACAAAGTCAGAACCCCTTAGTCGCCAAACCAAGCGCCGCATCCCAAAACAACACCCTCAACCCAGGCCGTCGCGACGAGGACCAAACCCCGTTGTGCCAATCGCCTACTTGATTTCCACCGCCCGAATCGGCTGCACCCCATGCCAACCCAGCAACATGTTGCGCAGCAAGTCAAAACAGGCTTTGTGACTCATCACCACCTCCGCGTCCCACTGCAACCGTTGCGGCGACAGCCATTGGGTTTCGCGTGCACCGATGTTCGACCAACACTGAGGATCATCCGTCAGCCGCAAACTACCACACAGCAACCGTTCCCACGTGGCCAAGCCGGCCAGGAAACGGTTGTGGCTCTCTTGGATCGGTTGCGCCGTGCGCGCGGGATCCTGTGCCCAGGCGAACGGCAACTGCGCCACCCCGGCCGGGTAAGCACCGCGTAAGTGAAGTGGCGGGCGCCCAGGCGCCGCAATCCGGTAAGCGTGTAACGGCGTCCATAGATGACTGAATCCACTTGACATGCCGTCCACAATTCGAAAGGTGCCGCACGGCAAGTCGGCCACCTCAAAACACCGGAACAACGTGCGCACCCCATTTTCGGAGAGCGGCGCCGCACAGGGCTCGCGGCGCACCAGCCGTGCCGGCGCCAACAATTGATGCACGATCGCATCCGTCACCGCATCCAAGGTCGCATTTAGGGTGTCGTAATAAAATTTCTCCGGCGAGACGCCCAGCGAATCGGCGTGTCGTTGCAAGTCCACGTTTTTGGGCACCGGGTCCGAGATCTTGACCATGATTTCAAGGGAACCGCTGAACAGACCTGCTATGCCCCACGTCCTTTTCTCCGCATCGCTATCGGCGAGCGCACCGCACGGCGGCCCACGATGTTCATCATACTGCCTTAGGAAAAAGCCGCGAAGCCGACAGATGCCGGCACAGCGCAAGCAACGAAACCCATCCCCACAGAAAAGGCGAAAGCAGCCGTGCTTTCAAGAATTATTCTTTTTGACTTTACATTGACGTCTTTTTGACTCAAAACCCTCATGACGGCCGCTCACGTTAGCCACGTAGCGTCCTTGGAACACGCGCTATCACCAAAACCCTGTGTGGCATAACAACCAAGGTGGGAACGACGGTTCCCTATGAGAGGTTATACAACCATGGAATTTAAAGCATTTAACTCAATTGAAAACACTTATCGCACTGCCTATTTAAAAGAATTACAGCATCAACACCTATGTGACGGGACCTTTGTGGTTCAAGAGAAAGTCCACGGCGCCAATTTCTCGTTCTGGCTTACCGACAACACCCTACGCACCGCCAAACGCACCAGCTTCATCGACGACCCCAAGGAGTTCTTCCCCTGTGACAGCGTCGTCCGTGACCTGGAACCCAAGATCCGCGCCTTGGCCGCCCACTTCCCCAATCAGGAAGTGGTTGTCTTCGGCGAACTTTTCGGTGGCATGTACAACCACGACGCGGTGACGCCCATCAAAAACCTGTCACCCGTTCAACGCGGGATCTACTACGCCCCCGACCTACATTTCTATGCTTTTGACATTCGTATCGACGGCGAATACCTGGCTGTTTCTGAAAGCAATCGCCTATTCGAAGAAGCCGGCATCTTCTATGCACGCACTTTGTTCAGCGGTACCTTGGCGGAATGTTTGGCGTATCCCAACGACTTCCAATCCCACATACCGGAATGGTTGGGGCTGCCCTTGATTGAAATGAATCAATGCGAAGGCACCGTCATTCGTCCCAACGAACCTCGTCGTCAACCCAACGGTTCGCGCGTCATTCTCAAAAATAAAAACGAGACATGGCGTGAACGCAACCAGGTGAAACCGCTGATCGACGCACTGACCACGCTTTCACCCGAAGCAGAAACCCTGACCCAAGAACTGCTCGCGCTCGTCACCGAAAACCGTCTGGCCAACGTCCTTTCCAAAATGGGACCGGTCACACCAAAAGATTTCGGGCGTTTGATGGGCCTTTTGGGTCGCGACGTGATGGATGAGTTCGACAAAGACCATGCCGCCACCTTCGCCGATCTGCAAAAGTTCGAACAAAAACACGCCAAAAAACAACTCAACGCTGCGCTGACAACCTTGGTCAAAAACCGACTCAAGGACGCCGTTGCCGGGTTGTGGCCTTAAACCTAAGAAGCGCGATAACTCGCGGCGATTTTAGCTAAATATCTGGGCTAAAACGGCCTGCAAAAATGCTCAACGCACCCAGCGGAATCAGCCGACCGGTTCCCCACCACCGGTCGGCTTTTTTTACGGCCGATCCCATGGTGACCCCTTGCAACCCATGGCTCACAGGCGTTTGGCCAGGTAATGGCGTTCGTGACCGGTGGGGAAGTCGCGCAGGGTGGCGTAGACGCGGTAACCGTGGCGCTGGTAGAAAAACAGCGCTTGAAAACTGAACGTATCTAACAAGATATGATCCAACTGCCGCCGCCGTGCTTCGTTTTCCATCGCGTGCAGCAAGCGACTGGCGCAGCCGCGCCCGCGAAATTCGGGATCCGTCCACAAGCCGTTCAGGCTCAGTTGCTGCCAATTGATTTCGGCCAACACACCCGCCACCAAACGACCGGCGCGGTTGCGAATGACGCGGTTCACCGGTGTTTCCGTCAACGGCGCCAAACCACGCGCAGCCAAATAGCGATTGAGTTGGTTTGGGTCGATCGCTGTGCCGACGCGGTGCACAAAGGGCGAAGCACCCGCGCTCATGGTCCAGCGTTTGCGCGGCAACCGACATACCATGACGCGGTGCGCAAAACCCCGTGGGTAGTCGTCCAGTTTGCCAACGCGGTGAAAACCTTCACAGGCCAGCCGCGCTTCGTCTTCGGCGGTGAAGCAATGCACCAGCACCGCGTGACAGCCGTGCTGCAATGCCGCCGTTTTCAGCCGCGCCGTCAGGTGACGATAGACCTCGTTCAGGCGCGGCCCGTTTTCGGCGTGCAAGTAGGTTATTTGGAACCAGCCCCAAAAAGCAACGGCCGCATAACTCCCTTGCAAGTGCCCGTCCTGATCGAACACTGTTTCGCTGCAGGGCGTGGATTGTGGCCGGCCGTGGCCTTGCGGCGCCGGCTCGCGGTGCATGCCGCGAATCAATGCGTTGCGTTCGGCCTCGCTGGGTGATCCTTCGATCAGGCCGATCCGTGGTTTGGAAATGGGAACAACTTGTAACATGGCGGACTCCTAAGTATGTGCTGCCCAGGCGTAAAAACGCTTGCGGGACCGGGGGCGACCTTCGCGGCCAACCCCCAAAGGTGTCTGTCCGAAAGTGGGCGATTCGGGTCGATGCCGGCGTGCAAATTTTGACGCAACACGCGTCGCGAGCAGGTGTGACCCACGCCTAGCGGAACGGCTTTGCGCGTGCTCGTTGCAAACACATCGTTTTTTATGACAGCTTGTTGCACGCCAATCGATGGGGCCAACGCGCCGTCAAGAATCGCGAACTTCGGGTTTAGTCGAGAAGTAACATTGGATCGATATCCGGTTTGGGTTTGCTGCGGCCCATCGATTGATCGACATCCTGCTTGAGACCCGAATCAACCATGCCGCCCCACAGCGGTTTGGCGAAGAGGTTGTTGAGTGTCGGTAAGGGACCGTTGCCGCTGCCATGCGTGACCACCACTGTTTGGCCGTCTTCTTCATGGACCGAACGGTTCACCATGCCGTTGTGAAGCAAGTGGTTGGACGTGGTTTGGTTGGTCATTGAACCGTCGTCATGTTGCAAGTGGTCAACCGTCCCCAGAAATGGGATGGTCGTTTGGTCGCCGTCATGAACCGGTTTCGACTGCGACTGCAACGGTGTCATGTGGTGTGGCAACTTTTCCTGAACCACGTCGAGCGGGTAATCCTCAACCGGACCCAAGGTGGTTTTGACCGTGTAGTCGTGCGGCTGCTGTTCGTCTTTAAATAAGAAGGAAAAAAAGTGGGTCCGTTGCGTTTGCGATGGTTGCGTTGTGGTTTGGTTGGTGGGCGGTTGGCTTTCAAAAGTGCTGGGTTTCGATTGACCCAAGGATGATGACTCCGGTGATTCAACCTTCGTATTCGTTTGCGGGGCTTGCGTTTGCGTGGTTTGACTTTTTCCAAAAACACCTGATAACCAAGACATGAGATCACTCCTCTAAATTCGTTTGATGCCACCTGTTTTGGGTGACGGGTTGACGGTTGGCGACGTGCCGGAACGACCCAAGCGATCAGGCAAACGCCGTCGGTTGAAAGAAGGCCGTCGGTGGCGCGGCAGGCGTGGCCGGTTCCGTGTCGACAAGGCGGGCGGGAATTTCGTTTTGCAGCCAGGACGCCGTGTCGACGAAGCTGACCAGCCAAGTTTTAAAAGCCGCGTAATCAAAGCGATCCGGGTTTTCGAGCGCGTTGAGACAGACCGTGCCGGCGCGATCATTGATCGCCAGCGTGGCGCCGGCCGTGTCGCGGCACAGGTAATTAATGACGAGAATGCGGCGGTAGGCGGCGTCGTTGGGAATGTCGGTCAGCGGCAGCAGCGGTGAATACAGGATGATCACATTCTCGTCCGCCGGCGCTTCCAGCACGATGGTAGTGTCGCCGATATCAAATGAGCAGACGCCGTTTTGGTTGAGTTCGAAGGTGAAGATACCGATGTCGGCCGACAATTGTTGCAGCCAATCTTGAAGGGAAGTTGCTTGAACCATGGATGTTCCTCCTCGTGAACGGTAACGCTCGGGGTGGGCACAGCGCGGCCCAACCGCAGCAGCGGTGGTTTCAGCCAAGAGCCGAAGACGCGTTCTCGTAGCACCACGTGACCAAGTCATTCGGGTCGCAGGCAGGCTGGCGGTCGGTGAGGTTCACCGCCGGGCCGGCACGTCATCCGGCCGACGTCGGCCGGGATGGGCCGCAAGTCACAGGCAACGCACGGGGTCGCGATTCATTTCGCAAGCGTCGGTTTCACGGGCGCCGGAAAAAGGGATGGACCAAAGGTGATCCGTGGCGCTTGGCAACAGCCAAGGAAGAAGAAACCGTGCTTGGGATGTAGGGGTCGTTAGGACAACAACGCGGAAAAACCAAAGGCTGAGAGCATCTGTTTCTTTTGCGTTACCGGTAAATTAGGGCGACAAAATGGAGGAAATATGGAGAATGTGGTGAAAAGTGAAGTTTATTTTTGCCCAATGAAAGCCTAAATCCATCCGGTACCGGACCAAAGCCCCTCCACAGAACAGCCGACAGCCCCGGCCCACGAAGCCCAAAATCTTGCAAATAGAAGACTTGCCCCATTACAAGGGCAATAGTCCGGCTTCAAACAGTATCAACCATCGATAATCTCGATTTTTTTGAAATTTCGAAACTTTGTCAATTTCCGTGACACCTTACTTGTGTTTTTTGCGATTGGAACATCGAAGCACTTTTTGAAACCGCCCAGTCGGACGTTACGACACCACCGCTGGGATGTGCCTGTTTATTTTTCCTATGACATGTTGATTTCCCTTTCTTGCCCTGCATTTATTTTTTTTGAGACACACCCAGTTCTATCAAATAGACGCCACTACTCTAACCTGTATTCATCAAAACATTTAGGTGCCCTAGACTTGGTAATCACCATCTCCGTATCCATCCAACTCTAATTAAAAAGGACTCCCTTATGAGACGTTGCCTTGTGCTGCTGCCTCCCCTAGTACTGTTTTTGGGCTCGCTGTGCCTGACCGCCCAACAACCCAGCCGTGCCGCTTCCACCCAACATTCTTTTAGCAACCATGAACGCTCTTTTTTTATTGCCAACCATCAAAGCCAAAAAACCGGCAAACGCCTGATTGCCCAACCTGATGTCCTTGCGTTCGTCCAAACGCCGCAAGGCCGCGTTTTGTTCAGTACCGACGGCGCTTTTATCGCCGCCGCCCACGCTGAAAAGACAACCATCGCTGGTGACCAAAACCAAACCGTTGTTTTCAAAGCCGGCTTTGCCAAGCAACAGGGCGCCAAACGCGCACGGTCACCGCGGCTCGCAGCACCGACCGGCGGCGTCGCCAACTTTTTGAAAGGCGCCCAAGCGGATTGGCAAACCGGCTTGCCCATGTACCAAAAGTTGGTCTACGACCAAGTCTGGGACGGCATTTCGGTCGAGTATTACGCGGCAGCGACGCCACTCGCATTACGCGTGGTCGTCGAACCCCATGCCGATCCCGATTTGATCCGACTGGAAACCGGCGCCCATTTGGTGCTGTCCGAGCACGGCGTGTTGACCGCCCGCCGCGCCGGTGCGACCCTTTCCTTCAACCAACCGACCGCTTATCAAATCATCGACGGTCGACGGGTTTCGGTCGGCGCAGCCTATCGCCTGGCCGATGCCGGTACCTTCGGCTTCCAAATCGGTGCCGCCGATCCTGCTCATGCCCTTTATATTGAACCTGATCTCACCTGGAGCACTTACCTCGGTGGCGACGGCGGCGTCGGCCTGCAACAAGGTAACGACCTCGCCGTTGACAGCGACGGCCATACCTACATCACCGGCGTTACCCCGTCCGCCGATTTCCCTACCACCGCCGGTGTCTTCGGCCAACAGGCTTCCGGCTTTAACGACGTGTTCGTCACCAAACTCGACAGCAGTGGCAGCGCCTTGGTCTACGCCACCTATCTCGGCGGCGCAGCCGATGATGTCGGTCATGGCATTGCCGTGGACAGCGCCGGCCAAGCCGTCATCGCAGGCACCACCCATTCCACCAACTTTCCCACCACCAGCGGGGCGCTCGACCAAAGCCACGGCGGCATGGCCGACAGTTTTATCTGTAAACTCAACGCCTCGGGCACCGCGCTGCTGTTCGCCACCTTCCTCGGCGGCGACGAAGCCGATCAAGCCACCGCCCTAGTGCTCGACCAAAACGACGATATCTATGTCACAGGCTTCACCGAGTCCACCAACTTTCCCACGACCGCCGGCGCCTTTCAAACCAACTCGCGTTCTCTGTCTGCCTTTATTGCCAAACTGAACGCCTCGGGATCAGCCTTGTCCTACGCCACCTTCCTTGGCGGCAGCAACACGGATTGGGCCAACGACATCGCCATTGACGGCAACGGCAACGCCTATATTGTCGGCGCCACCAACTCCCAAAATTTCCCCACTACCGAAGACGCGTTTCAACGCTGGTACGACTCTGTATTTGGCAGCATCGCGTTTGTCGCCAAGCTCAACCCCACCGGTTCGGCGCTCATTTACGCCACCTACCTCGGCTCACGCTACGATGACGTCGCCTTTGGCGTGGCTGTCGATAGCTCAGGTCGCGCTTTTGTCGTGGGTACCACCGATTCCTCCGGCTTTCCCACAACCGACGGCGCCTATGCCCCAACCATGAGCGGCTGGAGTGACGCCTTCGTAACCAGCCTGAGTGCCGACGGCGGTGATCTCGTCTACAGCACCTTCCTCGGTGATGAATACGATGAAATTGCCTATGACATCACCCTCGATGCAGCCGGGCAGGCCGTCGTCACCGGCACATCCAGCAGCCAGTTTTTTCCCACCACCGCCGGCGCCTTCGACGCACACGGCAACGGCGGGTACGACGTCTTCGTCAGTCGCCTCAACGCCACCGGCTCTGAACTGTTGATGTCGACCCTGGTTGGCGGCGCTGGCGATGAAAGCGGCCGCGCCGTTGCCGTCAACACCGACGGCGTGGTCACCATCACCGGCACCACCGCCTCGGTTGACTTTCCCACCACCGAAACCGCCGTCGACCGCACCCTCAAAGCGCCGCAAATGGCTTTTGTGACGCGTTTACCCGCCACCGGCGCAACCCTCGAATTCTCGACCTTGCTTGGCGGTTCCGGCCCCGATGAAGGCACCGACATCGTCCTCGACGACGACGGCAACAGCTACCTCCTCGGCCGCACCTTCAGCCCGTCCTTTCCCACAACCGGCGGTGTCTATGACCCCGTGTACAACGGCAACTGGGATGTGTTTGTCGCCAAAATGGATCCCACCGGCGGCAACCTGCTTTACGCCACCTATCTCGGCGGCGCGCAGGACGACCGACCGATTGCCCTGGCACGGGACGCAACCAACCACCTCTACATCACCGGCGTTACCCTTTCACCGACCTTCCCCACCACGCCCGGCGTCCTCACCGAAACCTTATCCGAAACGCAGGATGTGTTCCTGAGCAAACTCGATCCGAATGGGCAAACCCTCGTTTATTCGACCTTTCTGGGCACGCGCGGCACTTATTATCTGCGTGATCTGGCTGTCGGCTCTGACGGCACCGCTCACATTCTGGCCGAAGTCCGCACCGAAGGCTTCCCCGTCACCAGCGGTTCCTTCGATCCCACGTACAACGGTGGCAACGACTGTGTCGTCAACAAGCTCAACGCCAACGCAACCAGCTTGGTCTACGGCACCTACCTTGGCACCTACAGCTACGATTCGGCTGCCGCCTTGGCGCTTGACGCCCAAGACAACGCCTACATTCTCGGCATTACCGATTCCTATGAGTTCCCAACCACGCCCGGCTGCTACAGCGATACACTTCAGGATTCGGAAGATCTGTTTGTCACCAAACTCAACCCAACCGGCACGACGCTCCTTTACAGCACCCTCATCGGTGGCGAGGGTTTGGACTGGGCCCATGACATCGCGGTCGACAACGAAGGCGCCGCTTACCTGACCGGGTGGACCAGTTCCGAAAGCTTCCCCATTACCGAAGGCGCCCATGACAGCGCGCTTTTCAGCGCTGACGCCTTTGTTACCAAGCTGAACAGCACCGGTAGTGACTTGGTTTTCAGCACCTACTTGGGCATGTATGGCGCCGATGTCGGCACCGAGATCGCGGTTGCCGCCGACCAGTACGTGGTTGTCGCCGGCAATACCGACGGCGGCAGTTTTCCCATCACCGACAACGCCTTCGATTCATCCCCCAGCCGCAACCGGGATGCCTTCGTCGCGCGCTTTAACCCGACCGGGACGGAATTAACCTACGCCACCTTCCTCGGCGGCAGTGAACGCAACGAGATCCACGGCTTGGCCTTGGACAGCAGCGGCAACGCCGTGGTGGTTGGATCCACCGATTCACCCGATTTCCCAACCACCGCCGGCAGCTACAACCCGGTGACCACTACGCGCGGTAATGCCTTTGTCACCAAACTGTGCCTTGATCTGCCCGCCAAACCTCAGGAGATCATTGGGCCGACAAATATCTGCGCCGGCCCAACCCCGATCGAGTACCGTGTGCCCAACGGCGACGGCGTCCTTGGTTACCAGTGGCGTGTTCCCGAGGACGCGACCATCATCAGTGGGCAAGGCACCAACCAAGTGTCCATCGTTTTTGCTTCAGCCACCGGTGAGCTAGCCGTCGCTGCCGAAAATGCCTGTGGCCTCGGTCAGTCTCGCGTCCTGACGGTGACCGGCGGCAGTGTACCGGATCAGCCTGCCACCGTCAACGGGCCGGACACGCTGTGTGCCGGTGATCAGGCACAATCCTTTTCAATCATGCCCGTCGACGGCGCCACCAATTACCGTTGGACCGTCCCTGCCGACGCGGTCATCACCGCCGGCCAAGGCGCCACCACCATCAGCGTCACCTTCGGCGAGACCGGCGGCATCATCAGCGTCGTCGCCGAAAACGATTGCGGCGCAGGGCCGAGCCAAACCAAACACGTCATCCTCGGTCAAGCACCTGAGCTCACTCTCCGGCAGGATGGCAACGCTTGCGCCGGCGCAGCCGTGACCTACGCCGTCGTCGTGCGCGGCGCCGTGCAACCAACCTACCAGTGGTTCAAGGATCAAGCGGCACTGACCGGCGAAACCGGCCCGTCGCTGCACTTCGCCACCGTGACCGCCGCCGATGAGGGCACCTACCACTGCGAAGTCGTCGCCACCTGCGGTGCCGCGAGCACCGCGGCGGTCAACCTCATCGTCGACGGCCTACAGCAAGCGACCCTGACCCCCATCTCGCAAAGTTTAGGCCGCCAAACGCCCGTGTTCACCGCCGACTTCGCGTGCGCCGTCGCCAACCCGCGTTTCGAGTGGCGCACCGTACCGCCAACCGACATCTCCGCCGACGCCGGCACCCTGCGCTTGGAACCCGCGCCGACGGAAACAACCCTGGTCGAGGTCACCGTGTTCGACGATGCCGCCGGCCGTCAAGCAACCGCGCATGCCTGGTTACTTGTCGCCGCACATCCTGGCTACGAAGACTTCAACCAAGACGGCTGCAACACCGTCGCCGACCTCCAAGAGCTGGCTGCCTTCTGGCGCGAACCTTACGCCGGCGACCCCAACGACGACGGCCTCATCAACGTGCTCGACCTGCTTTACCTGAAGATCGACCCGCCGGAATCATGCCCCTAAACCAGGCACCGGCCTCGGTCGACGTGGCAACCACCAAGCAGCAAGCTAAATAAAACAACCAAAACCGGACACCCAACGCAGCAGCCCATCGGCTGATTCGCGGCGGGTGTCCCTTTTACGTTCGGGAGCCCCGGCGCGTGTCAATTTAATGCGCGCCGGGGTTCCCATTTCTGTCGGCACACCGGTCAAAGCGCTGAACCCCATCGGAAAAACCGAACCCTCGGGCAGACCCCGCTTTTACCCTGGCAACACTCCGTTAGGCTTCGCCGGCCAACAGGTAATCTTGCAGCGCCCGGATTGCGGCCTACTCCGGCAGCTTCTTGCGTTTGATGAGCACCACCGGCGTCGTCATCGCCAACTCCGGGCCCGGCAAAAAGCGCAGCGAACCCAAACGCAGCTCTTCGTCAATGCTGGTGATTGGTACCAACGAAATGCCGAAACCGGCTTCCACCATGCGTTTCTGCACCGATAAACTGTCAATCAAAATCCATTCAGCCCCCGCCAAACCATGGCGCTGCAACAGCAGTTTCACCGATTCGGCGAAGGGCTCACCGGAACGGCCGAGAGGAAAGGTAATTCAATGTGAGCCGACCAAGTCCCCCACCGATAAGGTTCCTTTGTCCGGTAAATCGAGCTGTGGTCCCCCCACAACCACCATCCTTTCTTCGCGGCACGGCAACCACACCAGATCGGGATTGGGATCGGGAAAGTAACGCAAACCCAAATGCGCCTCGCCGCCGAGCACCAGTTGACGGACCTCGGCACCGCGCGCCGTGCGCAGGTGCAGGCAACGGTGGGGGTCCCCACGACGCAACGCTGTCAAACGCCGGCGGAGAGCGGTGCCCGCCAGGGTGCCGACCATCGCTAGACGCCGTGGGACTTGCGCCGGTTGTAGGTGCGTTTGCACCGCCTCCAGCGCCACCCGGGTGGCGGCCTTCACCGCCAACGCATGGGGTAAAAAACTCGCGCCGGCCGAGGTCGGAGAGACGCCGTCACGCTCGCGTTCGAACAGCGCCCCGCCAAATGATTCTTCCAGTAGCGCAATCCGCCGGCCGGCGACGGGCTGCGAGAGGTGCAGGATCGCTACCGCATTGGAGAAACCAGCCCGCCTCAAGTACCGCAGGAAAAGCTTCTTAGGTTCTATTTGATGGCGCGCCATGCGTTTCTTTGATCCGGGTCATCGGAATTTTGCATTTTCCATATCATAGCGAGCCGCCTATCATGCGCACAAGGCGAGTGCCTGGCCGCCGTGGTGCCGCACAACACGCGTATCCCCAACCTTGGAGCAACACCGATGGACCTCACCACGTACCTGCACCGACACTTCTACACCCGAGACCAATTGCTCGCACTCGCGCAACCGTCCTCCGCCGATTTTGATCGTTATCAAACGAACAACGTCATGCCTGCCCCTTCCTACAGCGTGACGGGAACACTGGTGTGTCACTCCTTCTTCGGCGAACACCAAACCCCTGTAACCACTGAGTTTTACGCCAAAGGTTACGTCGACTGGCTGAACCAGTTGCCATCCTTCGACACACCGACCCAGGTCAAGGCCTGGTTCAAGGAGCGCTACCGCACACGTTTGGCGCAACGGCGCGCCGAGGGTTACCAGGTCAGCCACCCGAAACTGACCACCGAACTGACGGCTCATTTGGAAAACGAATGGACCCATTTCCTCGCCGGCACCTACGGTTTGTGCACAACCTCCGGACTCCCCGAGGACATCGCCGACAAAGAAGCCGCCGTCACCATCATCGAGGCCTGGCTACAACAACCCGCCCACCAACAAACCGACAAAACCGCGCTACGACAAGCCGTCGACCTGCTCGACAACGCCTCGGCCCCCTTCGCCCCCCACGAACGCAAGCGCAGCACCCGCCACCGCCTCATCGACGAAGTCCGCCGCACCTATGGCCTCACCGCGCCGGCCACCGCGATCCAAGGGCCGATCAGGTAAACAAAAAAGAGGGTAACAGCCGAAGACCCCTGATAAAATCTTTGTTTTAAAGAAGTTTTATCTCGAAGTCATGCTTTTCTACTCGGAGAATCCGAACTCCGGCGTTTCAATCCTTGTTTTAGTGGATGGTGGTCTCGAAGGGTAATAACAGACCCGAAACACCCCAAATCCCCACCTCAATCGCGAGTTTTTTCTGCGCTAATCATCTTGATTTAATCCACTTAACCTCAGCCAAACAGCGGCCGCCCGGAAAGTTGGTCTCGTTCGCGCCCGTTTCACCACACGCGCTGATTCCGGCGTACCCCTTCCCTCGCTGCCTTCCAACAACATTTCGCCCTGGGTAGCATGCCTCAACGATTTACCCCCATGCGCACCCTTTTTGTTTTCGGTTGCCCAAACAACCCTCCCTGGCGAACAAAAGCAAGACACCCGCCGCGGCGATGCGGCTGGCTTCAGACCAGGCCAAAACCACAGCAGGTGTCCTTATTGTTTGTTTAGGGCTTGTGTTGCCGGCCGCCGACTAGGGCGCGCGGTACTTCTTCATCAAGAAACGTTCGACCAAGGCTTGTTCCACCTTGGTCAGCACGCGGTCGTACACAATCACCGACGCCACATCCAAGTCCGACGCAATCTCAAAGCCGGCCGGCGAAGTGTGGCGCCCCAATCCCAGGTATCCCGGCTCCCCGAACGCCTGATACCAATCGGTGAAATTGCGACCATTGAGGAAGTACGCACTGCTATCCGGTTCGCCGATCGCCGTGTGCACGTCCAACACGTCGTCCGGTCGGATGTTTCGGTACGGACCAACCCAGCCATTGGCATAGTGCGTCGCCGATCCGTCCCAACGACCCAAAAACCAATCGCCCTCGAAGTTGCTCAGACTGCGACCGCGAAACGAACCGGCACTGCTATAGGCATCCACCAAAAAGAAGCTGTAGGGCCGACGCACAAACCAGTCGCGGCTCAGGTCCAAGCCGTCGCCACGCGCCCCGTTGAAACGAATCACGCCCACCCCGTCCAATGACGGCTGTTGGTAGGTCGGCCGGAAATCGCCTTCGCGCAAAACCTCGCTCGCATGGTTGCCCCGCCCCGACTGGTCCGGCCACAAAGCCACGGCCTGGCCGTCACCGACACCGGCACTTTCAGCCGCCAGTAACATCTGCAAGCCCGCTTCCGGCAAGGCCCGCGGCTGCATGTATTTGCGCATCAGGTAGGCGTTGACCTCGTCCACTTCGGCTTTGCTTAAGACGCGGTCGTAAACGATCACCTCGGCCACGTCCACATCGCCGCCCTGCTCGCTAAACGCCCCGCCGTGTTTGCCCAGCCCCAAGCGTCCTGGCCGACCAAATACTTGAGGATAAACGGTTTGATCGATGCCGTTGAGCAGATAGCGACTCATTTTATCGTCGCCGACCGCCGCGTGAACCGCCCACACACCGTTGGCGCAGGGACCTTCCTCTTCCGTCATCCAACCGTCTGCGTAGTGCGTCGTGCGCCCCGACCACCGACCCAACAACCAATTCTCATCGCGGCTGTGCAGCGAACGGCCCCGCTGGGCCGCCCCCTCGGGATAGGCATCAACCACAAAAATCGTGTACGGCCGATTGAGATCGAGCCCGTCGTCAATCACCATCCCCGCAAAGTCCGCACTGTTAAAACGAACCACCGCTTGGTTGTCGGTGCCGTTTAGCAGGAAATAAGGCGAAAGTTGCGACAGCTCGCCAACCACCGTCGCATCGTGACCGCGACCCGACGCATCCGGCCACCGCTCCAAGCGGCGTTTGTCCTTGGCGCGCACGCGGTCGGCGGCAAGGTAGAGCTGGAGGCCGTCACGCGAAATCGCGGCGGGCAAGGCCGAGGTCTCCCCGTAATAGCGCTCAATGATCCCATCAATTCTGGCCGCGACCTTGGCGCCCTCCTCATCGGTGAAGGTGGTCCGGTAGCGATCAAAACGCGCCCGACCGTTGGGGTCGAGGTAGTTGTTTTTCAAACGCTCGTGGTAAACCAAGAATTCGGCTTGGCTGGTTGGCACAATCGCGCGATAGTGACGCAAACGGTCGAGGATCTTTTGCGGCCGTGGCAGGTCGGCCAACTCTTCAAACAATGCGTCACTGGGCGGAATGCCCCAAAACGCAAACAGCGGCGCCACGTTGGCGTTGAGGATCTGCGACGCCGTGCGAATCATTTTGTCGTCGCCAATAACGGGATTGCCACCGTTGCTTCGGTTCTCAAGGTAAAAGACCTCGAACACGGCGCCGAGCGCGTCCCAATCGAACAGCGCGGCCAGGTCGACCCACTTGGCGTGGCCGCGTTGCTGGTAAGCCAATTCATTCCAACGGCGCGAGTAATCGACCTCGTTGAAGCCGATCCGTTTACCGTCGCGGAAATTGGAGGAAATGACCCAATCAACCGCCGCCTCGTCGCGGGTAAACAGTTGGTGGCGCGAGTGGACCAGCGCCTCGTCAATGTCGCGGCCGAAGATTTCGTTGTACACGAACACGGCGGGCAGGTTGACGTTCGATTCAATCTCAAACTGCATGGTGGGGAAATTGTGTAAGTGACCCAGTTCATGGAAGATGACGTCATCGGGCAGGTTGCCGTTCAGCACATTCAGCGGCGACCACCAGCGGTGGCCGGTCACGTTGGGCACGCTGTCGTCGCCGGTCATGATTGGGTACTGGGCGGGCATGGCCGTGCCGGCATGGGCAATCTGACGGTCGATAGAAAAGTACTCTGCACGAATGCGTTGCGTCGGCCGACCGCCGAGTCGCGCGTAGGCGACCATGGCGCGGCTCCAGAGTTCCAATATTTCGCTGGGATCGTCAATCCCGCGCACCATGGAGACCGGCAGCGTGATCATAAAGTAGTCGGCTTCCCAATCGAACCAGGCCACACCCGCCTGGTCCCGTTCTTGTTGCCATTGTTCGGGCGTGGTTTCGGCGCCGGCGCGCGTCGAGAAATAGGGTGTTTTGACGACACCACGCAGGACGACATCGACCTCGCCGAGATCACTGCCGTCGGGCACTTCGATGTAAATGCCCCCACCAAAGGGGTTGGCCGCCTGGGTAATGGGTCGTTTGAGGGGGAACTTGTTGCCGACACGCGGGAAGCGGTTAAAGCTGTCCCAAGCGCGGTCGAGGTTGTCTTGGTGGGCGCCAATCAAAACTTGCAGGCCCATGCCCGCCGCCTCGGGTCCGAGTTCGACCGTAACCACTTCTCCCGGCGCAGCGTAGTAGCCGGTCATGCGGCGCACGGCGGCTTGACCGTTGAGGAAATAGCCAGGATCGGTGTGGTAGGTGCCGTCGATGCGCACCGTGACATCGACGCGCGGCGTTTCGGCGCTGACCGGGCCGGGAAAGACCTCGGCCGCCTCGTAGGCAATGCCGGTGACCGTCTCAAGTTTCCGGTCGATAAAGGCGTTGTCGAACAGCCATTGCTGGATGATGTAAAGGATTTGGGATTCGGGCGCCATGGTGGTGGGATCGATGCGCGTCCGCGACTGAAAAAGCGGCGGCCGACGGGCCTCATAGTTGGCCATGAAGGCGCGTACCTGGGGTTCGATATCGATGTAGCAGCCGTCCCAATTCGTTTGGAACTGGACGAGCAGGTCGGCGCGTTCACCGTCGCTGAGTTCGAGGTCACCGTCCAGCCAAGCATTGAACTGGGTCAGGACCGTGCCGGCGGCCGCGCAATCGACGGGTGCTTTGGCCTGAACTGAGCGATTCGGGTGGATGAAATCGCCCAAAATGTTGGAGCGAAACATGTTGGAAAAAGCGGAGGCGTACTGGCAAGTACGGCGAGCATTTTTACGAGATGTTGCAGCCCAACAGATTGTGCGATTTCGCCGCCAAGAATCGCTTAGTTCAGGTTTGGGTGCGGCTGCGAGGTTCGCGGCGAAAAAGAATAAGATGGCGGAAAGGATCAGGGCAAACAGGGTCGGGGCGCGCAAGGCGCCGGTACGTAACTGGCTCATGAAGCAATCTCCCTTAAGAGAACAAAAGTGGATAAATCGAGAGAAAAACCGCGCCGCTGCGCCGAACAGATCGCGGATGAGGATCGCGACCTCCAAATAAAACGGAGAGCATCAACGAGTGATGTGGCGGCAACACAAAAACGCGGCGACACCGTCACCGGGCGGCAAGAACCAAGGCCAAAAATAAAACCACCAAGTGCAGCATTACCTGCCAGAGATCAAGATCCATTCCAAATCCAAGCCGCCAGGTTTAACCGTTTAAACCCAAACACCTAGTTCCTAAAAAACGGATAACCCCACAAAATCCAAGCACTCAAAACAACCCATCTGTATCCGGGCCAAGTTCACCCTGTCACCGAGCAGGGCACACCCAAAAGCGAACCAAGGGCACCAACACAGCCGCTGATCAAGCTAGCGAAGGCCCAACCCAAAGCCGGCAACGTGGTCCCCTATCCTTTTTCTTCCAAAAGTGCTTTCACAGATCACAAGCGCTTTTGGAAGAAAAAATGCCCGTGACTCGGCAGCACACCCAAGTCGTAAAGAATGCTCAGAACACAAAAGCCGGTTTTTCCAGTAGCAAGTCGTCTGTTCAAGTTTGTGGGTGTCCCCGTTTGGCCGATTTGGTGGGTGTCCCCGTTTGGCCCCTCCAGTAGCAAGTCGTCTGCTCAAGTTTGTGGGTGTCCCCGTTTGGCCGCATCCCCGTTTGGCATCAAACGAGACAAGCCGATTTCAATTGGTGCCTGTCCCCGTTTGAAGCCGGGGGAAATGGCGATGCTCGGTCGCGCGGTGCCCGCGGCGGCGCTAAAGATGCCGCCGTGAACCATGCCACCAGGGGTTTTATGAATAAATCTGAGGCAACGCCACACAACACTCAGCGCTGCTGAGGATTCTCGAATCGCAGGCGCAGAAGGTGGCGACACAAGCGCACCCAAAAAAACCATCCCAACCCGTTGCATCCAACCAGCCGCGACCGATCAGTGCCTATCCCCCCTTAAACATTCAAGCCGGCGACAAGCCACGCCGGGCCCGCCGATCAGATCGGTAAATGTCCTCGTTTGGTGTGTCGCCAACCTTCTTGAATGAAGCCGTCGCAGGGTTGTTTATTCGCGTTGTTCGAGCCTTGCCTGCCACAGCGTCGCCTCTTCCGGGCGCTGCCGGGTTTGGTAAAAATCAACCAACCGGCCCACCGCTTTTCGGGTCGACCGCTTCGACCAACCGTCTTTCTCAATGAGAACTACAGCGGACTCGCGCAGCAAGGATTCAACCTCGGTGCCCCGATTCAAGTCGGCCAGACAAGCACCGCGAATGGATTGGGCCACATACGACTTAGCATGATCCGCCGGCAGGGTTTCCTTTATGACGGCCTGCGCTTCTTCTATCAACACCAGGGCCTCTTGCGGCCGTGCTTGTAACCGAATGACCTCGGCCAAATTACTTTTGTGGAAACCTGTAATCCAATGGACAGCACCCAATTGATCGCCGGCAATGGCCACCGCCGTGCCAATATGCTGCTCTGCCTCCTTGTAAGCGCCGCTATCGGCCAAAAACATGCCGTATACGCCGTGAATGGCGCCAAGGCCAATGTGGCCCGACGGCAAGAGTTTCTCGCGCAACATCAGGCACCCGTGTAGCTGCGTTTTTGCCGCGTCATAACGCCCCATATCCCACAGGACCGACCCCACATGCTGCCGGTCATTGGCAACTTTTTGATTTTGATCGCCATAAAGCCGCAAATGTATGGCCAAGGCCTTCTGAAAGTGGGTAAAAGCCGTTTCGAAATCCCCTTGCTTCCGGGCCACAAGCCCCAACCCCTCCAAAGCAACGGCCTCTTCATCGGAATCGGGGCCATAATGTTCCAGAACAAATACCATTGCTTGGGTATAGTGATGCTTGGCACCGTCCCAGTCACCCTGACGTTGGCGCAACCATCCGAATTCGCGGTGAACCACATTCCAAGCCTCAGGCGCCGCTTCACCCGCCTGTTCAAGGATTTGAGAAGCCTTGTTGAGCAACGCCTCCGCTTCCTCAAATTGATTTCGTTGAATGGCGACATTGGCCAGCGAGGAATGAGCAATCGCGCGGTCAAAACTTGCAAACGTCTGATCATTATGAAGCTGCACCGCATTTTCCAACACATCGTGCGCTTCCTGATAGCGACCTAAATTGATGTAAATCGTGCCCATCGCGGCTTGCAGTTCGGCTTTCACCGTTGCCGGCAGGTCCTCGTTGGCGACAATGCGGCGTGCGCTGTGATCCAACGCGTCAAATACATCCATCACTTCACCTTGGTTGGCGTCTGGATCCGAGTAATCGAACATGTCGATGAGGAAGTCTTTAACCGCCACGGCGGTGGCCTGTTCGGCCTGCGCCAGCTTTCGCTGCGTTTGCGTTTGATGGCGCTGGTCGAGGAAAATGAGCCCGACACAAACAGCGGCCGCCACAAACAAGGTCGCGCCAATGGTTCTGCGACGGCCTAGGCGACGCGCTGCTGCAACTTCGGCACGCTGACGGGCCTCACGTTCGGCCTCAAGCGCATCACGGGCCGCGATCCCCGCCGCGACAAAGTCACGCTCCAGTTCGCCCAAAAAGTTTTCCGGCAACGACTCGGCATGGTGCAGCGGCCGTCCGCGCAGCAAGTGATCGCTGTCGCGGCCGGCCTCCTGCCACGCCGTCGCCGCCAAGCGAATGCGCTGCAATTGGCGCGCGGCCTCGCGATCCTCGGCCATCCAATCACCGATGCGTGCCCATTTGTGAATCAGCGCCTCGTGGGCGACGTCCACCATTTCGCCGCCGGAACCGCCGGAATCGGAACAGGTCAACAAGCGTTTCCCGGTCCATTGCTCGAGGATATGCTCCACCGTTTGCGGTGTCTGGGCCAACGCCAAAAGTTCGCGACGCGGCGTACGGCGCCGCGTGTCTTGCGCACCCTCACCGGGGTGAATCAGACAAAGCGTAAACATTTTGCGCAGGATCTCGCGAGCTGGGCCGTCTAACGCGGCGTACTCGCTTTCGGCACGACCGGCCAGGGCGCCTTCAATGCCGCCGATTTCGGTGTAGGCCGCCAAGGTTAAGCTGCCTGCTTGGCGACGTTCGTAGAGCTCCAGTAGGGCGTGTTCCACCAGTGGCAACTCCACCTCGGCGTGGGCCACGTCGTCCAAAATCAAACGCGCCAATCCTGGCTCCAGGCGCAATCCGCCGGCGCGGGCCTGTTGTTCAATCGTGGTCGCTAAGTCATTGCGATTCATTGCCGAGACTTGAATGAAGTGCTCGGAAACCAGCCGGTTCAGGTCGGGATAGCCGGCGCATTTGCCTAAGAAATCGGAGCGCATGGAAAGCACAATCGTCAGCCCGGTATCGGCAGCGGCAACGGCGTGACACAAGCGCGACACAAACGCCGCGCGCGCGTTTCTCAGCCGCGTCAGCGTGAACAATTCTTCAAATTGATCAATGACAAGGACCAAGGCGCGCCTTGGCGCTGCGTCGGTTTCCGCCGCGCCCCCAATCAATTCACGCGCAATGAAACGCAACGCATCCGGTGAGCGACGTAGACGCTCGAGCAGAATCAACGGCGACTCATCGCCCAGACTGCTCAGCGCAAAGGCCAATTCCTGCAGTGGATCCTCGCCTGGCGTCATGACCGCAATCGGGTGGCCGTCGCATCGTAAACGTGGCAGAACCCCCGCCTGGATCACCGACGATTTGCCAATGCCCGAGGGACCTACCACCGCGAGAAACGGCTGGGTTTTAAGCCTCGCTTCGATGCGGCGACACAGAGCTTCACGACCAAAAAAATGGTCGGCGTCTTCCTCGCGAAACGCGGCCAAACCGCGAAACGGACACACACCCGTTTCAAGCGGCGTGGGTTGTGACGCCGCCAAACCCGCGCAAAAGGCCTGGTAGATGCGCACCGTATCGTCGCCATCGCCGGTCAGTTCAATCCAGGCACGATGCTGCAGGAATACCGGCAAGTCGCGCTGCGTGGTCGGATAAGCGGCGCCTGGCAACAGCAGCGGCAGCAGTTGAAAGTCGTCGAAGGCACAGCGAAAAGCAAGGTGATCACGCACTGAAACCGCCTCGTCAAAAAGGCGCACCGCACCATCGGGCACCGCCGACAAACAAACCGCACAGCCGCGTGCCTGCTCAAGCGCGGCTGTCGCGGCCGCGTGGTGATCGCTCGCTAATGACGTGTCCTCAGGTTCGGGCCACACAGCCAGGCCGACGTCGCGCAGGCGCGCCGCCAGTTGATGGACCGCCTCCGCGTCGGCCGGCTCGTGCCACAACAATAAGTCGTAACGAAACGACATCGGTGTGGAAACCGCCTCATCAACCGGCCAAAACGCGTGGCACAGGCGTTGGAGATCGGCCGCCAAACGCCCTGCATCTTGGTAACGATCTTCTGGTTTTTCGGCGAGACACCCACGCAACAAGTGACCCAACGCGGCCGGCACCGGTTCCACCGCGCCCCCTGTTACCAGCTCGCTTCGTCCGTGCTCGACCAACATTGTGACCGCTTCCTGCGGCCAGTAACGCCGCTCACTGGGCCGCATGCCGTCCATCAACTGCAAAAGTACCAAACCGAGCGCATACAAATCGCTGCGCCGGTCGGGCGGCGCACCGCGACGCTGCTCGGGCGCCGCATATTCGGGTGTCATCGCTTTGCGGTACTGGCCCTGATCGGCCACCACGGCGATGCCGAAGTCCAGTAGTTTGGGACTGTGCCTGTAGGTCTATTTATTACAATGGCTTGAGCGATTGTTGGCATCCTGTCATACACAGATCTTACCTGAGATCAAATTACGTTCATTTACAAAAGTTTTACCAAAAGGGCGTTTGATTTACATTGAATTTGGTTGACTTGTAGCGAGTCCTAGACCGGAATGGATATCAACCAATAGGCAGCTCAACCGCACCTCGCAGAAGCAAGATAGTTCAAGGGGCTATGCACTCTTTGGTTTCGGCAAGAAAATCAATAATCGGGCAATTTGGACGCGCATCTCCATGGCAGTTATTTTTCAAATGCGATAATTCGTTGTATAAGTGTCTTAACTCGTTCATCTTTTGGCGAATTTCCTCTAACCTCTGCGAGGTGATTTCCTTGACCTCTTTACTGGTACGCGAGGGATTCTCATACAAATCGAGCAGTTCCCGGCAGGTAGCAAGGGAAAACCCGAACACTCTAGCATGCCGGACAAAGACAAGTTTTCTAATGTCGGTTTCATCGTATAAGCGATATCCATTAGCAGCACGGCCAGACGGCTTAACCAATTCGATCTCATCATAATACCGAACGGTTTTGACCGGTAAATCACTAACTTTTGCAGCTTGGCCTATGGCAATCATCTCTCGTTCTCCTTCTTTTTGTTGACCTTCCAGCAACAGGAGACTTTAACATGAAAGACAAGGAGGCCACATGAGTGATTGCTACCATACCCATCTAGCAGAAAAAAAAGCGTTACCGGTTGGTGACCCGACTTCGACTACCTATACCTGCCCGATGCATCCTGAAATTCGGCAAATCGGACCAGGTACATGCCCTAAATGCGGTATGGCGCTGGAGCCGGAGACGATGACCGGCGAAGAAGGCGAAAACCCGGAACTGATAGATTTCCGTCGGCGGTTTTGGATTGGTCTTATGTTGACACTACCGGTGTTTCTTCTTGAAATGGGGGGTCATTTACTTGGATTGCATCTTTTGGACGCCGGATCATCCAACCTGATTCAAATGGGGCTCGCTACTCCGGTTGTATTGTGGTCGGGTTGGCCTTTTTTTGTACATGGGTGGCAATCCGTACAAAGGTGGTCACTAAACATGTTCACCCTCATTGCTATGGGCACAGGAGTCGCTTATCTATATAGCCTGACAGCAGTGTTTTGGCCCGGACTTTTTCCAGAAGCATTCCAGGTGAACGGGTTAGTCCCGGTTTATTTCGAGGCCGCTGCGGTGATCGTTACATTAGTGCTGCTTGGCCAGGTGCTTGAATTGAAGGCCCGTGAAAAGACGGGAGGCGCCATTAAAGCGCTTTTGGGACTTGCACCCAAAACGGCTCGCCGGGTGGTTGAGGGACGACCGGATGTAGAAATATCAATTGAAGATATACAGGTTGGAGATGTGCTACGGGTACGTCCTGGCGAAAAAACCCCTGTTGATGGCAAGGTCATCGATGGGACAAGTCATGTGGATGAATCGATGGTGACCGGGGAATCGATGCCGGTAGAGAAATCAGAAGGCACCGATGTGATCGGGGGAACCATCAACGGGAAAGGATCACTAATAATCCGGGCTGAAAAAGTGGGACAGGATACCATGCTCTCACAAATCGTGGATATGGTGGCTAAGGCGCAACGCAGCCAAGCGCCTATCCAGCGTGTGGCCGATAAAGTCTCAGGATGGTTTGTTCCTATTGTGATGCTGGTAGCGGCTATCGCCTTCGTTCTTTGGTTGGTGCTTGCGTCTTCTCAGGGGTTCAGTTATGGGCTGATTGCCGCTGTCTCGGTGTTAATCATTGCTTGCCCGTGTGCCCTTGGGTTGGCTACCCCTATGTCTATCATGGTCGGTGTGGGCAGAGGGGCGAAGCTTGGTGTGCTGATCAAGAATGCGTCGGCCTTGGAAACCCTGGAAAAAGTGGATACGCTGGTGGTAGATAAAACCGGAACCTTGACGGAGGGAAAACCCAGCTTGACTGACATTATTCTCCACCGTGAGTTTGGTCGCCAAGATGTGTTATTTCTGGCCGCTTCCTTAGAGGCAAGTAGCGAGCATCCGCTGGCAGAAGCCATTGTGCGGGGTGCTCAGGCCGAAGGCATTACACTGGCAAAGGCAACTTCCTTTGAATCTATTCCGGGTATGGGGGTTCAAGGTCAGGTCGATGGGAAGCATATTATCCTCGGGAACACCCGCATGATGGAAACTACAGGCGTGGCTATTCGGGAATTAGCAGCAGAGGCCGAAGCAATGCGCGCTGATGGTGGAACCGCGATGTTTCTTGCTGTGGGGGGAGGCCTTGCCGCCGTTCTCGGGGTAAAAGACCCGCTCAAAGATAGTACCCCGGAAGCGATTCAAGCTTTGAAGAAGGCGGGCATGAAGCTGGTCATGCTGACCGGCGACAATCCTACGACAGCCAGGGCAGTTGCAGACAGGCTTGGAATCACTGACATCCACGCCAATGTATTACCGGGCGATAAGAGCCGGATCGTATCGGAACTAAAGGACAAGGGAGCTATAGCCCTATGTGTCAGGATAGTTGTCGCACCAGAATGAGCTAGAATTCCAGGAGTGGAGGCAACTTGGGACATTACACACAGGAACAAAAAGCGGCCATCGTAGCGAAGATGATGCCGCCTCACAAC
>JAUIFE010000041.1 GCA_030429565.1 Holophagae bacterium | reverse complement strand
TCCATGACACCTTGATAGCCGAGGTCGTCCTTTAGCAGATCAAAATGAGTAAGTCTTGAATGGGTCCCATCTACAAAGAAACCAAATACTTGACGAATGAGCTCATTGACCGAAAGCCCCTTCTTATTGGCTTGATGTCCTTTAAAGGCTTGAGCCGGCTCATCGACGATACCCGTGTGATCGAGATAACGCATAAACAAGGCGAGGGCACCTCGATCAGCGAGGCAATCGGTCGTTGTTTCGATACGGGAAATTTTAAACTTGGCGGGAACTCGCGATGGCTTTATGCTTGTCATACATGGCTCTTTTTGTCACCCATTGGGTAGGGTTTAATTGGTGTGGTAACTAATCATAACCTATAACAAAAAGAGCCATTTGCCATTTCTGAAACTAGTTTCATTTCTCAAGAATCGCTCAACCCAGGTCTGAGACAAAAAACGGGCCAGGATCGGGTCTCCCCCGCCCTGGCCCGCTGCACTGCGATTCCGGTTTTTTAGTCGACGCGTTCGTAGACGAAAGCGGAACCGTGGCCGACGGCTTCCATGGCGGCCTCGTCCAAGTTCCGACCGAGCGGCGTTACGTGACGGTCGTTGCGCAAGGCCCACTCATCGCCCTGGCGCGTGATGGCGGTGTAGTGACCCGACGTCGGGTTTTCGCCATGGTGCACGACCACCGAACGCAGACGGTAATTGGCGCCGTTAACGGTCATCTGCAGCGGCACATCGACACCGGCACGGTTGACGCCGCCGCCGGTCTGCGCGTCGTACACGCCGCGATTGAGGTTCACGGTCAGGTTATCGGGTGTGCCGTTGACACCGGCGCCGTTCACCATGGTCCCCAAGTTACCGCCCCGCGCCGGCATGGCGAGGGGCACCAAGTGGTTGCCGTTGTCATTGCCAAACAGGCCAACCAGGCGCACCATCAAATCGGTGGCGTCGTGTTGCGCGGTCATGCGCACATGACTCGCATGTTCGGTATCGCCCAAGGATTCACTGCCCGCACTGTGCGACAGCAGACCCAAGCCCTCGAGACGGCCGAGCAGTTCCAACATGCTGTCGGCGCTGATCGGGCGCCCCTCCTGAACGGCGGTCAGCATTTCGTGCATGCGCTGACCCAGATCGCGTAGACCGGCAACGGGATCGCCGTGGCGGCCATCCAAGGCGCGTGCCGGTAAGCGGTTGGCAATCTGTGCATCGAACTGGGCCGGATCAAACATGGCCGCCAAACCCGGATTAGCGGCAATCGAGTTGAGTGCGGCATTTAGGAAACAGTTGTTGCCGGTGACATTGGGCAAGCCGTGGTGTTCGGTGGTGCCGGGACGCTCCAAGGATTCGGTGTAATCCATGCCGGCACGACTCAAGCTGCGCGGCCGTTGCCCGTCGAACTTGGTGGTGCGCCGGAAAAAGGGAACACCGGACTTTTTAACCAACTTTAGGCGTTTGGCGGCGTCTGTTTGGTGCAGTTTGTGCTGCCGATCCATCAGTTGCTTGAACATCGTTTCGGCCTTCTTAACGATCTCCGCCGGCGGTTTTTTGCCGCCTTTGGATGCGGCGGAAAGCTGTTCCATCGCGGCATTAAACTCACGCGAAAAAGCGCTGTCTTTAATGCGGCCCAAGGTGCCTTGGATTTCTTTGTAGAGTTTGTTGCCAGGCGTGCCCGCTTTGACCATTATGCGACTCATGGCCTTGGGGTGTTGTTTCATCATCTCACCAATAAACGCGTCGCCGTTTTCGCCGGCGTTGCGGGCGCCGTTGTAACGTTTGGCCAGATAGGACAACGAGTCGGTACCCAGTGCTTCGTACAAGGTGCGTTCGGCGGACGCACTGCCGCTGACTTGGGCGCCGAGGTTGACGCCGGGCGCGCCGGGAACGGGCACCAAAATGGTGCCGGTGGTCGCCTCGGCCGAGGCGCCGGCCAAAACGCGGAAGTACTCCATCGACGTACCGTTTTCACCGCTTTTAAACTGCAACGCAAAACGCGTATTGGCGCTGAATTTGGCACCGAGCCCGGTGGGTTCGCCGGCGGTTAGCGTGAAAATGCCGCCGGCGTCGAGTGGCGCACCTTCGAACATGGGGTTCTGGTTCAAGGAGGCGGTGAACTCGGCTAACTCGGGATGCCCACTCAGCGCGGCCAACACTTGCGCGGCAGTCACGCCGCCCCGCACTTCGAAATCGGCGGAGATGTAAGTGCCGTCGTTGTCGGGGTTGATATCGCCGACAACACGGCGTACTTCCACACCAACCACAATCTCAACCAAACCTTCGGTACTGGGCACGGTCACGCTGATGCTCGCGCCGTAGGTGGCGGCACGACCGGAAGTCTCGACGGTTTCGGCCAAAATCGCGTTACTGCTGAGCGGCATTTGCGGTTGTGCCAATTCGCGCGCAAACCCATCTAAAACAGCGATGTCGGCCGGACTCAAGCGGCTCACCTGCAAGGTCGGTCCCTTTTTGGCCAGTTCTTTGGCGGGCACCGGCGCCGAGGCTCCCTGAACCTCGGTGGCGTTGATCAGGTCCGACAGCCGCGCAAAAGTATGAATGGTATTGGCCAAATATTGTTCGGGTGATTTGACGCCGCGTGCTTGCTCCATCGCTTTGCGTTGCTTCTGGAGTTCGGTGCGTTTGCGCAAGGGATTTTTGCGTTTTGGCGTCTGGCGCACCAGCGCTTCGTACTGGCGAAAATCTTTTTCCAGCGTCTCGACGGCATCCATTAGCGTGGTGCGAATGGCGAGCAAGGCGTCGGCGTCTTCGCGCGACATCTTTTGGCCGGGTTTGGGCGTTAATTTTTGAATTTGTGCCTCGATGGCGGTTAAGGCTTCCCGGCCGTCCGCACCGGACAAAACCACGCCGTTCAGCTCCACCGGGAAACCGGTTTTTTCCCAAGTTTTTTTCAGATCGGGAAAACGTTCGAGCGCGTCCAACAAGGACATGCGCCGCTGGAAGCGGGTCTGCATGGCGGTGCCTTTGAAGTTGACCGCGGCCGACAGCAGATCGGCGGCCATTTCACCGGCCACGCCGCGGCGACGAACCTTCACCTCGGCGGGCCGTTTCTCACCGCGGCTGTCGATTTGGTGCTGGGGTTCCAAGACACCCATGTTGCGCAGGCGTTCGGTTAAACCACGGTGGTCGAGCGGGCCGGGTTTGGGCTCGGGATACATGCGTTCGGCCAGGGAGCGTGCCATGCTTTTGAGGTCGGGATAAACGGTGCCTTTGGCGGTGGCGACACTGCCGCTGAGTTTGGCGGCCAAACTGCGAATGCCCAATTTGGTGTACAAACCCAGGTGCGCGGTACGCGACCGTTCGGCACGGTGATCCGAGCGTCGTTCGTCGACTTTGGTGCGGGTCACTTTCACGCCGGCACTGCCGACCTCCAGCCCAAAAACACCAATACCGGCGCCCAAGCTGCCCTCTAGTTTGGTGGCTTTTTTGCCGCCCGGCTTTTGCAACTCTGGCAGCGACTCGACAATTTCCTGGGCCTTGCCACTCACCAAAAGCTCGCGCGCGGCCCGTTGCATTTCAGCGCGGAAGGAGGTTAAGGTTTCGCGAGCGAACGGAGACAAGGCTTTGTTTTCAAGTTGTTTATCCACCGCATCGATCATGTCGCTCAGCTCTTCCAAACTTTGACGCGGGCTGAGCGGTCGGCCTTCTTCAGCCAAATCAACGAAAGGCGCAAACGGATTGGTCTCAAGGTGCTGGTGTTCGGCCAAGTACTCACCCAAGGACACCAAAATGCGCGCCGATTCGGAGGGGTTAAAGACCTCAACCGATTCGGCGACCATGCTTACAGCTTCCATTTCCAAAACTTGAATCGGGTTTTTTTGCAATTCCAATTCACGTAACTGGCGAACGCCACGCGATAACTGCGCGACTTCGGTTTGAGAAAGCGGGTTGTTTTGCATCATGCGTTCTTGGATGAGCGGCGATTTGGCAATCAACCCCACGGCGGTTTCGCCGTGCTGTTCAATGAGTTTTTCCAGGGTTTCACGCGGCATGATCTCCGAGTTTCGAAGACGGGTAAGCGCATCGTTAATTTCGGTGTGGCGCTCATCAGCGGCATTGATGATGTCGTTGATGCGGTCACCGGTTAACTCGCGGCCGAGGGCGTGGTCTTCGTCGAGGCGAAATTCCAAAATCAAACCCTCGGCCTGGGCATTGCCGTACGATTCGCGCAGAGCCTGTTTGAAGCGGTTGACTGTTTGCCGGTTAACCGGTGCATCCTCGGCCGTGGGCCGGGAAAAAATCAACGAGGCCAAGGTATCAATCGCCCCGCCCAACCGGGCGGAAACGGTGCGGTTCAAAAAACGACCGACCGTTGTGGTGCCAACCTCCAAACGCCCGGACTCTAGGGCAACGCGCTGCGCGCCGACGTGTCTGACTGCCCGAAAACTATCTAATGCTTTAACCATAATGCCACCTTCAAAGAGACGTAACCATCCCATTCAATTCGCTGAATCGCGCAGAAATGTGAATTGGTGCCTCTTATAGAAGAACCAAAACGTTGCGCGTAAGTGACGACGAAGATCCCTGCCATACTTGAGAAAAATCGACATCGACCACATAGTCGTTCGTCTGTTACACGTGCCAAAACAGCCCAAACGAACGAACAAATATGAAAAAATCGTCAAGTTTTTTCGATCTCCGCGGCCCAGCGACCCGTGTTAGGAGCAAGAGATCGGGCCCAACGGCCTGATGCTTTCCAGCGAAGAGATCCAGCACAGGTTCACAAGCGAGGCTCCATGAATCTTCAGACAAGCGCCCCTGCCGACAGCTTGCGGCAACTACTCAACAACTGGTCCCACCACAACCGATTGGCCGAAATCCCTATGGCGGACGACAATCGGGCCCGGCTGATTTTTGACGACAGCATCGAGGTTTTTTTGGGCGAACGTGCGGCGCGCGGCGACGTGGTCTTGCTCTGTGACGTCGGCTTCTTCAACGCCCAGTGCGACGACACCTTCTTTGCGGAACTCTTGCAAGCCAACGGCGACGGATCATGGGACGGCCCGGCTCGACCGGTTTTTCCAGCAGCCCTGTGTCTCAATGCGGACGCGGGCACGGTCGTTTTGCGCGACCAGCGCGCGTTGGCGACCCTGTGCGCCGAACGCTTTGGCACCTGGCTGGCAGATTTCGTCGATTTGGCCGAGGCTTGGTTAAACCATCTCGACCAACCCCACCACGCGCCCGCCAAATCCGATTTGACCGACAACGTTCTGCCGCGCGATTTCTGGCGCCGCTGTTAATCGCGCCGTGAAAGGAGCACCTTTATGAGTATTTCGCCCCGCTTGCAACAATTGTTAGAGGAATTCACCCAAAAAGACGGTGCCGGCCCCGCCCAGATCACCGCCGACGATTTGGGGGTCGCGATTAGCTGGGATCCAACGACGGTGATTCGGCTGCGCGAGGATTCGGCCCGCGATGTGATCATTCTGGCCGCCGACTTACCCTTACCGAGCCACAATCAACGCAGCCGTTACCACGGTCTGTTGACCGACAGTTTATTCGCGCCGGATTTCGATATGGCGTTTGCCATGAACGCGGCCGGAACATCACTTTTAGTGCAAGGCGCCTTTGACTTTGCGGTGGTAAACCAGACGCGTCTGGCGCCGGTTTTGGCCAAGTTCGTCAAAACCCATGCGGACTACCGAGCGCGTTTGCGCGAAACGCGAGTCCAGGCCCACGGTCGCGCCAAATTTTCAACGCTGGGCGTGCCGATTCTGGGGCCGCAACTGTTTGCCTAGCCGTACAAAGGCGGCCTTCGGCCAAGACATGCGTGACCGCTGTCGCTTAAACTCGAAAACGCTTGGCAGCGGCTAAGCGGTTTTGTTAGAGTTCGATTCACACAAGCGGATTGAAAACGCCCAGGTGGGCACCCCGGCTAGGCCGAGTTAAACCGGCGCAGATAAGCAAACTGCGTCCCCCTTCCCTATGCGTTTTGGTTTAAACTCGTTTGTGTACTCACCTTGCCAACCGAATTGGTTCGCCGCGCCGTTATTTCACCGGACTCGCCTCGGTGCGATGCTTCGTCCCGCTTGTCGCGGTCGCGGTTGGACCCGCTCACCGCTTGCCGATCCGAGGTCCGCCCATTGTCCACTTCCTCCGGTTACCCGCTGACCCCGACCCAAACCAATGTTTGGTTCGACCAGCAACGTTATCCCGACAGCGTTCTCTATAACCTGGGCGGGTTCGCCCACATTCGGGGTGAACTCAACGTTGAACTGTTGGAAGTCTCGCTGCGCCACCAAATCAACAGTCACGATGCGCTGCGCTTGTGTTTCCGAACGGGTGTCGACGGCGAACCGCGCCAAGAAGCGGTGCCCCATTTGGATGTGGCCTTAGAAGTGGTCGACCTGGAAACCGAACCGGAACGATCCTGGCAAGAGGAGGGCGAACGCTATTTCCGCACACCGTTTGACCTGAGCCAGGCGCCGCTGTTCCGCTTCCGGCTGTATCGCGAAAGCGACACCAAATACCACCTACTGTGCATGTACCATCATTTAATTATCGACGGCTACGGCGCCTTTATGTTCGTGGAACGCCTGTTCGCCGATTACACCAAACTCTGCGAAGGCGGCGAACTGGACCACAGCGGCCGACTAGCCTTTTTGCAGCAGGGCCGGCGCGTCTCGACCACCCGTCTCGAAAAAAGCAAAGCATTTTGGCGCACGCGTTTGGCGGAATTACCGCCGGCCCTGGAGCCGGTCGTGCAAGCGCAGGTCAACCAAGCCGAAACCTACCCCGAACTGGAAGCGGGTTTGTTTACGGGCACGCTGCCGCGTCAGTTAATTCGCGATTTGCGCTGGTTTGCGGCGCAACACCAAACGGCCTTGTTCCCGATTTTCCTCAACGCCTATTCGCTGTGCCTGGCCCACCTGTTCGACCGCACGCAAACAGCGATCGGCGTGTCACTGCTCAATCGCTCCGGTCGCCGTGGCAAAGCAACCATCGGCCATTTTGCCGACAACACGGTGGTGTTACCCAAAATCGACCTGGACCGACCCTTCTACAAAAATACGATGGCGATTAAACGCGAACTCAATCAGGTCTATCGCCATCACGGCCAACCGTTTGCCACCCTGGCCCAATGGGGCATGAGCCAAGGTCTGTCACGCTTGTACGAAGCCTCGTTTAGCTATGAAACACCGGGTTTCGATTTCAATTACGGCACGCTTGAGCTCGATTATGAAGCACTGATTCCGCTGCAGTTAACCCATCCCCTGCACCTGAGCATTCGCAACTACCGCGAAGATCGCGATTTGGTTGTACTGCTGGAATACCAAAAGCAGTTTATCGACGACTTTGCCGCCGAAGAATTGACACGCTGGTTCTGCGCGATCCTGCAGCAAGCGGCGGCCTTCCCGCAACACAGTGGTCGCCAAATCATTGAAGCCGTCGCCGATCGCGACCAACGACCGCGTCAATGGTCGAAGCTGGAAGCAGCCGTGTTGCCACCCGCCACCAACGTGGCGCGTTTGTTCCTGCAGCGCGCCGAGGAACACCCGCAGCGACCCGCACTGCACGCGGGCGGCCACACCACGACCTACGCGGCACTGGCAAAAAGCATTCTGCGTTTGGCCTACCGGCTGCGCAACAGCCACGGCCTGCAGCGCGGTGAAGTGGTCGGCGTCCTCGCCGATCAAAGCGCCTTCTTTGTCATCGGCGCCTTCGCCACCATGCAAGCGGGCGGAGCCTTTGTGCCGATGAACCCGGACGATCCAGCCGTGCGCCGCGACGCCTTGCTGCAACGGGCGGGAGCGCGCCTGCTGCTTACGGATAGCCGTAACCGCGACCGTTTGGGGAGCCAATCCAGCGTCGAAGTCGTGTATTTCGAAGAAGAGCCCACGAGTTTGGCGGGTGCCCACAACCTGGCTCAGGTTTACAAGGAAGCACCGCCGCAGTTGAGCGCCGACGATATCGCCTACCTCATCTTCACCTCGGGCACCAGCGGCGCGCCCAAGGCGGTGGCGGTGCCCCACGGGGCGCCGGCCAACCTGGCAACCCAGTTCTTAGCCCGCGACTTTGGTGAACTCAATAAACCGCAACGGATAGCCGTCATCGACGTGTTTTATTTCGACGCCGCCTACCACTCGCTATTCGGCGCGCTACTGCACGGCCACACGCTTTACATCTGCCCACGCGAAACCGCCGCCGACGCGCGCCGTTTGATGCTGTACCTGGAAAAACACGAAATCGACGGGATCGGCCTCAATCCGCGTTTGATTCACCAACTCTACAGCCTGCCCGCCATGCGTCACCGCCGCCTGCCGCGCGGCTTTGTAGAAACGGGTAACGAAGCGATTGGCGCGGACGAAGTCAAGTTGCTGCTGGACGATCCGGCCCGCAGCGATCTGCGCCTGGTCAATTACTACGGTCCCACCGAAACCTGTGTCGAGGTTACACGTCACCCCATTGATCTCGAAGCAGTTGAAAAACAGGGCTTTGTTCCTATCGGGAAACCCGACGGCGGCATTCACACGCTCATTCTCAACCAACGCGGCGGCCTGACACCGGCCGGTTTTATCGGCGAAGTTTTCATCGGCGGTCCCGGTCTGGCCCACGGATACCTGGGCGATCCCGCCGCCACCGCCGAGCGTTTTGTGCCCAGCCCCTTCGGCAACGGCACCCGTTTATACCGCACCGGCGATTTGGGGCGTTGGTTACCGGACGGTACCATCGCATTTATGGGACGACTCGATCAACAAATGAAGGTACGCGGCTACCGCGTCGAAGCGGGCGAAGTGGAACACCACCTCAAACGCATTAAAGACATCTCCGACGCCGCCGTCAAAATGGTGCGCAACGCACGCGGCGAATGGGAGCTGGCCGCTTACCTGGAAGCCGACGACATCACGCTCGACACCGACGCCGTGCGCGACGTACTCACCCGTGCCTTGCCGCACTATATGATTCCGACCCACTTCACGCTGGTCGGCAAGCTGCCATATACGGATCGCGGCAAAATCAACAAACGCGCACTGCCCTTGCCCAGCGAAGCGCGTGTCGCCGACGGCTCCGGTCCACGCGACGACCTGGAGCGCCTGCTGGTTTACCTGTTTAGCAAAGTGCTGGCTCTGCCGGAAGTGGGTATTGTCGACAACTTCTTCGCGCTGGGCGGGCAAAGTCTCAGTGGCGCACGGCTGATTAACGAACTGCGCACCGAAGGCCTGCACCTGCGCTTCCGCGACCTGTTCGAGAACCCGACAGTCAACGGTTTGGCCAAAATTCTGCGCCGACCCGGCCACCAAGGACCGGCGCCGATTCAGGCCGGCGCGGAGCAAAGCGATTACCCCTGCTCCCACGGTCAGGAACGCCTGTGGTTGCTGCAACAAATCGAACAAAACAAAGCCACCTACAACATGTGCGGCGCCTATTGGCTGGAAGGGAACCTGGACCGCGACGCGCTTGAGCTGGCGACCCGCCTCCTGTTCCAGTACCACGCCATCCTGCGCACCACCATTCACTTGGTCAACGGCGAACCGCGCCAACGCATTAACCCGATGCCGGAAGAGCTGATTAAAGACTATGATTTCCGTGAGAAAACGGATCCGACGGCCTCGGCGATTCGCGCCACCCGACGCTTCGGCGCGGCGCCCTTTGACCTGAGCCAAGGCCCGCTGATTCGTTTGATTCTGATTCAAACGGAAAACCAGCGTTACCTGCTTTCGCTGTGTTTACACCACGTCGCCGGTGACGCGGTTTCGGTCGACCTGTTGCTCGAGCAGTTTTCCCAAGCCTACAACGCTTACCACCAGGGCGGCAAAGTGGCCTTGCAGCCGCCGCGCCTACAGTACCGTGATTATGCGGTGTGGCAGCGCGGGCGCGCGCTGTTGGGCTCGTGGCAGGTGTCGCGTCGTTTCTGGAACAACCGTCTCGCCGATTTGCCGGAACCCTTGCTGCTCCCCATCGATTTCCAACGGCCGCCGGTCCGCACCGCCGCCGGTCACGTGATGCGCCTCAAGTGGGATCCCGAGTTGGTCACGCAAATCGACCGCTTGGCACGCGACCTGGCCGCCACCCGCTTCGCCGTGCTGTACGCCTTGACGTGCGGCTTCTTCTACCGCCTAACCGGCCAAGACGACATTTTGCTCGGCACGCCCTCCTCCGGGCGTACCCATCCCGATTTGCAGCACATCGTTGGTTTCATGGTGAACACCATCGTGTTGCGCAGCCGCGTGCGCGGCCGTGAATCGCTGGTCGACCTGCTCGCGGGCGCCGCCAAAACCATTGCAAGCGCGTTTGACCACGGCGATTACCCGTTCGATTTAATGGTTGAAGCGCACCAAGGGCGACGCGATCCGTCGCGCCATCCGCTGTTTGACGTGTTGCTGACGCTGGAACAAAGCGAACCCACCAACACCAATATCAACCTCAGTGAGCTGCACACAGAAGCGCTGGACATCGCGCCGAACCTTACTAAATTCGACCTTACTTTCAACTTTAAACGCAGCGAAAACGATCTGGTACTGGAAGCGCTGTACAACACCGATCTGTTCCGACCGACCACGATCGACGCCTTGCTGCAGCGCTTCACCACCTTGGCGAGGGCCTGGGCGGAGCAACCGGCAACGGCCTTGGCCGAGGTGCCCTTGTTAACCGCCGAGGAACGGAACGCCTTAATTCCGCGTACCTTCCCGTCCGGCTTGCCACAACAAACGCTGTTTGGCGCCTTCGAAACCTGTTGCTTGCGTTACCCGGACCGCATCGCCGTCCAGGAAGAGGAACAGGCCATCAGTTACGAAGAGCTGGGTCTAATGGTGATGCGCCTTTTGAGCCATCCAACCTTTATGTTGCAGGTGCAGCCAGGTGCCGTCATCGCCGTAGAAGCGCGCCGCTGCGCGGCCGTTCTGGCGGCAAGTTTGGCGATCAGCGCACGTGGCGCAGCTTTCGCGTGGCTCGATCCGCACCAGCCCGCCGACACCTTAGCCGGTACTTTTTCCGCGATTAGCATGGACGCGTTTCTCCATGTCGACGCGGAGGAGAGCTTTGCCAATTTACCCGGTCACGTGACCCAGTCTCCGATAGAACCTCTCCTGCGCAACACGCGTCAAAGCGTTGCCCCGCAGATGCCCAGCGTTCCCGTTAACCAGATCGCGTACGTGGTGTTCACCTCGGGCTCCAGCGGCCAACCCAAACCAATTACGGTTGACCACCACGCGCTGATTCACCAACTGGACGCGACGCGACAAGACTTGGCCTTGCGCTACCAATCGCAACAAACGATTGCGGGCACCAGTAGCATGATGTTCGATGCGGCGATTGACGAGATTTGGGCGACGCTGGTTTATGGCCACACCTGGCTACCAATCGCGGAAGAAATCCGCCGCGACGCGCACCAGTTGTTGCATTTTCTCGAAAGCCGCACCATTCACACATTAATCACCACGCCCAGCTATCTGGATGTTTTGCTGGACGCCGGCCTGGGCTTGCGACCCTTGCGTTTAGAGACGATGCGGCTCGGCGGTGAAGTGCTGCGCGCGGCCCAAATAAAACGTCTGCGCGAGCGCAACCACAGCGCCGCGATCACGGTTTTCAACTACTACGGTCCCAGCGAAGTCTGCGTCAACGCCACCCATTACCAGCTCAAACCGGGCCCACCCGAGGATCATCACCCTCCCATCGGCCGTGCCGTGCCGCATATGTCGGTGTTGCTGCTCGACCGCGACGGCAATCCGGTACCGCCGGGATTCGCGGGCGAAATCTGCATCGCGGGTGCGGGCTTGGCACACGGCTACAGCAACCGCGCGCGCGAGACGGCCCAAGCCTTCCGGCCACACCCGCTGATCGAAGGCGCACGCATCTATCACTCGGGCGATTTGGCGCGTCGCGACGACGACGGCGACCTCCACTTCATTGGGCGCCGCGATCAACAGGTCAAAATACGCGGTTACCGCATTGAATGCGGTGAAATCGAACAGGTGTTGTCCCGTTTGCCAGGTGTGTCGGCCGTGGTGGTTCATCCCTTTGTGGATAACCATGGGCAGTGGGAACTGGCCGCCTACGTCGTCGGTAAAAGCTTGGAAGTCGCTGAGTTGCGCCGCCAACTCAAGGACAAACTACCGGCCTACATGGAACCCGCCTTTTTCATCAGACTCGATATATTGCCGTTAACGCGCAACGGTAAAGTCGACCGCAATGCCTTGCCAGATCCCCACATGGAAACACCGGCGCAGAGCCAGAGTTTTTCGGCACCGAACGACGGCCTGGAACGACTGTTGGCCGATCTGTGGCGCAACGTGCTCGGATTGGAGAAAGTCGGCCGTCACGACAATTTCTTCGACCTCGGCGGCAACAGTCTCAAAGCGGTCCGTCTGGCGGCGGCCATTCACCGCCGCCTGGACACGCGCCCGGCCACGCGCGACATCTTTAAACACGCCTCGATTGCCGAGCTGGCGGTGCACCTGTGCCAACGCGAGCCCGACCTTTATCACCCAATCCCACGCGCGCCGAAACAGAAAAGTTACCCGGTATCGCACAGCCAAATGCGGCTGTGGACGGCGCGCCAATTGGCGGGTGACTCAGCCGCCTACAACATTCCCGACTGTTGGTGGCTGGACGGTGTGCTCAATCGACCGGCGCTGGAAGCAGCCTTTAACGACCTCTTCAAGAGCTACCAAGTTTTGCGCACGCGCTTTGTGCTGGAGGGTGCAGAGCTGCAACAGATCATCGACGACGAGGTCGAATCGCCGTTTGCCTTTGAGGACCTCAGCGAGGAGAACGACGCCGAAAAAGCGGCCTTGCGGTTGGCGGTCAACGAAGCCAACATCCCCTTCAATTTGGAAACCGAGGTACCCATTCGCGTGCTGTTGGTGCGCACCGCCGTCGCTCGCCACTTGCTGGTGGTGACCTTGCACCACATCGCCGCCGACGGTTGGTCGATGCCGGTGCTGTGGGACTTCGTGCAAACCGCCTACGACGCCTTCGACAGCGTGGAGGAAACGCCGAGACCACCGGCCGTTCAATACGTCGATTACACCTTGTGGCAACGCAACCAGGTCGCCGGCGGTGTCTATGCCGCCCAACGCGGCTACTGGCTGGAACGACTCAAGGGCGACCTGCCGCCGTTGCAACTGGTGACCGACGTGCCGCGACCGGCTTTGCGCGGTTATAAGGGCGCCGATCACCGCATGCGTCTCGATGGCGCCACCAGCCGCGCGGTGCACGCGCTCTCGCGCAATCAGGGCACAACCGTCTTTTCGATTCTCGGCTCGGCCGTGTTTGCTTTGCTTTACCGTTATTCCGGTCAAAGCGATCTCATTTGCGGGGTCACCGTCGCCGGTCGTCGCCACATTGACCTGGAGCGCCAAATCGGCCTGTTTCTCAACACCGTGCCGCTGCGTTGTCGCGTCGACGGGCAAGGCACCTTTCTCAAGTTGTTACAGTCGTTTTCCCAGTGGCTGGGCGAGGCGCTGCAACACGGTGAATACCCCATCGACCGCCTCATCGAGGAATTGAACATCAAACCCGACCCGGCCCGTTCACCACTGTTCGACGTATTGTTGGTCAACCAGGATACCAGCGTAACCCCGCCCAAATTCAAGGGTTTAACTGCGGCGCCTCACGAAATTGAAAAGCAACAGGCCAAGTTCGACCTCACCTTCTACTTCAGCGACGAAGGCGACCGCATCGGCATCGCACTCGAGTACAATGCCGAGTTGTTCGCGCCGGAACGCATGCAACACATGGCGGGGCACCTGACGCGCTTGATCAAAATCGCGGTGCAGGAACCAAGCCGCTCAGTCGGTATGCTCGATATGTTGTCCAGCTCCGAACGCAACCGGCTCTTGTTCGGCGTCAACCAAACCGCATTTGCCTTCGACAACAATTACACGCTTGGCGAAGCCTTTAGTGCGGGCGCCGCGCTTTATCCGCAACGGGCTGCGCTGTGTTTCGCGGGCCGCACCCACACCTACGCCGAACTGGACGCTGTGACCAACTGTGTCGGCAACAGCCTGGTCAACCGCCACAAGGTCAAACCCGGTACCTTTATCGGCGTCTACACGCGCCGCAGCGATTGGACGGTCATTGGTATATTAGGCGTGCTCAAAGCCGGCGCCGCTTTTGTTCCGCTCGACCTTGAACTGCCGCCGTCGCGCGCCGCCTTCATGCTGCAGGATGCCGACTGCCGCCTGGTGCTCACCGACGGTTCCCCTTTACCCAAGGAACTCGCCGCGACCGGCGCCACCGTGGTCGATTTGCGCACCATCGAAGGCGACGACGGAAGGGTGCCGCCGCGCATCCCGCCGCAAGGGCCCGCCTACGTAATTTACACCTCGGGATCCACCGGTAAACCCAAGGGCGTGGTGGTTGCTCACCGCTCGGTGATGAACCTTGTTTTCGGCCTTGAAACCGTTCTTTACGGACAGCATCGTCAACAATTACACGAAGCCTTGGTGGCGCCTTTTGTGTTCGACGCCTCGATTCAACAGGTTTTTGGTTCGCTGCTGTTGTGCCACACGTTACACGTGCTCGACGAGGGCACACGGCGCGACGCCGCCTCTTTAAGCGCGTACCTCACCAGCCAAGAAATTCACCTGTTCGACGTCACGCCGGGGCTTTTCCACGCCCTGCTGGAAGCCGGGTTTGGCAATGAAGCGAGCGCGCTCAAACACATCACCATCGGTTCTGAACTGGTGGCAACGGACCTAATTCGCACCTGGCGGACGCGGGCGGGTGCGGCACAGGTCACCATGACCAACACCTACGGACCCACCGAAGCCTGTGTCGAGGTCACCACGTACCAATTGGGCGAAACACTCGACGGCAACCAACCCAGTATTCCCATCGGTAAACCCATGCCCAACGTGCGCGTTTACCTGCTCGAACGCGACGGCGACCTGGCCCCCATCGGCGTACCGGGCGAAATTTGCATCGCGGGCGAAGGTTTGGCGCTGGGTTATTTGAACCGCGCCGATCTCACCGCCGCGGCCTTCCGCCCCAACCCGTGGGAAGCCAGCGAGCGCTTGTACCACACCGGTGATCTGGGCGTGCGCCTGCCAGGGGGCGATATTGTGTTCCTGGGCCGGCGCGACAACCAGGTCAAAATTCGCGGCTATCGCATTGAGTGCGGCGAAGTCGAACAGGCCTTGCTGCGCCATCCAAAAATCGAGGGTGCGGTGGTCACCGCGCGCGCATTTGACGGACACAACCTGGAGCTGGTCGCCTATTTAATCGGTGAAGAGGTGCCGCTGGTACCGCTGCGCGAACACCTCGCCGGATTCCTGCCGCACTACATGGTGCCGCGTTACCTGGTGTTCCTCGACCGCTTCCCGCTTAAAGCCAACCATAAAGTCGACCGCGACAAGTTGCCCGACCCCCGTGTGAGCAGTCCCGAATCCGGCGTACACGTGCCACCGCGCGACCGCCTCGAAGCCAAACTCCTCGACCTGTGGCGGCATGTGTTGGCCCTGCCGGCCGAAGCCAAGCTGGGTGTCCACGACGTGTTCTTCGATAAAGGCGGCCACAGTCTGACCGCAACCCGGCTGGCCGCCGCCATTCACCGCGTGCTGGGCGTCAAAGTACCGCTTCGGCTGTTGTTTGAAGCGGCCAGCGTCGCCGCCCAAGCCGAATACATCCGCGAACAGGAACCCACCGCCTTTATCCCCATCCAACCGATTCCCAGCGCGCCCCATTACCCGCTGTCCCACGCCCAAAAACGCCTGTGGCTGGCGCACCAGCTCGACGAGGGTTCGGTCGCTTACAACATTCCCGCTTATACCCAAGTGCTCGGCGACCTCGATGTATCGGCGTTGCGTGCGGCCTTTATGGCAATGATGCGGCGCCACGAATCGCTGCGCACCACCTTCTCACTGGTTGACGGAGAACCGCGTCAATTCGTCCACGCGGGGCGGCCGCTCCCCTTTGGCGAAGTGCACTTGATGGACCTCGAGGACGGCGATTTGGTTGCGCAGGGTTACGCGCAAAAAGAATTCAATAAACCCTTTGATCTCAGTGCCGGACCGCTGATGCGCATCACCTTGTTAAAGCTCGAGCCGCAACGCCATCTGCTGCTGGTGACCATGCACCACATCATCAGCGATGGTTGGTCGATGGGCATTTGGCTCAAGGAATTGAACTATTTCTACGGCGCACAGGTGCAGGGACGCGCGCCGCGTTTGCCCGATCTGCGCGTGCAGTACCGCGACTTCGCCCATTGGCAAAACCAACAGCTCAGCACCATGTCGGCCCAGAAACAGCGCAACTATTGGCTAACGCAATTGGCTGGACCGCGCGCCGATTGCAGCATTCCCACCGCGCGACCACGGCCCCATAAACTGACCTTCAACGGCGCCACCCACAACTTCCAACTGGATCCACCGCTGGTTAACGGCCTGCGCGCCTTGGGGCTGCGCCACGGCGCCTCGCTTTACATGACCCTGGTGGCGCTCATTAAAGTTCTGCTATTGCGTTACAGCGGACAAACCGACATTCGCGTCGGTTCGGCTGTGGCCAATCGCAACCACGCCGACTTAGAAGGCATTATCGGCTTTTTTGTCAACAACCTGGTTTTGCGAAACTTAATTGAACCGAGCATGAGTTTCGAGCAGGTGCTCAACGCGGTTCGGCAAACCACCACCAAGGCCTATGAAAATCAGGATTACCCCTTTGATTTGCTGGTTGAGGAACTGGATTCAGACCGTGATCCCGGCCGTCACCCGCTGTTCGACGTCTACGTGGTGCTGCAAAACAACGAGCTTGACGTGGCCGAAGCGCCGCAACTGCAAACAGCGCCGTTTGCCATGCGCAACACCATCGCCAAGTTCGACATTATGTTCGACTTCCACGAGGACGGCGAAGCGCTCGACGTACGCCTGGAATACAACAGCGACATTTACTCCAGCGCGGGCATGTTCCGGTTAATCGCCCACATTGTCGAACTCACCCGCAGCGTCCTGGCGCACCCGCGCCGCGCCGTCACCAAACTGGATATGCTGACGCAACTGGACCGTATTCAATTATTTTCAACATTCTGCCCCGACCAACAGGTTTTCTCGCAAACCGAAACGGTGGTGGAACTGTTCGAGGCCGCCGCCTCACGCATGCACCGCGATACCGCCATCGTTTTTGGCGAAGAGCAATGGTCTTACCACCAGCTCAATCAAACGGTTAACCAGTGGGCCCACTTCCTGCGCGAAGAGCAGGGATTGAAACCAGGCGACGTGGTCGGCGTGCTGGCCAACCGCGATCCCTGGGCGGTGGTCGCCTTGCTGGCGGTGCTCAAGGCCGGCGGTGTTTACCTGCCGATTGATCCCGATAACCCGGCCACGCGTCGCGCCACCATCATCGCCGACGCGGGCTGCCGCCGACTCCTGGTTGGGCGCGGGCAAAACCTACCGGAGCTGGCGTTTGCACCACCGGTTTACGAACTGGAACGGGTGCCCACCACCTCGAAAATCAATCCCGGCATTGTCTGTCACCAAAGCGATCCGGCCTACATTATTTACACGTCGGGTTCGACCGGTGCGCCAAAAGGCGTGTTGGGCACTCACCGCTGTTTGTACAATCTGGTGCAATGGCAACGCGCCAACCACCGCACCATGCGCGAAATGCGCACCTTGCAATACGCCCCGCTGGGTTTTGACGTCTCGCTGCAGGAAATGCTGTTTACTTTAATCACCCACGGCGAGCTGCATATGATCCCGACCGCGTTGCGCGGCGATATGGCGGCGGTCACCAACCTGATTGAGCAACGCCGCATTGAGTCGGTGGCCATGCCCTACTCGGTTTTGAACTTGTTGTTACACGAACAGGCCGACTTGGACAAGCTGGCGAGCTTGCGCCACGTGATCACCTCCGGCGAACAACCCTACTTCACCCGGGGCATTCGGCGTTTCCTGGAACACTACACCGAAGCACGCCTGCACAACCAATACGGACCGAGCGAAACCCATGTGGTTACCAACTTTACGCTGAATTTTGAATCGGAAGTGGACGACCGCATCCCGCTCGGGCGGCCGATCAGCAACACGCGCGCCTACGTCATCGACGATTTCGGCCAGGTCGCGCCCATCGGCTGTTACGGTGAAATTTGGATCGGTGGCGCCAACGTCGGGCTGGGTTACGTCAACCTGCCCGACCTCACCGCCGAACGTTTTACCGACGGCGAAAACCTACCCGACAGCTTGGTGTACCGCACCGGAGATCGCGGCCGTTGGACCGAAGACGGCTTGCTCGAGTTTACCGGCCGCGCCGATGAACAGGTCAAAATTCGCGGTTACCGCGTGGAATTCAACGAGATTCGTCGCGCCGTTAAAAGCCACAGCGCCGTCCACGAGGTGGCGGTGATTGATTGGTGCGATCCCGAGGGCGAAACCCAACTCCTTGCCTATTACGCCTCGCGACCACGGGTGGCGGCGTCGGTCTTGCGCGGTTACATCGCCGCGCGTCTGCCCGCTTACATGGTGCCGGCCTTCTTGTTTCCGCTCGAAACCTTGCCAAAAACCAATTCCGGCAAACTCGACCGCGCCGCCTTGCCACGACCGGTGCTGCGCCGCGGACCCGAGGTGCGGCCGCTGGTGGAACCGGCCAGCGACATCGAACGGCGCCTGCAAGAGCTGTGGCAAGACGTGTTGGGCACGGCACCGATTGGTATTGACGATCCTTTCTTCGAAATGGGCGGCACCAGCCTGAAAGGCATGCGTTTGGCGCAGGAGATTCAGGCCAAACTCAATGTTCGGTTCCGCTTACGCGACCTGTTCAACGCGCCGACCATTCGTCGCATTGCCGCGTTGGTGCCCGACCTCGGTAAAGCCGAAACGACCCACCTGTCACCGACCAGCTTGGCCGCACACTATCCCGTCAGCCACGGTCAATGGCGGCTGTGGCTCCATCAATCAGCCGATCCCAATTCGGTGGCGTACAATATTCCCGCCTTTTACGAAGCCTTTGGCAACTGTTACGTCAGTCTGTTCCGCAAGGCCGTGTTGGCGTTGTTGGAGCGCCACGAAATCCTGCGCACCACCTACGCCATGGTCGGCGAAGAGCTGCGTCAATTCGTGCACGAACCCTCGGCCGACGGCATTCGCATCATGGACCTCAGCGCCCTGAGCAGCGAGGCCCGCGCCGAGGAAGCGCATCAAGTAGCACAGCGCGAGGCGGAAACGCCCTTTGACCTCTCCACCGGTCCGGTCGTGCGCGCCACCCTGGTGCGCTTTGACGACGAGCATTTCCTGATTCTGATTAACGTCCATCACATCGCCGTCGACGGCTTGTCGCTGCGGTTCCTGGTTGAAGAACTGCAGTTGCTGTACCACGCGCTGATCAACGACTTACCCGACCCACTGAAAGCGCCGCGCCTGCAATATCGCGATTATGTGGCCTATGAGACGCGCCGCCGCACGGAAGCCTGGCTGCAAACGCGGCGCGACTTTTGGCGCGAACGCTGGACGCCGGCACCCGAGCCGCTCAACCTGCCCAGTTACCGACCGCGACCCGCCGTCAAAGCTGACGCCGGCGCCACCTACTCGGTCACACCCGGACAAGCACTGAGTGCCCACCTAGAGCAGTTGGCCGCCCAACAAGGTGTGTCGCTGTTTGTGTTGCTAGCGGCGTTGTTCAAAACCTTGCTGCATCGCTACACGGGCAGCCACGACATCGTCATCGGCACCCCCGCCGCCGGTCGCAATCACGCCGACCTTGCCAGGCAAATCGGCTTCTTTATCAACATGTTGCCGCTGCGCACCCGCCTCAACGACAACCTGCCGTTCAGCGCACTGGTCCAGCGCATTGCCGCCGGTGCCGCCGACTTTTATGAGCACGGCGATTTGCCCTTCGATGAAATACTTGCGGCCGTTGGTGACAGCAAGGACCTTTCACGCACGCCGCTGTTTGACGTTGTCCTCGTCCTACAAGACGGCGTCGAGGAATTACCCGAACTCGAGGGGTTGACCCTGCAACCCTTCCCCCTCAAACGCGGCAGCAGTCGTTACGATCTCACCCTTAACTTCACCCTCAGCCGCCACCAGTTGTTGCTGGATATCGAGTACCGCACCGCCTTGTTCGAAGAAAAGTTCATTAAACGCTGCGGTCGCCACTTCATGGAATTGGCCGAACAGGTGTGCAGCAATCCCGACCAACGCATCGGTAGTATCAACATCTTGCATCACACCGAATGGCAGCAACTGGAATCCTTCCAAAACGTAGCCGGTTTGACGCTGCCCAACGTCGACGCGGTCAGTTTATTTGGTGAACGCGCCAAGCAGTACGCCGACGAAATCGCCATCGTCAATCGCAAACACCGCATGACCTACGGCGAACTGGACGCTTACGCCAACGGCTTAGCCCACAAACTCCTGAAACGGCCGGAGTTAAAAGGTCGCGAAGTGGTCGTCGCGGTGCTGGCGGAACCCAACGAGTTGGCGATTGTGTTCATGCTCGGCATTCTCAAGGCCGGTGCCGTGTACATGCCGATCAGCCAAGCCGTGCCAGGTGACCGCGCCCTAACCATGTTGCGCGACGCCGAAGCGGCCCTGATGCTCGGCCCCGAACATTTATACCAAGACCTGCTGGCCTGGCTCGACGAACCGCTCGACATGCCGGTCATCATTCAAAACAAACTGCCGCGCGCCCGCAAAAAGCCGCCGGTCGTCAACATCGACCTCGACCAAGCCGCTACCATTATTTTCACCTCGGGCTCGACCGGCCGTCCCAAAGGCGTGGTCGGTACCCATCGCGGTTTGATCAACACCGCCCTCGATCAAGGGCGCGCCTTCGAAATCTCGCCGCGCGAACGCCTGCTTAAACTGGCCGATCTCGGCTTCGACGCCTCTCTGTACGAAACCTTCATCGCGCTATTCCACGGCGCCGCCCTGTATTGCGTCGACTACGACACCTACCGCGACCAAAACCATTTCCTCGCCTTTATCGCCGAAAACCAAATCACCTGGGCCTTGATGCCGCCGGCCTACTTGCGCACGCTTGATCGTAAAGACTTGCCTGGATTGAAGTTCCTTATTTCGGCCGGCGAAGCGGGGGATCCTGGTGACTTGCGTTATTACGCACGCGACAAGGTGGTCGTCAATGCGTACGGTCCCTCCGAAACCTCTGTTTGCGCCTCCAACCACTTCGTCGAACCGCAGCGCCCTTATCCGTTCGGTGTCCCGCTCGGTCACCCGCTGGCCAACTGCGAGTTGTGGGTACTTAACGCGCGCTTCGTGCCGGCGCCCATCGGGGTCACCGGTGAAATCGCCATTGCCGGGCCGGGTTTGGCGCGCGGCTATTTGTCATCACGCTGGACCGCCGAACGTTTTGTACCGCATCCCTTTGCCCATGGGGAGCGGCTTTATCTAACCGGCGACCTCGGTTTCTGGAACGAGCAGGGCGAACTTGTCTTCATGGGTCGTCGCGACAACCAGGTCAGCTTGCACGGGTTCCGCATCGAGTGCGACGAGGTCAAGCACGCGTTGCGCGACAACCCAGCGGTGCAGGACGCCTTTGTGATGGTGCGCCAAGTGGCCGCCGCCCAGCATTTGGTCGCCTACATCGTCGCCAAAACGCCGGTCACCGCCGACGAGTTGCGCCACCAACTGTTACACCGCCTCATCTCTTATATGGTGCCCAGTCACTTCGTGTTCCTCGACGCCTTGCCGGTCACCGCCAACGGCAAAGTCGACCAGGCCAAGTTGCCGGAACCGGAGCGCGGCGGCATCCGGCCCGACGACCTCGACCCACCACGCGACCGCTTTGAGCAAATGCTCTACGATTTGTTCTGCCTGATTCTCAACCTCGAGGAAGTCGGCATTTACGATCACTTTTTCGAGCTCGGCGGTCACTCGTTGTCGGCGCTCAAATTAAAAACGCTGTTAATGGAACACTACGGCGTGGCCTTGCACGCCCGCGCCGTCTTTGAGAACCCAACCATTGCCGATTTAGCCCAGCACCTACGCGATCAGGAAAAATTGCGACGCGCCCGCAAAAACAAAGGTGGGGAGCCGATTCCTCGTTTCGATCACGGCGGCAGCGAGCGTTATCCGGCCTCTTTCGCCCAACAACGCATGTACATTGTGCAAAAGGTTGCCACCGCCTCGGTCGCCTACAACCTCAGCGCCGCCTTTTGGGTCGAGGGCACGCTCGACCCCGAGCGCCTGCGTCAGGCCTGCCAAACGCTTGTATCGCAGCATCCCATTTTGCGCGTCGCCTTCGAGGAAGAAGACGGCTCGGTTTACCAACGACCCATTCCCGCTGAACGCGCCTTTGACTTCACCATGGAAGATTTGCGCGAGCCCGATCAAAATCAAAACAGCACGGGTGACGGCCTGGACGAAGCCCACATCGCCAAAGCCTATGCGCTTTCACAGCAAGTGATTAGCGAACCATTCGACCTCGGCGCCGGTCGCCCCTTGCGTTGGTTGTTGGTTCAACTCAGCGATGACTACTTCCTATTTTCGATCACCATGCACCACATTATTGCCGACGGCTGGTCGGTAGCCTTGTTTACGCGGCGCCTCAATGCGTTGATGCAGCAAAACAAGGTTGCGGCGCCCGACACCGCGCGCCTGCATTACGGCGACTGGGCGGCCTGGCAGCGCACACGCTTTGAGGAAAACGGCGAAACGGTACAGCGCGCCCGTGAGTTCTGGCACGATTGCTTTGATCCGCTGCCGCCGCTGACCCTGTTACCCACCGACCGCCCGCGTGGTGGTATTCGCACCTATGCGGGCGAAAAACTAAGTGACCACTTCGATAAGGAACTCGGCGCGGCGGTGCGCCGACTGGCGGCGCAACAGGGCACCAGCAGTTACACGACCTGGCTGACGTTGTTCGCCATTTTGCTTTACCGCCAGAGCTCGGCCCGCGATTGGGTGGTCGGCACCGTCGTTTCCGGCCGCGAACGCCAGGAAACCGCCGACATGTTCGGCCTGTTCGCCAATACCTTGGCCTTGCCGATCCACGTCGACCCGGCCGATTCCTTTAAGAACCTGCTCAAACGGGTCCACCAGCTCTGCGACAAGGCCTTCGAATACGGCGACTACCCTTTCGACCAGTTGGTGCGCGAGTTGGATCCGCCTCGCGACCTGGCCCACCACCCGCTGTTCGACGTGATGTTCTCCTGGCAGAACCACGATCTCGACGAGCTCGATTTTGGTCCCGATCTGCAATTCACGCCGTCACGCCAGGCCGAACCGACCTGCATCTTCGACATCACCTTGCAAATGCGCGACGCCTTGGACGGCACCTTGGACCTGGAATTAACTTGGCGCAAAGACCTCTACAGCCGTGATCGCATGACTCATTTTCTAGCGCAGTTCCGCCAGTTAGCTCTCTCTGCCTTAGCCACCACACACGAGCCTGTCGGCTATCTCTCTTTTATTCCACCGGAACGGCTCGACCTCATTCAACGCCGCTTCGCCCAGGGTCGCGTCGCCAACTATCCGCTGCATCAACCCTTGCCGCGTTTGATTGAAGCGCGTGCCCAGCAGTTCCACGATCATGTCGCGCTTTTGGTCGGCGACGAAAAAACCACTTACGCCACCTTGCTCAACCTCGCCGGCGAAATCGCCCATGCGCTGTGGCAACGCGACATAGATTTGGAGCAACCCGTCACCGTCGCACTCGACCGTTATCAAGGCGAATGGGTGCAGTGCTTGCTGGGCATCGCCCTCGCCGGTGGCGTATTCCACTATCTCGATCCCGAACTGCCATTGCTGCGGCGCTTGCAGATCCTCGACGAAACCGGTGTGCGTTTGCTGTTCGGCAACCACGAGGACTGGCCCGAGGACGCCCTGCAGGAACGCGATATCAAACTAACCACACCTTCGCTGTTACACGAAGACGGCCGCGAACCGGCCCATCGCGGCGAGTGTCCCCTGCCGATGGCAGCCAACCTCGCCTACTTGATTTCCACCTCCGGTTCACGCGGTGCACCCAAAACGGTGATGGTCGCACAACGCGCTTTTATCAACAGTACCTTTGCCAAAATGGAACACTACGGCATCAGCGACGGCGATCGCGTGTTGCAATTTGCGTCGCCCATGTTCGACGTTGCCATGTCCGAGGTTTTCACCGCCCTGTTTAGCGGCGCCTGTTTGGTGTTGATGGATCGCGAGGCTTTCGCGCCCGACCACTTCGCCGCGTATTGTGAAGAAAAAGCCGTCACCGTGGTCACCTTGCCACCTTCGTTCCTGCATACATTGGAAAAACGGGCTTTGCCCAGCGTGCGCCTGATTGCTTCGAGCGGCGACCAGCCGATCCTTGAGGACCTGCGCCACTACAGCCACTACCACACCCTGGTCAACGCCTACGGCCCCACCGAGACGGCGGTTTGTTCGCATTTACACACCGTCACCACCGACGACCTGAGCGAGGACGTGGTGCCGGTTGGTCGTCCCATCGCAAACACCGAAACGCTCGTGCTCGATGAACTCGGTCAAATCCTGCCCGCCGGCGTTATCGGCGAGGTGTGTATCGGCGGCGAAGGTTTGGCGCGCGGCTACTGGCGCGATGCCGCCGCCAGCGCACTGGCCTGGGTGCCACACCCCTTCCGTGACGGCCTGCGCCTCTACCGAACCGGCGACCTCGGCCGCTGGCGCAACGACGGCTGCCTGGAAATCATCGGTCGCTTCGACGGCCGCCTCAAAATTCGCGGGTTTCGCGTCGATCTCGGTGAAATCGCCGCCATGCTTGGCAAACACCAAGCCGTCGATCTAGCCGTCGTCACCCAACGCAATGACACGGTCGGCGAACCGACCCTCGCCGCCTACATCAAGTGGTTGCCCGCCTATGCGCCACTCTCACCGGCGGAACTGCGCCACTGGCTGCGCAACCGTCTGCCGCACTACATGGTACCCACCTATTACGTCACCGTGCGCCGTTTCCCGCTCGGCGTCGGCGGTAAAATCCAAATCAACCGCTTACCTGAACCCGATCCACGCCACCACATCGGCAGCGAAGATCGCGGCGACAGCCTTGCCGGCGAAACCGCCGAACAGCTCGCGCAACTATGGTCCGCGCTGTTGCACTGTCCCAAACCGCACGCCCAAGACCACTTCTTCGAGCTGGGCGGCCACAGCTTGCGCGCCACTGTCTTAACCGCCCGCATCCGCGCCGAAATGGAACGCGACATCAGCATTCGCGATGTCTTCCAAACGCCGATCTTCGCCGACATGGTGGCGCTGCTGGAAAATGCGCCCGTCGCGGGTGCCGTCGCCATCGAACCGGCCGCGCAAAGTGACACCTACCCGCTCACACCGACGCAACGTCGCCTCTACTTCCTTTACCTGCTGCACGGCGGTACCGACACGACTTGGCACATGTCGGCGGGTTTCCGCATGCACGGCCGCTGGGATTGGGATTCATTCCGCCGCGCCACGGTCGCCTTAATCAATCGCCACGACGTGATGCGCACCGCGTTTTACGATGAGGACGGCACCGCCTTGGCCCGGTTGCTCGATCTGGAGGACGTGCGCCGCAATCTCAAGGAATACCTGACCGTGCGCTACACCGCCGACCTGGGAGAAATCGCCAAACTTGCCATGGAAACCGTCTACACCCCCTTCCACCTGGAAAAAGGTCTGGCTTGGCGCCTGCTGATTGTCCGCGAAGGCGACGACAGCACCCGTTTTTACTTGGCCATGCACAATATCTTAATTGATGGCTGGGGTTTAGCCGTTTTACTGGATGAGTGGTCGCGACTCTACCAAGCCCTTGCGGGCAATAAACCCAATCCACTCCCGCCCCAGGTTTTGCAGTTCCACGATCTAGCCCACTACCTCGACAGCCGCGACTGGAGCGCCGCCCAGCGTTTTTGGCGGCAACGACTCAGTGACGCACCCGACCCGCTGCCACTCCCCTACGATTACGCGCGCGATTTCGACCGTCCCTCGCTCGGTGGACTCGAGAGCCGCACGCTTCCCGTTGAAATCACCGAAGCGCTGAAGAGTTTGGCCACCAAACGCGGCACGACCCTTGCCAACACCGTGCTCGCCGTTTGGTTTTTCCTGATGTACCGCATCACCCAACGTGAAGACATTTTGATCGGCATTGGTTACGCCAACCGCGAGCTGCCCGAACTGCAGGAAATGGTCGGGCTGTTCACCAACATTCTGCTCATCCGCATGTCGCTGCAGGAAGACCTAACCTATGACGACTTACTCGACCGCGTCACCACCGAAATGGGCGCCGCCATGCGTTACGGGGATTTCCCCTACGAATCGATTGTGTCCATGCTCGGCGGCGACCGCCGCGGCGCACGCGCCAACCTCATCAACGTGATGTACAGCTTCCAAAACTTCCGCGATCTCCGTTTCGGCGCCAGGTCCGGTGACGGCCAAGAAGCGCGCGACAGCGACGATGACGACATTTGGGTCAAACCCAGTTTCGCCACCTTGGACGACGCACCGCGCCACGCCACCGCCAAGTTCGACCTCTCGCTTTATGCCTACGAACAAGAGGACGGCCGCCTCGGCCTCGACCTTGAGTACGACGCCGGCCTGTTCGCGTCGGACACGGCCGAATCAATGGCCCTCAGCCTGGTTGATTTCCTGCAAACCATCGCAACCTCGACCAAAGAAGCCTAAGCAACCTATTTGCAGGATCTTCCCAATCCTCATACAATGGTTGGGTGCAAGCGAATCATCCCAACTTGAGGGACCTGGGTGCAAATTTTTCACTGCCACAGCAACGACGGCCGTTACACCGGCTTCGAGTTCGAGAACATTTACATCAGTCACCGCACCATTGCCAGGCTCTTGCGGCACGTGCCGCAGGTGACCGACGTGGTTATTTGTTCGTGGTTTCACGAACCGGACGACCGCCTGACGTTCACTTACTACGGCATCGACTTTGCCGTCTGGGAACCCTTCGGCGACAACGACCGCTACACCGTCAGCGCCAACAACGTTAACACTGAGGTCCCCGACTGGGCACCGCTGCAGCAAGTGTTTGCCGATTATCAGCCGACGCGGTGGCGCCGCTTTTTAGGCGCGTTTCCGTTTTAAACCCGGCCGTCGTTACTTGTCCGCGCCTGCCTTACCGTCATACTGAATACCGTTTCCCCGCTGAGGCGGCCAATCACTGCATGGCTGCAACAACAGCCGCCAAATTTTTTTGTTTGTTACACCGGTGTAACAGATGTTACTCTCGCGTATCAGCCGAGGAGGTATGTCGTGGTTTCAACCCGTCAACGCATTATGCTGAGCGCTGTTACCTGTCTTGCCCAAAAACCACAAGCCACTTTGGCCCAAATCGCTGAAGCGGCGGGTGTGAGTCGCATGACCTTGCATCGCTGTTTCAAGAGCCGCGAACTGCTGCTCGTCGCCGTGCAACAGCACCTTGTCGCCCAAACGCTTGAACTCGTGCACAGCCTAGCTGCGAGCGGGGCCGACGCCCATGACCAATTGCGGCTGTTACTGGAAGCCTGCGTCACACGCCAAAACGGCTACCACATCCTTGTCAACGACCTGGCTGAACACCACGACCACGATCGCGAGACCTGTCCCTTCGCGGATTTAAACCGCCGCATCCTAGCGCTAATCCAAACGCTGCAAACACGCGGCGAAATCGCAGCCGACCTGCCGGTCGATTGGGTTTATCACAGTTTCGACGGCGTGGTCGCCGCCGCCTGGGAATGTCACCGCCAGGGCTCCGTCGCACCACGCGACCTGCCGCGTTTGGCCTGGCGAACATTTGCACGCGGCGTCTTTGACACCGACCCATCAAACGCACCGGAGGCGTCACTATGAACAAGCAACCCCTTTTTCTGCAGGATATGTGGGAATCGATTTACCAACAAAGCGACGGGACCATCGCCGCACCCGACCCACTTTTCACCGACATCGTCGCATCCTTTCCACCTGGCCACGCCGCCGATTTAGGCGCGGGCGACGGCGCCAATGCGTTGTGGTTGGCCGAACGCGGCTGGCAGGTAACTGCCGTCGATTATGCGAGCACCGCACTTAACGCCGCCGCCGAACGCGCCCGCCAAAACCAATGGCGACTGGATATTGCCACCGGTGACCTACTCGCCTACGAACCCAAGCACCCCTTAGATTTGGTGCTCTTCGGCTACATCCACCTACCCGCCGAGCAACGAAAATTGATGTTGCAACGCGCAGCCGCATCCTTAGCCGTCGGTGGCCGATTGCTGTACATCGGCATTACCGACGTGGAACCTCCCAACGATCAAGTCCCGGCCGAAATTTTCGCCCCACTCGAGCAAGTCGTCGCCGACCTGCCCACCGGCTTAACCATCGAACGCGCCGAGCAGAAAGAAAAAGAGGTCACCTACGACGGTGCCGCCCACCGCCACACCGGCGTCTTGGTCCTCGCCCGCCGCAACGATTAAACCGTTCCGTTCTTCATTAAAAATACCAAAGCGCTGTTAATAATAGGCATAGCAGGCCAGGGAAAACGCCTGGGCTGCGCGGTATTAACCCTGGGTTTGCTTGCCAACCCGAGTGAGAATCCAGTTACCGACCCGTGTCTGTAACTCTTTCGAAAGCACCATTTTGCCGTAAATGTGTTTGCCCGGCGGCTCGCCTGGAGCGCGCAGGAAAAAGTGGTCTTCGTCCGCCAACAACACCAAATCGAATTGATTGGTCGGTGCTGCAGTAATCGCAGCCAACATCATCGGGGCATGGGTAGCGAAGGCCGTTTGCAAATCACCGGCACCGTAAACCACCATCACCGGTTGTTCAATTTTGCGCAAGGCCGGTGCCGGGTCGTATTCGAAAAAGTAACGGCGCCAGGGCGTGCTCATGGCGGCCGCGAAATGGGCGACGTCATTGCCTTTAAACGCATCCTCCGGCGCCTTCCACGCCTTGAAAAGCTGGGTCACCGCCGCTTCCACCGATGGTTGGGCTTTGCCTGCAGTCACCGTCTCGACCAAGTGGGTCAGGGCCTTTTGCAAAACGTCCATCTCTTCGCGATTGTGGGTACCGGCCGCTTTGGTCTGCGCCATTTGTTGCTCGATAAACACCGTCGCACCTTTGCGGGTCGGCGCGCTGAGCAGCACCAAAAAAGCGAGGTCGGGTTCTTCAGCGGCAACGATTGGCGCAATGATTGCACCTTCGCTGTGACCAATTAGCCCAAGCGGTGCTTGTTGTAAGGCCTGCCGACCACGTAACTTGCGCAGGCAGGCGCGAATGTCGTCGGCGCGATCACGGGTCGTGCTCTGTTGCACGGTCGGCCCGCTCGAATCGCCGACGCCGCGATCATCGACGCGCAGGCTGGCAACACCTTGGCGCGCCAGTGTTTTGGCCATTACCGCGAACATCGGTGTTCCCGAAATCACTTGGTCGCGTACATGGCCGCCCGAACCTGAAATAAAAACGACCGTGGCCACCGGCGCTTGCCCTTTTGGCAGGGTCAAGGTGCCGGCCAGCACCACCGCGTCTTTCCCGGTTTCAACCAAAAACGATTCCTCAACAAATTCCGTCGGCGCCGCCCATGCTGTCGCGCATAAAGCAGTCATCATCCCTAACCAACATACCTGTTTCACGTAGACCTCCCCTTTCGGCACAGAGGTTCTGTCGTTACCGTCGCGAAAAAAGTTTGCCCCGTTTCGAAACGGGGCTTTTTGCGGCCGAGGACCGCAGCGCTAAGCGGAGTATTGTTCCTTCACTTCAAAATGATCAAACGCCAAACGCCACACATCTTGTTCGTCTTTCTGCCAGCGTTCCTTGTAAATCACGCCGGCGCCGACATTCATCGTCCAACGCGCACTCAGCAGCACCGAACCGTCATTTTGTTGGCTGAGTTGAACTTCGTGATAGGTCAAGGCGCCCGCACCGCCCGCCACGAAAGGACGCCAAAAGCCGTCGATCGCCGCATGGCCTTGGAAGCGACCCATCGGGTCCGCCACCATTTCAGCATCGGCAAGATAGGTGGCGACACAGGTGTCGACATCGCCCAAGTTAAAGGCCGCAATCCAACGGCGCGATGCCGCCGCCACTTCTTCGAGCGCGTGGTGTGAGGTCGGGGTCGTGATTTCTGGTGTCAACGTCATGGAATACTCCTGGTGATTTAAATGTCGACAGGCGAGCAATCGTCGTCGTGTCGATGTCCCGATTAAACCCCAACAAAAACACACAGAAAATAACCAAAGCCGAACACTTTCTGTGCAAAAATGCAGACTATGAACTGGGAAGACGTCCGCTACTTTTTAGCAACCGCGCAACAAGGCTCCTACAGTGGTGCCGGCCATCATCTCAAGGTCAGCCACACCACCGTGGCGCGCCGCGTGCAAATTCTCGAACAACAGCTCGGCGTGAAACTCATCGAACGCTACGGCAACAAGGTCCGCGCCACCGACGCCGGTGAACGCCTGCGCCGCCAAGCCGAGCAGGCGCAGCAACACATGCTGGCCGCCGAACGCGGCATCGCCGGCCTAGACGAGTTACCCGCCGGCAACTTGCGAGTGACCGCGCCTTACCTGCTGTGCGCCACGCTGCTGCCGACCTGGGCCGCCGCCTTCCAGCAACAAGTACCCGCCGTTCAACTGGACATCACCGCCGCCGTTGGCCGCTTGAACCTCAATCAACGTGAAGCCGATGTCGCCTTGCGATTCACCGACCAGCCGCCCGAAGTCCTGCACGGTCGGCGCTTGGCACGCGTCACGTGGTCAATCGCCATTCAGCAGGCACAGGCAGAAGCCTGGCACCAAGCCGAATGCAAACCGCTGTGCGGCGACGACGATGAACGGGAAACACCCTATTGGTGGCCGGCTGAGTTGGGCGCCTTCACCCTACGGCAACGCTTCAACGATCCTTTTTTGCACCTTGGCGCCGCCAAAAGCGGCGTCGCCGCCGCCCTGGTTCCCGATTTTTGGTTGCGTGAACAGGACGACCTGGTGCGTTTGGCCCCCGCCCCGCAAGCTAGCCGCAACCTGTGGCTGCTGGCCCATCGCGACATGCGCCACAACGCCCGCGTGCAGGCCTTTTCGCGGTTTATGGTTTCCGTCTGCCGTGACAGCTTCGCCGCGACAGGCGGCAAATGAACCGCAAAACCCACACAACTCGTGCTACAAAAATAGGCCACTTCAGAAATGCAAAGGAGTGCCACGATGGCAAAGGGTGAATGTAATTGCGGCGCGGTCGCCTTCGCGGTCACTTGTGCCTTGCGCGATGTTTATATCTGTCATTGTTCGATTTGTCGACGCGCGACTGGAAGCGGCGGCATCGCGGTCGTCGTTGTTGCCAACGCGGCCTTTACTTGGACGCGCGGTCAGGATCACATCCAAACCTGGCACAAACCCGGCCACGATTGGCTGACCTGTTTTTGCCGCCAATGCGGTTCGCCGTTGCCTGGTACCAACGACGACACACACACCTTTATTCCCGTCGGCCTGCTCACCAGCGGTGGCGACCACCTCAAAGTAGCCCACCACCTTTTTGTTGATTCCAAACCGCCCTGGACCTTGATCGCCGATGACGGCAAGCAGCACCCACAAGGGTTTGGCAGCGGTTAAGTCGTTATTTCGGCGCTGCTACCCGACAGGCGTTTATCCCGTTCACCAGGTCGAGCACGTCGATCACGCTGTTGCCGTCAAAATCGAAGGCTTCATCGAAATTGGCCTCGTCGCGCCACAAAATGCGCACCGGCCCAATTCCGGCGCCAATCGTTACGTTAAAGGTTAGGTCGCGTACTAAACCGGCACTGCTACCCACCAACCGCAAGGCGTAATCACCGGGCGCGGTAAAGTCGCTGGTTTCTAAAGTCAGCGTGGTCTCAGCTTCTGCCGCAACCGGGTTCTCCGAAAAAATTGCCGTAAAGCCGTCGGGCAACTCGGGGTCGAAGCTGTAGGTAATCGGTTGATTAAAACCACCGGTCAACACCGCTGATACTTGCACCGGCTCGGTCGTCATTCCGGCACACAGAGATTGCGGATCGCTGTTGGAAAGTTGCGGCGTGAAGTTGGGGTCCTCGCCACCCAAAACACGGGCTTCCAATGTGTAGCCACGCACGCCCTGGTTGGGGCGATTATCGGTCCAAATGGGACGCACCTGGCCGTCAACAATGGCGAGACCGTTGTAATCGCCCCATTGAAAACTGTCGCCAATGCGCTCCGAACTAACACTTGTCAGGCGCACCGCCGCCGCCCAGGTCACGCCGCCGTCCTTAGAAAGGCTGTGGTACATATCCGCGTTGCGGCGCGTGCTGTCATTGCGGGTATCGTAATAAACCACGTGTACCCAGCCATTGTCGTCGACGTCCATCCACGGGTTAAAGCGATCGGTATCAAAGGCGTCACTGTCACCGTGCGGCACGGAGAATTGCCAGCTTTGGCCACCGTCGTCTGAGCGCGCCACCTTCACCACACTCACACCGCCACCGCCGGCCAAAGAGCTGTCATTCCAGCAAACGTACATGCGATTGTGGTAGGCGCTACCGGTGAGATCGGTGACGGCCGAGACGTGGACAAAAGCCAAGCGCACGTCAAACGAGGGAATCGAGTAGGTAAAGGACGCATTGGTCTCGTCGATAACTTGACGTGAACCAAAGGTTTGCCCGCCATCCGTTGAGGCAGAGAACATGATTTGCCGGGTGCCGAAATTCGGCCATACGTGGAATACCTGACCGTTTTGATCGCTGGTAATATCGCTGCCAATGGCCGAATTACCGTCGGGTTGCACAAAGGTTTGAAAGGTGGCGCCGTTGTCGGTTGAACGGGCCAGACGAATCGTGTTGGCGATATGCCAGGAAACGTAAATGTTGCCACAATGGGGGTTAATGCCGCAGTTGTAGTGATCCACATGCAGGTATTCTTTGTCCTCGCCGTTGCCTGTCGACAGCGCCGCCGTCTGCGACCAACTAGCACCGCCGTCGTCGCTGCGGTAAAAGAACACACCACTTTGAACGCTGAAGTTGCCCAGCGTCGCCGCGTAAGCATAGGTTCCGTCGGGCGACCAGCCGACGGTTGGGTCGCAACAGGAACTCGGCAAAGGATCGGCGCCCTGTGACAGGGACCAGGTTGTGCCACCGTCGGTGGAGAAGTAGTGGTATTGGCCAGATTGACCGTTTAATCCCACCACAATTTGCTGCGTGTTAACCGGATTCACCGCAATCGCCGATTCGGCACCATAATCATCACCCGAAATGTTGCGCTCACCGTTGAGTTCCAAGTCGCCGCCGCCTTTTTCAAGCGGTGCCCCGTTTTTGTCGAAACTGCGTTGGATCTTGCCGAACTCAAAATGGAATTGCTCAGGTGCGGACCGCGGATACTGACAGGGACCACTCGTCAAGAAGTCGGGAAAACGTTCGCGCAACAGCGCGCGGTAGAACAGGGGTACCTGCTGTTTGTCCTCCAAATCGTCAGCGGGCAACAGAGCTAGGCGTTCCTGGGTTAAGGTGAGATTGCGGTCGTCCCAAGGAATGCCGGCCTGCTCGGAACGCTGGTAAAGATCGTTGTAGTCCACACGCCGGTCGGCACCGAGTGGATTGAGATCGGGCCGCTGTGCCACACAAATCCAACCACTCATGAGAAAAAAGCAAAATGCGAGTCGTCGCATGGAACCCTCCGGTTCAAAGAAAATAACGCGCTGAAACAAGCCTCACCAACGGCGTGCGCACCCCGGCTTAGCCCCGTCAAAGCGAGCGCTCCCCGCCGGCGCGATTAATTCATCGGCACCGCCAAACAACCAAACCGATGGCGCCCGTCGGCAAAAACAAATCGTGGATATGTAGAGCGTATCGGCAACTGCCCGGCGAAAATATACAAAAAATCACAAGAAAACAGAGAACCCAAAGATTCACAAAGGCGTCACTCGTTGCCCAAAAAGAAGCCTTGATCCATGACGACCGTCGGTGCTGTCTGTACCGCCGACCGGAACACCTAGATAAACCTAACTTTTTCAACGCTTTAACCATAGCACAAAAGGCCTTAAAAGAGCGCCGCCCGACCATTGTGGACAGCCGGCGCTTCGGCTATGATGGGCCTATTCGATTCGAAGCGAAGATGCGTTTGGTTCCGACAAGGTTCGGCAAGCGTTTTCGTTTAACGCAAAGGAGCGCGCATGAATATTGATGTAGTAAAAGAAGACCTAACCGGCGTCGCCGGCCGCTGCCTGCTGGTGCTGGCCACCAAAGACGGTACCTTGCTCAACGGCCCCGCCCAATTGGGCGAACACCTCAAACCCCTGGTGGAAAGCGAGGAGTTCGGCAAAAGTTTCGGCGGCACTTATTACCACTTAAACCCAACTGGGTTTGCCGTCCAACGCGTCTTCTTCTTTAATGTCGGTGAAAAGATTGAAAAAGACCATCAATTGCGCCGCGCCACGGCTTCCGCCTGGAAGAGTCTGCGCGGCAAAGGCTTTTCCGAAGTGGTTATCAGCCTGGACGGGCTCGAAGGCAGCGCCGCCAAAGCCGTGCTCGAAGGGTTGTTCCTCGGCAGCTACCAGTACACCGCACTTAAATCCGACAAGGACAAGCTGCCTAAAACGCTGGACCAGGTAACCGTCCATGCAAGCGAAGACGTCGCCGAGCTGGTGCGCCAGACCAAGGCCCTGTGCGACGGCACCAACCGCGCGCGCGACCTTTACCAAATGCCCGCTAACTTGTTGAATCCCACCAAGCTGGCCGACACCGCCAAAGCGTGGGCCGAAGATCGCGGCTTTGTGTTCAGCGTGCTTGAAGAAGACACCATGCGCGACATGGGCATGGGCAGCTTGCTTTCCGTTTCCCAAGGTAGCGAAGAGCCGGGCAAGTTGATCATCATGGAATACGAACCCGAAGGCGGGTCCGACAAAACCTTCGCCCTCGTAGGCAAAGCGGTCACCTTCGACAGCGGCGGGCTCTCGCTCAAACCCAGCAACGCCATGGCCGAAATGAAAGGCGACATGGGCGGCGGTGCCACCGTTTTCGGTATTATGTCCGTGCTGCGCGACCTCAAGTTCCCGCACCGCGTGGTCGGGTTGGTCCCCTCCGTCGAAAACATGCCCAGCGGCAAAGCGACCCGCCCCAGCGACGTGGTTACCTCGCTTTCCGGGGTCACCATTGAAATTAACAACACCGACGCCGAGGGTCGCCTGATTCTCGCCGACGCTTTGACCTATGCCAAAAACTACAACCCCGATTACGTCATCGACTTCGCCACCCTGACCGGTGCCTGCTTGGTCGCGCTCGGTCCCAAGATCTGTGCCGTGATGGGCAACCACCCCGAGTTGGTGCAAGCCATCATCGACGGCGGTCAAGAATACGGCGAACCGTTCTGGGAACTGCCTTTGGTGGAAGAGTACAAGGAATTACTCAAGAGCCAAGTTGCCGATATTTCCAACATCAGCAGCGTGCGTTGGGGCGGCACCATCACCGCCGGTCTGTTCTTGGAGCGCTTTGCCGGCGACTTCCAATGGGCCCACTGTGACATCGCCGCCGCCATCTTCGAAAAAGGCGACGAAGTCAATCCAGCCGGCGGTACCGGCATTGGTGTTCGCGCCGGCTACGGCGCAATGTTGCGAATGTCGTAACTTTTTTTCGAAAAACCCGTAAGATGCAACTGTGAGGCGGAGCCAAGCGCTCCGCCTTTTTGTTTTCGTGTGTTCCGGCTCCCCGAACCGCTTATCATCGCCACCTCAGGGCTTCTTGGACTTGGTTCCAGTTGACGCGATTTTCGGGCTCAACCTTGATCTTTTGATTCCGGCCACTTAATAATGAACTACTTTAATTAATTGATGACTCGATACCGCCGCTTTTTTGCTCAGGAGAAAGACCTTGACCTCGCTGCTTGCTGTTCGTGCTGTATCGTCGCACGCTCTGGGTTCCACGAGTGCCGACCGTGCTTTTTTCCGTCCGCGTTTGTGGCGGACGACCCTGGGTTTTATGATTGCCGCTTGCTTGTTGGTCGCGGCACAGAATAACCGGACCGCCGTCGCCCTTCCCTTTCCCGGCGGTGTCAAACAAATGGGGGGTAGCGCCGACATCCATGCGCTGGAAGACACCCACCAACTTATTTTGGAAAACCGTTCGCTTACCATTCGCGGCGATGTGGCACTTGAATATTTGGCCCTGCACAATGCCCGCCTTAAGGTTTACGGTCAAGGTACGGCCGAACCAACGCGACCGCCGGCCCTGCCACAAGCCCCCGTACTCAAAGCGCGCACCATCGAACTCTACGGTGAAAGCACCCTTTCCGCCGATTATATTCAAACCGATCGTTTACTGATTAGCAGTGGCTGCGTCGTCGAAGGTGGCCGCCAACAACTCCCCCTGCAATGGGGCAATGAAGCTTACGAGGACCCCTCGATTCCCGGCAGTTTCGGCGGCCAAGGCGCCTTGGTCGACCGCGACCAAATTGTCTTCGCCAACCCGACCCACGGCAGTTTTGCCGAACCTTTTGTCGCCGGCGGCATGCGTAAATCGATTCGAATCGATTGCCGCGAATTGATCATCGACGGCAAGATTGTCGCCGCCGTCAACGCCGACCAGGTACCCAGCAACGGTGCCGTTTGGATCAACACGCAAATTCTCAAGGGTGGCGGCCTTATCGACGCTTCTGCACGCGGTCTTGCCTCGCAACAGGGTCAAGGCGGCGGCCGCATCGCTGTTTACTACAGCGATGCCGGCGCGTGGACCGGCACGATGGAAGCCCACGGCGCCACCATCAACGATCGTCTGCTTGACAACGACCAAACCGTCACGCAAAAAAACCCCATCGAACGTTTGTCCAGCGGCGGCACCATTTATACACAAAGCGTGTCGCAACGATTCGGCGATCTCACCATCGGCCGCACCGAAAACACGAGCCGTGACGCCTTTACCCCGCTGGTCTCGTTGGGACAGTTTCGCACCGAAGCGCCCGACGACGATTTAGACAACACCCTGGTGGTCAAAAAACTGCCGCCCGGCCTTGCCGGTTTGTATTTGGTGATCGAAACCCCCAAACACACGCTGGAATACCGCATTATTGACAGCCAATACGACCGCATTCAGGTTGAAGCCAATTTGCCGGTTATTCCGGTGGGCAGCCTGATTAGCGCCAAAATGCGCCTCAACGACTTGCACATTGAACGTGGCTCGGTGTTTTTCAGCCGCGATCCACTGTTCATTCACGGTCGCGTTTTAATTGACGAGGACGCCACCACGCGCCGCGTGGTTCAAGCCCCGGAAATCACCCTGCCGGAACGGCCGACGCGCCATGATCGCGGCAATGACGGCAACGGCGGCATCGTTATTGAAAGCCCGCGCGGCAATTAAGCCTCAGGCTGCACGTCTCTGCAGAAGCGGGCCTGCACAGGTTCGACGGCGGGGTCGGCACAAGGCACGACCTTCTTGGCGACCCACGCCACCTTTTTTGACGACGGCTCTGATTTCCAGGTGTTCCACAACATTATCGAACATATCCTCAAGGAATGTCGTTCTTCAGGCGCAAAGGCCACAAGGCTTTACGACAAACCTTCACCAAAACCTACCTCATCAAGGCATCGCAACGTGCAGGAACAGGATTTATGCGATTTAATGGCCGCCTATTACCGCGCCACGACCGCGCCTTGACTGCTTACCCCGTGGTTAATGAGGTAACCTTATCGAACGGCCGCCTCGAAGTCGAGGTTAACGCCCGACCGAGTTGGGAGGATTTCGACTGGTTGATGACCTTCATTCAGACGAAATTTAACGCCACCGTGATCGCCAACGGAGCCGGTCTCGATCAACGAGTCTGCGTCTTTCAAATCGAGGATCAAAAAATCAACCTGTTCCACGATGGCTGGGGCATTAACGCGATCTCGTATGAAACACGCGGCGGTGAAGCCACCGTCCGGCGTATCGCTGCAGCTTTGGCTCGCGAGCTAACTGAGGCGGCACCTAACGCGGCTAAGCCGCCGTCTCAATCACATTCGTAGTGTCGTTCCGGGTGGCGTCGCATGGCGCGAAAGGCCGGCACTTCCCAAGGGCGAATCGCAAACATTGCCGCCACGCCGTATTTCTCCTCAAGCGGCAAGACCGTGTCGGCCTGAATCAGTTCATCCAGCTTAACAACGAGTTGATCGATCGCCCGTCGCATCACCACCAAACTCTGCCCCGACAACAACGCGCCCATAAACCGCTTGTGAGCCAACGCGTCACTGAAATCGTTGTCCATGAAGTCGTCACGCATATGGCGCGCAAAGTATTGCTGCACCGGTCCATCGGCACGCCACGAAAAGTGGCGACCCACCTTGGCGCGAATGCGGTTCCCTGGCAACAACTCGATCATCTTTAATTGATCCAGCTTCAGCAAACGCCGCAGCAATTCGTTTTCCTCTATTAAGTAGTAGTCGCTAATTTCTGCCACCGTCCAGTGGTTTAACACCAACATCGTCGTCAGCAGTAGCTTTTCGTCGCGGACCAGTTCTTCTTCCTGTTCTTCCGTCAACTGGGTAATCGCCTCGCGACCACCGGCAGCCTGAGCCGCCAGTTCCGCCATCTGCACACCGGCGACCTGACAAATTTGCTCGAAGCGATCCAGGGTGAACTGGTGCTGGGCAAAACAGCGCTTCACACTCGACTCACTTAAGTCGAGTTGTTTGGCCAAATCGGCATAGGTGATTTTCTGCGAGCGCAACACGCGTTTGAGCGCATCAACCAAGGCAACCGTCTCCGACATCCCCTCTCCCCTCGCCGCAAAGCCTAAAATTTCCGCCGTTTGCTCACCCAGTTCAGAGGCGAAACACCTCTGAATCGTGGTTGAGCGCCGGTTTGCCGCGTATCTTTGCGCCAAGAGTACACTATTTTGATACTTTTCGCCTCCCAAATGACATCGAACCAGGTTCGGCGTATCTTCCAAACATCGAAGGAACGGGAGGTACCCCATGAAGCTCTTATGGCAAAGAATGCAACGCGCTACGACAGCAAAAGCCCACGCCGCCGTTGACCGCATCGAAGACCCCATCCAAATGCTCGATCAGGTGGTGCGCGAAAAGGGTCAAGCCATGACCCAAGCACGCATCGCCGTCAAACAAGCCGGTTTTTGGGTGCGTCGCCTTGACGGTCAAATCAATAAAGAACAAAAAACCATCAACGACATGGAGCAGGTCGCGGTGGCCGCGCTCAAACAAAACCAAAAAGATGCCGCGCGCCAAGCGATTATCCGCAAACAAGAAGCCGAAAAACGCTTAGCCGATCTCAACGGCCAACACGAACGCGCCGCGCAAACGCTGGAACGCCAACAAAACCAATGCCGCCAAATGGAACAACAACTGGTGCAACTGCGCGAACGCCGCATGCTGCTGCGCCAACGCGCCATGTTCGTACAAACCGCCCAAGCCAACCAAGTCGGCGACCTTGCTTTTGACGAGTCTGCCGACACCATTATGGAACGCATGGAAGAACGCATCGGCCTGGCCGAAGCGATGGTTTGCGACGACCCCGTCCCCTGTGGCAATGAAACCCAAGTGCTCGACAGCTTTGTCAAAGACCAAAAAGTCGAAGCCGAGATGCTGCGTCTGGAACAACTGACCATCGAACGTTAAGCAACAGGATTCCCAGCCCGCCGCCCGGCAATATAGCAACCCAGGGTCCCACCAAAATTTACCCCATGACCCATACCTTGGCCGCGCCCAAAACACCGCGCGGCATGCGATCGAACAGGAGAAGTACCATGATGAATCACCAAGACCCCTCTATTTACAACCAAAACTCACAAGGCTGGATGTTTTTTGTTAAAGCCGCATTTGTTTTGTCGGTCGTTGCCATGGCGGTCGCCATCGTGTTCCTGCCGGTCACGGTATGGATCAAAGGTTACCTGGCCATGGGTTCCTTAATGACCGTCACCACCTCGATTATGTTGTCCAAAACCATGCGCGACGAATTCGAAGCGCGCAAATTGGTGAATCGCCTCAACGAAGCACGCACCGAACAGTATTTGAAAGAAGTGGATCGCGCCGCTTAACCCTTTCCTTCCAACCGCTCCCACCTCGGCAACCCGGTCGCCTCGCGCGGCCGGGTCTTTTTTGTTTGGGGTCCGCCAAAAAAGCAGGCCTAGGCCGTCACGCCGCGCCAAACCAGATCGCCGCCGCCACCAACAAATAAAGCACCAAACACAACAAAAACGAAGCCGTCGCCCCTGCCGCCACGCGATGGGCTTGGCTGAGCTTCATAATCACGCAAAACATGCCGCCACTGCACAGCACCGCCGGCTGCAACACGAGCCAAACCTTGGGCCACAGCCAAAAAATCAAAAAAGGCGTCATGTGAAAAGCCAGGCCAAACAGGAATCCAAACCGAAAACTCTCGGCGAAGCGACCAGGCGGTGGTTCGTGGTGCGGTTCTCTCATCGCGACAGAATACCACGCTCGCTAGGCCGCCATCGGCCGGTGTTTCGGTCGAAGGCGGGAGCGGCGCAATAAGGTATCGACGTAATAGCGAGAGTCCGCCGATGCACCACTTAACCGGGTTCGGTTCGCTCTGGATCCAGCCTTGGCCGCAAAGCGAGGCTTGTCTTCGACACCATCTCAAAAAGCTAACCCGTTCGGGTTGTGTCGTTCAGAAAAAAAAACCAAAATAAGTTTCATTTTTCTCGACGGATTATCCATGAACTCGCGCGAGTAGTTGTAATCATCCGTGCATGACACGGAATCCGTCGGCACCGCTTGTTTTTCCTTGTCGCTCAGTTCGAAATTCAATCTTTTCCTAGCAAATGTCGACCTTTACCTAGTGTGCTTGGGTGATTTACTTTTTTATTTATGTGGTGTTGGTTATGAAACGGTCCTTGTTGTGTTTGGCCCTTGTCGGTCTTGTGCCTCTGTTTGCTTTCGAACCGCCTCAGGTGGTGCTCGATCCTTTACCCGACTTTACCCAGGAAGCCACGGTCACGCTTGCCGGCACACTCACGCCTGCCGATACCACACTGGTTGTGAACGGCGCGCCGGTGACCGTTGGTCACGACGGTTCCTTTTCGCTGCCCCTGCCCTTGCGCGACGGTGCCAACGGTTTCTTTCTTCGCGCCGAGCATCCACAACACGACCTGCTTCAACGCAGTGTGACCGTCACTCGCGATAACAGTGCACCTGTTTTGACCTTTACGCGTCCCAGCGGCGACAGCGCCGTCAATACACCGACCCTTTCCATACGCGGTCGTGTCTCCGACAACCTCGACGCCGACCTAACCCTGACCCGCGACCAAACCGAAATCGCGCTTTTCAACGGCACCTTTAACGACGCCGATCTCAACTTGCAGCCAGGCGATAACACGTTTATTTACATGGTTTCGGATCGGGCAGGCAACAGTCGTGAGGTACCCATTGTCGTTGCTTTTAGCGATCAACCACCGGTGCCCGTGATCGCGCTGCCCGAGGTGGTTGCCGCCGGTGGGCAAGCCGAGTTGACCGTTTCTTTCGCCAACCCCGATGAAATCGTTTCTTTGGCCATTAGCCGTGACGGGGCGGTGCTGCACGCCGCCGACAACGGCGAACCATTCGAAACCACTTTCCTCGTCGACGGCACCCGTTCTTCGTCGCTTTTTACTATTGTTGCCCAGGACCGCTACGGTAACCGCGCCGAGGTCGAGCGCGTCGTGACCGCCGCTTTTCCCGCTTACGGTTACGGTTTGGTTGTAGGCCAACAAGACAGCCGCCCGCTCGCCGGCATCAGCTTGCTGATAACCACGCCGCTGCAAAACCAAACCGTCGTGACCGATAGCGACGGCGCCTATCGTTTCACCGTGCAAGGTTCGCCTGTCATCCTCACCGTCAACGATCCCGCTTATGTGACGCTCACCCGTCAAATTGATGCGCCGCAAGGTACCGGCCGCCGCATCAGCGATTTTCGGCTAACCCCGCGTGGACCGCCACAATCGCAGGCTTTGCCATTCCAAACCGATCAGCTCGACCTGCGCCTTTCCGGGTTCACCGGTTCACCGCAAATCACCGCGCTCGACCGCCAAGCCTTGCCGCACCTGTTACCGCTCGGCTGGGTACCACTTGTCTGCTTTGAGGTCGCGGGTGTTAGCGGGGCCGGGCGCATGCAGGCCGCCTTTTCCAATTTCCCCTTTGCCATTCCCAACGGCGCCGAGCTTTACCTTTTCCAAGCACAAGCCGACGGTTGGCGCCTGCTGCAGACCACCACCGGTGCCTTGCGCGCCGTTGATGTCAGCGACGCCGGCGCCGGCGCCTACGTGCTCGCCGTGGTCGAACCCGAGGTTGCCGTCCCCGAACTGGGCGCCGTCGTGCGCCGCACGCGCGACATCCATCTTAGTGAAGTCCAGCTCAACCGACTCTCGATCGATCCGCGTGTCGTTTCACTAATCGAAACCCCGAAAACCGAGGTCGGCCTTACCGCCGCCACCGATGCGCCTTCCGGCGCCTGGGCTCGTATTCGCGGACGTGAGCGCCACGAATTGCACGGCGGCAACGTCAACCTGCCCGATTACATGCGCGACCTGCAGTTGTTCCGCAACCCTTTCGATCCGAACACGTTGCTGCGCGGCCGTCTAACCGTTCACGCCCACCGCGATATCGATCGCGCCGTAACGCGCCAGGCCAAAATTCACTTCACCGGCCTGGCAAGTCCCGCGCCGCAAACAGGTTTCCGATTTGAGCAAGTCGTCACCCTCGGCAGCCTCAGCCTCGACTTTTCCGCCGCCGGCACCCCGCTTCCCCTCGATATTTACAGCACCGCGCCTACCGATTTACCGCTCATTCACGACGCCGAACTTTTGACCGCCTTCCAAATGAATGTCGGCGGCGCCACCCGCTTCAGTCCCCTGCTCGATTACGTCCACGACCCACACGACGCCGTTTTTGTTTTGCGCCGCCAAGACCAGAACGAATGGTTGTTTGTCGGCGAACTCGCTTACAGCGACGGCCGCTGGCACAACCGCAACGCCGACTGGACCTTCACCGAAGATGGTTGGTATGCGCTCGTCGCCGTCGACGTGCCCTTTGCCGTACTGCGTGGACAAGCCCACTATCAGGATGTACCCCAAAATAATGTGTTGCTCACCACACCGTCTCATCCATGGCGGGCCCACACCACCGACGACGGCCGCTTCAGCCTACCCATGCCACAATGGGACCAACCGCAAACGGTCAACGCCGTCCAAACCATCAACGGGTTAACCGGTAGCCTTAGCTTTCCCAGCATCACACAAACCCGGCTTGACGATCTAACTGTTGCACTTCAACCCGCCGCGCTTGCCATCCTTACTCACCAACCCAACGCCGGCGCTGTCGGCCTGCCCATATGGCAACAGGTTGACCTCGATTTCAGCGAGATGCTGGAATGGGATCCCGACCAACTCGCGCCCTTATTTTCCCTAAATGGCCCCGAGGGCGCTGTGCCCGTGCGTTTGATTGAACGCATCGCCACCGCCGGCATCCGCCTCGATCCCGAGGTCGGGCTCGCACCCGGCACCCGTTACACTGTTTCCGTGGCCGCCGGCGTCCGTGCCGCCTCCGGTGCAACCTTGGTCTCCCCCTACAGCTTTGCCTTCACCACGCGTGCTGTTGGTGAAGAAACACCGCTTGCCCTCGAGCAGCTTTATCTTAGTAGCGACGACGCGGGTGCGCTCACCCTCCATCTGCCCGCCGCCGCCTACCCGGCGCGCGCGCAAATGATCGTGCTCAACCTCGACAATGCCGCATCCCAAAGTGAGATATTGCCAGGCGGCGACGTGCAGCGTTCTATCAACGGCCGCGTCGGTGATCGTTTTCAGGTCGAAATCACCACGCCGAAAGGCCTATTCCAACGACGTGTACTCGACTCCGTGCTGCGCGGCAATGACCGTTTGGTGCTCGGCAGCCAACCGTTTCGCTTCATTGTCGACGCCCATACCACGCTGTGGGTCGACCGCGTCGTCACTGGTGTCGGCCGCGAACTGCGCATCCAAAGCAGCGATGCCGCCGCTCTGGTTCCCGTCCAAAACGAAGTGCCCCATCGCCGCGACAGCGAGAACATTGCCACCCTGACCGGCCTCAGCATTAGTGTCGACGATGGTTTGCCCCTGCCCGAACTAAGAGGCCGGCTCGTGGTGAAAAGCGAGGACTTCGCCGAAACCATCGCGCAACATCCCAACCACGCCGCCGCCCTCATGCAGTACGCGCGCGGCGTGCAAGCGCCCGCCGATCCGCGCCTACCCGACCAACTTAGCGACCATACACTCATGCGTTTCGAAGATGCGCAACGCATCGTTTCAGTTGACGGTACCGGTAAACGCAGCGTGCTCGCCGATGCAACCCTCGATCTGTACGTTTACGGCATGTCCTCAGATGTGCGGTTCAGCGTCGAACTCTATCCGCCTCAGACCTACGAAATCAATGCTTACAGCCTGCGTGAGGATCCCATTCCCGTGAGCGGACTGGAAGCATTAAGCGACGAACAATTGTTTTGGGCCCAGCCCGCGACTTGGTTCCTACCCGATGTGTTTGCCTTAAACACCAAAAGCTATCGCCCCATTCAAGCCGCCCCCATCTACGATACCCGCACCATTGGCGGCACGCTGACCTACCAATTCGTAGGTATTACCGATCACACCGGCTTCTTTAAGTACCTATCCGGTTTCAACTTGGATCGCCCCAGTCTCTACGCCGTCGATCCGCTCAGCAACGCCTTCGGCCCCGTTCAGCAGATCAGTCAAGCACCGTCGCTTGTCGGCTGGCAAATCCTGCGTGCCGCCGCACGCCTCAATTGGCCCCGCGATGACGGGCCCGCCGGTGACCTGGAAAGCGTGACCGTTAAATACGAGGTGGTCGACCTCACCTATGAGGACGAAACCCTCATTGAGAAGGTTAATCCCGAGGAAACCAAACGGCTCGACAAACTCGGCAAGTTTAATTTAGCGCCGAACCGCGCCGTGCGCGTGCAACTCAATGCCACCAACAACCGTTTTACCGAGTTGCGCTTCAACGCCGACTACCAAGATGAAGTGATTGTCGCACCTGATCCCAGCGGTTTTACCGGCAAGTACCTTTACCAGTCATTTCCAGATAACCGCCCCTTCGTCGACCTCACCGTGTCGTTTAGCTTTGCCATCGAAGGCGGACGCAGTGTCGAACGCCGTCTGTGGCTGATCAGCGAAGGACAACCGCCGCTGGAGGATCCCAACGCCGCACCGACCGTGATTGGTTCGCTGCCCGCCAACCACGACGTCGACTGGGGTGTTTCCGACCTGCTTCAAATTGCCTTTAGCGAACCCGTGAAAGGCGTTAACGCCGAAAGCATTGCTTTGCGCGAGATTGAAGGCAACACCGTTCCCTTGCTGTTTGAAACCGTCGCCGGCGATCGCGTTGAAGGCGAAACCTACGTCACCGACCTGTTTGTGCGCCCTGAAATCGCACTAAAACTCGATAAGGCCTACGAATTAATCGTGCAGGGTTTGACCGACCGCAGTGAAACCGTCCTGCAGCAGCGTTTACCCGACGGGATCGAAAGCAACCGCTACCGCGTTGTGTTTCGCACCCAGGCGATTGCGCCGCAAACCATGGAAAACCAAGTCGCCTCCGACGGCCGTGCCTACACCCAATACCGCAATTTGGTCATTGAGGCGCGGCAACGGCCAACCGACGGCAGTTCGCGCGGCGGGTTTACCATCGACGTCGTTAAACCTGGCGGTCGCGGTGCCCCTTGGCTTGTTCTCGCGCGCCGCGAGGTGGCCGCGCCCAGCGGCATGCTCCCCAAAATCGCCGTCATCACCCCCACCGCGTTGAACGCCTTGCGCGGTGATGAGTTGGGCGCCTTCGAGGGCCCCGATCAAAAAGCTGTCACAGCCTTGCCCGACGGAACCCTGATAGCCCTCGGTTATTGGAATGTCCGCCACAACGACAACCGCTTAATCCTATTGCAAACCAACGGCACAGATTTCACCGAATTCGGCGAATTTAGCTTGCCGTCACCGGGGCTCGTCAATCAAATCATCAGCCAGGGTCCCTTCTTAATCACCGCCAACAGCGGCTTCGAATCCACCGGTTTACCCTTGGGCGAGATTGAGGTGCGCGACATGCGCACCTTCCTGAAAAAGGTCGCCGATCTGCGCGCCATCCTGGGTCGGCGCACCCTGCCGCCATATCAGCTCAAGCAAGCCTTCGCGCAAACCGGTCTCAGCGCCAAATACCTGTACCCGCGCGGTATTTACGATTTGGCACCGCTCCACCATGTCGGCGAAAATCGCGAGTTTTTGGCCTTCACCGCCGCCGCCAAAACCTACCCCGCCGTCGGCACCGTCGCCCACGGCACCAACAGTTTTTTACCCGTTGCCGACACCTGGTACGACCAGCGTTTGCTAACCCGCACCCTCTACCCCGAAGAAGCCGGCATGCCCGTCCCCGCTGAAAGCCCGGCCCGTTTGGGCGGGACCAACTTGCGTACCGCCGTGCTGCAGCAGGTCGCCGTTCGCGACGGCGAGACACTCAAAATTCGCGACATCGCCCTTTACAGCGAAGCCACCAACGGCGCCGCCCGCAACGGGCTGCTGCACCTCTACGAAATCCCGCCGGAGCAGGCCGACCGCGAAGCCGCCGAAGCGCGTTTGCCGCGCGGCACCTTGGTTTTTGACAGTGTCATTGCCGGGCTGGCCACCGATCCCTATCGCGGCTGGATTGCACTGATGTTGCGCGAGGATTTGACCGCCTCCGGCGCTTCCTCAAGTATGGTTGTCTTGGATGTCGCCGCCGTCTACGCCGCCCTCTCCAACGCCAACACCACCCGTCTCGAAGTCACCGCCGACAGTGATTTCCTCGCCGCCGTTTTCCCGCTTAACCAAAGCGGCGTGCGCCAACCCGATCTGTTTTTCCACGAGGGTTACCTGTATTGGTCCAATGACCGCGAGGAACTGTTGCGCCAGCCGATTGCGCCCGCCGAACGGCGCCAGATGGGTTGGCTCAGCTACGACATGAGCCTGTGGCAAGCCGACCACGACAAAGGCAAGCCACCGGTTGATCCCTGGCAACACCAAACCACCACCGTGCTTTATGCGCGCGAGCTCGCGGTTCCCAAAGACGGTGCCGCCGGTGATCTGGAACGCCAATTCACCACCGAGGTCGGTACCTTCCAGGTCCAGCTCTTCGACGGCGAAGGTTTAGAACTCACCATGCGTTGCCTTGACCGCGACTGGTCGCGCAACTACAAAGTTGGGCAAAGCAATCATGCCAAAATGATCAGCGTCAACACCCGTGAACTGAGCCAGTGGTTAACCGCGGACGAAGCGCAAAAAACCGAGTTAAAGCATCGCGGCCTGCTGCCGTTCGAAGTCGAAGTCCTTGTGACCTACCAAAACCGCATGCGCTTCCGCAAACGCTTCCCCTTTGTTGTCGACTTCGCCACCCCGCCCAGCCCCGATCCGCACCGCTACGCCGGCGACCTCGACCTGCTCAGTCGCACACCCGAGGTGAGCGCCGTTGACGAAACCTTCAGCGGCCAAGACCCGCGTTTGTACGCCGGCGCCGGGCGTCACTACCGCCAAGATGAATCCTTTGACGCCGGTACCTTCGGCATCGGCATGCGCGACAGCGGCGCCGTCCATCTCGGGTTCTCCACTTGGTTCGCGCCCGCCGACCTACCCGTAAGGTACACCGCGACCACCGAACTCAAGGGCCGGCAGCGCGGGATCGTTGGTCAGCCAGGACTATGGCGCGAAGAGTTCGAATTGAAACCTGACGCCAAATCGGCGCGGTTCATCAACGATCCGCTCAGTCACATGGCCATTCTCGGCAACAAACACTGGCAACTGACCCACCGCGAAACCATGCGCTCCACCTGGCAAAGCCGCTTACCTTTCCCCCAATTCAATCAGTTGTTCGAGCAACTGAACCCACGCGACCGCGTCGCCGATCCCGAGCAAAAAATCGCCGAAAAAGACCGTTTGGTTTACCCACTGATGCGCTATCAGGCCGCGCGCAACATGCCAGGAGCACGCTACGGACGGGTCTTCGAAACATCGCGACGCGATTTACCTTGGGGCAACGAGCTGGAACGTCGTGGCAAGGACAATGAGTTGGGCGTCGACCTGCCCGTGTATGTGGGCGACGAACCGGCCGACGGCGACAGGCAACGCGTGGGCGAACGTTTTTACGGCGCCTATCGCGCCGGCCGTTTGGTCCGTGAAATCAAACGCGACGGTTCGCGCGTGCGTTACAGCTACGATCAAGACGGCTACCTGCGCGAAGTCCGCGAAATCGCCGTAGAGGCGCCCACAGGCGAACGCATCACCCACTATCAGTGGTCGGCGCTTGATGTAAAAGCCGGCGATTTACCCCTCAAACGCCTGGCCCGAATCGAACGCGAGATGGCCGACGGCAGCCGGTTCCCGCTGGGCGCTTGGGGTTATGGCGCCGCCAACAACGTCACCGTTACCAGCCTCGACTCGCCCTACTGCGAGCAAACCGTGACATGGGAATTCGATAAAGGCGAAACCAAATCGTTTGGGTTAGCAGCTTGCGACAACCTCAGTCCCAGCGAGCAGGTGACCTTTGCCGTCACCGAAGCCAATCGTCTCAGCAAAAGCTGGGCCACCAACGGAACCCCGCCTTTGAGCGGCGACCTTACCTGGCTTCGCCGGCCGCTGGACCACGGAACCTACGACTGGCTGCTGACCGGCGACAGTTTCCGCAAACAGACAACTGTTTACGACGACCTGGGTCGTGTCATCGAAGAAACCGTCGACGGCTTCCAACAAAGCTACCAATGGCAAAAGGAGCGCTATTTCAAAGATTTACCGCTTGAGACGCACAGTCGGCTTGCAGACGACCAAACCGTCACCCTTGATTACCGATTGAATTCCGCCCTACTGGGGACGCGCGCCCTATTCATAACCGACCGCGGAAGCAGTGGCAAATCATCGATCCACTTCTCTCAAAGTGGCGTGGCCCTGGGCGGCCGCAATATTTACGGCTTGTGGGATGGACCGACCAAGTCGGCCGATTACTATCCCCAAGGCGGCACCACGCATCTTTATAACCGTCACATGATGG
>JAUIFE010000064.1 GCA_030429565.1 Holophagae bacterium | reverse complement strand
AAGTGGTTTTTTTTGGTCACCCAATGGGTGTGTTATACGTTTGTGGTAAAGCGATTATAACCTGACCAAAAGGAACCACTTACTTTATTTCTGACCTTCTTTTTTTCGTCTTATCGCGCCGCCTAGGAAAAACAGCCCCGCACCACAGCAGTTTAAGCCGTAATCCACGGCTAGCTTGTTCTACAAATCACGGAGCAACCACTTGTGTTTTTTATAATACACACTCATGCTTTTTTTAAATAATATGTAGTTTCATTTCAACGCCGCTTTATGTGCTTTCACTTAGGGTCATCTAAGAAAATGCCCGAGGCGTCAAAGAGCGTCAATCTTATAATGAAAACGCCTTCTTTTTGCGCTTTAGTTCGTGAAGGCGATTGAAGCGACGTTAGCCGTGAGGCAGGTCAGGCAGAGCTTTGCATGAGAGAGCTAAAAACCCAATAAAATCAACACAACCATGGGTTTTTAAGATTTCTCCTCTGTGACGACCTAGCAATACCAGGCAGCCTTTGAACGAATGATCCCTTTGATTTGTACAGCTAACTGGAATGCTGCACAACGCTAAAGGATGGCTTACTTAACTCGTCCAAAGGTAACGTTTCGATTTAATCGACTTCTGTTGTTCTTGAACTAACAAGCACTCAGGAGTATTTGTTATGAAATCACACAGTGATCCAGCAAAAAAAACACCCTTAAGTTATCTTCAATCAATGCTAATCTTCACGCTTTTTGCGCTCCTCACAGGTAACGCCACTGCGTTTCAGGAAAATAATGAACCACAGATACGAAATCCTGCTGTCCTGGGCCCGGCCGACGGCACCATTCCCATGTCGTCGGACTCGGACGGGCTGGGCCTCAACATTGCCGCACCCTACTCAACCGTCAACGAGTTCACCGGCAAATTAAACATCTCCCTGGACCCGATTGGTGTGCCCGGTTTGAGCCTAACTCCCATTTACAAGTCCTACCAAGAGAAGTACTGCAACGATGAGAGTGGGTTTCGGCTTTGTCCCATGAATGAGCCAAACCTGTCGTCGGTGCTGGGCGAAGGCTGGAATTTCCACCTCGGCTACATCATTGCCCGCAACGCGATTTATGGCGCCCCTGGCTCAACCGACTGGGAGCGCGTGCGGTTTGTCGATACCGCCGGAAATGTGACCGCCTTTGGTCGTGACGGTGTTTTTCAGGCCGATTCAAGCAATGGTGGGGCTTCCGATAACTGCGAGGTTGATTGCTTGCCCAACCAAGCGGACGTGCATTTCATTGACGATCAATTGCGCCGGATCACACGGGTACGCACCAGTGACGGGACCTCGCTACAGGGTTTTTCCCGGCAACCTTATTACCTGCTTGATCCTAACGGGCAGCGCACCGAATACCGCGCCACCCGCTTGGTCACGCATGCGAACAACGCGACAGCCGTTACCTTTCACCCAACCGAAATCCGCTCGCCCAACGGGCGCACCCTCACGATTTCCTATGTCGGCGGCAGCGATCCCGACGGAACCTTGCCCGATCTTGCCCGTTTTGACCGCATCACCGATTCCTTCGGGCGCAGCATGGTGTTCCATTACGTTGGCAACACCTTGGACCATCTGACGCTCGAAGCCGGCAACCAAAGCAAACACCTTAAAAGCTTCAGCTATAACCAGGTGTTTGCCGGTGGTCGTTACCACACCGTCCTTGCCGACGTGACCACCCCCGAAGGTTACACAACGACCTTTAGAACGGAAAATATCGGTTTGCCACGACCGCTGATTACCGCCATGAGGTTACCCACGGGTGGTTCGGTTGAATACGATTACGACACCGAATCGTTCTTTTACCTGCAACCAGATGACAGCAACTGTCGCGCCGTTCGCGATGACGATTGTGTGGAACTAGAGCTGCGCAGCCGTCATTTCACCCGCATTGCTGAATTGCGCTACGGAACGGGTCGCTACCAATTCGATTATCGCCAATGGACCGTTGCCGAGGAACGCACAGAAGGTTCGGGTGAAGGCCGCGTCGACGTGACCGTGCGCCAAACCAACGGAAGCAACGTCTTCTCCCGCACCACCAGTTACATCAACCCGCCCATCTTTGAAACCTATTTCAAAACGTTTGAGGCGGGTTACTTGGTTGGGCGACCACGGTCCAAACAAACGACGTATCGCGGGACCACCCTCAACGAGTCCTGGCTGTACACCCGGGAGCTAAACCTTGGCGGCCACGCCGGCGGCGATAGCGTTTCAGTCAGTGCCGTGCGCCGCTACGGCCAACAAATTGACGGCCAATGGATCGACACCGATTACGACTATTCATGGTACGAGAACGGCAACTGGGAACCCCAGGATTTCACCGTCGCCTTTCTGCAACCTGTCAAAATCGGTCGTCGCGCCCGCAACGGCGACGTGGTGCTGACCCGCTACTTCGATTACATCAATCGTTTTGTCGGAAATTTCCCTTCCGAACGCAATACAACGCAGCATCAGTATGCACTGGCCTTGCTGACCCGTGACGAGGAAGTTCTGTTTGAAGGTTCACGCGAAACGCTGCTGGCGCGAACCACCTACCAATACGAAGACGTGTTTCTGCCCTTCGCCACCAAGGTCGAGCGCTGGCAAAACGACAACAGCACCCTGACTGAAAGCTACAGCTATTACCCGAGCGGCGTTTACAAGGGGCTTCCCCACACCGCCAAACCGCTTGGTCAAAAGGCACCGACCTTCTTTAACGCCTACCAATACGGTGTTGCAAGCTGGGTCAATTTACCTGGACGCGGCATCATTTCACGCACGATTGCCTTTGACGGGACCTTGACCAACGAAACCGTCAACGGCGTCACCACCGTCTACACTTATGATGACGATGATCGCCTCACCCGGATCTCGGTCGCCGATACGGCACCGCTGATTACCGAATACACGCCGCCCAATCGCACGCCTGCCATGGCGACTACCTATTACGCGCTGGCTGACGAAACCTTGCGGTTACCCTTGGATCAACCCTTTCCCATCGCCGCACGTGTTGCCGACAACCAAGTTCCGATTGACGAACTGACTTTTGACGACTGGGGCAGGCTTGTCAGCGAAACGCGCCGCAATTCAGCCAACACCGCGTACACACGGACTTACGGCTACTCGCCATTGGGTTTAAAAGAAACCGTTGAAGCGGATAAAGGTCGCTGGACCTACCATTTCGATGTGTTTGGGCGGCCAACGCGCACCGAACACCACGACACGCGTGACGAACTGCTGATGCAGGCCACGGATTTTGATTACGAAACTAATGCCGCCGGCGGGACAACGATCACGCAAACCACCCTGGCCCAGACCCGCGACCTCAGTTCGTTACCGATTGAGCCGCGTTTTCCGGCGACGCGCCGCTCAACCAAGGTTCAGGTTAGCGAGGCTGATATCGCCACGCGGTTGGTGCGCACTGAAACCAACGGGTACGGTGTTTATTTTGAGCATCTTGGCCATGCCGACGGCGTTCAAACCACCACCCTGCCGTTTAACGATCCATCCTTGGCACGTGTCACGGTGACCAATCTGCTGGGTGACTTGGTTTTGGAGACCCACCCCGAAATCGATTGGCCGATTCACTACCAATACGACAGCAACGGCCTTTTGGAAGAGCAATACCACGGCCGTTTCAACGACAAAAAAATGCGGCGACGGTACCGTTACGACAACGCGGGCCGGTTGGTGGAGCGCTCGGGTTCTACCGTCGAAGCGCCCTACGCCTTAACCGTGACCGCGTCGTTCGACTACGACACCCACAACCGATTGATCGAGGCCGTGCAATACAACCGCCACGAGCATCCGGTAACCATCAGCTACGATGAATTTGACGCCGCCAATCGCGTTAAAAGCTACAGCATTCAAATACCGCGTTTGGCGTTCACCGACTTCAGCGCCCAACCCTACACCGATTCCGGTGAACCCCATCGCTACACGATTGATTACACCTATGACGCGCTCGGTCGCGTTTCATCGATCAAACACCCCAATGGCGGCTTCGAAGCTTATGGCTACGAATTTGACTTTGCGCCGGCCGAGGTATTTTACGGATTTGGGCCCAACCACCCCAGTGGGCCCGATTTTGTCAAGGTCGTTTCCGGTGGGAAATACCATCCCTACAACGGCAACAACCTGGTCGCGCTTTACGATTGGGATCGTTGTCAATCACAAGACTGCGTCGACGAGCTAAAGGCGATGGGTTCGTCCACATCGGACATGCAAGCCGTCTTTGGGGATCAGGTGTTCACTTCTACCCATGATTTGGTCGCCACCTTCGAAAAAATGGGCGCGAGCCTTAAAAAGAACGACAAGGTACCCCTTTTGGCCGGTCATAGCGTGGATAGCCTGGGCCGCCCGTATAAAAATCGACTTTTCGATATCGTTAATGGAAACAAGTCTTTATATCTTGAGGCGTTTATCCAATACAACGCCTTTGGGTTTGTCGACTTTGCCTATCGCAGCGATGAGCTTTTCAATCCCAGCCTGTTTTTTTACGACTACACCGACTTGGGTCAGCTCAAAAAAGTGACCATGGGATCGGCGGCGATTGAGTATCGGTACGACCGTGTCGGCAACCTGACCTTCCGTTCGGGGTTAAACACGGATGTGGGCGCCGGCCGTCTGGTGCTCGACCCATTTTCGGCGCAGTACAGCGCGGGTAATCGTTTCCACATCGACAACGTCGGCAAGGTTTACGATCAAGCCGGTCGACTTATCGCGAAACCGGGATACGGGTTGGGCTACAACGCGGCCGGTCACTTAGAAGGTTATGAGGAAACCGGCAATCCAAAACCGCCGACGTCCGATGCCGACCAGTGGCGGGCGTACTACCTGTATGACGCCTTCGGGCAACGGGTGGCGAAGTTTGAGCCCAAGGCCAACAAGGCAACCTATTCGATTCGTAACCTGGACGGTTCGATCATTACGGAGGAGGATCGCCACACCTATGCCAAAACGCGCGGTGTGCTCACCGCCCGGCGTCAATACGTTATCTTCGATGGGAAAGCCGTCTACCTTGACGAAGAAACCTACGCGTTAAACGGCGATCAGCTCAATCGCGAAGAAACCTACCGCTTCCACGACCGGTTGGGGAACTTGGTCGTCACCTGGGACGCGGAAACCGAGGAGCGAGAACGGCAGTTCTACGAGCCCTACGGAACGCCGATGATTACCGCGATGGCAACGGAAGGCGCCCACGGTTTCGGTGGTCATGACGAAGACAGCACCGGTTTGGTGTACATGAAAGCGCGCTTCTACGAACCGGTGATGGGTTGTTTCCTACAGCCGGACGCCGGCCGCGATTTCAACCCGTATATGCCAAACACCTACAACCTCTACAGCTACACCTACCAAAACCCGGTTAATGCTTATGACCCGGATGGTAATGCCGTGGAAGTCGGTTGGGACGTATTTAACATCGGTGTCGGCGTCGCTTCATTCGTGTACAACGTCAGCCAGGAAAATTGGGGGGATGCCGCAATTGACGCGGGCGGTGTGATTGTCGACGGTCTTGCGGCGGCAATTCCCTTTGTTCCAGGCGGGGCCGGTGTCGCTATTAAGGCGGGGCGTGTTGGTGATAAAATCGTCGACGCTGCGAAAGCCGCTGATAAGGTTGCGGATACAGCGAAAGCGGTCGACAAAGCGACGGATGCAGCAAAGGCTGCCGACAAAGCCGGTGACGCTGCCAAAACCGCAGATAAGGCCGGTGATGCTGCTAAAACAGGCGACAAAGCCGGCGATGCTGCGAAACAGAGGAAAGGTAATGGAAAAAACGAGAAACATGGCGACGGCGGCAGAGCTAAAACGAAATCAGAAAAACAAATCGAGGAGTTAGAAAAACAGATGAAGGAGGCTAGCAAGAAGGAGAGAACGCAAATTAAGCGGAAAATAATTCGAATCAGACAAGATGCAGACAAAAAAGCTAAAGGGGAAGAGCATTCACGAGGGAGGAAGAGGTGAAAAACGTTTGGATACCTGGTGTACGTTTTGGCCCATTTGAATTTGGTGCTAGCGTGATACCATTTGTTGAATCAGGAAAGGTTGTATTGGGCGAATTTCAAACCGAAGACCCCACTGAAACGGAGTATAAATCTACTGATGGACGGTTCGAGCTAACGGCAGAAAAATCCAAGATTGTATCTGTTTCTGTTTTCAGTGATTTCTTCTATAAATCCAAAAACCTGATAGGTCTATCTGAGGACGAAGCCGCTCATTCAGTTGACAGCCCGGCAATATATGCTGACGGAATTATTTACGACGACAATTCCGTAACTTACCCACTCGAATGGCACGATTTAGGTCTGATCCTTTGGGTTGAGGAAGACAGAGTCATTTACGCAACCTGTTATTCCCCAGACTAGTCAATCACTGGGCTCGGGCAACCGGGCCCTTTTGGCAGGTAACCCTTTTGTGGTCAGTCACGGCTTTTAGCTTTGCCAAAGTGAACAGCTGCTTGGTCGACCCAAAAAGCGCCAAAAAAACCATACAGTCATAGAAAACAAACCAACAAAAAGACAATGACATCAACAAGGCTTTCAACAAAAAACATCAAGAACGCCCTAAAGAAAGAAAACGATGAAAAACTGTACCAGGGTTCCGAAAAAATCATTTGGATCTATCACATTTGGTCAATTGGTCGAGCCACTTTTAGCCAGCGGTGAATTGGTTCAAAACCCAGACGGATTATCCTATTACGACAAGCATCGGGACTGCACCATTAACACTCATAAATCCAAAATCGAATCAATAAGGGCGTTTAAAGAACTAATCTATAAAGGAGTTAATCTAATAGGATTAGACGAGACATCGCTTATTGATTTAGTTGGCGAGGGTGTTGAACGAGGCATTGGCGTCAGTTATGATGACGGTAGTGTCCAGTATCCTCTAGAGTGGCCAGACCTTGGTCTGTTGATCTGGGTCGACCATGATGATCGTATTTTGTCTATCTCTTGCTATGACCCTGATTAAACTAAAAATCCCATAAAAGAGTTTAGTTATTTTTAGGCTCAGGAAACTGAGCCTATTTTTTGTTTGCCCAGCGTAGCGGGCAAACCCGGCCGACTGAAAGAAGTCGGCGTCGCCCCGATCAGGGGGAAGACAATCCGAATCGCAAGGGCGTCGCCGGTAACAGCGGGGTCTGAAGGAAGCGATAGGAAGTGAACAGCACATAACGCAAGTGAACCTGATTCGGCTCGGTGGGTGGGTAAGCGTGCAAAATAGCGCAAAGCCCAATACCTGATCAAACCCACTGAAGTGATTGAGGATGGCGTTGTTCACAGGGAGCCTGAGGTAACTGGGGAAGCCTTGCACTGTTCCGTACGGGTAGGTGATATCAAGAGGAAACTCAAGACGATCCGATGCAGTGTGAGGTGGCAGATGAGCCCGTAGTAGTGATGAAGTCTCAGCCAATGAAAGCCGGCAACGGTCTGGAGGACAAAACTGAGATGAGTCCTGATCAGATTCAGGACGACCGCCGTCAGCCAAAAGCGACGATGGGGTGCGAAGGGGCGAAGTGAGTTAGAAGATCTTTGGAACTAAGTTTAGGCGAACGTGGAGCACAAACGTGGAAACGCTAGGCTAAAAGGGACCCACTAAAAAGGGTGGCGACAATCGAAAAGGGACCCACGCTAACCAAAAACCTGCTTTCTTTGGCATTGGGAATAAAGCTGAAGGAGGCAGATTGGGAGTGAT
>JAUIFE010000010.1 GCA_030429565.1 Holophagae bacterium | reverse complement strand
CGTACAAAAACACAGCCACCGGCCAGATCTACATTAACCCAGTGTCCCCATGGGGTGAAAGCTTGGCCAACGCGCCAACGCGCGGCTCCCCATACACCAACCAAAACTTCGCACTCCCCCCAGACGCCGTCTTCCCAACCGCACCACTGGGCTTAGCGGGTCACCTGCATGACGCAGACACCGGCTTAATCTACATGCACCACCGCTACTACGACCCGCAGCTAGGCCACTTTTTAAATCCCGACTTTCGCGCGCCTGATATCTACGATCCGACGACGTTTACCGAACCGTATGCGTATGCTGGCGGGAATCCGATGATGTTTTTTGATCCTGACGGTAGACTTGATGTATCGTATGAAAATATTACGCTTTATGAGGAATATAAATTTTTGTTCGTAGTCACAAGAGCTATAGAGATTTATATTTCGAGAATAATCGAAAAAGAAACGGGATACTTGGAAAGTTTGCTAATGACAACGCCAGAAATCGAAGGTACTATCTCTTCAATTGTGCCGAAAGAATTTTCAGCGCGTTATCTTGGGCGAGATGAATCTTTTCTGGATTCACTACTCAATCCGGGGGAAGCTCCAGTTGTGATGACAGGCAAGGATGAGAGCGTGCTAGGCGTCGCGTTTCATGAGAACAATCCCCGAAACCCGCTAAAAGATTTTTTTCGGGAGAACATGCTTTCAAAACGTCCAGTAATAAAACTGAAAACTTTAGATTTGCCTAGAAGCCTTGAACGTTTTTGGACACACTCGCAAACAACAAAAGTTGCAACAACACTTCATCATGAAATCAGACATGTTCTGGATAATAAAATATCAAAGAACGCAGGCTGGACAGATCTTAGAGATTACGCTGTCTTTAGGGTATCTATTTCAAATTATTAAAAGACGGACAAAGGAGTAATTGAGATAATTAAAAAAGAAGCTTTAGACGAAGGCCATCGCTTTAATTTAGGTCACTTTGGCTTTGATACCTCATCGGAGAACGTTCATTTGGCTCTCACTGAACTTCTCCCAACTCCTGCAACTCAAGACAAAATAAAAGAGCTTCAGAAAATAATTTTCCAGGTCCTAGAGGTAGTCAACGCAATTGAGAAAGGAAGCAAAACACCTGAGACTGATTCCAAAATTAAAAACTTAGAACACTGGGAGAATTCCATAGAATATGCCAGAAAAAGATTCAATCATCATCTATAGAGAAAAAGTATTCTTTAGACGCCTTTTAATGTTCTTTTTGGCGGCTTACCTTTTCAGTTGCACAAATGACAAATCTCAACAAAACGTATACCCACCAGGCTATCTTGAAGTCAGTCTTTTAGAATTTGTGTTAAGCGAAAACGCCGAAGGGGTAAAAAAATGCATAAATCAGGGAGCAGATCTGGACATCAGAACACCTGGTGATTTGCCAATACTGTGTCACTCAATAAAGAAGCGCAATTTCGAAATCACTAAACTGCTGATGGAAAGGGGCGCGAGCCTAGATAGATTTGACGGGCATGAATATAATCCCGCATTTTATTTTGCGCTAAAACACCGAAACTACGAACTAGCAGAACAAATGCTCAAAAAGGACCCTGAGTCACTTTTTTTAGTCTGGGACCCGTTTGTCTTGATATCTGATATAAGTTTCATAAGCTCAAATCAGGAAATTTCTAAGATCATTCATGACATTGCAAAAGAGCAACAACACGTTCGTGACACCAGAAGCGAGTTAGTGTTAAAGGTTCAAACAGGTGATCTCGATTCCTTTACAAAAATCCTCAATAAAAATCCTCGTGATATTCAAGGATTCAAAGTTTTGGGAAACACACTCTTGATGGAGGTTATCGCCAACGGAAGGCTTGATTTTCTAGAAAAATTAATACAACAGCATGTGGACTTAAATCAAAAAGACGCCTATGGAAACACACCGTTGATAAGAGCCTACAATCTGCATCAAATTGAAGTATTTAATCTGCTCATTAAAGAGGGAGCAAATATCAACCTTCCTGATGATCACTTAAATACACTACTTCACTTTGCAACACTGAACAATGACATAGATACCGTAAAGAAACTACTAGACTGCAACGCATTACCCAATATGTATAATTTAGATTTGGCAACACCTCTTTCTATTGCTAGAGCAAATCGAAATTCCAACATAGAGAGCGAGTTGCAAAAATGTGGCGCAGTTGATTTTCCGTAGTGTCCCAAAAAGAATTCGGCCTTTAATCGAAGCTTCCCAGTTCCTCTTCAGCCTCTTGCCAGCGCTCTGATTAACAAACAAAACGAAACAATCAAAAGCCAACACAATAAGTTATCACTCAGCTAGCACAGAAAGGAGTGATAACTATGTCAGAATCGATCAAGCGTTACGTGAAATGGTACAAATCCAGAATCAACAACGAGGTAGCACAGCGCTATCTTGGCAGGCTAAATCTCAACAACCAGGATGCTATCGAGAAGTTTGAAATTGCTTATTGTGATGGAAGCTATCTGAAACACATCAAGAAACAATCATCTTCTCCTTTGTCGTAGTGTCCCAAAAATAATTCGGATCAAAATTCGGAGTTAACTGGCGTCTCATCAATCTCTTAACAGGGCTCTGGTTAACGCAAAACGACGAAAAAAAACGGGTCAACATTTTCAATAGTAATGGCATTTGTTTTTCGAGACGCACCGATCCCTACAAACGTGGATGCTTGAAAATGGATTACGCCGCGCGACGGCTGTAGTGATTCAATAAACCGCTCAAACGGGACTGTTTTTGGATTTGCCCTGTTGTTTCTTGTCGTCGTTTTACAATCAGTTCATTGTTTAAGCCTTGGTGTGGTCTTTCGCTGTGATAATGATTCAAATATTCGCGCAATAAGACTTCCAGGTGCCGTTCCGAAAAAATGATGAAGTGGTCGAGACATTCCTCGCGGACGGTTCGGATGACGCGCTCCCTGTAGGCGTTTAGATTAGGCGAGCGTGGCGGGAGCGGTACGGCGGTAACGCCGCCGGCCGCCAAGGTCTTTCGGAAATGTTCACCGAACACCGTGGCGCGGTCGTGGATCAGGTAATCGCCTTCGTTGAGAAAGCCGTGTTCTTCGTCGGTTTCGTTTCTCGCCATTGAGCCGTCCATGTTTGGTAGGGTTCGGCGACGATGCCTGCGAGGTGGACTTTTCGCGTTGCAAGGCGCAAGATTAAGGAGTACGTGAACCCGTTTGCCCCCCCAGCCTTGTAAAACCTCAGCCGTGAAAAAATCGGCCGCAGCCATGCTGTGCCACTGTTGATCCAAGAAGTTCCGCCAAGTGCGACAGCGTTTCGGCGACGGCTCGATGCCAAAGTCGGACAGAATTCGCGCAACGGTGCTTTTCGAAACCCGAATACCGACCTTTTTTAACTCTCCGACGATGCGTCGCAACCCCCAGCCGGGATTTTCACCGGCGAAACGAACCACGAGCGTCACAGTTTCTGGATCTGTTTTGGGGCGCCCCCGTCGGCGACCTGAATCATGTGCCGCGTACTTTTGAGCAACCAATCGTCGGTACCAACGCAAAAACGTTTCCGGGCTGTATGTAAACGCGGCAACGGTTTGAAGAAAATCGGAGGGGACAGCATGGGTCTTTACCGCAAGTTTGCGCCGCCAGGTGTCGGACAAACGCCGATCCCGGCCGCCGTTAAGTTGGCGAATCGTGGCGCGTTGCGCTTGAATCATGGTGATCAATAAATCAATCGTTGCCTGGTGTCGTTGTTCAAGCCGGCCCGTGACCATGGTGATCCAAAGAATGTTTAACCAAACCACTTCGGGGCCTCCAGGGTTTCAGACTTCTTTTGCTGATTGACAGCCGAATACAGAATAGATGATCGGCTAAACGGGGCTCCGTGTGAGCCCCTTGCCTCGGTCTGTCAAGACCACATGCTTGGCCTGTTTCAGCTTGGTATGTGCGGTAAGGCGTTGGACGACGGCACCGAATTCACCATCGCCCGCGACAACGACGACAACCTGCAGCGCATCGCCGATGGTGGCGAGATCTTCATGCTCGACCTGACTTGGCGCGCCGAATCAAGCGCCGGTAATGCCTGCGACGAGGGCGCCGGCGGCGACAATCGCCTGGAAAGCGTATGGCGCAAGGCGGGTAGCTTCAGCGAAACGCTGACCCCGAGTTACAACGAGGAAGAGCCCTTAACCGGCGTCCAAATCGCCCGCAACAGCAATGGCGTACAGGACGTGATCGAGGAAAACTACGGCAGCGTGCATAACCAACTGCTGGGCGGCTTGACCCGGCTGCTTAACAACCAAAACCTGGTCGACGAGCAGCTACAGTTAGAGGCGGGCGCTGACAACCGCCGTATCCAGCAACGTATCGGCCAGGTTGGTGCGGCCACAACCGCCGGCACCGACCAGTACACTTATGACCCGATCCTGGGTAACTTAAGCCAAATCGAACGGCGCGACGGCAGCGTACGCACCTTTGTGTGGGACGGCTTCCGCCGTCTACGCGAGATCCGCGATGACGGCACGGTCACCGCGACCTACAGCTACGACCACCAACAGCGTCGCATCCGTGCGGCCCACCCGGCAAAACCAAAAACCTTTGGCCTTCGCGTATTAAGGCAGCAAGGTCATCGCCATCGGTTTGTACTAGGGCACAGGCCAAGTGCAGTAGACCCACGCCATCGGCCAAGGTGCATTGGGGCCGGTCTTTATCAAGGACCTAGCCGGGGCCGGCCACGACTACTACATCTTCTGTGATCACCTGGGCACGCCACTGGCGTACAAAAACACAACCACCGGCCAAATCTACGTCAACCCGGCATCACCCTGGGGCGAAAGTTTAGCCAATGCGCCAACGCGCGGCTCCCCATACACCAACCAAAACTTCGAACGCCCGCCCGATGCCATTTTCCCAACCGTACCGCTGGGTTTAGCGGGTCACCTGCATGACGCAGACACCGGCTTAATCTACATGCACCACCGCTACTACGACCCGCAGCTAGGTCACTTCCTCAACCCCGACTTCCGCGCGCCAGATATTTACGACCCGAGTACCTTCACAGAACCTTATGCTTATGCTAGCGGGAATCCGATGATGTTCTGGGATCCTGATGGGCTGAAAGTGAACAAAGGCGGAATAAAAGATCGAGAACGTGTGATCAGCTTTTTAGAGGAACTGGCTAAATTGACAGGACTGGAGCTTGACCGCGTAAGCGTGGAAGGTTATTTTAATGTGGGATTTGTGAAGTCTACTGCTGACGAAAATAGTTTATGGATTGACGATAAGGGCGATGTTGGAGTTGGTGTTAAAAAAGAAAGTGGATCTTCTTTCTTTTATGGTTGACTACGCGCAGCGGCCTTAGTAGAAGTTGTGTACATTATGAACGACTCGTCCAATCATCCGGAACACAAGGAGCATCTCGGGAGATCTGAGGTTATGATGATCTCTTTAGTGATAGAAATATTGAACGTATATTTAAATTTCAATCAATTCGAAAGGATGGAGAAAAATCTAGCTGTCTTAGTTGATAAGAGTTATCCTGAAAAGCTGTAAGAAAGCCATAAAGAAATTGATTAGGGAGTCGGAAATCTCTTTCGGCAGAGAAGTAACCTTCTTTCATGATCTCATTCATTCCTACTATAGGATTAGGGATGAATATCCTGGCTATGAGAAAGAGACCGATGGCACACTGTTTTGGTCGGAAGAAACATATATCAATGGCAAAGGTGCGCCGGTTATCTTAACAAACCTTGGGCGAGCAGAGCTTCAGCTACCTACCAGAGAACGGTACAGGACATTTGTCTTACCTAGTGGTTCAACAATCTACGAGGCATACGATCATGAAACCCAAACACCCTTTAAAGTTCTTTTTAATCCAAATAATGAGTAATTTTTTAATTGGATTATCTATGGCTTTTTTTGTGTCTTGCACGGCGCCATCCAAGGAGCACGTAATTTCGATTTGTCTCTTCGAGGATAAAGGGGATTTAGCCAACCCATTTGATGTGATTCTTACACTTGAAGATGGGAATTTATTCAAAAAAATGAAGCGAGAGCATGAAAGAGAAGAGGACCCAGTTAAGATAATTTATTCTTACACAAGGGTTCCTGATCCACTTATGGTGAAACTATTAGAATGTAAAAAAGATTACACACCTATTTTTATCATGTCTCATTGCACTAGAGTGCTTACGATTCAAACTAACAAATCAACATACACTTTAAATATATTGCCAGCTACATTTTACGAAAATGATAAAAGATTTACTGTCCGGGATGTCAGCGATTTAAACGAGATTAACGATATCTTTAATCAATTGAGTGGATTGCCTGAAGTGCATCTTGAAAATCATGAAAAAAGAACAAGTATTTAACCTAAGTTAAGCGATTCTTTGCGTCGTAGTGTTCCAAAAAAAAATGGATAAAAACGGCGTTAACTGCCATCTCATCAACCTCTTGGTTGGACCATGACTGAGGTGAAAAGAATAATAGGTAAGGGTCAAAAAAACCTAGGCGACGCGATAAGAGGGCAAAGAAGAAGATCTGAAATCCTGGGTGCCGTATGTGTCCCTGTCGTTTCAAACGGATTTCGGACTTAATTTGCTGATAAACAAATGGTTTGGAACCTTTTTGCCGACTATTGTCTGGGACGTAAAGGATAAGCATCAGCACCCCCTCTGACAACCAATCACTTGGCTAGGATGAGTAAAGGTCATGCGGCGGCATCACCTTATGGACGCCGTCCGCTTTTTTACTGGCTTTTGGAGTTGTAAGTGATTAGAAAAAATGGATTCTTGTTTGGTTTGGAGCGGCAACAATCTCACCGCAGGGGCCGCCTAGCCTTTGCAAACTTCCGGTAAGCCCAGCGGGGCGACGACGCCGGCGGGCTGGGCCGTGGCGACTGCAGTACGCCGGCGGTCATAGGTTGTAAGGGCTAATCCAAGCGCAATTACCGCAGCACCGAACCAAATTGGGGCGGGGTAGTGCTCGCCCAAAATTACCGTGGACAGCACCAAACCGACGCCCGCGGCCACATAGCCGATTTGACTCAACAATATGGCGCCCCCCAAAACCTGTAGACGAAAAACCAGCGGGAACAAGATGCCGGCGACGGCTCCTTGGAGCAATGCCGGGCCGGGGCGACTCACGGCGGTGGCCCAGGGTGGTGCCGTGCCGTCAAAGAATGCCAGGATCGCAAATGCCGCCAGGGTTAAGACTTGACTCCAAAACACCAGGAAATCCGGTTGTGCGCCGGCCGGCCAATCCCAGCCGCGATAAACATTACCTGCCGCCAGGACCAATGGGATGGCCAACGCGGCCACTTGCCATATCAACGGCGGTGCCTGCAGGCCTTGGCTGCGCAGGACGGCGACGGTCACGGCACCGCTCAGCCCAAACACCAGCGCGATCAGGCCGAGGCGACTGACCCGTTCAAAGCCCAAGATGGCACTGAAGGCGGTGGTCAATATCGGCGTGAGTGCGAACATCAGGCCGCTAAAGCCAGCGCCGGTTTTGGGAATGACGGTGAACAACAGCAGGTTGGGTACCAAAAATGAAAGAAGAGCGGCGATCACAATAAATCGCAACTGGTTGCGTTGTGGCAAAACCAGGCGGCCGGTAAACAACAGCACCCAGAACAACGAAAATACGGCACCCAGGGAGACGACGGCGGCCCATTGCAAGGGGCTGAAGCCCTGGGCCGCCCCGATTTTGCCAAGGGGGAAGTTGGCGCCGAGTAAGCTGCCGCAAACGATTAATAAAAAGATCGGTTGGTTAAAGGCGCGGCCCAGGGCTGCGCTCAAACTGGGAAGGCGATTCATGGTTGGACCTCCGCGGGCAGGGGCCCGGCGAAGAAGCGTTCGGCCAACGGCAAACGCGTGCTTGGTTTTTCACGGGCCTGCAAGGCGTCGGGTAAGGTCTCGGCTTGGGCACGACGTCCAACTGCAAGTGCGACTTCGACCGCGATGTCCTCGGGCACGGCCAAGGCGTGGCGGGCGGCTTCGTAATCAAGACCGGCAACGGTGTGGGCGTGGTAACCGAGGGCGGTGGCTTGCAAGGCGAGCATGGTGGCGGCGGCGCCGGCGTCAAAACTGTGGGTTGGTGCGGTTTGGGCAACACCGGCGCGATCACGGTAGGTGCGCGCGGAAAGCACAAACACCAAGGCCGAAGCATTTTGTGCCCAGCTTCGGTTGAAGGAATCAAGCAAAGCCAAGAAAGTGGACCAGTGCTGGTCGTCACGGTGACTATAAAGGAAACGCCAGGGTTGCATGTTGAACGCGGAAGGTGCCCAGCGCGCTGCTTCAAACATGGCAAACAAGTCGTCTTGGGGGATGGCTTGGGGTACAAAAGCACGGGGCGACCAGCGTTTAAGGAACAGCGGCTCGATGGGGAAGGTGGGGCGACGAAAATCAGTCATGGGCAACTCCTGGGGAAATAAGTTAGGATGGAAAAAGAAGCGAAGGAAAATGTGAAATCAAATAGTTTGACATCGAATTACTTGATGTCGGGTAATCTATGATGGAGTGATCCATGAGTCAAGCAAAAAATAACGACGGGGTCGATCTTGACCTCCTGCTCGAGCAATGGCGCCGCGAGCGACCCGACCTTGATTGTTCGCCAATGGCCGTCGTCGGCGCCGTTTGGCGCGCCAACGAACTTCTGCGTCAAGGTGTGATGACCAACCTGACCCCGGCCGGTTTAGACCTTGCCGGATTTGATGTGCTATTGACCTTGCGTCGCCAGGGCCGCGATCAAAGTTTGTCGCCCTCTGCGCTTGCTAAAGAAATCATGCTGTCGACGTCGGCCATGACCAATCGGCTCGATCGCCTTGAGAAAAAAGGCTTGATCAAGCGCTGTAGTGATCCCAATGATCGTCGCGGTTTGCGCATTGTCCTGACTGAGGCGGGTTTCGACCTGGCCGATCATTTGGTTGCCGGCCATCTGGGTGTGGAAGCGTCGATGCTGGCGGATTTGGACGCTGACGAGCGCGTGACGTTACGGCGCCTGTTGGAAAAAATAAAAAGGCCATGACCCAAACAAAAAAATCGCGGGTCCGTCTATCAGGGACCCGCGATTAGAAACACGCATCATTTCATAATAGCGTTCGAGGTATCGAGGTTTGAGGCCGACCCGCCGCCAGTGGCGGTCCAACAGAGTGGGGTGGACCGGATCACCGGGGTAAGGGTCATTCGGAAGCGAAACTCCCGTTGCCGGTTCCTTTCGTGCAAAAAGAAGTCCGTAGGAGAAAAGCTTACCTGGGGGGAGATCGGACAAGTGCCGTGTTTTTAGAAGGGGATAATTTTGTGTCGCTGGGAGTATAATGCGACCTTTTTCAAAATCCTCTGCTGTACCTGGCTTCCGAAGCCTCGACGATTAAAGTAAACCCAAATGGGCGCGTGGTGTTATTAGGTGTGCGACAAATGCCGGCAGAATTGAGTGTTGGGATTGCAGACAGGGTTGCCGGAATTTTAACAAGGCGCCCTTTGCAGGGCCTGATGTCGGTATCTCTGTTTGGACGAAAATCCTTGGGCGGTCGGGCTCACGGCCTTTTAGAAAGTTGTTGAAATTCCGTACATGGCTTTTAAAATAACGGCAAACCGGTGTCTTTCAGTGGTTTCAACGGCGTAGCCGAGGAAATATTGTTTTGAGGTAGGCACTGTCGTGGTAGGTTTTGCGCTTTAGTTTTGGGCGCCCTTTACGCTTGTTTGGTGAAACACCGCCTCGTGCCGTCCTTGGAAAACAAGTGCTTATCCATATTGCTACAACCGGGTTTGTATAACCCCACCTGAGGGACCACTTATTTGACGCTACTAACGCTTTTCTTTTTGATGCAGCTTCCGCCTGCACCGCTCCAGGTGCAGCACTTCACGATTGACCAAGGTCTGCCTGAAGGCATTGTGTATGCCGTGAGCCAGGATCGGGATGGTTTTTTGTGGATCGGAACCCATCGCGGTTTGGTGCGTTACGACGGCTACCGTTTTCAGGAATGGTCCCTCGAGGAAAACCAAGCGTTTAGTCACCAGGGCGCCGGCGTCAGTTACTTGCTGACGAAACCAAATGGTGATTTTTGGGTGGCGACCTGGGGCGACGGCTTGCGGCGCCGTCAGGGACTTGCGACGACCAGTGTGTATCGCGCTGATCCCGGGCGGCCTGATCGGTTCGGCGACGACCAAATTCAAGTGCTAATGCCGCTTGAAAACGGTGAAATGTTGGTGGGAACGCACCGTGCCGGTTTGTTTCACTTCTTTCCCGACGGTGATCGTTTCGAGCCGGTTGATTTGGGTACAACGAATTTGCGGATTTGGTCGCTGTGCCGCGACACCGAACAACGTTTATGGGTGGGAACCGGCCAAGGTTTGTTGCAAATAACCCGTCGTCTGGACGGCCGGTTTCGGCTTGCGGGCTCCTGGCCTGCGGGTACGGGCGACGAGACGGCTTGGGACCATTTAGAATTGCGGGCGGTTGCCCCTGCCGCCGACGGCCAGTTGTGGTTGGGGACGCGTTTGGGCCTTGACCGTTTCGATCCGCGCGATGGAACACTGGATCGTCTTGATGCGTCCTCGCGACCCGCGTCGGTACGATTGCACCCCATTAATGTTTTGTTTCGCGATAGCCGCGACCACCTGTGGGTTGGTACCTCGAGCGGTTTGTTGGTTTACGACCGCCAAAATGATGACTTTCGTTCGGTGGTGGAACTGGGTTTACCCGAACTGCGCAATGCCGATATTCGCGCGTTATACGAAGACGCCGCTGAAAATCTGTGGGTTGGCACACGCGGGATGGGGCTTTTTCGCATCAACCTGAAACCGCGTAAGTTTTCGATGGTTGGGGCCGGTACCGATACCGTGCCTGAAAATGTAAATGCGGTGACGGCCGATCGTGAGGGGGTGGTGTGGATCGGCACGTCCGAAGGCGGGTTGTATCGTTGGGAACAGCAGGTTGGCCGCCCCGATTTGGTGCTACCGCTGCCCAACGAAGTTGAACCTAATCCCGCGCGCACGACGGGATTGCCAGTGGTTGCCATTTACCCCAATGAGGATAACTCGCTGTGGCTCGGCACCTTTGGCAACGGCATCTTCCACTACGATCCGGCCAACGATGCCTTAACGCAACTGCTACAAAACGAAAGCGGTGCGGTTGAAACCGCCTCACGGCATATTTTGCACCTCACCAAAGGCGCGGACGGCACCTTGTGGGCCTCCACCGCCGATGCCGGCGTTTTGGCGATTGATGCGGTCACGCGGCAGTATCAGCACTACCGCCACGAGCCAGGTGAAGCCAACAGCTTGACGCATAATCAGGCCAACTGCATTGTGACTGAAAGCAACGAACGCATTTGGATCTGTTCCGGTTATACCGGATTGACCTTACTCGAGCGCAGTGCCGAGCGCTTTACCCATTATCAAAACGACGGCGAGGATCCCAAGAGTATTAGTTCGAACCAGGTAATTTGTGCGGCGCGCGACCGACGCGGGCGGTTGTGGGTTGGCACCATGAATGGGTTGAACCTCATGCAGGGCGAGACCTTTGTGCGCTACAACCGAACGGGTGATGAATTGGCGGTAATGGCCATTTTGGAAGGTTCGGACGGCCGTTTGTGGTTGAGTGGCAAACGCGGCATTACCCTTTTCGATCCCGAACGGGAAAGCAGTCGTCGCTACACCGCGGCGGACGGCTTACAGAGCTTGAGTTACCACCAAAACGCGGCCTGGACCGCGGCGGACGGGCGAATGTTTTTGGGTGGTAAAAACGGCTTGAACTATTTCCATCCGCGCCGGGTTCGCGACAATTTACATCCACCGATGGTCCACATCACCAGTGTGAAAACGCCCGAACGCAAGCACAGCGCACGTACGCTGGTCGATGGTTTGGTCTTGCATCCCAGTGAACGCATGCTGAGTGTTAATTTTGCCGCGCTTGATTTTACCGCGCCGGATTACAATAACTACGCCTATCGCATTGATGGTTGGCTGGATGAATGGACGGCGTTGGGTAATGTCAACCAGTTGAATCTGTTTGCGTTACCTGCCGGCCAGTACACGTTGGAAATCAAGGGCTCCAATAATGACGGCGTTTGGAGTGTTTCGCCCGCGCGGCTCAAGCTACAGGTTTTGCCGCCGCTGTATCAGCGATGGTGGGCCTTTGTCATTTATTTGGTGATTGCTACCGCCGCCGTGTTTGGCGTGATTCGCGCGCGCACTTTAATGATCCAACGGCGCGCGGATGAATTGGCGCGGACCGTCCAGGAACGCACTGCCGATTTGGAACAGCGTAACCACCAAATTTTGGAACAGAAACAGACGATTGAGGATTTGCTGGAACGCAAAAAAGAGTGGTTTGCCAATGTGACCCACGAGTTCCGTACGCCCTTGACGCTAATCCTCGGGCCGACCCGCGACTTACTCACACGGGTAGAGGATCCCACGATGCGCCGGCCGCTGACATTGGTGCAGCGCAACGCGCGGCGTTTGGCGCGCATGGTCGATCAATTGCTGGAAATTTCGCGGCTCGGCATGAACCTGCCGGATGAACCGAGGCTGATCGCTGCACGACCGATTGTGCAGCATATGTTGCATTCATTTTCGTCTTTGGCTCAGGACAAACAGATCCAGTTAATCGAAGACGGTTTAGAGGATATAGGTCTGCAGATTTCGGCCGACGCCTTTGAGAAAATCGTTGGTAACCTTTTATCGAATGCCGTTAAGTACACACCTGCCGGCGGTTGGGTGCGGGTTTCACTTAAACGTCGTGCCGAATTTGCGGTGCTGCGCGTGCAGGATTCGGGGATGGGCATTGCCAAAGAAGATCAAGAACGGGTGTTCGAGCGCTTTACCCGTTTGGTATCTAGCGATACCAGTCATGTGCCAGGCGCCGGCTTGGGTTTGGCGCTGGTCAAGGAGCTGGCCGATTCCCACGGCGGGATTGTTGCCTTAGAAAGCGATGCCGGTGAAGGCGCCTGTTTCGGAGTTAGCCTGCCGTTGGCGACCATGTACCCGGTTACTGCAGAAAAACAAGCGCCGCGCGATTCGGCCCAAGTGGACGCCGCCACTAGGTTGGAACAGGCAGTGCTGGGCGATTACTTGGAAGATACTGTGCCGCCGGCGGTGATGGTTCCCGAGGACGATCACGAGCAAAAAACGCTGCTTATTATCGAAGACAACCCCGACATGCGCGCCTACTTGGCCCAGCTATTTACCCGTGAGTCGGGTTACCAGTGTGACACCGCCGACGATGGCGAAAAGGGTTTGGCGATCGCACGTGAACGCGTGCCGGACATTATTATTTGTGACGTCATGATGCCGGGTCGCGATGGCTATTCGGTGCTTGATGCGCTCAAAAGCGATCCCAACACCAGCCACATTCCCATTGTGCTGTTAACCGCGCGTGGTGACCATGAAAGTCGTCTGCGCGGCTTACGGGCTTTGGCCGATGACTACATGGTGAAACCCTTTGACGCGGTCGAGTTGCAAACACGCATTGAAAACCTCACGGCGTTGCGGGCGCTGATGCGCTACAAGTTTGCGGGTAGCGTTCAGGATCGCGGCAGCTTGGCCGATGTGGCCCGCGCTGATGATTTGAATGAGGTTGACCGCGCCTTTTTGGCCAAACTCGACCAAGTGCTCGAGGCGCGTTATACCGATGCGCAACTGCGATTGGCCGATATCGCCTCGGCATTGGGCATGAGCGAACGGCCGCTACAGCGCAAGTTGAAAGCACTAACCAACTACAAACCGTCCGAGTACCTACAGCGTTTCCGCCTAGGCAAAGCCGGCGTGTTGTTGGCGGCCGGCCACAAGCCTTCGGAAGTTGCTTACGACGTGGGTTTCTCGTCGCATTCTTACTTTAGCCGTTGTTTCAAGGCGCATTACAATGTGTCGCCGTCGCAATTCACCGTCGACGATCTCGAAGTAGTGCGCGAAAGCGATTAAGCGTCGCCCGGGGATGGGTCGACCCAGACCGTGTCGGCTGCGATTAGGCCGCCCTGTTGCAAAAAGGAAAACAGTCGTTGTGGTTGGCAGGGGGCGGGCAGGCCAATGCGGCGGCTCGCCTTATTCAGCCAGGAGACGCTGATACGGCGCGCGCCCAGGCGTGGGTGACGGTTGGTGCGGAAGCGTTCCAGTAAATAAGGTTCGGCGGCCGCACCGCGTGCCATTTCGGCATCAATCGTCACCATGATTTTTTGCAGTATTTCGGTGAAACCGACGACGCCGTGCAGGTCCAATTTAATTTGGCGTTTGGCCGTGAGCGTGCCGAATTGAGGGGCGGTTTTGTTTTTTTTCTGCAGTTCCTCGGCGGTGAATAGATCGATCGCCTGTACGTTTTGGTAATTACGCAGCAGCGATTGCTGTTTGTCGTCAATGACGCCGTTGTTGTGGGCCAAGGCGTTGCGTACCTGCTTGAAAGCGCGGAAACAGCCGATGCGGGCGCGCAAAAAATGAGGCGCCACTTCCGACTTAGCAGCGAGTAGGGGATAGTAGCAGGCTTCAATGCAGGCCGAACGTCCGCCGGCCGCGTGGTAATCGGCGAGGGCGCGTTCAACGCGGCCAGGGACTTGGAAGTGGCGCCAATCGAGGGCCACTTCCAGGCGTTTAATCAAAGTGAGCAGCCAGCCTTCGTACAATGAAATGGTTTCGAACAGGACGGTTTTGGCGAGGAAGCGTCGCTGCTCTTCACTGGAGCAGCGGGTCAGGAACCCTTTCATATTGGCGCCCTGCACGCGTCGGCCTTTGAAAAAATGATCGTTGACGGCTTTTGGACTGAGGTCGGGTTGGGCCGCCAACAGGGCCTCGCCTTCGCGGCGGACGTAGTTGAGCGCCGTTGTAATCGGCCAGATGTAATCGAAGAGTTGGGCGATGTTGGCCAGGGTAAAGGCCGTTTCTTCGAAAAAGACAAAGTTCCTGAGTTGGTTTGACATACAGACGCCTAGCCTTTGTATTTGGGTTGAACCTGAACAAGTGGGTTCGTGTGTCGGTGGTAGCGCGCACGTGGCCGATTCAGATTGAGACAATCGTTGCCGATGAAGGGGTTTTTTCTTTACGAAGCTTGTTTTGCGAAGGTTAACTTCTAGCGAGTCTCAAATTTGTTGTCGGTATGGGTTGTGATTACATTGCGTTCGGCCGCCCACTGGTTGATGTCCTCGCCTTTGATTGCCGCCGCCATCAGCTCCGGGAACAAGTTCGGTGTGCAGGCAAATGAGGGCACGCCCAATGCCGCCAGTTTGGCGGCCAACTTGGCGTCGTAGAAGGGCGCCCCTTCGTCGCTGAGTGCCAATAGCGCGATGACCGAAACCCCGGCACTGGTTAATTCCAGCGCGCGGCGCAGCAGGTCGCGTTCCACGCCGCCTTCGTACAAATCCGAGATGAGGACGAGGATGGTTTTGCGCGGTTCGCGGATTAACGTTTGGCAATAGCCGACGGCTTTATTGATGTCGGTACCGCCGCCTAACTGCGTGCCGAACAGTAAATCGACGGGGTCGTCCAACTGCTTTGTGAGGTCGACCACGGCCGTATCGAACACGACCATGTGGGTTTTCACCGCCGGCAGCGAGGCCATTACTGCACCGAAAATACTCGAATACACGACCGAGGCGGCCATCGATCCGCTTTGGTCGATACATAAAATAATGTCGCGTTGTGTGCGCCGCGATTTTCGACCGTAACCAATCAGCGTTTCCGGCACAATCGTGCGGTAGGCCGGCTGGTAGTGGCGCAAGTTGGCGCGCAACGTCCGCGACCAATCGATTTCCGCCAAGCGCGGTCGGCGATTGCGAACCGCGCGGTTGAGCGCGCCGCTGACCGCCGCCCGCATCGGTTCTTCTAAACGCTGCAGCAGTTCGTCGACCACTTTTTGCACCACGCGCCGCGCCGTGTCTTTGGTTTCAAGGGGTACCGCATCCTTCAATGTGATGAGGGTGGCCACCAAATGAACATCTGCTTCAACCTGTTCCAACAGTTCTTTTTCCAGCAGCAATTCACGCAGGTTGAGTCGTTCCAGGGCGTCTTTTTGCAGCAAACGCACAACTTGATTGGGGAAGTACTTGCGAATGTCGCCCAGCCAACGCGAGACTTTGGGCGAAGACGCGCCGCGACCACCGGCGCCACCGAGATGATTGCCGGCATCGGCGTCGTAAAGCGCACTTAACGCTGCATCAATGCCGCGATCATCGCCGTCCAGCGGTTCCAGGGCATCTTGGCCTTGTTGGCCGACAGCCAAACGCCAGCGCCGGCGGCGTTCAATCGCTTGCTGTGCGAGATCTTCGCTCATGACGCACCTCGTTGATTTGGGCCGCACGCCAAAAGACGATTCAGCAGGGGCATTGCCAAGGCCGCGCGTTCGTGATCGATTGGGGTTGAATCACCCGCTGTTTGGCTGCTTTGGCCTGCCGGATTCCGTTTGACGCGCTCGGCGATTTGACGGCGTTCACCGGCACTAAAGCTCGCCATGGTGCGGCGCACCAAAGGCAGAACTGTCTCGAACGCCGCTCCCGATAGCCCGCATAGCCACGTGTCGATCAGATCCCACAGGTGATCGTCGTGCAGTAGTAAGGTGCCACTGGTGCGCAAAAAGCCCTCAAACCAACGTCCCGCTTGTTCGGGATCGCTACCGCGTGAAAGGGCGCTGAGCAAAAGGTCGCGACAGGCGTCGGCGTGGCGACCGCTGTCGAATACCAAGCGACAGGCGCGGCCCGCCACCAAACCGTTGACGTCACTTTGTTGGGCCAGTTGGAATAAGGCGACCAACCAGCGTTCGCGGTCTTCAGGGTTGGGTAACAGTGCCGTGGTTTGCGCGACTTGGTCGATTCGTTCGGTCATTTGGGCGGCGGCCTCGTCGTCGAGACTGCGGCAAGCGTTCACCAAACCGATGCACAGGCGCGTGACCAGCGAGTCGACAATCGGTTTCAGTTGGTCTGTATCGGTTTGGCGCACGTCGCCGTAGCGCAAAACGCGGCCGAGTGCCGGCAGTGCCGTCATCATTGCGCCGATATCGCTTTCATCGGCCGCCAAGGCTTGTAAGCGCGCCACTACCGGGCTCACCGCGGCGGTCAAATCGGCCGCCAGCACCGCGTCGATCAGGCCCGCCAATTCCGACAGTGTTTGGTGCTGCGCCGCGCGATCAATCGTGCGTTGACTCGCTGCTTCAGCAATCGTATTGCCCCAGGCGGCCGCGCCAATCAGGTCGATGCTGTAATCCGGCAGCCATTCCAGCCGCCACTGCTCGTGGAAGGTGCCTTTGCCGCCGTGGTGGTTTGCCGGATGACCCCAGCGGATGTCGAGTAAACTCATGCGATGCAAAAGCTTGCTGCGCTCCAGATGGCTTGGTTTGCGCAAGTCGAGCATCAGCATTTTTTGACCGACTTCGGCCTTCAGACGCAGGCTTTTTTGCTGTTGTTCGAAGTCTTGCTGCAAGGGCACTGTCGGCACGTCGCGCGGCACCGCACCGAGCCGGTCGTCGACCAGGAGCTGCTTGCGAATGATGGCGGTGATACGGTCATCGCCCATGCAAATAACCGCGCGCACGGCCTCGTCCAGTTCTTCGAGTCCCGGCAAAGGACGTGCCCGCATGGCCGCCAGCGCTTCGGCTAGGCGAACCGCTTCAATGACGTGGGCCGAGGAACAGTCGAGATCTTGCGCGCGCAGTAAGTGGGCGATGCGGGTGAGCCAGCCGATGGTGATGTGGCGGGCGGCGTGGTTGTCAGCGGTCGGGGAGGCCGACCACAGGTGGTGGTACCAGCCGGGTGCGCTCACGCCCGCGCCGTAACCGGAGGCGGAACTCAACCGTTGATAGGACCAGGGTACCCAGGTCGCCTTGAGATTGATTTTGGCTAGGCCCTTGAGCCGGGCGTTGTCGTCTTTGGCCGCAACCCTCGCCGCCAGCGCCGGCACGTGCCAGGCCCCGCAAACCACCGCAATCCGTTGGTAATGCTTGCAGGCCGCGCGAATTTGTTTGCGCATATAGGCCTCGCGCAGCGCTTCACGCCGTTCGTAAGCGGCGTTGCGTTGGGTTGGTGGCTGTTCGCGCAGGACCGTCATTGCCTCGGCAATCGCTTGGAAGATATCGCTGGTATCGCGTCGCTGTTCGACCATGTGTTCCCACCAACTCTCGCCATCGGCATAACCCGCGCTGCGACCCAACCAATCAAGTGGATCGCTGTAAAAGTCGTCGTCAGGTTCGGCTTCCGCCGGTTCGGTTTCCTGGTCCGCCTGCGCCGCGGGTGGTGCGTGGTCGTGCGCCGCGTCGGCCAAACGGTGGCTGTGGGGCAGGTCGAAAAAGCGCACCGGCACCTGATGTTGGGCGGCGTATTGGAAGGCGCGCCACTCGGGTGAAAAGCTTGCGAACGGGAAAAAGACCGCGCGTTGGGGTTGCTTCGGGTCGTAAAGCAACAGCGCCACAGGTGGTTGCATGGCGGGATCGGCCGCGAAGCCGAGTAAGTCGTCGGCTTCGGGTGGCCCTTCCACCAACACGCAGTCCGGTTGCAGCGCTGTCAGGGCCTGTTCCAGCGATCGCGCCGAACCTGGCCCGTGGTGACGGATGCCAAATAGGGTAACTTGCTTGACTGCAAGCGCGCTTGTCATTGCCGCCTCAATCCAGCTCGCGGCAAACGCGGTAAAGGTCGGCCCAATCGTCGCGCTCCTTGACCACCGTTTCCAAGTATTCGTTCCAGACAATGCGGTCCTGCACCGGATCCTTCACCACCGCACCAATCAGGCCGGCGGCCAAATCGGCCGGACGCAGGCAGCCATCGCCAAAATGGCCCGCCAGCGCGAGACCACTGCCCATTACCGAGATCGCCTCGGCCGTGCTAAGCGTGCCGCTGGGCGATTTGAGTTTGTTTTTGCCGTCTTCGGTACGACCCGCTCGCAACTCGCGGAAGATCGTCACCACGCGCCGAATTTCTTCCGCCGCCGGCGCTTCGGCCGGCAGGGCCAGCACCGTGCGATGTTCGTTCACGCGTTTTTCGACGATGGCGATTTCCTGGTCCATGCTGTCCGGCAAGGGCAAAATGACGGTATTGAAGCGCCGCTTGAGGGCGCTGCTCAATTCGTTTACACCTTTGTCGCGATTGTTGGCCGTGGCGATCACGTTAAAGCCACGGCGCGCTTGGACCTGGGTGTTGAGCTCTGGGACCGGCAGCGCCTTCTCCGAAAGAATCGTAATCAAGCTGTCCTGCACATCGGCCGGAATGCGGGTTAACTCTTCGATGCGCGCCAACTTACCCGCCTCCATGGCGCGAATCAACGGGCTTGCTACCAAGGCTTCTTCACTGGGCCCTTGCGCTAAGAGTCGTGCGTAGTTCCAGCCGTAACGAATCGCTTCCTCGCTGGTGCCGGCCGTGCCTTGAATGAGGAGCGTCGAGTCGCCGGTAATCGCCGCCGCCAGGTGCTCCGAAACCCAGGACTTGGCGGTACCTGGCACGCCGTAAAGCAGCAGCGCGCGATCCGTTGCCAAGGTTGCCGCGGCTATTTCCATTAGACGGCGGTTGCCGATGTATTTGGCGCTGACGGTGAAACCATTGGCAAGCGTGCCGCCCATTAGATAGGTCACCACCGCCTGGGGCGACATGGCCCAATTCTCGGGACGGGCTAAATCATCGGCTTTGCGCAGTTCCGCCAGTTCTTCGGCGAATTGGTCTTCGGCCTGTCGGCGCAGGATATTATTCAAAACCGTACTCCTCGTAGAGCGCCTTTCGCAGGCTGATAATTTGGTGGAAGCGTTCCATGGCTTGGGCCAGTTCGGGCCAGACGCCTTCGCCTTGAAAAGGTTCCGGAAGGTGGTTGTAAAGCGACGCCGGCAGCGCGTAAGCGATTTGCGGCAAGACGTGCAACAAGTGCCAGTTGCGGCCACTTTGGCTTTTTGGTGTGGCCTCGGCAATGAAGCGCTCCAGGACCGTTTGACCAACCGGCGTTGACCAAACCCGGCGACTGCCTACATCGACCGCTAACTGCAGCGCACTGCCCGCGTCTTTATCGCGGGTTAACATGCGCTGCAAGCTTTGTTCGTAGCGCTCGGTCGATAATAAATTCAGCAGTTCTAGGGTTTCGCGTCGGGTCAGGTGAAAGGTGTCGGGGTCGTGCAGCAGCAGGGCCTCGGCCCAATCTGGATGTTGCTGTAACAAGGCTGCGTGCGCCCAGGCGCGTCCCGCCGCCACGAACCATTCACCGCGTGCGGCGGCGAGTAAGCAGTCACTGGGGCTTAGGTTGGTCGCCGTTTGCCAAAAATCGAGCGGTGTGTATTTGAGGAGCTGATACAGCCACCACGCCCGTTGGCCCAAAGCGGAGGGAAAGGTGCCGTCCCGTTTCGGCTGGAGCTGATCGTTGCTCCAGGCCGGATCAAAGGTTTGCGGTGGATTGAGGCGGAAACCGACTTTGGTGGAGAGCTTTAGAAGTGCTTGTACGCGCGCGATCATGCGTTGGGAAAAGGCGCTGTCCGGCAAACGGCTGAGCAAGTCGGCTGCCAAGAGGCGCACGTTTTTGGATCGATCGGTAAGGCGCGCGTTAAGGAAGTCACGGTCGCCGGCGTCGGGTGCCGTTTTCCAGAGTTCCAAAAGAGCGAGACGCGTTTTGGCGTTTTCCTTCTCAAAGGTGGTTGCTACCAGGTTGCGTGCGGCTTGTTTGTCGTGGTCACGCAGCTCGGCCAGGTAGGCACAGCGCTCGGCGAGCGTGCCGGTTTTCCAGACGGCGCTATTGTCGGTGGTAGTCGGCGTGGCGGTCACCCATGGCCGCCACGCTGGGTTCAGCGTGGCCAGCCATTGACCGCGTGGTCCCAGCAAGGCGGGCAGGCGCGGTTTCAAGTCGCGCACTACCGAAACGTAGCGCAGCACCTTGGGTAGTAAGAGCGGCGCAACAAAGCGGCCGCTTTGTTCCATGGCCGCGAACCAGCGCCCAATCAGAAGGTTGTCACCGAGGTCGATCAGTTGTTGGCCGAGTCGCGCCGCCGCGCTGTCAGCCGCGTCATAATCGGCTTGTGGCGGTGCCGGTGTCGGCGCCGGGCTGTCGGCTTGTCTGGCCGCTACCCCAACGCGTTCGTACACGGCAAGCGCCGCCGCCATTTGCAGTTGTGTCAACGCCGTGTCGTCACTTTGATGCTGCAGGTCGGCCAGCAATTCGCCTAATTTCCCCGCAGCCGTGAGTGGGGCTTGCGGTCCGCGACTGCCGCCGACCATAAGTTTGGCGGCCAGTTGTGCGAGTGTGCTCATGCGTCACCGCCGCTGAAGGGTATCCATTGTTGGTCGAAATAACCCGCCAGCGGTAAAAAGCCGCGATGGGGTTGCCATTCGCCGAAGAGGGGCGTCGGTGCACCGCCGCTAAGGGCGAGCCCGTCCCACAGGTTGGCGAAACTCGGGTGAAGTTCCACTTCCGCCCCGGTCTGGTCGCGGCAGGTTGCCGGTGCGCCGTCCGCCGAGGATGGAACCAAGCGCGCGTGCTCCAGTAAAACCGGAAAAACATCGCGCCACGGGTTTTCCGCTTGCACAGCGCCGACAGCGGCGAAGGCCGTTTGCCAATCGGGCTCACCAGGGCGCGGCGACCGCTTCTGATTCGCTTCCCGGGTTACCACCAGCGCGCGCAGCGGCGTTGCGGAGGGATAAAAGACGAGTTCGGCGGGTACAGTCCAGCCTGGCTGAAAACCGACGTCGAGCGATTGATTGGCGGCGGCGAAATGAAGAATGAGCGCGAAACGGCCGCTTTCGTGACCTTGTAGCCAAATGCGCTGTTCGAGAATTTGATCGCGCTTTTCCAGCGTTTGACCCAGCACAAACCACGCGTCACGTTGTCTTTCACCTTCGCTGATGACTTCGTTCTTGTCCTGCGGTCGTCCCAGCATCGTCCAAATATCGGCCTGAAAAGGCGGCGGCTGTTGGTCGATTTTTTCAAACGCCTCAAGAAGCAGCGCGGTTGTGCCGAGCCGGTCGAGCAAGCGAGGCGCCCAGTTTTCACCACTAAAAACGGCGTCACGCATGGCGCCGACCCGTGCCGCCAATCCCGGTGCCTGGGCGTCGACCAAACGGGCTGCTGCTGTTTTCCAGTAGCCGGCTTCTTGCGTCGGTGCTTGGGCCAAGCCGGCGGCAACAAGATCGCGTAGCCACAACTTGTGTTCTTCGACGCCTTCGGTCATACGCCGCCGACGTTGCGCGTCGCGTTTGTTTTTTGCGGCGGGATCGGCGCTGACCGCTCCCGATGTTCCGGCTTTGGCGGCGCGCTGCTGGGCGCGTTGACGGCGAGCACTTTGCCAAGCTTTCGCCCAATCAGGCGCGGGGCCTTCGACAAAATCAGACCTTTGTTCGGCCCAGGACAGCAGCAGCGCTAAACCGTGTTTACAAGGGAATTTGCGGCTGGGACAACTGCATTTGAAGGCCGGTTCGCCGAGGTCGACAGCGATTTGGTAGGGTGATTTGCCGCTGCCTTGGCACTCGCCCCAAAGGGTGTCGTCGGACACACCGCGTCGTGGCCATTTGCTCGCTTTCATCAAACCACGACCGGCTTTAAGTGATTTCGGATCAGGCGCCAAGGCTTCAACTTGGGCGGTGGCATACGTCTGCGGCATGGTACTGCCTGTTCATTTAAATAAAGTTACATAAGATGACCTGCTCAACCTAGCACAGTCGTCGGCCAAGTCAAGGGTGCCCGGCGTAAAAGGCATGGCGTGAGGGGTTTGCGACATTCCAGCGCGGGGAAGTGCACGAATCGGGTATAATCTTCGGCAAAGCTACAAAATACAGGTGATTCTCGTGAAAGCTGTCGACGTACTGCTGATCCTGGTTGGTGTCGCGATGTTTGGGGTTGGTGCACTCTTGACCTTGGGTTCCGTGATCCATCTCAACGATCCCGAACGCACCAACAATTTGATCCCGGATCTCATCATGATGACCTTGTTGGGGATTGGGCCGATGGTGGCCGGTGTATTTTTGGTCATCTCGACCCGACAACGTATGAAACGCAATGCAGGTGAGGCGATGGAGCGCAAGCTCTTGCAATTGGCTCGCAATCACAACGGTAAGTTAACCGTGGCCGTCGCCACCATGGAGCTGGAAATGCCGTCACGGGAAGTCAAGGTGCTGCTGGATCAGTGTCATAACGATGGCTTGGCCAACATCCACGCCAATGAACACGGCGAGGTCGAGTACTTGTTTTTCGAAAGTGGGCGTGGTTCCTCAATGCCTTGAGTGCCGTGGTTGTGTTTGGTTTTAAGCCTGTTGGGCTTTAAACGGAATGCCCGCGGAAAAGAAAGAGCGGCGCCGCCAAAAGTGAAACACCGAGCATATGGGAATGCCAAACTGAATGAGATTCAAAATGGCAACGGCAAGGATGTCGCTCCAGGTGAAATGGAAGTTGTGTGGAAAAAACAGGCCCAAGTTGTAGGCTTGTATTTGGAAACCCAGCCAAACAAAGATGTAACAGGCTACCCCCCACGCTTTTAGGCGCCACAAACCCCAGCAGCCACAGAGCCCGAATGCGGACAGGATCCAACTGGGCATGAAGAGGGCACGGGTTTCGGCCTCGCCGATCTTGCCGTCAGCTTCCGAAAAGCCCAGGACGTGTCCAAAAAAGGTGATAAGCAGTAGGGCAAAACCACTTCCGTAAATAAAAATGTTGAAACCGACCAACACACGCAGGTTTCTCAGTTTTGCGGGCTTTGAATCGAGTAAGGGGACACTTGCTTCGGGAGATTGGTAAGGGCTCGTCATGCAGGGGCTCCGATAGGGTTGTTTTGATATTTGGTTCAATCACGCAACCGTCTTGGGTGGTGACCTTGACCTAATCTGAAGCGAGAAACGCAAACAAAGGGTCGCGACATTGGGCAAGCGGAACCCATGCCGTCAAGAACGACTGCAGCGAGTTTTTGGCCGTGTCAAACGTGTATTCGCGGTTTTTGTCCTAAGAAGCGCGATAACTCGCAGTGGTTTTAGCTAAATCTCCGGGTTGCAACAGCCTGTGAAAATGCTCACGGCACCCGGTTGGTGTGCCTTCGCTTTTTGTAAGCTATTTCGCCTCAGGATTTTAGCCAAATCTTCTCGCTCTTATCGCAGTTCTTAGGGTCGTGACCACCGAGGATAAAGTAAGAAGGGGCACAATAACATGACGAATAGCTCGTCGAAGCAAAGGATAGGGCCGTGAATGACTCAGGGCTGGCGGTTCATCTGATAATGGTCGAAATACGACGGTAGCTTGACGAGCCAGGATTTGCTATGAGGTATTCATTATCGCTTTCTCTCCAGATGCCTCGCCGGGATGGTAAGTACATCTCGTAGTTTTGCGAGATGTTGCAGACTGGAATCATGTGTGATTTCGCTGCCAAGAATTGCTTGGCTTAGGTAAGAAACGGCCGACGAGCAGGGGGGGATTGTGGTGCTGTTCGAGAACGGTGAAACCCAGACTGCTATTCATCGCAGTGGTTTGTCAGCGATGGCAAAGGTGGGTGTGGCAAAGTCTGAGTAAATTTACTTAGTTAGGTATAGGTGATTATGGCTCACTAAATAGAGTGATTATAAGGATCGTTGAATTGGGTTCGCTGGTGTATTGTTTAATCATTCTTTGAGTGAAACAAAAGAGAGACGTTGTCTTGATTAGTTGATCGAGATTTTGTTGTCTTGATTTTAGTTTACCATTGAACTAATAAGGCACTGTATTGAAGTGATTATGGTGTTTTAAAAAAAGGAGAGCCTGATGAAGACCGCCTGTTTTGCCCTCTTGATGACCTTTTCTGCTGCTTTTGGCGATGACTTTAGAAGTTATAGTGGGTCGTATGCGGCTGCTTACGCCCAACGTAATTACGATACCAATTACGGATCCCGACCACATCAGAATCCGTTTGGGGACTTTGACGGAGAGGTGATTGGCGGAAATTGCACGAATTTCGTAAGTCAGTGTCTCATTGCCGGATTTATCCGCTCGGTTGACCCGCATACCGTTTATGCGCGTCGTTACGATTTTGATATCGATGATAGTTCAACATCGATCTATCAATGGTATTTTCACCACTACGGCGATCGCGGTCCTGCTTTTACCGGTGCTAATAAGATGTACGAATATGCTGGTTACAATCGGATTTCTTACAAAGGGCTTCACTTTGAGTACGTCACCAATGATACAAAATATGACTACCTAGATGTTACTAAGGTTCGTGTTGGTGATGTGGTTTTTGCGGATTGGAATGGTGACAAGGTTATGGACCACGCCATGCTTGTGACTGGCTATAACTCGAGAGCGCAAGGCTACAATAAAATTCGTCTTACCTATCAAAGTGAAAATACGAGTGGCCGTGGGCTCGGTGATGTCAACCGTGAGTACCGATATAAAGCCTTGTTTCATGTTTATCGACCGTTGAACTATAATCCCAATGGATTGTGATTGGCGTTCTTTAGGTTACCGTGGGCTCTTGCCTTCGGTAGCCAACAATCACAAATTCTAGACGGCGCGATTCGGGTGAATGAAGTTGTTCTAAATGTTAGAAAGAATGCTTATTCACTGGTCGGATTATCGTGGGTTTTACGAGTTGTTACCAACCTGAAGATAGTGAAACCTTGATGCCTTGAATCGCTTAGTTTAGGTGAAGCAATAAAATCGTGATGATCGGCCTTCCGGTCATCACGATCTTGTGACTTAGTACGGAGGCCGCACAAGAGGTATTCGTTAACTTTTTCAATCTTCAGTGTGTTATTCGGCGGGATGCCATCGTCCAAAAGGTGGGCTCGAAGTGGGTTGGAACAAGCACCGGTGTACTCGAAAAGTACGGCGTGCCTTTTGATGGTACGTTGCAGCTTCACTGGTTTTGTGATGGCGTCGTGACGAAGCGCTTACGCTAGCTGTTCTGTGTCCTATAAGGAGTCACCTTGTCGGTGCAGAGAATGTGCATTGCCGACAAAAAAAAACCCGGTCACCGAAATGACCGGGCTGAGGGATGCCCTCACGGGCTTGGCCGAATTGGCCTGGGTAAATTAGGGCGCCGATGGGCCGGGGTAAGCCTGGGTGATGGCGTCCATCAGCAGGTCTTCCCAACCGAGCACGCCGAAGACGGTCGCGCCGCTCATCGTCATCACCCGCGATTGACCCGGACGGGCCGGCGGTTTCAACGCCGCAACCGCGTCGTCGACAGTGCTTGACGAGGCTTGCATGTTACTGTGAACTTCCACCGCGCCGTCGCGCACGACCAAGGCGCCGACAATCGGTGCCGACAGATCGGTGACACTCTCCACCAAGGCATCGTTTTGACCGACGCGTGAGGCGGCGAAGTTAAGCAAGTCGCCCGGATCGTTGCGGTCGAAGTCACAAATGCTGGTGGTGTCTCCGGTCGCGGTGCCGACAATCAAGCGGTCGCCAACCAGGGCCGGCCTGCCGAAGACCTTGTGACGCGGTGGCAAAGCGTTGCTGCCGATGAAGCTGAAGGTACCGGTGGTGGTGTCGTACTCGTGACTATAGACGTGGTTGACAAAATTGGCGTTGCCATACACGGCTTCATCGTAGTGAAACGGGGAGTCGCTGCTCGCGATAAACAGTTGAATCACATCGCCGTTGGGGCGGCTGTTGGGTGTGTGGAAGAACCGTGCGCCGGCAACCGCCTGGGTGACATCATTGCCGGTTTTGGTGTTTTTGACCCACAACAAACCCTGTGAGGTGGCGCCCACTAAATGGTCGATGAAACCGTTGTTGTCCGCGTCGATCATGGCTGGCGAGCCCAGCATGACGTGGTTACCGGCCGGGCTGCCGACGCTGCCGGACAGGCCAAGTTCGGCGCCGGTGGCAATATCGAGCACGCGGAAAGACGGCGCTTGACCTGTCACCGGCGTGGCGCCGGAGGCATAGGCCACCGCCCACACGCGGTCCGTATCGCTGGTTTCCACCCAACCAATACTGGGAATCATGACGATATCCTGCATATTGGGCTCGCGGCGTTGCCACAGGGGGATCGGTTCATTGGTGAGGTCGGTGACATCGAGCGCGGTGACCACATTTCCGGTGCGGTCACCGCTCGGGGCGTCTTCACGGCCCGCGCGATAGCCCTGCACAATCACCGCGATGCGGCGCCAGGTGCTGCCGTCATGAATAAGGCGGCTATGAACGGTGGCGTCGACTTTGGCGGTGACATCGCTGTCGCGCGCCACATTGTGCTTCAAATCGTCGAGCAAGTGTCCCGGCACAAAGGCCCATAGCTCTTCGCCGGTGCCGAAATCGTCGCCTTCGAAGTGGCCGTCGGCGGGCGCGTCGCCGGTAGTGCGAACCGTTGGTCGCCACTCACCGGCGTCAATGCAGTGTACCAACCCCGATTCCGCCCCAACCAACAAACGCGTGCGATCTGTATTGCGCGAACTGCTGGTTAGGTACTCAAAGTAGCTGCGCTTAAGTTCGGCCGGCACGTCGTTGCCGTCAATCCAAGCGGGCAGGCCGGGTTCGCGAACCACGTCTACCGCCGAACGGTTAATGCCGCCCAGAATCCAATCACGAGTCGGTCCCTCGATGCTGACGCTACCGGCGGAAATGGTGACGTCGCGGTAACCGTGCAGCCAGTTTTGCAGCCACAGGCCGGATGACGCGTGGTCGGGGACCGGTGCCGCTGGATCATGGAAGTTGTGAATCCAAAAGCCGTCGATTTGCATGTCTTGGAATTCATAGGCGTTGACGACGGCCGCGTCGGTGGCGTCGCGCTGTAGTTGGTAGCGGATCATGTTGTTGGTGAAATCGGGATCGCCGCCGGCGGGCAACGCGGTGTAGATCAAGCGTTCGTGGCTGCCCAATCGGTCCCGCATGGTGATGCCTGCATCCCACAGAATGTTGGGGTCACTGGGCGCGCTTTCCGGTGTCGATTCCGGGTTCACTGTGTAGGTTAAAGGGGTGGGAACCGGGCCGTGGTTAAACCAGCGTTGCGCATACAGGTGGCCGCGGTTGCGAAAGCGGTCGTCCCAATCGTGGGACGGTGTTTCCAGCGCGGGCACGTAACGCATGTTCGAGGACGTGACCACCGCCGCATTGTAAAAGAAGTCGTGTGGCAGCGTTTGGTAGCCAACCTCGGCCTCGTAAAGGACCGGCGTGAACAAGTCGACGTTGTCCGTCGCCATTTCCATGCGCCAGTAAATTTCGGTGGTTCGCACGGGGATCTCGATGGTTACCTGACGACGTACACGGCCGGTGCCTGGCACGGTGGAACCACCGTGGCTGGGTTGGAAGCGATCAATCTCCGGGATATGTTCGTTGCCGGGCGTTTCCGTACCCAACAGCGGGATCCAGGTATTGCCGTCGTAGGAGTACGAATAACTGATGTAACGGCCGGGAATGTTCCAATTATTGCTGGTGAAGTTGTCGGTAAAGTCAAAGCTGACCTGGGTAATGGTGAAATCGTCGAAGAGGTCGGCCGATTCGGCGGCGACGTTGTGGGACTGCAAAATGCCGCCGGCTTCGCGCTTGACGTAAAAAACGACGTCTTCATAGTCGCGGTCACCACCACCGAACAAATCCTCCCAGCCCAACAGCCAGGCATCTTGCGAACCCTCCGGTGCGCCCACCATTAAGTGAACCATGCGGCCGTTAATCGCCCGAATCAGCGAGCTGTCGTTTTCCGCGTTCATGTCAATGCCGTAGCGACCGTCGATGATGTCGTTGGCGTCGACGGTTGGGTCGTCAAAGTTCGCCTCGTCAAACCAATCGCGCAGGGCGCGGTATTGCAAGATCACGCGCGATTGTTCGAGGTTGGCCCACTCGTCAACCCAGGCTTGGTTGGCCGGGTTCACGGCTACCGGCGCGCTGCCGCCGCCGGGCGAAGTGGCAATATCCGTCCAAACGGTGCCTGCCCCGAAACGCGCCGCCGCTAGCTGGTCGTGATCGTTTGCGCGGCTGGGAGGCGGCGAGTTGTAAGGATAGTAGGGGTACCAGTTGTTGAAGCCGGTCTCGCCATAGGCGTCGCCGGTTGTTTTTTCGCTCGTCGGGTGGATGTTGTTCATTCTGACCGTGTCGGGGTTAAACGACGATTTTGAGTAATAGGTGTTGACGTTGTCGTTGTTGGTGTTGACGCCGCCGTTGTAGAAAACGGTCAGGAAAAACACCAGTTCGCGGGCGCCCGAGACGTTGCTTTGATACCACCGGAAGCGCCAGTATTCCTGGCCGTTCGGCGCCGTTTTTGGTGTGCCGTCAGGGTTGCGTACCAGGTCCGGTGCCGTTGAATCGTTAAAGTTGTTGCTGCCGTAAAGGTTATAGTCGAGCAGTGAATCGGTGGCGGAGGAACCGTCCTGAATGTTTTTGTCCGTGTAGGGCGTGTGGTTGGCGTAGTGGTGGCTCACGCCGTCGGGGCCGTCATCGTCGGCCAGGTAAAAGATGGTGGCGCCGGTCCAGTGGCTGGTTCCGCCAAGGCTGCCCGCCGGTGTGCCCGCGTAATCGAAGTGACCCAAAAAGCCGCGTTGCACGACTTGACTGACGCTACGGCCTAAATAGCCGCGATCAACCGCGTAGGGCGGGATGAAACCTTCGCTGTTGTTGCGGTCCGGTGTTTCCAGCATGTCGGGAATACCGTTGGGCACGTTTAGCGTGGTGCGGCTGTGGTTGTCCACGTAAAGATGGGCGCCGGGATGTTCGAAGGTGCCCGTGTAGTCCGGGTCACTGCTGAGGCTGTTGGGCACAAATTGCCAATAATCGCCGGCGTGCAAACCCGCTGCGGCGGCTTCCGGCCCGTTGCGGAACATTTCCGCGGCGACCGAGTTCACGCCAGGTGGTTGACGGTCGTCGACGTCGAGAATACCGTCGTTGTCATCGTCGTCATCGAGGCTGTTGATTAAGCCGTCGCCGTCGAGGTCGTCGTCATCACCGACCTGAAAGAAGTCGGGTAAGCCGTCTTTGTTGGTATCGATATCGAGGAAAAAGAAACCAAACATGTGGTTGGCACCGGCGCCTTCGGAGATGAAGTCAACCAAAAAGGGTTGGTCCAAACCCAGCAACAGGTTGTCGGTGTCCAGTTCTTGGTTGGTGTTCAGGGTGACATCGTCGCCAATCACTACGCCGGCGTCGGGCCGTAGGAAGTCGCTGGGATCAAAGCCGCTGTCGTGATAATTGACGGTAACTTGGTTGCAATCGTCTTGGCCCAAAAGTGGGGTATTGAGGAGGGAAAGCAGGAGAAGGGCGAAGACCGGCAGGTGACGCATGATCATTATTAAAAGTTCCTCTCTTTGAGTGAAGAATAAGCACAATAATCGTTCAAACGTCGCAGCAATTAGCCAATAACGACATACTATTGAACGTGCGCGCATGAAATACAAGACATTGCAAATGCGCCAAGGCGCAGCTCCCGCGGCTCGAATCACAAAGCCGCCAGTGAAGCAGCCGATAAACCGTTGTGGTTTATCGGCAAGGGATGCGGCACAGACGCCGCAAAAAAACACACGGCTCACGGTAAAGCCTGCAAATAAGGACGTAGCAGGGCCGTTTGCCGCAAGCCGTGCGGCTGGTGAAGTGAGTCATGGGGGTTCAAGGTCTGGGAAAATACGGTATCAGGTCTAAGGGATAAGGCAGGTTCTAAACCGATTTCTGAATAACAGAAATTAGCTTATAAAAAAGCAATCGAATTTATAGGATTGAGTGATCGTTAAGCATTTTTTGGTGGTGATAGCGTTTCCGTAAAAAAACAGAAAACTACTCAAGCAAGACGTGTGCTCGAAAAGGTTTCGAGTTGCTTGTGGTTAACACTATTGCAGAACCTGTGCCAGTTTGTAAGTTAATTAAAAATAGGTATTTATGAGTTTGGGTTTGTTATCTGCCGGTTTTTCACCGCAGCGATCGACTGTTGTGTGCAAAATCCTGCACCTGGGAGGGGCCGCCGGGCCGGCGGTTTCCGACCCTTTCCTCTTCCGATCCGCTGTGATTCCGCTGCCCGGAGGGGTTCTTGTCTAACCTGCGCGCTTCTTGGCGGCGAAATCGCACCAACTGTTGGCCTGCAACATCCCATAAAAATGCTCGCCGTACTTACCAGTACGCGTCGTGCGCGACCCCGGTGTGTTTTTCCAACAGGTTTCGCGCCAACATGTTGGCGCGATTTCTTTCACCCACATCGCTCAGTTTGGGTCTTGGTTTTCAACCGGTTACCTGAGTACGGCGCAAGTTTCGCTTCGATTACGAGGTGAGATTGCTCACGTTCGCGACCGAGGCGTTAAACGCTTGTCTCTGTCGCCCGGTCCGCTCCTTTGCAGAAAAGAGTGGAAATGCGCGCACCTTCCCGGCTCCTTTCAATTTCATTCATCGAGGAAATTCCCATGATGTACCGTTCTATTTTTTGTTGCTTGCTTAGTTTTGCTTTGGTAACGGCCGCCGAGCCTGCCCCTGGCCTCAATCTTTTTTCGCCTACCAGCGAAACCACCACCTACCTCATGGACAATGACGGCAATAATGTCGCCACCTATGAAAGTGAATACCGCGCCGGTTTGATCGCCTACTTGCTCGACAACGGCAACGTTTTGCGGGCCGGTCGCAAAGACGGCCCGATCGAAGGCGGCGGTGGTTCCGGCGGTATTGTTGAAGAAATTACGTCTGACGGCGAGGTGGTTTGGTCGTATGAATTAACCGAGTTTGTCGGCCTTCTGCACCACGATATTGAGGTTTTACCCAACGGAAACATCTTAATGATTGCATGGGAATTAATTGACGAAGAAACGGCGCTCGCGGCCGGACGTTTGGCCAATAACGTTGGTTCCGGCGGCGTATGGGCCGATACCGTGATCGAAGTGGCGCGCCTTCCTGAAGGCGGTGGTGAAATCGTATGGCAATGGCGCATTTGGGATCACCTGGTGCAAAACACCGACGCGAGTTTACCCAACTACGGTGAACCCAGTGACAATCCACGCCGCATTGATGTTAATTACCTGGGATCGGGTCGCCCCGGCCAAGAGGATTGGAATCACACCAACAGTGTTGATTACAACGAAACCTTGGACCAAGTTCTGCTCAGCGTGCATAACTTCAGTGAAATCTGGATCATTGATCATTCTACCAGCACCCGCGAAGCCGCCGGTCGGCGCGGTGGTCGCTACAACGTTGGCGGCGACTTGCTTTATCGTTGGGGGAATCCCGAGGCCTATGGCCGTGGCGACAGCGACGATCAGATTTTATTTGTGCAACACGACGCGCGTTGGATCCCCGACGGTTTTCCCGGTGCGGGCAACATTTTGGTGTTTAACAACGGCGCCGGCCGCAGCGACGGTGATTATTCAACGGTTGAGGAACTCACGCCGGTGCAACGTGCCGACGGCGGATACGTGTTGCCCAACAATCGCCCTTTTGGGCCGCGTGATGTGGTTTGGCGTTTTCCCGAGGTACCGGACCCGAGCTTTTTTGCCTCGCACGTCTCCGGCGCCCAGCGCTTATCGAACGGCAACACCCTCATTACCAACGGACCCTCAGGCATCTTTTTCGAAGTGGACGCCGACGGTAACGAGGTTTGGCGTTACGACTACGGGCGCTCCGTGTTCCGGGTCGAGCGTATCGAAGACTAGCAATGTATGTGGCGATCCCCGTCGGGCCGCTGCCCGGTCACATCGCCGATCTTAACGAGACGCCTCGGCAGGGGAAACCCGCCGGGGCGTTTTTTATGGCTCTGGTTCCTGGCGTATTTGTGTCTGTTTTAGGGCATTGTGCTCGCGTTCGGCTGCCGCTAAATGGTGCTGTCCGAGGGCTTCCAATTGCTGGACCACGCTTTCGTAGCTTTTGCGCCAGGAGGTTAGGTTGTTGGCTTGTCCCGTCGCCACGCCTTGTTCGATGAAGGCTGCGATGTCTTGCTCGGCGGCGACTGGGTCCGGTGGCGGTTTTTCCGGTAAGTCTAGCTCGAACTTTTGGCGCTGGGCGATATCGGCACATTGGTCGTGATAAACCGCCAGCTCCAAATAGCGCAGGCTGCGCTCGGCGCGCGCGCCTTCGCCGTCAATCGCCTCGATTTGGGCCAGGCATTGCTTGACTGCCTTAAGTGCCAAATCCGCGAGTTCCGCCGATTGTTGATGACGTGCGGCGGCGATATGGTGGTTGCGCAGTACTTGCGCTTGTTCGATTAAATCGAGCCGGTTCAATTCGGCGCGGCACATCTCCAATTGCGCCTTGAGCATGACTTGGCTGTGGTGATCTCGCAAAGAGGTTTTCAGCTTGTCCATTTCGCTTTCAAGCGTCGCCAGGCGTTGATTGGGATCGCAATTGTTGGGTTGTTCGATCGTGCCCTTTGCTGTGAAGCGTTGTTTGAACCGCGCCAACAAGCCGGGCCGAGGGGTTGGTTCCGGTGGGGTGGCTGCTTGTTGCTGCAACGCTTCGCACGCTTCACTGAGCTGTTGAAACCGTTCGTGGCGTGCTTGTTCTTCTTGCCAGTCGGCTTCCAATCGCGCCAGTTTTTCCAGTAGGGCGTCGCGATTCGGCGTGTCGTTGTGTTCGATCGAGCCCTCCTTTGCGCATGGGGTTGTCCCTCCACTTCTATCGGAACATCCGCCGGCAGGGTTAAACCTTTTGAGTCAAGGCCGGCGAGGCGTCCGCTTGCCGGCTGGGTATGGCTTGACCGTCAAAACGAGGATCCTGAAGGCGACGAACGGTGCAAATTTTGTGTAAAGCCGAAACCTGGTGTTGCTTTGGCAAGCGCATTTAAATAATAGACTTGTCTTTCGTTTACCTCAGGTTATCGAACACGCGAGACGGCCGCAGTCGTTGCCTTTAGGGGGCTCTTTAGGCTACAAGTAGGGTAGAAAAAACGACAGATGTAGAGGTTGGCGATGTCCCCATATCGTTGCGCCCTCGCGGCCCTTGTTCTTTGTTCATATGCTTGTAGCAAACGCGCTGCAGCATTACAGCCCACGCCCGACGATCTTTTGACACAGATTTGTCAAACTGAGGCGCGGCGTCACGATGACGGTGGCGGCATCATTTTATTTGGTAACCGTGCCATGGACACTTACCGCGCCACGCCAGGTGAACCCGCCGAGATCATCAATCGCTTAAAACATGTGCAAGGCGTTTGCCGCGGTGCTCTGATTCAGCTTTTGGTTGAATTTCATTTTGAAACCCTCGACCGTCGTTTCAAGAAAATTACCGCTGACTGGGCTGAACAAGATTGGTTGTACTTTGCCCACGCGCTGTCGCGTGCCGAGGGGCGCTTGTTTGAAAAGTACACCCTGGTTTTGCTGGCGCCGCATCGGCCCGCCGCCGTGCGCAAGGTGGCGGTGAATCGTCTGACCCAATTCGATCAATTGCGCTACCAAAAAGAACTGGGACGTTTGGTGACCGCTTATCACAACGACGGTCAACTGGCGCACCTGCTCCTTCATTTGGACTTGGACCGCCTTCCCAAGGCGGAACAGTGGTTGGGTGCTTTATTCGATCACGAAAATACCGATTTGCACCGCGACATTATGCTTGCTTGGTCAACCAGTGACCGCGAGGACAAGCAGACCTTTATTGGACGCTATCGCAATCATCCCGCGCCCGCCTTACGCAGTTTTGCCGAAAGTATTTTGTCCCAATTGGGCGACCGCCAAAAGCTTGGCTTCGAAACCAACATAAGTCACGTCGATGTGGCTGGTGACGGTGACCGATCGATGCAAAACCAGGCCTTTATCGAGGCCGTTTACCGCCTTGACGCCGCCGCTGCAGAGGCTGCGCTTGATCGTGGCGCCGACCTCAATGCACGTGACCAATACGGCACGCCCGCCTTGCATATCTGTATGAATCGGTGGGCTTTGCGTTATCCGCCCCAAGCCTACAGACACCTGGCCAAAGGGGTTTACACCCATGTGAAACAGATTCAGGCCAATGCTAAAACCCTTACCGAGCTGCTGCTCGCTCTTGGCGCCGATACCAATATTCGTCTGAAGAGTGGTGAGACACCGCTCTACCACGCCGCCATGTTCAACTTGGGCGAAGCGGCCCGCATGCTGCTCAACCACGGCGCCGATCTCGAGCTGCGAAATGAGGTTGGTTTCGCACCGGTGGATATTGCGCGCACCATGGAAAACGAGGACATGGTTGCTCTGCTGCAGTAGGTCTGCGCCTTAATCCGCCGGCCAGTCTGTCAGAGGTTCGGCCTGCGGATTCAGCAGGTTCCACGCCGCTTGGTAAAGTGCCTTGGTGTGATCATCGAAACACACCATGACGGCAGTGGTGGGATAAGGGTGTTCCTGTAAGTGTGCCAAGGTTTGCGTTAGCGCGATTTCGGCGGCACGGTCGGCGGGGAAACGGTACACGCCGGTACTGATCGCGGGAAAGGCGACGCTGCGCAGTTGGTGTTCCTGGGCGAGGATTAGACTGTTGCGGTAACAATCGGCCAGTTTCTGGGGCTCTTGCTTCTTCCCGCCCGACCAAATCGGGCCCACCGTGTGGATGACGTGTTTGGCGAGTAATTGGTAGCCGGCGGTCATTTTCGCTTGGCCGACCTTACAACCGTTGAGACCGCGACATTCTTCCAGTAACGCCGGCCCGGCCGCACGGTGAATGGCGCCATCGACACCGCCGCCACCCAGCAGCGATTTGTTGGCCGCGTTAACGATCGCATCAACCGCGAGCGTTACAATATTGCCTTGGAACAGGTAAATGTTGGGTTGTCCGCTCATACGTCGGCCTCCTTGCTGAGTTGACTGCGCACCTGGTGTAAGGCGAAGCCGAGTAAATTCAAGCCTTGCCACTTGTTGGGATCGGCCGCGTCCGCGTCGTCTTCTGCCAAACCGATGCCCCAAATGCGGTCTTGCGGGCTTGCTTCGACCAAGATTTGATCGCCGGTACCCAGCAAAAACGCGCGCTGCTCTGGGTAGGCGCGGAATTTGGCCAAGTTGCCGGCCACCACGATGTCGAAACGGTGCTGTTCCCAAACCACCGGGTCAAAGTTCTTGACCTCGCGGCCCAGCGCTTTGGCTTTACGCGGATCCTTGGTTGCCAACACCTGCTCTCGTATGGCGAGGTCTCCGAACAATCGGGCTTTTTCTGCCATCATGTAGTGTTCCGCCGAGGCGTATACATCGCCGCAAGCCGTGAATGGATCACGCCACCATTGGCTGAAACAGGTTTTGGTGATCATGCCGTCCTTGCGTTTGACACCCGACCAAAAGAACAAGAAACGGACCTGGGCGCCGTTCTCGATATGCTGTAACAAAGACTGCCGGCTAAGAATGGGACTTTTCATGCTGGGTTTCTCCACTGGTTTTCACGGACCTGGAGCACCATAACATACTTTGTGTTGATTTGACAAAAAGGTGTGTTCTTTTTACACACTTAAGCCGTCTCGTCGCGCTTGTGGCGAATGCCGGGTTTTGGCTTTTTTGAACGGGCCCGAGTGTTTTTTGGAAACCGCCTTCACATTCATTAAGTGCCGGCCTTATAGTGGACCATTTCTTCCAAAAGGCTGGGGCTGTTGATTTTACCCCAGGAGGCCCAAAAAGAAAGATCGCAAGACATCGCGCCGAGTTTTCGTGTCAAGGCCGGCCGGAATTTGGTCGTGATTGTTCCGAATGTGTTCCCGAAAGCAATTCGGCAGAAGGATATCGTACTGGGCCACATAAACCGCCAAACCCCCCGTCCATGGCCAGGTGCCGTCACTTTGGTTGCGGCAACCCATGAGTTTGTTTGTTGTGCACGGTGAGCGCGTCGCGCCATCTCGCGACCAGGTTGAGCCTGAATCTCAGGCCAAGTCCCGGTGTCGCTGAAATTGGTGTTGGTATTTTCAGAAGATAAGGAATTTCCGGGAAATATCTTGTGTTTGGGTCTTGGGGGCGCTATTCTTTTTCTAAACCCCTTGTTCCTTTTGGTTTCTTGTACCGTTTTGCCCTTACTTGTATACAAAACATCGGCACGTACGGCGTCCTTGGCGGCGGTGTCGTGTCTATTTTCCGCTCTCTTTTCAGGGGGTGTCCATTCGCGGAGGTTTCTGCGATGAGCGATGTGTATTTTAATGTGGCACTTCGGGAAGTGACCTGTACCCAAGCCACCCTAAGCAACGGCACTTATGATGTTTCTTTTTCCGCCAAGCTGGCCGGTCCGCTTTCAATCGGCAACCTCAACTTGGGGGTGTATGAGGCTGAAACGGTGACATCGGTTTCAGGCAATGCACCAAGCATTGCCACGCCCACGCCGAGTGTGACGGCTACCTGGACGGGGAACCTCAACGCCGGCGATGCATACGTGGTGAATGTGGGTAACGACCAAGTCCAGACCAACGGCATCGCCTTATCCGTGCAGATGATTTATGCGCCCGTCACCCATCTTTATGCCTGGCTTGTTGGCCCGGTGCTTTATCTGCAGTGGACGCCGCCCAATTGTGGCTTCAAACCGCCGTTCTACCAAATTCGGCTCTCAACGGATCCAAGCGGTACGGGTGACGCCAACGAGGGTTGGCAAGTGGTGACCACGACCAATGACCGTGGCTGTGGGTTTACCGTCGATCCGTCGATTCTTTCCGGCACTTCCTGGCAGGTGACGGTCATCCCCTGTGCCGTTAATTCCCTGGGACCGGTTGCCACCTATCGGTTTAACCCCACCACCAATTTACCCCCTGCCTAAACGATCGATTTCCAACTATGCCGAACGGCTTTGTGCCCGGCGTTTTTCGGCCGGTGTGGGAAAGCCCGGGTGCGATCCCGGAGGTTTCAGACGATGACTTACTTTAATGTGACTATTGAGTCTGTTTCCTGTACCGGCGTGACGGTGAAGCAAGACCAGTACACGGCCTCGTTTGAGGCTACGGTTTCCTACACCGGTGGGAACAATGTGCAACTCGTTATTTATCAGGCGGAAACAGTTTGCTATATCGAGGAGGTTGGCAACCAGATCCAACCATCCCCCAATTCGCAGCATCAATCCTTCACGGTTAGCCGGCCGCTATGCGGTGGCCGTGTTTACGTGCTCAATGTGGGCCAACTCCAGCAAACGCCCGGTATCGCGCTTTCGGTTCAATTGATTTACGCGCCGGTGACCAATCTCTACGCCTGGGTAGACGGCGCTGTCTTGAACGTGATCTGGCAAGCGCCGTTTTGCGGTCTTAATCCCACCCAATACGAAGTCACGATTAAGCCCGATATTTCGGGACAGGGAAATCCCGCCGGCACCACTCAAACTGTTTCTGAGAGCAATAACGGCGGCCTGGGTTTTGCCATCGATCCCAGTGTGGCGGTTACGGGTACCTGGAATGTAACTGTAGTGGCTAAGGTCGTTAATTCGTGGGGACCCTCGGCAGACTATGACTTCGATCCTTGCGTCAACCAAGCACCCGCAACCATAAGCGGACCCACGCAACCGGGTGGTGGCGGTGGTGGTTTTAACCCAACCTTACCGGCCATCGCACAAGGGCCCGCCGCGACAGCATTGCGGGTTACTTCACTGGCGGGAACCCTTTTGTCCGTCACGGTGACCAGTCCGCTGGTTTCCGGCAATCACGGACCCACTGACTACGTGGCTGTGATTGTTTGGTCGGGCATCCAAGTAGCGCTGTCCGCGCCGGTGCCGATCGCCGGTGCACCGACTCGGGACGATCAACTCGAGCTCGCGTTTACCTTCGCTGGTTGGGACCATCCCAAGGATCGCCGCTACACGTTGCTGCTGATGCCCGCGACCGCGGCTGGTGTGCCGACCGGGCCCGGCGGTGTGGGCGTTCCGTTGATGTTGGAAACGCCGAGGGATTTGGCGTTGGTGGCCGACTTGGAGGGCACCACGCTGACGGTGACAGCCCGCACCAGTCCGTTGACCGGGTCTTGGCCCGCCACGGGTTTGGCGTTGTGCCTACTGGATGAAACGGGCACGGCTCTGGTCCACAAACAAGGGGACAGTCTGGTACAAACGCTGACTTATCTCCAAGCCGAGGCCGGCACAGATTACCAAGTGGCGGCGGCCTTATGCCACGGTGGCGGCATCGGTCTTGCCGGCGATCCGCAACCCGTAATTACCACCACGGCCGCGCTTCAAAGTGTCTCGGTCGAGGGCGTCTATGGTGCCAACGCGGCACGGCTGGCGGTGACCTGGTGTAAGGTCACCCATGCGGCGGTCACGGGTTATCGCTTGCGGGTCGATCAGGCCGGCAAGGCGCCCGTCATCGCTGTTTTTACCGGCGATTCGGGGCGGCTCCCTTTGTCGGCGGATGCAGCCTGGGGCGATCCCGACGGTTTGACTGTGACCGTGCAACCCTTGGCTGGGCAAAGCGCGGGACCTGTTTCGCCGGCGACGGGCATTGTCGCGGTTGTTCCCGAACAATGCCGGGTCACGTGGACGGCGGGCGGCACGGTGTGCACGCTTTGTTGGCAGGTGCCCGCGGCTCTGGCCGACGCTTCCTTCACCGTTGCGCTGCAGCAGGGCGAGACCACGGTAAAACAGGCGGTCACCAAGGTCGGCGCCGATTCCTACACTGTACCGGCGGGTGTGCTCAACGCAGGCGGTGGTTTCTCGTTCCGCCTGCGCGCTAATTTCGTTGGTGCGGTGTCACAAACCGGGCCCTGGTCCGAACCGGTGCCTATTCTCAGCGCTGCGCCCGGCACCCCAACCGTTGCTTATGATGGTCAAACGTTAAGGGTTCGGTTTGCACCAGTCACCGGCGCGAGTGGTTACCGCCTAGTCCTGATTAAAGGCGGGAGCGAGCAAGGCGAACCTTGGTACAGTGGCGAACCCATGGCAACTTGCGCGGTCACACCTGATCGTGCCTTGGCCGCGTCGGTGGCGGTGCAAGCGATGGGACCCAATGGGTTCGGACCGGCGGCCGCCTCGGCGGTCTTCTCACCGGGTTGGTACCCGACCCGCGTCAGCGGGCGTGGCGGCACCACCTTGTGGCTTAATCCGGCTGACAATGCTGCGATGAGCGCGCACAGCATCCTTATCGGTCTACCCGATCTGTTTTCGACGACACCTAAAACGCTGCCGGTCTTGCCGCCGCCGTTCACTTTGGCTGCCGCGACGGGTGATCCCAATGGGAAGTACAGCTACACGTTGACGATTGCCGGTGACGGACCAAATGATCCTTGGTCTTTTGACGGCAGCGCTGTTCGCAAGACCTTGTTCGGCGCTTACCAGACGTGTCTGCATAGCTTAGAAACGGCCGGGGCCACCCCGTTTGGTGTGCAAACGGTGCGCACTGCGATTGCGCGCGCCATGCCGCAAACCTACGCCGAAACCCTGGTGTACAGTTACGGCTTCAGCGCCGACCTGGCCTGTACCGATCTGACGCCCGGCATGATTCTGTGCGCGGAACACGCCGCCTACCAAACGCTGGGTCGGGCCACACCCAATCAAACTTACCTCAACGGGTTTATTCCCAGTGCCTCAGCCGAATACACCATTGCGCAAACTGTTCTCGGGTCCGGCGACTTCACCGCACTCGATGCGTTTATCGGGCAATTGGTCGGCCTCGGCGGCACCACCGTGGCCGCGCCGCAGCCCGATGCCGGTCGCCAAGCCGGAGCGGGCGGTTTAATCGACAGCGCTACGGCCGCCATGTGCCAACCGTTTTTACGTCTGGTTTACCCGCGAAACTTCCCCGCCAATGACGCCGGTAACGCCGGCGACCCACGGCCAGGATTTAACGCCGTCATATTGGCCGCACCCAGCTACGGACTGTTGGAAGAAGCGACGAGCGCCGTGCGGATCGACGGCAACGCGCTGCCGAGCGGTGTCGGCGCGCTGTATTTTCGCGGGCGCAGTACCTTGCGGCCCGCCCTGCGGGTTTGGTTGGGCGGCGCACCGCTGACCGTATCGCTGGGCACAACCGTGGCCGGGCTGTTGGCCGCGCGTGCCATGGATCCATCCTCGGTGCCCTTGCCGCTTTCCGGTTTGAGCCTGCGTCGCGGTTTGCAGAGCGCGCTGGTGGGCCTGCCCTTGGTTTACGACGCGGGTGCTGCTTGGCCGGTGCGCCTCGATTGGGTGCCCGCCGCCAACGGCGCGCTCACCACGCTGCCGCTGCTAGGCGGTGACCAGCTCGCGCTCGGCGCAGGGAGGGACCGGTGAGTGATGTCGAACCGGTTTTTACCCAAGATGCCGAGTCGGGGCTCTATTTCCTGCGCCACCACGACAACCTTGGCTTCCGTCCTTCCGGGGCCGAGGACTTCTACGAACGAGTGACCCTGCGTCGCGCGTTTAGCGATCCCGCCGGCTTGTTTTTTTGTTGTAACACCGCGCCTGAAAGTAGGAATGTGTTGGCCGACGGCTTGACCGCCTGGTTGGCGCGTCAACGTTTTGCCGGGCCGCGTTTTCTGTGGCTGGACGGCGTTCATCTCAACTATCTGCACTGGCAAATCGATTGTGTGACCATGGCCCGTGTCGACGGCGTCACCACGGTGCGTTCCGGCACCACCCTCGATTTGGGCGGCATCCAATTGCAAATGCACGCCGGCTGTACGGTTAACCCCGCATGCCGCGGCGAATTCTATGGATGGGGTTTGGTGTTCACCGGAGCGTCCGGTATGACCCTGTTCACCGAAGACGGTGGTTTCCCGGCCTTACCCGACAAGCTGTGTCTCAGTTTCGACCTGACTTACGCCGGTTGTCTGGTATGGCAAACCGGGCTGGAAGCGCCGGGGACGCAACAGCCGACGCCGTTACAACGATTTGGCGGTAGCTTGCGCTATTTTGCGGCGGATCGCACCGCCCACGACGGCACGGTGGCGGTGTTGCGTGTTGAACCGCTCGTTCAGCAAAGTGCCTTGACTCTTTACGGGACGTTGAATCCCTTTAAGTTGCAGGATGCGATTCGCTCGCGGGTTTCCTTTTACCAGCGCTATGAGGATGAATACCAACCGATTGCGTTTGGGAGTCGCTTCGTTACCGCCAATGGCCGGTCACTTTCGCTCACCGCCGCGATTCCCGGCCGTTTTGAAAACAAAGCGGTGGGGTTGATGCTCGCCGTGCAACCAATGGTTACCGGTGCGGTCGGCAGTGTGCCGACGACGTTCTATTTCACCCTCTCCGGCGCTTTTGACATCGGTGCGTCCGGTCAGCCGGGGCACGAAGCCGACGCCCACCGTCACGATGCGGACACGCGCCTGTTATGCGGCTGGAGTGGAACCGAGTATGTGCGCTTTGAACAAAGCGGCGGCACCCTGCACTTTGGGCAAGGGCACCCGGCCTTTGCGCCCAACATCGCGCCACAGTGGATCACCGGTGGCAATGCTGTGCGTACGCTGATCGCGAGCGACCGTAGCGACGAACCGCCCGCCAAGGGACCGACCGGCAATTTGACCGCCCTTGGTACCACTGCTTGGATTGCCGTCGCGGCCGATTTGGGGGTGGTCGATTACTGTGCTCAGGGCGAGGACTGCGCCTTTTACACGCTTGACGACCATCAACCCGACACGTTGCGGTATTTCGAAATCACGACGGCGAAGCTCAACACGCACCAAGCTCGGACCTACATGCCGATGCTGTGCTACGGCGGACTGGCCGCGACCGATTTGCCTTTGGCGCGGTTACTTGAAACACGCGCAATTGCGCCGGCGCGGCGTTGCCAGATTGCGCAAGCCGACGACGGCAAGTTGCTGCAGGTTGATGAGCCCGAGGTCGATGACATTGACGACGGGGTGGTGGTGCCGGTTATTTCTCCCGCCGGCCTGGTGGTCTTCTACGGTAAAGACGGTGCGCCTTGGCCGAAATTGGTGATTGGCAACACCGGCCAAAGCGCTGTGGCGGCGCCCGATCTTTATTTTAGCGCCGTGCACGGCCCCTTCCGCCAGGCGATGTTGAGCAACCGTCTCTTTATGGTGTTGGGTGACGCCGACGCCGTGATGGCAAGCGCTTCGGTCGCTTACCAACTCACCAAAACCAGTCTCGGCTTGATTGCCGGTCTGCCAGAGGACGGCGGGGTTGGCGACCCCACTTTTGCGTCGGTTTCGCAACAGGTCGCCGCCGCGGGTTACCCCGTTTACCCAACCGAAGCCGCTTTCAACCACATGCTCGAGCAGGCGACCAAACACCAAAGCCCACCCTTGAGTGAATCAGAGCGGCGCGTTTTTCAACGCTTTGCCGGGTTACTCACGCCGCGTCTTGGCGACTGGTTGTTCCGCCTCAGCCCACGCAATTGGGTGGGGGTCGGTCGTCAAACACGGCTGATTTTTAAGTTTGTCGCCGATCGCAGTTTGCGCGATCTCGTCAGTGATCCCTCGGTGTGGTTGTGGCCTGAAGCCTGCGGTCCCGACGGCGACACTGCCGCCGCCAAAAAAAGCATGCTGGCACGCATTGTCGCCGCCGAGGCCGATGTTCAACTGGCCGAACAAGGCGGCTACCAGTCGGCCTTTGCGAACTTTGTCCAAGTGGTTAATGATCCCGCCTGGACCGGCTTGTTGGCCTTGGATGTGGCCGTCCCACTCGAGACCTTGCCCGAACCGCTACAACCTTTGGCGGTGGGCATCAATCCCAGTCTTTTTGCCGGCCATCATCTGGGTTTGACCACGACCGGGTTCAGCGCTAACGGCAACGGCGGCCTGAACTTCGATACCACCGCGACCTTTGGCTTGGTCGACTATGCCGACGAGATCGACCAAACCTTTTCCAGTGACGAAGTTAACTTCGCTTTTAAAGTGCACCGGTTACAGGCGGCCTTTGACAACGGCTTGTTGACCCACTTTTCCAGCAGCGCGCAGTTATTGGTTAACCGTTTGTTTGGCACGCAAACGCGACTGGAACCCACCGTTCATGGCAACAACCTGATGCTCGACGGTGTTTACCAGGACGAAGGCGGCAGCGGCGAACCCGGTCGTGGTACCTACGTGTTCGCGTTGCGCTCGCCGGGCGAATTGCAACTTTCTATGGGTGAGTTACGCGCCGTCGCTGTCGAAAGCGTGCGGTTGGCGGTGGTACGTGCCACGGATCCCGCAGCGCAGGCCGATACCGTGCAGACCCTGTTCCAAATGGCAGGGCGGCTGCGTTTCGCCGAGGCGCGGCCAGGCTTCGATCCCTTTTGTTGGGGACCCCCCAAAGGCTTCAGTCAAGAGGTGAAAGGGGAGATGGGCACGCTGAGCGAGGTGGTCGAAAAAGAAAAAAAAGAAGGCGACGGCCTTGACCCCGGCGGCCTAATTGGGGCGTCGCCTCCGTTTCCGGCTGGAAGCGCCGGCTTGGCCTTCAGCAACTACGCGATCAGCATGCGCTTTAAATTAGCGAACCCGACAGCGGTGACCTTCGGCGTGGTTGACGAAAATCTGACCTTGGACACGGCCGACAGCCCGGCTCGTGAGAATTCCTTGTTCGCACGTTTCCCACTGCGTTTGGTCGACTTCATCAGCAGTCCCGATCCCTGGATTACCGAAGGTATTCCGGCCACCAACCCGCGCGAAAGTCATCCAGAGGCGCCCAAACCCTTGGCTTTCCCGCCGGAAAGCGCGGGTTTTGTGTCGATCTCCGCGCCCATCCGTCAGGGGCGCCTGAGTGCACCCTGGTTTGGCTTGGTTTACGAGGTTGATTTGGGTAGCTTGGGTGCCTTGGCCGGTTCGGTGGGTATCAGCGTACGTTTGTTGGCGGCCTGGTCGCCGGGCGGTTTCGAAAACACGCCGGCGGTTTACATCGGTGCGGCTTTGCCAGGCGTAAGCGACGCCGTTGGAATGAACCTGCCACTGCAGGGATTGTTGGATGTCGGCTTCCGCACGGTTCAGTTCGAGACACACGACAAGGACGGCGCCACCCATTACCTAATGCGGCTGCGCGATTTCGGTTTGCAGGTGATGGGCATGACCTTTCCGCCTGGCCACAACGACATCACGCTGTTCGCCAATCCCGAACCTGGCAGTGACACCAAGCTGGGTTGGTACGCGGCCTTCGAGGTCGGCAAGTTGGGTAAGTTGGCCGCAGCTAAAGAAAAGGTCAAACAAAAAACCACCGCGCGCGCCATCCGCAGCTCGCGGTCTGCCCGGGTAACCGGTGCGAAACCAGGGGAGGCCTAATGCCGGGAATCGATGGTGCGAAAGCACAGGTGGTGCTGGTTTCGGTATTGTGGTGCGGTCAGGGCATGGCCAATGTATTGGAAACTTATTCCGAGATTGAGTGGGCCAAGCCGGAAAACGAGCGCGTACCTTCGAGCTTGGTGTTGCTCGATTTTGGGACCGAACCTGCTCGGGGTATGGTGAGTTACGGGAAAAGCCGCCATCGAAGAGCGAAGACGGCAACGGAATATGTGAAAAAGGTAATCGCCCGTACCAAAGATCAAATGATTGATTTAGTGATCGCCTCCCACGCAGATATGGATCATTGGGCGTTATTATCGCCACTTATTATCGACCTCAAGGAAAACGCTTCTTTTGGGAAAGGGAAAGATAAAAAGTTTATTAAACGGTTTATTAAAGGAGGGCTTTCGAAGCAATGGCGACCGGAAGATAAGCCCTATTTCATCAGTGAATTGAATTATGTTGAAAAACACACGGAGAAAGTAGAGAAAATATCCAAGCTAATTGGGAAAGAAGTAAACCTAGAGAAGGGATACTCGAATTATCGATCGGGGCCGGATCAAGATTTAAAGAAGATACCGTTTCTTTTGGAGATCGATGGCATCCAATTCAGATCCCTGATCGCCAACTTGCCCAGCTCGGTCGATCCGGTCAACACCGCTTCCTTAGTCGTAACGGTTGATTTTGAGGGGCAGCGTGTGGTCCAAACCGGCGATGCAACTTGGCGAACCTTAAATGAAGCAAATTCCATCTTGAGCCAATGGGCAAAAAGTCCTATCATGCCGGTCATTATGATGACCGTTCCACACCATGGTTCAAGAGGAACTTCCGTCGAGATTCAGCTACTTCCGCAAACCAAGGATAAAGAGGCTGAAACAGATGAGTCTTCAAAAAAGCGGAGAAAAAAAGAACAACAAAAGTTTCATAATTTTGGTCATCTTGAGAAGTTTGTAGATTTAACAAAGCCAGGTGCCGTTGTGGCCTCAGCATATTATGGTCAAAATGGATATCATCCACATGGGAGTGTTCTGGCAAGGATGAGAAAGTATACATACCATGATCAGCTTCAGGTAAACGGGCTGTTAAAGGATGAAATCGGCCCTCATCCGATTGTTTTTACCCATCAGATGAGTGTAAATGATCAATGGCAACAGTACCAAATTGGGAAAAATCCTGGCGAAAACACCTTTACAACCCGACTGACCGTGGCAAAAACGACCAAAGTTACGGTTGCGGGTTCCGAGGTTCAATGTAACGTTGCCGACTATCTTTATGTGATGCAAAAAAACGGTACAACACAGCGTTGGCGTCCTTCACTTGCTGAACCCTTTGCTGCATTAAAAACATGCACCCCGGTCGATTCGCCCTGGGCGGCCGCCACTGAAGCCAAAGACGAGGAGATGACGCCGCTTGTAAAGACTGAGGAAGAACCGAAAGACACCGCGATGGTGCTTGATCTGTTGCCGAAACCCCCGGCCGATGTTTTCGCTACCTCACCTGGGAACCCGGTTCTCTATGAGCGCGATAGGCAATCCGTGCTTCATTGTTGCCCCGATCGCGAAGGGCATTCACAACAGGCGCTTAACCCCATTGGCGCCTTGTTACGCCGGGCCGTGGGTCACCCGAGTCGCGCTGCCTTGCCGGTACGCCGCGTTAGGCCGCTTCATTGCAACCTAGCTTTCTCAACCGAAGTCTGATAGGAGCCCTACCGAATGTCGATTAACCAGCTCTATCAAGCTTTTTCCGACGCGGCCGAAGCCGGTGTCGTCAACGGTGAAATCCTACCGCTTATGGGGACTTTGGTGGCGGCCTTGGGTGTTGAACAACTTGATCTCAAGCACGGCCAAGCGACACAGGTGCCCAAAGCGGCGCACTTGATTGGTTTCTCGCGCTGGCCCGTTCGCCCCAAAAGCCGCTTGGTGGTGGTTCCGCAATGGTCGCTTTCGATGGTCGGAACCGTCGATGAAAAGGGGCGAAACATTCTCACCCTCACCCTGTCCTCCGAAATGGAGGATGGCAAGGTCATGTTGGGTCGTTTGGTCGATGATTTACCCCACTCGCGCATTCCCGACCTCGAGGTGGGGGGTGGGATCCAGCGCGGGGATTCCATTCTCATCCAGCTCCGGTTGGCGCAAACGCGGGTGGTGGTTTCGGCCAAACAAGTCAGCCAGACCGTCGCTGAAGCGTCCATCCCGCACCTCAGCGGATGGTTGGCGCCGGCCGACCTTAACCTTGGGCCTGCGTTTGGATTGTTGGCGGTTTCCCGGCTTGTTGTGGCGGGCCCGATGAATCCCCGTGCAGATGCGAAAACGCCGGCTAAGTTGAACCTGGAGGGCGTGCTTCCCTTGGCCGATCGCACTTGGGCCGACAAGCTTGATGTCGTGGGTGCCGGTTTGCGGTTGACCACCAACTACGACGACCTTTATGCCGGGATAAATGAAGAATCCTTGAGCTCGGCTGTTTTGTTGAATCTGCAAATTATCGTGCGTACACCAACGCCGCATACCGTAACGCTGACGGTGCCGCCCATGATTAGCGGTTCGGTTTTGGACTTTATGGGTTTGATCGACCCGCCGCTCGCATTAACCGACGGTTTCGCTGCCTTACTCGCGTTTTTCCCCGGCGCTCCCGCGCGCGCGTTCCAATTGCCCGCCGGCTTGGAACCCTTGCGAGAATTTTCCGTAGCTCATGTTCGTGCTGGAATTGAAACCAAATCGATCAGCGTTGGGACGGACCAGGTTTCCGTTCCAATCGGGGTTGCCTACACCGGGCTAACCCTCGAATCTAATACCCGCTGGGATCTGCCGATTCCCTTTTTACATATGGAAGATGTCGCGGCGACTTGGTTGGTGCGTTGGGATGGTGTTTCGGTCGCCTACTGGAGCGCGAACCTGCGGGGTTCCATGGTGTTTACCAACACTGAATTCTCACCGCCGCGGCAAGGCCCGCCTGGCAAAGGTGAACCGATTGAGGACCACCTCAAAGATGCCGTCGTGCTAGACGTGAATGTCGGTTTACCTGAATGCGAATTGGTTGCCCGCAACCGCTATCCCTTTGCCATGTCCTTACCCGTTGTGCTGCGTACCTTTTTTTCCGGTCCCCAGCCAAAGGTCGGCAAGGGATTGGTCGTTGACTCAATGTATATCCGTGCCAATCTCGCTCAGAGTACCCTGCATGCCACGCTGCAGGTTCAAGGTGATTGGGCGATTTCCGCCGGGAACATAAAATTCCAGCTTGAGGAAATGGATTTGACAGTCACCCTGCAAGCTTCTGCCGGTTGGGGGGGTCTCAGCGGTCGGGTGTTGGTCAAAGCCCCGCCGCCAGGCGGTGAAGGTGACGCGGGTGACGGCGAGCTGGAGGAAATGGCCGCACTGGCGATGGGGGCCTACTATCCCGGCGACGGTGCGTGGACATTCCAGGGCGGGCTTGCAAGCCAACCTCTCGAGCTGATCACCTTTGTTTACGCCTTCATCGGTCAGCCGCCACCGGCTTGGCTGGAAGACGATCCGGCACTGAACGTGCTGCTGACCGAGCTTTGGGCAGAGTATTCCACCGCGACCGGCAACCCCTACCGGGTCCGCGCCGGCTTGGCTGTCCGTTGGCAACCGCAACTCCTCAATCTCACCCTGGGTATGGCCGCCGCCACCGACGTCGTTTACCGCAAGCGCATCGACGACGACAGTGCCCTCGCGCGCCACGATGCGCTTTTGCGCACCGCTCGCGGCGCTGATGATGGCGACGAGAGCATGGTGCTCGAGGGTTCAGTTACCGGCGCCTTTACCCTTAACAACCTGGTCATCACCGCCGGTGTGTCGTTGCGCGAGCAAGAGCAGACCTGGCTGTTCCGCGTTGAACTCGACACCTTCATGTTGGAAGGCTGCTCGGCTTATATCGGCGCAGGCAAAGAGCGCCACGCCGTCATTCGTGTCGAAATGCAAGGGGTGACGTTTGGCGAATTGATTCGCAGTTTTGCCGCTTTGGCCAATCCCAACGCGAACTTCCGGCTCAAAGCACCCTGGACCTTTCTCGACCACATCCATCTCGGTCATTTCGTGTTGGTCGTCGATCCCGCCAAACAAAAGGTATCCTTTGACTACGATATCAAACTGCACCTCGGTTTTTTTACCTTGGCCTCGATTGGTTTGCGGTACGAGCGCGACAGCGGCGAACCCCGTGTGAACATTGAGCTGACCGGGTCGTTCCTCGGTAAAAGCTACAACAAGCCGGACCCGGCGAATCCCGAAGCCGAACCGCTGGGTTGGGACGCCCTCAACGACAGCCCACCCGAGGTGCCGGGTGAGGGCGACGCCTTGGTTGATCTGCGTTATTTGGGCCTTGGTCAACATGTCGCATTGAGCGGTCTCGAGAAGCTCAATTCCGTCGCCGACGTGCTGGCTGCGATGCGTGAACAGATGAAACCGGTTCCGCTTGGCGGAATTAATCCGCTTGAGCAGCCAGGCGCGCGACAACTCGTGTTTGACGAGGGCGGCCAGTGGTTAATTGGGCTCGACCTAACCGTGCTCGGCACCGTCACCCTGCAGATCGTGTTGCACGATCCCGACCTGTACGGGTTGTTGATCGACCTTGACGGCGAGCGTGCCGGCGTGTTGGCCGGGCTGCGTTTTGAGTTGCTGTACCAAAAGGTCACTGAGGACATCGGCGTCTTTCGCGGCCGTCTGCAAATACCCAAGGCCTTTCGCCATTTGAACCTGGGTGCCGTGGCCCTGACCCTCGGCAACATCGCGGTCGACATTTACACCAATGGTAACTTCAAGGTCGACCTGGGTTTCCCGCACAACCGCGATTACAGCCACAGTTTCGGGCTGACCTACGGCGCCTTTACCGGCATCGGTGGGTTGTATTTTGCCAAACTCACCGGCGCCACCTCGTCTAAGGTGCCAGCCATCGACAACGGCATTTTTTCGCCGGTGTTGGAATTGGGCCTTGGATTGGCGGTGCGCTGCGGGCGCACCATCAAACAGGGCCCGTTGGAAGCGTCCTTGTTGGTGCAATTGGAAGTGGTCTTCGAGGGCGTCTTGGCTTGGTTCAATCCCGACGATGTCGCGGCCGGCGATGCGTTGTACTACAGTGCGCAAGGCATGGCGCGCATTGTGGGCAAATTGTGCGGCAAGGTCAATTTAAAGGTAATGACCATTGATATTACCGTCGATGCCGTTGCTTCGGTGACCTTGGCGATGGAGGCCTATCGCCGCACGTTGATTGAACTCTCGATTGACGTCAAAGCCCATGGCAAGGTCAAAGCCGGTTTTATCAAGGTGTCCTGTTCCTTCGAAGTTGCACTGGATGCCTCGTTCATCGTTGGTAAGGCCGACACGCCGCCATGGATCCTGGCGCGCAGCGATGCTGAAGGTGCCGCGAACGGCGGTGGTCGCGGTCGTATTGAACCCGCGCCGCCGCACAACGGCGTGGCTCCCGCCGTCAATGCCTCGCGACGCATGCGCGGCCGGTCCCGTTTAGGCCGCGGCGATTGGGCGCGACTACTGCGTCACCTGGATCGTGGCGGGCATCCATTGGCCATGCTTGCCGGTGCCGACGAGGAATCGAGCCATTATCGACTCAATTTTGACGGGCAGACGGCGGTATACGCCGGCGGCGGCATTCAATCGTTGGACCTGCGCTTGGTACCCACTTACACCGTAAGCGATGCGTCGTTAGTCTTGCCAGGCGAGCCCGACGGCGGTAAAAGTTCAGCGCAATATCAAATCGTGATGTTGCTGACCATCGACGGCCCGACGCCGCCCGCCGCGCTCAGTCTCGACGCCGCCCGCCACGCGCCGTTCACGCCGACCGCGCGCGCCGAAACCCAAGCCGAAACCCCATTCGCGGTGCTGGCCGAGGGCTTGCTCCGTTGGGCGGTGTCGGCTTTGGGCTTGGACCCACAGAACGCGACGGTCAACGCTGGTGAGCTCGATTTGCTGGCCACGCAACTGGCATGGCCTCAAACCTTTAACGACGGCTTTTCGTTCGATAATCTGTCCGCCTTTCTGGCAACAAACCTCCTGCTCCGTGTATCGGGCCTGCCCGATGGGGAGGCCCCCGAGGATTTGGGTGGCGTGTGTTTCGCGATGCCGCCCGTTTTAGGTTGGGAAAAAGGCCTCATTGGTGAGGTTGAAAAACGCGATTTCGCCACCTACCAGCCCGTTGATAGCGCTTACGCTGCCGCTGTTGCCGCCGGTTTTGCGCCGCTTTCGCCGGCCGCTCCCGAGATTGGCGATCCCGATCGAGGCGGCATCAGCGCCGAGGAATCGCTGGGCTCCGTTGTGTTCCGTGATTACCTGTTGCTGGTTACCAAAACCATCGTCCAAGCCGCACAAAATTTGATGACCGCCTTTCCCGTCGCTCTCGACGGCAGTCAGACCTTGAGCCAAATCGCCGCCCGTTTTCCGTCCGTGACCTTGCCGTATGTGGTGCGTGCCGGCGATACCAGCGACCAGGTCGCCGCCCATTACGGGCTCAGCGAAGAGGCGTTACTGGCGCTCAACCCCGACCTGCCCGACACTTTGGCGGGGCAACAACCCGGCCAAGAGATCGCGGTGTGTGTCGGTGTTACCCCGGAAAGCATTGCCGCCGGCAATCCCGATTGGGCCCTGGGCGGCGGGTTCAGCCTAGCCGCACCCGCGCTCCAGACTCAGGTCCAGCAAGGTGATAGTCCTCAAAAATTATGTGCACGCTTGGGGGCCGACCCCAACCGCTGGCTGAAAACCGCCGCCGCGCTCGATGCACCCATTACCCGCGTCGGTGCCCCGCTGACCGTGGCCGGCTTTACCTTTGCCAACCCAACCAAGCTCGACCTGAACCAGGTCGCCGCGCTCACCTACGTTCGCTTTCACGCCGGCTTGGACGTGGTGACCATGGCGCCGCGTGTCAATTGGTATGCAGCGGCCGTCACCGCGCTTAACGGGACCGCCGTCGGTGCCGACGGCGCTTTGCCGGAAACCATTCTCGTGCCGGCCGCCTACAACGGCCTGGCTCAGCCGCCGCTCACCTGGATGCGTTTGGTCGGCGATACGCTGGGCCGGCTCGCGGCCGTAACCGCCTTGTCGCAGTACCCTGACGCCGACCCCTTGTTCGCGGCCTGGCGCCAAACCGTGATCGACGCCAACCCGCACGACGACGGCCGTCCCGTGCTGGTGCCCCAAAGCGCCATTCACTTGTTACGCGACGAAACCCTGCGCGATCTGGCCGCCCGTCTATTGCATGTGGATGAAAGCGACATGACCGGTCTCACGTCGGCCGCCGTGCCCGACCATGCCTTTCTTCATCTGATCGGCCCGGCGCCGGTGCTGGCCCCGTTGGCGCCGGTGGTGGTTACCGATTGCATCCTTACAACGGAAACCGGCAAAACCACCACCGTCCGTGATTTCGCCGCCTATTACGATCTGACCTTGGAGAGCGTCGGCCGCATCGGTGCCGATACCGCCGGTTGGTTTCAGGCCGGCGCCACACCGCTGACCGTGCCGCATCTGCCCGCCGTCACGCTTGACGCGCTCATGCCGCAACTGTTGCAAGCTGCACCCATTCGCGACATTGGCGGCCAGGTTTCGCGTTTTATGCTGCACGGTCAGCGCTTGCCCGTGCCCGGCGCGCCTGCAACCCAGGCCGCCATGTACGAACTTATCGGCCAGCAGTTCCCAGGACCTGCGACCCACTCAATTTTGCCTTTCTTGGCGCCTCGCGTGGAACTTTTAATCAAACCGACCCAAGCGGTCACTTGGTTGACATTGGTTAACAGCGAGAGCGCCAAAATCCGGGGGGATCGCGACGCCGCCCTGTCTGCCTATCAGACCCGTTTTCCCGGTTTCGCCGATGCCAATCCGGCCGCCGCGCGCGGTGCTTTGCGAGACGGCATGGTGCTTGACATGGGCGACCGCGATGAGCAGCTTTTGTCGGTGGTCATTAACGAGGGAATGCTGGCTCGCGGTTATCCCTCAAAACTGCTGAAACCCAAGTTCTATCAGGCGCCCGCGTCCATGCCCGCTTTCAAGAGCCGGCCGACCCGTCACGGGTTACCGTACGGCTTCATTTGGAACACGCCGCAACGGCCCCATCTCTCGGATGACACTGTGCCGGCCGTCGGTATGCCTTCGCTGTGGCCGTTAACGCCGGCGTTACGTGCGCTTGCTCGCCGTGACCGGCGCGATGTCTGGCGCGTCTACCGCAGCGATCCCGCGCTCGGCCCCGATGCGCCCGCCGCCTTGCAAGCTGATACGAGCTGGGCTACGCGTATCGCGATTAAGGTCAACCGCGTGCCAGGTTCGCCCCACGTCGTTGATGTCGTTGGCGCCGACTTGGACGACCGCAAAACGCTTTTGGCTCTGTGGCGGTATTTGGCTGACCAAAAACACTGTGACGACGCCGACCTGTGGTTCGGTTTTCCGCGTTCACCCGCCGCCGGCTTGGCCGCCGGCCTGTCTTCGCCCGTGCTTGACCGCGACGATACTTTTATTGTCCGCACCAATTTAGCCTCGGAAAATCACGCGCACAAGGCGAGCGACAACGGTGCACGGCCTAGTCCCAGGCTCTTTTTTGCATCCATGACCGAGGCCGGTGGGTTCCTGACCTTACTTTGGCAGGCCTGCGTTTTTGGCGGCGGCGGTTTTTGGTTGCAACTGCGCGATTTAGCGGGGCACGGTTTCCCCGAGGACCTGTTCGATAACGAGGGGCGCGCAGAAATCACCCTCGTGGCGCTGTTACACAGCCAAGCCGGTGCGCGGCCGCTGCGACGTTTGTTTCCCTTTACCAATGTTGCCTTGGTCGGCGTACCCGTCGATCCTGCTGCGACCGCATTGTTCGTAGCCGCGCCGGACGGCGACGACCTGACGCGAACACCCATGCTCGCGCCTGGCAGCGTAGGATTCACCATGGTCTTGCACCAACCGGTTGAAGAGAAACGCGATGACCAAGCGCGCACGCGCTGCTGTTACAACCTTGCCGGTTACCGTCTGCGGAAAGGGAACGGCTTTACAGATAGTGGCCCTGGCCGTGCCGTGGGGCCCCAGGTGTTGGATCGCGAGGACGACAGCCGTCAGACCATCGCGCAGGTGATTCCCATCCACCGTTTCGCTCGCTCGAACGTGCCTACCGGCGACGATTTGCCGCCTGCCGAGGCCGATCCCTATGCCGGGATTGCCATTCAAAACGGCGCGCCCGCGAACGCAACCGTCGAACTTTACTTCCAGGACTTTTTCGGCAATCGCAGCGGGCTGAACCCTGGTCAGGGGGGTGACCCATGACAATGCCGACCCATACCGTTGATCTTCCCGTCGTCTATACCGATGCCTTGATCGGCGTGACCGCGTGGCCGTTGACCAGCATCGCCTGGACCCTTGCGCCGCCCGCTGGAGAAGGTGCCCTCGGCGCCGATGTGACCGTCCTTGGCGCCTTGCAGTCGGCCGGACTGATTCCTGACCCCAATCAGCCGGGTAATGCTTTGGCCGCGGGTGCCGCCGATGTTGCCGCGCGGTTTGCCGCCGTTTGGTACCAAATCCAACAACCCGACGTGGGGGCCGGCCTGAGCACTACCTTGCAGCAGCAACCCGGCGCCGAGCAACCCGATCTTTTGCCGATCGACATGCAGGTGCTGCGAACCTACGTCACCGAGGCTTACCGCTTCGCCCGCGATGTCTCGCTGCTTGACGTCGCGCTTGCCGATCCCAGCGTCACCCCTACCTTGTCCGCGGTTGTCGCGCACTACGGTTTGGGTTGGCAGGCGTTGGGGTTAGCCGCGAGTTCGCGCTTGCTCGCGCACCTGGTTGTGATCGGCGGTGACGGCCTCACCGTGCCCCATTACACCACCTATACCGCCGGCAGTTCGCCCGCGCAAATCATGCCGCCGCGCGCGCGGGTGGGGGATATGCTCGCCGATCCCGATAACCTCGTCTTGCCGCTGAAGGTTGGCACCGAGTTGCACATTCCCGCCACGACCGTCACGCTTGAACACCCTGCTTGGTCGGCGGCGGCCCTAGCCGATCACCACGGTTTAACCCTTGCGAGTTTGATTGCGGCCAATGCCGATACGCCTGGCTTGCTGCGTCCGGGTTTTGTTTTTTATGCCGAGGGTGTGGCCGTCGAGATCCCACCGCTTGACGAGGGCGATCCCGCCACCGATGCGAGCCTTAATCAGATTGCCGCCACCTTCGCCCACGAAGGGGTTCCTTTCAACGCCGTGATGGTTGTCGGCGCCAACGCCGAGCGGCCGGGAATGTTCCGTTCCGGTGCCGCGCTGGTGTTAAATCGTTGTCTCGTGCAAGCGGATTGGACCCTGCAAAACAATAACGCCGGGGTGGCTCCCGACGACCTTGCCCGAGCCAACACCCACACCGCCGACCTTTTTCCCGCCGGATGTCCGTTGTTGACCGAGCTGCTGCAGTTACAGGGTGAAGAGGCCGCCAAAGCCGGGGCTGCTCCTTTGGGCGCGTTGGCGCGCGCCTATGCCGTGACACCTGGTGATTTGCTGCGCCATAACAGCGCGCTGGCGCCGGTTGTGCCCGAACATGGCAACCGCGACCGGCCGCTTGCGGCGCTGGGTCTGCCCGTCGCCGGCCTGGCAAGTCTTCCCGCCGCTTGGCAGACCAATCCGCCCGCCACATTGCCACCCGGTACCGGCGGCATCACGCCCATTGCCTTGGCCGGCTTGCTGAAACGCGACCCAACCTCGGTCTTGGCCGCGAATCAAGCCACCCCAAACCTGGTTTTGCCAGGTTGTACCCTTAGGGCCGCGCCAACGAATCACGCGCCTGCTGTCACAACCGCCGCTGCTGACAGCTTGAATGCTGTTTTCGGGCGTTTTGCCGACTTAGGGGTGACCCTTACCGTGGCCGAGTTGGTCCAGGCCAACGCCGGCGTGCCGTTTCTAGCCAATGGCGCGGTGATCCTATTGCCGCCGGCCGACCTCTTTCTTGTCTGTCCCATCGGTCGCGATCGCTGGTTGTTTCCTGGCTCTTTTTTCCCGTTGCGCACAACCCTCACACTTACCCGTAACCCGGCCCTTGTTGTTGCCGGTGCCGAACACAGCGACGTTGCTACCGTCACCCATTGTCTGCCCGCCCAACGGCTCGCTGATCCAGATGAGGCTGAGGCCGAAAACTTGGTCGGTTTTGCGGCCACCGTTGCTCAAGTGATTCCCGGTTTGGAAGTTGTTGCCGGGGGGCATGGTGACCAGCAAACCCCCGATCTGTTCGCCTTGTCTTTTGTGGTCGGCGCCGGGATCGAAAAGGTTTCCGTGACGCCGCCCGCACCTGCTCTGGCCGGCTATGGGAACCAGCCCTACATCTTTGCCTTGCGGCCGCTATACAACCAAGTACAGCGCGCCGAAGCCGTGCCTATCGCGCCGCTAAACCCCGCGACCGGCCGACTTGAGGCTGCCAAAAGCGCGAACTACCAGGGGGTCAACGTGGCAGACTGGGCCGCTATTTGGCTCAGTGGACTCGATCTGTTGGCGACCGCACCTTATGCCACTGCCGCCTACACCGCCAACCCCGTCGCTTTGGGGCGCTTGCTGGCCGCCAGACAGCAACTCGCCGATGCCCTTGCCGACGGTTTGGCGGCGGTGCTCGCCGATCAGGAAAATGCCGGCGCCGCCGTTGGCTCTCCTGCTTGGACTGCCGCCCGTGACCTGGTGCGACAACGGCTGCACAGTGGATTAAAAGCCGGCTATGACGACGGTGCCGTGCTGCAGTACCGGACCGCCGTGACCGCCCCCGCCGACACCGCCCATCACTGTTTTGTCGGGGCCGCTGTGCTGCCCAACGACGATGGCAACGGCCGGTTGGCACGTTTGGGCAACGCCGTGCTTTCGCTGCAAAACAACCCTGACGGCACCTTTAACGTTCCCTTCAACATGAGTCGCCAAGACGACCTGACCCAGGTCGCACTCAAGCCAACCTATGCAGTCAACCAACTGGAAACCAACATCACCCCTGTTACCGCCGGCTACACCGAATCGGAGCGATTGCAGTTCGTGCGCGACATCAACGCCCACCCGCCGCCTGGTTATAACCTGTCGTTGGGTACACCGGTGGTGCCCTTGCCAAATCGATCCTATCCCAGCCAATGTGCCCTGAGTAGCCAGAGCTGTTCGACCGATCCCAATGCCGAGATCTTGGCCGCAGCTTTACGCTGGGATTACCATTTTACCGTCGCAACCAAAGGCGCCGTGCATGATCAACTCTTGGTCACCGTTGACGTCAACCGCCCGCCTCCAGTCTTGAAAACCAAGCGCAACCCGGACGCCTTATTTGCGGCACTCGCCCAGTACGCCGTCGTTGAAACGCCGTTATGGGCATTGCTGGACCGTTTGCAGCAGCCGGGTCGCAAAACGGAAAGCGCCACCGTGGCAGCGTTGACCACCTACGCCGACCTCGCCGAGCAGGTTGCCGAGGCCTGGACGGCCCACTGGGCCAACGCGCCGCGGGCCTTAGGCGAAAGCGCTGCGACGCCGGAGCCAGGTTTTGCAGATCCCAACCACCGGGCATCCCCGGCGGCGGCACCGCGTTGCGCACCGCACCGCGTTCACGTCTTCCTCGTCGACTGGCAAATCGGTGAAGGTGGTCGCTTTCTAACCGGACTGTCGCTCACAACTAATCATCCTGATGAAGGACTGCCATGGCCCGCGCTGGCGATGGTGCTTGTTACCGGCGAAGTCGTCACGCCGGCCGGCGGGGACCCCTTGCGCGGTACCCGCACCTACCTCCTGCCGGAAAAAGTTGCCGTACCGGTTTTCGAAGAAGTGGACCTGATGTTCACCTTTCCCGCGCTGTCGATCGCCGCTTATCAAAGCGCCGCCGCCGCCGTCTCGGTGCAACGCAACACGCGCCTGCTGGGCCGTCCAGGTTCGCGAACCAGTGCAGCCTTCGTGATGCGCACCCCGCAAATAGCCTTCCCCGAACCGGTTGTCCCGCTGGTGGTGGTTTCCCGTCCACAAGAGATGGGGGTGTGGCAAGAAGACGGCGCGGCGCAACAAATCGAGGCCTTGTTGGCCAAGCTCTTCGGCGACCGTCAACCCACCGGTGAATTGGCGTGGTCGATTCGCTACGGCTATACCATGGCCAAAGGCGATCCGCCATTGGTGACCTTGCTTCCCGTAGCGTTGCACCCTCGCGCGCCTGTCACCGACACTACCGCCACCCAGTTGGTGCAGGTCACCAAGGATTGGCGAGCTAAGGCTAACCCCGTCACCACCGACGCCTTTTGGGTGTTTAGCTTGAGTTTGTATTCCTCCGTGAACCCGGCGCAAACGCGCACCTTGCTGGAGCTGCAACAACTGATCTTCAGAATCGCAACCCAGCCGAACAAAAAGTGAGGATAATTTTGGTCTGAGATCCGCGGCCAAATAAAGCCGGCGAAAGCGGATTGTCCCAAACCGAATGCGTGGTTCACGATTACAAACTGTTGCAGCCTATAGCTTTGCTGGAATCGCCGCGAATCAGCGCATTTTTTTCAAAGCAGAGCCACCTCTAACGTGGCAATTCATTGTTTCTGTGTCACTGTCGGTCGCAGGGTTACGTGGGCCCACCGTCGCCAAGCGCAGGGGCCCACGATTTTGATTAGGTGCCGCTCAGTTGTTGGCCCGCCTCGGTGATTTCTTGGTAGTTGGCTTGCTGGTTCATGGCGAAGGCGATTGGCGTGGTGACCGTTGCTAGCTTGTTGAGATCAACAAAGCGGATGTCCATGTTGTCGTAATCGCGGAAGTAATAACGGCGGCGACTGATATCGCTGACCGAAACCCACTGGGTGTAATCGAGTTCATCGGGATGTTCGGTGGAAACCGCCGCGCCGATTGGTATGTTGATGTTGGCTATTAAGTTCCACGCGAGGTTGACCGCGCCGTCATGATCGGTTGGGTATTCATTACCCGCGAAACGTGCGGCGACCTGCGAAAGAGCGACCGCCCGAACAAAGCGCGATGGGGGCGTGAAATCGCCTGGCAACCCCAACATGCCCGAGCCTTGGCCAAAACCCATAACCATTTTTGACGGATCATCGACCAAGTCCTTCGGTTTCGCGTTAATCGCACTTAAATTGACATAATTGCGCAAATTGGTCGTTTGCCAGGTGAAATCAGGGGCATTCGTGATCACGTTGAGCGGATTCTCCTGCAGTGTGAGTTTGCCATTTAGGTATTCGATCACCAGGGCTTCGCCGGTTTCTTGTTGCACAATCCAGTGAATCGGCGGCACTTCGCCCAGAGGCGCGAAAAAAACCGGACAAACGTGAATCGCGTCCAAGGTGACGCGCACATCCTCCAAACTGCTGCAGGTCGTCAGCAGGAGGGTGGTGAGGTCGAGGGGCCCGATCGTCTCTTTTTCCTTTTCGGCCGCTGCTGGGAAGGGTTCGTATTCGGCGTAGCCTGGGAAGTAGAAGCCCGCCACGTTTAAGCCTTGGTCGTTGATTCCTTCAATCACTTGTTCCGAGCCCAGCGTGTTGGGTCCGAGAATGGCGTATTTGGAAGACCAGGATTTGCCATTCTTTTCAGTTGTGCCGTCGTCACTGACTTGAATCGGGGCTCGAAAGGCCGTTTTTGTTGGGTAATAGCGAAGCTCAGAGTTCACTTTGATGCCAAACTCCATGGTTCGGGCAAAAACCAACCGGCCGTTAATCATCACGGGAATACCAGTACACATCACGCAACTCCTTGAAAAAAGTTTGTGCTTGCCGGGCGGCCACGAGTGGGTTGTGGGGACCAAAAGTGTCGCAAAGGTCGATGTGGGTTCCCGGCACGCTTAGAAAATGGGTCGACACCGAAAGAAAGGAAACCTACCCAAAGTAGGGTTTTATCTGTAATGAACCCTTTTCGGATCTGGTTTTAGGTAAGGTGCTGAGGGTAATTGCTTTGAGGCCTGAGGGCGATGGTGACGCCCATGCGTAGATAGGGAAGAAGGCCTGGTGTGGGTCGCGTTGGTTGCGCGAAGTCACCGCCGGAGACCGTCCAATTTCGCATACGTGTCGCTTTGGGATGTAGGAGTGGGGTATACGGACATGGTAGCACTTTCAACAAAGTTTGCGAGGTTGAGTTTTCATGGGGGGTCGGATTTTAGCGTTGTGCTTTGCTAAGTCCCACCGAGAGGCGATTTTTTGGTGGTTGGCTCCGTCTTGTTTCCTTCCAACCAAAATCCGGGTTCGAGCGTTATCGTAGGCTTTTTGGTTTCAAGCGAGAGTGCCGTTGGGGTATCAACGGGTTGGGTCGTTCCGCTCTGACCCGAATTCAGCCCAACGCAATCGTTTTGTTTTTGCCTGTAGCGTGCTGTTTTCGAGGATGCAAAGTTCCGTGCTCGTGATAGATTGGGCCATGACCAAACAGCGTTCTCAAACGTGGTTTTTGCTTGGCTGCCTGATTCTGGTAAATGGCGTAATTTGGTTGCCCGAGCTTCTGACACGTGGACCCGATCTCAATGACGCCGTGTTACATCTGCACCAAGTGCGGCACATGGACCAGGTTGCTGCTGCCGGTGGCCCCTTGTTGAATCATTGGGATTCAACCTTAGGAACGGGATACCCCTTTTTACGGACATATGCGCCCGGAGCCCATTTGTTGATTTGGGGTCTTTACCGGTTGTCTGGACGCTCTATCGCACCGGCGCTTTGGTTCCATGCGCTTGCATGGTTGTTTTGGACCCTGTTGCCCTTGTCTTATTTTTGGGGATTGCGGTTGCTGGGCATGAAGCGTGGCGCTGCATTCGCCGCCGCCTGCATGTTGCCATTTCTGCATACCGGCTTTCGCTTTGGCATTGCCCCCGAAACCTACGCACGTTTCGGTTATGGGCTTTTGCCTAACTTGCTGGGGGTCTTTTGTTTTCCGCTTGCTTTGGGGTATGGCAGACGTTTTGTCAGAGGCCGTGGCTCCCTCATTCCCGCACTTGCCTGGCTGGCCGCCGCCTGGCTGTGTCACCTGGTGATGGGTTATGCCGCTGCCTTGAGCCTGTGCCTCTGGACCCTTGCCGAGCTTCGTTTCCGGCCCCCGCTGAAACCGGCCTTATTGCGGCTTTTTGTATTGGCCGCCGCCGCCATCACGACCTGCATCTGGTTTTTAGCACCCTATTTTTTAGACGGCCCGTTCATTAATCGTTCTCAACTCGAACCCGATCACTACTGGTTCGGGTACGGGCCTCTTGCTGTGATGGCCGCCGCCCTGCGCGGCAGTCTGCTCGATCATCACGTCGCTCTGCCTCTTGTTTCATTACTAACCCTGTTTGGCATCTGCCGTACCTTGAGCCAACCCGCTTTGCGAAAGCGTCCTTGGCTCTGGTGGTTTCTGATATTTTTCCTACTTTACTTGGGTCGGGCCCATAATCCCATCGCCTGGCTGTTGCCCATGGGCCATTCCATTCCTTTCGAACGTTGGATTGTGCCACTCCAACTCGCGGCCGTCGCGCTGGCCGGGCTCGGTCATGCCTGGCTGTTCCGTCGGTTTTTCACGGTTTCCGGTCGCGCCCGCGAGTTGTGCCGCTTTGTTTCCCTTCTGCTTTTACTTGGCTTGCACATCGGCAAAAATGTACAACAACTCTGGCAGGGGGGTGCTGCGCTTGCCCTGGACGCTCAGCAATCGTTCGATAGCGTTGCCTCACATTGGCAAAAGGTTCAGACCGTGCTCGCCGGCGCAGACGGCGGTCGCGTCTTGGTGCCGCCACGACGGGTCGGCCGCATGGCGCCGCTTGAGCCCTACCACTTGGTCATGTACGCCGATCTCGACCACATCGGCCGTCCCTGGCATACCATGTCCATGAATGCCGACTTCCTCGCCGACCTCAACCCCGCTCGCCCGGACCACCTTGCTTTGTTCGGCGTCAAATACACCCTCGCGCCAAACGACATGTGGCCATTCCAGCACTTACAAACCCTCATCCCGCATCCCCACTTGACCCTTAAGCAAAATCAAAGTTATACCGGCCTTTTTGCTTTCGGATATGCGGCCGAAGTTTTAGAAGGTCACCCTCGTGATCATCGAAAAAAAATCAAACGGTGGATGCAGCAAGAAGGTGTCGGCACAAAGGGTTATCTCGTGTTTACGGGTACTTCCGCCGATGGGGCCCAGAGTCACCCTAACCTACCAAGCGGCCCCCTCTTACACGAAGAGGGTTTCGCCGTGGCATCGCCGGATATTAAGCAGGCCGCCGAGCGTACCATTCGCGCAAAGATCAGGGCGCCAATCCCTTGTTTGCTCATTGTTAAGATGACGTATCATCCAGGCTGGCACGTGCAAGTAAATGGTGCGGAGGTGCCCACCTACTGCGTCTCGCCAAGTTTCTTGGCGTTTCCCGTTACCGCCGGCGTCAGTGAAATCCTGTTGCGCTACTAAGCGAAACAGGGGGTTCTGCAACACGCGTTTCGGCCGCCTGGCAACGGCAATTTTCAAGCTGGTCGCACGCGGTTCTTGTGTTTTTCGACCAACTGTTTTGGTCCTATGGGTCGTCGGGATGCCAGTGCCCCATGAACCGCGATCTTCGGTATCGGATTCGCGGCTGCCGTCAGGGGAGTAGGTCGCGGTGAAGTTGGTGGCACGGTCATTGGCGTAGCTGTGATCCAACGAGGTCGGGCGGTTGGCGTCGTCGTAGCTGTAATCGACACGCAGGCCGTCGGCGTCGGTCACCGACCGGCGTGTGCCGTTGACGTTGTACTCAATGCGGACGCTGAAGCCGCGACTATCGCCGTAAACTTGTCGGGCGGTCGAGGTTGTCGTAACCGTTGGTGCGGCTGTTCACGGCTTCGCTGCCGGTTTGCGTGACGTCAGTTAGGTTGCCGTTGGCGTCGCGGATACGGGTGGTGCTGTCGATGGCGGCGGTGGCGTGGGCGTTGCCCAGCCAAGTCTCGTCGAGAAGGCGGTTGAGGTAGTCGTAGGTGTAGGTGACGGCGCCGATGGGTTGCGTCATGCCGGTGCGGTTGTCGTGGGCATCGTAGCCGAACGAGGTCGTGCCCAAATCCGGCATGGTGACCGATGCCAAACGGCCGGCGTTGTCGAAGTTCCAGGTGCAGACCTCGCCCTCGGCGTCGGTGGCGGTGAGGTAACGCCACTGGTTGGTCCACAGGTAGTTGGTTTCAGCGCCGTTGGATTCGATGACCTGGGTCAGGGTGTTGACGAGGTCGTACGTGTACTGGGTGACGGCCTCGCCGCCGTGGGGCGCGGGCCGGGTGGCGCTAAGCACGTTGCCGGCGGGATCGTAGCTCAGGCGCGTGGTTTCACCCTCGCCGTTGGTTTGCGTGACCATTCGGTCGTAAAAGTCGTAGTCGAAGGTCACGCTGGTGCGGCCGTCGTAGACTTCGTGGGGCCGACCGAGATCGTCGTAGTTGCGGTACTCGGTGCGTTGCGGGCCGACGGCTTCGAAGGTGGGTCGGCCCAAATTGTCGAAACCACGGGTGTTGACGATGCCGGAACCTTCGACGGCGCGAAACGGCCGGTTCTGGGTCGCTTAGTTCATGTTTAGGGGTATTACGCTTTTTATGCACTCATCTAGAAGAGAGTGTAGACCCTCTCCAGTTTTTGCACATGTTTCTATGATTGGAATGTTCTTGAGAGGATTCTCGGATATGATACTATCTATGCTTAATATGTTATTTAGGTCGGATTTGTTTGCCTGGCATATTATATTGTAGTCAGTCAGCCGTTTGTTTTTTAGGTTTAGTTCATGAGTGATTTTTTCTATCTACTCAAGGTTGTTGTCAAGTCGCATTGATTGCCTGTCGAAAACCCATATTAGGCAATTTGAATTTTCAAGCCAGTTAATCTCGCGCTGGATTGAATTTGGGAGATCGGACCATTTTGGATTTCTGTAATAAAGCACTGATCTTGATGTACATGCCATTGCCTCGAAATCTATTGACTTATAAGAGAAGGTGTGAACTTGACGGGGATCAATTATACCTATAGAGCTTCCTTTTGTAAGGTAGTTAATAGATGTGCATTTCCCAGACAAACCTGCGCCAAAGAAACCAAGTTTAATTTTATTCATATATTACTCCGTTAAGCATTTTTATAACCCTTCTGTGACCCACAATGTAATATTTCCAAAACTTCTGGTTCTTGAATATCTTTCCTAAAAGTGGATCCACTATTTTTCCATCTGGCATCTGAACCGCAGCATGACTTTTCCAAGGTGTATCCGAAACACCTCGTCGCACTGGCAACATTCCTTTTCTTACATGAAGCGAGATCATTTTACCCATTCCTGTAGAATCAATAAACGCACGACTTAATTCGTGACAGTCCCTGCAAGGGTTTTGGGTTTTTAGTTGTTGCGCTATCTAGAGTGCCTGGCTATCGTCTTTGTTGAAATTCTTTTTTCTAAAGGCGAATAAGAGTGGTTAGGTCGAGTTTTCTTGAAGTTTGAGGATTTTCTGGATTGTTTGCTAATTTCTATGTTGATTCGTATGCGATTTTTTTGTTCGTTTTGTGTGTGTTCTTTGAAATTGCTGTTAGCGCGAGATTCTTTAGTTTTTCTTAGCTTGTTGTGGGCTCTTTCGCGATTTGCGTGTGTTTTGAAATTACTGCTTTCGCGAGTCTCTTTGGTTTTTCTGAGTTTGTTATGAGCTCTTTCCCTGGCTGCGTATCTCTTGAATCCTTCTGAGGGTCGGCCGGCTCTGCTTTTTTCCAAGTTGGCACGGATTCTATCGCTTTGAGATTGTGGCGCTGGGCCTGTACTTGGTTCGTCTGAAGCTGTAGATTTTGGGGTATTGCGGTTGCTTTGCGCCATTCTAGCATCGAGTTTTGCTGCACCGGCCATTATGCCGCCCATCGCGCCGCCCATAACGGTGCCGGCCGCGTAGGTTTCCAAGCTGGATAAACCTTCCTGCTCACCTTGGGAAATGTTAATGACGTCTTGAATGAGGGTTCCACCTGCACCGGTAATAGCGCCGGCTGCGATACCCGCGCCGATTCCGGTAAGGCCCACCCTTGTTACTGCACCGATTGCTCCTGCGCCAAGTGCAATGCTCGCCGCCGTCCCGGCGCCGGCAATCGCAACTTGTCCCATGACTTCGGCCATATACTCGCCGGTTGACAGTTCACCTGCCATGTAATCGTCGGTGTCCTCGCTTATGCGGTGTGCACTGCCGTATGTCAGCATGTCGCCGAGTTTGTACACGGAAGCCCAGCCGATGACGGCAAGTGCTTTGGTTTCGCGCCAAATGCTTTCTTCCTCTTGGGCGATACCGGTTAGCCAGCTATCGAAGATTTCGTCGGCGGTTTCGCCGGTGGGGTCGTAGAAGCTCAGCGGGTTGCTGAAGCCGTAGATGAAGCGGTGCAGACTGGGGGGACGGTCGAATTGGCCCAGCACTGGGTCAGCGCTGGCGAAGATGCCCAAATCTTGGTCGTAAAATCGTGCTTTGGCGTAGGTTAAGTCGGTTTCTTCGTCGTACTCGTGGCCGGTGTAGCCGTAGCGGTTTTAACCACCCTCGGCGGTTGCGGTGATGGTTTCCTGTTTGCCGTAGGGTGTGAAGGTTTTGGCTTCGACGACGGTGCCGCTTGCGTCGCTTAGGTCGGCGATGCTGCCGAGCATGTCGTGGTGGAACCATTGGTCGCCGGTGCCTTCGCGTTTCAGCGCCAAACGCGTTAGGCCGAAGGCATAGCCGGCGATGGTTGCCGCCCGCGCCTTCGCGTAGTTCCGTGAGTACGGCCAGTTCGTCCCAAACGTAGAGGATGGGGTCGGCCTCGCGGCTGTCACCGGCTTTGCGGGTGCGGCGGTCCAGGTCGTCGTAATCGAAGTGCAGCGCGGCAACGCCGTCTTGATCCACGCGCAGTAGGCGGTTTTTGGCGTCCCGGATCATGCCGAGGCTGACGGCGCGTTTGCCGACTTGGTCGGCCGAGGTTTTGCTCAAGCGGTTGCCGTTGGCGAGCTGGGTCTCATCGAGAATGCGGTTGAGGGAACCTTCAATCTAAAGTTGGTTTGGTTTCTTGTGTTTTCTGGTCAAGTTGTTGAAGGCCTGTGGTTTGGATGTTGGTTAGGATAATTTTGGGACACTACGCGGTCAATGCGCGGCGCAAAGGTTGCCGCGATCCTGTACTCAATCTGTGTATCCTGCATGTTGTGCGGTGCCGATCCTAAGCAGTACATCAAAGAAACGGTCTTGAGAATCCGAAACTGCCGTGGCTTTCAGTTGCCCTATGATTTTGTCAATCAGCATGAGGCAATCCCACTGCTTTAGTGGCGCCCTTGATGACATATGGTAACAGGAGAGGACCGTCGGTTTTGAACGGTCGTTGGTAGGCTTACCCAAATCGGTGCCTGGCAAGTACGCAAGCGCCTGGATGACGCGGCCGTTGAGGGTGGCCTGGGTCAGGCGATCGGCGGGGTCAAAGGTATTGATGTAAATGCGTTGTTCAGCACCGCCGCCGCTGGTGGTTTCGCTGGTGAGGTTGCCGTGGCTGTCGTAAGCAAGGTCGCGGGTGACGGTGGGTTGGTTTTGGCCGGGCTCTTCGATGACCTGGGTGACGCGGTTCTGTTGGTCATAGGTGTAGGTCGCCACAAGCGTGCCGTCGTGGCGTTGGCTGGGTTGGCCGAGCGGGCTGTGACCGCTGAAACGCAAGGTGCGGCCGCCGCTGCGTTCGGCGAGGATGAGATATGGTTAATGTATAATAAATCCAATTAAGGCTGTTAGCCGAAGCCTGAGAATGATCTTCAAAACCCGACGTGGATTATTTGAGTGATTATGCAATATCGGAACGGTTTTATTGTTCAATAAAATAAGACAGTAAAATGGATTAACGTGGTGAAAAACAAGGAGGAAACGCTGGCTTGTTTTGCGAATCAGTTCGAGGATCGTGAATAAATTCCTTTAGTTCGAGTTTACTTACAAAGGATTCCTGAAAAACACACTGCAGGGCTACTTTAGGCGTCTAGCATCAGCCAAAAAATCCTCAAAGGACCCACTATCTGTCAAATATCCTATAAAAAATCCTCTCCCAGAAAAAGCGCCAAGTTCAGGGACCTTAGATGGGAAACCCAAATCATAAAATATAAAAGGCTGTAATTTTAATTCGACATACCCTTCATCTGGTAGAAGCGAAGTGGATATTTGTTTCTCATAGGCTGTATTAGGTTTTTCGTCAAAGACTTGGATAAATAGAATAGAATAAGAAGTGGCTAATCTAGCGAATTCAACGTATGTTTTGATAGTTTTTGAGTCGGGCATTTTTTGTACCTCATAGTGACGTTTGTTCGAAAAAGACTTCAGCTATTTTTTGCCTCTGTTTGTTCTAAGGAAGCGAAATTCAACAAAGGCATCATCTAAATTTGCGGCCTTGCCGGTTTGACCATCGATGAAACGAACAACTCCTTTCTGGTTGACAGCGTTAAAGTAGTGGCCTGGTGTACTGCCTTCCCTAACTCCATGAATGATCGCTCTGTCGCCAGGGTTTGACAAGCGATTTCTGATCATTTCTATGGTTTGACCTGGTACCCATCTGAATTTAAATAATCGTTCAAGGACAACTGGATAAACGCCCCTAGATATTTCGGCCGCTTTGAATTCTTCTCCGGCAAGCATTCGGTCTGTTTGAACTGAGCAGTATCCGCAGTTGGTTTTTCCTCCTTTCGAGTTGATATCTCGCAAAGAAAACCCGTGGGCGTCTTTGTGTGTTTTAATTTTACGAGGATTAAATACTTCTTCAGGGTATGCAACCCCTTTTGTATCTACATAGAAACTAACAGGTTGGTCGTTGTTACCTGCTGGGGGCGTTCTTGAATTACCTCCTATTGGGTCTGAAGGTTTATTGGTGCTCTGGGCGTTTAAAGACTTTTCATTTTGTGTGTGCTTGTCAAAGTTGCTGTTTTCACGAGTTTCTCTGGTTTTTCTGAGTTTGTTTCGTGCTCTTTCTCTGGCTGTGTATCTCTTAAATCCTTCCGAGGGTCGGCCGGCTCTGCTTCTCTCTAGGTTTTCACGGATTCTTTCGGATTGTGATGGTTGAGAAGGGCCTGTGCTTGTTTCGCCTGATGCAGTAGATTTGGGATTACTTCGATTGCCTTGCGCTATTCTGGCATCGATTTTGGCTGCTGCGGCAAAAATGCCGCCCACAGTGCCGCCTACAATGGTCCCGAGGATGTATTTGTCTGGGCTGGATAACCCGTCTTGTTCGTCGTTGATGATATTTACTGTATCTTGAATGAGGGTGACACCGGCACCTGTGGCCATGCCTGTGACGATGCCCGCGCTGACGCCGCCCAACCCTGCGCGGGCTGCTAGACCTGCGGCGCCAAGACCCATTATGGCGCTTGTACCGATGGCTGCGGTAGCCAGTGCGGCTTGACCAGCCACTTCAAATGCGAATTGGCCGGTGGATAAATCGCCCGCCATCCAGCGGTCGGTAAATTTCTCAATACGGTTTAGGCTACCGAAAGACAGTAGGTCCAAACCTTTATAGACCGAGGCACCTAAAATTGTAAAAAATACACCACTGCTACGCCAGCCGCCTTCTTCCATCTCTGCGAGGTTGTTGAGGGCTTCATTGAAGAGGTCGTCGGCGGTTTCGCCGGTGGGGTCGTAAAAGCTCAGCGGGTTGCTGAAGCCGTAGATGAAGCGGTGCAGGCTGGGGGGACGGTCGAACTGTCCCAGTACCGGATCAGCGCTGGCGAAGATGCCTAAATCTTGGTCGTAAAACCTGGCTTTGGCGTAGGTTAGGTCGGTTTCTTCGTCGTACTCGTGGCCGGTGTAACCGTAGCGGTTGTAACCACCTTCGGCGTTGGAGCTGATGGTTTCCTGTTTGCCGTAGGGTGTGAAGGTTTTGGCTTCAACAACGGTGCCGCTTGCGTCGCTTAGGTCGGCGATGCTGCCGAGCATGTCGTGGTGGAACCATTGGTTGCCGGTGCCTTCGCGTTTCAGCGCCAAACGCGTCAGACCAAAGGCGTAGCTTGCGATGGTTGTTGGTTCGTTGCCGCCCGTGCCTTCGCGTAGTTCCGTGAGTACGGCGAGTTCGTCCCAAACGTAGAGAATGGGGTCGGCTTCGCGGCTGTCGCCGGCTTTGCGGATGCGGCGGTCCATGTCGTCGTAATCGAAGTGCAATGCGGCAACGCCGTCTTGGTCGACGCGGCGCAGGCGGTTGCGCGCGTCCCAGATCATGGTCAGGCTGACGGCGCGTTTGCCGACTTGGTCGGCCGAGGTTTTGCTCAAGCGGTTGCCGTTGGCGTCGTAGGTGTAACTGACGACGCGGTCCAGCGTGAGTGTGTCGTTTTCCGTTACGGTTTCGGTGAAATGGCTGATGCGGTGACCCGCGTCCGTGAGCGTGTAGACGCGGTCACGTAGGTAACCCTCGCCCTGTTCCTGCTCCGCCGTGCGGTTGCCGACCAAATCAAGCGTGAAGGTGGTGGTTCTGGTGCTCGTTGGTGTGCTGCGCGTGTAGGCGGTCAGCCGGCTGTTTTGGTCGTATTGGTAATCGGTGTGCCACAGGCCTAAGGCGCCGCGATCTTCAGTTAACGACTCGCGGCTGCCGTCGGGGTAGTAGGTCGCGGTGAAGTTGGTGGCGCGGTTGTCGGCGTAGCTGTGATCCAACGAGGTCGGCCGGTTGGCGTTGTCGTAACCGTAGCGGCAGGTGGTGCCGTTGGGTAGTTCGACGGTGTCGATCAAACTGTTGTTGGTGTAGGCGTAGCGGACGGTGCCCATGCCGGCGACGGTGGCGTTTTCCAAGCGGTTGGCGGCGTCATAAGTGTAATCGACGCGCAGGCCGTCGGCGTCGGTCACCGACCGGCGCGTGCCGTTGACGTTGTACTCAATGCCGACGTTGAAGCCGCGACTATCGCCGAAACTCGTCGGGCGGTCGAGGTTGTCGTAGCCGATGGTGCGGCTGTACACGCCTTCGCTGCCGGTTTGCGTGACGTCGGTCAGGTTACCGTTGGCGTCGCGGATGCGGGTGATGCTGTCGATGGCGGCGGTGGCGTGGGCGTTGCCCAGCCAAGTCTCGTCGAGCAGGCGGTTGAGGTAATCGTAGGTGTAGGTGACGGCGCCGATGGGTTGGGTCATGCCGGTGCGGTTGTCGTGCGCATCGTAGCCGAACGAAGTCGTGCCCAAACCTGGCATGGTGACCGATGCCAAACGGCCGGCGTTGTCGAAGTTCCAGGTGCAGACCTCGCCCTCGGCGTCGGTGGCGGTTAACAAACGCCACTGGTTGGTCCACAGGTAGTTGGTTTCAGCGCCGTTGGGTTCGATGACCTGGGTCAGCGTGTTGACGAGGTCGTACGTGTACTGGGTGACGGCCTCGCCGCCGTGGGGCGCGGGCCGGGTGGCGCTAAGCACGTTGCCGGCGGGATCGTAGCTCAGGCGCGTGGTTTCACCCTCGCCGTTGGTTTGCGTGACGATGCGGTCGTAAAAGTCGTAGTCCAAGGTCACGCTGGTGCGGCCGTCGTAGACTTCGTGGGGCCGACCGAGATCGTCGTAGTTGCGGTACTCGGTGCGCTGCGGGCCGACGGCTTCGAAGGTCGGCCGGCCCAAGTTGTCGAAACCACGCGTGTTGACGATGCCGGAACCGTCGACGGCGCGAATCGGGCGGTTCTGGCGGTCGTAGCTGGTGGTGGCCAGGGTCAAACCGGCACGGGTCGTGGTCAGCGTATTGCCGGTTTCGTCGTGGACGACGATTGACGAAATGCCGCGCCGGTCGGTGGCAGTGACGGTGCGGGCGGCGTCGTGGTAGGCCATGGTGACGGTGCCGCCGTCGTCGGTTTGACTGAGCACGCGGTTGAGCGGGTCATACGTATACGTGGTGGTGAAGCCGCGCATGTCGACGGCTTGGCGCAGGTTAACGGCGTCCCAGACTTGGGTGGCGGTGGCGGCGCGCGTGCTGTCGGTAAACGAGGTCAATCGTCCGAGCGGGTCGCTGACTTGGGTTTGGGTATTACCGCGCGCATCGGTGTAGGTGCTGGTGACAACGCCGAGGCTTTCGGCATAGCTCCAGGACTCTTCCGCACTGCCGGTTTCGTGGGTTGACGTGCGTTGGGTCGGTCGGTCGAAAAGGTCGTAAACGGTGGTGGTGACGATGCCGCGTGGGTCGGTGTGGCGCACGCTGTTGCCGTAGATATCGTATTCGGCGCTTTGGGTGTAGCCGAGCGGCGCGTTTTCGGTGACGAGGCGGCCGTAACCGTCGTTGACACGTGTGGTGGTGAAACCCATGGGGTGGTCGACGCGTTCGATGTTGCCGTTGGCGTCGTAGGTGTAACCGACGGTGATGCCGGCCTGTTCGCGGCTGATTAATTGACCGAGCTCGTTGCCGGTATGGGTGACGGCGGCGTCGAGGGGCGGGGTCTCAACGACAATGCGGCCGAAATGTTGGTAAGCGAAACGGGTGATTTGGTCGCCGCTGCTGCTGTTGAAGACGCGCTGCTCGATAACGCGGTTGACTTCGTCGAACTGTTGGCTCAAGCCGGCGCCGGTGACGAGGTTACGGCGCGTCAGCGGGTTGCCGTTGGCGTCGTATTCGTAGCGGGTGGCATGGCCGAGCGGGTTGGTTTGCAGCACGACGCGGTTGAGGTCGTCGTATTGCCATTGCATCAACTGGCCGTTGCCGTCGGTTTCGGAAATGCGGTTGCCGGCTTTGTCGTGACGAAAGGTTTTGACGTGGCCGGTGGGCAACACGACCTGTTCGAGACGCAGGGTGTTGTCGTATTGAAGCTCGGTCACGGCACCTTTCCAATCGGTGGCATGGGTGACCATATCGGTGCCTGGCAAGTACTCAAGCGCCTGGATGACGTGGCCGTTGAGGGTGGCCTGGGTCAGGCGGTCGGCGGGGTCGTAGGTATGAAGGGTCACGCGCTGTTGGGCACCGCCGCCGCTGGTGGTTTCGCGGGTCAGGTTGCCGTGAATGTCGTAGTCCAGGTCGCGCGTGACGGCGGGTTGGTTTTGACCTGGCTCTTCGATGACCCGGGTAACGCGGTTCAGTTGGTCATAGGTGTAGCTGACGACCAAGGTGCCGTCGTGGCGTTGGGCGGGTTGGCCGAGTGGGGTGTAACCGGTGAAACGCAAGGTGCGGCCGCCGCTGCGTTGGGCGAGGGTCTGTTCCTGCACGAGGTAGTCGAGGTCGGTGTAGCTGAGCGTGGTGATGCGGCTGGTGCCGTCCTGACGGCGGGTCATGCGGCCGCGACCGTCGAACTGGTAGGCGACGGTGTTGCCGTCGGGCAGGACTTGGGTTTCGATGAAGCCGAAAGCATCGTGGGTTCAGCGGGTTTGGTTGCCGTTAAAGTCCTCGCGTTCAACGAGGTTGCCGCGATCGTCGTAGGTGAAGGTCATTGGGTCGCCGAGTGCGTTGGTCATGGTCTCGAGGGCGCCGGTAGCTGGGTTGAGTTGCCAGGTGGTGGTGTTGCCGCGCGGGTCGGTGTGGGCGATGGCTTTGTGCCAAGTGGGGTCGAACAGTCAGGACTCGATGATGGCGCCGGTGCCGTTGGTTTCGAGGAGGTTGCCGAAATCGTCGTAGGTGTAGACGGTGGTACGGCCGGCTTCGTCGATTTCACTGGCGAGCACGACGTCGTTGGGTTTCCAATTCAATGTTTTGGTGCCCAATGGGTTTTTAATCAGGACCGGTAACAGATCGGCATTTAAGTGGTACACGGTGGTGGCCAAATCCTCAGCGGCGGTGATGCGCAGGGTGCCGTCGCCGGTATTTTCGAGATAGTCGAAACGGGTGCTAACGCCTTCGGGTTTGTTGATTTTGGCGATCCAGGCGACCCCTGGCACGGCGTTACCCTGGTGGTACACTACTGGGTGGTTTGGCCGTTGGCGTTGGTGTAGGCGGCGAGGCGGTTGTCCTGACAGGGTTCGTTATAGGTGTAGCTGTCGATAGGCGGACTATGGTTGCTTGTTGTAGTGTGTTTCTAGTTGAAGAAGTGTCTCCTTAATAAAAATAATCTGGTTTTCGCTTTTTATTTCATAAGGTGTGCTGATTATATCGAAGGCCTCGGTGAAATCAAAGGGATCGTTGAGGAAAAGAGTAAGCATGTCTAGAGTGAATTTCTGCTCTGTTTTGGATTTCGTCTCAAACGCGACTGCTATAGTTTTCTCAATAAGGTGTCTCATTTCGTTAGGTTCGTTTATGTTAAGCTCGTTTGTCTCGAAGTTGGTTTTGTCCCAAAGTTTGTCGTAGTCTAGGTAGTCATCGTCTATGTATTTTAAAATAGATACTAATAGGTTGTAGACTCTGCGATGTTTTTTTTTCATAACAGTCTCCGGTTGATTTTTTCAATGGTAAGAAGTGGGGTCTTTTGTAGGTGGCGTTGGTTTGTATGACCTGGTGATTATTAATGAGGTGGTATTTGATGGTGTGTTTTTTTTGGGTGAATGATGCTTTTGACATTTATGAATGTGCTTAATGTTTCGGGTAGTTAAAAGATGGGATGGGCTGTTGGTTAGGGATGTGATATTATTAGGCCTTCTAAAAGGCTCTATGTAAATGTTGAGGATCCCAAACGGGAAAGCTTGTGTTTACTTGGCCATTCTTAAACCAGGTTTTAGCTTCAAATTGGTGCCCGTATTGTTCCGGAATTCGCTTGTAACCTGAACCAATTGGATATGAGAACTTAACAGGAGCTTCGGCCCAAGCTTGATTTCCTGTTGTTTTGTAGATATGAATTGCTCTTCTAATTGCATTTAATTGGTCTCTGTAACTAAAATAGCGTGTGGCGGAACTAGGTTTCACTACACTTCCATTATTTCTGTATGTAACCTTCTGGGTAGTTGGGTTTCTGTAATATCGAACTCGATCCAATTGAGATTGTAAAGAAGTCTGAGGGCCATGTTTCTCAAGAAAATGTGAACCTGGTATGGAGTTTTCTAAATCTCTTAATTGCCTGTAAGCATTCGCTTCTGCTTTCCGTTGAAGTAGTGCACTCCGCTGACTTGGTGTATACCCAGCCCATTTCTCTCTAAGCATCTGAGCTCTTGATACGCTTCCAGAACTACCTTCTGCCATTTTGGAGAGTGTGTTGGAGTTTTTGGTGTTTGAGTTTTTTTCATTTAGCGTGTGTTGTTTGAAGTTGCTGTTTTTACGGGTTTCTTGGGTTTTTCTGAGTTTGTTGCGCGCTCTTTCTCTAGTTGCGTATCTCTTGAATCCTTCCGAAGGTCGGCCGGCTCTGCTTTTTTCCAAGTTGGCACGGATTCTATCGCTTTGAGATTGTGGCGCTGGGCCTGTACTTGGTTCGTCTGAAGCTGTAGATTTTGGGGTATTGCGGTTGCTTTGCGCCATTCTAGCATCGAGTTTTGCTGCACCGGCCATTATGCCGCCCATCGCGCCGCCCATAACGGTGCCGGCCGCGTAGGTTTCCAAGCTGGATAAACCTTCCTGCTCACCTTGGGAAATATTAATGACGTCTTGAATGAGTGTGCCACCTGCCCCAGTAATAGCGCCGGCTGCGATACCCGCACCGATTCCGGTAAGGCCCGCCCTTGTTACTGCACCGATGGCTCCAGCGCCAAGCGCAATGTTCGCCGCCGTCCCGGCACCGGCAATCGCGACTTGTCCCATAACTTCGGCCATATACTCGCCGGTTGACAGTTCACCGGCCATGTACTCGTCGGTGTCCTCGCTTATGCGGTGTGCGCTGCCATATGTCAGCATGTCGCCGAATTTGTACACGGATGCCCAGCCGATGACGGCCAGTGCTTTGGTTTCGCGCCAAATGCTTTCTTCCTCTTGGGCGATACCGGTTAGCCAGCTATCGAAGATTTCGTCGGCGGTTTCGCCGGTGGGGTCGTAGAAGCTCAGCGGGTTGCTGAAACCGTAGATGAAGCGGTGCAGGCTCGGTGGGCGGTCGAATTGGCCCAGTACTGGGTCGGCGCTGGCGAAAATGCCCAAGTCCTGGTCGTAAAATCGTGCTTTGGCGTAGGTTAGGTCGGTTTCTTCGTCGTACTCGTGGCCGGTGTAGCCGTAACGGTTGAAATTACCTTCGGCGGTTGTGGTGATGGTTTCCTGTTTGCCGTAGGGTGTGAAGGTTTTGGCTTCGACGACGGTGCCGCTTGCGTCGCTTAAGTCGGCGATGCTGCCGAGCATGTCGTGGTGGAACCATTGGTTGCCGGTGCCGACGCGTTTCAGCGCCAAACGCGTCAGACCAAAGGCGTAGCTGGCGATGGTTGTTGGTTCGTTGCCGCCCGCGCCTTCGCGTAGTTCCGTGAGTACGGCGAGTTCGTCCCACACGTAGAGGATGGGGTCGGCTTCGCGGCTGTCGCCGGCTTTGCGGATGCGGCGGTCCAGGTCGTCGTAATCGAAGTGCAACGCGGCGATGCCGTCTTGGTCGACGCGGCGCAGGCGGTTGCGCGCGTCCCAGATCATGGTCAGGCTGACGGCGCGTTTGCCGACTTGGTCGGCCGAGGTTTTGCTCAAGCGGTTGCCGTTGGCGTCGTAGGTGTAACTGACGACGCGGTCCAGCGTGAGTGTGTCGTTTTCCGTTACGGTTTCGGTGAAATGGCTGATGCGGTGACCCGCGTCCGTGAGCGTGTAGACGCGGTCACGTAGGTAACCCTCGCCCTGTTCCTGCTCCGCCGTGCGGTTGCCGACCAAATCAAGCGTGAAGGTGGTGGTTCTGGTGCTCGTTGGTGTGCTGCGCGTGTAGGCGGTCAGCCGGCTGTTTTGGTCGTATTGGTAATCGGTGTGCCACAGGCCTAAGGCGCCGCGATCTTCAGTTAACGACTCGCGGCTGCCGTCGGGGTAGTAGGTCGCGGTGAAGTTGGTGGCGCGGTTGTCGGCGTAGCTGTGATCCAACGAGGTCGGCCGGTTGGCGTTGTCGTAACCGTAGCGGCAGGTGGTGCCGTTGGGTAGTTCGACGGTGTCGATCAAACTGTTGTTGGTGTAGGCGTAGCGGACGGTGCCCATGCCGGCGACGGTGGCGTTTTCCAAGCGGTTGGCGGCGTCATAAGTGTAATCGACGCGCAGGCCGTCGGCGTCGGTCACCGACCGGCGCGTGCCGTTGACGTTGTACTCAATGCCGACGTTGAAGCCGCGACTATCGCCGAAACTCGTCGGGCGGTCGAGGTTGTCGTAGCCGATGGTGCGGCTGTACACGCCTTCGCTGCCGGTTTGCGTGACGTCGGTCAGGTTACCGTTGGCGTCGCGGATGCGGGTGATGCTGTCGATGGCGGCGGTGGCGTGGGCGTTGCCCAGCCAAGTCTCGTCGAGCAGGCGGTTGAGGTAATCGTAGGTGTAGGTGACGGCGCCGATGGGTTGGGTCATGCCGGTGCGGTTGTCGTGCGCATCGTAGCCGAACGAAGTCGTGCCCAAACCTGGCATGGTGACCGATGCCAAACGGCCGGCGTTGTCGAAGTTCCAGGTGCAGACCTCGCCCTCGGCGTCGGTGGCGGTTAACAAACGCCACTGGTTGGTCCACAGGTAGTTGGTTTCAGCGCCGTTGGGTTCGATGACCTGGGTCAGCGTGTTGACGAGGTCGTACGTGTACTGGGTGACGGCCTCGCCGCCGTGGGGCGCGGGCCGGGTGGCGGTTAGAACGTTTCCGGCGGGATCGTAGCTCAGGCGCGTGGTTTCACCCTCGCCGTTGGTTTGCGTGACGATGCGGTCGTAAAAGTCGTAGTCGAAGGTCACGCTGGTGCGGCCGTCGTAGACTTCGTGGGGCCGACCGAGATCGTCGTAGTTGCGGTACTCGTTGCGTTGCGGGCCGACGGCTTCGAAGGTCGGTCGGCCCAGGTTGTCGAAACCACGGGTGTTGACGATGCCGGAACCGTCGACGGCGCGGATCGACCGGTTCTGGCGGTCGTAGCTGGTGGTGACCAGGGTCAAACCGGCACGGGTCGTGGTCAGCGTGTTGCCGGTTTCGTCGTGGACGACGATTGACGAAATGCCGCGCCGGTCGGTGGCGGTGACGGTGCGGGCGGCGTCGTCGTAGGCCATGCTGACGGTGCCGCCGTCGTCGGTTTGCGTGAGCACCCGGTTGAGCGGGTCATACGTATACGTGGTGGTGAAGCCGCGCATGTCGACGGCTTGGCGCAGGTTAACGGCGTCCCAGACTTGGGTGGCGGTGGCGGCGCGCGTGCTGTCGGAAAACGACGTCAATCGTCCGAGCGGGTCGCTGACTTGGGTTTGGGTATTACCGCGCGCATCGGTGTAGGTGCTGGTGACAACGCCGAGGCTTTCGGCATAGGTCCAGGACTCTTCCGCACTGCCGGTTTCGTGGGTTGACGTGCGTTGGGTCGGTCGGTCAAACAGATCAAAAACGGTGGTGGTGACGATGCCGCGTGGGTCGGTGTGGCGCACGGTGTTGCCGTAGATATCGTATTCGGCGCTTTGGGTGTAGCCGAGCGGCGCGTTTTCAGTGACGAGGCGGCCGTAACCGTCGTTGACACGTGTGGTGGTGAAACCCATGGGGTGGTCGACGCGTTCGATGTTGCCGTTGGCGTCGTAGGTGTAACCAACGGTGATGCCGGCCTGTTCGCGGCTGATTAATTGGCCGAGCTCGTTGCCGGTATGGGTGACGGCGGCGTCGAGGGGCGGGGTTTCGACGACAATGCGGCCGAAATGTTGGTAAGCGAAACGGGTGATTTGGTCGCCGCTGCTGCTGTTGAAGACGCGCTGCTCAGTGACGCGGTTGACTTCGTCGAACTGTTGGCTCAAACCGGCGCCGGTGACCAGGTTACGGCGCGTCAGCGGGTTGCCGTTGGCGTCGTATTCGTAGCGGGTGGCATGGCCGAGCGGGTTGGTTTGCAGCACGACGCGGTTGAGGTCGTCGTATTGCCATTGCATCAACTGGCCGTTGCCGTCGGTTTCGGAAATGCGGTTGCCGGCTTTGTCGTGACGAAAGGTTTTGACGTGGCCGGTGGGCAACACGACCTGTTCGAGACGCAGGGTGTTGTCGTATTGAAGCTCGGTCACGGCACCTTTCCAATCGGTGGCATGGGTCACCATATCGGTGCCTGGCAAGTACTCAAGCGCCTGGATGACGCGGCCGTTGCGGGTGGCCTGGGTCAGGCGGTCGGCGGGATCGTAGGTATGAATGGTCACGCGTTGTTCGGCGCCGCCGCCGCTGGTGGTTTCGCGGGTCAGGTTGCCGTGGATATCGTAGGCCAGGTCGCGCGTGACGGCGGGTTGGTTTTGACCCGGCGTTTCGATGACCTGGGTGACGCGGTTCAGTTGGTCATAGGTGTAGGTGACGACCAGGGTACCGTCGTGGCGTTGGCTGGGTTGGCCGAGTGGGGTGTAACCGGTGAAACGCAAGGTGCGGCCGCCACTGCGTTCGGCGAGGGTCTGTTCCTGCACGAGGTAGTCGAGGTCGGTGTAGCTGAGTGTGGTGATGCGGCCGGTGCCGTCCTGGCGGCGGATCATGCGACCGCGGCCGTCGAATTGGTAGGCAATGGTGTTGCCGTCGGGCAGGACTTGGCTTTCGATGTAGCCGAAAGCATCGTGGGACCATGACGTTTTGTTGCCGTTAAAGTCCTCGCGTTCAACGAGGTTGCCGCGATCATCGTAGGTGAAGGTCATTTTGTCGCCGAGTGCGTTGGTCATAACGACGACGGCGCCGGTGGCGGGGTTGAGTTGCCAGGTGGTGGTGTTGCCGCGTGGGTCGGTGTGGGCGAGGGCTTTGTGCCAGGTGGTGTCGAACTGCCAGGATTCCGTGATGTCGCCGGTGCCGTCGGTGGCCAGGAGGTTGCCGTAATCGTCGTAGGTGTAAATCGTGGTGCGACCGGCTTCGTCGATTTCACTGGCGAGCACGACGTCGTTGGGTTTCCAGTTGAGCGTTTTGGTACCCATCGGGTTCTCAATCAGGACCGGTAACAGATCGGCATTGAAGTGGTAAACGGTGGTGGCGAGATCATCGGAAACGGTGACGCGCAGGGTGCCGGCAGAGGTGTTCTCAAGGTAGTTGAAACGGGTGGTGACGCCTTCGGGTTGGTTGATGGCGGCGATCCAAGCGGTGCCGGGTACGGCGTTCCCTTCGTGGTACGTATAAGTGGTGGTTTGGCCGTTGGCGTTGGTGTAGGCGGCGAGGCGGTTGTCTTGGCAGGGTTCGTTATACGCATAGGTGTCGACGCGCTCGCCGCGTGCGACCTGGACGAGGTGGCCGAAGTCGTCGTAGCTGAAGGTCAGGGTAATCGCCGGGTTGATTTGATCGGTGGTGACTTGGGTGAGTTGCGGGTACAAACCGGATTCGTCGTATTCGAACAGCAACTTACGGCCGGAGGGGTCGACGACTTCGCGGATTTGGTGGTTGAAATCGTCGTAAACAAGGGTGGTACGGTTGCCGAAGGTGTCTTCAATCGCGATCAGGTTTTGGCGGAAATCATGGGGGTTGGCGGCGGAGGCGACGCTGCGCGGCAAGGGCGGGCCGTAGATAAAGCGGCGGCCGCTTTTGGTGATTAAGGTGTAGCCGCTGTAGTTGTTGGTCTCCAAACGTGAATAGACGCCGGGCATGGCGGGGACATAGGTGCTGGTGCGCTCGTCCAGCGCAAAAACCTGGCCGCTGCCGTCACTGCCGACAATGGTCAGCCCGTTGCAACCGCTTTCGACAAGGCGGGTTTGCCAGTTGTGGCTCCAGCCGATGCCGAGCGGGTTGTAGTTCTGGCCGGCGGCGCTGTTGTAGCTGCGCGTAAAGGCGAGGCCGCCGTTGTAGCCAGGCACGGCGAGGTCGGTGTGGCCGAGGCTGAGGCTGCCGCTGGTGAGGTTGACGCCTTTGACGGCGGTGGCGCCGATGTTGAGGCTCTTGCGGACCTGCTTGTCGATGGTCAGGCTGCCATTGCGACGCAGGACGACGCTGTCACCCTGGCCGGTCTGAAAGGTGGCTTCCATGGTCCATTCGCGGCGGCCGAGTTGTTGGGTGTTAATGTCGAAGCTGTGGATGCCGATGCCGTAGGGTTGGTCTTCGGCAAGGACTTCGCCGTCGTAGGTGAAGGTGACGCGGGCGGGCAGGTTGAGCTGAAAGCCGAGGCGGCGTTCGACGTTGAGACAAGCGTCGGATTCGAGACCGGTGGGATCCTCAACCAAGGTGTAGCGGTAATCGGGGTCGAAGGTCGCGGTGCGAAAACCGCCACTGTCGCCGATCACGCCGGCGCCGGCCAGCGGGAATACAAAGGGTAAGGATCGCGGGCGGCCCGCTTTGGCTTCGCCGCCGGCGTTGGTGTTGCTGCCCACCAACTGCCAAATCAAATCACCGCCGTCGAGGACGTTGCGGTTGGGAAAAACAAAGGGTTGGTTGAAGGCGCGGGGCAGGTAGGCTTCGGCCAGGTCCTGCTGACTGGTGGGTGTGCCGTCGAGAATCATTTGGAAGTTGGGATCAGAGAGACGCGTTGGTTCGGCAATCGTCAGGACGACGTCGCGGTAATCGTCGAGATGGCTGTAGGTGAATTTTTGCGTGTAAACGGGCCAGGCGCGGAACAGGCCGTCATTGAAACCGTCACAACCGGCGTTGCGTTTGGCGCCGTCAGGCGGGAGGCGATCAAGCCACAAGGCGTGTTCTTCGATATCGATGACGGACAGGTCACCGGTGGGTTGAACGTTAATGGCGACGGTGTCGGTGAAACCTTCCGCATCCAAGCTGCCGTCTTCGTTAACCATGTAGGCAAAACGCAGGCGGTAGGTTTTGTCGGGATCCCACAGGTTCCCAGTGTTAAACCGAATGGTTGGGTCGCCGAGTCCGCTGAAGCTGTCGACCACAATACCGTCGGCAATCAGGTCGTAGGTCCAGCGCTGGTAGAAGGGCAAGCCGGCGGGCCGGATGTCGGGTGAGACCTCGACGGCGGAAACCTGGCGGCGGCGTTCGTCAATGTCGATGTTGATATCTTGGTCGAAGGCGGCGGCGTATACGACAAAAGCAAAAGACTGATCAAGTGATTGGGTTTCGAACTCGCCAAAGTGGTCGGGCCCGGTCGCGATGATCAAACGGTAGTAGTTGAAAAGGCCTTCGACGACGCCGGGTTGGTTAACCTCGAATTCAAGCCCGAACTGACCGGGCCCCCTTTCATAAACATTGTAGGGCAGACGGCTGGTGGTGCCGTCTTGCCAGAGCCGGAGAAAGCCGGGGCGCAGCTCTTGCTGATCGGCGGGAAAGGCCTCGTAATAAACGGGACATTCCACGGCGAAACCACAATGGAAGGGTGGCCCCTCGAGAAAGCCGTCTTGCACAATCACGGTTTTGAAGACATCAACTGGAATGTCGAACTCGCGTTGGATGGTAGGGTTGGGGACGTTGGGGTCGGGTATTTCGGGAAGGCGGAACAGGCGGCTGGGCAGGCCGTTGAGATCGCGCTGCTCGAAGCGGTCCTCGGCGGTGCCAAACTCAATGTCGAGGCAGACTTCGCGGTGATCGGAAATTTCATCACCGTTGACGGGCCAGATGGGTTTGTCGAACATCAGACCGCAAACATCCCAATAACCCTCGTCGCGGTCGGGTAACTCAGGATAAGGAAGCGCGCTGGTGTCACAACTCACGCGGTAGTTAATGAACATATCGCCGGGTTTATCGGCTTCCGGCTCAAAATTGGGATCGATGACAGAAAGCGGATCGATGTTCATGGAGACGATGCGGAAATTGGCGTTGGGGTTGAGGCCGGGGCTGGTGAGTTGAATGAAGTCGTGGTTCAACATGGGGAAGCCGCCGTCGCGTTGACCGTCAGCGTCAATGTCGACATCAAGGAAAGCGAGGACGTTGATTTTGGCACCGGGTTTGGCGAAGAGGCCTGGCCCAAAAATGCGGCTGTTCCATTGAATGCTGGTTTGGCGGGCGTCGGCTTGGCCGGCTTCGTAGAAGGTGGCGGAATAGGGACGGGGTTCGAGACCGGCTTCGACCATGACGGCTTCGAAAAACGGGCCGTAGGTATCGCATTGGTCAGCTTGCACGTGGAAACCGCTTTGCAGGGTGACACGGCGATTGGCGATGGGATTGGCGAACCCGTCAACGGGGACGGGGAAAATATAAAGTTCTTGGTTGATGTAGGCGGTGACCCAACTGTTTTGGATATCGATGCCGTTTTTATCAAAGACGCGTATGCCGCGAATGAACCCGGGGTTAACTTGGAGCACGGCGGGTCGCACGGCCTCGACGGGATGTTCGATGGCGGCGATGCGGATGCTGTAAAGGCCGACGAGGTCGTTGTAGGTGCTGTCGGGTATGAGTTTGGTGAGGAAGGGGTTCCAGGTGGTGAGGATGGGGACGGGGAAACGCGCGGAAACCCAGCCGTTGTTGCCGGTGACGACGCGGACCTCCCGTTCAGAGGCGAGGCTGCCAGGCGTGGGTTGCTGCAAGAAGAGAACAAGCTCGGCGCCGGCGATGGGGCGACCGAGGCTGTTGAGTGCTTGAATGTTTATGTCGACGCCGGGACTGTCGGCGTTGGTGGTTTGAAAATAACTGTTGGGATCGAGGCGGATGAAGGCGACCTCGTCGTCGGCGAAGATCCGTGTGTCGACCTCGGGGTAAGCGGCGGCGCTTTGGGTATTGGCCGGCCAAGCCGAAGGCGGCGTGCTGGTGGCGGCGCCGGCGTCGTGGAAATCGAGCAGCCAGTTGCTGCGGCCGCTGTCGGGATCTTCCAGGTAAAGGATGGTGGCGGGCCGCTCGGCGAGCAGGCGCGTGACGGGTAAAAAGCGCACGCGATAACCCGCGTTAAGGGCGGTGGTCAGTTGGTCGCGAAACGCCGGCGGCAGCTGGTCGAGACCGGCGGGAAGCGCTTGGCCGGCGGCCACATCGATGGGTTCAAGCCCTTGGGCGACGGCTTGTTGGAAGAGTTCGGGCACGCCGACGGCTTCGATACCGAGCCGCGCCAAGGCGGCGCCTTCCTCGGCGGCGGCGATCAAACCGGTCAGGCGGTGGGCGTGGATGGGGCGCGTGTCAGGTAAAGCGCTATTGCGGCGTACGAGGGCGGCGTGGCGCTGATCGGCGTCGAGGCGGATACCGGCCAGATCGAGGGCGACGGGACTGCCGTCGAGGAAGGTCACCTGATGGTCGAGGTAAACGCGGGCAAGGTCGGCGCTGGGCGTGACGACGGCCATGCCGAGCGCGGTGGCGAGTTCGAGGGTGCGGCGGCTGCTTTGGTCGAGAAAGGCACGGCCGAGTTCGGCGGCGGCGTTGCCGAAGGGCGTGATGTCGGTGGGCCAAGCAACGGTATTGGGATTAAGCAGGGCACCGCCGGCGTGTAGGGCCAATGCTTCGTAACCGCCGTTAATCACCGCGTTTTCGCTGTGCAGGGTTTCGCCGCTAACCGGCATTAATTCAACGGTTTGTAGCAGTGGTGTTCCTGGCCGGAAGGCGCGATTGGCGCGGAAGAGGGGGTAACCGTCGCGCAGGTAAACGGGCCGCAGTTGCAACAAGTTGGCGGGCACGTCCCAGCGATTGCCGTAAAGGGTGACGAGTTCTTCGTCGGCGACACCGGCGGGTACGGCGTCGCGAATCAGACTGACGCCGTAGAGGTCGTCGACGAAACTTTCGCCGCTGAGGGCGACGAGGCCGGCGGCGTCGCTGAGCTGCAGGCGGATGCGGTGGCGCAGGTGGTCGGGTAAGGTGGTGAAGGTCCCGAAAACGGTTTCTTCGCGGTAGGGCAGGCTGAGTTCAAGCAGCTCGGGTCCGGCCGTGGGTGCGGTGGCGGCGCTGAGCTCGGCGAGGGGGCGGCCGCTGCGTTGTGCCAGCTCTTGGTTGAGCCAAACGGCGGCTTCACTTTCGCCGGCCTGTTCGAAAGCTTCGAGCAAAACGCGGCTGTCGAGGGCAACGTCGGCGAAGGCGTCATCCTCGGGCAGGCCGATCGCGGCGGTGGCGGCGTCGAGCGGCAGCCAGGCGTGTTCACCGGAACCGGCGCCGGCACCGCGATAATCGGAGATTGGCAGATAGGCTTCGATCCAAACCCGTTCGAGGCGAAAACCGGTGACGGTGTCGTCCTCGAACACGGCTTCGTGGGGAATGCGGGCGGCGCGCAGGACATTGGCGGCGGCGCCGCTGTCGGCGACACGCAACAGCGCAAAAAGCCGGTCACTGGGATAAAAGACGCGGCCATGGACGAGTTTGGCGGGCACATCCATGTCAATCAAGAGTTCGGCCAGCAGGCGATTGATGTCGGCATCGTTGCCGGCGCGTTCGGACAACACGGCTTGCGGTGGTTTGAAACCGCCCCAGTAAGGCGTGTAGGTAAGGTTGGTTTCCAGATAACGCAACAACGCCACCGGCGTTTCCCGCGCGGCAAGGGGCAGCAGTTCCAACAAATGCCCCTTGCGTTTTTCGGCGGCGGGTTGGTTGACCGGGCGAACGGGGTTGGCTTTGCGAAGGGGCAGGGCGGCGAGTGCGGGCTCGCTGCCCCACGGGCGTGGCGCTTGGGTGACGGCGGCGTGCGGCAAACGCGCGAGTGCGGCTTTCAGGCGGCTGCTCAGCGCGGCGCGTTGGTCGGCCTGGCCGGCGCCGAGCTGCTTGCGGACGCCGTCGGCATGTTCCAGCGGCTGCAAAACTTGCTGCAAGGCATGGAGCCGGTCGCGCTCGGCGTCAAAACGTTCCTGTAGCGCCGGCGACTGGGCTTCGGCAGCTAGACGCTCGAGATCGTCCTGGTAAAAAGCAAGCTGATCCAACAGGGCGGTGCTCAATGAGGCGACGCGTTCGTGATCGAGTGAACCGTCTTTGGCGGCACGAGTCGTTTCCCGCTCAAGCCTCACGAGCAAAGGACGCAAGGCGTCACCACTTGCGGCAAAGTCGCTGCGCGTTGGCCGATCGGGATCGAACTGGGCAGCAGCGGGCCGATGCAAAACAGACAATGCGACAATGCAGATCAAAACAAAACGAATCACGGCAAGTGCTCCTGGCAAGCTCTGACGGCGGTTAGCGACGATCATCGATGGTTTCATAAGGACACCCCGCGTCGCGCGCCGGCGTGCCAAATCAAGTCACGCACATCGATGCGACCGTCGCCGTCGACATCGGCTTCGGGTGGGTCGCCCGGTCGGTGCCAAGTGCTTGGGTCGAAGGTGTAAGGGACAAGGCGGTGGCGCAGGCCGTCGCGGGCGGACCACAACCACAGGCCGGCGGGGCTGTCCGGCTTGCCGCGCAGACGACCGGCGCGGGCTGGATCGGCCGGCGCGACAAGGCTGGTGGTATCGGCGTCACTGGCGTAGACGGCGCCGGCACGGGCGACCCAAAACTGCGCCTCGCCAAGGGCGATCAAGCTATCGCCGGCAAAGGGCAAGGTGTGTGTGGTTCCGTTTGGTGTGCCGGAACCGGCAAAGGCACGGATGAGATCTTGCTCGAGCACCCAAAGCGTGGCGCCGTCAGGATCGGTGGCGAGGTCTTGAGGGGCGTCGGTGAAGGTGTGGATGGTGGTGGCATTGCCGCTGCTTTCAAGGCGGACCAAACGTTCACCGCTGAGCGCGAACCATTGGCCGGCCTGATGGGTCAAGGCATGGGCGGCCTGCAGGTCGGTGGTGCCGACAAGCGCCGCGCCGGCACCGCCGAGCAGGCGGTGATGATGGCCGGTGGCGGTTAGGCCGTGTAATTCGCCGGCGGCAAAGGCGAGGGTGGTGATGTCGCTCCAGGCGGGGTTTTGGGCCAAGGTGACGCGCTCGCGGTCCGTTTCCTCGAAGAGGGTGCCGTCTTCGTCGATGCTGTAGCGGCGTCCGCCTTCCTCGTCAAGTGCGAAGGCTCGGACGGCTTTGCGGCTGCCCAACCAGAACAAAGTGGGTTCGGTGGGTTGCCACTGCATAATGCGGTTCTCTCCGGCAAGCCGGTAAAGCACGGTATCTTGCCAGACGGCGGCGGTCACCAGGGCGGCGGTACTTTCGTGAAGAATGGTGACGGTCCCGGCGCTGCTGATTTCGACGAGGCGGTGTTCGCCGCGGCCCAACCAGCCGCCTTGTCGACCTGGCATGAGGTCGACGATATTATCCAAGGCGGTGTGGCTGACCCAGGCGGCGAGCTGTTGGCGCTCGTGCTGATAGCGCCACAAAGTACCTTCGGCGAGCAGCAGCCAAGCATCACCGGCGGCGACGACGGCGCTGAAGGCGGGCGCGTCTTGCGGCAAGGTGTAGGCGGTGGTGGTGCCGGCGTGATCGAAGCGCAGCAAACGATGGTCCTCGGTGAGGGCGATCAAATCGGCGCCGTCGATACAGGTTGCCTGCAGCGGTGGCGCACAGATATCGCGGCTGTTGCCGGCACCGTGGTAACGCACGCCGGTCAAGGGGCCGGCACTAAAGGCTGCGCCGCTGTCGTCCGGCAGGTAATGGGTGATATGGTGCCCGACGCCGAGACGGCGTAGCAGTTGCCAGGTATTGCCGGCCGTGCGGTATTGGAAAACCCGGTCACCGTCGGTCATTTGCAGGCTGTCGCCCACCAACAATCGGCCGGGGATGGGTCGGCTGTCGCCTGGCAAAGCGATGGTATCGGTGAGCCACACGCCGGCGCCGCAAACGGGTACTCGCCAGGTCTCTTCGGCGGCGGTCACCGTCAGGGTGGTACTGTCCACGCCGGCGCCACTGGGTTGGTAGGTGACGGTCAACGCTTGGGTGTCGCCCGCGTCGATGGGTGAAAGCGATGTGGGTAACTGGAAATGGGTATCGTCGTCGAGGGTGGCGTCGATTTGCAGCAAAATATCGGCGTAATTGGTGACGGCCACACTTTTCTCAGCGCTGCGTTCGATGGGAACCAGGCCAAAGGAAAGGGCGTCTGGTGCCAGCGCGGCGTTGACGGTAAGGTTGTTGGCTCGCAGCGAAAGGGCGACACTGCCGATGTCGGCATGGTCGGTGTCGAGGGTCATGACCGCTTCATGGATTCCGGTTCTTTGCGGCGTGAAACGCAGGGTGGCGGTGGTTTGGGCGCCGGCGGTGAGGGTGTCCTCCGAAAACCCGATGAGACGAAACGCGGCGGCGTCGTTGCCGGTGAACACGGCGTTGGCGGGATCCAGGTGGACGGTGCTTTGGCCGCCGTTGAAAAGCGTGACGGTGCGATCAACCGCCGTATCACTGTTCCCAAAGAACAGGGGATTGGGTGTGATGCTGAAGGCGGGTGTTTCGGCGAGGGTGAAGGACAGGGTTTGTTGGGCGCGGTTGCCGGCACGATCCTCGGCGGCGACGGTCAGAGTGTAGGCGCCGGCGGCGGTGACGGCGGTGCCGCTGCTGTAGGCGGCACCGTTGAGCTGCAGTTGTTGGGACAGTAAATATGCGTCGCTGACGCCAATGTTGGGCGCGACAGGGCGGTCGTAGACGGTGCCCTCAGCGACGCCGCTAATGGTGATGACCGGTGCGGCACGGTCAATCACAAAGGCGGCGCTGCGCGTTATGCGGGTCTCGTCGGCGGTGGTGAGTTCGGCGGCGAGTTGGTATTCACCTTCGGCGGTGATTTCGGTGCCGGAGTTGAAGGGAGCGTCGTCAAGGGTGATGCGGGTTTCGCGCAGGTTGTCGCCTTGGAAGCTGACAAGGGGTGTGACGGAACCGGGGTAATGGGTACCGTCGCGAACGCCGTCGAAATCAATACGCGGATCGGTGGCGCTGCCGATTTCGAAGCTTAGGGATACTTGGCTGCCGTTGCCGGCGCGGTCGACGGCCTGGGCGTGCAAGTTATAGATGCCTGGAACGCTGAGTGTGGTGCCGGACGTAAACGGGGCGCCGTTGAGCGTGAGTGTGAGGGTCCCGGGGTGTGTTTCGGTTTGGGTGAGCAGCGGGGTGACGGGCGCGGTGTAAAACGCGCCAGGGCTAACGCCGCCAACATGAAGCAGCGGCGGACTGTTATCGATGCTGAAGTGGTAGGTTTCTTGGTACGGACTGCCGTTATCGCCGAGGGCGTCGACCACCAACTCGTAATCGCCTTCGGCATCGAGGCGGGTCCCGCTTGCGAAGGCTTGACCGTTGAGACGGGCGGCGAAGGTTGGTGCGCGCAAGGCGTTTTGCACGGTGACGGTTAAATTGATGGGTCCGGCGACGACGTCCCCGTCGGCAATCGGGCTGACCAGGATCAGTGGCTCAACGCCGTCAACGGTGAAGTCGACCCGTTGTTGGCTGGTATTGCCGGCGGCGTCGCTCGCTTGGACGATGAGGGTGTAGGCGCCGCTGGCAACAATGGAGAGAGGTCGTTCCACGGGCCGGCCGTTGAGGGTGGCGCTGTCGCTTGTGGCGCTTGCGTCGTTTACGGCCCAGGTAATTAACAGGGTATTGGTGTAATCGACCCCATCGGCAACGCCGAACAGGACCAATCGCGGCGGGGTAAGGTCAATGGTGAAACCGGCTTGGGTGGCGGCAGAGTTGCCGGCGGCGTCACTTGCGTTCAGGCGGACGCGGTAAGCGCCTTCATCGCTGACCGCGCTTCCAGGTGTAAACGGTTGCTCGTTGAGGAACATTTGGCCGTCACCGGCGGGCAGGCTGTCGACGGTGCCGCTGGGGAACACGCTTTCGCCGTAAACGGCGCCGTCCTCAAAGCCGCTCAGGGCGACGACCGGTGCAGTGAAATCAAGGGTTAATTCGGCGTTAATGGTTTGATCGCGACTTTGATTGGCGGCGCTTGCTTGGAACTGGAAAAGACCCTCGCTGTCGACGGTGACGGGCGGTGTGACGGGGTGTCCGTTGACACTGAATCCGGTTAAATCGGCTGCTTCAAACAAGGTCACGCCAACGGTTACGGCGTGGTTGACGGCGTCGCCGTCGCTGAAACCGGTGAAGGCGAGCAAGGGATCCTCGGCGGGTGCGACGCTAAAGTTAATAATTGCCTCGCTGACGGCGCCCAGCGCGTCGCGCGCCACGACGGCTAATCGGTAGGTGCCGGGTTCGGTGACGGCGCTACCGGTGGAGAAGGTGGTGTCGTTGAGGGTGATGTCGGCGGCAACCAGGGTCAGATCATTAATAATGATGACGGGGGTGACGGGTGCGGGGTAGGACCCGCCTTCCGCGACGCCTTCAAACACAATTTCGGGCGGACTGCGATCAATCACAAAAGCGGCTTGGGCGCGCGCACTGAGCCCGTCGTCGTCGGTGACGGCGGCGTGCAGTTGGTAAACGCCTTCGTCGGTGATGGTGGTGCCGGACAGATAGGGGGCGTCGTTGAGGGTTGCGGTGGCGCTGGGGAGCGGATCTTGGTCGTCGGCCACTTCAATCACCACGGTCACGGGCGTGGCGGTTTCATAGCCGGAGGGTAAGCCGATCAAATTCAGTTGCGGGGTCGTGTTGCCGGCGAGGTTAAGCGCTTGTTCGTGATCGATTAAAACGGGCACGGGGGCGGCGCTGTTGTGCAGACGCAGTCGGTAAGCGCCGACCAATAAATCAGCGGTGGGGAAGCGCCACTCGGCTTCAACCGATTGGCCGACGGCTGCAAAAGCGGTCCAGGTCTGGTTGGCGACGACGGCGTCGTTGCTGTCGATGAGGTCTAACTGCAGGGTCAGATCAAGGTCGCGGTTGCCGGTGTTGGCGAGCGCGGTGCGTACCTGGATGTCGGTGTTGCGCACGGGTCGAACGGGAGTGGTAAAGAAGTGGATGTCGGCGTCGTAAACGGGCGCCGTATCGAGCAGGAACGAGCGGGTGGTGGTTGCGATGGGAAGGCCTTGGTTGAGGAACAACAACGTGAACCGGCGGCGGCCGTCGCCCCAAGCGGAACTCTCCAGATTGAGGTCGAGGGTGGCGGCGGCGCCTGGCGGCAGGGCTTCGAGGTCGCCTTCCCAACGGTTGATTTCGTTATCCTGTGCGTCGTGGAGTCGCAATTGCCAGTGGGCTTGGCGGAAGGCGACATTGCTGGAAGCGTTGCTGAAGGCCAGGGAAAGCGCTAAGGGCAGACCGCCGCTTAGCGTGGCCGGGACCCCGGACAAGGCACAATCGACGCGGGTATCGGCCAGAATGGTGAAGGTTGCTTGATCGGCTGCGACGACCGCCTCGTTTTGGGTAACGGTGGCGACAAGGTGGTAGTTGCCGGCCAACACGGCGGCGCTCGACCAGGTCACCTCAAAGGTGGTTCGGGCGGCGGTGGCCAATTGGGCACGTTCAAAGGTGCCCAAGTCGGCAACCACCCGGCCGCCGGCGGATTCAACAGTGAGGCGGATGACGAGGTTGGCGACGGTCGCGCCACTGTTGGCTAAGGTCACGGTGCCGTTGAGCCGACCGAGGGCGGGCAACGGTGTTGGGTCGAGCGCGAAGCCGAGGGCGAGGCCGGCGCCTTCGGTAACAAGTATGCTGGTTGCGGCGGCATTGTTGGTTTCGTCGCGTTCAGCGACGGTGTTGTTATCGTCGACCATGGCTTCAAAGCGGTACAAACCGGGTGAACGGTCTTGGCTGTCGAAGGTAAAGCCGACGGTGGCGTCGGTTTCGGCGGCGAGTGAAGGTAGCCAAGCAGGCGTCAGGGTTTCGATTTCGCCGTTCGGAGCGGTTAGGCGCCAGGTGACGGCAAAACCAGCGGCAGCGTCGCCGCCACGATTGTGAAGGTTGAGTTGCACGAGTGCCCTGTCGCCGGCGGCAATCACGCCTGGCACGGTGGTGAAGTCGCGGTCGCTTACCTGCAATTCGGGCAATCGGGCGGTGCTGTAGGTGACGGTGACGGGCGCGCTTTGCGTGCTGAGGGCACCGTTGTCCGGCAACAGGGTTTGGGCACGGAAAAGGTTGGTGCCGGCGTTAAGGTCGGCGCGATGGCTAAAGAAGCCGGCGGGTTCGAGGAGGGCGGCGGCAATGTTGCCACCGGCCCAGTAGGGAATCAGTAAACGACCGTCGGCAAAGAGTTGCGGCCGATAGGCGGCTTCGTCTTGCAGGCTGTGGTCGCGTTGGACGAGTGCGTCGGCAGTGATCTGCCACAAGCGGGTGGTATCGTCGCCGGCTTGGGTTAGCAGCAAGGTGCCGTCGTTGCTGATGCCGACTTGTGCGGCAACGTCGTCGATGGTACCCAAGGCCTGAGGTTGCGGCGTGCGTGGCTGCAGATTTTCGTCAAAATGAAGAAGGTGGACGGCACCGGCATCGTCGATCAACAGCAAGCGGCCCAAGGCGGCGGCCCAGGCGAAACGCGTACCGATCGGCCCACTTGCCATGGGCGTGACCGCGCCGTCGGCGCCGATAAACTGAACGGTGGCCGCGGCGCCCTCTTCCAAGGTCAACCAGCCGTCGCGACGGTTATCAACGACCAGTTGCAAGATGGTCCCGGCGCCGGTGTAGATGTGTTCGGCGTCGCGACTGCTGTGGTTGACGCGGTAAAGATCGGCGCCGTTAACAGCGAGCACGTGCTCGCCGTCCCACCAGGCCAAAGGCCCGGTGAGGTTGGGTGCCCGCCATTGCGCATTGCGTTGCCCGCTATCCGGGTCGAGGGTGTAAAGGCTGCCGGTGCTGCTGCTGGTGTTGCGATCCACGTAGGCAAACAACCGGCCTTCCGGTGCCGCCGCTAGGTCGTAGGCGCGGCGCAGGATGGATATGGTCCGCATGGTGCCGGTGCTTTGATCGAAGAGTTCGAGGCGGGACGAGGTGAGGGCGCTCCAGGCCAAATAACGGCCGTCGGCGCTTAAGGCCATGGCGGCGGGCGCGCGGGTATAGCCGGCCAAGTCGCGTCGTTGGTCGACCGCGTGCGCGGCTGTTTCACCGGCAAACAAACCGTCTTGGTAGATGCGAACGCGCGCGCCGCGCGGGGCCAAACCCATCAGGGTCGTTTCGTTGTTGAAAAGGGTAATGGCTTGACCGAAAGCGGCCGGAGCATTGAGCGACGGCGGCAGCAGCGGTGCGGCGAGCGTGATGGTGTTGGAAAAACTTTCTCGGCCGGCGTCATCGACGACGGCGACACGGTAGGCGTAGGTGGTGCCGGCAACCAAGGGACCGCTGTCGCGGTAGCCGGTCGTGCTGATCAGTGTTGGATTGAGCGCCTCAAAAACACCGGCATCGCCGTCCCGACGATAAATACGATAACCGGCGACGTTGGCGGGATTGCCTTGGTACCGCCAACTCAGCAGGATGTGCCCGCTCGTCGCGTCGGCGCGTCCGGTGAGTTCGGGGGGTTGGCCGACGCCGTTGGCAATGGTGGCAAGTACCGGGCCGGCGGCCACACTTTCATTGCCGGCGGCGTCGCGGGCGGTGACGGTGTATTGGTAGTCTCCGGCGAGCAAATCCCCGTCGCGGTGGCTGGTTGCGGTGACGGTGACCAACACCCGGCCGTCGCGGCGGATACGGTAGTCGACCACATCAGATGAGGGCGAGGGGTTCCAGTTGAGCGTGACAGAATCGACGTCAACGGTTGCCGTCAGGGCGCTAGGCGGTTCGGGTGCCTCATAATCGCCCATGCCGACAAGGCGTGCTTCGCTGAGCTCACTGAGACCGGTTTGGTCGAGGGCGGCAATGCGATAGCTGTGCAGGCCGATGCCGGGATCGGTGTGGGTGAATTGGGTGGTGCCGGCGGGGAGGAAGGGGCGGTGGCGAATGTCGAGCTCGCTGAGGGCCAATTGCGCGCTGGTTTGAAAGTGGAGTATCAAACGTTGCGTGACGACTTCGCCTGCGCTCAAGCCGAGGGCATGGGTGTCGATTTCGGTGCCGCCGGCGAGCGGGATGGTCCAAATCAAAGGTTCGAAACCATACTGCTCGGCGGCCACGGTGACGGTCTCGGGTACTTCAAACCCGCTGGGAAAAACGAAACGCAGGCCGACAACGGCGGTCGGCTGCGCCAAATCGATAACGAAGCGGGCGTTGCCGGCCGCGGTGGCGATCCACTGGGTGGCGGTGTTGTTGTCGCTGAGGTAGGTTGGGCTGCTTCCGCTCGGTGTTTCGGTAAAGGTGAATAAACCACTTGGCACGTCGGTGATTTCTTGAAGCAAGTCGGTGCCGAACTGAATGCGGTAACCGGCGGCGTCACCCGGTTCAGACCAATTGAGCACGGCGTTTTCGGGTGTTTGCCCATCGCCGACCGCGCGCCACGAAGTGACTTGGCCGGGCACGCTGCGTTGGATGGCGGCAACGGCGACAGGTAGCCCATGGCGGTCCTGGTTGTCGTGCTGCGCCAGGCGGTAGGTTGTTAAACGCGGTTGGGTTACGGGTGCGGTCAGGGTAAAACGTCCCGTGCCGTCGATCACGGCGCTGTCGATCAGCGTTTGGTCCTGGTAGAGGTCGATGTGAGGGAAATCGGGGTTGGCACTGCCGCTAAATTGAACGGTGGCGTCATCGGTCAGCACGGCGTTGTAATCGGGTTGGGGTTGGAAGACGGTGAGGGTGCGGGTCTCGGACGGCGGGCCTTCGTTGCCGGCGGCGTCGACGGCGCGCACGACATAAGTCCAGTTGCCAAGCGGTACATCGGAGTCGTCATAACTGACGGCGGCTTGATCCACCAGCAAAACATGGTTGCGGTAAAGGCGATAGCCGACCGCATCGGCAACGCTGAGCCAGGCAAGGGAAACCGTGGCACCGTCGACCGCGAGGGTTGACCAGGCCGGCGCGGCCGGTGGCGTCGCGTCACCCTTAATGACACGCACCACCGGTGGCGACGCATCGACCGCGCCGGTTCCGGCCTCGGCGGCGGTGGCGCGTAAATCGTATTCGCCGTCCGGCAGGGCCGGTGACCAGGTCGTGGACCAGGGGGCGGCGCTGTCGGTCGCAATCGGCGTCCAGATCGTATCGCCGGCCGCTTGGTAGGCAAAGGTGACCGAAGCGATGTCGTTTTGATCACTGTGCACGTTGAGGAACAACGCGTCTTCGAAACGCGCATTGGCTGAAGGGTTAACCCAGAACACACTCGGCGTGCGCGTGTTAACCACGGCGGGGTCGCTTTCATCCGACAGCGGTGAGATGTTGCCGGCCTGATCAACGGCGGCAAGGCGGTAGCGATAGGTGCCGTCGGGGCGCGTTTCACTGGTACCGAGATCGGTAAAGGTGCCAATAAAGCGATCATTGCGGTAGAGCCGGTAATGGGCTAAATCGCTTTCCGCACTTGCCGACCAAATGATTTCGACGGTTTCGTTGTTGACACTGATTTGTGGGGCGGCCGGCTGGGCGGGCGCGGTGGTTTCGACGGTTAAGGTGATGACATGGTCGCCCACATTGCCAAAAGTATCGCTTGCGCTGAGGCGCACCGCGTAAGCGCCCGGCGTGGCGGCCAAGGCGGCCCATTGGCCGAGGGTGCCGAAGGCCACGGTTTTGGTGCCCTGGGCCAGCGTTTGTTGGTTCTCCGGTTGGCCGGCGGGCGCGACGGTCAGCGTCCAAGCGGCGAGACGCGCGTCGGTAATGCTACCGCGCAAAGTCACCAGTCCGCCGACGAGACTGCCGTCGGCCGGGTCGGCCAGCAAGGGTTGTGGCGGCTGCGTATCCAGCGTGAGGTTAACCGACGGCGAGGGGTCACTCTGGTTGCCGGCGAGGTCAACTGCAACGACTTGGTAAAGGTGGTCGCCATCGGGGGCCTGTTCGTCGGTCCAGCGCGTGGCGTTAAGGGGGTTTTGGAAAAGTGGCTGATTGTTGCGCAGGACCAGGTAGCCGGCCAAATCCGAAGCCTCAACCGCCGACCACTGTAAGTGAACGTCGCTGCGGCGATTGGGAAAGCTTCCGGTTTGCGTAAGCGCGCTGCTCAGATCGGCGGGTGCGCCTGGCGGACTGCGGTCGATTAACACCACCCGTTCCGCCACGGCGGTACGGTCGAGGGCGTCGCTGACGCGCAAGCGCAGCCGATAGCGACCATCGGGCGGGAGTTGACTCCAGTGGTACAGTTCGCCGTCTTCTACGTTGCCGTCACCGATGGTGAGAATGGCGTAACCGTCGTCATTTTTTGCCGGTTCCGGTCGTACCGCCAGCTCGTATTCAACCAAACTGAAATCACTGGCGGTGCCCCGTACGACTACGCCGCCGCGGATCAGCCCGCCGTCGGCAAGCGCCGCCAAGGCTGCTAGCGGGGGTTGGCGGTCAATCGCGAAGCGCACTTCGGTGCTGCTACTCAAAGCGACTTGGTCGCGCAGTTCGGCCCGAGCGCGGTACCACCCATCGGGCAAGCGGTCCAACGACAGCTCGAATTGGAAATCGTCGCGGCCTTGGAGTTGGGCGGCGCCCAGGTCGGCCAGTAAATCGGCGTCGCCCTGTTCTGGTTCTAAACTCAAAATGAGGCGGTCGGGATGGACCTCCTCAAAAACGCCCGCGAGTTGCAATACGCTTGCGTCGCCCACAATCGTTCCCGCAACGGGCTGTTCGAAATGCAGGCTGGGCGCCGTGATATCACGAACGTAGGTGCGGGTGAGGTTGCGGCGGTTGCCGGCCTGATCGACGGCGTTCAAAAAGAGGCGGTAGCGACCGTCTTTGGTTGGTTCTAGGCGCGCCGTCTCACCGTCGGTGGGGGCCACGCCCTCGCTCAGTAAACGGCGTTGGCCGGCCGGATCTTCATGCTCGAGTCGCATTTGAGCGAGGTCGCCGGGCGCGGCATCGCTGACGAGGGTGTCGACGACCAGGGTTTCAGCGCCGATGACGGCGTTTTCTTCGGGAACGCGCACCGTTACCGAGGGTGCGGTAGTATCGAGAATCAAGTCGAGTGTGGCGGTGTGGACGCCGCCGGCGAGGGCGGTGAGTTGCAGTTGGTAAGTTCCGTCGGCGAGGGCGTTGCCGTTGTCGCGACCGTCAATGAGGGTTTGGTGGTCGCCCGCCGGCAAGGCCAGGTTGTCGATCAGGGTTTGCGTTTGCGGGCCGCTTAAGGTCAAGCTCACCGTTGCCGCCGCTTTCAGGTTGAAACGGGCCGTCACGATGTCGTTGCGGCCGTCGCCGTTGGCCGAGAGCCATGCGCTGTCGCACGCCAACGCGCCGATCACCGGATTGGGCGTCACACTCACCGATACCGACGTTTCGGTGCTATTGCCGGCTTTGTCGGTTACCTGCAAGAGCAGCACGTGGTCGCCCGCTTCGCCCAGTGCCAGGCTGGTCACCGGTTGGTTGCTGAACCGCCCGCTGTCCGTCGACCATAAGGTTGTTGACGCGGCGGGTTCGCCGTCGGGATGGGTGAGCAACCGGGCTGCAGCCAAACCGCGTTCATCGTCGGCACTCACAAACACTTGCGCGGGCAAATCGGTGGCGCCGCTCGGGCTGTGGATGAGCGCGACCGGCGCGTTGCGATCCAGGTAAAGCAAGGTACTGTGGCGTTGTTCCGCGCCGCAGTCGGTGGCGGCCGCCAACACCAAGCGGTAGACGCCGTCACTGACCAGGTTCCCGTCACTGTTGCGGCCGTCCCAATTGAGGAACGAGATGCCGGCGCTAACGGCCGAGCCCGCCAGTAAGGTGGTCACCACTTGCGTGCTTTCAACATGTTCGATCCAAGCGGCGACCCACTGCGCTGTGTCCAGTTCAAAAACCACGCGGGCTTCATCCTGCACCCCGTCGGCATTTGGTGAAAAGTCCACTTGACCGGCGCTGTGATCGGTCAGTATGCGGCTTCCGGCTGAGGTGGTGCCGCCCTGCTGATCGCTGAACGTGATCAGTGCCGTCTGGGTTTCGCAAAATCCATCGGGATGAATCAAGGTCTGGGAAATGTGCCAACGTTGGGCTTCATCGGCAAGGAACGGCCCGAGATCGACGTCCGGCCAAACCGCGCCACTGCTCAAAGCGCTGAGATTGAGATTGATGCGCGGCGTATCGCGGCCCTCGGGTACCGCCCAGGCTTCGACCACGGGCCAAGCGCTGCTAGGTGTGGGCGTGCCGGTGGGCGTGGGGAAACGGGTGCTGCCGTAATCGACCACCAGGCTGCGGCGAATGATCGGACGCGATTGACTCGGCGCCGTGCGGTAAAGCAAACGTTCGGCGGCCGTCGCTGCACAAACGATTTGGTCGGAAAAAGCCACCGCCAACCGCGATTCGTCGCGCACAAGCCGGCCGAGCGGCTGTAAATACCGACCCTCGGTCTCGTGAAAGCCGAGGACGTCGAACTGCAAAAAGCCCGGTCGGCCGGTGAGCCGGAATTTGAGGTTGCGGCCGTTTTCGTCTTGAACCGTGGCGTATACCGGGTTTTCACCCGCGTCAGGCAACAGACTGAGATCCAGGGCGACCGCATTTAATTGGAAGGGCGGCGCCAGCGGCACATTGCCGCCGGCATCGGCAAACAATTGAATTACCGGGCGGACATCAATTTGGCCGTCCGCCTCGACGACAAATCGGCGGGTGGCTTCCTCGGCTGGGCGACACTGGCTGTAGTCTGGATAAATGGCCACGCTGAAAGCGGCGCACAGGGGGCCGGCGGTCAGGTACGCCAAGGTCTGGGAATTGCTATCGCCCGGATTAAGCACCACGTCGGTCAAGACAAAAGGTGCGCGGTTGGCCAACCCGCTCGCTGCATGTGGCGGATGGGTGTCGGGCCACCAGGCCGTGAAAATCACGCCTTTGTAGCTGTCTTTCCCGCAAACGGGACCGATTAGATTTCGGCTTTCGATGACGGCCGGGTCGGCGAAGCGACCATTGGCGTCGGTGGTGCCCAACACATTGGCGCTGAGTTGATGGATACCGCTGTCACGATGCACCGAAAGCATGTAATCAACCGGGTAGCCGCGTGTTTGGCGTGGCCCGATCCCCAGGTAATCGACCTTGAAATCGAGTAATAGACGGCGGACGGCTTCCGTTTTGTGAATGCCGCCCAAGGCGTCGGTAAAAACCAAACGGACATAGGTCGTTTCCGCCGGAAAATTGGCTTCGGTGAGGCCTGGCTCCAACCATGCCCCGTCAAACACCGTCGTTTCAGCTTCGACCAGCGGTGACGCACTAAAACGGGTACAGGTATCGCCGAGTTCGATACCCGTCAGCGTGATGGGAAAGCGATTGGCGGGTAGCAGCGCCGCATAAGGCATGCGCGCCAGGCCGCCGAGGCCGACGGCAGTTGCATAACAAGGACTGTCGTCCGTTTCGCGGAAGGGACCTGCGCCGGCCATCGTCCAAATTTGCGGCGTTATGTCGGCGTTTTGCGTCAGAACCGCCTGGTTGCCCGCCGCATCCACCGCTTCCAAACGGAAGGTGGCGCCGAACACAACCTGACGGGTCAGCAAGCGTTCCGGTTCCTCAGCCGAGGTGGTGATGGGCCGCGTGTCCCGGCGCAATTCAGACCAAGGTTCACCGTCGCCGGCCTGCCGGGAGAGAATCCATTCGCGCAAGAGCGGATCGCGCACTTCGAGGTAGGTGTTGCTAATCAGATCCAGTGTACCTTGGTCGTTGCCCGCACGGATCGGGGCGTCAAAACGCAGTGCCAGTTCCGGCGGCGTGGTATCGACAATGACATCGTAGGTGACGTCGTTAAAACTGAGTTGATAGCTGCCGTCGGCCAGCAAGGCACCGCCGCCGTCGCGGCCGTCCCAGGTCATCGCCGCCGGACCGGGGTCACCGAAGTAACGCGTCATTTGTCGCACCGCGATCCCTTCGGCATTGCGCACAATCAGGTTCGCTTCGAAGGGATCGCGCACCTCAAAGTTCAGGTCAACCGCATCTTGAACGCCGTCGCTGTTGGGCGAGATCAACAAAGGCGCCGCATTGAGCTGGTGGTAGGGAAGGGTGCCGTCAACCGTCACCGCCAGCAGACGGGTCGTTTGGTTGCCGGCATGGTCGCGCAGGGTCAAACGCAACAAGTAGGCGCCTGGCTGCGGGGGGATCCAATGGGTGATCGTGCCGTCGTAAATCGGGAAAGTGCCGCTAAGACCGCTCGCCAGCCACGTATCCGGCGCCGCCACGCTCGCGTAATCCAAACGCCAGTCCTGTAACCGGCGGTCCGCCACCGTTCCGAACAAACGCACGCTGGTGTTGTCAATGACTTGCGCTTCCGCCAGCAACGCAAGGTTGAGGTGGGTGGTGTACAGGCCGACGCCCCAGGGCTGCTGCGCCGTGGCCGCGGTTGCCCCGTTGGGCGCGAGTAACCCGCGCATTAGCGCGATTTGATCGGCGTCGACCGCATAGCGACGATCCGTTACCCAATCTTGCAGAATACCCGTGTTGCCGTCGTAGCCCGAAGCAAGGAACAAACGCGCGTCACTCATGACCCCGTCCGGTTGCGGCGCGGTATCCGGAAACCGATCGCGCCAACGACTGATGCGATCCGTCTCAAGGTCGAGGAAAACCAGGTCGTTGGGTTGGCCGAATTGACTGTCGCCAAGGTGTATCGCCCAATAGCGGCCCTGTCGGGCCAACGTGCGCCCCTCGTCGCCTTGTCCGAAATTAGCCAGGTCGTGGATGCGTTGGGGGTTGGTTCCGTCAAGGTTCAGGCGGTAAACGGCGAATTGCCGCGTCCCGCCCGAGGAAGTCTGTTCGAGGAAATAAAGGCCGTCCTTGTAGACGGCAATCGTGCGTACACTGCCCCATGCGCGGCCCGGACCTTCGAGCTCAACCTGTTCTTGAGTCGAAAAATCGAGCAAACGGAACAGGCTGTTCCAACGGTCGTAAATCAGCAAACGGGTTTGGTCGACCCACGCGGCAGCCTCTTCGCCTGGCTCCAAATTGAAATCATCAAGGACGACCATGCCCGGACCGTAGTGCAGCACGCGCTCGGCGTCGATATTGAAATCGTGGTTGGCGAAAAGAAACGAACCCGGTCGTCCCGTCAGCGTGAAAACCGTTGGGTTTTCCATCGGCTCACCAAACGAAGTGGCACCGGAACCATCGGGCGCGACCAAATTGGGTGGCAATATTTCCGGTCCCGAAGCCAAACCCGTCGCAATCACGGCGCTACTGTCGTCGGTCCACCCCAGCCAGTTGTCAACGACCACCGATTCGTCGAGGCGGTTAAAAAAGCCGGGTTCGGTTTCAGCGAGTGCGTCGCGAATCGGTAATTGGTCGGTATCAACCGAAACGGTGAGGTCCCGCAACACGAAACCACCATTGGGATCGTGCAGTTCAAAGCGATAAAAACCGTCCGGGACAATCGCGTCGTTTTGGTCGCGGCCGTTCCAAACACGCGCGCCCGCCGCCGGTAAATCGCGCCATTCACGCAGTCGTTGCCCGCGTAAGTCCCGTAGTATCAGTGTTAAAGGCGACTCGACACGGTCCCAGAACAAGGTGACTTGATCCTGAACACCGTCATCATTGGGCGAGAAAATGGCGCTGTCGACGCCAAAATCACCTTGGCGCGGTAAAAAACCCAGTTGCGCACGGTTATCCGTTTCCACTTGCTCGCTGATCTGATCGTCGGGGTCAAGCAGGCACAGGATACGGCGCAAACCGTTGGGAATGGTAAAGGAAAGCGCTACCTCGGCATGGCCGGGCGCCAAATCAAGCGTGGTTTGCGCGAGGATCGCACCCGTTTCGTCACCGTCACGCAGCACGACCGCAAGGTTGTTCGCCGCCGTCGCCCCCGCGTTTTGTAGGGCAATGGTGGCCGTGACCGTTTCGCCTTCCGCCGGCCAAGCCGGTGCCAGCGCAATCGGTGTCGGGCCGAACGCCGCGTTGGGGCCGCCCGCCACATGAATCGGCAAGTAGGCCAGGTTGTCATCGGTATTGGATTCATTGTCGGCCGTTTGCACCCTCACTAACAGAGCGTGACTGCCGCGAAATGGGATCGGATCCAGGTTAAATTGAACTGTTTGAAAGGTACCCGCCGCCAGGTCGTTGATGGGAATCGCTGCTGTTAAGGGTGGATTGGCCGTGCTGTCCAGGTAGAGGTTGATTTCTGCCGAGGCGACATCAACGCGGCCGCTATTGTGAACCGTTGCGTTTAAGGTCAGGGCTTCGCCTTCGACATAGGGACCTGGCGACAAGCTCAGATCGGCCGCGCTAATGCGCAGGTTGGCGAGCGTATCGTCGAGGGTGATCAGCGGGATCGTCAGTTGGTTGTCGTCTTCGTCGAGTTCGGTCACTTGGTTTTCGGGATCGACCAGGACGCGCAGGGTTCCGTTTTGCGGTTGGTCCGGCGCCGGCCAAGTCGCACGGACCGTGGTTTGGCCCAGCGCCGGCAATGCGGTCGTGGTTTCGGCCAGCGTTTGCGTTGCGCCGTCCAAATCCGCTTCAAAACGCACGCGCACAGCTTGGCGCGGTTGGACGTGGTAATTGTGAATGGTGACCGACAAGGTATTGGTCGTTCCGGTTAGCCCTGGACTGATCGCTAAGCTGTCGGTCACCACTTCAAAGTCGTCGTAAGCCAAACCGTTTAAACTGTGCACAACGCGGTTGTCGGCTGTGCGCACGTCGCTGCCTGTCGGCACCGCCCGCACCACCCAATCGTGGTCGCCCAGACGGTTCATCGTGACATCCAGCGCCGCATCAAGGCGGGTTTCACCCGCGAAGCTGACCGTTTGTGCCGCCACCACGCTGCCGCCGGCTTCCGGTAAACCCCGCCACACTTCCAACGTGACCGGATCCGGTGATTGGTTGCCTTTGTTGACCAAGCTGAAGGCGAAACGCGTTTGTTGCGGCATCGTCTGATAGGTGTTCGGCGTCAGCACCAGACTAAACGGTTCGATACCCACATCGACGCCGTCCGCCGCCGTGGTGACGGTGATCGTGCGTTGCACGCGGTCATTTGTCGCGCGAAGATCGTCGGGTGCCTGCACCGCCAGGACCAAATTGCGTGCGCCCAAGGTGCCGTTCACCAGCCACTGCATTTCCGCCGTGACCGGGGCGCCGCCCGCCGGCAAGATCGGCAACGCTGTGGGGCCGACAAGGATCAGACCCAGGTCGGGGTCACCGTCATAAAGGGTTAGGGTGGCGGCGGTGATGTCCTGATTGCCTTGGTTTTCGACCGTGGTAACGATGGACAAGGTCTCGCCAAGGGCCGGTTCGAGGCTTGAAAAGAAGGTGGAGGCGGCGTTGAGGGCCGCGTCTGGGCCGTTATTGTCACCGGAGAAGGTCCACAACAGACGATTGTCGGCCGGATTGCCTTCGGCACTGGTGGTCGTCGCCCTCAGCACCAAAAACAAACTCGTCGTTTCGGCGGGGACCGTCCAAATCAGGGATAAATCGCGGTCGGCGCCGGCCGCGAGCGGCTCGGCTAATGCCGACTCCGCCACCAGCAGGCCGCCTTGATCGGGGTCGCCGTTGTAAAGCTGGACACGGGTATTTTCGGCCGCAACCGCGCCGTTGTTGGCCAGGTTCAGTTGGACGTTCAGCGCTTGGCCGGGAATCGGTGGTTCGGGAATGAGTTGCACGCGGTCGCGGGAAAGCACCAAGTCCGCCGCCTGCAGTGTTTCGGCCGCGCGTAAACCCAACAGCGCGGCGGCTGTGTCGCGCACGTGGTGGTTCCACGAGCCGTCGTTTGCCTGGCTGCGCATCAAAAATTGCCGCGCACGCGCGTCCGAACTGTTGTCGTCGGCCAAGGACCGCAGCACCGCGCCCGTAACCGCCACGTCGGCGTCGCTGAAGCCGACCGCACCTTGGGCGCTCTGCCGGGTCAGTAACCAAGCCGTCGCCTGCTGTTTCATCGTTTGCACAGCCGCACCCTGATCAACCGTCTGAGCCGACAGGGCCGTCAAAACCACGGCGGTGGTGTACGGATCACCGGCCTGGCGGCCCCAACCGGCAAGGTTGTGGCGCTGCGCCTGCAAATAGGCCAAGACTTGGCCTATCGCGGCGTTGCTTGCCGTGTCGTTCAAAGCGGCCAAGGCCTGTAGCGCCAACGCCGTATCCAGGGCGTTGGCTTCGTAACCCGCGCGCAAGGCGAACCCACCGTTTGCTTGTTGTGCCGCCAGCAGGCTGTCACGCCGCGCCGGGTCGCGTTCGCCAACCGCATGCAGCGTGGTCAGAATACGCGCCGTTTCGTCGTGATTGCGATCGTGTAAGCCGCGCAACAAGGTGATTTCATTGGTGATGGAACGACCGTGAGCGGCCAGTGCCTGCATGGCCGCGGTGCTGTCCCGGACCAGCGTTTCCGGGCGATCTTCCCACAAACCGTGCGCCTGCTTGCGGCCGTCTAAAAAGGCCAACGCGGCCTGGCTGTCGGCCTGCTCGCTTTCGCTCGTGAGTGTTGCCGGGCGCAAATCGAGATGCCCCAATCCGACCGTTTGGCTTTGAAAACGCGCGTCGAGACCCGCCAAGGCCGCATTGATTTGGTCGCGCAGGCCTTGGTCCGGTGCCGCGCCCTGGTGCAGGTAAACGAATGCCACGCGGAAACTGCGAATGGCGCCGTCCGCCGCCGGCACACGTGTGCCCTCGACGGCAATCACTTGATCGATGCTGACCGTTTCCGGGGTCGCACTGATTTGGGCATTGGCTTGTGGGAAACGATCCGAATGATCGGCCACCGCGCTGCTGTGCAACAACGTCATCGGCGCCACTTGCGCCGGCGCGAGGAACCCCATCAGGTACAAATCGAGATCGCTGTAACGGGTGGTGATTTCGCCCGCGCGGTAGGTACTGTTACCCGTGTGAAGCCAATCGTGACCGTAGAAGTAAGAGCCGTCGCTGTCCAACAGGAAGCTCCAGTGACCGCGCGGGTTTTGCAACAAATGGTTGCTAACCTGGTTGTCCTTCAAATAATCGACCCAGGCCAACCAGCGGTGCCCGATTTCGTGCAGGACTGTGCCGCGAAATCGGTCCGGGTCGATCACCGCGTCATCGCGGTACTTGTCGAGGTTACCCAATTCGATGATGCCCTGCAGGCGACCGTTACTGTGGTAATCGCTGCTTTGGTCAAACAGATCGAGCCCAATGCCCTGGGTGTCGTTTTGGACGGCCACATAAAAGGCCAGCGCGCCGTCGATGTAACTGAAATCGCTTGCAACTACCACGAAATCATAAACATCGGCAAGGTGCCCGTACATCGACTCAAGCAGCGCTTGGCGTGGGGCGGGATCAAACAAACCTCCCGCCAGATGGGTGAAGGCATTGGCATCACCCGTGTAACGGACCACAATCACATTGCCGTCAATCAGACTTAGCTGCATTTCTTCAGCGCCGCGTTTGTTGACGGTTGGGTCGTGTTTGACCACCGCGTCGGGGAAGACGACCGCACATGTTGGCGCCTCGCCGCTCAGCAGCAAAGGTGTCGCGGCACAGAGTGCCCAAAGGAACATCCAACGGGAAGAGGACATGGCTTGATCCTTGGTATGTCAGTAAATCGAAAGGGTTTGTTTTCGATCAGCAGCTAGTTCCGGCGAGCCGACGCTGATTTGTGTTTGGTCGGCGCGGTGGTGGGCCCTTGTTTCAAATAGGGCGGCACTTCGGCCGGTGCGAGCATCCGTGGGTGACCGACGCCGTCCGCTTGCGGTTCCATAACCGCGAATCGCTCGCCTTGTTGCAACAGCACGTGTTTGCTGGTGACTGCCGCCACCTGCCAGCCTCCCTGGCCGACTTGGTCGCCGACGCGGATGACCGCACGTTCTTGGGCAACCCGTATCAGGGCGCGGCCGTCGCGAAACTGAACGACCGCCAGTTCCTGAATGGATCGGTTCCTGAAATGGCCGCGGGCGCGCTCAAGTGACGCCGTCTCGTTGGCCATGGCAGGTGCTTGGAGGCTCAAAACCGAGCAAAGCAGTGGCCATAGAAGGGAAGTAAAGGTGAACATAAAAACCTCATGCGTTGGTTCAATGTCATAAGTTGGTATAGAAAAAACAGAGTGGGTTCTGGTGTTCGAAGCCGGTACCTCGGTTCGAATCGGTTGCGGTGACTAAGCACAAAGTGAAAGGCTTAGGGGGGTTTGGTCAGTGCGTGGGGTTAGTTGGTGCCGGTCGCTCGTCCAAAAAAGGTTTTATAAAGAGAAAAAAGAAGGTGGCGAGACAGAGGCTTGGTGAAAATGGGTGGGTTTGGTTTTAAGACGAATAATGAGCGCAAGCGCTTCGTGAATGTCGCGCCGACTCAGCTTCGAGCGGCCGCGGGATCGTGCTAGGAAATGGATCGGTGTTTCGTGGAAACGGGCACCGGCCCGTACCGCGCGTTCTTTGAGTTCGATTTGAATCGCAAAACCGCCTGCGCCGGCATCTTGCCAATTCATGCGTAAGAGCAGGTCGCGATGCCAGGCGTTGCAGCCACCGGTGACATCGCGAATCGGTAATTTTAGGAGGTGCCTCGCCAGCACCGAGCCGCAAAAAGAAAGGGCGCGTCGTGCCGGTGACATTGCGATGGGACCGGCTTGAGCCACATGTCTCGAGCCGATCAATAATTCAGCAGCGTGGCGGCCGTGCCAGAGTCGCGCGATATCTTGGGGGCGATGGGAGCCGTCGGCGTCCATTTGACAAAGCCAGGTGTAATGGCGTGCCAGGCCCCAGGCGAAAGCGGCGCGATAGGCGTCACCCAGGCCGCGCTTCTGGTCCCGAAGGAGCAGGTGACAACGCGGATCGCGGGCCAGATGGGCCAGTTCTTCACGTGTCCCATCGGTGGAGCCGTCGTCGACAAACAGGAGGTGCGCTTCGGGTAAAAGTGCCCAGAGCTCGGTGGCAATCGGCGTGACATTGCCGAATTCGTTATACGTGGGAATTAAAAGTAAAAGTGAGGACACCGACGATTCCTGAATGCGGTACTCCGCCTGTTTTAGTGGCAGGGCGACCATTGTCTCATGGCGGTAAATAAATTTCACTCAAAAATTATCTTAAATTAAGGTGTTTTGGAATCGGTAAAGTTTTAAAAGAAGGAGGCATGCCATAAAGCAACGCGATAGTCAGGTCTCCGGTGAAAACCAAAGTTTGCGATTCAACCGGTTTTCCTCGCGTAAGGGGTTGTTAGGAAACGAGGTTAGAAAATGCAGGGGATTCGCATTCATAAGCGCGCACTAGTGCGGCATTTTGCTGGGCGTCCCCTCATGCAGCTGACCAGCGAAAGGCGAGGAGCTGCGACTCAATCGTCAAGCTACGCCATTGAGTGCGTTCGCGACGAGGCAACATCGGTGCGCATCGCGTCTTTTCTGGCCGGCAGTGACGAGGCGACTTTCGTGGCGGATCCTGTGCTGGAGCTGAACCGCTTTCGTGGCGGATCCTGTGCTGGAGCTGAACCACTTGCCCGGGTTTGGGGTTGATCGCTCCGGCCAAGGCGCAACGAAGACCTCAGTCAGGTAATGACAACAGAGCTATTTCGTTTACGCTACGGCCGCCTTGGACACCTACGCCGATCAAGCCGAGCAGGTTCGCGAGGCTTGGTTGGCTCACCGCAAGAACCGTCGACCCAATCAGGCCGTCTACGGATCGAGGTTGGTTGCGGCCCTATAGCCGGGCTTGTTCGTCCACCATCCAGAGCAGCACAACCCATTACGCCCTTGTTCTTTTGGTGGTCTAGCTCACCAGCGTGGACGAGCGTTTCATCGCCGGACTATCGCACACTTCGCATTACCCTGACCAACGGCTGACCTGGTCGGCGTTGGCGATCGGGATCGCATCGGGCCCCCTTGTCAACCTTGTGGGCGTGGCTCCGTTACGCGGTTCACGGTACTACTTGCTGCTGGCGGATATCGCCGTGCCGGTTTTTGCATAAGTCCGCACCTGTTTGGAACTGCAACAACTGATTTTTAGACAGGCACCTTAAGCACGATCACAATCATGATGATGGGGGAACTAAGGTCTGGAACGAAACAGGTTAGGAGATGTGGAATCGTGTAAACCCGAGGCTCGGTGCATTCTCACCTAATCTGACCGATTCTGGTGAGTGACATCGCGCAAAGTGCTGGTGCAAGTAGTGTTGAAGAAAGTGAAGGTCTGCTGCCAAGCTCGCCGAGCATTTTAACAAGATGTTGCAGCGCGACAAATTTTGCGATTTAGTCGCCAAGAATCGCATAGTTTAGGTTTCCGCATTCGAAAAACGGAAGTAATTCTCTCTTTTTAGCCTTGCTTGACTTAGGAAGATAAGTGGTTGTTTGTGATGAGCTAGAAACTTTTACAAAAGGTGAAAGGGTGTTGTGGCGGTTAAGGTGAGTTGGTGATTTTATCGGTTGTAAATATTATATCTATGTGGATAAAATACACTGAGGCATTCTAGTACGTATTTTCCTAAAAGGAAAAATTGCTTTGTCGGCCTGAATATGCTCATGTGTGGGTTGTGATAGGAGCAAGAGAGATGATGTGTATTATGAGTAAAAAGTTAAGATTCTGGAGGTAGAAGTGAGACTTTCTTCAGTTCGGTTAGTTAATTTTCGTCGATTTAAAGATGTGTGCATTGAGGTCGGAGAAAGGGAAACTCTTTTTGCTGGACCAAATAATAGTGGTAAAACATCAGTAATTTCAGGTTTTAAGGTGTTTGTTAGTGGTCAAGATTTTAAGATATACGATTTTAATGTGTATTCAATGGATGGATTTTCTGAGGCTTATGCTAAGCGGGACGTTGCACTAATTCCTGAATCCTATATTGAACTTGGATTCGACTTAAACTGTGAAGAAGATGGAGGGCGAGTTTTTGGACTGTTGACTCGAATTCCCGTGCCTGACAATCGAGGGGTTATACGAGTTGGATTGCGTATTAGCTTAGAAGTTAAAAATTTTGATAAACTTGTTTGTGAATATGAAAAGGTTCCTAAAGAAGATCGAAAGACTTTGAGTCAATTTTTAGGGTTTCCAGCGCATATGAAGCGACATTTTGTTCTTAAATACTATAAAATAGATTTTGAAGGCGAAGGAGAAGATCGACTTATTTCGCTCCCACCGGATGAAGCGAGGCGGTTGTTATCTTCGATTATTCGAGTGGATTATGTTGACGCTCAGAGAAATATGGACGATCAAGAAATTTCTCGTGGTAACAGGCTCTCGGCGGTCTTTTCTGAGTTTTATCGAAATAACCTAGAGGAGCTTGAAGGTAGCGAAGAAGCAAAGAGAGTTTTAGAACACAATAACACCAGTCTTACTGCTCATTATGGTAAGCAGTTTGATCCTATAATGAGAGTTATTGAACGTCTTGGTGTTCCCTCGGTTAAGGATCGACAATTGCGTATTGTTAGTTCCCTGGTTCCTGAATCCTTGCTTAGAGGAGGGACAACTTTGCTTTATGTGGATCAGGATTTAGGCCATGAGCTCCCTGAAGCATATAATGGTCTGGGGTTCAAGAATTTGCTTTTTATGTCTTTGCAGGTAAGTAATTGTTACTATCAGTGGTTTAATACAAAAGTAGATCGTCCATTGTGTCATGTTATCCTTATTGAGGAGCCGGAAGTTCACTTGCATTCACAGGTCCAACAAGTCTTTATTAAGAATATATGGGAGGTAGTGGCAGGATTGGTTAATGGTGAAGATGAGCGTGAGCCGGAGGTACCAGGAGGTGAGGTATTCGAGTCAAGGGATCTTCGTGATATTAGTAGTGAAAATGGAGTTAAGGAGAAAGAGATCCCGCGACAACAAGGTGTTGAGGAGGGTTCTAAAAGAGTTGTTAGCCATAAGAGTGGTATACCAACGCAGTTTATAATTTCAACTCACTCATCACATATTCTGGATGCCGTTGATTTTGAAAAAGTGAGGTATTTCAAAAGATGTAATCTACCAGGGGCTAAAAACTCAAATATTAGCGAAGTGAATAGTTTAGTTTGGTTGAAGGGAGAAGAGACAAAGAATGATCTGCTTAAAAGAGAGGGGAGCTCAAGGAAGAACAAAGAGTTGATAAAAAGAATAGGTTCTGAAGAGCGACATTTTCTTCTTAAATATTTTAAGCTCAATCATTGTGATCTCTTTTTTGCGGATGCAGCAATCCTTGTTGAAGGTGCAACAGAAAGAATGTTGTTGCCGAGTATGATTGAGAAAGTTTCGCCTGAACTTAAGTCCTGTTACCTATCTGTGCTTGAAGTTGGTGGAGCTTTTGCACACTATTTTGCTGGTGTTATGGAGTTTTTGGGTTTGCCATATGTGGTTATAACAGATATAGATTCGGTTTTACCTTCTGACCAGAATAAAAAATGTAAACCAAGCAAGGACGGTGCTTTAACATCAAATCAATCGCTCAGGTTTTTTCTGAAAGAAAAGGTTGTTCAGAGGCTTTGTTTTGTGGAAGAGGAAAAGTGTGGAAAAGTAAGGGTGTATGAAAAAGATAAAGGGTTAGGGGTAGGCTGTCTTGAGCAAAACAGGTGTGTTGTTTATCAAATGCCATATGTTGTGGAAAAATTAAAAGATAATAGTGTTTATGATTATAGATTAGCTAGGACCTTCGAAGAAGATTTTGTATATGCAAATGCTGAAAAAATATGGAGCGGTAGATTGAGTCCGTATGATGCTGACACCTTTGTGAAGTTTGATGATGTAAAAGATACCTACAGTGTTATTCAATCAGATTCATTTAAGAAAACTGAATTTGCTTTGAGAATTCTTACCTCGGATTTTGAATGGGAAGTACCACGATATATTGAGGATGGCATACACTGGCTCGAGAAGAAATTAGGGATAGGTGGAAATAAATGAAACTAGCGTCTGATGGCTATGTAGAAGAATGTTTGAAAAGAAAAATAAATTTTGCTGTGGTTGCTGGTGCTGGATCGGGAAAAACAACATCATTGGTGAAAGCGCTTGACTACTTGAGGAATCAGAATGGTGATCTATTCATGAGATCTGGTCAGAAAGTTGTATGTATTACTTATACTAATCGTGCAGTTGGTGTCATTGAAGAGCGTTTGGGGCATGATGAGTTGTTCGTGGTTTCAACTATACATGGTTTTCTGTGGGGGCTTGTTCGTACTTTTCCTTATGAGATAGGAAAGGTGATTATCAATGATTTGCTTCCGGCTCTAGTTGAGAAGAATAGTGAAAAAATTGAAAAGGTTGAAGGCAGGTTGTTTGAAATCAAAGAAAAGACGGATTCATCTGAAATTCAGATATCTGCCTGTGAGTCGGAACTTGAAAAGCTATATTTTAAAAAAAAGAAGTATGAAACCCTGTTCGAGAATCTGTCGACTCGGAATGATTTTCAATATATAGATTCGAGATATAGTAACTTCGAGAACGGTGAGATTGGTCATGATGACTTGGTGAAAATTGCGTCTGCTGTGCTCAGTTCTAATGATGTGTTTAGGGTGTTGTTGGGTCAAATGTATCCTTATATTTTTATAGATGAGGCTCAGGACTCATTTGATTCGGTGTTGTCATGCTTTTACTGGCTATGCGAGGATGAGAATGGACCTGTTTTGGGTCTTTTTGGGGATCCTGTTCAACAAATTTATGACAATAGTTCGCAAACATTTGTTAGAAAGGATGTGGTGCGAGAAATTAAGAAAGAAGAGAATTTTCGTTGTAGCGAGAGAGTGATTAAATTTCTGAACTGTTTTAGGACAGATATTAAACAAAAGCCCGCAGGTGCTAACCAAACGATAGCCGGTACAGTTTCCTGTATCTTGGTCCCTGTTGAACCAGGTAAAGGAAATCGAAAACGTTATTCTGATGATCAGTTAATTGAAAATGATGAGAAATATACGATGGCCTTAGAAACGTGGAGGTGGACCGAGAGTGCTGATTCTGTTGTCTTATTTCTATCGCGGCAAATGATAGCTCGAAAAGCAGGGTTCTCCAATTTAAACTTGCTGTTTTCAGGAAGTACAGCTTCGGAACGAGACAAGGATTTATTTAATAAGGGAGAACATTACTTGTTAAAGCCATTTGTAGGTTTTATTTATCCGCTTCTAGCGTATCTTGAACAAGATGAATTTTCAAATGCATTTGAATTGTGTTCTCAGTGGAGTCCACGAATTAAAGAATTAATCCAAGAAGCTCGCGCTCCGGTGGGAGTAGTTGTTAAAGAAGTTACTGAAATTATGCGTCGAATTGAGACACTTTGGCAAAGAGGATCTATTGATGATATTTACTCTTATTGTCTGGAGAATCGAGTTGTGCCTAATGATAGAAAACTACAGGAGGGGTTGTGTGATTTTGTGTTGTATAAAAAAGATGTTCAGTTGTTGTTAGAGGAAAACGCTATAGAAGTTGAAGAAGAAGCTGCTGCTGTAAAAGAAAAAACTCTTTCTGTTGGATTTTTTAATATTGATAAAGAAGAATTGAGGGCGTATGCTCGATTTCTAGTTCAAAATACACCATATAGTACGCAGCATGGTGTAAAGGGAGAAGAATATCGAGATGTCCTTGTTGTATATGACGATCTAGAAGCTAGGTGGAACCAATATAGTTTTTCCAAGTTGTTTGCGCCAAAAATTTATGGTAAACCCACTAAAAATCAAGAGAAAAATAGTTTTAATCTATCATACGTTGCATTCTCTCGGGCTAAGGTGAACCTCAAAATATTAATGTTCGTTTCTGATGCAGAGGGAATGGCAAAAGCATTGACGGAAAATGGGTTGTTTCGAAAAGATGAAGTTCAGATTCTCGAGAAGCACGATTAGAGCTGATTGGGATTACCAGACCCTTCCTTTCAGTTTGCCTCAAAGGCCGGAGGGGATTCATTTAGGTGGCGTTGGTTGGTTTGGTTTCCCTTAGTTCCGGCGGGAGTTTTGGCGGGAACAGCTTTAGTTTTAAACCCTTCCACAGGATGTGGAGGTTGGCCGCCGAGAATCTTGGGTTCCACCAAATGTTGACCGAAATGTTGGTTTCCAGTGAGCGCACGTGGTGCCACCAGCGCGGCGGCATGTAGAGTAGGTCGCCCGCTTCCAGGGTGATTTCCATTGGCGAGGTGCGCAGCAGTAGCGGGTGGCGGTCCAGGTCCGGTTGCTCCAGGTCAACCATCGAGGTGTGGCGGACTTTGGGGTTTACGTACAAGTAACGGCTGTCTTGCGGTGGGTAAAGAACGAACGTTTTTTTGCCGGAGACCTGGAGCAGGAAGTTGTGGACGTGGTCGAAGTGCAGCGGCGTAATGCAGCCCGCCGCGCCGATCCACAGGTTGCGGATGTAGACGTAACGGCGGAATCCCAACCATGGCAATTCGGGCAAATCGTTCTTTATTCGCGGCAAACTTTTGTCAATGGAGAGCTGTTGCAAGTAGTAGCTGCCCTCGCCCGCTTCAATTTTGGTCAGCGCCTCGTGCAGTGGCATGGCCTGGCGCGTGACTGCCTCGTTGCGCACGCTGCGCATGTGGTCGTAAAAACCGTCGCGGTTGTAGTTGACCATCACCTCGGTGTCGCCGGCCTGCGTCGCGAAATACGCCGGTTGCCACTTTTCGCTTAGGGCGGCGAGCTCCGGTACGGCGCGGACCACCACGGGCCGCTTCACCTTTTGGTAACGGATGAGGAAGTCTCGCGGGCTGAGTTGCGTTTCAATGTTCATCATGGTTCACATCCAATAAGCCACGCGGTAGGCGAGGCGTCGTATTAATGCGCGGCATCGTTCGCTCTGGATCCAGCTCCATTGCTTGAACTTGCTCCAGCTGGGATTGGGACGAAGGTAGGTGAAGTGCAAAAGGCCGTCGAATAACTCGCCGCAGTGGATCCAGGTATGGGGTGCGGCCTCGTCGCGCGCGCCGAACAGGGTGCGGTACTCGTCGGCGGCGCGCGCCGATAAGGCGCGGTACTTGGCGCGCGGATTGGCGTAATCGGCGTCGTAGGCGGCCGATAATCGCGCCATCACGGCGCGGTGCTCGGGCACGTCGGGTTCGCGCACAAAGGCCGCCCACAGGTTTTGTGTGTACATGTCGCGGTGGTAATGGGTTAACAGGTGCATGACCTGGGCATCGCTACTGCCGCCAAAGCGGAAGTTAAACGACATCCCCTGATCGATATACTCCAGGTGGTGCCAGAAAAAAGCCGGCATGAACACGGTCTCGCCCAGTTCCAACACGAAATCGTAACCGCCCAACGATTGCACGAAGGCGGCGCGCTGCGCCTCGGGCATGCCGTTGAGCTGGACGGTCGAGAAAATTTCGATGGGTAACAGGCGCGGTGCAGCACCAGGTGGGAACAGGGTCACGCGTTTGCGGCCAACGGCTTGGTACAGCAACACGTCGCGGCCGTCCCAGTCGGTGTGCAGGTCGGAGGCGTTGCCGGCGTTGGCGAGGAAGGTCATGGCATTGGCGGTGGTAGGCGGGACCTGACCGGGATTACCGTAACCGCTGACGGTGTCGTTAACGCCGATGATGCTAAGGTCGAGGTCCTTCAGTATGGCGGGGCTGGTCGGTGATTCGGTGACGATCCAGTTTTTGGCGGGTTCGCGCGCGGCCAATTCCAGAAAATCGTTCATCGTACCCTCGCGGCTCTCGCCGGCGATGTTGACGGGTCGACCCCGCAAGAAATCGAGCAACGAGCGGCGACTGGTTTCAATGTAGTTGGGACGCATGCGCACGGGCTCGTCGCCGAGCAGGGTGCGGATGGCGGCCAGGCTGTCGAGGGCTCGGATCGGTTGGCCGTCGAATAGGTCGGTGATGACAACGGGCTGTTGCCTGCCTTGGTAGGTGGTGGCGAAATCACCGAGGCCGGCGCGTGTGATGCGGCTGATGCCGGGTGTTTGCATGGTTGAACCTCCGGGGCGTGTCGCCCCTAATCTCCGTCTCGAATTAAGGTGAACAGGGCGTCCGGCGTCAGGTCGATGACGCGTTCCAAATCTTCGAAAAACCCGTTTTTGTGGTGGGTCCCGCGCTGGTAAGCGGCCAGGCGGCCGCGCCGTTTGCGGTGGTAGTCGCTGAGGCGCTTGGTGAGGGGGCCCTCGCCGTGGAGCAATTGCTTGGCGAGCGCGGCGCCGTCTTCCCACGCGACGAGGGTGTTGAGGCCTTTGCTGAAAAACGAGGCATGGGCGGCGTCGCCCAGCAAAACCACGTTCTCATAGGACCAAGCGGAACAGTGCGTTTGTGGGTACTGTTTCCAGCGATTTTGGCGGGACAGCAGACGCGCTCCGTCGAGGCGTGGTGCCAAGGCGCGGTTTAGTGAATCCAGCCCGGCCGGGCTGACGGCGCCTTGGTCATCGACCATCCTCGCGAAACCGGCGGCGCGCCACGTGGTTTCGGGAATGTCGATGATCACGCTGGAGCGATCTTCGGCATAGGGGAAAAGGTTGGCGGCGAGCGGGCCGAATTGGCGGCGGTCGATCACCAACCGGAACCCGCCGACATGGGTATCGGCGGCGAGCCAGAGGTAGCGGTTGCGGCTAAGCTGGACCTTGGGTTGGAAGTGCGCGGCCCAAGTTTGCCGCACGACGCTGTTGACGCCGTCGGCGCCGACGAGCAAGTCGGTTTGGCGCAAATCCTCAAGGCGCGTGCGGTCGATAACGGCTTGGTAGTGGCAGATGACGCCGGCGTCGGCACAGGCGCGCCGCAGGTGGTCGATTAAGGTGTGGCAAGCGATGGTGTCGTGGTACGGCGCATCGTGGTCGAAGCGGTGCTCGTGGAAACACAAGGCGCGGTTGGGTACTTTGCAGAAATGGGGTGCCAAGGTGGCGGCGAGGTCGGGATCGGCCTCGGCCAGGTAGGCTTTGGCGCGGTCCTGCAGCAGGATTCCCCAGCCGGCGGCGTCGCGGCGGTGGTGTTTTTCGTAGAGGTGAATCGAGTCGGCGGGCCGGCGTCGTTTGAGGTACAGGGCGAAGAACAGGCCGGCGGCGCCGGCGCCGATGATGTTGATGTTCACGGGGTGACTCCTTGCGCCAGGGCGTGATTGATGAAAGCGGCGACGGCATCGCGTTGGGGTGCTTCCAACAAGGTGTAATGGTTGGCGGCGATTTCGGTACTGAGGACGCGGCCGTCGATGTAGGGACGCCACGCGGCCAGCTGACGCGCGGCGGGCAGGTAGGCGGGATCGTCGAAACCGATGCCGGCGGCGATGTAGTGCAGGTCGCAGCGCAGCGGCGCCGGACGGTAGGCACGTGCGGCGGCGCTGTGGGCGCGCAGTACGGCCAACAGTCGGCGAATACGCGTCGGACCATGTTCGGGTTGGAAGACGCCGGCGCGTTGACCCTGTTCGAGGATGAGGTCGAGTTGGGCATCGGGTGACAGTCGGCGCAGGTGGTCGCGATCAAGCACGACATGGCGTTCGAGTAGGCCGCACAACACGTCGAGGTCGTCGTCCATGGCGGGTAATTGCTCCAAGCCGGGCGCACTGCTGTCGATCATGAGCAGTAAGCGAATGCGTTCGGCACCCAAAACGTGGGCGGTTGCGAAGGCAAGCCGACCGCCGAGCGACCAGCCGGCGAGGTGATAGGGGCCCTCGGGTTGGATGCGGCGGATTTCGGCGGCGTAGGCTTGCGCCATGGCGGCGATGCTGTCGTGGGGTGGACGTGCGTCGTCGAGTCCCTGCGCTTGAATGCCGTAGACTGGCAGGTCGCGGTCGATGCGTTGGGCGAGTGCTTGGTAGCAGAAGATGGTGCCGCCGTTGGGATGAAAGAAAAACAAAGGGTGCGGGTCGCGGCCGGCACGTAGGCGCACGGCGAGCGGTACGGTAGCTTGAGGTTGGCGGAGGTGGGCGGCGAGGCCGGCGACGGTGGGGGTCTCGAAAAGCTGGGCTAAGCTGGGCGCATGGCCGAATTGACGGCGCACGCGTTCCAACAGGGCCATGGCGCGTAGGGAATGACCGCCGGCCTCGAAGAAGTCGCGGTTCACATCGGTGACGGGTTGTTCGAGGACGGCGCTGAAGAGCTCGGCGAGGATGGTTTCGGTGGCATAACGCGGCGCAACGGCGGCGGGCGGAGCGGCTTGCGGGGTGGGCGCGTGGCGCAGGGCGCGGCTGTCGACCTTGCCGCCGGGTGCGAGCGGCAAGCGTGGCCAGGTGATGAAGTGCTGCGGGATAAAGGCGCTGGGTAAACAAGCGGCCAAATGGCGGCGCAGGACGGCGGGGTCGAGCTCGGCGGGGCTGATGTGGGCCACGAGCGTGGGGCCGTCCCCTTGGTCGACAACAAGTACGGCGGCTTCGGCGACATCGTGGTGGCGCGTGAGTTGGTGTTCGACTTCGTGTGGTTCGACGCGCACGCCGCGAATTTTGCACATGCGGTCGCGGCGGCCGTGGAAGTGGAGCCGGCCGGCGGGGTCGATGCTGCCGAGGTCGCCGCTGCGGTAGGCGCCGCGTTGGGCGTCGTAGCGGACGAAGACGTGGCCGTCACCGTCGAGGTAACCCAGTGAGAGGAAAGGTCCTTCGATGATGATTTCGCCCGGCTCATCGACGCCGCAGGGGCGGCCGTCGCGTTCAAGACGCACGGTCATGCCGGGCAAGGGGGTGCCGCAGGGCTGGTTCGCGAGGCGCGGGTCGGCGGCGACGGGGTGGTAGACCTTGGCGAGGTTGGTCTCACTGGCCCCGTAGAGGTTGACGATCTGGGTGTGGGGTGCGTGGCGACGCCAGATATCGGTCAGCGTGTGGCCGACGGCCTCGCCGGCGAGGAACAGCAAACGCAGGTGCGCGAGCGGCGGCGGGGCGGGCGTGCGTAGCCAGGCGTGGGCTACCGAGGGCACGGTGTGGGCGATGGTGATGCGCGTTTGGTCGAGCCAGGCCTGATCGGGATAGACGTCGGCGGGCGGCAGGACACAACAGGCGCCGGCGAGTAACGGCAGGCAAATATCGCGAAAGATGACGTCGACATTGAAGCGCGTCAACTGGGCGACGCGATCCCGTTGGTTGACGGCAAAACGCTGTTGCTGCCAGGTTAGGAAGTGGCCAAGGCCCGCGTCCGTGCCGATGATGCCTTTGGGTGTGCCGGTCGTGCCGGAGGTGAAAACCAGGTAGGCGGCGCCGGCGGGCCAGGTTTTGGGCGGCGTGGTAACGGCTGTTGCAGGAGGGACACCGCGGCGGATGGGAACGAGGTCGGGTGGCAACGTGGCGGCGCCGAGATCGATGATGAAACGCGCTCCGGCGAGGCGTACAAGTTCGGCGTTGCGGGCCGGCGGGGTGTCGGGATCGAGGCCGAGTAGGAGGGCGCCGCGTTGCCAAAGTGCGAGCATGGCGGCGATCATATCGAGTCCGCGCACGCCTGGCAGGGCCACGGCTTCTCCGGGTACGACCGCGTGCGCGGCGAGCGCGTCGTGCCAGTGTTGCGCGCGGGCGAGGACGGCGGCGAAGGTCCACTGCCGTGCGCCTTGTTCGAGCACAACGGTGTCGGCGTGTCGTGTGCCTGCCTGCATTAAGCGCTGCAACAGGCCTGGCTCGTGAGGGGCGGGGGCTGGGCCGTGCTGTATCGCGGGCGGCAAGCGATAGGACGCAATTGGCCGACCGGGATCGGCGAGTACTTGCTGCAAAAGCGTGGCGATTTGATCGCGCCAGGTGTGGCTGCGTTTTTCGCTGTAACGGGTAGGGTCGAACACGAGTTTAATGCGCAGGATGTGGTTGCGCTCGTCAGCGTAAAACGAAAGCCCGTAATGGGGTTGGTTCTCGGGCAATGTGGGCGCGGGTCGCCCACTGTCGACAAGCGGCTTTCCAGGTAAAGTTATGTAATTCAACATGATATCGAAGAAGGGCGGATGTTTGGCGGTGCGGGCGGGGGCGAGTTCGGCGACGATCTGCTCGAAGGGGGTGCGTTGGTGCTGCATGGCGCCGAGCGTGGTGGTGCGCACGCGCGCGAGCAGTTCGCGGAAGCTGGGATTGCCGCTGAGATCGGTGCGCAGTGCCAGCATGTTGAGGAACAAACCGACGACGGATTCGGCGCCGAGGTCGTGACGGCCGGAAATGGGGGTGCCGATGGTGACGACGGTTTGTTGGCTGAGTCGGCCGGCCCAGAGTTTGACTACGGCGAGCAAAAACATAAAAGGCGTGGCGCCGCCGGCACGGGCGAGGTCGTGGAGGCGTTGTGTTTGTTCGGCATTGAGGATGAGTTCGGTGCGGCCGGCACGGGTGCGCTCGGCAGCAGTGGGTTGGTCGGGTTGGGGTTCCTCGGGCAATCGCGGCGGCGGGTGCGCTTCACCGAGTTGGGTTCGCCAATAAGCCATGTCGGCACGACCGCGCGGCCCGCTCAATTCGGCGCGATAGGCGGCGTCAATGGCGACGTATCGCGGCGGCGCGGGCGCCAATTGCGGTGGGCGGGCGGCGCGCAGGTCGCGGTAGATCTGCTGCAGCTCGGTGAGTAGGAGCTTCATCGACCAACCGTCGCAGACGAGGTGATGAATCAGCAGGTGAAGCAGCACATCGTCGTCATCGACCTGCCAGAGGTGAAGCTTAAACGGCGGGTTCCCGGCGAGCGGATAAGGCTGTGCTTTGTCGGCGGCGACGGCGCGTAACACGAAGGTTTCGGCGTCGTCGCGGTCGCGCACATCGGTGAGCGGGATCGTGATCGCTTCAAACGGCGCCAAGCGCTGCACGGGTTGATCGCCCACGGTGCAGAATCGCATGCGCAGCAATTCGTGGCGTTGGATCAAGAGGTTAAAAGCGGCGGTTAGGGCGTCGTGCTGGAAAGGGGGTTCCAGGCGCACCAAGCAGTCGATGCGATTGAGGGTGGTGGCGCCGTGCCAGTGTTCCAGCAACCACAGCCGTTGTTGGGCGGGGGACAGCGGGTAACAGTCGGGTTCGCTTTCTAGTTTGCCGCCGAGCAGAGCGACCAGCGCCGATTTGTGGTGTTTGAGTTGGGCGCGTAGGGCGGGTGTCATGGCGCCTTTGGGGGCGTCGAAACGAAGTTTATCGGACTCAACCCAAAGGCGAATGCCTTGGCGGTGGACGGTGTCGAGTAGGGATTGCATTAGATTTCCCCCGCTTCGTGTTCGTCGAGGTTGTCTTGGTCGCGGGCCAAAAGCGCGGTCAAATCGGTAATGGTGGGCTCTTCCATGATCTGGGCGGCACTGAGGTTACAACCGAAATGGTCGTTGAGGCGGGCGGCGACCTGGGCGGCGAGCAGCGAATCGCCGCCGAGCTCGAAGAAGTCGGCGTCATGGTCGAGGTTGGCGAGGCCGAGCAGGTCACACCAAATTTGGTGAACGATGTCGGCTGTTCTGGTGAACGGACCGGTGGCGGGTACGCCCGCGTGATGCAGGAGGGCGACGAGGTCGTTGATGGTGGGTTCCTCCATGATTTGGATAGAGGTTACCTGACAGCCGAAGCGTGCGTTGATCCGGACAGCGACCTGCGAGGCGAACAGTGAATCGCCGCCAACCTCAAAGAAATCAGCATCATGGTCGATGGCTCCGAGGCCGAGCAGGTCACACCAAATTTGGTGAACGATGTCGCGGCAGGTTTCGGGAGCGTCGTGATGCTCGCGCCGGAGCAGGGCGACGAGGTCGTTGATGGTGGGTTCCTCCATGATCTGGGCGGCGGTTAGGCTGCAATCGAGGCGGTCGTTGAGGCGTGTGGCGACCTGTGCGGCGAGGAGGGAGTCGCCGCCGAGCTCGAAGAAATCGTCGTGGCCGTGGAGGTCGGCCACGCCGAGCAAATCACGCCAAATGTCGCAACACAATGCGGTCAGCGGATCGCGGTCAGCCGATGCGGTGGGCTGCGGCGCGGTGGCGGTCGTGGCGTGATCGCGTTTAGCAGCCAACAAGGCGCGGAGGCGGGTCAGGTCGCGTGAACAGACGATGAGGTTGCCGCAGCCACGCAGGTTGAGGACGGCGTCGAACAAGGGGCCGCCGTGTTCGGGCGCGATGCCCCACTGCTCGGGGGGGTCGCCCGGCTCGTGCCAGCGATCCCAGTTAACGCTTTGCCATGGGCTGTCGGCGGCGGCAAAGGTGCGACTCAAGCAGTCCATGACCGCGTTGGCGGCGGCATAGCCGGCCAGGCCGACCCCGCCGGTGAGGGTCGATAACGACGACATCAGTAAGGCGAAGTCGAGGGGTTGGTCGGCCAAGGCCGCATGCAGGTGAAACACGCCCGCGACTTTGGTGGCGATGTGTGGCTGGACGGCGGCGATGTCGCAGTTGCGAATGGGTTTAAAGGCGTCGGGTTCGAGCACGCCGGCGGCGTGGATTAAGCCATGGACGGCGCCGAACTGGTCGCAGACCTGGGCGACGGCTTGTTGCACGGCGTGGGCGTCGCCGACGTCGGCGGCGAGCACGATGACACGGGCCCCGAGCGCTTCGAGTTCGGCGACGAAGTTACGCCGTGCGGGTGTCTCGGCGCCGGCGCGCGTGAGCAGCGCCAGACAGGCACCCGGCCGTCCGGCGAGGTGGCGCGCGAGCGTGCGACCGACCGTGCCGAAGGCGCCGGTGATCAGGGTGACGGCGTCGGTGCGCTGCGCGCGTGAGGGCGGGGCGGGCACGGTGGCGAAGGCTTCGAGCATGCGCCCGGTGCGGCGCAGGGCCACGTCGAAGGGGGCGTCCCCGCTGGCGAGTTCGGCGGCCAGTAACCTGCGTTCGTCGGCGCACCAACCGCGTGTGGGGGTGTAGCTGAGATCGAGCAGGTGCGGTCGGAACGCGGCGTGTTCGGTGACGAGCGTTCGACACAAGCCGTAAAGCGCGGCGGCGTCGCTTTGCCACGGTGTCCACTCGCTCTGTGCCAGATGGTTCGCCGTGACCACAAACAGCTCACAAGCGTGCTGGGTGTCGTGGGCGAGAAGCGCCTGTACCAGATAGGTCAGCGCAAAGAAGTGGGGCAAAGCGCTGTCGGCCAGTGGGTCGAGGCCCCACAAAAACACAATGCGACGCGGTAGGCGGTGGTGGCGCGCCAGTTCGTCGACCAGTTCGCGGTAGCCGTCACGGTCGAGGGGCGCCAGGGTGTAGCTGCCCGCGCGCACTGGACTGAAACGGCCGGCCGCAATGACGGTGGTGACACGGGCGCCGCCGGCTTCCAATTCAGTTAGCAGCTCGCGGTGTAAGCCTTGCTGATCGGCGAACAGCAAGGTTTCGGCGTCGGCGAGCGCGCGGTTCCCGTTGCCGGCGACGCGCACACGACTCGGTACACGCAGCCATTGGTGCGGTTGCGCGGGTTTCGCGGGATTGCTCGGGGTGACGACGGGCGTGGGCGCCGGGTTCGGTTCGGTGACGGCCGGCGGTGCCAGCCAGTGACGTTGATCGGCGAAGGCGTAGGTGGGCAAAACAATGCGTCCGCGATCCTGATCGGCGGCCAAACGTTGCCAATCGGTGGGCACACCGGCCAACCAGAATTGCGCGAGCGCGGTGGTCATGGCTTCAAGGTCGTCGCCGACCTGTAGCTCAAGCGCCAGACCGAGGCGGCGGTAGCCGCCGTCGCCGAGCACGAGCAAGGTTTGGTGGGCAAGGGTCAAGTGCGCGGCCAAGGCCTGATCGACGGCGTCGTCGGCGGCGTTGGCGGCGAGTTGTTGGGTCAGGAAGGCGGCGTCGGCGGCCTGGGCATCGGTCAGCAGCGCACCGGTCGCGCCCAGCAACAAGGGCAGGCGCGGCGCGCTTGCGGTTGTGTTGGGCGCCGCGCCACGCAGAAGGGCGAAGGCGCCGGCCAAATCAACGAGGCCGGCCAAACAAGCGGCGGCCGGTTGGGTGTTGCCTTTGGCGGCGATGAGGTCGGGGGTGAGTCCCCAGCTGAGCCAAACGCGGCCAAGGGCGACGGTGGCGATGAGATTTTGCTCGGCGTCTGGGGCGTGCCATGGGTCGCCCGCGAGCAAGGCGGCGGCTTCGTCGACGACGGCGCGGTAGGCGGCTTCCGCGTCGGCCAAATCGCGGTTCAGGCGCAGGCCTGGCTGCAACAGCCACGCCGATTGGGCGTCGCGGTCGGGGTCGCAGGGCATGCCCGCGAAGCTGCGTTGCCAATCATTGTGGTCGGGCAACACCCAGACACGGCGGTGGCTGAAGTCGCGGCGGCCGACTTGCAGGGTGAAGGCGGCGTCGGCGAGGTTGCAGCGGTGGGTGCTGAGGTAGTCGCGCAAGGCGTCGCTCATACGGGCCAAGGCTTGGGGATCCTTGGCCGAAAGCGGCAGGATTTGCCAAGTTCGGGCCGGGCCCGCCGCCGCACGCGCCGGTGCTTCGCCCAGGATCGCGTGTGCGTTGGTGCCGCCGATGCCGAAGGAACTGACGCCGGCGTAACGTTGCGCGCCGAACAGGGGCCACGGCTGCGGTTGGTCGCTAATGGTAAACGGTGACTGCTCCAGGTGCAGGCGTGGATTGGCGGCGCGGAAATGCGCGACGGGTGGGATCACGCCGTGTTGCAGGGCCATGACGGCTTTGATCAGGCCGGTCACGCCGGCGGCGGCGTCGAGGTGGCCGACGTTCGACTTAACGGCACTGACGACACAGCCGCCGACGCGGTCGGTATCGGCGCGGAACGCTTGGGTTAGTGCTTCAATTTCAATCGGATCACCGAGGTTGGTGCCGGTCCCGTGCGCTTCGATGTAACCGATTTGGTCGGCGCTGATGCCGGCCTTGCGCTGGGCGGCGCGGATGACGGCGGCTTGACCGCTGACACTGGGCGCGGTGTAGCCGACTTTGGCGGCGCCGTCGTTGTTGACGGCGGTAGCGTGGATGACGGCTAAGACGGGATCGCGATCGGCGAGAGCGCGCGCCAGGGGTTTGAGCACGACCACGCCGAGCCCGTTCCCGCCGATGGTACCGCCGGAATCGCGGTCAAAGGCGCGACACAAACCATCGGGCGAGGCGATGGCGCCTGCCTGGTAGCGGTAGCCTTCGGTTTGTGGTACGCCCAGTGAGGTGCCGCCGGCGAGGGCCAGCTCGCACTCGCCGTGGAGCAGGGCGGTACAGGCGCTGTGGACGGCGACAAGCGATGTTGAGCAGGCGGTTTGAATATTGACGGCGGGTCCGCGTAGGTCGAGTTTGTAGGCGACGCGCGAGCTGAGGAAGTCGGCGCTGTTGTTCATGCCGAGGCGGAAGGCGCCCTGGTTGGCCATAACGGTTTGGTTGGGTAGCACGTTGCGGATGAAGTAGGAATTGAAACTGCTGCCGGCAAAAACGCCGACGCGGCCGCATTGGCGCGTGTCGCCGTAGCCGGCGCGTTCCATGGCCTGCCACGCCGTTTCCAGGAACAAACGCTGCTGTGGGTCCATGGCGGCGGCTTCGAGCGGGGCATAACCGAAGAAGTCGGCGTCGAAACGGTCGGCGTCGGCCAAGACACCGCGTGCGGGCACGTAATCGGGATGGGCTCGTTCGGTGTGGTCGACGCCGGCGGCGTCGAGCTCGGCGTCGTCGAAAAACTGAATGCTGTCGCGACCGGCGACGAGATTCTGCCAGAGCTGTTCGGGATCGGCGGCGCCGGGGAAACGCCCGGCCACGGCAATCACGGCGATGCGGTCGTCGCGGCCTGTGGGTAAGAGGGTTTCGTCGGGGGCCGGCAGCGGTAGGGTGGCGCCCGCGAGGAAAGCGGCCTGAGCGGCGACGGTCGGGTTCTGGAACAGGTCGGTGATTTTAACGGGCCGCGCCAACAAGGCGCTGAGCCGGTTCTGCAAACGGACAAGCAGCAGGGAATGGCCGCCGAGCTCAAAGAAGTTCTGGTGGATGCCGACCGCCGGCAAATGCAGCAAGGCACACCAGGCGTCGGCGACGAGTCGTTCCATGTCGCTGCCAGGTGGCTGTTGCGGGCGGGCGTGCGGCACTTCACCGCCGAGGAGCGGTACCGGCAAGGCGCGGTGGTCGACCTTGCCGCCGGTCGAGAGTTGGAAGCGCTCAACCGGCACGAACAGGCTCGGCATCATGTAGTCGGGCAGGTGACGGGCGAGGTGTTCGCGCAGAATGGGTTCCATGCTGCGCAACAGGCGGCCGCGTTGCGGGTGGTTGACACCGGCGTCGGCGAGCGGCGCGACTTGGGGCAACCGGTGTGGGTTGTCGCTGAAGAGGGCGTGGAAGTGGGTCGGTTTGTCGGCGCGCACCAAAAACAGGCGGCGACCGGCGGCGCGGGCGAGGGCGGCGAGGGCGGCGGGATCGACAGCGTCGCCGGCGACGCCGGTATAGACGGGATCGCGCAGGGTGGCGACCTCGTCGTGACCCGCCTGCGCGAGCCAGTTAACGACCGCATCGGCACGGGTTAGCCGGGCGTTGCGCAGATCGGCGACAAGCAGGTCCTGATCGGGGTCTTGCAAGGCGGCACTCAGCGTGGCCGCATCGAAGCCGGTCAAACGCGTGAGCGGTACGGTGGACGTCTCGTATGCGGCGCGGGGGCTGAGGATGACGTCGTAGCGGAAACGGTTGAGTTCGTTTTCGCCTCGGCTCGGTTTGAGCAAGGTTTGCACGCTGCGAATGCCGGCGGGTTGGTTGGCGGGCGCATGGAACCAGGCCGGCGCCAAGGTCAGTTCCTCTTCGAGCAGTGTCTCGCGGCGCACCTGTTCGGCGAGGTCGGCGCGTCCGGTGCCGGCCGCCGCGCGTTCGGCACGGAAATCGGCGTGGGCGTGGTGAAGTAGGTCGTAGTCGCGCACATCGCCGATGAAAAGTGCACCGTTGTCGCTGAGATGGGCGGCGGCCGTGTGCAGAACCTTGGCTAAGTAGCCGCTGTCGGGGAAGTACTGAACCACGGAATTGATGATAACGGTGTCGAACTTTTGGCCGGCGACGGCGCTGAAGTCGACGGCCTCGCAGGCGTGCAGGTGAACGTGCGACCAGGCGGGGCCGGCGCTGACGGCGGCACCCAAACGTTGCAATACGGGTTGCGAGAAGTCGGTACCCACGTAGGTTTCGACCTCGGCGGCGAGACGCCACAACAACAAACCATTACCGCAACCGATCTCCAATACGCGGCGCGGTTGGAGCGAGCGAATGCGGGCGACGGTGTCGTCGACCCATTCCTGCATTTGTGCGCGGTCGATTGGGGCGCCGTCGTAGCTGCTGTTCCAGCCGGTAAAGTCCTGTGCGGGATGCGGTGTGTCGGCGGTTTCGCGGTAGGACTTGTCGTAGAGTTGGCGCCATTGGTCGACCTGTTCGGCGCGCAAGCGGTCGTTTTCAGCAAGCGTGTACCAGGCGACAAGCCGCGTTTCAGCGTCGATCTCGCGCGTCCGTACCACGGCCAGATCGACCTGTGGCAATTGGTTGAGGCACGTTTCAATTTCGCCGAGTTCGACGCGGTGGCCGCGAATCTTGACCTGATCGTCGCGGCGCCCGATGAAAAGCAAACGGCCGTCGGGCAAGCGGCGCACCCAATCGCCGGAATCAAACATACGCGCGCCGGCCTGGTTGGCGAAGGGATCGGGTACGAAACGCGCGGCGGTGAGGTCCGGCCGTTGTAGATAACCGCGTGCCACGGCGACACCGGCGATATAGAGTTTTCCGGGCACGCCGTCGGCGACGGGTGCCAGTTGGGGGTCGAGCACGTAACAACGCACGCCCGGCAACGGTCGACCGATGGTGGCGCTGCGTTCGGGATCGAGCGGACCGTCGATGGCGACGCACACGGTGGTTTCGGTGGGACCGTATGCGTTGTAAACGGCGCACCCGGCGGCGCTCCAACGGCGCACGAGCGAGGGCGGCGGGGTTTCGCCGCCCATGATGAGTTGCCGGAACGCCGGCATTTCGTCGGGGTTAAGCAAAGCGGCGGCGGGTGGTGAGATCTGGGCGGTGGTGACGGCCTGGGTGTGCAGCAAGGCGGTTAATTCGGGACCGGGCATGCGCCGCGGGCGTGGGACCACGACAAGTGCGGCGCCGCTTTGCAGGGCCATGGCAAGGTCGAGCATGGCGACGTCGAAGGCGAGTGAGGCGAACTGGAAGACGCGTCGACCGGGACCCAATTCGAGCAAGTTTATGTGGTGCGCGGCGACGTTGGCCCAGCCGGCGTGGGTCACACTGACGGCCTTGGGCCGGCCGGTTGAGCCGGAGGTGTAAATTAGGTACGCGGCTTGGGTGGGGAACAGCGTCACGGCGGGTGGTGCGTCCTGGGGGCCGTCCGGTGCAGGTTCATCGAGGTTGAGCAAGGCGGCGCCGGGCAAGGCGGCGGCTTTGCCGGCGGTTGTGGTATCACACAAGACCAAGACGGGCCGCGCGTCGTCGACCATCAGTTGCAGGCGTTCGTGCGGGTGATCTGGATCCAGGTAGAGGATGACCCCGCCCGCGTGCAGCACGGCCAACATGGCGACGATACAGTCGGGGTTCGCCTCGAGCAGCAAGGCGACGGGTTGTTCGTGGCGCAAGCCGGCGGCGATGAGGCGGTGCGCGGTGGTGTACACGCGTCTTGCCAATTCGCGGTAACTCAGGCTCGTGTCGGGGCCCAGTACGGCGGGCTGATCGGCGTGGCGGCTGAAGGCGCGTTGCAAGTCGCCGACGAGGTCGCCGACGGGCGTGGCGTCAGCAAACAAACGCGGATCGGGCGCGGGCAGGCGCAGCTGGGCGAGCGCGGCGCCGTCCAAGCCGGTGGGTGAGGCGTGCAGCTGGAGCAGCGTGCGTACCAGGTGGTGCAGCCAGGAGGCAAGCGTTGTGCCCGTGGCCGCGCAGAACTGCGTCGTGCGGTACGAAAGCCTTAGCGTTGTGGTTTCGCCAGGTAACACCATGAGTCCCAGTGGCCTGTCGATTTGGACCGGGGCGTCGGCATGGGCGAAAACCAGCGCACCCTCACCTGGCTTACGGGCCGCTCCATCGCTGTCGATGGGGTAGTTCTCGAACACAATTAACGACTGGAACAGCGCTTCGCCGGCGGGTAACCCACTGCAGGCGGTGATTTCGTGGAGCGGCGTCCAGGTGAAGTGTTGTTGCTGTTCCAGGTCGCGTTGCAAATCACGTAACCAGGATGAAATCGGTTGGTGGTCGTTGGCCGTGACGACGACGGGCAGGCTGTTAATGAACAGACCAACCATGTCGGCGACACCCGCGAGTTCTCCGGGTCGACCGCTAACAGTCGCACCAAAGACGGCGAGTTTGTGGCCGGCGGCGCGGGCCAGCATCAAACCCCACAGCGCTTGCACAATGGTGGCGAGCGTGACGCGTTGCGTGCGCGCCAGCTGCTCCAAGGCGGCGGTGTCTTGTTTGTCGAAGGTGAGCACTTCTTCGGCCATCGGGCCGACGTGGGCGTGACCGTCGGCGAGCGTGAGCGGTGTCGGTGCGGTGATTGCGCCCAAACGTTCGCGCCAGAATTGACGCGCCGCCGTCAAGTCTTGGCGGCGCAACCAAGCCAGGTAATCCGTGAACGGCCGGGTCGCTGTTGCCGGTGATGGTTGGCCGTGAGCGAGCGCGCGGTAGCTTTGGATGAGGTCGCGGGTGAGGATCGGCAACGACCAGCCGTCGAGCAGTAGGTGGTGGTGGCTAAATACCAAACGCGCCGAGCCGTCGGGATGATGGAACAGTGCGACCCGCAGTAACAGCGAGCCGTCGAAGGTGACACCCTGAGCGCGGTCTTCGGCGAGGAAGGCGGCGAAACGCGTGTCCCACTCGGCTGGGTCGCAGTCGCGCCAGTCGGCCTCGTGCCAAGGAAGGGTCGCGGTCGCGGGAATCAGCAGCAGCGGTTCGGCAAAATCACCGCGCGGGACGACGCCGCGCAGAACCGCGTGGCGGTCCAAACAGCACTGCCATGCGCTACGCAGCAGGGCGCTGTCGAAGGGCGGCAGGACGCGCACCTGAATCTGCTCGAAGTATACGCCGGTTTCGGCGTGGACCTGGGTTTCATAAAGTAGGCCTTGTTGCAGTGGTGACAGTGGAACGATGGTTTCGATGGGGGCGTGTTGTGCTTCAAGTTCGGCCAGCTGTTCGGGTTGCAGTGCGGCCAAGGGGAAATCGGAAACGGTGTGGCAGCCGTGACGACCGTCGCAGCAGTGTTGCAGGATACGCGTTAAGGCGTCGATGAAACCATCTGCCAAATCCTGCATGACCTCCCCGTCGAGATCGGCGTGCCACGACCATTCGGCGCGCAACCGCTCGCCGTGGCTGAGGTTGACTTCGACCAGGTGGCTGCGTTCGAGGGTTGGGTCAATCGGCGTGCCGGGATTCTCGTCGCTGACCCGCCAATCGCCGCTTGCGGTTTCAAAGCGGCCCATGTAATTGAACAGCAAACGCGGGGTCGGTGCGGTGAAGCCGGCGGCGTCCTGTTCGCGGGCAAGGTGGACGGCGCGTCCGTGGTAAGGCGCTTGGCGACGGTGTTCCTTGACGTTTTTGATCAGGGTGCCGAGGTCGTCGGCGTCGCCGCGTAAGCGCAGCGGACACAAGCTGGTGAACCAGCCAACGGTGCGGTCGGGGTGGGGTTCGTGGAACAGTGGGCGGCGACCGTGGCCTTCCAGGTCGACGAGGATGTCGGGTTCACCCTGTTCGCAGAAGCTCAGTGCCAGCGCGGCCAAAAGCAGGTCGTCGATTTGGGTGTGGTAGGCCTTGTCGGCGCGGCTCAGGAGGGCGGTCGTTGCGGCGGGCAGGTGGACGTCGGCGGTACAGGTGACGGCGCCGGTGCGTGGACCTTGGACGGTGGCGAACAAGGTTGGTGCATCGGCCAGTTGGGCGTCCCAGGCCAGTGCGGCGCGGCGTAACGCCGTTTGGGCGCCGTGTTGCGCTTGGCGTTCGGCCCACACGGCGAAGGGCGTCGCGCCGGCGAGCTGCACGGGTTGTTGTCTGTGGACGCCGGTGTAGGCGCTGTGCAGGTCTTCGAGCAGAATGCGCCACGAAACGCCGTCGACGACGAGGTGGTGGATCACCAGAAGGCACTGGCAGGCGCCTTCTTGTTGGAAGATGACGGCGCGCAGCAAATAGCCGACCGCCAGGTCAAAAGAAACGTGGGCGGCGTCCATACGCGCCCGGTCGGGGGCGCCGGCGACCCGTTCGATACAGGCGGCGGCGCGGGCGGGATCGAACGGCGGCACGGTGGCGACGCCGTTCTCAAACCGGGTACGCAGGCCGGCGTGGTGTTCGATCAGCTGCACCAAGGCCGTGTGCAGTGCATCGCCGTCGCTGTCGGCGGGCAGATCGAGCAGCAGGCATTGGTTGTAGTGGTGGCGCGGTCCGTTGAGGCGCAGGAAACCGCGCTGGATCGGCGTCGGCGGGTAGGTGCCCAAGGGCGAGGCCGCGTCGTCGTCGCGGGTAGCCTGGTTAAGGTTGGCGCAAACGACGGCAATCGTTTGGTGGCGGAAAAGGTCGCCGGCGCCGAGGTTGAGACCGAGCCGGCGGGCGCGCGAGCTGATCTGGATACTGAGGATACTGTCGCCGCCGAGGTCAAAGAAGTTATCGTGAATGCCGACCTCGGTTTTGAAGTAATCGCGCCAAATCGCGGCCAAGAGGCGTTGCGCTTCGGTTTGCGCGGCGCCGTCGCGGCCGGCCATACGTTGTGGCAAGGGCAGACGGGCACGGTCCAATTTGCCGTTGGCCGTGCGTGGTAAGCGCTCTAGGTAAATGACTTGGGTCGGTTGCATGGGTTCGGGTAGGGTTGTACTCAAGGCGGCGCGTACCTCGGTAACGGGTTGCTGGGTGGCGGCCACCAGCCAGGCGGTTAACGCCTGGCGTTCTCCCACGCTGACGACGTCGACGACGGCTTCCGCGACGCCTGGCAATCCTCGCAGGCTGCGCTCGATTTCGCCCGGTTCGATGCGGAACCCACGCAGTTTGATTTGGCGGTCGACGCGGCCGAGATAACACAAGCGGCCCGCTTCGTCCCAGCGCACCAGGTCGCCGGTTCGGTAAAGGCGTGCGCCGGCTTTATCGGCGAAGGGATCGGGGCACCACGCGGCGGCGGTTAAGCCGGGTCGTCGGTGGTAGCCGCGTGCCAGTTGCGCGCCGCCGAGGTAGAGTTCGCCTGGCACACCTTGCGGAACGGGGCGCAGCCGGCCGTCGAGTACGTATGAGCGTGTGCCCGGTGTCGGCCGGCCGATGGTCGCGGGGGCACCCGCCTCGCGGCGGGTTAAAGTCGCGTAAATGGTGGTTTCGGTGGGGCCGTAGCCGTCGTAAACGGTCGGCACGCCGGCGGCGATCAATTGGTCGACGAGGTCGGGGGCTAATTTTTCTCCGGCGCAGAGCACCGCGCGCAGGTTGGCGGGCAGCTCGCCGCGTCGCACCAGTTCGGCGGCGGCCGAGGGGACGGTGTTGATCAGGGTCAGGCGGTCGGCGGCGGGCAGATCGGGGACGGCCAGCGCGTTATCGGCCAAAACCAGGCAGCCGCCACGTGTGAGCGGCAGGAACAGTTCGAACACCGAAATGTCGAAACAGATCGAGGTCGAGGCCAAGGTGACGGCGTGGATCTCGGCGGGTACCAGCGCGGCGACGCCGTCGAGGAAGGCGCACAGGTTGGCGTGGGTGACGACCACGCCTTTGGGGCGTCCACTGGATCCCGAGGTGTAGAGCACGTAGGCTGGATGTTGCGGTGTGAGCCGGCGCGGTTTGGCCGGGTTGGCGGGCGCGGCTTGGTCGACAGCCGCGAGCAAGGCGTCCAGATCGAGTCGGGTCGGGTCGCCGGCCAGGGTGGCGTCACAGCCGGCGGCGTGAAGCAAAACCCGTGCGCCGGCGTCGTTGAGCATGCCGGCCAAACGCTCGCTGGGGTAAGCGGGATCTAGCGGGAGGTAGGCGGCCCCGCTTTTGAGAATGCCGAGCAAGCCGGCGATCATTGACCAGCGGCGCGGGCACAGTAAGGCGACGCGATGCTCGGGGCCGACCCCGATTGCGATCAAGGTGGCGGCGATGCGGTTGGCGGCGTCGTTGAGTTCGGCCAAACTCACTTCGCGCGTCCCGTCGATGACGGCGGTGGTGTCGGGCTCGCGCGCGACGCGCGCTTCGAAGCGTTCGATTAGCAAGGGCGAGTTGGGGTCGGCGGTGGTGGCACTGCTGCTGCAGGCGGGCAAAGGCAAGGGGCGGCGGTGTAAGGCGGCGGTGCCGTTGTCGGCCAGCCAGGCCAGCGTTTCCGTCAGTTCCCGTCCCAGGCGCTCAATTAGTGTGGTGTGCGTGTCGCGCCAACCCAGATTAAGCGTCAGCGCGTCGCTTTCGGGCACGGCGATCAGGGTCAAGCGGTAGTTGGTGTGTTCCTCACTGGGAATCGCGCTGAGGCGCAGCCTGTCGTCGGTGGCGGCACCGACCGGGTAACTCTCGTAAACGTAGAGGTTATCGAACAAACGGCCGTTGCCGAAACGGCTCAGTTCGATGTGGCTGTAGGGCAAGAGTTGCGATTGCTGGTGTTGCAGCTCGGTTAACCAGTCCTGCACGGATTGCTGTTCGTCGATGGTGACCGGCAGCGGCAGACTGTTGATCAGCAGGCCGACCATTTGGTTGATGCCGTTTATGTGCGGCGGCCGTGTGGCGACGGTGACGCCCATGACGCGCCGACCGGCACCGCTGTAGCGGTCGAGGGTGAGCGCCCATGCCGCGCGCAACATGGTGTTGGGCGTGACGCCGTATGTGGCGGCTTGCTGGTGGAGCCGTTGCAGCGGTGCGCCGCTCAAACGGTAACGCCACTGCCCGCGTTGGGGTTGATCGGGTGAGGCAGCGGGCAAATCGAGAGTGGCGACCTCGGCGGCGTCGAAACGCCGTGTTTCGAGGAAGGCCTGCTCGGCGGCCGGGTCGCGTTCCGCCAGCCAGGTTAGCCAGGTCGCGAAGGACGGCGCCGGCGGTAAAGCGCAGGCTGGGTCCGCGTGCAGCTGGAGTACTTCGCGCAACAGCAGCGGCAACGACCAACCGTCGAGGATCAAATGGTGGTTGGTCAACATTAATAAATGATCCTCGTCGCCCAAGATGATGAGCGTCAAACGCAGCAAGGGCGGCCGGCTAAGGTCAAAAGGTACGGCGCGGTCCTGGTCGCGCAGTGTCGCCAGTGCGGCCTGCCAATCGGCGCACCCACGCCAGTCAAGGGTTTGCCATGGCAGGGTCAGCCCATCGGCGATGAGTTGTAGCGGGTGGTCGAGGAAGGCCGCGCGCAAGGCGTCGTGGCGGTCGAGCACGTTTTGCCAAGCGGCGTGCAGGCGCTCGGCGTCGAGCGCGCCTTGCAATCGGAACACGGCTTGTTCCAGGTAAAGGTCACCGTCCACGTCGGCCAGGGTTTCGAAGTATAACCCGCGCTGTAGCGGCGAGAACGGCAGCAGGCGGCGCAGGCCGGGATAGGCGTTTTGCAACCGCGTCAGGTCGGCGTCGGTGATGGTGACTAAGGGGAAATCGGAGGGTGTGAAGCGGGCGACCCCTGGCTGTAAACAGGCGTTAATCAAAGTGTTCAGCTCGTGCGCGAAGGCGTCGGCGAGGCGATCCACATGGGTATCGTCGAGGCGGTTGGGTGAGAAACGCCACTGCATGTGTAGCGCACCGGCGTGGACCCAGGCTTCGATATTAAGCGCGTGCGGCCAGGGGAAGTCGGCCGGTTGGTTGGCGTCCCAGTCCGTTTCCTGCAAGCGCCAGGCACTGTCCGGGTCGAGTTCGAAGCGACCCACGTAGTTAAAGCCAATCTCGGCTTGGGTAGCGCGCAGCTCCTGGGCGGTGTCGTCGTTGAGGTACCGCAACACGCCGTAACTCAGACCGTTAAACGGCAGGCCGCGCAATTGTTCCTTGGTTCGTTTCAGCGTCGCGACCGGCGTTTCGGCGCGGTCTCCGGCAAGGCGGTGTGGGAAAAAGGCCGTCATCCAGCCAACCGTGCGCGACAGGTCGGTGTCGTGCAGTAGGGCGTCGCGACCGTGGCCCTCGACATCGACCAGCAGCGGGCCGTAACCCAAGCCGGCCAAGGCGCGGTCGAGCGCGCTTAACAAGACCTCGTGGGTGCGCGTGCGCCATGCCGCCGGCACGCGTTGCAGCAGGTTGGCGGTGGTTTCGCTGTCAAAGCGCTGTAGCTTGCGGCGCCGTTCAGCGCTGCCGGCGGGTGCGCCCGCGAAACGGGTTACATCCGCACCAACGGCCGACCAGTGATCGAGCATGGCGCGTACGGTGGTGTTGGTTGCCGCCGCCTGCAGTTCTTCGGCGCGCTGCCGCAAAGACGTGGTTCGCGCAGGCAGTTGCGGTGCCGAATCGGTGGCGAGGGCGGTGAGAAGCTGGTGTAAATCGTGCGTCAAAATCTGCCAAGAAACCGTATCGACGACCAAGTGGTGCGCCGCCAGGTAAAGTCGGCCGCCCGGGCTTGCGGGTTGCCATAGCGCGTGTAACAAGCCGCCTTGGTCGAGATCGAAGCCTTGGTGGATATCGCGCGCGGCCGTTTCCAAACAGGCGTCGGCGGCGAGCACCGTCAACAGCTCGGGGGCGGGCACGGCATCGTCGATGTACAGGCTGTCGCGGTCGGCGCGGCGCAGGCGCAAGCCGTCGTGGTGCGACCACAACAAGTGCAGTGCACGGCGTAGGTGTGCCACCTCAACCCTGTCCGTGGTCGTCAAAAGCAGCGATTGGTTGAAGTGGTGCGGTGTGGTGGTGGTTTCCAGCAACCAATGGGTGATCGGCGTAAGTGGTAAGCGACCGCGTGCCGGCGTGACCGGCGTTGCTTCAGGGCGTTCGCCGCGAACCAAGGCCGACAAAGCCTCAATGGTGGGAAAGGCGAAAACTTGACGCGGGGTCAGGATGAGGCCGCGCGCGGCCGCACGGGCGACCATTTGCATGCTTTGGATGGAGTCGCCGCCAAGGGCAAAAAAGTGGTCGCGAATGCCGACGCGGGGTAGGTTCAGCAACTCGGCCCAGAGCGCGCACAGTTGTTGCTGGACCGGGGTTTGCGGTGCAGCGTAAACGGCGCCCGCCAGGCGACGACCCTCGTCCGGGTGGGGCAGGGCGGCGCGGTCGAGTTTGCCCGCCGCCGTCAACGGCAGCGCGGGCAGGTGCAGGAAGAGGTTGGGCAGCATGGCTTCGGGTAGGCGTTCGGCTAGCCAGGCGCGCAGCGTTGCCGCGTCGGGAGCGGTGACGTCTGCCGCCGCGACCAGGTAGGCGATCAGACGCCGGCCGAGCGGGCCGTCGTCGACGGTGACGGCTGCTTGGGCCACGGCCGGGTGGGCATTCAAAGCGAGGATGATCTCGGCCGGCTCAATGCGCACGCCGCGCACTTTGATTTGTTGGTCGATACGGCCGAGGTACTGTAGCAGGCCGTTTTCGCGGCGCACCTCGTCGCCGCTGCGGTAGCAACGCGCGCCGGCGCGGTCGCTGAACGGGTCGGGCACAAAACAGGCGGCGGTGCGGGCCGGGTCGTTGTGGTAACCGCGCGCCAAGCCGAGACCGGCGATGGTTAACTCGCCGGCAAGGCCGTCGGGCTGGAGGCGACCGTGGCGGTCGACGACGGCGAGCTGGGTGTTGGCAAGGGCGTTGCCGAGTGAAACCGGTGCACCGGCGTTGAGGTTGTCGCCGACGCTCGCGCAGACGGTGGTTTCGGTTGGTCCGTAGGCGTTGATGAAACGCGGGAGATGGGCGAAGCGGTCCCGCAAGGGTTGATCGAGTGCTTCACCGGCGCTGACGAGGGTGTGCAGGCCGGCGAGGCTGTCGGCGGGCATGGCGCGCAGCACCGAGGGCGGCAAGGTGACGTGAGTAACACCCTTTTCGCAAATGGTTTGGGAGAGTGGTTCGCCTGGCAACAAGGCATCTCGGGCGGCGGTTTGCAGCACCGCACCCGCGCATACGGCGGTGGCGATTTCCGAAATTGAGGCGTCGAAGCTCATCGCGGCGAATTGCAACACAACCGAGCTGGTGTCGATGGCGAAATGTTCGATTTGTGCGGCGGCGAGGTTGGTGATGCCCGCGTGCGTGACGACGACGCCTTTGGGGTGTCCGCTCGTGCCCGACGTAAACAGCAGGTACGCGGCTTGGGCCGGATCGATGATGCGGGTTTGCGGCCGGGTTTGCGGCCGGTCGGGGAGGTCGTTTAAGTCCAGGCTGGGGCCGTCGCCATACCAGTTGGGCGGCGGTCCGCTGCACAGCAACAACGCCGGCTGCGCTTGGGCGACCAACGCGCGCAGGCGTGTCGGCGGGTGGGCCGGGTCAAGGGGTACGTAAACGGCGCCGGCCTTGAGAATGCCGAGCAGGGCTGCGATGGTGGCGGGACCGCGTCGGCACCACAGTGCCACCGGTGTTTCCAGGTCGAGCCGGCGTGCGATCAGCGCTTCGGCGACGGCGTCGACACGGGCCGCCAGCGTGTGGTAATCCCACGCTTCGTCGTCATCACCGCGCAGCGCAGGCGCGTCGGGTTGTTGGCCGGCTTGGTGGTCGAGCCAATCGCAAAGCGTGTCGCCGTGGACGGGCAACGGGGTGTTTGGTCCGCGGCCGGCGGCGAGGAGGGTCGCCGCTTGCGCGGCGGTCGTGTGGCACAGGTCGCGTGCGCACGCCGTTTCGGGGAACTGCAGCAGCAGGTGAACCAAGTGATCGAGCATGGCGGCGGCGGTGGCGGCGTCACAGCGGTCGGCATCGGTGGTCAGCTTCAAGCGCAGGCACGGACCGGGGACGACCATTAAGTTGAGCGGGTAGTGGGTGACCTCGACGCCGTCAAAATCGCTGATGCGCAGGCCGGCGTAGCCGTCGGCGGTCGCCTGTGCGAAGGCGGAATCGACGGGGTAACTCTCGTAAACCAGCAGCGATTCGAACAGCGGGTTGTGGCCGGCCAGACGGGCCAGTTGGCTGAGCGGCAAGTGGCCGTGCTCCTCAATGGCCGCCCGTTGTTGCTGGTGTTGTGCCAGCCAGGTTGTCAGTGGTTCGTCGGGTTGGACGCGCAGGCGGACCGGCAAGGTGTTGATCAGCAAACCCACCAGCCGCTCCATGCCGCGCACGTCGGCGGGTCTGCCCGCGACCGTCACGCCGAAGACGACGTCGTCCTCGCCACTGTATTGCGCTAACAGCAAAGCCCAGGCTGCTTCGAGTAGGGTGTTGAGTGTCAGGCGCCGGCGCTGTGCCCAGGTGCGCAAACGTTCGGTTTGCGCTGCGCTCAGGTCGCGACGTTGGTGCAGGCGGGCGGCGTCACAGGGTTGCGGACGCGGTAGGTTGAGTTGGGTCGCTGCCGCGCGGTCGGCGAGGCGTTCGCGCCAAAAGTTTTCGGCGGCGGCCGGCGCGCGTTCGGCCAGCCACCCCATATAGGCGCGCAGCGGGGTCGCCGGCGTTGTCGGCCGACCCGCGTAACAACGCAACAGGCAATCGGTAACCAGCGCCAGCGACCAGCCGTCGAGCAGCAGGTGATGGTAACTGAGCACGATCACATGGGTGTCGGCTGCGGTTGGGAAAACATTGATGCGCAACGCGGGTGCACTGCCGATGTCGATGCCGGCGGCACGGTCGGCGGCCAAGAACTCGGTGAGTTGGTCGCCGGCGTGGTGCGTGACCGGCACGGCGCGCGAGCCACACACGACCTGAACCGGTTGCTCCCAACCCTCGTAGACGACGGCCACGCGCAGTGCTTCGAAATGGTCGACGACCTGGTGCCACGCTTGTTCCAGCCGCGCCGGTTCAAGCGGGCCGCTTAAGGTGAGCAGCGTTTGTTCGAAGTACGCGCCTTGTTGGTTGCGGTCGACCAGGCTTTCGTAGAGCAACCCTTGCTGAACGGGGGTCAAGGGGTAAACGGCCGGCGCGTCGGGGTAACGCCGCAAAAGCGCGTCGAGTTGGTCGGCGTCGAGCGTGACATATTCGAAGTCGCTGGGCAGGGTGGCGGGCCGGCGATGGGCCAGACAGAAGGCGACGCCCTGCTCGAGTGCGGTGTGGAAGGCGTCGGCGAGCGCGGCGATCTCGCTTTCGTGGAAGGCACCCTCGGGGTAGGACCAAGTGGTTTGCAGTTGACCGCCGAGCACCAGCGCAACGATGCTGAGCAGGTGCTCGCGTTCGCGTTCGGGGTGGTGTTCGGCGCCGCGTGGCTTGTCGGTAAGGCGCCAGCCGGGCGCGGGTTCGGCGTCGAAACGGCCGAGGTAATTAAAAAGGACGTCGGCCTGGGGTAGGTCGGCCATGGCGGCGGCGGTTTTCGGGTTGACGCGGCGCAGCAAGCCGTAGGACAGGCCGTGTTTGCGCAGATGGTGCAGGCGGCGGCGCACGGTTTTTAAAGCGGCGGCGCGGTTGGGGGGCAGGTCGAGGCGAATCGGGGCAAGGGTGGTGAACCAGCCGAGCGTGCGCGAAAGGTCGAGCTCGCCGTCGCTGGGACGGCCGTGGCCCTCCAGATCGAGCAGCATCGGTTGGTCGGGGCCGGCGAGGCCGGCGCGCACTTGACTGAGGGCTTCGGCCAAGGCGGCGACCAGTAACGCGTAGGGTTCCACGGTGCAGGCGGCGGGAACGGCTTCCACCAAACGGGCGGTGGCTTGGCTTGAAAACGCGGCCTGGTAGCGCCGTTCGGCGCCGACGCGGCGGTCGTAGGTACCTAACCCGGCTCCGAGCTGGTGGGTGCCGGCGCCAACCGCGCGCCAATGATCGGCCTGGCTGGTCACGGCTTCGTCCTCGGCCAACGCGGCCAAGTGCCGACACCAGGCGTCCCAGCCGGCGCGGGCGGGCGGCAGTTGGTGCGGGCGATGCGCGGCGCGGGCGGCACAGGTCGCGGCCAGGTCTTCCAACAGGAAGCGCCAACTAACACCGTCGACAATTAAGTGGTGGATCACGAGTAACAGGTAACCGCTGCGTGCGCCGGTTGCGAACCAGGTCGCGCCGATCAAGGGACCTTCCGCTTCATTTAGCCAGCCTTGGCACCAGTCGGCGGTGTGGGCAAGGCAGGCGGCGACGGCGTCGGCCGGTAATTGCGACAGATCAATGCGCTGCAAGGTCACCGTACCGGCTTCGGCGGCGTAGCTTTGCTGTTGCGCGCGAAAACGCAGGCGGAAGCCGTCGTGATGGGCGACGACTTGGTTTAAGGCCTGTTCGAGCGCGTCGGGATCCTGGTTGGTGAGGTGCAGTAAGGCCGATTGGTTGTAGTGGTGGGTGGGGCCCGGTTGGGCGAAGAAACGCCGTTGAATGGGCGTCAACGGCACGACCATGCCGGTTTCGGCGCGATGGACGACGCTGGGCGCGGCCTGTGCCAAACGCCCGGCCAGCTCGGCCACGGTTTGGTGCTGGAAGATGTGGCGCGGTTGGAGTTGGTAACCGGCGGCGCGGATGCGGGCGACGATTTGAATGCTGAGGATGCTGTCGCCGCCGAGGTCGAAGAAGTTCTCGTCGACGCCGACCTCGGGTCGGTCCAACACGGCCGCCCAAATCGCACAGAGTTCGGCTTCCAAGGGATCCTCGGCGCGGCGCAGGCTAGGGTCGGCTGCGGCGGCCGGCTCTGGCAGCCCTTTGTAATCGACCTTGCCGCTGGGTGTTAGCGGGAAGGCGTCGAGGGCTGTGAAGCCGGCGGGAACCATGTAGGCGGGCAGGCGTGCGGCCAGCCAGGCGCGCAACGTACCGGCGTCGACGGCGGCGTCTTCATGCGCGATGTACCAGGCCTGTAGCTGTAGGTGGCCGTCGCGATTGGGGCGCGCCATCACGGCACAGGCACGCAACGACGCGTGTTCGCCGAGCACTTTTTCAATTTCGCCGGGTTCAACGCGAAAGCCGCGCACTTTGACCTGGTGATCGACACGGCCGAGGAATTCGATTTCACCATCGGCCCGTTGGCGCACGCGGTCGCCGCTGGCGTAAAACAGGGCGCCGTCGACACCGACGGGCAGAAACTTGGCGGCCGTTTTTTGCGGGTCGTTGAGGTAGCCGTCGCCCAAACAGGTGCCGCCGATGTAGAGTTCCCCAACGGCACCGGGCGGTAAGCGGCGCCGGCGTTTGTCGAGGACGATGAGTTCGCTGCCGTCGATTGCGTGACCGATGGGAATGGGCTGGTTCAAAAAGTGTTCGGGGCGGGTAACGCGGTAGAAACTGACGACGTCGGAACACTCGGTAGGGCCGTAGGTGTTGACGATTTCGGCCGGCCGCGTCATGGTGCGCAACCAGGGCATTAGGCGTGCCATGTGGATCGGTTCGCCGCCGAGGAACACCAGGCGCAAGCTGTCGAGGTCGGCGGGTGCGCTTTCGGCCAGTGGGTAAAAGCTGCTGGGCGTGCAATTGATCAGGGTGATGCGCTGCTGTTTGATGGTGGTGGCCAGCGCGTGCGGGTCGAAGACGGCGTCGGGTGCGAAAACCAGGGTGCCGCCCGCGATGAGCGGTGCGTACAGGTTCTTTTGAGTGAGGTCAAAACTCAGGGCCGAAACCAACAGGTTGCGGTCGTCGGCGTTCATGGCGAACTCGGCCAAGTACCAGAGGACCAAAGCACTGAATCCGCGATGGTTAACTACCGCGCCCTTGGGTTTGCCGGTCGAACCCGAGGTGAAGATGACGTAAATTGGATCGCTGTCGCGGACGACGATGTTGGGGTTGTGATCGGCGCCGGCCGGGTGCGCCTCGTCGAGTAACAGCCGTTGGGCCGTGCCATGGGGCAGGCGTGCGGCGACCTCGCCGCGCGTGATCAGCACGACCGGGTCGGCTTCGTCGAGCATGAGCTGTAAACGTTGGTCGGGGTAGTTGGGATCGAGCGGAACGTAGGCGCCGCCGGCCTTGAGTACGGCGTAAATGGCGACGACCACCTCGGGCGAACGCGGCAGGGCGACGGCGACGCGGCGACCGGGCGCCACGCCCATGGCGATCAGGCGGTGCGCCAGGTGGTTGGCGGCGCGGTTGAGTTCGTCAAAGGTCAACCGGCGCGAACCCGCGATCAGGGCACAGGCATTGGGGGTGCGCGCCGCCTGTTGTTCGAACTGTTGGTGGACGGGCGCGTGGCGGTCCTGGCCTTGCGGCGTTAGCGCCTCGGGCCGGTTTGGTTCAATTAAGTCTAAGTCAATTAGAGGTTTAAGCGGTTCGGCGACGGCCGCGCGCAGCAGGTTGATCAAATGTCGGCAAAGCTGGTCGGCGGTTGCGGCTAAAAACAGGTCGCTGCTGTATTCGAGGGTGAGGGTCAGACCGCCGTCGTCGTCGCGGCGAAAGTAAAAAACCAGGTCGAATTTGGACCAGACGACCGGTGGCGGCAGCGTTTCCACCTGCAATCCGTCCAGGTCGAGGCGCAGCGCTTGGTCGGCTTCCTCCATGACGAGCATCACTTGGAACAGCGGTGTGTGGCTGAGGTTGCGTTCGGGGTGCAGCGTCTCGACAATGCGGTCGAACGGCACCCAACTGTGGCGCAAGGCCTCCATAAAAGTGGTGCGCGTTTGCTGTAACAAGTCCTGGAAGTGGTGCGGCCCGGCGGTGTCGAGTCGGCACACCATGGTGTTGACGAAGAAGCCGATCGTGTGGCGCGTTTCGGGGGTGTCGCGGTTGGCGATGGGCACGCCGATGCACAGGTCGTCGCTGCCGCTGTAACGGCTTAGGAGCAGTGCGGTCGCCGCCAGCAAGCTGGTGAATTCAGTGACGCCGACGCCTGCGCTCAGGGCGCGAAGGTCGCTGACCCAGGCCGGCGCCAGGTGGTGCTGCACGTGGCCGCCTGCGTAGCTGCGCGCCGGTGGACGCGGCCGGTCGAGCGGCAGTTCAATGAGCGGCGGTGCGCCCGTCAGTTTGTCGCGCCAATAGCTGAGTGCCGGGGCTGTGACGGTTTCGGTTAACCAGGCCCGTTGGTGGGCGGCGTGGTCGACAAAACGGAAGGGATTCGCCGCAAGTGTTGTTGCTGGATCGCGATAAAGGCGCGCCAGTTCGTCGAAAAAAATGCCGAACGACCAGGCGTCGAAAGCAATGTGGTGCAGGGTTAAGAGCAACAGGTGTTCGTCGGTGTCGATCTGCAACAAGCGCGCGCGCAGCGGGGGTTCCTCGGCCAACACGAAAGGTCGTGTGCAGGCTTCGCGGTGGTGATCGGCCACCGCCGCCGCGCGTGCCGCGTTGTCCAACGCGCGTAAATCGAGGATCTGGAGCACGGCGTCGTCGGCGGCGCGAATCTGCTGCACGGGCACGCCGTCTTCGGCCGGAAACAGGCTGCGCAGGACGGCGTGGCGTGCGACCAAGGCGGTGCAGGCGGTTTGTAGGCGGGTTATGTCGAGCGGGCCGCGCAAACGCAGCGCGGCGGGCATGGTGTAAGCCGCCAGCGGGCCTTCCAACTGTTCTAAGAACCACAGCCGCGACTGGTTAAACGAAAGCGGATATGCGTCGGCCTCGGTGGCGCGTTGCAGTGTTGGTTGCTCGCCTTGGCTTAGCCGGTGCAGCAGTTGCGCCTGCGCGGCGGGCGTGGTGTGGTGGAAAAGATGGGCCAAGGTGACCGGAACATGCGCCGCCTGTTTCAGGCGCAACACGAGCCGCGTTGCCAACAACGAGTGACCGCCCAGGGCGAAGAAATCGCTGTCGTGTGTGATCGTTGCGCTGGGCAGCAGCTCGTGCCAGAGTTGCAGCACCAGCGCCAGGTTCACGTCGTCGGCGGTTGTCTCCGGCGGTGCCGGCGCGGGAACAACCAGCGCGTCCAGATCGCGTTTGCCCGAGGCGGTGCGCGGCAGGGCCGCGATTGTACTGATCGTGGTTGGCACCATTGCGTCGGGCATCAGGCGCGCCAGTTTGCGGCGCAGATCGTCGCCGTCGGGTTGCCGGCCGGATTCGGTCACAATCCAGGCATGCAGGGTCGGTGTGTCACCCTGGCGGCGCACGGCCACCGCCGCCTCTTGCACGCCGGCCAGGCCCGCCAGCCGCGTTTCGACCTCGGCCGGTTCGACTCGGTAGCCGCGAATCTTAATGCGGCGATCCTTGCGGCCGAGGCACTGAAGGCGTCCATCGGCCAAACGAATCGCCGTGTCGCCGGTGTAAAACAAACGCGAACCGGCTTGGCCACTCAGGTGATCGGGTCGCAGCGCGGCCGCGTTCAGCGCCGGTAAATGGACGTAACCGCGCATCAAACAGGCGCCGCTCGCCACCAGTTCGCCGGGCACGCCGACCGGCACCGGGTTGCCGTGGCGGTCGAGCACGTGCATTGCCACGCCGTTAATCGGGCGGCCGATGGCCGGCAGCGCGGGCCAATGATCGGGATCGCCATCAAGTGCCTCCTCCGTGATCACGTGCGTTTCCGACAAACCGTACTGGTTGATGAGGCGTGCGCCTGTTTCGCGGAAGAAACGCCGCACCGGTGCTGTAACGGTCAAGGGTTCACCGGCGGTGATAACGACCTCAAGGCAGGTGGGGAACAGATTCGCGGTGGTTGCGGTTTCAATCAGTTGCGCCAACCCCGCGAAAGGCATGAACAGGCGGGTGACCTGGTGGCGTTGGATGAACTGCAGCAACAGGTGTGGGTCGCGGCGCGTGGCGGCGTCGGGCAAGGCGACGGCACCGCCGCCGCACAGGCTGACGAAAACTTCCTGGAAGGAGACGTCGAAACCCACGGCCGAGAATTGCAAGGTGCAGGGTGAATGGGTCGAGGCCGAAGCCTGGAGGTGCCAGGCGATGAAATTTTCCCAAAGCGCGCGTGCCACCGCCACCCCTTTGGGACGGCCGGTTGAGCCCGACGTGTAAACGATCCAGGCGAGCGCATGCGCGTCGATCGGCGGGGTCGGCGCGCTATCCGGCTGCGCGGCAATCGCGGCCGCGTCCTCGCACAAATCAACCGTATGGAACGCGCCGGTAAACGGATGCGGTCCATCGCTGATTAGGATCGTCGCCTCGGCGTCGGTGAGCATATACGCCAAGCGATCCTGTGGGTAATCGGGATCGAGCGGGACGAAAGCGGCGCCGCTTTTCCAAACTGCCAGCCAAGCGGTCATCAGGGGGATGCCGCGCGGCATGGCCAAGGCAATGATTGTGTCCGCGCCCGCGCCCAAGCTTTGCAGGTGATAGGCGAGTTGGTTGGCGCGGCGTTCGAGTTCGGCGTAGTCGACCGTTGCCGTGTCGGTGGTCAAGACGACGGCGTTTGGTTGGCGCGCGACCTGCGCCGCCCAGGCTTGGCGAATGAAATCGCGCGGTATGGGTTGGTGCGTGCCGATATGCCAGGTGTTAAGCATTTGTTGTTCCGCCACCGTCAGCAATTGGTAGCGGTTAACCGGTGCCAGTGGGTCGGCCGCGATGCCGCGCAGGAGTTGCGCGTAGTGGCCCGCCATGCGTTTTATGCGGGCCGCGTCGAACAGGTCGGGATTGTACTTGACGGCACCGTACAGCGTGCCTTTGGCTTCGAACAGGTCGAACAGTAAATCGAATTGACCGCTCTGTTGATTGAATTGGAAGCCGCCGGCGGGCAGGCCGCCCCAGTCGACCGGCGGCGCGCTGTCGCGCGGGACAAACAGGCCGGCTAATTGTTGTTGTCCCGGCAATTGCAAGAAGTTGAAGGCGGCTTGGAAGATTGGTGTTTGATCGGCGTTGCGTGTCGGCTGTAGTTTCTCGATCAACAGCGAAAAGGGAAAGTGGCGGTGGGCGAAGGCATCCACGGTTTCGCGCCGCGTGCGCGCCAACAAGGTGCTGAAACGCGGTTGATCGGCGACGGTGGCGGCGACCACGACGGGGTTGATGAAGTAGCCGACAGTGCGGGCAAAAGCGGTATCCGGTCGCGCGGCGGTGGGGATGCCGACCAGCACCTCGTCTTGGCCGCTGAGTCGTGTCAGCAGGCATTGGTAGGCGGTTAAACACAGGTGGAACAAGGTGGCGCCGTTGTCGGCGGCCGTTTTTTTGAGGCGGGCGACCAGATCGGCGTCGAGCTGGAGGTGGTAACTCGCGCCGCGCAAGCTTCGGGTTGGTGGCGGCGGGAAATCGGTGGGTAGGTTCAGGGTCGGCAAGGGAAACGCGAGTTTGTCGCGCCAAAATTTTTCGGCGGCGTCGGCGTCCGGCGAGGCCAACCACTGTTCTTGCCAGGTTGCAAAAGTGCGGTACGGGGTTGGCGGCGTCCAGGCTTGCGCTGCGACCGCGCCGGTCTGTTCGCGGTAAAGCTGCTCCAACTCCTGTAGCACCACCACAATTGCGTGGCCGTCGATGGCGATATGGTGAATGACCGGCAGCATCAAAAACAGATGGTCGGCGCGCTGAATCAAATGAACACGGCAGATAACGCCGCTCGCGAGGTCGAGCGGGGCGGCGTACAGCGCCGCGATTTGCGCCAATTGGTCGTTTTCGTCCAATCCGCGTAGGTCGTGCTCGTGCCATTGTAACGGGGGGCCGTCGGCTGTTTGCCACAGCGCACCTTGTGTCTCGATGAACCGCGTGCGCAGCGACGCATGGCGTTGCTGCAATTGCCGCCAGGCGCGTTGCAGCGCGTCGCGGTCGGGTGCTGCTTCGAATTGGATCGGGAAGGTGACGTGGTAAGCGTGGCTGTGCGGGTACAACCGCTGCAAGAACCACAGCGCCCGTTGGCCGTGGCTGGTTGGGACCGTTTTGGCGGCGGTGGGTTCGGCCAAGCTCGGCGCGGCGACGCGGTCGTCGTGTTTGTGGTCGCGGCCCAACAATTTGGCGGCGTGGGCGGCTTTTTGGTCGCGCGTTAGTTTGGATAATTTGTCGCTCATGCGCAGTGCTCCGAGGTGAGGATGAGGTAGGTTGTCTAGACGGGTTGGCCGGCGTGGTGGGTCTGGGTCGCCGTGTGTTGCGCCCAGAGGTGGGCGGCGAGGGTTGCCGGCTGGTCGAAATCAAACAGGAATCCCGGTGCCAAGTTCAGCCCGAGTTGTTGGTGCAAGCGGTTGCGCAGTTCCATCGCCGTGAGCGAGTCCATGCCCAAATCCAAAAAACGCGTGTGCGGGTCGGGTCGGCGGGTCGGCGCCAAACCCAACACTTCGGCGGTGGCTGTGCGCACTAACTCCAACAGACCGGCCTGGGTGTGGTGATTGCCGGTATCGGTCGTGGCGGCGGTTGCCGCTTGCGTTGTCATCGCCAGGTCCCGTGTGAAGGCCTGCACGCCGCGATGTTGCAGCAAGGCCGGCCATTGGATGGGGATGACGCCGATTTGGGTTGCGTCGCCGCCGACGAGGTCCGTCAGCGCCGCGATGCCGGTGGCGAACTCAAGCGCGTCGAAGCCGCGCACCCGCCATGCGGCCGCGTGACGTTGGCTGTCGGCGGCGCCTTGGCCGGCCCAGGCGCCCCAATTGATGCTGAGCGCCGGTAAACCCTCGGCGCGACGCAGGTGGGCGAGGGCGTCGAGGAAGGCGTTGGCGGCGGCGTGGTTGGCTTGGCCGGCGGAACCGAGCAGGGCTGCCGCCGACGAGAAACACACGAAGTAATCCAGCGGTTCGGTTAGCGTTAACAGATGAAGAATCCAGGCACCGCGTCGTTTGGGTGCCGCCACCGCCGCCATTTTTGGCGGTGTCAGGTCTGCCAGCAGTGCGTCGTCGAGCACGCCCGCTGCATGGAACACACCGCGCAGCGGCCGGTCCAGGTCCTCGATTAGTGCGGCCATGGCGTCGACGTCGCAGACCGAAACCGCGTGGTAATCGATGGTGGCGCCGGCCGCGCGCCAGGCCGCCAGTTGCGCGCTCAGCGTCGCATTCGGCGTGCCGCGTCCAATCAGGACGATGCGACCCGCGCCTTCGTCCACCAGGACTTGCGCCCAGGCGGTGCCGATGGCGCCGGCGCCGCCGGTAATCAAATAAGCGCCGTCGTTGCGCAGGTTGAGCCGTCCCTTGGAGGGTAACACGCGGGCGAGACGGGCGACGTGGACGGCGTCGCCGCGCAGTGCGAGCTCGGGTTCGTCATGGCCGGCCTCCAGCAACGGGAGCAGCCGCTGCGGTGCGTGGTTTTCCGCGTGGGGATCGTCGTCCAGGCTGTGCAGGCGCAGGTGAGGGTATTCCAGCCGCGCCGTGCGTGCCAACGCCCACAAACCCGCCGCCGCCAAACCGGTGGCGCCGTCGTCCGGGCCAACGCTGCACGCGCCGCGTGTGATGCAGGTGATTTGCGGTGGATCGGTTAACGCGGCCACCGCATCCAGAAGGGCGGGGAGCCGGTATTCGCCGTGCTCGGCGGCATCGTCCAGTTCGGTCAGACCCAGTTCGTCGTGGTTTACCGCCGCCAAGCCGCCGGTGAAGAGGATGTGGTCGGGGCCGGGTTCGGCGCTGAGCTGATCCGGCAAGGTCGCGGCGTCGTCGCCTTGGCTGACCGCGTGACCGCGTGTGCGCAGGGCCTCAACCCAAGGGGTGCGTGTGGCTGGGTCGCCGATGACGCTAAAGTGTTGGGCGCGGTGGTCGGCCGGTCGGCGCGCCAAAATCACGTGTTGGCCCAAGGGGCCGTCATCGTCGGCGGCGGTGAACAGCGGGCTTTCGAAACCGCGTTCGAGGAGAAGGTCACGCCATTGGGAGGGCGATAACAAGGGGTGGTCGGGGCGCCGATCACGATCTTCGAAGCGCCACCAGCCTTCGGTTAAACCAAAGGTTAGGTCGAGCCAGGCCGGTGCCGCCGTGCCTTCCACCGCCAGCAACACGCCGCCTGGCGCCAACAGGCGCAGGATTTGGTCGAGGGTTTGGCCCAAGTCGCGCGTGGCGTGCAAGACGTTGGCCGCCAGGACGATGTCGTAACTCGCCGGTGCCAGGTCGATGTCGTCTTCCAGGTCCAGGCGTTGATAGTGCAGGCGCGGTTCGGTGGCGAAGCGCTGTTGCGCCTCGGCTAGGAACCGTGCCGAAATGTCGGTAAACAGGTAGTGATCTTCCTCGTGCTGCAACAATGGCAGCACGCGCGCCGTCAGGCCGCCGGTTCCCGCGCCGACCTCCAGCAAGCGGCGCGGTTGCGTGCTCGATGCCGTCGCCAACAGCGCCGCCAAGGTCGTGGCCGCATGGCGGTTTGACCAGTCCGCGCTGGGTGCTTCGCGGTAGAGGCGCGTCATCGCGTCGAGGTCGCCGTTGGGGAACAGCAGATCGGTGGCTTTGATCGACCCGCGCAAGACCTCGGCCAGATGCGGCCCACAGCGGTCCAACAACAGCTGTTCCAAGCACAGCAACTCGGTCGGGGTCGGGTCGTAGGCGGGCGGATGGGCGGCGTGGTACAGCTGCTCGTGGTCGCGGGTCAACCAACCTTCCGCTTGGAGGAGTTGCAGCAAGCGCCGGCTCAAGCGGCGTTGGTTGGGATGAATTTTGAGCCGCGTCAAGAGGTGTTCGGCGTCGACGGCCTCGCCGTCCCAACCCAGCTGGGTCAGAGCCTCGAAAGCGTAGTGCAAGGCGCGCTGTTGCAGCCTGGCCGCTTCCTCGGTGAACGGGGCGATTGGTAAAACCTGCGCTGTAATTTGTTCCGGTTTTGGGATAGCTAAGCCCGTGTCGTTAAGGATGATACGCGTTTTTGGCCAAGTTACGGCGTAACAGTCGTCGGCGTAGTTGGCCGCGTCGGCGATCAGTCGTTGCGGCTGGACCGCGCGAGCTTCGAAACCGCTGATCGTCAACAGCGGTGTGCCGTCTTCGGCGAACAGCGTCATATCGCCGCGTGCGCAGCCCTGTTGGTAGCTGTCGCGCCGACAATGGCACCAGGCCGGCCGGCCCGTGCCCGCGTGGCGCGTCACCGCACCGATGTGGAACGGGACCAACGTCTCTTCGACATCCTCGGGCAGCAGACAAATCAGCAGGCGGAAACAGGTATCGATGAGGCCGGGGTGCAGCGTGGCGGTTGTTTGGGCGGGTAAGCCGGCAGGGGCGTTGAGGCGGGCAAGTACCTGAGCTGCAAAGGTTTGGATTTGATCCGCCCACTGGAATTGCGGCCCCAAGTGCAGTGCGGCGGCGCGTGGATGCTCGCGGAACCGATGCAGCGGGTAGGTTTCGCGGCAGGCCTGTTGCCGGGCGGTGAGCGGTGGCGGTGCTTCGGGACGCGCCTGTGTGCGGCGGCCCGAGACGTGCAAGATCCAGGTGTCGCCCTGTTGGGATAAAACGCGGAAACCGTCGTCGCCAAGGCCGATCTGAACTTTGGTTGTCGCGTGTTCACTCAGGTTGAGGGCCTTGCGGAACACGATCTCTTCCAGGCGGTGGGCGCCGGGCGTGATCGCCCGCAAGGCGTCGAGCACCCAGCTTAGGTGGTTGGCGCCGGCGACCACAATGCGTTCGGCGACGCGGTGATCGGTGAGCCAGTTGTGGCGGCGCGGGTCAAGTGTGAATTCGAAGACGGTTTCTTCGAGAAACGGCGAATGCAGGCGCCGCCCGCCGACCAGCGGCAAAACGCCTTCGTCGGCGACGCTGATACGCGGCGGCGCGGGTTTGGTTTGGTTGGTGTCGCTGAACCAATGGCGTTCGCGTTGGAACGGGTAGTTGGGCAAGGGCAGCGGGTTGTAGCGCGTCGCGCCGCCGAGTGCCGCCCAATCAACCGGGTCGCCGTTGATCCACGCAGCCGCGGCGAGGTCGCCGGGCTGGTCGCCCTCGGGCGACGTGTTGCTGTCACGGACCGCCGAGGTGCGCCCTTCGGCGTAAGCGCGCAAGGCGGTTGCCATGCTGTGTGCGTCGCTTCCGGCGACGGCGGCCGCGTGGGGCAAGCGCGCGCGACGGAAGAAGGCAGTGGCGCACAAATCGGCGATGTTTGGCGCCGGCGTTTGCGCCAAGAGTTCGGCGTAAGCGGCGGCCAAGGCGCGCAATGCCTGGGGGTCTTTGGCCGAGATTAGGAGTAGGTGACGCGATGTGTTTGCGTTGTTGGCGACCGGTGTCGCTGGTGGCGGCCCTTGCAAAATGACGTGGGCGTTGGTGCCGGAAAAACCAAAGGAACTGACCGCCGCCAGTCGTTCGGCGTCGGCGGGCCAGTCGATGGTTTGCGTCGGTGTCGTCAGCGCGTAATCCGACCAGGACACGGCCGGATTCGCTTGGTTGAGATGGAGGTGGGCCGGAATCCGGCCGTGGTACAGGCTAAGCACCGTTTTGATGACACCGGCCACACCGGCCGCCGCCTCCAAGTGGCCCATGTTCGTTTTTACCGAACCCAGGTACAGCGGCGCCGTGCGGGTCGCTTGCCCGTAAATCGCGCCGGCGGCCTGCACTTCGATGGGATCGCCGAGCGGCGTGCCTGTGCCGTGTGCTTCCAGGTACGTGAGCCGGTCGGGAGCGATGCCCGCTTGCGCCAAAGCGGCGCGCATGACTTGTTGCTGGGCCGGGCCGTTGGGTACGGTTAGACCCGCGCCCGCGCCGTCTTGGTTGACCGCCGAACCGAGCACGGTGCTGAGGATGGTGTCACCGTCGGCGAGCGCGCGCGACAGCGGCTTCAAAACCAAAATGCCGCAGCCTTCGCCGCGCACGTAACCGTCGGCGGCGGCGTCGAAGGTGGCACAGCGGCCGCTGGGCGAAAGCATGCGCGCTTTGCTGAAATTAATGCTGAACTCGGGGCTGAGCAGCAGGCCGACGCCGCCGACCAGGGCCTGCTCGGCTTGACCGTCGCGCAGCGCCCGACAGGCCAAGTCCAACGCCGTCAGCGAGGAGGAACAAGCGGTGTCGATGACCATGGCCGGCCCGGTCAATCCCAGGTGGTAGGCCACGCGCCCCGCCGCCACACTGCTGTTGGTGCCGCTTACGAAATAGGCGTTGAGCTGCTCGCGGCCGTCGTCGGCCAGTTGCAGCGCGGCGTAATCGCCGGTGCTGACGCCCATGTAAACCCCTGTCGCCGATCCGCGCAGCGCGTCCGGGTTGAGGTTGGCGTTTTCCAGTGCGTGCCAAGTCGTTTCCAAAAGGAACCGTTGTTGTGGATCCATGCGTGCCGCTTCGCGCGGGGAAATACCGAAAAAGGCCGCATCGAACTGGTCGACGTCGTGGCAAAACGCGCCGTGCCGGCTGTTCATCGTACCCGGATGATCGGGGTCGGGATGATAGTAACGGTCCAGGTCCCAGCGATCCGGCGGCACTTCACCCACGGCGTCAAAACCCGCACACAACTTTAACCAGAACTTGGTGGGATCGTCGGCGTCGCCGGGAAAACGGCAGGCCGTGCCGATAATTGCGATGGCTTCGTCGCGGGCGCCGGCAGGCGTGACCGGGGCCGTCGTGGTAAGTGCGGGCGGGGCGATTTTGGTCAACAGGAACGCGCTTAAAGCCGCCACGTTGGGGTAGTCGAAGACCAGGGTCGGCGGCAGGTGCAAACCCAGTTGGTGTTCCAATTTTTCCACGAGTTACAGGGCCGTAATCGAGTCCAAACCCAGGTCGAAAAATCCCGTGCTCGGTGCCGGCGCCGTGCCGCCGAGCAGGGCGACGAGCGTGTGGGTCACCTGTTCGCGCAGCAAGGTTTCGCGTGTTTCCGGTGCGCTTTGTTGGATGCGGCGTTGCAGATGGTTGTCGGCGACGGCGTGGCGCAAGGTGAAGCCGTCGGTCGCCGGTGTGTTGGGCAGCAAGACGGCGTCGCCTTGGGGTTGCGCGAGCAGCGCCGATAAAAGACGCCCGCCTTGGTCGGGGCTGATCCAAGTGCGACGGCGCCCTCCGCCGCGGACGGCCATGCCCGCCTGCGACCAGGCGCCCCAGTGGACGCTTAGCCCTGGCAGACCGGCGCGGTTGCGTTGCGCCGTTAACGCGGCCATGGCGGCATTGGCCGCCGCGTAATTGCCTTGCCCGGCGGCGCCCGTCACCGCCGCCTCGCTTGAGTAACACAGGAAAAAGTCGAGCCGGTTTTTGCGTGTTAAACGATCTAATAGCCAGGTTCCGCGCAGCTTAGCAGCGAAGGTCGATGCAAAACGGGCCGGGCCTTGTTTGAGCAAGATCCCGTCTTGCAGCGTGCCCGCCGCGTGAATCACCCCGCGCAGCGGCGGCAACAGGGTATTGATTTCCGCGAACAGCGCCAACACGGCCTGTTGATCGGCCACGTCGCAGGCGCGTTTCTCCAGGCGGACGCCCGCTTGGCGCCAGGCCGATTCCTGAGCCAAGGGAATCACGTGGCGGCCCACCAGGATCAAGCAGCGCGCGCCCTGTGCGATCAAACGTTCGGCCGCCACCAAACCCAAGGCGCCCATGCCGCCCGTGATCAGGTAACTCGCCTTCGCGTCCATGGCCGCCGAACCCGTTGGCAGCGGGGCCTCCGTTAGGTCGGCCGCCTGCATGCGGCCGTTGTGAATGCGGCGTTGCACCTTGTCGTTGGGTTGGCGCACCAGTTGGGCGAGTGCCGTCTCGTTGGGCGGTTGCGCCGGCAGGTCCAGCGTGCTCGGTTGTAGCCAGGGCATTTCGTGCGCCATGGTTTGCACCATCGCGCGCAACGCCGCCGCGACCGGTTGTTCATCCGCGTTTTGGGTGATCAGGGTCAAACGCGGTGGATGCTCACCGGCGTGTTCCGCCAATGCTTGAACCATTGTGAGCAAACGTTGGCAGGCATGCGTGACCGCGTCGGTGGGGTCTTCCATATCATTATTAATAGACGGCGCCCACCAGATCAGGTGATCGATGGGTTGCGTGTGTAACAGGCGGGCCGTTTCCCCACTGTGCTCCAGGTTCAGCGTGATCTGGTGGGTGTTGCGCTGGTCAAAACTCGCGCCATGGGTGACCTGAACCGTTTCGGGCCCCAGCGCTTGGGCGAAGGCCGTTTTGGCACCGACCACCAGGCAACGTTCGGCCGCCGCCGTTGTCGGCGCGAGGTCGTGCCATTGGCGGCGGTAGTGTTTGGGCGCGGTTTCGGTGGTTGATGCGCCCACCAGCGCGTCGCGTGCCGCGGTGTGAAACACAAACTGATAAACCGCCGCCAACACCTGACCCTGGTCGTCGCACAGCGTCAAATCGCCCGCACCGGCGGCGCTCACGCGGGCATGGCACCAAAAAGCTTGATCGGCCGGCGGCGTGTGGTAGCAGTGGAAGGCGCCGATGTGGAAAGGCACGCGTACCTGCTCCTGGTCCGGCCAGAACCAAGACAACAATTGGAAACAGGAATCGAGTCGGCCGGGATGGATGCGGTAATCGCCGGGATCAAGGCCCTGTGGCAGGCAAATGCGCGCCAGCAGTTCGCCGTCACCGCGTTGCACCTGTTGCGTCCACTGAAAGGCGGGCCCCAAATGGAAGCCGATTTCGGCAAGCTGTGCGATGCGGGCGTGGGGATCGAGCGTTTCCCCGCAGCGCTGCTGAATGACGGCCAAGTCAATCGCATCGGGCGGCGCGGGATTCGGGGTGATTCGGCCGCCCGCGTGTTGCCGCCAGCTCGTTTCGGTCGTCGCCGGGTCGCTGCTGATTAAGCGAAAGCGTTGACCATCGCTCGCCGGTTCGCAAATAAGTTGCAGGCGCCGTTGTCCGTGGTCGTCGAGCTGAAGCGCGTGGCTGAAGCTGATGTCGGTCAAGGCGACCGGGCTGTCGCCGAGCGCCGAGAGTACCATCGCCACGTGTGAGGCCGCCGGCAGAATGGTGGCGCCGTAGACGCGGTGATCGTCGGCATAAGGCAAGCCGGTGTGGTCGATAAGACGTTGGAAACGCGTTTCGTCGGACAGGGGCAAGTCGAGGCGGCGGCCGTGAAAAGGCGGATTGGCATCATCGCCTTGCTGGGTGCGGCGGCGTGGCGGAAGCGCAAAGTGCGTGGCGGCGAAGGGGTAGGTCGGCAAGGCGGTGCGGCGGGCATTGGGCGCTTCGGCGACGCGACAAGCGTGACCGTGAACGAAAAGCACGGCCTGGGTGCGCATGAGTTGGTCGCGGTCGTTGTAGTTGGGGTCGATGGCGGCGATAAAGGTGCCAGGTAAGCCACTGCGTTTGCCCATTTGCGTCAAGATCGGTTTTGGGCCGAGTTCGAGGAACAGGGTTTCGCCCATGCTGCTCAGTTGCTGCAAGCCTTGGTGGAACAGGACGGGCTCGCTAATGTGGCGCGTCCAGTAAGCGGCCGGGTCTTGGACCTCGGCGAACGCCGTGCCTGTTAGGGTTGATAGCCAGGTGATTTGCGGGCGTTGGTAGCGCACGCCACGTGCCGTGGCCGCGAAACGTTCCAGCATGGGTTGCATCAAAGGTGAGTGGAACGCGTGCGAGACCTGCAAACGCCGGCCGCCGATCTGTTGCCGCTCGCAGCGCGCCAGGATAACGTCAACCTGGGTTGCCGCGCCGGAAATGACCGTTGCGCGCGGGCCGTTGATTGCCGCGATCGCCACCGTATCGCCGTACTCCTGCAGCAGCGTCGCCACCTGTTCGGGTGCCGCGTGGAGTGCCGCCATCGCGCCGCCCGCCGGCAAGGCGCCCATCAATCGGCCGCGTTCGGCGACCAGGGTCAGCGCCGAGGGCAGGTCGAGGACGCCCGCGACCGTGGCCGCGACGTATTCGCCGATGCTGTGGCCCAGCACCGCGTCGGGGGTCAACCCCGCCGCCAAGCAGGTTTGCGCCAGGGCGTAGGCCACGCTGAACAGCGCCGGCTGTGTGATTTGGGTTTGGTCGAGGCAGGCCTGGTGGGTGTCGTCAAAAACCAAATCGACGAGTCGTTCGCCGAGGTGCGGTTGCAGCAACTGGTCACAGCGGTCGAAGGCTTCGCGGAACACAGCCTGTTCTTCGTAGTATTGTCGCGCCATGCCGCTGTACTGCGCACCTTGGCCGGTGAACAGCCACACGAGGCGGCGCCGTCCCGGTTTGGTATGGAACAGGCCCTCGGCTTGGTCGCGGCGTGCGAAAGCGGTGAGCCGGTCGGCTGCCTGGCCGGCGGTGGTCGCCGTCAGCGCCAAACGGTGGGGGAACTGATCGCGGCCGTGGCGCAGGGTGTAGGCCACATCGGCCAAGGGCGGTGTCTGGTGACCGGCCAGCACTTGGGCCAGGCGTTTGGCCTGGTCGCGCAACGCCGTCTCGCTTTTGGCCGAGAGTTGGAGCAGTGCCGGCGCCGTCGCGCACGTCCTTGCTTGTGGCGACGGGGGCGCGCTCAGGATTACATGAACGTTGGAACCGCTCATGCCGAATGCACTGACCGCGCCGGTTAACGGTCGTTGCGAGGGGGCGGTGAGCGCCGTCTCGGTGCGGGCCACCCGCAGGTTGAGGTCCGACCAGGGGATGTGTGGGTTGGGGTCTTGGAAGTGGGCTTGGGCCGGCAGGCGGCCGTGGTGCAGCACCAGCACCATTTTGATGAAACCCGCGATGCCCGCCGCCGCTTCCAGGTGGCCGATCTGACTTTTGACCGAAGTTAACCACAGCGCTTCGGCACGCGCGGCAAGGTCGTACGGCGTCGCCAAGGCTTGGACCTCGATCGGGTCGCCCAGTTCCGTGCCGGTGCCGTGTAATTCGACAACGTCGACGGCTTGCGCCGTAAGTCCGGCATCGCGCAGGGCGGCATGGACCACGGCTTCCTGGGCGGCCTCGCTGGGCGCCGTCAGGCCGCTTGAGACGCCGTCGTGGTTGGCGGCGCTACCTCGGATGACCGCCAGCACCGGGTCTCCGTCGCGGACCGCGTCGTCGAGGCGTTTGAGGGCGACCATGGCGCAGCCCTCGCCGCGACCGAAGCCGTTGGCGGCGGCGTCCAGCGTTTTGCTGCGACCATCCGGCGCGAGCGCGCCCGTTTGTGCGAGGAAGAGGCTGACGGCCGGGTCGAGCAACAGGTGGACGCCGCCCGCGAGCGCCAGGTCGCAGGCGCCCAAACGCAAGTCGCGGCAGGCGAGGTGCAGCGCCGTCAATGAGGAAGAACAGGCGGTGTCGAGCGCGAGACTCGGCCCGCGCAGGCCGAGGTGGTACGAAATGCGACCTGCTGCAAAACAGGGCAAGGTGCCCGTGCCCGCGTGCGCCGCGATATCTTCCAACGGCGCGCGGTATAGCGCCGCGCCTTGGGCATGGCTCTGGCCGATGCCTACGTACACACCGGTGGCCGAACCTTTGAGTCGACCTGGCGCCACGCCGCCGTGCTCCAACGCTTCCCACGCGGTTTCCAGCAGCAGTCGGTGTTGTGGATCCATGGCCGCCGCCTCGCGCGCCGCGATGCCGAAAAACGCCGCGTCGAAGCGGCCTGGCTCGTCAATGGTGCAGGCGTGGCGCGTCGGCAACCGGCCGGCCGTGCGCGGTTTGGGGTCGTACAGGGCGTCGTCGTCCCAGCGTTCGCGCGGCAACGTCCGCAACAGATCGCGACCGCTCAGAAGCGCTTCCCAAAAGCTTTCGGCATCGCGTGCCGGTCCTGGCAAACGGCAGCCGATCCCAATGACCGCAATCGGTTGGTAATGGGCTTTTTCGAGTGTTTCTATGCGTTGACGGGCAAGTTTGACGGCCGCCTGCAGGCGTTGGGCCGTTGGTTCCATGATTAGCCTCGTGTGTGCAGCAAAGATTCGAGTTCGGATAATTCGGCGACAAAATCGGCTTCGAGCGCAACGTCGCCGTCCGGGTCGGGCGGGATGGCAAATTCATTTGGGTCGGCTTCAAACGGGGTGGCCCCCGCTTGGCCGGTTTCGGCTTCTGCATGCGCGGTCGCCCCGTTTTCGCGCACCAAAAAAGCCGTCAGGCTTTGCACGTTGGGGTATTTAAAGGTCACGGTCGCCGCCAGCGGTTGGTTCAAACGCGCGTGCAGACGGTAGCGCAACTCCTGTGAAGCCAGGGAGTCGAGCCCCATGTCGGTGAATCCTTGCTCCGCGTCAATCGGTTCCTCGGCTTCGAAGCCCAACACCTCGCGCAGGTCGCTTTCAACCAGCGCGCGCAAGTGAGCCTGTGCCTGCTGGATCGGCATGGCGCGCAAGCGCGCCGCCAGGGTTGCGTCGTCCGGCGCCGGTGGCGGCGTGGTGGGCGTCGTCAGCGCTCCCGTTGCTTCGACTTGTGCCGGAACCGCGTCGATGAGGTCGGCGAGCAGTCGGCCGCGACCTGGCTGCAAACGTGCGAACTTTTGCCAAGCAACATCCGCCACCGCGATGTGGGCCGTGTCGCTCGCCAGCACCTGTTCCATCGCCGCCAAGGCTTGCGCCGTTGTCAGTGGGCGGATGCCGCAGGCGCGCCATTGGCGTTCGCGGGCCGCGCCTACCGCCGCCGCCATGCCGACGCCGGACCAGGGGCCCCAAGCGATGCTGTGCGCCGTTTGGCCACGTCGGCGACGGTGTTCGGCCAAGGCGTCGAGGGCGCTGTTGGCGATGATATAGGCGCCGAGGCCGCTGTCGCCGACGAGCGCGAAAAGGGAACTAAACAAGACGAAACATTCGAGTTCGACATCGGCGAGGGCCGTATGTAAATGCCAAGCGCCGTGGGCCTTGGGGCGACATACCCGTTCTAGCAAATCCGCGTCCACCGCGTGCAAGAGGCGGTCCTCAAACACGCCGGCCGTGTGGAATACGCCGCGAATCGCGCGTTTTTCGTGGTGGCGTTGAATGAAGGCGTGTACCGCCGTCGCGTCGCCGAGGTCGAGTTGGTGGTAGCTGATCGGCAAGCCCGCTTGTTGCATTTGCGCCAGGACGGCTTGTTTGGCGTAGGCCTCACTGCGCCCGACGATCAGAATATGACGGGCGCCTTGAGCCGCCAGGTGACGCACCACTTCGCGGCCGATCCCGCCCAGGCCGCCCGTCACCAGCCAGGTTCCCTGACTGTAGTCCGGTGTCGGACGGTCGCTTTGAGGGTGGGCGACGTGCAAGCGCGGCACCAGACGGCGTCCGTTGCGGCGCAGGACCCAATGCGCGTTGTCGGTCGGGTGATCCAGTTCGGCCAATACCGCCGCCACGTCGTCGTCCGTTTCTAGGTCGAGCCACTTTTGCGGCCGTTGTGGGTCTTCACACGCCATCGCCAGGCTCAACCCGGCCGTCAGGGCGCCGTTGGGCCGGTCCGGCGTCGCGCTACGCGGCCCGAACGGCGTCGCCCGCGACAGCATCACCAACGGCGTCGTCGCGTCTTGCGCGAGCAAGGTTGCCGGCGCGCGGGCATCGCCCGCACCCGTGGTGTTCGTCATGGCACGCGCATCAATCAGCGCCGCCGGCGGCGGCGTCGTGGTCGGCGCGGTTTCGTCGCCGACCAGGTCGCAGCTGTCGCCGCGCTGTTGGAGGGCCTTCGCCAACTTGTTTGCAAAGCCGTCCTCGTCCGCCAAAATTCTGAAGTGGCGTGTTTGGGGGTCACGTTGGGCCGTCACCACCGCTTGTGGGAAGGACCAGGCGTTCAGGTCGCCTGGGGGTAGGCTGACGGCGCTGGAAGCAAAGCCCGCATCGGCCAGGGCGCTTCGCCAGAGGTCCGGGCTGAGCAGTGGTCCGTGCGCGCGTCGTTCGCGGTCGGCGAACGCGCGCCAGCCGTCAAACAGGCCGAAAATTAAATCGATCCAAGCGCGCCGTGCTACGCCTTCGAGCAGGAGCAGACCACCGGCCGGCGCCAGTAACCCGGCACAGTGGCGCAACGTTTGGAGGATATCCGGCGTTGCATGTAAGGCGTTGGCGGCGAGAATTAGGTCGAAACGTTCGTCAAAACCCTGGGTCGCCGGGTCGCGTGTGATGTCGAGGCGCTGGTAGCGCAGGAAGGGCCAAGCCGCGAAACGGCGGCGCGCTTCGGGGAAAAACGCCGGCGAGACATCGCTGAATACGTAGTGACAACGGTCCGCCGGCAACAGTGGCAACAACGCCGCCGTCGTGCCGCCCGTGCCCGCACCGATCTCGAGGAAACGCAGCGGGCGTTGCGGCATTTGTTGGATTAGGTTGGCGACGGTCGCGGCCGCCGCCGTGTTCATCGCGCCAAAGGCCGGCGCTTCCCGGTAAAGGTTGGCCAGTCCGACCTGGTCATGGGGGAATAAAAGCGCAATCGGATCTTGGTCGCCACGCAGAACCGCGTCCAGCGCCTGGCCGCAACGGTCAATGAAGTGGTGTTCAACCGAAACCGCCTTCACTGAAGCGGGTGCTTGCGGCGGTGTTGTCGGCCAGGCTCGGGTAACCCGCAACAAGGTCCCTTCTTGGCTCAGGAATCCTTTATCGCACAGGGTGTCCAACATGAGCATGTAAATGTCGCGACGCGATTCCGCGACACCTGCTTGTGTGGCAAGTTGTGATCCGTCGAACGTCGCGCCCGCCGCGCTGGGCGCACCCTGGCGTTGTAACCATTGCGTGGTAAACCACAGGGCCTTGTCCTCCAGGTAAGCCGTCAGCGTGGCGTCGGCCGCCGTGCGTTGAGCCTTGGGTTCCGGCAGGAGCGCCGTCTGTTCTAGGCTGAGCCGGCCCGTCGCAACCGGTAACGGCTGTTCGATCCACACCCGTTCGTGAAACAAGGACGCCGTTTTTTCGGTCGCCGCATTTTCAGGTGCCGCGCCGGGCGGATTGGCCGGTGTCGCTGTGGTTTTGGCTTTCGCTTTCGCCTTGAACCAAAACGATTTGCGTTGGAATGGGTAACCTGGCAGGTTGGGCGGCGTTACCACGGCCTCCCGTTTTTGCTGCATTGCCACCCCACGCGTGAACAACTCGGCCTCGGTTGTGGCGCTGACGGTGACGGCCGGGTGTTCGTCTAGTTCGTCATCCGCACCAAACAGCAGGCCGACCTGACCGGCGGCGTCGATACGCGTCAGCAACGCGTGGGATCGCTGCGGTAATTGGGCGGCGTTGTACCAGTAAAACGGGTTGGTGGCTTCAAAACTAATTGTTTGGGCCGTGTAGGCCGACAACAACGGCCGCGTTGGTGTTTGGAACCGGCACTTTTGCAGCGCGTCCAGCACCGCTGCCGTGGGTCGATCCGTTGGCTGATGTGGCATTTCTTCCAGCGTGGTGACGCGGCCGAGCGCGTTCATCGCCGCCATGGTTGCCTCGCAGGCCGGCTCGAAACCGATGACCGCGCTTGTCGCGCCGATCTCCCACAGGGTGACGTTCTTTTCGTGGTCGGCTAAAGCGCCGCGCAGCGCTGTTTCCGTTGTTACCACGCGCGCGTAAGCACGGGCCGGCTGTTCGTTCATTGCCGCGCGCAGGGCGCACAGCAGGGGTACCGCTTGATCGATTGGCAAGACACCCGCGACATGGGCCGCCGCCCATTGGCCCGCACCCCAGCCGCCGATCTGTGCCGGTTTTATTCCGCCTTCCTCAAACACCGCCGCCGCTGCGACCTGAGTTTCGAAAAGCGCGATGAGATCGTGGTCCTCTGTTTCCGGTAAACCCGCCGCGCGCCAACGCGCTAGACTCGCGTGGAAGGCCGGCGCTTCGGCTAAGGCCGCTTTGGTGTGTCTGACCCACGCCGCGCCGTGGGCGCCGAACAGGAACGCCGCCGCCGCGGTGGTTTTGGGGCGACCGCGTACCACGCCTTTGTTTTGCGTGCCGCCGGCCGCCGCCGCCAGTGCTTGTTGCAGGGTTTGTGCGTCCGGTGCGGTGACCGCCAGCCGCTCGCTCATCACCGCGCGGCTTTGGTTGGCCGCTTGGCAAAGTCGGCGCGCCGCATCGTCCGGCTCATTGGCCAGCCGCGCCGCATAGGCCGTCGCCAGTTCTTGCAGCGCCGGCGCGTTTTTGGCCGAGAGTTTCAACAGCAGGGGACCGGTGCCGGTCGGTGGCAGTGGCCGGGGCGGTGCTTGCGCCACGATGACGTGCGCATTGGTGCCCGAGAACCCAAACGAGCTAACGCCCGCAACCAAAGGGTAGGTGCCGCGCCAGGCCCCGCCTTCGGTAGTAATCGCCAAACCTTGGTGCGCCAAAATGGGATGGGTTTTGTGGCAATGGAGATGGGCCGGTAGATGTTGGTGCCGCAGCGCCAAAATGGTTTTGAGTAGGCCGGTCAAACCCGCCGCGCCCTCCGCGTGGCCGACATTCGTTTTCACTGAGCCGACCTGTAGCGGCGTCGTGCGGTCCGCGCCGTAAACCGTCGCCAGCGCCTGAAGTTCAATCGGATCGCCCATCGGTGTGCCCGTTCCGTGCGCTTCCACGTAGGAAACGTGGCTTGCTTCCGTGCCGGCCCGGTCGAGCGCCGCGCGAATGACCGCTTCTTGCGCGCTTTGGCGTGGGGCCGTCAGGCTGCGACTGCGGCCGTCTTGGTTAACGGCCGAGCCGCGTATAACCGCGTGGACGGGGTTGCCGTCGGCCAGCGCTTGGTCCAGCGGTTTCAGCATTAGCACCACGCAGGCCTCGGCGCGCACGTACCCATCGGCCTCGGCGTCAAAGGTTTTACAGCGTCCGTCCGGGCTGAGCATGCCTTCGCGCGCGAAACCTCGGCTGATTTGCGGGGCCAGGACTAAGTTGACACCGGCCACCAATGCTTGCTCGGATTCGCCCAACATCAGGCTGTTGGCGGCCAAGTGCAGGGCGACCAGGGAAGAGGAACAGGCCGTATCCAGAGCCAGAGTGGGACCACAAAAGTCGAAATGCCAGGCCAAACGGCCCGCCGTTAGTGAGATCGAGTTCCCCGTGGCGAAGTGCAGGGTGTCCGTGTCGCCCCGCTCGGCGATCAGGCGCCGTTCGTAGTCGTGTCCGAAGACACCGACAAAAACGCCGGTGCGGCTACCGGCCAGGTCGTCAGGGTTCAGGCACGCGTCTTCCAAGCAATGGTGCGTCACTTCCAAAAGCAGGCGTTGCTGTGGGTCCATGGTGCGTGCTTCGCGCGGCGAGATGCCGAAAAAGGCTGCATCGAATTGGTCGACGTCGCCCAGGTAACCACCGTGACTGGTGGGCGTTGCATCGGGGCCGCGGTCGAGACGTTGCGGCGGAATGGGGCCCGTGACCGTGCGACCCGCCCTTAGGCAGGTCCAGAATGAATCGGGTGTGCTGATGCCGCCGGGAAAACGGCAGGCCGTACCGATGACGGCGAGTGGATGCAACGGCTTTGCGGCGGCCGTGGACGTGGTCGGTGGGTTGAGTAAGGGTTGCACGGGCGCAACCGTATCGGCGGGCGTTTGCGACGTTCCCGTTTTTTTCTTCAAGGTTCACAAACTCCTGATATAGAGATAATTTATGAAGAACCGTTGGGTGCTGATTTTACGAATGTTAGAGAATTTTTTCTTCCGAGAAGAATAGGCGGGTGGTAGGGTTGTGTCAAGGTCTTGAGCTTGAATAAGTGCCCGTGTAAGATGAGACAGCTTTCTGGCAAAGAAATGCAGTGTGTCTAGTCCTATTTATTTAGAAAAAAATGACTTAAACATGGGCGGTGAACGATGACTCGGCGCCAGTCTAAAGTGCATCAATGTGGTGGGATGGTTGTTTTTTATGAATGCACTGCCTTTGAAGTAAATAGTCAAGATTACGAGAATCTGGCCGTGGTGTCGGGGGTGACTTGGTGAGCGTGCGTCGCGGTTCGAAGCATGGATTGCCGCGTTTACGGTCTCAACTACCGGGGCGCGAGCGCTGGGATGTGCCTGCTTTGTGGCGTTGCCCGCAACTCGCGCGCCTACTGGAAACCGCACTCGCCGCCGAGGACGGCGTCACCCACGTGCGTGCCAACCCCGCTACCGGCCGTTTGCTGCTTGAGTTCCGTCCCGGTGCCCACCTTAAAGCGGCCTTGGCCGATCTCATCGACAGCCTACAAAACACCGAAGCCGACACCGAGCCCGGCATCAAGGAGATTTGCGCGCTGATAAAGCGTCACGAGCAGGATCCCAAGTTGCGCCGCAAGGCTTCGCTGTATTCGGTGCTCAATGCCGTCACTACCCTGGCCGAACCGCTTTCGTTTGGGTTGTTGCTGACCACCGCCATTTCCGGCGGCAGCACCCTGTTGGCCGGCTTGGGCATCAAATCGGCCGTGGCGCAGATGGCTACCTTGGGCGTGGGGGTTTGGGGCGTGCGCGCGCTCGATTCGCGCTTAAACGTGTTGCAGAACGAAGCGTGGCAGGAATATGCCGGCCAGGTCGCCCACGAGGTACGTGTGGCCGCGTTCGACAAAGTCGCCGCCTTGGATATTGCTTACTTGCAGAGCCGCCAGACCAGCCGTTTGGCCCAGATCATCGACGGCGACAGCCGCACCCTGCGCGCTTTTTTGGAATCCATGCCACACGCCGTGTTGGAAAAATCGGTGACCTTGGTCGGCGGCGGTTTGTTTTTGATGTGGATTTCGCCGACCGCGTTTTTGTTGACCCTTTCGTCGGCGCCTTTGATGATGCTGTTGTTCCGTCGTTACCACCAGCGCATTACCGATCAGTACTTGGCGCGTGGCGATGCCGAGCAGAAAGCCGCCAACGTCGTAGCCAACAGTTTGGCCGGTATGGAAACCGTTAAGAGTTTTAGCCGTGAAAAATTCGAATCCGAGCGCGTCAAGGCTTCCGGCGCGGTGCTCCACGATGACATTGCCGCCTCGTACAACTTGAGTGCGGCCTACGCCAACCTGACCAAGTTGGCCTTGGTGACGGGTATGGTGTTGCCTTTGGCCTACAGCGGCGTGATGGTGTTAAACGGCGCGCTGAGCAGCACGCAATTCATGATGCAAACCTTCATGCTGCCGCAGATGACCACGATTGCCTGGGGCCTCGACCAAAAATACGACCTCTACCACAACACCGTTGGCGCGACGGCCCGCCTCCAGCAACTCTTGGCCCGTGAGCCCGCCATGGTCGACGGGGCGCAAACGCTGTCGCGCTGGGAGGTCCAGGGCGAGCTGACCTTCGAAAGCGTGAGCTTCGCCTATCATCCCCAAAAACCCGTGATGACGCGGTTTGACCTCCGTGTGCCCGCCCGCTCGTCGCTGGCGTTGGTTGGTGAGACGGGCTCCGGCAAATCGACCGTGGCCAAGTTGGTGCCGCGATTCTACGACCCCAACGCGGGGCGGGTGTTGTTGGACGGCCAAGACCTGCGCGCGCTAAGTTTGGCGAGTTTGCGCGAGATGGTCGGGTACGTGGGCCAGGACGTGTTCCTCTTCGATGGGACCATTTTCGATAATATCGCCTACGGCCGACCCGATGCCGACATGGCCGCCGTGCGCGAAGCCGCGCGTCAGGCCGAGGCGCTGGACTTTATCGAAGCCATGCCGTTGGGTTTCAACGAAGGTGTGGGTGAGCGCGGTGTTAAGTTATCAGGTGGTCAGCGCCAGCGTATCTCAATCGCCAGGGTTATGCTTAAAAACCCTCCGATCATCATCTTCGACGAGGCCACCTCGGCTGTCGACAACGAAACCGAGGCGGCGCTGCGCAAGTCCTTCGCGCGCCTGTGCCGCGACCGTACCGTGATCACCATCGCCCACCGCATGTCGACCATTCGGGAGGTCGACCAAATTTGTGTCCTCGGTCGCGGCCGTATCCTCGAGCGCGGCACCCACGAAACCTTACTGGCCCGCAACGGTAGCTACGCCCAACTGCTTGCCTTGGAAACCGGCCAACCCCGGCAAGCCACCGACAACAAAATCACCGCCCTGCACACCTCGTGAAGCGGGCATCTCGATCTTTTGTCCTTTCAAGTTCTGTTCTGAAGTAACGCGTGTTCATCAGGCCCGTTTGGTTTCTGTTGATCCCAAAAGTAAGCAGTTCTGTGACACATCTTCTGTGAAGATTTTCCTTTGGTCTAATCTGGAAGCAAGTTTGGTATACTGACTTAGTTGGTCATGAAGGGAGAGGAAATGGTTTTTTATATTCCGCATGCTGTGTGGTCGGGTCTTGTTGCAGCAGGAAGCGCTTTGACTGTGGCCTTCTTTACAAGTAAGGAGCAGAACAAAAGGCATAAAGAAATGATCGAAGAGAATAGGTCACTGAAGAACCTTGAAATTACGAATGAGATAAGGGAACACAAAGAAATTCGTGAACGTGCGTTGCTTGAAGAATTGTATGTTTTGATTGCAGAGTTAGAAAAATACCACAGAAAAATTACTGAAAAGATGGATGAAGCCAGAAGTAAAGAGGTGGATATTGAAATATCGGATCTGGTTACGGAAGAAGAGCGATGTGAAAATGATGAGAACATTACTCGTATCAAGTTGATTTATGATCTGTATTTTCCTGAAATGAAAGAGCATATTATGGAACTCTACAAGGCGCTTGAGATTAGAAAGTATGTTGGCGTCAAAGATAAAAATGGTTTTCCTTTAGGGATAGACATTTTGGAAGCACGGAAGAAGGCCAATAATGCTATTTCTGATTTTATGTCCAGGTTGCCTCAGCGTGAGCTTTTTGATCTAGAGCCTGAAAAGAGAGGTATCAAATAGAAAGTAACATTGAAGGAACAGTTCATCCCGTCGGGGTAGGGGCTGGATTACGACAGACACCTTTTACAATACCTGCTAGTGGTTTCGACAACGGAAACGGGTACCACTTTGACAGCCCAAATGGGTACTACTTCCCCTTAGCATTTGTTCTTTCCAAAAGCCTTTCAAGACAGGCTTAAGGGTTTTGGGAAGAACAAAACCCTGGATTCCTTTTCGCTTGTCATTGGCTCAAAAATAGTCCCCATTTCGGGCAGCGTTTCCATGCTAGGGCAAGACCGATGGATACCTGCCTTACTTGACGTTCGCCCCACTCAATTAGGTTGGTGGTGAAAAGACAAAGTGGGCACCCATCTAAATGGAATTGGCAGTTCCTCGATTGAGGGTGAATGGCCAATGCTTTCAGGTTATTCAGGCTGTTGGTAGTTGGTGCCCGGCGAACGGTCGACATGAAAAAAGCCACCGTGCTCCTTGGAAAAAGGGCACGGTGGCATTTTCATTGGTGCGCACAGGTGATTCGCGTGGGTAGTGAACCTGGAGCAGTCCTTCGACACGGGAATGGTGCTAAGGTTAGTCGTCGAAGCTAATTCTAACCCGACGTGTTCTGACTATATCCCCGCAGGCATTATAGTAATAAAAGAAATGATCGGTAACGAATACATCGCCTCTTTCATAATAGATGGTTACTTTAACCTCCTCTAAGGGGCCTTCACGGTCACAAATCTGAGTTTGTGCATTCCCAAAAATCATAATCGAAGCAAGTAAAAAAAATAATCCTGTTAGGGGTGTTCTCAATAGTTTCATTGATGTACCTTCCTTGTGGAAGCTTGTGTTTTTAGGGCGGTGTTTTGATTGTAGTCGGAGTTATTTAATTTGCAAGTGAAAAATTGTGTTTTTTTTGGAGAGATTGCTCTCGGGAATTTCTACAAATTTTGGCCTTTTTCTAAAAGAGGTTCAGCTTTATTGTGCGATGGTTATGTTATATGTCTTGTTTTAAATGGATTGTGAGTTAAGTGGCTTGTTACGAGATGTTGGCGCCCAACAAGTTGGGCGATTTGGTCATTTTGAATCGCTTAGTTTAGGTTTGTCCTTCCAGGTTTGGTGATCTCCTACAAAAAAACGCCGTGACCCTTGGGGAAGGGACACGGCGGCTTGTTGCGTTTTAGGTTAGCGCATCAGTAACGATGCATGCGTTTAGTTCGCTTGTACCGACAAGGTGACGCCGGTGACGGCTTCGTAGGCGTGGATCATGATGTACCACGTCTTGCCGGCGGCGGCGTCGATGCGAATCGATTCACCGTTGCCGGTGTTCCAACTGCGGAAATCGAAGTTAGAACCGGTTGGTTTGTCGTCTTGGCGGATGTAGAGGTCGGCGTCGCCGCTGCCTTCACCCAGCGTAACGGTCACCGACGCTGTACCGGCCGGCACGACCAGTTTGTAGTACAACACCGCGTTTTGTTCGGCGTTGAGACCGGGGATCGATTGGCCGACATCGATGGACGGTAGGGCCACGACTTGGATCGAGGAACGACCCGTCGCCGTGCCGCCGCGGCCGTCGCTGACGCGGACCTCGACGTCAATCGTGCCGCCCATTAAGAAGCTGTGGGTGACGGATTGGCCATCGACACTGATGCCGTCGCCGAACACCCAGGTGTAGGTGAGCGCATCGCCGTCGGGATCGGTGGCGGTCGCGCTGAACTGCGTGGCGGTGCCGGTTTCGGTTTGTGGGTTGAAGCTCATGCCGGTCACCTGCGGTGGGCGATTGCTTTGGCTTTGGTTGGCGACTTCAACGGTGCCGCTGCTGCCGATTTGACCGCCGCGACCGTCGCTGACGGATACGCTCCAGTCAAAGGAACCGGCACTGGTGTAGGTGTGCGAGACGGAAGCACCGGTGGCACTTTCTCCGTCGCCGAATTGCCAGGTCACCGTCAGCGAATCGCCGTCGGGATCGGTTGCGGTGACTTGGAAGTTCGCGGCGGTACCGACGGTGGCTTGCGTGGGCACGCTGCCGTCGGTGATCGACGGCGCACGGTTATCGTCGCCGCCGCTGCCGGCGGTGACGGTGACGGTACCGGTCGCGCTGTCGCTGCCACCACGGCCGTCGCTGACGGTGGCGGTGACGGTGTACTCGCCGGCCTGCGTGAAGGCGTGATTGACTTGCGCACCCTGTAGCGTTTGGCCGTCGCCGGTGGTCCAGGTGACGGTGAGGTCGTCGCCGTCGGGATCATTGGCTTGGACGGAGAAGGTCAGGTTCTCGTCGACGGTGGCGCTTGCCGGCAGGCTGAGCCCGCTGAGGCTGGGGGCCTGGTTGTCACCGCCTTCTTCAGTGCCGCTGACTTGCAGGGTGACACCGTCGAAGGCGGCGGCGCCGTAGACGACCACGAACCAAGTTGTATCGGCGGGGTTGGTGATGTTGACCTGCTCGTCGTTGCCGGCTTGCCAGGAAACGAAGTCATAGTCGCTGCCTTGCGGCCAAGCACCGGCGCGCACGAACAATGCCATGTCGCCGCTGCCGCCCGAGCTGGTGACGACCAGTTCGGTCACGTCGGCACTTGCGACAATTTTGTGACGCAGATAAGCACCACTGTCACCACTCAGATCGGTGACGCTGTCGCCGATGCCGAGGATGGGGACGTGGATGATTTGGATTTGCAGGTTGCCGGTGGCCGTGCCGCCACGCCCGTCGCTGACGCGTACCTGGACGTTAAACACGCCGCCGGCGGCGTAGGTGTGGGTGACGGAACGCCCGTCGGCACTGGAGCCGTCGCCGAAGGTCCAGGAATAGGTGAGGGGATCACCGTTGGGATCGGTGGCGTTGGCGGTAAAGGTAACCGGATCACCACTTTCGGCGCTGCCAGGATAATCGACACCACTGATTTGCGGTGCCTGGTTGCCCTGTGCGGCCTGGATGGTGACTTGGCCTTGGCTGTTCACTTGACCGCCGCGACCATCGTTGACGCTGACTTGCACGTCGAAGGTACCGGCGGCGTCGTAGGCGTGGGTCACGTCGGCGCCGCTTGCTTGCGAACCGTCGCCGAAGGTCCAGGTGATTTGCAGGTCGTCACCGTCGGCATCGTCGGCGGTCACGCTGAAGTTGAGGGTTTGGCCGACGCTGCCACCGGTGGGCAACGAGACGGAATCAATCGTCGGCGCCTGGTTTTCAAGGTCGCCGTCGACGGTCAGGACGGCGTCGCTGAAGGCGTCGGCGGCATGGACCATCAGGTACCAGGTTTTGCCGGCTGGTGCGGGCACGTCGATGGTTTCGTTGTTATCACCGCCGTCGGCGATGAAGTCGTAGTTGTCCAAGGCGGGGACGGCCCCTTCCAGTAGGTAGAGGTCGGCGTTGCCGGTGCCGCCGGCGAGTTGGAACACAAGACGGCTCAGGTTCTCGTCGGCTTCGAGGCGGAAAAGCAACGCGCCGTCACTTGCGGCCGTCAGACCATTGACGGTAACCGGAACGGTCAGGTCGGTGACCGGCGTTTCGGATTGGATGCGGATGACGCCGCCGGCGATGACTTGGGCGCCGCGATCATCGGCAACGGTGACGTTGACGGTGAAGTCGCCGGCCTCGGTGAAGGTGTGGCTGACCGCGGCCGAAGCCACGGTGGCACTGCCGTCGCCGAAGTCCCAACTGTAGGTGAGTGCATCGCCGTCGGGATCGGTGGCGGTCACGGAGAACGCGACGGCCTCGCCCGCGTTGCCGGTAGTCGGCACGGTGAGTGCGGTGATTTCCGGTTTGCGGTTATCCGGTTCGCTGACGTTGACGTTGCGAACGGTGGTGGCTTCGCCGCCGCGACCGTCGGTGACGGTGATGGTGACGATGTACGAGCCTTCGGCGTTGTAGCTGTGCTGAATGCTCGAGCCCTGTTGTTGGTTGCCGTCGCCGAGCGTCCAGGTGATGGTGAGGGGATCACCATCGGGATCGCTGACCGACACGCTCATGGTGAGCGTCTCGTCGACGTCGGCGGTGGTGGGTACGGTGGCCGACTGGATGACCGGATCGGCGTTGGCGGCGCTGACGCGAATGGTGCGGCTGGTGCTGCGGCCGTAGCCATAGCTGTCGCGAACGACCAAACGAACGGTATAATCGCCGGCTTCGTTGTAGCTGTGGTTGACGGGGTTACCGGTTGCGGTTTCGCCGTCGCCGAACTCCCAGTTAAAGGTGATGTCGTCGCCGTCGGGATCGCTTGCCTCGGCCGAGAAGGCGACCGGGGAACCCATCGTGGCGGTTGAAGGAACCGACACACTTTCGATGTCCGGGTAACGGTTTTGCGCTCTGACTTCCACGTCGCGACTGAAGGTGGCGATGCCGCCCAAGCCGTCGTCGAGGGTGACGGTCACGGTGACGTTGCCCGTTTCAGTGTAGGTGTGGTTGACATTGGCGCCGACCACGGTGGCACTGCCGTCGCCGAAGTCCCAGGTGAAGGTAATTGGATCGCCTTCGGGGTCTTCGCCTTCAATAGAGAACGGCGTGTTGGTGTTGGCAAATACCTGTGACGGAATGCCGTAGCGGGTGACGCGCGGCGCTTTACTGCCAATCACGATTTGGGTTTCGGCTTCGCTTTCCAGGCCACGGGCGTCGACGGCGCGAACCGATACGGTATAAGTGCCGGTGCTCGCGTACGTGACGTCGACATCTTCGTAGCTGTAAGCCTGACCGGTTTGGCCGTTGCCGAAATCCCAGTACAGGGTGACACGGTCGTTTTCGGTGTCTTCCACGGTGGCCGACATGGTCACACGGCTTTCGTAGCTGCCGGTGGCGGGTACGTTCAAGCTGATGATTTGCGGCGCGGTGTTGGGACACTCGAGGTCGCTGCCGTCCTTGAGTGGGTTGACGACGACGCGGTTTTGCGCGACACCTTGGGCGGCGCTAATCGCGGCACAATCGTCGGGACCCAACAGGTTACCGGCGAATTCCACGGTGCGTAGCGCGGCGAACCCGCTCAAGTCGGGGAAATCGCTCAGTTGGTTGTCGGTAAGCGTCAAGGTGATCAGCGGGGTCAACGGCGTCAGGTCGGGCAGCACCGTTAACTGGTTTTCGGCTGCGTTCAACGTGGTCAGGCCGCTTAAGCCGTTCATGGTCGGCAGGGCGGTCAGTTGGTTGCCGTGGACATCCAGGTTCACCAGTGTGCCGGTGCGCGGTAGCGCGGGCACTTCGGTTAACTGGTTGTCGGCCAGGTTGAGTTGAACCAAGCTGGTTTTATCGGAGAGATCGGCCACCTCGGTGAGTTGGTTGCCGGCCACCGCGAGGATGCGCACCTCGTTCAGCTCAGTGAGATCAGGTAGATCGGTCAACTGGTTTTGGCTGAGGATCAGCGTGTCAAGCGCGGCGGGGATGGTACCGATTTCGGTGAGCTGGTTGCCGCCGAGATCGAGGTGGGTCAGGGCGTGAAGACCGTCGATATCCTCGAGGACGCCGGTGATTTCGTTGCCGGACACATCCAATTTGGTCAGGGCGGTCATGCCGCTCAAACCGCTTAGGGTGGTCAGCTTCATGTTGGGCAGCTCCAGTTCCCGCAGCTTGCTCAGATGGCTGAGGTCGCCGATGGCGGCCAGTTTATAGGTGGAGAAGTTAATGTTGTAACCACCAAAATCGAAGACTTCCAAGTTGGCGGGCAGGCGGTCGATGGTGGTGATCTCGGGGTTGTAGCCCAAGTCCAGATTGACGATGCTGTCCGGCAAACCGGTCACGTTTTCAATCGTGGCGGTGTGGGTGATGGTCAAGTTCTCCAAGCCGTCGGGCAGCTCGAAGTAACGCATATCAATGTGGTTGGTTTTGGCGATCAGGGTACGCAGCCCGGTTGCCTCTTTGAGCAGCAAGTTGAAGCGTGTGCTGCTGCGATTATCGGAGTTCGAGGAACAGGCCAAATAAACCAGGCTTGCGGGGGCACGGCCGCGACCGAAACCACTGCGAATGTTGTTGTTACTGCAGTCTAGCCAAGTCAAGGTTGACGGCAGGAGCGGCAAGCCGTAGAGGTCGTTGCGTTCCAGGTTGAGTTTGGTTAGGTTGACCGGCAAGGAGCGCAGCGTGCGCACGGTGTTGCTCTTGAGGTCAATGTCGGTCAAGTGCACCAAGTGACTCAGGTGCGGCACGGTTTTCACACGGCCGTAAGGTGCGGCGAAACCGGTGATGTTGATGAAGGCCTCTAGGCCGCCGAGATCGATGTCGCTGCCGGAGATAGTGCGCAGGTACACGTCGCCGTCGACTGCCGCTGCTTCGCCGTAGCTGATTTCACCGTCGCCGTTGCCGTCGTATTCGGCCACCATGGCGTCTTTAAAGCCGCTACTGGTGAACGCGACGGCTTCGGTGTCGGGACCGAGCACGGCTACGTACACGGTAGCGTCGCTGCTGCGAACCCCGTTGGAAACCGTGACTTTCACGGGGATGCGCAAGCCCAGTTGCGTGAAGCGGTGGGTGACGCTGTCACTGCCGGTGACTTCGTCCGAGCCGTCGCCGAAGTTCCAGGTGTAGTCGAGCGCGCCGCCACTGGGGTTGTAGGCATCGACGGACATGGCCACGTCTTGGTCGCGAACCACGATGATCGGTACGTCCAGATTCTCAATGACGGGATACTCGAAGATTTCCACATCGGCACTTTGTTGGTTAACCGCGCCACGTGCGTCGGTCACGGTCAGGGTGACGGTGTAGACGCCGGGTGCAGCGTAAGCGTGTTCGGCGGGATTGCCGGTCACCTCGGGTGAGCCGTCGCCGAAATCCCAAGCAGTGGTGAAGGCGTCGTCTTCAACGTCGACAATCGCGGCCGATACGGCCAGCGCCACATCGACGCGCCCTTCGCTGGGGACGTTCAGTGTCGTGATTTGCGGCGGCAGGTTGTCGTAAACGGTTACTTCTTGTTCACGAAAAACACTTGCGCCACGGTGGTCGGTCACGGTCAGGCGAACCAGGTATTGGCCTGCTTCGGCGTAGGTGTGCTGGGTTGATTGTTGGGTGACGATGGGTGAGCCGTCGCCGAAGTCCCAGGCGTAGTCGAGACGGTCGTTGGCCGGGTCGTCGGCGGTACTTTGGGCGTCGAAAACTTCGCCGGCTTTGACTTGGGTGGGTACTTCAAAGCGTTCGATAACGGGTTCAAAGTGCACGTCGACACCGCCGTAGGCGTTGACACGGGTTTGGTTGCCGGCGTCGTCACTGACGACCAGGGTCACGTTCACGCTGCCGTAGCTGGTGAAGGTGTGGTCGAAAGCGGTTTGATCGCTGACTTGATCGGAACCGAAGGTCCAGGTTTGGCTCAGCGCGCCGCCGTCGGGATCGATTGCGTCCACTTCGAAGTGGGTGGTGCGGTTGATGATCGCGGTGGCGGGTAAGGTCAGGTTGCGCAACGCCGGGGCGGCTTCATCGCCGACTTGTACCGAGAAGTTGCGTTCCCTGGTCGCACCGCGTTCGTCTTCCAGGTGCAGTTTGATCGTTTGGCGACCGTCTTCGGCGAAGGTAAAGGCGGCGGCGCGACCTTCGACGGTTTGACCGGCGATGGTCCAACGGTAGGTCACATCGTCGCCTTCGTTATCCTTGGCTTGGGCGAGGAAATGGGTTTCCAAGCCGGCCTTGGCTTTGTCGGGGATCGCGGTCCAGGCGTAACTCGGACTGTCGTTGTCGACAATTTCCAGCCATTGGCCGTGTTGGGTGGCGGCGCCGCGGCTGTCGGTGACCGTGACCACGACACGGTAGATGCCGAGATCACGGGCCAGGATGCTGCCGCTTGCGCTGTCGGCGGTTTCACCGTTACCGAAGTCCCAGTGGTAGCTGAGGTCGTCACCGTCAACGTCTTGCGCGCTGACGGCGAAATCGAAGCGGTAGTTTTGCGAGCGTAGCGCCGCTAACTGCACGTCCTGAATGTCAGGTGCGTTGTTGTCGTCGACGAGCACCATTTTGACCGCTTGGGTGCTCGCCCCTTGCGCGTCGCGGGCGGTGACGGTCACGGTTTTTTCACCGACGGCGCTGTAGCTGTGCGCCACTGATGCGCCGGTGAGGGTGGTGCCGTCGCCCATGTCCCAGGTAACGGTTAGGCTGTCACCGTCGGGATCTTCGGCCACAACGCTGAACGCGCCGTTGTCGTTTTGGGCCAAGCTATCGGGACCGTTGACGAAGTGGATGACTGGCGTGGCGTTGTCGCCAATTTCAATCGAGCCGTCGTAACGGGTGGTTAAGTTGCTGCTATCGACCACACGCAAGGTGATTGGGTAGCTGCCGGCACTGGTGTAGGTATGGCTGACGCGGTAACCGGAGGCACCGCTGCCGTCGCCAAAGGTCCAACGAAATTGGTTGATGTTGTGGTTGTAGTCACCGGCGCCGACCCAGAAGGTGACGGGTTGACCCACACTGCCGTTGGGCGGTACGTGAATGCTGTAGATTTCCGGCGGCAAGGTGCTGACGATACTGACGTTGCCAAGGCGTACCGTTTCCGCGCCTTTGTCGTCGCGGGCGGTGACGGTGATGTTGCGCGTGCCGGCGGTTTGGTAGGCATGGCTGACGTTTTCGCCTTCCATGACCACGCCGTCGCCCAGTTCCCAGGTGACGGTGACGGGGTCGCCGTCGGGGTCGCTGACCAAGGAGGTAAAGGTCACATCACTGAACATGCGGCCTTGGGTAGGAATCGACAGGTTGACAAATTCCGGTGCGCCGTTGGCGAGGATTTCGATTTGCGTTTCGCGGCGAACCTTACTACTGCCGTCGAAGATCTCCAGCGAAACGGTGTAGGTGCCGGCTTCGCTGTAAAGCGCGTTGGGGGCGGCGTCATTGCTGCCGGACTCGTTGCCGAAATCCCACAGAATGTGCAGGTCGTCGCCTTCGGGATCGCTAAACGTAGCGGAGAAGGGGATGGCCACGCCCACATAACCTTGGTCGGGAACGTTGAGTGCGTCAATGACGGGCGGCGCGCTGCCGCGTTCCAGGTTAATGTCGTAGGTGGCCAAACGCGAATACGCCAAGCCGTCGAACACGCGGTAGGTGACCACATCGGTGCCGGACGAACCCGGGTTGGGCGTGTAACGCATGTCGCCGGTTAAGGGATCAATTTCGGCGACACCGAGCGTTCCCTGGTCAACCACCTCGAACAGGAAGTTGTCGCCGTCCAAATCGTAGGCGGCGATGTTGGCTTCGAAAGCACGATACGAGCTGGGAAGATCGATGTTGTAGTCGAAAATACGCGGTACGCGGTTTACGGCACGAACGACTTGAACCACGCCTGGCACCAAATCACCGACGGTGACGTGGGCGGCGGCGGCCGAAACCACAAATACGTTTTCCAGGCGAACCGAGACGAATCCCGGGACGGCCGCAGCGGCGACGCGCAGCGGCACGTGCACCAACCGGCCCTGTTGCAAGGCGTCGTTGTCGGCCACGTCAAACACGGTCAATCGGGCGCGACCCGGTTCGGGAAAACCCAGGTGGAATTCGTGCGGGGCCAGGCCGGTTTCGGCCAAAACCTGCTCGCTCGTCAGTAGCGCACCGTCGAAGACGAGGTCACACTGCAGTGCTACGGCCTCTTGCATGTGGCCGAAAAATAACGGCAGCGACACCATGTCGCCGGGGCGGCCAACCGCTTTACCCAGAACCACATAGGGTTGGGTTAAGGCGGCGGCCACGCTGACCTGGCGCGTTTGCTCGGTTAAACCGCCGAAACGGTCGGCGACACGTACGCGGATTTGGTAGGTGCCTTCGGCGTTGTAAGTGTGGCGCACTTGCCGGCCGCCGACGGGTTTACCGCCGTCGCCGAAGTCCCAGTGAACGAATAAACGGTCGTTATCGCCGTCGCTGAGGTCCAAGGCGAAGGCGCCCGCGACGCCGGCAACCAGGTTGTCCGGCACTTGGATTTCACGCAACTCGGGCACGGCGTTGGCACAATCCAAGCGGCTTGCATCGGCGCGTGGATTGAAGCGCAACACTTTTAAGCCGCGTTGACGCAAAACTTCGATTTGCGTGCAAGCGTCGTCGTTTAATGGGTTGTGTTCGATGAACAACACATCCAAAGGAAGGCCGGCGGCCGGGTTGGGCATGCTCGTGAATTGGTTGCTGTTGAGGTTGAGGTAGGAGAGTCGGGTTAAGGCGGACAGGTCGGGCAGGCTGCTGAGCTGGTTGCCCTGCATATCCAAACCCGTTATCGAGGTGAAGGCCTCGATACCGCTCAAGTCGTTGATCTCCTTTTCTTTCAGGCTGAGAATGCCGGTCAGCGAACGCGCTTCCGAGTTGGTCAACACGCCGTTGCGGTCGTAGTCGACCAACTCGAGCAGGGCCGCGCGCAACTGCGCGTCGGCGATGCTGATCGGTGTGCTCAGGCCTTGATACCGTTGCTCAATTTCGGCGATGTCCTGCGCCGAAAGCGTGTCCAGGCGACCCATGATGTCGGCCTGGTCGGCGTAGGCGGCGGTTGGTTCCATTACCGGCAGCCCGTTTTTGGAGAAGGCGTGGCTGTGGTAGTGCATGATCGAGGCGAAATCGTAGTCGCCGTATTGCTGGAAGCCGTCGATCAACGTGTAGTTGCCGCGTTTGTCGGGTTTGACATTGTTCAGCGTGACCGTGACATAGGTGTCGCGGTCGCCGCGTTGCTGCTCGTGCAACAAACCCAACGCGTGGCCAAGCTCGTGCAGAATGACCGAGGGTTCCCAGGTCTGCAGGTTGAGGATCTGCTTGCCGCCGACCATACCGAGCGCGGAGTTGTTGCCGCTCAGGCTGTTGCGCACTTCAATATAGTTGGTGGGCTGTGGGTCGTCGGCGGTCACACGCACGACGGTTACGTTGTCCAGTGCGTCCCAAGCCTGCACGGCTTCGTCGAAGATTTCCATTTGCACGCCGTTAACGTCGTCGGCGTAACGGTAATAAACGATACCGTTGGCCCATGGCGTAATGATGATGTCGTCGTCGGCGCGTTTAGCGCTTGTTTTGCCAGGCCGCGCTTCGGCCGCGCGCACGCGTACCCACATGTCGCCCATGCGAACCATACGGGTTTGGCCGGCGTCGGCTTCCGGCGGCGTGCCGGCCAGAGTCATGGCCGAGAAAAGGACGAAAATCAGGGTCGCGCCCCATAAGCGCAAGTGAGATGTCACGAAGGTTCTCCTGCAGTTGGTGCTGTTGGGATGGTCGTTGACGGTTGCCGTTTTGCTCATGGCTGCACCTCGGTTAAGTGCAGCACCACCAGGCCGGTCGCCCACAGCAAGCTTTCGACGATGTCGTCGCTGCTGATGCCGGATTCGCGGAAAAAGCCGGCGGGATCCGAGGCGAAGGTGAAGTAATCGGCCAACGCCTTCAAACGCTGTCGATGGTGCTCCGGCGCGGTGCGGCCGGTGGCCGCGATCAAGTCGAGCAATAGGTTGGCGGTATCGATGATCAATCGCGTTTCGTCAATTTCGCCCGAGGTGAGCAGGTAGAGGCTTTGGGCCACGTGACCGCGAAAGAAGGGTTCTTCCAGGTCTTGCTCGTCGGCGGGCAGGTGCGCACCGTAGCGCGTGATGATCTGTTCAGCGGCATCGGGATCCTTGAAGACCAGGATCCGTTCGTCCACTTTCAGGATTTGCTCTTGCGGGCCCTCGTTGATCAGAAGGTACCACTTGGCCAGGTCCCCATCCGGTGCCGGCGCCAAATAGGCGAGGCGCCAGATTTGCATATCGGCTGGTTGCTTTTCGCTCATGGAACCCTCCTTATTCAAAAGCGCGGTCGCCGTATTTCTTGATTTCACTGTACTGTTTGGCCATGTCGCCCTTACGCGACCAATTGCCTTCGCCGTACTGTTCGTTCATCATGCGTTTGGCGAAATCGGTACCCGATTCACCTTCGTAGGGGCGACCTTCCGGGTGGTTTTTGACCCATGAAGGTGCATCGGTGGATTTATCTTTGCCCGAACCCTTCTTGGACTTTTTGAACGTCTTTCGACAGTCGTCCGCGTTGTGGACCAGGATGCGGTCGGGCGTAACGAAGTAGTTGTGGTTGCCGGCGACGGTGAAGTTGTAGACCATGGTGTCGGTCAAACGCACCCATTTCGCTTCGACCGGCGCGGTTTCACCCGACTGGGTGATGATGCGGTCGCCGAGTTGCAGGTGGATGGCGCCTTTCCAGCCGTGGCCAACCACGTAAAACGGGTGTTCTTCCGTTGCTTGAATCAGCTCGCCGCCGATGGTTAAGTCGACCAGGCGTTCGGCCTCGCGTTCACTGAGCGCGGTTACCTGGCGCAGCTCCACGTCACCGTTGCGTTCCACGTAACTCCAGACTTGATCGCCAATCGCGACGTCCTCAATCGGGATCAAACCATTGGCGGTGGCGACCAAGGTGCCGGCCACAAAACAGCCCTTTTGGGCTTTTTTGAAGAGATCTTTAAACCACTTCATTTTGGCGAGTTTCGAGAGACCTGGGCCTAAAAGGCCTAAGCCGGCCGAAATGGCAACTTGGTTCCAGTCGACACATTCCCAGCTACCGCCGTTCTCCATCATCTGTTGGAGTACGTCCATAATCGCGTCGGCGGCGGCTTTGATGGCCCAAACAACCAGGATCGGCAGGTTGCCGTCGGGGTCGATAAAGTTGACGGGGTCGTTGTTGCCGTAGCGATAGCGGTTGAGGCCGCCTTCGCTGCCGAGCGGATCGACATCGGTCCAACGACCAACCTGGGGATCGTAGTCACGCGCGCCGAAGCGCAGGAAACCCGTGTGGTGGTCATGCAGGCCGCCGGCAAATCCAAACGGCTGGAAGCCGGGATTGGAGTCGGCCAGGACACGGCCCCAGGCGTCGTAACCGATTTCCTGAACCACATCACCCGTGGCGGTGTCGATCACCATCCGAGGGCTACCGCGAAAATCAGAGATGATGCGATAGGTTTTACCGTCACGCAGCATGTAGTCGGGCACATTGCCTTTGGTGCTGTAAACGAATTGGCTGACAATCGCCCCTTCGCCGTTGAGTTCGGCGACGGGATTGAGGTTGTCTTTGTAAAGGAACCCTTGAACTAAGGTCCCGTTGACCTTTTTCCCGACACGACGGTTCGCCGCGTCGATAACGTAGTCGATTTGGGTGTTGTCGGCCAGGGTTGCACTGCGTAGGTTGCCGAGCAGGTCGTAGGTGTAAACCACCTCATCGCCGCTGACGCGGTTCCTTTTGCGTTGCAGGTCGCCGTTGGGCCCGAAGGTGTAATCCCAATCGCCGTGCGCGCTCAACCGTCCGCGCGTGTCGTACACCGCAATACCGACCGCGTTCAGTTCATCGGTGCGGTTGCCGAAATCGTCGTAGTCGTATGACTCGATAATGACGTCGTCACGCAGCACTTGGGTCAACTGACCACGGTGGTCGTACCGGTAGCCGTAAACTTGGCTGACGCCGTCACGTGTTTCAGTTAAGGTTTCCAAGCGGCCTAGCGCATCGTACTGAGCGTCGAACTTAAACTGCGATTGACCCGCGATTTTGACATCGTATAGGTTGGGTTCACCGTATTGGTTGAAATCCAATTCCGTGGTGACTTGGCCCAGCGTCGTTCCATTTAAGAAACCTGTTTCCGCTGCATAATTCAGGTCCATGGCGCCGGATTTCGTCAGTTCACCGATTGGGTTGTAGGTTCTGCGAATCAGGGCTGTGTCGTTGACTTGGATGCTTTCAAGCGCGAAGTCGTCGTTGTAGTCCACCGTTACCGATCCGGCGATTTCACCCGTCCACGTGACCTTCGTGGGCAAGTTGCCGTCGTAAGCCAAGGCCACTTCCGGACCGTGACTGTTGCTCATGTGATCCAGCAGACCGGTGGTTTCGTCGTAGTGAGCCGTCGAAATGAAACCGTCCGCTTCGACGCGGTCCAGACGACCGTAGTCGTCGTAAACCGTGTTGAGAATGCGGTTGTCGGGGTACACAATTTGGGTGGGGTTGAGGTCTTTGTCGAAGTGGTGGGTGACCGCGCCTTCTTGATCCGGTGAGGTTACCGAATCGCGCATGTTGGCTTTATCGTAGCCGTACACAAAGGCGTCGCTGCCAGGCGGATCAATGCGGGTCACGTTGCCGTTGTCGTCGTACCCGAACGAGACGAGTTTGCTGTCGGCCAAGGTCGTTTCTTGCAGACGGCCGAGGATGTCGTTTCGGTATAAAGTCGTGCGTTTGAGTGGATCGGTTACCCGATTGACATAACCGTTATCGTCGTACCCAAACTCAATCACCCGTGTGTCTTGTGTGATTTTGACGACTTGACCGTCCGGACGGTATTCGTAGTCAATCGCTGCCAGACCGGGTCGTTCAACACGAGAGACGGCATTGACGTCGTTGAAGAAGGTGGTGCTTGCCAAGTTTTTGGCATCGACGCTGGTCACCTTCATGGCATCGTGGTCGTACGTGATCGTGTTTTTCTTGCCGTTGACGTCGATATTGTAGGCGTGCGTCTGCAGCGACGTTCGGTTGACCGGATCAGCGAAGGTAACCGCTTCCTCGACCTGGACATTGACTTGGTTGCCCGAGGGCGTGGTCACGCGTGTTTGGTAGGGGACCGTCACCAAACGACCCCAGCGCGCACTGGAACGCGAGGTTTTGGTGATGACCGTTCCTTCCCGTTGGCGGATTGTGGTTGTGCCGTCTGGATCACTGGTCACTTCTACCTGCGGACAGTCGCAGTCCATACCGTCGACCCAACGTCGTGTGGTGCCGTCGGTTTTGACTTCCATGTGGTAATCGGTGATCAAACCTTCGGCCGTGGTCACGGTCACCGTGTAACCGTTGCTTCGTTCCACCCGGTCCAGAGCTTGGAAGCCACCTTCTGGATCCGTGTCACGGGTCAGGCGACCCAGGTCGTCGTAGGTAAAGGTCCAGGTGTTGCGGTTGTAATCGGTGAAGGTGTTGAGCAGGCCGAGGCGGCTGTCGGTGTAGTAGGTCAGGCTGACCGCTTTGCCGGCCGGGTTCAAAAACGAGCCCAGGAAGCCGTTATCGTCGAGCATCAGCGTGGTTTGTTGGCCGTAAGAACCGGTGATGACAATGCCGTTGGCGACGCTGTCGTAGTCGAAACGCGTTTCCTGGTTGTCCACATCCGTGATCGTGGTCAAGGTGCCGTTCGGGCCGTAGCCGAAGCGGACCATCGCCGCGTTGGTCATCGCGTCGTGGGTGCGCAGGTGGCGACCCGAAAGGTCGAAAACATAGTAGCTTTCGCCGTCGCCGGCGGGCACGATGATTTCATCCGGGCCGAAGATCGGATCGGGCGCGCCGATTTTACGGATGCGGTTCTGGTCGGAACAGGCCACGTAAACGTTTTCGTGTTCGTCCAAACCAAAGCCGTTAATGCCGCCCAGTCGGGTGCTGGTTGCCGCCGAGCCGTCGCTGCCGTCCAGCGCGCCGCCGGAATAGCCACCAATCGTGGTGATGATGCCGTCCGGCGTGATTTTGCGGATTTTTTCGTTCCACGCGTCGGCGAAGAAGATGCTGCCGCTGCGTCCCACACGCACCACGACCGGGCCCGCTAATTGGGCGTCGACGGCCGGACCGTTATCGCCCGCGTAACCGCGCACGCCGGTACCGGCGATCGTCGTAATGCGACCCGTGCGGTCGATTTTGCGAATGCGGTTGTTGGCCAAATCGGCGATGTACAGGTTGCCCTGACGATCCACTTCGACACAGGTTGGCAGGTTCAGGCGCGCTTCCGTCGCCGGACCGTTGTCGCCGCCGTAACCGCCTTCGTTGACACCGTCGCCGTCCGGGTCGGGGTTACCCGCGACCACCGTGATCACGCCTTCGCGATCAACGCGATAAACCTGGTGGTTGAACTTGTCCGCGAAGAAGAGGTTCCCTTCGCTGTCGACCGCGAAACCGGCTGGACGGTTCAGTTTGGCTTGGGTTGAGTAAACCAGGCTTTTGGCGTCAAGTGCGCGCATGCCCGAACCCTTGTCGCTGTTGAGACCGGCCGTCCAGCCAACCATGCCGTTTTCGTATTTGCGGACCAAGTTGTTGTGGGTGTCGGCAATGAACAGGCCGCCGCGATCATCCCATTTGCTCGTCCAAGGCAGGTTCAACTGCACTTGGCTGCCTGGCAGATCACGCGTGCCTGTGTTGCCCGGCGCCGTGCCTGAGCCCGCCAGCGTGCTGATCTTGCCGTCCGCGCTGATTTTGCGAACGCGGTTGTTTTCCATGTCGGTTACGTACAGGTTGCCGCGATTGTCGACTTCCACGTCTTGTGGGTTGGCCAGTTGCGCATTCGTCGCTTGGCCGCCGTCGCCGCTAAAACCTTTGCTGCCGTTGCCCGCTACCGTTTCAATCACACGGCCGACGCTTGCCGCCGTGCGAATCGTGCCGTCACCCATGTACAGTGTGCGCGAGGTGGGATCGTAAACGTGGTGTTCGTTGATCGACCAGCCGCCCAAGCCCAAGGCGCGTGCGTCCCAGGTGCCCACGTAACGGGTTTGTTCTTGCCAAAGGGTGATTTCGTTGCGGCCCGCATCGGCTGAAACCGGGTTGCCGCTGCCGAACAGGCCGAAGGAACGCGGCGTTTCGGCGGGAAGCTGCAGCAAGCTGTCGTAGACGTAACCGATTTTGATCGTTGCCGTCGCTTTCCCTTGGACCGTGCGCCCGTAGCCGTCTTTGCCGTTCCAGGTGTAGCGATGACGCAGGTTGCGTTGCGCGCTGAAGCTGCGTTCGTATTTCTGACCGGCGACATGGACTTCCAGCAACACGCGTTTGACCGAGTCCGGCAGTTTATTGCCCGTCAGGCGCAAGTCGAGTTGGCGTGAGAGGCGATGACCGGGGACACGCGTGCTTTTGTAGTAAAGCGAATAGGGCGTGCCGGAAATACCCAGTACTTCACCCAGGCTTTGGTTGTGAACGTCGATAATCGATCCGCTTTTTTCACACGGATCTTCTTCCTCTTCTTCCTCTTCCTCTGGTTCCTGCGGCGGTTCGGCTGCCGGCGGCAGCAACTGGCCGTAGTTGAGGTCCATCGGTGTGAAGTGGTCCGTCATGGCGCGCCAAACCGTTGCGCCGGTTGGGTAAAGCTTGCCCAGTTGCGCCAATTCGGTTTCGGTAATGTTCAGGTCTTTTAAGGCGGCGCTGTCGGCCGGGTTGCCGCTGCCGTCCACATCCAGTTGGGCCAGACCACTGTCGGCGTCGCGGCCGAGGACTTCGATAATGCGGCCGTTGTCCATCGCGATCCATGCTTGGCGATCGCGATCAAAATAGCCGACCGGTACCAAAATGCCGGTGGGCAGATTGAGGAAGTTGTCCACGTAGAATGCCACTTCGCGGTCGAAACGGACCGTTTGTGCGTCCTGCTGAACCGCTTCGTCGACGCTTAACTCAACGCAGTAGGTGTAGGCACTGGCCGGTGGCAGGTTGGCGGGCATCGCCTTGGGGCCGTCGGGGCCAACCGTGTATTCGGTGGCACGCACCGACAAGCTGCTCAGTGCACGCGTGCTGCCGTCCGGCAAAACCATCTCGGCTTTGGTGCCAGGCGCAAACAGGAGCGTGGCCTGGCGAGCGCCGTCGCTGTCTTCAACCACACTGCCGCGGGCAACCTGGACCTGGTTCCCGGTCAGGTCGATGTGGCTGACTTTCGTATCGAAGGCCGTCATCACCACGTCTTCCAGCCAAGCGAAATCGTTGGCGCGCGGGTCGATCTTGCGAAAAACCGGAATGTAGCCTGGCTTTTCAAAGCGCAGTGACTGCAGATCGCCTGCATTGACGGCAAGGTCAAACACACCGTCGGCCCGCGAGCGCGTGCTCCCAATCTCTTCCTTGCTTTGGACGCGCACGGTCACGCCGGGTAAGGGTTGACCGGCCACATCGCGCACCACGCCGCGCATAACCGACAGGTAGCGGGCGTCAAGTGCGCCGTCGGCCACGCCGGTTTGAACCGGGTTGGGCCCTGCGAACAGGAAACTTACCGACGCCGCAAACGGCGTGATAATGGTCGGGTCATTTGGTGTCGCAAGTGTTGCCGGATCAATTGGCAAATAACCGTCGCCGTTTTTGACGGCATCGATGACGCACACAATGTCGGCGACCGTAATGGCGCCGTCACCATTGCAATCGGCGTCGCCGACGGCGGTACCGTTACCTTGGATGATGTCGTTTAAGAGCGCGACGTCTTGTAAATCGCGCTTACCGTCGCCGTTGGCGTCTCCTTGCTGCGCGAGTAACGGCAGCGCCGCTAACATAGCAGTTACGAGAAAGATACGAAGATGAGATAGCATGAACGAAAACCTTCCTTTAGTTGGGTTCATAGGGTCCATAGGGGAGGAACGGGAAAAAGCGAACACTGCGAACCAAAAGCGCCTGCGATGAACGAGGCGCGGCCTAGCGGCGCGGTTCTATCCACTTGGGTTGGCGAGCAACCAAAGCGTGGACCGCACAAGGCTCATTTTTATCGATTCGCGCAACGAAAAACGACGCACCCGGGGGGCGACGTCAGCGTTTTTGCGTAAGGCTGTGTAGGGTGTGAATACAGTTAGCTAAACCGGCTCAAGGCGCCGAATACTGGCAAATAATCGGCCGGAGAAGGTTGAGAAATGAGGATCTGGGGTTAGAAGGGACTTGGCGTAGAAAAGAGAGAGGCGAAAAAAATGATATGGAGTGGGCGAAAGATTGGAAAGACTCAAAAGTATAAACCTCGTGAGACGAAAATAAGTCTCGAAGCGGGCAAACTTTAACATTTGAGCCCACTCTTGCCAAGTAGGATTCCTCTTAGTGCGACCTGAAATCGGATTCTTATACAGTTAAAATGAATAAAATTAGTAGTTTGAGTGCGTGTTGAAGATGAGAGGGGGGCTCGCGGAGTGTGATTTCCCGCAATTTGGTGATGAAAGATGTATCTGGTGTGAAAAAGTGATTAATTTCTAAAGAACTAAAGGTTATTTGCTGGGTAAAAGAGTGTTTCTGTTGTGTTTTGTTGTTTTCTTTTGCGGTTTGATATCCTTCTTTTATTGTGGGGTTTAAGCGATGTTGCGGTGGGGCGTTTTTTGGGGGGTGATGTAAAGAGGGTTTGGGAAAATATGCTGTTGTGTGAATTGTGAGCTTTCGCCAGGGAGCTTGTTGGAGATGCTGGTGCTCAGCTAAAGCATTCCCGCGTCATCGCTGAGGCGACCACGCGCCTCTCCTCGCTCATTTTGTTCCGCTTTAGGGCGACCGGGGCATCGCCGGAGCGGAACGATTCTTGGTGGCGCACGCCCAACTATCGGACGACAACCGCCTGCAAAAGGGTTTTTTTCAGGCAACGGGGGGCGCCGAGCCTGGCTCCGGTTCGTTTTTTTAAGCCTATTCGATCTAGATTCTTAGCGAACCTGGTCGCCTTATCTCGCCGCTTTAGTAAAAGAAGTGGGTGTCCTGGCTTGGGCCGCTTTTTTCACTTTTTTGAGGCATTTCGGCTGGTGATGACGCGTCGTTTTTCAGCAGCCCGGTGGCGGCTACCTCGCAATGGGGGAATGCTCGCTTTGGCCTGCTTGTTTTTGCCGACGTTTTTGGGGTTGCCCAGGTTGTCGGCCGCCACATTGAGGAGATCATTATGAAAAAAACCAAGCCAACTCATTGTATCTGGCTGTGTTTCCTTGCTTTGACCTTTTGTTCAGCGCTATCACTCGCTCAGCCCTATGACCCGTCCTACGAACCGGACCTGTCGCGTGACATTTCGCGCCGGCTCATTGGTAAAGAACTGCGCTTTAGGTCGCTCGATTACAGCGATATGTTCCTTCGTGCGACCCGCCTGGGTGCACGCGTTATGACCTATGACCCAAACAACGCACTGACCCACGATTTTAGTTTTGTCATCGTGCCAGGGCTGGCCGGTAAGGGTTTGAGCTTTCAGTCGCGTCACTATCCCAACCTCTACCTTCACCATACCGACCGGGACGTGCACCTCCACGAAGACGACGGTAGTGAAAAGTTTGCGAAAGATGCTTCCTTCATTGCTCGTTTTGGTTTTCACAACGACAAAGGCTATTCGTTTGAATCCGTGAGTCGACCACGCTCTTTTATGCGTCACCGTCATCAAACGGTTCACGTTGACCACTACAATGCCTTGTCCCCGCCTTATGATCATGTGACCTGGTACGTGCAGGAAGTTGAACGGGCAAAACAATTTGGCGATTTGACCCTTTCTTTTACAACTGAATTTCGCAACGCTTGGGAAAATACCCGACGTGGCAAAGCCGGTGCTTTTTGGACCCCGCTGCCGCCTGAAGGTTTTCATGCCTTGGGCAGTGTTGCGCGTGCCAACCGTAACGACATCAACGGACAAGTTGCCGCATTGGTTGTCAAGGATTCTTCCCTGAACGGTGACGCCTTGGCTGAGCCCGTCGATTTCCAGCGCATTTGGCTTGATAAGGATTCCGGCTCCAGTAAAAACGGCTCATGCTGGCGCCCGATCGCGCCCGAAGGTTTTGTGGCCTTGGGTGACGTATTCGTTGAGGGTTATGATCGGCCGCCGCTGAACAGCGTGATGTGTGTTAATCGCGATTTAGTTTACCCCGCCACGATTGGCGACCTGATTTGGGACGACAAAGGAACGAGGGTTCCGGTCGATTTTAGTGCCTGGCAGTTAACGCCTTCTCCCAATTTCGCGAATGCCGAAACGGGTTTGATCGCACCCAATACCTTTGTCGCTGTTGATTCTCATGAGCGTCCCGTTTTTTCCGAGATTGCTTGGGTTTTGAATCTGCCTTTTCCACACGTTGCTTACGAAGAACCGCCGAGCCCACCGCGACTCGATGGCTACAACCCGCCTGCTGATGACACCCCGCCCCAGTTGGATCGGGAAGTTTGGGTTCCGTTCACCGGTATTACCGACGACACCTTTTCCACGCAGTGGAAAGTCGATCACTCGCCATTTTACCGCGTGCAGCGTTTGGTCAGTTTCCACAAAGAGCTGTGGGCTGCCAACCCTACGGGGCAAATCAAAGATGCCGTCACAGAACAGGTAACAACCGGCGTTTCCGCTTCTGCCACCAGCGAATTCCAACAAAGCGTCGGGATTTCGGTTGAAGCGACAGCCGGTGTAGCACTTCTCGGCGCCTCAGTGACGACCACGATTACAACTGAGTTGGGTTGGTCACAATCTTCGACCAACACCACCTTCGAAGAGCGTTCGCTTGAAACCGTGGTTCGACCTGAGCCTTACTCCGCTGCGGTGGTTTGGTCCACGCTTTACACGATTCGGGTTGAGAGAAGTGACGGTTCCTCCGTTAGTCAAATGTCTTTTTCGGGAGATGACTTTTACTTGGACGCCTATCCGCGTGATTAGACACGCGCATTAACAGAAACGCTCACCGTGGTGGGGGTGGCGATGGTCGCAATAACGTCGCCCTCACCATTCATTCATGGGAGCATTGCCGGCATGATTCGCCGGCTTTTCTGCGTGGTTACAGCGGGCGTTCAAAGCCGGCGCATTCCGAAAGCCAGGACACGCACAAAAGCCAGGACACGCACGAAAGCGAACACACGCACAATTCTCAAAAGCCAGGACACGCACAATTCTAAACGCAAAAGCCAGGACACGCACAATTCTAAAAGCCAGGACACGGAAAGCCAGCGGAAAGCCAGGACACGCACAAAAGCCAGCACACGCACGAAAGCCAGCACACGCACGAAAGCGAACACACGCACAATTCTCAAAAGCCAGGACACGCACAATTCTAAAAGCCAGGACACGCAATTCTCAAAAAGTAGAGCCAGCAATTCTCAAAAGCCAGGACACGCACAATTCTGGCTCAAGCGAAGTCGGCGCATTCCGAAAGCCAGGAGAGCGAAAGCCAGGACACGAGCGAAAGCCAGGACACGCACAATTCTGGCTCAAGCGGAAAGCCGGCACGCAAAGCCAGCGAAGAACGGAAAGCCAGAACGGAAAGCCAGGACACGCACAATTTTGCATAAGCCAGCGTAGCGAAAGCCAGGACACGCATAGAGCCAGGACACCCACTATTTGCGAAGTGAGCCCACGCAACATAGCAGCAGCGAAGTAGAGCCAGGACACCCACTAGAGCCAGGGAAGGCGGAGCCAGGACACCCACTATTTGCAGGCAGGCATCAGCATCAGAGCCAGGAGGCAGCAGAGCCAGGACACCCACCATTTGCAGCCATGAGCAGCAGAGCCACGTTGGTCGTCAAGGTGGTTGTCGCGTGATATTGAAAATTGTTGCGCGGTCTCTTTCTGATTTCTCCGTGCCGGAAAAGGTGCCGCTTTTTTTGTCGGCCCCGTTTAAGTGCCTGGGGCGTGCTTTTAAATGAGGTTGTTTTATTAGTGCTAAAAAACGCAACTAGCTTGATTCGAGTGGCTTGGGGAGGAGAGCAGAGCCAGGACACCCACGATTTGCAGCCATGAGGAAGTAGAGCCAGAGTAGAGCCAGGACACCCACTATTTGCAGCCATGAGAGAAGCGTTGGTCGTCAAGGTGGTTGTCGCTTGATGTTGAAAATTCAAAATTGTTATGCGGTCTCTTTCTGATTTTTCCGTGCCGTAGCAGAGCCAGGACACCCACTATTTGCAGCCATAGCAGAGCCAGGACACCCACCATTTGCAGCCATGAGCAGCAGAGCCACGTTGGTCGTCAAGGTGGTTGTCGCGTGATATTGAAAATTGTTGCTCGGTCTCTTTTTGATTTCTCCGTGCCGGAAAAGGTGCCGCTTTTTTCTGTCGGATCCGTTTAAGTTCCTGGGGCGTGCTTTTAAATGAGGTGGTTATATTAGTGCTAAAAAAACGCAACTAGCTTGATTCGAGTGGCTTGGAGAGAGTATCGAAGGCAACATGTATAAGATTTTTTTTAAAAATTGTAAAAAAAGCAAGGCGATGACAAGGGCTGTCGAGACGGGGCATTAAGTTTCCAGGTGTCCTCATCCGAAAAATTTGGAGGTCACTCATGACACGCCCCCGTTCTCTGGTATTCGACGATCAGCGCGAAGGTTTTTATCATTGCGTTTCGCGATGTGTGCGCCGTGCTTTTTTGCATGGCGAGGATTCACGTACTGGAAATAACTATGATTATCGAAAAGTTTGGTTGCTTAACCGGCTGAAGTTTTTAGCGAAAATTTATTGGATTGATGTTGGTGGGTATGCGGTGATGGATAATCATGTGCACCTGCTTCTGAGAAACCGACCCGATTTGTCGCAAGCAGCTTCGGCGCGTGATGTCGCCTACCGCTGGCTTTTGCTTTATCCCAAGCGTCGCGATGCTAATGGATTACCGCTTGAACCTTCTGAAAAGGAAATACGTCAACTGCTTGAGGATGAGCGGCGGATTGCTGAATTGCGTCGGCGTTTAGCGTCTATATCTTGGTTTATGAAGTGTCTAAAGGAGTACATTGCACGCAAAGCGAACAAAGAGGATGGCTGTACTGGCCGCTTTTGGGAAGCGCGCTTTAAGTGCACGGCACTTCTCGATGACGCTGCTGTCTTGGCATGTTTGGTTTATGTTGACCTTAATCCGATTCGCGCAAACCTTGCAAAAACGCCTGAGACTAGTTTCTTCACTTCGGCCGAAGAACGTATTCGGAAACAACAGGCAAGGAAGGGCGATGATCGAGAAAATAGACGAAAGCGGGACTTGGGATTGAATAATTTCAGTGACCAAACAGGTTCCGAGGATTGGCTTTGTCCGCTTCGTGATCAGCCAAACCGGCGAGGTGTTCTCTCGATTGATCTATCGAGTTATCTTGAAATTTTGGATTGGACTGGTCGAGAAATTGTTTCTGATAAGCCCGGTGTGATCCCTGGCCATTTGCCGCCCATTTTGACACGGTTGTCGGTTAATCCGAGTCGATGGCTCGATAGTGCCGCATGTTTTGGAAAGCTCTTTTCTGTCGTAGCTGGAACTGAAACCCATATGAAAGAAGCGGCGGCAAGAATGGGCCAAAAATGGGTTTGTGGTGTTCGCTTTGGCAAAACTGCGTTTTTGGAATAAGGGAGCAATGTGGTGATAGGGGGATCCCTGCCAAATACCAAAACTTAAAGAAAATGGAAGGGTTTAGGGCTGCTGGAATTCCTTTGTGTTGATCTGGACTTTTTCAAAATGTTGGGAATGAAAGCACCATTTTTACGCCTGAATATCAGGATGAAGTCATTGGGCGGCGCCATTCTGATTGAAAATAAGGTGTGGCGGCTGTGATCAAAAAAAGTGGGTGTCCTGGCCTGACGGGCTTGCTGGCCTAGCTGGCGGACGGGCTTGGCGCTTGGCGGCGGTGATCAAAAAAGTGGGTGTCCTGGCCTGAGGGTCGGACGGGCTTGGCGCTTGGCGGCGGTGATCAAAAAAGTGGGTGTCCTGGCCTGAGGGTCGGACGGGCTTGGCGCTTGGCGGCGGTGATCAAAAAAAGTGGGTGTCCTGGCTTGGCGCTGGCTTGGCGGCGGTGATCAAAAAAAGTGGGTGTCCTGGCTTGGCGCTGGGTGTCCTGGCCTGAGGGTCGGACGGGCTTGGCGCTTGGCGGCGGTGATCAAAAAAAGTGGGTGTCCTGGCTTGGCGCTGGCTTGGCGGCGGTGATCAAAAAAAGTGGGTGTCCTGGCTTGGAAGATGTTGCCAGAAATGGGAGAAGGCCGCAAACCTTTCGGTCGCGGCCTTCATGTTGGCTCCGGTGCACGGACTCGAACCGCGGACAAGGTGGTTAACAGCCACCTGCTCTACCAACTGAGCTACACCGGAATATCGTGTGCTGAAGGCTGTTCGCCTCAGCAACAAGAGCGCATTTTAGGGGAGCACTCACGCGGCGTCAATACTTTTTTAGAATTTTTTTGCAGAGACTTGTGTCGCCTATTGTGATGCCTTGGTTTTGTTTCTGAACGTAGCCAATCCCCTGGCCTTATCGGTAAGTTAAGCTGCATCAGTTTGTTGGCGGCGTTTGTCTGGCGAAAAGAAAACCCGCAACCTGGTGTTGCGGGTTCTTGGTTGGGCGTTTTTTGAGGCGTGATACGGCTTAGCGGCCTTTCAGGTAGGCCAGCATGGTGTCGGCATCGGAAACTTCGAACGGATCGGCGCCGAAATTGTCGGAGAAGCCCGGCTCAACGAACATTTTTTCAATCGCACCGTCGTCGACGAACATTGAGTAACGCCAGCTTCGGAAACCAAAACCCACGTTCTCTTTTTTGACGAGCATCCCCATCAAACGGGTGAAGTCGCCGTTGCCGTCGGGCAGCAGGAATACGTTTTTGGCGTTCTGGCTCTTACCCCACTGAAACATGACAAAAGCGTCGTTGACCGACACGCAAACGACGCTGTCGACACCCTGTGCTTTGAATTGATCGTAGAGCTCTTCGTAACGGGGTAGGTGGGAGGTGGAACAGGTCGGTGTGAAGGCGCCCGGCAACGAGAAAACGACAACTTTTTTTCCTTTGAAAATGTCGTCGCTCGATACTTCTTTCCATTCGAACGGGTTGGGGCCACCCAGGGCTTCGTTTCTCACGCGGGTTTTGAACACCACGTTGGGCACTTGTTGCGTCATGAAGTTTCTCCCTTTTCGTTTTCATTTGAAACAACCGTTGTGTTTTCGCCTTGTTTAGCCGGCGAAGCGCGCGGTTATGGCAACCACGGGCACGGGTTGGGTTGGATCAGTGTATCCCCCTTTCATAGCCAAAAACCTCGGTGGCTTCAACCTAAAAAGCGCGTTTCTTGGCGGCGTTTTTGGCCAAGACTTTGGGCTGCAACAGCTTGAGAATAGGCTCCGAGCGCTGAGTCGAGAGGTGTCTGCGTCCGCACTTCCCGGACCGTTTTGCGCCTTTTTTTAGGTCGATCAATTTCCGGCTTAACGTGCTTTTTAGGCCAGGCCGTAACGCGGTGGTGTTTGACGGACGCGGGGTTTGCGCCGTTGAAACGGCCGGCTTGGTGATGACGGGATTGGTCGTTTTTTTTTTTGAGGGCGCCGCCTTTCGCGTTCGCTGGATTAGGCTAAGATGGGGGGATCTCATTAATGGAACGGATCTATCGCCCGCTGTGCCGGTGTTTGCTGCACCTCGCCGTCATCGAGGACCGTCATTGGATTGGAGCCGTCTTTGCTTTTTTTCTTCAAACGTCTCGCCGCCTACCTGCGCCGCCAAATGGGATGGCTGCTGCTAATTTTGCTCGCCATCGCGCTCCAAACGGGTTTTCGTCTCGTGATGCCGCTCGCCTTTCGCGCTATTTTCGACGTGGCTGTGGTCAACGGGGATTATGCCTTCCTGTTCGAGGTGATCGCCGCCGTCTCCGTCTATTGGCTGGTGCAGGCTTTTGCCTCGCTGGGTCAGGATGCGGCTGCCGCCCGTGCCGGCTTGCACGTGATCAATCAATTACGCGAGCGCATGTACGATTTGGTGGTTAATCTTTCACCGGCCAAGTTGCAAAAGCTGCGCGGGGGCGATTTGCCCGCGCGCTTTTCATCGGATTTGCTCATTATTGAGCAGGCGGTGGTTCAACACATGCACGTGGTGATGTTCTCAACACTTAATCTGGTTCTAAGTATTGTTTTTTTGTTTTATCTGGATTGGCGCTTGGCGGCTTTGACCTTTACCGGCATGATTGGCGGGCTTTTGTTGCCCAAGCTATTTACCAAACGCGCTTATGCGGCTAATTACAGCCGCAAGAGTCAGGAAGGCAAGCTGCTTGACGATATTCAAGAGCAAGTCCACGCCGGCGAAGTGATTCAAGCTTTTAACCTCAACCCGCTGATGCGTGACCGCTTTGTGCGCGAGGTGCAGCAACTCGATCAGGATGCCATGGCGGCGTACCGTGCCGACGCCCTGGTGGGTCGCTCCGGTGCACAAAGTGCGGGCTTGCTGCAGGTCGGCATCATGCTGGTCAGTGGTTATTACGTCATTCAGGGGTCGTTAACAATTGGTACGATGGTGGCTTTTTCCGCGATGGTACAGAATTTGGTGGCGGCCATTTCGCACCTTTCCGGTGCCGCCCCTCACGTGGTTAAGGCGACCAGTAGCTTGAAACGCATCGACGAGTTGCTCGATCACGGGGATGAGCGGCCCGACGAAACACGCTTCGCGGTGATGCCGCGCCCCAAGCAAGCATTGCGGGTGACCGAACTCAGCTTCGCTTATCCCAACGCGCGGCCTTCCCTGCACGAGGTCGGTTTTACCGCCGCGATGGGAACGCGGGTGGCGTTGGTTGGGCCGAGTGGCTGCGGTAAAAGCACACTGCTGAAACTGTTGATGGGTTTTGAAGAACCGCTGCGTGGGTCGATTGCGCTCGACGATTGCGACAGTGCGCGCTACAGCAAGCAAGCCTGGCGCGAACACTTGAGTTTGGTACCGCAGGAACCTTTTGTTTTTAATATGAGTGTCCGCGAGAATATTCGACTCGGTCGGCTTGACGCCGATGACGATGCGGTCGAGGCGGCGGCGCACGCGGCCGGTATTCACACGGTGATTGCCGCCTTGCCGGAAGGCTATGAAACCATGGTGGGTGACGGCGGCAGCCAACTCTCGGGTGGGCAAAAGCAGCGCATTGCCCTGGCGCGTGCGGTCCTGCGGCAGCCGGCGGTGTTGGTGTTGGACGAAGGGACCTCGGCCCTCGATCCCGCAACCGAGCGCCGTGTGATGGCCGAGTTGGAGGCGGCGGTAGCGGATTCGTTGTTGGTGACGGTGACGCATCGCCTGCAAACGGTGGTGGCCTACGAGCAGATTTTGGTGATGTGCGATGGTGCGGTCGTTGAAAGTGGCCGCCACGAACAGCTACTGGCTGCCGAGGGTTTGTATCGCAACTTGTGGGATAAGCAACAGGGCTTCGCCATTAGCGAGGACGGTCGTAGCGCTGAAATAACCGCGCGCCGTTTGGCACAAATTGATTTATTTCAGGATGTTGAAGGTGACGCAGTGGCGCGCCTTTGCGGTTTGTTCGAATCCCATTTTCTCAGTGAAAAACAATTGGTGTTTGCCAAGGGCGACCCCGGCGTGAGTTTTTACATCATTGCCGACGGCGCGGTTGAAGTGCAGCCGTATGCGGTTGGCGAAACGCGGTTTAAGCGCCTGCTTTTAGAGACGGGTGACTTCTTTGGAGAGTTGGCCTTGCTGGATGATCGTCCACGCAGTGCCACCGTTAAAACACGGATCCCCACATTGCTCTTGGCATTGAGTCGTGAGAATTTTGCGGTGATGTTGGATGTTGCGCCGCGCCTGAAGCAACGCATTGAGCGCGCCGCGCGGGGCCGTCGCGATGCTTCGTGACTTTGCTTGCTTTCAGGTTGAGGAGTGAATAATGGACCATGTGGCGCGATTAAAAGACCGGCTTGAGGCTTTGGGTGTGCGCTTGTCGCAGCGATCGGATGCGCTGTGTTTGTTGGCTTTGGGCTCGGCCGGTCGCGAGCAAATGCGCCTGGATCGCTTCTCAGACCTGGACTTTTTTGTGATTGTGGCGCCTGGTGCCAAGGCCGCTTATTTAAGCGGACTGGAATGGTTGAGCGCGCTTGCACCGGTCGCTTTTTCCTTTGCCAATACGGTCGACGGCTTTCGGTTGTTGTTTCAGGACGGTGTCTTTTGCGAGTTCGCCGTGTTTGAGCCTCATGAGTTGTCGCACATTCCTTTTGCGCCAGGTCGCATTGTGTGGCGGCGTGCGGGCTTTGACGTGCGTTTGGTGTTGCCGAAAAGCGACCGCAGCGGCATGCGTCCTCGCGATCGTGACTGGTTGATTGGCGAGATTTTGTGCAATTTATACGTGGGGATGGGTCGTGAGTGTCGCGGTGAGCATTTAGCGGCTATGAAAATGATTCAGGGTTATGCCTTAGATCATTGTTTGATGTTGATGGAACAACAGGGTGCGGCGCAGGCCGGCGGGCGCGATCCGTTCAGCGTGGATCGACGTTTTGAACGCCGGTTCCCGCAAGAAGCGCAACTGTTGCCGCTATTGGCACCAGGTTATGCAGGTAATACGACGGCGACTGAGGCGTTTTTAAGCTATCTAGAGCAGCGATTTGCGGTGAATCGTACGATGGTTTCGGCAATTCGCGATCTGTGTAGGCTGTCGCGGGCCGGGTCAGTAGCAGAAAAGGGCGATTAAGGCGGCCGAAATTAAGGTGTTAGGTCGCTTGATCGGGCTGAGTGTGTTTGGTTAAGAATGCGTCGAAAGGTGATACTGATGCGTTCGCCGGCATTACTTTGTTTGGGAATGGCGTGTTGCCAATGTTGTTGGAGCTCGTCGTTGAGGTGAAGTAGGGAGCCAGGATTGAGTAAGAGGTCGTGGTGTTGATGGTGATTTAGGGTGTTGCGAAAACGCATGATTCGCGGTGAACCGACACTGGCAATGGCGACGCCTGTTTGTGGCGTGAGGTACATGGCGTCGTCACTATGGAACCCCATTGATTAATCGCCATTCTGGTAATGGCATAAGACCTAAGAAACGCGATAACTCGTGGCGGTTTTAGGTAAATATCTGGGCTAAAACGGCCTGTAAAAATGCTCAACGCACCCAATGGGTGCGCTTCTGCTTTTTCCAAGCCATTTCGCTCCAGATCTTTAGCCAAAACCCCTCGCTCTTATCGCGCTTCTTAGGTAAGAGGATGTTGTTGGGTTCAAAGCCGAGTCGTGTGGCGACGCGTTGCAGTAGGGGCATTAGGAGATCGGGGATGGGTGAGTCAGGATACGCCATTTGGCTGTAGTTATAGGTCACCCCATAGCTTGCCGTTTTGCGAGCGCGCATGCGATGGTCCCACTGTGTTTGGGTCTTTAGATCTGAAAACAAGCGAGATGGATTTACGAAGAAATCGGGAATGTACAGATAAGAAGGTTGCATATTGTTGTCTCCTGTAGTGGTATTACTGGTTTGACATCTTGTGTTGGAAAAATAGACAAGTTGGTTGTAAAAGTGTTGTGGTAAAGTGTTTTTTTAATAGATTGTGTGTGATTTATGTTGGTTGAAAAGATTTTGTCTGTGTGGTATGGGAAAATAATCCAATTTTTTTGTCGGATTTTCGTCAAATACTGCAGGATGCGTTGTTTTAATTTCGCGCGGAGAGAATCGATTTTTTTAACGATCAATTTTCGCTGGAAATTAGAGCCGTTGCATTAGCTGATAGTAGCGATTGGGATGGCATGATAACGCGCCGGCCGGCAAAATGCCGGCATTAAAAAAACACTTGCCGGCGATATTTTATAGTGTTATCCGGGAGGTGCTGTGCTAACATGCCTGCTGTGAGGTGCTGCGATGATTTTCAAGCGTGAGAACTGGGGTTACCAAGTTTTCAAAGTCGCTTATCAAGATACCGTTGATCAGGGTTTTTTGGCCGTTTGCCTGACTTTGATCGAGCATCGTTACGGCCAGGTCTACGCGCGTTCGCGAACGCAACGCTGGATTGTCGCCAAAACCGACCTCACGCGCTTTATGTGTGAACGATTGACACCTTTTGTGCGTCAATCTTGGTCTCTAAGCGGACCCAAATGGCTTAAGGAATTGCACCCGGTGTGGACCTTGGCCAAGCAGTGCTGGCAACGAGTGGTTCGGCGCATGCGCAAAAACGAACAACAGATGGACTTACTACCATTGCAGGCTCACCGCATCATCGGCACCGAAGAAAGTAAAGAGCCCAATCCCGAATTGGTTCAACGCCGCCACATTAAACGGCTGATCGTGCGGCGTGATGCCGATTGGTACATGTTGGAACCCTCTTCCGAAACCTATCGCCGTAAATCCACGCCACGTGCGGCGGTCGCCGCGTTTCGCCCGGATCCGCCTTCGCAACTTAACTTCACTTGGCTTTCCGCTTGAATTTGCTGTGGTAAGTCTCTTGAAGTGAAGTGTTTGTAGATTGGGTTCGGCTTTGCTTGTCTTGCCGTTCCGGTCGTGGCATGATGAGCCGTTTTTGGGTCGTCCTGGATTGTGCCACCGTGCGGCCCTGTTTGAGGAGTTGCCATGGATAAGAAGTCGTTACTCGAGGCGATTGCCGCCCACTTCGAAAAAGAATACAACACGGTTCACAAGGCGGCCCTGGCGACCTACGAAGCGGCCACGCACGAGGAAAACCGTGCTGAAAACAAGTACGATACCCGTGGTTTGGAGGCTTCTTACTTGGCCGAATCGCAGTCCAAGCGCGCTCAAGAGCTTAAACTTGCGATGCAGCGCTACCGCGATCTCAAACCCGTTCACTTTGACGAGGACGAACCCATTCGTCAAGGTGCGCTCATCACCCTGTCTTCCGATAAAGGCGACGTCGTTTATTTCCTGGGACCCGTCGGCGGCGGAACCCAAATTACCTGGGGTGATACGGTCTTCACCATCATCACCGGCGCTTCCCCCTTGGGGCGTCAGTTGGTCGACAGTGAAGTCGGTGATGTGGTCACCCTGCATGGCGCGGCCGCCGGTCGCGAATTGGAAATCATTGCCGTTTTATAGCCCGTTCACCCGATTGCGCAAATAGGGCCGACGGGTACGTTGCCATTTACATCCGTTGTCGGGGAACTGTGGTACATTGCAGCCTGTTCTACCTCTATCACCATGGCTAACGCTTCTGCTTGAAGTGCCGTTTTTTCTTGGACAACGCGCGCTGATTGTGGCCGATGCCGTTTGATTGGAGATCGCCGCGTTGTGCGGCTTTGCCATGATGGAGGGGCGGACGGTGCTTGCCTGCGAGGTCAAGCGCTTGCCAGACTTATCTCCAACACATCGACAACCCGGCTCCTTATGCGGCGGGCGGGCGAAAGGCAAGGATATGGTTCAACTTCAACGATACGCCCTGGCGGCACTGCTTCTGCTGATTTTGACGGCGTGCAGCGGTGGCGGCGCACCATCCGCACAAAGTAGACCCAAATTGATTGCGCCGGTTTCGGTGGATGCGGTGCGGGTGGAGGCGTTGGAATCGCGGCGTGTTTTTAGCGGTAGCTTGATGTCGCCGCGCCGTTTTGAGTTGGCCGCGCAAACCAGTGGCCGCGTTGCCGAAATTACGGCCGATTTAGGTACGGTTGTGGAAAACGGCCAAGTGGTGTTGCGCCTCTATAACGAAGAACAGCAAAAGAATTTTGAATTGGCGCGTGCAGAACTGGCGGTAGCCGAAGCACAACTCCAAGAGGCGGAAAAAAAGCTGCCGCTGCTAACCCGCGAGTTGAAACGCCAACAACAATTAAGAACCGAGGGCGTGGCCACCGAGGCGCAGCTCGATCAAGCGGCAAATGCAGTTATCAACGGTGAGAGTGCGTTGGCGGTGGCACGTGCGCGTGTGGAACGAGCCGGCGCGGCTCAGGCGGTCCAGCAACTAGACTTGGCCGAAACCGAGGTGCGCGCGGCTTTTCGACAAGGTGCACGCCGTGTGGTGGCCGAACGTTTCGTGCAAGAAGGCGACCTGATTCGCGAGAACCAAGTCTTGTTCCGCTTGGTGGAGCTGGACCCAATTGTAGCGGTCGTTCAAGTGGCTGAGCGCGACTACGGCAAACTGCGTGTCGGCAGTCAGGTTTGGTTGACCTGTGACGCCTTCCCGGACCAGCAATTCGAGGGAAGCGTCGCACGGATTGCGCCCGTGTTTGATGAAAGAACGCGCCAGGCACGTGTTGAGCTGACGATTAACAACCCCGACGAATTATTAAAACCCGGTATGTTTGTGCGTGCCCAAGTGGTGATCGCGCGCGTTTCGCAAACGAAGACGGTACCGATTGAGGCGCTGGTTACCCGGTTCGACGAGACGGGTGTGTTTTTAGTCAACGAGGCTGGGAACCAGGTGAGCTGGCGGCCGGTCCGGACGGGTTTGCGTTCCGATAAACGGGTGGAAGTGTTTGGCGAGGGCTTGCAAGGCCGGGTGGTTACCCTGGGCCAGCAGTTGATTGGCGACGGGTCGGCGATTGTGATTCCCGAAAGTAAGGGTGCGACCGCGGCGGAAGCAGGTTCGCCATGAGTATTCCAGAGCGCAGTGTTGCGCGTCCGATCACCACCACCATGCTGACGTTTATTGTGCTGATTCTGGGTGGTGTGGCGCTCAGCCGTTTACGGATTGATCTGTTGCCGACGGTGGAGATGCCGTCACTGACGGTGCGGACGGCTTACGAAGGAGCGGGACCGGAGGTCATGGAGCGACTGGTCACGCAGATCTTGGAAGAGATTTTAGCGACGGTGCCGGGTGTCGAGCAAATGACGTCCCTATCGGCGGAGGGCACGAGCACCATTCGCATCAATTTTGTCTGGGGCACCGACATCGACGTGGCGGCGCAAGATGTGCAGGCCAAAATCGAAGACGAAATCAACGAGTTGCCGGAGAACATAGTGCGGCCGCGGGTCAGCAAGTTCGACGTGGCCTCGTTTCCGGTGGTGATCCTGGGTATTTCCAGTGATTTGGATCCGGTCGAGATGACCGAACTGATCGACGACCACGTGCGTTACCGTTTTGCGCGCGTGCCAGGCGTCGCCCAGGCCGACCTGTGGGGCGGATTCAGTCGCGAGGTGCGTGTTGCGTTAAATCCCGACCGCTTGATTTCTCTAGGTTTACCCTTGGATCAAGTGGTTCGTGCGATTGAGGATGCCAACCTCGACCTGCCCGCCGGTTCGCTGGATGAAGGTCGCTATGAGTTAACCCTGCGCGCGCCCGCTGATTTCACCAGTGTCGCGGAAATTGGCCGTACGGTAATAGCTCAGCGCGGCGAGCAAACGATTCGGTTGCAGGAAGTCGCGGCGGTGCACGACACCTACGAAAAACTGACGCGCCTGGTTCGCGTCAATGGTTCCAGCGGGTTGCGTGTCGGCATTCGCAAACAGGCGGACGCTAACACGGTAGAGGTTTCGCGGGCGATTATGGCTGAAATCGATGCGGTTAACCGCGATTTCCCGCAAATTCAGGTTGTGCCGGTCATCAACCAGGGCAACTTCATTGAGCGTTCGATCAAAAACGTGGCCAACTCGGTGCTTTACGGCGGATCGCTGGCGATTTTGATGCTGTTGTTTTTTTTGCGCAACGTCCGTAGCACACTGGTGATTGCCGTTTCGATTCCCATCTCGATTGTGGCGACCTTTGCGGTGATCTACTTCGGCGGTTTTACGCTAAACCTAATGACTTTGGGCGGGCTCGCGCTCGGGGTCGGCATGATGGTCGACAGTTCAATTGTGGTTTTAGAGAACATTTTCCGGCGCCGCGAAGAGGAAAACGAGCTGCCGGCGACGGCGGCGGTTCGCGGAGCGAGCGAGGTGGCGCCCGCGATTCTGGCGTCTACGATCACGACATTGGTGATTTTTCTGCCGCTGGTTTTTGTGCGCGGTGTTTCGGGAATTTTGTTCAAAGAGCTGGCGTACGTGATTGTGTTTTCGTTGGTGTGCTCGTTGATTGTGTCGCTGAGCATCGTGCCCTTGCTGGCGGCTAAGTTGTTGAAACCGATTAGCGCCGACAAAAATGCTCCGGTTACCGACAGCGCCCTGCTGCGCTTGACTTTGGCCTATCGCGATTTGCTGCGGCGCGCGGTGTCGCGGCCTTGGCTGGTGGTGTTGTGTGCGGCGTTGGCGTTGGGCGCATCGCTCTCGTTGTTGCCGATGATCGGTACCGAGTTTCTGCCGCCCAGTGATGAGGGCGAGGTGCGCGTTACGGGGGAAATGGAAGTGGGCACGCGTCTCGGTTTAGTTGACGCGCAGACCAAACTGATTGAAGCGCTGGTGTATCCGGCGGTACCCGAGAGTATCGCCACCGTCGCCAGTGTTGGCGCCAACGGCTTTCGGCCGGACTCGGCCTCGCGTGGCGAAATCCGTTTGTCGTTACAGCCGGCGACCCAGCGCTCGCGCTCCAATACGGAAATCGCGGCGACGCTGCGGAAGTTACTCAACCAAAAAATTCCCGGCATGACACTGCGCATCCGTGCGCCGCAAGGCCAATTCCTGCTGGAACGCATTTTGGGCGGCGACGAAGGTTTAACGATTGAGGTGCGCGGCTTCGAACTGGAAACACTCGAACGTTTGGTCGCCGAAGTGGAAGCAGCGGTTAAAGACGTGCGCGGTTTGACGGACATCGAAACCACTTACACCAAGGGCACGCCGCAGGCTTTCCTGCGCATTAACCGCGACAAAATTGCCGATGTCGGCCTGTCGGTACGCGACGTTGCCGAAATGGTTGAAACCGCCGTGGCCGGGCGCCAAGCCGGCGACTTTCGCAGCCAAGGCAACGCCTACCGCATTTTTGTTCAACTGGAAAACGCGGATCAGCGGTCACTTGAGGAGATCCTCGATCTGACCGTCACGACGCCCCGCGGCGACGCGGTGGTGTTGCGCAACTTAGTCGATTTGGAACGCGGGATGGGTCCGATTGTGATCGACCGCAAAAACCAGCAGCGCTTACTGACGGTGAAAGCGAACATTGCCGGTCGTGATTTGGGTTCGGTGGCACGCGAGGTTGAAGAACGCCTGGCCCGCATCCCCAAACCCTTGGGTTACGATTTGAGCATTGCCGGTAACTACGAAGAACAACAAAAAGCCTTCAACGAGTTGGTGATTAGCCTGATTTTAGCGCTGGTGTTGGTTTACATGGTGTTGGCCTGTCAGTACGAATCTCTGGTCGATCCGCTGATCGTCATGTTTTCCGTACCATTGGCGGCCATCGGTGTGCTGGTTGCGTTATTCCTGACCGGTACCACGCTGAACGTGCAGTCTTATATCGGTTGCATCATGTTAGGCGGCATTGTGGTGAATAACGCTATATTGCTGGTCGATCAAACCGGGCGCTTGCGGTCTGAACAGGGGATGCGAACCAAAGAAGCGTTGGCAGAGGCGGGTCGCCGGCGTTTGCGGCCGATCCTGATGACGACGGTGACGACGATCCTCGGTTTGTTGCCGCTTGCTTTGGGTATTGGTGAAGGGGCTGATGCGCAGGCGCCGCTGGCGCGGGCGGTTGTGGGTGGTTTGCTAGGCTCGACCGCGATCACCTTGCTGCTGATTCCGGCCTTATACCGTTTGTTCCACGGCAGCGAAGCGGTGTCACGGTCGGAATCGCGCAAAGCAACCAGCGCGGGTTAAAATCCAAAAAAGCACGATACTTAGCGACGTTTTTGGCCAAGATTTTTGCGGCATCAGCATTTGAAAAATGTGGACGGCGTTCGCGCGGACGGTTTTCCCATGCTGGATTGACCAATGACACAACCGTGGCGCGGGTGGTTCCGGTTGGAAGCGCTACGGCGCCAAGCAGCGAATTACCGCCGGCGTGATTGAATTGGACCAAACGAAAAAAAGCCGCGACCTCAGGCGAGATCGCGGCCAAAAAGCGGGCTCGGGTGGCTCCTACCGGGCCACCCACTCCTCGCAATCCTTAGCCGAGCAGACCCAGCGGCGTATAGCTGTGACGGGGAATGGCGGCGGCAATTTCGGTATCACTTGCGCCGAGGTGATTGCGAAGCAACTCCCAGTAAATGTCGCGATAATCGGTGCGCCAGTCCAAGTGATTGCCCACCAAACCGGGCCAATCACCACCGCCGTTGAGGACGCGACCGGTGGCGGTCCCGCCGAAAACCATCGCCAACGAGGCGTGGCCGTGGTCGGTACCGCGACTGCCGTTTTGGCGCAAGGTGCGGCCGAACTCGCTGACGACCAGCACCACGACATCGTCGACGGCGGTAGGACCCATGTCTTGGTAAAGCGCTTTAATGCTCTGGCACAGATCACCGAGTAAGTTGGCATGGGAACCTTGGGTTGGACCTGCTTCGGCGATCTGAGCGGCGTGGTGGTCGTAGCCGTCGTGATTGACCATGACCGCTTCGATGTTGAGTTCGCTGGGTTCGTCCTTCAGCATTTGCGCGGTGTGCTTGAGGTGTCGGCCGAGGTCGCTGTCCGGGTATTGCGCATTGTTGGCGGGTTGGTAGCTATCGGCGTTGCGATCCTGAAAACGGTCGAACATGTCCAGCAAGCCGTGGGTGGTGTTTTCCAAAACGGGAACGTCGTGATGGTGGGCCTGACTCGCCAAACTGCGCAGGGCCTGCGCGTAGTCGGCCTGTTCATTGGCGCGCAACGATGCCGGTAACGGCATGTTCAGCAGACCGAAGTTGTTGCTGACGGGCACCGTATAAGGACCGGCCATGGTCTGGGCCACGTTCGAGGCCACCATGAGGGCGCGGAAACTGCGTTGTTGGGGGTCGGCCGCAAAAAAGCGGTTGAGCCAGCCGGAGCCACGCCGGTTGCCAGGTTCGGCGGTTTCCAAAAAAGATTGGGCCACAAAGTGCGAGGTGTTCATGGACGGGTAGCCGACGGCGTGGGCGAAAGCGGCACGGCCGTCGTTGATGAGATCGGCCAGCGGTGCAAAAGCGGGGTGAAAACCAAAGAAGCTACTCGCATTGAGCGAAAGCAAGGCGTTGTCAGGTAGATGCAGTGTGGGGCGAAAGTCGCGGTACAGGCGCGCTTGGCCGGCGTCGCCAACCGGTGCCAAGGTATTGACGGCGTCGTTGCCGCCGCGTTGAAAGATGACCACCAATTTTTTAAGACCGGCCTTACGGCGTTGTGTCGCGGCCGCGGGTCTGGCGAATAGCGGCAGGGCACAGGTGGCGCCAAGCCCGGCGGCGAGGGTGGAAAGGAATCGTCGTCTTTGCATGGTAAATCTCCCTTGGCGCTATTGCAGGTTAAAGCTAGGCAGGCGCATGTAGAGGTTGAGGGTTTGCGGCAGGCGGTAACGAATGTGGTGTGCTTTTGTGAGTGGTATATCTTGCATGCTACCGTCGGTGAGCCAGGACTCGGTAACCTGCCGCACCGTCGCGTCACTGCGCCCGTTTGCGAACATGAGCTCCATGAAGCGCAGCGCGCTGTAGGCGGTCGTTAAACCGTAGCGATGACGCAGGTAGGTATAGTTCAGCGAAGGGAGTCGGTAATCGTGGTGGTTTGCGATCAGGCCGTTTATCATTTGCCAGCGGTAAAACACGGCGTTGGTGTCGACCCATGCCGCGTTGCGTTCCGAAAAGCCGGTGGGCTCCATGAAATGGAACAGGTCCATGCCGAGCAGTTCGAGCGCGCCCTGGATCTTGGCTTGGTGATCACGCGCGCCAAGCGCCCGTTGCGTACTCACCCAAAACTCAAGTGGGGTTTTGATTTTGTTGCGGCGGAAGCGCGTATCGGTGCGAAATTGCGGGTGTTGGAATAGGGTGCGCAGCACCGCCCGAATTTCACCATCGCTATTCAGGTAACTCGCCACGCAGGCCGCTACAATTTCCGGTGGCGGTTCGTCGGCGACGAACAGGCGGCACAGTTTGGCGGCGATGAATTCGGCCGTGCGCGGCGAGGCGGAAATATGGCGAATCAACGCCAAACCTTGGTCGAAGCCGCCGTGGGCGGGCAGGTGAATGCCGAGCAAGTTTTTGGCGCCGAAGTCGTGCTTGCCGGGATTGAACGCGAAGCGGTCATTGCGTTCGCTCCAACCGGTAAAACAACGTGCGGCCGCGACGATATCCTCGTAGTCATAACCGTTGTCTTCGCCGTAGCTGTGCAATTCCAAAATTTCACGCGCGTAATTTTCGTTGGGTGCGCCGACCACATTGGTGGCGCTGTCGAGGTAACGTGTCATCGGCAGGTTGCGGGCCGATGCCAGCAACAGATCCTCGAACCGGCCGAACGCCAGAGCGCGAAAGCGGTCGTTTTCCAGGCGCTCCTGATGGGGCGAAGCGGTTTTGGTGAGGTCGGTACTGAAATGGTTTTCCCAGAACCAGGTCATGACTTCCTCGAGTTGCCGCTCGGAATGGACCATGCGTAACAACATCCAAGCGCGCAGTTGGTCGGCGTTTTTGTCGGCGGGGTGAAAGGCTAAATCGTCGGTGACGAGCGCATTTTGGGGAATGGTTTCCGGGTGAAGTTGCTGTTCCAGCCAGGCGTCGACACCCATCATTAAAATGGTGCGCAAGCTTTCCGGCGACGGTCCAAAGGTGGCGCGGTTGAGCACATGGAGCGCTTCACTCAAGGCGGCGTCGCTGGTGCCGGCGGGCACGATCTCATAATCTTCACCGGCGGGTAGGTCGGCGGGCGCTTGGTCCGGTCCTGGCCGCAGCGCGCGGTTGGCCTGGCGATTGGCGTTGACTTCCGCCGGGCTCAGCGCACGACTGTACAGTGCCATGACGTTGGCGGTCCCGTAAAAATCGCGAAACCAGAGGGTTTGCGTGTTGTGCAGGGTTCCGGGATCCGGGCCGGCGAGGTCGGCACCCAGCGCAACTTGGTCGACGCCGTTGATATACAGCCGCAAGCGCGCCCCATCCCAGGTGTAAACCACGTGGTAGCGTTGGCCTGGCACCAAATTGAATTCGCCGGCGCTCCCGCCGAAACAGTTGAAGCGCAGGCGGTTTTCCACCAGGAATAGGTATAAGAACGGTTCGCGCGGGAAACTGCGCCAGCCAATGCGCATCAGATCGCGACGGTTGGCCGGCGCGCGTTGGTAAAAGAAGTCGAATTCAAACGAAAAGGCGTTGCTGTCCCTGACTGCTTCCACAAAGTGCGAACCCGCCGGCGTTGAACCCAGCTCCAATGGTCCTGAGCTGGTGAAGCCGCCTTCGTCGCGGGGAATCGCACGCGCATCGCGCCACAGATTTAAATGGTGTGCGCCGCTGTCGGCGAAAAGGTCATCGCGGTCGAACAAATACTCGGCAATTAGGTCGCCGCCGACGCGTACGGGGTGGCCTTCGTTGTCGCTGAAATCGGGTTCGGGGATGCGGTCGTCGGGCAGGTGGGTCAGGAGGTTTTCGGGAATGTTTTGCCAATCAAAGCCAGGGCCGCGCCAGGTTATTTCGTGATGGGGTGAATTGAAATTCTCCTGGTTACTGATTTCAATGAAATGGTAGCCGCGTTCCAGGAAGATGGGTTTGTTGATGCGGTCCCGTTCGGCTTGGGTAATGAAAGGCGCACCATTGATGCGCAGTTGGGCGGCAAGGTTACTGAATAAGCGAAAGCGGTATTCGGCCGCGGTCTCGATCCAAATACGGCCGCGTAGCCAGGTTGTCAAACTAGGGCCCAGCAAACGACCGTTGTGGGTAAGCTTGATGCCGTCGCGAAATGAACCGATTTCGGCTGTTGGATAAGTGGTGCTGATCAGCGGGCGCAACGATTCATTGACGGAAAGCGCGTCGGCGTAACCGGTGCTGTAGAACATTGCGGCTAATCCGGGGCTGCCGGCGACGCCGTTGTCATAGTAAAAGGTAAGGGTGCCGTTGCTGGTACGACCATCGCCGGTTGAGAGCCGCCAGGGGATGTGGTTTAGGCCTGGCTGCAGGGGGAGCTGGAGGGTGACCACGCCGTCGACCGGTGCATGGGCGCGACCGTTGAGCTCGAAACGAAAATCGGTTTCTACGCCGAGCAACAGCGCGCGCAACGGCAAGGGTGATTGGGTCACACGGCTGTAGTTGGCTTGGGAAAAGGAAACGTGCAGGTCACTTTGAGCGAGGGGCGGAACCAGCGAGCGGTTGTGACGCAGATACTCGGGACCGATTGTTGTCAGCGCCGGGCCGATGACGCCGCCGTCGGCAGCCCAGGCAAGGGTGATCGCCGGACTGCGCTGATCCTTGTTGATGTAGGCGATGTGGAGGGGGTAGAGACCGGCGTCCAGTTGGACTTGGGTTTCGCCACTGTGCGGCGCGCCGTTGTATTCAATTAAAGTCGTGCCGCCGATGTTCAGCCGTTGCGCGCTCCCGCCGGTGATCACGAAGCGGTAGGTGGCCGTTGCCGGTACCTCGAGGAACCCGTGAAAGTCAGCGCGAAACCATTGCTGCATGGTGCTGTTAAGCAATGGGCCGTGGTCGCCTTGGTGATCGAGCTCGGGCGTGACTTGCACTTCTGCCGGTTGAAAGCCGGGCTGGTCGCTACCCAATAACGTCAGGTTTGGCGGGTTGGCGCCCGTGTGGTAGCCGTAGTATTTGCCAATGAGGCCGGGTCCGAGTTGCAAGCAGCCCATTTGGCGGCTGAAATCAAGGACGGTTACGCGGGCGTCACCGTCGTAATCGGCGTCATGGGCGCCGGGTTGTTGTAGGCCGGCAGGGGACCAGTAGGCGAGATTGGCGTGCAAGTCGTGGTGCGAAAAACCGGGGACACCGTCGCGTTCGAATCGGTTGCAGGCTTCGGTGGGCGTTTGAGCCACGAGCGGCAAACAGAAACAAAGCAACACCAGCCCCTTAAGGGGGTGCTTCATAAGTAAACTTCCTTTGTGCGGTCGCGGCGGGCGCGATGAGGTGCCAAACCCGCGCGGAAAGCGGCCGAGATGATTGTCGCGACAGGGTGGACCCGGGAAAAAGCGGGTAACCATAAAAGGACGGCGGCAGGCGCGGTTCGTCAGGGCGCGCCGCGTGCGCATCACCCTGCTAAAGAGCAAGCCCCATGCCGCCCTGATGGATGAAGACCGGCCTTCTCAAAATAGAAGCTAACGCACACTTTGGTCTTTTTTTGTTCGACGAATCACGTCGGGCGTCCGAAAAAACGCCCAACGACAATACTTTTTGAAGCCGATGAAAAAGGTCCTGTATCTGGTTGCGATGCAGGTGTATCTGGCAGAGTTACACCTTGGCCGGCACAACTTCGGGGGCGCGCCGGCAGTAAAAAGCCAAATAGAACTGCAGCGGTTGCGGGCTTGCCGATTGGCTGGGATCGACCGTGATCGGTGTTTGCGATCCTGCCAAATATAAAAATAAGACGTCCTGCTTCACATTGACGGCGACCCAGGTGTCGGCTCGGGTGCGGTGGTTCTCGGTTAAGCCGGTGGGCAAGCTCGATTTCGTGAAGACGGCGGTACGTCGGGTGCATTCGAAGTCAGGGTGGGGCATGGGCATGGCGTGCTCTTTGGGGTATTTTCGAAGGCTATAGGGGGGTGTTGTTCCATGTGGTAAGTTATTTAAAGCAAGTGTGTCGCGCTAATATTTGTCATGTTGGCAACAGAATATGGTTGTGAGATTTACAACCTTGTTGTAAAAGAATAAACATGCAGTCTTCCATTCAGCCACTTCTCGAAATCGCCGTCTCGCTGACGCAATCCATATCCGCCGCCGACCGCTATCTGCGCTTCCTCAGTGCGATTCGCCAGGTGATCCCATGCGATGCCGCCGCGTTGATGCGTTTGCAAGATGGTGAATTGGTCCCGCTGGCGGCGTTTGGTCTTAGCGCCAAAGCCATGCAGCGTACCTATGCCGTCGGTGCCCACCCGCGTTTGGCGACCATCTGTGAGGCGGCCGAACCGGTGATTTTCCCGTCGGCGTCGAACTTGCCCGATCCCTTCGACCACTTGCTGGGTGAGTCGGAAAGTTCACCTGGACATGTGCATTCATGTATGGGTTGTCCGTTGACCGTTGACGGCCGCTTGGTTGGTGTCTTGACGGCGGATGCACTTGAACCCGGCATGTTCGATGATTTGGATCGCGCCTTTTTAAAATTGTTGGGTGCTCTGGCCGGCTCGGCGATGCATACCAGCGGTATGATTGAGGCTCTGGAACAACGTCATCAGCGCCAGCGCACTTTAACGCGTGAATTGATGCGGGCCGAGGCTCACCGTGCTGGGGATTTTATCGGCACCGCCGCCGCCGTTATCCATTTACGCCGCGATATCGCCGATGTTGCCGGTTCCGATTTGGCGGTCCTGGTGCAGGGCGAAAGCGGGGTTGGCAAAGAGCTGGTCGCGCGAGCGATTCACCAGCAATCGCAGCGTGCGGAACGGCCGTTGATTTACCTCAACTGTGCCGCGTTGCCGGAGCAGTTGGCCGAAAGCGAGTTGTTTGGTCATTTGCGCGGGGCGTTTACGGGTGCGGTGGCCGACCGGCCTGGTAAGTTCGAAATCGCCGACGGCGGCACCTTGTTTCTCGACGAGGTCGGTGAGTTGCCGGTGGGGATTCAGGCGACCTTGCTGCGTGCCCTTCAGGAAGGCGAAATTCAACGGGTCGGTGCCGATCGCGTGCAAAAAGTGAATGTGCGGGTGATTGCGGCAACCAACCGCGACTTGGCGGAAGAAAGCCGACTCGGTCGTTTTCGCCTCGATTTGTACCATCGCCTCAACGTATATCCGATTACGGTGCCACCATTGCGAGAACGACTTAGCGATGTGCCCCTGTTGGTGCGCCACTTTGCCCACGAGCAACAACGGCTGTTGGGTTTGGAGGGCGTCGCCTTGCCGTATGAAACTCAGGTTTTGTTGCAGCAATACGCTTGGCCTGGCAACATCCGCGAGCTTAAGAATATGGTGTCGCGAGCCGTGTTGCGCGCACGTGGCCGTCAACGCGGCACGCGGGTTACTCTGGCGCCGGAGTTTTTCGACGGCCTTGATTTAGATTGGCCGACAGCCGTGGTGGCGCAAACGCCTGGCGCCCCCAAGCCGGTCTCGCCCCAAGCACCCCTGCGCGAACGGGTCGACGCCTTTCAGCGTGCTTGTATCGAGCAAGCGGTGGCGGCCCACCAGGGTAACTGGTCGCAGGCGGCTAATTCGTTGGGACTCAATCGTTCCAACTTGCACCACTTGGCCAAACGCTTGGGGCTTAAGTAGTCGGGTGGTGGTTGTCGGCACGCGGTTGGAAAATGAGCTGATGCCAGGCGTGGACCTGTTGCCATTTTTCCTTTTCCAATTGGAAGCGAATATCGAGGCCGTCGAAGCCTAACTGACGCGCGGTGATTGGGTCAAAGCGACAATGTAACTGCCGGCTGTCGAAGGTCATGGCGACGAGACAGTCATGACCGACAAACGCGTGGGATTCTCGAACAACACAGACCCCCTCATCTTCTTCGCCGAGCGCGGCTAGGCGGCCGTCGGCACCCAAGGCGCGTTGAAACTGCCAACATTCACCGCCGCGTTCGGGGTCGCGTTCTTCAAAAAACAAAGTGTATACCGTGTAATCCTCGCCGTAATCTTCACGAAGCGTTGCCACGGTGTGGGCAAACATGGTCACGATCGTTGGAGGTTCCTTGGATTGGGATGATGGTCGGCATTGGGTTGTGGCGATTCGGTATTTTAGGCTAATTTGGCTTGCATCTAACGTAACGTGAGGTTTTAGGCTCCAACCTGAAGAGCGCGGTCCTTGGCGGCGCGCACCGGCTGATTGTTGGGCGCCAAGTGAAGGCGAGGTGCTGTGGAAGGACGTCTGTCCTTTTCTCCACCCGCTTTGCCCAACCATTTGCATGATTGCACGCTCAGGAGCCGCACGATTCAGATGAAACAACGATCAGGGAGGATGGCGATGCTCAAAATCGGCGCATTTGCAGCGCAAGCAGGCGTCACCGTGCGCACCTTGCACTATTACGAGGAAATCGGGCTGTTGACGGCGGATCGGCGCAGTGAGGCGGGTCATCGCCTTTACGGCACCATGGCGGCCTTGCGGCTGCAACAGATTCAAAGTTTGACCGCACTCGGTTTTTCGTTGGCGGAAGTGGCGGCTTGTCTTGCCGCTCCCCATTACCAGCCACTGACCGTGGTGGAACAGCATTTGGACGCCTTGCGCCAAGAAATCGATCAAAAGCAAGCGTTGGCGACGCGGCTTGCGTCCCTTGCTGCGGCTTTGCGTGGTGCTTCAAATGGCGCGACTCTGTCCCTGACCGACCTGCTGGAGGTCAATACAATGATTGAAAAGTACTACACCGAGGCGCAACAGCGCCGCCTGGCTGAACGGGCGCGGCAAGTGGGGCCCGAGGCTGTCGCAGCGGCACAATTACAATGGCACGCATTAATCGAAAAGGTGCGTGTGGCGATGGATGCCGGTATTGCACCGGAGGCGCCTGAAGTCCGTCCCTTAGCCGAGGCTTGGTCGCAACTCATTGAAGCTTTTACCGGGGGCGATGCGGGGATTCGCGCTTCGTTGGGTCAACTCTATGCGGAAGAGGGGCCGGCGCCGGCACAAAAACAAGGTTTCGCCATGGATGCAGCCATGATGGCGTACATGGGTCAGGCCGTGGCGGCTTTATCGCGTAGCTAAAACCGGGGCTGTGCTGCGGTGTCCCTATAGATGGGCACCGCCTTCTTTGGTTTGGAACGGCTGGTTAGCCAGGCGCAGCACGGTTGAAACGAAAAAGGAGAACCAGAAATGGGAGAAGGCCGCGAACCTTTCGGTCGCGGCCTTCATATGGCTCCGGTGCACGGACTCGAACCGCGGACAAGGTGGTTAACAGCCACCTGCTCTACCAACTGAGCTACACCGGAACAATTTTTTATGAGCGAGTTGCCCCGCGTTGAGTGGAGATTCTCTTCCATCTTGCCGATGGAGTCAACGGTTTTTTTGAAAAAAAATGCAGGAGTTTTGGATGTTGGATTTCGGCCGTTTTATCCTTGGCGTTTGAGTCTGCCGTTGTTTGTGTGTGGCGAATGTTTGTTCGCCGGAGCTTTTGCTAAACCGACAGAAATGGTGGGGTTGTGGTGGTGCGAAATGCACCGGTCGGGTGCGGAATCGCGGCTTGTGATATGAAAGCGTGTTCAGTATTAAGTCCCGTGCTAAGATGGCGCCGTTTTGAGCGAGGTCCCGTTTTCGGCGCCTTTTTCAAGCCTTTCTCACCACCCGCCTGTGGTGGTTTCAGTGTCGTTTTGTTGCCGCACTTGCGGGATGGAACGCCTGATTTATTTCGTGGCACATCGTTGTTTCCCTTGTGCCCGGTCCTGTTTCCTCGCGCACGCATCGGTTTGCCCGCGGCCCCTTCTCCGGCGCCAGAATTCGCCCGCCGTTTGCCCGCTTATCGCCCAATCGCGGCGCGTTCGCCGCACGTTTTGGTTGTTCCTGCCGGACGACCATTGTTAAGGATCTCTTCTATGTTGTATCTGCACGCTGCGGGTCACTTTCACCCTGAAAACATCATCGACAACGCTTTCCTCGAAAGCTTGGATATCGGTACCGATACCCAGTGGACCCTTGATCGGGTCGGCATCCATCAGCGTCATACGGTTTTGCCGCTCGACTATATCCGTCAAACCAAAAATCAGGATCCGCGCGCTGCTGAAGATGCCGCTGTTTATAGCAATGCTCGAACCGGGGCTCATGCGGCGCGTTTGGCGCTGTCGCGCGCCGGTCTTACCGCTGCCGATATCGGATTGGTTGTCGCCGGCGGTTGTTCACCGCAATACAGTACGCCTGCCGAAGCCTCCGTCATCGCCGCCGAGTTGGGCGTAGATGCGCCGGCTTTTGATCTGGGAACAGCCTGCTCCAGTTTTGGCACCCAGCTTCATTTCATTCGTAATATGGATGCGCGCGCACTTCCCGATTACATCCTGATCGTCAATCCCGAAAACAACACGCGCATTGTGGACTACAGTGATCGTCGTACCGCCGTTTTGTGGGGTGACGCCACCAGTGCGGTGATCGTATCGCGTTCGATTCCGGGTCCTTGGCAGATCTGCTGTTCCGATTTCAAAAGCGATCCCAAGGGTTGGAACAAGGTTCGCATTAAACGTGGCGGCCATTTTGAACAAGACGGCGCCGCTGTCCAAAAATTTGCCATTAGTAAGTCCGTCAGCATGATTCAAGACTTGCGCGAAGGTTGCGGTCATCACGGCGGCGATTTTTTCTTTATCGGCCACCAGGGTAACCTGCGCCTGTTGGGTTCTGTATGCAAGCGTGCCGATATCAGCGCCGACCGGCATCTGTTTAATGTCGACCGTTTTGGCAACGGTGGCGCAGCCGGGGCGCCCAGTGTGTTTAGTCAAAATTGGGAGCGATTCCAAGCCGGCGATCACGTCATGATGGTCATCGTCGGCGCGGGTCTAGCTTGGAGTGGTCTGTCGCTGCAGCGCGTGGCTTAATCACCCCGACACCCCCTAACAAAAAACGGGGTCACGGCGCAGTGTCGCCGTGACCCCGTTTTTTTGTGGGAAATGGGCAAAAAAAATAGGGATCTGCAGAAGCAGATCCCCTATGGCACACTAGACGTGTGAATGAGCCACAGTTAGGAAGCGGTTAGAAAAAGAGAAGGTGGCTACTTCTCGGGTGCCTCATGAGAGGCGGGAGCGAACAGTAATTGTTAGGCGAGCGTTGCTCAAGCCTTGACTACCCTTAGTGCGAGATCGATGCCACTTTTGGGGTTTTATGTAAGGTATTGTGAGTATTGAGTTTGTCTTTTTGAGGTAATAATGTCACCAAAAAAACGCTTGCGGGTGCACGAAAATGCAATGTGGTGAGAGGCCCTGAGTGGGGTGTTTATTCCCTTCTGATGGAGCCGGTGGTTTGGTGCTTGATTGATAAGTCATTTAAAACGAGTGTGTGTTAGCGATGGTGCACGAAAATGCACGAAAAAGAACAGGTTGTGATTCTTGCACGATAGTGCATGATTGCTTGCGCCGCCTATAGTTTTGTGCCGCAGAATTTGCAATGCAATGCGTCGTTATCGTGTCCTTCTTTTGCGCAATCAGGGCAGGCTTGGGTGGATACGGGTTGGTCGCGGCGGGCGTGGTTGAATTCGACTGTGACAATACCGGTTGGGACGGCGATGATGGCGTAACCCATGATCATGGCGATGGCGGCAAAGAATTGACCCATATCCGACTGGGGTGAAATGTCGCCGTAACCTACGGTGGTGATGGTGACCACTGCCCAGTAGATACTGCGCGGGATGCTGGTGAAGCCGTGTTCCGGGGTTTCGACCAGGTACATAAGTGAGCCGAGGATGGTGATCAAGGTGACCAGCAAAACCAGAAAGACGGTGATTTTGCGAACGCTGGCGCGGACCGCACGTACGATGTAATCCCACTCGTGGAGGTATTGGGCTAATTTCAGGATGCGCCAAATGCGAATGGTGCGCAGTGTCCGAATGACGAGCAAGTATTGGGTGCCTGGGAAAAAGAGGCTGAGGTAAGTGGGGAGTATCGAGAGTAAGTCGACGACGCCGAAGAAGCTGCCCGCGTATTTGAGCGGTTTGCCGACGCAATACAGTCGCGCGATGTATTCGATGGTGAATAGGATGGTAAAGGTCCATTCGGCGATCAGGAGTGGGGTGCCGAAATTGGCGCGAATCGACTGTACGGAATCGAGCATTACCGCCAAAACGCTGCCGAGAATGCAGACGATGAGCAGGACGTCAAAAGTGCGGCCCTCTGGGGTGTCTGCCTCAAAAATGATTTCATGCAAGTGATGGCGCAGGTTGGACATGGTGTGAGCTCCCGGGGGTTGTGACCTGTGAGGTGGGGCGCGAAGGGCTGCCGGTACGGGTAATGTAACCCAAAGTGAACGATTCAGGTGGATGCAGTCACGTCTGGCGGATGTGCGAAAAAGGCAGGGGAAAACACCTGTGTATCCCTGTTTGGATGGTTCGCGGCCGGCGGGGTGATCGCAAAAAGGCTGCGCCTGGAAAAGCCAGAACACCTGAAAAAGCCAGGAGAAAAGCCAGGACACCCGCTATTCGAAATGGAGAAAAGCCAGGACACCCACCATTCGGAGAAAAGCCAGGACACCCACCATTCGAAATCGACTGAGAAAAGCCAGGACACCCACCATTCGAAATCGACTGAGAAAAGCCAGGACACCCACCATTCGGAGAAAAGCCAGGAGAAAAGCCAGGACACCCACCATTCGAGAAAAGCCAGGACACCCACCATTCGAAATCGACTGAGAAAAGCCAGGACACCCACCATTCGAAAACGACGGGCAAGAATACGCAAATGGAGAAAAGCCAGGACACCCGCTATTCGAAATCGACGAATGACACCAGGAAAAGCCAGGACACCCACCATTCGAAATCGACGAATGACACCTGGAAAAGCCAGGAAAAGCCAGGACACCCACTATTCGAAATCGACGAATGACACCTGGAAAAGCCAGGACACCCACCATTCAAAATCGACGAATGACACCTGGAAAAGCCAGGACACCCACTATTCGAAATCGACGAATGACACCTGGAAAAGCCAGGACACCCACCATTCGAAATCGACTGAGAAAAGCCAGGACACCCACCATTCGAAAACGACGGGCAAGAATACGCAAAAAGGCTGCGCCAGGAGAAAAGCCAGGACACCCACCATTCGCAGAAAAAGCCAGGACACCCACCATTCGAAAACGACGGGCAAGAATACGCAAAAAGGCTGCGCCAGGGTTCCTTTGGTCTGGCTAAGGTTTTTGGACGGGGGAAACGCCTGTCATCGGCAATAGCTGTGCTTTTGGTGGCGAAGGTTTGGTCGGTTTGGTCGGTTTGGTCGGTTTGGTCGGTTTGGTCGGTTTGGTCGGTTTGGTCGGTTTGGTCGGTTTGGTCGGTTTGGTCGGTTTGGTCGGTTTGGGGGTGCCGGGGGGTTGGGTTCTTGCGGCACGTCGCGGCGCATTAAAAGGTGGGAATGCTAGGTTTCGCCACGGCAAAAGCGGAGATGTTCGGCCAGAGCCTCGACCTCGTGGATGTGTGGAATGTCGAGGTCGCGATAGCCGCGATCTTCGGGGGTAACCAATGCCACGATCGGGCGTTGGTAACGACGCGCGAGTTCGATTTCAGCGCGGGTGCCGGGGCCACCGGCGAGCGCGATAACGGCGTCGGCGCTCAGGATATTAATGTGATTGCGTGACAACGTGTCTGTCCCTTGTTCACCGGAGTAGGGGAGATGGGTGCGAATTGGCAGTTCAACCCAAGGGTTTGGGTAGCCTGCTTTGCATCGGTCGGGTTGGGCCGGTGATTGCGACGGAAGGATGCCGATGACCATTCCGCGCCGCTCGGTGGTTTCGTAAAAAGCGCGGCTGACCGAGGTCATACTGCCACCGCCGCCGCCGGTGAGGAGATGGACCGGCTGGTGGGCTAAGTAGCGTCCTAGCCGGCCGGCGAGTGGTTGGCCGTCGTCGCTGCCGGAGCCCATGACGCCGATAATGGGCAGGCGCGGGTGCGGTTCCATGCTGTGCTCCTGGGTGGATTGGTGGTGAATGGGTGTATTTTAGCCGACCGGCCCCTTGTTTTTGACCAAAAAAAAGGCGCCCCTAGGGGCGCCGGAGACAGGGCTTCGTGGGATTGGGTTAGAGGCGAATCATGCCGCCGTCGACGGCAATTTCTTCCCCGACGATGAACGATGAAGCATCGCCGGCGAGGAATTCCACCACGCGCGCGATTTCTTCGGGGCGGCCCATGCGACCGAGGGGGATTTGTTCTTTGAAACCCTCTTTGACGGCTTTTGTTTCGGCGGCATCGAAGCCCATGCGGTCGAAAATCGGCGTGTCGACAGGGCCGGGTGCAACGGCGTTGACCCGAATGCCGCGATCCACCAGTTCGGCGGAGAGGGTGCGTGCCAGGGAGCGCAGGGCGGCTTTGGTGGCGCTGTAGACCGAGGCGCCGGGGTGGCCGATTGAGCCGGCGATGGACGTATTGAGCACGATGGTGGCGCCGTCCTTAAGCAGCGGCAGTGCTTTTTGGATGGTGAAATAGGCGCCGCGGAAGTTGATATTGAACATGGTGTCGAGGTGTTCGGGCGTGACGTCGGTGATCGGGGCAAAATGGGCGATGCCGGCATTGACGATCAGGCCGTCGATTTGACCGTGTTGGCTTTTGACTTCTTCGAAAAGCACGTCGAGGTCGGCGTTGACGGCAACATCGGCGCGAACCGCACTTAGTCGTTCGGGAAAGCGGGTGCGCAGGGTTTCGAGAGATTCGTTGTTGCGGCCGGAGACGACGACGTTGGCGCCTTGGGTGTGGAAAAGTTCGGTGATGGCGAGCCCGATGCCGCTGTTACCGCCGGTGATGACAAAGGTTTTGTTGGCTAAAGACATGCTGTACCTCGTAAGGAAATGTAGTTGACGGGTTGAACAATAGAATAGACCGACTGGTCTGTCAAAGGGAATTTTAAAAATTTTTTGCTTGCAGCGAGAGCCACAAGGTTCAGTTAAGGCAATCTAAACCTTTAAATAATTTGTTTTGTGTGGTTTTTGTTTGGGTCTTGTCTCGATCTTGCCCGTTGGCTAGTTTTCTTTAAGGAGGGTGTTTGTCTAGACTAACTGGTCTAGGTTGTTCTGTGGGATTAGCCGGGGATTGGTTGCTGCCGTTTCTTTGGCTTGGTGGGTCGCGATCAGGCCTTGTATGATGAAAAATCAAACAGCTCTTTTGCCGAGTCGCCACTGCTATGAACCCAAAAACCCTTCAAGTTGATATTCTGGCTGCCGCGCTGATGGCGGAGAAGCCGGTCCTGCGCGAGAAAATCGCTGCGGCGGTTCCTTGTGCTGAAGCCGAAGTCATGTCGATCTTGACCGAGGTGATTCGTTTCATGGCATTGGTTGCCTGGTCTAAGCAACGTCTAACACCACCGCTTAAAATTGATTTTGCCTGGCATGAATTTATTCTTTGTACGCGTCTTTACCACCGTTTTTGTCACCAACACTTTGGACGCTTCATTCACCACGATCCCGGCGGCGAGGCCGCCGACCATGCGCGTGGTTATCGCAAGACACTACAGCTCTACAGTCTGTTCTTCGGCCGCGCCGATCAGACGCTCTGGGGTCACGGCGCCCTTGAGGCTGAGTTGACCTGTGGTGCCTGTGAATCGGGTCTTGAAAGCGCGCCCCTTTTACCGCCCTAACCGAACCCCATACGTATTGGAGAGACCATGTTTCGTTCTGCACAATTTACTGTGGATCCATCGCAAGCGACTCAAATTCAGCGTGTTAAGCCCCGGAAAGCGTTTAAGCGGCTGCTGTTTGTGTTGACCGCCGGCTTGGTCAAGGACCAGGAGGAACACGAAACCTTCACCGCCGTATGTGTGTTGCAGCAGTTCTACCAAGTGTTTCGCCGGCTCGGCATCACCAACATCGTGCGCCTTGCAAAGGACGATATGGACCTGTATTTCGATACGGAAGGCAAAGAGGACGATCTGCAAGAGGCGATGGACGCCTTTATGCTGAAGTTTGATCACATCGATTCGGAGCTGTTCCAGTCCTTATTCCTGGTGGTGGAACACCGTCACGAGAATATTGATTACTTGATCCAAGTGCGCGTGAACCGCACTCACGCCGTCGGCGCCTTCCCGATTGAGGTCGAAGTCGACGGCGTCGTTGCCGAGTTTGCGGCTAAACCTGGGGAAGACGCCAAAGGGTTGAAGCAACGCATGGACAAGGTGTTTCGCAACAGCGACGGGTATCGCGGTTTTGAAGAAGGGTTCCGCATGGAATTCGACCGCTTCGTGGCCAAGATTCGCCGCGAAATTCGCGCGATCATTCCATCCGACGATATCCAGCAAAAACAAAAAACGCTGGTTGTGCGGCCCCGTCAACGGGTGAATAAACCGCGCCCGTTCACGCACCGCGCCTGTTCCGCCAGCCCGGTTTTCCACGATTATCACGGTTGGGACGACGCCACCTTTTACCTTTTACTGTGGGGCGAGATGTTGGCGGAATCCGATTTGGAACTGTCCGATATCACCGTGTTGGACGATTCGGGTGCGATGGTGATGGAGGTTTTTGAGAAACCGATTAGCACGCTGGATGGTGGTTTTTTTGATCCCGACCAGCAGTTGGAAATACCCAACGGGTGGAATACCTCGGTTGCGTTGGGCCAAGATGTGAGTATCGAGAAACCGGCCGGTGACGGTTGGTTCAGCTCTTGGGGCGGCGACAGTGACGGCGACAGCGGTGGTTTCTGGGATTTTGGCGGCGGCGACGGTGGTTCAAGCTGTTCTAGCTGTTCCTCGTGTTCGAGCTGCGGTGGTTGCGGCGGCGACTGATGGCGCCGGGTTTTGCGTTACTGGCTGAGCTGGATACGGCGGCTCGGGCCGAACTAATCGCAGCGGCGACGCTGGTCGATTACCCGGCCGGTGCACCGATTTTCCATCAAGGCGACGCGGCGTCGGCCTGTTACGTGGTCCAGCGCGGTCGGGTTATCCTGCGCCAGCTCAATCAGGCCGGTGAGCAAGTGATACACCGTTTGGTTTGTGAAGACGCTATGTTTGGCGGTGTCGCCGCTTGGAGTGGCACGACTTATCCGGTGAGCGCGGTTGCCGGTCTGGACACGCGTGTGTATCGCTGGTCGGGAGCGGTTTTATTCGACATGATGGCGCGGCGACCCGCGCTGCTGATCGCTGCGCTGCAATATGTATCGCGGCGTTTGATCGACAGCCAAAATCGTTTGTGCGAATTGGCGACGTTAACCATGCCGCAGCGATTGGCGCGCCGCCTATTAGCGCTTAGCCAAGGGGCGACCCCCGCGACGAGCATCGCGATTGAAGGTCTAACCCGGCAAGAATTAGCGGAAATGTGCGGCACGACCCTCTACAGTGTCAGCCGCCAGTTACGTGCTTGGCAGGGGCAAGGATTACTGGTGTGCGGCCGGCGCGCGATTCAAGTGCGCGACCGGGCCGCCCTGCAGCGCGAGGCCGGATCGGCCAATATTTAACCTTTAATGATGGTGGCTCGTTTCCGCCTCGGTTTTGAGGGCGGCGAAACGTTTGCCCGCGTAATCCGCGTGGCAGCCGATACAGGATTCCACCAAGCGGCCAAAAAAAACGGCACTCAACTCGGCGTCGCCGGCCAAAGCCGCGTCGTGCAAGCGCCCGGCTAAGGCGTGAAAACGCTGGTCCCGTTCAATAAAACCTGCCGGCAGTTTCTCGTGTAACTCGGCGCGCTGGGCGTCGTTTAACTTTTGTTTCAGAACAAAACTGTCTTGCATGCGGTGGGCTTCGACCGCGACGGGATGTAACGCGCCACGCGCCAGCAGGCCGGGAATGCGGTTGACGCTTTGTTCCAATAGCTTCATTTCCTCCAGCAGGAGCGCGCGTAGTTCTGGCGAAAGGCCGGCGGTGGATGGTTGTACATGGGGTTCGCCGCACACGAGCGCGGTCAACAGTAACAAAAACATGGGAGAGCTTCCTCGAAGGATGAATTGGCAACGGCCGAGCGCGGTCGTTGCGAAACCCGTTTCACGGGGTGCTGTCGTCAGCATGAAGCAAGCCCGGTTCGGCGACTTTGCGCCGGCGCAAATTGCGAATGATGTTTTACTGATATATCAAATTGTGATTGACAGCTTCTCCATTACGTTGGTAGGTTGCTGATACCTAATCCGAGCGGAGGCCTTGCCCGATGAGCCTATTTTTATTACCGATCATGTTTTGTGCTTTTTTCATGCCCAGTGATGCGCTTCAGCAACTTTTCGATGAGGAACGCGCTTGGCGCCACAAGGAATATCCCATGTCGGCAAGCTTTGAGGGCGTCGACGACTACGATCACCTCCTTGGCTCTAACACGCTTGCTGATTTGAAGCGGCGTACCGAAGCTTTGCGCGCTATGCGCCAACGTGCCGAAGCGATTGACCCCGCTGGGTTGAACCATCAAGGGCAAATCAGCCGCAACATCTTTATTGAACTGCTCAGTGATGAAATCCGTGACTTCGAGTTGGGTGGCTACCGTTTGGTCATGACCGCTGAATCGGGGTTCCACGCCGACCTTGCCGGATTGGCCCGCTACACCACTTTTGCCAATGCCGAGGATTACGATCAGTACTTGAGCCGCTTGGCCCAATTCCCTCGTTTTTTTGAAGAACAAACCGCTTTCTTGCAAATGGGTTTAGATACCGGCTGGACGTTACCGCGCGCGTCACTGACCCGCATTCCCGACACGGTTAGCGCGCACGTGGTCGATGACATCGAGCAAAGCGTGTTTTACACACCGTTCAAAAAGAAGCCGGCATTTGTTGCCGAGGCTGCTTGGCAGGTGTTGCGCACCAAAGCTCAGGCCGCCATCATGCAGAAGGTCGTACCCAGCTATCAAAAGTTCCATCGCTTTTTGATGGAGCAATACCTTGCCGGGGCTCGTAAAGAGTTGGGTGCGAGTCAGTTGCCCAAGGGCGGCGACGCTTATTATCGACATGTTATCAAACGCTACACCACTTTGGATTTGGACCCTGACGCCGTTCACGAAACCGGTTTGGCCGAGGTCAAGCGCATTCGCGCCGAAATGGAACACGTCAAACAGGCCGTTGGCTTTGAGGGCGATTTCGCCGCTTTTTTGAAGTTTTTGCGCGAGGACCCGCGTTTTTATGCAGCGACGCCCGAGGACCTTCTGAAAGAAGCGGCCTGGATTTGTAAACGCATGGACGGCACCCTGCCACGTTTGTTCCATCGCTTGCCACGCCAGCCGTACACCGTTGAGCCCGTGCCCGCTTATTTGGCGCCGGGCTACACCGGCGGCCGCTATGTGCCCGCGTCCATCGAAAGCGAGCAGCCGGGCACTTATTGGGTCAACACCTACGACCTCAAAAGCCGGCCCCTGTATGTCCTCGAAGCGCTGAGTTTGCACGAAGCCGTGCCTGGTCACCACTTGCAAGGCGCCCTGTCGCAAGAACTATCCGATTTACCCGCCTTTCGTCGCAACCTGTACCTGTCCGCCTTTGGTGAGGGGTGGGCCTTGTACAGTGAGTATTTGGGTTTGGAAGTTGGCTTTTACCAAGATCCCTACAGCAACTTTGGCCGGTTGACCTACGAAATGTGGCGTGCCTGTCGCTTGGTTGTCGATACCGGTATTCACGCCAAGGGTTGGACGCGTCAGCAAGCGATTGATTTCTTGGCCGGCAACACGGCTTTATCGCTGCACGAGTGCACCACCGAAACGGACCGCTACATCACCTGGCCGGCTCAGGCGTTGAGCTACAAAATAGGTGAACTCAAAATCAAAGAACTGCGCAAGATGGCGGAAGAGAAGATGGGTGCGCGTTTTGATGTGCGTTCCTTCCACGATGCGATTTTGGCCAACGGTAGCGTGCCTTTGACCGTGCTTGAAGCTGAAATTAAACGTTTTATGTCCGCTAAATAAAACGCCGTGTCCGCCGTCCCGCCTTAATGCACGGCGGCGGACGCAGGGGTGCCTTAGATCGTCAACCAAACCTGCCCGATGATAAGGAAACACAGAATGGCAAAGCTGGTGTTCGCCTTGGCATTTTTCGGGCGGCGAATGAGCCGTTCGTCGCACAACCTGCCGTTTACATTCAACTGCCTTTTTTGCCGGTCTGGAAGGTGAAGAGGTGCAGGTGTTCATCGTCTTTGACCAGCAACTTGCCGTCGAAAAACACCGGCTGTGCCCAAACCGCTTTGAGGCCGAAGTCGTAGTTTTTGACGAGCTCGTATTTGTCACGACGCGCTTTAAATAATTTTAACTGGGCGTCGGTGGTCACGGCCGCGACCAAATTGCCCAGCAATTGGATGGAGCTGTTCTTGCCGACGCGAGCCGGCCCCTGCCACAGTGTCTTGCCACTGCTCATATCCATGGCGAAGAACTGGCCTTTGTTTTTGTAGCTCATGCCGTACATCACGCCGTCTTGCAACACCGGATTGCTCATGTAAAGCACGTCGGCGCTGTTTTCCCACTGTTGCTTGACGTGCCATTTACCACTTGAATGGTTGAGTTCGAAAGCAACCGTTTTGCGTTCAACGCCGGAGATCACGACGGTGTGGCCGAGCACCATCGGCGAAATCGCGTTCTCGCGCCAGGTGGAGGTGAAGGGGACCTTCCACAGGTGTTTACCGGTTTTGGGGTCGAGGCCGTTGAGGAAGTTTTGTGTCAGGGTGACCATCTGATCGGCGCCACCGATGTAAGCAATCACGGGGGTGGCGTATCCTGGCACGTCGCCGCGCCACTGCCATTTCTCGGCGCCGGTTTTTGCGTCAAAGGCGGTCATGATGCCTTCACTTTCGTTGCCGATATGGAAAATGACCGTGTCGCCGTAAACGATGGGTGAAACCGAATTGCCGCAGAAGTACTTGCGGGTATCGGTGAGGTCGCCGTTGTAATTTTTTTTCCAAACGACCTTGCCGTTGGTGGCGTCGAGGCAGTGGATCTGGCCGGTGGTACCGACGACATAGAGTTTGCCGTCGTGGTAAAGCGGTGTGGCGAAAGGGCCGTCGCCGAAATGAGGCGCGGCTGGGTTGGGCGTGAAACGAATCGGATAAGCCATTTGCCAGGCGAGTTTACCAGTCTTAAGGGAAACCGCGCGAATGTGTTCCAAGCCTTTGATATTACTCATGATAAAAATATGGTCGGCGGCCACAATCGGTGAGCCGTAGCCTTTGCCGATTTCGAAGGACCATAGCTTGGCCGGTTGGTCAGGCCACACCGCCGGTGCGCGAAAGTGCTTATTGACGCCGTCGCCTTGTGGGCCGCGCCATTGTGGCCAGGGTTGATCCGGGCCGGCGAACATCAGACACAAAATCAAGACCAGGTGATTCATTGCGGAAACTCCAATGGCGTACAGGGCCGCCTACAACATCAATGGTTGGTGAATAGGCTCTATTTTACGTCCTGCCGGCGGGCAGGGTTCCTTAAAAGTCAATTACCTGTTCCTTTTGGGGCGGTTCGACCGGCGGCTTCGGTATTGGTTTGGAGTTGGGTTTGGCCGGCCTGCTGCATTATTTCGTCCCAGAGACGGGTCGCCACCAGGCCGAGCGGACGCCCGACTGGGCGCACCAAGTGTTGTCGACTCATGCGTTTAGGGAAACCTTCGATATCCAGAGGCACCAAGCGACCGTCGTGTAGTTCGTCGGCAATGCGGTCCTCAGGCAAGCCGCCCCAGCCTAAGCCTGCAAGGATAATTTGTTTTTTTCCGGCGATGTCGGTGACGCGCCAATGGTAGGCGCCCACGACCACATCGCGCGACTGTTCGGGCGAGTGACGACTACTGTCGGCGACCAGCACTTGCACATGCGGCGCCAGTTCGTCACGCCCGCGGCGTTGCTTGCCTTGCGCGAGCGGGTGATCGCGGTGGGCGACCGGCAGGATTGGGACAGTCACTAGGGGTTCGGCGATGACCTGTTCGCGTTCGAGTCCGTCGAGGGTCGTGACCGCAAACGCTGCTAAGCCGTCTTGAACCAGTTCCCAAGCACCGCCCATCATTTCCATCGACAGATTAAAACGGGTATTGGGGTATTGCTGTTTGACGATGGGCAGCGCGGCCAAAATGGGATCCAGTGGGCATATCGCGTTCACTGCTAACGGGACCTCGTTCTCCTCGGGTGATGCCAACTGATCGGCGACCGATGCCAAGACTGCGAACTGTTGCAGTGTTTTAAGCGCTTGCTGGTAAAAGATGCGGCCTTCGCTGGTCAGGCTAGGGCGATAGGCGCTGCGGTCCAAAATTGCAAAGCCGCAGGTGTCTTCCAACTTTTGCACCATCTTGCTGACAGCGGGCTGCGATTTGTAGAGTGCTTCGGCGGCGGCGCGAAAACCGCCGTGTTCGACCACGGCCTGTAGCACACGCAATTGTTCGTGGGTAACGATGGTGATCTCCTATAACCAAAAGCTATCAAAGCGAGAGAATAATAACATTAGCTTATGTTGTTTCCTGCCGTTATCTTTGTCAGCGGGATGAGGCCTCACCCAACCACAACAATACGAAGATTTTGGAGGTTTTGATGGCGACCAGCATCAAGACAGTATTGATTACGGGTGCATCTCAAGGTTTGGGTTTTGACATGGCGCGCGGCTTTTTGGCGGCCGGTTCTTCGGTCGTGATCAGTGGCCGTGATCCAGAAAAATTGGCGCGGGCGGCCCAGCAGCTCGGCGGCGGTGATCGGGTCGCCGTGGTAGCCGGTGACATCGGCGATGCGGCCACGGGTCGAGCCATGGTGGCGACGGCGCTGGCGCGCTTCGGCAGCGTCGATGTGCTCATTAACAACGCCGGCATTTTCCAACCCAAGCCCTTTTTGGATGTGGAAGAAAAGGACTTGGAACGATTTTGGCGCACCAATTTACTGGGCACCTTCTTTACCAGCCAAGCGGTGGTACCCGCGATGAAGCAACAGGGCGGTGGTGCCATTATCAACATCGGTACGGTGTTAATCGACCACGCCGCCAAGGCGTTTCCGGTGACGGCACCCATGACCAGTAAAGGTGCGATTCACGGCTTAACGCCCAACCTTGCGGCCGAATTGGCCGACGACAACATTCGTGTGAACACCATTGCGGCGGGCATCATCCGCACGCCGCTCCACGATCCCAGCCAGGTCGATCAATTGGCCGGTTTACACCTGCTCAACCGCATCGGCGAACCCAACGATATCACCGAAGCCGCGCTGTTTTTGGCGCAAAACAACTTCGTGACCGGCGTCATTCTGCCGGTTGACGGCGGCAATGTCGCCGGACGCTAAGCGAAAAAAATAAGGGAGTTACCATGCCATACGTCAATATCAAAATCACCGATGACGGTGTTACCACCGAAGAAAAACGCGCGCTAATCGTCAAAACCACGGCAGTGCTGCAAGAGGTGCTGGGCAAAGACCCGGAACACACACTGGTCGTGATTGAAGAGCTGCCGCGCGAGAACTGGGGCCGCATGTCCAAACAATACGGACCCAACGGTTTTACCTAGCGCACGCAGGGGCTGTTGTTGACACAAGGGACCCTCGTTAAACAATCATCTCGGTGGTTTGGCGGTGGTCCCGGCCCTTGCCCGGCGAATTAAAACGGTGGGTGTCCTGGCTTTTCACTTCCTCATTAAAACGGTGGGTGTCCTGGCTTTTCACTCTGGCTTTTCACTCATTAAAACGGTGGGTGTCCTGGCTTTTCACTTCTGGCTTTTCACTCATTAAAACGGTGGGTGTCCTGGCTTTTCACTTCTGGCTTTTCACTCATTAAAACGGTGGGTGTCCTGGCTTTTCACTCTGGCTTTTCACTCATTAAAACGGTGGGTGTCCTGGCTTTTCACTCATTAAAACGGTGGGTGTCCTGGCTTTTCACTTCCTCATTAAAACGGTGGGTGTCCTGGCTTTTCACTCATTAAAACGGTGGGTGTCCTGGCTTTCCTCCTTTATTATTCAACCCAGGAGGTTCGGCATTATGATTTCTTTGGATTCTGATCAATGGAAACGATTTGAACATTGTGGTGGTTCTGCAGAAAACATCCCTACTCTTGTGCGCCAATTGTTGGAAGATGACTCCAAAGAAAACCTTTCCGAACTACTGTGGGAGCATTTATTTCATCAATATTCGACATATTCAGCCACCTACGCTGCTATTCCTCATTTAATCGAATTGATGAAGTGTAGGGGCGAGGAAACTCGGGCCTACATTTTGAACTTCATTGGGGTCGTTGAAGCCTGGACTACAGAAAGGACACTGGGCAGTCTGCCATCCGAGGTGGTGACGTCATACCGGCAGGCTATTGCCGAGGCTGCCCCTTTTTCCCTCGCTTTGCTTGAGGAGCCGGCTCAGGATTCGGAGGAATCCATTTACCGAATTGCGGATGCTGCCAGCCTGAATGGCTACAAGGAGTTGGCCCGAATTCTGCCGGGTTTTTCTGAAGAAGAGTTCATCTGTTTATGCCCTAGATGTGGGGAAGAGAATATTATTTGGCCCCAGGGGAACCGGTTGGTTTCCTATAAAAAGGATCCGGTGTTCAATAAGGACCAGACGCCGATTCCGATCAAACCGGATGGGCCTGACGACGAGACTCAAACTTTCTTGCTGGGCCTGGTAGAAAGGGCCGGTGATCAAACCTTGGCCACGCTGATTCCTTTTCTTTTTGGTTCAGCGACCTGCCCTCATTGCAGCTTTGTCTTCCTTCTTGCAAACCGACTCCTTGAAGAGGAACGCTGGCTCAAATAGCGGCCCCTCGAACCGAGGACCGAGGTCCTCTCTGAAAAAGAAATGTGGGACACCCGCTTAATGAAGACCGTTGTGCAATTGGTGGGTGTCCTGGCTTTCTGGCTTTTCGGTGGGTGTCCTGGCTTTTTCCTTGCTTGCCCGGCGAATTAAAAAGAAATGTGGGACACCCGCTTAATGAAGACCGTTGTGCAATTGGTGGGTGTCCTGGCTTTCTGGCTTTTCGGTGGGTGTCCTGGCTTTTCTCTCTGAAAAAGAAATGTGGGACACCCGCTTAATGAAGACCGTTGTGCAATTGGTGGGTGTCCTGGCTTTCTGGCTTCCTGGCTTTTCTCTCTGAAAAAGAAATGTGGGACACCCGCTTAATGAAGACCGTTGTGCAATTGGTGGGTGTCCTGGCTTTCTGGCTTTTCGGTGGGTGTCCTGGCTTTTTCCTTGCCGGCTTTTCTTGCCCGGCGAATTAAAACGGTGGGTGTCCTGGCTTTTCACTCGGTGGGTGTCCTGGCTTTTTCCTTGCCGGCTTTTCTTGCCCGGCGAATTAAAACGGTGGGTGTCCTGGCTTTTCACTCGGCCCTTGCCCGGCGAATTAAAACGGTGGGTGTCCTGGCTTTTCACTCATTAAAACGGTGGGTGTCCTGGCTTTTTCTGGCGATGGTCCCGGCCCTTGCCCGTCGAATTAAAACGGTGGGTGTCCTGGCTTTCTTCCTGTCGAATTAAAACGGTGGGTGTCCTGGCTTTTCAGGATGGGCCTGACGACGAGACTCAAACTTTCTTGCTGGGCCTGGTAGAAAGGGCCGGTGATCAAACCTTGGCCACGCTGATTCCTTTTCTTTTTGGTTCAGCGACCTGCCCTCATTGCAGCTTTGTCTTCCTTCTTGCAAACCGACTCCTTGAAGAGGAACGCCGGCTCAAATAGCGGCCCCTAGAACCGAGGACCGAGGTCCTCTCTGAAAAAGAAATGTGGGACATCCGCTTAATGAAGACCGTTGTGCAATTGGTGGGTGTCCTGGCTTTTTCCTTCGGCGAATTAAAACGGTGGGTGTCCTGGCTTTTTCCTTGCCGGCTTTTGGCAAGTGAGAATCGGTGGTCCAGCCTGGAAACGAAAGCTAGGGTGGTTTGGTTGACCCAGGGGCCATTCGATGGTTCCGTGTGGGTGAAAATAGCAAGTTCAGGGAGTTTTGCTTTTACAGAAATTATAATTGCCTATATTCTTTCGGTGGATGTGGTCCCGCGACCGTCGGATTTGTCCCGCAATTGCGCGTATTGTTTCAAGCGCCAGTGGGCATTTTGCAAAGTGCCGAGCCTTACGCTGTCTTGGTTGCCGAGTTTCTGTCGCATATCCCGCCGCTATGGTTCATTTCAAGGAATTACCTCAATGCTTCTCACATCTTTGCTGTTCGCCGTTTTTGTCGGTGATGGTTTTGTTTTGCAAATAGACCCCGTTGCTTTAGAGCAAGTGACTCCAAACCAGAAGCTTGCGCTTACGATCAACGGTCAGGAAACAGCCTATTACACGCTGGCCAAGCGGCCCGTTGTCGACGGTACACTGTGGATTGGGCAAGGCGTGGACCAACCCAACTTGGCGGTGCTTGGGGTGATGAAAGGGCACCGGCTCTTCGGTGTGGTACGCCACTATGGAACTAACTGGCAGGTGAGTGGTGATGCTGCCGAGGCACTGTTGGCGACTGAAATGGATCGTGTCAGCGAGGATGACCGCAACAATGCCGGCCGGGAATCGCCACTGTCCGAACAAGCTCGGGCGCAATTGCCGGATCTAATCCAACCCAATGAGGCGCAGGCGACGCGTATTGATGTGCTGCTGGTTTACAATGAAGCGCTATTGGCGAGCATGAGCCGGGAGGAAGTGACTTTTGCGTTGCGGGTCAACCTCAGTTTCACGAATTTCATTTTAGAAAATAGCGGTGTTCCTATGACGCTATTTCCGGTGGGTTTTTTGCCCGTTCCCGTTACCCATGAAGTTCGGCCAGGTGATGCTTCTCGGGAGTGCAACGGACTTACTGACGCTTTACCGGAATTGAAGCAGTGGCGTTATCAGTTTCGGCCGGATATTACCTATCTTAGGCTTGGTTGTGGAACAGCAGAAATAACACCATGCAATGGCCAATATCTAGAGGATCCCATCGCCTTCGCTCGCTCAATTTTCAGTAAGTTTGGTGCGTCCAGTAACTATTGGATCCTAAATAGTGTCGGGTTCCTCGTTGCCGGCGCCCCGAACCACCTTAGCCATACTGAAGGGGTTACGCTTGGGACGATCATGTCAAAGGCGGAACATCTTTTGCCGTTTTTATCAGGATCCCCGGCGGCAAAGCGTGTGTTCTCCAGCTATCACAACAACTATTTTGCGGTGGATCAATACCGAACCAAACTTAAAAGGCACCGCTTGCGCAAGGTTACAGCCGATAATCTTACGGCGCTGTTGCCATTATGGCCGGAAATGACTTTGGTGGACTACGTGAAAGGTGTCGGCGTACCGGCGACTGAACCGGATCGGATCTTGCCGCCAGGACCGTTGCGTGATCAGCTTTTAGGCGAGGGGTGGGACCTCAATCAAGATGGCGCGTTGACCGACGACGAAATCGACAACATCGATGCATTCGCAGTCCGGTTTGATTCGACGGAAGCCATCGATGGCCTGAGCTTGTTAACCTCGCTAAGGTACTTAGCGATAGATTTCTCCGGTTTGGGTGATACGCCGTTAAGCATTTTCGGAGAATTGGACTGCTTGAACTTATACGGTGCTTCTGATAGCGAATTAATATTAGAAAACGACACGTTACGCGTTGCGTATATTTATGATGACAACGAACAAACTTTTTTGCGTTTTGGTCGATGTCCGTCTCTTGTGGATCTGGATATCGAGGGTCAGTCGCTGGATTTATCAGGTGGGGAACTTCCCTGGCTTAGCCATCTCAAATTAAGCGCCTCAACCGCTATTTATTTAAGTAATGGTGAACCTTTTTTTGCGCCACGGCTCCATCGGCTTTGGGTCTTAAAACATTCGTTCATTGAAACAATGACGCCGCGTTTGTCGCGCCTCGATTTAACCGGACAACATTGGCTTAGTCTCGTTCGAGTGAACGTCGACATTGATCCCGTCATGGTCGACCTTCCTGCTGAACTTTCAACCTTATATTTCCAAGGTGACGGCAGTGGGAACTTGCCTTCGTTGCCGGCGAACAATGCGCTTTCCACGTTGAGTTTGCAAGACGTCGATGCAGAAGGCCTGCAGGCTTGGACGTTGCCAAACTTGAAGGAACTCAGTTTGTTACGTGCCGGTTTGAGTGCACTACCGGAATTGCCGAGTGATCTGGTGGTCCGACTGACGCTGCGTGAAAACCGCCTGACAAACCTTATCCCTCCGGCCGGATATGACCAGCTCGAATATTTGCATTTGGGTAATAATGACTTGGATGCCGGGCACTGCAGCGCACTTAAAGTGCTTGAGGGGCTTATCCCCAGTGTTATTTACCAGGATCAGGACGGCCGGATCCTCGAATGTCCCGATTAAACGCTACGGCGGACGTCGCCTGGTGAGACATCTTTATCCCTGCCCTTCAGAGGACGCGCCGAAGACAGTCTTCGCGGCCAGACGCGGCATTTTTTGCCGGCGACACGGCACGACATCCTTATAAATGCAGGCCGGTGGTGCGCTGCGCCGGGGTGACGGTGAGCCTCGCCGAGCGGCCTGGGTTTTCTCGTTGCAATCTCACAATCTTGGCCTAAAATATGCCATCAGTTCTGGTTCCCGTCCCTCGATTCATTCTCGTTATTTGGGTTATTCGATGTATCGCTTGGTTCTATTCGGCTACCTCCTTCTGATGTGGCTGCTTTTATCGGGTATTTACGACGCGTTTCACATTACTCTAGGGGTCATCTCCGCCGCCGTGGTTACGGCCGTCTCCGGGAGTTTTGCGCGCGGCGGCTCGGTGTCTCAATTCAGCCCCAACTTCGCCAAGTTCCCCGCCTTTTGCGGGTTTGTGGTCTGGCTTTTGAAGGAAATCGTCAAAGCCAATTTCCACGTGTTTAAGCTGGCCATGCGTGGTGGCAATGACGCGGTCGACCCGCGCATTGTGACCTTTAAGACGCGCTTGAAGTCGGACTTCGCCAAGTTTGTGCTGGGTAATGCGATCACGCTGACACCAGGCACCGTGACCCTCAAAATCGAAGGCGACGTGTTCACCGTTCACGCCGTTGATGAAGCCTCGGCGGCCGGTTTACCAGGCGAAATGGAACGTCGCGTGGCACAGGTTTACGATGTTTAAGCGCGGGTTGAGACGGGAAGGGAGGTTGTCGTGGCGATGACGAGCGGCCATACCGGATTCGACATGGTGTTGACCGGCACCGGCTGCCTGCTGTTTTTCCTGATGGTGTTGGTGTTGGTGCGGGTCACACGCGGTCCAACCGCGATTGACCGCATTGTCGGCGTCAACATCATTGGCACCAAGACCATGTTGCTGCTGGTGTTGATCGGTACGGTGTATCATCGCGTCGACATGTTTGTCGACTTGGCGCTGACCTATGCCTTGCTGAACTTTGTCGGCTCGGTGGCGGCGGCTAAGTACTTCCGCCGCAAAAGTCACGGCGCAGCGACACCGATCCACCTTGAAAACGAACCACTGCATTCGGGAGAAGCGCCATGAGTGTGTTGGATATCGCAGCCTTGGCGCTGATTTTTGTGGGCATTATCTTTTTCACCGGTTCGGTGATTGGGGTGTTGCGTTTCCCGGATTTCTACACGCGCATGCACGCAGCGGGTAAGGGTGATACCTTGTCTAGCTTGCTGATTGCGCTGGGTTTAGCGCTTTACAACCTGCACGATTTATCGATGCATAACCTGTTGACCAGCGCCAAGATTTTGTTGATCTGCGTGTTTGTGTTCATTACCGGCCCAACCACGACCCACGTGCTCATGGAAGCGGGTCACGCGCTGGGCATTAAGCCCTGGCGGCGCGGCGATGAACGAGCGCAGGCACCGAAGGAATTGCCATGATTGTCTCCTTCGACCTCATCATTTTGATTCTGTTAATTCCTGTTGCGCTGTTGGCGTTGCGCGTGCGCGATTTGCTTTCGGCGGCGATGATCCTCGGCGCGTATTCGTTTCTGATGTGTTTGTTGTGGGCTGAAATGGGCGCCGTCGATGTGGCGTTCACCGAAGCCGCCGTCGGTGCCGGTCTCTCGACCGTCTTTATGGTGGCGACGGTATTGCGCACCACCCGGAGGTCAAGCGATTGAAGAAAGTCGGCTTACTCACCGTTTTGTTGACCGGCGCTTTGCTGATGGTCGGCGTATTTGATTTTCCGGCCTGGGGTGACCCCTATTCGCCGGCCAACCGATACCTATCGACGCATTACGTTAATCAAGCTGAAAAAGAGACGGCGGTGCCCAACTTGGTCACGGCGGTTTTGGCCGATTACCGCAGCTTCGACACCATGCTCGAAACTTCGGTAGTGTTTATTGCCGGCTTGGCGATTTTTGCGATCTTGCGTTCCATTGAAGGACCGCTGGTGCAGGCGCGCAAACGCACTGAATCGCGCGAAAAACGCGCCGAAAAACGCGACGCCGGCGGCGACGGTCAGGATCCCGATTTGATCGTGCAAACCACCGTGCGCCTGCTGTTGCCCACCATTCAACTGTTCGCTTTTTACGTGGTCGGCCACGGGCACCACAGTCCCGGCGGCGGTTTTCAGGGCGGCGTCATTTTGGCGGCGGGCCTGATTTTGGTGGCGATGACCTTTGGTCTCAAAAACACCTTAAAGCAGTTCAGCGAACGACGCGGTTTGGCCTTTGGCAGCTTGGGTGTGTTGCTTTTCGCGGGGACCGGTTTGTTGTGTGCGCTGATGGGAACACAGTTTCTCGACTACAGCGTGCTGGAAGCGGTTTATCCGTTCACCGATGAAATCATGGCGCGCTCACATAGCATGCTGGTGGTGGAGATCGGCGTGGCCTTGACGGTGATGTCGATGCTGTACTTGATTTACGCGAACCTCGCCTCGCACGGCGATATGAAAAAAGGACTTTAGCAGGGGAGGGGCCCGTCGTGGATTGGCTGACGATGGATTTGATTGTCGCGCGCTTTAACTACTGGGTCTACATCGTGTTAATGATGATCGGCCTGTACGCGATGATCGCCAAAAACAATTACATGAAGAAGCTGATCGGGATGGCGATCTTCCAGACCGCCATCATGCTGTTTTACGTGTCGATCGGCACGAAAAAAGGCGCCTCGATCCCGATTCTCGATCACCACGGCGGCGAACACGGTGCGGGCTCGGCACACATTGCCGGCGAAGCCGCGCTGAAAGTGGGCGAAGCCGCCGCCGCATTTCCCGAGGCGGCCGCCGCCGCCGGCACGACCAACCCGTTACCTCACGTGCTGATGCTGACGGCGATTGTCGTTGGTGTCGCGACGCTGGGCGTGGCGATGGCCGTCGTGCAAAAGATTAACGACCAATACGGCTCCATTGAGGAGGACGAGGTCTTGAAACGGATTAAGCTGTAATGACACTGGCACAACAGGCTCCGGCCCTCATCCTTTTGTTCCCCTTTTTCGGGGCATTGCTGACGCTGCTGATCGGCCTTTACCGCCGCAGTTGGTGCTGGCCCGCCACGGTGGCGGCCTGTGCCGCTTCGGCGTTGGCTGCTTGGTCAACCGTCGTCCAAGTCGCCGAAAGTAGCAACGCATTGGTGACCTACCGCATGGCCGGCTGGGTCCCGCCGGTCGGCATCGAGTTTCGTGTCGATGCGCTAAACGCCGGCGTGGTTTTCATGATTGCGATGGTGTCACTGCTGGTGGCGATTTTCTCGCGCACCGTGGTGATTAACGAAACGGCCGGCAAGGAACACTTTTTCTATACCTTGTTTCAAATGTTGATTGTCGGCGTGCTCGGAATCGGTCTGACCGGTGACGCGTTTAACCTCTACGTCTTCCTGGAGATCAGTAGCTTGTCTAGCTACGCGCTGATCGCGATGGGGCGCGGCCGTGCCGCCTTTTCCTGCTTCAATTACATTATGATGGGCACCATCGGCGCTTCCTTTTACCTGCTCGGCGTCGGTTACCTTTACATCAAAACCGGCTCGCTGAACATGGTCGACATTTCGCGTATCATGCACGAACAAGATCTGTTCCAGACGTCGACGATCCACATCGGTTTCCTGTTCATTCTCATCGGTGTTTGGATCAAAATGGCGTTCTTCCCGCTGCACCGCTGGCTGCCCAACGCCTATACCTTCGCGCCGACGGCGACCAGCGCTTTGGCGGCGCCGATTATGACCAAGGTTTCCATCTATGTCATGATCCGTTACATGTACACCGTATTCGATCCCAACTTTGTGTTTGGGATGGGGCCGCGTTCGGACGTGGTCGTGTGGTTGGCAGTGATCGCCATGGTGGTTGGCTCTTTCTACGCGCTGGCCAAACGCAAACTCAAAATGATGTTGGCGTATCTGGTGATTGCCGAGGTGGGCTACATGGTCGGCGGCGCTTGGTTGGCCAATAAAACGGGCTTAACCGGCGCTATTTTTCACATCATGGCCGATGGTTTAATGACCGCCGCCTTGTTTCTGTCCGCCGGTGCGATCTATTACAAACGCAAGAGTTACAACGTGACCGCGCTGAAGGGCATGTTCCAAAAAATGCCGTTCACCATGGGCGCCTTTGCGTTGGCCGCGCTGTCGATGATCGGCATTCCGCCAACCTGCGGTTTCTTCAGTAAATGGTATCTGATAAGCGCGGGTATCGAAGCCGGCCATTACGGCTTTGTCGGCGGTTTGTTGTTCAGCAGTTTGGTGAATGCGATCCTGTTCTTCCGACTGTTGGAGTATGCCTATTACGGCGAAGTCGAAACGCCTTATGTGGCCGCGGGTAAACGTGGCAAGAAAAAAGGGTTCCGCGAAAAATCCGGCCGCGACGAGGCGCCGCTCAGCATGTTGGTCCCCATGTGGAGTGCGAGCTTGGGGTTGGTGCTACTCGGTTTTTATTCCGGTGAGGTGATTGCCTTTATTTCGCGATACGTGGCTGAGGTACAGTTTTAATGACGTCTAAATTGATTTGCAAAGGACCCGCCGTCGCAACGGAGGTGGGCCGATGACCGCCAATGTCGTGTCTTCCGCGCTGCCGCTGCAGGCGATCTTGGTCAGTGCCTTGCTACCATTGGTCTTGGTGGCACTTGGCCGCGTGCCCAATTGGCGCGAAGGGGCGAGTTTGCTCGCCGGCTGCCTAAAACTGTGGTTGGTCGTCAAAATGTTGCCGGCCGTGCGCGACGGTCAATTACTGGAATACGTGCTGGCCGAACCCGTCGCCGGCGTGCCCTTAGTACTGCGGGTCGACGGCATGGGTTTGTTGTTTGCTTTGGTGGCCTCCTCATTGTGGATTGTTACCACGGTCTACGCCATCGGTTACATGCGCGGTGCTAAAGAGAAGTCGCAAACGCGCTTCTTTGTGTTTTTCGCCTTCTCGCTCAGCGCCACTTTGGGCGTGGCTTTTTCGGGTAACCTGTTGACGCTTTACGTCTTCTACGAATTACTTTCCATGGCGACCTACCCGTTGGTAACGCACCACCAAGACGCCAATGCGCGTGCCGGTGGCCGTAAATACCTGACCTACTTGTTGGCGACCTCGGTTGGTTTCGTACTGCCCGCCATGATCTTTTGTTACGTGCGTAGTGGCGGCCAAATGGACTTTGCCGCCGCGGGCTTCATGGCCGGCAAGGTCAACAGTACTGAAGCCTTGGTGTTGCTCCTGATGTTTACCTTTGGCTTTGCCAAAGCCGGCGTGATGCCGTTCCACGGTTGGTTGCCGGGTGCGATGGTCGCCCCGACCCCCGTCAGTGCGCTGCTGCACGCCGTGGCCGTGGTGAAGGTCGGTGTTTTCTGTGTTTTGCGTGTTTTTACCGGCGTGTTGGGCGTCGACATGCTCAAAGAGTTCGATCTCGGCATTGTCGTTTCCTTTATTGCCGGCTTCACCATTATCGTGTCGTCGTTGATTGCGTTGAGTCAGGACAACCTCAAGCGTCGCTTGGCTTTTTCCACCGTTGGTCAGTTGTCCTACATCATTCTCGGCGCATCGATGCTCTCGCCACTCGCGCTCAAGGGCGCCATGGCCCACATCGCCATGCACGCTTTCGGAAAAATCACGCTGTTCTTCTGTGCCGGCGCGATTTACGTGGCGACCGGAAAGAAATACATCAGCCACATGACCGGCATTGGTTACCGCATGCCGATTACCATGATCTGTTTCTTGATCGGGACCATGAGTGTCATGGGTTTGCCGCCCACCGGTGGATTGATTAGTAAATGGCACTTACTGCTGGGCGCACCTGAGTCGGGACGTTGGTGGCTGATGCTATTTCTGGCGGGCAGTACCTTGTTGAACGGCGCTTACCTGTTGCCGATTGTCTACAGTGCTTTTTTCAAGTCCGGCAATTACTTTGGACCGGATTCGGAACGCGGCGAGCCGCCGCCCGCTTGTTTTTGGCCGCTGTGCCTGACCGCGGTCGCGTCGATTGTGCTGTTTTTTGCGCCCAACCTGATCTTTCAACTCGCAAGTTTGGTGGTGTAAATGTCGCAACAACAGCCCTACGGGGGTTTTGATCCAAAAACCATCAAACGTCTCTGGTGGTTACTGATTGCGGCTTGTGTACTGCCGCTGCTCGGTGAGTTTTTCGTCGAACACGGTGGTGATCACGGCATTCACGGTTTTGTGCCGCAATGGCCGGTGGTGATTCCGTTTTACCCCGTGCTGGGTTTCCTTGCTTGCGCCGCCTCTATTTTACTGGCCAAAGGTCTAGGGCTGTTTCTCAAAAAAGGGGAGGATTACTACGATCATGATTGACTTAAATGCCTTTCCCCCCGCGCTGGTGTTAATTCTCGGCGCCTGTTTGACGCCCCTCATTCGCAACCAATCACTGCGCAATGCGCTGTGTGTTTTGTTGCCCGCCTATGCTTTCTTTTGGACCTACAGCGTGCCGCTCGGTTATGAGCTGAATCTGAACTACCTCGACTTCGAGTTAACCCTGTTGCGGGTTGACCGGCTCAGCAAAGCTTTTGGTTACATCTTTAGCCTCAACGCCACCGTCGGTTTGATTTACGCGTACTACGTGCGTCAGTGGGGTCACCACATGGCCGCGCTGATGTACATTGGCTGCGCGCTGGGCGTTGTTTTCGCCGGTGACCTGTTCACCGTGTACGTCTTTTGGGAAGGCATGGCGCTGTTTTCCACCTTCCTGGTGCTGTACCGCAATCGCAGTCCCGAACGCGATCCACGTTCCTACAAGGCCGCCATGCGGTACATCTTGGTCCACATCGCCGGCGGTTTGTTGCTGGTCATGGGCATTGCGATTACTTATCAACTCAGTGACGGTGTTTTGCGTTTCGACAAAGCGCTGTTTGCCGAACGACATCTCGGCGCTTATTTGGTGTTGGCGGGCTTTTTGGTGAACGCAGCGGCGTGGCCGATTTCGGCCTGGCTCCCCGACGCCTATCCCGAAGCAACCATCAGCGGCGGCGTGATTCTGAGTGCTTATACCTCGAAAACCGCGGTCTACACTTTGCTGCGCGCCTTCCCCGAATACGAAATCCTGATTCCTATCGGCTGTGTGATGGCCATGTACGGCATCATTTATGCCTTACTTGAAAACGACATGCGCCGCATTTTGGCCTTCTCGATTGTGAACCAAGTTGGCTTTATGGTCGTTGCCGCCGGCATCGGCTCGCCGTGGGCCATTAACGGTGCCGTTGCCCACGCCTTCTGTCACATTATCTACAAAGCCTTGTTGTGGATGTCGGCCGGCGTTGTTTTGCAGCAAACCGGCAAAAGTCGATGTACCGATTTGGGTGGGCTCTATGCCTACATGCCGTGGACGATGATCTTCGGTACCATCGGCGCCTTGGCGATTTCCGCCGTGCCAGGCACCAGCGGGTTCACCAGTAAATCGCTGACCATTCACGCGGCCGAACAAGCGCATCTCTTTTGGCCTTGGTTGATCTTAGAAATCGCTTCTGCCGGGGTGTTCCTGCACGCCGGTATCAAGTTTCCCTACTTCGTGTTTTTCGCCAAGGTCAAAGACTGGCGCCAACAGGTACCGACCATTGGTGAGGGCAAGCCGTGCATGATGATTGCCATGGGTGTGATGGCTTTTTTGTGTATTTTCCTGGGCATTTATCCCGCGCCCCTTTACGCGATCTTGCCGTATCAGGATGTTTTTACCACTGATCCGTACCACGTCTTTAGCTTGGGTCATTTTGTCAGTCAGTTCCAACTATTGATGTTCTCGGGTTTGGTCTTTTTCCTGATGTTGCCAATGCTCAAGCGCACCAATACGATTGCGATTGATACCGATTGGTTTTATCGGGTAACGGCACCGCGTTTCTACAAGCTCGCCGATATCACGCTGAATGGGATGAACGACATCACCTACCGCAAAGTGGTGCTGCAGTGGTTGCCGCGCGTAAATCACTTCTTCAGTCAGGGTCCCTATCGCGTGTGGGTGATGGTTAATATGCCGTTTCGCCGCTTGGAACGTTCCATGGGTGAAAGTGAGGAACGCGCCGCCAAGAAGCATTACTTTCGCCAGGCGATGCTCGGTGTGTTGCCAATTGGGGCGACTGCCTTTATGGCCGTGATTTTTCTGGTCATTCTTTACTTTGCCTAGCTGGAGCAGGCGCTGGTTTCCAGTGCGCTCGCGCCGGCTTCGGCCGCACGTTGCTGTGCACCAACCGCCGCCATTTCCAAACCGTGGCGCTGAAAAACGCGGTGCAAGCGGCCGCTGAGCTCAGTCCCTGTCTGTTGTTGGCGCGGTTGGTAGAGGTCGGTATAAACTTGGTGGATTTTGCGACCACTGAGTTGGGCCAAAAGTTGGGCCAGTCGGCGGCTGGGTTGATCGGTGCGCAGGAGACGGACGGCATGATGGTACCCTTCTTCATCCATGCCAAACGGAAAGAGTTGTGACAACAGGGATACGGGATCTGGGTTTGCAACGATCATGTTTCAGCCTCCGCGACGGCCTATGAGGGCCGGTTTTGATTGAGCGCGCGCAACATGGCGGCGCAGTTTTTGAGACGTTCCTGAATTTCACCCATGTGCTGCTGCTGTTGGTTGAGACGCGCGTGGAAATGTTTGAGGCGTTGACTGACGGCGGTGCTGACGGCGTTGTTGCGCGCGGCGATGGTTCGTTGTTGGTTGAGGCAAGTAAGTACGGCCTGTAATCGTTGTTCCATGGTGGCGTTGTGATCGAGGCGGCTCATGCGTGCCGACCCCGAGCGGAAAAGCGACCCCATAAACCGACCGCCTCACTTTGTTCGTGAACCAAACACAGGCGGTGACCGAAAAAATCCCAAATCGCCTTGGTACGCTGCCGTCGGGTTACGCCGAAGCGCGTTTGGTTGCGGCTTGGTCTGGGTTTTTCAGGGGGTGGTGGTGCGGGCAAGCAGCGCGGACCACTGCTGGTCATCAGCGTATGGTCATTCAAGATCAGGAAATGGTTGGTGACGCTACCGGCTGGAATGGCGGTGTTGCGGGCCACAATCGTGTCGCGCAAGGTACAGTCGCGGCCGATTTTAGCGCCGTCAGCTAGGGTGACGTAGGGACCGATGCGGCATCCCGGTTCGATGACGACGTCGTCGCCGATTAAGTTGGGGCCGATGAATTCACAGTCGGGCGCAACGTGGGAATTGGCGCCGATTAAAATGTCGCGGCCTTCAATGAAGTTGAGACGGCGGTTTAAATCACGATAATCGGCCAGGTCGTTGATTGTAAAAGAAGGATCCACCAAGCGCAGGGTGCGAACATTGTGGGTGCGCCGTGCCAAGGCGGCGACGATGCCGGCGACATCGGCCTTGGGGCCCTGGTGGTGTATATGGCGGCGCAGGATCTCGGCGGCGATAAAACAAATGGGTTGGCGTTTTGTTTCGCTGTAAAAAACCATGCTGTGGTGATAGAGGCCTGGCAAAAAAAAGCTGCCGAGGAAGTGACCGGACATCAGTAAAACCCCTTGACCGTTGCCGGTCACTCCCTCGGACAGCAAGCGTGGTAAATCCTGTTGGTATGGCGTTTGGGTCAGTTGCACGTTCTGAAAAGCGCAGCCGCGATGTTCTAAGAATTGTTGGACATCCTCGCGGCCTTCTTGAAGGTGAATAAAGACATTGCGGAACCCGCATTGACGCAGCCATGCCAATTGTTTTTCCAGCAAGGTGGTTCGACCAACCGGTAACAGAGGAAGGGCGATCGCCGATTGGGCGGCACGCAGGCCTTCGGGTGGATGGTCATAGTCGATGACCACGGGGATTTGGGTGGGGGTCGAAACAGTAGAAAGCGTTTGCTGGGGAGAACTAGGGATCATGGCAACGGCTCCTCAAAGGCGATGTCCGCTCGTCGCGGCGGGAAACCTTAGAGCAGTGCTCGTGCCATGTTTTTTCGATATTCAAGATGCTGAAAATAAATAGATTATGAAACTGTCTCAAAATGACTGTAAAAAATGAGACAACCGAATTGTCTCGGAATATGTCTCAGTCCTGTCTCAGAATGAGACATTGGGCGTTGTTCGTTAAATTAACAAAGGAGAAAGACGTATGTTTATGAATTTTTCACGAGAGGTATGTGAACGTAGGGTCGGAAATTTCCGTAGGGTGTGATGGGTGCCACATTCCGGCGGTCCGTTGCCGGCATGGGGCATATTTTTTTCCGTGTTTGTGCCGGGGTGACCCATAATAGATGTATCACTGACATTCTATTGTCTATTCTCGAGTCCTTAAGTCGGCTCTTGGAATTAAAAAGTCGGAATTTAATATCGCTATATAAAGTGCCTGGGGTAAATCCGACGTCATGCTCACGACCTTGTGTCCCTTCAAAGACTTCCTCTCTTATGCTACTAGGAGGTACGTGTATGGGCGTTTTCATTCGTATTGCCAAAACTCCCAAGGAGCTTGACGAGCTTTTTCAACTCAGACATCGCGTTTTTGCTGAACAGGATATGTTGGCGCCGCTTTCCAGCGACGGTCGACTTGCCAATCGCTTTGACGCTTTTCCCTCAACAGTTAATTTAATGGCGGAACAGAACGGCGTGGTCGCCGGCGGTCTCCGTTTAACGCGCGGCAACCAGGTCGGCGATCCTGCTCAAGTCTATTACGACTTTGGCGGTTACATCGACAAGCAGCCGCTTGATTCATCCAACGCATTGTTTTGCAGTATGTTGTGCGTTGACCCCGCTTTTCGGGGCCAGCAGCGATTGATTCAAAACTTGCTGTTAATGACATCTTATTATGCTTATCACAACGGGGTAACCCATCTCATGGCGCCGGTTCGGCCGACGGTTGTCAGGATGCTGAAGCAGGTTGGTTTCCGGCAAATCGCCGAAACATTCACGCAAGCGGACACCGGGTTGGTGGTGTGTCCGATGGTTTTAGCCCTTCAGGATTTGTCTGAAACCCACTTGCGGTTCATTCAAAACCAAAAGATTCACCAATACACAGAAAACTTCGAACGGGCTTTTTTTGAGCCGGGCGAAACCGTAATTCACAGTGGTGATAGCGGCCGTGAAGCCTATTACATCGTGGATGGCGACGCGGAAGTATTTGTCACCACGGCTGAAGGCCGACGCAAAGTGAACGAGTTGGGTCCCGGCGACTTGTTTGGGGAGTTGGCGCTGCTGACCGAAACCGTGCGCAGTGCCGACGTGGTGGCTTCGTCACCGCTCGACACCATGGTACTCAACCAAAATTGGTTCGAAAGCCAAATCATGAATAACCTCGACCACGTCAGTGCGCTGCTGCGCCTGATGGGCGGCCGTCTCAAGACGACCTTGTGTCAACTTAACTAGCGGTCCCATTGGGTCCGCTTCGTTTGGGCGTGTGGCAGATGGATGCCGCGCGCCCGGGCGCAGCTTGGTCCAAAGCCGCCTCGGGTTTATCCCGGTAAAGGAATCACCGATGTCCATGATTGAAGTTACGGCTTCGTTGCACGACGCTGATCGCGTTGGCGATGAAGCCTACCGCCCTTTGTTTTTTTCCGCCGCCGATGGCACGGCCATGGAAGCATTTGCCGCCCTCATTGCCGCCGGTCACGTGTTGCGGCAAAAAGAAACCCTAGAACAACAACTGCGGGGTTTGGCCGGCGTGCGTTGTCCGGGTCAAACATTAGATTCGGCCCAGTTCGACGCCTGGTGCGAGGCGCTAATGCAAGGTCAAAGTCGCGATAGGTGGGGGGAGTGGGTCTATTTTCCCTGGAACGGGACAGCCGTGCACTTATTGCCAGGCGCCCTGTTTCGCGAGCTACGACTCAACCGCAACCGCAACAAAATTACCTTGGCCGAGCAAGCCGTCTTGGCCAAACAAACCGTCGGCATTGTCGGGCTTTCAGTCGGCAACGCCATGGCATTGACGATGGCGATGGAGGGGTGCTTCGGCACAATCAAATTGGCCGATTACGACCGCCTCGAATTGTCCAACCTCAACCGAATTCGCGCCGGCGTCTGTGATTTGGACCTGCCCAAAACCGTATTGGCTGCACGCCAGATCGCCGAGCAAGATCCCTACCTAAACGTCCAAATCTTCTCGGACGGCATTCAAGAAGACAACCTCGACGCTTTTTTCGACGGCGCGCCGGCGTTGACCATGTTGGTTGAAGAATGTGACAACATGTTGTTGAAATTGCGTTTGCGCCACGAAGCGCGCGCCCGACGCCTGCCCGTTGTAATGGAGTCCAGTGATCGCGGCGTGCTTGATATTGAGCGCTTCGACTTGGAGCCGACACGGCCGATTCTGCATGGTTTGGCCGAGGGTGTCGCCCTTGACGGACCCACTGATCGAGCCGCACAAATGGCGGTGGCGCTTAAGATTAATCGCCTGCAAGACGTGTCACCGCGCATGGCTTCGTCGCTGTTGGAGATTGGCGAGACACTGAACACTTGGCCGCAATTGGCGGCCGATGTGATTGCCGGCGGCGGTCATGTTACCCACGCGGTGCGGGCTGTCTTTCTCGATCAGCATCGACAATCCGGGCGCTGGATTTTAGACGGATTGGGCCACTTGCAGCAGCCGCCGTTACTCGGTGGTGAAACGCCGGCTAAAAAACCCAGTGCGGCCGAGGTGGCCCTGGCGACAACGGCTCCGGCCAAGGCTCTGGATATCTCCAACGATTTGCAGCAGATTCTCAACGCCGCGCGCCAAGCGCCTTCGGGTGGCAACGGTCAACCGTGGCGATTTTGGGTCGACGGCCTGCGAATTTGGTTACAAGCGGAGGAACCGCATCCGCCCAACCTGCTTAATTTTGATGGGCGACCTAGTTGGCTGGCGCACGGCATGGCGAGTGAAAACGCGGTGCTGGCGGCGGCAGAACTGGGCGGTACCCTTGGCGTTCAAGTGGCACCCGAGGACGGGCGACCCGACCTGTGCGCACGCTGGGAATGGCACGCGGACGTGGCGCCGGCAGACCAGGTCCCACGCGACTTGGCGGCATGGCTGTACCAGCGACGAACGACCCGTTGCGACCCGGATCTCGCTTCGGAGCGGACTTTCGAGGCGGCTTCATTGACGGGGCTATTGAGCGAGGCGGTAAACCTGCAAGTTTGGGAAGACGCGCGCGATCGCGGCCGTTTGGCGGATTTACTCGCGGTTGCCGAGCGCATTCGCTGCTTGCATCCCGATTTGCACCGCGATTTATTCAACGAAGTGTACCGGCGCGATGCGGCCAATGCCGACCGCTGTACCGGGCTCGAATGGGGCGAACTGTCACTGGATGCCGCACGCGACTTCACCGTGCGCTTGCTGGAGCGACCTGCCGTGGCGGCGGCTTGCCGCGCCGTTGACGGTGCTCAGGTGCTGCGTGCGGGATTTGCCGCACCCATTGCCGCATCACCACTGCTGTTGGGGTTTGCCTGCGCCGGCGATGAACCAAGCGATTGGTTTGAACTGGGTCGGGCGGTTGAGCGCTGTTGGCTGAAACTCACCGCCATGGGTTGGTGCGTGCAACCGATAAGTACTTCGCTGTTTATGCTGCGATTGTTGCACGCGGGTCAAACGGTGTTGTACAACGCGGCGGAGCAACGGGATTTGCATAGGGCAAGTCGTGGTTTGCGGCAGGAGTTCGGGATTCGAGCGGATCGCGCAACTTTTATGCTTCGGTGCTTTCCCAGCGAAAAAGCGGTCCAGGCTTCCCGCCGCAAGCCGTTGGCGTCGATGGTATCGCTGGGCTCCCCCAATTAAGCTCGACTCATTAGCATAAACCAGCGCGATTTATGCGGTTTTTCAGGAACAAGCGTTCGGCCTTTCATAGAGGGCTGAACGCTTTTTGCTGTGAGGGAACGGGTTGGCAATAGATAGTGGAAGAAATCGATATCTAATAATGAGAAATGTGTTACTTTTTTGTTTGATGTTTTGATAAGATCAAAAAAGATTATTCGATTTATATTTTCAATGGGTGCAATGAAGGTGAAAAAGGAGTGTTTTGCTCGTGGAACTCTCGCCTATTAAATTAGATCCTAAATCTGTTATTGCCTTTGCGGTAAGCGCGGTTTTGATTGGGGTCGGAAGCTTACTTGCATCGGCATACCTCCTTTACCTCTTCGATATCGCTTTGCTCAACATCAAAACAAAGTGGCTTTGGGAAGCATTGGGCGCCGCGCTTACGCTGCTACTTGGCATTATTTCCGGCATGGTAGGTTACCATTACCTACCGCGAATGCCCTCTGCCTCCATCGATAAAACCAGTCCTCAATGGGGTGAATTTCAGCGTTTTCAATTCGGCGCGCACTTGTGTTTTTTGGGTTACTTTCTCTTTTTAATGGGGTTGTGCTGTCTTGTTGTTTTGGTGAATCTGCTCGACAAGGAAAAGCTGATGGTGTCGGGCATCTTTCAGTCGCATAAATTTTCAATGGTTGTGACCGAGTTTCAAGGAAGTTTAGATGATGAGCGTGCCTTAAAGCAGGCAAAGGTCAGCACGGACGTTGAAGTTAAATACCAGGTTTTAGCCGAACAAGTCCGAAAACGTAAAGCGGCCCTCCGTGGGAAGGTTCAGGAAGCCAAGTTACAACTGATCGTCTTGCTGGTGTTATCTTGTGGTTTATCCGTATTTGGCTCAATGTTCTTTACGATCAATACACTAAAAGAGAAACGTTCTGCGAAGAATCCTGAATTTTTTGATCGAAGGCGCTTCTGGGGTGAGTTGGTTTTTCGGTGTGGTGAAGCCATTCTATTTACCATTGTCCTGTTTTGGCTCATCTGGAACTCTCAATCACCGCATTACTATACCTGGCTTCCGGTCATGGCTCTTTTCCTGGGCATGTTTATCAAGTCGGCCGAACAGGTGATTTACGGTTTAAGTGACAAAGTCCTTGAAAAATTACGCTTGTTACTTCCCTTTGAAGCGCCCGTTCCCGTTTCGAACGGGGAAAACATAAAAAAAGACGAACCTGCAACGATATCGATTCCGTCTCCGAATCAAGGTGGCTCTACAACCACGACGGTTCCGTCGACCGCAGCACCGCCCGCACCTTAGAACTGGGTCGCATTGATGCAACCCGTCGGCTGCGCTTGGCGGTGGCCGGCTGCGGGGGGCCTCCTATTTCGTGGTGCAACGAAATATCGGTGAATTATGTCTGGGCGCGTTGGCTAAGTTGTTGTTCTTCAGTCGTGCTTTGATCCCTATTTATTTTTTTGATGTGTCTTTGATTTTGATTAGGCGTTTAGATTTAGAACTTTAGAAGGGAAGGGGCGTGGTTGGGGCACCGTCTGTCTTCTGTTTTTTGAGCAGGTTTCGCATCACTCGAAAGCCGGCCTCACCCTTGCAATATCAATACCCGGCGTTGGTGACGGTCCCTGCCGTTTGGACGCTAAAGATCCTGCTAAAGCCCTGTTGTTGTGACGGTTAGAGACGTCATTAAACCAGGGCGGGCGCGTTTCGGTCTTTCTGTTGGGACGAAAGCCACGTGTTGGTGCGGGATTTTTCGCTGAGTTGTGCGGCTTTTTACCCGCCCTCGGTGCCAGGGGAAAACCAAAGCCGATCACAGGGTTTGTTTGGGTTTTCGGTTTATGGTGGAACGAATAGGAGTGGACCTTTGCTGATCTCTTTTGCTTTGGATTACCGTACGGCCGAACCCGCCGAGCTCGGCGCGGTCGATTGCGACGACACACAACGGCAGCATTTCATCGACGCACTTCGGCGTGATTTCGGCGTTGAAGAGCTCTTTTTCCTCAAAACCTGTAACCGTCGCGAGTTTTATCTGACGGTGCCGGAAGAGGTGGACGTGCGGGCCCTACGAACCTGTTTTCAGACGACCTTTCAATGTGACGGTCTCTTGCCGGAGTTCCAGGTTCGCTTTGACCAACACTGTGTGCGTCACTTCTTTGCGGTCGCTTCCTCGCTGGCTTCGATGGCCTTGGGCGAGTACGAAATTACCCACCAAATTAAAAGCCAAAGTCGCCAAGCCGCCCAGGTTGGGCAGATCGGTCGGCGCCTGAGTAACCTGGTTGAAGCGGCGTTGCATGTGGGTAAACGCGTGCGTGGTGAAACCCAAATTGGCCGCCAGGTGGTGTCACCGCTGAGTTTGGTGTACCAAAAAATTAGCGGCTGGTTGCAGCGCCACGGCGGCGCGCGGGTGGTTTTTGTCGGCGCCGGCGATTACATTCGCCGCTTGCTGCCGCTGTTTGCCGGCTACGACGGCGGTCGTTTCCTGTTCGTCAATCGTTCAGATAACGAATTGGCCGATCAGTATGGCGGGCAGGCGATGTCGCTGGCGGACTTTCACGCGGCGCCGCCGCTGTTTGACGTACTGGTGACCGCCACGGGTGCAGCCCGTGTTTTATTTGACGAAGATTGGTTGCGGCGCGCGGTCGCAGATCGGCCGGTGATGATTTTTGACGGCGCGACGCCGCCCGACTGTGAGGCAGCCTGTTTACCCGATACGGCGCGTCTATGGCGATTGTCCGATTTAGAGCCGGAGTTGCGTCGTAACCGCCGCGAACGGGCTGCTGAAATTCCAGAGGCGGAACGCATTATTGAAAAAGAAACCGCGCGCTTTTGGGATAAATGGCGAGGTCTGGCTATTTCCGACGATTTACAAGCGTTGCAGGATTACTACCAACAAGAGGCGGCGGCACCGGTGGCGGCCTTTGCGGTCAAACACGGTCTGAGCGACCGACAGCAACGCGAATTACAGCGATTAATCGCGCATGTGGCACGGCGCTTGGCGGTGGTGCCGGTGTTGGCGTTACGTGCGGTCACGCGTGAGTTCGGCGCGCAGGGCATGCGCTTGGTAAAAGAAGCGATTGCCAAAGGCAGTCCGCTATATCGTCGATCGCGGTGACGCAAGCAGATCGAGGAAACACGGCTCGCCGTTGGTTGTCGGCCTTCGATGGCCCGCGTTCGGCGGCCGGCATCGACCAACCGCCATGACTTCAGTCTAAAACTGGAGTTTGCGGCCTTTGATTTCGGTAGAGCTCAACATGGTTTTAATCGGCGATTCGCCGCTTTCGCCGCTGATCATTTCTTGGGCAAACATAAACACCAACAGGTCGTCGCTGCGCGCGGTGTGGAAGGTCATCAAAATCGTGCCTTCGGGGAAAACTTTTTTAAATTGAACGGCTTTGCCTTTCAAACCGTAAAAGCCTTTGTCCTCAATCGTGTTGATCTCGGGGCCGTTCTCCTTGGGCAGTTTGGCTTGCATTTCGGCAGCCATTGCCTGGGTCACGCTAAAGGGATCCATTTCGGCAGCGGCGGGGGTCATGACAAACTGCAGCATGGACTGGCCGCCACTACTGGTGAAGGCGTATTGATCGCGACCCTCGGCGCTATCTTGAAAGTTCTGCCAACCGGCGGGCACGTCGATCTTGAGTTTGTCGTCCGCAAAGGTCCGTGCCGTGCTGGTGTCGACGCGTGGCTTGAGGGGATCGTTGCTGCGCAGGTAGTGGACAAATCCCTTTTCGTCGTTTTTGAGACGCAAACTTTTTTCATCGATTTCATAGGGGCGATCCATAAAAACCTGGGCTTCGCCGCCAACAACGGCCGTGACGAGTAAGCGGCCGTCTTGCACCGTGTAGGTCAGCTCGACCGGCAGTGAAGAGACGGTTAGGGTGCCGTCAGGGTAAAAGGTCAGGCGTTCCTTGTCGACGGGTGTGTCGGGCGGGTTATCGTCGTCTTTGGCGAGATCCCAATGGCCGTAGAATTTGGTTTCAACGGCATCTTCGGCGATGAGGGCGGTGGGCAGGGCGGCGACAAGCAGCAAAAGACAGAACATTTTCATAGCGGGTTACCTTGTGTGTAAGCGTTGCGAGTTAAGACGCAGCGCCAGTATATAACAGGGCCGGGGCTTAGGCCGTGTCATTGCGTTGGATCAAATCCCACAAGTTGCCGTAGAGATCGCGAAAGACGGCGACGATGCCGTAAGGCTGGGTGAGGGGTTCGCGTTCGAAGACGACGCCGTTATCGCGATAGCGCTGGTAATCACGCCAAAAATCGTCGGTTTGCAAAAACAAAAATACGCGCCCGCCGGTTTGGTTGCCGACGGCGGCCTGTTGTTGCGGATTAGCGGCCCGCGCCAAAAGAAGGCCGCACCGGCCGGCGCCGGGCGGGGAGACCATCACCCAGCGTTTGCCGTGCTCGTCGAGCGGCGTGTCTTCGATGAGTTCGAAACCGAGGCGGTTGACATAAAAAGCGATGGCATCGTCGTAATCGGCGACGACCAAACTGAGGGCGGATAAGTGTTGCGGCATTAATCCTCCAGGCGCGGATGGGTTGTGCGGCTCATTCTACACGAAGGCTTGGGGTGTGGTTTAGCGAGCGGTCGACGGCGTCAAGGGAAAGTGGGGTTGGGTTGGTCAAACCCGAGTCATTTTGACGAAAATCTCACGTTGGTTATGGGTTGACGGGCCGGTCGGCCATCGATAAGATGGCTTTAGGTTTTGAAAAAACCAATAATTGTGAAAATTCACACATTTCTGACCCTTGTTGGTTAACGCTACCCTTTATATTTTCATGCCATTCTGATACGTGGCTGTTTTTCTGGGCCCGCTTCTTTTGAGCCAGGCGAGCCCTCTCTCAACCTGCCTTGGACATCCTCCCGCCGGGTCATACCGCGCGTGCTTTCGCGGTGCGCACGGAACGGCGCCCTGTGTTTGCTGTCCGCATGGGTTGGTTCTCTCTCCTTCGTGCGCTACCAACTTGGGCACACCACAGATAGGAGCTTTTATTCATGCGTACTCTTTTTGCGTTTTTCATTCTTGCCGCTTGGTCGTTAACGGCCGGCGATATCCAACTTTCGGCCCACGGCGATCGCTACAGCACGCCTTGGGACGCGGTTTTAACCGTCAATGCACCGGGTGTTTTGGCCAACGATAGCGCGCCTGAAGGCGATCAACTGGTTGCTTTTCTGGAACAGGCGCCCGCCGTTGGCTCGGTGACGCTCCAGGAAGACGGCTCGTTTCGTTACACGCCGGCGCCGAACTCACAGGGTTTGGTGTCCTTTGTTTACGGCATTCAAAACCAAAACGGCGGAACCAGCTTTGCCACCGCGACGATCGATGTAACGGCCGGAAACAAAGCGCCGTTGGGCATTGACAATTACTACACGGTGCAGGTGCCAAATCGTCTGGCGGTTACTGCCGACAACGGCGTGTTGGCCAATGATTTGGACTTAGATGGTCATGTGCTTCGTGCCGAATTGGTAGAAGCACCGCCCGTGGGTTCGCTTGATTTGCACGCCGATGGTTCCTTTACCTTTGACGCGGATGCCGCCGACAGCGGTCGTTATCAGTTTCGCTATCGCGTTGTCGACGCCCGTGGCGCAAGCGCCGAAGCGACGGTTTTTTTATCCTTGGTTAGCCGTAGCCTGCCGGTGGCGGTTCCCGATCAAGGCGATGTCTTGATGGGCCGTGAAGGTCATATCAACGTTTTGGCCAATGACTACGATCCCGACGGCAATGCACTGCGCGTCGTGTCGGTTTCCGGTGGTGATAGTCAGTTTATCCGCGTGGTTGATGATCAAACCATCGCCTACTTCACCTGGTCCGGCGGCGCGCGCGTGGTTATGCTCAACTACACCATCAGCGACGGTATCCACGAAGTTTCCTCGACGGTGGCGGTCAATGTCCTCGATACCAACGTGCCGCCGGTTGTTGTGAACGACTATTTCGAATTAGCGCCGGGTGAATCGGTGACCTTTAACCCCATCGAAAACGATCACGACATCCATGGTTTGCCATTGATCTTTCGTTTATATGGGCCGGAAGGGGGATTTCAATTCGGGACCTTGGAGCGCGTCGGTAATACCGAAACGGAAACGGATCGTCTGACTTACACGGCGGGCCGAGAGCCTGGCACCGACGTGGTTAACTATGGGGTTTGGAATGGGTTTACGCCGGCTAACGGCCAGGTCACTTTTGTGGTGAAACCCGCCAATGCAGCGCCCGTGGTTGAAAACGAAGTGGTTGCATTGACTCTGGACGACAGTCTGTACGAATTGGATGTGCTTGCCAACGATTACGATCCAGATAACGACGTTTTGACCATCGCTCGTGTCGCCGTTCAAGGCGGTTCCGAAGGTGTGTCGGTGGTGACCGATGCCGATAACCAAGGCTTGTCGATGCAGGCCATGCGACCCGGTGTGTTTGTGATTGACTACTGGGTCAGTGACGGAATCGACGAAACGCCAGGCCACATGGAAATCACCATTAACGAAGCGGACGATGCGTCGGAATCGAAAAAGTAGCGGTTTGACGGCAACGTGAAACAAGGGGCGGTCCTGTTCGGGGCCGCCATTTTTTCATGTTGGGTGCGGGAAAATAAGAAAAAATGAGAAGGAATATTAAAAATCAAAGCCTCATACCTAGGGTTTTCGTTTTATCGTGCTTTTCGGGTGAATGCGAAATTTACGAAAATTAATGCAACCTTAATCTTTCGCTAGTTAAATCCAATTGGGCCACTTGATGGGCCGCCACAATCCAGTGGTTTTGTTTTTATGGGATCCGCCGTGTCGGATCTTTGGCTTACCCTTCTACCTTCGCTTTCGGAAATTATCGTTGTTTGCGACCCGTGCGTTACTTGCAACGGGTGTGGGTGACCTGTGCCCGCTGCGTCATTTCCAATCGGTTGCTCATACCGCCACGTTCACAACCAATAAAGAATGACCCCAGATAGGAGCCTTAGATTTATGCGATCTCTTCTTCTTTTCGCTTTTCTTACCGCCTGCCCGCTCTCAGCGGGCGATGTCGGCCTCTCGGCCCACACGGACACCTACACCACACCGTGGGATGCGGTTTTAACCGTCAACACCCCCGGTGTTTTAGCCAATGACACCGCGCCCGAGGGCGACCAACTCGTGGCCTTTATAGAGCAGCGACCGGCTGTTGGATCGATCATCTTAAACGAGGACGGTTCGTTCACTTACGAGCCGGCCGCCAACGCCCAGGGTCCGGTGAGCTTTGTTTACGGCATTGAGAACCAAAACGGCGAAACCAGCTTTGCTACGGCCACAATTGAAGTGACGGTCGGCAACAAAGCGCCCCTCGCCATCGACAACTACTACACGGTCAAAGTGCCCAACAGCTTGTCTGTGACGGAAGCAAACGGGGTGTTGGCCAACGATCTCGACTTGGACGAGGACACCTTCAGCGCCGAGCTGGTGCAAGCACCGGCGGTCGGAGCGCTCGAGTTAAACCCGAACGGTTCGTTTACCTACCATGCGGATCCCGCCGAGAGCGGTCGTTATCAGTTCACCTATCGCGTGATTGATGAACGCGGCGCTAGTGGCGAAGCGACGGTGTTTTTGAGCCTGGTAAGCCGCTCGCTGCCGATTGCGACACCCGATGAAGCCAATGCCGCGCTGGGCCGTGAAGCCCTGATCGACGTCTTGGCCAATGACTACGATCCCGACGGCAACGCCTTGCGGGTGGTGTCGGTCGCCGGCGACGACAGCGCTCAGGTACGCATTGTTGACGACGCCACGATTGGGTATCTCGCTGAAGATGGCGCGCCGCGCCGCGTCACGCTTAATTACACGGTGAGCGACGGCATTCACGCGGTGACCTCAACCGTGGTGATCAACCTGATTGACGCTGATGTCGCGCCGGTGATCGTCAACGATTATTTCGCGTTGGCAGCGGGTGAATCGGTGACCTTTAACCCGGCTGACAACGATTACGATGTCAACGGCTTGCCGCTGTCGCGTATTGCCTTCTACCGCATCCGTGAAGGAACCCGCTTTGGTCGTTTAGTGCGCGACGGTGAAACTGGAACTGTTGCAGATCGCTACACTTACACCGCGGGCGACGATGCCGGTACCGAAGTGCTGCCTTACGCGATTTACAACGGTTTCCGCGTGGCCTATGGTCAGGTGACCATCAAAGTGAAGGGTCCCAATGCCGCGCCGGTCGTGGAAAATGAAGTGATCACCGTGCCCTTGCGTCGGGTGGTGCCTTTCCTCGACGTGCTTGCCAACGACAGCGATCCCAACAACGATCCCTTGTCGATTGCGCGTATTTCGGTGCAAGGCGGTGGTTCCGGCAGCTTGACGGTCTTTCCCGTCGATGAGAATCGCGGCTTGACGCTTCAGCCCTGGCGTTCCGGTGTTTATATCGTGACTTATTGGGTTACCGACGGGATTGATGAAACGCCGGGGCAAGTAGAAATCACCGTGCCCGGTCCCACCGAAAACGAGGCCCGCGACGACGCCTTCACCCTGACCGAAGGCAGTGGGATGACGCTTAATGTGTTCGACAATGATGTCTACCTCGAGCGCAATCGCCATATTCCACCGGACTACGACGCGCGTGGTCTGCGCGGTTCCTTGGCCTGGAGCAACGGCAACTTTTCCTACTACGCCGTGCGTGGTTTCGTCGGTGAAACCACGTTTACTTACACCTTGCCTGGTGACAAAACGGCCACTGTCACCATCACCGTCTTGCCCGCCAACCGCTAGCGTGCGGGATACAAAAAATGGGGCGATCCGTTGTCGGATCGCCCCTATTTTTTGGGGATCGGTCGTCGGCAGGTCGGCTTAGGCGACCGGGGTTTGGGTGGGCGCGGCGTAGCCTTGTTGGTATTCCGCACTCGGTTCGGTCATTTGGGTGACGTTCACCGCGATGCCGTTGGGATCAAACAGGGCAAAATGGCGTTCGCCCCAGGCTTCATCCGTCAGCGCCATTTCGATGGTGACGTTTTTCTTTTGGAATTTTTCGTATTCGGCGCCGGCGTCTTTGACTTCGAAGCACAGCACCAAACCTTCGCCGTTGTATGGTTTTTTGAACATGTCCGGCTGAGTGGGGTGGTCGGGCAGCATAAACGCCAACTGTTGGGTCCCGTTACCCATGTGAATGTACCAATCGTTTTCGAAGAAAATCTGAAAACCGAAATGCTCGGTATAGAAAGCCTTCGAAGCAGCCAATTTCGTGGTCGTAATGACGGGATAGATGGTGGAGAGTTTCATTCGTCACTCCTTCAATGAATGAGTTATTCCTAGGATTCATGTACCTGGAAACGCGAGGGACCTTGCCTGTGATTGAGGTTGCGGCGCTGTTTTAAGCCGAAAACAGGCGCCGAACCAACCAAAACCACCAACGGCCGCGCCCTCCATCCTAGCAAGGGGTTGGCAATCGTTGTTGGAAAGATCCATTGCGTTTTTAGGGCCCACCGGTGGCGCACGGTTAGGTGCTACGCATCAAGATAATGGAAGCTGAAGGGCGGATTCTTGACATTTTTTGCGCAATTCCCGAGTAAGTTTTAGATGATGCGTGAAAAGTTAAAGTTAAGCAAAAGCGACTTGACTGGACTTGGCGAAACTTATGTGGTTTTGGTAAGTTTGCCTGAGCTTCACGCACGAACATTGGTGGTGAGGGATACTGCGAGCGTACCTGGTTCGGTGTGATCACGGTGCTTGTCGCGACCATGTTTTTGTTCGCTTGAACGTGAATTTGCGTTACATTGACCTAAACGTCCTCGCTTTTTAATGGTCTGAAGGTTTCCGCTAATGCGTCGACCACCTCGATGCCAAAGGCCTTGCCCCTATACACTTGTCGTGGTGACGAAACCTCGTTCGACTTCGTCCCGACCGGGCAAACCATGGAAAAGCGACGAAACCATTGGTTGATGTCATTGAACCTAGGGGGGGAATCATGATCCAAAACCCACGAAATACCGTTTCTGAAATCGTCTACAAATCCTTTTCCGCCGAATACCTTGATGCCACCGCCGCCCTTGTGTCGCATATGTTTCTCCATCATGAGGCGATGACCGTCGTCCAGAAAATCCCCGAGGATCTCTATCTGGATTTCGTCAAAGTGCTGTTGGCGCGGACATTGGAAGACGGATTAACCAAAATCGCGGTTAGCCGCGACGACAACCAAGTGCTCGGTGCCATGATTAATGAAGATCTCGCCGATCCGCAACCCGAGGTTTTTGAGCACCTGGACGGTTCGTTCGCGCCGATCTTCGATTTGTTGGAACATGTCGGCGCCGCCTACTTTGAAGCCAATCCACCGACGCCGCGTAAGTACTTTCACATGTTTATGTTGGCTGTTCACGATGACTACAGTGGCCGTCGTGTTGGCGATAACTTAATTGACCATTCGGTGGCCATGGCGCGTGAGCTGGGATTTGAAACCGCCGTGGTTGAAGCAACCGGGCCGCGTTCCCAGAAACTGTTTCACCAGTACCACGATTTTGAGCCGGTCAGCGAAATCAAATACCGTGATTACCGCTTCCAAGGCGATGCCGTCTTTGCCGATATTGCCAACGCGGAATCGACCCAATTTATGGTGTTGCCCTTGAAGTAAGGGGCGTGGTCGCGCGCTTGCGCGACCGAACCCCCAAACCCGGTTATTCGGTATCCGATGCGGTTGCGGGTGCAGCTTTTAGGGCCAAACGATAGCAAGCGGCTTCCTCGGCGTTGCGGACGAGGAGCAAGTCGCCGGCCAGCGCGGGCGGGTTCCAGCTCTTACCCTGAATGGCTTGGAAACGACCCAGTTCGCGGTAGGCTTGCGGGTTGGGATCCAACAAAACGACCTCACCTTTTTCTGTGCTGACCAGCAGGTGACGGCCGGCGCGCAGCAATTGGCCGTGGCCCATGCGGCCCCTTTTCCAGCGACGCTCGCCGCTTGCGGTGGCCAAACAGGTCAAAATACCTTCATCGAGTCCGTAAAGACTGTCTTCGATGAACATCATGTTGGCGAACTTGGACTTAAGAAAGATGTTGCGCCATTGTTCGTTAATTTGCCAACTACCGTCTTCGGCCTGAGTGACCTCAATGCAGGCGGCGCCCATGCCGTAACCGGCGGACACCACCAGGCGATCAAAACCAACTTGGGCGGGTACCGCGACAACCGGTGCTTCGGCTTGCCAGGGATAAGACCAAAGCGGTTGGCCGTCTTGTGGTTGGTAGCCGCGTACGCTGTGTGCGGTAAACACCACGATTTGCGATACTCCCGCCAGCGTCATTAAGCTGGGCGACGAATAGTGGGTGGGATCGCCCGCCGCATGCCAGGCGAGGCCGCCATCTTCGCGGTTAAATGCCAGCAGCGCATTGTTGCCGCCGTCGCCCGCGCTTGCGACCACCACCTCGTCGAGGACCAACGGCGACACGCTGCAACCCCATTCGGGCGGTCGCGTGCCCATCATCTCGAATACCTGTTTTTGCCAAATCAGGCGACCGTCGGCGAGCGCCAAACACAGCAAATCGCCCATTGAACCCATCGTGTAAACGTGCTCGCCGGCAATCGTCGGCGTGGCGCGTGGCCCGTCGCCGCCGAGGGTCGATGCGTAGGACGCTGTGTAACACCAACGCCACACTTCTTCGCCGGTTTGAAGCCGGTAGGCAATCACGCATTCTTGATCGTCTTGTTGTTCTTGGGTCACAGCCAGATCGTTGCTGACCGCAAAGGCCGACCACGCGGCGCCGACCGGGCGGCGCCAAACGAGGGTGGGCGGGTGTTGCTCCCAATCGGGATCCAGGTTGAGGTCGGGTTGAACAGCGAGGCGGTCCCAGCCCATGAACTGGTGGTAGTTGGCGCCGGGCGTGGCGGCTGACCCGGCTTGGCCGATTTTGGTTTCCACGGCGCGGTGGCGCAAGCGAAATTCGGGGACCAAATCGCCGGTAAAGTGGGGTTCGTAAATCAGGTTAAAGGCGGCGATACAAACGACGGCGAGAGCCACCCCGGCGAGGCGGCGTGACCACGGCAGCCGTGACAAAAAAATGAGCCAAAATCCCGAGGCAAGTAAACCCAGGAAAATGGCGCCGGCGCGGATTAACAACGCTTTGTCGCCGACGTTCTCACCGTAAAACGTGCAGTAGGCGGCGGTGCTGCCGGCCGCGCCCCAGATCAGAAATAATAGCCACCAACGCGGTCTTTTTGTTTCCTTGCTCATGCATCCTCGTCGCGGCCCGGATTCGCCGAAGGCTGGGGCCGAAAAATGGGTCTCGGTTTTCCGCCGCGCCCATGAACAGGGGCTAAAAAGAAGCCGAGTTGACAACCGGTCGAGGCGCCAATGCATCGGGGTGATCGGCTGTGGGTGTGTGCTCGGTTGTTACCGTCGGGCGGGCCGCTTCATTCTAACACCGAACGGGCGTGCTTCGGACTGATGGGTGGCTGCAAGATGTTGATGCGAAATGGGATGGTATCGGTGATTGGATGCTTTGGAGGCGCCGCCTCGCCGCTAATAACCCTTCTCACAAGGAACAGTGACCCATCACAGTGTGTAGAAACACTGCGCCGCCTCCTCTTTGGTGCCGGCGCAGTTGGGGTTAGTTTGGGTTTTGGGTGTTCATTTCCGCATCGGTCCGTACTTCGCCCGCTCGGGTTAGCGCGCCCTTTTCTTCCAGGGCGACGGAGAGTTTGTGGGCGAGAGAAGCCACGTGCGGTTGCTCCAGAAGTTGGTGGTGCGTGCCGGAGAGCTTGACCACTTTGGGTTTCTCTTTACAGATGTAATCCCAACCCAGGTAGCGGTTGTGTGGTGCCAATAAAGGTTGTCGGCGCGTACGAAAGACCGTAACCGAGCCGCCGTAAACCTTGGGGTCGTGCTGCGAAAAGGCCAAGAAGTGTTTTTCCATGAGGTGGATGCGATATTCAGGAAAAATCGAAATGTCCACCGCGAAATGATCTTTCAAATCAAAGGCGATGTCTGGACTTTGGTTGGCCTCGTGAATTTCTTTCACCTGGAGCTGGTTGGCGTCGTGGTGGGTGCGTCGCATGATTTGCAACTTGCGACGCACCTTGCTTGCCAAAACTTTGGGGTTATACAGGGCGCCGTCCAAGAAGAACCAGGGTAGGTTGCGCAGGAAACGCCCGGCGCTGACCATTTTGGACGGTTCGTTGGCGTCCTCGACCTTGGGGGGAATCGCGGAATCGATAATGCCGACAAAGGCCACTTCATCGCCGTAATCCTGCAGTTGCTGGGCTATTTCCATGGCCAAAATTCCGCCCGACGAGTAGCCTGCGACGAAATAAGGTCCCTGCGCCTGGACTTCGCGAATGCGAGCGACAAAGTCGCGCGCTGCTTCGGCAACCGTTTCGTGCGGTGCCGACTGCTGATCCAAACCCTGCATTTGCAAGCCGTAGATCGGGACATTGGCGTCCAAGCTGTCGGCCAGCTCGCGGTAAATCAAAATGTCGCCACCCAAGGAGTGCAGCAGAAACAGCGGGATTCCGGCGCCCTCGCGAATTTGGACCAAAGGCGCAAAGGCTTCCAACTCGAGTTGGTTTTCCAGTGCGTGGGCGTATTCGCCCAAGGTGCGTTCGCGCAGCAGCAGGGCCAAAGGCACCGCGCGGCCCAGTTCGCCTTCGATTTGCGAGGACATCGTCATGGCACGCAGTGAGTCGCCGCCAAGCGCAAAGAAGTCGTCGTCTAAGCTGATCGGTGAGACCCCCAACACGTTTTCCCACACGGCTTGGAGTTGTTTCTCCAATTCGGAATGGGGTTCCCGGCCGGCAACGGTTTCCTGACCACCCCATTCTGGATCGGGCAGATTTTTACGGTCGACCTTGCCGCTCGGCGATTTGGGGAAGACCGGCAAAATGGCGACCGCGCTCGGGGTCATGAAGGCCGGCAACTCATCGCGCAAGAAGGCCAACACGCTGTTTGGCGTGGGTTCTGATCCCTCCTTGGCAATCGCGTAAGCCACCAGTTGATTGTGGCCGGACGGCGTTTTGCGGACGACCACGACGCCGTCTTGAACCTCAGGGCAACGCAACAACGCATTTTCTACTTCGCCCAACTCAATGCGGAAACCGCGCAACTTCACCTGGTTATCGATGCGGTCGACGTAGACCAAATCACCCTCGCGGTTGAGCAGGCAGCGGTCGCCGGTGCGATACATGCGGCGTTCAGGGTCGCGGAATCGATCTGGAACAAAACGTTCGGCGGTCAAATCTTCACGTAGCAGGTAACCATCGGAAACGCCCGCTCCGCCGATAAACAGCTCGCCGACCACGCCCAGTGGCGCCCGGCGACCCAGCGGATCCAGCACGTAACACCAGTCGTTGGCCAAGGGTTTGCCGATCGGTGGGTCGACCGACATCGGCGCGACACCCTTACCGGGGTCAACTTTATAAAAAGTAGCCATGGAACAGGTTTCGGTGGGGCCGTACGCGTTGGTCCAGGTGATGCGTTTACCGCCTACCTTGAGCCAGTCGTTAAAGGCCGACCAGGTAGCGCGCTCGCCGCCACAGATGAAAATGCGCACGCATTCGGGAAACATCAGGTTGCGGTCGGCCATGTAGTGCACCAGCTCGGTCCAAAACAGGGTGGTTAAGTCGAGGAAGGTTACCTGCTCGGCTTCGACCCAGCGCAGGAACTCAGACAGGGAGTCCAGGGTTGCTGCACGGGGCAGGATCAAGGTGGCGCCGGCGGCCAGCGCACAAAAGATCTCTTCGACCGAAACATCGAAGTTAATCGTCGAGACCTGCGGAATACAATCGTCGGGGGTGATGTCGAAACCGTGGATCGCCCCGTGGATGTGGTTCACCAGCGCATGGTAGGGTAGTACCACACCCTTGGGCCGACCTGTCGAACCCGAGGTGAAAATCGCCATACCCCATTGGTCCATCGAGACGTCGAGGTTTGGATTGGTGTCGGGCTGATCGGCCAACCAGTTGGGATCTTCATCGACACAAATCACGCCGCGATCCTCGATGGCTAAACCGGTGCGGTGCGCTTTTTGCGTCAACACCAAGTGGGGCGCCGTGTCTTCGATCATCCACTGCAGGCGTTCTTGCGGGTAATTGGGATCCAGAGGCACATAGGCGGCGCCGGTTTTAAGAATCCCCAACACACCCGCGATCATAATGGGGGAGCGCTCCAGGCTGACGCCGACAAAGGCGCCCGGTTTGACCCCCTCACCAATGAGCAGGTGCGCAATTTGGTTGCTCCAGCGGTTGAGTTCGGCATAAGTGTAGCTGGTTTCGCCGGTGCGCATGGCTTCTGCGTCGGGCCGCAAGGCGACTTGACGTTCGAACAGTTGATAAAGCGTCATGTCCTTGGGGAAGTCGACCGCTTCATAGGCCATCACGATTTGCTCGGCGGTGGGTGTCAAGGTGGGCAAGTCAACCACGAGTCGGTCACAGAATTCGGGCAAACGCTCAAGGACATGCAAGGCCAACGCCAACATGTCGGCGGCGAATTCGCGATCGTAAACACCTTCGTTGTACTCGAGGATCAGCTTCAAATCGCGTTCCTGATAAGCACTCAGCGCCAGTGGGAACTCGGTTTTTTCATAAAGCTTAAAGCCGCGTTTGGCCCAGGGACCGCCCTGGCTTTGCAGCACTTTCTCCAAGACTTGGTTCTCGAACATGCACATCGTGCGAATCATCGGGGTGTCGCTGTCTAGGCCGCACCAGTTTTGGATTTCGTTTAGCGGCACCGCCTCAAAAGGCCGCGCATCAACCTGTTGGCGTCGCAGTTCTTGCAGCCAATCGCGCACTGTTTGTTTGGTGTCGATTTTGACGCGGAACGGCAAGGTATTAATCATCATGCCGGCGGTTTCTTTTATGTTGGGTACATCTAAGTAGCGGCAGGCGCGCACGGTGCCAAACACCACATCGTCACTGCCGGTGTAGGTGCTAAGCACCCAACCCCACACCGCTTGGACCAGCGTGTTAAAGGTAACACCGACATCCCTGGCGAAGGCGGCCAACGGGGTGACTCGGTCTTCCGTCAAGACCTCGACCAATTCTAATTGGCGATGTTCGATTTGCTCGACCATGGGCAAGCTGTGATGCGGTTGCGGCAGTTTTTGTTCCGCAAGATCCGCCAACAGATTGCGCCAATAGGGTTCGGCCTCGTCAAACGATTGACGGCGGACCGCCGCCTCAAAAGCGCCAAAAGGGGGCGCCGGCTGCAGCGTCGTTTTCTCGCCCGCCACCAGCATTTCGTAATCGGCGAACAGTTGCCGCAAAATGAGTGGGAATGAACGACCATCGAGGATAATGTGGTGGAACGACCACAGCATGTGCCAATCCTGCTCGCCGTTGCGAATCAGGTGTACCCGCATTAGCGGGGGATGGGTCAGGTCAAAACCCTTTTTGCGATCGTCGGCCAGTAAGATCTCGAGTGCTTGGGTCCGTTCCTGTTCGGTTTTGTGGCGCCAATCCACCTCGTAAAAAGGGATTTTGACGTGGTCGTAAATGGTCTGTTGTGGGAAAGCTGGGTTGAGAATGACAAAACCAGTGCGCAATACGTCGTATCGTGCGGCGGCCTGCTCCCAGGCCCGTTTAAGTTGTAGGGGATCGATTGATTCCGGTAACCGACATAACATTTGTTCTAGGTTTACGCCGGCATGGCGCGATAATCGCCATTGATACAGCATACCAAGCTGCATCGGAGTCAAGGACATAGATGATAAAGATTGCATGACGCTTCCGATGAGGGGTTGAGGTTGTGGCTCGCTATGAAAAGCAGTTTTTGTTGGTGTGGCTCGATGGTAAAGGGCAGACGAATCCACCATCAGAAGATGGTGAGGTAGAAAAAAGCCCGGAAAAAATTGATTCACCGAATGAAATATAGGAGCAATTGAGGTGAAAATGACTTCGTGAGGTGACAAAAATCACCAAACAGGCTCTAGACCTGAACGGAAGGATAACCTCTAGAGTTGCATTCTGTCTGTTAAAAATCGCCGCTTTTTAAGAATTATGTACTGTGACATGGTCTGGTCGCGTCATTTGTCGTTAACGCGTCTTCTTTTTTTGTTTCTAACTTTCGGCGGGTGCCTCCATTTTGACGAGAAACGGTTCGTTGACTGCTCCGTTGGCGACAAAATTGCGCAGGCGCGTAATCATAAGGGCGGTGAGTTCGACCCCGGCAGGCACGAGAAGGACGCCCCGGTTGGTTTTGAGATTTTGTTTAAGGATCATACCTTTTTCCAGTTCCACCGCCGAGACTTTCTTTTCGATCCACTGGAGCTGGACGCTCAGGCCCATGACCTCAAGCATGAGGTTAAAGATATTCGGATCATAGCGTTCGCGCCACTCCTGAAGCTGTGCTTCGATTTGTTTTTTGGCAAAACCGCGTAATTTCAGCATATCGTAATCACTGACCGCCTTCAAAATGCGGGAGTGCAGCGGAATGGCTTCGCCGGTGACGCTGTCGTCCGGGTACCCGGCACCGTTGTAGTGTTTCTCAATGTAGGCGATGGTGTGAGCCACCTCTTCGAGGCGCGGAATGTTCGCCACTAAATGGCTGCCGTGTTTGACGTATTCCCAAAACATTTGTTCTTCGCGGGCCAGCAAACGCCCGCCTTTGAGGCCCATTTGGACGATTTCATTGGGCACCGAAACAAAACCCACTTGGGATAGGTTGGCGGCGATTTCCAATTGCCAGAGTTTTTCGACCTTAAGTCGTTTACCCATGGCGACCGCTGCTTTTTTGAGGCGCAGCGAGCGGTTGAAAGCGATCGGGTTGGTTATCGACAACACTTCAATCAACATTTGAATGCTGCCGTTGAGGGTCTTCTCCAGCAGTTCCTCTTCACTTTTAACCAAACGGTGCTGCTCAAAACCGGCTTCGATGGCCTCGGCAAGCAGTCCGGTACGGCAGGGTTTGGTCAAAAATCGGAACAAGGTGCCGGAATTGATGACCTCGATCATGGCGTCCATATCGGCTTGGCCGGAAAGCATGATGTGGATTGCGCCATCGTCTATTTCGCGGGCTTGTTTGAGAAAGGTGATGCCGTCCATGCCAGGCATGCGGAAATCACTGACCAGCACTTGAAACGGGCCGGTCGTTTCGATGGCGCGCAAGCCGGCCATGCCGCCTTGAGCGGTGTGCACCTCACAGAACTTGCGCAACTGGCGTCGGCAGCCCGCCAGTAGGTTGGCGTCGTCGTCGATGATCAAAACCTTGCGATTCAAAGACGAACTCCTTTCTCTTTTAGTTTTTTATAGAGTTGTTCCCACTGGCTAACGTGATCACTTAAGCCCAAGCGTTCCAGGAACAAATGATCGAATGGCTCTTGCTGATCGAGGGCCAGGGTTTCGGCCACGTGGACCGCCGCCAAACTGATGCTGCCGCGTTCGGCATGCGACGGTTTGTGGTGAAAGGCGGCAATGCGCACGATATCGGCCGGGATGCCCCAAATACACAACAAATAGGCGCCAACCTCGGCATGACAGTTGCCCCACAGCTTGCGTTCTTCCAGTAAAAGTTTGGCCTCGTCGTGGTTGCAGGGCAAAACATCCAGGAACCCGCCGTGGAACAATACCAACCAACCGACATCGTGGAGCAAGCCGGCGGTGAAGGCCTGATCGGCCTCTTCCAATTCGGCCCCTTCATTGAGGCAGATTTGCCGTGCCAAACCGGCGACCAGCAAACTGTGTTCACAGAAGTCCTGGAGTAAACGGGTTTGGCGCATGCTCGATTCAAACACGTGAATGAGCAACACCAATGACTTAAGCGTATCCAAACCGAGGTAATTGACGGCGTGGTTGATATTGCGAATTTCGTAGCGCAAACCGAAGTAAGGCGAGTTAATGAGCTGTAAAATGCGCGCGGTCATCGAGACATCGCGCGCCACAATGCGGCCGATGCGCTCGAGGCTCGGCTGTTCTTGGCGCAGCTCTTCCACCAACTGAAAATACAAATCCGGTAGGCTGGGCAATTGCGCGGTGCCGCCGACCAATGCCTGCAGTTTTTCGTTGCGCAAAATGTCGCGCAGAATAAGGGCCTGTTCGATGCTTTCCTTAAGGTGGGCAAAGCTGCAGGGTTTCGAGAGAAACTGATGCGCCGCCTTTACCGCGCGTGCCGCCATTTCGCGGTCACTGTGGCCCGACAGCACGATGCGTACCGTGCGCGGATACATTTCGCTGACAATTTCCAGCAGTTCCGCGCCGTCCATACCCGGCATGCGCATATCCGAGATAATGACATCAATCGGCTTGTCGCGCATGAGTGCCAGCGCTTCTTCGCCCCCTTGGGCCGTTTGAACCGTCCACTGGCGCCGCATTTGCCTTAGTTGTCGGCGAAACGCCGAAAGGATCCGCGCCTCATCGTCGACAAACAGGATGTTCAAGGTCATGAGATCACCTCTGTGCTGCTTTGTGGATCGGGGAGCGAAATAGTAAAAACCGTGCCCTGACCGGGTTTGCTGTCAACTTCGATTTTACCGCGGTGTTTGTTGACGATAATATCGTGCGTTATCGCCAGTCCCTGGCCGCTGCCGGTGCCGATTTCTTTGGTCGTGAAGAAAGGGTCGAAAATTCGGTGGCGAATTGAAGGCGGGATTCCTCCGCCATTATCCTCGATTTGAATAAGGATAACGCTGTTGTGCCGTTCTGTGGAAATTTTTATAAGCCCTTTTTTGAAAACACCCTCTTTTACGCGTTCGCCGATCGCTTGGCCCGCGTTGACGATCAGGTTGAGCACCGCTTGATTGATCAGGCTGATTTGGCAGTGAACCAACCCGACCGCTTCGTCGAGATTCTCTTCGAGATCGGCCACGTATTTCCATTCGTTGTGTGAAATGGTGATCGTGTTCCGAATCGCCTCGTTGAGGTCGGACATGGTTTTGTTGCCGCGATCCGGGTGCGAAAACGCCTTCATGGCGCGCACCAATTGGCTGACGCGGTCAATCCCTTCGCGCGACTGTCGCAACGCCTTGGGGATCTCTTCTTCCAAATAGACGATGTCCAATTCTTGTTCCAGTTCCTTGAGAACAGAAAGTGCTTTGTTCGCCGGCGTCTCGCCAAAGTTAATTTGATCAATCAGCCGCCGCAGCTCCTCCAACAATTTGCGGATGTCGCCAAAAGATTCGGTGAGGAATTCGTTGTTGTCGCCGACAAACTGCATGGGACTGTTGATTTCATGGGCGATCCCGGCCGCCAATTGACCGATTGACTCCATTTTTTGCGAGTGAGCCACCCGCGAGCGCGCTTTTTCCTGGCTGGTGATATCGCGAATGACCAGCACGAAGCCGAGGATGTCGCCGTTTGCGTCCAGAATCGGTGTCGTGCGTTCGGCGACCATGTGTTCGCTACCGTCACGGCTAACCAGTAATACCGGGAAAATGCGTTCCGATCCGGAATCCATGTGATTGGGTTGATGGGGATTGTGGGTTTGGGCGTCGAGTAGGGTGAGCACGTCTTCCAAGGGTTGGCCGACGGCTTCTTCCACCTTCATGCCTAGCAGACGCGCGCCCACCTCATTAACCAACTGAATGTTGCCTTCGGTGTCCGTCGCGATCACCCCGTCGCCAATGCAAGTTAAGGTGACGCGCAGGCGTTCTTTTTCAGCGTGGATTTGGCGTTCTGCGATTTCACGTTCACGGATGTCTTGGATGAGCCGCTCCTTCGCGCCGCGCTGGCGCACTTCGTAATTCAAGTTGCGGTGGGTGTTGACGTAATCCAGGCAAAGACCTAAAAACGGCACCAAATAAGCCACCACTCGCAACAGATGTGCACTGAGGAAATGGCTGTCGAGAGGCGCGGTAGAACCCAGCGCCATATGCAAATGAACCACGATATTGGGCACCACACTCACCAACAGCGAATAGGCAAATAGGTTGGGGAATTTGTGGTGAAAATGGGGGAAAACCCATACCGCGGCGGCGAAGTACAAGGTCAGCGGCAAGAGGTCGCCGGGTTGCTTGACTATGCGACCCGGATGAAACGGAAAGGTGTCTAGGTGGGGTAGGATGAGCATGGTCAGCAGCGTCAAGCCGCCGAACAACACCGAAAAAACCAGGGCCGGCTTGAGGTTGTTGTGCCGTGGTGCGCCGCGCGAAAAGCTCATAAACAGGCAGCCGCTAATGAGAATCAGCCCGTTGAAGACGCGACTGGCCAGCCAGGATAAGGGGATTAGCACGTTGGGATCGGCGTTGCCGGCAATCACGCGATTCGTCGCCAGCGCGTGGTATGCGTCAAGGCAACCCGAACAGAACAAGGCTATGCTGATAATTAAAACCGTGACATCGCGCTTGAGGACAAAGTGAACCCCGGCGAACACGGCGGTAAACAACGCGACGCAGAAGGCGCTCCAGGTCAACAGGGTGTGCGTTAAGCGCGGCATGCGCCAAGCGGGGTCGGCCTTGGCCAACAGCATACTCCAGTCTGCCGGTGGCGAGGCCGTACTTGCGGGCCAACCAAACAAACCCGCGACCAGGGGCAAAAAGGACACCAGGACAATCGTCAGGGTGAAGTGGCGCGGAATTTTTTGGAAGCGAACCTTCGAGAAGGTATCGCCTTTTTGGACTTGCTTCGTCATGGGCGGTTCCATACGGCGGCGAGGCAGTGCCGCGTCAAGTCGTTAGGGCGTCGGAGGGGAAGCGAAACGGAGTGTGACCACGGCGGCGGTGACCCATTGGCGGAGTGCGTCGTGACAGCGTGGTTTCATGGAAAGGGGGATGGTTATGAAAGTTAGCCTAATTTAAAAAGCCGAGAAAAGCTAGACTTGAACATCGCTTTTGTTTGTGGCTCTCGCGCGATTTATCTGTTTTACTTTTTTTTCAACTGTAGAAAGCCCACGCGGTTTCGTGGCGAGGCTGCGTCGGCGGTGTGCTTTGACGCTTTGCGTCGCTGTCGGGCTTTTGGTTCGGGGTTGCCTGTGAAAGAATGAAGCGGTTTTCCGTGGTGACCGTCGACCTCGTTGCGGCGTTCCGCCGCGCGCAGCATTACTCGTTCGGAATTTCGACCTGACACGACGGCCGCCGTTTGGTACGGCCTTCGGAAAGTGAGTTTCCATGTCCCCGTGGTCCGGCCTCGTTTTTGTTTTGCTCTGGTCTTATTTGGTGGGCGCGGTACCGACCGCCCTGTGGTTCGGGCGCCTCGCACGCGGTATTGATATTCGTCACCATGGGAGCGGCAACGCCGGCGCGACCAATGCCCTGCGTGTCTTCGGCTGGAAAGCCGGCCTGTTTGTGCTGGTGGTGGACATGACCAAAGGGTTTGCCGCTTGCTGGTGGTGGTGGCGGCTGGGACCGCAGTTCTCGGCCGAACTTGGCTGGGATCCGGTTGTATGGCGCCTGTTTGCCGGCTGTGCCGCTGTGACGGGGCACATTTTGTCCGTTTTTGCCGGTTTTCGCGGCGGAAAAGGTGTTGGGACGGCGGCTGGGATGTTCTTCGCCTTATTGCCGCTGCATACGGCGCTGTGCGTGGCTTTGTTTGCACTGGTCACCTGGCGCTTTCGCTGGGTGTCACTGGGCTCGTTGACGGCCGCGGCAGCTTTGCCGACCTTGACCTGGCTCGGTCACATTAGTTCTTGGCGACCCGTGCCGGCGCCGCTTTTGGCCGTTACCGCCGCTGTCGCGCTGATCATTTTTGTTTCTCACCGCAACAACCTACAGCGGCTCTGGCAAGGTTGCGAACCTAAATTGGGTGAGCAACCCACCGCACCTTGAAGCAGCGTTCGTGGAAAAAAAGGGGGCCGCCGCCTCAAGGAATGTCGACGGCCCCAACGCGTGCAATGCGAACTTTTCGATCAGGGAACCTCGCTTTACTGCAGCAGGCTGAGAACTGACTGCGTCGACTGGTTGGCCTGGGCCAACGCCGATACCCCGGTTTGGTTAAGGACCTGAAACTTGGTGAGGTTTACAACCTCTTGGGCGACATCGGCGTCACGGATTTGGCTTTCCGCCGCGGTTATGTTTTCAATCGAAATCCCCAGCGAGTTAATCAAAGTGTTGAGGCGCTGTGATTTGGCACCCAAATCGCCGGTGTTGGCGGAAAGTTGTTCGATGGCGGCGGTTACTTGGCTCAACACCTGGCCGGCACCGGTTGAGGTAATCAAGTTGGCGGTCAACCCCAAGGTAGCGGCATCAATCGCAATCGTGGAAATGGAAACGACTTCTGTCGCGCGTTCACCGACGCGCACTGAAAAGCTCTGACCAAAAACGCTGGTCCCGTCAAAGCGCGTGTCGGAATCGAGTGCGGTTAAGGCGTTGGTGATCTCGACCCATTCTTGGTTGAGCGCAATCCGGCCCGCCGAGGAGGTGGTGCCCGAAGCCGCTTGTTCCGAGATTTCCGCAGCCCGAGTCAGCAAGTTAATCGCTTCCTCGTGCACCCCTTCCGCCGTCGCAATGCGGCCGTTGGCATCGTTGGCGTTGCGTCGTGCTTGACCGAGGATGCGAATATCGGCGCGCAGGTTATTGGCGATCTGCAGGCCGGCGGCGTCGTCCGCCGCTTCGTTGATGCGGCGCCCGGTGGACAAGCGGTTAATCGTTTGGTTCAAGCCGCGTTCGGAAATACCGAGCCGGCGGGTCGCCTTAATCGAGGCAATGTTGTTTAAAATCGAAGCCATTTTTTTCCTCCCTGAGAGAAAAGCATTGCGGTTTAAACGGCGTCCGACAGTTAATCCGCTGGACGCGGTCGCGCAATTACATCCATGTCGTGAGCGCGGCGGCCGTTGCCGAACGGCGCCGTATGCGACGCATAAACCTCGTCGTGTCAGAGGTTTGAACGCATAGTTAGCTCATTTTTCAGGTCAGGATAGAGCAACCCTGATGCCAGAAATGTAAACAGCTTGAAAGTAGAGGTTTATGAGTTTTTGGAAAAATCACCCTGTTGAAAATACAGGTCTTAGGGCACAATTTGCCGAGTCGTCGGGCGCCGCCCTGCACCGATCGGCAACTTTTTCCGAGGAGGTAGCGGTGACCGCGACCCCATCACCCACATGGCGTGACGAGCCACTGCTCGAGGTGCAGACCTGGCTGCAGCAGGCGAGTGCGGGTGCCGGTGCCGGCACACGGATCACCTGCGTGGTGCCCGATCCCGATTGGGCGCCCGGCGTTTTTCCCGGTGGCTTTTTCGAGCATCAGGGTCAACGCTTACGCCACCGACCCCTTGCCATTTGGCTGGCCTTGGCTGAATTGGTTGGCTGTCGCCTGAAAACCCCGCGCGTACGGGCCGATCAGTGGCTTAGCTTGACCTTTGAGGTTCTTGATGCGACGCGGGTACCGCATCGCTTCGAGGGCGAGCGTGCCAAAAAATACGAACCGGACAGCCCGTTTTCCGCCGTGGTGCGCACCGAGGAACCAACATTCCTACATTATTACCGCCAATTTCTCGAACGACTGCCCGAACGCCGCCAGGGTCGTTTGCTTTGGCTGGGCGTGAATCAGGGCTGGGAAGTGGCGCCCTTGTTGTCACTATGGCCGCCGCAACGTCTTGCGGTGACGGAAGTGGTTGGTATCGACCATGCCGCCGCCGCCATCGCTGTCGCCCGGCACCGTTTTGCCGCTTACCCGCATTGGCGTTTCGAGGCCGCCGACATTAACCACCTCGATTTTGCGGCCTTGGGTCGTTTTGATGCAATTGTGGCAATTAATGTATTGCATAGCCCGGCGATGAACGGTCACGATGTTTTGCAAACCCTGTTGCGCGAAAACTGCCGGCCCAACTGCCGTCTGCTCTTTGGTTTTCCCAATTGCCGCTACCTCGACGGTGAAGTGCGTTACGGGACGCGCGCGGGCAAACAGCGCGAAGCCGACTGGGGGCCCTTAATCAACGAAACCGTCTTCTACCGCCGCTTGCTCACCAAAAACCGTTTTGATGTGCGTATTCGCGGCAAACACACCGTTCTGATCGAAGCCACCCGCAAGCAGTTTGGTGGTCGCTGAAACCCTGGGTTTTGAACCCCATGTAGGGCTCTCGGGTGGGGCGTGCAAAAGTTAGCCACAAACAGGGTCGGGTCACAGCGGCTGATCGCGCGAGGAACTTTGGATGCAGAGCCCAGCGCGCAAACAAGATCGGCCTTGGCGTCCTCGCAGCACCATGACCGTCGTTAACCCAAGAAGCGCGAAAACTCGCGGTGGTTTTTGCTAAATCTCTGAGCTGCAACGGCCTGTAAAAATGCTCACCGGACCCAACGAGGGCGTCGCCGCTTGTCTCAAGCCATTTCGCGCCAAATTGATATCCAAACCCTCTCGCTCTTAGCGCACCTCATGGGTTTAAAATTCTGGGCTGTGACATCGATTCAAATCGCTCGGTTTAAGTTTCAGCCTGGAGATTGGGCGCCTAAAAAGAACAAGGCCGAACCAGCCCGGTTCGGGTCGGCTCGGCCTGAAGAACTGTTTTTTTTGAGGAAGCTAGAGCGTAATTTTGGCGTTTAGTTCTTCAAAAGAACCTGTGATTTCATCGTTATCGCTATGCAATACTATTTTTTTGCGAAAGGCAACTTTGGAAAGATACTTAACCGAAGCCTTGTTGGTAACGGCTTTGTGTTGATCATCGACAAGGAAAATGGCGTCAACATCTTTCTGCGCGAGAATAACGCGATTGACGACCTGGGCGATTTGGCGTGGATTATCGACAGCCACCAAAAACAAGCGGGTGTGGTTGATCTGAGAAGGGACACGTACCTCGTCGTTTTTAGGGTTAAAGATAACCGCAACTTTCTTAATTTTGGCGTTGTTATTAAGTATTTCAACAATGTCGGAAGTGACTTTTTCATTGGCCTGGGCAAATCCCACGGTCACGAGCAATATTAAAAAAGCGATGGTAGAACGGTACATCAAGAGGTATGCCTCCATTTCAATTCTCTTCGCGGTCGCATTATATAGGCTGCGATCTATTAGAGCCACAGACAAGCTGCGCTGTCTTTAAAAAATCATGAATTCCTAACCGTCTACCATGGAGGAATGTTACGAAACCATTAAGTTAATGAGAATGCTGGTGGTAGATCGGATGGGTGGGGACGGTTCAGAAACCCATGGGGTCTTTAGAGCCGAAGATTGGTGTTGGGAATAAGGAAGTGACATAAGTCGACAACGGTGAGATTCGTTAAAAAGGTCGACGATTCGCAACACCTGATGGTGTAACCCGTTATCCGCCAACAGTAGCGTCTAAAGGATAACCGACAAATAAATTTTGGTCGAGGGTATATTTGGTGTATGTGTGATCTAGCGCAAGTTTTGTTCGTTTGGAAGTTTGCGCCGTCCGGTTTTGATCGATTCCGGGTACGTTGTTTGTTTGCAACGGTTTGTTGCTTCTCGCTTCGCTGCAATCGCTCGCCGTTGCCGCCTTGCCTTGTCGCTCGAGCACGCGCGGCTTCATTGGGTTTTCTCCTGGGTTGCGTTTTGGGTTTTTGTCACCCATTCTTTGGGTTTTTGTTGGATCACTATTGCGATGAATTGAAAAGCACGGCGAATTTGGAATATTTTGGCCAAAGATCTGGCGCGAAACAGTTTGGGGCAAGCGGATGTGGACCAATGAGTCGCTTGGTGCTTCTTCCCAAGCCGTTACCACTCAGGGTCTTGGCCAAAATCGCCGCTAAGTATCGCGCTTTTCCGGTATTATGGAACCGACCCCTCTCTTTTGCCTGCAGCGCTTTTCTGTAATAATCCCTGGACACCCGCAAGCGGCTTCTTTGACGGCTCGCCTCGGTGAGCTATGGAGGTTCCTTTGAATCGGCTCGACGAAAACTCCCACGTCCTGTTGTTTGTGGGTCCGGAAGACGAAACCACGCTGCCGTTTATCGACGCGGCCCAAGCGATTTATCAAGTTGCGGTATGTGCCGATGCGGCGCCTGGCCAAACTTTGCCGCGCGCCGATCTCGTTGTGGTTCACCCTGTTTCCAATGAAGCCGGCGATGCACTTGCCTGCGTGAAATTGTTGCGGGACGAACATGGTTTCCGGGACACGCCGATCTTGGTGATGGCGCCATTTCATGCCGACTTGGCTTATACCGCTCTGTTTGAAAGTGGTGTTCGCGATATTATCAACAAGCCGGTTCAGTTACCGCTCGCCATGTCGCGCTTGCGCACTCAGATGGAACTGCTTTTTTATCGCCGTTTGCTGCACCGCGAAACCCACCTCGACCCGGTTACCGGGGTATTGAATCGTCATTCCTTGGACGATCATTTGCGCCGTGAGTGGAGTCGCGCGCGCCGCAACCGGAAACCCGTGTCCTTGGTGTTCATCTGCCTTGACCACTTAGAAAGCTTTGGCGCGCTTTACGGGCGCGAGCCGCTGGCCGACTGCATGCGCCTGGTGGCCGCCGGATTGCAATCGATTGTGAAGCGCCCTGCCGATTTTGTCGCCCGTTACGAGGACAATACCTTCGTGACTCTGTTGCCGGAAACCGACGCCGAGGCCGCGTGTCAAATTGCTGAAGCCCTGCGGCGCAAAGTAGAAGCGCTTGAAATTAAAAACAACCATGAGCAAGCCGAGGCGGGCAAAATTACCGCCTCCTTGGGCGTTGCGACCGGTATTCCGCAGGAAGACAATAGCGATCCCAACAAACTAGTGGAGCTGGGTCGTCAGGCCTTGGTTGACGCCCAGGCGTTGGGGCGCAATTGTATTGCCAGTTTTATTATGCCCCACAATGTCGAAGCGGGTAAATCCAATGCGCCCAACGCCTAACGCCGCGTTCAGCTCTTGACGAGCGACTGCTTAGGATGAGGCGTCCTGTTCCTCGGCCGTTAGCAGTCGCCAATCGGTACCATCGATGGTTTTGACTGTCGTGCATTCTTCCGCTTTAAGGGTAAGCGCCGCGTTGTTGCACGAAATTTTGTTGCCGTCGCCGTCGATTACCATGGCCGGCCGTGATTCCTGTTCCAGGAACCACAAGAAGCCGCGGCGCAGGTTGCGCTCGCCTTGGTTGACCGGCGGCGGTTCGCGCATTTCCGGGGCGAGCGCGGTGCGGTCGAGCAGCCAATTCAAATCGTCGCCGATGCGTTGCACTTCAACCGGGCCGTCGATGACGCCGCATCGCGCTTGGAGGTTGCCTTCGCGAATGCGTTCGGTGGTGCTGTGCAACTGTTCAATGGGCAGTTCGATTCGCAGGCGTAGGCGCCGATAAACCATGAAGGCCAAGGTTAATGCGAGCGCGCCCAGCAGCGTGGCACCCCAAGCGCCCGCCTGACTGAGGCGTTTGGCTCGTTCGTCGGCGGTGATCATTGATTCGCGGTTGACATGGCCCAGTTTGCGCAGCGCGTTAATGCAATCGGTGCGGGCGCGACCACCTGTTGCAAATGCTTGTTGGTAGCCGGACTCAATCCTGTCGAGCAGGGGTTTCTCTTCTTCTTCGGTGACATTACGGCGTGCGCGTTGCAATGCGGTGACAAAGGTCGGGGTGGGTTTGCCGGTTTGATCCGTAACCCCGGCCAATTCGGCCAACATGATTTCCACCGCTTCGCCGCTGCGGACGTTTTCTTCAATGATTTTTTCAATGGCCGGCCCCATGCGGCTGAGCAGGGTGATGGTTAAAAAGGAAAGCAAGATTTGCAACACCAGCATGGTGCTGATGCCGATGTTGGCTTCGTGTCGCAACCGCATTAGGTGCGCTCCGTGAGGCGTCGAATGGCGTCCTCGCTGCTCACCAACAAAAGCATGTCGGTTTTTTTGAGGGGGGTCAGCGGGTTGGGCAATTCGGTATCGCCGTTTTTGCCGTTGCGAACGGCGGCCACGTTAACCCCGAAACGTTTGGGTAATTCCAGTTGAGCCAGGGTACGTTCGCAGAAACTATCCGGCGTCTCGATTTCGGTGAGGACGAGTTGCCCGCCGAGCGGCATAATATCGACCACTTTTTGCCAGGCCAAACGGATTGCCAGACGTTCGCCAATGTTCTTTTCAGGGTTAATCACTTCGTGGGCGCCGACCAATTTGAGGATGCGTGCGTGGAGGTTGTCGGTCGCGCGTGCGATGATCCACGGTGCGCCATACTGCTTGAGCAGGGCCGTTACGACAATGCTGCCCTCGCGGTTTTCGTCGCCGATGGCGCAAACGCAGACATCCCGTTGGTCGGGTGCTAGGGAGGCCAGCGCCTCTTCGTCCATGGCGTCCATTAACACTGCATCGGCCACGTGCGGCGCGATTTCAGCGATCTTAGCCTCGTTGTGGTCGACGGCGAGCACATCGCTGCCTTGCAGGGCCAAGGCTTTGCTGAGGGCCGAGCCGAATTGGCCGAGGCCGATGACAATCGATTGTCTGGGCATGAGTTCTCCTGATTAACCGATGGGGATGGTTTCGGGCGGGTATTGCTTGAGATCGTTTTTGCGCTGGTTGGAGGAAAGGAACACAAACAGGGTGAGTGGGCCGACGCGACCGGCGAACATGCACACCATAATAATGATTTTGCCGACTTCGTCGAGTTGGCTGCTGCCGCCAATCGACAAGCCGACGGTAGCCAGGGCACTAACCACTTCAAATACAGCGACATCCAGCGGGAGTGTTTGCGTCAGTTGCACCGCCGCCAGTGCCAAACCACTGCCTAACACGGCCAGCGTCGCCACCGCCGTGGCGCGAAGCACGGTGCCGTCGGTGATGCGTCGCCCGAAGATTTCCACTTTGCTGCGCCCGCTTGAAACAGCCGTGACCGCCAGGAAAATCACGGCGATGGTTGTTGTTTTAACGCCGCCGGCGGTCGATGCCGGGCTGCCGCCGACGAACATGACCATCACCATCAGCGTCCAGGTCGCGGGGTGAACCGCGCCGAGGTCAATGGAATTAAAGCCGGCGGTGCGCAGGGTGACGGATTGAAAGAAACCGTTGACGATTTTGTGGACAGGGTGCAGGCCGGCGAGTGTGTTGTTCCATTCGACCAGGGTGATAAAAAGCGCGGGCAGAATGGTAATAATAAAACTGGTCCAGAGTACGAGGCGGGCATGCAGCGGTAAGCGACCGCCGCGCCGGCCGCTGAGTAAAGCGGTGATTACTGCCGGGCCGAGGCCGCCAATGATGATGGTGGCGCTTAAAATCAACAGCACGACGGGATTGTCGGCGTAGGGCACCAGACTGTCGCTTTGCAAGGCAAAGCCGGCGTTACAGAATGCCGAAATTGCGGTGAACAGGCCGCGCCAGAGGGCGGTGCCAAAGGCGTCCCCGTCGAGGTAAAAACATAGTGCCAACAGCAGGGTGGCCAAACCTTCGGTGAGTACCGTGACGGCAAAAATCGCTTGAATGGACCGTTTAAGATCGGCGCGGCCGCCCGCGCCCACTAAATCTACGGCGGCACGTTCGTGCGATAGGGACAGGCGTTTGCCTAGTAACACAATCGCGGCCGCCGAAAAAACCATGATGCCGAGGCCGCCGATTTGGATCAGCAACAAAATAACAACAATACCAAAGCCGCTGTAGGCGGTGGGGGTATCCAGCACCACCAAGCCGGTCACACAGGTGGCGCTCACGGCGGTGAAGGCCGCATCAAGCCAACTGACCGGTAGTTTTTCCGCCGCTGCCAAGGGCAGGGCCAGCATCAACGAACCCACCAAGCAAATGGCGACAAACGAAAGAACCATAACCCGTGACGGCTGTTCCAAGATCGCGTCGAGCGCGCTCGGTTCTTTGCGGCGCACGTCCGGACGCATTCGGCTCTTCAGCATGTACGGCGTTTTGATCAGGCACAACACTAGGGGGCCGGCGCAGCCAATCGCGGTTAGGTTCTTCCAAAGCAGGGGATTGGCAAAGGCCAAAGCCGGCATGAGTGCGGCCACCGCCGCCGGTGGTAACAGAAAGCGGAGATGGGGATTGCGTTTACCGCCTTGGTTGGCGGCGATAATGATGGGGAACAAGAAGGTGATGCTGATCGCGGCGAGCTGCAGCGGTTGCGGACGTTGGTCAACTTTGAGCCACATGTCGAGGCCGAACAAGGTGGCCACCAGGGCGGTTGCGAACACACGTCGTTGGGGTCGTTGCTTGAAGCGCATCAACTGGAAAACGCGCAAACGTTCATCGGGCCAAACGTAGTTGATCAGGCTGATCAACCCAATCAACAAAACCAGGCCGCGGGCGGGATTGGCTAAGTCGTCCAGGATCGAGGCGCCGCAAAAGACGATCGCAGCGGCGGAGCCCCCTAAGCGCGTGATTCGGCGTTCGGCCTGGTGGAAATAGGCGGCCCCGGCGAATACGCTGGTCAGCAGCAAGGCAAACCACCAGCCCGACCAACTTGCGAAAGCATAGGTTTTGAGCGGGGCCGCCGCCAAGCAAGCCGGCGCCAAAAGGCTGAATAACGCGCTGACGTTGCGACTGCGCTGACAAGAGGAAAGCAGGCGATTAGGAATTGGAAACGACGGATGGGCGGTCATAACGAGCTTCTTTGGACAAGGGTATCGGTTAAAACCTGAGGGGATCGCTTAAGTGTTTTTGCGGGCCGGTACCTGACAAGCGCCGACCGTAGGTAAGCCTCTAGGTCGGCTATCGCTTAGCCCAGGTTTGGGCGATGTTTAGCATGCGTGAAACGGCTGTGCAAAGGGCCGTCGCGCTACTCTAACGCATTCGGTCGACCTTGGCACGGCTTGAATCCAATCGAAAGTGTTTAGGCCGCATTCGCCGTTTGTCTTGGCGCAGCCGACCGCTATAATGCCTCATGCCTGCGATGAAGTGCGCTTCATTAGCGCAAATAATTGGTGCCAATGATGTTGGGGACAAAAAGCGGCTATGGCCGAAACCGTGCTTTTTTGACCTTACTTTCTTTGGTTTTGAAATCTAGGCCAGGGGCTGTGAATGTCGGTTTTAGGCGCGCGATCGCCGCTCCGGCGCAGCATGGGGAGGTTTTTTTATGACCGACAACGCTCAAAAAATAGCCGTGGTTGGCAGTGGCATCGGCGGCCTCGTTGCGGCTTGGACGCTTAGCCGTCGTCATCGCGTGACGTTATACGAAGCGCAGCCGGCCTTGGGCATGGATGCCTTTGCCACCACGTACACCATGGACGGCGCCGAGTATCGTGTCGACGTACCCATGCGGGTCTTCTTCGAGGCCTATTACCCCCATATCAGCGCCCTTTACGATCGCTTGGGCATTGAGAGCGATCCCATTAACTATGCCGCGTCTTTTAGCGAAATGTACGGGGACCTCCACTTTCAATTTAAGAACCACTACTTTAGCGGCTTGGCTGTGCCTTTTCTGTCGGTTCCCGGTCTGTTGACGCGCGAGGCGCGTAAAATCGGGCTCGATTTTTTGAAGTTATCGCGGCGTATGGATCAGGATTTAGCGGCCCGTAACCTCGACGCCACGCCGCTCGAAACCTATTTGGGCGAGATCGGCATGTCGGACGCCTTTTGCGAACGCTTTTTGTATCCCGCCTTTGCCGGCATTTGTACCTGTAGCTACGAAAGTATCCGACGTTACCCGGCATCGGTTGTCATCGAATACCTCAACAGCGGCATTGTCACCACTGCCGTGCGGCGCGTGCGTTACGGCACGCGTGAGGTCGTGGCGCGTTTTACCGAAAAGGTGGCCGAGGTCAAACTTGCTAATCCGGTACGCTCCGTGCAACGCCGGCTCAATGATGTGCGGTTGGTCGAAAAGGACGGGACTCAGGTAGATTATGACCAGGTTGTTTTTGCGACCCAAGCCAATCAGACCCGCGCCATTCTCGAGCAACCGAGTGCGGGTGAGCGTCATTTTCTCGAGGCGTTTCGCTACGAAAAATTCGGTGTGATCATGCATACCGACACGCGTTTGGCGCCACGCGTACGTGCTTACTGGTCACCGGTCAATTTTCTGCTTAAGCAGGGCACGTCGGCGCCAATGGCGACGATTTGGCTCAACGCCTGTCACGAGAGTATGGGCGGCCCGACACCGGTTTTTCAAACGTGGCATCCTTTCATTGATCCGCTCGACGGCACCATCATCTCCCAAGCACAGTTCGAGCGGCCCATCGTTGATGCCGACTCGCTGCAGGCTTTACAGCGGTTGGACCAACTCAACCAGGAGCCGGATCGCCGTATTTGGTTTTGCGGATCCTATGCACGACGTGGCATTCCACTGCTGGAGAGTGCCGCCGTCTCGGCACTGGAGGTCGGCGCTAAATTGGGCTGTCCGCCGCCACAAGCGACGCAAGCCTGAGGTGATGCCGGTCTCATTTTCGCCGTCGATCGTCCCCTGTGGAAATGAAAAAGGGCGTGGCTTTGTTGTCAGGAGTAGCACGGACGGCACTGCTCACGATTCTGTGATTTGGATCGCCAAATTTGGTGTCGGAAAGCTTTCATGTATTTCGTCTTCATATCGGCGGTACTTAGAGTGGTATAAAGTTTTCGTGATAAACCGTTCTTCCGTGAATGCGGGAGGCATTCATCCTTTTCTCCGATTTTTTCATTCGATTTATCTATCGGCCACTCGTTTCCATCCAGCACTTGCAATCAAATCCATTCCCAACCCACCCCGAGATCGATAGTCGCTTAGATTTTGGTGACTTCTTTTCGTTCGATCCGGCTTTTTTCGTGGCGTTTGAGCAATGCAGGTGTTTCCCATCAGCGAATTAGGAGTCACTATGGCGAATCAATGTATGTCCCGTAAATCAAATCCTCTCCCAGTCCCTTTGTCTAAAACGCGGTCAGATCGTGCCCAAACCACCGGAACCTTCGACGCGTCTACCCCGGCCCAGCCTCGCTTCAGCGAAAAACCCTTTTCAACCCATCTCCTGTGTTTGGTCGCACCCGAAACTCGTTTGGTGCGACAGCATTCCATTCAAGAACTCAAATCGCAAATCAGCTTGGCGGCTTTGTTTCTTACCACCGTCAAAAATGCCGTAGAGACCGATGAAAGTATTGCCTTTATTCCCGTTTTAGATTTAGTTCGGCTCGACGACAGCGTCACCTTTCGGCGACCCGAAGACGCCAGGGCGGCCTTAACACCTGCAAAAGCGCGGTTGATGTTGGAAGAGTACATTATGCTGAAACAGGACGAAATTAATCGCTATGACAACCCACTAAACATTGCTTACAACGCCTTGGCCGAAGCCGGCAAGCAGGCCGCTCAAGATCCATAACGCTCAAAAGCGCCGCGGTAGGTGCTTATCGCGATCAGGCGAAGCGACCGATCGGCCCTTGATAGAGAACCTCCCCGTTGTGGGAGGTTTTTCTTTTTGGCGGCACCGGCGCAGGCAACTATGGCGAAAAGGGTCGAATCGGCACAAAGCGAAACGGAGCAAGAAGCGTGAGCGGATAGAATCAAAGATTCGCCGCAAAAGGGGCGTGGAAATAGACCGGGGCTGCGCACGGCACGCACCCGGCGGCTGTCTTACGCATTGTCACAGAATGTTGCAGCCCATAAGTTTGGCCCAAGCTGCGGCGATCTAGCGGGCTTTTACGGTTTTGAGGAAAAAGAGAAAAAATGCGTACCCTTGTTGGGTGTGGCGTTCTTTGTCTCGACCTTGAAAGTGTTTGACGCTGTCAGTTTTACCCTGTGATCGCTCGGGAGATTGTCGATGTGGGAACGTAAGGAGTTGAGAAAAAACAGCTTGAATTGTCTATTTGCATCTTGTATGCGCTTGGGGTGCTGTTGGGGGCTGGGAAATAATACTGTGGTTTATTAGTTTTTCCCGCGAGAAACCTTCCGTGGGAATCCCTTTCTTGTGTCGAATAGTTGTGTTTCTCACGGTTCGACTCTTAAAAATTCGGTAAATTCAGTTGTAGTAAATACCACAGAGGTTCGATCTGTCAGGTGTCGACAGGTTTTTAATTCGTCTTTTAATGATTGTTTTATTGTTGCATTCATCATTTTTTGTGCAAGAATTAAATCGTCCCTACCATCCGACCGCCCAGTTAACCGGCAATTTACCTTAGGTTTCCAGGAAACGAACACCTCGCGCGGAGGTTGAAGTTTGCTTTATTGGCTCGTTTTATCGGCTTTGATCGTGATCGCTGTCGCTTTGATGTGGCTGCTGCGCTGGCGATGGTATACCTTTCAAGCGCGTTCCTTATTGCATCGTGGCAAGGCCGAGCGCGCGCTGACCTTGCTAAGCCGCGCCGTGGCGATTAATCGCCATGATCCCGAATCCTGGCTGCTGCTTGCCAAGTGTTTTTCCGCACTAAATCGGTACGACGAAGCGCCGGCGCCTTTTCGTCAGGCACTTTTGCTCAATCCCGATAAAGCAGCCGAAATCCACTTTCATCTCGGTTTGGTTTTCGCAGCCATGGGAGAACGCGCTGATGCGATTGCTTCCTTTAAAGAGAACCTGCGCTTGGAACCGCGCCATGCCATGGGGTTTACCCATCTCGGCGAACAGTTTTTACTCAAAGGCGAAGCCAACCATGCGGCTGAAGCGGTACAGCGTGCCTTAGATTTGGAACCCCATTTAGAGCCCGCTCTGGCCTTAAAGAAAACCCTGGAGGCGGCCAGGAAATCAGCTTAATCCCGTTCGGGATGCTTGATTCGTTTGAAGTTTTTAAGATCGCAGACCGGCTTGTAGCCAATACGCGCATAGATGTGGTTGCTGACGGGATTGGCCAAATCGGTTAAAAGCACACAGCGTGTCATGCCCTCGGCCAAGATCGCGCGGCTTAGCGCCCGCGTTACCGCGCCGCCGTAGCCGCGACCGCGTTGTTCCGGCGGGGTGTACACTAAAGTGAGGGCACAGGCATGATGCGAGGGGCGCGCTTTGGCTGCTTGAGCGACTGGTTCACCGTCGATTTCCCAAAAATAGATAAAACCGTCGGCTAAGCGACGACCCGTTTCGCTTTCGAAGTCGCGATCGGCTTCGGTCGGCATCGCTTCCGCAAAGAATGCTCGCGCCCATGCTGTTGCCAGGACCAGATCGTTCCGAGTTGCTTGCCGCAATCGGCCCGGTTGGCTCGGTGGTGCCGGCGGTGCCGTGATTTGGTGAACGCGTTGATCGGCGACACAGGTGAGTTGTTCACCCGGGGCAAGCGTTGTGCGCCAATGTTCGACGAAACAAAGGGCCAACGGTGTTTCCGTCATGATGTGGTGAGCCGACGGGTGGTGGCTCGCCAGCCAGGTGAAGGCTTGTTCGGCAAGGAGCGCCCTGTCCTGTCGCACGCCGACCGGTGCGAGAATCAAAGGGTAAGGTGGGGCGTCGAGCAATCCCAGGACTGGTCGGTTGTCGTCATACAAGGCGGCAAAAACCGCCGTGTTTGGCGTTCGGTCCGGATGTTTGGCCAGATTTAAGGCTGAACCTAAAAAGATTTGATGGCGTGCTTCTTCTTTCAACAGCACCGGTTCCATTGCGGCCAATAAGGATGCCGCATCGGGGTAACGGTTCCATTTCATGCTGTTTGATCCTGGGCCGGTGCGGGGGACCCTGACCATTCGCGGTCCCATTCCTCGATCACGTCAAAGCCGCGCGTGAATTTGAACCCAAAGGGCGTGAAATCGTATGCCGCCCGTGGTGGCATCTCGAGATAAGTCGTGTTGACGATTAAGTTGGACTCGAGTTTGGTCAGACAGTGGTTCATCACTTTGGAGGAAAGACCATCGACTGAACGGTGACGCCGGCTTGGTTGATGGCTGCCGCGTTCCATCAAGAGCATGAAGGTCAGCGACCAATTGCAGTTAAAAAGGGTCTCGACAATATGCCGAAGGCGCGGTAGTACTGATCCCTGGTCTATTTTGCCCTGTTCTACTCTCATTTGACACCCTTTATAATCTACCTAGCCGAATGGCGCTTACCTGTTGGCAGAGATGGGGTTACCTAAGATCAACGGTAATAAAGTGCACCGCAGCGCCTTATTTTATCCCAGCTCATCCCCGGGTGAGCGATGAATTGCCATGACACAAGCGCGTGAACCATGATTTGAAGGCGTGTGAGCCGATGAGCCGGCAACGCCTTGAAGCGCAAATGGCGGTAATGACCGACGGCGGCACCGGGATTGGTTAAAGCAGCGCCCGCGCGGCGTGGCCGACTTCTAATCAGCTTCATCTCCTGAGTCGCCTTGGCCGGCCCCGTGATAGTTGGGTGTTTGGCGGGCCCTGAGTCGGTCTGGATTAGCGGCGCTGATTTAGAGGTCGACGGCGGCGTGACCCTCGGCCGCGTTTCGGCAGGTTTATTGAGTGCGTTTACCGTTTTGGGTTTCGGCGCGAAACAGCGTCTTTCGTTGGGGGGCAGGGAATAACCAGCCTGCTGTTGATGTTATGGTAACGATTGCATTTCACGATTTCAGGTCACGTTTGCGGTGACCCACCACGGGAGGTTCTCCATGAATGCCACCGATGACGCCCTCACCCTCGCCATTGCCCAGATAAGCCCGGTTTGGTTGAATCGCGCCGCAACCCTCGCCAAGGTTGCCGCCGCCATTGAAGAAGCCGCTGCCGCCGGCTGTCGTTTAGTCGTGTTTGGCGAGACCTGTGTGCCTGGCTACCCCAACTGGTTATCGGTCACCGGCGGTGCTGCTTTTAACGACCCTCGCCAGAAGGAAATTTTTAGCCACTACAGCCACGAGGCCGTTTGTCTCGAGGCCGGCCATTTGACGCCGATTACGGACCTGGCGGCGAAGCATCGCATTGCCGTTTATCTTGGGATCGTTGAACGCCCGCGCGATCGCGGTGGCCAAAGTCTTTACTGTAGCTTGGTTTATATCGATGACCAGGGCCGGATTGGTTCGGTTCACCGCAAGTTGCAACCAACCTATGAGGAACGATTGGTGTGGTCGCCAGGCGATGGTCACGGCTTGCGGGTTCACGAATTGGCGGGATTTACCCTGGGTGGCCTTAACTGTTGGGAAAACTGGATGCCGATGGCGCGGGCGGCGCTTTACGGTCAAGGTTGTACTTTGCACGTGGCCTGTTGGCCTGGCAGTGACCGTAATACGCGCGATATTACCCGTTTCATTGCGCTTGAAGCGCGGGCGTTTGTGGTTTCGGTCGGCTGTTTGCTACGCCGCGACGATATCGCACCGACCTTGCCCCATGGCGACGCCCTGCGTGCGGCGATGCCCGATGGGTGGATTCACAACGGCGGCTCCTGTATTGCCGGTCCCGATGGGACATGGCTGCTGGCGCCGCAAATCGAAACCGAAGGTGTCTTCACGGCGACGCTCGATCTCGCCGCCGTGCGACGCGAACGTCAAAACTTCGATCCGTCAGGGCATTACGCGCGGCCTGATGTCTTGCAGTTAAACGTCGACCGTGGCCGGCAAAGCAGTGTCCATTTTCAAGATTGACCATTTTTGGCACTTATCCGGTAGTTCTACCACGGTGGGTGACAAAAAACGGCTTGTAGCCGGTTTCCGGTTGTGAGCTGGTCGCTGTCTAAATTCTCCAAATAAATCAGGTTGATTCTCTAAAGTAATTATTACGAGTAGCTTAGGTTGTGGTTTTAAGGGGTTTGACTTTTTTTTAGGCCGATTTTCGCATTATGGCAACGGGTTTGCCTTATAGAAAAACGTCGCAACAAAGGCGGCGTGGTTTGGATGACCCGTGTTAAAACTCTTTCGCGAAAATTGTCGCCATTTTTCGATAAAGCGTTTTGATACTGGTGCTTAAGCCAGTTCCACAACTTTGTCCCGGCAGGACTTGGATGTTCTCCAAGTACTACTTTGACCCCTCTTGTAGGGGTCTTTTTTTTTGCCTGATCTAATATTTAGCCTGCCTTTCTTGCGCGGGTCATCTTTTGTGGCTCCAGTCCTTGCGGATGAGAAGCGCAACCCTTGGGGCCGATCTTGGCCATTTGGATGGGGGCAAGAAGCTAGGCTGGGCGATTTGGTTGCATGGCATGGCGCCGAATCTTGGCGCAAAACCTGTTGGTCGAAGTTGATCGTGGTCGTGGTTGGCAGGTGTCGGGCAGCGACGGCGCGTGTCGTCACCAAATGTTGCAGCCGATTAGGTTGTCAGCATCCGCCACCACGAATCGCCCTTCTTGGCATTCCAGCAATAAAGAGCGGACGTGAACCCCTCGGGGGCCGCGTCCGCTTCAATCATGCGGCTTCGCGCTGGTATTTTGGCTAATCTCATCCGCGTTCATCGCGCTATTCAATTAAGTGAAACAAGTTGGTCGCGCCCAGCAGAAAGGCAGGCATCGACCGCGCTGGTTGTGCGTGGTGGCTTAACCCATTATGGTGGGCAAGCCGGTCAAAAAGAAACCGACGGTGGCGCCGTATGCCAAATGGGAAATGACATGCGAGGCCATATCTTCCGGAGTTAAGCTTTTGAATCGTTCAAGCGGGTGGTTTTGGGCGACGGCAATGACCAAAAACAGCGTAACAATTAAGCCGTGAACCAGCCCCATGAAAGAGCACAAGGCAATGATAATCAGTGGGTTGCCGCCGGTCATCGGCGTTGTGCTAAGTAAAATTGAGTACCCGTAGCCAAACAAGGTGCCAATTCCGAAGTGAATGGCGGTTCCGGGAACCAGAGACGTTTCGTAGTTGCGGGTCACAAGTGAGCCAACGGCACGAACCATTTGGGATTCGGGCAGGTGGAGGTAGCGGGCTCTGCGTAGGAAGAAGGTCATGACCAGAACCCCAAAGAAACCGGCTAAACCGGGAATAATAAAAGACATCGTCGATCTCCTTTCCGGCTCAGGTTCAAAAGATCTGAGTGCGAAAATAGCGGGTTAATGCGCAAGTGAAGTTGATTAAATTTCTGTTTCTATTAAAAAACGTCTGGGGATGGGAGGCAAGGGGTGACGCGGCGTGGGGTGGTCGGCCCGTGTTCGCGACGGCCGTTGATTATGTCGACAAACAGGGGCTTGAAGCGCTTCATGGATCCTTTAACCGGTCGCCTGGGAATAACTTAGCCTTTCGTGATTGACGGCCGAGCCGGTTGGTAGGCCATGGTTGGTGCCTGACTGGGCGCGCGATTTCCGCCGAAAAAAAGCCGTGACCGGCGATTGGTGCGGCGTCGCTTGTGTTGGACAAATTCCTGCGAAGGCGGCCGGGAACTATCGGTATAGACTAACCGGCAAACTCTTCCAGCTTGGCGAGGGCTTCGTTTAGCACGCGTTCTAGATCCTCCAAATTGACGGGTTTTTCCAGGAAATAACGGACAGCGACCGTGTGCCATGCGTAGCTTTTTTCAAGTTTGGTTTCGCCGGAGAGAATGATGATCGGCGTTTGTTTGACCCCTTGTTTTTTCTCAATTTCACGGAAGGCCTGGATAAGGCTAAAGCCGTCGTAGTCGGGTAGGTGGAAGTCGGCCAGCACAGCGTCGAAGTGGTGTTCGGTGAATTGGCCGACGGCCTCCTCGCCCGTGCTCGCCACCACGGTGTCGTGGCCTTTGCGGCGCAAGAGGCGTTGGGTGACCTTTTGATTGACCGGGTTGTCTTCGATGAGCAGCAGGCGCTTGGGTTCCATGAGCGGTGTGTTGAGCAAGCTGTGTGGTTTGGGGGCCTTGGCCGGCGGTAAGGTGATCTCAAAGGAGAAACAACTGCCACTGCCGATTTCGCTTTCAACCGACAGCTCGCCACCCATGAGGTTTACCAGCGAACGGCATATGGCAAGGCCGAGACCACTGCCGCCATGGCGGCGGTAGGTGGAAGTTTGCTCCTGAGAAAAGGGCTGAAAAATGATTTCGAGGCGATCTTGCTTAATTCCGGGGCCGGTGTCAGATACGGCGAAACACAGACGATGTCCGCCGTCGACCTCGCCGCCGTCGCGCAGCGACAGCGTGACCGAACCTTCACTGGTGAATTTGATGGCGTTGCCGGTGAGGTTGGTAATAATTTGCTCGATCCGAACCGGGTCGCCGGTAAACCAGGTGGGCAAGTTGGGCGCTATTTCAGTGTTGAGGACGATCCCTTTTTTGCCGGCAATGATGCGGTAGGTTTCGGCGATGCGTTGAATGGTGGTCTGCAGGTCGAATTCAATCGCCTCCAGTTCAAAATTACCGTAGGACATGCGTGAATGGTCGAGCAGGTCTTCCAACTGACGGGCAATGGTCGTGCATGTCTCGCGAATGTAGGTAATACTTTCACGGCCCTCTTCGCGATGGATCGGGTCAAGCAGTAACTCGGTCAAGCCGACAATCGCGTTGAGTGGGTTGCGGATTTCATGGCTTAAAGCCGCAAGAAACAGACTTTTTTGGTGGGTCAGCGCCAGCGTTTCGCGCAGTTGTTTCTGGTATCGCCGGGCCAGGCGTCGCGTTTCAAATAAGCGCACAATTTGCGCCGCGATTAAGCTCAGTTGGTTGCTTTTCTCCTTGTCCAATAAACGCGGCTTGCGGTCAATGACGCAAAGGGTGCCCAGACGATATCCTTCTTTGGTTTCCAGCGGAAAACCCATGTAAAAACGGATGTGTGGTGCGCCGGTGACGAGCGGGTTGTCGCTAAAACGCGGATCCAAGGCCGCATCCTGCACCACAAACGGGGTTGAACTGTGCACGGCATGGCCGCAGAAAGAAATCTCGCGGCTGGTTTCCTCGGCGTCGAGGCCGACCTTGGCCTTGAACCACTGGCGGGTCGGGTCGACCAACGAAATTAAGGCGATTGGGGTCTCGGCAATTTGCGAGGCTAGCGTGGTCAACTGGTCGTAACTCTCTTCCGGCGCAGTATCCAGGATCTCGAGTTCGGTCAACGCCTCCACGCGTTTTAACTCATCGGGTGGGATCGCAGGTGGCTGCACGAAGTCTCCTTTTATGCCTCAAACCTTTAGGGATCAATCGATATTATCGGTTATTTTTTCCCTGGCTTAAGGAAACCCTGCGCGGTTAAGCCGTTTCTCTCACACCCCTACTTCTCGTTTTTTCTCCTAAGACCCACAAAAAAAGGCGCAACCGAAGTTGCGCCCGGTGGATCAACGCTGGTGAACAAAATCGGGGTGGTTAATCAGCGCATAAGCCGTGTCATAGACCGCGAACGCAACCGGTTTGCTGTTTAGGTAATCCAGGAAGAGCAACTTTTCCGCCGGTGTCGGTGCGCGGACCAAAAATCGCTGGAAAATTTCCTCCACGAAGGGGCCTGCTTGATCGGGGTTGTTGGCGAGTCGTTCGATTTGTGCCAGCAAGTACGGACTGGAGGGAATCTCGAGGATGCCGTAATCGCCCTCATCGTATTCGACACCCCCGTACATGTAGTTGGAGAACTCGTTGCTGTTAAGCATGAACAAGGCGCGCTGAACGGTACTCGTGTTTTGCCGTGGGGTACTGAAACCGTCGCCGTGACCCATGGTCTGCAACAGTACATTGGTGGTGTACTGGTAAAACTCGAATTGGGCCATGCTCTGGAAACCCAGGTCGACCGGATCCGCCACGAAATAAAGGTTGTAGGGTGGTTCATCGGAGGCGCGATACAGCACAAAGGGATCTGGTTCGCCGGCGCTCGGCAGCGCCCAGGTGCTGTTGACGGTTTGGTCGTAACGACCACGCACGATGTAGCGCTGCTCTAAGCCGAGCGCGCGATGGTAGCGATCGACAATCGATTCGGCGGTGAGGCGACGCACGCGTTGCTTGCCACGCCAGTAGCCCAGGTAATCTTTTGAGTCTGGTTCAGCTTGCAGTGGGCTCAGGTATAGGCTGCTGCCGGCAATGCGCCGAATTAACCGTTTGAGGTCGTAGCCGTTGTTGATGAACTCGTTGGTGAGCGCTTCGAGCAAAGCCGGTGTGCGCGGTTGGACGGTGGTTTGATAGTTGGCGGCGGTTGTTGCGTTAAGCCGCGCCAGATCCCAACTGTTGAGCGGATGCACAAAACCTTCGCCGAAAAACTCGGCCCAAACGCGGTTGACGATGTTGCGTGCGAACTGACGGTCGGCGGTGAGAAGTCGTGCCAGTGCCGCACGCCGGGTTTCACCTGGTTCCGGGGTTCCGCCGCCAAACATGTAGCGCGGTTCGATGACACCGCCGTTGCGCGGTACCCGCATGCCTTCGCCGGCAATCGATTGGGCGCGGTACTCACCATCGCGGAAGCGCGGTTCGGAGAAGTAATCGCCGATGCCCGGTCTCCCGTTTTCATCGTCGATGTCGACCAGTTGAAGGTTGCTCGCAAAGGGCTCGTCGTCATCGAGATAAGGGAAGAATACGAAACTTTTGGAAAGAAATGCGGCCATCGCCCAAAAGTCTTCGCGTTTCTTTTCGACCAAGCCGACGTTGACTTCTTCCAGGTGGTAAGAGCCGTTATGGCAACTGACACAATTGGTTTGAATGCCCAAAAAGGTATCGGTGATGTTCGCGACCTGGTTATCGAGCACTTCCAGTCGAAACTCCTCCTCGAACAGGTCTTGGGTCCAAAAGGGAAAAGCCGAGCCAGGTTGGACGCCCTTGCCACTGCCGGTCAAGATTTCGCGGGCCACCACATCAAACGGGGTATTGTTGCGGATGTAACCCTGCAGTTGGGTGTCAAAGGCGTTGCGAAACGAGGCTTCTTGGTCAAACCCCATGAACTCGTTTTTGAACAAATCGGCGAGAAAGGTGACCCATCGATAGTGATAGGCTTCGCTGTTAAGCAAACGTTCGATTTCCTCGACGTATTTGCCGGGATTCGGATTGGCGGCAAATGTGTCGATGTGAAATTGTGGGGGGATTTGACCGGTCAAGTCTAGGTGGACGCGGTGTAAAAAAGTCAAATCGTCAATCGCCGGCCGCACACCGCGCTTGACTGCCTGAAACGGTTTTAACTGCAAATCGCGATCCGAACCGCGACCATCGGCGCCGAAAAGAAGCGTGCCAACGAGGAAGCAGCAAGCCGTGACGGTCGATAAGATGTGTTTCTGTGTCATGCTTCCGCCTCCTATACAAAAAGTTCGCTAATTTCGTGGGCCGGCCCCGTGTTGGTATCGACCGGCTGAAAGACACGGCCCGAGGGCGTCTCAAGAAAGCGTTTCGACCAGTCAATGCCGAGGGCGCTGTAAAGGGTGGCAATCAAGTCGCCAATGCCCATTTGGCGGTTGTGCGACCAGCCGGCGTCAACGATGCCGCCGCCGTCGGCCGAGGTCGCGCCGATCACGCGGCCACCCTGCACGCCGCCGCCGAACAGCAGGGCCGGGGTGACATAAGGATAGTGATCGCGGCCGGCGATGCTGTTGAGGGCGCCGACGGTACGACCGAATTCACCGACGGCGACAACCAGGGTCTCGTCCAACAAGCTACCGCCGTTAACGCCCGGTGCCGCCGCCAAATCGCGATGCAGCAACGCCAAACCGTGGTCGAGTGCGCCCGACAGGTCGTCCAATTGACCCAGACCCTGCACATAAATACTGTCGTGATGGTCCCAGTTGCCCAGGCGCATTTGAATGACACGTGTCCCGCGATTGGCGGCCAGCAATCGCGTCGCAGTGGTGCATTGCTTTTCAAACATTTGCGCGGTGGTTTGCCCATCCTCGTCGTCCTCGTCGCCGTCCCCTGAACCGCTCAACAGGGTGAGCAGGGTCGTGTCATTCATTAAGTTGCGCGCTTGTTTTTGCAGGCGCGCATGACGGCCCGAGGCATCCGCTCGATTTTCGCTGAGCGCAATAAACCGATCGACTAAATCGAGGCGATCCGGTTCTTCCGGTAAAAGGTGGTTTAAATCGCGAACCTGACCGTCATCGGTAATCTCAAGCGCGCGGTGGTTGATGTCGAGAAAACCGTTTTCGGCTTGGTTGGCGCCGACGCTGATAAAGGTCGGCATGCTGTCTTGGGTCGTTCGTTGCGGCGCCAGTTCGTGTGAGACGACCGACGCGAAGTGGGGAATTTCCGGCATGAGCGCCGTACTTTGGCGATGACCTGTGATGAGATGGTACACGGCACGGTCATGCACGGCCTCAATGGCTGAAATCGAGCGAACCAAGGAGAATTGGTCGGTCATCGCCCCCAGCTTAGGCATGGTACCGAGCGGCCACTGAAGGCTGCCGCCGAGGGTTGCGGGCCCGAGAAAATCGGGTGTCCAGACACCGGTTTTTAAATCAAAGGTATCGACGTGACTGGGGCCGCCGTCCAATAAAACCATAATCAAATTGCGCGCGCTGTTGCGGGTTTCCACCGCTTTACGCCGTTTGGGGAGAGCACGCCACGACGCACCGGCATGAGCCAAGGCGGAGAGGCTGAGGCCGGTCATGCCGGCGAGAAAGGATCTACGTTGCATCAATAACTCCTACCGCGGGTCGATAGGCGACCCGGATTCGCGGGGGACCGCGTCGGTTGTTGGGTTGGCCGGCTTTTAGCAAGCTGTGCCACACCAGGTTGGAGAGGAAACCAATGGGGTCCAATATTGGCTGCTACGGGGCGTCGCGAATTTCCCCTTACAACATTTTCAAAAAAGTGACTCACGCGGTGAAATGATCGGTGCAGGAAAGTACGTGCCCCATGCGCCCTAAGCGTTGCTTTTGGGCGTTCTTTTACGCGGCCGATGTCGTGCGATAGGCGGTGGGTGCTTTAGATAAGAAATTGGGATAAAACAGTTTGTAAAATACAAAGCTTATCTGAATGCTGGGCGTGGGTTTCGGTTGAACTATTTCGCACTACGTCTTTTTTGATCAAAATCATCCGCACAGATCGCACTTTTCAGGTAGGATTATGCCCATCACGGTTTTTAAAATTTGGGAAACGCCCGTTTTATGTGCCGCTCTGTCTTTGGTTAACACCTGCGGCGTCGAGGCGGCGTTTGGGAAAATTCCGGCGGCGAGGGTAAGGTGCCGTCGCGAGGGGCGGGTGGCATGAGTCTCTTATTTCCGAGTAAAGCCGAAAAGGCGCTGGGTAAAGCCAAGAAAAAAGAGTTAGCGGTTTTCGCGACCTATGCCGACGGCGCCAACCGCCATAAAACCGAAATCGTGCGCTACGATCCCAAGAAATGTGTCGTTGTTGGATTCACCGAAACCCTGCGCGAGGACCGGCTCAATCTATTGGTGCCGGATTTAGACATATGGTTTGAGACGCGCGTCACCCACAAAACTCACGACATTAAAGGCCGTGTTTTGTTTTACTGCGATATGCCGGAAGAAGTGTCCTCGCTCAAACGCAACGCGCCGCCCGAGCGCTTTTTTGTATACCCGAAGGGCACGGCCGTGCTGGCGATTAGCGAACAAGAAACCTTTTTGGACGACATGAAAACCACCAAAATGTACTTGTGGTGTGTCGGCCAAGACGGTGTGGAATTGGTTAATAAATCGAAACACTCGTTTGAGGTCGGTTTCAAGTTTCTGGCCGCCAAGCTGACCATTGGCAACGTCGAGGTTATGGCCGATTTAGAAGTAGCCGAGCTCAAGGAGAAGGTTTACGGGCGCGAAACGGTACCGATCATGCGCTGTGCCATTGTCTCCACCATCAAAGAAGAAGAACCCTGGCTGGACATCTGTCGCAAGGTGGATCGCGTCTAGCCCGGCTAGACACGTCCTTTCCAGGGGACCAGTCGCCCCTCGAGCCAGCGCATAAACAAATCGAAGCCGTAGGCCACGAAGCCAATCACGAAGATGCCGGCAATGACCACGTCGGTAGCCAGAAAGTCTTTGGCATTGAGTACCATAAAACCGAGACCGGCGGTGGCCGCGACCATTTCCGCGGCGACGAGGGTGGTCCAGCCGAAGCCAATGCCGACGCGCATGCCGGTCAAAATTTCCGGCAAGGCACCCGGTAGCACGATGTGCCACACGATTTGCCATTTGGCCGCGCCCAAGGTAGCCGCCGCCAGGATTTTTTCTCGCGCCACGGCCGCCACGCCGGCCCGTGTGCTCAAACAAATCGGGGCAAACATCGCCAGGTAGATCAGGACGATTTTTGCGGTTTCGCCGATGCCCAGCCAAATAATGATGAGTGGTAAATAGGCCAACGGCGGCAGCGGCCGGTAAAACTCAATGACGGGGTCGAGCACGCCCTTGGCAAAATCGTGAATGCCCATCACGATGCCGATCGGCACCGCGGTCAGCACCGCCAACACAAAGGCGCCAAACACGCGAAACAAACTCGCGCGCGCGTGCTCCCAAAGGGTGGCGTCGGCAAAACCGGACGTACTGAGATCACCGATGCGGTTCACCACCGTCATTGGCGAGGGCAAAAACAGCGGTTTCACCCAGCCAAACGCCGTTACCATCCACCACAACGCGAGCAGTAACACCGTGGTGACCAAACTGATGATGAGGGTGGTACGGCGCGGGTAGCGCTTGAATAGGGGATCCTCAACGCGGTGAGTCGTCATCGTCGTCAGCTCCTCGTGGGTGAATCACTTCGAGTACCTCTTCGCGCAGTTGGATAAAGGCCGGGTCGGCTTTAATCGAACGCGCCGATTCGCCGGCGAGGAACCGCCGGCTGAAGGACAAATTGTAGGTCGTGTGGATTTTGCCGGGGCGCGGCGTCATCACCACTAGCTTGGTGCCGAGGAACAAGGCCTCTTCAATTCCGTGTGTAATGAACAGAATCAGTTTGCCCGCCTTCTGCCACAGTTGCAGGATCAGCTCTTGCAAATTCTCCCGCGTGAGCGCGTCAAGCGCGCCCAACGGCTCATCCATTAGCAGAATTTTGGGATCGGCGGCCAGCGCGCGGGCAATGCCGACACGCTGCTGCATCCCACCGGAGAGTTCGTAGACGCGGTGACGGGCAAAGGCGGCCAACCCGACCCAGTCGAGGCAGGTCATCACCCGTTCTTGGCGGGCGGCCTTGGGCATACCCTGAAAACGCAAGCCAAGTGCGACGTTGTCGAACACGTTGAGCCAGGGCATAAGCGCGTTTTTTTGGAACACCACACCGCGTTCCACACCCGGCCCCGTAATTTTAGCGCCGTCGAGCATCACCGTGCCGGTTGCCGGCGCTTGAAAGCCGGCCAACAGGTTGAGCAGAGTGGTTTTGCCGCAGCCCGAGCGACCGATGACGGTGGCAAAGGTTTCCGCTTCCAGAACCAGCGTTACACCGTCAAGGGCGGTCACCGCCGGTGTATTCTCCCTGGCCGGGAACACGACCGAGACATCGTTGATGTCAATACGGCTCATGGTGCCGCCGGTTCCGCCAAAGCTTGCACGAAGGAAGCGTTTACAAAGGGACCGTAGTCATCCAGTACCGTGCTTATTTTTTTCTGGTCTTTTAGGAACAAAGCCGTTTCACGCAGCGCTTGGGCGGCGCCGCCGCCGAGCCAGTCGGCACTGGTTTGGGCGGGTACGTCGGGGAAAGCGTATTGTCCCAAAATAGAGGGGATTTCGTCGGGCTCGGCGCCGGTCACGGCGGCGATGGCTTGAACGGCCTCGGCTTCAGGGGTCCACTGGTCTTTATTGTCGCGGTAATCAGCATCAAGGCGGGCCAGTTCGGCGACAAAGGCTTGCATGAACGCTTGGTTGCTTTCGGCGAAGTTGTCCGCGACAAGCATGCCGTCAAAGGTGGGTTTGCCCGCGTCGGCCAAGGCACCGGAGGTGAGTAAGACCTTGCCGTTAGGCATGATTTTATTCAGCGTAGGGCTCCAAATGAAGGTAGCGTCAATCGAACCTTGCGTCCAGGCGGCCAGGACCGCGTCCGGTTGCAGGTTGAGAATTTTGACGTCTTTGGTGGCGATGCCGTGCTGTTCCAGGGCGACCAATAGGTGATAGTGCGTGGTTGCGGCAAAGGGCACGCCGATGGTTTTACCCTTGAGGTCGGCCATGGTTTCAATGCCGCTACCGTTGCGCGCTACCAAAGCTTCGTTGTCACGAATGGCTTCGACAATCCAAATCAACGACACATCGACGCCGCGACTCATGGCGGTAGCAATTGAGCTCGAGCCCGCGACTGCGAGTTGGACATCACCCGAAGCCATGGCGGTGATCACTTCAGCACCGCTGTTGAACTTGCGCCATTCGATTTCGCGACCGGTTGCGGCGGCAATGGTGCCGGTTTGAATGCCCACTTTCCAAGGATTGATCATCGATTGGTAACCAATCGTAATCGGTTTGGCCGGGGCTGGTGCGGGCTTTTCGCCGCCGGCTTCGGGTTTAGAGGTATTACAAGCGGAAAAAGCAATAGCCATTAACAGGACAACGGCCCAAAGGCGTTGTGAACGCGGATAACATGTCATGAATCGCTCCGATGGAAAGTTTGTGATAGGCGCCTATTGTTACATTCGCTGTAGGCTTGGAACAAGGCTTGGTCGCGCGCATGCTTTGTGGGTTTACCCGGCAGGCCGCCCTCACGTATGCTTGAAGCGATTCTTTCGCGACTTCGATCCACAAGGTGGTCCCAGCTCATGCTTTTGTTTTTTTGCATTCTCGGGTTTTGGCAGAACCCTCTCGATACAAGTCCGGAGCACGTTGCCGATTTAGCGCGTAAAACGCAATTGTTGCAGGCCGCTGATGACGGCCGCCTCGATCAAGTCAAACAGTTGATCGAAGCCGGGGTTTCCCTTGAAACAACCAATCGTTTCGGCATGACGCCGCTGTTTTTAGCCGCCCGTCGCGGCCACCTTGACGTGGTGAAGTTCCTGCATGGAAAGGGCGCCTCGCTGGACGCCAAAGAGAATGTTTATCAGATGGACGTGCTCAGCGCCGTCATTTACAGCGATGACGACACCCGCGAGGTGGTGCGTTTCCTGGTTGCCCAGAAGCTGGTACCAAAACCGAGCGACTGGGGTAACCTGCTGGATAAAAATAAAGTGGGTCTCTTAGAAGCGTTTCTTCAGGCCGGTGTGCCTGTGCCCAATCGTCAATTGATTGCCCACGGTGCCGCCGGAACGGGCAAGGTCGAAATGGTTAAGACGTTGCTCGCGCAAGGTGAGTGGACCACCGCGCAAAAAGAACAAATCCTCGATGTGGCACTGCTCGCTGATCAGAAAGAAGTGGTGGCTTTGGTGGCTGATACGCCCGCGTTGCAAAAGCGTAAAAAACCCCAAATTCCCGAGCCGACGAACCTACTTGGCGCGTACGGCACCGAACGCGGATACATTGTCACCTTTTCCTATCGTGACGGATTGTTCAGTGTGGTCGGCGCGGATGAGGACAATCCCAGTCCTTTGTATCGACACAGCGACGGCCGCTTTTATGCCGCCAACCGTTACGGCGCCTCCTTTATTTTTGAACCGGTCGAGGGGCGAGCGGAAAAGGTTACGCTGCAATTTCCCGACTACAGCTTTGCGGTGACCCGTGCTAATGCTGAGAAACACCAATCGGCCACAGCTTCGGCTGAGACGCCGGCTACCGCGACCGCTGCTTCGGCTGAGACGCCGGCCGCCGCGACCGCTGCTCCGGCTGCGCCCAAGGCGGCCCAGGATGGCGCGGTGCCGAGCGCCGGTGTCGCCGATCTCTCGCAGGCACCTTGGCCGGCCTTTCGCGGCAGTGGTGCGCGCGGCGTTGCTGAGGGCCAGAACTTACCTCAGGTGTGGAGCGAAACCGAAAATGTGCGTTGGAAAGTTCGTATTCCCGGTTTGGCGCATGCTGCGCCGATTATTTGGGGAGACACCTTGTTTGTGGTTACCGCAGAAAACGGTGAACCCGAGCCGGCGCTACGGATCGGCCTGTTCGGTGATATCGAATCGATTGGCGACCTAAACGAACAGACCTGGTCAATCATGGCCTATGACATTCAGAGCGGTGCCCGGAAGTGGCGTAAGGTTGCTTCGACCGGAAAACCGAAAAACGACCGTCACTCGAAATCGACGCATGCTAATTCAACGCCGGTTACCGATGGAAAACATTTGGTCGTGCTCCTCGGCTCCGAAGGCTTATTCTGCTTTGATATGTCGGGTCGGCTTTTGTGGCGCAAGGCCTTGGGCTTGTTAGAAGGTTCATGGTTTTACGATGAAAAAGTGCAGTGGGGTCACGGCAGTTCGCCGGTGATTGACGGCGATCGGGTTTATCTCCAAGTCGACCGTGCCAGGAACTCGTTTGTTGCCGCCTATGCGCTGGCCGACGGCAAAGAACTCTGGAAAACCGAGCGCAACGAAATCCCCTCGTGGAGTTCGCCGACCATTGTGCATCACAAGGGCGGCAGTGAACTCGTCACCAACGGCACCAACGCCATTCGCGGTTACGATGCAAAAACCGGCAGTTTGTTGTGGTGGCTCGACGGTAACTCGGAAATCGCCGTACCCACGCCTTTTGAGCACGGCGGTCGAATTGTTGTGACCAACGGTTACCGACCGATTCAGCCGATTTACGTGCTGCTCCCCGGCGCACGCGGTGATATTACGCTTAAAAAAGACAGCGATCAAAACGATCCCCACGTGGTTTGGCACACCGAACGCGGCGGGCCCTACCTGCCGACGCCGGTCGCACACAACGGCTTGTTGTATGTGGTCGACAATCGTGGAACCCTGAGTTGTTACGATCTCGCTAGCGGTGAGCGTCATTACCGCGAGCGGATGGATCGCGGTCTGGCCGTGACGGCCTCGCCATTGGTGGTTGATGGGAAATTATTGGTTTTTTGTGAGTACGGCGAAACCTATGTGATCCAAACGGGGACCACTTACCTGCGATTGGGCGTCAACAAAATCGACGATCATCTGTTGGCGACGCCCGCCGTCGCGTCGGGCATGTTGTTTTTGCGCGGCGAAGATCATCTGTATGCGATCGGTCGTGCCAAGACCGCTTCCGAGACTGAGTAAGGGATTTCGAAGTGACCGGCGGTTCCCCTACGAGGCGACGCGGCCGTGTTTTTACGGTTGCGTTGCTGTGGGCCTTGGCGAGCACGTCGGCACACGCCGAACCCTGGGGTCAACTGCGCTTTAAACACCGCACCACCCAAGACGGCTTGTCGCAATCGATTGTGACAAGCATGGTGCAGGACCACGTCGGATTTTTGTGGATTGGTACGCAAGGCGGCCTCAACCGTTACGACGGCTATCGCTTCACCCAATACCTCCACGATCCTGCCGAGGCCGAGGGTTTGCCCGACAATTGGGTATCCTGCTTATTGGAAGACCGTCGCCGGCAGCTATGGATCGGCACTCAAACCGGTGGTGTTGCCCGGTTTGACGCCGCCGCGCAGACTTTCCGACGGGTGCCGATTCGTCACGCTCAGGATGACGACGGCGCCATCGCCGTTTTTTCCCTGTTGGAAGACCAAGCCGGTCGCGTGTGGATGGGCGCGGACCGCGGGCTTTACTTGTACCACGAGCAAGACGATGCTTTTGTCGCCGTTTCCGGTGTGGCCACGCGCAACATCACGCGCCTTCTTGAAGCGCCGAACCAGTTGGTTCTCTTGGGAACTCTCAACGGCTTGTTTATCTACAAACCCAGCAGTGGTGATTTTTGGGACGCCGCCGCTGTGCTCGACGGCGGGGCGCTGCTGCGTTCGCGCGAAATTCTCGCGCTGCACATTACCAACCGCCAGGTGATTTGGATCGGCACCAACCAGGGCGTCTTCCGTTTGTTGCCCAACTCCAACCGTTTGCTCGCGTTGACTGACGAACGCAGCGATGGTTTTAACTTGGACAAAGAAGCCGTCGCCTCCGTTTGGGTTGATCACGACGGCATGCTTTGGCTCGGTACGGAACGTGCCGGTCTCTTCGTTTGGGACGAAAGCAGCGGACGATTTTACAACAACCGCAAAAAGGTCGGCCTCTATAGCAGTCTTGGCAGCAATCGCGTTGAAGCGATCCTGCAAGATCGCAGTGGGCTTATGTGGTTTGGTCTCATGGGTCACGGCCTCAGTTATTGGAACCCGAAACGGCGGCGGTTTAACGTTATGACCGCCCAGCCCGACAGCGAACACTCGTTGAGTGCGCCCCGCGTAATTCCCATTTTGGAAGAACGCGAGCGGGATCGTTTGTGGGTTGGCACGGTCGGTGGAGGGCTAAACCGCTTCGATTTTGGTACCGAACAATGGCGTCATTATCGCCACGATGCCGATGATGAACGGACCTTGTCCCAGGATGAAGTTTTTGCCCTTGCGCAAGATCGACGGGGACGCCTGTGGGTGGGTACCCAGGATCGTGGGCTCTGTGTGCTGGACGAAAACCAGGATCACTTTACTCGGTACCGCCACGATCCCGGCCACGAAACCGGGTTGGGTCACGATAAAGTGCGTGTTCTGGTTGAAGCCGGTCAGGGTGACATGTGGATTGGCACCTTTGGCGGCGGGGTCAGTGTGTTCGATCCCGACAGCGAAACCTTTTCTCACTATCGTCACGATACCGACGATAAAGAAAGCTTGAGCGATGATCGCGTCATTAGCATGTTCTGCGACCAACAACAGTCGATGTGGGTTGGCACCATTAGCGGCGGCCTCAACCGCTTTGATCCGCAACGCGGTCGCTTCGCCCGCTACCAGCGCGATCCCGAAACGCCCGAGCATGGACCCAGTCACAACTCGGTCATCGGGTTGATTGCCGATCCCCAACGGCCCGAGCAACGCTTGTGGCTGGCGACCTTCGGCGGCGGTCTCAACCTAATGGATTATGACGGCCCGCGCCCGCGTTTCCGAGCCTTCGGCAAACGCGAAGGCTTGGCCAATCTAAGCATTACCGGTTTGGTTGCCGACGAACGCGGCTTGCTGTGGTTCTCCACCCAGCGCGGTTTGCACAGTTTCGATCCCGTCACCATGAAAGTGCTAAAGGTTTACACCGTCGAGGACGGTTTGCCCGCCAATGAGTTCGGTCCCTGGTCGTCCTTTGCCGGGGCTTCCGGCCGTCTATATTTTGGCGGCGCCTATGGTTTGATTTGGTTTGAACCCAACGCCCTCGAGGTAACCACCCGGCAAGTGCCGATGGTGTTGACCGATCTGCGCACCGCCGATCCCCGTTTCCGACCCGAGGTCCCGCTCGACCGTCTCAACGAAATTCGTCTTTCCCACCACGACTCCTTGCTGGCGCTGGAGTTTGCCGCACTTGATTTTAACGATCCCGCCAAACACCGCTACCGTTACCGGGTCGACGGGTTGGTGGATGAATGGGTTGAACTTGGTGCCGAGCGCAGCCTCAACTTTACCAACCTCAAGGCCGGTCGCTATGAGCTCCACGTGCAAGGGGGTCCCCAAGGCGCGCCCTCGGCCGTTGGTGAACTTCAATTGGTGCTGCATGTGGCGCCGCCGCCCTGGGCCGGTTCCTGGGCCTACGGTTTTTATGTGTTGCTTGGCCTGGGTGCTGTTTTGTTTTATCAGCGCAGTCAAACCATTAAATTGTCCAAGGAACGGTTGCTGACCCAAAAGGAACGCGAGGTTGCGACCCGCTTGCGTGATCTGGATAAACTCAAAGACGAGTTTTTGGCCAACACCTCGCACGAATTACGTACGCCGCTCAACGGCATTGTCGGCCTGACCCAATCCCTATTAGACGGCACCGGCGGAGATCTCAACGACAAACAAAAACACGACCTAACTATGGTCGTCGCCTCCGGCAAACGTCTCACCGCCCTGGTTAACGATATCCTCGACTTCTCTCAGCTCCGCAACCGCACCCTCAAGGTGTACCTGGAAGCAACCGCCTTTCAGCAAATTGCCGAACGCGTGTGCGCCCTCGCTAAACCGCTGGCCAAAGAGAAAAAACTCGATTTAATCGTTGATATTCCCGCCGACCTTCCGCCGGTCCGCGCGGACCGCAACCGCCTACAGCAAGTGTTGGTGAACTTGCTCGGCAATGCCGTCAAATATACCGAGACCGGTGAGGTTCGTCTGACCGCGCGCGTGGCCATGGGACGCTTGGAAGTGGCCGTTCGCGATACCGGTATCGGCATTCCACCCGCCTTGCAACGCACCATTTTTCAATCGTTTGAGCAAATTGACGGCACCGCGAAACGCTTGCGCGGCGGCGCCGGCCTGGGCCTGTCGATTACGCGCAAGTTGTTAGAAATGCAGGGCGGTGATATTGAAGTGAGTTCGGAGATGGGCGTCGGCAGTACCTTCCGTTTCTACTTACAACTGGCCGATGGTTCGGTGGATTTCGACGGCGATCAAACGCTCGACGAACCACTGTGGGATACCGATCAAAAGCTGCAACAAACAAAATCGCCGACGCAGCCCGATATCATCGAGGACACCGACGACGGCCACGCCCCTTATCGTATTCTTATCGTTGACGATGAGGCCGTGAACCGCCAAGTCCTGGTAAATCAAATCAGCCTACGCCGGTTTGAGATTGAGGAAGCCGGTAGCGGGCCGCAAGCTTTGCGGTTATTGCAGCACCATTCCGGTTATGACCTCATTTTGCTGGACGTGATGATGCCGCATTTGTCCGGCTTCGAAGTCTGCCGTCGCATTCGCCGCGAGTTTGCCGCCGATCAACTGCCCATCATTTTTTTGACGGCACGAACCCAGGTTGAAGACGCGGTTGAAGGGTATCGCGCCGGCGGCAATGATTTCCTGACAAAACCGGTTTCCAAGGAAGAGCTTTTGCTGCGGATTAAGACCCACTTGCGTTTGCGTCGGCGTCGCGGCGCTGGAGATGCGTCAGCGTAAACAGCGGCGTCGGTTGGGAGATGCCGCGCAGGGGAACCGCACCAAGCGCGTGGAGCGGCCAGTCGTCCTTGAGTTGGCTGCGAAACGCCTGGCTGAAAAGCAACGGCACCTTCTGGTTTTTGGTTTCGCTCTCAATACGCGCGGCGATGTTGACTGTATTGCCGATGATTGCCAGTTCTGCGCGTTTGTCTGTACCGATCGTACCGACCGCCGTTTCGCCGTGGTGCAAACCTATGCCGATGTGAACCGGCAAACCGACGTCCTCGCGAAAGCTGGGCAGGTGTTCCAGCAGTTCGGCACCACAGCGCAAGGCGCGGTCGGCCGCTGTATCCGGCCGGCGAAACCCAAATACCAGCATGACGCCGTCGCCCATAAAGCACTTCACCAAACCACCGTGTCGATGCACGATGCGCAAACTGTAGTCGTAGTAGTTCTTTAAGAAGGTGATGACCGCGTCGGGGGAGAGGTTTTCACTGAACGTACTGAAACCGCGCACATCGATAAAGGCGATCACCAGCTTGCGTTTGTGAATCGTCTCCACCTCGGCCGGCGCCCGCAGAATTTCCTCTTTAATCGCTTCGCCAACATGGCGACCCAGATGAAAATCCAGTTCGTTGGAAACCGAATAATATTTGTTCTGGCGGCGGTCGCTGATGCGCGTCAAACGTTCTGTTTGGCGCAGCAGCTTGGCGTAACCGCGCGTGATTTGTTCCAGGCGGTGTTTGAGTTGGTCCGCGTTTAACTCGTCGGCGAGAGCCGCTTGGGCCTGGGCCAACGTGTTGTGTTCTTTGGCAAAAAGATCGGCGGACGCTTCGCGTTTTGACGGTTCGTGTTGATCCATGGTCCCCACTTACCGGCTTCCCAAGGTCTGAAACCGTTGTGATTTTTTGCCATTATAACCTTTTCGGTGCGTGCTCGGATGCGTGAAAGCACCCACAAAAAAGCGCCCCACCGAGATGGGGCGCCCTGTTTGCCGTTTTCGACAAGAATTATTGTTGGGCGTTCAAGTAATCTTGGTGCCACGCCGTGGGGATGCGCTCCAGAACGCTGCCTTTGCGCGTGCGGTCGAGGCGTTCGTAGTGGGCTTGCATCGTGCCGTCACCAACCATGAAGCCGTTGGCGTAAACTGTATTGTCGGCGTCGAGGTTCTTGCCGGCACGTTGGGCCAGTTTCAGGTTGTACACCTGGCCGTCGTATTTGACGCGGCTGACAGTGGTCAGTTTCTCCGCGCCGTCGATGGTGGCGACGCGGTCGCCTTCTTTGAGATCACGCGCCAAAACCACACCGTCGAGGGTGACGACCGGGTGCAGGTCGGTCATCATCAAGGCCCGGCCGCTTTCGCTTTCAATGCGTACCATCGCTTTGTCTTCAAAGCCCAGAGCCGTGTCGACAATCCGCGCTGCTTCTTTGGAACGGAACTCGTTGAAGACGATGTCGCCTGCCGTGATGTCTTCAATCGCCACTTGCGAACCGTCGTTCATTTGGATCAGTGAGCCTTCAGCCAAGCAACTGTTGGTGATTTTGATCGGATCCAAATTGGCGAAGTTGAAGGTGATGTTTTTCAGTTTGCGGGTTGTCATGAAGATCGGCAGAATGCGCGCGTGGCCCAGGTAGCGTACCGGAACAAACAGGTTGACGTGGAACTCAACGCGGTCTTGGACTTGGCGGCAGCCTTTGGCGAAGTCAATCGCGTTCAGGCCGGTGAAGTCCCAGGACATTTCGCGTTTGTCTTGGCTGACTTTCACGCCCGCCCAAAAGTCCGTCATGGAGAAATGGTACTCCGGTTGGCAGGCGCCGCCGGTTTGGGTCAACTGCAATTTGACGTAGTCGTTGGGATCGATGACGTTGGTTTTGGTGCGCACGCCGTCCAGGTCAATTGTGTAACCGGGTGGTGTGCGGTAACGGCCTTTCAACGGGACCTTCAACGCATTGGGGCTGCCGGTCAGGTTGACGTCACAGTCATTGGTCCAGGTACGGTTCATGCAAATGCTGATTTCGCCGTCGTTGGTGTGGTCGACCGGCTCGTCAATGTTTAAGCCAAACAAGCCGGGAATCAACAGCGGACGGCTGACGAAGGTGATGCTCAAGTATTCGTCCTCTTGAATTTCGCCGTCGCCGTTGAGATCGCGCGCGGAGATCGCCCACGAGTTGATATTGCGTTCCACCTCGGATTTAGCGCTAAAACCTTGGCCGTGTTGGAAGGTACCTTCGGCGACGACATCGGTGCCGCCGGCGAACTCTTCAACCAAGGCGGGAACGTCGGCTTCGTTGGGGTCGGAGGAGGTATAGGCAACGTCCAGATAGGTGTAGGTGCTGCCGCCGGGGAAAGAAGAGGAGGCGTTAAAGGCGGATTCGCTGCCGTTGGAAAAAGCCGCTTCAACCGAGTGCATCGGTTGGGGGACGTCCTCTTCTGCTTTGGCGCGTTGGGTTTGGTAGCCGACGGTTTCGCCCGCTTTCAGGGCGCGCTGACGTTCGGCTTTGATGAAGCGGAACAGTTGGGGCGCGTTTTCGGGTGTTTTACCGCGCAGTTTAAGGTGATCGATCAAGGTTTGGTACTGCCAGGTTTCGCCGAGGTTTAAGGTCAGCGTTTGGCCGTCGGCCGCGTCCGCTTTCAGCGTTTGCAGACCTTTTTGATAGCGAAATTGCTCTTTGGCGCTGAGCACCATGGGGTCGGCGGCACTGAGTGGCGCAAGCACAAACAAAGCGAGGACCAAGATGGATAAAACACGAAAGTGTCCAGACATGAGGACTCCTTTTTAGTTGGTAGTGGTCCGAAGAAAGCGCTGTACTGTAACCGTAGAATTCGCCGACCCCCCATGGCCGCCAGGGGGCTTGCCGGGAGCAGCCGTCCCGTGTTGGTCCTCATTGCACCGGGAGAAATAGGCGCAAAAAGACCAACCGAAAACAGCGTTCCGAGCATCTGGTGACATACTATGGATGGGTTCTGGAATAGTGCAAACGGCACCGAGCCGAAGGACAATTCAGCGGGGCAAATACCTCGTAAAGTGAGCTGCTTAACAGTTAACCCAAAAAGCCAAACTTGCTTGGAAAACACCCATGACATGTTGTATGATTTCGACGTTGGATCCCAATCCACACGAGGCAGCAAGCAACACTGTAATGATAACCTCTGCCAAGGTTATCGGTGTTTGCTTGTTGCTTCACACATCAAAATACGACAACGCGTAATGTTGTTGAATGACGGCATTGTTTGGTGGATACCACGACACCCCGCCTTCACAGCGTGATCACCCGCGCGGGGTGCAACGTGAAGCAGGAATGTGGGGGAGGTGGTATTCGCGGCAAATAAAGCCGATCAGTGATTTTTTCCTATGGCTCAACAAGTCGAACGCGACATCGAATGGTGAGAATAAAGGTAAAGTTCCAAGGCATTTTGTCGGGATGAAGCATTGGGAGCTCAAATCAACCGAACATAGCCATTTATGAGGAACATGAAATTCAGGCTCTCTCGAATGTTTGACGTTCGACAACAAGGACAGGTCCAAACTGTATAAAGGGAGAGGGCGAGAAGCAGAAACGGCTCAACCTTTGAGGACGGCGTGAACAGGTTGGGCACTTCTTTCGGATGAGGCAAATTTACCTCAATAAGCCGAAAATGAAAATAGTTTTTTACGAAAAATCACAAGATATTAACTGTTAATCAGTTAGAGCTTGACGGCGGCTTGTTTCTTTCTTTTTTGTTTGGCCGGATTTATGTTTACGCGCAGTATTTATTGGGTTGTTTTGGGGCGTTATTTTGAATTGGTTGAATATCATTAGTTATAATGATTGTTTGAATTTTGGCGCTCTTTTGCTTGCTGTTGAAAAGTTGGTTTTTGTGTGGTTTTTAAGAGCTGCGTACTTTGGTTTTTTTAGGGAGAAGATTAAGATAATCTTGTTCTCTTGTGGCGTTTCTATCTGAGCGGCACGCTAAAACCACCGCGCGTTTTGCGCTTCCTGGGGTCCGCCCTGTAAACACTTTGCGGATTACCCTGTCTTTTTTTCGACATCGTGCGCTGTGCTCCTGGCTCAGTTGCCAATCTTAGCGAGCCTGTCGGCGGCCTGTTGCCGGCGGGGGTGGGGCGTATGGCCGCAATCGCCGGGCTTTGCTTCGAGGAGTCATTCTGTCGGCCGAGCGACAAGCGCGTCAAAGGCCGGTTCATAAAAGTAAAAAGGCGACGTTGATTTCCCCTTCAACCTCGCCTTTTTTAGGTATGTCCTTTTTCGAGTCCACTTACGAAAATGGACACCTGCACAGCATACCCTATTTTTGATTGATTGCCAGGGAGAAATTAACCTTGGTGCCGGGATTGTCTCTAACTGCTTCTTTTTCTTAGTCAAAAAAAAGTTAGTGCGTCCGTATGGACGCGGCTAGGGTGTACGGGTGCTCCCCTGGACAGGACTTGCGTTGCGGTGATTTTGTGGTAAAAAGGTCGTGCGCGATATAATCGCGTCTGATATTTTGTCGCTTTAATCCGACGAGGAGTTCCCCCTATGAGTGAGTTTTACAACCTGAGTGCCAACAGCTTGCGCGGTGAGCCCATTGCTTTTGAGCAGTACAAGGGCAAGGTCGTGTTGGTCGTTAACGTGGCCAGCAAGTGTGGTTTGACCCCGCAATACGAAGGCCTCGAGGCGCTCTACCAAAAATACAAGGACCAGGGTTTGGTCATTCTCGGTTTCCCCTGTAACCAGTTTGGCGCCCAGGAGCCGGGCGGCGTTTCTGAAATTGAGCAAACCTGCCGCATTAACTATGGTGTGACTTTTCAGATGTTTGAGAAGATTGAGGTCAACGGCGGCGGCGCACATCCCATCTACAAGTACTTAAAAAAAGCGTTGCCCGGCCTGCTGGGTAACGGAATTAAGTGGAACTTCACCAAGTTTCTGGTGGGCGCCGATGGGCAGCCGCTCAAGCGGTTTGCACCAACGACCGCGCCGAAAGATCTCGACGGCGATATTCGCAAAGCCTTGGACCAAGCTGCATGAGTCCGTCTGAGCAGGCGGAAGACAGGCTGTTGCTGGACCGACAGCTCTGTTTTCCGTTGTATGCCGCCGCACGTTTGACGCAACGGCTGTATAAGCCTTATCTCGATCCCTTGGGCCTAACTTATCCGCAGTACATCGTACTGATGATTTTGTGGGAGGAGGGGCCTTGCAGTGTGCGGCGCATCAACGAGCGTGCCTTGTTGCAAACCAACACCACAACGCCGTTGCTGAAACGCATGGCGCAGATGGGGCTGGTCGAACGCAAGCGCGCCGACCACGATGAACGCGTGGTGATGATTGCTTTAACCGAACGCGGCCGTGCGTTGCGCGGGCAATGTGCTTGTATACCCACGCAGCTATTGACGCAAATGGCATATCCGCCCGCCGAGGCCTTGGCGCTCAAGCAACAACTCGACGATTTGGTGGCCCGCCTCCGCCAGGTCGTGCCTTAGCCGGTTAAGCTTCGGGCCGCAGTGCCTTGTAGAGCCAGGCCCTGGCCGCCCGCCATTCGCGGCGCACCGTCGATTCGGAAATCTCGAGAACTTCACCGATTTCGACTTCGGTCAGGCCTGCAAAAAAACGCATTTCGACAATACGGCATTTGCGTTCGTCCAGTTTGCCCAATTCGGTGAGCGCTTCGTCGAGGTCAATAATGTCGATTTCTGTTGTGTCGCCGAAGAAGTGAATCGTTTCGCGCAGGGTGAGATGATCCTCACCCGCGCCGCGCTTCTGGGCGTTGCGGGTTCGTGCGTACTGCAAGAGGGTGCGGCGCATGAGGGTGGAAACGACCGCGAAAAATTGGGCGCGGTTTTGCCAGGTGATGCGGTTTTGGTCGATCAGCTTGACGTAGGCTTCGTGGACCAGTGCTGTCGCCGACAGTGTGTGCCCGCTCCGTTCGCCGCGTATGTAATTGCGTGAAATTGCCTTCAGTTCTCGGTAAACCATTGGCAAGAGTTCGTCCAAGGCATTGCTGTCGCCGTCTTGCCATGCAATGAGAAGTTGGGTTATGGCCGCTTTATCCTGTTCCGGCATTGTTGCTCCAGGGCGTGTGTTTGGTTCCTTATGTCGGTGTCCGTCATTGTACCCGGAAAACGGTGGGTCGCGCGTCTCATTCCTCTTCGGGCAAATAACCCGTGGGCAAGCGCTGTAGAACCGTCGCGAATCGGCGATTCTCACGTAGCCGCGCGATCCGGGGTTCAACCGCCGGGTCTCACAGATTGCAGTTGCGCTGTGACAGCGCTTGCATCGATCAAGGCTCGCATCAATCAAGATAAAGTCTGTATCTACCTCGCCCAATATGGATAACAAACTGTGCCGTCTTGCCGTTATGTCTAACTCGCGCCGTTGCTGGTAACGTTGGTATCCGATCTCAATGGCGGTGCCTTGCTCTCGGAGCTTTTGCCGCGTTGTCGGCTTCTGTTGTGAGAGGCGATGCTGTGGCCCGCGTCTTGTGGGTGTCCGCTTTGGCATTCGTTATTCCCAAAACGCTACACTTTCAAATGAGCTTCGGTCATGTCGTTGACCTTCGGCGTGGGGGTTCCGTGGGCCGGTGGTGGCTTGCCGTTTTTTTGTGGTACACAGTTTATTCAAACAGGTGTTTATTGGTCCGGGCTTAGGCGAGTTTGGGTTGGGGCAATCGCCCAAATATTTGGGTCATAGTTTGGGAAGAGCGCGAACTGGTGGGAGTAAAACAGATCGTTGCCCAAGCGATTGTGTTGAAGCTCCGCCAAGATTCGTTCTATCGGGGATGAGTGAGGGCTGGGCCAAAAAAAAGCCGGTGATTGAAACCACCGGCAACGTAACGCGAATGCGTTAGGAGTTTACAAGCTCCCTTCAAAATGCTCTACCACTTATACACTCACCAAAAAGTGGCCAACCGTCCGCAAAAAAAACAAAAAAAATGAGGCTTGATTTTAGGTTGTTGGAAAAAAATGAGTTATGGGTATGGCGTGGGAAAGGGTCGGTACGGCTGAGCGGGCCTGGCTAAATGGGCAAAAAAAAATGCCGGTGGACGTGAATCCACCGGCAAGATAACGCGAATGCGTTAGGAGTTTACAAGCTCCCTTCAAAATGCTCTACCACTCATACACTCACCAAAAATCACCAAACCGTTCGCAAAAAAATCAAAAAAAGTGAAAATAGTTTGTAAGTTGCTGGTTTTAAAGGGTTCGGTTTTTGCCTTTGTTAACCGGCCGGGTTTGCGATTTGGGGTTTGAGAATTAAAAAGTAGACCGCACCTTTGCGATCTTTGAGGAACCCGGCTTGGTTGAGTGCCGCATCGCCCGCGCCCATGAACACATCGACGTGGTTTTCGCGAATCGCACCGCCCGTGTCCTGATCCAAGGCAAAACGGCTGAACGGTTCCGCCTGGGTATCGCTGCGTTGGATGACACCGCTTACAAAAGCCAACATGCCGCCGCCAAAATACTTTTTGTCAAAGGCCAGGCTGCGTTTGGTGGTTACTGGAAAACCCAACGAGCCGTGCGGGAACAGGTCTGGTTTTAATTCGCGATAGGTTTTGCCGTCCCATTGGTAGAAGACGTAACTCGGGTTTTGGTAACAAAAACGTTCGACCGCGTCCGGGTTGGCCGCGAAATAGGCCGACAGCGCTTGCATCGACATGTCTTCGCGCGCGATGTCGCCCGATTCGATGAGTAGCTTGCCCACCGAGACATAGGCGCGCCCATTTTTGCCGCCGTAGTTCAGCTTCATGTACGAACCGTCATCCAGTTGAATGAAACCGCCGCCCTGGATGTGAAACGAAAATTGTTGCCAGTAGTTGTCCAAGTAAACCAATTCGAGACCGCGCCCGGCCAAACGGCCGGCACCGTCAATGGCGGCGCGATCGTAATAGGGAACCACCTTTTTACCGTCGAGTCTGGCAACCAGTGAACCGCCGCGCAACGCGCTGCCTGGCTGCAGAAATCGCGGCTCAAAGGCATCGACCTGAATCGTCAGCAGGTCGTCGGGGCGGCGGTAGATTGGGAAACGGTATTGCTTGTCCCGGCTGCGGCGACCCGCGATGATCGGTGCATAGTATCCCGTTAACAGAATCCTGTTTTGATCGTTGTAGGTCCATTGGTAGAGGTCGAATTCCTGCTGGAGCGCTTGCTGCAATGCCGGCGGTTGCCGGTGGTGCTCGGCCCAGAGCTCGCGGAACCGTGTCAGCGTGGCCGTCAGTCGTGCTCGCTCCACGCGATAAGGACCAACGCGGCAGGTCCAGTCCGCCGGTTTGGCCGCCAGCCAGTTCAGTTGCCGCGCCAAGGCGCGATCCAAACTCTCGGCATCCGTATCGTCGATCAGCGCCGGCCAGGTTTCGATTTGAACGAACTGGTGACCCGCCGGTGGCGGTGGGGGTGGGGTCGGCGGGGTCGGTTTTGGTTGGCGACATTGGGGCAATAACCCAGCCAGCAACAGCAGCGTCAACCTAGCCGGCAATCGGTGAGACGCACAAGAGAAAAAGCGAGTGAGCATGCGGGTCCTTTCGGGTAGAATCGTGGCGCCTTGAGTGATGGATTTTGGCGACAACCATAACACGAAGCAGGTGGTTTTCTTGCCGACACCTGTCGCCGAGGTGGGGCCAACTTGATTGCGACAACTTGAAGATTCGTGATTTTGTGAAAATTTTGAGAGGTTTTACAATTTCTTCTGACGAATTTCCTGTAAAAATGCGCATAAGGTTTCAAGGCCCTCTTTACCCGGAAACTTTTCGAAGCGCTGCTTGTTTCGCCGAGGTGGATCCTGCCGTGCATCTTTTGCCGTTGCTTTGTGTCGACACCCTGGACGTGTTTGGCTTGAGCATTGTGCTGTCCTCGGTTTCTCGGGCGATTCATGCAAACCCAATGACCTAGCGACGATGTCACCGTATCCGGCGGATCATGGGTGAAATGAGGCGTGAGTATGCAACGACAACCCTACCAGCTCAGTGGACGCGTCAGTCCTTTCGCGATGTTGTTTGTCCCTTTTGGGGCATTGTTCGTGTTCGGGATTGGTTTCCTGCACGGTTATGCCACCGTGCATAACCCCGTGTTTGGGGTTGGCTCTCTGCTGTTGGCGCTTTTTTTGGGCTATCTCAACGGCTGGGCGACCGCCTGGATTGGGCGGCTGGGTCATTGTCGCAACCGTATCGTTTTAGGGAGCTTGGGTGCATTTCTTGCCACGCTTGGGCTTTATGTTTCCTGGTCCACCGCGCTTTCGATTAGCTTTAAGGGCATGCGTGCCGTGTCACCGCTTGAGGTGTGGTTCGGCATTTCCGCCCCCGCCCACTGGTTTCTGATGTTGTTTGATGTCGCGCAACACGGTTGGCCCGCCCACTTCCATCACCGTCCCCAGGCGCCCATGCTCTGGCTTTTTTGGCTGGTTGAGTGGGTTTTGGTCGCCGGCTTGGCCGGCATGCGCGCCGCCGGTTGTCGCCGCGTTTATTGCGAAGCCTGTCATGGCTGGATTGAAGATCCGAAATCCTTTTATTTGGCGCCGCCCGAAGAGGACGCCGTCGACCTGGAAGCCCTGGGGGATGTACATTGGGCCTACATCAACCAATTGGAACCCGTCATCAACGTGAATTTGCAAACCCATGTCCTGGTTTCCGTGTTCCAGTGTCCCGATTGCCACCGGCAAGGTGCGATGGCGCTTGATCTTGGACTGCCCAGTGCCAATGTGCGGCGCGGCATGGATGTCGATTATCGTCCTGTCGTGGCCTTGACGCCGTTGACCGAGGATGACCTGAGTGCCGTTGCCGAGCTGGAAGAAACCCAACGGGCGCGCCGCGCCGCTGCTGCCGATGCCGCCCCCTGTTCGCCTTGGCTCAGTGACGCCCGGCTGGCGGCCGCGGATCGTCGCGGCGGTGAGACGCTTTAACGTCAAGCGTTGGGCTACAACGTCTCGTGAAAATGCTCGCCGTACTGCCGGCACGTGGCGTGCGCGACCGAGGTGCGCCTTTTCCAACACGTTTCGCACCAACATATTTTGCGATTTCATCCACCCGAATCGCTCAACTTAGGTCCACGCTTTGTGTGCTGTGCTTTTGAGGCATTCCTCATGGCTTTTTCATCCGAAAGCCATCGCTTTGTCACGCCACCTTCATCAAAAATTAGCCACCGCGACCCATACTTGGCTGATTTTTGCCTGAGCTGAGCCGTGTTCGCCGGGGTGATCGGGTAACCGACAGGCGCTGATGGTTTGCGGAGCAGGGTGGTCGCCCCGTCCGGCACCATGCCCTTGTTCCAAATGAAACGACTGCGCCACGCGCCGCCGATACTGCTTGGTTTTGGTCACCTGTCCCGCAACCGTGTGCGGCCGTCTTTCCTGCTATTGATTCGTAGGAATTTCGCCATGACGAAACGCCGTCACCCTCGGGACGCCGTTTGGGCCATTCATTTTTACCTGTCGCGGTTCTGCCGTGCGCGCCTTTCGTATTGTTTTTTCGCAGCCATTGCCATGCCGGCCTCGCGGCCGGATTGCCTGTTTTGCGACCTGTGTTTGGTGCGTTTTTCGGTGCCGACGACTTTATATTGGGAGCGGAGCTTTATGAAGAGAAGTTGTTTGGCGTTTGTTGTGTGTTTGTTTTTTGCCACCGTGCTTTCGGCCGGCGTACCCATCACCTTAAGTGTGAAAGGCAGCTATGCCACCGGCATTTTTGACGACAGCGCGGCGGAAATCGTCGCCTTTGATCCCAGCAGTGATCGCTTGTTTGTGGTCAACGGCAGCAGTGGTGCGGTCGACGTGTTGGACATCAGTGATCCCGCTTATATGACCCGCGCCTTTTCCATCAGCATTGCCGCTTATGGCGCTCAGGCCAACAGTGTCGCCGTGCACAACGGTGTTGTGGCCGTGGCCGTTGCGGCCGACCCCAAAACCGATCCCGGCACCCTCGTCCTTTTTGACAACAACGGTGGCTTTTTGTCGTCCGTGACCGTCGGTGCTTTGCCCGATATGGTGACCTTCACCCCTGACGGCACCAAAGTGTTGGTTGCCAACGAAGGCGAACCCAACGACGAGGTGACCATCGATCCCGAGGGCACCGTGTCCATCGTTGACATCAGTGGTGGTGTGGCTGCCGTGACCCAAGCCAACGTTACCTCCGTTGGTTTTACCGCGTTTAACGGCGGTGGTTTGGATCCCAGCATTCGTATCTTTGTGCCAGGGGCTACCGTTGCTCAGGATTTGGAACCCGAGTACATCGCCGTGTCCGCCGACAGCGGCACCGCCTGGGTGACCCTCCAGGAAAACAACGCCGTTGCCGTCATCGACATCAACGCCGGCACCGTCACCAGCCTGATCGGTTTGGGATTCAAAGATCACAGCTTGGCCGGCAACGGTTTTGATGCCAGTAACCGCGATGACGCAATCAACATCACCACCTATCCCGTCTTTGGCATGTACCAGCCCGACGCCGTGGTGGCTTTTGAGAGTGGCGGCCAAACCTACCTGTTCACCGCCAACGAAGGTGACGCCCGTGATTACGACGGTTACAGCGAAGAGGATCGCCTGCACGATTTGACCCTGGACCCCGCCGTGTTCCCCAATGCCGCCACCTTGCAGGACGACGCCGTTTTGGGTCGCTTAAACATCACCACCACTTTGGGCAACACCGACGCCGACCCTGAATACGAAGAAATTTACGCCTACGGTGCGCGTTCCTTTTCCGTTTGGAACGGTGGCACCGGCGCGCTCGTTTACGATTCCGGCGACGATTTAGAAGTGCTTATCGCTGATCGGTTGCCTGCTCAGTTCAACAGCAACAACGACGACAACGATTCCTTCGACGCGCGCAGCGATGACAAAGGCCCTGAACCCGAAGGTGTTGCTGTCGGTCAAATTGCCGGTGTGAACTACGGTTTCGTTGGCTTGGAACGAGTTGGCGGCATCGCTATGTACGATTTATCCGTACCAACCGCGCCTTCGTTCATTACTTATATTAATAACCGCAATTTCACCGTTGATGCCGAAACCGCCGCTGCCGGGGACCTTGGCCCTGAGGGTTTGCAGTTCATCGCCGCCGCCGACAGCCCCACCTTAATCCCCATGCTCGCCGTCGGCAACGAAGTCAGCGGCACCACCACCTTGTACGAAATCGGTTTGGACTGCGCCACCCCGACCGTTGCCTTGGCCCCCGTCGGTGATAACGGCATTACCGTCACCGGTAGCTACGATTGTGCCTACGACGTATTGATTACCCTCGGCAACGGCGCAAGCCAACTGCAACGCGTCCTCATTGGACCGGGCGGCACGGCCGTCATCGACATCACCATCACCGAAGGCATGCAAGCCGAAGTCGGCGAGCCTGGCACGCTCTGCGCCGAAGGCGGCATCAGCAACATTGCACCCTTGGGTCAAAGCGGCATCACCGTTCGCGGTACGGCCGGTTGCGAATACGACGTGCGCATCACCCGCGCCGACGGCAGCACCAGCATCGAACGGGTCTCCATCGGTGACGACGGCACCGGCACCATTAACGTCATCGTCGGTCCCGACGAGGTCTACGAAGTTAGCGTCGCCGGCGCAGGTGCCTTCGGTGGTGCTGTGCAAACCGTGCCAACCATGGGCGAGTGGAGCTTTTTCCTGATGATCGTCTTAACCGCCTGCGGCGCTCTTGTCCTGCGCCGTCGTCAACACGCCTAAGCCAGTCTAAACAAACTAAAGCAAGGAAAAGGCCGCGCTAAAACGCGGCCTTTTTCAACGCCAAGCCGCTCAGACAAAGTCGGTTTCGTTCTGGGTTGATGGCTAATCCTCGACCGCTAAATCGGACAATGTTCATGAACCAAGAATTTGTCTTGTGTGGTCTTACATTTTGCAATTTAGCCTTATTTCGAGGTGGCAAGGACCTGCTCACCTAGGGCGCTGAACCAACCACCGCTTCGGTTTCCTTCTGACCGAAAGTGTGCGATTCGGGTGGATACCTTCTGGCAAGTTTTGACGCAGGAAACGTCAAGGGTTGGTGCGAACCGCGTTGGAGAAGCGCACCGAGACAGCGTTCGGCGTGTACTTGAAAAGTACATCGAGCATTTTTCCTGCGAGTTGCAGCCCAACAGGTTGTCCGATGGCGCCGCCAAGAATCGCCCCCTTAAGGTCTGAGTGTTGTACTTTTCCCGGACAACGCCCACCATCGTTCTTCCTTTTCCGTAAACCTGATAGTGTCCTGCGATCGGAACGAAGGAAAAAGCGTGCCACAGGTCACAAGCGATGCGTCCTAACTCATCGGCACATAGATCAGAGTGGTTGGGTCTGATCTTTTCGCCGTCCTGCCTGCGCGTATTAGGATTAAGCCGTCAATTCAGGGCTGTTTTTGAGGCTGGGTGGCAATAGAGCACGAAGCCAGGACATCCACTGTATTCTCCTCTTCGCGCACCCTCGCGGGCACGAAACCAGCGCACGAAGCCGGCGCACGAAGCCGGGACGCACGAAGCCGGGACACCAGCCGTACCAAGCCAGGACACTCACTGTTTTCTCTCCATCCTCCCAAGCCAGGTACCAAGCCAGGACACTCACTGTTTTCTCTCCATCCTCCCAAGCCAGGACACTCACTGTTTTCTCTCCATCCTTGAGTTAGGACAAGCGCTTTTCACCAAAGCCACGCCAAGCAAGATTCTCCATATCGCATCTCCTGATGGAGCCAGAATGGGGAAGCAGATGTTGGGGTGAACAGAAATGTCATCTTTTCGGTTTGGCATTAAAGAGGTCTAACTTGTTGGGAGTAAAAGGGTAGTGTGTGGCGGAGCACATAGCCAGGACATCCACTGTATTCTCCTCTTCGCGCACCCTCGCGGGCACGAAACCAGCGCACGAAGCCGGCGCACGAAGCCGGGACGCACGAAGCCGGCGCACGAAGCCGGGACACCCACTGTTTTTCCTCCTCGACGCGCACGGACACCCGCACGAAGCCGGGACACCCACTGTTTTTCCTCCTCGACGCGCACGAAGCCAGGACACCGCACGAAGCCAGGACACCCACTGTATTCTCCTCTTCGCGCACCCTCGCGGGCACGAAGCCAGGGCACGAAGCCAGCGAAGCCAGAAGCCAGCGAAGCCAGGACACCCACTGTATTCTCCGCGCACCCTCGCGGGCACGAAACCAGCGAAGCCAGGACGCACGAAGCCAGGTACCAAGCCAGTACCAAGCCAGGACACTCACTGTTTTCTCTCCATCCTCCCACTCCCAAGCCAGGACACTCACTGTTTTCTCTCCATCCTCGAGTTAGGACAAGCGCTTTTCACCAAAGCCACGCCAAGCAAGATTCTCCATGTCGCATCTCCTGATGGAGCCAGAATGGGGAAGCAGATGTTGGGGTGAACAGAAATGTCATCTTTTCGGTTGGGCATTAAAGAGGTCTAACTTATTGGGAGTAAAAGGGTAGTGTGCGGCGGGGGGTTGGCTTTTTCAATTGATTTGTAAAATTTCATGGGTGATGACAAGGGCTGTCGCAACGAGACATTAAGTTGCCAGGTGTCTTCATTCGAAAAATTTGGAGGTCTACTCATGACACGCCCCCGTTCTCTGATCATCGACGATAAGCACGAAGGTTTTTATCATTGTGTTTCACGCTGTGTACGCCGTGCCTTTCTGCATGGTGTGGATTCACATACCGGCAATAATTACGACTATCGCAAGGTTTGGCTGCATCAACGACTTAAGTGCTTGGCTGAAATCTTTTGGATTGATGTTGGTGGTTATGCGGTGATGGACAACCACGTGCATGTGCTCCTAAGAAATCGGCCCGATTTATCACAGTCAGCTCCGGCAAGGGATGTTGCCCGGCGGTGGCTCCTGCTTTATCCCAAGCGCCGCGATGCTAAAGTGCTGCCACTCGAGCCATCCGATAAGGAAATCAGGCAATTGACCAAGGATGAAGAGCGCATCAGCGAATTGCGTCAGCGCCTAGCGTCTATTTCCTGGTTCATGAAATGTTTAAAGGAGTACATAGCGCGAAAAGCGAATAAAGAGGACGGTTGCACCGGCCGATTTTGGGAAGCCCGCTTCAAAAGTACGGCGCTGTTGGATGAAGCCGCTGTCTTGGCGTGTTTGGTTTATGTGGATCTTAATCCAATTCGGGCAAACCTTGCAGAAACACCTGAGACCAGTTACTTTACCTCTGCCGAGGAGCGCATTCGAAAACAGGTCGTACGCCAAAAAAGTAATCAGATCGATGCAGGAGTAGGGGGTCATCAATTGAAAACCCGAGCGGATTCTGAGAGTTGGCTGTGTCCTCTTTCTGACCAGCCAAACCGCCAGGGTTTTCTCTCTATTGACTTAGCGAACTACCTCGAGATTTTGGATTGGACCGGACGACAGCTTGTTGCAGATAAGCCAGGAGCGATTCCTGAGCATCTGCCGCCGATTTTGACACGGCTGTCGATCAATCCCAGTCAATGGCTCGAAAGCGCCGGTCGCTTTGGGAAATTATTTTCGGTCGTCGCAGGAACAGAAACCCACATGAGGGAAGCAGCGGCAAGAATGGGTCAAAAATGGGTTCGAGGTGTTCGTTCCGGGAAAGCCGTATTCCTTGAGTAGGCGGTAATGCTGCTTAACAGTTATATTCGGTGAATGAAGAGGAAAAATTAGCCGGTGGGTTACCGGTTTTGGAATAGTTGTGTCTTGATTTCGACCCCTGCTAGGCGAGTGAAATTTAACAGAAAGGGGTGAATAAACAAGGTTAATGAACTTCTTGATGGATGTATTTTAGTAGGGAGGGCTGATTAAGCTAGTCCAGGCTAAGGCTTTGGGTTAGCAAAAAGCGAGTGCTCTGGCTTGCTACTTGGCAAAAAAAGTGGGTGCCCTCGCTTAAAAAAAACTCACGGGCAATGGTTTAAAGTGAAAGCAAGCTGGTAGAAAGCCAGGTCGCCTCTGACTTTCTACTCACAGTCTAACCAATCGATAGGTTAGGCAAGGATTCCCTGGCAGCTAGCCAAGATGACGGGATTCCGGCCTCACCGGTGAATGCTGCGACTACCCCACCGACAATAGCGGCATTGGTGTCAATATCACCGCCCAGTGTTACGATTCGCCACAACGCTTCCTCGTAATCGTGTAGGAATAGACTGCACACCCATAGGGCTGCCGGCACAGTGTCTTGGGCGGTAATGCGGCTTCCGTTCCCCAGCAAACTGACCACGTCTTCAACAGGGGTGTTGGCGGGCATCGTGAGTGCCTTCTCCAGGCCACGCCGTACTTCCGACTGGGGCAGTGGATTGATAACGCTTTCTAAAAAGGCTTTTGGTTCAGGTCTTTCCGTATGCCGGGCGCGAGCCGCGAGAGCCGCAGCCAACGCGACAGCCTCGGCACCAACCTGACCCTCTGGATGGGAATGGGTCACCATTGCGGAACGTCGGGCGGCCGCGGACGTTTCTTCTAAATCGTGGGCAAAAAATACGCCGATCGGCGCCGCACGCATGGCCCCGCCGTTGCCTAGCGAGCCTTGTCCGCCGAAGACTGCGGCGGCTACCTCACGCCAAGCCTTGCCAAAAGCGATACCGGCCAAAATTTCGTGTGCTCCACTACCATATCCACGGTTCGGCTCAGCAACATAACGTCGCGAAAATCGGAAAGCCAAATCGTCAGAATCAATTTTACCGAAAGTAAACAGGTTCTCCACAACTGACAGGCTCATGGCGGTATCATCAGTCCAACGCCAAGGCGGTTCGGGTGGCGTGCCACCGCGAGGAAACGGGTTACGAAAAAAGAGTTGGCCGAAGGCATCTCCTACGGATAGCCCGTTCAGGCATTCTAAAGTAGCTGCTTGAACCTAGGCGGCGCGATAAGACGAAAAAAAGAAGGTCAGAAATAAAGTAAGTGGTTCCTTTTGGTCAGGTTATAATCGCTTTACCACAAACGTATAACACACCCATTGGGTGACCAAAAAAAACCAC
>JAUIFE010000040.1 GCA_030429565.1 Holophagae bacterium | reverse complement strand
ATCACTCCCAATCTGCCTCCTTCAGCTTTTTTGCCAATGCCAAAGAAAGCAGGTTTTTGGTTAGCGTGGGTCCCTTTTCGATTGTCGCGACCCTTTTTAGTGGGTCCCTTTTAGCCTAGCGTTTCCACCGGACGCGCGGGGAACAGAATTCTGGATCGCAACGATTGCCCACATCACCCGGATCATCCCCGGACGCGCGGGGAACAGCGGGTCACGCCGAAGTGCCCGCAGGCTATCACCGGATCATCCCCGGACGCGCGGGGAACAGCCTGAGAGCTTGGAAAGAAGCCTGATGGCGGCCGGATCATCCCCGGACGCGCGGGGAACAGTAGTGCCGCGCCTTTAACACGATCTCCAGCCTCGGATCATCCCCGGACGCGCGGGGAACAGCGTTGAGATCACCCGTTTTAGCTGATGCGGACCGGATCATCCCCGGACGCGCGGGGAACAGGCGTGGGTGACGTCGAAGGTGGCAACCCGCCGTGGATCATCCCCGGACGCGCGGGGAACAGGGGTTCATCCGTGGTCCGGCGTCAGGCGTCAGGCGTCAGCGGATCATCCCCGGACGCGCGGGGAACAACAAAATCCGAAAATATGGAGGCAGAGATGAACCGGATCATCCCCGGACGCGCGGGTAACAGGCTATGTATAACGCTATTCGTTTTACGAAAACCGGATCATCCCCGGACGCGCGGGGAACAGACTGGTCAATGGTCGATCCGAGCGGGGCAAGGCGAATCATCCCCGGACGCGCGGGGAACAGGACCTTTTGATGCTTGCCGGTGCGCGTTTCGACGGATCATCCCCGGACGCGCGGGGAACAGAACTGAGCGGATGCCTCCCAAATATTTGATCCAGGATCATCCCCGGACACGCGGGGAACAGCCACGCGGAGCCCGAACCCTTGATGGAGGCTCCGGATCATCCCCGGACGCGCGGGGAACAGGAACCTCAAATCTCCTCGGCAGTTCGAGTTAGCGGATCATCCCCGGACGCGCGGGGAACAGGCCGGTGCCACAAGAAACCCCATGCAGAGCAACGGATCATCCCCGGACGCGCGGGGAACAGATCTACTTATGATTCTAACGGAAATGAATTAACGGATCATCCCCGGACGCGCGGGGAACAGGCGGGCCCCGTAGTTTTGATGAAAACGCTTGCCGGATCATCCCCGGACGCGCGGGGAACAGGCATACATGATCAACTGAAGGTCATTCCAGAGCGGATCATCCCCGGACGCGCGGGGAACAGGATGCTGTGGAAATCCTCGACGCCCTCTCGGACGGATCATCCCCGGACGCGCGGGGAACAGTTGTTCTGTTGAAGAACAACAAGCAGATTCTACGGATCATCCCCGGACGCGCGGGGAACAGACATTTTGTATAAGACGAGAGCTTTAGGTTACCGGATCATCCCCGGACGCGCGGGGAACAGAAAAACTATAAAACCGGCCTCGTGGAGGCAACCGGATCATCCCCGGACGCGCGGGGAACAGTTGAAAACCTGGAGAATGGCGCGCTGATCTGTCGGATCATCCCCGGACGCGCGGGGAACAGACTAGCTAAATTTACACTATAAAACCTTTGTTTGTGAATATTTTAAAACTGTACCAATTTTGCATAAGAATCTCTCCTTTGGAGGGTTGGCATTCTTAGAGCTGTTTAAGTTTCTCGTTTTTAAAGAGTTACTTTAAATATTAGTGTGTCAACGAAGGTGGAGACAAAAGGGTGCATTTTTGTCAATTCTTGATTTTACCAGCGAGTTTTTGGTAAAGGTTTGTCAGTGAACGGCTTATGCGTGGCTTGAGACGAAAATGTCGAAAACGTGGTCGATCATTTTGATCGGGTGGATGTGGGAAAAGTTATCCGTTGTTGCCTGCCGTTGCGCTTTTTTCGGTCGGGGTTACTACCGCGATTTTAACCCAACCCGCGTCAGCCTTGTTGTTACATTTCGGGCGTTTTTTCGGCACCGCCAAGCCCCTACCTGCACCGTCTCTTGGTACCTTTTTGCGCCATTTATTGCCCTTTGGTGTCACAATCGCGCCCTGAAAACTGGTTCACCGTTGCGCTGGTTATCAAACATTTTCTCGGAGCTTGAGGCATGATATGGATTTGGCGCGCCTGAGGTGGACCTTCCAGTTACCTGCCTAAAACGAATCGCAAGGAGCGCACCAGGATGATCAAAAAACAGGAATTACGCTGTAACGTTCGCGGTTTGGTGGTGATCAACCTGCTGGCCTTGCTGCCCGCCGTGGTGGCCGCTTTCTTTTTTCCCCTGTGGAGCGTTGCCGGGCTCTTTTTAGTGTGGCTTTTTGCCCTGGCCTTCAGCGTATTTCAAGTTTTTCGGGTCGTCCTTCACGATGACTTTCTCGTGGTTCAGTATCCGCTCACCCCCTGGCGGGCGCGCTGTATCCCCAAAGGTGCGATCCGGTCTGTTGCCGTCATTGCCGTCCAGAGGCGTCACAGTGGACCTTCCAATCACCACTTAAGCCAAGGCTTGTCGGAACGACAATTCGAGCCCCAGACCATGAGCCGCACCAGTTATCGGACGCATCACTACGTGCAGATTAGCCTCACCGGCTCGGCCCCCTTGCGTTTGGGCAACTTTGAGCATGGCCACGATCAGGCCTGCTTCACCATCAACCAGTGGTTAGGGGCTTCGGCGACGTAAGGGTTGTCGTGTCAGTCTTGGGTAACCTTAAAAAAGGTGTGCCCCGATCATGCGCCGGAGGGGGCCGGTTCGCAGCGGGCCTAGCTTAGTAACTGTAAAGCCGGCGTGGACCAGATGCTAGGGCCAAAACGAAGCGATTCCCGGCGATAGAATCGCTCCGTGTCGCGAGGCGCGGTGGCGACACGTAAGCGCGTGCCGGCTCAGTTGGGCACAAAGTCCAGTACATTGATCATGCCGTCCCCATTTCGGTCAAGCGTCGCCAAGTAGTTCGGCTCATTCCTGGCGGCGCGCCAGCGCATCCAGTGTCCGTCTTCCAGTGCAAGCTGTTCATGGGCGCCGAGATCTGGACCGTCACCGCTGAATGAATCGTTGATGCCAGGGAGGATCACACCGGCGTCGATGGCCGGGCTGCTCGCGCTAAGGGTGAAATCGAGGTGTTCGGGATCGAGCAGCAGTGGGTCGGCGGCCATCCCGTGGCGGTTGCGCCCGGTCGCCGCGCTGAATGTGGCGAGCGAGGTGTAGCTCGCGGCACCCCAGCGGATCAGTGCGGATTCGCCTTGGTTCCAAAATAGGTCGTAATCGATGTCGATTGGCTGGGCTGTGTTGGCGTTGTTGAGGGCGTGGGCGGTACCAACCCAGAGGTTATTGCGCATGATGATGTTGCGCCAGGACCCCGGCGATTTGATCCAGAACCCGTGGTTGTCGGGTCGCTCGGCGTAGCTGGTGTTGTGGAACAGGTAGGAAACCCCGGAGGTCGGTTGCCCGCTGACGTTGTATTTGAAGGGTAGGCCGGTGTAGTTGCTGTTGCCGCCGCCGGTGCCCGAGATGGTGTTGCGCAGGGCATAAACCGGGCCTTCTAGAATGGGAGCAAGCGAGATGCCGACGAGCACATCGTGAAAGTGATTGTTCCAAATGCGCAGGTTGGCGCAGACGCCGTCGGCTGAGAACCCGTCATCGCCGGCCCGTTCAATCGTGTTTTCATAGATGTCGGTTTCATTGGTGAGGGGGCCGTTATCACTTTCCGGGCAGCCGGTGAACCCGTCGAAAAAGTCGTGAAAGGCGTTGCGGCGAATAATATTGCCGCGCCCGGTGACCAGAGAAAAGAAGGCGATCGCACCATTTTCGAGTTGGGCGCCGGCTTTGACCGCGTCCCAGGGCCAGTGGTAGAGCGTATCGTAGAACTCGTTGTGTTCAATAAGGTTGCGGTGTGCGTCTCGCTTGATGCCGATGGCGGTATCGTTGATGGCAAAGGTACAGTTGCGAATCCAGCAATCGGAGGCGCCGTTGAGATAGACGGCTTTTGCATAGCTGCCGCGCCCGTAGTGGCGGAAGGTGAGGTTGTGGAGCGCGAGTCCGGTTCCGCTGAAGTTGAGTGCGTAGTTGTAGCGGGACACGACCATGGCCGTCTCGTTGGGGTCGGCATTGTCGGCCAGTTTGACGTGGAGGGTGGTGCCGTCGGCGAAGAAGCCGGGTAGGCCCCAGGCGAGTGATGCGAGGTCGGCGTAGCTCGCGTATGGATAAAGCCGTTGGCCGTCGGCGGTTACCAGATGGGTGTCGGCTGCGTTGGTGGTGGTGCGATACACGCCGCCGCCTTGTGGCGTCCATTGAAACACGGCTGGGTCGGCGCCGTCGAAAACGGCCTGTTCTCCGGGTTGAGAACGAATCGTGATGGGATTGGCGATGGTCCCCGAGCGAGGTGGCGTGAATTCCCCGATGGCATAGACGCCGCCTTTCATAAGGATGGCTTCGCCGGCGACGGCGCGTCCCAGGGCTTCGGCAAACGAGCAGGGGGTTTGTGCGGTGCACTCGGAACCGGCGCCGTTGGGACTGACGATCCATTCCCGTTGCGGCGTCGGCAATTGGGGTTCGGATCTGGTTTGGCCCTGGGTTTCGAGCAGGAGTCCGTCGATGGGATCGCCGGGGTCGTTGAAGCGCACCTCAACCGCGTAGTTCGTGCCGGGCGTTAAATCGAATAAGCTGCCGACGAACCGGGTGGCCGAAACACGCGTAAGCGGGAAGCCCTCGCGCAGCGGTTCCCCGGATGGGCCGTAGTAGGGGGTGGCGATGGCGGAGAGATCGGCATCCTCGCCGCCGTCGAGCGTGACGATAACCCCCATACTGTGGTGGTTCCCGTAGGATTCAACGGTGACGGCCGCGAGGGTCGGCAGCCAGGCGATTGCGGCAAAGGTCGGGATGAACAGTGCTTTGCGAAACGGGATCATGGCAGCCTCTCGGTCAGTATTCGGCGCCGGCGTTAGGTAAACCTTCGCCGCGATGAACCCGGGTGGTTGCGGTGTGCGGCGGTTGCGTGGCGTGAGCGCTATCCTACTCGGACGGCGTCGCTTCGGTCCGTGACCGAACACAAATGTTCGCGGAAAACGTGTCGGTTCTTGTGTTGCGTCGGGTGCCCTCCGGGTCGCCTGTTCGCATGAAAGGCGGGTGGCGAATGATCCCTGCATGCGGGTAGAAACATGGTGGTGACAAACATGGTGGTGACAGACTTGTGTAAAAGGCTGAAAAAGAGAGGTTAACAGCATGGTGGTGACAGACTTGTGTAAAGGAACATGGTGGTGACAGACTTGTGTAAAAGGCTGAAAAAGGGAACATGGTGGTGACAGACTTGTGTAAAAGGCTGAAAAAGAAAGGTTAACAGCTTGTGCCTGAGGTGGGCTTGGCGGCTTGTGGGGAAAGCGAGTGACGGGATTCATCCGCCCAGATCCCGTTTCGTTGCTCGTAGCATTGTGGTGACAGACTTGTGTTAAGGGCTTCAATGGGTTTCGTGGTGACAGACTTGTGTAAAGGGGTTCGTGGTGACAAACTTGTGTAAAAGGCTGAAAAAGAAAGGTTAACAGCTTGTGCCTGAGGTGGGCTTGGCGGCTTGTGGGGAAAGCGAGTGACGGGATTCATCCGCCCAGATCCCGTTTCGTTGCTCGTAGCATTGTGGATTGTGGTGACAGACTTGTGTAAAGGGTTGCACGCTCTTTTCTTGGCCGTCGTTTGCCCAAAAGTGGGCGCCCTTTATTGGCGGGTGCCGCCTCACCTGCCGGTGAAATGTCTGGCGGCGAGCTTGGCGCCGCCATCCTCATTGGGCATGTCCGGTTTCGCTTAGTTACGGACCGGCCAGGTGGTGATTTTTCGTGGTGACAGACTTGTGTTAAGGGCTTCAAAAGAATGGTTAACAGCTTGAGTTTTCGTGGTTTCGTGGTGACAGACTTGTGTAAAGGGCTGAAAAAGAAATGGTTTCGTGGTGACAGACTTGTGTAAAGGGCTGAAAAAGAAAGGTTAACAACTTGTGTCTGAAGAAGCATTGTGGTGACAGACTTGTGTAAATACTGCGTGGGTTGATTGCTGTGACGATAAACGCCGACAGATCGTGCCGTTGTTCTTTTGCACGCCGATAGCTCATGTTGCCTTACCCGCTTCGGCTGAAGGCCGGCTGCCGAAACAAGCGTGACACGGTGCTGAGACAGTTTCGGTTTGACTTAGCGTCAAAGAAGAACCGGCAGCGTGAACGATCAACGCGATTCGGGCCCACCGGAAAAGACCATGTGGGCGCTGCCGGTTTTGTCCTGAGGGGTGTAGGTTTTGCCCATGAGGTCCGGTGCGGGGTGAGATGGTTTTCCCTTTTTTTGCGAAATGAGGAGTGTAGGTCGTTTTTTCGGTTTAGATGCGAGTAATCGAAGGGAGGCGATATGGCCCAAAAGAAGCGAGGAAAGGGAAGAAGATCAGATGTGGATTGCTTTTTAGAAACGCTGGAAGCTCTTGGTGGTGAGGAAAATAAGGCGATAGGGAACCAAACGCTGCGGGAGACCCTCGGCTTCTCCTCCGACAAATACAACCGGGTTAAGGAGCTGCTACTTGACCAAAATCGGATCATAAAAGCGCGCGGCCGAGGGGGGGCCGTGAGTTTGGTTTCAACCCAAGACGAAACGGGATTGTCTGTCTTTGTCTCGTATTCGCATAAAGATAAAGTGTTGAAAGAGAAACTACTTGAGCATCTGAAGCCGCTCGAGCGGATCAATCTCATCGAAACATGGACCGACAAAGAAATTAAACCCGGGCAGGAATGGCGAAGTGAGATCGTCGAAAAGCTGAATGTTGCCGACGTGATCTTGTTATTGATTAGCGTTGACTTCATCAACTCCGATTTCTGTTACCAGATCGAGTTGGAAAAAGCGATGGAGCGGCACGAGGGCGATGAAGCTCGTGTCATCCCGATTATTTTGCGAGCTTGTTTGTGGAACCACACACCCTTTGCAAAACTTCAGGCTCTACCCACGAGTGCCAAGGCGGTCACCAGTTGGCCGGACATCGATGGTGCTATGACCGATATTGCCAGAGGTGTTGAAGTCGTGGCGCGTGATCTTTTATTCAACCGTTAACCTGCGTCCCTTCTCTGGGACCAATTAGCCGCGTAAATAACGTTGACCAAAACATTATGGTGACAGACTTGTGTAAAGATCTGAAAAATAAAGGTTAATATCTTTTATCTGGGGGTTTCCCGGCTTGTGGGGAAAGCGAGCGGCGGGATTCATCCGCACCGATTCCGCTTCATGGCTGGGAATCTGCCTCATTGAACAGTAGCTTTTTGATTGAGGCCCCAGGTGGCAGCGTCATTTGGAAATGTTCGGCGAGTACGTCGCGGTAGCCGGCTTCTGTCTCAATCGGTGTCTCGTGGCGCGAATCGCCCGTGGTCCGAATCAAACGGCCGTTAGCGAGGGTGATGCGTCCGTCCGCGCGCGCCACGGTGCAGATGGAACGCCGAGTGAAGCTCGAATCTGGGCTGGTCTGGTGATAGTGGCACATCGGGTGGAAGGCGTCGATGGCCCGCGGTTCCGGGGTGAATCGGTACTGGTCACACCATGAGGCGTCCGGCTTTTGTTGTTGCAGCATCCAGTATTGCTGCTGCTCAATCACGCGGAAACCGATGCCACGTTCATCAGACATTTCGCCTGGCATGGCAAAGGGCTCGCGAAACGAATCGCCGAAGCCGACATCCGCAATCCATCGCCGGCCCTGCAAGTGGACCGCGAGCAGTAAGTGATCGAAGTTAGGGCCAAAGGTTTCGTTGCTGTACACGCCGGCGGAAAGCAGGTCGACCTCGAAACCCAATGCCTTTAGCAACGCCGAGAAAAGGTAATTCAGTTCGTAACAAAAACCGCCGCGCCGCTGCACGACGATCTTGTCAAACAAGGCCTCGTGCGTGATCTGAAGGGGGTATCCCAGCGGAATGTTTAGGTTCTCGAAGGGGACGTGCAGCATGTGGGCGCGGTGGAGGCGGCTCAAAGTGGTCAGATTGGCCTTGGCTTCGCCCTCAAAACCGATGCGCTGGAGATATGGTGCGACCCATTTGCGTTGCATGGTCAAACTAGCCTCCGCTAAGTCCCTTGTTTTGCAGTGGATTTCCGTGGTCGGGGCACCGTGATAACGCAACAAGGTTTTCGTCAGCATAGCTGTAATCACATGAGTGGTGCAAGTCGTCGGGGCGTTGGGCGCTTTGGAAGGGGAGGGGGGGTGTGTGCCCGCCGACCGGATTGGTTGATGGGCCTGTGATGGAAGGGGCGCGTCAAAAAGGCGGCCTTGCCTTGGCCGAGCTCGCTTGCTCCTGTCGTGCTCGGGCCCCTGGGTCAAGGCCGCGTGGAAAGACACTGGTTTCCTTCAAAAGTTTTGAGATTCAGTTGGTGCATGTCTGCAATGGCGGATGAACAGCGGCACGCCGGGACGTGTGGCCAGGTGGATGGGTGGGACCGGTGAACGGTGCGGACCGTTGCCTTGGTCGGGCAGGGCCGTTCGGGTGCACCTGATTACGAAAAGGTGGCGATCACGGCGCTAATGTTGTCGTGGCCGCCGTTTTGATTGGCGCGTAACACCAATTGCTCGAGCTGATTGCGGATGCCGTCGATGTTGGTCAGGACGGCGCTGATGCCGCTGTCGCCGACCATTTTGTGCAAGCCGTCGCTGCAGATCAGCAATTGGTCGCCGGCTTCCAGGGCGAACCGGCCGCTGACGGGGGTTAATTGTGGCCCGCCGACGCTTTGGGTCAGCATCTCGCCGAACAATTCGAGTTCGACCGGCTCAATTGGGCGGTTGGCGTGGTTTTGGGCCAAGTTGGCAAAGGTCTGGTCCACGGTGATTTGCGTTAAGCGGCCGGCGCGGAACAGGTACAAGCGCGAGTCGCCGACATGAATCCAATGACACTCGCCGTCGGCGATCACGGCGGCGGTAAAGGTCGTGCCCATGCCGTGCAAGCTCGGATCCTTTTGTGCCAAGTCGTTGATCAGGTCGTGCGCGGTCATGAGTGCTTTATTAAGAATGTACTGGAGTAGTGGGCTGTGACCCGGATCCGGTGCGGGTCCCCAGGTCGACGGCCAGCGCCAACCCAAATCGTAAGCTTCTAGGGCGCAGCGGTGAAAAAAACGCACGGCTTGATTGCCCGCGATTTCACCACCGGCATGGCCACCCATGCCGTCGGCAACCACGATCAGTCCTGGCTCGGTCTGAAATAAAAGGGCGTCTTGGTTGGTCGCCCGCTTGCGACCGATATGGGTCAGGCCGTCCACGGCCGTCTGTAAGGGCGTGCAGGTCGCGGTAGGCGATTTTCTGGTAAAAAGATGTTTCCAATTCATGCCGGCTCTCGTTGTTGATGGGAATCAAAAGGATGTCGCACACGTGCGCCGGCTGTCGTGGCGCGGGTCGCTTGAAAAGCTCGTGGTGCGGCCCGCTGCGAAAATGCGAAAGGCATCGGTGGCGCTTTAGGTGTGGTTGACTTGGGATATTAAAGAACATGTGAAAAAACTGAAAAAGTGTTTGTGGTGTTTCCTGTCTAAGTTGTTTGTATAGGTGTGTTTAAGCTGGAATGGCGATGGTCGTCAGGTGAGGTGTTGTGAAAAAACAAACAAAACGGAGGCTGTGTCTGCTTGGAAAAATAGTTGTCGCGATAGTTTTTTGTCATTTTGACCGGTGGTTTTTCGTGCTGTTTGATCGATAGTTTTTTTGAAATCACTTTTGTGCGCCAAGGTTTCGTCGATTTTATGGCTTTTTCTTTGCCACCTGTTTCGCGCAATTCTTTGAGTGTGACTTTGCCGACGGCGAAAAAACAACCTGATGTCACATCAAAAAAGTTACGGCGTGTGCGCTGCGCTTACGAAAGCCAAGTGGTAATAGACCCAAGGAAAGCAGCGTGGCGGTGGCTTTGGATTGCCGTCGTGGCTTTGCTAAATCCGGTGCCATCGTACGTCTTGACCCTCGTGGTCAGTTTGATAATGGATCACAAGTCACCTTTTATGAGTATCTTAAGAAGGATTTGTGCCGACCTTCCGGCAAGACAGGTAACTTTGTATTGGGTTTTGGCTCCGCTTAGTCGTGCCGGTGATCAGGCCGACACAGGTCCTGTCGGGAACAAGGCCGCGGCGACAACCCGTGTGAATCAACATAATAAGAAAGGTTAGACGAGGGGCAGAGGAGACGACGCCCTCAAACCACTTAATGGTTGTAACGCGAATAATAATGCAAAAACAGAGGGTGGGATTATAGCGTGGCGCCCTGTCATCTATCGGTAACGGCGAATGGTGCTGACAATGACAGCGTTTTTGCCCAGAAAAACGTTCCGCAACAATAAGGGGTTGGAGAAGGGGGACGGCTTTCGCCGGCGCGCGCGAAAGCCTGTGTTTTCACCTAATCGTGGTGGTTTAAGTGCGAACAAGTGCCGCGAGTTGGTCGATACAACGGCCCCAACCGTCGACGAACCCCATGTCGGCGTGCTTTTGGCGATCCTCATCGTTGCGGTGCAAGGCGGTGGCGGTGTACGCCAGGCCGCCACGCACTTCGCGCAGCGTGACAACACCGGTGAAAGGGAGGTCGCTCGCCGTTGGGCGCCAGCCGCCTTGTAAGGCCGAGGTCCAGACAATGCGCTCGTTTTCGCGCAGATCGAGAAAACAACCTTCGCCGCTGAATTCGGTACCGTCGGGCAAACGCATGGTGGTGCCAAAGCCGCCGCCGACAAAGAATTCGTGTTTGGTGGAAAGGGTTACCACTGGTTGCGGTGCGAACCATTGCACGAGCAAGGTGGGATCTTGCCAGGCCTGCCAAACGGCGCTGGGCGTGGCTTCGATGAGGCGGGACACGGTCAGGTCATATTCGGATTGAAACGTCATTGGGACGACTCCTTGGACAAAATTGCCGGTACAAAACAGGGTGAGGCTGAAACAACGCTTTGCAACGGCATGGTGGGTGTTGAGGGCAAGAATAGCCGAGGGCGTGGACTGTCACCAATGGCGAGCTTGCCAATCGGTTTGAAAACAACGGCTAATCGAGGAGCGCCGCAAGTTAACCCGCATCACGCTTCGCCAATTTGCCCGACTTTGCCGTGTTCAGGCCGGCGCGGCCGGCTTATGCTGGACGACAAGCTTCAAACGAACTCACAGTTCTGATCCCGTGTAGGGATCCGATTGATTGATGCAAGCGATCCGTGTTGTCGCGGGCGTGCTCCGTGCTCTACCTCCAGTTCTGATCCATTTTTTAATGATTTGGAGGTGCTTGTGTTTATGAGCAATCGTCCTTTTTTTGTCTGCTTCTGGATCTTAACGACCTTCATCATGGCCGCAACGGTCATGGCACAATCCGATTTGCCGCGTTCGACGACGTCGGCAGCGGAGAAACATCATGGTGCGGCGCTGCTCGATTGGGAACATCCCTTGCGCTTGCCCAACGCCTACATCGTCGTTCTTAAAGAGCAGCGCAGTCTTACCGAAACTGAAAGCTACCAACGCACGGCGCGTGTGATAGCGACGGTGGCGAGTTTGGTCGGTTCCGACGTTACTTTTGTTTACGATGCCGCTTTGCAAGGCTTTGCCGGTGTGTTTTCCGACGAAAGTGTACAACGCTTAGCCGCCAATCCCGAGGTGGCTTGGATTGAAGCCGACAAGGGGACTTACGGCGGTGCGACGGCCAAATCCTGGGGATTGGATCGGGTGGACCAGCGCAGCCTGCCGCTTGACGACCAAATCCAACGTCCCAACAGTGGCGCAGGTGTGCATGCCTATATCCTCGACAGCGGCATTCGCGCGAGTCATAGTGAGTTCCGCGGCCGCGTCGGCAACGGCTACGACTTCATCAGTAACGACAACAATCCGGCTGATTGCCACGGCCACGGTACCCACGTTGCCGGCACGGTCGGTGGTGCCACCTACGGTGTTGCGCCTGGCGTTATCCTGCACGGCGTGCGTGTACTTGACTGCAATAACTGGGGTTCCTATTCGGCGATAATCGCCGGGGTCGATTGGGTGACGCGCAACCACATCGCGCCGGCGGTGGCGAACATGAGCATTGGCGGCGATACCTCGACGTCGTTGGACAATGCGGTGCAGCGTTCAATCAACGTGGGCGTGGTGTACTGCATCTCGGCCGGTAACGATAACCGCAACGCATGCAACTACTCACCCGCGCGCGTCAGTGCGGCGATTACGGTGGGTGCCACGGCAAGTAACGACTACCGCGCCAACTTTTCGAACTACGGCTCGTGCATCGATATCTTTGCGCCAGGCGTCGATATCCGTTCGGCGTGGTACACCTCGGACACGCGTTGGGGCACGATGAGTGGTACCTCGATGGCGTCGCCACATGTGTGTGGCGCGGCGGCGCAGTATCGTTCGGTTTTCCCCGATGCAAGTGTGGCGCAGGTGACCAACTTCCTGCTAAATGCGGCGACGAATGGGGCCGTGCGCAATCCGGGTTCATCCTCACCCAATAAGTTACTGTACTTGGCCGATCCCGGTGACGGCGGCGGTGACGATCCGCCCTGCAGCGATTGTACGCGTTACAGCGGCCGGCTCGATGGGGTCGATGATTATCAGGTTCAGCCCAACGGCGATTACTACTGGTCGGCGGCGGGCACGCACGAGGGTTGGCTACGCGCCGAGGCGGGCGTGGATTTCGATTTGCGTGTTTACCGTTGGAATGGCGATGAATGGGTTCAGGTCGGTTACAGCACGAGCCCGACGGAAAACGAGTTCATCCGCCTGAGCAATATGAACAGGGGCTACTACTACTGGCGTATCGAGTCCTACGCGGGCGCGGGTAACTACGACTTCTACTTAAGCCGTCCTTAAGCGCGGCCAACCGAGGCGGCGGCTGCGGTCATCGCGGTCGCCGCATTTAGGCACGCGTGAATTGGGGGCAGGTTGCGCGCGGATCGGGTCGCATGTCTGGAAATGGGCGGGTCGGTTGCCTTGAAAGGGATCGACGGCGACGGGTTACCCACCGACAGGATTCAGAGGTTTAAATCACGTGGCGCATCGATTAATTGCAGCGCGCGGTCGTGTATGGCGCAGCCATTCTCTTCGTCGGATCGATTCCGTTGCCTGAAAACCATCGGCACCTGATTCGAGGGAACGGGCATCCGCTATCCTGTGGCGTCCCATGGTCGGATGTCGGCAGGGTGGGGCGACCGTATCTGTGCGAGTGCGGCCGGCGACGAATCGGGATGGAGCGGAGCGGCATTGCGGTAAGAGGGAAATGCTTGGTGGGCAAGAAAAGGTGCGCGGCGAGCCGGGGTCGACGTATCTGAGGCGAGGGATTCGGTATTTTGGATAAGTGAGCCGGTGAAAGAGCGGCTCATGATGAAGGAAAAATGGCGGGTGCGTCACTTGGGGCGCACGGGTGAAAAGATACGAGGCTTCTGGAGATGCCGTAAACCGTTTAAGAGGCAAAACCTAGGGTTTTTGAGGATCGGAAGAAGTGCGAAGAAAGAAGATTGAAAAGCTAAATCGGCAGAAGGTGAGAGAAAGTGTGTAAGGGGAGAAATGCAAATAAAGGGCTTCACAGTCCCTCTTGGCATCGGCTATGATGCATTTTCTCTGGCGAAAAAAGCCGGCGCATGGAAAAGGCGAAGGTTGGATTTTGTCGAGAGGCCCGAAAAAGAACCGTGCGGCGATGGGTAGATTTTTTGTAGCGGTGCGGTTTTTTTTGATGGGTAGGTAACTTAAAGTGAGCGCCGTTGGTGAGAGTTTGCAGATGTTGACGTCCGGTGAAACCATTCCGAGAGCAGACTTGCGAATGGGTGAGGTCTCGAAAACGGCACGCAAAATTCACTGGATGGCAATCTAAATTTAACACTTGAACCTGTATGGCGCTTTGATATGATACGGTAGTATCTGGGTGAACTCACACTTTGAGAGAGTGACCACCCAATGAGAATTGGGTACGTGGTTACCTTGAAGTTGAAACGCCCCATTGTGAAGTGCGTTGACATGGTCTTCAGCGAAAAGTTCCCTTGCTTTTGGTGTTGAAGGCGACATGCTCCTAAAGATACTTACTTCATCCCTGTAGGTATCGTGCTGATCTCGCTCAAATGATCAGGTGTTGTGGCATGTGTTTGGTGATCGTTTGATTTGCGCCTTGCTCAAAGTGCGCTTGTTTCTCGTGATTTAGTCAACGCTTCATTGAAGACGGATTTTTTTTTCATCGTAAATGCTGGTTTTTCTAGCAGTTAATGCCTTTTGATCTATATAAAAGGAGATCGTTTTGCGATTGGTCTATCTGGGCTTGCTATTAGTCAATTTTCATCTTTTTCTGCCCCTTCACGGTGCAGAAGTGCACAACCAAGAGACACCTCAAGGGGTGGCGCAAACGCTTGTTTTTAAACAAGATCTGCGCTTCGGTGCCGACCAAGGCGGCGATGAGTATCTCTGGACCAAACACAACACCAATGTCGCGGTAGATGCTCGCGGCCACCTGTTTGTGGCCGACACCCAAGAGAACCGTATTTTAGAGTTCGATCCCAAAGGACGTTTTGTCCGGGTTGCCGCAAGTAAAGGCCAGGGACCAGGCGAGTTATTCGCCCTGAATAGTATTCAAATTTTGCCCGAAGGCACGGTTATTACCCACGAAGGTAGCACCGGGGTCCCGCCTAGAGTTAACTTTTACGATGCAGACATGAAGTTTGAATCGGCGCACGCCAACCAGAACTTCAGTCGCATCATTACCGCCGCAGTTTTTGCACCGAAGCGTGCTTTGGCGGCCTGTACCTTCGTAAAGTTGAATTCCGAAGAACGCAAAATGACGACGACGTACGGTATTTTGAACAACGAGTACGAGCTGGTTAAAACGTTGGCCGTACATGAGCAAGTTATTGATTTTCAGAATTTTACGAAGCCAAAGACGCTTTCCGAGTTCATGGGGACGCTGCTGGCCGCCAACCTTGGCAAGGTCGGTGTTGTTGCTTTTGACCCACAAGGTCGCGTGTATTTGGCGACCAGCGACGCATACAAAATAGAAGTGTGGGATGCGGGCTTAAAGAACCGAATCAGAACAATTACGCGCAAATTTGAACCGATTTATCGCCGGGCGGAAGAGACCCGTGCCGCGGCGGAACGGTTGGTCAATACCTACCGCCAGGCGCCGAATTTGGCGCAGGTGATTGGGCATAATTTCGAAGAGCGGGTGATTCAAAACGCTGAACTTCCGGCCGCGAAAAACCCAATCCAGGGTTTGTTTCCAATGCCTTCCGGGCATTTACTGGTGATCCACAACGTCGATTTGGAGAACGGATCGCAAACAGCGGATATTTTTGATCCAAAGGGCCATTTTCTTGGGCAAACCAAGCTGGATAATTGGGCCTTTTTGACCCAAGATTTGCGACCCCGGATGGTGTTTCAGGGCAAGTACGCCTACACGGTGGAAACTGACAAAGATGAAAACAATACCGTTGTCCGATACAGCTATGCTGTCGCACCGGTGAAACCAGGTTCATAACAAAAATAAAAACAACATAGAGCGGTGATGGAACCATCCAAGCCGTGGTTTGTGATTGTTATTAGGAATAACCTAAAAAGGCGCGCCGTCTTTGGTTCGTGGCGACATTTATGTGGCTAGGGATGCGATTCGATGGCGGTATGTTTGTGGTTTGGTTATTAACTAAAAGTATTATGCTTTTGGTATGCCTTGCTATAAATGCGTTCTTTTTGGTTGTCTGTTGTGTCTTAAATTGTGCTTAGTTTTTATATAAAACGAGTGCTTCTGTGGTTGATGGTAGGCTGAAGTTTTAAGGGAATTTTAGTCTGCGCCATACCATCGAATTAGGACACGCAGATTACCTACCCAATCCTGTAAATAGTTTTTTAGGTAGCGACATTTTGTTGTGTACCGGAAAAGGCGGTTTGCAGGAGGCACGTTCCGTTTCTCATGAAGGCCTCGTTCGAAGGGTGCTTACCTTTCCCACGGTTTCCGTCGGGCAACCGCTGTAATCGATGGTCGAGGCTGGATTGGGAACAACAACGACAAGGTGACGCCGACTTGGCGGGCACGGAAATCGCTGTCTTTAAATTTTTTAGGTAAATACAGAAAAAAGCATGTAGTTGTTTTTTTGGGGTTTATCTGGACGTTCAAAGGCTCAAGGGTTTTTCGGGGTTCTGCTTGGTTGGGATATATAGCCTTGTTAGAAAAACTATTGCCCTAAGGAAGACGGCGCGTTCGTGCCACGGGTGACACGGCGTTTTATTTGGGGCACACCATCCAAATTCAATAAGGAGAATTTCGAGATGAATATCAAAAAAGCTCTGACTACTGCTGGTGCTTTGGCTCTCTTCGCGAGCCCTTTGGCTTTCTCTGCTGAAAGCTTGTTGCAAACCTTGACGGCTCGTGAAAAGGCCGCTTGTGAAGCGTTCATGATGGCAGACGTTGACACCATCAAAGAAATCATCGCTGAAGAAGCGTTGGTTGCTGAAGGTGGCCGCCTGTACACGCGTGACGAAGGCATCAACTTCCGTAAAGACGTTGCTTACGGCGAAGTTAAATTGAGCGACTTCAAAGTGGTTTCCATCACTGACGACGTTGCCATCCTGCACATGAAAGCAGTTACTGAAGCTGTTAAAGACGGCAAAACCTTGCCTGCCACCAACTACGTGAGCACCGTATGGGCGAACAAAGCTGGTTCTTGGCAGATCGTTTACAGCACCAGCTACGTTCCTGAGCAGGACGAAGCACAAATGGCGTCTGTTAAAGCCGCTGCCAAAGCAGTAGCAGGCGAGTAAGGAATCAATTCAATGCGTTCTTGGAAGCACAAGTTACACGACTTCTTCGTCGGTCTTCAATACAGCCTACTCGCGAGACGTAACTATTTCTTAGAAACGAGACGTTTCATGAACATGGGGTATTGGGAGAACGGCGCCGAGTCGCTCGACACGGCTTGCTGTGAGCTGGCGGATCAGGTCGCGGTAGCAGGTGCGTTCGCCAAAACCGACCACATCCTGGATGTGGGTTTTGGTTTTGGCGACCAGGAACTGTATTGGATGGAGACCGTTGGGCCGGCGCGCATCGTCGGTGTGGATATTTCACCGTACCACATCAAAATTGCGCGCCGGCGCATCCGAGCGGTGGAAGGCGTCGCGCTTCATTTGGGTTCGGCGACCGACCTCCGCTTCCCCGCTGAGACCTTCGATAAGGTGGTCTCCATCGAAGCGGCGTTTCAATTTAGCTGCCGCGATACTTTTTTCCGCGAGGCGTTGCGTGTCCTACAGCCGGGCGGCCGGTTGGTATTGACCGATTTGATCCCGCGTGAGAAGCGTGGCCATGCCTTGAACCAAGTTTCGCCCGAACACAACCAAGTCACCCTGGCCGAATACAAGGTCAAACTGGAAGCCGCCGGGTTCACCGGTGTTTCGGTGACATCAATGCGTGAACAAGTCTGTGTGCCCTATTGCGCCCACATCGCCAAAATGACGGCCGATCCGGCCTCGAAACTCGGTTGGTTTAGCCGCTGGTTTCTTTCGGGTCGGGGCAATCCGGCGCTTTACGAAGGGCTTGATTACATCATCGCGATCGCCGACAAACCGTGCCGCGAGGAAGCGACCGCGGCATAACGCCGCCCTGGTTAAAAGAGAGTGGGTCCTTATGAATTTGCACAACATGCGCCTGAGAAAACCGAGTTTGGCCATTGGAGACGGCGGCACGCTGGTGTCACCCGACCGCCATTTACTGGACGTCTTTTTCGCCCGTGCCCATGAGCAGCCCGAGGCCGAGGCTTATGCCTTCATGACGCGCCGCGATCAGGTGACCCGGTTGACCTGGGCCGAGGTTCACGAGCGTGCGCTGCAATTGGCGGCGGGATTGCAAGCGCGAGGCTTGAGCGGGCGCAATGTGTTGTTGTTGTTTCCCACCGGTTTAGATTATGTCGTTTCTTTTTTTGGTTGTTTGGCGGCGGGTGCCGTGGCGGTGCCCTGTTATCCCCGGATCGGTGGCCGTTACAGCGATCGCATTCAGGCGTTGATTGAAAGTGCGGAACCTGGCTTGGCCTTAATTGACGCGGCGGAAAGAGACCGTCAGCGCGGCGAAAAGGCCGATGCTCTGGGCGGCGTCCCGATGGCGACGCCCGCCGAATTGAAGGGCGATGCGGCGGATTACCGGCGTCCCGAGCAAATGGACCCCGACGACTTGGTGCTGTTGCAATACACCTCGGGCTCAACCGCGCGCCCGCGTGCGGCCCAAATTACCCACCGCAATCTTTGTTACACCTTGGCCGCAACGGAACAAGCCTTGGGTTTTACCCGTAACGAAGTCGGTTTTAGTTGGCTTCCGCCGTATCATGACATGGGTTTGATTGGTGGCATTTTACAGCCGTTCTACACGGGTTTTCCGGTGACGTTGATGTCGCCTTACCGCTGCATGACCAAGCCGCTGCTGTGGTTGGAGGCGATGGCCGATCTCGGCGCCACCTGTTGTGCCGCACCCAACTTTGCTTATGATTTGAGTGTGCGGCGCACAACCCCCGCCCAACGCGCCGCGCTTGATTTATCACGCTGGCGCGTCGCCATTTGTGGGGCCGAGCCGATTCAAGCGGATACTGTGACCCGTTTTTGCGACGCATTCGCCGACAGCGGTTTTTCATCGCATGCTTTTGTGCCGGCTTATGGTTTGGCCGAGGCGACGTTGATGGTGAGCTGCAAAGCGCAACGCGAAGTGGCCGCGATTCGTCGTTTTGACGCTGAGAGCTTGCGCGCCGGTCGGGTGCGTCCGGCGGATGACGGGCGGGCCGTGGTTGGTTGCGGTAAGGTTTTGCCGGGCTCCGAGGTGGTGATTGTGGCCTCGGAAACGTCTGCACCTTGTGCCGACGGCGAGGTTGGCGAGATTTGGGTGGCGGGACCGGGTGTTGCGCGGGGTTATCGCCAGGATCCGACACTCAGCGACACCACGTTTGACGCGCGCCTGGACGGGTTTGGCGAGCAGGCCTTCATGCGCACCGGGGATCTCGGTTTCCTCGATCAAGGTGAGCTGTTCATTACCGGCCGCTGCAAGGATCTCATCATTGTGCGCGGCCGCAATTATTACCCCGCCGACATGGAACACGCGGTGCAGGATTGCCACCCGCTGCTGTTGTGGGGGGGTTGTGCCGTATTTTCGGTGCCGGTCGAAGGCGACGGCGGTGAATCCGTGGTCGCGGTTTTGGAAGTGGCGCGTCGCGCGCCTCAAGCGGATTATTTTGCGATGGCGGCCAAGGTGCGCGCGGCGATGACGGCCGCGACCGGGTTATCGCCGGCATCGGTGGTTTTTATCAAAGCGGGCGACTTGCCCAAAACGCCGAGCGGCAAGGTGCGCCGCCAGGCTTGTCGTCAGGCCTATCGCGACGAGACGCTGCCGGTTCTGGCCGAGATTTCCGCTTCCGGCGCCATTTGGGCGGCCGGCGACGTGGATGTTGCGGCGCTGCCGCAATTGTCGGAAGCAGCCCAAGCGGAAACCATTCGGGACTATCTACGCCGGGGTTTGAGTCGTTTGACAGGACGGGCGTTGCCTGCTTCCGCCGATGACTTGCGTTTGGGCGAGCTGGGCATGGATTCGATGGCGGCTTCGGCGGCAAAAGGAACGATTGAAGACGATCTGGGTGTGAGTGTGCCGATCGAGACTTTGCTGGAAGGCAGTGTCGCGGATGTGGCCGGCTGCATTATGGCGGCAGGCGTGGCCGCGTCGGCGGATGATGAGGTGGCGCCTTATCTCGCACCGGGCCGTTATCCGTTGTCGACGACGCAAGCGGCGTTGTGGTTTTTGAGCAACCTCGAAGCGCAGGGCTCGCAATCGCACATCGCGCGCGCGGTCTGCATCACGGGTCGCGTAGATGGGACGGCTTTAGAACAGGCCTGTTCCGCGTTGGTGGCCCGGCACCCGGCTCTGCGAACCACGTTTCATGACGAAGACGGCGCGCCGTACCAGCAGGTTCACGCGCAGGGGGCTGCGATTTTCCGTCAAGAAACAGCGTTGGGGACGACACCGGAAGCGTTGACGGACCAGTTACAAGCGTTGGTGGAAGCGCCGTTTGACATGACTCAAGGCCCATTGCTGCGCTTTGTGTTAATCCCGTTACGCGCCGATGAGGCTGTTTTACTAACAGTGGCCCATCACATTGTCGCCGACCTGTGGTCGATGGTGGTGATTCTGGACGAATTGCTGCAGATGTTGACCGAGACGGTGACGGCAACGACGCCGTCGCGGGCTTTTCCGACCTTTGCGGCATGGGAACGGGCCTTGGTCGCGAGTGAACGCGGTCACCGCCACCGTCGGTTTTGGCAGAAGGAATTGCGTGACTTGCCCGAAAAACCGGTGTTGCCGTGCAGCAATGCCGCGACGGCTACGGCGCAAGGCGGTTCGCACCAGCTCTATCTGGATGAGTCATTGGTGGCGGAGGTCAACCGCACCGCGACGTCGGCGGGTGTGACACCCTACGCGGTGTTGTTGACGGCCTATCAAGTGATGCTCCAGCGTTTCACCGGTCAAGCGCGCTTCGCGGTGGGTTGCCCGGTCTCGCGGCGCAGTTCGTCCCGTTGGGTGCGGACGGTCGGTCCGGCCGTAAACTTGGTGCCGGTCATTGGCGAACTCGATGCCGGCCAAGGCTTTGGTGAGACCCTGCAAAGCATGTGGCGGCGCTGGTTGCAGATTATGGAACACAGCGATTATCCCTTTGCCGAGATGATCGAAGGATTGGCGCGAGACCGCGACGCGAGTGCCAATCCGGTGTTTAATTTGGTGTTTGGATTGCAACAAACGGCGCTGGGGAAAGCATCGCCCATGGGTGCGTTGCTCAGCGAACATGCCGAGGGACAGATCGATTTGGACGGCACTGTTTGGGCGCCGTTCAGCTTGCCGCGCCGGCATTGTCAGTTTGATTTCATGCTGTTGTTGACGCCCTGCGCGGGCGGATTGGCGGGGACGATTGAGTTCCGCCAAGCGGCCGTGTCGGCGCCCGTCGTGGCGCGAATGGCGTCTTTTTACAAGCACTTGTTGGCGGCAATTAATGCCGAGGTCGACGCCCCAATCGGGCTGTTGGCTGACCGTGCCTTGGCCAAAGTCGAGCAGGCCCTGTTTGCGCCCACTACGGCGCGATTGCCGCAAGCAACAGGCCTGCTGCACCACTTATTCGAAGATCAGGCGCGCCGAACGCCGAATGCCGTAGCGCTGCGACAAGGCGCGACAAGCACGACCTATGCCGAGCTGGACGCGCGTGCCAATCAATTGGCGCACGTACTGCAAGCACGCGGTGTTGGTCCCGAGACGTCGGTTGGTTTGTACGTCGCCCGTTCCTGCGACATGATGGTCGCGGTTCTGGGTGTGCTCAAGGCCGGCGGCGTCTACGTGCCGTTGGATCTCGGTCACCCCGAACAACGCCTGCGCGCGGTTTATGCCGGTGCGGGTTGTCGGTGTTTGGTGGTCGCCGCCGAAACTGTTCCGGCGTGGTGTCTTGATTTGGGTGAGCTGGTGGATTTGCGCGCGACACCGGCCGTTGTGACTTCGGCCCCGAGCAGTGCTCCGGTCGTCGCGACGGCTGCCGATCACGCCGCCTACATTCTATTTACTTCGGGTTCGACCGGCAGGCCCAAAGGCGTAGTCGTCTCGCACGGCAACGCTTACCATTTGTTGACCTCGCTCAAACAGATGATGAGCCCGCCGTCGGCGCCGCGTTTGGCGGCGGTCACGACGCTTTCCTTCGATATGTCTCTGGTCGAATTATTCCTACCGCTGATGTTGGGTGGCAGCGTCACTATTGCCGACCAACGCGAGGTCGGTGACGCTGAACGTTTGTCGGCGCTGGTTGCGAATAGCGACATGTTCCAAGCGACGCCGGCTACTTGGAAAATGTTGTTGGCACAAGGCTTTACGCACAGCGGTCGGCTCATTGCCATGACCGGCGGCGAAGCGGCCGACAGTGACATGGTCACGCGTTTACTTGAAAGCGGCGCCGAAGTTTGGAATCTTTACGGCCCCACCGAAATCACCGTTTACGCGGCGGGTGCGCGGTTGACCGACGCGGATATCACCATTGGGCAGAGTTTGCCGAATGGGCGCTGTTACGTGCTGGACGCGGCCATGCGTCCTTGTCCGACCGGCACGCCGGGTGAGCTGTACGTCGCCGGCGCCGGCGTGACGCGTGGTTACGTCGGCCGTGCCGACCTAACTGCCGAACGCTTTTTGCCCTGTCCGTTTGGACCGGCCGGCGCACGCCTTTATCGTACCGGCGATTTGGTGCGCCGCCGCGAGAACGGTGATCTCGAATACTTGGGTCGCATGGATCGTCAAATCAAGGTGCGCGGCTTCCGCATTGAGCCAGGCGAAATCGAAGCCGTTTTGTGCGGCCATCCAGCCGTGCATCACGCCGTCGTGGAGCGGCGCGGTGGTGACCAACAGTCTCATTTCTTGGCGGCTCACTGTGTTTTGGCGTCTTCCCAGCCGGCGACGCCCGCATTGGCAACCGCCTTGCGCGCTTTTGCCGGCGATCACTTGCCGCGTTACATGGTTCCGGCCAAGATTCAGTTCCACGACGCTTTGCCGTTGTTGGCGAGCGGCAAAGTCGACCGTTTGGCGTTACTGGCCATGCCGCTTGATGAATCCGATCCCGGCGGCGCTGTGCCACGCACCGCGACGGAACAGATCGTCGCGACGGTCTGGGCTGAGCTGTTGCCGATTCAACAGGCCTACCGCAATGACGACTTCTTTGCCCTGGGCGGTAACTCATTGCAGGCCGTTCAGTTAACAGCGGCATTGAGCAAGGCCTTGCAGTGTGAAATCCCGCTGGCGGCACTTTGGGAAGGCAGTACCCTGGCCGAGCTGGCGGCCACCTGTGAGTTGGTGCGCGCCAAAGCCGAACGTGCCCCGGCGGCACCCTGCTTCGCCGCGCGCTTGCCTGAGGCGGGCGATGCGCCGTTGACGCCGGTTCAGCAACGGGTTTGGTTCTTAGAACAAATGACACCGGGCACGGCCATGTTCAATTCCGTCTATTGCGGCGAAGTTGCCGGTCGGCTTGAAGAAGGCGCGCTGCAAGCCGCTGTCAATGCGCTTTACCGACGCCACGACGCTTTGCGTGCCAATGTGACCGCCCACGACGGTGACTATGTCATGCGCGTGTTCGACCGCGAGCCGCCGACCGTGACGGTTCGCGATTTTCGCGCCGCCGGCGCCGAAGCCCGCGCGTTGGCGATGGCTGAAGTTGACCGCGTTGTCGCGGCCCCATTCGATTTGAGCGGGGAAGTGTTACTGCGTTGTCTGTTGCTGCGTTTGCCCGAAAGCGATGTGTTGGCGATTGCCACGCACCACTTGGTTGCCGATGGTTTCTCGCTCGACCTGGCGTTTGAGGAAATGGCGGTGTGGTACGACGTTCATCGTGGCTTAGCGGTGCCGCCCCCCCGGCAAGCGGCGCCTCAGTTCAGCGATTTTGCGCGCTGGTCGGCTGCAGCCGACCGCGATTTGGTGCGGGCCGAACAACAACGGGCCGGATTGCAGTGGTGGGTTCAAACCCTGGCGGACATCACCCCGCTGGAAGTGCCCACCGATTTGCCGCGTCCCGCCGTGATCAGTACGCGCGGCGATTGGGTGCCGCTCCAATTGGATGGGGCGACCTCGCAACAGTTGCGCGACGTCGCCCGTGCCCACGGAGTGACGCCGTTTATGGTGCTTCTTGCCGCGTGGCAACTGTTGCTGGCCAAACTCTCGCAGCGCAACGACATTGTTGTCGGCACCGGCGTTGTCAACCGCGATCAGGTCGCGACCCACGACATGATCGGCAACTTCACCAACTTAATTGCCCTGCGCACGCGTTTGCAGCAGGATGGCAGCGTGGGCGACTTGCTGCGCAACGTGGCGGCCGTTTGTCGCGGTGCGCAACAGCACCACGGCGTGCCCTTCGAGCAGGTCGTGGCGGCGGTTGAAGCCACCCGTGACCTTTCGCGCAACCCGGTTTTCCAAGCGCTTTTCGTCATGCAACCAGAAGCACCCAATCGCCAAATCGGCGGTTTGGCTTTGACGCGCGTCGAACGCGGCGCACGTACGGCTTTGGCCGATTTAGAACTGCACCTTGCCGACCGCAGCGCAATTTCCGGTCGGATTGCCTTTGCGACCGATCTTTTCGAGAAACACACGGTGGGTTTGATCGCCGCACGTTATGTTCAGCTTTTGCAGGCGATGCTTGCCGACACGGAACAGCCGACCCGCGCGCTTTCAATCTTACTGGCGGCCGACCAAACACGCTTACAACAATGGTGTTTTGGGCCCCGCGATCGCAGCCAGGCACCTTTGGTCCATCAGCAATTGCAGCATTGGGCGCAACAAACGCCGGACGCGCCGGCCTTGCGCTGCGGGGAGCACCAGCTTACCTACGCGGCATTGGATTGCCGCGCCAATCAATTGGCACAGCACCTTCTGTCGTTGGGGGCCGCGCCGGAAATGCGCATTGGCTTGTGCCTCGAACGTTCGATCGAGGCGGTTGTCGCCATTTTCGGTATTCTCAAAGCGGGTGCTTCTTACTTGCCGTTGGATCCGCGCTACCCACTTAAACGCTTGCAAGCAGTTGTCGACAATAGCGCTATGGCCTTGATGGTGACCAGCGCCGATTTGGTTGACAAGGTTCCCTGCGGCGGCGTGCCGACGGTGTTGGTGGACCGCGACGAGGCGCTGATTAGCGCTGCGTCGCAACAGGCACCGACGATTCAGTTAGACCCTGAAAACACGGCTTATACCATTTACACTTCGGGCTCGACCGGCACGCCGAAAGGGGTGCAAATCCCGCATCGGGCACTGGCCAACCTGGCGGCTGCGATGGTGGCTTCACCGGGGATTCGACCCTGTGACGTCCAATCGTCGCTTTCGAGCCTGTCTTTCGATGCCTCCGTCGGTGAGATGTTCCCACCGCTTTACGGTGGGGCCACCTTGGCGATGTTGCGCCACGAAGAGATTGTCGATATCGAACGCCTACAGGCGGCATTGCTCCGCAACGGCACGACGATCCTACAGGCGACGCCGACGACCTGGCGCTTGCTCGAAAACAGCGGCGGCATTGACGCCGCCATCGATGTGCGCTTTGGCGGCGAAGCGATGCCACCTGATTTGGCCGAAACTTTGATTCGACGTCACCCCACCATCTGGCAGATGTACGGGCCTACGGAAACGACGGTCTGGTCGGCAGGCCGGCGTCCGGCTCATGCACAGGATCTGTCCTTGGGCCACCCGATCGATCACACCAGTCTGCACATTCTCGATTCACGCTTACAGCCGGTACCGGTTGGCTGCTACGGCGAGTTGTGTATCGGCGGTTTGGGTTTGGCGCGCGGTTATGCCGATCGCCCGGATTTGACCGCGAACGCCTTTGTTCCCGACGGGGTCAGCGGTGCCGTCGGCGCGCGTCTCTACCGAACCGGCGACGTGGTGCGCCTGCGCTGGGACGGGTCGCTGGAGTTCTGTGGCCGCCGCGACGACCAACTTAAAATTCGCGGGCACCGCATTGAACCAGGTGAAGTGGTTGCCGCGCTTCTTGCTTATCCGGCTGTAAAGGAAGCCGTTGTTAGTGCTAGTGAAGGGACGGATGCGGAGAAATTCCTGATGGCGCATTTGGTGCCGAAAGCGGATGCGGTGGTTGCCGTCGATGCTTTGAAGACCTTTCTCGGTTCGGTCCTGCCCGCCGCCGCGATTCCTTCAAGCATCGTGATTTTGGACGAAATGCCGCGTTCACCGAACGGGAAAATCGACAAAAAGAATCTGCCGATGCCGGACAGTATGCGGCCGACCATGACCGAAGACTTTGCCAAGCCGCGGAATGAACGCGAGCAAACGCTGGCCGATATTTGGCAAAACGCGCTTGGTTTGGATCGCGTTGGCCGTAACGACGACTTCTTTGCGTTGGGTGGTGATTCGATTCGCGCCCTGCACATTGTTGAAAAAGCGCGTCTGGCCGGGTTTGCTTTGCGCGTTCAAGACGTTTTTCAAAAACCCAGTGTGGCGCGTTTGGCGGAAACCACGGAAGTGGTCGCGCAACCACAAACGATTGAGCCTTTTGCGTTACTCGCGGAGGCTGATCGCGATTGGGTCCAATCTGAGGCGCCCGCTTTGGAAGACGCATTTCCCGTTGCCATGTTGCAAGCCGGCATGTTGTTCCACAGCATGAAAACGCCCAACAGCGCCACTTACCACCAGGTGCTGACGATGTCCCTGGCGCTTCCGTTCGACGCGGAAGGGATTCAGGCGGCGGTTGATGCGGTTGTGGCCCGGCGACCCGCGCTGCGTCTGGCCTTTGCCTCAACCGGGATTTCGGAACCGCTGCAATTGGTCCATCGGCAGGCGAGCTTGCCGGTTGGGTTCCATGATTTACGCGCATTGTCCCCGACGGCGCAGGAGGAAACCTTGGCGGCGTGGCTGGAACAGGAACGTTTTCGTCCTTTTGATGTGACCCGGCCCCCGCTGTTACGCCTCCACGTTCACCGTCGCGACGATGCGCAACTCCAGCTTACTTTTTGTTTCCACCACGCCGTCCTCGACGGTTGGAGTGTGGCTTTGATGTTGCGCGAACTGCTGCAGTGCTACCGTGCGCGTCTCAGCGGTGCGCCGAACGTGCTAGCGCCGGTCAACGACCGTTCTCTATTGGCACAACAAATTAATGCTGAGCGCGCCGCCCTCGCCGATACGCGGCAACGCGACTATTGGGCGACTCAGGTATCGCGCAACGCCGGCGAAACGCTGTGGGGTGAGCAACCAAACGTTTCGGGCGAAGTCGTTCCCGCCTGCCGGCGTATGTTGCCGACGGATGCCTTTGCGGCTTTGGGCAAGCTCGCCGGCGAGTGGCAAGTGGGTTTGTCGAGCCTGTTGCTTGCGGTTCATGCACGAGTGGTGGCGGCCATGGCCGACCGCGAAACCGTGGTCAGCGGCTGGGTCAGCCAAGTGCGTCCCGAAACCGCCGGTGCCGGCGAGGCCTTGGGCATGTTCCTCAACACCTTGCCGGTGCCGGTGTCGGTAAGCACTACTTCGTGGCGTTCCTTGGTGACTGCTGTGGACACATCCTTACGTGACCTGCAACCACACCGCCGTTACCCAACGGCGCAAATGGTGCGTGACGCGCAAGGTGCCAAAATTTGTGACAACTTCTTTTACTATACCGACCTGCAGGGGCAGGGGGGTGGCGACGAGCGCCGGCAACCCGAGCTTTCGTCGTTTGATGTGCTCGAACAAAACGAATTGCCGCTAACCGTGAGTGTGCATCGCGAGCCGAACGGCGACCGGCTCAGTTTGCGGGTTTTGGTCGATCCTCACGCTTGTCCCTTGGCCGCCGATCAAGTGGCCGCCCGTTACCTGCAGGGTTTGGCGCGTTTGTTGGCCGAACCAAACGGCCTGCTCGCAGCCGACGATTTGTGGTGCGACGACGAACGCGCCGACCTTGCGGCGATGGTCGCGGCGGCCGATAACGCTCATCCGCAACAGTTGGTACCCCAACGATTCCGTCAGCAAGCACTGGCGACACCGGACCAGGTCGCGTTGAGTGACGGCACAACGGTTTTGACCTACGCGGCGCTCCAGAAAGCGGTCGACGGCTTAGCTGCCGCGCTTGTGCAACGTGGTTTCGCGGCCGAACAGCCGGTTGCGGTGGTGTTGCCGCGCACGACCGATCTCGTGGTGGCGCTCCTGGCGACCTTACAAGCGGGTCTGGCTTATGTACCGCTCGATCCACGTCATCCTTTCGCGCGCAACGCCGACATTGTGCGTGAAGTGGGCGCGGCTTGCGTGATTACCGATGCAGAGACGGCACCGGCCTGGCGTGAACTTCTCGACCATGTGGTGACGCCCGCCGACGCCGTCGCGACCACTGTCGATGCGGCGTCCTTGCCCGCGCCGGCGCCGAGCGACACCGCTTACATCATCTTCACTTCTGGTTCGACCGGCAAACCCAAAGGCGTGGTCATCGAACACGCGGCTTTGGCGCAACTGATGGAAGCCATGATCTCGGTTAGCGGGATTGGCGGCGGTGATACTTTGGCGGCGGTGACGACGGTGTCTTTCGACATCGCAGCGGTGGAACTGTTCATGCCGCTGCTGGTTGGCGCCCGCGTTGTGCTGGTTGCACCCGAGACGGCGGCCGACGGCGAACTCCTGGCCGAACGGCTCATTGACGCGACGATGATGCAGGCGACACCGGCGACTTGGCGTTTGCTTACGGCGCAAGGTTGGACGGCGCCCGAAGGCTTTACCATTCTCTGCGGTGGCGAAGCGCTGCCCGCCGACTTGGGCGCGGCTTTGGCTGCGCAAGCACGCACCCTCAATCTTTACGGTCCCACTGAAGCGGCGATTTGGAGCAGTGTCGACACCGTCACCGCCGGTGAACCGATGACCATCGGCCGCGCCTTGCCTGGACGTAGCTTGCTTGTTCTTGATCGTCGCGGTCACCTGGTGCCCGTCGGTGGGGTGGGTGAATTGGTGATTGGCGGGATCGGACTGGCGCGCGGTTATTGGCAACGCGAGGCACTGACCGCGCAACAATTTATTGAAAACCCCTACGGTGGTGAAGGCAGCCGTCTATACCGCACCGGCGACCTCGTGCGCCGTTTGGCCGACGGCCGCTTGGCGTACTTGGGTCGGCTAGATCGCCAAATTAAACTGCGCGGCTATCGCATTGAGCCTGGCGAAATCGAACACGCCCTTTCGCGGCATGCCGGTGTTGCCGAAGCCGTGGTGGTTGTTGACCAACCCGGTCGCCACGGGCGGTTGACCGCGCACGTGGTACGCACTTCGGCGGGGGCCGCACAAGAGCCGCAAACCCTCATTGAAAACCTGCGCCACGCCTTGGCCGCCGAACTTCCGGCCTATATGGTGCCCGTGGCCTATACCTTCCTCGACGCCGTACCGCGTTTGGTCAACGGCAAGGTCGACTATCGTGCTCTGCCGCAAAGCCAATCTTTGGTGGCCCAACCTAGCTACACCCCGCCGCAAACCGAAACGGAAACAGCGATTGCCGGTTTGTGGGGCGAGCTTTTGGGCGTGGCTCAGGTTGGCGCCGACGACGACTTCTTCGAGATTGGCGGTGATTCGGTGTCTTGTGCCGCCATGATTACGGCTTTAGAAGCCCGGCTTCATGTGAAACCCAGTGTGCAACTCGTCTTGCAGCATCCCACGGTGCGCGGCTTGGCCGCCGTCGTGGATGGTGAATTGGCGATTGTCCATCGTGTCCAGGTCGATGAAGGCCAACGCCTCCAGCAATCGCTGGAACAGTTGAGTGACGCGCAAATCGCCGCGTTGCTCAACGACCCAATGCTTAACCTGTAACCGGCTCAGCCGGAGAGAATAGAGGAGACCTTTCGCCATGGAAACACGCGACCCAGCTCAGCAACTTCGCGCCCGGCTCGCCCAACGCTTGGACGGGACCGAGACCCGCACCAATCTGTCGCCGGCGCAACGGCGCCTGTGGACGCTGCGCCGGCTTAACCCCGCCATCCCGACCCATGTGGCCGGTGCCGCCGTGCTGGACAGCCGGCCCGCCGCCGACCAGGTGCGGACCTTGTTGACGGCGTTGGTCGGCACGCAAGATATTTTGACAGCGCGTTTCCTCGACGTCGCAGGTCGGGCGCTACGTGTGCCAGGCAATGCCGCACCGCGATTCGAAACGGCGCAGGTACCCGACGCTCGCAGCGCCGCCGACACGGCCCGCGTAGAATCCTTTTTGCGCGAACCCTTTGATTTGAGTGCGGGCACGCCGCTGCGGGCTTTGCTGCTCGAAGACGGCAAACAGGCGCCGTTGTTGGTGGTTGTCGCCCACAGTATGGTGGCCGATAACCACAGTATTGACCGCCTCTTTGAAGCTTTGGCCGAAGCGCTACACCGTGGTGAAGTTGCGACCGAACCGGTTTCCTACAGTGCCTTTTTGGTGGCACAGCAACAAGTGCTCGACAGCGAACAGGGTCGCGAAGCGCTGGCTGAGACCACCCGCGAGGCTACCGATGCCCCCGTTTTGACGCCCGCCACCGATGCCCCCTTCCCCAAGGAAGCGGATTACCGCGGCCGCCGCCTCAGCCGACGCTTGGCGCCCGCGCTGTCCGACGCCGTGACCCAACTGGCGGAGACGCTTCAGGTGCCGCGCCGTTTGGTTTTCCAAAATGCTTGGCGCCTGTTGTTGGGTCGCTATGCACGGCAACATGATTTTATTTTGGGTGTCGAAACGGCGCCCGCCGACGCCGACAGCCGTTACCTCGGCCCGACGGCGGTGCTTTCCATTTCGCGTGTGCCATTGACGGCCGGGGACCGCTTCGCCGATTTAGTGCGTCGTGACCTTGGCGCCGACTCCGCGCTTGCGGTGCCCTACGAAATGCTGGCGGGCAGCCTGCTTGAACAAAGCGATACCCGCCGGCCACCGCTGTTTCAAGCCGGCTTCCGTTACAGCCAAACGCGACCGCGTCCCGAGGTTCTGACCCGAGTTTCGTCGGCGCTTGCCATTGCGGCCGTCGATTTGGCTTTAACCGTGACGGCTGATCACAATGGCGATGTTGTTGCGCTGGTGGCCAATCGCGCGGTATTCGCGGATGCCTCCTTGCTTGCCATGCTCGATGCCTTGGTCGTATTGCTCGAGCGTTTGGGGGACGGTGACGCGCGCCGTCTTTTCGATTTGCCGCTGACCAAAGCCATGGTGACCGTGCCGTCGCTGCAAGGCCCGGCCGTTCCCGCCGCCGACCAGGACTTATTTTCGGCCTTTGCCGCGCAAGCCGCAAAAACACCCGATCTCACTGCCGTCATCGCCGCTGATGAACGCTACAGCTACGCGACCTTGCACACCGATGCGCTGGCGATTGCCGCTGCTTTGCAGGCGCGTGGTATCGGCGAGGGCGGTCGCGTCGGTCTCTGTTTGGATCACCGCTACGAGGCGATTGCTTCGATGTTGGCGATCGTGGCACTTGGCGCCGCCTACGTACCGCTCGACGGTGCCTACCCCACCGAACGTCTCCACTTTTTGATTGCCGATGCCGGCTTGGCGGCGGTGATTTGCAGCAGCGACACCACCGCGCGCTTTGAAACGGTTACGACGGCGTTGCCCGTGATCGAATTAGCGGCGGCGGGTGCCGGTGAGACCGTCACTCTGCCCGCGGTTGACAGCCAACGGCCTGCCTATTTGATTTACACCTCGGGTTCAACCGGCACGCCGAAGGGCGTGGTGGTGCCGCATCGGGCGGTGCTCAACAACCTGAACTGGCGCCAACAAACCTGGCGCCTCACTCCCGAAGACCGCGTCATGCAACAGTATTCTTTTAGTTTCGACCCTTCCGTTTGGGCCGTTTTTTGGCCGTTGTTGACCGGTGCCGCGACTGTGTTGATGCCGCTTCCCAAACCCTTTGACGCCGCCGCGCTGGTTCGCGACATGGTTGCCCGGCAAATCACTGTTTACGGTGCCGCGCCTTCACTGCACCGTGTCCTGATCGAGGAGCCGGGCTTAACCGATTGCCACAGCCTGCGTTGCGTGCTCAGTGGCGGGGAAACCCTTACGCCGGAACTGACCCGTCAGTTTGCCGATCGGCTCGGCGTCGACATCGTGAATCTTTACGGACCGACTGAAGCGACCATCGATGCCACCTGTCGGCTTGGTCAAGCGGTGGGTGAGGCATCTCAGTTGAGCATCGGCCGCGCTCTGCCCAACTGTGACCTGCTAATCCTCGACGCCTCGCTGAATGCCGTTCCGGCCGGCATGGCGGGTGAGATTTGCATTGGCGGCGCGCAACTGGCCCACGGCTATGCCGGCCGTCCGGCGCTGACGGCGGACCGATTCGTGCCGCATCCCTTTAGTCAAACGCCGGGGGCGCGCCTTTACCGTACGGGTGATTTAGGTCGCCTGCGTGCCGACGGCGATCTGGCCTTCCTGGGTCGTGTCGACGACCAAGTCAAAGTAAACGGCTTCCGCATTGAGCTGGGCGAAATCGAAGCAACCTTGGCCGGTTTGCCAGGTGTTGCCACCGCCGCCGTCCTCGCCAAACAGGAAGCCGGCGGGCGGGCGCGGCTGGTGGCCTGGGTGGAAGTGCCCGGTGGCGAGCCTACGCAAACCGCCGTCGCCGAGGCGCTCGCGCAGCGTTTGCCCGCACACATGATTCCCCATGAAATCAATCTACTGCCGGCCTTGCCCCGCACGCCCGGCGGTAAAATTGACCGGCCCGCGTTGGGACGTCGCGTCACGGCTACGCCCCAACGTCGCTACGTGGCGCCGCGTTCCGGCTTGGAGCGCGAGGTTGTCGAAGCCTTCCAGAAAATTCTATCGCTCGACCGCGTTGGTATGGACGATCCGTTTTTTGAAATCGGTGGCGATAGTTTGTCGGCCACGCGTTTGGCTTCGCGCCTTTCGGATACCTACAACCTCCAACTCAACGTCGGTGAAATTCTCGAAGAACCGACGCCGGCGGGAGTCGCCTCGCGCTTGGCCGCCTTTCGCAAACAGGGCGGCATGGCTTCGGCTCTGCAGTGGACCCCCGAAGCCTTGGCTCAAGAGGGGCGTCTCGATCCCGCTGTCCAAATGGAAGGCATGCCGGCGGCCGAGGTTGTCCAACCCGACCACGTTCTGGTTACCGGCGCCACCGGTTACCTGGGGGCCTTCTTGGTCGATCGCCTGCTGGACGAACCGGGCCAACACGTGACCTGTGTCGTGCGTGCCGCCGACGACGAAGCGGCTTGGCGACGTCTTGAGGAAACGCTGCGCATGTTCCTGATTTGGCGTCCCGAGAAGTACGACCGTTTGCACGTGGTTAAGGGCGATATCAGCAAACCGCGACTCGGCTTGGAAGAGGCGACCTATGCGCGCTTGGCGGGCGAAATCGGTGCCATCTACCACAGTGCCGCCTTGGTCAACTTCATTTATCCCTACTCGGTCTTGCGCACGCCCAACGTGCTCGGCACTGAAGCCGTTCTGGCGTTGGCTTGCACCACGCGCCGCAAAGCCGTCCACTACATTTCTACCGTCGATGTGCTGCTGGGCGCCAAGGTCGCGCGGCCGTTCGTCGAAGATCACACCGCCTTGACCGATCCCGTCCAAACGCCGGAAGGGTACGGATTGAGTAAGTGGGTCGCCGAGAAACTGATTCGCGACGCCGATGCGCGCGGCATCCCCGTCACCGTGTTCCGCCCAGGCTTGATCATGGGTCACACGCAAACCGGCGCCACCCAAACCAACAACTACTTGTTCGTGGGTTTGAAAGGGTATTTGGAGCTGGGCATTTTGCCTGAAGACAAACGTTATTTCGATGCGGTCCCAGTCGATTTCGCCGCCGGCGCCATCGCCCACATCTCGCGTCAATCGACGGCCATGGGAAAAATCTTCCACCTCTGGCACACCGAGCCGGTGCGCACCATGGCACTCTACGATTGGCTTAAAACCTTTGGCTACCAATTCGATGTGGTCACCCGTCGCGAGGCGCGCGCCCGCGTTTTGGAAGTCGACCCCGACAACGCCTTGTATCCCTTTGTGCCGCACTTCAAGCGGACCTCCGTCGACGACGATGCGCCGTCTGCCTTTGACCCCGACGCCATGGCGGATTCCGACGCCCAAATCGAGTGTCGCAACACCCTGGCATTCCTGGCGGGCAGCGGCTTGGTGTGCCCGCCCATTGACGAGCGCTATACCCACGATTGTTTGCGCTTCCTGGCCGAGTTGGGTTTCCTGCCGCCCGTCGCCACGCCACAAACCGTATCGATATAGAGGTGCTTATGCTTCCCACCGAACATATCCCGCTCCTGAACATGCTTCAGCCCAGTGAGGTTCCCGCCGGGCGCCAATCCTTTGCCGGCTTACCTGAATCGGCCATGCCCGCCTTGCGTGATCTGTGCCGCGTACCCGAACAGCGGCCCGCTGCTTATCAAATCGAACTGTTGCAGAAAGCACGCACCGCTTTGACCCATTCCGTCTCGGTTTGTGCCGTGGAAGACAGCGAGGGCGAGGTCGCCGACCATCGCTTCCACGACCGCTACTGCCGCATTCAACGGGTCGAGGGCGATCGCGCCGTGGTGTTTGTCACCAGCCTGCTGCAGGCTTACCAATCGATGTTGGCAGACCAAGTGCAACACGGCATGACCCTCGACCAACCCTCGTGGTGGCGCCTGCGTCGCTGTTTCGACACGCTTTTGTGTTACGTTTGCGGCTTGGATTGGCCCACCGACGGCGAACCCGTCATTGACGAGCCAAACCGTCGGCCACCCGAGGAAAACGCCCTGTGGCGTTGGGTGATCGGCCACCATGTTTTCCTGATCTTTATCCAGGGTTTGATCATGGCCTTCAACGAAATCAGCGACGCGTGTGACAACGACGACGAAGCGCTGACCGTTTCCGGCTTGGCCCTGGCCACCACGCTTATGGACGGTTCCACCACCGCCTTCCGGTACGCCACCGATTACTCGGCTTCCGCTTACGAACAAGTCGTGGTGCCGACCATGATGCCGCCCGTCGCGATGCCCGGCTTGAGCGGTTTGCTTTCCACCGACCACGCCCAGTTGGTCTCGATCATGAAGCGCGTTCGCGTGAAGTTGGCCGACGCCGGACCGGCCGTCATCGAAGGCGCCCATGCTTTCGAAGCGGCCTTCTACGAGACCTACGAGGTTCACAAATTAGTTTGCTCGCGTTTTCGCGGCGAGGAACGTTCCAGTCTGTTGGCCGATTCCCGCAAACAAAACGAAGAATCGGCGATTGAACGTTTGGATCGTTTTCAGCGCAGCCGTACCCGGCGACCGCGTGCCCATGCCGGCGGCGGTTGTCCCTTTTCGCAGAACACCGATCCGTCCTAACCCGTTTGATTCCCTTACTGTACAAGGAGTTCCCATGCTTGATCGTTTAATTATGAACCACGATTTATTTGATTATGTCCTCGATGTGTCCCTGCGCGAATCCGACCTGTTGGCACGCCTGCGCGAGGAAACCGCCAAAATGCCCATGGCCGAAATGCAAATTCCCGCCGAACAAGGGCAGTTTATGGCCTTTTTGGTACAACTTTTGGGCGCTCGTCGCGTCGTCGAGGTTGGCACCTTTACCGGTTACAGCACCATTTGGATGGCCCAGGCCATGCCCGCCGACGGCAAGCTGATCGCCTGCGATGTGAGTGAGGAATGGACCGACGTTGCCCGCCGTTACTGGACTGAAGCCGGTTTGGCCGACCGTATCGACCTGCGTTTGGCGCCGGCCGACGACACCCTGGCGCAACTTAAAGCCGATGGTTGGGCCGGCACCGTTGATCTGGTGTTCATCGACGCCGATAAAACCGGCTATGTCGGTTACTACGAAGCTGCTTTAGAACTGCTGCGTCCCGGCGGCGTGATCATTTTGGACAACATGCTGCGTGCCGGCGAGGTCATTGATCCCAGCGTTGACGAAGCAGGCACCGTGGTCATTCGCGACTTGAACAAGCGTCTCCACAAGGATGAGCGCATTTCTCTCAGCATGTTGCCTTTCGCCGACGGCGTTACCTTAGGGCTGAAACGATGAGCAGCGCAGGGAAATCGGCGCAGCACGTCGCCACCAAACCGGCAGTGGGTGCAACCCGTGCCGGCGAACTCGGCCCCGGTCCGCGTACGTTTCCTCTGTTGGGTTGGCGGGCTCGCGGCATCGGTATGTTGCGTGATCCAATTGGCCACCTGTGTCACCTCCATCGTCAGTATGGCGACATTTGTGCATGGGACCCCAGCCGACCCCGACATATCTTTGCCTTTGGCCCCGAATGGAACGAAACGATTTTAAGCCAACCGGATCGTTTCATTTCCGACCCGTTCCGCGATGTTCCCGCACCGCCAGGCTCGGCCCTGGCGCGTTTGCGCGGTGGTTTGATGGCGCGCAACGGCGCCGACCATCGCCGCCACCGTGAGCTGATGCGCGACGGCTTCAGCATTCAGCGCGTCAAAGCCTATATGGAAACCATGGTGACCTGTGTGGCGCGGGAACTGGCTGAATGGAAACCTGGCCAACAGCGCGATCTCGCCAAAGACATGCACCGCATCACCTTGGATATCGGCGTGCGCACCATGTTTGGCTTGGAAAAGCTCGAACAAATCGAAGCTTTGCGGGTGATGGTCGACCGCTTGTTAACCCAGGCCGCTTCACCGCTCAATTGGGTGATTCCGTTTGCCTGGCCGGGCACGCCCTTGTGGCGTTCGCTACACACCGCCGGTGACATTGAAGCCTTTATTGTGGAAGAGATTGAACGCAAACGCGCTCAACCAGGCGTTCAAAAAGACGCCTTGGCCTGTTTGGTCGCGGCGCGAACCGCCGACGGCGAGGCACTCAGCGAAGAGGATCTCATCGGCGAGGCCTACACCATTTTCTGCCAGGAGACCAGTGCCAGTGCGCTCACCTGGACCTTGCTGTTACTCGACCAGCACCCCGAGGTGCTTGGCGCTTTGTTGGAAGAACTCGACGCCGCGCTTGGCGGTGCCGCACCGAGCTATGCCGATCTCGCCAAATTGACCTTGCTCGACGGGGTCATCAAAGAGAGCTTACGCTTATTGCCGCCCGCCTTCTTGGGCTCGCGCCATACTGCCGAACCCTGTGAGTTGGGACCCTTTGCCTTGGAAGAGGGGACGGCCGTTTTCTTCAGCCAGTACATTACCCACCGCATGCCCGATCTGTTCGCCGATCCCTTGCGCTTCGACCCGCGTCGTTGGGAACAGGGGAAACCGGCGCCTTACGCCTATCTACCCTTTGGTGCCGGCGCGCATAGCTGTATTGCAGCCGCCTTTGCCACGGTTGAAATGAAAGTGGTTCTGGCGATGGTCTTGCAACGGTTCCGTCTGGCGATACCGGCCGGCACGCGCATCGACCGCATCATGCGGATCGCCTTAATTCCCAAAGGTGGCTTGCCCATGACCGTTGGTTCGCGCGAGATGCCGATTCGGCACCAAGCGATTGTTGGTAACATACATGAAATGGTGGATTTAAAGAAATGAACAAAAAAGTGGTGAGCCTGCGTGCCGGGTTACTTGGGTTGGCTGTTTTGCTGGTGCTTGCGGCGGCCCATTGGAGCACCCAGGGCCGCGCACCACGCGGCGACGGTGACGGTTATTCAGCCGAACAGGCCTTGCGTTTGTTAAACCGGCTGTGGCCGTCCGAGCCGCATCCTGTTGGTAGCCCTGCCAACCGGCGCTTGCGCGATGGTTTGCGCCTTCACCTTGAAGAGCTTGGTTTGGCCACCGAGGTCCAGACGCGGGTTGTCTGCAATGACGACGGCTTTTGCGCCGAAGTCGACAACATCCTCGCTTGGATTGAGGGCGGTCCCGACACCGTCATGTTGGCCGCCCACTATGATTCAGTACCCGCCGGACCGGGCGCCGCCGACGACGGTTCCGGCGTCGTGACCGTGCTCGAAATCGCCCGGCTTCTTGCCGAGCGGCCCGCGCCGCCACGCAACACGCTGTTATTTTTGCTGGAGGACGGCGAAGAGGCCGGCTTGTTGGGTGCCAAAGCCTTCGCCGACCACGCGCGTGCCGCCTCGCTCAAAGCCCTCGTGAACCTTGAAGCGCGCGGCAGTGGTGGTGCGTCGCTCGCCTTCGAAACCAATGGTTCGGGTGCCGTGCTTGGCGAGCTGCTGGCCGAAATGCCCAAACCCGTCGCCGGATCCTTGTTTTCTTCCGTCTATGCCTTACTTCCTTCGACGACCAGCTTTGCGGAACATGCGCATGACGATGTGCTTGCCGTGAACCTGGCCTTTCTCGACGAGGTTGCCGGCTACCACACACCGCACGATACGGTGGCTCGTCTCGATCCCCGCAGCCTGCAGCACCAGGGCGATGCCGCCTTGGCTTTAATTGAGGCGCTGGCGGATCGCGATTTGTCACCATCGTCGCCTGATTCCCCACGCGTATGGTTTTCATGGTTGGGTCTGGTTTTGCTTCAATGGCCGCGTGCCCTTAGTTTTGCGCCTGCCCTCCTCGCTTTTTTGGTGTTTGCCGCTTTGGCCGCTGGTGACCTGCGGCTGCGTCGCGATGAACCCACCTTGCGAGCAGTGGTCTGGGGTTTGGCGGCTGTGCTGACCTCGTTGCCGATTGCGATTCTGATCGCCATTCCCCAGATGGTCTGGAACGGCACCCCGATTACCGCCTATGCTTATCTGGCACCGCTGATGTTTTTCGTTGCCGTGCTTGCCGTGATTTGGTCCATGATGTGGCACGTTAATCGTAAAACGCGCTGCACTTTTCACGGGGTTTGGTTGCTGTGGTCCTTTATCGCCCTGATCACGGCCTTTGTTTTTCCCGACGCCGCCTATCTGCAGACATGGCCCGCTTTTATCGCCGCCTTCATCGCCCTGTGTTTGCGCTTGGGTGCGGCCGATGCCCCGCCGGTGCCCGATTGGCTTACGTGGTCGGCCATGTTGCTGCCCGCGCTTTTGGCCCTATCCTTGATCTTGCCGCTGGTGCTGCTTCTGTTCCAAGCCATCGGTTCGCTGGCCGCCCTGATTGCCCCCTGTTTATTGGTCGCGGTTTCTCTTTGTTTCTGGCCGCTTTTGCCGCAGGTTCCGCGCGTGCGTTTCCTCCCTGCGGTCGGGCTCATTGCCTTCGCTGCGAACAGCGTGCTTTTTTTCCCGTTGTTCGATGCCGAGCGTCCCCAACCCATGAGCATCGCTTACGTGCAACACGCCGACAACGCGTGGTGGTGGGTTGATCGCACCATGGCACCTTTGCCTTACGTCGTGACTGAAGCCTTGGACGAGCCGACCACCGAGACGGCCCCGCCTTTGCCGTTCCTGGGCATTGGTACCACGGTAGTGGCCGAGGCACCTGACGCCGACTTGGCGGCGCCTCTTTGGCAATCGACGCCGCGTTCCGACGCCGGCGCGAGCGGTTTTCATGTCGCCGGCCAGGTCCGTTCTCAACGCGGCACCGCGGTGGTCGGTCTGTTGTTGCCGCCCGATCTGGTTCCTCGTCAGGTCACTGTCAACGGCACCCCGGTCAAGCCTCGCCTGATTGACAATCCCGGCCCTTTTACCGGTTACCGCATGATCACTTATGCGTCGACCCCTGCTGAAGGCGTTGCCCTGTCCCTGGTTTTTGATGGACCACCACAACAGCCGATCGAGGTCTTCGATTTAGTTTATGATTTGCCTCGGGACTTGGCTGTCCCGCTGACCAGCGCCCGTGGCGCCGCCGGCACGCCCGCGCAAAACGGCGATTTTTCAATCGTGCTTGCTCCGATTGCGCTTTAGCCCACGCCACCCAACCCTTCCCACAAGGAGATCCCTCCCATGTCGACCGCTTCCGTAAACGTCTACTTGGCCTGTTCCCTCGATGGTTTTATCGCCGGTCCTGAACACGATTTATCCTGGTTACCAAACGGCGAAAATGACACGCCGGAAACACCGCCGGCCGACCCCGAGGCCGTCGGCTACGAAACCTTTATCGCCGGCATTGGCGCCATGCTTATGGGGCGACGTACCTACGACGTGGTGCGCGGCTTCGGCGGCGATTGGCACTACGGTGACTTACCGATCCACCTGGCGACCCATCGCCAACTCGACGCCGACGCGCCTGCCTCGGTCACGCCCGTCGCCGGTTCCATTGAAACCCTGATCGCCGACGCTAAGGCCGCCGCCGGCGACAAGGACGTTTATCTCGATGGCGGTGACATGGTGCGCCAAGCCGCCGATGCCGGTCTCATCGACCGTTTCATCATCACCTACGCACCGATTGCCTTGGGTCGCGGCACCCCGCTTTTCGGTGCCATCCAGCGCTACTATCCGTTGGAAATCACCGGCAGCTATCGCTACAGCTTTGGCATGCTGCAAATCCACGCACGCCCCGGTCGTACCAGTTCAAGTTGAGCGCACTGGTCATACGGGGCTGAGCCTGCTCGCCGGGTTTCCATCTTTTTTGCCATGGGTTGCTAAGGCGGACTTGGTCGCCCGGGTCAAGCTTTCTTTACCCGCTCGTCGAAGCCGAGACCGCTAGCGAAACCGACCAACATACCGTGCTCCGATCTGGTTTCCTTGGGGAGGCCTCTGTCACATTGCGGCACAGGTGTGGGTTTTCTCTGCCGCCGTCGGTCTGGGCCGGTTAAATTCCGCCGCGTTCTCCGTGGTTTGATTTTTCTCTCGGTAGTCGGAACTTTTTGTCACCAAGGACCCATTTTGAAGAGGCGACCGGCATCGCCTTGGTCGTGAAGTTTAACGATGATTTCGTTTTCCTCAAAAACAGGGTTGTTTTTGGTGCTTGGTGGCAGATCAGAATCGATGAGGGTAATAATGGGTTGTAAGCCCTTTCCAACATACTCGCGCAAAACAGTGAGGAGGTTGGTTTTCTTGCGATCATCAAGCGATTCAAAAATACCGTCGTGAAACACAAATTGAGGAAAGGCGGCTCGGCCATGAGCCCGCAACACGGCGAGGTCGAAGGCGACACACAATAATTTGCGGTAGGTGTGGCCGAGATCCGCGCTGGTGGCCTTGCCGGACTGATCGAGAATCGCCATGTTGAATTCCAGGTGACCCAAGGTGTTTTGGGTGACCTTGAGTAGGGCATTGCGTGAAATGACGGCTTCGACGATTTCATTTACAAACAAACGAATCCTGGAAAAAAGACTGGTTTCATCGGCGTTCTGGTCTTCCATATCTTGCTCGATGTCGCGCTGTACATCTTTTATCTGTCCGTCCAAGTCACGAAGCCTTTTTCGATAGTTTTTGAGGGTTTCTAAAAGCTCCGCTTGTCTTTCCCAAAATTGGATGTCGGCACGGAGTGTGATGAGTTCGTTGGCAATGGTGCGAAATTTGTTAAAAGCATCGGTGTCTTTTAAAAAGCTCAAAGTGTGTGAACGCTCTTGGTTGAGATGTGCCAATTGTCCGCCAATCTCTTCTAGCCGCGCCAGAATTTCCTGTTGTTCCTCGCTGAGATAGATGCGACGTTCTTCGGTAATGGCCCGGTTGAAATCGATGAGCTGCTGAAAATCTTTTTTTATTTGACCCTGAAACAAAACACCGGCTTGTTTGAAGAGTTGCGTCGCGTCTTTGACGTTGAAAAGTATTTGATCGTCCTCAAGCGATTGATTAATCTTATTCAGATTAATTTTGAGAACGTAGCGTTCTTCATTCAGATTGGCAATTTCCTGATCTATTTCATCGACAAGTTGCTCCGTTCGGGTTAAGTCGCTGAGGTGAAAATCAAACTGATCCAAGCGCTCCTGCTTTTTGTTTGCATCGGCCTTTTTAATGGAAAGCATGCCGTGGATTTCGCTTGCATCTTGAAGACTACCACCCAACTCCTTCCGAATGGTTTCTTCTTCTTTTTTGAGTTTTTTCTGTTGTTCTTCAAGTTCGTAATGGGTTTCGACCAGGTGGGCGTTAAATCCAAGCAGAAATGCCAAAAACGGTTTCCAGTCAGCGTGTCTGCCCGCAAATTTGTGCAGATGGAAGACGTTCTTCAACCTGAATTGAGCGATTCTTGGCGGCGAAATCACACAACCTGTTGGACTGCAACGTCTCGTAAAAATGCTCGCCGTACTTGCCAGTACGCCTGTGCTTTTTCCAACACGTTTCGCACCAACATTTTGCGCGATTTCATCCGCCCGAATCGCCCAATTCAGGTTGAAGTCGTCTTGGGCACGCAGTTGGTAGCCAATGATTTTGCGGAAGGGCCAGGGTTTAATGGCGCGCCAATTGAGTAAACCGTCAAATAATTGCCGGGCACGGTCAAAGGAAAGCTGGTAGTAATCCCAATCGGTTTTATCGAGGAACAAATAGTTTTGGTGTGGGCGTGAATGCTTCTTAAAGCTCGCCTTGCTTTGGGTTCTTGCCGCTCGGGCGATAGTCAAGAATTGTTTATCGGGTAGCTCGATTTCCAAGAAAAAGATGAACTCCTCAAAAAGTTCAATGTTTTTGTTGAGGAAAAACTCCTTTGTGGTTTTTTTGAGAAAACAGAAATCTAGTATTCGGCCAAGGGTGGTTTTGCCAAGGTTGTGTGTATCTTTAGATTTGTTCTCAGGGAGGTTGATTTCGGCCAAAACCACATTCAGCCCGGGTTGAAAATAGATAGGCTCAAATCGCTGTGGCTGGTTGGTATATAACTGAGATAGTCTCATGATTGCGGACCTGTATACTCAACGGTATCGTTTTTGCGATGATAAGCAACGAGCCCGAGTAAATACAAAAAACTAAGTGCGGGAACGAAGAGGGTCTCTCCGCCTTTGACCGTAGTTTTGGCGAGTTCTTGCAGTCGATAAAACTCTTCCAGTCGCTTCGCTTTGAGGCGTTTGAGGATCGTTAGCGCCACAAAGATGACCGTTTGATCCGGGTGTGCATGTTTACTGGGACTAAGCATCTACGTTGTTTCCTGTATCACCTGATACTGAGCGATTCTTAACGATGAAATCGCACAACCTGCTGGGCTGCAACGTCCCGTGATAATGCTTGCCGTAGCTGTCAGGTCGCGTCGTGTGTAACCCCGGTGTGTTTTTTCAACACGTTTTGGTCCAATGTTTTGCGCGATTTCAACCACTTGAATCGCTCAATTTAGGTCAAAAGCCTGCTGATAAGGTTCGCGATTATAAGAAGCGGCCTTCTAACGCGATTTCGTAACCTATGTTTAATGCAAATTTTAGGTATTGTAGCATTTTGCACTGACGGTGGTTTATTTTCTTGTTTTTGAAGGCGAAGAAGCGTCAAAAATAACGACGGGTTGTGTATTTGTTTTCGTGTTGTTTTTTACCCTTTGCCGTGTGCCGTGTGCCGTGTGCCGTGTGCCGTGTGCCGTGTGCCGTGTGCCGTGTGCCGTGTGCCGTGTGCCGTGTGCCGTGTGCCGTGTGCCGGCTAAGGTTTTGTTTTGGCGTGGATGGCGAGGGCGTCGGCCAAGGCGGGCGCGAAGACCGGGCTGGGGTTGCCTTTGGCGAGGCGGATCATTTGCATTTCGGCCAAACGCGGCGGGAAGACGCGTTCGGCCGGGCTGTTGCCGAAACCGTCGATGCAGGGCATGAAGCCTTGCCGTTTGTCGCCCTGTGACCAGGCGCCGCCGGTTTGGTGGACGACGGCACTGCCGGTGTACTGGGACACCAAGTGGATGAAATCCTCAAAGGGGAACAGTTCCTCGGGGAAATTGCGGCGTTGATGGAAGGTCCAAATCATGGCGTCCAACGCTTGCAGCGACGCCAAGCTGTAGTCAACGGCGACGGTGGTGTCGAGGTGCTCCATGGTGAAGGCCAAGTCCTCGGCGGCGGCTTCGGCCGCCTCGCAGTAATCACGGAATTGGGCGACGACGGCCGGGGGAATTTTTTGTTTCATGGGTAGGCTCCATTGAGGTTGAGGGTAACAGTTGGGTGAACGACACGCCGGAAACGCGCGCCCAACCCCTGTTACAGTTTCTCAATTTTGTATTTGAAGTTGAATCGCTCCAAGTGTTTTAACAGTGGCTTACTGGCTTTGCCGCGAATGATCCACACGGGATCATAACCCTCAACGCGGCGGCGAAGGTATGCGTCTTTGGCAATTTGCTTGCGGACAAACCGCGTGAGCGATACATAACCCAATTTGAGTTCGGTGGCGGGCGGATTGTCGACATAACGATAGCCGATCGGCGTTTTGTAGGCATCGCCGGCTTGGCCGCGCATGTTTTCATTCCACTTGCCGCGCAGACGGTTGCGGAAGAGGGTGGTGTAACTGCGGCCCCAGTCGCCCCTCTCATACGGTTTCTTGCCTTCCTTCTTTTTTTTGATTAAGTAGCGCTGATAAGCCTCACCCTTGTTTTTTAAGTAGTCCTTGGTGCCCAGGATGTCCTGTGGTCGGTTGCGTTCGCGGCTGGCTTGCGAGCGTGCCAGGTCCTTTTGGCGTTTGCGTTGGCGGTGGCGGCGCACACTGGCGGTCGGCTGAACCTGGTTGACGGGATTGGTGACGGCGGGTTCCGAGTTCCCGCGACGGTGTTCCTGATAACGGCCCTTGAGGCGTTGCAGCATGGCGCGCGAGTTTCGGTTGATGTTTTTGCTGAAGAGGCCGGTGAGCCCGCCGCCGAACAGGTTGCCGAAACGGTTGTAGCGTTCCTCCATGGAGAGGTTGAGCGGGTCGCCGGTACCGAAGTCTTTGTCCCAAATGGCGCCGTGGATGTAGTTGTAACCCACGCCGTCGGCGAGGGCGCCCATAACAACTTCGCCGCCGGTTTGGCCGGCATTGTAGCGATCATAGGCGCTGATGCCGGCGGCGGTGACGGCGAGGGTGGCGGCGCCAATGGCCAAAACGGTGGCGGAAACCGGTAGCGCGGCAATGGCGAGCACCGTCGCGGCACCGACCAAAAACCCTTTGAGGAAGGAGCCGGCCAAACCCCAATCGATATCGAAAATCGAGGGCACGCGGTCGTCGTGGCGGTGGAGGTAATAAGAACTCATATCCAAGCCCATGCGTCCGTCGGGGTCGACGAACATCATGCCGTTGCCGCCGGCGTAGGCGTAGGGCTCGGTCAAGGTACCTGGATCGTAGAGTTCGGGCAGGCGGAAGTCGGTATTGATGAAGTGACCGAGGCGCGGCAGGTAGTAGCGATGGTGCATCGCGACAAAGCCGGTTTCGTGGTCGACAACGTGGCCGGACAAACCGAGTGGGCTCGTGGGGAACACGGCGTCGGTGGGGAGCGCGAAACCACGGGTGGGCACTTCACCGGCGCGGACCATGGGGGGGGCGCGGCCAGGTTGGCTCGCCAACAGTTCGCCTGTTGGTGAATGAGGTGTGTAGTAGGTGTGGCCGGAAGCCACGTGGCGGTAGGCGAATGGCGTGCCGAGGTGGTCGGTCAGAATGAAGTAGTCGTGACCGGCATGGGTCAAGTCTTTGATGAACACGGGACCGAGCGGACCGTGACCGATGGCGTGGGTCCAGGTCACGCTTTGGTCGGCGTCGCGGCGGCCGATGGCAACCACGCGCGAACTATCATAGCTGTATACCAACTCGCCGTAACCGTCGGCCACGCGGCTGATGCGGCGTAACTCGTGGTCATAGCGGTAGCGCTCCTCGCTCGAGATCCCGTCGGCTTGGCTTTGGTAAGACCGCAGCTTGCGCTGTTTGTCGTAGGTCAGCAGATCGGTGACGTTCCAGGGATAGGCCAAGCCGGTCAGGTTACCGACGTCGTCGTAGGTCAACTGGGTGCTGTCGCCGTCTTGGGTCAGGCTCGCCACGCGGGTGGCGTCGGCGACGGGGTCCAATTCTGCGGTTTGGTTGAGCAGGGTAACGCCGTCCAACACGCGTTGCAGTCGCGTTGGCAGCATGTTGGTGCTGGGCCCGTAGTGTTCTTCTAAGACCTCGGTGACACAGTCGCCGCAGTCAGGATCGGCGACGGCGCTGCCGCTGGTGCGGGTCACGCTGAGGTCGGTCAGACGGCCGTTGTCGTCGTAGGTCGGTACCAGCACTTCGCGCAGGCCGGGTCCCTGGCGGATGACCTCGACAATGCTTTCAAAGGAATCGTCGTCCGCGTCGGCATAGCGGATATGCAGTTCGTAATCACCGCCGACGACGTCGGTCAAACGATCCTGGTCGTCGCGTTCAAGAGCGAAGGTTTGGGTGGTTTGGCCGTCGGTTAACCAGTTAAAGGCTTCGGGTAAGTTGCCCTGGTAATTGGTGAATGAAGCGGCCAGGTCGTCGGCTTGGACCTGTAACAGGCGGCCCTGGGTGTCGAACTGATAGTGCAAGGTGGGGCCGTTGGCGATGGCGATGCGCGTGCGCCGGCCGAAGGCGTCGTAATCGTAATCGTGTACGACGCCGTTGCCGTCGGTGTAGCGATTGGGTAGCAAGCCCGCATCGTTGTCGTTTTTGGCAACGGCGCTCGCGTAACCAAACAAAGAGGTCCCGTCGAGTGCTTGATCAATGCTCGCCAAACGGCCGCTTTCGTCGTAACCAAAGCTGCGGTCGTTGGGCAAGCCGAGCGGGTTGTCGGTCAGGTCGGTAATCGAACTGAGGCGGCCGTCGGTGTAGTGGTAGGTTTTCTGGAGTTGGCCGTTGAGATGTACTTCAGCCAAGCGTTGGAACTCGTCGTAGACGTAGGTTTTGGCGGCCTGGCCGGGGTATTGGACGCTTTCCAGCAAGCCGGCGGGGGTCACGCGCGCGGTCACGCCGCCTGGCAACTGTAAACTGCGCGGGTCGTCGCCCGAGAACAGTTCGTAGTTCTGACCCCTGTAGGTCATGCTCGCCGGTGCGCCCCACGGGTTGGGCGTGAAGGCGACGGTTTCGCCGTTGCCGCGACGCACGCTGGTGACGTCGCCGTTTTCGTCGAAGGTGGCGCGCACGCGCTGTTCGCCGGCTACGCGGGCGTCAACGCTCGCCGGCAGACCGCTCGGATGGTAGGTCAGCGCAATGCGTTCGTCGGCGGCACCGGTGATCAAGGTCGGCAGGCCTTGCGCGTTGCTGCTGAGGATGTTAATGGAGCCGCCGGTTGCTGAAACCGTGCTGAACCCGTCGGGCGTGTATTCGGTGTTTTCGACGCCGCTTTCGCTTTCGTAGCGCACGACGCGGCCGGCGCAGTCGCGTTGGAAGCGAATTTGGCGGCGCCCGCCGCTGCTGCTGGTGTGGGTCACGGCGCGAGTGCGGCCTTCGGCGTCAAACAACCAGACTTCGCTCGAACCCTCGGGCCCGTCAATGGTCATACTGTTTTGGTCGAAGTCCCAGTTGTAGCTGTAGGGATTGCCTTCGATCGCAGGCGATTGACTGACGAGGCCGCTGGCGGGATCGGCGATGATTTCGGTTTGGTTGTCGTCTTGGGTGACGTTGATGCCGGCGTCGAGCGCACTGACTTCGGCGCGGACTTCGGCTTCAGTGCCGCCGAGCCAGGTTTCCACGCGGTTGTGGTTGCGATCCGATTTGTCCATCATGGCGACGGGCGCACTGAACAGCGTGTCGGCGCTGACGGATTGGGCCTCGGCCGAGCCGTCAAAGTAGTTGATCTGGTAGTCAATGCCGCGCCCGTCTTCGACGTGCTGAACACGGCCGGCAGCGTCGTAACCCAAGCTGATCTCTTTGCCGCTAACGTTCTCGATGGTTGTGAGGCGGCCGATCGCGTCGTAGTCCAGGGATTGGGTGTAGCTACCGCTGAACTCGGTCGGCAAACCCATCGCGTTAAGCGCATCGAGGTCGGCAAAGAAGGAATGGATACCGACGGCAAAACCCATGTCGATGCCTTCAGTTGAGAAACGCGAGCGGGTGTGGGTGGTGCCGTCGCGGTCGTCCTCCTCGAGAATGAACCCGGCGCCGACGCCTTGGTTGTGGATGGAGAGCCGCGTGGTTTGGGTACAGGTGCCGTCCAGGCCGGGTCCGCTGCGAACCTCGCGCGCAATCCAACCGGCCTCGTCCAGCCAGGTCGTGGTGGCGGTGACGCCGGCGACGTTATCGACGATGGTTTCCTGTTTGGGTCCGTAACTGTAGGTAACGGCGTTGCCGTCGCGACCCATGCGACGGGTGGCGATGAGGCGATCAAAGGCGTCGTACTGATAGCTCACGGCGCCAAAACCTTCTTCTTCGCCGCGCACGACGCGGCCTTCGGCATCGGTGGCGAGGGTGACGACACGGCTTAGGCCGCCGCGACTTTTGGTGGCGCCGGTGACACGCGGCAGGTAATCGGCGACGACGTTCATGGTCAATATTTCGCCGTTTTCCTCGACCAGCGTTTCCTGATCGGTGTCTTCGAAATAAACCGCGCGGTACACGGTGCGTTGCCCGGCGCCGTGGTCTTCGGTAATGCGTAACAAGCGATCGAGGGCGTCATAGGTATGGCGCAAGGTGAGCGTTTCGCCGTCGTAGGATTCCTCGCGGCTGACCAATCGATCCTGTTCGTCGAAGCGCTGAATTTCTTGGTAACCGCTATCGGAATCAGTGGTGATGATTTGGTAGAGGCCGTCGGCAAAACTATAGCTGAGGTCGTAGGCGATGGTACCGTTCTGCTCCATGCGCCCAGGACGGCCGAGATCATCGAAGTTACTGTAATTGATAATCTTGCCCATACTGGAGCTTTGCACCACGTCGCGCATGTTGGTGCCTAGGACAATTTTCTCGGCGGGTGTTGGGTTGTCGGGACTGATTGGCACGGTTAAGGTGTGGCCGTGTTGTTGCTGGTAGCCGGCACCGGTTAAGCCGTAAAAAACCGAACCGCCGGCGCGGGTATTGAAGCCGGCCAAGTTGGTTTGGGCGAGGATGGCGCCGCTGCTTGCAAACTGGACGGAGGCTTCGCCCGCGTCGTTGTAAATGCGCAGGCTGCTGCGGTTGATGCGGTAGTTAATCGTTTGCCCGTCGGCGTTGGTGGCGCTGCTGGGTGCCCAGGCGAAGGGTTCGGGGTTGGTGTAGGTCCAAGATTGGCTGCCGCCGCCGCGTGTGTGGCTGAGTAAACGACCGTGGCTGTCATAGCTAAAGGTTTGGTTTTGATGGCTGTTGGTTGACAAGAGCCAATCGCGACGTTCGCCGACGCCGGTGCGCACGGCCCAACTGACGCTGTAGCGGTAATCATCCCAGCCCACGCTGGAGGACAGCATCAAACCGTCTTGGATCTGGTAGCCGACGCGTGCGTCGGGTGCGCTGCCGATACCAGTGACGGTGACGGCGGCGGGCAAGCCGTTGGGCCCTTCGGTACGGGCCAGCGGCTTATTACCGAACGGCGTGGTGATTGAGGTCAAGGTTAACTGGCGACCTTGGTAGCTGAAGCTGGTTTGGTTGGGGCCCTCGCTTAGGGCGACCAGGCGTTTCGGCGTCCAGGCACCCAGGCTGAGGTCGGGGTGGACGGCTTCCCAGGTGTAGGTCAGCGGGCGTTCGCCGTTGCGGGTCACCCGGTTGAGGTAACCATCGGCGTCGTAACCGTAGGCGAGGGTCACGCCGTCGGACAGGGTCGCGTTCATTGGCCGGCGGCCGAGCGGACCGCTTTCGTGTTCAATGGTGACGTGGCGTTCGCCGCTGCCCGAAACGAACTCGGTGATTTGGCTGGGGTTGGCGGCGGCGCGGCCCTGCGCGCGGAACTTGAGGTGGTTGTTCCAGCGCAGGTCTTCTTGTTTGAGCAGGGTGGTGGGACCGGTGAGACCGGCGGGCAGATCGGCGTTGGCCGGGGTGAAGCGCGCCAAGGGGTAACGCAAGGCGTCGGGATCGTCCTCGGCCCCGGCGCTGCCGGCGACGCCGTTGAGGGTTTCAAAGATGGCGGTGACGTCGGGCAAGGCGGCTTTGGCTTTGAGCTGGTACGCCATTTCGAACTGGTGGCGCAGCACCCAACGGCCGTCTTGTTGTTCGAAGTAGGTGGCCAAGGCGTCGGTGGCGGTGGCGGTGTCATTGGCGCTGTCGATGGCGAACTGAGCGCGGTGCATACCCGGTTTCTCAAACACGAAACGCGGCGCGGCGGCCTCGGCATCGTGCACGCTGTAACCGAGCGCGTCGACGCGCCACCAAATCGGCAAGGCGGCGTAGAGCAGGCGCCCGTCGAGCATGCCCGGTCCAAAGGCGCCCATGTCCCATTGACTGTCGGCGTGGAAGGCACGTGAGGGCGACAGGTTGAGGCGCGGGTCGAGGTTGGACAAGCCGTGATCCACTTCATAGACGTGTGGCACCATGGCCAGGGTATCGAGGTGGTTGAGGATGCGGTGCGTGTCCTTGTAACGCGTATCCGGGTTCTGGTAGGCGACAACCAGGGTGGCCGTGTCTTCGGCGACGGGCGTACCGTTTTCGATAATGCGATAGGTCAATTCGAAGGCAAGGTAACCCTCGCGACGCAGCCGCATGCGGTTGGTGGCATTGTTAAAGAAGTTCTCGCGCAGACGGGCGGTGGAGAAGTATTCGGTGGCGGGACCGCGAACGTCGTCACGGGTGATGGTGTAAAGTTCGCTGCCGCCGAGTTCGGCGAGCGAGACTTCGATGTCGGCGCCGTCAAAAACCTCAATCGCGAAACTGGCTTGTTCCATGACGAAGGTGGCGGCGTTGTCGACGGCTAGGTCTGAGGCATACAACACCAAGTGTTCGCTGTACTTAAAGCTGCTGCCCAGCGGCGCGGCTTCGGCGACGGCGTCGTTGGGATTCAGCCAATCATCAAGCGGCATGTACTCCCAACCGGCGGCGCGGTAGCGACGTGGCTTAACCGGTACCCGTGCCAGAAAGTCGTGACCTTGCAGGAACAAGCTGCCTTCGACGAAGTTGAGGCGCGCCAAGGGTTGGTTGACGGCGTCGAACATAAAGGCGCTGTGTTCAAAACCCGGTGCGTCGTCGGCGGCGGGTGTTTCCATGAAGGCGGAAACGTTGAGCAGCGAGAAGCGACCGTCCAAACCTTGGACCGCCAACAGGCCGGTGTCGGGTTCGACGTCCATGCTGTAAATGTTGCCGTCGAAGGCCAGTGTTTTCAGTGGCTCAATCAGTGTTTCGCTTTGGCCTGGCTCGCGCGGAACCTCGTAAAACAACAGTTGGTTCGGCGTCACACTGCGGTCGGTAAACACGGCCAGATCGATTTCGCGCTGACCGTTGTCGGGGTCGCGATAACTGAAGTTGGGTAAGGCGGCGTTGCGGTTAATCATGCCGTGCGGTCCGCCTTGGTAATCGGTGCGCGCCAGCAATCGGCCGTCGTAACGTTCGTCGCTACTGGGCATGCCCATGGCCGGGAACGGCGGCTGATTGCTCAGGTCGAAGTCGTAAATGGCGGGGTGGTCGTAACCACTGACGAGGAAGGCCGGTTTAACGGCGACAAAGTCGCCGTCGCGTTCCTTGCGCGTGAAGCTGGTCAGCCATGAGGCGTCACCCGGCGTGGGGTAACGTGCAATCACGGTCAGGTCCTGCAGTTCCTGTTCGAAGTCGAAGAAACTCGGACCCTGTGAGGCGATCACATTTTCGTAATTGGTCATGGTCTCTACGACGTCCATCACCAAGGTGGCGCCTGGCACGATGGGTTCGCCGGCCATGTAACCGAAACGTTTCAAGCCGAGTAGCATGTAGCGACCCATCTTGGTGGTGGCGTAGCACAGGCCGGTTTCCAGTATGGGCAGCTCGAACAGCTCCTCGAAGTCGCCGCCGTTAAAGCGCAGGAACTTGACGATCGAGGTGTCGTTGGGGAAACGCTGCATGGTGGCGACCAGCAGGCTGCCGGCGGGCAGGTGGTTGAGCGCGTTATCGCCGCGACTCGCGCCCAGGGTGCCGGCTCCGGTTTCTTCGAGTTCTTCCGGCAGGAACACCTCGAAGCGGATCCAGGCGTCGTTGGCACCCTTGCGCAAACGATAGGTGCCGAGCGCCTGCATGGGTTCCAAGGCATTGCGGTTGTCGTAAATGCGCATGTCGAAGTGGGACTGGTTCCAGTCCTCGGTGACGGAGAAGACGAGGTTGCGCGTGCCGCGAATCCAGCCGCGATAGGTGGCGCCGACGCGGTCGACCTCTTCGAAGCCCAAGGTTGTGAAGGTGGCGGTGAAGGCTTCGGTGAGACCCAGGTCTTCGCGGTCACTGACACCGTCGACGCGAATTTCGTAGTCGGTGCTGAAGTCGAGGGCGTCGACGGGCACGGCGTGGATGACGCCGGCTTCCTGGTCGGCGCCTTCGATTTGGCGCCCGTTTTGATCGTAGTACGTGAGCGCGACGGGGCTGCCGGCAGCCAACAGTTGCACACTGGCGGGACCGATGTTTTTAACCGGTTCGGAGAAGACGAGCGCAATGCTGTCGGCAATGAGCACGTTCCGGCTCTCATCGGCGGGTTTGCTGCTGATCACAAAAGGCGCGGCACCTGGCAGGTCAGGCAGCGGGCCGTCGGCGATGATCAGGAAGCGGTCGTCAATCGTGTTCTGCGTGTCGTGGGTGCTGTGCACGGTGACTTGGGCGTGCACGACGCCACCCAGTTCCATGGCCCCGGCGGGGAAGGTCCAGACCAGGTTACTGCCGTTGACCTCGGGGTCGGGCGGGGCGGGGATGCCGCTTACAACCAGGGTCGGGGCCGGCTCGGTGGCAATCGCCATGCTGCTCTGCACGGTTAAGCGCAGGCGCAAGAGTGCATCGGCGGTCAGGCGTCGATCATCGCGCAGTTCGGCGGTTCGCTCGGCATCGACGACGAAGGCGCCGTCATTCAATTGGCCGACTTCCCAACGCAAGCGTAATTGCGGCGGCGGTGCCGCGCCGGTTTCGATCAAGTGTTCCTGCGGGTCAAAAGCGATGTTGCGGGTGTGGTAGTTCAGCAAGCTGAAACCGGATTGGTTGTGGACGTTGCCCTGACGATCGATAGGCGCCCATTGAATTTGGCCGGTAGCGGGATCGACGGCGCGCAAGGAGGCGACGGGACCGAAATAAGCGCAGTCGGCGCGGCCGTTGACGGTGGCCACCCCCAACAGACGGTAGGCGGGCGCGCGCCCTTCCAGTTCGATGACACGGTACACGTGGGTGCCGGGCAAGGGATAGTGGCCGGACTCCAGGTCGTGCGTCTGCCAACCGTGGAACGCGTAATCCGGGACCGGCAGCGGTGGGTTCAAATCGACGTTGCGGCGCATGCAGTTGACGTAGTCGTAGATCGGGTGTTGGGTGGCGTCGAGCGGCGCCTGCGAGGCCATGATGCTCACGTAGACCGAGGAACCGACGGGGTCGACGCCCTGGGTGCCGGTCATGTTGTTGACATGAACGACACTCATCAGGCCGACCAGACTGAACTTCTGCGCCTTGTTGAGGCCGCCGCGACGTTTGTTGTTGGCGGGTTCGCCGTTGGCGATGGTGACGGCGTCGTGAATGCGCATCAGCGTTTGCGGGCTGAGTACATCGGGTTGGGTTGGGTCGGCGGCGAGGTCGAAGCCAGGGTGGAACGAGACGGCGGCAACCACGCGATCGTTGAAGGCGTTGAGGTCCTGCTCTAGTTGGACGCGTGCCCTAAAGCGTGGCAGGGGGCCGCGTACCGGCTCCATTTTGAAGCTCTGCACGGGCAGCATGGTGGGTGCATCGACCATGGCGGCGGTGTCGGCGATGCGCTCTTGCACTTCTTCAGGGGTGGCGGCACTAATGCGAACTTCGCTGTCGGCACCGCTGGTGACCTCGTCCATGCGCAAAACCAGGTTGTCGTTGATGCGCAAGGTAAAGGGTTGGCTGCCGAGCATGTAAGTGTCGGGGCCGGTTTGGGTTAAGCCGATGAAACGGGTGAACTGGCGGCCGAGCGGATCGGTGGCGCGCAATTCAACGGCTTGACCGGGCTCGGCGGGAATGCGGCGGTGCAGGGTGTCGGCGTTAAGCACGGTGGTAAAGGCGGCGCCGTTGTCGGGATTGAAGAACCGCAGCTCGGTGCCGGCGGGGAAGGCCTCCACCGGTGCGTTGAGGTACATGCCGTCGGCCTCGCGGCTGAGGTAGAAGGCGCTCAGGTCGAGGTCGCGGGTTTGGTCGGCGGCGCGGGTGGTGAAGCTGAACGAGACGGCTTCGAGTGGGTCGCCGTCGCGGCTGGTCAGCGTCGAGGCGATGCTAAGGGTGTAGCTGGTGGCGGTGGCCAGCGCCTGACGAGGCAAAACACGCAGGCTACGGCGGCCTGGTTCGGCGAGAATTTCCAGGGGAATGGCGCCGCCGCCGTCGCTCAGGCGAATGGCGCTCTGAAGTTGGGCGGTATCGCTGGTGACCGGCAAGTTGAAGTCCAACACCAGGGCGGGCAGTAGGGCGGTATTGCGTTGGTCGTCGAGGGGTTCGTGGTGAACCAGATAGAAGCGGGTCGTGCCCAGGTCGAGGTCGATGTCGGCGAGTTGGTCGCGACCGCGTGTATCGGACAGGTCGCGTTGGGCTTGGCCACGGGGGTTTTCGGCCTGTGCGACCAGGGTTTGCACGGTCGCGGTTTGCGCGACGGCGAGCCGATAGAAACCACTGACGTCGGACAACGCCGACCAGGGCGCGGTTTGGGTGGAGACGGCGGCGCCGATGACCGGCGCACCTTCGGCGCGTACATGCCCGCTCAGTTCGCAGACGGCGTGGGCGAGGCGCACCACTTGGTATTCGCCACCGCGACGGAGATCGGATGTGGTTGGGTCGTTGCGCCACTGATCGCCGGAGCGGGCCAGGCGCCCGACATAACGCCAATCGCGTGCACCTTCGGCGCGGTAGACGAGAATCATGGCGGCGGCTTGGGGATCGACCAAGCTGAGCTGGGCCGAGCGCGTTAAGCGACCGCCGACTTCCATGCGGAAAGCTGCGGCGATGGCGGCATTCGGTGGCAGCCAGGCGTCGTCCATCGTGGCGAACTCGGCGTAGACCACGCGCGGGCTGTCGTCGGTGTCCGCCAGATCAATCGTTAACGGACCCACTTGCAGTTGGTCGTTTTGGTTGAAACGGGCTTGCGGGGCGCGTTCGGCAACGCTGACAAACTCGATTTCGGCGCGTTGGGTATTGGCTTGGTCGAGCGGTAGGCGTGCCCGTACCCGCAAACTGCCGCCGATGCGGTCGGCCTCGGCCTGACTGCCAAAACCGTAGCTGTAGGCGAAGAAGTCGAGCGGGTAGGCGGGTAAGCTGCGTTGCTCGTCGATCAGGTTATGGGTTTCGCGCGCCCAGACGCGGGCACGGGCACCGGACACGAGGTCGCCGGCGGTGGCCAACTCACAGCGGAACAGGGTTTGCGGTTCGTCGAGGATCGAAGCACGCGCGGGCACGGTGTCCGATTCGGCCAAGACCGAGGCGGGCACATAGCGGTCTTGGCGGCGGCTCAGTGCATCGCCGACAGTGGCCGGCGTGCCGTGCCAACGGTCGACCAGGGCCACGGCATAAACACCGTCGCCGGCTTGGTCGAAGGTGCCTTGTACGCTGTTAGCGGCGATGGTGGCGGTGGCGACAACGCGCCAAGCACCGGCTTCGCCGCGCAGGAAGAGGACGGCGGCGCCGTCCGGCAGCAACGGGTGGTTTAGGGCGGCGACAAGTGAACCGGCAGCGCCGGTTTCAGTGAGTTCGAAAGCGAGCAGCGGCGAGTGACCCAGCGGTAACAGCGAGGGAATCGCCTGCGGGCCGATGGTGGTGAAACGCGTCGACGCGGGCAGGGTAACTTGGTAGCCGGCGCCGCTTTGGGTGCCGCTGACGGTGTCGCCACGTGGGGTTAGGCGCAGGTCGGGCACGCGCAGGCTGTCGCTGTCGTGGTGCAGCGTGCGGCTGATGGCGGTATGACCGGCATGATTGACGGCGACGGTGATTGGGAAACCGTAAAGATAGGCTTCGTAAAAACCCTGGTCGTCGGTGGTGACTTGGCGCTCGCCGTCGGGTGAGCTTAGGGTGACGGTGATGCCGGCCATGGGGTGACTGGTAGCGTCGGCCAGCACGCGACCGGAAAGATAATGCGGGTAGGCTACGGAAATCGAACCTTCCTCTTCGGCACGGTTGCCGAAACGGTCGCGCACCACGGCACGCACGGGAATGGTGCGGGCGTGCCCGTCGTGTTGCAGGTCGGCGCTGTGGGCTTGGCCGTTGTCGGCACGGTGCACCAGTTCGGTGCCCACGTACAGCAAGGTTTCGACGACATCGGCGACGGGGTCCATGCTCAGCGATACTTGGAAGGCTGCATTGGGCTGAATGGAGAGCGGATAGTCGAGTTGGAGCGTGGGCCCGTCTGGGTTGTAGTGGACGGTGACGGCGGCCGAACCGCTGTTGCCGAAACGGTCGGTGGCGGTATAAGTCAGCGTATTCTGACCTGGCTGCAGGGCGACGTCGGTGTCGATAAAACGGCCGTCAACCAGGGCAACGGCGCTGCCGTCGCGTTCCAGTTGGGCGCTTTGATCGTAGGCGTCGTCGACGGTGCCGCGCACGCTGATGGTTGCTTCATTGGTGTCGCTGTTGTCACGTGGGCTCAGAATGGTCACGACCGGCGCCTGTTGGTCGAGCATGAGGTCGACTTTGGCGTAACCGGTTCGGTATCCCGGCGCACTGCCGCGCAACAGGATGCTGTTGACGCCGTCGAAAAGCGTGACAGCGGCGCTGAAGCTACCGTCGGCGTTGACGGGAACGGTCTGGCCGCGATACGTGAGTTGGGCGTTGCCGGGCACGACGCTGCCGGTGACGGTTTGGTCGCGCGCTTCAAAAACCGAACCGTCGGCGGGGGCGCTGATGGTGACGACGACGGGATCGAGGTCGGCTGGATCTAAAACTGGAATGGTTTGTTCGGCTTGACCGCGCCACCCGAATTCATCGACGGCGTGGGCGTCGAGCGCGTATTCGGTTTGGCTTTCATCGGCAGGGACAACGATTTCAAACTGACGGCCGCCTGGTTCGGTGGCGGTCAGGGCGGTGCCGTTGACGGTAAGGCCGATGTCGGTGATGGTCGAGGCGTCGACGGCATTGACGGTGACGAGCACGGTGGTGCCGCGCTGCAAGAGGCTGGGCGCGACGATGGTGACCTCGGGTGCGCGTGTATCGATATAGATATTGCGGGTCACGGCGGCGGGGTTGGTGCCGTCTTGGGTTGCTTCGACAAGCAACGCGTGGTTGCCGTCGGCGAGGTTGAGGACGGTGGTCCAGCCTTGGTCGTTGCGTTCGGTGGCATTGCCGTCGACCGTGACGACGGCGGTGTCGGGCTGGGTGGTACCGGCGACGGTGACATCACCTCGGGCGAGACGTGCGCCTTCGGCGGGTGTGTCGACAATCAAGGTGATATCGGCGTATTCGATGCGGATCACAGCGGTGGCGAACGCTTCGTTGCCGGCCTGGTCGACGGCTTCGAGACGGTAGCTCCAGACTTGGCCGGCATCAGCGGCACTCGTGTCTTGAGCAAGCTGTAACGGACCGGCGTCGGCGTAGTCGGCAAGGGCCGATGCGTCGCGGGTCAGGCGGGTGGAGGCGATTTGCTCGGCGTCGTCAAACGCCCACACTAGAGTGAAGGCATCACCGGCAAGTACGGTTTCCGGCACGGTCAAGGTGACTTCCGGCGGGGTGACGTCACGGGTGATGGTGCGTGTTTGGGTAACTTGACCGCCGCGACTGTCGGCAACGGCGGTGATGATGATGGCGCCCTCGCCGGCGAGCGGCAGTTCGGTTTGCCAGGCGCCGTTGGAAACCGTGGCGCTTTGGCCGTTGACGGTGACGGCGGCGTCGACCGGGGTGACGGTGCCGCTAACGGCGATGGTGTCGGCGCGGGTGACCAAACCTTCGCTGGGTGCGAGGATGGTCAGGGTCGGCGCGGCGAAGGTGACGGCGACGGATTGGCTACGGGTGGGTGCGGCGTTGCCGAGATCGTCGACGGCGTCGATGTCGAGTTGGACCTGGTCGTAGGCGGCATCGGCGGGGACGGCGAAGGTAAAGGACCCGGCGGGCTCGGTGGCGACTTGGTTGCCGTTGACACGGACGACGGCGGTGACATCGCCACGGGTGTCGACGGCGTTCCAGGTGAAGGTGAGGTCCGTGCCGGCGGCGACCTCGGCGGGCGCGTTGAGTTCAATCGTGGGCGGGGTGATGTCACGGATGATGGTGCGTGTTTGGGTAACTTGACCGCCGCGACTGTCGGCGACGGCGGTGATGGTAAGCGTGCCTTCGGTTTCAAGGGCAAGGTCCGTCTGCCAGGCGCCGTTGGAAACCGTGGCGCTTTGGCCGTTGACGGTGACGGCGGCGTCGACCGGGGTGACGGTGCCGCTAACGGCGATGGTGTCGGCGCGGGTGACCAAACCTTCGCTGGGTGCGAGGA
>JAUIFE010000009.1 GCA_030429565.1 Holophagae bacterium | reverse complement strand
GCGCGTTGTTGGGTTGATGCCCTGGTTGGTTTGTTCGCATCATGACTTGAATCATCTGCCCCGGCGCATGTCGCTTTTCTCTGCCTTGCATGGGCACCCGTTTGTTCAGTTTGTTCGCATCATGGCTTGAATCATCTGCCCCGGCGCATGTCGCTTTTCTCAGGCTGGGTGTCGTCGTGTATGGATCGACAGGTATCAGAACCCAAGCGCTCGTTATTTCGCGGCGGAAATGGCCGCGTGCTCGCCTGGCCAGACTCGCCATCCTTAACGCGAAACCTGGCCAGGCGAGCACGCAAGACCCCCCGCGCGCCACTACTTCCGAGGCGATGCTCGTGAGCAATGGCGGGCGTCGGCCCGGTCCCCATCCCATCGCGCGCCACCAAAGACGGAACTTAACCCAAGGGCACCCAGCAAAAGAGCCGTTTACTTCCCAGGCTTTCGAAGCAACGGCTTCTTCCCATCGCGTGGAATCGGCAACCGAGGGTCGCGACGCCCATCGCCCTTGCTCAAAACGGTTAGGTTTAATGCTAGACTTGCCGAAAAGCAGACTAAACCGGCAGCGCCGGCCACCGCCAAGCGCGCCACTCGCTGGACAAGGCCCTGTGCCCTTGTCCAAGACCGGATCTAGGTTTCGTTTATGCCCGTGTCTCTAATGTTGCCCCTCTTTTGCCTGATGATGTTTCAGGAAGACAAACCACCCGCGCCGCCGCCGGTTGACCCCGAACCCCTGTTGGCCGAGGCGCGCCAGGCCTACTTGCGCGGTGAATTCAACGAAACCATCGACATTCTCCGACCCGCCGTTCGCATCAATCACGGCCTGTCGTTGCTGCTCTCAGCCGACGCCTACTACGCGTTGCAAAACCCGGAAGCCCTCAAAAAAGCGCGTTTTCTTTACGAACGCAGCATTTATGAGGATGACGCCATCCCATTTGCCGACCACAGTTATTATCGATTGGCGCAAATTTACATTGAAAACGCGAGCGCGGCGGAAACGGCGGGTCGTGGTTACGACGCCCAAACCTACCGTGAAGAAGCCGGTTTTTTTCTGACCCAAATGCTTAAAAAGTATCCCGATTCCTATTTTCGCGACCAGGCACTGCAAAGTGTGTTCGACGTCGCCAAAGATCTGCGGCGATACCGCACGTTAAAAGGCGCCGCCGAACTGATCTGGCAAAGCACTCCTGATTTAGCCCTGCTCAACCAAGCTGAACCGGTCATCTACATCGAACAACGGCCGGCGCCCAGCGACAGTGCCGAACTCAACGCCACCTACGATCGCCACAGTGCCTTAATTCACCATTTCCCCGAGCTGATGTTCGCCTATGCCGACCGCTTCGAAACACTCGGCGATTTGACCCGCGCCGCGGAACTGTACCTTTACATCATCAATCTGTGGCCGGAGCGAGAAGACAGCGCCGCTTCATTACTCCGCTTAGCCCAAATCAACCGGCGCCAAGGTCACTACGAAGCCGCCGGCTTTCTGTACGCCTACATCGTCGAAGCTTATCCTAACGGTGACGAGGCCGAACAAGCGCTGCTGGCCGCCCTGGAAATGATGGATCGTCGTCAAATTCGGCAATTCGACACCCCTTCCCACCAATGGACTTATGCCGAGCTGATCGAGGGCGTGCGCTACTCACAACTGGACAGCACCATTCGCGCTCGTTACAGCTACCAACTGGCGCTCATGGAAGCCATGTTCGGCAACCTCGAACAAGGCCTGCTCATTATGCGCAATCTGGTCGCGGAATACGAGCGCGGTCCTTTTGCCGGCCTCTACCGCAACGCCTACCAAGGGCTGTTGTTCAAAACCATCGACGACTACGATGCGGCGGGCGACTATTGGGGCCTCGACCGTCTTTACAACCGCCATCGGCAGTTGCTGGCGTTCACCACCGAAGTGCGGTACCCCGAAAAAATTGCCGCCGGTTACATCAAACTGGATCTGCCCAGCTCGGCGCTGCTGGTCTACGACAACATGTGGAATTTCAAACAGTCGATCAGCGGGTTCGAGCTGGCATTCGAGCCGGCCTTAACCGAATACCTGCTGTTGCTGGACCTGATGCGGATGGACGAAAAACTGGCGCTGCGCATGGATGAATACCAACAAACCTACAGCGCGCGCGACCGTTTTCATCCCCAATTCCGCTTCGTTCAACTGGAATACGATGCGCGCCACCAAGAATCGGAAGCGCTACTCGAAAAACATGCAGCCACACCTTTTGTGGTCAACAGCGTGTGGGATGCGCGCCGTTTGCGGCGTCTGGCCCTCGTAGCCCAAGAAACGGAGAAACCCAGCCTCGCCGACCGGCTGTACGGCGCCGCCCGCCGTAACCCGCTTGTGGCGGCCCAACTGCCCGTCCTCGATCGCGAAGCCGAACTCTATTACGCCGACCGCCTCTTTGAATTAGCCGATTACAACGGGGCCCGCGACCAGTACGAGGGCATTCTCACCGACAACCGCTACAGTGAGGCGGATCGCGATTGGGCTTACCTGCAGATCGCGCGGCTGTTTGAACTCGAGGGGAAACGCAAACAAAGCTTGCGCATTTACGGGCAAATCGCCTGGTCGGAAGACCCGGATGCGGTGCCCTATAACCTCTTTGCCAAGCGCCGCCTCGACGCCTTGGCTGCAACCCAACGCATTAACGCCATGGAAAAGGAGCTCGAAGGTGGCCGATTCTAAAACGGTAACCGGCGAAGCCGAAGCCAACCTATTGATGGAAGCCTTTCGTTCGTTTAATGAAGCATCAAGCGTGCTTGAACGGTCTTACCAAGAACTGCAGGCGCACACGCGGGAACTAGACCTCGAACTCAAGGATGCCAACGAACGCTTGCGCCGCTCGTTACTCGAACAGGAAGCGACCAGCCTGCATTTGCGCAGCATTCTCAACAGCCTCCAAGTGGGGATTCTCGTGATTGATTTGGACGGTGTCCTGCAGGAAATTAATCCCTGCGCCGTCAAGCTGCTGGACTTTGAAGGCGCGGTTGGCGCGCATTACGGTGCGCTCGACCTACCGCAACCGGTCGCCGATTTCATTTATTCGTGCCTGGAAGCGACCATGCCGCGCATCGCCAAACGCGAGGTAGCCTTGCCGCAACCCGACGGTCAGCGCGACCTTGAGCTGCAATTTAAGCTGGTTCGCCCCGATGGCGGCGGTATTTTGTCGGTGTTGATCTTGATGACGGACAAAACCCTGCTCAACCGTTTACAAAGTCAAAGCAAACGCACGGCGCGTTTGGCGGCGATGGGTGAAATGGCGGCCGAGCTGGCCCACGAGATCCGCAACCCATTGGGCTCGCTGAAATTGTTTTCGGGCCTGCTCGAAGGCGACTTGGCTGAACAACCCGACCAAGCCAAACTGGCCCAACAAATCTCTCACGGCGTGAATGTCCTGGAAAACATCGTCGGCAACATCCTCGCCTTTTCGCGCAACGTCACGCCGAAAAAGGAACGGCTGGACTTGGCCGAACTGATTGAACAGAGCCTGCCCCTGTTCGAAATGGAACGCGCCCGCAAACGCATTGAGGTCAGCTTGCGCAAGCCGGAACGGCGCTTGGAAATCGAGGCCGACCCGCACCTGCTCAAGCAGATGCTGCTCAACCTGTGCAACAACGCCATCAAAGCCATGGAACCGGGCGGTCGCCTGGACTTGCAGGTCACCACCCGCGATGAGTTCGCCGAAATCGGCATTACCGACACCGGTCACGGCATTCCGGCCGAGCAATTACCCAAGGTGTTTGATCCGTTTTACACGACCTTCCACGGCGGCACGGGACTCGGCCTTTCGGTCGTCAACCAAATTGTCGAAAAACACGACGGCGCCATCGATATCCAATCGGAAGTGGATCAAGGCACCACGGTCACGATCACCTTCCCGCGTCGGCTTTAACCGAAACGAAGCGATTCTTGGCGGGGAAATCGCACAACGGTTTGGCGACACCATCTCGAATAAACGCTCGCCGTTGCGGCCGACACGGCCACCCTTCCCCCAACATGTTTCACACCAACACTTTGCTCGTTTTTTCCTACTCAAACCACTTCCTACCGACTTTAGGGTGCCATGTTTTGCCACCCAAAGACGCACCGGGTGTTGTCACAAGGCGCGGCGCGCAGTAGGATTTGATCAAAGCACCTTCTCTAAGCAATTGGCGACACATCCGTTCCTGGAGGATTCATGAGTTTTCGGCCGGAAGCCCACCGCATCTTAGTAGTCGACGACGACAGCGGCATGCGCCTTGCCATGGCCGAGACGCTGAAACGCAAGCGTTACCAGGTCGATACCGCCGAGGACGGCGCAAGCGGCTTGGCCATGGTCGCAAAACACAGCTACCAAGCCCTGATCACCGATTTACGCATGCCCGGCATGACCGGTTTGGAGCTGTTGGCCGAAGTCAAAAAGGCCTCACCGGCCACCGAAGTCTTGCTGGTTACCGCCTATGGCACCATTCCCACCGCCGTGGAAGCCATGAAATACGGCGCTTACGACTTCATCCAAAAACCATTCAGCGCCAAAGAGTTGGAAACCATCGTCTACAACGCCTTGGTCAAACAGATGCCGCAGAATGCGTATCGCGGCGACAGCGACGGCGACGACCGCTACCAGATCATCACACGCGCCGAGAAGATGCTGCACCTGCTCGAGTTGGCCAAACGCGCCGCCGCCAGCAATGCCACCATCCTCATCCAAGCCGAAAGTGGAACCGGCAAGGAGTTACTGGCGCGTTTCATCAGTCGTCATTCGGATCGCGCCAAGAAACCGGTCATCGCCATTAACTGTGCCGCGCTTCCCGACAACCTGCTCGAAAGCGAGCTGTTCGGTTACGAAAAAGGGTCATTTACCGGCGCGCTGACCGCCAAGCCGGGTAAATTCGAAATGGCCGACGGCGGCACCATCTTGCTCGATGAAATCGGCGAAATGCCGCTGGGCTTGCAAGCGAAACTGTTGCGCGTCTTGCAGGAACACGAAGTTGACCGCATCGGCGGCAAACAGCCCATTTCGGTCGACGTGCGCGTGATTGCTATGACCAACCGCGACCTGAAGAAACGCATCGACGAAGGTCTGTTCCGCGAAGATTTGTACTACCGCCTCAACGTTATTCCCTTGGAAATCCCGAGTCTGCGCGAGCGCATTGAGGACCTCGAAGCCCTGGTCGCCCATTTCACCACCAAATTCGGCAACAGCGCGGCCAAGTTATCACCAGCAGCCCTGAACATCCTCAAACGCTACCATTGGCCGGGCAATGTGCGCGAGCTGGAGAACATGATTCAACGCGCCCTCATCTTGAGCGGCAAGGACAGCCTCGAGATCAGCGACCTGTTTCAGTTCAGCGAAGCGCCCGAGGTCGCCGCTGAAACAAACACAACGGCAACACCGCGCACAGCTTCACCTTCAAGCGACGAGGCGGGTGACCTGGTGGCCGGTTACCAGATGCGCGCCGGCATGTCGGTTGCCGAGGTCGAGCGCTTACTCATCGAGCTGACCTTGGAGGAAACCGACAATAACAAAACCCATGCCGCAAAAATGCTCGGTATTTCCCTGCGCACCCTGCGCAACAAGCTCAACGAATACAACGCCGCGGGCCACCCAGTGCAAGTCCGCGGCAAGGAATAAGCAGCGCCCGTCGCCCCAGCTATCTGTGTTAAGGTAAACGGGTTCTCGTTCCAACCAAGCGCGGCCCGACGGTAACCCAGCAGCGGTTTCTCGGCCGGCAAGACAGCGCCGAACGGGAATTCGAATTCGCGATGGGAGCACTCACCATGACCCAGTTCCGAACTCCGTGGTTGCGTTGTTTTGCACCGCACGCCGCACCCAAACGCCGCTTATTTGCTTTTCACCACGGTGGTGGTTCCGCCGTTTTCGTGAAGAACTGGCACCAGCACTTGCCCGAGGATATCGAAATCGTCGGCATCCAATTGCCAGGCCGACAAGAACGCTTGCGCGAACAGCCCGTCACCCAGGTAGAAGCTTTAATTCAGCCGCTGGCCCAAGCGCTGCAACCCTATACCGATGTCCCCTTCACCTTCTTCGGCCACAGCCTTGGCGCCATGATTAGCTTTGAATTAACCCGCTACCTGTGCGATTTCACCACGCACCGCCCACAAACGCTGATTGTTTCCGGCCGCCACGCGCCGCAGGTGCGCAGCACCTTCCCCAAGATCCACCGTCTCGACGACGCCGCCTTCCTGGAAGGCGTCAAAAACTACGACGGTCTCCCGCCACAAGTGCTGGCCCATCAAGAGTTGGTCGAACTCATTCTGCCCGCCTTACGCGCCGATTTCGCGCTTTCCGAAACCTACTTTTACCAGCCCGCGCCACCGCTCCCCTGCCCGATCGCGGCGGTCGGCGGCAAGGACGACCGCAGTGTGCCGGTCGCCAACCTCGAGGCCTGGCGGCAACAGACTCGTGGCCATTTCTCGATCCAAATCCTTGAAGGTGGCCACTTTTATTTCGACGAACAGCCGGCAGCCTTTTTCGCCGCACTTAACCAAATTCTGGCGGGTGACCCATGAGTCCATGGCGCATCAGCCGTTGCGGTTTGGATCGAACCGCCGACTTACAAGCCTTTGTGGAACGAACATTCCGCGAAACCTACACGGCCTACAACACGGCGGAGGATATGGCTAAGTACGTCCGTGAAAGCTTTGCCATCGAACAGATTCGCACGGAGCTGAACGACGCGGAAACCCTGTACCTCGCCATGGAAAACGACCAAGGTTACGTGGGTTACGCCAAACTCAAACACGCGGAACCCAAAGACATCACCCTACCAACGGCGCCTAATTTAGAGCTGTGCCGTTTCTACATCGACCAGCCATACCACGGTCGTGGATTGGCCCAAATCCTCATGAAGGCCTGTTTCGAAGCCGTACGCGGTGAGGGCGCCCATGGTTTGTGGCTAGGCGTTTGGTCGCAAAACACCCGTGCCATCAAGTACTACCAAAAAGAGGGTTTCACCAAGGTCGGCACCCAAATCTTCGTCTTGGGTGAAGACCCCCAAGTAGACGACGTCCTTTTTAGGAAGGGCGACCCAGCCTAATCCCCCACCGGTTTCACTTCCGCCTCGGAAGGCGTGGCGCGTTTTTTTGGGCCGTCTTTTGCCTTGGAGCCGCCCGCGTTGTTTGGGAAGGGCGACCTCGCCTAATCCCCCATCGTTTACCACTACCGCCTCGGAAGAGGTGGCGCGATTTTATTGCGGTTTTTTGCCGTTGAGCCACCCGCGCTGTTGGGGAGTGGTGTGCCCCCCAGCTTAACCCCCACCGGTTTCGCTAGCACCGAGGATGAGAAGTGGATCCTGCCGCTATTTAAAGAATGGATCCGGGTTTTTTATGCTGTCTGACTGAGCCTGCACAGGTGGACTCTGTCAGCGGGACGAAGTAGAAGCGATCGAGTCCGAGCAGCTTCCCAGAAACAAGGCGAGTGAAACAGAGCTAAATAAATTCCCCCACGCACCTTCTCTTGCGAGGTTGGGCGGTTCAATGGGGGCGGCGCTCTAAGTCACCTTCGAAACAGCGCGGGCGCCGCCAGGGTAAAAGCCGGCTGCATCAACGCGCCACGCTTTCCAAGGCGGAATAGGCATCGGCTGGGGACCTGACCAGGTCGCCCTTCCAACAAATAGCGCGGGCGGCCTTAGGGCAAAAGGCCGAAAAATTATCGCGCCAATTCTTCCGAGGCGGTAGCGGTATACGATGGGGGCGATGGCTGGGTCGCCCATCCAAAAACGCGGGCGGCCCTAGGGCAAAAGGCCGAAAAATTATCGCGCCAATTCTTTCGAGGCGGTAGCGGTATACGATGGGGGCGATGGCTGGGTCGCCCATCCAAAAACGCGGGCGGCCCTAGGGCAAAAGACCGCAAAATAATCGCGCCAATTCTTCCGAGGCGGTAGCGGTATACGATGGGGACGATGGCGGGGTCGCCCTTCCCAAACAACGCGGGCGGCCCTAGGGAAAAAGACGAAAAAAAAATCGCGCCACCTCTTCCGAGGCGGTAGTGGTAACCGATGGGAACCGAGGCAAGGCCGCCCCTCCCCACACAAAAAAAACAGGCCCACCCGGAGGTAGACCTGCTTTTCAAGGGAACTGATCGACGCAAGCGCCGATCAGCTTCTAAGGTGATTAGAAACGGAAACCAATATCGATACCGATTTGGCGAGGCGTTTGGTAATCAGCGTTGCTGGTCGCTTCACCGAAGGCAGGGCCGAAGGTGTAGTGAACGTTTTCAACAGGCGTTTCATTGTAGATGTTGAAAGCAGGTGCACCAGAAACGGGGTTAACCGTTTGGTTACCGTCGATCTGAGCATCACCGTTGAGCAAGTTGGTAATTTCAAGCTGAACGAACAACTCATAACGAGATTGGATCGTGTAGCTGTAGTTTACCGCGAGGTCAACAGAAGTGAAGCTGTCGAAGCTGAACGCGTCGGGATCGGTGATGTAGTAGGTCGCTTCTTGGGGCGGCTCAGAGTAAGGCAGCGTGGAAGGATCGGGGAAACCGAACTCAGTCTCACGACCACCGATCTGAACGTTGTAAGAAGCACCGTAAGGGATACCGGAGAAGTAGTTGAGCAAGCCAGAGAAGTTGAAGGTACCAACACTGGTGTTCAGGTCGTAGGCAGCCCACAAACGCAAGGTGTGGTCAATGTTCTCAGGCAGCAAACCGGTAGGGTTGGCGCGGTCGTAGTTGGCGTACTCAGGGTAAGTCGTAACACGACCGGTAGAGATAGAACCGGAACCGGAAGTCTCACCGTTGATGTTACCTTCAGCTTGAGAGTACGTGTAGTTACCACCGAGGGTGATTTCGTTTTCGAAACGGTACTGACCAGAGAGGTTGATACCGAAGTACTCACGCTCGTAGCAGTCGTCGCAGTTGGAAAGCACAGTACGGTCAACACCGAAGCTGTTTTGACCCGTGGTGGAATCGATCACGTCAATCAAGAAGTTGCCGTATTCACGCATGATGATGTCAGATTTCAAGTAACCACGGTTGCCCAACTTGTGTTTGTAACCGAGGCTGATTTCAGTAACGTCACTCGCGTCCAAGCCACCGGCTTGAGGAACAACAGAAAGCGATTCGAAAGAGGTGTCAGGAGAGTAGTCCTGGAACCACAGGTAAGGGTTCTGGATGGAGTTGATGTCGATGGCTTCAACACCGGCGAGGCCGCCAGGGAAGGTCTGATCAATCCAAGCGTGAACGTCGGCGATGCTTTCGGTTTGAGGACCGTCGTAGATCCAAGCGAAGATCGCAGGAGAACCAGAGGTAGAACCGTCTTGAGCAGCGTCGTTGAGTTTACCGGAGTAAACGTTGTAGCCCACGCTGAACTGGTGAACGCCATCGCCACGGGGATCGTAGTTGATGGTGAGACGGGGGCTAACGTTGCTGGTAGAGGACAGTTCTTGACCGTCTTCAGCAGAGGTGTCGTTACGGTCGTAACGCAGACCGAGGTTGAAGTACCAGTTTTCGTTCAGGGTCCAAACGTCGTTTAAGAACAACGCTTCGGTGGTGAAGTCGGAACCTTGAGAAAGGTTGATAACCGGGAAGTAAACGATCCAGGTAGAACCACCGATGGTGCCGTCGCCTTGGAAGATGGGGATCGGCTCACCGCTGGAATCAAAACGGGTGTACTGCGGACGGAACTGCCAGCCGGATGGAGACTGGAAGTTGTTTTCCTGACGGGTCTCGGTCAAGCTTTGAGCACCGAAGGTGAAATCGTGAGAACCGAGGTTGGTGGAGTTGTAGAAGTAAGAGAACTTCAAGTTCCAGTTTTCGCTGTTACGCTCGGCAACACCGCCACCGCCGAAAGGGGCGTTGGAGTAGGCGTTACCTTGGTCTTGGTGAAGGATGGTGGTACCGGCAACGCGATCGTTGGTGATGATACCGCTGGCAAGATCACCTGTACGCTCGGCGTAGTTGGCATCAACCGTGAAAGCAGGCGTAATAACACCGCGGTAGTTGAAAGAGAGCAAGCTACCGGGGAAAGAAGCGGCAGGATCAACACCAGACAAACTGATGGCGGTGAAGCCCTGACGGTTGATTACGTCAACTTCGTCGTCCAAGTAAGAAGCAACAACGGTGTGGCCTTCGGCCAAAGTACCAGTCAATTTGAGCTGGATACGTTGACGTTCGGTGGTTTCAGTGTAACCACGACCATCTGGTGCGGTCTGGCCGGTGGGCAAACCCAAACGCGTCGCGTCTGCGTCAGACAACGCAACCCCACCCTGCAGGTTTTCGGTCAACTCAGTGTCGAACTTACGGCCTGCAACAGCAAACCACAAACGATCTTTAATAACTGGACCGTTGAAGGTGAAGGTGTATTCTTTGTTGATTTTGTCAACGGGCGGCTCGTAGTTAGGGTTGTTGGCACGATCTTCTTTCTGAAGCGGCGTGCGCGCTAACCAGTCGTCGTTGGACAAAGAAGCACGGAAGGTACCGTGGAATTCGTTACCACCGGACTTGGTGATGGAGTTAACCACACCACCGACGAAGAAGCCGTGTTCAGCGGAAGCGTTACCAGTGATAACCTGAGTTTCTTGGATGTCGTCTTCGATGAACAGGTTGTCAGCGCGACCGCGGATGCCGTCACCGTTAACAAATGCGCCGTTCAACATGAAAACGTTTTCCGTAGCAGCCGCACCGTTGATGGAGATACCACCAAAAGCACCGGTGGTTACACCAGGCGCCAAACGGGCAACAGACTGCAGGTCACGACCGCGAGGCAGCTTTTCAACGAAGTCACCTTCGAAGTTGGAAGCCACTTGCGTGGTGTCGAGTTCGAAAACGCGGTCAGCGACAACAACCAATACTTCGCTGGTGCCTTCGGGCTCCATAACCAAGCGAGGACGGGAAGTGGTGCCGATGGCAACACGCGTTTCCAATTTAACAGTTTTCATGCCTGGCATGGTTGCGGTTACGGTGTAAATACCGGCCGGCAACAGGCGGGTAAGAAATTGACCGGTTTCAGCAGAAACAGCGGTACGGGTACCTTGCAGTGCAGGTGATTCGAGAGTGATGACGACGCCGGGAAGCGGTTCGCCGTTGGCATCCTCTACGCTACCATTCATATTACCGGTTTGTTGCGCAAACGCGGGGAATGCAAAAAGCGCAGCAAACACAACGCCGAATACGACGTTAGTAAACCTTGTGTTCATGATACTTACGATCCTCCATTTTAAGGACTTGAATCAATGAGCGAGGGAATCATGCCGCTGAGCACTTGCTCGTTAAGTACTGAGCGGCGGAAGTACATGCATTCGTCTTCCTAAATCACAATTCCGAACTACGCGACAACACGCACGCTGTGCCGGTCTAAGTCCCGCGGGCACCCCTCCGCACGGGCAAGCACTTCGTGACGCGTATCTCTAAAACCCAAAACGACTCATTGTGGTGAATCCCCCTAAGGTCGAGATAATAACCCAGCTTTTACAAACCGGAAAGAGAATGTTGCATTTTGACGAGAAAAACCAAGACCCGTTGCCATGCTTTCTCTCACGTTTTGTCAAGAAAAAACAGCAGACGTGCGCGAGCTAACAGCGTCAAAAAACCGACTACCAGCCCACGAACACACTCAATTCCGTCGTCTCTCTTGCACGAATCGTCTGGGATCACACTAGTTAACCACATTTTTCCGGACTTGACTACTTTCCCAACACCGGCACTGACACCTTCTCACACAACACAAACACACTTTCAAAAGTTCCGGCGCACCCAAGCTTTTCGTCCCCTCTAGAACAACCAAGCCGGCAAGGATGCTATGTAAAACTTTTTTGCAGGGCCTTTGCTTTGGCGCATTTTTCGTGTTTTGCACCTTTTAATCGAACGCGCCCGCCGGCCTTGCGGTTACAGGCGATCCAGGTCGCGCATCAGTTCAGCGACTTCCGCATCAAGCGTCCCCTCGTAATAACCGCGAATCTGCATGTCGCCGTCGACCAAAATCAGTTTTTGGCTGTGGTTCAACAAATTGTGTTCATCGCCCACTTTAAACCCAAGCACAGCGAGGTAAAGCAGGTCTTCTTCGGGCCCGGTTAAAAAGTGCCAGCGTGCCGGATCGGCTTTGACCTTCTTGGCGTATGCAGCCAGCACCTCGGGTGTATCATGCTCGGGATAAACGGTAAACCCGGCGAGGTGAACGTCGTCGCGGTCTTTGGTATGGGCTTGAATTTTGCCCATGTTCGCAGCCATGGTGGGACAGGGGCCGGCACAGGTCGAGAAAAAGAAATCGGCCACCCAGATTTTTCCTTTGAGTCGATCGGAGGAAAAGGATTTACCGTCGGTGTCGGTCAATGCAAAGTCGGGCACGGTGCCTAACACCGGCAGCGGTGGTAACACGGGGGCGGGCTCGTACATAAAAAAAGCAGCGACACTGCCGATAAACATCACAAAACACATGCCGAAAACGACGCCTAACTTCTTACCTTGCATTGCTTAACTCCCCTTTTCGATCGCCGTCGCGGCGTATTGCGGCACCCCATCGACAAGAGGGGGCGCGGCTACGTTTCCGCAAGTGGCGGCACCGCCGCAGCAAGGATCGCAATTAATCCCGCAGGCGGCACATTGTCCATGACCGTGAACCCACACAAATTGAAGCGCCGCCCCACACCATGCACAGCGTTCGACAGGCGGCGGTGGTGACGTCATGACGGGCTCCTTCTCGCCGGCATCGAACAGCGCGGCCCCCACGGAACCCCGGCCATCACGCTTCGTCGGCGGTAAAACTCAAGCAGACTTCGAAGAAGCCTTTGCTGGACCAATATACCGAGGATATGAAGGGGTTGTCACCCGCATTCGAAATGATGTGATTGCGGCCGTAAATCACATAAGGCGTAGATACGTTGTAACCCAGGTTCATCCGCTCAAATTCGCCCTTGGCGTTACCAGTGATGATGTTAACCATTTCACCGACGGCGTCCTTGACCTCGTCGTCGATCGTCTCTTTCTCGATACCCAACAAAATTTCGTGAATCTGCAGCGCCAGCTTGTTGCTGAGGTTGAGGAGGATCTTGCCGTGCATGCCTTTACCAAACACGTCGAGGATCCCGGACAACTCGAACTTGGGCGCCAACTGTTCGCGCATCACCACGCCCTTCTTGCGCGTCTCCAGAAAGAGGAAGTTCTCAAAAATGTTTTCGGTGGCGCGCAAGATGGGGTTGATCAGCTCGGTTTTATATTCGAATTTAGCGGGAGGGTGAGACTCGAGCTTGAGCTTTTCGCTAATCTCGTCCAGGTAGAGGTTTAAATCAATCTGCCCGATGCGGCTGTCGAAAATAATCCGCACGACCGGAAACTTAGACAGCACGGCCACCAAGTGCTCTTTACCAACGATGATGGTCGGTGTCGAGAGCTTGTAAACCTGGTCACGCGGCAAGTTCTTTTTGGCATTGCCGACAATGATGTTGCACAACTCGCCGGCCATATCGCGCACATTTTCATCGATACTCGCATGGGATCCACCCAAAATTTCGCCGGCCATGCTACAGGCGACGCTTTCCTTGAGGCACAAAAACAAGTGGCCGTCGACCTTGGGACCCTGAAAGGAAATTTGCGAGGAAAGATCGTAGATGGCGGCACAAATCCGTTCCAAGCGAATCTCGCGTTTGATCAGCTTAAGCCCTGCCATGTGTTCCATGACGTTCACGGCGGCGTCCAGAATGGGGTTGATCAAGCCGATAAAATTCTCGTCCAACTTGCGGCGATCACCCAACTCGCCGGACTTGTTTTTTTCACGTTCAATGTGACGCAGGTGGGACGAAGCCTCAATCAGTTGCAATAAATCGCTGTGGTGTTTCTCCAGCATGCGCTGAAAACTGACGGTAATTTTTTGGTTGAGTTGGTGCTGCAGTGCGGGTTTAAGGCCGCTCAACTGACAGCGTACCAAAGTCACGCCGTCGCTGACGATGCGAGCGGGCGAATCGACATCCAAACCAAAGAGTTTGTAGGTGAGCTGGACTTGGCGGCCGGGAATAAAAAAAGAATCGGTGTTGGCAATTTTGAAGGCGATGCCGTTGGCACTGACATCCTGAATCACGCCCTGAATCAACTTTTTATCGACCCCCTCGACAAAGGGTTCACCGGCCTCATCTAGCTTCTTAACAACCACGATTTTTGTAAGTTGCGGCGCTATCGGAATACGCAGATACTTGCGCGGATCGTGCGACGACAGGCTCGCGGGCGGCAGGAAGTAATACTCTTTGGGGCGTTCGCCTTTTTCCATATCAATCGAGCACTTGAATTGCAGCGTAAACGAACGAATGACCAGCAAACCTTTTTGGGCGGGAATCCATTGCTTGAACACCATGCCAAACCGTTCGTTGTCCACCTTTTCGAGAATCCCCTCAAAGCTACGGCTGGACGCTTCTGGATAAAACACACAGGGAACCTGGGAGAAGGCGGCAATCTCCATATAGATTTGGATCTTTTCGGGCTCTTCAACCGAAAACTTCACAGGCGAATCCTTTGTTAAGCGGCGGGTTGTACGGACAGTCGAGCGAACAGGCCCGGAAAAAACCCGGACGAGAGGGGCACCTGAACCGATCGCGGTAGCCCTGCGCCGTAGCGCCAGGAGATCGAAAACAGCAGGCACCGGCCCTGACAGGCGTTGGTAATACCTTTCGACTTTTTTATAGAAACCCTTAGTTCTTCGCTAGAAAAGCCGTTGATAAACGCCGGCGATCCCGTACTAAGTGCCCCCACCACGCAATTCGGCCACCCAGGCGGCGGCATCGCGAGCAGCAGGCCCGCGGCGCAGATGCAGCAAGAATTCGCGGTTGCCGCTTTTGCCGCGAATTGGCGAATCAATCAGGCCGCAACAACCCCAACCGTCGGTGGCACTCCAGGTCAAAAATGATTCGAGGCACGACCATAAGCGCGCGACATCGGCGACCACGCCCTTTTGATTAACGCCACCTTGGCCAACCTCGAATTGCGGTTTAAACAAAATGACCAAATCGGCATCGTCACCCACCAGGCCGGCCACGGCGGGCAAAACCAAACGCAGGGAAATAAACGACAAATCAACCACGGCACCGTCAGCGATTTCCTCAAGAGCGGGACAATCGCGGATGTTGGTGCGTTCCATATTCTCGACGCGCGTATCAGCGGCCAGCGAGGGCGCAAGTTGGCCGTGGCCGACATCAACGGCAAACACGCGGCGCGCGCCTTCCTTCAACAGAACCTGGGTAAAGCCGCCGGTGGACGCACCTACATCGACCCACACGCGACGAGCAACGGGCACGCGAAAGGCTACCAGCGCCGCTTCCAACTTATGAGTGCCGCGACCGACCGCATCGGTATCTTCATCAATGGCGACAACGACCGTGGTCGACACCATCTCGCCGGGCTTGCGCGCCACCCGACCCGCGTAACGCACCTTGCCGCGTTTGATCAAGTCACGCGCATGAGAACGACTTCGCGTCAGCGCGCGCGCAACCATCAATGCGTCCAACCGGACCTTTTTCTCCACCACAGCCTCGCCTGCCCCGTCGGCGGCCTACATATATATATGTTACCGACGCGAGCCGAACCATCATAACCCGGTCGCCCTCAAAACCGATGTTTGGACAAAAAAAAGCCCGTGGGGCACTTGGCTGCGACACCTTCTCCCCACGGGTCCCCTGGACAACGTCCGTCGCGAGTCAACAACCAACGGTTGTCAGCACGACGAACGTGGGCAAGTTTTGTTGGGTGTAAAAGAACATGAAATCATTAACGCGGACAGGGATTGAGATGGGGATCAAAGCGATCACCCGGCAACAAGATGTGCATTTGAATTTGACGACCACCCAGCAGGTCACCGTCGCGGTCGGGGATACGTTTCATTTGGGCCGAGCGCGCATCGTAAACCTGGACCCAGCCATCTCCGAGTACTTCCCAAGTGCCGTCGGCCTTAAACCAAACGGCGGTTGCTTCATCGATGCCGACACCAATCAACTGTGGATGCGCCAACACCAACGAAAGCAGACGGTTCTGTCGCTGCCGCGCCACAAAGTGCTGGTCGAGAATCACCCCTGGCACCATGCCCAAACCATTGCGGGTGACGATGTTATCGGCACGCAGAACGTCAAAATCGCCGTCGCCGGTTAACATCGGTGTGCTCATGCAGGCGGTGCCGGCCGAGGTTCCCGCCAGCACTGTCCCACCTTGCCAGGCCTCGGTGAGCGCGCGCCCCACCCGCGTGTGCTCCAAGACATCGAGAATGCGGCGCTGGTCGCCGCCGGCGAAGAAAATGCCGCGCGCTCGGCCTACCAAATCGGCCGTATCGCGGCGGTCGGCGTCGTCGCGGTTGTCCAAAGTTAAGGCTCGGACATTGCGACACCGATACTTTTGTCGAAACTCATCCACGTAAAATTCGCCGGTGTCGGGTAAGGTCGAGGCCGTCGGCACAATGAGGATTAGGGCGTCGCGGCCACCGGCAAGAGCGATGAATTTGTCCATCGCTACCGCCGGTCGCCGCCCACCTCCAATTAAAACCAAATCACCGGGCGTGGCTGCGAGCCCATTCAGACCAAGCAATAAACCCAATAAAACAAGAATTTTCATTAAACACCTCACGTTTCTCTCCTGGCGCAACCCGTCACATCTTAAAACGAAGCCTTGAGCCCCAAACGCACTTCACGCGCCTGTTCCCGTTCGATGACCGACCCCAACCGTGACACCGATTCACCATTTGCGTCGCTGACGAAGGCTTCGCTGAAGAAGCTGTCCTCCGGGTGGTTGCGGTAGTCGTAACGGTAATCACCCCAACGCTCGCGCACGGCGGTCACAGTGTCGTCGTCGAACAGGTTAAACAGGTCCACCATGAGCGAGAGGCGCACGCGACCCAAGTCAAAATCCTTGTTGAGACGCAGATCGACGGTTTGACGGTGGTCGAGCTGCTCGGAACCGCGTGCGGCGGCAAACAGGGTTTGGCGATCATTCTCCAGCAGGCCACGCACGCGTACGGTTGGGGTCCAGTGTTCGCCGGACAGGTAGCGGTAATAGACAGAAGTCGCCACGCCCCAGGGCAGGTCAAACGAGCCGGACAGCTTGAACTCCCACTCGGCAAACCCGGGCAAGGTCCCGTCGGCATTGGTTTGACCGTTGCGGTCTTCCCATTCATCGGTATAACCGTTGCTCTTGTAGGTGTTGCCTTCAAGATTCGACCACACCACCGAGGCACGCATCGACCAGCCGTCACGGAATCGACGGTCGGCTCGCAAGGTCAAGGAACGATAGTCGCGGTAGGCGCCCTCGGGATTGGTAAGCGCAAAACGCTCCGGGCTCAGCAATTCGTAAAAAGGGAAATCGGTACCGAGCGGGTTACCAGAACTCACCAGCACATCGTAATCGTCATTCTGGTTAACCATGGCGATGATGTCGCGCGTCTCGCGCTGAACAAAATCAAAACCCAACAACCAACTGCCGGCCAAACCCTGTTCCACACTCACCAAGATCTGATCGACGTAGGGATGATTTATGTCGGAGTCCAAATCAGCGGCAGCCGGAATTGCGGGCGAGGACGGCGGCTCGAAACTTTCGGTATCGAAGTTATAATCCCAGAACGCCAATGGCGTGAATACGTTACCTGACCGCTCACGATCAAACAAAAAGGTAAACAAACCCTCGTAATAGCGACCAAAGTGGGCTTTCAGAACGGTATTGCCGCGTCCACCCAAGTCATAGGCTAATCCCAGGCGCGGCGCAATCAGGTCGGCTTGATAAACAGAGGTGTCCCCATTGCGAAAGCCACCGCGATAGCGGGTATAACGCAAGCCGTAATTCAGAGTGAGCTTGCCGACACGCCATTGGTCTTGAGCAAACAACGCCAGCGTCTCCTGAACGGAATCGAGGCGAATGTGACTGCCGACGTCGGAAGAGAACAAGGCCTGGTCGGGATCACTCAGGTAAGCAATCGTTTGCGCCAATTGGCTCAGGTCACCGCCGCCGATGCCAAAAGAATCGTCGACGATGGTCATACCGCCATTGCGATAACGGGTTTCGTCTTGTGCCGCATCGTCATAAGCCAAACCTAGTTTGAATTGATGGCTGTCATTGCGCCCAAACAGATTCTCGGCAAACAGGGTCCAATCGGCTTTTAAGGCTGTGCGGCTTTTGTCTTGCAAATGAGTATAGGGCGCATTTTGGAATTCGATGCCGGTCTCAAAATCCGTCCGTCCCGGCAAACTGTCGCCGCGATAAGGCAGGCGATCATCGCTTCCCTCAAAACCGGTCAGCTTCACGGAAAGGAAACCGGCACGGCCGAGCAAGGCCTCCCAGGTGAGATTGTAAGACCAGTTGGGCGAATCTTGGCGCTCGCTGGCAGGCCCTAAAACGTCGCGCGACAAGCCGCGATAATCGGTATCTTTGCCGTCGTAATCCAACAAAAACACCAGTTTGTGATCGAGTGACGCTTGCCAGGTCGCCTTCGCCAAATAGCGACTGACGCGCTCTTTCTCGCGATCCACCGTCAGTAACGGATCAATCCGATCCAAACCGGCGGCCCGCACGGCCGCGGTGATTTCATCGATTTGAAAGGGCGTCAGCTCGCGGGTCACTTCCTGGCCGGAGACGAAAAACCACAGCCGGTCTTTGATGATCGGACCGCCGACGCTGACACTCACATCGCGACTTTCACGTTGGTCGGCGCGCGAGGCGTTCCACGAGGTGTCGGACATGTAGGCACGCACGTCGCCGCGCAAAGTATTGCCACCGGATTTGGTCACGATATTGACAGCGGCCCCGGTGAAACCACCATATTCGGCCGGCGCCCCCAAACCCAAAACTTGTACCTCTTCAATCCAATCGACGTTAGGCAAAAGCCACTGGCTCCCACCGGCGGGGTCAGAGACGTCAACCCCGTCGAGATTATAGGCGTTGGACGCGGATTGCGTGCCGCCGTACGCCAAGCCGTCATTGACGCCTGGCAGGTAGTTCATCAATTGCGTGGCGTCGCGTGGCAGCGGCGTGCGCTCGATGAAATCAGCATCGAGGTTGGCGGCGGGCGCGTTGTCAGTGGTACCCACCAAAGGCGCTTCGATGGTGACCACCATTTCCTCGCTGACATCGACGCCCGCGGCGACCAAGGTCAGCGCCACATCCATCACTTGCCCCAAAGAAACACGGACGTCTTTGAGTTCACTGGTTTGGAAACCAGGCATGGCGGCGCGCACCTGGTAAAGGCCGGGCGGAAGCGCGGGAAAGCGGAAGCGCCCATTGGCAGAGGTCACCATACTGGTGGTACCGCGCACCATGGCGGCTGAGGTCAGGGTAATAACGACGCCGGGCAAACGAACGCGCTCGGCATCGGCAACCGTCCCGGTCAAGGCGCCGCTGGTGGCGCTTTGCGCGGCAAGCCAGGGAGAAGCAAAGCCCGTCAAAAAGAGAAACAAACACAAGAAACGCGGTGAGCAAGAAGCAGGTAAAGATACATTCATGGGTCGAGGTCCTCGGCCACAAGCGGTACCGGTAAGGCAATGCAAGCAACCAGTCAGAAATTAAGTTTTCATTTCATATCATCGATGAAATTTATTTTTCACTACTTTCTAAAATTTGAGGACTTTTGTCAAGTCAGAAAGAACGGGTCCCCAAAAGACCCGACCAGCAACGGGGCGAAGATTCGCTTTAAAGAATCCCACAAGGGCAGCGGTTTACAGTGAGGATCAAGGCGTCACCTGTCATTTTTGCATTGGAAAAAACGTGCTCGTGATAGGGTGATAGACGGTGATCGGCGTGTGAAAGCAGTGAAACCGCCGGAGCACCGTGAAGCCAAATCGTGAAATTCGGGTTTCAACCAAGGAGCCAACGCATGGAAACAATGAACAGCGAAGCGCAGTTTAAAGAGCTGGTGCTGAATGCTTTTAACGGCCTACCGCAGCAACAGCAACAGGTGGCCGACTACCTGCTGGACAACTTGGATGAAATCCCCTTTCTAACGGTGCCAACCTTGGCGAAACGGGTCGGCGTTTCCGAAGCAACCATTGTTCGATTTGCACAACGCGTTGGTTACGATGGCTTTAGCGGGCTCAAAACCAACTTAACCACCCTGGTACGCGACCGGGTCGCGGCCCAAACAAACATCGAGGAAGTGTTTAAACCCAAGGGCAAGGACAACCTCAGCTTGGTGGTACAAAAAGAATTAGCCAACATTCAGGATCTCAGTAAAGACATTGATTTGGAGACCTTTGAGCAGGCGGCCAATGCCATTTTTGAGGCAGACCACATCTTTACCTTTGGCTTCGGAATTTCGGCCCACCTTTCGTCGCTGGCCACTTACCTGTTGACCCAAATCGGCCTGCGCGCGACGACACTGTCGACGCGTTTCTCGTCGCCGATGGAGCAAATGGTGATCCTGCGTGAGACGGACTTAATGCTGGTTTTTTCGTTTCCTCCGTTCTCAGTGGGCACGATCAAAATGGTGGAAGACGCCAAGCAACGCGGCATTCGCGTGGTGGCGGTCAGTGATCGCCTGACGGCACCGATTTCAGTGCATGCCGATTACACACTGCAAGTGCGCACCCACAACCACATGTTTACCAACTCGATCGGCGCGGTGGTCACCCTGCTCAACGCCTTGGCGACAGAGATCGCCATCAAACACGGCGATCACGCGGTACCGGCGGTGGCCAAGATTAACCGCATTTTGGCGGAAGACGAAAGTGTCATCAAAGATCGATAGACCACCATTTCGCCTTGGTTTCAGGGTGCTTGCGCGCTAGAGTTAGGCTTTAATTCCGGCTCGGAGGTCCCCCATGAAACCAAACGTTTATGGCTCGCTAAGCGGCGGTCTCGCCGTTTGCTTGTTTTTGTGTCTGCCCCTGGCGGCGGCGCCGTCACGTTGGATTTCCCTGGCGCCGAGCTTGACGGAGACCATCGGTGCTCTGGGCCTCGAAGATCGTCTGATCGCGGTCACGGATTACTGTGTCGACCCGGATTCCGTGAAGAAGCTGCCCAAAATCGGCGGCTATCTGGATCCCAGCCTGGAAGTTATTGTCGCGATGAAACCGGATTTGGTGTGGGGCCTACCGGAACACGAAAAGCTGGCGGGTTCGCTCCGTCAGTTAGGCATCAAGGTCGCGCTGCGCGAGCAATACACCTTGGCCAACATGCGCGCCACCATCCAAGCCATCGCCGATCGTGCAGGCGAACCGGAACGCGGCCGCCAACTCTTGGCGAAACTGCAACAACAGGAAAAAGCGGCGCGCCGACGTTTCATGGTTCCGCCGCGTTTGTTGCTGGTGCTGGGTTACGACGCACCGGGAGAAGCGGTCCACGAAGTCTTCGCGGTTGGCCGCGAGGGTTTTCTGCACGAGGTACTTTCCTTGGCGGGCGCCGAAAACGCCTATCAGCCACCCAAACCCTGTTTCCCCAAGCTGGACGCCGAAGGCCTGACAGCGGTGGATCCGGAACGAATTGTGATTCTGTTCCCCCACGACACCATGAGCGAGGATCAAAAACAACGCTACCGCGAAGCCTGGCGCCAGTTGTCTTTTTTGCGCGCGGTTAAGGAAAACCGCATTGATTTCATTAACCACAGCGCCGTGTTCCAGCCAGGACCTGCCTACATAAAAACCGTCGAAGCACTGGGCGAGATTTTGAGCCAACCATGAAACAACTGAGCGTGACGGGCGTCGGTGTCACCCGCCTCGATCAGAAGATCCTGCACGACATTAACCTGGAAATCGAAGCCCATCAGTTCGTGTTGATTCTGGGCCCCAACGGCTGCGGCAAAACCACGCTGCTCAAATGCATCCTGGCCATGATTGACGATTACAGGGGTCACATCGCCTGGGGTGGCCGCAACACGGCACAAATGTCGAGTCGTGAGCGAGCGCGTTGTATGGCCTACGTACCGCAAAAGCTGGAAACGGCATTTGCCTTGGACGTGTGGACCTTTATGGAATTGGCGCGCTTCGCTCATGACGAATCGCTGGAGCAGCGACACCAAAAAGTGACGGAAGCGCTACAACAGACCGACATGCAGCACAAAACCGAGGCGCTGCTGTCGGAATTAAGCGGCGGAGAACAGCAACGCGTTTTAATCGCGGCGGCGATTGCACAAGAACCGGAACTCCTCATTCTAGACGAACCCACGAGTGCACTTGACCCTCAGCACCGTGTCGAAATTGTCCAGCTATTGGCGCGGCTGCATCGCCGACGCCGCTTCACAATCGTGTTGGTCACCCACGATTGGAACCCTTATGTCCACCTCAACCCACGCGTCATCGGCCTCAAACAAGGCGGATTACTGGTGGATACCAACCTCGAAGCGCTGCCCAACCACCTGCAAGCCATTTACGATTGCGCATTCCATCAACTTGCCCTGGGCGACGGCGTTATTTGCGTACCGGTGATCGAAACAGGGACGAACAGCGCCTCTTAGGCGGGGCAGGTACAAATAGGTACGCGAGCAAACACCGGCGCAAGTCACACGCGCTTGTGTCGCTGGAAACGGACGACAGTCACACCCGGACAAGACAAGAACAGATACTAGACAACACATAGACAACCCTTCAAAACCCCCGCTCTTTCAAAGACAGCTAAATACTTGAATTAAAACATTTTATATACAAAACTCAAAAAAGTGACGCCTCGTTCATTATGTGATACGTATCACATCAGCCATCCAAAAAGGCAAAAAACATCTTGTCCTAGAAAACAACAAACCTATATATAACAATATTTTAGATAAAAACTCTACATATCTGTCGCAGCAACCCATGACAAAATTCGCCCCGCCACCTTGGTTTGACAGGTTTGACGAGCGGATTTAGAGTTTTGTCAGTCTCTTGTCAACGACCGGTCCCATAGAGATTCTGTCGGGACGTTGCTGTGCTTCGATTGCCGTCAACACAGCGCACCCTGCGATTGCCTCCGCACCTTTCCGGCCTGCTTTTGTTGTTGCCACAATTTTCGAGGTTTTGTTTCGGCATGTTCCGTCTTGCGTCACTCGCGCACGACCGGGCACAGGTCCGTCACCCCCACCACAAAAGATAACCTCTTGTTGTACAACACGTTAACCGCGCCGACATCATCCCAATAGGAGAATCACCCATGCGGAATTTATTTGCGGTTTTAACCGCGCTGAGCTTCCTTGTTTCACTACCGGCCATCAGCCAGGACGATATTGTCGACACCGCTGCCGCCGCGGGAAACTTTTCCACCTTACTCACGGCCGCCGAGGCCGCCGGTTTGGTCGACGCGCTGCGCGGCGACGGCCCCTTGACGGTCTTTGCACCAACCGACGACGCCTTCGCCGCCTTGCCTGAGGGAACGCTTGACGCCTTACTTGCCGACACCGCCGCACTTCAAAGTGTTTTGCTTTACCACGTTGTTTCCGGGTCCGTTAGCGCCGAACAAGTCGTCGGCCTTACCAGCGCCGAAACGCTCAACGGCAGCCGCGTTCTCGTCAATGCCGCCGACGGCGTTAAGATCAATGCTGCCAATGTGATTGCCACCGACATTCAAGCTTCAAACGGTATCATTCACGTGATTGACTCGGTTTTAATTCCGCCGGTCGACGTGATTGACACCGCGGTCGCCGCCGGCTCATTCAGCACCCTGGCGACGGCCCTGACCGAAGCCGGGTTGATTGATACCCTCAAAGGCGAAGGCCCGTTCACGGTGTTTGCACCGACCGACGACGCTTTCGCAGCCCTCCCCGAAGGCACGCTGGAAGCACTGCTGGCCGATCCCGAAGCTTTGGTTGACGTCCTTACCTACCACGTGGTTTCAGGATACAACTTTGCCGCCGATGTGGTCGGTCTGGAAAGCGCGGTTGCCCTGAACGGCGACGAACTGGCCGTCAGCGTGATGGACGGCGGCGTGAAAGTTAACGACAGCAACGTCGTTGCAACCGACGTCTTGGCATCCAACGGCGTTATCCACGTGATTGATGCAGTACTGATCCCACCGGCCGACCTTGCCGATATCGTTGACACGGCACTGAGCGTCGATCGTTTCAGCACCCTGGTTACGGCCATTCAAGCTGCCGGCTTGGAAGACGCCCTGCGTGGCGACGGCCCTTTCACGGTGTTCGCCCCCAACAACGATGCGTTTGCCGCATTGCCGCCCGGCACCTTGGACGCCTTGTTGGCGGATCCCGCCGCCCTCGCCAATGTGTTGACCTACCACGTGGTTGCCGGCGCCTTTGACGCGGCCGATGTGGTTGCTTCCTCCTCGCTGACCACCCTGCAAGGTGCCGCCGCACCGATTATGGTCAACGATCAGGGTGCCTTCATCGACAACGCCCAAATCATTACCACCGACATTCAAACCGCCAACGGCATCATTCACGAAATTGATGCGGTCATCCTCCCACCAGAGGAACCCACCCTGCCCGGTACGGTTTTCGAAGTAACCATCACCAATTTGACCAAGGGTCAGGTTTTCTCGCCACCGGTCGCCATTGTCCACCGCGCCGACATCGCCTTGTTCCACCTGGGCCAACCGGCTTCCGGCACGCTGCGCACCTTGGCGGAAGAAGGCAACACCCAACCTTTGGTTGACGAGCTGGCACCGCTGGAGCAGATTTACGACATCCAAACCGCCACGGGCACGATCATGCCTGGCAAATCGGCCACGATTCGTGTCACCGGCGCGGGCAATTACAACCTGGTCAGCGTGGCGGGCATGTTGGTACAAACCAACGACACATTCTTCGCTGCCGAGCTGAAACGTCCGGTCGGTCTGGACGGTTTCTTCAAAAACGGCGACCGTGAATCGCGCTCAACCGCCACGGCAATGGCCCTGGCCTACGACGCGGGCACGGAAGTCAACGACGAAAGCTGCAGCTCGGTGCCAGGTCCGCCTTGCGGCGCAACCGGCGCGCCTAACCCGGGCGGTTCCGAAGGTTTTGTTTACATTGCCAACGGCATCCACGGTATTGGTGATCTCGCCTCAGCCGATTACGACTGGCGTGGTCCTGTCGCCCGCATCGTGATCAAACGCGTCGGCGATTCACTCTAACCGCCCGCACCTTCTCCGAAAACGATGTGTATCGAGATCTCGTAGGCGGCGTGTTCAGCCAAACACGCTGTCGCCATCGAAACAGTCGTGAAAAAGCCTCCCAATCGGGAGGCTTTTTTTATTGGCACCGTTTGGCACAACGATGAACCGGGTACGTCATGAATCGCTGTACACGCACTGCCGTCCGGTAGAGAGACGGCGTCAAGTTAAGCGGTGAAACGCCGCCCAAGGGACGGCGTTTCGGGTTGTTGATCAGCCTTGCGATCCAGGCTTAAGGCAGCGACCGCTCGCGGCGTATCGATTTTGAGTAACTCGGCCAACGCCGGAAACTCAGCCAACTCACGCGAACGGGCCCATCGGATTCGTAGTAAACCGGCAGGTCAACTTGCTCGGGGAACAAGATATCCCGAGGCATTCGGCGCGTGCCAAAACGCGGCAGGCTGATGCGTTGTTGACGGCCTGGCTGATCGTCGTGATAGAAACGCACGACCATGGGAAATTCAGAAGTGTTGGTCACGATCACGTCATCCAAAGGGTCAACCAACCCAATACTGCCGCGAAAGCCGGCGCGGTTGGTTTGCACATCGGTTGACAGCATCGTAAAAGGTGCAACGCGGCCGTAGATCATCATGTCAACAACAGGGAGATCGGCTTCCCAGCGCAACATCGAATCGTCGCGATCCAGACCGACCAAGTCGGCCGCCAAACCGACCCACTTTTCGCCTGGCGCCAGGTTAAGGACTTCGGGTGAATCGTTGCGACCGTCTTCGAAATAACGCCAGACCTTGATCTGAACGGCTAGGTCGAGGTGCGTATTGGTAAAAACCAAGGCGCGGAAGAAGCGCCGGTCTTTCTTGGGCAAGTGAAAAAAGCCTTCACGTGCATAGGCCGGCGCCAAGGGTTGTTGGCTCATCAGATGCTGCGCTTCGGCACGTGAGAGGGTTTGTTGCACTGCCAGCGGCTGGTCCGAAACAAAAAGGACCCAAGATACCGCTTCACGGGCAACCGAACCTAACAATTCGTCTAGCCCGTGACGCTGTTGCTGCCGGCCGGCAAGGGTCAGCGTTTGTAGGGTTGAGGTCGCCCCAGCCCTAGACACGGCCAGCACCGTGACGGTCGCAGGCAGGCTGCTTTGGTTGGTGAAATCCAGATCGACCAGCCAACCCTGATCAACGGGAACATGCGGTAACGGATATCGCCACGAGGTCGTGGTCTTGTCAAGCGACAAGGCCACCTGATCGATGGTATCGGCATTCTGGAGCGGGTCCATTTGGCCGCCAACACTGCTCAGGAAAAACTCGCCGCGTTCGTCGATCAGCGCCAGGCTGAGCTGGGTTTGATAAGGATCGCCTTCGGTTTGACGCCATGCGGCGCCCGTCTCAAGTAGGTAACGTTCGAATTGAAAATTTCGCCGGGCACCGCCCTGCCAACTCAACAGAATCTGATCGCCCTGAGCGGTGGCAGCGAGGGCACGAAGCGGCTGATCGTCAAAAACGGGCGCAGGCTCCTGGTCCGAGGCGCCGCAGAGTAGATCGGTGGTGCCTGGCAAACGCGCGACCGCATCCACAATATACCAGCGGGTAGTGTCGTTTAGGTAATAAGCGGCTTGACCGCATTGATCAGAAAAAGAGTTCCCCTTCCCAAAAAGCGCGGTAAGCGTTGGCACCAGAAAGACATCGGGAAATTGGCGAAAGCCACAACGGCGAAATTCCAACCGTCGGAGCCGCGTCAAAAACCCGAGTTCTTCAACCTTAGAAAGCGAGGGGTTGTTAGAGATGTCGAGTGTTTCCAGGGTGGGACAGAAGCGAAGACGCCAGGTCGAACGCAGCTCGTTGCCGGCCAGGTTCAGTGTTTCTAGCGGGAGCGTCTGGTACAAAGGCAGGTAGGTTAGCCGGTTCCCGGTCAGGCTTAAGTGACGCAACTGCGGCGGGTAACTCGGCTTTACCGCTTGGCCCGAGGGCGTTTCTAAACCACAATCGATGAGTTCAAGCCGCGTCAAGCCCGGCACGCTGTTGAACTGCGGCCAAACACCCAGGGGCTCTTGGATCACACTCAGGTAAGGCAATTGGTCCAAATCGTTTTCGAATAAAATGCCTTGTAATTGCTCGGCGGAAAGACCGTTGTGCACGAAACGCAATTCGTCGACCTCCCGGAAGCGGCCACGAATGCGATTGATGGTACATTCCAGGAACTTGAGCTTGCCGGCCACGCGAAAAAAACCCAGGTCGGCGGTATTGGGAAAGGTACACCTTAAAAAATCCGTGTCGACGTCCACCTGCACACCATGCAGCGCACTGGGTTGATCAATGACAACGCCGGCGAGGCTCAGGTGAATCAAGGTAGGGTTGCCAAACAGCGGCACCGGCGTGGTGTTTAACTGATCGTCGACCAGGACCACCGCGAGCCTGTCACAGTTTGTCAAATCGAGGCGACCGAAATTGCCAGAGGTAGAAAAGGTCAGGCTTCCCACACTCGCCGGCACGGTCCAGGTCTCGGCAAGGGTAAAACCAGTCAAACGAAGGGTGTGCAAGTCGGACGCAGTTAAGGTCGGCATCACGATTTCGGCACGATCGCCGGTTATTTGCGGCGCAATTTTGATGCGCAAATAATCAAGCGCGGTAAAAGCTTCGAGCCCGCTCAAGTCGCGCACATACGGCAGATCCCAATCGGCAAAGGTCGGCTGCGCGGCCTCGGCCACGCTCAAAACGCCATCTTGGTTCAGGTCGTATTGGTCCAACAAATATTGGCGGAGGGCGTCGTCGGGAATGTTAACGGCGTCGTTTTTGCGCCGGTCGCGCTCGCCGGAAAGAAGCGGGGTGCCCTTAACCGAACGGGGTTTGCGGAACACATGGTGGTAGTCGGCACCCCAATCACCCGGCTCACTGTAGGTTAGGTCGACTTGGTAGTCGGCACCCAAATCGAGATCGGTCCAAAGGCCTTGGACGAGGTGGTTGTCGCGATCAAGCCGGCCCTGTCTTGAGGCCAATTTGCGGCCTAAACCGTTTTCGACCGACAAGGAAAAGTTCAGAGAATTGAATTCGTGGAAGGTCGGTTGAAACGAAAGACGATAGGCCAAACCGGCCTCGCTCGGGAAAAGGGTCACTTGAATGGGCGCCTGTGTCTCATCCGCGTGACTTTGATTAAGGCGACGCAAGTAACGGCCCAAGGCGGTTTCCTGCACGGAGCGCACATCGTCAATAACCTTGCCATGCCCAAACCCGGTTGGCATTTGGTTGAACCACACAACATCGTCGTAACCCATTTTTTTCAAAGCAGAAACATAATACCGCAAAGTAGCTTTCGCCGTGGTCTCGAGGTCGCCGGCGGCGGTTTCCACCAGCAACCGTTCGGTAATGCCGTTTTGGCCCTGAAAGGCGATTTCTTTGGCAATCAGGCGCGAGGGTTGTGGGTTGTCAAATAAGGCGTCCAAGGCCCGAATGCGCTGCACAAAACGCTCGGTCGTATGCACGAGGTGTTCCGTCTCGACCTGCGCCGGCGACAAGTAATGAGTAATGGCGGCGGCCTGGAAGGGGCGGTGCGCCGGATCGAGCCGGCCTTCGGCCAGAGCCGTCGCCACCGCCTTTTCCAGTTGCGCCAACCAGGTATCGAATTCAAAGCCGAGGCCGCTCACATTGGCGAGCAACATTTCACCGGGCGCTTGTCGGGCTTGCAGGATGTGGTTAAAGGCAATCAGCCAATCGAGGTAACGCGCAGGCGTCACCGGGATCAGTACATCGGGTTCGTTACCCAGCAACCAATAGGCGATTTTGCCGCGACCCTGAGCATCGCGAGCGGCCTCACTAATTTGGTCAACCAATTGCTCGTAAAGCGATTGTATAAAACGCGCTCGCACATCGGCGACTTTGCCATGGCCGGGTTCTGCCAACAAGGGCATCTGGAAACGAGCCTGGTTAAAGAAGTCGGTGGTGGTGTTTTTGTGTTGCGGCTCCAGCGCCAGTCGATGACGACCACCGTCGCTGCCAAACAAGGCCGCCGGCAACGGATCGTCACCGCGTGGCAGCAGAACAAGCTGCACGATTAAACGGGTACAGGTCAACTCGCGCAACGACTGCGCCGCATTGCGATTGAGTTGCGCGCGGTAGCGGGAAAGGACCTGGCCGTTCGCCAAAGCGAGGTCGCCCTGCAAACGGTTCAAGGTCCAAGTCCCCTGCTCTTGATCGCCGGCTCCGACCTCAAAAAGAGAATCGCCGGCAAACAGGAACTCACCGGACACCGGGTTCGCCCCATCGAAGCGAACCAACAACGGCGATTCGGCGACCACCGTCACCGCAAGCGATTCTTGGATGATCGACCAGGAAATGCCGCCATGAACGATCAACGGCGCGTTAAATTGGTTGGCGTGTTCGATGAGACGGGGTAGATCGGCCTCGGCCCAATTGGCGCGTGTGTTGCGCCATTTGGCCAGTTCAATGTCGAGAGCGGCGGCCATATCGGCCGGATACCCTTGGTGGGTATGGAGGCCGACGCGGTAATCAGGGCCGTGAAAAGCATGGGTCGCCAAGGGTCTCGCGGCAGATAGTTGCATCGCCAAACCACAAAGCAGAACAAGAAGCACTTTTTTAAATCCAAAACATAAGATGTTCATGAGGGTCCTCTTGGTGGGAATGTCAAGTATCGCGCTCTCGGCCACAATGGCGGCATCATCCCAATCAGAAGCGGGTCAGCGCGACAAACGGCTGGTTCACAACCCATGGTCATGCCGGAAACCGCGAGACAAACCGACAGGTTCAGAAAAGAACCATGGGACGCATGCATCAACACACGCCCGACCAAACGAAAAAACCAGTGTGCCAAAGGCGGTAACAAAACCGATGCCGGCAGCCGCCCTGCCTTTACTAAATCAATACTCCCAACGCCTTACCAAAAACCCGTTCCAGAAAAACAACCGTCACCGAAAATCGCGACAGTGCTTTTTTTGCTGTCACCCCTGTCGGCGTCGATCCGCACCGCCGCCCGGCGTGACCTAGATCACAAAGCAACCAAAGCCGGCAAGAAAACCAAAACCTCACAAACCGAATGGATACAGCAACTAAAAACAAAGCCGGCTGCCTGAGCGCTATATATTGCCGCCCTAAACTGTTTTTTTTGGTGCGCCTTGAAATAAGCGCAAGTGGTTCTCCGTTATTCGATTTGAAGCGCTATTACGAAAACCGGCAAAGCCGGTAACCACTTTTATTTGTTACGTTTCTCGTCGTTCAGCCACAAACATTCGGCTGCCAACCGGCGGTGGCTTTCATCTGTCCGCACGGCCGCCCGGGAGAGGTGTGCCCGGCCGTTGCTTCAGTTCATCGAGAAACTTTAAAGGAGTCCCACCCATGCGTCGTTACCTTTCAGCCGTCACGTTGGTTCTGTGTTCCCTGTTTATCATTGCCCCCACCTTCGCCCAATCGGACGAAAGCGGCACCGCCTACCGTGTCACGATCACCAACATCACCAAAGGTCAAATCTTCTCGCCACCGATCGCGGTCGTCCACAAAGCCGACATCAGCTTGTTTACCTTGGGCCAACCGGCCTCAACCAACCTTGCCATTATGGCGGAAGACGGCATGGCCACGCCGTTGGCCGAAGAGCTGGACGCCCATGAGTTGGTACGCGATACCGCCGTGGCCTCCGACCCCTTGATGCCGGGCCAATCCGTTTCGTTAATGGTTCGCGGCGACGGTCGTTTTAATAAAATTTCCGTGGCGGGCATGCTTGTCACCACCAACGATACCTTCTTCGCCGCCACACTTGATCGCCCGCCCAGCTACGACGTATTCCTGAAAAACGGTCGCGGTATGGCCCGTGCCATGGCTGAAGCCTATGATGCGGGCACCGAAGCCAACAGCGAAGACTGTGGTTTCATCCCCGGACCACCTTGCGGCTCGGCGGGCGTTCACGACCCATCCGCCGCCGAAGGTTACGTTTACATCAGCAACGGCATTCAAGGCATCGGCGATGTCGACAAAGCAGCCTATGACTGGCGTAGTTCCGTTGCCGTAATCACGGTCGAACGCATGTAGCCGGCGACCCTCTATTCAGGGCAGCACCCAAAAAAAACCGCGCGACAGCTTCGGCTAGGCGCGGTTTTTTTTATGCGGCGACCAATGTACTAGCGGTTCGTCGTTGGCGCTGCCGAGTCATCGCCGCACACGGCCAGCCGCTCGATGAATTCCAACAAGGCCACCGGCATCGGTTTTTTGTCCCAATCGAGTTGCAGCACCTGGCGTAGATACTGATCGGCCGCGGTTTCGTCACGCGCAAAAGTCGCCTCGCGTTTTTCGAGCAAATCGATTTGGGAAGCACAGTCGCCGCCTTCGACCTGGCCCGCACGGAGTGGATTAAAGCCCAAGCAGCCGTAGGGTTTGGCGTGACGGGAAACGCTGCAACCCAAGGTGTCGCGTGTGAAAAACGGGCAGGTATAGGTCCGTCGGACAAAGTTACGCCGGCCGTCGCCTGGCGCGGGCGCATCCAAGCGGTAGCGACGCACGGCGCCGCGCAACGCCTCGATCAAAGTGGCGTCAACACGCGCTTGACCCACCAGCCAAGCCAACAAGTCGAGTGTTTCCAACGGCGTCGTTTGCATGGAATTGGCAACAAAGGTGCAGCACACGCCGGAACACGATCGGCAATCAATACCGGCTTCGCCGCGCGCCTGCATGGCCGCCACCAAACCGGCCCGACGCTCGCGCGCATCGGGAAAGGCATTGACGGCCTCGAGTACTTGGTTAAGGTCAGGTGTCGTCATCGGCGTTTCAGGCCTCAAACGGCTGCACGTGGTCGAGCACGTTTTGTTTTTCGATCATTTCTAAAAAGGCGTCGTGAAGGCGATCCGTGGCCTGCAACACCTTGCGCCAGTAGGCCACACGGTCGTGGTGGCGCACGCGAAAATGAATAAAATCGTTGCGGTCGGGAATTTTCCCAAATGGCAAAGAGGCGATGAACGCCGGCGACGGCGCCACAAGCAAGGTGCGCTCGCTGTAACGGTGACGAACACGACGACGCAAGCTCTTGTCAAACCAGCCAGGCGTAATTGTTTGATCGTAGTGGGGAAAGAAAATCAGACCCTCGCGAATGCCGGGCGCGGGAATATCAAATTGATAATCGCAAATCCCACCATCGCGATAGGTGCCCTCGGGTGCGCCGGGAATGTCGCGCACACCGCGCAAAACCATGGGAATCGAGGCGGTCGCCATCAGCGCGGGTTTGAGGTTGGCGGCGGTGAGTTGCACATTGACAGGACGCTGTAAGCCGCGTTTGTAAAAAGGATGCTGGGAACGCCCATCGTGAAAGACGACGCGTTGAAAATGGAGCTGAACCAGGTTGCGGTGCATGGCGTTAGCGACATAAGCACCCATCATGCCGAGGCCCTGCAATAACGAGGGTTCGAGCGCGTTGAAACCACGGGCCCGGGCGGTAACAATGTGCAGCCGCATGGTGGGATGCTCTAAAATGCGCTGCACGGCGGCATCGTCCAACAACTGATCCAGGGTGGTTTGCGTCGCCTCCGAAACCAGGCTCGGATCAGCATACGGCCGCAGGCGCACGTTGAGGTAGGTTTCCTCGAAGCGGTCAAGCGCGGCCATCGGCTCGCCGTTCATAAGCATGGCAAAACGCCAAGCACCAATGGAGCTGCCGATCAAATGCAGCGGATGTTGGCCGCGTTTCTTGAACCAGTTACCGAACACCGCGCGATCAAGACGGTTCAACACCAACCATTTGGGACCGCCGGCGGCGGCGGGCATCGCACTGATAAGGTCGGGATGCAGACCCTCGCGTTCAATTAAACGACGCGCGGCGGGTCCGGCTTTAATCGTCAGGGGAAAAGGGGCGGCCATGGCAACATCTCCAACCGAAACACTCGCAAAACCGCATACGCGGCCTGCTTCGATGCTAGCAACGGAAGCCCTGGCTGACAAGCACGATCTTGCCGCAGCTCGACGTAGCCCACGCCGACATCGTTAGAAACGCAGTTGCAGGTATATCGACGGGCGGAAACCAAAACCAACCACGTCAATGGAAACCGGCCCCTCATCTTCGTTTTGATAATAGCGGTACAGCACATTGCGACGATCGTAAATATTGGCGAGCGACAGACCCAGTTCGCCGACATAACCACCAAGCGTGACCTTGCGCGCCAGTAAAAGATCGAGTTGGTGGGTCGCGGGTAAACGCAAGTTGTTGGTCGATTCGCTGGGAATCAAAATGAATTCGGTTTCGTCGACGCTGTCTTGAATGGTGGCGATCGTTTGCGGTAAATCGTAGGGTTGGCCGGAAGCATAACGCCAGTTAGACGCAAACCGCCATAAATTGACCGCGAATTGGCCGGAGAGTTTCCAAGAATGCGGCCGCTCGACGTCGCTCGGGTGGTCGAGTACGGTGTCGGTGACGACATCGCGCAGCACCTTTGCATCCATATAACCGTAACCGAGCCACCCGGAAAAGCGGCCGCGTTTGTATTGGAACAAGGCGTCTAAACCACGCACCCGGTCACTCGTTTGCGACGGCCGCGCACGAAATCCGTCAACCGGGCTGAAAAGGCGCTGAATGTTACCGCGGCTGTGGCGCTGATACCATTCGAGATCAAAGAGCCAAGTTGGCTGCTCGTAATGGGCCGCCACACTGAAGTGATCGGAGCGAATGACGCGCACCCAATCTTCCTCAGCCAAAAACCAGGTGGGATACCCTTCGAAATAGTTAAAGGTATCGGGCGAGCGCAAGGCAAATTGGTGGTACCGGCCGAAACGGCCGCGCAGCGACAAATGGCGGTTGAGCTCAATGTTCCAAGAGATCCGTGGCTCATCGTGGTCGGAACGGGTCAGGCTATTGTGTTCGCGGCGCCAACCCAGCAGCAAGGCCAATTGCGGCAAGGGTTGCCAGCGATCTTGAATGTAAATGGAATCTGTATCGGTTTTAACGGTTTCACGATAGTTGTAGCCCCGGTCAAAGCTGCGCTCGATGTAGGCCTGCTCCAACTGACTGAAGCCGACCCCAATTTCGAATTGATGCTTGGGATTGGGTGTCCAATGGTGGGTGACGGTTAAGGTGCGGTCTTCGAGGAAATTGTCGGTATTGGACCGCAGGGTCTCATCCAGCACCAAATTACCGTCATCGTCGTACTCAAACCGCGCGTAGTAGGGCAGGTTATCGTAAGCAAACTCACTTTCAAAGTCGGACCACAGCCAGCGCACTTCGGTGGCGGCGCGCCCGTTCCAATCGTGGCGCCAGTGAACGTTAGCGGCTTGATTGCCCCACTCGCCGTCTTTTCCATACAAGGGGAACTTGCCTTCGGGCAGGTCGTAGGAAATGCTCTCGTTGATGCCGTCGGATCCGGCGTAGTAGGTCATGCTGATTTTGTCTTTCGCCGTCGGTCGCCAAAACAGTTTGGCGATGGTGTCCCCGAAGTCCAAACTGCGTTGTGAGCGATAGCCGCTCTCGTCGAACTCTTCTTCAAGAATGGGGTCGTTAAAAGTGCCTTCAAAAACGCGCGCGTAAATGTCGCGGGTGGTGCGGTCGGCCACCGACCGCCGTGCCGAAACGAGCACCGACGCACGGGAGCCCAGCGGCGTCGCCACGGTTACGTGGGCCAAATCTTCATTGACGCCGGCGTACAATTCAAACGAATCGACGGCTTCGCCTTTCACGGTTAAATCGAGCACACCGGTGACACGCCCACCATAGGATGCCGGGAAGCCGCCTTTAAATATTTCGATCGACTCAATCGCGTCGGCGTTCAACGAGCTGAAATAACCGATGGCATGGTCGATTTGGTAAAGCGGCATGCCGTCGAGCAGAACCAAGTTCTCGGAAGGACGGCCGCCGCGCACGCCGACCCCGGAATCGCCCAAACCGGTATCGACACCGGGAATGAGCGACAAACTGGCGAACAAGTCCTTGCTGGGGTGGCTGCCGTCGCCCACCTGATCGGGCGACAAGCTCATACTGCCGGACAAAGCCGAAATGGCGAGGGCGTTACCCCGACCGCGAAAGACTTGCACCACTTCGCGAACTTCGGTGCGACGCTCCAGCAGCAACGCCAGTTGTTGGTCGTCTTGATCGGCGCTCAGCCGCACCGGCAGGTCAAAATAGCCAGGTGCGGTCACCTTGCCACGGGTTATCGCGACCGGAACCTGTTTGAGGGCAAAAACGCCCTGGGCATCGCTGCTCACGGCCAAAGTGGTTTCGGAAAAAGTGAGTCGCGCCTCGGCAAGCGCCAGCCCGGTTAGTTTGTCGCGAATGACACCGGCCACGCGCCGCGTCGCCACGCCTTCTTTACGGAACAAAATCAAACGATCGGGGGTGCGACGCACAAAGTCAAGGTGGGTTCCCGCCAACAAACGCCGCAAGGAACGCACGACGTCTTGACCGTCGATTTCGGCGCGAACCGAAACCCCATCGACCAAATCATCGGCAAACACCACACCCATCCCGGTTTGCTCGGCCAACAAGGCCAGGGCGCGTCGCAAGGGGATGACCTCGGTCCCCTCGGGCGGTGCCGGCGCAGTCGCCCAGCAGGGGGCCGCCAAGGCCGCAAACAACCCACACCACAAGAAAAGCGTGGCGAAAACGCGTCGCACAGAAGCACGCGCGGGAGGTCGGGGCGGCTGGGTCATCGTCATAGGAGTCCTTGTCCCGAGATGAGTCGGTCCGGCTAGCGTGGGGTGTGGATGTGGTAAACGCCGGCCTTAACAGTGTACTCCAAATTTAGGGCCAGGCCTATTTCAGTCAAAACAGCATCGAGGGAGTTGGTCGAAAAGGTGCCACTCATGGTGCGTTCACCAAGCGCGGGGTCGTCCAAAATGATCTGTTGGTTGAAGGTCAAACTCAATTCAATTAAGGCGTCGGCCAGGCGGGCGCGCTCGAAGGAAATATAACCCTCGCGCCATGAAATCGCCTCCTTCGCGTCAACGGTTTGAACCGCCGCCGGTCGCCCGCCCGCTCGGACGGTACTCATTTGGTCCTGCCCCAAAATGACGCGCGCCTGCTGGTCTCGCCCGCGCAGAGCGACGCGGCCGTCACGCACCACCACGCGGGTGCGGCGGTGGCGGGAATGAACATCGAAACGGGTCCCGAGGACGGTGACTTCGGCTTCATCGGTTTGCACGCGAAACGGCAACCCCTCACGATGAACCACCTCGAAATAGGCTTGGCCTTGCAAGCTGACGGCCCGGCTTGTGCCGGCAAACGCGGGTGGGTAGGCCAAACGCGTACCGGCATTCAGCCACACGCGCGAGCCGTCGGGCAACGTGACTTGTTCTTGTTGACCGGCAGCGGTTTCTATCACGGTTTGTGCGGCAGGCGTCAAAGCAAAGCGGTTAAACAGTAAACCCAAAATCAGGGCGGCGGCGAGGGCACCGCCCAGTGCCAACCAGCGGCGGCGCGCCGGCATGGCGACAACTTGACCCTGCGCGGGCGCGTTGTCGCGCTCAAGCGATTCAGCAACCCGCGCCCAACCGGCGGCGACATCGAAGGCCGGCTCGGCGGGCGGCGTGGCGGCCTGCCAGAGTTTTTGGTAAGCGGTAAAGGCGCGCTCGTTGTCGGGATCGGCGGCACGCCAGGCCTCGAGGCGGGCCGTCTCTTGCGGCGGCAGCGCACCGCTGAGGTACAGCGACCAAGCTTCGGGTTGGTCGGAACCCAAATTCAGTTGTGCCGCCAGGCGACACCAGCCCTCGAACAGGTCTAAGGGCGGCGCTTGTTGCGGTGCAAGCGATTGCCACAAACGTTGATAGGCGGAGAAGGTCAACCGATGCTCGCCGTCCTCGTCCAGCCAAACCTGAAATGCAGCCAGACTTTCGGCGTCGCATTCGCCGGCGAGGACTTCGGCAAACCAAGATTCGTTAATGGGAAATCGGTCGGATGTCATGGGAAACCCCACGGTAAAAACTGCGTGTAACGGACGCACTCAGGCGTCGCCACGGAAGCGCGCCGACAGAGGCGTGACAGACGAAACGGAAACCGAATCGCCGGCAGCGTCGCTTCAGTAATTCCAAGTACGGCGGCGTGCGCAAACACCCCGACCATGATCTCAAGAAAAAAACTGTAAGATCCTTGTCTGACGGGGCTCACGGCCGGTTTGACAGTGGTCAGGATCGCATAACTTAGGCGCGGACAAGTCGTTACCATGACTAACCCCAAAACAACAGCGACAGCGTGGTGCGCAGTTGGTGGCGCAATTTTTTGAGCGCGCGGTTCATGTGGGTTTCCACCGTTTTCACCGAGATATTGAGCACCGACGCAATTTCCGTGTAGCGCAGGCCCTCAAAGCGGCTCAAAACAAATACGTGCCGCTGCGCCTCCGGCAAATCGGCCAGCGCTTTCTCAATATGGGCGCGTTTCTCGAAGTTGTCCTCTTCGGCCGTGACCGTGCGATGCTCGGGCAGCAATTCCTGGGCGCCTTGAACCGGATTCTTTTTGCGGAAGTAATCAATCATTAAGTGATTGGCGGCTTGGTACAAATAGGCCTTGATGCTTTGGTTCGGGTCGAGATTGGCGCGGTTGCGCCAGACTTTGACAAACAGCTCTTGCACCAAATCTTCTGCCGGTTCGCGCTGATTGAGGCGGCGCCAGAGAAAGCCAAACAAGGGTTCGGCGTACTGAAAATAAAGCCGGCGGAAGGCCTCTTCGTCACCGCCCTTCACGGCGACGACAAGCTGGTCTTCGGATGGCGCAGATTCTGGTGGCGACACGCGTTCCTCACTCTGATTAAAGTTCAAGCCGAAGGGCTTGGCGACGCCGGGTTGACGACCCGTCGCCCAAGGGTAACTCACGAATGTTTAACACGTTTTCCCAATGCCCTTATGTTACAGGATCACGTGGGCTTGACGAGGAAAAAAGCGGGGCCGGTAAGTGGCGGCGAAAGCGCGCCATGCTTGCGTTGACAGGTGCGAAAACCCTGCGTTATGCTGGGCTCGCTCTCATTCCTCACCGCCCAAAATACCATTCTATCCGCCAGGTTTTGCGCCATTTGCTGCAATGCCGGCTGGAGGCACCACCGATGCACGTTATTTTAGTCGCTCCTCATTTTCCGGCCTACCAAAAACAATTCGTTCGCGGTTTAAAAAATGTCGGCGCCATGGTGACCGGGATCGGCGAAGCCCCGGTCCACGCACTCTCCGACGATCTCAAATCCTGGCTGGACGGCTACGAACAGGTTCCCTCCGTTTGCGACGACCAGGCCATGCTCGACACCGTGCGCCGTATTCAGGCTCGTGGCTGGGTCGACCGCCTTGAGGCCACCATTGAAGCACACATGTTGACGGCGGCACGCGTTCGCGAAGCAACCGGCATTCCCGGCTTGAGTTACGAACAAACCCTGTTGGTGCGCGACAAAACCATTATGAAAGAGTTCATGCGCAAACACGGCATTCCCTGCGCCATGTCGGCCAGTGCCGATTCGGCCGAGATGCTGGCCAAGGTTTGCCATAAAATCGGCTACCCGGTGATTATCAAACCGCGCGCGGCGGCGGGTGCGGCAGGTACCTGGCGCGTCAACAGCGACGCCGAGCTGGCCCATGTAATTCCCCAATGCGGCGTGCAACGCGGTGAGTCGGTTGCCGTTGAAGAGTTTATTGAAGGTCACGAAGGTTTTTACGACACGCTAACCGTCGGCGGTCGCATCGGTCACGATTTTGTCAGCCACTACTATCCCGGCGTTTTGGAAGCCATGCGCACGCGCTGGATTTCGCCGGTCATCATTACCTCGAACCGCATCGACGCGCCCGGTTACGACGAAGTCAAACAAATGGGCTACAAGGTCATTAAGGAACTGGGCATCCACACCGCGCCAACCCACATGGAATGGTTTTTCGGCGCCCGCGGCCTCAAATTCTCGGAAATTGGCGCCAGGCCGCCAGGAGTCGGTCAGTGGGATTTGTACTGCGCCGCCAACGATATCGATCTCTATAAAGAGTGGGCCTTTAGCATTGTCAAAGGTGCTTGCCCGACCCCGCTCTCGCGGCGCTACTCAGCCGCCATTATCAACCTGCGCCCCACCGGCGACGGCACGATTCGCGGTTATGAAGGTGTCGATCACATTGTCAACAAATATGGAAAATGGTTTATTAAGAGCCATTTCCCCGCCCCAGGCAGCCCCACCCAAGGGGTCGAGGCCGGCTACATGGCCAACGCCTGGATTCAAATGAAATATCCGGACTACGACGACCTGCGCAATATCTTGCAGGAAATTGGTCAAACGATTAAAGTCCACGCCGGTTAGGCTCGTCCAACCCACGCTTCCGGCAGAATTAAAACGCCCAGCCCCAAGGAGCCCCCTCTATGGCCTCTCCCCGACTCCTGATTGTCACCCCCGAAATCACCTACCTGCCGGAAGGCATGGGCAACCTCGCCAACCATATGACGGCCAAAGCGGGCGGCTTGGCCGATGTCTCGGCCGCGCTGGTTGCCTCACTCTACGGGCGCGGCGTCGATGTGCACGTTGCCCTGCCCAACTACCGCACCATGTTTAACCGCCACATCGGCACCTTCATCAGCCGTCAGCTCGATATCTACCGCAGTAAACTGCCGACGGACCGTATCCACCTGGCGGAAGATCGCTGTTTTTACTATCGCGACAAGGTCTACCACAACCACGCCGCCGAGAACTTTAAGCTCTCGGTTGTGTTCCAGCGCGAGGTCATCAACAACATCCTCCCGCGCGTCAAACCCGACTTGGTTCACTGTAACGACTGGATGACGGGTCTGATTCCGGCAGTCACACGCCGGCTCAACATCCCCACCCTGTTCACCATTCACAACATCCACTCAATGCAGGCAACGCTGGCCCAAATCGAGGATCTCGGCATTGACGCCGCTCAGTTTTGGCCCTACCTCTACTACGATCACCCACCCGCCGATTACGAGGAAACCCGTGAAAGCAACGCAGTTGACTTCATCCTCAGCGGCATTTTCTCGTCGACCATGATCAACACCGTCAGCCCGACCTTTTTGGCCGAGGTCGTGCGCGGTCAGCACCCGTTCATTAAGGACAAAATCCGCTACGAGGTCAGTACCAAGTACCATTCGGGCGCGGCCCAGGGCATCCTGAACTCGCCCGACCCCCACTTCGACCCGCGCATTGACGAGATGCTACCCAAGAACTACGGCCCCAACACCCACGCCGAAGGCAAAGCGGTTAACAAACAACAGTTGCAACGTCACCTGGGTTTGGTTGAAGACCCGGAAGCGCCTTTATTCTTCTGGCCGTCGCGCCTGGATCCGGTCCAAAAGGGTTGCCAACTTTTGGGAGAGGTGTTGTGGGACGTGCTGCAACGCTACGCCGAGCAACGACTGCAAATCGCCGTTATCGCCAACGGACCCTACCAAGAGAACCTGAAGGATATGGTGCGACGCGGCAGCCTGCACCGTCGCATGGCGGTCGCCCCGTTCGAGGAAGGCCTTTCACACTTGGGCTACGCCGGCGCCGACTTCCTGTTTATGCCGTCTTCGTTCGAACCTTGCGGTTTACCACAAATGATTGGCCCGATTTACGGCACCCTGCCGGTGGCCCACGATACCGGGGGGATTCACGACACCGTGCGCCACCTGTCGATTGGCAACAACAGCGGTAACGGCTTCCTGTTCGAAGTGCACGACGGTGCCGGATTGCGCTGGGCAATTGACCAAGCGATGCAGTTCTACCGCCTGCCACGCGAGATGCGCGAAACGCAGTTGCGCCGCATCATGAGCCAAAGCCGTCACCAATTCAATCAGGCGAAAACGGCCGAAAAGTACATCGACATTTACCGTAAACTGCTCGGGATCCAAAAGAAAAAGTAAGCGACGGACCGCGCCGAGTGCGCCCCCGTCACCGTGAGGCCGCTATGATGAACGTATTGTTGATTTCACCCGGCTATCCGGCCGATATGCCCCAGTTCACGCGCGGTTTGGCCGAGGTCGGCGCCCGCGTGTTTGGTGTCGGCGATACGCCCGAGGCGATGCTGCCGCGTTTGGTGAAACGCAGCCTGACCGGTTACCTACAGGTGCCGTCGCTGTGGGACGACGACGCCGTCGCCCGCCAAGTGACGGCGTGGAAGGGCATGGCACGCATTCACCGCGTAGAGTGTTTATGGGAGCCAGGCATGGTGCTGGCAGCACGTTTACGCGAGGCCCTGGGCGTGCCCGGCCTCAACGTCGAAGAAACCCTGCCGTTTCGCGACAAGGAACTCATGAAACAGGCACTCGACCGTGCCGGGGTACGCACGCCACGTCACTACAAAGCCGATACCGTCGCCGCCTGCTGGGATGCGGTCAATGAACTGGGTTTCCCAGTGATCCTCAAACCCATCTCGGGCGCGGGTTCCGCCGATACCTATCGCGTCAACGACATTGAGGAACTGCGCGCGGTCTTGCCACGCCTGCACCACGTGCCCGAGGTCAGCGTTGAAGAGTTCATCGACGGCGACGAATTTACCTTCGATACCATCACGATTGAGGGCGACATCGCCTTCCAAAACGTCGCTTGGTACCGCCCGCGTCCGCTCATTGCGCGCAGCAACGAATGGATTAGCCCGCAGGTAATCGCGCTGCGCAATTTGGACGTGCCCCACCTCGCGGAAGGCATCGCCATGGGCCGCAAGGTGATTGAGGTGCTCGGTTTTAAAACCGGATTCACGCACATGGAGTGGTACCGCAAGGCCGACGGCGAGGTGGTCTTTGGTGAAATCGCAGCGCGCCCGCCAGGCGCCCACCAAGTGGACCAAATGAAATACGTGTGTGACTTTGACGTGTTCCGCGAGTGGGGTCGCGCCGTATGCTGGCATGCGTTTGAGGCCGATTTGTCGTACGACTACAACGTGGCGACCGTTTACAAGCGGGCACGCGGGCAAGGTGTCATCCGCGAAATCGAGGGTTGGCAAGAGATGCAACAGGCGTTCGGCGATCACATCGTGTGGGACAACCTTTTACCGGTTGGGGCGACGCGGCGAAACTGGCGCCACACATTGGTTTCCGACGGTTTTTTAATGATGCGCCATCCAGATCTACAGCAAACCCTGGCCATGGCCGATACGGTCGGAAACAGTCTGCACCTTTATGCAGCGCCCTAATTTAGGTATGATAGGGGTCATTGGTACCCTTCTCATCGACAAACTAACGATCCACATTCTCTTTTCAGCCTGATGAAACGCCGTTTCTTCATCACCGATCCCCGCACCAACCCGTTCTCACCAAAAATTCGCTTGTCATGGGTAACAACACAACAATCCCAACTTGACGCCGCGTTGCCGGCGTGGTTCTCTTAGGAAACCACCGCCGTTGTCTGACGCGGGTTCGGTCGTTCTCTGAAAAAGCATGTCGCAACATACCGCTTTTTGGTTGGCTCCGGTTTATATCCACCGGAAGCTCACGTTCGACACTAGCATTATGGTGTTCTTTTTAGGGGTAGACGATGTCGCGTATTCGCGTTTTTCTGCTGGTATTTGCGGTCTGCAGCCCGGGGCTGTGGGCACTGCCCAGCGCGGAAGAACTGCAGGCGCCGGTCGAACAGCTTTCACCGGAGACAATGGCACGCATTCTCGAGCTGTTCCGCGCCGACAGCGAAGGGCGCATGCTGCTGGAGCGCGCACGCAGCAAAGCCAAACTCGAGAGCGACGCCGCTCTGATTAACATCATTTCGTTTTGCGGCCGCGCCGAATTGGGCAGCCACGGTCAGCGACGGGGTCTGTTTACCCAAGAAGTGGCCAACTATTACCGCCAAAAAGGCGACGATACCTGGATTGCCCTCAACCCGGACGGTGCCGCCAAGTGGGCCAACCCGGACCAGCACCCGGTTGTCGACCAACGTCGCCGCGCCAACCGCAGCTTTGAATTTCTCGACGTCGCCTTCCGGCCGCGGATCTGCATTAAAGCCGGTTTGTCGGTCATGCAGACTTATTTGGTGCTATACCACGAGTTAATCCACCTCACCGGTCTCGATCCCTTTGAGGACGTCGACCTGTTGACCCTGGACGGCTGGCAAGATCGCGAAACCTTTTACCAGCAGCAACTCACCAAAAAGGGTGGCGAAGTCGACGCTTTTGTCGCACAAATTCACGCCTATCAGCGCTTGCGCAAGAACTACCCGCTCAAGGGCACAACCGTGCTGGAAGGGTTCCTCAACAAACGCACCCTTCCCCTGCAGAACCGCGAAGCTTTTTGCAACCACCTACTCGTTGAAGCCAATTACGCCGGCGAACTGGACTTCCACCTGGAAGAACAGGTCCACTTCCAATACAACCGCGCTTACGCTTGGTGGGAATACTACGGAAAAATGATTAACGCCCTAGACGACCAGTACGAGAAACTGGAACACAATGTCGATGTCATGCGCCGCCGCGAGCTGCGCGCCAAACAAAACGGAGATCAAGAAGCACAGGCACGCCATCGCCGCGATAAAGCCGAGTGGGAACAAAAACGCTTGCTAAACCGGCGCCAGTACCACGCTTTTGTCCGCGAGCAAGCGGAGCACCGCGAGTTCATGGCAATTCTGGACGCCCGCTTCCCTTCAGAATAAGCGCCGGTGCGGGTGACGGCAGGCGCCGCGCCACTATGGCACGGGGCTAGGTTTTGTGCTAACGTCCTTGTATTCAGTTCACAAAACAGCCTAGGGCGGCAAGCGCTCGTTCCGACGAGCCGGCAGCTTGAAACGGGGAAAACTATGGCGAACGAGGCTCCCAGCTATGTCTTGAAGTGGACCGGGAACGGTGGTTCCCGTTCGTTTGTGCTGAGCCAGGACAGCTACACCATCGGCCGCGACAATTCGGTGGAAATTACCGTCGAAGACGGCAGTGTCTCGCGCAACCACGCGCGTTTTTTCCGTAAAGACGACCACTACCACTTGGTCGATTTGGGCTCGAGTAACGGGACCAAGGTCAATGGTAGTCTGTTGGAACCCAACCAAGCACGCGCCCTAGAAGGCGGCGAGGACATCCTGCTGGGCCGCGTGCCCATGCGCTACCAAAGTGGCGATACCGCCGTCGCCGACGAGCATGACGATGACGACGAAGCCGTGCCGACGCAGCGCTTTACCGTCAACTTCTCCAGCTTGCGCTGGAACCAGGAACTGTCGCGTATTCGCGGCGACCTCAACGCCCTGCTCGATGAACACGTCGCCGACGGTGCCAAAAACGAGATCCTCAAACAAAATGTGGAACGCGAATTTAAAACCTTGTCAGGGTTTGTCGAATCGAAGTTCCGCGAGCACGAGGTCTTGCAGCAGATCAATCAAGAGATCGGTAAAATCCTCGACACCAACAAACTACTAAGTACCGCCTTGCGCATGGTCGTCGACGTTTTGGGCGCCGACCGCGGTTTCATTTTGCTGTACGACGCCGTCCACGGTGTCCTGCGTTCCATGGTCACCCACCGCTTCGACCGCGTCGACCATACCGCGCTCGATTTTGATTTCACCTTTAGCCAAACCATTGCCAAAAGCTGTTTTGAGAGCGGCCAAATCGCCTTCATCGACGACGCCATGCAAGACCATCGCTTCAAATCGTCGCAATCGATTATGGCCTCGCGCATCCGTTCGGTCGCCTGTATTCCACTCAAACAGGACGACAAAACCTCGGGCGTCATTTACCTGGACAACCTGCGCACACCTGGCAGTTTTCACCGCCACCAAACCGAATTCTTGACCGCCTTTTCCTGCCAAACCGCGATTGCTCTCGAGAACGCACGTCTTTATACCCAAGCCGTAACCGACGACCTCAGCCGCCTTTACAATCGCAAGTACATCGACAAACGCGTCTACGAGGAAATGCGCCGTGCACGCCGGTACCAGCGCGACTGCAGTTTGATTCTGCTCGACATTGACCACTTCAAAAAGGTCAACGATACCTATGGCCATCTCATCGGCGATCAGGTCATTGTGGGCGTCTCCAGCGTTCTGCACGAGAGTACCCGGGCCACCGACATCGCCGCGCGCTACGGTGGCGAAGAGTTTATGGTTCTGCTCCCGGAAACCGATCTTGACGGGTGCAAACTCTTCGCAGAGCGCCTGCGCAAAGCCGTCGAGAACCTGACCACCGAGAAAAACGGCCTCAAGGTCAATGTCACCATCAGTGCCGGTATCGCCTGTTATCGCGATTGGATGGAAAACAACGTTGCCGGCTTTATCGATCTCGCCGACAAGGCCCTCTACGCCGCGAAGAACCAAGGCCGAAACCGCGTCGTCAGTGCCGATGAGATCCAATCCGCCCCGCCGGATGACGAGGCCTAGACCTAAACGGCTCATCGTACACAGCTTAATCGACCAGCCATGTTAAGCTTGGTCCGCGCTTGATAGCGCCGCCTGATCTTGACGTTGGGGAATAGGCCTCGCCCTGCGCAGGTTTCCTCCGAGCGTTGAATCTTCACATCCGTTTTAAGGTGATTTCTTGCAACCCTCCGCCGGCGCCCAAACCCAAACCCCTGACGAAACCGAAACACCGAACGAGCAAACCAAGCGCTCCGGGCCGCCCCTGTGGTTCTTCAAGGCCTACCGCTTTTTTAAACGTCACCAGCGCTGGTTACCCGTGGTTAGTTTTATCGCCGGCGTCTCCAGCTTTATCTTCGTTGATCGCCAAAAAGAAATGGCCTCCTGGATTCTGCTGTTTCTACTCCTCACCTGGCTTTTGTTTGAATGTGAAACTTTGCTTTCTCAGTGGGTTAAGCGTTCCTGGGGCCGCGCTCTACCGGACTTTGTGGTGAACTTCACTGCACAGAATCTGCACCAGGAAACCCTGTTCTTTGTGATTCCCTTTCTGTTTTTTCACACTGCTTGGAACACCATTCACGCGGTTTTCACCATTGGCGTCATCCTTCTCGCCTGCATTTCTGTGCTCGACGACGTTTATTTTCCCCTGATTCAACGGCGCTGGGCCCGTGCCCTCATTCACGGTTTTGTGTCCTTTTTGGTCATCTTTGTGTCTTTGCCGCAAATCATGCAGCTCACCACCACAACCAGCTTACACATCGCCTGTCTCACCATGGTGCTGATCACCATTCCCAGCTTGTTCCGCACTGCACGCGGTCACTGGGTGAAACGTTTGGGGGTGGCACTCACCTTGGCGCCGACCATCGGTTTCTTGATGTGGCTCGCGCGACCCATAATTCCGCCTACCAGCTTTCGCGTGAACCAATTATTTCCCACCGCCACGGTCGATGTCGCACAACGACAAGCCCAACCGCTCGCCACGCAAACCCTCTCCCCCACTCAATTAAGCGACGGTCTTTATGTGTTCTCCGCCATTCGCGCCCCACGTGGAGTCCATGAAGCGGTGTTCCACCACTGGTATTGGAATGGCCGGCTGATGGATCGCGTGCGCCTGGATATAGTCGGTGGTCGCGAAGCGGGCTTCCGTTCCTGGAGCCACAAACAACACTTCCCAACCGAACCCTACGGAACCTGGCGGGTGGTGGTGACAACCTCGGCCGGGCAGCACCTTGGTAGTACCCATTTCACCATCGTGCGCGCAGCACCAACCGTCGCTGAGGACCCCCGGCCGGCGGCAGCGAGCGAAACCGAATCCCAGCAGCGACCCCAACCCGCGCTCAATGAAACCGGCAAAAAGCCTGTCACCACAACGGATCAGCCATCCGACGGTTCACCAAATGACGCCGTGCAGCAGCATCCAGCCACGCCGGAAAAAAAAGAAACCACATCCGACAAACCGCCACCACCGGTCGACCCTACTCAAACGTGAGACCCAGCACAAAAAGCAATATCTCCTAAAAAGCGCGCCACTACCAAGGCATCTAGTTCCACTATAGATAAGCACAGCCCGACAACTCAAGCCGCCGCGAAAACCCCTGCGCCTCTTGCAATTCACTAAACTAAAAAACATATTGAAGATATGGCCCCGCGCCTAACCCGTGGTGGTAGCAGAGATTCCCGCTACTTACCGTCCCACTTTGGATTCTGCCACTTTTCGTTTCCCACCATTTCTCCCCGCATTAAGCCCTCCCACATGGTCTCTACCAGTTCTAGCACCACGGGTTATTCCTTTCGCTTCCCCTCGCCGCGTTTCTTTGTTAAAACGGCGCTGAGGAAACGACTTCCTCCTGAGTTCGCGTAAGGAGGAGCTAAATGGCATTTGACGAATCCCTTGAGAAAACCAACCGCGTCTTAATCCTTTCCACCGGCGGCACCATCGGCATGCGCGCCCCCAAAGGCGGCGCCCTCGAACCCGCCCACATTTTGCAGGATTTAGCACAGTGGATTCCCGAGTTGGATCAATTCACCGATTACAGTGTCGAAGTAATCGCCAACATCGACTCGTCACAAATGCAGCCCACTGTCTGGCTGGCGTTGGCACGACGCATTGAACGCGCCGCCGACCGCCACGAGTGCGACGGCATCGTCATCCTCCATGGCACCGACACCATGGCTTTCACCGCCTCGGCACTTTCCTTTTTATTGCCAGGCCTAGCCATGCCCGTCGTCCTCACTGGTGGCCAACGCCCCTTGGCCGAGCTGCGTACCGATGCACGCAACAACGTGTTGGGTGCCATTGAAACCGCCTTACATGGACCCAACGAAGTGTTGGTGTTCTTCAACAACTTGGTGTTCCGCGGCAACCGCAGCAGTAAAACCGCCATCGGCGATTTCGACGGTTTCAGTAGCCCGAACTTTCCCGAACTGGGCCGCGCCGGTATCAGTTGGACCTGGCACAAACCCTTGTTTTGGCCGGAAACCCGTCGTCCATCAGTTTTCAAAGCCGTACCCGACGAACTCCCCAGCGCGCCCTGGGTGATCCCTTGGGTTCCCGGCCTTGATTTCGGCAGCTTACAACCCGCTCTTGCCAATCAGTGGGCCATCATTTTAGAAGCCTTTGGGACCGGCAATCTCCCCGTCGACGAAGCCTTCAGTGACGCACTGCGTGCCTATGTCGCAGACGGCGGCATGGTGTTCATTCGCAGCCAGGTTCCACGCGGCAGCATCATGCTGGGCACCTACCGACCAGGCCGCTCGCTCGTCGAGATCGGCGCCCGCGACGGCTTGGACATGACACGCGAAGCGATGGTCGCCAAATTGATGGTGCTAAAAGGTTACGGGCTGAGCCGCGAGAAAATCGGCGCGATGGTCGGCCGCAGCATGGTCGGCGAACTCACCGAACCGGGTTAATCGGCCGTTTCACTTTCAGCGATTGTAGGGATCACGCACCACCAAATAACCCTTGACGCCCTTGAGGCTCAAACGGTATTTGGCGTTCTTGCGCAGGTCCGTCGGGTGCTCGTAGGTCAACGAATAATAGCCGGCCAAGGTGCCGTTGATCATTTTGACCGCCTTATTGGGCCAACGGTACAGACTCCAGTAGGCACCACCAGTCTGCACCGACAACTTGGCCATGCCCTCGGCAAGCGAGTGGTAGTCGGCCAGGGTCAGGTCGAGTGAAAAAACCGACACGTCGGCTTCGATGAGTTCCTCAACCGCACGGTAATAAGTGCTGTTGTACATCATGCCGGAAGATGGCGACCAACTGCCCACCCCCCAGCCGACAAAAATCATATTTTTAATACCTTTGAAATTGCGCAAGGCACGCGCCATTTCGAGAAACGCCGTTTCGACATCGGCGACATCGCGACCACGCTCCTCGGAGAAGTAAGGAGTCAGGGTTGGGTAGTTACCCGCATTAAAAACCACCTCGGGATCGGATTCAATCGCCTCCCATAAGGCGTCTTCCAACATCGCCGGTTCCTTGGTGAAATCACATTTGAGTTGTAAGTGGCTGTGAAAGGAAAACACGGCGGTGTAACCGTCCTCCGGCAAGCTTTCCACCACTTGACGGGCAAACATGCGGCTGCGCACCATGCCGGACATTCGGACGGGATTGATCGAACCCTGATAAAAAACCACGGTGAATTTTTCTTTACCGTAACCTGGCTCGCCAGGCATGGGTCCCATTTCGTCGATAAACTCGCTATCAAGGGTTTCCAGCTCGGGTTTCCAGTTTTCATCAACCACGGCCCGTTGCACCGGAATGCGTCGATCCACCCACTCACAGTTAAGAATGGGCACCACGCGACCGCCAATCTTTAGCTGGAAATTTTCGTTTTTCAAACCTTCGAGTGGTTGGCCGAATCGATCGACAGCGCGAGCTTCGAAGACCACCCGACCAACAGTTAAATGCTCTTCGACTTCAAGCTCTTGCACGAACACAGACCATGGAAGCCAACAACACAGCAAGCACAAAATAGGCACAGCCACGGGCACTCCTTAACCGAAAGCAGCGGCCACAGCGACCGCTTGAACGGGGGTGTTACCAACCAAAACGCGTGGCGCCGGCCGATCTCCTACAGGTTTAAAGCAACACTTATCGCGCTGTTCGGGTTTAAACCGAGTGTTGCATGAAACCGTCCATATCCTGTAGACACTTGCCTAGATCGGACATCAACGGATGGTAACAATCCCAAGTCCACTGAAACGCCTTGACCCGTTCCTCGCGGTTCATCTTTTCCAAAGCCATACGAAACACTTTGTATTCACCGGTATGCATGTCGCGTTCATGCGTGTCACGGATCAGTTTTTTGGTCCAATCGCGTTCGAAAGCTTCGTTGAGACGACGTAGGTTGCGCGTGCGAATCGCTTGGCGAACCGCTTGTAACGCGGTGGTTTGATCGACATCTTCACTGCCATTCGTCATGGTATGCCTCCAACAAGACACGTGTTTCGCGTTGCCAACCGCTACCCATACAGGGCACCGCTCACAAACGCTCGAGCGTAAAAATAAAGGTAATGCCTTCATTCTAGTGAGGCAAACCCAGCGCTTCAAGGCGGGATCACCATCAATCAGTAAAAGGTGAGCGGCTCACCGCAAGCAACAGGAGATAACCCTCAACAATCCAATACATCGTTCTCGCCGCGGCCTTTGAGCAAGGCACCGACACGTGCACACAGGGCCGCGTCGCCCAACATCTTTCGCAAAGCCTCGGCACCACCCATTTCTTGAAGACGCGCATAAGCATCCGGTTCAAGCTGCAACGCAACCACTTTTTTGCGCACGGCACCCGCGCCGCCACCCCGCTCACGCCGCCGTGCACCGTCGGTTTTGGCCTGATTGCGATGACCTTCAAACGTGTTTTCTTCAACTTCGTCCGGCTCTTTCGGCCAAGGTAACGGATCTTTCAAATCGCTCAAGGAAACGCCTCCGGTGGTTTTGTTTATTGTAGTCGGCCCACCCAAAAATCCCAAGCCGGCAAACGCGACATGAAGGCGGAGCCTTGGTTTAGGATTTGCCCTGAATCGCGCTACAATAAACGCTTTCTCATTTCTCAGGCCGCCCACCACGGATCAGCATCACAGGTCATGCCGCCTCTGGAGTTTGTATGGATCCCTTTTTTCAAGAAGCCCCTCAACTAGGTAACCAGTTCGAAACAGACACCTTCCTCCAGCAAGTAATGACGCGTTTCCTACCCGAGCCACTCCGTGACGCGGCCTTTCGCGAATGCGCCGCACTCGGCGAACGGGCCGCCGGCGACCTACTCACCTGGGCGCGCCAAGCCGAAACCCACCCGCCACGTCATGTGCCCTATGACCCCTGGGGCCGCCGTATCGATGATATCGAAACCCATGCGGCTTGGGACCGACTCAAGGACGCCGCCGCCGAGAGCGGCATTGTCGCCTGTGCCTATGAACGCAAGCAAGGCGCCTGGTCGCGCTGGCTCCAGGCGTGCAAACTTTATCTTTATCATCCTTCTTCGGCCATTTTCAGTTGCCCGCTCGCCATGACCGACGGCGCCGCCCGTGCGCTCGAACTCTATGGCGACGAACCCGAGATGCAGGCCGCTTATGCCCATCTGACCAGCCGTGACCCGAGTCTCTTCTGGACGTCCGGCCAGTGGATGACCGAACGTCGTGGCGGCTCTGATGTCGGCGGAACCCAAACCGTGGCCCGTCCCGATGGCAACGGCGGTTACCGGTTGTACGGCACCAAATGGTTCACCTCGGCGACAACCTCCGAAATGGCGATGACCTTGGCCCGCATTGAAGGTGATCCCTCCGGTAGCAAGGGTCTGAGTTTATTTTTCCTCAAATTACGTGACGATCAGGGCCGCCTCGACCACATTGAAGTTCACCGCCTCAAAGACAAGTTGGGTACCAAAGCCTTGCCCACCGCCGAACTCACGCTGAACGGTACCCCGGCCCGATTGGTCGGCGGACGGGGTAGCGGCGTACGCAAAATCGCATCCCTGTTTAACATCACGCGCATCTATAACGCCGTGTGCGCTGTGAGCGGCATGCGCCGCGCGCTGGTTTTGGCCAAGGACTATGCGGGGAAACGACACGCTTTCGGTAAACGCCTAGCGGACCACCCATTACACGCCATGACTCTCGCCAAACTCGAAAGCGAGTTTCGCGGCTGCCTGATGCTGGTGCTGCGCACGGCGCGGCTGCTCGGAAAAGTCGAATGCGGCGAAGCGAACGAGAGTGAAGAGCGTTTGCTGCGCCTGCTCACCCCAATCGTCAAATTGTTCACCGCCAAAATTGGTATTGCCGTCACCAGCGAGGTATTGGAATGTTTCGGCGGCGCCGGTTACGTCGAAGATACCGGCTTGCCGCAACTGTTACGCGACGCGCAGGTCCTCGCGATTTGGGAAGGCACCACCAATGTTTTGTGCTTGGACGTTTGGCGTTCCATTGAACGCGAGCAAACCTTGCCGGCTCTATGTGAGGCGTTCAATAGCTGCGCTCAAGGATTAAACAACAACCCATCGGCAGACGTAACCCACACAAAAGAGAAGTTACAAAGTCGGTTTGAGTCGTATCTCGCCTTGTACCAACAAGCTCGTGCACAGGACCCCGCGCTCCTCGAGGCCAACCTTCGCGGCATCGTGCTCAATTGGGCGCGTTGCTATAGTGGCATTTTGCTACTGGAACACGCCGCCTGGGCAAACGACAACGGCGACGGAAGCAGTCTGCTCGCGGCACGATGGTTTGCGGAAACCCAGTGCACCACCGCCCCGTTTTGCCAAGACACCGTCGCTGTTCATCAATTAGCGGAAAACTGATCCCTCTCACTTTTACACCTACTTGGATGATTCACCATGGATTCATTGACCCAACTGGTTTTAGGCGCCACCGTCGGTGAGGCCGTCCTCGGCCGTAAAGTCGGCCGTCGTGCCCTTGCTTGGGGCGCTCTCGCCGGCACCCTACCCGACTTTGACGTCCTGGTTTACCCGCTCTGGAACGACCTCGAGCGTCTTGTTCTCCACCGTGGTTTTACCCACTCATTTTTGGTCCTCACACTCGCGGCACCGTTGCTCGCCTGGCTACCAACGCGAATCCATCGACAAACCGGGGCGTCCTGGCGAGACTGGACCTTGCTCATGTTTCTCAGCCTCATCACCCACCCGATGCTCGATTGCCTAACCACCTATGGCACCCAAATCGCTTGGCCGTTTTCGAACTTCCCTTATGCTTGGAGTTCGATATTTATCATCGACCCGCTCTATACCCTGCCACTGATTTTTGCGACCCTCACCGGTCTCCGGTCCGGGACAGAGCCGGCAACGCGACGCCGTATTGTCTTCGGCGCCCTGCTGCTCAGCAGCAGCTATTTGGGCATCACCCTGTTCAACAAAGCTTCGGCAGAACGCGTTTTTCACGAAGCACTTGCCCAACGTACCGACCTGCGTGGCGACGGTCGTTTGCTCACGATGGCCGGCATGTTTAACAATGTTCTGTGGCGCGCCCTCTACCTCGAGGACGACGTGGTCTATGAAAGTTTCTACTCGTTTCTAGGAGACCGCACGGAGATCCGCTTTAGCGCCATACCACGCGCTTCTACCTTAAGCGAGTCACTGGGCGACCATCCGGGTTTGCATCAGCTCAAGGCATTTAGCAAGGGCTATTACACCTTGCATCGCGAGAACGACCATCTGGTGTATACCGATTTGCGTTTTGGCAGCCGCGACTTTTATGTGTTTACTTATGAAATCCACGACGTAGATCAAACGCCCGACCAACAAATTGTGCGCCGACCGCGACCCGAGCCAGCCCCCAATGCGTTAAGACTACTGTGGTTACGCATAAAAGGGGTTCCCTATGACCGCTTGCCGGAAAAAGGCGCCAATGTCGTCGGTGACTAACTCAAGTCTTTAATCACCCGCTCGCGCAAAGCATCGAGATCGTCGGGACTGTCTTCTTGTTTGGCTTTCGGGGCCCGCAGCATGAGATACAAACCGACGCTGAACAAAATGATGAACAGCACGGGGGCACCCCAGGCGATCATGCCCAACCAATTTTTCTCAGGAATGGCGAAAATCACACGCGCATCGTCATTACCGTTAAAGCGCATGTCGCGCAGGAGCTGGTGAATCTCGGCTTCATTTTTGCCGTCAAGAATCCCCCGCTCAATTTCGCCCAATACACCTTGAGCCATGGGGCTCTCGTGATAAGCAACCGGAATCATGTTCTTGCAGCAAGGGGCCACAACGGAGATAGCAACTTTCTGGTAGAGCTCGGCTTGCTCTGGCGACAGCGTCTTGGGAATGACTAACTGTTGCCCAAAAAGGCTGACACTCATCAACATAAGGAATCCAACAAAAGCGCGCATGCGACCTCCCAGCCAGGCTATTATACCCATTGCAATACCGCGCTGAAAGGAAACAACATGCCCGAATACCACGACATATCACCGCTCATCTCGCCCCAACTCGCTGTGTTCCCAGGCGACACGCCGTTCACACGCGATGTTCTGCTTGATTTTGATCGCGGCGACCACCTCGGCTTGTCCAGTATTCGCGCCACCGTCCACCTCGGCGCCCACACCGATGCGCCCAACCACTACGACGCCGCCGGGGTGGGGATCGACGGCGTTGATCCAGCCAAATACCTCGGTCGCTGCCAGGTCATCCGCGTCAATCTCCCGCGCGGACAACGCATCACCTGTGAAGATGTCGACCTGAGCCAGGTCACCGCTCCACGGGTTCTATTTGCCACGGGTAGTTTTCCCGAACCGGAATCGTGGAATGACGATTTCAACAGCTTGTCACCGGCCCTAATTGAGGCCTTACACGCACATGGCGTGTTTTTGGTCGGCATCGATACGCCCTCGATCGATCCAGCCGATTCCAAAGCCTTGGAATCGCATCAAACGGTCAAGGCGCGCGGCATGGCCATCTTAGAGGGGATCGTTTTAGACGCGGTCGCCGCCGGTGAATACCTGTTATCCGCGCTGCCGTTAAAACTCAAAGATTGCGATGCATCGCCGGTGCGGGCTTTGCTTTTCCCCTGCACGACAGATTTCAACCAGTGGTAAGTACCTGCTAAAAAGCACGAAAAGTGCTAACGATAAAGGTTAGCGATACAAAAACCGTTTCATTAAGCGCTGCCACAATTCGCGATCCGGTGGGATTTCGGCCAGCGTTTTCAGGGCGGCGGCGGCGGTGCCCCGTGGAATTAAACCGTTTTTGGCACGTGTCCGCACCAAGTCTTCCACGATTTCGGCATAGTATTCAGGGTGGCCCTGCATACAAAAAACCTGCTCGCCAATGGCAAACATTTGGTTGGGTGATTGTTCGGTGGAACCCCACAAAACCGCATCTGGTGGCAACGCGAGCACTTCGTCGCGGTGGCTCTCAAGCACCGAAAGTGCCGGCGGCAAACCTTCACTGAAAGGTCCGTCTAAAAAGGCGGACTCAAGACGGATGTCGACCACACCCACTTCCCAACCATGCTGGGCACGACCACTGCGTCCACCGAGCGCGCCGGCAATCGCCTGATGACCAAAACAAATGCCGAGCAGCTTGTGGCCGTCGGCGAAACGCGCGCGTAAAAACGTTTTAAGGGTTTCAATCCACGGCAAACTGTCATGCGCGTCGGCGGCGCTGCCGGTCACAACCCAAGCAGCATAAGCTTGCGGGTCGGGAGGATATTCACCGGTGGTAACGTCGAAACGGTCCCATTCGGCCTGAGGTTCGGTTAACAACGAGATACAAAGATCGCCGTAGTCACCGTAATTCTGGAGGGTAAAGTCAGTAGGATGACCCGTGATTAAAACACCAATCTTCAAGATGACCCCCCTAAATTAAAAAAGCCCCGTTGCCGGGGCTTTTTAATTAAGCTTCGGCTTGTTCTTCCGTAGCTTTACTTTGCAATGGATCAAAGCCTACCAGTTCAATGAAGGCCATTTCGGCACCGTCACCCAAGCGACGTCCTTTTTTGAGGATGCGCGTGTAACCGCCGTTGCGGTCTTTGTAAGTGGGTCCGTATTCATTGAGCAACTTTTTGGTGATTTCTTTGTTTTGCAAACGAGAAAAAACCAAACGGTGGGCGTTGGGCGTCTGCTGCTTGGCGATCGTGATCAAACGCTCGGCATAACGACGCAGTTCCTTGGCTTTGGCAACAGTCGTGGTAATACGACCATGCTCGAACAAGGAAATCGCCAAACCTTTCAGCAACGCTTTGCGCTGATTGGTGTTGCGGTTGAGTTTTGTGTATCCCTTTCTGTGTCGCATGATCTGTTACTTCCTAAGATTTTCTAAGTCAATCTGCATCCCTAAGGTCAGGCCCATTTGGAGAAGAATCTCTTTAATCTCGTTCAAGGACTTACGACCAAAGTTCTTAGTTTTGAGGATTTCGGATTCGGTCTTTTGGACCAGTTCACCGATAGAGCGGATGTTGGCGTTTTTGAGACAGTTGTGGGAACGAACCGACAATTCGAGTTCGTCGACGCTGCGTTCCAGCAACTCGCGCAACTTCTCTTTCTCTTCGTCTTTCTCTTTGGCCGGTGCATCCTCAGGAACGCTTTCGAAATGAACGAAAATGCTCAATTGCTCGCGCAGCAAGTTGGCCGCATAAGCAAGGGCGTCTTTAGGATGAACGGAACCATTGGTGGTGATTTCGATGGTCAGTTTGTCGTAATTCGAGTTCTGACCAACGCGAGCGCTGCCAACGGTGTATTTGACGATAGAGATGGGGCTGTGACCGGAGTCAAGCGGAATAAAACCGATTTCGAAATCATCGCGATAGTTGTCTTCGGCAACGACATAGCCGCGATTCATTTCGACCATCAGCTCCATCTTGAGGTGGGCATTCTCAGCGAGGGTCGCGATGTGAATCGACTTATCGAGAATATCCACGTCAGCATTGGTCACGATGTCATTGGAGGTCACATCGCAGGGACCGGTCACGTCCAAGTGAATCCGTTGGGGTTCTTTGCTGTGCATTTTGATAGGGATGGTTTTGAGGTTAAGGATAATATCCGTAACATCTTCCGCCACACCGGGTACCGCCGTAAATTCGTGCAACACCCCTTCAATTTTGACCGCCGTAATGGCTGCGCCTTCAATTGAAGACAAAAGCGTTCTGCGCAAAGCGTTACCAATGGTGGTGCCAAAGCCGCGTTCGAAGGGCTGACAGAAAAACTTGCCGTAGCTTTCGGTCATTTCCTCTTCGCTGAATTCAATGCGTCGCGGTCTCTGGTAAGTTTTCACTTGCATCATAATGGCAATCCTCCGCCGTCGATTATCGAACCAAATTGTTGCTTGGTCGTGGGTTCTCGCATTTTAGCGCTGAGGTTATACCCGACGCCGTTTGGGCGGACGGCAACCATTGTGAGGAATCGGCGTAACGTCTTTGATGCTTTTGATTTCAAAACCCAAAGCATGCAAGGCGCGGATCGACGATTCGCGACCGGCACCGGGACCGGACACTTCGATGTCAATCATCTTGACACCGTAATCTTTGGCTTTGTTACCCGCCGTAGAGGAGGCTACCTGGGCCGCAAAGGGAGTGCCTTTACGGGAACCGCGAAAACCCTGTCCACCGGACGACGCCCAAGAAAGCGCGTTACCGTCTTTGTCGGTGAACGTAATGATCGTGTTATTGAAGCTCGCCTGGATGTGAACCACACCGTGCACAACGGTGCGGCGATCCTTTTTGCGAGCACCTTTTTTGGCCGCTTTACCTTTACTCATGATTCATTGGCTCCAATTATTTCTTCTTGCCCGCAATCGCGATGCGGCGTCCGCGCTTGGTACGCGCGTTGGTGTGGGTCCGTTGACCGCGACAGGGCAGATTGCGCTTGTGGCGGTTTCCGCGATAGCAGCCAATTTCCATAAGACGCTTGATATCCAAGCTGATCCGTTTGCGCAAGTCACCTTCAACCTCAGCGCCTTCTTGAATGACGCGACGCAGTGTTGAAGTTTCTTCTTCCGTCAGATCTTTTACTTTGGTACCGAAGTCGATACCACACTCAGTCAAAATTTCGTGAGCGCGAGTACGGCCAATCCCGAAGATGTAGGTTAAGCCGATTTCAATTCGTTTGTTGTGGGGTAAATCAACCCCGGCAATACGTGCCACAACTAGCCTCCAAAGAGATTCCACGACACAAATAGCACGGATTATTTGTAGCGATAGACAATCCGTCCGCGAGTCAAATCGTAAGGTGAAAGTTCAACGAGGACTTTGTCGCCTGGCAGAATCCGAATGAAGTTTTTCCGCATTTTTCCGGAAATGTGAGCCAGAACCTGATGTTTGTTCTCCAGCTCTACTTTAAAAGTAGCATTTGGTAGGGTCTCTAACACTACCGCTTGCATTTCAATCGCGTCTTCTTTAGCCACTAAGTCACCCACTCCTTCTGTTCGTGCAAATACGCAGGCCGGCCTCTGGCGGCAGCCTCACGCGGGCCAACTCGCAATCCTACCCTAATTCAAGGGTGGTTACAACTGCAAACAGGCCTTATGCGTATCGACGAGTTCGAATCTTCGATCCACCCGCGGATGAGGTAAATCCATCGTATTTCCGCATCACCAGTTGGTTGTCGATCTTGTTAATAAAGTCCAAGGCGACGCTGATAATAATCAGCAAGCTCGTGCCGCCCAATGCGCTCGCCAGCATGACGCCGGTACCGTCGTTCAACATTGCCGGCAGATACTCAGCAAAGAGATCACCACCGAGCCAGCTAGGCAGACGGTTCAATTGCAAACCAGTCATGATCAAGCTGGGAACGATACTTACCAGGGAAAGGTACAAGCCCCCCCAAAAGGTAAGACGGTTAAGTACGCGCTCAATGTATTCCTGGGTTTCGATACCCGGGCGAATGCCGGGAATGAAACCACCCTGTTTTTTCAGGTTTTCAGCCGTGTCTTTGGGGTTAAACAACATCTCCACATAAAAGAAGGTGAAGAACATTGTCGTCACGAAAAACAATACGTTGCTCAACGGTCGGCCGTAAGACAGTTGATCTAAAACCCCGTACAGTACCGCGTTTTTGGACTCGGAAGTCACATTAAGCAGCATGGAAGGGATCTGAATGACTGAGGCCGAGAAAATGACCGGGATAACGTTGGCCGAATTGACTTTGAAAGGCAGGTGGCTGCTACCGCCGCCACCCTGGCCCTCTTTGCCCATTCTTTTGGCATATTGAATCGTGATTTTGCGTGTACCCAGTTCAAAGAACACCACAAAAACAATCGTCGCAGCAACGACGGCCAAGACTAAGGCCATGATAGGTGCGGGAATCGCACCGCTCTGAACCTGCGTCCAAATCTGGCCCACGGAGCCAGGCACAACGACGACGATACTTGCGAAAATGATCAGCGAAATACCGTTACCGATGCCGTTTTCGGTAATCTTCTCACCCAACCACATGATCAGAATGGCACCGGTGGTCAAGGTGACCATGGCGACAATTCGGAAATACAGGGTGCTTTCGAGGGTGATCATTGAACCGTTGCCCTGATCCATACTGATCAAGAGCTGGGTGATGCCCCACGAGTGCAGCAACGCAAAGACAACCGTCAAGTAACGGGTGTAGCGATTGATCTTGTTACGTCCCTGCTCGCCTTCTTTCGAGAGGCGCTCGAGGTACGGAACCGATTTCTGCAAAATCTGGAGGATGATGGAAGCGGTGATGTAGGGCATGATGCCGAGGGCGAAAACCGCCGCATTGGCTAATGCACCACCACTGAACGTGTTGGCCATATCCAACATGTTACTGCCGGCCAGATCGAAGAGGTGAGCCACCTCTTTACTGTCGATCCCCGGGACCAAGACCATGCAGCCCAGGCGGTACAGAAATAGAATCCCCAACGTAAAGAAGATCCGATTGCGAAGATCCTGGATTTTAAAGATGTTCTGGATGTTTTCGATTACCTTGTCCATGTTGTCGTCTCTTTAACAAGTGTTTTGGCGCGAGGTTATTCCTCGATGACGACGCACTTGCCGCCGGCCTTTTCGATCTTTTCTTGGGCGGACTTAGAAAACTTATGCGCGTGGAAGGTGATGGCCTTGGTCAACTCGCCGTCGCCAAGAATCTTAACACCATCGCGGAGGTTTTTGATAAGCCCCAACTTGCGGTAGTCGTCCAAAGTGACTTCACTTACGTCGCGATTTTCAAACATCGAAACGTTTAAAACAACCCATTCCTTGCGGAAGATGTTTTTGAAGCCACGCTTGGGAACGCGACGCTGCAAAGGCATTTGACCGCCCTCGAAGCCGCGCTTGCGGCTGTAACCACTGCGGGATTTTTGTCCCTTGTGACCACGGCCTGCGGTTTTGCCGTTACCTGACCCGGGACCACGGCCGACGCGCTTTTTGTTGCGCGTCGCCCCGTCGTTGGGTCGTAATTCATTCAACTTCATGGCCGAATCCTTTTACTCAACGATTTCCAGAAGGTAGTCGATCTTTTTGATCTGCCCGCGAACCTCGGGGCAATCCTTCAGTTCTTTAACTTGGTTCACTTTGCGGAGACCCAACGAGCGCGCCACTTTGACATGCGTTTTCAACTTGCCGGGGAACCCGCGCTTCAAACGAATCTTGATGGTGCTCATTACGCCCTCTCTTTCACAAGGTCACGACCACGAGCTTTTGCGTACTCGGTCGGATCGTGCAATGCTTCCAAAGCTTTGAAGGTAGCTTTGACGATGTTGATCTTGTTATCGGAACCAAGTGACTTGGTGACGATATCGCGAATACCGGCGGCTTCCACCACCGAGCGAACCGCACCACCGGCGATAACGCCGGTACCTTCGGGAGCCGGCTTCAGGAGAACCTGACCGGCGCCGGAGCGCTCATTGACTTCATGAGGAATCGTGCCGTCGATCAAGGGGACCTTGATCATGTTTTTCTTTGCAACAGCAACCGCTTTTTTGATGGCGGAGGGGACTTCCAAGGCTTTACCTTGACCGAAACCCACCTGGCCCTCACCGTCGCCCACAACTACCATAGCGGAAAAGGCAAAGTTTTTACCGCCTTTTACAACTTTGGTAACGCGACGAATGACAACCACGCTGTCCTTCAGGTTCATTTCATTAACCGTGGCTTTGTTACCTTTCACCTTATGCTCCTTTGCATGCCTGCTTAGAATTTAAGGCCGGCTTCGCGCGCAGCTTCAGCCACGGCTTTAACCCGACCGTGGTACTGAAAGCCGCCACGATCGAAGACAACCGCGGAAATGCCTTGATCCATCAGGCGTTTGGCAATCGAGGAGCCGACGGTTTTGGCCGCATCGATGTTGCCACCGTAATTGCCGGTTGCTTTAAATTCTTTTTCCATGGTCGACGCGGAGGCAAGAGTGGTGCCGGTAACGTCGTCGATTGCTTGGACGTAGATTTGTTTCAGACTGCGGAAAACGGCCAAACGAGGACGCTCGGCGGTGCCGGTTACCGTTTTCCGAATGCGACGGTGAGAACGCTGTCTCAAGTCTTTTTTGCTCTTTTTCATCGAAAAACGCTCCTATTACTTACCGGACTTGCCGGCTTTGCGCAAGATTTGCTCGCCGAGGTAGCGAACGCCTTTGCCTTTGTAAGGCTCGGGCTTACGCAAGCTGCGAATGTTGGCGGCGACTTGACCGACGAGCTGTTTGTCAATGCCTTCCACCGTGAGAACGATGGATTTGGTTTGACGATCCTGCTCGGAGGTCGCGGAGATGCCGTCGGGCAGCGGGAAGTTGATAGGGTGAGAGTAACCGAGGTGCAATTCGACGGTGCTGCCGCTGACGTTGACGCGGTAACCAACACCAATGATTTGCAATGACTTTTTAAAGCCTTCAGTTACACCAACCACGCAGTTGTTGGCGAGGGCGCGGGCCAGGCCGTGCTTGGCGCGCGTGGGGCCGTCGTTGAGCTCGCGGGAGAACGACAGCTTGCCGTCTTCCAACTTGGCGCCAATCCCTTCGGGGATGGGGGCGGTCAACTTGCCTTTGGGGCCTTCAACGAAGAGCGTGGTGCCTTCGATTTTTGTTTTTACGTTAGCAGGAATCGCGATTTCTTTAAGTCCAACACGTGACATGCTCGCCTCCCCTTACCAAACTTTACAGAGGACTTCGCCGCCCACGCCCAAGTAACGGGCCTTGTGGTCGGTCATAATGCCTCTGCTGGTGGTGATGATGGAAATGCCGATGCCGCCGAGAACTTTGGGCAAGTTTGCCTTGCCGGCGTAAACGCGACGACCGGGACTGGAGACACGGCTCAAACCGTTAATTAGCGGTTTGCCGTTCGCATCGTACTTCAAGTAAACGCGAATGATGGGATGACTGCGCTTGGCGTCAACCACTTTAAAATTCTTAATGTAACCCTCTTCCTTGAGGATCTTGACAATGGCTTGCTTCTGTTTTGAGCTAGGCACGTCCACTTTATCGTGGCCGGCCATGTGGCCATTGCGGATGCGGGTTAACAAATCAGCAATAGGATCCGTTACCATGATCGCTGCTCCTTAAATCAACAGTAAAGTCGTCGAGGTCCGCGCGCCGGAATAGGAAGGGGGCGCGGAGCGGGTGACTTAGTTTTTACGGAATGGAAAACCCAGTTGCGTCAAAAGCGCACGGGCGTGATCGTCCGATTGAGCGGACGTAACAATGCAGATGTTCATTCCGCGAGGTTTGTCGATTGAGCCGTAATCGATCTCTGGAAAGATCAGCTGATCCTTCAATCCAAGAGTATAATTCCCACGACCATCGAATGCCTTGTTTGAGACTCCACGGAAGTCACGAACACGGGGCAATGCGATATTCACCAGGCGATCAAAAAATTGGTACATTCGTTCGCCGCGCAGGGTAACACGGCAGCCGATGGCCATCCCTTCTCTTAATTTAAAGTTGGAGATGGACTTTTTCGCCCGGGTTACCACGGCCCGCTGTCCCGCTAAAGTGGAGAGCTGTTCCACGGCGTTGTCGAGAACCTTGCTGTTGGCAATGGCTTCACCGACACCCATGTTAATCACGATCTTTTCGAGTTTTGGCACCTGCATGATGTTGAGGGCCAAATCTTCTTTCAGTTTGGGGCGAATAGTATCCCGATAATTCTTTTCAATACGGTCCATTTTTGCCTCTTCGAGGTTGATTGCGGTGAACCGGTTGGTTCAACTAGTCAATCACCGTGTTGGTTCGTTTAGAAACGCGCACTTTTTTGTCGTTGCGAATTTCAAAACCAACGCGGCAAGGTTTGTCATCACTGGGATCAACCAGTGCAACATTGGAAATGTGAATCGGTGCTTCGATGTCGATGATGCCGCCTTCTTGAACTTGAGAAGCACGACGGTGCTTCTTAACCATGTTCAAGCCTTCGACAACGACACGACTTTTGGCGATATCAACCTGCATGACCTTGCCACTTTTGCCAAGATCTTTGCCGGCGATGATCGCTACTTTGTCACCTTTTTTGATTTTTGCTGCCATTTGTCATTCACCTGTAATGCCGATGTTTCCGAAGGTTTCGGACGCACCCAAGTCTAGAGAACTTCAGGAGCGAGAGAAACGATTTTCATGAATTTCCGGTCGCGAAGTTCACGGGCAACGGGGCCGAAAACACGGGTACCAATGGGTTCGCCATCGTCTTTAACGAGGACGGCCGCGTTTTCTTCGAACTTAATGTAAGAGCCGTCTTTACGACGGTATTCCTTACGCTGACGAACGATAACGGCTTTAACCACTTTTTTCTTTTTGACGGTGCCGCCGGGAATTGCTTCCCGCACGGAAGCCGTGATGATGTCGCCCAACTGCGCTACAGAAGCCGTGTCGCCACCGTGAGGGTGGATACACAGGATCTTCTTGGCGCCGCTGTTATCGGCAACATTCAAGATGCTTCCCATTTGAATCATGGCTTGTTTTCCTTGAAATCAAACTTCGCTTACTTGCCCACAACGCGGACAAGACGCCAGGTCTTATCCTTGGACAAGGGACGAGACTCGATGATCTCAACGGTATCGCCAATTTTGGCGACGTTGTTTTCATCATGAGCCTTGAATTTTTTGGACTTTTTAACGGTGCGCTTGTACAGCGGGTGAATGAGCTTACGCTCGGTTTTCACGACAATGGTTTTGTCCATTTTGTCGGAAACCACCACGCCGGTACGCTTCACCTTCTGACCTCTGGTTTTTTCCATAAGTCTTTACCTATCCTGTTAGCTATTCTGCGTGGCGCGTTGCGTTTGAAGAGTTTTCATCCGCGCGATGTCACGCCGTTTTTGACGGATCTGAATCGGGCTTTCAACAGTGCCGATGGCATTGCCCAGACGCAGGTGCATCAGTTCTTTTTCGATGTTCGCGATGTTCTCGACGAGTGCTTCGTCCGTCATCTCGCGAATCTCTTTAATTTTCATGGTACTTACTCCTCACCGTGGCGCATCACGAACTTGCACTTGATGGGCAATTTCTGAGCCGCGATATCAAAAGCGGAGCGCGCCAGTTCAGGGCTAACCCCTTCCATTTCGAAAAGGATTTTGCCGGCGTGGACTACGGTAACCCAGTGGTCCACGGAACCTTTACCTTTACCCATACGGGTTTCAGCAGGCTTGGTGGTGATGGGTTTATCTGGAAACATGCGAATCCAAATTTTACCGCCCCGTTTAATGTGACGGGTCATGGCGATACGAGCCGCCTCAATCTGACGACTGGTCAACCAACCGGACTCCAAAGCCTTCAGACCGTATTCACCAAAAGACAATTCAGCGCCGCGGGTCGCGACTTTGAATTTTAATTTTTTCTGTACCTTGCGGTACTTGGTGCGATTGGGCATCAACATGACGTGTTATCTCCCTTTATGCACACGCAAGGACACACAGCCTCAAATGAGGCCATGTCGCCTTCGCGATGGATCGATTTAGCCCTTGTTAACCCAAACTTTAACGCCAATGATGCCGTAAGTGGTTAAAGCTTCAGAAAAGCCGTAATCTACGTTGGCACGCAACGTCTGAAGTGGCATCTGGCCGGAAAGGTATTCTTCGGAGCGGGCGATCTCGGCACCGTTCAAACGGCCCGAAACCTTGATTTTAATTCCTTTCGCACCAAATCTCAACGCATTTTCTTCCGCTTTTTTCATAGCACGGCGGAAAGAGATACGACGCTCGAGTTGTTGGCAGATGGCTTCAGCAACAAGCTGGGCTTCCAGTTCAGGTTTTTTGACTTCTTTGATGTTGATCGTGACATCTTGGTTAGTACGAGCGCTGATCCAGTGTTTCAGCTTCTCAACTTCCGAACCTTTTTTCCCGATGATGATACCGGGACGGGCGGTCAAGATGTTCAATTTCAGTTTATTGGCTGCTCGCTCAATGTCGATACGCGATACGGACGCCTTGCTCAGTTTTTCTTTCAAAACTTTGCGCAAGTTCAAGTCGAGATGCAGGTAGTCGGCATACTCTTGACGCGCGATCCACTTTGAGGACCAGTTTTTGCTCATTACCAGACGAAAGCCGGTAGGATGGACCTTCTGACCCACGTGAAACCTCCGTTACCCTTCTAATTGAGAGAGTTCAATACTGATGTGATTGAAACGCTTGTTGATGCGGAAGGCGCGGCCCATGGCGCGCGGCTGGATGCGTTTCATGGTGGGTCCTTCGTCGACAACAGCTTTGGAGACGTACAAGTCATCGGGATCGATGGTGCCGTCTTTTTGCATCGCGTTGGCTACCGCCGACTTGAGGCATTCTTCGATGTGGCGGGCCGCACGCTTAGGCGAGAAGGCAAGGATAGCCAGGGCCTTGTCGACCTTTTGGCCGCGGATCTGGTCAACAACCAGTCTTGCTTTGCGGGCGGAACCACGAATGTATTTCGCTTTTGCTTTGGCAATCACGCTGTCACCCCTTACCTTCTGGAACCTTTTTGGTTTTTCTGGCCGGCGTGGCCGCGCCAGGTGCGCGAGGGTGAGAATTCACCCAATTTGTGGCCAACCATGTTTTCCTGCACGTACACCGGGATGAACTTTTGGCCGTTGTGAACGGCAAAGGTCATACCAATCATTTCAGGAACGATGGTAGACCGGCGTGACCAGGTTTTAATAACCTTGTTGTCGCCGCGCTCGGCGGCGGCTTCGACCTTCGCCATCAAGTGGTGGTCAACGAAAGGCCCTTTTTTCAACGATCTTGGCATTTCATGCTCCTTCAGGCGATCTCAATTACTTGTTGCGACGGCGAACGATCATTTTGTCGCTAGCCTTCTTGCGGCGGGTTCTCCAGCCTTTGGTGGGTTTACCCCAAGGCGTACAAGGGTGACGGCCACCGGAAGAACGCCCTTCACCACCACCCATGGGGTGGTCGACAGGGTTCATGGTGACACCGCGGTTGTGAGGCTTTTTGCCACTCCAACGTTTGCGGCCCGCTTTACCAAGTTTCTTGATCTCGTTTTCCATGTTGCCAACCTGGCCGACGGTGGCACGGCACTCGAGGTGCACATAACGCACTTCACCGGAAGGCAAACGCAGCGTGGCGTATTCGTTTTCTTTACCCAACAACTGCGCGTAGGCACCGGCGGAGCGTGCCATCTGGCCGCCTTTACCGATTTTCAACTCGATGTTGTGGATCAAAGTACCGACAGGGATGTTGCGCAGTGGCAAGCAGTTGCCAGCCACAATGTCGGCGTCCGCGCCAGACTCAACCTTGTCGCCGGATTTAAGGCCGACAGGGGCGAGAATGTAGCGGTATTCACCATCGGCGTACTTCAACAAGGCGATGTGTGAGCTGCGGTTTGGATCGTACTCGATCTGAACCACGGTCGCCGGAACGCCGTCTTTGGTGCGTTTGAAATCGATCTCACGGTAACGACGCTTGTGGCCGCCGCCGCGAAAACGAATGGTAATACGACCCTTGTTATCACGACCACCGGACTTGGAAAGACCTTTGGTCAGCGATTTCTTGGGACCGGATTTCGCTAACTCTTTGTTAATGGGCAACTTGAGGCTGCGAACACCCGGGGAGGTTGGTTTAAATGATTTCATTGCCATTGGAACAACTCCTCTCTAATTCCTTAGGTGCCTTCGAAATATTCGATTTCACCTGAGCCGGGCTGAACAGTTACGTAAGCCTTTTTCCAAGCTGAGGTTTTACCAAAGTGGCGGCCGACGCGACGTTTCTTAGGCTTGACGTTGGAAGTGCGGACGTCGGTAACGACGACACCAAAGTGCTTCTCAACAGCGGCCTTGATTTCGATCTTGTTGGCGTCGGGACGAACGCGGAAGACATAAACGTTGTCTTTGCTTTTTTCGGCCATGCTCTTTTCGGTCAAGTGCGGGGCCTGCAGGATGCGGGTCAGACGATCACTCATTTCTTCAATACCTCCTGAAGATGCAGGGCGGCTTCTTTGGAAATCACTAACTGATCGTATTTCAGCAAATCGTGAATGTTCAGACCCAAAGTGGTGACGTGCTTGACGGTGGGAAGGTTGTTGGAGGCGCGCTCCAAGTTTTGGTTACCCTGCAAGTCAACCACCAGCACCTTGCCTTCTTGGCTCAAAGTGCTGATCACGGAAACCAGGTTACGGGTTTTGTGATCGGCAAGGGCCAAGTCGGCGACAACTTTCATGTTGCCGTTTGCCACTTTGTCGGACAACGCGGAACGCAGGGCGCCGCGACGTTTTTTCTTAGGAAAGGCGTAGTCGTAGCTGCGAGGACGGGGACCGTGAACGGTACCACCGCCACGCCATTTGGGCGTACGGATCTCACCGACGCGGGCACGACCGGTGCCTTTCTGCTTCCAAAGTTTGCGGCCGGAGCCGGCGACTTCAGAACGAACTTTGGTTTTGGCAGTGCCTGCCCGGCCTTTGGCCAGGTAATGATTCACCGCTTCCCAAATCAAATGGCGATTCAATGGAGCGGCAAACACCTCGTCGGCCAACTCCACGTCGCCGACTTTTTCGTTTTTCAATGAAAAAACTTCTGCTTTGGGCATTTCCCTTCTCCTTAACCTTTGCGAATCGCGACCAAGCTGCCTTTGGAACCAGGTACAGCACCTTTTACCAACAGCAAGTTTTGATCTTCGATGACCTGAACGATTTTCAGATTCTTAACGGTCACCTTGCGGGCACCCATGTGGCCCGGCATTTTCTTACCGGGGAAAACGCGACTTGGCGTCGCACACTGGCCGATGGAGCCCGGTGCCCGTTTGAAGTGGGAACCGTGAGTCATGCGACCGCCGCCGAAACCGTGGCGCTTAATAACACCCTGGAAACCTTTACCTTGAGAGGTAGCGGTGACATGAATCTTTTCGTCGACTTCAAAGCTGTTAACCAGGACCTGGTCGCCGACATTAATGCCATCGCCGGCGTCGATGCGAAACTCTTTAAGGTGACGCATGGGGGCGATGTTGTTTTTCTTCAAGTGACCCTGCTCGGCTTTGGATTGCTTTTTAGGCGCTTTTTTCTCTACCAAGCCGATTTGTGCAGCCGTGTAGCCGTCGTTCTCGAGGGTTTTCACTTGCGTGACAACGCAAGGACCCGCTTCGATCACGGTGACAGGTACCACACGACCAGAATCATCATAAACCTGGGTCATGCCCAGTTTTTTGCCAAGAATTCCTTTGATCATCCTCTCACTCCTAACTTACGCTAACCGAACGGCTGCTGCTTACTTGGTCTTCGCGTAGGTTTTGATTTCCACATCTACCCCGGCAGGTAAGTCAAGCTTCATCAGTGCTTCAACAGTTTGCGAGGTCGGTTCGAGAATGTCGATTAACCGTTTGTGGGTGCGAGATTCAAACTGCTCGCGAGATTTTTTATCGACGTGAGGCGATCGCAAGACGGTGTATTTCCGTATTCTGGTGGGCAGTGGTACCGGGCCCGCGATAACAGCGCCGGTCCGTTTGGCCGTGTCGACGATTTGACGCGTCGACTGATCCAGAATTTTGTGATCGAAGGCCTTCAATCGAATTCGAATGGTTTCGTTGATCATCCCATACTCCTGATTCCATCGCCAGATACGCCCATCTGGGGTGCGTATTTCTCCTGAATGGCTTTCGGTGCTTCCGCGTATTGCGAAAACTCCATGGAGAACGTGGCTCTCCCTTGAGAAACCGATCTTAAGGCGGTTGAGTAACCGAACATGTTTGCCAAAGACACATGGGCCCGGACGACGTGCAAGTCACCGCGGGATTCCATATTAAGAATGCGACCGCCGCGCGTGTTTAAATCGCCGACAACCGATCCCATATACTCTTCCGGAGTCACCACTTGGACATTCATCACCGGCTCAATGAGAACCGCTTGTGCTTCGCGCGCCGCCCGTTTGAAGGCCATCGACGCCGCAACTTTAAAGGCGACATCAGTGGAGTCAACTTCATCGAAAGACGCGTCGTGCAACACAACATGAACATCAACCATTTCAAAGCCAGCGATGGCGCCGGAACGCGCAGCTTGAAGCACGCCTTCCTGAACAGCATCGGCAAAGACCTTGGGCAAGGTGGTTTCTTCGGTGAGGTTTGCAAAGCTTACCCCGGCGCCGCGTTCCGCCGGTTCAACCGACAACACGACGCGCGCGAAGATACGCTTCCCGGTTAACTGGCGCTCGTAACTTTCGTCCACGCGCGCTTTCTCATTAACCGTTTCACGATATGCGACTTGGGGCTTGCCGACGTTAGCTTGCACGTTAAAGTCGCGAATCATCCGTTTTACCAAAATCTCCAAATGGAGCTCGCCCATTCCGGAAATAATGGTTTGACCGGACTCTTCATCGATCCGCACCTGGAAGGTGGGATCCTCGAGGGCCAGTCGATCCAGGGTTTGACTCAGTTTGTCCTGATCCGCCTTCGTTTTCGGTTCAATTGCAATGTGGATGACCGGCTCTGGGAAATCCATGCGCTCGAGCAAAAGCGGTGAATCGGGATGACAGATCGTGTCCCCGGTGACCACGTTCTTGAAGCCGGCAATTGCGACGATGTCGCCCGTGGCGGCTTCTTTAACTTCTTTTTGTTTGTTGGCGTGCATTTGGAAAAAGTGACCGATGCGTTCGCTGCGATTTTTCGCAACGTTAAACACCTTCTCACCCGACTTCACCACACCGGAATAAATGCGAATGTAGGCCAAATCGCCGTACTGGTTACCCGCAATCTTGAAAACCAACGCGGAAAAGGGTTCGTCGTCACGAGCTTCGCGACGCACTTCTTCGCTGTAATCGAGCGAGTGCCCGACCACGGCGCCAATGTCGGTTGGTGACGGAAGGTAGTCGACCACGGCGTCAAGCAGCGGTTGAACCCCTTTGTTCTTGAAGGAAGAACCACACAAAACCGGCACACCTTGTTGCGTCAGCGTGATGCGACGCAAGGCGGCTTTCATTTGTGCAACCGTCAACTCACCAGAGTCCAAGTAGGCTTCCAGCAAGCTTTCGTCGGTTTCGGCCAAGGACTCCATCAACACCTCGCGAGCGCTGTCAACCGCGTCGCGATATTCATCGCTGACGGCCACGCGCTCAAAGGTGCTGTCTTTGTCCTCGCTCTGCCAAATGATCATTTGGTCTTCGACCAAGTCGATCACGCCACCGAAGGCCTCTTCAGCGCCCATGGGCAACTGAATCACAAACGGCACGGCGTTCAGTCGTTCTTTCATCATTTCGACGACCCGACTGAAATCGGCACCGGCACGGTCCATTTTATTGACGTAGGCAATCCGTGGAACACGGTATTTGTCAGCCTGACGCCAGACGGTCTCCGACTGTGCTTCTACACCGGCCACCGCGTCATAAATCGCGATGGCACCGTCGAGAACGCGTAACGAGCGCTCCACTTCGGCCGTAAAATCAACATGACCGGGGGTATCGATAATGTTGATCCGGTACTCGTTCCAATGACAAGTGGTAGCGGCGCTGGTAATCGTAATACCGCGCTCTTGCTCGTCTTCCATCCAGTCCATGGTGGCGGTGCCGTAATGCACTTCCCCGACCTTATAGTTCACACCCGTATAATACAGAATGCGTTCCGTCGTCGTGGTTTTGCCGGCGTCAATGTGCGCCATGATCCCGATGTTACGATATTTTTCGAGAGACAGATCTCGACTCACGCGCTTGCTCCACAAGTCTCCAAACGTTTAAACCACAATTCGGAGTGAAAATTTCAAGCCGACCCAATGGCCTGTGCTTGCTTTTTTCTCGGTTGCTTTGCCGGGCGCTAATGTCCCGATGTTAGGTTTTCAAAAAAAAATCAAACCCGTTTACCAACGATAGTGGGCAAACGCTTTGTTGGCTTCAGCCATACGGTGGGTGTCTTCTTTTTTCTTGACGGCACTGCCGCGACCATTGGCGGCGTCCAGAATTTCGGCTGCGAGTTTATCGCGCATGGTTTTTTCACCACGCTTGGTTGCGTAATCGATCAGCCAACGGATTGCGAGCGACGTCTGACGACGAGGGCTAACTTCTACCGGTACTTGGTAGGTAGCGCCGCCGACGCGACGGGATTTAACTTCCAAAAGAGGACGGATGTTATCCAAACCCTTTTTGAATACTTTTAATGGATCTTCGCCGCTTTTGCTGCTGATCACGTCAAAAGCACCATAAGTAATGTTTTGAGCAGTAGACTTCTTGCCGGAGATCATCAAGCAATTGACAAATTTTGCCAAAAGCGTTGAGTTGTAAACCGGATCAGGAAGGATCTCGCGGGGCGGAATACTTCTTCTTCTTGGCATGCGCCTCTCCTAATACCTTCTACTTCTTGACCTTCGGGCGCTTGGTGCCGTACTTGGAACGACCGTTTGCACGATCGGCCACGCCGACAGAATCCAAAGTACCGCGAATGATGTGGTAACGCACACCTGGCAGGTCTTTTACACGACCACCACGGATCAACACAATAGAGTGCTCCTGGAGGTTGTGGCCGATGCCGGGAATGTAACTGGTTACCTCAATGCCGTTGGTTAAACGAACACGCGCAACTTTCCGCAGAGCGGAGTTCGGCTTCTTAGGAGTAGTGGTGTATACCCGGGTACAAACGCCGCGGCGCTGAGGGCAGGCATGCAAAGCAGGCGATTTCGTCTTAACGATCTGCTGCTCTCGACCTTTTCGAATAAGCTGATTGATGGTTGGCACTGAAAGACTCCTCAATGTACAACAAAGTTTTTACAGCCCAGGGCGCAAAAACCTGTCGATCCTATCACCACGCCCTGGACGTGTCAAACAGAAATGTGACGCCGGCCAAATTCTCGCAAAACCTTCACGACCAACGATTATGTCGCGCGCGCTTCTCGTTGCAGCAGCGTCGCCAACAGCAGCGTCGTCCGCGCGAAAGTCGGCCACAAGCTGTCGACCAAAATATGCTCATGATACGCGTGTTCACCGGCACCGGCCACGCCGAGCCCGTCCAACACCTTTAATCCCAACTTGGCCAGATTGTTGCCGTCGGAGGCCCCACCCGCCGCGCCGACGCGATAGGGCACATCCAGGGCCGCGCACACCGCGGCCAAATCCGACCAGCCGTCGTGATCGGCATGCATCGGCGGAATCAGCGGCTTGCGCGTGACCCTAACGACCACGCCGTCGGGGTCGCGCCACTGATCCAAAAAGGCATTGACCGCCTGCCACTGCCCTTCTTCCATCACGCGCACGTCAACCGCCATATGAGCTTGGCCCGGGCGCGTGTTCACGGCACTGCCGCCATTGAGCAAACCAATACTGACTGTTTTACCCGCGGCGAGGTCGGTCTGCTGCTCCAAAACCAGCAGCAATCGTGCCGCCGCTGCGAGGGCAGACTTCCCCTCGGCGTAGTGGTTACCCGCGTGGGTTGCCAACCCTTCAAAATCAATGAGAATGCGACCCACACCTTTGCGACGTTGTTTAAAGGCACCGTCGGGTAAAGGCGGCTCAAAAACCAAAGCGTAACGCGCACCCTCGGCAAAACGCGGGGTCAACTGCCGCGACGCCGCCCCCATGATCTCTTCATCGGGCGAGGACAACAGGCGGATGCGCCGGCCCAAATCGGGAAAACGGGTACATATATAATGTATGGCGGCCATTCCCAGCGGAATACCGGCCTTCATGTCAAAAATACCGGGCGCATACCAACGGGCGCCTTCACGGCGCGTTGCGGGAAAACCGTCGACAGGCCAGACGGTGTCGTGGTGGTACATCATGACCACGCTCGGCGCCGCCCGCAAATCCTGCTGACCCACAACCATGGCGGGTCCATCGTCGACCCGATGCAAGGCATGATCCAAGCCAAAATGGGCGAGATCGGCGACCAAAAGCGCCGCCATTTGATCACATCGCGCAGGTTCAGCCGTCGGCGATTGGCAGCTTACATAGGCGTCAATGCGGCCCTCTAGCCAGGCTTGCCTGCTTAAGAAAAACGCGCGCAGGTGCTCTAGCTCCTGCGCCGCTAAGTCACTTACATTCAAGTCGGCGCTACCACCGGCAAGCCGGTTTGCGGGTCCCAATAGCGGACTTCGACGATCCACGGAAAGTACACGTGCAGGCTGGCGGCATAGCCGTCGTTTTCGCCGGCGTGCCCCATGGCGTGAACCATATCGCGGGTGACCGGCACCAAGGCACCCTCACCGGCAACGTGGCGCTCGCCGCGCGTCACAGTCCCGTCCTCTTGCAATTCGTACATTTGATTGTAAAGCGAACCTTTAAGCACGCGCACCACGCCCTGGCTGTTGAGCGAGCCGTGGTCGTGAACCAAGGTTCCGCCACCGACCGGCCAGGTCGCCAGCACAATCTCAAAACATTTGGCTTGGTGAATCAAGGTTCGGTGATAACCGGTTTTCGGCATCGGGTTGGGCAATTGTGCCAACAACCAATCTTCGTCGATCTCTAATTTGGTCAGGTAATCGGTCAGTGTTTCGATGGTCAAAGAGGTTGTGCTACCACAACAGTCGATTAAGGACGCCATCGAGTCCAAGGTGAGTTCTTCAGCTACCTTCATGGTCCCCCCAGAGGTTGGCGTGCCACGGCACGATGAATCGGTCTTGCGGTCCGGGCGGCCCAAAGAAAAGGTTTTTCCCCAAAAAAACACTTTCTGGTAGCCGATAGAGCAGGTAAATGAAACGACATAAAAAAAACGGCCGCCGGAACGTAAAGGTGAACTTCTTCAGGACGCAGGAATAACGTCGTCAAAAAGCCCAACCCCTATCCTAACACGCCAATGGGGAATGCGCCATGGAGCGCCACCACGCGCTCAGCCTGCCGGCGATCTCAATATTCAAGATCTCCTCGCCGGTAACCCTTTGGGATTTCAAATAGTTGTGGATCAAAGTCGGTGCGTCGCTCCATTTCCATAATGGTGCTGGTTGAAATAATCCGCACCCCTTCTTGACTGATCTCCGACACCACGCGAATCGGAACGCCTTTGAGCTCTCGCATCATTGAGGACAGCACAAAACGCACGTCTTGCGGCGGGTTGACCCCGGCGGCGGCAAACCAGATGCGCAAAAAAGTACGGGGGCTGACAAAAACCGGAAGCTCGGAGGCGTAAATAGTCGTGGTCACGCCAAAATCCTCAGGGTAGTTAAGCAAAAAGGCCCGTGTGTTGAACTTGCCGATTTTTCGTGTCTCGTTAAGCGGTGTGAGTAACTTTCCTCGCTTAACCAGCATCCCGTTTTCCAGCGCGGCCAACCCAAACAGCGGCCGTTGCGCCACCCGCCGATCACTGCCGGAGGTGGCGAACACATACTCGCGCTTGCGGTGGTCCAACATGAACATCGAGTTAATCTCTTGGGCGTAGATCATGCTCGTACCGTCTTGAACATTGTCGATCCGCAGCCGCCGCAAACCGATCCAAATATCGCGATGCTTCACCTCAGTCACACCCTCGGGGAATTGCATCTCGATTTCCTCGCGCAAGTAGAAAATCGTTTTTTGGTCTAATTGGAAACACCACAAATGGGCGGCGAGCAAGAAAGACAACATATCAACGAATCTCGATAGGAAGCTCGCGCAACAACAATTCGCCGTCACCTAGCTCCATTTCAAAACGCAAGGTGTAGCGGCCATTGTCAAGGCGGCGACTTTCCAGAACAGGGTGAATAAGGACGGTCCCTTGCTGAGTAGCGGTCATTTCCTCGGGGAACAATTGCCATTCGCGGACTAAGCGGTCACCGTCGACCACCCGAAACACAATGGAGTCCAAAAGCTCGCTGGAAGGATTGCCGGACAACTCCAACACGGGATAAAAAGGTGAACCCGGACGAATCGTGGGCGCAATGCGCAAGGCAAACGGCTGTTCGCGAATTTGGAACGTCGCCTGCCCTTGACCGATGTTGGGGTCCATTAACACGAAATCGACGATCTGAACACGATCATCGCTGACGCCGGTCAATTCGAAAGGCACCTGATGGTAAGAAGTTTTGTTTTGGTTTTGGTCGACCAATTCCATTTGCAGCAAGTAACGGTCGGGTTTAAGAACCAGGGCAAAATCCTCGGTGAAAAAGCTACCGGCCCGTTCGATTTGTTCTTTTTTGGGAACCAGGATCTGGCGTGATACCTGTTGGTTGAGGACCTGCTCGCCGGCGGCATTGATCACGGCATAGCGCAGCACAAAGGGTGCCTCGTACTGATCCTTGTGATACTGAAAGTCGAGATTTTTGAGCGGAAAACCCAGACGGCCCATAAACAAGCCGCGATCCTTGCCACGTTTAAACCAACCGTGGTTGGCGGTGAAGCCGACGTGGTTGGCGGCCTCGCGCTGAAACACGGCGGGCGGGTCGCCTTGCGCGACACTGGGCGTGGTGGGCACGGCGAGGGTCGACCCGGCAGGCGCTTGCTCCACCGCTTTGCTGGGTTTGTAGCCAGGTGTGCTGGGGTAAGAAAACTTGCCGGAGGCGGCCGGCTTCACGGCGTCGCTTACCTCGGGCGTGGTCGCCGCCACGGTTGGCCCGGTCACCGGCTTGGCCGGTTGCAAGTTCTCGTCGGGCAACGCGGGAAGCTGGTCGGGATCGACCAAGGTAAAGTTTTCTTCTTCCACGGCCTCGGCCGGCGACAGCTCTAAGTCAGGATGGTAAATGAACTTGTGTTTGAGCGAACGAATCCAGTGGGCGGTGTAGGGGTCGGTCACCGAATAATAGTCTCCCCACTGATTAAACGGAATGAATTGAACGCGCAAGCGCTTGGGACGGTAATCAAAGGGTAACTCGTCATACAGCCACAGTTCCGGACGGTGATTGAGCAAACGGTTGATGTTGCGAAATCCCATTAGGCCCCAGTCGATGCGGTACTCAATCTTGGCGGGTTTCCCCAATAGCAATAAGATGTGGCTGCGCGGGGTCACCGGGCGCCGCGCCTTGGCCCGTTCAAAATGGGCGATCACGAAGTCATAACGGGCTAAGTAATTTTCTTTAAAAGGGTTGACGTCGTCAGTGAGATCGTCATCGCGCTTTGACCAAAACAGGTCCATGAACCGCTTGCGCTCGTGGTGGGTTCTTAGCCGCTTGCGGAAGGTTTTTAACTCGTCGGAGGTAATAATTAAATCGACCTTATCGAGCCACGCACGCTCTTCATCATTGAGCTTAAGGCGCTTACCGGCACTCAAGGGCGCAACAAGAATAAGAAAAGCCGTCGCCACCAGCAAAAATCGTTTCAAAAACTCCTCCTCGGGCCGCCGCGAAGAAGCGGCAAAGACGGCGTGTCATAAGTGTTGGACCACGATTCCGGCGGTCGTTCATAAGCAACAACGCGCATGCACCAACGGACTCCCAAACCAGGGATAGGAAAACTCAAACAGGCATTCAACTCGGAGCGGCCCTTTATTATAACGTCATTTAGGCCGAGGTGGCTCAGTGTTCCAAACCTAAGAGGCTGACAGCGCGCGCTTTAAACAAACAAAACACGGTCTGACCCGCCTTTAGCTGTAAGCGCTCGGCCCCTTTTTCGGTTAAAGCAGCCACCACGGGAACCCCGATATCGAGACGACAAAGAACGCGGCCCTGTTCGCGGACCAAGGCCGTCACGCGCGCCGCAATTTGGTTTTGAATGGAAATCATGGGAACGGCCGTCGGCGTTAGCGCAATTTCATCGGCGCCCAGTGCCACCAGCACGCGCGCGCCCGGCGCACCGTCGAAACGGGCGGCCGACCAAGGCGGTGGCGATCCGGTCCCGAGCGGTGCCAAGGTCGTCGTGCCCTCTTGCTCGCAATGGCCGACAAGTTCAGCGCGCACCACGTTCACCAGGGTGTGATCACCACCATGCGGCAGCAACCAATGATCCAGTTCGCCACGCAAGTAATCGCCATGAGCGGTCAAGCGTCCCTGCTCCATCACCCACACCCGCGAACCGAGCTGCAACAGCTCCCGTAGATCGTGACTGACATACACCATCGGCACTTTGAAACGGTCGCGTACCCGCCGCAAAAACGGCAAGATACGCGCTTTACGACGACCGTCCAATGCCGCCAGGGGTTCATCGCATAACAGCAAACAAGGCGAACACAATAGGGCGCGCCCCAAGGCAACGCGCTGCGCCTCCCCACCCGAAAGCGACGCAGGTCGACGCGTTAACAAAGGCTCCAGTTCTAACAAAGCAATCACTTCATCGGGATCAATCAAACGCTGCGACAACGGCACCAAACGGTGTCCGTAGGTCAAATTCGCGGCGACGGTTTTATGGGGAAACAAGCGCGCATTTTGGAAAATCATCCCGATGCGGCGTCGGTGCGGCGGCAAGTTGACACCGGCGGCATGGTCAAAAAGCACGGTCTCGCCGACCTGAATGCGACCGCAATGCGGCGTCAGTAACCCGGCGATCAACGCCAACAAAGTGCTCTTACCGCAACCGGACGGACCAAACACACCGACAAAAGGCTGCTCAGAGCGCGCCTGCAGGTCTAGGTCAAAACGCCCCCGTGCGAAGCCGACATCAAGCTCAAGCATCGCTTTGCCCCCAGCGCGCTTGCAACCGGCGCTGACAGACTTCCGAACCCCACAGCGCCCCCAGAGAAACCACCAACGAAACAGCGACCAACCACCAAACGCGACCTTCGGCGCCTGGCTGCTGCAAGTAGGTGTAGATCGCGAGGGGTATCGTGCGCGTTTCGCCGGCGATATTGCCGGCAAAGGTGATCGTGGCACCAAACTCGCCCAAACAGCGGGCAAAGGCCAACATCACACCGGTCAAGACACCTGGCGCCGCCAACGGCAAGGTCACTTCAAGGAAAACACGCCAAGGGGCGGCCCCCAAACCGGCGGCGGCGGCTTCCAAACCGGGATCGACCAACTCAATCGCCAACCGAATGGCGCGTACCATCAACGGGAATCCGGTCACGGCGGCGGCCAAGACAGCCGCCCCCCACGTAAACGGCACAATCACATCGATCTGCGCCAGCCAAGCGCCCAACACCCCGGAACGGCCGAACAACACGAGCAGTAGGTAGCCGGTCACCACCGGCGGTAGCACCAAGGGCGCTACACACAGCGCTTCCAACAAACTTTTGCCGGGAAAACGATAACGCGCCAACAGGTAAGCAACCGCGACAGCAAACGGCAAAGCGACGGCGGTGGCGCAGGCAGCCACGGTCAGCGAAACGCGAAGAATCGTCCAGATTACATCATGGGACACAGGCCACCCTTTCTCATTTGCCCGACGCCGCATCGGCAAGAGCTCCGGTCACCGGCAAAAAACCCCGCCGTTGCAACAGTGCAGCCACGGCCGGACCGCGCAGGAAGTTGATAAATGCAATGGTCGCACCCGTTTGATTCAAACAGAGGACCTCATACCGAACGGCATCGTGATCGGCGGCGCCAAAACGTTCGGTCACCACCAAGTGCTCGCTCTGAACCACATCGGCGGCATAAAGAAAGGCGGCGTCGACCTCGCCCCGCTGCAGCAAGCGACGGGTTTGCGCGGCATTTTCAGTGGTCAGAATACGATCGGCAAGCGCGGCTTTGCAACCGCGCCGCTCCAGTACCTGAATACTGTACCAACCAAGAGGGACATGGGCGGGGTCGGCCACAGCGAGCCTCGCGCCCGCATCAGCGGCGAAGGCGGCAAGATCAGCCCAAGAACCGCGATCCACGTGGCGTGCCAGCACCAACGACGTCGCGGCAAAGCCGTATCCGGTAAGGGCCTCATGGCGCTGTTCCCGCAAATAGGCCGACCAGCGCGGGTGCGCACTGAGAAACACATCAGCCGGTGCACCGGCCCCGATCTGACGCGCCAACACCGAGCTGGCGGCGCTGTTAAGCCGCACGGTCACGCCATGTTCGCGCTGGTACAAGGCAGCCGCCTCTTCCAATACGCCGTGCAAACTGGAAGCCACGTAAACGTCGATGACACCGTCCGGGCGGCTGCTGCAAGCCACAAAGAGCAGCACCAGCAGCGGCGACATTTTAAGGAAAACTCGCCCCGGTCGCCGCCAAATGCTCCGGCAAACTCTCGCGAGGCAGCGTAACCGAAAAGCTCGACCCGCTGGTAACGGTACTCTTGGAGAGCGCCAACCGGCCGCCCAACAATCGCGCATAAGCATAGGCAATATGCAAACCCAGACCGAAATCGCACAACGGCTCGCCTTCGCAGCCGGCGCGAAAACGGCCGGGAAACTGCAGCAAGGCTTCAATCGATTCATGTTCCACCCCGGGTCCGGCATCGTCGACAGCTATCGTAAAACAACCCTCGTCGCATTTCAGCCGCAAAACAATCTCGCCGCCCACGGGTGAAAACTTAGCGGCATTCTCCAGAATGGGCTCCAACACATCCCAGATCTTAATGGGATCGGCGAGGGTCAAGCAATCGGGCTCGAGTTCGCAGCGCAACCGCTGTTGTTTGGCGGCGGCACGCGTGCGAAAGGTCGCAGCATGCGCGGCAAGCATTTCACTGAGATTTACAGGGCGACTCTCAACCGCGATACGGCCTTCCAAAGCAGCTTCAATCTTCTCCAACTTCTGCAACGTGCGCAGCATGGTCTCGGCATAGCAGCGCAAATCCTGGCCGTGCGCGCCGTAGAGGTCGCCCTCCAGCGAAAGCTTGCCCAACACCACGGTCAGACGCGTGCGTATGTCCTGGGCGGTGAGCTTCAAGGCCTGAGCATTGCGTTGTTGGGCTTCAAACAAACGCGCATTTTCCTGCTGGAGCCGCTCATTCTGAAGACACAACTCACGCCGCAAGCGCAGCAGCGACAAGTGGGTTTCGAGATGACGCCAAACAGTTTCAACCCGAACGGGGGCGGCGACAAAGTCAAAGCTGCCAGGCGGAAAACGCGCTTCAATTTCGCGACGACGACGGTCGGGCCCGACAATCAGCAACACCCCTCCGTCAGCCTGCATTCGTTCGTGCAAGCCGCGCACCGACGGCAACCATTCGCTCCCCAATAAGGTGACATTCACCATAACCAGGTCCAGCCGACCCAAGCTCGGCGGCTGAATCAATTCGTTGACACCGGCGGGGACATGGACCTCGAGGTCCTCTTGGCGCAGCCGGAGGATCAAGGCGTCACGCTCGTCCGACGGTTCGTCGATCATCCAAAAATGTACCAATTCGCACTCCCAAATCGTCACGGGCAACGCGGAAACAAAGCAAGGTCGGGTAACAGGGCGAATACGGGGACGGGGTCAAATGAGGTCGGCGGATAGCGTAGTGGCTGGAATCGTAACAGGAGAAGTTTGACTGTATTTTCAGCATTTTTTCGCTTATGACTCAACAAAAAAACACCCGGTGGACGCTAAAAGAATAGCCGCTCGCAAGCTCACTTTCACTGACAGTCGACAAAAAATAGCAATTTTCATACAAAATGGCACGGACACGGGGTTTCATGCTCGGCCGCCCTCGCCACCTCAGACCCTTCTCTCCAACGGCTTAGCGCCCCTTTCCGCCCTTTCCGCCCTTCAACACGCCTGTTTGGGTTATACTTCCCCTTTTTGGCGAAGTCATGCTGAATGAGAAGGGTCACTATGCAAGAAAAAATCAATAAAAGCTTACTGGTCAACGGTCTTTGCGTCGCGCTCATTGTTTTGGGGCAAACCGTGGTCCCCGATCCGTTTCGCAAACACGTTCTGGGCGCGGGCTATTTCGGTTTTTCAGGCGCCGTCACCAATTGGCTGGCGGTTTACATGCTGTTCGAACGGGTTCCCGGCCTCTACGGTTCCGGCATTATCCCGCTCAAGTTTGAATCCTTTAAAGTCGCCATTCGCAACATGATCATGAACCAGTTCTTCACCATCGAAAACATTCAACGGTTCATGAAAAACGGCGCCAAAAAGCAAATCAATCTCGATCCCATCATCGACAACCTCAATTACGACTACATCTACGATTCCTTTGTCGAAGTCATCAAAGGCTCAAAGTTCGGCGGCATGCTCGGTATGTTCGGCGGTGCCAAAGCACTAGAGCCCATGCGCGACCCTTTTAAAAAGAAGCTTCAGGAGAAGCTGCGCGAAATCGTCAAAGACCCCGAGTTCTTGGCCTCCATCGCCAAGGACGAGGAAACCGCGGCCGAACTCTACGGTGCTTGGCAGGAGAAGATCGAACAAATGGTGCACACCCGCCTGGAAGAGTTGACACCGGAAATGGTGAAGCAAATCATTCAGGACATGATCCGCAGCCACCTGGGCTGGCTGGTTGTGTGGGGTGGCGTATTCGGCGCGATCATCGGCCTAATCACCAGCTTCCTGCCGTAAGCGAGTTACCATGAACACCACGCTGCAGGACTGGGTCTTTTTTTATAACCCTTGGTTTGCGTTCCTGATTGGGGCCTGTTTCGGCTCATTCCTCAACGTGGTGATGTACCGCTACCCCCTGCGCCGCTCGGTGGTATCACCGGGCTCGGCCTGCCCCAATTGCGACCATAACTTGGCCTGGTACGACAACGTGCCTGTATTCGGCTGGTTATGGCTGCTGGGCAAGTGCCGCTATTGTAAAATCCCGATCTCGCCGCGCTACCCTTTCTACGAGGCTCTTTACGGCCTCACCAGCGCGCTGGCATTGTGGTGGTTCCCCATCGAACAGTGGCCGCTCGGGCTGGCAAGCGCAGCGCTGGTCCTCAGCGGGACACCGATGCTGTTGTTGCTGATACGCCACCGCCGCGCGCCCTGGTATTTAATCCTGATCGCTGTTGTCGCCGTGGCGGTGTTGGTGTGGCGTACCTGGTTTGCCGCGGCAGCCGTTTAGCGCACCACGGGCACCTGCGCTGTCGCACGAAGCGCTAGATTTGTTCCAACTCGCTTTCGCTGAGGAACAAACTCTTAATAGCGACGCAAGCGCCGGTCGCGCGGTCTAAATCCAGCAAACAGCCGCCCAAGCGGCAATCATTTTTAGCAACCTCGAAACGCAGCCGGTTCTGCGACAAGAACCCCTCGATCACGGGTTCTTTGGTCATGCCGATCACCGAGTCGTAGGCGCCGGTCATGCCCAAATCGGTTTGGTAACCGGTGTGCTGGTCGAGAATACGCGCATCAGCGGTGGGCACATGTGTATGGGTGCCCCAAAAACCCGAGATACGCCCGCTCAGATGCCAGCCCAGTGCGGCTTTCTCGGAAGTGGCTTCAGCGTGGAAATCGACCAAAATCAGCGGGGTGACTTCCTGTAATTTGGGCAGAATTTCATCGGCGGCCCGGAACGGGCAATCGTAGGGGCGCATAAAGGTACGACCGATGAGGTTCAGGACGGCTAGCTTTTGGCCGCCACCGCAATCGAACAAATTGTAGCCGAGACCCGGCGCACCCGGCGGCCAGTTGGCGGGAACCAACATGCGCGTGGCGTCGTCCATCCAAGTCTCGCCGCCTTTTTTGTCGTAAATATGATTGCCCGAAGTCATGATATCGACACCCATGCCTAAAAACTCGCGATAGGTATCTTCCAACATGCCAAAACCGCCGGCGGCGTTTTCGACGTTAACGACGCTCAGATCAAACTGAAAGCGCGTCTTGAGGGTTGGCAGCATCCGCTCCAGCAAACGTCGACCCGGTCGGCCGATGACGTCACCAACGGCAAGGATACGTAAATGGTTATCAGACTTAGGCTGCATGGGTCCCCCGATGGGCGCCGGACACAAGAAAAGAGAAACCCCGCCTTGACCGTGTGACGAAATACCGTTGAACCTACTCAGTAGGTGGGCATCTCCCCCCAGGTTTTAGGCTTCCCTGTACAATAGGGCCTGCTCACCACCCAGGTTTTCGATTCCCTGAAACGGCGCGTTGGTTCACCATGTCTTTGGTCATCACGAATCAGGCAGGGGTAATTGGTGGCTCTTCATCTAGAGCGGAATCAATCATTTCAAGGAGCTTTTCACGCTCGGCCTCTAGCCGGCGGATTTGCTGTTCGTAGTGTTCGCTGGCGCGGGTGTATTCGTCGGCGAGGTTGAGTGCCGTCAAAACTGCGACACGGACGGAGTCAACCGTCTTGGTTGCCGCCCCAACCTCTTCCATCTTTTCGTGGACCATTTTAGCAAGATTTTCGATGTATTGCGCGTTATCTTTGGCGCGAATCAAATAAGTGCGTCCATAGATTTCAACGGGAATCGATTCACTGCGACCGGTGTTCACGACAAAAGCTCCTGCTCCAAGGCATTTAACCTGGCCAAGGCATTTTCCATTTTACGCTGTGCCAATTTGCGCTCGTCTTTCATCTGCTTGAGCAGGAAACGGTCTTTGTCCATCTCGTCTACCTGTTCACGCAGGCTGTTGCATTGCGCTTCGAGTTCGCGGATATAGAGCTTTTGACGTTGTACTTCGCGATCGAGTTCGCGGTTGGTCTGTTGGGTCCGTTGGTAACGTTCCAGCAACGCGGCCAACCGCGTTTCGAGTGGCGACGGTGTATCCATCCCGGCGGTCCTGTTCTTTAGTGACGCGACGGCTTCGCCTAAATGCGAATCACCGCACCGTAGGTGTTGCGCACGGATTCTACAACGGAATCCATGACTTTGGCGACCTCTTCACTGGTCAACGTGCGTTCCGGATGACGGAAATGGAAGCGGAAGCCAAGGCTTTTCTTTCCTTTTTCCAGGGGTTTCCCCTCGTAAACATCGAACAGTTCGAGGTCTTCGAGGCAGGCCGGTTGCAGGTCGAGAATGTGCTGATGCACGGCGCCGGCGGCATGGTGTTGGTCAACAACAAACGCCATGTCTTGACGCATGGCCGGTTGGTCGGACAACTTGGCCACATTCGGCAACGGCAGATGGTGTTGGTTGAGGAAGTCGAGCGACAGTTCGGCAACAACCAAGGGCTGTTCAAACTCGTAGAAGGCGGTGATCTTGGGTGCCAAGCAGCCCATCCCGCCGATCAATTGATCACCGTGATAAATCCCCAGGGCTTCGCCCGGGTTGAGCCAAGTGGGCACCTCGGATTTAAAGGTCAACGGCAGGGCGAGACGTTCACACAGCGCTTCCAAGTACCCTTTGATGACATAAAAGGGATGTTGGCCGGCACTGTCGAACCAGCGCGTGCGATCCGTATCAAAGCTGAGCACGATCGCCAGATGATGCGGCTCGGTTCCATTCTGAAACACGTGCCCAATTTCAAACAATTGCTGACGGCGCAGACCGCGTTTCGCGTTTTGGGCGACACAGGTCAGCAGAGGCGGCAGGATGTTGCGGCGCATGACGGCTTGATTGATGTTCATGGGGTTGCGCAGGCGCAGGGGTTCGGCACCGGTGCCAAACAGCGCTTCGGCGGTTTCACCGACAAAAGAAAAGCTCACCGCTTGCTGCAAGCCCATACCAACCAGCATGTTACGACACAAACGCTCACCGACGGCCAGCGGTTGTTCCGTGTAACTGGTACCACCCATGGCGGGCAGTTCCGAGGTCAATAAATCAAAACCCGCAAAGCGAATCAATTCCTCAACCACATCCACTTCACGAACCACATCCACTTTATAGCCAGGAGCTTGCAAAAGCCAACCACCATCCATGGGCTGGGGTCGGAAGTCCATTCGACCGAGCAGATCTTCAACCTGCGTGTCGGGCAAGGAAATCCCCAGCAGCAAGTCGAGCCGTTGGCGGCGCAATTCGATTTGCGTGCGCTGAAAGGGCGCCACATTCATATCGTGCAGGCCGATCACGCGCGCTTGGGGTTGCTGCTGCAGGAGCAGGAAAATGAATCGGCGAATAATGCGATCCATATTCTCGCGATCGACACCGCGTTCAAAGCGGTAGCGCGCATCGGAAAAAATCTGTTTATCACGGCCGGTGTAGCGAACTTGAACGGGATCAAACGCCGCCAGTTCGAGCAGTAAACGGGTTGTGTTTTCATCAACCTCAGAGTTGGCGCCACCCATGACGCCGGCGAAGGCAACCGGTTGTTCGGCATCGGCAATGCACAGGTACCCGTCGGCTTGGTGATCGTTGCCGTCGAGCGTGGTCAGGGTTTCGCCTTTGGTGGCGAAGCGCACGCGAATTTCGTTACCCGCCAGTTTGTCGGCGTCGAAAGCGTGCGAGGGGTGGCCGAACTCCCAAAGCAGGAAATTGGTCAAATCAACCAAAAAGTTGTGGCTGGTTTGGTCAATCGCCTCAAGGCGTTGCTTGAGCCAAGCGGGCGAAGCTTCAGCTTTGACGTTTTCCACCAGCAGCCCCATGTACTGCGGGCACATGGCGGCATCGTCACTGTGAATGGTCCAACCCTGCAGCGTCGCTAAGTCTCCGTCGAAGACTTGGGGTTCACGCAGTGCACGGCCGGTTTTGACGGCAATTTCACGCGCGACGCCGTAGTGGTTCATGGCGTCGGGTCGGTTGATCGTGTGTTCGATTTCGAGACCGTCGCCGTCGCGTTCGGTTTCCAAACCGGTCGCATTCAGGATCAGCAACATCTCTTCGAGGGATGGGGCGTCTTCGAGGTACTCGGCCACCCAGTCGTAGTGGAAATACATATTTAACCCACCTTGAATTGATCGAGAAAACGACGATCATTTTGATAAAGGTAACGAATGTCGGGAATGGCGTACTTGAGCATGGCCACACGTTCGATGCCGATGCCCCAAGCAAAACCGGTGTATTTTTCGGGGTCGTAGCCCACCGCTTTAAACACGTTGGGGTCAACCATGCCGCAACCCAGAATTTCAATCCAGGTGGTGTTTTTACAAATACGGCAACCGCTTTCGCAGAACACACAACTCACATCCACCTCGGCACTGGGCTCGGTGAACGGGAAATAACTGGGCCGCAGACGAATAACGGCTTTCTCTCCGAACATATGGCGCGCGAAATCTTCCAGCGAACCCTTGAGGTGCCCGAAATGAATGCCCTCACCGACAACCAAACCCTCGAGCTGGTGGAACATGGGCGAGTGGGTCGGGTCGTCGTCGCGGCGGAACACTTTCCCCGGTGCCACCATGCGGAACGGCGGCTTGTGGGTTTCCATGTAGCGGATCTGGGTACCGGAGGTCTGCGTCCGCAGCAACAAGTCGCCGGACGGATCCTCGACGTAAAAGGTATCGGCATCGTCGCGGGCCGGGTGCGAGGCGGGCGTGTTAAGCGCCTCGAAGTTGTAAAAGTTATTTTCGATCTCGGGGCCGTCGGCAATATCGTAACCCAAACGGCTAAAATAATCGGTCATGGCGTCAAGCGTCATCGTCAGCGGATGAACGCTGCCCAAATCAGGGCGAACGCCTGGCAAGGTCAAATCGAGACCGGCCGCTTTTTTGGCGGCTTTGGCGGGCTTACGGTCCTTAAAGGCGGCTTCCACGTGCTTCTTAAAAAGGTTGATGTCTTTACCCAGCTTGGGTTTTAACTCGCGTGGCGCATCGCGCAAGGCGGTCACCAACTGCGTGCACAGACCGTTTTTCTTGCCCAAATATTCGAGCCGTAAGGCTTCCAAATTCTCAGCGCTTACCTCGGCCAAGCGTTGATCGAACGCGGCCAAACTCGCTTCGTAGTTCCAATTAGAAAGATCCATAAGCGCGACACCTTTTTAATGAGGGATCAAACCCGCACAGCCGACAAAAAAGACCGGTGCAGGCGAAAAGTGGGGTAACACCCCGGCAAGGCTTCGACATGAAACGCGGCGCGGGAAAAGGAAAACGTCAGCGGCGGCCCCGTAGAGGCCTTGACCAACAAGGCCGCGGCGGCGAACCGACAACGGCGCGGTAACACCCCAGCAAAACGATTCTCGCGCGATCTTCGACACACTGACGGGCCAACGGATCGTTCAAAAAGGACACGATTGACTTTCGGGCATCGCGGCACTTCTCAAAAACCCCTTTGGCTCCAGCACCTTGCCCAAACATCTTCGCGATTATCGCTCAGCTCAAGTGACCACCTTCTCCCGTTCACGCCACGAACCCTGACGAGAACTTCGGGCTAGCTTATACCAGAATGCCCAAAAAACAAAAGCCGGCTTTTAGGAAAGCCGGCTTTCATTGATTGTGAGGGAGGCCGAAAGGCCGTAAAAAAGGTCGTCGCTAAGCTGCGAGCGCCGCTTTGGCTGTTTGAACCAACTGGCTGAACCCCTGGGGATCACGAACGGCGATTTCGGCAAGAACCTTGCGGTCCAAAATGATGCCCGCTTTTTTGAGGCCGTTCATGAAAGAGGAGTAGGTAGATTGATTCAACCGTGCAGCAGCATTAATGCGGACGATCCAAAGCTTACGGAAATCCCGTTTCTTTCTGCGCCGGTCACGGTAGGCGAAAAGCATGGCCCGGTCCGCAGCTTCGCGTGCGTAACGGTACAGGTTCTTCTTGAAACCAAAGAAACCTTTGGTAACGCGAAGGTACTTTTTGCGTTTAATTCGCCGTTTGTTTCCTCTTTTAACTCGAGACATGGGTTGGTGCTCCTTAAATAAGAACCGTGGTTAGTTGTTTGGCAACATATCCACTACGCGTTTGTGGTCGCTTTTGTCGACCAAACCGCTTTTACCAAGGTTGCGTTTCTGTTTGGCGCTTTTCTTGGTCAAGATGTGGTTTTTGAAAGCCTTGTTCCGTTTAATCTTACCGCTGCCGGTGAACGTAAAACGTTTGGCGGCGCCACGGTGGGTCTTCAGCTTAGGCACGACTACGCCCCTTTTGATTGAAATGGTTTGCTATGGTAATCAGACGAATGCGGGAAGGTTATTTACCTTTCTTAACAACGTCCTGGCTGACCAGGATCATTGCGGTTTGGTTGCCTTCGTTGGTGATCCCTTTCTCGACAGAGCTGACATCTTGAGTCTCCTCAATGACGCGCTGGAGCAGTTTGATCCCGATATCGCGGTGCGCCATCTCTCGCCCACGAAAATGAACAAAGACACGGCACTTGTCGCCGTTCCCAATAAACTTGCGGATGTGGCGAACTTTTGTCTGAAAATCGTGTTCGTCAATACGAGGCTTGAACTTTACCTCTTTGACCTGAACATGTTTTTGTTTACTCTTGGCATCTTTAGCCTTTTTACTCTGCTGAAACTTGAACTTCCCAAAGTTCATAACCTTACAAACAGGCGGATCACTATTGGGGGCAATTTCAACGAGGTCAAGACTACTTTCTGCAGCCAGGTCCATCGCTTCCCGGACGGTCATGATACCCGCCTGTTCGCCGTCGGCGCCAATTACACGGACGACTTTGGCTCGAATGGTGTCATTCACACGCTGAGTATCTTTGGTGTTTCTTCGCAAAAAACCTCCTAGAAAGAAACGTGGCAAGCAGGCTCCAGAACTCGGGCCCAAACGCAAAAATGGTAGACACGGGCGGATTTGAACCGCCGACCCCTACCGTGTCAAGGTAGTGCTCTACCCCTGAGCTACGTGTCTACAAGCTCGCGTTGGCGAGACGCTGAAATTTAGCACCGCCCCCACACCATGTCAACACACATTTTAACTTTTTTCCAAATCCAAACCAGCCTAACTGGCCGAGGCGTGAGGTCGTCGCTTGGCCGCCAAGCTTTCTCTGGGTTCTGGAATGTTGATTAAACCAACATAAATGCGGATTCCGGTGTCCGTCAAGCTTTTTGGGGAAGGGCGGCCTTAATTTCCGCCTTTATTGGGGACCCCTACCGCCTCGGAAGAGGTGGCGCGCTTATTTGCTCACCTGCTTCTTTGCATCCGCCCGCGTTTTTTTTTGGAAGGGCGTCCTTGCTTTGTCACCCGTCTCGCCGCCCCTTCCGCCTCGGAAGAATGGGCGCGCTTTTCGCTCACCTTCGGCCTCACATCCGTCCGCGTTGCTGCTTTTTTTGGAGGACGTCCCATCCTCCCCCCTGTTCGCCGCCACTTGCGCTTCGGCAGGATCAGTAGAGCCTCAAGGTTTCAGCTTCAGGCCTCGGTGGAAGCCTTGTTCTGACGGCATGGGTCGGAAAGCGTGTTCGAAACGTGCGTCAACCAGGCGACTGCATGGGCGGTCGCCGGGAAGCACGTGTTGTGCACAACGCGCCCACTCTTCCGGGACGCTCGCGGTAGACAGCGGTAGACAATGGGGCGTCCTCGCCACCCTAGCATCGCGCGCTAAGACGGGCTACAGGCGTCACACCCGGCGCGACCCTTCTTCCGAGGCGGTCACCCCAACCAATGGGGCGCCCAGCCGGGACGCCCTTCCAAACATCGCGCGCCAAGACGGGCTGCAGGCGTCACACCCGGCGCGACCCTTCTTCCGAGGCGGTCGCGGCACCGACAAGCAAACGTCCCAAGGCCGCCCTTCCCCACAGAAAGGGGTTGCGGACGGCTTGCTTTCGTGGTTCTCTACCTAGCGGCTCTTTTTTCGCCGACCGCGCCGAATCCGGCGCCTTTGTTCAAGGAGGTCACCATGTTGGACACACTACTGCAACAACTCGAGGCCCAGAACGCCCGCGCACTTCGCATCCGGAGTTATCTTTGACCTACCCGGCAATGCCAAGAAGTTGCTCGAACTCGAAGCGCTTTCCACCGATCCAGATTTCTGGAATGACAATGAGAAAGCCCAAAACGTTCTGAAACAGCGCAACGCGGTTCAGCAAGACATCGATCTCGCCAAAAAGTTCGAAACCTTGCTCGAGGATATCGAGGTTCACCAAGAACTGATTAAAGAGGGCGAAGACGTTTCCGCCGAATTGGAAACCTTGCTCCAGGACTACTACAACCTCATCGAGGCCAACGAAATCAAAATGATGCTGTCCGGTGAACACGACGACAGCGCGGCTATTTTGGTCCTTCACCCCGGAGCGGGTGGGACCGAGAGCAACGATTGGGCCGAGATGCTGCTGCGTATGTACGTGCGCTACTGCGAAAAAGAAGATTTCAAATGTGAAATCCTCGAACGCCAGGAAGGCGACCAGGCCGGTGTCAAATCGGCCATGTTGCGCATTGAGGGTCGATACGCCTACGGCATGCTCAAAGCTGAATCCGGCGTGCATCGTCTAATCCGTATCTCCCCTTTCGACGCCGCCAAACGCCGCCAAACCTCGTTTTGCTCGGTCCACGTCACACCGGAGATCGAAAACGACGCCGAAGTCGACATTGACGAGAAAGATCTGCGGATCGACACCTTCCGCTCCTCCGGCGCGGGCGGCCAGCACGTCAACACAACCGATTCAGCGGTGCGGATCACGCACTTGCCCACCGGCATTGTCGTCAACTGCCAAAACGAACGCTCTCAAATCAAAAACCGCGCTACCGCTATGAAAGTCTTGCGCTCACGCCTCGCTGAATTGCAGCGCCAAGAACACGAAGAAGCGGTCCGTTCAAACTCGGCTGCAAAAATGGACATCAACTTCGGTAGTCAAATCCGCACCTACGTGCTGTTCCCCTACCGCCAAGTGCGCGACCACCGCACGGAAACCGAATCGAGCCAACCGGACAAGGTCCTGGAAGGCGATTTAAACGATTTCATTCGCGCTTACTTGCTGTCGCAGTCGGCCAAAGAAAAAGAAGACAACGAGCTGGCTGTTTAAACGGTCATTTTCCAAAAAAAGGCGAAGCACGGGCTTCGCCTTTTTTATGGGGCCCAAAAGCGTTAGAGCAGTTTTTTAATCTGGTAAACCTCAACGTCGGTCAGGCGCTCGACGAGACCCTGCGGTAGCTGCTTGCGAAACTCCAACGCATCCAAGCGACTGTCAAAAACACCCCAGCAAACGCTGTAGCAGGTCCGTCCGCGAAAATCACGCGGCAGCAGATACAGCGGATTCTCGGCGCCGGCGGTCGTCTGTGCTTTCTCGACCGACGAAGGCTGACAAGCGAGAAACAAACGCAAGGTGAAACGCTCGGCCTGCGGGGTCAACGCGGCTTGACTGCGGCGCATCACATCGGCGAAAGGATCGGCGCCCGGCACCGTCACCGTCGGTTTTGCCACCTCGGTATTGGTGGTCGCGGGCGGAGGTTGTTTGGGTTTATTTTGCGTGCTATTGGTACGGCGCGGCGCGGCCTTGGTCGGCTCAACCTTGACGGATGCTTTGACAGTCTCAGCTTCAACGGCGGGGTCACCCGCCACCAGATTACCACTGAAGGGTGATCCCGGCTCACGACGTGCCAACAACGAGGCCCAAGGCGAATCAGCAGGCGGATTAACCATGGCCGAACCCGCGCGCGGCAGGTCGGGTAAGGCGAAGCCCGGCTGTCGCTGCGAAATCGGCCCAACGCCTGGTTGATAACCGGCAATCGGTCGGCCGGTTGCGGGATCCCAACCACCGGCCACCGGTGATACGAATTTTTCGGCGGGCGACGGCTCCGGCTGTGGTTTTTGCGGTTCTTCCACAACTGCCGCCACCGCGGTTTGCGAGGCCGGGTCGTCGACTGGATCTTTTACCGGCTCGACCTGGATCGGCTCCTGGGGCGTCGTGTTTTTGGGCGGCTCAGCTTCGGCGACAACCGGATCCGGTTTAGGTTCGCTGTCGCGACCGGCCTGGTTGGCGATCGCCTCCGGCTCGCTTTGCGCTTGCGCTTCGGGATCAGTCACTTTTGCTTCAATCGGTTGGTCGGTTTCAGGCGTGGTTGAATCGGTGTTTTCGGCAGTTGCCGCGTCAGGCGGCACCTCATCGGTCTCAACCATGGCCAGGTCGGCGTTTTCGTCGACGACCAGGTCCGGTGGTGGGTCATCGCTCAGCAAACCCACCCCAAATCGAGCCAAAGGCGCAACCGGATCAACCAAACCGCGATGCCAGGCCAAACCGAACCCCCCCAAACACAATAGGAGCAAACTAAACAACATGCGACGCTGGTAACCCGAATCCGAACCCACCGCCGCCAAGGCCTCTTCGTCGTCTTGCTCAGCTTCGTCATCATCCTCGTCGACGGTATTACGAACCAGGGGTTCTTCATCCAAGGCGGCACCCATGGGATGCGCCATCGCTTCAAGCTCTTTTTCCAGCAAATCACTGGACAAATCATCAAAGCCCTCGTCCTCTTCCTCGTCGTCAAAGGCCGAGGTAATCTCGGGCTCGGCTACCATCACATCATCGTCGTCGTCATCGGCCTCAAAGGCGGCAATCGCGGCGTCGTAATCCTCTTCGACCTCGGGTTCCTCAGCTTCTTCGTCGTCGGCAAAAATGCTTTCCGGTTCCGGCGCCCCCAAGTTGGCGCGAGACAGTTCAACGGTCGCATCCATGGAAGGGAGCGCCTCATCCATGGCCGCCCCGACCGCCCCGCCGATCTCCATGGTCTCTTCGAGGCCGGCCATCCCCAGTTGCTCAACCCGATCGTTTTGATTGACAACCTCATTTAACTCAGCGGCAAACATCGAGGCTTCATCGTCGTCGAGCAGTGACTCGTCACCGGGATCCAAAGCAGCTTCAACATCGACCGAAATAAAACCCATCGCCTTCAAAGCATACAGAAACTTGAGCAAGGTAAAATCTTCAACGTCGGTTTCAAAGGCGAGGTGATTGCCGTCCGTTTCACCGTCAATCATGTCGTAAATGGTTTGGGCAAAATCGGCGACAGGCACTTGATCGAAGTGAATGGGTCGGTCATCAACGCGGTGGGGCACGAAGCCCAGGTCCTCGCCAAACTGGGAGGACACCCAAGCGCGATCTTGCAGCGTCAGGAAGGCTTTAAGAAAATCGGCTGGAAAATTAAGCGGTAAGTTGACAACGCCGTCCGGTAAAGGGCCCTCTTGCACCTCGTGCCGTCCATCGCGGGCCTGCATCACACTCTCAAAAACGTGGAAAACTTGGGCGCGCGCGCCTTCGACGAGTTCCTGCTGCGTGATCAACCCCATTTCAACAAGGTTGCGGCCGACCGAAATCTCAGGCCGGAAATTCCCTTCGACGGCGTCGAACTGTTCTTCGGTAAACCGTCCTTGGCTGATGAGCACTTGCGGCAATTTGTTGGCCGGGTCCTCCGAGTTCGCGAAAATCACCAGACCGTCGCGAAAGAACAGGTCTTTGCTGTAGCCCTGCACCTCGGTCCGAAGAACACCGGTGAGACCACGCTCCCAACAATCGCGGGCGATCCCGTGGATCTCGTAATTCTCGAAGGTTTCCATTGATTCGGACATAAGACACTCGCGTTGGGGAGGTTGGCGGAAAGAAAGGGAAACGCAAAGGCCGCGATCGGCAACCTAGGCGGGACGGGCGTGTGGCCGTGCAGAAATCAAGGAGCCGTTCACAATCCGCGCACGACGAAAAAGCCAGACGGGAGAGCATACGACCTGATCGCTCTTATCGGTTTTTTTGCGAGAAAGTGCATAAAAAGTTAACAATTTGCCGTTTTTGTTCCCACCGAGGCGTGATGTGACCAGTGAACCATCCGAAGAACAGGCCACCGTGCCGCCACAAGACTGGTGTTAGTGCTGCATCATCTCATTAAAAAATAGACTGTTGAGCAAAAGTCGATTCGAACCGCGCCAAAAACCGCGAAAGCCGGGATGATCGTGCAATAAGATCACGGTGCCGCGATTGCTCATCCCAAAAACCTGAGCCGCCGCTTTGTCGGCCAACCGCGAAACAATGACACTGTCGGCGTAACCGCTTTGCAGTGATTGGTCGCTGTAGCGTACCGGCGCCGACAAGGGGCGGTTACCGGGATCCAAAGCCATGGTGTGATTGCGAAACAGGAAGATTTCAGCGCGGCGGTAACCAAAAGCGAGCGGGTGGGTCAGGTCCATTTGTGCGGAAAAGATCGCACCGGAAATGCGCTTGCGGGCACGGTCCTTTTCGCGATCCGCCCAACGCGGTCGCACCGGACCGGCTTGCTTCGCGTCGCGCTCACTGGTCTGGGGTTGCGACACATCGCTAAGGCTGGGATTGACCCACTTAGCTTGATCCAACCAGCGCACGGCACCGCCCAACGCAATCAGGTTACCACCCCGATCCAACCACGCCTTAATGGGCGTCAGCGCCTTGCTATCAATTTGCTCCAAGGAGCCGTCCGGCAGGATGAGGTGCGTCTTTTGCGACCAATCAACCAAGTCCAAATCCTTGCAGGCCACCAATGCGGTGGCAAAACCGTAGTCGTGATCGAGCGTAAACCAAATTTCGCCGGCGCGGTTACTGTTCACGCCGCCGTCAACCGCCACGACAATGTTGGGCTGCTTTAGCAAGTGGAAGTTGCGCGAACCCAAATCCATGCCTTGCGGGGTTAAGCCGCTGTCGAGAGCGTAAGCATCAATGCCGGCTTCGCGCGCGGCCTCGCGTACCAAGCGGTCGACCTCGGCGGCGGCAAGTTTTTGCTCACCGAGCGGCACCATCAGGGTACCCGCTGCAAAATCGGTCGGTCCAGCCGCCGTCGCCGCGCGAAAAGGTTTGGCGGCGGCCCATACGTGAACGCCGGCCGCTTGCAGACGATACGCGGCTTTGGGTGCGAAGTAACCAGACCACTCCAACAGATAAGCATAACCGGCGGCTTTTTCCGGCAAATGCGGCTGCGGGAGAACGGCCTCGGTTAAAGCCGGCCCCATCACGCGCGATCGAAAGTTGCCTTGCCCCAATTCGAGATGAGGCAGGTTGTGGGCCATAGCGAAGTTCCATGCGGAAATATCGTAGAAAACATCGTCTTGGAAGCGGGTGCGGCGCTCGAACAGCGACGTCACCAACGGGTATTGCGCCTGTTCCGTCGGCACCACAATCCCACGAGAAATGGTTTGTTCGCCCACGCGAACCGGCTCGGCCAGTTCGTGGACAACAATGCGGTGGGCGAGCAGGTTCTTCACTAGATAATGAAGGCGCATGGGGTCGCCGTCATCGCCGACCACATAAGCCTTTACCGACGATTTGGCGCCGTCGGCCAGCGCCTTGCGGCGACTTTGGTCCTGGTACTCGAGCAGCGCCTTGCGTTGCGCCAAGGCCGCTTCCAAAGTTGTCAGGGAGGTGGTGACCTGATTGTGAATCGCATCGGCAAAAGTCAACTCGCCGTTGAAGCGGTGCTTGACGTGACCGCGCGCGCTGGCTTGTTCAAACAAAATGCCGATCCCACCCTGAGCATCCGGATAAGTCGACCCCTTCCCAAAGAAAAAGTCGTCAAAACTCTCCTCGGTGAAATACAGTTCGCCACGCTCATCCAAGCCGCGCGCATGGTATTCGGCGAAACGACGGGTCAGGGTTAAGGTCTGTTCAGAAATCAGGGGGTTTTGGCGCGAAGGCACGCCTGGCTGAAAAAAGTAGGTGGCGTTGGTGCCCATTTCGTGGAAATCGGCGACCACATTGGGGCGCCAGCGCTGGAACTGGGCAACACGAGCCTGTGATTCGGGATGCTGGAGCAATAACCAGTCGCGATTCAGGTCGAACCAATAATGGTTGGTGCGGCCGCGCGGCCAGGCTTCGCGGTGTTCGCGCGTGTAGGCATCGGCGACCGGCGTGCGCCCACGATGGCTGTTGACCCAGGTCGCAAAGCGATCCATGCCGTCGGGGTTAAGCGACGGGTCCAGCAGAATGATGGTGTTGCGCAGTAAGGGATCGATCTTTTGCGCGGCGGCCAAGTGGTAGGCGGTGACCAACGCCGCGTTGGCACCCGACGCTTCATTGCCGTGAATACTGTAGGCCAGCCACACCACGACCGGCATTTCGGCGGTGCTGCGTCCGCTTTGGCCGGTCAGCGCAAAATTGAGGTGTTCTTGACGCAGGGCTTCTAAGTTGGCGAGGTTATCAGGATGCGAAAAAACCAAATGAACCAGCTCACGTCCTTCGTGGGTACGACCCAAGGAAACCCAGCGAGCGCGCGGCGACTGTTCGGCCAACAGCCGCAGGTATTGCAAGGACTGATCATGGCGGACATGCTGGTGGCCGACGGCAAATCCCAAAACCGCCTCGGGTCGCGTGACCGAAGCATCGTATTTGGTTTGTTCGGGCAGAAAGCGCAGCAAGGCATCGCCCTCACGCGCAGCGTTGAGATGACCCCCCACGCTTAAAAAAAGACAGACCCAAACTAACCGGCCTAAGATTCGCTGCATCAGCGCCACCTTTCGAATAAGAAAATAAGAAAACATCATTTGAAAATACGACACAAACCTCAAAAGAAACAAGAACCAGCGGGGTTTCATTGTCACCGAGAATTATCAGCCATATTAACGCCTGACAGAGTTACCACGATCATGGTACAAAAGCATTACCCAGTCTTTTTTCTCCATTCCACCAACTTCCCCGTTTTTGCGTTTTGGAAAAGCAGACTGGGATCGCTAGGTCGCCCTCATCGCTCAGGCGTGAGCCCAGGGTCACCGGGGAACCTTGGGTGCCGGCAAGCCTGCCGATCACCCACCTCTCAATCCGTGTCGCTCCGGTTCGTCACCGACAAACCGGAGTTCTGATCGAGTCACGATCATGTTATTCGCATCATTTAAGCAAAACCCATTCGAAAAGCATACCCTTACCCCCATCCGGCAACGGGAGGAAAAGAAGATAACCACGGTGGATCGGCGGTGGCACGGCCGCAAAGCGGGTCAATCAAGCGTTATCAACCGGTGCTGGAAACAGCCGCGCCGTCATGGAACACGGGAACAGGGCATGCCACAAACCCAGTACACACCGTCCCCTCAAGGCGCCATGGTCAACCAAAGCAACATACCCGGCTCTAAATGGATGAAAAAAACATTGGTTCAACGGTTTTTTTTAATTAACAAACGGGTGTACACACTGCTTCCACACAACGCAAATTACATTTTTCCAGCGACGAGGTCCCCTTGATCCTCTTCTTAATGTTTCTCGTCGCCGATCCCAACAGCATTTTGGTCGTGCGCTCGGCGACGACAACCTATGAAACGTTTAACATCGCCTTCGAACGGGAACTGGAGGCCGATGACGGCCATTTTTCGGCCAAAACCTTGGTTGCAGAACGCGGTCAACGCTACGACGAATTTGTCGCCGCCATGGCCGCACAGCCGAAGGTCGTCCTGCTGGTGGATCGCTGGCCGGTCACGCTCTACCGCCGCTGGCTGAAGGAACACCTGCCGCCGGGTCAAGCACCACCGCCGACCGTGTTGGTTTACAACGTGCAAATTGATCGCGACCTCAAGCGCCTGAACAACGTTACCGGCATTCGTTTCAATATTCCGGCCGTCACCGGCATTATCAACCTGCGCAGCATTTCGCCCGGCATTAAGCGCGTTGGGGTTTTGTATCGGCCGATTCTGGAAACCCAATTCCAGCGAGAGAAAAAATTGGCGGAACGCGAAGGCATCGAGCTCATTGGCCATGCCATCCCGCTCCAGCCCAAAGTCAACGAGGTCAAGGCCGGGCTACGCGCGCTGAAACGCGCTAAGGTCGATGCATTCTGGCTGTTTAACGACCCGCACATGTTGACCGCCGACTTGTTGTCGCAAGCCTGGATCCCACGCGTCAAGCAGTACCGGATCCCCGTCATCGTCGGTGTCGACAGCCTGATGGGTCGGGTCAAACTGGGGAACTTGGCCATTTTCCCGGACATCGAGGGCTTGGCGAGCCAGACCTACCAAATCATGATCGACCTTGAGGACAATCAATGGCATGCGGGCGACATTCCCGTCCAGCACCCGCTTTCGGTGAAAAAATACTTTAACCGCGCCAATTGGCCGCGCCGCATGTTTATCAACGATACAATCCTCAACTCCGAATTTGACGCCATCATTTCGCTGGAATAAGATCGCCCATGCCTCGCCGATCACGGGTCATCGACGAACGTGACGTGACGGCGAGACAGCAGCCAGGAGGTACCATACGTGAAATTGGCTATTTTGGGCGGCGGTTCTTGGGGCACCGCACTCGCCATTCTTTGGGCACGTCACAACCACAGCGTGCAACTTTGGGCTCGTAAAGAGGCGGATGTCACCGCGTTTAATGCTGCGCGCGCCAATACCAAATACCTGCCGGACGTCCCCTTTCCGGAGCGCCTGACAGTGGTCGGTGACCTCGAAAAAACGGTTCGCGCGCACGATTTATTATGCCTTTCGATTCCACTCCAAGCCTATCGCGCGGTTTTGGAACAAATCCGACCTTGGTTAAACGACCGCCACCGCATGATTCTCACCTCCAAAGGGATTGAGTTGGGGACCGGCATGTTGCCGCAACAAATCGTCGAAGATGTGCTGGGCGAGGAATGGTCGCAGCGCGCCTACACCCTGAGCGGCCCGAGTTTCGCCAAGGAAGTCGCCGCCAACAAGCCGACCACCGTCGTTTTGGCCGGCCCCAAGGACGACGCCCTGCTCGCCTTGCAGGAAGAACTGACCACGCCTTCGTTCCGCATGTACCGCAACCACGATGTGATGGGTGTCGAAATCTGCGGCGCGCTTAAAAACGTCATTGCGATTGCCAGCGGCATGGTCCACGGTCTCGACCTGGGCAACAACTCAATGGCCGGTCTGATTACCCGCGGCCTCAGTGAAATTTCCCGCTACGGCGTGCGCTTGGGCGCCGAACGCGATACGTTCGCGGGGTTGGCGGGCATGGGTGATTTGATCCTAACCTGTACCGGCGGCCTGAGTCGCAACCTGCGCGTCGGCATGGGTATCGCGGCGGGCAAGTCGCTTGAGCAGGTGTTGGACGAGCTCGGCATGGTTGCCGAAGGGGTACATACCTGCAAATCGGTCCGCCAAAAAGCGCGTGATCTTGAGGTCGAACTCCCGATTACCGAAGTGGTGTACCACATCCTCTACAAAGGACTCACCCCGCAAGAGGGCCTGCACCGCCTCATGACACGGCGTCTCAAAGCCGAAAAGGAAGGGCGGGCACGCTCGAACGCCCCCACGTCAGCGCCTTCCGCCGCGGAAGGATGAGCGCGTTTATCCACCTGCTTGCCTGCCTCCGCCCGCGATGTTTGGGAAGGGCGACCCAGCTTTCCGCACAACGCGAATCGCTTCCCGCCTCGGAGGCGGTGGCGCGTTTTTCGTTCGGCTGCGTTCCGGCATCCGTCCGCGATGCTGCTTTTTTCGGAAGGCGTCTCCATTACCGAGCTGCTCGCAGGCAGCCACGTGCGCCTTGGAAGACTTGGCGCTTGTCTGCCCGCCTGTTTCCCTACTGCCACCCGCGATACAGGGTTGGACGATTGAGCAGGCCTGCTGAACGCATCGGCATGATTCGTACCCGGGCTGGGCAGTCTACCGTCGAAGATAATCGGGTCACCGGCTGCAGATGCTCAGCCCAAAGGACGCACCACCAGGCATAGAAAAACCGTAAGGCAGTGGCCGCGAAAGGGGCTGGGATCCCCTAGCCCGGCAACGCGCAACCATGCCGGGCGCGCAGGGGCAAGTCTTCCGAGGCGCTCGTGGCTGCGACGTGAAGGCCAAGCAGGACCGCCCTTCCCAAGCAGCGCGGACGGCTGCGGGGCCGCGGACGAACAGAAAAACGCGCTACCTCATCCGAGGCGCAAGTGGTCTAACTGGTAACGGCCTTTCGGCCGCCCTTCCCAAAACGGGGTTTGATTTGGGTGTCGACCAGTTCCAGCAGTAGGGCCCACAAGGCGCCAAGTACCGCCGCCGCCACACCGGCCGTGGCCAGGACAACGGCTTTGCGCGGTTTCACGTGCTGGTCGGGAACGGCCGGTTCGGCGGAGAGACGGGTGCTAAAGGACTTGGTGGCCGCCTCGCCTTCCATTTTGAGGTAGTGACGGTCTTGCACGATTTGTTTGAGGTCGTCGCGTTTTTCGGCAATCGCGTAACGCGCCAGCAGGTGCGCGGGCCAAGCGATACCTGGCTGCGGGGAGCGCATACTTTCCGACGCAAACGCCTCATCCGAATCAATCGAGGCCTGCAATTGAACTTCGTTCATTTTGAAGAACCGTTCCATGCTGCGCAGGACGTCGAGCGCATCGTCTTTGAGCTCATCGTGCTCACGAATTAACTGGTCCGTCAACGCCTTAAAAATGGCGTGACACATTTGCGGGTCGTCGTACTCTACCGTCAGCAACACAATGCCGACATCCTTGGTTTTACGCACTTCGTTGACGACATGCGCCTCAATGCTGCGCTGCAGCTTGGTCACCGATGTATTGAGCTTGACCTCGTTGGCATCCAACGCTTTTTTGATGAAACTGTAGTCTTCCAGCTTCTGCGCGACAAATTCGCCTTCTTCAAGCAGGTCGGTTTGAAAGCGACCTACGTAAATGGAACCGCTCAAGCGGTAGGTCTTTTTGGCAACCGCCAAATAAGCGACCCCGAGTGCCATCACCACACAAAACACCAACAGTGCGTGCAACTTGCGTTTCCAGATAACAAAGATAAAGTCAGATAAGGACAAAAGTTCGGGTTCTTTCATGGATGAGTCGAGCCTCCTCGATCGGTCGCAAAGACTTGCGATTATACCTAAGTTGCCTGAGCAATAGGGTACGGATTCAGACTTTAACAGCGCGTGACCCCTAGCGCATGTCGGCCAAAGAGCTGAAGCAAAACCGTTTGAGAACCAGCGGCGCCGGCGGGTTCGGTGCGCCTTTTCACAAACGGTTACAGCCCAGAGCCTTGGCCAAAATCGCCGCTAAGTCCTGCGCTTTTTTAGTTTTAGGCCGGAGATGCCGTCGCGAAGGCCGGTGACGGCCGCCAAAACTTTGCGCAACGATGCCCGGCAATTCAGTTACAATGGGCGCGCCCCAAGGGCCGCGCCGGCGGCATCCACTCGCATTGTCAAATTCGATACCAAGTCTTCGCATCCCCTGGTGTCGCTTTGGCTCCTGCAACACACCCGTGCCGCGCGTCACGATCCGGCCCGTCCGCCTCGGAGTTGTTTTTCATGATCTTTGTCACCCTTATGACGGTCGCGTTTTTGGGGCTGTTCCTCTCGAAATGGCTGTTCGACGATTTTTTTACCCCGCCCGCCATTTACAACTTTTTTTGGAACGTCGCGATTGCCTTTTTGACGCTGAACTTGGTGCGTTACCATCCGGTCGGCATGGAGGCATGGCGGGCGATCGGGGTTTCGTACGCGTCGTTTATGGGTGGAACCGCGCTCGTCGGGGTGTACGCCTTACAGAAACCCAATTGGCTCACCAACCATTCGCGCCTCGCTTACCTCAACCGCGAGCGCTTCGAAACCGCACTTTTCGCCATGTTCGGCATCGGCGTGTTCGGTTTTGTGCTGCAGCTTTATCACCTGCACCAACTCTTTGGGCTCAGTACCTTTTTCAGCGACCCACAGCGCGCCCGAGAGCTGCACACCAACGTGCGCTTCCTCGGCTTTTTTAACATTATCAACGTCGCCAACTTCGTGCTGTCACTCATGTACCTGACCATCTACCGCAAACCACGACGCTGGTTGATCGCCGTCCTCGTGTGGTCCCTGCTCACCGCCTTTTTTACCACCGACCGCACGCGCCTGTTCTACATGGCGATTTGGAGCTTTTACGTGGTGGTGTACAGCCAACGCCGTGTCAACATTTCGTTTCGCTTTGCCGTCGCCTCGTCATCGGTTGTGTTCGGCTTGCTCGGTATGTTTGTGTTAATTGCCAAGCTGTATGTCAAAGAAGCCTACGATTACAACCGGCAGTTCCTCAAATACCCTGAGCTTGGCCCGCTCAATGACATTTACATCTACCTCACCGGCAGTTTCCCCGTCCTGCAACAGTTCCTCACCGACAAGTGGGATTTCACCTACGGCAAACATACCTTTGCCCCGGTCGTCACCTTTATGGAACTGCTCATTCCCTATTACGAACGGGAAGTTCTCGTCGGCAAGTTCTACTGGGTGCCGATTCACCTCAACGTCTGCACTTACTTGGAGACCTTTTACAAGGACTGGGGTTTTGCGGGGCTGGTGTTCGGCCCGCTCGGCTGTGGTCTCATCAGCATGGCGGTTTACATGGCCATGCGCCAGCGACGCAACCTGTTCACGGTTTACTTTGCCGGCCTCTCCAGCTTCTGTGTCACCATTTCAGTGTTCATCAACTTCTACTCACAAATCGCCACCTGGTTTTTTATCGTGGTCGGTTACATCGTTTACCGCTGGTGTTACAGTAGCGAGCCCGACGACGCCGAACATTTCCGCACAGGGGTTTTTGGGCCTCCGCGCTTCAAAACCAACCCACCCGGTAGCGTGGACACCGCTTAGCAGCAGTCGGGCGGCGCCTTCGGCAGCGCGACCCGAAAAGTCGACCCCAAACCCGGCGTAGAGGTCACCTCGATATGACCGCCGTGTTTTTCAACCAGGGCTTTCACAATCGCCAGACCCAAACCGGTCCCGCGCTCTCCCGCCGTACCACGGGTCGACTTCTTTTTGTATCGATCAAACAGGCCGACAAGGTCCTCCGGCGCGATGCCGACGCCGCTATCCTTGACCGAGACCACCACTTCCTCGTCCACCACAACCATTTCCATGGCAACCGAACCACCCGCATCGGTAAACTTAATCGCGTTCGTGAGTAGGTTGTGAAAGATGCGGATCACACTGGTGCGGTCCGCTTGAATCGAGGCACTTTCGGGCAGCGTCGTTGTCAGTTGCACGCCTTTTTTATCGGCTGTATAGGCGGCGGTTTCAACACACTGGCGTCCCACCTCAACCGCATCAAAACAGGCGAACTGCAAGTCGAACGGCTGCGAGTCCATCGTGCCCACATCGAGAATATCGTGGATCAAGGTCAGCAGGAACTGCCCAGAACGCTTGATGCGGGCCACCATGTCGCGCTGGACCGGCTCGAGATTGCCCGCATGCGATAACAGCTCGGACATGCCCAGAATCCCGGAAAGCGGTGAACGCAAATCGTGGGAACAGGCCGCGATGAATTCATCTTTAAGCTCATTCACCTTTTGCAAGGACACCACCCGCTGTTGCAATTCGTCATTGAGGCGCTGCACTTCCAAGAAAACGTTAAGCCGGGCAAATAACTCTTCTTTAACCAGCGGTTTCACCAAAGTATCGGTGGCACCCGCCTTAAACAGGGCCAGGTTTCTGGCGCGGTCGTCGGAGACACAGACTACAATGATCGGTAGTTCCGCCATCGCCAGCTCGCCGCGCACCAAGGTACACAAGTTGCGGTCACCCATGGACGCCATGCTTTCGTCCAGAATCAACATGTGGACGGACGCCGTCGGATCTCGCAACAGGCGGTAGGCTTCGTCGGCGTCGAGCACCGATCGCACGGCCACACCGTATTCGTCGAGGTACCCGGACAGGATGGCACGCACCATGGGATCTGCTTCCAGCAACAACACGGTCAAGCCGGCCATGGCCCGTTGCGGCTTGAGAATGCGATTCACCTTTTTGAGCAGTTCCCCGTGGGCAAAACCTTTGGTCAAAAACTCGGTGGCACCGACCTCAAAGCCTTTTTGGCGACCGGCGAAGGTATCATCACCGGTCACAAAAATAACCGGCATCACCCCTTCTCGATCGCGGAACCCTTTAAACCTGCCTGATAACTCCCAATCGCGCAGCCGGTGACAGACTTCGTAGCCATCCATCTTGGGCATATTCACGTCCAAGGTGAGTAAGTCGATATCCGGTTCGCTGAGCACCATTTTGAGTGCTTCATGCCCGTCCGCCGCCTCGAGCGTTTCATAGCCACCGGAGCGCAATTCGGCGCCGATAATTTTGCGGCTAACGCGGTTGTCGTCTACGACCAATACTTTCATAAGGAAACCTCGGTGGCGATCCCGCGTCGCAACAGGTTGACGCGGATACGTTGAATCAAGCGAACCTTAGGACACCTCATAACCCGACACCCACGCCGCTTTCAGCGCGGCGGCCCGGCCGCCCCCGGTTTCAACCAGACGCGACGGATTTCCGCCGTTAAATAGGGCTTTTTTAAATAGAAATTCTCATAGGCGGCATCGCCGACAAACCATTTCCACAGGAAAGCGCCACGACACCAGGCTTCGTTTTCGGCCAGGACCTGCAAACCGATGCGCAAACACCGCGCTTGCAACAGCGCCGCCTCACGCGAGCGATCCCCCTGGTATGACCAGGGTTGCGCCGCCGCTTGCAGCGATTGATTGTAACCCAGCTCGGTAAACAGAAGCGGTTTGCCGACCTTGCGATGAAAGCCTTGCAGACCGGTCATCACCTTGCGCCAACCGGCCCTCAGCACCGCATCCGAAGGCGCCGCCTCATCGGAGATGGGGAAGTAACCCTGCACGCCAACCAAGTCCAAGGCATCCCAAAAGGGCACCTTCTGATAAGAATCCCAGTTAGCCGCGTAAGTTAGCGCCGCCGGCGTCACCGCCCGGACCGCTGCAATCACCTGGCGCCACTCTTGTTCGTACTTCACCATCAGGTCCAATTCAGTGCCAACCACAAAAATATCGGCCGACGAGGTATCGGCGGCAAGCGCGACAATCCAGCGCTGGTAATCGTCAAAGAAGCGACGGCGCGCCGTCGGCTCACTAAAATCAACCTCACCGCGCCAAGAAAAAGGGCTGCCCCAGTAGGCCAGATGCGGCTTCACCATTTTGCGCAGCCCCGCCTGTTGGGTTGTCCGCAGCGGCTGGATCACGTAGTCCGGCACTTGGCCGGTCCGCCAGGACCGCCAGCGCAAGGAACCGTCGGCATGAATGCGTGCATAGGGATGGGTCGCCACCGCATTGACGCCCAGCTCTCGCAACACCGTTAATTCATCGGCGAAACGGGCGTCGGCCCATTCCGCGCCCCAGCCTTGGCAGCTAATCGTCATGCCGCGAAACATTGGCATCGAAGCAAGCTCGGGCTCTAGTGCCGCCGCCGGACGCCCACAGAAAAAGAGACCGATGCCGAGCAGTAAAAGAAAACGGCCGTCCATGCCTAACCCCAGATATTCTTACCGGGAAACATCGATGACTGTTTGCCCAGTCGCATGATGGTTGGGGCAATCTCTTCCAGATCCAGTACTTGGTCTTGAATGCCTAAATCCTCAACCGCTTTGGGCATCCCGTAAATGGTGCACGTCTCTGCCGACTGGGTCATGATGAAGTGGCGCTGCTTGTGGAGGCGTTCGCAACTGTCGGCACCGTCGCGACCCATGCCCGTCATGATCAGGGCGGCAATTTCGCCACCGCTAAAAAACGACGTCACCGAGTCGAAGAGCACATCGACCGAGGGCCGACACGAGTTCACCGGGGCGGCTTGGTTGGTCGCCAAAATAAAACCGAAATCGTCATCTTTCATTAGCACCATGTGATACCCGCCCGGTGCAATGTAGGCACAGTTGGCTTTCACCAAGTCGCCGTCCATCGCCTCGCTCACCTCAATGTCGGTTTTGCGGTTCAAACTGTCCGCCAGTGATTTGGTAAATTTAGGCGGCATGTGCTGCACAATCAAGATCGGGAACGGTAGCGGCCCGCGCAAATGGTCAAAAACTTCGGAAAGCGCCTTGGGGCCCCCGGTCGAAACACCGATCAACAGCAGTTTGGGACGCGGTAAAGAAAGCCGTCGCCGCGGGCTGCCGGCCGGCTTGGCGTCCGGTGTCGAACTCGTTGTCGCGGTCCCGGATCGTTCGCGCAACCGCGACGGGCGCCGCGTCTTTAGCGGACTCGCCGGCGGAGGTGCTGCGGTTTTAGGGCGTGGATTCTGGGGTAACCGCTTGCGAAAAGCCCAGCGGCGGCGGAGGTTGGCGATGATCGTGCTCAGGCTGTCCACCAGCAAGCGCTGGTTCTCGGCAAACGAAGCCGTCGCCGGCTTCAACACAAAATCGACCGCGCCCAATTCCAAACATTTAATCGTGAGCTGCGCGGCTTGATCGGTTAACCCACTCAGCATCACCACATCAATGTGCAAACGTCGGTTGCGCAATTCTTTGAGGGTGGCCAAGCCGTCCATAATCGGCATTTCCACGTCGAGTGTAATCAGATCCACCTCGTTTTTCTCGAGGAAATCGAGTGCTTTTTTACCATTGGAGACACGGCCCACGACTGTCGTATCTTCGATCTCCGCCAAACTGCGGGCGATGATCGTTCGGTACGTCGCCATATCTTCAACAATCAGCACTCTGGTCAAGCGTTACACTCCAGCAAATTTCAGCAGCTCTGGTACATCCACAATACCCACCAAGGAATCGTCACGTTTGACCACTCCTTCCAAGTACTTGGACACTTCGGCCTCCATGTGCGCCGGTACCGGTTGTATCTCTTTTTCTTCACAGCTAATCACATCGCCGATACGATCGACAATAAAACCAACCGTATCGTCATGGGTGTGGATGCCGTGCTTACGGGCCACGTGGCTCAGCTCCATTGACGTCTTCATTATCAGCAAACTGGTTTCATCGTGGATTTCGCGCTGGACGTATCCCAACGGCAGGCTCATGTCCAGCACCGTGACGATTTGACCACGCAAGTTCAACAGCCCAACCAAGTGCTTCGCGGACAAGGGCACCTTGGTGAAACGACGGCTGTAGTTGATCTCTTTGATGCCGAGAATATTGACGCCGTAAGTCCCGTCGTCAATTGAAAACGTCATAAATTGTTTTTCCATGGATCGTCCTCCGCCTTTATCGCCGCACGACCTCGCCTTAACGGCCGGCCTCTTCCACAACCGTCAGCAACTCATCAATCGTTTGGATCAGTTCATCGCGGTCCAATTTGATTTGGTAAGCATCAAAGCCCGCTTTTTTGCCCTGTTCGTACGACTGTGGATTGTCTAACGCGGTGATCGCCATCACCGGCATGTCGCGGTATTGAGGGTGGTTTTTGATTTTATAAACCAATTCATAACCATTCATGATCGGCATCTCAATGTCGCTTAATACCAGTGAGATATCGTCGTTGGCTTCCAGTAACTCCCATGCTTCCTGACCGTGGACCGCCTCGATCACGTCCATGCCGTGTTCTTCCAGGTAGGTCCGAATCATGGTGCGGAAGAACGGCGTGTCTTCCGCCAGCAGAATGCGGTGACGGCGTTCGCCGGTAATGATGCCCGACTCGCGTTTTTCGTCGAACAACCCGTAGATATCGAGCACCAACGTCATTTTGCGGTTGATAATCGTGCTGCCCAACACCCCTTCGCGTTTCACCGTGTCGGTCTGCACGTCTAAGCTGGTGTTGACCACATCGCGCACGCGCGTTGCCACGATCGCGTACGGCGAGCGCACCAAGTTGGGAATCAACAAGTAAAGTGTGCCGTCTTCGTCTGGAACCCCTGCTTTGCAATTGAGTTTCTTTTCCAAGCGAAATAAGGGAATGTTTTTGCCGCCAACCTGGATGTACTCTTCGTCGCCCACCTTCTCGATGTCATTTTTGCTGACCTTCTCAATGCGCGTGATAAACGACAACGGCAAGGCAAAGTTCTCTTCGGGGTGGTTGTTGAAGATGAGAATTGACTGCGACTCGTGGTGAGACGCGTGGCTGTGCATCGAGTGATCCTGCTCGTGCAAATCCTGCAAGTTGTCGAACTTGAGGTTGGCCGTCGAGGAAATCCCGTTGCAATCCAAAATACAAATGACGCGGCCGTCGCCCAAGATGGTCGTACCGTGGAAAACCTTAATATCCTTCAGGAACGAGCTCAATGGTTTGACAACCACTTCCTCAACGTCGCGAATGCGGTTCACCAACAACCCATATTGGTTGACGCCGACCCGCAACACCACAATGTAAAAGGTGCGTCCATCTTGGCGCCGATCCGACCCCTCGCGTTTCTTGCCCATGATGTCCGCCGCCGTGCTGCGCCCACGCCGATCCGACAAATTCTCACGGCGATCGATATGGCGGTTTCCGTCTTGGTCCACATAGGTGCGTTGCAACTTCAGCACGTCCGCCAAGCGCAATATCGGTAACAGACGCCCGCGCAAACGGAAGATTTCATGACGACCGACCCGCTCCAACTTGGACGCGATTTCGTGTTCCTTGATGCGGACAATTTCTTCAATATTGGTTTGCGGGATAGCAAAGTCCGCGCCTTCGACATCGACAATGACCGCCGAAACAATCGCCAGGGTCGTCGGCAGCTTGACCAAAATGGTGGTGCCACGTCCCAGCTCCGAAGACAGATCAATCGTGCCGCCCAGCTTTTCGAAGCTGGTTTTAACCACGTCCATACCGACGCCGCGTCCCGAAATCTCGGTGATCTCCGAAGCGGTCGAGAAGCCTGGCCGAAAAATGATGTTCAGCGCCTCGCGTTTGCCCATCGTCTCGGTTTCCTCAACCGTGCACAGCCCTTTTTCGACCGCTTTGCGTTTGAGGATGTCGGTATTGATCCCCTTGCCGTCATCGGTGATTTCCAAATTGACCTGGCCGCCCTCGTGGTAAGCCTTTAGCGACAGGGTCCCATGCGACGACTTGCCGTTCTCAATCCGTTCTTCCGGCATTTCAATGCCGTGATCAATGCTGTTGCGCACCAAGTGCGTCAGGGGATCGGTAATCGAATCAATGATGGTCCGGTCGAGCTCGACCTCGGTTCCTTCCAGTTCGACCTCAATCTTTTTGCCCAGCGACTTGGACAGATCGCGAACCATGCGCGGTACCTTATTGAACACCGCGCCCACCTGCTGCAGGCGCGTCTGCATGACACTTTCCTGCAATTCAGTCAGGCGTTGGTTGAGACTTTGCAACTCGGGCAAATCTTTGTTGTCGAGCCGCTGCACCAACTGGTTCCGCGACAGAATCAACTCGCCCGCCAGCGTCATTAATTTGTTGAGCAAGGCCGTGTTGACGCGAATCGTGGTGCTGCCCGCCGTAGGTGCCGCCGCCGCGGCCGATGCCTTGCGCGGCGCCGGCTTGGCCGCTGCCGCCGGTTTTGGCGCCGGTTTGGCCGCCGCTTTCGGGGCCGCCGCTTTGCTTTCCGCTTTGGCCGCCGGCTTGGGCTCCGCTTTCGGCGCCGCCGCTTTTGGTTTCTCCGCTGCCGCTTTCGGCGCCGGGGCCGCTTTCGGCGCCGCTTCCGCATACAGCGCTTTCACGCTGTCACGGTCCAACTTCTCCAGGTCCCCGCCTTCAACACGCAACGAGGCCCCTGCAAATTCTTCATCCAGGACCGTGGCAAACACCACCATCGCCCGGGTCGCGCCGTCAATTTCCAACTCACCGTCTTCCCAAACCAGGGAACCAAACGAGTTCAAATAGGCCGACAGCGATTTGAAATCTTTTTTCTTCATCTTTTCGATGTGAACTTCGCGCTCAAGCGGCAAACGGTAAACGTTAAAGCCTTTATTCATCAAGCCATTGACTTCATCCAAAGTCAGCAACGACTTGCCACCGGCAGGTACTTCCTCGGCGACTTCCGCAACCGCTGTTTCAGCGGCCTCTTCCACCGCCGGCGCGGCCGCCTCGCCACCACCGTCCCCCTCAAGGTGCCCTTTACCTTTAATCAGCCGGTTCAGGGTCTCCAGCTCATCGGCGATCGGCACATCGTCCTGATTGCCCAAGTCATTGAGCATCGCTTTCAGAAAATCGGTACCGCGCAACAGCGAATCTGTCGCCGCCGGTGTCATTTCGGCGCGACCGCCGCGAATCAAATCGAGCAAACTTTCCATGTAGTGCGAGAGCTCTTTAATGGCCTCAAAACCCAAAAAGCCGCTGCCACCTTTAATGGTGTGGATCGAGCGAAAGATTTGGTTGATGTCGTCGGGATTGACACCTTCGCTCTCTAGATCCAACAGTTTGCTTTCGACCACTTCGATGTGTTCGAGGCTTTCTTCCCTAAATCCATTGATAAGTTCCGCATCTTCAAATTCGAAATCCGACATAACGCGATCCTTCTAAGCGTGGTTGACGCGCGGGCCGGCAAAGTCCCAGGCGCACGATGAGAGAGGGTGATTGTTGATTGGAGTGACTCACATTTTAGAATTGAAACCCACTGAATACAAAGAACAAAAACGACCGGTCGGCGAGGAAAACGCCGTGGCTGTGGCGCGTCGGGGTCCTGTTAGATCTCTTCGACCAAATCCAAAAGAGATTTAGATTTATGGTGTTTTTCTTGACAGAGCGAGCAGGATGATCGAGAATTTGAACCGAATATTGAGAATGATTCTCAGTTCATTTCACACAACCCGTTTTTCATCAATTACTTACGCCGTTTCATTGCCGGCATCTTTTCGAAAGGTTCATTAACCGAATCACAAGGAGCGCGTCATGAAGTCCCGCCTCGGGCATTTTTCCGCCTCACGTTTTTCTTCGTTTCTTTCCCTGCTTATCGCCTGTTTTTGGTTCACCGCCGCCGCCGTCGCCGCTGACGGAACCGCCGCCGAACCAACCGCTGCCCCCACCGCAGCCGCCGCCCCGGTTGACAGTACCGGCGACGCCCCCAGTCTGGAGCAAGTCGTCCAAGAGCGTTACCAAGTCATTGGCAGTCGCGAAACCGCCGCGAAAGAGCCTGGCTCCGCTTTTTATATTTCCAAGCAGGAACTGGAAAAACAGGGTTACGCGGATATTCACCGCATCTTGCGCAGCTTGCCAGGCGTTAACATCCAAGAAGAAGACGGCTTAGGCCTGCGCCCCAACATCGGCATGCGCGGCACCGGCGTCGAACGCAGCCAGAAAATCACCCTCATGGAAGACGGCGTTTTGATCGCCCCCGCCCCCTACACCGCCCCCTCCGCTTACTACTTCCCCACCGCTTGGCGCATGGAAACTTTCGAAGTTTTGAAAGGCTCCGCATCCATTAAAAACGGTCCTTACACCAACGGCGGCGTCCTGAACATGATTTCCAGCAGCATCCCCGCCGAGTTTGGCGTGAACCTGCAGGCCCAAGGCGGCTCCCACGGCAACCGTCAGTTCCGCGCCCAAGTCGGCGACAGCCGCGAGCGCTTTGGCTACTTGGTTGAAGGCCTCAACATTAACAGCGACGGCTTCAAGGACCTGGACAACGGCGGCGATACCGGCACCGAACTCAAGGACTACATGGCCAAGGTTCGCTTTAACAGCGCCGCCGACGCCGCTGTCTACCAGAGCCTCGAAATCAAATTGGGTAAAACCGAACAGTTCGGTAACGAAACCTATCTCGGCTTAACCCAAGCCGACTTTGACGCCACCCCGAACCGCCGTTATGCCGCTTCCCAAGACGATTACATCGATACCGATCACGACCAGTATCAACTGCGTTACTTCGTAAAACCAAGCGACAACTTCGACATCACCACCACCGTCTACCGCAACGAGTTTTTCCGGAATTGGCACAAGGCCGAGCGCACACGCGGTGTCAGCAACGGCACCATCCTCAGCGATCCCGAAAACTACGCCACCGAATTGGCCATTCTGCGCGGTGAAATCGACAGTGATCCCGAAGATATCCGGATTCGCAACAACCGTCGCAGCTACGAAGCGCAAGGCATTCAAACCAAACTGTTTTGGACGCTGAACGGCGAAACCGTCAACCAGACGATCGAAGCCGGCTTGCGCTACCACGAAGACGAAGAAGACCGCTTGCAAAACGATGAGTATCTGCAAATGGTTTCCGGTAACCTGATTACCAACCGCATCGGCGAGCCTGGCAGCGCCACCAACCGATTCACCAACGCCGAAGCCGTGTCCGCCTTCATTCAAGACACCATCGCCTTTGGCGCTTGGACCATCCGTCCCGGTTTGCGTTACGAATCGATTGATTACGAGCGTCAGGATTATTCCACCGCCGATCCCACCCGCGCCGAGGGCCCGTCCCGCGTCCGCCAAAACGACGTCTCCGTATTCGTGCCCGGCTTGGGTGTGGACTACCAACTGAACACCGAAAACCGCGCCTTCATCGGCATTCACCGCGGTTTCTCACCTCCTGGCGCCGGCAGTAACCAAGACACCGAAGAAGAACGCAGCGTCAACTACGAGCTGGGTTACCGCCACACCGGCCAAAACACGCGTTTTGAAGCCATCGGTTTCTACAACCAGTACAGCAACCTGCTCGGCACCGAAACCTTGTCCGGCGGCGGCGGCACTGCCGGTGACTTGTTCAACGGCGGCGAAGTCGACATTCGCGGTCTGGAACTGATTGCCAACCACGACTTTGGTGCGGCACTCGGCGAAGGATGGCGTCTGCCATTGAGCCTGGTTTACACCTACACCGAAACCGAGTTCCAGTCATCCTTCGAAAGCGACTTCTCCGATTGGAGCCCGCGCGTTGAGATCGGTGACGAATTGCCCTACCTGCCCGAACAACAGTACACCCTCGGTTTCGGTTTGGGTCGCGATGCGTGGCAACTCAACCTGAGCGGCAATTACGTCGGTGAAATGCGCACCAAAGCAGGCCAAGGCGCGATCCCCACCAACGAATTGATCGAAGATCGTTTCGTGGTTGATCTGGCCGGCGATTACACCTTCATGGAGCGCTACAAAATCACGGCGCGTCTGCGCAACCTGACCGACGAAACCTACCTCGTCTCCCGCCGACCCTACGGTGCCCGTCCCGGTTTGGACCGCACCTTATTGATCGGTGTCTCAGCCAAGTTCTAGACCCCGACTTCATCCAAAAAACACAAAAGGCGATCCCTCGGGATCGCCTTTTTAATAGGGTGTTCCGCCGATGGTAGCTGGGCCCACAAAGACCCGGGCAAACCGGCCGGCGTTACCTTTTTTGGTGGTGCGTCGCTCGCAAAATAGGCAAGACCGCTTTATCTTTTCCTCGTCCGACCTCTTCTTTAGTGCGAATCAAGGTTTCTAAATTGAGCATACGAAAGGAAACATCACGAATCACAGCCTCGACCGTGTGCTCAAGAAGATCGTGGTAATTGTGTTTGTTGCCATGGTACCCAATAAATCGAGCGGGCCGTTTTGCGTTTGTAACAGCAAGTGACCGCCGGCGAGGAAATGCGATTTGTTGGGTTTAATGTTTCGCTGATGTAGTCGACTGCGACCGTTGAGGTCGATTAGCGCGGAAAGCAGTTTATCCGTGTTAGCGGCATTGACCGAATAGACAACGTCTAAATCAAAGGTGGTAAGGGTGCACCATGCAGAACGCCGCACACCCCGCCAACAACAATAAATTCGACCTGCCGTTGGGAAAAAACGCGCAGTATTTCAAAGAAGTCAGCGGATTGTAATTTCACGACGCATCATCTGAATTGCGTTGACGTTGTCTTGTAGCACCTGCAGACGTTCCTCGAGAGAAAGCGACAGCATCCAACGAATAAGGGTCAAGTCGACACCTTCTTCGTTATAGGCTTCGCTCTCGACAGCGAAGGCTTCGTCGGAAGGCGTTTGGAAATCTTGAGTCATCGCCAACCTCCTTCAAGCATTGTATCATTCCTTCGATTCCTTCGATTCCTTCGATTCCTTCGATTTCATTGATGGAGGTGGAGAGCCTTAGGTCGCTTGTCGTCTAGAACAGGGAATCCAGGATCAGGGATTCCAGGCAACAGACGAACATCGCCCCTCGACAAACGACGCCGCCACAAACACTTAGCTCTCTTAAAGAAAAGTACTTAAAACAATTATATTAAAGCCAAGACAGCTTGAATTTGACAATCGACGGCATTGCTCCTAATGTGCGTGAAGGTTGTTGTGACAACGGCGGGAGAGTTGAAATGGAATTTTTGCGCAAGGCTGTGAACTTTATTCCGGTGCTGCTGATTAAGTTTTACCGCATCTGTATTTCACCGCTGTTTCCGCCGGTCTGTCGCTTCCATCCGTCGTGTTCGAGTTATGGGTTGCAAGCCTTCCAAACCTATAACCTGCCCAAGGCGATGTTTTTAACCGCATATCGCATTTTGCGATGTAACCCGTTCAGTCGCGGCGGTTTCGATCCTTTACCACAGCCAGGTGAATCGATGTTTCGGCGCCCGCCGGATTGCGACGGCGACCATGATCACGAAGCAAGTGATGAAACGCCGGCGGTTAAGGCTGACCCGTAGCCAAGGCGACGAATTCCTCGACCGATTTAAAAAAGGACAGTGGCCGAAACGGATCATTGACCATGTAATCGAGGGCGCCCGCTTCAATCGCTCGTGCACGCGTTTGCACCCGCTCTTCGCCGCCGCCCATCATCACCACGGCTTGTCGTTCTTCCAGGTGGGAGTGCATGGTGTTGCACACATCAAACCCTGAGAGTGAGCCCAACTGGGCGTCGAGCAAAATCAACACCGGTTGATAGAATTCAATAATTTTCTGAACGTTAGAGAAACGCCCTTTGGAGATCAGCACACCGTATTTGCGTTTTAGGCTTTTCCCCATGCGACCGATCAGGTCCTTATCGCGCGACAGAATTAGGATATAGGCGTCGCCGTCGGAGAACACCGTATTGCGGTAATCGTCTTCAAGTCGCAGGCGTGGTTGACCGTCGCCTTGTTCTTCACTGTCGTCGCCGCCGCCACTGTTCGGCTTGGGTTGATCTTTGCGATTGCGGCGTTCGCGCAGGAAGTGCAGATCTTGATTGCGACGTTTTAATGACTCATCGGTAATCCAATCAGCCAATTGCTTGGTGGTGTTTTTATCCAAGCCGACAAATTCAATCCCCACCAACTCTTCGCCAACCGACTGAATATAAAGGATGTTGCCAGGACAATGAATGCGCAATTCGGGTGAGATTTCAAAACCGATGTTGGTGTCGCGGTTAAGGGCCAACAGCTCGCGTGTCGGTTCGGGATTGCAATTGCGCAAATCAATCCCGTTCACGCCGATATTCACAATCTGGCCGTCACACAACTGATTCAGTGTCGAGGTAAAGATAACCGGCAGGCGCGGCGACAGGTGTAACTGGGTTAGCCCAAAATCGTCATTGACGGTAAAAGCCTCGGGATAAGCCAAACGCAGCGCTTCTTTGCCTTCGTACTTGCCGTAACCGAGCACCTTTGAGCCGCTGAAGTATTCCTTGCCTTCGTAATAAAAGCTCATGGCGATGGGCATACGCGGCTGCAGGCTGTATTTTTCGCGAACCTCGGCGTCCATCCGCAAAATCAGACCTTCGTCTAATTCGTCGAGAATGGAACAACGCACTTTATCGCCGCCCAGCTTGAGGTTGATGCCCTGTGCTTTGTTCATCAGCTTGCCCAGGATGATTTGAATCTCCTGAGGATCGACTATTTGAGGCTGTTTTTTCTTTTTGGCCATAGGCAAGGTTTCTCGGGGTAAAAGTTCGCTTTTTAGTCATCGAGTAGGGGTGCGTTAATGTAGTTATCGGTCGTTCGCAAAATTCTTCAGCCCCAATTTGCCGAAAAATCGGCACCGTCGGCCGCAGCTTACGACCGAATTCGGGGTGATTCGCGCGATTCGATAATGAAAATGCTTCCCCAAGAATAATACGTACCTTGTTGCTTATCAATCACCTAAACGCAAAAGGCCGTGGCGGCCGGGATGACCGCCGCCCTTTAATGAACGGACGGCGGGTCGTCTCTGCCGCAAATCGCTAACCGTGCATGATGACGCTGAGCAGTTCTTTGTCGTTTTGTGCTTCCAACAAAGCCACGCGCGTTTCCTCACGCATCACAAACTTGGCGATTTGTGAGATTTGGTTAAGGTGTTCCACCGGTTGCTCTTCCGGACTTAACAGCATAAAGACCAACGAGATATCGGAGCCGCTGTGTTTGCACGAAATCGGTTCTTTGACCCGTGCAATCACAACCAAAGTCGTGTCGATGTTTTTGCTATAAGTGTGCGGCAGAGAAATTCCGTGGCCCAACAGACTGCTAAACTCTTCTTCGCGCTGAACCAGTTCGCGTAAAAGGCGATCGTGGTCCAGCTTGGGATATTCCTTGACCAGGATTTGCAGCATGTCGCTGTACAGGCCTTCCAAACTCTCCGCTTCGGAAAAGAGCGTCCACTTGCGGTTGGAGGGAATTTCCAAGCCGCCGGAGACGGGCGCCAGTGTCAAAATCAGGCCCTGACCCTCGGCATCGGCGGGCACATAGGGATAAAGCTCGCCGTTGTGCAGGCACATCAGCACGTTATCCGCATCTTTGTAAGCCTGGATATTGGTAGAAATGCGGCGAACCTTGAGTTCTTCGCGTTCCTCTTGAGCCAGGGCCGCCCGCAACTGCAGGCTTTGCCACACCACGCGACCGACCAAAAGCCGCGCATTGACGACACTGGTATCGGCCTGCTCGGAGACCCAGCGGTAGATCGACGCTTTTTTGAGTAAGTCCTCCCACCGCTGACACAACAAGCGGTTGAGATCTTCGTTCTCCGTGAAGGCGACGAAGTGGCCGATACCGTAGAGGTTAGGGTTGTGCTCGGGGTCAATTTGCATGGCGTTTTCATTGATGGCAATCAAGCCTTCGCGACGGGCCAGTTTGACCTCACGCGGGTTGGTATCAATGAGGACCACACTGCAACCGCTTTCCTGAATGAAGTGGGCAATCAACCGCGCCAACTTGTGCGCGCCGACGATCACCCAACCTTTGGGTTTCGGCTCCAATACGCCCAGTGCACGCCCCACCAACTTAGCGGTAAAGCCCTGGAATATCACGGTACCGGCAATCACGGAGTAGGTAAAGGTCTCGAGGAAGCCGGCCTCTTTAAAGTTGAGGTTGGTCAAGTGGAAAGCACAGATCGAAGCCATCGATGCCGCGACAATCCCACGCGGTGCAATCCAGCTCAAAAACAGTTTTTCCCGCAGGGTTAGCGAGCTTTTGTAAGTAGATATGAAGATATTGAGTGGTCGAACCACCACCATCACACCCACCACCACAATCAGCAACTTCCAACCGTAACTCAAGAACTTGGTCAGTTCCAGGTTGGCGGCCAGTAGCACGAACAGCAGCGAAATCAACAGGTCTTTGAGTTCAACCTTGTACTCGATAATACGGTCTAGCTGCGGTGTATCCTTATAACCGACCAACAAACCGGCGACAGTCACAGCCAAAAGCCCACTTTCGGTAACCAAGATGTCCGACAGCGAGAAGATGATCATAGCTGTCGCCAGCACGAAAATGTTCAAGTATTCTTCGGGAACCCACTCGCGTTTAAGTACTTGGTACAAAGCACCGCCAAGCGATAAACCCAGCACCATCCCGACAATGAAACGCAAGGCAAAGTTAAAAATGGAAATGGTGTCGGCACTGCTGCCGAGTAATTGAATCAGGTAAGTGCCCAGCGCCCCGCCCTGGGCGGAGTCGTGCAAGTACACACTGACGAACCATTCGTAACACAGCAACGCGATGAACACACCAATCGGGTCAATTAAGACCCCTTCCCAGTGCAAAATGTGGTGAATGTTTTTCTTAACACCGATACGTTGTAACAAAGGCCCGATCACGGTCGGTCCGGTCACAATGATCAAACTGGCGGCAAAAAAGCAAAAGGGCCAGTCGAAATCAAACACCAACTTAATGAGAAGGGTGCTGGCCACCCAGGTGACGGCAATGCCCCAGGTCAACACGCCCCAAATCTCCTTGGAGACCTGGCGGAACCCTTTGACGTCCAGCGTCAAACCACCCTCGAACAAAATCAAACCAACAGCGAGCGAAATCAAGGCGTTTAATCCGTGCCCCAAATCCTTGGGATGCACAATATCGAGCACCTGAGGACCGGCTAAAATACCGCCGATCAGCAACACAACAATCGCAGAAACCTTCAGGCGCTGAGCAAGCACCAGAAAAAAAACTCCTAAGGCAGTTGCGGTTGCAAACGTAGTAATCAAATGGTGACTGTCCATAAAACCTGCGATTGCTCCTTAAAACGTCCATTTTGCGAAATTTCTTTACAAATCTTCAGCAAACCGGTTAAAACGGGGAATCATCCGTCTCCCGCCTTTTCGAACGCACCGGTTCGGTAGCTTGAAGGGGTCGCGTTCCGCTAACCTACAGGCGTTTCCTAAATGCTTCAAATGCCAAGAAATGAGTTATGACCCTAAGATCATAAAGGAAATTGGGGGGTGATTGCGTTTTTCTCTCAGTTTCTTGCCATGTCAGGAGAACACCATGAGCATCAACTACAAGGATTTGGTCCTTGAAGAGCTAAATTACAACTCATACTTGCAACTCCCGCAACTCTTGAATCTTCAAAACCTTCGCTCAAATCCCGAGCACCCCGATGAAATGTTTTTCATCATCATCCACCAAACGGCCGAGTTGTGGTTCAAAGAAGTCCTGCACGAAACAACCAAGCTGGTCACCGGCTTCCGCCAGGACATGGTTTCCCACGCGCTGAAAGCAATCAAACGCATCGGCGCCATCATGGAACTGCAAGTTGCCCAAATTCGTTTGTTGTCCACGCTGACACCGATCGAGTTTGCCGGTTTTCGCGACTTACTGAAACCGGCCAGTGGTTTTCAATCGGCTCAGTTCCGCGAAGTCGAATTCACCTACGGCTTGCGCAACCCTTTTTTCCTCAACTTCTTTGAGAAGTTACCCGAAATCCGCGCGCGTCTGGAAAAAATCCAACACCAACCGTCGATTTACGACGAAGCTTTGATGTGTTTGAAACGCGCCGGTCACGACGTCCCGGACGAAGTGCTCAACCGCACGGTGACCGAGTCACCCGTCCTCAACGAGAAGCTTGCCGCCTTGATCAAATCCATTTACGAGCACCCTAAGGAAGAATTCCACTGGGTCTTGCTATTTGAAGCCATGGTTGATTTAGACGAAAAGCTGGTGTTGTGGCGCAAAACGCACGCGGTCATGGTCGAACGAACCATTGGTCGCAAGATGGGCACCGGTGGCAGCACTGGTTATCAATTCTTGCGCACCCGTGAAGACCTGAAATGTTTCCCCGAATTATGGGAAGTGCGCAACGCCATTGGCGCCGGTTCTTATTAAGCGGCCCGATCCACACAAGCTTCATCCTGTTTCCATGGGAGGTCCCCTTTGCACGAACAATTAAATGGGAAACGCGCCTTGGTTTGTGGCGCGTCGCAAGGTATTGGCGCGGCGATCGCAGTCGCCCTCGCCGAACAGGGTTGTGCGGTCACAGCCCTAGCCCGAACCCAAAGCAAACTCGAAGCACTGGTTGCGCGTCTGCCCGGCGACGGGCACCGTGTCGTCTGCCTCGACATTAGCGACCTGAACGCCCTCAAACAGACGATCAGCCAAGAGCTGGCCGTTCACGGCGACATTCATATCTTAATTAATAACAGCGGCGGTCCGGCCCCCGGCCCCATAGCGCAAGCCTCACCCGAAGCTTTTACCGCCGGTCTGCAAAACCACATCCTGGCGGCCGCCTGCTTGACGCAACTGCTGCTGCCCGGTATGAAAAAAGCCGCTTACGGTCGCATCATCAATATCATTTCCACCTCGGTTAAAATCCCGATCCCCAACTTGGGCGTCAGCAACACCATTCGCGGCGCCATGGCGAGTTGGGCCAAAACCCTGTCACTCGAAGTCGCCGCCGACGGCATTACCGTCAACAACATTTTGCCCGGCTTCACCCAAACGCCACGCCTTGACAAGCTGATCAGCGCCGCCGCCGAACGGCTCGGCAAAAGTGAAGAAGACGTCGCGCAACTATGGCGAGAACGCGTGCCCGCGCGTCGTTTCGGCGATCCCAAAGAAACCGCCGCCGCCGCCGCCTTCCTCGCTTCACCGGCCGCCGGCTACATCAACGGCGTCAACCTGCCGGTTGACGGCGGAAGGACGGGTTGCTTATGATTTTCGACGTTTTTTTCTCGATCTGCCAAACCGAAGTCGACGGTTATATGCCCGACGAACGGCGCATGTTGCTGAACTTTTTCGACCAAGTCCGTCTTGCCGACACGCTGGGCTACAAGTGTGCCTGGGTCGCGGAAACCCACCTTTCCTGCCAGGTCCAAAAAGAGAATAAAGCGCCCGTCATTCCCGACTTCAAAGGCGAAATCGGGCTCAACACCGATATCTTCCAAGTCGCCCACAAAGTCTTTGCGCAAACCAAAAACCTCGAAGTCGGTTCCGCCATTCTCAACATTCAATGCAACGGTGGCCCGATCGCCCGCGCCGAAGCGCTGCGCACCGCGCTGCTGCTGCACGGCTTGGACGAGAACGAGAAACGCAAGTTGCAAATTGGTTTTGCCAGCGGTCGTTTCCCCTTCTCCAACACGCCCTACGGCGTTTTGCCACGCAACGCGGTCGAGGAAGCGGGCTGGAAAGCGGTCAAGGGCAAAATCTTCCGCGAAGCACTGGAGATTTTCCTGCGCTTCGTGCGCGGTGACGTCTTCTCATCCGACGAAGTCGCGCGCCAAACGCTGAGCCGCACTGATTTCCGCACTGACGAAGATTGGGAAAAAGTCCTCAAAGCGCACGGTCGCACCGTCGACCACATCGAACTGGCACCGCGCTGGGTCTTTGAAAAAGTCGGCGTCATTCCGTTTGAGGCACCGCTCGATCTGTTGTGGCTGACCATCGGCGCCCATGACGCGGCAACTCAGGATTACGCCAACACCTTCTACCCATGCGGTGTGTTTAACCTGTCGATTACACCCTCGGCCCAAATCGAAGCCACCCACCAGCGTATGTTGCAGACCTTTCATGCCGACGGCGGTCCATGGAAGCGCACCTACATGCCGCGCACGGTCTTGGTTTTCATCGACGAAACGCCCGGTATCTCCGATGCCGAGCGCAACAGCCGCGCCCGCGAACGCGCCAATCACGCGCTTTCCAACTACTGGAAAGCGTTGCAAGGCACCATCGACCCCACCCGCATCGAGCAAGCGGTCGACAATGCCTTGGTGGGCAGCGCGGCTCACATTCTCGATCAAATGCGCGAACGGTTTGACGAAGATGATCGCCTGATGCTGTGGTTTGACTTTAACAACCACGATAACGAACAGGTCAAACAGAGCATGCGCTGGTTTATGGAGCTGGTCGGCAAACACTTTTGCTGACACCACGAAGGAGGAACTTCGATGTTGCAACTCCACAATTTTATCGACGGCGCCTTTCACGCGCCGCGAAGCGGGCGGTACCTCGACAACGTCAACCCGGCAACAGGTGCTGTTTACGCACACTTAGCGGCCTCGGATGAACGTGACGTCGACGCCGCCGTCGCCGCCGCGCAACGGGCCTTTCCCGCTTGGTCACGCACGCCGTTGGCGGAACGTGCAGCCCTGCTGCACCGCATCGCCGACCTGATTGAAAGTCGCTTGGACGAATTCGCCGCCACCGAATCCATGGACCAAGGCAAACCCGTTTCCCTGGCGCGTGCGGTCGATATCCCCCGCGCCGTCTGGAACTTCCGCTACTTTGCCGACGCCATGCAGCACCATCAGGAACAAGCGACCCACATGGACGACCAGGCGCTGAACTATGTCCACCGCAAAGCGGTCGGCGTGGCCGGCCTGATTTCGCCGTGGAACCTGCCCTTGTACCTATTGACCTGGAAAATCGCACCTGCACTGATTACAGGCAATACCTGTGTCGCCAAGCCCTCGGAGATGACGTCGCATACGGCGGTGCTTTTGGGTGAAGTGATGCAGGCCGCCGGATTGCCGGCGGGCGTGTGTAACTTGGTCTTCGGCACCGGTGCCGAGGCCGGCGCGGCCTTGGTCGGCCATCCCGATGTACCGCTCATTTCGTTCACGGGCGGCACCGCCACCGCCAAACACATCATCCAAGATTCAGCGCCGCATTTCAAAAAGCTGAGCTTGGAGTTGGGTGGCAAAAACGCGTTTCTGGTGTTTGCCGACTGCGATCTCGACGCCTGCCTGGATGTCGCCCTGCGCGCGGCTTTCACCAACCAAGGTGAAGTGTGCCTGTGCGGCTCGCGCATGTTTGTCGAGCGCCCGATTTACGACGAATTCCTGCGCCGTTTCAGTGCAGCAGCGGCCGCGTTACGCGTCGGTGATCCCAGCGATGCCACCACCAACACGGGCGCCCTCGTCAGCGCGGCCCACCGCGATAAAGTCATGGGTTACATTAAGTTGGCGGTAGAGGAAGGCGGAACCATTCACGCCGGCGGCAAGGTCCCCGACCTTCCGAGCCACCTGCAGAACGGCTTTTTCCTGGAACCCACCGTCGTCAGCGGCTTGGCTGCGGATTGTCGCGTGCAACAGGAAGAGATTTTCGGCCCGGTGGTCACCATCACGCCGTTCGACAGTGAGGACGAAGTCGTCGCCTGGGCCAACAGCACCCGCTACGGTTTGTCGGCCACCCTTTGGACCGGCGACTTGAGCCGTGCCCACCGCGTCGCCCACGCCATGGATGCCGGCATCATTTGGGTCAACACCTGGATGCTGCGTGATTTGCGCACGCCGTTCGGCGGCATGAAGGCCTCGGGTGTCGGTCGCGAAGGCGGTCATCACTCGATTGATTTTTACACCGAAATTCAAAACGTCTGTATTAAGTACGGATCCTAAAAAAACGGCAAGGAAGTGCGACCATGAGCAACGAACGCGAGTCCTTCTCCACCAACAAAGCGCCGGAACCGGTCGGCGCCTATCCCCACGCCCGCAAAGTCGGTAACCTGTTGTTTTTAAGTGGTGTCGGCCCCCGTAAGCCAGGAACAAAAACCATTCCCGGCGTCACCCTCAACGATGCGGGCGAGATCACTGACTACGATGTGGCGATCCAAACGCAGTCGGTCATCGACAACATTCGCATCATTTTGGAAGCCTCGGGCAGCAGCCTTGAGCAAGTCGTCGACGTGCAGGTTTTCCTGACCAACATGAAAGACGATTTTGCGATTTTTAACGAGGTTTACGCCAAAACCTTTGCCCCCATCGGCGCCACCCGCACCACCATCGAGGTCGGCGCCCTGCCGACACCGATTGCGGTCGAGTTCAAAGTCATCGCCACGGTGTAAACCGGCGCCACCATCGAGCGGGCGCAAGTCGCCCGCCTTTCTTCCACATGGTGGCTTAATAAAAGTCCCAGCGACCGTTTTTGTACAGGCGCTGCAACACCAAATCGGTTTCGCGGTTGACCGGAACTTTGGCACGGTCGTCGACCACGCCTTTGCCGAAGCGGAACATGCTTTGAATCGCGTCGCGGTTGAGGAATCGCGTTGGCACAGCCGGTTCCGGCAGTGCCAATAGGCGCTCGCGTACATTCTGATCGGCGCCGGGCGGTAGGTTCCAACCCAATACCCAGCCCCACTCGCCCATGGTGGGAATGTGATTGTGGTAGCCGGTAACGGCAAACCCGCCTGCTTCCATCGAGTTCCAAATGCACAGAAACGCCTCACGCGAGAAAAACGGGCTGCCGGCTTGGGTGACCAGCACGCCGCCGGTCGTCACTTGACGCTGTGCCAAACGGTAGAACTCGGCACTGTACAAACGCGCTAAATCAATGGTTTTGGGATCGGGCAAATCGATCAACACCACGTCGTACAGGGTTTTCGTCTGTTTGAGATAAGTGTAGGCGTCCTGGTGCACAACCTGCACGCGCGGATCTTCCAACGCGCCCTCGTTTAAAGCGACCAAAAAGGGATGTTCGTTGGCCAATCGCGTCACGGCTGGATCCAGATCAACCAACACAATGCGCGCCACATCGTCGTATTTCAGCAACTCGCGCGCCGCCAAACCATCGCCACCGCCCAAGATCAGGACGTTGCGGCGCGCACCACTCAGCGCCATGGCCGGATGGACGAGCGGCTCGTGATACAGCGCTTCGTCATAACTGCTGAACTGTTGATGGCCGTTGAGGTACAGCCAATAATCGTCCTTCCAGCGCGTCAACACAATGCGTTGGTAGGGCGTCTGTTCCTGGTACACCACTTTGTCGCGGTACTTCTTTTGCTCGCCGTACATCACAATCGGTTCAGCGACCGCACTCAGCACAAAAAAGCCGAGAAACAGCAGCACAAAGCCAAAATTATAGTAGTGCGCGCTCTTGAGCCGGCCGGCAAAAACCCGTGTCAGTGCTAACGCCGCCGCCAAATTCACCAAGCCCAACACTATCGGCGTGTAGGTCAAACCCAGGTACGGCAAGGCGACGAAGGCGAACAACAACCCGCCCAACAAGGCGCCGTAGTAATCTTTCTCCATCACCGTGCTGATATTGACACGTAACTCTTCATATTCCTGATTGATACGGGTCGCCAACGGCACTTCGAGCCCGATCAAAAAGCCAATCGCCATCGACAAACCATAAATAAAGATCGCCAAGTTTTCGACAAAGCCGGCCAAAAAGTAAATCAACGGCGCGCTCACGGCACATAACACCGACAAACCCATTTCCGCCAAAATGAACGACTCCAGCACACGCTGCTCGGCGTATTTGCTAAACCGACTACCAACGCCCATGGCAAACAGCATCAACGAAATAGTCAGTGTCCATTGCAGCACGGCATTGCCCAGCAGGTAACTGGCCAAGGTCGACATGGCGTATTCGGCCACGATACCCGAAAAACCGGTGGCGAAAATGCACAGCTTCAACACGGTACCGCCGGAACGCGGTAAACGCATCTCACCGATGGTTGCGTCGGCGAGATTTTGCTCGGAAACAGAGGTCGATTTCATAAACAGGTTACCCTTTAACATCGGAAAAACGGGGCCTTGCAATACGGCCACGCCGAGGCGACACCGCCCCAATCCGTCGGGACGATGACGCCGGCAAAATACGCGGCGCGGCCGCTTGGCCGCCGCCGCAAGTTAAAGAATCCAGGCGATCAGCAGCGAGGCCGAAATATAAGACGTCGCTTCAATCAGGCCGGCCCCGACGTTGGGATGATCCTGGTTGACGAGCTCATCGGTTAAACGCGCACCTGGCAACAACAAACGATCAGTGGCGATGCGCAACATCGGCAGGATCACCAAACCCATGGCGGAATAAGCGGCAAACCCCAATAAGTTGTCTTGCCACGATTCAAAATCACCACTGGTGCCAATACGCAAGATGTTGCCGGTGGCAATCAAAATGCCGGCAAAAGCCACACCGACAGCGACGTTATCGCGTTCCACTTCGTCGTGCAGGTCGAACTTGACCGAAAGGTTGTAGACCTTGGAAATCAGGATCAGCACGACTTGGCCCAACAGCCAAAAGGCACAGCCGGACACCAAGTCGCCGTCTTGACCGGAAAAGGCGCCGGCGAAAATCAAGCCGACGGCCATGTAGTTCCCGCCGACAATCGCCCCGGTCCCGGCGTTGCGGTCGTCGACAATCTCTTTGACGTTGTCGAACTTGTAAAGCATCACTTTGTCGTTGAGAACACCGGCGATATTGAGCAACACCACGGCAAACAAGCCAAAGAAAAAGATGTCGAACAGGTCGTTGCCGAGCCCATTACTGGGTCCACTCATGATGCCGCCGATGGCAAACACCAAACCCAACATGTAACCGGCAATGGTGATCGCCATGGCCAGGTTGTCTTTGTCGACCAACTCGGCTTTGAGTTTGAAACGCGGGTGCAACAGATCGAACACGAATTTGCCGATCACAAACAAAACCAGCACCGCCGCGAGGTAAACCAGCGAGGTCAAAAATTGATCAAGGGTCATGAAGAAATCCTCCCAATGGGTTTACTTGCCGCCGCTGGAGAAGCCGCGACTGCGGGAACTGCTCATGCGGCTGCGGCTGGTGCGTGAAGACGAGCTGGAGCGAGTCGTGGTGGTGCGGGTGGAGCGCGTCACGCTGCGACCGTAGGTGCGATCGGCCACTTTTTGCGAGAAGCTGCGCTGTTTTTGCGCCTTGCGTTGCTGGGCGCGCTGGTAAAAAGAGGGCTTTTTCTTTTGGGTGTAAGAACCAGAGGTGCCGTAGGTTCTCACCGGACCTCGGCCGTAGTAAGACTTCTTGTTACGGTAGTAATTATTGTAGTAGTTGTCGTAATACTTGCGTTTGAACGGCCGGTCGAACACGTCGAAGGCGTCGCGCAACAAAGCGTATTTGCCGTAAAACGACCAAAAAGACTCGCCCTGGCTGTTGGTCTGCCATTGCCCGTAGCGCGGGTTGCCAACATATTGATAACCAGGCGGTTGCGATACCGTTGTTTTTTCACCCGCGGAGGTTTTCGAGGCAATCACCATACCCAAATCATCTTTGTAACGGTCGTAAATGCTTTTGGGCACCTCTAGGGGGTCGGTGGTAATGTCGAGGAACTGCATGTCCTCGTTTTGACCGGGCACCTTGAGCGCGTAAAACACGCGGTAACGGTGAAAATAGGTTTTGCTGAAGTTGCCATCGACCACCATATCCTCGAGGATAATTGAGTACTCGGGCATTTTTTCGAAACGGTCGATGGTTTCTTGAAAACCGTTGGGCTCTTTGCTGCCGCAGGCCTGCAACAGCAACACACAAAACGCCGCGACAATGAATCGACGGCAGGGCGTTATGGCATGCAAAAGATTCTCCTTTATGGGTTTTAAGTCGTTAAGGCGCAGGCCGAGGCGCAAAAGCGCCGGCCAAATACACCCACGCCGGCGGGCGCGGTTTAACGCACACCGGGGAGAATGTTGGTGAACTCATATTCCTCGACATAGAACCCGGATGCGGCTTCAAAGTCGTTTTCACCCCATTGCTCAATCGTCACAAATTGTTCTTCTTCGTCATCGACAAAAGTCCAGGCCAAAAACTCTTGGCCGGGCGGACGACCGCCTTCCAGGTAGCGACCCCCGTCTTCCTCGTCAAAGGTGAATTGCTTGCCCTGGTAGGTAATTTTGCGCGGCGGCTCGTCAAATTGCTGGATGTGTTTGGCGACATTTTCGTCGATGGCGGACATGCGAATCTTTTTACAGAAACTCCACTCCACCTCGTCGTCTTTATAGCGCTCGAGGAAACAGAGCGCGCCGTCGGCGCGCAGCGACCACTCGTCGGCCGTATCGCGCGGTCCAAACTCATAGATGTTAAAACCCACGACTTCCCAGGTCTTGCTTGCGTAATCGACCAAGTAACCGACTTTCATTTTGTCGAGACGCAAGTCGTGAAGCGGGTCGAGTTGTTCCGGTTCTTTTTTCTTTTTGAAACGATCAAAAAATCCCATCGCATGGTCCTCCGAAATCGGGCCGCGTCCCTGACGGGCACACCTTATTTTGTGACAGTTGCCTACAGTTTAACCCCTGGCCCACCCTTGTCACCAGCTTTCGTCGCACGGAGGTTCAAATCGACGAACAAAGCCGGCAACCACCTGAGGACAAACACGAAGCTGTCGCGCGAATTTAAGGCGTGGACAACGGAGAAAGCGGGCCAATTCTGAAACTTCCCAAAAAAGCCGGCACATTGCTTCGCGAGTGACTAGGTTTATAGAAACCACCACCCATCAACAGACCTGCATCAATTGAGCCGGTCAAATGGACAATGTCGCCGGTGTCGCAAAAGGTCGCCTGAGTGATTTGCCGACGCCAATCGTTTTTATCCGCAGGGAACCATTGTTTTCACACAGATTCAATCGTGCTCGAGCATTTCGGTGAGGGAAATGTTCGCGGCTCTCCAAAAAACGCGAATTGCAGACGACGGCGTGATTCGGCACGGCCCTCGGCAAACCCTGCGATTTCGCTAAGGCATCGTCTCCCGCGCTGTCGCCGCAAGGCGCCGTTACGGCAGGTTGCCAATGTTGCCGAACCAAAAAAGAGGGTGCTTCAATGAAGGTCTGGCTGGGTGTCTTGTGGGTCGTTGGCGGCGTTTGGGCAGCGGGGCTGACAGCGAAAGAACCGACATCGGCCGTCGCATCAGCGCGCAAAAAACCGGCGCTGCACCTCAACCAAATGACCCGCCACAAAGCCACGGGCACGCCCCGATTCATGACCTTTGCCAAGGATCCCATCACGGCGGTGGGCGCCAAAACGCCGGCGCCCGAGATCTGGGCGCAACGCTTTTTGCAGACCTACGGCACCTTGTACGGTTTAAGTGATGCAAATGCGCAACTCGAAGCGCAACCTGCACAACGCGACCCTTACGGCTTCACCCATCTCCAATTTCGCCAGCACCACCACGGGATTCCCGTTTTCGGTGCACGCCTCAACATGCACTTCAACCCGGCGGGCAAAGCGGCGGCGGTCAACGGCACCTTGATCCCGACCCCCGATTTGTCACTCGACCCGCGCATCATGCCCAACGACGCCGCCTACCGCGCCCTACAAGCCTTCGAACGCGAGCACCAAACCAACGATGTTGCCGCCATCGTCATCGACGAGCCGGAGCTGATGTTCTACCGCCGTAACCTCGAGCGCGGCATCGCCGACGACACCTTCTTAGTGTGGCGGGTTGCGGCCGGTCACGTGGCTGCCGCCCAAGAAGACTTGTTCATCGACGCCCACAGTGGCAAACTCGTCGACCGCTTACCGACGCGACTGCCGTTCCTCAACCGCAGCGTTTACAACGGTCCCATCGGCGACCGCTTTTTGGCCTGGTCGGAAGGCGACGCCTTACCCTATCGCGGCCACTATCCCGAAACGGTCAACAACCTGATCGCCGCCTCGGGCCACACCTATCACCTGTTTGCGGCGCTCAGTCAGGGTCAATATTTGAGTTACGACGGCAACGGCGGCCACATGATCAACCAGTTCAACGCGCCCTTCACCGGCTGCCCCAACGCTTTTTGGGATGGCAGCCGTTCCACTTTCTGCCCTGGTTTTGCCATCGACGACGTCATTGCCCACGAATGGACCCACGCTTATTCAATGAACTTGCACAACCTCATTTACCGTTGGCAATCGGGCGCCCTCAATGAAGCCTATTCCGATATTTTTGGAGAAGCGGTCGACCAACTCAACCAAATCGGCTTGGACGAACCCTCGGGTCCGCGCAGTGACAACGGTATTTCCATCTTCCGCCAAGCACCCGCGCTCCTCGACATCACCCATCCGCGCGAGCTTTTGGGCAGTTACCCGGCGTCGGCGGGCAAGTTCGGTAAAACACTGGCACAGCATGCTTTTGACGGTGATTTGGCGATAGTGCGTGACCGCAGTTTCGTGCCTGAGGCGGGCTGTTTGACCATCGAGAATCCGAACGAGGTGCGCGGCAAAATCGCCTTAATGCGCCGCAGCACCTGTGACATGGGTTTGCAAGCCTACAACGCGCAAAAGGCCGGCGCACTGGCGGTTGTTTTTTACAACAACGCCGGCGACCTCACCGAAACCTTCGGTACCCGTTACGACTTCGACATCGACATCCCCGTTATTATGGTCGGATGGTCACAGGGCTTGGCGTTGCGGGAAGCGCTGGATCGCGGTCGCGTGAATGTCGCCATGCGCATTCACAACGGTGATCGCGACAACACCTACCGTTGGTTGCAGGGTGAGGAACTGCAGCACGGTTTCGGTCGCGACATGTGGACACCGACGGCCATGGGTCACCCCGGGAAAGTCTCCGACAAAGAATACTTTTGCAATCGCGGCGATGCCGGCGGCGTTCATTTCAATAGTAGTATTCCCAACCACGCTTTTGCACTACTCGTCGACGGCGGCACCTACAACGGGGTGACGGTGCGCGGGATCGGTTTGCAAAAAGCCCTGCACATTTACTGGCGCGCCATGCGTTATTACCAGGTTCCGGATACGGATTTCGCCGATCACGCCGACGCACTGATGCAATCGGCGCACGATTTAATTGGCCACGCACTGACGCCACTCACGGTAAGCGCCACGAATTACCAAACCACCAACGACACCCGCATCGACGCGGATGACGTGGCGCAAGTCGACCGTGCGATGACGGCGGTGGAAATGCGCGATGTCGCCCACCAATGTGATTTCCTGACGATTATGGAACCGGACCTCACCGGGCTCTGTCCATTGGCGACAATGGAAACGCTGTTCACGGAAGATTTCGAGACCGACACGGATGCGTGGGAAACGCAAACGGCATCCTTGGGCGCGGCCGGTGAAGAAGCCTCCTGGCGCCAGGTCGACCAACTGCCGGACGGTCGTCGCGGCAAAGCCATGTTTGTCCCCAACGGCATCACCACCGACTGCCGTGTGCTCGATCAAGCGGGCGTCACCAGTTTGATTTCGCCGAGCTTTACCGTACCGACCTTAGCCGAAGGCGATGAACTGGTGCTGTTCTTGGACCACTACTTGGCGCTCGAATGGAACTGGGACGGTGCCAACATCAAATTCCAGCGCAATAACGGCGCTTGGCAAGAGATCGCCTACGAGCGCGGCATCCACAACGGTTACAACGGCCTGATTATTGAAGAACGCTACGGCAACATCAACCCCATGGCAGGCCAAATCGCCTGGTACGGCACCACCGACGGCACCAACAATGAAAGTATTTGGGCGCAAACGCAGCTTTCGCTCACCGGTTTGCTTCAAAGCGGCGACCAAGTCCGCTTGCGTTTTGATCTGGGCACGGACGCGTGCGGCGGTGCGCTGGGCTGGTACCTCGACACGGTGCGGCTGCTGCGTTGCAGCCCGGGTGAAGCACCGCGACCCCAAGCCACCACTTGGATACCCCATGTCAGCGCACGGCAAGGCGGCTATAAAACCGTGCTCCACTTGGAAAATCTCGGCACAACCGACCAACGCGTCACCCTGCTCCCCTACACCGACAATGGCGAAGCACTGCCGACGCGGACGCTAATCCTAAGCAACGGCGCCGATTACCGCACCCTGGCAAGCACCCTTTTCGAACAGGACGCCGTCAGCCATCTGGCCCTACAGCACGACGCGACGGTGAAAATCGGCGCGGCCTACCGGCCCCATTTTTCCAAAATAGAGAGCACGCCCTTGGCGGCAACCGGCCACACCGCCAAACGCTTCCACTACGCGCCCGACCACAGCCGTTTCGAAGCCGTGACGCTGGTCAATCCGACGGACCTGCCGACACGCGTGGTTTTAAAAGCCTACAACGAATCAGGCGCCCTGGTTTCCGAAGAAGTCCTCAGTGAGGCGCTCGCCCCGCACGCCAAACAAATGCTGCCCCTAAGCACACGCCTGAGCACCGAGGTCACCCATTTTACGCTCAGCAGTGACAGCCCCCTAATCGCGGCTATCTTGGCGTTAACCGGCGTCGACGGCAGCTTGTCACCGCAAAACTGGTTGCCAAATCAAGCCGACCAGGATCCCTAAACCTGAAAATCGCGGAACTTAGCAGCGACACAGCCCATACGCCGCGCGGTATCAGTTTGAGAAAATAGGTGACACCTTGGGTACCATCCGCATTGCCCAAGCGATGTCGCACCGGATCTTTGTCCAAAAGCATCGGCACGAATCACAGGTTTCATGGGCTCGCACCGCAAAGGCTTTTACAAAACAATAAAACCCAAATTAGCCAAACCTTTACAACAAAGTGACGATCCGAACTTAAGTGTAGACGGAAAATTATCCTTTACCCGACCCGATTGATATATTAAAGTCCTCGCTGTGATGCACGCGCTGTCGTTCTATCGCATCCAGCCTGAATTCCGGGCCTTTAACGACACACCCCGTACCAGCGGGTTTCTGCCGCCTTCGGCAAGCAAACGTGGTGTTGCGTCTTTTCCTTTGGAACTGACGCTGATGCTCGGTTCGGTGCATTATTGTTGCTGATTTTCTATCTACTCAGCCCCGATGCACCGGCGTTCGACAACCCTTCCGAGGAGGGGCTTGCGTTTTGCGTGTCCAGGCGGCAATCCTCCCCACTGGCAAAAACAAGCTCTACCTTGTTTTTGTATTTTATTAATTATTGATTCGGTATATCCGTACACAAGCTCTCTAGGTGTCCGGTCGGTGCATGCACCGCCCGGACACTGGGCTTTTACGGCGCCAATAATCCTCGGCAGCCGTCACGACCTTCGGCGTTGAAGGTCGGAAGGATCCCTTCTTTTTTGGATCTTTGTTGCTCAACCCAGGCGACTTAAGCAAAAAGAGCACGAGACAAAGTTGTTTCAATCGCCGTGTCTCCAAAAAAACGAGACTGAACGGTCAAATTTTATTTTCAGATGACCCTTAATTTATGAACCCATCGCCCTGGTACAACGTGTCGGCAAATCTGTGGCGAGTCCTTCTCTTGACACCTGTCACGGCGTATCTATTTAAGCCGTGACACCTGGTTCTCGCCCGCTAAATGATGTTCAAACCGTCTCTGTGTTTGCCCCAAAAGCGTGTTTCACCATCGGCCTGGTTGAATCCGGACCCATCGTCCCCCAACGCCGGCCGACGGGTGCCACGCCCTTGCGCAACGATATACGAGCATCGCCGCACCTATTTTTGATTTCTATCTCTAGGCATCTCTCCTTTCTTTAGCGCTCTTTCTGTTCCTATTTTTGATAATTAAAGGAATCGACATGACTACGATCAGTATTTGTTTGGCCGGTCAGGGCACCGGCAGGGCAAAGTGCGTCTCGAAAGTCCTCTTTTGTCTGAGCGTCCTCACCTTTTTAGGCCTGCTGCAGGCACAGAGCCGCCCGGAAACGCTGCGCTTTTCCAATCAAAGCGGCAACATCGACGGTCAGGCACCGCTTGCCGACCTCGGCTATATTCAGGGTCTTATCGCCGGCGATGTCTTTGCGGACGCCGACGCCGATAACCCCATATTTATAAGAATTCAATTAACCCAAGGTGTGCGTTTGGCAGAGACCTTGGTCGATATCGACCTGCCGGCGGAACAGCGCGTCCACCAACCGATTTACCTGCCGTTGGTGCTTTCCGGCAGGGTCAACGACCTCAGCATCGGTGCCGCACCGGATACGTTGGCGATTGTGCGTTGGGTTGCCGGTGAAGACCAGATCTGGCTAAGCATTTCACAGACCAGCTCGAATTGGATTCAACTGGACGAAACCCTCACCTTCGCCCCCAGCGAAGCCCTCGCGGTCTATTTTTGGCTCGGCAGTTCGGCGCCGGCGACATGGGCCCACTTGGCGCCGCTTTATGTGGCGGGTGCGGCCAACCTGCCGGCGGCCACCACCAACCCCGGCCAACCCGACCAAGCGCATGCCGTGTCGACCCTACTCTGCGGCGACTTGTTCACCAGCGCGTTGGTAGAGAACGGCCCCTTGGCGCGCCAGGCGACCTTCTTTGCCACCACCTTCTTCCAGGCGAGTGAGGGTGTCACCTCGGCCGCATCGCCGGCGGCGATTGACGTGGGACGCAACCTCTTTCCCGAGGACGACACGCCCCCGCTTTCATTGCAACGCCACCTGGCTCGTCCGTCCAATTGCGCGCTGGACGCAACCCTGTTGATGCGCCCGACAGTGCCCATCTGCGACAGCAGATTGCAAGAGGCGACAAGTCGGATCCGCCTCAGTGCAACATGCAACGCCGGCAGCGAAGGACTGCAGCGTGTGCGCATCCGTTTTCTGGACCAATCAGTCGGATTTAATATCGCACGCGATCCAAACAACCAACCCCTTTCGGCTGAACACCTCACCGGCGTAACCGACAGCTTTTTGCTGGCGCCGGATGCGCTAGCAGGCAACGGCATCACCCAAGCTTGGTGTCATGCGGCCGACATCCACGAATTCGATCAGGGTGCCTTGAGCGAATCAGCCAACATCCTGATCGACGGCGCGCTTCTGTCGGACATTGAGCTGCAAATGACCAATGTCTTTCTCGGCGCACCGGACGAAACGGCGGCAACGCCCCAAATCAGTGTCTTCGCACCCGGCCAAATCAGCGAACCCAGTTTCATCGCGCCGTTCGAGGACCAGGGACAGGCGAGCGATTGCGGCCGCCAAAACAGCCTCAGCGCGAACCTTCGATTTGAGCCGCTGTTCGAGGCAGTGCCCTGCACGGTTGTTCAATTCGAGGACGCCACGCTCAGCGCGGCAATCCTCGCGGATTATGACAGCGACCAAAACGGCTGGTTGAGCTTCGAAGAGGCCGCGTTTATCACGGCACTCGATGTCAGCGCCATGGGCATCGTCAGCTTGCAGGGTTTGCAACACCTGACCGAACTGCGGAGCCTGAATGCCGCCGATAACCTGCTAACCGAAGCGGCGCTGCCCGAATTGGACACACTGACGCGTCTGGATTTACGCAACAACCAACTGGAAGGTGTGACCGTTTTGACCAACTACGACCGTCTGCTGAGCGAAGCAGGCGCCTATTTGGATCTGCGCGGCAACCGCCTTCGCGATAATGCAGCGACCTGTACGGCCCTCGATTTCTTAGCGCAACGTTTCGAGGATATCGATACCGAAATGTTGGTGAACGCCCAGGGGAACGGCACCTTTTATGGGCAAGTGTCAGAATGGCCGGCGCAATCGCGGTCAGATGTGTTGCGCTTGGTGGCGGTGATCAACCAAATGGGCACCCCACAAGCGCCTTACGACATCTGCACCGACGCCGCAAAAGGAGGACGCCAATGATCAAGCGCAGACCCAAATTCACCGTCATCGCCACCGCGGCGTTGCTGCTCTTCACCGTCGCCGGCTGGGCATCGGACCTGAGTAGCACGGCCCGTGATGTCAGCCCCGATGGTTTTAACGAACGCGGCGGCAGAATTCGATTCGCACTCAAGCAACCGGCCTTTTCCGACGCCACACCGGACAACCCAGTTTTTATCTACGTTTCCCTGAGTTCCGGGGCGACGTTATCACAAACCTTAGTGGATCTGGACTTACCCGACCAGAACCGCCAAAACCAACCGATCTACCTGCCCTTGTACATCAGGGACGACATACCGGAATTCGTGCACTGCACGGCACCGCAAGATACACTCGCGGTGGTGCGTTGGGTCGCCGGTGAAACCGGCTTCTGGTTGCGTGTCCAGCGCGCAACAGACACGTGGATCGAGTCGTGGGCGTCCCCGGCGCCCATCGAAGCCCGTTCCCCTGTCTTCTTCGAGGTCGGTACCGATGTCGATCAAAACAGTCGAACAGAGGATCTTTATTTCGAAAATAAAGCCAATCTGCCCTACCCCACCCGCCAAGTCGCGGACGGTTTGGGACCGGCCGTCTCGGTCATGAGCTGCATGGATCTTCGCCATGCTTGGATCGAAAGTACGGGTTACCAAGCCAACCAGCGCATTTATGCCCAGGTCGCCGTTCACCGCGTCCCGGCCGATACGGTGCTGCGCCGGGAAACAGCACCGGACAGCGCCCAACTCGCGAATTTCCCATTGGGCTTCACGGGCGAGGCCATCATTGGAAGATCCTTTGATAGGCTCTGTTCCTTCCACGCAACGGTCGAACCGACCACGGTCTGTGCCACACCCGGCTCGGAACCCCAAGCCTTCACCACTTCATGGGTTATCACCGATCCCACCTGCCGTTTCCAGTATCAGCGCAGTGATCGCTACCACGCCGCGTTTGACGTCGACAGCGGGGTTGGGTTTGCCGTTTACACGGACGACCAGGGCAACTTCGCCGATGGGGCATCGGTCAGTTACCGACGCAATACCGTGCTGCTGGCAGCGGACGTTTTCGGTGGCGAGCTTTTCTTAACGGCCTTCGCCGACCGCGATCAGCTCTTTCAGGTGGGTGAAACCTGGTATGCCCGCGAGGCTCAGATCTACAGTGGATTCCGAACCGACACCTACAACCTTTCACTGACGGCCGTCTTGACGGACACGACCTTCACCGGTCCGGTAGCCTGTCACCTGACGGTGTTTAACACCGACTACGCCTTAAGTGGCAACCAAACGCCGCGCGGCGATCAGGAAACCTTCTGCGGTCCTTACGAAAACAAGATAGGTGAACAGATCGCCCCGGTTGCAACGATAGAGATCTGTCCTCAATAAAAAAGCAACCACAGAAAAGAAAGCAATCACAGCGAACGGCCTCGGTAACGGGGCCGTTTTTTTCTAGGTAGTCGGGTTCCCCAACCAAACCCTTTCGGCGAGCCGCGCTCACCTTTGAAACCTTTATCACGCGAATATGGTAAAAGAGATTTGATCTTTTACCCCGATTTTTTACGCGGTTAGAAACGGTATCCCATTGTCATTTCTTTCCGATGCGGCACACCAACTTTTTCGTCGATGATGCGTCGCGCCGCCCCTGGCGTGACAACCACCCACGCGATACCGCTTGGCCTTTCGACATGTTGCCTCAGGGTCGGTGCCGCCGATCGCTTTCAATTCTTCTTCGCGTGGAGGTATTCTTTTGTACATGAACAGCCAACGAATCTTGCGAATCACAGGCGTGCTATTGGTCGCCTGTTGTTTGGCAACCCTGCAGGCGGCCGACAACTGGCCGCAATTTCGCGGACCCGCCCAAAACGGCGCATCCGACCAAGCGGGTTTACTTAAAACCTGGCCGGAAAATGGCCCTGAAATTGTGTGGAACGTCCCCGTCGGCTCGGGTTTCAGCGGTATTGCCGTCGACAAAAACAAACTGGTAACCATGCTCGGCGACGGCCCGGAAGAGGCGCGCCAAGAATATTTGGCCGCTTTCAACCTCAAAAACGGCAAAGAACTGTGGCGTTTGGCGCTCGGCAAAGAGTTTGTCAACGAGTTCGGCAACGGCCCCCGTTCCACGCCGTCGCTGGCCGACGGTAAGGTGGTGGCACTCAGTTCCTACGGCCGCTTGGTTTGTGTCGCGCTGAAAAACGGCAAACTCCTATGGGAAAAAGACTTGGTCAAAGATCACGAAAACACCACCGTGCCGCGTTTTGGTTTTTCCAGTTCGCCCCTGATCGACGGCGGCAACGTGCTGATTGACTTGCCCGGCCAAAAAGAAAACGGCTTTCTCGCCCTCAGCCTCAAAGACGGTAGCGAACAATGGCGCAAGGTGCCGGCCGGCAACGGCTACATCTCACCGCTTGCGATCGACCTCGATAAAAAGCATCAGTACGTCGTGCTCAGCGGTCCCAAATTAAGCGCCCTCGATCCGGCGGGCAACGTGCTCTGGCAAAAAGAATGGACCGGCGCCGGCGTCGCCAACCCACTTTACCTCAGTCCAAACCGCATTTTTGTCTCGGCCTCCGGCGATGTCGGCGGCTTAATGCTGGAAATCGATGCCGGCGCGGACCCGGTCGTGGTCAAGGAACTGTGGCGCAGCCGTTCCATGAAAAACCACTTCAACGCCTCGGTGAGCGACGGCAAACACATCTATGGCTTCGACAACGCCACGCTAAAGTGCATTGCGGTCGAAGACGGCAAAACCAAGTGGGCCAAACGCGGCTTCGGCAAAGGTTCCTTAATTATGGCCGACGGTAAGCTGTGGGTCGTCAGTGATCGCGGCATGTTGGCGGCGGTGAAGGCGCAACCCGACAAATACGAAGAAATTGGTCAAAGCCAAATCCTCGAGGGTAAATGCTGGACGGCGCCGTCACTGGTTCAGGGCCTATTGTTGGTGCGCAACGGCACCCACATGACGGCGATTCGCGTGGCGTCGGGAGGTTAAGCGATGAATTGGTTTATTACAGCCAAAGGCCGTCTGGGCCTCTTCTTCGCACTGTTGCTGGGTAGCGCCTCGCTATGGGCGCAAACGGAAGCGGACATTGTGGCGGCACACCGCAAAGCACATGGCGGTGAGGCGGCCTGGCAAAAAGTGACGAGCCTGCAACTGGAAGGCGACTTTACCGGCTTCAGCATCACCCACCCGTTCGTGCTCCAAAAAAGCCGCCCCAACAAGCTCCATATGACCTGGACATTGGGTGATAAACCGATGAAAATGGGTTTTGACGGCCATCAAGCCTGGTGGCTCAACCCTTGGTACGGTTTCGACTGGGTGACACCGATGAGCGCGGTCGACCGCACTTGGCAACACATGTACCACTACCTGCCGACACCCTTCTTCGATACAGCGGCCCACGATTTGACGATGACCTTTAAAGGCAAAGGCGAACTCGACGGTCAAGAGGCTTGGGTGTTTGAGTTCAAAAACGATCACGGCCATGTGGAAACCTGGTACCTGGATCCCACCACCTACTTTGCCTTTGCGCGGGTGGCGACGGGTTCCGAATTCGGTCGTCCAGCAGTTCAAAACACCTGGTACGAAGACTTTCGCAAGGTGGGTGAACTCGTCATCCCGCACCACATTGAATCGGAATTCCACACACGCCACCGTGTCATCGAGGTTCACAAGGTAACGGTCAATCCCGCTTTGGCGGCGGACATTTTCTCCCGACCGCAAGCGCCGGCGCTGCAACCGCTAAACCAATTAAGCGGAACCTGGCAGGTTGCGGTTAAAACGCGCCAAAGCCCGCGTCAACCCTGGCAAGAGGAACAAACGCAGGCGGTTATCACCCCGATGTTGGACGGCCAATTGCTCCAGGAAACCATCGCTTACGGCAAGGTCACCCCGGCCAACTTCTTGCGACAGTATAGTTTTGATCGCAGCCGCGACCGGTTGACGATTGTCCAAACCGACAGCTTCACCAACAACACGGCGATCCTCGTCGGCGCTAAAACCGACGCCGGTTGGCAATGGCACAACAGCGAAACCAATAGTGGCTGGTCCATGGGCGAACGCACGGTGGTTGATCGCATCACCCTCAAAGACCTCAACGACACGTCGTTTAAGCTGGAATTGGAAAGCTCACGCGACGACGGCAAAACCTGGGAACTTCACACCCAACTCGAGTACCACAAAGCCGATTAACCGGCCTTTTCTGTAGCTCCCGGCCCTGCTTTTCTTTTGGGACCGGCCGCATCCGATGTGGTCGGTCCATTGGGCCCCTTTGGCTGGTAACGATAGGTGGAACACTTCCAGCAAGCGCTAAACTGGCCTTCCAGTTCTTCGCCGCAATGGCTGCATGTCCAAGATTCGAGCACAATCGAAACCTTGGCGGTGGCGCGCCGCACCAATTTTTTGGCGGTTTCCAACTGGTCTTGGCGGACGATGTACACTTCCATGGGACAGCGATGCGCGGGCACTTGACCGGCGGCGGCACCCAGTCCCATTAAATGTTCGTCTTTGGTTAAATACTCAATATGTTTGGCGTCGAGCAAGCTTTGTAGATAGCGTAGCTCTGAGAAATCATTGGTGGCGTGGATTTTATACATGTCACCCTCGGAAAGTATCGAATGTGACGGGTAGCGCACGCCCGCGAACCTTACACCGATAGCGCAAAATCGCGACCATTGCGCCAAAAAAACGCGGCCGTGTTTGCGCGCGGACTAGGTAGGGTTCTCATGCCGACTAAGCCGCCCTGCACAACAAAAATCATTCCATGAAGTCGGGAATGAATGTGGCTCTGAAACGGTATTCTATCAAGACTGTTGGCCTTTTTCGAAAAAAAACGCCGCAACGCACCATCGGTGCGCACCCACACAGCACTCGGCAAAGCCTTGGCCGACCTACTTTTTCACGATTCGCAGCGCCTCCGCGATACGCCGAAACAGTGGCACACTGCGGTCCTTTTGTGATCGTGTGGTGAGCCACACCAACAGCAGAAACCCCGACGCGCCGCTCACAAAAGCGACGGCCGGGGTTGGATCACTGTCAGGCCCTAGCCGAGGTCACGCGTCGGCTAGCGCAGAATTTCGTAACAAAACAGGTTGCCCTGCTCACGCAGATACAGCTTGTTGTAGGCAATCACCGGATGCGACCAACTGAAGTTGCCCACATCGGGAATCATGAACTTGCCTTTTTCTTTGTAGCCTTCGGGCGTGGCTTCAATCAACACCATCAAACCGTTTTGATAACGGAAATAAAGGTGACCGTCAGCCATGGAAATGGCGGCTGAACCCTTGCCGTCGTTGCGCTCGGGGCCCCACTTCTTCTTGCCGGTTTTGAGATCGACACACACGGGAAAACCCTTGTTGTGGGCGTTGCCCAGGTACAGGTTGCCTTTGTGTAAAATGATGCCGCCGTGGTGGTTTTGCAGCTCGTTACCTGGCAGGAAGTAGACTTCCTCAGCGGCTACACCGCCGTCGCGTTTGACCAACTTCAAAAGCGCGCTGCCCGTCCCATAACCGGTTGAGGTGAAAATGTGATCGCCGTCGATGACCGGTGTGGGGATATTTGCGACCTTGTTGCAAATACGGTCATAGCTCCACAAGAAGGCGCCGTCTTTGGCGTCAAAACCCATGATGCCGCGACCCATCAGTTGGACGTATTGCTTGACGCCCGCGCCGTGGGAAACCACAACGGAAGAGTAAGCGGCGCCGTCGTCGCCTTTCTCGCCGGTGTAGGTGTACTGTGAACGCCAAATTTCCTCACCGGTTTTTTTGTTGAGCGCGACCAGTGCCGCGTCGGGCATGCCGGGCGTGACCAAAACGCGGTCACCATCAACGAGCGGCGATTCGGAGAACTTCCACTCGTAATTGTTGCCGGCGGCCATGCGGGCGCCGTAGGTTTTGGGCAAATCTTTGCGCCATACCTCTTTGCCGTCTTTGGCAGCGAGGCAGACCAACAAACCTTCGGTCGAAATGGCGTAAATGCGGCCGTCGTCGTAGGTCGGCGTTGAACGCGCGCCCCCGAATTGATCGACCCATTCAGAACCAACTTTGGTGCGCCATAAAACTTTACCGTCTTTACTGGATGCGGCAACGACGTATTGGAAACCGCCGTCATCGCCCATGGTGTAAACGGCGTCGCCAACGACGGCCAATGAACTGTAGCCGGCACCTAAGCCGGTACTGCGCCAAAGGAGCTTGGGCCCGCCTTCGGGCCAGGATTGAATGAGTTTGCCGGCAGGGCTAATGCCGTCACGCTGGGGACCACGCCATTGGGGCCAGGCACCCGCTTTATCGGCTTTACCTGCAGCCAGGGCTGTGACGCTAAAACTTAGCAAGAGACAACTTAATAACAAAACGCGGAAACGATGAATTGGTGGCATCGTAACTTAACCTCCGTCAAACGAGTGCTGTCGTGCTTCCAACGCGGCGCCCGACCAAAGTAACGGCAACAGCCGAATCACCACTGGGGCGCAAACGAGGAAACATACATCGAGTCATGAATGCAAATGCGAAACGATGATTCTTACGAAGAAGCGGCCGTAAGGGTTTTACCTAAACTGAGCGATTCGGGTGGAAGAAATCGCTCAAACTATTGGAGCGAAACATGTTGGAAAAAGCGGAGGCGTACTAGCAAGCACGGTGAGCATTTTTGCGAGATGTTGCAGCCCACAGGTTGGGCGATTTCGCCGCCAAGAATCGCTTAGTTTAGTTTTTAGTGCATCCAATTCAAACATCGGCAAGGCGGCGCCAAAAATAAGTGAGGCCCCGCCGAAGCGAGGCCGTTACCATCGGCCGCAACCGTTCTGAAAAGGTCAAAACGGCGTGCAGCTTAGTGATTCAAGGGCGCGGTATGGACTTGGTGGGTATAAACACCGACGAACACGTGAACGTGTTGCGCGGGAATCCCGAAACGGTAATAAGGCTCATTCGAACCGGGAAAAAGCGGCCAGCGCAAGGTAATGCGCTCAACCTCGCCGTCGAAACCGGCTTTGTGGGCCAAATTCTCGGCGACTTGCAAGCGCATGGGAACCGGGAACGGAATGACGTGATCTTCCAACCACGAAGTATCGATGTGCCGTGGTACGTCAAACCCATTTTTGTTGTAAATCAAGAGGACGGTACCCTGAGGCGAAGAAGCGGGATCGTGATAGACGAAACGCCACTCATCGGCCTCGGCCCGGCGCCAATCCGCTTCACAGAATTGGGCTTGTGGGAACTCGTTGAGAACTATTTTGCGACCTTCTTCAAGGATGGAGAGGAGGTCATGGTTTACAGACATGCTGTACCTCCCATTAAATGTGGATGTCACTTTCAGTCCAGCGATCACCGTTGTCGCAGGAGAGGGCGGTTTGCAGCGGCAAGGAGGCAGCACGTTGATCGCAGAAAAACGCGAAAACAACGTGTCGGAGGGCCTGGCTCAAGAAACACCGGCCGAGCACGCGCTACACGAGGAGGGTGATAGAAATGGACTGAAGAAGCTTTGCGAGTATACGCAAGCTGAATCGCAAAATCAATAAGTGCGCTCATTCTTTACCTTAAAAGATAAAGTTACAAAAAGACTTTCTCAAAAAGCCGTCGTTTCCCATGAGCTCCACAAAAACAACGGCAATCGGAAAACCCGCGTTTCGAAGCGCTTGGGGTTCCGATTGCCGATGGCTGTTTGCGATTATGTGATTTTTTGGTGAGACGCGTTTACTCAGCTTCCCCGGGCGGTTTCCAGTCAACCAATGTCCAGGCCGCGGCGTAACCGGCAGCGGCCTGCACGCGTATCATGTCCTCGGCAACGTAGGGCAGCGGTAACTCGAGGTGCACCAAACTGCGTTGCCACAGGGTGAGTTGGTCGAGAAAGCGATGCAAACTTTGACTGGTCTCACCGGCGCCGCTGACATGAGCTAAACCGGCGGTCATCGAAGCCAATTGCTTGCTGAACGAGGCGCGGAAGGCTTCGGTTTTAATGCGTTCGTCTTCGGCCTGGCGTTTGGCCTTCCGGCCGCCCAGGGGCACGCGGAAACCGCCGGTTACGTTGCGTTTTTCTTGAAAATTGTCGCGGAAACCTAGCCGCTCGCGCTGTTCGGCTTCTTCCCGAACGGCCATTTGGCGCAAGCCGTCGTCTGGATCGGGCTTGGTGGGAATTTCGGTTTCCGGTACGAATTCAAAAGGGAATTCAAGGTTGTAAACCTGCAGACCGGTTTTACGCAGCAGCGGCAACAGGTCTTCGAGCTGGCTGACCTCGTCGGTGAGCTGGTGGGTCAAAATCAGCGACTGGTGTGGCAAGCTGCCGTGTTCTTTCATGTGCGTCAAGGCGTCGACCAGATAACGCACGGTGAAATAGTTGGCGCGCGGCGAGCTGGGTTCCAAAGCCAACAAACAGGCCTGAATCAGGCTCTTGCGGGTAGTCGGCGCCACCAGTAGTTCGGGTCGGTGCGAGATCTGCACCACGTAAATCATGTCGTTGGCACGCGTATTCTTTTGCAACCAATCGAGCAACGCCTGGCGGATACTGTTCCAGGCGGGCGATTTCAGCAGCGGATCGTTCACGACGATGCCCCACATCTTGGGTAGGCTGGTGAAGGGCGTTGCTTTGGTAGGCGGAATCTTGGCACCTTCAACGAAAACCTCGACGTCGACGCCTTCAATTTTGCCGTCGGGTACACGTGTGCCGACGACCAGTGACTTTTGCGAAACGCTGACCTGAGCAAAGATGCCGCCGCGCGTCACCTCATAGGCGGCCCCGCGCCACGCACCTTCGTGCTGGAATTCGTAACGCAAGGTTGCTTTTTCGCCCCAATCGAGTGGGGTCCAGGCGAAAGAGCCGTTGCGACTGGCCAGATAAGGCGTGTCATTAACAAACAACAACTGCAGGTTGCCAACGGCGCCAAAAGTAACCCGTTCGCGTTGAAGGTAATCGCGACCGGCCTGCTGCAAGGGCGGCTGACGTTTGGCGTCGGGTGCGGCGAAGGGCACGCCGCCGACGGAAAACGGCATAACACCGTTGTGTTCGGGTCCGAGCGCAATCAGGCGGGCGTCGGGTTCGCTGCCCGCGGGCAAATCAAACACGGCCCAACCATCGGCGGTAAAGAGGAACTGCAGTGCTTGACTGCCGCCTTGTCGGTTTTGCAGCAGCACTTGCGGGCGTGTTTCACCATCTTGGCGCACGAGTACGCGGGCAGGCGTGCCGGCGACGAAACGGCGGCTGGGCAGGTAGCGATCACCGCCGCAATCAATCACACCGGCGTCGGCGGCTTCAATGCCGGCGGGTCGCCACTGCTGACTGATGATGGGCGTACCGATGCGCGCGGTTTCGCGTGGCAAGGCGGCAAAGGTCAACTCAGCCCGCATGCCTTTCGCCATAAACCCGTTATAAATCAGCAGCTCAGCACTAAAGTAGCCAGGCGGTACGTTAACCTCGAAGTGCAGTTCGTTGTCTTCGATGAGGCGTGACCAGGTGGAAGAGTGACGCACCAATTCGGCGTCGAGCGCTTCGCGCGCTTGGTCGGAATCGTTTTTCAGGTAAACCAACATCTCGAGGTGTTGGCGACCGATACGCGTGCTGTCGCGCACGTACTCTTTAATTTCGTCGGGTACTTTGACGGTCACATTCAGGGTGGCGCCGCTGGGGTTGGGGAGCGACCAGTGTTGCAGCACGTCGGTTTCGACCCAGCCGAGATCTTCGGGCAGGCGGGTGCGACCAAAGCTGTTGTCGCGGAAGTCGTAGCGCAGAGCCGGATGTTTGACCATAGCGCCTTTGAGGTTGTCCCAAAGATCGTCGCTTTCGGCGGTCAGGCGCACGTTGCCACCACTGGTGGGTAGAAAATAAAAAGAATACTGCGGATATTTCCATACGCGCGGAAGACGCGGGTTCTGCGGCTGCCAATCGATTTGTTTGGGATAGCCGAGATGGTAGGCGATTTGGTCGCGCACATCGCCATGGGGCTCAGGCGCAAAAAACGAGGGCAGGTAGAGCCCGGTCGCCGACCATTGGTCGGGTTTCTCGGCGCGGCGCGCCACGAAGGTACCTTCAAAACGGATTTTTTCACGCTGGTCGAGGCGGTCGTAAAGTTCTTGTTCGGCCCGCGTCATCCAAGGCCGCGCCATACTTTCCCAACTGCGGTTGGCCGGCTCGGTCAGCGTCTGCATCCAGATGGTTCCACACAACATCAACAAAAAGGTCATCGTTGCTCCTTCCATAGCGACACTCAGAGAAAGGTCGCGCCTGTCGCCGTCAATGGTCACGGTCGACACGGCGGCACAACGCCGTGGGGCGACACCGCCGTTCCCGGTTGCAAAGTTTCGCGGCCGTGGGCTGAGGTCGCCGTCCCGTCGCAAAGGGGGAAACGACCGTCCGCCGGGTTCCGGCTGGTGAAATGCGGTTAGCCTCGAGAGCGCATCACCAAGCTTAACGCGTTCGCCGTTTGTCCTCAATCAGCCAAACGCTTTTTCTGAAGGGAAATCCGCTCCGGCCGAGTTGCGCCGCCCTCACCTAAAATGGGAAACCCTTGGTAGTTAGGGCTTGGCACCGAGCATCGGCGCCAGAATCCGCCACACATTTTCGGCCAAAATGCGATGACCTTCCTTGGTCGGGTGAATACCGTCTTCCAGGTTGAGTTCAGGCCGGCCGCCGACGCCTTCGAGCAGAAAGGGAATCAGTTGGGCGCGATTGTTTGCGGCCAGCGTTTTAAACATGGCTTCAAACGCCTGACCGTATTCGGCGCCCATGTTCGGCGGGACTTTCATGCCCGCGATCACCAAACGCATGTCGGGATTTTTCTTTTTGGTCTTATCGATGATCGTCTGCAAATTGGCCAGGCTGCTTTCCACGCTAATGCCGCGCAAACCGTCGTTGGCGCCTAATGCGAGGAGCAGGATGTCGACCGGTTCGCGCAACATCCAATCGACGCGGCGCACGCCGCCGGCGGTGGTATCGCCACTGACACCCGCGTTGATGAAGGTAACTTGGAGCCCGGCGTCGTCCACTTTCTCCTGCAATATACGCGGAAAGGCAAATTCTTTACCGAGCCCGTAGCCGGCGGTGAGGCTGTCGCCCAGGACAAGGACCCGCGTTGGCGCGGTTTCGTCCTCGGCGCATAGCGGTGCGACGGCGCCGAACCAAAACCCGGTCACGAGCAGTAAAGTCCCCATCACAAATGGTTTTAAACGCGGCTGAAACAAGCGGCCTCCCCTATCGTTGAACATAAGATGCGCGTGAACGGCCGGCCGCAGGCGACCCGTTTGGGTTAGGCTGATGGTATCGGTTTTCCCGACCGTCACCCACGCATCGGACCACGTCGGCCCCCACATTTCAACATGGGTTACGGGGGAATTCAAAAGAAGGTTACGCCGCAAGTCGATGCCGCGCACCCAGCCGGACCGTCACGGCCATATAGGATAAAACCGCCACGAGAGCGCACCAGGGAGTTACGGATATGAACGAAATACTGAGGGTCACCCAGGTCGGCAAACGTTACCCGGGCGTCGGCCGCGAGGTGGAAGTTTTGCGCGACGCCGGTTTCACGCTTTACGCGGGGGAAACCGCCGCGATCGTCGGGCCTTCGGGTAGCGGCAAAACCACGCTGCTCGGTTTATGTGCCGGCCTAGACACGCCCAGCACGGGCACATTGACCCTGTTGGGTGAAGACCTGGCCGCAATGACGGAAGCGCAACGGGCCGCACTGCGCAACCGCAAGGTCGGTTTCATTTTCCAATCGTTTCACCTCATGCCCAGCCTAACGGCGCTGGAAAACGTCATGCTGCCCTTGGAACTGCTCGGCCAAAACAACGCCGCGGCAGCCGCGCGCGACCTGCTGGCCCAAGTCGGTTTGGCCGATCGCGGCCACCACTACCCGGCCCAACTCTCCGGCGGTGAACAGCAGCGGGTGGCGATTGCGCGCGCCTTCATCAATCAACCTGAAATTTTGTTCGCCGACGAACCGACCGGCAACCTCGACTTGGAAACCAGCGAACGCATTACGGAACTATTGTTTAACCTCAACCGCGAGCAGGGCACGACGCTGCTGCTGATCACCCACGACCTTGATTTGGCCAAAAAAACACAACGCCTGTTCCGCATTAACCAGGGCTGCTTGGTCGAAGAGCAACAACCGGCGGAGGTGGCTTCGTGAGTTTGCCTCCTGAAGCGTCCGGCCCCTGGCAAGAACTGCGTTGGGCGGCGCGTTTGGCGTGGCGCGACAGTCGCGGCGCCAAGGGTAAAGGCCTGTTATACGCGCTGAGCATGGCGCTCGGCATCGCGACCCTGACCGCCTTGGGTTCGTTTGGCGCCGACATGCGCGGTGCGCTGTTAAGCCAAACCAAAAATCTGCTCGGCGCCGATCTGGTGGTCTACAGCCGCCAACCGTTTAGCGAAAGCGGCCAACAACTGCTCGGTAACTTGCCTGGCACCCGCGCCGAAACCAAACGCTTCGGCACCATGGCCCATTTCCCCAAAAGCGATCAGGCTGTTTTGAGCCGCATCCGCGCCATGGGCGAGGGTTTCCCTTTTTACGGCACCATCATCACCGAACCGGCCGAAGCCGCCGGCAGTTACCAGGGAGCACCGCGCGCGCTGGTGGACGCGGTGCTCATGGAACGCGTCGGCGCGGTCGTCGGGGACCAGGTCCGTTTGGGCCGACAAACCTTTACCATTCACGGCAAAATTTTGGAAACACCGGGCGTGCCGCCGGCCGCGTCGGTAATGGGTCCGCGCATCTACATCGGTTTGGATCAGGTCGAGGCCACCGCGTTGTTGCAACAGGGCAGCCGCGTTTTTTACAGCTACGCTTATCAGTTCCCAGACGATTTCGACGGCGACGCCTGGGTTGAAGATCACAAAACCGAATTGCGCGAACAACGCCTGAGTTGGAGCACGGTCAATGAGCAGCGCCAACAGATCGGCGACGATATGGACAACCTGACCGCCTTCTTAAGCCTGACCGCACTACTAACGCTTCTGCTCGGCGGCCTCGGTGTCGCCGGCGCGGTCCACTACCACGTTCAGCAAAAAACGCGGCAAATCGGGGTATTGCGTTGCTTGGGCGCCACGGTGCGCCAAGTGATTTTGGTGTACCTGATTCAAGTCATGACCATGACGCTGTTCGCGGTGATGGTCGGTGTCACCGCCGGCCTCGGCCTGCAACTGTTTTTGCCGGCACTGGTTCGCGAGTTCTTCCCTATCGCGTTTGAACCCTCATTCCAAACTTACGAAGTCGCAATCGCCGCCGGCTGGGGTTTCCTGCTCAGTTTTTTGCTGGCGCTGGCGCCTTTGGCGGCGGTGCGCAAGGTCAGCCCGCTGGTCAGCTTTCGCGCCTTCCTCAATCCGCCCAAGGCCGACTGGTTGCAATACGCCTGCTACGGCGCGGTCGTCGTCATTTGGCTGGTGTTTGCGGTGGCGCGTACCGGTTCCCTGAAAATCGGCGGCCTGTTTTTGCTCGGCTTGGCGGCGGCGGTCGGCATTCTTTATTTAACCGCGCGCCTCTTGTCCCACGCGGCACGCCGCGTCAGTAAAATGGGCCTGCCGTTCACGTGGCGCCACGGCATCGCCAGTTTGTTCCGGCCCCAAAACCAAACGCTGATTTTGATGGTCATCCTCGGTATGGGCGTCTTTTTGATCGCGGTGCTGGGCGGCGCGCGCACCATGTTACTTGGTCAGTTCTCCGATGTGCGCCAACGTGAGAAACCCAACTTCATCGCCTGGGACATTCAAGTCGACCAGCTCGATCAAGTGCTGCAGATCAGCCGCGACATGCAAGTGGAACCACAAAACATCACGCCGATTGTGCCCATGCGCATTGAGGCGATTAACGGCAAGTCGATCGGCGACCTGCTGGCCACCGACATTCCCCACTGGGCGCTGCGCCGCGAGTACCGTTCGTCCTATCGCGCCGAACTAGGCGACAGTGAAACGGTGATTCGCGGCAGTTATACCGGCACGGTGGCGGCGGACGCGGCAGTCATCCCGATTTCGCTGGAACAAGACATCGCCGCCGATCTCCAGGTCGATCTGGGCGATGTGCTAACGCTCGACGTCATGGGCATTCCGATAGAGACCGAAATCACCAGCATCCGCGACGTCGAATGGCAGAGCATGGCGCCCAACTTCTTTATTTTGTTCCCGGCCGGTATTTTGGAAGCGGCCCCGCAAATGCTGATGTTCAACGCCCGTACAGAATCGGCCGAACAGGTGGCGGCCTTGCAGCGCGCGATCATCAAGGAGCATCCCAACGTGATGTGCGTCGATCTCACACAAATGGTGCAAACCTTTGACGGCATTTTGGATAAGGCGGCAACCATGGTCCAATTTCTGGCCGGCCTGTGCATGCTGACGGGTTTGGTTTTGTTGGGCAGTGCGCTGTGGAACAGTCGCTACCAACGCATGGGCGAACACGCGCTGCTGCGCACTTTGGGCGCGCAAACCCACCAAGTCGCTTGGATCACGCTAACCGAATACTTGCTGCTCGGTTTGTTGGCGTCCCTGACGGGCATTGTCTTGGCGATGGTCGCTAACTGGGCCTTGGGCGTGTTCTGGTTTAAGGTCGATCCCTTCCCGCAACCCTTGGTATTCCTGGTGCCGTGCTTGCTGTTACCGCCGCTGACGTTGGTGATGGGTTACCTCAGCCACCGCGATCTATGGCGCACGCCCGCCATTTTTGTGTTGCGCGGCGAGAACTAAACACCGGGCCGACCCATTCGGCCCGGTTCTCACAAACTAGGCGATGGTCAGCGATTCAACAGCGACCTTAATCGCGTTCTGAACCACGTCGCCAATAACGGCGGCGTCGGGGAACTCGGCACGCGTGCGGTTAACCAGTACACCGCTAATGCAGGCGCCGGCAAGCCCGTAGGCGGCGGTTTGCGTCAAAACGGTGCCGGCTTCCATTTCGAAGCTGAGCACGTTGAGGTTCTGCATTTCTTCAATTTTGTTGCGTAACTCGCGGTGCACAAAACCCTTGCGGAACGAGTCTTGGCGACCTTGGCCCTGGTAAAAGGTGTCGGACGAAGCGCTGACCCCCAGGTGATAACGTTGGCCGAGTTTTTCGGCCGCGCCCACCAGGCGACGCACCATGTGGAAATCGGCGGCGGCGGGAAACTCAATCGGCGCAATGTGGCGCGAAGTGCCGTCCATGCGCACGGCGGCGGTGGTGATAATCACATCACCCGGTTCAATGTGGGGCTGAATGGCGCCGGTGGTGCCAATCCGCAAAAAGCGTTTGACGCCGAGCAGCGCCAGTTCTTCAACGGCAATCGCCGCCGACGGGCCGCCGATTCCAGTGGACATCACCACCACCGGCGTGCCGTTGCTGGTGCCCAAATACGACTGGTATTCGCGCGTGAAGGCCAGCTTTTTCGGGTTATCCAAATACGCGGCGATTTTGGGAACACGGCCGGGATCGCCGGGGATCAGCGCAATTTCTGCGCCTTCGAGATCTTCGCGATTAATGCCCAAGTGAAATACATCGTGATTGCCTTCTGACAAAAGAGCCTCCTCAATTCATGCAACATCCGCCAAAAAGCGGGGTCCCAGTCTAACCCCGGCGGCGCATGCCGTGAACCCATTCGCCGGCCCAAGTGACAAAAAAGTCACAAGGCGTACCGTAAACGCGGCGAACAAGACGCTGAATTGGGCGGGTCAGGGGACGGCTCATTTTAGCACCGAACCCGCCCCAATCAGGAACGTGATTTTACGCCTTTCGGGTGAGAAGGCCGGCCGTGGCGAGCCGTCCGGCGGGCACACCACGGCCGCAGCCTCAGACAGCAGCCTCGCCGGCCTCGCGGGCCACCAGCGCGCGTTGAAGCGCTTCGTCCTCACGCCGAACTTGGGCGTCGGAGAAACGCACCAGCGGTGCCAACATGGCGCACAGGGCAACCGCGCAGCCCAGAAACATAAAGGCCTGCGTCATACTGATATCGGGATCGCGGAATAGGAAGCCCGCGCACACCGCGCCGACGTTGCCGCCCGCACCGACGATGCCCGCCACCGATCCCAAACCTTTTTTGCTTACGAAGGGCACGATCGCGTAAGTCGCCCCTTCAGCCATTTGCACGAAGATACTAAACACCACCATGGCGAGAATCGCCGCCGGCAGCCACGACATTTGCGCGAAAATCATCAGCGCCGTCGCCTCACAAGCCAAAGCCACGGTCAAAAACCAGACACGCCCGCGAATGCCGAAGCGAATCGCCGACTTATCCGCCAGCCAACCACCACAACTGCGTGCAAACAGGTTGGTGGCGCCAAACAGCCCGGCAATCAGGCCGGCACTGGTCAGGCTCAATCCAAAACGGTCGGTGTAGTACAGCGCGGCCACGTTGTTGACGGTTAACTCAATCCCAAAACAGCCGCCGTAAAACAGAAACAACAACCACACGCGCCAATCGCGAATCGCTTCGCGAAAACGGCCGCTTTGATTTTCGTAGACGGCGCTGTCCGCAACGTCTTCGGCCGCCTCAGTCGGCGCATCCTGGGTCCAGTTCCAGTAGGCATACGCGCACCCAACCAGCATCAAGCCAGGCACCAGCATGGCCAGGCGCCAACTCAAGGCTTCGCTGAATCCCAACATCATCACGCCCGCAAAGATCAGCGGCATGACCATTTGCGTCACCCCACCGCCCAGATTGCCCCAGCCGGCGGTGGTGGCGTTGGCGGTGCCGACCACATTCGGCGCAAACATAATGCTGGTGTGGTATTGCGTCAGCACGAATGACGCGCCGATGCCGCCGATCACCAGCCGAAAGATCAAAAAACTGAGGTAACCGGTGGAAAGACCGATCCCCATCACAGCCACCGCCCCCAACAACATCAGGCCGGTGTAAAGACGTCGCGGCCCGAAGCGATCGCATAAACGGCCCAGCAGCAAACGCACGAAAATGGTGGCGGCGACCGAGGCGATGATGGTGTTGCCGACTTGTTGGCGGGTTAAGTGAAACTCATCGCGCACAATCGGCATCAAGGGCGCAATGGCGAACCAGGCAAAAAAGCAGGTGAAAAACGAAATCCAAGTAACGTGAAACGTGCGCATTGGCACGCTTTGAACGTCCGTCAGGCGGATCCTAACGGCTTGTCCGGGTATCTCCATGTAAATCCTCCGGGAAAACAACCTCCCGGTTCCATGTGCCGCACGGGGCGGCACAAAAGGCGTAAGGCACAGTGTCGGTCGTCAAACATCGACCGGGCTCTTTCGTTGAAGCGCCCCACCACGGTGCCCAATCCTCATGAAAGGAAACGGGGTGTCTTCAACAGGTATGTGTGCACCGTATGCGGCGGCGTTACTTGCCGGCAAAGAGCGGTCGTAACCACCATTTGCATCCGGCATTGGTGCCAAGAACAAGAAACATCAGGCGACGGAAAGGTCAGGATCCGGTAAGGCAACGGCCGTGCCAGATGGCGATTTGAAAAACACCCGTCTTCTTTAAACTACTGTTGTTTTGAGTGATACACGCCGGCAGCAAAATCGCAAGTGACAGCTTTCAGACCCCCGACACAGCCACGCCCGCATCGGCGACGAGTGATTCGGGCAATTTCCTACCTTTTGGTAAGGCGACGCGCGCAATTGACCCAGTCGAGGATCACCGGCGGGAAAGAAGATTATCAGGCACGAAGATGGATCGAGTGCATTTTTTCGCGATCATCACCGAATAAAACCGAATAATCAGACATAAAAATAAATACTCCGACATAAATGTCGCATCCAGACGGGAAAACCACATTTTTGTCGGATTGCGGCATAACTCCCGATCCCTCGGGCACCACTCCCAGCCCGCCCCACACAATGCAAACTACTGATAATATGACACTTAACGCAACACCCCGACAAAGCGGCACAGCTTTTGCCCCATGGCGCACAACGATCCCCGTCCTCGTTCCTGCACGTTTTTCCCAGCGGGATCTGCTCACCCTAGCGCGCCTTCTCGCGTTATGCCCTCTGCTAAACCCCTGCTTCCCTATGGGTTTCTCGGCATAGCGCCTTCGCGACGACACGAGGTCTATCGATGAAAGAACAATTGCTGCTGATTGGCAACGGCCCGGCGGGTATGCGCTGTGTCGAAGAAGTCCTTAAACGCGCCCCGACCCGATATCAGATTACGGTTTTCGGCGCCGAACGCCACGCCCCCTATAACCGTATCTTGCTCTCGCCGGTGCTGGCTGAAGAAAAAGCACCCAGTGCCATTACCACCCACGACGACGCTTGGTTTGAAGAACGCGGGGTCACCCACTACAAGGGCACCCGCATTGTGGCGGTGGATCGCCACGCCAAAATCGTCACCAGCGCTGACGGTCGCCGTTTCCCCTACGACCGCTTGATTCTGGCCACGGGCTCGCGCCCGTTCATGCTGCCGCTCCCCAATCAAGACTTGCCTGGCATTTATGGCTTTCGCGACTTGGACGATGTGGCCGCCTTGGCCGATGAAGCCCAGTACGCCGAACACGCCGTCGTCATTGGCGGCGGCCTGCTCGGCTTAGAAGCCGCCGCCGGACTGCGGCGACGTGGCCTCGCCGTCACCGTCGTGCATCTCTGCGACACCCTGATGGAACAACAACTGGACGCGCAAGCCGGCGCCATGCTTCGCAGTGTGTTGGAACAGCGTGGCATTCAATTCGAGATGGAGGCGCGCACCTGTGCGTACGTGAAGGACGAACCCAGCGGGCGGGTGGCCGCCATCCAACTGGCACACGGCCGCCGCATTCGTTGCGACTTGGTGGTGGTGGCGGTCGGCATTCGACCGGTCATCGACCTGGCCAAGACGGCGACACTCGACCACGGGCGCGGCATTCGCGTCGACGATCACATGCGCACCAGTGACCCGGCCGTGTACGCGGTTGGCGAGTGTGCCGAGCACCGCGGCCGCTGTTACGGTTTGGTCGCGCCGCTGTTTGAGATGGCCACCGCCTGCGCCGCTCACTTGACCGCCTCACCCACCCAAACGCCCGCCGGTTACGCGGGCTCGCTGGTTTCGGCCCGACTCAAAGTGTCCGGTGTTGACTTGTTCTCGACCGGCCGCGTCCAACCCGAGGCCGACGACGAGGTTATCTCGCTGACCGACGCCACGCTCGGCGTCTACAAGAAGCTAATCATCAACAACCACCGCATTGTCGGTGTTTTGCTTTACGGCGATGCCTTCGACGCCGCCTGGTACTTCGCCAAGTTCGCCGCCGGTGAATCGATTGAATCCATCCGCGACCAACTCATTTTCGGCGCGAGTTTCGTCGACGGTGGCGCAGATGTCGCGGGCGGGGCGGTGGCCGCCTTACCCGATGACGCCGAGATCTGCGGCTGTAACGGCGTCTGCAAGGGCGCGATCCTCAACAGCATTGCCACCAAAGGGTTAACCGACCTCGCCGGTGTGCGCGCCCACACCAAAGCCTCGGCCTCGTGCGGTGGTTGCACCCCGCTCGTCGAACAACTGTTGGCAAGCGCACTCGGACCACAAGCCGCGCCGCCGCGCAAAACCCACACCGTTTGCGGCTGCAGCGATCACGACCACGCCGCCGTGCGTGCCTTTATCCGCGAAAACGCCGGCCTGACGATTAACCAAGTGATGGCGGCCTTACAGTGGCGCAATGCCGAGGGTTGTGCCAAGTGTCGGCCCGCGCTCAATTACTACCTCTTGTGCGCCGCTCCCGCCGACTACGTCGACGACGGCGACGCCCGTTTCGTCAACGAACGCGTCCACGCCAACATCCAAAAGGACGGCACCTTTTCGGTGGTACCGCGCATGTTCGGCGGCATGACCAGTGCCGACCAGTTGCGCGCCATCGCCGACGTCGTCGATAAGTTCGCGATTCCCGCCGTCAAAGTCACCGGCGGCCAACGCATCGACTTACTCGGTGTACAGAAGGCCGACCTGCCCGACGTGTGGGCCGACCTCAACGCCGCCGGCATGGTTTCGGGTCACGCCTACGGTAAAGCGGTGCGTACCGTCAAAACCTGCGTCGGCGCCGAGTGGTGCCGCTTCGGCGTCGGTGACTCCACCGCACTCGGTATTCGCCTAGAGGAGGAACTCTGGGGTTCATGGACACCGCACAAGGTCAAACTGGCCGTCTCCGGCTGCCCGCGCAACTGCGCCGAAGCCACCATCAAGGATATCGGCGTCATCGCGGTCGAATCCGGCTGGGAAATCCACATCGGCGGCAACGGCGGCACCAAGGTCCGCGTCACCGAACTGCTGACCAAGGTCAAAAGCGCCGACGAAGCCTCGCTGATCGTGCGCGCCTTTTTGCAGCTCTACCGCGAGGACGCCTACTACGGCGAACGCACGGCCGCCTGGCTGGAACGCGTTGGCTTGGCCCACGCCAAAAGCCAAGTCATCGAGGACGCGGCCGAACGCGACCGCTTGGCGGCACGTTTCGACAAGGCCCAAGTGCGCGCTCACGAGGATCCCTGGTCACGCGACGCCGGTTTACCCGCCAAACAGCCACAACGTTTTACCGACCTCAAAGCGCCGGTCCCCTTTCCGGTCTGATTCGCCCCCAAGGAGCGCCCATGTTATTGCCATCCCCCGGTGAGGCGACCTGGATCGCCGTTGCCAAGTTAGACGACATTCCCGTTCGCGCCGCTCGCGTGCTGCACACGGAGACCCACCGCATCGCCTTGTTCCGCACCAGCAACGACGAGATTTTCGCCTTGGAAGACCGTTGCCCTCATCGCAACGGTCCGCTTTCGGAAGGTTTGGTCCACGGCGACCAAGTCACCTGTCCGCTTCACCAAATGGTGTTTGAGCTGCGCAGCGGCCAGGCCGTATATCCCGATGAGGGCTGCGTCAAACGGTTCGCTGTTGCCCTGCGCGACGATACCGTTTGGCTCGACACCACCGCCCAGCCCGCGCCGGCCGTCGCTACAGCGTGCCGCGTATGAAACCGATTGCTACCGTGTGCGCCTACTGCGGCGTCGGCTGTGGGCTGGTGGTCGACCCCGAGCAAGGGTTACAGGCCGATCCCGATCACCCCGCCAACCACGGCCGCTTCTGTGCCAAAGGCGCCACCCTCATGCAGACCTTGCACCCGCAAAAACGACTGCTGTACCCGATGCTGCACCGTCACCGCGTGTCCTGGTCCAAGGCAATTAACCACATCGCCGGCGGCTTCCAAGCCGTCATCGACAAACACGGCCCGGACGCAACCGCCTTCTATGTGTCGGGTCAATTCCTCACCGAGGATTATTACGTAGCCAACAAGCTGATGAAGGGTTTCATCGGTTCGGCCAACATCGACACCAACTCGCGTCTGTGTATGGCGTCAACGGTGGTCGGCCACACGCGCGCCTTCGGTGCCGACACCGTGCCAGGCTGCTACGAAGACTTGGATTTGGCCGATCTAATCGTCATCGCCGGTTCCAACACCGCCGTCTGCCATCCGGTCCTTTTCCAACGAATCATGGAACGCAAACAACGCACCGGCGCACCACACCTGATTGTCATCGACCCACGCGCCTCGCAAACCGCCCAGGCCGCCGACCAACACCTCGCACTCAAAGCCGGCGCCGACGGTTTTTTGTTCGGTGGTCTGCTGCACCATCTCAACCGCGCCGCCTGCCTGGATTTGGCCTTTTTAGAACAACACGTTCAGGGTTTTGGCGCCGCCACCACCGCTGTCAGCGCCCTTACGCTGACGCAAACCGCCGCAGCCTGCGGTTTGAGCACGGCTGAAACCGCTGCTTTTTTCGAACGCTTTGCCCGCACCCCACGCGTCGTCACCCTGTATTCGCAAGGCATTAACCAAAGCAGTTCCGGTTCGGATAAGGTCAACGCCATTCTCAATTGCCACTTGGCCACTGGTCGGATTGGGAAACCGGGGGCCGGCCCCTTTTCGCTGACAGGACAAGGCAACGCGATGGGCGGACGCGAAGTGGGCGGGCTCGCCAACCAACTGGCGGCCCACCTCGACTTCCAAGACGCCGCCCAACGCGCCATGCTGGCCGACTTTTGGCAAGCGCCCCAACTCGCACCGAAACCGGGCCTCAAGGCCGTCGAACTGTTCGAAGCCGTCGCCGCCGGCAAGGTCAAAGCGCTGTGGATTGCCTGCACCAACCCCGCCGTCAGCATGCCCGACAGCGCCTTGGTGCGGCGCGCCCTCGCCGCCTGCGACCTGCTCGTCGTTTCAGAGTGCATGGCCGACACCGAAACCGCCGCTTTCGCCGACGTGCTGCTACCGGCAGCGACCTGGGGCGAAAAGTCGGGCACGGTCACCAACTCGGAGCGGCGCATTTCGCGCCAGCGGGCGCTGCAAGCGGCACCAGGCGAAGCCAAACCCGACTGGTGGGCCTTTGCCGCCGTGGCGCGCGCCATGGGTTGGCACGACGCCTTCGACTACCGCAACCCGGCGCAGATCTTCCGCGAACACGCCGCCTTGTCCGGCCTCAACAACCACGGCCGCCGCGATTTCGACATCTCCGCCCTCGCCGACATCAGCGATCGCGACTACCATCGCCTGCGCCCAATCCAGTGGCCGGTCAACGCCCAGTACCCGCGGGGTCGCGCGCGCTTCTTCGACGATGGGCATTTCTTCCACCGCGACGGCAAGGCCGTCATGATCGCCGTCAGTCCGCGCCTGCCCGCCCAAACGCCCGATTTGGTGTTTCCGCTACAACTCCTAACCGGCCGGGTACCCGATCAATGGCACACCATGAGCCGTACCGGCGACTTGGCTGCGCTGCGCCGCCGCGACGAGGAGCCCTGCGTCGCCGTCCATCCCGACGACGCGTCCGCCGCCGGCCTCGCGGATCACCCATCGGGCTTGGTCACGGTCATTGGACTTGCCGGCGAATTCAATGCCCGCGTCGAAATTAGCGACGAGCAGCGGCCAGGCACCGTTTTCGCCCCCTTCCACTGGACCAGTTGTTTCGCCGCCAATGCCAAAGCCAACCTCGCCGTCAGCGCCGTGTGCGATCCCTTGTCGGGTCAGCCGGAGTTCAAAGCCACCCCGGTTCGCCTGCGCCCCCTCGCCTGTGGTGCCTACGGTTTTGTTTTCGCGCGCGAGGATTTGGCCGCCAATGATCCGCTCTACTGGGTGCGCATCCCCCGCCCTGGTTTTGTGCGCTACGAGTTCGCCGTGCGCGAAACACTCGACGACGGCCTGGCCTGGTTCCAATCGCTGTGGCCGCAGGCCAAAGTCGCCGGCGACGACGGTGAATGGCTCGTCTTTCGCGATGCGGGCGAGGGCGGTTTCCGCGCCGCTTATTTGACCGCAGGCCGCTTAGCAGCCTGTGTTTTCGCCGCGCGCCAACGTCCGTTACCCTCACGCCAATGGATCGAAGCACTGTTTCTCAAGGACCGGCTCGCCCTTGATGAGCGCAAACAACTGCTGGCCGGTGCGCCGGTTTAGCGGCGACGACAACGCCCAAGGAGGCTCCCATGGACTGTGGTTATTCAGTAAAAATATTGTTGGAACGTCGCAAGGTCGTCGTCATCGGCGACGGTACCGCCGTCGACCGCGAAATCGCGCGGCTTTTGGTCGCGGGCGCACGTGTCACCTGGGTCTCACCACGCCACAGCGAAACCTGGCGGGACGAAACGGCGGTCACCCACATCGAAGCCGAACCCCACATCGGCTGTCTCGAGGGCGCGTCGTTGATTCTGCTGTGTACCGACCAAGCGCCCCTGCGGACCCGCGTCGTGCAATGGGGCGAGCTGCTGGCGATCCCCGTCGCCTTGGCCGAACCCATCGCCCAAGTAAGTCAAAAGACGGTAACGCACGGCATCGGCAGCGTCGCGCTGGTCGGCGCCGGACCTGGCGACCCCAACCTCTTAACACTAAAAGCAAAGGACTTACTCCAGCAAGCCGAGGTCGTCTTGTTCGATCAACTGATCTCGCCGGACCTGCTCGCAATGGTGCCGGACAGTGCGGCTTGGATCCACGTCGGCAAAACACGTGGCAAAGCACGCATGCAACAAGAAGCGATTTGCGAACTGCTGGTCGACCTAGCCAAACGCGGTAAACGCGTTGTCCGCCTCAAAGGCGGCGATCCCATGATGTTCGGCCGTGCCGCCGAAGAAATCGGCGCCTTGCGTGTGGCGGGTATTCCGTTCGAAGTTGTGCCTGGCGTCACCGCCGCCCTCGGCTGCGCCGCCCAGGCGGGCATTTGTCTGACCGACCGCCGCCACGCCCACGGCGTCCAGTTCATCAGCGCGACGCGTGCCGACCAAAACGCACCACCGCCCTGGCGTGGCCTGCTGCGCCCGAACCAAACCTTGGTCGTCTACATGGGTCTGTGGCGTTTGGAGGCGTTGTGCCGCGACCTCATGATGGAAGGCGCCCCACCAACACTGGCGGTCGCCTTAATTTGCCAAGGCACCAGCCCGCACGCACGCGTCATCCGCGCCGACCTGTCGACGCTGCCGGAAGCCGCCGGCAACGCCGTCTCGCCGGCGCTGCTGATCATCGGCGAGGTCGCCCGTGACCCGGCGGTAAACGCAACCAAGGCACCACGTCCGGGCCGCAACCGCCGCTTCGCCGCCCTCGCCGCCGCCTCAGCCGCCATGCTCCCAGTCGGCGCCGGCTGAATCAGGGTCACCCCAAGGCTTGGCAAGCGAAGGCTGAGTGGTAGACTGGACGGGTCGCCACTTTTGGCGAGGAGCAGCGGCCATGAACGAACAGCCAGGCACTTGGCGCGGCGACGAACTTTTGCAACGCCCCGATTTCCTTTATCAGTTGACGCGCCGCGATTGCGACGAACTCGACGCCGCCCTCGCCCGCGTTAAAAGCAGTGCGGTCCCCTTGTCCGACATCACGCAAGCGCAGTTTCCGCTGACGCACTTCGGCACCCGCCTCGCGCAAATGCAGCGCGATTTGGAACAGGGTTCCGGTGCGGTGCGCCTGCGTGGCTTGCCGGTGACGCGTTACAGCCTGGACGAATTGGAACGCCTCTTTTGGGGCATGGCTGCCTACATTGGCTCGCCGCTGCCACAAAGCGCCGACGGCCGCCGGCTGTTCCACGTCAGCGATGCCGGTTTCGGCAGCAACGACCCCAAAATGCGCGGACCCAACAGCAACAAACGGCTGCGCTTCCATACGGATCGCTGCGACGTGATCGCCTTCCTGTGCGTGCGCGCGGCGGCCTCCGGTGGTGACAACTTGCTGGTCGACTCACGCCTACTCTATCGCGAGATCCAGGCCACGCGCCCAGACCTGGCGGCCGTGCTCGAACAACCTTTTTATTACCTGCGCCACACGGTCGACACCGCCAATCCCGAACCCTACATCACGCAGCCGATCTTCGCGTTACACGACGGTGTGTTCACCGCCAATGTCTTGCGTGTCCTGATCGAACGAGCGCATGACAGCGGTGTGACGCCGCCGCTGACGGCGCGGCAAATCGAAGCGCTCGATTACCTGGACGCCCTGGCCGAAGATCCAGCCCTGCACGTGCGATTTCGCCAGGAGCCAGGTGATTTGTTGTTCGTTAATAACTTTGTGGTGTTCCATCGCCGTGATGCCTTTACCGACCACGAGGATCCCGAGCAACGGCGTTTGCTGCTGCGATTGTGGCTCAATGTCCCCAATAGCCGACCTTTACCGGAAAGCTTTCGCGGCATGTACCGCGCGATCGGCGCCGGTGCGCGGCGCGGCGGCATGCCGACCGCGCAGGAAAACAGGCTTTAACCGAGGACTTTGCGGAACCAGGCACCCATGTGGCTAATTTCCTCGGGACAAACGCTGTGCGGCATGGGATAGGTGTGCCATTCCACCGAAAAGCCGGCTTCTTCGAGCCAGCCGTGTGAAGCTTGACCCAAGTTGATCGGCAACACGGGGTCGAACGAGCCGTGCGCCATAAAAACGGGCGATGACTGGTTGGCGGCTTCCATTTCGTCGGCGAGTTTGTTGTGCAGCGGTAAATAGGTCGACAACGCCATCACGCCGGCGATTTTCTGAGGCGTGCGCAGGAAGGTGTGCAACGCAATCGCGCCACCTTGCGAGAAACCGGCCAGAACCAGACGTTCCGGCTTCACGCCGCGCTCGATTTCACGGGCGATCAGCGCGCGAACCTGCGCCTCGGACGCGCGAATGCCGGCTTCGTCCTGCAGGCCGTTGCGGTCGAGGCTGAGGATGTCGTACCAAGCGCGCATCGCCATGCCGCCGTTGAGGGTCACGGGCCGTACGGGCGCGTGTGGAAACACAAAACGCACACCAAGCTCACCCAAACCAAGCTCGGGCACCACCGGCTCAAAATCGTGGCCGTCGGCGCCGAGGCCGTGCAAAAAGATCACGGCGGCATCGATGTTTTTCCCAGATTCGACCTCAACGGTTTCGAGTAAAGCGGTCATGGCAAGCTCCTGCAACAATAAGTAATGGGTTGATCCAGTCGGTCAACACGCGGTGAAACAAGCGCTCAGCTTAGCGGTTGTGCAGTCTGGAGGCAAGCAGAACAGAGCGGCGGCGCGCCAATGCGAGCCATCGCGCTCGCAAGGCGGGAACCACAGCGGTAACCCCTCGTGAAACCGGCTGTTTACCTGATAATCTTGGAAATCCAACGAGATTTGCCGCTCGCTCTTAATTTTTTCACAGCGGCTACCGATAAAGTTTTCAGATACCCAAAAGCCCACAAAAAGTTACGCACCGACGCAATTTTCGACTTACCTCTGTTCGCCTCCGTTCCCTTGAACAAGCCACGTCGGGAGGAAGATTCATGAAAAAGCGAAATCCCCGGTTCGGTGCGACCCCCTGTTGGACAAAGGCTTCGGTGGTTTTAACGACCGCCGCGCGATGCAAACAGGGAGGTTGGGTTGTGGTTGACACGCCTGTACGGCGTTATGGCGTCGCCGATCCCCACGTACGGCGGCGAAACGCACGCAATGAGGTCCCCAAACGACATTTCGTCGGCACACCACGCACCGTTTTGATAAGGAGTTATTTATGATTGAATCGAAATCCTTCCAAGAACGCGCTTTGGCTGATCGTTCTCTGAAACACGGCATCCACAAATTGATTTACGGCCGCGACACACCGTCGCGCCGCTCCGGCGCCGCCCATCTGGACAGCGCCCCCAGTGAACCAACCACCCTGAGCCTAACCAAATCCGAGGTGTAAGGGGTTTCCTTTGGACCCACATCAGTACCGTCTTCTCGTCGTTGACGACTACGAACTCAATCGCGATCTTCTCATCCGCCGGCTAACCACACTCGGTTACCAAACCGAGCAAGCCGACGGCGGTTTGGCGTGCCTGCGCTGCTTGGAAACAACACCGATCGACCTAATCCTGCTCGACATTATGATGCCGGACCTGGACGGTTTCGAGGTGGTCACGCGGGTCCGCGAACGCTGGGGCACGGAAATCATGATCATCATGGTCACGGCCAAGGACAGCAGCAAAGACGTGGTCAAGGCACTCACCTTGGGTGCCGACGACTACGTCACCAAACCGGTCGACTTTGCCATTGTTCAAGCCCGCATCCGCAACCTACTGGCGCGGCGCGAGGCCGAGGTGGCCCGCAACCATTCAGAAGAGCGACTGGCGCTGGCTTTACGCGGTTCCGAGGACGGCCTGTGGGATTGGGATCTACGCGAAAAAACGATTTACTATTCGGAACAGTGGAAAGCGATGCTGGGCATGGCCGATGTCGCGCTGGGCAACCAACTCGAGGCCTGGTTCGACCGCGTCCACGACGACGATTTGCCCCGGCTCCACAAACAAATTCAGCAACACCTCAACCGCGAAACCGAACGACTCTCGTGTGAGTTCCGCATCAGCCATGTCTCGGGCGAGTACCGCTGGGTCTTGTGTCGCGGCATGGCCTTGTTTGACCCCAACGGCAATCCCTACCGCATGGCTGGTTGGATGAGCGACGCAGGCGGTCACAGCGATCACGACGGCTTGACGGCCTTGCCCGGGCGCGGCCAATTCATCGAACAACTCAACACCGCCGTTAAACGCTGCCAGCTCAATAGCGACCATCTTTTCGCCGTTTTTTGCGTGGGCATTGATCGCTTCCGCGTCGTCAACGAAAGCCTCGGCCACCAACAAGGCGACCAAATTTTGCAATTGTTTGCACGCCGCTTGGAGAGCCTGCTGGTTCCCGGTTACACGCTGTCGCGTTTGGGCAGCGATGAGTTCGCCATCTTGGTCGAACCGCTGGCGGGCGTCTCAGCGGCCAAACCTTTTGCCGACAAAATCCGCCAGCAGTTGGCGCGCCCCTTTGTCCTCGACGACCATGAATTACACATTACCAGCGGTGTCGGTATCGTGCTCGGCGGCCCCGATCTCACCGGCGAGGATACTTTACGCCGCGCCCACACGGCCCTCGACCAGGCCAAGCTGCACGGCAAAAACTCAATCCACTTCTATCAAAACTCCATGAGCGAATCGCTGATCAGCGAACTCAAAATGGAAGCCGAACTGCGCAAAGCCATTGAGCGCAACGAGCTTTACTTGGAGTATCAGCCCCAAATTGAAAGCGAAAGCGGCCGTATAATCGGCGCCGAAGCGCTGGTGCGCTGGCACAGTCGCGAATACGGCAAAATGCCGCCGTTCCGCTTTATTCCCCTGGCTGAAGAGACGCTGCTCATTCTACCGATTGGCGAGTGGGTTCTGGAACAGGCCTGTGCCCAAAACCAGGCCTGGCACGAGATGGGCCTCCCGCCGATTCGCATTGCGGTCAACCTCTCCTCACGCCAGTTCAAAGATTACGATATTGTCGCCTTGGTGCGGCGCGTGCTCGAGAAAACCGGCCTTCCGCCCAACCGCTTGGATTTGGAGCTCACCGAAAGCCTGTTAATGGAAAACGTGGAAGCCACCATCAAACAACTCGAGGGCTTGCACAACCTGGGTGTTCAACTTTCGGTCGACGATTTCGGGACGGGTTATTCGTCCCTGGCTTATTTGAAACGCTTCCCGCTCGACTCACTCAAAATTGATCGGTCATTTGTCACCCACATCACCTCGGACCAAGACGACGCTTCGATTTGCAGCGCCATCATCGGCATGGCCCACAACCTGCGCATGAAAGTCATCGCCGAAGGCGTCGAAACCGAGGATCACCTGGGATTCCTGCGTTCCCTGACCTGCGACGAATTACAGGGCTACCTGTTCAGTCCGCCGCGCGATGCGAGCGGCATGGAACAAATGCTCCGCGAGAACAAACGCTGGTTCGAATAAGGGCGAAAACAGCAGTGCCACGGCGGCACCTTGCGGCGATTAGTTTTCGTCGCGTGCCAGCAGGTTGTTGATCTTTTCCAGCAAGCGCTTGAAATCAATGGGCTTGGTATCGTAATCGTCGCAGCCCGCGTTAAGGCCCTTCTGGCGGTCGCCACTCATGGCGTGGGCCGACAGGCCGATCACCGGAATATGAGCCGTATCAGGCTGAGCCTTAATGCGTTTGGTCGCTTCCCAGCCGTCCATGCGCGGCAAACTCATGTCCATCAACACAATATCGGGTTTGAGCTGGTTAATTTTTTCCAGGGCTTGCAGACCATCAACCGCTTCTTCCACGGTGAACCCTTTGCGACGCAAGCGACGTGAAAGCATGTCGCGGTTCATTTCGTGGTCTTCCACAAGCAGGATGGTTTTCATCGACATGTCTCCTCTAGAGCCAGGTTCTTGGTGTTATTGGTTTTGATCAATCGCCAGCAGCATTTGTTTTTGTAGGTGTTTTTTGAAGTCGGTTGAAAAGGGTTCTTCGAAGTAGGTGAAATGACTGATGCGCGAGCGGGCTTCGAGCGCGGTTTCCGAGCCGGGTAACCCGGCACTCAAAAAGATAACCGGTGCGTGGGATAACCCGTTTTGGTGAATATTTTCGAGCAAGCTATACCCATCCATATCGGAGAGCGCTAAATCAATGATGAGCAAATGGGGTTGGTGTTCGGCAAGGTAACGCAAGGCGTCACTGCCGCGTTGCACGGCCTCGGTGCGTCGTTGCTGCGCCACCAAAACGTCGTTTAGGTTTTGCAAAAGATCGCTGTCGGCACTCACCACGAGAATTTGCGGCTCGCGAGTTTCCTGGAACAGGGCCGATAAGATCTGATGCAAGCGCGCCTCGGCAACGGGTTTCACCAAGTAACCGAGCACACCCAGCGCGAGCGATTCTCCAATGAAGTCAAACATCGAGATCATCATGACGTGAAAACCTTTTCTTTCAGCCTGTTCTCGAAGTTGCAGAAAAACCGGACTCGCAACCGATAGCTCCATCATAACGTCAATGAGCACAAGGGTGGCACTGGTTTTTCTGAGAATTTGTTCGGTGATTTCACGGGGCGCGACGGCTTGACGGTCCAACATCGGCGTCGGCGATTCTTCAATTAAGGCACGGCGCCGTTCTTCGTTGTCGCAAACCACCAAGACTTCGTAAGTGGTCTCACCACCGGCGGTTGGCGTACCGTCGGCGCGCAAGGCGGGCACGCTCAACACGGCATTGGTCCCCACGTCAACGGTGCTCTCAACGATCAGGTGCCCACCCAGCAAAACCGCCAAGCTTTGACACAGCGCCAATCCAAGCCCACCTTCCTCGCGCTCCGACAAAATTGTCGTTTTGGAGGAAAGCACGCCTTTAAACAGTAAATCCAACTTTTTCCGATCAATACCGCAGCCATTGTCGCGCACGGCAAAATGGATCCAGGGCAAACCGTGAACATCTTCAGTGGTCACTTCCAGGGCAATCGTCCCTGCTTTGGTGAAACGGTTGGCATTGATCAGCAGGCGCTCGAGCACGCGGTGCAACTTGCCCAAGTCGATCTCCATGCGTTCGGCACCCTCGGGCACCGCTACGACAAACTGGTTGCCGCGCTCTTCAAAGGTCGGTGCAAAGGTTTGCGCCAGTTCTTCCACCAAATCGCTCAGGTCGAAAAGGTCGTAGTGAGTGGCCACGCGACCGGCGCGAATTTTCGACAATTCCAAAACATGATTAATCTTTTCAAGAAGTTCCGTACCGGCCAGACGAATTTTCTCGACGTCGGGGAGCATGTCCTCCAAACCGTCGCAGGAAGCGCGGTCGGTCAACAGGTCACTGTAACCGAGGATGATGTTCAGCGGTGTGCGCATCTCGTGACTCATGTGCGCCAAAAAACTGTCCTTGGCGCGATGGCTCTCAAGCGATTGTTTTTCGAGGCGAATACGCAGGCGGTACAACTCGTTTTTGGTCTGTTGGTGACGTTGGTTGAGGGCCATGAAGGCGGCCGCTTCGGCCGAAACTTGCACGGTCGGCAGATCCTCGTCATCGTCGTCGAAATCATCGCCTTGCGGGGTCAGCAGCGCAGCTTCGTCCATGGCGCGCCGTTCGGCTGCAGCGGCGGCTTGCTGGGCCAGCACCGCTTTGAGTTCATCTTGCAACCGTTCCCGCGCGCTCAGCTCGCGTTGCAGGATGGCCTTCACGCTCGCCAACTTCACAAAGGCGTAAAGGACCAAGGCGAAACCCACCGCGCCGGCCGCCGTTAATAAAGTGATCTGATTGAGTTCCATGGATGCTACACCCGGATACGCTACTGGTTGCCGCAAAAACCGCGTGCCTGGGATCATCGGCGCCAAGGTTTCCGGCGGCTGCGCCCTTTGCGTCAGGCGGGTTCCGCCCGCCGGCAGGCTGTTCCAATCCAGATTTTTGGCCGCATCGCCCCGAGGACGTTCGTTTTTTCGGTAGGAGCCTTTTGCTGTTTTATCGGCATCGAGGCCAATCAGTTGACGTTTTTCCGCATCCACGCGTTTGAAGCACACCGATTCCTCACAAAACCTTCCCAGACCGCCAACGTAAAACCATGGACAAGCTTATCTGAATCAACCGGATCGGTAGCGCCTACAGCCGCCGATTCCCTTCCAATAACCTTTTCCCCCGGCCAACGAGACCTTAGCGCCGTGCAGCGTCCAGCCAAAGCGTATCGGAACCCTAACCGATGCAACCGGACCCGCGTTACGACCGATACCGGCGGGGCGACGGCCACCGGGCCTTCGCACAACCACCTCAACCAATTTGGAGGCACATCATGAGATGGGCGGCAGCTATTGCTCTGTTGTTCATGGGATTTGTCAGCGCCGGCGAACCCACGACCACGACTTTTACCGGTTCCTACATTTGGAACCGCTCCACGGACAAGGAGGGCGACCTCAAAGCCGTCTTCACGTCCAAGGGCGACAGCGAATACAGTGTTTCGTTTTACTTTAAGTTCGAAGGTGTGGACCACGTCTATTCGGGTACAGCCAAGGGCTCCTTGCAAAACGGCAAATTAGCAGGCGAAGTCAAAGACGAGAAAAAAGAACACACCTTCACCTTTGCCGGCATGTGCAAAGAAGGTGCGTTCTCGGGCACACACCACGTGATTGGCGAAAAGGGAGAATCCAAAACCGGTACCCTCACGCTCGCCGCAAAATAAAGGCCCAAATGAACGTTCATCAAAAAACCCCGTCCACAGCGGCGGGGTTTTCTTTGTTTAGGGGGCACCCGCCTTAAACCCGCCGGCTGACTTGCCGCACCCATTTCCCGTCGGGGGTTTTGACAACCAAACAGAGGGCCGCTGCGTTGGGCGGATCGGACCTGCCGCCAAGCGGTTGCAGTGCCCAACCGGACAACCTCGCCGTGCCGAGCACCGCTTTTGGGGTCCGGCCCGTTTGCGCTTGCAGCGGCGTGTGGGCCAAAGGACGCGATTTTCGGCATGCGCGGCCGTGATCACAGCCAACGCCGCCCAGAACCTTCCCAACCCGGCCACGTAAAACCATGGACAAGCTTTTTCAACGAACCGGATCGGCAGGGCCTGCAGCCGCCGATTCCCAGCCGGCAACCTTTCCCAGCCGGCGAACCCATTGTGCTGTGTCAAGTCCAGGGAAGGCGCGTCGCTACGTTGACCGACGCGAGCGGACCACACAACGGCCAACACCACCGGCGGGGCGACGGCCACGAGGCCTTCGCACAACCACCGCAACCAATTTGGAGGCACATCATGAGATGGGCGGCAGCCATTGCTTTGTTGTTCATGGGATTTGTCGGCGCCGGCGAACCCAACACCACGACCTTAAAGGGTTCCTATGTGTGGAGCCATATCCCCAACGAACCGGGCAACCTCAAAGCCGTGTTCACACCTAAAGGCGATGGCGAATATACGGTCTCGTTTTACTTTAAATTCGACGGTGTCGATCACGTGTATTCGGGCACAGCCAAAGGTTCATTGCAAAACGGCAACCTTGCGGGCGAGGTCAAAAACGAAAACAAACGGCGCACTTTTACCTTCAGCGGCATGTGCAAGGAAGGTGCGTTTTCAGGAAGCCACAGTGAAATCCGTCGCAACGGCGAACGCAAAACCGGCACACTGACCCTAACGGCAAAGTAACCCACCAAGCTTCACCCTGAACACAAAAAACCCCGCCGATTTTGGGCGGGGTTTTGTTTGTTTGCGGGGAAAAACGACTTATGCGCCGCCTTCCGGTTTGCTGCTTCCGTCGCCCAACATACCCATTTTCCGTTTGAGTTCCAGCAGGGAATCGGACTGTTGGCTTGGACCGGGGCCCAAGGCTTTGTCGATTTCGTTGTCGACGCCGGCGTTGCCGATGGCGCTGACTTCGCCGTAGGCTTGCGCCAAGGTTTCCTCTTCGTCGACCTTTTGCTTCATTTTCTCAAGCATGGCAATGGTGCCGGAAGAATCGACCGTCGACAGTTGCTTGTTGATTTTCTTCATCGACTCGGCCGTTTTGGCGCGCGCTTTCAGCGTGACCAACTCGTTTTCGTAGCGCTGAATCATTTTGCGCAACTCTTCAACTTTGGCTTGCAGTTGGTCGGCCATTTTCTTTTGCGCTTGGTAATCGGCATCCAAACGGGTCAGTTGGTTGGACGCGTCTTCTTTGCGGCTCAAGGCCTCGGTCGCCAAGCGGTCGGCTTCGCCGGGATCCAAATCGCCGCCCTGAGCTTTTTGCAGCAACAGCATGGCTTTGCGTTCGTAATCGGCGGAAAGTTTGCGTTTATCGCCGGCTTCGCGCTCCAGGCGCAACGCCAACGATTTGACCTGCGCCAAGCTGGTCATGGCCTGTTGCAGATCGTTTTTGAGATCGCGAATGCCCTGCTCGGTCATTTTGATGGGATCTTCCAGCTTGTCGACCACCGAGTGGGCTTCCGTTTGAAAAATCTTAAAAAGTCTTTTGAACACCATGATTGATCCTCCCTCGGTTTGGAATTTAAGCGCGAGCGTAAGTAAGCAGTTCGGTGCAGTGTTCGGCCATTGCCAAAGACAGGGCTCGCACGGATGCTTCCAGCTCGTTGAGGTCCAGGTTTTCCATTTGCAAGGTATCGCGCCACACCACCAAACGGGCGCCGTCGCTCAACGCATAGGCGCCGTGCACCAATTCGCCGTTCATTTGCAGCAGTCGTTTGTACAAATCGCCGGGATTAGCCGGGGTCGGCATAATCACCTGCTCCAACACCAAAATCGGCGCCTCGCAGTCGACAATCAAATTGGAAATGCCGTTTTCTTCATCTTCGACGACAAAAAGTTCTTCTTCAACGTTGGTACTTAAGATCTTAATGCCCAGCTCCAAAAGGTAATTCTGAACCTTTTCAAAATGCTCCGACATTGAAATGCCTCCTTTATTAGGGAAAAACGCCGAGGTGGTCGCACATAACGCGCCGCCCCTGAGCAAACGGGACCCGCCTTCCGTCTAAGCGGAAACGGCGTCCGTGGAGTCGTCTTTTCTCAAAAACACACCCTAAGACTTGAGCGCCTTCTCCAAGGCGGAGAAGGCTTGGTTAAACCGCTGGGTTTTTTCCTGGGCCTGTCTTTCCGCCGCGGGTGAGCCGCTGAATCGGTCGGGATGGTTGGCTTTAATCAGCTTCAACCAGGCCGCTTTGACCGTTTTAAGGTCGGCCCCGTAGGCCACCCCCAGCGTCTCGTAATGCTTGGCTAGTTCGGGGTCGCGCGTCGGTTGGGCCGGTTCTGCATCGCGAAAACCGGTCGACCCGCTGTCCCAATTCAAGTCATCGAGATCCGGCTGCTTGGGCCCGCGCGAGAACGGATTGGGAATCCCCTGCTGATCGGTAATCGCGTGGACGTTGGCACGGACGATGTCTTTTAGTCGAGAAAAGATACTCATGGTAGTTCCATTCACGAGAGATACCTCAATCATAACCGTTTTGGCGGCGATTCCTTAACCAATTTCGCGGCACACGACCGAAAGCGGCGCGACCCAAGCGCGGCACGCTTTGGGATAGGCGAAGCGACAGGGAGGAACGGGCCACACAAATGTTAAGCGCCGCCGCCACGCCAAAAGTTGCAGGTGACATGCGGCGGCTTCTTTTTCAACACCGGGAAGGTCGCAAAAAAACTTTGTCGGATTTTCTGCCGGATGCGGCGATAAGAGTAATGTCTTGTTTTTGGCCGACGTGGCCCGCGTCGGCGAGGAGTCCTTTATGCCTGCCGCCCTTCAACCCTACCGTCACCCGCTCGCCCAACCGGTACACAGCGCATTAGAGCAGGGCCGTTTCCTCGATGCCTGGTCCTTAGCCCAACCGCATCACCAAAATGCCGCCGTCCTCAAAACGCTCACTTGTGAAGAACAGGTGCTGGCGGCGCGGCTCTGTTGGAGCCTGGGCGGAATGCGTTTAGCGCACGCACTCTTTCGCCGCGCGGAACAACGCGACCCGAAAAACCCGATAGTGCGGCTGTACCAAGCAACCTACAGTGGCAAACGGGTAGACTACCTCAAACAACTTCAGGCTTTTGAAGAGAGCCCCCACCTGGACAGCGGCGATGCGGCCGTGGACGCCCAATGGTTGGCCGGTAACGCCCTGCTCTACAGCATTTATCGCGACTTCGAACGCGCCCACGCCGTTCTTGACCAAGCCGAGCAAATCCACGCCGATTTACCCCAACTCGCCATGGCACGCGGCCAAATCTACCTACACCAGGACGACATTGAGAAAGCGTGGCCGTTGGCCCAAACGGCGTGGCGCCGGTCGCCTGCTTTTCCCAGTCATTACCGCCTCTTCCTTGAGGTGGCAAGCCGCCGCAACCAGGAACCGCAGGCCGCCCAGGCATTGCTTCACTTCGTCCTAAAAGGGGGGCAAAGCGGCCACGCACTGTGCCTGGCCTTGCTGACCCTGTGCCGGGGTTTGGAACGTTTGCCGCCGCACCAAGCAGCCGCGGCCGCCGCCCGCCTTGAGCCCCATTGCGTCCACATTCCCCGGCTGATGCCGCTGCTCGACAAAGCATCCGACCGCCTACAGGCGGCCCTGCAAGCCGAGTTCGCCAAACTCACCCTCAACCGCAAAGGTTTCATCGACCTCGCCAAAAAAGCGCGTTTACCCCATCACCATCGTTTGGTTGAGGCCTACCAGCGCCACCCCAACGGCGAACGGCTGCTGCTCACACACGCCACGCCCCGCCAAAAACACAATACCTGTGTGCCAGGTTCCATTACCGCCTGTCTGCAGACGCTGGGCATGAGTATCGACCAGGATGCCGTCGCCGCCGAAATAACTTATGACGGGACCCAATGTTGGCGGGTCGCCGCTTGGGCGCGCCGGAAAAACCTGCTCTTTTATCCGTTTATTTCAGAACGCGCAACCCATCTGGCCTTGCTGCGCGCCGGCCTGCCGGCGGTGATGACCTACCATCAGCCGGGCAACATGGGTCACGCCGTCGCCATTGTCGGTTATGACGAAGCAACCGATTCACTGATCTACCACGATCCCTCCTGTGCCGGCCTGGGTGAACGCGCGTTAACGGCTCTGCTCGAACAGAACGCGCCGGACGGGCCACTGTGTTTTGTGGTGGCGCCGCCGCAATGGCAGGCGCGCCTTGAGGCCATGAACCTGCACCGCACGGCGGTCGCAGGCGATTTCCTGGGTTTTCTGGAATCACTGTCAACTCAGGCGAGTACCGAGACCTGGAAACGGGGCGTTCAATTCCAACAACGCCACGGCAACGATCCACTCGCCGCGTTGGTCGCCATCCAATGCGAGGTCATGCAGGGCAACTGGGCAAAGGCGCTGGAAGTGGTGATCGAAGCCTTGCGTGAGGCGCCTCAATCGATGGCACTCACGCGTCTGTACCTGGACGTTCGCGCGCGGTACCACGATTCCGACGCTTATGAACGGGCGCTCGAAGCAGTGGTTGAAGGCGAGCCGCTACCCGATCTGCCGGTGGTGGTCAAAGCGCCGTGGAGTACCGGTGCGGTTGCCGAACTGGCCAACCTGCTTTACCAATCGCACAGCAGTTCGGCACGCGCCGAACACTTCCTCAACCTGGGACTCAGCGTCAACCCAACCGCCGCCGAGTTGCTCGCGGTTAAAGTCAACATACTCAGCCGACGCGGTTCATTCGAAGCCGCTGCTTTTTTCAGCCGCTTAACCACCACGCTGCAACCCACCAATCCCTACTTCATCAATGAATACGTGTGGTTGCTGCGCAAATTGGGGCGTCGCGAACAAGCACTGAAGCTGTTGGCGGAGCGCGCCGAAAAAGGGTGTAAGCAAGCAGGCGGTAGCGAAGGTTGGATCAACGCGGTGAACCTAACAGCTCAGTTCGGCGAACCGGATCGCGCGGCGGACCTGCTCAAACGCGGGCTGATGCGACGTCGCCAGGACGGCGATTTATGGGCTTTTGCAGCCACCTTTTGTTTGCAACATGGGCTGATTCAAAGTGCGGAACAAGCGTGGCAAAAAACGCAGCAATACTGCCGTGGCGAACTCAAACAACGCACTGGGTTCTATCGCTTTTTTCATCTCGGCCAATACAAAGAGGCGGCGGTTTACCTGGAGGCCTGGCTCAAAGCCGACCCGGAGGACCTCACCGCCCGCGAAATGAAGATGGCTTTTGTGCACCGCGTGCAGGGCGCTGAAGCGGCCAAGCGATTGCCGGAACAGTGGCACCGCGCGCACCCCGACAGCAAACGCCTACACCTTTTTTATCTACAACACAACGACAGCAATGATTTGGCCGCCTTGGACGCTTGGTTGACGCGACACCCGCGCGATACTTGGGGCCAACGCGCGCACCTCGCGGCACACCTCAATCGCTTTAACCAGGTGGACAAAAAGGCGCGCGCCCTGTGCCGGCAACAGGTGGAAGACGCGCTGGCAAGGGCTTGGTCCGAAGACCCGTTCCATCCGCACACGCGCCTGCTCAAAGCCCAATGGCTGGTGGTGCTCGAGGATTGGGAAGGCGCGGGCACACTGGTGGCCGACCTGCTCTGCGACGATCCCGACGATGAGACAGCGCTGCAACTGCTGATCCTGGTTTTTCAGCGCCGCGATCGCATCAAACGACCGGAATTTATCGACATTCTCGAGCGCTGTTTCACCGCCTGCCGCCACGATTTTCAATTGGCGCGCACGGCGGCGTTCGCCGTCGACCAACTGCTCGGCTTTAAAGCCGCCCATGCGTTGCTCACGCGCTGGCGCGCAGCACGCCCCGACGATCCCTATGTCATTGAAGCTTTTATCGATCTCAACATGGAACGCGGCGAAGGCCTGCGCTCCCTGACGACGGTCAAAAATTTATTGGCTGAAATGGTTAAGCGTTTTCCGCGACACAAAGGCTTTTCACAATCACTGGTCGAATACTATCGCCAAGCGCAAAAACCGGATCAAATCACCAGCTTGTACCAAACGATGATCGCGCGCACGCCCACGGACCTCGGTCTGCGCTTTGACATGGCCGTCCATCTGCAGCGCATCAACCAACGCGAGGCGGCCAAACGCGAGCTGAGTACGATCATCCGACTTTTTCCATTCGAGGAACAAGCATGGTTGGGAACCTGCCAAATGCTCAACAGCTTGGGCTACGAACAAGACGCGCAAGCGCTGCTCGCCAAAGCGCTCGAACGCCTCCCGCAATCGGCGGCGCTGCATCGACAACGCTTCAAATACCTGCAAAGTGTGGGCAACGTCGCAGCCATCCGCCAAGCGGCCTTCCAACTCGACCGCCACCTCCACGACCCGCTCGAAGTGGCCCGTCTCCAAGCCGCCGCCTTCGATTTAGCCGCCCTGGAGATCAGCGACGCCAAAAAGATCGCCGTTTCGGAAACCATTCTAGAACGGGATCCTAGCGATTGGCCTGCCACCTATCGACTGTTTGCCATCTACCTGGACAGCCGACAATTCACCAAAGCCCGGACCATCCTGCGCAACGGCAAACGTTTCCACGGCGGTTTGGTCGATTTGGCGGTTGCCGAAACCCTGCTGGAGCGCCATTCCGGCGACAAACAGGCCGCATTGGAAAAACTGGTTAAAGTCCTGGAACGGGACATTGACAACTCGTGGGGCCGAGGCCTGGCCATTCAATGGATCGCGGAGGACAACGCCCTTGAGCTCGGCCACGACCTGCTCCTCTTTTTTGACCAAGAGTTGACCTGTCGCGAAGACCTCGCCGGCTCACGTGTCAGTCTGGCGACGGTCCTCGGCTTTCCCCATCACAAAATCGTCGATTTTTGGGAAGGTCTCTGCCAAAGCTATCCACATACAGCCTCGCTCCACGGCGATTACCTCAACTGGCTCATCAATCAGCAGGCATGGCAAGAGGCCCAAACCGTCTACCACAAACTCAAACAACTCGAATCCAACCCAACCATCACCGGCCACTATGGGTTGTTGCTTGCCGTCGGCCTGCAAGATCTCAACGCGGTGCAGCGTGGGCTGCGCGAGGTCGCCTGTGGTACCGGCCCCCAAATCTCCGGCGAACTCTTGAATTCCGTCTTTAAGGCCCTGTGCGAAAGCGGGCTGCTCCACACCTTATCGAGCCGCCTGTTACAGGAAACCGGCGCGGGCGTGCAGTATCACAGCAACGTTTATCTGGTCATGGCGATCTATGCCAACGGCAACAAGTGGCTGGATATCTGCCTGCACATGCTGGAAAACTTGATCGAAATCAAGGCAACCTGGCCTGAATTAGCCCTGCTCGAATGCCTCAACGCTTTCCAAAAGGCCGGCGAACATGAAGAAATTTCGGAATGGATGGCGAACAAATACTTCCACTGGAAAAACCGCCCCGCCTTGATCAGCAAAGCCTGTTCGCTCGCCATCGACGGCGAACATTGGGATTGGGTCGCTGCCTGGACCGAAGATTGGCAACAACCCGACTTGCACAGCCCCGATGTCGCCTACATGCGTCTGATGCTCGAGCGCTTCGGTTGGGAAAAGGGTGCCAACTGGCAGCAAGTTGCTCGCATCGGCGAATACATTGTGACGCACCACGCCCAATCAAACTGCGCTGCCGCCACCTTCTATACCCTGTGTATCGCCTACCTCGCTATGGAAAAAACCAACGCCTTTCAAACGACTTGGCAGACACATGCGCAGAACTACCGCGAAGAACTGGGCGACAAGTACCGCGTTTTGAAGCCGTACGTCACCCTGTTTCAAAACCCCGAAAAAGTGGACCAAACCCATTTCAAAGCAGCGTTGAAACAGTGGCAAGCAACGGACCAGGAAGAAAAAAGCGTACTCTATCATCTTTACGACCAGCATTTTAACAACTCACGCGGTTCACTCAACAAAGCCCTTGGCTGGTTTTCCGGTAAGCTGAAGCGATAGCGGAAACGGGGTTCCTGGTGTGGCATCGGTTGCCATAAACGAGGCAAGCTCGGCTGGAACAACACACCCCGGTAACTTGGCTCTGGGTAGGTCGACGGTAAAAAAACTTCTGCGGATTTTTTTACCAATCACGCGATAAGGGTAGTGTCGAATTTTGTCGTCGTGCTCGAGTGAGGCGGCGAGGAGTCCTTATGTCCGCCATGCTACAACCCTACCGCCATCCTTTGGCCCAGACCGTACACGATTCGTTTGCCCAAGGCCGTTTTCTCGATGCGTGGTCGCTTGCCCAGCCATTTCACCAAAACCCGGAGGCGTTCAAAGCCTTGACCGTCGAAGAGCAGGTGCTGGGGGCGCGGGTGAGTTGGAGCGTGGGCGGGGCGCGTTTGTCGCATGTCCTTTTTCGCCAAGCGGAGCGTCGCGCGCCGGACAATGCGCAAGTACGCCTGTTCCGCGACGCCTACAGCCGCAAACGCGTCGACTATCTCAAATCTTTGCAGGACTTCGAAAAAGCACCCGATTTTAACAGTGGCAAGGCCGAGCTCGACGCCCATTGGTTGGCCAACCACGCTAGGCTCTACAGCCTTTTTCGCGACTTCGAGCGGGCCCACCAGGTGCTCGATCAGGCCGCGGCCTTGGCACCGGACTTGGCCCTCATTGCCATGACCCGTGGTCAAATTTTTCTCAGTCAAGATGAGATTGAGCAGGCCCGCCACTATGCCACGGAAGCCTGGCGCCGCGAGCCCGCCTATTCCAGTAACTTCCGGCTGATGCTCGAAGTCGCCGGTCGTTGTAACCGCGAAGCCGAAGCCGCCCAAGACCTGCTCGATTTTGTCATCAACGGTGGCCAAAGCGGCCACGCCCTCTTGCTGGCGCTGCTCACATTATGTCGCGGCATGGAACGCATGCCCACGGAACAAGCCGCCGAGGCGGCCACCCGACTGACCCCCCACCTCGCCCGCTTCGACGCGCTTTTTCCGCTCGCCGATAAACACACCGCCCGCATTCAAGCCGCGCTGCAAGCGGAATTCGCCAAGCTCAAACTGGATCGCGAAGGATTTATCACCTTCGCCAAAAAGGCGCGTTTTCCCTATTTCGATCACCTCGCCGAGGCCTACCAACGCTGCCCCGACGGCGAACGCCTGTTGCTCCCGCACGCGACGCCGCGTCAAAAACACAACACCTGCGTACCCGGCTCAATCACCGCCTGCTTGCAGACGCTGGGTGTGGCTATTGATCACGACGCCATCGCCGAGGAAATCACGTACGACGGCACCGAGTGTTGGCGCGTCGCTGATTGGGCGAAAAAAAACAACCTGCTTTTTTATCCTTTCATTGCCGAACGCGATACCCACCTTGCCTTGCTGCGCGCGGGCATTCCCTCGATCATGAGCTTCCATCAAGCCGGTGACATGGGCCACGCCGTGGCGGTTGTCGGTTACGATGAAGCGACTGACTCGCTGATTTATCACGATCCCTCGAGCGCGACCCTGGGCGAACAAGCACTCTCATCGCTGCGCGACGAGAACGAACCGGGTGGTCCTCTGTGTTTTGTGGTAGCCCCACCGGACCGGCAACCCCAAATCGAGGCGATCCCGCTGCATCGCGCGGCCGCAGCCCGTGCCTTTCTCGCTTTTTGCGAATCGCTTTCCACACAATCGCCTACGGAGGCCTGGCAATTGGGCGCCAGACTTAACCAAGACCTCGGCGACGACCCTGTTACCAGCCTGATCGGCCTTCAAAGCGAGGTCTTAAAGGGCAATTGGCGCCAAGCGTTGGAAGATGTCACCCGCGCCTTGAGCAAGGCACCCAAGTCCCTCACTTTGTTAGAGATTTATCTCCAAATCCGCGCGCGCTCCCACGATTCAGACGCCTATGAGCGCACTTTGGAAGCGGTCGTCAACGGCGACCCATTACCCGACCTACCCGCCAAAGTTGAAGCGCCGTGGAACACTCAGGTGGTCGCTGATTTGACCCGCCACCTGAACCAGAGTCACAGCAGCCGCGACCGTGCCGATCGCTTTCTGGCCTTGGGCCTGGCGGTTAACCCGGCGGCACCGGAGCTCCTGGCGGTGAAGGTCGACACCCTCAGCCGCCAAGGCCGCTTCGAAGACGCGATTTTCTACAGCCGTTTGACGACCACCTTGCAACCCACCAATCCCTATTTCATCAGTGAGTACGTGTGGTTGCTGCGCAAACTGGGCCACCGCGAGCAAGCACTGACACTGTTGGCCGAACGCGCCGAAAAGCTGTGCACGCAGGCCGGCGGCAGCGAAGGTTGGATTACGGGTGTAAACCTGACCGCCCAATTCGGCGAACCCGATCGAGCCTTAGCTTTGCTTAAACGCGGTCTGGCGCGCCGCCCCAAGGATGGCGATCTGTGGGCGTTCGCCGCCTCGTTTAGCCTGCAACAAGGGCTCCTTGAGGAAGAGCAAAAGGCCTGGGAACAAACCAAAACTTACTGCCAGAACCGGCTCAAACTGCGCACCGGTTTTTATCGCTTTTTCCATTTTGGCCGCTATGACGAAGCCGCCGCTTATCTGGAACAGTGGCTGGAAGCGGCACCAGAGGACGTGGCCGCGCGCGAAATGAAAAAGACCCTGGTCGAACGTACCCAGGGCGCGGCGGCGGCACGGGATCTGCCGCGTCAGTGGTCCGAAGCCAATCCCGACAGCAAACAGCTCAACCTATTTTTCCTCCAAAACCAGGAAGAAGACGAAGACTCGCTGCTGCCAAACCTCGAAGCCTGGTTAGAACGCCACCCGCGTGACGCCTGGGGTCGTCGCGCCCTGCTGTTCCAATTAATTCACGCCTACCGCCAGGCCGAACGAACCGAACAGCCGGTCCTCTGGAAAAAGGTGGAAGCCGCTTTGGCAACGGCCTGGGCGGAGGATCCCTTTCATCCCCACACGCGTCACCTCAAAGCGATTTGCCTGTTGGAACAAGGCCACGAGGAACAAGCAGCGGCGATGCTGGCCGATTTGTTGTGCGATGAACCCGAAGATCAGTTGAGCCTGCAACAACTGGTTCGCATTTACCACGGATACAACCGCCTCAAACGTGCCGAATTTATCGACATTCTCGATCGCTGTTTTACCGCCTGCCGCCATGATTTCGAACTGGCAGCGGCGGCGGTTTTTACCACGGAACACCTGCTGGGTTTCAAAGCAGCCTCGGCCATGTTGCAACGCTGGCGCCAGAGCCGACCAGACGATCCATTTTTGGTGGAAGCCGCCATCGATCTCAACCTACAACGCGGCGAAGGCCTGCGCTCTCTGCCGGCGATTAAAGACCTGGTGCACGAGTTTACGGCGCGTTATCCACGCCACCGCGGCTTTACCCTCTCTCTGATCGATTACTACCGCCATCAAGGTCAAAGCGACCGCGTCGGCGAACTCTATCGCGGCCTGATTGATCGTGCACCCACAGAGCTCGACCTGCGTTTTGGCTATATCAACGACTTGCAGCAAACGGGCGACGTCGACGAAATCCTGAAGCAAGCGGACGCCGTCACGCGGTTTCATCCCTATAACGAAGACTGCCAGGCCCAATTGATCACCATCTTGGTGACGGTTGGATGCGACGAGGCCGCCCAGCAGTTGCTCGATTCAGCCTTGGCCCGCCTGCCTGCGTCGCCCCCCTTGCTGGCACTAGCCTTCAACCAAAGCCTTGCCCGCGGTGATTATGCGGCCGTGAAACAACGCTTGGCATCGCTCGACCACCTCATCCCCGACCCCGCCCTCTGTGCGCGTCTGAAGGTTTCGGTGCTGAAGCATCCCGGCCTCGAGGCCGACGAGGACAAGATTACCGAGCTTTACGAATCCATCGTCAAACATAACCCTGAGGATTGGACCTCCGCCCAAAAACTACTCGAAATCTATTTTGAGAAACGGGCAACCAACAAAGCCCGCGTCATCTTGAAGCGTTGCCGCCGTGTCAACCGCACTGAAATAGAGATCGACATCGCCGAAACCGTGCTGGACCACATTGACGGCGATAAAAAAGGTGCGCTGGAACGACTGGCCAAAATCCTGGAACGCGATGTTAACGCGAGCTGGGGCTGGACACTGGTCACCCATTGGATCGAATCGCAAGAGGCGCTGGAAATCGGCCACGACCTGTTGCTGTTCCTGGACGAGGAGTTAAGCCGCCGGGAAGAACTGGCCGGCGTACGCGCAGATCTAGCCGATGTGCTCGACATCCCCACGGAACAAATCATCGCCTTTTGGGAAGAACTCCGCCGCGACTTTCCATACTCGAATAACCTTCACAACCAGTATTTCCATTGGCTTTACGAGCAGGATGAAATCGAAAGCGCCCGCGCCTTAATGCCGGTGCTGCGTCAATTAGAAACCGCCCCCGGCGTGCTTCACCAGTTCGAGTTAATGCTCGCTGTTGAAAGTGACACACCCGAAACCATGCTGGGCTGGCTAAATGACACCATGACCAGCGAACGCAGCAGCGTCGATCTGCGCGCCCTACTCAAAGCTTTTTACACCTTGCAGGCAAATTTCCGGCTACGGCCTTTGGTGCATCGCATCCTTGCCGAGAGTGAAGCCGGCCGCCGTTATCATCCCCATGTATACAGTGCCATTGCCGATTTCGCGGGAAACTACCAGTGGATTTCCGTCATTAAACGTTTGATGAACGCGATGAAAGGTCATGAACCGGCTTTGGCCGCCGACATCATCAAATCCGGCCTGCAGGGTCTAAATCACTGCGGCGAAGCCCAACTGGCCTTGGCCTGGTTTGACGAACACTTTCAGCGTTTCAAGGAGCAAACGTCACTCCTCACCACGGCCGCCTATTTGGCGTTTTCGCAAAAAGATTTGGAAAAGGTCAAAACTTGGACCGCTTCCTGGAAAAACCCTGAACACGCCAACGGTGATCTCGGTTTTTGTCGCTTGCTCGCATTGACGGCCCTCGACAACACCGGTGTCCATTGGACCCTCGTTGCCATGCATACCGACCAATTCCGAGCCGCCTTTCCAAACCATGACCAGGCCCATACGATCTTTTTCTACCACTGCCTTGCCAAGTTAAGCCTTGGCGACACAACCGCTTTCCTTAACGACTGGGACGCGGACGCCGAACGCTTTCGCGAAGCCTTGGCCGAGCAATATCTCATCTTAGCTTTGTTCACCCACATGGTGCGCGATCCCTATGGCCCGGAACGCAAGAAACACCAAGCCGACTTTGCTTTACTGCTCAGCCAGAACCCACCCCTTCCCAAGGTCATGGCCGAGCTTTGGCAACGCTACAGTGGACCGGAGCCCAGCTTCGTCAGCCGCCTCGCCGACGCCGTCAAACGACTTTTTTCCAAATAACGCCAAGGACCCGCCATGAAGAACATGCTCGATATCATTCGCCAAAGGTTGGGCTCCGGCCCCCGCACGCTTGACCCGCGCTACAAGTCTCACTTTCTGGCACAACGACCCGGTTGGCTTGACGAACACAACTTGCTGCCAGGCTACCATGACCGCTGCCCCGACGCCGTCAAACATCAGCCGATCCATTGGGCCGCCTTCTGCCTTGTCGGTTCGCTCACCAATGAAGAGGACGATGAACGCATTGATATGATGGGTAACGTCGTTTTCGGCACCGACCCCATGTGGGACGACAACGTCGATGAGTTGCGCGATATCGCGGGTGACCTATATGACCTAGCCGGCCGTGATCTTGCCCCTCGCGATCCGCAACTAGCAGCTTTTCATCAAGCCTTGCAGGAGAAAAAATCCTACGTACTCAACCTACCCGTCCCCGAACCCATTGCCGGGGGAAATTCGCTCTGGGTGACCACCGTCGCCATTCACCAAAACCAAATTCCCAATAATTTGGTGGATTCGATATGGGTCCCCGTTTTTGCCGCGACCCAACCAAACGAATTCACCGTCATTGTCGATCAACAATTTTGGCCGAAAGACATGCGCGAAGCGTGGTGCGGCGCCCCCTGGCGCTGGAAAACCTTCTAGGCGGGAAGCCTGCAGTCTGGCTCGGCCCGTGGTACATTGACAACGGCACATCCGCCGCCGATCCCCACCCACAAAGGACTGTCATGGTTTCCATTTTCGACCTTATTCACGACCCCAAAAGCAAACAAACGCTGCAAGCCTTGACCGAGGAACGCCGCGTTTGGCTTGATTGGAAACCCTTCGAAGACATCAAAGCGCTCAGCGCCCAATTGCCCGATCTCGCCGCCGACCACGTCGCTTGCGACGGCGCCAAGATTGTTATCGGCACGCCACGCGACGCCGACGACCCGCTGTACCAACAGATTGACGCCACCTGCAAAGCCATTTTGCCCTGGAAAAAGGGGCCCTTCCAACTGTTCGGCGTCGACATCGATGCTGAGTGGCGCAGCGATTACAAATGGGATCGACTGCGCGAAAAGTTGCCGTCGCTGCGCGGTCAAAACGTGTTGGACGTGGGCGGCAACAACGGTTATTACGCCTTTCGCATGCTCGCCGACGAACCGGCGTACGTGCTCAACATCGATCCCGTGCCGCGCCTGTGGTACCAGTTCAACCTGCTGCAACACTTTGCGCGCCGTCCCGAACTGGAATTTTTTATGTGGGGCTGGCAGGAAACGATTCACTTCAAACACCTGTTCGACACCGTCTTTTGCATGGGCATCATTTACCATCACCACGACCCCATTCAAATCCTCAAGCAGCTTTACCAAACCCTGCGCCCCGGCGGCTTGCTCGTGCTCGAGAGCATCGTTATCCCCGGTGAGGAGGATATGTGCCTGTTCCCGGCCGACCGCTACGCCAAAATGCGCAATGTGTGGTTTGTCCCGACCGTGCCCGCCATGGTGAACATGTTGCAACGCACCAAGTTCATCGATATCGAAGTCGTGGCCGTCAACCGTCATGAAAGCGAAGAGCAGCGCACCACGGACTGGAACCCTGGCCAGAGCCATGCCGATTTTATGGATCCCGAGCAGCCGGACCGCACCATCGAAGGCTACCCGGCCCCGCACCGTGCCATCGTGTTCGCGCGTAAAAAAAGCGCTTAACACCGGCAAACCTAAGCTGAGCGATTCGGCCGACTGAAATCGCACAAAAGTTTGGTACGAAACGCCTTGGCAATAGCGCAGCCCTTCTGACAAGGTCGGCCGCCATGGTTTCGAGGTGTTTCAGCCCACAGGTTATCCGGTTTTGCCGCCAAGAACCGCTTAGCCCAGGTGAAAAAAGCCGCTAGAATGGAATAATTCTTCCGCCACAAACATTTTCTAAACAGGCTTCCCGCCGTCGTCGGTCGCAATGGCCGACAAGAGGAGTTATGCCCAGGTCCTTTTCTTTGTGCTTGCTCGCCCTTGCTGGTTGGGCCGCTTTCCCGTTACTCGCCCAACCCGTCGGCGAAGGCGTCGTCCTCCGCGGCACCCTCTCCAGCCAGGCCCTGCTTGGCCGCGACGCCGACACCAGTTGGTTCACCGGCGGGCCAGGTCGCTTGCCGGTCGACCACGACGACACCAACTGGTTCGGCGAAGCGCGATTGGAACTCGAGTGGCGCCCACGGCGCGCCTTTGGCGTCGCCATATGGGGTTTGGCACGCAGTGAAGCCTACGATGTCGGCGAGGATTTCGGGATCGGCGAGGCCAAAATGTTCGGTACCTTCGCTTTGGGCAACGCCTGGCAACTCAATTACACCGCGGGCCATTACTTCCCGCCAACCTCGATGGAAAATACCGACCCCACCTGGCGCAGTCCCTACACCCGCCGCTTTTCGGTGGTCAACAGTTGGATCGGCGAAGAGGTGCGCCACACCGGCGTCGCGCTCGCCCTCGACCGCGAATGGGGCGACCAGAATAGTTGGCTGGTCGAGGGGTCTTTGCTGCGTGGTAATGATACACAAGGCACCTTGTTGGCTTGGCGCGGCGCAAGCATCAGCCACCGCGTATCGCTTTACCAGGAATGGTTGCCATTGCCCGCACTGGGTTCAATTCGGCCAGGCGGCGTGTTTGCACTGCAGGACCAACGCGGCACCCAGCCGTTTGGTAAAGAGCTCGACGACCGCTGGGGTTGGAGTGCGCGCTCGGCCTTCGAGTGGCGCGGCCGCTTGTACTTCCAAGCCCAGCTTAACGATAATCGCGGTGACCGTCGCTTGGCCGGCACGCAATACGTTTGGGAAACGCGCTACACCCACTTGGGCTTCTCTTGGGATCCCGATCCCAGCCGCAACTGGACTTGGCTGGCTGAATGGATCAACGGCGAAAGCGGCATGGGCGACAGGACGGGCGCCCACGTTCAAATCGATTTCACCCTGGCCTACACCCTCCTTTCTTACCGCAGCCCCAATCGCCGTTGGCGTTTCAGCGCGCGCTACGACCGTGTCGACATCGTGGATCTAGACCGCAAGCGCCTGCCCGTGAATCCAGACGCCGGCGATGAAGACGGTAACGCCACCACCGTTAGCGTGGTTTTTCATTGGCGCCCGAACCTTCAGTTGGACATCGAATACAATACCGCTTCTTTTGAACGTGCCCGCCTCGACAACGGACCTTTGCAAAGCGACGGCGCGGCTTTGGGTTTGGGTGTGCTTTACCGTTTTTAACCGAAAAAACTAGGGCTGCCCACAAGCGGTTAACTTCACCAAATCCAGTACGTCTAGCGCACCTTCGGGCAAAACCAAATCGTAGTCGCTCGCCGTTTGTCGCCACGCCGCCACACCGGCAAAAAACGTCAGTGGGAAATCGAGGGTGACCGTCGTTTGAAACGGATCGGTAGGAACAAAAGCGATCGGACCGGGCCCGTCGCCGTCGATGTAGCGCGAACCAAGTGAAGAGGCCGAAGCAACTAAGCTGAGCGTCAGTTCGCCCGCGCTCCCGCAAAACACCAAGGTCGCCACCTGGTATTCTCCATTCGGCGCATCACTTGCGGCAACACTGCCAACCACCACCAGCCGGTTACTTTGGTCCACCGTCGCCCGCGCCGTATGGGTAAACGCCCAATCAAGCACCGGCGTGGTGCCGGCCCGCGCCGAGGCGAACACATCGGCGCGGCTGAGGTCGAAAGCCAGCACAAAGGCATTGAGCCCGGCCGCATTGACCGTACCGCTCAAGCCGGTCACATCGACAAAGACCGCAACCGTAATGCACTGGTCGTTGCAGTCGGCGGCATCGTTTTGTAAACGGATCGACGCCTCGCCGGCGACATCCGCTTGACCGAACAGCGGCATCCAAACCAAAAACAAACAACACAAGATCCCATGTTTCATAGGCGACATGCTCCCGGCGCCGTCGTCACCAAGATCGCGTTAAACGGTCAACCTCAACCTCGGCGGGTTGACGTCGGCGTTTTTCGCCGTGTCAAGGCGGTGGCGCGCGATCATTGCAGGTTAGAATAACGGTGGATGGGTTGATGATACCTCAGAACGCCGGTGCGATGATCGATTCCCGCACTTTTTTACGGTTGCACCGTCAACCCCCATCACTCGTAAGGAAACCACCGTGAAAGATGAACTGTTCAAAAAACCGCTGTCGCGTTTGACCGACTTCCAATTCAGCGAGGACGTCGCCGGCGTGTTCGACGACATGCTCAACCGCTCGATTCCCTTCTACGACCAGGTCCAAAACGCGATTGTCGACTTAGTCGCCGGTTACTACCAGCCAGGCACCCGTGTGTACGATTTGGGCTGTTCGACCGGCTTGATGATGGCCAAACTGTTGGACGGCATCCCGGAACTGGCGGAAGTGGTCGGCATCGACGATTCAGAGGCCATGATCAACAAAACCGCCGAACGTTTTGACGCCACCGCACACAAAGACCGCGTCAGCCTGCACTGCGAAGACCTGCGCACCAGTGCCATAAGCAACGCCTCGGCCGTGATCATGAACTACACGTTGCAGTTTGTGCGCCCGCTGTACCGCGAACAAGTGGTCGGCCGCATTTACGAAGCCCTGCAACCCGGCGGCGTGCTAATCCTCAGCGAGAAGGTGCTGGAAGACAGCACCAATGTCAGCCGTTTATTTATTGATATGTACTATCAATTCAAGCGCCGTCAGGGATATTCCAACCTGGAAATCAGCCAAAAACGGGAAATGCTGGAAAATGTGCTCATTCCCTACAAAGTGGGCGAACAACGCGAGTTATTGACAAAGTGCGGCTTCGCCGAAGTAGAAACCTTCTTCAAATGGTTTAACTTCGCCTCATTTATTGCCGTCAAAAAACTGTAACCCAACGCCTTTCCACCGGTTAGCTCTGAAACACGCGTCAAAGCCGCCGCCGGCCGAGCAAAGATAATCACCGAAACAGGTCTGAGTTGTGCCGAATTGCGGCAAGAAGTCGTTAAAGGGTCGTACTTTCTAACCGTTTTTTCGCAGGAAAGAGCGCCGTCTCGTTGGTGTTTGACCTTTGCCCTCATGTTATAATTCGCGCGTTCCGCTGTATGTTGCTATCCAAAGTGCGCCGTTTCCGTGGTGCTTCGTTCCTGTCGACCACCAACACCAGGACGACGGCCTGCATGCAGCAGAAATGCTATAAGTTCCTGTTTCCAAATTAGGTACCTTGATCACAAACGGGTCTGCCGCCATATCGGCCCCCGTTTTCCGAGACCGACATCGGTGGGCCCGACCCACCCTGATCCTCGCTTATCTTATGACGCCGTTCGTTTCACCGCCCAGTGCCCCAGGCCGACCAGGAGACCGATAGATGCCCCTTTCGTTGAATCAACGCCCCAGAATTTCCGCCGAGTCCCGTGATTCCGATGTTCGCTTCAGCCGCCCGTTTTTGGCGCCTCTCTTCGGCTTGTCCCTACTGTTCGGCAGTGCCGGCGCCTTCGCCCAAACTGCGCCGACCGGGACCATTGATTCCCCATCCGGCAACCAAACCATCGGCACCGGCGAAACAGTGAACTTTACCGGGTCATTTACCGAACCCGAAGGCGACACCCCCTACACCTTCCTGTGGGACTTTAACGGCGGTGCCATGCCCAACAGCACCGACGAAGACCCTGGCGACATAACATTTAATACACCAGGTGTTTACACGGTAGTTTTCACCGTCAGCGACAATGCCGACGGCGCCGATCCCGCGCCGCCCCAAGTCATCATTACCGTCGCCGACCGTCCGGAAAGCACCATCGACGGACCCGTCGCCGACCAAGTCATCGCCACCGGCGACGCCGTCAATTTCAGCGGGACCGGCACCGATGCCGGCGGCAACACCCCGCTCAGTTTCCAATGGGACTTTGACGGTGGCCCGATGAATACGACCGCTGAGGATCCCGGCAGCACGACGTTTAACACGCCCGGCGTCTACAACGTCACCTTTACCGCCACCAACACCCTCGGTCTCGAAGACTTATCGCCCGCCACCGTGCAGATCACCGTCACCGATCCGCCCGACGGCACCATTGACAGTCCGGCCATGGCACTGACCGTTAACGCCGGTGACAGCGTCACTTTTGCCGGGACCGCGAGCGATCCCGACAACACCACACCGCTTACCTTCCTGTGGGACTTCGACGGCGGCGCCATGCCCAACAGCACCGACGAAGATCCAGGCGACATTCAATTCGACACGCCGGGCACCTATACCGTGACCTTCACCGTCACCGACAATCTCGGCATCGCCGATCCCACCCCCGCCAGTGTCGTTGTCACTGTCAACGCCGCGCCCGACGGCACCATCGACTTACCCGCCGCCGGCCCCGTCGCCGTCAACCAAGGTGATAGTGTCACGTTTGAAGGCAGCGTCACCGATCCCGACAACACCACGCCCTACACCCACCTGTGGGACTTCAACGGCGCCGCAACCAACAGCACGCTTGCGGATCCCGGCGCCGTCGCCATCACCGACACCTTCGGCAGTGTGACCGTCAGCTATACCGTCACCGACAACAACGGTTTTGCCGACCCCACGCCCGCCACCATTCAGCTCGACATTAACGGCGCGCCCGACGGCACCATCACCACACCTGCCGGCGACACCTTGTACCTGGAACCCAACGACACCTTTGATTTCCAGGCCGACGCGAGCGATCCCGAAGGCGATACCCCCTTCAACTATCTGTGGGATTTCGACGGTGGCGCCACCAACATGATGGTCGAAGACCCCACCACCGTAAGCTTCGCCACGCCAGGCACCTACAACGCCACCTTCACCGTCACCGACAGCAACGGTGCCGCCGATTTGACCCCGGCCGCACTAACCATCGTCGTTACCAACTTTCCCGACAGTGTCATCGACACCCCCGCAAGCGGCACGGTCGCCATCGGCAACGGTGAGTCGCTGAACTTCACCGGGACCGGCAGCGATCCCGACAACGATCTGCCGCTGACGTATCTGTGGGACTTCGACGGCGCCGCACCCGACGATACCCAAGAAGATCCCGGCATGTTGACCTTCAACACCAACGGCGTCTACACCGTTAACTTCACCGTTACCGACGGCGTCACCGCACCCGACCCAACCCCGGCCCAAGTCGTCGTCACCGTCAGTGACCGACCCGCCACCAGCATCAATACCCCGGCCTCCTCACTGACCGTCGTCACCGGCAGCACCATCAACTTCAGTGGGTCCGTCATCGACGACGGCGACCCCGGCGACCTCAGCTACGACTGGAACTTCGACGGCGCCGCCGCCGATGCCGCCACCCTCACCCCCGACGTCACCTTCAACACGCCTGGCTCCTACGACATCGTGTTTAACGCCACAGATTTACATGGCCTGGATGATTTGACACCGGCAACCATCACCGTCACCGTCACCGACGCGCCCAACAGCACCATCACCGCGCCGGCGAGTAACCAACTCGTCGTCGTCGGCGACAACGTCAGCTTTGCCGGCAACGGTACCGACGGCGATAACTCGACGCCCTTTACCTACCTCTGGGATTTCAACGGCGGTGCCACCAACACGACCGACCAAAACCCCGGCGCCGTCACCTTTAACACCGCCGGTGTCTTCACCGTTTCGTTTACCGTCACCGATGCCTTCGGCGTACCCGACCCAACGCCGGCCTCCGTCACCATCACCGTCACCAATCGACCCGACGGCGTCATCAACACACCGGCGACGAATCAAACCATCGCCACCGGCGACAGCGTCTCCTTCAGCGCCACCATCACCGATGCCGATAACACCATCCCCTTCACCCAACTTTGGGACTTCGACGGTGGTGCCACCAACAGCACCCTCGAAGACCCTGGCCCCGTAACGTTCAATACAGCAGGTGTTTACACTGTTACTTTCACGGCCACCGATAATTTGGGTGTCAGCGATGACACGCCTGATACCGTGACCATTACCGTCACCGATCCGCCCGACGGCACCATCGACAGTCCCGTCGCCGACCAAGTCATCGCCGTCGGCGAGACACTGAACTTCACCGCCACCGCCTCCGATCCCGACAACACCACCCCATTCACCTATTTGTGGGGCTTCGACGGTGGCGCCGCCAACAGCGTGCTTGAAGATCCCGGTAACGTCACCTTCAACACCGCCGGCGATTACACCATTACCTTTACCGTCACCGATAACCTCGGCATCGACGACCCCACCCCCGCCACGATTAATGTGCGCGTTACCGATCGACCCGACGGCGTCATCGACAGCCCCGTCGGCAACCAAACCATCGCCACCGGCGCGAGCCTCAATTTCACCGCCTCCGTGACCGACGCCGACAACACCACGCCCTTCACCTACCTGTGGGACTTCGACGGCGCCGTCGCCAACAGCACCCTCGAGGATCCTGGCAGCATTACCTTCACAACGGCAGGCACTTACACGATTGTGTTTACTGCTACCGATGCACTGGGTATCGCTGATGACACACCCGCGAGCCTGACCGTTACCGTCACCGACGCACCCGACAGCGCCATCGACACCCCCATCGGCGAGCAGACCATTCTCGTCGGTGAATCCGTCAACTTCACCGGTACCGGCACCGACAACGACAACAACACACCCTTTACCTACCTCTGGGACTTCAACGGCGGCGCCACCAATTCAACCCTGGAAGATCCTGGCGACATTACCTTTAACACCGCCGGCGTCTACGATGTCAGCTTTGCGGTTACCGATAGCAACGGCATCGCCGACCCAACGCCGGCCACCGTCCGTGTCAACGTCACCTTCGCGCCCGAAACCACCATTGACACCCCCGTCGGCAACCAACTCGTCGCCGTCAACACCACCCTCAACTTCACCGGCAGCGTTACCGACGCCGACGAAATGAGCGGCTTTACCTATCTTTGGCACTTTGACGGCGCCGCCGACGACGCCACCGTCGAAGATCCCGGCGACATTACCTTCACCACGTCCGGCACCTACAACGTCACCTTCACCGCTACCGATAGCTTCGGTGTCAGCGACGCCACCCCCGCCACCGTGCAAATCGTCGTCAACGATCCCCCGCAAGGCGCCATCTCCAGCCCCAATGGGAACCGGGTCATCGGCGTCGGCCAAGCCGTCAACTTTCTCGGCAGCGCCACCGACACCGAAAACGACACACCCTTCACCTACCTGTGGGACTTTGACGGCGCCGCCGCCAACAGCACCCTCGAAGACCCCGGCTCCGTCACCTTCAGTACACCCGGCGTCTACACTGTGACCTTCACCGTGACCGACGCCGGCGGCCAACCGGATCCCGACCCCGCCACCGTCACCATCACCGTCAACAACGCCCCGCAAAGTGTCATCGATACGCCCAGTGGCACCACCACCATTCCCGTCGGGGGTCAGGTCACCTTCGCCGGCACCGGCAGCGACAGCGACAACAACCTGCCCCTGACCTATCGCTGGACGTTTGACGGCGCCTTCGCCGACAGCACGCTCGAAGACCCCGGCACCCTAACGTTTAATACGGGTGGCACTTACAACATCAGCTTCACCGTCACCGACAGCTTGGGCCTGGCCGATCCCACCCCCGCCACCGTCACCGTTGTTGTCTCCGGGGCGCCCGACGGCATCATCGACGCGCCCAGTGTCAGCCCAACCTTCATTCGTCCCGGTCAAGCCGTTGTTTTCCAGGGCAGCGTTGCCGATCCCGACCGCAATAATCCCTTTACCTACCTGTGGGATTTCGGCGGCGGCGCCACCAACTCGACCCTACAAGATCCCGGCTCCGTACCCTTCAACACACCCGGCGTCTACGATGTCACCTTTACCGTCACCGACAATCTCGGCCTGGTTGATCCGCTGCCCGCAAGCGTACGCATCGTCGTTTCCGAAGCACCCGACGGCACCATCACCGCGCCGACCGAAAACCAAGTCATCGCCACCGGCACAGCCGTGACCTTTAGCAGCAGCGCCACCGATGCCGAAAACAACACCCCGTTCAGCTTTGCCTGGGACTTCGCCGGCGGCGCGGCCAACAGTACCGACCAGAACCCCGGCGCCGTCACCTTCAACACTGCCGGCACCTACCCCGTCAGCTTAACCGTCACCGACGCCGTCGGCACCGTTGACGCGACCCCCGCCACCGTGCAGATTCGCGTCACCGACGCACCGCAAACCACCATCGACCAACCCAGCGGCAGTCTCAACATCGCCGTTGGCAACTCGGTCACCTTCAGCGGTACCGCCGTCGATCCCGACGGCAATACCCCGCTCACTTATCGCTGGGATTTCGACGGCGCCGCCGCCGCCAGTACCCTCGAAGATCCCGGCCCCATTCCCTTCAACACCGTTGGTTCTTACACCATCACCTTTAACGCCACCGACAGCCTCGGCATCGACGACGCCACGCCCGCAACCCTGACCGTGAATGTCACCGACGCACCCGACAGCACCATCCTCACCCCCGCCGCTACCACCACCATCGCGACCGGGTCCACCGTAAACTTCACCGGGAGTGGCACTGATCCCGACAACAATCTGCCGCTCACCTACGCATGGGATTTCGCCGGTGGAGCCGCCAACAGCACCGACCAAAACCCCGGTGATGTCGCCTTCAACACCGCCGGCACCTACCTCGTCCGCTTCACCGTAGCCGACGCGCTCGGTGTCGCCGACACCACCCCCGCGACCGTAACCGTGCGTGTGACCGATCCACCCAACGGCACCATCACCGCCCCCACCGGTAATGTCAGTATTAACGTCGGCGATTCCGTCACCTTTACCGCCACGTTCAGCGACCCCGACAACACCAGTCCCTTCTCGTATCAATGGGACTTCGACGGCGGGGCCGCCAACAGCACCGCCCAAAACCCCGGCGCCGTGCGCTTCAACAACGCCGGTGTGTTTAACGTGACCTTCACCGTCACCGACGCGCTCGGCATCGCCGATCCCACCCCGGCCACCTTAACCGTCAATGTCGGCGACGACCCTTCCGGCACCATTCTGACCCCCACCGAAAGCCTCGTCATCGGCGTCGGTGAAAGCGTGAACTTTACCGGCGAAGGCGTCGACCCCGGTGGCAACACCCCGCTCACCTACCTTTGGGACTTCGGCGGTGGTGCCCCCAACAATACCGCCCAAAACCCCGGCGATATCACCTTCAACACCATCGGCGTTTACCAAGTCGCCTTCGTCGTCACCAACAGTCTCGACCTGTCCGACCCAACACCACCGACGCGCACGATCACCGTCAGCGCGCGACCCGAAGGCACCATCGACAGCCCCACCGGCGCACAAATTATCGCGCTTGGTGAGACCCTCGACTTCACCGCCACCGCCACTGACAGCGACGGCAACACACCCTTGGGTTTCGTGTGGGACTTTGACGGCGGTGCTGCTGACAGCACCCTTGAAGATCCGGGTAATGTCATCTTCAACACCGCCGGCGTTTACAACATCTCGTTCACCGCCACCGACAACCTCGGACTCAGTGATTTGACGCCGGAAACCGTACAGGTCACCGTCAGTACGCCACCCGAGGGCACCATCGTCGCCCCCACGGAAAACGTCGTTATCGGCCCCGGCGAATCCGTCACCTTCACCGGTAGTTCGAGCGACGCCGACGGCCATACCCCGATCACGCACCGCTGGAACTTCGACGGCGCCGCCGCCGACAGCACCCAACAATCGCCAGGTCCGATTCCCTTCGCCAACGAAGGCATCTACACCATCACCTACACCGCCACCGACAGCCTCGGTATTGAGGACCCCACCCCGGCCAATATTCAGGTCACCGTCGCCGCCCGTCCCGACAGCGTGATTGAACAACCCAGCGGCAACGTCACCATTGCCGCCGGTAGTACCGTGACCTTTGCCGGCAACGGCAACGACGACAACGGCAACACGCCGCTGCGTTGGCTGTGGACCTTTGACGGGGTGCGCGCCGACAGCACCCAACAAAACCCGGGCGCCGTCCGCTTTGAAAATAGCGGCCAGTACACCGTGCATCTGCAAGCGATCAACAGCCTCGGTCTGGCCGACAACAGCCCAGCCGAGGTGGTCGTCACCGTTACCGCCGCACCCAACGGCGAAATCACCAGCCCCGGCGAGCGCGTCGTCGGCGTGCTGCCAGGTGGCACCGTCAACTTCGCCGGTATCGGCACCGACACCGACAACAACCTCCCCCTCACCTTCCAGTGGGACTTTGACGGCGGTGCCCCCAACACCACCCAACGCGATCCCGGCAATGTCCAATTCGACACCGCCGGCGTTTACAACGTCACCTTCACCGTCACCGACGGCCTCGGCATTGCTGATCCCACCCCCGCTACCGCCATTGTTGTGGTCGGCAACGAGGTCAACGGCTTCATCGACAAACCGGTCAGTAGCGCCATCATCAATCCTGGCAGCCAGGTCGACTTTGCCGGCACCGGCGCCGACCCCAACAACCAAGTGCCCCTGACCTATTTGTGGACCTTCGCCGGCGCCGCACCCGACAGCACGCTCGAAGACCCCGGCCTTATCGCCTTCGACACCGCCGGCGTATTCCAGATCAGCTTCACCGTTACCAACAACCTCGCCGTCAGTGACCCGACCCCGCCGACGCGCACCATTATTGTCAATGATCCGCCCACCGGCACCATCGACGCGCCGACCCAAGATCTCACCATCGCCGCCGGTCAGTCCGTTACTTTCGCCGCCACCGCCGACGACCCCAACACCTTGTCCGGCCTCGATCCCGACACCAACCTGAGTTTCTTGTGGGATTTCGACGGCGGTGCACCCGACGCCGAAGTCGAAGACCCCGGTTCGGTCACCTTCAACGAACCCGGCATTTTCGACGTAACCCTGACCATCACCGATAGCCGTGGGGCCGTCGATCCCACCCCACATGCCGTGCGTATCGTCGTCGGCGCCGCCCCCGACGGCACCATTGATGAACCGGCCGACCCCGGTCCCGGCAACGACGTGCTCATCAACCTGGGTGACACGCTTGTTTTCGCCGGCACCGGTGAGGATCCGCAAGGCCAAACCCCGCTCACCTTCCTGTGGGATTTCGACGGCGCCGCCGCCAATTCAACCCAGGAAGATCCTGGCCCCATCGTCTTCAACCAAAACGTCAACACCGACCGCCTCGCTTACGACGTCACCTTCACCGTCACCAATGCTTTGGAGCTGCCTGATCCGATTCCGGCACGCCGCACCATCGTCGTCAACCGCCCACCAACCGCCGCATCGCTGAGCATCCGTTTGTCCGATACTGACAGCGACGGGCGTGGCACCCCGCAAGTTATTGATCTCGACATCGCTGATCGCGGCCGCCACGACTTCGAAATCCTCAGCCAGCCCACCATCGGCACCATCGCGCTCGACAACAACACCTTTGTTTACACGCCGGTTGTCGGTCAGCGCGGCGAGTTCACCTTTGACTATCGCATCACGGACCCGGGTGGTTTCACCATTGACGCCGTAGGCGCCGTAACCGTCTTCTCATCGGCGATCATCACCCAGTTGATCGCCGACTGGCCCAACCCGCCGATTATCGATTGCTTGACGCCGGGCAGCCCTGACTGCAGCGACATCGACACTTTGGTTGAGCTGATCAATAACCCCGACACCAACCGCCTCGGCAAAAACGACCAGGGCTTGTTGTTTATGGCAAGCACCACCGCGTCGGCCAAAACCGAGCACCACCAATACGAACTCGCCGAGTTGGGTTACCCACGCGAAGACTGGCCCGCGCTCACCATCGACTTCGTTGATCACGGCCAAATCGTGCCGTTGGAACAGTTCCTCGGCGTCGACGACCTGCTCACCGGCGATCAACGCACCTGGGTTGTGCGCCAAGGCGACGGTCACAGCCGCAACCACGCCTATTGGCTGACACCGGCCAACGCCCAACGCACACTGCCGCTCGTCGACGGCCAAGCTTGGTCCGACTGCGACCAAGCCGATGCCGCCACACGTTGGTTGGCGCTGTGGGTTCCCCACGACGCCGTCGGCACCTTACAGGTCACGGTTGAAGGCGCAAACCTGCGCTGGTACCAACGCGACGACGACCAACTCAAAGCCCTGACACCGTGTGACGCCGACACCGGCAACGAACTGGCGTTAGCCGAACAGCGTGGCCGCTTCATCTACATCGCCGTCATCCAAAGCAACGATTCGGTCGGCAAAGTCCAATTCGAACTGCGCTAACCGCCAACCCTTAACGAAAAAACCCGCTCGTGCGTTTGCCGAGCGGGTTTTTTCGTTAAGGGTTTAATTTTTGTTTTTTTGAGCAAGCAAATTAGCTTTCGTCCAACAACGCGGCTTGTATTTCCCGAAGCTCATCAACTGCTTCATCAAAAATTGACCAACGAAGGTAATCCAAAATAAACGTACACGCCGCCCCCGACAGCTTCCAGTCTGTGGCACTGTACCATTCCTTATGTGTGCCAATGGGTTGGAGGTGGTCAAAACGCAGAATGGATCCATCTGAAGACCCTTTTACCGGCAAACAGTCCCAAAAATACTGACGGTAAGCTAACTGTTTAATGCGTTTGACAAATTCGGGTTTAAATCCAACCCGAGAGCCGGAAGTAACACCGTAATAGGGTGCAACAATTATTGATGGGGCTACCTGGTACCTTAACTGACGTTTCATCAATAACTTTTCCACGGATTCAAACGTCGATGCAACCACAAGGACGGGTCGAACTTTCCCTCGAGAAACCGTGTAGGATTCACCAGCGTAATTGGGAAAAGCAGCGATTGGAAGTTCTTGGTCGCACGGTTTTGATTCAGCCGAAAAAGTCTCTACTTTAAACTTGGCACTCCCATGGTCCGTTGGGCCACTACGACCCTTTGTTACGAGCCGATATGGCAATGTCCCAACATGGTTTACCACGGCCCAGAGCAATCGACCGGGTTCAATAGTTTTGTCTGATGTTTTACACCACCATTGATTACAAATAAAAGAATGTACAGAATCGTCAGGGAATTTCATCAAGTGTCCTTTGCTCTGAATCCCAAATATCGCCCACGGAGAGAATACCTGACTGTGGCTGAAGCTCTTCCCCGGCGAGTGAATCAAGCCAAGCCAAACCTTCTACCAGCACCGAATCACAGAACTCAGGTGCAACGGCTTCAGGATTTTGCTGCAGGAGGCGTTTTTCGGTTTTTTCGCGATACCGAGCTTTCATTTGTTCTCGTATCGCCTTTCGGCGCTTCCGTTCCTTCACCGTAAGCTTGGATGTCTCGATAGGTTGAGGCATCGGTTCAGGCTCAATTTTTTCAAATTTAAGCATCTCGTTTGGTTTAGCTTGCAGCATGGGTGTACTTCGATAAGCATGGCCTAACAAGCCGTACGTATCGTTCGCATATGCACGCAGGGTTCTTGACATCGAACCAACAATAATTTGCGGTAATTTGCGTTCCAAACCATAAAACAGAGCGTCAATGTCACATTGCGACGGATCAAGGCGATACCGAGAACCCGAACCGTCCGATGACCGAATAGTACGAGAGGCGGCATTTAGTTTCCTGGCCACTGGTTCGATTCGCTGCTGGACTTGAGCGTCCCAAGGTCCGAAATGATGAAATCGCCAAGCGGCTTGACTAAAGGTTTCGCCTGTCGCGTTCGCATAGTCGACGTCGGCAAGGTAGATGAGTTTAATAATTTGGATTGGCGCAAGTTCACGGTCATGGAAATCATCTTGACGCGCCGCACACGCGAACAAAAAAGTAATCAGGTTATCGACCTTCTCCCGATCCATGCCTTCGCTTCCCCCATACCTGATAACTGCGCGCTTTTCAGACGACGCCTCAGCCCTCTCCAAAAAATGAGAGATTACAAGCGTAACACTCTTGGTTACGAAAGAGGATCAGAAAACCCCTTTTTCGTTTCTCCGAAAAGACTGCCATCTAGGTCCCTTCGCGGCTTTCGCGGCGGTTGCGCACCGCGCGTTGTTGCGAAGCGTAATCGATCATGATTTGTTCCGGCATAATGCGGCCCGAGAGTTTGTCGAACTCGTACAGGCGTTTTTGCAGGTACCACGGCAAGGTCAGTCGCTCTTTTTCGGCTTGGGTACAAATTTCGGTGGGTTCCGTGCCCGGAATAAAGACCTCGGCGATCATGTCGTCCTGCGAGCAATCGCAGTCGCGGGTCATCTTTTTACCGGTTTGGTAATCGATCGGCACCATTCGCAAACCCTCGGGCATGACGAATTGGGCCTCGGTGTCGAGCTCTTGTTTAATCCCCTCGAAGAAACGCAGCCAAATCGGCAAAGCCGTGTTGCCGCCGGTGCGGTTACGCGCAATCGTTTCCTTGAGGTCGCGACCCACCCAAGCACCCGCCGCAATTTGCGTCGAGTACCCGATAAACCAGGCGTCGGTGTAGTCGTCAGTCGTGCCGGTTTTGCCGGCGACGTCCAAACCCAAACGCTGCGCCCGGCGCGCGGTACCTTTTTTGTCGCGCACTACGGCCCGCATCGCCTGCGTCACCAAATACGCGTTCTGCGGCGAAATGACCTGCTTGCCGCGAATCGGGTTCTCCTCAATGGCGCGCCCTTTGGCGTCCATAATGTGGTGGATGAAACGCGGCTCGTGGCGCACGCCGTTGACCGAATAAATGCCGTAAGCGCGCACCAAATCGGCCAGCGTCATTTCCATGGCGCCCAACGCCAAGCTGGGGTATGGCTGCAAGTCGTTGCCTTCGTCGATCGCCAACCGCTCGGCGTACTCCAACACGTGGTCGTAGCCAACCGAGTTAAGCAGCTTGACCGACACGATGTTGAGCGATTGCGCCAAAGCACTGCGCAGCGTCACTTGGCCCTGGTAGCGATTGTAATAGTTGTGCGGTTGGTAGGGCTGGGGTTTGGGAATGAGGCCCAAGTTCATGCGCCGTCTGACTTGTTTTGAAGCGCGCACCTGCAATTGGCCCTGCTCGTCGAAGGAGAATTTGGTGGGATCAATGAACTGTGTCGGCTCGTCAAACAGCAAGTCCGCCAACGAGTAGCCTTTTTCCAAGGCCGCGCCAAAAACAAAGGGTTTAAAGGCGGAACCCACCTGGCGTTTGGCCTGCTCGGCGCGGTTGAACTTACTGCGGCCGTAATCGTATCCGCCGACTTGCGCCAACATGTCGCCGGTATGCGGGTCAATCGCCATAAAAGAGGCTTCAATTTGCGGCTCTTGGTCAAGCACCAACTTGAGATCGGCACGCAGCACCAAACGTTCACCGGCGCTCTCCGCATCACGATCCGCCAGCACCGCCTCGCTGCTTTCGTCGTCTTCTTCAAGCACCTCTTCTTCGGATTCGTCGCGCGCGTCGCGAATCATATCGCCGACCTCGGCCTCACCTTCCAACACCATAAACAACGGCACATCGCCCAACTGGAACAGCTTGTCGAGCTTGCCTTTTTTGGCTTTGGTCCACTCGAAGCCCTCCAATTGCACGCGGAAACGATCCTCATCAATGCGCACAATCAAGTAGTCTTCACCCACCTCGTGGATGACGCCGCGAATACTAATTCCCGGCTGCAGCGCTTGGTGCCAGGTAGGATCGTAGTACTGGGTCAACAAATCCATGTTGTTGGGATCGTCTTTGCTAAACACCGACGGGCAATCTTGCGGCCGGTAACCCATCGATTTATCCACCTGCTTGAGGCCGTCGCGCACGGCGTCCTCGGCAATCACTTGGTAGGTCATATCGAGCGTGGTGTGCACGTCCCAACGCGAGGTACGCACCACTTCTTCGCCGTACTTGTCGAACAAGTATTTACGCACCTTGTCGACGAAATGGGCCGCCACCGGTTTGGTTTTAGCGCGCTTGCGATCAACCAACTCGACGGGGCTCTTTTTGGCGCGGTCGTACTGCTCACGGGTGATGTAACCTTCGTCCAACATGCGGTACAAAACGATGTTGCGGCGCTTCAAACAAAGATCTGGATTTTTGTAGGGGTTAAAGCGCGACGGTGCCTGCGGCAAGCCGGCGAGGGTCGCGCACTCTTCCAAGCTCATCGCGCCCACCGATTTCCCGAAGTAATAACGGGCGGCGGCTTCAATGCCAAACTGCTGGTTCCCGAGCGGCACCTCGTTGGCGTACATAGCGAAAATTTCTTGTTTGGTCAGGCGCAATTCCAATTGCACGGCCAGGAATTGTTCCTTAATTTTGCGCCAACCGGAAAGACGGCGATCATTGGTAATGTTTTTGACCAACTGCTGGGTCAAAGTTGAGGCACCGCGTAGACGGCCACTGACCACGTAATCTTTGAGCGCGGCCAAAATGCCGAGCGGCGACACGCCGATGTGGTTAAAAAAGTATTCGTCTTCAACAGCAACCAAAGCATGGACAAAGTTGGGCGGAATATCGCGGTACTCGAGCATGATCCGCTGCTGCGAGGAAATAATATCGATCAGGTCACCGTTGCGCGCATACACACGCGTGAACTGGGCCGGTTTGTAGGCCGCTAGTTTTTTCAGGTCGTCGTACTCGCCGCCGGTTTTGAGAATAAACAGCGCCGCGCCGATGCCGCCGCCAACCCCGAGCAGCGCAATCACGGAAAACACCACCAAACGCGTGGTCCAACGCCGCACAAAACCTGGCGGCTGCGCCGCCTTTTTGGCTTTCTTCTTCGACGGCTGCGTCTTAGCCGATTGCGTTTTAACCGCTTTTTTTTCTGCGGGGTTCGCCGGGTTCGGCGTTTCTTCACTCATGGTTCAGGCTCCCTGGAAGTGGGCCGTCGTGGCCGAATGGGTTTCGCCGCGATGCCAAACGATCCAAACGTCGGCCGCATCCGCAAACTTAACGGGCACGACGCCGATCTTCAATCAAAAAAAGGCCGAATCAAAGTTGCGAAAGCGCAGTCGGCACGGTCGGCACATAACCGTAGGGACGAAATAAAGGAGGCGGGTTTTGACCAACCACGACCACCTGGTATCACGCCGCTAGGGTCAAATCATACACACACGCAGAACCTCGTCAAAGGTGGTTTCACCGCCAATCATCTTACGAATGCCGCACTCTTTGAGCGTTTCCATCCCTTTTTGGCGGCAGGTTTTGCGCAACATGTGCGTGTCCTGTTTGGCCATAATCAACTTGCGCACGGTATCGTCGACATCCATCAACTCAAACACGCCGGTTCGGCCGTAGAGGCCGGTGTAGCGACAAATATGGCAACCTTTCCCACGGCGCACCTTTAGCGGCTTGCCGGTGCGCGTGCGAATGTTGAGCACGCCCAATTGGGCTTGGGTCAGAATATCGGACTCGGCGCAGTGCAGGCATACCTTGCGCAAAAGACGCTGCGCCAAGACGCCCAGCAGCGTGGAGCCCAGCAAAAAAGGTTCGGCACCGAGATCGTAAAGGCGCGCCACACTGGCGGCGGCGTCGTTGGTGTGCAAGGTGCTGAACACCAGGTGACCGGTTAAGGCGGCCTGCAGTGCATAGGTCGTGGTTTCATCGTCGCGAATCTCGCCGACCATGATGATGTCGGGGTCCTGGCGCAAAATCGTGCGCAAAGCGCCGGCAAAACTCAGATCCAGCAAAGGATTGACCAAAACCTGGTTAAAGGGTTCGTAGACCATTTCAATCGGGTCTTCGATGGTGGTGACGTTGACCTCACGCGAGGCCCGCATTTTAAGCGAAGAATAAAGGGTGGTCGTTTTACCGCTGCCGGTAGGGCCGGTCACCAAAATCAAACCATTGGGTTCGTTGATCATGCGCTGAAAGACACCGAACTCTTGTTGGCGGAAACCCAGATCGAGCAAATCCTTCATGACCACTTCCGGGTCAAAAATCCGCACAACCATCTTTTCGCCGAAGGCCACCGGCAAGATGTTGCAGCGCAGCTCGACCTCGCGGTTTTTAATTTTGGTCTTAATGCGGCCGTCTTGCGGTTTGCGGCGCTCGGCGATATCCATGCGGCCCAACAGTTTCACCCGTGAAATAACGGCGGCGTGGACCTTGGGCGTCATGGTCTGAATGTCGTGCAGCACGCCGTCAATGCGGAAACGAATCACCGAATGCTCGCGTTTGGGTTCAATGTGAATGTCGCTGGAGCGCTGGTCGTAGGCATACATTAATAAATACTCAACCGCCTTGATGACGTGTGAGTCGGACGCTTCCAGCTCGCGTTCACTTTTAAGGCTGACCAACTGCTCGAGGTTGCCGAGGTTGACAATCGGATCGAGATCTTTTTCGGCGCGTTCAACCGATTGGCGAAAGCCGTAAAACTCGGTCAGGATGCGGATTATTTCGTTGCGCGGCGCCACCACCGGTTTGATTTCCAAGCCGGTATTGCGTTTGAGGCTAAAGGACAGCTCCAAATCGAACGGGTCGATCATGGCGGTCACCAGATCGGTTTCGTTCTCAACGCGCAGCGGAATCACGAGGTACTTGCGCGCGAAGGGTCGTGACACGTATTGCTTGAGCAGCTTGCCGTCGACGGCCAGTGGGTCAAGGTGCACAAAGGGCACCTGTTTTTTCTCGGCAATGAATTGGGCCAAGGTATCGTCGGTGACGCGCCGCTTGGGGTCGTCGCGAAATTCGGAGTAATGCAGAACGACATCAATCGGGTGGATCGAGTTAATCCCGGCGGAAGGGCCCGCGTAGTTTTCGCGGTTTGAGCGGAACAAGGCCTTGCGCACCTGAGTCTCTTGTTTCATCAGGTACTCGGCCTTGTCCTGGGTAATCACATGGCGTTCGACCAAAAGGTTGAGAAGAAAAGGAACATCGATCATAAATCAAAGACCCCCACGCGCCGGCACCGTCACCCCTGCACCGGGTGCCAAAAACCGCAAAAAGATGGTTGGTGCCGAGAGCCAAATTCTAACCCGAGCGCGGCGGCAAAGCGAGGGTGGAGCAGCGGGAAAGGGCCGACGGCGGTGAATTCTGTGCGCCGGCTCATGAGCGAGCTGAGTTTAAACGGCGTAAACCACGTGTTCCGAAATCTTAAACCACGCGTACATGCGCTCAATTTCCTCAAAAACTTCAATGTGAACCGCGAGCGTGTAGGCCAGGTATTTGCCGTTTTTGCTGGGGCGCGCGGTGACGGCGTCGAACACCAAAGCACGGCCGGCGGCTTCGGTCATGGCGGCGGTTAGTCCCTGCTGGTCAATACCATCGGGTTTGACAATCACTTTAAAAGAAAACAGGCCGGGCAGTTCGACCATATCGCGGAAGGTGGGTTGAGAATGGGACATGGGACCTCATCAAAAAGGAAACATTGACGTCCCAGGCGCCATGCCCAAGACGTGGCCGGCGGCGAAAAAAAACGCCCCGTCAAGCCATCACCATACCACGAGGCAGACGGCAACCAAGAAAATCGGCCCCTTTGCAAGGCTAAAAAACGCCAAACAGGCGGAAAAGCGGCATTCCGCTCGAGTCACCTATACAAAATTTGACAATCCCAATGTTAAAAAAAGTTGACTCCTCAAGACTCACGTCTCATAATACGCTCTGTCAGAGTAAACTCGCGTTTTCGCAAGGGAGGAAACCCTATGGGTAAGATTATCGGGATCGACCTTGGCACGACCAACTCAGTTGTCGCCGTTATGGAAGGTAAAGAACCCCAAATCATCACCAACGCCGAAGGCCAGCGCACCACGCCTTCCGTTGTTGGCTTTTCAAAAAGCGGCGAACGCTTGGTTGGCCAGGTCGCCAAACGCCAAGCCGTCACCAACCCCACCGCTACTATTTACTCCGCCAAGCGGTTCATGGGTAAAAAATTCAGCGAAGTGGCCGGCGAAGCCGACCGCATGCCGTACCAAATCGTTTCCGGATCCAACGGCGACGCACGCATTCGCCTCTCCGAAAAAGACATGTCACCCCCTGAAATCTCAGCCATGGTTTTGCAGAAACTGAAGCAAGCGGCTGAGAGCTACCTGGGCGAAGATGTGACCGAAGCGGTCATCACGGTTCCGGCATACTTCAACGACGCCGAACGTCAGGCCACCAAAGACGCCGGTAAAATTGCCGGTCTCGAAGTCAAACGCATCATCAACGAACCCACGGCGGCGGCCCTCGCCTACGGCCTCGACAAGAAGTCCGACGAAACCATCGCGGTTTTCGACTTCGGCGGCGGTACCTTCGATATCTCCATCCTGGAAGTCGGCGAAGGCGTGGTTGAAGTTAAGTCAACCAACGGCGACGTTCACCTCGGTGGCGACAACATCGACGAAGTGCTGATCACCTGGATTCTCGAAGAATTCAAAAAAGATCAGGGCATCGATCTGGGCGCCGACAAAATGGCGCTGCAACGTTTGAAAGAAGCGGCGGAAAAAGCCAAAATCGAACTGTCCAGCACGCAGAGCACCGAGATCAACCTGCCGTTCATCACGGCTGACGCGTCCGGCCCCAAACACTTGAACCTCAATCTGACCCGCTCCAAATTCGAAGCCTTGATCGACGACCTGATCAAACGCCTGTTCACGCCCTGCGAAAACGCACTGCGCGACGCCGGTGTTAAAGGTTCCGACATCGATGAAGTCGTACTGGTCGGTGGTTCCACCCGGATCCCCAAAGTTGTTGAGAAGGTCACCGAATTCTTCGGTAAAGCACCACACCAAGGTGTAAACCCTGACGAAGTCGTCGCCATCGGCGCGGCCATCCAGGGCGGCGTCCTCGCCGGCGACGTCAAAGACCTGCTGTTGCTCGACGTTACCCCCTTGAGCCTGGGTATCGAAACCATGGGCGGCGTAGCCACGGTCCTGATCGAACGCAACACCACCATTCCCACCAAAAAGGACGAGGTTTTCTCGACTGCCGAAGACAACCAAACCCAGGTTGAAATCGTGGTTTTCCAAGGTGAGCGCCCCATGGCTCGCCAAAACAAAATCCTCGGTACCTTCAGCTTGGTCGGCATTCCGCCCGCACCGCGCGGTGTCCCCAAGATCAAAGTTATCTTCGACATCGACGCCAACGGCATCTTGCACGTCACCGCCGAAGACCAGGGCACGGGCAAGAAACAAGACATCCGCATCACCGCCTCCAGCGGCTTGACCGACGAAGAAATCGATCGCATGGTTCACGAAGCGGAAGCCAACTCGGAAACCGACACCAAAGCCAAGAAAATGGCGGAGAGCCGCAACAAGCTCGACTCCCTGATCTGGCAAACCGAGAAAAACGTTGAAGAAAACAAAGACAAAATGGAAGAAGGCGACCGCAACGCGATCACCAAGGAATTGGAAGACGCCAAGGCCGCACTGAAATCCGAAAACGCCGATGAACTGGAAGCGGCGGCTGAAAAGCTGATGGCGGCGGTTCAAGCCTGGAGCCAAAAGCTGTACAACGCCGGCGGCGAAGAAGGCCAAGCCGGTGGGCCGCAAAACCCACCGCCCGGCGGCAACCAAAAAGCCGATGACGACGGCGTGATCGACGCGGAAGTCGTCGACTAAACACAGGCCTGTCACGGCACCCAAGGGAGGCTTACGGCCTCCCTTTTTTGTCGCCGGCCCACGCGCACCCACGGCCGGCATCCACACCGCTTTCCTTTTCCAAATATCTTAATTTGGGTATGATGGATCGCAACCGATTACAGCGACTTCGCATAGGCGCGCTTTTGGCGCGTTACCAGCTTCGTTCAGGTGGCATATGGCTGAGGACTTCTATAAAGTATTGGGCGTGAAGCGCAGCGCTTCGTCAGCCGAGATCAAAAAAGCATACCGACGGTTGGCGCGCCAGTACCATCCCGATTTCAATGCAGGCAACAAAAACGCGGAAACCAAATTCAAAGCCATTTCCGAGGCTTATGAGTGCCTTAGCGACGAACAAAAGCGCAAGAACTACGACCTTTACGGGTCGGCCACGCCACCGCAAGGCGGTCCTGGCGGCAGCGGTCCTTACGGCAAACAATGGGGCGGCTTCGGCGATTTTAATTTCCAGGGCTTTGATTTTAGCGCCGGCCAAGGCGCAGGCGGCGGCCAAGATTTCAGCGAAATCTTCTCCGATTTGTTTCGCGGCGCGCGCGACGGCTCGCAATCCAGCACGCGCAGCCCGCAACGCGGTCAGGACATTCAACACAGCATTACCCTGACCTTCATGGAAGCCATTAAAGGCATGACCATGAACTTCAAAATTGATCGCTCGATTGTGTGCACCAGTTGCAAGGGTTTCCGTCAGGTCACGACCGGCAAAAAAACGACCTGCACCAATTGCGGCGGCAACGGCAAACAGAAGTTACGCCAAGGCAACATGGTTTTCGAAACCCCCTGCCGTTCGTGCGACGGGCGCGGTTTTTTTGACAGCGTCGCTTGCGACAACTGTGGCGGCGCCGGTCGTAAACCCTTTGCCGAAAAGATTAAGGTCAGCATCCCGCCCGGCGTGAGCAACGGCACCCGCGTGCGCGTGCCTCACAAAGGCGAAGCCGGCTTGTTCGGCGGCCCCGAGGGCGACCTCTTCATTATTACCAAAGTCGAGGACCACGAATTTTTCGAACGCAAGGGCGAGAACCTGTACTGCTCGATTCCCATCAGCTTCGTCGAAGCGGCGCTGGGCGCCAAGGTCCAAGTACCGACCATCGACGGCTCGGCGACGATTAAAATTCCGCCCGGCACGCAAACCGGGCAAAAGTTCCGCATTCGCGGCAAGGGCGTGCCCGCCTTACGCGGCACCCAAGTGGGCGATCAATTCGTCGAAGTTCGGGTCCAGGTCCCGCGCTTACGCGACGAGCGCTCGAAAGAATTACTGCGCGAATTTGAGACTTTAAACCCAGAGAATCCACGTGAAAACCTGCATGTGGCCAAATAGCAGCGGCGAGGGTCGTGGTATGGTTAAAGGACGGCGCCGATGGTGCGGCACCGTCCGACCGAAACCAGGCGTGGTCTTCAGTTCGGCAAGAGAGTGAGGCGTTTTTCCAATGCGAGGAAAGAAAACACAACAACCCGGTTATTTTTCCATCAGCGTGGTCGCAAAAACCTATGGGATTCACCCGCAAACCCTGCGGATGTACGAGCGAGAAGGTTTGCTGTGCCCCTCGCGCACCGAGGGCAACACACGGCTTTACTCCCAAGAAGACATTGAACGCTTGGAACAAATCCTCAACCTAACCCGTGATTTGGGTTTAAACCTCGCCGGCGTCGACATGGTGTTCAAGTTACGTGAGCAAATGGAAAAAATGCAGATGGATGTGAACGAATTACTACGCGCATTCCGCCAAGTCATGATAGAAACGTTGGATGACGGTGAAACAAAATACAAAAACTCTTTGGTTCGAGTCTCGCCTAAGACACAGGTGATTCGCTTGGATGAAGCGGTGGCCGACCACCCCAAAGAGTAAGAAGGTAGTGGCGGAGATGTCTGACGACCATCAAGTCTCGACGGAAAATCTCAATTGGTATCTGCAAGAGATATCCAAGATCCCACAACTCACGCCGGACCAAGAAAAAGAGTTGGGCTACGCCATTCAACAGGGCGACCAAGAAGCGCTGAAGAAAATGGTCGAATCCAACCTGCGCTTCGTCGTCAGCATTTGTAAAAAGTACCGCGGCCTGGGCCTGTCGTTTTTGGACTTAATGAACGAAGGCAACATAGGTTTGATCGAAGCCGCCAAGCGCTTTGACCCGGAAAAAGGCGTCAAGTTCATCACCTACGCGGTGTGGTGGATCCGCCAAGCGATTATTCACGCGCTGGCCAAACACAGCGGCGCCTTCCGCCTGCCGCAGAAACAAGCCAATTTGATGTACCAGCTCAGCAAGAAGTACAACCAGCTAAACATGAAGCTGGAACGCAAACCAACGCTTGAAGAACTGGCCAAAGAGCTGGACATCACGGTGGCCGAAGTGGAACAACTGCTGCAGATCAGCGGTGACAACATTTCGCTGAGCGAAAGCTTGGACGACAACAGCGACTTCCAACTACTGGACAAACTCAGCCAAGAGAGCGAGTTAGGTGCCGACGAGCACTTGCTGCAAGAAGCCTTTGAAAACCAAGTTCGCGAAATCCTCAAGGACTTGGACAAAAAAGAAGCGCTGGTGATCAACCTGCGCTTCGGCCTCGAGGGCAAAGAACCCATGACGCTCAAAGAAATTGGTCTGATGTTGAACCTATCGCGCGAGCGCATTCGCCAAATTGAAGCGGTGGCCCTCAAGAAATTGCGCAAAAACCACGCTATTCAAGAACTGCGCGGCTACTTATCCTAAGACCACCACCTCACACGGCATGTCGCCCTGGCGCGGCCGACCCGTTGCAGCGCGTTCCCTCGCGAAACGCCCATGCACCTAGCGGTTTCCTTGACAGAGATCGCTTGCATTCCCTATGATGAGCCGGAATGCACACTATCAGTTGTCTAAGTGCGACGGCCTGAAAACATTAAAGATTCATCGTCGTTTTGCGCGGCACGGACCACAGGTTCCGGCCCCCCCCTTTAGGAGCGGCATTTAATTCGCACACGTAAAAGGTATGTAAATGGAATTCATCACCACCCTACTTCAAAACATCACATTTATCGTAGAGAACTACATCGTCCCCCCAAAAATCTTGATCTACGCTTTGCTCGGCACCGGTCTTTTCCTGACCCTTCGCCTCGGTTTTATCCAATTACGACGCCTTAAACACGGGATTGATGTCACCTCTGGTAAGTTCGACGATCCCGATGAACCCGGCGATGTTTCTCACTTTCAAGCCTTAACTACCGCACTTTCAGCCACCGTCGGCGTCGGCAACATAGCCGGGGTCGCGGTCGCCATCCACTGGGGTGGACCGGGTGCGCTGTTTTGGATGTGGATGACGGCCTTCCTGGGCATGGCGGTCAAATACTCCGAAGTCACGCTCGCGCTGAAATACCGCACCATTGAAGAGCCGGCCAATGCGGACCAAGGCGTCGTCGCCGGCGGCCCGATGTACTACATCGAAAAGGGCTTAACCGAAACCTATCCGGCCGCCAAGGTGCTCTGGAAACCCCTGGCCGTCTTTTTCGCCCTGGGTTTGATGCTGACCTCCTTCCTCACCGGCAACGCCATTCAAGCCAACACCTTGGCCGACCAAGTTGAAACCAACTTCGGCCTCAGTCCCTATATCACCGGCGCCCTTTCCGCGCTGTTTGTCGGCGTCATCATTTTCGGCGGCATTCGCCGCATCGGCCGCGTCACCTCGGTATTGGCGCCCTTGATGGCCATACTTTACGTCTGTTCCGCCCTCATCATTCTGGCGCTTAACATCGGTGAAATTCCAGCCGCCTTCGCCACCATCGTCACCGAAGCTTTTAATCCCACCGCCGGTGTTGCCGGCACCGGTGTCGGTGTCCTGATGAGCACCATTATGTGGGGTGTCAAACGCGGCCTGTTCTCCAACGAAGCAGGCCAAGGCTCGGCGCCGATCGCGCACGCCGCCGCCAAAACCGACGAGCCGGTTTCGGAGGGTGTCGTCGCCCTGCTCGAACCCTTTATCGACACGATTCTGATTTGTACCATCACCGGCCTCGTGCTTATCACCACCGGCGTTTGGAACGCCAAACACCCCACCCAATTGGACTTGGCCGCCGGCGATTTAACCTACCTGACCCTCGACAGCGAAGGTCGCCCCGTCGCCAGCGCGTCATACAATCTGGTGACCGGCGATGCCCCCGCGAAAATTGTCATTCGCGACGGTGAACCGCAATACCAACCCAACGACACCCACCTCGCTTGGCACGACGTTACGGTTGATCGCTTCTTTATCGACGAAGCGCAAACCCAACCCTTTGAAGGCGAAATCATTCCGGAACAAAACACCGCCGTCGGCACGGACGGAACCAAGTACAGCGCGCTCTACGGCAATGCCGTTGAAACCTCGGCGCCGCTAACCGCCAAAGCCTTCAGCCAAGGACTCGGCCGCTTCGGCGAATGGGTCGTGTTGTTGTGTGTCGTGTTGTTCGCCCTGAGTACCGCCATTTCCTGGAGCTACTATGGCGATCGCTGTGCCAACTACCTTTTCGGGGCGCCCGCCATCATCCCCTACAAAGTGATTTACATCCTATTTCACTTTATTGGCGCCGTTTCCTCATTGAACGTGATCTGGAACTTTGGCGATGTCGCCCTCAGTCTCGTTACAATGCCCAACTTGTTAGCCCTTCTGCTGTTATCCGGTGTGGTTTGGAAAACCACCAAAGCCTACTTCGAAAAGCAACCTTGGCGAAACGATTCCTAACATCCCTAGACGAAAGCGACCGCGGTTGTTGCCGCGGTCGTGACTGACGAGGTCACCATGTCGCACCCACGCCCCTTCTCACTGATGCTCGGGAATGTTTTTCTCCGCGGTGCCTTACTGCTGCTGATGACCCTCGTGGTTGCGTGCGGTAATTCTGGTGACGAAAAGGAAGCACTGGCCGAGCAGATCAACCATGTGAACGAACAGGTTCAGTTGCTCGAAAGCCAAACCTCGGCGACCGACCTGGACGCCACCGCGAAATTGGAGCGTATCAAAGAAGACATGCGCTCCGTCGAAGACCTCATCATCGAAGAGGATTACCGCCAAGCCAAGAGCTCGCTCACGGCGTTAACCGAACGCCTGCGCGTCCTGCGCGCCGCGCAAACCGACAATCGCGGCACGCTCGACCTGCAACCCTTTGGCAAGGTCGAAGTCAAGAAACGCGGAGAGGAAGACTTCAGCGAGATCGACAACCTAATCGACTTGTCGAAAGTTGCGGCCATTCGCACCGGCGTGCGTTCCGCCCTACAGCTCAACCCACCCAACAGCTCAACCCACTTTTTCTTGTCGGCCCAAACAGAAATAAAGCTGAACACCTACGAGTCCGGCGACGGCGTTTTTTCGTTTGAGTTGGAACAAGGCGAATTCAGCTTTAACGTCGACAAAAACCACACCCTCGACTTGAAGCTCAACCAGTGGAAAACCTCACTCAAAGGCGGCGCGGGTGAACTGAGCCGTATCCCCGTCACCCGCAGCAGTCATGTCGCGCTCTACAAGGGCTCCGCTGCATGGCAGGAAGGCAGCGAAACCGGTCAACTCTCGAAATACCACGCGCTGCACTGGCAAGACGGCAAACGGGAATCCTCGCAGGTTCCAGTCGCACCCTCCTTAGACCAACCCAAAAACCGCGACTCGGTGCTGACCGCCAAAGGCGCGGCACGCGAAATCGCCTTTCGCTGGCACTCCGAAATTTTCATTCCCTCCTTCCATTTTCAACTCAGCGATCAGGCGCTGTTCGTCACCCGCTTAGAGGACAAAATGGGCGTCACCAGTGGCGGCTTTGAACTCGAGTTGGCCCCGGGTGTTTACTTTTGGCGCGTGCGCGGCATTTCCGATCAAGGTATTCCCGGCCCTTTTTCCAACACCTTTCGGTTCGAAATCACCGAAAACGCCGGCGCCAAACAGGCCCACCCCGGCGACAGCACGCCAAGAGCCGAAGTGAAAGGCCCACCCATTCGCAACCTCGAGGTCGAGGTCTTGGGTGGCATGGCGATTATTTCGGGTCGTACCGACGCCAACGCCGCCGTAAACGTGAACGGCGTGGCGGCCGTCATGATCGAAGCGGGCCAATTTAGCGCCGTGGTCAATTTCACCCAACGCGGCGAGCACAACCTGCGCATCATCGCGGCCGACAAGGAAACCGGCGGCGAAACGGTCATCGAACGCAAAGTAAAAATTCATTTTTAGAACTTTTTTCAGCCTTTGCGTTTCCAGAATCAACGATAATACCAAAGCCAAATGTGCTTCCCCGGTGAAGCGGTACGCACCACCCACACCACGGCAGAGGTCGTCACTCCCATGCAAGAACCCAAAGTTGCACGCGCCGAACTGGAAGCGCTCATCAAAAACGAGCCCTTTATGCAGGGTTACGATATGGAAATTGTCAGCCTCGGCTACGGCAAGGCGACACTTTTATTCCCATACCGAGAACGGTTTAACCGCCCCGGCGGCCTGATCTCGGGACCCGTGTTAATGGCCGCCGCCGATGCCGCATTTTGGTTTGCCACAATGACCCAAATCGGATTCGAACCCATGGCGGTCACCTCCGAACTCAACACCGCCTTCTTACGACCGGCGGTGCGGGAGGCAGTCTACTGCGACGCTGAAGTCCTTAAATGCGGCAGCAAACTGGTCTATGGCACGGCCGCCTGCCGTGCCGAAAGCGGGCGTTTATTCAGCCATCATACGGTGACCTACATCCGGGCGGCGACACCACAAGAACGAACCTAAGCGCTCCTCATACTTTTCTTACACACTCGCTGTGTTTTACATAACAAAACAATGCCTTTAATAAAAATTAACTAGCTAAATTACTGAAACCATGACAAACTGAACCCGTTTTGAGCGCTACGCGCCGCATTACTTGCCATACATCGCGCAAACCCTACCCCATCAACCCTTTTCACGGCCACTTTCTTTTTTCTGTGCATATCGGCCTAAAGACCTGAGTTAAGCGATTCTTAGCAGCTACTCGCATCATCTGTTGACCTGCTGTTCTATAAAGCGTGCCGCGCTCCAAGGACCGCTGCGCTTTAATCGACTCGAATCGCACACTTTTGGCTTGACCTTCCGCTACTGGGTGAACACCGCGATCCACGAGATCGCCGTTAGAGGTTTAAACGCAACATGACTGTCACCAAGGTTTTTTGGATCTCACTTGTCCTGATTACCACGCTTGCGCCCTGCATTGCCATGGGTGCCGGCGTCGAAAACGAACGTCCCAACGTCACCACGCCTCGACCGGCCATTGTCGACGAACTGAAAACGCTGTGCGGCCCCAAACCCGCCCTGGTTGATCGCGACGGCGTCGCCTTACCGCTCCACGATGAATCGCTGCTGAAAACCATGCTGAAAAAAGCCGACGTCACCAAAAAGAAAGTGCTCGAAAACGGCATTACCAAACCGCTGCGTCTCGACCTCGACTACGAAGGCCGCCACTTCCGCGGCGTGTTCCGCCACGTCCACAGCACCAAGGAACGCATGAAGTTACAGGGCGAGCTGCACCGCTTTTACCAAGACAGTTACCGCTTGGAAATCGCCGCCTACGAAGTTTCAAAACAACTGGGTGTCGGCCACGTGCCACCGGTCGTCTCGCGTGGTTTTGAAGGCAAGGACGGCTCATTGCAACTGTGGGTGGAAAACGCGTTAAGTGAACAGAAGCGCGCCAAAGACCGCACCCCGTTCCCCGAAGATTTTGACCACGAGACCAACCGTCAGCACATGCTGGCTTTTGATCTGCTGATCTACAACTTCGACCGCCACGGTGGCAATTACCTTTACGACGCCAACTGGTACGTGTGGTACATCGACCACTCGCGTTCCTTTAAAGTGGATCCGCGTTTGCCAGGTGTCGAAGCGTTGCAACGGGTGGAACGTACCTTTTGGAACAAACTCAAAACGGTTAAAAAGCGCGACCTAACCAAGGCCCTGCGCGCACACCTAAACCCCATGCAATTGGCGGCCTTCCACAAGCGTCGCCTGAACTTGATCAGCTACATCGAAACCCTTATAGAAGAACGCGGCGCCGAAAACGTGCTTTACGACTGTCCCTAAACCGACAGGCGTTTGGGCGCCCCCGACATCGCTTTATCGGTCATCACTCAAAACCGATTTTTTCACAGACTTCCGCCGCCGTCCTTCGGGATTGGCGGCGTTTTCTTTTGGGATGAAGCCTAAGCCCAGCGCCACACCCGGGGGTTTTATGCCGCAAAATGCAGGCGGGCACGACAGCGCCCACCTAATTTTTGTATAATGCGAAATTCCGGGCGTTTCTCGCCCTCAACCCGCACCGTCCAATCCATTTTCTCAAGGAGAAGTTATGCTCGAGAAGCACTACGACCACGAGGCCATCGAATCCCGCTGGTATCCCGAATGGGAGAACCAAAAGTTGTTCCGCGCGGAAGTCAATCCCGACAAGGAACCCTACACCGTGGTGATTCCTCCGCCCAACGTCACGGGCATGCTTCACATGGGTCACGTGCTCAACAACACGATTCAGGACATCCTGATTCGCTGGAAGAAAATGGAAGGGTACGAGACCTGTTGGGTGCCAGGCACCGACCACGCCGGCATCGCCACCCAATCGAAAGTGGAAGAGGGTTTGCGCGCCAAGGGCATCGATCCCAAAACCCTGTCACGCGAAGCGTTCTTGGAGCATGTCTGGAATTGGAAAGAGAATTACGGCGGCATCATTATTAAGCAGTTGCGCAAATTGGGCTGCAGTTGCGATTGGGACCGCGAGCGCTTCACCATGGACGACGGCCTCTCGCACGCCGTGTTGGAAGTCTTCAAACAGCTCTACGACAAGAAACTGGTCTATCGCGGCAAGTACATCGTCAACTGGTGTCCGGCCCTGCAGACCGCGCTTTCCGACGACGAAGTTGAACGCGAAACGCGCGACAGCTTCCTGTGGCACTTAAAGTACCCGCTCAGCGACGGCAGCGGCCATTTGGTCGTGGCCACCACGCGCCCCGAAACCATGCTCGGTGATACCGCCGTGGCGGTCAACCCCAGCGACGAACGCTACCAACACCTCATCGGCAAAACGCTGAAGCTGCCGTTGGTCGACCGCGAGATTCCGATTATTGCGCACCGTTTGGTTGACGCCGAGTTTGGCACCGGCTGCGTCAAAGTCACGCCCGCCCACAGTAAAGAAGATTTCGAAATGGCGCAGGACACCGACGTCCCCATGATTGTGGTGATGGACCGTCGCGGCATCATGAACGACCGTGTCCCAGAGGCGTTCCGCGGCATGGACCGCTTCGAATGTCGCAAGGCTGTGGTCAAGGCCATGGACGAACTGGGCTTCCTCCTCAAAACCGAACCCCACAAAGTGTCCGTTGGTTTGTGTTACCGCACCAAAGACGTCATCGAACCTTACCTGAGCGAGCAGTGGTTCATTCGCATGGAACCCATGGCCAAAAAAGCGTTGCAGGTCGTTGAAGACGGCGAGATTAAATTCCACCCCGAACGCTGGGTCAACACCTATCGCCACTGGTTGGAAAACATTCGCGACTGGTGTATTTCGCGCCAGCTCAAGTGGGGCCACCGCATTCCCGTTTGGTACTGCGACGACTGCCACGGCGAAACCTGCTCGGTTGTCCCGGCCGAGGTTTGCAGTCACTGCGGCTCCGCCAAAATTCAGCAGGACCCCGACGTCATGGATACCTGGGCCAGCTCGTGGCTGTGGCCCTTCAGCGTCTTCGGTTGGCCCGAAAAAACGGCCGACCTCAACTACTTCTACCCCACCAGCACCCTGGTCACCGCCGCCGACATCATTTTCTTCTGGGTCGCGCGCATGATCATGAGCGGCACCGAGTTCATGGAGGAGATTCCCTTTAAGGACGTCTACTTCAACGGTATTGTGCGCGATGAAGAAGGCCGCAAGATGTCGAAAACGCTCGGCAACTCGCCCGACCCACTCGACATCATTAAAAAATACGGCGCCGACGCGCTGCGTTTCTCCATGGTTTACAACACGCCTTTCGGTGAGGACACCCGTTATTCCGACAAATCCTGCGAGTTGGGTCGCAGCTTCTGCACCAAGATCTGGAACGCCAACCGTTTCCTGCAGATGACCTTCGAAGACGTCACCGCCGACGACAACTGGGCCGCCCAACAACCCGATATGGTCGGCCGCTGGATTATCAGCCGCCTCAACACCACCATTCAAGAGATGACCACCGACCTCAGTGAGTTCCGTCTCGCCAACGCCGCCGTTCGCATTTACAACTTCTTCTGGGGCGATTTCTGCGACTGGTACGTCGAATTCGTGAAGCCGCTGCAAAAGGAAGCCGACGCCGCCGGCCGCGCCGTCTTGCTCGGCCGCACCCGTGCCGTCATCGACCAGTGCTTGCGCCTGCTGCACCCCTTCATGCCCTTTGTCACCGAAGAACTGTGGCACCACCTCGACCCGCGCAATGACGGCCAGTACCTCGTCAACCAAAACTGGCCCACACCCGATACCGACGCCATTCAACCCGATGTGGAAACCTTCGTCGGCGCCGTCAAAGGCGTGATCACCGGCTGCCGCGCCATTCGCAAGTCCTACGGCTTGCCCAACAGCGCCAAATTCGACCTCTACCTGTTTGCCGACGAACAGCAACAGGGTTACCTGGAAGAGATCAAACCCGTTTTGTTCAAATTGGCCGGTCTCAACCAAACCCACTTCCTCAGCGAAGACAATGCGCCGCAAGGCTGCACCGCCATCGTCGTCGAAGGCATGAATGCCTATGTCGATCTGCGCGGTCACTTGGATATCGACGCTGAATTGGGTAAAATTGACACCAAATTGGCCAAACTTGAAAAAGAGATCGGCGGCCTGCGTGGTCGCCTTAACAACAAAAAATTTGTCGACAGCGCGCCCGAGGCCGTCGTCGCCAAAACTCGCGCTGATTTTGAAGAACTCGAACGGCAAATTGAAACGCTGCGTCAGACGCGGGAGGACCTCAAAGAGTTGGGACAGGCTTAATGGAATCAAAACGATGGCATAAACTGGTACGCTCGGGTGAAAGTATTCAGGTCGAGTTCAAGCAACAAATCCCCAAGCTCGACCGCCTAGCCCGTTCCTTCTCCGCATTCTCCAATTCGGCCGGCGGCACCGTGTTTATCGGTGTCCGCGACGACGGCAGCCTAATGGGCGTGGAGAGCGTAGAAGGCACGCGCGAACTCGTCGAACAAGTCGCCGCATTCAATTGCCAACCGGCGATTCAACCCGAATGTAAGGTCTGGGAGCCCATGCGTAATGTGCGCATCCTGGTCGTTGACATTCCCGAATCCGAGGACAAGCCGGTTTACGCGATTGACCCCAACAACCCCAAGGATGCGTGGCCGTTCTTTCGCTCTGATAAAGAGAACCTACCTCTTGACCGCAAGAGCTTAAAAACCATGTGCAAATCCACCTCGACCGAGGTGGAAGTCAACATCAAGGATCTCGACCGCCACGCCGAACTCATGCTCACCAAGCTGCACGAGTCACCGCGACAAACCTGTGCCCAACTGGCCAAAGCGTGCAACATCGGCACCCACCGCGCCAAAAAGATCCTCGTTCGTCTTGAACAAAACGGTTGGGTTCACAGCTTTTTTAACGAAAAGAGGCGTGAATATTCGCTGGCGATTCCCTGGCCGAAACGCTGAACCGCCGCGTATCACGCCCCCCACCACCCATCCCATCGCCGCAACCACGCGGTATGTCGCCCATACCGCGTGTCGCTCGCCAAGCACCACTCGCGCAGCACCTTAGTCGCTCGCTTTTACGCCCCAATACCCCCTGCCCGCCCGTTTCACGTTAGAATGTCTTTTTGATCCCCGGCACATGTCAAAAGGATGGCTTGAATGGCTGCACCCGCCGAACTGTTTGGACCACGACAAAAGCAATCACTGGTGGTGTTTCTGCTTGTCCTTGCAGGCATTGTGTTTGTCTCCTGGCCGCAGGGTGACAAAGGCGACGCCAAAACCCAAATTAACCGTGCCTTCGAGGAAATGGTCGCCGCCGCCGAAAACAAGGAACTCGACGCCTTCAAGAAACACCTGAGCGACGACATTAAAGACGAACAAGGTCGTGGCAAACAAGCAATGTTGTTTATGCTCAACAGCATCTATAAACGCCATCCCAAAATATATTTGAATATCATCGACGTGACCATTTACGAGAGCAGCAGCCCCGACGTGCGCGAAACCACCCTCGATCTGTTGATGGGCGAAACGCCGGTTCCCACCGAACGCGGCTCGTTTAGCGTCACCTTTCGCAACGAGGACGGCACCTGGCGCGTGTGGCAAGCGAAATGGAACGGTGGTTACGGTGAATAACACCCCACAATGAGGAGGCCGTTATGGCGCAAGGTATCTCGGGTCCTTTGGTTTTAATCGTTTTGGACGGGGTCGGCGAGGTCGATCGCAGCTTGGGCAACGCCGAACGTCTGGCCCATATGCCCTTCTGGCACGCCCTCAAACGCACCGAACGTTTCACCACGTTGCGGGCCCACGGCACCGCCGTCGGTTTGCCCTCCGACGGCGATATGGGTAACTCGGAGGTTGGCCACAACGCGCTCGGCTCCGGTCAGGTCTACGATCAGGGCGCCAAGCTCGTCAACGACGCCATCGAATCCGGCCGCATCTTTGCCGGCGAAAGCTGGCGTCAAGCCGTCGCCAAGGTCAAAGAAAACGACGGCACCATGCACTTTATCGGCTTGCTCTCCGACGGCAACGTCCACAGCCACATCAAACACCTCTTCGCCATGCTAACCCAAGCCGGTCAGGAGGGCGTCACGCGCGCGCGCATTCACGTGCTGCTCGACGGCCGCGATGTCGGCGGTACCACCGCCCATGTGTACTTGCAGCAGCTCGAAGATTTCCTGGCCGAACGCAACAAGGAAGGCAACGACTACCGCATTGCCAGTGGCGGCGGACGCATGGTAATCACCATGGATCGCTACGAAGCCGAATGGGCCATGGTCCAACGCGGCTGGGAACACCACGTGTTGGGTCGCGGTCGCGCCTTCCCGTCCGCCCTGAAAGCGCTGGAAAGTTACCGCGAAGAAACCAAAGGCATTATCGACCAAGATCTGCCGGGTTTTGTGGTTCACGACGACAACGGCCCGGTCGGCCCCATCGTCGACGGCGACAGTGTCGTCTTTTTTAACTTTCGCGGCGACCGCGCCATCGAAATTTCGCGCGCCTTTGACGAAGGTGACACCTTCACTTATTTTGATCGCGGCAAGAAACCCGACGTTTTTTATGCCGGCATGATGCAGTACGACGGCGATTTACCCAGCCCCAATCACTTCCTTGTCGGCCCGCCCAAAATCACCAACACGCTCACCGAGTTTTTGGTGCCCGAGAAGGTCAGCCAATTCGCCATTTCCGAAACGCAAAAGTACGGCCATGTCACCTACTTTTGGAACGGGAACCGTTCCGGCAAGGTCGATGCGGGCAGTGAAACCTACATGGAAATCCCCAGTGATCTGCTGCCCTTCGATCAGCGGCCGTGGATGAAAGCCGCCGAAATCACCGATGCGCTGATCAAAGCCGTCAAGTCCGGTCAACACCGCTTCCTCCGCGTAAACTACGCCAACGGCGACATGGTCGGCCACACCGGCAACCTCGACGCGGCAATCACGGGTATGTCGTGTCTTGACCTGGAACTGCGGCGCCTATTGACGGCCGTCAAAGCCGTCGGCGGTGTCGCCATGATTACCGCCGACCACGGCAACTGCGATGAAATGTACGAGTTCGACAAAAAAGGCCAACCGATCAAAGACGAGGAAGGTCACTTCAAAGCCAAAACCTCGCACACCTTAAGCCGCGTGCCGTTTGTCCTATACGATCCCGCCAACCAAGTCAAAGGAGAGCTGGCGCAATCGAAAGCACTGGGCATTGGCCAGGTCGCGGCAACCGCTGTCGAAATCCTCGGCTTCAGCGCGCCCAAGCAGTGGTTACCGTCGCTGTTGCATTAACCGAGGCCGCCGACAACCCAGGATCAACTGATCCGGGACGCCCTGAAGGGGCGTCCACACCGCCATGTCCGGCCCATGCTTCATTTAAACGTTCGCCGTGAGGCGAACCACGGCCGGCAGCCCCAACGGGGCGACACATAGCAGCCCAGGGTTTCAACCCTGGGTCTCTGGGGTTCACGAACGCCTGGCGCTGAAGGCGCCACACAAAATCGCAACCTACCGCCATGACCCCGCACGACAAACAAAACAAACCACAAACGGTGCGTGTCCCCGTCCTTCACTTCGTCCGTGTCCCCGTCCTTCACGTGTCCCCGTCCTTCGTCAGGCCGCAATACGGGCTTTATCCGGTGCCGCCGATTTGCCGGCGCCCTTGCCCGCCTTCTTGCGGCGCAACACAAAAACGGCAAAACCGGACAACGCCAACCAGGCCGGCAACATCCCAAACAAACAATAAAAAAGCTTCACAGGCAAGCCGCCAAAATTGCCGAAGTGCAGCGGGCGAAACGCATCGATTACCTGCAGCACCAAACCTTGCGTGCGAATATCGGTTTCAGCAATCAGTTTGCCGTGCTCGCGCTGAAAGCTAAAGGTAATGCCGTAAGGACTGCGCAAAAAGCCGCGCTCGGGAACTTGTCCGTAAAAGGTAACCAAACCCTGCTCGTCCTTGGGCAAAGCAATGTAGGCCGGTTGGTAGCCAGGCACCGCCGCCGCACACTGGTCGGCCAACGCATCGAGCGAGAGGCCGGCGCCCAACCATGAACCGGTCACGATCTCATGCTCTTCGCTCAAACCGTGCTCGGCAAGGTCGGCCACGGCATGAGTGATGTTCCAATAAGCGCCGGTCACGCCCATAATCAGAAACAGCGGCGCCGCGATCACCCCTAACTTGCGATGGAACTCGCCCGCCAAACCACGCCAAGCCTGACGCAAGTTAAGCGTGAACAATCGTCGCCAGAAACGTCGGTAAATCAGAAAGCCCGTGACGCCCAAGCCAATCAGCATTAACGCCACCACACCCGCCAACAGCATGCCCAAGTGGCCGCCCAGCAAGGTGTAATGCAGCGACAACAGCCAGTCGTTAACGCCGTCTTCCAGCGCCAAGGGTTCGGTCAGCAAACGCCCCTGCTGCGCGTCCAGGTACATTTTGCGCCACAGACCGCTGCCCTTTTTGATCACAAACAAAACATCGGATCGCGTCGCCGACTCCGCCGGCGCCCAGCCAACCACCACCTCGTCCGGATGCGCCTCTCGAACCAGAGCCAGCAGGACATCCAGTGATCGTCGACCTTCGGCGGCGGCTTCGATTTGGGTTCGTTCCGGCAAAAGCAACGCGTCGAGCTCGGGTTTAAAAACCAACCAACTACCGGTCAGTGCAATGATTAGCAGCGGCACGCCGGCGAGCAAACCCAGCCAAGCGTGCAAACGCCACAATGTTTTCTTTTTCAGCGCCATGGATTAACCCCTAAAAAACGTAGCGCACGCTCGCGCTAATGTTGCGCCGCGCCCCGTAGAAGCTGTCACCGCGCGCCAATACCGACGACAGGTAGACTTTGTCGGTGATGTTGTCGACGTCGATGGAGAAGTTAATCGAACGGTAGGTGTATCCAATTTGCAAGTCGGCCAAGGTGTAACTGGGCACACTGAAGCGATCGGCGCCGTCCCAACTGGGGCCCACGTAACGCACGCCGCCGGCCACACTGACGCCTGGCCACGCACTGGGCCGGAACGTCGCCCACAACGAAGCGGTCTGGTCGGGAATCGTCGCAACATGGTTGCCTTGACTGCCGTCGTTGGCTGCGGCAATTTCCGCGTCGGTGTAAGCGTAAGCGGCCAACAGCGACCACTGATACCACGACCACTGCCCTTCCAGCTCGAACCCGTTGATTTCAATTTCACCGGTTTGAATGCGTTGCTGCGGGTTGTTCAGGTCGGGCGTCAGGTTGTTTTTATCGTTAATCTTAAACGCGGCGGCGGTCAGTAAACCGCGCCCGTGTTGGGGCTGCCACTTTAAGCCGGCTTCCAGTTGTTCACCTTCGCGAGGCTGGTAGGGGCGCCCGTCGGCACCCGTCCCAATCACGGGCAGAAACGACTGTGAGAAGCTGACATAAGGTGAAATACCGGCGTCGCCGTGGTACAGCAAACCGAGACGACCGGTCACCGCGTCGTCTTTTTGGGACGCGCCGGTGCCAACCACTTCCGATTCGGTTTCGTCGTAACGCAATCCGGTCGTCACCACCCAGTGGTCGTCGAATTTGACATGACCGCTGAGGTAGAGCCCGCGCTGATTGGTTTCATTTTCAGGGTAATCGGTGACCGGCGTGTTGGTCGGAACATTACCGTAAACCGGATCGAATGCGTCGATGACGCCGCCTTGGCCGTAACCATAGTAAAAGTCGTTATCGGTGGTAGCGTCTTGGAAGTCGAAACCAACCAGCAACTTACTCTGCCAACGCCCTGAATCGAAAGCACCTTTAAGCTGAACGTCGCCAACGAAGACCTCGGAAGCGGCGTCGCTCACATAAGCCGTGCGCACCAGCGAGCGACCGTCTTCGAGGAAAGTCGGCGGGAAGGACGGCCACATTGAGTTGTAATCGGCACTGCTGTCGGCGTAACGCGAGCGCGCATGGACCTGCCATGTTTCATTGAGCTTATGATCAACAATCAGCGTCAAAGCAGTTTGTTCGGAATCGTAAGAATCCCATTCGGGTTCACTGAGAAACACGCCGGGATCGATTTGGCCAAAGCGGCTCGGCAGGATGGTGCCTTCCCAAGGTAAAAACTGGGTGCCGGTACCCGATTCGTTTTCCTGGTAATTAAGCAAGAGGGTCACGGCCGTGGTGTCGCTCGGTAGCCAGGTTAAGGAAGGCGCGACCAAAAGCGCGTTGTCGGGCACGTGGTTGGTTTGCGAATCGCTGTCTTTGGCCGTGGCGACCAAACGATACAGCAAACGGCCGTCCTGGCTGAGTGGACCGGTGAAATCAACATTGGCCTGTTTGCGGCTAAAACTGCCGTAGGACATCCACAGCTCGCGACTGGTTTCTGCTTTGGGTCGTTTGGAAACCAAATTGATAATGCCGCCGGTGGAGCCTTGTCCATACATGACGGAGGACGGCCCTTTCAAAATTTCGACTTGGCTGAGGCTAAAGGTGTTGGGTCGCGTGTTGTTGTAGTTGCCAAACAGCGACTGCATGCCGTCGACAAAGATGGTGGGCGAGGCGCCGCGAATCGAGGACCAGTCGCCGCGCGGATCGACGCCGTAAGCGCCGGCGTGGACGCCGGCAGTATAGACCAGCGTGTCTTGCACGGTTTGCGCATTGAAATCGCGCAAACGTTGGCCGGTCAAAACGGAGACCGACAAGGGCGTTTCCATCAACGAGGTTTGAATTTTGAGCGCGCCGGCGGCGTCGTCGGCAATCAGTTTCAGGTCGTCGGGCCCAAAAACGACCATGTCTTCCAGCACATCGGTATCGGTATCGGCGTGTGCCTGGGTTTGATCGTCAGCAGCGGTTTCTTGAGCGAGCAACGGCGACAAGGCCAAGAAAAGAAACAAGATGAAAGCAACGGAATTGCGCAACATGGCGTCACCTCAAGGACAGAGAATAGCCCGAACAATATCGAGACTACATCTCAATGTCAATTCCAAGTTGATTTTTCCATCATCGCGCCCATCTGTTTCAAGCCCGCAAAGGCATCCCGCTCAACCGCTCGGCTGAAATGAAAAAAAGCAAGGGTTCGCGGCGAGTCGCCCTACCACTGCTCGCAAAAAGGCCGCGGCGACACCCGTCGATCCTCAAGGACGGAACCAAGCGCGGCCACCCGCCACGAAGCACACCGAGCAGGAACCGACAAAATCCCCCATATGGATCGCAACACAAAGCGGGCCCGACCTCATGGGCGAGGCGGGCCCCTTAAAATGCTCTTTTCGCGGCTTTCCTTAACGGCGGGATACACCAAGATTGGTGCGCCGGCTCAAAGCAGGCGCTTTCAAGAAGGGAGACATCCCCATCGAAATTCAACTTCAAGAAAAACCAGATGAAACGATCGATTAGTTCGCTATAAAGACAGAGAATTCAACCACGTCGATTATCCGATTTGGATGGTAATCCGTTTCAAAGGGAAGCTGCAACGGTTGTTGCCAATAGTGCCAATACATATCTCGTTCTAGACCGACCTGACTTGGGTCCGCCCCCATATTAGAACCATCCGATGCTGCGTTTTGGCCAGGACTTCCGGGCGCCAAACGATAGTTGTTATTGGCGGCATCAATGAAACTGGGTTCTTGTTGAATGTTTCCGGTTCCATTTAGCGGCGCGTCATTGACATCGTAGTATTGATCGATCACCCGAATTGGGTCTTGAAAACCGGAAGCAAAAATCAAATTATGATCGAAGGTGGTGTCGCTTTCGTCGGGGAGATTGTAATCAGGATACCCGTGATACGGCCAAACCGCGAGGCCGCGCATTTCACCGTTGCTAAAGTTGGCAATGAGGTTGTCGCGAACGGTGGTGTTGTAAGCGCCAAGGCACTCGCGACTTCGTGACAAATGAATGCCGCGAAAGGTATCAACCAAGGTATTGTGAACCACTGTCATATCTTGACTGGCCAGAAAACCACAAGAGGCGCTTTCCTCGAATAGGAGAATGCCGGCACCACCTGTCTGCGAGATAATGTTATTGCGAATCACCGTCTCGGCGTTGGAAATTAACAGCCCGGTTGAATCTTGGTTATAAATAAGATTGTTTTCAATAACCGTCGACAACCCGTTTTCCTGACTGTGTTTGTAGTATATCCCCTGCGTGGTGTTGTAGATTTCGTTATTGGCAATAACCATTCGACCCGAATTGAAAATAATAATTCCGGCACTGTTGGCGCCCACGCCGTTTTTGTCGCGGATCTTATTATTGGTTAGGGTAATCACATCGGTGCCGCTGTTGACGTAGATCGTGGCCGAGTTGTCACTGACCACAAATTCAGAAAGATCACAGGATGTAACCGTAATGCCGGTTGCGGAACCGTCATAACCCATTCGAATATTGGACCTTAACCCGCGTCGAATGGCCAACCCATCCAAAGTAATGTAGTGGGCGTCGTCGATTTCAAAAACCGGCTGATGCTGTAAGCCGTTGGGCTCGGTAAAGCCGCCGTCCACGGTCGCTTGCTCATCAGCATAGTTTTTGATGCGAATCACTTGGCTCTCCGTGCCGGAGTTGACAAAGCGAATACCGGACTCGGGATAGGTACCGGCGCGCAAATACAGGGTGTCGCCACCCTGGAGCAGATTGGGATTAACCGTTGTCTCGGGGCACTCGAACGCACCACCACAGGTCGCAAAGGCAATAGTGCGCCAGGGCTGTTCCAAGGTGCCAGGGTTCGCATTGTCCCCATCTGGTGAAACGTAATAGTCAGCGCCAAAAACAACAAAAGAAACAAATAAAAAACTACAGAAAAGAATTCTTATACTCACCATATCCTCCTGGTTCTTAAACCGGAAAAGCGTGATACACATGGGTGATTTCGACCAAAGATCGGGAGCAAATAGTTAAAAAAGCAGCTCCCTTTGGGGGCGTGGCGCAGCTTTCAAACCGGCACCGCCCGGCGTCTTGGCCCAAACCGTCGCTAAGTATCGCACCTCTTAGGTTAAAACGTTGCATGGCCTAAGCACGCAACTAAATCTGTAGAACCAACCAATAACCCCGCTACCTGTGATCTAGTCCATATTCCTCGACGGCGGTGGTAGGCGAAACAGCGCCAAACAAAGACACCGAAGATCCGTCGGGACAGGTTCCAATGAAACGAGGATATGCCTCTTTGCGATGGGACGACCCTAACGCCCGCAACCGTCACTCGGGAACCCGAACGTACGGTGAGCCGACATGCGTCCCGCTCCTCCTATTTTTATCCAAGCACCTGTTTTCCTTGGCTTTCCAACCAAGATTTCGCTGCCGATTTGAGCTTAGGTACGTTAACCGCGCCTTTGAAGTTGCGCGGGATTTCGGCCCACATCACGTAATCGGGCGCCGACCCTTTGCCGACATGCTGTTTGGCAATTTTGGGAATTTCCTCACCCAAGGCCGCCCGCCGCGCTTCGGGCAGCGAGCCGTTGTCTTGCAAAACCAAAATACAGGCGTCTTCGTGTTCGCTGTCAACGCGCAAACCGATCACGGTTAGATCGAGCTTCTGCGCATCCAAACCGCAATGCGGCATCAGCAGGTTTTGAATCTCGTTCGCCACCTGGTCGTAAGCGTAATTGGCGCCACCGCGAATGAGCAGCGTCGACGCGCGGCTTGCCCAGTAAAAGTCGCGTTCGCCGGCAGCGTCGAGCAAATAAAAGCCGACATCTTTGAGGCCACTGTACCAACCGTCGACCAGGACCGCCGCCGTGGCCGCCGCGTTGCCGACATAACCCTGCATGACGTTGCCGCCACGGGTGACCAAGAAGCCGCATTCACCGGGGCCGCATTCCGGCCAGTCGGCGGCCGGTCCGTCGCAATGGCGCACCACTTTGACCTCGGTGAACGGTGGGTGTGGCCGGCCGATGTAGTAACCCTTACTCTGCGATTCCATACCGTGCCAACCGCGTTCGAAAGCGGTGGTCACAGCCGCAACGGACAAAGCGCGCGGAATGCCCATCACCTGCAAGCAGGTTTCGGTGGAACCGAAGCGCACCAGGGGGGCGCGGCCGGTAAATTCGCGAACGCGCGCCACCGTGGTCGGCCCCACCGGCGCCGAACCCAGCAACAGATCGCAACGCGACAGGGCCGCCCGCAACGCGTTGAGATCGCAGGGTAAACGCTGCTCAGCGACCAGGGTCGCCAAAAAATCGATGTGGCGCGCCACGGCCGGCGCAATCGTGCGCTGGTGTTCGCCGGCGATGCGGCACAACAGCGACCAATAACGCGTTGTATAACGCGAGACCAGGTGAATTTCGGCGCTTGTTTCGCGCAAACCCCAATCACAGACCGCGCTCGAGTTGGCGTGGTGCAGCGGATTCACCGCCACCAGTTGCGGCGCCGAGGAATCGTCGATCTCGAGAAAGCGGCGAAACGTCTGGTGATTGGTGCGATAACTGCGGTAACTGAGCGCCACGCCTTTGGGTGTGCCGGTCGTGCCCGAGGTAAAAATAATCAGACGCGTGTCCTGCGCCTGCTGCGACGGCGTCATGAGCGGCCACGGCAAGGGTTCGTGTTGCGACCAGTCGAAATCGCGCAATACCGGTTGCGACCAACTCAGTTTGTTGCGTTGCCCGGCATCAAAGCCGGCATGATCGACAATCAACGCCACCGCCGCCGCCTCAGCCTTAAAGCGAATGCGCGCGGCGTCGTCGGCCTGCCAATTAACGGTAACCGGTACGGTGCCACACATCACGGCGGCCAGCCGCAGAATTAAATCGTCGCGATGGTTGGCGCCAAACATGTGGAGCTGACGGTCGCCGGCCCGTAAACCCATGGCACGCAAGCAGGTCGCCGCCCGTCGAGCTTGATCGAGCACCTCACCCGCCGTCAAAACCACAACGTCCACCTGTTTGTCGGCGTCGAACGCATAGTGATGCAGCAGCGGCCGCTCGGGATGGCGCCACAGGCCGGCGTAGTCGGCGAGCACACCGAGTCGCTGGTCGGCTGTCGGCGCCATACCATCCACCTTGGTCACACCCGCCTCAATCCGCGTCGCGCGTTTTAACGATGCGCTCGGCGACGTACAACAGGAACAAGAACTCTCGTGCAATTTCGCGATAGCGCTTGAAGCGACCCGAAGCACCGCCGTGACCGGCGTCCATGTTGGTGTGCAACAGCAACAAATTGTTGTCCTGCTTATGGGTCCGCAACTTGGCCACCCATTTGGCCGGCTCCCAATACTGAACTTGCGAATCGTGTAGGCCGGTCATCACCAAAATGGCGGGATAAGCCTGCGCGCGTACCTGGTCGTAGGGCGAGTAGGAAACCATGTAATCGTAATAGGTCTTGTCGTTGGGGTTGCCCCACTCGTCGTACTCGAAGGTGGTCAGCGGAATCGTGTCGTCGAGCATGGTCGTCACGCAATCGACAAAGGGCACAATCGAGAGGATGCCCGCATACAAGGTGTTGTATTTGTTGGCAATGACTCCCATCAACATGCCGCCGGCCGAGCCGCCGCGCGCAAACAACAAATCGGGCGCGGCGTACTTCTCCGCGACCAAGTGCCGACCGCAAGCGGCGAAATCGTCGAAGGTATGCCACTTCTTGAGCAGTTTGCCGTCCAGATACCAGGGCCGTCCCAAGTCGGCACCGCCGCGAACATGCGCAATCGCATAGATCCAGCCGCGATCCAACAAGCTCAGCACACTGTGCTTAAAGTGCGGGTCGCAGCTAATCCCGTAGGAGCCGTAACCGTATTGCAGCAAAGGCGCACTGCCGTCGCGCGGCGTGTCGCGGTGGTACACCAGCGAAATCGGCACCTTGGTGCCGTCGTCGGCCGTCGCCCAAATGCGTTCCGATTGGTAATTGACCGGATCGAAATCACCCAGCACCGGCTCCCGTTTGAGCAACGTGCGCTGCTTGCTGTCCATGTCGTACTCAAACACCGAAAGCGGCGTCGTCAGCGATTCATAGGTGAACCGCAACTGGTGCGTGGCCAATTCGGGGTTATAGCCGAGATTGGCGATGTAGGTCGGTTCCTCGAAGTCAATAAAGTAATCGTCGCTCCCGTCGAGCGCCATCACGCGCAGCCGCGTTAATCCGGTTTCGCGTTCCTGCACCACCAAATGGCGTTCGAAACCATGCACGCCCTCTAAATAAACCTCGGGCCGGTGCGGCAACACCGTTTCCCAGTGGGCCGCATCGGTTTGCGTCAACCCGGTCCGTTTCAACTGGTAGTTGTCGGCGTCTTTGTTGCTGCGCACGTAAAAGTGTTCGTTGAGGTGGAAAATGGTGTAGCGGTGGTCGGCCTCACGTGGGTGGAACACCTGAAAGGCTTGCTCCGGCTGGTCGGCACGCAGGAAGCGATACTCGGTCGACAGGGTGCTCGAGCTACCAATAATAATGTACTGCTTCGAGGTCGAGCGGTACACGAAGGTATAAAAGGTTTCGTCTTCCTCGTTAAAGACCAACGTATCTTCGCTTTGCGCCGTGCCCAACACGTGGCGGTAAATGCGGTCGGTGCGCAGCGTGTCCTCGTCCTGGACCGAATAAAACAACGACTTGCCGTCGGCGGCCCAAGCAATGTCGCCACCACTGCCAACCAGCAGGTCGGGCAACAGCGCACCGGTGCGCAGGTCCTTAATGCGAATGTTGTAAATGCGCCGCCCGACAATGTCCTGCGCAAAAGCCAGCAAGTTGTGATCGGCACTCAGGCTGTGCGCATCCACCGACGAATATTCGTGGCCCTCGGCCAACTTGTTCTCGTCGAGCAACACTTCTTCCGGGTTGTCCATCGTCTCGGGACGCCGACAAAACAGGGCGTACTCTTTGCCCGCCTCAAAGCGGGTGTAGTAATGGTAATCGGCGAGATGGTAGGGCACCGACTGATCGTCTTCTTTAATGCGCGCCACCATTTCCTGGTAGAGCGATTCCACGCCTTCGCCATCGAGGTAGGCGTCGGTGTAGCGGTTCTCATCCTCTAAATACTTGGTGACTTCTGGATTGTCCCGCTGGTTTAACCAAAAGTAGGGATCATGGCGCCGATGTCCGTGTTTCTCATGAACATGGTCGATCTGGGTGGCAAAGGGTGGAATGAACACCGTTTCCATCGAAGTATCGGCGTCACCATCACCGCCGCTGTCACCATGGCGCAGCGCCCGAGGGTGGGATTCCGAAAAAGAACGACCGCGAAACACGTCTTGCATAGACGACCTCCAAAAGAAAAAGTCCACCTCGCCGCGAACCTTCACCGCGGGCGGAACCGCTATTCTAACCTGCAATCGGCGCGCTGACCCCGCTTGCATGAGAAAAATCCGCCGCGCGCCGTCCCGCGAGGCGCCCTCACCACGCTGCGCCACTTTCCCACCCGCAAAAGCTGCGTCGTCCGATTGGATTTGCTAGACTCAGGATCGATTCACGCTGCGCCCAACGATGCCGACCGACGGTCAACACCGCCGCCTCGGCGCCCTGACCACCCGTCGCCGTTGCGCAACCGGTCGTCGCTCTCAGATTCATCCATTCAGGAGTCGTGGTTATGGCTAAAAAAGGTTCGGTTTCATCTCCGGCACGCGCCGCCGGCGGCATGGGCGCCCTGCTCTCCAGTTTCCAACACGCCCGCGCCCACGGCCTCGCCGCCGATTGGCACACCTTCCTCAAAGCCAACCAAGGCGACGGTTTCGATTGTCCCGGCTGCGCTTGGCCCGAACCCAAAAAGCCCTCCTCGTTTGAGTTCTGCGAAAACGGCGTCAAGGCCATCACCCACGAGGCCACCACGCGCCGCGCCGACCGCGCCTTTTTTGCCGCCCACAGCGTCAGCGACCTGCGCGCGCGCGATCACTACTGGTTGGAACAGCAAGGCCGACTGACCGAACCCATGCGCTACAACAACCGCACCGACCACTACGAACCGATTGGCTGGGACGAGGCCTTCCAAAAAATCGGAAAAATTTTGCGCACGCTCGACAGCCCCGACGAAGCCGTTTTCTACACTTCCGGCCGTACCAGCAACGAGGCCGCCTTTCTCTACCAACTCTTTGGCCGTATGTACGGCACCAACAACTTTCCCGACTGCTCCAACATGTGCCACGAATCGTCGGGCGTGGCGCTGGGTGAATCGATTGGGATCGGCAAAGGCACGGTCACCATCGAGGACTTCGAAAAAGCCGACGCCGTGTTTGTGTTTGGCCAAAACCCCGGCACCAACCACCCGCGCATGCTGACCGAACTACAAAAAGCGGCCAAACGCGGCTGCCGCATTGTTTCGTTTAACCCGCTCAAAGAAGCCGCCTTGCTGCGCTTCACCCATCCCCAACACGCCGTCGCCACCGCGCTGGGCAGCAGCACGCGCATCAGCAGCCACTACTACCAACCCATCATCGGCGGCGACTTGGCCGCCATCAAAGGCATGATCAAACGACTGCTTGAGCTGGAAGAAGAACGCGGCGGCGTTTTGGACCAGGCCTTCATCGACCAGCACACCCAGGGCTGGCTCGCCGTGCGCGACGATGCGCGCGCCGCTAAATGGGACGACCTCGTCGCCAACAGCGGGTTAAGCAAGCAACAGATCTGCGAAGCCGCCGACATCTACGCCGGTGCCGAACGCGTCATTGTCTGCTGGGCCATGGGTTTAACCCAGCAGAAACAAGCCGTCGGCACCCTGCAAACGCTGGTCAACCTCTTGCTAATGCGCGGCAACATCGGCCGTCCCGGCGCCGGCGCCTGTCCGGTGCGCGGCCACAGCAATGTGCAGGGCGACCGTACCATGGGCATTATCGAAAAACCCAAACCCGCCTTTCTCAAAGCTTTGGGCCAAACCTTTGATTTCAAACCGCCCGAACACGAAGGCCACAACACCGTTGAAGCAATTAAAGCCATCGACAAGGGCCGCGCCCTGTTCTTGATGAGCATGGGCGGCAATTTCGCCGCCGCCACGCCCGACACCGCCTTCACCGAAGCCGCCTTGGCCAAGTTGGAAATGACCGTGCACGTCAGTACCAAACTCAATCGCGGCCACCTCGTCATCGGCAACGAATCGCTAATCCTGCCCTGTTTGGGCCGCACCGAACGCGACCAACAGGCGGGCGGTTTGCAACAGGTTACCGTCGAAGACTCGATGTCGATGGTGCACGCCTCGCGCGGCCACCGCGAGCCCGCTTCGCCGCAATTGCGCTCGGAACCGGCCATCATCGCCGGCATCGCCGCCGCCACCTTAAAAAGTGACGTGGATTGGGCCGCGTTGGTTGCCGATTACGACCGCATCCGCGACAAAATCGCCGCCGTGATTCCGGCCTTTGCCGACTTCAACCAACGCATCAAGCAGCCAGGCGGCTTTTATTTGGGCAACAGTGCACGCGATCGTGCTTGGACCACTGGTGCCGGTAAAGCCCTGTTCAAAGTCCACCCACTGCCCGCCAACGAATGCGACGCCAACCAGTTGCGTTTGATGACCATGCGCTCGCACGACCAATTCAACACCACCATTTACGGTTTGGACGACCGCTATCGCGGCATTCGCGGTAAACGCATGGTTGTGTTCCTCAACCGCGAGGACATGGCCGAACGCTCGCTCAAGGCCGGCACCGAGGTCGACCTAATCAGCCAAGGCCGCGACGGCAAAAAACGCCGCGCCCAGGGTTTCGAGGTCGTGCCGTACGACATCCCGCGCGGTTGTGCCGCCGCTTATTTTCCCGAAACCAACGTGCTCGTCCCCATCGACAGCTACGCCGCGCGCAGTTACACGCCGACCTCGAAGTTCATTCCGGTTTGGGTCGAACGCCGCTAGCGCCGCGCTTGGGCTAGGCTACACGCCTCGAGACGTGCGAACGATAACAGGCTCAGAAAACAAAGCTTGCCGATGAATTCAATCGGCATTATGTATCAATGCAAATTACGCCAAGGAGCCGTTATGCTCGTCACCGGCAAACTACGCAAAGTCGACGATTCAATCATGCTGACCATCCCACCTAACATCCTCAAAATTCTCGCCTTAGAACCAGGATCGCAGGTAAATATTCGATTGAAAAACAACTGTATAGTGATCGAGCCGAAAACGCGCCCCCACCATACCCTCGCCCAACTCCTTGCCGCACATGAGCCCAATCCTTCCTCATTAGTCGCTGCCGAAGACCACATTTGGTTGAATGACCAACCGTTCATCTGATGAAACGTGGTGACATTCATGTCGTAAATCTGAACCCAACCACCGGTAATAAGTAGCGGCGACGGCCCAGAATTAAAAGACCGCCCAACACAGTCACGCATGATACGTACCTAACCAAAGCCCTTCTCGCGTCGAGGAGGCGAAGCAAAGGCTGCGTGTTAAAGCAGGCACACAACCATGAAGTAGCCAAAGTTCGGCGCAGCTCAGGCGCCAAAAATCACCGCGAGCCTTGATAAACTTGGCGCCTGCGAAAGCTAGTGCTACACTGGGTTACTTCTCGTTTTACAACCGCTTAACCACATCTTTCGCGTGGGATTAACCGCGAAGCGCCCGTTTTCCGGCCAAACTTCGTTGCTTTTTCCGACTCACAACCACTTGATCAGGCCCCAACCACCGGCGCCGTCTTGTGCCCCTCCATCCGTGTCACCTTATTGTCCATGCGCCTCAACCGCCGGCGGTCTCATGCCACCGCCGTGAGTGACTTATGTTTCAACTACCCGGATACGAGATCGGTCAAAACCTGTACCAGGGCATGCGCCACTTGGTTTTTCGCGGGCAACGCCGCGAGGACGGCCGCGCCGTCATTCTCAAAATTCTCAACCTCGACGATCCCGGCAGCGAAGATCTCGCCCTATTTCTGCACGAGTTTCGCACCGTGCAGCAGCTTGAAATTAAAGGCATTGTGCGTGCACTCGACACGGTGGTCATGGCCGATCACTTGGCGATTGTGCTCGAGGACGTCAACGGCACCTCGTTGACCAATTTCATGCAGCAACGCGCCCTCGACGTCGACGTGTTCCTGCCAATGGCGAGCCGCTTGGCCGCCACCCTCGACGCCGTCCACGCCCACGGCATCATCCACCGTGACATTAAACCCGACAACATCGTCATCGATCAGGCGGGCCACCCGCTCATCAGCGATTTCGGACTCGCACTGGGTTATGACGCGCCTGGCTTCGACAACCACCATCGCAGCTTGGCCGGCTCACCCGCCTACCTCGCCCCCGAACAGAGCGGACGCACCAATCGCATCCTCGACCATCGCTGCGACCTCTACGCGCTCGGCGTCTGTTTCTTCGAGATGCTGACCGGCGAGTTGCCGTTCCAGCACGAGGAGCCGCCGGCGCTGATTCACGCCCACCTCGCCGTGCGCCCACCCGTCCCGCACCACCGCAACCCGTCGATCCCCAAAACGCTGTCCGCCATCGTGCTTAAGCTGCTCCAGAAAAACCCCGAAGACCGCTATCAAAGCGGCGCCGGCCTGCGCGCCGACCTCGATCAGTGCCGCGATCAACGTCTGCTGCGCGGCACCATTTCCACCTTCCCGCTCGCGCAAAATGAAAACATCGTCAAACTGATGGTCTCCAACAAACTCTACGGCCGCGAAGGCGCCCTCCAAGAACTCGAAAGCGGACTGGAGCGCGTCGCCCAGGGATCGGGCGAGTTCGCCGTCGTCACCGGCCGCCCCGGTGTGGGTAAAACCGCCTTAATACGCGCGCTTTACCCCGCCGTTCAGCGCAATGGCGGTTATCTGCTCGAAGGCCGCTACGAGAAACGCCGGCGCGAAGTCCCCTTCAGCGCCATCATCGATTCCTTTCGCGGCTTGGTCCAACAAATCCTCACCGAACCGCCCAAACGCTTGGCCGCATGGCGCCGCCGTTTCGAACTGGCCCTCGGCCGCCATGCCGCACTCATGATCGATGTCATCCCCGACTTGGTCCACATCGTTGGCGACGTGCCACCGGTTGAAAGCAAGGACCCGGTGCAGTTTCGCAACCAGTTCGAAAGTTTCATTCGCGCTCTGTGCCGCGCCGACGCGCCGCTGGTCCTGTTCCTCGACGACGTCCAGTGGGTCGATTTGGCCGGGCTCTCGCTTCTGCAAACCCTGGCGATGTCACCGCGCTTCCGCAACCTTTTTATTATCATCGCCTTCCGCAACAACGAGGTCGGCCCCAGCCACCCTCTGCGTTTCGTGCTGGAAACCCTCGAAAAGAACACCAACCTCAACGCCGTCCGCCTCGGTCGCCTTAACCGCGAACACGTGCGCGCCCTTATCGCCGACAGCTTGCAGAAGTCGTCCGGCAGCGTCGCCACCCTCGCCGACTTGATTTGGCGCAAAACCGGCGGTGCGCCGCTCACCGTGCGCCGCTTAATGCTCGACCTGTTCCACCGCGACCTGATTCGCTTCGACCGCGAACACGGTTGGCAGTGGGACCGCGACGCAATTGAGGAAATCCCGCTCGACGAACCGCTGGCACGCCTGCTGCAAAAACAACAGCACAGCTTACCCGAAGCCACCGTCGCCTTGCTCCAAATCGCAGCCTGCTTCGGTGAATCGTTTCGCATCACCGCCTTGGCCGAAGTCGCCGACAAAAACACCGACCAACTGGGCGACCTTTTACAGCCCGCCGTCCAACGCGACATCATCCACCGCGTCCGCGACGGCTACAGCTTCCACCACGACCGTTTGCGCGAAGGGTTTGCCGCCGCTCTAAACCCGGCCGAACGCGCCGCCGTTCATCGCAAAATTGGCGACCTGCTCTACCAACAACACCAGCAGAAACCCTCGAGCGAATCGCTGTTCCACTTCGTGTTCCATTACAATGCGGGCATCAATCAAATCAGCGACGCGGCACTGCGACGTCGCTTGGCGTTGCACAATTACGAGGCCGGCAAACGCGCCTTTGCCGCTTCAGCCTTCGCCAACGCCGTCGGTTACTTCGACATGGCCGACGATCTATGGCAACGCGACGACGACGATCCGACCTGGCTCGACCTCCAGCAACAACGCCTCGCCGGCCGATACTTGAGCGGCGACCACAGTCGCAGTGAACTCCTGTTACGCGAGTTATTGCCCAAAATTACCGCGCCGCTGGAACGCGCCCGCCTGTTCGCCGTCGCCATTCGGCTGCGCGTCCACGAACAACGCAACCAGGCCGCCCTCGACATGGCCATGGAAGCCTTGGGCGAACTGGGCTGTACCATCGCCATCCATCAACCGGTCGATCAAGCGGCGGTACGCGCGACCTGGCAACACTGGTTCAACCGCGCCGGCGACGGCCAACCCGACAGCCTGCTCCAAACGCCGCCGGCCCAGATGGCCGACCCACTCGCTCGCAAAATCCTCTACCTGATGGCCGACGTCATGCCCGCCGCCTTCCACGTGCAACACCTCGCCCTCGATCAATTCCTGCAAACCACGTTGGAACGGTCCGCCGCCGACGGCGTGTGCAGCGAAACCGCACCGGCACTGACCATGTTCGCCGCGCGCCACACCCGCTTACCCGAAGATTGCCGCCAAGCCTATCAACTAAGCTGTTACGCCTTGCAATTGGCCGAAATCATACCCGACTCACGCGCACCCGGCCGCTGCCGCTTGTTACACGGCGTGTTTCACTTGCACTGGGGCAAGCCGCTCGCCGAGGCCGAGCACTTCTTCAAACGCGCCGTTGAACTGTGCCTTGAAAACGGTGACCCCATGTTTGCCGCCTTCGCCGCCGATGCCATCGTGCTCAACAGCTTCATGCACGGTGTCTCGCTCGAGAAGGTCATTCACCAAGCGCTGAAGTACCTGCCTTTCCTACGCGTAACCCGTAACCAAACCTCACTCGACCTCGTCCGCTACTGCTTACACCAAGCCTTGCTGCTCGCCGGCCCGCAGCAAAATCCCGATCTCGACAACCTGGAACCCTTCAACGAATCCCATTTCCAGGTGCGCCTCGAACGCGAGGGCAACCAATACCTGATCGCCGTGTGCGCCGTGGTTTCGCTGTTCACCGCCGTCATCGAGGACGATCCCAAACGCGCCGCCCAGGCCGTTAAACGCATTCAACCGCGCCGCGCTTACCTCATGCACACCCAACGCCACTACGAGTTCCTTTTACTCGACGGCATCGTCACCGCCCGCGCCGCCGCCGCCAAACCCCAGCCGCAGCTCATCGCCAAACTCATCAAAATCCGCAACCAACTGCAAAAGTGGGCCGACGTCCATCCGCTCAATTTCACCGCCGGCGCGGCCCTGATCAGCGCCGAGGTCCACGCCCTCGAAGACAATCTCGAAGCCGCACTTCACCGCTACCAGGAAGCCGTCGCCGCCGCCAAGAAAAACGCCGCCCACGCCTTCACCGCCCTGATCTTCCAGCAAATCGAACGCTGCTTCACCAGCCACACCTTACAGACCTTCGCCTACACTTCGTCGCTCAAACCCCAGCTTTACTACCGGCTGTGGGGCATGTTCATTCCCGGTCACCACCAGGACTTCCGCCTCGATGCTGTCCCTAGCGAACAGCATTTCAGCCTGCACCGCACCCATTCGACGGCGCGCAAGGACCTCGAAGATCTGGCTGTTGGACAAGCTTTGCAAGTGCTGGCCCACCAACACCAACCGCCGCAGTTGTTGCAGGCCTTAATTGAGATCATGGTCGAAACAGCCGGCGCCGACCGCGCCGTGTTGTTGCTGGAACGCGAGCGCCACTTTTATATTGAAGCCGTCTACACGCCCAATCAAAGCGAGCAAGAAGTGCTTTGTTCGATTCCACTTGAGCACTATGAGCGCGTGCCCGCGCCGCTGTTCCACTACGTGTTGCGCACCAAGGAAACTTACATCCTCAATCAGGACGGCGACCATCCCGCCTTCCACCAAGATCCCTATTTTGAAAAACAACCCTGCGCCTCGGCCGCCTGCCTACCGCTTTCGCTCGGCGGTCACCTGATCGGCCTGCTCTACTTGGAAAACAGCCTTATGCCGGGTTTGTTCACACCCAACCGCCTGCAAGTGGTGCAATTGATCGCCGCCCAAGCCGCCGTCGCCTTGCGCAATAACCAGCTCAGCGCCGAGCTCCACCGCGCCCGCAACGATTTAGAGCAGAGCAACCAGGTCATGACCCGCCGCGTCGCCGGCCAAACCGCCGAAATTCAAGCACGCGATCACGAGTTGGCCGTGCTCGAACGGCTGATGCAGGTCAACAAACGCAAGCAGAACTGGGCCGCCGACCTGTCGACGGTCCTCAGCGAGGGCCTGGCCCTGCTGGCCCATGGCGAACGCGCACTGTTCTTTTCAGCCTTCACCAAAGCCAACCACGTTTCACTCGTCGCCACCGTCGGTTACCAAGACCCACCGGTCAACATCGACATGCCACAGCTCGTTTTGGAAGAGACCCTCAATACCCATGGCTCGGCCTGGGAATCGGGTTTATACAGCATGGATCGCGGCCACTTCCCCATCCAACTGTTCACCTGGAAAAACGAAGGGAATCAGGCGTGCCGCTTGGTTCTGCTGACGATTTGCCCCGAGGACGCCATCGAAGCGCTGCTGGTCTTCGAACAGCCGATCACGGCCGATGACCAGAGCCAACTCGAAGCACAACTGCGCAAGTTGGCGCGTTACCGCGACCACGCTTTATCGGTCTACGTCAAATCGAAACTGATGTACGAGTTGGAGCAATCGAACCAGGAACTGGCGAGCGCACAAGAGAAGCTGATCAGCCAAGAACGCATGGCCGCCGTCGGTGCCTTGGCCGCCGGTATTGGTCACGAGATCCGCAACCCGTTGAACTTCATCAACAATTTCGCCATGGTTTCACGCGAGTTAACCCAGGAGTTGGCCGTTTTGCTGCAGCAACAACAGCAGTTCATCGAAGGCCCGGCCTTTGAGGAAGTCGACCTGTTGCTGAGCGACATCACCGACAACGCCATGTTGATCCAGAACCACGGCGAGCGCGCGGCAGGCATCATAAAAAGCATGATGTTGTTGTCGCGCGGGCAGTCGATGCACCGCGAGTTAACCGACGTTAACGTGCTGGTCGATGAGTATACCGACCTGGCGTATCACGGTTTACGCGTGCAACAGACCTCGGCCAACGTGCGCGTGGAGCGTTCTTTGGATGCGGGCCAACCCAAAATCTTTGCCATCCCGCAGGACCTGAGCCGCGTCATCATCAACCTCATCAACAATGCCTTTTACGCCGTGGTCAAGAAAAAGGAAACCAGCGACGACAGCTTCCTGCCGCGCATTCGTGTCTCGACCCAAGGCGACGACGATTACGTGCAAATCCGCATCTACGACAACGGCACCGGCATTCCGGCCAAGCTGGTCGACCGCGTGTTTAATCCCTTTTTCACCACCAAGCCGGCGGGTGAAGGCACGGGTTTGGGTTTGGCAATTTGCCGCGAGATCATCGAAGAACAACACCACGGTGAGATGAGCGTCAACTCGGAGGAGGGTTTCTTCACCGAGTTCCGCTTGCGCTTACCCGTCGACAGCCGCCGCACCGGGCGCCGCAAACGCGCGGCCCAGCCGGAGCAAAGCTAAGTCACGACGGCGGGGCCAAGCCATGCTTAGCTTTATGATCCTTAGGCACGACCACAAAGTCGCACGTATCGGCAAACAGCGATTGGTGCCGGCCACCATCATCGCGCCGCATGAGCCAAGTGGACGCGAATTGATACGCTCGCCGATGACCTACGTGGCCGCCTTCTCGCAGATAACGGTCACGGTGTTGGCGGGCGGCTTTCCCGCCAAAGCGGCGGCCGGTTCCCGCGACGCGGTGGCGGCCATGGGCGCCCGCGGCGTCTCGTTATCCGAAGACCTGCTATTAATCAAAACGCCGTGCGAAGAACTGTTCCTGCGCCGGGAGGACGGTTTAACCGCCACATGCCTGCAAGGCCACATCAACAACGCAAACCAATGGCAACAAACCTTCAACCTGTGCTGGATCCCGGTCCAATTCGAGCCGGCCGAGCCAGGCTGGGCCGGTTACGCGCGCCTGCAGCACAACCGTTTCGAAATCCTGGCGTACGGCCCAGCACCAACACCGCCGGCCAGGGAAAGGGTTCTGGTCTGCACCAATCTAGGGGGACCTAGCTTCCATTTCACACCCGAACCAACCTAGCGCTGCAAGCATCAATCCGCTGCCCCTCTAGCCTATTTTCTTCCCAAAAGCCTTTCACCAAAGACAAGGTTTTTGGGAAGAAAATATGCCCGCCCCGGACCAAACCAAGTCCCGCACCGAAAGCGATCGCAACGCCGCGCAAACAGTAATTGGACGCGGCCGAAAGCTAATACCGACGAAAAAGCAAAAGCGGGGCAACCCTCACAGGCTGTCCCGCTTTTGGATCACGATGTCGGGCCGGCGCAACCTAACGCTGCCACAACCCCATTTGCACATCGCCGAGGATATAAATCGCCCAAGTCCCCGTATCCCCTTGTTTGGTGGGTGGATACGCGATGACGGCACCGGCCGCCTCGGCTTGTTTGACGGCGGCCGCGATATCCGTAACCGCCACATAGGTGCGCACAATCGGTAACTCGTGTTCGGCCAAGGGTGCGCGAACGCCCACCAACCGTCCGTCCGGCGCCTGTGCGGTGCGCGCCTGACCCAGGTCGGCCACCGGCGGCCCAAACGACAAGCCATGCACCGCTTCCAGGGCAGCCACCTGCGCCGCAACATCGCGGCAAACAATCTCTAAATAATGAACCTGCATCGACGACTCCTGTTTCTTTTGTGGTTCTTCTCCAGGGAGAAACCCGCAAAGCACGAACAGGGACGCAGCCAATAAGACACATTTAAGGCGCTGCTTTTTCATTGCATCACTCCCTTTTTCTCCAAATAACACGGACCAAAAACGCGCCGGTTCGACCAAAGCCGTGAGCTGCTCGCAGCAACGACACGCGCAACGGACGAGATGATGCGATTCGCCAAGTGGGTTTGCCACGACGTTAGCAGAGCAAAGCGAAAGTTGAAACAACCCAAGCGCTGATTCTCTTTTTTCGTTGGGAAAGGGTTCGGAACACGCCGGCGTTGCCGCCAAACGCTGAAACCAAACCCAGTCAAAACGAGGCGCGCGCCACCGCAGAGCACCCTGCTGTACCAGCTTCGCCTAAATCAAATCGACCTAAAAACACCATAACCAGCAAATTAAGCCGGGAGCACGAGCGCTATTTGTTTTCTTCAAGCTACTGGGATAGGATGAGAAACAATCCTTTCGGGGGATCTTATGATCGGCACACTCTGTATTCGGTCCTTCAAATCCATTTCGGACCTTGCGTTAGATTTGGGCAATATCAATGTGTTCATCGGCGCCAACGGTAGCGGGAAAAGCAACATTCTCGAAGCCGTCGGCGTCGTCTCCGCCGCCGTTTCCGGTCGCGTCGATGACGAAGCCCTGCTGCGCCGTGGTGTGCGCGCCGGCGTCCCCCGTCTTTACAAGTCTGCTTTTGCCGATTCACCCACCAAGCCGCATATTTATTTCAAAGCCGTGAACGATACGGCCCACTACGCCGTGTCACTGCTTAACTCGCTGGACCAACCCTTTCCGGCTTGGCGCTTCAAATCGGAAGATTTTTTTCAAAACGACCAACGCGTGGCAAGCCGAGGCACACGCAGCGCCGATGAAAAAGAGTACGGCATGACACCGGCAGTGATGGCGGATCTCGAATCCGATACACCTTTGCGACGGCTGGTTAGCGCGCTGCGAGACTTCGGCATCTACGCACCCAATACGCCGGTTTTGCGTGGGCTACAGCCCGACCTGCAGGCGCGGCGCCCCGTCGGTCTCGCCGGTGGCGGCCTTGCCGACGCGGTGCGTTCCATGCGTTCGCTTGTTTTGCAAAGTGAACCCATCGAGGATTTTTGGACGGACCTCACCGGTTTAATCGATTGGATGGCGGACATGGATACCGCAACGTCGGCCAACGCAATTCTTTCGCCCTCGGTGCCCCGTCAGCAACGCATCATCCGGTTTTTTGACCGCTACATGAAAAAGGACAGAAACTCGCTCACCGCCTATGACGCGAGTGAAGGCGCGCTGTACGTTCTCTTTTACGGCATCCTGGCGGCCCATCCCGAAGCAGCACCGATTCTGGCGGTTGACAACATGGACCAGGCCCTCAATCCACGCCTGGTCAAAAACCTGATTCACTTGCTTTGTGATTGGTTACCCGACCATCGGCCCAACCATCAGTTATTACTCACGGTTCACAACCCTACCGTGCTCGACGGCTTACCCCTCAATGACGACCGCGTGCGCTTGTTTGCCGTGGATCGGAACAGCAAAGGCCACACCGCCGTTAAACGCGTCGTGGTTGACGACCAACTTCGCCAAACAGCCGAGGAAAACGGCTGGCCGCTTTCGCGGTTATGGGTCATGGGTTACCTGGGCGGGGTTCCCAATGTCTGACCTCCGCATTGGGTTGGTCGTGGAAGGGCCGACCGACTTCATCGTGTTGGAAGCGGCACTCAAGGCAATGTTACCGGGCCGCTCTTTGATTTTTTCCCGCTTACAACCCAGCGACGACCTTACCTTCGGTTCAGAAACACGGGGCGCGGGCTGGGGCGGCGTCCTGAATTGGTGCCTACAACAAACGACCGACCTGCAAAACCGCCTGCTTGCCGGCTTTGACCTGCTGGTTCTACACGTCGATGCCGATGTGGCTGCCAAACACTACAGCGACGTCTTCGGGAAAAAGCCGGCACCCTTTGATGATTTACCCTGTCAGAAACCTTGTCCTCCGGCCTCGGATACGGTCGACGCGCTACGCCGTATCGTCCTCGGCTGGGCCGGCGACCGAGTGCAACCTCATTGGGTTTTGTGTGTTCCGTCCAAATGTGTCGAATCATGGCTCGTCCCGGTTTTCTTCTTAGAACAACAGGACAAAATGGCAGGCTTGGAATGTAATGTTCAAGTCGAAGCGCTTTTTATCCGCAAGAAAGGGCCGAAGCTGATGCGGCGGCGTGGCAGTACCTATAAAAAGTTGCCGATTGAATATCGCGCGATATCGCCACTGATTACCGAACGCTGGCACGATGTCACCCAAACCTGCCGGCAGGCTTCGCATTTTGAGCGCTTGGTCCTGGCTGCATTAACTGGTTGAGCCCAGGCTAATGATTCCAAATACAACTCTATAAACCAGGCCTAACGCCCTTCCTCGTGTTACCCCATGCGGAAGCCGTTGCGGCGAAAGTTGTGCGATTTCGCCGCCAAGCATCGCTTCGTTTGGGTTTAACGGTCTTTTAGAAAAACAAAGATCCCCTCGTCCCGATCAAATCTGAGTGTCCCGTAGCCAGGAGCAGTCAAGTCCACGGTTCCTGTTTCCGTCAAGGTTCCACCACTGAGATTGATGAAAGAATTGTCCCTATTTTGAACCTTTATTTTCATCCCATAGTAAGAAACGGTATGATAACCTTCGCGATAAACAATTCGCGATACCACAACAGTATCGCCACCATCCAATGGTGACTGTAAGACAGGCTTAAAGTCCAAAAAACCCGGCGTTTTCCCAAAAAAGGATGGAACCTTTTTCTTATCCTCTACCATGATCGGTTCCTGTGCCGCCATTAACTCTTTTCCCAGAGCAAAGGTCTCCGGTTCAAGCACCTGAACACGACTATTATAAGTATTGACCAGATATAGGTGTGTTCGGTCAGAAACAACCCAAGACGGTGGCACCGATTCATCGGACTCAAATTGAAAGACGCGTTCGAGCCGCTTCTGTTTCAGGTGCAGGACACCTAAAAAAACCGTTTTTGTCGGGTAATCAGCATCTTGATAGGTAACAAGTAATTGCTGATCGCGATAAGTGCAAACAGACAAAACGGATATCTTGTTCGAAAAGCCTTGGTAGTTCTCAAGCTGAACACTATCCTCAAATTGGCCACCTTCGGAGAGGAACGTTAGCGTCTTGGGTTTGAACATGGATTTAGAAATAAGGACAAAACCGGCGCCCGTGTGGCAAATAAAATAATTGCGTCCTGCCGGCAGGCGCCCGTCCTTTATTTGGAAAAACTCACCATTTTTAAAATCAAAGAGGTATATCTCTATTACAGGCGGAAGTCCATCTCGTATCAGAGTAAGGAGCGCAGAATCCTTCGACACAGACGCCGATAAGACCGAACGCCCGCCCACTTGGTCTATCGGCATTCTAATTGGCTGTGGCTCTTCAAACCAAATCGTCAATAAAAAAGCTATAACTAGCATCGTATTTCATCCTTTTCGCAAGCGACACCCTTCACAACTGCTTTCTTTCATAAAACTAAAATCGCCGAAAGATCATATTCCTCAGAAAACAACCGGTCAATCGAAAAATCAGCAGCCTCTAACACCCTCATGCGCCGGCTATAGCCCGCCAGTAAGTCCCTACTGTTGCAGCAAGAAGCGCGCTAACTCGTGGTGACCTTGGTACATCTGCCGGCCTGTGACGGCCGGTAAAAATGCTCACCGTGCGCTTGATGCGGTCCTTGGGCGACCCCCGCCCACGGCCCGCACCATTTCGCGCCACGTCTATAGCCTAACCCTCTCGCGCTTGTTGCCCATCCTGGGTTAGGGCAGCCCAAATGAAAAGGGTGCAGCAGGCCTTGCCAGATACCGACAAAACCAAAGGTACGATGCCACAACCCATCAAGAACTCCGCAAACCTAAGTCTCTAAGTTAAAAAATCGTCTTCGCCCGCACCGCGCCGCAATCATCCCTCGGTAGGCGCGGTGGCCAACCATTTTGAATGCCGCCACCGGCGCCAATCTGAGATTTAACCGCCGCCCGCCTTTCGCGGAAGCATCGCTTTCGGGTGGCAGCCCCACGCTGGTGCGCCATGATTTCGCCGCACTGCCACGACCGGCGCACTAATTCTGGGCTTTTTGTCACACTTTTGCCGTCGCATCAGCCATTCCTTTTCGCACCGGCGTGGTGGTTTTTGAAAGCAGCAATCGGCCAAATGCTGATCCGCCTGCCCTAAACACTTTGTTCGAGGAAGTTTCGCCATGGAAAATGCTTTTGGTTCTTACGCCGCCGCCTTCGCTCACGACATCAACCTGCCCATCGATAACCGCATGCTCGTCGAAGGTTTTACCGCCACCGTTGCCGACCAGCGCCAACCCGATAACGTGCTCCGCCTCGCCGTGCTGCCAGGGCGTTCCCATGAAGAAGTGGTGCTGACCTGTAACTTGGGCGCCGTCGCCGCCGACCAAGCCACCGACCTCTACGCCGACTTGCTCGCCGACGCCCTGCTCCCTGGCGCATTTAATATGAATTACTACTTTGATCGCGGCCTGCAAGAGGTCACCGCCGCCGCCGTGCTCGGCCACGAAGACCTACAAAACGCCGACCTCAAAAGCTACGCCGAAGCCTTCCTGCAACGCGCCGGCAACCGCCTGCACGGCTTCGCCCCCAGCGAAACCCCCACCCCGCCGGCCTGGCAACACATGACGCCCTACAGCCAGAGCTTCGTTTAGCAAGCGCCCGCCGCCACACCGCCAGGCACGCCGCCACGCCCCGCGCCGACACCACTGAGAAGGAGTGTTCCCCATGTCGCAAACCTTGTTCCACGATCTGCTGCAAACCCTGGCGACCGAACTCGGCGTCGCCATCCCGGCACCCGACCAGACCGGCGCGGTTTTTCGCGTCAACGACCAATTCGATATCCACATCACCCAACGCCCTAACCACGATGAACTGGCCCTGTTCAGCACGATTAAAACCTTCAGCGACGCGGAACTGGCCCACGGCCTGGCCCAACTGATGGCCGGCGGTGAGGCCGCCCAAAGCGGTGCCGTCATTCCCTCCTACCTGAAAAACGGACAGCAAGCGGCCCTGCGCTCACGACTTCGTACCAGCGACCTCACCTACCCCGCCTTTCGCGCCTGGCTGATCGCCTTCTGCGACGCGCTTGGCGAATGGCACAGCCGTCTGGCCCAACCCACCGTTCCCGAGGATTGTGATGACAACCTTTTCCTAATCGCCCACGCCCTCGCCTGTTAACCGCCGCCCCCATCTCCCCGCCAACCACACCAACGCACCCACGCCGCCCGAGCATCACCCCACGCCCAGAGGATCACAGCATGACATTTCCTTCCCTCCGCCAGTTCGCCCACATCGCCAAAAACCAACAAACGGGAACCCTTCATCTCAATGCGCAGCGCAACCTCGCCCTGACTCCCGGCGGCAACCTCGGCAACCACACCTTGGTGCCGCTGCCGCAAACGAAACGCACCGACCCACTCTTTCTCGCCCTGGAAAACGCCGTGATGGAGGCCGGCTACGGCCAAAAAGCACTCGAGACCCTGCAACTGCCGCCGACCGGCCAGGGCTTTTCGCCGCAATGGTTGAAAACACAACTCGAACACCTGGACATGTACACCAATAAAGAGATCCTCGACGCCACCCACCCCAACGCCACCGCCACCGAAATGAAGGCGGCGGCGCGTTTGATCATCAACAACCGCCTCGAGTTGCCCAACAGCCCCGCCGTCAAACTGGTTCAAGCCGAATTGGAAGCAGGCATCGCCGACATGCTGCGTTCGGTAACGGCCGTCGACGCATCAATCGACTATCGCGTGCTCACCCAAGCGAGCCAGGCCCTCGCCGACACGCTGCTGACCACCACCACCTACGCTTTCGCCGCGCTCACCAAAGGCCAGAACCGCCAAGCCATCGGCAACCGCGAATTGGGCTCGATGGTGGCCGACCTGCAAACACCCAACAAGGGCGAAGCCAAGGTTTTGCAGAACGTCAGAACCAACCTCAACAGCGATCTTCAACTACAGACACGCCAGTTCACCAACAACATCAACACCCTGATGCGCAATGTCAAAGCCGATTTGAACGCGCTCAACCACCGTTTCTTTCGCGGTGAGGCCGGTCGTGCCCGTGGCTTAACCGACCTGCAACTCACCAACAGCGATCCCCACAAAAACGGGCAACGGGTGGCGATTCTCACCTTTGACAACGGCGAAAAAATCGTTTTCAAACCGCGCGATGCACGCATCGACGAAGCCATCGTGGGTCGTGACCTGGCCGACGGTCGCCAGAGCGCGCTGGAAATCATCGAAGCCAACCGACCCGCCCGGGAAAACCAACGCCCGCTGCCAGGGATGCGTTTTCTGCATCGCAACAGTGGTGGCGAGGATGCTTATTCTTATCAAACGCACCTCTCCAACAAAACCGCCGCCGACCACCTGCTCAACAGCCCCCAAGAAGCGCAGGCCTATTACCGCGAGTTGGGGACCCTGGCTTTTGCCGCCGCCATCGCGGGTGCCACCGACATCCACCACGAAAACGTCATGACCAGCGGTGGTCAGCCCTATATGAGCGACCTGGAAATTGCCGGCTCGGGTTCGGTGCTTGGCGACCTGCGCGATACCTTGCGCGGACAGCCTGTCGATATCCTTAGCGCAACCATGATGGACAAGGTATTTAGCAGTCGCATGTCCATCCCGCAAGACGGCGGCCCCTTTGTCTTCACCCCGGACGGGCTCACCAAGCAGCGGGCCGAGCCGGAAATGGTGCTGGAAAGCCTGGTGGCCGTGCGCCACGAGGACGGCCTGCGCGACAACCGCACCACCGTCAAACTCCTGCCCCACAGCTTAGATTTCGGGAACACAGGTCGGCCGCGCTTGCGCAACATGTTCCGTCGCCAGGCCCAGGCGCCGGCGGTCGCGCGCCAACCGGACCAAAGTTTTTCAACCACCTATGGTGCCGACTTCGCCCAGGGTTTCATCACCGCCGCCAAAAGTTTCCCGCCCGATGCGCTGGCTGAATTCCACACGCGGATTGGCGGTTTCAAAATGCGTTTGCACCCGATGCCGACGGCCGACCACTACGAGGTGGTGAATGGGTATCGCGGCAACATGGATTTAACGCCGACCGAACGGCAGGAAAAAGCCGAGGAACGCTATCAGCAAAAATTGGCCGACCACCCCAATCGCTTGGGCACGCGCCAAACGCAAGGCCCGTTCCGCGCCGAAACGCGCGCCCAAATTGGAAAAAACTGGGCCGAGCAGGTGGCGAACTTCGACATCCCGTACAACAGCCATGTCCCCAACCAAACCGGGGTCGGTTTCGACCAAAGCGGTCCAACCATGGCGGGTGTGCTGCAAGCCACCGAAATGCACACGGAAGAACTGACCACGGCACTGCGCGCCATCCAAAACGACGACGCCCTGGCCGACCAGGTTCAACAAACCATGAGCCAAGGCATCAGAGGCATGATGGAGCTTACGGGCAAAATCACGCCGGCCTACACCAAACTGCGCGAGGAACTGGAGCAACAGGCCCAGCCGACGCGCGACACCCCCCAACAACGGGACCTAGTGGGTAACTTCTAACCGCAGCGCGGCCGGCCGAGACAGAGTCGGCCGCAACGAAACGGGCGAGCCATGCTTTTTTGTAGTGGCTTAGCGCTGGGTTCGCGCCGGCGTAGAGGCGGCGGTTCGGGAATCCGAACGATGCGGTCATGGGTTTTATCATCCAAAGCCGGTGGATTCTATATTGGTGACGGCGCCTAGGCCTTTGCGGCACGAGGAGAAAAATAGGCCAACTAACTTTCCAACTTTTCCACCCGCGCAACGGCTCGAAGGCCGTTGCGACGCCCATGCTGCGACCAAAGACCACGTATGACATTTCTACCCGCGCAACGGCTCGAAGGCCGTTGCGACTCCCCCAGGTAGCGAATGAACCTGGCGTGGGAATTTCTACCCGCGCAACGGCTCGAAGGCCGTTGCGACGCCCATCTTCGCAAAGGACCAATGCCCGCAACATTTCTACCCGCGCAACGGCTCGAAGGCCGTTGCGACGGTCATCCGAAGAGCGACTAAAAGTTCTTATTATTTCTACCCGCGCAACGGCTCGAAGGCCGTTGCGACGTCAGTTGCCGCAAACTGGGAACAGTTTATTAAATTTCTACCCGCGCAACGGCTCGAAGGCCGTTGCGACATTTTGAGGTGGGAGTATGTTAGAGGCAATCAAATTTCTACCCGCGCAACGGCTCGAAGGCCGTTGCGACTACCTCGCCGCGCATAAACGATATAAGCATTCATTTCTACCCGCGCAACGGCTCGAAGGCCGTTGCGACTCGATCAAGTGCGTACATCAGATCGCCAATTTCATTTCTACCCGCGCAACGGCTCGAAGGCCGTTGCGACAAGGGGTTGTCCTCGCTTGGTTTGGGGTCGTGGGTTTCTACCCGCGCAACGGCTCGAAGGCCGTTGCGACATGTCGGCCAACCCGTCGAGCACCACGTCGCGGTTTCTACCCGCGCAACGGCTCGAAGGCCGTTGCGACTGAGACTGCCGTTCCATGGCACCGTCGAAACGCTCGTTTCTACCCGCGCAACGGCTCGAAGGCCGTTGCGACCTGTATACCGTGTTGTTTTAACTCTAGGCAAAATTGTTTCTACCCGCGCAACGGCTCGAAGGCCGTTGCGACTCCGCGAACTCTTCGAGCCAAGTAGCGTTCTCGGTTTCTACCCGCGCAACGGCTCGAAGGCCGTTGCGACGTGACCGGTTGGTAATGCTGGGCCGCGCCGGCGTTTCTACCCGCGCAACGGCTCGAAGGCCGTTGCGACAGAACGTCCCTTGGCTGAGCTTAGCCTTCGAGTGTTTCTACCCGCGCAACGGCTCGAAGGCCGTTGCGACGGTCAGGTGATCGTAAACTGGCGCAACAGTCTGTTTCTACCCGCGCAACGGCTCGAAGGCCGTTGCGACCGCCGGGGCGCGATCCGTGGCACCGCTAAGCGCGTTTCTACCCGCGCAACGGCTCGAAGGCCGTTGCGACATGAAAATGCAGGGCCATTATCTGGCATCGAATGTTTCTACCCGCGCAACGGCTCGAAGGCCGTTGCGACAATTCAAAGCGATTCTAGGCCCCATTTAAGGAGTTTCTACCCGCGCAACGGCTCGAAGGCCGTTGCGACCTGGATGACTGGCGCGGCCATGGGCGCGGGCGGTTTCTACCCGCGCAACGGCTCGAAGGCCGTTGCGACTTTGTCGCTATCCTCGAATTCGAGGAATTGCTGTTTCTACCCGCGCAACGGCTCGAAGGCCGTTGCGACATCGCATGATACGCTCACAGGGCTATTAGTTTCAGTTTCTACCCGCGCAACGGCTCGAAGGCCGTTGCGACCAAGAATTTGAGCAGTTTTCACCCCATTTTATGGTTTCTACCCGCGCAACGGCTCGAAGGCCGTTGCGACTGCAGGGTACGGAATAGCGGCGTTTCGGGGTAGTTTCTACCCGCGCAACGGCTCGAAGGCCGTTGCGACAGTGCGCGGCCTGGCCGGTGCCGGTCGGCAGGTGTTTCTACCCGCGCAACGGCTCGAAGGCCGTTGCGACAATTCAAATAGCTCAATAGGTTGCCCCGAAAAAGTTTCTACCCGCGCAACGGCTCGAAGGCCGTTGCGACCTCGACTAAAGGCATGCTATCCCCTCCTTTTAGTTTCTACCCGCGCAACGGCTCGAAGGCCGTTGCGACATGACCTGGTGATAGCTAAATTTGATCTTGTTGTTTCTACCCGCGCAACGGCTCGAAGGCCGTTGCGACTTTAGTGACTTACGTACTATGCGCGTGCGATTGTTTCTACCCGCGCAACGGCTCGAAGGCCGTTGCGACACCCTACCGCCTTAACTCTATTGCCGCTGTACAGTTTCTACCCGCGCAACGGCTCGAAGGCCGTTGCGACATTGATTTAGTCCCGTTTGGCTTATATTGTACGTTTCTACCCGCGCAACGGCTCGAAGGCCGTTGCGACTTTTTGCCCATGCATAGTTTGATGTGTGCCACGTTTCTACCCGCGCAACGGCTCGAAGGCCGTTGCGACAGTGTAGACGAGATCGTCGTCACCCACGACGTGTTTCTACCCGCGCAACGGCTCGAAGGCCGTTGCGACTCTTAGGGTTTTAACATACTCATAACCAGCATGTTAAGCGCCCAAAAATGCAGATGTCTAATGTCAACCCTTTTTTTACACTTTTATTTTGGAGCCTTTTTCATCAACCTGCCTCAAACCAAACACTTAGCCAATCCGCCGATGTCCCGGGTTTTTATGTTCACTAGACATCGGCGCGACCCGTTTCGGCCGGCGCCGAAACCAGCGCCCGCGCCACATTCGCATTGCATCACCCCTGGCCAGGTTTCACAATGGAGCCCTGACCCCTTCCACTACCGTCCAAGGACACGCCGCCATGTTCATTCAAGAAAACCAATGGGGCCCGGCGCCCGGCCTGCTGGTGTGCCGCGACCAACCCGAGCGCGCCGCCGCCAAAGGCACGGTCCTCTTTTTTCACGGGTTTTCCGTCGATTGTTCCGTCAACCAACGCGAGCTGATCAGCCTCGCCGAACGCGGTTTCCTCGCCATCGGCCTCGACAACGCCGGCCACGGCCGCCGGCGTGATCCCGACTGGGACAACAAATTCGGGCCCGGCGGTGATTGGGAACAACATTTCCGCCAACTCGTCCAACAAAGCGCGGCCGAAATCCCCTCCATCCTCGACACGCTCGCCGCCCAAGGCCTGCTCCCCAACGGCAAAGCCGGCATGGTCGGCATCTCGATGGGCGGCTTGATTTGCTACGAAGCCATCCCCCTGGATCCCCGCATCGTCTCGGCCACCCCCATGATCGCCACACCCAAATACGTCGCCGACCGCCACGCGGATTTTTACCCCAGCGCCATCCTCTCGCAGACCGCCGGCAAAGACCGTATCGTCGACTGGCGCGATGCGGCCACCTTCCACGAAAAACTCGCGCCCCTTTACCAAGCCAACCCACAGCGCCAACAATGGATCAACTTCCCCGCAAGCGAACACAGCATGCGCGAATCCGATTGGCACCAGGCTTGGGCCAACGTGCTGAACTGGCACGAACGCCATCTCCCCTGAGCGACCCATTACCGCGCGAATCAAAACCGAACCCGCCACGACGGAGTCCGCCATGGTCCTCATCCCCTGCATCCCCGACACCTGCTTGCCGGCCTGCCCCGCACAGCGCATCGCCGCTTTTGAAGCCGGCTTCCAAGAAAGCTACCTGGCCGAATACCCCACCCAACCACCGCCGTGCTTGCCCCAAGCTTACACAGGTTTCGTGTTACAACACCACGGCGGCACGCCGGTCAAAAACCGTTTCAAAACTCAAAATAATACCGAACGGTTCATCGGCCTGTTCCTGAACTTCCTGGAACCCCAAGACCTACACGGCCCCATCACACCCACCTGGCGATACGGTGTCGCCGAGCCGGCGCAACCCGAGAACGACCTGCGCCTCGATTACCACATGACACGGTTCTCTCAAGACGACGGGTACTTTTGGGAACGGATCGGCGTTCACCTGCTCGCCTTCGCCGCCATTGACACCGACGGTATCCCGCCCCAGGACATGGCTTCTTTCGACCTACTTTGTTTTGATTACAGCAACCCAACGCAACCCGGCATCGTCACCTGGGATAACAGGGAATCGTGGCAGGATCATCAAGTGACCGAACCCGTCTGCGACAGCTTTGAGGCTTTGGCCGCCCTGCTTTATTAAGCTTGGTCGCACGGCCACACGAATGCTAGGCTCGTAGCCATTCCCAAGCAACCCAAAGGCCTCAATCCATGCCGGACAAAAAACGCGTGATCTTCATCCTCCGTATCATCGCTTTCTTTGTAACCCTGATCAGCATCATTATTTTCCCACCATGGGACGGCATCCTGTTGTGGCTGGCACCACTGCCCGACAGCGTCCAATCCCAGGTCGACGACGCAATCAACCACGACCTCGCCGGCATCATCGTTTACGTCGACCAAACCGGCCGGGAACCCGCCTTTTACGCCGCCGGTTGGAAGGACCGCGCCGGCCAAGTACCCGCCGACCCACATGCCCTCTTCAAAATTGCCAGCATCAGCAAGATGTACGTGGCCGTCGCCGCCGTGAAACTCATCCACGCCGGCCGTTTATCGCCGGACGACACCGTCGCCGATCACTTTCCCGACCTGGTCGGCCGGCTGGAATACGCCGACCAAATCACGCTCAAAATGCTGCTCCAACACCGCAGCGGCCTGCCCAATTACACCGACCTCGCCGCCTTTGATTGGACCAGCCCGCCGGCAACGGTCGAAGCGACGCTGGCCCTGGTCCTCGATCACCCCGCTTACGCCAAACCCGACACCCAATACGCCTACTGCAACACCAACTTCCTGCTGATCGGCAAGGTAATCGACAAGGTGCTGGGTTATTCCCACCGCGACTTCATCCGCCAAGAGATCCTGACGCCGCACCACCTCAAACGCACCTTCACCTGGCTGAAAGAGGCCCCGCGCGAAGACCTCGTTAGCGGCTATCACCTGCCCTACGACCAAGATTTCAAGGAGGCGACCCACGTCACCGCCGCCGGCGCGATGGTCGCAAGCGCGCAAGATGTCGGCACCTTTGTGCGCGCCCTCAACGATGGCAGCCTGCTCAACAAAGAGGAACAACGGCTGTATACCGAATTCTACCCGCTCGGCCACACCGGCTGGGTGCTCGGTTACCAAAGCGTGGCGCGTTACCACGCCGACATCGACACCGTCGTCATCCAGTTCGTCAACACCACCGGCGCCGAATCGATCATGATCACCGGCATCATTTACGACCGCATCGTCAAAATTCTCAGAAACAAAGGTTCATGACCAAGTGCTCACAAGGCATCCAAACCGCCGACGAATAAAAAGGGCGGCTGGAGCAGGTGCAACGGCGTTCCGTAAACCAAATCGATATCGCGGAACGGGCCGCCATAAACGGCATCGCCGTCACGATACAGCCGTGATTCGCCGGGCACGGCATCGTACACATAAAACCCGCACGCTTCCAACAACGCGTGAAAGTGCGTCCGTATCACTAGATTTCACCGCTACACATGACACCCCGCGTTGCCCTAACCTCACCCCTTGAAATAGATCCAACCTAAGGGGACAATTCGACAACACGCCCACAGGCCTCAGCCATTTTGACAAGAGCCCTATTTTCAATTCCTCCTTAAAAACCCCAACCTTCAGCTCACCCCAAGAGAAGGAACCGCCACAAACTTTGGCCCAGCTCTCGAATAAACCTAAATCAGGATAATAAAGCTGTTTTAATTCATCTCAACCCTTAACAAAACGGCAGCAGAAGCCACTGCACTTATTTTTTCAATTTCCTCCTGACGCTTTTTTCTCATACTGCGCGTTATTCACTAGAGGTCGCCCCTACATTAGCCGGCCACATGATCCCTAGGTCTTTTCATATTTCCGAACTTGTCTCTCTTAGAACACAAAGAGGTCTCCATGAAAAAAATCAGCTTACTTCTCATCTTCACCGCATTCTATACAAGCAGCCCCGTAAACGCAGGCGCCTGCTTCGAACGCTGCATGAACATTTGCGCAAAACAATGCATTGCTAGCGATTATCGTATTTACGCAGCATGTCTCAACGGTTGCGGACACGGATGCACCATCGGCTGCGATATGGGTGGCGGGGGATCCGGTGACACTGATCGCCCAACAGAAAGCAAAGATCCTATGTGGCATTAACTGCCACAACCCACGGAGGTTTAACTTTATGAAAACAAAAATGTTCATTCTTTTTCTTCTTTTTACGTTGCTCGTCCCATGCTTCTCCATTGCAACACCATGTATTGAACGGTGCATGGAGATTTGTATCGGCACTTGTCCACAAGGCGATTATCGAGATTTCGCAGCTTGTGAATGGGGCTGTAGTATAGGATGTACAGAAGGCTGCCGAATTAGCGGCAGCGGCAGCGGCATTCATGTTCAAAAAGATCCACTACACTACTAGCTTTCATTAAGCCCAACTAAAATTTTTCCAACAGCAATCCTTAGCCACAAAAAACACCATCTGGGGCTAAGGATTGTTCCTCCCTTCCAATTCCACACAAAGGACACAATGATGGCTTTGTTTTTCATGATCTGGGCACTCTTCCCGACATCTCAATCGTTTGACCTCCTCAATTTAAAGGTCTTCAAACCCGATGTTGCCACACTTCACAAGGTCGGTGTGAATTACCTGCTGTGCAGTCCTCTTGATCACACACTTTCCTTGTTCGACGCAGAAGGTAACATCATTAAAACACTGGATAAACAAGGCCAAGGGCCAGGTGAACTCGATACGCCAACCATTATCGCGATTACACCCGACGAAATCATTGTAAAATCCGGCCTCCGGAATATCCATGCTTTTGACCACAAACTCAACGACCTTCCCCGCAAAAACTATCCCGCTTTACCTTATTCAAGTGTTGGCATCACGTATCTACCAAGCGGCACCTTCGTCAACAAAAACCGCTTCCTCTTTTTTGGCCGTCATGCAAGCCATATGTATTTCGATTTGCAATTAGTCGACGACCAATGGCAGGTCCTACCCAAGATTCCTATAACCAACAAGCAGGATGGCACCCACGTCGTTCAACACCACAACCACTTCTTTGTATCTGATGTCTTCCAAGACGAGCAGGCGTACCAGATAAAGGTTTACAGTTCACTCCCCGAATCAGAAAAAGATACAAAAGGCCTAGAGCAAATTCTCTCTGCAAATATCGAGACCTTCCCTTCGATCACTTACAAGGGCATTGACTTCCCTTTTCGCTCGATGTTCCGCAATGTCGCCAAAACCAGCACAGGGTATATTGTCGAGATCACAAAAAATGATCGCAACGGCACTGTTTACTGGGATCACTTCGATAACCAAGGAAACTTCAAAAAGCGAGAAGAAAAGGGTGACGACCGTTTAATTCCGGTTTTCAACAGCACCGAAACTTTTTGGATTAAAGATGGTGAAACCATGCAGCCCATCCGATAATTCCGACCTTGTTGCTATATATCGGGATGGCGACCGTTTTCGGAAGGATGACATGGAGAACTTAAACCGCCGCACACTTAGCAGGGATCTCGGTGATCGCTTCGAGCTCAAGACCTTCTGCCTTTTGCAATATTCGGAAATGCGCTTCCGGCTGCGAACCTTCTGGCTCGCAGCCGCCCGCTCCGTCAGGCCTTGGGTTAGCGCATGAGGATCGGCAGGTTTGCTTCGTAGTTTTTCAAGTATTGTGTGGTGGGGTTTTTGGCAACGTCGCTTAAATGCGGCGCCATCGCCAGGTTGAGTAAGTCGAAAAAGGCTTGGTCGAATTGGCCGATGTTGGCGGTCATGGTGAACACGGCTTTTGCGTGCGGCAGGTACAAGAGATACGCCGTGCCACCAAAGGTCTGGCCGGTGTGGCTGTAAACGGTCACGCCGTTAATCTCGCCGACACCCATGCCCAAACCGTAACCGTCGTCGCCCGACTGCGGCGCGGCCGTCAGCATTTGTTCCAATGATTCCGGTTGCAACAGTTCACCTTCGAACAGACCCTTGGCCCAGCGCATTAAGTCCTGGTTGGTCGAAACCAAACCACCGGCGGCACCGGCCCAGCCCAAACCCACCGGCGCAACGTCCAGCAAAACTTGTTCTTCTTCCATCCAGAAGTACGGCGTGGCGCGCTCCGGCAGCGTTTCGTGGCCACCCAGGTAGGTGTCGCCCATGCCCAAGGGTTCCAAGATGCGTTGGCGAATCAGTTGCCCGAGCGTTTGGCCGCTGACCTGCTCGGCGATTTTACCGGCCATTAAGTAACCGGTATTGCAATACGACCAATCGGCGCCTGGCGCGAAGTTTACGTCCTGTGTCAACGCGAAGTCGATGGTTTCGTCGACGGTCCACATCGGCGCGCCGGCATAGGCGGCTTCGAGCGCCTCAACAAACGCGGCCGTGTTGGTGTACTCCGGCAAACCGCTGGTGTGGTTCAACAGCATGCGCGTGGTGATGAGGTCGCCGCCGGGGATGCCGTCGAGAAAGGTCGCCACCGGTGCGTCCAAATCGATGCGGCCCTCTTCTTGGAGCAGCAACAACGCGGCGGCGAGGAATCCTTTGGTCACGCTGCCAATCTCGGCGATGGTATCGGGCCGCGTCGCCACACCGGTAGCCACATCAGCCAAACCGGTGGCGGCGATAACGGGCGCGGCGTCGCCCACTTGGTAACCGGCAATCAAACCGGTTTGCACGGCACAAGCCTCGTATTGTTGTTGCACCAATTGGCGCCATTCGTGTTCGGCGCGGTTATCGATCGCGGTGGCGGGCACGGCAAAAATTTGGGACACGGCGTCTTGGAATGTTAATGCAAAACCCACCAGCGGCTGATCGGCGCTGACGGCGACGGACACGCGCGCGGGCGTGGCCTCGGGCAGCAAATCGGCCAACATGCCGACCCATTTGGCGCGTGCGGCCAGGTTCAGTGTTTGCGTGGTCACCGCGCCGTTTGGGTCAATCAGGCGCAGCGTGGCAATGGCGGCCGTGTCGCCTGGATTGGTCAGCACCAACCCACTCTGGCGCGCGCCGTGGTGCTCCAACAGCGGGAAAAGCAATCCCGGCGCGGGTGTTTCACCCAGCGGCAAACTGGCGGTACCGCCGCCGTGCAGCGAGGTGAAGGTCATCAAACCTGCCAGCTCGGCGACGCTGCTTTTTATCTGTAACCAGCCGCGATCTTCGGCGAGGTTGGGGAACAAAGTGGGCAAGCTGTGATGGAGGCCGGCCTGCGGCGCCAACCACTGCTCGTGTTCGGCCAGCAGGGTGCCGTCGTTGCTGTAGGCGGTAAGGGTTACAGCGGTGGCGGCGCCGGTGGCATTCACCAGCGAAAGCTGGGTCGACCAATCACCTTGGCGTTCGGTGAAATGCGGCATGACATAGGTGTGCTGCGCGAGCAGCGGGCAGACGGCAAGCAAAGTAAAAGCGGCAAAGATCCATTTCATTAACATGACACATCCTTATAGAACAGGGCTCATCTCGTGACAGGGCCCAACCTCGACCTACACCGAGGCACAGGCCGGCCAGGCGACGCCGGCTAAGGGGCGGCGGCGTCACGGGGGGCGGTTCGGGTCCGTCTGGGACGAGCCCAGTTGCTGAGGTTTGATCGAAAGCCTTGTTCGCGGCGTGCAGGGCGTCTGGGGGGTAACGCGTAAAAACGGCGGCACCGCCGCGAACAAGGCGGGTGGCATAACATAGCGCAGGAACGCACGGGAGGACGGCGCGCGCAATACCGCCGACATCCCGGCCTTTCAAAGGGTAAGTAACCAACCGGGCAAGAAATCCTTCGCGCTTTTTTGAATAAAACGGCACACCCACGCTCGCGGCTCGATCACACACACAAAAAAGCCAGGACACCCACCACAAAAAGCCAGGACACCCACGGTCTTGGATGCCCCGGCAAAAAAAGCCAGCAAAAAAAGCCAGGACACCCACGGTTGTGGATGCCCCGGCAGAGTTCAGGAACAATTCACACCTAGCGAGGCAACACCCATCAGCCCGAAAAACCCCGCTCCGAGACGCCTTCAGCCAATGCGCCGAAATCTTTTTCCCTTTGAAGCACAGCGTCCTGGTTTGCCAACGGACGGCCTGCCCGGTCTATGCCTCGACCATCCTCACTGAAAGGCATTTTTCCTTCCCAAAAACCTTCTTAGGGCGAAAGGCTTTTGGGAAGGAAAAATGCTGATGGGGCAGCTTTGGCGGAGCCGGCTTGGCCGTCGTCACCCTTTCATTGATGCTTGTATCCACCAGTAGCTGCCGCGCCGAAGGAACCCGTGCCTTTGTTCCCGTTACACCACCACGGCCCGCCTTAGTGTGCCGCTTATTTGACGCGCGTGTAGGTGATCTCACCGACGAGGAAGTCTCGGTCCAGGCCCTGATAACGGCGGATCATCTCCCACTTGAAACGATGCGGGCTAATCGCGAAAAAACGGATGTGGTCGCGGTACTTGCCGTGGTGGTCTTCGCCGTCGATCGTGCCGGTAAACCCGCCCTTGTCCGCCTGGAGGTAAAAGTCATCACCCAGCTTGTGTTTGCGACCGTCGAACCAGCGACAAATCCACCGGTCCTCGGCTGGATCGTACACGCGCAGCGCCGTTCCGAAATAGACCTCACCGTCGTCGCTGGGTTGGAAGTTGTCGTCCTGAATGCCGAAACCCTGCAGCAGCTTGGTCACCTGCACGCGGTTGGTAAACGCTTGGTAGCTCAAATCATCTTGGAGCCAGCGTTGTTCGGCCTGCCATTCGCCCAAAAAGAAATCGAAACCGCGCGGACCGGATAAGGATTGCGCGGGCTGCAGTAACGCCGCCATCAAAAAAAGCCCTAACATGGAATCACCTCGTCGTGAATTGTGCCGCCGTCCAACAGCGACGGCTTTCACTTTAGGCAATCAACGCGGCCGAGGTCCTTAAGAGCCTGCTAAAGGCTTGTTAAAAATGTAAAATCGGTGCGCATCGGCGACGCAAAAGCCCCCGCCTCCCATACAATGAACAGGCACCAACGGGAGGCGCGCCAATGCACAAGCTCTGGGGGGCGGTCGGTCTGGCCGCGATTTTGGCGATCATCATCCTGCTGCAGTTTTACGGGCTGCGCCAACTGCAACATGTGCGCGCGGAGGAACGCGTGCGCGAACTGCAGCGCGCCACGTTCCTGTGCGCGAGCGAGATCGACTTCCAAGTGGCCGACATGCAAACTCAGTTCGAAAAGGCGAGCGGCGACCCGCAACGCCTGCGCGACACCTGGCAACAACTCACCTTTCCCGACACGGTCGCGGCGGTGTGGCTGATCCCGTCCGATCCTACCGATGCGGTCCAACTGACCCGCGACGCACAAACCCAAGCGGCGCTACCGGCACGCCTACAAGGCTGGCTCGCCGGCACCGGTCCCTTTCGCGGTTTGCCGCCGCTGCTGGTGCGCGCAAGCAACCAAACGGCGCCCGCCGTCGTGGTCGAATGGCAACGCGAATATTTCACCCAAACCTTTGTTCCCGAATGCTTTGCGCGCATCATGGCCTACCCCGACCCAATTCGCTACCACCTGCTTAACGCGGCCGACGGCGAAAGCCTAGCCGGAACGACCGCCTTACACGCCGACAGCAGCACCCATCTTTATCCGGCCGGCCGTATTCGCAGCGCTTGGTTGAAACCCAAACACGCGCCTTGGCCCAACCCGCATTTTTCACCGGCCAACGCCGACCTCCACTTCCAAAACAAGGGCGCGCTGCGTCTGGAGACCCAACTGGTCGCCGGCAGCCTGGCCGACATGGCCAAGCGCCGGTTGCGACAGGACCTGATCCCCGCTCTGGTGAGTTTGCTGTTGGTCGTGCTGACCTTCACGGCCATGGGCACCTACCTGCATCGCGCCCAAGCCTTGTCGCAACAGCAAGCGGCGATGATGGCGGCCTTTAGCCACGAGCTGCGCACCCCGCTGGCGACGATCGGCATGGCGGGCGAAAACCTGGCCGACGCCACCGTTCACGACCCCGACAAGGTGCGCACCTATGGCCGCTTGATCACCCAGGAGAGCGGCCGCCTCAACACCATGGTCATGCAGGTTTTGCACTACAGCCGCCTGTTCGGCGAGCAGCGCCCGACCGAAACGGGCCACGCCGATGTGGCCGCCGGGTTGGCCCAGGTCGAACGCGAGTTGGCGCTGTTGCTGGAAGGCAAGCGTTGTAAGCTGCGCATCGATTGCAACGAGCCGCCGCCGGTGGCGATGGAACCCGAAGCGCTGCTGACGGTTTTGCGTAACCTGATCAGCAACGCGATTAAGTTCGGACCGGAACAAAGCACGGTCGCGATTGCGGTCAGGCCGGCGCGACACCAGCAACGAAACGGCATCAGCATTCAGGTCAGCGACCAAGGTGACGGCATCCCCAAAGGCGAACGGCGGCGCGTGTACCAACAGTTCTATCGCGGTGTGCGCGCCCGAGCGGATCAGATCCAGGGCACGGGCTTGGGGCTGAGTTTGGTGGCGAAACTGGTGCAACAGGCGCACGGCCGCATCGACCACGACAGCCAGGAAGGGCGCGGCACCACCTTTACCCTGTGGTTGCCGCAAGCAGCGGAGCCACAGCCATGAGCCACCGTATCTTATTAATCGAAGACGAAGCCGGCTTGGCCCTGACCTTGGGTGACCGACTCGCAGGCGAAGGTTACCGCGTGACGCACCGCGCCGACGGTCGCGCCGGCGAGCAGGCGGCCTTACGCGAAGGCCCGTTCGACGCCATCCTGCTGGACCTAATGCTGCCGGCCAAAAGCGGCTTCGAGGTGTGCCGCGATCTGCGCGCCGCCGGCTTAGACACGCCGATATTGATGCTGACCGCACGCGATCAGCTCACCGACAAGGTGGTCGGTCTCAAACTCGGCGCCGACGACTACCTAACCAAACCCTTCGAAACGGCCGAACTGTTGGCGCGTTTGGAAGCGCTGATCCGGCGTTATCAACGGGTGCCGACAACGACAACCACGACCGGCACGGTGCAACGCTTTGGCGACATCGAGGTCGACCGCCGCCAAGTGGTGATTCGCAAAGACGGCGCGGTGGTCGCTTTAAGCGCACGTCTGTACCAATTGCTGCTGTACTTCCTGGATCATCCCAACGAACTGCTCACGCGCGAACACCTACTGGACACGGTTTGGGGTTTCGACGCCGAGGTGGCCTCGCGCACGGTCGACGTGCACCTCTCCTGGCTGCGCGGCAAACTGGAGACGGATCCACAACGACCGCGCCACTTTATCACCGTCTACGGCATCGGCTACAAGTTCATCCCCTGAGGCGAACGCAAGCGACACCAAAGCGCGACCAACCGCCCGTGACAGTTGTCACAGATGGACCGTTAGGACTTTCACGCAAGGTCATGACTGGCGGCACTGAGGGATTTTCGCGCGGCGCTTTATCCTTAGTGCAGTGAGACAAACGGCTGCGTCGACGGCGCTGTATCCCTTGCAGCACAACAACCCGTCACCCAACGCCGCCAGCTTGTCCACGGCTTATCGGTAAACCGACCACCGCGTCTTTGCGATTACCGCACAGCACGCTTTTTATTTCGGTCCCGCCCGGCTTCGGCGCACCCTACCCTGACCAAGGAGTCCTTCATGCGTTTCAAATATTGTTTATTGGGCCTCGCCCTTTTCTTCACCACCGCTTTTGCTTTTTCCGCCAACGATCTCAAAATGGCCGACATCGACGCCACAACGATTGATTTAGCCGCACCAACCCACAACGCACTGTTTTACCCCGTTTTTATCGGTGATGTGGCCGGCGCCGAGCACCTGGTGTTCCAAGTCCGCGTCGAAGAACAATTGCACTTCGAAGAAACCCACCTGATCGACGAATTGGACCAAGACGCGGTTTTGTTGCTGTTCGCCTCCGATTCTAAAAAAGCCGCCGAGTTTGCCGCGCTTTACCAGGCCGGTAGCGCGATTCGTTTCCAAGCGCTGCTCGACGGGCAACCCTTCGACGAATTCAGCTATGACGACATCCTTGCCTGGGACGCCACCGCCGACGCCGACGCCGGCAGCCCCCTTGCCGAGGTCGCCGTGGTGCCCGCCAACGTCACCGAACGTCGCGTTAAAACCGGCAAGGTCAGCAGCTTGACGCTGATTGATTGCCGCGACGACGTGCGCAACTGCAACTGCCCGCAATGGGCCGGCCACCCCTCGTGCAGCGGCGACCCCGACGGCGACGGCATCACCAGCTACTACGACAACTGCGATTACGTGGCCAATGCCAACCAACGCGACTGCGACCGCGACGGCATCGGCGACAAGTGCGACAGCGACAACGTCACCAGCAAACCCGTGAAAGTTTACGACGCCAAAACCAGAGTTAGAGACAGCGGGCGGACCATTTGCCTCGGCACCGTGGTTTTTAAGGTTCTCAACGAATACAACGTTTACGAAATCCACACCCGTTTCTACGACTGTGTCACCGGCCACGTTGTGCGCACCGTCGGCGGCGACGGCACGAAGTATGAAGAATTCAAAGGCGAACTTCATACCGCTACCGGTGGTGTATGCGGCAAGTAACCGCCTAAACCCCTCACCCAACCAAGGTCTTTTCCAGAAAAGCGAAGCTCCGGCTTCGCTTTTTTGCGTTGGTGACGCAACGATACCGGTGGGAACCAGATCACCCTTTTTACCTTTTCAAAGGAAACACGACGCAACATCTCCGGGGCCGCACCAGCAGCATTCCGGCCGGTTGCACCTGGTCTCAACGCGGCCTGGTTGATGGTCAAGCGGCCGATGTCACCGGTTTTGGCCGCTCATCCGGTTTTATGTTGGTCGTGCGCGATCACCGAACTGTGCACGGACCAGATACAGGGTGAAACTCCGCCAGATACAAGCCCCTTAAAAAAATCACTTTTCCTAATTTAGTTATATTACCTTAGCGAATAAAAACTCCCCGTATCAGCCGTCTTTCATGAAAAAACAAGGGCACACGTAAACTGGCACATCTCTTGATATCTGGAGGATCAGGACCCCGACCGCCAAGTGATCCGAATGGATTGCTCAGGCGTTGGGTTTGCACTTCACGACCCCTTGTTTGGCCACGACTGATCCCATGCGGCACACTTCGCTTCCTCTTAGGTGGTTGCGTCGGATCAGCAATTCCGGGTGGCCATTGAAGGGTTGTCCAACTCATTCCATAGAATTCATAGGGAGTTTTGTTATGCGTTTACATAAGCGCTTTCAGTTCAATTACTTAAGTCTAATCATCACCTTGATTTCCGCCCTTTCGTTGCCTTATCTTCAGGCACAATCCTGTTCTTTTCACGACGAACCCGCTACAACCACCACCGCTTCAACCAAAACCAGCGTTCAGGCCAAGGGGGATTGTAACCTCACCGGGCAAGTGCTGCACGAGTTTACCGAGTATATGCGCGGCAACCTCGCTTTAAGTGTTGCGCAGCGGAACGAAAAACTGGACCAGTTTAAGGCCAATTGGGATGGCTGCTACGTCACGATTCCTGCCGAGGTACGCGCCTTCATGGCGCAGTACGAAAGCACGCACCCGCCCCTGTTCGAAAGTAGCGCTTGGGTCGATCCCACCACGTTTGAACCCGAGGCCCAGGTGCTCTTCATCGTGCAACAATGGCTGTTCGACCACGCCTTTGTCGCGGGGAAACTGGACACGGTTCGTGGGATTGCTTTTGAATCGGCGAACATTTTCCCCGGTCCCGTAAGCGCCGACGCCCCACGAGTTGACGCCCAGGTCAGCGTGTCGGCGACCTACAACACCGATCCCGCCTATTTCATCAGCGGTCAAGATACGGTACGCCGCATGACCGGCTACTACGCGGCACCGGGCGAACGGGTAAGGGTCGAAGTCGATCCCCGTTTTGCCGGTCTTGGGTTGCGGGTGATGGTCGGTGTGCAACAGTTGGACCTTGCCCCTGTCTGGTCCGCATTCAATCGCTTCCCGCGCATCGGCAACAGCTTTCCCATCGAAGATACGGTCACGGAAGTCGCCAACCCCTTCGGCGGCGGCATTTACATCACCGTACCCGACGGTACCAACCTCGGCGAAATGAATGTGACCCTGCGCAATGTTGTCAAAACCCCTTACTTCTCGATTCGCAGCGGCGCCGCCACCACACCGGCTTCCTGGCAGAACGAAATGGCGCAGTCAGGCGTCCAGTGGTTTGACTGGGAAGCGGACTACTTCATGATGACCTTGCCGATTTCAATGGTACGCGATATCCAAGACCCCACGGAGATTTTGGACAAGTGGAGCCGCTCGATGGTCAGCTACGCGCGTTTAACCGGTCGCCCAACCACACGCATCCGCGCCGAGTACTTCTCCATCGACCGCCAAATTGCCGCCAGTGGCACCAGAATGACGGCTCAGTATCCCATGCTGACCCCTGACCCATCCGCCCCCTTTATCGAAGGCTCCCCCTGGTGGTCACCACTCAAAGTCACCGATGGTGAGATCCCTTCTGATGTGATATTCCACGAGATGGGTCACCTCCACAACATGCCGACGCTGGCAGTGGAAATTGAATCCAACGTCAACCTGCCTGCCGTTTTCATCTACAACGAAATTTACGGCATGGACATTGACCAAGCATTGGTGCATTCACGCCACCAACTGTTCACCCGCGAAGAGGCCGCCATTGATTGGATGGTTTCCTCGAATTTTCGCAGCGGGAAACGAATGGGTTATAACAATGTCGATTACCCCGTGAACTGGCCCGAGCAAGCCTATTCACAACGGGGTCATGCCAAGTGGGTTGACCTGGCCGCGCTGTTCGACTGGGACGCCCTCGGTCGTGTTAACCAGGTCTTTTACGAGGAACAAACTCAATCGAAGCCCTTAAACACCATTGCCGACGACGACATGATTCGAACAGCCTCGCAAGCGCTCAACGCCAACGTCGCACCGCTGTTCGAATTTTGGGGAATTTTGCCCAGTGACGCATTGTTCGACGAGTTGGCCGACCTGCCACGGCCACAAAAGATTCTCGACCGCTTGCTGCGCTATCGCACGATTGCGCCGACAAGTCCCGCCAAGTTCGCCTATTACCACGAACGGATGAAGGACCGTTTCCTCAACGGCATGAACCGAGCGCGCTTCGACGCCTACCTGGATACCTTGGATCAGGCGGCCTGTCAAGCGATTGGTGATCGGGTCGACGCCATTATCCGCAAGTATTACGGTGATCAAGCAGTGCGCGATGTGCCGGCCGAAATTGATATCGAGGGCCTGCAACTTTACCTCACGACCGACTCGATTATCGCCGCGGAGGGCGAACACCTTCTCGCGTGGAAAGATGCCTCAGGCAATGGCTTCCATGCGGTTACACCCAATGCCAATGTGGCCCATGCACCGCGTTTCATGTTACATGGCACCGATGGCAAACCCGTCGTCCGATTCAACGGCGAGCGCGCCGACGGCATGGCGATTGATAACCGCCTCAACTTGGGTCTGCCTTACACCGTGTTCGTGGTGGATGCCTATACCAGCGCGGGTCAGCACCGGGGACGCAGCCTCCACAGCCGCAACCGCAATTGGTTGCTGGGCCGCTGGCAAACGACGTCGACCCATTACGCCGAAGGTTGGGTCGGCTCAAACGTCCCAAATAGCGGTGTCGATACCTTCGCAATCCACACCGCTGTCGGTAACCTGGACGGGAGTCACTATTTCCTTAACGGGATCAACAGGACCCATAGCCAAGCGCCGCAAGCCGCTCCCGGCCTGTTGGGCATCGCGGCCCATGGCGGTAACTTCAGCAATGAGACGAGCGACCTCGACGTTGCCGAAATCATCGTCTTCGACCGTGTGTTGACCGAGGCTGAAAGGACGGCAATCCACGCCTACCTCGCACGCAAATACTTCAAACCCTATGCCTTACCCGATGATGGCTTGCAAGTAATGCTGCGTGCGGAGGCCATTAGCATTGGCGACGGGGAACCGATCAGTATCTGGGCGGACCAATCCGGCAACCAAAACCACGGCATTAAAGTGACGCGCAGCGGCGATTTCCAACCAATCTTTGTCGCCGGCGACGAGGATCGGCCCCCTGTGGTTCATTTCATCGGCGATCAACGTTCCGGCATGGACATCGCGAGCGACTTGAACCTGACCCGACCCTATACCATTTTCTTGGTGGATGCCTACAACAGCCAGGGAGCCAACCGGGGCCGCGGTCTGCACGCACGCGGCAGCAACTGGCTGTTGGGCCGTTGGAACGGCAACACCGGACACTATGCCGCAGGGTGGGTCACAAACTTCAACAACACCGCTGAAGACGATGTGTTCGAGGTTCACGTGGCCGTCGGCACCAGACACCAAAGCTTCTATTACCGCAATGGTGAGAATGAAACGGTCAGCACCAATCCGGCGGGTAATCCCGGCCAACTCGGCCTGAACGCCCACAGCGGTAATTTCAACAACGAAGTTTCGGACCTCGATGTCGCGGAAGTGTTCATTTACGATCGCGTGCTAACGCAAAATGAGATTGAGCTGATCACGCGTTACCTGAAAGCCAAGTATCGCAAATAGTTCACGATAATGGGTCAATAGCCACAGGGCGTGATGAACCAATGAGGTGCATCACGCCCTTTTTGGTCGTGAGGGGTAGCAACCCCATTGCCGCCAAGTCCGCTGCGACGCAGACGGAAAAGCCGGGAAAAAACCGGGGAAAAAAACCGGGACACTCACTTTTTGTCAAAGCCGGCTCCCCCATCTCAATAAGGACACTGGCAAGCCAGGACACGCACTTTTTTAACGCTTGCGCCAACTGAGCGAAACCACAGCGCCCGCGACACCTTCATCTCTTGAGCCAGGACCGGCGCGATCGGCCCGCAACCCATGACAGCTGTCACGGATGGACCGTTAGGACTTTCACGCAAGGTCATGACTGGCGGCACTGAGGGATTTTCGCGCGGCGCTTTATCCTTGGTTCAGTGAGACGGACAACGCTTCACGGCGGCGCTGGATTCCTTGCAGCACAACAACCCGCCAAGGCAAACCGGCTCACCGCCACCACCTATCGGTAAACCGACCACCGCGTCTTTGCGATTACCGCACAGCGCGCTTTTTATTTCGGTCCCGCCCGGCGTCGGCTTCGGCGCCGGCGCACCCTACCCTCACCAAGGAGTCCTTCATGCGTTTCAAATATTGTTTATTGGGCCTCGCCCTGTTCTTCACCACCGCTTTTGCTTTTTCCGCCAACGATCTCAAAATGGCCGACGTCGACACCGATGCCGCGACGATTGAATCAGCCGCACCAACCCACAACTCACTTTTTTACCCTGTTTTTATCGGTGATGTGGCCGGTGCCGAGCACCTGGTGTTCCAAGTCCGCGTTGAAGAACAGTTGCACTTCGAAGAAACCCACCTGATTGACGAATTGGACCAAGATGCGGTTTTGTTGCTGTTCGCCTCCGATTCTAGTAAAGCCGCCGAGTTTGCCGCGCTTTACCAGGCCGGTAGCGCGATTCGTTTCCAAGCCCTGCTCGACGGGCAGCCGTTCGATGAATTCAGCTATGACGACATCCTTGCCTGGGGCGCCACCGCCGACGCCGACGCCGGCAGCCCGCTCGCCGAAATCTCCGTGGTTCCCGCCAACGTGACCCAACGCCGCGTCAAAACCGGCAAAGTCAGCAGCTTGACTCTGATTGATTGCCGCGACGACGTGCGCAACTGCAACTGCCCGCAGTGGGCCGGCCACCCCTCCTGCAGCGGCGACCCCGACGGCGACGGTATCACCAGCTACTACGACAACTGCGATTACGTGGCCAATGCCAACCAAAGCGACTGCGACCGCGACGGCATCGGCGACAAATGCGACACCAACAACGTTAAATCCCAACCCATCGAAGTCACGGTCACCCAAAGAGGCGTTCCCACCGGCCGCATTGTTTGCCACAACGGCCTTTACCAAGAAGTCATCAACATTTACAACGTCAACGAAATCCACACCCGCTTCTACGACTGTGTCACCAACCGCACCCTCTACACCGTGCCAACCGACGGCAGGCAAACCACCGAGTTCGCCGGCGTCACTTATTCACCCCGTGGCGGCGAATGCGGCAAATAACCACCTAACCCGAAACGCCCACCAAGATCTCACCTAAAAAAGCGAAGCGCCGGCTTCGCTTTTTCTCGTTGGTGTCTGGCTAAAAGAAAAAACCGGGAGAAAAAACCGGGACACTCACTTTTTGTCAAAGCCGGCTCCCCCATCTCAATAAGGACACTGGCAAGCCAGGACACGCACTTTTTTAACGCTTGCGCCAACTGAGCGAAACCACAGCGCCCGCGACACCTTCATCCCTTGAGCCAGGACCGGCGCGATCAGCCCGCAACCCATGACAGCTGTCACGGGTCAGCCGTTAGGACTTTCACGAAAGGTCATGACTGGCGGCACTGAGGGATTTTTGCGCGGGGCTTTATCCTTGGTGCAGTGAGACAACCGGCTGCGTCGACGGCGCTGTAACCTTTGCAGCACAACAACCCGCCGCCCAACGCCGGCAGCTTGTCCACGACTTATCGGTACATCGCCCACCGCGTCTTTGCGATTACCGCATAGCGCGCTTTTGATTTCGGTCCCACCCGGCGTCGGCTTCGGCGCCGGCCCACCCCACCCTCGCCAAGGAGTCCTTCATGAGTTTCAAATATTGTTTATTGGGCCTCGCCCTGTTCTTCACCACCGCTTTCGCTTTTTCCGCCAACGACCTGCCCATCACCGACATTAACGCCGACCAGGCCGCAATCAAGTTGGCCAAACCCACCCACCGCTCGATCTTCTATCCCGTGTTAATCGGCGATGTGGCCGGCGCCGAGAACTTGGTTTTCCAAGTACGTGTTGAAGAACAATTGCGCTTCGAAGAAACCCACATGATCGACGAATTGGACCAAGACGCGGTGGTGTTGCTGTTCGCCTCCGATGCCGGCAAAGCCGCCGAGTTCGCCGCCCTGCATGACGCGGGCAGTGCCATTCGTTTCCAAGCCCTGCTGGACGGGCAGCCGTTCGATGAATTCAGCTACGACGACATCCTTGCCTGGGGCGCCACCGCCGACGCCGAAGCGGGCAGTCCACTCGCCGAGATCTCGGTGGTTCCCGCCAACGTGACCGAGCGCCGCGTCAAAACCGGCAAAGTCAGCAGCTTGACCCTGATTGATTGCCGCGACGACGTGCGCAACTGCAACTGCCCGCAGTGGGCCGGCCACCCCTCGTGCAGCGGCGACCCCGACGGTGACGGTATCACCAGCTACTACGACAACTGTGACTACGTTGCCAACGCCAACCAAAGCGATTGCGACCGCGACGGCATCGGCGACAAATGCGACAGCAACAACGTTAAATCCCAACCGATGGAAGTCACCGTCAGCAAAATTGTCGTCCCCACCGGGCGTTTGATCTGCCTCAACGGCATTTACCACGAGATCATCTACCTTTACGACGTGATCGAAGTCCACACGCGTTTTTACGACTGTGTCACCAATCGCACCCTCTACACCGAGCCAACCGACGGCAAGCAAACCCTGAAACTCACCGGAACCACCTATTCACTCCGCGGCGGCGAATGCGGCAAATAATCACCTGAAGCCACCAAGGTCTCACCGCAAAAAGCGAAGCTCCGGCTTCGCTTTTTCTCGTTGGTGACACGCAAACGACCGGGAAACCGGCAGAATCACCTTAAATAAAATTACCCCGCATGGGGCATTTCCTTTATGATGGAAATTCACACTATCTCTCAGAACACGGCCGATCCCACGTTCCCGCCGGCCACGCACCAACCCGCTTTTTCCCGGCGACAACAGCTCCTCACCTTCGATTCGCCCGCGTTTTGGCGCCGCCGCCGAAACGCCGCTCACCCTTGGGTTCCACCCCATCAGGAACACCGCAGAAGGAGACCGGCCCATGCAAGAAGCACGGAACCTCGTCAATTCGTGGCTGTACGCCCTCCATCCAGACCGCAACCTACGTCTGGACGACGAAAACAGGCTGGACCTGGCGCCGGCGCCAGAACGCCCCCTTTCCCTTTACCTGGACGACACAGCGGGCCGACTCCACTGGGCGCTGCCGATTTACGTCACCCGTGACAACGCCCCACTGAGCGACGCGCAACTAACCCACTTGGCCGCCTTGAACCACCTCCAGGAAGCAACACGCGGTGCACGCCTGGCCCTGATCGACAAACCGGATCGCGTACAACTCCTTTACTGTCAAGCACTCAGTCACCTCGACCAAAACCGTTTTATCAACATCACCGGTGAGTTGATCGCCACCGCGACGGCCTTAACCACGCAGCTTGCCGCGCACCCGAACGACCCCGCTTTCCATCCTTCGGTTTAGCGCCACCCGGACGCCAAGGAGTTTTCATGCAAACCACTTTCCCCGCCAATCTCACTTACTGGTGCGACTTTCGCGGTGAGCCGCTGTTCCTTTTTTACGAAGCGGCCGAAGGCGACCTGCAGGCCGTCGTGCGCCACGGCGAACGCGACTATCACAACGCCTTCGACGCGCTGGCGCTGCTCAGCCCGGACGATGCCGCAAGCACGCCGCTGCTGGCGGCCCGCATCGCCAATTTCATTCTTTTCGAAGCACCCTTCCAATTAATTGACGATGCCGACGCTTTTAAAACCCGCTACCAACAAGCGCTCGCACAACGCGCCGACAATCCAGACCCGGCCCACGCCCATTACGCACCTTACCTAGTCGATGAAATCGACAGCCCCAAACGCGACGGCGCCAACCTGGTCTTTTACAACATGGCGCCGCACAACTTAGTGCCTTTCCGCGTGACGGTTCCCTGGCCGCTGACATCGCGCCAAACGCCGATTCGCCAAGAGCTGTTACCGCTCGCACCCGATGGGGGTGACGATGTCGCCGATTGAACGCCTCAACCAATGGTTGGCCGAAACCCAGCCAGGCGCGGCCCTGAACCACGACGGCACCGCCACCTTCCTGGTCGACGACACGCTCGAGGTGGTGTTGGCCACCGGCGAACAGGCCACGACCATCCTGCTCTTTACCGAACTATTGCCGTTACAAGGCCTTAGCGATGAAGCAGTGGCCCAGGTCTGTCGCCACAGCCTGCGCATCAACAGTCACGACACCTTAACCGGTGACGCCGCTTTGGCGCTCGACCGCCACCAGAACCGCCTGGTTTTCAACCAAAGCATTGCCTGGGACGGGCTCGACGCCGAAGCCTTGTGGGCCGCCTACGACGCTTTTGCCGCCAACGCCGTGCAACTGTGGCAGGCCTTCCACGGCCAAGCCGGCACCGATCACGGCGCCACCGAGCAAGACCACCAACCGCAACAGCCGTCGACCGCCGTGCCCCCGCCGCAACCCTGGACCCTCGCCTAACCCGATCCCGTCCAACCACCGACACACCCATTGGACCGCGTGTCGCCGCCCACGGCCCGCCGCGTTACCAGGCACGGCCGTCACTGAAAGGACCGACTGATGAAAGGAATGAACCTCAATGTGGACCGGCGTTTTGTCACCGGGCAATTTCAACAGGGCCGCAACGTCGATACCACCCGACCGGACCGCTTGGGTTTGTTCGTGCGCACGCCACGCACCTTGGCGCTGTTTAACCACACGCACCAGAACCACCTCTCGACCGGCGTCACGCAAACCCAATTCAACACCTTGGTTCAGCTCGACCGTCAAGAGCATCCGGTGTTTAACTTGAACCACCGCACCCATGCCGAACTGATTTTGCAAACGGCGGGTGTCCTGATTCAGAACATGAACACCGCCCAAAAGGTCAAAGCGGCGGTCATGCTGGGCAGCGGCGAGGTTAGCGGTGCCTGGATGCGCGACAACATCAACCACGTCGTCGGCAACGACCAGCGCGATATCGCCGTCGGTAAGATGCTGCAATCGGCCTATCTGTTCGCCCACGAACAGCAGCGCGGCGGCTTACAGGATCCCAGCGCTTCGTTTAACACCAAGCTGGCGCTGGACGTGGCCGACAAGGTGTTGGCACCCAACGGCACCGTCGACCGCGACATGGTCGCCACGCTGATCGACCAACTCAGCAACGACCGCATGGGTACCCGTTTAAAAGTGGGCCCGCATCGTGCGGAAATGATTAAGTTACTGACGCACATCCGCGATAACGGTGCCTTTCGCAACACACTGGCGGGCATTACCGCGCCCGCCGGCAACAGCGCTCAAGCCAAAACCATTCGCGCCACCCTCAACAAACCCACCGGCGTGCTCAGCAACCGCGACGCGCGCAAAGCCGTGCTGTCGTCGATGCTCGCGCATTTGCGCCAGGGCAGCGTCGGTTCCTGTTTCGGTACCAGCATCGCGATTCATTTAAAAACCAACCACTACAACAAAACGCTGACCATGCTCAAAGACTTGGTTGAGAACAACCGCTTGCAGGGCACCTATGTGCGCGGGCCGCAGGTCAACCCGGTGGTGTTTGACCTACCCGGCAACCACAACGCCCTCGATCTGCAGTTCAACCACACCATGAAATTCAGCAGCAGCGGAACCGTCACCCAAGTCAACCGCCGCAACTTGCCGGAATCGGTCAAGCTCTACGACATTCCCGGCGTGATACAGGGTTTAAACGCCGTCGGCATCACCAACCGCCAGGCCCAGATTGAAGCCGTGACCGCTGCAGCGGGCCGCATGGCCGGGCTGATCTCCGACGCGCGTAACTCGCCCAAGCAGTTGTTGGCCAACATTATTGACAACACGCAAACCATTGAGAACAAGGGCCTCGCCAAACGCAAGGCCGGGTTTGCCTTCCACGCCACCATGGAAAACCGCTTGATGCGTTCGTTGGAATACACGCTTTCGGGTTTCGCCGAAACGCGGCACGCGCAAACCCTGGGCAGCAAGCTTATGATGCAAATCGATAATCTGTACATGACCGTCAATTTCGGCGAAAACGACGACCGCCCCTTTCCGTTGCACGTTAACGACACCGTCGCCAAGGTCGACAACCTGGACCGGGACAACTACCAAGCGTTTCTGGGTCAGTTCACCACCAGGTTCAGCCAAACCATGAACACGGCGCTTGCCTACAAATACGATCCCGAGCTGGTCCACGGTCAACTGAGCGGCGACGGCCACAGCTCGCACGGTGGTTTTACCATTACCTTCAAACATCCAGTCTCCAACGAAACCAAAACCCTCAAAACACCGGCTGATTTGGCCGACGCCGTCAAAACCTTGTTTCAACACCAAGCGGCCCAGGACATGATTGCCATCAACGACGCCAACTGGACCAACGGCAACTTGGTGACGGTCACGCACGCCACGCTGATGACCGAAATCTTTGACAAGGTGAACACCCAGCAATTGGGTGCCAACCTGATTGCGCGCACGGCCGACTTACAGGGCAACCCGGTGGGTTTCACGCAAGGCGCCGATCCCGGCAAGGTGGTGCGCATGCTGTTCGGCAACAGCGCGCCGGTGACAAAAGGCACCCTGGCCGCCAACCCCAACAACAACGGCAAAAGCGTGTTGACGCACGTGCTGACCACCCTGCGCACCATGCAGGCACGGGTCAGCGACGAGGAAAACGATTACAGCGTGCGCACGCTGCGCGACATGTCGATTCCGATCAGCAGTAAAACCCACGCGTTTTTGCTGAAGCCGGGACTGGACCCCTTTCTGACCACGCAAATGTCGCGCGATGACAACATTAGCGACGTCTTGGACGCACGACTGAAACCGGAGGCGCTGACGAATTACGCCGACCAAGCATTAAACCGGCAAGCGGTGATCAGCTTTGTCGACCGCCTCTCGACAGGCTTGGGTATGGATAAAAACACGGTCAAGCAGGCCTTGCGCAACCAGCAGCACAGCCTCAAACCCAACGACGTTTACAACACGCTTGTAGCCGGTTTGCCGGACGATGGGAAACGCGCGGGTCGCGCCGAGGCGCTGGCGTTTGCGCTGGCCAAGACGTTTGAAGCGCCGACGCGGGCGGTCATGTTCGCCGACACCAACTGGGGCAACGGTGACGAGGACGTGCATTTCGGCGTGGTCCACAACCCCTTCTCGAACACAAGCGAGCTGTGGTCGTTCAGCTACGACGGCGAAACCCACACGCCGCGCAGCATCCCCAACCAACGCACCTTCGTCCAGGGTAGCTGGGACATCTTCCGCGAGCCAAAGGAATACGGCTTCTGAGGCGGGCGGCGGGATGCTTTACGATGCTCGCCGCCGCAGCGCGAAGACACGGCGCGCAATCGGCCGTTGACGGTTTATGGTCATGGTTACGGCAAAATAAGTGCAACGAAAGAGCCGACCGAGCCTTGCCCCAGTCGCCGGCTAAGCGCCAATGGCGGGATGCCTTTGAAACCAAGCCGGTAGGAATCTGCGTTTTCCTATCGCAGGCTAGGTCATCACACCCCACCGATCAACCGGCATGATTAGACTAAAACCCAATGGCAAATACAACGACAGCGCTGAAGGCGCTGCACATAGCAGCCGGGGCTTCAGCCCCGGGTAATGGGCGGGATGATTTTCGGCGCTGTAGGTGCCGCACAAAATACTTCTTTTCAACCCATGCAACGACGCGAAAGCCATAGCCAACATTCCGTGGTACCGGCCGCCTTACGCGACATGACCCCCATCCGCGCAACGGCTCGAAGGCCGTTGCGACTCAGGAGTTCCACCAGCACCGATCTGAAGGTTCTTTCCATCCGCGCAACGGCTCGAAGGCCGTTGCGACGTTGCAATTTTCTTCCGTGGGCTCAACGCCGAACTTTCCATCCGCGCAACGGCTCGAAGGCCGTTGCGACCATCCCCAGTTACACACCCATGCCGTGTTGGCCTTTCCATCCGCGCAACGGCTCGAAGGCCGTTGCGACGATGGCATGTCTGGGCTATGGAATTCGGATATCTTTCCATCCGCGCAACGGCTCGAAGGCCGTTGCGACGCGCTGCGTTTCGCGCGCTGGGCGATGAGCCTGCTTTCCATCCGCGCAACGGCTCGAAGGCCGTTGCGACAGCCGCCTCAAAATAACAGCGAGTCTACCGATCTTTCCATCCGCGCAACGGCTCGAAGGCCGTTGCGACCATCCGTCCTTGTTGATCTGATCATCGATGGCCTTTCCATCCGCGCAACGGCTCGAAGGCCGTTGCGACAATCTCACCAAGCCGTTCTTCGCTGGTTTCGCCTTTCCATCCGCGCAACGGCTCGAAGGCCGTTGCGACGCACCTGGCGAAGTTTCGTTCATCAAAATGAGCTTTCCATCCGCGCAACGGCTCGAAGGCCGTTGCGACTCGGCGATTTCCGCGATTCCCAACTCGTACGAATCTTTCCATCCGCGCAACGGCTCGAAGGCCGTTGCGACACAAATTCCGCTGGTACCGGTTCGCCCTGGCCCTTTCCATCCGCGCAACGGCTCGAAGGCCGTTGCGACTTCGACCACCTGTGGGCGGTTGCAATCGGGATCTTTCCATCCGCGCAACGGCTCGAAGGCCGTTGCGACGATCAGGAGGCGATTTTGATGAGTTGCCCTACGCTTTCCATCCGCGCAACGGCTCGAAGGCCGTTGCGACCCGGTTTGTGCGGCCATCTGATTGCGCACTTCCTTTCCATCCGCGCAACGGCTCGAAGGCCGTTGCGACTTGGACCCAGGCGGAATCAGCTCCTTTGGGGCCTTTCCATCCGCGCAACGGCTCGAAGGCCATTGCGACAGCGTATCTTGGTCGCTACGGCCTAGTTCGTCCTTTCCATCCGCGCAACGGCTCGAAGGCCGTTGCGACCTGGACCATTGAGGCAAACATCGATCTTTACATCTTTCCATCCGCGCAACGGCTCGAAGGCCGTTGCGACAGTTTTCAGGATTAACCCCGGACCAGGCAGTCCTTTCCATCCGCGCAACGGCTCGAAGGCCGTTGCGACGCCATGGGAAAAAGTTTTTATCGTCTTGAAGTCTTTCCATCCGCGCAACGGCTCGAAGGCCGTTGCGACATATTTTAGGGTGGGATACGGCGCAAAAATACCTTTCCATCCGCGCAACGGCTCGAAGGCCGTTGCGACTGAAAAAATGGACCCCTCCGGTCCTGACTGCGCTTTCCATCCGCGCAACGGCTCGAAGGCCGTTGCGACTAGATCCCAGGACGCGCTCGCGGTTCTGATCTGCTTTCCATCCGCGCAACGGCTCGAAGGCCGTTGCGACCCCCCTTTTTTTCGGAAACAGGCGGATGTAGTTCTTTCCATCCACGCAACGGCTCGAAGGCCGTTGCGACAAAACATTTGAGTTTTTGAGATGGGTTCTGGTTCTTTCCATCCGCGCAACGGCTCGAAGGCCGTTGCGACCATCATCACCATGGAGCACGTCGACGGCGAAACCTTTCCATCCGCGCAACGGCTCGAAGGCCGTTGCGACGATCCCAATGCACCTAAACTTAAGGTTATTGGGCTTTCCATCCGCGCAACGGCTCGAAGGCCGTTGCGACGCGCTTGCCGCTCAACTCAACCTAACTGCCGACTTTCCATCCGCGCAACGGCTCGAAGGCCGTTGCGACGCGGCATGGCATAACCTCGGCATCGTGACCGGGCTTTCCATCCGCGCAACGGCTCGAAGGCCGTTGCGACTCGGGCATGATCGAGGAGTAATCATCATGCCACCTTTCCATCCGCGCAACGGCTCGAAGGCCGTTGCGACTTTAACGGCGATGCATTGGGCTGGTCCCAACACCTTTCCATCCGCGCAACGGCTCGAAGGCCGTTGCGACCTAAAAATTTGGTTACCAGCATCTTCGTAGGTTCCTTTCCATCCGCGCAACGGCTCGAAGGCCGTTGCGACGGGCAAGCCAGTGCGGTGTAAACTTTAAACCTCTTTCCATCCGCGCAACGGCTCGAAGGCCGTTGCGACGATCCGCGCCAGCGACGAAGGTCGCGCTGAATCTTTCCATCCGCGCAACGGCTCGAAGGCCGTTGCGACAACTTGTTAAATACGTCGCGTCTACGTCAGTTTCTTTCCATCCGCGCAACGGCTCGAAGGCCGTTGCGACCGGCCAAACCGTTAAATGCCCCTCCCTCATTAACTTTCCATCCGCGCAACGGCTCGAAGGCCGTTGCGACGTTATACTATTAAACGTAGCTCCCCTAGCCGACTTTCCATCCGCGCAACGGCTCGAAGGCCGTTGCGACTTATGACCTACCATAAGTCCTTTAGTTTTAGGTCTTTCCATCCGCGCAACGGCTCGAAGGCCGTTGCGACTCTTAGGGTTTTAACATACGAATAACCAGCATGTTAAGTGGTCAAAAATGCAGATGTCTAATGTCAAGCTTTTTTTTGCGTCAATTTTTAGCAGCCGTTTTTTCCAACCCTCATTATTTCAAACACTTAGCCAATCCGCAGATGTCCCGGGTTTTTATGTTCACTTGCCATCGGCGGAACGTTCAGCACACCCGGCCGGAACCCCCTCACGCGCCGGTTTCGGTGTCCGGTGCCGGCATCCGACCCAAAGCGCCGCCGACACCCGCAAACCCACGCCTCACTCTAGCTTGGTGCGCAGGTCTTCGGCGATGTACATCAGCCAGGAGTCGAAGGGTTCGTCGCATTCGAACTCGGGATCCAGCTCGCATTCGATTTTGGCGCCCAGGTTCCGAAAACGCTTGAGCACCAGCGTTTGGTTCCGCAGCTCTTCCAAGTCCTGAGCGCTGTTGTTACCCAGCCGGCTTTGCACATGGATTTTTAACCAGCCCAAAAAGGTCAAGCCGTCCTGTCCATCGACGAGGTTCAGGAAGTCGTCGACAAAGGGTTCCGGCCCCATCTCGGCGCGCATCGTCGCCACCACGTACGTGCCGACACGGTTGGCCCGGCTGTAAACAAGCGCGCGCAGCAGATCGCCGCCGATAAAGTCGCCGCGTGGTTTGAAACGCAGGTTGGCATAATCACGCGCCAAATCCACTTCCGCTTTGTTCAGAAAAAAGTTAAAGGTATCCAAATCGTCGTAACGCAAGGCTTGATAAAGCTTATCGGTCAAAGCATCCCAATCCGGCGCCGGCGGCGCAGCAACTTGCAATAACACTATAAAACAGCATTCAATCATGGCGGCAAACTCCGCGAATCGGCGCGAAACGCCGTTTATTTTTGCCCAGTCAGCGTGCTCAAGCGGCGCGACATTTTCGCACGCGGCACCTGGCTCGCGCTTTTCGACGACGCGCGCTTTTTTAATGGCAGGTTCGCGCCAACCGCCGTCGCTTAAAGCAGGACGCGACGGCGCCAATCAGCCTGTTACGCGCAACAACGAAGGCTGCAGCGAACGCTAGGCGCAAGGGAAAAGGCAACTTGGCGGGGTCTATTGTGCGACGGAGGCGGCGAACCGGTCAATAGCAGCCACCAACGGCATGGCGGGGCGATGCCGTTCACAGCCAACCCGAATCCAGCCGACCACGCGCCGGCAGCGGCCCACAGCCAAGCTGAAAATTCAGAAAACCGCAAGTTTCCCAACTGGACCTTGCGCGCGAACCCGTGCTATTTTTACCCGCAATATGCCGAGAAACAATTTACCTAACAGCTTTGCTTAGAGGCCGCTCATATACCGCCTCTCATTCACGAGCTTATAAGGGTCGTTCAGTTTTCCGATTCCGCGTGTATCTTCAATCAATCCAACCAGCTCAAGCCTTGGTTCCAGGGTGTTTTTTTTGAAGGGACGGCCCTGACATGTCCCACAACCACCGCCCGCCTCGCTTGCTTTAGGTTCATCACGGTTGGCAAAATCGATCAACCCGCGGCGATTGGTGCCCTAGAACGCTGAACAACAGATCCCTACCGGTAAATCCGTTTTTCGGACGAAAGAGCTAGGGAGAAATGCTTATGACATGCAATAGGAACCCGTTTACCCGCTGGGTGACGGTCGGTATCGCACTGTTGTTCTGGACCGTGCCACTTCAGGTGTGGGCCCAGGAAACGGAAGCCGACGAGAAAGACAAAAAAGAAGACGTTCAAGTCGTCGAAGAAATCACGGTCACCGGCTCGCGCATTCGCAAGAATCCGCTTAATGAACCGGCACCGGTGATGGAACTGCAAAAAGAAGACCTCGAGAGTTCCGGCCTCACCAACTTGGGCGCGACCCTACAACAGTTACCGGTCATGGGTAGCGCCGTGAATACGCGCTTTAACGTGCCAGGCAACTCCGGTTTCCCTCAGGACGGCACCGGTATCGGCGCCGGCGCGGTGCAACTGTCGCTGCGCAACATCGGCGCCAAACGCACCTTGGTGCTGGTCGACGGCAAACGCTGGATCGCCGGCGCCTCGGCCTCCGGTGTCCCAGTCGCGGTTGACCTGAACACGCTGCCCGCCAACGCCATCAAACGCATCGAAGTGCTGCAAGACGGCGCCTCGGCAATCTACGGCTCGGACGCCATCGGCGGGGTTGTCAACATCATCACGGAAGACAACTTTGACGGCTTTAAGTTTGACTACCACCAAAGTGAATTCCTCAGCTACGGCGACGGCAAAACCAACGAAGCCTCGGTTTTGTGGGGCGGTGGCAACGAAAAGTCGCGTTTCACCGTCAGCCTGTCCTTCGCCGAGGAACGCGACATTTTCACCTCGGACCGCGCCCAATCGGCTTTTCCCACGCCTTTCGGTGACTCCTGTTTGGACGGCGGTTGTTCCTCGTTTACACCGCAGGGTCGCTTCATTTTGGGGCCAAACTTCAATTTCGCCGACCTGACGCTGAACAACGGCGTGCTCAACGACGGCGGTCTCAATATCCCCATGTTCGACCCCAACAACCCAACCGGCGGCGACTTCCACGGCTTCTCCGCCGCCGACCGCTTCAATTTCAACGGCCCGGGCTTCAACTACCTGGCCACGCCCAACCAACGGGTGAACCTGTTCATCAACGCCACCCATAAAATTAACGACAACATCCGTTTAGTCGCCAAGGCCACCTACACCAACCGCCAATCGCGCACCCAAGCCGCACCGGAACCGCTGTGTTTCGGCGCGGGCTGCGGTAACCGCATTTCCGAGAACATCGTCATCGACGCCGACCAAATCTACAATCCCTTCGGCGTCGACCTGTCGGTAGCCGACGGCACCCTCGAATTTTTCGGCCGTCGCCCCTTGGAATCCGGCCCACGTGTCTTCGACCAAGACATCAACACCTATTTCGGGACCATGAGTTTGGAAGGTAACTTCATCACCGAAAGCGGCCGTTTCTTCGGTTGGGACCTCAACCTTGCCTACGGCGATAACCGCGGCTTCCAGCAGAAACACGGCGCCCACAACATGGCGCGCATCGCCATTGCGCTCGGCGACCCCGCGCTCTGTGCCGCCACGCCCAACTGCGTGCCGTTTAACCTGTTCGGCGGTCAAGGCCCCGACGGTACCGGCTCGATCACCCCCGAAATGCTGAACTACATCAGCTACGTGCAACGGGACTTCAGCGAACAAACCTTGCTCGACTTCTCCGGCAACATCACCGGTGATCTGGTGCACTTGCCCGCCGGCAAAATCGCCTTCGCCGCCGGTTTCGAGTACCGCGAACACGACGGCTCGTTCCAACCGGATCCGGTCGCGCAAAGCGGTGAAACCGCCGGCATTCCCTCCGGCGCCACCGCCGGTTCCTTTGACGTGACCGAGTTCTACGGCGAGATCAATATCCCGCTGGCGCTGGAATCACCGGGCATCGACTACCTGGAATTCAACCTGGCCGGTCGTACTTCCGACTACAGCAACTTCGGCAACGAAACCACCTACAAAGCCGGCACCTTGTGGCGGCCGGTACGCGATCTGTCCTTGCGGGCGTCGGTTTCGACCGGCATTCGGGCGCCAGGGATCGGTGAACTGTTCGGCGGCGCCGCGCGTGAGGATTTCACCTTCTTGGATCCGTGCGCCGATGTGTTCGGGGTGATTGGTGCGGCCAACGGTGGTCGCGATACGGCCCAATCCCAGCAGATTATCGACAACTGCGGCCAGTTGGGTTTGCCGCCCGAACTGGTGCAACGCAACCCGCAGCTTTCGGCCGTCTCCGCCGGTAACGAAAGCCTGACGGCGGAAACCTCCGACAACCTGGCCTTCGGTTTGGTGTGGAGCCCGTCGTTTGTCAAAAATGTCGATTGGGCCGATCGGCTCACGGTGTCTTTGGATTTCTACGACCTGGAAATCGACAACGCCGTGCAAGGCCGCGATCCCGGCGACCTGATTGACGCCTGTGTCAACACGTTGGATCCGTTCTTCTGCGACGCCGTCGAGCGCACCGCCAACGGCAACATCAACCTGGTCGACAACCAACTGCAAAACATCGGTGGCATTGAAGCGTCCGGCTACGACATCTCGCTGGGTTATGCCGGCCCGCTGACCCGCATCGGCAGCTTCGGTTTCGCGCTGAACACAACCGTGCTCGACGAGTACATCGAACTGACCAGCAATCCCGACGGCAGCCTGACGCGCAATGACCGCACCGGCACCATCACTGATGAAACCTTCCAGCGCGCCTTCCCCGAGATGCGCATGCGCACGGCGGTTAACTGGAACTTCAACGAGTGGGGCGCCGATCTGACCTGGCGGTACGTCGATTCGATGACGATGGCTTCCGGCAACGAGCTGGATTCAGTTGTCTTCACCGACCTGCAGTTCCGTTACCGCAAACCGGTCGGCGGCAACATGCTGTCGCTGGTGATCGGCGCCAACAACGTGTTGGATGAAGATCCACCCACCTGCGATGCTTGCGGCGTGATCGGCATGAGCCCGGTCATCCACGACATCCCCGGCCGCGTCGGCTACGTCCGTCTCGGTTGGCAAATGTAATTGGCAACACGAAGCGATCAGTCCCCGCGGGGACTGATCCTTTTTCTGTGATTGGCCGCTGACCAGCGGGTGCCGGTTTTTTTAATGCGCCGGCGACGCTCAGAGGGTGCGTTCCGGTTTCCCGGCGCCATCCATCAGCAACAAGCGCCAAAGCCGTCGCCGCTATTTGACCCGGCGTTGGTGGGGCCGCAGTCGAACAGGCCGAAATGGACCGATTTATCGCCGACCACGCGGAAATGCGCCCCGTAACGACTGCCGCTGAGCATATCGGCGGTATTGCCGCAGACGGGAACCGGCAGCCCCTTTTCGAAGCGGTGATGGTCGTCGAGCACAAACGCGTGGGGACATTCGTCGATGGTTCCCAAGTAGTAGGCGACTTGACCGTAATTCTCGCAACGATCTTCTAAAGCCATCTTAAAAGCGCGGATCGTCATCGAGTGGAAATCGATCATGCCCGCTTTGTGGATAATCGCTTCATCCATCAACTGAATCGGCCCACTGCTGATGACGCGGTAATCGGCACAGCCGAGGTCGCTTAAAAGCCGTCGAAAATCCTCAATGTAAAGCGCGCCGCCCAAACATTCGCCCACGAGGACCGGGTCGGCCGCGACCGCCGGCGGGATGCGGCGCCCGGTGAACACATCGGAGAAGTAGAGTTCACCGCCAGGTTTGAGGACCCGGAAAATTTCTGAGAACACCTGTGGCTTGGCCGGCGAGAGGTTGAGCACACAATTGGAGACAACCAGGTCAATGCTGTCGTCGGCGATGCCCAGCTCGGCCAAATCCTCGATGTAGCCCTTTAAGAAGGTGACATTACTCGTGGGATGGTCAAAACGTTGGCGGTGCCATTCCTTGTATTGGTTGGCCACCGCCAGTTGCTCATCGGTCATGTCGACGCCGATGACTTGGCCGTGGGGCCCGACCAGGCGCGACAACAAAAAGCAATCGCGACCGGAACCGGAGCCGAGGTCGAGCACGGTTTTGCCTTCCAAATCAAAAGGGATCGGCGACCCGCAACCGTAAAACTTTTCAATCACCGTCGGATGAACGTCGGCCAACATGGTGCGCAGCCGGGCGGGCATGGCGTCAATCGGACAGCAGGCGCTGGTTTTAAGGTCGGCATTGGTTTGCAGGACCTTTCCATAGTATTCGCGAACCTCGGCTTTTGTTTGTTCCTCTAACATGAAGCGCCATCCTTTTTTAGGTCATTGATTGAATTCAGGTAAAACGAAAACGGTTAAACCAACGCGCCGCCACAGGAGCTGCCCGCGCCGGCGGTACAGCCGAAACAATGATCGGCCAACGCGATCGGCTGTTGGGCCAAGACCGCAAACGAGGGGATCTCAAAAATGTCGGCGGGCTGGGAAGAGACCGGCATGTCGAGCATTTGGTTGAAATCGCAATCGTACAGGGTGCCGTCCCAGCCTACGGAAATCATGTTGCGGCACATCACCCCTTCAACCGCGGCCGGGTTGAAGTTTTGGATCAGCAGGTCCATATAGTCGTCCCACTGGTTTTGGCGCTTTAAAAAGTCGCCAAAACGTTTAATCGGCATGTTGGTGATGGTGAAGAGATGGTTGAACTCGATGTCGAACAGAGTTTTTAATTCGCGCCGGTAATCCTGCTGGAGTTTGGCTTGCGGCGGCGGGAGAAAAGCGCCCAATGGATTGTAGACCAGCGATAATTCCAGCCCGGAGCCCGTGCGGCCATAACCCAGCGCATTGAGCTTTTGCAGCGCGCGAATGCTTTTGTCAAAAACGCCGCGACCGCGTTGGTTTTCGACATTCTTTTTGGAATAACAGGGCAAGGAGGCAACCACCTGCACTTGGTGTTCGGCCAAAAAGGCGGCGGTATCGGCTTGTCCCGGCTCAAACAAAACGGTTAAGTTGCAACGATCCATAACGTTGCGACCAAGGGCGCGGATCCGCGTCACAAAGGTGCGAAAGTGGGGATTGAGTTCGGGCGCGCCGCCGGTGATGTCGACGGTATGAATGCTCGGTGTGTCTTCGAGCAGGGCCAACAGGCGTTCCATGGTGGCGAGCGTCATGATCTCGGTGCGTTTGGGACCCGCCTCTACGTGGCAATGGTGACACGCCTGGTTGCACAATTTCCCCACATTGACTTGAAGGATTTCGAGGGGGCGGCGGTCGAGGGTCAGGCCGTGTTCTTCGAGGCTGTGCTGGAAGTTGCGGGTACTGCAAAGTGTCATAAATGGGGCTCCGAAAGTAAGGGCTCGCGAAAGGTCACTAAAAACCTAACACAGGCCGCAGCGACTCTATTCACACAAACCTCAAACAATCGCAATTCCGATGCTCGGCTCATCCCACGCAAGCCGGGATGATCCCGCCCAAGGGACGGGATCACGACGCATTGACCGGTGCGGCGCAAGATCAATCCAGACATTCACTTAGATATTTCCACCCGCGCAACGACTCGAGGGCCGTTGCGACATGTTGTAATTGTTGCCACCCTCGAAGAGGTTATTTCCACCCGCGCAACGACTCGAGGGCCGTTGCGACTCTGGAGACCCGGAGGTACCGAGCACCGCGCGGATTTCCACCCGCGCAACGACTCGAGCGCCGTTGCGACTCAATATTTTGGCGACCCAGTCTCCGAGCCGTTTATTTCCACCCGCGCAACGACTCGAGCGCCGTTGCGACCTGACGAGGATGCTCGAAACAAAAAGCTCAAATTTCCACCCGCGCAACGACTCGAGCGCCGTTGCGACCTGCCGCTACAAATCGTGTGCATTAACCAAGAATTTCCACCCGCGCAACGACTCGAGGGCCGTTGCGACGACCTCATCATTGACACGCAACGGTGGGTAACATTTCCACCCGCGCAACGACTCGAGGGCCGATGCGACGGTACACCGGTAACAGTATGATGTGGCATCGTATTTCCACCCGCGCAACGACTCGAGGGCCGTTGCGACGCCCTTCGTCGCCCCTTTCACGTCTTCGACCACATTTCCACCCGCGCAACGACTCGAGGGCCGTTGCGACGCGCTACACCTGGCCAAGATCGACCTGGCCGAATTTCCACCCGCGCAACGACTCGAGGGCCGTTGCGACGACCAGGTAGCAGGCAAAACCCAATCATCGGGATTTCCACCCGCGCAACGACTCGAGGGCCGTTGCGACAAGGTTGGGGCGTCGCCCTGGGCGAGGATGATATTTCCACCCGCGCAACGACTCGAGGGCCGTTGCGACACATCCGCGACATGACACCGCTCGCCATGCTTATTTCCACCCGCGCAACGACTCGAGGGCCGTTGCGACGGCAATAATAGCACCGCGAGGTCCGCTAAGAGATTTCCACCCGCGCAACGACTCGAGGGCCGTTGCGACACGGGTTACCTGTCGTTTCTGTTTGTTTTGAGATTTCCACCCGCGCAACGACTCGAGGGCCGTTGCGACTTACAGCTTGATCGCCTTCCAGACTCGACCTGGAAATTTCCACCCGCGCAACGACTCGAGGGCCGTTGCGACGAAACTCTCACTTGGAATGTCGATAGCTTACTAATTTCCACCCGCGCAACGACTCGAGGGCCGTTGCGACATTCTGGATATCGCACAGACCTCGCTGGATGCTATTTCCACCCGCGAAACGACTCGAGGGCCGTTGCGACCAAACCAACTACCTGCGGTATCTGATTTTGACATTTCCACCCGCGCAACGACTCGAGGGCCGTTGCGACGTATCCTCTTTTTTGTTGCTCGCGTGATTGTTATTTCCACCCGCGCAACGACTCGAGGGCCGTTGCGACGAAAAGAAGGGCCAGAAAGAAGACTCCGCAGGTATTTCCACCCGCGCAACGACTCGAGGGCCGTTGCGACTGGCGACATCGTCGTTACGGCGCCGTGACGTGCGTATTTCCACCCGCGCAACGACTCGAGGGCCGTTGCGACGATATCTCCACAGCGTCAATTTGCGCCTGGGTCATTTCCACCCGCGCAACGACTCGAGGGCCGTTGCGACGATGGCCTGGAGCCTGGTGACTTTGCGGCGGTCATTTCCACCCGCGCAACGACTCGAGGGCCGTTGCGACGAGCTAAAGCTCTCATCGCAATCGGTTTCAGTAATTTCCACCCGCGCAACGACTCGAGGGCCGTTGCGACGCGAAGGAAAAAACCGGCGCCGGCTGCCGGGAATTTCCACCCGCGCAACGACTCGAGGGCCGTTGCGACATGATGCCCTTTTTGGGCCTGGGGAGTGTGCCATTTCCACCCGCGCAACGACTCGAGGGCCGTTGCGACTTCGTTGGGGTTTTCGTTGCTTTCGTTCACCAACATTTCCACCCGCGCAACGACTCGAGGGCCGTTGCGACTCTTGCCAAGATGGGCACTAACTGGGGTTCAGATTTCCACCCGCGCAACGACTCGAGGGCCGTTGCGACCGCGAGTGGCGTCCATCTGACCAAGGGCGCGTATTTCCACCCGCGCAACGACTCGAGGGCCGTTGCGACTTGTCAGATACCGGTGGACAACTCGACAGTGTTATTTCCACCCGCGCAACGACTCGAGGGCCGTTGCGACTTGTCAGATACCGGTGGACAACTCGACAGTGTTATTTCCACCCGCGCAACGACTCGAGGGCCGTTGCGACGGCTTCGCCTGACTCTCAAGATCCTGACGAACATTTCCACCCGCGCAACGACTCGAGGGCCGTTGCGACACTGCTCAAGTGATGGTAGAGATCGTTTAGGCATTTCCACCCGCGCAACGACTCGAGGGCCGTTGCGACGAATCGCAGGCTTGGAAGCGTTCGCCGAAATGATTTCCACCCGCGCAACGACTCGAGGGCCGTTGCGACAGTTTCCCGCGCGCGCACGCTAAGCTTGAGCAAATTTCCACCCGCGCAACGACTCGAGGGCCGTTGCGACATCCTTCGACCTTGCGGCGCTCATGGGCGTCGCATTTCCACCCGCGCAACGACTCGAGGGCCGTTGCGACTCTTAGGGTTTTAACATATGAATTACCAGCATGTTAAGAGGCCAAAAATGCAGATGTCGCATGTCAACCCTTTTTTTGCAGCAATATTTTTCAGCAAAAATCAGCAACCACCCTTATTTCAATCACTTAGACAATCCGCCGATGTCCCGGGTTTTTATGGTCACTTCACATCGGCGGAACCCGAAACGCACCGGCACCATCGCGCACTGGGACGCCGCTTTTAATGCTCGGCATTATCGGGCTTCGCGCTTGTCGGCGCCGCGCAGAGTTCACCGCGATGATCCGTGACGGCCGACAACGCACCCAGCGCATCCGGCGCCTCGGCCACGGACACCAGACCGGCTTGGTCAATGCCGGCCAGGCGCCAGACGGCACGCCGGCACGCATCCACCGCCGCGCGGCTCTCGTCACTGGTACAACGCGACGAACAACGCTCGATTAATTTCAGATCGTCCATCTCGGCGATATCGGCCAAACCCTTCAGCCCGGCGATCAGCAACCCATCCACGCCAACCCCATGGATGCCCAACGTCAGCACATAGGGCAACGCCTCGCGCACCAAAGCCCCCAAACGGACATTGGTCTGGCTGCGAAAGAATTCCAGGACCTGGCGCTGAAAAAGGCGATCGTGGGTTTGGAAAAAGTACGCCGCCAAATGATCCAGGCGATGTGGGATGCCGGCCACTTGGTGCCGCAACACCCATGGGCCAAAATACGGGTGGTGCAACAACAGCGGCCACAGCTTGTCGACCTCGGCCTCGGGCAATCCATCAAACAGCTCGTCCAACAAAAACTCAGCGCCTTGGTTTGTGTTCGAAATCTCCTGGCTGAGCCGACCCGACAACGCCAGTTCGGGAAACAAAATCGCAGCCACCAACCAGCCCTCGGGCGTCACATCCTCCGCGATCACCGTTCCCGCACGCAAACGCGCGACCATTTCCGGCGATTGCGGCGAACCCGGACCGTCCCACGCAAACAAGGCCGGCTCGGCGGCGGCATGTCGCAGCAAGGGCGTCAACGCCGCGAATAAATTGTCGGGCGTCGCCGCCGCAAAGGTTTCGTCCAAATCACCCAACTGTTGCAACCGCAACCGTCGCTGTTTGCCCGGCTAAATCGGACAACGACGGCTGTTCCCTCGCGAACCGGCACACAAATCCAACAAGAAACCGGCGGCTTGGGTGCGGTACCACGGATCGGGATCAAACAACGCCATCAGCAATACCCGGTAAAAAGGCGAGGCACCGCGCTGGTAGGCCTTGAGGAACGCGAGCACGCTGTCCCAATCACCGCGTACCACCGGTTCGCCGAGATCGCCGCTTCTCATCGCCAACATGGGTTGCGCCAAAGGCCACAGCAAACGGCCGTCGCGTATTTCAAGCGACGGGACGGCGAACAGGCGGTAACGCACCTCCGGAACCAACAAACCAAAAACAGCGGGATCCGTACAGGTCAAACTGTAGCTTTCACCGACAAGGGTTTCGCCCAACGCCGGTCGCGGCGCGGTGAGGGCGCGGTTTGCCGTGAGCGTCAGTTTGTCAAAAGCACCGTTGGCGGCGGTCACCACTACCCGGTAGAGATCGCCGTATACGGGCTCCCGATAGGGGTCGTACTTGGCGTTTTCCTTTGCGGGAAGCGGCAGGTCGGGCGATTCCCACAGGATTTCGAGGCCTGCCGAAAAACCGGTATGGTCCGGCAAAGGCGCCACGCGCCGCCGGATCCCCAGCTTCGCGAGCACCGGCTCAATCCATACTTCACCAAACAAAACCTGATGGCGGCGGAATGCAAACGCCTGGCCTTTCCCAAATACTTCGTAAATAATGCCACCAAAAATCGCCGTGGTGAGCAGCGCCAACACCCATGTCACAAAGCCGCCAAACGCCTTAACCGTCGTCGCCGACAACCGCCAAGGTCGCTTTCCTACCAATCTAGAACCGAAACGAAACGATGCTTGGCGGCCAACTCGCACAACTGTTGACGTTTCCTGTGTCAAACCTTGACGCAGGAAACGTCAAGCGTTGGGCTACAACATCTCGTAAACATGCTCGTCGTACTTGTTCGTACGCCTTCCCTTTTTCCAAGACGTTTCGCGCCACCCATTTGGGCGATTTCAGCCACCCGAATCGCTCAGGTTAGGTTAAAACGTTTGTGGCCAGGCGTGAAACCGCGCCAAAAAGGGAACCACGGCCCACACCGCCACGCCCCAACCGTTAAAAAAACACAACACCCACCGTGGCGAACCCCACTTTTTTGGTATGCCTTTATTTTTTTGTAGCACGCCGCCGGCGCGAGAAACACGACAACTCGGCGAAAAGGGTCGTGGCGGTGTCATGAACGCGGTGAGAAGTGACGATAAAAAGTCGCGGTCCGCGATATTGGGGAACGCATTCGGTCCAACAAGGAGTCACCACCATGATGCAACACATCGCCGGCGCAAGCCCTGGCTTATGCCTGTTGTGGTTCGTTTTGGGATGGTTGCCGGGCATCGCCGCGCCGCCGCCGCTGCAGCCGGCCCAGCCGGCCGAACAGGGCCAGGTGCGGGTGGTGGTGGTTGGTGCGGGTATCGCCGGTTTGACGGCGGCACAAAGTTTGGCCGCACGCGGTTATGCCGTCACGGTGCTGGAAGCCGCCGACCGCATTGGCGGGCGTATTTTCACCGATCGCAGCCTGGGCGTGCCCGTCGATTTGGGCGCTTCTTGGATTCACATGCCGGTGGGCAATCCCCTGACGGCCTTGGCCGACCGCGCCAACCTCACCCGATTCGAAACCAACCCACGCGACCAAGCCGCTTTTTATGCCGACGGCACGCCGATCACCGACGCGGAACTGAACCCCCACGACGATTATTTCGAAGACATTTACGCCCGAGTCTTGGCACGGGCGGGCACCATCGCCCAAGATATCAGCGTCCAGCAGGCGTTGACGGAAGCGACTGTCGCGGACGGGTTAACGGCAGACGAGCAATGGTTTTTCGATAATTTGGCGGCTTTTTCGATTAAGGGCGAAATTGCCGAGGAACTGCCCAAGTGCGGCCTGAAAGCACTCGGCGAGCTCAATGAATACGCCGGCGAGGATGTGCTGTTTCCCGAAGGGTACGATCAATTGATAACGCCGATGCACGCCAACCTGGACATTCGCCTGGGCCGACGGGTTTGCATCATTGATTCCCGTGGCGAGGAATTGGTGGTGGCAACGCAAACCGAAAGCTACCCTTGTGACGCGGTGCTGGTCACCGTTTCGCTGGGAGTGTTGCAATCGGGGGCGATCCGTTTTGTTCCCGAATTACCGGCCGCCAAGGTCGGGGCGATGGCGCGTTTGGGCATGGGTGTGCTCAACAAGGTGGCGCTGCATTTTGACCCTTCGGCGCCGTGGCCGTTCGAACAGCAAAACATCGTCTTTTTTTCGGAGCAGGGCGGCACAGAATTGGCGTTTCTGAACTTGTGGGACATCACCGGGCACAAAATGCTGCTCACCTTTACCTATGCCGACCAGGCGCGCGCGCTGGAGTTCCAAAGTGACGCGGCGATTGTGGCGCGGCTGATGACCCAACTACGCGCCGCCTACGGCGAGGCCTTGCCGGACCCGGCCGGCAGCGTGGTCACGCGTTGGGCGGGCGACCTGAACACCTTTGGCGCGTACTCCTACGCCAAGGTGGCGGGCGGCAGCGCGGCGCGCCGAACCTTGGCGGAACCGATTGAGAACAAGGTCTTTTTTGCGGGGGAAGCAACCAGCGCCAGGGATCCATCCACCGTCCACGGGGCTTATTTGTCGGGGCTACGCGAGGCGGATCGCATCGCGGCAGTAAAGGCACCCTTTGCAGCGAGGCGCCCCGACACCCCGCGCGACACGCCGGCCCCCGCCAAAACGCAACGCCCGCAGGAACAATAACTGAAAACCCCGGAACGGGTAAGCGCCGAAGGCCGGTGCGACTAAAGGAAAAACCATTAGCCATTCTATGAAATGGTTCCGTGGTTAGCGACGGCCCATCCAGTTTCTGTAGTTTCTACTCTCGCAACGACTCGAAGGGCGTTGCGACCGGGACGGCATTCACGGCGCCTGGCTGTGGCGCGTTTCTACTCGCGCAACGACTCGAAGGCCGTTGCGACGGTTTACCATCGGTCTTAAAAACAGCAAGCGAATTTCCATCCGCGCAACGACTCGAAGGCCGTTGCGACAGGGAGCGCCCGAATCGCGACGGACGACGGCCCTTTCTACCCGCGCTACGACTCGAAGGCCGTTGCGACAGCGCCTTTCTGCTCTTTGCATATGGATTGGGCTTTCTACCCGCGCTACGACTCGAAGGCCGTTGCGACGACGCTGTGGCGGGTCAATGGCGAGTCGTTTGCTTTCTACCCGCGCTACGACTCGAAGGCCGTTGCGACAAACCTGGATGACGCTCAAGTAGCACGATACGACTTTCTACCCGCGCTACGACTCGAAGGCCGTTGCGACGTTTGACGTTTGACCTCTGCGCATCCGCCCACCGCTTTCTACCCGCGCAACGACTCGAAGGCCGTTGCGACTTACTTGAACAAATGCCAGGTAAACTGGCGTGGCTTTCTACCCGCGCTACGACTCGAAGGCCGTTGCGACTTTGTATTTAGCAACAGGCGCTATGAGTGCATTACTTTCTACCCGCGCTACGACTCGAAGGCCGTTGCGACGTGAATAACTGTCTTCCTGATCAGGCCCTTGACTTTCTACCCGCGCTACGACTCGAAGGCCGTTGCGACAACCAAGCATTGAGGAGCAAACATGACGGTCGTCTTTCTACCCGCGCTACGACTCGAAGGCCGTTGCGACGCTTTGTTGGGATGAGCATTATTGATTATTGTCCTTTCTACCCGCGCTACGACTCGAAGACCGTTGCGACGTTAATCGAGGAGATCACCAAGGCGTTCGGTCTTTCTACCCGCGCAACGACTCGAAGGCCGTTGCGACTTTTTTAACGAGAGTTTTATTGGTGCTGTAATCGCTTTCTACCCGCGCAACGACTCGAAGGCCGTTGCGACATGTCTAAAAAGCACATTCCCATAGTATGGGATCTTTCTACCCGCGCAACGACTCGAAGGCCGTTGCGACCTATTCCATTTGTTTATATGGACAAAGAAATACTTTCTACCCGCGCAACGACTCGAAGGCCGTTGCGACCGCATATGGCGCAACACTCAACCCGGCAAGACCGACTTTCTACCCGCGCAACGACTCGAAGGCCGTTGCGACCACTGCATCAGCTAAAACCGGCGCCACCTCGCCTTTCTACCCGCGCAACGACTCGAAGGCCGTTGCGACGTTATCGACCCGGTAATCTGTATCCCCCATTGCTTTCTACCCGCGCAACGACTCGAAGGCCGTTGCGACGCGAATCGACGCGCGGCCGAACGGGCCGCCGAACTTTCTACCCGCGCAACGACTCGAAGGCCGTTGCGACCATCAGCGACAGATAGGCGGCCCATTTATATTCTTTCTACCCGCGCAACGACTCGAAGGCCGTTGCGACCGGACGGCACCATTTACTACGCGCACACGGATATCTTTCTACCCGCGCAACGACTCGAAGGCCGTTGCGACACGACTGGAGGACGGGCTGAGGATGCGTCAGACCTTTCTACCCGCGCAACGACTCGAAGGCCGTTGCGACTTGAAGCGGGATATCTACATGCGGCCAGACTGGCTTTCTACCCGCGCAACGACTCGAAGGCCGTTGCGACCAGTGATACCCGCCTTAAGTCAATCAAGGCTATCCTTTCTACCCGCGCAACGACTCGAAGGCCGTTGCGACGCGGTCAGATGGTCATAAACCGGTGCAACCACCTCTTTCTACCCGCGCAACGACTCGAAGGCCGTTGCGACTTAGTCCACTCGTCGTTCGTACTGATCAGGTCGCCTTTCTACCCGCGCAACGACTCGAAGGCCGTTGCGACTACTCCCGTAACCCCATCTCGTAACGGTAAAGCTTTCTACCCGCGCAACGACTCGAAGGCCGTTGCGACGCCCGATGGCCTTCCGCGTCCCAATACCGGCACTTTCTACCCGCGCAACGACTCGAAGGCCGTTGCGACCAGTTTAAAGTTCTGAGAACTTGCCAGAATACCCTTTCTACCCGCGCAACGACTCTAAGGCCGTTGCGACCCTGCTCACGTAGGTCCGCTGAGCCCTCGATGTCCTTTCTACCCGCGCAACGACTCGAAGGCCGTTGCGACCTCCGTCGAGGCCCCTGAGGGCCACGACAGCGACCTTTCTACCCGCGCAACGACTCGAAGGCCGTTGCGACTTTGCGACGCTTTAGACCGAATTGTGGAAGATCGACTTTCTACCCGCGCAACGACTCGAAGGCCGTTGCGACTACACGCTCATCGCGCAACAACTCTGCAAAGCGCTTTCTACCCGCGCAACGACTCGAAGGCCGTTGCGACCCCCTAGCGATATGAGCGGCGCCAGCATCTCTAGCTTTCTACCCGCGCAACGACTCGAAGGCCGTTGCGACTCGTGCGGTTTTTTCGGGTCCCGCTCGATGGTGGCTTTCTACCCGCGCAACGACTCGAAGGCCGTTGCGACAAACACAACGGTTGAACGGTTTTGAGGTCCGCTCTTTCTACCCGCGCAACGACTCGAAGGCCGTTGCGACTCGCCTTAGTCTGAGGTTTCTCGTCTACATATCCTTTCTACCCGCGCAACGACTCGAAGGCCGTTGCGACCAGCTTGATCGCCTTCCAGACTCGACCTGGAACTTTCTACCCGCGCAACGACTCGAAGGCCGTTGCGACAGCCCCGCACCGAGCCTCAACGGCTCAACTACCGCTTTCTACCCGCGCAACGACTCGAAGGCCGTTGCGACAAAACCGCCCGTGCGATGTATAAGATTATCGACCTTTCTACCCGCGCAACGACTCGAAGGCCGTTGCGACGAGACTTATTGGTTACCCGCTCGAAAATATCCTCTTTCTACCCGCGCAACGACTCGAAGGCCGTTGCGACAGCTTGTAACTGTCCCTTTTTACTCGTTTGGTCTTTCTACCCGCGCAACGACTCGAAGGCCGTTGCGACTGAGTTTTTTCATATCCAGTGCACAGGCGGTGCTTTCTACCCGCGCTACGACTCGAAGGCCGTTGCGACGACTGTACCGCAATGGTGAAAAAGCCGCGTACTCTTTCTACCCGCGCAACGACTCGAAGGCCGTTGCGACAGCCTTTGGGCGTCAACCTGATTATCGAAGTGCTTTCTACCCGCGCAACGACTCGAAGGCCGTTGCGACCTTTGCGCAGCACTATCGCACCTATCATATATCCTTTCTACCCGCGCAACGACTCGAAGGCCGTTGCGACGTGCGAGGCGGCTGTTGGTGGGGGTCGTCGTGGCTTTCTACCCGCGCAACGACTCGAAGGCCGTTGCGACCGCCCGCGAATCGGGGGGTGTCCACAAAAGGCCTTTCTACCCGCGCAACGACTCGAAGGCCGTTGCGACGTCAATCCACACGTCACCTTTGAAACTAGATCCTTTCTACCCGCGCAACGACTCGAAGGCCGTTGCGACACAGCAGCACGAGCGTTAAGGGGATTCCGCCTGCTTTCTACCCGCGCAACGACTCGAAGGCCGTTGCGACATGGTTGCAACCAATTCCGACGATGGGAATCTCCTTTCTACCCGCGCAACGACTCGAAGGCCGTTGCGACAAGTCGTCCAAGCTGGTCGCGATTCAAGAAAAGCCTTTCTACCCGCGCAACGACTCGAAGGCCGTTGCGACTATTCGAGCCAGTTGTTGCAAAGCGTTACGAACTTTCTACCCGCGCAACGACTCGAAGGCCGTTGCGACTCGTATTGCGGGGCACCCTCCCCCGCAATGACCTTTCTACCCGCGCAACGACTCGAAGGCCGTTGCGACTTAACACAATTAGCTTAATCCCCGTCAAGGCGGGCTTTCTACCCGCGCAACGACTCGAAGGCCGTTGCGACTGATGTAGGCGCGCAGCCGAAGACATTTCGGATACTTTCTACCCGCGCAACGACTCGAAGGCCGTTGCGACCGCAGCTCGCCACGGTGCGCGCCACCAAAGGCGCTTTCTACCCGCGCAACGACTCGAAGGCCGTTGCGACGCCGCTAATACGGCTTGGACTCAAGCCGCCAACTTTCTACCCGCGCAACGACTCGAAGGCCGTTGCGACGAGCCCCAACATATTTAACAACCACACCTAAAATCTTTCTACCCGCGCAACGACTCGAAGGCCGTTGCGACATGAAATTAAACTTATTGTGGGGCCCTTTAAACTTTCTACCCGCGCAACGACTCGAAGGCCGTTGCGACGTAGCTACCGTGGAGTTTGATGGACCCGACGCCCTTTCTACCCGCGCAACGACTCGAAGGCCGTTGCGACAGCCAAAGGGTATCGATGGTATGGAACCAGTTTCTTTCTACCCGCGCAACGACTCGAAGGCCGTTGCGACCAAGCGTTTCAATCATGCGGCGGTGGCTGGGTTCTTTCTACCCGCGCAACGACTCGAAGGCCGTTGCGACCAAACGCTACAGTTCCCCGGCATCGATAGCGATCTTTCTACCCGCGCAACGACTCGAAGGCCGTTGCGACTTGACCGTCTTCCGTATGCGCTATACTTAAACGCTTTCTACCCGCGCAACGACTCGAAGGCCGTTGCGACAGGTTGGAAAATGGCGTGCAACACAAAAATCACTTTCTACCCGCGCAACGACTCGAAGGCCGTTGCGACCTCTCCCAGTTTCTCAAGGACGTGCGCCGGATCCTTTCTACCCGCGCAACGACTCGAAGGCCGTTGCGACTTTACGGAGGGCGCTTAACGTCTGTTGCTGGCACCTTTCTACCCGCGCAACGACTCGAAGGCCGTTGCGACATGACGGACCCCGTAAACAAAACGACCCAGTATCTTTCTACCCGCGCAACGACTCGAAGGCCGTTGCGACGATTTTTTCAACGGGCTTATCTGCGTCAGCTACTTTCTACCCGCGCAACGACTCGAAGGCCGTTGCGACTTACTCACAAACCCCCCTAATCAGTTGATCTACTTTCTACCCGCGCAACGACTCGAAGGCCGTTGCGACCTTGTTCTTGTTCTTGTGTAGCTACGGGCATTCTTTCTACCCGCGCAACGACTCGAAGGCCGTTGCGACCCTTACCACCACACAAGCGCAACCGAGGCCCGCTTTCTACCCGCGCAACGACTCGAAGGCCGTTGCGACCCGGGTTTGCCCGCTACGCTGGGCAAACAATATCTTTCTACCCGCGCAACGACTCGAAGGCCGTTGCGACTAGGACGCGGATACGTTCATCCGTCGTACCTGCTTTCTACCCGCGCAACGACTCGAAGGCCGTTGCGACCTTACAGATACAGAACGTAATGAACTTGACGTCTTTCTACCCGCGCAACGACTCGAAGGCCGTTGCGACACCAGCCGACGGGTTATGCTGATAATGTTACGCTCTTTCTACCCGCGCAACGACTCGAAGGCCGTTGCGACATTTACAAGGGGCGCCCCGGATGGGTTTATTTCCTTTCTACCCGCGCAACGACTCGAAGGCCGTTGCGACTGAGCCCGATCTCACCAGTACAGGTAACAGCCTCTTTCTACCCGCGCAACGACTCGAAGGCCGTTGCGACTCTTAGGGTTTTAACATACGAATAACCAGCATGTTAAGAGGCCAAAAATGCAGATGTCGAATGTCAACCCTTTTTTTTAACCAATATTTTTCACCCGTTTTTCCCAACCTGCATTATTCCAAACACTTACACAATCCGCCGATGTCCCGGGTTTTTATGTTCACTTCACATCGGCGGAACGCCCCGTCTACCCATTTCCGTCGCCAGCGAACAGCCGCCCACCCAAGGCCGGTCACGTGTCAATCCTTCATGCGCCAGATGATCAGGAAGCCGTTGCTGTCGGCTAGCCGCGCCGGATCACCGTCACACACTGCCGTCACTTGCGTTTTGAGGCCGTCACGGTACAAGTCAAAGCGATCCAACGCCGATATTACCGAAACCAGGCGCCCTTGGTAGCCACCGAGGAGCACGCCCTCACGCGAACGGGTCAACCCCTCGGCCAATAAAACGCCACCTAAGCCGTAAAGATCAAAGAATCGCAGGGAATCGGCCACAACCATATCGCCCACCCGGAAAAAAGCATAAGGCGCATAGCGCTTTCGCAGGTAGGTGCTGATGGTGTCTTTGCTCAGCGGGTGCAGGGCGGCGATTTCGGCGGCATGGGGCCGTGTCGCGCCCCGCAAAGCTTGCGTCGCCCCCAAAAACCGGCCGTCCTCGGTGAAAATCTCGAAATGGGAACGCAGCGGCGAATGATACCAAACACGGCCGTCGATTAATTGAAAGCTGTTATGGCTCCAGCGATCAAGGTCCGATGAAAACATCCGCCGACCGAAGCGATCCAGCACGCGCGCCTCGCTGCCGTCCCATGCAAGAACGGCATGCAGCGGTTCCTGATGCTTTTGCGAATGCAGGCCCGAAACCAATATCCGATCCGACCGGGGCATCAAGGCGGCGCCGCTGTAAAACAGATTAATCCCCAACGCAAAGCGGGTCGACAGCAGATGGGTACCGTCGCGCCGAAAGGCGTGAACCCGCCCGAGCTGATCGTCCACAATGATGGTGTTGTCGAAACCCAACCTGATTTCATGAGGCTCGGCGAATTCACCCGGGCCCTCGCCGACCCGGCCGATGGTCCCCACAACGCGGCCGGCCAGGTCGAAGACCACAATTTGCGCCGGGTGACTGTCCAACAGCACCAAAAAGCCGTCAGGATGCACAAACCCTCTGCTGAAATCACTGAGTGCGAAACCAGGACCTAGGTCGGCAACGGTCTCGACTTCAAACAAATCACCAAAGCTTTTGACACGCTTGAGCCGTTCGCGCAAATCGCTGTCGGCAGGCCGCGACTCGGGAAAAACGGAACCCGCCGGCGGCACCGGCAAGGTCGGATCGATATCAGCCGCACGCGCGGCATCGGGGCCACGGGAACAGGACCCTAACACAAAACAGAAAAGCAGGATGGCAATGGTCTTCACGCGGTTCTCCTCGATAAAACATCCGAAAAGCAGCACGCGGTCCGCAGCAACAACCTCGGCGCTTCGCCCGCAACGCGAGCCACAGGGCGCCGCGCAAGCGTCAGCCAGATTTTTAACATGCGAATAACCGGCACATTGCAAAATCACCCAGCAAACGATTCCAGTGTCTAATTTTAGTGCACGAGAAACTGGGTGCCGGCCCCTACTCGGTTTGGTGGCCGTCTTCGCAAGCATGATCTCGTGTTGGGTTAGTCGAAACCATCATCCTCAAAGTGTCGGGCCCGTTTCGTCAGCCAAATCATCCGATCTCGCCACAGGGCTCAACTCGCCAGGTTCGTCACCAACCGGCGACAAGGCTCCCGTTTCGTCGGGTAGCGCCGCCGGCGACACCAATCCGGCCTCATCGATACCGGCCCGCGCCCACACAGCTTGCCGACACGCGGTTAAAGCGGCGCGACTCGTTTCGCTGAAACAACGCAAGCGACAGCGTTCAAGAAGATCCAAATCAGGCAAATCACCGACCTGGGCCAAACCTTGTAAACCGGCGACCAACAAAGCATCGGCGGCGTCGGCATCATAAACCGATTCGAGCACATACGGCAATGCGCCGCGCACCAGTTCACCCAAACGGACATCGGCCCGGTCGCAAAAGAATTCGAGGATCCGAAGCTGACAGCGGTGATCATCCGTTTCATAGAAATAGTCGGTCAGGTAATTCAAGCGGTGGGCGATACCTGGCACATATCCTCGCATCACCCACACGACATAAGCCGAGTTGTGCAACAACCGCGGCCAAAGCTTGTCGACCGCCGCCTCGGGCAATACGTGAAACAGCTCGTCCAATAAAAGTTCCGCGCCGGCTTCAAGGTTCTCCAACAACGAAACCAACGGGCTAACCAGGGCCTGCTCTGGGAATAAGACGGCGGCGAACAACCAGCCTTCGGGGGTTAAATCGGCTGCTGCCACCCTGCCGGCCCGCAAGCGGGTGACGGTTTCTTCGTTTTGGGGCGAACCAGGCGCGTCGCAGGCAAACAAAGTCGGCTCAGAAGCGGGGTGTTCCAATAGGGGTTGCAACGCGGCAAACAAATCATTGGGTTCGGCGCTCAGAAAGGCCTCGTCTAAATCAGCCAATTGGCGCAAGCGCCGGCGGCGATGCTTGAGCGGCCAAATCGGATGCTCCTCTAAAGCGCCCTGGAAACCGGCACACAGCTCCAAACACAGGGCGGCGGCACGGTGACGGTACCAGGGTTCGGGATCCAACAGAGCCATCTGCACCAGGCGAAGAAAGATTGAAGGCGCTGCTTCAAGCGCTATCAGCAACCCCAGGACAGCGTTCCAATCGGCACACAGGTCGGCTTCGCGCTTTCTGGGATCAAGAATGCCGGCCATCGTCGACACAAGCGGGAACCGCAAACATCCATCGCGAATTTCTAAGCAAGACAAGGCGAAAAGTGGGTTCCGCACGGCCGGCACCAACACCGCCAAAAAAGCAGGATTCTCGCAGGTCAGGGTGAAACTGGTGTCGCGAGAACGCCCGTCGTGGTCAATACGCAACGGGGTTAAGTGGTCGTGGGAAACAAGCGCAACGCGGTCAAAAGCCTGTTTTCGAGAGGTCACCACCACGCGGTAAAGATCGCCGTGCTTGGTTTCGACCCATGGATCGTCTTCATCCTCGTCCGGGCCAGGCGGCGCCTCAGGCGCGGCGCGAATGATTTCAAGCCGCGTGGAAAAGCCAGGGCATTGCACCAGAGGTGCGTCGGTTTTCCTTATCCCGAGCTTGGCGAGCACGGGCTCAGACCAATGAGCCTCAGACTGCGCCAATACTTGCGCGGCCAAACGTTTTTTGCGTTTCGCGTAGGCATCGGCCGCCACCGTCGCCATCACGGCTACCACGACGAACCCAAACAGGACTTCCACAAAACCTCCATTGCGCGCGTCTACCGGTCATGCCGGATTGGTGTCTCCCACCTATTATCACTCATTGGTAGAAACCAAGCGTCGAGGCGTCAAGACAAAGTGAAAGGGGCATGACAGTTGTCACGGGTACGGGGTGAAGACTTACACGCGAGGTCATGACGCGCGGCACTGCCCGTTTTTTTGGCGCGGCTTTAAATTTTGAGGTGTCGGACGGGCCGGGATTCGTACCGGCGCCGCCCAGCCGGCTCCATCAACTTCACGCTTCCGTCGCGACACTTATGGTTACCAACCCATCGCGCCTTATTGCTATGGCCCCATCACCACCCGCGCTAACTCGCTTGTGCGTGCAGCCGCTTGCCGCGCCTTATGTCCTCGTCAAGGAGACCTTTATGAGTTTGAAACACTGTTTGCTTAGCTTCGCTCTGTTCCTCACCACCGCTTTTGCTTTCAACGCCAACCACCTGATTGCCGCGAAGCCGACGATCGAAACGATCGAAACCGCTGCGCCCACCGGCCGCGCCCTTTTTTATCCGCTCCTGATTGACGACGTCGCCGGCGCCGAACATTTGGTGTTCCAAGTGCGCGTCGAGGAGCAGTTGGTTTTCGAAGAAACCCACGTGGTCGGCGAACTGGATCACGACGGCGTTTTGTTGATGTTTGCAAGCCAACAGCAAAAAGCAGCCGAATTCGCGGCCATTCACCAAGCCGGTGGTTCGATTCGTTTCCAAGTCCTGCGCGACGGCCAACCCTTTGACGCCTTCAGCTACGCCGACATTGTTTCTTGGCGCGCCACGGTTGACCCCGACGTCGGCAGCCCACTTGCCGAAGTGTCGGTCATCCCCGCCAACGTCACCGCACGGCTCGCCGGCACCAACAGCCAAAATGCCTTAACCCTGATCGATTGCCGCGACGACGTGCGCAACTGCAACTGCCCGCAATGGGCCAACGACCCATCCTGTAGCGGTGACCCCGACGGCGACGGCATCCCCAGCTACTACGACAACTGCGATTACATGGCCAACGCCGACCAAAGAGATTGCGACGGCGACGGCATCGGCGATAAGTGTGACAACGACAATCGCGTCACCAAAACGGTTAAACTCAAGAAGGTCGTATACTTCCCTACCGACAACTATCGCTGCTACGACAACAAGAAGTACCAAATCATGGAAACCTGGGATGTCTACGAAACCAAAATCCGCCATTACGACTGTGTGACCGGTAGAACCTTCCTCTACGAAGACACCAATGTCGCGCCGGAATACGAAAACCTGCGCTTTGAACGCCAATACACAGGCGAAGGTTGCTAACAACCCCAATCAACAACCAATGGTAAACCATCAAAAAACCCAGAGCGCGGCTCTGGGTTTTTTGCGTTAGTTGATTGTGTAGCCTCAGGTTTAGGCGTCGTTGTCGAGCACGTCCATAAAGGCTGAAACGCTGAACACGGCTTTGCCGGGGCCTGGCTCGCCGTAGCCAGGCGGGACTTTGTGGCCGTAGTGGCGGAAGGTGTCGCGCCACGCGATCAGCAGTTTGCAGAAGTATTCCAGCGGCGGCGCGGGTTGCGGACCCAAGGCGGCCAACGGCTCCGGGCACCAGGTGGTGAAACGCGGCACCACGCCCTGGCGCATGAACCAGTCGAGCCCTTCCTGGGTGTGGGCGACGGCTTGGTCGACGTCTTTGAAACCACAAACGGTGTTTAACTCCACGCCGCCGACGAAGTTGGGAATCACGTTCGGGCCGCCGAAGACTTCGGCCGATTCCACGACGCGGTTAATCCACTGTTCAAAGCCGATCACGCGCGTTTTGCCGGGACAGATTTTGGCGAACAGCTCTTCGCCCCAGACTTCGTAGTTGGGGTGGTAAATCTGCACACCGGCGTTTTTCAAACGGCGACAGTCTGCTTGGGTAAAGGCCTGCACGACGGCTTTGGAGATCCAGCGACCGGGGAAGGCGGCTTCGATGGCTTCGACGTAACGCACGTAGAAGTCAACCTCGCCGTGACCTTGCAGGTTGGTCAGCACGGAGCCGCCGGTGAGGGTGTAGGCTTTGGCTTTGTCGTCGGTGCGGTCAATGTGCGCCAAGGCCTCGACAATCTCTTGCGGGTCCTTGATGCCGGTGTAAACCTTGCCGGCCTTGCGCTGCTGAATGAAGTTGCGGTTGATGTCGCAGAACTGGCACTGCTCGTCTTTGTTGAAGTACTGGCACATGCGGTAAGCGGTCAGGTAAATCAGGTAACCCCACTCCAGCACGGGCGCGATTTCGCCCATGGGTTTCCCGCTCGCCAAGGCCTCGTGGTAGAAGGGCGGGATCGGGTGGTACTCAACGGCGGCCATGTCGGCGTCGTCACACATCAAGGTCAACTTGCCGTCGACCAAATCAATCAGGTACGGCGATTCGGGGTTGATGCGCACGGAAATGACGGTGGGCCGCAAATTGAGCGGGCCGCCGCTGATGCGAATCTCCTCGGGCACGCGCAGGTGCTCGGCGTTTTGCATGTCTTTGATTTCGATCAAATCAAAGGAGAAGATGAAGTAATCCTTGGGTTTAAAGCCGGCGGCGATGTTCATGGCGGCTTCGCTGAAACGCAGCCCCAAACGCAACATGTCCTGTTTGACGACGGCCTCGGCCGGGATTTGATCGAAGCGGGTGACGTGTTCGGTCACCTGCTTGTACGCGTGACTCACAAGTTCCATGGCGATTCCTTCTAAAAAGAACTAAACGTTGCGCAGTGCGGGTGCTTGCGCCATCGGCCGGAAGACGGGCGTAAACCCTTCGGCTTCGGCCTGATTGATGATGTCTTGAATGTTGCGGTTAATGACGGCGCCGGCCATTTGCGTAACCTCGTCCTCAAGCGGGATGTCGAAGTCGTTGGCGCCGAAATGCAAACCGCGCAGGGCGTTGTCGTTTTGGGTCAACACCGAGGTGCGCATGTGGCTGATGTTGTCCAAGTAAAGCCGAGCCACCGCGAGGTGGCGCAGGTAACTGTCGCCGTCGACTTCCAAACCGCCGAGCTCGTTGTGGTACGGTTTGTAGGTCCAGCTCAAAAAGCTAAACAAGCCTGGCAAGCCGTCGCCGCGCAAACGGTCCTGCATCTGGCGCACGCGGCGCAGGTGTTCGACGCGTTCGTCGATGCTCTCGTCAAAACCAATCACCATGGTGCCGGTCGAGTGCAAGCCGCAGCGCATAATGGTTTCCTGCGCTTCCAGGTAATCGTCGGCGGTGTACTTTTGCGGGCTGTGGCGCAGACGGAACGCGTTGGTCAAAATCTCGGAACCGCCGCCGGTAATCCAACGCACGCCGGCGTCTTTGAGCGCCAAACACACGGTTTCGTAAGGCAGGCGGCACAGCTTGGCGACGTACATCATTTCGGCAACGGTGAGCGCGTAAAATTCAATGGTGTCGCCGTAGCGCTCGCGAATTTGGCGGAAGGTGTTTTGGTACCAATCGAGTTTGAGCTTGGGGTTAAAACCGCCGTTGAAACCGACGAAGTCGCCGCCCAACTCAAGGATTTCATCAATCTTGGCGTAGATTTGGTCTTGCGGTAACAGGTACCCGTCGGGCGCTTTGGGTAAACGGTAAAAGCTGCAGTAATCGCATTTGGCGACACACACGTTGGTGTAATTGATGATGCGCATAATCAGGTAGGTGGCCTGATTGGCGGCGTGGTGGCGGTCACGCACGGTGGTCGACCAGGTACGCAAATCGGCAAGGTCGGCTTCGGTGTAAAGGTACGTCGCCTCTTCGTCGGTGATGCGGGTTCCCGCCGCTACTTTTTCAGATATGCGCGCGCGCATGGCCACTCCTTGCAAAACACAATGGCGCCCAACCGGCGAGGTCACCGGCGAGCGCCCACATTGTAACACCGGAACAAAGCGTTGTTCGCGGTGATCTTGGCCAAGCCTCGGCGCCAAGAGCCGGTGACAAAAAACCCGGTTGCCGCAAAGACAACCGAGCTTTTCGCAAAAGCCTTGTAACGCCAGAATCTTAGCCGATTGATTTAGGTCTCGTCGCCCAAGGCGCGTTTCTCCAACAAGTAATGGCTGACAAACCATTCATTGCCTTGGTTGTAGCCCCACAACTCGGCGCAGGCGCTGAAGAAAATGCGCCAGTAGGCCCACCACTTGGTGGTTTGCTCGCGGCCGTAGGTTTCGTAGAACAAGGCGGTGATTTCGGTGCGGTGGTTGTCCATGTTGCGCAGCCAGGCCTCCGCCGTTTTGGCGTAGTGCGTGCCGTTGACACGCCAGTGACGGGCCACCTTAAAGGCGTCGGCAAAGTACAACAACATGCGGTCACTGGGCATGACGCCGCCGGTGAAAAAGTATTTGGCCATCCAATCGGTTTCGTCGCGCACTTCGAATAAATAGGCGTGGTCGCGGTGGGTGAAGATGTGCACGAACAACTTGCCGTGGTCGTGCAGGAAACCGGCGACCTTGGCCAGCAAGGCTTTGTAGTTGCGCATGTGCTCGAACATTTCGACGGAAACAACGCGGTCGAAACGGCGGTCGAGTTGCAGGTCGTTGATGTCACAGGTGATGATCTCGATGTTGGTCAAACCGCGTTTGGCGGCGGTATCGAGAATCGACTGACGCTGCGAGTGCGAGTTGGACACACCGGTGATACGGCTCTTGGGAAACTTTTCGGCCATATATAATGTAAGCGAACCCCAACCACAACCCAGCTCAAGCACATCTTGGCCGCTTTGCAGGTCGGCGCGTTCGCAGGTCAGCGCCAACATATCGCGTTCAGCGGTGGTTAGGTCGCGCGTGTCCTCGTGCCAGTAGCCGGAACTGTACTTGAGATGATCGCCGAGCACGTAGCGGTAAAAGGCGGCGGGCACTTCGTAGTGCTGCTCGTTGGCGGCGTCGGTTTCAATGGCGATCGGCCCTTGGCTGAGCGTTTTGATCAGCGCCTCAAAACGTTCTTGGGCGGCTTGGAGTCCGCCTTCTTCCAGCTCGCGCAGGCGTTGGCGCAGCAGGTTGCGAATGCCGAAACGGATCAGCATGTCGGGCAAAAGATTTTTTTCCAGGGCAAAAGTTAACATCATGGGTCACTCCCGAAATGAGGTGGTACAGGTTGGCTGAAAGCGGTTGGTTACACGGAGGATTCGCGTTTGGGGAACCAGGGAAAAAAGGCGCTGGTCTCGCGTTGGTAACGGCGATAGGCTTCGCCTTTGGTGGAAACGGCTTGTTCTTCGGTGGCGGGAATGCCGGTCACGTTCCAAATGAAATGCAGCATGAGGATGGGCGACAACCAGCCGAGCCAGCCCCAAGGCGAACCACAGGCGAACACGGCGAAGGCGACCCAAATCAGCCATTCGAAAAAGTAATTGGGGTGACGCGACCAAGCCCACAAACCGCGACGACAGACCTTGCCGCGGTTGTTGGGATCACTTTTGAAGGCGGCCAATTGTTGGTCGGCGACGGATTCACCGCAAACGGCGGTTAACCAAATGGCGGCGCCAAGCATTTCCCAAAGGCCCAAACCTGGCGCCTTATTGAGGGCGACCAATAAAAAGGGCGCGGCCAGCACGACGTCCAACATGGCTTGCGCTTGATAAAACGCAAAAAACTTGGCGGGGATGTTGGTTTGCCAGGACGCGCGCAGGCGCACGTAACGGCCCTCTTCGTGGCCTTCGCGGTAGATGCGCAAAGCCAGGTAGCCGGCGAGGCGGCCGCCCCAAATGGCGACCATGGCGGCCAGCAGCCAAGCGCGTGGTTGTTCCGGCGCCAAGGCCCAGGCGTAACCGCCGGCGAGCACGGCCAGCCCGGTCGACCAACCGACGTCGACAATCGACGCGTTGCGCAGTTTCAAATGAAGCAGCCACAACAGGCTAAACAACAGGAACATGGCCAAAGCGCCGTAACCGGTGTAAATCCAAAATGTTTGAAGCATGGTAGTTCCTCGTATTAACCCGTCTGCAGGCGTTGCAGGTCGTCGGGATGAAGAAGGACGGCGGTGAGATCGGCGTCAACCGGAACGCGGTAGGCTTGCACGGCCACAAAAAAGGCGGTGGCAATGGCGCCCAGCCCGACGAACAACAGCAACCACAGCAGGCGCAAGCCGTTGTGGCGTTCGCGATAGCAGGCCCACAGGTACAGCAGCAGCACGTTGTAGTAGAAGTCAACCAAGGTGGTGCGCATCCAAGGGATGGCGGCCAAGTTTTCCCATTCGTCGAACAGGTTGCTTTGCAGGCTGGTTTGCACCACCAAAGCAATCATGGTCAGGCTCAGCAACGGCGCCAACACGCGCAGAAACACAATCACGGTCGGCCTCAGGGCAAGGGCGGCAGCGTGTTGCGCAACGCGGCCGAGTTTTGGTCGACGTCGAGCAGCAAGGCGTCGTGGCGGTTGCGTGGTTTGGCAAAAACGAGTTGGGCGCTGCCGATGACGCGTTCCCAGAAACCGCCTTCACAGTAAGCCAGGTAGAAGTCCCACATGCGCTGGAAACGCTCGGGCAAGGCGCCGATCACGGCGCCCTCGCGGTGGGCGTGGAAGTTGCGGCGCCACAGGGCGAGGGTGCGCGCGTAGTGATCGCTGTGATCTTCCATGTGCACCATCTTGAGGTCGCTGTTTTGGCCCATGGCCTCGAGCATGGCGCCGACGGAAGGGATGAAGCTGCCGGGGAAGATGTAGCGTTTGATGAAATCGACGTCGCGCAAGGCGCTGTGGTAGCGATCCTCGGGCATGGTGATGGCCTGAATGCACATCAAGCCGTCGGGTTTGAGCAGGTCGGCGCATTTGGCGAACCAGGTACCGAGGAAATGGTGGCCGACGGCTTCGATCATCTCGATGGAAACGAGTTTGTCGTAGGTGCCGTCGAGATCGCGGTAATCCCGCAGCAGCAGGGTGATGCGGTCTTCCAAACCCTCTTCTTTAATGCGTTGGGCGGCGTGGGCGAATTGTTCCTTGGAAATGGTGGTGGTGGTGACGCGGCAGCCGTAATGTTTGGCGGCGTGAATGGCGAAACCGCCCCAGCCGGTGCCGATCTCGACGACATGATCGTCGGGCGACAGCGCCAGTTTGCGGCAGACGCGGTCGAGTTTGTGGGCGGCGGCCTGGTTGAGGCTGGCTTCGGCGTGGGGAAACACGGCGGCGCTGTACATCATGCTGGGATCGAGGAAGGTGGCGAAGAAGTCGTTGCCCAAGTCGTAGTGGGCGGCGATGTTGGCGCGCGAACCGGAGCGGGTGTTGCGATTGAGCGCATGCAGGCCTTTGAGCAGGGGTTTCGACAAACGGGCGAGGCCGCCTTCCATGCCTTCGAGCACGTCGAGGTTCAGCGACATCAGGCGCACGACGGCGACCAGGTCGGGTGAGTGCCACTCCCCTTCCATGTAGGATTCGCCGGCGCCGATGCTGCCGCCGAGCGCGACATTGGTGAAAAAGGCACCGTTTTCGACGTGGATCTCGGCGTGGGGGCCGGCGCCGCCGACAGTGCCGAACACGCTGCGATCGTGACGTTCAACGATGGTCAAGCTGCCGCTGTGCAGGCCGGACAATGCTTTGAACAGCATGGTGCGCGCCCATTTGTCAAAGGTCCCGTAGGCCGGTTCAATGACGGCTTCTAATTTGGTATCAACGCGATTCATGAAGACAACTCCTCTGCGAGCACGGGGGTGGTAGAGACACCGGCAACGGGTGCCGGCGAGGTTGCGAGCGTTTGCGGCTCGTCGTATTTGGGATGGCTGTAAAAGGGCACGCCTTTGAGCCACAAACGGGCGGCGTGCGCGTAAATGCCCGCGACGACCTTGCCGGTCATCAACGGGTAGTTCCCCAGGCAGCGCGCCAAGCCGGCGGCGCTCATGGGTTCGCCACGAACCGAAAGGGTGGCGTCGAAGCAACGTGCACCGGCCCGGAAATTCTCCATGTGAATCACCAGTGCGCGTTGGGGTCCGCTGAAGGACCAGCGGTAATCGATGTCCATCGGCATGAACGGCGAGATGTGGAACTGCTTGCTCATGCTGAAGCGGTTGGTGACGCGCTCGGCGTCGCAAACCAGGGCGTAGGTGTGGCGCTCGTCCCAGGGCGTGTTGGTAATTTCAGCCAAAATCACGCGCGGTCGCGGCGACGCCTTGTCGAAACAGAAGTAAAAGGTGACCGGATTAAACACCCAGCCGAAGACGCGCACCTGGGTCAACATCCGCACCGGGCCGTCGAGTTCGAGACCCACGGCTTCGCGCACGCGCTGCTGCACAGCGGTTTTAAGCGGCAACTCGGTCGGACCCAGGTAATCGTCGCGGCGAAAGGCCAGCGGACGTAGCACCGAACGCGCTGAACGCCACCAAGCGCCGTTGAAAATGCCGGCGATTTCGTCCAGGTCCAGGTACAGCATGTAGAGCTGGTAACGGAAGTGGTGCGGCTTGGGCGCATAACGACGGTGACGCACCCAGCCGCGATAAATGCGCGAGTGTTCACCTAACGGCGTGGCGTTCATACGGCAACCGCTTGGTTTTGGCCGACTTTGGCTTCGATTTGGGACACGACGCGGTGGGCGCTGCGCACGCCGTCCTCGTGGAACCCGTTGAACCAATAAGCACCGCAGTAATAGGTGTTGCGCGCGCCGCTGATCAGGTCGTGGTCGACCTTGGCCCGTTCGCCGGCGACGGTGAAGATCGGGTGATGGTACGTCATTTCGCGCACGATCTTGTCGCGGTCGATCGGACCGGGATAATTGAGCGACACGCAGTACGTGCGCGGCAGATCCAAACCCTGCAAAATGTTCATGTTGTACGTGACGGCGACGCGATCCGAGTCAACCGGTAAGCGGTGGTAATTCCACGCGGCCCAAGCGCGTTTGGCGCGGGGCAAGACGTTGCTGTCCCAATGCAGGACGGTGTGGTTTTCCGAGTAAGGGATTGCGGCCAAAATGCGCTGCTCTTCCGGGCAGGGATCGTTCAGCATCCGCAGCGCTTGGTCGGCGTGGGCGGCGATGACAACGGCGTCGAAGCGCCGGTTGGAGCCGTCGGCAAGCGTCAACACAACTTCGTTGGTCAGGCGCCGAATTGCCGCCACCGGTTTACCCAGCTCAATGTGATCGGCAAAAGGTGCGGTCAAAGGGGCCAGGTAAGACCGCGAGCCGCCGCGCAAGACGCGCCATTCGGGCCGATCGTTGATATTGAGCATGCCGTGGTTGTTGAAGAAGCGCAGGAAAAAAGCCAAGGGGAAACGCAGCATGCCCGCGCGGCCCGACGACCAAATGGCGGCACCCATCGGCAAAATGTACTGCTCAATGAAGGCTTCGCCGTAACCCTCGTCCTCTAAAAACGTGCCCAAGGTGAGGCGCTGGTCGAGATTGGGATCTTCAGCCAAAGCTTTGGCGCGGTCGTTGAACCGCAAAATATCGCGAATCATGCGCCAGAAACCGGGCTTAACCAAGTTGCGCCGTTGCGCGAACAGGGTGTTGAGCGTGTGGCCGTTGTACTCCAGGCCGGTGCGCTCGCATTTCACGCTAAAACTCATGGTCGAGGCCTGGGTGGCCACACCCAACTCGGCCAGCAAGGCGGTGAACAAAGGATAGGTTTTTTCGTTGTAGACGATGAAGCCGGTATCAATCGCGGCGCTGCCGCCTTCCGGCAAGGGCACGTCGACGGTGTGGGTGTGCCCGCCGAGTCGGTCACGTGCTTCAAAAACGGTGACCTGATGGTGGCGGCTGAGATAATGGGCGGCGGTTAATCCCGAGATACCGCTGCCGATGACTGCAATCTTCATGATAGCCCCTCTATTGACTGGAGTTGGTTGGCGGCGGCGCGTTCGGCGGGTTCGCGCAAAATGCGCTCCGGTACGGGTCGTAAATCCCAGATCAAACCCAGGGCCGCCATCAGCCGCAATGCGTAATAGGTCAGGTCGATTTCCCACCAGCGGAAACCTTGGCGCACCGAAGCCGGGTATCGATGGTGGTTGTTGTGCCAGCCTTCGCCCAGGGTGATCAGCGCCAAAAACCAGTGGTTGCGGCTGTCGTCCTTGGTTTGGTAGGGACGGGTCCCAATCACGTGGGCTAGCGAATTGATGGTGAAGGTGGCGTGGAAAAGCACCACGGTTGAAATGACAAAACCCCACACCAACAACTGCCAGCCGGTCACGCCCAACTGGGGCGCCCAACGCTCGAGGGCCATGCCGAAGAACAGAATCGCCCAAGCAAACACAAAGGGCACGAGGATGTCGTAGCGGTTGAGGAAGCGCAGTTCCGGGTACTTGGCGAAATCCTTGACACGGTGATACTGGGTCGGGAAATTGGCGTCACAGGTGAACCACAACATGTGGCTCCACCAAAAACCACGGGTACGCGGCGAGTGAGCGTCGCGTTCGGTGTCGGAAAAGGCGTGGTGGTGGCGATGGTGGGCGGCCCACCACAGCGGCCCGCGCTGCACGGCGGTACAGCCCAACACGGCGAAGATGAATTGCAAGGCGCGACTGCTTTTGAAGCTGCGATGTGAAAAGTAGCGGTGGTAGAAGGCGGTAATGGCAAACATGCGAATCAGATACAGCGCCACCGCGAACCCGACCGCGAACGGGCTCCACCCCACCCACAGCACACAAAAACAGGCGACGTGCATGCCGATAAACGGCAACACACGCACCCAGTTAAATGCCTCGGCGGCCGGTCCTTCGGTCTGGAGTTCGGCGGCTTGGTCGTCGGTGTCGAACCAGAGAAACACCAGGCGCGCTATCTTTTTTAACTGATCAAAAACCATGTCGTTCGCTTTTTTCCTTATTCGAGGATGTTGCCGTTCGCTTTTTTCCAAACTAAAGTCGAAAATCAACGGGGTCAAGCCACAAAACGCTCAAAACGTTCATCTCAACACTTGCATTCGTTGCTTATCAGCGTTTAGATTAAAAAAAATCGATCAAATCGATCATTTCTTTTCAAGGCGGTTCCTACTTGTACAGTCCTAGACAAGTCGCAAAAGCAATCGGTGTCAGTGAAGCCTCGCTGAAACGCTGGTGTGATCGTGGTTTGCTGCCGGTGCAGCGCACGGCGGGCGGCCATCGCCGCATTAGCAAACGCGATGTGCTGGCTTTTGTGCGCGAACGGCAGCAGGACCTGCACGACCCAACCGTGCTCGGTTTACCCGAGACCACCACCAAAGCGCAGGCGACGCACGCGCCGGAGGCCCTGATCGCAATGTTGTTGGCCGACGATGAAAACGCATTGCGCGGTTTGTTTACGAGCTGGTTCCTGGCCGGCCGGCCGATGACGACGCTGTTCGACGAAGGTCTTTCACCGGCGTTCCACCGGCTCGGCGCCATGTGGCAGAGCGGGGCGATTGAGGTTTATCAGGAACGACGCAGCGTGGAGTTGTGCCGGCGCGCGCTGTACGAGTTAACGCTGCTGATGCCGGAACCGGCGGCTGATGCCCCACTGGCGCTGGGTGCAGGTTTGCAAAACGATCCCTATGAACTGGCGAATTTGATGGTGGAAGCCACGTTGCGGGAAATGGGTTGGCAGGCGGAGACGTTGGGGACGGATCTGCCAGGCGATACGATTGCGGCGGCGGTGGCGACGCGGCGACCGCGATTGCTGTGGCTGAGCGTGGCCGGCGTGGCTGATGAGGCCGCTTTTGTGCAAGCGGTTGATACGATTTGGCAGGCCTGTTTGGAGCACAAAACGCGGCTGGCGATGGGCGGGCGCGGCCTCAGCGAGGCACTGCGCGGTAAGATTCGTTATACGGTGTATTGCACGCAAATATCTGATTTGGTTGATTTCCTGCGCAGTACTGCTTGATTTTTTTTGGGGACCTGATTTCGTCATTTTAGGGTTGTGTTGTTGGGTTGGCCATGGCGGTTCATGTCGCCATGCAGGCGCTCCCGTTTGTTGGGTGGCGGTATGGGTTGAGGAATGCCGCGTTTGGGCTTGCCATGCCGGACCATGGCGGTTGATTTTGATTTTTGTGCGGCGCCTTCAGCGCCGGCGGTGCGGGAACCCCGGGCACCCCGGGTTGAAACCCGGGGCTGTTATGTGTCACCCCGTTGGGGTTACGGGCGGTGGTTCGCCTCACGGCGAACGTTTAAATGACTGGTGGTCCACAGATGGCGGTGTGGGCGTCCCTACAGGACGCCCCGGATCAGATTCTTGTTTGAAGGGCGGCCAGATGACCTCGTAGTTGCGGTTGGCCGGCTCCTCGCTTCCGCTCACACCACCACCGTCGGGACTGTAAACAGCCTTCGCGAGGATCGCAGCGCTATCAGCCTCGTCGGGAAAGACGTAAGACGATGATACGCCGTCCTTGCTGGGCACTTTTTTAATGAGGTTCTGATCCCAAAGCAGGACAACCACGCAATCGAACGGGCCATTTGTGTATTTGTGGTCATTTTCATCTTCGAAATGGTCGAGCGCGGCCTTGAGCAAGGTGTGCTGCTGGATCAAAGCACGCTCTTCAGCCGTTTTACCCCTGAAATGCCACTCAGCGCCCGGTATCGTCACCGACAGGGTCAAGGTCGAGCGCTGAAAGTTGGTTTCTTTCCAACCCATGTCTAACGATGGTGGGAATTCCCATTTAAACGACTTGGCATGTTTCGACTTTTGCTCCACCATTCTCACCCATACGGAATACCGCACCGCCTTGTCGGTAGCCGGCATCTTTGGTGGCCTGGGCAAAAAAAACAAACAGAGGCAAGCCCCAAGCATTACAGCCAATACGGTACGGTTTTTCATCAAATGCCTCGCTATAAAATAAAACTGGCGGCCCCATCATAGAGTGACCCATCCGACGCCCTCGCTGTGTTGGCAGATCGCAATGGGTCTGATGTGGCGGAGCAGGTTGCCGGCTGTGAGGGCATTGCCTTGAATCTCGAAGAACGCACGCAAAGGCGTCGCGCACCGGAACAAAGGGCCATGGTTTACTTAGGATACACACGCGTTGTGAGCATGGTTCGGGTTCGTTTTTTGGGTTTGCGATGCCGGTGCATGCCGGTATGTTGCGAATTTTGTGCGGCGCCTTCAGCGCCGGCGGTGCGGGAACCCCGGGCACCCCGGGTTGAAACCCGGGGCTGTTATGTGTCACCCCGTTGGGGTTACGGGCGGTGGTTCGCCTCACGGCGAACGTTCAAATGACTGGTGGTCCACAGATGGCGGTGTGGGCGTCCCTACAGGACGCCCCGGATCAAAGCCACAGCCCGGCATTTCGTTGGTTTTGGGCCGCGTTTGCCACAGCCTGGCATTTCGTTGGTTTTGGGCCGCGTTTGTTTGGTTCCCGCCGGCATTTGTGGTGTCCGCACCGCCGAACACTCGGCTGCGTATTTCCGCAATCGCGTGATTGATTATTCTTCGAGGAGGACCGACACGCGCTGGGGGTCGAGGTTGGCTTGCGCACGAGCCGCTTCTTCCGGTTTGAGCGGGATCAACTCTTTGACCACTTGGACGGCGCGCAGGATCGACTCGCCGTCGACTTCCTCGCGGATCTCGGCGATTTCCACTTCTTCGTCCGCATCCGGTAAACGTCGAAACTCGCGGAACACATCTTTGCGCAGTTGGCCGGCCTCGGTTTGTTTGTCGGCGGCGTCTTCTTTTTCCGTTTTTAGGCGCTCACGCGCGGCGGCGTCCGTCTCATCACCACGCCGCAAACCCTCGTTCGGGTAAGCGCCGCTTAAACCCGCGCCGATTCCGTTAATCTCCACTGCACCCTCTTGGGATCACCCATTTAGCCGACATCTGTATCACCCAACCTAGTCGGTGGACAGGCGCCGTGCAAGCATCAGCGCGGGGAAACAGGATCGCGGACGCAAAAAAGCCGGCACGGCGGCGCCATGGCCTCCACGCCGGCTTCATTTAGCGAAGCTTCAGGCGTTGGTTATTTGCCGTGCAGCGTTTTCCAGGCACCTTCGAACTCGTTGCCGGCCGCCCAAGTGGGCATGGCGTCGTTGTCGGCGGTTTTGATGGCCAAACGCATGACCACTTGCATGTCGCGCACGCAACCGCTCAGGTTCCAGTGTTCGTTGATTTCGTCGGAAACCTGGTGGTAGTGATCACCTTTGTACTGGGCCGGATCGACCTTCAGTGTTTCGACGTGGTCTTTGCCAGGAACGAAGAAAATGGCGGGAACGCCTTTTTTGACGAAGTTGGCTTGGTCGGAACGGTAGAAGCTGCCCGCGTTGGGGTTGGGATCACCCTTAACCGCGACCATTTTGCTGCTGCCGTCGGCCAAGGTCACCGGGGTTTTGCCGGCGATTTCCACTAACCAATCACCGAGCTGGTTGGTTTCGTAACCGATGGCACCCATGTCGGTGGTCGTGCCAAAGATTTGCGGCATGTCGACGTTGAGGTTGGCGACGATGTTTTTGAGCGGCACAGGCGGTTTTTCAACGAACCACTTGCTGCCGAGCAAGCCGCGTTCCTCGGCGGTGCAGGCCAAAAAGGCAACGCTGCGGCGCGGACGCACGCCGGATTCAGCAAAGGCACGGGCAATTTCAATGATGGCACTGGTTCCGAGCGCGTTGTCCCAAGCACCGTTGTAGATGCGGTCACCGTCACCCGATTCGTTTTCGCCCAAGTGATCGAAGTGAGCGGAGAAAACCACCATCTCTTCTTTCAGTTTGGGGTCGGAACCTTCCCACACGCCCACCACGTTGCGGGCTTCGGCGTCGCGCAGAGTGGTTTTGATGTTGGCCGACAAAGTGATCGGCAGTTCAACGGGTTTGAAGTCGCGTTTGTTGGCGGCCTCGAACCATTGCTCCAGCGTGGCACCGACGGTGCCGGCCAGTTTGTTGGCCAAGTCTTGGTGGATCCAGCCCAACACGTCGAGTTGGTAACCGCTGTTGGGTAATTTCACGGCGAAGGATTCGCGTTCACCGGAAGAGCCAATCACGCTCCAGCCGTAACCGGCGGAAGGGGTGGTGTGAATCACGAAGGCACCGGCGGCGCCGCGCGCCATGGCTTGTTCGTATTTGTAGGTGTAGCGACCATAGTAGGTGCGTGCCTCGCCGCCAAAAGCGTCGGGCTGGTCGGCAATGACGGGATCGCTGTTGAGGTACAACAGAATCTTGCCTTTGACGTCGACGTCTTTGTAGTCGTTCCACTGGTGTTCGGGCGCTTCCACGCCGTAGCCGACAAACAACAACGGCGCATCGGTCACGCTTACTTCTTCTTTTTGGGCGCTGGAGGCAAAGGTCAGCGTGGTGCCGCTTTCGTAGCCGATTTCACCGGCTTCACCGCGCAAGCTCAAGGTGGTGGCCTCGGCGTCTTTTTTCATCCCAATCAGGTTAACCGTTTGAAAAAAGTCGGCGCCCATCGGCTTGAGCCCGATCTCGCGGTATTGGTCGGCAATCCACTGTGCCGCTTTGCGTTCGCCCTCGGTGCCGGTGGCACGGCCGGCCATGTCGTCGGCGGCCAAGGCTTCGGTGCCTTTCAAAATGCGGTCACCGTTAATTTTGGCAACGGCCGCGTCGACGGCCGCCGCTTCAACTTTGGCAACGGGTGCCGCGGTCCCGGCTTTATTCTCTCCGCCGGGGCTAACCGCCGGCTTGTCGGTGTTGCAGGCACTGATAAAAAGCGCCGCCACCATCCATAAAAAGACCAAATGTCGCATGAATTCTGCTCCTGAAAAAAGGTGGGTCGATGAATGAAACGACTAGCTTACCACGAGTCCCCCGTGGGTCTCGGACCAAGGCGGCCGGAAGAAAGCATCGGCGCGGGGTATCAAGAAAAAACCGAGTCACGCTAAAGGCGCGGAAAAAGGCGCGCCAGGTGGCGCCCGGTTGCAAAGGTGCGTTATTTCCCTCACCCCATTTGCGTAAAAAACCGCACCTCGCGGCGACCACAACAACACCAAAAAATGTAAACAACACAAAAAAGGACACTTATCTCACAAGCCCACACCTAAATAAACGGCGTCATTATTGCTTTAGCATACCTGCATTGTCACCTAAGAAACCTAATTAACTGATTCGGGAGTGGTCTGTTCATGCCTATCAAAAGCTATCTCGCCTTTGCCCAAGCCAACCGCTTCTCACAAATGGTCACCGACCTAGCGTCGTGCGGAAACGTGACGGTGGTTCCCGCTGAAAATCGGGAGGTCGCCATCGTGGTCACCGAAAGCCCAAATCCGAGCGATGAGAAAGCCCTCAAAGAGAAACTCGATCAAGTGCCCGACCTCCAGTGTTTAACCCTGGTTTTTGGTCATGCCGACCCGGAGCCCTTCGTCGTCTAAACCTATAACGTACAACACCTTAAAAAGCCCCCTCCACGACACTGGCCAGGAACATGGAGATCATGGCGAACCAAGCATTGCCGCTGGGAAACCCAAAAAACGGACGCGACATTCGGTGTTTTTGTGGAAAGCGCACCCAGCCCCTGGCAGAAGCCCTATCGGGCAGGCCATTCGGCCGTAACGCGCGATCCTTTGTGGCGTTTTTAGCCCAGTCCCAGGACCGCTATAGCTTGAAGAAAGAACCCACACACTGAGCGGGCGCGCGCTCGCCACCCCCACCCTCTTTTTTCTCAAGCCCTTGAACAAATTCACCCCCATTTATCGCGCGTTCCAGGATTGATCCTGTTCATTTACGAGGAGAATCTTATGATTTCACGGCGTTCCTTTATCAAAAGTATGGCCCTTGGTTCCGCCCTAGCCGCCGCCCAAAGCCTCTTGCCCGGCATCGCTTTCCCGGCCCAGGCCCAGGCTTCGGCCAACGCGCAGGGCATGCAGTGGCACAAAACGCCCTGCCGCTTTTGCGGCGTTGGTTGCGGTCTTTTGGTCGGCGTGAATCAGGGCCGCGCTGTCGCGGTTAAAGGCGACCCCGCTTCACCGGTCAACAAGGGACTGTGTTGCGTCAAGGGGTACCACGTCATTCAGGCGCTTTACGGGAAGGACCGGTTGACCTCGGCCAAAATCCGCAAAAACGGAAAAATGGTGGACGTGCCTTTGCAGGAAGCACTGGACGTGGTTGCCAGCCAGATGAAGCAAACGATTGCCGCCCATGGCAAGGACAGTGTCGCGGTTTACGGTTCGGGCCAATGGACCATTCCCGACGGTTACGTGGCTTCTAAATTATTTAAAGGATGTATCGGGACCAACAATGTCGAAGCCAATGCCCGGCTGTGCATGGCAAGTGCGGTGACCGGCTTTTTAACCACGTTCGGTCTCGACGAACCAATGGGCTGTTACGAAGATATCGACCATGCGGATGTGTTCGTGCTGTGGGGAAACAACATGGCGGAAATGCACCCAGTCCTCTTTTCCCGGTTACTGGACCGCCGCCAACGCGACAAAAAAGTGGTCATCGTTGATTTAGCCACGCGCACCACGCGCACCAGTTTCGCGGCAGACAAATCCATTTTATTTGAGCCGCAAACCGATCTGGCCATTGCCAACTGCATAGCCTACCAAATCATAAAAGACGGACGGGTCAACCGGCCCTTTGTCGAGAAACACGTGGCGTTTAAACAAGGAAAAACCGAGATCGGTTACGGTCTCGAGGACGATTTCGCCTTCAAAGATGAAGCAACGCCCACCGATTTCTCGAGTTACAGCCGTTTTTTAGAGGACTACACGCCGGAAAAAACAGCCGCCTTGAGCGGCGTCTCAGCGGCCGATTTGCGTTATCTGGCCACGCTTTACGGTGATCCCAACCGCAAGGTCGTTTCGTTTTGGTGCATGGGCATGAACCAACATACACGGGGCACCTGGATCAACAACTTGGTGTACAACATTCACCTTTTGGTCGGCAAAATCAGTCAACCTGGCAACGGCCCCTTTTCTCTGACCGGGCAACCAAGTGCATGCGGCACGGTTCGCGAAGTGGGTACCTTGACCCATAAGTTACCGCACGGTGTCGTTATGAATGAAAAAGACCGCCAAATGGCGGCGGAAATCTGGCAGGTTCCCGTCGAGAACATCGCCCCGAAACCGTCGCATCACACCGTTTCAATGTTTCGCGCCCTGGATCGCGGCGAGATAAAGTTCATGTGGATCCAAGTGACCAACCCCATGGTCACCATGCCCAAACTGAAACGGTACCGCGATGCCACGAAAAAAGAAGGTCGGTTCATCGTCGTCTCGGACGTTTATCCGACGCCGACAACGGACATCGCCGACGTAATCCTCCCATCTGCAATGTGGATTGAACGCGAGGGAATGTTCGGCAATTCGGAGCGCCGGACCCAGCATTTCCATCAATTGATCGACCCTCCCGGTGAAGCGATGAGTGACACACTCCAGTTGATCGAAGTGGCCAGGCGCTTGGGATACGGGGACAAGTTCCCCAGCGATCCAGCCACCCATATCGGCGAGATATGGGAAGAGTATCGCCGCTTTCACGACGGCCCCAAACACGGGATGGCGCCCTATGAACTGCTCAAACAGCGGCCCGGCGTGCTCTGGCCGTTTCACGAAGGTCGCGAAACCAAATGGCGGTACCACGGCGCCACTGATCCCGCCGCCAAAGGATCTTCCTTCGATTTTTACGGGAAACCAGATCACCGCGCGTGGATTTGGTTACGGCCTTACGAGGCGGCCCCGGAAGTTCCCGACCGCGAATATCCCTTCTGGCTCTGCACCGGCCGCGTGCTCGAACACTGGCACTCGGGCAGCATGACGCGCCGGATTCCCATTCTTCACCGCGCGGTTCCCGCGGCCTACGCGGAGCTCCATCCCGACGATGCTACCCGCCTCGGCGTTCGCGACGGCGACAACATCCGCATCGTCAGCCGACGTGGCGCCTTGACGCTCGAGGTGGCGATTGACCGTCGCGGTCGTCCCGCCCGCGGCCATGTGTTTGTGCCGTTTTTCGACGAGCACCAACTCATCAACGAGGTAACCCTTGACGCCTTCTGTCCCATTTCAAAGCAGCCGGACTATAAAAAATGTGCGGTTCGATTGGAGCGGGTATGACACAAACACCACCGCAGCGATTTATGGTGATCGCCCTGCTCACGCTGCTCCTCGCGGCGGCGGCCTGGGTGGTCGGTCAAGCCTTCAATGAACCGGTCGCACCACCCCATGCGCCGACAAAAGCAGTCGCCACCAGTGACCCGGTTCGCGCCCTTTACCAAGAAGCCGGCGTTTTTCAAGGGCGCGATCAACGGTCACGGTTCGTGGACTTATCACAAAGCGGTACGCGTTCCCTCGACAGCTATTACCAACGTCGGGCCTATCCAGGCGCGCCGCCGTTTATTCCCCACCCCGTTGACCAGGACATGAAAACGGCGTTTAACGCCTGCAACGGCTGTCATGAAAAAGGTGGTTTTGTTGCGAGATTTCAAGCTTTTGCACCACAAACGCCCCATGCAAATTACAGCAATTGCCGCCAGTGTCACGTGCCCCAAGCCGACGAAACGTTGTTTCAAGCAACCACGTGGCAAACCATGACCCCGCCCGCCTTGGGCCGCGCCGCCTTACCCGGCAGCCCACCGCCGATTCCCCACGCCCTGCACATGCGCGAAAACTGCAGTGCCTGCCACGCCGGTCCGGCCGCCCCAATGGAAATCCGCACCACCCATCCGGAGCGCCTCTCCTGCCGACAGTGCCATATGAAAACCACCACTGACGCGCCTTTCACCCGATCCTTATCGGCCCGGCAACCGGGAGGCACACCATGACCACCTTGCTCCGCTTGGGTCGACCGTTGGCCGTAGTTTGCCTGTGGTCGGCACTCCTATTTCACGCCTGTTCCGGCGGAAAACCACCGCATCACCCGAAGGTCAGCGAAACCATTGCCGCCCACCAGGGCATTCCTCAACCGCCCGACAGCCGCCACCTGACCGCTGACGTAAAACGCGAGGTCGTCGCATTTGTCAACCAGCCGGGTCACGGTGATTTCTTTGTGGAAACCCGAAGCGATAAATTGGCGCACGCCCCTTGTTCCGGCTGTCATGAGGGCGCCGTCCCCAACAACGCACAACCACAGGCCCATTGGGATATCACGTTAGAGCACGCTCCACCCCAAGTCATGAACTGCGCTACCTGCCACGATCCGGCCCATCACGGCGACGGCCTCATTTTTCTTTCAGGAACCAAAACAACCTTTGATCGCAGTTACCAGGTGTGTCGCCAATGTCATTTTGAGCAAGCACGTGATTGGGCCGGCGGCGCCCACGGCAAACGGCTGGAGACATGGACCGGCGAACGAATCGTGCGTTCTTGTACAGGCTGCCACAATCCCCACCAACCCAAATTCCACAAACGCTTGCCGCGTCATGCAGCAACGCCGACGGCATCCGATTTACCCAGGGAAGCAAACCACCCAGACACCAAGGAGTCACACCATGACTGAGTCATCGCCTCTACGCCGATGGGTTCAAGGTTTACTAAACCCGGAAGCCCGACGTCATCTCGCGGCCGAACCCGACGCGGATGACACCGGTTTTGCCGAAGGTGCCGCGGCCGTACTGGACAAACCGTTGGACCGTCGCCAAGCGCTTCGAGCCTTGGCGGGTGCGGCCGGCGCGGGGGCCGCGCTGGTTAACGCCGCCTGTTCACCCCTCAGCGGACGCAATGAAGAAGCCCAACTTCGCTGGGAAGAGTTTTTCAAAAAAAATTACCGACTCATGACGGACTCGGAACGCAGCGCAACGGTCGATCGCTTAGAACGCCTTGCAGCGGGTGAACAAAAAGAAAAAGTCCATATTCAGACGAGCAAACCGGCGGCGGGTGTTCTGTTTGGGTATGCGTTCAACATCTCAAAATGCAAAGGCTACCAGGACTGCGTCACCGCATGTATCGAGGAAAACAACTTAGATCGAAAGTCGAACATGCAGTACATACGCATTTTTGAAATTGAGAACGGCCAAAGCAGTTTGGCTTCAGCCAACGGTTCTTACTACCACAAGGTGCCTGCCGACGGCCAATACTACTTAGGCACGCAGTGCTTCCACTGTGAGAACCCGCCCTGTGTATCGGTGTGTCCGGTGGGCGCAACGTGGAAAGAAGAAGACGGTATCGTGGTGGTGGATTACGACTGGTGTATCGGCTGTCGTTATTGCCAGGCGGCTTGCCCTTATTTCGGCAGGCGTTTCAATTGGTCCGCCCCGGAAATACCCGCGGAAGAGATCAATCGAGAGCAACATTACCTGGGCAACCGGCCACGCAAAAAAGGCGTGATGGAGAAGTGCACCTTCTGCATTCAAAGGACGCGTCAAGGCAAACAGCCGGCCTGTGTCGAAGCCTGTCCCACCGGCGCGCGAATTTTCGGAAACTTACTCGACCCCAACAGTGAAATCCGGTACGTGCTTGCCAACAAAAAAGTGTTTCGACTCAAGGAAGAGCTCGGTACGGAACCGAAATTTTGGTATTTCAGCGATTGAGGAGCCACGATGCGCCATCACCCATTAACTCATTTTTTCTTTGACGCATTCTTGAGCGCGACCCGTGGTCGTCTGGGTTACCACGTTTGGATGGGCTGCCTGACTTTTTTCATGTTGCTGGGGGCTTACGCCTACCAAATCCAACTCCAAGAGGGGCTGGTCGTCACCGGCATGAGTGATCACGTTAGCTGGGGTATGTACATTTCCAATTTCACCTTCCTGGTGGGCATGGCGGCGGCGGCGGTGATGCTCGTTCTGCCCACCTATATCCTTGACGACATTGACTTCGGCAAAGCGGTGTTAATTGGTGAAGGTGTGGCCGTGGCGGCACTCGCCATGTGCCTCGCATTTGTAACCGTGGATCTCGGTGGACCTCATCGCGTCTGGCATATGATTCCGAAAATCGGGTTCTTTAATTGGCCGCGTTCGTTGCTAACCTGGGACGTGTTGGTGCTAAACGGGTACCTTGCGCTAAACCTGCTCATTCCCTTTTACCTGCTGTACCGTCGCTACACGGGCCGCCAACCGGAGAAACACAAATACGTGCCCTTTGTCATCCTGTCCGTTTTCTGGGCGGTCGGGATCCACTTGGTAACCGCCTTTTTGTATGCGGGTCTCCCCGCACGCCCCTTTTGGCACAATGCGTTGTTGGGCCCGCGATTCCTGGCTTCGGCCTTTGCAGCGGGCCCCGCTTTTATCATTTTGGTTTTAAAAATCATCAACCATTTTACGGATTATTCAATTCGCACCGTTATCTTTCACAAACTGGCCATGATTACGACGGTGGCGGCACAAATCAATCTCGTAATGCTGGGTTCTGAGATATTTGTCGAGTTTTACCATCCAACCGAACACACGGAAAGCGCCATGTACCTGTTTTTTGGGTTGGACGGACACACCGCCTTGGTTCCCTGGATTCGGACGGCCATCGTCCTCAATATCATCGCCACGCTCACCTTAAGCATCCACCGACTGCGACACCACCCCATCGTTTTACCGATCATGGGCGCCACCCTTTTTATCGCGGTTTGGATTGAAAAAGGCATGGGGTTGGTCGTGCCGGGGTTCGTACCCGGTCCGCTCGGCGATATTGTCGATTACCATCCCAGTTGGATCGAAATTGCTGTAACTTCAGGCATATGGGCCATGGGCTTTTTCATCTTATCCTCGCTCATTAAGGTTGCAATCGATATCGAAAGCGGACGCCTAAGTGCAGCCAAAAGACAGAGCGGCGGCGTGACCTCGTAAACCTCCGTCGCAAAAGCCAAGACCCAGATCGATCCAGCAAAAGGCAAAAAAGCGCAGCCAGGAAGGAGCCGATTATGGAAAAACGCCCCAAAACCTACCGAAAATTCAGCACGCGTCACCCTGAAGTGATTGAGGCTTACGACACCCTCAACAACGAGGTAAAAAGTCTGGGGGCTCTGAGCGAAGAAGAGATATTACTGGCCAAACTGGCCGTTAGTATCGGTGCCGGCCTCGATGGAGCTACCGCCTCGCAAACACGCAAAGCCCTAAAAAGCGGGATCGACCCCGCCAAATTGGAACAGCTCGCGATACTGGCGTTACCGACGCTTGGACTACCGAGAATGATGCAAGCCTATAAGACGATCACCACCTTGATCGAAGCGGCGAAAGAGAGCGACGGCAGCGGCCAAACCCCCGGCGCTTAACCATGCCCCCTGCTTGGAGACCAGCCAACTCCCCAAGCGGGGTCCTCGCCCCTGATCCTTCAAAAGACGCCTGACCCGAACCGCCCAGGGAACATTTGCTTCCGGGTCACAGCGCATCAACACAGCGCATCAAAACCGGCCGGCAAAGCCACCCGTCGATACAAGCCGCCACCTTCGGCGAAATCAGCACAACTGACGGGGGTTAATGAACCCGCGCCCTGTCGCGGAGACTGGGCGCGGCGCGCCCGAGCAATAACCACAGGGCCGTGAAAAATAGGCCTGCGAAATCTCGCTTAATGAGTAACGCCGCGCGTTTTGAATCGTCTTCCTGCATCACTCGGTCGGAAATTAGCGCGAGCCCAAAGCCGTTGATAGGCTAAAATCGGTTGAAATGGAACCCCGAGGACGGGAGCCGTTTGAGTATGCTAGAGTGAGAGATTCTTTAGGAGGTGGCCATGTCGTTGGATTTGTTCCGTTTGAGCCGCGAAACCACGGGCAAGGTTTTGCAAGCCGCCATGCAGCGCGGCGGCGATTTCGCCGAAATTTACTGCGAACACTCGCGCTACAACAGTTTGGTCATGGAAGAAGGCATCCTGAAAACAGCGGTGGCTTCCATTGAAAAAGGCGTTGGCGTTCGCGTGGTCAAAGGTGAGAAAACCGGCTACGCCTATACCGAACAACTCGACGACAAGAACTTCTTGAAAATTGCCGCCACCGCCGCCGCCATTGCCGACGATCAAGGCTCCGATCAAGCCTATCAAGTGGCGCCCACCCCGCTCAAAAATTACTATCAAGTCGCTGATCCCTCCATCGACATCGACCTCGACAAAAAAATTGCCTGGATCATCAAGGCCAATGACATCGCCCGCAAACACAGCGACCTGGTCACCAAGGTCACCATTAGTTACGCCGATTATCAGCGCAAAATCGTCATCGCCGACTCGCGCGGTCGCCTGGTCGAGGACGTTCAACCCATGTTGCGCTTCTCCATTTCCGTCATCGCCGAAAAAGACGGCGAACGACAAATCGGCCGCGCCGGCGACGGTGGCCGCGTTGGTTTTTCGTTTATTACCGAAGAAAGCGTCACAAAATGGGCCGAAAAAGCCGCCAATGAGGCGCTGCTCCTGCTGGAAGCCAAACAGGCGCCCGCGGGCATGTTGCCGGTCATCCTCGCCCCCGGTGATTCCGGCATCTTGCTCCACGAAGCCATCGGTCACCCGCTCGAAGCCGATTTCAACCGCAAAGGCACCTCGGCCTACACCGGCCGCCTGGGTCAAATGGTGGCGGACGCACAATGTACGATTATTGACGACGGCACCATTGAAAACGATCGCGGCTCGATTAACATTGACGACGAACTCAACGCCTCGCAACGAACCGTGCTCATTGAGGAAGGTCGACTCAAGTCCTACATGACCGATGAAATCTCGGCGCGTTACTTCGAACAAGAGAGCACGGGCAACGGCCGACGCGAATCCTACAAGTTCCAGCCCCTGCCGCGCATGCGCACAACCTACATGTTACCTGGTGGTTACAGCGCAGACGAAATCGTTGGCTCGACCCAACACGGCATTTACTGCAAAACCTTTAAGGGTGGCCAGGTCGATATCAGCAACGGCAACTTTACCTTTGTGCCCAGTGAGGCTTACCTCATCGAGGACGGCAAAATTACCCACCCTATCAAGAACTTCATCTTGGTCGGCAACGGTCCCGACGCGCTCAGTAAGGTCACCATGGTCGGCAATGATTTCCAAATGGGCACCGGGATTTGGACCTGCGGTAAAGGCCAAAGCGTGCCAGTTGGTGTCGGCTTACCGACGATTAAAATTTCCCAAATGACGGTGGGAGGCCAATAACTATGAAGAACTACGCGGACCTTAAAGAATTAGAACGCATGGCCCAATCGGTTATGCAACTGGCACTCGATAAAGGCGCCAACACGGCCGAGTGTCAGGTGATGCGTCGCCGCGATTTCGAGGTCGAGCTGCGCAACGGCGAAATCGAGAACCTCAGTGAAGCCGAACCCTTCGAAATGTCCCTCACCGTCTCCCAAGATTACCGCCGCGCCTCGGTCTCAACCTGCGATCTGTCCGAGGACAGCATTCGCGACGTCGTCGACCAAGCCATGGTGCTGTCGAAATACACGGATCGCGATACCTTTTACACCCTGCCCAAACCCGAGCAGCTACAAACCGAATTCAAGGATCTCGACCTGTTCGACGCCAAACTTCTCGACATGCCGGTTGAACAAAAAATCACCCTGGCGCGCGAGCTCGAAAGCCACATGCTCGCCTATGACAAACGCCTCAAAAGCGACGGCGCCAGCTTTTCGACCACCATCAGTGCCGGCGCCATTGCCAACAGCGCCGGCTTTTGCCGCGCCGAACAACGCACGCTAATGGGCATGGGCGTCTCCGGTTTTGCCGACGACCAAGTCTCCGAAGGCGACCTCAACGTCGGCCGCAAACAAAGCGGTAGCTGGGGCTGCCAACGGCGCCACCACACCGATCTGCAGTCAACCCGCGAAATCGCCGAACGCGCCGCCAAAAACGTGCTGCGCAAAATTGGTGCGTGCAAACCGGCCACCGGCACCTTCCCCTGTTATTTCGAACCCGCCGTGGCACGCACCATTTGGGGCAACCTGCTTTCGGCCATGACCGGCGGTTCCATTTACCGTAACGAATCCTTTTTGGTCGGTAAACTCGGCGAACAAGTGTGCAGCGACAGGGTCACGATCACCGAAGATCCCTTCCTGGCGCGCGGCCAAGCCAGCCGTAACTACGACCGCGAAGGCGTCGCCAAGAAGTCGGCCAAGCTGATCGAAAACGGCAACTTAAACACTTGGCTACTCAGCACTTACTCTGCAAACAAGCTTGACATGACCACCACCGGTCACGCCGGCGGCCCCGCCAACCTGATCTTGCAGCCCGGCGACCTCGACGAGGAAGGCCTCATCAAAACCATGGGCACCGGCATTTGGGTCATCAGCCTGCTCGGTCAGGGCGTCAACATTTCGACGGGTGACTTCTCGCGCGCCGCGCTGGGACTTTGGGTCGAAAACGGTGAAGTGCAACACCCGGTTATGGAGTTCACCCTCAACAGCAACCTCAAAGACATGCTGAAGAACATCAGTCACATGGGCAACAACGTTATGGACGACTGGTCCGTGCAAACACCCGGTTTCCTCATTAGCGAAATGAACGTCAGCGGGCTTTAGCAACCAAAAGCGAAGGGCCCCATGCCGCGCGGGCGCCATTTTATTTCATAGCATCATTGCCGGCTAACGGCGGTTGGCGCGTGCATCCTGAATGCGTTTTTCCAGCGACGTATTGTCGCGCACGGCCAGTTTAAACAGGTAATCGGCAACAGCCTCCTGGCCGTTGTTCATCGCCGCCATCCCCGCATAAAAATAAATATCACGCTTGCGGTAACCGGCATTGATTAAACTTTGAAACGCCTGCGCTGCATCGCTGTATTTATTGCGATGCAGATCGAGGCGACCTGAAAAATAACGAAACTCTTGATTGGCGCGGTAGCGCTTTTGACCGTCTTCAATCAGCGGCCCCGCCTTTTCGAAATCACCGCGCTCCACGTATAACTCGACCAATTGAATCAAATCGATCGGGCGCGCACTGCCGCGCTCGACGCGGCGTTCCAACTGCTGAATACTGCGATCTTTGAGCGTTTGCTCACGCACCTTGGCATCGGTTCGGTTGGCTTGCTTGAAAGCTTGATCTACCTCACGCAAATCGGGATAGGTCTTGCGACTCAGGCCTTTCAGCAGGTTGACCGCTTCATCCAACCGCTCCTCGCGAAAGAAACTCATCCCGACAAAGTAACGCGCCCGCTCGCTGAGATCGCCGCGATCACCCAAGTCGGTATTGCGCTTAAAACGTTCGGTAAGATAGTTGTAGCGCGTGTAGACCTCGATGTAGCGAACCGCCGCGCCGTCGATTTTGCCCAAACGACGCAGCTCCTTGCCGGCTTTGCGCAGGTCTTTCCGGTCCAGGTAAAGCTCGGTCAACTGATAGCGGCTATTCAAATCGTCTTTGTTTTGACGCAGTTTCGTTTCGAGGATTTGAATCGGGTCGGCGTCTTTGGCGGCAACCGGCGTTTCACGATCTTTGGTGCGACTTTGTCGTTTTTCAGCTTCAGCCGCCTTGCTTTTGCGCTGGGCTTCTAATCGCGCCAGCTCATCGGCCTTTTCCTTTTCCAAACGCTGCTTTTCCGCTTCTAACTTAGCCAAGCGCGCCTTCTCTTCGGCGAGTTCTTTTTCCTTGGCGCGGTCATCCTCGGCTTTCTGCTTGGCTTCGAGTTTGGCGCGGCGTTCATCGTCCTTGGCGCGTTGGTCGGCTTCGCGCTTGCGTTGGCGGGTCAGCGCGTCCATAGCCGCCGTCGTTTCGCGCAAAATCGGCGAGGAACCGACATTTTCGAGGAATCGCGCGGCATCGTCCCACTTCTCTTGGTCAACAGCCACAATGCCGTAATATTCGTTGACCACCGCCGAAGCCGGCTGCAACGCATACAGCTTGCTCGCGTAAGTCTCGGCTGAACGACTGCGATCGCGGTTAACGGAAAAAGTCAGCGCCTGCTCCAGAAACGCCCTGTCTTGTGGATGCTGCTCAATGGCGGCCGCCAAAGTTTGCCGCGCGCGGCTTTCACGGCCCGAAAGATCCCGCTCAATCAAAGCCTGCCAAGCTTCTTTGTTTTGGGGATAGGCCGCCACGTAACGACGCAGTTCGTCCTCGCCCTCGGGAATCGGCGGCGGCGGCGGCGCCTTGCGGCCGGAAACCACCAGGAAACGTTCCCAAACAGCCGGATCAACTTTTACCGGTTTTTGGAAATCATCCCCAATCAGGCGTTTGGCCCGTGCGGAAATCTGCAGAAAACGTTCGCGCCGGCTTTCGTCCTGATGTAGCAAGACGGCCCAACGCACGTAGATGTCACTGAGGTATTCGGGGTACTCCAACAGGCCGAATGCGGCGATCTCCAGGTACTCGAGCGCCGCCTCATTGTTCTTGAGGGTCATCGCCTGAATGCCGTTATCGTAAGCCTGCAAATAAAAGGGATGTTGGGCAAAAAGCGCGCCGGTGCTCCCGAGCGCGGCCCACAGCGACAACCACTTAAGCGTGCGCGTGGTGAAAAGAAACGAAAGGATCCTCATCATACGACCTACCCTTCGGCTCGTTTCCCGAGCCCGGCGCTCCATGGATCCCGCGACCCGGAGCATAACGTCATCGAACCAACCCTACCCGCCTTATCGGTACGCAGCGCGAAGTTGTCGCACGGTTCCGGTCACCTTTCCGGGCGCAAACGAAGCGGATCTGACCAAAATGCGGGTCTCACGCGGCACGGCACATCGAAAAGAACGATGTGTAACACATTGCGGCCCGGAGCAGTTAAGCAAGATCCAAGGGGTACGGGGTTGCGGTAGGTAATCATACCAAAAGGCGGCGTTCGGCTTGCCACTTTCTCACGAAAAAAAGCGCCGGCGGCCGCTTAGACGGGTGCCAAAAGTTTGTTACAGGCAATCATTTCGCACGGCGGCGACTAGTCGTGCGCAATATCCTCATGCAAATGCCCACGCCGTTTGCGTTTCCGTTGGTCGCGGGCCTGCTTTTCCACCGCGAAGGACTGACTCAAAGCGATCAAATCCGCCCCTAGCCAGGTCGCGTATAATTCGCCGCCAATCGATTGATAAGTCGGCGGAATGCGTCGGCTCAAGACAATGCGCACATTAGCCGCCGAACGCGCGACCAAACGCGCGAGACGCGGCGTGGTGTACCAACGCTCAGGTTGAAGATGCTGTAAGTCTGCAAACCAATTGGGTGCCGGTCGTCCCACCCGACAACTCCTTGTAAGCGAGTGTTTTCACCAACATGCGTTTTTCGCCATTGCCGGTTGTTTATTCTATCGAACCAACCCGGCCAACAGACAAGTGCTTTTCCAAGAACAACCCGTGTAAATCCCAAAAAGCCGGGCGCCGCCGGACGGCGAACCGGCCTCAGGGGCACAACCAAAACAAAACTCACCCATCATCGCATGGCGACGATTCAGCACACCGCGAACCCGCGTCACATCGCGTCGCGGGCTGGTTGCGACGCCAAGCAGCAACGCGACCATGCCGGTCAAATTGGAAGCTGCAACAGGTCGTCAGCGCCTCGGCCAAAAGACGCCGGCCGCGTTGGACGCGCGACTTGGCGCCTGGCACCGACAAACCCAACACTGCCGCCACCTCTTTCATCGAGTGGTGGTGCAAGTCGGCCAGCGCCACCGCCTCCGCGTATTTGGCGGGCAAGCCCAACAACATCGGTTCCAGCCAAGAGGCAACCAACTGTTCCGTTTCGGTCACCTCTGCTGTTTCAGCAGCCGCAACCGTCTCCAAGGCCGCCGCCACTGCTTGCGGGCGGCGGTGGTGATCCGCGATCAGGTTGCGCGTCACCGTCACCAGCCAAGCCACGGGGTTTTTATGGTTGGGCGGCCGCTCCAGGTAGCGCAAAAAGGCTTCCTGGAGAATGTCTTCCGCGTCGGCCGCATTCGGCACCCGCGCCGTCACGTAACGGCGCAGGTTGTCGTTGAAGCGGTGCCAAAGGGCTTCGAAATCAGAAACGGTCATGGCTTACCTTTATTAATAAGATACTTCAGACTAACCGCAGCAGCCGCCGGCGCCGACCTTTTGCGCGGCTTTCACGGCTGGATCCGATTCTGAATAGCTGTCGGCTTCCAACACCACGAAAAACTCAATCGCGTTGCCATCGGGATCATTCACCCAAATTTTGTCCTGTTTGGCATAGCAACAGACTTCTTCGTTTTCGACCGATTTAACCAGGCCCAAGGCTTCAAGCCGAGTACGCACCGCGACCAGTTGATCGGTATTTTTGAGCTGAACACCCATGTGCGACAGCGCGCCGGCGCCTTGCGCGTTGCTTTGGTTTAAGGTCAAGTTCAGCGATGGGTGGTCCACTTCGAACTTGGCGTAGCCGGTACGCACCTTGGTGGGTGCCTGGTCGAATAACCGGCCGTAAAAGACCGTAGCGGCGTCGATGTCGGTGACATTCAACGCCAAGTGGAAACGCGCCGGCCCGGCGAAATCAACGGCAGAATGTTTGGTACTCATGATGGATCCTCCAAAGTGTTGTTTGCTGTAATAACGGGCAATCCCCCGTTTGGATGCAACATTTCTTAAAAAAAGTGCCACCTGGATAAAAACAGGTCAGTGTTCCAAAACCAAAGCAACGGTGTTCGCAAACCAAGCATACCCTGGATGGCGGCGATTCCCGCCAAACGAACAGCTTGTTTGGGCTTCCAAACAGAAAAGGGCGAGGGCGGACCGGATTTGGCCAAAAACCGCCCAAAAAAAGTTGGCACGCGCCCTGCAATACCCTCTCCCGTCGAAACAAGACGACGCCCTGAGCTGAGCGGTATCAGCGAGCCCTCTGCGACGCGGACATCGCTCAGCCCAGGCCACTTATAAGGAGATTCCAAATGACTGTTTATTCTTTTGTTCGCTGCGGTGCTATTCCTGGTAAAGAAGCCGAAACCGGCCACGAATCCGATATCCGCGT
>JAUIFE010000063.1 GCA_030429565.1 Holophagae bacterium | reverse complement strand
CGGGATAAAATGCTCGCCGAGGCTCGTCGCCGCAGGCGAACCATCCCAAGGAATCCACCAGGCAAATAGTCGGCTATAATTTCTTAAAAAATCAACCTTGGACTACGGTTTCCGCTGAGCCAACACAATTGATTGCTCTCTTAAGCAATAAAGCTCTATCTGTCAATAGTTGACGACAGAGAACTAGGTGCGAGGACTTCCAGAAATCTGGATTCAACTCAAGCTATAAAGCCTGTTTCAAAGGACTTGAAGGACAGGACAAGGACAAGAACAAGAACAAGAACAAGAACAAGAACAAGAACAAGAACAAGAACAAGAACAAGAACAAGAACAAGAACAAGAACAAGAACAAGAACAAGAACAAGAACAAGAACAAGGACAAGTACAGAAAAATCGTAAAAAAGTTTACGAGAACCATGAAGAGTTCGTCCGAATATTTACCATACTAGCAAACAGTGACACCTTTACACTGACTCAAGGCATCAACAAAGACTCACTTCTTAAAGCGCAAAATCAACACAAAACCGTTATAAAATTTTTGCTTTTTTTTCGCCACAGGAGGCATCTCGAAAAAGCTCTTTTATAACGAACCTTCGCTCACGACGACAACCACAGCCGCGATGTTGTCTTCGCCGCCTGCTTCATCAGCCAGCCTCACCAACATGTCGGCCTTCCACTCAGCACTCTTGTTTCGATCAATCAAGACAGCCTTGATCGTACCAAGGGCTAGCATGGTGTAAAGGCCGTCAGTGCAAAGCAAAATCACATCGTCTGGCTCCAAATCCAAACAGCCAGCAGTAGGCTCGTGGCTTTCACGGCCGCCCAGGCGCCGCGTGAGGACATTTCGACAAGGATGATCCTCGTATTCACGAGGTCGAATGGCGCCTCCTTGCAAAAGCACCATTGCCTCTGTGTCATCCGTAGTGAGGCAGCGTAAAAGACTGCCTCGCAGATGGTAAATTCTCGAATCCCCGAGGTTGCCATACACAAGCCGCCTTCCATCCAAGAGGGCTAAGGACAAGGTCGTGCCCATCAGGCGAATGGATTTTGAACGCTCGATAACCTTGGTTAGATCGAGATGCGCGAGGGAGAAGGCTTTCTTCAGAACCATCTCCGCTTCCCGGCGACCTTCCTCTGGGGCAGGCCCCCATAACGGATTCCAGCGCCACCCTCCCTCGCCTCGTCCCAGTCTTAAAGTGGCCACCGCGCGCTGAACCGCGAGGTAGCTTGCCAGCGCACCTTCTTGGAGACCACCAAGGCCGTCCGCGACCATAAAAAACGGCGGCGATTGGTTGCAATGAAAATCGTCTTCGTTCTGTAGACGCACCTGCCCACGCGCGGTGCAACCAAAGGCCTCCACGTCCAGGGTACTTCGCAAGGAGTGCGATCGATTTATCGACCAGGGCCACGAAAAACTTGGCCAATCCATGTTCATGCTCACTTTCAGCCGGCAAGGTTGGCCGGCAAAATCGATAAAAAAAACCGCGCCCGGCAGGTTCGCCGGATTCACACAGCGCTCAAAAGCAACCCCTGTTAGCTTCTGAAGCACCAAGCCGGGCACGGCAGAGGAGATTACAATCGGAAAGTTTGGCCACGTTTAGGTAAAAGGCAGCCGGCAGGACAACCGCCCTTGAAAACCAGGGCAGGTTTTTGCATCGTTCTCATCGCTTAAAGCTCGTTCAAAAAATGTCGCGCCTGCTCCGTTTCCTCTTCTTGAGCAATGGACTTTGATGTGCCAGAAGCACACCGTGGGCTCGAGAACATGGAGCGGACTTCGGACGCGACAAGAACTCTCAAATTTACGAAACAGCTTTGGCCCGACAAGCCGGATCGGAGCACTGCCGGCTTTGTTCGGAACCAGATAGATTGTTAAGGACCGGATATTGAGATTTAGGTCTTTAGAAGCAACCGAGCCCCCGGTTGCCAACACAAAAGGAGCAGCATTCCCAGCTCTCGCATACCAGGGCAAAACCCTTCATTTATGATCTTTGCTTGAAGGACTTTGCTCTGACAGGGTGGGTGTGCCTTCTGTCCATAATTTTTTGAGCCATCGGCGAAAAACAGGCATATCCACCAGGTAACGCTTTAGCTCAGGATGTTTATAAACACCCATCACCTGACGAGAATCTTTGAGTAACTGACATTGGTGTCTGAGCTGATGAGCGCTAAAGGGCGTCAGGCGATAGACCTCGGACAATAAAAATGTTCCAACCTGATTCAGAACCGTTTCGCTATCCCAAGAGGGGTCCACTGCTTGGTATTTCGGCATCAGCTTGGCACGGTAGAATGGCGCAAAGACGACCATTCTCAGAATCCAGCTCTGCCACAACTTCCGGGCACCCATCACCAGGTACGCATCCTTTCCAGCCTTTTCCAGTTCATGGCAAGCGCGAACCACATCAGCCGACCGAATCGGTAAAATCTTAATCGCGTCTCTAAGCGGGACCATGCCCACCTGCTTTAGCAGCGTCTCAACCGACCAGTCAGCCTGCACCTCTATCCTGATTCGTTCGTCCCGATCAAATACATGTGTCAATGTGAGATCCTTCTAAAAAGAGGTCGCAGCATCATGAGCCCCACAGTTTACTCGCGCTCATCCATGTCCATTGGACCGAGGCAAAAGAGGGTCATAACAAGGACGGCTGCGACCAAAACCACGAAGCCTTGGAAGCAACTTCATGTGGACGTGCGTCAAAATGTCTTCTGTTTGCGAATGGGTGAATGGCTTCGACGACAAAGAGGAAAACTTCGTCGGAGCCGTTTAGAAAACGGATTCAAAATGGAGGTGGGTTACAACCAAGGGCTGGATTCATGGGCACACCAACGAGCAATGGCATCCCCAAGGTTTCGGTTTGAGGAGGGGTCCAGACGGACCTGTAGCGTTCAATTTTTAGGGCGAAGCCAGAGATCTGCGATCCATTTGGAAAAAATAGGCATGTCGACCAAATAAACGCCCCATAATTCATGCTTGAACACGCCCATCACCTTTCGCGAATCGACACACTGCTTGGCTTGATTGCGAATTTGGCTCGATGTGAAGAACAGATAGCGACAAACATCGGCAAGGCGGTAGACACCCTTCATTTGCAGAACTTCATTGGTATCTAAACCTGACGGCTCCAGCTTTCTTACCTGGATTGTTTCTGCCTGGCTCATGACTCACAACCTTGGCTAACACAGACAATCAAAACCGCCGTGTCCTCGATAGGCCCCTTGGCCTGCACTGCTCCAATAAGGGCCTCGGCCAACTCTCCGGCACTTTGCTCTTGTCGCATCATGATGTTGTGGATGTCTTGATACGTTAAAGCACCTATGCCTTTGGTGCAAAGTAACAGCCGATCACCTGCTTTAAGGTCTCTCCTGACCAAAAAAGGAAATCTGTCACAAGCGGGACTTTCAAGATAATCAATATGGGACTGAACATCACCGATCATCGCATGGGATGATCCAATATGAACTCGCTGTAGATCATTTTCACGGCAAATATAGATTCTATTAGAACCAGTATGCGAGGCATAAAGTGTTGTACCAGCAATAAAAGCGGTCGTTAAAGCTACCGAAATTCCAATAAATTCTTTATGGCGCTCCTTGAAAGACAAGAAATACTCGTGCATCAAGTTTCGCGCGTGGTTCAGCACGATCTCAGGAGCATCAGGATTAACATTCTTGGGAGCAGGCCCCCAGCTTAACGGCCATCGCCAGCGACCGCTTTCTGACCACGCCTCCTCGAGACAGCGCTGCATGCGCCTTGTCGCTAAAGCGCCTGCCAAAACGCCATGATCCTCGCCCCCTTCGCCGTCAGCCAACATGAAATAGGGAGGCAGATCGCTTACATACGGAACATCACTTGATTCACCTTTATTCATTGCAGCACAAAGCGATGTGCCGGTTTCAATAACAAGCTTCAAAGAACGAGTGGTTCTTTTTTTTGGCATTAGTAACTGAAACATCCAACACCTCCTTCTGAGGATTTCACCTGTGGGTTTTTAATAAATAGATTTCATGCATCACGTACCAAGATATATCGAGTAGCTATCCCCAACCTGGGGACAAGTTGTAACTCGAAACGAATAGGGTTTCAAGTGTAAAATTCGACTCTTGCGTTAGTGTCTTTGGAATATACTTTTGGAATATAAAGAATATCAGCACTTCCCATCGAGAAGCATCTATTTCCGCACTGGAAAGTGTTTGTTTCCAACTGTTAAGCCGAGCCTGCAACCACTTTCCGGCTACTTGTGCCGCCTATTCCGCTGGGAAAAGATTTTGTTTGCTCGGCAATCAATCACCCGTATAGAAAATGACACCAAGGCCTCGGACTCAACTAAATACGCAGCTACAAAACGAGAGAGCAGAGCCATGGAATACCGATTTTCCACCCCGAGAAGCACAACTTCCAAAGCCAAAAAACCGAGGGCTAATTCATATTCCGCGATATTCCAAATCCAATCACGATATTCGTTAGACAACCCAGCCGAGTGAGCAAGCACACGTTAACAAAAATACATCCAGCTAGTTACGATCAGAATATTGTATTTTCCATAGAACACCTTGTAAGCTAGGAGGGTCGTGATCTCTTCGCTCCGCGTAACGAGCATCTCCGGCGTAAACAAACACACATCTTGTTTCACTAAAACGCAGCAACAGCAATGGGCGCCCGCCTTGGGATCTCGTTGACTGCGAAAGAACGCTCAATTAGAATATTCCGACATTTCGAGTGTTTTTTACTCAAGCTATAAGGAACGGTTGCACTCCGAGCCGATAAGTTCCACGAGGGTAGCGGCGATTGCTCAAGCGGCTTTATAAGTCGCTCGCCGAGGCGGAACTTTCCTTCCTTACTTAATCAATATTGGAGGATTTCATGTCGGAAGGGTCTCAATCGAAACAAGAAACCCAAGCGTCGGATAGCCAAAGAGGAGTTTATGACCGGAATTTGTTGCTTCTCGTCCCAGAGCTGGTCTACTCGACAGGCAACGTGTTTGAGCATTGGCAGCTAGATCCTAGGGTTCCTGAGAGGGATAAAGAGGAACTAGCGAGCAGGAAAACTGTTCAATCGTTTTTAGCGAGATTCATGAAGAGCCGATCTGAAAGCGCGCTAAAGAATTTAGCTTCAGATGATGAGCAAGCCAGAAAAATTGAAAAAGCAACCCAACCCATAATAACCCTTGAATACGGCGGGAAGAAAAGCGGAATGAAGCTCTACCTCGGTGCGCAATACGCCTACTTTGCAGCTCGATACCTCGGGGAAAAGCCAGCCAAGAATATCAATGAACTTCTAGATCTAATAGAGCGCGAAAAGAAAAACCCTAAAGAGTTCAATAAAGATCTCTTTCCTGGAGATCAGACAACTCTTTCAGGAACAGAAAATCCCGAGCGGGCCTTCATTCATCCACTCGTGCAAAAAGTAAATACTGAAGAACATGTCGAATCTCTTGGCCAGGGCGTTACCCAGACACAGAAAATGGCACCTACTGAAAAAGCATGGTCAAAATTAACTAAATATATGCAACCAAAGATAAATTTAACCAAAAGCAAGATCTTAAACTATTCAGCAATGTTTTTCGCAGGTTTCTTAGTAAGTGCGACTTTCGCAAGAGTTCTATGGCATCAGGAGGTGGATAACCGGCTAAAAGAACTTGAACAAAGGTGGCAAAATGAGGGCCCCTCCTCTTTAGAGGAATCTGATTACATTTCGCTTCAAAAGAATACCAGCCCAGATCTTGTTTACAAGATGCTGTGGAAAGGGGCATATGACCCCAAAATGGACACGGAAAAGATTCAGCCATTCTTTAACCACTTAGGCGCTTTCCCGGAGCCCTTATGGCAAGCGAGGGCAAACCAAGGCATGGCAATAGCATACCTAAACAGAGGTGAGTTTGAAAACGCTTATCATCACCTGACTTTGGCTGAAGAGTTTCTTATTGACACTAAGTACGCTTCTGATCTCCGGCGAATATACCTTTCAATGGCCCATTGCTTGTTCTATTCCCAAGATGCCGAGTCAATGCTTGAAATGATTACAAAAGCTGAGAGCCTGGACGTTAACACAAGTGAAAGCCGAATTTCCTTCTTTAAAGCGCTTTACTTTTTTCTAGCTGGAGATCCTGGAACTGCGATCATACATGCTGATAAATCCTTACATATTTCCCTTGCAGAGGGGGCAAAAAGCCAAACGGCCTACTACCACGCCACACTCGCCCTTTTGTATGTATCAGTAAACAAGCTTGAAAACGCATACAGGCATTTAAGGCTTGCACAAGAATACGCTGTAGAAACTAAAGACCGAGCCCTTCTTTTTCAGTTGCAAGGCTACGAGATGCTTTGGGCCGAAAGAATGGGCCTGCCTCCTGTTGCACTAGAAGAGGGTTCAAGCAAAGGCTTACTCAAAAATAGCGTCATACAAAGGCGCTCGTTTATTGAGTTGGCTCGAGAACATTTTTAGACTTAAGGAGTCGCGAATGAGAATTGATACTGGATTTGCTAGCTACAGGTCACAAAACCTACTTCAGGCAGAAGCAACTCAAGCATCGGCAACGACCTCGGTAAATGAAGCTCAGCAGGTCGACGCTGACACAGATGGTGTCTCGATATCTGAAAGAGCGTCCGAGCTATTTGATTCTCAGCCGCTGAACACTCAAGACGCAATCCCTCCTGATGAGCCCTTGACCGGAAACGGAGACGGCAACCCTTAAAACCAAACACAGATGGCGACCCCCCGTTTAAGCAGCCATGAGGCACTTTATGGGAATAAGATTTAATCCCTTTGTCACTCTTCCAAAAGCAAACTATTCCTCAGAAAAAACAAGAAAAACCTGCGCAGACTGGTTCCATAGCGGCTGGTTTATTTTCGGATCAAGTATCAATTTCACCTGAGGCGATGTCAAAAGCTTCGGAGAAAGGCTTTCTAGCTTCGACGGAACTCGTCTCTGCAGAAAAACCACAAAGTTCAGCCCCAGACCCTTTGAAACGATTAGACACGCTCCTTCCAGATATAGGAGACTCACCCGATGCACTTCCAGGGAGCAGTGGCGGCACAGGGGGCGCACCGGACGTTCCGCCGATCAAAGACAAACCAAGGGCGTGGACTAATGAGGGAATCTAGGTGTAAACTCCGGCTGCTTTCCTGATTTCATGAACCTTTGACACAACCAATAGGCTGCCGTATCATGGCAGCCTATCTTGTTTAGACTCAACATGAGACGTCGCGCAAGCGCGGTATGTCTCGGTCTACCGTTTCTTTGTCGATACCGAATTCATTTAATTTGAGGTCTCACTTGGAAAACTCACTCACGCAACAGATCCCGAACTTTAAGGAACTCATGAACCCGCTCATCAAGGCCTTGGTAGAACTCGGCGGATCGGCCGAAGTCCGGGAAGCACGCCAAAAAGTCATTGAGCAGCAAGGCTATGATGAAGAAGTCACTTCAATTCTCCTGGATTCCGGTGCCCAAACCAAATTCAGCAACAGGCTCGGTTGGGCAAGAAAGTACTTGGTTGATATGGGCTACGTGGACGGATCCACATTCGGCGTTTGGACGCTGACGCCCACCGGGCGAAAGGCATATCCCGTCAACCCGGAGGAGATCGCGGCTTCAGTAAGGCGCATGCCGACAAACCAAGGGAGCCCCGAAACTGACCAAAGCAACACGCCAGACACTGGCCTGGCGGCGGAAGTAAGCGAGGAAGAATCCACCACCTGGCAGACGAAGCTACACGAGATCCTACACGGGAACACCTTCTCGGCCGAAGCCTTCGCGCGCTTGGCTCAGCGCCTACTTCGCGAATCAGGATTTATCCAACTCAACGTAGACGGCCGGGCCGAGGACGGCAGCATCGAAGGCAATGGCACGTTGCGCTTGAATCCCCTGGTCAGTGCCAAAGTCTTCTTTCAGGTCAAGCACACGCTTGAGCCCGTAACGAAGTCGCAAGTCCGCGATTTCCGCGGTGCGATGCTTGGGCGCGGCAACCACGGCCTAATCATCACCACCGGCAGCTTCACAACAAGCGCCATCGAGGAAGCGATCCGCGACGGCGTTCCATTGATTGACCTGGTCGACGGCGAACAGCTCGCCGAGCGTCTCAAAGAACTGAAATTGGGTGTCAAATCAGAAATGGTCGAATTGGTAACCGTCAACGATGACTGGTTTCAAAACCTTTAGGCGAAACTGATTCCTTTTTAGCCAGCAATAGCTTCAGGAGAACTTTGGGATAGAGCATCCAGGCGCTGACTTTGGTACATCAACCACTGTCGGCGCCTTCCAGGTATCAGGCCACAGATAGCGGCAAGCGCACAAGAGCCTATCTTCAAAAGTCATTAATAGAAGCAGTAGCATTCAAATTAGCTCTAGTCTTTGTTCAATGCTCTGGAGAACACTGGTGTGCTCTGACTGAAATCGATTCCAGAGGAGTTCTAACCTTGCACAGGAAGGTTCATTCTTTCGGGCTTCCAAGCACATCTCCTGCGAAAGTTTTGATATCTGACGAGCCCCAATAGTGGCGGCAGCGCCCTTAATGGAATGGGCTGCGTCATAAATTTGGTCGGGATCATTCTGGGCAATTGCAATTTCCAACTCTTCTACTTGGTCGGGGATTGAGTCTTGATAGATCTTGATAAGCATTTCCAGGAGCTCGCGATCCCCATCTATGTTCTCAAGGGCCAGATCGAAATCGATAATCATCGCCGAATCTGCTTTTTCTTCTGGTTCGCCCCCCTCGGATTGATGCCCAGTTTTGGATGATCTCATGGGCGTGCGGGTTGAAACGCCTGATGAATCGTGGCCTTCAACGCTCTTAAGCCAGGTTGCGAGTTTTTCCTTCAATAATTCATGGCGAATCGGCTTGGAAAGGTAGTCGTTCATGCCGGCCTGAAGGCAAAGCGCTTGTTCACCTACCATGGCGTTGGCCGTCACGGCGATAATCGGGACTGACTTTGCGGCAGCACCGGCAGTCCCTTTCCGAATTTCGGTAGCCGCATCATACCCATTCATTACCGGCATATTGCAGTCCATCATGATGAGGACCACTTTCGGATCATTCCGAAGCCGGGTGCTTTTGGCAACCGAAAAAGGACCCACCTTGATAACCGAAAAGGGACCCACCGTATTTGTTGATACACGGATTCCTTGTCCACTCTCCTCAGAGTTGAGTGAAATAATGTGAGACCGTTTTCGCCC
>JAUIFE010000062.1 GCA_030429565.1 Holophagae bacterium | reverse complement strand
TGCCAATCAATATCGTCGTAAGCATCCTTCCAGTAGAAAGCGATCATCTGTTGAAAGAACTTTCGGCAAATGGTTTTCCAAGGACTGTCGAATTCGGTCAAGGCCGCCCTCCAGTCGACGTAATGGTATTCCGGTGGTTCACCGGGCCGGCAACACTCTTTTTTTGGTGTAAAACAGGTTGCTAGCAGCCACCCTAGAGCCGATGGAGCGAATAAAAACACCAAAAATGAAGATACTTTTGGTGGGTTACTTGGTGCTGTTTGAGGATTTTCGTGGTTGCGGCTTTTTTGTTCGGTTAAAAAGAAAACGCCCGGATTCGTTGTGACTCCGGGCGTTTCATTAATTCGTTAAACAGCGACGAGTCTTCCTTGCGGTGGACCTGGTCGTCATAGGTTGATTCAAAGATTTTGTCAGCGCTCAGTTCTTCGAAGCCGTGGCAAGGGGGTTCTTATCGCTCAGGTTGACGGTTCCAGGTTAACCAAAGAGTTCGTGTAGGCTGTTGGCATCGAGAGAACGTGCAAACCAATACTCGAGGCGGCTAAGATCGGCTGCTTGGATTTGTTGCTGGATGTTTTGAGGCAAAGGCCCAAATCGTTTTTCCAAAAGCATGTGTAGCGAGCGCGCGATCCCAAGCGCTTGACCTTCCTTGCGACCGAGTAAAATGCCTTCTTCGCGACCTTTTTTGATGCCCGAGCGTTCGATACTGGTGATGTAGCGCATGGTTGCAGCTCCTTGTTCGGCGGCGAGTAACACCTGAAATTGTTGCTCCAATTCTTCGGGCATGGCCAACACCCAATCGATGAAGGTGAAAAGATCTTGGACCATGGTTTTGGAAAAGTTCTTGCTCAGCAGGAGTTTGGTGAGACTGAGCTTGTCGGCAAGCCGCCGTTGGGGATCGTTGTGGTTGGTTTGGGCTGCGAGATGAGCCAAGGTGACGATAGCAAAGGGGTTCCGCGATGCGCGCAGTTGATCCATTTGATCCCGCCAATCCTCTAATCTAATCACGGGGAACTGAAATGACAAGCGGCAGCCCCACATGTCAAACTCGAATAGGTTTTGGTTGGGTAGTTTGGAACGGTCGCCGCGTATCACCAGATTAACCACCGGCTTTTGGTAGTGATCGCGAATGCGATAGTGGTAGGTGTAGATGCGTTCGGCGAGGTTCGCAGCGACTTGATTCTGGAACTCGATATGCAGCATCACCATGGAGCCGGCCCCGTTTTTCAAATGAAGCGCGACCAGCTTGTCGGCAATGCGTAGCCCGGTTTTGGCTTGTCGTGAAATTTTGGCGAGTTCCTTGTCGCAGAAGCTAAAGCCTCGTTGCCAATCAATATCGTCGTAAGCATCCTTCCAGTAGAAAGCGATCATCTGTTGAAAGAACTTTCGGCAAATGGTTTTCCAAGGACTGTCGAATTCGGTCAAGGCCGCCCTCCAGTCGACGTAATGGTTTTCCGGTGGTTCACCGGGCCGGCAACATTCTTTTTTTGGTGTAAAACAGGTTGCTAGCAGCCACCCTAGAGCCGATGGAGCGAATAAAAACACCAAAAATGAAGATACTTTTGGTGGGTTACTTGGCGCTGTGTGAGGATTTTCGTGCTTGCAGTTTTTGTTTGATTTAAAACAAAAACGCCCGGGTCTGTTGTGACTCCGGGCGTTTCATTAATTCGTTAAACAGCGACTAGTCTTCCTTGCGGTGGACCTGGTCGTCATAGGTTGATTCAAAGATTTTGTCAGCACTCAGTTCTTCGAAGCCGTGGTAAAGGTCGTCGTGCTTCCAGGGCGGCTGCAATTTGGGATCGCGCGGGAAGCGACGGGCAAATTCGATGTAGGCGTAAGGAATCACTTCCAGGCGATCCTCGGCGAACGGCCAATAGATGCGGTCGGCGACCGTGGAACTCTGCTCAAGCGCCACCTCGCGGCTGCCTTTGACCAAGCCGCCGGAATCGTTGAGTTTGATGCCGACACGCTGGACGGCTTCGTTGATCTGACGGATGTCGTCGAAAATTTTGGACTGGTGGATCGAAATCGTGAAGTGGTTGACGCGGTTGCCGAAGGCGGCAACCCAAGACGCGTATTCACTCTCTTTTTTGAGTTGATTGTAAGCCTCAAAAGTGACCCACGGCCAAGGTGTGGTGTCTAAGTGCAGGTAGGTCGCGTCAATCGCGTGGCGCACAGAATCAAAGTGGTCCAAGTTGACTTGATCGATACCGATCACGCCGCGGCCGTAACTGCTGTCGACCTTGCGGGTATGGGCCCGAATAAAGCCTTGGTTTTCGGCTGACAAACGCTCAACCATCAATTCAGAAATAAAGATTTTGGGGAGGGTGTTGTCTTCAGGGTACTCGAGGTGGATGGCCTTCAACTTTTTGGCTTCGAAGTAGTAGTCACCGCCCTTCTGGTAGCCCAAGGCTTTAAAAGGTGCTGCAATCGATTCAATGCCGAAGCCTGGCAAACCAAAGGTGCGAAAGGCGATGTGATCGTTAATGTAGTGACCGCCCATACTTTCGATGGTTTGTTTTACTTTTAATGCGACCAACGCCTTTCCGGCGTAGCTTCCGTGGATTTTATCTAAGAGTTGGAGGAGTATTTCCTTCTGCCGCATGGGGCCTCCCTGCCGGAAAAAAGAATTGGCGTGGTGTCTCTTCCAAAGACGGGTACGCGCCGGCTCCACACTCTCTCATAACCGCCCTTTTTGGCCAAGCGCCCGCTGCTAACTTTTTACAAGTTTTTACTTGTGCCGCAAATGATACGGCTGGTTCGTCGCCGCTGTTTTAGCCCGGTTTTGGCGGACTTTTTTCGCCGGCGAAATGAGACCAACTGGTTCGCGGCCGGCGGGGCTGACCTTGGTAGTGCCAATGGACGACTTGTTGTGCCGTACAGGTTCCAATGAAATGGAGCGGGGTCGACGTTTCAAGCGCGAGTGCCGTTAGGGCGGCTTGGTGACGGGGGTCGCAGGTGAGGAGTAACTCGAAATCCTCGCCGCAAGCCGGCACTTCTTCGGGTTCAAAACGGCGCCGTCCATCCTCGGATAAGGGAATTCTGTCCAACGCGACGCTTGCACCGACGGCCGAGGTGCGGCACAAACGCGGCAAATCAACGCCGAGACCGTCGGAGAGATCCATCATGGCGCTGAGGTAACCTCGCGCTGCAGCCGCGCGTGCAAAGGCGCCGCGGTCAGGTGGATGGAAGTGGCGATGCAGCAGGCGCCGGCGTGTTTCATGGGTCTCATTTGGATTGTTGAGCATGACTTCAAGGCCCAGGTGACTGTCACCCAAGGTCCCGGTCACGGCAATCAAGTGATCGGGCTGGGCACCGTTGCGGGCCACGGCGAGGCCTGGCTCGACTTCCCCTAGGGCGGTGATGCTGATTGCGATATGGTCGGGCGCTCTTGTGGTGTCGCCACCGACTAGCTGTATCTCAAGACTGCGACAGGCTTGATGAACACCTGTCATGAACGATTGGAGCCAGGAGACCGGCAAGTCTGCCGGCAGCGACAAACTCAGGGTCAGCCAGCGCGGCCGGCCGCCGTCGGCGACGATGTCTGATGCGTTCACCCGCACCGCTTTTTGGCCGACCCAGTCCGGTGGCGCCTCGCGTAGAAAGTGAATCGTCTCCACCAAAGCATCACAACTGACCAACAGGCGATGATTGTCCCGAGGTTGCAGTTGTGCTGTGTCGTTGCTGAGATCTTCGGCATAAGGGGCGATGCATTGTTCGATCAAACGGTCCTCGTGCCAGTCCTTAATCAAATTGCTCAAGGTCCCTTCCTCTCTGGTGCTGTTCTCTCAGGTGCTTGCGAGCGTCGCGCGCTCATTTTAGCCTAATTTCTCTGCGATCCGCGCGGCCGGCGCCAATCACGCCGTCCACAAACAAATCCATCTGGTTCTTCAATGGTTATCTCTGGCAAATACGCGCAAGGTCGCGTCCTGTCGGCGACGGGCGTATCTTTTGGTGTTACAAAAACTTTTTCAGGACTTAAGGATTTTTTCTCCAGGGCGATAGGTCTAATACCTGATTCTCTCCTTTTTCACACCGAAAATCGCTGCACGGGAACCAACACGGCGAATCGGTGATCGATCGGGAAAAACAGGACGGGGTAAATGGGTTTAAAAGACTTCCTCGGGCTTACACCGAAAGACGAAGAACCACATCTCAGTGATCGCGAGCAGATACTGGCTTATTTGGAAGATCAAATCGGACCGGGTACACCGGAATCTGTGTTGGATCCGGTTCAGGGCAAAATGGAGCCCTTTTTGGTGCGCATTGAAGGCGTTTTCGAAAAGAAAGGGACGATTTCGGTTTTGCTCAACCATCGGCCCGCCAAACCAATTCCCAAGGGATTTCCCTTCATTTTGTATTTTGTGGTTTCAAATCACCGAGTTCGCACTTGTGAGATTCATTATCAACGTCCCTTTCGCGACAATATGCACATTTTGACCCTGCCCAAGAAAATTTACCATGCCGAGCGGCGAGCCTATGGTCGGGCCACCCCGCCGCTGCGCGATAAGTCGCAAGTGCTGATTCTCGAAAGCTTACAGGACGGCGTTGGTTTGCATGGGCGGCCGATTAATTTTGGTAAACGCGGGATTGGGATCAAAATTGACAAAGCGATGCGCATTAAAAGTCAGAAGTTCATTCCGGTCAGCAAGGATCTCTACAGCGTGGGTCAAAATCTCATGATGGTGCGCCTCAAGAACCTGGGTGGCATTCGTCAAATCGAATGCAGTGGCGAGGTACGCCATTTGAGTTACGTTCAAGGGCAGTACTTGTTGGGTCTCAAAATTACCGATATGGCACCAGAAGAGATCACGGCCTACGAACGTTTTCTAGAAAGTCGCAATATCATTAGTCACGACGATTTTCCTTTGGTGGCGCGGCTCAAAAAGAAAGACGGCGGTCCGAGCGAAACACCGCGTTCACCGACGGCCGTCCCGTCACCAACCGCCAAGATTCCCGCGAAGCCGGCACCGGCGGTGGTTGAGGCGACAGCGGCCGCCGTTCCTGAAGCCTCACCGGCCCCTCCTGTACCGCGTGCACGCGGCGAGAAACCGGTCGCCTTAGTGGTGGCGCCGACAGGTGCGGTGCGCGCCAAATTGGTGGCCGCCTTGCTGAAAGCCGGCTATAAATTGACCCAAATCGACCATATCCAGCAATTGGCCAACCTAGCCGCGGGCCGACATTTCGAGGCCGTTTTCGTTCATGGCGGTGAAGACCATGGTGTGACACTGGCGACGCTTGATGTCTTTATGAAAATGCCGTACTTCCAAGATTTGCCACTGGTGATGGTTTGTGATCATCTGGATACCCGTATCAAAATCGCGGCGAAAAGTCATGGTGTCAAGCATTTGCTCGATGTTGGCAGCGCTTCCTTGGCGGCCGATGCGCGCGCTGTTTTGGGTTAGCCCCCAAAAAAAAGCGGCCCCGAACGAGACGGGGCCGAATACGACGGAGCGCGAAACCCGAACCGACGCGATACGGCTCGGACCGTGACAAGGTCACGGATGAAAAAGGGTTGAAAGGAAGCGGCGTCATCCAGGTGCGGAACACCGACGCCGCTTCGATTAAAAGGCGTAGCGCACGCTGAAGCGCATGGAACGCGGTTCTTGCCAGTGGGTTGGTTGGCCGTAGTACGGCTGGTTGGCACCGCTATCGAATTCGGCGGCCTCCTCGAGCTGGGTGGCGCGTTCAAAGTTAAAGACGTTAAAGACTTCAGCTTTGAGATTGAGTGCGCCGCGACCCAGTTCCAACTTATAGGCGAGGTTGAGATCGAGGTTGGTTTGCCAGGGCGTGCGGCCCGCGGAACCACGTGGCCTTGCTTCGCCGTCCGTGAAGAAACTGACCGCGCCATACCAAATACGACCGTAGCAATCGTCTTCGCAATCGGTGCCGGGGTGGACGCCGAATGAGTTGAGCGGGCGGCCGGAGATGGCATAGCTGTTGAAACCAAGGGTCCAATTCGCAGGCAAACGGTAACTGCCGTAGAGCTTGAGCTGGTGGCGACGGTCGTTCGGCAAATCGCCGTAACCGTTGACCATCAGTTCGGGGTAGTCGAACGACGTTGTCCAGCCTGGATCGGCTTGGTCGGTATCGGAACGCAGCAGACCTTCGGTGTTACCGTAGTTGTGCGACCAGGTGTAGGAACTCGCGATCAAAAGTGAATCGCCGATGCGGCCTTCAGCCGAGAATTCGAAGGCAAGGTACTTGCGTTCACTTTCTGGGAAACCCAACTCGTCGGCCGAAAGGCGAATGATTTCTTTGGTGCCGTCGCCGTCCACATCAAAGGGGATGACCGCGTCCGTCCCGGGGTTGGTTAACAGTGGGAACCAGCCGCCGACATGGTCCGCGCCTGGCATATTGGCGTCAATCCAGTTGTTGAGCGCGTAGTTAATCGAGACGTCTTCAATTGACTGAACCAAATCGCGCCAAGTGGCACGCGCACCGAGGCGCCATCCCGATTTGGTTTGGGTTTGGTAACCGAGCATGTACTCATCGGCGTACATTGGACCGGCTTCCTGGTTGAAGAGGCGATCTGAGGCGGGTACCTGGCCGTTGGAAACGACTTGGTGGGCGATTTGTTCACCCAACACTGGGGAGCCGTCAGGGTTGACGTCTAGCAGGTAAGAGACAAAGTGCTCGTCCAACTCGCCGCTTGCCATGCGCACGTTGGTGTTGGGTGACACCGGCATGTAGAAGCGACCGAAGTTCGCGAAAACCTTGGTGCGACCTTGGCCGAAGGGATCCCAGGAGATACCGAGTCGTGGTGCGATTTGATCGCTAACGTCGACGTAGGTTTCGCCCTGTGAGGTGGTGTTTTGGAAGGTGGTGTTGCGCAGGCCGAGGTTTAAGGTGAGACGATCGTTGATCAACCAAGTGTCCTGCACATACAGCGAACGGCTGCGTGTACCGGTGTTACCGCCGCGCACGAAGACACGGCGATCCACGTAATCGGTTCCTTCGGCGAGGCCGTAGGGGTTATCCGCTTCCGCTCGGTAATATTCGTAATAACCGTCGCCGGTGGGCGTGGTTAGGTCGACGATATCCAGATCTTCATCGTCGTAACCCAATCTGAGGCTGTGGTTGCCCACGATCCAGTCCATGTCGACGCGGAGATTGGTGCGTTCGTCTTCTTTGGTGTTGATACTGGCCGCGACCCAGTCACCCAAGCGAATCCAACTACCGGAACGGCTGTCCCAGTAGGCGGGTAGGTCGGGATTGTCGGCGCGGGTATTGTCGATTGCTTCAACTTTGCCGTACATAGCTGAAATGTTGAGGGTTTCGCTTACCGACCAGTTGTATTTAACCGTCCATACGTCGCCACCGGTGTCGCGATAGGTTGCACCGCGGCCGGAACCGGCACCTTGGTTGTAGCTGTAATCAAAAGAACGGGTGGTGGTTTCTTGTTCGTTATTGAAGCCCAGCAGTTCGACTGAATGATTGGGGTTGATGTACCAATCGAGTTTGGCCAACCAAAAATCGCCTTCAGTTTTACGGTCGTAAAAAGTGTTGGCGTTTGCGTAGGTATCTTTGTAACGGCGTGGGTTGCCGAGCACGTAGAAGAAGGCTTTGTCTTTGACGATTGGGCCGCTGGCGAACACATTGAAGTCTTGCCATTCCTCGCTGTCTTCACTGTTGTTGACGATTAATTGTTCATTCCCGTCGGTGTCGGGCCAGAATGCGGTTGGGTTTTTTCCGGTCAGGTCGCGTGGATCCCAAATAGTGCGAACGCCGAATGAAAAATCGTTGCCGCCGGATTTGGTGACCATATTGACCACGCCGCCGATGTGACGACCGAACTCGGCCGGGGTGCCGCCGGTTTTGACTTGAATTTGGTCGACCGCTTCCCAGGGATAGCGAATCGCGCCGATGCCTTTGCGGATATCGGTGACGTTGAGGCCGTTCAGATAGTAGCCGTTTTCACCGACGGAAGCGCCGCCAAAAGAAACCAAATCGCCCGTGCCGAAATCGGAATCACCTTGAACCGCGCCGGGCGCCAATAGGGCGACGGCATTGTGGTTGGTGCGCACGGGTAGTGTTTCGGTTCGTTTGGTATCGAGCACGAGACCGGTGGTGGTCGAGGTGATGTCAAATGCCTTGATGCGGCTGGAAGTAACCGTAATCGATTCACTAAACTGCAGTTCTTCGGGCACCAGCACGAAGTCGATGACGGCCGCGCCGCCGAGCGCCACCTCGAGGCGATCTTGTTCAACCGGGGCGAAGCCGGTCATGGAGATGCGCAAGCTGTAGGCGCCAATGGGTAGTGATTGGAATTGGAAGCTGCCGTTGTTTTGGGAAACGGCGTTGCGGGTGAAGCCTTTCTCGAGGTGTCGAATTTCAATGACGGCACCGGGGAGGGTTTGATTTTGATGGTCGAGGACGCGGCCGCGCAATTGGCCGGAAGCGTCGGTTTGAGCCAGAAGTGTGCCGCCGATGAGCGAGTAGAGGCACACAAATAGAAAAAGGGATAGACGGGTTGAAAGCAGGGAAGTGGGGGAAGCAGCAAAAGGACGAGGCAAACCCATAGCGGAAAGTCTCCTTGTGTCTAAGCGTTGGGGGGAGCGGGGAAGGGATGAATGTATCCAGGTATCTTGTTGATATATTATAGGTATGTGAAAGATATGTAAATAAGATGTTGGTGCGACTTTTCACTTTTTTTCATCGAGGGATCGGTTTCGGAGCCCCACGCTTTGCCTTCGGTCTTCGGTTGAGAGTATTAAGGTTAATAGAAAGAAATGTTTGCGGGAGTTGCGGGTGACTGTCCCCGCTTACCCCACCCTCTCTTAAAGGTGACCGTCTCCATGAAACCCCTTGCTGCCAAATCCAGGGCGGTCATGGGAACCCCAAAAGACACCAAAAACACGAAAGAAGGATTGCTGGTGGCCTTCTTCGCCCGCGCCTTTACTGTAATTACCGGCCCCCGTCCACCCTGACTACCGTCTGTGAGCGGGCGTGGCCCTAAACGGTGTGCATACCGCTAGGTCGGGTCTACCCCCCAACGAATTGCGAATGGCGTAGCGGTGGTCAGCTAAAGGGGGAGTGCGTAATCTAAATAAAACAAGGTGTTTAAAGATGACTGTCACCACCAGCCCCCCACCAGCCCCCCACCAGCCCCCCACCAGCCCTCTCCACCAGCCCTAAAGATGACTGTCACCACCAGCCCTCCACCAGCCCTAAAGATGACTGTCACCACCAGCCCTCTGTAATTACCGGCCCCTGTCCACCCTGACTACCGTCTGTGAGCGGGCGTGGCCCTAAACGGTGTGCATACCGCGAGGTCGGGTCTACCCCTCCCAACGAATTGCGAAT
>JAUIFE010000039.1 GCA_030429565.1 Holophagae bacterium | reverse complement strand
GCGTGCGGGGAACAGGCGTGTTGACGCCCGCCTTTCGGGCTCCCCGACGGATCATCCCCGGGCGGGCGGGGAACAGGATCAGAAAGCGGTTCAAGACGGCGGTCGAAAAGGATCATCCCCGGGCGTGGGGGGAACAGGGTGCGCATGATTGGTGGAGTCTGGGTGGAGACGGATCATCCCCGGGCGTGCGGGGAACAGATCCACATGAAGATAATCGTCCATCACAAGCTCGGATCATCCCCGGGCGTGCGGGGAACAGGCTACCGCCACAAAACTCACGTTCGGTTTACACGGATCATCCCCGGGCGTGCGGGGAACAGGTTATTGGAATGGCCCAAGCCGTTGGTACGACCGGATCATCCCCGGGCGTGCGGGGAACAGAAACATGAACTACGCAAACTCAACTGCATCACTGGATCATCCCCGGGCGCGCGGGGAACAGTGGGTGCAACTGGCCATCCGGGGAGCCAGTGGCGGATCATCCCCGGGCGTGCGGGGAACAGAAGGCTGTGCAATGGTGCAGCGAAATAATCACCGGATCATCCCCGGGCGTGCGGGGAACAGCTGTCTTTCTGTCTTTATGTCCTTAGTTTGGGCGGATCATCCCCGGGCGTGCGGGGAACAGTGGCGGCGGCGCATACCGCTACACGACCACGTTGGATCATCCCCGGGCGTGCGGGGAACAGCACAAGCGCAGCCTCTGAAAGCCACCCTGCTGCGGATCATCCCCGGGCGTGCGGGGAACAGATGCAAAACCGTTGCGATAACCTCGGAATTAATGGATCATCCCCGGGCGTGCGGGGAACAGTCACAGCTCTTAGCGCCGTGGTGCCAGGCAACCGGATCACACCCGGGCGTGCGGGGAACAGTCAGGCCCGCCGGGCGTTAGTTGACGCCTGGGAGGATCATCCCCGGGCGTGCGGGGAACAGTCGCGTTTTGCGGTCTCGCGCTCCTCTGGTTTCGACAACGGAAACGGGTACCGCTTTGACAGCCCAAATGGGTACCACTTCCCCTCAGCATTTGTTCTTCCCAAAACCCTTTCAAGACAGGCATAAGGGTTTTGGGAAGAACAAATGCCCTGGATCCCTTTTCGCTTGTCATTGGCTCAAAAGTGGTCTCCTTTTCGGGCAGCGTTTCCACTCCTCCGATGATGGATCATCCCCGGGCGTGCGGGGAACAGATATTCGCCTTGCAAGCAATCCCTGAAAAAGTCGGATCATCCCCGGGCGTGCGGGGAACAGTTCTGCGTAATTTCGCTAGCTATATTGATACTCGGATCATCCCCGGGCGTGCGGGGAACAGAGCGACGGGGTCGACAGTCATGTCATTGTTAATGGATCATCCCCGGGCGTGCGGGGAACAGCAGCACCAGCAGGTGGGGAACGCGGCGGGGTCCGGATCATCCCCGGGCGTGCGGGGAACAGGGTGATGGGCACAGTATTGGCTGGGAAAACCGCGGATCATCCCCGGGCGTGCGGGGAACAGATCATACTTGCCTTGATCTTCAACGCAAGCACCGGATCATCCCCGGGCGTGCGGGGAACAGAGCCTGTTGATGACCTTTGGTGGCGAGATCACCGGATCATCCCCGGGCGTGCGGGGAACAGGCATCCCTCGGAATGACGAGCTGATCGAACAACGGATCATCCCCGGGCGTGCGGGGAACAGGCTGTCGGCAATAAGATCGAGGTTTTCTTGATCGGATCATCCCCGGGCGTGCGGGGAACAGCATCCCGTGTCGCAAAATCAAGGCACCAGCGCCGGATCATCCCCGGGCGTGCGGGGAACAGAACATGTCGGTTTTCCGTGGCTCGATATTCATCGGATCATCCCCGGGCGTGCGGGGAACATGGGTGTGATGCTTCAGTATGCCTCAATTTGTACCTTTTTGTATCAGTGAATCTCAGTAAGTGAAAGAAAACAATGGGCTTGTAGACTTTGTGATCCCCCAGGACGATATTGGTTTTGCTCAGTTCGATTCATTTGAATTCATCCCGGCCGACTACAGCCTGACTACACAGCAGAAATCCTCCCAAATCACGCAAAACCTTCCTATCACTTGTAGTCGCGCGACTACAAGTGACTACGAATTTGTTGAGAGCGTGTAAGTAGCTGTATTTGAGTGGTTTCTGCGAATGACTATTTGTAGTCATTCTTGTGGCTTCCTCTGAAGAATGGAATTGGGCTTACGCAGTTGGCAGGACTGAAAACCATGGATATCGGGTTTTCGGTCCCGTCAATTGACGGGGAATTCAATCAAAGGATGACACATGCCCATCAATATCACCAAACGCAGTGTGGAAGCGCTCAGCTTCAATGAGGACGGCAAAACCACCTACCATTTGGACTCAAACCTTAAGGGGTTTGGTATCCGTGTGGGAAAGACCACCAAGGCGTTTTTCGTTGAAAAACGCGTCAACGGAAAGCCCCGCCGTCAAACCATCGGTCAGTTCCCAGTCATGAGTGTGGAGGAAGCCCGTGTTGAAGCGTTGAACCGCTTGGGTGACATGGCCAAAGGTATTGATCCCCAGGAAGAGAAACGAAAGCAAGAAGCGTTGGAACAGCGGAATAAAGCACGGGATGCTGCATTGAGCATCACCCTTTCACAAGCGTTGGAGGATTACCTCAAACACAACCATACGTTGGTTGAGAATACAAAACGTGATTATCGAACGGTGATTCGGTTGTATCTCTCAGAATGGAAGGACATGAGACTTATCGATATAACCGAGGCTATGGTGGTCGAAAAGTATTATGAGGTGACCTTGATTGCCAAAAAGTCTGGTGACCGCGCATTCAAAAAACTGCGCGCCATCTTCAACTTCGCCATCAATCACTATCGCGTTGATACCGGATCAACCAGTCAGACCAAGAACGGTGGTCATGGTGAACTGACTCAATTCGAACGCTTGGATCAAGGAGAAGGCATACATCAGGCTTCAACCAGCCAAAGTGGGTTGGGAAGCATGACGGATGAAGGACAAGGCCAAGGTGCCATGGTCGCAAATCCCCTTGCTGGGTTCAAAGATAGCTCGACCCGGTTGTTCCATCACAACCCAGTGTTGGTGCTGACCGAAAACAAGGCATGGGCAAAAAAGCGCAGGCGGAAAACCGTTGTTCCGCGCAAGAAGCTTGGTGCTTGGTTTCAGGCCATGCTCAAGATCAAGGCAACCACTGAGTATGCAAACAAGGCAACCTGCGTTGATTACTACCTCACGCTTCTGCTGACCGGCTTGAGAAGAGAAGAGTGTGCCAAGCTGCGGTGGGAAAACATCGATTTGGAACTCGGAACGCTCACAATCGTTGAAATGAACACCAAGAGCAGACGGGCACACCAGCTTCCTCTCTCTGATTACCTATGGTCGCTTTTGAAGGATCGGTCCCTCAGGGCAACCTCACCATTCGTGTTTCCGGGAAAACGAACCCAGTCTGGATATCTGACCGATGGACGCCATGTGATGGAAGAAGTGATCAGGGAAACCAAGATCACATTCAACCATCATGACCTCAGACGGACGTTTGCCAGCATTGCTGAATTCATGAGCATTCCAAACTTCACGATCAAACGCTTGCTCAATCATGAACTCGACAATGATGTGACCGGTGGTTACCTCGTGGCCGGGTTTGATGATGATTCACTGCGTGAACCCATGCAACGAATCACCGACTTTATTCTCGGCGAAGCAGGGATCAAAGAGGCTGTGCATGGATCAATCCGATTCGTACCCATCAAGACCGATGATTATCATCATCTCAAGGCTGCCGCCGATCATATCGGCGTCTCCCTTGAGGACCTGATTCACAAGATTGCCGGGACAGTTCCACGTGTGCCGAAAGTGGTGGATGTGCAGCCGGTGGGTATTGAACCTTCGACTGGGAGCGAAGTGGTTGGGCCACGGTTGTTGCTGTCGCCTGAGCGGAGTTGAGCTTCATAATAAATGAGGGGGGATCTCGAACAGGCCTGGAAAGGGGTAAGAGGTTGTTAATAAATGGCTTGTATGGGTAGGGAGTGAGTTAGAAAACTCTCGGAAACGTGTCAGTTTTATGTTTGACGTCAGTGAAAGGAGTTTTAAGAATTTTCGGAATCCCACTAAGGTGGGATTTTTTTTCGATCAGACTATCAGACGATGGGATTGCTTCTTGGGACAAAATTTGTTACCAATGCTTGTGTAGTAGAAATAGCGGATGTGACCTTTGCCTAGATAGGTTTGCGCCTTCAACAATTGCAAAAACCTGTAAAAGGCTATAAAAGTGAGGTGTAAATTGGATCTTGATATTGTAACACTTGCCCTTGTTACCGGAGCAGGAGTTAGTGGGACTGAAGTGGTAAAGAAAGCAACGGTTGAAGTTTATGATAAACTAAAGAGTAAGTTACTGGCAAGGTTTGGTAAAACGAATGGGATTACCAAAGCAGTTGAGCATTTAGAGGCAAAACCCCAATCTGAAGCACGAATCGCCGTAGTTAAAGAGGAAGTGCAAGAGGCAGGAGCAGACAAAGATAAGGACTTGCTAGAGTTAGCTACGGAGTTGCTTGGAAAAAATGGGAGTTACAACCTGAGTTATAATGTCAATATGACAGCTTCTAACTCGAATATTGTTGGGCATAATAATGTTGTTAATGTGAGAAATTACAAAGAATGAATATGAAGAATGTTAATCTAGATAATTCGCATTGCAATGTTGTTGGTGATAACAATGAAGTGAATTATTATGTGTCGCAAGAGCATGGTAGCGGAAAATCTGACGAGGCTCGAAAATATCTTGAATTAATGCCGACCGAAAAATCTGCTGAATTGATGCCACTACCTGAGGGATCGAAATTTCATTTTCTTTCAAATGATTTATATGTTGGTCGAGAAGAAGAGATAACGAAAATAGCGCTGCTTTTTAAGGGAGAAAGTTTAAATACTTTTACACAAATGGTTATTCTAGGAGGTGTAGGAGGCGTTGGTAAGACCCAGCTTGCGGTAGAGTTTGTTTGTCGGCATGGCCATTATTTTTTAGGAGGTGTATTTTGGGTTAATATGGAAGATAAGGATCAGGTAGAAAGTGAAATTTTGTTATGTGGTGACTATTTGGGCCTTTCAAGAGAAATGGAAGGCTTGAGTTTGGTTCAAAAAGTTGCAAGAGTGTATAGGGAGTTTCAGAAAGATATACCCCGGTTGTTGATATTTGATAATTGCGAAGATGATGGGCTGCTGGATGACTGGATGCCTCCTTATGGTGGTACCCGAGTGCTTGTGACTACACGGAAGCAGGATTGGGATAAAACATATAAAATGGAATTTATAGGCTTGAGTTCTTTTTCTCGAAGCGAAAGCTTGGCGTTGTTGACAGGTTCGTGTTCCCGACTGCAAGAGTGTGAAAATACAGCAGATGAGATAGCAGACTTTATGGGGGATCTGCCTTTGGCACTTCATCTTGCCGGAAGTTACTTGAATACATTCAAATCTGAAACACCAATGGAATATATCCAAGGTTTGAAATCATACAAGCCCTCAATTTTACACGAATCTTTACAAGGTCGAGGAGCGAAAAGGTCACCAACAAAGCATGAGAATAATCTTTACGCTACTTTTCTGCGGAGTTTTAATAAATTAGTAGCTGAGGATTCTATTGATGCTGCGTCTTTAAGATTATTTGGACACTTGGTTTGGTTTGCACATGGCGTAGCAGTTCCTTTATGGCTGCTTTTAAAATGCGCTGGCAGTAAGATCTTTGATGGTAAAAATTTAGATCTTGGCGTTTATCGCTTGTTGGAATTAGGGATAGTAACTAGGGTGTCTGAAGATTCGATTTCAATTCATCGGCTTATAGCTCTTTTTAGCGAATGTATGCAGTTGGATGCTGCTTTTTTGAGGAATGTAGAAGATGCTTTTTTTGAAGAGTGTAGTGTTTTAACAGAATCTAAGAATCCTAAGTTATTGAGTAGATGGCGAAATCATATGGTTGAAGTTGTTCAAAGAGCGGTAGATAGGAATGATAAACAAGGCGCTGAACTAGCTTTTACATTTGGATTATGGTGCAAAGAAATAAATGAATTTGAATCGGCTGAAAGATGGTATAAAGAATCGTTGAGAATCTTTTTGAATCTTCATGGAGAAGAAAATATTGATACAGCCGCAGCTTATAACAACTTAGCCGGTTTGCTAATGGTTTTGGGCAAGCTACAGGAAGCCAAGGTTTACTTTGAAAAGGCTTTGAGCTTTTTTAAAAGTATTTCGGGTGGTGTCAACTTAATGGCTGCCGGCACCTTGACTCATATTGGAGATTATTACCAGTTTGTTGGGCAAAATTCCCTTTCTTATCAATGTCATTTAGAAGCGTTAGATATTCGAATTAAAATACAAAACGATGATGGACCGCAAGTAGCCCTCTCTTATGCTAAGTTAGGTAGTTTATTCCTCGAATGCGGCGATTACACAAAAGCTGAAGGATATTTCAGGAAAGCGTTTAGTATTAGGGAGAAGTTATTTGATGAAGGTCATCCAGATTTATGCCAAAGTCTGAATGACCTTGGGATTGTCTTGTTATCTAAAGGGCAGTACGGCGCGGCTATGATTTTCTTTAAGAAAGCTTTGTTGGGATATGAAAACGCATATGGAGAAGAGAATTTTTACATTGCGAATGTTCTTGAGAATTTAGCTAGAGGATTGGCGGAAACCGGCGAGTTGGGAGAAGCAGAGAGGTGTTTGAGAAGAGCGATAGAAATAAGAGAAAATTTGTTTGGTTTTTTTCATGTTGACACGGTGAAAGGATATAACAGTCTGGGTTGTGTTTACTTGAAGAAGAAGGAGTATGGTGAAGCCGAGAGGTATTATAAGAAAGTAATAAGTGCAAGCGAGAGAGAGTTAATAAGAAATGATCAGTTAGTTGCAACTGTGTATAATAATCTTGCAGCCTTAATGAAGCAAAGAGGAATGTTCACGCAAGCTGAAGTATACGTAATGAAATCTATATCAATTCAGGAGAATGATTTAGGTGTCGAAAATCATTTGTACCGTGCCGCTATACAGAATCTAAAAGATATTCGTTTGAAGTTAAGGCAGTCTAAGGAGAGTAAGTTGAGCAAGAAAAGGAGAGGTGCTTTGAAGGAAAAACGAAAGAGGAAGAAAAAGATGAAAAAAGGGAGATGAGCGGAATAAATATCTTTAGACATGCGCCTTGGTGGGACCTCGCGGTATGGCCTTCCTGGGTGTCATGCAATTTCGGCCTTCCTCGCCCATGAAAAAGTTTTTTAGTTTGACTCCTTGCACAAAGATGCGAGTAGGTGACCCCCTCCGTTCGAGTTTAGTAGTCCTGGTGTTACAAGCTTGATGTTGCGCGGGTTGGTCCCGATCAGCATCTTTTAGTGGAGAAGGTAGCATTTGAAGAATGGTGAAGGAGGGTCTTTGGATAGTTTATTGATGTTTGTTTTCAATCATCTGTATTTGGCTACCGTACATGAAAATCATTGTCACAATTTCTAACCAATGAAGAAGACTATCGATGCTTCTAGGCCCAGTTCTGGTGTTCTAACTCCTTTACCGGAGTACCTTGACTAACTGACAGGAGGCTTAGTCGCGTTCGCGAGAAGGTGACAGTAGATCAAGATATGATATTACCAAACCCGGAGATCAAGCCTCTATCTCGGTATTCAATAATGGGGGATAAATGGCGAAAGATCGCCCTAAAAGCCTGCATTTCAACGTATCGACTCTGGGAATAATTAAAAATGTCGTTACAGTTTGAAAGACCTAAGCTTGATGCTAATTGATTAGTTAAAGATGTCATTTCCTGAGAGAGATCGCTGGGCAAATAGTAAAAAATCAAGGATTTGAAATTATTATGCCATGTATCGTCGGTATGCACGATGTGCGAATCCTTTGGTTTTCTCTTGTTTATTAACCGAATTAATGAATTCGTCTCCTTCATAATGGCTTTTAGCCTGGTTCGATTCTTTGTCGCTTCGGATAGAACTTTTAATATCACAGGCTGGATTGTAGGATCTATGGCTAAGTCAATCTGACCAGGAGATGCATATTGAACAGACTCCAAGTGTAGTAATTTGAATTCATCAATAACTACAGCTAGATCACTATATAATTTTGCATGGCTGCCGCCACCGAACAAGCTTTTTTCTTGAAACATCTTCTTTGCTTTTGCAGAAAAACCCAAAGTACTACTTAGTGTCAGTGCAGTTATCAAACCAAAGCTTCTGCTAAAGCCACTTGTAACCTTTTCAAACTCGGAAAGTTTCCATTGACCATCAAGACCAATAGAAAACGTTGCATTATTGGCAATAAAAGGCTCGAATTCATAGTAACTATCTATGTCTGGTATATAAAGATCAGGCAACGAACTAGGAGTCACAACGAGAATTTTTTTATAATCATTTGTGTCGTCAGTGTCAAGGATTATTATCGTCCCGCCTTCTGGGTGCATCATTATTTCATACAAAGTAGTGCTTTTGTTCAAGTAGTTCTTAACTTGTTTCGAAGAAACTCCAAAAAACGCCCAGCGATTTATCTTGTCATCAGCATCACACCAGCAACAAAAAAACCGTTCCCCTGCTTTGTTTTTAAAGTAGCTTAGAATGGGGCCGTCGAAATAAATAAGATCAGCCTCTTTTTTTAGATTAGAATAGGAAAATCTTGAAAGAGAAAGGCCGGATATCTGCTCCACTAAATCAGCTCCTCAACTATAGATTGGCGTGTATGAATAGAACAATTTTCAATCGGATGGAAATCAAAATGCCCTGATTTTATATTTGGCTTTGTGACAACACCATCTACTACATTAATGTCTAATGATGCAATAGAATCTCCTAACTTTTTTCTTAGTGACTTTCTGTTTTTAACCAACTTCTCAAAATGTATTCTTGCTTGATCCTGGGTGATAAAGAAAGACAGTGCAAATAAAGAGCAAGAAAAGGAAGGGTTAGCTTCGAAAAGCTTTGGTTTAGCTCTACTTGGGTCTATTATACCTACAGGAAGAAAATTTTCAGAAGCGTCACGGTCTTTAAAAACAAACCTAAATCCTTTAATATTTCCAGGTGCAGCATCTGTAGGAGGGCATGGGTTGATTTGACAAAAACTTTCTCTATATTTAAACTTCATAATCCAACCCTCTAATCGACTTCCCTTTTTGAGTCAGGAAGAGCTTTTTTTAAACTTATTTAACGAAAAGGTTATCCTGAGCACTAAGCATGGCTTAATGCTAGATTTCAAATGATTTCCCTCACAAGACTAATCTGTTTCAGGTCCCGTGTCAAGTTGTTGCGGAAGTGCTCCAGATTACACTGACAGATAACAATTCCTTGCTCGCCTTCGGTGATTATGGAGTCACCTTCGATGTCGTCGCTGAAGATGCTGGACGAGGCGGAGGATCATTTCAGAACCCACCCCAAAGTTGGAAATTCACGCTCCTTAGATGCCTGAGCCTCCCAAAAATCAGGAATCCATTGCTTGGCTCTCCGAGCGATAAAAACGTGAATTCTTCTTGGGTTAATGCCCCCTCTCATAAGGATTGGTTTTTTGAAAAATGTATTCGGTTTTTCTGTTTAGATCCAACTACAAGGAGTGCGCAGTACAGCTCGTATAGAACATTTTCCCGAAGACGCGAACAAATCAGCCCAATCTTACCTGTAGAACATGCAACCAAAATTGAAGGCGCTTTCTGTGCTACCTTGGAAAAAACACGCCAAAACTACTTAAAACACCTGCTTAACAACCAAACCTCTGTTCCATTTATCCTTTCAACAAATGACCTTTAGCCAAAGCTATCTATCCTCCTTCTCGATGAAAATCTTGTTTAAAACCCGAAGTTCGCTTAACGTAAATGGGTGATTCGCGAATACAGCGATCACACATCTTCCAAGGAGGATTCCTCATGAAACGATCCGTAGGTCGTCCAATGAAGCATGCTCATTTTCTTGAGCACCTTCAAGACGACCTCATCTACAGTCCGGCAACCATCGTTGCCGCCCATCTTCTCAAGGTTCCTGACGGTGGGGCGCAAGCTTCACCATCCAGTCCAACCGAAACCAAAACCTTCCGAATCCGGGTGCGTCACAGCCTTGCCCGGTTTGCGAAGAACCATGACTTTCCAACCGAAGGCGATGGACCAGTCAGTCATCCCATCACCGGACAAGCTCCCATGCGCGGGTGGACCGGAAAAAGATGGAAGAATGCCGCCGCTTCTCATTTGGCAGCTTTGCAAGTGGCTCGCGTTGCTGAATCCAGCTTTGCCGGTTCAACTTGTTCGTGCTCCGTCCAATCCACAACCCAAACCCAGAACCTTGCTCAGGTGAGCTGATCACCGTGAGTTTGAAATTCGTAGCGCACTGTTCTTTGTTGCGCGGTAACCTCATTTGGCGATCATCGAACAAAACGTGATCGTTGGTATTTTTCTCTTGGGTGTTGGTGCTCATAATTGCGATTATGGTGAATTACCAAGGCAACCAACGCTAAACCCTATGTATATCAAGCAGTTGAATGATCTAACTTTGCAATAGCGTTGTTTTCTAGTGGGTCCCTTTTGTCGTAGTAATAGACCATCCGAATGGACTTGTGCCCAGTCCCATTCGCTATTTCCCCCGGCTCAATTTTCTGATTCAACGCCGCCCCAACGAACGATCCTCTAAACGAGTGTGGCGTGATGTGCTTTTCTGGAAACAACTTCCCAGCAATGCCGCAAACCAGCTTGTACACAGATGACGGAGTCAACGGCTCAAAACGTCCTGTTCGCCGATTCGGCCGCACCGCATGAAACAGAAATGGAAACAAATTCTCAGCGTGCTTCCGATTCCGATATGGCTTCACCCATGGGTTGATGTGTTCATCCTGAATCAACCGAAATCGTTGCAGGATTTCCCAATCATCATCCCGCAACGGTTTGATGATTGGATCATTCCCTTTCTGAATGACTGAGAACCACCCCTTTTGCGGGTGGAAGTGTTCCCACCTGAGTGAAACAAGCTCAGATCGCCGAAGGGCGTATCGGTAGAGTAGCCGAAAGATGATGAAGTTTCGAAAAGTCAAAAACGAAGCCTGCTCATATATCATGGATTCCAGGTGATGAAGCAAACGGCTTACTTCCTCGGCGGTCAAGGTGTCCGTGGTGCTTTTCTGGTGAACCCGGCATCTCTCAAAGTGAACCATTGGATTTTTGGGGTATCCATACCACGTCACCAAGAAATCAAAGAAGGATGACAACGCCGATATTTTTCGATTGATGGTTGCCGGGTTCAATACGTACCCACGTTGCGGTTCTGTCTTCTTTGCATCATCAAGGTAGGAACGAATGATGGTTGCTATGGTGGCTGGTGTGATCCTTGTGAAGGTTGGGTAGGCAAGAATTCCCATTTCTGAGGAGTTGGGACTTGGTTTTGAAACACTGCCGCTTGAGGTCAAGTCCGACTTCTTCTCTGCTCGATTGATCCGACGCTCAACCAACTTCAAAAACACGCTCAGGTCATGACGATAGGTGGACCGTGTATTTCGTGCGGTCTTGGTGGCGAGGAATCGTTCGAGTAGAGTTGAGAGTCGAGCTGTGCTCTTTTTCTTCCCATGGGTTCTTCCATGGGTCTGTGGAAGGTGGTTTCCTCCTGTTGTGGTCATAGGGTTGGTACTCATAATCGCAATTATCAGTACGTAATTTACAGATAAAATCAATAATTCAAGTTGTTTGACTTGAGACCTGCTGGATGCTAAACCATAAAATTGAGGGCTTGCCAGTTTGAATGAAGCGCCCATTTGATACCGAATCTTTCTCTGTCAGAAATTGAAAGCCTAGCGGTTAGACACGCGTCCCAAAGTCTCCCGCAGGAGTGCCTGTTGGTGATTTTTTGCGTTTTCTTGGGGTAGCTTGGACTTTCGGTTTAAACCATTAGTCAGGTGCTTTTGGGTGGCCCTGTTGACGAATCGTTGTGTGATGTAAGCCGCTTCATAAGTCCAGAAATGAAGCAAAAGGCGCTGGTTCGTTTAAGCCCCAAAACCAGGGCCTCAGAGAAAAATATTGCTTCTATTTGACATTTCTCAATGTAAGAGACTATGCTTCACTCAGGCTTGGTTTACTTACGATAATCACCATTATCGTAAGTAGGTGGATTTTCAGGGTAGCATATTGGTATTTTGGGGGCAAGAGGATAGAGACCAATCCCTATGCTAGGTAGATTGTTGCCATTTGGCCTTGCATTTTGGACACTCGATAATTAAGTTTGGAAGGTTTGTTCCTGCAAACCCCTGGATTATCCTGTTAAAAAGAAAGGTGTGGCCGCACCGTTTACAGACAGCAGAAGTTGATTCCACATTCATTCCTACTACGGTATTCACTGGCTGTGAAACCTCAACCTTGATTTCGGATCCTGTCGATCCTGAACTTATTTTCTTTGCGGTCCCTGGGCCAGAACTATTAATTACTTCTCCGATCCCCGAATCTTGAACCACGATTCTTTCTCCAGGACCAGAGCCTTTGTTTTGAATCTCAAGTGCAGTTCCAGAACCGTTTTGATTGATGATAGAACCTGTTCCGTTTCCTGTTACGAAAATCTCACGAGTTGCAGCTTGTTCTTGGTTTGATGTACCTGGTTTTTCATCTATATCAAGTCGGTTTAAGACGCCTGATTCCAATATTGTAAAGAAAAACGCAACAGCATTTTGCATAGCGAGTTTTCGGTATGATCCATTATTATGATTGTCTAGTGCTTTTTTGTTCTCGTCCCCCATATCAGAGATAGCTTTAATAATCAGAATGTCAGTATCGCCGCGTTCACACGCTTGGCGCAATCCTCCACTTTCCATTTCTATAGCCAAAAACTTTCTGTTTTTCTCTATAATCCAAGATGTGAAGATTTTAGAGGCTGAGACTATTGAACCGGAGGCTATCGGGCCAAACATTACCTTTGGTTTACATTCTTCCTCTTTGCTCTCGCTTGAGTTTTGGAAACATCTGGTCTGGCACTGTTTCTCCCATTTTATATATAAATCTCTGAAAGAATATCTTAAGTTTTCAATGTGATTTAATACACTCTTTGTTAACCTGAATTGTTCACCAGCGTGCAAAAACAGAGATGATTCATCATCCTTCGAAATTGCTTTTGTGTTTTCCATGTATGAATCGACGACTTTTGCTACAACTACGTCTCCCAGCTTCAAATCACTGTCAGCACCAGCAGCAATTCCAATGTTAACAATATTTTTCGGTTCAAAATTACTGAGAATTTTTTCTGCCATTAAGGCGGTTGGAGTTGGTCCCATTTCCTTGACTAGAGAAACTATGCAAGAGTAGCCGCTTTTCTCAAAGCTGTAAAAGTATTCACCTTCGACAACAACAGTACTAGATTTTACTTGACTGTGTAACTCATCAAACTCCTCGCTGAGAGCTATTATTATTGCAATGTCGTATCTTCTGTTATTACTCAATTTTCTCTCTCTTCTTTCGTGTTCTTTTTGACGCCATTAACCGTTATTGTTTCTTGAAAAACATTACATGGCATAGTGACTGAGGTTACCGAAAAATACAATAGAACTGCTTTGCGACACCCTCAATCGCCGTATCTTCCCTGTGATCCCTGGGATCATAATAATACACCATTTTCACCGAAGAATGACCGGTATCATGGGCAATTTTCGCAGGATCAATCCCGGCATCCAGGGCAAGGCCGATGAAAGTTCCTCGGAAGGAGTGTGGCGTAATGTGCTTGTGTGGGACGATGCTTTCTACAACTGCTTTTACGACTTGGAACACGTAAACCACTGTCAGTGGTTGGTATAGCTTTGTCTTCCTGTTCGGCTTGATCGCATGGAAAACATAGGGACTCTTGCCGGTTTGATCAAACTGGTCTCGAAACTCACAAAGCAGTTGCCAGTGAGCAGGCAAAAGTGTTTTTTCCCTTGGCTGGTGACCCTTTTGAATGACCTCAAACTTGCCTTCATTGGGTTTGAAGTCCTCCCATCGAAGCGAGACCAATTCACTACGCCTGAGGGCGTAATGAGCCAAAAACAGAACAATCAGGTAGTCCCGAAATTCCGTTTCGTTTTGCTTTTCGTCCCAGTTGCTCTTGAGATAAGCAAGGATTTGGCGGACTTCTGCTCCAGTAAGTGCCTGTGTATTACTCTTTTTCCGTGTTGGTAATGGCTTGAAGATCCGAACGGGATTTTTTGGAAAATTGTGCCAGTCGGTCAGGTATGAGAAGAACGATGAGAGCGCATTCCGCTTGCGGTTGTATGTCTGGACATTGAGCACGCGGCCGGTGTGCTCGTCAACTTTCTTGATCGCAATGAGATACTTTGCGACCTGATCAGAAATGCTGGGCATGGACAGCCGATAGAAGTCGTTGTATGTGATTTCGATATCGAACCGCTTAAGAAAATCTCCCACGTCCTTGCGATAGGCGATTTTTGTGTTCGGAGACGGCATTGTTTCCAAGAATCGTTCAAGCATGGTGCTCATACTGGCTCGTGACTTTCTGTTAGCAGTGCTGGCGCTGCTGACTACTGTCCCCATCGTTTCGCGAGGCTTGACCCTTGAATGAAGTTCAAGACGTCCGTTGGCTACCTTTGATTCCGATTTGGAGCTAACGCCCTTTTTTTTACCACAGCTTCCTCCTGGGATTGGGTCTAACCGGCTTGTTTGTCAGGTGTTCATGAATTGGTTTCGATAATGGTGATTATCGTAAGTAAAAACCGGCTCAAATCAAGGCCATAAAGACAATCAATCGAGTGGATTACAAGCAAATAGCGAGCAGGTTAGTCGCTCGTCAACCAAGAACAGCTACCCAACCCAAAGAGCTTGGTTTGAATGATCAAGACGAGGGCATCAACCGATGCCCGACCTTCTTCACACTCCACATCACGAGGTTCCCAAGATGCCGACCTTCTTTTCTTTCCCGATCAGCTACTTGCCCGCCCGGCACTTTCTCTCAGTCCGAATCATCATCTTTGCGATCTGTGTGAACTCCGCAGTCCTGACCACTGCTCAGGATTTCCAATGTGATGACGTTCAGGTGGTCGATTTGCAATCAGACGTAACCTTGAATCGGGTCCAGACATTCACGAAAGACAATCAGTCCCATTTCTTGATTGGTGGCTATGATGGATTGTTTTTCACAAGCCATGATGGCCAGGAGTTCAGAAGTCATGATTTCGGCGGTATCCAACTCTTCAATGGCATTGCCACCAACAAGGAGCCCGGCGCCACTTCTTCTCATTCGCCGTTATACGTCCTGTACGGAAGGAATGGTCCAGAGCAAACGTTCGAAAGCGGGTCAGTCTTTGTGAGCACGGACTTTGAGAACTGGACGGAAATAATCCTCATTCCCTCCACTGCTCCTGATAATGCCGGAGAAATCCTGTCAGTGATCCATGGTCTGGATGATTCAGGGAATGATGTCTGGATCGCCACAGGGGTCCTCCATGACCTGCCCAACAATATTCCATATGTGTTCGTGAGCCAGAATGGATTGGATTGGATAGAAACCCCTTTTGGTGAGGAGCTTTCGAATCTCACCCATCTTCAATTCATCAACGGAAGGTTTTACGGACAGGGCGGACATCCACATAACGGACCCCACCTCGCATGGAGTGAAGATGGAACCAACTGGACAATTGAACCATCCAGTGGTTCCGTCACACCCATTGCCTTTGATTCAACTTCCGGCTTGTATCTTTGTGGGTTAATCAATCGCCAAGAAGCCACCATCCTTCAAAGCACCGACGGAACCAACTGGACAGAACAAAATCGAAACAATGGCACCTTCATTGATATCACCTTCACCGGTTCTGAGTTCATCGCTGCTGGAGTAATTCTCGACGAAATCAATGGAGGATTTCTAGGGATCATTACCAAATCCACCGATGGCATTGAATGGACGGTCAAAGAAATCCCAAATGCCTATTATGGTTCGCTTGCTGTCATTCAAACCGAGAATGCCCAAACCATGTTGACGGCAGGAACCAACAATCATTTTGAATCCGTTCTTTCCCGGCAGACCTGCTCAAATACAATCTGTTCCTTCTCCGTTACCACCAGTCCTGAAATACAGATTCAGGGAATCAATCCTATGACGATTACGGCTATCCCCGAATGTGGAGTAGAACCCTATATCTTTTCCTGGCAAGACCAGGACCAACAGGTCATTGGCGATTCTGGGGCCATCCAAATACAACCAAGGCTCACCCAGACAACCATTTTCACCCTCGTTACCCAAGACGGGAATCAGAACGAGGCTCATGCGGCTGTAACGATTATTTCCTCAGGTAACGGTAATCTCATCGATCCGAATGGCGATGGTCTGAACAATCTAGACGACCTTTTGCTTCTTGGAAGTGAATGGCGATCTGAAAACTCCGCGTTTGACGCTGACGGTGACGGCAGAATCACGGTTTTGGACTTGGGCTACGTGAACACCGAAGATCACTGAAACGATCTGCGGTTGAGAGGAGCTGAACTGCCAAGCTTCCTGCTGGCCCCCAGGTTGGCAATCCTCTCTATCCTGGCAAGCCAAAAAGACGGACGGCCTATACCACCCAGATAAGCCTTGAAAGCCAACGTTAGGTTTTGGCTGTTGAATAGGCGTAATTTCAAAAGAAAATACCGTTGAAAATCATTTGTGCCCGGCTCTCGTTCTTGTTCGAGTAGATCTGCTGATCAAGAATGAGGGTCGGGCCGTTTTGTATGACCTCTTTTGGTGACAAAAGAAAAGTCTGAAAACACGACTCGAACTTTGGTAGATGTGGACTGTGAGGGATCTTGTAAACCTTTTTGAATTATTGAACTTACCGTCTGGGTTGACGGCTATTGAAGCTTGCGTTGGAATGGAAAATCATGGCTTGGCTCTTTTTTTGCTGTTACCCGCCTGTAATAGTCGAGAACTCAAAAATACAATGCTCGTGGTGCTCGTTGCCAGTCCTGCCGAGGTAACCCTTTTGGGCGAAAAGGATTGTGCGTGAATAAATACGAATTAGCCGCTTCTATGTTGAATCCGTCTGCACTGGAATACAAAAGAGCAAAGACATTTTTCTATTTCTTTATGGTTTTTAGTATTGTGTGCTTCTTCTCAATTGAAGATGCTGAGCTTGTTGGTACCCAAGCATCAGGAATAACTATTCCATTACTTGGGATTTCGATGAAGATGAAAACTGTTTTGTACAACTTGTACTGGATATTTCCCCTCGTTTACTTTTTTGTGTCTTTTCGGTTGTATCAGTATTTACAAAGAGTTCAAGATGTGATGGATAATCATTTAGACGTTCATGGGGATATGCGAAACAGGATACTTTTTTCTCTTGAACCTGTTTGGTTAAATAATATCTTTACAAGCAGTGATAGTCTTTTGTTTTCCAGTGGGTGGGTGTACGGGGTACTTTCGATATTTTTCATTCCCTTCTTTGTTTTCAGTGCATTGGTAGCGCTAGGTTTTCAAATAGGATTCCTTCTAAATGAGTGGAAGTTTTTAATTGGGGCACCCTGTTTAGCTGTTAGCCTTTATTCATTTATTTTGATTCCCCTAGAAATGGCGAAGGTGTTGAAGCTTGCACCCAAAAAGAAGATAATTTTAACATACAAGAAATGGTGGAAAAGATGGCCGGAGAAATTCTTACGCTTATTAGTAGATAAAATTGGAGAAAAACGGTGGTTAAGCTTTATTGTTTTAACCCCTGTACCAATCATATTGGCCATGCTTTGTGGGGGATTCTTTGTAGAGAAGTTGGACCCGTGGTCTAAGCTTGATATTTCAAATGCTTCATTGATGACTTATTGTAATCAGGCAATGCATGAGGATATTCAAAAAGGAAAAAGGAGGGGTAATGCAAAGAACATAGATAATGAGTACATTCGCAAATTTTGCAGAGGTGGTTTTTACCCTCTCTTTAAGTTCTCCAAAGCAGATCTTCGTTTTGTTAAGGCACACAAGTGTTTGTTTGATAAAACGAAATTTCAAAACGCAAATGGTTTTGGGGGCGACTTTCGAAATTCCTTCTTTCTAAGTGCCAACCTTCGTGGAGCAGACTTTGAGATGGCAGACTTTTCTCACGCTAGTTTTGAAAATGTTCGTTTTGATTACGTAAATCTTGAAAACGCTGATCTTACGAATGTAATAATTAAGAATCCATTTACTACAATTGAAGGAACCAATATCCATGGCGCTAAGATGAGTGACGCTCTCCGTTGTTGGTTTGAAGAAAATGGGTCGGTAAGTATGCCGAGCAATGAGTATCGAAAATGGAGAAAAATTCAATTTAAGGCTCAAGGAAGAGAAGTAAGTGATAGGTGAGGCAATTAGAACCTTTCACCAAACAGGTCTTCGATGATTTTCTTTTTTGCCTTGTACGATATGAGTTCCCAATGAAGCTTGGGCGACTTTTGTTTGGCGTCTTCTTCCATCTTGTGAAGTATTGGTTCAAAATTATGATCGCTTTCAAAGTCATGAAGGCTTGATTCGAAGTGATTTCCAATCTTCTCTATGAAGTCTTTGTACGAGATTTCGGACTTTTTTGGAACGTAGTCATCGGGAAGATCTTTAATGAGCAAGTATTGATTAGGCATAGAAAAGGTGATAACTTAAAGATGATGGAAGTATACAAGAAAAGTCATCGCTTTCAATGGGAAGAAAATTTAAGAATTCAAGGAAAAGCTGAAAAAATGATCTTTGATTTGGCTTTGTTACCACATGGAGGATGAACACATTTATTATCTTGGACATTTGTATTTGTCCTAGATGATTATTTGAATTCGGGTACCAATTCTCTCGCTTATTCCTAATCAACAGCCATGAGCAATCATGAAATTTTTGGAAGCGAGAGTGGGAACATGGAATCCTTTGAGAAAAGAGAGTGAGAACGTGGTCAACGGATGACCGGTAGTGATGGGACCGAGGTCGGCTCCCTGCTTGATCGCGTCGCCGACGACGCGGTGAATGTACTGAACGAAATAGACCAGAGCGCGACGAATTCGGAGTCCTACGCCTTTCCGCCACCACCCACACCCTTGCCCGGCAGTCCAACGGTGCAAATTCAAGAACACCTAGAATTCGGTCTGGAATCGTGTATCCAAAGCTACTTGAGTGGATGTTTGGAACGAATTGTCTATGAGATGAAGGACGGTTGATTCTCATGCCTTGAAGACCTTTCAGATATTGTGGATACCTTTGATTCTGAATGTGATGAATCCCTTGTGTATGAACTCTGATTGCATGACCAACTATCCGCCATTGAACACCACCTTGATGATTCGGGAGAAGTCGTTGAAATTGGAGATATTCGATCTGCGATTCGCACCTACTCAACCAATGTTGTCTGTCAACTCTGAAGAGAACGTGTAAGTTCGGTAATCAATGATCTTGAGTCCTTTATGGATGAACACGAGCTTGATTTCGATGATCTTGTGGAATCAAACAGTTATGGGATGTTTGCTCACTTCTCAGAATCAGATTCATCCACCGGACACGGAACTATCTATCACTACCGCAACCTCGAAGATGAACAAGTCCACATTGATGTGTTTGAGTTTCACACCATCGCCGGTCCCATCTCCTTTGAAAAACGTGTGGATGACAAGGACGTATCAGAGAAAGAGCGGAGGTGGAATGCGTCATAGAGTTCCATAGGTTAATGATATCGAATTTGTAGATTTAGAGCTTTGAAGACCAAGGTTGCTTATTGACTGAAACAACTGCATGCGCGATTGGCTTCATGAGAGTGAGCGATCAAGACTAGGTGCGCCACGAATTATGATGATTGAAATGAAGTATATAATTGTTGAATGGAAAAAGGCCACATTCTTGGCTCTCTGTTCTGAAGCCCGTCGTTAAATAGTGGTATTGTCCAAGGCGTTGCTGATAGAACAATGAAAGCAAAACTCCCAATCATCAAAAACCTCATCCACCGTCAATCGAGCATTCAAGTGACAACCAAAGACACCTGTCTACCGTGAATAGATGCAATCCGTGAGAGATGAAGACAGGGAACAGAAAAATTGCTTTCTTTTCTTCCTGTCAAAGGAACATCTAGACCTTCTAAACATAACCCTCATCCATATGATTACCCATCTACTTACCTGATGAAATTCATCGTCAATCACAAACGTCAATCTCAAGACGTCTGATTTGATTCCTCTCATGGGGAATATAGCCTCTAGATACCGTTTTTCTCGAACAATTCCTGTTTCAGAAAGACAGAAACACACCTACATCGTTTGAGAATCATGAAGCGGCAAGTCCGAGCTTTTAAAGTATCTATGCCTAGAGCGTTTTCATGCCGGAAGAAAGAATCGATGATCTTTGGTTCTTCTAGACCCCCACGGTGATCTTGCATCCGAACTCATGAAGAAAAAAGCCGTTGCCAACCGCAATGATCTTATCATCCTTGATCCCTCGCTCGATGCAGGGGTCAGAAACCAAAGCCCAGGTTTGGAACGGCACTTTTGCATTAATCCGTTCGATCTCGGTGGTCTCCGACTTCAATCAAATGAAAAAGACGTGTATGCGGGCTTTCTTGCAAGCGCATTCACTTCCATGCTCAAGGATTCGGCTCACCTGTCCTTGCAGATGGAAGCACTCCTTGTTCCCTGTATTTCCGTATTGCTCGGTCGCCCGGGTTCCTCATTTTTTGATTTGCAACGGTTCATGTTCGACCACCGAAATGACGACCTACTCTTGGCGGGGATGAATCTTGAAAATCCGGCTCATCGTTACTTTTTCAGGGATCTTTTTGATCGGGAAACCTACCAGTACACCCGGTATTCTATAGCCACTAAGTGCCAATACCTTCTCAACATCGGATGGTTTGCCAAGCTTGCCGCTTCATCAAGAAGTACTCTGAGCATCCCAAAAGCGCTTAACGGCGGAAAAAAGATCATCGTGAACCTCAGAAAATGACGGTTGGGTGCGCAAACTTCCGAGTCAGTTGGAAAGCTCCTTGTCGCCTTGATTGCTGGAACCGTATTTGCCCGTCACCGGCAGCCCCAAAAGTGGCGAAAACCGGTTCATCTCATCGTTGATGAATGCCACACCATGCTTTCCAAGGACATCAACCTGATTTTGAGTGAAGCGAGAAAGTATGGTCTGCATATGACGCTTTGTCAGCAATACCTTGGGCAAGGAATGACCCCGCAGATGAAAAACACCGTACTGACCAATACGGCAGTAAAAATTCTTGGAGGCCAAGCCCGAACGAACAAGGAAGCCTTGACCCCTCACTTTCTGCCGTTGAAGGAACCCATGCCAAAACTCAAGCCTTGATCGTTTTTCACCGTGAGCAGGGGTAAGAACTGCCGTTTCACGATTCCAAAGCGCTTTGTTGGTGATCGACAGTCCGTAAGTGCTGAGAAGTGGAACCAGATCAGGGGCAAACAACTATCGCTGTTCTACATGGAGCCGGAACCACCAAGGACTCAAAAACAGAGATTCGATATGGATCAGGCCACAACCAAGGCAAGGCAAGTAGCCCCTGCATATCAACATACCAAGCAGCCGGAGATCGGGATTCATCCGGGATCGATTCAAACGGAGCTATTCTCAACCTCTCCGGCCGTAGAACGAAAACCTCAAGGTCCCCGATACCCTCAGGACGGTGAGAGTCCCGAGAAGCTAAACAGCTACCAAGAGTAGCGAAATTCCAAATCTGAGTATTGCGCACTCAACGGTCGCAAGACCACCCCTTATCAATTGACCAACCAACCCATGAAAAACCTTTTTAAAAGAACCCCGCTCAAGGGAACCAAAGGTACATGTCTTTGCACAACCTCAGGCCTTCCAGATGAGCCGAAAGCCTCAAGCATTGCCAAGGAGAAGACGGGGCCAAATTTCAATGCCGATGCCAATGACTGCCGCAACATCAAGACCAGTAGGAAGATCAGATACCCTCAAAAACCCTCGACCAAACCATGAGCGGATACCCACGGAACCGATACCGGAAATCGAATGGGTAAAAGCAGGCTCGCTGCCGGCGCTTATGCAAACACCGACGCAACCGGCGCGAAGTGATCAAAATGGGGATGAGCTTGAGGTATTGATTCGAACATTGCTCACCAGAACCGAGGTGCGACACCCATGTGAACACGGGTACTTGAGGCCTTGGCGGTGTTTATGTACATGACCAACAGTCAGCTACGAAACCTTGGAGTAACCACGAGTGCGAGAAGTCTGAACCATCAATTGTGCAAACTTGAAGACCAAAACCTTATCCGTGCAATTCGCTTTGATGGGGTTCCACGTCGGGAAACCTTCTACTGCTTGAGCGAGCAGTGAGCAACCTTCATTGCTCATCTCACCGGACAGCCACGGGAAACCATCCCATTTCCAAAAAGCAACGTGGGTTTTAGTCAGGATTACTCCCACCGAAAACAGGTTGTCGATTTCCACCTAAGTCTCGTGAAATGGATTCGAGAGCAGAATGGAAGCCAAAGCCATAACCGTATACATGAACCATTGTCGCTGGCCTTGTTTGATCGATATTTTGAGACCACAGGCGCGAACCGCAGCTTCGACCCCTGTCAGCCTCGATTGGCAAACAAAACACGAGTTAAGATCTCAAAAAACAAGCGTATCATCCCCGACGTTAACTTCATTATCAAGGATCGGCGATCTTTGGAATTTGCCGAATCAGGCTCGATACTCAGTTCTATTCGCTGAAGTTTGCCGTTGTTTTTGAGAAAAGGTCGACAAAACCAAAGAAAGTCAATGACGGGTGGGTGAAGCAAGATCAGCCCTCAACGTTTTTCGGCAACGGCCGCATGAAGACTGGCGCAGGAGTGATGAGAAGGAACAGCCCATTTGTTCACATTGGAATTGGCAAGGGGCAAGGACGCTTGAAAAAACATGCAGCAGCTCATTCGTCATCTTGATGTGATGGGCTTGGGCCTCCTGCCAGAAAAATACAACCTTGCACAGCCATACAAAATTTTGTTCCTCTTTGAGCAAGCCGGGCTTGCAAAATCGGTGATGAGACGGTTCAAAACTTTGGTTCCCGAGGTATGGCACGATTATGTTCTCTTTGGCCTCGTTGATGAAGTGAAGCTTGATCCTATTCGAAGCTGGTATCGGGCAGACGGGCGGCCAAGCCAATTACTGACCTAACCAAATTTCCATGAAAAAGAACCGTGTAAGCGTCGAGGATACCCAACTGTCGTTTTCGTTCCTTTCCAAGCAACAAGCGCAGGAGGTTCACACCTGCCTGCGCCGCCTTGCGCGGATCTGTGTAGATCGCGCTTGGATGCAGGATACCCACAAGAGCTTGAGCTGAAATAATGTGAATGATGATGAAGCGGTCTGACCACCAAATGAGGGGAAATCAAAATTCAGATCCTAAGAAATTTGCCATTTCTTCCTGATACGTATAATGAGGAGAAATCTTTTACTCGCTAACGCTTGAATTTATGAAGTATGCCATCATCTATTGTCGAGTATCATCGGAGCGTCAGAAACGTGAGGGTTCGTGACTTTCTTCTCAAGAAAAACGGTGCCGAGAGTTTGCTTCTCAAAATAACCTTCCGGTTGAAAAGGTATTCAACAGTGAAGTGATCTCCTGAGGAAGTGATGAACGTCCAGATATGAAACGAGTACTTAACTATATCGATTTTTATCCTGAGAAGCAGTATGTCTTGGTATTTGATGATCTCAAAAGGTTTGCCAGAAACACGCGTTTCCACCTAGAACTTCGTCAAGAACTACGAGCGAGAAGTTGTGACGTGATGTCACCGAACTTCAAATTTGATGACACACCTGAGGGCGAGTTCATCGAAACAATTATCGCGGCACAAAATGAGCTTGAGAGAAAACAGAATCGTCGACAGGTGTGTCAGAAAATGAAAGCTCGACTTGAGCAAGGATTCTGGTGTTTTGACCGTCCTCTTGGATATCGGTATCAGAAAGCAACCTCTGGAGGAAAAGTGCTGACACCTGAACCAGAGTCTATTTACATGATAAAGGAATGATTAGAAAAGTTTGCCAGTGGATCATTACAGAGCATTAACGAACTCTGTCGTTTCTTTCAAGCAAAAGGCTTGAAAGGTCGACGATGAGCAAATATCAACCATTCCACAGTGCATCGAATGCTTCATAATCCAATATATCATTGAATGATTGAATACGAACCATGGTGAATAATTCGAAGAAAAGGAAAACATCAAGCTATCATTTCTGAGCAGACGTATTCAATGATTCAAAAAAAACTTGATGATCGATCTACCCAGCGCCTTGTGAGAGTGAGTAGAAGTGATGACTTTCCGTTGCGTGGTTTACTTACTTGTGATCAGACCCAAACCAAGCTCACCTGAGCTTGGAGTAAAGGACGGTCTGCAAGATATGCATACTACAAATTTAGAAAGCCCTCACCAAGGTATTGAAAATCACTTTCACGATCTCTTGTACATGGTAACTTTGAAAATCTGCTTCAAAACATTATACCCAGTGAAGGTCATTTGATTCACTTCGCTGACATACTGATCGAAGAATTTGAAAAAAAAGTGAGTGAAATGAAGGTGCAAAATAGAGAAGTAGAAAACTTGAGGAAAGGAATAGATAAAAAGGTCGATCAATACCTTGATAGGATTGGTGAAGCAAAATCACAGGAAATCATTTCAAAGTATGAAGAAAGAATCTATGCTCTTGAGAAGCAAAAGAAACAACTGGTGATCCAAATTGTTCCAGTTACCCAAGAAACAGTTCGAACCGCCATTGAAAACATATGCGCTATCGTCACAGATACCTTTACAATCTGGAAAGAAGGAACTTGTGACCAAAAGACAATGTTGCTCCAGTTGATATTTGATGGACCTATTTTTGTGAACGAAAAATGAGAAGTTCGAACCACTAGCATCTCGCCCCTGTACTTGATTAGTCAGGGGCGAGATATGGATTATTTACGATTGGTGGACCATTTTATAAAAAAGTACAACCGGTATGCGGCTTGGATCGATCATTTTCATGGTTTGGATGGGAGTGACTATTTGCCTTAACGAAGCAATTCAACGGGCAAATAGAGCGATCCAAGCCGTTCTCATTCATAAGGTTGTAATAAGTGCCAAAGATCCATGAGAGACGTGAGAATCGGTTCCAACTGTTCGTTTAGGTGGTCAGAGAAGTTTCGTAGACCATCTATCACATTCCTGACTGCTTGTTTCTCTTTCTCGCAAAATTGAAGCACATCCAGAAGGTCATTCCGAGTAACCGTTTCGTATTGATGGGTGATATCACCTGCTTCAATTCTTCGTATGGTGCGTTCGTTAATTTTGAGTGTTCTTGCAAGATCATGAACGGCAAAGTGAGCTTCCACCCGTTTTGCTCGAAAAAGAGATCCGAGAGCAGACTGTGTTGGTGGATTCCACTTTTTTAAATGACTTTTGAAATACTCATCTCTCTCTATTTCAAAATAGCGGTAGAGTCGATCAAGGGTTGAGAAACGAAATTCTGCGCTCGGCTCATTTAGGACTTTCTCTATAACAACTTTGCTTAATCCAGTGTTTCTCGAAAGTGAGTCAAGATTATATCGATTAATGTGATCTGTGATCCGGTTTTGAATCTCACTGGTTGTGCTGTGTCAGCCAGTTTGAGATTTCAGATTTGGGTTGCATTGATTGCAGGTGGTTAGGGATTTTTGTATTTGTTTATTCATGTTTACGACTGAAAGATATAGTCGCACGATAAGATCTTATGTGCGCAGGGTTGATTGTGCGCGAGGATGAAGGGTATTGAAGGACGGGTGTTCTAGGGTTTAGAGGTGGTTAAAGAAACGACAGTTATCAGTTTAATCTTGCTTTTTAACTCTTTCGTAGGTGTCTTTTTGTCCGGCGTATAAGAATAGACTAAGGTCGAGAGGTTCGTCTGGATAATCAAGTTTTTTCTTTCTTATTTTATCTAATATGCAAAGCGATTTGTGAAAAAGATCCGCGAGTTCATCCCATGTTTTAAAGCACCTGTGATTTTCATCTTTAATCTCAATGGATAAAAGATAGTCTAGCTTTCTTCTGGTAGTCTTGAAATTAAGTTTGTTACAGAACACAAGGACGCGAAAGAATATTGGATCTGGATATCTTCGGGTGTAACGGCGGTAAAGGATGATAGCACTGTTTACAAATTGATGTTCGGCACCGAAATTTAATGATGCTTCTTTTTGAATTTCTAATAACAAAGCTTGAAGGTTTACGTCTTGATCCATGAATCTTTTGGTTAAATAGTGAATATATCCAAGTATGTAGCTTTCTTCGTTGTGATTTATGTTGAAACTCTTTGCGATTTTTTCCCATGTTCTTTGATGTGTGCAATAGAAGGAACGCATGAGAGTGACTCCGACACTATTGTCTGTGTTTTCTGGGGGTCTATACAACCCCTCCTTGAGGTCGAAGTGTGAAAATAAGTGTTTGTTGTATATGTACTTAGAGTATTTTAAACTTTCTAGAGCCTCTGTAATCTTTTTCTCTGAGAGCAGGTCAGCCCATTGTAGTGCTTCTTTCACTAGGGGGGATAGTGATAATATGATATCGACGCGTTGATTTATGAGAGGCGTTATATAGGCTCTTCGGATTTTGTCATTAATTCGCTCATCTCTGGTAGCGTAGTCGTAGAAATGGTTCTCTTCTTTCTGTGTTTTCTTGTACTGGAGGCTCTTTTGTTCTGCTTGAGAAAGGTTAATGTTTAGTCTTTGGTCGGGAGTGTTCCCAGTAAGAAATATAAGATCTTGCTGGCTTGTGTTGTCTAGTAGGAGAAAGTATGGAGAGTTGAAGATTTTGTGTATCGTTTCTTCGTTCAGAGTAAAGGCTTCGCTGTTTTCGACGTTTGTTGGTATTGCTTGTCTCGTTTTTGCATAGAAGCTAACGATATCATCAAGCTCTAAAATCGTTTTGGTTAGCATCGTTTCAAAAATGTTTCGCAAATTGGTATACATTATGATCCAACTCAAAACCGATGCTACATACTGTTGCTTCTCTTTCGGGTGACGATTTCTGTCTTCATCTGATTCACACCTTTTTTCTTTCGAAGTTTGTGCTTCAAGCGCGACGGAATTTAGATACATTTTAATCCACGCATCTTCCAGTTCCGTATAAACTAAGTCTAGCCGAGTAGTATATAGATAAAGGAGGAGGGTTTTCTTGTCACCAGAATAAGTTTGTCGAATGCATTTCGAAGACTTGGTTGATAATTCATTGCTGAATTTTTCGGCACTTTGTAAAGTGAGTGCACTAGTGTCTTTTAAGAAGTAGGAAACAATTAATTGATAGTCGTTAATGTTTATATCTTTACCATCGAGCGTAAAAGCAGAGAGTTTGAGGCTTTCTTGAAACTGATTTTCTATATGTTTCATTATACTTGTAGGTAGGTTGGTCCCATTGTCTGAACTGCTAGCATCAATGAATTCTTGATCATCCTCTTCGTTTGTCTGCTCAATGCTGGCATCTTCAGACGAATCTGTGCTATCTCTTCGAGTGCTAAGGTCTTCTTTTATGAGATTTTCTTCTTTAAGTGTATAATCTTCGTCCTCGGTCATATCTTTGGTGTAAGTCATGTCTTCTTCTGTCAAGACGCAATCTGAGGGAATGTTCCAGTAAATAAAATCGCTGTGCCTACGCTTTGTTTCGATGAAAATGCCTTTGTTGTGTTCTGTTTTTATGATCTGAAAAACTCGCCGAATATTCATGCAAGCCTTGCGTACATTTTCAACTGTTCTACTTTCTTGAAAAAATCTGAGTTCTTCCATTTCCTTTACAAAAGGACGGGAGTCGTCCCTTTCAATACTGCCTTGGTTCGATCCCGATTTTAAAATTCTAAAACCACAAAGGAGCACTTCGAGCGTATCCCAAGTGGCATCTGCGAAATTTATATAACCTGCAACGTCTAGACGGCACTCTGTCTTGAACCCATTGAAGTATCGATAGATTTTGTTCAACTTGTGGCTGTAATCTTTGTCATTTTCATCTTTATATTCTTTTAGAATTTGAACTTCATATCGGATTTCTTTGTTTCGAGGATCACAAAAGTAGTAGTGGTTAAACATAGCATGCGTCTCTTATTGAAAATTGATGAACTCACATTATACCACAACTCTTCACCTAAAGAAAAAGCCCTTGCTATCGCAGGGCTAGGTAGGTTAACGCCAGTCATGAAACTCAACTACTTCATTTTTTACACTGTCAATAAAGAATGTAACCTCGACTCCAGGAATGGTAGATTCTCTCATGAGATCACTCATTGCTTTGAATTGAGGGTCCTCCTTTATCCACTTAGAATTCCATTCACGTCTACTTCCTGAAAACGTAGCCTGACCATGTTTTGTGCGAAACCTCATGGCAAAACACATTCCAGTTGCCCACTCCATTCGTTGTTCCTCAGTTTCGGGAAGGTATCGCTTTCCGTCAAGTACAACATACCCTTCTTGGTCGAGGTGTCCCTGAATTGGTACCTGTTTCTGTTTTCGGAACGTATTTGCACACTCAATTCTGAGAAATGGAATTTTGATTTGTCTCGGGTCTAAGGTTTCGAAGTCCCCGAAGAACCAACTCACTTGTCGATCTCCGGCGGTTCTCCAGTCAGGCAGAATGACGGTGCGCTTTTTCCATCTTTGTTTTTTAATCAAAAGTTCCTCCCTTTTATTCTCGAATAAGTGGGAGGAATAATAATGATGATTTCTGGTTTGTCAATTCTTGCTGGATTGTAAGTGCTGCAAATAATGGGGTTGTTGTTATTTGATTTATTCTGGAATAAATCAGAATGAGTCTTCTCGATATTCCAGAATAATCAATTTTATTCTATAACTTCTTGGTGCTTGGATTGTCTCCTCGTTTTCGTTTAGTATTTAGGCAGATCAAACATGAAGGCATGATTATGATTGAATCGAAATAGTGAAACTTTAACTGAACATTCAAACAAAAATATCCAATAACTTTAGATTGAACTTTTCCCTGATGGCTTGCTTCGAGTCATTTGATGATTTCACATAGGAGTAAACACCATGACCAAAAACCACAAAACCTTCATTATCGACCGACCAAGTGACCAAAAATCATTTGAATCACCGGAAGTAACCACTTTACAAACTTCGTCCGGGAATCTCCCTGTTGACCTTTTCAATGCCTCTCAATCCGATCAAAGAGCAATCACTCACGAACTCTCGCGTTGTGAGGCTTACCATGACATTGATTCTCAAGTTTCTAATTACCTCACAAGTGGTCGACTTTCTTGGGGAGAGCGTTCTGCTCTCAAAGAAGCCAGATTGCAAATCCAGAAGGAATCCGCTGGCTATACCATTAAAATAGCTCGTGTTCAGCACAAACGTAATTATCAAAAAATGGTAATAACCGAAACTTTGGCGCACGTACGTGACATCCATCAAGCCTTGGGAATTATGGGCGTTTGCTTTGTTTCGTTCCTTGCCGCAACCAAGACCATTTTCTCTATGGCTCAGGACATTAATGACTCTGCCCATAAACATCTAAAGGAAGGCAGTATTCTGAGAGATGAGTGGGACGCACTTTTCACTAAATTCGTTCGAGGATACAGCCAACTTGGTCAGAGTACGATGCACTACCTTTTACAACCGGAACGACTTGGAATCTCCAAAAAAGAGTTGAAAAAACTGCTTTCCAACAGTTCTTCACAGATTGCCAATCTGCTTCAATCCTGATTTTTCCATAGATCCAAATTTCCATCTAGCCTCAGTCAAAGTAAAAAAATAAATAACAAGTTAATGGACAGAAGAATCCCGACACGGATTTTCTCTGTGTGGGATCTCTCTGTCTTCATATATCTCTAATACTCCATAGCTAAATCTAGCAGAAGAAAAAAGCACGCAAAACAGATACGAAAACAGACACAAAAACAAAGGAGCATGAAACATGATTTCATGGATAGCCAAGCTGTATCTAAAATCACCTTCACAAACCTTTAGACCTCTTCTTTCATTTCAGAATTGGATAATGGAACAATACAATAAAATACCCACTACTATTGATTTCGTGGATTATGAACCGTATCCAGATGTATGGAGCATGAAGAGTGAAATGGAATCAACAGGTCGTATGAAAATTACAACTCTTCATAACAAGAGTATCTTTGATCCCATAGTAAATCTCTACTTCCGAGCAGTTCACGACTTTGACCATATTCTCGGCGGTTGCAATTTCAATAATGAAGGTGAGAAACAAGCCTGTAGAATGCTTTTGAACCGTTGCCGTGATCCTGAAGCTCAAGCACTTTTGTTTTCTGAAATCTATGGGCAAGCCTGTGTGCAACATACCACCGGGAAATTTGCTAATCAGAAGTTTGTCAAATTTCCAAAATCTATCCAAACAAAAGCGCTTTCCTACTCCCCAACAATAGAACCTGCAAGAGCATGGTGGGAGGGAAAGAAATGATTACTTTATTCTTCATTTTCTTTTCTGATCCCCTCGGCCAAGTATCAAGAAATGATCTTCAGTATTTACGGCCTGATATCCGTAATGTGATATCGCAAGCGATAGGTTCCCCGTATTTGTACGGTGCTGTCTGGAATGGGTCAGGCAGTGGTGCCGATTGCAGTGGCATCGTTATGGGTATTTGCCTGAAGCTTGGCATTAAAACACCGAGGACAACCACCCAATTTTTTCGCCAAGCGCAGTTTCAACATCCAAGCACGAAGCCCCAACAGCACGAACTTCAACCTTTAGACGTTCTTATCTTCCGTTCACGTGGCTCAGCTTCAGGCCTTCACGTGGCGCTCTACCTCGGCGACGGACTTGTCCTTAACACGAGAAAAACCGGAACCAACGCCTACGTATTTCGGTTCTTTTCGAGCCATCCGCATGCGCGATATTGGCGGCGACATTGGGTTGCCACCTACCGACCATCAATCCAATCAACAAGGCAATCCAAACAAAAAGACCACTCCATCATATCAGGGGGCACATTATGAGCTTCGAAGCCGTTTTCTGTCTATTACTGAGCCTTACCTTCGCGATCACGGGTTTCCACGAGCGGGTCACTTTCCACAAAACCAGTCGTCCATATATCAGCCTCTCGATCATCTGCGGCCTTGGTGTGTTTCTTTTCTCTGAGGTGGGTGGGATTCTCCTTTGGATCTTCTGCATCCCATTGATCGGCATAATCTCAGGCGTGGTTGTCGATGGTCCTGCTCGGTCCTATCACGAATGGTCCAAGGAGCGAAATCGCCAACGTCGTCAACAGCGCTTTCAAGAAGCCCAAGAACAAGCCAAGATCGACGCCATGCGCATTCCAAAATCCCAAAACCGCGTCGTTCGCCCATTCCATGTCCCAGACCGGGAACAGCAAATCAACGACGCTGAACACATCGCCCGTCGGTTCCGCGATTAACCGGGAAGGGGAAGAACCATGAATAACCGGCAAAGGTATTTTGACGATCTGTTCGGCAAAAACCAACACGACCTCTACTTGGCTGAAATGTTCCCAGCACTCCTCCCAGAAGGAGCCTTTGAATCCTATCTGGGCTTCTTGCGGCAGAAAGTGAAAGCGGAGCTTGCAAGGATTCCCAAAGACCATCACATAACCAGACAGGAACTTGAGTCCTATCTCCCCATCTCCTATCCTGAGTTCAAGGAGCTGATCAAATCACGATTACTATCTGAAGACCTCCTGCGTCGTCTCCATCGCGGTACCTACCGTGACTATCAAGAGTTTTTGTATCGAAACTTGCCAAGAAGCGTGTCAAACCCCTGGTTTACTGAACCCATTCAATATGCGCTGAGTTATTCTGACCTTCAGCGTCACTGCGTAACCTGCGGGAGTTCCGGCAGCGGAAAAAGCACCTTTTTCATGCTTCTTTTCGCCGCGCTCTACTATCGATCAAAAACCTTTAATTTGCCTCAATCGGGTATCTTAGTTGACCCCCACGGCGAGACAGTACAAGCGCTTGCAAAGAAAAGGTTTTGGTATCAAAACGAAGCGATTTCGCAAAAGCAGAAAGACAAACTGGAACTAGCCAAAACCAACCTGAAAGCGCTAGAACTCACGGACAAGAGTCGCCATCCCGTTTCCAAGCTGTTCCATCCTCAGAATGGCCAAAAATACGAACAGATCGTCAATGAACTCGGCGGTGGTTTTGATCCCACAGCCAATGATCGAATGATCCTCCTTGATCCAGGCCTCGATCCAACCGGAATAAACACGCCCATCATCAATCCCTTGGATATATGGGACAAAAATTTTACTCCAACCCAGAAAAATCATTACACCCATCAACTTGTCTCAAGTTTCTGTCACATGTTGGGGGATGAAGGAACCATCACGCTTCAAATGGAACTAGTACTCCGGTGCTATCTGTCAGTATTACTTAACCGGAAAAACTCAACCCTCAAAGACCTTCGCCGCTTCCTGAATGATGCTGGCGGTAACAACTCGGACTTGTTGAACCTTGCCCGACAGCATCCGAATGAGGAGGTGCGATCCAACTTTTCAAAGAATGGCCTTTTTTTCACAGGTAGCTTTACTTCAACTAAAAATGGATTACTAACACGACTTTCAAGCCTGCTTGCAGATAGAACGTTTTCAAACCTGCTCGCCGGAGGTCGATCTACCATTGATATTCAAGCGGTTCGTGACCGCCAGCAATTCCTCCTGATCGATCTTTCCAAGCTCGGTGAGCAGAGTCAAAAGGCGGCGGCTCGCCTCATCACTGGAGCCATATTCGCCAGTGGTCAAGCAAGCGTTTTTTCAAAGAAAAAACAAACGCCAACAACGGTGATCATTGATGAAGCCCCACTCGCCATATCGCCAGCCGTATCACGGATGTATGTCGAAAGCAGAAAACACAAGATCAATATTCTCACAGGGTTCCAAGTACTCGGGCAGGGTATCAACCTCGAAACCGAGAAAATCATCCTTGGCAATTCAGAGGTCAAGATCATCGGAAAGACCGGGTCAGCAAGTAAGGCCAAAATTCAGCGGGAAATTGGATGTCAAGATAGCGACTTCCAACACCTCGGCCAAGGAGTGTTCCTCGTTGCCAGTGGTGAAAAACCCCTTACCAAGGTTCGCTTCTATTCAGGCCTTATTGGGAACAAACAGTCCATTTCCTCTGCTGAATGGGAAGCGGTCAAACAATACCAACTCAATCGATATTATCGAGACCTATCCAGCAATGAGGATATACCGGCTTGGTCCTCATCTTCTTCAAACGATGAATCCCACGCATCAACTCAGCATCGCCAAGGTGGCGGCCGCAACCGAACCAAGAACCCCTCAAATGCCAACCAACCTCACTTCCACCATCAACCGTCCAAGCATCCTCAAAATCCAAATTGTCCAACATCACAAACCGGCCAGACCTACCACGATAGCTCCAAACCTGCGTCCACCCAAAGCTTAAATACGGACACACTAAATGGGAACTCCAATCAGCAATCAAACATGAAGCCGAAGTACGAGGATGAGGTGTTCTAAAGCCTGTGAATAAAGGTTGTTATTGATCGTAAATGAACGATCAAAAATACGTTCTACCACACCACAAAATGAAACTGTTGCGGTTTTTTTGGCTCAGTCGATCTGAACACCGCAGACGATCTGAACACCGCTCCCGCACCTCACCTCAAGGGTCTGAAAGCCATCGCACATCGTGGATATCCGAACGTGGATATGCCGAGTTTGGCCTCGCTGTGCCTGCTTGAAGCGATTGCCACCGTTCAACCCTAATTCCCCACCAAAACACTTTCCCGCCGATCATTTCCCAAAGGAGACCAAGATGATGGAAACCACCGCACAACTGAAGCGTATCACTCCACTCCAAGAAGAACTACTGCATGTGCTTGGTGAGTTCGGTTACGTCACCGCTCGTCAGGCAACCCGAATCGTCAACCGTTCACGATCTGTGACGGTTGTCCAACGCTCACTTCGTGAATTAGCAAGGTACTCCTCTCTTGTCGGCGTTGCCAAACAAAACAGAATTTCAGCCCAATGTTTTGCCTACTTTCTTCTTCCCGAAGGTGCCAATGTATTGAGCGAACGAACAGGGAAACCACGATCATCCATTGCTCATCGCGTGAACGAGAACCTTCTTTTTTCATTGGACGCTGACCATCGAAGGATGCTCGTTGATTTCCATATCAACCTTCGACAGGGATTACAAACAAAGCCAGTACTCACACGATCTGGGGAACGATTCCTTCAAATCGATCACATCGACCGCTACTTCGAACGGGACGTGAAAAAGAACAAAAAAACGGGTACCAATCGATTTTTCACCCGAACGAAGGTTGTCCTAACCTCTGGAGCCTCGCTCATCCCAGACGCCAACGTAATTTTAGTCGATACTACCGACCCTTCAAAACGCATGCTGTTTTGTCTGGAAATTACTCGGGGAAGCCGGAATGCGAGCCGGGTAGTTGACCAACTCAATTTGCACCTTCAAGCACAACTTGAAGGCCTGTTACCGGACAAGTACGGCATACCAAGTCGATATCGGGTGTTGATGGTTTTTGAGCGACCAACGCTCATGAAAACGGTACTTGCTCGATTTGCAAAAACCCCAGCACTTGATGAACTCGACCCCCTGTTTCTTTTCTCCACAGCCGAGGAAGTTGAGCGCGATGTTATCAACTCTTGGTGTTCCTCAAGAGAACCAGAGAAGCGGCGCAACTTCATCACCGGTCAAATCACAACCCCTGCCTGACCAAGCATTGGGGAATTGGGACCCGAGGTTTTTAAGTTCACGGTCCTGTTGCTCAACTTCCTGTTGCTCAGCAGGTCGTCAAGAACTCAGGCGGCTTCAGTCTTTCCTGAACTGCCATTTCCCAATCATAATCTCCGTCGTTTCCACGTCGCTACTGGCGTCATTTCAGCATTCGTTTTGTGTGTCACTCCAGTGAACCCCTCAACTTCAATCATGCGAAGGATTCGGGCCACGGTCGGCGAAGCAATTCCCGTCCCTTCTCTCAAAAAAGACCTTGTCTTTTTTGCTCCAAACGCCGGTCTTCAGGGGGAAACCAAGGTATTCCATCAAAGACCATTCATTGATGAGAACAGACAAATGATTCTCCATTTTCTCTATGAAATGAAAACAAGTTACCACTACCGCCAATCCTCGATTCTGATCATCAACCGTATAACTGAAAAGTTCTAGGAAAAATTATGGCCTTCATTTGCATAAAGACCATCAAAGGACGGCAATACTACTATTTGCAATCCTCCAAACGGATCGGCGGGAAAGTGAAGTCAACCTGCACCTACCTCGGCCCGGTTGGCAAGGTTTCGCCAAGCCATTCTGTGATTGCCGGGGCGCATCACTCTTCATCTTCACCCAAAGTTGAAAAACAGAGCACCGGGGATCAATCCCAATCTACCCGTTATCACTACACCGAAACTGGGGTATCCAGCGATGGGGTGGGTTCTTCTTCTGGATCGGTGGTTGTTGGCAATGACCCCACTCCAAAGCGGTCTTCCAGGGTACAGACCACAGAGAAAAAGAAGCGACCATCAAATCGAGATTCCAGAGCATCCACCTTGGATCAATTCCCGGATTGGGGTCAAGTCTCACTGGGGAAACTGAAACTATCCGATCACAATATCCGCTTACAGACACTCGCAAAAAAACGCGATCAAAATTACGTCTGGCTCAAGAGACTTGGAATACAAACAGACCCCGAATCCCTTCCTATAATCCAATTGGCTTATGGAAGAGGAAAAACCGTTACCACTACCCGCTCTTGGGTAACCGGTTCCTACACCATCACCATCCCACGCCCGAGTAGGAAACACAAAAAAACCAACAGGGCCGCTATATATCGCTCATTCCAAGAAACCCTTATTCGCTCAGGCCTTGATGAAGTTGCCAAAAAGAAACCGGTGTTGTATGCCCGATTGGCAGATCAATTTGATGACAGTTATTCAAAAACCAACAAAGCGTTGCTGTCCTACCTCTCTCACAGCAACACCAACGACGTATGGGTGAAGGCCGCATGTCTGCGCTTGTTTGGCACGCTTTCCAAGGCATCCGAAGTACTACCCCAAGCAGACCGCATGGGCTTGGTGAACTTCGATAAACGGCCGGATTGGAAGTCAGAGCTTGTGGGTATATTGGCAGAGGTGCAGACCAAGGGGTGGTCGAAGGTTCTTGCAAAACAACAAGAAAATGAACGTCTTGCCACGGCCTATGCCAAATCAAGCATTACCCTCGCCAAACATGTTCACCTCCCTTTTTCCCGCAAATGGTGGCAGCGTCGGAATCGAATCAAGCGTGCCTTGGCGCGTGAGTTGGCCGTCAAACAAATGGGGCGAAAACTCCACCTTATCCAAACACTTTTGAGGCCGGAAGACTGAGACCAAAGAATCAGAGCCGTTTATAAGATCGTCTTTGTTACGCACGTGGCGGCAATCTGAATTTTCGAAACGCCAACAAAAACAACCTCCCCCTATTCATTCCCCATACTTTTCCACCCCGTATCCATCAAGCGGTGTCAGGCACCATCATTCGTTCAAGCAATCAACGCCATACATCCAACCTGCGCTTCCATTCCAACTCGCATTTATCCGTTCATGAAAAACAAAAATTGGTCAATTCGAACGTTTTACATTTTCTTGGACATTTTCATTTGTCCAGGAAAACGTAAAATATTTCAACACAATGGATTACGGATTTTTCCCGGCTTGGCAGAACATGAAATCTTTGTCCTTGCCCGGTGCAGAAAAGCCCCGCTCCTTAACCACCACATTCATGAAGCATTGAATGGATCAAGCAATCCCGTAGGAGGATGAAATGGAATCGCCAAAAGCCAGTCAAACCACCGCTGTACCGGTCGGAAATATCGCCATTGAAAACTTGCTTTGGCAAATGATTGCTGAGGTGGCCTCAGTCTCTATTTATGAGCGAGCGCCCGTCGTGAAAGAGTATGCCAGCAGGGTGGAAGCGGCCAAAGCAGATCGCTACCTGACAGAAAAGCAAGTGGCTGAGCGCTGGCCAAATATTTTCTCATGTCGTTGGTTGCAGGAATCGAGGCGACTCCGCAAGCCCTTGCGTTATTTTGTGTTAAATCGGAAGGTGTTGTACCTGAAGAGTGACGTAGAGTCTTTCATTGAGACTCATGCACTCCCAAGAGGCGGTCAAGTTGTATCGTCCCGGCCGACTACCAAGTGACTACAAATCAGAAAAACCAAAACCAAAGATCACATAAAGGCATCAAAACAAACGAGATCTAATGCTGTTCCCCGTGTCAACGGGGAACAGGATAAAAAGTTCGACCGTGGGCCGTGTGATGACGGATCATCCCCGGGCGTGCGGGGAACAGAATAAAGCGCCCGGTCCTTCGGGTTGACCACGCGGATCATCCCCGGGCGTGCGGGGAACAGCTGGCGGAGATTTACGAAGAAGGTTCTCCGAGCGGATCATCCCCGGGCGTGCGGGGAACAGTGGTCAGATTGATCAGCCTGGCTCTCGTTATTCGGATCACCCCCGGGCGTGCGGGGAACAGCAGCCGGGCGATAAACACGCGCGCCGTCAGGGCGGATCATCCCCGGGCGTGCGGGGAACAGGGTCATTTTATGGCCAGTTAACCCCTGGACAGCGGATCATCCCCGGGCGTGCGGGGAACAGGAAAACAGATTACGCCATGTCTCATGGTCGACTGGATCATCCCCGGGCGTGCGGGGAACAGTTGCTGAGCAAATCCCAGATGAAGCTAAGATCCGGATCATCCCCGGGCGTGCGGGGAACAGATAGGGCACGCCGGCCAAGTCGGCAAGGCCGGCGGATCATCCCCGGGCGTGCGGGGAACAGCCGGAACGGACGGCGTCGGGAGCCTGCAAGCTCGGATCATCCCCGGGCGTGCGGGGAACAGGCTGCGATCCAAACCAACACACTGGTGGGAGACGGATCATCCCCGGGCGTGCGGGGAACAGGTACCATGCTTCCAGCTCTTCCGCGAGCGCGACGGATCATCCCCGGGCGTGCGGGGAACAGTAACGCTTCAATTTTCTTAGGAGTTGCGCGACCGGATCATCCCCGGGCGTGCGGGGAACAGTTAGCGGCCAGGTTTACGAGTTCGGCCAACAACGGATCATCCCCGGGCGTGCGGGGAACAGGTCATAATGTAAAAGGCTTTGATTTACCAAAGCGGATCATCCCCGGGCGTGCGGGGAACAGATTTCAAAGCACCACGCGGCGAACTCGTTCAGCGGATCATCCCCGGGCGTGCGGGGAACAGACTAGCGAATTTTAAACTATAATACCTCGGTTTGTGAATATCTCAAAACTGTACCAATATTGCATAGAAACTCGTTTTTGTTCTGTTTTTGGTTGGGTGTGGTTTGTAACCGATTTATTTTGAGTAGTTTGTTGATGGAATCTGGGTGTCTTGTGGATTGGAGACAAAAAGTGGTTTTTTTGTAAAAAGTGCGTTTTACCAAATTACTTTCTTTAAGGGCTTGACTCAAAACGGCTTATTTGGCTTTTTGGTGGCCGGGTCGGGAAAAGCGGTCGATCATTTTGATTGATGGATAATTAAAAAGATTATCTTTTGTTGGTTGACCTTTGGATTTTTGGTTAGCTTTCCATCTTAGCCGATTGCTTCGCCTGATGCTCCGGTCTTTTCGCCGCTGGTGATTGTCTTCGTTGCCGGGATTTTTCCTGCTAGTTGCTGTTGTCATTGCACACCATGGGGTTGCGGATGATTCGCGTCGCCGTAGCCAGGTTTTACTGATGGCGCTTTTGTCACCAAGCCTGACGGATGGGCCCGGTTTCCTGCCGTTATGAAGGCCGCCATGGGCCGCTTGGCTTCACTGCGCCCGACACCCAGGCTGGGCGGCGGGCCTTTTTTCTTCGCAAAAACCTTCGCTAGGGTGAAAGGCTTTTGCGAAGAAAAAATGCTGGGGCGGCATCGATCTACCTGGGTTGAGGTCCATCCCGCTACGGTGAAGTGGCAGGCTCGCAGCAGCACCCTTGCCCCATGGATTTGGGTTTTTGGCTAGGGTTTTCGCCGCGTTTTGCGCTTGGCTACGAGCTTCGGGCCCCTCACGGCGGTGTTGTCTGTTTCTCGCCCGGTGGCACCGGCGATCCGCGACGGTGAACAGGCACGGGCGACCATGGATCGATGTCGGCTAAAGCTCATCGATCCATGGGGGCCAGGGGTTAACGCTACTGTCTTTAAGCCTCGGTTGGCGTTTTCAGGCCGAGGCGGTTCCATTCCGAATTTTGGTGGCGGTTGGCCGATCCGGGATGGGGCGGCTTGCTTTCGTGCACCACCGCCTCTGCGGCTTAGGCCTCGTTTTCCTTATCAGCCGGATCCGTTGGGGGACGGTGGCGACGACGGCCGCCAAGCGCACGGCTGAACGCATCCTTGCCGCCGCTCAACCTGCCCGTTTTTGGGTTGTCTGGGTCCGGCTCGTCGGGATCGATGCCGGTCGGCGGTTCGCTCGGTGTTTGGTTTTGCATCGGTACGTCAATGGGGTCCTTGTCGATCATGATCGGGTCTCCTTCAGGAAAATTCAGGTTGTGGACACGAGGTCCGTTGATGTTGCGGGCCGCCCTCAATGGCTGAGCAAGCTGCGCCACATCGCGCAACGCGACGCGACACAAGGGCGACGACTGTGACAATCAGCTTTGGTTGTCGCGATTGAAGCGGGCCGTTTCCAAGATGCGGGTGAACAAGGTGATCTGCGAATTAGCGAAGTTCACCCGTTCGCGATTGACACCTTTTAACGTGCCGTCTGGTGCGTAAACGACGCTTATCTGGTCTGGCATCTCAGCCAAGATCTGGTTGATTTGGTCGGCATCTAATCGGTCAAACAGCAAGAGGTCAAAGGCGTTGCGATCAGCCTTGGCGAGGAATGTGTCTGCCAGAGCCGGTGTCACCTTTTTGAAGCCCCAACGCATGAGTAGGCCACGTATCTGGTTATTGCCGTCGGCGGTGAGCAGGTGAATGCGCGTATCGGCTTTTAATTTCAGATCTTGGTCATAGTTGTCGAGCACCGCAAACAGGGAATCGGCTTGTTCCTGTAACTTTTTATCCATATATGCGAAAAAATGTTTTTGCGATTTGCGATACGCCAAAAACACGGCCAGTAGATTGAGCCCAAGCAACCCGAAAAAGGAACCCACAAAGAGGTTCCATTTGACAACGTCTTTGCTAATCTCAAAATCGGCCCTTTCCATCTTGAGTTCCAGTTCCTTACGCTGAATCATCAGCGCTGATTTGACGGCTGGATTGAGGGTTGCGGTTTCACCTGGTGACGGTGCGGGTTTTATAACCGGCGGATCGGTCGGGGTTTGATTGAACAGGTACAGGCACAAAAAAAGAAGCATGAGTCACTCCAAAGATGGGATACGGGTCGGATCGGCCGCCGTTGAATGAGCAAGCGGTGCCACCACTCGCGGGTGATGCCGGCGGTCGATGATGGGCCATGTGAATGAGGGGAAAGGTCAGGGGAGCGGGCCGCTTAGCAGGAAGCCGGCCCAGGCGTAAGGGTCGGCGCCGCTGTCGATCATTGCCAACTGGGCCTGGCGCCAGGCCGCTGCCGGCGGCAAACCACGCTGCAGCAAGGCGTCGTAGAAGTGGGTCATTAAGTTGACGGTGGCTTCGCCGTCGCGGATGCGCCAGGTCGACATCAGCACATGGGTCGCGCCGGCCGCGTGGAAGGCGCGGCCTGGTCCGACCGGACCTTCGCCGCGCCATCGGGTGCCCAGCGCCGTTTGACAGGCACTCAGGACGACCAAGTCGACGGGGAAGTGCATGTGCTCCAGTTGGTGCAAGCGCAAGAAACCGGGCACCTCATACCCGCGCGCATCCTCCAGCGAGAGCACCAATCCCGATAAGGACGTTTCACTGTGCAACAGGCCGTGAACGGCGAAGTGCAAAAACGGGCGGCGTTGGCCGACCAAAGCCTGCAACTGTGCGCGTGAGGCGGCCTGGCGCAGGAACAGGTCGGTGTCCGAGGCCAAACGAGCCACCGCCTCGGCCTCGCGCGCGGACCACGCCAAGGTCTGAAACGCCTGCCGGCCAAAGGCCTGTTGCAGCGCATTGAGGTCGGGCGGCGTTTTTTGCGGGTACACAGCATCGGCAAAAACCGCCGCCGGCAAGGTCGGCCGTTCTCGGGTGCGCGCCCGCCGTGCGAGGGCCACGCCGATGGATGCCGACGGCAATTCACCAAGCAGGTGGTCCTGCACCAAATAATGATCGCTTCGGGGATGGTGCAGCATGGCAAAAGGCAGAGCGTGCAGACCGTCGTCCTTAATGATCAGCAATTCCTTGCCGGCGATGTCGGCCTGAATCGGCGCCAATAATAGGGCGCCGAGCTTGCGTGCCAGCAGCTTGGTCTGCACCGGGTTGTGGCCGGTTACGGCGTTCATTAACCCATCGACACCGGCGAGAAAGGTCTTGCGCCCCGGTAGCGCACGGCTGACGAAGCTGTTGGGGCCGATGACCAACACGCGGCTTGTGGGTTCGCCCAAGGCATAAACCACCAAGCGGCGGTCGGGGTGCAGCAGTTCGGCGCGTAAGGTGACTAGGTCGAAGCTTGGTGACGGCGCCCGGGCCGGTAACGGCGGCAAGGCGCGCAACTGGTCGCGAATCGATGCGGAAAGCGTCGCCACCGCCGCCGCGTCCTCGTTCTCCTCGGCGCGCAGTCGTTGCAGTTCCAGTTCGTTGACCTTCGCCAATGCGCTTTTGGCGGCGTCGTTGGGTATGACCGGCGCGGCGGCGAGCTGTTCTCGTAGGGTGCGCGCCCGCACGCGTTCGATCAAGGCCAGCGCCCGCTCGGCATAGCCGCGGCCGGGATGCTGGGTGTCGAGCGCGAAAAGTAAGTCACGGGTTTGCGTGACTAGGTCGAAGCGAGCGGCGATGTAGGGTCGCGCATAATGGGGATCGGGAAAGGTGCCGCGCGCGTTGTCGAGTGCGGTCAGCGCGTTCTCGAGATGGGCCAAGGCGGTTAGGGATTGGTCGCGGTGGCGTGCTTGTTCGGCGAGTATGGCATGGACCTGAGCGGCACTATCGGCGTCGCCGGACTTGGTAAAGGTGGCGAGGCTCTCGCGGAGGTCGATCTCCTCAATACGGTCCTGGCTGAGCAGGGAACGCGCCATGTTGGTGCGAATCATGGCGACATGGTCTGCGCGACCGTTATTTTTGGCCACGGCCAGGGCGCGCTCGTAGGTGGCGTCGGCTTCGGTCCAATACCCTTGCAGTTGATACAGCGTGCCGAGGCGGTCGAGGATGCCCGCTGTTGTGTGTGCGCCGGCCAGTTCGGTTTTGAGCCGCAACGCTTGTTGGATCAGGGCTTCGGCTCGGCTGTAGTCGCCGCGCCGTTGCGCCAGCCAACCACGTTGTAGCAAAATTGAAGTGTGGACCGGGATCAGGTTGGTGTTGTGGTTCAGTGCTTCGGCGCGGTCGAGGGCGTCGTCGGCATCGATGAGGCGGCCGACCAGGATGAGGGTTTGGGCCAAACGGATCTGGGTCTGAGCCTGTTGTTTGGTGTCGCCGCTGCGCTCGAATAGGCTGATGGCTTGGTTGTAAGCGGTGACGGCCTCGTCGTAACGGTTTTGACCGTGATTGGCGAGGCCGATGTGTTTGAGGACGAAGCCTTCCCACCAGGTGAGGCCGTGTTGGCGGGCGAGGTCGCGGGTGGCTTGCCATTGCCGGTCGGCGCGTTCGGGTTCGCCGTTAAGGTGGGTGTGAAAGGCGAGGCGGTTGCCGATGAGGACGGCCCAAACGGGGGCGTTGTGCTCGCGCAGGAGTAGCCAGGCTGCATCGAGTGCGGCTATCGCACGCGGTCGTTCTGTTGGAGCGATGGCTTCGGCCATGAAATACAAAGCCGCCGCCGTTTGACGCGGATGGTTGGTTTGGCGCCACAGCCGCACCAGGGTTTCCCACTCGGTGGGTGCGACCTCGGCGTCTTTTGCCTGATGTGCCAGCGTTTGGGCGAAGGTGAAGGCGTGAAGGCGGTGCTGAAATTCGGGATCGGCCGCGTCTGGTTGCTGCAGCGACAGTGCGTAGCGGCCGGCAAGGCGTCCGCCTGCGGTGAGGGTGATGCGGTATAGACCGGCGTGGTCGGCGCGGAACCAAAGTTCCTCGGGACCGCTTGCACCTGTGGGTCCGTCGACGCTGACGGGGATGGTGTCGGCGACGGGTCCAACCAGGTCGAGGCGCACATCGACGCCTTGTTGCGCGACCAGCAGATAAAGCGTTTGGCCGACTTCGAGGTGACGGGTGAAGGTTAATTGGTCGCCTGGCGCGAGCGCGCCGGCGTGGTGGTCACGCAGTGTAACCGCGACGGGCGCGGTGGTTGTGCGGGCGGAGGGAACCTGTTCGCAGCCGAAAAACAGCAACGCCGGCCCCAGTACAAGCATGAGACGTTTCATGAGTGGGTCTCCGTGTTAGGGGTCGATCAGGTGCAGTTGGTATTCGGCCAGCAGGCGGTTGTCGCCGAACAGGCGCAAGTGAAGTACACCGTCGCGGTAACCCGGGGGTACGTTGACGGCAAAGCTGCGGTCGGCGCGGCGTTGCAGGTTGCCGCCGCGCCAGACGACGCGCGGCGGATCACCTTGCAACAGCTCCACGCGATAGTGGTTGTAGTTTTCTAAATCCTCGGTATTCAAGTGGAGGACGAGGTTTTGGCTGGGATCGTGAGCTACTGTTTGATCCAGGTTTTGGTTGCGGTAAACCTGAGAGATCGGTTCCAGCGACACCAAACCCACGGCCGCTTGATGCGGGCTGGGCCACAGCGCGCCAACGGCAAACCCCAAACAAACAATGAGCAACAGCGAAAGGACTAGTGGCAGCCGTGACGGTGGCGGTTTCACTCCGGCCTTGGCAATCTTCAGCGCTTGGTCGGCGCAGGTCTGGCAGGAGACCAAGTGTTCTTTAAGCGTTTTCTCACGGTCGGCGGGCAGCACGCCGCGATAGTAGCGAATCAGTTCAAGCACATCGGTACACTTGCCGGAGCGTTGTTTCTTTGCTTCTAAATAATCGAGGAAGGGTGAGGCCGGTTGCGTCTCGGTTTGAAGCGGCGGAGTGCCGGTCTGCATATTCATGTACGCCACTCCGCGATTAGGATTTTGAGAGCTTCCTTATAGCGCTTCACAACAGTGTATCGTGTGGTTCTGAGCAACTGCGCACAATCTTCAGGCGTGTGTTCCAAACCCATTAACACCACGACATGGTTGAGGTCGGCGGGCAGTCGATCAATGTTATCGAACAGCGCGTTTACCAAGCTGGGATCGGTGTTTGGTTTAGGTCGTTGAAGATTGATGAGCTGGGCGCCAATGTCTTCTTCGGTAAACGGGCATTTGGTTCCACTGCGTTTGCCCGCTTCGTTATAGCGTTTAAAACGACTCAAGGCATTTTTGGCCATTGTGATCAGCCAGCCTTCAAAAGCACCCTGCTCTCGGTAATCGGCCTTTTTTCGAAGACATCGTTCCATGGTGTCTTGGGTTAAGTCCTGGCAATCAAGCTCATCCAGCTTTTTGCTGCGGAAGAAACGCATCAACATGTGGCGATGCTGTTCCAAGCGTTTGCCAAATTCTTCCGCTGCCATGGGTGCGGGTACCTCATTTACATGTGATTGCCTCATCATACCTTATCCTCTTTCCGTGTCGGTGGGGGGATCAAAAAAGAAGGGCCGTAAGCGTTTTGATCGCGCATGTACTCGTATAAGCGGATCGGTGGGCAGCCGTTGAGCTGCATGCCGAGGAACAGTGCCAACCCCGAAGGTCCGGCAAAGAACAGGTGAATGTGCGGCACGTCTAATTCTTGGGCGACCTGTTTGATTTTGACGCCAATGGCGCGCGCGGTATGTAAGGCGACCCCTTGATTGGGGATACTGCTGTCGGCAAACCCGTTTTGCGGTTGCCAGTGCAGTAAGGCGCGGTGGTTTAGGTCATTTTCGGTAAAGAACCGCTCGGCGCCGGGCTTGGTGAGGCTGGTCGTGGAAATGCAGACGACCAAGTCTCCCTGTGCGTTAGTGCCCTCGATCTGTTCGAAGCGGAGGGCGGTTGGCTCGGGTTTGGTGCTGCTCCACCAGGTTTCGGCACGGTTCTTTTGGCTCCCGATCGCTTTATTCACCTGGACCACGCCCACCTCGAAGTTACGTGTTTCGTTGAAGATAAAACCCAGAACGACAAACATCGAAAGGTGCGCCGGACCTTCAAATCGAATTGGCATGGCCCCGCTCAGCCTGCGCGTTAGTCCCGATAGTTGCGGATAAAGCGTTTCGTTCCAATCGGCGCCGTTTACGAGTTGTGGGTTCTTGACGTCAGGTCCTCCGAAAAACTCGGTCAGGTCGACGAGATCGATATCTTCATCGAGCGGATTGTTCTGCTCGACCACACGCGACACCACTTTAACGTGTTGTTTCTGGCGGAACAGGCGGCCGTCCGACAAGCGGGAGAACAGCACCGGGGAACCGAATTCGATATCGCACTTTCGGCCTTCGGTAAATTCGCTGTAGAGCGCGGAGCGCGCGCTAATCATGGCCGTATCGAGGCGGTCGCCTTGGGCGAGTCGACCATAGAAGGTTTTCAGCCACAGCACCGCGGCCTTGTAATGGACGGCAAATTGGAAGGCCGCCACCGCCGGAACGCCGCCTGCGCACAAACTCGCGGCAAAACCGCCTTCAAGGTCGCGGGTTCCGGCGCGACCTAGGTAACATGAGGCCAGCGTCACCAGACGCAGGTGATTCAAGCTCGGTTTGAGGAGCGCGAGCAGTTCCGCTGCACCGATGACGTGTTTGCCGGCAGTATCGCTTTTGGTCACAAACAGCAAGCCGAGTGCATCGTAAGGGCGCTCTTCCCTGGTTTCGGTGCGTGGCGACGGTTTGTCGCCGTGGGCCGTGATATGCAAAATGTGGGGCCGAAAGGATTCCAGGGCCTGTTTGAGTGTAAACAGGCTCGGCTGTTCGAGTACCTTCACTTGTACACTAGCATGGCTCGCGCCTATTCGGATGATGGGTTGGTTAAAGTGTTGCTCGTCAATCGGTTCGTCGCTTTCGGGCGTATTGGCGGTTAGGATCAAAATTCGTAAACCATCGGCGAGGGGCAATGGAAAGTGCGGCGTGAAAGGTTGCTGGGCGTCGCATTGGCGTATGAACGAAAGATCGGGGGCAATGCTCAACGGCATCGACGCCTTGGGTTCGATCATCAGTTCCCAAGGTGTCTGAAAAAACCAGTGACTTAGCGCGTCATCTTCCGCATCTGCGTCGGCTTGAATCTTAATCCGCAGATTGCCTTCCTGGGCGCGCCTTTTCTTGAACTCGTGCGCCAATTCACCTTGAAAGAAGGTCGTGTAGAGGAGGTGTGCGGTGCTGCGCTTGAGCGCTTCTTTTTCTTTGGTGAATTCGTCGCGCCATTGTTCCATGTCAGTCGTCAGTGTTTTGAATTCAGCCGGTTGTTCGATCTCCTCAACAACCGGCGCTCCCAAAGCGCGATGGATCGCGACCCGTGCTCGTGTTGGCGATAGAGGCATGACCGATACAATCAAATCCCGAAAAAACATGCAATTTTCTCCCGTCTTGGTGTGTCCGTGGTTCTCTGTAGAGGGAAAAGGATAAAAATCGCGATTTGTTCGAAAAAAATGAAGATTTCTTTCAGTTTTTTTGCGCTTGTCTCTGTTTGCTGTTTGTAAGATGTTGTTATATTTGAGTTTGTTCTCATTGCTGTCGCCGCTTTTTGGGTAGAGGGAATGGCGAGCCTGAATGGTCGATGTGCTGAGCGGCAAACTTGGTTTTTGGCGATTTTGCGAAAAAGCTAAGATTTTTCAAAAAAATGCCCAATTTATTCCTTTCCTCCTATTGAGACCGTTCGCGTGGTCTTGAGCCGCAGCCGTCCTCGCACGGCCGCGGTTGATTCTTCATGGGAGGAACCATGTTCTACTACCAATTTCGGGTGGACGGCATTCAGCGCTACATTTTTGCCACCAGCCGCTTGAAGGAGATGGTCGGCGCCAGCGCCTTGGTCGACCAGCTCACCAGTCGCGATATCTTTAGCGTGATCGAAACCGCCGGGTTATCGATCACGCGCGCGGATTTCGCCCGTTGCGCCGGCGGCAAGTTCCTGGTGCAAATCGAACGGCGCGCCGACGCCGAGGCCTTGCGCGATCTGTGGTCGTTTTTCGTGGCGCACCGGGTACCGGGTTTGGGTTTTTGCCACGCGCTCGTTGAGGCCGAGCGTTTCGATGGCACCACCGAACGTGCCTTGACCATGGCGCTGCAAGACGGCCGTCGCCGGAGTTTGCCACCCTTGCCTGCCGGGACGCCTTTTGCCGAACGGGCGCCGCGTACCGGTTTGCCCGCCGTCACCTTAAACCACGGCATGCTTGTTGATGCGGCCTGCGACGCCAAGCAACAAGCCGCCGCCGGCGGGGCCTTCCTCGAGCAGAAGCTCAATCTGAAAGACGCCGACGAACTCGTTTTTCCGTTGTCGTTTGTACCCCATGAGGGTTACGACGGCGGCGACACCCTGCTGGGTGAACACGAAACCGACCAGTATGTGGCCGTCATTCACGCCGATGGCAACGGTCTGGGGGCTGTCGTCGACGTTCTCAACAAAACCGTGGCTGGACGCACCGAGGCGTTTCCGTCTCTACCCGCCGCCTTTTCTTTGGCGATTGAAACCGCCACCCACAATGCTGCCAAGGCGGCATGTCTCACCGCGTTTCAGGACGGCTTGGCCGCCGCCGTTTCCGAGCCCCACAAAAAATTGGCACCGCTGCGGTTTTTGGTGCTGGGTGGGGATGATGTGACGCTGGTGACGCGGGCGCGCGATGCGCTCGCCTTTGTGCGCTGTTTCCAGGAAGAATTTAAAAAAGAAACGCAACAGGCCTTTGCCGCTTTGGCGGTGCCTGGTTTGCCCGCGCACCTGACCGCCAGTGCCGGCGTCGCTTTTATCAAAGCCAAGCAACCGTTTCACATGGCTTATGCGCTGGCCGAATCGCTGTGCAGCCACGCCAAAAAGGCCGGTCGTGCGCATTCACCCCAAGGCACGGTGCCGCCGGCCTTGCTCGCCTTCCACCGTGTGACCACCGCCATGATTGACGATTGGGAGACGATCGTGGAACGCGAGAAAACCACGCGCGACGGGCGTTTTTTGACCATGCAACCCTATGCCGTCGAGGCTCCTGTTCTGGATCAGGACCCATCATCGGCTTTACCAACCCTGGCCGATCTCAACGAGTTGCACGACGTTTTGGCGGAACTGGGACGCGGACCCGTGCGCGAACTGCAAAAAACCCTGTACCTGGGTGAAAGCCACACGCTTAAAGCGCAGCGGCGGTGGCGCGAGAACTTGGCCAAACGCGCGCCGCAACGGTTGGCGCGTCTGGAACGTTTGCTTGCGCGTTTAACCGCGACTTGTCTGGAGACGCACCGTGCCGCCTCGGGTGACCGCCTGCCGTTGTTCGATGCCGCCAATCGTTCACCACTGGCGGACGCAATCGCCCTGGCCGAAATCGGCGGCGCGGGAGGTGCCCAATGAACGCGTACCAACGACTGCTACCATTTGCGTTTTTTCCCGGACCCATCGCGCCATGCCCCGCTTGGGTCGCCACGGTGTCGGATTCTGATTTTCCGATGATAAGAAGCAAGCGTTTCAGGGGCGTTCTCCGGCAGACCCTGATGCGGGATTTGCCCAAACGCCGATTAAAACGTTCGGTGGTTTTTGAAGCAATCGCCCTGGCCGAAATCGGCGGCGCGGGAGGTGCCCCATGAACGCGTACCAACTGCACATTCGCCTTTTTTCTTTTTGGCACGTTGGCAGTGGCCGCGGTGGCGGCTTAACCGTTGATGCCGTCGTCCATAAAGACGCGAGTGGGTTGCCCGAGCTGCCAGGCCGCACCATCAAAGGGTTGGTGCGCGACGCGGTGGCTCGTAGCGAGGCCTGGGGCCACCTGGCCGCCGGCACCACCCACGCCTGGTTCGGCAGTGACGGCCGCAATTATCGCGGTCATTTAGAAGAAGGTCGCCGCGACGACGATCCGCAACGCACCGACCGATACCAAACCGATGCGGGTTTGCTGGTCATCGATAACGCGGTGTTACCCGCGCCGGTGGCGGCCTGGCTGCGACAGGATGACACCGGGCTGCGCGACGGTTTGTACCAACATCTCTACGCGACGGCGGTCGACGGCGACAGCGGCAGCGCCAAGCACCGCAGTTTACGCGGTACCGAGGTTGCCGTGCCGCTCGACCTTTACGCGCCGATCAGCCTGCGACCCGGCGCCGAACCCAGCGACGACGACCGACGTTGGCCCGATCTGTTGCCGCCTTGTTTGCCGTTGATTCGCGGCTTGGGCGTGTCGCGTACGCGTGGGCTGGGTCGCTGTTGTTTTCGCCTGGAGGTGGTTTCGTGAGACGACAAACCTTTGATATTCATTTGGAAGCCGAAGTCGCCGTCGGCACACCCGGTTCGGTGACCGGCGGGCGCGACAGCACCGACTACTTGTCCGGCTCGCTGTTGTTGGGCGCCGCCGCCGCGCAACTGTATCGGGAATTGGGTGAAATGGCTTGGCTGGTGTTTCACTCCGGCAAGGTGCGCTTCGGTGACGCGTTACCGCTGGCGCCCAGCGGCTTGTGTGCGCTGCCGACGCCCCTGTGTTTGGCCGCGCCCAAAGCGACGGCCGGCGACGAGACCAGGATGTTGAACCTCGCCGTCAGCGGCCGGCAAACCGGTTACGACAAGGTGGGTGCGCCTTATCTCAGTGCGGCCGGTGAATTGGTGCGGCCAGCCACCCATTACCGCCTGAAAACCGCGATTGATCCCCGCTCCGGTGTCTCGATGGCGCGGCAACTCTACGGTTTTCACAGCCTTGCCGCCGGTCAGGTGTACCGTGGCGAACTCAGCGCCGACGACGATGTGTCCGAATCCGTGTTTGCGCGACTCGTCGACGTGCTGAGCGGTTATGTTCGTTTGGGGCGGTCGCGTTCGGCTGAATACGGGCGCTGTCGCGTGGTGCCCGTGACGCGCGTGCCGCAAACAAACGCGCCTGCCGAGGACGGATTGGTGACGCTGTTGTTGCTGTCGAACCTGGCGGTGGAAGACGATGCCGGTGTGCCTTGCACGCTGCCGAGTAGCGCTTCTTTGGGATTGCCCGCCGGCGAACTCGTCGCGGAACGCTGTTTCGTGCGCCACGCACGTCACGCCATCTATAACGCCGCCTACCGCGCGTTCGAGGCCGATGTCACCATCATCGTGCGCGGCTCGGTTTTGTGTTACCGCTTCGATGCCGCGACCGCCGCCGCCGTGACCGCCGAACCCGAACGCTACGCCGGATTGTTGCAGCAGCGCGGCTTAGGGCGCTTGTTGGTTAATCCGCCGTTTCTCCTGGGTAAGACGCCCGTTTTCAAGACGATGCCTGAACCCCAAAAAACCCAACCCGCGCCCAAACCCCAATCGCTGCTGCTTGATTGGTTGGAAGCGCACCGCGACCACCGTGACAGCGAAAGCGAGGTGCGTCGTGCGGCCGAAACCTGGTACGGCGAGCTGGCGGCGCTTTACGACAGTGCGCGCGTGCGCAGCGGCGCACCCGTCTCCGTGGTGAAAGGACCCAGCCCGGCGCAATGGGGCCGCATCGCCGAAGCCGTCGGCCGCGAAACCGCCGGCGTGGTTGATCTCAAACGGCTTGAGAAAGCCTTGTTTCACGCGACAACCGGCATTTGTCGCGAAGGGGATCCCGACTGGGGCGTCACCGTGTTTGATAAACGTTTGGAAGACGCGTTGGGCAAACCGCCGACGTTCACGGCCTGGCTGCGCGCCAAACTCAAGGCGCAGGAGGCCGACGGCGTGGACAGCGTGCCACAGGATGAAACCAAACGCGTGTTGGTGTTGGCGCACTTCGCACGTTTCGCCGCCGACCGCGCCAAACAACAACGCAGTCTGACGGAGGTCGAACTTGAATCACTATAGCGAGCATCCGATTGTCAACGTGGCGGTGTTGGTCATGGAGACCTGCACGCCGCTGTCGATTGCCCAAGGCGGCGATGACGGCCTGCACGACAACCTTATCCTGCGAGACGCCAACGGCTGCGCAGCGGTGTCCGGCAGTAGTTTCGCCGGTGTCCTGCGTCATTTGTATCATCGCGTTATCGATGATCCTGCCACGGAACAACAACTGTTCGGTTGCGCCGGTGGCGATTCGTCCAACCTGGATTCAATGACGCAAGGTTCGGCACGGTTACACCTGTCATGGGGCCATCTGCACGACAGCAACGACCGGCCCGTTGTCGGCCTGTTGTTGGGTGAGGCGCGGCAACGGCTCGCCGATCCCGTTTTGCGCGACGCCTGCCAAACCGCGCCGGTCAAACGCAACCGCGTGCGCCTCGATCAGCGCGGCAGCGCCTGTGACCAAGGCTTGTTTCAGCGCGTGGCGTTGACCGCCGGCCATCGTTTCAGTTTCGAATTGAGCTTGCGCCACGACGGTGAGGCCGACGAAGCTTGGCGCCAACTGTTGCAGTTGCTGCGACGGCCCGAGTTCCGCCTCGGTGGCGGTACCCGTTCCGGCATGGGTGCGTTGCGCGTGGTGCGCCTGCATCAGGCGTGCTACGACTTGCGTCGCAGCGACGATTTCGCCCGCTTCGGTGCCCTGTCCTACGACTTCGAACCCGCCGCCGAGATGAGGCCTTTGCGCCTTGTCGCCGGCGACGATGAACCGCAGCAAATCGCACTGAAGCTCACCCCGGATGATGGCTTTCGTTTTGGCCAAGGTGATGTGCCGTTGAGTGGTGCCGACGCTGAGGGTCGCCAGGCGCGTTTGACCGCCGTCAGTGAACGCCGTGTTTTGTGGGACAAGGGTGGCGGCCGTTTGAGTGAGCGCTGTTTGCTGATTCCCGCCTCGGCCGTCAAGGGTGCCTTGCGCCATCGCTTGGCCTATCACGACCGCGTCCTGCGTCGCTGTTTCATCGATGCCGACGCCGTGTCGAACGGCAGCGCCGACGCCGGCGAGGCGTGGCCCGCGCTTGATGAAAATCCGGCCGTGCGCGAGCTGTTCGGGTACGCGCGCGACAGCAGCGAAAGCAACGACAGCAGCAAAAGCAATGACGGCGGTGACGGTCGTGCCGGGCGCCTGTTGCTCGACGATCTCTACCTGGACATCGGCCGGGTCGTGCGCCGCAACCACAACGGCATCGACGTTTTCACCGGCGGCGTGCGCAACCACGTGCTCTACAGCGAGGAACTGGTCAACCCAACCTTGGCCTTCACCCTCACCGTCATCGAAGCCGAGAAGTTGTCAACCGCGACGCAGGACGCCTTTAAACGGACCCTAACTGATTTAGTCGAAGGCCGTTTGGCATTGGGCGCCGGCGCCGCGCGCGGTCACGGCACCTTTACCGGAACCCAGCAGTGGCGCGAAGCCCTGTCCACCAACCAAGGAGGTGTTTAATGGATCCCGAAACCTTGTTGAACCTGATGAACCGTCTCGATCAATCGTTACTCTGTTGCGACGGCAAAAACGCCGCACTGTGCGGGCTGGACCAGCGCAGGGTGGCGATCAATGAACCCGCCGCCTTGCAACGCGCGCTGAGCGACTATATCGAAACCTTTCCCAGCGCGAGCGGCTGGTTGTGTCGCCAGAGTGATGTGGTGCGTTTCCAAAAGGGAGCATTGCCGTTGGACGCCATGATTCAGTACGGCGAACTCGCCGGCGATGCGACGCACGGGTTACTGATTCGCCCGGACGGACGCGGCGGTTGGCGCCTGATTCACCAAGAGGAGCACGACGGCAAAGATACTTTAGCCGTGCCCCATCGCCATCTCGGTCGCCGACGCGGGCCTAGCGGCGGCAAGCCGGTCGGCCATTTGCACTACCGCGTGTACTGGCAACCTGACACCGCGACACCGTCCTGCGGTTACCGCCAAATAGGCGCACGTTTCCTTGGTTTTGCCGATCAGGAGGTGGCCTCATGAAGCATCGTTCGCATGGGAAAAAGAAGGCCCCTGACAAGATTCACGCACCCTACAACTTCGTGCCCGGGTCAGCCTTTGTGTATCAACCGCCGTGGGGCGCAAGCGTCAGTCGTGATTTGCCTTATGCCGACGGCCTTAACGGAAACTTGACCATTCGCATCGAGGCACACACGCCGTTACTGGTCGGTGGCGAGCAGGTTAAGAGTGACGGCAAACAGCCAGGTAAAGTATTTCCGGCGGTCGGCTTTGACGGCCGCGCGGAAATACCGGGCTCTGGATTAAAAGGCATGATCCGCAACCTGTTGAGCATTGCATCTTTTGGGAAAATGGATAAGGTCGACGATCAGTGGCTGAGTATTCGCGATCTCACCAGTGCGGCGGAAACTCTGTACAGAAATTACATGACAAACCGTGATACGTCCCCTCGTGTTAAAGCCGGCTTTTTACAGCCGGCAAAAAATCAAAACGGGTTTGCCTGGTACCTTACCCGGTGCCAATTTAAGTTTGTTGAACACGAGTGCTTGGATAAATTGGGCGCTAAGCTTGGTGTTGACCCCAAGTTTAAGTTCCATGATAGGCAAAGTTCGATGGAAAAGTACCGAGCATGGGGGATGCCCCGCCTGGCAACGACGTTTAACATCAGGAAGCCAAGCTCAGACAACCAAAATCGAATTACGCCGCAACACGAAAAGGCCTGCGATTTGGGCAAAGGTGCGATTTCCGGTCGTCTTGTGTTTACCGGCCAACCCAGCCATGGCACTGGTAAAGACAAAAAATACCAAGAATATGTTTTTTATGATCACGAAGATACCGTTGCTCTCTCCGAAAGCGTAGTGCGGAAATTCATGCATGTTCACCGGGATAGTGACGAATGGCGGTTTTGGGAGAAACGCCTGCATTGCGATGACGGGGTGCCGGTCTTTTACCTGGAAAAGGAAGGGGAGCCGTCGGAAATCGGGCTAGCGCGAATGTTCCGTTTGGCCTATCACCACAGTGTTGGTAGTTTGCTTGACCGTCTCCACTTCCATCATCGCGACCCTGAGGTTTTGGACTTGGCTGCGGTACTTTTTGGGCACATCAGCGATTTAGATCGCGGTTTGGCCGGCCGCGTCTCATTTTCCAATGCTCGCCTCGTGGGTGAAATTCCTAAAGTGAAGCCCGTGGAGGTGGTGCTTAATTCGCCCAAACCGAGTTACTACCCAGCCTATATCGAGCAGGACCACCTTGAGGATGGCAAACTAAGGACTCAGCCACACCAAACCATGATGGACGATGATGCTGAGTTGCGTGGTTGGAAACGCTACCCGGTGCGACCAAACTGTGGCGGGTACGATGTCAATCGAGAAAAGGGAAAGAAGGTTAGCGTAAAAGTCCGAAATCATCTGTATCCCCTTCCGACGGGTTCGGTGTTCACAGGAACGGTGCGCGTTCACAATCTACGTCCACTTGAGTTGGGCGCTTTACTCTGGTGTTTGACTTGGGGCGAGCAGCCTCACTTGCGCCATGCCCTGGGTATGGGAAAACCCTTTGGCATGGGTCAGGTGTCGGTGCAGGTGACCGATTTATCGCTAATTCGGAACGATGGTGGGACAGTTCCTGATGTGACCGCTTGCATTTCTCAGTTCATCAATGAAATGGAACGCGCTTACCGCGCTGCCGTCGTCAATCGAGATGTGGTCCATCACGGATGGGCGGGTAGTGAACAAATCACCCAACTAATGGCCATGGCCGACCCATCGGCGGCGCCTGGCTTGCCGCGTAACCTTTATTACATGGAGCGCGATGCGTTCCAAGCAAGTAAAGGACGCACGGAAAACGATCCGCGCCTGGCCTTGTTACCCTATGCGCATTATGACGGCCCCCGGGATCGCGATTTGTTCCAGCGTTGGACACGCGAAGATTGGGACGAACATCGCCGAGCCGAGTTGGCGGCGGCTGAGGCGGCGGCGGAGGCTGAAGCCCGGGCGGCCGCGTTGGCCGCCATGACACCCGAGCAGCGCGCCTTGGCCGAGCTGGAACAACAACTCGCGGCCGACTTGGCGAGCCCGCAAGCCGAGGCCAAGGCCACCTTTTGGTACAAAGCGCTGCCGGAGTATGCGGCGGCACCGCTTCAGGCCGATCTCATCGCGCGTGCCTTGCGTGATTACTACCAGTCGAAAGGGAAGTGGTCCGCCAAGAAGTTGACCGACAAGCAGAAAAAGAAGGTGGCTGAAATCAAGCGCTACCTGTTGGACGAGGGGGCGGCTGATGTACCACAGTGAGGTGGTGGTTTTCGGCGGGTTTCGCAACGATTACGGCATCCACCAAGCGGTGTGGCGATTGTTCCCCGACGACGGCGCGGCCAAGCGCGACTTTCTCTACCGCGTGGCGGCGCGTGATCGCGACGGTCGCATTCGGCTGTTGTTGCAGTCGCGGCGCCGTCCGCGCAGCAACGCGGTGGCACGGGTCGAGGCGTCGGATCCGTTCCCGCTCGATGTGGTGGTGGCGCCGGGTCCGCGTTGTTTCGCGCTTGTCGCCAACCCGGTTAAAACCTTGTCCAAGAAGGTGGTGCAGCGTGCGCACGGTCAACGCAAACCGCTGACCGATCCGGTCAAACAGCGGCTGTGGCTGACGCGCAAAATGGCCGAGGCCGCCGAGCTCGACGAGGTGCAGGTGTGCGAGCTGCCGCCCATCCAGTTTCGCAAACCGCGCGAGGACTTTCGCAGCGGCTGCATTCGACCCCTGTTGTACGTCGGCCGGCTGCGCGTGCTGGACAGCGAAAAAATGTCGCGACTCATCACCGAAGGCATCGGCCCGGCCAAGGGTTTTGGCTGCGGTTTGCTGACGTTGACACCGCCGGCGCTGCCCCAAGTCCGCGCCGGCTAAACGAGCGGCACGGTTCAACCCAACCAAACGAAGGGGACCATGGAAAATGGTCCCTTCTCAACTGATATCTTAAAGCAGCCCCAACGGGAAGACACAAAACAGCGAAGGGCTTCAGCCCTGGTTGCCGGGGGTTCCCGAAACGCAGGCGTCGCCGGCACCGGCCCGCCATCGAACCCAAAAACGCGCTCATTTTAGGTTGGATCTCATGGCAATCATGCCGTTTATTTCATCAAGCAAGAAGCATGAAAATGAATCACTTGCTTTAGTAAAACGCGTGTTGTTTTCATGAAAGTAATACCTGAACTGAGCGATTTCATCCACCCGAATCGCTCAGTTCAGGTTTACCCACCGTGTTTCCCGGTACACGGCCAACGCGGCGGCACCAGGCATGCCGGCAACCTATTGCACGTCATCATATACGCGGATCTCCGACATCCGGTGAACCATTGCAATGATTGGTTATCTTCTCTATGCTTTGCGGAGCGTCAACGCCCTCTTTAGCCTAATCGAAACGAAGCGATTCTCGTCGCCCCGCGTCCTTGTCCTTTTGGCACGAATCGTATGGACGTCTGGGGATACCATGAAAAAAAACCTGTTCCGCTCGCTCGCTGCGCTGCTGCTGTTGGTTGCTGTTTACCTTTGTTTTTGGCCGGTCGGCCTGGATCCCGTCGCCTGGGCAGCGCCCGCGCCGCCCGCCATGGCCGGCGTTTACGCACCCAACACCCTACTCGCCGGCGCACAGCGCTTCCAGCTCCCCGACGGCGTGGGACCCGAGGATGTTGCGGTCGACGCCGCAGGCCGTTTCTACGGTGGCCTGGCCGACGGCCGCATCGTTCGTTTCGACGCGGACGGCACCGGACCGCACCCCTTTGCCGATACCGGTGGGCGCCCGCTCGGCCTGCACTTTGATGCGTCCGGCAATCTGATCGTGGCCGATGCGATGAAAGGCCTGCTCGCGGTCGATCCCAACGGCGCCGTTTTCGTGCTCGCCACCGAAGCCGAGGGCGTGCCCTTTGGATTTACCGACGATCTCGACATCGGCGCCGACGGCACGATTTACTTTTCCGACGCTTCGGCTAAATTCAGCATTCACCACTACAAAAACGACGCGCTGGAACACCGACCCCACGGCCGGCTAATGGCTTACGAGCCCGCCACCCAAACCGTACGCGTGCTGCTGAAGGACCTTTATTTCGCCAACGGTGTCGCTGTCAGCCCCGATCAATCGTTTGTGCTGGTCAATGAGACCTGGAAATACCGCATCACCCGTTACTGGCTGAGCGGCGCGCGGGCCGGCACCAGCGAACCCTTTATTGAGAACCTGCCAGGCTTCCCGGACGGCGTGTCCTGTAACGGGCGCGATACCTTCTGGGTGGCGATGGCTTCGCCGCGCAATGCACTGCTGGACAACTTGGCGCCTTATCCCTTTTTGCGCGGCATCGTGGCGCGGCTGCCCGCGTTTTTACAGCCGAAACCCGAGCACTACGCCTTTGTGCTCGGTCTCGATATCCGTGGCCGTGTGTCCCACAACCTGCAGGATCCGGCGGCAACCGCCATCGCCTACGTCACTTCGGTTGAGGAACACCAGGGGACGCTTTACTTGGGCAGTTTGATCGATACCGGTGCGGCACGCCTGGCGGTGCCGGCCCCGAACCAAACGCTTGCCGAAAAGGCGGCGGCCGATTAGCCGGCTGTTCCCGCCGGCACATCGGCTGCACCAATCGTTGCCGTTTACCCGGGTTGCCGGGTACGCGTACTTCGACGACACCCCAAAAGCAGGAACCCGGGCCGCCGCAAGCTAACGCCGGCAGCGGTGATGGAGACCGGGCACCTCATCGCTTGGGGTTGGTTTCATCCGTCTTTGGCGGACAACGGGTATCACCCGCATGGCGGTTAACGAATGAGCAATGGCGCCGGGTTGACCCAGTGGAACCCGCGTTCCATCAGCAGGAACTCGCGTTCTATTTTTTGCAGGGTCAAGGTCGTTTCCACGCCGTCCAAGGCCAAATACAAGGTCATGTCGCCGTTATCGTGCAGACAATAGTCGGCCGGCCCCACGTCCAGTTCGTAGAAAGGCGCGAGCGCCGGTGTTTCCTGCAACATGAGTTCGGAGCGCTCTTTCAGCCTGGGGTGGGAGATCCAGGTCCTGAACCGCAACGTTTTTTTATTGGCGTTGTGCCTGGGGAAAACCCGCACCACTTGGCCGTTCATTTTAATCACGCTGCCTGCCCAACCGCCGTGATCGAATACAAGATAATGCCAGCGCTCCGGCTCGGCCGTGCTGGGCGCGGAAACCTCGCCGTTTTGTTCGTATTGGGTCACCAACCAAATCCCGTCGATTGGGCCGGCGGGTCGGGTTTGTCCTTGTTTCCAGCGTTTGTAGTTGGGGCCGGTATTGGTGTAAACCATCATGGCGAGGAAGCTGATCTTAAACACCAATGCCGCGCGCTGTAACCATCGGTTCTGAAAAAGCGGCGTCTCAAGGCGGGGCGGCATGAGGCGGTTGCGCGATAGAAAAGCGCGCACACTGGGCCAGTCCATCCACACCAGCCACAGACTAAAAACCAGTAACTGGAGAGAGTAGGCTTTCACGGGAATGTCGTAAACCATGTTCATCATAAAAACATTGCCAAACACGGCCACCGACAGCAAGGCGCCCAGGGTTGCGGTGCGGCGGAAAGCCAGCAATAGCGCGACCAACACTTCGGAAAAACCGGCGAAAAAGGTGTACCAGGTGAAGGTCCCGACGAAGCGCCAGGCCAGGCCCATCGGCGACATCATGCCGATTTCGCCCATGAGTTGGGTGGTGCCGGGCGGCGACATTTGCAGCGGGAACACCTTGACCATGCCGTAACTCATGGCACTGGAAATGAGGATGTAGCGCAGGTAAACCGAGCACCAGCGCAACATCTTGGCGTCTTTGGCGCCGGTCCGGTCGTAAAAACACCAGACGATGTTAATGGCCAGGGCGATGAGGAACACCAGGAAAATTTCTAGGTAACTGTACAGGCCGTCGCCGCTGCCGGTCATGCCGACGTAAGGCACGTTTAGACCCAGGATGGTTTCACCCAACCAAATCGCGAGCGGTCGTTCTATTTCATCGGAAGAACTCAGCCAATAGCCAAAGACGCCGATGAAAAAGGCTTTGTACGAAAGGGCGGCCCAGGTAAACAGGAGCCGACCGGCGAAACGAATGTGAAAAGGCGATAAGTGGGGAGCAAGTTGCGTTGCGTTCATAAGCAATTCCTACGATGGTGCAATCGGTGCGGCCTGGCCAAAAACGCCGGCGGGCGGGGTCTCGCCCAGCGGCCGGCCTAGTTGTTGATGGGTCCTTCGTTGATCCAGTTGAAACCGCGCTCCGCCAAAAAGGAGGTCGGCTCAATTTTCTCCAGGGTGTAAACCAAATGGCTGTCGTTTGCGGTGGGCACAAACAGGTTGAGCTGTTGTTCCGCCGACCACCAGTAATGCAAGGTGGCCGCAGGCCAATCGACGGCGTGGGTGAAAAGCTCCCTGGGCGTGTCGCTTTTTTCGAAGGCGGCCTGGTCTGGTTTGGACTGGTAAGGGTTCATCTGACGAATGCTTTGTTGGCGTTCGTCGATCTGAAAGGTGCGTCGCGAGACCTTGCCGTCAACGCGTTTTACCGCGCCGGCCTGGCCGCCTTTGGCTACCACGAAGGTGTGCCACAGGTTGCGATCCGTCGACGTCACCGGGCGCGGCCCTTGGCCCTGATCCACGGTGGTTACCCGATAGACGCCGTCGAGGGCGGTGGGTGGCTGCGCATAACGTTGGTTGTAGGTGGTGACGGCGGCATAAAACTGGAAACCGGCCACGGCAACCATCACGGCGCCGGCCAGAAGGGTCGCGATTTTCCCCGCGCGCGGGTTTTGAAAAAGAGGTTTCAGGGTTTGCGCCGGTGTGGCGTCAAGGCTGAAAACCAGCGCATTCAAGCGGCGCCGGTCACCGATCAAAAGGAAGGCGCAGATCAGCATAAAGTGAAGCGACGTGATTTTGAGCGCGCCATCCATGGTTAGGTTGAGCGCAACCCCATGTCCGAGCGCCAAAAGCCCCAGCAGCGCGGCCGCCGAGGCCGTTCGCCGCCAACACAAAAGAACGGCGACGCTCAGTTCACCCAGACCGGTGAATAAGGCATAGATGCGGCCGTACCCAAAAAAATTGGAAGCCAGGCCCATCGGTGATTGATCACCGTAGGACGTCATCAGGGCGGCGGCGTCAAGCGTTGGTACATGGACGGGAATGATCTTAAAAGCGGCATAAAAAAACAGGAACCCGGCCAGGTAAAACCGCAACCAGATGGGCAGCCACAGGGTCATTTTTGCGTCCAGATCGGCTTTGCGTTCGACCGCCGTCCACAGCAAGGTGAGCAGCACGGCGACCCCGAGCAGGACCGCCAGACCGAGATATTTGACGAGGGCGTCGGGTCCGGGATGAGTCGGGATTTCGTTGCCGATTAACACCCGACCCAAGAAGACCGCGACCGGGTCCCAAAAGGACCAGGGCGATGCTTGGGCCGTGATCAACGTCAGTGGAAAGGGCAGGCTGTATAAGAATAAGTAACTGGCAACCAAGCGCCAAAGCGGGCGCAGTGGGCCTTGCGGTGCTTGGTCGGTGAGTGATGGATCCATAAACGCTCCAAAGAATTCGGGTCGGACATCATGCGGGTGCGCGTGTCGGGACGGGTTGGCCCGCATTAGGTCCGCTCATTTAGAATTAGGCAAAAAGGCGGCCGAGGTGGCCGTTGTTTCGCCAAGGCGTCGGGTGACGTCCCGGCGAGGGGAGGGTGCTGCTCGGTGGCAATCGGGCTTAGTCGCAAGGACGCGTCCCGTGGTTGGCATAACAGCCGCCGGGCAGCGTCGCCGCTTCGGTACGGTCCTGGTAAATGCGAGAGCTTTCACGTCCCAAAGCGACGCCGGCGACGGTGGCAATCATCGGGACCTGGCGGTCAAGCAAGCTCGCCTTGGGTGCGACCAATGCAACGGGGGGTCCCGTGTGGCCTAACAGGCTACCCAAAAGGAAAACGAGGCAAAGGGCAAGACTGCCGATCAGGCGTTTTGTTGCCAAGAAGGTCATAACCATTAGGCTCCAACATTTGATTTGCCGGCAATACCAAGCAGGCGGGATGAAACTCGGGCGACCCAAAGGTCTTTCGGGCTGATGATTGGCGGAGCGCTGTTGTTGCGCTACTGAGCGCACACCGTGCACAAGCGATCATATATATTCCGATAATCCAATTTTTTTGGTAGCTCCAGCCTATTCGTTGGATCTGCTTGGTCGTAGCGAATAAGAAATACGAAGTTTTCCCTACTCACGAATACGCGGATTTTAGCGGCGGTTTGGTCAAAGAACCAAACCTCGGTGACCAAAAAATGGCTGTGAGGATACCTTGATGGTGTTGTGGTTGAGATCTAAAGCGTTTTATATCAGTGTCTTGGCTTTAGGTGACAGTGTGTCATTTTTTTTGCCCTTTTCTCCTACGACCCTCCCGTTGGAACGACAAATCAGCCAGGCTGCAACCGTGGGTGTCCCGATTCGGTTCGGTGGGTGTTCTGATTCGGTTCGCGGGTCACCGATTCGGTTCCCGCGTCACCGATTCGGTTCCCGCGTCACCGATTCGGTTCCCGCGTCACCGATTCGGTTCCCGCGTCACCGATTCGGTTCCCGCGTCACCGATTCGGTTCCCGCGTCACCGATTCGGTTCCCGCGTCACCG
>JAUIFE010000038.1 GCA_030429565.1 Holophagae bacterium | reverse complement strand
GTTGATAATCAGTAGTTCTCTCTTCCATTTTCAACTTTCAACCAACTCGGCGTTGTGTGCCGCCGACAAGATGCAGATTCTAGGGACTCGCCCTCAAACTGTCAAACCCTTTTTTTGATTTATTTCATTTTTCTCACAAACCACTCAAAACAAATAACCTATACAACAGTCTCGTTTATTTCAGCATATTGCGAATCATTTCGAGCCCATGTTCGGTCAAATAACTCTCTGGATGAAACTGAACACCTTCCAGACGACGCGTCTTGTGGCGGATACCCATGATCAGATCGTCTTCGGTGCGCGCACTAATTTCAAAGCAGTCCGGCAAACTCTCCGAGGCAGCCATAAGAGAATGGTAACGGGTGGCGTTGAGCGGATTGGGCAAGTCGGCAAAAGCCCCCTTGCCGTCGTGGTGCATGGCCGAGACTTTACCGTGCATTAAATAAGGCGCATGGACCACATCGCCGCCAAAGGCACCCACCATGGCCTGAAATCCGAGGCACACGCCGAATACCGGCAATTCAGCCGGTGCACGACGAATCAGGTCGATACAGATGCCCGCATCCTCAGGACGACCGGGCCCGGGACTAATCACCACCATGTCCGGCTTCATCGCCAGAATCTCGTCGACCGTTTTGGCGTCGTTGCGGAAGACTTTAACCTCACGCCCGCACATCGAAAGGTACTGCACCAGGTTATAGGTAAAGGAGTCGTAGTTATCGATCATGATAATCATGGGTTCACTCGTCACAAAAAACGGCCGCGGCCGGTAAGGTCCGGCGGCAAAGGCCGCACGCACCGGGGTTGTTAAGGGAAAATAGCGCGGGCGTCTGAGGCCGGCGCAGACTGCGCGGTTGATTAGCCGCGCGCTTTGGTTTGGGCCAAGGCCTGCTCGACTGCCGACACAATACTCATCATCTTATGGGTGGTTTCTTCAAATTCCGTTATCGGCACGGAATCAGCCACAATACCGGCACCGGCCTGTACGCGCACGACGCCGTCTTTGACGGTGGCGGTACGAATCGCAATACAGGAATCGAGATTGCCACTGAAGTCGACAAAACCAATAGCGCCGCCGTAGAGGTTGCGCATTTCGGGTTCAAACTCATTAATGATTTGCATGGCGCGGATTTTGGGCGCTCCCGAGAGCGTGCCGGCGGGAAACACCGACATCAGCGCATCGACGGCGCCAAACTCATCGCGCAGCTCACCCTGTACATCGGAAACAATGTGCATGACGTGGGAATAGCGCTCGATCTGCATGAAACGCGGTACCGAAACACTGCCGGCGCGACTGATGCGGCCCAGATCGTTGCGACCGAGGTCGACGAGCATGACGTGTTCGGCGATTTCCTTGGCGTCGGCCAGCAGATCGCGCTCCAAGGCCAGATCTTCCTCCCAGGTGCGGCCGCGTGGTCGGGTACCCGCAATCGGCTTGGTCGAGAGGCTACCGCCGTCGAGTTTGACCAAAGACTCGGGTGAGCCGCCGACGGCGACCCGGCCCTCCTGTTTGAGGAAGAACATATAGGGACTGGGGTTGATTTGGCGCAAGACGCGATAAATGGCAAAGGGATCACCGGGGAAGGGCCGCCGTACGGCGCGCGACAGCACCACCTGGAAAATATCACCGTCGACAATGTGTTTTTTGGCGCGGTCAACCATTAGGCAAAAGGCTTCTTGGTCCATGTTGGAACGCCACTGCGACCAATCGACGGCGACCGGATCAACCGGCACGGGATCGTTGGCGACACTTAAAATGCGTATTTTGGTCAAGACCTCTTGCAAGGTCACCGAAGCTTGCGCACGCGCCTGCGCCTCACCACCGTGTACTTCCTGGTGCACAATCAGCGATACATTGTGTTGCAGGTGGTCGAACACCAGCAACACTTTGGGTAAGGTGAGGTAAATCCAGGGATCACTCTCCCCTTTGACAGGGCCGATATCTTCGACCAAACGCACGGCGTCATAACTAAAGTGGCCGACAAGGCCACCGCGCGCATTGGGAATGTCCTGCTCATCGAGCATGTGCAGGCTCGCCATTACCCGACGCAAGGCGTCCAGCGGGCGCTGTGTCGCCAGCTCAAGCGAGGCGGCACCGCTTACCCGAAAAACATGGGGTTCATAAGAGACGGTTAGGACGGGATCCCAACCAATGAAGCTGTAACGGCCGGATTGACGGCCGTGTTCGACGCTTTCAAGGATAAAAGCGTTGGTTTTCTCATAAGCGAGCTTCAAATACAGCGAGACCGGCGTTTCGCAATCCATGCGAAACTTGGCGGAAACACTGACAAAACGCAAGGGACTCATTTCAAAGTCATCGCGGGGAACTTGCCGGTCAGCGGAGACAGTCATAAGGCACAACCTATTTGAAGATGGGGTTGGTGCTCGGGCGGGTTACCCGAACCCGTGGAAACAGACGATCTTGATGCGGTGAAGGACTTAATTGGAGCGCTTGTTTTTGGCGTAAGAAAGAAAGTGCTGCAATATAAAGGCAGCGATAAAAATGGGAATGCCGCCCCAATAGCGAACGAGGAACACATCGAACGCGCCAAGCTTGTGAACCAGCCAGAACCAGGTAGTCTCTTCCCAAAAAATGCCGATCTGGTTGGCGATATCGGGGCCGATTTTCATTTTATACAACTGCAGGTAAGCATGAGCGACGTGATAAAGAAGAAGAAAAAGCATGCTCCACAGGCCGGTTTTGAACATTTGCGTGCGCTGTTCGCGCGGGAACACGGCCAATAAGGTGAGCACTTCGATCACGGTCAGGTTCAGTATATTGACGGGAAACGAAATCTGGACCGGATAGGTGCCGTCAACTAAGGTGTCGCAGAGGATCATGGCGGTTTGGCTGTTGCCGGCCTGGAAGGAAACATCGCCAAGGCCGGGCACCAAGGAGAGCAAAACGGTCACGAGCGGTCCCCAAAGATTGCGACCGCCCAGGTACCAAAGAACCAAAAAAAGGGCCGAACTCGCCAAACCCCAAGTGAACACACGGCGCAAGACACTGGGTAATTGTTGGTAGAGTTCGTTTTTAGTCATGGTTCATTCCGTTAAGCATCGAATTAGCGCTAGCCCAACGCCTCGGCACTCGTGGGTGGCGGTGGGCTTTTAATCGCTTGGTGGGCACAGAAAATGAAAATCCCGAGGGTTAACAAAACCAGCGCGTAGTTCCAGAAGGTTTCGTGGAAAAAGTGAAAGGTGGCATCAGAGTAAAGGCTGCCGATGACAAACAGGCTCACCAGCCGCATCATATTAATGATATGGAAGATGGTAAAGCCAATCATCATCCAACCGAACTTGCGCCGCCAGGGAATCTGAATGGCGACGAAGGCCATCAAAAACACAATTGACTCAAAAACCCCATTGCAGTTGTTTTTGACTTCCATGCCGAACTTGTGTTTCGCCGCATGGGTCGAACTCACCAAAATGCCGTCTTGGCGATTAGGGAACCCTATCAAATTAAGCACGTTAGATGCAATCGCCGCTTCCACGGTGGTGATTGGCTTCACAACCGTGGCGCCAATGGTTTTGTTGGAAAGCGAGAAAAAGGCCAGCAACAAACCCAGGCTAAAAATGACGATGAACTTAATCTCCGGTTGGTATTCGCGGTAGAAACCAACTAGCTTGGAGGGCTCGTCCTGTTGACTAATCATGGGGGGTCCTCGCGCAAAATTTATTCAATTTCAAGGTGATAGGGGGTCAGGGCCAACGTCTGCCACGGCTGTGGCGAGCTGCTGTGAATATCCCATAACAACCGCATTTCATAAGGGAGCATCGCGGCAAGTTTGGTCTCAACGGTCGTTTCAACGGCCGTCGGCGATTGCGTCAAGGCAGCCCACGGATCATCCTGCAAAGGATAGTTGATGACGGCGAAATCGTCCAGGTCCGCTTCGGCCGCCGCCAGCTTCAAGGCGGTATCGAGCCCGCCGAGATGATCGACCAGTTGGTGCTCCAGAGCGTCTTTACCGAGCCAAACCCGGCCGCGCGCAAAGGGTTCCAACGACTCAAAGGTGGTGCCGCGTGAGTCGGCGGCTTTTTGAACAAAAGCGCGGTACGCGGACCGCGTGCGTTCACGGAAGCCCTGGATCTCGGCTTCGGTCAGTTTGCGGTGGGGATCAAAGAAGTCGGCACTTTCACCGGTTTTCACCACATCCACATTCACCAGCAACTTGTCGTAGAGCGCGTCAAAATCCCAGCGCATGGTCACCACGCCGATGGATCCGGTGATGGTGGTGGGCTGCGCCACGATTTGATCACAAGCCATGGCCATGTAGTAACCACCCGAGGCGGCGACACTGCCCATGGAGGCAATCACGGGTTTGCCGAAATCGGCTTTGGTCCGTTGAATCTCCCGCCACATGACATCACTGGCGAGCGAGCTGCCGCCAGGTGAATCGATGCGCAACACAATCGCTTTCACCCGCTTATCCTTACGGGCACGGCGCAGTTGACGTAAAAAATCATCGGATGCAATCACCGAATCGCCAAAAAAACCTTTGCTTTGCGAACCGGACTGAATGCCGCCCTTTGCATAAATGACGGCGATACCAGGCCCGCCGAAGCGCTGGAAGGGATCCTGTTGTTGGTATTGGCTCACACGCACAATCGGCAGATCGGCTCCTGGCGGTGCGGATTTACGGCCGGTTTTGCTCAGCAACAACTGGTGAATTTCATCGCGGTACATGAGTTCGTCCAGCAGACCCAAGCTTTTGGCTTCCTCGCTGCGGTACAAGCCGGCGGCGACGGCGGTGCGTACCGGGGCCACGTCGGGAACTTTCTCGGCAACGGCGGCAAAAAAGGTTTCTTCCAAACCGTTGAGCAACTCGGCAGTTGCTTCGCGGTGCGCTTCCGACATGGCGGTGTTGCGGTATTGATCGGCAAAAGATTTGTATTCGCCGAAGGCTTCGACATGGACATTGACACCGTATTTTTTGAGCAAATCGGCGTAGAAAGAAGAGCGCGACATAAAGCCGTCAAGAAACAGGTAGCCCTCGGGAGCAAAGTAGACTTCGTTGGCAACACCGGCTAAATAATATTCTTTTTCCTGCCAAATCTCACCGTGGGCGACAATCCATTTCCCCTCTTGTTTAAAGGCCTTGAGCGCATCGCGCAGTTCCTCGGCCTGAGCCCACCCCAAAGAAGAAGCACCCACCTCTAAAAAGATGCCCGCAATGCGCGGATCGGTTTTGGCTTTGTTAACGGCGTTCACCACATCGTGAAAGTAAACGACTTGATGATTGAACAACACCGCCATCGGCGACGGCGGTTCGTATTCGGCAATCATGCCGGAGATGTTGAGCTTCAGAACCGAATCGTTTTTGACATCAACGATTTCGGGACCGCCGCCAACCATAAACATCATGACGGCCAAGCCACCGACGAACACGCCGCCAAACAACAAAAAGCCAAATAAAAGCAGCGGCAACAGGTAATTGGGTTTCTTTTTCCGGGGGGCCGGACGCGGTGGGGTCGGGGCCGGACGGGGCGGCGTCGGTTGTCGCGGCGGCGTCGGTGGTACAGATTCGCTCATATCAAACTCCCGCAAAAGAATCAGCTTAGCTGTTGGGTGAACACGCCTCCGCGGCATCGTAATCGGGCATGGTGAAATCGGCCAAACCCTGAGCCCGCGCAAAAGCGATCATGTCGGTAACGGCTCGGCGCACCAGGGCCGCCCGTTTCTCACGGCGCTTCATACGACCTTTACGTGCCAAAGGCGGCAAAAGGCCGAAGTTAATGTTGGTGGGATCGAGCTTGGCATGCCCTTCAAACGAGACATAATGAGCCAAGGCTCCCATCGCGGTGGTCGCCGGGAACGGCACAACCGCTTCACCGGTTAGGAATTTCGCCATGTTTACACCCGCCATCAATCCGGCGGCGGCGGATTCGACATAGCCTTCAACCCCGCTAATTTGCCCGGCCAAGAAGAGATCGGGTCGGCGGCGGAACTGCAAGGTCGGTGTCAAATGCTTGGCGCTGTCCACATAGGTATTGCGGTGGATCATGCCGTAGCGGACGAAACGCGCATTGGCCAAACCCGGCAACATGGAAAAGATCCGTTTCTGCTCGCCCCACTTGAGTTGCGTCTGAAACCCAACCATATTCCAGTGAGACTTGGCAAAGTTATCTTGGCGTAATTGGATCACGGCGTAGGGCTGTTCGCCGGTACGCGGATCTTCCAAACCCACCGGTTTCATCGGGCCGAAGCGCAGGGTGTCGACGCCACGATCAGCCATAATCTCGGCCGGTAGACAGCCTTCGAAAAAAATCATTTTCTCGTGCTGCTTGGCTTCAACGCGTTCGCCGGTGACCAATGCATGATGAAAGGCGGCGTAGGTTTCGCGGTCGAGCGGGATGTTGAGATAGTCGGCGCCCTCGCCTTTGTCGTAGCGCGATTTTAAATAGACGACGTCGTGATCCAGGGAATCGTATTCCAAGACCGGTGCAATCGCGTCGTAAAAGTAAAGCGCGGTGTCATCGACGAAGCGGTAAAGGTCACGTGACAAAGCGTCGGAGCACAGCGGTCCGGCGGCAAGGATCACGGGGCCATCGGGAATGGCGGTAACTTCTTCGCGAATGAGCTCGATGTTGGGGTGGCGATCAAGGACCTCGGCCACCGCTTGGCTAAAGGCTTCGCGGTCAACCGCCAAAGCACTGCCGGCGGGCACGGCGGCACGACGCGCGGCGGCAATGATCAGAGAATCCCAACCCGCCATTTCGCGTTTAATAAGACCGACGGGGTGAAAAGGGTCGTCGGAGCGCAGCGAATTACTGCAAACCAGGTCGGCGAGACGGCCACCGTGGTGGACGTCGGTAGAAACAGCGGGCCGCATTTCAAAAAGGCGTACCTGGCAACCGCGTGAAGCCGCTTGGTAAGCAGCCTCGCAACCGGCAAGGCCCGCGCCGATAATCGTAACCGTTGGGGACAAGAGCAGTTCTCCTAAGCGGCACCAACCGATGCGCTTGGATCAGCGGGCCGAAAAAGCTTCACATGCGCATTCGATTATCGCATGGATTGGTTGGTCTAGAGGTCGACAGCAACCAGTTCGTTTTCTTCAACCCAAGCTTCAAAAATAGCAACGCCGCCTTCCATATCTTTGAAAGGAAGACCGACTTTGTTGGCATCAGCGGCATTGCGCGATTGAACGAGAATGCGTGAACCGGAGCGATCAACGGCTTGAACCGTGACGCCTTTGTAAACAACGATTTGTTGACTCATTTGCGTTTCACCGAATAATCAAAAACGTCCATGACCACCAGCCAGTTGATCATGCCCGCAATTAAAAAGTAGTTGGTCGCGTAATCGTAGGTAATGTTAAGCGGAGAACCTCGATCCAACAGCAGCTTGGCGAGCATGTAGGGCACACCGAAACCGGTTTGACACAAGGCACCAAGCGAGCGAATCTTGCCTTCCGCACCCAAGACATACAGATCACCGCCGAGGAAAATGCCTAACAAAAAGGCGAGGTACAAACAGACGGCAATGATGACGGCGTGTTGTTTCTTGCCAAGTAGGTAGTAACCAAGACCCGGGACCAACCAAGCCGCAATACAGTTACGGATGGTTTCAGGGGCAAAAAAGAGCTGAGGATCAAATTGAGACGTTTGTTCTTGGGCACTCATAAAAGGTCTCCCAGAAATGGCGATAGGGGTGTCGAGATTTGAACAATCTCGAACCCCTAGCATCATGCCAAAAACGCGGACCTAACGCCCGCGCTTGATCGCATTAATCGGTCGTGTATGGCAGAAGCGCAATGTGACGGGCGCGTTTGATCGCGGTCGCCAACATGCGTTGAAACTTTGCGCTGGTACCGGTTTGACGACGGGGCGCAATCTTGCCGCGTTCCGGCGTAAAGCTGCGCAGCAACTCGACGTCTTTGAAATCGATGTAATCGATTTTCTCTGCTTTGAATTTGCAGAATTTGCGTTTGCGGTAGTAAAACTTTTTCTTACCGCGGCCGCCGTGGCGTTGGCCGCCGTCGGGACGACCTTGGCCACCCGGACGACGATCGCCGCCGGCGGGACCACCTTGACGACGTTCGCCGGCAGGAGCACCCTGACGCGCGGGACGGTCGCCTTGACCTTGGCGCGCCTCACCTGCAGGCGCGCGATTGGCAGTTTCAGTCATGAAATCCTCTCTATCTTAGCTGTCGGAAGACTTACGCGCCTTGCGTTTCTGGCGCGCTTCCTGTTTGGCTTGACGCTTGGCCGTGCCTTTTTGGATCAGTTTTTTCTTTCGGTCCGTTTTAACGGTCAAAAACTTAATGATGGACTCGTTCAAACGGTACTGGCGCTCTAATTCTTTAATCAGATCGCCAGGCGCTTCCATTTCGAAGATGGTGTAGATACCATCACGGAAACGCTTGATTTCGTAGGCAAGCTGGCGACGGCCCCAGCGTACAGTGTTGAGGACAGTGCCGCCGTTGTTGGCGATCAATTCCTCAAAGTGGCTCACTAATTTGTCGTGCGCTTCTGGCGCAACGGTGGGAGCCGAGATAAAAACAGACTCGTAAGTGTTCATTGTGTCGAAAATGCCTCCACAGGTATGAATGAACAGACGTTCCCGTATCGCGGTGTCGGAGGAACACGGGCGCCACCTTGAGCGGCGCCCAATTTGGCAAAGATCTCTAGCTTACACTAAAAGGGGTGCGATGACAACAGCAACAACCGACATCAGCTTAATCAAAATATTAAGCGATGGACCGGCCGTATCTTTGAACGGGTCACCCACGGTATCGCCGATAACGGCGGCCTTGTGTTTGTCCGAACCCTTACCGCTGATTTGCACACCCTCGGCGTTTTTGTCCTTGGATTCTTCCTCGACCTGTTTCTTGGCGTTGTCCCATGCACCACCGGTGTTGGACATGAAAATCGCCATCAACACACCGCACACGGTGGCACCGGCCAACAGACCACCCAACATTTTCGGGCCGAACACAAAACCAATCACAACCGGAGCGGCAACGGCCACAACACCCGGCATGATCATTTGGCGAATCGCCGCTTGGGTGGAAATGTCAACGCACTTGCCGTACTCGGCTTCTGCTTTACCTTCCAACAGACCGGGAATTTCGCGGAACTGACGGCGAACTTCCTCGATCATTTCGTTGGCGGCCAAACCAACCGCTTTCATCGCCATGGCGGAGAACACAAACGGCAACATACCGCCAATGAACAAACCAATGGTCACATCGGGATTGGTAATATCGAGCGTCAGCTTAATACCCTTGGCTTCGATGGCGGCGCGGAAGGCGGCGAACAAAGAAAGCGCGGTCAAGGCAGCGGATGCAATGGCAAAACCCTTACCGATAGCGGCGGTGGTGTTACCCACAGCGTCGAGGTTATCGGTACGCTCGCGCACCTCGGGCGGCAATTCAGCCATTTCGGAAATACCACCGGCGTTATCGGCAATCGGACCGTAGGCGTCAACGGCCAACTGAATCCCAGTGGTCGACAACATACCGAAAGCGGCAATGGCGATACCGTAAATGCCGGCAAGGTGGAAAGAGACACCAATGGCGACAGCGATGTAGATAATGGGCAACGCGGTGGAGCGCATGCCGACGCCCAACCCGGAAATGATGTTGGTGGCGGGACCCATTTTGGAAGAGTCAACGATTTCGTTAACGGGTTTCTTGTGTTTGGCGCAGTAGTACTCAGTGGTAAAACCAACCGCCAAGCCGGCGGCCAAACCGACCAAGGTCGCCAAGAACATGTCCATGGTGTTGACATTGATGACTTCACCGGACTGGTTGAAATCGAAACCGGATTCACCGGCAAAGACTTGAATAATAAAGTAGGAAGCCACGGTCATCGCGACAGCGGCGGCCAAGGTGCCCATGTTCAAAGCAGTCTGCGGGTTACCGCCTTCGCTGGTGCGTACCAGGAAGGTACCGCCGATAGAAACAACAATGCCGGCGGCGGCCAACGACAATGGCAGCAACACGGAGTTCATCGCCTGGGTGGCGTCGGGGAGATACACCGAACCGATCACCATGGCGGCAATGATGCAGCCAACGTATGATTCGAACAGGTCGGCGCCCATACCGGCGACGTCACCAACGTTGTCACCCACGTTATCCGCGATGGTGGCGGGGTTACGGGGATCGTCTTCAGGGATATTGTTTTCAACTTTACCAACCAAGTCGGCGCCGACGTCGGCGGCCTTGGTGTAAATGCCGCCGCCGACACGGGCGAACAGCGCGATGGAAGAAGCACCCATCGAGAAGCCGGTAATGACGCGCACGACTTTGCCGAGATCGGCGTCGGCGCCTAGCAAGCCAAAACCATCGGGCGAAAACATCAGCAGCAAACCGCTAAGCCCGAGGATCCCCAAGCCGACAACACACATCCCCATGACGGTGCCGCCGCTAAAGGCGATGTAAAGCGCTTTGTTAAGACCGTCACGCGCGGCGTTCGAAGTACGAACGTTGGCGGCGGTCGCGATGCGCATACCGAAAAAGCCGGCCAAGCCGGAGCACAGTGCGCCGACGACAAAAGCGAACGCAACCAGCGGGCTGGAATCGGCTTGAGACGCGTTCACCACCCCTAACAAAATTGCAACAACAACGACAAAGCCTGAAAGAACGGTGTATTCACGTCTGAGAAAAGCCATGGCGCCTTCGCGGATGTGACCCGCGATTTTGGCCATTTTTTCCGTGCCTACCTCTTCTTTATTAACCATGAGTGTTTTGTAGTACGCGAAGGCCAATGCCACGAGTCCCGACACGGGAAACACGTACAACAAGGTTCCAGGATCGATCAATTTCTCCTCCCATTGAAGGGGCCATACCATACCGGACCCCCCAATCCATTCAGGGAGGCGGGGTTTCGGCGGCCTTTTGGTTATATCGATTCATGACCTCGGCCAGCTCTAAATCAAACCAGGCCTCGACGGCATCCGCCGCAAGCTCCAAAACCGGCAGCAAGGTGGACGATTCATCAGAAGAGAACGAACCAAGAACGAAGTCCACAACCGCGGTGTGAGCGAGAGCCTCAGTTTTCACCCCAATCCGCAACCGGGCGAGCTGTGAGGTCTGAAGCGTATCGATAATATGGCGCATCCCCTTTTGGCCGCCGGCAGAGCCGGAAGGTCGAATACGCATACGGCCTAGGGGTAACGCAATGTCATCATATGCCACTAGTATAGCCTCGTGTGGCACCGAGTAGCGCTCAAAAAATGCAACAAGTGCGTCGCCACTTAAATTCATGTAAGTTAGCGGCTTCATGAAAAAAATCTTACGCGCGCCGTCGCTGAGCGACCACAAATCGTAAGTCCTTGTGCTTTCACAAGGTACCGCGTTAAGCCGGGCCACCAGGCGATCAATCAACATAAAGCCGGCGTTATGCCGCGTCGCTTCATAGTCGACACCGGGATTCCCCAAACCAACTACCAGACGGATTTCCATCGAAAAAGTCCTCAAGACGCGCCACGGTGACGGGCGACATTTGCCGAAACACGGCGGGGTTTTCGGTCAAAAGGCAAAGAAATAGACGAATAGCCGCCTTGACGCGAGGTAAATCGCATCGAAAGCGGCTTCGTCGGCTCGATGATCCGGCCTAAGCCGGGTCGGCTAATTATTCTTCGGGTTCGCTGTCTTCGTCGACCACTTTGGCGTTGGACATGTGCACAACGGCCACAACACGTTTGGCGTCGAGTTTGTAAACAACGCCTTCCAACGCGGGCAGGTCACCGATACGGATGGCTTCATCCATACCCAAACCGGAAACGTCGACTTTCAAACCGCCGGGCAAATGCTTGGGCAGGCAGCGCACTTCTACGTCGTGACGAACGATGGTCAAAACGCCACCCTCTTTAACACCCTTGGGCAAGCCGGAGAGTTCGATTTCAATCGAAGCATCAACTTCTTTATCCATGTCGACACGAATGAAATCAACGTGGGTCAAACGACCGGTAACCGGGTGACGGTCGAGGTCTTTGATCATAACGTGACGGGTTTGGTCACTGTTGTCCAAACGCAGGTTCATAACGGCGTTCAGACCTTTTTCAGAATGCAGAATTTTGCCGATGGTTTTGGGTTCGACGGAAATGCTGCTGGGGCTGACGTCCAAACCGTAAACGACGGAAGGAATCAAACCTTCTTTGCGCAGACGGCCGGCGTTGCCTTTACCGGTTTTTTCACGTGGAAAAACCACGATCTCTGGAATAGTACTCATTGTATGGATCTCCCTAAAATGGTTCGTCGGCCTACCTCAAACGCTCGACCTTAGTCGAACAGAGTGCTGATCGAGCTCTCCTCGTGAATCCGGGTAATGGCTTCGCCCAGCAAACCGGCAATAGAGACCACTTCAAGCTTACTTCTGTAGGGAAGATCCTCGCGAAGGGGGATGGAATCAGTTAGGAAGACTTTTTCCAAAACTGATTTCTCTATGCGCTCGGCGGCCGGGTCGGACAAAACGGGGTGCGAGCAAGCGGCAAAAACGCTGTTGGCTCCGGCATCCCTGAGAGCCTGAGCGGTTAAGGTTAAGGTACCGGCTGTGTCAATAATGTCGTCAATGATAATGCAGTCACGGTTTTTGACATCACCGATGATGTGCATGACCTTCGAAACGTTGGCTTTTTCGCGGCGTTTGTCGACAATCGCGAGCGATGCGTCAAGACGCTTAGCTACGGCGCGGGCCCGTTCGACCCCGCCGGCGTCGGGTGAAACCACGACAAAGTTGCGGTCCAAACGGCGAATGTGCTCCAGTAAAACCTGAGAGCCGTAAAGGTGATCCACGGGAATATCAAAAAAGCCCTGAATCTGATTCGCATGTAAGTCGACGGTTAAAACGCGACTGGCGCCGGCCGTTAACAGCAGGTCGGCGACGAGTTTGGCCGAAATAGGAACACGAGGCTTGTCTTTACGATCCTGACGTGCGTACCCAAAATAAGGAATGACAGCGGTGACGCGGGACGCGGAAGCGCGCTTGAAGGCGTCGAGAATCACGAGCAGTTCCATCAAGTGATCGTTAACTGGATAACAGGTGCTCTGAACGATAAAGGCATCGGCGCCGCGAACGTTCTCTAAAATCTGGCAGGACACTTCACCGTCTTTAAAACGACCGAGGTGAATGTTGCCAAGCTCGACACCCATCGATTCAGCGATCTTCTGGGAGAGGACCGGGTTCGAAGTCCCGGAGAACACTAAAACTTCACCAGCTTGATGCGTCATGAAATCATTCCTTAAAATCTAACGAAGAGTTTGTAATTAGGCAGCTTTTCCTGGAATGCGAGGAAGCAGCCCTTGGGTAACCGGGCAGGTCAGCATCGAACGAGCCCCTAAAATAAAAATGGTTGGGGAGGAAGGATTCGAACCCTCGAATGACGGTACCAAAAACCGTAGCCTTGCCGCTTGGCGACTCCCCAACATTTTAACTGAATTATTCTTTTTTAAGCCCGGTAGATCACCTTCGCGATCACACAGCGCGTATAATGCCGGAAAACGATTTGGTCGTCAACACTTTATTCGAAAAAAGATTCATAAAATTTTAATATGGGTTGCGCCATCCCGTTTTTCAAGGGTTTGCGCGCTTTCTTTACGATGGCGCCAAAGAAAGGGGACACAACGCGCGCCAAAGGCTTCAAGTACCGCGCGCCGCGCCGTCTCATCACCGCCGCCGGCGCACAAGTGCACCAAGGTGCTGCCACTGCCGGTCATAAATAATGGTTCATCGGCGCCACGCGGCCAGGCTTCGGCCAAACGCGCCAACTCGGGAAACAGCGCCACCGCCGGTGCCCACAAATCGTTCTCACCCAAACGCGGGGTCGGTCGCGTCACGGCCGCATCGTATGCCGGTGCAGCGAGGGCACGAAACACCGGCCCCGTCGGCACACCGAAGGATGGAAAAATCAAAAACCCGCCTGGCCACGGCAAATCACAGGTAACCGGTTCAAGCACTTCACCGACGCCGCCTGCACGGCAAGTTCCGCCCACCAGGAAAAACGGCACGTCGGCGCCCAGCGTTAACGCAAGCTCGGCCAAACGCGCCGCCGTCAAAGGCGCGCCGAAATGTTCGTTTAACAACAATAAGGTTTGGGCGGCATTGGCCGACCCACCACCCAAGCCGCCGCCAATGGGGATCTGCTTGGTCAGACAAAAACGCCCGGTGACGACGACCCCGCTCGCGGCTTCGAACGCACGCACCGCCCGGGTAATCAAATTTTGTTCGACCGGACCGGCGTCGGCGCCGATCACCGTCAAACGGAAAGCCCCCGCCTCGCGGTGCCAGCTCAGGGTCTCCCCCAAGTTAATCTCCTGAAAGAGCGTGTCCAACTGGTGGTAGCCGTCGCCCCGACGGCCGAGGATCTTCAGATACAGATTGATCTTGGCATAACAGCGGCGTTCGTATTCCATGAAACAAGTGCTTCCTTTTTATTGATTCCAGAATTGAACCACGTCGGCCAACGGTTGCACATCATAGCGATCGCCTAACGAAGGCTCGAGAATGCGCTTCGAAAACCGGTTTTTGTAGTGACGCTTGCGCACCGACCACTCAATACGCCAATCTCGCTGGCTATGATTCAGCACAAAGTCCTCGCCTTCTTGATGAAAGCGCCAACTCGGCGACACCTGCTCGGGCCATGTGCCGAATTCCAACAGTGCCAACCACTCGGCTCGGGTCAAAGCCGGCCCCTCGGGAAATAACACAACGCGTTCATCCGGCTTGCCGACAAAGGCCGCTTTCTCTTTGGGAATCGCCAGCGTGCTGGCCTCCGGCTGCGCCCAAAAAGTGAACAAGGTACCGGAAGGCGCCTTGCGGCAGTGAATCGAAAAACGATCGTCGGCGACCTTGCTCAATACGAGCTGGGCGGATACGCGGCGCTCCCCTTCAACGAACTTGATGTCGAACTGAATTTGAAACAACGCATCGCTATCTTGCAGGAGCAAACAACTCCAAAAGAGACAGACCAACAAATCATCCTCCCGGCGGAGAAAAGCCGCCCGTGATTAAACAAGCAAGGATCGGACCGTCTCAAAGGCGCGGCATATCGAAAACTAGGGATCCAACTTATTTAAAAGCGGAAAATACAAGCCACCTTTGAGATCCATGGCCTGGCTCCAACAATTTTTCGCTTCGCGGTATTCGCCCAAGGCCGACAACACGTCCCCCAAATGGGCCAACTTCTCGGGATCATTGGGCTCAATCGCCAAAGCGCGCTCCAGCGTTTCCTTTGCTTCTTCGTACTTACCCTGGCGGTATTGCAACCAAGCTAAGCTGTCCAGGTAGGCGGCGTTTTGTGGGGCGGTGGCCAGAGCCCGCAAAATGTGGCGCTCGGCTTTATCAAGCGCCACACCGACATCGGCAAGGTAGTAGCCGTAATTGTTATTGAGCGAAGCGTCTTCGGGAGAACGCGCCAGCAAGGCTTCGTAAATGCCAAAACCTTCTTCGGCAAAACCCAGCGAAATCGCCACAAAAGCCATGTTCTCCTGCAACGGCTCGGGTAATGACGCGGCGTCAAACGGCGCATAACGGCGACACAGATGCTGCATCGCCCCCAAAAAGTCGTCGCGTGCAATACTGAGATCCAACAACCCTTTGAGCCCGGCCACCTCACGACCATAACACTGGTAGTCTTTAACCAGTTGTTCCAAATAAGCGTTGCTCAGATCGGGCGCCTGAAGCCGCGCCAACAATAAAGGTTCGCGATCAGAAACCAGCAATTCGGCCAAAGCGGCGGGCAACAAGGTATCGCGTTGGCTTTCGGCCAAGTCAGGATAGGTGTCGTAGAGTGCGATCACCTCGCGATAGCGTCCACTCAAAAAACCGGACTCCAGCAAATTCTTAAAGAAAAGCTCTCGCATTTCAGCATCATTGGTTTTGGCAAGGCGGTCCCGGCAGGTCTCAAACACAAAATCGTAATCGCCCAACTGCATGTGCGCGTGCAGCAAATAGGTGTAGTACTCAAGGTTCCAATCTGAAGCAGGGAGAAACGCCAATAACTGCAGGCTCAGTTGATAGCGACCAACCCGTAAAAAACGTACGGCGACGCGCAGCAACATGCGGCGATTACTACCGAGCATGGCCAAATCCTGGAGCGCGGTTTCGCTCGGTTCCAACATAGCCTGAATAATCGAGACATTGAGATCAACCGGCGGCTTGCCCGGCCACACCTCGTCAAGCCGCAATTTTTGAAACTGCCGGTAATAGCGCAGAGCGGTGCGGATCCGATTAATGTTCTCAAAGCTCTGGCCGGCGTAGTAAAAGCCCCAGGTATTTTCGGGGTCCTGCTCGCAAACCCACTCAAAAGCTTCAGCGGCGTCCATGTAGCGGCGCTGACTCCAGTAAAAACGGCCCAAATTAAAATGGGTTTCAATCAAGGTCTCTCGATGGGTCGGATCGCGACCCAACAGACTCAAGGCCCGCTTGAGATGGGCTTCGGGATTTTCAACGGCGGCGAACTGACTCCAGCGCGTGTCATCAATTAATAATGAACCAATAAGCAACGGAAAGCGGTAGTCATCGGGAAAGCGCAGCAAGGCTTCCTTGAGCGCCACCAACACGTCGGCGCGTTCGGTTTGTGAGGAGAAGGCGTTTTCCTCGACGTTTTCAATGCGGAGCGACAAGAAAAAGTGGGCGATGTCGGGATTACCGGGTTCATTGCGGTAAGCGGCTTCGGCAAAATTCAACGCCTGCGCAAGGTCGCCACTTTCACGCGCGTACTGAGCCTTAAACAAAAGCCCAAGATTGACACCGGCTTCACCCGAGTGTGGCCGCGGCGGATCCGGCAAACTCGCTTCGTCTTCGTGCGCCAGACTAGGGAGCCCGAAGCAAAGCCCCCCCAAAAAGACCCAACCAAGGCGAACCAAAAAGCCGGCCATGAATCACCCCACCACGGGAACAACGTTGGCCAGGCGGCCGACGAGCTCGGACAAGGTTTCTTCCAGCAGCGGGCGAGCGACACCGTCAACAATCACCACATCACCGGGGGCGCGCGGAATAATCCAGGCAATCTTGCCGCCAATCCCCTTCTTATCGCGTTGGGTTAAATCCAACAAAACGTTTTGATCCCAAGCGGCCACGTCAAAGGCGGGCAGTCGCGAAACCACAGCCTTCTCCAGGCCTGGCCAGGAATCTTGGCCACCGAGTCGCTGCGCCAACATGGCGGCAAACAACAGGCCAATCCCAACCGCCTCACCATGGAGAAACTGTCGGTACTCGGTAAAGCTCTCTAAAGCATGAGCAAGCGTGTGCCCCAAATTCAACAGGCGTCGCTGGTTGCGTTCATGGGGATCTTGACGCACCACTTCCGCTTTGACGCGAACACCACGCGCCAGCACCGGCATCTGTGCAGCCCAATCATCGCTATCAACCGGAACGTCTAATGCAGCTTGATACAGTTCGGGACCGTGCAACATGCCATGTTTGAGAAATTCCATGTAACCGGCGTTGAGCTGACGACGCGGCAATGTCCTCAATACGGCACTGTCGACGATGACCGCGCTCGGCTCCCAAAAACAGCCGACCAAATTCTTGCCCTGCGGCAGGTTAACGGCGGTCTTGCCACCGATAGAGGCATCTTGCTGGGCCAACAAGGTGGTCGGAACATACAACCACGGCATGCCGCGCATGTAGGTAGCGGCGACAAAGCCGGCCAGATCACCGACCACTCCACCACCCAAAACCACCAACAATGAGCGGCGATCGGCACCTTGCGCCACCAACCACTGCTGTACGGCGCCAAAGGTCTCGAGGCTTTTAAAGCGCTCCCCATCGGGCATGAAATATATTTGATCTTCGGTTACGGGATAACCGAGTGCGGCAAAAGCGTCACTCAAGACGCGGCCGTGAAAACCCCAGACCTGTTCTTGGCTAATAAAAAAGAGCTTGGTGTAACGATCCAAGTCACACAAGGCCAAGGCCTCGGCATAACAGGTGTTGCCCAGAAAAATCCGCGACTGGTGCAATTCAAATTGATCCAAAATCAATTTACCACTCCTGACGGCGCCATGGGTTGCGGCCCCGAGACGGCCGCCCGGTCGTTAGCAACACGCCGAATCATTGCCCCTATCATAACCGAAGCAGGCGATAAGAACCGGGAACTCTCGCGAAAATCGCGCGCATCGCAGCGGCAAAACACTCATCGGCCTGAATCACCCTTGTCTCCCCGCTCGGCCGGCGGCAAGATCGCGATGTTGAGGCCTATATATATAATGTAGGAGACGTGGGACCTTCTATAAGCCGAGTCCTGTAACTCGCCGAAACGAGCCGGTTGTCATTCATCTGGGAAGGCCGTTACCGACCCCCTCAAGCGACTTACCCGGAAACCAGAAGCGGGTCACTTCTCGACACCGCAAGGATGTCATGTTTCCCTATTTAGTCTTGCACCGTATGGGGTTTACCCAGCCACGTGTATTGCTACTCGTGCTGGTGGGCTCTTACCCCACCCTTTCACCCTTACCACCCACGCTCGAAAACGCGAGTTCGGCGGTCTACTCTCTGTTGCACTTGCCGTCGGGTTCCCCCGCCTGGCCGTTAACCAGCATACTACCCTATGGTGCTCGGACTTTCCTCGATGCAGTCAAGCCACACCGCGACAACCCGAAGGTCCCACGCAGCGCATATGCTACCACCAGGGCCGGTGGGTACCAAACAATTTCGTCACGAAATAAAATGAAGCGGGTGTCAAACAGGGGATTTCCGGCTAGGTCACGCACAAAAACACAACCTGACCGGCGGAATGCACGCCGCCCACCCCAACAAACAGGATCTGGATCACTTTCCTCAAAAAGAGTCTGTGATATGTTTTAAAGTTGCATGTATTCGTCGGGCTATCGGCTTTATCTTTACACTCAATCGTTTTTTAGCCTTCATACGCCCGCTTTTTCACCAGCCCTTTCGGTCCTCGACCTCAGCCTGCCGGCTATAACCACGATGTAAGAGGGGTTCTTTTGGGGTCCCTCGGTCCTGCTTCTCTCAAACCACGACACCACCGTCGCGGCGCCGCCCTGTCTTGCGCGTTTCACCGTAAGGCCGTCGATGGATTGCTGCATTTCAGTTGGTCAAAAAGGTATGAAGCTCGTCCAGAACCCAATACAATAGAACTCATCCCATCGACGCCAATTCACCCAGCGAACGGCCGTTCGGCATAGCCCATCGCCTTCGCTCGTTGCACCGCCGTGACGCGGTTGCCGGCGTGAATCAGGATCGGCATTTCCCGATCAACAGGTCCTGGCCGTCCGTCCCGGCACTTGACGCCGGGATGATCTCAATCGTTCTCGGAGCCACGGAATGACGAAACGCCTTCTCATCATGGATAGCGACCAAGCTTATGTGCAACATGTTCAACACATTCTCACACCGGCAGCGGTTGAGACAACGGTTACCGCGTCTGGTCAAGACGGCATGGCACTTGCCGCCCAATCGGTACCACACTTAATTGTGTTGGCTGAAGAGCTCGAAGACATGAACGGCTTCATGACGATCCGCCGTTTGCGCGAAAACCCCACGACGGCCACGATTCCGATTATTTTCACCACGGCCAAAAGCCCCCAGCAGGCCCTCGACAAACACAGCCGCCTGCGTTTTGCCGCCAACGTCTACCTTCGCAAACCCATTGCGCCGTCGACCCTCATCGACCATCTGGAAAATTTAGCGCAGTGGGATCTGCAAACAACGCGCGGCCTTGCCATTCAAACCCAGCCTGTACCGGCCGGTCCTACCATCGACATGGAAGCGCACCAGGAATTGCTCAGCCAAATTGAAAACCAGGAGCGCGAACTAGAATACCTGCGCAAGGAAGCTCGCGGTTTTAAAGGTTTCCTGGAGCAAAGCCGTCGTGTCGAGCAAGAACTGCAAACGGCCAAACAAAAGATTCAGGACTTAGAAACCCAACTCGCCGAATCGTCGAAGGGCGGCGATGAAGAGACGCTGGTCGATTTCAAAGCGCGCGTACAACACCTTGAACAGGAACAGGCGCGAACCGAAGCGCAACTGGAACAAGAAGTCGCGGAACGCGAACAGCTAGCCAACGCCAACGAAGAACTCAAGGAAAAGCTGGAACAAAACAAAGGCCAACTAGAACGGACACGCGACGAAGTACGCGCGCTGGAAAGCCAATTAACGGATGTGTCGCAATCCTCGGATGATTTGGGTGGAAAACTCGAGCACTTGCGCGACAGCAACGACAAGGTCCAAAGTGACTTCGAAGCCCTGCAACAGGAACACAACCGCCTGCAAAGCGAACGGGAGAAGGAACGGAAACAGCTCGAAGAGTTTGAAAAGAAACAACGGGCCGAGGAACAACGCGCCGAGGAATTGCAACTGGCGTTAAATGAGCGCCAAGACCAAGTTCAGGATTTGCGGGCCAAATTACAGGACGCGGAGCACCGCCTCAACGCAGCGGAAAGCGCCCAGGAAAACACGGCCACCGACCAAGCGCATGTCAGCGAGGAAAACCACCGCCTGCGTGACGAGTTGAAAAGGACCAACCTGCAGCTCAACGAACGGCAAAACTACCTTGAGCAAGTCGAACAGCGTTTGACCATGCTGCAAAAAGACCTGACCAGCACGCGCGAAGAAGTGGAAGACCTGCAAGCCGTGGAGAAAGCGCTGCAAAACAGCTTGGAAGAACAAGATCACAAGCTCAAGCAAGCGCAAATTCAACTGGAAGCAGGTCACGACCTTAGCGAAGACCTGTCGACTAAAAACAAACAGTTGCTGGAAACCAACGAGAAACAGCTCGCAACGATTAGAAGTTTGGAAGCGGGCCATGCCTCGCTGCAATCGCAATTGGGTGCACTCCAACAGGATCATGAGGATCGCGATCAACAGATGCTCGAGTCGCAGAGCAGCCTGCAGAAAGAGTTTGACCGCCTGACCCAACAATTGAACAAAACAGAAAACGAATTAAAAGAAGCGGAAAGCACCAACAAAACACTGACGGAACAGCACGAACAACTCAAACGCGATTTTGAAGAAAAAAGTCAAAATTTCGAAGCATTCCAAACCAACTCTGAGTTTGAGTTACAGGAGCTCTCGGCCCGTCTAGACAGCCAGCAGATTGAGATCAACAAGGTCCGTGAAGCGCGCAACACGGCGGAAGCCGATTTGGACAGCATGCGCCACGAGAAATCCAACCTGCAGTTAACGCTGAATGAACGCAAAACCGAACTCGATAAAATCAGTGTGCGCCTCGAGAAGACCGAAAAGAAGTTGGAAAACGAAAGCGCCGACGCGGAAGCGTTGCGCAACAAGCTTCACGAAAGTGAAACCTTACGCAAGAGCAACGAGGACCAGCACGCCGACGAACGTCAAAAGCAAAACGCCCGCGTTGAAGATTTAGAAAACGAATTGCGGCACACCCGCGAAGAGCTAGCGGGCACCATTGCCAAACACGAAAACCAAATGGGTTCGCTCAAAGAAGAACATCGCTTAAATGAACAGGACTGGACGGAACGCCTGCGCACCAGCGAAGCCAACTTTTACAGCCAAAAAGAGCTGGCAGAAAGTCGCGGTAAAAAAATCAAGCAGCAGCAGGAAGAACACGAAATCGCGTCCAACCAACAGGCATCGGCACATAGCGAAGCCCTTAAGCAACAGGAGCAAGAAGCCGAGCAAGCGCGCACCAAAATGCGCGAGGAACATCAGCGCGAGTGCGATAAATACGAGGAAACACTGCGCCAGGCAGAGCGAAATCTACAAGACCAGCGTGAACAGCTTGAAAATCGCGACAAAAAGCTGACCGAGCGCAACGAGCAGTTCCAACAACTTCAAAACGAAAGCAGTCAACGGATTAGCGAGCTGGAGCAAGCGCGACACCAATTAAACGAAACGCTGACGCAGACCAAAAATGAACGCGACAGCCTAAGTGGCGAGAAACAAGAGCTCCAACATCAAATGCAGCAGCAGTTTAACGATCACGAGAAAGAGATGAGTCAGGTTAAAAAAACCATGCAAGATGAAATCGACGGCGAACGCCAAACGGTTTCCCATTTGCGGAACCAAGTGGTGGATTTGGAAAGCGAAATCACGCGCCTCAAAGAATTCCAGACCAAATGCCATGATTTAACCAACGAGCTCAACGACGAACGGGAACGGGGCGACCTGCTGAAAGCTCGGATTCAGGCGAGCAAAAAAATGATGGAGCAAGCGATGCGCGAGTTGGCGGAAGAAAAGCTGCCTAATTAACGCGCGCGAGTTCGGCAAGAGACGCCATTTCCCAAGCGGGGTCGCGTAAGACGAGGTCGGGCTGCAACCAAAGGCGGTGATCCCCCTCGCGGCGGGTCCAGCCGTTGTGGTCCATCCACTCGAGTAGTGGAATCGCCGTTTTGCGTGATAAGCCAAACCAAGCCTTGAGTTGCTGGACGGTTAAACCGTCGCGGTCAAGGTCTTGGGCAAGCCGGTGTTGAATTTGGTAAAGGGTTTCGGCAGCGATCATCAAATCGGGAGAAAGCCAAACCAAGCACCCAGAGCGATGCAACCAGAGTTCTAAATCGGCGGTTTGTTTGCGAGCACGCCCTAAAAGACGAACATCAAGCACCCCACTTGCCGCATCGTAGGCACTTAAAAACTGGGCGAGGCGGCGGCGGTCAGAAAGCGACCACACGGGTTGACGACCGACCAAGCCGACACGGTCACCGCTGACATATATTTGTGCTTGCTGGTGTAATGCGGCACTGACGCGGTCCAACAACAAGGGGGCGAGCCCCTGTTGGTGCAAGGTTGCGGCAATGCTCTGCCAATCGAGCCAAGCGCGGAAAGGCGCGGTCCGGTGTGCCTCCTCAAGCACCTGTAAGACAAGTACTTCTGCATTCTTCCATACGGCTTTCGTAACCCAACACTCGCTATCGAGCGCAACCCAATCAGCGACATCTTCAGCCGAAGGACCCCGTCCCCACAAACGCAGGATCTGTGATCGCGTAAGCACGACGCTCGGTTCCAAACCTTGTGCCCAATGCCACCATTGACGGAACCAAACAGCACCGTTGCTCGACGCCGGCAAGGCGCCGGTCAAGCGCCGTAACAGGGCGCGCCGCTTGCTCTCCGGCGGATAAGGGTGTATGACCTCAAACCCGGCGACGAGGGTTAGAGGACTTTGATCGCGTAAGAGACCGCGATCCATCACCCAAAAATCGGCCGGTTGGTCCAAAGCCAACATCGCCAACCCGTCGTGGCGCCACAGTAAGCGAGCCAGCCGATGACGACTGAGAAAATGTAGGTGGCATTGGTGTTTGGGGCCGGGCGACCAGTCTTCGACGAAGAGGGTCAACCGTACCAGCAAGAACTTGGTGAGATAAGGTGCGGGTTGCGCGGTTAAGGTATCGCCGCGATGTAAGGCGCTGTAATGAATGCGGGCCAGGTTTAGGGCGGCCCGACTGCGCTCGGGTACCTGGGTCACTTCCGTTCCGTGGATTTGCAAACGACGCAAGCGCAGCGGCGCTTCATCCCGAGCCAACCAAAGCGGGTCCTCGGCCACCAAAGCGCCACGAGTCATGACGCCGGTGACGACGGTGCCGGCGCCGTCGGCGGCAAAAACACGATCCACGGCAAAACGTGCGACCTCACCAATCGTCGGCGGTGTTTTGGGCAATGCAGCTAAGGCGGCCAGAACTTCGGAACAGGTAGCCGGCTGATGTTTGGAGAAGGGCACACGCGGGGCATTGTCCCAGCCAAACTGCGGCAGCCAGGCATCCAGTTCTTCGTGAACCAAAGCAAGCATGTCGGCATCGACGCTGTCGACTTTACTGAGGATCACCACGACCCGCGGCACCCGTAGAAAATGAAGTGCAATCGCATGCTCGCGCGTTTGCGGCATAATCGATTCATCGGCGGCAATGACCAGCAAGGCGGCATCGAGGCAACCGACACCGGCCAGCATGTTGTGAACAAAACGCTCGTGCCCGGGGACATCGACGAAAGAATAAGTTCGATCACGGTGGCGGCAGGCGGCAAACCCCAGATCGATGGTTATGCCACGGGCCTTTTCTTCCGCCCAACGATCAGGGTTGGTGCCGGTGAGCGCCTGAACCAAGGCACTTTTGCCATGGTCGACGTGGCCGGCGGTCGCAACCAGGAACGGCAGAGTCATCGCACCGCGATCGTAAAATGCGCGTAGCTGACAACCTCGTCCTGCTCTCCAAGACGGTTTTCGTAAAGGGTATCGTCGTGGGCGTAATGGTAGCGGGCGCCAAAATCAAGTTTCAGCCATTTGGTAAAGGTGTAGGTCACGTTTAGTTGGGCAAAACTGTGCACAAACCCGTCTTTACCAAACAGGCCTTCTTCCAAAACCTCGCCACTTTGTTCGTCGACTTCCTCTTCCATATCAAATGCCAAGGCGGTTTTAATGGTACCGGTCACCACGGTACGCCGGGAAAGCGGGAACAAACGATTCAGCGAGAAGTCACCGTAGTAACCGCGAAAGGCGTCAATATCAAAGGCGACGCCGTAAGAGGGATTCCAGCCACCGGTTTTGGCGAATCGCACAAAAAATTCCTGACTGTCGGTCATGCCGCCCTGAAAATCGCTGTACTGGTAACCGATGGTAGAAACGGTATTCTGATTAACGATTGAGGTGAAGCTGATGTTGTGGGTCGTTTCCCGTTCGAAGCCGGTGACAAGTGGGTCGGCGGCTTCGGTGTAAACCGCATCGTAGGACCATCGCGAAATGCCCAGGGTGAATTGACCTTGGTAGGCGGCATCGTCGTGCAACACCCGGCCGCGGTACATGTACTGGTCGAAGTAACCGAGTTTGAGCTTAATGCTGGAATCGTGGATTTGACTCCAAAGCGGGGTGGACAGGGCAACCCCAAAAATCAAGAAGGCGAGTTTGCAAAGACGCCGCATAAAATCGCTCCGATCATCTGTGGTTCGAAAAACAAGCGCATCATAGCACGGGAAGCACTGACACGGCAGGCCCTTCGCCGTCACAAAGCGGGCTGTGACGCTGTAAAAAGCGGCGATGCGGGCAAATCAGGACAAGCACTGCGTCCACAGCGGCTTTGGCCAAGATCGGTTAAAAAGAAACGGTGATGCCGCCGCCGACAAATCGCGGATCCTGCGGGGTGGCGGTAAATCCTTCAAATTGTGCCAGCGGTACGTTGGTGTAGCGCTTATCGAATAAATTGTTCACACGCAAAAAAGCACTGCAGTCAAAGCGACCGCGTTTGAGCAGCGACGCATAGCGGGCGTGCAAATGAACCACCTGATAAGCTTGGTTCTCAAAGTTTCGGCCATTTTCGTCGGTGAGGAAATGGCGACTTTTGCCACGCGCCAACCAGCGCGGTGTCACGGTCAAGGGGCCGCGTTTGAGTTCGGCGACCAGGCGCCAGGTGTTTTCGGCGGTATAAGTGAGCGGCCCGTCGTCGATGTCACCGTCAGCGTAGGACCAAGCGGCAAAGGCGTTGACCTGCACACCGGCGACATGACCCAAATAGTTCAAACGCAAGGTGCCGCCATAAGATGTCGACTGGCCGGCATTGATCGGCACCTCGGCAAAACCGACGGGAATACCGGCAAAAGTGCGCCCAAATTGGCCGCTGTTCACAACCCGTTCTGCGACATCGTTATGATAGGCGTTGATAAATAAACCCCAGTGATCGTTGAGGTAATAAGCCAATGATGCTTCAAAAGAGGTCAGCTCTTCAGGTGCCAAATCGGGGTTGGGCAAATGCCAAAAAGGTCCGAACAGACCGACGGTTTCGGCGGGCGAATCGACGCTGTTGCCTTCGGCGTCGACGGGGATGAAAGAGCCGTAGTGTTGCAGCGCCAAGTAGGGTGACGGCGCCAAAAAAGCACTGCCGAAGAGGAACTTAAAGGTTAGGCGCGGATTAAAGCGCTGAACCAAACCGACACGTGGGTTAAAGGTAGAACCGTAGCGCGTGTTGTCGTCGTAGCGGGCGCCCAAAGTGACGTCCAAGTGGGCGGTGGCCGCGAAGGCAACTTGCAAATAGGCGGCGAGGTTTTGGTAATCGACCGGGAAAAAAGCTTGCGGCACAGTCAGGTCATTGCCGGCGGCATCGGTGGTATTGGTGCCAATGTAAAAGAGATCCTGCGACTCGGCCGGGATATCGGGATTAAACGGCCGTGGTAAATCACCGCTTTTGGGAAGCGCCGAAATGTCTTCGTAGGAAAGGCCGGCCACCACCACGCCACGGCGACCAAGGTCCAAGGTAAGCTGCTCCTCCAGCTTGACGGTCTGCGCATCGGCATACTTAAAACCTGGCCGATAAAACGTGAAGGTATTCAGAAACGCCGACTCCGGCGCAATCTCATAGGTCCCTTTCCAAACGGAACTGTCCAGCGACCAGGCGCCCTGGTCACTTTTGTATTGGTGTTTGGCGAACAAGGATTCCAGTTCAACTTTGTAAAGCGCATCGCGCACAAATAAATTAAATTCGGGGCGCATGCCGGTTGAAGACGAATGTTGCTCACTGTTGCGTGCATAACCCACTTGAAATTGGTCGGTTCCCACCAAAATGTTGTAAAACGAGGCATCGTTGGGCGTCGCATACGGCTGGTTTTGCAAAGCGGGATCTACCGCCACCTCCACCGGTAAAAACGGCGACAGCAGCAGGGTGCCGTCGTTTAAGTAGCGTTCGTTGTACCAAGCATATTCTTCGGGGTAGAAGTCGGGCAGGCGCGCCTCGTCGCTTTCATAGCGATGCGCGCTTACGCTAACTTTAAGCCGTTCAAAAACGTGACCAAAGGAAAAAGACGCTTGGCCGGTGCCGAAATCGCCAAATCCCAGCTCCAACAAACCGCCTTTCCCTTGTTCGCCGTCTTTGGTGATGATGTTGACGATGCCGCCAAAAGCGTCGGCGCCGTAAAGGGCCGACGCGGGCCCGAGAATGACCTCAACCTGGGCCACATTCACCAAGGGGTAATTGTGTTCGATGACGTGGGGACTACCGGTCGGCGAGTTAAAACGAAAGCCGTTGAGCAGGATGATGAAACGCTCGTTGCCGGCGATGCCGCGAATGGCGTAGTAGTTATTGAACTCGGCAACCGCATTGCTTTGAATTTCGATTTCGGGAATGTCTTCCAAAAGATCCTTGAGATTGGCATAACCGCGCTCACGAATGGTGTCGGCGGTAACGACAAAAACAGTCGCCGGCGCGGCATCGGACTTTTCGGCGGTTTTGGTCGCGGTGGTGACCTCTACGTTAAGCAGCTCGGTCAAACTCATGTCGAGCAGGTCGTCGCCTTCATCAAAAGCAACGAGCGAGGGCCAAAACGCCAAACACAACAGAAGAAAGATCGATCGACGTTGCAAGCGCATGGCAGCCTCCGAAGGCGCGAGTCTGGGACGCGCGGGCACCATGCCGATCCGACTCGGCAAAAGCGGCAATAACAGCCGTAGCATCGCCAAACAAGAACATTCGTAAAAATTCACGAACAGCTATAAAATCCTAACGGCGCAACACTACCAAAGGTTAAGTAATGGTTACTCCATAAATTTTGAGGCAACAAAGGGCTCACAAAATGGTGACTTTGGTCCCCTCCTGTACTTCGTCACCAGGGAACAAAACCACGCGTTCGTCAGTCGCTAATCCTTGCTTCACCTCGGCAAAACGCGCGTTGCGGTGGCCGACACTGACGGCAACCCGCTCAATGTGCTCGTCTTGAACCCGGTAAACCCACCATTGATCGTCGAGCCAGAACAGCGACGAGGCGGGCACCAGCACCAAATCTTTGCCATGCCAGGTAGTAATGTCGACTTCGACACGAAACCCGTCGCGCAAGCTAGCCCACGTGGCCGGATCCGACAAAATATCGACCACGACGTTGACGCGTTGTTCCTCGACACCTAAAGCCGACGTTTTGGTGAAACCCGAGGGTTCAATCAAACGCACGCTGCCATAAAGGGCCTCGTCACCACCCCAGTGATTCAATCTGACCGGCGCACCAGGTTTAATGTTCACGGCGTCTTTGGAGAGGATATCAACCACAATTTCCAGCAAACGGCTGTCACCCATTTCAAGAATGGGTTCACCTTGGTTAATCCAACCTTGACTCTCCTGAAACACGCGAAAAATCTCGCCGTTGATCGGGGCGGTTACCTCAAAAGCTTCCAATGCACCGGCCGTCTCGCCGCCCAAAAGCAAGCCGGCTCGGGCTAAGCGCAAATCGGATTCGGCAACCCGCACGGCATCCTCGGCGAGGCGTAACTCGGCACGCCGCAATTGCTGCTCGGCTCGGGATTGATCGAAAGTATCGGGACTGGCAACGCCTTGATCGGCCAATTTTTGTTGGCGTTGCAAACGCGTTTCGGCCAAACCGAGCGAAGCGCGCACGCGCGGAATTTGCGCTTTGGCTTCGGCGACGCGTGCCTCGGCGACGGCGACGCGTGCCTCGCGTTCGGCACGATCCCGGGTATTCAGCAAGCTGGGAGTTTGCGGTGTGACGGAAAAGAGTAGCGTGCGGCCGGCTTCAACGTGGTCGCCCTCTTTTAGGGTGACCCGATTGAGCACACCGCTAACCGGCGCGCTGAGGGTGTAGCGCTGTTTGACCCGGGTTCGACCGTCCTCGGCGACAGTGACGGCCAAATCACCGCGCGTGACAGTACCGGCCTCGACGGCAACCGCCTTGGGTTGAAAAATGACGGCGACCAGGGCGATCAACACCAGGCCGGCCACAACCCATTTCCAATTGAAACGAAAGCGGCGGCCCTTGGCGGAACCTGCATCTGCTTGTTGCGTCATAACGACTCCTTTCCCCATGGCGGGGACCCCTTTATTCACGCGTTTTTAAAACGGCCATCAAATCCAACTTATCGAGCCGACGGCGTACCACCAACCCGGATACCAGTGCGCTGATCAGCACGACCAACACCGCGATCGCATAGCTTTTGCCGGCAATCGCAAAGGGAATGCGAAATTGTTCGGTTTGCAGGTCGGCAATGGCCCCGTAGGCCATCACGTAGCCCAGCCCCAACCCGAACGGGATCGCCAAAATCGTGATAAACGCCAATTCACCCAGTAGGATATCGGAGATCTCGGCACGGGTGAAACCCAGCACCCGCAAGGTGGCTAAATCGCGACTGCGTTCGCCAACGGACATTTGGGCGGCATTGTAAACCACCCCAAACGCAATGATTGAGGCAAAGAGAATGTTAAAGAAATTGACGATTAAGATGCTTTGGGCCACGGTGTCCATAAAGCCACGCAGGGCGGCATCAGACAGCGTCACACCGGCGATCTTAGGCGAGTGCTTGAGACGATGAAGCACTTCGTCCCAGCGATTGTGATCGACCAGCAGGTAGGCACCATTGAGGGTACGATCCTCGTTCATCGCCTCGTGCAGCCGCGCCATATTCATGTAGGCACCGCCGCCGATGAGTTCTTCAACCAACCCGACCACGGGTAATTCAATGGTCGGGCGCGCCCCTTCCAAAACCTCAAGCTGAACCCGATGGCCGGGACGAATACCGTATTTGTCGGCGGTGAAACGATCGAGCATCAAACCTTCAGGCGCCATGGAAATCGGCTGCATGTCGGCGTTTAAGTAACGGCGCATGCGCGGCAAGTGTTGCACGCCCTGCAGTGCAATCTGTTTCTCATGCTGACCAAAAACCAAATTGACCGGCACACTGCGCATGGGTTCGGCGAGGGCCACGCCGGGTAAATTCTGCAGTTCAAAAAAGGCGCGGTGGGCATTGGGTTCATAAAAGGTGACCATCATATCTTCGCGCTGAATGACTTGAAACTGAATGCGAATCAAGGCTTCTAAGGCGTCGACATTGACGCGCCCCAACACCAACAAACCCGTTGCCATGGCGATGCCGACCCCTGAGAGCAAGGTGCGCAGTGGTGCGCGTTCCATGTTGCGCAGGATCATTTGCATCTGCACGGATAACAAGTTGCCGAAGCCGAGTCGTTCCAGAAAGGTCGGACCATAGCGGGCGGGCGGCTCAGGTTTCATGGCTTCGGCGGGCGGTAACAGAACGGCGCGGCGCACGGTAGAGAGGCTGCCGATACAAGCGCTCAAACCACTGACCAGCAAGGCGCCGAGCACGGTGTGGACGCTGAGGATATAGCTGAGGCGAGGGAATTTGTAGAGCGAACCGTAAACCTCAACCATATTGGCACCTAAATAAGCCCCCATGGACAAGCCGAGCAAATTGCCCAGCAAAACCACGACCAAAACAAACTTGAGATAGTGGCGACCGATTTGGTACGACCCGTAACCAAAAGCCTTGAGCACGGCAATTTGTTCGCGTTGAGCACGGATCAGACGCGCGATCACCAAGTTCAACAAAAAGACGGCGACGCCGAAGAACACCAACGGAATGAACCAACCAGTGCTGCGTAATTGGGTCATTTCGTTTTCTAAAAACCAGTGGGATGTTTGATTTTTCCGTTTGACGGCGCGCACACCGCCATAGGTCGCCAAAATCTCATCGACCTGGTAAACGACCTCGTCAATCGAGGCGTCGCGATTGAGACGCAGGGTGACGTCGTTAAAAGCGCCTTCCATGTTAAGCGACGCTTCGAGGCTGTCCTCATGCATCCAAAACACGCCGTAACGCAGGTTGTCGGGAAACAAGGTGCCAGGTTTGAGGACGTAAATGAACTCGGGCGACAGCGCGGTCCCTACAATTTGGAGGCTCTTGGCGCGGCCGTTGATGACGGCGTTAATGCGCGTGCCGACCTGGTAGCCATGTGCTTCCATAAAAACTTCACCGGCCAAAATCTCGTCATCGACACCGGCGCGTGGGAAACGACCCGCGCGCAGGTAGGGTCGGTTAAGGCCGGCCTCAATGCGATCGGGCAACGACAAAAGACGGCCGGTCACCGGATCACTCATGTCGGGGAGATCGAAGGTCACTTCTTGAACGATGCGACCCTCAACTTGGGCGACGCCGTTAATGCCCTCCATCTTGGCTAAAACACTGCGCGGTGCGCGTTTACAGCCGGCGAAAACATCGGCAAAACGGTGGTGTTCATAGTATTGGGTGCGCGATAAAACCAGAGAATCGTAGTTGCTCATGGTCAATACGAAGAGGGTCACGCCGGCGGCCAAAACCAAGGTAATGGCGAGCATTTGGCCCTTCAAGCGCCAAAGATCACGGAACAGTTTACGGTCGAGACTTTTCATGGGCGCCTCCCCTACCAAGCCAATTGGTTGGGCGCTTTTTTGTGTTGGTTGTGGTAAACGTCGACGATCTTACCGTCGGCCATGGAAAAGACACGGTCGGCCATATCGGCAATGGCGCGGTTATGGGTGATGACGGCGGTGGTGGTTCCCAACTCCTGGTTGATGCGTGCCAAGGCTTCAAGCACCACGATTCCGGTTTGAATGTCGAGCGCCCCGGTGGGCTCATCGCACAGCAAAATATCAGGCCGTTTGGCAATGGCACGAGCGATGGCGACCCGCTGTTGTTCACCGCCGCTGAGCTGGGCGGGAAAATGGTCAAGCCGGCCGTCCAGCTTCACCAAAGCCAAGGCTTCTTCGGGGGAAAGGGGTTGTTCCGCGAGCTCGGTAACCAGTGCCACGTTTTCGCGGCTGGTTAAGCTGGGAATCAGGTTGTAAAACTGAAAAATAAAACCCACGTGACGGCGTCGAAAGTCGGTTAAAACAGCTTCGTCGGCGTGGGACAGATCGGTACCTTGGTAAGACACCTGGCCGTCACTGGGCAGGTCAAGACCACCGAGAATGTTGAGCAAGGTCGATTTGCCGCTGCCGGAAGGCCCCAATAGGACAGAGAACTCACCGGCATACAAATCGATATCGACACCGCGCAAGGCCTGGACTTGAACTTCGCCCATGTCGTAATGCTTGGTCAGGCCGCGAACGGAAAAAACCGCGTTTTCTAGGGGCACGACTTCGGTCATCACCTTTCCTCCCGAGGTTAAAGAACAGCCTGCCGCCGGCGTGCGGGAATCGCGCACCTGTCCGCAGGATTGGTGTTTGCCACGTCAGGCGTGAGCATCGATACGATAGGGTTACCTCTGACCAAAGTGTCACACGTTTTTTGCGTAAGCCGGGCAAAGGTGGCTTAGGGTTATCAACCCTCACGTGTTAGTTGACGCCGGTCGTTTAAATCCTTCGATTTATTTTTGCCGAGCGCCGACCCACGCCAAAACCTTAGGTCCCAACCAGAAACTTTAGGCCGTTAAAAATTCGTCAAGATTTCGACAACCGCTTCCGATGAGTATTGTTACCTAACTTAAGGCAAACGAGAAAGGGCTTTTCCGTCCGCAATCCTTCGGCACGTGAACCACCTTTCCGAATCAGCGTGAAACGCACCCTCCATCTTCCCGACGCACCGTCATTCGACACCTCGGGCGCGCTCCCCTGCGCTGCAACCGCCGTGTCAACTAGCAGCCATTCACCGCCCTCCAGGTGGTGGCAACCCGTCACCCGGCCGACCGGTATCTGCCTGGATCGACCACCATCGCCACGTTGGAAGGGAGACCCTTTTGAAATTGCGCCTTTACCTTGCACTGGAATTTCTAGCCTTGTTTTGGCTGTTACCGCTGCTGTATGTGCTCGGTTATTTGCCGTTACCCGTGATTCCCACCCTGTTGATTGTGACCGCACTGTGCTGCACCATCCTCTGGCGTGACAAGGAATTCGACCGCACGATTTTGTGGCGACCCGGCGCCATTGCCAAGGTCTTGTGGCCGCTGTTCGGCTTTTTTGTCATCGGCGCGGCGGCCCTGGCCCTGCTGGTCTGGTTGCGCGAACCGGAACGCCTGTTCGATCTGCCTTACTCCAAGCCGACGATCTACCTCACCATCCTTTGTTTCTATCCCGTGTTTTCTGTGTATCCCCAAGAGCTGGTTTATCGCGCCTTCTTGTTCAGGCGTTATCGCCACATCTTCCCGCGTGAGCGCGTGTTGGTCTGGATGAGCGCCTTGGCCTTTGGTTGGATGCACATCGTGTTTGAAAACGTGTTGGCCGTGGCCCTGACGTTGATTGGCGGTTTCTTGTTCTCGCGCACCTATTTGCGCACCCGCTCCCTGTTCTGCGTCGGCCTCGAGCACTCACTTTACGGCTGTTTCATTTTTACCATCGGCCTTGGTCGCTACTTCTTTTCCGGGACTTTATAATAATGATGCCCGCGCACCGGAATTCCCCATTTAGGAGCTGCCACAATGCAAGTTTTAACGTTGATTTTCGCCACCGGTGTTCTCGTAACCGTCATCGCCCTTGGCTTTAACCTAGCCTTAACCAATATGAAAATGCGTCACGAGAACCAAAACAACACCGGCAACGACGGCATGCGCGACCTGGAACGCCGGTTGGCCGCCATTGAGGAACGCCTTTCCAATGTGGAAACCATCGCCACCTCGCGCGAGTTTCAATTGGAACGCAAGTTCGAAGAACTCGAGGACACACCGGTCGAATTCGCAGCCAGTCGCCGCTAACGCGACAGCAAGCGAAAGACGAACACGGCCTCGGCGCCCCCGTCGCGATGGTTGCGCAAATGAATATCACCCTGATGCAGTTCGGCCACTTGGCGCACAATGCTCAAACCCAAACCCGAACTCTTTTTACCGGTTTCGGGTCTTTGCAAAGAGTAAAAACGTTCGAAGACGCGGTTTAAAGCGTAATCAGGAATGCCGGGACCGCCGTCATGAATGTGGATCGACTGCTCGCCGTAATAAATGTGAATGGCACCGGCGGTCGGCGTAAACTCACATGCGTTTTGCAGAAGATTGCGCAACAACAACTTAAGCAGGAAACGCTCGCCCTTCGTCTTTTTGCGCTCGTCGGCGTCGAAGGTAACCACCAGTTGCTTCGACTCAATCACCGGGTTGAGCTCATCCAATATTTCTCGAATTAAATCATCGAAGGCTACCGGGTCAATGCGGCGCAGGCCTTTGCGGTTCTCAATCGCCGACAGCTCGAGCAAACGATCGATTAACTGCTGAATGCGATCTGCTTCACCGCGAATATTGGCGACAAAACGAGCGTGGCGCTCTTCCGTCATCGGTTCTTCCAGCAGTTCTGCGGCACCGCGAATCGCCGATAACGGACTTTTAATCTCATGGGTCAAGGTCTGCACGTATTGCTCGACGTAGGCCTTGCCTTCCAGGGCCTCACGCATCTCGTCAAAGGCATGAGCCATCGACTCCATTTCGCGACTCCCCAATAAGGGCGTTGCAGCACGGCCACCGTCGCGAATGGTTTGCGCATATTCGGTTAATTGTTGAATGGGACGATTAATCCAGTGGGTAATCATCAAACCCCACACCAACACCAACACCGAGACCAAGATCGCGCCGCGCATCGTTTCACGCCGGACTTGCCGAAAATAACTGAACCCCTTGGTGGTGGTTTTATACACGGACACCGCACCCAAAACGCGCCCCTCGACCTGAATCGGCGAGGCCACATAAAAAACTTGCACGCGCTGGTCCGGCGAGGTGGGGTCAACCTCCCAGGAGGCGCGGGCGCCGTAGTGACCGGCGAGGGTGCGCCGCACATCGATCCATTCACTGTAATCGAGGCCGCATTTTTCTTGATCTAAACTGTCAAAGATCACGATCCCTTGCTGGTCGACGACGTAGACGCCAAACTCAATGCGGTCCTTGGTGCGGTCGTAAATTTCAGCCTCAAAACGACGCCACATGGCTTTGCTGATCAACTCGCGAAACCCTTCTAAATTTAAAACACCGTCCTCGGAGCGCATGGCGATATCGCTGGACAACAGGGTTGCCAGCTCGATCATGTCGTCTTCAACCGCCACCAGGTAAATGGGCCGCACCGATTGATCAATGCGGTGGAGTAGATAAAAAAAGCCGGCGGTTACCATGGCGATAAACGCCAAAATCATGCGCGTGCGAACTTTGATAACGGCCTCCCGCAACCCCCGTGAGGTTGCCCGACGTTGCAATCATTCGTTTTCTTTTAATGCGTAACCAACACCGCGAATCGTGCTGATGGGATCATAGCCGGCGCGCACGGCTTTGAGTTTGGCACGCAGGGATTTGATGTGGGCGTCAACGGTGCGATCCATGCTGGCGTCGGGCTCATCCCACGCCAATTCCATGAGCTGATCGCGGGTGTAGACCAAACCCGGCCGCTGCACCAGTATTTTTAACAAGCGGTATTCGTAACGAGAAAGGTGCAAACGCGTGCCGAAATACATAATCGCCATGCGTGCTTCGTCAATTTGGAAACGCGGTGATGGTGCCGGCGACGTCTTGCCGGCCGTGGCCGGGTCCGAAGAGGCGGCGACGTGGCTCGCCTTGGCAACGGGCGCTGACGGCGTCGCCTGCGCGACGGCGGCATACCGCCGCAATACCGCCCGCACTCGTGCCGCCAATTCACGTGGACTAAAGGGTTTAACGACGTAATCGTCGGCGCCGATTTCCAAACCAACGACCCGGTCAATTTCGTCGGCTCGCGCCGTCAGAAAAATAATCGGCACCATGCGGCTCTTGCGAATGCGCTTGCACAATTCAAAGCCGTTGAGATCGGGCAAACCCACATCCAACACAATCAGATCGACCGCCTGTTCCGCTAAGGCCGCTTCGCCCGCCGACGCCGTCGCACACCAGGTACAGCGAAACCCTTCTGTTTCCAAGGCATAGGTAATGGTGTCGGCAATTGCCGGTTCGTCTTCGATTACCAAGATATGTTGACTCATGGGGTGCTTCTCCATCTTTGGTCCGGGCGGCGGCCGCACCGCCTTTCTCTATTGTTGCCAATTCTTACCGCTTCGCCGCAAAAAAGAAAGCGATGTGAACGGATTTTGAAAAAGGCGTCGACGCCGGCTTCACATCGATTTCATCACCATTTCTTTTAGGGTTCGATTCCATTTCAAGCACCTCTTTTAACTTATGGGTCAGCACAGAAACGGAAACCACCACGCTGCGAAGAGGTCTGAATATGTTTATGAAACCCCCCACTGCCCCGTTGCTTGCTTTTGTTCAACAACACCGGATCGCCCTGGCCAAAACTGCTTTTATTTTTCTCGCTATGTGGTGTCTGCTGACACCCGCCCCCGCCGCAAGCGGTTATACCCAACATGGTTCCGCCGGCACTTTTACTTATCAAAACGACCAACACCACAACCTGCAATTACCACTCAAACAAACCAAAGTTCACTTGGAAATTACCGGCGACACCGTTCACAGCCGTGTCAGTCAAACCTTCTTCAACGACCGCGCCGCCAACCTCGAAGCCCTGTACCGGTTTCCCTTGCCCGACAACGCGACGGTCACCGATATGATGATGAGAGTCGGCAAACGAATTATTCGCGGAGAAGTGCAAGAGAAGGTCGCCGCCCAAAAAACCTATGAGGCCGCCAAAAGCAGCGGCCGCCGAACATCGCTCCTGGAACAAAAAGTTCAAAATCTGTTCGAAACCCGCGTGGCCAACATCCAGCCGGGCGAAGAGGTGACGATTACCTTTAGTTACCTCGCGCCGCTGGCACGCACCGATAATCGTTATGAACTGGTGTTTCCCACCGTTTTCGGACGCCGTTACCACATGCAGCACAGCCTCGAAAATGACGCGGGCGAGTCGCACTACACCCTGCATCCCATGGACAACACCGCCGAGGCGCCCCTGGTTCACCCGCCGCTGGTTGCCGAAAACGCCAACCAACATTTCGTCACGCTGACCGCCACCATCGAAGGGATTCCCGCCGCCGACATCCTCTCGCCCAGCCACGACATTTTTGTCGATCAGTACGGCGACCGCCGCTTTGCCATTGAACTCTCACCGGTGGACAACTTACCCAACCGTGACTTCGTGTTACAGATCGAGCCCTTTATCGACGAAGAGCCACAGCTCAGCTTGGTCCAATCACAAGGGCACGACGGCGTTCACGGCATGCTGACCGTTTACCCTCCGCTCGAGGACGTGCTCGGTGAGGAACGGACCCCCAAAGATTTGGTGTTTTTGATCGATACCAGCGGCTCAATGGACGGCCAACCCTTGGCCCAAGCCAAACAGGGCTTGAAAGCCTGCTTGGCAATGCTCAATCCCCGTGATCGCTTTAACATCGTGCGTTTTTCCAGTGACTACTCCAGCTATACCAACACCTATGACAACGCCGACGGGGCGGGCCTCGACGGCGCCAATACCTATATCGACGGCCTCGCTTCCGGCGGCGGAACCGAACTGCAAATCGCACTCAGCCATGTGCTCGACCTGCCGGAATCACCCGAACGCGTCAAAATGGTGGTCGTGCTGACCGACGGCGATGTCGGTAACGAAACCAACCTCCTCGCCTTGGTTCACCAACGACTGGGCAACGCCCGCCTGTTTTCATTCGGCATCGGTTCGGCACCCAACGAACACCTCCTCAACCGCATTAGCGAACAAGGCCAGGGCGTCGCCAACTTTTTACGCGCCAACGAAGATATTGGGCAAGTCGTCGCCGGCTTCATGGAAACCGTCAACACACCCGTCCTAACCGATGTCACCATCGACATGACCGATCTTGCGGGCAACCCCATCGAACTCGACACCATTTATCCCGGTAAAATTCCCGATTTGTTTTTGGGACGCCCGCTGCGGCTGCTGTTCACGCATCACCAAGCCCTAAACGGTCACATTGCCGTCGGCGGTTACCTCAACGGCCGCTGGGTGCAATACGACTACGCGGTGCAGCAAGGCCGCAGCAGCCGTTTGCCTGGCTTGGAAAAGTTAATCGGGGCGGCCCAGGTCAAGGACTTAACCGCCGCCTACGTCACCGCTGATTACGACACGCGCCCCGCCATTCGCGAGCAAATCGTGGCCATTGGGCTGCAGTACCAATTGGTCACCCAATTCACATCACGCGTCGCCGTCGAGGAGCGCCTGGAAAAGCAAGCAGACGGCAGCCTGGTCAGCGTGCGGGTCCCCGTCATGCGCCGCGCCAACGCCCTGCCCGCCACCGCAACCAATGATTTCAACATGCTGCTTTTGGCTTGCCTCCTGATCGCCATCGCCGTACCCGTCAGCGTATTGCAGCACGTGTTCAACCGCTAGGAGTTACCAAGATGCAACACACCGACCCCACCGCCGCCGTCGCCCCGTCGACCTACCGTCTCGGTAACCTGCTCGCTTCACGCTGGTTTCCCATTGGTCTTGTCTTTGCCTCCTTGCTGATCGCGGTTCGGCCGGTCTACCACTTAACCGTGCGTACCGTGAGCCAATGGCAAGCCGAACGCCTGTGGCGTGAACGCCCACGCGATCAACAGTTGGTGTTCTCCGGCGATCCGGTCGCTTGGTTGCGTCACACGGCGTCGGGCCTCGATACGCTGGTGCTTCTGGACGGAAGTGAAGAGAACTTAAACCGCTTTCCCTGCTGGTCCATGGCCGGCGCCCTGCCAGGCCAACGCGGCCTCAAAATCATCCTTGGTCATCGCGACGCCCACTTTCGCGAACTCGGCCAAATCGGCCACGGCGACACCCTCGACTTGCAGACGCACAGCGCCGCCATGCGTTATGTGGTCGATAACATCGAGATCATCGACAAAGAGAATTTGGGTGACCACTTGATGGCGGCCCAGGACCGCAACGCGGTCGTCCTCGTCACCTGTTATCCCTTCACCTATACCGGACCCGCCCCCCAACGCTACCTTATCTGGCTTAGCCCCCAAAACGAGCCGCTGGTCTAAACGCACACGGGTTCTCTGATTTCGCCTCGCACGCGGCCTTCGGTCGGCGTCCGATCTCCTTCGCGGCGCCGGCCTTTTTTTCCCGCCCTGTTTGTCTCTCCCCCACCCTTCGGTTCCTTGGCGGACACGCCGTCAGTAGGCTCCCGCCAAGGGCCTCTTTTTTCCACTTCCCATGCAACCCTTTCGCCTCGCACGCGGCCTTCGGTCGGCGTCCGATCTCCTTCGCGGCGCCGGCCTTTTTTTCCCGCCCTGTTTGTCTCTCCCCCACCCTTCGGTTCCTTGGCGGATACGCCGTCAGTAGGCTCCCGCCAAGGACCTCTTTTCACTTACCCACAACCCCTTCGGCGTGCACACCGCCACTTTTTTGACCGTTTCTTTTCTGCTCCCCCCACCTTCGGCCGGGGTTCAGAGCCCGGCTTTCGGGCTTTGAGCCCCGTTTTTTTTGCCTGAGCGGAACCGCAGAGGGCACGGATAAAGCGCTGAGTTTCACCGTGCTATCGGTTATGATGGAAGAAACACGGCATTTGCCCACGTCACAAAAGCCCCTTTATGATTCGTCCCTGCCGTCACGGCAAGCCACCGCCCTACCCATCAAACCTAAAGCGGGTTCGCACGCATGATTGCTCTTTCTATCATCGCCGTCGCCACGGTCGTTTTGTTGATCGGACAATGGGTTCGTACAGAGGTCACCGCGCTGATTACCATTTCAGCGCTCTTACTGACCGGCATCCTTGAGCCCCACGAAGCGTTTAGCGGCTTTTCCAACCAGGCGGTGATTACCGTGGCGGCCATGTTTGTGCTCAGTAGCGGTTTGGTGCGCACCGGCGTGGTTGATTACATCACGGCCACCTTGGAGCGTTTGGCGGCGGGTCGCCTCACGGTCCTGTTGATCGTCACCGGCATCACCACGTCCTTTTTCAGCGCCTTCGTCAACAACACACCCATTGTGGTTATGTTGGTGCCGGTCATGCTCGCCATTGCCAAACACCTCAATTGCCCCCCTTCTAAACTACTGATTCCCATCAGTTACTTCGCCATTTTGGGCGGTACTTGCACGCTAATCGGCACCAGCACCAACATCTTGGTCGACACACTTTTTCGCCAGAGCGGCGGCAGCGGCTTTCGGTTTTTCGAATTCGCCGCGCTCGGCATTCCTTTTTGGACGATTGGCTTCATCTATATCATTTTGTTTTCACAGAAGCTTTTGCCCGAACGCGTCTTGCTCAGCCAGTTGCTCGACAGCAAAAAACGGTCGTCGTTTATCACCGAGATGGTCATCATGGCCAAGTCGCGGTATCCCGGCAAAAAACTTGGCGAAATTTTCCCCAAGGAACGGGTGCGGGTCCTGCAGTTGGTGCGCGATGAGCAGGTCATCTTCACACCAGCGCTGGACACGGTCTTGGCCGCGCGCGACGCCATCGTGCTAGAAGCCGACGCCAACACAATTAGCAAACTCACCGATGGCGAGAACCTCACCGGTTATGCGGTGGCGGACGGGGATCGCGTCAACATCAAACACATCGACCTGGAAACCACCGAAGCCGTGGTCACCCCCAACTCGTCCTTTTGTGATCGCTCGCTTTCCGAAATCGGCCTGTTCCGCGATTACGGCGTTCACTTGCTCGCGCTGCGCCGACTCGGCCGCCAGCACATTTATCGCCTGGGCAACATGAGCATCCGCAGTGGCGATGTCTTGCTGATTCAAAGTGACCCGGAAGGGCTCCGCAAGTTGCAGGAAAGCGAAAATGTATTGCTCATTGAGGGCATCGAGCACAGCCTGCGTTTCCCTAAACAGGCACCGCTGGCCTTGAGCATTATGCTCGGCGTGGTTGTCTGCTCGGCGCTGGGTCTCTTCCCGATTGCCACCATGGCCGTCACCGGTGCCTTGCTGATGCTTTTGATGGGCTGCATTCGGCTCAGCGACGCCATGCACGCGCTCGAAGGTCCGGTTTTGTTTCTGCTGGCCGGTACTATTCCGCTGGGGATTGCCATGGATAAAACCGGCATGGCGGGTTGGATTGCCGAAAACCTCACGCAACTCATCGGGCCCTGGGGACCGGTTGTCATGATTTCAGCGCTTTACCTGCTATCAAACCTCTTAACCGAGTTTTTCTCGAATAACGCCACCGCCGTGTTGCTGACGCCGATCACGCTGGTGGTGGCACAAAGTATGGGGATTGATCCCAAACCACTGCTGGTCGCGATTACCTTTGGCGCATCGGCCAGTTTCGCAACACCGATCGGCTACCAAACCAACACGATTGTGTTTGGTCCAGGCGGTTACAAGTTTGCCGATTTCACCCGTATCGGCCTGCCGCTAAACCTCTTGTTGTGGGTAACGGCATCGGTATTAATTCCGATGATTTGGCCGCCCTAGGCAAGGTAAACACCGATCATCCGTAAAAAAAATTAAACACAATCAGGTACAGCCAATTAATCGCAAAACCCGCCGTCAGCCAGAACCTGAACTGGTTGCCGCTTTGCGGATGCACCATCCAGATGCGATTTTGGTGAAACGCCCTAACGTCAACCAGCAGCCAGACGGCAAACAGCAGCGCCGCTACGACAAACCCTGGGTTGTACCAAAAGGCACGCCACCAGTCGCCTTGCCACACGGCTGCGTTCATGCGGTTTAACCCGCAGGTTGGGCAAGCAATGCCGGTCAGACGACGCAGCGGACAAGGCAAGCGCAGGATCCGCGCCGTTAGCGACATGAACAGCAGTGACAAGACACCGAACATCAAAAAAACATAGCCATAGGCAATGTCGCCGCGTCGTCGCGGCCGCGCGTGGAAACGCGGCCACATGAAACGCGAGATCGGCATCGGTTAGCCTCCGGCGTTGGCAGCCACGGCACCCATGCCCATCACAAGCAGCATCGTCAGAGCAAAAATGGCGCAGCAACAAAAAACGAAGGGCCCGGAACCGACCAAAACCGGTCGAAAAAGCGTCCCGTCTTCTCCGTGAGCCGCCTTAAAACCAAGCGTTACCAATACAACGTAGTGGAACATCATAAAACAAGAGATCGCCAGCACCGGGAAAACCATCAGCTCGGAAAGCGCCATCAGAAAGTTAAACGGAACCAGATTGATGATAAAAGCGGTGAAGCTGTAACTGACCACGCGCAAATAAACGTCAAAGGAGCGCTCGGCAATACCGAGCAGCTTGCCCAAGAGAAAATGGCAAATCACCATGAAGAAGAGGAACAAGAAGGCAAAAATTGGAACCAACAACAGCCCCATAATTTGCGCCATTCTCAAGAATTCCTCACCTGACATACCGAGGTTGCTTTGCCCAAAAGCCTGCTGCATCACCTGATTGAATTGCGCCATTTGAGCGTCATTGGCCCCAAAGATGATGTTAAAGAGGTTTTGAATGATCGCCCCAACCGAATAAAGGGCGATAGCCCAAACGACAGCGGGCACCGGCGAGCGATCGTCACGAATGCCGCGAAAGAACTCTTGAGGAGAAAAGTAGATTTGCTGGACGGTATAGATGATCGCGGTCAAAAAACCCATGGAGCGATTGGGGTCGTCGAGCGGCGGTTCCGGTAACCCCTGATTCTGGCGCCGGTTCATCGGCGGTTCGTACTGAATGGATGAAGGCGGTTCAAATGGTTCCATGGGTGGAAACTCCTATACCAAGTGGTTCATATAAATGAGTCAAGCTGCGATACCGACCGTCGGAATCAGGCGCCGCCAGATGTGTCAGCGGGACCGGAACGGTGAGGCAAGCGAAAGTGATTGCGACGGATCGAGCACCATCATAACGCGAAAGCCCTTGAAGTCACCGCCTTTTAGCAACGATGAAAGGGGGCCTAATCTCTACGCGCAAGCGGCGTCAAAAGCGGTGGAAAAAGGTTAAAGAAGTCCGCCAAAAGCGCCCCTGGCGGCAAAAACCAAACACAAATACAACATACCCAGCAATTTACATACTTTTTTAACATTTCCTCTTGGCAGTTTCAAAAACTGCATGATATCTTGGGCGGGTTTGACACGGAGAGGTGTCCGAGTGGTTGAAGGAGCACGCCTGGAAAGCGTGTGTGGCGGCAACGTCACCGAGGGTTCGAATCCCTCCCTCTCCGCCAGATCACTCATGATTGGCAAGTTTTTTTGAAAAGATAAGGTTGAAGAATCGGGCATCGGTGGCGGGTGTTTACGAACCGTGTCAGGCCTTGACGGGAGCAGCACTAAGTATGACTTCCCGGGCACCGGTGTCTGATTGTTCAACCTTATTTTCGTTTAGGGACCAAGTTTATGGCGTCTCAAGTTACCGCCCTCAAGTGGCGACCGCAGACTTTCGACGACTTGGTAGGCCAAGAGGTCGTTAGTCAGACCCTCAAAAATGCGATTAAGTCTGATCGCGTCCACCACGCTTATTTATTTGCCGGCCTGCGTGGTTCGGGGAAAACCTCCTCAGCACGAATTTTTGCGAAAGCACTTAACTGCGAACAAGGTCCAACTGAGACGCCTTGTTTACAATGCGCTTCGTGCGAAGAAATCAAAGTCGGTAACTCATTGGACGTGGTCGAAATTGACGCCGCCTCCAACAACTCGGTCGACAACATTCGCGAACTACGCGAGCTGGTGCGTTACAACGCGGCACGTGACCGTTACAAAATATACATCATCGACGAAGTCCACATGCTCTCGACCAGCGCCTTCAACGCGCTGTTGAAAACGCTTGAAGAGCCCCCACCCAACGTCGTTTTCATCATGGCCACCACTGAATTGCACAAAATTCCGGCCACCATCCTCTCGCGTTGCCAGCAGTTCGACTTCCGTCAGATCCCTCTATTTAAAATCGAAGCACGCCTACGTGAGATCGCCGATAGCAGCGAAATGGACATTGACGACGAGTCCTTAACCTTGGTCGCCCAGGCGTCCGGCGGCTCCATGCGCGACGCGCTTTCGATTTTTGACCAAGTCATTGCCGCCTCGGGTGAAAAAATCACCGGCCTCGATGTGCGCTCCATTTTGGGCGTCGTCGAAGACGCGGTACTCATCGACCTGCTGACCGGGATTGTCAAACAATCACCGGAAAAAGTATTTGGCCGCATTAGCGAACTGGTTCACTACGGTCACGACCTCAAGCAGGTCTACGATACCTTCACCGGCTTTATTCGAGACTCGGTCGTCCTCAAAAGCTGCAGCGATACCAGCGAGCTACTTGAACGTCGCTACGGCCACGGCGAAAGCCATGTCGACGCCCTCGCCGATTTAGGCGTCGCTGATTTGGTGCGCATGCTCGACGTGCTGCTTAAACACGAAACCGTGTTCCGTCAAGCCGCCACCCCGCGTTACGCCTTCGAGCTGGTATTTATGAAATTGCTCGAGCAACGCAAACTGGTGCCGATCGAAAAGGTCTTGAGCGACCTAAAAGCCTTCGCCGAGAACGAAAAAAAAAACGGATAGCCCGTAAAGCCGGCGAAAAAGCACCGCCTTCCGCGAAAACCGGCCCTCACCGACTGCGCGATAAAGATCCCGCCAAGTTCGTGCCGCCGCCGCTCGCACCGGTTAAGCCGATCAAAAAAATCGACAGTGCGGAACTCGCCAAAGGCCGCGAGCAGTTAACGCCGTTGCTCGAGTACATTCGCCGCGAGCAACAGCCGGCGGTCGCCGCTTTAATGGGCAACGCTTTTTTCATGAAACGCGACGGCGACAACATCACGTTTTACTTCGATCGTTCGCACGCGAACTTGATCCCAATGATACGCTCGGCCAATAACCAGCGCGTGCTCCAGGACGCCGCCGACAAGTTCTTTCGCGGCAAATTCACGCTCAACTTTTCGATTGGCAACGATCCCGGCGTGAAAGCCGCAAAGGAACGCGAAGCAAATATGCTGGCAACGGTCAAAGACAACCCGATCGTCAAGCAGTTGATGGAACAATACCGCGGTACCATTATTAATTGTAAGATTCTCGACAAGTAAAGGTGCCGATCCGGCCCGTTTGTGACAGAAATGTCGCCCGCAACATCACCGCACCATGGCGTGCAGCAGCAAAGAAAAGGGAGCGAGTCAATGTTTGACATGAACCAAATTCAACAAATGATGGGTCAAGCCCAAAAGGCGCAACAGGAACTCAAAGATCGCTTGGGCAAAATGGCGATTGAAGGCCATGCCGCCGGCGATGCCGTCAAGGTCACGATTAACGGCAACAAAGAAGTCACCAAAATCGAGTTTGGCCCCAACGCACCGGATGACAAAGAATACTTGGCCGATTTGATGCTGGTGGCCCTTGGCGACGCTTACGCTCAAGCGGAGCAACAACTGAAGGGTCAAATGGGCGACATGCTCGGCAACATCGATCTAAGCCAAATCGCCAACCTGTTCCGCAAATAACCCAGCCACGAGGAAGCCATGACCCAGGCAAATGCATTGGAAGCAGTGGTTCGGCTGTTGGGTGAGATGCCGGGCATCGGCGGCAAAACGGCGCAACGGCTGGCGTACTATATTTTGGCCCGCGAACACGATTACGCCTTCCAATTGGCCGCCGCCCTGCGCGAACTCAAAGAGAGCTTGCAGTGGTGTCGTACCTGCTACAACATCAGCACCGATGAACAGTGCGCGGTCTGTCGCCGACCTGATCGCGAACACCAGGTGGTCTGCGTGGTTGAAGACGCGGCCAACCTTGCCAACATCGAACGAAGTGGTGGCTTTCGCGGTTATTACCACGTCTTACAAGGGGTGCTCTCCCCGGTTAACGGCATTGGCCCCGACGATTTGCGCATCGCCGAGTTGATTCAGCGCATCAGCCAAAACGAGGTTCAGGAAGTCATTCTGGCGACCAACCCCACCGTCGAAGGGGAAGCGACCGCCATGTACCTCGCCGATGTGCTGGCCGGCCTGCCGCAGGCCGATCAGCTCCAGGTCACCCGCATTGGGGTCGGTATTCCCATCGGTGCCTCGCTCGACTACTGCGACGAAGTCACCATGGCCAAAGCCTTTGAAAACCGCCGCCGCCTCACCTGAGCCAAGGTCACGATGCCGAGGATTTTCACGAGAAAATCGAGCTTTAGCCCGTTTTCCTGCTATGCTTGGACTTTCGCCGCGCCACCGGCTCACCCGTCGCAGCATCCGGTTTCCCCGAACCGAAACCGACCTCGGCCCGGCAGCCGCGGCGTCCGCAACCGGCGCAGCCGCCTGTTGACGCGGCACCCACACACCGGCGCACGGAATCATCCGTGATTAATGATTTGGATAGGAAACACATGTCAAAAGTAGCTGAAATCGACCTCGAAAAACTCGTTGTATTTGATTTGGAAACAACCGGCTTAGAAGCAGATTGCAAGATTGTGCAAATCGCCATGATTCGCGGCGAGAAGATTTACCAGAGCCTGGTTAACCCCGGCATGCCGATTCCTCCCGAGTCCACCGAGATCCACCGCATCACCGATGCCGATGTGGTTGACGCCCCTCATTTTGCCGATATCGTCGACGACGTTCTGGCTTTCATTGAAGACAGCGTCCTTTCCGGCTTTAACATCCGCAAGTTTGATGTGCCGGTTCTCCGTCGCGAGGTGGCCGCCACCGATCGCCCCTTCCCACCGTTGCCGATTCTCGACCTTTTCGAGCTCAACCAAAAGATGAACCCACGCACTTTGGCCTGGTTCTTCGAGCACTACACGGGCGAACCCATGGACAAAGAGGAAGCGCACGACGCCGTTTACGATTGCGTCTGCACCCGCAAAGGTTTCCTCGGCATGTTTGAAAAACACGCCGACCTGCCGGTTGGCCTCGACGAATTGACCATGCTCGCTGAGCCGGAACGTCTGCCGGTCGGCGGCAGCGGATGGCTGGCATGGACCGGTAACCAAAGTGAACCGACCCTAACACGCGGCAAATACCGTGGTTGGGCGCTGTCCGAGGTGGCCCGCAAAGAAACCTCGTACCTCGATTGGCTGTGTTCCATCGACGCCGACTCGGCCACCAAAAACATCGTGCGACTTTATAAAAACAATCGCGACGGTTACCTGGCGTTGCTCAAGGAAGAACACCCGCTGCGCCTGGAGCCTCAGTACCTCGATTTGTTAAATGCGATGGAACGTAAAAAGTCCGAGCGCTATGATGAATGCAAATCGCTGGCAGAAAAAACCAAGGATCCGTCGTTATTGTTTTTGGCGGCGGCCTGGGCGGTCACTGAAAAACGAGACGAAGCCAAAGAATTGGCGGAAGTCTACCTGGCCGAAAAAGACGATAATGTCAAAGCCGACCGCCGTACCAATTTCCTCAAAAAACGACTGGGCCTGTAACGCCGCCGTCTCGTCACACGAGGGCGGTCTTTCACGCCACCCCTAAAAGGAGCCCTCGTGTCACTTTTCATTTGGCTGTTTGTTGCTTTTGTCGGAACCGACGTCGATGTCGCCCAACACATGGCGGCCCGGCAAGCCGTGCGTGAAGCTTTTAAGGCGGGCGACCACCCCGCGCTTTTAAGCGAAGCACAGCGCTGTCACCAAGCGTTCCCCCAGAATTTTCTCGGCCGTTATTACCTGACCGTCGCCCTGGCAATGAACCAAAAAGCCGACGAAGCCGTCGATCAGCTCACCCAGATTGCCGCCATGGGCTATGCCATGGACCCAGCCAAAGACCCGGCCTTTAAAACCCTGCTCGAGCATCCACGTTTTGCCGGCATCGCCGAACAGTTTGCCGCCAACAGCCGCCCCGTCGATCACAGCCATCCGGCGTTCACCATCGACCAACCCGACCTTTTCCCTGAAGGCTTGGTTTACGACGCCAAACGCAAACGCTTCTTGATCAGCAGCATCCATCAACGCAAAATCGTCAGCCGCGATCACAATGGTAAAACCCAGGATTGGGTGACCTTTGATCCGGCCAAGCCCGGTGTCGCCCCCCTCAGTGTTTTGGGTTTGGCCATCGCCCCCGACGGCGAACACCTGTGGGCGACGACCACCTGCCTGGACCAAACGCGCGACGGCTGCGGCGAACTCAAAGGCCGATCGGCGCTAGCTCAATACCGCCTCAAAGACGGCAAACCTATGGGTATTCAGTTCTTTGGAAGCGCCGACGCCCCGTCTAATATCGGCGACCTGGTGCTCACCGGCAAAGGCGACCTCTACCTCAGCGACAGTACGGCCGGTGTTCTCTACCACCAAAAAGCGGGATCCCTGGGTGGCGACAACCCACAGCCTTGGCTTGCTTCACCTCTTTTGCGTTCACCACAAGGCCTGGCCCTTTCCGCCGACGAATCACTGCTGTACGTGGCCGACTACTCATTTGGCTTGATGTTGGTCGACATTAAGCAAAAAACCATCGCGCCAATCCAGGCGCCCGCGCAATGCCTGACCGCCGGCGGCGACGGGCTGGTGCGCTACAAAAACCACTTGATTATGATCCAAAACGGGATCAAACCCCACCGCGTCATCGCCTTTGAACTCAGCAAAGACGGACGTCAAGTGACAGGCCAAAAAGTGCTGGTCGCCAACCATGGCGCCTTTGACGAACCGACCCTAGGCACCTTGGTCGGCGAAACTTACACGTTTCTGGCCAATAGTCAGTGGGGCAAATACGACAAAACGTTTAAGCCGATCACTGACCAGCTCAAACCGATCACCTACCTAAACATCGACCTCGCCAAAGCACTCAAGTAGGTCGACACCATGGCGCCCCCCTTCCCACCCGCGGGATTCCAAAGCGCGGTCATCGTAGCCAAGCAGGCGCTGAGCCCGGACGTGGTCGGCTTGCGTTGTCGTCCGGCCACAGCGCTGCCGTTCGCAGCGGGCCAATGGGTCGACTTCGTCATCCCCGGACAAGATGCGGTCGGCGGATTCTCGATGACCTCGACACCGGGACAGATGGAACGAGAAGGAACGCTCGATCTGGCCGTGCGAAAAGGTCGCGGCCAGGTCGCCGGTGCGATTCACGACCAACTCGCCGTGGGTGACCGCGTCGCATTGCGGGTCGGCGGCACCTGTGTTTTGGACGAAAACAGCGCCAATCCGCTTTTGCTGATTGCAGGCGGCATCGGCGTCAATCCGCTGTGGTCGATGCTGCAAACGCTGGCGCAGCAGACCCCGCGGCGCGCGGTCACCTTTTGCTACTGCAGCAAACACCCACAAACGATGTTGTTCCGCGATGAAATCCTGGCGACATTGCGAACCGTTGACAACGGGCGCGCGGCGTTTTACTGGACGGCGCCCCAAGCGACAGCGCTACCACCGGCGCTTGGAAACAAGGTGTCGGATCGCATCCACTTCCATTTCCGCAGACCAACGGCGAGCGATTTCATTGATGCGGCAGCGACCGCGCCCCATGCACTAAGCGCCTACATGTGTGGGCCGCCCGCGATGATCGACGCCCTGGCGACGGCGTTGCCGGCCTTGGGTTTGCGCGACCTTCACTATGAAAAGTGGTGGTAACACACTTACTGGAGCGAGGTGGTGGTGGTCGGAGCCGGATTACGCTTGGGCCGCGCAACCAGCTCACCGCGACAATTGGGGCACACGTGCTTAAACCGCTTGCTGCACTCAGGGCAAAACGTGCACTCGTAACTGCAAATAAAACAGGGACTTTTCAGTAACAGCGCGGTATTGCAGCTCTCACAGGCATTTTTCATTTGAAGCATCGATTCTCCTCGCCCGCACGGCGGCTCGCCGCGGGTATCCGTCGCGAAACCCATCAGCCAAGTCTAATCTAACCCGGTTGTTGAAGCAGCGGCAAACCCAAACACCATTCACAAAAATGTGATCGACTTAACGGCTGCTCAGTCTTCTTCGTGATCCGACATCAAGCTCTCCATTTTACTGGTGAGCAAATCGAAATGCTCGGTCAGCGCTTCCACGGCTTTGGCGAGATCGGGATCTAAATGGGCGTGGGGCGTAATTTCGTGAACCAACCCGCGAATGGCGCGCACCTCATTGGTAATGACCTGGCGCTCGCGTTCCCATTCTTTGCGCGGCAATATCCAACTCAAGGCACCGACCATACTGGTCGCCCGTCCTTCCTTTCGATCAAAAGCGGCAATGCCGAAATCGTGAACCCAGTGGTACTGGCCACTTTTCAGGCGGACGCGGTAATCGGCTTCGTAATGGGCGCTTTGGCGGCATTGATGGGCGCGAATCGCCTGGGAAACCCGTTCAAAATCGGCGGGGTGGATGCGCGAGAACCACGAATCGAGATGATCGTCAAGTTCGTCGACGGCATAGCCCAAAATGTGTTTCCAGCGGGCCGAGTAGGAAATCGTGCCGTCGACCAAATTCCACTTCCACAAACCGTCGTTGGGCTCGCGGAACTCGGGCTCATTGGCGGTCGGCGCTTTTTGGGCATACTCACGCAAGCGCGTTAACTCTAAGTATTGCTTCACCTTGAGCAGCAACACGGTGGGGTCTTTGTGTTTCACGATGCAATCGTTGGCACCCAGTTCATAAAAAGCGACGAGTTTCTCATAATCGTCAATCGAGGTCAGCATGAACACGGGTAATTCCTGGGCGCTCCAAGTACGTCGCAGGTTTTCCAGCAGGGTGGGGCCGTCCATCTCGGGCATAAACACATCGCAGAGAACCAAGGCGAAACCTTGCTCTTCAAGTGCCGCCAGCGCCTCAACACCGTTGCCAACCGCACGCACGGCATAACCGGCTTTTTCCAAGTGGAGCACCATCATTTTGCGGGTAAATAATTCGTCTTCCACCAACAGAAGGTTCGCTTTCCCACTCATCTTTCCCCCTTGTCGGCACCCGTCAAACGCGGTGACGCCGGCCGACCACAACAGGCACACCCTTAACAAACCATTGGAAATCAACTTATTATTGGGTGACGCCCCATAGAACCGGTGTTTTAAAGGTAAGCATAAGAGGTAAGGCAGGGTCACGCCAAGTAGGAAAACGTATCGGCCGCGAATTAAGCGGCGACGGCGTGCCGAATCAAAGGCAGCTCCATTGACAGCATCCCCAAAAAGCGCCTATGATGAGGGTCTTTCCGAGCGTTTTTTTACCTACACAGCGCGCTGCTTCGCGGCGATTTTGCCCAAGGATCAGGGCCGTAAGAGCTTGTAAAATTGTTCAACACACCATCAAAGGGTGTCTCTGCATTTTTCAAACCGTTTCACCCCAGACCTTTGGCCAAAATCACCCACAGGATCCGCGCTTTTTAGGTTCCCCCCGCATTTCTCTTCATCCAGAGCCTGAGAATCGCCGTATTGCGGCGCATTCCGTTTCCTTGACCGAGAAACCGCACCCTTTCATCCCTGGCATTTGTACACCGTCCGCCGATTCCATTCGGCACCACGCAAAGCTTTGCCGAAAACGGCGCGGGCGGGTTCCCTTCATTTTTGACGGCTTGTCATTTCAGTTAGTTTTGATTGACGGATATCCCTAAAGGATCACCCGACCATGACCAAAAGAATTATTCCCATCTCCTCAGGGAAAGGCGGCGTCGGTAAAACCTCGTTTGCCATTAACCTTGCGCTCTGCCTCTCCAAGTTTGGCAAAACCATTTTGGTTGATCTCGACACCGGCACCTCCTCGATCCGCAACGTGATCGGCGCCCCGATCCGTCGCGATCTCTACCACTTTTATAAAAAGGGCGCCAATCTTGACGAGTGTATTACTTCCTTGCCAATGATCCTCGACCCCGAGCGCGCCTTCAGCAATTTTGGGTTTATCGCTTCGCCGCTTCATATGATTAATTCGATTGCGAACCTTGATCAAAACGACCGCAATAAAATGATCGACGCGGTAAACGGGCTCAAAGCGGACTTCGTCATTCTCGACCTACGCGCGGGGCTGGACCCGCTCGTGACCGACTTCCTACCCCACAGCAATACCGGCATTTTGGTGTTTACGCCCAATCACCCGGCCGCCACCTTGGCCGCCTCCGACATTGTCAAAGCCGCGCTGTTCCGCAAGGTTCGCGAGGTTTTCCACGTCGGTTCCCCGGTATACGACTATTTCTCGCGTGGTGCCGTCAGCCCCGAGCGCATTAACGAAATGATTGATATCGCCGAGGACGTGTACGAACACGAGATCGCCAATCTCGATGCCTTTATCGAGCGCATGCGCGAGGAAACCAACGACCATCCGGTTGTGCAGATGATCAGCGATATGGTTGAGTTTTTCCGCGTTTACTACGTCCTCAACCGCTTTGACAGCGTTGAGTCATCCTTTGATACCGCCATCAAACCTTTTGTCGAAAATATTTCCGACAACATCTCACCACGCCTCAATATCAGCAACCTCGGTTGGATCATGGAGTCGAAGCGCTACCATCAGTGCAACATGGATTCGGTCCCCTACATCTTGCAACACCATGCCAAGATGAACGCCAACATTCCCAGCGAAACAGAGGCACCCAAAAGCAAAAAGAAAATTGATCGCGACTTGGAAGAACTTTACGCCTTAACCGGCCTGCGCAAGGAAAAGCCGACCAAACGGCCCAAAAAAGTTGCCAAAAAAAGCCCTACTGAAGATGCCCTAATCTCGCAGCTCAATGCCATCGAAGCCATGTACAAAACCAAGAAAAAAGAAAACGAGTTCGAGAATTTCGAATACATCATTTCGTGTATTCGCTACCTGTTCGAAAGCAAACGGCTGGCCGACTTCGGCGATACGCGACTTTTCAAAAAGGGCGAACTGGTGCCGCTTTTGCTGCGCAAACGCATGGGCAATACCAACACGATGCTTTAGTTTCCAGCAGCGACCCGCCGGTCCACCTCGACCGACGACAACGAGCCGGCAGGGAATGGCAGGGCTTGCCAAGATCGCCTGCACGCCTCAAAGCTTTTGGCACCCCTATCTAAACCGCCGTCGTCCACGCAAAACCAACGCGTCCGCCGAACCGCTGCATCCTCGACGGCAAAGGCAAGAGTGCGGATGCTGCACGGTGGGAGGTCGCCCCTCACTGGAACCAGATCCTCGAGGCCGACCCGATCTAAGGCTCGCTCAGCCTTGTTTTTGCAACAGTAAGGCGCGAAAACCATCGAAGGCCGCATCTGGTTCAATCAGCAAACCCTGATCTTGCCACAGAACCGGCGCCCCGTTCGGTACCAACGCCTGCAGCTTCTCGCTTGCCACAATGGCATCGGCCGGCAGCGGTGGAATTTCGTTGCGATCCAGCGAACACACGGAATAGAGCAAGTACCCGCCCGGTGCGAGGTAACGCCAGGCGGCATTCATTAGCGACGCCTGCACCTCGAACAGGGTGCGGTCGGCCGGTTTCTCTTTGTGTCGTTTAATCTCGGGGTGCCGTCCCAAAATACCAATACCACTGCAAGGCGCGTCAAGCATGACGAGGTCGAAGGCGCCGTCAACATCCTCAAGCGCAACAGCATCCCCCTCAAGCAGAGGAAACTCTAAACCCAGCCGTTGCTGGTTTTGGCGAATCAAGCCGAGCCGATACGCGTCGATATCGCAAGCAGTCAGCGCGGTTTGCGGCGAAAAGGCGGCGAGATAACAGGCTTTGCCGCCAGGTGCCGCACAGAGATCAATGGCCTTGCGCGGCGCAAGCTGTACCGCAACATGGGCAATCAATTGCGACGACTCATTTTGAATGTACACACCGCTTTTCAGCCAGGCCTCCGGCACGGCTGCTTCGCGCCGCCGACAATGAGGCAACAGCGGAGAAGCGGCGTCTTGTTCATCGGGCGGTTGCTCGCCGGTGTGCCAGTAACTGAGTAAGCCGCGCGCCGACCAACGAGCTTGCCACGCCTCTACCCGTTCGCGTCCTTGTTGGGCCACCAATAATTTCTCCAACCATGCGGGCAATAACCAGTTGGATTGATCGCGGTCGCGCCAGAGATCGTCCCCAGCGCGCTGCGCGTTGCGCAACACCGCATTCACCAAACCTTTCAGACGCGGATAACCCAACTTTTTAATATTGCGGTTTGCTTGGTCAATGACCGCGTAGTCGGCGGAACGCATAAATCCCAGTTCGTAAAGCGATGCCAGCAGCAACCAGTTCACTTCCGGCGGGAACTTGGGTTTGGGACAAAAACGACGCAGGACCTGCTCGAGACCGGGAAGGAAACGGAAGGTGCCGTAGACCACTTCGTGGGCAAAAGCCAGATCGCGGCTGTCCATCTCATAGGCAAACCGGCCCATTGCCTCGGGCACCAGCAAACGCTGACGTGCCGCCGCTACCAAACAGCGAACGGCCAACAAACGGGGATCGGAAATGGGACGACCGGCTTCAACCATAAAGGAACTCCAATAGGGCGCACCCATCGCGGGCCGCGCGCAAGGTGATAGGGTACACCAGCCAGGCACTTCGACCCAAGCGAAACCCAACCGGCCGTCACCTCAGTCTCCGAGCAAGTTGGCAACCAGACGGGGCAATGCCGTGGTGGCGCATTCGGCAACGGTGCGAAAGTCGTCGGGTCCGCCGGCCACATAACCAGGATTAATCACGACTTTGTCCAACGCATCGTATGCATAGTCAATCAAACGAGCGGCCGGGTAAACCGTAAGCGAGGTGCCAATCACCCACAAAATATCGGCGTCGGCGACGGCATTGCGCGCCGCCCGCCATTGCAGAACGGGCTCGCCAAACCACACAATATGCGGTCGTAACTGACTCCCGCGTGAACACTTATCACCCAAGCGAAAACCGTGAGCCGGGGTATCAACGACTAAGGTGGGATCAAGCGCGCTTTGGGCCTTGACGATTTCACCGTGCAGGTGGAGGACGCGGGTTGAACCGGCGCGTTCGTGTAAGTCGTCGATGTTCTGGGTCACAATGGTAACGTCCATCTGTGCTTCAAGGCGGGCGAGCGCTTGGTGGGCGTGGTTGGGCTGAGCCTCGCGAACATTGGCGTAAACCTTATTCCAAAACGCCAAGACGCGCTCGCGATCTTTTTCCCAACCCGCAAGCGAAGCCACCTGCTCGTGGTTTTCAAGCGTCCACAAGCCGTCTAAATCACGATAAGTCTTGAGACCACTGCCAACACTAATACCGGCACCCGTGAAAGCCACCACCTTTCGCTTCATGTGACATCCTCCCCATGGCGGAATGGCGGTGGATTCCGCCTAAATGAGTATAGACAGCCAAAAGGGCGAAAACCAAAAAAACAAGGAAAATCCCAATAGCCGACGACTGATATCCAACCAGTGATCTGAACGGCAAATCATGAACCCGCTGAAAACACAGCACAAAGTCAAGGTCTTTCATCACCGGATCATCAGAAAAACGCAAATCCGTCACAACCATTGATCGGCACTCGTGTTAGGATTTAGCGTGACTATCGTGTATGGGGCGAGCCGATTAATCGCGGTTCGACACCCACCTTACCGGGTCAAGGCCGCCCGCATGCAAGCCATCGCGGAGCCGCTCAGCCGATCCCATGATCGGTCCGGTCGCGAAACCCATCCTGCAAGGACGTTGATGAACGCTTTTGCGCTGCGGTTTCGCGTATACAAACGTCTGCGAGCAATGCCGGTGCCTTCATCGCCGGGTGTTGTGCGTCAGCCCGACTAGGGCAGCGTGAGAGAACGGGTTTGGATTGTGATTTTTTGAAGACCTGCCAACCCTAACACGTGTGCCCAAGAAGTCAACGGCGAACGCCCGACGTGTATTCCTCCTCAAGTGAAAAAGCGATCCCCTAATCTGGTGCGGTTCTCTTCGAGTCGTCGGCCGACTCTCCCCGAGGGTTAGGACTACTTCCTCCGTCCTATCACGCCAACTCGGCCAACCTGGAATCCCAGTAAATCACCTTTTTTACGCAAGCCCCCCTTTATTTATTGTGATTCAAGAGGTCTCTTTTTGGAAAAACAACAGGCACAACCGGTCGTCGAACTCGATCAGGTCAAAAAACGTTTTTCATCGGTTTGGGGCAAACCCCGTTACGCCCTCCAAGGTATTTCCTTTACCCTAAATCGCGGCGAAATCACGGCATTTCTGGGTCCCAACGGCGCCGGCAAAACCACCACTAAACGCCTGATCGCCGGTTACCTTTTTCCCGATGAAGGCCATGTCCGCCTGCTCGGCGTCGACCCTTTTGACGCAGGCCCCGAGGTTCGCGCCCGCCTGGGTTACTTACCCGAACACAATCCCCTCTACAACGACCTGCAAGTCGTCGACGCCCTCCAATTCGCCGCCGGTGCCAAAGGTTTGCGCGGCGCCGCCGCCCGCACCGCTATTAACCGCGCCGTCGAAGAATGCGCACTCGGCGAAACCCTCAAACACAGCATCGGCACCCTTTCCAAAGGCACGCGCCAACGCGTCGGCCTAGCCCAAGCCATTCTCGGGGACCCCGAGGTCTTACTTCTCGATGAACCCACCAACGGCTTGGATCCCAACCAAATCAAAGACATCCATCTGCTGATTCGCCGCCTCGCCTTGCGCAAAACCGTCCTGCTCTCCACCCACCGATTACACCCCGTTCCCGAATTATGTGACCGGGTTCTCGTGCTTAATCAGGGTCGTTTGGTTTATAACGGGTCGACCAGTGCCTTGCTCAGTCAAAGCCAAACCCGCGCCTGCCTGGTAACCGACCAAGAACCCGAAACCGTTCAAAAACACCTCGACCAGCTCGGTCTCAATCTCGACCCCACCTTCAAACAGTTACCTGGCTCGGGATACTATAGTTATCGCATTCACGGCAAGTGGGACGACCATCGCATGGCCAAAACCGTACAGCACTGGACCAATCTCGGCTGGCATATCGGCGGTTGGCACCTCGAAGCCAATCCCATGGACCATCTATTTACCCAGCTCACCACCAACGAGGTTTCGGCATCATGAACGCCGCTCCGGCCATTGCCCGCAAAGAAATCAGACACGGCCTCAATTCGCTGTTTCTCTATCTGTTGGCCGTCGTTTTTGCCGCAGCCCCCGCTTTCCCCTTATTCTGGAACCCCGCGCCCACCAATATCTTCCTCAGTAACCACACCTCGCTGGCGGGTTTCTTCCAATACCTACCCTTGTTCCTAATGGTGTTTGTGCCGGCTCTGGCCATGCGCGCCTACGCCGAAGAACACCAAAGCGGCAATTTTGAACTGCTGCTCACCCGCGTCGACGACTGGTCGATTGTGCTGGGCAAGTTCGCCGGTAATTTGGCAATTTTAAGCGCCGGCCTCGCCGCCACCTGGGTTCTGCCCATTTTGGTTGCCCAACTGGGCGATCTCGATTGGGGGCCGGTCGCGTCCGGTTACCTGGGCGCGCTGCTAATGGGCGCAGGCTGTTTGGCGATCTGCCTGTGCTTGGGCGTTTTCTGCCCCAACCAAACCACGGCCTTTGTGGTGTCCCTGTGCTTGCTCGCCGTCACCATGGTTTTACCCCTGCCCGAACTCAACATGCAGACCCGTTTCCAAAACCTGGCCGCCGGCCTGGTCGACACCCGCGACCTGTGTTTCTTCATCGCTGTCACCGGCTTTTTTGTGATCCTCAACCGCATTGCCGTCGGCCTGCGCCGCTAATCCATTTCCAGAGATCCATCCCTATGGCAACCCGTCGTTTTCGTTTCTTGATCTTTCACAGTTTGCTGCTGCTGCTTCCGATCCTGCTTTATCTCGGCGGCCGCCGGATTTCTTGGCAATGGGACCTCACTGAAGAGGGCTATCACACGCTCAGCGAAACCAGTCACCAACTCATGGCCGACCTCGAACAACCACTCACCATCGAGTTGTTCGTGGCCGAGGATCTGCCCGCCGTGTTGCAGCCGGCCCACCAACGCCTGCTCGCCTTATTGGAACAATACAGCCACGCCGGCGGGGCCCAGGTTCAATTAACCGTGAAACACCCCCACGCTGATCCCGAAATCGAAGCCGATCTCGCCGAATCGGGCCTCAAACCCATTCGCATCAACCAAGTCCGCGACGACCAACTCACCATGAGCGAACTATGGTACGCACTGCGCTTGCGCACGCAGGGTTTTGAAGAGATCATCAGCGACCTCAGCCGCCTCGAAGATCCCGAATACCAAATCACCACCGCGGTGATTCGCCTCACCCACCAGCGTCAAATCCGGCTGGCACTTGTCGGCCCACCCCTTTCCTTTGGCAACGGCGGTTACACCTTTACCCAAAACGGCAATCTCAAACGCGCCGTCAACAGCCTTTCGGCCGCCTACGAAGTGGGCCTGGTCCCAGTGGTGCCGAACCAACCGCTCGACTTAAACGGATTTGACGCCGCTTTCGTCTGGGGTCTGCACTACTTCCAACCCAACCAACTTTACCAACTCGAACAGGCCATGTTGGCCGGTCTACCAACGACCCTGCTGGTGGCCGGAGTTGAGATCGATCCGGTTTTTGCCGTCGCCACCGCGCGACCAGTGACGGATGTCGACAGTTGGTTTGAACACCTGGGATTCCGCCTCGGCCGCAGCCTCATCGCCGATCAAAAAGCAGCCAAAGTTAAGTACACGCAAACCAAACCCCCGGTGCTCAAAGAGTACCCCTTGTTCCCTGAACTCTCAGCCGGCGAAGGTGGCCTGGGTCAAAACGAAACAGCCCACGGTCAAATCGACAGCTTGGTCATCCCGTGGTGCTCACCCATCCATCCCACCAACCCCGCCGGTGTGGTGAGCAAGGTGATTGGACAAACCTCGACACAAGCTTGGCTCCAGGAAGCGCCGTTCGAACTTAACCCGGCCAAAGTACCCGGTCCCACCACCTTTAACCGTTATACCGTCGGCCTACACCTGCGTGGCCGCTATGACGCCTATTTCCAACCCGAATCGACCGCCACCGACCACCATCCACGCGGCACGGACGTCGCCCTGCGCGTCTGGAGCAGCGACTTTTTAGCAACCTCCATCCGCAAGGCAAGTACCTTGGTTTGGCTCAACCAAACCGCCGACGCCATGACCCGCAGCAGCCTGACGACGGGCATCGAACGCCGTGGCAACGCGCAACGCCCACTGCGTGCCTTGCGCGCCGAGGAACGCGACAACACGCGCCGCTTAAGCCTGCTGCTGGCACCGCTACTCCCTGCCCTGATCGGGTTGCTCTATTGGGTGCAACGGCGTCGCCGTTCTGTCGAATGTTATCGCGAAGGAGCCCGCCCTCATGATCCATCTTAAGGCCCCACTTGTCATTTTGTGCCTGATTCTACTGGGATTAAGCACCTGTACCGAACCGAAAAATGAAACCCCATCGCCCGCCACCGTTAGCCTAAGCGAGCCGACGTCGACTACGCCGGCGACGGTCACCCCCTCCTGGCCGATTGGGTTTGATGTGGAAGCTGTTACCACCATTGAACTAAAAAACGAAGAGGACCATGTCGTCCTGACCCGCACCGGCACAGAATGGATGGTTCCCGCCTGGCAGAATTGGCCGGCCGAACAACATTTCGTTCGCGCTCTGCTGCGCGGTGTCAGCGCGCTTGAATCGCGTGAACCGGTGGGCTTTTTCCCCACTGAAGGCGCTCTGTTCGGCTTTGACAAACCCAATCGCATTATTTTCAGCGACTCTCAGAATCGCAGCCTTGCCGTGACGGTTGGTGCCGCCGGCAAAGAACCACGCGATGCCTTTGTGCGCATTGACGACGGGCCTACCATTTTTAAGGTGCCCGCACCATGGTTTGCCAACACCCACCGCCCAACTTGGGGCAGCCGCACCGTCTGGCAGGTTCCACCCGATTTGGTTCATCGCATCGAGTGGACCGAAGCCGGCCAAACCACAATGAAAGTGGTCAAAACCGACCAGCGCTGGCAGGTCGCCACACCGACCGACGCCAACCTGATCAACCAGTTCGGTATGCAAATGCTGCCGGCGTTTGCCCACTTTCGCTCACAGGGCCTGCGTTTTGATCCGGCCGCCGATTTCGGGACACGCCGACCGATCGCCCACTTGAAACTCGCCGCCGCCGAAGCCGAGATGAAGGTGACCTTTTACGAAAGCAAAGACGGTCAATACATCGAGGGCTACCGCGACGGCTACCCCGTGGTTTACCTTTTCGGCCGCAACGTGTTAACCATGCCGAAAGTCACACTTGGCGGCCTCTAAATAGCAGGAGCCGCACACCTAACCGACCGCCAACGTCGGCGGCGGCATCCCTCTCACGATTTCCACTAATCAACGACCCTGTTTTCTTGTAGGCTGGAGCCAGTCCGCTCCCAATGCTGCGCACAAAAAGGATGAAGCCATGAGCGCCGAACCCCTGTATTTGATTCGACACGGCCATGCCGAATACCCACCCGCCGGCATGCCAGACCGCGACCGCGCCCTCACCGACGAAGGTCGCGCCGACATTGAAAAACAAGCCAAAAAATTACTCGCACGTGGTGTAACGCTCAAAGCAATTACCCACTCGCCCTACCGCCGAGCCATTGAAACGGCACTGATCGTTCATAAAACCTTTCCCGATGCGGCCTTGGTCGAACACCGCGAGCTGCATCCCGGTGGCAACGCCGAGTCGGTGCTCATGTACATTGCCGAACTCAACCAACCCACCCTGTTGGTCTCGCATCTACCTATTATCGCGGAGATTGCCAACGGACTAACCGGGGCAATGGTCTCGTTTTATCCAGGTACCTGCATTGCCGTGACACGCCAAGCCGACAAAGCCTTTTCCGCCGACCTTGCTTGGACGGAACACCCTTCCTAACCAACATCCATCGCGGGAATCAGCGGCGCCTTTTAGGCGATTTTGCCCAGCTCGGACAAGGTTTCTTGGTCGAAATGCATGACAAACCAACGCACCCAGCGTCTGCCGGTCGAGCGCGAACAGGGTTGAAAGTAGTCGACGAAAAAGATTTGTTCCGAGGCGACAAAACGCTGGTAGACGTTCAGGGTTTGAATGCCCTGCATGCGGATCTTCAAGGGTTGGTATTCATTTTTGGTCAGGGCAATCACCGCTTCATGACCCCAGCGATTGGTGATCGAGGCGATTTCTTCAAAGCGTTGATCGGGCCGGCTACCGCCACGAAAACGACCCGCCATGGCAAACAAATGCTGGATCGCAGTAAGCGCGGTTTCTTGGACGGCGACCTGGGTCGGCATATGCATCACCGACCGGCGAAAGTGGGTAACCTGAGGGTTGTAACTACCGCGATGCACCTTGGGCGCTGCTTTAATTTCGCTAGGTGACAAGGTTCGGGCACCCAAGGCATTGGGAACCTGGGTCACTTTCTCGACGGCTTTAGCCGGCGGCGGCTCAGGCGAAACTTGCGCCGCGGGCGCGGCCGGTGCCGGCGCTTGGGCAGCGGGCGCGGAAGGCATCCCGCCGGCAATTAAGGCGTCAATGGCGGCTTGGTCTAACGAATCGCCGCCGACAGCGGCCGGTGCCGGTGCCGGTGTCGGTGCCGGTGTCGGTTTGGCGCCGCCTGCATTGCCGGCAATCAAAGCATCAATCGCTGCTTGGTCCAATAACTCGGAGCCGGCCGAGGCAGCCGGGGCAGGTGCAACCGGCGCAGCGGCAGGTGCACTTTGGCCCGCGAGAAGTGCGTCTACGGCGGCCTGATCAAGGGTGCTCGGTTCACTGGGCGCGGCCCCACCTTGCTGCTGTGCCAACATGGCATCGATCGCGGCTTGATCCAACAATCCGCCGGCCGGTTCAGGGGTTGCAGCCGGAGCCGACGCTCCGGAAGTATGTTGGGCCAGCATCGCATCAATCGCTGCTTGGTCTAACAACCCGCCGCCGTCGTCTGCCGGTGCCGCTGCTTGGTTGCCACCGCCTTGGCCGGCCAGCATCGCGTCAATCGCCGCTTGGTCCAACGGCCCACTTGACGCCGCCGGCGCTTCATTGGCGCCACTGTTTTGACCGGCCAGCATCGCATCAATTGCTGCTTGGTCTAACAACCCGCCGCCGTCGTCTGCCGGTGCTGCTGTTTGGTTGCCACCGCCTTGGCCGGCCAGCATTGCGTCGATTGCGGCTTGGTCCAACGGCCCACTTGACGCCGCCGGCGCTTCATTGGCGCCACTGTTCTGTCCGGCCAGCATCGCATCAATCGCTGCTTGGTCTAACAACCCGCCGCCGTCGTCTGCCGGCGCTGCTGTTTGGTTGCCACCGCCTTGGCCGGCCAGCATCGCGTCAATCGCCGCTTGGTC
>JAUIFE010000061.1 GCA_030429565.1 Holophagae bacterium | reverse complement strand
GCGCGTCGATAATGGCTTGGTACAACTCGACTTCATCTTTTTCAAGCACCTTGTTCGAGAAAATGCCGTGCCTCAGCCGATTCATGTTTCCTTTCGGTGCTCCGGCCTTGAGTTGAACCTCGTTGTTTTCTTGCCAGGCGGCCAAGTTCCGCAATTCAGTCACCGCGAACTTTTTATCGGTCTTTGCGAACTTGGTTGGGACCGGCTTCTTTTCACGTCTCGTCAAATGGCGCCTCCTGTGACAAAAGTTTTGAATTGGCAAATTGAAATGGGGAATTGAATTTCCGATGGCGCGAGACAAATTTCGCCCAAATCGCCGATTCAATTCCCCGCTTCTCATCCCGCCTTCGCCAGCACGCTAAATGCGGTCTCACCAGGCACTCCGGCCGTCAGCATCGCGCTGTACATCTGGTCGGGATCGACACCGTGCGCGGACAGGTGCAGGTGATCGCGAACCCTCCGCGCGAGCATCAGCTTGCGACGTAGCCCTAAAACATCGACGAGAACGGCCTGAATCGCGTTATCCAGCGACGTAAACGTCTCAGCCATGGTCAGGGTCGGGGATTCGATCAAATACGCCACAAAGTCCGAATTGAAGCTAATTCCGAGTGAACGGTGCGGCAGGATGTCGGCATAGGCTGTCGCCAAGGCCTCAAGGCTGATTTGCAGGTCGGTGTCGTCAAAATCGTCTTCGGCCGAGAGCTGGATGGAAGCCTCGGGCAGATCGGCGATGTGGTGCTGAACGTCGGCCACCTGGTCGCGGTAGGTGTTCAGCTCGGAAATGGCATCGGTCAGCGCCTTGTCGAGCGCCGTGGCGTGCTTGGCTGGTAGCTCGACAAGCTCGCGGATATCTTGGATTTGGCGGTGATTGAAGCGGTGCTGGTGCATGCAAGGACTCCTGTGAGATCGCTGCCTCGAACAAGGCGGCTTTTCTGACTAACTATCCAATTCGCATGGAAAATCGCTCACCAAACTTCAGTCTGGCGACTGACGGTTGCTGGCTGAACACACCGGGAAACCGCATGGCTGTTGGGATTCTAGGCGTGGGATCGTCGTGTCGGGGCGCCTCGGGCAGGGTTGGCGAGCGGCTTCCTGGGGCTGGCTGTTGGTCGTCCAGATCGCCGGGTCTCGGGCGGCTTGGTTGCCAGCCTCGCTACCGCGAGCTTGGGCTGTGTCCTTTTGGCGTCTGTGTGGAGTCTTTTAGTCGTCTTGTGCTGGCTGGGCGGGTCGAAACCGGGCTGTTTTGCCTTCAAGCGGCGAATTTGAATAGCACTCTGTGGAAAACTCGCATCAGGCGTTGGCAGGCAACGCATAACGGCGTTGTGCGAAAAACCACGTAGGTAGAGTCTTTGGGGCGATGAGCGACATGGTGACAAACGAGAGAAACGCATAGGTTGTTTGATCTAAGCGACTTGTGGTGATTTTAAAGGTGTTAGGGTTTTTCCAAGAAAGCTCATTTTTTTTAATAGGATTTCAAAATCTAGGTCTTAGAATCCCTGTTTTTTCATATCTATATATATGTCTAATATAAAAAAGAAAAAAACCCTTATATATATTATATTTCTTATTTAAGATTAATTAGTTTAACACAGAAGAGCCGAAATCCCCCGGCTGCCAACGGATCCCGGCCGGGTTAAACCTGCTCATAAGGTCGCCGGTTGGGGTATAGTGTTCCAAAACCCAGGGGCTAGAGTTCCAGCATCGTCCTGCTTTCAGGGTGTTTTGCAGCATCTCGCGAGCTGCCGAATAGTGATTTTTGTGCCGTTAGCCGGTCAGGATTTGATGTTCTGGGGTTGCCCTATGTCTACCCCTTGGTTTCATGCGATCCGCCCGTAAGAGGGTTAAAACAAAGCTCGCTCGACTTAACTTCGGATTCGAGTCGGGTAGCTGTCCGAGAGGGATCGGGTTTCCTGGTCTGGACCATGGCGGTTTGTGACCAAAAGCCGGGTCATGGGCGCTGGTGTCTTGCCTAGATGGTGCGGCGAAGGATTGCAAACCGAAAAGCCCGGGTGAGCAAGTTTTGGTTTTGGAAGCTTCTGCGCTGGCTTTGGCGTAACGACGTGCAATCATAAGCGCAACAGAAAATGCGAAGATAGCGAAACCCAAGCAGTAATGCGCAACTAAAGTTGCTATACTTTTGTAACGGAAAAGAATTCATTTTTTGAATTTAGACACACTTGTGTTTTAGTGTTTAATGGCCTGTGATAGAGCTTGGCAAAGATTCAAAACAACAAATGCACAAACCTGGGCATTAGCCAGACCTCAAAAAAGCCCGCAAATAAGCTTGCAGCGGGACGCTTGCAGGCATGCGGGCATACGGCTTGGACTGATCCAGTCAGATGTCTTAATGGCCTGATTTTGGTGTAGTGCTTCGAGGGCGTCTAGGTTCACTCTATCCCATGCGGGCATTGTTGTGAATTTCAGCTTGCGGGGTTCACAAGGCTGGCGCAGATCTCTTTCAGCGATATTGCGGCTTGCGTCTCCTTTCTCAAGTGAATCTTTGGTCTCTGGCGCTTGCGCTCGAATAATAACTGGTCGCACGGTATAACGGCGAGGTGTCAGTGGTTCCGGTTTGGGGTTACCAAAGTTCTTCTGGTCAGCCTTGGCGCGTGCCGGTTCTGCTCGTAAATCTTCGCCGGGTACCAACAGGTGGACATCGCCCCAGGTACCACGTTGCCGCAAAACTTGAGATGGCCCTGAGAAATCCATTGGGCCAGGAAATTTTTGAATAAATGCGCTAGCACTTGATGCAATCCTATCTGAGGCAAAACCATCCTCGGTACAGGTTCCATCTCGAACACAAGGATATCACCTCTTTCTATTGACCCTTCTAGCTACTCCGTTGTTTTCATTTGAACGAAGTGAAAAGCCTCTGTCGCCAAAGAGAGCGGTACACAGAGAAAGTCGAATTCCAAAAAGCAGCAAGTTCAACAAAATTACCTCCCTTCGCGCCTGGCGGAAAATCAAGGCAAGAAGTTACCCTCGGATTAGTGAATACGCCGTGTATTGAACACAATTATCTTCTTGAAACTGGGAATTACCGTTTGAATTAATACCGTACTTATCATTAGTATCACACTAGAAAGTGTCGATATGTAATCTGTTTTATTCCGGAGCGGCTTTTGGGGCCAGGCTTGGTTTCTGGTCACTGTCTTCTGTTTTGAATTCAACTTCGTTGCGGCCATCAACGTAAGACAGATGGGTCCCTTGCCAGCCGATCGATCTCAGGATTAGACGGTTAACAAGCTCGTATATGATGGGTTTTAATCTTGCTGCTGTTTCCAGCTTCACAGGATCCAAGGCCTTGTCTCCTCCGTGGACTAGATCATTCCGAATACTCCGAATAGCTTTTAAATCCTCAGGGTTAATTCCAGCTAAAGAAACAAAGCCTTTTTTCTGTGCAGACTCGAGATTGGACGTCAGAGACTTTCTACGAAGCTCGGGTATCTTCTCTATTACTAGATCTTGGGTTTCTGTATCTTCTATGTTGTCTCGGATTGTTGCTTTAATAGCTGATGATAATTTTTCGAAACGCTTTTTTTTCATGGAGTAAGTTTCGGAATCAGAAAGAAGCGTATTAATTAAATACTCAAACATCGTGAAGATATTTAAGAATGAGTTTTCTTGGTGCAATTTCGGTGACGAATACCAATGAAGAAGATAGAGATAGTCTAAATTTGGATTTAAACCGAGTCCTTTTGATGCTACGTTCATGAAGTTTTTTAAGTCTTGAGGTTTGATAACTCTGTGAGGAATTAATGCGCGAGTTGTTTCGGTGAGATTGTTTGATTTAAAGCTATAAACACCATCTGACAAAATCTGTTGAGAGATGATTTGGTGAAAATCACCATTTGCATAACCAAAAAATGCAATGCATTCTTCAGCAGCTTGTATTAGATTTTCTTCGCTCATATTCGAGTTTTGGTCTTTTTCAATTGAAACAAAAACACGATCAGGTTTAGATCTATCATCTTCGCGGTAGGTATTTTGAATAAAGGCGCTTGATGCTCCTTGAATTTCTAGAGGAATCATTACTCTTGAAGGCCAGTTTGTTCTAGAGTCAAATGATAATCTAATAAAATCATTATCCCGTTCGGTTCTTGTTTTATATGAATATTCAACAAGATAAGGAGTGAACTCGAATGATTCTGTTTTTGGTTGGCATGATAGAAACAAACTTGCTGAAAAACACAAAAGACCATCTGGTGTCGATTCAAACCGAATCGGGTCAATGTCCTTATAAATGGACTGAATCATGTAATGATACAGCTTTTGCCCGTCTGGTGGTGTTAATTTGAATGAGCCGCATTCTGCTTCAAGTTTATCTGAAATCTGGAATGTAAGCTCAACCTTTACTGTTTGTTTCTCCCAAATTAGTTCTCCGTCAAAGGTATTTTTGCCTTTTAAAGTTTCATTATCCATAAGTGATTTCCTTGTCGAAAGAATGCCTCACTTTAATCTGATAAATCTCTGCAGGTCAAGAGTTAAGATGAAAAAAATCGAAAAACAGAAGTTTGTCTTGAGTTATCTTTTGCGGCCTAGAGTTATCCTGTGATTCAGTACGGTGTGTTCCTTTTAAAATCCGTAGAGTGAGCGAAATAGTATCATTTTCATTTGATTGATCATACTTCTGCTGGTTTTATCTTTGTTCAGAATAATTTTGGTAGCAAGTTTTCGCACAGAAATTTAATCAAAACACTTGAAACCAGCAGGTCAAAAACATTACGTGGCACACGGCCGGCTTGGCGGCGTTCTCAAGATTTCGATATAGTTGGTAGCTAACTTTCCGTTCTGGTTTTTCGATTTAATGGAACATATCAAACCCTAGCCTGTCAAGGTCGGTGATAGCTAGGCCCTATGCGCGATCCATGCCATATGAAAGTTGACGGAAAAAACCTGCCCTTGGAACAGTCCAACATCGTGAAATTGCGTATGTTTTAAGGCTAGACAAGATTTGAAGGGCCATCCTGGCGTTCTCAGATCAACCGGGGAATTCCTTAAGCAAAGTATGTGGCTTCATAAATCCGGTCCACTGCTTGAGATCAAAGTCAATGGCCTGTGGGGCAATCTCTATGTCAAGCGGTCCTTTTCCTTCGGTACCCGTGCGCTGAGGGTTCCGATTTGCCATGGACTTTGTGTTATCTAGGGACGCGAGAATTTCCTCAATAAGGTCGGGCCTTAAGGGCTCGGACTCCAGCCGTTTCAGCGTGGCACCGACTTCCGCCAACGAGGAACACACCAGGGATTCCAATTTGGCGACGGCCTGTGGGCTGCTGACTTGGGGCACGAAGAGGATAGAATCTAACGGTGTGGCCAGAAGGCTTTCCCTGGCTGCGAGTGCGGGATTTTTCACCAGTAGGGAAAAGACCGCGCCGTATAAGCCGTCAAGTTTCTTGTCGCACGCGGCAACCTCAGGAGCGCAAGTAACCGGCGAGGTTTCAAAAAGGACGACCCCATGGACGGGAGATACCAGGGTGACCATGGACCAAGCAATGTGATCGTTCGCAAATTTAAAAACGGGAAAATTGGTAAAAAGATTTGCTTCAGAAAGCTTGAGTTGCTGTTGGTTATCTTTTAGAAAGTTGACAAGATGCTCTGCCAGCGGGTTTCGTTTTAGCCAATCTTTTGGTGTAGAGATTTTCATAGATAAACGTTTCCTTTCTAGATAAATACGACGTACCGTACAAGGCGAAAACAGGTTGGGGATCTTACCTTTTTCGCCGCATCTTTCCCAAGATGAAACGTGGGGCGTAGGTTTGGATGGATTGCTTTTATGGGGCAGGAACAAATCGCAAACACGACCTGCCTGGTGGCGGTTTTTGGATCTCGATATGGGTCGCAGTTACCTTCCCAATGGCGTCCTTTGGTTTCACGAAGCACACCAGGCCGTAGCCCGGCCCAACCGGGAACTTCAAGGCACCGCGGTTTTGGAACAGCGCGGCCCGTGACCAACCCTTTGCGAGGGCCTCGGCCTCGATGGCGCGAACCTTCGCCAATGCGGCGGTCGGTACCGGCGTCCAAAACGGCAGCCGTTCCTCGTCCACTTCCTGGGCGGAAGGAAAGAGGTAGGCCTGTTTGCGCCTCGCTTCCTTTTTCCGGGCCAGTTCCTGGTGAGACGGTTCAAAGCCCATCTGGATCAGCCAGTTCATGGACGGCGGTCGGTAGAGATTGGTGCGTTTTTCAAACGTGGCGACCGCTTCGTTTAGCGCAGCTTCGCCAAAGTGGGCCAGTGCCCACGCGTGGATTGTTCGGTATTGAGCGGCGGCATATTCGAACTGCTGCACGCTGACCCTGCCGGCATCGAATGCGTTCTTGAGTTTGACGGCCTGTTCCCGGAGCCAGGCGTAATAAATCGGGTCCAGCCGCCGGAAACAATGACCGTTGAGACCCAGGTCCCTGGCCACGCCTCGGGCATCCTCGGTTTGCCAGGTCTTCAAATTGGTGGCCACGTACAAGGCCGCGATCCGTTCTGGCTCAGCGGTGTGTGCTCTGCGTTGACTGGACGCGAGGGTCACCACACGATCTTTGTGGTGTTCCTGGTGCCTTTTCGCCACGGATTCATGATGGATTTTGAGTGCCTCGCGAAATTGGGGGGCATTGATCATGGGTTGTCCTTTGCCCTGGTCTGCGGCAAAAAAAGCCGCGCCATTGATCGCTCAACGACGCGGCGAAAAGCCCGTTTACGGTGGGAACTAGAAGTTTTGGATTTCGCTAGTCGAGGGCGTCGTTCTCAATGCCGATTTGCTCGATGGTGTAATAGCGCTTGTTGCTGGCGCGAACCGCGCTGGTGATTTTGAACCCGGCCTTTTCGATCATGCGCTCGTCTGCCCGGAAACGAACGCCGAACTGAAGCGCATTTTGGTAGGGCAACGGTTCGCCGTATTCCCGGCTGGCCCGTTTGAGGCTGGCGACCAAATCTCGCGCGAGGATGTTTTTGATGCGCGTGGGCGTGTCGAAGGTGATCAGGTACTTTTCGCGGAAGGCGGCCTCGGACATGCGCGTGTTTTTGAGTTCATCGGCCTCAAGCGCTTTTTGGTAGGCCCGGAACAGATGGGTGAGTGCCTGTCCGATGGGGTTGCCTTCGGCCCCGGCCGTTTCGGTTTCCTTGTTGAAGTTGTTGACCATGGCACAAAATGGCTCGGTCAACTCCTGGAGTTTGGGGCCGACGTCCTCGGGTTCCTCGGCCGACAAGATCATGAGGTACATCAAGCTCAGGTAATCGTTACAGCGGCTTTTGTTGTGATCGCCCATCAAGTCTTCCAACAGGTGCATCACCGCACTGTGTTGCCCCGCCTTGATCAGGCCAAGCACGCGCGCGGTGCGCTTCATTAGTGCAGACAAAATGAGGTCGCGGTGTTGTTGGATGTTGGCGAGGGTTTCTACTTCGAGGAAACCCTTTCGGCGGTGCTTGCGGGTGAATCTGATCGTGAAGGCACGGGACAAGATTTCGCCCAACGCCGCGTTGAGTGGCTCAATACCGGTCGAGTTGATGAGGCAATGTGCCACATCCGTGATCAGCTCGGAGTCGGTACCATAGGCCACCTTTTCTCGTGACACACCCGAGGTCGCCAGCAACAAAAAGTCGCTTAATTCCTGGGTCATGTTCTGCACTTCGAGGTTGTCGAGTGACGTCAATGGGTTGCGCGCTGCATCCGCGTAGTTAGCGGCCATTGTGCTTTTTTTGTTTTGCGGTTGGCCGTAAATCAAGGTGGTGATGACCTTGCTCGCTCCGGTCTTTCCCGAGCCGTAGCGGCCTTCAAAGCGGGTCATCGGCCGGTTCCCCACATACCCGATCAACAAGAAGCAGGAAATCCAGGTCACGATAAAGCACCGATCCAGTTCCGAGCAGGCCAGGTTCCTTAAGATGATCTCGTCCACCAGACGTTCGGCTTCTTTAAGGTCGGCGTCGGGAATGAAATTGATGGCGCTCATGCGCTTTTGACCGCGAAGGACCACGTCGTCGGGATTGTCACCGTTCTTGAAAATCTCAACCCCGTCGGGCGTGATGCGGGCAACCTCGCTTCGCTCATTGTTTAAGTTGAAATAAACAGTGTGGTTTTTGGGAATCGTGTGGAGCCAGGTTTTGGGTTCCGATTCGAGACCTTCCTGGCGCGCGGTGTTTCGTAGTGTTTCTAGAACCACTCGCCCTTTCGCGGTGATGTGGGTCAAATGGGTTTGCGATTGGAAAAAGGACAAAAAATCACGACGTACCCCTTTATTGGAGGAAGCCAGGTGGTACATGTGCCCTTGAAAGAACATGATGGGCTCTTCGCCGGGAGAGTAGAAGAATCGTGCGCCGTTGGCCTTAAACCAATCCGCGACCACCTTGCCCAGGCCCTCGTGGGATACGGAGCCGCCGTCCAATGCTTGAAGCTCGTATTCGAGCATGGCTTCGCGGCAAGTATTCGGTTTCGCCTCCTTGAGTTTTTCGCGCACGAGCTGCTGTTTGGCGTTGGTCTGAATCTCCTTTTTGGACGTCTTGCTCGCCTCTCGCATTTCGCTGCGCAAGGCGCTGATCGTGATACTTCGCTTACCGTAGTGTTGCTGGATCAGCTTTAAGCAGCGATCCAAGTAGTACTCGGGCAGCTTGGCAATCTCCAGCATTAAAGGCTTACGTTGTTCATAGCGGGCTTGGTCACCGAGTGAGGTATCCAACTGACCAATCAGGATCTCCACGCGGGGTTTGGCGGCGTTCAAAACACCTTTAAATTCTTCCAGCGTATGCCCCTTGGCAAAATATGCATTTAGGTCGATTTTGGAGGCGGCGATCAACTGGCGCGCTTCGGCGACCCGCTCAAGGCTGGGATTGGGGATTTTCGTTTTTAGCGTTTTGTTGTCCACATCCGTTTTGATACCAAAGTCCCGAGCGAGTTTTTCGCGCGCTTCGATCTGTTCAGCCTCAAGCGGGAGTGTGGCGATTCGAACGTACAGGCCGTGCTTTTCAAGCTGCTTCGCCAACTTCAAGGCGCCTTTCAAGCCGACGTTGCTGAGTTCGTTATCGAGGCAAAGGAAGATCCGTTTACAGTTCCGCAATACGGAGGCCAGGCGAGGAATGTCTCGGTCACGGAACTGGACCGTTACCGGCGAAATGACGGGGATTCCCTTCTGGTAGGCCGCAATACAATCGGTTACGCCCTCGGTAATCAAGATGGCTTCTGGTTTTTTCAGCAAGCAGTCTTCGTTGTAGAACGCGCTGTTGTCCATTTTCACGTAAGGGCGCTTTTCGGGATGGTGGACGAACAGCTTTTTGTACTTCGGCTGGGTTTTGTCCTTGGCCCAAGGCAGCACGCGGCCAACCATGGCAACGATGCGGCCGCCTTTCCAGTAGGGAAAGACCACGCGATCTTTGAGGACCGGCCAGGCCGAGTTGTTCTCGGACAAACCAAATAAGCCGGTCCCCAGAGCTGCCAAGCGGTCAATGTGATGCAACTCCATCAAGTGCTTGATCGTCGATTCGCCTTCATAGTCGGCAAACCCGATTTTGAGCTGCGTGATGGTTTCCA
>JAUIFE010000037.1 GCA_030429565.1 Holophagae bacterium | reverse complement strand
ACTTGCTTCAGCTGTGTGATTTTACTGCAGGAACTGAAGAGACTCATGTCATATTGGGGACATTCGATAATTCGTTATGTTTAGACGCAAGAAAGATCTTTTTAAGTCTTAGCGCGCCACTCAGGTTGAAGTTTTCTCTCATCCGACATCGTGATACCTCCTCAATAGCGATTTTATCCTATTCAAGCCTTCTTTGTGACGCGCTTTGGATTGGCTTTGTATTGAAAGTTATTTAAAACAAGGTTTACAGATGGTGAGATTTCGAACTGGAAAACCACAGCGCTGTTCAAGCATCGAGCAAAGCATACCAAAGCTTTAAACAATCAAAATATCCCTACACCGAACAATGGGGACTGCTGCCTGGAACCGTAGGCTTGTTTGAAAAAAATGCTTGGTTTTCGGCTAATTTATCCCATGCCCTATTCGTTATAATTGTTATTCTTCCGTTTTCCTATTAATGAAATGTCGGAACGGCTAAAAAGTGGAAGCATCTTGTCCAGGCTTGATGCTCTGCTCGGCAACAAAAAGTGGGTGTCCTGGCTTGGGCTCTCCTGGCTTGGGCTCGGAACGGCTAAAAAGTGGAAGCATCTTGTCCAGGCTTGATGCTCTGCTCGGCAACAAAAAGTGGGTGTCCTGGCTTGGGCTGTGATACCTCCTCAATAGCGATTTTATCCTATTCAAGCCTTCTTTGTGACGCGCTTTGGATTGGCTTTGTATTGAAAGTTATTTAAAACAAGGTTTACAGATGGTGAGATTTCGAACTGGAAAACCACAGCGCTGTTCAAGCATCGAGCAAAGCATACCAAAGCTTTAAACAATCAAAATATCCCTACACCGAACAATGGGGACTGCTGCCTGGAACCGTAGGCTTGTTTGAAAAAAATGCTTGGTTTTCGGCTAATTTATCCCATGCCCTATTCGTTATAATTGTTATTCTTCCGTTTTCCTATTAATGAAATGTCGGAACGGCTAAAAAGTGGAAGCATCTTGTCCAGGCTTGATGCTCTGCTCGGCAACAAAAAGTGGGTGTCCTGGCTTGGGCTCTCCTGGCTTGGGCTCGGAACGGCTAAAAAGTGGAAGCATCTTGTCCAGGCTTGATGCTCTGCTCGGCAACAAAAAGTGGGTGTCTTGGCTTGGGCTCCGGCAACAAAAAGTGGGTGTCCTGGCTTGGGCTCTGGCTTGGGCTCTCCTGGCTTGGGTTCGGAACGGCTAAAAAGTGGAAGCATCTTGTCCAGGCTTGATGCTCTGCTCGGCAACAAAAAGTGGGTGTCCTGGCTTGGGCTCCTCCTGGCTTGGGTTCGGAACGGCTAAAAAGTGGAAGCATCTTGTCCAGGCTTGATGCTCTGCTCGGCAACAAAAAGTGGGTGTCCTGGCTTGGGCTCCTGGCTTGGGCTCCTGGCTTCGTGCACGCCTTCTGGCTAGGAAAAAAACAGTGGGTGTCCTGGCTTATTAGGTGTCCTGGCTTGGGCTCCGGCAACAAAAAGTGGGTGTCCTGGCTTGGGCTCCTGGCTTCGTGCACGCCTTCTGGCTAGGAAAAAAACAGTGGGTGTTCTGGCTTATTAGTGGGTGTCCTGGCTTAATTTATTAGTGGGTGTCCTGGCTTAATTTAATAAAGAAGGGTGTCGGCTTGTGGGGGGCGGTTTCGATGTTCGACGCATTTATGGATCTTGATGCAGCAGGCATGCAGCCTTTGGACCACCAAAGTTTGGAAAAACTAAAAAAGGATTTTCCCGGTTTGCCCGAGGCGTACTTTTCATTTTTGGAGCAGTACGGTTTTGGTGATTCGGGATCGTTGATTTTCTACGAAGGGCCGATCGCTTTGGAGGATGTCTATTTCAAGATCACGGCGCCGGCCCGCTTGCTGCCCTTTTGTGATGACGGCCAAGGTTATGTTTATTGTTTTGATGTGGCCGATAGCGGGCATGTCGTTTGTGTGGATCCGCGGGGGGATGTCGAGGACGTTGAGCGCGAGACGTTTCTCGAATTCCTGTTTGCATATTTTGGGGACGAAGACGGATTTGGCGAGGGCGATGGCTTCTAGTTGTTGATCCGGTGGCTCGGCCACCCTCGATGGGTTCAAGCTGGTTGCTGGTGGCATAAAAAAGGCTGCCGATGGCGGTCGGCAGCCAGGAGGGACGAGGCGGGAAACCTCGTCCTTGGATGGGAACAGGGTTACGGGTTGAGACCGCGATAGATGGTGTCTGTCAAGGAATCGGGACCGAAGCTGCGATCATCGGCTGAAATTTCCCAGAACATGACGCCGCCTAAGCCGCGACGCTTCAGGTATTCCAGTTTGATGTTGAGCGACTCTTTGTCTTCATAGCTGATGAAGTGGCCGCCGTGTTGGCTTGGGCTGTACAGATACGGTGCCTTGGCAACGTCGTCCCAGTGGCGGGTGTAGTTGCCGCTGCGCGCGAAATCGGCGATTTCCCAGTAGTCGTTGACGCCGGTCGCGCCGGAAGCCCAGTCATCCCAGGTGCCTGGCGGGACACCGTTGCCGGTACCGAACAAACCGCCGTTGGCGGCGGGAACACCCTTCCAGGCGCGGCCGTAGAACGGAATGCCGACAACCAGTTTGTTGGCGGGTGCGCCGCCGTCCAGGTAACCCTGCAGCGCCGAATGCGTGTTGTACTTGGCGCGGATGTCAGGGTTGGGGTTGGGATCGTCGGGATTGGCGTACAAGGGGGAGTGGTGGTTGGCGGTGTTTTCCCACGCGCCGTGGAAGTCGTAGGTCATGACGTTGATGAAATCGAGGATTTCGGCCATTTTGCGAACTTCCAAGTTGGCGATTTTGTCGTAACCGGCACCAACAGCAACGGTCAACAGGTACTCTTGACCCATTTCGCGTTCCAAGTCGTTGAGTTGACGGCGTAATTCGGCCAGCAACAAGGTGTAGTTTTGTTTGTCTTCGGGACGGTAGATGTTGTCGGGCAAACCACCGCCGACGGGGTATTCCCAATCCAAGTCGACGCCGTCGAATTGGTACTGGCGAATGAAGTCGATACAAGATGCGGCGAACTTACGGCGCGAAGCGTCAGTCAAAGCGGCATCGGAGAAACGTTTTGACCAAGTCCAGCCACCGACCGAAATCAGCGTCTTAAGATGAGGATAACGTTGTTTGAGTTTGACGAGTTGGTTGAAGTTACCGCGAACGGGCTGGTCCCAGGTATCGCCAGGATAGGATTTTTCGATATCGGCCCAACTGTCGCCAATTTGGATGACGTTGTCGCTGGAGATATTGGCAAAGGCGTAGTTGATGTGGGTGATTTTGTCGCCTGGCATATCGGCTACTTGGAAGTTGCGACCGTAAATGCTCCATGCGGTGTAGTAGGCCACAACGCGACGACCATAATCGCCGCCGCCGTCGCCGCCGTCGGAACCATCACCGCCGTCGCCGCCGTCGGAACCATCGCCGCCGTCGCCGCCGTCGGAACCATCGCCACCATCCGTGCCGTCGGAACCATCGCCACCATCCGTGCCGTCGGAACCGTCACCACCGTCGCCGTTATCGCCGCCGTCACCACCGTCGCCGTTATCGCCGCCGTCACCACCGTCGCCGTTATCGCCGCCGTCACCACCGTCGCCGTTATCGCCGCCGTCACCACCGTCGCCGTTATCGCCGCCGTCGCCGCCGTCAGAACCGTCGCCGCCGCAGTCATCGGAACCCAGTAAACGCATGCTCATGGGGCGGGGGACTTCTTGGCCGACAAAGGTGCCGTTAAAACCGATGGTCGCTTTGGCGCCGGGAGCGAGGGTGCTGTTCCAAGAGGTAGGGCGAACTTCGTAACCGTCGGCGCCCATGGTGATGGTGCCGTTCCAGTGAGAGCCGACTTGGACATCGTGGTCGACGATGAGCGTCCAGTTGCTCAGGGTTTGGTTGGAGGTGTTTTCGACGACGTACTCGCCGCCAAAGCCGCCGTTCCAGGCGGTTGACACATTAAAAGCGGTTGCAACACAGGAGCCACCGTCACCGCCGTCGGAACCATCTCCGCCGTCTCCGCCATCGGAACCGTCTCCGCCATCGGAACCGTCAGAGCCATCGGAACCGTCAGAGCCATCGGAACCGTCAGAGCCATCGGAACCGTCAGAGCCATCGCCGCCGTCGCCGCCGTCGCCGCCGTCACCGCCGTCACCACCGCCGGGCGCGGCGCCGTTGAGGCGGTAGTCGGTAGGGGTACCGGTGACATTGCCAGGGCTGCCGTTCCAGCCGACGCTGACGGAAGCACCGGGTGCAATGGTGCTGCTCCAGCCAGGAGCGCTGAGGCGGTAGCTGTTGGCGCCGTCGCTGGTGAGTGTGGCGTTCCAAGCGGAATCAATGCTGTATGCGTAGTTAAAGGTGAGTTCCCAGCCCTCAATCGGGCTGGAGCCGGTGTTGGTAATAACGAGGTTGCCGGTATGGCCGCTGCCCCAATCGGAAGCGACGTTAAAATCAACTGTGTAATTGATGTTTTGAGCGTTCAAGGCAGCACTTGCGGTGATCAGGCACAGGAAGGCCGTGAACCAGCCGCGAAGGCGGTTTAAAGGAAGCATCATGTTTTCTCTCCTCACAAGAAAAACAAAAGTACGAAACACGCGCGGGTGTTTCGGATCGGTGCAACGTCTTATGTTTAAGAAACTAAAAGCACCGAAAGAAATTGCCGATTTTTTGTTAAGTAACAGAACGAAAACGAAAGAACCCGAGAAAACCGGGCGAAACCGACGAGCCGTGCGGTAGAGGGCGGTTATCGGCAGTGACGAGCTCCCTAAAACCATCGCGCGGATTGCGGTCAAAAATCTGTGATTGCGGCCACGTTCGGCCGGTTCTGATGGGTTGTTTGTTTAATTAAATAACAAAAAGAAGAAAGGTCAAGCGCTTTTTTTGCTCTAAATGCCTTTGGCCATGCCTTTCGCCGGGTAGGTTGCGGTGTGATCCGGTATTGCTTTGGGTGGCGGGTCAAGGTTGCCAAAGGATCCTGGTGGGAGGTGGCCAGGAAGTATGGGTTGGGATTAAAGGCCGTTGTGGTACTTGGTTTATAACTCTAAATGTTTAGATATAAACAACAAGTAAGCTTGGTCGGTCAACGGATAGCCTGGCGGCGTGTCTCATTAAAAAGCGTGTCGCGGCTCATGTTTGTGCGAGAAGAACTTGTTTTTTAGACTGGATTTGTGTTTGTTATTCTAGTGAACAAAAATATGCGCCGGCATCAGGCCAAAACCCTTTAATCTGGCGTGGCAACGATGGGTGGACAAAGGCACGGGTTGGGTCGAAATTTGGGGTGCCTGGAAAAAAACCGGGGAAAGCGGTGCCTGAGGGTTGTTCCGCGCGGCGGGATTGGGTATACTGCGTGGAATTTAGAAAAGGAGTCGGGCCGTGGTACAGGTTGCGCTCATTCGCCAAACATTATATTTTCCTACCTGTTACCCTTCATTCGTGATGTGATGCGCATTTGTCGCGTCCTCTTTTTGCTTTACCCCTGACTCAACCCTAGCAAAACTGATTATCGTGTCGCTCCCCCTTGACACGGTGATTCTCAACACCCATTCCCCAATGCGCGCGTCTCTGCCGAGACCCAACCAGGAACCGTTGTCGACCTTCCCAGTCGGTGGCGCCACCCGATACAACTCGCGTCGTTCGACGACGGGGCCCCCAACCCGCCGTCAACCAACCACAAGCCATGCTGCCTGTTCCGCCGACGGGCGCCGCGCGGTTTTGCGGCCTTGGTGTATCCCTAACGAGGACGAACATGAGCCGAGATTTTAACGAGCTTTTCCCCGAAAGCGATCAGGCCTTTCCTTACCGCTGTAGCAACATCGACCCGCATCGCAGCCGTGAGGCGACGGGTTTTGCCACGCGTTCGATTCACAACGGCGGCGAATACCGCGATCAAACCGGCGCGGTGACCCCGCCGATTTACGCGACCTCCACCTTTGAGTACGGTAACTCGGGCGGGTTCGACTACACCCGCAGCGGTAACCCCAACTTCCGCAACCTGGAAAGTGTTTTGCAATCGTTGGAAAAAGCCGAATACGCGACCGTCTTCTCCAGCGGTGTGGCGGCGATTACGGCAGTGGTTTCAACGCTGCAATCGGGCGACTTGGTGTTGGCCGAAGAAAACGTGTACGGCTGTACTTTTCGCTTGTTCGATCGCGTCTTTAAGAAGTTCGGTGTGAACGTCACCTATCTGGACTTCACCGATGAAAAGAACTTCATTCAAATTGAGACCTTAAAACCGCGCTTGGTGTGGCTGGAATCGCCAACCAACCCACTGCTCAAAATTATTGATATCGAACGGGCGGCGGTCCACTGTCACCGCATTGGCGCCAGCCTGTTGGTGGACAACACCTTTGCCAGTGGCTACACACAGCAACCACTGGCGCTGGGCGCACACTTGTCGCTGTCGAGTACGACAAAATACATTAACGGCCACTCCGATTGTCTGGGTGGCGTGGTTTGCACCAACGATCCCAAATGGGCGGAAGAGTTGGTCTTTGCCCAAAAAGCACTGGGCCTGAACCCTTCGCCGTTCGATACCTGGCTCATCACGCGCGGCGTGAAAACCTTGTCGTTGCGCATGAAGCAGCACCAGGCCAATGCACGCGGGCTGGCGGAGTATTTAGAGAACCGTGAAGGGATTAAATGGGTGCGTTATCCGGGGATTCCGTCGCATCCCGATTACATGCTGGCGTGCCGGCAAATGCGCGGTGGCGGTTCGGGCATTGTCGTAGCCGACTTGGGGCTGCCTTTGGAAAAAACCCGTGAGTTCTTACAACAATTGCAATTCTTTAAGATGGCGGAGAGTTTGGGCGGCGTAGAATCGTTGATCTGCCACCCGGCCTCGATGACGCACGCGTCGGTTCCGCGCGAAGTGCGCGAGAAGGTGGGCATTACCGATGCGGTGGTGCGGTTTAGCGTGGGTATCGAAGAACTGGACGATTTACTGGCCGACTTGGAAGCCGGCTTTGAAAGGGTAGGAGCTTATGCGCGATCTTATCACCTCACCTAGTTGGCGCGAGAGCGACCTGGGATTACCACTGCCCGATTCGGGCCACGCGGTGTCGGTCACGATGCCGCGCTGGCGCGATGTGGTCGGCTACGAGGAAGGCGAACAACGGGTGTTGGACGCACTTGCCTGTGGCTACCCACGTTTCGTGATCCACCCGTTGGTACAACGCTTGAACCACCACATCGCCCAGGAATGGGCAACCTCGTGCGAGGCGGTGTTTGCCTTTCCCTCGGCGGCGGTGGCGCGGCGTGCGCGTGAGTATCTACAGCGGCGGGTTGGCGCCGACTCGCGCGTGGTGGATACGGGTTTTGGAACGATTCACGCGCTGCTCTGCGACGCGGCTCACTACGACGTGGTCAAAAGTTTTTGGCAGCATACGGGCGATATCGTCAGCTCGCGCTGGGCGGAACAGGTTTTAACCGGTGCGACGGTACCCTACGGTGCCGGAACTCAGGCTAAAACGGCCTTGCGTGCGCAGTTGGCCGAGCTGGCCGGTGTTGCGGCGCACGACGTGTTGCTGTTCCCAACGGGAATGGCGGCGGTGGCCTTTGCGCATCGGGTTGCCGCGGCCCTGGCACCGGGTCGCGAATCCTGTCAGTTGGGTTTTCCGTACGTCGATACGCTCAAGGTGCAAGAGAAGCTGGGGGCGGGCGTGGTGTTTTTGCCACGCGGCGACGCCGCCGATTTGGAGCGGCTCGAGGCGGCGACGGCGCGTGACGAGATTGGCGCGGTATTTACCGAGTGTCCAGCCAACCCGTTATTAACGATGGTGGATTTGGCGCGCGTCGGAACGACTTGTCGCGGCGGCCGGATTCCGTTGGTGGTCGATGTGACGCTCGACTGTTTCGCGAACCTCAATCCCTTCCCGCATGCTGATGTGGCGGTGGTGAGTCTAACGAAGTACTTCAGCGGCGCGGGCGACGTCATGGGCGGCGCGCTGGTTTTGAATCCTGACAGCCCATTGTACGAACCGCTGCGCCGGCAATCGGAACATCGCTACGAGGACAACTTGTGGCCAGGCGATGCCGTGCGTTTGCAGACCTACGGTGCCGATTTCCGCGAGCGTTTTGCGCGCGTAAGTGAAACGACCCGTGTTTTGTGCGAACGGTTGGCGGCGCATCCCAAAGTGGCGGCGGTTCATTATCCGTCGCTGACCTGTCGCGAGACCTACACCCGCTATTGTCGCAGCGCCGAGCCAGGGTTCGGCGGTTTGTTCTCGCTGGAGTTGGTCGACGGAGCGGTGAATGCGCCGCAGTTTTACGACCGGTTACAGTTGTGCAAAGGTCCGAGTTTGGGCACGAACTTTACCTTGGTATGCCCCTACACCTTGTTGGCCCACTACCACGAGTTGGCATGGGCGGCATCTTGTGGGGTGAATGCGCACCTGATCCGCGTGTCGGTCGGTTTGGAATCGTTGGATACATTGTGGGCGCGTTTTTCGGAGGCGCTTGAGGTTGCGCCGATAGAGGCGGCGGTGTTTGAGGGGGTCGCCGGTGAAACGGCGGCGGTGAATGCCTACACCTAAGCTGGTTGATATAAGCCGCGAATGGTTTTCCTGGTTGTTCGTGGGTGGGTTAAGTCTTCAGTGCACCCTTTCGGCCTGTGCGGCCGCTGCACATGTCGTGTTAGACGAAGGACATTTTTCCTTCCCAAGAACCATCTGTTTTGCGAAAGGCTTTTGGGAAGGAAAAATGCTGCAATAGGGCCGCGCCGGTTGGTACCGGCGCTTTTTAACACGGCCTTTTGACGGCGCAGACCGCCAACGCCTGTTTGACGTTACCTTGATGGCGGAGGCCAATTAACGACAAAGCGGTCGTTTTGGTTGGGGACCGGTGTCCATTTAATGTAAGATTTACACTCAGTAGCCGAACGGCCCTATCGAACAGGTGCGACTTTTGGCGGCGATGTTGGCCAAGTCTCTCGGCTGATTTATCTTAATAATGCCGCTAAGCAGCGTGCTTTTAAGGTTTTCGCTTGTGTCCAAGGTCGCGTGCCTATGGGTTTGCATCGTAAACGGATGGGTGTCGGCGCTTTGGCCGACATCTGCCATATGAATGGGGTTGGGCCTAATTTGATTGATTGAATCGAGGTAGCATGACCTACAGCTATGAGTTCCCGCGACCGTCCGTTACCGTCGACTGTGTTGTGTTTGGTTTAGACGAGGGTGATCTCAAAATTTTGTTGGTGAAGCGTTTGCTGGAACCGTTTCGCGGGCAATGGGCCCTGCCCGGAGGATTTGTGCGCATGGAGGAGTCGCTGGAAGAGGCGGCACGGCGCGAGCTGGAAGAGGAAACGGGGTTATCTGATCTCTTTTTAGAACAGCTTTTTACCTTTGGTCGGGTAGACCGCGACCCGCGCACACGCGTCATTTCGGTAGCTTATTACGCTTTGGTAAAGATGCAGGGCACGGCGTTGCGAGCCTCGGGCGATGCTGAAGAAACGGCTTGGTTCTCGTTGCGGAACCACCCGCAATTGGCCTTCGACCACCACGAGATTTTGGAGACGGCGATCACGCGTCTCAAGGGCAAGGTGCGCTACCAGCCGATTGGTTTTGAGTTGCTGCCGACGCGTTTTAAGTTGTCGCAACTGCAGCACCTATACGAGGTCGTGCTCGAGAAGAAGTTGGATAAGCGTAACTTCCGCAAGAAGATCCAATCGATGGGATTGTTGATCGATACCGGCGAAACGGAAAAACAAGTGGCACATCGCGCGGCCAAACTATACGAGTTCGACCGCGCCAAATACGAAGCCCTGGTGGACCGTGGTTTCAATTTCGAAATTTAAGCGAGCACATTAAGCGGCGTTGGCGAGAAGTTTGGCAAGGCTGCGCGCAACGCGGCGGGATTGGCACCGAGCCAGCGTTCGAGAATTTCCCAGTAAATGTCGCGGTAATCGGTAACCCACGGCAGTTTGTGGTCGGTCATTCCCGGCCAGTCGTCGCCGCCGTTGAGAACCGCGCCGGTCGCGCCTGCGCCGATGAGCATGGACAGTGCGCCGCCGCCGTGGTCGGTGCCGCGACTGCCGTTTTCACGCAGCGTGCGGCCGAATTCACTGACAACCAGAATCAAGAGTCTATCGGCGGCTGTACCCATGTCGGTGGTGACGGCTTGGATCCCTTGCGCCAATTCATAAAGCAGATCGGCGTGGGCGCCTTCGCGTACATTGTCGCCAATTTGGCCGCTGTGGTGGTCGTAGTTGCTTTGGTTGACCATGACGGCTTCAACATTCAGCTTGCTGGGTTCGTCTTTCAGCATTTGTGCGGCGTGTTTCAGGCGTTGACCAAAATCGCTGTTTGGGTAAGTTGCACCAGCGGCGGGTTGGTAGTCGCCGAGGTCGCGATCAGCGAAATTGTCAAACATGGTTAACAAGCGGTGGGTGGTGTCGCGCAGTGCTTTGTCTTCGCCGTAGGGCCCGCTTTGGGCAAGGTCGCGCATGAGCTCGCCAAAGTAGGCGTTGCCGTTTTGCGGGACCGGCATGGCGAAGGCGCCGAAGTTCTCGCTGACGGGGACGGTGTAGGTCCCGCTCATCATTTGCGCCATGGTTTTGTCGATCATCAGCGCGCGCAGCGGTTGACCCGGGTAGGTGGTGTGCAGGTAGCGATTCAACCAACCGGCACCGTGACGGTTGGCGGGATCACCGGTTTCCCAATAGGCCTGGCTGACGAAGTGCGAGGTGTTCATGTTGGGATAACCGACGGCCTGGATGCAAGAAACCCGACCGTTGTTGATTAAATCGGCCATCGGCGCCAGGCTGGGGTGGAAGCCGAAGTAGTCGGTGGTTTGCAATGAGAGCAGATCTTGTTGCGGCAGGTGTAAGTTGGGGCGGCCGGCGCGGTAGCGCTCGTACTCGGCGCGATTCCCCACCGGCACCAGGGTATTGACGGCGTCGTTGCCGCCTCGTTGAAAAATGACCAGTAGTTTGCGGCCGTGATTGGGACCGGCTTGGTCGTTCCCGCGCAGCCACAGAGGTGTTGCCATGGCGGCACTGAAAGCGGCGGCGCCGCGTTGTAAGAATTGACGTCGATTCATGGGAGTGGCTCCTATTATTGGTGTTGGAAACGCGGCGTGCGCAGGAAGTAGTTCATGGCTTGGCCCAAACCCGCCAGGAAGCGAGCTTCTTGTTCGGGTTCGCGTAAGTCGAGGTCGCGGTGTTGTTGGTCGCGCAACAGCGGCGCCAGCTTGGCGCGCAGATCGGGACCCGCGCCGAACAGGGCTTCGAGGAAATCCAGCGCGCTTTCGGCATCAACCAATCCGTAGCGACGTGCGTAACCCTCGAGGTCGAGGGCGGGCTGATCGGCAAGACGGTGGCCGCTGCAGAATTGGTTGACCATTTGCCAGCGGTGGTAAACGGCGTTGGTGGTCAGCCAGTGGACGGCGGTTTCGGGGTAGCCGGTGGGGTAGGGGTAATGGAAGAGTTGCATGCCCATGTGTTGCATTGAGGCGCGGTAGGTGAGCAGGTCGTCGCCGCCACCGACGCGAACCATCGAGACGACAAACTCAAGCGGCGTTTTCAATTTGTTGTTGCGGTAGGCGGGATCATTGAGAAACCGGTCGTGAAAGAGAATGGTGCGCAGGACGCGGCGCATGTCGCCGTCGGAGGCGATAAAGGCGGCGGTGGCGGCGTCAACCACATCTTGTGGCGGCTCATCGGCAATGAATACCTGACATAACTTGGTGCTGATGAAGGACGCGGTTTCGGGGGCGCGTGCAATGTGGTCGATGAGAATTAAGCCTTCGGTTTGACCTTGGCGTTGGTCGAAACGCAAGCCGAGCAGTTCTTTGGTGCCGTAGTCGTGGTGCCCCGGCCGGAAGTCGTAGGCGCGACCGCGTTGGGTCCAGCCGGTGAAGATACGAGCGGCGGCAACGATATCGGCATAGGTGTAGCCGTTGTCTTCGCCAAAGCTGTGCAATTCGAGGATTTCGCGGGCGTAGTTTTCGTTGGGGGCGCCGGCGACGTTGGTGGTGCCGTCGAGGTAGGTGATCATCGGGTAGTTCAAGGCCGAGGCTTGCAGCAGATCGCCGAAGTTCCCGAGCGCGTGCCGGCGGAAGCGCTGGTTTTCGGCGTATTCCTCGCGGTGATCCAGCGTTTTGGTGAGGTCGGTGTTGAAGTGATTTTCCCAAAACCAAGTCATCACTTCTTCCAAGCGTCGCTCCGAGTGAACCAACCGGGCGGCGAACCAGGCTTCCAGGTTGGCGGCGCTTTGCTCGGGCCGATAACGCGACGCGAGTTGGTCGACAAGAGCGGATTGGGGGATGGTCGCGGGTTGGAGCTGTCGTTCCAGCCAGGTTTCAACCCCGACGGTCAGGATTTCGTGCAGGCTCTCGGGCGTCACGCCCATGGCCACGCGGTTGAGCACGTGAACAGCCTGGTCCAGTGTGGCGGCGTCGGTGCCGCGTGGGATGACGGTAAAGGATTCAGCGGTGGCGGGCCGTGCGCTGATGCGGCGCATGCGGCGATTGGCTTCGAAGTTGGTATAGACCTCGGCATCATCGAGGGCGCGGTCGTAAAGGGCCAGTGCATTGAGGGTGCCGCGAAATGGTCGGCCACGATGGTCGCCGATGATGAAGTCACTTTCCGTGGCCAGGTTTTGGTTAAAGTCGGCCGCGTGAATGCGGGTGCTGGTGAGGTGTTCGCCGTTGAGGTAGGTGTGCAGCGCGTCGCCGTCCCAAGTTACGACGGCGTGATAGCGACGGTCTTCAATTAAATCGACGGGGAAGTTGAAGCGTTCGCCCATGAAGTAAAAAGCAAAACGGTCGAGGTAGGCGTAGGCGTAAAAGATGGGATCGTCGGTTTTGCGAAAGTTGACGCGGTAGAACTGTTGCTGGCCGTCCTCGGCGGTGCGGTGAAACCAATCCCATTCAATGGTGAAGGCGCGCATTTCAGTGGCGGCTTTAAGGAAATGGGTGCCGAGACGACGGTCGGTGAGTCGGCCGGGCGTTGCGACCGCCAAGCTGCCGCCGTCACGTGTTTGCCAGCGTGGCAGCGGCTTCAAATCCAGGGCGTAGGCACCGCTGTCGGCAAAGGGGGCGTCGGCTTCAAATAAGTATTCGGCAACCAAGCCGCCGCCAATGCGGGCGTGGTGGCCGCTGTTGGCGGCGAAGTCGGCGGCGGGAATCCACTGGTCGTCACGGTGGCCTAACAGCCGTGCGGGGATGTCCTCGGCGGTGGGGCGCCCCGGTGGCTGCCATTGTAAGGTTACGGAGGGCGCGTCACGGTGGGCGGCGACAACGATACTGATGTCGTGGTAGCCGGCGGTGAGTTCCTTGCTGAATTGGTTGCGGTTCTCGCCGGTCGCGAGCAGCAGACCGCCGTTCAGGTAGAAGGATGCGGCGCTGGGAGCGGCCATGGTAAAGGTGTGACGTCCGCTCTTTTCCACCAACAAGCGACCGCGCAACCACAGCGTTTGTTCGCCGTTGACAGTGCCGCCGTCCAGGTTGGGATAGCCGTTGGGTGCTGCGGCAAGGTTTAAGCCGTCCAAAACGGTAGTGCGGCTGGGGAGTGACGATGTTTCAACGGTGTCCGCCGTGATTTCACCGGCAGGATAAAACATGGCGGCCAGACCTGGGTGGCCTGCCTGGCCGCGATCTGCGTAAAGGGTAAGCACGCCTTGGGTGTGGCGTGTGCCCGCTAGGGCGCGCCAGGGCAGGTGGTTCAAACCCGGCAGCAATTGGACGTTGTGGTGGATGGTACCGTCGGAAACGCGGATTTCCTCGTCGCCCAACCAAAAACGGAACTGGGTTTCCGGCCCATACAGGCGCGCCTTTAAAGTGAGTTTGGTACCGGTAACGCGGCTCGCGTGGCCGGGATCGAAGGCGACGTGCAGGCGGCTATCGACGTTGGCGTCGGTCGTGTGATGGTGCCAAAGATAAGGTGCGGCAATCACCTGGTTATCAGGACCGATGACTTGGCCGGTCGAGCGCCAGGCCAAGACAAAGCCGGCATCGCTTTGCGAGCGATTGAGGTAATCGACCCGAATCGGCACAAATCCTTTGCGCAGCCTGAGGGAGACGTCGCCAAAACGGGAGCCGCCATCGTAGTGAATGTGAACCTGGCCGTCGATGATAAGCCGCGCGGCGTCACCTTCGGCCAAAATGAGGTTGTACTGGGCGGTTTCGGGTACGTACAGCAAGCCTTCAAAGGCGACGTTAAAGCTGTGGTGCAAGCCACTGTTGAGGAAGGTCGGCTGGTCCGGTTGGTAAGGGGTGTGGTTGAGCGTGGCGGCGACATCGACAATGTCAACGGGGTGCGACGAACCTGACAACAGTGGCAAAGTCGGGCTTTGCGAATCATCGCCGTTTTGAAAGCTGGTGTAACGGCCGAGCAAACCCGGGCCGAGCGAGCCGCGTGAACGGTGGGCGATCAGATCTAAGACGGTGAGTTGGGCGTCGCGATCATAATCCGGTAACTCGAGGCGGTCGGCGGTGTTGTGCGACCAATGGGGTAGCAGATTGCTGAACGTCATGGTGTTGCGTTCAGCGGCGTCGAGTGGCGACAAAAAGGCGAACCACAGGCACAGAGAAAAGGATAACAGTCCAATACGGTACAAGGGGAGGCTCCTTATTGGGTGAGAGGATGCCAATAGTGACTGTGAATGTGCCTTTTGGGCATGGGAAGGCATTGTGTGCCTTGAATAGAAACACAGGGACCACTATTGGGATTTGAAAAAAATGAATTGTGAGTAAAGGGTGAAAAAAGACATAGCAATAGATTGAGAAACACCAGCAGGTGTTCCACTCGCTATGAATAAACTGGACTCGTGAATGGGAACTTTGTGCCAAATAATGGCGATCAACTGAAATGGAAAAGACAAAGGTGATGAACGGACCGCCGCGAACGGCGCCGATAAAACCTCAACGAAGCGAGTTTTTGGGGTTGATTAGGCACAAGCTGTTTATTAGCATTGTTTTACGAAAGCCCTCGTCGTACTTGCCAGTGCGCCGGTGCTTTTTCTAAAACGTTTGGCTTCAACGATTGACGCGGCCTGCGTCAAAATTTGCGCGATTTCATCTACCCGAATTGCTCCGTTTAGGTAAAACCATCATTGGTATGGAAGCTGTCGCTGGTTTTCATCGCCGATGGAGGGGCGACGTTTCGCACGGGGCGAGCCCGACGACAAATTTTTAACTATATGTTCCGAAGATGAACCGTTGAGATAGCGGTATATTTCGGTGAAAAGCTCGGAAATAATTGGAAACGGATGAGCCTGTCGACGACATAACCCGAGGATAATAGCGGGAATCCGACCCTTTTCGTGTCATAGAATCTGACAAAAAAAACGGCCGAAGCGGTTCGTTTTGCCAAAGTCACTAGATTCGTTGCGATAAACAACCGACTGCCGTGACCACAAGAAGGGGGAGGGGCGCTGTTCATCAGAGTTGAGGGTCAGGGATCGTGCCACCCGACAATGGCCATTATAGGGAGGTTTTTAGCGCGAAGACAGGATTTTTCTCACAGTTGACATGTGATATATGAGACAGCCCGCTTTTCCCGTCTGCACTTTTTCTTAGAGCTAGCGCTTCTCATAAATTTCTAGAAGTTGCTCGATGAATTTAGATGAATCTTTGAGAATTAAGTAAGGCTTATTTGTTGATGATTGGTGATTTGTTTGGTGGGTTGTGGTTTTTTTAGTGCGAAGGTTTTGGGTGGGTGCCCGAAAACGAAAGCCGCGATTCTTGGCGGCGAAATAGCCCAATTTGTTGGACTGCAACATTTCGTAAAAATGCGTGACGTACACCTAAAAGGCGCGATACATGTGGATGATTTTGGTCAAAGGTCTGGAACGAAACCCTTTGGAAAAAGCGGACCGGGCTGCATTCGGCGCGCACCCGCCAGGTGCGTGGCGCATTTATACAAGCAGTTTCAGTTCAGAGCCTTGGCCAAAATCGCTGCTACATATCGCGCTGTTTAGGGTAGATCCCGCCGGGTTCTTCCAGCAGGTTCCCGCACCCGAATCGCGCCATTGAGGGCAAAAAAAGAAGGCGCCCCCACGCCAACCTTGCGGGTTGGATCGGGGCGCCTGAGTCGTTGCGTCGGTGGTCGGCGGGCCTGGTTCGGAGGCTAGCCGACGGCGCCGACGGCTTGCGGCGTGAAATTCGGAATCGCTTGGCTGATTGCCTGGCTGGAAGCACCCATGTGGCGTTCCAAGATTTCCCAATAGAGGCTGCGGTAATCGGTAACCCAAGGCACGCGGTGCGGCGTTAAACCCGGCCACAAGCCGCCGCCGTTAATTACCTGACCGGTGGCCGTGCCGCCGATCACCATCGCTAAGGAGCTGCCACCGTGGTCGGTGCCCAAGCTGCCGTTTTCGGCGACGGTGCGCCCGAATTCGGAAACCACCAAAATCAGGGTGTCCTGCATTTGTGCTTCACCGAGATCGGTGGTGAAGGCTTTTATGCCGTTGGCCAAATCGCGCAGCAGGCCGGCATGCCAGCCTTGAATGGCGCTGCCATTGACCTGGCCACCGTGATGGTCGTAATTGGCTTGGTTAACCATGACGGCTTCGACATTAAGCGTTGAGGGGTTTTCCTTGAGCATTTGCGCCGCGTGTTTGAGGGATTTGCCTAAACCGGACTCAGAGTAGGTGGCGCCGTTGGCGGGTTGATAGTTATTGACGTTGCGATCCTGGAAGGCGTCGAACATGCCCAACAAACCGTCGGTGGTGCGTTCGAGCAAGTCGTGACCCTTGTAGTCGGCGTCTTCGGCAAGGTCACGCACCATTTGCCGGTAACGGGTTTGATCGGTACCGCTCATGCCACCGGGAATTGGCATGTTCAAGCCACCGAAGTTGCGACTCACGGGAATGGTGTAGGGTCCGCTCATCATTTGTGAGGTGTTGTGGTCGACCATCAGGCCCCGGAAATTGCCGGGCCCGCTGGAGGCGTGTAGGTAACGGTTAATCCAGCCCGAGCCACGGCGGTTGCGGGGGTCGCCGGTTTCCAGGAAGGCCTGGCCGGCAAAGTGCGAGGTGGTCATGTTGGGATAACCCACGGCATGGACGAAAGATGCTTTGCCACCGGAAATGAGGTCGGCAATCGGCGCCAATGAAGGGTGGTAACCAAAGAAACTGGTGTTGTTAAACGACAAAAGATCGCCTTGCGGGATGTGCAGGTTGGGGCGCCGTTCGCGGTAATAATCGTATTGCGTGCTGTCGCCAACGGGCACCAGCGTGTTGAGTGAATCGCTGCCGCCGCGTTGGAAAATCACCAACAACTTGCGCACGGAACCGCCCTTGCGGGGCGCGGGGTTGACGCGCGCGAGCAGGGGCAGCGCGGTGGTGGCGGCCAAACCGCCGCCAAACGCTTTTAAAAAATGACGTCGTAACATAGGGGCGCTCCTTTACTGCAAGTTGTACTGCGGCAAACGCATGTAGTAGTTCAGGGTTTGCGGCATGCGTATTACCAGAAAACGTTGGTTGGCCGGGTCGGTGAGGTCGATGTTCTCGAACGTGTCCTCGGTGAACCAGGCCTCGGCTTTTTGACGGAAGGCCGCATTGGGTTCACCGCGCGCGAACATGATTTCGAAGAAGTCGAGCGCTTTTTGACTGGTGGTCAAACCGTAACGCGAGCGCATGAGTTCCACGTCGGCCGATGGGTCGTCGAGGCCGTTGCGGTTGCCGCTGAAACTGTTTATCAACTGCCAACGGTAGTAGACGGAGTTGGTGTTCATCCAGGTTTCGGCGCGTTCGGGAAAACCGGTTGGATCCAAGTAGTGGAATAGCGGCATGCCAAGCAAGTTCATGGTTTCTTGATACTTGGACATGTTTTCCTGCGTACCGGTGGCGCGGATCATGCCCACCACAAACTCGACCGGCGTTTTAACCTTGTTGCTGCGGTAGTTGACGTCGTTGAGGAAGCGATCGTGGAACAAAATAGCGCGCAACACGCTTGTGATGTCGCCGTTGGTTGCCATAAAGGCGTCGCGGCCGGCGTTGCACACGTCTTGCGGTGGTTCGTCGGCGATAAACAACTGACATAACTTGTAACTGATGAACGCCGCCGTGTTTTCCGAAACGGCGATGTGCTCCATCAGGCGCAAGCCTTCGTCGATGCCGTGGCCGCCGTCGAAGGTTAAACCCTGCAGGTGTTTGGGGCCGTAATCGTGGTTGCCCGGGTTAAACAAAAAGGTGCGATTGGTTTCGGTCCAACCGGTAAAAATCCGCGCCGCTTCGACAATGTCTTCGTATTCATAGCCGTTATCTTCGCCGTAGCAGTGCAATTCGAAAATTTCGCGGGCGTAGTTTTCGTTGGGGTTGCCGACGACGTTGGTGACGCTGTCCAGGTATTCGGTCATGGGATAGTTCAGCGCCGAATTTAGCAACAGATCGGTGAAGTTGCCCATCGCCAGCGCACGGAAGCGTTCATTTTCGCGGTACTCTTCCCAGGCCGAACCGGTTTTGGCGAGATCCGTGCTGAAGTGGTTTTCCCAAAACCAGGTCATCACTTCTTCCAGTTGACGGTTGCCGTGAATCAAACGCGCCATGTACCAGGATTTAAGTTGGGTGCCATTGGCCCAAGGCCGATAGACATCGGTCAAGTGATCGACCACCGGTGATTCTTCAATCGACTCGGGTTCCAGTTGACGGTTGATCCAGGCTTGCGGGCCTATTTCCAAAAACTCGCGCACGTCTTCGGGCGTGGGTCCCATGCTCAAACGGTTCAGCACGTGCATGGCCTGGGCAAGCTGCGCTTCGCTTGTTCCCGGCGGAATAATTTCGAAAGTGTCGTTAAAGGGTAACCGTGCCGTCGAACGGCGCATGGCGCGGTTGGCGTCGTAGTTTTGGTTAATTTCGGCCAATGAAAGCGCGCGTCGATAAAGCGCCATGGTGTTGACCGTGCCGGCGAAGGGATCGCCGCGGTGATCGCCCATTCGCAAGACCTGGTTCGACCACATGGTTGGGTTGAGATCGGCGGCTTCAGTTGGGGTTTCGGTTTGTAAACGGCCGTTCATGTAGGTGCGCAAGGTGGCGCCGTCGTAGGTGATGGTGCAGTGGTAACGCTGACCGTCGATCAGATCAACCGGGATGTTGATATCGCCGACACTGCGAAGGAAGAAGTGGAAACGCGAACTGCGTGAGTAACCGCGTAAAACCAAATCATTGGTAATGTTGATGTTTTGGTTAATACGGTAATAGTTTTGGGTGTTGTTGTAGGTTTGGCGGTAGTACCAGTCAAATTCAATCGTGAAAGCGCGGCTTTTTTTGACAGCGTTGAGAAAGTGACCGCCGACGGTGCGGCTTTCCACGAAGCAGGCGGCGTTGGCGGTGACGCTGCCACCGTCGCGCACAATCAAACGCGGGTCACTGGGCAGATTCAAGTTGTAACGACCGCTGTCGGCGAAAGGTGCGTTTTCTTCAAACAGGTATTCGGCGATGAGGTCGCCGCCGACGCGGGTGGGGTGGCCTTGGTTGCTGCTGTAATCGGCGGCCGGGATGATGTCCTCGGGCAAGTGACTTAGCTGACTCGGAGGAATGGCGTCGGTGCTGCCGCCTGGCGGTTGCCAGCGCACGCCGGCGTCGGGCACGGCGCGTGGGTTGGTGTGGTGGGTGACGAAAACATAGCTGTGGTAGCCTTCGTCTAATTCGATTTCGGCAGTGTGGCCGCCTTCATAGCGCGAAACCACCAAACGGCCGTCAATCAAACAGGTTGACGGCCATTGACCGTGGCCGACGAAGCGGTAAAGACCGGCTTGGTCGATGCGCAGACGCCCGCGCATCATCACGGTGGTATTGGCACCAATGGTGTCACCCGCCAAGTTGGGATAACCATTGGGGTTTGTCGCTAGGTCGGCCCCATTGATGATATGAACCGCCGTGGGCAGATGACGTTCGTCGAGCGTGTAGGTTTTCGCCACCGAACTTGGATAAACCATCATCGCCAGGCCGGGGGTGCCCGCTTGGCCGCTGTCGTAATAAATCGTTAAGCGGCCGCTGCGCTCGCGACCGCCGGCGCTTGCCGTCCAGTTGAAATGGTTAATGCCTGGTGTGAGGTTGAGGCGCATGGTCGCCACGCCGTCTTCAACCGTGCGCGCCACGTTTGCGAGTGCGAAGGTGAAATTGGTTTCGGGGGCGTACAGGCGTGCGCTCAAGTCGAGCCGTGGTTGCGTGACCCGCGCGTAGTTGGCCACCGAAAAGGCGACGTCGAGGTTGGTGTTGGCGAAGGGTTCCGGTGTGGTTTGGTTGTGCCACAGGTATTGTGGGGCTATCGAGCGGTTGTTGGGGCCGATGACGGAACCATTGGAACGCCATGAAAGCGAAATGCTCGGACTGCGTGAGCCTTTGTTGATGTAATCGACTTTAATTGGGTAAAAGCCTTGTTCCAAAAAGATTTCGGCTTCTCCACGGTTGCCTTCTTGGTATTCGATTAAGGTGTTGCCGTCGAGCGTCAGGCGCATGCCGGATCCGTAGTTGAGGCCAAGCGTGTAGGTGGCACTTTCCGGAACTTGCAGGAAACCGGTGAAGTTGGCGCGGAACCACTTGTGCATTCGGCTGCGCATCAGCGGTTCGAAATTGTGAAAGGTATTTTGAAAAAAATTGAGCTGCGGAACGGCCTGGACCACAACGGGATCGACGTCGACAACGTCGGTCGTTTCGAGTGTGATATCAGGTTGATCGACACCGTCCTCGTAACCGTAGAAACGCGCGAGCAGGCCGGGACCCAGTTCAACGCAAGACGTTTGACGGGTGAGATCAAGGACGGTGACACGGCCGTCGCCGTCGAAATCGGGGAGATTGGCACCGCGTGTCGCGGACCAATGGGCGGTGCTGTCGAGAAAATCGGCGATGGTTTGGCCTGGTTGGCCGTCGCGTTCAAACGCGCCACAGCCTTCTAAGGTGAGCGGCGCGGACAGCAGGTGGTACCCGCCCAACAGGAGCAGGAAGAAGCCGGCTTTGATGGTCAAGGAAAACTCCTAAAAACAGACGGACAATCGTGGTCCGTCAATCGCAAGTTGAGGAATGGTCGAAAGAGCCCGGCTCTAGCGCCGTTCGCTGAGCGGTACGGCGCGGCTGGGGCGCGAAAAGGCATGGCACGGCCCGGCCGTAGAAAGCTCACGGTGGTGGGTGGCGCGTTGCCTGCGAAATCAATCGAAACCACGTTTCTCGACCGTGCCCGTCTTTCTCAAGCGTGCTATGACCGGTTGATGACCATGGCTTGGCGTGCCGCCAAGGGGACACCAGCGCGGGCTGGGATGCCTGCGTGTCAAACGCGTTTGAGAAAGACGGGCGTGTGCCCGGCCGGCTCGGTCGACGTGGGTTTTTCCCCGAAATAGTTCGGGATCTTGCGTATAAAAGGGTTGCGAACGACAAATAGCGTTGGAAGCCGATCACGATCAGAGCGTGAATACCTGCTTCAAACAGCAACCTAGAGGAGTGGCGACAATCAATGAAAGGTAGAGCGCACTGAAACCTGGGTCGCGATGGTGCTTGGCCTCGGCGCGGGTTCCCACTTTGCTGTGGCGGGCCCGGTTCGCTGCAGTAAATGAATGGTGCTGCAAGTCAGAGATCCGAGTCGCTCAAGGCCACATCGATGGTATCGCGGTGGGTCGCATAGGCCAAACCCAAGTGTAGTTTCTGACAGGGCTGTCAAAAAACGTATGATGTCGCTCACACTTTGAGCAAGCAGGGTAAGATTTGGCGAGCCATTGTCCAGCAGCGTTTGTTAACGCTAACCATTTTACGCTTCGCCGTATTTTTTCAACCACCGATAGTAGGTAGCGCGGCTGATGCCTAGGTGTTTGGCGGCCTCACTGTGGTTGCCGTGACACAGGGTGAGCGCCGCCCGCAAGGCTTCGCCGCGATCACCTGAGTTGTGAACCGGCGCGGCGGCCGACGTGACCGTCGTCGTGTGGCTCGTCGTGCCGGGATGGCCGGGTAAGGTGACCGGCGTGTGCAGTTCGGGCGGTAGATCGTCGCGGGTGATGCGGCCGTTGCGGGCGCGAATAAAACCAAACTCAACCGCATTGCGCAATTCGCGCACATTTCCTGGCCAGGGGTAGGCCATCAGGCTGCCCATTCCTTGTTCGTCCGCGCCCTGCACTTCTTTTCCCGTTTGGGCGCTCAGTCCGTGCAGAAAATGGCTGACCAGCAGCGGGATATCTTCGCGCCGTTCGCGCAGCGGCGGCAGCAGCACCCGTGCCACCCGAATACGGTACATGAGATCTTGGCGGAATCGGCCTTGTGCCACCAAGGTGCCCAGATCGTGGTGGGTGGCCGCCACCAAACGCACATCGACCGGCCGCGCATGTGTTTCACCGACACGGGTGATGGTGCGTGATTCCAGCACGCGCAGGAAGCTGGTTTGCAGGTTAAGCGGCAGGTCGCCGATCTCATCGAGGAACAGGGTGCCGCCGTTGGCCGATTCAAAAACGCCTTGCTGGTCGGCGACCGCACCGGTAAACGAACCCTTGCGGTGGCCGAACAACAAACCGGCAATCAGTGATTCCGAGATGCCGCCACAGTTGACGGTAATAAACGGACCGCGCGCACGCAGGCTTTCCTCGTGAATGGCGCGGGCGACCAGTTCCTTGCCGGTCCCGGTTTCGCCGTTAATCATGACGGTGGTGTCCAGCTTGGCAATGTCGCGAATGAGTTGGTAAACCTGCTGCATGGCGCTGCTTTTGCCGATGAAATCGTGGAAGCGGTGGCGTCCTTCTAATTGACGTCGCAACATGGTGAGGTTGCGCTCGGCCGTCTGTTTTTTGGCGAGGTTTTGGGCCTGGTTAACCGCAATCGTCATGCGAATAGTAAATAGATCGAGATCAAAAGGTTTGCTGATGTAATCGTTGGCGCCGGCGGCCAGAACCTCGCGCAGGTTCTCAATTTTATTGTTGGCGGTAATGACGACCACCACCGTCGCGTCGCCTTCCGGCAGCTTGCGCAGGTGGCGGCACAACTCGAGGCCGTCCATTTTCGGCAACATCCAGTCGGTGACCACAATGGGAAAAGGGTCGCGGCGGTAAATGTCCCACGCTTTGGCGCCGTCGGCACAGGCGGTGACCTGAAAATCCTCGCCGATTAAGATGTTCACCAACAAATCGCGAAATGAAGGGTCGTCTTCGACCAATAAAATGCGCATGGTCCTTCCCTGGGTGGGCTGATACGAAGCCGTTGGACTGGATGCGGGTTGGCTGCACGCCACAATGCCTGGAACGCGGAGGCGCCCTGCACAAGTCGACGACGAGACCGGGTGCTCACTACCCGCACCGAGCGCCCGCTACAGGGTAAAGTTTCGGCTGGTTGACGCGTTTTCTTAAGTGGCGTGCGACCCTCACAGAATGCGAATTTTCTCTACCGTTATTTCGACGGGTTGCGCCTAGCGCCTAGACCCGCGTCCTGGATGGCCTTTGTTTTCAGTGTCGCGCCGCTGTGCGCCCGCCCGCCAATGGCTTGCCTTGCGCAAAGGTGGTGCAAGGCGGCATGACGGCTTGCGGCAAGAACCGCTCTTTTCTACAATCAATGCATGAAACATTCACTGGATTCCCTGTTGTTGTGGCTACAGCGTGTCGGCGGTGACTTGATTTGGCTGCCGCTAGCACTTTTATCCGCTTGGGTCGGCTACCGCTTGTTGCGTTGGTTTTTATTGCGGCTTGGCGAGCGCGAGCCCGACTCCTGGTTCGGCAAGCTGCACGTCATTCGCGGTCCGTTTAAGTTGGTTTTACCGGCGCTGGCGCTGCAGTTGTTGCTGCCGTTCCAAGACTTATTTGCCGACCACCATCAAGGTTGGGCTCGGCTGCTGAACATCGCGCTCATCTGCGGGGTAACTTGGTTGGCGATGCGTTTGGTTATTTTGGCCGAGGAACTGTTCCTGCGTCGTTACCCGCTTGCGAGCAAGGACAACCTCGCCGCCAGGCGCGTGCACACCCAGGTCGGGTTGTTGCGCAAGATTGCCATATTGCTGTTGTTGCTGCTGGGTGCCGGTTTGGTTTTGACCAGCTTTGACAAAGTGCGCCAATTGGGGACGACCTTGCTGGCTTCGGCCGGGATCGCCGGCATCATCATTGGTTTCGCCGCGCAAAAATCGATAGCCACCTTGGTGGCGGGCGTGCAGATGGCCTTTACCCAGCCGATTCGCATTGACGATGTGGTGATTGTCGAGGGCGAATGGGGTCGAATTGAAGAAATTACCTTGACCTATGTGGTGGTCAAAATTTGGGACAAACGGCGTTTGATTGTGCCGGTTACTTTTTTTCTCGAAAAACCGTTCCAAAACTGGACGCGCGTTTCCGCCGATTTAGTCGGCGCGATTCACCTGCATTTCGATTACTCGGTACCCTTGGCCGCGCTGCGTGAAGCGCTAAAGGTGGCGCTTGAGGGGCAAGCCCAATGGGATGGCGAAACCGCACTGCTGCAAGTCGTTAACAGTGGGCCGCAAACGTTGGAGTGCCGTGTTTTAGTTAGTGCCGCCGATGCTTCAGACGCCTGGGACTTGCGTTGCCATGTGCGTGAAGCTTTGATTACCTTCGTTCAGGAAAACTATCCCGACAGCCTGCCGTGCTTTCGCGTGAGTGGGCGCGCCTTGGCCGCAGCGGACGTTTCCTGAGCTGTTGCGCGCAACAAAAAAACCCGGCGTCGCAACGCCGGGTTGGGTTTGCTCGGGATCGAGTGCTTAGGGGAGTGGCAGGCGCAACAGCGACCGGCCGTCTTCATCGTACTGGCGCAGCAGCGCCGCCAGGTACTCTTCCTCGGCCGAGGACGTGAGCTCCAGGGTCAACTCGGATAAATCCGTGGTGGTGAAGATCTCGGCCAGGTCTAGTTCGGCCGTGCCCGTGGCTGGGAAGGCCAGTTCGTAAACCTCGACCGGTGCATTGTCGGCGCCCAACAAGGTCAGCTCAACCGTCTGGGCGTCGTCGGCGAGTAACGGCGACAGGTAAAGCACGTTTTTGGCCGCGCTGAGGTTGTTGAATCGCACCGAATACGGATTGATACTATTAGGATTAATCAGGTTGGCGGCTACCGGAGCGGGCGATCCCGAACCTACGCCGTCGTAGACCTTCATGGTGGCGAACTGGGTGCCGTTCGAGAAAAACCACAGGGTGGTCGGCCCCGAGAATGGCAACATTTGATCCGGGCGAAACACGGCACTGCCCTGAGCGGGAATGGTTTCGCTGAACCGTTCGAAGTCGGCGCCGGTTGCGCCGTAAGCACGAATGGTCAGGGAAAGCTCGCGGTTCTCCGCGTTAAAGATGTGGATTTCGCTACCGCTGCGATCGGCGCCGAGCATGGCGATGCCGAGCGTGTTGAAACCGAAGTAGGGTTGCGACGCGGTGGTAGCGAATTCAGCCCAGCCCTCGAAGTAGAAGGCGGTGCCGCACATTTTTACCGATTCGGGGGCGCGCGCCACAATGGCGACGGAATCGAGACCGACCGCCTCTGGGAAGGCTTGCGGAATGATGAGTGGCAGCGGCGCTTCACCTTGACTGGTAAATTCGCGACGCGCCACCACTTGTCCGTCGGGACCGTGCAGGTCGACGGCGATATGATGTGCTTGGTTGCTTCCTGGCAGACTCAACACCGCCACCGAAGTACCCGTCAAACCGGTCATGGCGATTTTGTTGGTCATGGCGTCGTAAGCACTGCCGTTGGCGTTACCGCCCGCGCCCGCCGACGGACCGTTGATATTGCGCACCACCGTATCGGTGCCCACGCGGATGTTGTTGGAATGAACCATTAAGGTATAGCGGTTCATTGTGGGGAAGAGGTCGGCGGCGAGCACCGAGCGTTGCGTGAAGGGTTCCAACTCAAGCGTGGTTGTTTGTGTTTCCTCGGCGCTTACCGCCCGCAAGACAAGTTGATTGGTGACCGCTTCATTGTTCTGCAAGTTCAGCGTACTTTGGTAGTTGTCGTTGTTAACCACCCAAGGCACCACGTGCGCCAACGCCGGCATGCTGCCGATGCTGTAGCAGTCGAACCGGGTTAATTCTTGTTGCGGTTCAAACGCGAATTGGCCCATATCCCGTTCCAATAAAGTCGCCAGCTTGGCACAGGTATCACCAGTGGTGGTCAAGCGGTTGCCGCTCAGGTTCACCTGTTGGGCGAAGGGGTAGTTCAACGGCAGGATTTCCGGGACTTCCGTTAGGTTGTTATCCCTGAGATCCAGGCCGAACAACAGACGCGGCAACGCCGGCAGGCTGCTCAGTTGGTTGCCGCCGAAATCGAGCGCGATCAAGGTGTTGAGGCCGTCGACCTGACGCAGTTCGGGAAGCGCTGTTAGCTGGTTGCCGGCGGCAATGACCGAATCGATGAATTCGTAGTGGTTGAGTGGTGGCAGTTCAGTCAGTTGGTTGTTGGAAACATCCAAATCACCGAGGTTTTTCAGCGGCGTGATCGCGCTGATGTCGGTTAATTGGTTGTTGGCGAGGTCAATGCGCATCAGTTTGGCGGGCAAGGTCGGCAGGGTGCTGATTTGGTTGCCTGGCAACAAAAGGATGGTCAAGTTGGGCAACTGGTCTAGGCCCGCTAAGTCACTAATGCCCGCGTTGGCTGCGTCAAGGACCGTGATTTGCGATGCCTCCAAGACCGACAAACTGCCGTCTTCGTCGCCGTCACCGACCGCCAGGACCGCTGCCTGCAGGGCGGCGTCCGCGAAGCTAACCGTGGTCGCCGTGCAATCGAGCGGTTCTTCCGCATCGGCGGCTTGAAGCTCAAGCGTTTCAAAACCGCGTTGTTGCAAGCTGACCAGGCGGTCGCAGTTGTTCGCTGACAGCGGGTTGCCGACCAAAATCAAGGTTTTTAAGGTGGCCGGCAACAAACGGGGAATTTCCGTGATTTGGTTGTTGCTTGCATTCAAGGATTCAAGATTGGCGAAGTAGCGCATGCCGTTCAGATCGCCAATGCCGAGATTGTCGAGGGTGAGTTCGGTAATCGCTTCGGCTTCATCGTGATCAATTTCACCGTCATTGTTGCCGTCATGGGCAGCCACCACGGCTTGTTTGAAGGCGTCGTCGCTGAACACGATGGTCGAACGGCGCAGTGGAATACAGGGTCGTGCAGCGATGCGGCCGCGCACCCATTCCTGCACGCGCGGGTGGAACACGGAAATCTCCACCGCCGCCGTTTGCCGGAAACAGTAACCCATCAGCGTGCCGCCACCTTCCGGCAGTTCGCCGGTAAAGGTCGGGCAGCGATCGATCGGTGGGAAGTAATCGTGGGTGTGCGGGCTGCCGAAGTTGTGGCCCAGTTCGTGTGCGACCAAGTTAATATCGGAGAAGTCACTGGGATCGTCGGCAAACACGCCGTAAAAGGAACTGCGACCAAAACCCCAATCGGGATTGCACAGGGTGTCGATGAAACCGACGCCGTAAAACGACTGGGCTGAGAGCAAGTGGGTCAGCGTGCGTTGAATGGTGCTTTTCCCGTTACGCGGGTCTTGCCAATGGCTTTGCAGTTCGTCGATGCCGCTGTATTCCCACGGATCTTCTTCGGGATAGGCGGCCAAATAAACGATGCGCAGTTCGGCGCCAAAATCGCGTTGATAAATAGCGCTAATCGCCGCCATGCTTTCGGCCACGGCCGTTTTCATCTTTTCAACATCCTCGAATTGCTGAAACAGTTCGGTGTCGGTTTCGAGTGCCAGATCGACGATGGCGTTGTTGATATCTTTTTTGGGGCGCGTGTTTTGGTCAATCGTCGGCAGATCGTTACCCGCAATTTCGCGCGCACGGCATTCAAAGGCGCGTCCCGCCGCTTTACTGTAAACGAGCTGGCCGGAAAACCCGGAAAAACCCCAGGTGCCGGCTTGGGACCGGGTGAAGCCGCGCAGGTTGCCGTTGGCGCCGCGGCTGACAAATACCAGCACGCCGCTTTCACTGACGCCGTGCAGAAAGTCACCGCGTTGTTGGGGCGCGGCACGACGTGAGCCGTTTTTAGCGATGACCTCAATGCGCGCTTGTTGGTGCCAAATCGAAAGCGGCTCGAGTTTGACCTTAAGTGGGCCTTGTGGGGAGGGGAAGGCGTCGATGACCTGAGTTTTAGAAAGGACCTGCGCCTGTTCGAAAGGGAAAACCTGAGTTTCGAAGGACGCCGGTTCAGCGGCACAAAGACCGAAGAAGACCAGAAAAGAAAACATCATAAACATTACCTCTGAAATTAAATCGGGCGAACCGCCATATCGGGTTCGTCGGCCGCATGCACCTAAGGCTAGGGCTTCGTGCCCTGCGCCGGTGCGGCTTCGCCAGGTGACGGGGGCCGTGGCGACAGTTCGCCGGCGGGTTACCTGTCGCTTCGCGATGCATTCAGTCGAGGGCGTTTTGCCCGACCGCGTGCGTGGCAGACAGGATCAATCAAAACGGTGCCGCTTAATAGGTGAGCAACCCATGGCCGACCAGGTCGACCGAAGCGGCATGTTTTGGGATAAGGACGATGGCTCGGTCGGGAACGACCGACGTTTCGGGAGAGGTGGTCTTGGCGAAGGAAAGAAAAAACCCAAGCGTTGATTGGGTTGGGACCAAGTGAGGACCTTGGACGGGGTTTTCTTCAAATAAGACGAAAAAAACAATGAAATCCGGTTTGCAAAGGCAAACCATGGCGGGAGATGGGGCGCTTGCGAACAAAAAAAGCGCCAAGAACCGAGGTCATGGGTCGCGAAATCTTTGGGTGACGCAGCTTGCAGGCGTTGCAACCAATGCGTGTTTTGCGTTCGGTCGAACTCGGCGTCGAACAATGCGCGCGCGTCGGCGCCACCTGATTGGGCGGCCGGCGCAACGGCGTGCTTGGGTTCGACGTGCACGGTGCTGAAATCGGAACCCATACATCCGTTAACGCAATCGCGTGCAAATCCCCCTACAGACGCCCGCAAAAAAAATGCGCTTCAGGCCTTTTCCTCGCTCCGGCCCATAAAAAAAGGGCGACATCGTGTCGCCCTTTCGCTTAGGTGTTTGGGTTGTTGGCTGTTTTATTCAAACGACGCCTGATCCGTTTGGTAACCCCAGTCGCGCACGCTGCCGTCCGTGACCAGCTCAACCGTGATGGAATCGCCGTCAACATAAGCCCAGCCGTCGGTGCGACCGAAGGCGGAACCGCTACCGTTGCTGATCAGGTTGCCGGAAACGCGGTAAATAGTGTTGCCGGAACCGTCTTTGATGGAGACGAAGTCGTAGTTGGCTTCGGTATCGAGGCGAACAAAGTGAACGCCGACGCGGTTGGCGCCCGCTTTGGTGTAGGTGTAGCTGTAGGTTTGGTTGTTGCGGTAGTTGTGCGGTGTGGCGCGGGCCCAATCTTCGGTGCCGCTGCCGGTGTCGCCGCCAACCTGCCAGGTCGCGGTGATCGTGCCACTGGAAGCCGAGTAGCCGTCGACCAACACGTTCCAGGTGCCGGAGCCCGGGTTCGTGAAGGTAACGGACTCACTGGAACCGCTGATGTAAGGGGCTTTGAATTCCGCTTCGTCGTGTTTACCACGGTCGCCGGGCCAGTTAATTGCGGCGCGTTTCACGTACAGGTCGGCGTCGCCGCTACCGGTGATGGTGACCGTCAACTGAGAGACGTTGGCGGGCAGGTCAAGCGTCCAAGACTTGGTGGCGTTGCGTGCCAAGTCGAAACTTTGGCTTTCGCCGTTTTTCAAGACGTCGCCGGTTGGTGGTGGCGTGTCGCCGCCCAACCACTGTGAAATTTGTGGGTAGAAGTGGAAGAAGCTGCCGTACCAGTCGTAGTTACCAGGTGCAGAAGTGCCGTCGCAATTCTCGGGACCGCAGCCGGACTCGTCGCCGACCACTTCAAAGTTGTCGTTGAAGATGGCGGAACCGGATGAGCCGCCTTCGGTTAAGCTGTCGATCCAGTCAATGCGAATTTCATCGTTGTAGGAATTGCCACAGGCGCGTTCACCGGTTGCGGTGACGCGGCCTTTGGAAACGCGCATGTAGTCGCCGGCGGGGTGGTGGATGCAGGTGATGTTGGTGCCGACGGCGGGGACGGCTTGGGCGTTCCAACCCATGAAGTGGCGTTGCCCGACGTTGCCGTTGAGCAGCAACAAGGTGGTGTCCAAATTGTCGTTGGTGGCCAACAATTGGGAGCCGTTGTTTTGCGGCAATGAAGACTTGTTGACGCCTTGGCCGCTATCACAGCTTGTTGAACGATAGTCCCAGTAGACGTGAACCGTATCGGCAACCGATTGTGAGCCAACGCAGTGGTTGGCGGTCAAGAAGTAGGGTTGGAAGGAATTGTCTTCGGCGCGCAGCAAGGTACCGGTACAAACGTAGGTGCTGCCGCGCGAAACGAAGGAGTAGTGGCCGACGGCCGTCGCCACGTCTCTGAGCTGGCTGTTTTCGCAGTTCAAGTCGTCTTCGCAAATTTTGGCCGCTTTGCGGCGTTTGAAGATGTGCGAGCCTTCGCTGATGTTGAAGTCACCGAAGTTGGCGTCGTTGGAAACCAAGGTCACCAGGGTGGTTTCACCGTCAACCAGCGGACCCCAGAACTCGCCTTTATCGGCGCGGTAGGGACCAAATGCGTAAAGAGAATCGGCGTCAACCAAATAGACTTGGTCGTCGGCCTCGAGGTTGGTCAAGTCCAGTTTCAAACGCATGCCGTGGGCGCCGGTTGAGCTGACCGGTACCGTCCAAGCAAAGCGGTCACCGGCCTTTTTGAGGCGTTGCGGTGCCAATTCACGAGCGTGAAAGTCGAGTGGGAAACCTTCGCCGATTTGGTTGGCGGTGGCGATGGTTTTCAGATCTTCGTTGAACCCGTCAAAGTAGTTGGAGCGCACTTCACGCGCCATGTGACCCATCAATGAAGCGGTTTGATCGGGGCTGAGCGCGGTGCCTACTTTTGCACTGGAAGGTGGTGACATGGCACCACTCAAGCGAGCGTGAGTGCGGTCGATTCCGCCGTCCTGGGCAAACAAAGCACAAGACCAAAACATTAACAAACAGAGCAGCATGGCTCTTAAACGATTGTCCATCGTAGTTCTCTCCTGTAATTAAGCGAATCGTGAAAATGCCGAACCTGAACGCCGAGCGCCCACACCGCAAGGCGGTGGTTGCAGAACGTTTCGACCACAGCGAGCCTGTACCGATTCAGAGGAGTGATCGGCGGGGGCGGCCGGGAAACGCGGCGACGGTGTTGCGAAGAAAGCGATTTGACGGTGCCGTTCGCATCCTGTGGCGAAATGTGGCGCAAATCGTTCTTGGGACGGCTCATTCATAGAAGGCTCCGGTTCCGGAAATGAAAGCGGCAGCAGGAAACCGAAAGCCTCTGAAGGCATCGTGGGTAACGATGATTGAGCGTACTTTACAGAAGGTTTACAGAGCTGTAAACGCCTGATTTCTCTTTTCAGGATCTTTTTGTGATTGACGAAACCTTTGCAGGCAAATCGTTTCAAGAGTGTATCCAGGTTCACCTTTGGCGGTACTTTAGAACTTGGGCGTGCTGTTTTGGCCCCTTTTTTGTTTGAAAAGCTTTACGTTGGCGAAATTTCAGAAAGACCGTTTCAGCGTGCCGCCGGCCTGAAACAGAATTTGCAGCAAGTGTTTTTTTATTGACGCTGTTCAAAATGAACTTGTTTAAAAACGCCACCCGTGGCATCATCCTCTTGCACCATTTGTGCGCTGGAGGATTCCATGAAAATCGTGATTGCCGGTGGTTCCGGGTTCCTTGGTCGTCTGTTATCTCATTGGTTTTCCGATCACGATTGTGTGGTGCTTTCGCGCGCCAAGCCGCGTTTTGAAGGACCCCGTTGGGTCGTTTGGGATGGTCATCGTTTGGATACCTGGTTGCACGAGCTCGACGGTGCCGATGTGTTGATCAACCTGGCGGGCCGCTCGGTCGATTGCCGCTACACTGCAGCCAACCGCCGCGAGATTTTTGATTCGCGCGTCCAATCCACCGCCGTGTTGGGCCAGGCCTTGCAGCGCGTGGCGCGTCCGCCCAAGCTCTGGCTGCAAATGTCGACCGCAACCATTTACGCTCACAACTACGGACAGCCCCACGACGAGTACGGCGGCGTGTTGGGTGGCCGCGAAATTAACGCGCCGGAGACCTGGCGCTTCAGCATTGATGTCGCCATGGCTTGGGAGGCCGTCGCCAACCAGGTTAACCTCGGCGAGACCCGTTTGGTGTTGATGCGGACGGCCATGGTCATGGATCCCGCGGCCGGCGCTTTTACCGTGTTGGCCGGCTTGACCGGCAAAGGTTTGGGGGGTCGCGTTGGGGACGGGGCTCAGTACATTTCTTGGATCCACGGTATCGACTTTTGCCGCGCCGTGGCCCACGTCATCGACCACGAAGCCATTCAGGGTCCGGTGATTATCTGTTCACCCGAAGCGCTGCCGCAATCCGCTTTTATGACTTGCCTGCGGCGCGCCATGCGCTGCCCCTTTGGATTGCCGGCCCCCGCTTGGCTGTTGGAAATCGCCACTTTTTTCCTGCGCACTGAAAGCGAACTGATCCTCAAAAGTCGCCGCGTGTTTCCCGCCAAGTTAATGCAAAGTGGTTTCTCCTTTCACTTTCCCGAATGGTCGGGTGCCAGTCGCGATTTGGTAGCGCGTCGCAAACAAGGGGTGCCGCGGACGTCAAGCCTCCCCACGGCGGCTGTGGCCAAATCTTAGCCCTGGGAACCGCAAAGCCTGTCCTCAAACCTCTGGACGGTATGGCTCTGGTATAAGGCTGAGGTCACTGTCGGCCTTTTCCAAACCCTTTCGCATCAGATCGTTGGTCAAATTTCGCGCTTCGCGCGCGGACTTTGCCGTATCAGGGTGATAACCCTCACGCAGGGTATTAGTTCTTACTTATCGTAGCGGGAATTTGCGCGGCCGATGGCCCTCACATTTTCTTCAGAAAAGTCGCCTGTCTCCATTTTTTCTCCATGATTTCCGCCTAATTTGGCTATCACCACGGCGTTGGCCGCAGCATGTACCACTTGGTTTAGCTTAAAGCCTTGCTGCGCCTCTCCCTTTCCCATCACGCGGAATGACAACAGACATCCGCGTTGTGTCATCGCCTTGGTTGGTCGTTGTTGCGACCCTGCTCCCTGACATCGCCAGTCCATGGTCGTCTGTTGTCGACCTTAATGGACTGTTGCCGATCGGCACGACGACCAAGCGCCGCGTTGAAGCGGCGTGATTGCTGTTTCCGAGGAGGAATACCATGGCTTATGAAGAAGAATTTGGCCGATTAATGCGTGAATTTGGCACATCCATCGGTTTGGCCGACATCAGCCCCAATGATGAAGGGTTGGTTATGTTGGCTTTTGACGAACTGTTGGTGGTGCACTTCGGTGTGCGCGCCGACCGTGGCGAATTGGCGCTGACCACCGCTTTGGGTTCGGTTGATCCCGATTGCCGCGCGTCGCTTTTTGCCAGGTTGCTGGCCGAGAATTTTTTCCCAGCCGAGGATGACTTTTATTTTGCTTGGGACGCGGTCGGCGAGGCCGTGTTGCTCACGGCTAAATCGCCGCTGGCGGCGCTGACGGTGGAGGACTTGAGTGCCTGGCTGTTGCGCTTTCTGAACCAGGCCAAAGTCTGGCGCGTTCGTTTGCAGGAAAACCAAAGCGAAACCCCTGCCGCGGAACCAACAGAGCGCCCGCCCCAGCCGGCCGCCACCCCTACTTTTACCACCAACCCGATGCTTCACGCCGCCAGTTGGGCGTAAGCCGGCTCTACCGATAGGAGGAACCCATGCCACCCCTTCAGCTTTCCGATTTCCGACGCGTCAAAGGTGACGATCACACCCGCATCATCAACCAACAGGGCTCCCTGCAGAAGGAGGCCAAACCCGGTTTGTTGGGCAGTCTCAGCGTGACCCTTTTTGGCGGACCCAGTCAAAAAGAACTGGGCCAAGAGAACCGCACCCTGCGTGGTCAGTTCTTGCAAGCGCTGCGCAAAGAATACGATCCCCGGCTGGTCAAATCCCTGCAAAAAGACTTGTTGTCTAAGTCCGAAGCGGCCAAACCCCTGACCGGGCACCTTATCCGCAAAGTCCTTAACCGGGCCGACAGCAAGCATACCCATTACTGGAAAGATCAGGTGCGCGGCGCCTTGGGTGCCTTCCCGCGCACCGCCCAAAAGATGCGCACCGAAACGACCAAGCAACGGGAACTGGAAAACGCCTTGACGCGTTTGGTTGCGCCCTTTAGCGGCTCGGAACGCACAGCGCTGCTCAACGAAATGCGCGAAATGGTGAACGGCTTGCCGTCGTATATTCCCAAACTGGTGCGTGAACGGGCCCACGACCTGATTGACAGCCACGATCAACAAGTGGGCGGCCCGGGCTGGGCCTATATTGGTCCCAGCAAAACCGGGAAAGAGGACGAGCACGTCATGAACCGCGGCATTGCCGAGGTCGTGATGATCGGTGATGTGCCCTACACTCCGATTTACATGGCGGTCTACGCCGACGCCTTAACCAGCGACAAACCGAACTTCAAAGATTTCGGCCAAGACGAAGACGGGCGTGTGCTGATCCATACCGGCAACAGCGAAAAAGCCGATGAAAGTACCCTGTGGGTGAGCATGGGTCGACCGCTGCGCCAGGTCAAGTGGTTGGAGAACTACAGCCGCCAGGGTCAAGAGAAAGGCCACAACAACCAACCGCTGATCCGTTCGTTTTTGTTGCCCTTGCAGATCGCCAACCAAATTGGTGCCGAGACCATTACCGAACACAACTCCAAAGGCCTAGACCGCGACCTCAACGTCGACAAGCACTACGAAGCCAACCAGTATGGCATTGTCAAAGCAGAATCGTTGGAGTTGATGCGCGAGTACGCCTTACCGGGTTCTTTAAAGACCTACACCAACGGGCCCGTGGACAAGGTGCCGCCCAACTGGGGTCAGGTTGAAGCCGTGTCCGATTTAAAAACCAAATTGGGTGTGCCCTTGCAAGAAATTCCCGGCTTTGACGTGGTCACTGAAATCGTCGATTCGGCAGCCGCCAAACGGCTCTACGCAACCATTACCGGCGATGCTCAGTACTTGGCCGACGGCGATAAAATGCCGCACGAGCCGAAGAAACAACTGCCCAAGATGATGGAAAAGTTTTTGCCCGCCGAGGTGTTTAAGGCCGGCAAGGTTACCCAGGGTGATGTGGTTGCCTTTTTAAAACCTTGGGTTGAGTCGGATGGGAAAAACCCGCCTAACCAACAGCCGTTAAAAGATCGCGGCGTCGCGCAGAAACACATCGACTTAATGGTGAAAAACTTGCGGGAAGTGGGTTTCATTGAAAAAAGTACCTACTTAGAACGGGCCGATCAGTTGCTGACCATTTTTGCCTGTCACACCGGCAATGAAAACTTTTTGCCGGAAAAACAGGTCATGCCGAGCAAGCAAGAACGGGCGCGGTTGGTCGACGAATTTTGTGCCAAACACAAACCCAAACATCTCGACAAAGAAACGTTCATCCACGATTTCGTCGGCCCCTGGGCAACCCAAGCACGCATTTCCCATGAAATTAGCGAGAATTTCGAGTCACTGCGCGAACATGAAATCGACGAATTGCCACGCGACACGCCCTTCATTGAGTTCAACGAGTCAGGTGATGTTCGCGTCGGTCGCGCTTGGCCGAATGAAGTGAAACTGGGTGAACAAACGCGCAAGGTGTTGCTGCAGCGCAATCAGTTGCGCACCGGCTTGAGCGGATTAAAAACGCAAATCGGCAAGGCCTTTGATGCTCTGGACCGCAAGGACCCGGCGCGCGCGATTTTGGGGCCGATGAAAAGCAGCATCGACAAAGTGTTGCTGGACTACGACTTCAAAATTGGGCGGATGAGCCATGTGCAGTCGGCTTTGCCCGAGTACCAACTGGTGTTCAACGATTACCGCGAGGCGCTGGCGGCGGTGTTGCCCAAGAAAAATCCGCCGGCCGAGTTGGTGGCGATTATGGAGACGCTGTACCAATGTGTCGACCTCAGCAAAACGGAGGCGGCCGACTTATTGAAAACGGCGTTAAAGGACATCGAAAACAAAATCGACGCGCGTCACACGTTTATGGCCGGCTCTTCTAAAAAAGGGCAGTGGCAAGACTTAAACACCAAATTTCAGAAAGCGCTCCAGCAGCGCGACGGGCGTTCGGCGCGCAAGCTCTTCGGACAAATGTCGCAACTTTTTAACGATGAAATCACCCGGGTGGTGCAGGACGGCCGGGTTGCCTTCGCCAAAAACAGCGAAATCGGGAAGAGCTTGGCCAATCGCTTGCTGAAACTGCCACCCAAGGAACGCAACTGGGCTCATTTGCAGATCGTCACTCCCAATGTCAGTTCTTCCGACAAAAGCTTCTATGCTTCGGGCAAACAGTTCAAAGGTGGTTTGGTGAATCTCGACCGTACCACCGAGGTGACCGCGACCGGCATCGCCAATACCGGGAACAGTTGTTACTTGGCGGCCGGTTTGAGCATGTTGGCCGTGGTTGAGCCCTACCGCGCTTTATTTAATGCCGACAACATCGATGAGGCGGCTTACCAGGGGCGGCCGGAACGGCTGGCGGCGGTGCGCGAGTTGCAACCCTTGGTCTGGTCGATCCTCAACGATGTGCGTGACGGCAATGCCGTCGGCACCGATCGGATTAGCACCTTACTGGCGGCCATGGATCGTCACGGTTTGTTACCGGCACCATCGCTGGCGGCCCAGCAGTCCGGCCAAACCGCGCAAACCGCGCAACAGGATCCTAACGAGGTTATCTTCCGCAAGTTGATGCCGTTGTTCGATCCGACCGACAGCTTGTCATTGACGCAAAACTTGGTCACCGATTTCACCCAAGACTTGCAAAACGCCGTGCGTCGCGACGATTTGCAGGTTGGCCAATACACCGCTCTCGACCAAGGTGTGATGCGCCAACAACAACCCGACCCGATTGTCGAGCTGCCGATTTCCGATCAAAACGGGCCGATCAATAGTCTGCAAGACGCGTTGAACGCTTTCCAGGCGGCCGAGGTCATGGAAGACGTGCTGGCGACCCATAACAATCACGTGATTCAGGGGCGCGCCACGCGCACGCTGCAACTGCAGGGCACGCCGCCCGCCGTAACCTTCACTTTGCGACGAGGCGACGGTTTCGAAAAGGACAACCACCAAGTGGATGCGCCGCAACGCATGCAAATCAACGGTCAATGGTACAACCTCAAGGCCGTCGTCAATCACCAAGGCGCCAACCTAAATTCGGGCCACTACACGGCGATGACGGTGGATCCCAACAACGGGTCCTGGCAGCATCGCGACGACAGTTCGGTTTCGGGCTTAACCACGCCGGTACAAAATCAAAGTGCTGACAACACGGCCCAAAAGAATCGCGGTTACATGTTCACTTATGTGCGCGAGTAAGCGACGGTGACGGCGGCGTCCAGGCTGTGAACAGGCTTGGGACGCCGCCGTGCTTTGTGCTAGGTTGGCCCAAACCGCTTGATTCGATCTGATTTGCGTCATTGACCACAAGGAGCAACACCATGTTTTGGAAAATCGCGACCTTTCTGCTCGTCTTGGTGCCGGCCGCGTCCGGCGCCGACCCCAAACCCGCGCCGCTGCCGTTTAGCCCGTCGCGTAAAGCCGGCCCGACACTGTACGTGAGCGGCCAGGTGGCGCGCAAGCCCGACGGGACCAAGGTTCTCGCCAACATCGACGCCGAAACCCGCCAGGTGATGGACAACATCGAACGCATACTCAAAGCCGAAGGTTACACTTGGGAGCAGGTTGTCAGCGCCACCGTTTACTTGCGCCACATCAAGGATTACAGCGCCATGAACGGCGCCTATGCCGACTACTTCAAGGGCGCGTTTCCCGCGCGAGCCTGTGTTGGCGGCCAGGATTTAGTCGCCGATTACAATGTTGAAATTAGCGTGATTGCTTACAAAGAACCCTAAATGAAAAAGGCGACCTGATCGTCGCCTTTTTCGTCACATTTGGCGGTTGCCGCGCGTTAGGTTTTGAACTGGGAAACCAGGTTGTCGAGCGTTTCACTCATTTGGGAAAGCGTGGCAACCGATTGGTCGAGCTGGCTGGATGCATTGCTGACACCGCCGCTGGTATCTTCCAGGTGTTTGCAGTCTTTGGCGAGGTCCATGACCGTTTGGGCCGCGCCTTTAATGCGCATACTCAGTGAACTAAAGTCGCCCGCCACGCTGTTTACATTTTGTGCCGCATCCGAGGTGGTAATGCTCTGTTCCTCGGCCGCCGCCGCAATACTGGTGACCGAATCGTTGACCTCTTGAATCGTTTTCTGGATGGTGTCGATTTCGTGGACCGTGGTGCGAATCGCCTGGTTGATGGCGTCCATTTTGGTGCGAATCTCAACGGCTGCTTGGTTGGTTTGCTGCGCCAGCGTTTTTACTTCATTGGCGACCACGCCGAAGCCGCTGCCCGCGTTGCCCGCCCGCGCCGCTTCAATCGTGGCATTGAGTGCCAGTAATTTGGTTTGCTCCGCGATGTCGGTAATCGAAGCGACAATGCCGTCGATGGTTTGCGCCGCCGAAGTCAATTCTTCACAGCGCTGCTGCGCGTTGCTAATGCTGCCGACGGCACTATCGGTGACCGAATTGACCTTGGCCGCGCCGCGCGCAATCTCCTGGGAGGTGACCGACAGTTCCTCGACCGAACCGGCAATGGTTTGCATCTTCATCGTCGATTCAGCGGCGGTTTGGTTGGCCTGTTCCATGGAGACCGCCAGGTCAGACGAAGCATGGGTCACCGAAGAAATGCCTTTCGTCAAGTGGTGGACCGTGTCGATCATGGTTTTCGACAATCCACCTAGGGTGCCCGCCGTGCCCATCGCTGATTTGGCTTGGTTGCTAATGCCGCTAAACAGGTTGCGCATATTGCCGGCCATGTCACTGAGTGATCGCAACATGGTGCCCACTTCATCAGTGCTCGCGTTGACCTGGGTTTCGCGAAAATCGCCGTCCGCGTAGTGGTTGACCATGGTCACACCCTCAGCCAGTGGTTGGGTGATGGAGCGTGTGTTGTAGATCGCCAATACAACCGCCGCAATTAATGCAAACAGGATACAGCCCACCAGAAACGAGGTGGCGCTCGCGACTTCACCGGCAATGCGCCCTGTAACACCTTCCACCGCTTGGTCGCCCTCTTCCTCAAAACGCTCCAACATGGCCAAAAAGTTTTCGGTTTCACGGTTGTAGACGGCCAGCGAAGCCGCGCTGACCTGATAGGCGTTGATCATTTTGTTGAGAAGCTGTTCGTGTTTGGTGAAGGCATCGCGGTAGGCGTTTTTGGCAACTTGGCCCTGGTATGCGCCTTCTTGCACGCGAAAGTTGAAACGCGAGGTGGCGAACATGCCCGCCATGCTCTCTTTCTGCAGTTCTAAGGCCGCATCGATTTGTTGTTTGGCCTCGGCGAAATCATCGCCGCTAATCAGCCGCTCCAGGTGGAAAAGCTGACTCAAATACCCGATGCTGGCTTCCATGCCGCCGTCGGATGCGGCCCAGCGTTGTTGCAGACCGCCGCGCCACGAGAATTGGGCGTCGGGTCGTCGTTCCAAATCCTCCACCGCACCGTCGCCTGCTTCCTCAACAATTTCGCCCAGCACCACAAAATTGGCGGCATGGGCTTGGAATGCTTTTCTGGCGGATTCGTAGGTCTCCGCATCGGCCAGCAGTTTGTCGCGTACCGTGGTTTGTTTGGCCCGTGCGCTGCGAATGGCCGCCAAACTCTCTTGCGGCAAGACCGCCGCTTCAATTAAACGCTCCAAGGCTTCGGATGCATTGGCGTCGGCTTGTTGCAGCAGCTTTTGGTTTTTAGCGACTTCTTTGCCGGCCAGCATGTGTTCGGCCGCCAGAATTTGCGCTTGAATGAAAATGGTCGCTTCCATGGCGCCGTCGGCCGTGTCCCAGGCCTTGCCGGTAAGGTAATTCAGCGAGTTGCGCAGGTTCGAAATGCCGTAATAGCCGGCCCCGCCACAGCAGAGGATCAAGACGACCAGAACCATAAACGAGAGTGCTATTTTTTTGCCAATGCTCATGACAAAGCCCCTATAAAGATTGGGTTATCAATCAATGCGAAATGAGAGACCGGTGCTGATAAACCAGTCTTCGGTGTTGTCGGAAATTCCCGTCCCGCCCGACAAATCCCACTGCATTTTGGGATTGATCAAAACCGTGACGCCGCCGTCAATGTAATTGGAGGGGCCGCCGGAAGCCGATGTGGGAATATCGCCGTAGGCCTCGATAAATAAACCAACTCGGTCGGAAACGCCGACACCGTAAACCAGCGTGTATTGCGCCACCGCCATCGTGTGTTCGCCGTTTTCGTCGTTTTCAGTGACAGCCGCCATCCCCAGGTTGTAGGCGACGCCCGTCGTTTCGCTGAGCGTGTGGGAAAAGTTGAACCGAAAGCTCGGTTCGGGGTTGTCCGAGGTGAAGGCGTCGTCACCGGTGGGCAGTGAAGTGGCTACCAGCAGCGCCGTTTGCGGTCGCGACCCTTTTTCTTCCGCCATCTTCCACTTAAAGCCCAACCCGCTGTCGCCGCTGCCGCTTTCGTCCAAGGTCGCAATTCCAAAATCCGCTTCCGTTTGGTTGTAGCCGTCATAGGTAACGCGTAGCTCGACGTTTTTGAAAATTCCTATGCGCACCAAGAAGTCGGCGAACGCCTGGTTGTCAATATTGTCCGTGACTTGTGTGTGGCTCGCGCCAAACTCAATTTGAACGCTTCCGGGTAAAACCACTTCCGCCGACTCGGTTTGGTCGGGTCGGTCCGTTACCAAATCTTGAGCGCCGAGGAATGTACCAACAGACAGGACGAATAGGAGCCATGCACAACGCATAAATCAACCTCCGGTGACAAACAAGAACAAACCATGACTGTAGCTGGGTGATAGTCTGCTTAACGGAAGATTTCGCGAGAGCCTTAATTTCTCCTGGCACTATTTGTCCATGCCGGTCTTTAGTTGGGGCGATTACGGGAGAGCGTCCCCTGAAACACCGAGATTTGGTCGCGGCCTTGATTTTTGGAGCGGTATAAAGCGCGGTCGGCTTCCTCGACCAGGGCCGCTAAGTCGCGAATGCCGTCATGTAGTGTGGCAATGCCGAAACTGGCGGTGACGCGCGGCATGTCACGAAACGGCATCTCGGCCTTGGCCAGGGCTTCTTTGAGGCGTTCGGCCGCCATCACCGCGTCTGTTGTGTCGGTTTCCGGCAGCAGCACGATGAATTCTTCGCCGCCGTAACGTGCCAGAAAGTCACTTTTGCGCAACTGTTCCTGGCTAACTTCGGCCACGAATTGAATGACCAGATCGCCTTGGTGGTGGCCGTAATGATCGTTGATCTGCTTGAAGTGATCGATGTCGAACATAATCAGCGACAACGGTTTTTGGTAACGGGCCGAACGCTCAAACTCGCGTTCGGCTTGTTCAAAGAAATAGCGCCGATTGTAAAGCTGGGTTAGGTCGTCGGTGGTTGCCAACTGTTTGACCCGCGTGTACAAGCGGGCATTTTCCACCGCAATCCCTGCTTGGTTGACCAGGGTCAGCGCCAGGTCAATGCGTTCCTGGCGAAACGCGTTTTCATTACCGTGGTATAGGTACACCATACCGATAATCTGTTGGTTCACCTCCAACGGCATCCCCAAAATGGATCCCAAACTGGTGCCGCCCATCTCCTGGCTCCAGCGCAATTGCGCATGACGGTTGGGAATGAGCAAGTGGTCTTCGCGTTTGAGGATTTCGGCGTTGAGTTTCTGCTCCAATCGGTCCGGCGGCGTCGGCAGTGAGGACTGCGGCGTGCTGCGCGAGGCCAAGCGTGCCAACACGTTGTTTTCTTCGATGAACACGCTCGCGTGTTGGTAGGGGATGACTTTTCCCAAATGTTCGAGCAGTTGCGACATAACCACTTGCAAGTCCAGGGAGCGGCCCATGTCGCGCGTAATCAGGCGCATGGTTTCGCCCAGGCGCCGCGATTCGCGTTTGGTTTTAAAATGGACCAACACGTAAATTACCGCCGCAAGCCCCGCCAAATATGCCAAATAAGCCCAGGCCGTTTGCCACGGTGGCGGCGACACTTTGATGATGGCACCCGCCCCGGTTTCGTTCCAGCGGCCGTCATTGTTGGCGCCTTGCACGCGCAACGTATAACTGCCACCCGAAAGGTTGCTGTAATTGCCGTAGCGGCGAGAGCCGACCATGCGCCACTGCGTGTCGAAACCTTCCAGCATGTAGCGGTATTGGTTCTTTTCGGGAATGTTGTAGTCCAGCGCCACGTATTCAAAAGAAAAGTAGGGGACATCGTGGGAAAGGTGAACCTGCGGCAGCGAACCGTCTTCGGTTTGCCAATTAATTTCGGTGCCCGCCACCTTAAATTTGGTGAACACCACCGGCGGCACGTAATTGTTTTCTTGAATGAGCAGCGGATCGAATACCGAAACCCCACTGATCCCGCCAAAAAAGAAACGCCCCTTGCTGCTTTGGAAGTAGGCGCCCGCGTTGAATTCATTGCTCTGCAAACCGTCCCAAATATCGAAAGTTTTAGACTGGAACGTGATGGGGTCCATGCGCACCAAACCCTTGTTGGTGCTGATCCAAAGAAAGCCGGCGCGGTCGATTAAGACGCCGTAGACAAAATCGTTGGGCAGGCCTTCGCGCTCCGTAAAGCGGCGGAAATGCTCCGTAACCGGATCGAATAAGTTGAGACCGCGATCGGTGCCGACCCACAAGCGATCCAATTGATCGGCGACGATCACGCCGACGCCGTCGTTGCTGAGCGTGTTGGGGTCGAGTGGATCGTAACGAAAATTGTCCCAACGGCCGCTGACCACATGGAAGCGGTTGAGACCTTGCAAGGTGCCGACCCATAAAATGCCCTTATCGGCTTGGAGGTGCAGCGAATACACCTGGCTGCCGCTCAGGCTATTGGGATCTTCTTCGTTTTGACGATAATGCACGAAATTCTTGCGGGCGAAATGGTAGTAGGCCAGGCCGCCGCCACCCGTGCCCAGCCACAAGCCGCCGTTGGGATCTTCCTCCATGGCGAACACCGTTTCCACCGCCAAGGCGTCGTCGCTCGCGCGGCCGAATGGGTAGCGCACGAATCGGTCGCCGTCCGGCTCGTAGCGATTGAGTCCGCCGTAACGCGTGCCAATCCACAGCCGACCATGGCGGTCGGTCAGCAGGCAACGCACCACGTCGTCACTGAGCGAATTGGGATCCTCGACGTCCTTGAAAAAATGACGCATCGTGTGGGTTTTGCCGTCCAAGCGGTTGAGGCCGTGGTCGCTGCCGAACCACAAGGCGTCCGCCGTTTCGCCAATCGACCACACCACCCGCGCCGACAGCGAGGTCTCTGGATTGCGCGTGACGCTGATGTTTTGGAAGTCGCTGCGGCGCACGTTCAGTTTGTTGATGCCGCTGTTGGCGGTGCCGACCCACATCAACCCCGAGCGGTCCTCGAACAGATCGAAGAGACTGTTTTCCGCCAGACTATCGCTGTTGTTCGGGTCGTGGTAATGGCGAAAAAAGCGCTGCGTTGCCGGCTCGAAGTAGTTCAACCCCTCGCGCGTGGCAATCCATATGCGGCCGTTGCGGTCTTCCAAAATCGCGGTGACATGGCTGCTCGACAGGGACCTCGCGTCGTTTTGGTTGTGGCGAAAGCGCATGAGCGCCCGGGTTTTGGGGTCGAAACGGTACAGGCCTTGTTGCGTGCCGATCCACAGGACATTGGATGAATCCAGCGCGAGGTTGGTAATGCGTGCCGTTGCTAAGTCGCGACCTTCGGCGCTGTCCGCCGCGAAACGCGTGAAGCGCTGATTGGTCGGATTAAAGTAGTTTAGGCCCGCCGCCGTGCCGACCCACAGGTTGTTGGCTTTGTCGATCACCAGTGCCGTTACTTCATTGTGGGACAGGCTGCTGGGAATGCCGCTTAAATTGCGGTACGTTTTGAAAGATCCGGCGATCGGGTTAAACATCGCCAAGCCGTTGTCGGTCGCCAACCACAAGCTGCTTTCGTTTTGGTAGAGCAGGTCGAGCACCCGGTCCGAGGGCATGCCCGTCGGGTTATTTGCTTGATGGCGGAAACGCTGAATGCGGCCCGTGCGATAGCTCAAACTGTTGAGGCCGCCGCTTTGCGTGCCGATCCATAAAAACTCGGGATCGCCGTCGGCCAAGGCCGAAATTTCGTTGTCCGACAGCGTCTCGGCCTTTTCCGGGTGAAACCGGTAGGTCTGGAAATGATAACCGTCGAAGCGGTTGAGGCCGTCTTGGGTGCCAAACCACAGGAATCCCTGTGGATCCTGCGCCATGTCGTAAATCGTACTTTGCGAAAGCCCTTCGCGAATCGAGATGTGGTCGAACTTAAGCGACTGAATCCCCGTTTGAAACCGGCCCCAACCAAAAAGCGGCCACATCGCCGACAGGCAAACCGCTAACAAGCGGCCGAGCAGGTGGGGATAGGTTCGAGAGGGGCTCGGAGAGAACAACGCGATACCTCTTAGGTAGAAGCGTGCGCCGGTAGATACCGGTTGTTGTGGACTGCGTCCGCCGAAGTGGTCGCTGCGTCCCTGTCAGTCGCGATGAAAGGGTTGGAAACCCGTGTGGATTGAAGGGTTGTTAGGCTGATAGGGGCCGCCGCCGTGGCGGCCGATACGTGTCGGAATGGCTTACTTTAACCCATTTGCCAAGGTAACGGAACCACATTCACCCCGCCACGTCGGCGCCGTCACATGCCGCTTTTGCCGGCCCCATTCGGCGCCGCACCACGCCCTGGTCGGCGGTGTGCCCCTGTGATCGCGCCTTTGTTATTGTCGCGTTGCGGCGTGCGCTGCTTGGGTTTTTCTCGCTCATGCCCTGTGCCACTTGGCTTTAGCCCTTTTTGCTTTTCGTGATAAAAACGTCGCTAGGCCCAGTTTTGGCTTGGCAACGCGCCGAAAAATTGCAAAGCTAAGTCGTTGCAACCCCCCGTGCGGCAGGCGCTTTTTTGCACAAAGCGACGCTGATTTGCGATCGGCAAGGGCTTTTTTCTCTCTGGAGGTATTGATTGATCACGCTCTCGGTGGCGATTGCGATCGTTTTGATTGCATCGGCCCTTTGTTCTGGTTCCGAAGCCGCCTTATTTTCGATCCCTATTAATAAAGTACGCCAACTTGCTCAGTCCAAGTCCCCCAATGCGCTGGCGCTGCTCAAAGTACAAGAAAACATGGCGCGCCCGATTGCCGCGATTGTTATCCTCAATAATATTGCCAACATCGTCGGGTCCTCGGTTGTTACCGCCATTGCTTTTGACCTGTGGAGTGACCTGGGGCGCAGCATTGTCTCCGGTGTTTTGACCTTCCTGGTTATCTTACTGTCTGAAATTATTCCCAAAACCTTGGGTGAGCGTTACTGCAACCCGATTGCCCTGTGGGTTGCCCGCCCCGTTTTGTTCCTCGCCTGGCTGTTGCGTCCCGTCATGTTTTTACTCGAGTTACTGACTTCCTGGCTGTCACCCGGCGGCGCCGTTCAGTCTACCAACGAAGCCGAAATCCGCCTCATGGCCAAGATTGGCCAGCGTGAAGGCGTCATTGAAAAAGACGAATCCGAAATGATTCAGCGTGTCTTTGAGATGAATGACCGCACCGCCGCCGAACTCATGACCCCCCGCACCAAGTTAACCTACTTGCTCAAAAGCGATGTGCTTGACGACGTCATGGAAAAGATTTTGACCTCGCCCCACTCCCGCATTTTGGTCGCCGCCTCCGTGCCCGACGATATCAGCGGCGTGGTCTTTAAAAACGAACTGCTGGCCGCCGCTCTGCAAGGCCGTGGTCGTGAACCCATCGAAAACTTCGAATCCAACGTGCGTTTTGTGCCGGCCGGTATGCCTGCCGACCGCCTCTTGACCCTTTTCCGCAATTCGCGTCAACACCTTGCCGTCGTGCTCGATGAGTACAGCGGTGTTAACGGCGTAGTCACGCTTGAGGATGTGCTCGAAGTGTTGACCGGCGAAATCGTCGATGAAACCGATCTCGAACCCGACTTACAGGCCGCCGCCCGCGAAGACTGGCGCCTGTTGCGCGGACACATCGCCGACCCCAAAGACGGCGAAAGCAACGACGAACAAGCCGCCGCCGTCGCACCGCCAACCCCTACGCCGGAGACCAAGACCTAAGCTTTGTGCCCCAAGGTGTCGACCAAAGCTGGTCGGCGCCGCGCGGACGGTGTAAACTGCGATGGTGCCGCGCACGCCCTTATCTTGCATTCAGTGGAATAAAGCTCGGATGTTAAAGAAGTTATTTACCTGGCATCGCCTTCCGTTTTGGTTTTTTCACCTGCCGACCGTGCCCTACATCGCTTGGCTCAGTCTCAAAGCGCGCTCGCCCTTTTTTTACGGCGCTTGTAATCCCATTATTCACCACAACGGCGGCAGCGACCGGCCCTCCAAAACCCACGTTTTGCGCCGACTCGATCCGCGTTTCTTGCCCGTGACCGCCCGTGTCGATCCCGATACGCCGCGCGCCACACTCGAATCCGTTTGCCGTGAAAGCGGCTTGCAGTTGCCGCTGATTGTGAAACCCGACAAGGGCGAACGCGGCAGCCTCGTCGTGCGGGTCACCGACTTCGATCAGCTCGAAGCCGCCGTGCGCGCCAACCGCGAGCCCGTCCTCCTGCAAGAATGGATCGACACGCCTTTCGAATACGGCGTGTTGTATCAACGGTTGCCGGGAGAAAGCCGTGGGACAATCACCTCGCTCAGTGTGAAGACGCTGTTGTCCGTGGTTGGGGACGGCCGCCGTAGCGTGCGGCAACTGTCGCTGGCCGATCCCGCCCACCAGCGCTTCCGCGCCACCATTGACCGCTTGCCCGCCGCGCTGCTTGCGCGGGTGCCCGCCGCCGCCGCGGTTGTCGTGCTCGACCATGTTGCGCAGCAAGCCCACGGCGCGCGCTTCTGGGATGCCCATGAGCTGATAACGCCCGAAGTGACCGCTTTCTTTGATCAGTTGGTCGCGCCGATTGACGGCTTTTTTCTCGGTCGCTTCGATGTGAAAGCCACCGCGCCGAGCAGTTTGGTCGATGGACGCGGTTTGAAAGTGCTCGAGCTCAACGGCACCGCCAGCGTGCCGCTCCACGTTTTCGATCCCAAGGTGAACTTTTGGCAAACCTACCGCGCCATGTACCGGCACTGGGCCGCGATTTACCGCATCTCCGTCGCAAATCACCGTTTAGGCGTGGCCTACCTCAGCTTGAGCGATGCCGTTGGCTACCTCTTCAAGCGCTTCGAAAAACCCAAAACCGATATGCCGATTTCTTAGGGTTCAGCTTCCATGGCCCCGCTTGTCCTGGGCGCTGTTTGTCGGCGAAATCGCCCTGTGTCGGGCTCGCATCGCACCGGCGTCGGCTTTGGCGTTGGACCTGCGCTTTTCGGTCGCCCTTTGGGCGCGCCTTTGCTTAAATACTCGCTGTAACCTCAAATCACAATCAAAGGATTTCATGATGAAAATTCATATTGAATCGTTCAACGATCATGAGCCGATCCCCGGCGAATTTGCCTTTTGTGTCCCCGATGAGAAAACCCATGTCACCCTCTCATCCAATCGCAACCCCAAGGTCACCTGGGGTGACGCCCCCGCCGGCACCAAGTCGTTCGCCTTGATTTGTCACGATCCTGATGTGCCCAGCGTTGGTGATAACGTCAACCAGGAAGGCAAAACCGTCGCCTACGATCTGCCGCGCGTTGATTTTTTCCACTGGGTCGTGGTCGACATTCCCGCCGATCGCACCGAAATCGCCGAGGGCGAAGACTCCAGTGCGGTTACCGCGCGTGGTAAAGAGCCTGGCAAAAAAGCCTACGGCATCACCGGTATTAATGACTATACCGGCTGGTTTAAGGGCGATGCCGATATGGAAGGTTTTTACGGTGGCTACGATGGTCCCTGCCCGCCGTGGAACGACTGCCTGATTCACCGTTACGTGTTCACCATTTATGCGCTCAGCGTCGAGAGCCTCGAGCTCGAAGGCAACTTCAACGGCCACGACGCCCTCAGCAAAATGGAAGGCCTCATCCTCGGTCGCGCTTCTTGGAGCGGCACCTACACCTTGAACAGCAATCTCTAAATAAAGTAAGCGCCCGGAAACCACGGCCGACACGCCGTCGTTTCCGGGCTTTTCCGTTGCGGGCTTAGACCACGCCTTTGATCGAGAACACGCGGCCCGTCGCCAGACCCTCAATACTGCGCACAAAACCCAGCGCCGCTTTCGCCGCCGGCACCGGATCCCAACCCAAGAAGTAAGGCCCGTAACTGTCCAGGGATTCCGTCACAATGGTTGGGCTGACCGCATTAAGGCGAACCCCGCGCGGCATTTCAACCGCCGCGCCGCGCACAAATCCTTCAACCGCCGCGTTGGTCATCGTCGCCGCCGTACCGTAGGCGATGGGGTCGTCCGCCAGCACGCCGCTGATCAGCGTGAAGGAGCCGCCGTCGTTAATATTCTCCAGGCCTTGCAGCACCAGGTTGACTTGGCCCATTAATTTGCTTTGCAGGCCCACCTGTAAGTCGGCCGCGGTTAAGCTGTTGAGCGGACCGAAGTGGACCTCGCCTGCGACCACCGCCAAGGCGTCGAAGGCACCGACGCGTTCGTAAAAGGCCGTGATTGATTCCGGTGATGTCATGTCGACCGTCAAGTCGCCGCGGTTACGGCCGACCTTGACCACCTCATGGCGTGTTTCCAGGGCATTGACGACTGCTTGACCAATGGTGCCGTTGGCACCGACCACGATAATTTTCATGATGTCCTCCTGCGAAGTGTTGTGATGCCGCAATCTTAAGTTTTCGAAAAACGAAAAAGAATAGGCGATCGTGCAAGAGGTTTTTGCAGATATGGAAAAGGGTCGTGATTAAGTCGGCTTTGCGCGCATCGGTGGACCCTGGGCAAACAGGTAATCGACAAACAAGCGGTTGCGAACCAAGGGCGCCAGGTCCGCGTGCATGAGCAGCCAAATCGTCGTGGGTTGATCGAGCTCGGGCAGGTCGAGGGCGACCAACTCGGGGTAAGCCGCGACCATGTACGCCGGCAGGTAGGCCAAGCCCACATGGCGCAGCGCTAAGTGAAGGCATTGATTGAGGTTGTTCGTGTAAAAGGCGCTGTGTTTGCCATCGCCGATTTTGGCGAGGAAAGCGCGTACCACGCTGTTGCGGGCCAGCACATCGACCGGCGTAATCAGTGGCAGCGAAGCCACATCGGCAAGCATTCGAACTGCAGGGTGACGGGCTAACAGCTCGGCCGTGCCGTAAAGCCGCCAAACCGGTTGGCACCAGCGCCGGCCGATCAAGCTTTCGGGTGGGGCCGGTGCTGATCGGATGGCGATATCGGCCTCGTAACGCGAGAGATCTTGCAGGCGCACATCCACCGCCAGTTCGATTTCGATGTGCGGATACTGTTGGTGAAAGCCAGGGAGCAGCGGTGCCAGGAGAAAGGTGGCGATGGATTCCGTTGTGGTCACGCGAACGCGTCCCGCCGGCTGGTAGTCTTGCGCGGCCAGTGTCAGGTTGAGGCGGTCGACCAAGCCGTGCATTTGTTCGGCCTCGGCCTGCAACAGTTCGCCCGCGCTGGTGAGTTGGTAGCCCGCCGCATGGCGATCAAACAAACGCGTCGCCAAGTCTTCCTCGAAACGGTTGAGGCGGCGAAACAGCGTCGAAACGCTAACGCCCAATTCGGCCGCCGCCGGCGCAAGCCGACAGTGCTTGGCGAGCACGATGAAGTACCGCAAATCATTCCAATCTTGGATCAAAGCCACCTCGCCGGCGCAACAACTTGAGCGGCAGCTTATCACGAAGGCCGCCAAGCCGGCTCGATTGCCAACCGGCGAAAGCGACGCCGGCACGCACCAGAGCCGTTTGGCCACATGTCCCAAGCAATATAAGCGCAGGGCAAACCGGCATCAAGTCCCATCAATCTGGTAAATCACAATGTGGCAATGCAAACACACAAACTTAAAAATACAGGGATTGCCACCAGGCTGATAATGACGCTGAATCATCGACCAACCGGCTTTGTCGAGGCCTTCTCGCCGCAAAAAATCATCGAGGGCTTCGCCGCGAAGCGCTTTAACCTCGGCGACAGGCGCATCGCCATAAAAGGCACAGGCATCCCCGCAATGCGTTTCCCAGCGTTCTTGCTGCCACGAGCTAAACCCAGGCGTACGTTGGCCGACCTCCGCAATGATCGCCGCCGAGATGCCGGCCTCGGACAAAGGGAAATCGTCGTTAAACATGCCGTCCCATTTTTCAGCCGCCGACCCGTCGGCAATACACATCGGGCATATTTGGGGTTCGATCTCCTCTGCGCAGTAAAAACTGGAGCAGTACAAAAACCCGTTTGATTCTCCGCAACAATCACAGCGGCCATCGCAGGCTTCGACACTCCCTGTCGCCACCGGATCAGGGTGGTACTTGAAAAATGGTAAAGCCACGGCTCACCTCCAAGATAGGGTAAGGCCAACCTATCACACCGCGATCAGAACTTGTTCCAATCGTCTATTTCGAAACAGCCGCAGAGGAAAATTAACCTTTTACGAAAAAAATGGGCCCATTTCTCTGGGAAATACGCATTCATGGGTGACCTTCCAAAAAACTAAATCACCCAAATGCGGTTTTCGCTGAGATTCTGACCTCGACTCTTCGATGCCAGGCAACACAACGCGACCCTCTGCGCGGACAAGGATCTTGTTCAGACATGGGTTCGCTGTTGGGCAGCTTTTGCATTGGGTGGAGCAGGTGCACCAGTGGCTTCGATTCGGAAAATATTGACCCATGAACGTGTCAAAGGCTTTTTTCAGGGCTCAGCCACGGTCGCGAATATCGCAGCCACAACCGGTTCGGTTGTTTCCGTCGTCGCCCCTCAGGTGGGCATTCCATTGTCGATGGTCTCGAAACTGATGGCTGTTAGTGCCAAGACAATCACCCAATTGGTCGAAACGATTAAATCGGAAGATTGCATTGCGGAAAGCATTGCTGCTGCTGCGTCTACGGCCCTCCACAGTGCGTTTCTGAATGCTGTTGATAAGCACGTCGACGCGTCCTGGTTTTCTTTCGAAAACCTCGATCCCAATAATCAAGAGACTCGTCAAGAAATCACTGCAGAGCTGCTTTACCAGGTAAACCAGGAAGGTGAACTATTTTATCCGGCTTACAATCTTTTGGAAGATCAGCTCAAAAGGGTTCTGTGGCCCTGTATTTTGGACACAAATGAAGCCAACTTTAAGGCCTGCTTGGTTCAGGTCAAGGCAGACGCTCGGAATCAGTACCACATTCTCATCCAGGGCCAACCCGACTGGGTCCGCGATTATTTTGCCCATCGTGAACGGTCCGAGATTTTGGGCAAGGTAACAGGATTAGAACAAAACCAGCGGGAAACCAACCAGTTGTTGGCGTCACTCGCTGGAAACGCGGTGCCACCTTCAGCAGGATCGGGCTTCTGTGTGAATACCGCGTCTGGTTTCGTACCCGAACGGCTCGCTCTGATCTTCCGACAAACCGGGACTGACTGCCTGCCCAACCAAGGCAACATTCTGGCCACCGCTTATGCCGTCTCTGACCAACACCTTCTGACAACCAGCTGCGCTAAGTTAGGTGCATCTGGATCTTTTTCAGCGGCCTTTCAATTAGGCGGCGAAAAAGACTGGACCTGTGTTCCCATCATAGAACCGCACCAAACGTCAAACCCATCAGCCTTACTGCTTCAATTTTCGGAAAACGTTCCTTTCACCAGGGAGGAAGCAACCCATTGGGTAACCTTAGAAAACCGCGAAAACGCACGTGTCCCATTCAAATGTTACGCCTTCTCTGATAATCCCGGCACCTGTGAACCAGTAGAAATCATAGAGGGTTCCTTTGCCTGTGGTGAAGCCGGTGTTGCCTGTGTGGTTGGTCACGCACACTCTATAGCTTTTCCGGGTCGGCTTTGGCGGCAATTTACCGGCATGCCCTGCTTTGCCGAGGGTGGTTTGGTTGGTTTTATTAAAGAATCGTTCACCGAAGTCGGCGATCCCTATCAGCCTCTTGACTTTGAGAAGTTGCGCCAAAACGAATGGGCAACACACGCTGAACTAATCCAGGCCGCAGGGTTTTTGCCTGCCGACCCGGCGGTAAAAGCCAAGATGCCGGGCGAGTGTCATATCAACCACCAGCCAAGTTGTTCAACAACAACCCATTCATTTTTTTCAAACGAATCAAGGCGACGCCGAGAAAACTTAAAACAGATCCAGGCTGCTATTAAAGATCTTTTCCCTGAAACAAGGGCGAAGCTTGCCGAAACCTTACCAAACAGGGGTTTCGCCACAACCGCAGAAGGTGGAGCACTCACCCGAACCCTACTCGCGTTACCCCTGCAAAAACAATTTAAATTCTGCCATCAGGTTTTCAAACAAGTCAAAAAAGACGGCGCCCAACGGCCGGATCAGCGTGAGGTTTGGCTGCAACTGGTGCCCCTGTTGATGCTGCACGATTTGGATGATCATTGGCAGCAGTTGCTCGATCAGTTGGAAATCCACGATGAAGACAAAGCCTGTGATCCCGACAGTTTTCAAGTATCACCAACCAAGCAAATTTACGGGATTAAGGCGGCTTTGCTTCATGCCGCTGCGCATCAGGTGAGTTTGCAGTTGTCCGTGACGCAACCTGAAAATTCCTTCGCCCTGGTTCATGTTTCGAACGGTTTGCTGACCTCCCAGTTCTTTAAAACGGCAGAGGGTATCGTGACCAAAACGCAAGAGCGGTATGCCGCTGTTGATGAGTTACTTCACTGTTTGTTTCAGATGCGGGATCCCTCAGCCTGCTGGGAGAAGACGGAACCCACCTGGTGCAAGGAAGGGATGAGTGATCGAGACATGGAAACCGTACGTGCAGAATTTCAAGAGGTATTTGAAGATTTACGGGAAGAACAAAGGGTTATTCCTTTTGTTTTATTTGATTTAGTGAGTGGTCGCTACGATTACCAAACCCTTTGTTTGGTTAAAGAAATATTGCCCCAATTATCCATTTACCAAGATGACGGGTCATTGCAGGACCATCACGTCTTGCGCACCAATCCAGGCAGCTATGCACTGAGACTTATCGAATTTTTAATGGAATTACATTTCGAGGAGGTGCCTGTTGCATCCACCGATTCTGAATCACCTTGACCCCGGGAAACCCTTGACGCTAGAGCCCATGGGCACTTGGCCAAAGAGCGACCATCTGTTTGACCAGGAATCGATCTGGGCGGTGCAAGCTGCATGGGCCGCCGGCCGGCCGCTGCTTATCCAGGGCGAACCTGGCTGTGGAAAAAGCCAACTGGCGCGCGCTGTCGCCCAGGCGCAACAGTGGGTGTTTATTCCCACCGTGATCCACCACCGCAGTGAATGCACCGACTTGCAGTGGCACTTTGACGCCGTCGCGCGTTTAGGTTCCGCACAGTTGCTTACGGCCAAGGCTGCTTATGCCGGAGCTACCGCTGCCGTTTATGCGGCCGCTGGTAAAGCCGAGGTTGGCCAATCTGCCGAGACGACGGTAACCCATTCATTAAACCCCACCCGATTTTTAGCGCCAGGTCCACTGTGGTGGGCGGTTAACTGGGTGTCGGCCAAGCAACAGTTCGAGGATTGTGACAATGGTGTTAAATCGGTCCAACCGATTGCGAATCACTTGGCGACACAGGATAAGGCCGCAAACGAACGGCTCAATCGTTTGCCCGATCATCCCGACGGTCGGGTGCTGTTGATTGACGAAATTGACAAAGCCAACGTCGATCTCCCCAACGGCCTTTTGGAAGTTCTCGATAACGGTAGTTTCTCAATTCCTTACTTGGCCCAGGGTCATGTTTCCCCCGACCAGCAACGTTCGCTGGTGATCATTACCACCAACCGCGAACGGGATTTACCGCAGGCATTTCTTCGGCGCTGTTTCGTTTACAACATCAACGTGCCAACCACGGCGGAAGCCTTTAAAACCTGGTTGCTAAAACGGGCCACCGCCCATTTTGGGGAACGGAAGAATTATTACCCCGACGTTGCCGCTTTGGCCGCTGATCGGCTGTGGTCCATCCGTCAAAGTGTGAAACAGCGGCAACAAACCAAACCCGGGCTCGGTGAATTCCTCGATTTGATGCGCGCGTTAACAAGGCTCGCGGCGGATGAAGATGTTCAACGTGAAAAACTGCAACAAATTGCCGACTTTGCCTTCAACAAAAGCCAACAGGTCGCCACGTGAGTCGCGTTCGTTTGAACCACGCGGTTGGTCTGGGTGATTTAATCCTCTTGCTCGACCAGTTCGGACCGGATGTCGGCGCTCAAATGGCGGCGTTTGCCGGTTTTTCCGCGCCGGAGCGGGCGGGTACAGACCCCATGAGGCAGGCGTCGATAAATGAGCCGGACGTTGTCATTGATCCCGGGCCGGCACCATCCATGTCGGCGACAACTGCTTTGGACGTGCCAACCTTCTGGGATTTAACCTTTTGGGTCGTGGTTCGGCGCGAACCGATTCAATGGCAAATCATGCCTGATGGCGCACCGAACACAAGCGAAGATGACGCACAAGCCGTCATGCCTCCTGTGTCACAGGACGTGGTTCCACCGCCGGACAACTGTTTCTTTCCCCGGCAACGTCTCGACAGTGACCTGCGCCACTTCGTCGGGCGTGGTGAACCGAGTCGCCGCCTAGACAGTCGGGTTTTGGTGGAACGTTTGGCACGAGGCGACATTGTGCGCCATTTGCCACGGGTGCCCTTTACTGCTTGGCCCCGTGATGTGGTGGTTGTCGTCGACGGCAGTGATCATCTTCGGCCCTATGTCGCTGAATTCTGGAAATGCGCCAAAGCCCTACAATCCCTATTGGGCCAAGCGCGTCTGCGCATCGGGTACAACCTAATAACCAAAGAGAATCAACTTTTCGCGTGGCGCCCGCGTGGTTTGTTAAGAATGGAACCTTTTCAGGTTCATCCCGAAACCCTGGTGTTGGCACTGAGTGATTTGGGGTCGCTGTTTATGGGCGAGCGGGCGCGAAACCGTTGGAACGCATGGGGGACGCGCTGGGCTGATGAAGGTGCGCGTTTGGTAGCGTTGCAACCGGCTTTACCGCTAATCCCTGCACCCGACACGCCTTGGGCAACACTGCTCACGGGACCTGATGATCGCATTTTTCCCTGGCTGACGCCGCCGGAAGCGTCGGTAAAAACGCTGAAAACGATCCAACAGCAGGCCTTAGTTACGCTGCTGGGTTTGGTTTCTTTAACCGTTCAGTGTTCTTTTTCCATGCTTCGCCAATTTGCGGCTTTGTTGCCGGCTGAAACCCATGGTCTTGGTTTGGAAAGCCTGGTGTTGCAACATGAGCACGTTTCCGTCGGCCGCACCCTGGTTCGCGTTCACAGCGAAGCGTTGGTCGTATATCGGCGCTACTGGCGATCACGCCGCAACGATAAGCTTACTCAAGAACTGTTAGTGCGCGCATGGGCTTTAATTTCAGCCCGGCACCTGACGATGAACCCTGTCCTAGCCGGCGAAGAGGCGGCCTTGTTCCCGATGCAGTGTGGTTGGCGTGACAAACCCGACCTTGCTTTTTTTAAACAACTTGAGCAGATGATGCGCGAACAAAACAACGAGGACGTGGCGCGTTACATCAACCGTTTCGAAGAGCGCTACTATCAAAACAGCGCGCTGTGGACGAGTGACGATGTGGTGTTGCGGTTGCTTGCCCACAAGCGGCGCCTTTTGCCAAGGTTGCGCCATCCGGCGTACCCGGCCGGCGCAGAGGCGTTTGTTGGTGTTATGGATGACCTTCTCACTGAACCAAAACGGCGCTACGGTTTGTTTTATCGCCACGCGACCTTACAGCTCGAACGCTTAGATGATCCCGCAACATTGCCAAATGGGTTTCATGCGTCGATGAAAATCGCGGAAATCGAAACCGGTTTGCCGCATGTGCTTGCCGGCGCCGAGGCTTCCTTGTTAGCGCGGCAACCTTTATCTCAAGATGCTGTTATCCCCGTTACCAGCCATCGCAGTGATCAGCTAATTCTGCGTACCGAACGCGAGATCGTGACCTTAAAATCGCTACCGATTCCGGAGGAAGCGGAGAGTATGGCTTTTGCTGAAGGTGGTTTGACACTTACCTTGAATGAAACCTACGACCGGCGGACCTTGCGTTGGCTGGCACCGGGGAGCCAAACCCTGCCCGACGGCTCGGTTTACCACCGTATCAAGGGGGCTTGGGTTGATGCGCGCCTGTATGAAGCTTTGGATGGGGAAAATTTCCCACCGCCGCAATGGGCGACCCGGCTGGGCTTGGATGGTTACGGTGTTTGGGCCGAGTTTGAGGTCAAGGGCGTAACCCAACGCATGCGCTGGATCGAAGCCGGGATCTTTAACATGGGCAGCGATGTGGCGGAGGGTAGTGACCACTATGAACAGCCCAAACACCCCGTGTGGCTCACCCGACCCTTTTGGCTGGCCGATACGGCTTGTAGCCAGGCATTGTGGGTGGCGTTGGAAAACGAAAACCCAAGTGATTATTCGGGCTTGGATCGGCCGGTGGAAAACGTCTCCTGGCGTGCCACTGTTGCTTTCATTCAAAAACTCAACCAAACCTTGGGTACCGAACTATTCCGTTTGCCGCGCGAAGCGGAATGGGAATATGCCTGCCGCGCCGGCACTGAAACCGCATTTTCCAGCGGCGACCAACTCACCAAAGTACAAGCCAATTTCGCCGGCGACCAGACGGTTCCTGTGTTTTCTTTCCTCCCCAATGCTTGGGGTTTATACCAAATGCACGGAAATGTTTGGGAATGGTGTGACGACGGCTTGCGTGCCTACACTGCCGCTGTCGCGGTTGATCCATGCGGGCCTGAGGGCACGTTGCGGGTGTTCCGTGGCGGGTCCGACTGGAACGGGGCGCGTCCCTGCCGTTCGGCCTACCGCGGCCACCTCCTCCCGGGCTTCGCCTGGCGCAACCAGGGCTTCCGGGTTGCCTCAGGTCCCTAACCAGAAGAAATCGCGGCGCGATTAACGCAAGCACCGGTTAGCGGCGTCGGACCGGTGGCGGGGACCGACACCTGTCAGACGACGCGGACCCAGGGATTGACGTCGCGTTCCCAGGGAAACCCGCCGCCAGGGAGTGACATTGTGAAACGTGACCGCTTGGCACGAACTGAGGCCGAGGGCAACAATCCATCGTTTAACGATCACAGCAAAAGGATAGGAAAAAGCCATGGAAACCAACCCACGCATCAGCCCGCCCGATGATTTTCCTTATCCCTGCACTGCCGCCTATGGTCGGGATCGCTATGGCATTTGGCAGACGGTGGAAGTGGCCGGGGTGGGGCAGACCTTTCGCTGGATCCCCCCCGGTTCGTTTCGCATGGGTTCGCCGGTTGGGGAGGTTGGTCGGATCTCCAATGAGTTGCAGCGCGACGTGACCCTGACGTTTGGGTTTTGGTTGGCGGATACAACTTGTACCCAAGCGTTCTGGACGGCCTTGATGGGTGATAATCCAAGTGAACACAAGGGGGCTGAGCGACCGGTAGAACAGGTAAGTTTTGATGCGGTCGGTGGATTTCTAGAACGTTGGAATGAACAAAATCCAGGGTTTTTGGTGCGGTTACCGCGTGAAGCGGAGTGGGAATACGCCTGCCGGGCCGGCACCACCACGCCGTTTTCGTTTGGTGAAACGGTGACTACCGATCAAGTGAATTTTGATGGGGATGATCCATACCTTGAAAACGACGCAAAAGGGGAAAACTGGAATCAAATCGTTCCGGTGAAATCGTTGCCTGCCAACTCCTGGGGATTGTACGAAATGCACGGTAATGTTTGGGAGTGGTGCGCCGATTGGTATGACGACTACGATCCTGAGGACACTATGAACCCGCGGGGGCCTGAAGTCGGCGGCTTGCGGGTGGTCCGTGGCGGGTCCTACTGGAACGGGGCGCGTCGCTGCCGTTCGGCCGCCCGCTTCCGCATCCTCCCGGGCAACGCCTGGATCAACCAGGGCTTCCGGCTTGCCTCAGGTCCCTAACCAGAAGAAATCGCGGAGCGATTAACGGAAGCACCGGCGAGCGGCGTCGGACAGGTGGCGGGGACCGACACCGGTCAGACGACGCGGACCCTTGAATTGACGTCGCGTTCCCAGGAAAACCCGCCGCCAGGGAGTGACATTGCGAAACGTGACCGACTTGAACAAACTGGCAGCAAGGACTAAAAACCAATTTGTAATGATCACTGCCAAACTATAAGGAGCAAAGCATGGCAACCGACCTACCCATCAGCGCGCCCGATGCTTTTCCTAACCCTTGCGCCGAAGACTATGGCCGGGATCGTTACGGCATTTGGCAAACGGTTGAAGCGGCGGGGGTGGGGCAGACTTTTCGGTGGATCGCGCCGGGTCGGTTTACTATGGGTTCGCCGGCTGAGGAGATGGGTCGCGGCGACAATGAGTTGCAACGCGAAATAACACTGACGTCAGGGTTTTGGTTGGCGGATACAGCCTGTACCCAGGCGCTGTTCACGGCGTTGATGGGTTATAATCCAAGTGAATTCAAGATGGCTGAGCGGCCCGTTGATAGGGGTTCGTTTGATGCAGCTGATGGATTTCTGAAGCTTTGGAACAAACAAAATCCGGAGTTTACCGTGCGGTTACCGCGTGAGGCGGAGTGGGAATATGCCTGCCGCGCGGGCACAACCACGCCGTTTTCGTTTGGTGAAACGGTGACGACTGACCAAGTTAATTTTGATGGGGCGCAACCCTACCTGGACACGGATCCAAAAGGGATAAGCCGGGACAGACCTATGCCGGTGAAAAGGCTGCCGGCCAACTCTTGGGGATTGTACGGAATGCACGGTAATGTTTGGGAGTGGTGCGTCGATCGGTATGGTGCTTACGATCCTGAGAACATCATGAATCCGCAGGGGCCGGCAGCCAGCCCATTGGGTGTGCTCCGTGGCGGGTCCTTCCTGGACAAGGCGCGGCTCTGCCGTTCGGCCTCCCGCCGCCACGGCATTTGGTTAAGCGGGGGTTTCCGGCTTGCCTCAGGTCCCTAACCAGAAGAAATCGCGGAGCGATTAAGGCCAGCACCGGTAAGCGGCGTCGGACAGGTGGCGGGGACCGACACCGGTCAGACGACGCGGATCACGAAGGATACCTTATGAAAATGCAGTTTTTCCAAATACCAACCCATGATGCCAATGGTGCCGATGGTCTCAACCGTTTTCTCGCCGGCCGTCGGATTCTGTCCGTGGACCGCCACTTTGTCGCCGACGGAGCCAATTCTTTTTGGGCGATTGCGGTGATGTGGTTACCAGGAGCGGATAACAGGGATGCCGGTAAAAAAGAAACGCGGGTTGATTATAAGCAGGTGCTGAGTGAGGCGGATTTTCGGGTTTTTGCCCAGCTTCGCGATGTGCGCAAATCTTTGGCTGATTCGCTTAAGGTGCCCGCCTACGCGGTTTTTTCCAATCAGCAGTTGGCCTCCCTCGTCTTAAAACGCGTTGTGAATCTGACCCAAATGCAAACCATCGAAGGCGTTGGCAAAGGGCGCTGTCGCGACTACGGTGAACCGATGCTCGCGGTTTTGCGCGAACATTTCGACGCAAGTCATGAAACCGACGAGCAAGGTGACCCAACATGAGTCGGCCGGTGAGGGTCACTCTGGCCGATATCGCCGACTACGGTTGTTTGTTGGCGGCCACCCATCGTGCCGCGCGCGGCAAACGTCAACGTCCCGAGGTGCGACGATTTCTTGAAGGACCCTTCCATTCCTGTCAGTGGCCGTCACCCACCGACCGTCTCGCGTTAAAAGCTGCCGGTCGCCGGCGTAGGTCCGTCCACCAAGATTGCCGGTGTTCGGATGCGCCCACCTCGGCGACAGTGGCAGAACCCCGCTGGTGTGACACCTTAGCAGGGAACCTAAACCGTTTGCGCGCCGACCTGCTTGCCGGTCGTGCACCTTATGGCCAGGCGCGTACCTTCGTGATTCACGATCCCAAACGGCGCGTGATTCAGGCGCCTTGCTTTGCCGACCGCATTTGCCACCACGCCTTAATCCACCACATCGGCCCGATCCTTGACCGTTGTTTGGTGGACGGCGTTTACGCCTGCCGTGTCAACAAGGGCGCGTTGCGTGCCGCCCATGCCGTCTGTCGTGGTTTACAGCGTTGGCCGTGGTTCGTGCGTTTTGATATCCGCGCCTACTTTGCTTCAATCAGCCATGCTCCGTTGCTGAAATACTTGTGGAAGCGTTTAAAAGGCGACGCGTTCAAGCCTGAACTAAGCGATTCTTGGCGGCGAAATCGCACAACCTGTTGGGCTACAACGTCTCGTAAAAATGCTCGCCGTACTTGCCAGTACGCGCCGTGCGCGGCCCCGGTCCGCTTTTTCCAACACGTTTCGCACCAACGCTTGACGTTTCCTGCGTCAAACCGTGACGCAGGAAACGTCAAAATTTGCACGATTTCATCCACCCGAATCGCTCAGTTCAGGTTAAACCCCACATCGAACGCGTTTTAGAACAACACGAGACGGCCCCTGGCAAGGGTTTACCGATAGGCGCGCTCACCTCGCAGCATTTCGCCAACTTTTATCTCAGCGCGTTTGATCGTTGGTTTGTGCCCACCTTTAAATTAAGGGGTTACGTGCGTTATATGGATGATGTCATCGTTTTTTGTCATGATGCTCGTCAAGCACGTATCGCTTTAAGGGCGGCACGGGCCTGGCTCGCTACCAACCTGAACCTTGAGGTCAAACACGGTGGTACGGTCGGTCGATCCGCGCAGGGCGTTACGTTTTGTGGTTATCGCGTGCGTCGCAACGGTTTGGGTCTGAGCCGCCGGCGCAGGCGTCGCTATACGCGGGCGCGGCGGTTGTTGGCGCGACTGGTCACACAGGGGTTGGTTCATGCGACCGGCGCCCAAAAACGTTTTGCCGCTGTGTCATCGATTTTGGCCGGTGCTGATTGCCAACCCTGGCTGCAACATCAATCCTTTGGCGATAGGGGCTTGTTGGTATGATGGTTGCGGTGTTGGGTTATCGGCACCTTGCGTGTGAACCGTGGCGGGTCCTACTGGAACAAGGCGCGTCACTGCCGTTCGGCCTACCGCAACCACAACCACCCGGACAACGCCTGGCACAACCAGGGCTTCCGGCTTGCCTCAGCTCCTGCTTCGTGGAACGTCGCGGGACCCAACCCAACACCCGTCTCCGCCGTGTTTGTGTGCGGCGGGGCAAACAGCACATGGGCCGGGGTGCGCGAGTCGGTTCGATCGCGGCTTTGCGCGATGAGGCGAGGGTTTTCGCCACCAAAAGCGCACTCCGTGTTCCAGTGATGGTGAGGAGGCCGGCGCTTGGACGTGAAACACCGCATCAGCCCACCCGATGATTTTCCTTACCCCTGCACCGCAGCCTATGGGCGTGATCGTTTCGGCATTTGGCAGACGGTCGAAATGGGCGGGGTGGGGCAGACATTTCGCTGGATCCCGCCAGGTTCGTTCCGCATGGGTTCGGAGGTTGGGGAGATTGGTCGCAGCAACTATGAATTGCAGCGTGAGGTGACCCTAACGTTTGGGTTTTGGTTGGCGGATACAGCCTGTACCCAAGCGCTGTGGACGGCGTTGATGGGTGGGAATCCCAGTGAGTTCAAGGGTGCCGAGCGGCCGGTGGAAAATGTTTCCTTTGATGCCGTTGATGGTTTTCTGAAACGTTGGAATGAGCAAAATCCAGGGTTCCCGGTGCGGTTACCGCGTGAGGCCGAGTGGGAATACGCCTGCCGTGCCGGCACCACCACCCCGTTTTCGTTTGGTGAAACGGTTACTACCGATCACGTGAATTTTGATGGGGGTTATCCCTACCTTGACAGCGATCCGAAAGGGGCGAACCGGAATCAAACCGTTCCGGTGAAATCGTTGCCTGCCAACGCCTGGGGATTGTACGAAATGCACGGTAATGTTTATGAGTGGTGCGCCGATTGGTACGGTGCCTACAATCCTGACGAGACAGTGAATCCGGTGGGGCCGGCAGCCGGCAGCCGGCGGGTGAACCGTGGCGGGTCCTGCTGGAACTTGGCGCGTCACTGCCGTTCGGCCTACCGCTTCCCCACCCCCCCGGACTACGCCTGGCGGGGCATCCGGGGCTTCCGGCTTGCCTCAGGTCCCTAACCAGAAGAAATCGCGGAGCGATTAACGCAAGCACCGGCGAGCGGCGTCGGACAGGTGGCGGGGACCGACACCGGTCAGACGACGCGGTCCTAGGACGTGACGGCGGTAACCCAGGGTTGTCATGTGTGGTGCCTTCAGCACCGCAGGGTGAGGTTCGGCGTAGCCTCACATTCATTGCAAACACCCCGTTTGGCCTGTGTCGCTGATCCGGGACGCCCTGAAGGGGCGTCCACACCGCGCTCTCAGGACGACCACCTGATCCGGGACGCCCTGAAGGGGCGCCCACACCGCCCTCTTAGGACCACGACCTGATCCGGGACGCCCTAACGGGGCGTCCACACCGCCCAGTCTGGACCACCACCTGAACCGGGACGCCCTAACGGGGCGTCCACACCGCCCAGTCTGGACCACCACCTGATCCGGGACGCCCTGAAGGGGCGTCCACACCGCCCAGTCTGGACCACCATTAATTTGAATGTTCGCCGTGAGGCGAACCTCGTCCAGTAGCCCCAACGGGGCGACACATAACAGCCCAGGGTTTTAACCCTGGGTCTCTGGGGTTCCCGAAAACCTGGCGCCAAAGGTGCCACACAAAATCTCCATCAACCGCCATAACCCCGCATGACACAATCAACGCGAAACGTCACCAAAAATACGGGAACCCGACATTCACGGGGTTCCCGCCTGCATTGCGCCATGATCGGCGCTCCTAATACCGACACCTCCGGCGCCTGTCGTTCGGGACCCAACCCTGGGTCTTTGGGGTTCCCGAAACGCCGGCGGCAAAGGTGCCGCACAAAATCTCAACCGACCGCCATCAACCCGCTTTGCACAACAAACGCAAAACGCAACCATGCACACGGGAACCCGACAATCACGGGGTTCCCGCCTGCATTGCGACATGATCGGCGCTCCTAATACCGACACCTCCGGCGCCTGTCGTTCGGGACCCCGAGATGCTAGGGCCTGACCAAAATGCTCGGCGGAGCGCGCCCCAACGGGGCGCCACATAACAGCCCAGGGTTTTAACCCTGGGTTCGGAAATGGGACGAACCCAGCGCCCTGAAGGGGCGCCACAAAATCTTCAATCCAAACAAAAATCCCAATAGCCATGATCCATTTCGTTGGGCTGCCGATCCTAGAGGTACACATAGGGAGAACCGAAAATGCCACACTCATTGACCCAAAACTGGATGCACCTGATCTTCTCGACCAAAAATAGGGAGCCCTTCTTGGAAGACAAACACTTACGAGAAAATTTGCATGCCTACCTTGCCGGCATCTGTAACAAAATGGATTCTCGCGCCCTGATTGTCGGAGGTGTGGCCGATCATGTCCACATTCTCTGTAATTTGTCTAAAAAAGTCGCATTAAAGGATTTGATTCAGCACATCAAAGGCGATTCATCCAAATGGATTAAAGAAAAACGTCCTAATTTTGCCTATTTTTATTGGCAATTAGGGTATGGCGCATTCAGCGTGAGCCCAACCCATTTGGAAGACGTTCATCATTACATTGCCACCCAGGAAGAACACCACGCGACGGTTAGTTTTCAGGATGAATTCCGCGCATTTTTGAAACGCTACCAAATTCATGTAGATGAACAATATCTTTGGGATTGAACGGGGCATTTTGTGGCGCCCCTTCAGGGCGCTGGTTTTGCCCTGTTTCTCAGCCCAGGCTGTTATGTGGCGCCCCGTTGGGGCGCTGAGCCGCCGTGCATTTCGGTTGGTCCTTATCCGTTGTACCCACGTGACGCCGGCCGTTTTATTATTGATGCCTTAGTGAATTTTGACACACCCGGTGGGGGTATTTGGTGGGGACCCTGGGCGATGATCGCGTTGACACCAGTTGATCGGGTTCCCGTTTACATGGTTGCGTTTTGCGTTGGTTGTGCCATGCGGGTTGATGGCGGTCGGTTGAGATTTTGTGCGGCACCTTTGGCGCCGGCTTTTCGGGAACCCCAGAGACCCAGGGTTAAAACCCTGGGCTGTTATGTGTCGCCCCGTTGGGGCTACTGGAGGTGGTTCGCCTCACGGCGAACATTCAAATTAATGGTGGTCCAAGGATTGCGGTGTGGACGCCCCGTCAGGGCGTCCCGGATCAGGTGATCGGCCGCGCATGGCGGTGTGGATGAACCATCAGGGCGTCCCGGATCAGGTGATCGGCCGCGCATGGCGGTGTGGATGAACCATCAGGGCGTCCCGGATCAGGTGATCGGCCGCGCATGGCGGTGTGGA
>JAUIFE010000060.1 GCA_030429565.1 Holophagae bacterium | reverse complement strand
TATCTGTTCCGGCCTTTTTTATTTGTCGTCCGTTCTTTATCTCAAGCCGTCTCGGCTGACACATCTTCTTTGTTTTTGTAAAATGTACGTTACCTTTTGGGAGACCTTTATGCGGTTCTTTGTGTGCTTCCTATGGGCTTTTGTGTCTGGTTTTCACCTGATGGCGCAGGAGGTCATTGACCTCACTTTGCAGCCCTACCAACGGATTCAGACCTCGGCCGGCGCCGTTTTGGCCGGGACGGTGAATCCCGCCGACGCTGTGCTTCTGCTCAACGGCAACCCCGTCACGCTCAACGGCGACGGTACCTTTAGCCTGAACGTGGCCCTGGTCGAAGGCGAGAACAGCCTGTTGTTTCGCGCGAGCCATGCCACCCGCGCGACGCGCACCTTTAAGCACACCCTGATCTACGATCAAACCGCGCCCAGCCTTAGCATCGATCAGCCGACCTTGCCCCATTACACCCATCGAGATACGGTGACCGTCATCGGTCGTGTCGGTGATAACGTCGCTGAACCCCTGCAGTTAAACCGCGACGGCAATGATGTGCCGATGCAGCGCTTTCAGTTTTTTGATCGCGACCTGCCGCTGACTGAAGGCCGTAACGACTTTACCTACCAACTCACCGACGCCGCCGGCAACCAGCGCGAGGTCGTGGTGACCGTGTACCATCGCGCCACGCCCTCTGTTGTGAACTTGACCTTTCCCGAACGTTCCGCTGCTTTTGCGTCTTATCAAGTGGCCGTCGCGCCGGAGACGCCGGAAGACATTGTCGCGCAGTCATTGTCTGTTGCCGGTAACCTGGTTTTCGAAGCGCAAGACGGCGCTTCCTTTAGCCAAAGCTTCCAACACAACGACGACCGCACCGAGATTCCGGTCGTCTACCGCGCCCGTGATCGCTATGGCAACGAACACGAACGCCGTGAAACCATTGCCATTGACTTCCCGCTCTACGTAACCGGCCAAGTCCTCAACGATGTCGACAGCCATCCGCTCGCCGGCGTGACCGTCAATTTGGTGACCTCGACCGGTGCTCAGATGGTCACCAGCGATGCCGACGGCCGCTTTACCGCCTTCCTTGGTGGTGCACCGGTGACGGCGCACATCAACGACCCCGCCTACCTGCCGTGTCACCGTGCCGGTAGCGTGCCGCGTGGCGGTGGATTACGGTTTCTGGACTTGCGATTGACACCCCGGTCCGCCGCGCAATCGTTGTCCTTGCCCGTTAACTTGCCTGGCGTTGCCCTGACTTTGTCCGGCTATACCGGTAGTGTGCAGGCGCAAGTCTTTGGTGCCCAGGCCTTGCCCGCTCGGTTGCCACTTGGCTGGTCGCCACTGCAGGGTTTTTCACTACTTGGCATGCAGGGCAATGGCCGTATCCTCGGCGAGCTGCGTTTGACGCATAACTTGCCGACCGCGACCCCGCTGGTTTTGCTGCAGCAAGAGGACGCTGCTTGGCGTGTGGTGCAAACCTTTACCGCCGCCGGTACGCGTGTCAACATCGATATTGCCGACGCGCCGGCCGGTAATTGGCTCGTCGCTACGCCCGATGTCGGCGTGCTCGCCCCCGCTGTCGGCGACCTCCTGCAGCGCGTCAATCTGTTTTCTACCACGCTCTCCGATTTCCGTAAGGTGGAAACCGATCCCCAGCAGGTTTCTATTCGCGCCAAATCTACCACCACCGTGACCTTGAGCGCTGTCGGCGATTTTCCGTCCGGCAGCCATGCCGTCATTCTCACCAAAGAAAGCGGGCTCACGTATGATGGTCGTTTTGAGCGGCCCACGTATCCTTTGGACGCCCTCCTTTACCGTTTTCCCGGCGCAGGTAAGGCCGAAGCCGTGCTTGAATTCAAAATGCGAACCGCCGTTTCGGCCACCACCATGCGCCAAGCATCCGCGAAATTTTTCCCACGCGAGGGCGAGCCGCACCGCGAAGATTACGCTTATAGCCAAATTATTGAACTCGAGCGTTTACGCTTCGATTTTGGGCCGCAAACCCTTGGCGCCGCCGGCCCAAGAGCCGTGCAGCTACGCGCCGATTTCGGCACAACCCTACCGCTGACGCCGGGCGCCGTCGTGTTGTCTATGTTCCAGGCCGATTTTAGCCGCGTCCTCGATCAGGCGCCCGCCATGGCCTGCGACCATCCCGACGCCGGCGGTCTTGTGTTGCTGCGTTACCAAAGTGGCCGTTGGCTGGTCGCCGCCGTCTTGGATTATCAAAACGGCGCCTGGCGCAACGATACGGCGCAAACCGACATGACCGAATCGGGTAATTACGCCCTCGTCTCGCTGCCGGAAGCCGTCACCGAGGTGCGGGGAACCGCTTCCTTTGCCGGCGCGCCCGCACCGGAGACCCTCATCGCCGGCGCCTTGCATCCGTGGTTCGGCCGTGCCGGTCCCGACGGTCGCTACCGTTTTGTCGTGTTACAGCGGGATACCCCACAAACCATCAGCGCCCACCAGGCGGCCACCGAACGACGCGGCGCGGTTGACCTAGACACCACCCTTGGCAGCCCCCTGCGCGAGAATGTCGCCATTGCCCTTAACCAACCCGAATTCACGCTGGTCGGCCTTGAACCGGAAACCCGACCGTTGCTGGTGCCCGTCTGGCAAATTCTCCGCCTCAATTTCAATCGCGCCCTTGTGCCGGATGAAAGCCAATGGCGTACCGCGGTCCGCGTCTCCGACGGCGCCTCCGATTTACCGATCAAACTCATTTACGCCCCCGCCTCGTTCCAACTCCAGGTCCACGTTAACGGTCTGCAACCCGACCGCGACTACACCTTATACCTGGACAAAACCCTGCAAAACAGTTTGGGTACCAGCTTGGATCGTGATTATGTTTTTCCTTTTGCCACCCAAAGCCGCACCTTGGCGACGCCCCTTGATTTAGACGCTTTTTACCTGGACGGTACCAGTGGGACCTTGCGTTTGGTTGCGCCTGACGGCTCCTACCCGCACCGTTCCAGCCTGTTGGTGCTCAACCAGAACACCGCCGATAGTTGGCAAAACACTTTGCTGCGCGGCGGCTTCACCCTGCCATTGAGCGGCGCCGCCGGCGATACCTTCGCCGTCACCGTCACCACGCCTGACGGTGTCGAACACCGCCGCTTGCTCGACACCGTGCTCACCGGCCCCAATCAAGTGAAACTCGGCTTGTCCGACACGCGTTTGACTCTGGCCGGCGGTGCCGTGCTGCACGTACGTGCCGGCCGCGAAGGGCTCGGTCGCGAGGTTCGTTTCAGCGAACTTCCTCTCGCCGACGCCCTAACCCGGCGCAACGCCGTGCCCGCCTTAGCCGACACCGAACACCAGCCACTCGACGCCTTCCAGGTCGACATTGTCGACGGCGGTGGCCCCTTCCATTTGGAACTCCGCTACGAAAAAGACGTTCAGAACGAAGTGCCCGCCGGAAACCTCGGTTTGATTCGCGTTGAACACGACGTCATCGCTCCACTTAACCCCTTCGAACCCGAAATTACCGGTCGCCACAACATCGCCACCGTGCTCGCTCAAACCGATATCACCGACACCGGCACCAGTAGCAAAACCGGCGTTGTCGGCGTTGTTACTTTTGGCGCCTTCTCACTTGCCCTCGCCCAAAGCACGCTGGCGATCATGCTCGATTACCAATACTCGGCTCATTTCGTCCACTCCTTGCGTGAGCAGGCCGTCAACTACAGCGGCAACCCCGCCGATCTCTACACCTTGGCCCAGCGCGGTATCACTCCCGGCTGGTTCGAGAGCCATGCCAACGCCGCTTTGCAAGGCCTCAGCCATCCCGAGCCCATTTACGGCGCCGCCGTCTACGACATGATCCGTACCGGCGCCGGCGTGTCCTACAACTATCGCGGTACCACTGATCTCAGCGGCCGCGCCAATGTCCCTTACTCAGCCCACGGCGCTCAGGGTGGCAGTCTCGTCGGCACGGATCCGTTCACCGGTGAGGTGCGCAATGCCGGCGCTGTTTCCGGGCCGCACTTTGACCTAGCTTTCCGCTGGCTCGAACCCGGTCAAAACCCGAACCAAGCCAACATCAATCTCAAATGGTCCGTCATTGAACGCGTCGCCGACCAAGAAGGCGCCGAAATCGTTGTGCTCGAAACCGAAACCAACATCCTGCGCCGCAACGGTTATTTCGAGCGACCCGCTCCACCCCAAGACCCTGAACAGCCCGTCATGGAACGTGGCCTGCAGCTCGAAGTCTCCTCGGACACCGAAATCAGCCGGTTCGTTTTTAACGTATCCGGGTTGGCGCCGATTGAGGTCGATCAGCAAACCAGCCAAGCTAAAGACCCCTACAACTTGAAGCTCGAATGGTTTGGTGTGCCGCCCACCGGCCCCTTTCTGCAGACCGAGGTGCTGGTGTTCCCCGAAGATGGGGCTGTTTATCCCTCGCAAAGTTTCAAGCGCACCATCTTGGTGCGTGACGCTGTCGCCGAAACCCTCAACGACCCCGTTAATCCACCGCTCGTCCTCAGCATCGATCCCTTTCCAGATCAGGACAATGTCTTCCCCACCGAACCGATTCACATTCAGTTCTCTGAGTCCGTGCGCCACCTCTCCGCCGGCAACATCACCCTCATCGATGAACAGGAGCGCAACATTGAACTCGCCATTTTGGACGGTGACTTGCTCGAGTTGGAAGAAAGCGACTGGGTTACCGAGGTGTTTCTGCAACCCAAAGACGCGCTCCGTTTCAACCAAAAGTACACCCTCGAATTGAAAGATCTCCGCGATCAAGATGGCAAGGTCCTGATCCATTTCGATGAGGAAAACGAGCAGCAGCCAGGGTTTACCAGTTCCTTTAAAACCCGCGAAGCAACACCTGTTTCGCTCAGTGACGGCGGCACCATGCGCCGCGCCGCCGCGGGCCTCCAGAACCTCACCTTCCACCTGCGTTCCGCCGTCAACGCCGACCGCGGTGGTTTTGACCTGGCCGTCGACGATATCACCCGCGAACCCAAGCAACGCATTGCCGGTCACACCATTCAGGCCGCATCTGGGTATTTCCCCGAGCTGGAAGTGTTTGCCCCAAATGAGGTTAACAATAGCGATGGCGCGCCCCTCGACATGCTCGGCCACGAGCTGGGTACCCACAAATACAGCCGTGTGCCCGAGGGTACTGTGGTTGTCATTAAATACTGGTCGGCTTTCTCCAAAAATCACCGCCTCATTTTGTTGCGATACGAGAACGGCGAATTCCAAACCATCTTCCGCACCGGCATTCCGTCACCTGGCAACGTCGGCGGCTTGAGCCACATCGGGCCTTACCTTGTGTTGGGCCACTACGATCTCAGCGCCGGCGGGCCCACCGGTTTTACCGAAGTCATCGACATTCGCGACCTTATCGCGCGCCTGCAGACCCTCGCCAATCGCGACCCCCACGCCGGCGGCAGCCCCAACCTGTTGCCACCTTGGGCCTATCGCCAAGCCTGGAATGAAACCGTCAAAACCGTCTACAACCATCCCCGTGCCGTTGTCGATGTCGCCGCTTTCCTGCGTACCGACAAACACGGCCGCTCGCTGTCGTTTAGTGCCGCCGCCTACGCCTTCCCCGGCGTTAATCGCATCGTTCCGCGCGGGTCCGTGCCCGTCTCCTCCGTTGAGGGTTTCTACGATCCCGAAACCGTCATCGCCACCCGTTACCCCGGTGATTCCGCCGAAAACGCGCCTGGCCGCTTGCCCGGCGGCAACCTCGAAGCCGGCGCCGTGCAGGGTTACCAATATCAGCGCGGTGCTGATTTGGTCACGCGCGACCTTGCCGTCTTCCACGAGCGTGACCCCACCAACAGCGAAAAAAGCCTGATTCACGTTTACGAATTACCCGAGAGTATCGATCTCAAACAAACCACCCCGGCCACCTTGCTGCTCGAGGCCGATGCCGCCTTTAGCATGACGGTCGACCGTCACTTCGGCCTGGTTGCTTTGTCGCAAACCCAGGCGGGCGGCTCCGTCGTGCGCGTTTGGTCAATCAAAACCCTGTTTGAACATCTGGTGACTGAGTTCAATGAAGATGAAATTGAATACCCGCTGCGCCTCAATCTCGCCGACGCCGCCAATGAAGACCTCGTGTTCTGGCAGGCCGACAATCAATCACTGCCAGGACTGAGCCCGACCGGCGAGCACCTGACCTTGTATCAGGGCCGGCTTAGCTTCAGCAGTCGCCGCGCCGACGAACAGGTCTTGCACGAGGTTGTGCTGATCCCCGTCAACTACCGCACCAAGGGCTGGCTCAGTTACGACTTGCCCGCGTGGCAGGAGCCCCTGACCGAAGCCAACGGCGAGCGCGACGCCGACGATCCTATGGTCTACCTGCCGCAAGGCGTGTTGTACGCCACCGATTTACCCAACCTCGGCCACGAAACCTATCGCGGGTTCCACATGGAAACCGGCAGTTGGGGTTTAGAGCTCGAAAAACGCGAATGGCTCAAGGTCCGTTTGGTTGGGCCGGGTGTCGATTTTCAATACATGAGCGGTATTCGCCACGCCGCCGGCATGGTCACTTTTAACACCAGTGAACTTACCGAGCACCTCGCCAAACCGGCCAACGCCGCCGCTTTGCGTCGCAAGGGCTACCAGGTCTACACCTGGGAATTCGAAATCTATCGCAATGGCAGCTTACAGGTTAAGGACCGTGACGATTTTCTCGTCGTTTACCGCCAACCCGACACCCGTTACACCGACGGTAGCCGCTTCGCCGGCTCGCTTGACCTACTCAGCCAAACACCGGAGATCCACGGTCAAGACGTGCCCATTCCCGCTATAGACCCACGCCTCGATCTCTCGCCGCGGCGGCATTACGCCTGGGACTACGCCACGAGCGCGGGCCTGTTCGGCGTTGGCATGCTCGACCCACAATCATTGTACGCGGCCATGCCGATGTGGTGGCATCCCGACGTCTTGCCCGCCGGCCCCGACCAGCTCGATGAAGATCACCAACCGCTGGTCCAAGTGCTGCTCGAACAACCCGGCGTGTTCCAAATCGTCGGTGAAGCCAACGATGACCACGACGTTGTCGGTTTTTACAACGACCCGCTTTCTACCTTCTACCAGGACAGCGAAAGCAAGGCATGGAACTTAAGCCACCGTGGTTCAGCGATTTACAAAATCTACGCCGAACGCCCGCTGCCCAACCTCAAAGAGGTCTTCAAAAAACTCAACCAGAACCTCAGCCTCGCCGCCGAGTTAACCCAACCCGGTGCATCCCCGGTTTCTCGCCGCCTGCAGTTCCCCTTGGTGCGCCAGGCAAGCGGTGATCAAATGCCCGGCGCCTTTTACGCCGCGCTCAAAGAACACAACCGCAAGGACAAACCCTGGGGCAACCAGTTCTGGGTCAGTGGCAAGGACCCCAAGCGTTATCCCACGGAAGTCATTGACAAAGCCAATGACAATGGTGGCGAGCGCGCACTCACGCGCACCTACCGTCGCAACCCGCAAGGCATGGTGGTTGAACGCCTCGAAGAAAGCGGCTTAATCGTTGAATACACCTACGACGACGAAGGTTATTTGACTGAAGCCGCTGTTAAACCGAACGGCACAAATGACGGTGCCCGCCAGACCCGCTACACCTGGGAAGCGGTGGTCAAGGAAGGCGACGCGCCCATCGCGCTCGGTGATTTTGTCTTAAAACGCCTGCAAAAGATCGAACGAAGCCAGGACAGCGACAGCGAGACCTTGCTTGAACTGCGTTATGCCGCCGCCGGTGACATCCAGGCTTCCGCCGTCAACCTCGGTCTGTGCGACAAAGCGCTGACCGTCAGCCGCAGTACCACCAGTGGCCACGTCGAATCGGTAAGCATCAATGGTTGCGATACCTTCACGACCGCGACCACCTTCGCCGAAACCGACGGCCTGCGTTTGAGCAGTGGTTGGTCGCCTGGAGGTGCGTTCTCCTACAGCACCACCTGGGAGCGTCGCGCGCTCAGTGCGCCCAGTGTCACCGACGGCCCGCCCCGCCACGACGCCTTGGCCATGTTCGATTGGTTCATTACCCAAGACAGCTTCCAGAACCAAGTCTACGACTACAACGAACAAGGTCTGCTCAAGGAATCGAAGGCCAACAATCAAAGCACTACCTACACGTACATGACCGATCCGCTTCACTGGAGCGAGCCCGCCACCGTGACCCAGGGTGGCGTTACCATGACCTATCGGTACGACTCGAAAAACGTCTTAAGCGTAACCGACAGTGTTTCCAGTCAATCGCAAAAGTTGAAATTCAGCAACAGTGGTGTACCGATTGAAGGCATCGACGCCATCGGCCTCAAGCAGGGCAGTACCGGTTCGAAACACTATTTGCCGACCGGCGGGCAAGCCACCGCCGACCGCACCAAGGCCGCCGTCTACCTCAGGCCTGGCCAAAAAATTGGCGAGACCAACTTCAACCGCTTCGGCGAGGTGGTTGGTAGCAAACACTTGGGAACCAATACTTCGGTCAAGCGCGATCTGCTCGGCCGTCCTGTGGAAACCACCCAAAACAACAAAACGCTGACTGTCGCCTACACCAACCAGACCGGCGGCCAGGCACGTTATCAGGTGGCGTACAGCGATAGCGCCACCGGCAGCCGCTGGACGGAATACTACGATGAACGTGGCCGGTTGCGCCGTGTGCAGACCACCGCACCGACTGCTGCTGAAGTTGTATCCACTTACGACGCGCTTGGTCGCCTGCTGACCCAAACCGTGACCGAAGGCGGCGACAGCGCCACCAGCACCTATCAGTACTACCTGGATACAGGCATGGTGACCCAGGTTACCGGCCCGGCCGGACTCTCTCAAAGCATCACCTACGAAACGGGCGAAGACGGCATTCGTTTGGACGGTGCCACCGCAACCGTGGCCGGTCAGACCGATACGCGACCCGTTCAGGTCAGTGCCGATGGTCGGGAGCAAAGCGGTGAAGTGCAAGGTGTCGGCAGCGCCGTGCAGAAATTAGACGGCTTCGGACGTCCGATTGAAATGGCCGGCGGCGGTGGTCGTCAAACCACCAACTACAGCCATCGCCAGGTTCTCGTCGATAGCGACTTCAGCGGCAGCGCAACGAAGGTGAACTTCACCGACGCCTACGGCATCGGCCAAACCGTCACCACCACCGACACCGAGTCGGGCCAATCACGGTCCGTCACCCAAAGTGTGTCGGTACGGGCTAACAAACTGATTCGGACCGCCACCATCGGTGATCAAAAAACCACCATTACGCAGAACGGTGAAGGCCACGTTGAAGAGGTCAAAGTCGGCAAGAAAACCATGACCTATAGCGACTTCCAGCCCAACGGCGCACCGGGTCGTGTTGCTTTAAGCCATGAGAATATTGACGGCGAAATCAGCAGTACCACCAGCTACGACGAATTCGGGCGACCGCTTAACGGCACCGACGTCCACGGCCAAAGTTGGTCGGTGACTTACAACGCGAAGGGACAAATCGACACCTATACCGATGCGCGCGGCGTCGTTTTCAACTACGGTTACCACCCGCAATTGGGCGTGCTCGACCGTGTCACCACCAATGAACCCAACCGTACCGGCGGTGAACTGGTGCTGTTCCAACGTGGTGAAGGCGACGAGGGTCTCCTCAGCGGCAGCTTCACCAGCCCGCTCGGTCTGCAGCAGTCCCTGGCAATGAACGTCGGCGAAAACCAGAAGGGTATTACCCTCACCGAAACCATGGCCGCCGGCGCGGGCGGCACCGCCAAACGCGCCGTGACCCGCACACTCTCGATCAGCGAAGGAACCGGCTTGGCGGCATCAAGCGACGGCCCGCGCGGCACCACCGAATTCGACCACGAGGCGTTTGGCCGCGGTACCACCGTCACCCAAGCCAACGGGAAAACAGCGTTCAGCGTCCAAAACGGCTTCGGCGAACTTGCGCGCACCGAACGGGACGGTATGACCCAAAGCGTGCTGCGCCGCGATGAGCGTGGCCGCATTGTCGG
>JAUIFE010000059.1 GCA_030429565.1 Holophagae bacterium | reverse complement strand
ACTCCCGGATAAGAGTTTGATTTACCGTCGTAATTTTCTAAGTGTCTCTCAGCAGCAACAGTGCGTCAGAACGGAATTGCAGGAAGGGATCAGTGCGTAAAAATATTGACATGGGGTCATAAGAATTCTTCCGGCCGATGACAAAGGGACGAATGATATTTTCGACACCATTATTGTCGATTGGAATATGGCCATGGTCGAGGTAAAGCGTCAGTCGATCCCAAAGCCTCAAGGCGTAAGCAATGGCGTTTCGGGTCGGGCTCGATGCGGGAAAATCGGCGATATGATCCAAAAACCATTGCTTCATGTCGTCCAGAATCGGCCGGGCTTCCAGGTTGCGCCGTTCGCGAATTGCGTCCACATGAAGACCTTGCTCTTTGGCCTTGCGCTCAATGGCATACAGTTCCTGAATGCGCGAAACGGCATTCTCGGCAAAGGTTTTGGTTTTTGATCTGTTTTTCTTTTTCCGCCGTGCCCCTTTCGTTTGGGTGACAAACTTGCGGCGAACATGACTCCAGCAAGCGGCGAGCGACACGCCCGTCGTGTTCTCAAGGAAATCGTAGCCTTTATAGCCGTCGGTTTGGACGATCCCCTGGAAGCCATCTAGCAGATCGCGCGGCACCTTCGCCGCTCGTGTCGGACTGTAGACATAATAGATCACCGGGCGATCAGGATTTAAAGATCGCATAACCCACATATAGGATTTGGTTTGATTGGCGCGACCGTCTTCTCCAAGTACCTGAAAATAAGTCTCATCCATTTGCAGCGCGGGCTCAGAAACGACATCTTCCAGCAAAAGCTTATCGAGGACGTGGCAGTGTTTGGCGACGCTTGACAACCAGTTAACAACGGTCCGGCGCGAAATTTTGAGATCGAAGCGACGAAAGCGTTTCGATTGGCGATAAGCCGGGAGGCCGTCGGCGATCTTGTTCACCACGATTTCGGCGAGAACGGTGTTTCCCGCGCTGCTTTTGGGTAGAAGTTGTGTTGCCGGTTCTGCCTGGGCGACGGCGCCGTGGCAGCCGTTTTGGCCGTGACAAACTTGACAAACGTATTTAGGAAGAATGGTTTGGACGACAAAAAACACGGCGGGGAGGCATTCAAGAACCTCACGTACATCTTCACCTAATGTGGCCATCGATTGACCACAGCATTGCTTTTCCTCGGGCTCGAGGTCCAGCACACGCGTAACACGCGGGAGTTCTTTGGGCAATGGCTTGCGGCCCGTGGGTTTTGACTTTCGCTCCGTGGGGCGGGGTGGCTTGGGTTCAATTTCCTGCTCCGGCTCGGCGACAGCATCTTCGTCGAGGTGAAACAGCGCGAGTTGCCCGTCCGGGAGATTGCCGACCACCTTCTCCGAACTTGGTCCAAACAACTTGAGCTCAAGATATTCAAGCTTTGCAAAAGCAATTTTGAGTTCTTCTTCTTTGGCGGCCAATGCGGCTTTGAGTTCTTGGTTTTGTAGCTGGAGTTCGGCGACAGTATTCATGTCGCCAATTATAACTTAAAGCATTGGTAATGTTAAGCTTAAATACGGTTTTCTCGTTAAGAAAATCGCTTGGGCTTCTCCTTTTGATGCGCTTGGTCGATATCCAGTCCTTCAAGTAGCCATGCAAGCTCGTGGCGCTTTATTTCTCGGACCTCCGTCTCGTTTTGCGGCCAATAAAAACGCACTTTGTCGAGTCGTTTCTGCCAAACTGCAAAACCGTTTCGGTCCCAGTACAGCACCTTGAGCATGTTTCTTCGTCGATTGCAAAAAACAAAAAGGTCCCCGGTTACAGCCGTACGGCCAAGTTCGCTTTCAACGAGTGTCGCCAAGCCAAAGTAGCTTTTACGCATATCCGTTGCGCCCAATGCTAAAAACACGCGAGCGTGCTTTTCAACGCGCCACATGTCGTCCTCCTCGGCCAAGTGTGGTGAGAATGACCTGTAATTGTTCGGGCGCCACTTGACTGGGCAGTTCAAGCAAGCAGTCGTTGAAAAAAAGACGAAAAACGCCGACCGACGGCGAAGTCTTTGAGTCTTCAGGTTCCGGATCAAGAACAGCACATGGCTCCAAAGGAACAAACCGCAACGCTCCAGCGGTCGCCTGTTTTTTGAGCCGGGTTCGCCAGCCGCCAAATGTTGTGGGATGCAGTCCTTCCTGTCGGCAATAGGCTGCCTGGGACAGCCCTGATTGTTCTTGCTGTGCTACGTGGGCTTCCCAAAAGGATCTTGGCTTGGTTTTTTGGTTTTTCATGCTGAGAACCTCCTTCTGGAGAAGGTTCTCATTTATGAGTTAGGTCGGCTATACGGCCACAATTCCCGCTTACTAAAAAATTCGTTCGGGTTTGGGCGCGTGCGAAGGCGAGGGTTGGAAGGCGTCACGGCCGAGTTACAGGGCAAGGTAATAGCGTATAACCTATACCGCTTACAGCAGTTAACCAACGAATCCGATAAAGCAACCGGCTAAATGTCCGAAGCAAGAGGAGAAGAAGGAGGGAAAAGTGCGTCCAGAAGGGGAAAAATAAAGACGACACCTAGGGAAACATGGCCCCTGAGTAAACAATCAGTAGATAATCGAAAAAATCTTCACTCGACAAACTGAAATAAACGCTTGTCTACCCCAAAAAGTTCGGATGCACTCAAGTCAACGTACCTTTTAGCCCTGGGCCTAGCTACGAATTTCAAGTTCTCAGGGACGTTTAAGGTTTGATCAAGGTTCTCGCCCAGTGCGGTAAAGAAAACGTGGTCAATGTTACCCTGCTTGAAAATAAGAACTGCTAATTGTGGAAGCTATCCGAATTGTCGGGGTGCGCTTCTCCCAACACCTGGCGGCGGATCGCCAAGGCTTGCGCGCAATACTGCAACGCCCCCTTTCGGTCCCCCATTTCATAAAGAAGGGCACCCAGATTGCCGAGGCTGCCTGCCGTGTCGAGATGGACACCACCTAAGACCTTCTGGCAGATCGCCAAAGCTTGCTCGTAATACGGCTGCGCCCCCTTTAGGTCTCCCATGGTATGAAGCAGGTAGCCCAAATTATTGAGGCTGCAGGCTGTGTCAGGGTGCGTTTCGCCCAACATCTGCCGGCAGATCGCCAAGGCTTGTTCGTAATATGGTCGCGCCTCCTTTAGGTCTCCCGTTGCTTGAAGCAGGTAGCCCATGTTATTGAGGCTGGTCGCGGTGTCGGGGTGGGCTTCTCCCAATACTTTGCGCCGGATTGCCAGGGCTTGTTGGTAATACGACTGCGCCCCCTTTAGATCTTTAATTTCCTGAGACAGGTAGCCCAAGTTGTTAAGGATGGTCGCAGTGCCGGGGTGCCGTTCGCCCAATACTTTTTCGTTAATCGCCAGGGCTTGCTTGTAATAAGGCACCGCCCCCTTTAGATCTCCCATTGCCTGAAGAAGGACGCCCAGGTCGTTCAGACTGTTCGCGGTGTCGGGGTGTATTTCTCCCAGCATCTTGCGGCGGATAGCCAGGGCTTGCGCGTAATACGGCCTCGCGCCCTTTAGATCCCCCATTGCATGAAGCAGGCCGCCCAGGTTGTTGAAGCAAGTTGCGGTGTCTGGGTGCGCTTCTCCAAACACCTTTTGGTCAATCGCGAGGGCTTGCTCGTAATACGGCAGTGCGCGCTGGTATTGACCATCCATTTCCAACCAGCAACCCAAATGGCTCGCCAATAAAGCTGCCGACTGCTCGTGCTCATGGATCGCTTGATCGGTGATTTCAATCAAATGTCTGACCCAGGTTGTTAACCCGCGAGGATCGCCTGAGTTGTTCACTTTGATGGCTTCTTGATTGAGGGTATTGACGACCCACTCCCAGACGAAAGGATCTTGCATTTGATATTTGGCAAAGGCTGCTATGAGCCGATGAATCTGCACGGTATCTGCACTTGTTGTCGATTGGAGCAAACCCAATTCGAGGAGACGATTTAAGCCCCTTTGCAGCGACATTCCATCGACGCCTTCCTTTTCAACACAGCGCAACAGTAGCCACTTGGGGATTGGCACACCATGCGCAAACCAAACAGCGCAGCCCAAAATCCTTATGGCGATAGCATCGACGGGATCCGCTTCCTCCAGTTTCAAGTAGCTGACGGCAAAGGTCCAGCCGACGCTGAGGTCATGCTTTGTCGGGGACCCATCCGCATCCTCACCTTCCAGTGAGGGGTGAAAGTCCCCTGTATCCGCCGTGTCGAGTTCTTCAAGGTATTCAGCGGGCTGGGTCATAGAGAAAGTCGCTAAATAATTGCCGGCTAAATGCAACGCTAAGGGTAAATCTCCAAGGAATTCCGCAATCGCATTGGCGACATCTTTGTCTTCTTTCAGCCGGGGTGCCAATCCAAACAACAGCGCCAAGCTTTTTTCACGCGGCAAGGTGGCTATCGGCAAGCATGGCAAAGGCCCCTTTCGTGCCCAAGCTTGCATTCGGCTTGTTACCAAAACCCTGCTACCACCGCTAATAGGCACCCACTTTTTGTAGAGGTGAACGTCCTCGCAGTTGTCAAAAATCAGCAGTCGCGGGATTGCTTCCCGCCATTCTTTCTGCACCCGAGCAATCCGTTTTTCCTCTGGGAGTTCTTTCAAAATAGCTGTCAGTCCCATTGCATCCCCACAAGCAAGTACCTCGACCGGGACCAAATCGGCGGCCTCCATGTTCATCCAGTAAACCCCGCCGGCGAAAAACTGCCCATAGCGATGCACAAACTCGACGGCCACCTGCGATTTGCCAATGCCACCCATGCCCGTCGTCACCAGCTTAGGCACAACCGCCAGGGCACCACCTGCCTTGAGCGCTTTCGCCATCTTAATCAGTTCATCCTCCCGACCGACAAACGCCGGGTTCGATTCGAAATCAAATCGCGAATGGCTGGGGATGGAGGCTATGTCGGGAATTGCATCGGTCGGCATTTGTTCAATCAAGGATAACGCGCTTGTCAATTTGGTACCGGGTTTTCCTAAAGCATCGCTCTGGTTCACGATAAGAGTGGCGTTGTCCCCGATGATAAAATTACGCGAATTTGAAACCTGGTTTTTTTCTAACGTATTTCGATCATTTTTTGTAGGCTCTTGGCCGGCCTTGAAGGAAGCGTTGTTTGCTGCTTCAGCTAACCGCTGGACGCTTTCCTTTATATGTGTCGCCTCACTCAGGATCTGGTGCCCCAATTCTTTGACATCACGAACATCCTGGCGCAGCTCTAGGCGAAACACCCAATTTCCCGCGCCATCCTTCGAGATCGACGTATCGAAATTATGAATCGCTGCCTGACGGACGGCTTCCAATTTTTCATGGCCAGACATCGCTTCTGGTTTCCCTTGTGGCAAGCGCAAAAACTGGGCAAGGTAACGCTCGTACAAAAGGAACAACTGATCTTGCCGGAAAGAGCCAAACTGCGCACGGTTATAAGCCAATTCGGCGGCGGTATCGGCCAGGGAAGGCAGCCCATCTTCCACGGAGGCCGCTTCCACACTGCCAAGGTCATTTTCGTCCAAAACATCCACCATGGCCCTTAAATAGGCCTCGTGGAGCGTTGCCGTATAAATACCGGCATAAGCGTCTCGATCAAAAAGTTCACTCGATCCGTTGACCTTGCCGGACGCAGCTAAGGCTGCTTGGGCGGCGCCGGAAACCAGAGCTGTCGCGACATTGAGCACCAAGCCTGAGCCAGGCAGGACGAAGTCGACAATACGTGCAAGTTTCCCCCCAAAGTCGGCAGTCTTTTGGGCGCCGGCCAATTGATCCTTTAGGCGGTCGCTTTGAATGATTTTGTTAAGTGTGTTCACAGCACACCCCTGGTTGTTTTTGGGTTGACTACTCCGTAGTATATGCGAAAAGCAGAGAAAAAGGGGGCGTCGCTCTTTTTGCCACAGACTAAGAACAAGGGCCACTCGTCTCATCAAGTGAGGGAGAATAGAACCCATTTTGGTCACAATGTACAATAGATTACTTTGGGACTTTCAAGAGGTCAATATGTGTGTTCATTTTTAAAGCTTGATTGCTGCTTGTATGCGGTTTTTTAGAAGACAGGCCTTGTCTGCATTCTCTCTGAATACAGTGCAAACAAAAAACACAGATAGAATATCTCATTGCAGTCGCACGTTTTAACGAAGGACTATTTTAGATATTCTTCTATGGTGGTTAATGTTACTAAGACCTGTTTTGGAGGTGGTCTTAGTTCTTGTTTCGATCCAACTTGTATATTCGTAAGCGCCTGGTTTAAGTCCCATTGGCATTTCTTAAGAAAGTGGAACATGTTGTCCGATAGCTTTCTGCAATATAGCCAATCCGAACGAGAGAAAACTTTGTCCCTGAAGTATCTTGAGAAATTTTTGTTTTTGCGTTTAATCGATAGCTTTTCGGCTTCACAAGGCGATAGCATGAGGTGAATCCTTTTTATCCGAGGATCCTTGGAATTCGGTGCTTGAAGCTGGATTTGGTGCATGCGGCGCATCGCTTTTTGGATGTGCTCAATCTTTTCGTGAATAAGAGATAATGTATTCAGTGAGATCGGCTCAATGTCGCCGTCACGCATGAGCGATTCCGCCAACCGCATGTCTTCGGCGATTCGATCCAAAAAGTGGGATGCTTCGATGTTTAACCCTTGCAGTGGATCAGGGAGTGGCTCATCTAATAAACGCGCCCGTATGAACTGATTTGCGGTCAAACTGTGGATTTGCGCAACAAGTTTAATAAAGCAATGTTCCTTTTCTGTGATGCGCACCTGGCAGGATATGTTTTTGCGGTCTTGTTTGGATAATGAGCGGCGTCCTCGAGTCGGTTTGTAGGCTTCCAGCCCGGCAATTAGCGTGGTACCGGAAAGGGGGGCGTCATTATTTTGCCAACCCACGGTGGCAAGGAAGGCTTCTGGAAGCAATCGTCTGTCGATTTTTAGCTGCTTCAAGAGTTCCAGTACGTCCTGACGACAATAGCTTTCCGTTTCTTGAATGTGGGGGATGACTTTCTTGTGCCACATGTGTCCCTTCCCAGGCGACGCGAACGTAGTGAGTGCGGTTGAATTATCAGCATGATGATTCCGTTTTGTACACATCAAAACCCTCCTTGCTTCGATTTTCTCCGACGCAAGGGTGATGTGTACAGATTTTCATTTAGATGTGTACAAAACGTATCTAGACGTTTGATCAAGCAGGCCGCCGCCTTCGGGCCTGCGCCTTTGCACCAACGCCGCCCCGTGTGGTCCTGTACCAAGCCCGCGCCGTTAACCCGAACAGGCCTGACGATCCTTGCCTGATCCTTTGGACCAAGTGAAACCGGCTCAACTTCAGCACCCACGCGAACCGATGACTGTGGCTTGCTTCGTGGTTACCTCTCGCTTGTGTTTGCTCCCGCGCAGGTTGGTGATGTTGCGAGCGAACGCCGGTATTTAAGACCGCGCGGCTTCCGCCCTTTGATATTGCTAATTCATCTCTTACTGCGTCTTAGCATCCCTGCTGTAACTAAAGAATTAACAATGTATCCCTGGTAAGCAGCGCTGTTTTTCGACTTGTGCTTGTGGGTCATTTTGCAATAAACGACTCGTTGTCGTATCGCAAGTCGCTAGAAACAAACATCTTACAGAGTGATTTCTTGCTTAAAATACTATCTTTAAATAGGCTTAAATGGTATAATTGGCTATTGATTCAATAGGGAGGGCGACGAATATCATGAGCAAGACTAAAGCAAACAAGAACAAACCTAAGAAAGATCGCCAGCGCGGCATTCAAGCTTACTACACCAAAACCATAACAGCCCTTGCGATAGCATCCTTCATTGAAAACCACACTGGTTCTAAGTCTATTGATTCAGTCCTTGACCCATCCGGCGGTATCGGCCATCTTTTATATGGCATCCAAAAAGGCTTTAAATACAACACACCCACGCTTTCAATGATCGAGCCTTTTTCGCCTTATCCCGATGACTTCCCATTTAAGAACATAAAGCGAAAAATCGGATACTACCAAATGAGCTTTGAAGAATGGTGCCTGACTTATGCCGAGCGCGAACAGTTTGATTTGGTTTTTGTCAATCCACCCTTTAATCAACGCATTGGCTTATCCGATCTTGGTGAGGACCTTTCAAGTTTGTTTCTGCCTGAGGTCGAATATTTTGAATCACTGTTCTTTTTGGCCTCTTCCTTCATTGCCAAAAGCTACATGGCTTTCATTGTTCCTAATAGCTACTTCAACAAAAGCGAAGCCTTACCCGTACTCAACTTTTTAGCGCAAGCCGGTTGGAACCTGGCCGACCTTCGTGCATTACCCTTAGATGCTTGTCATAATGCACTAGAAGAAATGAGCTTACTTTTCTTTAAAAAGGAACAGGCTAAAGACTGGCCCGAATTGGCACATACCACCATCAAACACAACACGGTGCAACCGCTCTTTAACGAAACGGAAAAAGGCAGTCACCAAGGTGTTCACGGTCCCAAGTTTGGTTACCTTCTGCCGAAAGATTGGGGCGAAGGTAAGCTAATATCGCTACTTGACACAGAATCTCACTTTGACCCGGCCGGCGACTATGCACCAAAGCCCGCGTCAACCTTCCCGTGTCAATGGGAACCACAACCCAAAGAACCGGGTTCCTTGTGGAACCGCAAAGGGACCGTATATCAACTGACGCCTCACGGATGGCTTCCCGCCAACTGTGACGGGTACGCCGACGGCTTGCCCGTAAGTGAAGCCTTTGACACCGCCAAAAGGGCGTTTTCCTTCATGCAGCGCGGCGCCATTTATAGCGCCTATGCCATGTTGGCTAACATCGATCTCCAGCACCTAAAAACCGAATACAACGCCATTGCCGCCGCAAGTTTTTTGACCGTGCTTAAAAAAGGGCCGATGGTTGATGAACCCATGGTTAAGGACCTTGAAGCGCTCGGCCTTTTCCTGTGTGACGACGGTACGCCCACCCCACAACACCCCGATGTGGCGCGCGTCGGCGGCTACTTGGTTCACAAGCGCTATTTGAGCGATGCGCAAGCCTGTCGTCTGTACCTTGCGCTACCACAAAGCGACTTGCCCCAATGGGTTCACGATCAAGCCATAGCCGCAACCAAAAACCAATACATTCCAAGCGATAAGCTCAACCTGCGTTCACCCTGGATCCCAAAACCCCTGATTGCCCACTGTTTAGGCTGGAAGCTCAACCAGAAAGGTTTGTATGTCGGCCAAAACCGGGGCCTTGTGCGGTACTTGAATTACGGCAAAGACGGCGGCATCATCACCGATACGGATCAAGAGATTTTCGAACTGGCAAGCCAACAATTCGCCATTGAGATGAATAACCACGATTCACCCCAATTCGCGGAGGCCCGCACCAAAATTCACGCTCATTTTCTCGTGCATAATGCCCCGAAACTCCGTGTTCAGGAAGCCTTTCAACCCGTGGAAAGCGCCTTGCCGCTTCATGACTGGCAAGTCAACGATGTCGATTTTTACCTTTCGGGGGCTACCATCTCCAACCTTGACGTGGGCCTGGGCAAAACCTTAACCGCCTTGCGCGCGGCTGTCGCCCATTGCGCCAACGGCGCCAAAGCCTTAATAACGGTACCCAAACAGGTACTTGCCAAGTGGGGTGCCACCTTAGACCGTTTTTTCCCCGCTATCCGCTGGTCCATCTTGGGCTTTCGCGAGACAGCTAAGGGCAAGCTGGCCCGCTTGCCGCGCACCGAACTGACCGACCAAGCCAAAAGCGTATTTTTCGATCCCGGCATGCAAATCATTCTCACCAGCCACCAAGTTTTTGGAGAGTTTCAAGTCAATGACAGTGATCGCTTGCAAGCCGACATGGCCAACGCCTTCGACCAAATAGGCGCCGACATGACCGCGACGGCCGTCAAGGCGCGGGCTGTTTTCGTAAAACAAGCCGGTCGGCGTACTTACCACAACGGCGGTGAAATCACCTTTTCCGACCTTCCCAAGGGGCTTTTGGTGGTCATCGACGAAGCCCACAACTACAAGGGTTTATTCGGCATGCCTTACAGCGGTTGGGGTGAATCTTTGATCATGGCTGGAAACGCTAGGCTAAAAGGGACCCACTAAAAAGGGTGGCGACAATCGAAAAGGGACCCACGCTAACCAAAAACCTGCTTTCTTTGGCATTGGGAATAAAGCTGAAGGAGGCAGATTGGGAGT
>JAUIFE010000058.1 GCA_030429565.1 Holophagae bacterium | reverse complement strand
TGGAAACCATCACGCAGCTCAAAATCGGGTTTGCCGACTATGAAGGCGAATCGACGATCAAGCACTTGATGGAGTTGCATCACATTGACCGCTTGGCAGCTCTGGGGACCGGCTTATTTGGTTTGTCTGAGAACAACTCGGCCTGGCCGGTCCTCAAAGATCGCGTGGTCTTTCCCTATTGGAAAGGCGGTCGCATCGTTTCCATGGTTGGCCGCGTACTACCTTGGGCCAAGGACAAAACCCAGCCGAAGTACAAAAAACTGTTCGTCCATCATCCCGAAAAGCGCCCTTACGTAAAAATGGACAACAGCGCGTTCTACAACGAAGACTGCTTGCTGAAAAATCCCGAAGCCATCTTGATTACCGAGGGCGTAACCGATTGTATTGCGGCCTACCAGAAAGGGATCCCCGTCATTTCGCCGGTAACGGTCCAGTTCCGTGACCGAGACATTCCCCGCCTGGCCTCCGTATTGCGGAACTGTAAACGGATCTTCCTTTGCCTCGATAACGAACTCAGCAACGTCGGCTTGAAAGGCGCCTTGAAGTTGGCGAAGCAGCTTGAGAAGCATGGCCTGTACGTTCGAATCGCCACTCTCCCGCTTGAGGCTGAACAGGTCGAAGCGCGCGAAAGACTCGCTCGGGACTTTGGTATCAAAACGGATGTGGACAACAAAACGCTAAAAACGAAAATCCCCAATCCCAGCCTTGAGCGGGTCGCCGAAGCGCGCCAGTTGATCGCCGCCTCCAAAATCGACCTCAATGCTTATTTTGCCAAGGGGCATACGCTGGAAGAATTTAAAGGTGTTTTGAACGCCGCCAAACCCCGCGTCGAGATCCTGATTGGTCAGTTGGATACCTCGCTTAGCGACCAAGCACGCTATGAACAACGCAAGCCTTTAATGCTGGAGGTTGCCAAGCTGCCCGAGTACTACCTGGACCGCTGCTTAAAGCTGATCCAGCAACACTACGGTAAGCGAAGTATCACGATCAGCGCCTTGCGCAGCGAAATGCGAGAGGCGAGCAAGGCGTCCAAAAAGGAGATTCAGACCAACGCCAAACAGCAGTTCGTGCGCGAAAAGCTCAAGGAGGCGAAACCGAATACTTGCCGCGAAGCCATGCTCGAATACGAGCTTCAAGCATTGGACGGCGGCTCCGTATCCCACGAGGGCCTGGGCAAGGTGGTCGCGGATTGGTTTAAGGCCAACGGCGCACGATTCTTCTACTCACTCGGTGAAGAACCCATCATGTTTTTCCAAGGGCGCATGTACCACCTGGCATCATCCAACCGTGGGGTACGTCGCGAATTCCTGTCCTTTTTCCAATCGCAAACCTATTTAACCCACATCACCGCGAAAGGGCGAGTGGTTCTAGAAACGCTACGAAACACCGCGCGCCAGGAAGGTCTCGAATCGGAACCCAAAACCTGGCTCCACACGATCCCCAAAAAACACACCATCTACTTCAATTTAAACAATGAACGAAGCGAAATTGCCCGCATCACGCCCGACGGAGTTGAGATTTTCAAGAACGGTGACAATCCCGACGACGTGGTCCTTCGCGGTCAAAAGCGCATGAGCGCCATCAATTTCATTCCCGATGCCGACCTTAAAGAAGCCGAACGTCTGGTGGACGAGATCATCTTGAGGAACCTGGCCTGCTCGAAACTGGATCGGTGCTTTATCGTGACCTGGATTTCCTGCTTCTTGTTGATCGGGTACGTGGGGAACCGGCCGATGACCCGCTTTGAAGGCCGCTACGGCTCGGGAAAGACCGGAGCGAGCAAGGTCATCACCACCTTGATTTACGGCCAACCGCAAAACAAAAAAAGCACCATGGCCGCTAACTACGCAGATGCAGCGCGCAACCCATTGACGTCACTCGACAACCTCGAAGTGCAGAACATGACCCAGGAATTAAGCGACTTTTTGTTATTAGCGACCTCGGGTGTGTCACGAGAAAAGGTGGCCTATGGTACCGACTCCGAGCTGATCACGGATGTGGCGCATTGCCTCATCAACTCGACCGGTATTGAGCCACTCAACGCGGCGCTGGGCGAAATCTTGTCCCGTGCCTTCACGATCAGATTCACCCGCAAGCACCGCCGAAAGGGCTTCCTCGAAGTAGAAACCCTCGCCAACATTCAACAACACCGCGACCTCATTCTTTCGGCGCTGATGAAGCGTACCGCGCGCGTGCTTGGCCTGATCAAGGCTGGGCAACACAGTGCGGTCATGCACCTGTTGGAAGACTTAATGGGCGATCACCACAAAAGCCGCTGTAACGATTACCTGAGCTTGATGTACCTCATGATCTTGTCGGCTGAGGAGCCCGAGGACGTCGGCCCCAAACTCCAGGAGTTGACCGAGCCATTTTGTGCCATGGTCAACAATTTCAACAAGGAAACCGAGACGGCCGGGGCCGAAGGCAACCCCATCGGACAGGCACTCACCCATTTGTTCCGGGCCTACCAAAAAGCGCTTGAGGCCGATGAACTCAAAAACACGCGCATGTCCGAGGCCGCCTTCCGCGAAAGGTACCTGATCACCTTTGACACGCCCCATCGCATCAAAAACATTCTGGCTCGTGATTTGGTGGCCAGCCTGAAACGGGTCAGCCGAGAATTCGGCGAACCGCTGCCGTACAAGAACGCGCACCAGTTCTCCGTTCGCTTTCGCGGGGACGAGCGCATGATCGAAAAGGCCGGGTTCAAAATCACCAGCGCGGTTCGCGCCAGCAACAAGCGCTATTACACCATCGAGCAAATCGGCATTGAGAACGACGCCCTCGACTAGCGAAATCCAAAACTTCTAGTTCCCACCGTAAACGGGCTTTTCGCCGCGTTGTTGAGCGATCAATGGCGCGGCTTTTTTTGCCGCAGACCAGGGTAAAGGACAACCCATGATCAATGCCGCCCAATTCCGCGAGGCACTCCGAATCCATCATGAATCCGTGGCCAAAAGGCACCAGGAACACCACAAAGATCGTGTGGTGACCCTCGCGTCCAGTCAAAGCAGAGCACACACCGCTGAGCCAGATCGGATCGCGGCCTTGTACGTGGCCACCAATTTGAAGACCTGGCAAACCGAGGATGCCCGAGGCGTGGCCAGGGACCTGGGTCTCAACGGTCATTGTTTCCGGCGACTGGACCCGATTTATTACGCCTGGCTTCGGGAGCAGGCCGTCAAACTCAAAAACGCATTCGATGCCGGCAGGGTCAGCGTGCAGCAGTTCGAATATGCCGCCGCTCAATACCGAACAATCCACGCGTGGGCATTGGCCCACTTTGGCGAAGCCGCGCTAAACGAGGCAGTCGCCACGTTTGAAAAACGCACCAACCTGTACCGGCCACCGTCCATGGACTGGCTGATCCAGATGGGCTTTGAACCGTCTCCCCAGGAACTGGCCCGGAAAAAGGAAGCGCTATGTAAACAGGCCTACCTCTTTCCTTCCGCCCAGGAAGTGGACGAGGATCGGTTGCCTTTTTGGACGCCGGTACCAACTACCGCATTGGCGAAGGTTCGCGCCATCGAGGCCGAGGCCCTCGCAAAGGGTTGGTCACGGGCCGCGCTGTTCCAAAACCGCGGTGCCTTGAAGTTCCCAATCGGATCGGGCTACGGCCTGGTGTGTTTCGTGAAACCGAAGGACACCATTGGGAAGGTAACGGCGACCCATATCGAGATCCAAAAACCGCCACCAGGCAGGTCGTGTTTGCGATTTGTTGCCAACACACACAAAACTTCTTGAGACGTCTGTTTTGTTGCCTGCGGCTAGTCTCGTAGCGGTGTCCTATAGCAGTGCTAACTCATTGGATTAACATGATTTTAGACGGCGGCTAAAAACAAAAGGCCAGCACAGCCAAAAAACCAGAACCCTTCAAAAAAACCAAAAGATAACACAACTCAAAAATTTACGTAGATTCATCTTTTGTATTTTAAGGTTTGCGACCACACAAAAACCCTGATACAACAGAAGAAATTCAACTTACAGGACGCACTGATGAAAACGGAATTTCCGATCGGCAGCCACACTTTTGACGGCGAATTAATCTGGGCTAACAAAACAACTAAAGTAAGTATTACGTTCGAAATATCGGAAAGATATGAGATTTCATGCAAACCCTTTGAGGTAGATTCCGCTGTTGGAAATGAAATCACCTGTTATATGGCTAATGGTAGGCATGGTAATATAGATCCTTTTCGCTTTGAAGCAAAACCAAAGGATCTTTTGTGTTTTTCATCGAAAATGTTTTTAGGTTGCTATCCTGGTGAAGCATCAACTAGAATTGAAGCAACACTTCTTGGGTTTTCCTTTAAAAAAAGAACTGACAACAAAGACACATCTGTTAAGATGTCTTTCTCTCCCAACTTTCATCACCCTTATATGGTTCCAATTTTACTACCCATAAATAATTCAAAGAGCGCCAAAATAATAAACATAAAAAGCTCTACATTAGATCCTGTTTCAGGTCGAGTGTATATTGAAATTGAAAAAAACCAGAAATCCAATGTTGATAAAGCTAACATGGCAAAAGCTGCTGAAGTTTTGGCCGCCATTCTTGGTTTTGCTGTTGGCGAGTTTTTCACCAGACTGACTCAGGAGGAAGTCTCAGACGGTATTCACAGTTTCAAATCCCAGAATCCTGTAGAATTCACCCGTTCATTAATTCCGCCTCAAGTAATAAGCTACAAGGATATTCATGCTTTTTTAAAAACAGCATCAATGAACTTCGAATTGAATAAGAACCTAGATTTTCTTCACCTGTTACACTGGTACTCTTCACCTAAGTTACATCAAGAGAATTCATATTTAAATATATTTACCATGCTCGAGTACTTGATAAACAAAACTATTTCGGACCAGGACAACTTCACTCTCAACCGAAGCGCCTATGACAAGCTTTCAAAATTGCTCAGGGGAACCATAAGGGAAGCAATAACAGATGAGGCCACACAGAATTCTTTAATAGAAAAACTGCCCGATTTAAGGCGAAGGTCCTTTATATCCAAACTTAAGATAGCAGAGAAAAAAGGCTTCGTATCATTATCGAAAATGACTCTTCAAGATCTCAAAAACATTCAAGACATTCGAAACAGTCTTGTCCACGGAGGTGATCTAACACTAAAGACTGAGCAAATTGAACTTGCAGCAAAGCTAAAGCCAGCCATTTACGATCTTGTAAATCGTATGATTCTAAACTCGCTAGGCTGGAAAGGCGCATTTTATTCTTACAAAAACGGTAAAAGAGAAATTAACTCTGAAACCAAAAAAGTCAAAACTCAAGTCGAGACAGAACAGCAACCAAACGAAAAGTGAGGCTATAGCTGTAAAATGAGTGATGATGAGAAAAGCCTTGACCTGGTGGGCATCGGAAAGCTTGCCAAGACCACCCCGCCTGAATCCTGGAACAGAATAGTCAAGACAGCCTGTGGTACGTTTTCTTTACTGGCTACACCAATAACAGCGAGCACGGAAGGCACTGACCGACTAATCCGTGCTAAGTTCGATCACATGGTCGACATCCAGAAAGTGCTAGCAGCCGACACGCTCCGCCGCGCCAAAACGGCTGGAATCAAAACCCTTGCCACCTGGCCTTGTAGAAGAGGTTCTCGCGTCCCTAGACGGCACAAAAGCACTGGCCACTCAAAAACCACGAAACACGACCCTCGCTGGGAAAGGATTGTTTGCCAACGAGATTGACACCCAGGCCTTTGGCTTCGACCTCACGCAGTGGCACGGATTCATGACGCCCACGGACGGCGTACAACGGATTCGCGGCCTGGCCGGATCGGGAAAAACCGTGATCCTGGCGATGAAGGCGGCATTAACCCACCTGCGCGATCCTGAAGCGAAGATTCTGTTAACGTTCAACACGCGGAGCCTGTACCAGCATGTCCGGCGTCTGATCACCCGGATATATCACCACTTCGAAGACAAGGACCCGGACTTTGAGAAGATCCAAGTCCTGCACGCTTGGGGCGGTCGAAAGGCCTGGGGCGTGTACTACCGAGCATCCCTCATCCACGGCCAAGAACCCATCCCGCTGAGTGCCGTTCGCAACGGGCTGAATAACAAATTCGAGTTTGTGTGCCGTAAACTGTTGCACGCCGTCGAACATTTTCAACCACAATGGGACTACACATTTATCGACGAGGGCCAGGATCTCAACGCGCCTTTCGTTCAGCTCTGCATGAGGTTGACCCACCACAGGCGCGTGACACTTGCATATGACAACCTGCAAACGATTCTGCAAGAACGCCCGCCGGAAGCGCGCGAAGTTTTTCAAGACGATGCCGCGCGGTTCGCCCAAGACACCGTGCTGCACCATTGCTACCGGACACCACGCGAAGTTTTGGTCGCGGCCGTCGCCCTCGGGTTTGGGCTTTACAGCGACCGGCCGGTCCAGATGCTACAGAACAAAGAACACTGGGAGGATCTCGGGTTCCGGGTGGCCGAGGGCGCATTCCAGCCTGGCGAAAAACAGGTGATCCAACGACCGGAAGCTCATTCGCCGTCGATGGTTTCGCACCATTACGCGCCGGAAGAGATGGTGCAGATTCGCATTCTGCCCGACCTAAAAGCTGAGGTTGATGCCGTTGTGGCCCAAATCAAAGCCGACCTCGCAGATGGATTGCTTCTGCAAGACATGGTGGTGATCACCGTGAATGACCGGCACGCCAGCGACACACTCCAGTTCCTGCAATTCCGTTTGGAAGCCAACGAGATCGAGGTTTATAACACCCAACGGGACAGTCCAAAAATTCAGGATTTCCAATCACCTGGTTGCCTGACGGTGACGACCGCGCACAAGGCAAAAGGCAACGAGGCGATGATTGTGTACATTCTTGGCATTGGCGAACTTTTTCGAGAGAACACCTTCGTGCCGGAACGCAACAAGCTGTACGTGGCGATGACGCGCGCCAAAGGCTGGGTCCGCCTATTTGGGACCGGCGAGGGTGCCGAACGTTGTAAGGCGGAACTGGACCGTGTCATGGCGAACTTGCCAAATTTGGTATTTCCGTTCCCGAACGAGCCGGTGCTCACCGTTGTTCAGCGTGACTTGACTCAATCCGAAGCCGAGCAGCAACGAAAACATCGTTTGATAGAGGAAGTCCTGTCCGCGATGACACCGGACGAGATCCGCGCCTACCTCGCGAACGCCGCCCTCTGATTTCGAGTATCCCGCTCGCCTGGATAGTTTCCTGGAGCCAACGCGCCGAAACCGACCCATTTCGATACCTGATTGGAACGACCAAACCCAGCCCGCACGCCAGCCAACGCCCCGCCGTAAGCTGGTTTGCGGGCTTTTTTGACACCTGGCAAAAGCCCACTTTAGTACAAATGTTGTTTTGAACCTTTGTCTAATTCGCCCGCAGGCCATTAGCGACTTAACATTAAGTGACATTAGGTCGGAAAAGTATCTATATATCACCGCTTAGAATTAGTGCTTTTATACCTTCATTTTTATTGCAACAATACGCGATATATGCATAATAAAAGCATGCCCTGAAAAAACTAAATGGAGGAAGATTTGAAAAGCCTTCTGATTATTACCGCTTTGGCGATTCTTAGCTCATTGCCTGTTTTCCCGTGTGATGCTAGAAGTGTTCTTGGATCTAATTGCAGCCAGTCGGAAGCCGCATGCCCCGAAGGCTCACATGCCGACTGCCGGGGCGGCCTATTTCGCGCCCGCTGCGGTTGCACAGAAACCGAACCAGACACGCGCCGAGACTCGCCTGAAGACAGCGGAGATCAAGAAGCCCCGTCAAAAAAGGCCCCGTCAGTCATTGATCCGCAACAGGATACAGCATTTGTGGACTTCATCATGTTCACGGCCTCGCTGGGGTCCGAGGCGGGTCAACAGGTAGCCACCGTTCTTGAGGAAGCGTATCTGGCGGGAAAATCGGGCGATCTTGAAAGCTATAATTTCTCGATTGCGCACTACCATCACCTGCTGAAAACGATGCCCGAAGACGATAAAGCGGCGATTGGATCATTCTTGAAAAAAGCCAATCAAGAATTCCACAAATCCACCATCTAAACAAGCGCAAAAAAGCTCGCCAAGAACGCGAGAAAAGATAGCGGAAACCAGATCAACCCACCGGGTTGTTTTCGTTCCGCTATCTTCGTATTTTCTGTCGCACTCGTGACGTCACCCTGTTGCACAGGGCCGGGACAAATCTCCCCAGAGGCAAAACTTGACCACTTGGGCTTTTTTGGTTCGCAACTTTTCGCCGCACCATTCAGGCCAAGCACCAAGGTTCAAGATTCCGCTCTTGGTCGCAAGCCGCCGTGACCTGACCAGCGAGAACACGAGCCCATCTGGAGAGCTATCGGACCGTGATTCGAAGCCCCAATCAAATAAACTCCGTTTTGGCCTGACTACAGGCAGATCGCACAAGATCAATGGGTAGCCATAGGTCAATGCCGAAACATCGATCCCTGACTGGTTTTTGGCGCAAAATTCACTATTCGGCAGCTCGCAAGATGCCACAAAACACACCGCGAACCGGACAATGCTGCCATTCCGGCACCTGGTTCCCGGAACACTATACCCCAACCAGCGACCTTATGAGCAGGTTTAACCCGGCCGGGATCCGTTGGCAGCCGGGGGATTTCGACTCTTTTGTGTTAAGCTAATTAATCTTAAATTAAAAATATAATATATATAAAGTCTTTTTTCTTTTTTTTATTAGACATATATATAGATATGAAAAAACAGGGATTCTAAGACCTAGATTTTGAAATCCTATTAAAAAAAATGAGCTTTCTTGGAAAAACCCTAACACCTTTAAGATCAGCATAAGTCGCTTAGATCAAACAACCTATGCGTTTCTCTCGTTTGTCGCCATGTCGCTCATCGCCCCGGAGACCCTACCTGCGTGGTTTTTCGCACAACGCCGTTATGCGTTGCCTGCCAACGCCTGATGCGAGTTTCCCACAGAGTGCTATTAAAAATCGCGGCCTGGAGACAAAACGGCCCGGTTTCGACTCGCACAGCCAGCAAGAGACGACTGCAGAACATCACGCAGACGTCAAAAAGCCACAACCAAAGCTCACGGCAGCGAGACTGGCAACCAAGTCGCCTAAATCCCGGCGATCTGGCTGACCAACAGCCAGCCCCAGGAAGCCGCTCGCCAACCCTGCACCAGGCGCCCCGACACGACGAGCCCACACCTGAAGCCATCAACACCCACGCCTGGTACCCCAACAGCCATGCGGTTTCCCGGTGTGTTCAGCCAGCAACCGTCAGCCGCCAGCCTGAAGTTTGGTGAGCGATTTCCCATGCGAATTGGATAGTTAGTCAGAAAAGCCGCCTTGTTCGAGGCAGCGATCTCACAGGAGTCCTTGCATGCACCAACACCGCTTCAATCACCGCCAAATCCAAGATATCCGCGAGCTTGTCGAACTCCCGATCCACCACGCCCTGGCGCTCGACAAGGCGCTGACCGATGCCATTTCCGAGCTGAACACCTACCGCGACCAGGTGGCCGACGTTCAGCACCACGTTGCCGATCTGCCCGAGGCCGCCATCCAGCTCTCGGCCGAAGACGATTTTGACGACACCGACCTGCAAATCAGCCTCGAGGCCCTGGCGACGGTTTATGCCGACATCCTGCCGCACCGTTCACTCGGGATTAGCTTCAATTCGGACTTTGTGGCGTATTTGATCGAATCCCCGACTCGCACCATGGCTGAGACGTTTAAATCGCTGGATAACGCGATTCAGGCCGTTCTCGTCGATGTCTTGGGGCTACGTCGCAAGCTGATGCTCGCGCGGAGGGTTCGCGATCACCTGCACCTGTCCGCGCATGGTGTCGACCCCGACCAGATGTACAGCGCGATGCTGACGGCCGGTGTGCCTGGTGAGACCGCGTTTAGCGTGCTGGCGAAGGCGGGATGAGAAGTGGGGAATTGAATCGGCGATTTGGGCGAAATTTGTCTCGCGCCATCGGAAATTCAATTCCCCATTTCAATTTGCCAATTCAAAACTTTTGTCACAGGAGGCGCCATTTGACGAGACGCGAAAAGAAGCCGGTCCCAACCAAGTTCGCAAAGACTGATAAAAAGTTCGCGGTGACTGAATTGCGGAACTTGGCCGCCTGGCAAGAGAACAACGAGGTTCAACTCAAGGCCGGAGCACCGAAAGGAAACATGAATCGGCTGAGGCACGGCATTTTCTCGAACAAGGTGCTTGAAAAAGATGAAGTCGAGTTGTACCAAGCCATTATCGACGCGC
>JAUIFE010000036.1 GCA_030429565.1 Holophagae bacterium | reverse complement strand
GACGATGGGCGTCGCGGCCCTTGGTTGCATGGGTCCGTCGAGCGGAAGAAGCCGTTCTTCGAAAGCGGGGGCCGGTTCGTCGCCTTTGAGGGCAATGCGCTTGTGAGAGGGATTGGCATCGTTTTACCTGGGGTTGGGAAGGGCGACCTGGCGGCCACGCCCATCGCAGACCACGACCGCCTCGGAAGACCAGGCGCGCGGCGTGATGGCGACCCTACCACGAATGGTAGCGCGTTGGTGGAACGGGAGGCCCGCGCGCCAAAAAACAACGCGCAGCCAGGCTGGGTTGAGCAATCAAAAACCCGCGCGCCAAGTCTTCCGAGGCGGAGAGCGCCGCGAGTTACAGAGAAACGCGAGGCCGCCCTTCCCATCTAGCTGAGGCTGGGACGAAACCTGGCACAAGCGCGCCCAGTTCATTGAGTAACAAAGGTCCCGCGCTATCGGCGTGACGGCTTCTTCCGTTGGGCGGATTCCGGCAACCAAGGGCCACGGCGCCCATCGCCCTTCCTCATCCCGAGCCGAGCTTTTTTAGCTCTTGGTAATCGGCATCGACGATCCGTTCGATCAAGACCCTGGCTGCGCGGGTTTTCGGGTGGTCGTGGCGATACACCAGGCAGATGACATCGTGGTAGGACGGGCTGTCGGTGATCGGTTCGATGAGACTGCCCGAATAGGCTCGGGCAATCGTCGCGGGGAGCAGGCCGACCCCGCCGCCGCCGACCACCATCTGACGGATCACGCCGAGGTCGGTACTGTAGCGGAAGCGCGTGCCTTTGAACAAACCGCGCCGCCGGGCTTCGCCGAGCAGGTACTCGCTTTGTCGCAGCGTCGGCGGCATCCACAAAACCCCGGTACTGCTGTCAAGCTGCTGCAGTGGGGTTGGTTCTTTGCCGGTCCAAAACATGATGTGGTCGTGGTACAGCTTGCGGATGACCAAATCGTTGTGGGCCGGTGGGTTGACCACGATGCCGAAATCTAGGTTGCGGTTAATGACCGCTTCGGCGATGTTGCGCGAGAGATCGTGGGTCAAGCGCAGTTCCAGCGCCGGGAAATCGGCCAGGAGCGCCGGGTAAAAACGCGGCAGCGTGTAGGTGGCCAGCATGGCGTAGACCCCGAGCGTGTAGGTGCCGACCACTTCTTCGTTCTCGGATCGAATGTCTTCTTGCAAACTTTCGAAAGCACGCATCAAGTGCCCGCTATGGGCCAACAGGGCTTCGCCTGCGCGGGTTAAGGTGACGCCGCGGTTGCCGCGCACAAACAACGGATGGTCCAACTCGCGCTCCAGCTTTTTGATCGTCCAACTGACTGTCGGTTGACTGAGGTTAAGCGCGCGGGCCGCCGCCGAGACCTTGCCCAGTCGCGCCACCTCGCGGAAGGCTTTGAGATCCGTCGGTGAAATGTTCATGGTCAACTCCGATATTAAGATCATCTATAACCAGTATTAGGATAATCGACTTTTCTTTAATAGCAAAGCCGCTGAGAATGAAGCAGGCCAACCATAACGGTCGCGTTTCAGGAGGACCTATTGCAGAATCGAAAACTGTTTGCCTTGCTTGCGTTGATGGCCGGCATGACCGCTTTGTCCGTCGACATTTACCTGCCCTCAATGCCCGCCCTTGCCGCCTACCTCAAGGTTTCCTCCGGGACACTCGGCCTTACCGTCAGCATCTTTTTCCTGAGTTTCGCTTTCGGTCAGTTGCTGTACGGGCCGTTGTCCGATCTGTACGGTCGTCGCAAACCACTGCTCGGTGGGTTGGCCCTCTACCTCGTCGCCAACTTGCTTTGCACCGCCGCCTTTTCGATTGAAATGTTGTTGGTCGGCCGCTTTCTGCAAGGTCTGGGCGCCTGTGCCGGTTCCGTCATCGCCCAAGCGGTGGTCCGTGATCGCGCCGCAGGGAGTGAGGGTACGCGGGTTCTGGCTTCGGTCGCATCGGCGACCGCGCTGGCTCCGATCATCGCGCCTATTTTGGGCGGCTTGCTCGAAACCCATTTTAGTTGGCGCGCCTCCTTTCTGTTTTTGGCTCTGTTCGGTTTGGTTCTTTGGCTGATGTTGTATCGTTCGTTGCCGGAAACCGCGCCGCCCGCGAGTGGACAACGTGGCCTGCAGGCCTTGCTGCGTGGCTACCGCAAGGTTTTTTGGGACCCCGCTTTTTTGTATTTCACCGCCCTGGGTGCCGCTGCTTTTGGCGCCTTATTCGCGTTCATCAGCGTGTCGTCGACCTTGATGGTTGAAGGGATGGGTTTTAGTCCCGACGTTTACGGTGTGCTCTTCGCGCTCAACGCGTCCACCTTCATGCTGGGAAGCATGGCCGCCAAACGTTTGGCCGACCGTTTTGACAACCGCAACATGGCACTCATCGGCATGGCCTTGATTGGCGGCGGTGGTTTGCTTATGTGGGGCGGTGCCGCATTGCTGGGTTCGTCGTTGTGGACCTTGCTGCCGCCGATGGCACTGGTCACCGCCGGTGTGGCTTTGGTTTCACCAGCCGCGATTGCCGGCGCCATGGCTGGGTTCAGCCACCAAGCCGGTACGGCTTCGGCCTTGCACGGCTTCTTCCGTTTTTCCGCCGCCGCGCTCATGTCCGCTGTGCTCGGTCTGTTCCCCATCGCCGTGGTCAACCTTGGCGTGGCGATTACCCTATGTGGTGGCTTGGGATTGTTTCTGAGTGTGGTGACGCGGGCGGTGCCGCTTGTTCGCGCTAGGGCGGTTGTCTAGGACGTAATTTTAAAAAATGTAGACTGTAAAACTTCTAGTTTTAGTGCGGTTATCCTCTCAGTCGGCGTCGCTGTAAGCGGCGCCGCTGGATCCTTCCCCTGAATTTTCCCGTATACCTCTATCGGGTATTCCGATTGTTTCACGAATCTGGGGAGGGACCTCATGTTGGGGGTTTTCTTTTGGCTTTTGTTGGGGCCAAGTTCCAGCCATGCTGCGCCGACTGCTGCGCCCGCGTTGGCTGAATCATTTGAAATTAAACGCAGCGGTGGTTCGATTGTCATTGACGGTGACTTATCCGACGAAGGCTGGGCCCAAGCGCTCCCGATTGAGGGTTGGGTTGAAACCAACCCCGGCGATAACATTGCCCCCAAGGTTCGCAATCAGGGTTATTTGACCTACGACGACCAATACCTTTACGCCGGCTTCTACTTTTACGATCCCAACCCCGAAGCGATACGTGCGCCGGTGGGTGATCGCGACAACGTCCCTTCCTACACCGATTACGGCGGCGTGATTCTCGATACCGACAACGACGGCCGTTCCGCGCGGATGTTCCTCGCCAACCCGCGTGGCATTCAGTACGACGCCATTTCCAACGACGCCTCCGGCGAGGATTCTTCGCCCGACTTCTTTTGGGAATCCCAGGCGCGCATTACCGAGGAAGGTTGGGTGCTGGAACTCAAAATTCCCTTCTCTTCCCTGCGTTACAAGCAGGCCGATCCGCAAACCTGGGGCATTATGCTGTACCGCAATTGGCCGCGCGACTTTCGTTACCAAATGTTCACCTCGCGTCTGCCGCGTGACCGCAGTTGTTTCATCTGTAACGTTAAACCATTGCACGGTCTGACCTCGTTGCCACGCGGTGGCAGTTTGGTGCTAGCCCCTTTTGTGTCCGCGATTGGGCAGGCTTTTCCCGAAGGTGATGCCGGCACGCCGCTGGTGAGCGATGATCCCGAATACGAGCCAGGCCTCGATGTGAAATGGGTACCCAATCGCAATTTGGCGGTGGATCTCACCATTAACCCCGACTTCTCGCAGGTGGAATCCGACGTGGCGCAAATTTCGGCCAACGAACGATTTGCACTGTTTTTTCCCGAGAATCGGCCGTTTTTTTTGGAAGGGATCGATCTCTTTTCGACGCCGATTCGTGCCGTGTACACGCGGACCATGACCGCACCGAAATGGGGCTCGCGTGCGACCGGCCGTTTTGGGAAAGCGGCCTATACCGCGTTGATTGGTCAGGATAAAGGGGGCGGGGTCAGCATTGTTCCGGGTGCCAATAGCTCGTCTTTGGTTGATCAAGATTACGATTCCGATGTGGCGATTTTTCGCATGCGACGCGACCTGGGCGCTTCGGCGGCCGGGCTGTTGCTCACCCATCGTGATACCGAAATCGGCGGTCGCAACAGCGTGTTTGGCCCTGACCTGCTGTGGCGGCCAACCGGTTCCGATGAAATTACCGTTCAGTACATTTACAGCTTGGGCAAAACGCCGATTGACACCGAGTTAAGCGACGCATTCGACGGACGCGACCTTTCGGGGCACGGCCTGCGCGCGAGTTGGCATCACAGTAACGGCAAGCACGATTGGTATACCGAGTACAATGATTTTGCCCGTGGTTTTCGCGCCGATAACGGCTTCGTGCCACAAGTTGATTACCGCAAGGGCTACGCGGAAACCGGGTACACCTTCCGTTTTCAGCAGCGTTTCATTCACCGCTTACGCATTTACACCTTTGGTGATTACAGTGCCGACCGCGACGGCCGTCTCTTGACGCAACTTTTCTCCGCCGGTTGTGGCATGAGCGGCCGCTACAACTCCTTCATGCGTTATCGTTACGCGCGGGAAGAAGTGCGTGCCGGCCGGGAAACCTTTGTGCGTGACCAGTTTTTCTACACCGTCGATTTCCAGCCCGGCGGCTTTTTGTCGCGTGTCTACTTTTACGGTACCGCCGGCGATGAGGTCGATTTTGCCAATGTTCGCTTGGGGCGCGGCCTCACCAACGAGTTCAACCTCACCTTGCGGCCTGGCAACGCGACGCAACTCGAACTCAACACCAATTACCGCTTCCTGGATATCGACGACGCCGCCGGCGAACGGCAACGTCTGTTTTCCGCTTGGGTGGCGCGCCTGCGCGGAACCTACTTCTTCAACGCCCGCACTTACTTTCGTTTGATTGGACAACGGGTTGAAACCGAACGCGATCCCTTGCTTTACAACGACGAGGTGGCTGAGCGGAGTGGCCGTTTTACCGGCTCCGCCTTGCTTGCGTACAAACTCAACTGGCAGTCGGTCGTGTTCTTGGGCTACGGTGACGACCGCGAGCTTTCGGAACTCAATCATTACGAACGGGCCGGTCGTCAGGTCTTTTTAAAACTCTCCTACGCCTATCAGCGCTAGCCTCGTCGTGTCGATCCTGTGCTTGTTTCGACGTGGCGGCCCTGCTAACGTTCAGGAAACGCTGAAAACAGCACGGCCCCTTTGTGTGGCGGTCGTTGCGCTACAAGGAGAAGCCCCATGCCCTTTACTCAGGTCAATCACCCATTGGTGCGCCACAAACTAGGTCTGATGCGCGACAAGGACATCTCTACCAAAGCCTTTCGCGAGTTAACCGCCGAGGTCGGTCGTTTGCTGACGTACGAAGCAACCAAGGACTTAGAACTAGAGCCTTGTACCATTGAGGGCTGGGCCGGCCCGGTTCAGGTCGACCGCCTGCAGGGCAAAAAAATTACCGTGGTACCCATTCTTCGTGCCGGTTTGGGCATGATGAACGGCGTGCTCGACTTAATTCCCAGTGCTCGTGTCAGTGTGGTCGGACTTTATCGCGACGAGGAAACCCTGCAACCCAAGGCTTATTACCGCAAGTTCACCTCACAAATTGAGGACCGTTTGGCGCTGGTTATCGATCCTATGTTGGCCACCGGCGGTTCCATGATCGAAACGGTGAATCAGCTTAAGGAAGCCGGCTGTAGCGCGATTCGCGCCTTGGTGTTGGTGGCCGCGCCCGAAGGGGTTGCCGCCATGGAAAAAGCCCATCCCGATGTGGCCATCTACGCCGCCGCTTTGGACGAACGCCTTAATGAGGTCGGCTATATCCTGCCGGGTTTGGGCGACGCCGGTGACAAAATTTTTGGCACCAAATAACCGAAGTGAAAGGAACCGGGAGCCCGACCGCTCCCGGTTTTGCTGTTTTTATTTGGGGATAGAGGCAATCACCGTCCCCAGCGGAATGGGGTTGGGATCGTTGCGGTGGCTTTGGGCGTCGCGTGCCCATTCTTCCAGCACGACCCGGTCCTTTTGGAACAGCATCATGTGGGTTGAGCCGCCGAATTCGAAGTGACCGATTTCGGCGCCGCGCTGAACCGCCACCGGCGGGTGGTCCTCGCCAACGAGGCAACCGGGATCAATCACGCAAGTTGAGACCTCGACCATGCCGATACAAATCAACGCGACGTACCCAAAGGTCTCGTGTTCGAATAGGAATACGGCCCGTGCGGCGACATGCGCCAAGTAAGGCTGTGATTGGGTGCCCTCCCAAGTTCCGGGATTTTCACCTTGGGTTGGGTTTTGGGCGAAATAAGTGCCTGGCTCCACCCATGAACGCACGATTTTTCCTGTGATGGGGGCGTTCCAGCGGTGATAGTGCGTCGCCGAAAGGAACCCTTGGTAGAGCTGTCCGCCGACGAACTTTTCAGCGAACCCTTGGTTGCCGCCGAAGATATCCAGCAAGGAGTAGCGCACGTCCTTTGACCAAAAGTTGCTTTCGAGTTGCAGGTCCTTGCGGTATTCCCAGGGCGTGGTTTCGCAACCAATGTTGATGTCGGTTTCGGGATTCCCATGGAATGGCCGTTTGTTGGGTTCGAACTGGCGAATGAAGAAACTGTTCCAAGAATCGTAACCGTAGCCTTGTTGCAACGGATGTTTGACCATGTCTTTCCAAACGCCCGCTTCCCAGGCTGCTTTTGAAATCCATGAGCCGGGTTTTTCCGGGTGTTTGATGTCGAGTTTATCGAGTGAGGCGCTGCTTTTAAGGAAGGTGTTCCAAGCGTCCAGTACCTTTTTGAAGTGTTCGTTAAAGGTGCGATCGTGGAAGAGCGCCGCCCCGGCGGGAGTACCCATCGCCACCGCCAGGTAGCCGTTCATGGGCGTGCCGACCATCGCCGTGTTGTTAAATGCGGGCGAGGTGGTAATGATTTCGTTGAGAACCTCGAAAAACTGATCGTAACCTTTGAGCCAGAGGGTGTCACCGTCTTCGTCTTTGATTTGCTCGGCGGCTTCCTCGTCCCAAACTTTGAGACCAATCACGTAGTAGTTGGCTTGCTGAATCATGTAATTGAGCCACATGCGGTAGGTGCTGTTGGCGGTGACCCAATCTTTAAACGCTTGGACGACCGGTGTCAGCTCGTCCAGTTGACCGGCTTTTTTCTTGGCTTCGATGTGTTTGCGTAAGGGGACCAGGAATTTGGCGGTTGCCCAGGTGCGGTTGGGCACCCAAAACCCCATTTGAATGGGGTCGCTATTGCCTAAGTTCAACATACCGGTGCTTGCTCCCTCTAGTGGCGGGCGTTGGTTTGTATCTGTCATGAAAACGTCTCCTTTTGGGACGGTCGCGGAAAGAGGGCATGGCCGGCTCATACGTGCGACGTTTTAAGAAGAAACGGGGCGTGTCAAGCAGGCATCCAGCGACGTAGTTTTAATTTTAGAGAGGGGACGTTGATTATACCAATATTGGTGTTTTTTCGCGAAAGCATTTTCTTTCGTGGTGGCGCCCGCGTGGTCCTCATTTCACTGCAGAATCGCGGTTGCCTTTGCTTTGCTAGGGCGCTCAGTTCGCAATGGCTGCGCCGGCTTGCTGTTTGCTGTTTTTCGACGCAAAACTACGTGTCAAGGGTTCCAATTGCAACTGGAAACGGTCGCGCTCCCGACCTTCGCTGTCGATAAAACGCGAAACCAGGCCTGTGTCGTCAACGTCGATGATGACGGATCCCAGGATGGGATGGGAGGCCGCCATGAACGGGTGTTGGAATTGACCTTCGCCGATTTTCGAGGAAGAGCCGATGATTTGGTAAACGGTGGTGTGGGTGAGGTCGTCGGTGCCTTCCGGTTTGGTGTCGGTATGTTGCGCGTAGACATGGTTCTCGCGCAGTGGATAGGAGCGTTCATAGCCGTGGCTGTGGCCGGAGAGGACTAAATCGACACCGCCGCTTTCCAGGATGGGTACCAGGACCAAGCGCGCCGCCGTCATCGCGCCGTCCGAGCTGCTGGGATGATCCGATTGGTGGGTCCCGTCGGTGTAGGGTGGGTGGTGGAATACGGCGATGGTCCAAGGTCGGTTATTGGTTTTGAGGTCGCGTTTGAGCCACTCCACCATGGGCGCGCGTGACGTGATTGGTTGGGCTGCGGTATCCAACATGATGACGTGGAGATTCCCGTAGTCAAAAGAAAAATAACCCTCATTGTGGGAGGGGAATCCGCCGTGAGCACCGTCAACGGGGAAGTCGAAAATGTTGTAGAAAACGTTGCGACGTGCGTCGTGATTGCCGTGCGCGGGAATGACCGGTGTGTTGCCGAAGACGGCTTCAAAAGGCGTAAAAAAGCAATCTTGGAACTGTTGGTTCGTGCCGGATTTGTAGGCGTTGTCGCCGGTCGTTAGCACCAGATCGGGTAGGTTGCCGCGTTCGCCCGGATTTTGCGCCATCCAGCGTTGCGCGGCGTGAATCACCTGGTTCTGGTCCGGTCCCTTCTTGCCAGGATCACCAAGCACCCACAATCGTGTCGCCGGTTGTTGCTGCGAGACCGTTTTGAAGTGATGGATCGGGCCGGTTGGCGCGCGGTGACAGCAGCCAATTTGGTAGTAGTACTCGGCGCCCCGATCTAGGTCGTCGAGCAACAGTGCGTGGTGGGTTTCTTTATTCGTGTCGCGCAGTTCTTTGCTGAGGCGGCTGGGATCTTTGCCGTAGCGGACGACACCCACCACCGCGAGGTTGGTTTGCCAGCGCAATAACATCGATTGCGGTGATTGGATTTGTAAGTAGGGCGCGCGGCGGCCTTCGTAGAAACAATCAAGTTGAAGAACCGTCAAGCGACCGACGCCGTAGAGCACGGCAAAGACCGCCAGCGCTTTGAGCCAAACCTTAAACATCGATTGGCTAATCACGATGCACCTGCTTGGGGTTGTGGTAGCGCATGTAATTGGCTGTTTCGAAGATGCCGAGGCAGTAATCGGAAAGTTTTTGCATGCGCTCGGGATGCTCGGCCGAAACATCGACGCGCGGTTCTTCGGCGCGCAGGTTGTGCAGCGTTTTGTGGGAGCCGTCCAAATTCATCAGCATGTAGTACTCGCCGTCGAGCAAACCGATCTCGCGTTTGTCGCGTTGGATGGTGAAGGCGAACCGCGTTTCATCGAAGCGCGGATCCAACAAATCGCGGCCGAGGGTGGTGTTGGTATAAGGCACATTCAGCAGCGAAGCGGTGGTGGGCAGGACGTCAACCTGGCTGGCGACGGTATCGCGCGCTTCCATCGGTACTAAGTTCTTGCCGTAAAACAAAAGCGGGACATGGAAGCGGTTGATTTCCAGTTGGTTGACGGCCTTGGGTGCGTGATCACCCGCATATCCGGCCAGACCGTGGTCGCCGAAGAAGACGAACAGGGTGTCCTCGAAATAGGCTTCCTCGGCCGCGATTTCCATAAAACGTTTCACGCTGAAGTCCAACAAGCGGAAAGCGTTGTATTCCTCACTTGAAACGAAGCCGTAGCGTTGTGCCTCCGCGTCTTCGATGACCTTCACTTCAAAACCGTCGCGATCCTCGGGGATGGTGTAGGGCCGGTGGTTGCCGGAGGTTTGAATGATGGAAAAGAAGGGTTTTTCCGCCTGCTTGAACACAGCGTGCGCTTCCTTGAACAAATCCAAATCCGAAATGCCCCAAACGTCGATTTTGGGAGACTGGTAACTTCCTTCTTCGTAGATGGTTAGGTTCTCGATGTTGGTGCTGAGAAAACCGCGAATGTTGGCCCAGCTCACGCTGCCGCCCAGGAAGTAGTACTTCTCGTATTCTTCGAAGGCATTGATGATCGAATGTTGGCTGACGATCATGGGATTGCGAGAGGATGTGCGTTGAAACTCGACGTCGGGAATGCCGGTAACCGTTGCCCAGATGCCGCGCGCTGTGCCCATATGTGGGGTGTAGCAGCGATTAAACAAAAGGCCTTGTCGGCTCAACGCCTGAAAGTGAGGTGTGGGATCCAGCGGGTTGTTCCCCATGCTGGTTTTGTTCATCGCGAATGATTCCAACACCACAATGACCACGTTTTTGGGCGTGCTCGATGCGGGTGGCGTTACTTTGCGGCTGAAGTCGACCGGTTGATTGCTGTCGGCGCCCAAAAATCCTTTCATGTTGCGTTCAAAGAAGTACGACGTCATTTCCTTGTCAAAAACCAGTTCACGGTTTTTGAAGGTGGCCACGAAATAAAGCACCGGGTTGGAGGCCAGCGATGAGGCGAAACTGTACGATGAGAAAAAGGCGTCACTCCAGCGCAGCGGATACCAGGATACCTTGCCGTACAAGCCAAAGAGCACGAGGATCGTTACCAAGGCCCACGGCTTAAATTGGTGTTTGACTGGGTAATAATGGGTGCCCAAGTAGCCTATGAAGCGGAAAACGGCCCACGCCACGGCCGCGGTGATCAGGGTTAAACCGAGACCTAAGATCACCACTGGGTAGGATTCCCACAGCATGCCCAGCGAAATGAACGGGTTGTTCATGAATCGCAAGGCTGAGGAATCGAGTCGACTGCTCAGATAGGCGTAGTAACCGAAATCAAACATGTAAAAGAGTGTGGCGGCGACAAACAGGGTCACCATGGTGCCGCTCCAGACGCGTGGCCAAGCACGCAAGCCTATTTTCTGGTGTCCGCCGAATAGGAACACCGGCAGCGTTAAAATCAAGGCCAGTCGCAAATCAAATTTAGCGCCAATCCAGAAAGCCTCAGCCAAAACGCCCCCTGGCACGGGATCCTTGGCGTTACCAAACCATTGCCAAAAAAATAGACGAGCAAAACTAAATGCTATGAGAAAAATAGATGTAAAAGCAAAACTTGCCAAGAAGTGCCCCGAAACGGTGCGCCGAGTCTCCACGCAATTTCCCCCTACGATATGTTTGGGTCATTGTAGGCGCTTGGAGATTACAGGAACATTACAAATTGATTATTCTTTAGTTTGTCGTTCAGGGTTTTTCGGTGTAGCGGCTGCTTTTTGTTTGTGTGAGGCGTTACCTTAGGTTTGCGAAGGTGGGTCTGGTCCGGTGGCTCCTTTTAGGCAAGCCTCTGGGAAAAATGAAGCTAAAAAATATCTTTGGTAAGGGGCACCGCCGGCGGCCGGTATGGAGAGGCCGCCGGCCACCTTCGTTGTGCGACACCAAAAAACAGTCGGGCGCGGCGAGTCGGTATCCATCGCCATGTTTGCCGGCCCGGTGAACTGTGGATGGCATTTACGTTGGTTGATGCCGAAGAGCAGTCCGCTATTTAGGGTTAGCGGTCGCTCATTTGGTAAAAATGAGGTTATTCGAAAATAAGTTGACACTTTTCTGCCTCTGGTGCTGCTTTGTCTTGTTGGTTATGGCAATTAATCGCGATTTGCTTCGCGCCGATACCCTTTTCAATGGTTGATTCTGAGGGTTTTCAACATTCTCTAGGCGAAAATCGGTTGTGCGATTAGGGTTTTCTTGGCGGCAAATTGTCCTTATGAGAAAAATAGTAAAGTTGAAATTATCCTAAAGCTTGTGTTTTGTGAATTTCCTTTCTGTGTCAAGTCCTTTTTTGACGCGTGGTTCGTTCAGTTTTCAGGTGTATCACCTTGATAATGCTGCCTCTTGGCTCCGGTCCTTGTGCGATCAGCCGGAGAACGGGGACGCTGTGTCTCTGGGTTCTATAGTGAAAATCTAAAAAAAATGCAAAAGGATTGTTTTTATGAAAATTCGCCCATGTGTTTTAGCTGTGCTTCTCGTGTTTTCTACTACTTCTTTCGCTGTTTCTGCTGATCGCACCGTCGTCGCTGTCCCTGAAACCGAAACCCCGATCCTCGCGGTTCCCGCCCACAAAAGTTTGACCCTCAGTGGGGTCACCATTTGGATTGTCGACAGAATCAAAGATCGAGCACAAGCCCGTGCCGGCTCATTTCTTGAGGATTTAATTTTTGGCTCGAGTGGTCCCAGCTATGTCAACTTGTCGCAGGAGTCGCTTGATCAGATCCGTGACATCATTAGTGAGGAGTTGGCCAACACCGTTCAGTACGACATGATTTCAGACCTGCGTTCACTGGAAACCGGCCTGGAGCAGTACCATGCCGGCTTGCTGAATGGGCGTCGCGACGAAGCACTTTTGGCGATTATCGACAGTAAGGCGCAGGATTTGGTGAACCACCAAATCTTCAACACCGCTTATTACGAAGACGCCAAACTGCTGACCGCCCACTTTGCCTTGGCTGCGTCTTTGCGCTTGGCGATTCTGGCTGAAAAGGTTGATTTGGGTTATATCAGCGATGGTTACTTGGTCGCCGTAGGTCGCCAATTGGCCGACGAATTGTCAGCAATGGGCGGTGCCGCCCGCACCTACGTGAACAGTCTTGTTTTTACCCGTGCTGTTGGCAGCAGTACACAAGGCTGCCAGATCTGGAAAAACGCCGAAGAATCGGATTTCTTTGATGAATTCGAGGTAGAGATGGCGACCAATCAACCTAAAGCTAATACTTGCCCCAAGATTTATGTTTATGACCGTATTGCTAACACGACGCGCGTGTTTGCTTACCAACTGTATGGTTCGGTTTACGCCACCTTGGCTTACCGCCATCGCGATTCACTGCGCAGAGGTCACCTCGCCGACTTCCGCGGTGAGAACTACGCCTCTATTTTGAGCGACTTGCAAGGCCTGTAACCTTCGGCCTTCAAGCGTTCTCACAGGGCGGAATCTGCCGGATGGTGGGTTCCGCCCCAGTGTTTTTTGCGTGACAAATTTTTCAGTCGAATCGAGCCGGTTCATGAAGATTGCGGTGAAAGTATTAGGCCAAACCTGGTTGATCTGCTTGGGTTGGGTGTCGCGGTCCTGGTTCACCTGCAGCGAAACGCCTGCGGTTCGGAGCAACGCTTGGTGCGAACCCGGGTGTCAAACGACCTGCTCCCTCGCAGTAGCCCGAAGCTTATGGGTTATGAATGACCCTGATCGAATAATGTCAAAAGGTCGGGTACTGAGAATGCCTGATTGATCCAGGTCCTAAGTGTCTCAATATCGGCCTGTTCCACGTGTTCACGGCAGGTATTGACTTGATCACCGAAGCGGTGTGCCAGAACTTGGGTCAAGTGGTCGATAAGCTCGCGGCGGCGTTCTGCGTGAAGTTTTTGGCGTTCTGCGTGAAGTTTTTGGCGTTCTTCAGCCCGGCCTTCAGTTCGGCCCTCTTCGCGGGCCATGCGTTCAATACTGGTGATGTACGGCATATTGATCTCTCCCTCAAGCGTTTCCAAATCGGTGCGAAATTGTTGGGCTAAGTGTGGCGGCAGTTGCAAGGTCCAGTCGATGAATTGGAAAAGGTTAATGATCGTTTCACGGGAAAATTGTCTGTGGTACAGCCGTTTGATCAGGCGTATCTTCTCCGCAAACCGCTTTTGGGGTTTTCCCTGGCAAGCTTGGCCTGCGAGAAAGGCCAAGATGACCTCGGCGAAGGGATTGCTGGAGGCCGCTAGTTCATCGACCCGATCGTGGTAGGGTTCGAGCCAAGTGCCGGATCCCTTGAGCAGAAACTTGGCAAACCGTGATAACGGTCCCGAGACCTACCGGCCGAATTAGCTATCAACCGCTAGAAATAAAAGGGCTATGGATGGCCTTGGTCGAATAATGTCAAAAGGTCGGGTGCTGAGAATGCCTGATTGATCCAGGCCCTAAGTGTCTCAATATCGGCTTGTTCCATGTGTTCACGGAAGGTATTGGCTTGATCACCGAAGCGGTGTGCCAGAACTTGGGTCAAGTGGTCGATAAGCTCGCGGCGGCGTTCTGCTTGAAGTTTTTGGCGTTCTTCAGCCCGGCCCTCTTCGCGGGCCATGCGTTCGATACTGGTGATGTACGGCATATTGATCTCTCCCTCAAGCGTTTCCAAATCGGTGCGAAATTGTTGGGCTAAGTGTGGCGGCAGTTGCAAGGTCCAGTCGATGAATTGGAAAAGGTTAATGATCGTTTCACGGGAAAATTGTTTGTGGTACAGCCGTTTGATCAGGCGTATCTTTTCCGCAAACCGCTTTTGGGGTTTTCCTTGGCAGGCTTGGCCTGCGAGAAAGGCCAAGATGACCTCGGCGAAGGGATTGCTGGAGGCCGCTAGTTCATCGACCCGATCACGGTAATCCAATAATTTAATGATTGGGAACGTCATCGACAAGTCGAAGCCCCATATTTCGTAATGATAGGGACCCGGCCGCCAATTGGGTGAGCTATCACCGAGAATGGCGAGACTCACGGGATGTTGGTGGAATTTGTCGTAGATGCGGAAGTTGTAGGTGTACATCCGTTCCGAAAACAAAGGGTCGACTTGGTTTTGGAACTCAATGTGCATAAAAATGTTCTTTCGGTCGCCGTTTTTGAGCTGGACCTCGATTAATTTGTCAGCGTAACGGGCGCCGGTTTCATAAGCGGGAAGCGGTTTTGGTAGTTCTTTGTCCCGCATCCGATAGGGCTGTGTCCAATCAATGCCCTGAAAAGCCGCGGGGAATACCAGCGCCAACATTTCGGGGAAAAAGTTGTCGCAAACGTGTTTCCAAGGACTGTCGAAATCATTCAATGGGGCCTCCTTCAAGTCACACCAAGGAGACCCGCTGTACGTAAAGACCTTTGCGTCATGGGGTTGCGACAACGAAAAAGCATGCGGTCATCGCCAGTCGCTAAAGCTCAGCAGCAATCACAGGTGCTCCGTTCCCTTGGTTTGCCCCAACCTAAACGAAAAAAACGCAGGTAAAACACCGAAAATGAAGATACTTCTAGTGGGTCCTAGCGATTGAGATAGGAATTAACCAAGTGTGCTCTTTTTGGAGCTGTGGGAGAATTATCGCTTTGTCGAGTTTTTGGTGTGTGCCGTGTTCGGGTCGGTGTGTTTCTGTGTTTTAAAGCTAGGTGGGAGTGGTCGCCGGCATTCGCCGGACGTGCCCTAAGTGCCGATATCGATTGAAAGGTTGCAAAGTAGACTCTTTGGTTTTGGGTTTGAAGCAAAAAGCGGGGCCGGTTTTTGGACACGCGCAATGATCTGGTTGGTATCGGGTTTTGATGCCATGGGTGATGGTCGTTTGATGGCAGGCGATTCAATGCCGCGCTTTGCTGTTCCTGAACCGCAGTTGTTTTTTGAACGTGGGGTGTTTTCCCTGTTTTCGCGAGCTTGTCAGCGAGGCCTTTTTTGTCCTGTACAGGTGAGCGGGTGGTGTTGCGGCAAGCCCTGTCCGCCAAGCTGTTTAATCGTCGATTGCCGTGTGATCGTTTACCTGCCAGAATGGGGTTCTCGGCGGCGTTTTTCATGTCTTCCCGCTTCCATTTATTTGGGTTGTGGCGTTTTGTATCGAGACGCCAAGCGTTCTCGCCGACTGTTCCGGGCGCTGCTTGCCCGCTTCTGCCAAGATGTTCAGCTCGAATCCCAATCGCTGTGAACGGGGGTGCTGCTTATGTCTGATTTGTTGGCCGCGCGATGCCAAATGGCCATGTCGTTGGCCTTTCACATTAACTTTGCCATTGTCGGCATCGGTATGCCGCTACTGATGATTATTGCCGAATGGCGTTGGCTAAAAACACGGGATCCGGTCTACCTCGAACTGGCCCGGCGCTGGGCTAAAGGCACTGCGATCATGTTTGCCGTTGGCGCTGTCTCCGGTACCGTGCTGTCGTTTGAGCTCGGTTTGTTATGGCCCCGATTTATGGCGTTTGCAGGCCCTGTTATTGGTTTGCCTTTTGCCATGGAAGGGTTTGCGTTTTTTTTGGAAGCCATCTTTCTCGGCATTTACCTCTACGGCTGGGACCGGGTTCCCGAGAAGGTGCATTGGTTTGCCGGTTTCATGGTAATGATTTGCGGCACGCTGAGCGGGGTCTTTGTTGTTACCGCCAATGCTTGGATGAATGCGCCCACCGGCTTTGATTTGGTGGACGGCCTACCGGCCAACATTCAGCCCTGGACCGCGATGTGGGGGCCGGCCGCGCCGACGCAGACTGCGCACATGACCGTCGCCGCCTTCCAAGCCTTGGCTTTTGCCGTTGCCGCCATCCATGCGTGGGTGTTGCTGAAACGCGGGTCCAACCCGTTTCACCGCAAAGCGCTGAGCATCGCCTTGGTCGTGGCCTGCGTGACCGGCCTGGTCCAGCCGATTGTCGGCGACCTCAGCGCCAAAATGGTTGCTGAAATGCAACCGGTCAAGTTGGCCGCCATGGAAGGCCACTGGCACACGGAAAAAGGGGCCGCCCTGCGTATTGGCGGTTGGCCTGACGAAACGGCGGAGGAGACGCGTTACTCGTTGGACATTCCCTACTTGCTCAGCATTTTGGCGTTCGCCGACCCTCAAGCCGAAGTCAAGGGTCTCAAAGATTTTCCCGTCGAAGATCGCCCGCCGGTGGCCGTCACCCATATCGCCTTTCAGGTGATGATTGGTTTGGGAACCTTGATGGCGCTCACCGCTGTCATTGTGCTTTTGGCGTGGTGGAAGAAACCCGAGTATTTAACCCATCCCCGTATGCTCAAACTCCTCATTATTAATGGACCCGCCGGGGTGTTAGCCGTCCAGGCCGGGTGGATTGTGACCGAGGTCGGGCGTCAGCCTTGGGTGGTTCACGGTTACTTGCGTACCGCCGACGCCGTGACCCCGATGCCAGGTGTGCAGTATTCGCTGATGCTCTTCACCGCACTGTACTTTTTGTTGGGTTGGGTCGTGGTGGCGTTGCTCAAACGGCAAGTTTTCCAGACGTTGCCGGCCAAAGATACGGAGGCCTCATGACTTGGGAAGTGCTCATCGGCGGTATGCTCGTTGTATTTTTGGTGGTTTACGCCTTAACCGGTGGTGCCGATTTCGGAGCGGGCGTTTGGGACCTATTTGCGCGCGGACCCCTGGCGGAAAAACAACGGCATCTCATTAGCAAAGCGATGGGACCGATTTGGGAAGCCAACCACGTGTGGCTGATTGCCATCATCGTTGTGCTGTTCATTAATTTTCCCAAGGCCTTCGCCCAGTTGGCTACCGCGCTGCATATTCCGTTGACGATGATGCTGGTTGGTATTGTGATGCGCGGCTCGGCCTTTGTTTTTCGCGATTATGATCAAGCCGCCGCGCGTCTCACCTGGAGTCGGTTTTTCTCCGTGTCTTCGATCGCCACGCCGGTCATGCTCGGCATCTGTTTGGCTGCGATTAGTTCGGGGACATTGCCGTTCGACGCCGCCGGTGAATTTAGCGGTAGTTACCTCAGTGATTGGTGTTCCTGGTTTACTGTGGCTTTCGGCCTTTTAACCCTTGCGGTTTTCGCGTTCCTCGCCGCAACCTACCTGACCACGCGCACGCCAGACCGCGAATTGCAGGAATGTTTTCGGCGCCGCGCGTTGAGCGCCGCCCTGGTGACCGCTGTTTTGGCGTGGGTGGCGCATTTTGCCGCTGCCGCCGAGGCCCCTGGTTTTATTCAGCGTTTTGCCAATCATCGCGCTTGGCTTCCCTTCCAAATCGGTATGGCGCTGATCGGCATTGCCGCCTTCGGATTGTTGGTGACGCGGCGGTATCGTTTGGCCCAACTCGCGGCCGGCGCGCAAGCAAGCTGGATGATTTTGGGGTGGGCGCTGGCGCAGTTTCCATACCTGATCGCCGGCCAAACCAGCGTGTACGACGCGGCCGCGCCGCAAAACGTCTTGCAAACCACCTTTTGGGTGTTTGTGGTGGGAAGTTGTTTGCTCGTGCCCAGCATGGCCTATTTGTACCGCGTTTTCGCGTTTAACCAAGTGCCTGACCGTTCTTAGACCAAGTTCGCCGGGTGGTCGGTGAAACGACAAAAGGGATCCCGTGCGATGACGGAATCCCTTCGGGGGAGGTGGTAATTATTGGGTTATGAGGTCGTTAGTTACATTCGTATTCAATCAGGTAAACCATGAAGTTAAGGGTGCTCCAAGCATCGTAGGCACGATCACGCGCGACAGCGGCATCGGGATCGGTACAGTTGGAGATGGAGATGGTGCGACCGAAATACACGTAAGCCAAACGCATTGCATCGCGCGCCGCCTTGACTTCAATCAAGGCGTCGTCGAGATCGGGCGTGGCACTGCAGAGCTCGGTTTGTGCGTTTTTGACGGGATCGACGGCGGATTCCAAGAAGTTACGGGCGGTTTCGTCGTAAGAGCCAGGGCAATCGACCTGATTGGCGGCGCCGCGAACGTAGGGAATATGGAAGCTGCGCATTTCTCCGGCGAGATCGCAGAGTTGATCCGTATCACAGCCGGCAGTAGCGTAAGAAGCACTGATCGCACTCAAAGAAAGCAACAATACCATTTTCAGTTTCATAACATTCTCCTTGTCTATTTCCTGAACCGAACGAAGGTCAACCATGCGAGTTCTAAAACCCATTTCTAAAGGCGGTATGATCTACTGAATAAGCGACGGATAATCGTTACTTATTGGTCGTATCATTGTGATAGTGAAATGAACGTCAGTATGTTTACGAGCCCTTATTTCCGAAATAAGTGAATCCTGGCGCTGCACTTACGCAATATGTTGCGCACTTATATGCTGTGATAAATGCATGTTGCTTACGTCGTAAAGCCATGCATTCACCACATAAAGTGCATCAATACCTTGCGTAATTGCATTCACCCGGATCGAACACTTCAGGTCATAGCAACCACCGTACTGTTCGAGAGGATGGAAATTTACTAGGAACAGCACCGATTCTCGCCGGCTCTAGCGGTCGACGTGATCCATTCCGTTCCAGTTACCCATACAATCGCCGGGGTAACCGGAAACCCGCCAAAGTTTTTAAAATAAATCGTAAAGTGTTGTGATTATTTAGTTTGGGGTGTTGTTTGTTGCGCTTTTGGTCGTCGCTGTTTCTTTTTTATGGGGCCGGTTCGTCATCCCAGGCGAGCGCGCTCATTTTCCAGCCATGACGGGTTTGAATGAACTGGATGGTTTTCATTCCCTCTGTTTCGAAAAAGGTTCCGGTTAAGGTGCCCGATTTGCGATACCGGCTAAAGCGCTGAGCAATATTGCCGAAAATTTGCGTGTGTTCTGAAATCTCTTCTTCGGAAAAGTTGACCAATTGGCCCGAGGTTAACAGTACTCTGCGAGGTTCGACAAATTGTTTGAGGTTGTAAATCTCGGGTTCGGGACCGACATTTTTGACAATCAGTCCTTCGGGGATGAATAAATCGTAGATAATGTTTATGTTCAGTTCACCGGATTCATGAGTGGTGAAGGCGTTAAAAAACCGATGGGTTAAATCATCGATGGCGTCTTTAGCGTTCATAGTTCGGGTCCTATTTTTTTGGTGGAGGCACGGCTCAGTTTTGCTTGAATAATGGGAAGGTGCGGTGGGAAAAATCGTCGTAAAACGGCGTCATTGATAACGCGTTTGAATCCAACTCAAAGGCAAAACCTTCGCCGTAGGCGTTGCCCGATTCACCCAAGGGGAACATGCTCTCAATGCGAAGCGGACCGGTGGTGCCCATTTCAACGCACTGTGCGTAGGTCGAGCGGTTGCTGAAACGCATGCTGTGCAAGGGCGAACCGGTGACCAAAGAAAGCATTGGGTGTTCGAAATCAATGCTGCCACGCAGGCCGGTGCCCCAAGGTTGCTCGCCCAGGAGGGCCAGGGCCTCGTCGAGCGCGGCCAGGATGATCGCGTCACGTGTTTGCGGTGCATTGGTGTCCGCGTTGGTAAACCAGTCTGCCTGATTCTGGATGGCGGTTCCACCGTCGAGGCCGCGAATCAAGGTGTTGAGATGGTCGCCGTTGCCGATGCCCGCCACTTCTTCAAAGGTTTTCTGCAAAACGCCGCGTACCCAGGAATCCATCAGCATCCAGGCGTCGGCGCGGTCTTCGCCCTCGGCATGGTTGGTTGCGCCGCCGTCGATGAAGGAACCGTCCCAGGTGTCCAAAAGGGCCAAGGCCGCATTGCGGGTGTCGGTTGGCGCGCTTGCCACTGCCGCCGCAAAGCTCTGGCGCAAGATTGGCCAGGGATTGCCGCCACCCGAGCCGTTGCCCAAGGGCGAGGATGCCGAGAAGGGAATCGCGCGCGATGGCGCTAAGTGACGTTCCGTGCTTGCCACATCGCGGGCCATATCACGCACGTCTTCGAAACGTACGTTGCCCGCGTCAACCATCTCGCGCAGCAGGGATTGAACGACGAGAGCACGGTGGAAGGGCCCGAAGTAGCGATCCGCATCGACGTTGCTGTTGGGGATATCCGCACGCGCCTTGTTGTTCCAACCGCCGTACCAGTCTTGTGCCGAATTGGCGTCATGCACGACCGGCTCGATGACGGCTAGGTCGTATTCCAGCGCCGGCGCACCGGCGACGGCACCTTGCGGGAAACGATACTCGCCTGCCGGTCGCACCGGGTTACGGCCGCTCATCCAATAGGCGATGTTACCGTCGCGATCGGCGTAACAAAAATGCTGGCTCACCCCTATGCGGGTGATGGCTTCGCCAAAAGCGTCCATCGATTCGGCACCCGCCAAATCGAAAAATGCTTGAATCGTGTCGAACTCGTAACCCCAATGGGCATAGCGCCATGCGATTGGCGGATCGGTGCTGATTAAGGGGCCGTGGCTGCTGCGATAAATGTCGTGTTCGGTTTGTTGCCCGAAGGCGCTGAGGATGGTTTCGGTGCGGTGAACCGGGCCTAGCTCCGCCTCCATGTAAAGGTCCATGGTGTCGGCATGACCGACCTGCATCGACCACGCATGGTGCGGTGTGCGGCCGACGATGATGCCGGGAATGCCTGGCACGGTTGCGCCGGAAATTTCGAAGCCGCCGCTTTTAATGGATCCCTCGACCACGATGGTCGGTGTCATGAAGCCCATTTGGGGTCCGGAATAAAGGATGGGATTGCCCGATGCCGTATGCGTGCCTGCCACAACCCAGGCGTAGCTGCCCATTTTGACTTTGGCGTTTAATTCACGCTGAACCTGTTCTCGCAAGGCACGTTGCGCTTCCACGCCGCGATAAAGGGCACCGAAATCCACATCGCTGCGGAGGAATCCTGGCAGCGATGTCTCAGCCGTCACCATCTTGGCGGCGGGTGGTGTGGGAATCATCGTTGGTGCGTCGGGATCGTTCAACGGACGCAGGTCGGCGAACATGGCGGCAGCTTGGTTTGGATTGATTTGTTCTAGTTGTTGGAGCAGCGCCGCATTTTGTAATTGCCCGTTGCCGTAATCTTGCGGATCAAAAGACCGCAGCAAGGTCACCACGATGGCGAGTACATCGGTTTCCAGCCAAATCTCTGGTTCGATGCCAACCGCTTTAAATTCAATGGGCAACAACTGTCGATCCGCAAGGGCTTCGGCGCGGCGTCGATTCAGCCCGTCGGTGTAGGCACGAACGGCGGTGCGTGCCTGGGGCGTCAGTGCGGCCACGCCTTGCTGATATTCCTCAAGCGAGTAACCAACAGTGCGGGTAAAACGATCTTGTTCCAAGGTGCTTGCGCTGGAAAGTAGTGGGATTTCTGAAAGTCGGCCCAGCGCTAAACGGCGAAAGGTTTCCAATTGCCACATGCGATCGCCGGCGACGTTGTAACCCATCATTTCAAGCCCGTCGTACAGCGAGCCATTTTCAATCGACCAAATACCCTCGCTGTCGCGTGAACTTTGCGCGTTCCCGACGACACGCGTTGGATTGGCCCACAAATAATCCGAACCTGGCAGGTTGCCGCGCAAGGCTGTCACAGCCAAGGGGACCGTCGCATAAACTTCAAAGGTACTCCCGGCGGCTGGATCGAAGGCCGAGCCGTCCGGGGCGCCGATGACTGCCAGCGCTTTGGCCATCGGCGCCAGGGCCGTGGCGACTCGGGCGCTTTGGATCACCGTTCCCGTTGCGTCTAATTGGGCGACCCACACGTCGGCTGCTTCGTTGCCGGCGTTAACGACCGCGATGCCGTCGAAGACGGTGGCCCAGTCGCCTGAGAAGAACCGCAACCGGGTTGCTTGTTGCGCTGTTTCGCCAACGTGGGCCGGACTTCCGCCACCGGCCACCGCGCGATATGCGACCGTAACGGTGACGTCCTCGGCTTCGATAATCAGGTGTGCAGCCGCCTCGCCGACCAAGGTCGCTGCCGCTTCGACTTGGGTTGCACGGCCTGCCAGCGTGCCTTCCACCTCATCAAGCGGATTACCGTCCCTGTCAAAGGGCTTTAAAAGAAAGGGTTTCGTTTGGGTTGAAGCATTCTCCAAAATCACCGTTGTGGTGAAGCCGCCGTCAGCGGCGGTTAAATGGGGAACGATTCGTTGTTGTCCGAAAAGAAGGCAGGAAAAGAAACTGATGAGGAGGAGAAGGCCGAAACGAAACATGGCGGCTCCTTTATAGCTAACCGTGGTGGGTGATTCACATGAGTGGTAGCGTGAACAGCTTGGACGCCACCTAAACCGAGCAATCACCGGCCTTTAAAAAGCCGCGGTGCGGGTTGTGGTCCATTGAGTTCAACCAGATCGTGTGGATACGTCTAGAATCGCTCACCTTAGGTTTGAGTGCGAAGGTGTAGCCCTATCCTAGGTGAGTCGGGTCACCATGAGAACCCCAAAAAGAACTCCCGAGGCGGTAGCGGCCTTTTCTGTAGCGATCCGCTTCGTGTTTGTTCTTGGTAACCATCTCTGTAGTAACCTGTTGTCGCGGCGTAGGCCGAGAGAACCAAGGCGTGTCATGGCAAGCAGGCTCAGGTCTCAGCCAAGCACGCTTTCTCCCAGCATTTTTCCTTCCCAAAAGCCTTTCGCCAAATAGACCGTTTTTGGGAAGGAACAAAACCCCTCATTTACCAGGGCTGTTGCTGCGGCCGAATCGGCCGGAAGTGGTAAGGTGCAGCATCGATGGAATCAGTAGGTGGAGAAAACCTTGAACAAAATAACGGTTGAAGAACGACATTTGGCCACGGCGGCCGGCACGGTTTTCGTGAAGCGTTGGCGGCCTGTCGGTGACCGTGTCGCCAAACGATGTCCCGTCATCTTGCTACACGATTCGATTGGTTGCGTGACCCTGTGGCGGGATTTTCCCGACCTTTTGGCAAGTACCTTGGAACGCGAAGTCATTGCCTATGACCGTCTGGGTTACGGCTTTTCGGATCCCTATCCCGGACCACAACCGCTGAGTTTCATTTTTGACCAAGCCGAAACGACCTTTGCAACAGTGGTTAAAGCCTTAGGCCTGGATGCTTTTGTGCTCTTCGGGCACAGCGTCGGCGGCGGTATGGCGGTGGCCTGCGCCGCCGCCTTTCCTCACCAATGCGTGGCGGTGTTCACGGAATCGGCGCAGGCGTTTGTGGAGGATTTTACCCTAGCCGGCGTGCGTCAAGCGGAACGTGCTTTTGCCGAGCCTGGCCAATTGGCGCGCCTGCAGAAGTATCACGGCGATAAAGCCGAATGGGCCTTGCAGGCTTGGTTTGATACATGGCAATCGCCACTATTCCAGGGTTTTACCTTGGATGAAGCCTTGGCGCGAATCGTTTGTCCCCTGTGTGCCATCCACGGTCAAGATGATGAATACGGCACGGATGCGCACCCGCGCCGCATTGTTGACCTAGCGCGCGGTGTGACCCGTCTAGAACTTATTCCCGGCTGTGGCCACGTGCCGCATCGCACCTCGTCGGCACAGATCCTCGACATGGTGCGCACCTTTCTCGCCGACAACCAGGTTCCCTAGCGGCCTGTCGGTGCGCCCTACTTTAATTGCTGCAGCGCCTCGGCTAAATTCGTTTTTTTGACCCGCGCAATGCCGGCCTCTTCATCCTCGTAGGTGGCCACCAACGCATGGGTATCCTCCATCATTAGTACTTTGTAGTAATGGCTGTCAGGTGCAGCCATGGTTGGCACCCGCTCCCCATCGAGATTAACCGCGTGGGTTGCTTTTATTTTGCCTGGGCCCAAGGGCTCAAAAAGGTGCAGATGGTTATCGTAGGTGAAAACCAACCTTATAATTGGAGGAAAGAAGCGTGGGGGGATAACCTTAACGCGGCTCGGATCTTTCTCTGGATGAACCACGGCCATGGCGGCCTGAGCCAACTTGGTGGCTTCCTCGATATGGGCTTCCGTATACGGCAAGCGTTTAACCTCGCCCTCGACGGTGGTGCGTTTTTCGCCGCTATGGGTATCAAAAATATGGATCAAGTACTGATCTTTCTCGACCCTCGCCAGCCAACGGTGATCTTTCGTGAGCGCGGGGGGGATGGGCCTTTTTCCCAGGTATAGGGCTTGGTCGTCAAAGCTTTGGTCGCGATCCTGGTGCAAGATCTTGGTTTCTTTGAAATCGAGGCTGAACCAAATCAGATCGTCTTGGCCGTTTTCCATTGAACGTTTGCGGGCGATCCAGCTTTTGCCGGTGGCCCACCACTGGCCGGGGAAGGGTTTTTTGATTTTCTCCAGTGGTTGGCCGTCTGCTGTGAAAACCGTAAAAGAGGCGTCGTCTTGTACATAGAGTTTGCCGTCGGTGAAGAAGATATCTTCAGGGAGGAAAAACTCACCCGGGCCCGGCCCGCCTGCGCCAAAAGTTTTGACTTCGTTGAGGTTTGCATCAAAGAGGGTGATGCGCTGATCTTGATAATCAAGCACATAAAACTTGCCGTTCATACCGGCCGCAAAGTGAGCCGGCCAAATCGGCTGGTTGCGAATGAGGGTCACGGCATGGGTGGTCGGAAAGGGTAAACCAAGTAACAAAAACAAAAAATTCATGAAAGCTCCTTGCTGAATCGCCAGGTTTGATAAATGTGTTTCTGTCTGTAAAGAGCGCCGTTCATCAAGGTTTTCGATAAAAATATTTTCAAAAACTTGGGAGCCGGTGACACTCCGGCTGCAGCGAGGCCGTTTCTGAGCGGCGCGGTCCAGGGATACTCTTGCCTAAATCCGCGTCGCGCGGTAGAGAGGGTCAGACATCTACCCGATAGTTGAGACGCGCTTCGTCACCGGTTAATCCGCGAAAACCCCAACAATGGGCGGGTTGTTCCTTGACAATGATTTCCACATCAATGGGTGCGAGGCCGAGACCTTGTTCACATTCGCGAAAAATGGCTTTAATCAATTTGCGGATGGTGTCGGGCTGACGGCCCGCCATCATGTTGATTTCGATGACGGTATAAGCGTCGCTACGGCCACCTGGCTTATAAAAATCGTCAGATGCCATGGGGATAAAACGGTGCGACCGTTTATCGGCAGGCATGCCGAGCACGTCCTGCATGCATTGATGAAGAATGTCGGAAAGCTTGTGTTTTATTGGGTTGAGCTGTTCTTTGATGCCGTATACGACCAACATAAAAACCTCGTGAATCATCTGGATGGCGGCCATAGGCGGCCGATACGCCCGATTTTAACCTGGTAAATTCACCCACACCGTGCGATTTGACCAAGTCGTCATGGGTCACGGTTCAGGTGGCCGGCAGCCTTGGCGCTATCACCCGAATCGCTCAGTTCAGGCATCAGACCGTGATTTTATTTGTATTGGTACTGGAATGGGCCGCGAGATTTTGGTGTGAATTCACAATAAGGGTTCTTTTTTGAAAAAAAATGCCGCTCTGTCCTTTTTGAGCTACGAGAAAGCTTTAGGAGGGTTGTTTTTGCCGGCGCTGTGTTTTTTCAGAGTGTCGATTTAGGGCTTGTTTTTTCACGCGGCTGAGTAAGTGTGTATCATTCCAACATTGCCAACTGGGCTTGTGTTGTGATCTTCGATGAGAAACGCTTTCTGTTTGTGCATCCTAGGTTTTCGTTCTTTCCCTTTTTGATGGGCGAAGCCTTTCATTTTTAGATTGTTAGAGATTTGGTTTGTTGCGTGGTTTAAACACACCTTTGGCATTGTTTAACGGCGACGGCGCGCTCGCTTAATGGGTTACGCTGGTCGTATTGGTAATAAAATGACGCTTTTTTCGGTAAATTGCGCTTTTCCTTAAGGCGTATGGGTGTTTTTGCTCAGGCGCGCGACTCATTTTTTGGCCCCTTTGTACTCCGTTCGTTGCTTGTTTTCCATATTCGATTGCTTTTAAAGGAGTCTCATCTTCATGTTTCGTACAGTTACATTTTATTTGTTGGCAGCGTGTTGCACGCTGTGGTCCACCCCCGACGGCCGTTATCTGTTCCAGGGTTCTGACGGCAGTCAAGATCGTTTTCTTGACACCAAAACCGGCCAGGTTCTGTTGCGCGATGTCTCGCCCGAGCAGGTCCAGCGGCATGTGGTTGCAACGCCCTGGCTTCAGTGCCGTCGCCAAGGCGATATCCTTTACTTTCTCTACAGCGAACCGGCCCATATTAAACGTTACGATGTGGCGAGTGCCGCATGGTTAACCGACCTCGTTCTGTCAGAAACACCCACCGCTTTTGCTGTATCGGAAAGCCGGCTTTTTGTTGCTTTTGACCGTCGCATCGCGCGCTTTGGCTTGGACGGCGCTGGTGAAACTCATTTGCGCAACACCACCAACACCGTGCATGGTTTAACGCCATTCCGCGACTTCCTGATTTACCAATACGGTGGCGCCACGGCGAGTATGAATGCCACAACCGGTGCCGCTGTTGATGAATCCGGCTTTTGGTATTCCATGGGTGAATTGGTGATTGGCCCCGACGGCGTTGGTTTTAGCCGTTCACGGTGGGTTTCACCTTCTGACATCATTCGTTTTGAGATGGGGCAGGACGGAACCTTCCTTCGTCAGACTGACAGTCCCAATCACGGTGATTATCCCGGCGCCTCAACCGTGCACATCCTACCCGACCAAGTTCGCGTCGTTGACAACGCCGGCATTATTTACCATGCCGATAGTTTGACCTATGCCAACAGCCTCGGTGGTGGTTTTGACGACATCCAGTTCTACGGTGATTTGCCGGTAGTGCTGCGTGACAACGTCTTGATTGCTTTTAGCAATACTTTCCTGGAAACAGGCCGTTTCGAACCAAACCAGACCGTCCTTAAAATCGCGGTTGAGGGTGAGACGGTTTTGGCCTTCTATCAAGACGGTGAGAATTTGGCCGTTGCCCAATACGACATTCAACTCCTGGAGCCGGACCAACCCGGCGAGCCGGTTGATCCAAACGGCTTGGTGTACACCCCCGACGATGCCTACCTGGGTAACGACGGCATTGTGTACTTGCTGAGTCGCAGCTTCCTTTCGGTTTTTCGTTGGTCCCTTGACGAGCAGCGATATTTGGAAACCATTCCCCTGGCGAATCAGCCGCGTTATATGACCTACAGCCCGGCAGCCGACAGCTTGTTTTTTGCTTATGAATCGGGCGCGATCACCAAAATGGGTTTGAGTGATACCACGACTGAAACAGCTTTTGCCAACCTACCGACTGCGCCCTTGGGACTGTCGATCGCCGATCAGTTCGTTTTCGCCGCCGATTCGTCAGGTGCCTGGGAATCGCACCGTTTGTTTAATGCCAACGGTGTTCTGGTGGAGGCTAAAGATTGGAATCACTACTCCCGTGAGTACGTTTGGAGCCAACCGTTGCGCAAGATGTTTTTCTTTCGAGACAGTTCCAGCCCCAACGACTTACACTTTGAAGAAATCTCAACCCAAGGTCAAATTGTTGCCGAAGGTGAAACGCCTTACCACTCCAGTGCCGGTATTCGCCTGCCGATTCGCGTTTCGCCCGACGGCGCATACGTCGTGCTGGGTTCCGGTTACATTTACGACACTGAAACCATGAACCAAAACAACACCCTGTCCAACACGATTAGCGATGCGGCCTGGCTTAACGGCCGTCTGTTCACCTTGCGCTCCATTGAGGCGGGCAGTGAATTGCAGGAATGGGGCGCCGGCAATTTTCCGGTGGTCGACCGCGTTGCCATGCAGGGTGAGCCACTGCGTTTGTTTAGTACACCAGATGCCTTGTTGGTGATTACCCAGGTAAACGGCGTGCCGCTGTTTTCGCTGCGGCAATCGCAATGTGCCGATTCCGAACCCGAGCTTGGTACCTTACCCGCTGAACAGGAAGTTTGTGTTGGTTCATCCTTCACGCTGCAACTACCGGTTTTAGCCGGCACGGTTGATTCTTGGCAGTGGCGACGCAATGGCGTACCTATTGCCGGCGCTGTATCCGAGAATTTTACCGGCGTGATTGGCGACGAAGGAGACTTTGGTGATTACGACTGCATCGTGATTAACTGCGCCGGATCCTTTGTGTCTTCGGCGACCACGATGACCCAGGGTCGTTTGACTTACGACGACAGCTTCTTCGGCGATTGGATGGGCGACCCACGCACGGGTTGTATCGACACCAACCAAAACGCGGTGGTTGATGTGATCGATCTGGTTGCCATGGTTAACGCAGCGGGTCGCACCAAACGTTAACCCTCAATCCCAGCCGTTTTTTTGTTCGAATGAAAGGTCCGTCGTCTCATCGGCGGGCCTTTCCCTATTTCTAGAATCCTTGATCCCAGGCCGCGTGTTTCTCTACATCAGCAGCTGCGCGGCATCGTGTTTTAATCTTCATCCTGAATCCAGTAAACACCCACTTTTTCGGTGTCGACGGCAATGACGCCCGTACCGAAGGTCCAAGTTGTGAGCCCGATGCCTGAGGTCATCATTCCTTGCCGGCGTTCGAACGGCAATCCGTCTTCTTCTAAACCTAAATCATAGACTTCGGCGCACGTGAAGAATCGGGCCGATGGATCAAATATTGTCAGGAACGCCTTGGCTTTACTCCGTGCTTCCTCCACGTTTGTACGGTCTGAGGTATACACCATGTCTGTCGCGATCATGTGTGTGAGAATGCCTTCCACCATAGAATTGGCTACTTCCTCCCAACCACAGTGGGCTTCACTTTTAAGTTCGTGAAGCCCCAGGCATTTTAGGAAAGCGTCCAGTGCCGGGATAAGGTTGTCAAAGGGTGCTGTGATGAAATCCTCTTCGCATGAAAAACACGGTGCGAGACCTTCGTAGCGACAAACATTCATGATTTCGGTTTCAGTATAGTGATGCGACGGCCATTGACCACTCAATAAAATGAAAGGCGGATTGTCAGGGGGGCGTTTCGAAATCATTTACGGCTCTGGAACCTGAACTGAGCGATTCGGGTGGATGAAATTGCGCAAATTGTTGGAGCGAAATGTGTTGGAAAAAGCCACCGGGGTCGCGCACGACGCGTAATGCCAAGTACGGTGAGCATTTTTACGAGACGTTGCAGCCCAACGCTTGACGTTTCCTGCGTCAAACCTTGACGCAGGAAACGTCAATAGTTGTGCGATTTCGCCGCCAAGAATCGCTCAGTTCAGGTGCAAGGCTTTTTTACCATTCTATATTATCGGAAGTGCGGATTGGTTACGTTGTAGGCTGTTTGCTTCCCAAGTCTTATCGTTTGAGCAGGGCATAAAAAAACGCGGAGGTTTTCCTCCGCGTTCGTTAGCCATAGCTCTGCTTTTGATGATTAGAAAGAAACGGTGACCGCGTTGGAGCAACCGCCGCCGCTTTCGCAAACTTCGTAAACGTAGCTGCCGCCACCGCGATTATTGGTTGCGTCAGTGAAGGCGCCGTCGTTGCTGGTGGTGGTTAAAAAGCTGCCGTCACGATAGATGTCAACCGTTGCGCCGCTTGCGCCGCTCCACGAAAGGTCAATATTGTGGCGACCGCGAACTTTATAGCCGTTGGCGCTGAGCGAAAGTGAGCCGTCGCTAACTGAAACATTGCTTGAGGTGCTGTCAACAGCGCCTTCGTTGTCGGTAACCGTCAGCGTGACCGTGTAGGTGCCCGATGCCGCGTAGGTGTGATCGGGATCTTGGGCTGTCGAAGTGGCACCATCACCAAAGTTCCAGCTCCAGCCGGTGACATTGCCGTCACTGTCGCTACTTTGGTCGGTAAAGGATGCGGTCAAGCCGCTGGTGGCCACACTGAAATCAGCCGTCGGCGGGTTGTTTCCTGGTGGATTGGTGCCGCCTTTGCGGGTGTAGAGCAAGAGGTTGGGGGAGCCGTTGGGGTTGCTGATTGCACCACTAGTTGCAATTTTTTCCAGCTCGGCGGTGACCTGGGCGGCTGACCAGTTGGGGTTCTCGTCCAGGCATAATGCGGCAGCGCCGGCGACGTGGGGAGACGCCATTGAGGTGCCGCTGATGGTGCTGGTCGCGCTGTCGTTGTTGTACCAGGCCGAAGTAATGCTTGAGCCAGGTGCGAAGATGTCGACACAAGAACCGTAGTTGGAGAAGGAAGAGCGCGCGTCGGAAGACGTAGACGAAGCGACCGTGATCGCGTCTTGAGCGCGGGCCGGTGATTCGTTACAAGCGTTGGCGTTGGAGTTACCCGCGGCGACAACGAAAACGACGCCGGCTGCGACGGCATTGTTGACGGCATCGTCCAGGGTGTTGTTGGCGCCGCCGCCGAGACTCATGTTGGCAACCGCCGGGCTGTTGTGGTTGTCGGCAACCCAATCAACCCCGCCGATGACACCGCTGAAGGTGCCGGAACCACGACAATCGAGCACGCGAACCTTGTACAGCGTCACGTTTTTGGCCACACCGTAGGTGCTGCCACCGACGGTGCCGGCGACGTGGGTGCCGTGGCCGTTGCAGTCTTCGCCGTCATCGGAAAATGCGTCGAAGTACTCACTGGCAACGCGGTTGCCGAATTCGTTGTGGCTGCTGCGGATACCCGTATCCAAAATGTACGCGTGGACGCCGCTGCCGTCGAAGTCGTAGGTGTAGCTGCCGTCGAGCGGCAGGTCACTTTGGTCGATGCGGTCTAATCCCCAGGTCGCGTTGTTCTGCGTTTCGGAGGCTTGCACGATACCGTCTTGTTCGACGCGAGCGACGCCGGGACGGTTGGCCATGGCCTTGGCTTGGGCTTCCGTCATGTAAATGACCCCGCCGTTGACGGCGGCTTGGTAAACCCGTGTTACTTGGCCTTTATGTTCTGATGCTAAACGGCTTAGGGTTGCAGCCCGGGCCGATGCATTCGCCCTGCCAGGGGCTCCTTCAAGGGTGACAATGAACGAATTTTCAACCGGCGTTGTCCGTGCTGGGATGTAGTCCCCAGCCACCAGTGTCAATGAGGCGACAAGTAAGGTCGCCACGAAAAAAAGCTTTTTCATGGATTCTCCTCTCTAGCTTTTGATTTGGTCAAATTGCAGCATTTAATCAATAAATCAAATTGGCCGAAATAAATTTTCTGAGCTTTGGTTGTGGGGCGGATCATACATTTCTTTGTGAGAGGAATGCAATGGACTTTCTGATAAGTTTTGTTTGGGTGTAAATTTCTGTTCAGTCGTAGGTGAGCTATCTGTATTGAAATCAGAATAGTTGAGTGACTGTGTCGGCGTTGCGCGCCAATCGAAGATTAAATGAACCGGTCGAGCGACAGCCTGGATTGGCGTGTTTTTCCGGCAAACGGAACCCAATCAGGTTTGCTTTCCCGGTTAAGTGTCGCCGGTGATGTGGCTGAAATAGGCTTATGGCGCGGCTTTGCCCGTTTGGTCAGGTGGGCCACTTGGCGCAAACCCGATCCTTACACGATAGCGGGTTGGCGTCCGCTCAACCGTCAGCCACCACTGGAACCGATCGCACACGCGTTGCATGAGACTCATGCCTTGGCCGATACCTTTGGTGGCATCAGGGGTTTCGGTCGCGGTGGCGTTTTCGAAAAGCAAGCCCTCGGCGTCGGCTTGAATGCGCAGCCAGGGTTCCGATGCGTAGCGGCCCGCGTTGGTGAGCACGTTGTCGCACAAAATGGCGACTAGGTGCGGGTTACAAATCACTTTGAGATGGGCGGGGACCGCCAATTGGAGATCGAAAGCCGCATTGTTGGCCAACTCAAAATGGTTGATAATGCATTCTTCCAAAATGGGAAGGAGCGCGGTTTCTTGTAGGGCAATGTTCTCTTGGCGAGCTAAAGCCAGCAGGGTTTTAATGGTTTGATCCAGTTTGATCACCGTGTTGCGAAACAGTTCCTTGCTTGGCGCTGACAGGTGTTTTTCGCGATCCAATTCGTCGGCCGGCAACGTCAAAACCGCTGCCGGCGTGCGTAACTCGTGGCTGACATCCCGCGTAAAGTCCTTCTCGCGCGCGAGCGCCGATTGCAAATGGACCATGCTGGATTCAATGGTTCCGGCCAAAAAGCCGACCTCGTCTTCACCAAACCGATCCGCAAAACCTGCTTCTACGCCGGAACGCTTGGCCGCGTTCACGGTTTCGGTAAGACGGCGCAGGGGTAAAACCACCGATCGCGCCACCAGCCAAGCGATCCAGACCTCCGGCAAGCTGCACAGCGCGACGCCTGCAAGCAGCTACAGCGACACGACCGGCAGGTAATCGCGGCTGACTTCGTAATCGGAGACGTTGGCGGCCAGAACCGCGACTTGGTCGCCCAAACGGATTTCACGCGTATGGATGGTGGTCGCGCGATCCACCTGGAATTCGATGCGCCCGGGATCCGCACGCCGTTGCCGACGAACGGCCGCGGGTAGGTCGTCCCACCCGCCGGCATAAAGTGTCATAAACGCCGGCTGTGGTTCGGCGACGGCGCCCGTCTGTGCGTGGTGGGCGGCAATGAAGTCGGCCTCGCGGGCGACCAAGCGGTTGAAAATATTGTCTTCGATGACCCAGGAATAAGCCAAAATCAGCATGCTGAAACTCGCCGTGGTGACCAGGGCAAACACCAGGAATACCCTTTGCATGCGGCGAGTGATGCTGTGTTTAATCGGCATCGTTGCCCACGAGGCGAAAGCCGACGCCGTGAATGGTTTTGATCATCTTTGCAGCGAACGGTTTGTCGACCGCGTTGCGCAAGGTGTAAATATGCGAACGAAGGACGTCGCTTTCGGGCAAATCGTCGCCCCAAATTTTCTGGATGAGCGACGAACGACTGATGGCGTTTGGATAGGCTTCGACCATTGCGTAAAGAATATCGAAATCGGTTGGGCTGAGTTCTATTGCCTGGCCGGACCGGTGCACCGTTCGTTTTTGATGATCGACCGTGAGCTGCCCGATCACCGTCGCGCGGTTGGTGTGCAGTGTGCGTCGCCGTGCCAACGCCCCGCAACGCAAAAACACCTCTTCGAACGCAAATGGTTTGGTGAGGTAGTCGTCCGTGCCTGCCTGGAAGCCGTCGACCTTGTCCTCCAAGCTGTCGCGCGCCGTGAGCATCAGGATCGGCACATCGCGCACGTGAGCCGCCTTGATGCGGCGACACACCGTCAGCCCGCGCCGTCGGGCAGGGACAGGTCGAGAATGATCACGTCATAGGCGGTCGCCATGGCCATCTGCACGCCTTGGCTTGCGTTGGCGGCAAAGTCGACCACCATGTCGCGCGCAGCCAGGTAATCGCCGACCCGCGCGGCAATCGCATCGTTGCCTTCAATGATGAGAACTGAAAGTCGTCGCATGGCCCGATTATAACCTCCACCCAAAGCGCGACGCCCAAAACCAGATGCTCAAAGAATGAAGGGCTTTTCTCGAGCAGGGCGTCGCACCAATCTGCCGTGTCGTGCAGATTAATCGATTCTTTGTCGTGATTTTGTGAACCTTCACGAACTCACGACAAATCGATTGCTAGCATGCGATCCACCAGGAGGTATGCACCATGAAGTCCTCGTTAATATCCGCTCTCGTTGCCTGGCTCGCCGCCGCGGCACCCGCAACCGCTCAATCGCCGACCAAACGCGTGGCGCTGATCATTTCCAGTTACGGCACGCAAAATCCAGAACTCAGTTACGACCTTGAAGAGTTGGCGCAAGCTTATTTGGTACTCAGCGATCACAGTGTTGGTTTGGATATTCTCAGCCCGGCCGGTGGTGCCGTGCCTGTCAAAACCAACAAAGACGACTTGCCGTACATTCAGCGGTTCAAAAAGCAAACGCCGGCTTTGAAACAGCTTGGGGCGACAATCGCAGCGAAAGACGCCGACGCCCATGCCTACGACGGCGTTTTGATTGTCGGCGGGGCCGGTGCCATGATGGACCTGCCGGTCGATGCGGGAATTAACAAATTCCTGACTGCGATGGTGGCACGGGTGCGTGTGATCGCCGCCGTTTGCCACGGACCCGCCGCCTTGGCCGATCTCAAAACCAATTAAGGCGATTATTTCGTGGCCGGCAAACGGGTTTGTAGCTTTACCAATGTCGAAGAGAAGGCCTTTAGTTCGGAAACCTTGGCGCTGTTCCCGTTTTTGATTGAAGACAAAATGCGTGCACGCGGGGCGATTTATACCGCCAACGCGCCCATGTTGCCATTTGTCGCTGTTGACGGGCGGCTCATTACCGCCCAGAACCTTGGTTCGGTCGCCCAAGCCGCCGAGGCGTTGGTGCTCCAATTGGGGCAGTCCCTAAAGCCGCGCGTCCCGTTTAAGGACGAAGCGACCATGGCGCTTTTGGCCAAAGCCCGTGTTTCCGGACCCTACCTCATCGATTTGGCCGTGGCTACCGCGCCCGAGGCTTACGATCTTCAGCACCTGGGCTTCTATGCTTTTTACAGTTATCGCTTGGCTCAAACCAATGCGGATAAACGCATTGAGCTGGGTTTGATGGAAGCCGCCGCGCGCCATTTTTCCCATCCCATGCTCCAAGAAGCTTTGGTGCGTGCCCAACACGAACAGGGATTTGCCGAAAAGGCCAAGGTGACCCTCGCCGCGCTTGGCAAGGCGTTTCCCGATCACGCCACGCTTGCCGAACTTAAAAACTTGGTTGCTGCTGATTAATCCCGCGTCGCGAGCGAATCCCCCGCGCCGATCGGGGGCTTCGCCTTAGCTTGCGGATGCGTGGCGGGCCCTGTCGGCTCGCCTGTTCAAGCTCTTTGGAGCCAGTTGCTTTCTGGGTAATCACAGGCGCCGTCGATTATGTGCAACGCATAGGCATGGCGTGATTTAGGTGAGCGATTGGCGTAACTTAGGTGCGGCAATGAGCCGTGCAGTAACACCAGTGTGCCTTCACGCACTTCCAACGGGACCAAACCCTCTTGCGGCCAGGGCGAATGGTCGTAGGTGATGAAGTCTGTGCCGCCCTCCGCTTTGCGCACGTAACGGGACTTGATCGGTTTTAGATGTTCTCCCGGCAATGCCCACAAACAGCCGTTTTCGAGGGTCGCGTCTTCCAAGGCAAACCAAAAACCCATCACGCTTTGGGGTTCCGTATACAAAAATGTGCTGTCCTGGTGACAGGTTACTTCGCCACCGATTCCCGGCTGCTTGAAAATGTACATCGATTGCAGTTGAAGTGGTTCGCGATAACCCAAGTCGGTGGTGATCTCCCCTAAGCGCGGGTCTTCCGAAAGCGCGCGGAAGGTCGCATCCAAGGTGTGCAGCGCGTGGCCGATTTTGTTGATCGCTTGATTCTTGGGGACCACCAAGTTGCCCTCGGCGTCAAAGGCCTCCTCTTCAAAGAAGAAGTGGATGCGTTGGGCCGAGTCCATAAAATACTGATCGCGATCTTGTTTGTCGGCCTGGGTCGAGAAAACCGAAACATGGTCGCCTGGCTCGAAGGCGGTGACACGCGCCGTGGCGGCCGCGCGCAATGCGGCGCAGGTTTCGTGGTTCAGGAAGTCGGGTAACACCAGGAAACCCTGGGCCCGGTAATCGGCCAGTTGTGGTTCGCTCAGCATGGCTGTTTCTCCCGGTAAGGCAATGGTCCATTCTCGCACAACGGAACCGAAACGTAGCGAATCTTGGCGGTAAAATCGCACGAACTGTTGGGCCGTAATCTCTCGTGAAAATGCCCGCCGTTCGTGCCCGCACGCAGCCAACGCGGACCTGGTGCGTTCGCTGCTCGCTTCATGCCCGCCGCTTGCGCGATTTCATTTACCCGCATCCTTTTGTTTCAGTCTCAGGTGGGACGGCTCGGCGAACACAGGTTGCGCATTTCCAAAAGTGCCTGGTTTCTCGTAAAGCCAAGTCGTGGCAGCGGTGCTTGAACCGGGATCAAAGCACCGCTTTCGGTCGACTCGATCAAGACTGTAGTTGCACCAGCAGGGTCACGTAACGTTTGATGTCGGAACCGAAGTCTTTGTAGATGGCGCCGTATTTGGGGCCCATTTCCGCTTGAACCGTTGCCACGAGTTCTTCGGTCGTTTTTTTGCCGTAGTCGGCTTTGACCTGTGCCCAAATCTGGGAAAGGAAGGCGACATCGCGGGTGACCGACGCGACGGTCGTGGCCTGGCCGTGTCCCGTCAGCACAATTTCCGGCTTGAGCGCGGCTACGTCCTTCAAGGTTTGGATCAAGCTAGGAACCTTGCCGTGGCCGGTGATAATCGGCATCCAATCGGAGCCCAGGACATCGCCGCCAACCACAATTTTTTGTTGTGGTAACCACATCAGCAAATCACCAGGGGAATGCCCGTCATTTGAGAAAATAAAGGAAACTTCGACCCCGCCAAAGCTGCGTGTTTGGTTTTCTGTTAATAACACCGTGGGATAAACCAGCTCGGTGGCCCCCAAGGTACCTTTGGTGACACGCGTGTAAAATTCCAAGGCGCCGGGGCCGTGGTCTTTCATGGTGGCCAATGCCGGTTTGCTCGTGATGATTTCAGCCTCAGGGAACGCGCCATTGCCAAACCAGTGATCCGCGTGGCTATGCGAGTTGACAACCCAGCGCACCGGTAAAGCAGTCACTGATTCGATTGCGTGTTTGATGCGATGACCAATTAATTCAGAAGAACCCGTGTCAAACAGGAGCACGCCCGTTTCAGTGACGACGAAATGGCTGTTCGAGTTCCAGCCTTTGTTCTCCGGTGTCGGTAAACCAAAAGACGGCGAAACAATGCTGTAGACATTGTCGCTTATCGGCGTCACTGGAATGGGGTCGATGGTATTTTTTGCCAAGCTGTTGCACGTAATAAATGCAGCGAATAATAAAGCTAGCAGATTCTTGGTCATAGAGGTCTCCCTTGAGTTGCGTGATGGAATACGGGCCTGCGCGGTCTTTTTTATCTTGGCGTCGACCCCAATTGGGAAATGTCCGTGGTGGCGACGCGTTTGCGACGCCGATCATCCGGGAATCCCTGACGTAAATACTTTTTAGGTGCGCGCGGCTGTTCGAGAAGTTGTGGGCTTCCGATGGTGTGCGCAAGTGAAAAAAGCTGCAGGATAAAACGTTGGGTGTCCCATTTGTCCCGCGATGATTTACGTCGGCTCGGGCTGAGAGTTTCAGGGAGAGACTTCTTTTTGACGCTTGTTTGTGTGTAAGTAGACGTTGTTTAGTTGATGAGGTCTGTGTTTGAGTTTGTGCTTCTCGTCTTGCCGGTTGCAGCAAGTCGATTCCCATTAGAATCCAAGCGAGGACTCTGCGATCGCTCGCCAAAAGAGGGTTTAGATAGGGCATCGTTCTAAAGTTGGCGGTTTTTTTGATGAAAAGTCGGGTTTTTATGGGGAGTGCTGGGGAATTCTAATCTTTGAGACCCTTGCCGTCGAGGATACGGGGCATGCATTTTTCGATGCGGGCCGTTCGGGTTTTCGATTGCTTGGCCGCTGAAAAATAGAGCAAATACCCGCGCCGGCGGCCTGGTGTCAACGCCTCAAAAGCGGCGCTTAATGCCGGGTTTTGCCGGCGAACCGATTCGAATTCCGGTGGAATTTCGAAGGCGTCCGTCTCTTTGTAAACGACTTCAAGTCCGGCTTCCTCGACGGCGATTGCCTTGGTTATAAACGTGCGGATGGTGGGTTTTTGCGCTTCTATGTCATCAAGGCCGGTGAATCTGAGCTGGCGGGCGGCCTGGGTGTTTTTTGTTTGCTGAACCAGGATGCCTTCGGGGTCATCAAGTAAAACGCCCTTGAAAAACAAGACAGCGCAGTATTTTTTAAAGGTGTGGATGAGAAGAATGTTTTTGTTCTGATAGGTGTAACAGGGCACACCCCATTTGAACGTCTCACCAAACTCAAAAGAGAGGATCAGGTTCCGCAGCGCGGTCAGTTCGTGGTGCCATTGTTGAGAACCGTTGATGTATTGGTCAACTTTGGGATGGGTAGGGGTCATTGTTTGCCTGTCCTTGGATTGATACGTTGGTTGTGATGCGATGATACACCATCGAATGCTGCTTTGTTCGACCGGTCGTGTTTGCCGGAGTGCGTTAAATTTCAGGCAACAAGCGATCCTTTACCGCGTTTCTCAGGAATGCCTTCTTGGCGCCGGTAGCGCGACCCAAACAGCTTTGAACAGAGGAGATCGCCGCCTTAGGCGGGTTTTTTAGATGAAATAGTGTTGGCCGACTTTTGTTGTGTCGCATGAAAAACTTTTTTTGGTTTTATTTCTTCGACGGTTTCTTCGAGAAAATGCGCTTGAGTAAGTAGTGTTGGCTATGTGTTCCACAGGGAACCGTGCTTCGGTTGGTACTCAGGGTAAATTTCCAGGGTGACTTGCCGCCGATTAGCATTGCGCCACCGAAAATTCTTGGGAGTGTCGTGATGGCTGAAATATTCGGGTTAATCATTGCGTTGGGCTTCATTCATCAAACGGCTGGGCGGCGTGGTGGTCGCGGTTGGCTTTGGGTTTTGATCGGTTTAGCGGGTTACCTCGTCATTGCGCCGATTTTGGTGGCGGTCTTCGCTTCGCATTTGGCTTCTTTAAGATTGCTGTTCATCTGGGGTTGGCTTGGGCTGACCCTTGTCGGCGCCTATGTGCTTACCGGCGGTCTAAAATCAGCGGGAATGTCGTGGCAATGCCCTGGCTGTGGCATGCTCAATGACCCGTCTACCTTGGTTTGTGGTTGTGGGGTTTCCTATGATCAGGAATCATAATGACCCTGATCGATCACCGATCGAAAATTCGGACACCGAGGATCGGCGGACATCTGCCGCACCGCCTGGTGTGATCATGCCCGATCAAGAGGCGGATCCGCTGATTGAATCGATTCGGCGTGGTTCCTCCTACACCAAGCTTTCGCTTGGCATTCTCGGCGGTGCGCTGTTCGGAACGCTCAGCGGCTTAGGTTTTTGGTTCGGTATGATCATCGGCGGTTTTATCGGTTTTGTAGCCGAACAGGTCAATTCCAAATCGGATTCTGACGATGAGAAGAACGGGTCGTGAGTGACGCTGATCCAACCGGTTTGAACGCATCGTTTGCTTGAACAATACTGAATCCTGATGCCCATGCGTTCAGCCGCTACTCCTGACAAGTGAGGTGCCCCTCGTGGACGATTTTGTCCCAAATGACTTTGCTATGCCGACCTTTATTGGTGTCGCAATTGGTGGGACCCTCGGCCTTGTTGTCATCTTTTATTTCCTCTTGGTTTTACAAAAGTTCAGCCATACCGGCGCCCTCAAGATTTTGTGGGCGACCGAGACGTTGGGAGCGATTACCGCTTTTTACATAACGGCGATATTGAAGAAGGCCCCCTCGGACAGCCTCAAAAAATTCATGGAGACGCGCCGTGGTATTTTTGTCGGTGTCATCATCTTTCTTTCGGCGCCGGCAGTCGTGTTCTCCTTGGGTGCCCTATTGAGAAGCGCCGGTTAGAGACACCGGAAAAGGTGAAGCGGACGAAAATGCCTTGGTGAGGGCGGAACCCGTGCCCAACCACGCTCGTCAAAAGCAACGAGTAGCACACAGGGATACCCATTGACGCGGCAGATTGTACTGAAAGCGGGTGGCAGGACTTGTGTTACTTTTGGTTCTAAAACGGGTGAAGGCATCCCAGATGCCTGCATTCTCAAGGAAAGGCCCGCGCGCTATATCCTTGAGGCGTCGCCGCAGCTAGCACGGGTGCCAGGCGATTGGTTGTCGGTGGGTTGGGAGAAAACTTCATTAATTCAAGGTGTTTATGTTAGGATTAGGCAGCGTCAACCAGCGGAGACCACCTTTGAAACGCTACGCTTTTTTGGCATTTTCTCGAAGTAACGGTGATCAAATTGCAAGTTGGTCCGCATGAGTCGCCACTGGGAAGGTCCCAACGTATCTCCGGTCGTTCGTGGTGTTCAAATCCTTGCGACGGGTCATTGTTTGCCGGCGCGATGTGTTGGTTCCGAGGAGATCGATCGACGACTTGCTTTTAAGCCAGGCACCGTGGCGCGAAAGTTCGGTATTCATCAGCGGTACTGGGCCGAACATGAGTCCGTTTTGGCGATGGCGCTGCAGGCTGCGCAGGCGACGTTAAAGCGCGCCGGCGTTAACGCCCGGGCGCTGGATTGCTTGGTGGTCGCCAACAGTGTTCCGCAACAAGCAGTACCCAGTACCGCCGCCTTGTTGCAAGAGGCACTGGGTCTCGCTCACCAAGGCATCCAGGCTTTTGACATCAACAGTACTTGTCTCAGTCACATCACTGCGTTGGATACGGTGGCCAACCTCATTCATTTGGGCCGCAGCCGGCTTGCTTTGGTGGTTTCTTCCGAGCGGCCTTCGTTGGGTTTGGATTGGGAACGCCCCGAACTTTGTTCTTTGTTCGGTGACGGAGCCGCCGCGACCCTGCTGCAAGCGGCGCCGCCGGATTCGGCTTCTTGCTTTGAAGTGGCGCAAATGCGTAACTGGGCGGTGGGCGCCCCATTCTGCCGCGTGACCGGCGGTGGGTCTTTCGAGCGTTCTCTTCCGTTGGATCGGCGTGATCCCGATGCGCACTTGTTCCGTATGGACGGGAAGGCCGCCTTCCGCTTGACCGCTGAAAAGTTGCCTGGCTTTTTGACCGATCTGCTACAGCCCACGGGGCTTCAACTGAACGAGATCGATTGGATTGTGCCGCATCAGGCCAGTGCCGCGGGCATGCGTCACATGATTTCGCGGCTCAAGTTAAACCGCAACCAGGTGATCCAAACGATTGGCGATTACGGCAACCAGGTTGCGGCTTCAGTGCCGACCGCACTTGATCTTGCGATCGAAAGTGGGCGCCTTCAGCGCGGTCAGCGCGTTCTGCTGCTGGGGACTGCCGCCGGCATCGCCATCGGTGCCATTTTGTTGCGGTTTTGACGAGGGGATCACCCATGAACTTGTTCGTAACCGGTGCAACAGGATGCCTTGGCCGCCGTCTCGCCCTGCGTTTGCACGGGTTGGGTCATCAAGTCACAGCTCAAGGCCGAAACCGAGTCATCGGGGCCGAGTTGGAAAAAGCCGGGCTGCGTTTTATCGCCGCCGATCTTGAGGACGCGCCTGCCATGCATTCGGCTTGCCGAAATCGCGATGCCGTGTTCCACTGTGCCGCCTTTTCGGCGCCATGGGGGCCGCGCCGTCAGTTCTACAACAGCAATGTGATCGGTACCCAGAATGTCACCGATAGCTGTTTGCAGCTTGGCGTTTCGTTACTGGTTCACGTCTCAACCCCGGGTCTTTATTTCGACTTTCGCAACCGGCGCGACATTCGCGAAACCGACCCCTTGCCCGCTGCGCCGGTCAACGCTTACGCCGCCACCAAGAAGCAGGCGGAGGCTTTGGTGGACAAAGCCTTCAAGCAGGGGCTTGCCACCATCACCTTGCGACCAAGGGCCATTTTCGGGCCGCATGATCGTGCCCTCATGCCGCGCATCATGCGTTTTGCCGAACGCGGTTGGGTGCCCCTGATCCAAGGCGGCAAGGCTTTGATTGACGTGACCTATCTGGATAACGTGGTTGACGCATTGGTGCTTTGCCTCGACGCACCGAATCATGCCATGGGTCGCAAGTACAACATTACCAATGGTGAACCCATGCCCGTCGGCGAATTGTTTCGCCTTGTTTTCCAAGCGATGGCACGGGATTATCATCCGCGTCAGCTCCCATACGCACCGGCCTATGCCGCCGCCGCGCTGTTGGAACTGTGGTCGGCGCTGCCTTTTGCCGGCGAACCGGTCCTGACCCGTTATACCCTGGGTTTGATTTCAAAAGACCAAACGCTTAACATCGATGCCGCCCGCCAAGATTTGGGCTACACCCCGCGCGTTTCGATTCGTGACGGCATTGCCGCCTATGTTGCTTGGTGGAGGTCTCAGCATGAGCATTCAGCTTGATTTGATGTGGGCCGGTCACTGTCGCCATCCTGAATTCATGACCCTGCGCGGCGGTTCTTGGCGTTCACAAGCCTATCCCGCTCTTTTTGGCCTGATCCAACATCCCAAGCAGGGCACGATCCTGTTTGATACCGGCTACACGCCGCGTTTCATGGAACTGACACGCTCCTGGCCACAGAACCTCTACCGCTGGATTACACCGGTTGTTTGCCCAAGCCCTATGACGGCTGCGTCTCAACTCGCCAAACGCGGTATTTCACCCGAGCAGGTGCGCCATATCCTTGTCTCTCACTTCCATGCCGATCACATTGCCGGGCTGCGCGACTTCCCCCGTGCTCAATTTTGGTGTTTCCGTGAAGCTTACGAACAGGTTCACCGCGCGCAGGGTTGGCGTGCCTTGTTGCAAGGCTTCCTTGCCGGCCTCTTGCCTGAGGATTTCGAGGCGCGTCTGACCTTTGTCGACGATCAGCCGACGGGTTCGGTGCCCGCCGCTCTCGCCGCCTTCGCGCCCGCATTTGATCTTTTTGGTGACCGCACCATTCACGCCCTTGCGCTTCCCGGCCATGTGGTGGGGCAAATGGGTGTTTTTTTCGACGACCTGCATGGACACACGCAATTTTTGGTGGCCGATGCCTGTTGGTCTTCTGGTGCCTTTCGCGAGCTGCGTCCGCCGAATCCGCTGGTTGGGATCGTAATGGACAACTTTTCCGTTTACCGTCAAACCCTCACCAAACTGCATCATCTTCATATAAATAACGCTGACATTCACATCATCCCGTCCCATTGTCGCGAGATTTGGCACCAGCACAAGGACACCAACACCGAAGCATCGCCGGCGATGACGGGGTTGCCTTCATGAAGCGGGTTTTGGTGACGGGTGTGCGGGCACCGATCGCGTTGGACTTGGCGCGACAATTCTTTACGGCGGGTTTCGACGTCTATGCCGCCGACAGTGTGCGTATGCCGCCCTGTCGTGTTTCCCGCCATGTTTGCCACACCTTTGTGGTTTCGGAACCACGCCGCGATCCGCGCGCTTTTGTCGACGATTTAGCCAGGATCATTGCCCAGCATCAAATCGAACTCTTGCTGCCGACCTGTGAGGAAATCTTTTACCTGAGCCGGTTTCGCGATCATTTGCCGTCGGACTGCTTGCTGTTCTGCGCTGGTTTCGAAATGTTGGCGTCTCTTCACAACAAATTCCAATTCATCAAGCTTGCCGAGCCTTGCCAAGTCCGTGTGCCGAAAACCCTGTTGTTGGAAGAAACCGCACAGTTGGACCCCTTTTTGAGCCGCGTGGAAGATTGGGTGTTCAAGCCGGTTTATTCACGATTTGCCAGTTTCACCCTGGTCGGAGGCCCTTTGGCGAAGGTGCGTGCGCTGCAGCCGAGTCTCGCGGTGCCGTGGGTTGCGCAGCAGCTAATCCGTGGTCGTGAACTCTGCACCTACAGTGTAGCGCTCGAAGGAACCTTGCACGCCCACGCGTGTTATCACCCGCGCTACCGATTGAAACAAAGTTCCGGTGTGTATTTCGAACCCCTGCAGCACCAAGCGGTTGAGGATTTTGTGCGCAGTTTTGTGGCGCGATATCGGTTCACCGGGCAAATCGGTTTTGATCTAATTGAAACGGAACAGCAGGAACTTTATGTGTTGGAGTGCAATCCCCGCGCGACCAGCGGGGCCCATTTGTTTGCCATGGATGGGATGGTCGCTCTGGTGTTGGCGGGTTCGCCGCCCAAAACCCTTGTCCAGCAGGATGGGATCCCCAGAATGTTGGCGCCGGTCATGCTTGGCTACAACTTACCCAAAATATTGATGGGCGGCGGTCGTCGGCAATTTTTCCGCGACTTCAAACGCGCCAAACAGGCGGGCCATACCCGATTGGATCCCTTGCCCTCCTATTACCAGTTTGGTGCGCTTTTCGAGGTGGTGGGTCGGTCGTTGAAGCGGCGCATCTCGCTCAAGGACGCCGCCACCGCTGATATCGAATGGAACGGTGAGCCCTTATGAGCCGCAGCGAGCGTTTAACCGGAGCGCCGCACCAAACCGCCGTGGCATGGCAAAGGGCATTGCCCGTGTTCGGCCCAGGCGGGGTCCCGGCTAGGACTCGGTGGTTGGCTGCTTTGCTGCGTGAACCCTCGACGCATTGGGTGCGTAATGTGGAAACCCAATTCTCGACCTTGCGTTTGGGGCGCCATTGGCTGCCGGTCACCTGCAACGAGCGAGAATACGACAATTCGTATGTGTGCTCGCCTTTTAACGCGTTCACCGCTTACGCGCGCGAGGAGTTGCGGGTTTTGCAATCGCGATCCCTGCGGCAGGTTTTGGGGTGCTTAACCTTTGCCTTGGAAGGCTGGCTTAAATGGGGTCAGGTCAACCGCAATGTGCACATCAACAATTGGTTGTTGTCCACCAACTTATATCCCGACCTCGATCCTAATCATATTGCGCCGGCAACGACCGCGTTGATCGGGCGCTTTCCAAACCACGCCTTGGTTTTCCGCTCATTAAATCATGTCACTAATTCTAGCTTGCTTGCGGCCTTTGATGCGGCCGGCTACCAATTGACGCCCAGTCGCCAAGTCTACCTGTTTGATGGGGGCAAAGCCGATTACCTGGCCAAAAAGAACTGCATCCGCGATGGCAAATTACTCAAGCAGACGGATTATCTCGTCGTCCCGCACGAGGCCTTGACTGTCGGTGACCTCAATCGTATCGAGTTGCTTTATCGGTTGCTGTACCTCGACAAATACTCCTATCACAACCCCGTCTTTACCCCTGCCTTTTGGCATCTCTGTTATCAGCATAAGATTTTTACATTCACGGGCTTGCGTGATGAAAGCGGCGATCTACAAGGCGTTGTCGGGACCTTTGTTGAAAACGGGGTGATGACCACGCCCTTGGTGGGTTACAACACCGCCTTGCCGCAAGAGCACGGTCTTTACCGGCGACTGATGGCGGTGGTCCTGCAAGATGCCGCCGAGCGTGGTGTTGTGCTTAACTTAAGTGCCGGTGCCGCTTCATTCAAATATTTGCGCGGTGGCGTGCCGGCGATTGAGGTCAGTGCGATTTATGCACGGCACCTTTCACGGCGTCGTCAATGGGTATTAAAAACGCTAACCGCCATATTGCAGCGAATCGGCGTGCCGCTGATGCAGCGTTACCGACTCTAATCTTTCCATCTTGGCTCGATTTCCACTAACCGAACTGCGTAAGGGACTGATTCCATGGAGAAACAGCAAGTGTTGCCTGAGAACCGCGATCTTTTCAGCGTACTGCGTCCCCATTGGTTTGTGGTTGCGCGAAGTAGCGAGATTGGAACCAAGCCCCATGCGGTGCGATTGTTGGGGGAACCCGTGGTGCTCTTTCGGCATCGAGCGGGGTTAAGCGCCTTTCCCGACCGCTGTCCCCATCGCCATTACCCATTATCCAAGGGCTGCGTCATCAACGATCAGTTGCGTTGCGGTTACCACGGCTGGTCGTTCGACGGCGCCGGCGCCTGCCGCAAGATTCCTGGCTTAATCGGTGAACCACAGCAGTTGGCACGGAACCTCACCGCTTTACCCGTATTCGAAGCCGACGGTTTGGTTTGGTGTTCGCTTGAGGAAAACCCTGCCGCCAAACCGGAAGCAGCGCCGGCCACACCCAAATCGGGTTTTACCCGGGTCCTGTGGACCACGGATGTGGCGGCCGATCTAATTGACGCGCTTGAAAATCTACTCGACGGCACCCACACTCATTTCGTCCATGCAGGCTTGGTTCGAAGTGAGGGCAAACGTCGGCGGGTGGAAGCCCGCGTTCGCCGTGAGGCCGATCGAGTCGAGGTGCGTTACCGAGGAGAAGCAGGCCAAAATGGATGGATTAGCCGTTGGTTTGAGGGCAAACGCAGCGAGAGTTTCGGTCGCTTCCTCATGCCGGCCACGGCCCAGTTGGTCTACCGCAACGAGCAACGCACCCAGTTGGCGGTAACAGCCTTTTTCTCGCCGCAAGACCGAACCCATCACCGGGTTTTTATCCTTTTGGAGACGGAAGCAAATCCGTTGGTGGGTTGGCTGAAAACCCAACTGGTGGGACCTTTCTTCAAACGCGTCTTGCAGCAGGATCGCGCCGTCCTCAAAACCCTGGCGGCCAACCGCCGCCAGTGGTCGACACCGCCCGCGATGATCTCAACCGAGATCGACCTGATGCGTCCTCATTTGGAATTGCTGCTCGCGGGTCAGCGTTGCAAGCCACTTGAAAAAGAACTTTTATTAGATTTGTAACGGTGGCGGGAAGCATCCCCGGGTCATGATTCTAGGGGGCTCTCTGAGCAAATCTGGTTTGGTGTTGCTGTCACGGATGGAAAGCCCGATGGGGAAAGACATGAGGAAACGAGCAGCAAAGTGTGTTCTGAAAAAAGGAAACGAAAAGAAGGGGGCGCGATGTTTGTTGTCGTAAATGGACCGGTGCTCGGTGTTTCTTTAAGCTAAGCCGACAACTGATGAACCCTTTTCGGGATGGTTCTACGCGTTACCCACATGTCCCATTAAAACCCAGGAGGATGGAATGAAGCTTTTCTCAATGATTTTTCTGATCGCTCTGTGTGGCTGGTCCTACGCCGGAGACCCCACTCTGGTCTACCTGGTCCGCCACGCGGAAAAAGTCGACAACACCGACCAAGCCGGTCTGACCGCTCAGGGCCAGGCCAGAGCCCAACAATTGGGTGACTTTTTCGCGCGTATTCCGCTCGCGGCCGTTTATGCCAGCGAATACAACCGAACCCAACGCACCGCCGCCCCGGTCGCCAAAGCCGCCGGCATCGAAGTGACGGTCATTTCCGCCGGCAAACCCGCGTCGCTGGTGCAGGCAATTCAGGCCGCCAAAGGCAAAGCCATTTTTGTGGCGGGCCATTCCAACACCATCCCCGAGTTGATTCACCTGTTGGGCGGTCCCAAAACCAGCATTGATCACAGTGACTACGATAACTTGTACCTGCTGGTCCTCCACGACGATGGGGCCCTGCTACAGAATTTCCGTTTTACCCCCTGACTCTTATACCGGCCAATGCGGCGATGGTGCGTTCCTTTTTCGATGGGGCCGGCCCACCCCGCCCATAGCCGTTTTTTGTTGCAGAAAGGGCTCGACCTAACTCGGTTTGATGACCATGGGGTCCGGTTGTTCCCCTTCAAGACCTTCATGGCAAACTGCAAGAGAAGGTTATCGCTGCGCAAGTAATATCGTTGCAAAGCCGCAGTCAGGATCTTCGAATACGAAGTCGATGATTCCTAAACCCAAACTTTCTAACGTTGTTCGGTATTCGTTTGGTGAGAGGCTGCTGTGATAAACCTGCTCACCACCAACATGGCCGATTACTTCGTCTGCTGAAGCACCCACGGTCAACATGAGTGTGCCATCCGCATTTAAATGTTTCGCGAGCACAGGTAGCGTGGCCCGTTGTTCCGCTTGTGTAAGGTGAAAAAAGCTATGCCAACCAATGATACCGTCAAATGTTTTCCCCAAGTTCAAGGAGCGCATGTCGGCCACGAGCCATTGGTTGCCTGGGAAGCGCGTTTTTGCGATATGAATCATCGGTTCTGCATAATCGACACCCGTTACCTGGTGTCCTCTTTGAATGAAAAATTGGGAAATCGGATCGCCACAGCCACAGCCAATATCCAAAATGGATGCTTTGTCCGGTAAGCGTGCTTCAAACCGTTCCAGCCATACGCGCTCAAAAACTGTTTTGGTTCGTTCCCGATCAAACTGAGCCGCTTTACGCCTGTAGACATCTTTGGTCGTCGCGGCTATTTTTTGCATTTTGTGTTGCGTTGACATGGTGCAAGCTCTTGTTTTTCTAAAGAGTATTGGTTGATTGAACCTAATAAGCGCAATGCCTACCAGCGATTTTTGCCATTTCGAACGCCCTTTTCGAGCTGCTTTGAGATAAAACCCTCGGCTGTGTTGGTTCAGCGGAAAGCGTCGTTCAAGGTCGATCTTTTATGAAATTATAGCCGACTGCTTGTCTGGTGGATTCCCTTGGGGTTCGCCTGCGTCGGCGAGACTCCGCGAGCATTTTGCCCCGACGATCCCATACTTGTTGTGCCGCGCCCTCCAGCATATGGCGTGGTGTTACATACTGCAGAGCCGCATGTGCCGATGATTGTTGTAATGGGTAACTTGCGTGTCCAAATTTTTGACCGCATCCTCATCATTGAGGACGACGGTCTTGCGAGTTGCCTCCGAAATCATGCTGTCCTTTTGAACCAAGCGGGCCTCAAGGTCCTGAATTTTTTGCTGATCAGCCGATTCCTGATGAGGTTTTTTGGTGCGCTCAAAGGCCTAGCTTCCGTTTTCGAATAGAAGTTGTTGCCACTTATAGAACAACTCGGTTCGATCGGAAACTGGTTGAAGACTTCCGACACGGGGAGGTGATCGACGAGGTGCTTTTTTAGAATTTTAATCTTCTCGGCGAGGGTAAATTGTTTCCTGGGTTTTTTAGTCACTGAGGCCATCCCCAGTGGGTATTCGAGCTGACGCCGGTTCCAGCGAGGGCATCACAAGAACAAGGGCGGCGGGCAATCTGCTTGGTGCGAACCAAGTCGTCACCTTAAGGCATACAAAACAAGTGAATTGGGCGTTTTCTTTTCTTTTAGAGAAAAACGGCTGCGGAATTTAACGAAAAAAACGCGTTCCTAGTTAAGGGCGTCGCTCTCGAGGGATCAGGCGCTAAAAAGCAGAGATTTATAAAAAAACAATTGAAATAACAAAAAATGCCTCTTAAAATTCAAAGACGCTTTGGTGACGTCATTTTGTCGACTATGGGCGTTAAATTTTCCTTTTGAGTTTAAGAGATATTTGTTAATTGAAGTTTTTAGAAGTGTAACTGGCTTGATTTTTTAACAGTAGCGGTCATTTTGATCGCATGAATGGTGAATTTTTCAAGTAATTGAGGTCCTTAGAGGGTTCTAAGAGCCGGTTCTTGACGACATTTGGCCCGCCGCTGTTCGGGCTGTTCCGCCTTGGCCGGCGGTGTGCCGCTTGCCGCCGCACCGCTGTGTTCACCAACCCCTCACGTAACCATGAACCATGTTTGGAGTCCTTTTATGCAGCAATGCCGGAATTGGTTTTCCCTCTCCCTTCTTTTGTTTGCCGCTTATGCCTACGGGCAGACAAGCGGCGCGACCGCCCCGGAAGTCACGTCCTTTGAGCCGGTTGACATCACCGATTTGGTGAACCTCTCAAGCGGCGATTTCACCTATGCCGTTCCGGTGATGGCGGTGCCGGGCGCCCCTGGTGGGAACTACCCCTTCGCGCTGAGCTATAAAGCGGGCGTGCTCCACGGTCAGGAAGCCACCTGGGTTGGTCTGGGTTGGAACCTGCAAGCAGGTAGTGTTTCTCGTTTTGTCCGATCCTTTCCCGACGATTATCGCGGTGCGAGAATTACCAGCATTGAAAGTTATCCCTCCATTTACAATTATTCGGTGGGTTTGGGTTACCAGGGCTTTAACATTGGTGTCAACTGGGATAACCACGGTGGTTTCGGCGGATCGGTTGGTTACGCATACAGCGGTGGTGCTTCGGCAGGTTTGCGCTACCACAACAAAACCGGCTTTGGCGCCAATGTCGGTATCTCTGGAAGCGCACAAGGCTTTGGTGGTCGCCTGGGTTATGATTCCAGCGGTGATTTTTCAGCTTCGGCCAGTTATGCCGCCGCTGAAGGCAGCCAAATTTCGATTGACTCCAGTGGTCAGGTTGGTTACTCCAGCAGCGCCATGCCGAGCGCGACCCTTTCTACCAACACCCAGCGCTTTGGTTCAATGCGAACCGAAAGCTCGCAGGCCTCGGTGAATATCGGGATTTTCAATTTCGGGTGGGGCCGTACCAAAAGCAGTCGTACCGACACCAACGAAGCCTGGGGTTACATCCACCTCGACAAAATTGGTGAAAGTGACGTTAATGTTGAGCGGCGTCGGTTGGACTTCGCCAATTTAACGACCGGTGTGGCCGAGGATGCCGATACGACCGAAGCCCAGAAGCAGGCCTTCCAAACCCGAATCGACAGTTACGACCTCAATCAAACCTATCAACGCCGCACCCGCGGCAGCTCGATTTTTTCGAACAATGTGCCTTTCAGTCATGTCGGTATCGCGCTCGACAGCCATCACCAGGATTTCGAACAGGCCTACACAACTACGCCTGAAAGCGAAGATGACCGCGATGCAAAGGCGCACAACAGCGTCTACAGTGCCGACTACATCACCGGAAGTTTCGACGGTTACAACGTCGCGGCCCAAGGTTTGGCCGGCATGGCTAAACCGGTTCACCAGCAGCGCGGTTTTATGTCCTTTTCCGACAGCACCAGCGCGGTGCGGGTTGAGGACGGCAAATGGTTTTTCAATCCCTACCGCACGCTCTATCGTTTGATGGAAACCGGTGAATTGAATTGGGACACTGATTTTCAAACCTTTTTCCAGAGCAGCGATTGGGCCGAAAACCTGCAGGACAACATGGTCATGCTCAGCGATCCCGGCTTAATAATGGATCAGCCATTCTATGGCGACGCGGCCGGAACCTTGCCGACCGATCCACGCAATAAACGGTTTGCGACCAGGAACCGCGGCACGCGCATGCGTTACGAACTGGATGAGGACGGCAAAATCGCACGCATCACGGTGCGCAAAGCAGACGGCATGATTTACGTGTTCGGCCTGCTTCAAGACCAGAACGGCATCGTGACGGCGGGTGCCCGTCCCAATAACTTGAGTGAAACGAAATACAGCCGCCATACCAAAAACGTCAACAGCAGCGATGAGGAAATGTCGCAAAAAGAAATCAAGGAAGAGGCTTACGCCTATGCCTGGCATTTAGCGGCCGTGACCTCGCCTGACTTCGTTGACCGCGCCCCTGTGGGTCACTACGGGCCCGAGGATGTCGGTGAATACATCACCTTTCACTACAGCTTGACCAACCCTTCCTACCATTGGAAAACCCCGTACCCCAAAAACGACGGTCCTAACGGCGATACGCCTTATGCGTTGGTGGGTCGCAGCGCCTACACCGACAATTTTCACTTTGAGCGCAGCGAAGGCGTGAAGGATTTCTACCACCTCAAATATGCCAAAACCCGCACGCACCTGGCCGTGTTTGAGCACGACTACGCGCGCCGCGACAATCTTTCCGGCGTGGTCAATACCGACCTGGTTGCCGGCAAAACCGCGTCGGCGGCCAACAGCGCCCAGATGTGGACCGAAAACTACATTAAACGCGACCAACTGGTTTATTTGGCAGGTCACCACTTCCGCAGTGCCACGGCCATGATTCAAGACGAAACCCTGCGCCAAGCTTTTTATGCGCGCTTTGGTGGGAATTTAAACAACAACGTGCCCAATCCCCAGCACTACTTGGTGATGTTCCCGGCAGGCACCGCCGAAAAACTGGGCCTCAGCCAAAACCAAAGTTATACGGTTAGCATGGTGGGTGCCGGCTCGGGTTCATCGGGGGCCGATTTAACCGCCTTCAGCGATAGCTTGACCTATCTGGGTAACTGGAACTACGGGCACCACGACGTTTTCCAGGTCGACTTGGATCAAGCACGGCCACTGCCGATTTTGACCCAAAACCGCCACGGTGTCTTTAACGCCATGATAGTGAAGGCGCGCGGCAATCTGTCGGGTATTACCTTTAACGGATCGGTTCGCCTCAAGGCGATTGCCTTGTTCCGCCGCGACAATGAAACCAACGCCGTGATCGACGCCGGCAATCTCGGCAGCATTCAATCGCTACCCAGCCTAACGCAATTTGCGCAAAACACCTTGCAGGGTCGTCATATCAGCCGCGTTTCCTTTGCCCACGATTACCAGCTTGCCCGTGGTTACCAAAACGTGGCCAATGAGGGAACGGCGCGAACTCTTGGCAAATTAACCCTCAAAAGCGTGGATTTCCAAGCCGCTTACAGCCAACAAGCGATGAGCCACCCATACCTGTTCGAATACTACGACGACCCGTCCACGACCACGGCGCGCGAACACTACCGCAAAGATCCTTGGGGTTTCCCGTCTTTGCAGTCCAAGACCTATGCTTCCGTGGTCGACAACCGTCCACTTAATACCTTGGACCCCCAAGGTGCGCCGATTCAAGCCGCCGATAGTTTGAAAAGTATCACCACCCCGGTCGGCACCAAAATCACGGTCGATTACGAACGCGACCGCTATGCCTGGGTTCAAGACCGCGCCGCGGTGAATCGCTTGCTCGACCTTAACCGCCAAGATTTCGGTCCGGTGCTCGCGTCCTTTGAACGCGGTGCAGGCGGCGCCAGTCCCTATAAACAAGCCGACGGAAAACCTGTCCCGCTCAACACCATTTACCAGTTGTTGCGCGAGCTTACCTGGGCTCAACCGGGTGCTGGTGACTTCTCGGTTTGGCCCTACCAAGTCATGGTGGTTGCGGAAGGTGAATCGCGCGACGATTGTCCCTTTATCGATCTAGCGGGCAATTGTGCCGAAAGTGGGACCGGCACCAACAGCAATGCCAACCAACATCGTTTCATCATTCCCGCCATGACGCGCTTTAACAACGAACTGTCGTTGCCGATTGTGCAAACTGGTATGGGTCCAGATGTTTACGAAGCCGGTCACCCAGCGGTTCGCGAGCTGGCGACCTGGATATGGCACGAAATCGACATGGACCCGGGCGACCTCGTGAACTTCAAGATTTACGGTGTGCCAGGCGAGGCTTTTGATCCCGACCAAGCGGGTCCACTGCCGGCGGTGGTGGTCCCGCACGAAACGGATTACACCAGCAACCGCACACCCGCCTTGGGCGGTGAAGTGTTCATTGGTGAAATTGCCGGTGGTTTGCGGGTGAAACGTTTGATCACAGAAGCGCGCCAAAATGCGGCGGTATTCGGCGACGACTATGTCACCACGGTGAGCTACGATTACACCGATCCGGCCAACGGTTTGGACAGCGGTGTGATTTTTGCCGATCCCGACAAGTACATTCACGGTATCGGCGGCGACCGGCGCATCGTGCGCAGTGAAGCGTATCCCTACCTAAACATGGCCGGTGCCGAAGTAACCTACGGCTCGGTGACCACGCAAATGGTTAGCGGCGGCCGCCAAAGTGGCTATACGCGCTACACGCACCACACGGCACGCGACGCAAGGGTGGCGGTCGGTGCGTTCACGCAAACGGTACGCGCCTATCCCGACGAAGCGCCCTACCGGCCGTCCGCCGGTTTTACCTGGGGTCAAGGCAATCCCAACACCCAATTTCTGCGCTTTGAAACCCGTGTTCAAAACGACCTTCCTTGGAAAGCGGCAGCTTACAACCTGGCCCGGCCCCTGCGCTTCGAGTTGGATTACCAGGTCCGCTCGAGGGTGGTGAACAACAGTGGTTTGATTGGCTTGTTGGCACGTGAGGAACGTCTCGACGACGCCCACAACTTAGTCAGCCGCACAACCCGTTACTACCAAGCCGCCTACGATCCTGAACGCGGCGGTTTGCCTCTGCGCCGTTTTTATCGCGGTGAAGACAACACGCTGGTCGAACAAGATTTCTTTGCCAATCAGCAGGTCGGCAGCCTGGATCCGCTCATGCCGGGTGCCTATGTTGAGAAAAACGCGGCGATGCTCATCGGTCGCCGCGACGGCGACGGCTATCACTTTGGGGTCAAAGCCTTGCTCCAGGACGAAATTTGGAACAGTTTCCACAACCTCAAAACCGTCACTGAGTTTTACCCCCAAGCCGGTGAAAACCAACTGTACCACTACCAGGAAAAATACACTGCCGCCTTGGATTTCTCCACCGGCCTGGAATCGATCACCATGGTCAAATCTCTGGGCTCCGGGCGCCAACCCATTTACGAATACCAATGGCAGGTTCCGGCCCACGAGATTTGGGACCCGCAGGGTGTGGCCGACGGTATGAAACAGCAAAACATGCTGACGCAATCCGGTTACCAGTTGTGGGCTCGCAGTAAAACTCAGTTTAACGCCGCCATCCCCGGTGATTGGCTGCGGGTTCTCAATCACAGCGACACCCAAATTCGCGGTGCTTCGGCCGTTCACTGGCACAAAAACCAGGTTCCCGGCAACGACAACCGTTGGGTACAAAGTGGGGTGCTGAACTATCGCGGCAATGAAGCGGCGACGCGTCGCTCGGCCCATTGGACTCTGCCGAACCTCGGCGACACCACCCCTTTGGCCGACAGTTACCGCGACGACCAGGAAGGTGTCTGGGAAATCGCCAACCAGATCACGGCTTACAACCGCTTCGGGGTGCCCGTTGAGGAACGCAACCGCGTGAGTGGTTACCTTAGCAAAGTTTACGAGCCGACCGGTCAGCAGGTCATCGCCTCCTTTGCCGGTGGCCGCCTGGACCAGATCTACTATGAAGGGTTCGACTACCTGGCGAGCGATCCGAACCAAGTCTACCCACCGACCTACCAAGCCAACCTTGGCTACAGCCTGAGTCGGGTTCCCGCCGCCGTCGGCGAACCCTTGTCGCCGGAAGCCTACCGCACGCGCCTCAACTATGCCTATACCGGCGAAGCCGCCGCGCGCGGCCAAGTAACCGTGACCTTCCGACCCAGCGCTGCGGAGGAAATGAAAAATGGACAAACGCGGACGCGAAGTCACTTCTGGCTCAGCTTTTTCGTGCGCAAAGTTGGCGCGACCCAAATCACCGTTCAGCACGGTGGTGGTACGACCACCGTGCCGCTGGCTGCGACCAATCCGGTTCATCGCCAGGACACGCTGTGGGTCTCAAAAGCTCAAGGCGACTGGTATTTCGTTAAGTTGAAGTTGGCCCACAACGCTTTCGGAAACCTGCGTCTCGGCGACGCGGGCACCCTGATCGATGCGGTTGCGATTTACCCGGCTGCCGGCGAGAACGGCCTGTTGCAGGGTTCGGTCAGCCACTTCGCCTACGACCCGATCCACCATCAGGTTGCAGCGATGACCGATGCTTCCGGCAATACCACGCGCTACCAGTTCAATCGCATCGGTGAATTGTTTCGCGTGTACGACACCGACGGCCACTTGACCACGGAACACCACCGTTTGCCTTACAAGCGACTGGCCGGCCAATAAGGCCTGACTGCGCTTGGTGCAACTCTTGTGACACACGCATCGCGGGCGACGAACGCGCCCGCGCGCTTTTTTTAATTGTCCCTCAGGAAAAACGTTTTCCACAGCCGGCACACTGGTGCCGACGCCCAATTAAAAGGTGACCTTTATGAACCGTTTAATGATGTTATTTCTGATTTTTTCGGCCCTCACGCCGCTGGTTGGCGCTGATCCTCCCGCCAAACCCGAAAACGTCCGGGTCGATCCTTTCCATTTGACCAGTCGCAGCATTCGTTGGGATGGACCGGCGTGCACGAGTATCGATCAAACGCGTTGTTACAAATACGTGTGGAGTTTGCGTGACCTCGCCAGCGGGGAATATATTTATTTTCCACCCGAGGACTACGTTCCCAATAACGTTAAACGTTTTTCGATTCCCCGCGATATCGGCCTTTTGGAAGGCCGCATTTACCAATTTTTGGTTTATAGTTACACCGACGGCGGCGGTTATTCCGAGCAAGCCGCTGAACTGACCTTTGTTTGGAACGGCGACGCGCCCCAGCCCTATCCTTCCGACCTATCCGTTACGCCGATGGGCACCTTGACTTCGGCGCAACCGAAATTCAGACCGAAGCCCTCCTCCACCGCCCAGAGCGGTGTTTACGCTTTCGGTTTCCGCGACCCCGCCGGCGTTTGGCTTGAACCGGATTGGCGCGAACGGGCCCGGGGCAATTACTATGTTCCCCGGACCCCACTTAAAACCGGGGTAACCTATGAAGTGGTCCTTTCAAAGACGACGGATTACGGTCAGTTGGACGACTTAGTTGTCGGGACCGTCGTTTATCCAGGTCCTCAGGCTGTCCACGCAAGCGGGAGTGACACCTGGATGGGGTCGTCGAACAGTCACCTGATTGCCGAGTGGACGTTTACAACACCCCTCAACCACAACCCACTTTCTATGTGGGACCTCCGCTTTGGTTTTTTTGACCGCGACGGCCGCAATTTCGATGGTTACCAATGGAACCACAATAAAGATACGGCCGACCAGATGTTTACTGTCATCCTTGATCAAGGGTATGCGCCAAAAAGATTCTATGAATACACAGGTGACGGCAAACACGAAGTGCGTTTGTACCAGCGGGCACCCAGTACCGTCGGCAAAGATTACTTTAACTTTTGGGAAGGTGCTCGCAACCAAATTACCGCTCAAATTCGGGTTGCCAACAGCGATATCTTGCATCAAACCGTTGTGCCGCTTTCGCCGAAAACCGTTGTTGCGTCACCGAGCAAACTCGATATCGACGGCCTAACGCGCGTACAATTTTCGGTCGACCTCGACCACGCCGCTCTCAACAATCAGGATGTGAACTGGTTGTGGCGCGACGCCGACAGTGGCGAATACTGGGACGGCCGCGCTTGGTTGGCCGCCGACGATCAACCACCCTGGCAACCGGTTCGTGCCGGCGGTCAAGTCAAACAAAGTTACTGGCCGCGCACCCAACTGAACCTCGACAGCCAAAACCGCTTGGCCATGAGCTACCAACTCGATCGCTATGCCGAGACGTTTTTTAACGGGCGCGGCCATCGACGCCTCCAACTCGTTTTCGCCACGAGCACCCAAGAGGAAATCGGTGGCCCCGTGAGTGCCGAACTCACCCTGTTCAATCGCGGCCAGGCTTTAAATGGGCGTTTGGTGGTGGAAGCGTGGGGCGTTAAGTCTTTGGATGAAACCTTTGCGGGGATCGTGCTCACCAATGCACAGCGCCTCCCGGACGCGGGTTCAATTCACCTCGATCAAAGCGGCTTGTCCGGTGTTGCCGCCGGCATGGACAACCGCGCCCTCGTTTTCCGCCTCTACGCACAAACCGCGGCCGGCATGAATGTGATGGCCACCAGCGAACCGCTGCCCCTGCAACATCTTATCCACGATGGCGGCGCCGCCGGCTTACAGCTCCTGCAAAGCCGCGTGAACGCCGCCCTCACCTCGTTGCTTGAGGCGGATGGCAACGCCGCTTTGTATCAACGTCCTTTCGAGACCCCCTACCATTTGGCCGTCTTTCTTACCGACCAAAACGGCGGCGACGCCACACGTCGCCAACGCTTGCGCCCCTTACCGCTTGCCGGTCCGACAAATTTTGCGATCTATCTCGCCGGCCAAAGTCTGCGCCTACTGGACCGCGAAAGCGACGACGCCATCCTTGCCCAGGGGACGCCGCTCCACATGCGCATCATGCCGGAACAGCAGCCCATCGGTTTCAGCACCCAACAAACCCCGCAGGCGTCGCCCAAAGCCTTAGCCTTCCCAGCCGCCAAACGCTGGCGTGCGGCGGTCAACAGCGGTGACGTGATCCAAGCGCGTCTGTTAAACCCCGGGGTGCCGCTGTTTCACCACCATTGGCAGTTGTTTACCCGTGAAGAAGGCAAACCCGACAGCGAAATTCTGTTGGACAGTGTGAGCGGCAGTGATCGTTTTGCACTTAGCGGCGACTACCTCGAAGGGGTGGAATACCGTCTTCAACTCGATGCCGTTGATCGCTTCGGCATGCCTGTTGCCTTCGATCAGGTGTTTGGCTCCATTCGCGACCTGAGCAATCAAAACCTCTGGCTTCGCTGGGGTTCTCGCCACAGCGATGATGATTATTTCAGTGTTGCCGCCGGCGAAAATAAACAGGTTTCCAGTCAATACTATGGCAGTTACCTCCACAATTTCCGGCTTGTCACACAAGGGGTTAACCGCGATGACGGACAGATGACTTCGTTGATTCCCGGTACCCGCATTCGTTTCGAACTGACCCATGAAATGCCCAACGGCCAAGAGAACTCTAAGCCGGTTAATGTGGGTACCATCATTGGCGATCCCTATCAAACACCGCGCTGCGAAGACCCTACCGGCAACCCTCCGAATCCCAATGCACCTTACCCGGTCGTCCTCGAAGGTTTCGTCATTACCGACTCATGGACCGGCAAAACCTTCGACTACGCCGACACCCGCTTGCAGATCAATCATGCTGAAGGCGGGAACTGCGAATGGCAAGAGGTGGTTTACCCCGAGAACGGTAATTTCACCGTCGAAAACCTGCCATTTACTTGGTACTACAACAGCGCGGCACTTACCGACTTCATCTTTGACGGTTTAACCCAGTTTGATAGTGAGATTTACCGTAATTTCAACGATTGGACTATTGGGTTTACCATTGAGCGGAACGACTCATCGGAAGTTTCGATTTCCGGCAACAGGCCGCTGGCCGACTATCTCAACCAAACCGGCCAAAGCCTCACCCACGGCGGGACCTTGACCATTTCCGCACGTGACCTGCACCCCTATGCGAGTGCCGGCGGATCCGACGATCCCGACGCGCCGCTGACGCGCTGGCGGCATGAGTTGATGAGGCACGGTCTGTTGGACTTGACGATGCTCCCCGGCACGGAACAACCGGTGCGCGCGTTCATCAACATTTACCGCAATCCTCCCGGCGGCGGCGAGACGCAGTGGCTCGTGCGTTCGATGAACGCCCACGCCGGTGGCATCAGCATTGAATTCAAACCCGGCTTACCTCCAGAGCGCAACGGCGTGACCAGCTTGGCCTATTACGGTCACACACCAAACACACTCCAAATTCAACCAGACCGCCCGCGTTTGGTGACCCTGCGCCAGTACCTCGACGTCAACAGCGACTTGACCGGTGCCCGTGTGCAGTGGGACGCCTTTCAGTGGCGCTGGACTTCAGCGCAGGGATCCTGGAACGGGCAAGACTGGCAAGGCGGCAGTACCTGGTTTCCGATTGCCAATGGGAGCGGACCCTTTGCCAATGCCCGTGTGAGTTACCTGCGTGAACAGAACCAAATCCAGTTGGAATGGACCGTCAATACAGAACAATTCCCGCCGGCTTTTTGGCCGCCAAACCAAACAAACCTGCCGGTTTCATGGGAAGTGGCTTACCGTCCCGACGATCTGCCCGAGGTGCTGCCGTCGAATCCAGAGGCGGTCGCCACCATTCCTTTTGTCCTTGATCGCGGCTCCGTTGACGGGATTGTGTCCCCCAATCAACTCAACAGCGGCACCGACAAGATCAACCCATTGGGGCCACTCGAAAGTGGCCTTAGCGACGCGTTGCGCGACAGCCTGCAACTGGCCTTCGCACCTGAACCGGTGAACTTGGAGGCGGGTAATCCCTATGGCGGTGAGCGTCACTGGTGGGCTTTGGCCGGACAAACGCTGCCGGACCATGTTTTTGACCAGAACCCGCTGGATTTCAACCAGTCGGGCCTCTACGCCCTGCTGTCGGTTCCCTTTGACCAAATTGACGATGCGCCGGCTGTCCAAGCCTTTTTGGTGCCCTACCCCGACCACCACCACAATCAAATGGCTTGGGCCGCTGAAACCCTTGCGGTGACTGAACTGGACAAAAACCAAGCCAATGTTTGGCAGCGTCGCGGTCATGTGTTTTTCCGCTACACCCAAGCGGCGGCAAGCACGCGCAAGGTGTTTCAGGTTGTTGTGTTTGTCAAAGCCTCGACCATCCGGCGTTCACCTCTTGCCACGACCTTTCCCGAACACTTCCAAGAGACCAGTTTGACGGCGTTGTTTGCCGGTGCCAATCCCGTTTGGGGTGACTCCACCACACATAACCGCCTGGTAAATATCAGCTACCCCGATCCCGCAAATCCCGAGAACCGATTGGTCAGCGTTAAGTTTGTCGACCTGAACGGCCGTTTACAAGAGACGCGCTCCATGACGACCTTGGCGCCGGCAGAGCTCGGCAACCAAATCGCGGTGGATCACATTGCCCTTTACGACGCTTTGGGCCGGCCCCAAAAGGTCGGCAAACCCTTTTACACCCAAGGCGGCGCGATACCGTCCGCGGGCCGTGCACCGCAAGCGCTGGTGCAGGTGAGCCATCCCAATCAAAGTTTTGCCCTGGGCACCCAGTTCTGGCAAAACAGCGACCACATCGTCGGCGACAAAAATTACCCCTACGCCGAATTCAAATACGGCAATGACGATTCACGTTCGGATTTGGCGGCGGTGATTCCCATCGGCTCCCAAGCGCGCAACAGTGCCGATCCCTTGCGCTACGCCCGCACACACCGCTTTGTCCTTTCCGTGCACCCCAATTCGGGCATCGCCGGTGCCTCGGTAAACATCAACACACCCGGTCCCATGTTCCTCGACTTACCCGATGTCGGCGAGCATTTGTTGCCGGTTTTAAGTGCCGCTACCCAAGCGCCCACCCTCGCCGCCGGCGGTGGTGCCAAGATGTTGCAGCAAGGGGATTTGGCCGAGACCTACTTTGAAAATGGCAGCGTCAATTTCTCCCAACAATCGGATGTTCAAGCGGCGGTCATGCCGACCTTCGGCCTGCAGGGCGTTGTTGAAATCGACGCCGACGGCTACGTGCGCGTCACCCTGACTGGTAGCAACAACCGCCTCATCGCAAGCATCAACAACCCGGCACCCGCCTTATTGCAAGCCTGGGGTTTCGCCGTGGAGCGCGACGGCAATCCAACCCATTTCGATAACAACGTCATTCATCTTCCGAGTAGTTATTGGGCGCGTTGGACAAGCGACGCCACGCAACCGGCGATCGCGACCGAAGCCAACGACCTCAATCAAGCTGTTTATCACCAATACGATGCAATCGGCCGTGCAACGAACTCCTGGCCACCCAATGCCCTCAAGCTAACCGTCAGTGCTCAGGGAGGCTGCTCGCTGGCGCCGGTCTCGCCCGAGGCGATCAACCAAACCAAACGTTTTGTCTACGACGCCAAAAATCGTTTGGTGCAAACGCTCCATCCGGATAAAGCCGATACCGTCTATTTGCGTGACCGCCACGGGCGCATTCGTTTTGAAACCTTAAATGGGCATCCGTATTTCTGGGAAGAAACAGCTTATGATGATCATGGCCGTTCCGTCGGCCGGCGAACGGTTTTCATTAGTGTTCTGTTCAAAACCATGCGTGCTCAGGGCCAAGCCACCATCGACAACTTGGGCGACGCCTTGCCTGATCGTGGGTTCCTCTCTCATTTTGGCACTTACCAGGTGATCCCGATTGAGGGTTCGCGAACGGATTACTATTTTGATAGCTACGAGAGCGCCAATCAGCAACCGCTTCTGATCGACGTGCCTGCTCAGGAAATCGTCTCAAAGGTAGCCCACTACCTGCCGACCCTGGCCGAACTTGAGGCCGCTTATCCCTTCGAGGGTGCCAACTTCCGCTTTGGTGATCCCAGTGGCAAATTGGTCGCGGTTCGCTCGATCCATAGTTTGGAACACCTTTATTACGACCGAAAAGGCCGGCTAGTATGTCGCGTCCATATTTTACGCGACTTACTGGAGCCCCAAGTGACCTGGTTCCAATACGATGCCGCCGATAAACTCGTTAAAACCTATAACCAAACCCAAAATATCGGCACCGCCTATGTTTACGATGTTTTCGATCGCATTGTCGCGACTTGGGATCTCAACCCTGTTTCGGAACGCCTGCTGGTTCACGTTGCCTTCCGCGCGGACGCCGCCGGAACGCCCGGCGAAACCACCACCGCCGTCGCGGCTCTGGGACCCTTGGTTGACGAGCAGGCGACCCTCACCCTTGAGGGGCCGGCCCGTAACCTATTGCGACAGCGATTTTCCGTCACTGGTCACGTGATTGAAACGACCGCCGGTGACAGAGGGACGGAAATCACCACGGATTACAGCTATGACTTGCGCGATTGGCAGACCGCGCAACGCACCACCGTGAATCAAGTCCCGGTCTTTGATTTAGCCCTTGACTACGATGGCGCCGGCGGCTTGGTTACCTCGCAATCGCGCGTCCCCCGTCGTTATACCAACCTCATTACCCATCGACACGAAACCTATCATCTGACGCGACAGGGCGAAAACTTACAAGCCCAGACGTTGCAGCACCAATACGCCTACGACGGTCTCAGCCAACTGACTTCGGCCCACAGTTATTGGAACGAGTGGTTGGAAAATCACTACGGCTACGACCGCAACGGTAACCGCATCTTCGAAGAACGGGTGCGTCAGTTTACTGCTCAGGATCAAACCCGCTACAGCGCTTATTACCAGCACGACATTTCCGAAGCGGGTAACCAACTGCAGCAAATCCGCCAAAGCGGCAACGACCCTTACGCTCAGGTTAATTTGAACTATAACTACGGTGGGGAAGTGCTAAAGATTGAACGTCGTCGCGTGGCCGACAGCGAAACTGCCGACGTCACACAAATCTTGGTTGGGGATGTGATCCCTGGCTTCAATTTGCCGAGGACCATAACCACCACTTTGAGTGACAGCGAAGCCGCCCATCACGACGGACGTTTCCCCGCGGTCGAGGCCCACTTCCGCTACGACCAGGGTGGTAACCGGATTTGGCGCAAAACCATTCAAAACGGCCAAGAAACAGTTTCCTTCTTTTTGCCCAATGGCTACGAAAACGCCACCGAATTCGACGGCTGGGGTCGCGCCAAACGCGGTTACCTTTTCGTCGGTAGTAATCGCCTCGGCTACAAGAGCAAGCACCATACCGGTATTTACATTAAGGACCAACTCGACACCACCAAACTGGTGGCCGCTTTGTACCGTGTTGCGCCCGACGAAAGTCCGTCGAACCGCGCCGAACCCTCCGGTGAAAGCGGCGAGGACGAACCACCTGCGAGTGACGATGAGGATCCCGACGGACCCCTCGTCGCGCTCTCATTCAACAGCAGTCTCCAAAATAGCGGAACCTTAACGGACGGCAGCCCTGTCGGCCCAATCAATTACGTTTCGCGAAGCGGCGATCAGGCCTTGTGGCTGGACAGCGGTGAGATCGTCAACATTCCCGATCATGCCGGTGCCGCCGCTCTGGCCGATCAGTTCACCGTTTCCGCTTGGATTTACGACAGCGACATCGACGACGGTCACGAGGATTACGGCACCATCGTCGCTGTCGGCACGCAGCGTTCCATTCGCTACAACCCGCTGCACTTCTACATTGACGGCAACAAAAGTATCGTTCTCCGTCTCGGCGGCGGCGCCGACGGCTGGCAGTTCTTCGGCGGCTTTCCCCGCCTTCCGCATGCCACCTGGGTCCACGTAGCCGCGACTTACGACGGTAGCCATGTGCGTTTGTACCAAAACGGTGTGGCGCTGGGTGAACCTCAAGCGGTAACCCTGCCGGCGTTGTACCCTGCCCAACAAATTGCCGTGGGCGATTGGGTCGACTACAACGGTTACCGTTGGGAAGGCGGCCTGGACGAAGTTCGGCTCTACAGCCGTGCCCTGACAGCCGGCGATATTACCGGGCTTTACCAAGCGAGTTTGCCCGACAGCCTCGATGCCTGGGCCGCGCTCGTGCCCCAATCGCGCCGCCCGGTGACCTCAGCCGCCGCAAAGGAAGCCGTAGCCGCGTTGCTCGTGGTCCAGCACAGCGACAGTGATCCTTACGGTATTTCCCTGCGTCAGGAGCAAGGCCTGCTCGCCGCGGGCGAAATCGAGCCACACCAATTCACCGGTCAGGAGCGCGAACCCGAACTGGGCCTGACCTACATGAACGGCCGCTGGTACGCCTCAGAATTCGGGCGTTTCCTGCAAGTCGACCCCATGGACCAGTTCTGGAACAGCTACTCCTACGTGGGTAACAATCCGATTAACCGCAACGATCCTTCCGGGTTATACACCGCCCAAGAAGAAGCCGTCATGCTGGCGACCCAGGCGTTTCGCAATGGCGACGAAGTCGCCGGCTATTTTTGGATGGGCGTCGCCGGCTTTGCAAGTACCACCGACAACGTCAGTAAGGTCTTTGACCACCACTTTATCAGCCAACGCGACGATGTTGACGGTTGGACCTACGCCGGCGCGCTTACCGAAGTTGCCGATGTCATTCCGGTTGGCAGGATTGCCAAAGGTATTAAATCTTTCTTCGGCATCGGTAAAGCCGCCAAAGCGGCGGACACCGCCAACGACCTAAAAGGTTCCATCGCTAAACTTGATGATGTCTCAAGCGAGGTTAAGGGTTTTGTTGAGCAAGCCAAACGTTCGGGATGTTTCGTTGCCGGCACCCTTGTCTGGGGCGAAAACGGGATGGTTCCCATTGAAGAGGTGCGGGTTGGCGACAAAGTTTGGAGCCGAAGCGACAGCACCGGACTACTTGCATTAAAAACGATCGAACAAACCTTTATCTATAAGGGAAAGGAGACCTATCTCCTTCACCTAGAAGGTATCAACGGGCAACAGGTCGTGGCCGCTACGGGGAATCACCCTTTCTGGAGTGAGCCAGGTCGATGGACCGAACTCGATCAGTTGGTCGTAGGGAGCCGGGTCTGGACAGAATCCGGCTGGCAGACGGTGATTGCTATTGAGAAACAACCCGGTTCACGAACGGTATACAACTTCACGGTAGCCGATTACCATAGTTACTTTGTAGGGTCGGATAAAGCATGGGTTCATAATACAAACTGCAACAAAATAGCAGAAGAGAGTTCTGATGCTGTTGAAAACGCCATTAAAGGTAAAGGTAAAGGTCAACCAAGATTGCCTGATGATGCGCAGGTGGTACGTGGTGGAACGAATCTTCCTGGACAGTTTGAAAAGGGAAGTGGTGTAGTTAAGACTGCAGATGGTAGATTGATAAACGTGTCCACACAAAGTGCTCCTGGGAAAAGTGTAGAAGAGTTATCAACAGATTTGATTCATGGTCAAGTTGGTCATACTACAGTTGGTGAAATCAGGAAGGCGGGTGGAGAAGTAACGTCGACCCCTACTAGAAAAAATAAAGATCATGCAGATGTCGACGGTCTCGACGCCCAAACACTGAGCGACTTGTTTAATCCAACCATAAAGAACCCAAATAAAGTTAAGAAATGAGGTGAGGTATAAGAAAGATGATTTTAATAAAAGATGACCATGGCATTTTGTTCTGCCAAGAATCTCGGCTACTTTCTTGGCGGGATATATACTGGTTAGCATGAAAACTTTCGTGACCGGTTATGGTGACGGCTAAAAAATCAATAGTCTGACTCGGGTCGAAAATAGTATCGAACCGAGTCAGGTACTTCAAAAACACAAAAAAAACGGCATGTTAATAAGTTGTTAATGAGAAGGGGGGAGGAGTTCCTGAAATATATGATTCGGGCTAAATACAGCAGGACTTGTCCGCACAAAAAGCCGGCGCAACCTTTAACGGGATGCGCGCCAAGGGCGTATAACGAAATATATAGAGAACGCCTCCTGGACTTTTTGAGAATAGGACTGATTAGGGGTTTTCGCCTCGAGAACCTCCATCATTGAGTCTACCTCTTGCCATTTACATGGAAATGATTAGGCTGGCCAGGCTGATTGGCTATATAATGATCTGACTTGGTCAAAGACGAGTGACATTGATCCCGTCATTTAAACCAATTAAAAAAGTATGGAGTTCGATATGACGAAGGCCATTACCGATATTCTTTCCCAAGCGCTTGCCTCATTTGAAGACAAGTCTCTCGAACAAGCCTTTCGAAAATACCTTGTGGTACCGAAACAATCAACCAGAACTTTCTATGGGGCAGCACTCGATCAGGTCATTCCGATATGGATCATTGCGGACTTTTCAGAAGTGGATGTTCAGATCGGTTATTCAGAAAGTGGTTATGGTTCCCTAGGTACTCCTTGGGGTTTGGTCTCTTCCGATTCATCTGACACTGGTGATCGGTCCCATTGGTACCGAACGCTGGAAGCATGTGTGATCGATAGTTCTTGGGTAGAGGAATTAGATGAGTGGCGTCGGAATAAAGACTAAAGGAAGAATGTGAAATACGTTTCAATTGGAACGATACATTCAAATCTCTCGTAGATTAAGGCGTTACATGAGCAATCCAATCGATTAAATATTGGAGACTTTTCCAAACGAGGAAATAATATCAATACGTGCTTCAGCATTCGTTGTTTCCTCGTGCTGCGTGGATAGGGAGCCCGTGTATGATGAGCGACAATTAGAAATGCCGGGGGGCGACAATTAGAACTACCGCCTGAAGGGTGATTCTGGTAAAGCCAACCAAACTCGAAACAGGAGGCTTGGTTGGTCACAGATGAACAAGTAAGGAGGTTGTTTGCCATGAAGCAGAAAGAAAAGTCGACGGCCGTCGCTGCGGCCAAAGCCGGCATGTCGGAGAAAACAGCGAGGAAGTACCTCAAAGCGGGAGCGCTTCCCAGCCAAATGAAAAAGGAACGGCACTGGCGAACCCGTGAAGATCCTTTCAAGGATGCCTGGCCGGAAATCAAGCAGCTTCTAAGGGTTGATGTAAGCCTTCAAGCGAAAACCATCTTCGACTACCTCTGTCGAAAGTCGCCGGAAAAATACAGCGAAGGGCAGCTTCGAACGCTGCGGCGAAAAATCAAGCAATGGAAGGCGGTAGAAGGGCCGGAGAAAGAGGTGGTTTTTCCGCAAATCCGTGAAGCAGGAGTCCAATGCCAGTCGGATTACACCTGTATGAACGAATTAGCCATAACAATCGCCACCAACCCTTCAAGCATCTGCTGTACCACTTCGTGCTCCCGTATTCCAACTGGGAATGGGCGACCGTGTGCTTTTCGGAATCGCTTGAAAGCTTGAAAAAAGCACTTCAGGACGCGTTATGGCGATTGGGTGGGATTCCGACTGAACACCGAACCGATAACTTAAGCGCGGCAGTGAACAATCTCCAAGATGTCAAAGAGTTTAACAGTCGCTACGCCGAGGTGTTGAAACATTACGGCATGCGGGGGAGCTGGAACTTTCCTGGAAATGCTCATGAAATTGGGGATGTCGAGCAAAGTCACTACCGGCTGAAAATGGCGTTGGATCAGGAGCTGAGACTGCGTGGCGGCCGTGATTTCGCGAGTCGGGAAGATTACAAAACGTTTGTCGAAGAAGTCGTGAATCGGAGAAACAAAACGCGGAGCAAACGCTTTGAGGAAGAACGAAAGACGCTTAAAAGCCTGCCAAATTTGCGCTTGGGCGGCTTCAGTGAAATCCAAGTGCGCGTGAGTCGATTTTGTACGCTCTCCGCGCGAAAGAATGTGTACTCCGTTGATAGTCGCCTGATTGGCGAGAAAGTCACCGTGCGAATTTACGCGGAAGAGCTCGAGGTCTATTGCGGCGGGCAAAAGGTTGAAACCCTGCCGCGATTGCGAGGGGGCGGCGGTCACCACATTAACTATCGGAATATCATCGATTCACTCTTGCGGAAACCGGGCACCTTCGCCGGCTACAAGTACCGCAAAGACCTCTATCCCCGTTTTGTGTTCCGGTTGACTTACGACCGCCTAGTCGCTGACAAACCCCACGAGGCGGATCGCGAATACGTCAAGATCCTCGGTTTAGCGGCCAAGGTCAGCGAAGACGGCGTAGAAAGTGGTTGTGACAACTTGCTAAAAGCAGGATGTGTGCCCACATCAAAAATCGTCGAGGAACGCTTACTCGCGGCGCGGCCTGCGGCAAGAATGACCCTCAAGGAGCCATGCGTAAACCTTGCAAACTACGATGATTTATTAGGAGGGAACGGTGGGAACTGAAGTAAAACCAAGGTTCAAGCGATGCCTTAAAAGCCTGAGGCTGCCAACGATGGCGGAAAATGCACACACACATTCCGGCCTAGCCGAAAACGAAGGCTGGTCGCACGATCGCTACCTTTTAGAGTTGTGTGAGCTGGAGTTGGCGGGGCGTCATGCGCGGCGAATCGAACGACTGTCGGCGGCGTCAAGGCTTCCCCAAGAAAAGACCGCAACAACCTTCGACAAGACGCGTTTGGACTTACATGTTGCCCAGCGATGGGAAGCACTCAAGGACGGCGAGTTTCTTCGCCGCCGTGAGAATGTGTTGGCGTTTGGCAATCCGGGTAGCGGTAAAACGCATTTGCTCTGTGCGCTTGGTTGTGATGCCCCAGTTGGAACCGGAGTCCGCTAGAATACCCACTAGAGAGGGCTTTAATGACGAAAAAACCCAGGAAACAATATACCCCCGCTGAGAAGATTAAAATCCTAAAAAAGCATCTGGTC
>JAUIFE010000008.1 GCA_030429565.1 Holophagae bacterium | reverse complement strand
CCGACCGCACATCACCCAACCGCGCGTACACCGGTAACTGCTTTTCCTGCCTTATCGACAACGCCTCTTCCAACCTTCCCTGCGCCATCGCTACATCTCCGATTTTCCCCCACGTCACCGCTTCCGAACGCACATCCCCCAACCGCGCGTACACCGGTAACTCCTTTTCTCGCCTTATCGACAACGCCTCTTCCAACCTTCCCTGCGCCATCGCTATATCTCCGATACGACCCCACGTCACCGCTTCCGACCGCACATCCCCCAACCGCGCGTACACCGGTAACTCCTTTTCTCGCCTTATCGACAACGCCTCTTCCAACCTTCCCTGCGCCATCGCTATATCTCCGATTTGACCCCACGTCACCGCTTCCGACCGCACATCCCCCAACCGCGCGTACACCGGTAATTCTTTGTTCCGTCGAATGTCTTTGGCTTCCGCCAGGAACCCCTGGGCGGTAGCAATATCGCCGAGAAGGCCCCAACTAACGGCGACGCTGCGCTCAGAACCCTTGCCAAGCGTGAGGAACAGATCACGGGCTTGCTCGGCGACGGTTTTGGCTTGGGTCAAGTCTCCTATCTGGTGCAGGTAGCGGGCCCACTCGCCCAGAAAGTAACCCGTTTCAGGATTTGCTTCTGCGTCGCTAGCTGTCGCCTTGGTGGCGCCGGCCGCGAATAACGCCTGGCAATAACGCGCATGATTGGTGCGGCTGAAAGCCTGGGCAAGGCGGCGAATGAGGTCTAATTCACGCGAAGCAAGTTCGCGTTTGAGGCGACACCTCAGCCGCCGCGCCAAAACGCCGGCACGTCCGTAATCGCTTTGGTCGTCGAGCCAGGCCAGGGCTTGTGCCGGCAGTGGGTCGGGTAAATCATCGCGACCAAAGGTCAGCCACAGTTCGGTCAGCAACAAGGCGTGCCGGCGCGACATCGGTTGGTCGAACGGCCAGGTGGTTGCCGCGTGGCGCCAAAGGCTTTTGGCGAGATTTTCGGTTCGCTTGGGGCCGGGTTGCTCAACCGCGACAGCGGCGAGCGGGTTAATCGATAACAGCGGCGGCTCATCGCCGTTGCGGACGGCGTCGACCAAACCGAGGCCGATCAAACGTTGCAACCGTGCACCGTCGTGGTTGTCCAAGGCTAGGTCGGCGCAGATCGCGAGCACCGTCGGCCAAGGCATGGGTACCGGGGCCAATTTTAAACCGGCCAGTAATTCCTTTTCCTGAGCCGTTAGCCACTCGATCATTTGCGGAAACAGAATTCGTTTGAGGTAGGTGTCCACCACCCCTTCTGCTTCACCGCTTTGCCAGAAGTTTTCGGTTTGGGTTACGACTTGCTTGAATTGGTCGTCATCGAGCTCAAGCCATACCTGTTGCAATCGGTCTTGTAACTCGGGGAAACCTCGGCCCAATTCCCGGATCCGCCGTGCTTGGTCGCGCAGCACGTCGACACGGTCGCCGTCAGGCTCGGCGGTCGGCTTCGGCTTGGGGTCCAGGCGTAATTTGGCTTCCTGCTGTTTGTTTTGGTCGGTGGCGTCCATGGGGTGAAGTTGCACCTGCTCGGGGACTTGACCTAAGTCGGTAGCGTCCCAGGGCAAGCTGAACTGGAAACGGCTGGTGATCAGGAGGAAGGACCGACCGCCGGCCATGGCAAAAGCGGTCAGTAACCCCGCCACCAAAGGCGCGCGCTCGGGATCAACGCCGTGTAGCGTTTTGGCTGCCAGCGGGGTCAGCATTTGTTCAAAATCGTCGAGAATCAGCAGCAGCGGCGGTTTTTTTTGGCACTGACCGCCGGCGTGGTCGCGCAGGAACTGCACCACCTTGTCACGCACGGTTTCGAAATCACCGCGGATTCCGGCGGCCCAGTCGGTTGTATTTTCGTAGGCGGGCGAAAGTGTATTAGCCAGGTCAGTCGCGTTCCAACGACCGTGTAACACAAGGGTACGGTGGTGGGGTAAACGCAGCGCGATGCGGTTGGCGAAACTCGACTTGCCGATGCCACCGACACCGTGCACGACCACGCCGGGCTTGCGATCCCGTACAAAACCCAAGACGCGGCGGATCTCGCGGCGGCGGCCGACAAACAAATGGCGGCCGGCAACGGGAACGGCGTTGGTGCGCTTATCGAGGTACTCCTTGTCGGGCTGGGCTACGGCCAAACGCGAGTCCACGCCACCGACCAAAACGCCGCCGCCGCTGGGCGCCAGCCACACGCGGGCGCGATGCCAGTCGTGGGGAAAACGTTGGCCGCGCACCATCTGGCTGCGCGCACGCATAACGGCGCGGGCGACGCTGTCGCCGGCGGCCAAGCTCTGGTAAAAAAAGGCGGCGAATTCGGTTGCGGCGGCATCGGCCACTTTACCGGCCCAGGCGACAACGGCGGTAACGCCGTCCAGGCCGACGAGGGCACGGCTAAAGGTTGCGGCGGCGGTGGCATCGCCGCCGTGGGGATCGCCGGCCGCATCGACGGCATCACCGCTGGCGCAGGCCGACAGAAACAGCAACGACGGCAGGCCGGCCGTCACCGCATCGCGCAACTGAGACGCGGTGACCAGCTCGGTCACGCCTTTACCTTCGGCGTCTTCGAAACACAGACGTCCCGGTTCGCCATGACAAGAGAGGTGCAACACCTGCGCGGCCGGTTGCACGCCGCTAAGGGTTTCAGCCAACCCGGCCAAATAGCCACCTTCATCGCAAAAGAAGTCGAGCGGTGTCGCACCGACAGCCTGGAGGATGGCCGACTCCTCCGCTTCGTAATGAAGCGGGTGTTGATCCTCGGGCGCGGCGGCCATGTAAACGATGCCTAGCCTTTGTTTGGGCGCGGGCGCGGGTTCAGTAGGGGTTCCCAGGTAACGCAGCACCGCAAATTCGAACTGACGATCCTGGGCAAGCACCTGCTCGGCCTCTTCGGCCAGCACCTCCCAGGGCAGATCGTGGAACAGCTCCAGCCGTTCGCGCCGATCTTCCTTGACCCTTGCCGGTACCACCAGCCGCAACTCCAGCGAGACGACGTTGGTGAGCCAACGTGAGAGCCAACCGCCACGGGCCTCGTTCAGCCAGGAGAAAAGGTCGTGGCCAAGTGATGCCGGCGAGGTCTTTGTGTCGGACGGCCCGCTGCCACGGGTTCGCACCCAATCGCGCGGCAAGGCCCGGTAACTGTGAACCCAAACTTGCCACTGCTTAAGGCGCTCCTCATCAACGCTTAGGTGAAACGACCGTTGGCCCGCCGGCACCACCTCGATTCGTTCGCCGTCAAAGGTTAGGGTCAAAACAGTCATGGTCGCACCTCGTCACGGGGTTGGTGTCGTGCTGACGGGTTTCGGGTTGGCTTAGTCAACCGGGAACATTTCGATAATGTCGGCGGGGTCCATATCGGCCAGGAGAATGCGACGCCCATCGGGTAACTTGATCAAAATGTTCCGGTTGGGGTTTTCTTTAACCTCTTTCTTTTCCCAAGCAATCATGGCGCGGATTTTTTGGACGATTTCGTAACGGTCATTGAGTTTGTGTAGGTTTTCTATGGCACTGGGTAACGACAGCAATAAACGAATGAAATTCATCCAATCGTCAAACCCTTTTAGGGTGTCACCAGCGCCGTCGGCCACGACGGTCCTTGGTTCGATGTGCCATTCGTCTTGTAAATATGCGGCAAACGCCGCTTTTCGTTCAGGCGGAACTAAAAATTCGAGATCGGCCATTGGATCCCCCATTGGAATTTTGATGTTTGGCAGTGCAGGTTTCAGGGCGTCATTCATCGCTAAAACGGGCCGAGTTTCTGAACATTTCAGCTCCCTTCGACAGGCACGTTTTTCACCAGAATTTTCTCGCTGGTTCCTTCAATCACAAAAGGCAGGTCAATGCGTGCAATGAACTCGGGCCGGCTTTTGACTTTTTCGTAGGTATAGCGAATGCGGGTGTCAATGCCTTCAATTAAGGTATGTTCGACATAACTTTTATACTGTTCCCAACGATTGCCGGCCAACAATCGCCCCTTCAACAAACGCCAGGAATTACCGTTGGAATCGTGGACGACGGCGGATTGAAAGGTGACGGTTTGATCCTTGGTCGAACGCACGATGATGTCGACCACGAGTTTTTCGTTGTTGTAGCGCGCGGCGTCCATTGACACAAAAATGCTGCCGACTTTTTGAGCGCGTTGATCGAGTGGCGGCACCACGATTTGGCCCGACGGCGAAGCCTGCTGTGCCACCTCGACAAGTTCGCTGAGCTTGGCCAGTTCACCACGCAGTCGCGTGATTTCTTGAGACATGGCATTTAAGTCTTGTGCGCGTAACGGCTCTCCGGTTTCGAAGGCGGGCATCTCCTGGGCCAAGCCCGCCAGGCTTGAGAAACAGGCGATGAATAGGATCTTGAAGAGTGAGCGATTAATTGAGAATTTTGTTGCTACCAAGGGTGTCGCCAACACGAAATACCTCCGTCGTGGTTGTTGTTGGTTGTTGGGTTGTGATTGGTTTGGGGCCGGCCGGCGGACTGCCGGTCAGGTCGGCCGAAATGGGTCGCGCTTGCTCGCTTTGGATGGGTTCTTCCTTGCGGATTTCGAGCAACACGCCTGAGAGATCAAGCGGGAACCGCCAAAAAACCGAGGTGTACAGGCTCACGATCACCACAAAACTCATCAAGGTGGTTCCCCAAACCATAAAGGCGGCTGGGTTAAAGAAGGTTCTTTTAGGGAGGGTCGACAAACGTGCAAACTGGACCAACAAAACCATCAGAAACAGCATGATGAGAACCGTAAAGAGAAAAGCAATCGGCGACTGCCCCGAAAACTGGAGAAACATCCAGGGGAGGAAGGCGATGGCCACCACACCAAGTGCCCATTTAACCGACGGCACGTTTTTCATGGCAAATTTGAAGAAGCCCCAGCCAAAACGCCAAGGCTCATTGGGGTCAGACAAAGTAACTCCTTTTGCGATCCAAAAAACATACAGCGATGACGGCACCGAAAAGATAATAGTAAGTTGCCGTCACGGCTCGCCAATGTGAATAATCAAAGTTAATGTTGCCGTTTTTTACCATAAGCGGTCGCTCTAGGGCGAGAGAATTTGGGTCTCTTGTTTTGTTCCCAAAGTTATCCGGTGTTGTTGTTTTGTAATTCCAAATAAACGGTCAGCCGGATCAACTAACAAAGTCATCGACCGCAAGCAACATCCTACAGATAACCAAGAATAGATTATTGATTAATTACTTTTCGCCATAAGCAGACAACGCAACCGACCTAACCGCTGCGAACACTGCCACGCCATTTAGCTGAAAGCGGCAAACCTTTTGTTTCCTATGCTTTTCATAAAAGCGCGTCTTCTCAAAAATTTTCTCTGACGCTTTTTCGGGCTTTTTGCGCTTTCCTAGGATGAGGCGGGTTTTGTTGGTCCCGCCCGATTGATTCACGTTAGGAGCCCGCTATTATGCAATCTGTTATGACCCACACTCTGTTGAAATATATGATGGTGATGTCCGCCCTCGCTGCACCTTTTGCGTTGCAGGCCGGCCGCTTTAAACCGTTGCAAGAACCCAATATTCAGGTCGAGGTGGATGTTACCGCCGAGCAACTCGAAAATGTCATTAAACGTGCCCTGGTCGGCCGTGGCTGGGAAGTGGTTTCGGTGGAAAACGGCGTCGTCAATGCGCGCCTGATTCTGCGTACTCACATCGCTGAAATCCGCATTCCCTATGATACGCAAACAATTGATTTGGAATATGTTTCCAGTCGCAACCTTCGTTATGTCAAACGCAAGAACGGCAAAGAAATTATCCACCGAAACTACAACAGTTGGGTGAACAACATTAAGCAGGATATTTTGGTGGCGCTTAGCGTTTACCGGTAACCTTTGCCACCGCCGACGCTGAAGTTGACCCGGGGTTGAATCCCCGGGCTGCGATGTGGCCGCCTCTTCAGGGCTCAGCCGGTCGGTTTACCATCATTCGTACCCAAGTTTGCGATTCACCATCACCACTTGAGGGGTTGGATTGTCCACCTTCGCATCCAGATTTTGTCGCCGCATCCAAGGGGCTCGCTTGATCGTTCACCTTTCCACTAGCCCGTAAAATCTGGCTTGAAGCCAATTCTGAACCCACGCCGGCTCCGAACTCGCTGCATTTTGTGCAGCACCTTCAGCGCTGCTTCTATTAACTGTACCCATACCCGGGGTTGAAACCCCGGGCTGTTATGTGGCCGCCCCTTCAGGGCTCGGCTGGTCGGTTTGCCATCACTCGCTCCCAAATTTTGCGACCGCCCCTTCGGGGCTCGAATGGTAGGTTTGCCGTCATTTTCGCCCTGATCCTGTGATGCCGCAGCGCCCCCGCTTCCACGCGGCTTGGCCCACAACAGCGCCACCGACCGACGTGTAAAAGATTGGCAAAACCCTGGCTTTTCTCGGCTTTGGGTGGCCGGCTCGTATAGAATTTGCTCCCTCACGGCATCGGCATCCATCGGGTGCCGAATCCCATACCTTTATCAATGGAGCCTTTTTATGCGTTTATCGAAATGGATGATGATCTTCTTCGCACTCAGCGCCCCGTTCGCCCTGCAAGCCGGCCGGTTTAAGCCGCTGCAGGAGCCGCACATTCACGTCGACGTCGCGGTCAGCGACAACCAACTTGAGGACATTATTAAACGCGCCCTGGTTGGTCGCGGCTGGGAAGTGGTGTCCACCGAAGCGGGCATCGTCCACGCGCGCCTGACCTTACGCAGCCATGTCGCCGAAATCGAGATCCCCTACAACGACCACGCCATCGACTTGCAGTACGTGCGCAGCAGCAACCTGCGTTACCGCCGACGCGGCGACGGCACCGAAACGATCCACCGCAATTACAATAGCTGGGTCAACAATATTAAAACGGACATCTTAGTGGGATTGAGCCTTTACCGCTAGGGCCCGACCGCACGAGGCCGGCGTGAACCTCCCCCCATCGCCGCCACACAAACATCGACCCGGGCAGGGCCGTTCCCACCAGTGAACGGTCCTGCCCGGTTTTCATTTCTTTGCATTTCGCGCAGGCACGATCAAGCACCACGACGGCGATGGCGATAGATTAAGCAGCGAAAGGTGACGGCCGAAACCGGCCGCAAAAATGGGTTTAACCCGTCCACAACCGATGTTTTTTGAATCTATTTGCCGCAATTCGACGAATAAAACCAACGGATGCGGCCTTTTGCGAAACTTTTTGCGAAGGATTCTCACACAAACCGCACACTAACGACGGCGGCCGCGCCGGCGTGGCCGTCGTTCGATCAATACCTCACCCAGCCGCAACCGCGGCACGGCGATCGCACGATGACAACTTGGTAACATTTCGTAAAGCCGGTTGCCTCTCGCGCGAATCACCGCATAATAAGGATGGTTTTGCGTACCCCGACTCCCATCGACCGCTGTTCCGGTTCCCTTCCTTTATAAATAACGTCACACCGGCCCCGGTCACGCCAGAGGGAGCGCGTTGAAATGCTCACCCGCCACTGACAACGTCCGCGAATGAGTAACTCCACGCGTTTGGTTCTCACCAAACGGGTGCGCCCGATGTTCCAAGACAAAGGGGACTCATGATAGCTACATCTCTTCAACCTCGGCTTCTGCTGACGGCCTTGCTCGCCGTTACAACTGCCGCGTGCAGCTTGCACAAGGTCAATGAAAACCCGGTCACGCCCGCCACGGTGCCGGCGACTTACGGCCAGGTCCCGACCGAAAACGTCACGCCCGCCACGATCGACCCAAATGACAACCCGTGGTGGCACAGTTTTGAAGACGAACAGCTCGACGCGATGATGACGCAACTGTTCGCCGAAAACCTCGATTTACGCGCGGCCTGGTCGCGGCTGCGCCAGGCACAAAGCCTGGAAAAACAGTCGCGCGCAAGCCTGCTGCCGCAAGTCACCGGCAACGGTTCGGCGTCGCGTTCGAAGTCACTGTTTGTCGGCCAGGAAGCGTTGCTCAGTGATTACCGCCTCAACGCCTCGATTGGATACGAGGTCGACCTGTGGCGCAAACTCTCGCAGGGCGCCCGCGCGGCGACGCTCGACACGATGGCGAGCCGCGAAGATACGGAAGCCCTGGCGCAATCACTCAGCGCCACACTGGCACGCGCCTGGTACAACGTGATCGAACAGCAAAACCAGCTTGAACTGCTGCAAGCCCAGAAACAGGTATCCGAAAACTTCCTCAAGGTGATCGAGCTGCGCTTCGGCCAAGCGCAAACGACGGCGGTTTCGGTTTACCAACAACGCCAAAACCTGGCCTCGATCGAAGCGCAGATCCCGCCGGCCGAAGAACAGATGCAACTGAGCCTGAACCAGTTGGCGGTGCTGCTGGGTCAAACGCCCGGCAGCGTGACGGCCGACAGCGTCGCCCTCTTGCCAGGACCCGCGCCCCTGCCCGCCTTGGGCCTACCCGCCGATTTGCTGCAACAGCGGCCCGACGTACGCGCCGCCGCGTTACGCGTGACGGCGGCCGATTATCGTGTCGGCGTCGCCATTGCCGACCGCTTCCCCAGCCTGACACTGAGCGGTGAAGGCGGCTTCCAAGCAACGGACTTGTCCGACTTGTTCAGCGATTGGGTGTGGCGCCTTGCCGGCAACATCACCGGTCCGATTTTTGATGCGGGCCGCCGCAAGGCCGAAGTCGACCGCCGCCGCGCCATGCTGGAAACGGCGATTAGCGATTACGAGCGAATCGTTTTAACGGCGCTGCGCGAGGTAGAAGACGCCTTACTGCGCGAACGCAAACAACGCGAGTTCCTGACGGCGCTGGGCGAGCAACGCGGCTTCGCTGAACAAGCACTGGACACGGCGCAATCGCGCTTCGTGCGCGGCGTCGGCGATTACCTGACGGTGCTGACGGAACTCTCGGCGCTGCAACGCATTCAGCGCACGGAGCTGACGGCGCGGCGCACACTGATCGACCACCGCATTTCACTGCACCTGGCGCTGGGCGGCAATTGGAGCCGCGATCTTAGCTCGATGGAACCGATTCAAAACGTAAGGGGAGCCGGCGAATGAACGAACCAGTTACAGATCCCAACAAGGGTAATTTCTTGGAAATCCGCGTGCGGCGCAGCTTGGTGCTGAGCCTGCTGGGCGCGTTGGTGGTTCTAGTCCTGTCGATTTTCATCGCGGGCCGCATCATCGCCACCCGACCCCAACCGCAACAAAAACCCGTGGTCGCACCGGTGATTCCGGTCGAAGTGATTCAAGCCAAACGCGGCCCGCACGTGATTCACATCGAAGCGGGCGGCACGGTCATTCCAGCCCGTGAAGTCAACCTGAGCCCGCAAGTCAGCGGACGCGTGATTGAACTCAACGATGCGCTGGTCCCAGGGGGTTTTGTGGAAGCCGGCGAGGCACTGCTGCGTGTTGATCCGCGCGATTACGATTTCCTGGTCGAACAACAAAAGGCCCAGGTAGCGCGCGCCGAGTTCACGCTAAAAGACGAACTGGGCCGACGCGCGGTGGCCGAACAGGAATGGGAACTGTTGGGCAAAACCATTGAAACCACGGAAGCCGGTCGCGAACTAGCGCTGCGCGGGCCGCAACTGGCGCAAGCAGAAGCCAACCTGAAAGCGGCCAAAAGCTCGCTGGAACAAGCGGAACTGAACCTGGCGCGCACGTCGCTGAGTGTGCCGTTTAACGCGCAGGTACGCACCGAAATGGTTGAGGTCGGCCAGCAGGTCGGCCCCAACACGACGGTAGCAGTGCTGACAGGCACGGACACTTACTGGATCCAGGCGGCGGTGCCGTTGGACCAACTGGCTTACTTCCGCAAACCGGACCGCGAAGGTCGCGGCGGCGCTCTGGCCGAAATCGAAGTGCGCACGGCGACGGGCGTCAGCAAACGCCAGGGCCAAGTGGTACGGCTGCTCAACACGTTAGAAGACCGCAGCCGCATGGCACGCGTGCTGATTGCGGTGCCGGACCCACTCAACCTGCAAAGCCAATCGCAGGAAACGCCGCTGCTGCTGGGGACTTATGTGCATGTGCGCATTGAAGGCGACCGCCTCAACGACGTGTTCACCTTGCCGCCGACGGCGATGCGCGAAGGCGACCGCCTGTGGATTATGGACGACAACGACAGCCTGGAGATTCGCGAGGCCGACATCGCCTGGCGCCAAGGCGGTAATGTGTTGGTGCGTAAGGGTTTGAAGGACGGCGAACGGATCGTGGTCAGCCGCATCGGTGCGCCGTTGCCAGGCCTCAAACTGCAAGTGATTGAAAAAGCGAGCCCGGATCAATCGAACCTGGCGCCGGCAACGGTGCGCTCGGGTACGGACACGGGTGTAGGAGGCGGCAGTGAGTAACAAACCGATCGCCTCGGGTGCGATTGCCTGGATGGCGGCGCACCCGGTCGCGTCCAACCTGCTGATGGCGATCTTCCTGGTCGGCGGCGTGTTAATCGCGTGGTTTAACACCAAACAAGAGGTTTTCCCGGAGTTCGAGCTGGACATCATCTCGATTAGCGTGCCCTACCCTGGCGCGAGTCCGGCGGAGGTCGAACAGGGCATCGTGCTGGCCTTGGAAGAATCGGTTCGCGGCTTGGACGGCCTCAAGAAAGTAACGGCGTCGGCGGGTGAAGGGGTCGGCACGGTGGTGGTCGAGCTGTCGAGTTCGGCCAACCCGAACAAATCGCTGCAAGACATAAAAAACGCGGTCGACCGTATTACGTCGTTCCCGCAAGATGCGGAACGACCGATTGTGCAGTTGATTACCAACCGCCGCGAAGTGATTAGTTTGGTGCTGTACGGCGACCTGGACGAATACATCCTGCACGACAACGCCAACAAAATTCGCGACGACCTGCTGGCCTTGCCCAACATCACCACGGTTGAGATCAGCGGTTTGCGGCCGTTGGAAATTGCGATTGAAATCCCGCAGGAGAAGCTGCGCGCCCACAACCTGACTTTGGCACAAGTGGCGGGCATCATTCGCGACTCGGCGCTGGAGATTCCGGCGGGCGGGGTCAAAACCCAAGCAGGTGAGATCCTGCTGCGCACGGCGGAACGGCGCGATTTCGGCCAAGAATTCGCGGACCTGCCGATTCTGACAACGACGGACGGCACGGTGGTCACGCTGGGTGACCTGGCCACGATCAATGACGGCTACCGCGACACGGACCAAGCGGCCTACTTCAACGGCCAACGCGCGGTGCAAATTCGCGTCTTCCGCATTGGCGACCAGAAACCGATTGAGATCGCCGAAACGGTGAAAAAGTTCAGCGAAACGCTGAGCCAACAGTTACCGGCCGGCGTGTCGGTAGCCACCTGGAACGACGTCTCGGAGATGTACGAAGACCGCATCAACCTGCTGGTGAAAAACGCGGGCATGGGTTTGATCTTGGTGCTGATCATCCTGGGCGCCTTCCTGGAAATCCGCCTGGCGTTTTGGGTCACGCTCGGCATTCCGATCTCAATCCTCGGTGCCTTCCTGATTTTCCCGGTATTCGAGGTCTCGATTAACATGATCTCGTTGTTCGCCTTCATTATCACGCTCGGCATTATTGTCGATGACGCGGTTGTAGTCGGCGAAAACATCTACGAATACCGTGAACGCGGCTACAACAACCTCAAAGCGGCGACCCTGGCGGCGCGCCAGGTGGCCGTGCCGATTTGCTTCTCGATTTTGACCAACATCGTGGCCTTCGCGCCGATGCTGTTTGTGCCAGGCATCTCGGGCAAGTTTTTCCGCGTGATTCCGATCATCACGATTTCGGTGTTTATCGTGTCGCTGATTGAATCGCTGTTCGTGTTGCCGGCCCACTTGGCACACGGCAAGGATAAATCGGACGACAGCAGCTACTTGTCCAAGCTACGCGCGGGCCAACAGCGCTTCGCTCACTGGATGCAGCGCATGATCAACACGATCTACCAACCGGTGCTGCGTTTTGCCATCCACAACCGTTACCTAACGCTGGCGACGGGCATTGCGGTACTGGTGTTGACGGTGGGCCTGGTGGCGGGCGGTCGCGTGCGTTTCACCTTCCTGCCCAAGGTCGACACGGACATTATTATTGTGCGCGCCGAGTTGCCGTTTGGATCACCGGTGGCGCGTACCGAACAAATTTCCGAGCTATTGGTCAACAGCGCCAAGGCGACCTTTGACAAACTCGGCGAACAAGCGGACTCGCGTGGCATCTACAACACGCTGGGTTTGGGCTACAACGAACGCGGCGCGACGCCGACGGGCGGGCACCTGAGCACGGTGTTTGTGTACCTGGTACCCAGCGGCGAGCGCGACTACAGCTCGGCGGAATACGTGGCGGCGTGGCGCGAACAGTTGGGAAAGGTACCAGGCCTGGAAAGCCTGACCTTCACCTACTCAACCGGCCCCAGCGCGGGTGCGCCAATTGACGTGGAGCTGAACCACCGTGACTTGGAAACGCTGGAAACGGCGGCGGCCGACTTGGCCGAACGCATCACCAAGTATTCGGGTCTGAAAGATATCGACGACGGGTTCGCTCAAGGCAAACCTCAGTACGATTTCAAAATCAAACCGGAAGCGGCGACCCTCGGCCTGACGGCGCGGGATTTAGCGAGCCAACTGCGCGCGGCCTTTTACGGAGAGCGCGCTTTCCGCCAACAACGCGGTCGTGAAGAGGTTTGGGTGATGACGCGTTTGCCGGAGAACGAACGGCAATCGGACGCGGACATTCGCGACCTACTGATTCGGGTGCCAGGCGGCGGCGAGATTCCGTTATACGAAGCAGCCGAAGTGATTGAGGGCCGCAGTTACACGGTGATTAACCGGCGCAACAGTCGCCGCGTGGTCAACGTCACGGCTGATGTTAACGACGGTGAAGCAAACGCAGCCGAAATTATGGACGACATTACGGCGACGGTCTTGCCGGCACTCCAAGAGCAGTATCCCGGCTTGGGTTACTCGTTTGAGGGCGAGGCCAAGGAACGGCGCGAAACCAACAAAAGCCTGGCGATTGGTTTTGCCTTTGCGATGTTGGTGATTTACGGGCTGTTGGCGATTCCGTTCGGCAGCTACATGCAGCCGTTTATCGTCATGGCCGCGATTCCGTTCGGCATCGTCGGCGCGATTCTGGGCCACATCATCATGGGTTACGACATCAGCATGATCAGCATCATGGGGGTTGTCGCGCTGGCGGGGGTTGTGGTCAACGACTCGCTGGTTTTGATCCACGCGGCCAACGAATTCCGCGCCTCGGGTAAGTCGGCGTTTGAATCGATTGTGGCGGCGGGCAAACGCCGTTTCCGACCGATTTTGCTGACCTCTTTGACGACCTTCTTCGGCCTGGCCCCCATGATTATGGAGACCTCGGTGCAGGCGCGGTTCCTGATTCCGATGGCGATTTCCCTCGGCTTCGGCATCTTGTTCGCGACCTTCTTGATCCTGGTGCTGATCCCGGCACTGTACATCATCCTCGAGGATTGGAAGTACTTCTTCGGGCTGAGTTCCCATGTGGAGCCGGTCGGTGAAAGCGAACAATTCAAAGCACCGCTGGAAGAGAACGCGGCCACTTAAACAACCTAAATCCAACTAAAAAAACCCGGGTCGCGCCTACACGGCGGCCCGGGTTTTTCTTTTTTGGGTGAAGGGGTTTAGGCGAGAATTTCAGCCAGTTCGGCGGCGCTGGTGACGGGTCGCTCACAGCTAAAGTTGCGACACACGTAGGCGGTGGCACGGCCGTCGATGCGCTTTTGTCCTTGGATGAACGGCGCCAATTCGGTGACCGGATCATCGCTGCCTTGCACCAACAACACTTCGTCGAAGGGCTGGAAACCGCGATTGACTTCGGCCAGCAAGGCACGCGTGTCCTCGGCGTCGCGGTCACCGTGGATGACGATTTCACGTGAACCGAGTTGGTGCAGGTCGTAGGCAATAATCGACAGGTTGTGACCAACCGGGCGATGACGAAGGGACATGCCGAACGCTTCGCAAACAGCGACACCCAGGGTTTCGTACCGGGTTTCACCGGTGAGCCGCGCCAAACGCACCAGGCACCAAGCCAAAACACCGTTGCCGGAGGGCAAGGCGCCGTCGTAGATGGTTTGACCGCGTACGATCAGATTCTCGCCGTCGTCGGCGGTGAGGAAAAAGGCGCCGCTGTCGGGGTCGAGGAAATGTTTTTCGACAATGGCGCACAGGGCCAAGGCGCGCTGCAGGTAGGTCACATCAAAACCGGCGCGGTAGATCTCCAGCAAGCCCCAAATCATGAAGGCGTAATCGTCTAAATGGGCGCTGAGTCCGGCTTGACCGCGGCGGCTGCGTTTCAGCAAGCGGCCGGTTTCGTCACGCAAGTGATCGTGGATGTAATCGGCGGCGCGACAGGCCTGGGCCAGGTATTCGGGTTGGTCGAGGTAACGCGCGCCCATGGCAAAGGCGGCAATCATGAGCCCGTTCCAGTCGGTGAGAATTTTGTCGTCTTTGAAGGGATGGATGCGTTGCTCGCGGTGCGCGAACAAACGTTGGCGCCAATCGGCCAGCTTTTCATCCAGGCCGGCGCGGCTGAGCCCTTGCTCGGCGGCGAGTTCGTCCCGGCTGCGAATGAAGTGGGGAATGTTGTCACCGGTTTTGTGACCGGTCGCTTCCTCGTGGAAGTTCCCCTCCTCATTAATATTGTAAAGCCGGCAAAACAGGGCGCCGTCGGCCTCGCCGAGCACCTGCTTCACCTCGGCGGGGGTCCACACGTAGAACTTGCCCTCGACGCCCTCGGAATCGGCGTCTTCAGCGGAGTAGAAAGCGCCGCCGGCCTCGGTCATATCGCGTTGGACGTAGGTGAAAACTTGGCGGGCGATGTCGCGCAGGTCGTCATCGTCGGCGGCGGTGGCGGTTTCCAGCAAAGCCACGGCCATCAGCGCTTGGTCGTAGAGCATTTTCTCGAAGTGCGGCAGCAACCAGTAGGGATCGGTCGAGTAGCGGTGAAAACCAAAACCCATTTGATCGTAAACCCCGCCGCGCGCCATGTGGTGCAAGCTGTCGCGGCACATGGTCAGCGCATCGTCGCGATCGAAGCGGCGCCAGGCGCGCATCAGCACCATAAAGTTGTGCGGCGTGGGGAACTTGGGTGCGCCGGAGAAGCCACCGTTGCGCGGGTCGTACAGGTTTTGAAGCTGCTCATAGCAACGCTGTAACAGACGTGTTTCGCCGAGTTCAGCGGGTTCGACACTGCTCTGGCCGGCAATGTAATTGGTCAACTGGGCGGCGTTCTTTTCCGCTTCATCGCGGTGATCGGCCCAAAACGCACCAACCCTGGGAATCAGCTCGAGCATACCGGGACGACGACCGCCACCACTGCGCGGGAAGTAGGTACCGGTGAAAAAGGGTTTACGCTCGTGGGTTAAGAGGGCGGTCAGCGGCCAGCCGCCGTGCCCGTTCATGGCCAAGCAGGCGGTCATGTAAATATGGTCGATGTCGGGGCGCTCCTCTTTGTCGACCTTAATCGCCACAAAATGACGATTGAGCAGCTCGGCGACGGCGTCGCTCTCAAACGACTCGTGTTCCATGACATGACACCAGTGACAGGTAGCGTAACCAATCGACAGAAAAATCGGTACATTTCGCGTTCGAGCGATCTCAAAGGCTTCATCGCCCCAAGGATACCAATCGACGGGATTGGCGGCGTGCTGCAACAGGTAGGGACTGGATTCAAAAATGAGGCGGTTGTAGTTGGGGCCGCCGTCGGCGGGAAGTGCCCGAATTTCCTCGTCACTGGGTAAAGCGGCACGCGATGCTGCACACATAAAATCTCCCGAAAAATAGAATGTCGTTTCATCCGAAACTGAACGATTCACCGCGGCACCCTCACACCCGCTGATCCCCGACAAGGTGCTGAAAAAGCGCGCCCTGCGCTCCAAGTAGCCGGTGCTTTTCCAAACGTAAATCGCACCAACACCTTGCGCGACGGCAGCCATCCGAATCGCCCACTTAAGGCTAAAGTCTTCACCATAAAGCCAACGCACGGCGCTGTAAAGCACGGGTCACAACCGCAAGCTCGGTTGCCCGCGAAACACGGCGTAAGCACGCGCCGCAACGTAGCCATGAAGCGCAAAACGGTTATGGGCCGGCGGGAAAATGTCAAGACGACCGATGAAAATACCGCTTAATCACACCAAACACACTTCCCTTTGCGCTCAGGGCTTTATGATCCAGGGCTGATCGTTATAAGATGCGTAAGCTTAATCGGTGGTGTGCAAGGTTGTGCATTGCGCGCCTTTGGGTCGTAGGAGGCTGCTGTTTTGAAGAAAAACTCGTTTAAATTGGATCCGCAACTATCCATTGTGATCGGGATTTTCATCATCTTCGGCGGGATTGTTTTCACAATCAACAAACAAGCCGAAACCACTTGGCCCTATTTCGTGTTGGTCCTGAACAACACCTTCATGAACATCCTCATCTTCGGAATTTTGCTGACCTGGCTGGAGAAAAAACGCCGCCGCCGTCACCTTAACCAAAGTTATTTAGAGCAGCTTGAAGATTTCCGCTTTTGGCGCAGCGAAGAAGGTGTCTGGCGTAAGGTCGGCATTTTAAGACGTTTGCGCAACCTCGAGGCCCACCTTCCCGATTTGTCCGGCATTGAACTGGAAAACGCCATGCTCGAGTCCTGGGACCTCACCGGCCTCAAAATGAACCACGCCAACCTCACCAACGGCTTCCTCTGGCAAAGCGACGTCTCCAAAACCAATTTTGAGCGCGCCGTCATGGAACGCATTTACTTAGAGAACACCGTCATCAACGACACCAACTTCACCAAGACCTATATGGCGATGGCCGATTGCCGCGAAACCGGCGGCAAAAACGCTTTGTTCATTTGTGCCAATTTAGAATCCAGTTTGTTCGGCAACGCACGGCTTACCAACTGCAATTTCGAGGGTGCCAACCTGGAAAAGGTCTCTTTTGAAAGCGCCGACCTGAGCGGTTGCCTGTTTTACAATGCGCACATGACCGGTTGCAATTTTGCCGGGGCAAACCTGGACGGCTGTGACTTCCGCAATACGGATTTAGGCGGCGTGCTCAACCTGACCGCCGTCCAGTTGGAACAGGCCGTCATTGACGACACGACGAAACTGCCGCTTGAATTGCAGACGGAACGCGAGAACTTGTTGGATCGCATGAAAACCAAGCAGCCGAGCCCGGTGCGCAGCCATTTTGAAGCAGGCACGCCGCACTACCGCACCAAACCCAACATCAAGGACCACCAGCGCTCGCGTTCGATTCTCGACCAGTTCTAAGCGGCGCCGCCTCCAAAAAATTCCGCCCCGCACAAAGATTCACCTCACGTACGGTTTTTGTAAAAAGGTGAAGCAGATCAACCCGATTCGTTTTTTTTCGGCGGATGTGTCCCCTTTCCCTGAGACTATCCGCCGGGGCAGCCAAGGTTCGCTTGGATCCCCCCTTTCCAACCCGGTTCGCCACGGGCTTTGGAAAACATTGTGCGTCTCACAAACCCCGGCAGACGGCGATCCGGACACTCCGGTTCACCACCCGCCCGCGGGCAGCCAACGATCGCTCACAACGTTTTCCAACGCTCGATAGAGCCGACAACCGAAACGGCAGGTCCGGACCTTCATCTCACGTCTTGTCAAAAGACATCTTCGCGGGCTCAGTAGAACACCAACGCACCGTAGCAGCTATGCCGGTACACCCTTCTCCGTGTTCGAACAACCGCGCCGGCCGGATCCCCCCTCACCCGGCCATTCGCCGACCGGCACCATCTGGGGCTTAGGTCATCGCCGCAATGAACACACCTAAGGGAGAAGAGCCTATGAAAGACGAAGTTTCGCGTTGGTCCGAAATAAACCGCATCCTCGACGAGGTTTTAGATTTAGAACCTCATCAAGCGATGCGCGTCATTTCGCGAAAGTGCAAAAGAGATGAAGCCCTCAAGCAAGAAGTCCTGAACCTGTGGCATGAAATCAATGCCGATGAACCCGAAACGGAGCTGAAATTGAGCCGTTCAATAACGCACCTGCTGGAACGCAGCGCCCGGCAAGACCGCGAAGATAGTGAGCAAGAGCGGGCACGCCAAGAGGACCAAAAAGAACAGCAAAATGAACGGACCCAGTGGTTTTTCCCACTGCTAAGCGACCCAATGCTGCGTTTTTCCTAAAATTGCAAACCGACCACGCATTTCATGCAGAAAGCCGTGCCACCGCGCACGGCTTTTTTGCGTTTAGGGAAGAAACGAGGGTGAACGTTGTCACAAAGCCGGCAAACACTTGCAACCTTTAGCGGCGGCACACCTCTTACCGGCGATGAAGCGCCTCTGCCAGGTAAACCTTTAATTTTATTGTATACGGCGCTTCAGGGACAAAACGGCCCTTCAGGGGCCACCGACATGAATAACCCCATCCGCGTGCGTTGCGGTGAACCGGTTTGTCAAACCGTCAAGGGACCCGTGCTGGTCGACGTATGTCGCACCCGCCGCCCGGCCGTTTGAGCGAAGACGACCCTTTGCAAGCCAACACACAACGTCTGCGAACCGAGGATTCAGGAGCGTTTCCCGTGGTTTTTTCCCATGATGGTGTTGCGACTCATGGTTCGTCGCAACCGACCCTTCGTGTGCTTGCCCAACCTAACCCATATTACCGGCGTACCGCATGGTCGCGCTTTGTGTTGCTTTCCCTATGTGCGTGGTGGCTCGGTGTCGGCGCCACACTCAACGCCCAAGTTTTGATGAGCGACGACTTTGCTTCGAGTGGTCTCGCCGATTGGATTGTGCGCGGCAACGCCACCGCGACAAACGGCGTGGCGGCACTCGGCGAGCCAGGCGGTTCGCTCGTCCACAATCAAATGTTGGCGGCAGATTTACCCTTGGCGATTAACGTTGATTTGCGTTTCAGTGCCGTGCGCCAAGGTGGTCCCGAGGCGGTCGTGTTTTTTTCGCAAACCGACAGCAACGAACCTTTTCAGGGAACGAACGATGCCTGGTACGTGCGCATCAGCCATGAATGGGGCACCTGGTCAATGCTGATCGGTCGTCGCAACGCCTGGCAAACCACGGTGTTGGCCACGATCGATATGCCGCAAGGCTTGGCGCTCGATACCTGGTACCCACTGCAGATCAGCCGCGATCAAGGCACGCTGACGGCTCAGCTCGATCTCGGAACGGCGGCCCCCCTCACGCTGAGCACAGCCGACAGCGCCAACGATCCCAACGGCACCTACCTCGCCCTATTCGGCAGCGGTACCGGCCAAGTCGACTTTGACAACCTGCGCGTCACCGGCGCCGACGGCGTCACCCAACCGGCCGCGAGTTTTGCGACGGCGACGGCTTCGGCACGGGAGGACGCCGGCACCGTGCAAATCCCTGTCAGCTTGGACCAAACACCGACACAAAGTGCCACAGTCGATGTGACGGCCACGGCGGGCAACGCGACAACCGGCGATTTCACGACGGCGACGCGCCGCCTGACCTTTGCAGCGGGACAAACCACACAAAACATCGCGCTGACACTGATCGACGACGCGCTGATTGAAGGCGACGAAAATCTGACGCTCACGCTCAGCAACGGCAACGGTTTGGAACTGGGCGCTATCACCAACATGACCTTCACGATTGCCGACAATGACAGACCCAACAGTTGCGCGCTCAGCTTCAATTCACTGTTACCGTTGTGGCCAAATACAACACCGCCAGGCGGCATAGCAGCCGTGACCGTGCTCGATTTGATCGCCGAAATGGACTGCAGCGACTGTGACCTATATCAGGTAACGGTGACGACGGGCGCGGGCGGCAGCACCGACCGCACCGGCGTCAACGCGGTCGCCTGCGATGCCACGCTGACGATCACCGCGAGTGCCGACCCCGGCTTCAGCTTTCGCGGCTGGTCGGGTGATGTGGACGGCATGGCCAACCCGCTGACGGTCGACGGCACGGCCGGTGATTTGCAAATCACGGCCGAATTCGAGCCGGAAAGTGGTGGGCCAAGCGCCGACGCCGGACCCGATCAACAGGTGACCGAAGGCGACTTGGTTCAGCTCAACGGCGCCGGCACCGGCGGCAACACGGCGCTAACCTATGCCTGGACGCAAATCACCGGGCCGACGGTTGCCTTGAGCGATGCGAGTATTACCAACCCAACCTTTACGGCACCGGATGTGGCTACGGAAACAACGCTGACCTGGCAATTACAGGTCACCGACGCCAACCAACAAACGGCAACCGATTCGGTTTCGATTCGGGTTGAAGATACAACTGTGCCGACACCACTTGTTTGCGACGATGCGGTCTTGGGACCCGCCGCCACAACGCCGTTCAGTATTTTGACGACGGTCGAAATTCGCAATGACCGCCTGACGGCGCGCTCGTGTGAGCCGGCCTGGTCGAGCATTCCGGTCGCGGCGGCGGCCGATTTAACCGACACCGCGGCTTTGGTCTTGGTTGACGGCGACGGCAACCGCCTCGCGGCTCAGTTCACGATCACCTCGCGTTGGGGCGGCCTTAGCGACGACCCGACCCTGCCGGCGCGTTGGTTGGAAGTGCGCACCCTCGCTTCGGTACCGGCCGAGTCGGTAATCACCCTGACCATTCGACGCGACGCAACAACGCCGGCGGCCGATCCCAATGCACTGATCGTCACACAAAACGCCGGTGCCACGGTCATCGACACCGGCGCGGCGCGGTTCACCCTCGATCCCGCCAATCCGGCGTTGTTTGATCAGATCGAGCTGGCAACGGACACGAGCGGTAATTTAGAAACGGTTTATCGTCACACGGCAGGTGCCGGCCCCTACTTGGCTTTTAACGACGGCGTTGAGGATGTGGTGCTCAGCACGGCGGACGCGGGCCGGGTTACAGTGGATGCCGACGGCTTCGAACTGGTTTCGACCGGCCCACTGGCAGCGGTCGTCCTATTGCGCGGCCATTTCGTCGACCCCAATGGCCGCGCGCGTTGCGCCTCGGCGGGCGGTTACGAGCGCTTTGGCTATACCTTGGCAGCCACCTTCTATCGCGGCAGCGGCGACGTGGTCCTGCAATACCACATCCGCAACGAGTGCAGCGACGCCTTCAGCGGGCCCTGGACGGACCAGGCGGTCACGATCAACGAAGCGAGCTGGTTGTTTCCATTTAATGCGGCGGCGACTACGGTTCACTACGGCGGCGATACGGCGCTCACCAGCGGCGAGGCCGAGCAAAACACCACCATCCGCGTCGCCCAAAACAAAGGCGGCGGCAACCCTTGGCAGCGCCGCGCCGAGGTATTGGTCAACGGCAACCAAGTCGAAAACGACGACTTCTTTAGCGATCCCATGGTCGCACTCAGCAATGCGACAGTGACGGCGTCGATCCAAATGCCGTGGTTGCGTAATCGCGAACCCCAAGCGCTGGCCTACCGCAACGGCGCCTTGGCCCTGCAATTCGTCAGTGAACCGCTGATTGTCGGTGAAGGCAAAGGCCTGTGGCATTTCGCGCGCCTGGGCCTGACGGCGACGGCACGCGCCACGGCCACGCAATCCCTTGCGGCTTTCTTCGAAAATAGCCGCACGCGCGGTCGCAACCAATTGGAACGCGGGCTGCTGGTGCGCGCCCCTTTGACGACGATCAACGCGAGCGGCATTTACCCGAGCTTGGGGACCGAAGCGACGAGCGCGCCCAAAACCGCCTATCTCGATACGATGAACCTCATGCACGAAGATACGGTGCAGCAGGGTGGTCAATGGGATCGCGGCAAAACCTATGGCTCGCAGCTTTGGCCTGAATTCGCCTACGACCGTTTCGGCATCGATTGGGATAACCCCTACGAAAACGACGGCAAACACGCCTACTGGAATCCGCAAGGCGCGGAAATGCTGGAGTTCCTGCGTTCGGGCGATCCGAAATGGGTGTGGGATCTGAGCTTGCCGGCGGCCTGGCTGCAAATGCACACGGCGTATCTGAACATCGGCGCCCACAGCCACGGCAACCGCAACGGGTTCCCGGTGAACAGCGGCGGTACCGGTGAGGGTCAATGGCACCGCAGCGGCTTTGGTTCCTCGGATTACGCCTACAACGAAGGTATGAAGTTGGCCTACGCGCTGCGACCCAACCCGATCATGCGCGACCGCTTCCAACAAGCAGGCCGCATGGTCGTCGACCGCTTCAATATTCCCCGCGCGCAAGAGGCCCAACGCGAGCAGTTCGTCAACCGCGTCGAAATCTCACGCCAAATGATTCAGTACTTCGAGATGCTGGCCAACTGCGCCGAGTACGTGCCAGGACAAGGCGGCAACGCCTGCCATGATCGGCTAATGGAACTGCTGTCGGAGCTGGCGCTGGACAATCTCAGCGCCGGTATTATGTGCGCCGACGACATCGCGGGCACGAGCTGCCTTAACCCGCAAGGTTTCATGATGGCCGGTATGATGTACAGCTTCTTCCAACGCAGTTACCGCAACTACGGCAACATCGAAGGCATCTTGGGACCGGCGCTGGTTCAGATCGGCGACAACCTGGTGCGTTACACCATGCGTGCGGCACCGGGTTCGGCGATCAACATCAACGGTGATTGGGCGCCGATGATGGACTGCACGCTGAACGCAGCCGGCACGGCGGTGGTTGATTGTCGGCCGTTCCAAGTGGACAACGCCTGGATGTACGAATCCAACCGACCGCACGTGGCGGCGATGGTGTTGATGTCCCATGAGCTGGATCCCAACTTGGGCATGTGTGACGCAATCAAAGCCATTTACGATGATCCCGACTTCCTGCTGCCCTTTTGGTCCAACTACGTCGGCAACGATTCGGGCTGGTGGAAAGGCTCGGCGCAAATGATGCAAGGGATGGTGTTCGGTATCGGCGTTTACGATACGTGCAACGATCCAGAATAACCCACCCAAAAAACGTACCAACACCCCAAAGAAAAAGGGCCGCCTGTGAAGGGCGGCCCTTTTTTATGGACAGATGTCGGTGGTTAGGCGGCGCTGCCCGGCATTTCTGGATCAAGCGCCACCGGCTTGCGGCGAATTTTGCGAACAATCCAAAAGACCACAGCCTTGTTTTTGCGCCACACCCAATCCGTGGTGAGAATGATGAGTGGCAAGCCGACCAAGGTCAAAACGGTCGACGAGGTCAAGCCGCCAATGACGGTCCGCGCCAACGGGAAGTAATAACCGCCGCCGAGCGAGGAGTTGCCAACAGCCATTGGGATCAGGCCGATGATGGTGGTGGAGGCGGTCATCAAGATGGGGCGAATACGGTCCAAAGCCCCCTGACGCACGGCCTCTTTGAGGTCCCAGTCTTGGTCAATGTATTGGTTGATGCGATCCATCATGATGATGCCGTTGTTAACGACAATGCCGATCAGAATCAGCAGGCCGATACCGGCCATGACTTCGAACTCGGTTTGCGTGACAAACAGCAACCAGAACACGCCGACCATGCTGAAAATAATGGTCGAGAAGATCATGAGCGGTTGTACCAGCGACTCAAATAAACCGGCCATGACTAGGTACACCAACAGCAACGCCAAACCCACGTTAATGGCGAGGTCGTTCATTTCCTGTTCGTCCTGAATCAGGCGGTTGCTCTTCGACCAGGTGACACCAGGCGGAAAGTCAAAGTTTTCGAGGCGCGCCTCAATCGCTTTCCACGCTTCTTGCGGGCTTTCACCCTCGTAAGTAGCGCGCACGACATGGTGTGCTTTGCGGTCAACGCGGCGAATGGTGTCGGGTCGATCGACGTATTCGAACTTGGCGATGCTGCCGAGGCGCACGCCGTTACCCATGGGGATTTGTTCGACCTGGTGGATGTAGGCGCGATCTTTGATGCTCAAACCAAAGGTCACGTCGGTTTCCCGTTCACCCACTTGGAAACGCGGCAGGTATTGGTAGCGCAGAGTGAACCCAAAGGTTTCAGCAACCTGTGCCGGCGTGATGCCCAACTCGTTGGCTTTTTCGCGGTCGATAGAAACACGCAGTTCCTTTTTGCCCGACTGCTCGCCGTTGCGTATGTCTTCCAAACCCTCGACATCGGCCAACAGCGCGGCGACACGTTCACCGGTGTTTTTGAGCACTTCGGTTTCAGTGCCAAAAAGCTGCACGCGAATCGACATGCCGCCTTCTTCGTTTTCGTCACCCATGAGGAACTTGACACCGGCAATCTCGGGTAACTCTTCACGTAATTCCTTGCGAATTTCCCGGTAGCGCTCAACCGGCATGTCTTCGTCAATGAAGTTCAAGGTTGTTTGGCCGACGTTGGCCTCCATGTAGGAGTAAATCGATTCGACTTCCCATTCCTCGCGTTTGGTTTCCAGGAAGGCTTCAACTTGGTTGACGACCTTTTCCGAGTCGGACAAGAAAAAGAAGTCCTGGTACTCGTAGCGGAAAAACAAACGGTTGGTTTTAAAAGACGTCCCCTTGAATTTCTCGAGCTGACTGGCTGGGAACGCAATCGAAACACATGCGACGATGAGCAATAAGCCGGTCACAATCGGGTGGCGCAAACTCCAGTGCAGGATGTGCGCGTAGAAGCGCATGAAAAGTGGGTCCTTGGGATGCGACGGCTTTTGGATTTTCCCGAGCAGTTTGGAAGCAAATAAGGGAATGATCGTGGTTGAGACCAACAGCGACAGACCCAAGGTGATGCAAATCGTCAAACCAATCGAAGACAGCCAAACACCCAACTCATTGTCGTCGGCAAACACCAACGACAGGAACACAATCACGGTCGTCATCGTGGCCGCGATTAAGGCAATTACCACCTCGCGCGTGCCTTCCGTGGTGGCGGTGATTGGGTCGGCGCCGTCGATGTACTTTTGGTAGATCGACTCCAAAACAACAACCGCGTTGTCAACCAGCATGCCCACGGCCAACATCAAACCCATCATGGTCAGAATGTTTAAGGTGAAACCAAAGGCATACAGGAACAGGAATGAACCAACGATGGAAATGGGAATCGCGGTGGCGACGATCAGGGTCGCGTCCAAGCGGCGCAGGAACAGGAAGAGAACAAAAACCGCAAAGAAGGCGCCGTAGTAACCGGCTTCGGTTAAACCGTCTAAACCTTTGGTGATGTCTTTGCCCTGGTCGCCCCACACCAACAGCGTGATGCCCTCAAGCACGGGATCCTTGGAGATTTCGTCGTTAATCACTCGGTTTACTTCCGAAGCAACTTCCACCGTGTTGGCGTTGCTTTCTTTAAGGACCTCAATGGCCAACGCGGCGTCGCCGTCCAAATGGCGTTTGTAACCAATCGGCGGCTCTTCGTAGTAAATTTCGGCGATGTCCTTGAGGCGCAAACCCTGGTCATTGACGCGGGTTTCACCGTACTCGTCCATATCGACGATTTTGCCCTGGCCGCGCAGGTTGTAGGTCAAGCCGTTGGCGTGAATTTTCCCGGCGGACAGGTTGAGGTTGTCGCGCGACAGCGAACGCACCACCTGGCCGACATCGACGCCGTGTTCTTTGATTTTATCCAAACGCAGGTCGATGGAAATTTCCTTGGGCAGAACCCCACCCAACTCAACCTTGGCCACGCCGGGAATGCGTTCGATCTTCTGTTTGATGTGCTTTTCCAGCAGATCGTAGTTCTCGGACAGGTCAATCCCCGGCGCCGAAATACGCCCCTGAATGACTGGAATTTCTTCGGTGTTAAAGCTCTGAACGTCGATGTACCGCAAACCCGGCATCAGGTTGGGCTTAATTTCTTCCAGTTTGAGGCCGACCTCAAGGCGGATTAAATCGAGCTCCATCCCCCAATCGAACTGCAAACGCACCATGACTTGGTCGGCGCTGGTGCGCGAGGAAACCTTGCGCACGCCTTTGATGGTGGAAAGGCCTTCTTCCAGCTTTTTGGTGACCTCGCGTTCGAGAATCATCGGGTTGTAGTTGGGATAACTGGCCACGACCCAAATGCCGGGGAAATCAACCTTGGGCAGGAAGGCCAATTTCAAGCGCTGCAGCGAGATTCCGCCCAGCACCAGCAAACAAACCATGGCCATGAAGACGGTTACCGGTTTTTTAACCGACAAGTCCCAGAGCTTCATACGGCCACCTCCGGATTCACCTTGCGCGGTCGCCGTTCGGGCAACTTCAGCCCCGGCGTCACCGCCGCGTAAACAACCGGAATGATGACGAGCGTCAACACGGTTGAGAACACCAAGCCGCCGATCACGGCGATAGCCAGCGGCGCGCGCATTTCAGCGCCGCTGCCCAGACCAATCGCCATGGGAATCAAACCGAGGACGGTGGTGGCGGTTGTCATGAAAATCGGGCGCATGCGACGGTTACCGGCGATGATGATCGCTTCGTAAACCGCTGTGCCGGAGCGGCGAACCTGGTTGATGTAATCAATCAAAACGATGGCGTTGTTGACCACAATCCCGGCCAGCATCACCAGACCAATGAGGGCGATAACGCTGATCTCCATGTCGGCCAGGTAAAGCGCCACCAAACCACCACCGATCCCGATGGGAATGGTGAACAGAATCAGGAAGGGGTGACCCAGCGATTCGAATTGCGAGGCCATGACCAGGTAAACCAGGAACACGGCCAAGGTGATCATTTGCGCCATCGAGGTGAAGGACTTATCCATCTCCTCATTTTGGCCGCCGAGTTCGATTTTGGTGCCAGGCACAGCCGCGATGACTTGTTCTTTTAAGGGTTCCAACTGCGCGGCGACGGCTTTCAGGTCGCCACCGCTGACGCCGGCCGAAATGACGGCGGCACGTTGTTGTTTGATGCGTTTGATTTGCGCCGGACCCACGTCTTGAATGACTTCGGCCACGCTGGTCAGGTAAATCGGACGATTTTCACGATAACCCACGGTTAACGTGTCGAGCCCACCCAGATCTTCGCGATCGGCTTGGCGCAAACGAACGACGATGTCAAGGTCGCGGCCGCTGCGTACGAAGCGGGTCGGCGTCGCCCCCTGAATTTTGTCGCGAATCATGTTGGACACTTCGCTGATCGACAGACCCAGCTTCGACATTGTGTCGCGGTTAAACACGATGCGTACTTCCGGGTTACCTTCGGCGACCGTCGTGCGCACATCTTTGAGCTGTTTGATCGTGCCCATCGCCGCCAACATTTCGCGGTTGGCACGCTCCAAATCGGCTTGATTTTCGTTGTAGATCTCGACTTCGACCGGTGTTTTGAAAGTGAAGTAACTCGGCGTACCCACTTGGTATTCGAAGCGTGGACCATTGTTCAAGCGCTCACGAATACGCGTCAGTATCGCGTCCGGGGCACCGGTTTCGGCAGCTAACGAGAAGTTAATTTGGGCCAAGTTCTCACCCGTGCGCGTTTCAACCCCTTGGTTGAATTCGCCGACACTTGAGAACACAACTTTCACGCCTTCTTCCGCCATGATCTGTTCTTCAATCCAACCGGCAACGCGGTCGGTCGTGTTAATCGGTGTGCCTTCTTCCATTTCGGCCAGGATGTAGTAATCGCCTTGGCTCAGCTCGGGCACCAGGTTAAAGCGCATGGAATTGTAGATGCCGCCAATTTGCACCATCAACAAAATCACCGCAATGATCACCAGATAACGGTAGCGCAAGGCGCCGGTCAAAAACTTGCTGTACAAGTTATCGGCAAAAACACCGGCATCGACGTCCTCATCGGAGACACTGTCACGCTCGGCTTTACTTTTCTTTTTGGACCATCTGCTAAACAGATTAAACAGCGTCGGCATCAACGTCAGCGACACCACCAGCGAGGCCAACAGCGCGAAGGTTACGGTTAATCCCAAGTCGCGGAATAACTGGCCGCCGATGCCGTCGATGAACACAATCGGCAGGAACACAACAACGGTCGTCAGTGTTGAGGCGACAACCGCGCCACTCACCAGCGAGGACCCTTTTTCGGCGGCCACGGCGGCGTCGTCACCAAGGGAGCGCCTGACGAAAATGGATTCGAGCACAACAATCGAGTTGTCGACCAGCATGCCGATCCCCAGCGCCAGACCGCCCAGACTCATGATGTTCATACTGACCCCGAATTGCAGCATCAGGAAGAAACACACCATGACGGAAACCGGGATCGCGAAACCGACAATAATGGTCCCGCGCACATCGCGCAGGAAGAAAAACAGAACCAAGATGGCGATGATACCGCCGATGACGGCGTTGGACATAACCTCTTCGACCGCTTGTTCGATAAAGGTCGCGCCGACAAACGTCGTGGTTAAGGTCAGCTTGTCTTTGAATTTTTCCGATTGCTTGTCGATGGCGGAACGCAGTGAGCGGCTGACCGTTACCGTGTTGGCGTCGCCCTCTTTGTAGAACGCCAAGGACACGCCTTCGCTGCCGTCGATACGGGCGATATGATCCAAGTCCTTGTGGCCAACCGTGATTTTGGCGATTTCGCGCAGGTAAATGCGGCGGTCGTCTTTGCGGCTGATAATCGTGTTGCCAATGTCTTCCAGTGAGCCGAATTCATTCAACGTGCGCACCAGGAAACGCGCTTCGTTTTCGTAGAGCGAGCCACCCGCGCGGTTGACGTTTTCCTCATTGAGCCGGGTTTTAACTTCTTCAATGGAGATCCCGAACCGTTTCAGTTCGGCTTCGTCTAATTCGACTTGGATAATTTCTTCGCGACCGCCGGCGACTTCAATTGAAGCCAGGCCGGAAACCGATTCCAGGCGCTTTTTAAGGTCTTCTTCGCAGAAGTAACGCAACTCGGCGAGCGACATCTCCTTCGAGGTCGCCGAGATTTTGAGAATGGGATCTTGGTTGGGATCGTAGCGCAAAATGCGCGGTTTCTCGATGCCTTCGGGGAAACGCAGCAGGTCGACCTTTTTGGAAACGTCCAAAATGGCGAAATCCATTTTGCGGCCCCAGTTAAACTCGAGCGTCACCTGGGAGAGCTCCGGTTTGGAGGAGCTGGAAATGCGTTTGACGTTGGGAATGACCGCCACCGCCTCTTCAATGGGGCGCGTAATGAGGAATTCCACTTCCTCGGGCGCCGCCCCCGGATAGCGGGTTTCCAGGGTGAGGGTCGGGTAAGAAAGGTCCGGCAGCAAGTTGATCGGCAATTTCAAAAGACTGATCAAACCAAAAGCGGCAAAGCCGATGGTGATCATACAAACGGTAACCGGCCGCTTAATAGACAATCCAATAATGTTCATGCAGGTGCTCCGAGATTCCTGTCCGGCGCGTTGTCACGGACGGTTCACGACCACAAAACCACGGTCACCAGGTTGGTGCAGGGACGCACCGCGGGCCACCGACGATTTGTACTCGTGAACCCTCCAGACCACAACGTGGCGGGACACAAGGCTGCCGCACCCGGCCGTGGCAAGCGGCCCTCGGCGCGACGGTTCGAGGTTGGTTGGAGAAATTAAAGGATACGCGCGTCATCCGAACTGACGCCGCCACCGAAAGGGCGGGAACGTTGCCGTTCCCGCGTGGGGCGTATGGGTATCCGTTTCGCTTCGTGTTAGTTTTGGGCGTTGGCGTTCAGCGAAGGGTCGCGAACCAACAAACCGTCTTTGAGCGAGTCTTTACCGGTCAAGACGATTTGCTCGCCTACCTGAATGCCGGAAAGAATTTCAACCATCCCGTTTTCTTCGATCCCGGTCTCGACTTGTACTTTTTTGACCCGCGTTTGGGCTGCATTTTTCTCGTCGAGGTAGGTCGTGAACACATAGGTCAATTGGCGGCTGTCGTAGATCAGCGCCTTTTTCGGAATCACGGCTTCGGCCGTTTTGGACGCCGTCACAATGCGCAAGTGCGTGTAGGTGCCGGGTCGTGCAAAGCCAGGTGCGTTGGGAATCGACAGGGTCACTTTTACCGTACCCGTCTCGCGGTCTACCACCGGTGACAAGCGATCAACGCGGCCCAAAAATTCGTTGTCGAAAGAATCGTCGCGCGAGAACTTGACCGTCTGGCCGCTCGCCAAGTCGCCCACTTTGCGTTCGGGCAAAAAGACTTCGGCTTCCAACGGCTCCAGGGCCGCCAACGTCAACATTTTCTCACTCGGTTGCACCGTTTGGCCCAACTCAACGAAACGGTTGATGATGGTGCCGTCAAAAGGTGCGGTAATTTGGGTAATTTCTAATTTGTGTTTGGCCAGATTAAATTCGGCTTCCATACGCTCCAGTTCGAACTTTTTGGCTTCGTACTCTTCAGTCGATACCAGTTTGCGCTCGTAGGTCGCTTGGATCCGTTGAAAATCCGCCTTGGCACGCTTCAAATTGACCGTTGCTTGGTTCATCTGCAGACGCGCGTCGTCGCCGTCCAATGCAGCCAACACCTGACCGGCCGTTACTTTCTGACCCTCTTCAACCTTCAAGGTCTGAATTTGGCCGGCCGCTTTGGGGAAAATATCCACCTGGCGATCCGCTTTGAGTGCCGCGGTACTGGTGACGTACGTCTTCATCTCGCGCGGCCCAACCGTATAATACTCAACCGAGTACACGGTTTCTTTTTCTTCTTTCTTCTCGTCTTTTTTCTTGTCTTCGTTTTTGTCAGCGGCATTTGCGGGTTGATGAATTGCAAAAAAAATCCCGCCGCCTGCTAAAACCATGCATGCTAACCCAATAAAAAGCTTTTTCACGCTTTTGCCTCCACAGAGTTCCTTCACACCACCTGTTTCCATCTAACGCACCATCGCCGTAAAGGTTCAGTAAGAACCTAAAAAAAAATGTGAGATTGCCGGATAAAGGCGTTTCGAAGGGCCATATTTGGGAATATCGGCCGACTTTTGGCTGTTTTCGGCATTTTTTTGCAAAAGCGGCGGTCAGGAATGCGCGGGCTGTATTGCCGAGACGTAAATCGCTCTGTTAGACTGACGATCGGAGTTTCCGAAAAAGCATGATGGTTCGACGCTGACGCTCAGTGTTGAACGGCGCCTATGCAGCGTTTCCCGAGCCGCGTTTTTATGAGCCGCGTCTCGCTTCGTCAAACGACCGTTCATCCACCGCAACCTCTGCTCGGTTTCGGAACCCGCCTGCGCCGACCGCGCGCGGACGCCGCGCGCCGTTTGCCCGTTTTCCATCTCGGCGTCCACAGGTTCGTTCGGAGTGGCATCTAACCCGGCTGACCGGCCCAACGTCTGTCATCACGCGGCCCCGCCCGTGGGTGATCGCACCGAGGCCGTCGCCAGGGAGACCGCGCCCACGCCGAACCTGCATTTTCGATTACATCTTTATTTAGGGGACCCAACGCCCATGAGCAACGATCAAGCCCAGAACCAGCAAAGCGGCGCACTTGCCCGCTTTCTTGACACCATTGAATGGCTCGGCAACAAATTGCCCGACCCCGCCATTCTTTTCCTAGTGAGCCTCATCATCACGTGGGTGCTCTCGTTCCTGCTTTCCGGCATCGAATTTACCGACATCAACCCCAAAACCGGCGAAGCGCTTGTTATCACCAACATGTTGTCCAGTGATCAACTCGTTAACTTCATGACCGGTATGGTCAAAACCTTTACCGGCTTTGCCCCTCTCGGCATCGTCTTGGTCGCCATGCTGGGGGTCGGCGTCGCCGAACACTCCGGTTACATCAACGCCGGCCTGAAAAAGCTGCTGAGCTTCACTCCGAAAAAATTCCTCACCCCGGTCGTCATTTTTGTCGCCATCCTCAGCCACACCGCCACCGATGCCGGCTACGTTTTGGTTATCCCCCTCGGCGGCGTCATTTATTACACCGCCGGTCGCCACCCGCTCGCCGGCATTGTTGCCGCTTTTGCCGGCGTTTCCGGCGGCTTTAGTGCCAACCCCATTCCCTCCGGCATCGACCCCATGCTGCAGAGTTTTACCCAATCGGCCGCGCGCATTGTGCAAACCAACATTGAGATCAACCCCCTTAACAACTGGTTCTTCACCGGCGCCAGCAGCGTCGTCATTATTTTCGTCGGCTGGTTCTTGACCGACAAAATTATCGAACCGCGTTTGGAATCCCACACGCCGATTGACGCCGACGCCGAACCCCCGGCCAAAGTTGAGCCCTTGTCGGCAGTGGAAAATAAAGCCTTTTTCGCCGGCACCGCCGCGCTCGTGCTCGGTTTGTTCACCCTGATTGCTCTCGCGGTACCCGGCGATTCCAGTTTGCGCGATCCCGCCGGCAGCTTGACCAACTTCTCCGCACCGCTCATGCAGATGATCGTTCCGCTCATTTTTGTCTTTTTCGTCATTCCCGGCGTGGTTTTTGGCTTCATCAGCGGCACCTTCAAAAGCTCCGGCGACTTCATCATGGCCATGAAGAAGTCGATGGACACCATGACCTATTATATTGTTATGGCTTTCTTCTGTGCCCTCTTCCTGGCCGCCTTTAACCAATCCAATATCGGCGCGCTCTTGGCTCTGAAAGGGGCCGCCGGCCTGAAAGCCATGAACCTGCCACCGCAGTTAACCATCATCGGCATCGTCCTTTTGACCGCCATGGTCAACCTCGCGGTGGGTTCCGCTTCCGCTAAGTGGGCGCTACTCGGTCCCATCTTCGTGCCCATCCTGATGAACGTCGGCATTTCACCTGACTTGGCTCAGGCCGCCTACCGCGTTGGCGACTCCTGCTCCAACATCATCACCCCGTTGATGCCTTACTTCCCGCTGGTCGTTGTCTACTGCCAGAAGTACGTGAAGAATACCGGCATCGGCACCTTGGTTTCGTTGATGCTGCCGTTCACCGTCTGCTACCTGGTCACCTGGAGTATTTTCCTGTTGATCTACTGGGCCGCCGGCATCCCGCTTGGTTTGGACGCGTCCTACACCTACACCATGCCCACACCTTAACCAGGGTCAACCACACCGGGCTGAACATCGTCCCAGTGTGGTTCTCTGCTGAAGCAGTCCAACCGCGCAAGCGGCTATTCAAAACCAAAAAGGCCCGTCGCCCCCACGGCACGGGCCTTTTTTATTTCGGTCAATGACTTCCGCGGGGAAAAAGCGCCGCGATCAAACGCGCACAGTCACAGTAACCTTGAAAGTGGGACCGGTAAGAAAAGGCCTTTGGACATCCAGCCAAACCCATCGCATCAGAGCCATATCATCAAAGAAACCCGACGGCCACGGTGTGAGGCATCAGACCGCAAACCCCCTTTCTCCCCCAAATGGTGCCTGTCCCTGTTTTGGTGCGTGTCCCCGTTTTGTCAAAGAAACCCGATGGCCGCAGCCTGAGGCTTCAGACGGCAACCCCCCTTCTCCCCCAAATGGTGCCTGTCCCCGTTTTAGTGCGTGTCCTCGTTTTGGCACGAGTCGGCTCGTAAACGGTGCGTGTCCTCATTTTGGTGCCTGTCCTCGTTTTGTCTTCCTTGGCACGAGTCGGCTCGTAAACGGTGCGTGTCCTCATTTTGGTGCCTGTCCTCGTTTTGTCTTCCTTGGCACGAGTCGGCTCGTAAATGGTGCGTGTCCTCATTTTGGTGCCTGTCCTCGTTTTGTCTTCTCCCCCAAATGGTGCCTGTCCCCGTTTTGGTGCGTGTCCTCGTTTTGGCACGAGTCGGCTCGCAAACGGTGCGTGTCCTCATTTTGGTGCCTGTCCCCGTTTTGGTGCGTGTCCTCGTTTTGGCACGAGTCGGCTCGCAAACGGTGCGTGTCCTCATTTTGGTGCCTGTCCCCGTTTTGGTGCGTGTCCTCGTTTTGGCACGAGTCGGCTCGCAAATGGTGCCGGTCCTCGATTTGCTCGATTTGAGGTTCGTGTCCTCGTTTTGTCTCCTCGTTTTGTCAAAGAAACCCGATGGCCGCAGCCTGAGGCTTCAGGCCGCAAACCCCCTTCTCCCCCAAATGGTGCCTGTCCCCGTTTTAGTGCGTGTCCTCGTTTTGGCACGAGTCGGCTCGTAAATGGTGCGTGTCCTCATTTTGGTGCGTGTCCTCGTTTTGTCTTCTCATCTTGGTGCGTGTCATGGTTTTGTCTTCCGACCGAGACTAAAAAGTGCGTGTCCTCGTTTTGTCCGAGTCGGCTCGCAAATGGTGCCTGTCCTCATTTTGGTGCGTGTCCTCGTTTTGTCCTCGTTTTGGCACGAGTCGGCTCGTAAACGGTGCGTGTCCTCATTTTGGTGCCTGTCCTCGCGTGTCCTCATTTTGGTGCCTGTCCTCGTTTTGTCTTCCTTGGCACGAGTCGGCTCGTAAATGGTGCCTGTCCTCATATTGGTGAGCTCGCAAATGGTGCGTGTCCTCATTTTGGTGCGTGTCCTCGTTTTGTCTTCCGGCCGAGACTAAAAAGTGCGTGTCCTCGTTTTGTCCGAGTCGGCTCGCAAATGGTGCCTGTCCTCGATTTGAGGTTGGTGCGTGTCCTCGTTTTGACTTCATCTTGCCTCTCGCCCGTTGAACGATCACGCGCATCGTTAAACCAACCACCCGAAAGGCCCGTCGCCCTTTTTCATTGTGGCTACCATGTGCGAACGACTGGTTCCGCAGGAACGAAAAACGGGGCCCTCGTTTAAGAAGGCCCCGACTTTTGGAACATCTCGGTTTGGGATGTGTTCGCGTTTCGGGTTTAGTCGATCACGGCTGACTCTGGATCGAAGCGGAGTAGCCAGGTTTCGCGAGCCTCGTCCATGAAGATGAAGACCTTTTCCGCCGGATCGTAATCGATGTGGTGGAACAACAGGTTGTTAGGCGTTGAACCAAGCGCATCGGGTTGGACAGTCTGGTGCATCCAGGTTCGCGTCATCGGGTCAAAGGCGTAAAAAACGCCTTCGTTGAGGGCGCCGCCGATGAGCTGATGCTCCCAGTCGTAGGCATATCCGGTGGTTTTTGAAACGCGCGGCGGCGCACCAGTGAGGTCACCCAATAATTCGAAACGGCTGTCGGCGAGGTTGTCGCGATTGAGCGTCATCTCGAAAACCTGTACTTCCCCACCCGTAGCAGCGGTGCCGCGTTGGAAATAGTACATTTTTCCGTTTGGCGGGAAGTAAACCAGGTGGCCGTCGTAGGAACTGGGGCCCGGGTAGGTGCGGTATTCGGTGATCTGCCGGGTGATCGGGTCATAGCCCGAAAAGACACCGGCATCGGCAAAGATGACGGTGCCGCTGACAGGGTCGTACTCGCAGGAGCCACTGGTCGGCCAGGAGCGACGATCCATTTTTGCCCCAAACTGCCAGGAACCCCCCTGCATGTCGAAGTGACCGATGCGGCCAAAGGGATAAGACGCCGGCCCCGCCTCGCAAGATGGGTAACTGGCCGCGCCGGAACCGGCGGCCAGCAGAAACTCGTTGGTTTTGGGAATGAAGGTGGTGAGGTCAAAAGTATGACGTGCATACGGATGACCGCTGCTGATCCAGCGACCGGCGTCCGCATCGAGATTTTCCATGTGCATCGCTTCACAAGCGGTGGGTTGGTATAGGGACGCCCAAACCAATCGATCCAGGTCAAAGGCGTCGATGTCATCACGAAAGGTCGCCCCGGCGCCGCCACCGAACAGCAACAATTTGCGGTTGTTGCCATCCAACACGAAGCCGCTGAAGTCGGTAATCGAGCGGCACAGCACATCACCTTCCGGTCCGTCACAAAGATAGGGGCCAAGTGATCGAGCACTGCCTGGCGCCAAATCGTGGAACGACGGTGCACGGGTTTCAATGTTTAATTCCCGGCGCGCAAGGCCGCCCGGCCCCTCAGCCGTCAATACCAGCGTGGTCGGCCCGGTCATGAAGCGGCGGACATAGCCGTTGTGGGCAATCACGGCGCCAGACGCATCGCTGGATCGAACGCGAACGGCATTGCTAGAGCGCCAGGTGATATCGACGTAATCGCCCGCAGCCACATGTTGCGAAGAAGCGCCCAAGTAAAGCTGTGGCGGCTCACCGAGCGCGGTTAACTCAAGCAACTTGGTGGCGACGGCGGATCCACCATCATTATCGGTGACACGTAGCTGAACCTCGTAGCGCCCACTGCCAGGGAAGGTATGCGATGGTTCTGGGTCCGTCGCAATCGCACCATCCCCGAAATGCCATTCGTAGGTCGTCACATCGCCGTCCAGGTCATCAACCGAGACATTAAAGGTAACCATCACACCTTGTGCTTCAGCATCGAAGCTGACGGTCGGCAATTGATTCACCCGAACGGAACGTTCGGCCGCAGCGGTTTCGCCCTGTTGATCGGTAACCATGGCGGTCAAAATGTGGTCGCCTGGTTCCAAAAGCACCGCGAGGTCAGTACCATCGCCAAGCGAACCTTGACGCGAGGAAACCCATTCAATCGCGGCCGACAAGTCGCCGTCTTCCGCATCCTGTGCACTGGCACGCAACACGAGGGTCGATCCCTGTTGCACCACGGCCAGATCTTCGGGTTCTAGAATCTCAACCGTCGGTGGTTGGTTGTCAACACCTTGATCAATGAAGAAGGTTTGATCGCCAACGAGAATGACACCGCTTCGCGCGGCACCACTCAAATTGGCGTCGAGCCGGTAAGAAACCTCACCAGGCCCCTGGCGCACATCATCAGCGCCGCTTTCACTGATGATGTGGATCCAAGCTGCCTGTGCCTGGGCGACCCATTCACAGGATTCAGCGGTGGCAACCGTGAAGGAGGCATTGGCGGCGGCGGCACCAAACTGAGCCGACGCGGGTGTCAGTTCGTAGTGGCAGGTGGGTGGATCACAAGGGATGTCGCCACAGGAAACGGCACTTTTATTGCCCGCCGCATCAAATACGAAAATGGCGGCGTGGGTTTGTCCGGTAAAGGGGATGCGCAACACTTCGGCCGCACCGGCAACGGGGTTGGCAGGCATGTGCACCACATCGGCCGCCCACCAATTGACCTGGTTGGGGTCCATGGTTTGTTGGTCGGTGATGGGTTGGTCGGCGTGAAGCACCAGATAAAAAGCAGCGTCGGCCGGCGCGCGCCAACGCAGGACCCAATCGTCGCCCTCTTGCGCAAATACCAAGTCGCTAACCGCATCCGGTGGGGTCGTATCGGCTTTCGGGTTTTGGTTGTGGAAGGTATTCATGCGGCCGACCCAGTTGCCACGCCAACTGCGAATTTGATCCAGTTCATAGGGTTTGACACCGCCATTGAGGCCGGTCTCAAGATACTGATTCAATTGGGAGAGAATGGCTTGGTCACCGGTGAACCGGCCGTACCAGGCGGCAACGTCCACAAAGGTGGCGGCGGTGCCATAGGAGGCGGGCGGGCCGGTCTGGGTGGCGGCGTTGGTAAAGTGGCAGTATTGGCAATAGGTGGCATTCCACCAAACCAGGCCGGCAACCACACAGAAGGCTTCAGCCCAAGCCTGGGGATCTGTCTCGCGAACCTCGGTCATGTAAGCAATTAAGGTTCGCGCAAGAAAGCCGGCTTGAAAAGCAGCTTCGCGACCGTCGCCGGTTGAGTGAAAGCCGCCGTGGCGGAATTGTGCTTGTTCGGGGCGCAACTCCTCGCGGATGTAATGGCCGAACAAGCTCAGGATCTCGTCGTCGCCGCTGATCCGATAGGCCTGCAGGGCGTTGGCCAACGCATGGCCGCGACCGCGACTGGAGCGATCGGGAAAAGGGTCCAATTCGCGCAATCTGGTTTTGCGAAACTCACCAATAAACCGATACCAGTCGCGGATCCAAGGGTTGCCGGTCAGGTAGTAGGTTTCCTCCATGTGATAGGTCCAAGCGTGTTGGTCGTCGCGCGGGTTGGCGTCTTGAACCGTGTCAGCCAGGTAGGGCGCATCCAAGGTTGGCGCCCCGTGACCTTCGAACGCCCGCCACGTGGTGCCACGATAGGGGTTGGGCGTCGGCGCAAGAGTGGCAAAGTGCTCGTCAAAGGTATAGCCGTCTAACCATTGCGGGCGAATGTTGAGTTCACCCATAGCGAACGCTTCGGCAGCCAACGCCTCAGCCGGGTTGCGGTTGGCGATAAAGCCCGCCGACGAATAAGGCCACTCGCCGCCACTCGCGGTCCCCAATTTTCGGTTAACATCCAAGTAGAAGTTGGTCCATCCGAAGTTGTAGCCGGCGCTGCCGGCATCGTAGGCATAGCCATTGTGAACGGGTATGCGCGTGGTGTCGGCATCGGTATCGGGAACATTGGGAACCACGCCGTCGAGATCCAGGGTGACGGCGGTTTGGGCGTACCACTGAGTGGGAAGCGAGGCAACCGGTGGATGGGTAAAGCTTTGGCTCAGCGCGGCGAGCGTGGCCGCTGCCGCTTGGCCGTTATGGAAAAACAACAACACCTCTTTGTAGGTTTGTTGCATGTCGTCCAACCAATACAAACCACTGGGCGAAAGGACGTTCAGTGGTTGATCGGCATTTTGGTTGCGCATGAATTTAGCGCTCCATTCAGGGAACAACTGAATACTCAAGCGCCCCTGATCATCCGCCGCCAACCCGTTGGGCCAGGTCTGCCAAAAGTGACGAATGCTCGCCATCACCCCCATATTTTGAGTGCGAAGGTCAAGGAAGCCCTCGGGCCCGGAGCCGTTTGGAAAGTCGAGCTGTTCCAAGGCCTGATCTTCGTTGGTACGATAGATTCGGGCTTGGTTGTGGTGCTCCTGAGCCAGGCGGAAGCCGTTATCTTGCGGGGTTGCCGCGAAAGTAGAACCATCGCCACGACCGATGCGGACTTCAGCGTTGCTCAATTGCGTGGCGAAATTCAAATCGAGTGCTTCGAAATACAAGGGCCAAGCATAACGAACATTGGTCGCGGAATTCTGCAGTTGGTAATCAATTTTGATCATGGGACTGCCGGCCCAGGCGTAGATTCTCACGGCAACACCGGGCGTATGCGCCACGGTGGATTGGTAAAGGTTCGGAGCCGTCGCCTTAAGAACCACGCGAATCGGTCCGGCTTCTTCAATTTCAAACTGAAAGTCATCGCGTAACGCATCGTAACGGGTGTTGCCGGCGCCGGCACGCGGCTGTAGCCGGGCTCCGTTTTCTTGGTTGGGTTGGATGAGCGTGGTCCCGTTCAAAACAACCTGATGAATCATGTTAAATGACTGTTTGTTGATACTAAACTGCAAGGGCCCGGTGTCGACCTCAATCAACCCGGCGGTATCATTGATTTGAATCGGCGCGGCGGGTGCAGGATTATCGCCGCTGTCGGTCAAATGAAAGGTTCGTTGACCGGTTTGCGGCCCCGAAAAAGATTCTAAATCGATTAAGAAATGAACTTGCAGATGGCGGATACTGCGATCCGAAGCCCAATGGCGGTTGAGAATTTCGAATTGGGCCGGCACAGCCCGACCTTGATCGTCGCGAAGCAGAAAGGGGGTCGTGTCCTGATAGGTTCCCTTTTCAAGCGGAACAACAACGGAAACGGGATATTGGGAAACGCCGACACCGGCGGTTTCCTTGATGGTGATCGGTACATTAAGACCGGCGAACACGGTAAAACAGGCAAAAAAAATCAGACCAAATACAGGGGTTTTCATAATAACTCCGAATAACACGAGGCAGAGCAGCAGGGGGCAACATAAATAAAAGACGTGCTATCTTGGCTTAAAGGATATGGGTTAAGGACATGGCGCACAGTTGTCGGTTTTTTTGTTATTAAAAAAAGCTTGCACCGAGTAACGCTTGCAATTCAGCGACGGCAACCACCAAAATAAAAAGGACTGATAAACACCCTAAATTATTGCCTATGGAATTAGCCCGGGCTTTTCCCGAGTCATCCCAATACCTAATTGCCTTGATATTTTGCAAAACCGTCGCGAAGAACGCTCAGTTCAAGTGAATAAAAAATGGTTGGTAATACATTCAAATAGGACTTTGATCGCGAGACATAGACGAAACGATCCCTGGCGGCGAAATCGCGTAGCCGTTATGACGGCAACGTTTTGCCCGATTCCATCCAAACGAATCGATCAGCTTAGGTTAGAACATTTTAGAAGGGTTAACGGTGACCGGGGTTTTATAACAACTTAAGGCCCACGACACCAACAAGGTCGTCAAATTCGAATGGGCGGGATTCTAGCACCACTAAAACGCGCAAAATGCTAAAGACCCGAAAGTGCGTCATAAATCACACTTTTGCCGCGACCCTGTTCGCAACCACACCCCTACACTTGGCGGCTTTGAGCCAGGATAGCAACATACCGTTCGAAAAAGAACGGCATCGAACAGCCCGGCCGCGTGCGCTGCGAGGTTGATGGTCAACATGCCGGCGCGGACCGCGCTAAGAAAAGGCACACACGAGGGGTGCTTGGTGCGTTTTGGCAAATTTCGGCAACTCAGAATTTCAGCCAGTCACGCCGCTAAGCTTCTCACCTTCTTTAACTTAGCGACGTAAAGATGCCGACTGGCGGCCGCCTGGTGTGACGCCACCGCGGGCACGAGGCAGAAATTTTATTTTTTTTCGACGGATTCGTCGCGGCTTTGCGCTTTAGGTATTAAGCAGGACGAATCACATTGCTGGTTCGAACTGACGAGACAAAGGAACGGAAAGAGCGTAAAGCAGACCAATGCTTTCCTCACCATTTGGCGCCGGCCCCTCCCTGAGGGACCGGCCTTTTTTTTGCCCAATTCGTTCCACCGCAACCTGCCCTGCATTTTTTTTGAAAAACCATGACCGGTTTTGCCGGCAAAGGGTACCTATACCTATAACGAGCCGCACCACGTGTGGCTCGGCGAGACAAAAGGAACGGAGAAAGCAGAGCACTTGTGCTTTGATTCGTTTTTTTCAGCCGGTCACGTTGGTACCGTGGCCGGCTATTTTTTTGCCCACGATCTCGTTTAGAAAAAAAATGACCGGTTTTGCCGCCGAAGCGGACCTTAACCCATAGATCGCACAACGTGCGAATCCGCGAGACATAGTAGAACGACGCCCGTCAGAGCAGGCCTCGTTCTTTTCGGCCGAATGCCTGCGACAGTGTGGGTCTTCGGCCATTTTTTTCTCCTAGGTAGGGGCGCCGCCGAAATAATAGCGGCCGGCCTGAAATGGCTGGGAAGCCGCTTGTTCGCGCATGGCTTCCACGGCACGGCGACAGGGCGCCACATACAGATGCGCTTCAAAGGGTGCATCAAGGTTATAACGCACGACCATTTCCTCGTACGCGGTTTGGCGCAACGCGAGCGGCAAGACACCGGCGGTCATTTGCTCCAGCAAAATTTGCGGCGTAATCGGACGACCCAATCGATAACGGATGCCGGCTTTAAACCCGGCGCTATGGCTTTGCCACCAGGTGCGCCAGGCCTCGGCGTCCTCACCCACATCCGCCGGAGCGCCGGTTAAGAGGCGCAAACCCAGTAAACAGGCGGCACGGGCTAAACCCATCGGCAAAGTTGCCAACGCATCGCATAAAGCGGGCACCGCCTTGGGATCACCGGCCAGACCCAAAGCGGTCAGCAAAGCCGGTTCGTTGGGTGTCGTGGCGAAACGCTGTAAAAGTCGGGCGGCATCGCCGGCATCGCCGGCAATGGCAAGAAGCTGCAACGGCCAGGTCGCGCGATCACCGTGACGACGGCATTCGAGCAAGGTCGGCAGATGGTGATGGCGCAACAAAGCTGTTGCCAATAGGGTTGCGGCATGGGGATCGGCTTCTTGTTCGAGTTTTTCAAATAATAGCGGCAACGCCGGCCGGTGACGCACCCGACCCAGCGCCCATGCCAGCCACGCGTGCGCCGGCTCGCGGTGTTGTTTGCCGAGGGCGGCGGTCAACGCCTCAGCCAGTGGCAAGCGTTTGGTGCCGACCAACTGAGCAACCACGCCAATCACCAAACCGTTGCGATGGCGCAATAACGAACGCATGTATACCGTTTCCTCTTTCGGCCAGGACAGAACCAACGCGTCGGCAATCGCTGCCGCAATCGGTGTGGCGGAAAGCGAGACAGCCAGCGCCACCACTTCTTCGAAAAAACCACGGCCGGCGAGGACACGCAACACGACAAAGAGAACCCCACTGTTATCGGCACTTTCTAGGCGACGCACGACGCGCAACACGGCCGCGTCGCCGGCGACCAAACGGTTTATTTGCGTTTCAATGGCGGTCTCAAGACGAGACAGGGTTTCCCAGTCGGTAACCGTATCGACCATGCAAGCCCGGCGGGCACGGTACAGCCGAGCGACTTCTTCAATGCAATTGCGAATTTCGGCATCCGAGTCCAAGCCGGACAGGGTGTTGGTTGGTTCCATGTAAGCCACCAAACGGCGCCGTCTCGTTCGGCTCGGAATCGGCGGGAACCTTAGGACCAAAGATTGGGATAGAGCGCGCAGCTTTTGGCCAAAAGCGGGCACGCTTATCGCGTTTCTCTGGTTGGACGGTATCCCGAGCAGCCGGTATGGGTTAGAACCGACACAAAAGAGGAACAAGACGCAGCGCGTTACAAGATCCGACAAGATTAGCAGATCGGCCGTTAATTGGCACGGATTCAGGCTTTACCCTGAAGTGGGCGTTCCTTGGCGGCGCCTGTGCACAATCTACCGGGCTGCCGCGAGCTGTGAAAATGGACACCGTTTTTACAAGTAGGCGCCGTCGCAGCCCCGGTCCGCTTTTCCAAACACGTTTTACACCAATACCTTGCACGATTGCATGCATTCGAATCGCACACTTTAGGTTTAAGGCGTGTCCTCAGCATCCAATCGTTGCATTAGCGAGGCGCGGTAGGCGGCGGGCACGGTGCGCCCGAACCGCTGCATGGCCTCGTCAAACTGCAACTGCTTGAGCGCGAGCTGTCGGCGGTAATGTTCGCGGGTCGGGTCGTCAGTGGCGGCGGCGACGAGGTCTTGTAAGCGCAGGACTTCGCGGCGCCACTCAAGCTCGGGCGGTACAAAGCCGGCATTTTTGAGGATCTTGTAAGCGGTGCGCAGCTCCTCGGGTACGGCGGCGTCTTCATCCAACGCCAACGGCTTTCCCGAACCTGGCAGATCATCGAAAGCACCGTCTTGCATGGCTTCCTGGATTTTTCGTTCCGCCATTCGTTCCAAAAAAAGCACCGGCCACCCCCTGCCCCCAGTCTAACCCAATTCGCGGGCGAGGGTTTCCATGCGCGGCGCATACAGGCGCGAAAGGCCGGGTTCGCCGCGCAACCACAGACCGACCATGGCTTGTGCCAGGGTTTCGGCACCAACCGGTCGAAAGCGCGCCAAAGGTCCGCGAAACCAGCTACGACGCGGGCCCAGTCGGCCCTGGAACCAATGCTGCCAAGGGTGGGGGCTGTCGCGGTCACCGAGCAATAACGACGGTTGGAACAAATGCAGCGCCGCCAAATCCAAATCCCGTAAATCGCGTTCCAATCGGGCTTTAACGCGACAGTAATAAAGCGGTGACCAACGGCTAATGCCAACGGAGGTGACGATTGAAAAGGCGTCGAGTGTCCCTTGGTAACGGCGCGCCACCTGGATCGGATATTGATAATCTACACGAAACAGCGCATCGCGCTGATCGAGACGGTCGAGCGGCTGTCCCAAACAACAAAAAACAGCGTCGACTTCGGGCAAGGTCGCGTAAGCAGCGGCATCGTCAAAATCAAACGGCAGCGCGGTGACCTTATCGTCGGCGGCGAGGCTGTCGTGGCGCAAGGGCGCCCACACACGAGCCACCTCGGGTCTGGCCTTCAGCAGTTGCAAACAACAGCCGCCGACCAACCCGGTTGCGCCCAACAGAAGGACCTGTGCGGGCGCGCGTCGGGGCCGGCAGCTAGCCGACATTAGGGGGAGCCTGGATCCGGTTTGGTTTTACCAACATAGGGTGACACCTGAACACCGTCGTAGTAATGGGTCAAAATTTTGTCGAAGGTCCAGCCCTGCGACGCCAGCCCGTAAGCACCGACCTGACTCATCCCGACACCATGGCCCCAACCACGTCCGAAAACGGTCAAATGCACCAAACGCCCGTTTTTGTAACTGGGGACCAAATCAATCAGGTTGTCGCGCACACCCAAAGACCAGCGAATATCGAGGCCTTTAACGCGTCGATTACCACTATCGGCAACGTATTCCAGTTCGGTCACGCGACCGGCGGCGGAGCGCGAAAGCACGCGCACATCGCGAATACCACGCAAGCCGCGCACGTAGCGACGCGCCCGTTTCTCCAGTGCCTCGACCGATTTCTTGTCGACCCATACGTCGTAAGCAGAAAAGCGATCCACGCTGGCAACTTTGTAGTTCTCCTGGATGCGCACGATGTCACGGCGGAAGGGGCCGTCGATCAGGTATACGCGGTCCAACTTCTCAAGTTGCGGTTGGGCGCGGAAGGTCCAGTGATCGGCATGTTCGGAAAGGTAATAACGGATGTCTTTTAAGGCCAGCATCTTGGTTTTGGTGCCGCGCTGTAACACCATCACACCGTTTTGAATGTCGGTCACGGTGTAGCGGTCCCATTCGGGCTGCGGCCCCCAACTTTCGGCCAAATGAAGCAGCAAGGTCAGCGCGTGACGGTTGTCGATCACCTCGTCACTGTCGAGGCGCGCCAATTCGTCGCTGTCAATCAACTCGTAACGCAGCATAAAGGCAGCCAAGGGCTGCAAGGCTTGGTCGACGGTACTACCCCTCAGGGGTCGCGCCATATCGGCGGGATTAAATTGGTGTTTTAAGGCGCCGGCAACGGCGGGCAGTGCCGCCAGCGTTTGCCAGAAAGCGCGGTAGGTGACCTGCTTGGGGCCGTTGTAGGCGGGCACGTCGCCAAACACCCAGCGCAAATCACGCAGAAAGCCGCTAAAAACATCGTCGCTCAAGAGCGCCACTTTGGCGGGCGGGTTCATTCCGAATAAAACAGCGGTTGCGGTGAGATGATGACCGACGGCGGCGACGGCGTCCGGCACGTCTTTTTTGGGCAATTGCCAACTGGGATAAGCGGCTAAATAACTGGTCTTGCTTTTGAGATAGGGTTCGTTGCGACCGGGAAACACATTGCCGACATCGTCGGTCACACCACCGCAGGTTGAGGTGTAAAGCGCATCAATTAAAGTGTCACCGTGGTACAGCACCATGCCTTCGGTTTCGGCGACGGCCTGATCACTGAGCGGGTGTTCGTTGCGAGTACCTTCGTAAGCTTGGCACGCGGGGGTGTCACAAATGTCGTATCCGCTTTTGTTGAATCGGCCCATGTTCTTGAGGGCGTAAGTGCGCGCAGCGACGGCTTGCGCTTTAAGCGCTTCCACTTCGGGAAAGACGTTGGGGCCGAGTTCGGTGGGGACCACGCCGCGCAGGTACACTTCTAAAGGTAACTCGTTGACGATACGAATTTTGTTGCCGCTGAGGCGAAAGCGAAGAACACCGCGGTACGCGTTGCCGGCAAAGTTAATCGGCTGATTGGGATCGGCGTGGACAACGCCGACATCGCGGTCGGCACGTAGATCGAACTTATCGTAGTGGCGGTTTATCCACTGGAACGGATAACGCGTTTTGCTGGTCACCAACTGCGCTTTGGCAAAACCGTCGGCGATGAAACGGTCGCGGGCGGCGGCGGCTTTTTGTTTGTCGGCATAGGGGCCGCCACGCAGGGCGAAGCCGCTTTTTTGGCCGACAATCTTGTAAGCGGCTTCGGGGAAGGTTGTTTCCAACTTGGTCTGTAGCACTTCCAAGGGCTGCCGCTCGGCGTCACTTTGAATGGCAACCCAATAGCGGTAACCCTTGCGCTGAATACGCGCCGAGGTGACCCGAAACAAACCGCCCGGTTCAATCGTTTGCACGACGCGGTCACCCTCCAACACAAGCAGCTTGGTGTTGCTGCGCAGTGCTTGGACGGCGTCTTTGTCTTTAATGCCGACGCGAATCCAAGTCACCGGTTGTTGGCGCCAGGCGTCGTAGGCGGCCTGAGAAGCGGAAAGCGGCGTGAACAAGGAGATCAAAAAAAGAACCGGCAAGAGGAAGCGAAATGTCATGAAACCAGCCTAACAAAAAATCTGCACGCACGGGCTGTCATCGCATCAAGGGCAAGGGCTTATGAAAAAGACATGGTGTCACGGCGCCCCAACCGACCGCACCAGCACAAGAGCCGCAATCATCGAACATCTTGCAACCCATTCGCAATGATTAAACGAATGAAAGCGATAAAACGTTGCGGCGTAAGGGCGCCGGCTAGGCTCAGGGCTTGGCGCGCGCCGAGGTGGCGTAACTGAGGCCGCTGGCGCCGGCTTTTTTGGCGACATCCATGACATCAACCACCGTACCATGAGCGACGGATTGGTCAATGCGCATGACCACCATTTTTTGTTCGCGGTCTTTTAATTTGTCTTTCAGAACCGCTTCCAGGTTTTCCAAGACCACGGCCTCGCCGTCGAGGCGAATGGTGCCGTCGGAACCGACCACGATGGTTAGCGACTCTTCCTTAGACGCCTGGCGGCTTTCACTTTGCGGTAGGTTGAGGTCGAGACCGGCATCGTCACGAAAGCGCGTGCTCACCATAAAAAAGATCAGCAGCAGGAAAACGACGTCAATCAGCGGCGACAGATCAACCAAAATCGATTGGTTCTTTTTCTCACGCCGATACAGCATCGTGGGTCCTCAACAGTAAAAGCAATTCGATCAGGCGTTTTTCCATGCGCAACAAAATGGAGTTAGCACGCCGCTCGAAGTAAGAGTGCAAAACGATGGTGGGAATGGCGACAGTCATGCCGGCGGCGGTAGTGATCAACGCCTCGGAAATGCCACCGGACAGGTTGTGGGCTTGCGACATACCGGCGATGCTAAGCGTTTGAAAAACCTTGATCATGCCGGCAACGGTACCGAGCAGACCCAGCAAGGGCGCGATCGTGCCAATGGTGCGCAATATGGTGAGGAAGCGTTCCAATACGTCGGCTTCCTGGCGCGACTGATCTTCGAGTAACTGGCGCAGCTCAACCGATTCGAGATTGCGATAATTGATGGCGGTTTCCATCAGACGGTTGAACATGATGTTTTTAGAGCGACAAACTTGCAGGGCACCGTCATATTCGGCGCGGCCCAGGTAGGCGCGAATCTTGTCGAGCAATTCGTTGTCGACGAAACGTGCGTAACGCAAATTAACCAGGCGTTCGACCGCAATAGTCAGCACCAGCAAGAGACAGACCCCAATTGGGATCATCAGCCAGCCGCCTTTTTCGAGAAATTCCCACATACATTTAAGCCTTTTGAGTTGGTTTGAGCCGGGTTCGATGACCAAGCCCGTACCTTACCACAGCAAGAGGTACGCCAAAAGGGGCGAGCCGCGCGTTTGCAAACACGGCTTTAGCACCGGCAGGCCGGCAGGGTAATCGCGGTTCAGGTTTCGGCCTTTTTGTTTACGCCCGGAACTGGCGACTCAAGCCGACAGCAAACTCGACCACCCCAAAGAAAAAACAAAAAAACTTCGACTCGCGAGCCATGAGTTTTCGCTTACTTCGGCGGTATCGTGAAAACCCGACATCAAAAAGAAACCAAACACCATCGCCACCATGCCAATGGCCATTTCAACGCGGCCCCGGTTCTTTTGATGTTGATGCCCTTCCTCGGCAAACTCGGCGAGATCTTCTGCGCTCGGCATGATCACGTCATCTTTTTTCATAGAACACCACAGCATGCGCCAAGCCGGCTCGGTCGCGGAAAATTTAAATGAGGAAAGGCTAGCCGCGAAAAAAACGACTGGCACCAACCAACACACACAAACCACCTGGCATGACATGCGTTAGCACACGACCGAGCGCCGCACCGATGAAAGCAGGGCTGTCGGATGGCGCCGCAACAGGCTCGCTAACCAGTAAAATTACCAAACCAACCAGAATCACCAAAATACCAAACAGCACTTCGCGGGTACCGCGTTTGCGTTGGAGGGCACGGCCTTCGGCGGCGAAGTCGGCCATTTCCGCTTCGGTCGGCATAATCACATCTTTTTTAGACATATTTCATCAAGGATCAAAAAAGTTCGACTAACAAAAAAAACACACCATCGCAAACTACCGAATCAAGAGACGCCTGGCAAGCACAAATCGACGGATCGATGGTCACAAAGTCGCAATCATCGATCCGTGTTCGCCAAGCACCTCACGCCGTGGCTAGGGCCTGGTTTAATCTTGTTTGGAGGGCGGCGGCTTTATTTTAGCGGCCGCCGGCTTTGCTTCAGGCTTGGGCCCGGGCGTGGACGCCTGCTTGGGCGCAGGTTCGGCCACCGGCGGCGGCATCCGTCGTGGCGGCGGGCTTGGCGCGGGCGCGGGCCGCTCGCCAACCAACACTTTCAAATACTCGATGATTTGACCGTGCGTGCCCAGTGACGCCTTGACGGCACTTTGCAGTGCATCGATTTTGCGATCTTGATCGCCCAACTTCTCGAAACTCGGTTTAATCCAATGCTGCATCAGCTCGAACTGTTGGCGCAGCATCTTAATCAGGAATTTGGATTTCTTTGAGAGCAGATCACTTTGTTTTTTCACGTCTTCGCGCCAAGCCATGCTCAAATCTTGACCGCCGTCGGCAATCGATTGCAAGGCGGGCAAAATCTGCTTGGCCACGGCGTCAAACGCCTCTTGGTCGAGCATGCCCGGCGGCGCGGCTGTCGATGCTTCATCGGCGGGTTGCTGTAACCGCGCCATGCCGTCGCCCAACACGTTGCGAATACCGTTGAGCCCTTCGTTGAACTGCATGAACTGTAATAAGGCTTGACCCATTTTGTCGTCGCCGTCAACACCCATCATCGATTGCTTTTTGCGGAAAACATTGAGGATTTCTTGCCAACGCGCCTCGCCCTCTTCGTCCATGCGCCCCTGTAAAATACTGAATTTCAGCAAGTTCGCTTCGGCACCCGCGGTTAAGGTTTGCGCTTCGTTTTCATAATGGGTGGTGATCAAGGTTTCCAGTTCCCCATCGTTCATCACCGGCAACACCTTCTCGGCAATTTTGTTCATGTTGCGGTAAGAGCCCTGCAACTTAAACGGCGGCTCAGTGCGGTAGGCGTCTTCTTGGGCGGCCGACTCGATGTAACCCAAGTTGACCTTGAGAATGATGTCGCGCACGCGCAAAAGTTTCTTCATGACATTGACGTACTCGTTGATTTCCTCACCGCCGTAGGAACCTTCGAAACTGACGCCCTCACGCGAACCGGTTTCGGCGATTTTGACGAGCGCGTAAACGTCCTGCTGGCTTTTGGTGGCCAATTTGTTGAGCACCGGATTGGAAGTCAGCGCGTTTTCGATGTAGCTCAGTTCAAAAGCAGCGGCGGTTTCACCGATGATGTCGCCCAAGTTATAGGTGTCGGCACGGTTGGCCAACATGTCGGGAATTTGGAAGCGATCACCGCTTTCCGTGTAGGGGTTGCCGGCCATACAAACGGCAACTTTTTTGCCGCGCAGGTCGTAGGTTCGCGTTCGGCCTTTGTAAACCCCTTCAATACGGCGCGAGCCGTCGCAAAGTGAAATAAACTTCTGGAGAAACTCGGGGTTACAGTGCTGAATATCGTCGAGGTAAATCATGATGTTGTCGCCCATCTCGAGCGCTAAGTTGAGTTTTTTCAACTCCTCACGTGCGCTGGCATGGGCGGCCGAGGCCGGGTCAAGGGCGGTCACATCGTGGCCGATGGCAGGCCCGTTGATTTTCATAAAAATCAGGCCGAGGCGATTAGCAATGTACTCCATTAAGGTGGTTTTACCGTAGCCTGGCGGTGATACCAACAACAACAAACCCATGCGATCCGTCCGTTTCTGCTCGCCGGCGGTGCCAATCTGCTTGGCCAGGTTGTCGCCGATTAACGGCAGGTAAACCTGGTCGATTAATTTGTTGCGCACGAAGGATGACAACACACGCGGCTCAAATTCATCGAGCCGTAAATCGCGACGCGACAGTTCCGCAATGCGCTGTTTGCGCTCGGCACACTGGGCGAACATGGGCACCACGACGTCGCTAAAGTGCTGCAACCGTTCACCGAATTCGTGGTAGTTGAGCTGATAGACGCCCTGCTCAATGCGGGCATGATCGCCGCGCAGGCCTTCAAGCGTGACATCCATAGCGGCGTCGACCACCTGCTTGCGGTCGAACATTTCGCACACCAACAGGGAGGCGACTTCATCAAGCACGCCGGCGTCGACCTGGTGTTCCTCTTGAAAGCGGTTCAAATAGGCGTCGACCCAAGATCGCGCCAAAGCAAAAGCCTTGGCTTGATCGCGCTCCAGGTCGCGCATGCTGTCGCGGAACCCGCGCTCATGGCCTTTTTCCTTGAGGAAACCGGTCATTTTTCGGTAGAGCTCGCCCGCGTCGGCTGCAATCGGAAAGGCCCCCTCACGCAAGAGCACGGCGCTCAAAAAAGCGGCGGCGGGTTTGGCGGCCGCGCGTGGAAACAGTGCGGTCGTCTCGAGGAAACGGTCAATCAATTGCGTCAGTTCCTCGTTTTGCTGTTGCAGCGAAACCTGCTCGGGGAAGGCCGCCATCAGTTGGGCCAAACCCTTGGCGACTTTTTGCAGACTCTCACGCGCCTCCTTAGGGCAGAACTTGTGCCAGAACAGGGCGGCGCAAGCGCGCACGGAGGGCGGGTAAACCAACAGGTCGAGAGATTGGGCCATTTCGGCCAAAACGTCGAGCAGACGGCAGGCGTCGTGGTCGTGCACGCCTTTGCCGTAGCTTTCAGCGTAACGCGGTGCGGCGAATTGGCGCACCCACTCGAGCCGTTCCTGTTCGGGTAAGGCCAAATAGCCGCCACACCCCAAATCGTTTTGACCGTCGCGCAGGTGGGCTAACATCAAATAAGCCAAATATTCAGAACGATAAACGGCGCGGTTTTCGCTAATCACTTCCTGGTCCCAAACGGGCCGGGTCGCCAGCAACGCTTCGTCCTCAATTTTTTCGAAGAAATCAGTGCCGGTGAGGTGAAGGTACTGATCGTCGTCGCGTTTGACGATGGTCAGCGCCAAGGCCTGTTGGTTTACCGAAAAGTGGTGGTTCCCCATCTTGAGGGTGTTACCGCCATCGCCGAACAGATCGCGCCGGTCACGCAGTTGGCGTACCGCGTCTTCTTTGAGGGTTTTGAGGCGGCTGAGGATATCGTCGGCTTTGACGGAATCTTCCAACGCTTGAAGCTGCGCGACAATGTCACGTACCTTCTCGATCATCATGTCGCCGGCGAAGTAACCGTTGATTTCGTTGATATCTTCGATACCGTCGACGCGGTTGGCAATGCCCTTAAGCACGCGTTCGGCAGCTTTGGCCAAGGCGGCAGCGCGCCGGTTGCGGCTTTCTACCAACTGCAAGCGCTTGGCCTCAAACGCGTTGTAAGCCTGTTCGCGCTTTTCGGTCATTTGATCGATGAACTCGTCGAATTCGCTGAAACGGCTTTCCAACTCCTCCAACTGCACCATGACCTTGGTCAGGTAGGCCTCGCATTTGTCGGGCGTGTCACAGACGTCGAGATAGTTGGTAATCGACTGGCCGAGCAATTTCATTTGGGCGGCGAACTCGGCACCGCCCTCGGCTTTGGCGAGGTCTTTCCGGCGATTGCGCAGGGCCGTTTTGGCACGATTCACCAAGCCGTAAATGGCGGAAACGCTGTCGATAATGCGCGTTGTCTGGGTGGCGTCGTCTATTTTGAGGTTGCTGACGATTTCGATCAACATCTCCAAGTCCTTGGAGGTTTGATCAATTTCGGCCTCAATCTCGTTGGCCTCGGTCACCTTGGTGAGGGTTTCCACGGCGGCCTGCTGCTCCGCGACGCGATCTTGATAGGGCTGCAGCGCCTCGGGCTCCAACAGGAAGGTCACGCATTTGGTCGACAAGGCGTCAACCTGCTCGCGAACCTTCTCTTCCAATTCATCCATGAGCGCCAAATCGACATAACGGCGTTCGCGCGTGGAAATGATTTCACCGCGCTGCAACCGGGCCGCCGCCAAGAGATGCACAAATTCGTTGACGTCGCCGAGCTGCGCGACGCGAATCTCCTTGAGCACGGTTTCCGTTTTCTTTTTGACACGCGCCACTTCCTCGCGCGTCGCCTTCTGAATACGGGTGACTTTTTCAAATTCGTCAATCGCCGATTTGGCGGCTTCACGAATGGCGTTTAACACCTCGGCCAAGTTGAAGCAGGCATCCTGATTGAGCCAAAAGTAGGTATCGCCGGTGTCGGTTACCTTTTTGACCAAGTCGATGTAAAGCGTGTCGTAGGCTTCTTCCTTGTTGATCAGGTTCAGGATTTCGTTGCATTCGGCCATGCAGCGCACAATGTCCTTGTTGCCGATTTTGAACAGCGGGCTGTCGCTTTTGGCGTCCATCTGCACGTTGGGACCGAGAAAGGCGGTGCGCCACAACTGAACGGCGTGGTGTTTTTGCGGTTCGTCCTCGGTGCGCATGTAGGCCAAGGTGCCGTCGCTGAACAAGGTGTAACCGTGGCAGGTAATGGGGGTGGCCACTTGCTGCTCGATGAGGTTGTAACTGAGCAGAATGTAGTAACCGGTATGGCGGTTGTAGAAAATGTAGAGGTAATCTTCGCCATTGGGCGAGGCGACGCGGCGCTCAAACAACATGTCACTGAGCTCGGCGTCAAAGGTTTTGAGCTCGCCGTTGAGCAGATAATAGCCACGTGGAAAAATCAGACCGTGATCATCGGGCAAAAGAACACAGCTATCCTCAATGGCATCAATGCGATGAACCTCGGCAAGCTTCTCGTTGAAAACCAAGTAGCGGTATTCGCGTTCTTGATACGGACGAATCCTGAGCAAGATAACGTGGCCGACGACGGCATAGGAAATTTCAGCGTCGTCCAGGGTTTGATCCTTGTTATCAACCGGCTCGGCGTAAATGCCGTTACCGTCAGCGGTATTGTCTTCCACCTTAATGGTGAGATCGCCGCCGACCGTTTCCACGAAGACGCGATCTTCGATGGAAATGTGCGGGTGGCGACCCTCGCGGTGCATGTCGCGCGTGGTTTTAAGCCATTCAAATTCGTGTTGAATGGGAAATTTAAACTCGTGATCGCTGCGGTTGTCGACGTATTTGAGGCCGCCGTCGTCCTGCATAAACCACTTGAAGGTTTTGAAATCTTTGGGATTCTGACCCACGCGAAACTTCATGAACAAATGCGGGCCGATCACCATAAATTTAGAGAAATAGGTCTTTTTATAGTACTTGTAGAGGTTGCGAAAATCGGTTTCAAACTGGCTGTCTTCGATCAGGCTGAGCGCTTGGCTGTGAAACCCGTTTTCGTCGCGGGTGTACACCGCAAACACATCTTTAAGGTGGGTCTCAGAACGCAAGCCCAGTTGCACGTTGTAGCCAAGCAACAGGTAAGGGCCGAGCGCAATCATGTCGCGCGGCACACAGTTGTTGTCGGTCGAGATGCGCTCGTTACCGATCAGCGTGCTTTCAATGGTGCCGAACACGTCCTTGCGGGCCTGGTTCAATTGGCCGAGGCGCTCACGTAATTGGCTGCCCTGCTGCTGTAAACGACCGCGAATAATTTCGTAGGTGCCTTCTTCCAATTTGACATTGGTGCCGGGCGTTTGGGCGGGTTCGCTCATGATTCGATCCTTTCTTCGGCGGCACGGGGATTTCGGTCCGTGACGGCGCCGCTGTTAGGGACAGGGAAAAAGCCGCGACCCGACCAAACGGGTCGCGGAAAAACACGGGAGGTGACGGCCACAAGGACCGTCGTTAGGTGGGCTTAGAGATCAAACATGCCGGCGTCTTTATCACCCAAACCGAGCTTTTCGGCCATGCCGAGAATCTGCGAAAGGGTGCCTTTGACTTTGCCGTCGTTGGTTTGATTCATCATTTTGTAGAGTAAGGCCGAGATGGTCAGATTCTTGACGTCCTCGCTCTTCAAGCCGAATTGGCCGACGAACTTGCGCAAGCTCTCCTGGAAATGCTCGGCATCGCCGTTGAAGAAGGTGTTTTTGATGTCGGACAAGACTTCGCTGGAACCAACGATGCGGTCGACGCTTTTGCCTTTGCTGACCGAGTTCATGATGCGGTCGAAGAACATCGACTCGCCACCGACAATCTCGATCTTGGCGGACTTGAGGCCGTCGCGAACCACGGCTGCTTGCTCGCGGGCAATCGCGCGGTCGGCTTCGATTTGCGCCAATTGCAGCAAACGCTCTTGCTCCAAACGCAACTTGAACTCTTCGTGGGCGCGGCCGACGTCGTCGAACAACTTCATAGCCTCGGCTTTTTCTTTAATACCGGAGGCTTCGGCGCTAAAGCGGCGGGCCAGAACTTCGGCTTCGGCCTCGCCCTCTTTGGCGCGGGCGGCGGCTTTGGCTTCCATACCTTCGGCTTCGGCACGGGCGCGCTTGGCCAAGACGGCGGCATCGGCCGTGCCTTTGAGCTCTTCGCCTTCGGCGTCGGCTTGGTAGCGTTTGCGCAACACGCCGGCTTCGGCGTCGCCTTTGGCGGCAATGCCGGTGGCTTCGGCGGCCAACTTGCGTTCGATGACGGAGGCATCGGCTTCGCCCATTTTGGCTTTGGCTTCGGCTTGCGCCTGCAAACCACGTGCTTCAGCGGCGGCTTTCTCTTCGATAACCTTGGCTTCGGCACTGCCCTGGGTGGCGAGAACGGACGCTTTGGCTTCGCCGTCTTTGCGCGACGCCTCGGCCCGCGCTTCCACACCTTTGGCCTCGGCTTCGGCCCGTTTCAAGGTCACATGGGCTTGCGCTTCGCCTTCAATGCGAATCGCTTCGGCTTTGGCTTCAATCACCTGTGCTTCAGCCAGACCCATGGTCGCTTCTTCTTTGGCTTTCGCTTCGGCCAGAACCTTGCGCGCTTCGGCGTTTTTGTCGGCGGTTTTCATTTGCGCGTCGGCTTCGATGACCCGCTGTTCGGCTTCAAACGCCGCCGCTTCCTTGGCAGCCTGCGCGGTCACCACTTCGCGTACCCGCAGTTCCTCGGCTTCGCGCTGGGCCTGCGTAATCGCAACTTTTTTGGTCCGGTCCGCTTCAGCGAAGGCCTGAGTATCTTTGATGCGTTCTTCTTCGATAACTACCGCTTTTTGCACGGCAACCCGTTCGCGAATCACGTCCTGGATGTTTTTCTTCTCTTCCTCAACCGCCTTCTCTTTTTCGATGTTGGTCAAGGTGACAATGCGTTCGCGTTCGATGACCTCAAGCTGACGGTCTTTTTCAACCCGTTCATCCTCAACTTTTTCGGTACGCGCTTTGTTCTTTTGCGCAACGATGACCTGGCGTTCCATGTTCTCGGTGGCAACGCGAATCTCTTCGTCGGCCTCAATCCGCGATTTCTCGGCTTTGCGACGTTCTTCTTGCTGTACCGAAACCACCTGAGAGGCTTCACGTGCTTTAATCTCAGACACTTCACGTGATTGACGTTCCTTGGCCTCGGTCAACTGGCGGTCCATTTCGAGGATCGCTTCTTCCGCTTCCACGTTTTGTTGTTTGAGCGTTTTCTCGCGTTCACGATCAATTTGGTTGGCCAAAATCGCTTGGCGCGAGGTCAGCTCGGTGATCTTTTTGATACCCTCGGCATCGAGGATGTTGTTGGGATCCAGTTGCTTGATATCGGTTTGTTCCAAATAGTCAATGGCCACGTCCTTGAGGTGGTAGCCGTTGAGATCTTGGCCGATGGTTTGCAAAATGGCTTCTTTGAACTCTTTGCGTTCGTTGTAAAGGTCGACGAACTCAAAGCGTTTACCAACCGACTTGAGCGCTTCCGAAAACAAGGCGTCGAACAATTCGTAAAGCGTTTCATTGTTGGAAGCGCGCGTGGTGCCAATGTTTTTGGCGACATCGAGCACGTCTTCTTGACGTTGGTTAACGCCCACGAAGAAAGCGACCTTAATGTCGGCGCGAATGTTGTCCTTACAAATCAAACCGTTGTTGGCGGTCCGTTCAATTTCGAGTCGTTTGACCGAAATGTCCATGACTTCCAGCTTGTGGAAGACCGGCACCACCCACATCCCCGAGAACGACACGCGCGTTTTGCCTTGACCGGTACAGATCATGGCGCGGCCCTGGGGTACCTTGTGATAGAACTTGAGCGCAATGATCAGGGTACCGACCAACATGATCGCTAACCCTATCAGCGCAACTGCGATAATGGGACCCATAACGAAAATCCTCCAGTGCTATTTAACGAAAACGGAACGGGCCCGGCGGTTTTGCCGAAGGCGCGGAAACAACCGGCCCGGAATCAAAAAGAACAAAGAAACGGGTGGGAGACGCCGTGGAAAAGGCCGTGAAAACACGCGACCACGGTGCCTGGCAAGCCTCAATCCTGGGCTTCGACATAATAAAAATCTCCGTCGGCGGCTTTCTCCAAAATGAACGCCTTTTGACCGCGCTTGGCTTCGCCGCCGCGCGTGCGAACATTGAGCAACAAGGGCGCGCCCTCGGTAAAGATTTTGAGTTGACCCAGGCGCTCGGGGCCGGCGTCGGAGACGACATCGCCGATGCGACCGACAACGCGAATGTGGTCGCGTTCACCCGCGCGCATGGAACGGAAAACCTTGGCAAACGGCGTGGTTACAATTTTGGTGACAAGCACGCCCACCAAACCAACCGGCAAATACAGCGCAAAACCTAGCAGCGACCGACCCCAACCTAAAAAATGATTGGCGGTCATTTGTGTGGTCCACATCGCTAAAGCCATCACTGAAACCACAATCATCAGCGGCACGGAATCGAGATTGAGAAACGCCAGAAAGCCGTGTAAGCCACTCACCCCGCCGCTGTGCGCCGGAACATCGCCGTCGATATCGGCCCCGGCGTTGACGTCGAGATCGACGTCGGCATCGGCCTCGAGCGCCACATCGGCATCGACATCCAGATCCAGGTCGGCATCGCCGTCGAGGTCAATATCGAAGGTATCGAGACCAATAAAACCCACGATCACGAATACCCAATAAAACATCACCAAACCCAACAGCGCGGTCAGCGGCAGGTTCGCCCAGTCAACCGCGGCTTTAAAAACCTCTAACATACGTAACCCTTTCGCGCACGGCCGCTGAGGCCGGTGGCGTTCAACCGCCGCACATTCTGCTTAAACGTATAAATATCAATACTTTAAATTGGCAAAACGGCGATTCGCAGTATGAACTAGTTGTTGGTAATTGGCAAGCAGTTCGCGCCCACCGCAGCCCTCCTAAAGGTGGTGGCGGACCCGATGCCAACGTTGCACGTTGCTTGGTTTCTCTGCCGGTTTCGACGGCCGTCAACACAACCAATCATCGCGGATGAAGCCTTTGAGGACGACAATCTACAGTGCTGGTCACACCGTAAATGTTCCTAGATGCGCTTCGATATTTTGTTGGTTTGAATCGCCTCTATTGTACCAGCCCAAAAGCGACTTGTCCCCCGTCAAGCATCGCAAAGATACGGAAGTCGTCCTGCTCGAGGCCGCGCGACCCAACACACTTGCTTGGGCGATAAAAAAATAAAAAGCAGGCCGTTTTTTGTAAGATTTTTGACGATTGGCCACAATCCGCCGTCCCAGCTCAGACGCCGTCGACCTTGACATAGGTCTCGAGCGCGTCCACCTGGATCACTTCACGCGACGGCCAGCGCAGCGCCGAAAGTTTGAAGCCGTAAACACATCCACTGTCGAGGCCGATCGTGCGCTCGCCAATCACCAAACCCGCCCGTGCCCAATGACCGTAAACCACGGTCTCAGAACCCTTGTAGAAGTCGTACCATGGGGGATCCTGTTCGCGATCCATGAACATCCCGTTTTCGCCCCAGGTCCGAATGCGCGTCAAAATACGCGCGGACGTTTTTTCAACCGGTAACTCGGGGTGCAAGCCGGCATGAACCACCAACAAATCCTTGTATTTCAGGTAAAGCGGTTGTCGTTCGAGATAATCGACCCAGCGGCCCAATCGCGGACCCATGGCCCTGGCCACGACGGCCAAGCTATCGTTGTTGAACAAACGGAAATCAAACTGAGCCTTACGCGCTTTGTCTAAGAAGGCGGTTTCATGGTTGCCCAACACCAAACGCGCTTGGTAGGCCACCGCGCGTTCCAATACACCCTCCGAGTCGGGGCCCTTATTGATCAAATCACCGACAAAAATCAAGTCGGTTTGCGAGGGATCAAAGGCCGCTTTGGTCAGCAATAAATCCAACTCGGCACTACAGCCATGCACATCACCGATGATTAATTTGTCTCGCACCACGGGTTCGCTCCTGACGGCGGCGGTTCGCCCAATCGTGCCTCAATTCTAACCGCAAGGGCGCGTCGGGTAAGACAAAAATTACCGTTGCCGTCGTTAAGGCAAAAGCACCAGGGCCGCGCAACTAGGCGTCAAGGGTTTCGCGTGAAAAACGCTCACACCAAACCGGAGTTCCTTCACGGAACAGAACCGCCTGCCGGCGGGGCGACACAAACGCAAAGACATGGCGGCGACGGGCAAGATCTTCCGGCCAAACATGGAGCACCAGCTCGTCGGCAAGCAGCCCCTTGGCCTCAAAGATATCCCGTGCCTCGCGAAACATGGCGGGTAAATCGCAACGCTCAAAATCCACGCTTACAACACCAACTGCGCCGTGCTTTCCAGCGAGGTAATTAGGTCGAGGTAACCCATCTCGCGCAACATGTCCAGTTCCAGCGGCACCTCTTCACCCAAAGAGGCGTAAGCTGGATTGGGAATCACACCAACCCAGGCGTTGCGGCCGGAATTTTTGGCGACATAAAGCGCTTGGTCGGCGAGATTCACAACCTCTTCTAAGCCAAGGTAACGATGTTCCTGATGGGCAACGGGAAAATACGAGAACCCAATCGAACAGGTACAGCGGATTTCAAGATGTTGGTTCAATCGAAACGGATGATTAAGCACGTTTTCACGCAGACGTTCAGCGATCAACCGACCCAAACCGCGGCGGCTGTCACGGCAGACCAACAAAAACTCTTCGCCGCCCCAACGCACCGCAAAATCGGAGGTGCGGCAGCAGGCTTCGATGATGGCGGCAAACTGGCGCAGTACCTCGTCACCAACCGGGTGACCGTAAGCGTCGTTGATCTTTTTGAAATGATCAATATCGACCAGCACAAACAGCAGGGTGCCCTCGACGCGGTCTTTTTCCTCCGGCGGTTGGTTGTAGAGCCGTTTGAGCCGCTCCAACTCACTGCTGAGGAAGCTGGTGAGGAAGCGGCGGTTCTTTAACCCGGTTAAGGAGTCGGTAACCGAGGCTTCCATCAACTGGCGATTCAACTCCAACAGCTTGCCTTCTTTGGCTTTAATGACTTCGTTTTGATGGCGCAACTCTTCTTGGAGTTTGATTAACTTGTGCTGGGAGCGATCACTGAGCCGGGTCATGATCATGGTTTCGCGCAGCAGTTTGGAATAAGCCTTGAGCAAAACGGCATAGCCCTCGCGGACTTCGTCATAAGACAAGTCTTCACGTGCTTCGAGGTCCTTGGCCGCCTGTTCGGTCGCCAACTCACCGCGATACACCCGCCTGAGATTTTCGTTTGCTGCGTCTTTCATGTGCGAAATCCGGGAATGACAAGATTAAACCCGATCAAAAATGAAGAAACCGAAGGAACGGTAAACCGCCGAGATTCGGGGAATGTCCAAAGAAACCGTTGAATAATTAATTAGCGATTATATCAAACCCAGCCCCAAACCACTATGCGTGGCCGTATTTTTTTTAGGTACGCTCCCTAAAACGCGAAGCCCGATGGTGCCGCACCCATTTACAGAGGGATGGCCCAAATACGATCAAGGCGGGTTTGCTCTCTTTCTACCATAGCGGCGGCAAGCGGATCAATCGATCGCAAATCGGCAAAGGCGCGGTAACCATCCATGAGGAAATCCACCATCGCCGTGTGTCCCAGCACCGTACAAGCAGCCCGCAACCCCCTCAGAACCATACCAATACCAAAGCGGTGCGAGATGCGATGGATCAGGCGGATGGTAAAATCGAGCAGTTCAATTTGCCGTTCACGCTCAGCATAGTTGTCACTTCTTTTGTAAGCGCGCTCATAAGTCGCCATGTCGAACGAGACCGGCGCATCCATCTCAGCCAACACTTCAAGGATTTTCATGTCCAGGGCAATGGTGAGCTCTTGCAACTCAATCAGCCGTGTCATGCTGTGGACCACTTCACCACCGAGAAAACTTTGGACGGTACCGTGAATTTTCTTAAAGGCTTGATCGCGATCCTCGGTATCTTCCACACTATAAATACGGTAAAAAAAGAAAAAACACGCTGACTCATAACGCGGCTGAACCGCAAAATCATCGTAAGTCGTGCGCAACCGCTTCGATTGAAAATCCTTCAAATAGAAGTAACGCGGATCCGTCACCACTTTTTCGAATACCACTTCTTTTTTGGATTCCGCCATCGCTTCATCTCCCGAGTTTGCCGACGCGCGGCACAGGCCTTGTCTATTCTAAACCATCGTGATCGGCCCTCGAGAAGCGCGCGTAAGGTGAGCGCCACGCCCGACAGGTGACCCAAATCACATTTCATTCTTTTACCGCCAAACGCCATCCCACAAACACAACAACCTGTCACTTTTTGAAAAAGACGACAGGTCAGACCTTTCACCACCGATGTCAACCATCCGTGCTCTTATTGTCACGTTTTGCCACCTTGACGACGTAGAACTTTGTTCGAATTTTCACACGCACCTCCTTTAACTTTGCTGTTTTTTTAACTAAACTCGCTGGTGAATTTACCTGCCTCTATGACGCAATCACCCTGGCGACTTTCCGCCGGACTGTCCTTTATCCAGCCGGCATTCCCCTTTGGACCGCTTATGGATCAACCCCGTTTTCCGGTTCATGTCGCGTCCGGTGATGCCCCCTTGCCTTGATACCACCTCTAGGTACATCAAGGCGACATGGCCGTCCCCTACCCGCTACACCGATGCTCACGCTTTTTTAATCGATCACTCGCATCCTCTCCAAGCGCTAATTCCATAAAGCTCGATGCGGTCGGGACCACGCTCCTAGAGGGCTTGATAGAGACCTTCCTTCACGCACAACCTGTTTTCTATGAGGAGAAAATCCATGCCGTCTACCACCTACGCCGGCCTTCGGCGCGCAGCCATGCTCACCATCGCTTTTTTCAGCGCGATGGTATCGGCCGGGGAAATCGAAGACTTTGAACGTTCTTGGACCGCTCAAGCGCTTGCACACCAACGCAAACTCGACCTCTATGCACCACTCGCCGATGCCACCTTTATCACCACCCACAACTCGTACAACGCCTCTGATTATTCGAACCTGGGCTCCTATTGGGACCCCAACCACGTGTACAGCATCAGCAAACAGCTCCGCATGGGCGTGCGCTGTATGGAATTCGACGTTCACGAATTCTTTAGCACCGATGGTTGGCCCTGGGAATGGGGCACCGAACTTTTGCTGTGCCACGGCACTGACGATCACCTCGGTTGCTCCACCTTTGACCGCCAATTTAGCGAGGGCCTGCGGGAAGTTCGCGACTTCCTCAACCGGCCTGAAAACGCGGAAGAGGTCGTGTTGATCTACCTGGAAGAACACATCGACGACGCGTTCAGCGATGCCGTCAACGTTCTGCGCGCCTATTTCGGCGACAAAATATTCAAACCCATCGGTGGCTGCCAGGGCATCCCCATGGATATTTCCAAAGCCGATATCCTTGCCGCGGGCAAACAGATCATGTTTATGACCGACGGCTGCCGCAACGGGACCTTCAACGAATGGGTTTTCACCGGGGTCGGCAACGCCAACGGCTTTCCATCCAGCAACCCTAACCGTTTCGAAAACTACCCCAATTGCGGCCCGTTTAGCCGTGAACAGTACCAATCGGAAATGGTGCGTTTCTTCGAGGACCGGACGACATTAACCGATATCTTCGGCAACCCGGGCGCGCCGCTCACCGCCGACCGAATGCGCGAAATGATGCGCTGCGGTGTGAACCTGCCAGGGATGGATGAATTGCGTCCTTTCGACGGGCGTCTCCAAAACGCGGTCTGGAGCTGGAACAGCAATGAACCCAACGATGCCGGCGGCAATGAAGACTGCGGCGAGCAGATCGGCAACGGCCGTTTTAACGACATGCCCTGCGACCGCATCGCCACCTTTGCTTGCCGCAACCCGGACAGCGGCGAATGGTACATCACCAGTGGGTCGGGCACTTGGTCGGAGGGCAACGATTTCTGCGACATGGAAACGGGTGGTCGTTATGTATTCGCGGTTCCCGTCTCGGGCTACCAAAACGAGAAGCTAAAAGAAGCACGGATTATCGATGGTGTTGATCGCGTTTGGCTTAATTACAGCGACACGGCGGTAGAAGGCGAATGGGTGCCCTACTCGTTAGGGAACCGTTCGTATCGCGGCAAGTGGATCGCTTCCGGCGGACGCGACCTTGGATCCGGCCAAAACGTGATCGTCAGCTTCACCTTGAGCGGCACCGAAAACCTACAGTTCGACCTTAAGGCTTCGGTGGACACCTACTTGTATTTGCTCGACGAGCACGGCGACCTCATCGCGGAGGACGACGACGGCGGTGAAGGTTACAACTCACGGCTGGCGATGACGCTGCAAGCCGGGCGCTATCGCTTAGTTGCCGCGACCTACCACGCCGAGCAAGCCGGAACCTTCAGCTTGGACACAACCAAAGGAAGCTTCGGCCCTAATCCCTAAGCTAGTGTTTCTTTGTCCTTGATGCTGCGTGTTCTACCTAAAGTGCGTCAAAAAGGCGCCCATTAGGTTGCGGTGTGCAGCAGGTGAGAATGGGCCCTTCGGGGCCCTTTTTTTGAAGGGGGGGGGCGTTTAGTGGGAACAATAGGCGAACCGCCGCCTGCGCGTTTGGAAAACCACCATCCCCAGCACCAACCCACAAGCCAACAAGGCCAAGGCCCAGGCCGATAAGGTGGGCACCAAGGTGCCGTTGAGCGTCATGCCAACCACCTTCGCGGTACCGTCTTCGCCGTGACGGAAGTGAAGAACAACGTCACCGGAGGTCGCGTCCAAGGCGGCAAGCTGGCCGGCCAAAGCGGGATCGGCAACAAAGGTGAGCTCGTCTAACAAACAAAACTGATTCTTGCCGCGAATCGCGAGCGAGAGGCCGAGCGGATCACTGATGCCGGACCAACCCGACAAAATAAACGCGGTGCCAACAGGAACGGGATCGGCGGCCAAAACACGCACCAACCGCAAATGGGGCTCATCGGCGTCGCCACCGGATTCAACGGCAACGCGCAGGCGATAAACAAAACCCCAACGATAGTCGAATCCTTCAACCGGATGCTCGAGCACACGCCAAGTATCGACAGGCGATTGGCGGACCATTAATTTAAAAGCGGGCGCCGGTTTATTGCTGAAGGCTTTAAAGTGGTTGACATAGTATTCCCGAAGCAGCGGTTTTTCGCCGGGTTCAAGGTGGGCTTCCGCCATGAGTCGGCCAGGTAAAACCAACCAAACCAAACACAGAACCGGGAAACAGACGGTGAATAAGGAGCGCTCCCGTCTCATGTTGATCCTCCGTTGCGCAGCGGCAACGCACTAAGCTCGCGTACCTACCTGCTTTCCCAGCACAAGGCGAACAAAAAAGACCAACCCAGGTCAAAACCCCGCTGAGAAACAGGTCAAAACAAAAAAGGAAAAGGTCGGGATAGGTGATGGGATTGGCTCATGGTGTTACGGATTCTTTTTGAAATAAACGAGACGGTATGATCCTTCTAGTATAACCTTTCGGATGCCGGCGCCATAAGATTATCCTCTTTATGAAAAAAAGTAAAAAAAGACACGTCCAAACGCATATCTACAAGCAGCTAGACCCCTTGGGGAGCTTAGCTTTCACCGACGACCAGGATTTTCGAGCCACAGTATTACAAAATATCATGGCGTCCGCATTTCATGAGGCAACAGCCGGCACGCATCCAGCCAAGGCTGCGCGACCACCAAGCGGATTGAATAGTGCGGCGCCCAGATCGCAACAATCCCAACGAATCAAAACACTTAAGCCAAAAGCGACGCGCCCCAAAGGCCCTGCCGAAGTCAAAAAAAAGGCTGTAGGTGGAAACCTACAGCCATAAAAGAACCCTTGCGGGTTTGACAGTGAGGTACCCACCGTCTTTGGAAGAATCGTTGGCGCCTTAACGCATCCGCGGCCCACGACCGCAAAAAAAGGGGCCGGGAGTAAGAACACTCCCGGCACGTGGAGAGGAAGAAGCGTAGGCACAACAACCGTTCTGCAATACGGTCGCCGTGTGGATGCTTCCGCTTCTTTGGACAATCATGAGGCGTCCTCTTCATCGAGAACCTGGTGAAACGCGGCCACGGCCACGTCAATTTCAGCAGGCTGAATGGTCAGGGCGGGCAAGAACCGCAAAATGGTCGAGCCGGAGGTCATGACCAAGACGCCGAGCTCCATCAGCCGTTTTAGAACAGGTTTCGCCTTAATTTTGAGTTCAACACCAATCATCAATCCGCGTTGGCGGATGTGCCGCACTTGGGCGTGGGGTCGCGCCTCCAGACCGGCACGAAAATAGGCACCCATCGCTTCAGCATGGGCGGCCAGGTTATCGCGTTCTAAGACCTCGATCACGCGCGTCGCCACCGCACAAACCAATGGGTTGCCACCGAAGGTCGAACCGTGGCGGCCCATGGGAACTTGCACATGGTCGGCTACCAAAATCGCACCCATCGGCAAACCGGAGGCAATCGCCTTGGCAAGGGTCATGATGTCGGGGCGTAAATCGTAATGCTCGCAGGCGAAAAAGCGACCGGTCCGACAAAAGCCGGTTTGAACCTCGTCGACGATCAGCAAAGCGCCTTGTTCGTCGCAAAGCTGCCGTACAGCGCGGATGTACTCGAGATCGGCGGGATAAACACCGCCTTCACCTTGAATGACTTCTAACAAAATCGCGGCGGTTTCGTCGTTGACGAGGGCACGCAATGCGTCGATGTCATTAAAACGAACGTGGGCAAAGTCGGGAACCAAAGCACCGCAGCCCTCGCTGAGCTTGCGGTTAGGCGTCGCACTCATGGCACCGTAGGTACGACCGTGAAAACCGCGTTTGGCGGTAATCACGGTTTTGCGACCGGTTGAGATGCGGGCGAACTTGAGGGCACCTTCAATCGATTCCGTGCCGGAATTGCACAAAAAGGCCCGGTTCAAACCGGTCGGCGCGACGGCCACGAGTTTTTTGAGAAAGGCGGCTTTAGCATCGTTGTGAAAGAAACCCGGGCAGTTGATTAACTTGGCGGCTTGTTGTTGCAGCGCCGCCAAGACTTCTGGATGCCCGTGGCCGAGATTACAAACGCCGATACCGGCGATACAATCCAAATAGCGTTGGCCTTCGTTGTCGTAGAGCCAAACGCCTTCACCGCGCACGACTTCGAGGCCGCGCTTGCCGTAAACATCCAGTTCATAGGCGGCATAGGCCTCCTGAATTTCGGCGGATTCCATTGGGGTTAACATGGTTGTGGTTGACATGCAATCACCGTCCCTTCGCCGGCTAACGCCTGGCTGATTGGTTGCGACTGTCGCCCGTCGGCGATATACAGTCGCGTTGCGCCATATTCAAACACGCGGGTCAACGCCGTCAACTTCCTTCGCATGCGACCTTCAACGCGGTCTTGCCACTGCTGTAGCGCCTCGGCGCTCAGTTGCGCCACCCGCGAGTCGGGATCAGCCATATCTTCCATTAAACCAGGAGCTTCAATCAGTTGGATAATTTGTGTTGCCTGCAAGCTTTGGTGAAGTAGGGCGACAATGTCATCGTTTTCACTGTTGAGCGGCAGGCCCGCCTCATCGGCGATGGGAATGCTCAAAATGGGGGTGTAGCCTTCGGTCAACAAGGTTCGCAACAAGGCGTCGTTGACGGAGACCGGTTTACCGGAATGGTCGCGGAGCAGCATTTTCTTACCATCGATGCGGGTTTTGATACCGCGATTGCGTCGACCGCGCACCAAACCGCCATCCAGTCCGGTTAAACCCACGGCATTAACGCCGGCTTGTTGGCACAAGGACACCATCTTTTTATTTTGTAGCCCGGCGTAACTCATGAGAATGAGGTCAATCATGGTGTCGTCGCTGTACACCGAGGTGTGACCGGAAAGCGAAGTGATGGTGCGAACTTCTCGGCCCAAGGCGCCGGCGAGTTCATTGCGCACGGCATTGGCACCGAGTACCACAATCTTAGGACCGTTCAAGGTCGCCAAATCCTGGGCGACCGCTGCGAGGTCGATCGCGGCCCCGCCGCCTACCTTGATAATGGTTAGTCCTTCAATCGTCACGTTTTAACCTCACGCCCGATGGGCTCATTTCAATCTGGGGCGGCTTACGCGGCCCATTGCACACCGTTCCCGAGCGGATACCAGGAACCATCCAGTGGTTGCGAACAAAAGGCCACGCCGTCTGGGTACTCGCGCCGGTACAAGGTGAAGTAATCGGGATCTTCGCCAAAATCATTGGTGACATAGAAGCGGCGCCCGTCGCTCATAATGATGTTCATGGCGCGCACGTAATCGCTGCGACGGCGAATGATATCGGTGGCCTTGCGCAGGGCGGCGTCGGTGTCGCCCTGGTCGAAACGGCGGATGTAATTAAAGATTTTCTCGGCGCCAATGCGACCCTCGGCTTTAATGCGCACGCCGTGTAACTCGCCGTTAAAGATGAACACTTTTTCGCCGTCGCTAAACGGCATGTTGTTCTCAATGCAGATCCCTTCGTTGCGAAACGCACTGCGCGCGTGGATCAGCAACATCCGGGTCCGGCCGAAACCGGTGGGTGGATGTTCCCAAATGGGGTCGAGATTGCGGAAAAAACGCCAGGCGCCTTGATCGCGCCACGCCATGCCCCAACCATGACCTTGAAACTCCTTGCTGTCGCGCGACATCGCGGCAAAAGCCGCGAGGGTGTCATCAATGGAAAAGGGTTGTTGCGCATGGCGGGCAAAAATGCGACACACATCAGCCTCCTAAACCGGATGCAAACCGGGAAATTCAAGGGCGGTGGTTTCCTCGAATCCCAACATCAAATTAAGTGCTTGTACGGCCTGGCCGGCCGATCCCTTCATCAAGTTATCGATGGCGCTTATCACGACAACCCGATCCGAGGTGGGATCTTTTTCAAAGCCCACATCACAGTAATTGGTCCCGGCAAGGAGCTTGGGTTCGGGGTAGCGGTACAAGCCGTCGCGTTCCTTGACAATGCGCAGGAACGGCTCATCGGCATAAGCTTCACGATAAATTTTCCAGATATCTTTTTCGGTCAACGCCTGATTAAGAAAAACATGGCTGGTCGCCAAAGCGCCGCGCACCATGTCGACAGCCGTGGCCGAAAAGTGGACCGACGCCTTTTGATCGAAACTCAGGGCATGGTTGATTTCAGCAACGTGACGGTGCCCGGTCGGACTGAACGAACGCAAACAGTTGGCGCGTTCAGGGTGGTGGGAACCGTCGTTGGCGCGATTGCCGGCTTCGCTAGAACCGACCTTCACTTCTACTACCGTATTTTGGGGGAGAACCACACCTGCTCGGTAAAGGGGGAGTAAACCGAGAATGGTCGCGGTCGCATTACAGCCGGCACAAGCGACACGGCGTGCTTCGCGAATTTGATCGCGATGCAGCTCGGGGATGCCGTAGACGAAGTCGGCGAGTAAGTCGGGCCGCGGGTGGTTGTTGTGGTAGTAGAAGCGATAGTCCGCCTCGTCGCGAAGCCGGAAATCAGCGCTCAGGTCGATAACACGGGGCGCGAGACCCGCGTATCGATCCCAATTTTTGGCTGCTTCGCCGTGGGGGAGACAGAGAAACAGCACGTCGCAAGCCGCCAGTTCGTTTACCGAAATAAACTTCTGTTTGGTGGCTTGGCGAAGGTTGGGGTGTGCCTTGGCAACCAACTTACCGGCAAAACGTTCACTGGTAATTTGGGCGACCTGCACATGGGGGTGAAAAAGAAGCAGGCGGTACAATTCACCGCCGGTGTAACCGGAGCCGCCGACAATGGCGACGCGTACTGACTCAGACATGGGCCGCCTCCTGCGCAAGCACTTGCTGCGCGGCGCGCACCACATAAGCCGCTACTTCGCCGGGGATATCGACGCCGGTCGTGGTAATACTGTTTTTAAATTCCATGGTGTCGTTAATTTCGTTCACCAGCAAGCCACGTTCGCTTTCGAATAAATCAACGGCGACAATGCCACCGCCGACGGCACGGGCGGCGTCGAGGCAAAGAGCCGCCAAAGCCGGGGTGACCTCGCAGTTAGAAGCCACCGCGCCGAGGGCCGTGTTGGTTTTCCAGTGGGCACTGGTACGGTATATAGCGGCGATACAGCGGTCGCCGACGACAAAGGCGCGAATGTCGCGGCCCTGTTTTTCAACGTATTCTTGAATATAAAAAATGCTGTGTTGGTAGGATCCCAAGGTCGCTTTGTGCTCAATGATCGATTCGGCCGCTTCGCGGTCGTTGACCTTGGCAATTAACCGACCCCATGAACCGGAAACCGGCTTCAACACGGCGGGATAACCGATTTCTTCGACCGCTTGCAATGCAGTTTCTTCGGTGAAGGCGCAGCGCAACTCGGGTTGCGGCACACCGTGGGCTTCCAGCGCCAACGAGGTGCGCAGTTTGTCGCCGCAAAGGTCAATCACCTCGGCGCTGTTGATGCACGGCACACCGGCCGCCTCAAACAAACGTACGGCGTAGAGGTTGCGCGAGTGGCTCAAACTCCGAGCCAACAAAACGTCAACCTCGACGGGTTTTCGACCTGGCTGAAACACCAGTTGACGATCGTCAATGAGCGTCAAAGATACGCCTGGCAGGTTCTCAAAGGCCTGCACCAACGCTTTTTCCTCTTTGCGAACTACTGAATGTAACAAACCTACACGCATCGAAAACGTCACTCCATTCTAAAAGTCACGGCCGCTGAGGCGGCCTCACACACCCGGCCTTACTGGCCCCAATCTTCCGCTTCTTGCGGTGCTTCACGCAGCGTGAAGGGTGCCACTGAAGCCACTTCCAATTCGCTGCCGCAATCGGCGCAATCGATCAGTTCGCCTTGTAAGGTGCCGCCCTCGAGTTCGACGTCACCACCGCAAACAACACATTCCAAAACTGTTGCTGTCGTTGTCATGTCAACTACCTCTCGCTTGTGAAGTTTTGCCGGCTCAGGCCGACTAGCTTGAAGAGCAATCTAACAACGGTCGAAAAAGAAAGGAATTTTTTATAGAAAAAAGTCAAAATTCAAACAAGGTTGTTTAAAATATAAACTTTCTCGATTTTGTCACACCAGGAGGACGCCGTGATCCGCATCAACGACGCCATTGAAGAACTGATCCAAACCAATGACTTCCTGGCATTCGGCCTCCACCACGACCTGCTCAACCTGTCGCAGTTAGCGCGTTTCCTCCAGCCGGTGATTGAGGCACGCACGCTCAAAGAGGTTCAGGTTTCGGCGATTCAAATGAACCTGTCGCGCATTAAACGTCGCAAACAACAGCTCGCACCAACCCCGCTTGCCGATTTTTACATCGACAAAATCAACATCCACACCGACTTGATTTCGTTTACGGTCGCCAAATCAGCCCAAGCTCACAGTGATTTAAATGAGGTATACAACGCCATCCGCAAACGCGGCGGTTTTATGACGATTACCGAGGGTATCAGCGAAATCACCAGCATTTTGGAAAAGGATCACTTTGAGGTGGCGCGCGATACGATGCGCGACTCGTTGCGCCACATCCACCGCGATTTGGCCTCGGTCGGTGTGAAATTTAACGAAAAGTTCCTTGAAGTGCCGGGCGTGTTGCACGCCATGTTGCAGATGGTGGCCATGCAGGGGATTAACGTGCTTGAGGTTTCCAGTACGGCAACTGAGTTCATTATTTACATTCTCAAACACCAGGTGAACCTGGCCTTTGAATCAATCTTGACCCGTTTCGGCAAAGACCGTCCCAAACAACCTTGGTAGGGTCGTCGGATGCCCAACACTAGGGGGGTTACTTTAACGAGCGGCTCGGGTAGAATTGCGAGAACTGTCGTGTCCGCCGAAAATCAGCGCGTCGTTGTGGTTCTTCCCAACCGCCAAACGCAACGCGCCGCGGTTTGATGCAACCAACCATTTGGTGATTGCCTCAAGCAACGCTTCGGCTCATTCACTGAACGAAAAAGGGAGAAAACCATGAGCGAAACCCCGTCACAACCTGAAGAACAAGCAGCCGCCAAGGCGGAAGCCACGCCGGCCCCGGCTGAACAGCCAAAATACAAAGAAGCTGAGCCCATTCCCGCCGATAAACTGGTGGAAATCGAACTGATCGAACCCACGACGGCGGTCACGCCCGAAGTGATGAAACCGGTCGCCTCAGCTTTTAAAACGCTGTGCAAATACGCGGCTTCCCTGGAAGCCAAAGGCATTCAAGCCAGCGGTTGGGGTTACACCCTTAAGTTAAAAAAGAAGAAATAATAAAAGCGGCGCACCTGGCGCCGCTTCTTCCTTACATTATATATATGATCCAAAAAGGTCTCGGGAACGTTACTTGGCATTCACCAAGGAAACACTGAAGCGAACCAATTCATTTTCGCCGTCGACGGTTTCCATGGTGTAGGCTTTCCCGTTACGGAAAACCATGCGGCCAAAGGCCAAGTTGTTCAAGGTGACCTGACCAAGGTATTGACCTTGTTTGCTGAAGATATCGACTTTTTCTTTACCGGTTTTCAGGTCGGAATCAAACAACACCAACAAGGTCCCATCTTCCATGACTTTCATACCGTTAACCGGCGGCTTCACGGATGGCGGCTCAGCCTTTTTAATGGCCCGCTCCAGCACGTTGGGCGTAATGATTTGGGCCAACTGAGGCGGCAAGTTACCCACCAACATTTCGTAAACGGGTTCCGCTAAAGCCATCACCTGCTCTTCGGTGTAAGCCACTGGCTTGTACTTGCGGCTGATTTCCATGGTTTTCTGCTGATTGGTGTCGTATTTGGTGATGTGGTACTTACCGTTAATCGCGGTGTAGAGATTGCCCTCTTGATCAAAAGCACCCATGCCGGCCAATCCGTGCAAACCAATGCGAAATTGTTCGGACATAAACTCAACCCAAAACTCGGGGTCGGTAACACGGCCGGGGTTCATGGCCATCATTTCGTAATGGGCCACCTTGATCAAGGCTTTGGCATCGGCATCCAATAAACCAGTATCCGTCAACATTTTCCCTTGAGCCATGTCGACATTGATTTTATTGGCCCACATAACCTTTTTACTGGGCGCATAAACAACACCTTGTAACAGGCCGGTCATGCTGGTTGTTTGTTTGCGATCCTTGTAGTTCATGCTTTCGTCAAAGTGATTGACGGTGACAGTGGGGCCGACGAGTTCTTGAACAATGCCGGTCCCGTCGGGAAAGATCTGAAGGCTTTGGGGAACCTGAAATTCACCAGGACCAGGGCCTTGCTTGCCGACGACACGCACGAATTTCCCGTTTGCATCAAAGGCCAAAACACGTTTTTCACGAGTGTCTAAAACGTAAAGGTTTCCCTTGTAGTCGGGTACGACTTGGCAAGTGGGGCCGACCCAAATATAGTCATCGCCCTGATCGGCGGTTAAACGAAGTTCCTCGGTGAACTTCAGTGTTTTTGCTTTGCCCTGCGGCGCTTCGCCGTTTTCGATAAGTTGTACCTTCTCCATAGCGAATGAAGATACGGTCGTCAGTGCTAATACCAGACACAATAAAATGTTTTTCAAAATTCCCCCATGAGTTCCAATCAAGCATCAGTGCGGCGTGAACCCACATTGCACCCGTCATTGGCAAGAGTCGGCGGCAAGTCGGCGGGTGATTCCGACGGCAACCGTCCGTGACCGGCTTTCACAGATCGAAAGCCGACATGTGTGCGATGTGGGTAAACCCAGAAACCCAGGCGTGAATGGATTTCCAAAACGGGCCAAAAAAAATAAAATTTCTTTGCACCCCATCTACAGCCAGCTAGTCGGCCTGTTGGTAAAATCCTTACACGAGCCGCCAAAAAAATCGGCAAACCCTTTGTTTCTTGATCGTTAAACAAATTTATTTCAGAGACCCCGGTGCAGGCAATAGGATGCGGGCCGCCTTCATCACGCGACGAAATTGTTCGGCGTCTCCGCCAAAATCAGGATGATGGCGGCGCACCAACTCGCGAAAGCGCTTCTTGACGGAACGTCGATCTGCATGGGCGGGCAAGCCAAACACCTCACGGGCCCGTTGACGATCTTGCCCGGTAAAGATCGCTTTGTGGAAACCGCGAATCATGTCAATGACATCCTGGCGGCTGGTATCGCGACAGTTGGACCAATCGAGATAATAGGCACGAAGGTGGTCCTTGACCTGAAGTGCTTGCTCACCGCGTTCGCAGCGGCGATAAGGAATCAGACGAATATCAAGGCAGTGGATTTGCAAATCGTGGCTTTGATCGGCGATCAATCGATCACGTAAAAGGTACAGTAAATGAAACAGCAGAAAGTGCTGCCGAAACATGACCAACTCATCATTCAACGAGCCTTTAAAATAAGACAAACCTGCTAACGACAAACGCTTCAGTAAGTCGTACTCCTTGTATCCTTTGGCCTGGTGTGACAGTAGCTCGTGCAGCAATGCCAGCAGGATCTCCAGGTCATCCTCCAACGTAAAAAACGTTTCATCGGTATTGGGCGAGTCGGGCGGCATGGACGGCTCCCGGTAACCATCTGTGGTTGTGGCGATACCCTATCCTAACCCGCTTACCCGCTGCTACGCGTTCCTCTCGCAAAAAAAACCGACCGCCCTCACATTCTGAGATCGGTCGGTTCATGGTTTCTATGCGGCGGCGCTGCTACAAAAGGGGCACGACAATTTGCTGTTCGCGAGCACGCGCGAGGACGGCCTCACCCTTTGTTTTGCCCGCCCCCTGGGCGGCAACGTAAGCGCGCATCACAAATTCAGGATGGGTCGGATTGATTTGCGTCATCAAAGCCAGGTGGGCCGCAAGCACGGGATCCTCACCCACAGTCCGACGCACCGTCTCGGCGATTTCCGCTTGAGTCCCCGCCAGAGCGGCCCAACCCGACCAAGAAACACGATCCGGCCATGTTGCAAAGATGAATTGGTCGAGTCGACTCGCCGCTAGAATGTCGGGGTCCGCCACCAAAGCAGCACGCAGGCTGTGATCAGACACCAAAAGCGCACAAATCAAGGTACGCGGGCTAATCATGCCGTGGCTCTCCTGCACCAAGGCGGCGTAGGCGGGTCTCTCGGCAAGTAGGCGCTGATGCGCTAGCAAAAAATGGGTGTTGCGCAAGGCTTGCGCGGTCTCCAACGAGGGATGGGTCGCATGGGCCGTATTAACCAGTGCCAACACCTTTTGAAGCGAACTTTCGGCAGGTTGGTGGGACGGACGACGGGCAAGAAAACCAGCCAACTCACAGCGAACCCAGGTCTCGGTCAAAACCTTTGTATCCTTTTGGTTTTGCAAAGCCGCTTCTAACATGTCTATTTTCTGCATCAACCCAGCCTCGGCAGTTTCAGGATAGCCGTTGCGAACAATGTTATTTACCGTCTCGATAGCGTTGCTGACATCGGGCGATACCAGCGTCGCCCCCTCGTGTAATCGCGCCAGGTTTTCTCCGTCATGGAGGAACAAATAGTATGAGTCAAGGCGATCGTAGATGTCGGTGCTTTTGGGCGCCATCATCATCGCCCGCTCCAAAAGCCGCACCGCTCGGGTGATTGGCTCACTTTCGCGGACACTGGCGCGCAACCGGTGCAGCGAGACCCGGTCGTGCACCAGAATGTAGAGATCTAAGATATCGGGCGAACGATTCATGGACGTGATGTCGACCTGTTTTTCGAGCAATCGAACCAAACCCAATTCCATCAGACTCGAAGCGGCATTTTGCATCAAAATCGGGTGGGATGGGTTGAGTCGTGTTGCTTGGTCCATCAGCGCCACCGATTTTTCGAGATGTTTGAGATCGCCGTCAAGGCGAAAAAGCGCGTACCACACAAGCGATTCATTGTTGCATGTTTCAGCCGACGCAACGGTGCCCTCGTATCCCTTCAACGCCTTCTGGAAGAAGGCTCGCGCCTGATCGGTATTGCCGGCGGCGGCGGCTTGTTGGCCTCTGGCTTCATTCAGGGAAATAACCACCTCAGGGTTGTTTGGATCGGACAAGTTGAGCCAATGAAGGCGATCCTCGCCATCGGTCGCCACCAGCGAACGAAAAGAGGCCGCCTCATAAGCCGTACTTTTGACGACGGCTTTGTCATATGCTTCTTCGGCCAAAACGCGGGCCCAGCTATCGTCGCCGATCTCACGAGCGGTGGCAGCAACCATCAACAGAGAAGAATCGCTTCGTTCACCATCGCGCAATACGGACTCTAAGATGCTTCGGCCTTCGTCTTCGTAACCCAACCGATATTTGATTTGGCCCAAAAACAGGCGATAGAAATCATCTTCTCCGACAAAACCACCGAGCGACACAAACGTGCGTTCCGCTTGCTTGAGCAAGACGATGCGTTGTTCGCCTTGTTCCGATTTTGCGGCCTCTAATTGCAGCGCACCTAACTCAAGGGCCAAAGGCACGATCTGATTGGCTTCTTCCATCCGCTTGCGTGCAAGCATCAAACCGACGTGTTTCTCGCTTTTGAGCGCCAGGTGTTTGTTGATCATCTGTTGTTGGGTCACTTCGTCGGCGTTTTCCCAAGCATCGTAAAAAGCTTGTGAACCGCGCCCCTGGCGCAGCCGATTCAACGCATCCTCGCTAAAACTGTTCCAAGCGGCATTGTAATCGGCCACAGCGTCTTGCGCCGATTTCAGGCGCGGCGTCACATAGCGATCCAACAAAGGAAAAGCGGCCTGATAATGGGCTTCTTCCAAGTAAATTTGCGCCAAAATACGCGCACCTTCGCTTTCACCCAAATTGGCTTCGGCCGCGACCAGCAAGGCGCGGCAACGGCTTCGATCACCCGCCGCCTCGGCCTCTTGGGCGAGCAACAGCGCCGGCTGCAACGCGGTCGGGTCTGTCTGATTCCAATCCAGCAAAATCTCGTGTTCCAGCACTTTTAAGGTGGGTTCTTGCATATTGCCAACGCGCAAACGAACAACCAAGCGATACGCCGCAGCCGGGTCCGTTTCACGCAACTGTGCTGCGACGTGTGTGCCTTGCTGAACCAGCATATCCTTATCCATCAACGCTTTTGCTTCCAACATGTTGTTCAACAACACCAAGGCTTCGCGCGTCTCGAGCGAAGGTAGCACGTTTGTCAGAATGTGGTTGAATGATTCACCGGTATGCGCCGCCACGTTGAAACGCGTTGGGTACCGCCGGTAAAGATCCAGGTAAGCATCAGTGGCGAGCCGCCAGTCACCCTCGATCACATGTTGCTTTGCCGCCGCTAAGCCGTTGGCGGCAAGCCGACTTGGATCGTTTCGATAAGCATCGACCGCAACCCCTCCCAACAAACCGCAAACCAAAAACAGCACCAACAAATTCCAGAACTTGGCCATTTTCGACAAGGGGTGCTTACCCACAAAGAACCAGCCGGACCCGTAAGGGTCGTCTACAACGCGATAGGCGCCCAGCGCAATAATCGGAATCATCAACGCCACCACGAAGTGCGTCTTGACATGGGTACCGGATTCAACGTCGAAGTCACGGTTGCCGTAAAGGGACAGGCCGAAGGTGTTAATGGTAAACAAGGTCGGTGTCCGGTCAATCGGCGCCATCTCGGGATAGCGCTGCTCTAATGCTTCTAGGTCCATACTCTGCCTCATCAACCCACACACGCACATCGCGACCGGCGTAGTGACGGCGTCATACCGATTCACCTTGGCCGACAAGGCTCCACAACCATGGACAGCCACCGTGTTCAGGTTCTTTTCATATTTCAGTCGATTCAGACTGCTTAGGTTAGATTTTTCGGGGGTAGCGCACCTTCGCAGGTGCGGGTAACGGTAACAATGATTTCGCCCCGCTAACATCCAACGCGCAAAATCGGGCACCATCCACCAGTAAAAATGTTCGTTTGAGCAAGCCAGGATCGGTCGTTCGATCCTTCAAAAATACATTGGCACCCAAACCGTATAGCGACTCAAAGTCGTCAACAAGACAACATCATAAGCCATCCCAGCGCACAGCGCTAGTTTTTCACGAAACAATATTCCACAAGACCAACAATATGTTTTTAGAAAAATTTAACCACAGAGATAAGTTCCGGTACCGACCGCCAAAAGTTCACCTTGATCGTTGTGAAACTCCATACGGGTCACGGCAACCTTGTTTCCGGTTCGCAGAGGGGTAGCGGTGGCGACAAACCATTCACCGCGTCCCGGTCGCAAAAAATCAACGCGCAAATCAATCGTACCTAATTTGGAAATGGCCGCCATTTGTTCCTTAGTTGGTTCACCCTCAATGCGGCTAAAGGCACCGGTTAGCGCCACACAACCACCGGCAACATCGAGAACCGACGTGATCACGCCGCCATGCAAAATCCCGTGCAGAAAATTGCCAACCAGCTCATCGCGCATGGGTATTTTGAGGGCGACTCGGTCCATTTCCAAGCTCTCCAAACGCACACCCAGCAACTGGTTAAACGGAATCCGTGTCATGAACTGACGCACACCGTCCAAAATCATCTGTTCCATAGGATCCCCCCGCCCAAGGCCGTTGATTGAACCCAGGCCCCGAAACCGCGTGAACAGCAGGATAGCGCTGCCAAGCGGGGCCGAAATGAAAAGGTTCTTCAAACAACATAGAACAGCATTCGAGACACAAGCAAAAAAGCGTGGAGGCCCCGCTTTTCGATACGACCGGTACTAAAAGCCAAGCCGCTCGCCAGGTACCGCGAGGTAGATCTTATGATGTCTAAGCCGGGCAAAGAAGGCCTCAACAGATGCTTCGGAAACCACCGTGGTGGCGGCGTAGCGCACACACCCGTTTTCGTCAGCCGCGCGACCTGCTTGTCGCAGGTATCGGCTCCACCAAAAAGTCGTTTCGCTTCTTTTCGATCCAGCCTGGCCAACACCGCCACCAGCGCGCGCCAACCGACCAGGACCAAAAGTTGACGGCAGGCCGCTAGGCAAATGTACCTGTGCGGTCTTATTTCGAAGCCGGCGCCCTTCGCCAGGCCAAACAAAACGCCGAACCGGGCCAAGCGGGGTGGCACAAGGAGCCTAAAAATAAAAAAACCGGCCCCGAAGGACCGGCTTTCTCGATTGGAACCACGCACCAAGGTGTGTGGCTCAAATCAAACGCTTAGAAGCGCAATTGGGCGCTGAAGCGAACGCTGCGAGGCGTTTGGTAGTACTCAGGCAGACCGTAGTTGGGGTCTGGAGAACCGTTGTCTTCTTCAGCGAATTCGTTGATTTGCGTGACTTCATCAAAGTCGAAGACGTTGAAGATGTCCATGCGCAGGTTGATTTGGCCATTGCCGATCACGAAGGGGTATTGTGCGCTGGCGTCGAAACGGGTAATGGTTGGGGTGGTGCCCAAGCTACCGCGCGGTTGCAGAACACCGTCAACGTAGAAGCTTTCCTGGCCGTAAAGCGCAGCAAACTCATCGGTGGGGTGAACGCCGAAAGCGTTTTGAGGACGACCGGAGCGGATGCTCAAGTTGGCGCCCAAAGACAAGCCGTTGTCGAAACCGTAAGCACCGAAGATCTTGAAGTTGTGACGACGGTCGTTCGGCAGATTACCACCGGCACCGTCCAACAGACCAGGTTGGTCAAAGTTGGTGGTGATACCGGCATCATCTTGACCGTTATCGGAACGGACCCAGCCTTCGTAGTTACCGTAGGAGTGCGACCAGGTGTAAGAACCTTGGACCATCCAGTTGTCGGCCCAAGCACGTTGGAAGGTGAATTCGACCGCGTAGTAGTCACGTTCAGCTTTGGGGTAACCCAAATCATCGGCGGCCAGCGTAATTTCTTCGAAAACACCGTCGCCGTCAACATCGGTGGAGAAGGTGACGTCGGTGCCAGGGTTAGTCAGGATGTAGTAGTCGAAACCACCGGCGAAGTCGCTGATGCCGTAGTTGGCTTCAACGTAGCGGTTAAGCGCGGCGTCAACCGCGATATCTTCAATCGCTTCACCGAGGGTACGGTGAACACCGCGAACACCCACGGCCCAGTTTTCACTGACTTGGGTTTCGTAACCCAAAACGAATTCGTCTTGGTACATGGGTTCAACAGACGTATCGAGGATCTCAGAGGTATCGGGAACGGTACCGTCGCCGAAAACAGACGCTTGCAACAAGTCGCCTTTAACGGGAGAGTCGTCGCCGTTGATGCTTTGCAGCACGTAGTATTCTTCGGTGAAGAATTCTGCGCCGGACATACGAATGTTGGTGTTGGAAGCGATGGGCAGGTAGTAACGACCGAAGTTGGCGTAGATTTTAGAAGTGCTATCGCCTTTGGGGTCGTAGATGAAGCCGATGCGTGGCGCCAACTGGTTGGTTACTTTGATGAAAGAAGCACCCTCAGCGTTGAGGTTGTTGAAGGTTTCGTTACGCAGACCCAAGTTCAAGGTCATGTTGGGGTTGAGCTGCCAGCTATCTTGAACGTAGAGTGCGGTGGTTTCTACTTCGAAGGCACCGCCGTTACGGAAAACGCGCTCGCGAACAACTTCAGTGCCGCTAGGAACGCCGAAGTCGTTGCCGTCACCGGCCAACTCGTAACGCCACCAGATGTCACCGGAATAACGTTCGTCGTTGTTAGAAGTGTTGGTTTCGTAGTCGAAACCGGCACGGATGCTGTGGTTCCCGGCATACCAATCGAAGTCGATACGGATTGCTTCGCGCTCGTCGTCGGCGATGGCAACAGAAGAGTTAACCCAGTTACCCAGGTTCAAGTTGGTGCCGGTACGACGGTCGGTGATGCGGGGGTTGGCGTCCAGAGGCGAGCTACTGGTACGGTCGAATTTGTTGATGCCGTATTGTGCAGAAACGAAGAAGGTCGGTGAAATGGTACCGGTGTACTTAGCGATGATGTTATCGCCACCACGAGAGTGGGTCGCGTTACCGGCAAAGTCGGCACGGCCGACACCGCGAGAGAAATCGAAGTTGGTTTGCTCGCGATCCTGTTGGTCGGAGAAAACGGTCACTTCAAGCGCGTGCTCGGAGGTCATGTGCCAGTCAAACTTGGCACCCCAGAAGGCGTCATCTGACTCGTAGGCACGGTCTTGGTCAACGCGTGTGTCTTGGGTTTCGGTACGACGAGGGTTGTACAGCAGGTAGAAAAACGCTTTGTCTTTCACGATGGGGCCACTGACGTAGAGGTTCAAGTCGGTGATGTCGCGTTCTTCAGCACTGTTGGTGCGCTGGTAGGTGTCCGGACTTTGGCTGCCCAAAGCTTCGGGTTCCCAGAAGAAGGTCAAACCGTAGTGCAGATCGTTGGTACCGGATTTGGTAACGGTGTTGATAACACCGCCGGTGGAACGACCGAACTCAGCTTGGTAACCACCGGTTTTAACCTGCAGTTCTTCCAAGAATTCGAAAGGAACGGTGCTGCCGCCCAAGCCGTTACGGAAGTTGGTGGTGTTGAGGCCGTTAACCAGGTAAGCGTTCTCTGCAACAGAAGAACCGCCCAAGGAAGCCAGCTTCTGGCCGCCGTGGAAGTTTTCCGTTTCAAAAGATTCGTCGCCTTCGGTTGAGCCTGGGGCCAACAGGGCAATCGCCGTTTGGTCGCGAACAACAGGAACGCGTTCGACCAATTCGGCGGTACGGACGTTCAAACCGAAAGTGGTGGAGCTGGTATCGACAACCGACTCTTCGGCGGTAACGGTGATGACTTCAGAAACATCACCAGGTTTCAGAACCAGGTTCAAAGTAGTTTTGTCGCCAATGCCGACGTAGATGTCGCCTTTTTTGGCGGTTTGGAAACCGGTCAAAGTCGCCGTTACCGTGTAGTTCCCTACCGGCAAGCCGGGAAAACGGTAATCGCCACGTTCGTTGGTGGCCATGCTGCGGTTGAGACCCGTTTGTTGGTTTTCAATAGCGACAACAACGCCGGGCAGTTGCCCGCCGTCGGGGCTGGAGACATTACCCTGCAAGAAACCGTGGGTGTTGTCACCGGCAAACGCGGTTGCGCTTACGAAGGCGAACAAAACGAAGACCCAGCTTCTCCAATCATTTTTCGCGGTCAGACTCATAAAAAAGTCCTCCTCTTTGTTTTTTCCAAGGCTATCAGGTTCGATCTCATCGCAAACGGAAATGGTGTTCGCATTTCCGCTCCTGAACCGGCGTTTCGCTGGGATTTAGGCATAAGAAGGCTGGCCGTACCGACAACCGATACGCGTACAACCCTCACTGTATAAAAATTTACCCAATTGCGAAAATAAGAACTTCAACAAACTGCATTTCGAGGCACCCTACCTCGAATCACCCTTGCGTGTTTGTTGCACAACATTCCGATTCAGGCAGATTCATTCGTGTCGACCAATCATTGAATCTCGACCCGAGAATCCGACGAACTTTTCCAGAAAGGCACGGTTCATTCCAAAAAACCAAACGCGCGACCATCGTGAAGACGCGGTCATTGTTGCTGCATGTTCGGAGTTTAGGAGTTTGATACACATCAATGCACGGAGATCCTGGAAGAGCTTTTTGCTTGTAAAGATCCAAACTCCCATCTCACCTAAAAAGTTTATTTTTTTTTTACTTTTTTATTGTGGGGTGGGTAAAACGCATCAGTTTAGAGACGGTCGCCCACCGGGGCGTTTGAATTATTTATGAAAACGCCGGGATCTTACCACATTTCGAGGAAAAAACCATCAGCTAGCGTAAAGACGCTGCCAACACAGGCTTAACAAACCCACATCCTCATTACTTCAAACAATTTAACCAAAATTCTATTTACCACACCGACAACTCACTCAGAAATTCACCAACGACGAAAAAGACCGCCCGAACAAAAAAAATCAGTCTATTCGACGACAAAAACACGCCATTACGCCATCTCACTTTATGCCGTACCGTCGGCCCTTGCCTCGCGGCGGGCGGCAGGGTCGCCGGCAGCCCCCGTTAGTTACGATTTTTTTCCGCGTTCCTTCCACGCGACCCAACATGGAGTTCGCTATAATGGGCCCGTCGCGCCCCGTCCGTTCGCCTTTCCGTATCCGAATCCTCTGCTTTCCAACGACTTAAACGCGTGGCTAGTCCACCGCCCTCCGCCGGTGTTAGCAGCATCGGCCTCATTCCTACGCAACGGGTTTCTTTTTTTATGCCGTCTTATCCAAGTCAATCGCTGGAAAACCTGCCCTTGGTCCTGTGTGGTCCGATGGTACGGGCCTGTGGGCCCGAGGCCGTGGCCGTGTGGGTTGCCACCAAGGCGGCATGCCGCATTACCCTGACACTCACCGCCCACGGAGAAACGACCGCACAGGGGAGCGCGCACACCACGGCGCTTGGCCCATCACTCCACATGGCCTGTATCCAGGCGCGGTCCCTCGAAGCCCCACTGCGTGCAGGCGTAACCTACCTCTACGACTTGAGTTTCACGGACGAGGTTGGTGGTCAAACGATCGAATTAGCCGAGGCCGTCGACGATTTTGCCGGACTTTGCTACCCACCGCTCCCCTCGCCCAGCCTGGTCCTACCCGCCGCCGGCGTGGCCGACCTCGGCATTGTTTACGGATCGTGCCGCAAATCCCACGGCGACGGGCACGACGCGCTCGCCGGGCTCGATCGCATGCTGGCCGAACAAGTCGAACAACCGACCCGTCGTCCACAACAGTTACTGCTGCTAGGGGACCAGATCTATGCGGACGATGTCAGTGATTGCCTGGCAATGATTATCGACCGCGTTGCGCGCGATTTATGCGGCGCGGAAGAGACCCTGCCAGGCGCACCGCCGCCCCAGCGACTCAAGATTGGGAAACGCGGCAAGCTCGCAAAAAAACACGGGTTCACCAGTGCCTTTGCGCGCAATCACCTTTTTTACCTGCGCGAATACCTCGCGATGTACCTCCTGATGTGGGCGCCACAACTTTGGCCCGACGTCATCCCAACGCTCGACCAGGTTCACGGCAACATGCGCCCCAAAAAAGCCGCCCTTTTTGAGCAACAGCGTGCACAAATCGTGTCTTTGCGCGCCGGCTTGGCCCAGGTGCGGCGAGCTTTGGCCAATATTGCCTCCTACATGATGTTTGACGATCATGAAATTACCGATGACTGGAACCTCAACCGCGAGTGGACCGAACGCACGGCGGCCGACGCTTTGGCGCGACGCGTTTTGGGCAATGGTCTGGCGGCTTATGCTTTTTGCCAAGGCTGGGGCAATACACCGGATCGTTTTGCGCAAGGGGCCTGCGCCGATCTGCTCAAAGCCACACGCGATTGGGTTGCAAGCGGTTATTCGGGGGACCACACCCAAGCGATACAGGCGCTGGTCGGCATTCCCACGGCCGGCGCGCGCCTTGCCAACATGGATCGCGACCCCACGCGTACCTGTCGCTGGGATTTCCGCATCTACGGACCCAGCCACGAGATTTGGATGTTGGACACACGTACCTGGCGCGGATTCCCCGGCAAGCGCGACATCGACATTCCCGATCTCCTGAGCGGCCATGGCTGGTCACAGCTCGATACCCCGGCGCGACCCCAAAGTGAAATTGTGCTGGTGGTGGCGCCGACCAACGTTATCGATTTACCCCACACCGCCTGGTTTAGTCGGATTGTGGCGCGCATCGGCTCCGTGTACGACAGCGATTACGGGGATTCGTGGGAAGCCCAGACCGAAGCCTTTGAACGGCTGCTGGGGAAACTCGCCGCCAACGTCTACCAGGAAGGCGACCAGCACGCGCTCGCCATTTTGAGCGGCGACGTCCACTACGGATTTTGTGCACGGATTCACTACGCCGGACCACGACCATTTGGCACCGATCCCGCTCAGCCCGACAAACGCCACGAAACCGTCATGGCCCACTTAACCAGCAGCTCGTTTCGCAACAAAAACAAGTTCACCGAACTGTTTCACGAACGCGGTTACTGGCCACCACTCCCCTGGGTTTACGCGTGGGCGGGTTGGCACGAACGCCCCCGTTTTAGGCATACCTCATGGCGCGGCCGCATCAAGGCGCTGGTTCAACGCCTGCGTTCGCGCAGTCCCAAAGCCGAACCGCCACTGCTCAACCTGGAGAACCTGCCGCGCGAGGTCCACGTGGACCCCCTACCCGATTGGCGTTACCGCATCGACTTCCTCGGCGGGCACCGGCCCACACCAGAACGCCACAACCGCCCCTATCCCGAGCTACTTGAACCCCAAGGTCGCGACATTGTCGGCCGCAATAATTTTGGGCTGTTGCGCTTCGTCTGGCCGGAAGAAAAACAGAATCGCTGGATCCGCCAAGAACTATGGTGGCATTCGCGCAACGGCGATATCGCCCCCTTGACCCAGTTCGAAGTCCCGCTCGCGTTTGGCTTAAAAGAACCTTTTCCCTTGCCCGTGTTACCTCAGGAGGAAGAGACCGAACCCTAAGATGCCGCCTTTTCAAATATGCGCTGAAGACGACTGGTTTCGCGGCGTTGCACGGCATCGGCCAAGGGTTGGATGTTGGGCAAGCGATGCAGGGCTTGGTAACCACGCCAAAGGAATCCGGTGATTAAATCGTCGCCGCGCATCCGGTGAAATTCGTGTAGCGCGTACAAGCCGGTGCCGATCCCAAAGCGCCGGAAAATGCGGTGCGCAAGCGTCAAACACGTCAGGGTCAATTCGATTTGTTCCCGGCGCTCCTGGTAACGATCCATATCGCGATAGGCCTGCTCATAGGCTGCTAGATCAAAGTCGGCACCCGCCCCCTGCGCCGCGAGCGTGGCGACACAGGCTAAATCTAAATCGAGGGTAAGCCGCTGCAGCCGAATCATCAGGCGCAAACAGCGAACGATGTCACCGCCGAGAACCTTGGCAATTTTGGCGGTGAACTGGGCGAAGGCATGATCACGCGCCTCGGTATCGTCGGTGTTGTAGACCTCACCGAAAAAGTAATCACAGGTCGCACGATAGGCCTTCTTTTCAACGAAGTCGCTGTAGGTTTCAAATAAGCGACGCGACTGCAGCGCTTTCAAAGCGGTGTGGCAGTCAGGCGAGTGCGGCGGCTGTTGGGTCATGAGGTCCTCGTTTTGCGCAGTGTTGCTGTAAGTTTGCGACAATTCCGTCCGTGGGCCAAGATCGGTGTGTTCAAGCGCGCTGCGCGGGCGACGCGGGCCGTGCTTGTCCTGAACCGATTGGGTTGCTCCCGGTCGATGATCGTGCTAATTTGGCGCTATCGCCGAGATGCTTCGATTTTCAGAATTTTGAGGGTTGACCAACCCCGGCTGAATCGCGTGTTTTCGTCACGAAGGAAGACGTTGCTCTATGGATGAATGGCTGTACCTGATACGAGAAATCACCGGCTGGTTGGTGTTGACGGCGGCCGCAATTCCGTCGGCCTACCTGGCCTTTTTGGCGCTGGGCGCCCTGCTACCTTACCGTCGCGGTAAAAAAGACGGAACCCATAAAAAAATTGCCGTGGTGATTCCAGCCCACAACGAGACCTTGCTGATCGAGACCACGGTCACCAAAGCCCGGCAACAGGATTACCCGGCCGAAGCTTATTGCATCTATGTTATTGCCGACAACTGCAGCGACGACACCGCCGAAAAGGCCGAACGCGCCGGTGCCCGCGTTCTGGTCCGCGCCGATAATCCCGGTAAAGGCCAAGGCTTGAACGAAGCCTTCAATAACTTGTTGGCCGAAGATTGGGACGCCTTCTTGGTAATTGACGCCGATACCGAAATGCATCCTCAAGCGCTGAGCAAAGTCAGTGATGCACTCAACGACGGCGCTGCCGCAACCCAACTTTTTTACGGCGTGCTCAACCCCAACGACACCATGCGCACCGTGGCCATGGAATTCGCGCTCAGTTCATTTAACGGCCTGCGTCCACGCGGCAAAGCGCCGTTTGGGATCTCATCCGGCATCTTCGGCAATGGCTTTTGCCTGTCACGCAAGGTGTTGACCGAGGTCCCTTATTTAGCCCACTCCATCGTCGAAGACCTTGAATACCACCTGCGCCTGCTCGACGCGGGTTTTAAAGTGCGCTTTATCGACGAAGCCTGGGTCAAGGCCCAAATGCCGATTACCGCCAAGCAGGCTGAATCTCAGCGCGTTCGCTGGGAACGCGGCCGCATGCAAATGATCAAAGCGCACGCCGGTCGCTTGTTGGGCAAAGCTTTTCGCGGCAACCTCACCGCTTTCGAGGCCTTCATGGACGTGGTGATGCCGCCGGTTAGCGCCCTGGCCATGCTAATTATTATTGCCGCCGTTGTCGGCACCTGGCCGGTCCGCATCGGCGCTCTGACCACCCTCGCCATGTTGGTGGTTCACTACGGCTTGGCTTCACTCAAATACGGCAGCATCAGCGGTTTGGTGCGCATTGCTTTTTACTTACCTTGGTACATCGTTTGGAAAACCTGGATCGTGGTGTCTTCGCTGGTCAAACAGCGCACCCTCGGCTGGGTTCGCACCAAGCGCCACGACGAAAATAAAGAAGTCGAAAAATCATCCTAATCAACGCACAACGCAAGCAAGAGGATCGTCCCAATGCCTGGAAAAGTGTCCGTTATTATCGTGAACTACAAAAGTTCGCGTTTTTTGGAGAAGTGCCTTACCGAACTGCGCAAAACCGAGTACGAAGGCGGCATTGAGACCTTTGTGGTGAACAACAGTCCCGGCGACGGCAGCGAAGAACTGCTGGCGGAAAAATTCCCCGAGGTGACCCTACTCAGCCCGGGCAAAAACCTGGGCTTCGGTCCGGCCAACAACGTGGGTTTTGAAGCGGCCGGCGGTGATTACCACCTCATTCTCAATCCCGACGCCTATCCGCCGCCGACCGCCATTGCCGAATGCGTCGCCTACCTGGAAGCCAACCCGCACGTTGGCCTGGTTGGCCCGCGTTTCGTCAATGACGACAATGAACTGCAACCCTCCGCACGCATGTTCCCTACCCTCTTCGACAAGTTCTTTATGCTTAGCGGCCTGCAATGGAAATACAAAAACAGCCGCATCTTCGGCCGCATGGACCATACGTGGTGGGATCACGCACACCCCAAAAAGACCGATTGGGTCGTGGGCGCCTTCATGCTGATTCGCGCCGACCTCAACAAACAACTCAAGGGTTTTGATCCCATTTTCTTCCTTTATTTTGAAGAATGGGACCTGTGCAAGCGGGTCGTCAAAGAAGGTCGCCAAGAAGTGCATATCTTGCCTCAAGTGTTGGTGCAACACACCGCCGGCGGCAGTAGCAGCGACGCGGATGAAGGTGAACGGGTCGGCAAACAGCTAACCCTGCTGCGTTTGTTTGGCGAATGCCTGTACTACTACAAATGGTGGGGAAAAATCGGCCCCTTTTTCATGCTCGGCCTCGAACGTTTCTGGTTTTACCTGCGTTGGCTCAAAAACCGCCGCGATCAATCGGAATCCGGCAAGGCCAAAAGCGACGCCATGGCCATGCACTTACGCCAAATCAAGGTGGCGCTGAAAGTCACCCACTACGGCAAAAAGGTGCCCGACCATCCCTGGATCCCCAACCTCGCGCTCTACGAATCCGGTGAAGCTAAATAGTGACCCCAGCAAAGGACGGCAAACGATGGCCCAAAAAGCAATGGCCTACTTTTGTAGCCAGTACCCGGCAATTTCCCACACCTTTATCAACCGCGAAATCGAACAGATCGAAGCGCAAGGCATTGAGGTGCATCCCTTTACCATGAATCCTGGCAAAGTGTTGCCAGGCGGGACGGAATTCGAACAAACACAGCTCGAGAAAACGTACTGTTTGAAACAGGCCGGTGTCGCCGCCGCCCTGGTTGCTTGTTTTAGCCAATTCATCCGCAAACCCTTTGGGTTCCTGGGCGGCCTGTTCTACGCACTCAAACTCCAACAACTGCGACCGAAAGATTCGCTGTGGGCCCTGTTCCATTTTGTTGAGGGCGCCATGCTCGCGCGTCAAATGCGCAAACGCGGCCTGAAGCACGTTCACGTTCACTTCGGTGGCAGTGAAGCCTCGATTGCGATGTACGCCTGCCGGGCTTTTGGCTTCTCTTACAGCTTCACGCTCCACGGCCCCGACGTGTTCTACCGCATCGACGCGATTAATTTGCCCGAAAAAATCCGCAACGCCGCGTTTGTCGTTTGCATCAGCAACTTTGCGCGCGGTCAAGCAATGCGATTGGTCGGCGTCCAGCAAATTGATCGCTTCCCCATCGTTCACTGCGGGGTTGATCCAGACCGCTACAAACCTTTCCCCGAAGAACGGAGCGACATTTTCACGATTGTCTGCACCGGCCGGCTAACGCCGACCAAAGGACAGGCTTTGCTGATTTTGGCCTGTGCCGCCCTTAAGAAAGAAGGTCGCGATTTTCGCTGTCGCCTGATTGGCGGTGGTGACGAGGCCGACGCGCTGCAAAAAATGATCGACGAACACAACCTCAACGGGGAAGTTACCCTTACCGGGCCACTCCCTCAAGACGGCGTTCTGGCGGAACTCAAAAAAGCACACCTGTTTTGCTTGCCCTCGTTCGCGGAAGGGGTTCCCGTCGTGCTCATGGAAGCGATGTCGATGGAGATCCCCACCGTTTCGACACGCATTGCCGGCATCGCCGAATTGATTGATAACGGCAACACCGGTTACCTGATTCATTCCGGTGATCCCGACGGCTTAAACGCGGTCCTGCGCCATGCCATGGACCACCCAGATGATCAAATCGCGCTGGGCAAAGCGGGGCGGGCGTTTGTCATTGACGAATTCAACATCACGACGAACGGCAAGCGTTTGGCGCAGATATTTAACGAAAAAGCACCCTTTTAAACAAAACACGGCCACCGGAAACAGGGCTGGGTAAAAAACGCACCCAGCCGCGCGAATGGAGCGCCCACCCAGCAGACACCTTAAAAGCCGCCGAGTTAACTAAAAAGTTAACTCGGCGGCTTTTTGTTGTTGCACTCAAGAACTCTGGAGTTTACATTTATGTAAACCAACATCACGTTACCTTGGAGATTCTTTTGGCGAAGCGGCTTCATATTCCACAACTCAAAAGAATCCGAGTTTACGTCGCCAAAACCCCCAAGGGTTATCCATCGGAAGAGTTCTTAAGAGCACTTCCCCCGCATTCGCTTAAGAAGATAATGTCCATTTTCCTGTTACTTGATCGCTGCCCCACGTTGCGCAACCCGGAGCGCTTCAAACAGAGGGCATTCATACATGGATCCGGGAGAAAAACCGCCACAAAAAGATCTGGTATGCCGTCAAACCCAAACCAATTCGCATCGCTTGTTTTTTTCACGACGAAGAACATCTCGTGTTAACCCACGGCTTCATCAAAAAAGACCGGACTTGGCCGGAAAAGGAAGTCGAACGCGCAAAAAGCATCATCGAATTTTTCTATGACAGTCACCAGGATAAGGAATGTGATCATGATTGAAGTTTCCCACTTAGATTTCGACCCATTGTTCGAGGACGAAGCCGTTTATGAAGAACTGGCCGTCGGCCTGGCTCAAGAGGCAATCCTCAAAGCCCTTGAAGAAAACGGCTTAACCCGCAAAGAACTGGCCGACCGACTCGGCAAATCCAAAACCTATGTCACACGGCTACTGGCCCCAGGCCGCAACATCACGGTCAAAACCCTGGGTAATGTGCTGTTCCACCTGCAGCGAGAAGTCGCTTTCAAGCTGTCCCCGATCACAAAGAAACCATTTGGTTTCGTGCAAGAGCTCGCACCCGTAGTCGTAACCGATTGGCAAGAGCCAGGTCCCGAATCCATCAAGCACCAATGGTTGCCGCTCAACGAAGACTTTTCTGGGAAGCGGGTGATGTAATGCTAACCAAGGAAACCCGAAGCAAATTAAACCGGCTGGCGACCAAAGCCAAACTCGTCGACGTTTTGATGGTCAACAGCATGATCAAACGACGCCGCCAGTCGTTCTTTGACCCGCCCACAAAAGACTGGTTGGTGCTGAAACCCCGCATCAGCGGCGAACACCACTGGGCGAAAACCGAGCAAGAGCTGCTTTGTTTTGTGCGCTTCGACATCACCGGCGATGTTGAGGAAGAACAAGAAATCGAAATCGATTTCGAGCTGATGGCAAGATACAACCTCGACGAACAAGATCCCGATCAAGAAATTCTCGCCTTGTACGCCACGCACCATACGCCCTTTACCGTTTACCCCTTCGCCCGCGAGCTGGTCGCCAACCTAACCACCCGTATGGGCGGGATGCGGCTTATTCTGCCGCTGTGGGAGCCGCGCCCGGACGCCCCCGCGTCGAAAGCCAAAACCTAACCAACAGCAGACGTGCGCTGCAATCCGTGACGGCACCTTATCACCGTGCCTGTGTGCCGCGGGTCGACGCAAATCGGCTAGACGTCGGCACGAGCGGGGTTGAAGAAAGCCAAAGCCGCCTCAAAAAGCGCAGGGCGTTTCGCGACAGCCTGTTGCAGCCCAACAGGTCGCGTTGGTGAGTCACATTGTATCCCGCCATTTGCGTTGCGATGGGCAACAGAGCCTACACATCTCTGTATTTTTCCGAAAAAAACAAATTAACAAAAACCCCTCGCCCCAAATACAAGCGGCGCAAGATAACCAGCACAAGGCAGGAAAATTTAATTCAGACTCACCATCCCAACCCCTGCCACCAAGACCCATAACCACAAATATCTCAACCATTTAAAATATCAAAAACAAAACATACTCTGTAAGGATCGTCGGCATCGACAAAAATTCAAGAAATAGGTTTGACAAAGAAAATCGGGCATGTTTCAATTCAAGTTAACGCTAACATTTTTCATGTTTTTCACTCAATCAATCTCGTGTGGCTCGCCGTGTTTTGTTGAACCGGCGATTCATGGTTCCATCACGCTTCCCTTTATTCATCTCGGGTCTGTTCACACATGACTAACAAGCCTTATTAGACACACTTGCATCTAGACAACCGTAATCGCAACAGCACCGGACGCCGTTGCGAGCCACGACGCACACCGTCTATTTCCTGGCTGTTTTCAATTTTTCGTGACACGGTCAATTCGACCGACCCGCCGTACTTGGGGTCCTCCAAAACAATCATTTCGTGTGTGACCGTCGCAGGGCATTTGCCGTCGTCATCGGCAAATTTCTGTGTTCCAGGTCATCGGTTTTTCGTCTATTTGCGGCGCAAGCCAGCCAACTCAGGCTGCCATCATCATTAGCTAAGTGCGTCTAAGAGAAGCAACTTAGCGAAACACCGCAAAACACAAGGCGAGCATGACCGATAACGGCAACCGGTCACCCGGCATGGTGAAAATCACCAATCCACCATCTTGTTAACGCTAACAAGTTTTTTTTGATATACCTAAAGGCGTCCTACCCGTCCTTCCTTCGTCAGGTTCCGTTTTTTACAGAACCAACCATGCTTTGGATGACGACGGTCTTACGGAGCCACAAACCTTTCCGTATCCCGATACGGATAGCGACATTGATCCATTCATTGATCGCGACGAGGCGTTACCGGCAAACGCCTCCCCTGCCGCGAGGCCTACCCCGATCCAGGCCTCGTACCGCGACCGGCCCCAACTGGTCGCCCGCCGCGACACGCGGCGTTGCCTTGGCAACGCTGTGTCTCGGAATATTTCCACTCATTACGTTAGTGGGTGATCCGCACCGGAGCGCGCGCCGTCCTTTGGCAAGGCAAGGCGAAAGGGTCGTGCTGTGTCCGGTCGGATCATTTTGTCCTTCGCGATTGCGAAGCCAGGCGACGCCTGTGCCTAATTCAATTTTTAATGGAGAGCGACATGAGAATCTCGCCGTTCTTGCTTCTGACCACCGCATTTTGGTCTGTTTGTTTTGCCGCCCAATTCGATCCCGGACCCGGCAAAACCCGTCTCATTGTTGGACAAACCTTTCAAGACGAGTATACCGGTTACCTAGAGGGAACCGGGCTCACGCCACAAGGCTCCTCACACTACGCCACCTTCTACCTCGGTCGTATCGAGCAAGGCGACGATGATCCCAATAGTGCCTTTCTCGATTGGGTCATTCAAAACCAACTGGGCGACCACGCGTTGGTCGCGCTGAGTTTTAAGGACAACACCTTCGCCGGCGGTTACGGTCAAATGACCAACAATACCGGCGACCAATTTAATCCCAATGCAATTTGGGACGCCATGAACGATGTCAGCGCGGGTCGCTGGGATGCGCAAATTGACAGCTTTGCCGCTACCATGAAGAGCCGCCCCAATACCAAGTTTTACTTGAGGATTGGTTACGAAGTGAGCCTGCTGCTCTTCGCCTATCAAGGCAATGAATACGTCATCGATTGGCTCAACCGGATGGCCAACAGCGGTGTCAACGTCTTCGAGAACCCCGACGCGATTGCCAACCTTGATCGCGGCGCCTACATCGATGCGTTCAACTACGTGGCGCACCGTTTACGGGTGGTCAACGGTGTCAACAATGTCGACTTCGTATACCACCCGGTGCGTGGTTTTAACGATACACGTTGGTTGTATCCCGGCGACCAGTTCGTCGACTGGGTTGCCTTTTCCGTCTTTAACAATGACATTTGCATCGAAGTAAACGGCACCTTTAACTGCCAAGGTCAAATGGTCGATCCCAACCTGGATCAAGCAGTCAAATTCGCCCAGAGCCACGGCAAACCAATTATGGTCGCCGAAGCAGCGGTTCAAGCCCCGGCGAGTAACAGTAACGCCGGTTTCATCGACTACCTGAACCGTCTCGACAATTTTGTAAAAACCTACGACGTACGTTTCTTGGCCTACATCAACTCCAACTGGCCAAGCCACGGCTGGGGACCCGAGTGGGGCGATTCACGGGTCGAAGCACGTGGCAGCGTGTTAAACCATTGGCTAGCCACCTTCGGTGACGGCACGCGTTACTTACACGGCGATAGCGGCGAACCGCCACCGCCACCACCACCCCAAGACGGCGAACTGCAAAACGGAGTGCCGGTCAGCGGCGTCAGTGCGGCGGGTGCCGAGTGGGAACGTTTTTTCATCGATGTACCTCAAGGCGCCGAGAACTTAACCGTCACCATCCAAGGCGGTAGCGGTGATGCTGACCTGTATACCCGTTTCAATCAAAAACCCAGTAAAACGCAATACCGCTGTCGTCCGTATCAATCCGGCAACAACGAAACCTGCAGCCAGGAAAATCCTGAAGCCGGCCGCTGGCACATCGGGGTTCGCGCCTACCGCGCCTACAGCGGCGTGACGATCAGCGCAAGTTTCCGTGGTCAAAGCGGCAACCAAAACCCACGCGCCGAAGCAGGCGGTCCCTACAGCGGCGAAACCAACCAAAACATTCGCTTTAGCAGCGCCGGTTCAACCGATCCCGACGGCTCAATTAGCAGCTATCACTGGGACTTTGGCGACGGGCAAAGCAGCAGCCAAGCCAACCCATCACACGCCTATGGCGCCACCGGCACCTACACGGTGACCCTCACCGTCACGGATAACCAAGGCGCCGTCGCCAGTGATCGCGCCGAAGTTCGCATCAGCGAAACGCCTAGCGGCGGCGACAGTTACCTGGCCCCCGTCGACGGTCGCACCTTAATGATTGTCGGCCAGGACTTGCTGAGTGTATCGCAATACGCCGGAACCAACGGCATGCCCACGCCCGCCGGTGTGACGACCTATGTCGCCTTCTACGAGATCATGAACAACTCCGGCGCCAACGGCATTGTCAACGGCGCACTGGGTTTCAGTACCAACGACCAACCCAACAATGTGGATGTCGACTGGGGCGGCGGTCCGCTTAACGCCTACAACGCGGGCGTCGGTTTTCCCAACTCGACCCTGCAAATTGGTTTAAATATCGCCGAAGGCAACAACGGCAACATCTGGTGTGGCGGCTGCTTAGCTCAATTGGCCAACGGCGGTCGCGACGCCGAAATCAACCAACTCGCCGACTTTTTTCTCGCCATCCCCGACACCGCCGTGTACTTGCGCATCGGCTACGAGTTCGACGGTCGCTGGAACGACGGTTACCAAAACCGCCAAACCTACCAGGCCGCTTACCGCCGGATTGTCGATGTCTTGCGCGCACGCGGCGTTAGCAACGTTGCCTACGTGTGGCAATCTTGCGCCTCACCCATCGACGACCAACTGGACGGCGGCTTCGAGAACATCAATGATTGGTATCCCGGCGACGACTACGTCGATTGGGTCGGCCTGTCTTGGTTCCTGCTACCGGAAGAGCAACCCAGCGTCGGCGGCGCACCGGCCACACAACGCCAGTTGGCCGATGATGTGCTGACTTTCGCTCGGGCACGTGGTAAAGCGGTCATGATCGCCGAAGCAACAGCCCAAGGTTACGACATCAACGCCTTGACCAACCGCAACATCAGTTCGGTATGGGACGGCCAAGCGGGTGCCGGTCAGCAGAACATGAGTGCCGACGGCTTGTGGAACCAATGGTTCGCACCATTCTTTGACTACATCTACAGCAACCAGGATGTCATTAAAGCCGTCAGCTACATCAACGCCGATTGGGACAACCAAGGTTCCTGGGGACCGCCCTACCCCGAAGGTTATTGGGGTGACACGCGCGTTCAAGGCAATCCCACCATTCGCAACCGTTGGATTAACGAATTGAACGGCAACGCGATTTGGTTAAACGGTTCCGCCACGATCAACAGCGACGTCGGTCTCGAGTAAACCCAACGCGCCCGACGTTTGCCGGGCGACTTCTCCAAGCGGCGCGCCTCGTGCGCGTCGCTCTTTTTCCGAAGTCGTGATCAAAGATGTTGCCCTAAAGAATCACCATCTCGCCGCTTTGCGGTTTGGCCGGCAAGGCCGGTTGCGATTCTGATTGATCGGTTTCGTTTTCAGCATCATCAACGACCGGACGAATTTCCGCTTCGTAAACGTCCTTGTGGAGTTGGCCGCGTTTATTGCCGATCAGCAAGGCGGCCGACCAGCCGATCCACATAAAGTACATGGTATTGGTGGGAAAGGCGTGATAAACGGTGGCAATCGTGAAATGGGTGCCGGCAATGCCGCCAACGAGGGCCCAAGCCAGCTTCCTCGGTTTCTCATGCACACGTGAAGAAAAACCCAGCTTGGCCAAGGATATGATGGACCCCAAACCCATGCACAAAATGGCAATAATCGGCCCAACGCCCCAATTGAGGCCAATCAACAAATAGGCGTTGTCGATGGATTTTTGATCGCCGACCTGGGGCAGGTTGAGAAACCCGTAACCCAACCAGGGGCGTTCCTGAATTTTCTCAACATAGTTAAAAATCAGATCCTTGCGGTAAATAACCGTTTCCTGACTCTCCGATTTGGCGGTTTCACGGGTCAAGCTCATGTATTCGCTGATCTTAAACGCTGCTGGAATCGACAACAGCGCCCCTAAAAACACGGCCACGGCAAACAGCTGAATACGCAACTTCGATTGACCCATGATATACAGGCCGGCAGCCAAATAGCCGCCGATCATGGGACCGCGCGACATGGTCATCATCAGGCCCCACCAGCACCAAAACACGTAAAACCAGCCCTTTGCCTTACTGTTATAAACCCCCGACTGAGCGGCCCACATCGCCATCGGCCACATCATGGTGTAGGCCAAGGCACAAATAATCGAGTGCACAAAAGGTCCTTGAATGCGGAAGAAACCCCAGCGAGGGTAAACGAAAACACCACCCATGCCGGTATCGTAAACCGGCCAAAAGTCGCGGACACGCATGAAGGGATTTTGGCCCATGCGGAACTCGTAAAGGCTGATGATGGCGACAAAAACCATGACGCCGACGTACTTCATCACCACCTTATCGCCGACCTTGGCGCGCAGGGCGAGGTACTTCATGGCGTGGTACGGCCCAATTTGGTAAAAGGCGTCGAGGAACACCATCTGCCGCGACGAAGCCAAGCTCTCGTTAAACAGTTCGCTCAGCGCCACGCAGAAGGTCCAGAGGTAAACGAACAAATCGAGCCAATGGAAATCATCAAGAACCGATTTGACAATTTCTTTTTGAAACAGAAACGGAATAAAGGCGGCGAGGTAAAAGGTAATCGGCGGAATGCCCGGCCCGTCGTATTGCAGATAGGTCGGCACCATCACCATAAGCGGAATGTAAAAAGCACAAAAAGCCCAAGCGTACCCGCGCGTAAAGATCAGAGCCGCGCTGATAAAGATGGGAAGGAGGACGGTTTTGTCCATAACCTCGCTCGCCGCCAAAAATGTCCCGCCAAGCTTAACACAACCCAACCACCGGCGCGGCGCCCATCACCTTAACAGCGTTTATTTCCAACAAAAACAAGGCGTGAACCGTTGCGGCAAGCCACATGGCGACGGGACCCACACCCCCAATCGCAACCCGGGGTTTTGCGAAAAGGCTCGCCCGAACCACGCCTTTTTAGGTATAACCAAAAGAAGCTATTCACCTCGCCCAGACACTTTTCCTTTTTATCACTATTTCATTACAACGAGGTTCCCATGAACCCCACCATGATCAACGACGACACCCACTATATGGCGTTCGTCGAAGCCTTTATTCGCGGCAGGCTGGATTTGCCTGATGACCTTGACCGCGATCACTTGTTACGCGCCGCCCACCAACACGAACTGCGCCTCTACCGCTTCAAACGCAAAACGCTGCCGCGTGTGAGCCAAGTCTTGGGTACCCTCAAAGGGCTACAACCGGCAGACTTGCTCGACATTGGCAGCGGTCGCGGCAGTTTCCTGTGGCCGTTTCTCGACCAGTTCGAAACAACGCCGGTCACCAGTATTGAGGTTGATCCCATCCGCTTGAGAGACCTGCGTGCGTTAACCAAAGGCGGCATCCACCGTTTAGCCGTATGGGACGCGGACGTGCAAGAAGACGATCTCGGCGAAAACAGTTATGATGTCACCACGGCGCTGGAGGTTATTGAACACCTGCCCAACCCTCATGCAGCGGCCAAGCGCCTGGTGCGGGCGACGCGTCGTTTTATTGTGGCCTCGGTGCCTAGCCAGCCCGACGACAACCCCGAACACCTGCACTTTTTTCCACCCGAGACCTTTACCCAAATGTTCCAAGAAGCGGGCGCCACCCGTGTTGATTTGAGCTGGGTTCACGGCCATATGGTGGCGCTCATCAAGGTCGCGTAAATGAAAATGATCAAGTATCCACGAACACGCCATTTGCAGGGCTCGCGCCTGCAGCCGGGTGATGAAGACCTCAGCCAGGTCGATTTAAAGTCCTTGGTCGGCCGCCACATCGTCGTCGAAGAAAAAATGGACGGCGCCAATGTGGGCATCAGCTTCGATGATGAAGATTGTTTGTGGTTGCAAAGCCGCGGCCATTACTTGGTCGGGGGCGCGCGCGAACGCCACTTCAACCGGCTTAAAGTCTGGGCGGCGGCCCACGAAGAAGCGTTGCACGAGATACTCGGCACGCGTTACGTCCTTTACGGCGAATGGTGTTACGCCAAACACACGGTTTATTACGATCAACTGCCGCACTACTTCCTGGAATTCGATATGCTCGACCGCGAGACGGGTCAATTTCTCGACACACCTACCCGCCATGCCTTGTTGGCGCAAAGCCCGGTTGTGTCGGTGCCGGTCCTCGGTTCACTGACCGTGACAGCACGCACGCGCATCAGCGACCTCACCAAGTGGGTGGATGCATCCACCGCCAAAAGCGCCGAATGGCGCGAGCATTTGCGCATTGACGCCGAAAAAGCCGGCGTTGATCCGGCACGAGCGGCCCGGGAAACCGATCGTTCCGATCACATGGAAGGTCTTTATCTTAAGATTGAAGCCGACGGCTTTGTAACCGACCGGCTCAAATGGGTGCGCGCCGATTTCCTAACCGCAGTGGCCGATTCCGGCAGCCATTGGCTTGATCGCCCCATCATCCCCAATCGACTTGCCGACGGCGTCACCTTGTACTGAAACAACTTTAGGACTTTACGATGGTCGATTTTTTCACGGCATGCCCGAGCGCACCGGACTACCGGTTGGACTGGCAGGCGATCAGCGACCGCTTTGCTTGTATCGCGAACCTAGCGGACTGTCCGCAGGACCCAATTTACCATGCCGAAGGTGATGTCTGGATTCACACCCGCATGGTATGTGAGGCGCTGCTCGCCGACCCTGCTTGGCGCGCCCTAACACCCACGGCCCAAGCGCACGTCTTCACGGCTGCGTTGTGCCATGACATCGGCAAACCGGCCTGCACCCGTGAAATCGACGGTCGTATCAGCTCGCGCGGGCACTCCATGCTCGGCGCAAAAATGTTGCGCGAACATCTGTGGCGCCAAGCCCTGCCGTTTTTTGAACGGGAAACCCTGGTCAATATGGTGCGTTTCCACCAACTCCCGTTTTATCTGGGCGAAAAAGAAGGCGCCGAACGGATGGTCATCAAACTCAGCCAGTTAACCCGCTGCGATTGGTTGGCTTTGTTGGCGAGCGCCGACATCGAAGGACGCGTGAGCGAGCAAAAACAGCGTGCACGCGACAACATCGATTACTTTCGCCTGCTGAGTGAAGAACAAGGCTGTCGCGACAGCGCGCACCCTTTTGTCGACGAACCAACGCGCCACTATTACCTCAACGGCAAATGGCATCAAACGGATTTCAGTTGTCCGATTCAGCATCGCGGCTGGGTGACCCTGCTCGCCGGCCTGCCAGGCGCAGGCAAAGATACTTGGGTAAGCAGACATGGTGAAGGTTTGCCAGTGGTCTCACTGGACACACTTCGCCGTCAGATGGGGGTGGCGCCGGAAGACAACCAAGGACGGGTGATTCAAGCCGCCAAGGAAGCGGCCAAGGAGCATTTACGCGCAGGCCGGGATTTTATCTGGAACGCGACCAACATCACGCGTGACATGCGTGGACGCCTGTGCGACCTGTTCGCGCGCTACCACTACGGGGTTCACCTGGTATACATCGAACCACCGTCGATCGCGGCCTGGCTCGAACAAAACAGGGCGCGCGAGCGGGCGGTCCCCGAGCCGGTTTTGCAGCGGCTGCTCACCAAACTCGAGGTTCCTGATCCCTTTGAATGTCAGCGTGTTAGCTACATCGTACCAGGTCGATCGATGACCATACGGTAGCGCACAATGCTGTTGTTGTCGTCGCCGTCGGTTTCTACGGTGGTGGCGATGCCGTTGCGGAAAACCATGCTCATCAGGGCGTTGTTCTGCATGGTAAATGAACCACGATAATGACCCTTGGTATCAAACAGGTCACCGCGGTTCTCGCGGGAAGCGGGATCGGCACCGTGAATAACCAGCAAGGTTTGGTCGTCGATAAGCCGCAACCCGGCAATGGGAAACTGCGCTTTGGGGAAGCCGGCCAATTCGGTGGCCCGCTTGACGACATTGATACTGATAACTTCCTGTAAGTTCGCAGGCAAAATTTGCAGAATCGACTCGCGAATCGGCAGGACCAAAGCATCGATTTGGGTTTGTCCCATGGGAATCGGCTTGTATTTTCGACCAAAGGTCAGCTCGGGTTCCAAGTTGCTATCGAGGCGTGTGATTTGGTAAGCATCAGCCTTAGCAGTATAGGCGCGTCCTTGAGTATCAAAAACGGCAAAAGCGTTGAATCCCTTACTTAAGCCGTAGAAACGTTCGCCAAGAAACTCAGCCCAGTGGTTACTATCGTTAAGCCGCGTATTGTCAAGGGACATTGATTCCCAATGTAATAGTTCTTTGCCAATGGTGAATTCGGGTTTCTCGAAATCACAGGAGACAAGCAAGTACTTGGTAATTTCTTTGCTGCGCTGATTATCAATGCGAGTGACAGTGGTGGCCATCCACTTCTTATCGGGACTAAAAATACCGTGACGCGGGAACACGGGCATTTGAATCTGCTTGCGCCACTTGTATTCGAAGCCAGGATCATAAGCCGTCACACGCGTGACAGCACCTTGATTCTCAAACACATAGGCACTGTCGTCGGCAAATATTTGGAAGTGAACCAGCGCCAAAAACTCGCCGGGCCCCTCACCGCGCCGACCAATTTGACGAACGAACTTGCCCTTCGCGTCAAACATAATCAAACGACTTTCGCGCTGATCCATGACGTAGAGATTGCCTTTCGTATCGGTCTGAACGACCTGAGCGGGTCCGGTCCAAAGCGCTTCGTCGACAACTTCTTCCTGATCAATTCGCAGGGTTTCTTCGAAATGAATCCGCCAGGGCTTTCCTTCGGGTTGAACGCCATTTTCGACTGTTGGGGTGGCGGCAAACAAGCTCAACCATACTAACAAAAACATGTAAATCTCCTACACCATAGCTTGAATCAAATTACCTCGCCGTGGAGGTTTCAACCGAAACACAAAACCAAAAACGAACGCTCGGATCGCCGCGTTAAGGAACGGTCATGCAACAAATGAAGCGATTATGAGAATGAAAACCAATGGTGAATCGTGTGAATACTCGGGACATTATTACACGCGCAGAGAATTCATTTTTTGGATCGACAAAAATTTTCTTTCACCCAGGGTGACGATTGAAATGAGGAATGCCGTATCCAGGAGGCAATCGGTGTGGCGGTGACGTTTCTTTGGCGTTTCATTTTAGTTTTGGTTAAGATGACGACCACCGGCGGATAACCAACGCGTCGCCCCCGCACCCATCGGCATGAGGCGCACGTCCTATGCGACCGCCCATTCTCGATGCCGAGGTTTTCATGGCGACACTCAGTGATACTGCTTTTGATTTTCGTTCGGATACCGTTACGCTTCCAACGCAAGCCATGCGTACCGTCATGGCCGACGCCGAAATGGGCGACGATGTGTTTGGCGAGGACCCCTCGGTAAACAAGTTACAAGCGCAAATGGCAGAGCTAACCGGCCAGGAAGCAGCGTTGTTTTTCCCAACCGGCACCATGGCCAATTTGGCGGCGCTGCTGTGCCACAGCGCGCCGGGTCGCATGCTGTTCGCCGGCGCGATGAGCCACATTAAACGCTACGAGCTGGGAGGTTATGCGCGTTTTGCGGGTCTGACCTTAACCGATATCGACGATGACCAGGGCTTTCTTAATTTGGAGCAATTACAGCAGCGTTGGTGCCCGGACATTTATTACATGACGCAAGCGGGTCTGGTTTGTGTCGAGAACACGCACAATATCGGCGGCGGCCTGGTTTATCCGGTGGAAGAACTGATTGATTTGCGCCGCTTCACCCGCGAAAAGAAAGTCCCCTTGCACATGGACGGCGCGCGTTTGTGGCACGCCGCCATCGCTCAAGATCGCCCGTTAAGCGACTGGACACGACACGTCGACAGCGTCATGATGAGTGTCAGCAAAGGCCTGGGCGCCCCGGTTGGCAGCATCCTCGCCGGCTCAAAGGCGCTGATCGAACAAGCGCGCGTGCAGCGCAAACTGTTAGGCGGCGGCATGCGCCAAGCAGGGATGTTGGCGGCGGCGGCAAGCTATGCGGTCGACAACCATTTACCCCTGCTGGAACGCGATCACACACGCTGTCGCGAGGTCTACGGCGCGGTCAAAAACCTGCCGTGGCTAACGGCGATTGAACCGCAAACCAACATTTTGATTTTTAAAACCGAAAAAGACGAGGCGGCGGCAATGACGACTTGGCTCAACGAACAAGGCCTTCGTTCGCTCGCACTTGCACCCAATACAGTGCGCATGGTGTTCCACCTCAACCTCAGTGATGAAGCCTGCGAAAAACTGATTGATAAAATTAAAGAATGGGGGCGTGGACGTTGATTGTTGCTTGGGATGTAACCGGACGAGAACCAACAATGGCCTGGCGACACAATGATGCAGTTCACCTGCGCCGTTTCCCCGGGCGCAAGGCATCACAGGTCATGCTAACGGCTTTGACCGAGCTGGAGCAAGAAACGGAAACGCGCATGACCCATGTGGGTTTTGTCAGCGGACCCGGCTCTTTTACCGGAATTCGCGCGGGTTTGGCGACAGCGCAAGGGTTGCGCCGCAGCGGTCGGGCGACGACCTCGGCGTGTACGGCGTTTGAGCTGTGCGCGACGCAACTCGATCGGGAACGCGCCGGCATTTTGTTGCCTGGATCCCAGGGTTACGGGTTCACCGCCGTCTACGAAAACGGCAAACGCATCGGAGACGCCGCGGCACTGCGCCTGCAAGACGTCCCCAACGACCTGATCTGGCTATGCCCCACCCGCCCGGAAGGCCTGCCCGAGGCTGTGGTTACCAAAGAATTGGGCCAAGCCGTGGTCGCTTTGTACCCTGATTGGTTGCAGCAGCACCATCCAGCGGTCGACGCGCCGCTGGAACCCTTCTACGTCCGTCCACCCGATGTGCGCAAAGGCGTGCCGTTAATCGAGCAACTACTCAAGGGTTAAAGGCCGCCCTTTCTCATCCCTTGTTCCAATGGACAACAGGCCGCATTGCGCGAGCCGGCATCGCCGTGCCCAAACAAAAAAAGGCGCCCGAAGGCGCCAAGTGTATATCCGGGGGTGTCCCCCCGAATGAGGATGAAAAAGGTGACGTCCTAAAAGAACCGAACTTAGAAAGCGCGGTTAGGATTGGTGACGTACAAGAAAGCAGGCGAAACGCCGGCGAAGGTACCGCGCAGCAAAACAACCGACAGAGGTTGTGAGCTGGTCACTTCGATCAGGCTGCCAGGTTGGTTAACGAAACCGGCGTTGGTGTCGAAAACAAACAACATTTTGGCGAGTGAAGGAATGCCTTCAGAAACGGTAACGGTGGCCAAAACGGTGCCGTCGGCGGCTTTCTGAGTAGCGGTTACAACAGCAGCTTCGCCACCGGTGTTGATGAACGCGCCACCGTCGAAAACGAGAGCGTTATCAGCAGAGTAGAAAGAGAAGAAGGTCCAGGCGTTGCTGGTTTCGTTCAACTCGGCGGAAGCGGCGTTGTCAACGTCGGCTTTGTAAGAAGCGGTAACGGTCACGTCGTTGGAACCGTCGACGAAGAAGTGAGATACGTCTTCGCCACCGAAGAAGTCGGCGTTGGAAACCACAACGGTTTGACCGGCGGGAACGTCAGCGGTACGGGCGGTCAAAGCAGAACCGTCTTGTGCGTAAGTGGCAACGTTCATGGTTTGGTCGGCGGCGCCTTTGTTTTGCATGTGCAAGTTGGTGGTGAAGCCTTGACCCAAACGGGTCACGTGGCCAACCCAACGGTTTTTAACAGCGGTGTGGCCGTTGGCGTACAGAGCGGTCCAGTTGTCGGTCCACAAAGCGCCGGCGGGCGAGAAAGCACCTTTGTAGGAAACAGGCGAGAAAAACGCGTTAGCAGGTTGGGTCGCGCCGTAAGCGGCAGGACCGTTCATGCTGGGACGGGGATCCAAGGTGCGGCTGTTGCCACGGTCGATGAAACGCAGGTAAGGGTTGGCGAGCATGTTGTTGTTGGCTTGAACGTGGGCCAAAACGAAGTCTTGGGGGAAGATGTCGGCCATGGTTTGACCGGCGGCGAATTTCCACCAGATGTTGTTGCGCAGGGCCAGGTCACCGGCTTCCAAACGCTCACGGCTGTCAGAACCGTCGGCGAGGTCTTCAACAGTTACAGCAACGCCGCCGTCTTGACCGTTGTAGTCAACAATCACGGAGCTCATGTAGATGCCGCCCGCGTTGTCGCGGAAGATGATGGATTCGCCACGGTCGCCCTGAGGCGCGTTGCCGGCGCCGGGGCCGATGTAGGTGGCGTTAACGATGTAAGGTTTGGCGAAAGGTTCGGCCGTTTCTTGAACGGTACCGCCGTCGTGCTCACCAGGAGCACCGGCACGGTCTGGACCAAGCAAGGCAAACCAGAATTGGTTTTTACCGCGCCAGCCTTCATCGTAGTCGAAGCCGTCATCGCCGCAGTAAGCAGCGATCAAGTTTTTGGTGTTAACCGTGCCACCGAACCACTCGAAACCATCGTCGAAGTTAGCGTAAACTTCGATGAACTCAACGGTGGTGCCTGAGCCAACAGCGCCCAAAGTCAAACCGTTGATTTCGTCGCCAGGGCTCAATGCAGCGCCGCCGTGACGGATGGAGATGTAACGCAGGGTGCCGGAGTTGTCGGCATCGTTGTCGCCACCGTAAGCAGCACGCGTTTCGTCAGAAGGAATACCTTCGATTTGGCCTTCAACACCACGGTTGGTGGTGGCGTTACCCAGAACGATCAGGCCGCCCCACAGACCGCGATCTTCCCAAGAGAGATCGGTAGGATCGGTGATGTCGTCGAGCTCAGAGGTCATGATGATGGGGTTGGCAGCGGTGCCGTTGGCTTCGATGCGTGCGCCACGAGCGATGATCAGGGCGGAAGCGTTATCGCCGGTGGTCGGCGTGCGCAGGGCTTTGATGACAACACCTGGCTCGATGGTCAACACCGCGCCTTCTTCTACAAAAACAAAGCCGTCGAGGGTGTACTCACCCGCGGTCAGGGTCACTTCTTGACCGGCACTGATAAATTCGTCGTTAATCGTGGTTTGCGCCACAACAGCAAAAGGCAATACAAACAGCATGAACCAAAGGGTCAACTTGGTTGACATGAAACGCTCCTTTGAGGAAATGAGTGATGATGGGTGTTCGTCGGCGTCAGGGCATAGGAAGACCGTCGCGGGCAAACCCACGTCCTGAGGTGCATGGCGCTCTTGCCAATGCGGCCGATAGATGAAAGGGAAAAATACAAACAATCGATGTGACCCGAACCGAGCGAGCAATCATACGAGGCTCGCCCAGCTACCAACCGCAATCCCGGGTCAAGGCGCAAGCACCATCCACTGCGGTGGTCCTTCAGCACCCGAAGGTGCCGAGGCGTGGGGTGCGCTTTGTGCAAGCACACCCCGATAAGAGGTTGTTACTCAGGCTTGAAGCTCAAGCTCAAGGAGTAGGATTGACCGGTTTTGTAACTGGATTGGATGTAGGACACACCTTTGAATTCCTGGGTGACTTCGATGGGATCATCGAGCAGGTTCTTGGCGCTAAAATTCAACCGCAACCCACGACCCAGATCTTGCGAGAAGATGAAGTCCAGCAGGCCGCGCGGCTGCTCTTTCGCATCCGGGGCACCACCGATACCAACTTGGTCGAGACGCTCGCCGAACACGTTGTAGAACAACGAAGCCGAGGTGTTGGTATTGAGGTTATCGTAGTTGAGGCTAAGGTTGATCAGGTAGGGTGATTGACCCTGCAAGGTACGGGTCTCGTCGGCTTCCGGATCGCGCTCGCGCAAGAAGGCCAGCTCTTCGGGTGGAATGTCGACGATGGATTCAATCAAGGTGACGTTGCCGCCGACGCTGAAGCGATTCATGGCGTCGCTCGGCGTGACCGCTTTGCGTGCTTCCAGCTCAATGCCGTACACGGTGGCTTCTTCAACGTTGAGGTAGGTCACCTCGCCGAATTCAGATGCGAAACGGATGTTGTAAGCACGTTCGATGGGATTCTCAAACTGTTTGTAGAAAGCACTCGCCGCCAACAGTTCGCCACCGCTGAGGAACTTTTCCCAACGAATGTCGAAGTTGTCGATCAGGGTACGCTCCAGATCGGGGTTACCGGCGTAGATGCCGTCGGCAATGAAGTCAAAGCTGGAGTAAGGCGCTTTCTCACGGAAGTTGGGGCGAGCCAAGGTGCGGCCGTAAGAAACGCGGAAGTTTTGGTCGGGCGTCATTTTGTAGATGACATGGAACGAAGGCAACATATCGCTTTCGTCCAAGCCGCCTTCTTCGTCGCCGTTACCGACGATCATGTCGGTCGACTCGTGACGGACACCGGTGATGATACGCAACTTGTCGTTGACGGGGATTTCACCCATGAAGTACATGGCGGTGATTTCCTGGTCGCCGGCGTAATCGCCGCCACGACCATTCTCAGACAACTGGATAACGTTACCGAAGATGTAACGGTCACGGCGGTCGTCGTAACCCACAATGCCGGTATTCTCAGCGGAGAAAAAGCTGTCGGGGTCGCCGTTGTAACGTACCGCGTTGCTGGTAACGTATTCGTACAGCAGTTCGTTGAAGTCGCGTTCTTTTTTGTCGTAGGCATAGCCAAATGAAAGTTTCGCGCGACGGCCGTACCACATCTCCACCGGCAGAATCGCGTCGATATTGAAGTTGGTACCGTCTTCGGTCAAATCACGGAAGTAACGAGCGGGGGCGTTGTAAATAGAAGGCGTAATCGAGTAGTTGGTTTCTTCAACACCGTTCACCGTGCGACGCGAGAAGTTGCTGGTGAAGATCCGCGTGTCGGGCTCTTGCAACTCGGTATTGGATACCGCGCCGGTCCATTTAACCAACAGATCGTTGGCTTCTGGGAAGGTGTGCTCACCGCGCAACTGGAATGAAGACAGGTTGCGTTCGGTGTACTTGAGCAGGCGCGACTCCAAGAAGGCGTTTTCAGAAGAAAACTGTTCCGGCCATTGACCCAAGTAATACTCGGAAGTACTTTCGCCACCCTGAGTGTAAACGACCGTGCCGCCGATTTCATGGTTGCCGGCGACGTAGTTACCGGTAACCAAGGCGCCCCAGTTCACTTTGTCTTTGCCCTGCTGGGAATCGAACTCACTTTGATTGATCAATGCGTTCGCTTCGCCGGGGTTAGACGTCAGCTTCCAACGCGCGCGTTCCCAATCATCGTAATAGGTACGCTTGCGGCCGTAAGACAAGCTGCCCAGGAAACCGAAACGCCGGTTGCTCGCCATTTCAAACTGGTTGCCGATCGAGAAACCGAGACTTTGGTTGATGGGGGCTTCGCTGGTGCGATGGCCCATCACGGGCTCAAATGATTTGGAGATTTGGTCCAACAACTCAGCTTGTTCCTGGTCGCTACGCGCCACGATCGGGTCGGGCGTTGACAGATTGCCGCCGTCCAAAACGTCGGGCAGGGCCCGCAAGCCGTCGTCCATACCGAACCAATCGGAACCCGAGGTGCCGTAGTTCAGGTAGTCGTCGTTCAAGGTTGAACCTGCTTGATAACCGTTGCCGTAGCTCAGTGAGTAGGTGAAATCGGCGGGGTACGCTTTGGTGCCTACATCGATAATGCCCCCGGAGAAGTTGCCGGGCTTGTCGGGGGTAAAGGTTTTGAGCGTAACAACGTTGTCCAGAATGCTGGCGGGCAACAAATCCGCTTGGAAGGACTTGACGTCCGGGTCGGCGGTGGGCATTTCCACGCCGTTGAGTTGGGTGCTGACATAGCGATCACCAAGGCCGCGAACAAACACGTGTTTGCCGCCGACGATGGATGCGCCGGTCACTTTTTTGAGCGCGTCGGCGGCATCGCTACCACCAGAACGGCTGATCTCTTCGGCGCTAATGCCGTCGCTAACGTTGGCCGAGTTTTTGCGCTCATTCAACACGTGAATGGCGTTGTTTTCTTCGACCTTGAAGACGACTTTCATCTCTTCTTGCAGGCCGCCTTGGCTCAACTCGAAATTAACCGTGACCGTTCCGGCCTTCACTTCTACTTCTTCAATGGTTTGCGGGGTAAAACCGGCAAATTCAGCGGTGACGGCGTAGGTGCCCGGAGCAACGCCCGAGATCTTATAAAAACCATTTACGTCGGCGAAAACCACTTTGTCGGTTCCTGCAATACGAACGGAAGCGGTGGGTAATTCACCACCGTTGTCTTTGTCAAATACGGTGCCGGAAATAACACCTGCATCCTGAGCGGCCGCAAACGCGGTAACCAGGAGCCATAAAGAAAAGGCACATGCTGCCTTGCTGTTCATCATCTCACATCCTCAGATATACACGGTTTCCACTTGGGAAGAATTCCTAGGGAAATTTCCTAGGGAAAAATTCGCACCGGCGAGCGCAAGACTAAGGATGGAATATGCAGGCTAAATGAGGGCTTTGTTAGCTTTTGGTTAAGTATTGCTGTCACAGCTCTTTGGTTAATTTTTCATGAAGATTCAATCAGTCTGATGTGACGTTTTGCGAGATTTTCATGAGGCATTTAATTGCACCTTTACAGGCCACCAGGCCACCGCTAAGATGGGTGCACTTTTCCTACCGCTCTCATTTCAAGCCCTGAATCGTCTCGCTTTCGGCCCGTCGCACCGGCCGTAGCTAGAATCTGTCATCTTCAGCATCACACCACCTGATTCGGCCTGACCGATCAGCCACCGGCTTCCTTTAAAAATGAACCTCAATCCGGGATCAAATCCTGCGACCGTCCCTCAAAAAGGGGCGCCGGACACCTTATGGCCGGGCACAGCTCGGCCCGCATGGAACCACTTCGGCAAACCAATTCACCGGCGGCAACCTTGTCCGAACACGGCTGAGAACAAAAAGTGTGCGAATCGACCGGCTCAGACTTCCATCGGTTCGAGAAACGGCAAACGCTCAGCACCGGGCTGAGCTTTCAAGTTTTTAAAATCAAACAATTCGAAATCGGCCAAATGTGAAGGCTTCACCGATTGCAAACCGGCAAAGATGACATCGAGGCGGCCGGGTGTTTCCGCTTCCCAGGCTTGCAGCATGCGTTTGATTTGTTTGCGCTTGAGGTTTTCCTGACTGCCGCACAGGTCACAGGGAATAATGGGGAAACCGCGATGCTGGGCCCAGGCACTCAAATCTTTTTCGGGCGCATAAGCCAGCGGCCGGATCAGCACATGACCGCCGTTGTCGCTAAGCAATTTGGGCGGCATCGCTTTGAGTTTGCCGTTGTAAAACAAATTGAGGAACAGGGTTTCCATCAAATCGTCGCGATGATGACCCAGCGCCAACTTGGTGGCCCCAATTTCATCGGCCACGCGGTACAAAATGCCGCGGCGCAAGCGTGAGCACAGTGAGCAGGTCGTTTTGCCCTCGGGAATCACCCGTTTCACAATACTGTAGGTGTCTTCGGTAACAATCTTAAATGGAACCCCCAGCGAACCGAGGTATTCGGGCAAAATGTGTTTGGGAAAACCAGGCTGACCTTGATCGAGGTTAACCACCGTGATTTTAAAGGTGATGGGCGCCTTGCGCTGGAGCTCAAGCAAAAGATCGAGCATGCCGTAGGAATCTTTACCACCCGACAAACAGACCATAATGTGGTCGTCGGCTTCAATCATGTTGAAGTCCTGAATGGCTTTGCCGACATGGCGCAGCAGGCGTTTTTTGAGTTTCTTGGCTTCCAAATCATTGAGCGCGGTCATGGTTTTTCCTCAAACAGTGCAGGTCGGCCGACGGGGCCGCGACCTTTCATCATAATCAAAAGAAGGCTGCAAAACAATCATCACAACCGCGGCCGCGTCGGCGCCGACCGGCCGCAAAAAGCGCAAGCAACGCGTGCGTGTCGACAGCAAGCGGGAATTCCGACATTTTTCCGCGTCAGAAGCCTATGTTTTTGCCGTGACTTGATCTCGATCAAATCGCAAGCTTTTGGAAATCCGCGCCTTTTCTTTTTTGAGATCAGGTTATATGATGGGAGGCAACTTTTAATTTCCCATCCCACAGACTACATGAAACAGCAATGAGTGAGGTAGGCATGGCTGATGATCAACTCACGGGACTGATCCAACAAGTACAGAAGAGTGTTCAGGAGAAACTCTCCCAGGTGAGCCAAGAACTCACCAACGAGCTACAGCAATTTCACAATGTGCCCTCGGGCGGCGGTGGCGGCGGTGACGTCGACGGCCAGACCCTTTTGGATCACGTGCATCAATTTGCCGATGCCTACAGTCAGGTCGACGTGTTGAACAACCTGGTCGACGCGGCCGGGAAGTTCTTGCCGCGCGTGATTCTGTTGATCCGCAAAGGCAACAACGTACACGGCTGGGCCGGTCGCGGGTTCGACGGCGACTTTATGGCGACGCGCATGAAACGGGTCAAGTGGCAAATCGACCACTACCCTGAATTAACCCGCGTTATTAACCAATCCAAAACACTCATTGCCAACTTCAGCGATCTTTCCGATCTCTCCGAGGAAATCAGTTCCTTTGACGGCTTTACCCCGTTGAAGTCCTGCTTCTTCCCGTTGCGCGTCAAAGAAAAAGTGGCCGCCGTGCTTTACGGCGACTCGGGTTCCTCGGCCCACCTGCAAGGTCATCAAGTGACCGAGGTACTAACCTACTTGGCCGGCACCGAATTGACGCTTATTACCGGCAAAATTAAACAACCCCGCGAAGGCGGCGCCCCCTCGCGTTCGTCAGCGCCCGCCCCGGCACCGCCCAAACCGGCACCCGCCCCGGCACCGGCACCCGTGGCAGCACCGACACCACCGCCACAAGCAGCCGCACCAACACCAGCGCCGGCGGCACCAACGCCACCACCGGCTGCGGCCGCACCTGCTGAAGATCCCAGCATCAAAAAAGCCAAACGCGTCGCACGTGTGTTGGTTTCGGATCTCAAACTTTACAACGAGGAAGCGGTCAGCGCGGCGCAGCGCTCCGGCGATTTGTACAGCCGGCTCAAAGACGATATCGACCGCAGCTTCAAGCATTACCAGGAACGCGTGTCCAATCTGCTGACACCCAATTCTCCCAACTACTTCAAAGAAGAACTGATCCGTCAGCTTGGTAGCGGCGACCCCAACAGTCTGGGGCCGTTGCCTTTCTAACACCACGCCTCGATACCATACCAACCCGCCGATGTGCGCCTGTGCGCCACGGCGGGTTTTTTTATGGTTTGGGCGACTACCCCCGAGGACGGCCCCGCTTTGCACTCCCGCTTCGAAAAGATCTGGTTCGGCCTGCAATGCTGGGGGCTGTGGCCCGCCGCCGTGATGGTGCTGGCGCGCATGGAGGCGGCCGCACTGGGCGGCGACCCACTTTGGGATACCGCCAACCATATCGCCTTCGCGGGCACACTTAGCCTGTACGGCCTCGATCGCTTTCTAGAGCGGCGCCGCCAAAAACAGCTCGGTGAACGCCACAGCGCACCGAAAGCAATACACGCACTGATGGCGGTGCTGGTGATCGGGGTCGGCGTAAGCGGCCTGCCCCACCTGCATCGCAACGATTTTGTGTGGGCGGCGTGGCTCATTCTGTGTGGTGGCCTTTACTGCGGGGTGACCTTAGGGTTGCGCCAGGTTTGGCCCCCGCTGAAGGAAATGCTTGGCGCCCTGTGTTTCGCGTGTGTGGTATTGCTCAACCATCCCACAGCACAACCCTGGCTGTGGCCTCCCTTTCTGGCACTCGGCTGTGCCAACTTTATTTGGGCAGCCTACGAGGATCGTGACCGCGACGCCGCCAACGGGGTGCCTAACTTCTACAACCGCGCCCCCCGTGCAGCCCTGCCGATCGCGCGCATTTTGGCGTTAACCGCAGCCGCCGGCTTCGCTGCGGTTGCAGGACCTTGGCAATGGTTTTCACCGGTGGCCCTTGCGCACGGCCTACGCAGGCGCCAAGCAACGTGGAACATTGACCTTGCATTTTTGCCGCTGTGCTTGACTCTGGGCCGCCTGCTTGCGTCCTTTTAAGTACCGCGCGCTTGTTCGGCTTCGTGTTTTTGCTGCAGTGCGGAAAAGGCGGCAATAATGGCCTGCGTCGTTTCGGGATCACCGCCCACGTCGGGGTGATGGCATTTCAACAGAAAGCGGTAGCGCGCCTTGATTTCCGGCCAGGTCATCAGCGGCGTCACACCCAACACCTCGCTCGAGAGGCCGACCCCCTTATTTTTTATGACCTTCACCCGTCGCGACTTGCCGTAACGCACCACCGCATCCTGTTGGGACAGCCAGTCCAAACGCAGCGCTTCGTCCATCGCATTGAATTGCAATAACATTTCGAATTCAGCAAAACGTTTGTCCCAACGTTCTTGCGCGCTTAATTCGAGCCGGCTGCGCAAAAAGAAGAACTTGCGTTGTGCCGCCTCGTCGATAAAGGCGCGCAAAAAGGCCCAAGAAACGGCCCGTTTAGCGGCAAAATCGCCGTGTTGATCGGGATTAAAATAATCCCACTGAAGCTTGAGCACCAGCCTTGCCGCTGGACCGGGCGGCAAGGCCCAAGACGCGGGGATCCCGCAAAAGCCCTCGGGCAGTGATCGCTCGAACAGAACCCAATCATGCCGACTGACATAATCGGCCACCAACGCATAACAAGTTTGGGTCACCGGCGCCTCAATGGAATAGGGAGTAAACGCTATTGTAGCACTGTCCTAGGGCGAGCCGGACAGCGGGCGTCCGTTGAAAAGTTACGCTTTCTTGACACAATGCGGCATTAACCTTGACACAAACGAACGCAACTCTTTAAGATGAATGCGGATTGGAACGCGTTTTACTTCAACCGAGCGTTTGAACTGCACGAATGCCCCGTCTTCGGCGCTGACAAAAAGCCCGCAACGGTGTCGTGCAGCGCCAGGTTCACCCCCACCGACCACCCAGGTGTCACCGCCGCGACGGCGCGATGCGTGGTGTTTCCCCACATGTCGGCGGGCTTCACCATGGGCCGCATTGCGTCGCACCACGCGCGTGAAGGGCTCGCGGCGAAAAGCCAGGTCGCCAAAAAAACGGTCGCCGTGAAATGGTCGCAGACCGAGTTAACCGACGAAAACCGTTCTTTGAGCGGAATGATTGTGGTATGAGTTAGGGTAACTTCCCCACAACAACCGGTTCCCCACCTGGCCGCTACGGCACCCCGCCGGCTTTGGTAAAACGTACATTTTCGGAGCGAGGCAGTATGTTTCCTATTATCATCACCCTCCTACTTGCCGCCAGTTTGGTTGGGTTCACTTACTTTTCTTTCAAGAAGCTCTCTATCGTCGGCGCATTGCAACCGGAGGTGCGCTGGGACAATGTCGGCGCACGGGTTACCAACCTCATTAACCTGGGTTTTTTACAAAAACGCATGTTGTCCATGGAGCTCAAACCGGGCTTAATGCACTTCGTCATTTTCTACGGTTTCACAACCCTGCTTTTCCGCAAGATTCAGTTGCTTGTCATTGCCTACAACGAAACCTTCGTTTACCCCGGCTTGGTCGGCGGCCTTTACGCGAGCTTCAAAGATTTCATTGAGCTGGCCGTTATTTGCGCCGTATTGTATTCGTTTTACCGCCGCTTCGTGCTGAAACCCAAACGCTTGGAACCCAACAAAGAAGCGATTCTGATTCTGTCCATGATCATGACCATCATGGTGACCGATTTCCTTTACGACGGCTTCAAGTTCGCTTTATTGGCCGATAGCAACGAAGGTTTGGCCCACGAAGCGAGTTTCGCCTTTATCGGCGGTACGCTCGGCAAGGCATTTTCGAGCATGCCCGAAAATGTTTTGATGATCGGCTACAAAGCCTCGTATCTCATTCAAATGGTCACCGTCCTGACCTTTTTGGTGCTGTTGCCGATGGGCGAGCACTTCCACATCGTCACCGCCTTGCCCGCCCTGTTTTTAAGCGCGCGTGGTCCGCTCAACAAAGTACCCAAGGCCGATTTGAGTGCCTTTTTCGATGAAGAAGAGGACGATGACGAGGAAGAAGAAGAGGATGAGGACGACTTTAAGGTCGGCATTCACACCGCCAAAGATTTGCTGTGGAAGGACGGCTTGGATGTCTTCACCTGTACCGAATGCGGTCGCTGTAAAGACGCCTGCCCAACCTTCTTAACCGACAAACCGCTTTCGCTGAAGTGGGTCAACGACAGCATCAAACACCACTTACTCGACCATCGCGAGACCCTGCTCAAGGACGTCGACAAAATTGAAGAAGATGAATTGCCCCCCTTAGTCGGCGACATCATCTCCGAGGACACGCTTTGGGCTTGTACCACCTGTGGTTATTGCGAACAGGCGTGTCCAATTGAATTGGAACACCTCAACAAGTTCTACAAAATGCGCCAGTACAAGGTCATGATTGACGCCGAGGTGCCCGAAGAACTGCAAAACGCGTTCGACAACTACGAACGGGCGAGCAATCCTTGGGGTCTTAACTCCGACACGCGCGGTGATTGGGCCGAAGAGTTGGACGTGCCCATGGTCGAAGACGCCGATCAGGTCAAAGAACTGGATTACCTGTTTTACGTCGGTTCCGCGCAGTCGTTTGACTCGCGCAACCAAAAGGTGGCCAAGGCCTTTGTCAACATTCTCAAGGCCGCCGGCGTGAAATTCGCCATCCTCGGTGCAGAAGAAGGGTCGACCGGCGAATGTGTACGCCGCGCCGGTAACGAACTGCTGTTCCAAATGTTGGCCATGCAGTTAACCGAAACCCTCAACGATTACGGCGTCACCAAAATCGTGACCTGCGACCCGCACGCCTTTAACTCGCTGAAAAACGAGTATCCAGAGTTCAACGGCAACTACGAGGTCATTCACCACACGCAGCTCATCAACCAGTTGCTGGCCCAAGGCAAAATCAAGGTCAACGCCGACTTTGAACGCGTGATCTACCACGAGCCTTGCTACCTCGGCCGCCACAACAAAGAATACGAGGCACCGCGCCAAATCATTAACAAACTCACCAAAGACCAACCGCTTGAGTTCGATCTCAACCGCGAGAAGTCAATGTGCTGTGGCGCCGGCGGCGCGCGCATGTGGATGGAAGAAACGATTGGTTCACGGATCAACGTAACCCGTGTCGATCAAGCCATGGCCAAAAACCCCAAGGTCATCGCCACCGCTTGTCCGTACTGCACCATCATGCTGACCGACGGTGTCGCCCACCACAACAAAGAAGAAGAGATTCAAACCAAAGATATCGCCGAACTGGTGGCCGAAGCACTCGCTTAGACCAGCCTACTCGGTAAGATCCTCATAGCCCGGCCCCGTGCCGGGCTTTTTTGGTTCCGCACCCGTAGCATGATGTCCGACCCCTTACACCAACACTTTTTTGAGTAAAAAAGAATTTCTCCTTGCTTTTTAAAGCGGCCAGGCACCACATTGTCTATTGTGTGTGCGGAGGAATTTTATGGAAATCAACGGATTATCGAGCCAGTCATTGCTCAACAGCTTAGCCCCAACCACCAGTGCGTCCTCGAACACTGAAGACAGCAACGCTCAGGGTGACGGCGAAAACGACAGCGTCTCCATTTCCGAAGAAGCCGAGTTGCTGGACCAACTGGAAAGCGCGTTGCCGACCTTGATAAACGCGGAAACAACCACCTCCCTGCTCGGTACGCTGAGCGGCGGCGACGAGGGCGCCAACAGTTTGCTGAACCTGTCGAACGCGCAGGCACTGGCCCAGGCCCAAGCGGAATTGAGCGGCGGCGACGCCGAACAAGCTCTGGCATCCGCTCCCAATGAGGCCGATAACAATCAAAATCTGTTGTCCTTGCTGGGTTAATCACCCACGCAACCCAAAAAACCCGGCTTTCGCCGGGTTTTTTATTGTTTGGCGCCGCCTTAGCCGCCTAAACCCATACCGGCGTTCACCAGCACCTTAATGCTTTGCGTGCTGTCCGCCGCCACATCAAAGGCGCCCGCCAAATCGTCGGCTGGAAAGACATGCGTCACCAATGACGACACCAACGCCGCTGCTAATTGAGGGTGAGCGGCCAACAACGCAACCGCATCGTGAAAGTCACCGCAACGCGAACTCTGCAAGGCCACACCGCGCTCACAAACCGCGTGATGCAGCGGTCGGGTCACCTCAGCCGGTGCCTGATCGGCCCAAACCAAAATGGCACCGCGCGGCCGCACCAACGACATTTCAATCTCGGGATTGGGGCGAATGACGGCGTCAACTTCGTCCCAATCGGCGACAATCGCCGCATCGAAACGCGGTAGATCGCTGTGCTTGGGGAACCGCGCGGCGACGTCGGCCCACTGCGCCTGGGCCGCCAACAACCGCGCCGCCGCCTTGTCAACCGGGATCCGGTGAAAAACGCGCGTCTCGCCACAGACCGCTGTCTGCATCAATTCACTTTCAATGACGTGATCTGGAACCTTGGGCGAAACCCAAATATGCACATTACCGCGTTCGCGTCGCTGAAACGGCCACTGAAAATGTAGATGATGGTGGCGGCCGGCCAACAGGGTCAGCTCGTCGACCACCAAAGCGGTCAACTGATCCAAGCCCATCACCTGGCGACCATGGGTCGACTTCAAGTGAACCAGCCGCTTGGCCGCCGCCAGGGCCGTTGCCAAACCCTCGGGGCTACCAGTCGTATCAAAAACCACGTCGTAGCGACCCTCGAGCGAAACAGCGTCAACCTGATTCAAGTCGACACCAAGGTCGGCGCCCAACTGCTGCGCCACCGCCAACAATGATTCATGGCGCGACAAAGCCTGAATTTCGAAACGGCGCCCGGTCTGGACGCGCCAAGCCGCCAAAGCCGCAATCGTCAGTAATCCCAAACGGCGCGGCCCCAAAACGGCGACGACTTCGCCGTCGCGCGGTGCCGCCGCTTTGACACCATGGAGGGCCGCCGCAAAGGGCTCAACCAAGGCCGCCGCCAAAGGATCAACCCCCTCAGGCACGGCGACAATCCCCCCTTTCGGCGCCAGCACCCAGGAGCCAAAGCCACCTGGCAACTGATTTATTCCAAGGGTAATACGCTCGGGACATTGGGTATCGAGGCCCGCGCGACAGAACGGGCAGTTGCTGTCGAGGCCGCGGCTTTTGTGGGACGCGTTAATTTCAACAACGACGCGGCGACCGTGGTGGAATCCCGTCATCTCGTGGCCAATCACCTGCGGCAACGGATACGGCAAAAAACGCCGCGCCAAGTCGGTGGAGCAAACACCGCAGCGCTCGACACGTACCGCCTCATAGCCCGGACCCAGCGCCAACAGCGCTTCCTTATTGCGGGAAACCGACCAACCGTCGCGCTCACTACCTTTGTACTGATAACGTGCCGGGGCAAATTCGCCCTCGCTGGTATATTCCGACGCCAAAAATCGGATGTCTTCCATGGATCCTCCCGACCCCTAGTTGCGGTGAAACACCGTCTGGCCCGTCTTCGGCTGGTAGCGCTTGCCGCCGTCGGGCGCAAAAGGCTCGCAATAACTGATTTTTTCTTTGACCCGCACCACCCGCAAGGAACCCTTGGTGACCAGATCCAGATCCAACAACTCACCCGTATCGGGGTCGCGAATCTCTTCCATGTAGCCAACTTTGAGGACATCACCCTCGGCGACGCCTTCACGGGTACCGCGGTTAATGATGATGCGATCACCCGAGGCCTTGACCACCTTGCCGCGCCAAATCACGGAAGGAAGTTGTTCTTTAAGGAATGCGATGACATTATCACAAGCCTTGGCCATCACGCGACCAGCGGGTGTTTTCTTGAAAGAATCGACATCGCCCGAAAAACCCATATCGTCAACCGACAGCTTTACACCGCGTTCTTTCACTTTTTCTTCAAAGCGATGTGAGGCAATCTCTTGCCCGGTTGTCACATCGACAAACGACACCGTGCCCGCAATAACCGAAGTCCCGCCTTTAAAACTCAGACCAATGCCTTTGTAACGCGCCTTGGTGCCTTCGCCGGAAGTACCGTCTTCAAAAGAGTCGATGGTGCCTTTTACGATGACTTGCGCCGGCGTCATCAATCCGGTTTGCGGTGTTTTGTCGCCGCTGACGACTCTTCCCGATTGCGCCAAATCCTGTTCGGCCATTGCACTGTTGCGCATATCCGACGTAGCGATTACGATAAAGTGACCGGATTGATTTAGCCGCTCGGTGAGAACCGCTTCCCAAGCATTGCCCAAGTTCCACTGCGCACTGTAACCGGCGCGATTCTCAAATTCAATCACTTGAACCGTATAACGCAGCCCCCCTTGTGCTCGTGCCTCCGCGACGAGGCAAAGCATCGCCAAACAAATCCCCGCCAACCTCGCCACCACGGGTAACCCAGACGCTGACCGCCAACGGGCCCTGCAAAACATACACGCCTCCTTTTCTGCTAATTGTTGTGGTTTAAATGCATCATAATGCCGTCGCGACGCGACCGCAATCACTGAAGGCATGAACGGGGTGTGATCACGGATCGGTGCGGCATGCGCAAAAGCCGGCAAAAGCCTTGCAATAAATCGTCATTGTCGATTTGTGGCTTTCTCTTTCGCGTGTGCCTCGTTCAGCACCGTCCAGCCCTTGTATGTCGGAGTACCACTCCCTTGTTCACTTCCTCCCCCCTTTTGTGTCGCACGGTTATCCTGCTGCTGTTCCTTGCCACCGTTCCGCTCGCAGCTCAGGCGCCGTTAAAACCCACTGATTGGTATTTGTATGGGCCCAGCTATGTCACCGGCTGGAAAACCCAGATGGTGTTTGACAGTCGCGGTCGCGGCTGGCTAGGCGGTGTTGCCCCCGGCCTGACGCGCGCCGGTTTGGCCCACTTCGACGGCCGGACCTGGTCGATTCGCGAAGATTTTCCCGTCGTCACCAAACGGACCTATGTCCTCGACATCGACGAGCACGACCGCCCCTGGGTGCTTCCTTTCGCGCCTTACGAGCCCGGCGGTGACGCCCGCGACGGTTTTGAACTTTGGTATCTCGACCACGGCCAATGGCGCAGCCGAGCCATCCCCGAAAGCGGAATTTGGCCGCAGGCGATGGCCGTTTTTGACAATCAATCCATCATGATTGTCGGCAACAACCGCCGCATTTTGACGATCGACGGGGCGCAAACATTTTTGACACAGGTCGCGCCCAACCAACGCGTCGCCGCCATGCCCGAAAGTGAAGCGCAAACCCTACACTTTATGAATGTTGAAATGCGCAATCGCCACCACGGCTTTGCGTCCGGCTCGAATGGTTTGGTAGCCGAGTACCGCGACGGTCAATGGACGATGCTCGATATGCCGGGGGAACTGGAAGACCGTTACTTTCACAGCATGGACCTCGACCAGCGCGGCGCGCTCTGGCTTTGCGCCGAAGCTGCGATTGCGCGCTACAGTGAGGGAACCTGGACCCTGTGGCGCGACTTGCCCGCACGCGGCCGCATTCGCGACATTTGCATGTTACCCGACGGCGGCGGCTACGCGATCGGGCGCAACGGGGTCATGCTCTTTTTTGACGGAAACACCTGGAAGAAGATCGTGTTGCCAGGAATCGGTCACGCCGCCGCCATAGAACATGACCAACGCGACAACCTTTGGATTCTTGCCAATGAGCAGATCTTCAAGAACACGGACACCAATCCGCCCAAGCTCGAGGAAAGCCACATCTCGCAGTTACCGCCGTTTAACCCCAGCAATCATCAGTTGGTGTTTACCGACGTCGCCGGCACCGGCAAACTCGACCTGGTTTATTCCGACGAACAAACCCTGTGGCGTTACGCCAATCAGGGACTCGGCCTCTTTGCCACGCCCACCAAATTGTGGGAGGCGCCCGCGCAAGGCGCGATCACGAGTGTCGCCGCCGCCGGCCTATATGACGGTGATCGCCCCGAATGGCTCGTGATCAGCAATCTGCCAGGCTTCAACCCGGTGCTGTCGCTTGCCGCGGAGCGGCCGCGTGTGCTGCAGCGCGATTTGTCGCGTGACGAAACCCGTTGTCTGCCGTTTGTCCAGCAAATCGTCGATCTCGACAACGACGGTGATCTCGACTTCTACTTCGCTTACCAGGTCAACAGCAGCATCGACCACCGCATTCTGGAGAACCGCAACGGCCGCTTCCGCATGCGCCGCGACGTGTTGCAGACCACCACCTCCGGTTTTTTGAATTGGGTTGATATCGACAACGACGGCGACGCCGACGCCGTCGACCTCGGTTTCAGCCGCGACGTGCTCATCGCCTACCGCAACGACGGCAACTTCCAATTTACGTCGATTGCCGATGCCGTCGGCATGGTCGATACCCAGGGTTTTGGGTTTGGCTCCACCTTGTTCGTCGACCTTGACCGCGACGGTGATCTCGACATCATCGCCGCACGCACGCATCTCGAAGCCTGGACCAACAACGGCAAGGGTTTTTTTGAAGCCGTCCACAACAGCTTCCCCGAAATCGACTTTAAACCGGACGACTATCCGGTTCTGGTCGACCTCGGCGACCTCAACCACAACGGCTACCCTGAAATTTCCTTAACGAGCTCCACCACCAAAACCCACATGCTGCTGACGCGCGGCGCCGACGGTCGCTGGCAGGATGTCGCGACCCAGATGCTGGTCAAGCCACCCTATGCCTTCGTGAGCTCTGCCGATTTCGACAATGACGGCGATCTCGATCTCGTCGGTGTGGCGCAAAACCGCCTCAAGGTTTACAAAAACCAAATTCAACGCGGCCACAGTATTACCGTCCATCTCACCGGGCCGCCCGCCAACCGCGATGCCATCGGGGCCGAGATTCGCGTCTTCAACCAACGCCAAAACGGCGAGAGCCATTTAATCGGCAGCAAGCAAATCTACCAGTGGCGCGGCGCGCACAACACGACCACGCTGAGTCGGAACCACCATTTCGCCACCAACGACCCCGGCCCCCACCGCATCGAGGTGCGTTTTTCGGACGGCACCCGGCAAACGCAAACCGGTGTGTTGCCCGGCACCCGCAGCGAGATCGCAGCCTTGGCCGCATGGCGCGATCCATTACATGAACTGGCTTACCGCATCCGCCTCAGTCCGTTGTTTCTCACGCCCTGGCTGGAAATTATCAAGGCCTTGCTTTTCTTAGGAACCCTGGCCCTGTGCTACCGCCTCTTGATTCGCCGTAAAACCACGCCTTTTTCCACCCCGTTCCGGCTCTTTGCCGCCGTGCTGGTACCGCTTTATGGTCTGATCAGTCTCGCCGTCGCCCATCGTTCCAGCGCCGAACAATTAATCACCGTCGCCAGTTTCGGGCTGGGCCTGGCCGTAATTTCACTGCTCGAATGTGGTTTGCCGGCCTGGTACCGCGCCCACTTCATCGGCCCCTACAAAATTCTCGGCATCGTCGGCGAAGGCGGCATGGGTGTTGTTTATCGCGCCCGTGACGTGGTGCGCAACCGCATCGTCGCGCTTAAAACCTTCCCCGCCGAACTCACGGCGGACCGTGAGGTTCGCAAGCGTTTCCAACGCGAAGCCGCCATTCTCAAATCTTTGCAGCACCCCAACATTGTACCGGTTTACGAAACAGGTGAATTCGACGGACGCGGCTTCATTGCCATGGCCTTGTTGCAAGGGGTCACCCTTAAACGCATCATTTCCGAACAGAAACAAATCAATTGGCGCACCTCGCTCGACATTTTCACCGCCGTCGCCAAGGCCCTCGATTACATCCACAGCCAAGGTATTCAGCATCGCGATCTCAAAGCCGAAAACGTGTTCGTCACCCATGAAACCATGTTCCAAAGCCCGGCGTGGCGCACCAGTTCGCGTGAAATCGCCGCACTGGCGAGTGGCCGGCTCAAATCAGAACAAATTAAACTCATGGATTTTGGGTTATCGCGCCATCGCAGCAACCAAACGCTGACCCAAGGCGGCGGCTTGATGGGCACCCTCGCCTACCTCGCCCCCGAACAAATCATCCACCGCCGCGGTGACTTCCGCTCCGATATTTATTCGTTCGGCGTCTTGATGTACGAAACCGTGGCCGGCCGCCTGCCTTACTCCGGTTCGCACGAAATCAGTTTGATCGGCAACATCCGAAAGGGCGCCGTCCTCGAACTGACCGAACAGGTTCCCGAGGTTCCCCTACCGATGGCGCAGATCATTATGAAAGCTTTGGCTTTCTCGCCCGAACAGCGTTTTGCCGACGCGGCCGCCCTGCACGAAGCGCTCGCTGCTTTTCAAATGGAAAGTCGCGGCGGCGCCTTCGAAAACACGCTGATCAACGTTCCCATCGCCGCGCCGGCGTCAGGCGCAACGCCGGTCACGCAAACAGCCGTCAGCGCGGCACCACCAAGCGAGGCCGTCTCCGTAACACCTGACTGGGATGACAAGCTAATGGCGGCCACCCGCGTATGGCAAGACCATTACGCCCGCGCCAGGGATTACCACACCGCTCGCAATTTGCACGAAGCACATTTGGCCATGTGTGCTTGCATTGACGACCTTGAAAAAGTGGCCGTGAACCTGCCTGAATCGGCGTGGGAACCCTACGCCAAACAATTCGAGGTCGACCACGTCATGAGTTTCATGGAACGTCTGAACCTCGAAAGTCGTTAATCGGCGATTCGGGACGAGGTCAAAGGCCGCGAGCCCGCAATTTTTCCGCTAAAATAAGAATTCGCCGCCAAGACCCGTCGCGAACTGCTTCTGCGGCGACAAAACGCCTCCGTCCCACTAACCGCAACAGGAGTTATTTTTTGAGCGATCCCAAAACCCGTTTTCTCAATTCCTTGGGCCAAGCCAGGCAGAAGAGCATCGAAGCCCTGGGCCGCAAACACGTCGCCTGGGAAAAGCTCCTCGAAATTTCGCGTCAAATTTCGTCGCTCGATCTCAATTCAGTCCTCAAACTGATTTTGGACCACATGATCGACATGACCGGCACCTGTCGCGGCCTGCTTATGCTGGTGGAAAAAAACGGCTCGCTCGGGATGGTCCGCGCCGTAAACATGGAAGAAAACCAAGACTTCCACATCAGCCGCAGCCTGACCCGCCAAGCCATTGCCGAGCGCCGCATCATTGTGGTGGAGGACGTGCCGCAATCCCAGGTACGCGACCGCCACAGTGTGGTCGATCTCGGTTTGAAGGCGATTTTGGCTGTGCCACTGATTTCACGTGAAAAGGTAATCGGCGTCATGTACGTCGATACGGATGAAAACGCCCACAGTTTGAACGATATCGACCTTGCCTTTGTGGAGGCCTTTGCCGCCCAGGCCGCCGTTGCCGTCGACAACGCCCAGCTCCACCTCAAACTCAAACAAGATTACTTGTTCCTCAAAGAACCGCTCGACGAAGCCGACCGCTTCGACATGATCGTATACCAAAGCCGCGGCATGCAGCGCATTCGCCACGCCATTGAGAAAGTGCTGGACAACCCGATCACGGTGCTGGTGCAAGGTGAGTCGGGCACCGGCAAAGAGCTGGTCGCCCACGCCATTCACTACCAAGGCTCGCGCAAAAACAAACGGTTCGTTGCCCAAAATACCGGCGCCTTGCCCGATACCCTGTTGGAAAGCGAGTTATTCGGCCACCGCAAGGGTTCGTTTTCCGGCGCGACCGCCGACAAAATCGGCCTGTTTGAAATCGCCAACGGCGGCACCGTCTTTTTAGACGAAATCGGCGAAGCCTCGCCTGCCATGCAGGTTCGCCTGCTGCGCTTGCTGGAGACCGGCACCTTTCGCCGCGTCGGCGACACCACCGACCGCGCCACCGATGTGCGCATCATCGCCGCCACCCACCGCGACCTTAAAGCCGAAGTGGAAAAGGGCACCTTTCGCGAGGATTTGTTTTACCGGCTCAGCGTGTTCCCCATCCATTTACCACCCTTGCGCGAGCGCCGCGAGGACATTCCCTTGCTGGTCAACCACTTCATTGAGGAATTTAACCGCAAGTTGCACAAGTCGATTCACTTGATCCCCAAACAGGTGATGGACATGCTGATGAACCGCGACTGGAAAGGCAACATTCGCGAACTGAAAAACTTTTTGTACCGCATGATGGTGCTCTCACCCGACGATAAGCTGGCTTACGACCCCACCTGGTTTGACGCCGAGGCCGACCCAACCACCGTCGTCGGCGACGAAGATGCCGACGACAAAACCTTTAAAACCCTGCAGGAAGTAGAAAGTGACTACATTCGCTACGTGCTGAAAGCCGTCAACGGCAACCAAAGCCACGCGGCGCGCATCCTGGGTATGAAACGCACCACGCTGCTGGCGCGCATGAAGAAATACGGGATCAACGTCTAGCCGGCACCGTCGGGTGCAACGGCCCCGACGCAATCGCCGCGGAACATCGGTTTGTTTCTGGAAACGAATTGGTTGTCGGCGATTGCGTTTTCCGTCACTTGCTCTAAAATAGAGCCAATTCTCAAAACCGAAGCGCGCGCGACATCGGCCTCGCCGAAGGATTCTGTTTTGGCCGGCCGTCACCACGACCTTGGTGGCACTGCGCAAACGGCAACGTCCGTCGTTGTCCGCGTCTGTGTGCGCCCGAGTCGCCAACACCACTGGTTTTGTAAAGCCTACGAAGGGGTACCATGTCGGACCTGATGTCACTTTTGGAACGGTGCCGCGCCAATGGGGTTACCCTGTCCGTGTGCGACCGCCGCATCCTCTTCGACGACCCCGAGCAACGGCTTGACGCGGGCGATATTCAGGCCATTGCCGATTTAGCCGACCGCCTGATTTGCTTGGCGCGGGCGATGCCCGACTACTTCCCCGGTCGCCGCGTCAAACTGACACCAATCCCCCTCGCGCCGAGACAGCGCAATACCCCGCTAACCCGCCAACAGCGCGTGTGGTGGCATCAGGCCATGGAAGGGCGCCGTTACACTCAGGGCTTCACGCCGTTGGTGTTCCAAATCCACGGCGCGCTCGACGTCAACGCCTTTCGCATTGCCGTCAAACGCCTGCTCGAACAGCACGACATTCTGCGCACCTTGTTTCCCGATACCCCGCGCGGTCCCGTCGCCGACCCCTTTAAACAGAGCGCCGTCTCGATCCATTTTCAGGACTTGCGCGCCTCACCTGCAGCCATGCGCAAACGCGAAACCCGCGACGAATTCCGCTCCTGGTTTCGCCATGCCTACGACCCCACCCACGACCTGCCGTTCCGCGCGCTTTTGTTACGCCTCGACAACCATCAGTGGATGGCCGCCCTGGCCGCGCACCGCATTGCCGTGGATCGCCAGAGCCAGAGTCAAATGATTTACGACTTTTTCGGGGCCTTGCGCAACGAAATGAGCGACAACCGCGAAAAGGGTCCCAGCGAGAAACCCGTTTTACAGGTCGCCGATATCTTGCCGATCCAAACCGAATACGAACGTTCACCCGATTTGCGCGGTGACCTGGACTTTTGGCGCAACTTGCTCGCCGGCTACCCGCGCGTGATCACCCTGCCCGTCGACCGCCGTCGCGGCAACGAACCAACCCACCAAGCCGGTTTCCACCGCTTCAGTTGTGACAACAGCCTGCTCGCCAAAATCGAGCCTTGCCTCAAGACCTTAGGATGCAGCCATTACGAATTTTTACTCGCCGCCTTCGCCGTTTTACTCAAACGCCATCGCACCGATCCACGTTTGCTGATTGGCGTCGAGTCGGGTGTCAACCTGCCGATCCCCGGCGGCTTGCTCGGCCCCTACAGCAATCGCTACCCGTTCCCAGTCGACCTGCGCGCCAACCCCAGTTTCAGCACCGTGGTCAAGCAGGTTCAAACCACCCTCGAAGCGGTAGCGCAACACGCGAGGCCCAGCCTGTGCTGGTTGGAAGAAACGCTCGGCGGCGCCGCCTCCCATCGCATCGCCCCTTTGTTTCAAGTCACTTTTCACTACCAGGAAAGCCGCCCCTTACCCGAAATTTTTGGGCTCACCCTGGTACCCGAGTACCAAAAAACCGTCAACGCCGTTCACGATCTCGGCCTTGAGGTACGCCACGACGCCGCCGGTTACCAATTCGCCATGATGTACAACAAGGATCTGTTTGAAGCCGTCACTGCCGCGCGTTTGGCCGAGCGGTTGCTGCTCCTGCTGGACGCCGCCGCCGAGGATCCCGCCCAACCCATCGCCCATATTCCCCTGCTGGGTTTGCCGGAAAAACGCCTGCTTTTGCACGGTTGGCAAGCGGTCAACGCGCCCGTTCCCGAGTGGCTCGCGACGCGCGAAGCCGCCGGCGTGCGCGTCACCGATATGGTCGCCCGTACCGCCGCCGAGCGCCCCCACGTCGCCGCTGTACAAGACGGTCGCAACGTCTTAAATTACGCGCGGCTGCAGGAACTTTCGAATGCCTTGGCGCGTCGCCTGCTGGATTTCGGCGCCGACCAAGCACGCCCCGTGGCGCTGTGCCTCAAACGCGACGCCTTCCAGTTGGTCACCTTGCTCGCAACCCTAAAAGCGGGCGCCGCCTACGTGCCGCTTGATCCCGAGTGGCCGCGTGCGCGTTTAATGGACATGCTCGCCATCACCGACCCCGCCGTCATTATTACCAACCACGATTACCATCCGCAGTTGGTAACACCCGACGCGATTACACTCACCCTCAACAGTGAACACGAGCTGCAGGAAACCGGTGACCCCGTGCCCTTGGAAACCACCATCCACCCCAGTTACGCCGCCTACATCATGTTCACCTCGGGCGTCAGTGGAAATCCCAAGGGCGTCACCATGACCCACGACGCCTTGTCCAATTTGATTCGCCACCAAATTGCGCATTCCTTGTCGGCACCGCGCACCTTGCAATTTGCATCGCTGTCCTTCGACGTCTCGTTCCAAGAAATTTTTAGTACCTGGGGGGCCGCCGGCACCCTGGTGATTGTCGATGAGGAAACCCGCAAAGAGCCACGCGCCCTCATTGAACACCTGCGTGCCAATCAAATCGAACGTCTGTTTGTGCCTTTCACCACTTTGCAGAACTTGGCCGAGTGTTTCCAAATCGGCGAGCGCTGTTTGGCCGACCTGCGCGAAGTGGTTTGCGCGGGCGAGCCGTTGCACATCACGCCCGCACTGACGCGCTTTTTCCAAGCCCATCCCGCGTCACGCTTGATTAACCAATACGGCCCCACCGAAACCCACGTCGCCTGCGAACTCACACTCAAGGGCAGTCCCAACGCCTGGCCGGTCCTGCCGCCGGTGGGAACACCGATTGTCGACGCCCGCACCTACGTGCTTGACGAACACATGCAACTCGCACCAATTGGCGTGCCAGGGGAACTCTACCTCGGCGGCGAGATCTTGGCGCGTGGCTATTGGGAGCGGCCCGCGCTCACTGCACGCCAATTCTTACCCGATCCGTTCGCGGGTACACCAGGTTCGCGTATGTACCGCACCGGCGATTTGGCGCGTTTCGACATGCGCGGCCGTTTGCGCTTCCTCGGCCGCTTGGATCACCAAATCAATATTGAAGGTTACCGCGTGGAAGTCGACGACATTGAGGCGGTGCTGGGCGAACATCCCGATGTCGCCGCCTGCGCCGTGCGCCAGTTCGTCAAAGACGAAACGGCCCACATTGCCGCTTACGTCGTCTCGGCCAACAAAGATCCCAATATGGCCAAACAGTGGCGCATTTGGATGACCGAACGCCTGCCCAAATTCATGGTGCCCCATTGGTTCGTGCGCCTGCCCGCCTTGCCGCGCACCCCCAGCGGCAAACTCGACCGCAACGCCTTGCCCGATCCCGACCGCCGCACTTAACCGGAACGTTGATCCTCGGGAAAACCCATGACAAATCGTCCAATTTCCATGCACCACAACGATGGGACATCATTTCAAGATAAATACCTTTAGTCCTTTTCTAGCCGCCCTTTTTTGTTTTGCACCAACCAATGTGGTTTAAAACCGTTAGAAGATTCCATCAAATCTGATGGTAATTTTTTGTTTCCCACTTTCCAACCGTCGGAGCAGGTTCTATGACCAACCCCTTGTTTGAACCAGGACATGATTGGCCCAACAATGCCTGGCTGTCTCCATCTGGAACATCAGAGTCGATAATGGCGGAAGGATATTTTCGGGCCGCCGATTCACTTGTAAACCAGATAATGAGCACGGGCAAAGATCTGGATTTCCTTATTTTCCCCATAGGCTTCCTGTTTCGACAAGCCATTGAACTATGGCTCAAGAGCATCATTCGGAATGGAAACAAATGCCTTGATAACCATGTCGACTTCCCTAAAACACACAATCTTAGCGACCTTTGGAAACAAGCTCATACCATCACACTTCAAATATTAAGCCCGAAAGCAAGGCAAGAGAATTTATACATTTCAACAAAAACTAACCAAAGAATCACCAACACAATCAACAACTTCAGTAACACAGACAAATACTCTACAGCATTCAGATACCCAACAGACAAACAAGGAAGCTCACATTTACCCGGCATCTCTTATATTAATATCAGACTCCTTCATGAGCACATGACTAATTTAAACAACGATCTCATGTCAATCGATGCAGCTCTCGAACACGAACTGGATCTCACTCAAGAAAACCACAGGGTCAACTAACCTAAACTTCAATCAAATTGTTGCTGAAGAGATACGAGACGTTTCAGCCTTTCCCCAAATCATGAAGGTACACTCGCAGACAGTAAATCAGAAAGCCTCGCTACCCAAAGATGCGACCGAGGGCCAAACCACAAACAACCACGTAAAAAAACGAGCCGGTGCCATTGCTCAGGCCAACGCAAACACGTAGAATGCAACATTATTTACCATTATTGTGAGACGTCCTCCCAAACCCTCACACCAGGGAACCCACATGGACTTATTTAATGTCGTGCCACAGGTTACCGGTGCTTTTAGCTTGGCTGCCGCTTTGGCCGCATTCTTTTTTTATCGCGAGCGGCTAAAAACACTGCGGTTTGGTGCCTTGCTCAAATCCGCCAACGAAAAGGAACGCGCCAAACTGATCGAACAAGAAATGGACGGCGTGAGTCTCGACACCAGTAACCTGACCAACGAGCAGGTTTTTGTTCTGGCCCAACAGAAAATGGCAGCGAGGCAACGCCGCCAAATGACATACGCCGTGACCGGCACCTTATTCGCGCTCATGTGCTTTGGCACCGCGATTTACGCGATTCACGCGGAATTGCCACCACCGACGAGTTCCGGTAGCACAACCAAAGTTGAAACAGGCGCCGGCCAACCCGCCTCAAAAACGGACGCCTATGCTTCCCGTCATTCGTCGGTTTATCATGTCTCGCCACAATGCGTTTACGGAAAACAAATCAAAACCATGAACCGGGTCGAGGGCCGCTACGCGACTTCAGGCCGGGAGCTACACCAAAACTGCCCCACGCTTTAACACCGAAACTGCGTGATGGTTCACGATGTTTTTAGTCAACGTCAGCCACATGAATCGCGCTTACAGGTATGACTTTACAAGGAGCATCTCATGCTGTTGAAAATGTTACCTAAATCCGGCTTAATCTTACTGCTGTTCGTCGGCGCCCTGTCAACGCCTTCTTTGCTTGGCCAAACAACCAAACAAAAAACTAAAACAAAAGCAAAAACGCAACAGGTTTACATCACCAATACCGGCAAGAAGTACCACCTTTCGAACTGCCGCTTCGTGGCCCAAAGTAAAATCCCCAAAGACAAAACAACCGCTGTCAAAGAAGGTTTTAAACCCTGTGATACCTGTAGACCCAATAAAGTAGCCGGTGCCACGGCTGAAGTCCAGTGCAGCGGCAAAACCCAGGAAGGCAAACGCTGCAAGCGTAAGGTAAGTTCCGGTAAATACTGCCACCAACACAAAAGCTAGCGCGACCTGGGTGCCGGTTCAATCGCACCGGCACCGCCCCGATCCTGCTCTTTCCACGCGGTCCCCTTGCAAGGTCGGAATCCGGCCGACATGCCGCCGGCGGACGATGGTGATTTCAAAGTTGCCATCGGGGCGCTTTTGACGAGGGACAACCAGGTCGGCCCCACGGACGCGCGTCATAAAGGCACCCGGTTCGATATAGCAGCGACAACGAACTTGCCACCACAAGCACGCGGCCCACATCGGTGGCAGCAGCGCCGCAGCCGGAAACCGAGGCGAAGCGCGATCGGCCCGCACGAAATGGCCCGCAAGGTAACCTATTTCGGCGCAAAGTAAGGGGGACGGCCCTTAAATCACCGCCAGCGAGGCGAGCCGTAATCGTGAAACGGCCGGCCTTCTTTAACCTGAGTTGAGCGATTCAGGTCTAAGCGTGAGCGGTTCTGAGAAAAAGTCCGGCGAGAAATCGTTTGATTAAAGCTGATCCAGACCGCCTTCGGCCTGCACCAACCGGCTCGGTTGTACCCGTTTTACCGGCCGTTCCAACCCAGTATTTTAGCCAAATCTTAGGTTCTGAAATCAGGTCGAGCTGCCAACTTCTCGACCCCGATAAGCGAGCGGGCTTTTCGTTTGCCACCGTGCCGAGGTCGGCAGGTCCAACACCCTGCCAAGAATGGCGCCGTTGAGATACAAACGCGTAAGTTGAAAGCGTTTAACCAAAGCATTTACACAGCTTTACGCGGCATACACGCCCTGGCTCACCCGCGCAAGGCAACTTTGACAAACATGAAAATCAACAAGAATCTACTTTCTTCGAGACCTCTCATTTTTTCAAATATCAACACTCTTTCTTGTCCCCGCTAACGGCGATCCAAAACGCATAGAAATCCGTAGAAGCCAGACCAATGGTCTCACTATCACTTTGGTTCATTTCAAGGCGAAACCAGAGACCAAGGCCTCCTGCTACAACCTTCAGAATCTATCACCGAACCAACCAGCTTTACACTTTCTTTACTTAATGCGTTTCATGATTCGCAATGCTAATCCAACGGCGCACCCTTGTGAAAAACGACAGACCGCTTCACCAAAACCAAAAAGGAATCACACCTAAAGCTGGTCTCAGACCGACGGGACAGCTTCCCATACTATGCGACGCACCTCAAAAAGGGTTGCAAAGCCATTACCGGCAACAAATACACCAACCCAAACAACTCAAAACAAACAAGATATATAAATACACCATCAGCCAGGCAACAGAAGTTCACTTGAATCAAAAGGGCAAAACAACCTTTATACCCAGATCTCTCAACTCGCCACCCACTTAGGTCTCGGAAAACCCCCATTGAAACAGAAATTCAAGATCTAAAAACTCGGTTAATTATTCGCACGGAGCCCGCGCGATACCGTCAAGCCGACCCAACGAGCAAAAGAATCACAACGAATCAAATACACAGATCCATCCTTCTCCCGATACCGACTTCCCGCCGGCGTGAACTTCTTCGCCTCCTCCGGCATGAAAAAAAACTAACATTAGCATGCTTATTTACACCCGCCCACCCGGCCGGCCAAAGCCGGCATCACCAAAGCTCACGCCTGGCCACAGGACACGCCGAGGCCCTTGATAACAGCCACTCTCGTCGATCACAGGTGGCCGCTTTTCAAGTAAAACAAGCCACTGGTCGTCACCAAGGCCCCAAACGCCCGACGGAAAAACATCCACCCAAGGAAAATCCAACAAATCTAAAAACCTAAAACGGCCTACTTCCGAACAGGCCGCACAAACAAAATGCGACACTTTAAATTAAAAAAAATAAACTTACCCATCTAAAAAAACAACAAAGTGAAAACTAGGAAAAACCACTAAATGACAAATTTCACGCAATTCAACCTTGCAAAACCTTTACACGTAACTTAGCTTAAAAAGCGACAAGCACGACGGATTGAAAAATCTTCGTGCTATCTAAACTTGTCTATTTAAATTAAAAGGAGAATCCTATGCAAATTAAGAAAGTTGCTTCTACCAAAAAAACTGAGAAGAAAGACACCAAAGGCATGCCTATCCAAACCGGCGTTAAAGCCGGTGGCAAAGACGGTCCTATCTTCGTTTGCGGCTAAATAGCCTGTCTTCTCGCTAGGTAACGCGTACCTGGCTGGGAAGATCGTCCTATAGGGCCCTCCTCCAGGACGCTGAAGGAGGGCCTCCCGCCCACTTTCATTTGGATGCCGAGTCCGACCAAGCCGAAACCACCCCTTTCGGGTGCAGCGGGGAACGCCAAGAGCCCCCAAATTCTCGCCTATAGCTTCGGCAGGAAGCAGGCGGCAGCGCTAGGTTCGACACTGACTAAGGTCCGATTTTGACGGTGGTTTGACGCAATCTGTTGGTCTGTACCGAGCAACAAACGGCTCGGGGTTCTCCCCTAACTATCTCCAACTTATTTGCACCCAAGAATATGCGCTACGGCCACGCCCCAAGTCGCACCCATTTGGCCTCAAACTGTTTCAGGCGGACCTGGCTGACGAACCCTGTTCGCGTGACGCGCCAGGTTTTATTTCTAATCGTCACGACGGTTAAATTTTAGGGAGTTGAATATGCAAACCGTATCAGATTTACCGCGCCACCTTACCCACCCCCGACTGCGCGAAAATGTTTGGCACATTGATCCGAGCGCCGAACAAGCCCTACTCATTACCAGTGAAGACAACTATGAAGTGCCAACCGAGGAAGCGCTCAACTTCCTCAAAATGAGAAGTTACTGCAACGGCCACCACTCGCTGGAACAGATTGCCGAGCGCAGCGGCATGAGCGTCGAGAAAGTGCGCGATGTCATCCAGTCACTCGACCAAATTCAAGTCGTGCGTGGTGCTGAGGAAGAAGACGGACAAGTCGATGTAACCGTGGTCCGCGAAAAATTCAAAAAGATTTGCGACATCTGGGCCGGTGAGTTGCAAGCCGGCTACATTGGCAACGACTTTGTGCGCGGCGAGTTGCCCAAGGAAGCCTTAATTGGTTGGCTGTTAGAGATGTACCACTATATCAGTGACTTCCCTTACGCGATTCAGCACGCGGCCGATCACGCTGAAGAAGGCGAGCTCAAGAAAGTGTTGACCCGCTACGCCAACGAAGAGATGAACCACGACGTGTTCGTGTTGCGGACCTTGGAGAAACTGGGCGTGTCCGAAGCCGAAGCACGCGCCTCGACACCAATGCTCTCGACACGCATGATCGGTTTCACCATGCGCGAGCTTTACGAAATCGAACCCTCGACCGTGTTGATGGTTGCCGCCATGCTCGAAGCTCAAGAATTCAATGAAGCGGCGATTGGTCACTTCAAGCAAAAACTCAGCGATTTTTACGGGATTGATCCGGCCGCCTTTAAGCCGTACTTCGACCACCAGGAAATAGACGTCGGCTTGGGCCACGCCGAGTTGTTGAACGACAACCTTGCACTGATTGAGGTAACCGATCTCAAGAAACTCAACGTGATCACCAACAAATTACACGACATCAAACACGCTTTCGACTTACAAGGCGTCGAGATTCGGCAGTATTACCAATCATTAGACGGCAAGTATATCCCACGCCAGCCCGTTGATTTCGCGGCGATCTAAACCACGCGGTCGCGGTCCCGTCGGCCCGCGACCCGCCCATCCCCCGTCTTGGAGTGCGCCATGAACAGCGAAGACCGCGCCCGGCAATATCCCGTTTTGCGAGAAAACGTGTGGCTAATCAACCCCGCCACGGCCACCAGCTTAATGATCACCAGCGCCGCGCGTTACGAAGTGCCCGAAGCGGACGCCCGCCGTTTTTTAAAAATGCGTTCCTACTGTACCGGTTACCAATCAAAGGCGGCCATTGCGGCCAAATCAGGGTTGACCGTGGCAGAAGTTGAAGAGCTGGTCGACACCATGGACGGCGTGGACGTATTACGCCGTGATGATGCAGCAGAAAAGGTTGACCCAAGCCACGCCCGCGAGATGTTGCAGCGTGGCTGCACCTTATGGGGTGAAGAACTGACCATGATGAACATGGGCAACCAGTTCATGAGTCGTGACTTACCACGCGAGGCCTTTACCGCTTGGCTGGTGGAGCTGGTTCATTTTTATCGCGCGCTGCCGGCAACATTTAAAACAGCGGCACGACATTGCACCTCGCCGGCCATGACGCCGTTGCTCAACCAGTATGCCGATCTCGTGGCGCAACGCGAAACGCCTCTGCGTAAGACCCTCTCGTTTCTGGGGGTGAGCGCCGAACAACTCGACGCCACAACCCCGATGTTGGCCACCCGATTGATCGATTTCCTCATGCGTGAATTGTTCGAAACGCTGCCCGCGACGGCCTTGCTGGTCACGTCGGTCATCGAGGCCTGTGCGCTGGATCAGGACCAATGCGAGGCCCTGGTCGCCAATGCCGCCCGACACTACGCACTCGAAGAACACACACTGGCACCGTTCCTGGACCTGCAAAGGACCATGATGCAACAAGGCCAGGCCCATTTGCTCGCCACGCATCGCGACTTGATCACCATCGATTCGCGCCCACTCCTGGACCGTATCACCAATCAACTTCACGACTTGGTCCACGCTTTCTTTTTGTTAAGCGACGAAATTCGCCAGTATTACCAACCGCTGCAGGGCAAGTACCTGTTCCGACAACCTGTCGATTTTGCAGCTCTTTAACCAAGCGAGGAAACCATGACCGAACCCTTTAACAAAACCGTCGCCTTAATTGTCTTTGACGACTACACCGACATTGACACCATTCTTATTTGGGACTTGTTGAAGCGCGTCCATCTCGACGGCTGGCAGGTCCGCATTTTAGGGACGGCCGCCAGCCACCACTCGATGACGGGCTTGAGCGTGACCACGCACGGCACCATTGATGAAGCCCGGTACGCCGACGCGGTTGTGTTTGGCAGTGGCAAAGGCAACCGCCGGTTAATTGCCGACCCCGACTATCTGGCCCGACTGCAATTAGATCCAGAACGTCAGTTGATCGGGTCAATTTGCTCCGGCGCCTTGTTCCTCGGCGCACTGGGGTTGCTGGAAGGTAAAGAGGCAACCACGTACCCTTCGGCCAAGCCCCTCTTGGAGGCCTACCAGGTCAGAGTGGTCGAGGAACCTTTTGTGGCACAGGGCAACATCGCGACGGCGGGCGGGTGCTTGGCGGCGCAATACATGGCGGGTTGGTTGTTGGACAACTTCGTCGGTGAAGCGATCAGTCAGGCGGTCATTGCGTCGGCGCAACCCGTCGGCGAAGGCCTTTACTTCGCAACGGAAGTGGAAGCAGAGCAAACATTGGAGTCGAGCAGTGCGGTATAAAATTTTAGGAAACAGTGGCCTGCGCGTATCAGAACTGTGCTTAGGTACCATGACATTCGGCGAAGACTGGCAGTTCGGTGCCGATGCCGACACCTCGCGCGACATGATGCGGGTCTTTTGTGAGGCCGGCGGTAATTTTATCGATACCGCCGACGTTTATACGATGGGTTCGAGTGAACGATTGCTAGGCGAGTTTATCAGCCACGATCGCGATTTCTTCGTGCTTTCCTCCAAGTATTCGCTTTCAACGCGTCACGACGATCCCAATGGTGGCGGCAACAGTCGTAAACACATGGTTCGGGCCCTGGAAGCAAGCCTTAAGCGCCTGAAAACCGATTATTTAGATATTTTCTGGTTACACGCTTGGGACGGGCTGACCCCGCTTGAAGAAGTGATGCGCGGCCTGGATGATCTGGTGCGTAGCGGTAAGGTGGCCTACATCGGTGTGTCGGATACACCCGCTTGGATTGTGTCACGCGCCAACATGATGGCGGAGCTGCGCGGCTGGTCGGCCTTCATCGGCCTTCAAGCGGAATACAACCTGGCGGCGCGCACACCGGAACGCGAATTGTTGCCGATGGCGGACGCCCTCAACCTCGGTGTCTTGGCCTGGGCACCGCTGGCGGGTGGTGTCTTGACCGGCAAGTACGTGGCTACCGAAGAGGGCGTTAGCGCAAGCGACAGCCTGCGCGGTGTGCGCATGAACGGTCACCGCGTCGGCGAACATCAAATGGCGATTGCGCGCATGCTGGTGACCGTTGCTCGAGAATGTGACGCCGCCCCGGCGCAAGTCGCCCTGGCTTGGTTGCGTCATCGTCCCGGCCATGTGATCCCCATCGTCGCCGGCCGCACGTGCGACCAACTCAAACAAAACTTGGGTTGTTTGGCGATCACGCTCTCCGACGATCAGTTGGAACGACTCGATCGAGTCAGCGCCGTCTCGCTTGGTTTTCCCCACGACTTCTTAAGCTCTCAGCCGTTGCAGCGCGCCTTGTTTGGCTACTGCGACGACCTTATCGACCCACCCGACCGGGTGCGTTACTAACCCTCGGAGGATCGAATGATTCATGTCATTGCCCGATTGAAAGCCGAAGCGGGGCACCGCGACAGCGTCCTCGCCGCCTTCAACGAAACCTTAGCCACGGTTCGCGCCAAACCCGGTTGCCTGGTTTACACCCCCGCCGTCCATTTCGACAGTGGCATGCCGGGCCAGGTCGGTTACAACGAAGACGAAGTTCTAATCGTTGAAAAGTGGACCGATCTGGCGGCATTGCAGGCCCACATCCAAGATCCTGCATATCGCGCCTGGTACATGGACGTGTGGCCGATGATCGCAACGGCCTCGATGGAAATCTACGAGTCCGAAGATTAGGTCGCGTTTTGCCGTTGGAGCTTGGCACGGAGATGGTGTTCGATCGGGCTTACCATCGTCGTTTCCATCGCCATGTCGTAGGAAAGCGTGTCTCCGGTCAGCCGAAGAATACGCTGCGAAGCACACATGCGGGGATCGTGCGCCAATACGACACTCTTCAGTTCCAATTCAAAACCGGCGGCATGCGGGTGCAAGGGACCGGTAAGGACCTCAACCCGGCCGCCGTTTTGAGCATTCGAGACTTCAACCCAGCCTTGCTCGACGGCAATGATAAAGCCCGATTCCCAGTGTAACGGCTCGCCTTTTTCATCGCCTTCACTTCGCCAAGTCTTTTGCTCATAGTGAATTAAAGGATCCGTGGCGTTAGCCTGAAAAACCACTTCTTCGTGGTAAGCAAAGGGATCAATGGTGGGAAAACGACCCTCTCCGCGACCCTGCCAAGTGCCCACGAGTAAGCGCAGTGACGACATCAAGGCAGATACGGGATCGGTAACGGTCGGGGTGACATGGTCGGACATCGGCGGCTCCTGTGGGTTGGCGTAATTGCGATTCAAAGCCTGACAAATCACTCAAGCTTTTGAAAACTCCAAAGCTGTGGATAATAGACCCTACCACAGAAAATGTAACATACTTCGGAGCGGTTGATGCCCATCTCCTTTTCGCAAACCACTGAATCTCTTAAGAAAGATCACTTTCAACCGTTTGTTCTTTGGTGCGCGGTTGTCGTTGTAGTGTTGGCGCTGTGGCTCGCCTGGTTCATCGCTTGGCCGATGCCGGTGTACGCCTATGGTCGTGAAGGCCGCTTGCTCGCCGATGGCGAAACCAACCCGAATTGGTCGTTCAGCGCCGCTTTTTCCGCCGCTGACGCATTGGGTCGTATCGAAATCGGTGCGCCTGCGACCGTTGCACTCGACGGTTTCGCGCCCGCCGAGTTCGGCCGCTTGACCGCCACGGTTCGCGCCCGTCAGGCCGGCGTGGAAAAGGGTCGATCGCGACTGTGGTTCGACATCGACCCAACCGCCTTCAAGGCGCCGCTCGAGCCAGGTTTGACTGGGCAAGTACGTGTCCTCATTGGACAAGCCACCCCATGGCAACGGGTGTCGGCCGCTCTCGGTCACCACACGGCGACACCGGGAGCCACACCATGAACCGACAACGGCGGTTCTTAATCCCCGAAGTGATTCAGACCTCGAGTATGGATTGCGGGCCGGCCTCACTGAAAGCGGTTTTGGCCGGATTCGGCATCGAGGCGGCCTATGACCAACTGCGCGAGGCATGCCATACCGAGGTGGACGGCACCTCGATCGATACGATTGAAGCGGTCGCCCAACACTGGGGCCTGGAAGCCGAACAGATGATGATGCCGGTTGATCACTTGCTGGTCAGCCCCGAATCGCTTTTGCCCGCCTTGGTCGTCCTCCAGCAACCACAGGGTTTACCGCACTTCGCGGTGGTTTGGCGCAAGATCGGTGCGTACCTGTTGATGATGGATCCCGCCAAGGGACGGCGCTGGGTCCATCAGGACCGTTTTCACGAGGAACTTTACGTGCACCGCGCAGCCTTGCCGGCGGCAACCTGGCGCGATTGGGCGGGTGGCCCCGGCTTTTTGGACACGATGCAGCGCGCCATGCAGCAGTTGGGCTGTCGCGAACGCGAAATCGCGGCGATGACGGCGGTCGGTACGGGTGACACCTCGTGGTTTGCACTAGGCTGCTTAGACGCCGCCCTCCGCATGGCGCAGCTTATGTTCCGGGGTGGTGCCGTCAAACGCGGCGCCGAGGCCGAGCGCCTGGTGAAGCAACTGTTTTTCAGCGCTTTGAACGACGGCGAGATGGGGCGCCGCACCATTCCCATCCACTACTGGTCGGTACGGCAAACCATCAACGATGAAACAATGTTAGGCATGGACGGCGCCGTTTTCGTCACTTTCGCGCGCGCCGCGGACGCCGGCCAACCAACCGAACCCAAGACCGCGCACGGCCAACCCGAGGTCATCCCGAAAAAAACCGGCGAGCAACAGCCCTGGCGCCAATTGACCGCCCTGCTGCAGCGCGATTCTTGGGGTGTGGTGTGGTTGATCCTGGTGGGGCTGATCATCGCCTCCGCCGCTGTTTTGTTGGAGGCCCTGCTGTTTCGCGGCTTGCTGACCTTGGGCGGCGCCGCCAACGCGGACGAACGCCTTGCCACCATCGCCGCCCTGCTCCTGTTCATGGCCACGTTATTATGCCTCCAAATGCCCGTTTATGATGCCGTCTTGCGTCTGGGACGAAGGTTAGAAGTCCGTTTACGACTGGCGATCCTGCAAAAAATTCCCTGGCTGGGTGATCGCTATTTCCACAGTCGCGCTTCCTCAGATTTAGCGGAGCGTGCCCACCGCCTGGTCCAAATCCGCGACCTGCCGACCCTGCTCGGTCAGTGTGTCGCCCTGCTCGGCAACCTCCTGGTCACCGCCGCTGCCATGATTTGGCTTGCGCCGCAGGCCGCCCCCCTGATCCTTGTCATCGGCCTTGTCGCCGTGCTGGGCCCACTTTTGTCCTTTTCTTCACTAGCCGAAACGGATCTCAAGGTGCGGACCTACCTGGGCTCGATGGGCAAGTTTTACCTCGATGCCCTGATGGGCTTGGTGCCAACCAAGGCACACGGTTCCGAAGGCGCCATTCGCGCCGAGCATGAGGGCTTGCTTGTCGCCTGGGCCGCTGCTTCGAAACGGTTCCTCTGGCAATCGGTCGCGCTCGACACCCTCCAGCTCACCTTACTCACCGGGCTGACGATTGTGCTGATTGTGCAAACGCTGTTGGGCGACCCTCGGGGCGGCGACCTCCTGCTCATTTACTGGGCCCTCAACCTGCCGCTTTACGGCGAACAACTGGCGCAGATCATTCGTCGCTATCCAGCCCATCGCAACGTGACCTTGCGTTTGTTAGAACCGCTGAACGCACCAGGCGATGCGCCGCCACACCAACAAGCCACCAACCCTTGGCCCACAACCGGCCCGGGGCCGGCCGTGTGTTTTGACGGGGTCGCCCTGGCCATCGGCGGTCATCCCATTTTGCACGATTTGGCCTTTTCCGTGCCGGCGGGCGGGCACGTCGCCATCGTCGGTCCCTCAGGCGCCGGTAAATCCAGCTTGGTCGGCCTGCTTCAGGGCCGGCAACAACCCGCCCAAGGGCAGCTCCGGATTGACGGTATCCCGCTAACACCGGATCTTTTCGAATCGCTTCGCGCCCAAACCGCGTGGATCGACCCCGCCGTGTGGCTGTGGAACCGCAGCCTACACGAGAATCTGTGTTACGGCGGCGATCCCAACCGCCAACCGCTGGACCTCGTCAAACAGGCCGACCTGCTTGAATTGTTGGAAAAACTGCCCGAGGGATACCACACGGAAGTAGGAGAAGGCGGCGGCCTGCTTTCAGGTGGTGAAGCACAGCGGGTACGGCTGGCCCGAGCCATGACGCGGCCGAATGCACGCCTTGTCATCATGGATGAACCCTTTCGAGGTTTGGACCCATCGCAACGACGAGCGCTGCTGGCGCGGGCCAGAGGACTTTGGTCACACGCGACGCTTTTCTGCATTACCCACGATCTGCACATGGCGACCGAATTCCAGCGCGTCCTGGTCATGGAAGCCGGCCGCGTTGTGGAAGACGGTGACCCGGCGATCCTGGCGGCAACCACCGATTCCCGGTTCGCCGCATTAATGCGCGCTGAACAGCAGTTGCAGACCCACCATTTCGCGGAACGCGCATCTTGGCGACGGTGGCACCTCGCCCAAGGGCGCCTCGCCGAAACCCCGTTGGAGGCGCCGCATTGGAAGAACTGACCCGATTGGCCTGGACGCGCGCGGCCTTGCCCCACGCACTTCGCCTATCCGCCGACCGCATGGGCCTCGGCCAAACCGCACCCCAACTTGGTCCAGGCGCCGATACCGCCGAGCTGCCCGTCTTGGCCGCCGAACTCGGCCTCGAGCTCGAACACGTCGGCCTCAGCTACCGCGAAATACGCCGCCGGCTCGGTCGTATTGCTCCGGCGGTGGTTCAATTAACCCACGACGAAGAACAGCGATTTCTCATCATCACCCGATCGCGAGGATCACGCCTACACCTTCTGACCCCCGACGGCGGCACCACCACCTTGCCGCAAAAAACGCTCGTGGCCCACTTGTGCGCCACGCTTGAAGCGCCCTACCGCGACGAGGTCGCGGGTTTCCTCGCCGGCGCCGAGATCGCCGCAGCCCGACGAACCAAAGCCGCCGAAATGTTGATGATGGATCGCATTGGCGCCCAAATGCTGCCCGGCATTTGGTTGCTGCGCACGCCTATCGGTGCGCCCTTGCGGCACCATCTCCGCGATACCGGCGCGCTGCGCAGTGTCATCGCTTTGTTAGGCTGCCACGCCCTCCAGTACGTTTTCATGTTAACCGCCTGGTGGCTCATTGGTCGGGCTTTGCTGGGCGGCGACATGGCCGCCCACTGGTTGCTCCCATGGGGCTTACTCCTCATCAGCCGTATTCCTTTAATTCTAGCGGTGCGCTACCTCCAAGGCGCCGTCTCGATCAGCTTGGGCGGCTTTATTAAGCGGCGCTTGTTGGCGGGCGTCCTCCGGCTCGAACCGGAACGCATGCGTCGCCTCGGTGCGGGTCAACTCTTCGGTCGGGTCATGGACTCGGAAGCACTGGAAACCCTCGCCCTCAACGGCGGCATTTTGGCACTTCTATCCAGCGTTGAACTGGCCATCGCCGGCTTGGTGCTCAGTCAAACCGGTCCCTGGCTACCGACCATGTTGGTGTTGTGGTTAACAGCGACCGCGTACCAGGTCCGACGTCTGTACCGCACACGCCGCGCTTGGACGGATATCCGTTTGGCGATGACGCACGACATGGTGGAAAACATGATCGGCTACCGCACACGCCTGGCCCAGCAGCCGTTACGTGATTTGCACCGCGAGGAAGACGTCGCTCTAGGGGAATTCATCACCGCCTCGGTTGCCATGGACCGGGCCACCAATACCTTGTTCACCCTCATGCCGCGCGGATGGCTGCTCGCGGCAACGACGGTCTTTGCCGTCCAATTCGTCAGCGTCGGAACCGCCACCGCAACGACCGCCCTGTCCCTCGGCGGCATCCTGCTCGTCTGGCAAGCGCTCGTTCGCTTGACCAACGGCGGGGCGTCCCTGAGCTCGGCCGCCATCGCCGCCGAACGGATACGCGCGCTGTACACGGCCGCCGCCACGCAAACGTCGGCGCGAAGCGCAGGCCCCCTGCCAGAGCCGGCCCAGGGCGAAACATTGGTGGAAGCCCATCAACTCAGCTTCGCCCATTCAGGTCGTGAAGCATTGCTGGACAACGTTCATTTCGAGATCCGCCAGGGTGATCACCTCCTGTTGGAAGGCCCATCCGGCAGCGGAAAATCGACCTTGGTTTCGCTGCTCGCCGGCATGTACCAAGCCCAGTCCGGCCTCTTGTTTGTGCGTGGTCAGGATGCCCGCGCCCTGGATGCAACCAGCCGCCGCCGCGCGGTTGTTGCCGTCCCGCAATGCCATCAAAACCACATCTTTACCGGTACTTTCATGTTCAATTTAGTGCTGGGTTGTGACTGGCCGCCGACTGAATCCGACCACGAGCACGCACGTCAACTCTGTCACGAACTGGGGTTGGACGATGTGCTGGACCGCATGCCCGCGCGCGAGCGCCAATTGGTGGGGGAAACCGGTTGGCAATTATCCCATGGCGAACGGGCCCGCGTGTTTCTGGCCCGCGCGCTCTTGCAACAACCCGACATTGTCGTCCTCGACGAAAGCTTGGCCGCCCTCGACGCCGAAAACAAAGAGCGCACCCTGCAGTGTGTATTGCGCCACGCCAAGACCTTGATCCTGGTCGCCCACCGCTGACCCGGGCGCCATTGCCGCATCGATCAATCATTTAAGGAGATTCCCCATGTTGAAAATTTTATGGCCCGCCTTGTGGGTCGCCACCTTGTTCGCGACCCCCCCGCACCAAATCAAAACCATCACCCACGGCCACGAGCCTGACCAACCCGCTCAGACCTTGGTGTTTACGGAAGAGCTGCGCATCGGCCCCGATTCCGGTGGGGATGAATACATTTGGTATGGCAATGTCTTGCAGATCGAAGCCGACGCCGCCGGCAATTTCTATATTGTCGACAGCGGCAACGACCGCATCGCCGTTTTCGACAAGCAAGGCAAGTTTGTACGCCAGATCGGTGGTCGTGGTGAAGGGCCCGACGAGTTTTATGCGCTTGTCTACTTCCATATCTTTAAGGACGGCCACGCTGTTGCCTTTCAACAGCAAAACTTCCGCACCAGTTACACCCACTACAACGACAAACTCGAGTTCCAAAAATTAGAAAAGGTTCACAACGAGGGGCGCCTGATCTCAGCGGTCGATTTTTCGGAGGACGGCAAGTGGATCGCAGGTTATGTTACCTACTTCGACGGTACCGCCGAAACGCGCAAGCGCGAGGTTTTCGCCGCCGACACCAAACCCCGCATTGCCATCGGCGACTTCCCACTCCAGCGTTTTGACGTCAGTCGCATGCAGGATAAAAAGTATTGGCTGTCGTTTTTGTCGGCGCGCCTGAGTTGGTACGCCAAAGGGAAACGCGGCTTCATCGCGTTTGATCGCGACAACCATTGCTACACCGCCGTCGGCGAGCGTTACGAGATCACCTGCTACAACGCCGATTTGCAGCAAACCATGGTCATCGAACGCAATTACAAACCACTGGTGCAAGGCGAGGCCGAAATCGAAATCGCCGTGCAAGAATACAAAGAAGACATGATGAACCAACTGCCCGCCTCGGTTCACGAAATGTTCGACGACGCTTTTTACCGCAAGGTCGTGGAAACGGCGGGCTATGGTGCGCGTAAAATGCCGGTCAACGGGCTCACCACCATGGAAGACGGGAAACTGTTGGTATGGCACGATTACAACCGCAAATCTCGCGTCTCACGGGTCGATATTTTCAATCCGCAAGGCGCCTATTTAGGCTGGTTTGAACACCCCAACAACGGTTTCAAACACATGGTCTTCAAAAACGGCCTCGCCTACACCTTGGAAACCACGGAAGACGGCGACATCCAAGCCGTGCGCTACCGCTACGAACTCAAGCCGGCCTCTTCCTAAAAGCAAGGCACACACCGTGGGATGACGCACGCCCGGATAGCGGCGTCCCCTTGAGTGTCAATCGGATGAGCGGGCCAGGTTTAGCTCGGCCACATGCCTGGTCCGACCGGTTTGAAGGCGGCCAGTTTGGCGGCGGTTTTGGGCGCGGCGATTTCGGCGGCGGCGGCAAGATTGGCGGCCGGATTGCCGCCCAAGCCGGCAACAACCTCGCACAAGGAACTCAGAGCGCCCATCACGCGCATCGCGTTGCCGCGGTCTTCTAAAAGGGCAAATAAGTCGAACAAGGTTTGCGCACGTTCCAGGGGAACAACTTTTTGGTGCAACAGTGGTAAATGCCACTCGACCACGTGCAAAAGGCCGAGTGCGAGCGTCCCAAATTGGTCGAGCAAGGCGCACATGGCCGCGCGCGGGCCCGCTTCACCGGCGCGAAAAGCGGCGGCCAACGCAAAGGCGTTCCGTTCAAAATCGCACCATGTTTGATGGTAGGCATGACGGCTGTCGCGCACAAAAACGTCGCCCTCGCCACGTTGGTTGGCGCTCAAGCGCTTTTGCGCGTAATCAAGCGCGGCGCGGGCATCGGCTTTAAAGCTTATATCAAAGGCCTGAAAGGCCTCGGTGAATGAATCAATCGCCACGGTTCTCCCTCCTGGGTCAGACGGGTCACAGCGCAAAAACCATGCGTGCACCGACCCGTGACTTTAACATGTCACGGGTCGGCATAGCGCGCATGTTAAGGCGTTCCGCCAGGTGGCGGCGTGCCGACCGCCGGCGTTGATGGGAACGGAATCGCTTGCCCCGGTCCGCTCACCCCGGCCGGCGGCGATCCGCCCGGCGGCACCATCCACCCGGTCCCACCATGGGAGGTGTCGGGATACCAGGTGTAGCCAAAATGGTTGAGCATGTCCATTTCACGGTTGGTCACGCTAGGACCTTCTACCAAGCCAGTCGTCCGGTTGCGCCGCACGTGGGTTTCAGGATCCATGGGGTTACTGACCATGTGGAACGGTTTGCCCGCATCAACACCGCCCATGATCCAGGCGTCGTTGACCTGTAACGTCCAATCACCGGTATCCAAGCGGTTGTAACCGGCAAAGCCATGGGTTGCGCCGTAAGCGTCGAGATCATTGAAACGGCCCATGATCGGAATCACCGTGCCACCATTGGTGTCGCGGTAAACGCTCCAACCGGCGGCGGCGTCGCGCATGGGATTGGTTTTGTTGTTGAAGCTATTGGCGGAAGTGAACCAGCCCTTGGTTCGTTGCAGGAAATTCTGCCAGGTCGTCGCGTTGAGGTTGGAGCGACACGGACCGGAAGCCAAGCCAAGCGGATCACTTTCACGCAGCGGGTCGTTGGTGTAGGCGTAGGCGTTGAGCCCGCCGTTGAGTCCAATGGGGTCTTGACCCACGTAACGACCCAGCTCGGGATCGTAGTAGCGGAAACGGTTGTAATACAGCCCGGTTTCGTCGTCGCAGTACTGACCTTGCAAACGCAACTTGTTGTCGTGGCGGTCGTTGTCTTGACCAATCACGCGCCCGTAGGCGGTGTATTGGGCCGACCACACGATGTCACCGCGACTGTCGGTCATTTCACGCGGGGCGCCGCGATGGTCGTTGTGGTAATAAAAGGTTTGTTCGGCTTCGGCGCGCGCCAACGGCAGGTGCGTCCCTGGCTCGTAAATGTAGGTGGTCGGTGCCGCCTCGTCGCGACGCTCCTGCACCATTTGGTCGCCGTCCCAGGTGAACCAGGTCGTCTCGCCTTGGGTCGTTTTGCGAATACGGCGGCCAAGGGCGTCGTAGCCGTATTCGGTGACCACTGCACCACGCTGCGAACGCACCAACTGATTGAAGGCGTTGTATTCGAGGGTGACCCGTTCGCCGGCGTGCAAACGCGCGACGACGTTGCCGGCGTCATCGTATTCAAGCGCCTGCTGATCAATCAAGCCAGGACGGTTCCCCGGCGCCGGATCGGGTGCATCCTCGGGTAACGGTTTGCGCGGCTGTGTCGCCAGCAGGTTGCCCGCCGGATCGTAGTCGAGCACCTCATCGAGGAAACCCTCAACACTGTCGAGTCGGTCGTTTAAGTCGTAGCGATACACCGTCAACCCAACACGCGAATCCTGAACCTGACTCAAGCGACCGGCGTTGTCGTATTGATAATAGCGATCGACGATCAAACGATCGCCGTTGGTTTTTTTCTGATGGGTCACACGGTACTGTTTCCAGCGGTCGTGCTCGTCAAAGTGCAGGTCGATGTGCAGATTGTTGGCCAAGCGCCGCTTTTTCTCGCGACCCATGCCGTCGACGACAAACTCGGCCAAATCCTCGCCGTTCCAGCGCATGCTTTCGACAAAACCCTGCTCGCCGCGCTGATATTCCAGCAGGTGATCGAGGCCGTACTGACTGGTGGTGCGCCGACCCATGCCGTCATAGGCGTGGCGTACAAAGCCCCAATCGCCGGCTTCCTCCAGTAAGTTGCCCATCGCATCGTAGGTAAAATCGATGGTGCGCTCATCGTTGTGGGCCTGTACAAGGCGGCCTGCGGTGTCGTATGAGTAGCTAACCGAGCAGCTCTCGCCATTGCGTTTGAGGCCGGTTTTGTGCAGAACCCGACCCAAATCGTCGCGACGGTAACGAATACGCCGTGACTTGCCGACCTGTTCCTCTTCGATGAAACCGCGATCATCGCGGCGGAAGCTGCGCACCAGGCCGTCGAAGCCGGTTTGGCCGATGACGTTGCCTTCCAGATCGTACTGGACCCGGTGGGTTTCGCCCTTTTCGTTGCGAATCGACGTCAAATTGGTTTCGGTATCGTAACCGAACGACACCTCTGTGCCGTTGAGGCGTACCACCCGCGTCAACATGCCGAGCGGATGGTATTCCTGGTGCATGGTGCGACCGAGCGGATCGGTGTAGGCGGTTACGTGACCCATGGCGTCATAGGCGAAACGGTGCCGCCGGCCACTACCTTCGGTTAACTTAAGCGGCCGACCGTGACCGTCGACCTCGTATTTCAGCTTGGCACCGTCGGGTTTGACCACTTCGACCACATTGCCGTCGCGATCCGTTTTATAAGCGACTTTGCGGCCGCTGCCGTCGCGTTTCCACAACAGGTCGTGGGTCGGACTCCACCCAAGTTCGACCTTGCCGCCGTTGCCGTATTCAATTTTTTGCGGCAAACCCTGGGCGCTGTAGCTAAACCGTGTGACATTACCCATCGGGTCGGTAATTTCAGAAACCGAACCCTTGTCGTCATAAGCACGAAGCTGGGTTTGACCGGAAGGGTCGGTGAAGGAAACGGCACGATCCTCGCCGTCATAGGTCATCTTAAAGACCTGACCGCCGGCGTTGACGTATTCGGTACAGTTACCGCGACCGTCGTAGGTGTAGGACTCGCGCAAGGAGCCAGGCCCGACAATGCGGGTCGGTTCACTCCACTCGTTGTAGAAACTGTATTTAGAACGGCCGACCGCATCGCGATGGTGCGTGATCAAGCCATGGTCGTCGAAATCGTAAGTAACCACACCCTGGCGGCTGTCGACCGACTGGGATCGGTTGGGCCACCAGCTAAAGCGGTAATCGTAATGACCGTCGTCGCCCCAGTTGCGCAAGCAACGCGCGTAAATGTCATGGCGATCCCACTCGAAGTAGAAATTGAAGCCCGACGGCAAGGTGCGTTGCACCAGCACGTGATTTTCGAATGCGTATTTCTCGCCTTGGCCGTTGCGGTCCAGTACCGCCACCATGTCGCCGACGTGGTCGTATTGGTAACTGACAAACGCCGGTTCAATGCCTTCGTAGGCCGCACCTTCGGGTACCAGGTGCTCGACCAAACCGGCATGGTTGTAGACAAAGCGCACGCCGCGACCAAAACCGTTTTCAATGGTTTCCAGTCGACCCTGATCGTCGCGTTGGAAACGAATGCGGTTGAAATGCGCGTCGACGTATTCGCTGATTTCCCAGTAACCTTCACGATGTTTGCTGGGCACGAACAGCTTGTCGGCCTCGCCTTTGCGCTTGAGGCGCATGAGGTCTTGTTTCTCCCAGACCAACTCCATCTTCTCGCGCCGCTGGAAGCCGGATTCGCCAACCGCCTGTAACAACGGCAGGAAGACGTTGCGGCCTTCCTCGGTGTAGTACACGATTTCCTGCTGCTCGAGGCGCAAGTGTTCGACGCCGGGGAAGGTCCAACCGTGGCCCAAACCGAAGTTGCGGTTGTGGCTGGAGCGGTAGGTTCGCTTCCACGGGAACTTGAGCGGCCCATTGAGCGTGAAGTCGGTGAGTTCGAGGATTTCCTCACCGTTGATCATGCTGATCGGGCAGCCGTTGGTGGGCGTGCACACGGTGTCCCGAGCCGGCCGGCCGTTGTCGGCCTCGGCGTTCCGATCATTTTGGCGGCGACGCATGCGGCTGCGCAAACCCTTAACCAGTTTGAGCAGGCCTTTGCAGATGTCCATCCACGACGGCATCGGGAAGCCGCCGATGAGCACATTGCCGGAACCGTTGAGAATCATGCCGGGGTTTACCGGCGCCACACAAATGTCCTTGCCCATCAATAGGCTGGCGGCCATGGCGGCGGCGTCATTGGCCAACTGGGCGGCACCCATAGCGGCACTGAGCGCCAGCGCATCGGCCATGGCTGAGTCGTCGGCCCGCACCGATTCAACCGCATCGCCGGCGGCGGCCAAGCCTTGCGCGGTGAAACCACCAATCGTGATCGCGGTTTGCGCGCCGGCGAAAATCGCCGAGGCGACTTTCATGAATTTCGCCATTTTGGTGGCTTGCTGCGCCATCTTAGCCGTGCGCGCCGCACCACCGGCGGGCACACAGGTACAGTGCATGGTCACGTCGGTCACACGCGCGGCCCGCGCGCCACCAATGAACACGTTCGACGAACCGGTGAAAATTTCGTAAAAAGGCGGCAACCCGCAACAGGTCGGGCCCAGGCCGATATCGCCCGCGCGGGCGGAAGGCATGCCGTTAATCAGGACCTGCACACAGTTGCCGAGCATGATCGGCCCCAGTGACGGCAGCGGGATCGGCGGAATGGGGAACGGACCACTAGGCGGGTGCAAAATGTGGGCGTGCGGAAAACCCAACGCCATGTGACCCAAGGTCGCCGCCGGAAACGAAGGCAAGGCGTTGGCAATGACGTTGGTCGCCTTGGCAAAACCTAAGTTGACCTTATCAACCAAACGCGCCGGAGCCCCAACCACCGTGTTAATGCCGTCGGAAATAGTGTGCAGCACATTCGTCGGCCGGTTCTGCATTTGCGCCGAAGCGGGACGCGGATGGCGTTTCTGAATGCCGCTCATACCGCACCCCCTTTCGCTTTCAGCAAGGTTAATTCGCTGCCAATCTGCTTGGCGTGGTCGCCCATGTTAAGTTTGTCGTAGCCCTTGCGCAGCGAGGTAAGCACCTCGCGCAACAAGTCGTTGTGTTCAAACTCCCGACAAATGATCGCCGCCGAGTCCCAGCGATCGACCGCACCCGCCCAGTTCTTTTGCTTGGCGCGCGACTTGGCGTTCCCGTCGATCATGCGGGCAAAACTTTCCGTTTCTTGGTGGGACTGCGCCAGTCGTGCCGCTTGTAGGTAGGCCTCTTCGGCCTCGGGATAACGTTTTTGCAGGAAGTAAGTGTCGGCGAGATTTTTGACCGTGAGGTAAAACGGCATTGTTTGCTTGCTTTCAATTGCCTCGGGCACGGCACATTCGTACCAGGCGGCCGCCTCGTTGAGGTCGTTGTTGCGTTTGGACAAGTCCCCCAAACCCATCATCGCCATGTTTTTCACAGCAGGGTCTTGGTTGCGTTCACCGTATTCCAACAGCTCGGCGTAGCGTTGCTCGGCATCGTGGCGGCGGTTAAAACCGGTATCGCGAATGGCCAGCATCAGCAGCGCGTCCATGCGTTGTTTCTCATCGATCTCGGGATCTTCGGCCTGCTCTTTAAGTGCATCTTCCATGGCTTCCGGTCCGAAATCACAGCCGAGCACCTTCACATCTTTATTGCCAACCCAGGCGGGCGCTTTGTTTTTTTCGATCTGTTTGGGTAAATTGACCGGCATGCGGAAAATGAGGCGCAGCCAGGGTTCGTTGGCAAGTGCGCCGTAAAACTGTTCGCAAAATGCCGGCCACAGGTCTTTTTTGCCGAGATCCATCGGCGCCGCCACCCACACCAACCGGTGATCGCCTTCGGGTGGGAACCAGCCGTGCACCACATGCACCGCCTCAACCAAGCGGTCGAGCGGCGCGCGCTCGGCATCGAACAGGGATTCGGGTAAATCGGGAAGCGGCTCGCGGCCGTCGGCGATTTGCCATTCAACTGCAATTTGATGCTCTTCGCGCAAGCGTTCCATGACCACGTCGGCGTAGGCGTTGGGATCCTGGTAGGCGTCGCAGTACATCATAAACACGTCGGCGGGTGAACCTTCCTCCACTTCGCGCAACACTTTGAGGGGGTAAGCGATGTCGTTGTCGGAACAGGACAGCAGCAGTGCGCGCTGACGCGTCTGTTCAACGAAATGCGATAAATCGTTTCGCAACTGATCGAATAACTTAAGCAAGCGGGAGCCTCCCAATTCAGTTACGCGGGCATAAAGCCGCGACGCTTCAGGGCCGAAGCGGTTTAGACTCACTGAGTTGTTATATCGGCTAGACACAGCGTCGTTCAGGGCTATAGGACGGCGAACGACATGACGGGGAGCGTAACTAAAAATATACTCCTGAATTGTTAACGGTTTCCAGGAAGGAACGCAAGAAATCGCCTTCGATCACTCAAAAACCCTATAAATATACGACCAGGCAAAAACCAAAGCGGGCCGTTTCGCCGCGTTAATCAGTGTGGCTTCAACGGAAGCAGAACGAAGGTGTCGGCGTGCAAACGCCGCCGCGCAATGCCTGCCGCCGCCATTTTGGCCACATGGCTAGGAGAAACGCCCGCGAGAATTGCGAGCGAATCGCCGGCCTCGTGCTAATCTTTAGCCCGTCAACCACCACCGGCTTGCGACGCCCCGGTCGCCAAACGTCGCCTCACCGCCTCGTACACGCGCCTATCGGGCCGCCGGTGCGTTCCCGACGCGTGCCGTCCTTGTTTCCCATGTCGTGGCAGAAAGGTCCTCATACCGCACGCCATGTTTCCGCCGGCGCCACGCCGTTCCTCACCGAACCCGGTCCATCGCGGACGGCGGTACTTGCCCACCGCCACCGTCACCGACGCCAGACCGGGACCCAAACCCCGCCCAGCTAAAAATCCATTCCTGGAGGAATTCCCCATGTCGCTCATGTGCTCCATGTTGTTGATCTTATTCAGCTCGCCGCAGCAGACCACCGCGGCCACCAGCGCCGCCGACCGCATGCAGGCCTATCAAGCGCGCCAAAAACTGGCCGAACAATCGTTTTTTGAAGGCTGGACCTTCCGCTCAATCGGGCCGCGCGCCATGAGCGGACGCGTCGTCGACGTGACCGGTTTCGTCGGCGCCCCCAACACCTATATTGCCGCTTTCGCCAGTGGCGGCCTGTGGCGCACCGACAATGCCGGTACCACTTGGGAACCGCTTTGGGATCAAAGCGCGAGCATCACCATCGGCGATTTCGCCGTCAACCCCAAGAACCGCGACGAAATTTGGTTGGGCACCGGCGAAGAAAACTCCAGCCGCAGCTCCTACGCGGGTACCGGCGTGTACCACAGCGAAGACGGCGGCAAGACCTGGACCCACAAAGGCCTGGACGAAAGCCACCACATCAGCCAGATCCTGGTCGACCCCAGCGACACCAACACTGTATACGTCGCCGTCATCGGTCGCCTCTACGGCAAAAGTGAAACGCGCGGCGTGTTCCGCAGCCGCGACCGCGGCACCACCTGGGAAAAAGTCCTCTACATCAACGACAACACCGGTGTGATCGACCTGCAAATGGACCCACGCAATCCCAAACGTTTGATTGCCGCCGCTTGGGAACGTTCGCGCACCGCCTGGAACTTCGTCGAAGCCGGCCCCGGCTCCTCGATTTACATCACTGAAAACGGTGGTGACAGTTGGGCCAAAAGCAATGAAGGCTTGCCTGTCGGCGACAACATGGGCCGTATCGCACTGGCCATTTCACCCGCCGATCCCAACGTGGTTTACGCCGTCGTCGACAACCAAAACGCGAACCCCAACCCCAAACCCGAGTACCAGACCATTACCCGCAAGAAGTTCCGAAAAATGGACAAAGCCGCGTTTTTGGCCTTGGAAGACAAAGACATCGACGACTTCCTGCGCGGCAATGACTTCCACAGCGAGATCACCGCCGCCACCGTCCGCAAACAACTTGAAGCCGACGAAATCGCGCTCAGCGACTTAAATGACTACATGCGCGACGGCAATGCCGACATGTTCGACATCGAAGTCTTAGGCGTCGAGCTTTACCGCTCCGACGACGCCGGCAAAAGCTGGCAAAAAACCCACGCCGAACCCATTCCCGACTTCGCCTGGAGCTACGGCTATTACTTCGGCACCGTCTTCGCCGATCCGCAGGACAAAGACACCGTGTATCTGGGTGCCGTACCCTTGCTGAAAACCACCGACGGCGGCAAAAACTTTAAAAGCGTCATGCGCGGCAACGTCCACGCCGACCACCACGCCATGTGGATCAACCCGAACAACCCCAAACACTTGGTGCTCGGCAACGACGGCGGCGTCAACATGAGCTGGGACGGCGGCACGCACTGGCAACACTTCAACACCTTGCCCGTCGGCCAGTTCTATACCGTCACCTACGACATGGCCACGCCCTATCGCGTTTACGGCGGTCTGCAGGACAACGGCGTGTGGCGCGGCCCCAGCCGCGAGCAAGACCAATACGACGCCCCCTGGGAACGCTTGGGCGGCGGCGACGGCGCCTTTATCCAAGTCGATCCGCGCGACAACAGCACCGTTTACCTCGGTTACCAGTTCGGCCACTACAGCCGCATCAACGCCGACGGCGGCGGTTATTTGAGCATTTTCCCGCGCCATAAACTCAAGGAACAACCCTACCGCTTCAACTGGATGACGCCGATTGTGCTCTCACAGCACCAACACGACATCCTTTACATGGCCGGCAACCGCGTCCTGCGTTCACTCGATAAAGGCGAAACCTGGGAAGCCATTAGCGACGACCTGACCACCAATCCCAGCGAAGGCACCGGCGATGTGCCTTTCGCCACCATCACCGCCATGCGCGAGTCACCGCACGCCTTCGGCACCCTTTACGCCGGCACCGACGACGGCCGTCTGTGGCTGACGCAAGGCGCCGACTGGACCGAAATCGGCAAAGACATCACGCAGGGTCTGTGGGTTTCCGGCATTGAAATTTCACCCCACGACGCGGGTACCGTTTTTGTCACCCTCACCGGTTACCGCAACGACGATTTCCGCGCCTACGCTTTCGCCTCCGACGACTACGGCAAAACCTGGCGCGACCTCACCGAAAACCTGCCAGACGAACCCTGCAACGTCATTCGCCAAGACCGCAAAAACAAAGATGTGTTGTACCTGGGCACCGATGTGGGCCTGTGGCTCAGCTTTGACGGCGGCGCCAACTGGGTACCGCACCAAGCCGGCTTGCCCAACGCCCCCGTTTACGCCATGGAAATTCACCCGCGCGACAACGAGCTGATCGCCGCAACCCACGGCCGTTCGATCTTCATCCTGCCGCTGGCCTGGGTCGAAGAAATGACCGCCGAAACCCTCGACGAAGCGCTGTACGTGTTTAAGTTCGAGGATCCAACCGAATCCAACCACTGGGGTTACAAACCATGGGCCTGGGTTGGTGAAGATTGGGAACCGGCCCACTTGGCGATTCCCGTTTACGCCAAAGCAGCGGGCGAAGTCACCGTCGAAATCTTCCACAAAGACGCGCTCGTGTTCAGCAACAGTCAAAGCGTGGTCAAGGGCCCGCAGGAATTGAAGTGGCCTTATAGCATCGCCAAGGAACATGCCGAAGCCAAACCCGCCAAAAAGGGTAAAAAAGGCAAAAAGAAAAAGGATAAAGACGCCGAGGACGACAAACCAACCACCTACCAACGCGGCGAAACCGGCGACTACTATGCGGTTGCGGGCGACTACAAAGTGATCGTGAAAGGCTTCGACAAAACCGTCGAAAAAGAATTCAAGATCAAAGCCTCACAACGCTAACCAAAACTCATTCAAGCAAGCGAAGGCGGCCGGAAACGGCCGCCTTTTTTATTTAAAGAATGTTTTGTCACCGCGGCCATGCTTCTCCTGAAGCGACCTCAACAACCGAAAAAGGCCACAGCCCCCATACGAAGCAAAGCTTATTCAAATTCAACGACGACTCTGCCAATTGCTCGCAAGACGGGACTTCCTAAAATGAAGAGCGGAATATCAGCCCTTGCGACCCAGTCCCTCAAAAACCTTCTCAAAGTTTTCAATAGATAAATATCCATCAAGCAAATAGGACTCGACACGAGCCTGAAAATCGCTCTGATTAAAATCACCGGCATCGACCTTATTGATATAAAACTGTAGCTGTTGGGCAAGCCGTTCTTTGAACCAGTCAAGAACTGAATTAGCGTTGGCGAGCAGATAATCATGGTGAGAAATCGTCAAAAAACCTCTTCCGTAAGTCCTTCGAATACGTTTCCCGAGGGCAATGATCTCCTTAATACTTTCTAGATTATAGTCAATCATTTTCTCGCTCAGGCGAATTACCGATTGATTTGGCTCACTCCCATTTTCTTGATTAAGAGTTGTAGCTCGCGCATAACTAACCATCATTTTATTGTAAAAATACGACTGACACAAACTACTAATGAACCACATTATCAGAGCAAAAATCACAAGCGTTGTTGTCCCAACAGATGTCACAAACAGCACAAATGATTTAAAAATAATCGACCATTCTTTTTTCCGTTTCTCTTCATACATCTTCGCCATTCCAGAAACATCAATTTCAGGATCCGTGAAAACATTTTGAAGATGATATTCAATGGCCGAATTGAGGAGCTTGAAGAAGGCAACCTTATCACTATCCGTCAGATCTTTGGTCCCAATCAAGGTTGCGTATACGCCAAGCGTCGGCATCGTTTCATATCCTTTGTACTCTTTGCAGAACTTGGTCGCCTTGTATTCTCGGTCAAAGTAGCGGTTCATTTCATGAACCATGACAGAATCCACACCGAGCAAGTGGAATTGACTTTTTCTTTCAGTGGTCAGGAAATCGACAGTCTTCTGGTTAGGCGTTCCAGTCACGAAAATAGCCATATCAATGGTTTCGTTCTCTAGAAGATTAAACATTTCGCCTAAAGTTCCATACCGCAGTTTGTCTCGGCTCGGCTGGGAAACCCCTGCCATATGTAGAATCTTAGGTAACAACAAGTCGCCACCCGAACCGGCCTTCCCAACACCGATTTGACCCCCATCCTTGAGCAAACTATCGAATACTTTCACAAATGCCGGCGATTTACCTGAGCGCCAAGGGTGCGTCTTTTTCGAATAATTCGATATCGACAACTTGCAACGATCGTGCTCAGCCTCAGTACAACGATACAAAATATGCAACCGCTCCATAAATAACGGGGTAATTTCTACAACACGATCCTGAACAAAGCCGGCTTCTCGAAACGTATCATCTTGAACAATGCCAAAAGATTTTGTGTCATTCATAACACTAAAGGCATTCTCTTTAGCACCATTTAGTCCCCCAACATCGACTTCAATCTTGTCAGGAAACCCGCCTTTTTTCGCCTCCTTCTCTAAGGCCCAGCCAATCTTGTAATATACAGAAGAATTGTACGCCGACTCATGGCTTAAATCCTCAGGCAACTTCTTCGCAAACACCTTCACTTTAACCGGATCCGAGATAAAGGCGCGGTACAACCACGATGTTACATCTTGTTCGCCACTTCGTATTTCCACAAAGTATTTGTAAATAACCACCGAAGGAAACAGCGACAGTAAAAATAAAACTATCGTGGGCGTCATTCTTACGTTTGAATTACTTGTCCAGCTCATGATCCCCGCCTTAAAAATACCCGCAGCCTGATTGCTGAACTGAGCGATTTCGCTGCCAAGAATCGCTTCGTTGAGGTGATTACCCCAAGCCAAAAACCCCGGTTCCCCGCGGCCACTTTGACCAAATACGCAATTGTTTGTGCCTTCAAAATATCGCACAGGTCTCCCTGGCGTCATCCTGAACCGGCCGCAACCAATATTCGCTAACCCTTTTCCTAACTGACCTTTACCTATCAGCCCCTACATAACACACGCTTTCGGCTGCGATCTGCAAAGACGGCAAAGCTTAAACCTACGCTCATTCCTCTATGACGTGGCCTTGTCGCTCACCATCAATTGGGCACGGATTTTCCGAAGGCCGGCGCTTAAACGCGCAGGCATGCTGACACCACGCCTCGTCAGCGCATCCTCGAAGTGGCCACAACAGGCCGTCGCCTCTTTGAAGCGGCCTTCTTCTTCGAATTGGTCCTTGAGCTTCAGGCACATGGCCCCGAAATCGATGTGCCCGAGTGCACCCGCCGCCTTGATACCTGCTTCATCTGCAAGCAGTGCTGTCACAACCTCCTGAGCCAAATCCAGATCGCGGTTTTTGACCGAAAGCCGGCGTTGACCGTCAACCCATTCAAGCGTCTGAAACGGCTGGATCAGCGGTGCGGCGGCGGCCCAACGCGCCTGTGTGGCGGCATTCGCAGCCGGGAATCGACCCCGCATCTCGGCAAACAAATCGTTGACGTGGACAAGCAGACGGGTGCCGCCCACGGCATAGGTGCGCGCCACATCTTCGTGGAAATAGTCCTGCGCAAGACGATAAGCCTCCCGCCGCCGGCTGTAATGCGGCGGGACAACGCGAAAGTCAAGCGCCGCATCTAAATGCACCGGCAACGGCTCACCCTCGATTGAAGCGCAAACAAAATCGAGCGATACGACCGCACGATAATCGCCTGGCTCGTCAATCACCCAGCCACCGACGCCCCGCGCAATCGGCAGGCTCGCGTAAAACGAATCACCCGGTGCAAGCGCCAATAGCTCGGCCTGATGACAGGTTTGGTAAAAGGGTTTAACGGGTTGGGCGCGACCGCCCAATCGCGTCACAGCCACCTGCAGGTGGTGATTGCCGTCCAAAGCATCAACCGGCACCAACCGGGTGTGCCGCGAATGGTTGGTCAACTTGAGTTCAACGCGCGCATCTTCCATAAATTCAAAGACCGTGGCCGAGCGGTGGACACGCAGGGTAAGTGAAAAGTCGCGGGTTAGAAAACGGCGTTCTTGCACAGTCGGCAGAGAAGTCGGGTCCATAGTGCGCGCACCATGGGCGGCAAACCATGCGGCACCACTGGGTTTCACAAAAGCTTCGGGCGCATGGCGTAGGAACACCAACTCTTGATCCGAGAAGCGATACTGAAAGTCACGCCAATAACCATTTTCACCACCATCGGCATAGAACCGTGGGTAATTCATAAAACCCGCATCAAAGCGATCATTCGCCACACCGGCATGCCACCGCCGACCCAGGGTTTTTTGCCAGGAGTGGGCGAGGTTTAAGCTGTGGCCAATTTCGTGGATTAAGGTGCGAAATTTAATGCGATTGCGTTCCGCGAGGGAACGACGAGCATAGTATGTGTCGATGGTTTTATGGAACACGGCACAACCATTGCGCTGATGCTCGCCGTTGATATCAAACATAATGCCAAAGGTAAAACGGCCGGTTGCATCTTCAAATCGACCGGCGGAGAAGGCCCAAATCGACCATGCCGGGTTTTTTGAGCGCGACCAAGCATCGATCATCACGTCATTGAGCTCAGCCGCCGACCAGGCACGGTTGGCGCCGGCCTCATGCGCGGGCACCAAGTCGGCCTCGGTGGTATAGCGGACATTCAGGCCTGTCTCGGCGAAAACTTGGCCGACCTCGACCAGGTCGCGGCCTGGATCCTGCGTTGTTTCACGGAAAGGCAGCAGATTGAGCCGGGTCACCGCCTCAACACCCTGTTCTGTATCGAGTTCCAGTTCAAGCTCACGAAAAGCGCCCGATTGCCGGTTGAGACAGAACTCGGCCAAGGTGCGACCCTCTTGCAAAAAGGAACATACGACCAACATCTCATCGACATCGTGCAACCAAGCGACACGAATCTGATCGGGCTCTTGGCCGCTAAAGGGGAAGCCGGCGCCTTCGGGAAACCGATACCAAATCGGCCCCTGCCACTGATCCTCAGCAAGGCGCGTCACTTCGGCAATTAAATGGATCGGTGTGGCACCAATTAAGGAAACACTGACCTGGTTTTGGGGAAAATCACCATCGACATCGAGCCGCAATTCAATGAGATACTGAGAAACAGCGGTGGTATAAAGGCCACTGCGGCGAAGCTGAGACATAAAAACTCCTTACGAAAGGCAAAGCGGCGAACAAGACAGAGCACGGCCCTTCGCTTCGATTGGTTGAAGCAACAAAATGATGCGTGAGCGTGATATTTAGTAACAATCCCTGAACTAAGGCATTCATGTTAATCGCTTTACAACTAAGTGCCTACCTACTTTATGGTTGTTACCTTTTGACCTGAATTGTGCGATTTCATCCACCCGAATCGCTCAATTCAGGTTTAACCACCATCTGGCGGATCACTTACTAACGGAATGCAATTCTTGACATAACCCGCCACTGTCATGTCAGATATAGTGCTACTTATTCCCGCATGGCTCCGGTATAGCTTTAATCTTTCAACTAATGCTTCAAGCGTCCCCAGTGAAACCGGCTCTACCGGCGCTTGCAGCTTGTCAAGTCGGGATTCGTATACATTGCGGTGGGGCACGTACTTTGGCTCTGCCCATCCCTCAAGCAACGGGTAATGGTAACCAAAGTGTTTGGCGCCCTCGTGTTCTTCAGTCCGAGTGTCCGAAGCCAAAGGGATTCCTGGACTGTAATTTGCAAAAACCACTTCAATCAACGGCAAGCTACGTCGCGGTTCTAAGGTAATCTTTTTCGGCGGTCCGTTGCTTCCGAAAGATTTCCGGCAAAAAGTAACCTGGGTTTCGCGCAGCGGAATCGCGGCCAGCAAGGATGTTGCATAAACCCGTGCCTCAGTGTTGGCATGCGCAACCGTGGAAACGCCCCGATGCCGAGCGGGAACCAAGGCCCCGAATTGAATACGGCGAATCAAGGAATCCTTCATGGTGTAGTCACAGGCCCGCACCAAACCTTGTTCGATTTGCAGTCGACCCGCGACCAAGTCCCCTACCTGCGCATCGCCGGCAAGGCCCAAAGGTTTTATGCTCACTGGATGGCGTCCTTTCTTTAACGAATCGGTATGGGGAAACCATTCGAGACCGTTTTCTTTGCCGCCATCTGGAATTTCACCTAGTCTATTTGGGTCATTGAGGATACGAAGTTCACCAACGCCGCCCTCAATCGTTAAGTCTTCCTTATCGAGCACCCACACGGGTTCTTCTTGGTATAAATCGTGGTTATCGGGCGCCCCAGCGGTAACTTGGGCACCACAAAAAAACAGGGTCGGGATATGTTTCGCTTCATCGTCGGTGTTGGGTGCTAAGACCCATAATTTGTCGCGTTCCGGCACAACACAGACCAAATCAGTCATGAAGATATGCAGCATGGCTTTGGCATCGGGCGGCAACGCCAATTGGCGCGGATCGAGAGCGGGCGGCACAGGACTCATCAGTCCCTCCTTGTTGGTGTTCTCTCAGTGGAGCGGTACCCAACCAGACAGCCAACGCTCAAAAATTCCCGTCAAGGAACGCCAAAAATTTGCCAAACAGCCCAAATCTCACGTGGTACACCGTCGCGAATTGCAGCTAACTGCGCCGTTCGCAAGGCCTTGCCGGCATCACGTTCTTTTGCAAGGGCCTCGTAAAAATGTTCGATAAACGCAACCGTGGCCGGGCTATCCGGCAGGGGTGCCAAGGTTGTCGCCACGCTTGGTACACCCGCCGCCAGGAAGGGACGGGCCAAGTTGCCGCCCCCCTCGGATGGCGACGAGGAGGCAGCACCACCGGCGCAGGCCGACAAAACCACCAACCGCGTGTGGGGCAGGCGCCAATGGAAAAGGTCGCGCGCGCCCAAAGCGCCGGCATTTGCCGTTAAAGAGTCGGGCGCCAGCAACAAAAACGAACGTAGCGGGTTGTCCGGGTGATGCACGGCATGGCCGGCAAAGTGGATGATCGGCGCTTTCGCCGCTTCAGCCCGGAACGCATGGATGGTAGCGGCATCGCCGAGCAAGGGCGTGACACCGAACCGTTCGGCAACGGCAACGGCCTCCGTCTCAGCGTGAGGCATCGAACCCAACGGCAATAAGCGACGGTCGTGACGCGGATTACCGACAACGCAAACCTGCCTGCCCGACGCGGCTTGCGGACGCCGCGAACGAGCCACAAGGAACATGGTCAGTGACGGCACCACCGCCGTCACGCGGTCGGCGACCAAATGGTGACCCCGCTCTGGATCCCACAAGGCGGCGGGTGCGACACGCCACAAGGGACCGTCGAGCGCAAAGATTAAAGGTCCGTCGCCGACGGTTAAATCGGCAACCGAACCTAACACAGCCTGATATAAGGCGGCGCCATGTTCGCCCGCGCCCAAATCGGCACCGTCAGCGGTGCAGTAAGTTTGCAAGGCATTGCGGCCAACGGCGATCTCGCGCTGATAAACACCGTCACGTTGGAACACCCAAATCGCGAGGCGATCCGCCAAAGGGTGATAAAACAGTAAACTTTCCCCTGGCTGCAGTGCCGCTTGCACGCTTTGAGCATCGACACTTTTGCCGGCCTGAACCTGGTCGCCGAGAAACCGAGCACGCGCCGCCTCAGCCGCCTGCAACGCCGCCCCCGGCCGACCGGCACGCAGGTAGAGATCGACCAAACCGTCGTACACACCGCGCAGGTGATCAAAAAAGGCCACCTTGTGATCCAACAACGCTTGCGGTCGCGCGGCTTCGATGGCGACAACCTCCGCTTCGAGTAGCGCCAAGGCGGCGGCGTCATCACCCAGGCGGCGATAGGTTTCGGCCAAGGCGACGCCGGCGCGAATCAATTTCGGCCCGCGATGTTCGGCCGAACGCGAGAGAGCGACGGCTCGTGTCAGATCATCGCGCGCACCGCTCAGATTATCGGTCGCCAACCGGTAGCGACCGCGCAACGCACGCAGTTCGGCTTCGTTTTGCGGCAGCCAGGCATCCTCTGCGCGGCTGTCGAGGCGAACGAGTGTTTCATCGAGTAACCCCAATGCAGCGTCTGTGCGACCCAATTGCCACAAACAACGCGCTTGATCCGCCCGACCCCGCAACCATTCGAACTGATCCATTTCGCGTTCCAGCAAGGCTTCGGCGGCTTCGCCAAAACGGACGGCACCGTAATGAAAACCCTGCGCCAACAAACCGCGAACCACGTTGCGGTACAACAAGGAACGCCGTTTGTGAGAGGTGTAAAACACGGATTGTGGCAGCAATCCCACGTGTAGCGCCAACGCCCGTTGCGGCTGGCCCAAACCCTGCAACCCGTCACCGACCGAATCCATGAAATGGCAAAGGTTGCGGCGGTCCCCCAGTTGCTCGAACAACACACGGCCTTCTTCGTGAAGCGTAAAGTTACGCGTCAGATCACCGCGATAACCGACAACCATGGCTTGGATGCCCAAATTGAGCCCCGTCAAGGTGGGAAAGCCACGTTCGCGAGCCAACACATCAACCCATTCGGCCTGTTCCAAGGCGTCGTCGAGGCGGCCGAGAAAAAAGTAGGCGCGCGCTTTTTGGTAATGGGCGGCCACCCGGTAAAAAGACGCGGCGGGAACCTGCGCCAAGATCGTATCGGCGGCGGACAACATGCACGGATACGCTTCTTCTTTTTCGGCGGCGCGCGCGTGGGCCAGGGCCTCGGCCGCTTGCGGTTGCGGGGTGTCGGTTAATTCGTCGACAAAGGCGGCCCATTCAGCGAAGCGGTTGGGATCGGCGGCGAGCACCCGATGCACTTCGACCAGAATGGCCGGATCACCATCGCCGGCAAAGTCGTCAACCAAACGGCGCTCCATCCAACGCCAAGCAATCCCGGGGAAACGCGCAACCCAGGCGGCCACGTCGTCCCAGCGTTGCTCGGCCAGAGCGGCTTGCAAAAAGTGTTCGCGCGAGGCGGGATCGGCCATGGCAACGCGTTGATCGAGTTCGGCCAAGGCGTCGTCGGCACGCTTGCGCCAGGTCGGATCGGTTTCACGCTCAAGGAGCTTGTGCCAAGCGCGGCGCGCGTGATCGTTTAACCACAAATGGCTAAGAATCAGGGCATAGTTGGTGCGCAGCGCGAGCGAATCGAAGCCACGGGCAAAGGCCGCTTCGGTGCGTTCCAGCGCACGCAGCCAAGCAAGCGGTGCCGCCTGCTGAGCGCCTTCCGTCATGTGGGCCACGATCAGGTTGTTGACGGCATCAGGATCATCGGGCTGCTCGGCACAGAGCGCGGCGAGCTGGGCGACGACCTGATCGGGTTTGGCGTCGAGGAATTCGAGCAAGGCGGCATGACCGCGTGTCGCCGCTGTTTCATCCCCACGCGCCTGAAAATCCAACTTAAGCGTGGCAACGGCAACCGGATCGATGGGCGCCTCGGCCGCCAAGGCACGGTGGTGCACGCCGGCCAACCGCCCGGCGACGGGCCAATCACCACGCGTGAGATGATCGAGCGCGGCGGTCGATGACGGCGCAGCAACCGGTGCAGAACGGCAAGCGCCCAGAATTATTAGCAAGAAAAGCCCAGCCCACATTCCTAGAACCGACACCGAAACACCTTTGTCACGCGATAACGATACCCAAAGTGTCATTATTTGCACCGCCACCACAACCCTGAATTCATTTAAAACTGATTTGAGCGATTCGGGTGGCTGACATCGCACAAGATGCTGTCGCGAAACGAGTTGGGGAAAAACCACCGGGGTCGCACACGACGCCTGCCGGCAAGTACGGCGAGCATTTTCACGAGACGTTTTAGCCCAACGCTTGACGTTTCCTCCGTCAAACCTTGGCGCAGGAAACGTCAATAGTTGTGCGTTTTCGCCGCCAAGAATCGTTCAATTCAGGTCAAAGTATTTCTACTTCAACTATAGCTTCATTTCTGGTTAGATAAAAGAAATCGAATAATTTAAGAAGCCACCTTTAAAAAAGCTAGAAAGTAGGTGTTTGCGATGCCGACAAAGCTCCGTCTGTATATTGCCGATTTGTGGTGTTTCGTCCGAGAGGCAACCCCTGGCCAGGAAACCTTTTGGGCCTTTGCCCCAAATACCGCTAATGAGTTACCACCCTACCAACACACACCTTACCTATTCTTTTGCGACGAGCGCCCAACAGGGCCCACCGAAAATTACCCCAATCATCAGGGTCAAAATGAACGGGTTTGGAACCTCGATGGTTGCGAATTGTCCTTCCCAGGACTTAACGGGGCACTGGATCAACGGGGTGGCGACGGACCAACAAAAACAACACCGGACCCCGAAAATTGCAGCCTTGATTGGTTGATAAAATTTGAAGAACTTGCCACGACAACAACCACAGCAATGGGACCTAGCGCCACGCTTAAAAGTGGTAATGGCCACGGCGCTATTCAAGCCCGGCTTAAGTTGCAGCGCGGAGAAATCCGGGTTTTGAAACACACGAGGGTAAACAACCCGGCAGGGCAAGCCGCCGGTATGTACTTCGAATATGATCCCAACGGGATTCAAATCCCCAGTGGGCTACCTGAAAACGATGCACGACCGGTGGGTTTATGGCTTGTTGCGGAAATGAACAGCAGCACAGATTTCATTGAAGTGATGAGAACCCCGCTTCTGGGGGGCATACCACAAGTGGCGAGAATAGAGCCAAGGCCCCAAGCAACTTCGATTGATTTGGTTCTGGTCAATATCGCCGGCGCGCCGGGACAAGGCCTCCACCACTTTCCCCTGCTCTACCCACTTATCAACGGCTGGACAGAACCCCATTATGTTCCGCTTCATAATCAAAATGGAAATGTGCCGCTTGCCCTTCCCACGCAACGTGAAAGTGCCGCGCGCCAAAGGTTGCTGAGAAGAATGAGCCCTAGCGTCGCAGATTTTCTGGAACCCTTCGACAATTCATTTTCCACCGATTCAAAGAACTGTATTCCGGCAGTCAGTGACGGATTCGTCGACGTTCCGCCCCTGATCACAGAAACCGCCGCAGCGACTGAACTTTCTGAGCCGACAGAACCCACCAAAGACGCAGACCCCACCAAAACACCTAAAAACCAAACCGCGACTTAATCGCGACCCGGCTTGAATTCAGCGGAACGCGGGCTGTCCGGCACCAACGCCAGGTAACGTGCGAACCAGCGGTCGGCCTCATCGCGCCGCCCCTGTTCTTCGCACAAGACGGCTAGATTGTAGGCCAAGAAGGGATCGTTTTGGTTCTCATCGGCCAGCACTTGCAGGGCCGCCAGTGCTTCTTCCTGCGCCGTGACCGGGCCTTTGAGGTAATGGGCCAAATACAACAAACCGTAGGCCGGCTTGTCTTCGGGCAAGGCGGCGGCGGTCACCAGCGCGCGGTCTAAATCGCCGGCGGCCAAGTACAGGGACGCCAGATCCGCGCGCAGGTCGTTTTCAGCCGGCTTTTCGGCAAGCAAGGCAGCCATTTGGTCCAGCGCCGCTTGCAATTCAGGACTTCGGATCGAATGCCAGGCACGCGGGCCACGCTGACGCTGCGCTTGCGCCAGGACCGTGGCGTCGACGGGGCGCGGGTATTCGAATCGCCAGACGCGTTCGCCCGCCTGCGAGGCCAACTGTTCCAGCGCGGTTTGGTATAGGGCAGGCACGTTTGCCGCCGGCTCGCGTTGCAAGAACAGCCATAAGGCGGGCAATCCGAGCAAAAAACTTGCGGCCATCGGCAACCACAACGGCATCGATCGCGACGATTGTGCTGCAGCCGGCGCCATGGGCACCACTTGGCCCTTTTCATCTTCGACGCCTTCGTCGTCGGCCTCGTTTTCATCTTCCAGCGCGGCCAACATCGCCGCAAACACCTCATAGCAATCGGCACAGTCGTGCAAGTGATCGGTCAGTTGTTGCCGGTCAATCAGGGCGGTGCCGGTTTCGGCGAGGGCCGCCAAGGTTTCCATATCAGGGTGCTTATTTTCGGTGGTTAGGGACATACGCGCTCCGGTCCAAGGACCTCTTCATCTTCACCAGACAACTCAGGATCAAAAATTTCATCCTGTGGTGGGATATTTAAGTGATAGCCGGCCTCATCGATGACCTGGATCACGTCTTTTTGCGAAAAACCCGCCGCTTCCAGCGACCCGCGCAAGCGGCGATTTAATTGCTCAAAACGACTGTACAACGATCGCGGGGTGAGGTTCATGCTTTTCGCAATCGATTTAATTTTGAGCCCGCTCGCGTAACGCAAACGCAACCACAGCCGTTCCTGCTTGGTCAACCGGCGCAGCGCCTGCCGTAACACTTGATTGAGCGTGGCGCGATGCACGGCGTTTTCATCAGCGAGCATTTGCGCTTCGGGGTCCGGCAGCGCAGCGGCCGTCTCTTCAAGCACGGCGGGATCCGTTTCGTGGCGGCGGTTTTTGCCGACGAACAACGCCACCAAACGGTCAAATTCGGCATCGTCCAGGCAGACACCGCGTTCGTTTTCCAGCCGACGCCTGGCGGCGGCATGGGATAAACCATCGCGCACGATTAGTTGCTCCAACAAAACCGCATGTGGTCCTGCCTGCTCACTGGCCCGGCAAGGTCGCCATTTACCCCAAAGCTTGTTGCGGCGATTGCGCAGGTGGTTGGTCATGACACCAACCAAATAAGTGACCAAACCGGCCTGACCGCGGTACTCACGCAACACGGCACAGTCATTCTCCAACAAACGCAGATGGATGTCGCCGCGAAAATCGTCAAATTCATCTTCAGTCATGTGCTGACAACGACGCACCTTGGCCAGCGCTTTATTGATTTGCGACAAATAACGCTGAAACAAGGCATGCGAATCAGGAGCAGGCTGTTCGGGCGGATGCATTTCGCTCATAAAATACCTAATTTGAGATCGCAACTTATTTTATGAGCGAATTATAGATAACCACAAAGAACAGCACAAGCGTCAAAAATAACCCCAATACGTCATCACAAGCCGGCAGGAAAAACCAACCACACACAGCCCCACACCAACAGGGCCGGCATAATCACCAAAAGTGTGAATAAATGAGCGAAACCGCCTGTTACCTGTTTCGATCAATTTTGTTTCGGAGGAGACACCATGTCCCGTTCCTTAGGATTTGCCCTGTGCGCGCTGTTGGTTCAGCCGCTTTTCGCCTACCAAGACACCGACGCGACCGCGTTGGTCAAACAAGTCGTCGCCCGGGTCGGCGGCATGGATGGCCTGCACCGGCTCAAGGACGTAGAGTACACCTACACCTACCAATTGCCCGACGGCAAACAAGACGTGTCCACCGAACGCTACATCTTTGACGGCGAAGCCTCCTGGGCCTCGTTCAGCAAGGCCGAAGCCACCGGCGGCGGCGGCAAGATCGTGCAAGGCTACGACGGCCAAACCACCTGGGCCACCGTCGACGGCCAAGTGAGTACGGACGAGAAAGTGCTGAAACGCGCCGATTTTCTGCGCAAAACCAACTTCTACTGGTTTGCCATGATGCACAAATTGACCGATCCCGGCCTGCAATACAAAAGCAAAGGCACCAAGGTACTCGAAGGCATTGAATACCAATTGGTCGAGGTCGGCTTTGAAAACGGTGTCGGCGACGCTCAAGATACCTACCTCTTATTTGTTAACCCCTACACCCTCTTGGTCGATCAGTTCCTGTTCACCGTGATGGATTTCGGCCGCAAGGAACCGCTGCTGATGCGTGTGCAGTACGAAACCATCGACGGCGTCACCTTGCCAACCATGCGCCGTTACATTCCCTCCAACTGGGAAGCCGAACCACAGGGCGACAAATGGACCCTGGAAATTATGCAGAACATTCGTTTTAACAACGGTTTCAAGAAAGCCGACTTCGCCCAAGCAGGCTAACCAAGCCGTCGGCCGGCGGCCCAGCACGCCGGCTGACGATTTTCCACCAGCACGACGGGCGAATCTGCTATGCTCCGCCGGTTATGAGTGAGCTGAAACAATTCTTCCGCAATAGCCAAGTTATGGCGCTGATGACGGCCTGTTCGCGGGTCTTTGGATTGGTGCGCGACCTGCTGACCAACTACCTTTTGGGCACCAGTCGCATTGCCGACGTATGGGTGATGGCCTTTATGCTACCCAACCTGTTCCGGCGCCTGATGGCGGAAGGGGTGATGTCGTCGGCGTTTGTGCCGATTCTGGCTGAAACGCTGGGCGAGGAACCACCCGTGCAGGCGGAGCAACGGGCGCTGGAATTTGCGCGCGCCATGTTCAGCCTGATTTTAGTCGCGGCCACGAGCGTGGTCGGTCTGTTTATCTTGCTGATGCCGTGGGTGTTACCATTTATTCTCAGGTTGCTGACGCCGAGCAGCGGTCAAGGCAGCGACGCTGCGTTTTTGACGCAGTTGGTGCTGCCGACGCGGATGCTGTTCCCCTACCTGACGTTCATCAGCTTGGCCGCCATTTGCCAAGGCGTCCTCAACACCAAAAACCGCTTCGCTCTCCCCGCCTTCACACCGATCATGCTCAACATTTGCATCATCGGTTTCGGCTGGAGCCTGCGCAACCATTGGGACAGCCCCATTTGGGGCCTCTGTATCGGCGTCTTGTGCGGCGGCTTTTTGCAGTTCTTTTTGCAATGGCTGCAACTGCAGCGAATGGGCTTTGGTCTGTGGCCGACAACGCGACTGTGGACGCCGAAAACGGCCGAAGCAGTGCGCCTGTGGCTGCCAACCACTTTTAGCGCGGGCGTGGTGCAAATCAACGCCCTGGTGAGCACGGTGGTGGCCGTGAACTTGTTCGAAGGCGCGTCAATGGCGCTGTTCAACTCTAACCGCATGATTGAATTGGTGTTAGGCGTGTTTGCAGCGGCGATTTCGACGAGTATTTTGCCGTTGTTGAGTCGCCAAGCCGGCAAAAAGGACGAGCAGGGTCTCAACCAAAGCCTGTGGGCCGGCTTATCGGCCATGAGTCTGGTGACAATCCCGGCAGCGGTCGGCCTGCTGGTCTCGGGCGCGCCGGTCTTGAGCCTGTTGTTCCAACGCGGCGCCTTTGACGAACGCAGTCTAACGTTAACCTACAGCGCCCTGATTTTTCACAGCTTAGCGCTGTTGCCGATTTCCTGGTACCGCATTCTGAGCCAGTCGTTTTACGCCAAGAAAAGGGTCAAAGTATCGGTGGCGGTGGCCACGGTGGCTTCGGTTGTCAACATGGCGGGCTGTTTTGTGCTGCCCGGCCTGTTCCCGAAAAACCTGGCCCATTGCGGCATTGCCCTGGCGACGTTGGTCTCGTCGTGGCTGCTGTTTGGGCTCGCATTACAGCAAGCCTACCGCTTGTTTGAGGTGCGCTGGCCACGCGAGTTCACCACTGATTTGATTAAGGTTACCCTCGCTGCGGCGGCCTTTGTACCAATTTGGTGGCCGCTCAACGGCGCCGCGATTGGACCAGGCCCTTTGATATTGCGCATTCTTTCCTCTATATTGGTGTATGTATTCCTGATTTATCGATGGCGCGTTTCCTGGGTCACACGGCTTCGTCGCAAACCCGTCAAGCCGTGATAGAATGGCCCACCTGTCGAAGGTACGCCCTTTGTTTCAGCCTAATTCCCGTAACGTGAATATAGAAGTTTGGAGTTACAAGCCATGAGTAGTGTCGAACCCATGACAAAACCGAGCGAGAATGAAGAAGCGGCGGTGATGGTTACCGAGAAACCCGAGCCCACCGAACCCCATGAAATTCTCGCCGAAACGGTCAAGGAAATGAAACGTGGCGACAAAGTGGCGATTTTCACACAAGACAACCCGGACCCCGATGCAATTGGTTCGGCGTTTGGTCTGTCCTGGCTGCTTAAGAAACTGAACCCAGGCCTCAGTGTGGTCATTTTTTATGGTGGTGAGATTTCCCACCCGCAGAACCGCACCTTTGTCAACTTGCTCAATATCCAAATGCGCCGCGTCGACAACGCCAAAGATTACGACGAATTCCACCTCAAAATTTTTGTCGATGTGGCCAGCTCCGGTCAGAAAAACCTGCAGAGCGTCACCGTTCAGCCCGACATCATCATCGATCACCACGAGGACAATCCCGAAGGCGACTACATCCTCAAGGACATCCGCGTGATGGGCGCCACCGCCACCATGATTTGCGAGTACTTGCTCAAATCCGGCCTGCAGTTAAACGAAGAATCGGAAGAAGACGTCAACGTAGCCACCGCGCTGCTGTTTGCCATTGAAAACGATACCGGCAATCTGGTTTCCGAGAACACGCGCCAATTGGACATCGACTGTTTCCTCTACCTGCTGAAACGCGTCGATATCAACATCATTACCAATGTGCGCAACTACCCCATTCCCCGTTACTTCTTTGAATTGGAAGAGATCGCCAACCAAAACAAAAAAATCGTCGGCTCGGTGCTGGTGACCGGTTTGGAATTCCTCAAACCCGACCGCCGCGACGCCCTGCCCTACATCGCCGATAAGTTTCTGCGCATGGAAGGCATTGAGACCGTGGTTGTGTTTGGCATTATCGACGACTATCTGGTCGCCAGCTTGCGCACCACCAACAAATCCATCAGCCTTAACTCGATTTGCCATTCCATTTTCGGCGAGAGTTATTCCGGCGCCAAAACCGGATCCGGCGGCGCACGTGTACCGCTCGGCTTGATGGCACCCAAAAATGCCAAAGAAGAAGTGCGTAACCTGGTTTGGGAAGCCTTGAAAACCAAGCTGACCGCCGAAATTATCGATAAAATTTCGGGCCAATAACCAACCCGCAACCTCGGCCCGCGGCCAATCCCCGTCGCATGGGCCGCACCTCGGGGTCACACGAATTCGGAACGCCCACCACGGCGTTCTTTTTGTTGAGCATTCATGGATAAGGATTACTTTCAAATTGGGTCCAACCTCAACCCTAAGGTTCGTTGGTACCTTAAATTTGTCAAACTCAGCCGCTTCTTCAACATCAACGAGGTTGCCGAACAGATCAACACCAAGGTCGGCCGCATCGACAACCGTCGCGGTCCGCTCGACGATCAGGTCATTTCGCAAATTGTCGAAAACCTCGTGGTGGCCAAAATTGCCCGTACGCATTTGAGCCGCAAGATCAAACCCTTTAACATCAAAGGGGTTGCCAACCCCGCCCTCAAACAGCTACGCACCGGGATGGAAGACCAAGGCCTGCCCTATGGCGATTTGGCCTGCGCGGTTTACAAAGAAAAACACTACCGCATGCGCAACAACCCCACCCTGCTGTTCCCCGGTTTTGTTCCCGACGGCAACGAGGCCTTTTACCTGCTGCGCAAAGCTTTTCTCAAATACGGCTCGGCCTACTACATCAATTACCCAGCCCACCAGTTCAACAAAGAACTGGTTTTTAACCAAATGCTCGACCTGATTAAGCACATCAACAACCGCAAGATTAAACACGTCGGGAAAAAGGGTTCGCCGTTTCTGATCGGTACCAGCTTCGGCTGCAGCGTCATCGTCAACTTTCTGCGCTGGCTCAATGAAAACGACCACATCGATAAAATTGAGATTCGCGGCATCGCGCTCATCAGTCCCGTTTTGTGCCTCGACGACGTGGTCGATTCCGCCAGTAAACGCCAGCGCACGCTGGTCGGTCGCGCCATCTCCAACCTCGTCGGCGTCGATCCCAATGACAAAGAAGCCGTCGCCCTCGCCATGAAAAAAGCGCGCAGCATTTTCCAAAAAATGTTCGTCTCGGGCCGCGACTTCCTCAACTTCACCTCAAAAGACCTGATCCCGGTTTTCTCCATTGAGGACGAAGTGCTGGCCATCTTCGAGCAAGACCTGGGCTCCGACAGCGGTTACTTCCACCGTTACCTCGATCTCAAGGACTTGGTCCCCCTCAAAAATGAATACCTTAGCAATGTGCCCACCATGGTGTTGTTTGCCGAAGGTGAAGGCGATGTCATGGCGCCCAACTCGCCAACCATGCAGAGCTTCTCGAATATCACCACCCTCAACACCATTTTTCCGGACGGCAAGGTCGAGTTCGTTTACAGCAAAGACAGCAGCCGCAAGGTAACCCATTCCGACTTGATCTTCCAAGCGGATCGATTTATTGAACATCTCGATCCCTGGCTGGAGCGTTTAACTTTATGACCCAACTCTTGGCGCCGTTGATCAAACCCCTGGCGGGCGCATGGGCCCGTCGCCGCATTCGACGTCGCCCGGCCGGAACACCTGCCGATACCTTGCGCGATCTCTTGACGCAAGCACAATCGACCCGCTTCGGCCGCCAATTTGGTTTCGCCGACTTGCTGCGCGCCAAGGACGTCACTGCCGCCTTTCAACAGCGCTTACCCGTGCAAAGCTACGACGAATGGGTGCAGTGGTTGGGCGAAAACAGCCCGATCTCGTCAAGCGGCGTCGTGCCCTTGGTCGACGAAGCTTGGCCAGGCCGCGTCGATATGTTTTGCCTGTCGTCCGGCACCACCAGCGGCCGCACCAAATACGTGCCTTACTCCAACGATATGGCTGCAATTAACCGCAAGGCGGCCATTGACTTCTTCGCCCACCTACTCGCCGATCAGCCAGGCCAGGCACCGCTGTTGAGCCAAACCCTGTATATGGCGGGCAGCACCAACCTGGCACGCGACGATAAGGGCGTGTTGGCGGGCGATATGTCGGCCTTAACCAAATACTTGGCGCCGCGTTTTCTCGACCGCCTGACGCAACCGCCGCCCGACATCGCCTCGCTTGAACCCTGGGAACGACGGCTGGCCGCCTTGGTCGATATTTGCTGTTCCGGCAAACCGATCGGCGCCATTTCCGGCATTCCCATCTGGCAACTGACCCTGCTTGAAGCCGTGACCCAACGCAGCGGTCGATCGATTGCCGAAACCATGCCGCACCTGCGCTTTCTCATTCACGGCGGCATGTCGATTGCGCCCTATCGCGACCAAATTGAAGCACTCATGGGCGAACGCGTGCAAACGGTCGAAGTCTATGCGGCCTCGGAAATCGGCATTGGCGCTTACCAAACGCCGGGCGAAAAAGGCATGCGCTTCCAGCAACACTACGGCGTGTTTTACGAGTTTGAAGACGAGCAAGGCGCGATCCACACCCACGCCGAGCTGCAGGCCGACACGCCCTACCGCTTGGTCGTCAGCTCGTGTTCCGGCTTGTGGCGCTACCGCATTGGCGATTATTTGGTTTTCTCTTCGGTCAATCCACTGATCCTCGACCACGTTGGCCGTGACAAAACCACAAGCGCTTTTGACGAAAAGGTCACGGAAAACGAACTACAGCGTGCCATGATGACGGTGTCGCCTTCCTTCTCCGACTTTTCGCTCGGCCCCGACATCGAGAAGCGCGGCCACGTCTGGTTCCTCATCGGCGCTGAGCATCCCGGCGAATCCTGGCTGGCGCAGCTCGACGCGGCTCTGCGCCACGAGAACCAGGATTATGACGACTACCGCGGTGACGGCCGCATTAACGCGCCACGGGCGGTGATCGTGCCCGAACGGGCCGCCTTCCTGGAAGCGATTGGTCGCGCCGAAGGCGGTCAGCGCAAGTTTCCACGCCTACTGAGCCCGCAAGAAACCGCCACCTTGATGCAGACTTTTTCCTAACGCGGCGCAGGTCACCGAGCCGGCGCCCACCGCCAAGGAGACTCAGGCATGACCCGTTGCTCTATCGCCTACTTCATCACGCACCACGGCTTCGGCCACGCCACCCGCTCGGCGGCGGTGATGGCGGCTTTGGCGGCGCGGCGCGGCGATCTGCATTTCGATATCTTCTCGCAACTGCCCGATTTCCTGTTCGACCAACTCCTGGCCGGCCGCACCACCATCCACCCAACCCAAACCGACGTGGGCTTGGTACAACAAAATGCCTTGGAAGTCGATTTGACGGCCAGCATTACCGCGCTGCAAGCCTTTTACCCGTTACAGCAGGTACGCGTTCGCGACCTTGCCGCTCAAGTACGTGCTTTGGGCTGCAAGGCGGTGATTTGCGACGTCACCCCACTGGGCATCGCCGTCGCTCAGGCCGCCGGCTTACCATCCGTGCTCATCGAAAACTTTACCTTCTCGTGGATTTACGAGGATTTTGTCGCCGCCGAGCCGCGTTTCGAAGCACTGATTGCGACGCTGGCCGATTTAACCGGACAGGCCGATCACCATTACCAAGTGAAACCGGTGAGCGCACCCAACGCCAGTGCACTGACCTTTGAGCCGACAGCACGCCCGATTCGCAGTGATCGTGCGACGCAGCGTCGCGCACTGGGCGTCGCGCCGGAGCGGCCGCTGGTGATGATCACCATGGGCGGTTTTGGCCAGGACCTCGACTATTCGCAACGCTTAACCGAACGCAGCGACGTGACCTTTGTGCTCCCTGGCGTCAACGCCGACGGCGCCAATTTAATTTGTCCACAATGGCGCGACAATCCTTATCACCCCGACCTAATCGCCGCGTGCGACCTCGTCATCGGCAAATTGGGCTACAGCACCTTCGCCGAGGTCTACCATGCGGGCGTGCCTTTCGCCTACATTCCACGCGACAACTTCCGCGAATCCATTGCGATTGAAGCCTTTATTGTAGAGCACATGCCCGCACGCGCCCTTCGCGAAGCCGACTTCATCAGCGGGGCTTGGCTCTCAATGCTGGACGATTTGTTGCAACTCAAAGCCCAGCCACGACCGCGCCACAACGGTGCCGATCAAATCGCGACGCAGTTACTGAAAACGGTGTTACCCGGTTAAGACGGTGGCTGGGTCTCGCCCGCTAGCCATGACAAATAGGCCGGGTTTCCCTGTTGGATCGGCAAGGCAATCACGCAAGGCGTCTCGTAAGAATGGAGTTGCGCGACCCGCTGGTTCACAGCCCCGAACAAAACACGTTGCGTCTTGGCAACAAGCACCCACTCTTCGTCTTCTTGCACAGCGCCCTCCCACCAATACATGGACGTCACCCCGCCGCTAATATTGGCGCAGGCAATCAGGCGTTCTTCTAACAACTTACGCGCCAGTTGCTTGGCTTCTTCAGCGCTGCTACAGGTGATGTACACCCACAAAGCATCGGCTTGGGTTTCGCTCATGGCGTGGCGCCTCCTCATTCAACCGACGGCGGCCGGAAATAAAAAGGCGCGCCCCTTGCGAGGCACGCCTTTTGGTAAAGTTTATTGTAAACCAGGCCGAAGCCGAGGCAAATGCTAGACCTGTTGCAGACCGTGGCATTTTTTGTACTTTTTGCCGCTGCCGCAGGGGCAAGGTTCGTTGCGACCAACTTTCGGTTCAGTACGACGTACAGGCTTGGCTTTGACGTTTTGCGGCTCTTCGGTTTTGTCCTCGCCGCCACCGGCCATTTGCATCGCTTTCTCTTCGCGCTCGCGCTCGCGACGCATTTGGTTAAGCGATTCGCTCTGCAATTGCGGACGCACGTGAACCAATGTTTTAACCACTTCTTCGTCAAGACGGTCCATCAAACTATTGAACTCTTTGAAGGAATCGCGTTTGTAAACGGTCAGTGGTTCCTGCTGGGCGTAGCCCTGCAGCTTCACCGCGCGTTCCAAGGAATCCATCACACGCATGTGGTCTTTCCACTGCTGGTCGATCACGTACAGCATGATGAAGCGTTCGTGGTTTTCGATGACGTCCTCGGGCAGACCTAGGTTGTCCCACTTACCACGGTACGCTTCATCGACGGTGTTAAACACTTCTTCGATCAGCGACTCATTGATCGCTTGATCGTCGGAAACCTCGAAACCAAGGATGTTCTTGAAGGTTTCCACCACTTGGCGACGATGCTCTTCGGTTGGTTTCGTCTCAGCCAAGTAATCTTTGACAGAGAACTCGATAATGGCGCGCATGCGCTTGAACAGATACTCACGTGCGTTGCCAAACAACATATCGCGGCGCAAGGCGTAGAAGGTGTTGCGCTGCTTGTTGTTGACGTCGTCGTATTCAAGCGTGTGTTTACGCGACTCGAAGTGACGTGCTTCAACCGACTTCTGCGCGCGTTCAATGGCTTTTGAGATCCACTTGTGTTCAATTGGCAGGCCATCTTCCATTTGCGCTTTCATCATGTTTTTCATGCGATCGTTGCCGAACAAACGCAGCAACTTGTCTTCAAGTGACAAGAAAAACAACGACATGCCGGGGTCACCTTGACGACCGGCACGACCACGCAACTGGTTGTCGATCCGGCGCGAATCGTGGCGTTCCGTACCGAGGATGACGAGGCCGCCCAACTCCAGCACCCGTTGCTTTTCTTCGTTGCACTGGGCGGTGTATTTGGCCAGTAACGCTTCATAATCAGCGTCTTTATTGCGCGCCACGTCGGCCTTTGCCAACATTTCGGGGTTACCGCCGAGGATGATGTCGGTACCACGACCGGCCATGTTGGTGGCAATCGTCACGGCACCCAAGCGACCGGCCTGTGCGACGATCTCGGATTCTTGAGCGTGGTACTTGGCGTTTAACACGATGTGTTTGATGCCGCGTTTGGTCAGGAACTGGCTGACAATCTCGGAGGACTCAATCGCCACGGTACCTACGAGAACGGGGCGGCCGACGCCGTTTTCCTTTTGGATCTGTTCGACCAACGCATTGAGCTTCGCTTGGTTTGAACCGTAAACCAAATCATTGCGGTCGTCGCGAATCATTGGCTTGTTGGTGGGAACAACGTAGGTTTCCAGCTCATAGATCTTTTGGAACTCGGCCGCTTCTGTTTCAGCAGTACCGGTCATACCGCTCAGCTTTTCGTACATGCGGAAGAAGTTCTGAAAGGTAACCGACGCCAGCGTTTGGTTTTCCTTTTCAATCGTCACGCCTTCCTTGGCTTCCAAAGCCTGGTGCAGGCCGTCGGAGTAACGGCGTCCCGGCATCGGGCGACCCGTGTTGCTGTCAATAATGACAACGGCGCCTTCTTGCACGACGTAATCGACATCAATTGTGAACAGGTGGTGCGCCCGCAGCGCTTGTTCCAAAGCGTGCAGAATTTGGATGTGCTGAATGTCGTAGAGGTTCTCAATGTTCAGCAATTCTTCCAAACGCTTGATACCGGCTTCGTTGAAGAGGGCGTGGTGGTCTTTTTCATCGACCTCGGCGTGCTCGGGGCTCAGACGCAGCACCAACTGGTTGGCGTCGTAATACTTCTGCGTATCGCCTTCCGATGGACCGGAAATAATTAACGGCGTCCGTGCTTCATCGATCAACACCGAGTCGACTTCATCGACGATGGCGTAGTTAAAACCGCGCTGCACCAAGGTGTCCGGCTGGAACTTCATGTTGTCGCGCAGGTAGTCGAAACCGAATTCGTTGTTGGTGCCGTAGGTGATGTCGCAGGCGTAGGCCGCTTGGCGTTCATCGTCGTTCATTTGGTTGAGGATGCAACCGCACGACAAACCCATCCAATTGTAGAGGCGACCCATCCAATCGGAGTCGCGTTTGGCCAAGTAATCGTTGACCGTGACAACGTGAACCCCTTTGCGGCTCAGGGCGTTCAGGTACACCGGCAAGGTCGCCGTCAGGGTTTTACCTTCACCGGTACGCATCTCAGTAATGGCGCCGCGGTTGAGGAGAATGCCACCCATCATCTGCACGTCGTAGTGGCGCATTTTCATAACGCGAACCGAAGCTTCACGCAAAGCGGCAAAAGCCTCCGGCAGGATGGCGTCGACCGTTTCACCACCGTCGATGCGCTCCATGAACTCACCGGTTTTGGCCTTGAGCTGATCGTCGCTAAGCGATTTGAAGTTGTCTTCAAGGCTGTTGATATATTCGACAACCGGTTTTAATTTGTTGATTTCTCGTTCGTTCTTCGAACCAAAAACCTTTTTCGCAAATGCTTTAAGCATGTCTAAGACTCCAAGGTTGCTAATTTTCCAAAGTTCATGCGCCAAAAAAGTTCAGTCCCGGTTCCGCGCCCGTTCGCATGTGCGCCCACCGACCCGCTGAAATGCAAAAGACCCGGCCCATGATGGGGCTGGGTTGGAACAGCAAAAAGCACGCGCCTAGCGGGCGTGCTTGCGGTCGGAAGCATCGTCGCACCGATATGGCGGACGATGCCCCATGGAACGCATAATTTAGTGCGTTGCAGCAGGGTTCGGCAACATCTCCCCAGCGAACAGGTCGCTGTTTTTCGGAAAAGTATGCGGCTCCGGGTCAGTAAGTTTGGCTGTCGTCGAAAATAAACTTCCGTGGATTCACCGCTTTATCATCCTTGTACACTTCGTAGTGAAGGTGTGGAGCGGTGGATCGTCCGGTATTTCCGACGAAACCGATCAAATCGCCTCGTTTGACCATCTGGCCCTTCGAGACGTTGAACTTACTGAGGTGCGCATACTTGGTGGTGATCCCATTGCCATGGTTAACTTCAATCAAGTTGCCATAGCCACCGTGGTAACCGCGGAAGGAAATTTTCCCCCGCGCCGGTGCGTAAATCGGCGTGCCGGTTGGGCATGAAATATCGAGGCCGTTGTGCCACGTGCGCCGTTTGGTAAAAGGATCGATCCGGTAATTGAAGGTGCTGGAAATCCAGCCTTGCGTCGGCAGGATCGAAGGCGTGGATTCAAGCATCTCGCTTTTGGCGATAAATTCGCCTTCCACATCGTCCAGTTCCGACTGTAATAGTTCGGTGCGTCGCCGCAAAAGACCAAGGTCGTAACGAAGGAACTGGTTCAGCTCCTCTTCTGCAAAAACATCGGCGCCGCCAATACCGCCGGACCCCATCAGGGCGGTGTCCGCATCAACGAGCTGGGCCAATTTGGTCGTTTTCTCTTGGAAGTGTTTTAATTTTTTTTCGATTTCAATGGTTGCCGAAAGGTAACGCTCGTTCGCCTCATGCAATTGGGCGTTTTCATCGAGCACTTTAAGGTATTCGTCTTTGTGGGAAAAATTCTTGTAGACGACCAGCGCCAGCCCGGCGAGAACGATAAAACCCGTTCCTACAACACCGGCTGCAACTTGCAGCGACCGGGAGGTGAGACGAAATTGGCGATGGCAACCGTCGTCGTCACTAAAGACGACGATGTGGTATTTCGTTTTTTTCATAAATGAAGCATACCTGCGACGTAGCTTGTACAGCGTATAACGGGCAAAGCTTGCCCAAGCCGGGGGTTAGTCTAGCATAGTTTCGCCGATTGAAAAGCCCTTCAGCCCGCAACCCAAGCGGAAAGCCCGGTGCGCGGCGGCGGCGAGGCACCCACATAAACAAGAGAAAAGCCTGAAAAGACAATTACTTGTCGTTTTCAGGCCCAATTTGATTTTTATTCGTCGTCGTCGTCTTCTTCTTCGACTTCGAGCTCGTTTTCCACGTTCAACAACTTACAATAGTTGTCGTAAATGTTGAGTTGGATGTCTTTTTCAGACTTGAGTTGCGCAACCTTGCGCTTTACCTCGGCAACCAACTCTTCCATGGTTCCTTCGATACTCTGGATGATTTCGCGCGTTTCCGAGAGCATGATCTCGTAACGCTGCTTGCGTTCTTCGTCCATCAACGGGTCCTCCCAAATAAAAATGAACGACGGCTGTGTCGACGAAACCCAGCCATCCCCTGAATCATGTCAGCAATAACACGGCGGCCACCGCAGCGGCGGCGACAACCAAGCCTACACCTACCCAAACCATAGGCGACATTCCCTTCTTTCCGCTGACCGCTTCCTCTTCAAAGGCTTCGATCTGGCTTGTATCGGGCAAAATCACCTGCGGCTTACCGCCGTCCCCGGTACTTTCGGCGCCCGCGGGCTCCTCGTCGGGTCGGCCGAAACGCTTGAGGCGTTCGACGTCTTTGTCGTAGATGAGGCGAATATAATCGGCCACATCACTTTCGTTGATGTGGATTTTCTCTTCTTTAAGGTACGTTTTGAACTCATTCTCCAATGACTTAGCGCGATCGTAACGCTCGCCCAGATCTTTGGAAAGGATTTTCAGGATAATTTTCTCAAGGCGCTCAGGCACCTTGGGGTTGACGTCGCGCAGGCGTGAGAACTTAGCCTGACGCACGTTTTTCAGAATCGAGAGCTCCGAATCACCGGCAAACAACTTTTTACCGGTTAACGCCTCGTACAGCACCGAACCCAAGCTGAATATATCGGAACGGCCGTCTAACGGCTTGCCTTCAGCCTGTTCCGGCGACATATACAACAACTTACCCTTCAGCGAACCAGCCACCGTTTGCGTCGCTTTAATCGACGCCTTGGCAATACCGAAATCCACCAACTTAATTTCACCTTCGCTCGAAATGAGGATGTTTTGTGGCGAAATGTCACGGTGAACAATGTTTAGCGCTTGATTGTTGTGGCTCTTTTTTACGTGCGCGTAGTGAAGGGCGTTGCACAGCTTCATGCCGACAAAAACCACCACCTCCGGTGCCATTGTCACCTTGAGCTGGTTAAGCTGGTTCAGCACCATCCGCAAGTTGTGCCCGGCCACGTATTCCATGGCGATGAAAAAACTGTCGTCCATTTTGCCCAGTTCATAAATTTGCGCAATATTGGGGTGCGTCAAATTAGCCGCCACCCGCGCTTCGTCAATGAACATCGAAATGAACTCTTCGTTGTCGCTTAAGTGCGGCAAGATCTTCTTGATGGCGACGATTTTCTCAAAACCCTTCTCACCCACCAGCTTGGCTTTCCATACCTCAGCCATTCCGCCCGAGGCGATTTTGCTAAGCAACTGGTATTCGTTGCTACCGCCGGAGGCGTTCGTGGAAAACAACTCTTTGCTGTAATCGGGAAAGTCGTCCAAATCCAAATCATCTTCAGCCGGTTTGGCGGAAATCGCTTTTTTACGATCCTCATCGCTGATCGGCTGTGTGGCAAACGGACTATCGCGATCCGTTTCACGTGGCAGCGGCACCTTGGCGTCTTCGCGAACCTCGGGTTCAGGTTTGGATTCGGGTTCCGCCTCGCGTTCCGCCGCCGGCGCCGCTTGCGGTTCTTCATCCACAGCAGGCGGCGGTTCCGGCGTCGCCTCACTCGCCTTTTTCGCCGATTTCTTTTTGGTTTTTTTGGCGCGTTTCTCTTTTAACCGCTCGCGTTCAACTTCCTGTTCGGCCAACACCGCTGGATCGTTTTCCGCCGAGGCGTGAATCACACCGCCCGCCGCAATCTCAACCGGTGATTCCGCCACCGCGCCCGATTCAATATCATCAATTAGGGCGCCGAATATATCGTTACTCGTTAGCACCCCGGCTCCCTCGTCTTCCGACTGTGTGACCTTAACGCGAGAAGCCGCGTTGCGCTCCTCACGTTTGGTCTCAACAAACTGCTTTTTGTTCTTTTCTTTGATGCGCTCGATTTCGCGCTGTAAATCCTCCGGCCGGACCTGCATGGTCATCGCCGGCCCTTCCTCGCGCTTGGGTTTGCTGCCGCCTTTCCCCAAAAAACCCGGGTTACCCGCCGCACCGGAGGCCGGTGCCGACTTACCCTGGTTCATGGTGAAGTCACCCATTTGCCGATCCAACAATTCGTTGACCTCGTCGGGCAAGCCTTCTTTTTTGCCAAAGGATTCAAATAACTTGGGTTCGTCGCGAACCGTTTCGTCTAAGTGATCGTCGGTCAAACCGCCAAACTCCGCCGCTACATTGTCGAGGCTCGTATCGCGGTATGTTTCGTCCAAGCTGGGATCGTCGTCGTCACCAAAGCCCGAACGCGCCAACCCCGCCAAACTCTCATCCCGCAACGTGGCGTCTAAATCTTCACCACCCGATTGAACCGGTACTTGGTGACCCAACTGGCGCAGGCACGACTTGATTGCCGCGATTAAATCGCGCTCGGCGTAAGGTTTCTCCAAAAATACAGACGCACCGTATTTCGCCAAGGCGTCGCGCCGGTAGCGATCACCGCGATGGGAACTACTTGAAATGATAATGCGCGTACCTGGGTGGCTTTGCGAAATCTGTCGGCTCACGGAAAATCCGTCGACCCCACTTAAGAGCGGATCGATAATGGCCACCTGCGGATTCGAATCATCCACCGCGCTTAGGGCCTGCTTGCCGTTTTTGGCTGTAATTACCTCAAAACCCACCGATTTCAGAAGGTTTTGCAGCGACTCACGGCTTTTGTCTTCGTGCTCCGCGATGAGAATCTTCGCCTGCTTTGTCATGAAATTCTGATCCAGTAAGCAATACTATTTTGAGTCCTCGAATGCCTCAACATATCACATTCGCAAAGCAGGTGTAAAACCTTATACCCGCCGAATCCCCTATTTTCCGCCGGCCGCGCGGCCTTACGGCGGCACCGCCAAAGACTTGGGGCGAAACAGTTTTTGCGCCCCGTTTCGCTTTGAGCTAAAATCGGGTGTCTTGGTCGCCCGCGCCCCGCGCAGCCGCCCAAACAGATCGTAGGTCGCTTGCCGAGGTTTGGGTGATTTCCTTATTTTTAATGCTCTCATTGGTTGTTTATAAAGGCCCCACTAAGATTTTAATTGGGCCGGGCCAACCCATCGAACCCGTCGTCGGCCAAGTCACCGAACACACCGTCGTACTCAATCGCGAAGCTGTCGAGCTCCGCATCACCACCCTTAACGCCGACCAACTGCGACAGCATCTAGCGCAAATGGGGGCCGCCCAGGAAGTCCAAGACCATCAGATGATCGCGCGCCTGCTTGAAAAATCAGTCACCTTCATGATCTCACTCGAAAACCGTGGGACCGACCACTTGCAGTTCAATCCCGATCAAATCGAACTCCTGCAACGTGGCAAACGCCCCTTCGGCACCAAACTCGGGATGCTCGACCTGTGGCCCGCCGACCGACCCGGCCACGGCCAAGAGCAGGAACGTTTCGCACGTTTGTTCATGCGCGGCAGTTTTGCCATTTCTCCCGGCCAAAAAGCCTACCAACTCCTGGTCTTTCGCCCCATGGCCGGCCAAACCTGGCCCAAACAGGTCACCCTTAGCATTCCCCACCTTTACCACGGCGTCGAAAAACTTGAGTTTGCCTGTCGCTACGACATCAAACGCGAAAAGGCAGAAAAGTGATGCGTTCCCCATGGTTATGGCTCTGGGCGGCATGTTGGTTTGCCCTGCCGCTGCACGCCCAAGAGAATCTCGCCGACCGCGAATTGGTGATTCAACACCTCGGTGAGCAAATTCGCGACGCCGAAGGCCGTCAGATCGTCACCGGCGGCGTGCGCGTCACCATCGGCAGCGCCGTTCTGATGACGGCTGACACCCTCATTTACACCGCCAACACCGGCATCATCGAAGCCAACGGCAATGTCAAAATCGATTACCAAAGTGACCAAGGCCTCGTTGAGGTCAGCGCACAGCGGGTACGCTACGACGTCAATAATCGCGGTGCCGAGTTCGAAGACGTTTTCACCCAATTCGGCGAAGAGTTTTATTTTGTCGGCAGCCATCTGCAGGCCTTCGATCGTGGCAATTATTTCGTCATCGAAAACGGCAAGGTCACCGCCTGTAACCAGCCCGTCGCCCAATGGTCCATGGACATCGGCCAAGCCACCATCGAACGCGGCGGTTATGCCGTCGTCCGCAATGCCAAGTTCCGCATTAAACGGCTACCGGTCATCTACCTTCCCTGGTTCATTTTCCCCGTTCTGACCCAACGCCAATCCGGCTTTTTGCAACCCGACACCGGTGGTTCCGACCGCAACGGCACCTTCCTTAGCGTTCCTTATTATTGGGCGCCGCGCCGCGATCTCGATTTCACCTTTGTGCCCGCCTACGCCGATAAAGCCGGCTTTAACCTCGACCTAGAAATGCGTTACATGCCCAAAACCAACTTCTTGGGCGAATTGCGCGGCACCTTTTACCTCGACGACGTCATTGGCGATCTCAGCAACGCGCAACGACCCACCGAAGACGGGGAACCACTCAAAAAAGAACGGTTCCGCGCCGACTGGTTTCACCGACAACGGCTTTGGAACGCCGATTTTACCGTCGATGTCGAGTCCGGTTCCGATTTCAGTGTCGACCGCGACTTTCTCGAAACCGCCGAACAAACACGCATCCGTGATTACACCTACCGCGCCCACTGGGATCGCGGTTTTGGCCGTGACCGTTTGTCGTTGTCATTCGGTCGCCTCGACCGCATTCTTTCGATCACCGATGCCGAACGCGCCACCGGCGCAACCCCTGCGCTGATCGGCATCCGCGCCCTGCCCGACATGCGCTATTTCCAGCCGAAACGCCACATAGGTGCAGGTTTCTACCTTGCCAATCAAATCTATGCCGGTCTTTACCAATTCGACAATTTGGGCGGGAACCGCCTCGACGGCGATCTCTCGCGGTTTGGCATGGACCTCGAACTTTCACGCCCCGTCGAGCTCACCTCGTTTTTGCACTCGCGCATCGGTCTTGCCGCCTTTGGCGCCGCTTACAATGGCGACCTACGCTCACGCGTCGACGACAGCCGTCTCGATGAGCGTGAAGATCGCGGCACCGCCTACGCCTTCCTCGAGTTATTGGGCCCACGTCTGCGCCGCAGTTACGACTGGAAAGAACGGCGCCTGGTTCACTATATTGATACCGGCTTCGACGTGCGCGCCGGCGTCGGTCACCAAAAAGACGCCTTCTTGGAAAGCATCGAGCTGGACGAACTTGATATCCGCCTCAACCAGCCGCGCGACGATCTCTCAACCACCTGGCGCATGAACCACCGCATTTTCACCGGTCCTCAAGGCCGCGTGCGACCCTTGGCCGAAATTGAGATCAGTCAAGACGTCTCGCTGGAGAATGACGCCGCCGAACCCCTTGAAACCAACGAACCAATTAAAGCCCGCTTCCGGTTAACCGGCCTCGGCGGCCTGCACGGCAACGGTTTCTTCGAGTACAACCCCGACGAAGGCGTGCTCGATGCGCTTTCCGTCTACGGCAGTGTCAACAAAGGCAGTTGGCGCGGCTATGGCGGTTATGTCAAACGACGTATCAACAGCGATCCCAACCAGGCCGAACAAGAGAGCTTCATCGGCATCAGCGAGTGGCGCCTCGAACGATTTCGCTCGCGCTTTAAGCTCTACATCGATTACGACATCTTGCTCGGCGACGTTAAAAGCCAACAGTTCCTCTACGGCTACCAGGGCCAATGCGTTGGTATGACCATTAATTATGTGCGCTCCCCGTTTAACTCCAGTTCGACCAACGACCAAGACTTCCTGCGTTTTTCGATTAACCTGCGCAACTTGGGCGAGCTGGGCACCAGATTTTAAGCCGCCCGCCGGCCGTTGATGAGGATCCGCTTACCCCATGACTTCCCAGCCCTCTCCCTACCGCAGCTTGTACCGCCGCACCGTCCATATTTCGATGGTGGGTTTCGCCCTCTGTGTCGGGCGCTTGCCGGCGTGGCTGATTTCGGTGCTGTGCGTGGTCGCCTTCATCTTTAATTGGAAGCTGCTGCCACTGCTCAGTAAACGCATGCTCGAACGACCTGAAGATCGCCGCCGTGGTTTCTCCCTCGGCATGCTTTGCTACCCAATCGTTTTGTTAATCCTCAGCTTACTTTTTTACGAGCACCAAGTGTTCATGGCCGTTGGTTGGGGTGCCATGGCATTCGGCGACGGCTTGGCCGGTCTCGTCGGTGAAAAAATGGGTGGGCCCAAGCTGAGTTGGAACCCAAACAAAAGTTGGTCCGGGTTGGCGGCATTCCTCTGTCTCGGCACGCCCTTGACCTGGCTGCTTGTTTTAGCACTGCCGGAAGGAGCTCGATTGGGGGCACCGGCACTCACCTGGCTACTCTGGCTCATACCCGCGATGATGGTGGCGGCCGCCTTCGAAGCGGCGCCCGGCACCATTGACGACAACATCGTGGTTCCGACCGCCGCCGCTTCCACCGTTTTTGCTCTCAGCCACATTCAAACCATACCAACCCTGCCCGATACTTGGTGGATTGGTGTCACAGCCGCCGCCTTGCTCGCAACCCTAAGCGCAGCCGCTAAAAAGATGGACATGCCCGGCGCAATAGCCGGTTTTGTTATTGCCGCTCTGCTTTATCTGGGCACCGGCCCCTATGGCTTCGGCTGCTTGTTCGCCTTTTTTGCCATGGCCGTGCTCGCCTCTAAATGGCGCGTCGCCGAAAAGAACCAGTTGGGATTGGCCCAGGAGAACCACGGCCGCCGATCTGTGCGCCACGCGGTTTGTAACGGTGCGACCGCGGCAACCGCGGCGTTACTCGCGTGGTGCTTGCCGAACCTCGCCCCGCTATTCACTGTCGCGGCGGCCGCCGCACTCGCCTCCGCCACCGCTGACACCCTGTCCTCAGAACTTGGCAACGTTTACGGCAAACACTACCGCGATGCCGTTACCTGGCGACCCGGCCGACGCGGCGACGACGGCGTCATCAGCCTTGAAGGAACCCTGCTGGGCGCGGCCGGTGCAGCCGTCATCGCCGGATTGATTTTTCTCAGCGGCGCAACCCCGATCCACGCAATCGTCGTGCTTTTTGGCGGCTTGATCGGTAATTATGTCGACAGCCTTTTGGGTGCAACCCTGCAACGCAAAGGCCTCATGACCAACGATTCGGTTAACTTCGCCAACACCTTGGTTGGCGCCATCACCGCAGGCGTGGCGACCCTACTCCTTCAACCTTAGAAGCGCGGTTACGTGTAGCACCTTTGGTTGTGCCTCAGGACTGGTCTGCGTAAATACCCACCGCACCCAGCGCCAAAACCACCAAAGCTAACCGTTTTTCTTGGGTTTATACCTAAGTCGTCATTGAATAGATGCGGCACATGGCCCCTTGGCTTCCCGCCCAATGGTGGCTGACCATAACCCAAAACCCACCCTTCAGGTGAACCTGAGCACTCGAGCTGTCAGCGCTGCGTTCTCCAAAAAGAACGCGTTATAAAACACCTCTCGACGCCATGGTAAGCGGGCAGCAAGACAGCACACAAGCAGAACACCCAAGCAGCACCCCAAGCAGTCCAAGCAGGACAGACTTTCTTAAACACCTGTTTTAATACAGCTACACTACTCTCTTCCTTCTTTTAGGCAGTGGATCAACCCTGTTTGAAAAACCCAAACGAAAAGGCAAAGGGCCAGACTTGCGCAAAAAGGTCTGAAGACGTTCAAAGCGAATTCGTAATTCAGCAGGGTCTTTTGGCGGATGCTGTACCTCAAGACAAAGACACCCAAGCAGCTCCCAAGCAGGACAGACTTCCTTAAACAACTATTTTTAATACAGTTACACTAGCATACCCGCTCTTCCTTCTTTTAGGCAGTGGATCAACCCTGTTTGAAAAACCCAAATGAAACTGGCTTGCGGAACTCCTGTTGCGAACAGCCCTCGCCACCCTTTGATTTCAAGCACCAAAACGGATGAACCAAACGGAAACCTAAATGGGAGCCAACAAGACAAACAGACAAACGGGACAGACTTGCGTAAAGGGACAAACGGGACAAACGGGACAGACTTGCGTAAAGACCCAAGTAGGACAGACTTTCTTAAACACCTGTTTTAATACAGCTACACTACTCTCTTCCTTCTTTTAGGCAGTGGATCAACCCTGTTTGAAAAACCCAAACGAAAAGGCAACGGGCCAGACTTGCGCAAAAAGGTCTGAAGACGTTCAAAGCGAATTCGTAATTCAGCAGGGTCTTTTGGCGGATGCTGTACCTCAAGACAAAGACACCCAAGCAGCTCCCAAGCAGCAAGCAGCTCCCAAGCAGGACAGACTTCCTTAAACAACAATTTTTAATACAGTTACACTAGCACACCCGCTCTTCCTTCTTTTAGGCAGTGGATCAACCCTGTTTGAAAAACCCAAATGAAACTGGCTTGCGGAACTCCTGTTGCGAACAGCCCTCGCCACCCTTTGATTTCAAGCACCAAAACGGATGAACCAAACGGAAACCTAAATGGGAGCCAACAAGACAAACAGACAAACGGGACAGACTTGGGACAAACGGGGACAAACGGGACAAACGGGACAGACTTGCGTAAAAAACTCTAACCTTTATGGTTATGTCACCACCACCTGCTTTATTCATGTTTTGGGTAGTGGATCCAGCCTGTTTGAAAATAGGTCTGGTGGTGAATGAATGCGCCATTTCGATGCCGACTATTAAGGTTGGTATTTCGGTCTTGGAAGTAGGTAGCATAAGCAGCAGTTCACTTAGCAATGCGATTTTTGGCACAGTAAGATCACACCTTCTCCAAAAGGCTGACCCTTGCTCTGATTGTCTCGCTGAGGTTTTATTGGTGCTCAAAAGCACTCTTTTGTTGAGGCGGGTCCTCACGGGCCCGTTTTCTTTTCGCCACTTCATCGCGGTGTTTGGTCATCATTTGCGTCTTCATCTTCTCCGCAAGCGTAGTCTTAAGCTGAAACGCTAGCGAACCAAATCCTTGAATAGACCAGTTTTCTGGTTCTCCTGCTGCTAACTGCCGTCGCCACGCCTTGATTTCAAGGGACAAACGGGACAGACTTGCGTAAAAAACTCTAACCTTTATGGTTATGTCACCACCACCTGCTTTATTCATGTTTTGGGTAGTGGATCCAGCCTGTTTGAAAATAGGTCTGGTGGTGAATGAATGCGCCATTTCGATGCCGACTATTAAGGTTGGTATTTCGGTCTTGGAAGTAGGTAGCATAAGCAGCAGTTCACTTAGCAATGCGATTTTTGGCACAGTAAGATCACACCTTCTCCAAAAGGCTGACCCTTGCTCTGATTGTCTCGCTGAGGTTTTATTGGTGCTCAAAAGCACTCTTTTGTTGAGGCGGGTCCTCACGGGCCCGTTTTCTTTTCGCCACTTCATCGCGGTGCTTGGTCATCATTTGCGTCTTCATCTTCTCCGCAAGCGTAATCTTAAGCTGAAACGCTAGCGAACCAAATCCTTGTATAGACCAGTTTTCTGGTTCTCCTGCTGCAAACTGCCGTCGCCACGCCTTGATTTCAAGGTCATCGAGGCGATGGTTTGACGCTCCGGTTCTCTTGCTAGGGTTGCCTATGGGGGCATAGAGTTGCGCCGCCATGTCGTCGACCCATTCGATATAGGCCTGGGTTCGGCGACCCGGTTCGACCACGCCCAAAAAATCAATCGCGGGAAGCGACACGACACTCTGGTTAGGTTGCCCGTTTTTTAGGTTGCCGGCCGAACACCATCGGTATGCCGAAGGTTCCTGGCACAACCCCGCTTTCACGGGATTGTGCTCGATGTAACACATGACGCGCATTACGGCGGCGCTATTCTCAATGACTTTGCTCTTGTAACGTCCACCCCACAAGTGACCTTTTGTTTCTCGCACACGATTGAAAGCCCTTGCCGTGCGCGAATTGACCGAACTCATGAACCGCGATAAATCCGTGAAACGCTCGTAGTATGAATCAGCTAATTCAGGCTGCCATCGCCTCGGGTTTTTGTTGCACTTCTGAAGACGTTCAAAGCGAATTCGTAAATCAGCAGGGTCTTTTGGCGGATGCTGTACCTCAAGACAAAGATGGTAGTGGTTATCCATAATGACCCAAGCCAGAATGTCGACATAGTAGATGTCAGACATGCTTTTGAAGATGTCCAACATCGTATATTTAAAGCCAGGAATGAATTTTTCGCCTAGATACATCTCCTGCTGGGCGGTTCTGGTCATGACATGGTAGTAGGCGGTACCCTGATCCAGTTTGATGCGCGGTCGCCGGCTCATCGGTCACCTCCCTGGTCGAGGAGGCAAATTGACCAAGCATGCTGATCTTCAAACCTTGGTGACTTCCTCTTCGGCTGAGTATAAGAACCCCGACCGACGGTAAGAACCACGCCCCCTTGGGTGGTGGGCTTCTCCCAAGGCGTGGCACGCAGGTATGATTTGCCGAGGATCAGCCGATTGCGACCCTGTAGCGTTTGGGTCAGGTTCCTCGAAGAAGATTCCTTTATCGAATCATTCTCGATTTCCCTGTGTCTAGAGGTGTACATCTCTTGAAGGATGCAACTGGTCATATTTCTCCTGACGAGGTTTGGCACAAAAACAATACCACCCTAAAAGACTCGCCTTGTTTTTTTCTGATAAAAAAAATTTCCAAACCCACATAGCTAACTCACTTGCTCCAGATGATGCGAGAGCAAAACACAAACCAAGGAAATGCCCCGCTTATCTGACGATCTTTGCCGGCCAGAGGTTCCGGAGGAAGGGTTCAAGGGGTGGGGATGAGAAACAAGGGTTTGACGCAAAACGAATTGATGAAGGTAGATACCAGGCAAATTCGCCCACACACGTGCAAAACACGGCGGTTCAAACAAAACACTTCTGAAATTTTCGCATCCTCGGACAGGTCAGCAGCGGAGGGTGCGGCACTTTTTTGTAGAAATTTAGTCTCAATCAAAACCAATCGGCACCAGGAAACGTCTTAAAATGAAGACCATCTTTTTGTTTCGGATTCATGCTGTGATCAGAGTGGGTGCAAGTTACCTCACCACCCAGCACCGGTCGACGCCGGTTTGGATCCGCACCGCCGTGCACACGTCGGCGGACAGACCCGCCTGATTCTGTTTCCACACAAAGGCTGTCATGATTCACATCCAACAAATTCGCAAGTCGTACCGCATGGGCGCACTGTCGCTCGAGGTGTTAAAAGGTATCGATTTGACCATCAACGAAGGCGAACTGGTTTCGATTATGGGCCCGTCCGGCTCGGGAAAATCCACGCTCCTCAATATCTTGGGCATTTTGGATCAGTACCAAGAGGGCGAGTACCACCTCGCCGGAACGCTCATGAAAAATTTGTCTGAACGCAAAGCGGCCTATTACCGCAACCACTATTTGGGTTTTGTTTTTCAATCGTTCCACTTGCTGGAATTCAAAAACGCGCTGGAAAACGTGGCACTACCGCTGTACTACCAAAAAGTGAGCCGGCGAAGAAGAAACCGGCAAGCCATGGAGCTGCTGGAACGGGTCGGTTTGGCCGACCGCGCGCAACACATGCCCAACGAACTGTCGGGTGGTCAGAAGCAGCGGGTGGCGATTGCACGAGCACTAATTAGCGACCCCAAGGTAATCCTCGCCGACGAACCCACGGGTGCGCTCGACAGCCAGACCAGCGACCAGGTGATGGACCTGTTTCGCGAGGTAAACGCGTCGGGGAAAACAGTGGTCATCGTGACCCACGAAGCAGAAATAGCGGCCAAAACGGCGCGCACCATTCACTTGCGCGACGGCGTGGTGCAGAATGAAACGCACCAGGTGGGAGCGGCCTCGTGATCTGGAATACCGACCACTGGCTGGAAATCTGGCAAACGGTCCGCAAAAACAAGCTGCGTACGGTTTTGACGATGTTCTCGATTGCCTGGGGCATCTTTATGCTGATTCTGCTATTGGCGGCGGGACGCGGTTTGGAAAACGGCATCCGCTACCAGTTTCGCGACGATGCCGCCAACTCGATTTGGATCACGCCCCGCATTACCGGGCGCCCGTTTCGCGGTTTACGCGCGGGCCGGCCGGTAAACATGACGATGGACGATTACACGCAGGTAGCGGCGGTGCCAGGCGTCGAGCACATTACGGCACGGTACAACCTGCGTGGGAATTTTACGGTGCGCTACGGCGATCAGTTCTCTCAGTTCCCGATTCGCAGTGTGCATCCAGGCCACCGCTATCTGGAAAAAACCGAAATGCGCCGGGGCCGGTTTATTAACGATCGCGACATCGACCAGCGCCGAAAAGTAGCGGTGATTGGCAATCGGGTGGTCTCCGGGTTGTTTAAGGACCAGGACCCGATTGGTGAATGGATCGACATCAACGGCATTCAGTACAAAATAGTAGGCGTGTTCACAGATGTGGGTGGCCCTGGCGAACAACGCATGATTTACATTCCAATCAGTACGGGACAGGCGGCTTACGGTGGTGGGCGTACGATTCACCGCCTGATGTTCACGGTTGGCAATGCGGACTTGGCCGAAAGCCAACGCATTGAAAAGGATGTCCGCACGTTGCTGGCCGAACGCCACCGCTACGATCCGCAAGATCCGCGGGCGATTCGATTGTTTAACCACGTGGAGAATTACCAGCGTTTTGTGGCGTTGTTTAATGGAATCGCGACCTTTATTTGGGTGGTCGGCATTGGCACGATCATCGCGGGGATTGTCGGGGTCAGCAACATCATGCTGATTGCGGTGAAGGAACGCACCAAAGAAATCGGCTTGCGCAAGGCAATAGGCGCCCCACCCAGTGACATCATCGGTTTGTTCTTAATGGAATCGCTAACCTTAACCTTCCTCGCCGGCTACATTGGCCTTATGGCGGGCATCGGCACGATCGAACTGGTACAACACCTGCTCAACACGATTCCCAACCCACCGGACTTCTTCCGCAACCCACATGTGGACATCCACGCCGCCGCCGGTGCGACCTTGGTACTGGTACTAGCGGGTGTGTTGGCGGGCCTGATTCCGGCAAGGCGCGCGGCGGCGATCGATCCCATCGTGGCATTGCGCGACGAGTAAGGCGACAGGGAGGCACGAAGTGTTTGATTACGACAAATGGCAAGAAATCTTCGCCACGATTATGAAAAACAAACTGCGCACCTTGTTGACGATGTTCGGGGTGTTTTGGGGCTTGTTTTTAATGCTGCTACTGCTGGGTACGGGAGAAGGATTACGGAACGGGGTCACGAAAGATTTCAGCGCATGGGCGACGAGTTCAGGATTTGTGTGGGGTCGACGTACAACACTCCCCTACAAAGGCTTACGACCAGGACGTGCGATTAATTTTGACCTCGATGATGCACTTGCTATTGAAAACGAAATCGCCGAATTGGACGCGCTGGCACCGCGCATCCAACTGGGCGGTTTCGGCGGCAGCAATAACGTGGTTTACGGCGACAAAACGGCGGCCTTCAGCGTATACGGCGATGTGCCGGCCTATCACCGCCTGCTAAAGGTTGACTTCGTAAAAGGTCGCGGCATCAATCCGCGCGACGTGGCCGAACGCCGCAAAATCGCGGTCATCGGAAGCGAAGTACATCGGGTTTTGTATGCCAAAGGCGAAGATCCAATCGGTACCTATATTCGCCTTAACGGTGTTTTCTTTAAGGTGGTCGGCGTGTTCAAATCGCGCCGCACCGGCAACGCGGCTGGTCGTGACGTGCAATCGGTGCATGTCCCCTTGACGGCGGCCCAGCAAGCGTTCAATCGCGGCAAAGGCATCGATTGGTTTGGTTTCATCGCCAAGTCCGGATCTTCGGCGGCGGTGGTTGAAGGCAAGATGATGGATGTCATCAAGCGGCGTAAACGGATTCACCCCGACGACGTCAATGCACTGGGCCACAACAATTTGGAAGAAGATTTTAACCGTATGCGCGGACTGTTTGACGGTCTTCGCTGGTTTGTTTGGTTCGTCGGCTTGGGCACATTGGCGGCCGGCGTGATCGGCGTCAGCAACATCATGCTGATTGTGGTGCGCGAACGCACCCGCGAAATCGGCATCCGCCGTGCGATCGGCGCAACACCGCTGTCGATTGTGACGCTCATTATTCAAGAAGCGGTCGTGTTAACGGCGTTCGCGGGCTATGTCGGGCTGTTACTCGGTATCGGCGTCATCGAAGCACTGAATCAGGTGGTCGGCACCAACGCATCAATGTTCTTGCGGCCATCGGTCGATTTCCAGACAGCGGTGCTGTCACTCGTTATTTTGGTAGTCGGCGGCTGCCTGGCGGGGCTAATCCCCGCGCAACGCGCCGCCTCGATTCGACCCATCGAAGCGATTCAATCGTGAGTCGCCTGATTTCTATTCAACAAGCAGAACCTCGCCAGGGAGAAGTTCATGATTAAAAAGGCCTTTGCCGTATTGTTTATTTTGGCCGTATTGGCCGGCTTTGTGGGGACGGGCTGGTTCCTATACCAAAAGAACCAGGAAGCACCGGTTGTTTTCACAACAGTCACGCCTGAGAACCGCGACATCGTCAAAAAAACGGTGGCGACGGGGTCGATCAACCCACGCAAAGAAATCGACATTAAGTCACACGTATCGGGCGTGGTGGAAGAATTATACGTGGAGGCCGGCGATCAAATCGAGGTGGGTCACCTGATTGCCAAAATTCGCATTATCCCCAGCGTGGTGCAGTTAAACGAGGCACAGTCGTCGGTTAAAGCGTCCCAAATTCAGTTCGATGCAGCTAAACGCGAAGCAGAACGCAATCAGGCCTTGTTCGAGCAAAACCTGATTTCGGAAACGGAGAACCTGACCTTTCAAGACCAGCTCAAGGTTCAAGAGCAGGCATTGGCCAATGCGGTCAGCCACCTGGAAGTGGTGCGCGAAGGCGTTTCAAAAAGCGCGGGTACGGCCGAATCCAACCTAATTTACAGCACGGCGGGCGGCATGGTACTGGATGTACCGGTCGAGATCGGCAATTTCGTCATTGAATCCAACACCTTTAACGACGGCACGACGATCGGCAGCGTGGCCAACATGACCGAAATGGTGTTCGAAGGTTGGGTCGACGAGTCGGAGGTGGGCAAGATTCGGGCGGGCATGCCGCTGGAACTGCAAATCGGCGCACTGGACAAGGAAAAATTCTCGGCCGAGCTGGAGTTCATCGCACCCAAAGGCGTCGAACAAGACGGCGCGATCCAATTTGAGATTCGCGCCAAAATCGACATGCCGTCGGGTGCGTTTCTGCGTGCGGGTTACAGCGCCAATGCCGACATCGTGCTCGACAAACGCGAAGGCGTGCCGTCGATTCGCGAAGCGGACCTGATTTTTGAAGAAGGCAAACCCTTTGTCGAGGTGGAAACCGCCGAGCAAACGTTCGAAAAACGCAGCGTGACCCTGGGTCTTTCGGACGGCATTCACGTGGAAGTGCTGGCCGGCCTTGATTTGGAGACACGCATCAAAAAGAACTAGTTGGGATAACAGCGAGGCCTGACCTCCGGCGAGGGCCCCGTCGTTCATCTTGCGGGCGGACAGCCACTAATAGCAGCTCAAAAGGGTGAGCAACAAGATACCCGATGAACCCGCCACCAAGCTTCCCGGGATCAGGATTTACGCGCTGAGCGCTGCCGCTTGGTGTCGATCCTCAGCCAGTCAATCATCGATAGTCGTGACCCGCTGCCACGCGTGGTGCCGTTGAATCTTGGCTTCTTTAAACCAAGCGGCGAAGCGGCGACCTTAATCGCGGGTGATCGATCCCAGTATCTGCGTTTCATCGCTATTTCCGAAGAGCTCAATGATGAGGGATTAAAAGAACATCCATTGGCGCGCTTGGGCCTTTATGTCTGCGGATTGTATGAAGTGTTTAACTCGCGGTGGACTTTGGATCGGGACCATCAGGCCAGGCAATCCACACTTAAAATGGAACGTGGTTTTAGCTAAAGATCGGGGCTGCAACGGCCTGAAAAAATGCTCATCGCACCTTACGGGTGCGGCTCCACTTTTTTAAAGCCATTTCGCTCCAGATCTTTAGCCAAATTCTCTCGCTCTTATCGCGCCTCTTAGGTACAAGACAAAGCGGCCGACACGCCATTTGATAATGCCCGACAAGAAGCTAATAGTCGCGGTCTTGGCACGAGAACTCGTGCTTAAAGGGTCCTATAAAACCGTCCAAGAAGCGATGGACCAGATAACTGATCTTTGCAGCTAAACCCCAGGAAAACGGTCTTGCCGATTTGAGAAAAAGGGCTGTATCAGATGCAGCCCTTTTTCAGAATTCGGTTGGTTGTCGTTAATTAAAAACGCCTTCCGAGAAGCTGATCGAGAACAAAGTACACCAGACACTGACGGCGTCGAAATCGTCGAGGGTCACGCCGTCGGGAATGGTTAAATCCAGCGTTTGGTTGTTGTACACCTGACCACTGATGGTATCGGTCAACACAGGTCCGTTGGCAAAGCTGTTGCCGACGCCCAAGTAGATGCGCACATCGGGACCGCCGCCGTTGTAGCTGAAGTTCTCAAGGCGAATGGTGCGCTCGTCAAGAATGATGGCACGACCGGTGATACCGTAAGTCGCGTTCTCACGCAACATGGCGACGCGACCGATGCGCGGATCGCCGGCGGCCCGCACGGTAATCGCCACGGTGTAGGGTTGGCTTTCCACGTCGCCGTCGAAAGCGGTCACGGGCACGTCGAGCATGCCGACAAAACCGTCAACCGGAGTGATGGTGTTACCGTCACGGGTGTAGTTGGCACCGTCAGCAACGCGTAACTCAATCTCGCCAGGTTCGTTATCGGGATCGACAATGGTGAGCAGGTCGGGCGTGAGCGTAAAGGCATTACCTGCTTCTAAATCAATAATTTGCTGGCCGGTAATCATCGGTGCGGTGTTGCTGCTTTCCTGCAACCGCACCAAACCAACGGCGGCAGTCTCCCAAAAGAAACGGGCGCCAGGGCCGGCGGTGCTAAAACGCAAAGCGGTTAAGGCCAGTGGTCCGTCGGCAAAAACTTCGTAGAAGGCGTCGGCGCTGGTGGTGAAATCGTTAAACAGGTACAAACCTTTGGCTTTTGGATCCAATTCGGTAACGGTGGCGCGCGCCACTTCTTCACCGCTGTAACGAATTTGGCGAACCTGCACGGCGCGGCGCTGATCGTCCATGTTAACGACGGCCAAGCCGTCAATCGCATCGCCCAAAGTGGCGGGGTAAATACGCCAGCGGAAGGCTTGGCGATCGGCGACGCCGACGTGAGCGGCGCTGTTGTTGCCGGCGGCATCTTGATAGGACAGGATTAGCTCAATCGGGGTGTCATTATTAATCACAAAGTGCGAGAGCACAGCACCAGGAGCTAGATCGGTGGGTGTTTCGACACGGGTTTCGCCGGGGGCGAAATCACGATCAACGGTGCCGATGAGACTGCCGTCGGCTTGAAACATCATGAGCTGAATCGTTTGCGCAGCGTCACTGTTGTTGACGAACAGAAAGCGCGTTTCAAAATCGCCACCACTGGGGGTCACGTGTGGCACCATGCGGGTTTGTGCGAACAGGGCGCAAGAACACAAGCAGAAACTCAACCATAAACGAAACATAAACATACCTCTCCTAGAGTGTTTGCGGGGCGTTTGCGAGACCACGGCGACGCCGGGCTAAAAGGACACAACCAGGGCCCATTGATTGTTAAATCCGTCGGCGGTGTTTTTGCCGTCGAGGGTATCGGTAAAGGTGTATTCCAAAAACCATTGCTTGGTCAACGAGACGCCGGCGGTGAGTTCGAGTCGGGTGAGATCGAAAGCCGGGCTAATTAACGGATTGCCAAAATTGGGGTTATCGTCAATGCTGTCGACGGCCCGCGACACATCGAGTTTGGTGCGCGCGTAAAAGCGGCGATAAGACCAGCCCAACTCAGCGAGCAGGCGCCATTCGTCGCTGGGGTCTTGTAAACGCAAGCGATAGCCCAGCTCAAGACCGGTGTAAAACCCGTTGCCCAGACTTCGGCCGTACAATCCGCGTAACTCGAAGTCCTCCTGACCGTTGCCGATCGGAATCGGATCGTGTTCGTCATACAGATAGGGCAATTTCGCGGTGAAAGCGACGGCCCACACGTTAGGTCCTTCGGTGAGCTGGTATCGCAAGCCGAGATCAAAATCAGCAAAATCGGTGTTGCCGGCGGCCACTTCGAAAAAGGCATTTTTGAGTTTTTGCTCGATGTCCTTGTGGGTAAAACTGCCAAACAGCGCCAGCTTCCCGGTTAAACCGTGTTCAAAGTACAGCGAATAGTTTTCATCGCGAAACTTGGCGTACTGATCGGGAAACTCGGCGAAAGGATCAATGGAATCGCCGGCGGCATTGAAGTTGGCGTCACTTTTAAAAAGATTGGCGGAGAACTTCAAATAGGTTTTGCCTTTACCAGGTGCCCAAGCGCCGGCAGTGAGTGGCAAAGCCGTAAGTGCCAAAAGCAGTAAAAACGCGCAGGCACGGTGAAGCATGAATCGGGGAACTGTTTGCCGCCGGGCAATGAAATCCGGCATGGTGGGGCCTCCTCGGGGGAATAACGGGTGTATGCCAAACAATCGACCCGGCAGTGGGCGGGGCGAAGGGGAACATCCCGAACAAGAAAAACGAATTGAAAGAGGTCCTGGCCAAGACTCACAAGGAAATACACTGGACGGGGGAAACCTATTCCACGGGAGGGTATTTTCTCGCGCAGGGGCATCGAGCCGTGAAACCCATCACGCTTTGCAACATTGAGGTAAGGAACGGTGAGGCACTCAGCCAGGCCGACCGCTGCTTAAGTGGAGGGCTAGTGACCTGATTTGAGGGACCTTGATCGCCATTCCAAGGGGAGGTCGTCGACTTTTGTAGATTGATTCACCAATGAAAACATGCACCTTGGCAGAGAATCGGCCATAATGTGTAAAATAAGGTCTGTTTACAAGAACCCGACTCCTGTTAAGGTTGCGCCCTAGAGCGGCATCTTCCGCCAGACCATGTCGGGACGCCAGGTGTTTCCTTTGTTACAGCTCAAGCAAAAAGCATGGTGGTTTTGGGCCTTAGCGCTGCCGAGTTGGTTGGGTAGCGGCGCCTTCGTCGCAGCCCTGGACGGGCCAAATTTGCGTTTTAGCGCCATTCAAGAAGAAGAGGGCTTGTCCTACAGCACGGTTAACGCGGTGCTACAAGACCGCCACGGCTTCCTCTGGCTGGGCACCAACGACGGGCTCAATCGTTACGACGGCCTGCGTTTCCGCGTCTACAAATACCAACCGCGTCAACCACGCTCGCTGGCCGATTCCTTTGTGCAGTGTTTGTTTGAAACCCGAGCGGGCGAGCTGTGGGTCGGCACCTCGGGCGGCGGGCTGTGCCGCTACCAGCAGACCCGTGACGAGTTCGAGCGGTTCCAGTATCATCCGAGTGAATTGGGCAGCTTGCCGAACGACTACGTCAGCGACATGGCCGAGGACGCCGCGGGCAATTTGTGGGTGTCAACGATCGGTGGCGGTTTGGCGGTCTTTGATCCTGCCACGCAAAAGTTCACACGCTTTCAATACCGCTCAGGCGAAGAACGGGGCCTGTTTAGCAACGAAGTGTGGGCATTGAGTTTTGACGGAGAGGGTCATTTGTGGTTCGGCACCTATGATGGTCTGGGGGTCATCCCTTTTGCCACCCTCGACAAGCTGCGTCAAAACAGGCTGATTGCGCATCAAGTGACCCGAGAGAACCATGGGCTTAGCGATAATCGCGTGCGCACCCTTTTAGCAGACCAAAGTGGTGCCATTTTGGTGGGCACTTACGAAGGCGGCCTCAACGAGATTCGGCCACGGCGCATCACCCCGGAAGCGCTCGACCTAGAGGTTCGCGTGTATCGCAAAACCGGGTTGCCATTCGCGTTGGAGCACGAAGATGTGCGCGACATATTGGAAGATCCCGAAGGGCGCGTATGGCTGGCAACCGACGGGGGTGGTCTGTACCTGTGGCAACGCACGCGCGGCAAATTTTACCGCTACAGCCACGCGCGTGAACGCGCCTACACCATTAGCTCCAACCGCGCATTATCGCTGGCACGCGACCGATCGGGGTTGATTTGGATTGGTACGGCGGACGGCGGCGTCAACCGCCTCGACCTTAAAAAAAGCCAATTTGACTACTGGTCGGAACAGCGCGAGGACGAAGCAGGCCTGCACGACCAAGTGGTGCGTGCCATCCACCAGGACCGCAAGGGGCGACTCTGGGTAGCCACCGATAAGGGGGTCGATGTGGTGCCGCTTGCGGCCCAAACAGCGACGGATACCGACTTGGCGCAGGTAAAGGGACACCACTTACACCGCCGCCCCGAGGGCGAGGGTCCGCGCCTGAGTCACAATTACGTACGCGCCTTGGCCGAAGACGCGATGGGCCGCATGTGGCTCGGTACGTGGGGTGGCGGTTTGAACCGCGTCGACCTGGACAACGAGACGGTGACCGTTTTTCGCAGCCGCGCCAAAGATCCCACCACCCTCAGCAATAATTATGTACGCGCGCTATTACCCGATGCGGACGGTGCCACACTGTGGATCGGCACCTCCAACGGCCTCAACCGGCTACATTTGGAATCGGATACGCTGGAACGCCTGACATTCGACCGCAAGGACCTCAACGGTTTCGGCCAAAACCGCATTGCTTCGATTTTTCAAGACGCGGGTGGCCACCTGTGGTTGGGCGGTGACGGCGGCTTGGTGTCGTATGAGCCGGAATCGGGTCGTCATCAAGTTTTTCGCCACGACCCACTGCAAGAAAACTCGCTTAGCAACAACCGCGTGCGACCGATCACAGCACGCCAAGCCAACGAAATTTGGATCGGCACGGCGGGCGGCGGGCTCAACCGCTTTAACCCGCTCACCCAAACGTTTACCGCCTTCCGTTTGAGCGACGGGTTACCCAACGAAACAGTGAAAGCCTTATTGCTTGAAGGGGATCGCTATCTGTGGATCAGTACCAGCGGCGGCCTAGCCCGCTTGGATTTCGACGGCCTGAAGTTCACCACCTTCACCACGCGCGAGGGTCTCATCGGCAACCAATTCAACGATTTAGCGGCCTTTCGCGCGCAAAGCGGGACCTTCTTTTTTGGCGGCACCGACGGCCTGACGTTTTTTGATCCAACGACGCTGCAGTTCAACCGTCAGGTCCCAAACCTCGCCATTACCGATGTGCATGTCGACGGCAATCCCCTGCCCTATGCCTACAGTGGGCGCGGCACCAAACCGCTGATCATTCCGCCCAACCGCAAATCTTTTTCGTTTGAGTTTGCGGTGCTCGACTTCACGGACCCAGACAAAAACACCTACGCCTATATGCTCGAGGGCTACGAAGACGACTGGATTGAGTTGCAGGCGCAACCACGCATTAACTACACCAATATCGATCCCGGTGAATACGTGTTCCGGGTGAAGGGCGCCAACAACCACGGCTTGTGGAACGAAAAGGGAACGGCGCTGCGCCTGCAGGTGTTGGCGCCCTGGTGGCGCTCGGCGCCGGCCATGTTCGGCTGGGTCGGCATGGGTTTCGGCAGCCTGTTATTGCTTTACAGCGTGCTGAGTTGGCGGCGCGAGGCGGCCCACCAAAACGCCCTCAACCAAGCGGCCACTGAGTTGGAACGCGAACAGCGTGTGGCGGAACGGCTGCGCCAGCTCGACAAACTAAAAGACTCCTTTCTGGCCAACACCTCGCACGAATTGCGCACGCCGCTCAACGGCATTATGGGCATTGTAGAGTCGCTCATCGAAGGCGTGACCGGCGATTTGCAGCCCAAAACCAAAGCCAATTTGGCGATGGTGCTCAACAGCGCCAAACGCCTCTCCAACCTGGTAAACGACATTCTCGATTACTCGAAACTGAAGGAACGCACCATTGATCTCCACCTCAAGGCGGTCGATTTGCGTTCCGTTTCCGAGGTGGTCTTGTTGCTGAACCGGCCGATGGCGGCCAAAAAAGGGTTGGTCCTACACAACCGCATTCCGGCCGACGCCCCCTTGGTGCAAGCGGACGAAAACCGCTTACAGCAAATTCTGCACAACCTCATTGGGAACGCGGTGAAGTACACGGATGCCGGTGACGTCGAAATTTTGTTGCAGAAACGCGACCGCATCGTGCAGTTGACGGTGCGCGACAGTGGTATCGGTATGAGCCGTGAGCAACAATCGCGCATCTTCGCCTCGTTTGAGCAGGGCGACCAATCGATTGAGCGCGTCCACGGTGGCACCGGCCTCGGCCTTGCCATTACCAAACAGCTCGTCAAACTGCACGGCGGTGTGATTTGGGCGGAAAGCGAACAAGGCAAAGGATCCTCATTCCATTTCACCTTGCCACAGGTGGCGGCCGACAACGCTTTGCCCAGCGGGGACAGCGTACCGGAAGGCGACCACATGGCGCTGACACCGGCCCATCTCGACCTCGACCCCTCGCTGGTCACACCGGCCGAAAGTGTCGACGGCCAAGCGCTGACCGTGATGGTGGTGGACGACGAACCGGTGAACCTACAGGTGTTGGTCAACTTGCTTTCACTCAAAAAGTACAACATTGTGCAGGCGACCAACGGTGAGGAAGCACTCGCGTTGTTGGACCAAGGCGAGAAATCGGTCGACTTGGTAATTTTGGATGTGATGATGCCGCGCATGTCCGGGTTCGAAGTGTGTATGCGGATTCGCGAGCGTTGGACGGATCGCGAATTACCCGTCATTCTGCTGACGGCACGCGGTCAAGTGGCCGATATGGCTATGGGTTTTGAGGCGGGCGCCAACGATTACCTAACCAAACCGGTTAGTAAGGAAGAACTGCTGCCGCGCGTGGAAACCCATTTGGCGCTCAAAGACATGGACCGCGATCTTAGTCAGGCGCGTTTGGCGGCCGAGGCCGGCGCCCACGCCAAGGAATCGGCGATTTTTGCGACCTCGATTTTGCACAACATCGGCAACGTGCTCAACAGCCTCAAGGTCTCGACACAACAAACGCAACACAAACTCTCCGGTTCCAAGGTGCATCGCCTCAAGTTGGCGGGCGCGATGTTGGCCGAACAAGAAGCGCGGCTGCTTGAGTTCCTGCGCGACGATCCCAAGGGACGGATGTTACCGAACTATTTCATGGGCATCGGCAACATCTTGGCGGATGAAAACAGTTTCTTGAGCAAACAACTGGAGGACATCCACAAAAAAACCGAATTAATGCAGGAAATCATCGAAATCCAACAACGCCACGCCAAAGCCGACCGCCAAGGCGTGGAATCCTTTGATTTGCAGGCGGTGGTCGAGGAGTGCCTGCGCTTCATGCACAACTCGATGGAGAGTCGCGAAATTAGGTTAATCCGTGAAGACATGTCGGCGTCACCGCTGCCTGTTCAAGCGCAGCGTGTGCATACGCTGCAAATCGTCATGAACCTTCTCAAGAACGCGATGGAAGCGATGGAAGAAACGCCGCGCGAGGCGCGCACGATCAAAGTATCCTCCAGCACCCGCGCCGACGGCCGCATCACCCTGGCCATTCGCGATAGCGGCGTCGGCATCTCCGAAACGCAGATGAAGCGCCTGTTCGCCCATGGCTACACCACCAAAAAGACGGGTCACGGTTTTGGCTTGCACTATTGCCGCGATGTTATGGCCGCCATGGACGGCGACATTTCGGTGAGCAGCGAAGGCACCGGCCATGGTGCTTGTTTTACGCTTGCCTTTGCGCCCTGTCCGCAAAACCAAGCGACGCCACCCAGCGATCACGAGGAAGCCGCCGCCTTGACTTAAAAAGGCGTCGTTCGGGAGACATACCGGCCGAGGACAAAGTTTGTTGGGAGAATCGCGAACGCACCAAAATGACGTACTCTCACAAGTTCATTGTGCTCAGAATCTTGGCTAAAAAACATCACGAAATCTTGCGTTTTTCTGTTTCAATTTGTACATCTCAAACGGGGTGTGCCACAAAGCGATTCGGCACAAATCAGCCCTAGTGAGAACCCCTTTGTCTTTACCTCCTTCCGAGCCTTACCAAGCAGAAGACGCCTGCCTAACGCCGATACTCATCATCCTAAAGCACACGCCGTTCACCTTCCTCTGTCTCGCCATTTGCGCATCGATCGGCTTTGGGGGTCAGAGCCTGGCCTTTATTTTTGATTTCACCTTTTGGATCTTCTTCATCGGCGCCCATTCACCCCTTCTCATCATGGTCCATACCGGCCGCGATCGCTGGATTAAGGAGCTTTTTGCCTGCCCGATTGTGGTGGCGTTGTCAATCCTGGAGTGGGTTTATCTCAACAGCATTCCGGTTTCCGAGAGCAATCTCGCATGGGGTGCCTTCCTTCCCTACCTAATGTTAAAAATTCCCGTTTGCTTCGTCCTTAATTTAATATTTGTGGCAGTGTATTTTTGGGGCGCCCAACGCTGGAAGCAATGCCATGCGGACCCTGACACCTCGCGCCAAGAGCTACCGCAATGATCAAAAGCAGGTAGAAGAAGGAGCCGACCCGATGAACGAGTCACCGCCCGACCCAAAACCCATCAACTACGGCATCTCATGGCTGCGCCCACCGTTTGGGACCATCTTCATCCTGCTAATTCCCCTCGGTTATTCGGGGTACGGCGCAGCAGGCCTGGAATCGACACTGTCATTGGTCCTTGCCTTTCTTTTCGCTTTCTCGCCAACCCTGTTGTTTGTCCATCTCGGGAAGCACTGCTTCGTGAAACAAATTATGGCGGCCTTCTCCTTCCTCCCCTGGGTGCTCATTGCACAAATGCCGGAAATCCCCTCAGATGATCCACCAGGACCACCGCCGACCGTTATCGAGTCATTCACTCGAATGTTTTGGTTCTCGTTCCTTCCCGGTCTCATCCCTTTGGTTTTGAGTATCGGGTTGTATTTTTTCTGGAAGGCGGGATTCGATCCAATGAAGAAAGACGCGCCTGAGCCATCGCGCGAAAACCCCAAAACTTAAACCAAACGATGGGGCTGTCGCGAGGCGCGCAAAGCGGCAATCCCGGCAACGCTTATAAGGATTGAACAACCCCCCCCGACTGCCGAACACAGCCTGGGCTTTGAACAAGCTGCAAAAATCGTCCCGCCAAAAAACTGATCGATTCTTTCGTCGACTGGTTTCTCGTCGCCGTCTATTAACCGAACGAACGCACGACGGCGGCAACAACGGCCCCTATGACACACCGCGTCAAATACACCCACAAAGAAAAAGAGCGTGGCTATCCATGGACCAAACGACACCCCACAGAGAACCCGGCAAACAATGTTTCTCCTGGCGGCATCCACCCTTAGCAACCTTGTCCATCCTGCTGATTGCACTCAGCGAGGCATGGCACTTAACAGAAACCCCTTGGGCGGCACTGCAAGTCATGGCGGCCTATTTTTTCGGCTTTTCACCCCTGCTGGGATTTATCCACACAGGTAGGAACCGCTTTGCAAAGCAGTGGATCACCGCTCTCTTCTTGCTTCCCTGGCTGAGCATGGTCACCAGGCCTATCTGGGATCCCTCTGCTAACGCCCACCACCGATGTTGGTTCGAGTTATCCTCTATCTTTTCGTCTACTTTTTATCTCAGCCTACTTTTGTTGGTTTTACCGTTTCTCGCGTATCGCATTTGGAGAAAGGCCCGCCAGATGAAAACCACCGGTAGGTCACCCGTCCGCTGCGACCACACGTAAACTCATTCAACCGATTGTTTAGGTTTCATTCATTCCCAGCCTGACCCAAGGACTCAAGAACCCCGCCTTTTTCTGCTCTCGAAACCTCAAAGCGGTCCCGACCCCAGCACGGGGTGCAGATGCTGTAAAAAATGGTACGGTAAAACCGAGGAACCAAGTGAACTAAAGGAGTGTGAAGCGATGAGCCCACCGACCCCTCCGCCGGCACCCGCCGACAAACACCTCTCTTGGCGGCACCCACCCTTTGGGACGTTGGTGATCCTGATGATCGCCTTTGGTTATGCGCGCCCCAGAATCGGAGACACCGGGATAAACATCGAACTTATAACGGCTTGGATTGTGGGCAGTTCGCCGCTGTTACTGTTCATCCATCTAGGCAAAAACCGGTTCGCCAAACAATGGATCACCGCGCTTTTCATGTTGCCTTTTTTGTTCCTCGCGTACGCGCCGATCATCCAAACCGATGACCCACCACCGCTGCCAGGACCCATCTGGGAACGAATGTACCCGATTATTTCGATTTCGTTTTTGGTCAACCTGGTCCTTTTGCTGTTTGCCTTCCTGGCATATCGGGATTGGAAACGAATCCGTGATAAGCAAACCAAAGAGCAAATCGACGCATCGCGTCAAGAGCGCAAAACCTAAACGCAAACATCCCGGCCGCCATGTCGTCAGTCACGGTCAACCGGGATGCTACGCGTTCTGAAAAGGGATTTAGCCGAGCAAGGCTTCCATAAAGATACCTGGCAACTTGAACACCGACGGTGACGCTTCAAAATCGGTGAGTTTTTTGCCGAGGTAATGACTGGTTTTGTGCGTCACAAACCAGGGCGGTTTCGGCCACGGCTTAAACGGGCCGCGTACAATGCTTTTTTGCGGCTGGTCAAACATGAAGCCGTTGTGGACCACGTCCAAACCAGACTGAATGTCGTAGATGTCGTGGCCGGGAAATGCGCCCCAGGTGGTACAACCCATGGCGTAACAAACAGCGGCCCAGTGGTTGATCGACACGGTACCGTAACGCAATGCGGCAACCATTTCCTCAATCGCACTGTTGATGCCGCGGTCGCGCTCGAGCGATGGATGCACGAGCATGGTGCAATTGAGCGTGCCCCACAGCGTGTCGTTGGCAAAAGCGGTTACCTTCTTAATGAAGTCGAGCGTGTCGGAAGCAGGCAAAGTAGTTTCAGAGAAGACACTGCAAAAGGCTTCGGTCGTGAAACAGATATCGTCTTTACGCTCGGAAGGCACATTGCGAATCAGCGTCCAAGGTAGCTTGGTATCGGTGCGTTCGCCAATTTGCACGGCGTCGGGGTGGGCGGCGATGAAGGCGTCAAAGCGATCCTGCGCGCCGGGATAATAAGCGTCGCGTTGCGGCAACTTTTTAAACTCGGCTTCGATGGCATTGAGCAACGCTTCGCGATGAGGCCAGCCTTCCTGCATCACCAACACGCGGGAAGCGTTGCAGTTGAAGCCGCCGTTGTTGGCCAAGGAAGAGGCGATGTTGGCGGCTTGGAAGGCGATATCACCGGCACTCCAGTCGGCGGGCAAAATGATGACCGGGCTGACATTGCCCAATTCACTGGTAATCGGTTTGTCCAAAAAGGGCTCACGACGCGCTTTGCGTTCAGCAACTTCGCCACCGAAAATGATGGCGTCGTGGGTTTTATCGGAACCGGTAATGTGGATTTCACCTACGGCCGGATGGTTACACAAATAGGCGCCAACCTCGGCACCGCCATAGACAATTTGCAGAAAACCACGATTAACCAACGGGGAAAAAGCCTTCTCGAAAAAGGGACCAAGGTAGGCGTTGACGGGGTGCATCTTGAGAATACAGACCTTGCGTTCGACAAACATCTTGTAAAGCACGTCCATCGGGCCGATAGACGAGACGTTGCCGGCGCCCAGCACCAAGCAAAGACGCCCTTCGTGGCGTTTCTCTTTATAAAAGGCACCAATCGTCTGCTGCAGCGCGTCAGAGGTCACCTCGGGTTGCATCCAAATTTCGGCGCTGGTCCCCATAAAAAACAGTTGGTCGTAGGTATCGGTAGGAAACACTTTGACGCGCACCTGGCCATTGGGCAAACGCTCAGGCGTTCCGGGCAACGGCACCTTGCCACCCTTGGCCAGGGCATCCAGGGTTTGGCGAAACAGGCGAATGTTCCGCAGGACGGCATAGGGACCGCCCAGCCACTCTTCACCAACGGTGGCGGCACGCGGCGCAATGCCTTTGGCGGCCTGAGCGGCCTGAACCCATTCGGCGGCCACATCGCGAAAACGTTTGGCGAGGTCGTCGAGTAAGGCAGTTAAGTCAACAAGCGGCAAATCGGCCCAGGGCAGTTTGTTGCGCTGCAGCATGGAGACGGCGGCGTCGAGCTTAGCGCGATCGGTATCGGTATGGAGAACGTGTGCAGGCTGCGCGACAGGCGCGGCGGTAGAAGTCATAGCAAAAGCCCCCTGAATCAACGGTTGGCGGGAGAAAATCCACGCCGGCGATAACGTGACAATCATTCATGAATCAAGCAACTCATCATACCACAAAGCGGCATGGACGGGCGATGCGCATGTCCTATCGCGGCATAAGTACTGAAGAACCAGGGAAAAGCCGTGTGGGACAAGGCAAAAAGCGGGACATGGTAAGGTGCGGCGGCGCTTTTGCCGCAGTGCGAAAAAAAAGCCGACAGATCGGTTGTTTCGCGTTAATATGGTGTGATTATTGTGTTTTTTAGCTTTTTTGACACACTGCGTCAAAAAATCGCTTGCACGTCATGCTGCGGCGCGTTATATTAGCTTTGCCGCTTATGACGCGATGCGGCTAAGCGAAACACAATATCTCTTAAGGAGGACATATGACACGGCTTATTAAGCGCTACGGCAGCAGAAAGCTGTACGACACCAAAGAGAGCCGTTACGTATCCTTGGAAGATATTGCTAAATGGGTTCGCGAAGGTGAAGTCATTTCAGTCGTCGACAACGCCTCTTCCGAAGATGTAACGGTCCAAACTCTGACCCAGGTCATTTCAGAAGAAGGTCGCAAAGGCGGCTCCGCGTTACCAAGCGACTTACTACACGACTTAATCCGGGTTGGCGGCACGGCGGTAACCGACCGTGTGAAGAAGATCCAAACCGGCGTCGACACTTTTTTCAAAAAATCAATTGATCGTTTGGTACCCGTTTCCAAGGTGCGTGAGGAGATGGTTTCTCTGCGCAATCGTCTGGACGAACTCGAAGCGGCGATTAGCACCGCTGAAGCACACGCCCAGACAGCACCCGCTGTAGAGGAGGCCGCCCCCGCGGAAAAACCCGCGGCGAAAGCCACCCCCAAGAAGAAGACGACGCGTTCAGCGCCCAAAAAAGCAGCCGCAACCGAAGAGGGTGCGGCGGAAGCAGCCAAACCCAAGCGCGCCACGACACGGCGTTCATCGGGCAAGGCGTCCGGCTCACGGCGCACGCGGAGCTCAACGAGTGAAACGAAAGAGCCCGGCGCTCAGGAATCCTGACGCAGGGTCAAGCAATTAGGGTATTCGCGCCGCAGCGCGACGCGATCCCAAAGGAGCATTACCATGCAAGCCATTTTTAAATTGGGCGATCAAGCCGTTCAAACCAGTCGCACCTTCTACCTCGCCGGTCTGGGTGTCGCCGCCACTGTTACTTCCGAGTACAAAAAAGTTTTCGACCAAATGGTTGAAAAAGGCAAAGAGTCTAAAGATCCCGCGGAAGCTGTTGCTGAAAAAGTCAACGGCCAAGGCGTTGTTTCTCGCATCAAAGGCGTTGGTGAGCAAGTATCCAACCGCGTCCAAGACAGTGTTTCTTACACGTTCAGCCGCGTGGGTATTCCAACCCGCCAAGAGATTCAAGACCTGACCCGCTCTGTAGAGCAACTGACCGAAAAGGTTCAAGCACTGCAAGCTTAATTGCCAGACCTTCGGCACCGCAACGCGGCGCCCCTCGTTCACGAGGCGGCGCCCGTCATTCGGCCCGGCGTGCGGGTCGCCACTCATCCATAGGGGGGAACCATGAGTATCAAAGATCGTGCAGAGAATATCCAAGCCGACGTTCGCGATTCGGCACAAAAAATTTGGTTGGCAGGCCTTGGCGCCATGACGATGGCCGGCGAAGAAGGCAACAAATTATTCCGTCAGTTGGTTGAGCGCGGCGAAGAGTTCGAGCGCAACCAATCGGTCGGCGCACCGGTTGACGCAGTTAAGTCACGCCTGGGCGGCGCCCGCGATCGCGTAGAAGACGTGTGGGCCCGTTTTGAAACGACCTTCAGCGACCGCTTCGGCACCCTGTTCCAAAAGATGGGTGTGCCCTCCCGCGACGAGATTTCCGATTTGTCTGAACGCGTCGATATGTTGATGGACGCCATCAACAAAATGAACGCAACCACACCGGCGGCCCCTGCCACCGAAACGGAAGCAGACAGCGAAGAAACCAAACCCGAAGCCTAAGCTTCGTATGACAGGCAACGCGACCGGCCCTCGCCGTCGCGTTTTGCCGAGCCCGAAACGGGGTTTGGGATCGGCACGGGGTTACGGTTAACCAAAGAGGAGGTTGGCCCATGGGGGGATCGGCAAGCAGCAGTTCGAAAATCGGCCTAGCCATGGCCGGCGGCGCACCGGAAGGTGCGGTCTACGAAATCGGCGTATTGCGTGCGCTCGATGACGCCATCGAGGGCCTAGATTTTAACAACTTACACGCGTATGTCGGCATTTCCGCCGGTGCTTTCATCAACGCCAGCTTGGTCAACCACGTCTCAACGGCGCATCTCGTGCGCGCGTTACTCAACATCGACCCTAACGAACAGCCGTTCGATCCCGGCATGTTTTTGTCACCCAATGTGGGCCAGTACCTTAAGTCAGGCCTAATGGTGCCGCGTCTTTTGATGGAGGCGGCCCGCGATTATTTGATCTACAAAGAAGATCACACCATTGTCAAATCGCTGACCCGTCTAAGTCGTGCTTTGCCGGTGGGGCTCTTTGACAACAAACCCTTAAAACGATATTTGGAGCGCGTCTTCAACCGTCCCGGCCGTACCGACGACTTCCGCAAACTGGACAAGAAATTGTTCGTGGTCGCGGTGGAGTTGGACACCGGCCAGGCCGTTGTCTTCGGAAAAGAGGGTTACGACCACGTCCCCATTTCCCAAGCCGTCCAAGCAAGCACAGCGTTGCCAGGACTTTACCCACCCGTCCACATTGACGGCAAGAATTATGTAGACGGCGTTTTGCGGCGCACCCTGCACGCATCCACGGTTCTGGACGAAGGCGCCAAGCTGGTGATTTGCATTAACCCGATTGTTCCGGTCGACACCGGTCGCGCGGTGGAAGAGGGTTTTCTGCAACGCGGCCACCTGACGGATCGCGGCATGCCCTCGGTGTTATCGCAAACCTTCCGCACGCTGATCTACTCGCGTATGAAGGTGGGTTTCCGTCGCTATGACCGCCATTACGAAGGCACCGACTTGGTGTTATTCGAACCGAGTGCCGACGATTACCGCATGTTTTTTACCAATATTTTTAGTTTTGCCAAGCGCAAGGTGGTGGCCGAATACGCCTACCGCAACACGATGCGCGACTTGGCCAAGCGCGTTGATGAGCTGACGCCGATTTTTGAAAAGCACGGCCTCAAACTGCGTCACGACGTTATTTTCCACCCGGAACCCGATTTGTGGCGCAGTGTGAAAGTCGCCGATCCGACCAAAAAGAAACGACGTAAACACCGGGTTACCCATAATTTGAACGATGCGCTGGCCCGCTTAGAAGCGGTGATTCACGCCAAACAAGCCCAGCAGCAGAAAAAAGAAGTCAGTTAACCCTTAAAGACACACAAATCTAGCTTAACCACCGCCACCTCGTGTGCGGTTGCCTTTTCGCGTCCTTTGGAAACAGGACCCTTAGGGTTGTCGGGACCCCCCTCTCGACAACCCCTTTTTTTTCAAGCTTTCGCGTCCTTTGGAAACAGGACCCTCGGGGCTGTCGAGACCCCCCTTTCGGCAGCCCCTTTTTTTCCCGCTTTCGCGTCCTTTGGAAACAGGACCCTTGGTCGCCGGATCCTTCCCCGGCGGCCTTTTTTTTGGCCCCGCTTAAGCCTGCTCGGCAGGGGGTGCCACGTCGAGTCCATAGCGTTTTTTGAGTCCGGCCAATTGCTCGTGACGACCACATTGTTCGTAGGCATCTAACAAAAGCTGAAGCGAGGGGAAATAGTTGCTGCACTCTGACAATGCCTGTTCTAAGGCCGGTACAGCTTCTTCGGCTCGCTGGTGCAACAACAGCGCCCGGCCTTTGTTATAGTGAACGCCGCCGGCAAGGCCGAGATGACGCGTCAAGCGATCGTAATAAACCACGGCTTCATCAACCTTGCCTTTTTCGGCGAGTTGATTGGCTTTTTCGAGACCGCCAAAGGCGGAGCGATCGAACTCAATCGCGCGCAAACAGCGCCCCCATTGGTAAAGCGCGTTGGGTAACCCAATAATAAACAGCAAGTTGGCGAGCACCATCCAGCCGTTTTTCTTTTGGGCACAAACGGAACAGGCGGTTAACTCGTCGGACTGAAAACCCCAGATGACCAATAAAAAGTAGAAGTAAAACATGGTGCGCGCCTGCACGCGGCCATAATAACCGCAGTGCTCACACAGGCAGAAGTCGGCCTCGGCGGCGACGGCCTTGTTCTCCGGGCTAAACAGGCGATCACAATAACCACAGGCGGTTTGGTCGCTGTGCGGCAATTCGCTGAGATTGATGGTGGCACGGCAGTATGGACAGCGAGCGAAACGAAACACGCCGCCCTCGCCACTTTCTTGAACGGCTTCCCGGTAATGTTTGGCGAGCCGCGCCGAGGACAGGGCGTTCATGGCGCGCACCAAATCGGCGGCACGCCCTTTGGTAACGGCCAAACCGATGCTCACGGCCTCGTCGCTGCTGTTCAATGCCAACAGAATGTATTTTTTTGAATGCAACGAGGCCTTGCCGAGCGCTTCAATCGGCAGCGATTCATCGCCGAGCACCAAACCCTCGGGTGACAGCGCGCCCTTTTTGGCGAGGAACGAATCCTCATGGCCCTCACTGTTGAGAAACTTAAATTTAAAGGTAATGGCTTCCGTCATGGACAACCCTCGCAAACAATCGGCGTTGCAGCTTAATCAAGGTTAAAAAATACACGTCACGAGACGCGAACGATCAAAGACGCAGTCGGAATAAAGCACTATATTAACGCAATTCACCCCAATTAAGCGGGGCGCATGCGCCGAATTCAGGTTCATGCGAGCCCTTAGAATGACATCGCCGGCAAGAACAGGAGGACGTAAGCCCCACGCCGCGCCAACTTTAGCACGCAAAGCAGGGCGAAACCCCGCGCGAACCGGCCCATGCTCAAACGTCTCAACAAAACCCACCTAATTGAGATTCAAACTCAAAAGCACTGGTTTTATTGAAATTAGCCAACAGCATTACTTGACCCACCGACGCCCATGGCCTACACTGAAGGGGCTTTCCAAGGGGCACATTTGCGTTTATACCAATCTTTGTGCCGACGCAATTTATCTGTCGGCCAAACAACTGCAAGCGTCTTGCGACCGCGGATGGAACACGGCCTCACTCTGTTCGAGGCATCGCCGCTTTACCTCGCGCGCGATTGGACCGCCGCAGCTTTGCAGCCCCCTTGGATCGGCCCGAGCAGGAACTGTTGCAAAACCAAAAGGAGAACCACACATGAAAGGTAGCGCTAAGGTCATTGAAGTCCTCAACAAAACGTTGTGCAAGGAACTCACCGGCATCAATCAGTACTTCATTCATTCCAAAATGTGCAAAGACTGGGGTTACCATGCGCTGGCCAAACACGCATGGGACGAATCCATCGAAGAGATGAAACACGCCGATAAGGTCATTGAGCGCATCTTGTTTCTGGAAGGGAAACCGGACATGAGCACTTACGATGTCATTCGAATCGGCGGTACGGTGCGTGAACAGATGGCCAACGACCTCAAACTGGAGCAAAATGCGGTCAAAAACCTGCGCGACGGCATTAAGGTTTGCATGAAAGAAGAAGACCATGTCTCCCGCGAAATGCTCGAGCACATTTTGTGCGACGAGGAAGAACACATCGACTGGCTGGAAACCCAGCTCAACTTAATCGAAGAAATCACCTACGAAAATTACTTGGCCCAGCAGATGGGTGGTCATCACGATCACCACTAGCCGACGTCGGCTCGGCGCAACCGGGCCGCAAGGGTCGCCATCGCAAAACGAGGAACATCGCTTCCTCGTTTTTTTTTGCCTAGAACGGAGCGCCGACGGGCTTGGCGGCGATCGGAAACCGCGGCAGACGATCCCGGCCGGTTACAGTTCTTTTTGCACCCATCGCCAAAGAAGCGTAAGTTAGGAAGAAACAACCAACAAGGCAACGGTCGATGGAACCCGAAATCAAACGCATGCGGCAAATTCACGGGGTTTACAAAGAAGCGCTGGCACTGCCGGTCCAGGCACGGGCCGTGTTTGTCGCCGGCCATCGCGAACGAGATCCCGAGCTGGCCGACGCGGTTCAAGAACTGCTGGCCAGCGCCGAACAAGTTGAACACAACTCGCGCGAAGTGTTGGGCACGCCGCGCGCGGGCTCACAGGTCGGCTGCTACCGCTTGCTAGAACAACTGGGCCAAGGCGGCGTCGGTTTGGTATACCTGGCCGAACGCGTCGACGAAACCCCCATGAGGGTGGCGGTCAAGCTACTGAAACGCGGCATGGACAGCGACCACGTGCTCAAACGGTTTTTTAAAGAACGCCAAATCCTAGCGGCACTCAACCACCCACATATCGCCCAATTGTTTGACGCCGGTGCCGGCGAAGACGGCTTGCCCTATTTCGTGATGGAGTACGTCGACGGTCTGCCAATCACACAATATTGCGAGGAACGGTCACTTGATTTGAGCGCCCGCTTGAATCTGTTTTTGCGCGTTTGTGAAGCGGTTCGCTTCGCGCACCAGAACCTGGTCATCCACCGCGACCTCAAGCCGGCCAACATTTTGGTTACGGAGGACGGCCAGCCGAAAATGCTCGATTTCGGCATCTCGGGATTGTTGGATCCACACACCGGCGCGCCCACCACGGCCACGGTTCTCAACGAGCGCATGTTAACGGTGGAATACGCCAGCCCGGAACAATTACGGGGCGAACCGCTGGGAACCACCAGTGACATTTACTCGCTGGGCGTGATCTTGTATCAGCTCATTACGGGCGAACGCCCCTACCGTTTTCACGGTCGTGATCCGTTTTTTGCGGCACGCCGCATCTGTGCCACACCGCCCGAAACACCGTCCATGCGCATTCGCAATCGTCAAGAACGACGCGATACAGTCGCCCCCACCAAAGCCTACCGCGCGGTATCGCTGCCGTTCAGCCGCGATATCGACAACATCGCACTCAAAGCGCTCGCCGCCGATCCGGGAACACGCTATCGCTCGGTGGACCAACTCATGCATGATATTCATCGTTACTTCAAAGGGTTACCAGTGGTGGCGCGGCCGGCGGGTTTGAGTTACGTGGTCGGCAAGTACCTCCGTCGCAATCGTTGGACGATCGCCCTCACCAGCTTGTTTTTTGCGCTCATCGGTGCGGTTGCGGCTTACACCAACCACCAGCAACAGTTGACCCAACAAGAAAGCGAAACCGCCGCCAAGGTCCTGAACTTTCTCAGTGCGGTCTTTGAAGTAAACGACCCCAATCGCTCACAAGGCGACACGATTACAGCCAAGGACCTGCTCGACCAAAGAACACGCCAAATTGACGCCGACACCAGCAGCGCACCGGAAGTGCGGGCCCGCTTGATGCTCTCGCTAGGGCGGGCCTACAGCGGGCTCGGCCTGTTCGAAGACGCGGTCCGCCATTTTGAAAAGGCTTTAACTGAAGCGCGTTACAGCCACGGCGAAAACAGCTTAGTGGTTGCCGATTATTTACTGGAACTGGCGCGCAACAAACACTGGCGCGCACCACCAACAGCGGTAAAATCCCTGCTACTCGAAGCACTCGATGTACGGCGACGACACTACAATGACGACGAGGCAGCGGTGCGCGACCTCACTTTCCACTTAGCCCAAAACGATATGCTGTGTAGCGACTATCCAAGCGCGCGCCGCTGGTTTTCCGCAAGCCTGAGCAAAGAAGACGGTGGCCCCACCGCAACGGCCACCTTGGAAACCATGTACGCGCGCGCAGCATTGGCCGAGATGGACGGTCGCGGTCGCAGCGCCGAACAAGGGTGGCTAACGACGGTATCGACGCCGACACAAAACCCATTTCATCCACTCAAGCTACTTTCTCATCACCATTTAGCCGAGTATTACCGCATCCACGGCTTATTGGCGCAAAGCCAGGAGCAGGTAGACCAAGCCCGTGTTTTGGTCAGCAACCAATTTAGCCCGCACCATCCCATTCAAGGCGAAACACTTTGGCAACAGGCGGCGCTGGCGCGCGTGCACGGCGACGTCCGAACCACCCAGCGGCTTTTACAGCAAATAGACAACCTCTGGCAGCGCAGTCTGCCGGCCGATCATTTCCTTTTCATCCAGCGCTACCAGCTAGAAGGCGATTTAGCGTTGGATCAGGGTTGGTGGCAAGCGGCCGAGGCGGCCTACCGCAAAGCCCTCAACGGTTCACTGAAGAATTTCGGCCCCAACCATATCGCGACCGGTCAAGCACAAGCAGGTTTGGCCGAGGTTTACTTTTTCACCGGACGTCGTACTGAAGCAGCGGCGGCGGCCAACGCGGCTTACACCACCCTGCAACAAAACAAGGGCGAAGGGCGACTGCCAACGCTCGCGGCCGCCCATCTACGCGCCTGCATCCTGCTGCTCCAAACACCTGGCGACGCAGCGCGGCAAGAAGAGCTGACCGCTACGGTGGCCACCCTGCGGCAGAACCATGCGGGCGATTATTGGTTGACGGCGACAACCCGCCGAGAGGCCCACCTCAGGGCGCAAACCAACCAGCCCTGACACCCCGATCAACTTGGCCGTGGGTTCGCCTCGGATGCTATCAAACCGCCTTTCTTACGTACTTCTTCCGTCTTTTTGACTCGCCGTGAACCAAATCACAAGTACTTAAACCAAGGCACTTGTCGTCATATTTCTCCATAATTTCGCCACATTATCCTGTCAGATTGAGGGTGTCCGATGATTCTCTCCGGCATCGATTGCAAGACCGGTGCAAAGCCAAGGGTTGTTTGATCTGATTAAGCATTACCACAACCTCTAGCTTTGCTGCGGCAGGCAGCGGCCAGGTGAACACATCGGGCCGCAGGACCGCATCTTCAGGGACCATCAACGCGGTTCAGGATCCCACCTTCCACGAAATTCTTCGCGCCGTCTGGAAACGGCCGGCCTCGCCACCCGCGCGTCAAAAACCCCGTTTAGATGGGTTTCATGATTTCGACGCCGTCGCGAGGGTCAGGTCTACAGACGTTGTCGTCGCCATAGGAAAGAGAGAAAGGCTTTCCCATCCACCCGCGCTAGGGTGGTCGTTTCGATTACCACGCAGTGAGATCACGCCCGCGGGGCCGACACCAAACGGTGTTTCACACCGACGTGTCCACCGTATGCTGGGTTTGTGCAACCCGGAGCATACCGACATGCCCCGCCGCCGCTTCGTCCGGCCCTTGGCCAACCCACCCAAGGCTTGCATCCGCGAAGCACCGGCCTCGCTCGCATGGCGCTTTTGCCGTCGGCCGACACCGACCGGCGATCGCAACCCCATACCGTTTGCAACCATTATCCGCTTTCCGTCCTCGCCGTGCCCCCAAGGGAACGCGCCTACCGGGTCCGATCCCGGGCGGCCACGCTGTGCCCGGCCGCAACGATGTGACGGGAAGCGGACCCCCCATAAGGAGTCTGTCATGAATTGGAGAAATTCGTTGTTGACCGCGTGTTCTTGCGTTGGTCTGGCCTTTGCCACGATGAGTCCCGTAAGCGCCCAAAACGGCCCACGCCCTGATCGCCCACCCCGCGACGAAAATCGCATCTCCCCTGTTCGCCAAATTGAACGTGGTACCCGACCGGAGCCAGGAACCAGTCAGCGGCCGGCCCAATCGTTTCGCAGCTACGACGGCAGTGACAATAATGCCAACATGCCGTTAATGGGCGCCGGCGGTTTACCGCTTTTCCGCCTAATGCCGGCGGCCTACAGTGACGGCATCGCCAAAATGGCGGGCGAAGACCGTCCTGGCGCGCGTCAAATTTCCAACGCGGTTTGTGCGCAATCGCAAAGCATTCCCAACCGCGTCGGCGCCACCGATTTCCTCTGGCAATGGGGCCAGTTCCTCGACCACGACATCGACTTAACGGACGGGACCAACCCACCGGAACCCGAACCGATCGCCATCCCGAACGGCGACCCGTTTTTTGATCCCAGCGGCAGCGGCACGGCCGAAATGTCCTTCAACCGCTCGCTCTACGACAAAACCACCGGTGATCGCGCCGGAAACCCACGCCAACAGGTTAATGAAATTACGGCTTGGGTTGACGCTTCCAACGTGTACGGCGCCGAGGAGGAGCGCGCCCACGCGCTGCGGACCAACGACGGCACCGGTAAATTGAAAACCAGTGACGGCAACTTATTGCCGTTTAATGTCGACGGCTTGCCCAACGCGGGCGGCCCCAACCCGGCCCTGTTTTTAGCGGGCGATGTACGCGCCAACGAGCAAGCCGGATTGGCGGCCATGCACACCTTGTTTGTTCGCGAACACAACCGTCTCGCGGACCGCATTGCCACGCAAAATCCCGAATGGGACGGCGAGCAAATTTACCAAAAAGCACGCCAATTGGTCGGCGCGCAAATGCAGGTCATCACCTACCGCGAATTTTTGCCGACCCTGCTTGGCGATCACGGTCCGCGTCCCTACAACGGTTATCGCAATGACGTGAACGCCACGATTGCCAACTGCTTCAGCACCGCGGCCTACCGTTTCGGGCACAGCGCGTTAAACGCCTCGATTTTGCGCCTCAACGCCGACGGCACCCCAATTGCTCAAGGCCACTTGCCCCTGCGCAATGCCTTCTTTAACCCCGCCCGCCTCACCGACGAGGGCGGCATTGAACCCATCTTGCGCGGCTTAGCGGCGCAAGCCTGTCAAAACATCGACAACTTCATCATCGACGATGTGCGCAACTTCCTGTTTGGACCACCGGGATCGGGCGGCTTTGATTTGGCGAGCTTGAACCTGCAGCGCGGTCGCGACCACGGTCTGCCCTCGTACAACGAAGCCCGTCGCGGAATGGGTTTGCCGCCCGCTCGTAGCTTTGCCGACATCTCGCGCAACGCCGAGGTGCAAAGCCGTCTGGCCGCGGTTTACGAGAACGTCGATCAAGTGGATTTGTGGATCGGCGGCTTGGCCGAAGACCACTTACCCGGCGCCATGGTTGGCGAATTAAACGCGGCCATCTTGCGCGATCAATTCGAAGCATTGCGCGACGGTGATCGCTATTGGTACACCCGCGTGCTGAACGACCGCGAGCGCGACGAAGTCGAACGCACGCGCCTGGCCGATATCATTCGCCGCAACACCACCATTGCAGCCGAATTACCGCAAAACGTGTTCCGTTTGGCACCGACTGACGGCGGCGGTGACGGCGGTACCGGTGGCGGCGGCCGTGGCGGTGGTCGTCCCGGCGGTGGCGGCGGTCGCGGTCGCTAATCCCCGACAACTCCCCAAAAGGTAAAACCGAATCGGCCGAGACGCTTCGAACTGAAGCGTCTCGGTTTTTGTCGTTTAGGCGGGATCGTCCCAGCCATCCCATACCCGCTCGCCGTTGGGCGGATAGAGCGGATGAAACAGCGATTGGCCACCGTCGACGCGCAAGGTGGCGCCGGTAATGTAGCTAGCGGCCGGCGACGCCAAAAACAGCAAGGCGGCGGCAACTTCGGCCTCGGTCCCCATGCGCGTCGCTTGGTTTTGCTTGCCGGCTTCTTCGATCATGGGGCGCACGGCTGCGTCGTACGTCGCCAACCCGGAGGTACGAATGATACCGGGCGCCACCGCATTCACGCGCACGCCATGGCGACCCCATTCATTGGCCAACGTTTTGGTCAGGTTATCGACGGCGGCGCGCGCGGCGCCGGTATGAGCCATCATCGGGAAACCCTGCCACATGTCGGCAATCACGTTAACAATCACGCCGCCTTTCTTGCGGAAGTGTTTGTTAAACGCGGCTTGCATGACGTTAAAGGTACCGGTCAAGTTGGTATCGATCACGGCTTGCCAGCCCTTGGCACTGATGGTTTCCGCCGGTGCGGGAAACTGACCGCCCGCATTGTTGATCAAAATATCGAGTTTGCCGGCGCGTTCCTCGAGAGTTTGCATCATAACGCCAACGGTATCGCGGTCGCGAATATCGCAGACAAGGCCTTCGGCACAGCCGCCCGCTTCGTTGATTTGGGCGGCGGCTGCCACGAGTTTGTCCTCGCTGCGGCCGCAAATAAAGACGCGCGCACCGAGTTGGGCGAATTCGTGCGCACAGCGCAGTCCCAAGCCAGACCCGCCGCCAGTCACCAGCACGTTGCATTGTTCAAAAAGGTCGGGTCGGAAGATCGATTGTATTCCAGCCATCGGCTATCCTTCCCACGGCACGCCGGATGCGACCGGCACGCACCGTGTCGCATTATTCAGAATCGTCGGATTCAATAAAGTTTTTGGTCGTCACTTTGTCGTTGACGTAGGTGATTTTGATGGTTCGCTCGCCGTTGCGCCAAACCGCACCGGCACCGGAAATAATGCCCAGGTCGCCCTGGTTCAATTCGGTGGGTTCACCCAAAATCGCGATGGTTTCTTCAAGCGTCATGCCTTTTTTCACCTTCGCGAAGTTCTCTGGGGTGACCCGATTGCTGCAGGCAAACAGTAAAATTGCCGTCAGCACAAAGAAACAGCGTTGTACCCATTGTTTCAGCACGTGGCTCTCCTATTTTGAGATCAGTGCCGCTTAGCATACACGAAAGTAGCGCGCCCTGCATGGGACGACAGAGCGCGCTCCGACTAGGACGACTGTTGGTTGTTCTCGAAAAAGTCGAAATCAATGCTAATCGCCGTGGCAAAAATGACCGCGCGTTGCGCCGGTGACCAATCGCCCGACCCAAAATCGACCAAGAAGTTGTCGGCATCGGTAAAGGCTTCTTTGAGGAACCCGCTCCATTTTTTGGAGATCATGCCCACTTTGTTGTCGTCACGATCAAAAATGTTAAAGGTCCAGATGCGGAAGAAAGGGCTGCGAATCGTGGCAAACACTTCGCCGTGTTCGTCAATTAAATCGTAACGGCGATTGATGATACCCAAACGACGCTGCACGCGACCGAGTACCGTTCCGCGTGTGGTCATGACCTCTAAGTTGGAAAAAAAGAAGAAAAACTTGCGTCGCAGCTCGAGGATTTGCGTATTGCCGGTCACAACGGCCACATCCAAGGGTCGGTGTGAGCCGAGAAACAATCGCGACAGCGTCCGTAAAAAGCTCACGTTAAGCTCTTCGATGTAACCGATCTGACGTTGCCCGATTTGGATGAAATACTGGTTGACCTGCTCCCAATTCAACAGGATTTCCAACCAATTGCGCGCGTGTTGTTGAATGAAAAGCTGATCCGAGGAGCCCAGCACATGCCTCATGGCTGGGTCGTAAGCATCCCAATCATGATTTTCAACGGTCGCGGCGGTCGCTGCGCGCGGTCCCCGTTGTTGGAATTTGGCAATGATGACACCACAGGCGGGGCACTCGGCCATCGATCGCTCTATTTCAGAATCACACTTTGGGCAAAATGCAGCCATTCAGGCCTCCCCTTTCTATAAAAAGACTCATTTAAACATGCTAAACAAATGCTGTTACCTGCTTTATCGGCAGCGGTCAACCAAGCTGAAAAGTGTCGCAACATGTTTGTTGGTTGAGGCGGATAAGGTACGCCGTGCAGCACTGCTTCAAGCACCGTCCTTTTGGCCTTTCAACCCCACCCTAAGAGCGCGCGATCGAGGCAAAGAGGGTCAACCACCACCCTAAGCAATTGAGACCAAACGCCTTGACAGAAAAACAGCAGGATGCATGACGGTAAGCGGTAATCCCCGCTTGGCAACGCCGTGGCGCAACTGGAACAAACAGCCGGGATTACCGGTTAACAACAAACCCGCACCTTGGCCGGCACAGGCACGCGCCAAGTCGTCCAGTTTGGCGTCGAGCACGGCATCGGCCGTCTCCCCTTGCTGCAGGTTGTAAATACCGGCGGCACCGCAACAGGTGGCCGCTTGGTCCGGCTCAACCAGGGTCACCCCCGGCAAGGCGCGTAACAGCGGCGCCAGGCCCGCGTGATCGCGTTGGGCGTGAATCAAGTGGCAGGGATAATCGAGGTACAGGGTGACGGGATCTTCGCGCCATTGATTGCGCTGAACCAAATCACTCTGAGCCAATAAGCCGGTGAGATCGCGAACCTTGGCACCAAAAGCATGCCAGTCCACGGCGGAGACGGGCGCATCGCGGTCCCGAAACAAATCAGCGTATTCTTTGAGTTGGGCACCACACCCGGCAGCGTTAACCACAACCGCTTCCAGCGCACAATCGGAAAAGGCGTGGGCGTTTTGAAGCGCCCAGCGGCGCGGCGCGTCGCGCAAACCGGCGTGAACGGTCAACGCGCCACAACAGGTTTGTGCGCGCGGAACAGTCACTTCGAAGCCGGCGGCGCGTAGCAAAAACAAGGTGGCTTCGTGAATTTCGGTTTCAGCTACGTCCATTACACAACCGCTGAACAAGGCGACGCGGCGACCAGTGGCGGGTTCACTGAGGGGCGCAAAAATTTTATCGCCGTGTTTGGCTTTAAAGGAGCGTCCGTCAAAGCGTGGCATGACCGCTAAAGCGCGTTTCAGGAAACCTGGCAGCAGCGCGCGCAGGGCAGGTGAATGCAATAAACCCAAACGTGTTAGCCGTCGGGTCAGCTTGCTCAACCAAAGCAAGCGCCGCTCGGCGCCAATCACATGCTGTAAAGGCCAGTCGTGAAACAGTTTGCGCGCTCGTGACGGCGGTAGGCGGCGCCGCATGGCACCACGCGTTTTTTCCAGTAACGCGCCATAGGGCACGCCGGACGGACAGGCCGTTTCACAACCGCGACAATCGAGACAACGCGCCAAGGGCGCCGCTACCGCGGCGTCGGCCTCCAGCTCACCTTCCCACAGGGCACGCATGAGGTACAACCGCCCACGCGGTGATTCCTGCTCCACACCCAAGGCGCGATAGGTGGGACAGGCATCCAAACACAACCCGCAATGAACGCACTTCAGCACGTCGTCGAAAGGAAAGTCGCGGTAAAAATCGGACGGCGTTTCACTCATGGTCAACCTACGGGTGTTTTGCTGCATCTTAGCCTAAATCGGCGGCATGCGGCATGAGCGGCAGGCCGGCATGGGCAAAAATTATCGAAAACAACGAAAAGAAGGACAAGGTGCCTGGATCGAGGCGAGATAAGGTCAAGAGAAGGTCTAGAAAACGAACAAAAGAAAATATAAAATGTAAACCACATCACATTCTATGCGTAACAATAGGCCGGCACCAAAGATTACCGGCGCCGCGAACCAGCGAAAGCAAATAGTTTCTCAGAAATTTCACTTTGCACGCTACAAAGTGATCTTTGACACTTTTAGGGTTTTCTTTCGATGCCGGTTTGACGTATGGTGATAGCGAACCGAGTTCACTAGACCTCGATTCGACGACCCGTTGCCGTCCACGATTCGTCTAAGTTTATCTTTTAACGGTAATGGACATCTGGCTGAATTTTATTGGACCCACCTATGGCCGAGGCGCGCCCGCTTGTGCTGCCGCGTCTGTGCCGTGTGAATGAGCCTTGGTCCCTAACCCGCCATGTCGGGCGGGCTCCCGAAACCGACCAATCTATCTTTTTGGAGTCAGTTAGGAATGAAACTTCGATTGATGCACACTGCTTTGCTTCTTATCATGAGCTGCGCCTTCAGCGTCGCACAAGACTACACCCTCATCGCACATGAGGACCAATACACGATTAGCTGGGACAGCGTCTTAAACGTGGCCGCCCCGGGTATTCTGCAAAACGACATTGTCCCGGAAGGCGACACCATTACCACCACGGTTGCCTCGCAACCGATGCTCGGTGAATTGGTGTTGAACAACGACGGCAGCTTCACCTTTACACCCGAAATCAATGCCCAAGGTCCGGTAAGCTTCGTTTACGGCATTGAAAACCAAAACGGTGAGCGCAGTTTCTCCACGGTCACCATCAACGTAACGCCCGGCAACAAAGCGCCCCTCGCCATTGACGACTACTACACCACCTTGGCCACGCAGCGCCTGACGGTTCCAGCACCCGGTGTGCTCGGCAACGATCTCGATCTCGACGGCGATCTGCTCAGTGCAGAATTGATCTCCCCGGTTGGCGTGGGTATCATGAACCTCAATCCCGACGGCTCTTTTTGGATCGAGCCCAACCGCTATTACCCTGGCAACTACTACTTCACCTACCGCGTGATTGACGCCCGTGGCGGCGTTGCCGAAGGTCGTGCCTGGGTCACCATCGTCAGCCACAACCCACCAGTCGCCAACCCGGACCACCTCGAGGCCTTCATCGACCAAACTGTGCCTTTGTACGTTTTGGCCAACGACAGCGACCCCGACAGCAACCCCATCCGCCTGGTTTCCGTAACCCAGCCCGACATCGGCAGCGTCGAAATTGACCGCACCGTTGTTCTGTTCACTGCAGGTCCCGAGGACCTGGGCCGCACCCACTTCAACTACACCATCACCGACGGCGTGTTTGAAGCAACCACCACGGTCACCGTCGACATCACCGACGGCGACGAACCACCGGTTGTGGTCAACGACCTTGTCAACGTCAACATTGGCGAAACCGTACGCTTTAACCCACTCGCCAACGACTATGATCCCAACGGTCGCTTCCTGAATTTGAGCTGGTTGGAACAACCCCAATTCGGGAGCTTGCGCCGCCAGGGCGATTACGAGTACACCCCGTTTGAAGACAGCGAAGGCCGCACCGAGACTTTGACGTACGCCGTATCCGACGGCTACCACACGGTCGAAGGCGTGGTGACGATTGTCATCGGCTCAGTCAATAACCCACCCGTAGTTAACAACGAACGCGCCACCGTGCCGCTGGAACGCGTCATCAACCCTTACAACGTGTTGGCCAACGACATCGATCCCGACGGCGACGACCTGACGATTGCCCGTTTTGCCACGCGCGGCTCAGCCGATTACCTCAACATCCTGCTCAACAGCGACCAAAAAACCTTCTCGTTCCAGGTCTTCCGTCCTGGTACCTACACGGTTGATTACTGGGTTACCGATGGTCAGTACGAAGTACCCGGCGTGTTGGAAATCTTTGTTGACGGACCCACCGAAAACATTGCCCGCGACGACAATTACACCGTCGTCCAAGGTCAATCGCTGACGCTCAACACCTTCGCCAACGACGTATACTTCGAGCACTCACGCTTTACCCCACCTGAACACACCGCCAGAGTGCCAGGCATGTTGACCTACAGCAACGGGAACTTCCAATACTTCGCCATGAGTCCTTACATTGGCGAAATCCAGTTCACCTACACCCTGCCCGGCGGTTCCACCGCTACGGTAACCATTAACATCATCCCCGCCGACTAATTTCGGCAGACAAGCCCATACGCGGCGCCGGCGGTTTTCGCGACCGTTCGGCGCCGTTTCTTTTAGTGTTTTTTAGGCGGTGTGGCGAAGATGAAACGCACCGCCGCAAGCGCGGCTGGATGGTAGATGGTGCCGTGGCTTTCATCGTGCATCGGTTGGTAAGTCCACCCTAGATCTTCGGGCGCTTGTTCTTTCAACGCATTGACGACCAAATCCACGCCACCCTGCATGGTCCCACCTTCATCGGCAATGGATAAAAACAAGCGTCGTTTCGCTGGAAAGGGTCGCTGCTTCATAGCGGAAACGGCCGACTTGGCCAGCGACTGCTCTTCCCACCACAAACTGGGGCTAATGGCGATGTAGGCCTGAAACGCATCAGGCGTTTTCAAAAGAGTCTCGACCACAAACAATCCGGCCGCCGACTCGCCCATCAACACGGTTTCCTCGCTGACGCGCCAGTTTTTCTTGATGAAGGGCATCAATTCTTCGGAAATAAAACGGCGAAAATCGGCGGAGCCGCCTGCCGTGGGTTTAAATTTTTGGTCTTCGCCGATTTTGCTGGGGTGCAAGAGGTCGTGGTAGCGATCGATGTTCTCAATCCCGACCACAATAAAGGGTCGAATCTTGCGGTATTCGGCAGCCAGCGAGGCAATGCCGACAATGTGGTGAAAATCCTCTTTAACACCGCCGTCCAGCAGCACCATCACGGGAAAGGTTTCTTTAGATTCCGCATACTCCGGTGGCAAATAAAGGGTTAAGTTACGTTTTTGATCCAGTATTTTCGATTCAATGGAATAACTTCGACCGATCACGATCGGTTTGCCCGCGCGCGCCGGCTCGGCGGCAATCGCGGTCAAGGGCGTTAGGGCCGTCAACAGGCCTAGCAGCAAAAAACGCATGAATGATCCTCCTGATACGATAAGCACTGTTAATCTAGCACGAGCAACAGGCAAAAAAGCAGCGACTTGGCGCACCGGTAATGGTCTAAAGCAGGCTTTTAAAGATAACCCTAAAGCGAATATTCAAAACACTTTAGGCAATTTAAATGCAATCCGGCGAGGTGTACTTGGCCGTCGTCAAGAACGGCGGCGGCAAACAGGGATTAAAAAAGCCGACCGGTTTCGCCTGGCTTTGGGACGCTTAAAAGTGGCGGGTCGTTGGCCGCCGCGGCAACCCGTAAAAGCCGCAATGAGGCCACGACACCAGGAACCTCGATGACCGAAAAGGCGCAATCAGCGTGACTGATTTGGGTCAAAGATCGAGCGCAAACCAATTAAAGCAAGTTGCTTTAGCGCCTTTGATCTAACTCGACGCGCATTATCGCACCTCTTCGGTATCGCGATACCCACCTCTTCACCCCTCCACCGGACGGCGCACACTGCCCATGTGCGTCGTCCCCATCACCAACGCCAAACAACAGCGCGGCACAACCCACCCATTCGATCCGCGTTGTCCAAGCCTTGCCGTGCCCACTTGCGATCATGCACACCTGTTTCCAAGTGACCAAACCCGGGTCATGCGCCTCGGCGCCCTGGCGCTGAGCATTGCCGCCGCTTGCCTGTCCCTTTCCTCGTCGGTCCGTCCGACCTTTGCAACCTTCCGAACGGCAGTCATCACTGGAATCAGCAGCGAACTAGTGTTTGCGCTGTTGTTACGGCGTTGCATTGAAGGCCGACACCCAGCCAAAACTCACGCAAAAGATTGCCCCGACCTTAACAAGGAACGTTTATCTGATTTTTCATCATGGTTTTTTGGCGCGCTTTGCACGTTACCAAACAGGGGGAATCCCCCTTGCGGCCGGCGGCTCGTGCCTCATTTTAAGGCGGCCGGTGGCGCGAAACCGATCGGCCGCACCAACCTGGACGTTTTGTCCCCTCACCAAGGAGATTCATTCATGAACCTTTTTTCCATGAGCAATGCGGTTGCCGCCGCGCTCGGCCTGGCGACCGCATGCCTGCCGCTTTCCGCCCAAACCTGCCCCATTTTTGAACCGATTCAGGCCGAGTTCATTTCCGAATCGGCCGGCGCGTCTCATATGATGGGCTACTTCTATTTGGATATGGACACCAACGGCGACGGCATTCCCAACTTTGCGCAATCCGGGCCCAACGATGATTTGGACGGCGACGGCATTGCCAACCTTTTTGACGATGACGACGACAATGACGGCATTTTAGACGTCGACGACCGCACCGGTTATTACCAAGCCTCAGGACCCGCCGCCGGTGAGGCCCCAACCCCCATGCCGGCCGTTGCCTTTGCCTACGGTGAGTACGCCGCCCAAAACGGTCACCATCCCAACGACTATTGGCAGTTCGTCCCCAACGGGTTTACCGAGCAAAAGGGTTACCCTTATCAAGACAACGAGGGCAACAGTTATCCCGGCATTTTTCGCCACGCAGGAACCTATCTCTACGTTGACCACAACAGCAACGCGATCCCCGACCTTATGGAAGTAAGCCACCCTGGCAATACCCAAGTTCCCGCCTTTGCCCTGGAGCAAGGTTTTACGACTGAAGATCTGGTCAGCCAAACCACGGTGCCGGGAATGCTCGGCCTCTGGGACGGCCAAGTGGTCGGCGAAACCCTTTTCTTTTTAATGGACGACGACAGCGGCACCACCACCCACCCCAGTTACAACGACTTCAATCCCTACCGCTTCGATACATCACTCGGCACCATCGGCGATTTCGTCTCCAATCTCGACGGCAATCCCGATTACCCGATCTACACCACCATGAACGCAAGCTCGCCGGCGATCCCCACCGTGCTCAAGGAACACGACGCTCGCGGCGTGCAACGCTTTTGGTATAGCCGCGTCGGCGCCCCAGCCGCCAATACCCGTGAAATCGTGATGTTCGTTACCGTGTTCTACCCCAGCTACGGCAACACGGTTAATACCTACTACTCCAAAACACCCTTCAACGAAGCCCTGCGTTTTCCCAATCAGTCGACCAACAATGCCACCAGCGGCGACCGCTACGGCGGCGGTAACTGTAGCCGACTTAACTGGTTCCCGTCGTATCGCAATAGTGGTGATCACAACCGCGTTGCCGCCTGTGCCTTTGGCAACAATGCAACTTGGTCGGACATCGCCACCGTTCCCACCAACGACAGCGAACGGCCAATCGCCCACGATCCGGCCAACCAGGATTGGGTCGATCAATGGCAGAACTGGAACCTGCAAACACGGGTGTACAACTACTTCAACCTCAACGATTGGCTGCGCCGAACCGGAATTAATGCAGCCCAAGTGGTTGAAGAACGATACGGAATCGATCTCGTCGCCTACGATTGGTCCAAAGTAGTCCGTGCCGAAGCGGGTCGCGCGCCGCACTTTATTTCCTGGGAAGTCGAAGGCATTCGCAATAACCAACCGTTTCATGGCACCTTAATCGGGCTCGAGGATTTGAACGGCAACAGCACCGACCGCGATCTGGAAGATGTGGTCATCATGCTTAACCGACCTTTGGCCGCTGAACCAGTCGAGGTTGAATAAACGGCTAGGCCGACACGGCGGTGATCCAGAGGGTTACCGCCGTGTACTTTACTCAGCCAAAAGCGCTGTACAAAATCACCGACAGCCAGATCAAACCGAGCACATAGGGGCTTGAAAGGGCGGCAAGAATCCAACGTTTGTGGTCAAAATAAATCACCATCAAACTGACACAAAAAATGAGGTCAACGGCGACGGTGTGCAACAAACCGAGGGTCAGCGACATGCGAAAGGAAACCACCGCCGAAAGAATGGCCAGGCCCAGGATAACCCCAAGCAGAAAACTGGTTTCGGTGAGCATGCGATATGCCAGAACCAACATAAACAGGTTGCGCAAAATAAGAATCGCGGCCAAGGCTAAAGCGCCGTAGGTGAGAAATGCGGTCAACCAAGCGATGCGTCCTTGCGCGCGGCGCACGCGATATTCCAACTCAGGATCCAGCTTCGGATACCAGGTGGCATGGGGTTTAAAGCTGTCGAGTGCGGGTATGGCTGGGCCGATGTGGGCGGTATTCGGATCGCCGAGCTGGGGTCGTACCGCCTGATGACGACCCGGCGTGCGGGCGATTTTTTGGTTAATTTCGGCCAGGGACTCCTGCAAATCCCCCTTGCTGCGATGGGCGGCAATTTCGTCATTGATGCCGCTACCCCGCGTCGAGGTCGGCGTTTTTTTGGCGGGGTTGTTGGCACGTTCGGTCGCACCTAAATCAACTTGATCGTGGGGCAAAGTTTGCGCGCGGCCGCTTACTTCGGTGAACGAAACGCCCTTACTGGAGACCACGTAATCACCGTTAATAAGCAAACGTCGGCCATCGCGCAGCACCACTGTTTTGTCGCCTTGCCAAGCCCATAAGACGCCACCACCGACCAAGGTGAAGAGCAACAAAAGAAACACGGATTTTGCCATCAGCGACCTCTTAAAGGATATTTGCGAAAGATTGTACCCTGCCGAGGACGACAAAAAACCGCTCGTGAGGTCACAAAAAACGCATCCGTGACAAAAAACCCAACGACACCTCAATCGAACAGGCGTCATGAACATCCAGATTTGTTTGGTGTTTTGGCCAAACGCACCCGAGCGGCCGCACTTTTCCACTTATTTTGATTGCTCGAGGAATATGCCAACCGTTCCTGCCGGTGCATGGTGTCGGGCTTTTGGGCGGAAATAATACCGATTAGGATGTGCCGCCTTCACCTGCGCCAAACCTGGTTTTGGTCGGTCAAGGTTTGTCGTAGCCCACGGTGCCGACGAAATTCAGGTGGTGCCGTGAAAGCGACAGGGCAGTAAACCATTTGGATCGAACTGCTTTTTGAGCTTGGCCTGGAGTGAGACGTCTTTGGGTGGCGGAAAAACCACGCCGTGCTTTGCGGTGGTTGCAGGCGATGCCGATTCCCATACCCAGCTACCGCCCTCGAGCACACGCGCCTTCAACAAGGCCTGTAAACGCGCCTCGTCGCCCCACAGGTGAAGGTCGGCGCCAATCGGGTGCAGCAAGACCTCGATTCCCGCCGGCGCGGTACGCAGATCACGCCAGTGCGCGGCCAAAGCCGAGGTGGCCAACCGCCCGTAAACATGGGCTCCTTGTGGTCGTGTTTCGTGAAACAGAGGACCAGTCAGGATGCGCGAATAGGCCGCTTCGGCAGAGGTCGCCAAAGGCCCGCCACAGATTTGGGTCACCTGCGCACTTAAATCGGCGCGCCTTGCCTCAGAGCCGGTCACGACCACGGCGAGTTGTGCCGCCCCGTCATCGAGGCGCACTTGGCAAGCATCCAGCGGGACCCGCGCCCGCACAAGCGCGCTCGCGGCGGCCGACCAATCGTCGACCTGATACACCAGGGTTTGCGGGTTTTTCGGGAGAGGCGACAATTTGAAATTGACCGCAACGAGAACAGCCAGCTCGCCGCGATTGCCGACCATCAGCCGTGACAGGTCGTAACCAGTCACGTTCTTAACCACGCGGCCACCGACATCAATCAAACGACCGTCGACGGTGGCGTAAGTCATGCCAATAACCGCATCACGTATGCCGCCGCGAAACAAACGTTCGGCACCGAAGCGGTTTTTGGCCACCATCGCGCCGACTGTCTCATCCTCAAACCATCCGCTTACGGGAAGGCCCATCCCCTTTTCGGCCAGCAAGGCCTGCAGCTCTGTCACGCGTTTGCCAACCTCAACACCGACAACCAAATCGTCGGGATCAAAAAACAGAACGCGGTTGAGGGCGGTGAGATCAAGCTGGGTCGCGTCCGGGTCGGCGTGTCGATCCCCTTGGTCGGCGATCCAAAAAGGCCTGCGTCTCGGGCCGACTTGGCTGAGGAAAGTGAGCAATGCCTCGCGATGCGTAACTTGAAAAAGAGCCTCAGTCATACCTGAATCCCACTTTTGGCGCGTAAGGCGGCCACGCTTTTGATGTCGCTGCAGCGACCTGGTTGCGGCAGGATTTTGCCAGGATTCAGTCGCTGGTTCGGATTAAAGACGGCGCGCACTTCCGCCATGTGGTCCAGGGTCAGTTGCGAATACACCTGGTCCATGAGCCGGTTTTTCTCCAACCCAATGCCGTGTTCGCCCGAAAGGGTGCCACCTTCCGCCAAGCAAAGCTCGAGAATACGACGGCCAACCTCGTGGACCGCCTCGACCTGAGCCGCATCGTGGGCGTCGTAAAGAATCAGCGGATGCAAATTGCCGTCGCCGGCGTGAAACACATTGGCCACAGTCAAGCCGAATTCCCGCCCTATTTCGTTGACCTTGGCGAGCACGCGCGGCAGGGCACCGCGCGGAATGACGCCGTCCTGCGTGTAGAAACTGGGTGAAACTGCGCCGATGGCGCCGAATGCTTCCTTGCGAGCGCGCCAAATGCGCGCACGAGCAACCTCGTCTTCGGCCACGCGAATTTCGTGTGTGCCAACCTGGTTCAAAATGGCGCGTACCGCCGACAGCTCGTCGCCAATGCCGGCCGGCGTGTCTTCCAACTCGATAATCAGTACAGCTTCGGCATCGGTGGGAAAGCCGGCCGAAATGGTTTGCTCTATCGCGCGAATCACAGTGTTGTCGATCATTTCCAGGGCCGCCGGCACGATGCCCGCGCGAATGATCGCCGACACCGCTTCGCAGGCCTGTTGCACGTCGTGGAACACGGCCAACAAGGTTTGAACAGCGGCGGGCAAGGGCGTCAACCGACAAACAATGCTGGTCACAATCGCCAAGGTGCCCTCGCTGCCAATCAGCAACGCGGCCATGTCGCAGCCCGGAGCGTTCCAGGCGTCCCCGCCAATGCAATGAACACTACCGTCGGGCAACACAACTTCCAAGCCGACGATGTGGTTAACGGTCACCCCGTATTTGAGGGTATGCGGCCCACCCGAATTCTCGGCAACGTTGCCACCCACCGAGCAAGCCTTCTGGGAACTGGGATCCGGCACAAAGTACAAGCCGTGGGCACGGGCCGCATTGGATACGTGAATGTTGACCACACCCGGCCCAACCTCAATGGTGCGGTCGAGTTCATTGACGGCACCAATATGGTTGAGGCGCACCAACTCGATGATGACCGCACCTTCTTCGGGAACCGCGCCGCCGGAAAGTCCCGTCCCGGCACCGCGCGGCAGGAAACACACATCGGCCGCATGCAGCAGCTTGACCACGCCAACCACTTGCTCGCGGTCGGCGGGAAACACCACGGCGGCCGGTAGACTGGGGTGCAGGGTCAGGCCGTCACAGCGATAACTAAAGCGCGTGACGCTGTCATCGCGCACCCAATCGGCGCCCAAAAGCGCAACCAACTGCCGCCGCAGCGGTTCACTTAACGTCATGCGCCGATCTTGGCGACAGCGGCAAGGGCGGCACCTGGCTGAATATCGGCGCCTTGCTGCAGCAAAATCGACTCCAACGCGGCCAAGAAACTAACCACGTTTTCGCGGCGGCTGGCATGGCCCATCAAACCGACACGCCAAACCTTGCCCTTGAGATCACCCAAACCGCCGCCGATTTCAATGTTGTAATCCTGCAATAAAGCGCGGCGAACGGCGGCATCGTCGACACCGTCGGGAATCACGACGGTATTGAGTTGGGGTAAACGGTAGGCTTCGGGCACCAGCATCGCCAGACCCATGGCTTCCACACCGGCAACTAGCATGTCACCGTGCCGTTGGTGGCGGGCAAAAACCGCTTCCAGCCCTTCCTCGAGCACAATCAACAAGGCCTCGCGCAAGCCGTAAAGCATGTTAATCGGCGCTGTGTGGTGGTACACCCGCTCCCCGCCCCAGTAATTGAGCAGCATGGTGACATCCAAATACCACGACACCACCTTGGTTTTGCGCGCCTTGAGCGCTTGAACCGCACGCTCGGAGAAGCTGACCGGCGCCAGTCCCGGTGGACAGCTAAGGCATTTTTGCGTGCCTGAATAAGCGAGATCCACGCCCCATTCGTCCAGCTTGACCGGCATGCCGCCGAGCGAGGTGACACAGTCGGCTAAGAGCAAGGCGCCGACCTCGTGAGCCGCCGCTGCAATTTCGGGTAAGGCCTGCAATACACCGGTGGAGGTTTCGGCGTGAACGACACCGACCAGTTTGGTGGGTTTGCCCGCCATGGCGGTGCGAACGGCGTCAATCTCAAACTTTTGCCCAAAGGGCACCTGAATTTTAACCACCTCGGCGCCAAGCCGCTCGGCGATATCAGCCATACGCCCGCCGAACACGCCGTTTTGCGCAATAACGACGCGGTCGCCCGGTTCAATGACATTCACCATACAGCATTCCATGCCGGCGGAACCCGTGCCGGAAACCGGGAAGGTCAATTTGTTTTTGGTTTGAAAAACCTGTTGCAGGAGGTGTTGGATTTCGTCCATACAACGCAAAAAGGCGGGGTCGAGGTGACCGATGGTCGGCGCGGCCATGGCTTGTAAGACGCGTGGGTGGATATCACTGGGGCCGGGACCCATCAGGGTGCGAACCGGCGGATCGAGCTGGGGAAAGTCTTGGCGAAAGTGCGGATGTGCAGGCATGGGGGGAACTCCTCTGTAACTAAAAACGGATTACCGGCGCGGGCAATTGGTCACATCGCGGCAAAGTCAGCAAGCGGCGAAACGCAGGCGGCGCCTGGCCAAATAAGCGCAAACCCTGCTGCAACAAGCAACCGAGCCAAACGCACGGAGACGAATAGATGGGCACCATACTACCTAAAAAACAGCGGAGATTGGCGATGATTTTGATGTGAATGCCGACGCTTGTCGGCCGAAAAAACGAAGAAAACGGCTTCAGTGATCGCCAAAAACACAGCCCAAATCAAGAATTATCAAGCACTTGAAGCAAGCAAACGACGTCACCCGGAAACCTACCGCAACAGAATTTAGGAGCCATCGAATCATCGCCTTGCCGCAATTTGTCATGATGCAGCGCGTCACGCTCGCTTCGCGCCGGCCCCGCCTTTTTCATTTCGTCGCCAGATGTAAAGCGTTATAATTGCACGCCTAACCCGGACCTCTCAGCCAGGTACGTGATCGCGCCTTGGCGATCGCGCAAACCACGGCCGCAAACCGTCGATTGGTTGTTTGTCACCGCCTTGATCGGCGTGTTTCGGGTCGGTCGGCGTCGGCAACATTTTGCCGCGTCCTCAGACGTGCGGCCACGGCGGAACCACCGCCTCATCCGATTTTCAGTTCGAACCCTCACGGAGGTACCTTTCATGGCGGAACAAGAACGCCCTCTCGTTGATCGTATTTGGGAAATTACCAAAGACCTGTCGGTCAAAGTCTCACGCAAAGCTGAAAAACACTGGAAAATTAATACGTTACGGGTTGAAATCGGCTCAATTCGTCGCCGCATCAACAGCAAATACAAAGACCTCGGCCGCTTTTTCTACGAAAGCGTCAAATCCGGCGCCCTCGATGAAGAAGTCGACAAGTCCACCTTCCAAGAGTTTTTCGACGAGCTCGGTCGCTTGGAAGCTGAAGTCGTTGAACGCGAGCAGCGTATTGAAATTCTCGAGCAACAAATGCGCGCCGAGGCGGAAGGCCAAGAGCCCGATGATGAAGAAGAAGTCCTCGACGCTGAAACCGACAACAAAACCGACAACAAAACCGAAGCCGACCAAACCGGTGACGACGACGACGCTGAGGCAAAAAAAGCTTCAGAAAATGCCGCAACGACCGAAAATGAAGACAAAGCCGATGATGCTGACGACGAAACTGAAAAAAAACCGTCGGATGAAGCTAAGTAACGTCGTTTCACGGTTTAAGGACACAGCATGATGTACCAGAACAAACGCATCGCCCCCCGGATTCCCTGCGACGGAGAAGCCTACCTGACCCTGGACGCGGAAAAACCCGCCGCCGAGGTGGAAAACATCAGTAAAGGCGGCGCCTGCTTGCTGGTCCCCTTCGATACCTGGGTCATGATGGAAGATTTAGACCTCGTCGACGGCGGCGTCGCCATCAACAACGCCAATTTCACCTTTACCGGCCGCATCTGTTGGAGCTTGGTCGAAAACAACCGCGTCCGATTCGGTCTCGAGTTTGTGCGCTGCGATCAGGAAATCATCGAAAAGGTGCTGGAAGACTTGAGCCTAATGGTCGATGAACCCGAGGACAACAGTTTCAATTTGTAGCGGCTTCCAGAAGCCAGGACGAGCGGGGTCACCCCCGCTTCGTCACAGGGCCGCTAGTAGGCGATCCCGACCCGCCGAAAAAGAAAGTGCATCAGCCAGGCAGGCCCAATCAGCAAGAATTGCAAGTCTTTGAAAAACGAAGGTTTTTTCCCTTCGATTTGGTGCCCGATGAATTGCCCGATCCATGCAATGACAAACACGGCCAACGAGACCTGAAACAGCGGCAAGCCGGCACGCAATATGGCGAAGTTACCCGCCAAAACGAGAACGATGACGGGAATGAATCCCAAAAAAATGGGTTTCGAGAGAATGAAATAGTATCCCAACGCAAACAGCAAAAAAAGCGTTGCCCAATTAAAAAAGGGATCGATGGCGGCGGGCAAAATCCCACCGAAGTAGCCGTGTGGAATCGACCACAACATACCGGCTAAGCTAAACACAATCAGCGGCACACAGATCCAATGGATTTTTTTATTGGTTGGATTCTGGTGGCTTTCACCATATTCTTCCAACCAACGGTCGATGGATTTCAAACCTTCCTCCCGGTTTGCGGGCGTCGCACGAGGGGCGGTATTTCAAGCGAACGGCACCCCAAGAACCGGCATGCACGAACGGCCAACCCAAGCGGTAGAACGCAATCGCCCGATCAAATTTAATGTACTGAGAGCAGCCATGCTAGCTTACCTCGGCGGACTTTCTGCTGTCAAAATCGCATTGTGGTGTTACCTGATTTGGTACCTCAACGTGCTCACCTTGTATTTCGAAACCACGCCTCGTCTATGGTTCACCGCGCTCGGAATTGCACTGATCGTCGGCACTGCCAACAACCTCAATGCACTAACCGGCCGCCGCGCGGGTGAGCATACCGATCCCTGGATGGCGTTTCGCTTTTTCCTGGCCCCGTTTTGTGTAGCGAGTTTCGCGGCCATGGTCAAGGATCACGGATTTGTGCTGATCTTCCCCCCCTCCCCCGCTGAAAACCTGCGCGGGCTCGGCGCCTGTGCGCTTTTTTTGGCTTTGGTTTGGCTGGCACACCGCCACAAATCACGCCGAAAAGAAAAGACCTAAACACCGGTAATCCTCTTTAATCCAACTGTTTACTGTATGCTTGGCGCGGCTGCACCTGTCCCCGCGCCAAGCACAGATTAACCGGTCGTTCCTGGTTGAACCAACAATGGCATCACACCGCGGTTATTGTTGAAAGCGCTCGGTATGGGACAAAACCAAAACGCCCTGAAGAGGCCGCCCCGAAGGTAGCTGTCGGCCAAACGCAACAAAGCCGACGCGGTGCGTCGGCTTTGCAGGTTTCGTGAACAGGTTTGCGGTTTAGACGAGCATCGGCTCGACCGATTCGGAACCCCAGTCGTGGTGCAGCCGACTGCGGCGCTGGTGCGCGTAAACCGGCTCGGTCTCAATCAGGCGAGCGACGCGGTGAACGTAATCGCGCAGGACGTCGGCGCGTTCCCATTCACCACAATCATCAACACCCCAGGCGATAAAGGGCGCCAAAACATCAAAGCCGGCACGGTACAGCACATCTTCCTGCAAAGGACGCAACATAGCCGAGACTTCGCGCTCGCGGCCACCCGGCGTCAAGGCCTGATGCGGGGTGGTAAACACCAGCATGGCGCGTTTGCGTTTGGGCCGTTCTTCACCACGGTTACGACACCAAGCACCAACGCGGCAGCGAAATTGGCGCAAGGTTGCAGGCATGAGAAACCACCACAACGGAAACTGGAACAAAACGACGTCGGCCCAGTCAAAGGGGTCGTGGGCCGGCTCTGCCATTTGCAGTGGGTGGCGTACCAGACGATCACGGTCGTAAACGTGACTGGTCTGTTGCCGGTTGAGCGGATCGGTTTCGAGTAAACCGGGATAAAAGCCGCGACGGGGTGGTCCCACCATCGCATCATCATGGAAGCGGACGACGTGAACCTCATGATCCTGGCTTGTTAATAAATCGAGCGCGGTATCTTTCATACGCTCACAAAAGGCAGGCGATTCATGGGGTTCGAACACCATCAATACATTCATGGACACTACTCCATATCACTCCAGCAAAGCTGCTAGAGGCTTGCTGAACTCTCCTCAAGGTTTAGGTCGTGAATTGGTGGTAGCACGCATTTAGAAAGAAACAGCGGGTAGGCGATAAAAGCCAACCATCACGCGGGGAGATGGGTATCAGAATAACGGCAGGGATTCACAGGGCAATCTCATCGCGTTGGTGCAGGCGCCATGTCATTAAATCGTGCTTTTCCAGGACGAACGCTTCATGATAGAAGCCGAAAATGCGGTGAAAAGTGTCGTAGTTTGGGCCTCTATAGACCCGCGACCCGCGATGTAACTTTTGGAAAAACAACCTTATAGGACAAGGAAGAAGCGCCAATCTGGAGAAGATAATTCAACCACAAATAGAGATTGCCAGAAAATTCGTAGGCGTACCGTAAGGGATGTCACACCACCCCTCGACGCGAAAACCAGCTAAACAATCAAGTGCAACGTAAATTCTTTGTATCACAAAAAAGATCCACTTGCCAAGACTCCTTCCAGAATCGTCCCACCAATTTGCCGAAAGACTTCGGCCACCGACAAAACGAAAGGGACCCACAGCGAAACCGCCAACGCATTGACCCACGCAAACCGGCCACGCGCCATGCCGCTTTGACCCACGGCACCGTTGGCGAGGGTGCGAAAACCGATTTGGAAGCGCAGCATCACCACAAAGAAGGTCGGGTATTGCGCCATGTATCCGAGCATCTTGCCCGCGCGTTTTTCGATCCACGGATAACGCGCCCGCAGCGCGCGCCCGTAGCGGCGGCCCAGCTCAAATACGAGCAAATCGTAAGCATAGGTCCCAACCCAAGCCGTCGCGGCGAGCGGAGCCCAACCTAGCTGCAGCGATTCGCGGAACCAAACGATGGCCGTCAAACTTATTTCACCTTCAAAGAAAGTCCCCAGCAAGACTAACAGAATCCCCAAAAACATGGCCTTTCCCCTCGCTGTTGCCTGCCCGTATTTTCTCTGCCCCCAATATCATAGCGAGACACACCGTCTGGGTGCCAGTTCGATCAGCGCGCACTTCAAAGGTTGGGAAAAAAGTGGTTGTCGGCGATGTGCAGCGTCTCGTTTTTGATTACAATAGGGGTTCGGTCCCGCCCTGCGCTGCCGCCGGCTCGGCAAACAGGCATTCTTTTTAGCGGGTCGCCGCCCGCTTTTTGCCGCTCCTTCGACACATCGCCATTTCTCGCCCTACGCCGTACCCTCATTTGGAACAGGACACTTCATGGAACATTACATCGCTAGGCAGCCAATCTTTGACCGCCACCAGAAGGTATACGCTTACGAACTGCTTTTCCGCAGCGGGCTCGCCAATTACTTTGACGGCAGCAACCAAGACAAAGCCGCGTCCAGCGTTATTGCCGACAGCACGATTCTGTTCGGCTTTGACACCCTGACCAGCGGCCGGCGCGCGTTTCTCAACATGACCAAAGACACGCTCATGAACTACGCGCACTTGTTACCCAAAAATCACAGTGTGCTGGAAGTGCTGGAAACGGTCAAACCCGACGATGAAGTAGTGCATGCGGTCAAGAAGTTAAAGGGCGAAGGGTTTATGATCGCGCTGGACGATTTTGTTTACACGGAAGACTGGCAACCGTTGGTTAACCTGGCCGACATTATAAAAATCGATTTCCTCGCCACCACCAACGAAGAACGCCAGGCCATGGTCACCCGCCTCAAAGCCCAAGACAAAATGCTTTTGGCAGAAAAAGTCGAAACCCAAGAGGAGTTCCAACAGGCCTTTGACATGGGTTTCGATTTCTTTCAGGGCTACTTCTTTGAAAAACCGGTCATCCTCACCAAACGCGGCATGGCCGGCTCGAAGCTAACCAACTTGCAAATTCTGCAGCAGATCAATAAGCCAGGCATCGATTACCGCGAAATCGAAGAGATCATCAAAAAAGATCTGACCCTTTCCTATAAGTTAATGCACTACATCAACTCCGCCTTTTTCGGATTACAAACCGAAATTCGTTCGATCAAACACGCTTTGGTCCTGATGGGTGAACGGGAAATTCGCAAGTGGGCGACCTTGTTGGCTTTGAGCACGATGAGTGACGACAAACCGCTGGAACTGATGAAAACAGCGGCAACCCGAGCACGTATGTGCGAACTGATCGCCAAAAAAACCGGTCATAGCGAGAAAAGCGCCGACTATTTCCTCATGGGCCTGTTCTCGATTATCGACGCGATCATGGACCGTAACCTGGCCGAAATTCTCAAGGACATTCCCCTCGCCCGCGATATTAAGAACGCCCTGATGCGCATTGCGCGCAACCCTTTCCGCATGACGCTTGAGATCACGCTCAGCTATGAGCGCGGCGTTTTTAAAGAGATACCGCGCTGGGCGGCCCGTCTCAACTTACCGGAAAAAGACATTCCCGAAATTTACATGGAAGCAGTCAAATGGGCTCAAGAGATGCACGCCCAATAGGCTCTCGCATTAAAAACCCCGCCTTGCAGCGGGGTTTTCATTAGTGCGGTCGCCGAACTTAGTTTTGACGCAAAACGTAGGGCTTTAAGGTGATGCGCGCGTTGCCGCTCGCACCGTACTGGTCGGTGTAGCTACGATTCTTTTCGATGGTGTAAAACACGTCGAGGTAATCGTCGTCGTTGGTAAACCAACTGCCAGGCATAGCGCGGATGATTTCGGCGGCCAAGTCAACCAAACCGGCATAGGGTGCGGTTTCGGGGAAGGTCGCCATCACCTTGGATACTGCACTCACCAACAATGCCGCCAACTCTTGGTAGCTGGTGTTGTCGTCCTGTTCCATCAAGACAATATTGGTCGCTTGGTAACGGTACTGATCCCAAAAGATGAGCACCTGGTTAGGGTAGTAATTCTTGTCTTCGTCGTCCAGGTAAGGCATGCCGATAGCGGCAATGTTCGCCTTCATCTCGGACGGGTGGACACCATTCACAATGGCGTAGACTTCAGCGTTACCGGAAATCCACGGCTCCTCGTCGTCGTTCAAACGAACTTTGTCGAGCTTGTGGGTGTCGACGTCGGCTTTACGATGACCAGCAGGCAAATCGCTTTGCATGCCGGCCGCCTTCAGCGCATCATTGAGCAACGCCAGACCGGCTTCCAAGTCGGCCTTGGCGTCAATACCGACAATCAGAACCGGCTCTTGTGGCGCGATGCCCGCGTCTAGCAATTGGTGACGACCTTCAAAGTCGAAGGCTTCCACCAGGGTCCAGTCGCGGTCGTCACCGGTGGGCTCAAAAGCAACCAACCCCGGCGCCGCGTGCTTGACGGAAACTCCCTCGGGTAAAAACAAACGGACTTCCAACAGCTCGGCGACATAAGCGGTGGTGCCTTTGGCGTTGCGAATCCCTAAATCGAGCTGATCCAGGTAGGCGGTCAACTCGCCGGCGCGTTTGCCGGGAAAAATAGCCGCATAATCACGCGCCAAGGAAACCAAACCCTCGCGATCGCCATCGTGGTCGAGACGACTGACGACAAAATCGCGAAAGTTTTCGCTACCGAGGGCCTTGGCAATCCGAAAAGAAAGCTCGCGCTTATGAGTATCAAGTTGTTGTAAATCAACGGCCTGGCGATTCAGAACGGCCTGACTGGGGTCGGGGTGAAGGTCGCCGGCGAAGGCGGAAAGGGTAGAAAAAATCAAGAAAAGACATACGAGCAACTGACGAAACATGGACCTCTCCTAGAAGGTAATCGGGAATGAAACCCGCTGCAGAGCGAAGTAAATAGCAGCATTTAAGAAAATCAACCGCTTCAAATGAATAGGCGCTCATTTTATCGACCCGTAAAAACATGTCAACCAAGACAACTCGCCATGTAACGAAAGTGTAAAATTCATCACACAATCTCTTAACCCTTTTTCGAGAACTCAAGTTTTCTCAAATATTTCCAAACACTTAAATGAAAATTTAAAAAAGGGTCGCACCCGTACTCGAGCTAATTTCCGCAATGCCTCGACGCGCTTCGCAAAATTCCATCACCAAAAACAAACCGAACGCCTAATAAAACAAAACCACCCTCGCAAATAGCAAAGAATGCGTCACACATCTCATCCAAGTGCTCTCGTTCACTGTCCGATGCCGCGTACTGCCATCGTCGCCAAAAGTCAAACAGCGACGCGCTCCGCCACCCCATTTCCGCCTGGGCCGGGTGGGGCCTTGAGCGGCCAGAGCAACCCGCTTTTTCAGCCGTTTTTTTTCAACAGCCACGGGGGCTTTTGAGGTTTCCATTGCCTTTGTGAAACGCTATGATCTGCTGTGATGAGCCACCCAATCCCCCACCCCAAACGCACGACCCCAATGATTTTACCGTCCGCCCAACCCGCCAAACGGGTGACGTGGTGCGGCGGCGCGTTTCGGTGTTGGTGAACATGTAACCCTGTCCTGTCGGCCCGCGCCGGGTACGCAGTACGAATGTAAGGAAGAAGCAAATGACAGAAGGTAATGGATTTAGTTGTTATATCATCGGTCAAAATCGCCTTTTGACCGAGTGCGCAGAGATCCTCCTCAAGAAAGGCCACCAGATTCGCGGTGTTATTTCCGCAACCGACGCCATCATCGGATGGGCCCAACACCACGATATTCCGGTGATCGATCCGAAATCCGATTACGGCAGCGTTTTGGCTGAAGCCCCTTACGATTATTTTTTCAGCATTACCCATCTCTCGATGCTTGCCGACGACATCATTGCAAGCCCACGCAAAGCCGCGATTAACTTCCACGACGGTCCGTTGCCGAACTATGCCGGCTTGAATACCCCGGCATGGGCTTTGATTAACGGCGAACAACGCTACGGCATCACCTGGCACCTGATTAGCAGCGGTGTCGATACCGGCGACATCCTCAAACAACAACTGTTCGACATTGTCCCGCGCGAAACCTCGCTCTCGATCAACACCAAGTGTTTTGAAGCGGCGATGGAAAGCTTCAGCGAACTGGTCGACGAATTGACTGACGAAAGCTACCAACGCACACCGCAGGACCCAACCGGCCGCAAAGAGTTCCGGCGTTCAGACCGTCCACCGGCGGCCTGTTACATCGATTGGGATCAGGAAGCGCAAAGTATTGAAAACTTCGTACGTGGTTTGTTTTTCGGCCCTTACGAGAACCCCATCGGGAGCGCTAAAATCGCTAAAGACGGCAAGGTGCTGCTGGTAACCCGCGCCCGCGTTAACGAAGAGGACGCCGATGACGAGCCCGGCACCGTTGCCGCCGTCGCCGACGACCGCATTGATGTTTGCGCCGAAGACCAAGTCGTAAGTTTGATGGGCTTCACACGCCTGTGTGGTCGCGAAGTGCCGGTTAGCCAAGTTGTCGAAGAATGGGGCCTTGATGAAGGCGACAGCCTTGATCTCATTGAAGGCGATCAGGCCGCTGCTTTGACCGAAGCGGCCGCCCGAATGGCCAAAGCGGAGCCCGCCCAAGTGCGTCGTTTGGCACGCCTTGAGCCGATTGAGATTCCCTACGCGACCACGGAAAAGGCCGACACCGAAGCCGATCTCGGTCAGGCGCCGATTGCGGTACCAACCTCCTTCCGCGACCGCTTCAGCAGCGAAGGCTTGGGCGACGCACTGGTCGCGGCTTGTGCGGCCTACGTGTCACGTATCGGCGGCAAAGACCGCTTCCACGTTGCCTTCCGCGACCCGAGCCTGGCCAAGACACACGCCTTGGATCCAGCCGTCATCGCGCCACGCACCACGCTGTTGTGCAAGTTTTCGCCGTTCGAGGGTTTCAGCAACGCCTTGACGGCCACCCAAAAAGAACTGGCCCGCGCCCGCAAACGCGGTTCCTGGCTCAACGACATCATGGCGCGCTACCCCGAATTACACCAACAGCCCGGCTTAACCGTCGGCAAGTTGGTTCCGGTTGCGATTGAGATCGGCAACGCCGCCGATAGCGAACCCGCACCAGGCACACAGCTCACCTTCTTTATTGCAGAGGACGGTTCGACGTGCACCTGTGTTTACGACCAAAACGTGTTGGCCTCGGATGCAGTGGCCATGGTGCAACGTCAGTTCGCCCACTTCCTTGACAACGCGGCGGCCGACGCCAACCGCGCCCTGGCCGAGCTGGACATCCTCAGCAGCGATGAACGCCGCACCATTTTGGAAACCTTCAACCAAACAGGCCACGACTTTGATCGAAGCCCTTGCATTCACAACCTGTTCGAAGCGCAAGCTGCCAAAACGCCGGATCAAACAGCCGTCGTTTTTGAAGCTGAAGAAATCAGCTACGCCGAGTTGAACCGGCGCGCCAACCAGTTGGCCCATTTCCTGATTGGTCGCGGTATCGGTCCCGACACCTTGGTCGGCATTAGCGTCTCGCGTTCAGTCGACTTGATTGTGGCGATCATGGGCACGCTCAAGGCAGGCGGCGCTTACGTGCCACTGGATCCCGACTATCCGTCGGACCGCCTGGCTTACATGATCGAGGACAGCAAAATTAAGCTGTTGATTACGCAGGATCATTTAGCCGAAACCTTGCCCGAGCACCGCGTGCCGGTCACGCGTATCGACGCCGACTGGCCGATTATCAGTCAAGAAGCCGACGGCAATCCCAATTCAGGCGTTACGCCGGCGCACATGTCTTATGTGATCTACACGTCTGGTTCAACCGGCAAACCCAAAGGGGTGATGGTTGAGCACCGTAACGTGGTGAACTTCTTCGAAGGCATGGACGACCGCATCCCCCACGACCAAGGCGGGACCTGGCTGGCGGTGACAAGTCTGTCTTTCGATATCTCGGTACTCGAACTGTTCTGGACCTTGGCGCGCGGCTTTAAGTTGGTCGTGTTCTTGGACCGCACCCGCAACGATGCTCCGACCTCGGCCAAGATCGCAGGCAAAGGCATGGAGTTTGGCTTGTTCTACTGGGGCAACGACGACGGTCCCGGTCGCCAAAAATATCACCTGCTGTTGGAAGGCGCAAAGTTCGCCGACGCCAACGGCTTCCAATCGGTTTGGACACCGGAACGGCACTTCCACGCGTTCGGCGGCCCCTACCCCAACCCGTCGGTCACCGGCGCGGCGGTCGCGGCCATTACCAAACGCATCAGTGTTCGCTCGGGAAGCTGCGTCTTACCACTGCACAACCCGATTCGTGTCGCTGAAGAGTGGGCCGTCATCGACAACTTGTCCGAGGGCCGTGCTGCTTTGGCGGTAGCTTCCGGCTGGCAGCCAGACGACTTCATTCTGCAACCACAGAACTACGAAAACTTCAAAGCCAAGATGTTCGACAGCATCGAAACGCTGAAGCAACTGTGGCGTGGCGAAAAAGTCGCCTTTGCCGGCGTTCTCGGTAAAGATGTAGAAGTCGTCACGCAACCGCGTCCGGTCCAAAAAGAATTGCCGATTTGGATCACGACGGCGGGTAACCCCGACACCTATCGCCGCGCGGCACGCATTGGCGCCAATGTGTTGACCCACCTGCTGGGTCAAAGCGTGGAAGAAGTCGCCGAAAAGATTCGCATTTACCGCGAGGAACTGAAGGCATGCGGCCGCGATCCTAAATCCGGCAAGGTCACGCTGATGTTGCACACCTTCGTGGGCGAAGACAACGACGAGGTTTTCGAAAAGGTACGCGTCCCCATGAAGGAGTACCTGGGCAGCTCCGTCAGCCTGGTGAAAAACTACGCATGGGCTTTCCCGGCCTTCAAACGTCCCGAAGGTCAAGAAAACGCCAACCTGAGCGACATCGACCTCGGCGGTTTGGACGAGGCCGAAATGGACGGCGTCTTGGAGTTCGCCTTTGAGCGCTACTTCGAAACCAGTGGTCTGTTCGGCACGGTCGACCGCTGTATCGACATGGTCAACAAGCTGAAGGAAATCGGCGTCGACGAAATCGCGGCCCTCATCGATTTCGGCATCCCCACCGAGGACGTGCTGGGCATGTTGCCGTTGCTGAAAGACGTGCGTGAACGCGCCAACGAAACCATCGGCCAAGACGGTGCCGATTACTCGCTGGCGGCGCAAATCAGCCGTCACCAAGTGACGCACATGCAGTGTACGCCGTCGATGGCGCGGATGATGCTCATGAACGACGAAGCACGGGAAGCGATGGGCAGTCTGCAGCACATGATGGTTGGCGGCGAAGCCTTCCCGCCGGCGCTGGCCGAGGACTTAACCAGTTTGGTGCAAGGTTCGGTGACCAACATGTACGGCCCCACCGAGACCACGATTTGGTCATCGACGCAACGGGTTGAAGCCGGTGTCGACAGCATCCCCATCGGTAAACCGATTGCTAACACCCAGTTGTACGTGCTCGATGGACACGGTCAACCGGTGCCCATCGGCGTTCCCGGCGAGTTGTTTATCGGCGGCGAAGGGGTGGTACGCGGTTACCTGGATCGTCCCGAGCTAACGGCTGAACGTTTTGTCAAAAACCCCTTCGTGGGCAACGCCGACGCGCGCATGTACCGCACCGGTGATTTGGCCAAATGGCGTGAAGACGGCATCATGGCGTTCCTCGGTCGCGTCGACCACCAGGTTAAAATTCGCGGTTACCGCATTGAGCTGGGCGAAATCGAAGCCGTGCTCAACAGCCACGCGGGTGTGGTTGAGGGCGTGGTCATCGCGCGCGAGGACAACCCCGGCGATCAGCGCCTGGTGGCCTACTACACCAGTCACGAACCGGCCCCGGACGAAGACGCATTGCGCGATTTGATGCGTTCCAAGTTACCGGAGTACATGGTGCCTTCGACCTTCGTCGAAATGGACGCCTTGCCGCATACACCCAACAAAAAAATTGACCGCAAAGCGCTGCCGGCACCGGAAGCCTTGGTCAAAAAGTCGCAGGCCGAATTCGTCGCGCCGGAAAGCGAATTGGAATCACAAATCGCCGAAATTTGGCAGGAAACGCTGAATGTGGCGCAGGTCGGTGTCGAAGACAACTTCTTCGATATCGGTGGCCACTCGCTGCTGGTGGTGCGCATGCACCGCACCATGCGCGAGCGCTTGAGCGAGCACACGATTGCGTTGACCGATCTCTACCGGTTCCCGACCATTAAGGCGTTGGTGAACTTCCTCAACAGCGACGGTGTCTCGGAGAACGTAGCGAAAAGTGCGGACCGCGCCGCACGCCGCCGCGAACGCATGCAGCAGCGCCGCCGTCGTCGGCGTTAACCGGGCAGCGAGGCACCCGCGTGTGTCTCGCCTTCGCACAACCGCTCATAAAAAAGGCGACGCTGGGAAGCACCCACGTCGCCTTTTTTTGCGTTTGCGGTGACCGCGCTTAGGAAACGCGTTTCACTTCACGAATGACGGCGCCTTTGCCGCCATGACCTTGCCAGGAGCCCATCGAGGTAGAAGCACCGAGGAAATCGCCGAGCATGTCGGACAAGAAACCGGGCAGCACGCCCTTGAGAAAAGGCACAAACTTGACCAAGAACGGTTCAAGCACCATGGTGCTGTCGTCTTTGACGGCTTGTAAAACTTTGTCAGCCAGGGTTTCCGGCGTCAGGAAAGGTGTCAGCATTGGCGCTTTGACGCCTTCGAACATACCGGTCTTCACGTAGCTGGGACAGACAGTGGTGACCTTAATATGGTCGTGGCCAAGGTGCTTGAGCTCAAGGCGGACAGATTCGGACAAACCGATGACGGACCATTTGGAAGAAGCGTAGGTGGTGCCGTAGGGCAATCCGACAAAGCCGGATGCACTGGCGAGATTGACGATATGAGCCCCTTCGAGCTGCAGCATTTGCGGCAGGAAAGCGTGCATCATAGCGGCGACGCCAATGGTGTTTACTTGATAGGTGAGGTCGTGTTTTTTCATGTCGACCTCGAGAAAGGGGCCGCCAAAGACCACACCGGCGTTGTTGACGAGCACGTGAACCGGGCCGGCCTCTTTCACGATTTGATCGCGAACGGCCAAAATTTGTTCCTGATTGGTGACGTCCAAAACGTAGGTTGCGACCTCAATCCCCAATGAGCGCAACGCTTCGCCGGCTTCTTCAAGCTTGGCGCGGTTCACGTCGGTCAGCACCAAGTGGGCGCCTTCACGACCCAATCGTTTGGCAATTTGGAAACCGATCCCCTGTGCCGAACCGGTAACGAGCGCTTGTTTTCCCTGTAAATGCCTCATAGTTATCCCCTTGTTGTTAATGCAGACGCAGCGCGTCATGCAGGGATCCCGCCCGAGTTCATTCCCAATTGCCGCTACCCATCACCCAACTACCCAACACCGGCCGTCGTCGCGCGACAGCGGTGTGTTTTGAACCATCGCCTGCGAGCCGGCACACGACCAAAAAGAAACGTGTGCGGCGCGATTGGGTGGGCGTCAACCCCACCGAGGACGGATCATCGGCGGCAGGGAGACCCGGAAAAGCCAAGGATCTTCACTGTATCTTAATGCGCTTGCCGTAGCGCGGCAAGAGATTAACCGTCATTTCTTGCCGAGATGTGGCGAGCATTTGGCGCCGGTCGCCATCCTCAGCGCAGGGATCGCGAAAGGTTTCGGCGCTTCGCGAGGCCCGTCCCCACGCAGAACCGACGAGCTACCAGCAACTTGTGTGTTCATCGCTGTCAGTGCCGTTTTTTCCAAAACCGGAAGGTTGAAAGGTGCGCCGCGTTGTGTAAAAAAAAGCGTTCTGCCACTCCGCGTCATTACCCAGGGTTCACAACAGCGGGCCGGGACGGCTTTGGCGCGAAAACACCGTCGCCGTGCGGACAGGGCTCGTTTTTTCCGGTTCGAAGCGAAACAAGACCTTTGTCGTCAACAGCTTGTCCCTTTCCAAAGGCGGCTGAGGCGTGAATGTGAAAAACCCGGCTTGCGACGTACAACCCAAAACGGCTAAAATTCGCCTGTTTCACCCCCTGTCGCGACGCTTTTTTTGAAGAGCCCGATTTAGTTCGGTACCGACCGCACGCTTCGGGGTGATCGACATTGGCACTAGGCGCTTTCTCCATTGATCGCCACGCTCCGCTCAGGTTGCTTCCGGCACTGCTTTAAAACGAACGAACCCATGGAACACACAAGAGGTCCGAGACATGACAAAACGTGACTACGACGAAAAAGACGATCAGGACATTGCGGGAGAAAACGATATTGCCATTGTGGGCATGGCCTGCCGTTACCCCGGCGCCCGCAATATCAGGGAGTACTGGCACAACTTAAGTCACGGCATTGAGTCCATTTTGCCTCTGACCGACGAGCAATTAATGGCCGAAGGCGTCAGCGCCGAAACGCTCAAGCAAGCCAATTACGTGAAAGCCTGCGCTGTTTTGCAGGATATGGAATACTTCGACGCCGAGTTTTTCGGGTTCAGTCCTAAAGAAGCGGCGATTATGGACCCGCAGCACCGCAACTTCCTGGAATGTGCCTGGGAAGCGCTGGAAGATTCGACCCACATGCCGGACGATTTTGACGGTCAAATCGGTGTCTTCAGCGGCTGCGGCATGGGCAGCTACTTTATGTTCAACCTGTTGACCAACCCCGACTTGGTCGATAACGTCGGCATGTTTTTGCTGCGCCACACCGGCAACGACAAAGACTTCTTGGCCACCCGCGTCTCGTATTGCTTCAACCTGACCGGCCCGAGTATCAACGTTCAAACGGCGTGTTCGACCTCGTTGGTCGCCTTGCACCAAGGCTGTCAGAGTTTGTTGAGCGGCGAATGTGACATGGCGCTTGCAGGTGGGGTCACCATCGACATGCCGCACCGGCGTGGTTACCACTACAAAGAAAACGAGATCTTATCGCCCGACGGTCACTGTCGCGCCTTCGACCATCGCTCTAAGGGCACAGTCTTCGGCAGCGGCGCCGGCGTGGTCGTGTTGCGCCGACTCGACGACGCGCTCGACGACGGCGACCACATTTACGCGGTTGTCAAAGGTTCGGCGATCAACAACGACGGCTCAGCCAAGGTCGGTTATTTGGCACCCAGTGTCGACGGCCAAGCGGCGGCGGTTGCTGAAGCCCTGGCGGTGTCCAACCTCGAGGCCGACAAGGTCAGCTACATCGAGTGCCACGGCACCGGCACGCCGATGGGTGATCCGATTGAAGTTTCGGCCCTTACCCAAGCTTTCCGCACCTCAACCAAACGCAAGGGTTTTTGCGGCATTGGTTCGGTTAAAACCAACATCGGTCACCTCGACACCGCCGCCGGCGTCGCCAGCTTGCACAAGGTGTGTATGGCACTGCAGAACAAGAAGCTGCCACCGAGCCTTAACTGGGAAGCACCCAACCCCGAGATCGACTTTGACAACAGCCCGTTTTACGTCAACCACAGCTTGCAGGATTGGCAGGAGGGCGACGAACCGCGCCGCGCCGGCATTAACTCTCTGGGCGTGGGCGGCACCAATGCCTTTGCCATCGTCGAGGAAGCGCCCGAATTGGATCCATCGGATGAATTCGATACGCCTTTTTACCTGTTGCCCTGGTCGGCGCGTAACAAATCAGCCGTGGAAGACTACGGCAAACGCTTGGCGAGCTGGTTGCGCGACAATCCCGACGCCGACCTGGCCGATGTCAGTTACACGCTGATCGCGGGTCGCAAAGCCTTCGACACGCGCCGCGTCGTTGCCGTCAAAGACGTTGAGGACGCGATTGCCGTGCTCGAAGCCGGCGATACGCGCCGTATTTTCACCCACACGGCCGAACCGACGACGCCCTCACCAGTATTGATGTACGCGGGCGGCGGCTGCCAGTATCCACGCATGGCGCGTGACCTGTACGAGGCCGAGCCCGTCGTCAAGAAACACATCGACCGCGGCCTCAAGCTGCTGGCCAAGTTGGACGGTGTCGACTGGGATCCGCACGACGTGTTCTTCGCCGAAGCCGACCGTGACGATGAAATCGACGCCTTGCACCAGCGCCCAGCCGTCCAATTACCGCTGATTTTTATTGTTCAATACGCACTCACGCAGTACTGGCTCGACCAGGGCATTGAACCCAAGGCGTTGATCGGCCACAGCTTGGGCGAAAACACCGCCGCCTGCGTCGCCGGTGTCTTTTCCTTTAAGGACGCACTTGGTTTGGTCACCCTGCGTGGCCAACTCTTCGAAACCGTGCCTCGCGGCGGCATGATCAGCGTCGGTTTGGCGCCGGCCGCCGTCAAGGAGCTGATGCCCGACACGCTCGATTTGGCCACGATAAACAGCCCCGAATTTTGTGTCGTCAGTGGCCCCGCCGAAGAACTCGATCACTTCTTGCAGGCCCTCGAGGCCAAGGAAATTGAAGCCCGTCGCGTGCCCATCGATATCGCCGCCCACTCGCGCATGCTCGAAGGCATTCTCAAACCCTTTGGCGACTATCTGCGTTCCATCAAACTCAACGCTCCGACCATCCCCTTTATCTCCAACCGCAGTGGCACCTGGATTACCGACGAGCAGGCCAAAGACCCCGAATACTGGGTCAGCCATTTGCGCGGAACCGTCCACTTCGCCGACGGCGTCACCACCTTACTGGAAGAAAAAGGGCGCGTCTTTTTGGAAGTCGGGCCCGGCCGGACGCTGGTTTCGCTGGTTAAACAACACTCGGGCATTACCAACCAAAACAACGTGCTACACACCTTGCGTCACCCGCGCGACATCGTCGATGACCGTGCCTTCCTGCTGGCCGCACGCGGCCGTTTGTGGGCATCCGGCTTGGCTGTCGATCTCAAAGAACTCTTTGGTGACAGCTTCCGCCACCGTTTGTCGCTGCCGACCTACGCTTTCCGCCACGCCCGTTACTTTATTGAGCCTGGCAAAATCAAACTGGCCGAGGACGATGCGAGCAAACGCCTGTTCAAAATGAAACGGCGCGAGGATTGGTATTTCCAACCCGTATGGAAGAAACGTCAACCGGTGCCGCCCATGGAAGACGGTCCACAGACCTGGCTGGTTTTCCTCGACGATGCGGGCATCGGCGACCGCTTTGGGGAGATGTTGCGCCAACGCGGCCACGAAGTCATCGAAATTCGCGAGGGCGACACCTTCCACAAGGTTGACGACAACCACTACTTGCTGGCCCCGGAACACGGTCAACGGGAATACGAGGAGCTGTTGCGCGACCTCATCAATCACGGCCGCCGGCCGACGCGTGTGGCTCACTGCTGGCTGCTGACCGCCGAGGAGACGTACCGACCCGGTTCGAGTTTCTTCCACCGCAACCAAGAACGCGGTTTTTACAGCCTGTTCTTCTTGGCCAAAGCCATGAGCAGCGAAGGAATGACTGGACCCATGCACCTGTTGGCGTTTACCAACGGCTCCTGTCAGGTCCAAGGTGAAACCCTTGCTTATCCCGAGAAAACGACCCTGCTCGGGCCGGCCAAGGTCATCCCACACGAATTCCCCGAGGTCACCTGCGCCGTCGTCGACATCGAGTTGCCGCAGATTCAGCAGATGAGCTTTGGCCGCAAGCGGCCGATTGAGCCGGCCGATTTGGATCGCCTCGCCGAGTTGTTGTACGACGAAGTGCTGTCCGAGCCGAGCAACCACCTGTGCGCCTACCGCAGCGGTATGCGCTGGGAACAACGCTTTGAGGCCAACCAACCGCAAAAGATGCGCGGGATTGAAGACCGCATCGTCGCGAACGGCGTGTACCTAATCACCGGCGGTCTGGGCGGCTTGGGCCTGGTTACGGCTGAATACCTGGCCCGTCGCGCCAATGCCAAGCTGGTGCTGATGAGCCGTTCGCCGTTGCCACCGCGCGAAGAATGGTCTGACTGGCTCGAACGTACGCCACAATTCCATCGCATTCACCAACGGATTCTCAAGGTTCAGCACTTGGAGAGCCTTGGTGCCGAAGTGGAAATCGGTGTCGCCGACGTAACCGACATCGACGCCATGGAAACGGTGGTGGAACAGGCCGAAAAACGGTTTGGGCGCATTAACGGCGTGTTACATACAGCCGGCGTGCTCAAAGACGATTTGATTCCAATGAAGGATCAGTACAGCATCGAAGATGTGTTCACGCCTAAGATTCACGGTACCCTGATGCTCGACCAGTTGTTCGCGGACAAGCAGCTCGACTTTATGGTGCTGTTCTCCTCCACCTCGAGTGTGGTGGCGCCGGCGGGTCAAATCGATTACGTCGCCGCCAACGCCTTCCTCAACGCCTATGCCCAGTCGCGCCAACACCTTGAGAACCGCAACACGGTCGCGATCAACTGGGGGATTTGGAACGAGGTCGGGATGGCGATGGACAGCGCCAACCGCATGGCCGGCCAAGATGACGCCGGTCAAGATATCGCGCCGTGCAAACACCCCTTGTTTGAAACGCGCGCCACCGATGAGCGCGGCATCACAACCATTACCGCGAGCTACACCACCAAAAGCCAATGGGTCCTCGACCAGCACCGCACGCTCAGCGGCCACGCCATTCTGGTGGGTACCGCTTACCTGGAAATGGCACGCGCAGCCTTGGTAGAACGCGGCGAAACGCGACGCTACGAGATCAACGATCTCTACTTCTTCCGACCGTTTTACGTCCCAGACGACGAAACCAAGGATATGCGTTTGCGGTTGAAGCCGGAAGAAGACGAGTTTGCCCTCGATATCCAGAGTAAACGCGTCTTTGACGACGGCCGAGTCGGTTGGGAAACCCACATGCAGGCACGTCTCATCCCGCACAACCCGCGCAAGCAAACACCGCTCGACATCCCTGAAATTCGCGATCGCTGTGGCGTCGACCACGAAGCCGACGCCGACGGCATTCGCACCGGTCAAGAACGGTTCATGAAGTTTGGACCGCGCTGGCGCGTGCTGCAAGAGGCCTGGTATGGCGAAAACGAAGCGCTGGGACGCTTGTCGCTGCCCAAAACCTTCGCTGAAGAACAGGCCGATTACCAGCACCACCCGGCCTTGCTGGACTTGGCGACCGGTTTCGCCATGAACCTCATCCAAGGCTACAAGGGCACCAACCAGTTGTGGGTACCGGTGAACTACCGCAGCGTCCGCTTCTACGGCCCGCTACCGCGTAATGTTTACAGTTGGGTACGCAACAACGGTGTCAACAAAGCCGACAACGAAACGGCCACCTTCGACATCACACTTTGCGATGAGAACGGCCAGATCTTGTTCATTGCCGAAGCCTTTAGTATCAAACGCCTCGAAGGCGGCCCCGATTTCGCGCTGGCCAAGCCACCATCGTCTTCGGAACTGGAATTCGAATCGCAAACCGACGACGAAGGCCAACGCCAGTTGTCGCCGGCGGAAAAGCTGTTCCGCCACAACCTAAGCCAGGGTATTTTGCCCGAGGAAGGCACCCAAGCCTTGGGCCATATCCTCGCCGCCGAACCCACGCCCCAAGTTATTTTCAGTTCACTCGATTTGCTGAAGCTTATCGAACAGACTGAAAAAGCGACACTTGAGCAAGAACAAGAGGATGAAAGCACCAAGTTCGAACGGCCCGAATTGGACAGCGAGTTTGTGGCGCCGCGCGACGACATCGAAAAGACGTTGGCCACGATTTGGGCCGAACTGCTCGGTGTACAAGACATCGGTATTAAAGACAGCTTCTTCGATTTAGGCGGGCACTCGCTGATCGCGGTACGTCTGTTCGCCAAAATCAAAAAAGCCTACCAAGTCGAATACCCGATCTCGGTGCTGTTCGAGGCCCCCACGATTGAGGCCTGTGCCGACTTGATTCGCGAGGTGGTCGGTGATGCCGATACTGCGGCGGCCGACGGAGAGGAACGCGAAGGCGGCGAAGCTGCCGCCAAAAAACGCCGTTACAAACACTTGGTCGCCATGCACCAAGGTCGTGGCGGCACGCGTACGCCGTTTTTCTTGGTCGCAGGCATGTTCGGTAACGTACTCAACCTGCGCCAGTTGGCACACTTAATCGGTGTCGACCGCAAGTTCTTCGGCCTGCAGGCACGCGGTTTGTACGGCGACGATCAACCCCACGAAACCTTTGAAGAGATGGCGCGCGATTACCTTGAGGAAATTCGCACCGTGCAACCGGAAGGTCCCTACATGCTGGGCGGCTTCTCCGGCGGCGGCATCACGGCCTATGAAATGGCGCAACAACTCAAAGCTGAAGGTGAGGAAGTCAGCCTGTTGGTCATGCTCGACACGCCGATCCCCCACCGACCCCACCTGTCGCGAGTGGACCGTTCCAAAATCCACCTGCTCAATTTCCAGCGTCAGGGCTTTTCTTACGTGAAAGAATGGGCCGAAGCACGGTACGCCTGGGAAATCAAAAAACGCCAAAAAGCGGAACAGGAACAAGACCAGCCGGAACCCGTCGAGCAGGAGCCCCAACAGGAAGTTTCCTTCAAAAGCCAGGAAATTGAAGCGGCGTTTTACCGTGCCTTGGAACGCTACGACCTCAAGAACTTCGACGGTACCGTCAAACTGTTCCGGCCGAAGCTGGATAAACATTACAAGGTTGGCAGCGAACGCTATGTCAGCAGCGAATACGAATACGTCTACGAGGACAATCAGTGGACGCCGTTTGTGAAGCAACTAGACATCTTCCAAGTGCCGGGTAACCACGACAGTATGGTCCTCGAACCGGCGGTGCGGATCATGGCGGCCAAGCTGCGGCGCTGCATTGACGAAGCCGAGGGGCGCACCGCGTATTAAGCCCGCTCAAGCAAAATCGAGCAAAGGCCCGGGCACCTTGTGTCTGGGCCTTTTTCTTTCAGGGCCGGCCTTGTTTGGTCCGCACGAAATCACTGCCCGGCAACTAATAACGGCCACCGACAAGCGCGGCGCTTTCGTAAAATTTCGACAGGGCCGTCATGGAACGCTGACAACCTGCTCACCCCCACTTCACAACGCGGGCCTATGCTGGCACTTGAGTGTGGTAACCCACTTCGGGTCAACCCCTCTATCCCCTTGCCGAGATGGAGCCATGAATTCAATTGCGATTGCACTCCAGAAGTTGGTCTCACCCCGTCAATCTGAACCATTCACCATCGCCGAAGACACGGACGACGAGGTCGTTAAAGACCGCGAACCCGTCGCCCAAGAAGGCGAAGGCAACCGCAGCGTCAAACACTATCGCACCATCTTTATATCCGACATCCATTTGGGAACCAGTGGCTGTAAAGCGGCGTTTTTGCTGGATTTCCTGCGTTGGAACGAATCGGAGACCCTGTTTCTGGTCGGTGACATCATCGACGGTTGGAAGTTGAAAAAGTCGTGGTACTGGCACCAGACCCACAACGACGTAGTCCAAAAGATTTTGCGCAAGGCGCGCAAAGGCACCAAGGTCATTTACATTCCCGGTAACCACGATGAATTTGCGCGCCAGTATTCCAGCCTTAAATTCGGCGAGGTCGCGGTCGAGCGCCGTTTCATTCACACCATGGCCGACGGCCGTAAGTTCCTCGTTCTTCACGGCGACGAGTTCGACGGCGTTGTCAAATACGCCAAGTGGTTGGCCCTACTCGGCGACTGGGCTTATACCTTGGCTTTGAACCTCAACACCCTGTTCAACCGCTTACGCGCCTGGCTGGGATTGCCCTATTGGTCGCTCAGCGCTTACTTGAAGCACCGTGTTAAAAACGCGGTCGCCTTTATCGCTCAATTCGAGGAGGCCGTGGCCGGCGAAGCTAAAAAGCTCGGTGTCGACGGCGTCGTTTGCGGCCACATCCATCACCCCGAAATTCGCGACATCGGCGGTATTCAGTACTGCAACGACGGGGATTGGGTTGAAAGTTGTTCTGCTTTGGTGGAAGATTTCGCCGGAAACCTGGAAATCATCACTTGGACCCGCATTGATCATAGCCACAACCAAGGCACCAAAACCGCCGAGCCGGTAGCCTAAACAAGGCACCCGCCAACAGACGCGGATCACAAATAGTACCTAACATTTTGCCGGCATCGATTTGGTAACGGGTTCAAGGATTGCGCGATGGAAGGTCCTTGGCGCCCTGTGCCCGCTCGAGACGGCAAAATCCGCCAACGAACCCGTCACTTGGGCCGGGGCACTAACCTTCGGCCTTAAGGAATTGGCGTTCAACCAAACGGCGGTACAAACCCTGTTCGTTGGCCATCAATTCCTCGTGACGACCGACCTCGCGGATTTGGCCCTCTTCAAGGACCACGACTCGGTCGGCGTCGCGTACGGTCGATAATCGATGGGCGATGATGAGCGTGGTACGGCCTTCCATCAGGCGGTCGAGCGCTTGTTTCACGAGAAACTCGCTTTCAGCATCCAAGGCACTGGTCGCTTCATCCAATATCAACATCTTCGGATTCTTAAGCAGGGCCCGGGCGATGGCCACGCGCTGTTTTTGGCCGCCACTCAATCGAACACCGCGTTCACCCACTTCGGTTTGGTAGCCGTCGGGAAAAGCGCTGATGAATTCGTGGGCGTTGGCCATCTTCGCCGCCCGTTCCACCCCCGCCTGATCCCAAGCGCTCACACCGTAAGCAATGTTCTCAGCCACGGAGCGCGAGAACAACATCGGCTCTTGCGGCACAATACCGATTTGGCCGCGCAGCCAGCCCGCATCGTAGGTACGCAAGTCGTGACCGTCGAGCACAATCGCGCCGTCGCTCACGTCGTAGAAACGAGGGACCAACGCCGCAATCGTCGACTTGCCACTGCCGGAGGGCCCCACCAAGGCGACGACTTCGCCGGGATGAACCTCGAGATCGACCGCGCGCAAAGCCGCCACATCGGGCCGCGTCGGATAAGCAAAGGTTACATTGTCAAAGCGCAGGTTGCCGACCAAGGTATCCGGTCGGGTTCCTCGAGCCAAGGGCATGGCTGGTTCGCGATCCAAGATTTCGAAAATCCGCTCGGCCGCCCCGGAGGCACGCATAAAGTCGGTCCACAAATTGGCCAGAGAAGCCAGGGAAACGGCCACAATCAAGGTGTAGAGCAGGAATGAAGTCAACTGACCTACCGACATCTCACCACTGTCCACCAAGGTCGCGCCGTACCACAGAACCAACGCCACCACGCCGTAGGCGGCGAAAGAAATCACCGCTTGGAACATAGCCACCGTGCGCGAGCGCCGGCGCATGATCAGGAACGCGTCAAAGACGCCGCGATGGTAACGGTCGGCTTCGACCTGCTCGCGCGCAAAAGCGCGCACCGTGCGAATGCCGGATAAGGTTTCCTCAGCGATCTCACCTGCTTTGGCCAAGGCATCTTGAACCCGTTTACTCAATCCGCGCACTTGGCGGCCGAACACCACCGCCCCGATCGAAACCGGCGGCACCACAACCAAAATCAGCAGGGTCAGTTTCCACGAAGTAATCGCCAACAAAACCACGCCGCCAACGGCGCTGGCCAGCCCGCGCAACGCCATCGATACGTTCACGCTGACCGTGTTTTGAAGCACCGTCGTATCGGATGCCAAACGGCTCATCAACTCACCGGTCTTGCGTTGGTCAAAAAAGCCGATTTCCTGGGCGACAATCTGCTGATAGGTGCGATCTTGCAGTTCGGTGACCACGCGATAACCAACAATCGTAAAAAGGTAGTGACGAAAACCAACCGCTACCGCCTGCAAAGCAAACACACCGGCCAACAGCAAAACAGCCCCATTGACCGCACCCATCCCCTCGGCAATTGTCTGGTCGACCATGCCGGACACCACACGCGGGTAATACAAGCCCAATCCGCTCCCCACGGCCAAACACAAAGTCGCAACTGCAAGCAAGTTGCGATGGGGGCGAACCAAGGCAAACATTTTCCGATAAGCCGAGCCAATACTCAGTTGCGATGGGTTGGTCGCGGCGCCGTTAGATTGCGGCATTTCCGTCATAGTTCACTCTCTTGGAGGTAGGGATTTAAAGCACCGGATTCCGGCGGTCCTATCGTCATGCGTTTTTGAGCTGCAAAAGTTTCGTTTCAAACAGCTTTCCTGGGTGACGCGCGGTCGCCGTCGGCCGGTTGTGGGGTTCGTCTGCGACAAACCGCTTGCTTATCGCCAACCAAAGCAGACTACCTTAAACGAGCCCAACGGTGATTTTTGAAGCTGTGCCACGAACATTGAAGCGGCAAGGCGCTCCCCTCACCGATAAGTGCGTTAAGCTTAGCACCTAAGAAGCACGTACCTTAGCGGCGATTTGCGCCCAAGGCCGGGGACGCCGGCAACTTACAACGGGGCGCAACCGGCTCTGAAACAGGGCGCCGAGGCGGTTCTGATCCTTGCGACGAACCCTTCTCACCCGAGGGCTTTGGCTACCCCTTGCATTTCGCGCTTTAGGTCGCGCCACCAGCGCCCCCTTTTTTCAATCCATCTAACTAGGAGCCGCCCGTGAAAGCCATTGTTGTCGATGAGAATCACCCTGCAAAAATCTTGACCTTTCGCGAACTACCCGACCTAGAACCCGGACCACATGATTTATTGGTTTCCGTCAATGCGGCCGGCGTTAATCGCGCCGACCTGCTGCAACGCAAAGGGTTGTATCCACCGCCGCCGGGAGAGTCACCCATCCTCGGTTTGGAAATCGCCGGTGACGTCGCCGCCGTCGGCAGTGCTGTCCAAGACTTCCAGGTCGGTGATCGCGTGTTTGGCTTGGTCGGTGGCGGCGGTTATGCGGAACAGTGTCTGCTCGATGCGCGATTGGCACATCGGTTACCCGACAGCGCCGACGACACCTGGGGCGCCGCGTTGACAGAAGTCGCCTACACCGCCAACGAGAACCTGTTCCACCACGGTCGCTTACAGCCCGGTGAGACCGTCCTAATCCACGCCGGCGCCAGTGGTGTCGGTGCGATGGCCATTCGCATGGCCCGAGCGCACGGCTGCAAGGTATTCACCACCACCAGCAGCACCGCCAAACAAGATTTCTGTCGCCGGCTGGGCGCTGATCACGTGATTGCCTACCGCGAAACGGCTTTCCTTAAGGTCCTCGGCGAGGCGGGCGGTGCCGATGTCGTCCTAGACTTTATCGGCGCCGCCTACCTGGGTGATAACCTCAAGTGCCTTAAACGCGGCGGTCGCTTGGTCGTGGTCGGGTTGCTCGGAGGGCGCAAGGCCGAACTCGATCTCGGCCTGGTCCTGAGCCGCCAACTCACCGTCACGGGATCCGTCCTGCGCGCGTTGCCACTTGCAGCCAAACAGGCCGTGCGCAGACGCTTCTTGTCCAAGTGGGCCGACACCTTACAGCAAGGCGGCATCGGCCCCGATATTCACGCGGTTTTCCCGATGCGTGACGCCGAAGCCGCGCACCGTTGCATGCTAGCCAACCAGAACCTCGGTAAGCTGGTGCTTGTGCGCGAAAGCAGCGGTGGCTGAGCCTATCAATCACCCAGGTAAACATCCTCAACCTCGTCCGAGCCCCAGGCCCAGGACGGTGCGTCTAACTGACTGCCTTCAACCGTGGCTGCGAACTCCGGCACCAGTAACAGCACGGGAATCGGCCCTTCTTTGCAGGAATGGGGCAACATCGGCAGGTTTACAGTGTCATTGGTCAGGGTAGCGCGAACGACAATCATGGGGCGGCCTCCAAAAGCGGCGACGGTCGTCGTCGTGCAACGACCGGGTAACGGGTTGTGGTGACGCAGCGATTTAGCTGACGGCGGGCTGGGGTAACTGCAAATTGGTTTGGGTCACAGGCGTATCAAAACGCCGATAGGCTACGGCTTCGGCCAGGTGGCGCCAATCGATGTGCGGGCTACCGTCCAAGTCAGCCATGGTCCGCGAAACCCGCAAAAGTTTGGTGTACCCGCGAACGGTAAAACCCAAGTGTTCCAAATATTGCTCAAGTCGTTCGGCGTCCTGACGGGTAATACGGCAGAACCGGCTAACCATGCTTTGGCTCATATTGGCGTTGGTAATGGTGGGGCATCCCGTACGCGCAACCATGCGTTGCCGAGCCGAGACGACCCGCGCGCGCACCACCGCACTGGACTCACCCGCCGGCATGCGTCGAATTTCTGAAAGCGACAGGGTCGGCATTTCAAGCTGAAGATCGATGCGGTCGAGCAGCGGCCCGGAGATGCGGTCGCGATAGGCGGTAACCCGGTCGGGTGAACAGCGACAAGGACGGCGCTTATCACCCTTCCAGCCACAGGGACAGGGATTCATGGCGGCGACAAAAATGAAATCCGCCGGAAAATCGACACGGGCAGAGGCACGACAGACCGTTAAGGCACGATCTTCCATCGGTTGACGCAGGACTTCCAGCGCACGGCGCGGGAACTCGGCTAGTTCGTCGAGAAACAGCACGCCACGATGGGCAAGCGTCACCTCGCCAGGACGCGGATAACCGCCACCACCAACCATAGCAACCGGCGAAGTGGTATGGTGCGGTGCCCGAAACGGGCGCTGCTGGATCGGGCCGTTTTCGGCTTTAAGCAGATCGGCGGCGCTGTAAATACGGGTCACCTCAATCATTTCGGTTTCACTCATCGGCGGCAAAATCGACGACAAACGTTTGCTTAGCATCGACTTCCCCGACCCGGGAGGACCGTAAAACAACAGATTGTGCCCGCCGGCGGCGGCAATTTCCAAGACGCGCTTGGCGGCTTGCTGACCTTTGACATCGGTGAGATCCCACTGGCACGAAGACTCCGCCGACGTCAGCGCCTTAGGCGTGCAAACGCGATAAGTCTCTTGACCACGCAGGATCCGAACGAGTTGCGGCAAGGCCTCAATCTCGACAACGTCGAGATCGCGCACCAATGACCCTTCCACACCGTTACCGACGGGCACAAATAGGCGTTGCCCGCCATGGCGGGTGGCACATTCGGCAATCGGTAAAATGGAACGAACCGGCCGCAATCCGCCGTCGAGCGCCAATTCACCGGCAAACCAGGACTGTTCGACCGCGTCACCGCTCAGAATGCCTTGGGCTACCAGAATCCCGACCGCCATCGGCAGATCGTAGGCGGTTCCTTCCTTGCGCAAATCGGCCGGTGACAGGTTGATAACAATGTCGCAGTTTTGTAGGGCAAAGCCACTGTTGGTAATGGCTGGAACCAGCCGTTCTTTGGATTCACGAGTTGCTGTGTCGGGCAAGCCGACGATACTTACGCGAAGCGCGCCCTTTCGGATCGCAACTTCGGCACAGATAGAAACGGCCGACACCCCAAGAGGTGCTGCGCCGGCGATATGACTAATCATGGTGTTCTCCTAATGGAGGAGAACGGTGGGCTGTTGGTCTCACCAACCTATCACAAAATCCCGGGGGTGCAATAAAAAAGATCAAACAAATTTAAAAAGTAACCCCTGGCAGTTCAGTGTTTTACATAGGATATGCCGACCAATCCCGTGCCACAACGGGCGCCGACCCGTTGTGGCGAATTCAGATCGCGACCCGCCTTGCAACGCCTTGCGTCACCCGACGCTTTTCTTTTGATCCATGCTCTTGTATGCTAGAGCGCTTGAACCGTGGGTCGATCGCCGACAGCAAGCCTACCCGCTGTTCTCGATTGATCATTTCCGGAGCCCACCGTGTCAGATGTTTTTCTTCCCAAAGACCAACGCGTCAGCCGCGAGCTCGTTCTCGAAGAACCCGCCGCCGTCATTCAATTTTCCGATCTTTTCGGCAATGACCACCCAGTCGAACTGGAAATCGGCATTGGTAAAGGTCTGTTCATCACGCGTTCGGCAATCAATCAGCCGGATACCAATTTCATCGGCATCGAAATTCGCCGCAAGTACCTGAATATGGCCCGTGCCCGCGTGGAAAAACGGCCGTTAGCCAACACCCGACTAATCTGTGGTGAAGCACTCGGCTTTTTGGAAGGTTATGTCGCCGACAACAGTTTGTCGGTTATCCACGTCTATTACCCCGATCCCTGGCCGAAGAAACGCCACCACAAGCGCCGTCTTTTCGGCGAGGCCTTTATGGCGCAGGTCCACCGCGTGTTAAAGCCAGGCGGCTGGTTGCTGATCGCAACCGACCATGCCGGATATTGGGAACACATCCAAGAAGTGCTTCAGAACCAAACCTATCTGGAATCCGGCGAACGTCTACCCGAAGATCCCCAGGGTGCAAGCGGCTTAACCAACTTTGCCATTAAGTACCAGCAAGAAGGACGCGAAAGCTACCGCACCGGCTACCGCAAACCCGTCGTTTAACCGCATCAGCTAACCGCCTTCGGCGGAGGGAGACACGCGTCATGCAGCTTTTCGAAGCCGAGTTCGCCAAGGATCGCCAAAAGTTCTCAGCCGCCCACTTCACCCTTTTCGACGACGGCTCGGTGGAGCGTCTGCACGGTCACAACTACCGTGTAAGGGTCACCTTCCGCGCGGCGGTCGGCGAAAACGGTCTGATGTTCCCGTTCCACCAAGCGAAGGCCTTAATCAAAGCGCTGTGCGACGCCTGGGACGAACGCGTCATCATTCCGACGGCGGCCCCTTGGATTGCGATCGACGGCTCGGATGAAGCCCAGGTCGAAGTTCACCTCAAAACGCCGTTGGTCGCCAAATTTTACAGTTTCCCCAGGGAAGACACCCTACTGCTGCCCATTAATAATGTTAGTTGTGAGAACCTGGTGGCGGTATTTGCTCAGCAATTGGCGCAACAGTGTGCGGCGGACAACCTGCCCTACGTTTCGATGACGGTCGCCATCGGCGAGAGCGACGGCCAGGATATTCGTCTAACCCTGAGTAACGACAAGACGGCAAAGTAACCAGGCACCCGACGCAGGGCGTCATCACAGCGCCGGTGACCCAGCGAAAAGCGCCGTGCCGGTAAGAAGTCGCGATGCGCAACCTCCCTTGCGTCGCCCTTGCGTTGCATCACGGAGCCTCAATCGTCGCTTTTGCAGCGAGGATGAATGGGCTATGCTGCCGCCCAGCGGCAAAGCGTCGACCAACGAGAGACAAAGCTCATCACCCTGCGGCGAGGGCGCTTAGCCGCCCTAAATTCAAAGGCATGATTCTTGCAATTTTCACCCACGGCTCACCAGCACTTTTCTAGAGGTACTGCTTTTGACACGCGCGACCAAAGATTTAGACAGTAATGCCGACGAGGCCACCGATAGTCTGGTCGAGCACCGCAAAACCGTGCGCCGCCGACAAAAGAAAAAAGAACGCAGCCAAGACCCTTCGTTTTGGCGCGACGGCATCGGTTTTGTCGCGATTTTGATCGGCATTGCCTGGCTACTCACGCTGATATCCTACGACCCCAACGATCCTTCATTTTTGCAAGAAGGCACCTCCAAACATATTCCCGACAACCTCATCGGCCGTGTCGGCGCCAACGTGGCCGCCTTCTGCTATCAACTGGTCGGTTTCGGCAGTTTTATGTTCCCTATGACGGCAATGTACCTGGGTTCGCTGTGTATTCGCTCGCGTAAAGTGGAAGACTGGTTCTTTCAAATTATCGGCAGCGGTACCATTCTGTTTGTGGTGCAAACCTTCCTCGGCAGTTTTAACCCGGTCCTGATCAAAGGTACGACGACCATGCCGGGCGGCTTGGTCGGCCTGGAAATGTGGCGCTTTTTCAGCGCTTATTTAAACCCATTCGGAACCTACCTCTTTCTGTTTGGCACGGCATCGCTGGCCTTCCTAGTCGCCACCCAACTGCGCCTGAAGGACATCGGCCAATGGCTGCTCCAACAGTTCTGGCGCATACAGGGCATGCTGGGCGGTTTTGGCGAAATGGCGCAAGGCTTCTGGGAGAACTACCGCCACAAGCAATCACGCCAGCGCATTATTCGCCGGGAGCTGAAAAAAATGGCGCAAGCAGCGCCCGAACCCGCACCGGAACCCATGCCCGAGGCCCCCGTTTCCGATCCGATGCTGCTGCGCAACGACCCGGAATTGCTCGGCGAAGAGCCGGAATACGACGACGAAGACATTCAGGTTCATTCACAGGACCTCGATCAACTGGACGGCAACGAAGCCTTTGACGAAGAGCCGCCACCGGAACCCCCGGCCGCCGATCAATCGGTCACACCGGCCAAAAAAGCCAAAGCGGCGGGCGGGATTGTGGTCAACCCAATGAAACACAATGCGGGCCACACGCAGGAATCGTTTCAATTCGTGCAAGAGATCGAAGGTGATTGGGTTTATCCCAACAGTTACTTTTTCAATAAGGCTGACGCCGGCATGCGCATTGACGAAGCCGAGTTGGTGGGCAAAGCCAAGGCACTGGAAGAAAAGTTGGCGGAATTCTCGGTCACGGGCCAAATGAAGGAAATCCATCCCGGCCCGGTCGTCACCACCTACGAGTTCCGCCCTGACGCCGGCATCAAGTACAGCAAAATTGTCAATCTCTCCGAAGACCTGTGTTTGGCATTGGGTGCCGAATCGATTCGTATTGACCGCATGCCGGGACGGTCATCCATCGGCATGGAAGTGCCCAACCGCAAACGCGAACTCATTACCTTCCGCGAGATGATCGAGTCGGACACCTTCTCCAAAAACAAATCGAAGCTCCTGCTCTCGCTGGGTAAAACCATCGACGGCACCCCGTTTTGTGCCGATTTGGCAAAAATGCCGCACTTGTTGATTGCCGGTCAGACCGGTTCGGGTAAGTCGGTCGGGATCAACGCCATGATTTGCTCGATTTTGATGCGTGCCAAACCGGATGAAGTCAAATTGATTATGATCGACCCGAAAATGGTCGAAATGGGCATCTATGCGGACATTCCCCACCTGTTGACGCCGGTCGTGATTGACCCCAATGAAGCGGCCAACGCCTTAAAGTGGGCCGTCGGCGAGATGGAGCGACGCTACAAACTCCTCGCAGCCTATAAGTTCCGCAACCTGGAGCTATTCAACAAAGCCGCTCAGGCAGGCGAAATTGAAGCCATCGAAGGCGCCGACGCCCCCAGTGTGTTGCCGCTGATTGTGGTTCTGATTGACGAGCTGGCCGACCTCATGATGGTGGCACGCGGTGAGGTGGAGGAATCCATCGCGCGTTTGGCACAGAAATCTCGCGCCATCGGCATCCACTTAGTCTTGGCCACCCAACGCCCGTCGGTCGACATTATTACCGGTGTCATTAAGTCCAACTTGCCGTCACGCTTGAGCTACCGCGTGGCGCAACGCAACGACTCGCGCATCATCCTCGATACCAACGGCGCGGAATCGTTGCTGGGCAAAGGCGACGGGCTATTCCTCGGCCCGGGCACGGCGCGCCTGGTCCGTATCCACGCGCCGTACATTTCCGAAACGGAAGTCCTCGACCTGGTGCGTTTCCTTAAAAACCAAGGCACCCCGATTTACAACCATCAAATCCTCAAATCGCTCGAAGCCGAAGAGGCCGAAGCGGGTGCGGGCGGCAAAGGCAAAGCGAAAAGTCGCGGCAAGGGTACCGACGAGATGTACGATAAAGCGGCCCGTTTGGTGGTTCGCAGCGGTCAAGCCAGTGTGTCCTATTTACAGCGAAAATTAGGCCTGGGTTATGCACGCGCGGCCAAATTGGTCGACATGATGGAAGAGGACGGCATCGTCGGCCCCAACGCCGGCTCGAAAGCCCGCGACATCCTGGTCCCTTCCGATTATTTCGACGGTGTCGACGCCCAAGAACGTTAGGGACACGAACCATTGCGGTACAATAGCGCCCGTAACCCGACCTATTTCGCAGGCAAAGACCCACCCTGCCATTCATCAGAAAGGATACCCTGTGACCCAAGAACATCTCCAACAACGATTTGACCTCACCGATAAAGTGGCGCTCATTACCGGCGCAAGTAAAGGCATTGGCGAAGCCATTGCACGGGCTTTTGCCGAAGCGGGCGCCCATGTCATCCTGTCCAGCCGCAAACAAGCGGCGGTCGACGCAGTCGCGGAAAGCTTTCGCGCCGACGGCCTCAAAGCGTCCGCCATTGCCGCAAAAATGGGATCGGACGACGAAGCAGGCCGACTCATCGACGAAGTGGTTGCAGCCCACGGCGGACTCGACATCTTGGTCAACAACGCGGCGACCAACCCAGTTTTCGGGCCGGCCGTCCGCACCAGCTTGACTATTTTCGACAAAATCATGAAGGTCAATGTACGCGCGCCCTTTGAATTGTGCCAAAAGGCTTACCCGGTCATGCGCGAACGCGGCGGCGGCAGCGTCATCAACATCAGCAGTGTCGGCGGCATCTCGCCGGAGGCGGGCCTGGGCGTGTACAGCATGAGCAAAGCATCGCTGATCAGCTTAACCAAAGTCCTGGCCAAGGAATGGGGCGGTGATCAAATTCGCGTTAACGCGATCTGCCCGGGCCTGATCCAAACCAAGTTCAGCAAGGCCTTGTGGCAAAACGACGCCCAACGGGAAGCATTCGAAAGCCAACTCCCCTTGGGCCGTATTGCCCAACCAGACGAAGTCGCTTCACTGGCCTTAATGCTGGCTTCACCGGCAGGCGGTTACTGCACCGGCGGCGTTTACACGGTCGACGGCGGCTTCACGGTTTAACCACCACAAAGCGATCCTGCACGGGCCGGCCGCACGATGCGGGGGTTCCAAACCGCGGGTAAAATGTGAGGCACCCGTACCAAGTGAGCTTGGGCATTCGCCAAACATTTTGCCTCCCCCCGACGCACCAGCGCCAACGCGACCAACACGCAGAGATGACGAAGACCTTGCCTTGGGCGTCAGCAACAACCAAGGCATGGTCACCGCCGGCGACGGTACCAAAGAAAAAGAAGCAATCATCTATATAAAAATGAGTTAGTGCTCAAATAATTAACACGGCGCCGCAACTACTTTTTTCATTTTGCCCAGTGATTAGGGTAAAAAAAATGTTTTTTTTACCTTTTCTTCAATTTGTTTTTGCATTTTTTACACTTTCTACCTAGAATGACGCCATCTATTGGGTGTCTTTGGCCCTCCGTTCGTCATCAACGCAACCCGGGATAAGGGATTTTTCACCGCGGACGACGGAATGTGTGCCACACCATTATTTGAGTAGCATCTTGCAGTCAAGCCACAACCAATTTTGGTTGTTTTGTAAAAAAACCCTTTGTGCAATACTTCTTTGATAGGGAATTCGACGGGTTCGCGCTTTATAAAGTAGTGGAGCCCTTCACCATCTCTTCATACGCGCTCAAATTTATTTGGAAAGGACGCCTTTTACCCATGGATGATCAACCGGGCCAGAACCCCACGCCGACCGAAGCCGAGCTAGAGGTTCCGATCACCGGTTTACTGGTCCGCTGGAACAACGGCGATGCGGAAGCCATCAACCAGTTGATCCCGTTGGTGTACCGGGACCTTCACCAAGCCGCGCGTTATTACTTGCGCAAAGAGTCGGCGGCATTAACCTTGCAACCGACAGCCTTACTCAACGAGGTTTACGTAAACCTCATCAATCGCGAACAATTCCACTTTGCCAACCGTCAACATTTTTTCCGTGCTTCTTGCCAACTTATGCGCCGCATACTCATTGATCATGCACGCGCCAAACTTAGCAAAAAACGCGGCAGCGGCGGGGTTCACCTGCCGTTGGAAGAAGCCCTCAACCAAGATTCGCCCAGCGCAATCGATCCCGAAACCCTCATTGCCCTGCACCAAGCCCTCAAAAAACTCGAACAGGTGGACACCCGCAAAGCGCAAGTCATTCAACTGCGTTTTTTTACCGGATTAAAGTTTGAAGAGATCGCTATCGTTTTAGAAGTAAGTAGCCGAACGGTGAAACGCGACTTCGAAACGGCAAAACACTGGCTCTCGCATGAGCTTAAGCACGGTAACTACAAAGATTCAATCGACCAGACCGACCCATTTGAGGTTGAGAGGTAGCTTTATGGACCTAGTAAGAGAACAACGAATCATGCAGTTACTCGAGGCGGCCATGGACGTCCCCGACGCCCACCGAGCCCTGTTCCTCGACAAACAATGCGGCGACGACCTCGACCTGCGCCGACAAGTCATGTCGCGTCTGGCGATTTCTTGCGGTGGGCTGGATTTTATTGAAAAAGGTCTGTACGACGAAGACCTAACCCCCGGTTCCTTTGTGGGTCCGTTTCGCATTGTGCGCTCGCTCGGCGAGGGCGGCATGGGCAGCGTTTTTTTAGCCCAACAAGATTACCCGATTTCTCGTTCGGTCTCTTTGAAAGTGCTGAAGAAAGGGCTGAACGGCGCCGAGCTACAGCAACGTTTCCATCATGAGCGCCAGATTTTGGCCAACTTGCAGCACCCTTATATCGCGCAACTGATCGACGCCGACGAAACCGAGGACCACCGCCCCTACTTCACCATGGAGTACGTGCAAGGAACCTCGATTGTCGAATATTGCCGCCACAACCGCCTATCGCTTTACCAGCGCATTGAATTGTTCCGCAAGGTGTGTGAAGCGGTGGGTTGTGCGCACGAGCACGGGATTATTCATCGCGACATTAAGCCTGGCAATATTTTAGTAACGGATCGCGGGATACCCAAATTACTGGACTTTGGCATTGCCAAACATTCGGAAGCCCCGTACGGCCTGGAAACGGCAACAGATAGTCGATGCCGGTTTATGACACCCGATTACGCCAGCCCGGAACAAGCCAACTGCGAACGTGTCACCCAGGCCAGCGACATTTACTCCCTCGGCGTGTTGTTGTTTGAGCTCCTCACCGAACGCCGCCCTTACTACTTCGAGAACCGCCAACCAATCAGCATGTGCAAGGTCATCTGCGAGCAGGAGCCGCCCATTCCCAGCCGGGTGGTACGCGGCGATTTCGCCGAAGAGACGGACACGCGTTACTCGCCGCGCGAACGACGTGCCAATTACCGCACCTTAAAAGGTGATCTCGACAGCATCGTGCTCAAAATGCTGCGGAAAAAACCGGTCGAGCGTTACCACCACGTCAAAGCGCTCATTGAAGATTTGAACAACTTCACGACCGGTCGTCCGGTCGTGGCCAGACGCCAGCAACGGTTCTACAAAATTCAAAAGATGTGGCAAAACAACCGGCAGCACGTGGCGCGCGTGGGTTTAACGGCGGCCATGATGGCCGGTTCGGGCATCGCCATTCTGCAATACGCCCAGAAAAACATTCGCTTACAACAACGTCCCGGCCAGGTCCAAACGACGCCGACCGGCTTTTTAAGCGCGTTCACCCATCTGTTGTGGGGTTTTTCGACGCAGGCGGACACCACCGCGCAGTTGGGTGACCCCTGGCACACACATATAGAACCGGCGCGGGAAGAAACCTATCCGCTCGGCCGCTTTTTGATGCCGCCCACCAGCACCGAATCATCGGCTACGGCCCAAACCCACCTTAAAAGCGTTGCCGATCAGCAGCGGGATCAACGCGACCCAAAACGTCAACGGCCAACAGCACGCCCAAAAGGGACCCCTAGCCCAAGTTTCTCGACACAAGCGCGCAGCCAAGGCGAAGCAGGGTTGAACAGGTCGCCTCAACTGCGTGACCAGGTCGACCTACCCGCATTATCGGCTTCCGGCGCCATGCCCGCGGAGACCGTGGCCACGCCGGACGATTTCGAGGCTTGGTCGTTGGCCAACAAAGGCCGCTACGACGAAGCAGAAGCACTTTACCGCCAAGCCTTGGACGATGCGGTCCGAAATCGCGGTGAGCGCGATCCCAAAGTTGCCGACGTGTACATGGGTCTGGCGGAAGTCCTGGGTAAAAAAGGATTGGTTTACGAGAGCGAAAACGCCTTGCGCGCGGCCCTTGACATCCGCAACTTTAACGACGAAACCCAGTCGCTTGTGGCCACGCTCGACAGCTTGGCGTCGAACCTAGAACAGCAAAAACGCTACGAAGAATCGGATCCCTTGCGTTGGCGCGCCCTCAACCGCCGCTACGATTATCACGGCGGCGACCCGGAGAAGTTGCTGCCCACGATGCAGGCGCTGGCAACCACCTACGAAACGCAAGGGCGCCTGACGCGCTCGGTCCAAATTTACAAACACATGCTGGATTTGCCCAAAAACCACCACGCCAAAACGGTGCCGGCGCAAACCAAGGCAAGCATTTACGACGGCCTGGCTCGGGTTCACGACAAAATGAACGCATACGACAAAGCGGAGCAATTCTACCGCGAAGCCATGACGCTGCGTTTGAGCAGTTTGGGCAAAAGTGATCGAGCCACCCTTGCCAGTGTGGCTCGCTTGGCCAACTTGTACGAGCGTCAAGACCGCGTCGAGGAAGCGGAAAACCTGTACCGCAAAGCGCTAGATTGGCAGGCCACCGCGGGTGACAACCGTGACCAAGGCAGCTCGGTGGCTTTGGACCGCTTAACCGGCCTGCTGGACAGCCAAGGCCGCACTGATGAAGCGGAAGCATTGAAAGACCAGCATCCACATATCAGTGAAGTACACGATGAACCAGAACACCCGGAAGTGGTGCACTGGCGCCAAGATCTGGAAAGTCAACAAGATGACGGCCTCAACCCGGAGAACGGGACCGATACAGGCCCCGGCATTAACGGAAGCACCATTGCCAACGGCGGCGAGACCACCAATCAAGGCAGCGACACCGATTTATTGCAAAATACCGCGGGGGACGACAACCCCTGAGCGTTCACGATGAAAAGCGCCGCTCACAACGGCTGACGGGTAGCAATCTTGGACAACTTCGCCTATGATGACCCCTTTGAAAGCTCGCCGGTACGTCACCTTCAACCACGGCCAACGGCGAGAATGGGCAGCCTTTTTGATGTTCGCCCAATCCCAATTACGACCGTCCCCTAGCGGCGGTCCTTAGATGGAGGACGGTTCGCCGTAAACACCCCACACCGTGATGCACTTCGTCAGCACAATTCCTAATGCAACGGCCTTCACCGTGTGGATCACCGGCTCGCCCCAACCCAACCAACGGGCTTGGGATGCCTGCGCCGGCGCAACTGTCGCCGTCTTGTCCGCAACGTACCGGACCATCAACTTGTTCAGGAGCACCTATCATGTCTCATGTTGCTAAATCATTCCGCCACCTCGTCGGCCTGTGTTTGTTCGCCCTGCTGACCGCCCTGCCGTCAGCTTACGCGCAAACCCAAAAAATCGGGGTCGTCGACCTCGACTTCGCAGTTCTCAACTCCAATGCCGGCAAAGCACTGCAGAAAAAATTGGACGACTTCAAGTCACAAGTGAACAGCGAAGGTCAAAAACTGACCGACGGCGCACTCAGCGTCCAAAAAGAACTGCAGGAAAAAGCAGCATCGATGTCTGAAGACAAACGCAGCGAGCTGATGAAAAAACTGGACGACATGCGTGTCGCGCTCAAGCGTTTTGAGACCGACAAAAGCAAAGAAGGCAAAAGCATGCAGGCTGAAGGTCTGTCTTCGATCGAACGGAAACTGGCCCCCGTTTTGGAAAAAATCCAAAAAGAAGGCGATTTCGATTTGATCCTCAACCGCGTAGACGGTTTGGTTTTGGCGTCTCATCAACGCGTCGATCTGACCCAGCGCGTGATCGAAGAACTCAATAAAATGTAACCCGGCGACCTTCAGGGTCCCGACGCGCACAACGCGCCAAACCCGCCACGCCTCTCGAGGACAGGCGGGTTTTTTCATTTTGGGCGGGAGGGCGGTGGCAGGGCGCCAAGCCAAAGCCCCACAGACCTTTCGAGGAACGGGGTGTAAAAAGCGAGCGACAAGGCCTTTTTCCGTCACCACGGCGCCGCCAACGCGGAAACCACTCGCTGTTCGAGGCCGGCTCAGGTAAAATAGCGCGCAAAACGGCGTTTTTTGACCCGCGACCGCCGGCCACCCGCCGGCGCAACATCGTGCCGATCTCATACGGTGCACGTCACTTCGGGTCACCGCGGCCGCGTCGCGCGCTCCGCACAGCGAGGGCCGGCGCTGTTCCCGCCAGGTCACCGACGCCGGATCACCACACCTATGTGTTCGCAACGAAAGAGGAATGAATGCCCACCCCGCCGCTCGCTCCCCATGCCTTGGTGCTCTACAAAAACGGACCCGCGCGGGTCTTGTCCGTGGGCGAGAAAGTCGAAATAAAAACGGAAAACGGCAAAACGCAAAAGGTCCGCCCTAAAGACATCGTATGCCTGCATCCCGGTCCGTTGCACAGTTTTGCCCAGTTAGAACCCCAGGTAGCCAACCTCGAAGAAGCTTGGTCTTTGTTGCAAGATGAAACGACCGACTTGGCGGAACTCACGGAACTCATCTTTGCCGAATACACACCGGTCACGGCATGGTCGACCTGGCAAATCGTTGAGGATGGGCTGTATTTTGTCGGCACCCCGGGTGTCATTGAAGCGCGCACCGAGGAGAAAGTGCAGCGCGACAAAGAAGAGCGCGCGGCCAAAAAGGCGGCGGAAGACGCTTGGAACGCCTTTATTAGCCGAGTACGGGAAAACCGCATCGAGCCAGGTGACCGCGACCAACTCAAAAGCGTCGAATTGGTCGCCCTGAGCAAAAACCCACGCAGCAAGGTCCTTCAGCAACTTGGCTTACAAGAAACCAAAGAAGCGGCACACCACCTCTTACTCAAGCTCGGTATTTGGGACGACACGATGAATCCCTACCCGCTGCGGTTCAGCTTACCAACCGAAGCCCCTGACTTGGCGCTGCCCCCCTTACCTGAAGAAGAACGCCTCGATCTAACCCACCTGCCGGCCTTTGCCATCGATGACGAAGGCAACAAAGATCCCGACGACGCAATCAGCATTGACGGTGACCGCCTGTGGATTCACGTCGCCGATGTGGCGGCGGTTATTAAACCGGATTCAGATATCGACCGCGAGGCGCGCGGTCGCGGCGCCAACCTTTATTTACCGGAACAGACAATCCCGATGTTGCCCGACGCGGCCACCGAGCTGTTTGGCTTGGGGCTAAGCGAAACCTCGCCGGCCCTATCGTTCGGTGTGGTTCTCAACCAACACGGCGACATGGTGGACATCCAGATAAAACCGAGTTGGGTGAAGGTCACGCGCCTCAGTTACGAAGAGGCGGATGCGCGCATGGCGGAGACGCCGTTCGCGGAGATGGCGGCGGTCACGGAACGTTACCGCAATCGCCGCTTTGAACACGGCGCGGCGGTCATCAACTTGCCCGAAATCAAAATTGCGGTCAAAGACGAGGACATCCGTATTAAACCGATTGTTTCGCTCAAAAGCCGTGACATGGTCACAGACGCCATGCTGATGGCGGGTGAAGCCGCGGCACGTTTCGCGATGGAACATCAAATTCCGTTCGCGTTTGCGGGTCAGGCCCCACCAGAAAACCATGAAACGCCGGAAGACATGGCGGCGATGTTCAATTACCGCAAAAAGTTTAAACGCACCCAAATCAAAGGCGTGCCCGAACCACACTCGAGCTTGGGTCTGGACGCCTACGCGCGTGCGACAAGCCCATTGCGCCGTTATTTAGACTTGGTCGCCCACCAACAGCTTCGCGCCTTCCTGCGCGGCGAACCGATTCTCAACGACCAGGAAATGACGGAACGCGTCGGCGCCAGTGAAGCGGTCACCGGTCATTTACGTCAGGTAGAACGCCTGTCCAACCGTCATTGGCTTTTGGTTTACCTCAAGCGACGCGAGACCTGGCGTGGTCAGGGCGTGCTCGTCGACCAGCGCGACAAACGCTACACGGTGCTCATTCCCGAACTGGCCCTTGATGCGGGCATTACCCTCGCCGGCGATTGGCTGATGAACACCGAAATCAATTTGTCGGTTGCGCACATTAATCTGGCCGAGCAGAGCATCGGCTTGCGGATGGAAGACGCCTAAACAGTCGCGATTTTCGCCCCGCCCCAAACAAATCCCGCCAATTGAAAAAAGCGCGCCCTTCCCGAGGCGCGCTTTTTTAGTTCCAGGCGCCACGGCCGATAGGAACAAAAAGGCCCAGCGGTCGCCTTCTTGTGGCGAAGCGGCGGCTGGTTCTTTTGAAGGGCGAATACGCCCATCCTTGTCGCGAAGGTCGCGGCACTGTCCAACTTTTTCCATCAGCCCCTGGCGCGCGAACCTCGAGGCATCGCTTAATGGCATCGACCGCACTCCTTACTCGCTCGGCTCTGACCCTCTGCATGACGGCGCTTATGCTGCCGGCGGCCCTGAGCCCCCTCCGTGCAGGTGGCAAAGCATTTAGCCGCTTTGGCGTGGAAGAAGGCCTCTCCCAGGGCAGCGTCTACTGTATTTACCAAGACAGTTTTGGATTCTTGTGGATCGGCACGCGCGATGGTCTCAACCGCTTCGACGGTTACCAATTCAAAATATACCAAAGCAAACAACGCCATTCACCGAACATGCCTGACAGCGGCGTCAAAGACCTACTTGAATCGCCGCGAGGCCGCTTGCTCATCGCCACCACCGGCGGCGGTTTGGCCATGCTCGATTTGATCCACAATCGCATCCAAGTCCTGCGCCACAACCCAAACGATCCGGCCACCCCGTCCTCCAACCACATTACCCACCTGTCAGCAGCCGAAGACGGCAAAGTCTGGTTGGGTGGTCAAGGTGGGCTAGACCTGTTTGATGGACACACCAACCGCGTCCAGCGCATCAACTTGCCTTTTGGTGAAGGGAGCGGAGATCGAGCGGTCACGGCATTGGCACCAAGCCCTAGCGGCGGCCTCTACCTAGGCACCAAAAAACAGGGGCTGTGGCATTACCAGCCGCATACCAAGCATTTCGAACACCTCAGTCCGGCCTTCGGTTTGCCCCATGGCGGCATTGATTCCCTGATGCTGGACGACCATCAACGCCTGTGGATCGGCACCCGGGAACACGGACTCTTTCGCGAGGTCGACGAGCAGTTCGTCGCGGTCAATTTGGGCCCTGACCATCCCAAACGCATCATGAGTATGGTGCAAATGGAACCGCACCTCTTTTGGTTCGGCAGCGAACGGCAGGGATTATTTGCCTTCGATACACGTGAAGCGATCTCGCGGCCAAAAAACCATCGCTTGAGTCGCGAGGTTCACACGGCGGGTAATATCATCATGGCCTTGTATGTGGATCACAGCGGCCTGTTGTGGATCGGCTCGGACGGCGATGGCTTATTCCGTTACAACCGCCAAAACGAACGTTTTAACCACCGCTTGCCAGGAGCCTTGGTCAGGGCTTTCAGCGAGGCACCCGACGGCAGTTTGTGGGTGGGAAGCTATGGTCAAGGCCTATTTCACCTCGACCGCAACGGCGAGACCCTAGAACATTTACAGCTAGGCAAAGGCGAGGAGCGATTTCTCAGCAACAAGGCGATGGCGGTCATGCACAGACAGAACGGCGAACTGTGGGTTGGCAGCGACGGTGGCGGCATTTTCTTCCGCCGCCCCGGAGAAACGGCATTTCAAAACATCCGAACCGATCCCAGCGATCCCAACAGCCTTAGCGGCAACAATGTGTGGTCCATCTTGGAAGACCGAAAAGGCCGCATGTGGGTCGGCACGGAGTTTAACGGGCTGAACGTCATGGACCCGGCCGCGCCGGGTCGGTTCCGCCAATACCTACCCGGTGATGCGGCCGACGCCATCAGCGATTCGGAGGTTTGGACGATTTACGAGGATCGCTCGGGTCGGCTATGGGTCGGCACAGAAAGCGGCGGCCTGAATCGCCTGAAAGAAGATGAAAGCGGTTTTATTCATTTCAGCCACGAGCCAGGTAACCCGCACAGCATCGCCAGTGAAAACATTAAAACGATCACCGAGGACAGCCAAGGACGATTGTGGGTTGGCACCACCAACGGTCTCAACCTGTTCCTGGGCGACGAAGCCGGCTTTCGGGTGTACGACCAGCGCAACGGCTTTCCCAACAATGTGGTGTACGCGGTGCTGGAAGACGCCGAAGGCTATCTGTGGCTCAGCACCAACCAGGGTTTGGTTAAGTTCACACCGGAAAACGGTACCTTGGCCACCTACACCACCAAAGACGGTCTGCAGGGCAACGAATTCAACACCGGCGCCTACCTGACCTTACGCGACGGTCGGCTGGCTTTTGGCGGGGTTAACGGCATCAATCTTTTCTCGCCCAACAACATCACCTTCGATCCGATGCCACCCGAGGTCATTATGACCGACCTGCTGATTTTCAACCAAAGCACGGCCAACAAGCCGCCACCGACGCCGGAGGATCAATCCCAACCCGCGTTATTTGCCGCCCAAGAAATCCAACTCAACGCCGATGACGATATGGTGACGCTCGAATTTGCCGCGCTGCACTTCGCCAACCCCCAACAAAACCAGTACCGCTATATCTTGGAGGGTCTTGACGAGCAGTGGGTCGAAACCGACGGCACCAACCGTCGTGCCACCTACACCTTTTTACCGCCCGGTCGCTTCCAATTTAAGGTCATCGCCGCCAATCACGACGGTGTTTGGAACCCAAGGCCGACGGTGCTGACCTTGCACGTGTTGCCGGCTTGGTGGCAAACGACGTGGGCCTACCTTCTCTACCTGGCCCTGTTGCTGGCTGCGGTCGGTGGTTACGTTTGGCGTCAAAAGAAAATCCAAACAATGCTGGCCGACAAGGTCGCCTCAGCGACGGCCGACCTCAACAGCAGTCACGCCGAGCTACGCGCCATCGACTGCATGGTACGCGGGATTAACAGCGTCCAGAGCATGGCCGAATTCACCCAAATTCTCGCCTCGGTCCTCCCCTTCCGTGAACGGTTCCAACGCGCTCGCCTGCTCACCCGCCATCCCAGCGAAGCCTATTACGTCTTTCAGGGCGTCGTCGGTTGGGATCAGGAAAAGTTGGCGCCGATTCGGGTCACCATTGACGAAATCAACAACGACTTCGCACCCAAACTCAAACAACTGGATCACAACGTGTTTCTATGGCGCCACGACTTCGACAATCTCGGGAGCGACACCTTGTTCGGCGTGGCGGTCCCACGCGCGATCTTAATCTTACGCGTTCGCATTAACCGCGATACCTGGGGTTTTCTTTCGTTCGAAAACATGGACGACGACAACGCCTTCAACGATATCGACCTGGCCTTTCTGCCGCTTTTCCAAGAGCACTTATTCAGCGCCCTTTCACGGCTACACCTTCTGGAGAGTCTGCAGACACTCAACACCCGCAAAAATGAGTTCCTCGGCATCGCTGCGCACGACCTGCGCTCGCCCATTAACGGCCTAACCCTTACCACCCAGTACATGCGTGAAATGGCCGAGTTAGATCAATTAACCAAAGAGGAACAGCTTGAGCTGCTGACCAAGTTTGAAAAAACCACGGTGGAAATGGAACGCCTGCTCAAGGAATTGCTCAATATTTCTGCTATTGAGTCCGGCACGGTGCGGCTGGAGATCCAGCCGGTTCAGTTAACCGAGATACTCACCGAGGTGCTGGCCCGCTACCACCAAGCAGCGGTTCGCAAAGATATCGACATTGCGGTCATGGCGCCGAAGGGCGGTGCCGGCGTGGAAGCCGACCCACCAAGGGTGGCCGAAATCCTCGATAACCTGATCAGCAATGCTGTGAAGTACACCCACCCAGGCGGACTCATTCGCATCTTTTTCGAGTCGCGCGACGGCTTTCTGATCACCCATATACAAGACTCGGGTCAAGGCATGACCGAGCAAGACATCGCGCAAGCCTTTCGCGCTTTTTCCAAACTGAGCGCACGGCCAACAGGCGGCGAGTCGAGCACCGGCCTGGGTTTAGCGATTGTCAAAAAGTTGGTGGGCGTCCACGGCGGCGAAGTTTGGGTTCAAAGCAAACAGGGTGAAGGTTCTTGTTTTTCGTTTTCACTGCCCTATGTGTTTAAGGACCAGCCCAACAGCAGCAATGTGGTCATTCAATCGGTGATTCACGGCTAAAAAAGAAAGCGCGACAAAACAGGCACTCGCAAACCTAATCTAACCAACCACTTGTAATTTACTTAACCAAATGGTTAACTTTCCAATTGCATCACACTCAAACGCGCGTATACTTAACCCATCGGTTAACTATTCCACCTGCGGAGGATGCACCTTGAGCGATTTAACCCTTTCCCGCGTTTTTGACGCACCTCGTGACCTCGTTTTTAAAGCGTGGACGGACAGCGCCATGATGAGTCGCTGGTTTTTTCCCGGCGACATGGTCTGCCACGCGTCCTGTGACTTTCGCGTCGGCGGCAGCTACCGCCTTGAAATTCAGGACCGGGACGGCAACCACTACCCTCATCATGGCGAATACCGCGACATCGTTGACCAACAACGCATTAGCTTTACTTGGACATCCAAATCGGTGCAGGACTCCCTGGTCACGCTCGACTTTGAGGACCTTGGCGCCCAAACACGCCTAACCCTGGTGCACCAACACTTGGTTGAACCCGCCCAACGCGAAAACCACAACCAAGGATGGCAAGGTTGCTTCGCCAATCTGGCCCAATTTCTTCAAGAACAACAAGCAGCCTAAACCTAGTCCGGCACCCCACTGGTCACGGTACTTCATGGCCGCTTTTTTCAGCGGCACGGCAGGGCTGCGCCCGATCAAAAAACACGTAAACATTATGTTTAAAACAGTTAACACAAAAAAACCGGCATCGTGCTCGGTATTCCGGTTCGCAATGAATCAGATAGGATCTGGAGGATCTTCTTATGACCATCAAACTTTTCGGTGTTCCCGCCAGCAATTTTTACAATGTCGCCAAAGCCGCCTTCCTGCTCAAAGGTATTGCCTTCGAGGAGGTGGCGCTTGACCCAGCCGCAAAAACAGAGACTTTCCTGGCCATGTCGCCCATGGGCAAAGTGCCGTGTATGGAAACCGATCAAGGGGTGATGAGTGAATCCCTGGCGATTGCCCTTTATGCGGAACGCCTGCAGCCTGAACCCGCCCTGTTCCCCAGCGACGCCGCGGCGGCAGGTCGCGCCTTACAAATCCACCAACTGATCAATCTCTACGTTTTCCAGCACACGGTCAAGCTGATCGGTCCTTGTTTCTTCGGAAAAGAAGCCACACCGGCTTTTATAGACGAAACCTTGGCCGCGGCAAGCAACGCACTGCAAGCAGCGGCAAAGGTGTTTGTTTTTGATCCATACATTGCCGGCAAAAATCTCACGATTGCCGACTTAACCGCCTTGTTTGAATTGGATTTACTCCACCGTTGCAGCGAGTTAGCGGGCCGCCCCAGCCCGGTTGCTGCAGTTGAAGGCTGGTCGACATGGCGCGCCCACGTCAGCCAAAACGAACAGATTGCAGCAACACTGACGGCCCGCAACCACATGTGGGAGCAACTACTTGCGGGTGCCGTCAAGGCCTAACACCAGGTTGCATCGGGTCGCAACAGGCAACCCACGCCCTCTTGCGGCCCGATTTCCACTACAATATCGAATCCCCGTCGCGGCGACGGGGCCGACCAGCACATGAAAAGGGTTCCTCGTTGCAGCCACCTCGCACGCCGGAAGAAGAAAAACAACTGGATCTCATTTTTGCCGCCTTGGCGGATCGCACCCGTCGCGCCATATTATCGGTGTTGTGCGAACGCACCTGCACGGTTTCCGAATTGGCCGAACCCCACAATATGTCGTTGCCGGCCATCTCCAAACACCTCAAGATCCTGGAACGCGCCGGTTTAATTCGCAAAGAAAAAGAAGGGCGCTTGTTCCGCTGTAACCTGCGCCCGGAGTCGCTAGCGCCGGCGAGCGACATCATTCAGTATTACCGCCGCTTCTGGAACGACCGTTTCGACGCCCTGGCGGATTACCTGAAGCAAGCAAAAGACGAGGCGGACCGACAAGACGCCGAGTAAACCGCTTACAGGAAAACAGCCAATGATCGGGCTACAGCCTGGTGAATATCCTTATCGCCCCAGTAATAGCTGTGGCTCAAGGGCGTCCACGATGCCCAGCGGCGCCCCACTTCGACAACATGGTCTTGAACGATCACCGCATAACTCTGGTCAAGCTGCTGCAGCGGCCAACCCAAAATATCGTCGGGATCGTAGTAATTGTCCCAATGGAACTTGGGATTCGGTCGTTCAAAACAGATGCGTTTTTCTAAACCGGCGACGAACAAGGGAATATTACAACCGGTGGTGATCAAGTTTTGGGCTGTTTTGAGCCGCATAAAGTCGGCCCCCTCGCTTTGGTCGGCGGCCAAAACCGCAAAAATGTGATAGTCGTGCTGTGCATCCCACAGGTAGTTGGAAATGACTTGGCAGCCCAGCGAATGCGCCACAATGACAATCGGCCGATCCACTTGGCCGTCAAAGTCATGCAAGACGTTGCGCAAGGTCTGTTGAATGAGCGCCTGAACTTTGTAGTACACACCCTCGGGTTTGGATTTCTCTTTGCGGGCGCTGTGCTCCAGCGAGCCGGCATCGCCGAAGCCGTACAGCATGAATTGCCGCAAGCGGGTGTAGTCCATCTCATTTTGTGGGTGGCTGATCATGGCGCGCCACAAGTGATCTTGCGGTGTTTGCAAAAGGTCGGCGTAATCAATGGGATGGAAGGCGACACGTTCCCAGCGAGGACCCAATTGGCGCTGTAAACCGGCTTCAAGCTCGCTAAAGTAGCGCTCATTGCGACGACCCATTCCGTGTAAGGTGATTAAAGCGACATCTTTACTCATGCTTATTCCTCCAAGCACAACTCTGAGGGCGCCAGGTTTTAAACAGTGAAACGCGGCGACCAACGGGCGATAAAGCGTTGGCAGGTGAAGGTCTTTCCTGATTCTAACTTCCTCGCAACCCAAGAAAGGCAAATTTTAGTTTTCCCCTAACCTGAAAACTAAGTCGCAATCGAATCATTTTCAAACTCATACCTTTTCAAACGTGTTGCAAAACCGAATCACAGGGAAGACCCGCCGTTGCGCGGCGATGATGCCAATCGAGGAAAGCGGCAGCGGTTAAAGCGCGCAACACAAACAGTGCTTCACCGAAACCGGCGCTGGGTGCATGGAGTTGCGGTAAGGCGGCGCTAACGCGCGGCCAATCGATAATGCCGTGGGTGGCGGGCAAAGCGGCATAACGACGGCAAGCGGCCTCGAGTTCAGGCAGAATGGTACGGCAATAACTCAGCGTGTGAGGTGCCTGACGGCCGCGCGTGCGGCGCTGCACCACTTCGGCGGGTAGCTGCTGGGCCAAGGCCTCACGTACCAACAATCGTTTGCGACCCCGCTGCTGATGAAGCGACAGGGGTATCCGCAGGCAAAAGGTCACCAAATCCACGTCGGCACAGGGATCGCAAAAAGCCAGGCCATGCTGCCGGGCCTGCGCGGTCCAAACCGTCGATAGGTTGGCGGCGTAACACTGCACCCCTTCCCAATACCAAGCCATGTCATGACGACCGCCGTCGCGCTGGGTCAGGTTCATGCGTTGATGGTAGCGGGCATCCAGGTCGACCCGGCGGGCGAGATCCGGGTCAATCGCGGCAAAGTTCAGCGGTGAGAAAGCGCGCCCATGTTTGACCAAACGCAACATTTGGCGCGCGCGGTGGGGTAAAAGCGGCCAAACCAGCTCTGACTTTAGCCAAGCCGCACCCGAAACGCGACGAGCACGGAACTCGCGCCACAAAGCGCGCAGTTGACCGCGACGGACCAAATCGCCCAGATAACCGGCACCGTCCCAACTCATGGCCAAATTGCCTAACTGACCGACCATGACCGTACCCGCCCCGGCGCCGGCGGCCTTGGCCAACAGGCGATCTATCCAGGGTCGGTTGTTGGGTGCGTGTGGCGGTAATTCCGTCGTTTCGAAATGGGCGTCCAAGCCCGCAAACGGATGCAGGTCGGCCACGGTTTCAAAGGTCACGTCAAGCGCCGGAACCTGCCTTTGCAAGGCCGCCACGTAACGACGCTCCTCGGCTTCCCAACCCGGCCCATCGCGATAATCAAAAGTGGCAGGCGGCTCGCAACACAAGCCCAAAACCCGGTTTGGGCTTTGCGCAACGGCGGTCGCGGCAAGCGCGGTCGAGTCGAGGCCGCCACTCAAGAACACAGCGGTCGGTCGACACCCATCGAGCCGTTCGGCGACGGCACGACCGAGCTGTTCGCGAAAGGCGGCGTGGTAATCCGCGCGATGCGCCAACCGCAACGGCGTTAAGTCGGCCTGCCAATATTGGCGATGGGCGGTGTGCCCACCTTTAAGCACCAAATGGGTGGCGGGCGCCAAGCGACGAATATCGCGATAGAAGGTCACATCGGCAGGGGGCAGCAGCAAGGCGAGATACTCGGCAAGGTAACCTTCGTCAAAGGCAAAGGAAACACCGGGCAAGGCAAAAAGCGGGTCAGGCTGTCCTGAGAAAGCGAGGAAATCGTCGGTTTCAGCGAGATAAAGCTGTTTGAGACCCAAACGATCCCGCATCATCGTCAAGCACTCACGGCTTTCGTCCCAAATCACCAGAGCAAAGTCGCCCTTAAGCCGCGTGACACTTTCAACGCCATGTATTTGGTAACAGGCGGCGACGGCTTCGATGTCGGCACAGTCCTTGGGCAAACCCAGATCGGCTCGCAAGGCGCGACCGTGCGTTAATTGCAACGAACCGAAACAAAAGGTCCTCTCGGTTTCACAGCAATCGGTATGCAGACCTGGCTGTACCAGACAGGCAAAACGACGGTGCACGATAGAGGTTCCGACACACGCCGGCCGACGACGCTGCATGGCGGCCAGCAAGTCCTCGGCGCGATAAGCATCGCGCTTTACCGAGACGCCGAAAAACACGCCACGCGCCGCCGAAGTCCTCGCAATCCGGTCACCGGACTTCCTCACGAGTCACAGTCTCGAGCAAACCAGCCGCCAGTGCTTCCTGAAGAAAAGCCAGACCCTCTCTGGCCCAAGTATCGGCGTCGAGCTCGTATTCAGTCGCAAGGGATTGATAAAGCGCGGCCGGCGTTTGCGGCTGCGCCAGGAGTTCCCATAAACGCGATCCTGTCGCTTCCGTCGCGAAATAAACGCCGTCCTCGGTGTCGAAAAAAAAGACCTGGCCGCCACTATGGGTCCACAGGGCACGATCACTGCGACGAAGTACAAGAGACGCGGTCAAAGCAGTAGGTGCCGTCATAGGCCGTCCTTTGGGACAAAACCCGCCATTTAGGTAAGTTAGCTGGTGAACGAACCGTCAAAAATCGACGGACCAAAGGTCGTGGCAGTTTTTTCGAGTGGTTCACGCACCAAAACGGGTTTGACCCATGGTTTTTTGGCCTGGGGCTGAGGAGCACTCGGCACAGATGAAATGTCAGAGGGCTGCGACACAGCACGGTTTTTCATTGGACAACTCCTAAAAATGCCACCACAGGCGTAATGTGGTCTCGAGCAGTTCCAGCACAAAATATTGGGGCAGATTTGATTTGGGATGCCGAATTTTAACACATCTCACACTACAAAACGAACGCAAAAAACCGGATCACCCTCCGCCTTTCTCATGAAAAAGTTCTTATTCGACGAGTAATTATGCAGCGACGCGTTTTCCTGTCAGGATCATTGCACCAGTGATTGACGCACCGGCGGCCAATGCGCTACGGTCACTGCCATCACATCACCAACTTCGAGAAGAGCCGCTATGCCGCCTGATGCTTCGAGCGCTTCGTTTTGGACAACTGCCTGCCTTGCCATTTGGACTCTGTGGTTTGTCGTGACGCTGGGCACACAACTGTTCCCACACCACCGCGTCACGCGCGCACTGCGCCGTCGCGATACCTTCGGTATTATTCCCGGGTTTCGCTTTTTCAGCGAAACCCACACCTTGTTTCGACTCGAACTCCGCTACGGCAGCGATACCGCTTGGCGCGAGGTCGCCCTCTACACCAACCATCGCTGGTGGACCCCGCTATGGAACCGGGCCGCTTACCAAGACCATTTGGTAACGATGTTTCTGCTGGCGGTCCTCGATTTGAACGACCGCCAACCCGAACGCCCACACGAGGAACGCCTGCAGCGCTGGACGGCCTACGCCGGGCTCTGCCGACACTGCGCGACACTCGCCGCCGACCACGGCGCCGACCTTGTTCAGTTTCGCATCTTGCGGGCGACCTTTCAGGCCGACCAACCGCAGCCCTATACAGCGGCCGTCGTCTCGCCGCTGTTCTCCAGCCAAGTCGGTCGCAATGAATCCGCTTGAAATGGTAGCCGCCTGGCACGACGCGGCCACGGCCCTGCGCTGGGTGACGCTACTTGGCGCGCTAGCGGCCCTGCAAACGGCCTTGGGCCGCCTGGCGGTCCACCACCTGTTTCGCGATGAAGGTTTATTGGGCCTGCCAATCCTTGTGCAAAGCGCTGCCAAACGGCGCACACCGCGCCTGACGGTTTGGCTCGGACATTTGACGGGTTATCGCGCTACCTTGGCCCAACTGGTCTTGCGGTGTGCGGCCGCCGTCCTGCTACTACTACCCAATCTCGAGCCACTTGCCTACGCGAGCGCATGCCTGCTGCTGACCTTGCTACTGCACCTGTGGAAATGGCGGCACGATCCATTTGGCGTCAACGGCAACGACCACATGCAAACGCTACTTTGGACCACGCTCGCCTTGGTTTACAGCGGCACGCACTTGGGTCGCAACGCTGATCTGACCCAAGCCGGCTTGGTGTTTTTATCGGCGATGGTGCTGCTCTCCTACTGGGTCGGCGGCCTCGCCAAAATCGGCGACCCGGTGTGGCGTAAGGGTTTGATTTGGGTCGTTTTACATGGCAACGGCCTGTTACAAGCCCGCGCACTAAGCGCCGCCTTACAGCAACGACCCTGGGCACAGGTGGCGGCTTGGCTGGTCATACTGATCGAACTGGCGGCGCCGTTACTCCTGCTGCCGCCCACTCCCTGGCCGGCGTTTGCACTTGCCGGCTTCCTCACCTTCCACCTACTCAATGCCTGGCTGCTCGAAATCCACGATTTCACCCTGACCTGGCTCGCCTTTTTCCCCGCCGTTTTGTTCACGGCAACCTTGGTCCCCACCACTTTTTGAACACAGCTTCTCGAAGGCTACCGCGAAGCCTGACTTCAGACCTCGCGGCTGCTTGCCTTCTACGTTAGGGTGTCACCAAGGTTTTCAACATGGCGCGCCCGTCCTGCTGGAAAACCTGGGTCAGTTGATCCACCTCGGTCGACAACACCCAGTAGGCGGTTTGTCCAACCAGCGGCCGCCACAAAACCAAGGAGCAGCGATTGCTGTTCTCGTCCGTGCTGCGCACCGCCACTTTTTGCCAAAGCCTCTGTCCAACGGTTACCTGCGACGTGGGTCCTTCGTGCAACACGCCACCGCCGCCGGCGGCGATCACGGCTTGAGCGACATCGACCGACCCGGTCAGCGCACCGGCCCACACATGGGCCGACCCACGCGAGACGATGAGGTTTTGTCCGGTGGCGGTCGCCTCCCAACCGACGGCGGGCACCATACTGAAACCGGCAACGTCGACACGGGTTTCATCACCGCTCACGCGGGCTTCACGCTCACGCAGCAACTGCAAACCCGCGTAACGCACACTGTGAACCTTGCCGGCGGCGTCGCGGCGCCAAAAAACCGGCATGGCGGTACCAATGCCACGCACATAGGCCCGCGCCGGATTCATAAAATCCAACACCCCCCTTTTAACCAGCGTGCCGTCGCGGGTGACCGCCACCGTAAGTTCACCATCCGCCCGTTGCGCGACCTCAAGCCAGGTCGTCGCCAAACCCGACCCCTGATAACGGCCGACATAAGCGATTGCCTCTTCACTCGGCAAGGTGAAATCGTTGCGGCTGACGTCGGGCCGCTTTGGTTTGCCAAAATCGGACAACGGCTCACCAAAAGCCACGTGTAGGCCGTTATTCGCCAAGGTCGGTAAATCGGGAAAACGATGACTGTCCAGGGTCTCGATGTTGGCGGTGATCGCCAAGCCGGCTTCTTGAGCCGGCACCAGCATCGCAAACGAGGTCATCGTAATGGCATGACCACCGTGGGCGGCCACGCGGCGCCCATCGACCTCACCGACCATCCAGCCCAAACCATAGTGGAACTTGCCGAGCCGCTCGCTCTCCGGCATCAACACATGGTCGCGCCACATATCGTCAATGAGTTCGCGGGCCAGCAGCGGTTGACCCGCGGCATCGCGACCGGTCAACAAAGCGTTGAGGTAACGGCCAAGGTCGGCGGCGCTGCATTGCAACACTGAACCGGCGGCGTTGTAGCGGCCTAGCGCCAGCGGACGACCGGCGGGTAAGCCCGAAGTTGCACCGGTGTAGTGGCCGTGCAACCCGCCCAAGCGAACCACCTGATCCGGATCGGCGCTAGAGTGCGCCATGCCCAAGGGTTGCAGCACCAAATCGTGAAGGGTCTCGCTAAAGGGTTTGCCGTGGAGCTCGGCGGCGATGCGCCCAGCCACCACAAATCCCTCGTTCGAATATTCAAAACCAGAACCGGGCGGTCGGTTCAGCACGTTACCCGCCAACGATTCAATCAGGCGTAAGTCGGCGTCGCCGTCGCGTTCAACTGTAAAAATACCGCGATCCATGGAAGGCAAACCCGAACTATTGCTAAGCAACATGCGCACGGTAATGCGATCACTCTGCACCTGATCCGCCGTGTGGAAGTCGGCAAGGTAATCGGTTACCGGACGATCCAGGTCGAGCCGGCCCTGATCAACCAACCGCATCAAACAAAGCGCGGTCAATGATTTGGTTAGAGAACCGATGCCCACCGGGGTGTCGGCGTCAAGCGGCGTCGGCGCATCAACGGAAGTCACCCCGAAACCGCGCGCATAGAGGGTGCGTCCCTCGTGAACCATAACCACACCCAAGCCGGGATAAGCGGCCGCGTCGAATTGCTCTTGGAACCAGCGATCCAAGGCCGCCACATCCGGTGCAGCAGCCGGCGTCGCGGCACGCAACGGCGACCAAAGCAAGGTCCAGGTTACCAACAACAAGGTCATTTTCATCCAAGCAACCACAACAGCCTCCTTAAGCAATCATCAGACGACGGGGATCGAGTTGGCTCACCGCGCGCGCCGGCAACCAAGCACAAGCGCAGGCAAAGAGTAATAACAGCGGCACCAAAGCAGCGGTACCCCAGGGATCAAACACCAAGGGGAAGGTCACCAAACCGATACCGGCAGCAACGTTGTTGAGCAACAGCGGCAGTAAAATTAGTGCGGCGGGCAGGACCCCGACCAACCCCATCACCGCCACGACCAAAGCGCGCCAAACCAATACCTGACGCAACTGGACGGGCGCCATGCCGGCCGCCTTGAGGATACCGAGCGTTTGCTGCTGCTCGCGCAGACACAACAGGGTGTCATTCACAATTGATGCGGCACAAATAGCCAGAAGTAACAGCGACAACAGCACCAAGGTGGCGCGGATACCGCCGGTCAGACCGGCCAACTCCTCGGTTAGCTCGACGCCGCGGCTGACGGTCACGGCCTCGCCGTAAAAGGCGGTCCATTCGTCTTTGACAGCGGCGCTATCAACGCCGGGCGCGGTCACGATGTCAAAAGTGCGCGGTCGCCAAATCGGCAACAAGGCTTCCATGGCGCTTTCGTCGAGCCGGAAACCGAGCCCAAAGTTTTGCCCGGTTTGGTAAATACCAACCAGGGTCGGTTGCACGTGTTGTCCTTCGATGAACAAAGGCACCGCATCTCCCAAGGCATAACCACCCTTTTTTGCACTGTTTACGGCCAAAACCACTTCGTCGGCGGCGCGCGGATGACGTCCCTCGATCATGCCCAAACCAAGCGCTTGCGGATCACCCGCAAAGACGCGACCAAAGGTGCTGCGCCCGCTAATGCCGTCGACGCCTTGGATTTCTGCACGCACCGAACCACTCGCCAGCACGGCGCTGAAGCGGGGATCGGCGGCCAAACGCGTCGCGAAAACCTCCGGCCGCACGGTGAAGCGCGCACCACCCAAGCCAACGCTGAGGTCGGCGGCGGGCATGCCCCACAAAGCACGGTTCTCACTGAGCCGCGCAAAGGTGGCACTGATGTTCACTGAAAAAACCAGCACCAACACGGCGACGCCGATGCCGGCCACGGCAAAACAAGCGCGCACCGGGTTTAACGACAGACTGCGTGCCCCCAAAAACGCGGTCACCGGCAAACCGGTAACCAAGGGGGCCGCCAGGAACCGACCGCCGCGGGGCGCCGGCGCGCCGAGCCGAATGGCGGTCACGGCAGGCACTCGCCCGGCGCGGCGCGCGCTCCAGCCGGCGGTGGCCGCCACCGCGAGCAACACGCCCCCAATCGCGGTCACGAGCGGGATGGCCACCGGCTGGGCCACATCGACCACACCGAGGCTGCCGACTAAGTGATCGAACAGAGCTGCGCTCGCCCAGGCACCGAGCAGCAAACCTGGCGGCAACGCCAAGAAGGCCGGCAGAACGAATCGCAACATGTAGATGCGTGTCACCATCGTCGGCGTGTAACCAAGCGCTTTAAAGGTGCCGATCTGGCGGTAATCAGCGAACACCGCACTACCGACCGCACCGGCCACAATTAACAGAGAAACAAACAGCGCCAGCAACGCCGCCATGGCAAGCGCGGTTGCCATCACCCGAAAAAACACGCCGTGCGCCATGCGCGCCAGTTCTTGCGTAATGACCATGCCGGACAAGGCGCCGCCAAAGGCCTGCTCGAGCTCGGCGCGCACGGTGGTGACCGCATCGGGCGAGGTCACGGCAACACCGAGAAAACTTTCGTTTAAATCATCGAGCGGCAGCATCATGGCCAAGCTACCCGGCGCCACCCAAACGCGCGTCGGCGAGATGTTGTCGGTACTGAAAAACGGATCCACGACCGTACCCGTAACAGTTAGCCGTTGCGGCGCCCCGTTCATCGGCAACGCCACCACATCGCCAAGTGCGATTGCGTGCGCGGCCGCCATCTGTTGGGGTAACCACACTTCGCCTGCGCCAGGTCGTGCCAGGTCCCCTTGGCGGCTCACCACCTGCAGGCGATCTTGATCTTGGAAGTCCTGCCATTCGGCCAACATCAACGAGCGCTTTAAGCTTTGATCGTTGTGCAGCAAATCGCCGGACGTGCGATATATCGGTACGATCGGCGTAACACCGCCGACGGCATCGTGACGCAACAGCCAAGCACGCATGGCGACGAGGTCATGCGCGTCGCCGTCGAGAAACAATTGCAACGGTGACGTTTTCAGCCGGCGGCAAGCAGCGTCAAAGGGTTCATTCAAACCGAGCAATAAGGCGACAGCCGTATACAAAGCCAGGGTTGACAGCAGCAGGGCGGTCATCAACGCGACGGTCTGACCGCGGCGGCGCCGTAAATCGGTGACGGCGGCAAAAAATACAGCCCGCATTTACCACCCCCGCCGGGACAACCAAGAAAACAACACTTCCTCGCGCCCCTCGACCGCAAGGTTGTCGGCAAACTGGAAATGATCGAGGCGGCCGTCGTGCAAGTAAGCGATGCGTTGACCGCGACAGGCCGCGCTTAATTCATGGGTAACCATGACGACGGTTTGACCGCTTTGGTGCAATTGATCGAACAGGTCGAGAATCGCCTTGGAATGGGCGGCGTTTAAACTGCCGGTGGGCTCGTCGGCCAGCAATAACTCGGGGTCGTTAATCAGCGCACGGGCGACGGCACAGCGCTGTTGCTCGCCCCCCGAGGTTTGCGCCGGTCGGCGCTCGGCCAAGTCGGCAATGCCGACGAGGTCCAAAAGTTCCAGCGCGCGTGCCCGAACCGCCCGCCGCGGCCGGCCACTCAAGTAACCGGCAATCAACACATTCTCCAGCAGCGACAAGTGCGGCACCAGGTTAAAGTCCTGGAACACAAAACCAATGCGCTCGCGCCGCAAACGCGCTCGCTCGGTTTCGCCCAATTGCGCCAAATTCCCGCCCGCAATTTTGATCGAACCCTGATTGGGCGCATCCATACCGCCCAACACATACAACAATGAGGACTTGCCCGATCCGGAGCTGCCCATCACCACCAAATACTCACCCGCATAAAGGTTGAGGTCGAGACCGCCGAACACCGGCACATCGCGGCTGCCCTCGCGGTAGCTTTTACTCAGATTCACGGCCGTTAACACTGCTTCCATTTCCGCCTCCCTTGCATCGCAACGAGCCCCCACTCGGGGCGCCGGATTGCGCTTCTGGTCCTAGCTTACGCACGGCAAAGGTCGATCAACGGCCACAATGGACCAACCGGGCTGGTTGCTATCCCAACGCACCGAACACCCATCCATGCGGTTGGTCCTGGCAAAAGCAGGGTTCGTCCAATCACGACCCGGCTTGATCCATCGCGACAACGCGGGCGGCGCCCAACTTTTATAATGAGAGGCGGTGCCAGGGTGTATCCTGGCAACCACACACCTAGGGAAGCCGAAGTATGCAGTCATCCCCTCTCTTTTTAAATAATCGCCTGAAAGTCGCCGTTGTGTTGCTACCCGCGCTGGCCATGCTGTCGCTGGTCTACAACATGCGCGCCATTCGCCTCGGCCCCATCCCCTACGGCTCCGGCGCCATGGAAATCCTTCTAATCTGGGGTTTTGTGGTGAACCTCTCGACCTTCGCCGTCGGTTACCTGTGGTGGGTGCCGCGATGGCTGGCACACCGCAAAGTGTTGCCGTCCCTGCTTGATTTTTTGTGGCCGGCCCCGGTGGCGGTGGTGCTGAAAATGGCCATGGTGTGGGCTGTTTTTGAGTGGACTGACGCCGACCGCGAGGTGCTGCACGAAATCATCGTCATCATTCCACCCAGCTACGGCATTTTCGCCTGGGGTTTGGTGGCACTAGGCGGTGGTGCCCGCTTCGCCGAAGCCTGGCTGGTGGAACAGAACCTCCGCCGCGCCCTGGAACTGCAGCGCACGCGTGCCGAACTGGCGCAGCTCAAACAGCAGGTCAATCCCCATTTTTTGTTCAATACCCTCAACAACCTTTACGCGTTGGCCCAACGCGAAGACGCGTCGCAAACCGGCGAAGCCATTCTCAAACTCAGCGATATGATGCGTTTCCTACTCCACGAAGTCGACCACGACACGGTTGCCCTAGAGCGCGAACTCGGGTATTTGCGCGCCTATATCGAACTGCAAAAACTGCGTTTGCCAAGCAACCTCGCCCTCGATCTCGAGCTCAGCGTCAGCGGCGATCCAACCCCTGTTCAAGTGCCGCCGATGATGTTGATGACCCTGGTCGAGAACGCCTTTAAACACGGCATTAGCTTTAAGGCGCCGTCGCCGATCACCATGCAGGTCGCAATTCATGACGGGCGCGCAACCTTTACCGTGCGCAACCGCATCCACGCAACCAAACAACGACTTGAAGCGGAAAACGGCGGCTTTGGCTTGGCCAACTTAACCGAACGATTGGCCTGGTACAGCAACGGTCCGGCTGCGCTGACCTACGGCGAGCAGGACGACTGGTTTGAGGCCGTGCTGGTGCTGCCGAAGGCCGACGAAATGGCCCCGCCCGAACCCACACCGACACATAAAAGGAAGGTGGCCACCCCATGAATCTGCGCTGCATTGTGATAGACGACGAACCGCCCGCCCTGGAACTGTTGGCCAACTATTGTCGCAAAGCCCCCCAGCTTGAACTTGCCGGCGCCTTCCACGACAGCTTGGCGGCTTTGGCTTGGTTGCCGCAAAATCCGGTCGATTTAATTTTCCTCGACATCAATATGCCCGACCTCAACGGCTTACAGTTCGCGCGCGCCTTGCGTGAGGCACCCCTGCTGGTGTTTACCACCGCCTATGCGGAACACGCGGTCAGCGGATTTGAGTTAGATGCGGTCGACTATCTGCTTAAACCGATTCCCTTCGACCGCTTTTTACAAGCGGCCGATAAAGCGCGTCGCCGCCTCAGGAAAGCGGGCGACCTGGGTATGGCCGAACCGAGCGCGGCCGGCGAAGGCTCAAGCGCGCAAGAAGCCGGCGGCGAGACCGACGCGCCCGGCTACGTGTTTGTCAAAAGCGGCCACAAACACATTCGCCTTGAAATCGATGAGTTGCTGTACCTCGAAAGCGACCGCAACTACGTTCTCTGGGTAACAACGACACGCCGCATCATGGCGCTGATGAAACTGGACGAAGCACTGGCAATGTTGCCGCGTGGGGCTTTTGCACGCATCCACAAATCCTATGTGGTATCCCTTGCCAAGGTCGACGAGGTACGCCGTGGCGAATGTCTGCTGGGCGAACAGGAGCTGCCGATCGGCGACGCGTACCGCAAGCCCTTTTTGGAGGCAATCCAACGCACACCGCCACCATGAAGGCGCGCATCCATTGTGTAAAAACAACACTTTTCTATTGCCTTCGATATGCAGTCTCGCTTACACTCACTGAGTGTCAGTCCAACACTTACCCATAAAGGGTAAATCCCATACCCGCATGTTCAGGCGATGCGGACCAGCGGTCATCGAAAACGTTTGTCAGAGCGCACGCACAGGCGTGCATTGTGACAACGCGTTTCGAGCCGTTCGACCCGCGCCCATGCGACCAAGGAAAGCATCGTGTCTTTTAACACAAAGAGAGCAAGTAAGTTCATGTCCCTCGTGCTGCGCCACCAGCCGCAAACAATCCATTTAACCCTCGACGACAACGGCTGGGTGGCGGTGGAAACCCTGCTCGATCACTGGGCGCGCTTCGGCCGCAACGCGCCAACCCGCATCCAACTCGAACGCATTGTCGCCGAAAACGACAAACAGCGTTTTGCCTTCAGCGAAGACGGTTGTCGCATTCGCGCCAATCAAGGCCATTCAGTGCGCATCGACCTACAACTAGAAGCGCAAACACCGCCCGCGTTGCTGTACCACGGCACCGCCGAACAGAACGTCGCCGGGATCTTGCGCGAAGGCATCCAACGCGCCAAACGGCACCATGTCCACCTTTCACCCGACCGACGCACCGCCGATGCGGTCGGCCGCCGTCACGGCCGTTTGGTGTTGTTAACAGTGGACAGCGGTGCCATGGCCCGCGCCGGCTTTACCTTTTACCGCTCAGCCAACGGCGTGTGGCTGACGGACGAGGTACCGCCACGCTACATTCAGCAAGACGCGGACTCTGGCGAGGCCCCGGCACGCGATTAGGACGCCGGGTCGGCCATCGCTTGCTGCAGCACCAAGGCGTCGCGCAGCAAGGCCGCCTCGTGAACGCGATGAACGGCAACGGCGGGAAAGGGCATCAGCATTGAAGCCATGGCGGTGATGGTGTCGCGCCACTGCAGCGAAGCCGCGCTTTTATCCAAATCGCGATGATACAAATCGCGCAGCCATGATTTGCGGCTAATCCCCATCAAGAGCGGCCGCTGCAAGCGCGCATACAGTGTCGGCGCGGCGCGCATTAACGCCAAATTGTGGTCCAGTTTTTTGCCAAAACCAATGCCGGGATCGTACAGAACGCGGGTGGGATCCACCGCAGCCGCGTCGAGTTCGGCACGAACCGCCGCCAACGCATCACCGACCTCGGCCACCACATCGGCATAGTCGGCATGTTGCTGCATCACCGCGGGCCGCGCACGCATGTGCATGGCCACGTACCCAACCGGGTACCGCTGCAATAGGTGCTTCATGGCACCCACATCAAGACTGGCTGAGACACCGTTGATGATGGAGGCACCGGCCTGGATCGCGGCTTCGGCGACAGCCACCTTTTGCGTGTCAATCGAAATCGGCACCGACCATAAGGCCGCCAAGCGTTCGATGACCGGTACAACCCGACGAATTTCTTCCGATTCAGAAACGCTGGGTGCGCCGGGCCGCGTCGACTCGCCACCCACATCCAAAATATCGGCACCATCGGCGATCAGTCGTTCGGCGCGGGCGCAAGCACGCCCGACATCAGGGTAGCCGTCTGAAAAGCTATCAGGTGTCGCGTTAACAATCGCCATCACCAGCGGCCCGTTTGCCAACGAGAGGCGATAAGCGCCACACAACCATTCCATGGGGTTTCTCTCCTTTTTTGGGTCAGGCAACACACCCAGTTGGCCGTATTAACTCGCTTGGTGCAATGTGGTAGAACAGGGTCAAAACAGAGTAAACACCTGCAAACACAACCTGAACCCTTAAAAATAAGCATGATTTCAATTAGAAATTAATCTTAGGATGGATCCTTCCGAGGAATATAATAGCGAAAAACAAAACAAGACACCGTCCCTTCAGACATCAAGACCAACGAGTTCGGATCCTGGGTCAGGCCGAAAATCGGCAAGGTACGGCTGTCGGTCGCCCTCATCGGTCGGAACAGGGATCCCCTTACCGCCCACGCACTTTTCTGCAGGACAGCCCCCGTGGAGCCCCCGTTGGATAAAATCCTTCTCGTTGAAGACAGCCGCGTGATCGCCAAGATGTTGGCCCACCGTATTGTCAAAAAACTCGGCTACCAAGTCGCCGTCGCCGGCTCGATGGCAGAGGCCAAAACATTGCTGACGCAACCGGATACCGAATATTTCGCGGCCTTACTCGACCTGCAGCTACCCGACGCACCCAACGGTGAAATTGTGGCCCTCGTCAAAGAACAGGGCATTCCCATTGTCATTTTTACCGGTCAAGACAACGACGACCTGCGGGACCGCTACATCCAAATGGGCGTCGTCGATTATTTGCTCAAAAAGAACCTCAGCGAAATGGACTACCTCGCCCGGCTCATGATTCGTCTTAAACGCAACCCCGCGATCGGCGTATTGGTCGTCGACGATTCACGTGCCGCTCGCAAGTTAATCTGCCGCCACCTCGATATTTTGCGTTTCCAGGTTTTTGAGGCGAGCGATCCAGAGGAAGCCAATCTCCTGCTGACCAAGTATCCTCAAATCCGCCTGCTCATTCTCGATTACATCCTGCGCGAAGGGAACGGTACTGAACTGTGCGCTCAGTTGCGCAAAAATTATGCGCGCCAGGAGCTCGTGATTATCGGCATTTCGGGCAAATCCGGCGGCAAAGGTTCGGCGCACTTCCTCAAAAGCGGCGCCAACGATTTCCTGCAAAAACCCTTCACCAGCGAAGAGTTTCAGTGCCGTGTCATCCAGAACATTGAAATGTGGGAGACGGCTCAGGAAATCCAAGAAAACGCCAACCGCGATTATTTGACGTCGCTGTACAATCGGCGCTTCTTCTACCGGTCCGTTGAGAAATGGTACGCCAACTGCCGCCGCGAACACTACACGCTCACCATCGCGATGATCGATATCGATTTCTTCAAACGGATCAATGATCGCTACGGCCATGAAGCAGGCGACCAGGTCTTGCGCGGGATGGCCAAAATCCTCGAGAACTTCTTCCGCGAAAGCGACATCATCGCGCGGTTCGGTGGCGAGGAATTTTGCGTGGCATGTGTCAATCTCAACCCGGTCGAGTCACAAGCACTGTTTGACCGCATGCGTCAAACAGTACAAAACACGGCCATTCCCAGTGAGGTCGGCGATTTGCATATCACGATCAGCGTGGGTTTGTGTCCGTGGCTGGGTCCAGATTTGGCGGCCATGATCAACGAAGCCGACCAACAGCTCTACCAAGCCAAGCGCGGTGGCCGCAATCGTATCGCCATAGGCCAGACCTCACCCTTTCCAACAGCGACGCCCCTTAGCGACGCACCAGCCGGCAAAGGTTAAACCTGATAAGGGCACAGACACCGCCGCTGTGGGCTAAAGACCCAGCCGGTCATCGCTTGTGAAGAACCAAAACACACCCAGCGAATCGGGGCCGACCTTTCAAATACCTCTGTTGGCCGGCGGTTCGGCAAAATTTACCGCGAAGGTACGCCGGTCACATTAAAAATGCCGACCGGACGGAATTTTCAGAGAAGGCACGATTAGGGGCTTTATTTCAGCCTGCTTCGGGTTAAAGTACCAGTCTGTAAATGAGTGCCAACTCAAAAATGCGGCAAGCAGCGTCTCTCGAGGGTCGCGCATCCGCCCACCGCGCCGCCCCAGGCGTTGTCCTACTTCCGTTTTTAACCAACTGGTCATACCTGTAGCGCCCAAGTCCGTTATGATGCGACATGAAACGGAAACCGGGCAGGCCTACACACCACGGTTATGCCAACGGGCGCCGCCCTTTTCCCGCGACCCACCCACCGAGCCGATCGGGTCGTTTGACTTAGTACAAGGAGCCTTTTATGTCTCGCGATAACCGCCGCCCAACCGGCAGCCGCAACCCCCACGCGATGAACCGTCGCCAGTTTGTAAAATTGACCACGCAGGGCATGCTCACCGTCGGCATGCTTTCGGCCTGTAGCGACGATGATGACGATTCCCCAATTGATCCCGATCCCGACCCGCCCATCCCGCCCATCGGCACGGTCAGCCCCGAATCGTTTCCTCAATCGGTGGCCAGCGGTGATCCCCGCCCCGACAGCGTCATTTTTTGGACGCGGGCCGTCAACCAAGAAGATCCCGACGCCGCGGTCGATCTCACGCTCCTGATCGGGTTAGACGCGAACTTGACGAATATCATTGCCGAAATCAACCTGCAGGCCCAACCGCAATACGACCATATCGCCAAACTGAAACTGAGCAACTTATCGCCGGACAACACCTACTACTACCGTTTCCATTTCACCAACGGCAGCGGTACCCTGGCCTCGCGCACCGGCCGCACCAAAACCGCACCACTTGCCGACCAAAACGCCGATGTTAAGTTTGCCTTCATCTCCTGTCAGGATTATCGCGGTCGCTGGTACAACACGTTGAAATACCTTTCGACCATCGGCGATGTGGATTTTGTCGTCCACCTCGGCGATTACATTTACGAGACCACCAATCAGTTTGACGCCCCCGACGACCTGGGCGGGCGTGTGGTTTCTTTCAGCGAACCGGAAACGGCGATTCCCACCGACGGCGAAACCCTGGCCGCGCGCTCCATCAGCAACTATCGCGATCTCTACAAAACCTACCGCGCCGACCCCAGCCTGCAGGCCGTCCACGAACAATTCCCCATGATTTGCATTTGGGACGACCACGAGTTCAGCAACGATTCCTGGGGCGTCAACGGCACCTATTTCAACGAAGCCGCCGATGAAAGCGATGTCGCGCGCAAACGCAATGCCGAACGCGTCTGGGCCGAATACATGCCCGCCGATTTCGGCTTAAACAGCAACGGCAACTTGGTCGTCGGCGACGAATCCCTTTACCCCAACACACGTATCTTCCGCGATTTCCAGTTCGGCGCCAACCTGCACCTTTTGCTCACCGATTACCGCAGCTTCCGCCCCGACCACTTGATTCCCGAGGATGCCTTCCCCGGTGCAGTCGTCGCCGATCAAGCCACCCTAGAAGGCGTTTTTGCCAACCAAGGTGTTCCCTTTGAGGCCGTTGCGCAAAACTTCTTCCCCTATGTCAATATCGACGATCCGGCCATGGCTCTCTACAAAACCGTGCTCACCGGCGCGCTGATTCAGCAAATGGTGAGCGGTGGCTTTAGTGAGGCCGACGCCCAAGCGCGCGCCGTCGCCGCCATCAGTGGCAACATCGCCACCTTTGTCGCCAACGCCATCGTCAACGCCTTTAACGAAGTCTCACCGCAACCTTTGCCGCTCATTCAGGAAGAAGGCTTGCCCGTCGGTTTTGCCTACTTCATGTTGGGGAAACAAGACCTGTTCTCCCCTTCCGGCCTCGGTTCGCGTTACTTTGTCGTTAAGTCGGCCTTCGATCTCTACGCCGGCCTGTTGTTCCAACTGACCCAGGGCGCCAGTGAAAACGTGTGGGGCAGCGCCCAAGAAGATTGGTTAATAGGCCGCTTGACCCAGTCCGACACGGCCTGGCGTGTCATCGGTAACTCAACCTCGATGACCTCGATGAACCTCGACCTTTCCAAAATCGAGTTCCTGCCCGACCAGTTCCGGCAAAACTTTTACCTCAACATCGATCAGTGGGACGGCTTGCCCAACAAACGTGCCACCTTCCTGGGCACGCTCGCGGCGAACGGCATCGGCAACACCGTTATGATCGCGGGCGACATCCACAACTCACATGCCGCCAACCACGGTAACGGTGTGTTTGAGTTCACCGTCGCCGGCGTGTCGTCAACCTCGTTCAAAGGATTCATGCGCGAACTGGCGCAAGGTCCCCCCTTTAGCGAAATCCCCGGCACCGCCGTTTTTGTTGAAAACTTGGAAGCCTTAATGCTCGAAGCCAGCCCCGTCATCAACAGCGAAACCGGTGAGAAACAAATGCATTACACCCGTTCGGGTGTTCACGGCTTCAGTGTGATTGAAGTCAACGCCAACCATCTCACCAACACCTTCTACCATCTCGACGAACAGGAAGCCTTCACCAACCAATACGACAGCGCCACCCTGCCGGCCAAATTCTCCACCAAACAGTTCCGCGCCGTCGGCACCGATTTGGAAGAGATTTTTTAGCGAAAAGGATCACCGGCGGCGTGTGGCCAAACACATCGCCGGCGACCAGCCGCGCCCTTTAACCGGCGGCGACGAAATTGCCGTGAAATCCCAGCGGCGCGTTTGAACCTAGCCACAAACGCGCCGCACGTTTCAGGGAAACGGCTTCGAGGATGTCGAAAAAGTTTTCGTCGCGGTTACCGTCATATCCCTGCAACAACAACCAGCCGTCTTGCTCATCCGTACTATTGGGTCGCGGCGCAAACACCGCTTCTTCAATAGCTTGATGCGCCTCGTAACGCACATCGCGACGGGTGCCGCGGTGCATGTCGAGCGCCAGCACACAACCCGACAACATCGGGTTTACGGCGTGGTCACCGACCGCGTAAAGAAAGCGGGCGTCGGTGCCGGCGCGGCGCTCGTTATACCGCGGAAACTCCAAACCACGACTCACTGTATCGCGGGCCGCCAAACGACCCGACTTCGGATCGAGACGAAAGCGCACGAGGTAACTATCGGCCGCCGCCGGCAATTGTTCTTTGGCGGCACTGTGCAACAACCGCAGCACCGCATCGTCATCCGAAACAATCGCATCGAACAGCAAGGCACCGTCTTGTTCGAAAGCGTTGCCGTTGTGAAACATCATGCCGTTGCGGTCGTCGATCCAAAGCGGTTGCCCACTGCCATCGCGACGCAGCACCAACAACTTCATCGGCGTTTGTTCTGCGAACGCCAACGCCTCGGCAATTGTGTGGCCACCTTGAAACAGTTTGGGGAAATCGATCGACAGCGGCGGAATGCAAAAAACCAGGTAATGATCGGTGACGGCAAAGTCGTGAATCATGAGGTAATGGGGTAAAGGCACGCGATGCAGGATATCGAGCTTGCCGTCGGGGCGCATGCGATAGACTTGCAGTGCCAAAGGCGTGCCCTGGTGAATGCCGTAGGCGAAGCCGTCCCCGGTGCGACTGTCAAACTTGGGGTGCGCGGTGAACGACGAGCCACGCGGCAAGGTATCGTAGAAATGCCAGGGTCCTTGGTAGGCCAAGGTTTTTGCATCCACCGCAATCGGCGGCCCCCCTTCACTCAAAGCCAACAGGCGGCCGTCGTAATGAATCACATTCACACTGGCCGTATTTTTGAAGCCAGGCATGTCGCCATAGGGGTCCTCCGGCAGCGGCGCCGCCGTGCCAAACTCGTGATACAACATCTTTTGCGCTTTCTGCTCCGCCAAACGTTCCGGCGTCGCCAAGAACCGAGTGTGCATGGTGCAGGAACCCTTTTCGAAGTGGAACGCCGACAGAAAGGCGTCACCGTCGAAGTAGTGCCGCAACGGGCGACCGAACTTTTGGTTTTGACCCGGAGCAACGCGGTACACACTGCCGTTCAGCGCGGCGGGGATCGTCCCTTCGATCTCACGCACGGTGAAACGCCCAACGCGATCAGCCTCACGCCGCGCGGCACGATGCAAACGCTGTTGCGCGGCCGGCAGGGTTTTAGCGGCGAGCGCGGGCGGTAACAGACCCAGCCCGGCGAGTCCGGAACTCAAAGAGAGAAACTGACGACGATTGAGTGAAAACTGACGGTTCAAAGCACACCTCCCAGAAAAAGTGACGGCGCGAAATCCGCCACAACCCAGGGTGGTGGCGAGAATCGGATACCGGTTAATCGGCCAATTGGTTCAAGCGTTCACGCACGTAGGCGAGTTTGGGATTAAGCGCCAGCGATTGTTCGTAAGCACGCCGCGCTTGGGCGCTTTGATTCTGCTGTTCGTAGCCTTTACCAATCCAGAACCAGGCGTGTGCGGCGGCAGGTCCCTCGGCGTGCGCGGCCTGCAAGGCAATAAATTGCTTCATGCCGTTGATCCCTGATTCAACCGCTTTTCCGCCGCTAATCTGCGCCGCCGCAAGGGCGTAAAGAATGCGCGGTTCCTCAGGAAAACGCGTCAACTGGGCACGCAAAAATGTCTGCGCTTCGTCGTAGCGTTCGGCATGGCGGAGATAACGCCCAAACCCGTAGATAAAACCGACATGATCGGGCGCCAATGCCAGGAGACGACGGTGAATCGGCTCGGCTTCGGCTTGTTTGTCGTCGGCACTCAGGAACGCAAGCTGCGCCAACAATCCATGCACCTCGCTGACCGCCGCCATGGCGCGTTGTTCGGCTTCTGCTTTAGCACGACTGCCACCGGCAATGGCGGGCGCGTTGAGATAAAACATCGTTTTAAACAACCGCGGCTCGCCGTCCGTGGGATCCAGTTCAATCGCTTTGTCGAGCGCGCGCAAGAAACGACCGGTATTGGTCATGGCGAACATCGGCTCATTGGAAATACGCTGCAACAGCGCCTTGGCGTATTGGGTGTGGTAACGGCTTTGAGCTTCATCCAAGGCCAAGGCCGCCCGCGCCGCGTCAATCGCGGGTTTGGCTTGGCCCATCTGCAGCAAGGCTTTACTGCGCAGGTAGGCCGTGTCAGCAGCGTTGGTGAAGGCGCCAGGTTGATCTAAAACCGCCAGAACGGCGGCCGGGTCGCGGGTCAGTTGCGTCTCCAACGACGCAAGCGTTTCAGCACCGAACGCAAGCGGCACCGGCCAAACGGCGAGCAACAGTAAAAGAGGAAAGAACCAGGCAAAACTAAATAAGCGAAACATCGACGACCTCCGAACGCCGCGCACTTGGCGACGTTTCCGTTGTGATGTCTCTAAAGATAGGTTGGCCAGGCTGTTCCGTCTGTAGGCCGACGGTCACGAAAAGGTCACGATTGTGGACTAGGAAAAAGGTCACGGTCACCCGTGACCCGGCCGCTAGGAAATGAGCCCGAGCGCCCGTGCCTTGGTCACCGCCGCCAGCCTGCTGTTGACCTCTAATTTGGCGAAGAGGTTGGTAATGTGGTTCTTAACCGTACCTTGCGCAATAAATAGCGCGGCCCCGATTTCCTTGTTGCCGGAGCCTTTGGCCAATTCTAAAAGGATCTCCATTTCCCGTTTGGAAAGTTCAACCGCCGTCGCGGATACCGTCACCGCTTCCGGTCCGGCTGAGGTCGACTCGGTCGGCGACGCCCCGGGCGTTTGCGCGAGTCGGTTGTATTCGTGGATCAGTTTAGAAGCCACCGATGGTGCCAACACCGATTCACCGCGTGCCGCCGAACGCACCGCGTCGAACAAAGTCGCCGCATCGGCATCCTTGAGCAGATAACCAACCGCACCCGCACGCAAGCCGTCAAAAATGGACTCATCGTCGTCAAAAGTCGTCAGCATGAGGATGTGGCAGGCCGGGCAAGTTTGTTTAATCCGACGGGTCGCGGCCACCCCATTGAGGTGCGGCATGTTGATATCCATGAGCACCACGTCCGGCCGTGTCTCAAGACAACGCGCCGTCGCCTCATTGCCGTCGGCGGCTTCGGCCACCACTTGAAAATCGGCTTGCAGGCCCAGCAGGGTCTTGAGGCCTTCGCGAAAAAGCGGCTGATCATCAGCTAACAAGATCCGAATCACGGGTTTTCCTCCGTCGGCGCGGCGTCGGCATAGGGACAGGTCAAGGTGACACAGAACCCTTGGCCGGGCGCCGTTTCAAAAGAGACCGTCCCGCCCACCATTTTAGCGCGCTCGCGCAGACCGGTTAAGCCAAAGCCACCGGTCAAGGTGTCACAGCCGCGACCATCGTCACGACACTGAAAGGTCACGGTATCAGGGCCGAAAAGCAGTGTGAGCCACACGTGGTCCGCCTCGGCGTATTTGCGCACGTTGGTCAAGCTCTCTTGCGCACCGCGATAGATGACCTGATTGAGCACTGGTTCAAGCGGCCGCACCGAACCCTCAAAGGAAAGCGTCACCTCGGCCCCTTGCCGGCGGGTTACTTCAGCCAGTTCCGACAAAAATTCGGCGGGCGTTTTACCCGCGATGGGATCCTCGCGCAAGCTCGCCACCGAACCGCGCACCTCGTGCAAACCCTGTTTCACCGTGTTTTGAATTTGCGCCAGCATGGCAATGCTTTGCTCGGGTTTCTCGCGCAGCACGGCCGAAGCAGCGGCGGCCAGCATATTGACGGCGGTTAGGTAATGGCCGAGGGAATCGTGGATATCGCGTGCCAAACGGTTGCGCTCGCGCATGGTCGCCCACGCTTCAGCTTCGGCTGCATAGGCGCGCAACCGTTGGTTGGCCGCCGCCAACTGTTCAGCAAGGGCCTCCTTCTCACGTCGCATTTGGCTTTCACGGGCCATCACCGTCGCAAACACCGAAACAAAAATGTAGAGCGGCATCAATTCAAACGCGAACCGCTGTGTCGAGGCCCAACCACGGACGTCAAAGTTGGCCAACAGCACGGTGCTAAGCAGTCCCAGAATGCCGAGCAACGTCACCCACCAGCGTAGGCGAAAGAGGCACAGCGCCACGAGCGGCGGCATAGCCAACAACCAAATCAGGCCGGGATCGCGACCGGAAAATTCGATTTGGGAGATTTTGAGACAAAGCGCGATCTCGGCAAAGTAAACAGCCGCCAAACCCAAACGCTGGTCGCGAAAACGGCGAATGACGGCGTCGGAATACTGAACCAAGCATCCCAGAAGGACACACAACAGGGTCATCACCCCAAACAGGCCGGCGCTTAAATCGTTATCGTAACGACTGGTACCCAAGACACAGCCATAAACCGCAACCAAAGCGACGAAGCCGGCCATATCGGTCTGGCGTGTGTCGTCCATCGGCCCCAATAGTTCGCTCAAGCCTGTATCTCCTTGTCGGCACAACCCAAGCGCCACGATCCTGATTGGCGGGCGACGACATCGCTTCAGCGTCACCTTGTCCGGGAAAGCACGCATTAAAAAATCCTGATGGGTCGAAGTCATCTCACCACAAGAGATCCTTCGGAAGCAAGCACGGTCGCCCAGCAGCAGGATTGCAAATGAAACGCAATCGCGCTATCGGCGCCTCACCAACAACCCCTAAATTCAACAAATCAAATATTTTACAGACCTGATTCGCTCGCAAAATCCGGCCCGGTATTGAAAGTCGAACGGCGCCGGCCGCATTGCGGCGTTACCAACAACCGAATATTCGTCGCGAACGCCGCTTTTTCCTTTCCGTAACCCCTGAATATGCCAGAGCTTTGCTTTTCATTCCGTCCCTTTCTCGATAAAATCTTCACGACGACGGGGACCATTAAGGAAGCTAGAAGCACAAGAGAGGATATTCATGAAAAAACTCACAATCGGGTTGATCTGTTTGCTGATGCTGACAGGAAGCACCCTGTGGGCCGGTGGCGACGCCGCCAAAGGCAAAGGGCTGTACGCAACCTGTATTGCCTGCCATGGCGCAGAAGGCCACGGCAACAAAGCGCTGAATTCCCCACAAATTGCCGGTCAGGAAGATTGGTACTTGGAGCGCCAGCTCAAAAATTTCAAATCCGGCGTACGTGGCACCAACCCCAAAGACCTGTTCGGCTCGCAAATGCGCCCCATGGCCATGACTTTGGCCAACGACCAAGCCATTCAGGATGTTGTTGCATATGTCAAAACCCTGAAGCCGACGACACCCGAAGCCACGGTCACCGGCGGTGACGCCGCCAAGGGTAAAAACCTTTACGCCGTGTGCGCTACCTGCCACGGTCAAAAAGCGGAAGGCAACAAAGCCTTGAACGCGCCAAAATTGACCTTGTTGCCCGATTGGTACCAACTGCAACAGCTCAAAAACTTCAAAGATAAGGTTCGCGGCGCCGATCCCAAAGATATGTTCGGCATGCAAATGGCACCCATGGCCATGACGCTCGCCAACGAGCAGGCCATGAAGGACGTCATTGCCTACATCAAAACCCTGAAGTAGCCGACGGCCCCCCCACACAACCAAAGCGGAGCAACAAGCTCCGCTTTTTTTATGCCTCAACCAGGAACGCCCATCGCGTTTGCCGAGCAAAAGGCCCGTTACCGTTTAGCCGGCCGCCCTGGGATCGTCGTCGGCATCCGGCTGTCGCGGGAAGATCAGCCGCATCAAGGTCCCCTTTTCGGTGGGCAGGTACTCCAACTGACCGCCCATTTCACGCATGGCGTTGGCGGCGAAATGAAGGCCGAAGCCACGGGCTCGCTCCTTAGTGGTGAAGCCGTTTTGGAAAATGTGGGTGCGATCTTGGCTGGGAATACCGGGGCCGTTGTCGAACACATCCAAAAACACAAAACCCGGATCCGCCGGGTAGATGCGCAGACGCAATTCTTTTTCGTTCACCTGGTTGCGCATCGCCTCGCAACTGTTATTCACCAGATGGCGCAAGACGTGAAGCAGCTTGGTTTTGGCAACCAGCACGCGGGGCTGAATGAGGTATTCGCGTTTCAAGAGAATCCGCGGTTCCTCCATCATCGGCGCGGAAATACGCAGGACATCTTCAACCAGAGGCACCAGTTCTTCTAGCTGTGCGAAATCATCGGTGCCGGCATAACGTTCCTGCGCTTGGACAATGCCCTTGATGAAATCGATTTGGTGCTCCAGCACGGCCAGCTCTTCGCGAACCGCGCACTGCAAACCGACAATGTTACCGTGGTAACGCGTCAACACCTCGGGAATCAATTCGCCTTTGGGCACCCGCGCGGCCAAGGTTTCCACCAGCGAAGGATCGGCGGCAAATAATTGAGTCACCCGACCCAATAGCTCGGGCCGCAGGGCGTTGAGTTCATCGGATATTTGGGTGGCGCTGACATTAATCGAGTTCAGCGCATTGCCGAGGTTGTGCAACACATCGGTCGCTATTTCCGCCATGCCCGCTTGAATAGCGGTTTCTATGACCTGCCGTTGCGCCTGTTTCAACTCCTCCGCCGTACGTGCGAGATTTTGGTTGGCCTCCGCCAAGGAATGGGTGCGTTCCTGCACGCGCCGTTCCAGGGTTATTCGATTTTTCTCAGCCTCGAAATAGCGCCATATCAAAAAGGTGAACAGGGCGATCAACAGCACGATCAATACCCTGCGGCTGCTCCAGAATGGCGGAATCACTTGGAGCTTGAGCTCAATGTCATCCTCACTCCAAACGCCCGCCGCGTTGCCACCTTTGGCACGAAAAACATAAGAGCCGGGATCCAAGTTGGTGTATGTCGCCGAATTTTGGTGTTTGGCGTCAATCCAATCGCTGTCAAACCCGTCTAACTTGTAGCGATAACTGTTGTGGCTGGGATTGACAAAATCCATGGCGGAAAACTCAAAAGTGACCATGTTTTGGTCGGGCAGCAGTGAAATTTCCTTCATGAGGTAAGGCGGCTCCGCCAATGTCAGCGGCTTATTAAAAACCTTGATCTCGGTTAACTGCATTTGGGGTACCCAACGGTCGCCACCTATTTCCTCGGCACGAAACAAGTTAAAACCGTTACGACCGCCAAAGAAAAGTTCGCCCTGGTCGCTTTTGAAGCAGGATCCCTGCACGAAGGTGGAACCCTGCAAGCCGTCGTGCACATCGTAGTGCTCGTAGTCGCCACGCGCCAAATCAAGCCGCGAGAGGCCACGGGTGGTACTGATCCACAAATGACCGTCATTGTCTTCCAGAATGCCGAAAATGACATTGAATTGTGGCCCCTTGGGATCAACGTATCGCGTGAAAACCCCCTGCTCGCGGTCAACGACCCGATTCAGGCCTTGATGGGTCCCAACCCAAAACCGATCCGCACTGTCGCGGTAAAACACGTTAATTCGATCCTGGGACAGGCTTTTTGCGTTGTTCGGATCGTGGCGAAACTGGCGAAAACTGTTTTGCTCCGGCTGGAGGAGAATGACACCGTCGTCGGTCCCCAACCACAGACCCGGCTCGGCGTCTTGGTCGATGCAAAAAACGCGACGCATGCGCGTTTTGCCTTCGCTATCGGCGGTAGGAAAGCGGCGTGTAAAGCGATCACGGCCGGCATCATATCGGTCCAAACCGATGTCGCCGCCGACCCACAAGGTGCCCTCGCGGTCGACGTACAAACTGCGAATGCGGTAGTGGCTCAAACCGTTTTCCAGTCCGTAACGCTTGAAGTCTTTGCGGTTGGGGAGCAATCGGTTGACCCCGCCGTTGTAAGTCCCAACCCACAGACGACCACGCTGATCCGCTGTGATGGCGCGAATGTTGTTATCGCTCAGTGTTTTTGAGTTGCGCAGATCGTGGCTAAAATGGGTAAAACGCTGCCGTTTGCGCTCGATTAAATTAACGCCGGCGGTCACGGTGCCAACCCAGACCTTTTCTTTGTCATCGACGTATATTGCTGATACCGAATTCCCACTTAAAGTGTCTTCTTTCAGGAACTCGCGCCGGTAGTGATAGAACTTTTTGGCATTGAGATTGACGTAGTTCACGCCGCCGCCGTTGGTCCCAACCCACAGCACATTGGAACGGTCGAGAAACAGAGTTTCAATGCGGTTGCTGCTCAAGCTCTGAGGGTCGGCCGGGTTATTGGTGAAGTAATCGCGTTTGTCGGTTTTAGGATCAAACAACACCAGCCCCGAGCGGTAGGTGCCCAACCACAGGCGGCCCTCATGATCAAAGAGCATGGTGCGAATATCGTTGTAGTCGAGGCGACCGTCACTGGCGTGGCCGAAATAGTAACGCGTCACCGCATGGGTCTTGGGATCGATACGGTTGAGGCCGTCGCGCGTCCCCGCCCATATAAACCCGGCCTGGTCGATCAGCAAACACTTGACGACGGCGTGGCTCAGGGTCGCGCTGTTGTCGGGATCATGGACCAGGCGCACAAACCGCGTCTTGCCAGATTCGCGGTAACAGAGCCCGGCCGAGGTCGCAAACCACATGCGGCCGGCACTGTCCCCGGATATGGCCCAAATCCGATTGTGACTTAGACTATTGGGGTTGTTGGGGTCGTGGACGAAGTGTTGAATGCGACCCCGGCGCGGCTCAAATAAAAAGGCGCCTTCATCAAAGGTACCCAACCAAAGGTAGCGCGATGATTTGAGGTAGATCGACTGAATGCGCTGGCGACGAATCTCGTCGGGCATCAGCATGACGTCGTCAGGCAAGGAAAAAGAATCGCGCTGCGGGTTAAAGTAAATGAGACCGAACCCCCAGGTACCCAGCCAAAAGTGGCCGTTGTCGGTGGGCGCCAACACCCCCGCATTGGTCGATGGGAAACTGTCACTTTTTTCCGGCTGATGCTCGTAGGCGCGCAGTTCGTGACCATCGTAACGGTTTAGGCCGACCTGCGTCGAAAACCACACAAAACCAAAAGGATCTTGGGCAATGGCATACACCACGGCATGTGACAACCCCTCATCGGGCGTAATGCGGTAGAAGCGGTAACGGGTCGGGTCGGCCCACAAGGCGGGCATCAGCAGGCAGAACCAGGCGAACGCGGCCGCCGGAGCCTTCAAACGTGGGGATCGTGCGTTTTCGCAAGTTTTCATGCCGAGCCTATTTGCAGAATTAAAAGCAAACGGTGGTCGGCTCCTCGCCAACCGGCCACCGTCATCAATGCGTATCGAAACTTATGGTTAGAACCTGAATGGGTTCGCCGCGAACAACTGAATTTCCCGCTTCCAGGTCGCAGGCAAGCCACGCGGCTTGCCCCAACCTAGAACTTGGTACGGAGCACCAATTCAGTGCGGCGCCCTTCACCCCGGTAATCGAATGGGAACGGTCCGGTTTTGACCAGGAAGTTCTCGTCCTCGTCCAGCAAGTTGGTTGCCCGCAAACCCACCGTCATGGTTTTGCTTAACTTGTACTTAAGGTTGAGATCCAGAGTCAGCCAGGAATCCAGCTTTTGCGGACGGTACTGATCCATGTCCAGACTCACCCCGACGCCGAGGGGCAGTTCCTGCACGCCGATATCGGATTGACGGCGAGTGACCTCACCGTGGTGATGGCCGGCCAGCGCCGCCGTCCAACGCGACGAGGTATAGCTCACCCCAAAGTTGAACTTGGTATCGGCTTCCCAAGCCACGTTATCCTCTTCCAGAGCAATGGTTTCATCCTGAACTTGTTCGTCAACACGATCCGTTGTGGACAAGTTGGCGAAAGCCGCCCAGCGATTGGTTTGGTAAACCAGATCCAGTTCGAGGCCGCGCGTGGTTTGAGAAAAGACGTTGGTGCTGAGGTTGTTGTTGGCAGTGCTGTAAGCGATTTGGTTTTCGAATTCAGTTTCAAACAAGTTCACCCGCAGGTTGATGTTGTCGGAAAGGATAAAATCGCCCATGAACTCAACCGTGGTAATCAGCTCAGGCTGGAGTTCTTCAATATTGGACGCCAGCGAGAACGTGTTGGCCCCCGCCAACTCGGTGGGAACCGGCGCACGGAAGGCCCGGCCACCCATGAGCTTCAGGGTGCTTTTTTCGTTGAGCGTATAAACGACCGCCAAACGCGGGCTGACCCGCGACAAGGACTTCTCGGCTTGAGGTTCTCCCGGCTCACCCAGTTGGAAGTAATCAACCGAGGACTCGTCCCAACGGACACCGGCCGTCACTTCAACGTTTTCGGCGATCATGTCACCGGAAGAGAATTGGCCGTAGAAACCGGTGTTAATCAGCGGTTCGTCGCGAATGTAGGCTAACCAAGGACCCAACGCCGTGTTTCTGTCGCCGGGAAACGGCGCAAAAAACGGATCGTTTACGTCCACATTGGAGTAGTGCTCGGTGTCGCCCTTGTACAGGAACCGGTCCCCTTCAAAACCACCCAGAATGCGTGCATTGCGACCCAATTCGTAGCCGAACTGAATGCGCACAAACACTTCTTCGGCATCCGTATCGAGGAATTCCCACATACCGGAAGGATAGTAATCATCAAAGGCGCCGTCCGGATAGTAGCGCTGGTTCCAAGTGACGTCTTGCCGCTCGAAGCGCACCATGTATTCCTGAGAGAGTTTGCCCTGCGGTTCGGGCGCGTATTTCAAAGCAAAAACCCGGCGCTGTTGGTTCATGTCTTCTTCAAAATCAGGCACCCACCACAACCAGCCGTGACCGGTTTGGAAATCCCAATCCTGTTGGTGGTACTGAAAGCTAAAACCGGCAAAACGCTCCTTCCCTTCAACTTTAGCCCACGCATACAGGTTTTCGCGTTGGTTGCGGTTGCGGTAAACACCCGGTTGGCCGGCCGCATCGAAACGGCCGGAACCATCGAGCGTGTCGTATTCCCAGCCGTTGGTCGTGTACCCCGAAAAGGAAATGACGGCGGCGAATTCCTCGCCGTCGTGGGCCGCCAACAAATCGGCTTGCTGGGTGTTAAAACTGCCGCTGCGCAAACGGATATCCACTTTTTTGTCAAGGTCCGCCGCCGAGACGGTGTTGACCTGAACCACACCGTTGGTGGCGTTGGAACCGTACAGCGCGGAACCCGGCCCGCGAATCACCTCAATCGTTTTGGCATTGGTAATGGGCGAAATCTCCCAGGTGTAGGCCGTCCCATAAAGAATGCCGTTCATGGGAATGCCGTCCACCAGATGCAGCAAGTGGTTATTGCTCCAACTGTCGAACAAACCTCGGGTCGGCACGGTCGGCCGATCAAAATCCTGGCCCGGTCCAAAACCTGGCATTTTGTACAAAATATCGTTAATCGATTGCCAGCCGTACTGATCAATCTGCTCGGCGGTGGTGACCGTAATGACACTGGGCGCCTCGCGTGGGTTTTGCGCAAATTTAGAAGCCGAGGTCACTTCTAACTGCAGCAGTGATTCCAGGCTCATCGAAAGCAAATCGTCGGATTCGTCCAAATCCTGACTGAGACCGGGTAGGAAAACGAAACAAAGCAATAGGGAAAAAAGCCAACGTCGGGTGTTGTGCCTCTGGGTCGACCGTTTCATAGGACACCTCTAGCATGCGCGATCAACGGCTCTTCGACGAGCAACAACATGTCGCGCCTAAGCGACGGTCACCACCCTCGCGGGTGACTGATCGTCTGCGTTCAGCCACGATGCACTGCACCACAGCTTCTTTGCGACTCAAGGTCGCGCCGATCAGGGGTTAAACAGGTTGCAATGGATCAACAGAGATCCGTTAGCGCAATCCCGAATCGATGATGAAGCCGCCTCGACCATGGCGATCATGCAGCGCTTCGCGATTGCGATGTTGGGGTCGTATACTCGCGGTATCGTCGCTAGGCGTGCGGAGCTTTACTTTGAAACCTGATTTTTTATAAAATTATCTTCAATTAACACATCAAAACCTAATATTTACGAAGACTCGTCATCGCCGAAGGTCACGCCGTAACTCATGTAGAGTGCTTCGACAAAGGTATCAGCCAATTTTTGCCGAAAACGCGGATTGGCAATGTTTTTGCGATCCGTCGTGTTGTTGAGGTTACAGACCTCGATCAAAGCCCTGGTTGGAATGCGGTTGTACTTTAACACCGCCGGTACAAAAGGCTTGGTAGGGTTGCGATAGATCAATGAACGAATGGGTTTTTGATCGTGAACCGGTACCCCCAATTGCCGTGACCGCGTAATAAAGTTTTTGGCGAAGTGCAAACTGCGCGCCTGCGCTTGCTGCATCTCCTTCCGTGAGAAGGAAAAGCGATTGGCGGCATACTCGCGGTAACGCGTGAACTTACGGTAGGGAATCACTTTGCGAGGGTAAACACGCGCATCGGGAATATACACCATGCCGCCGCTCAATCCACGGTGCAGCGAATCGGCATGGAAGGACGCGAAGAAGATGTTTTCCGGCTTCACACCGCTTTTGACCAAATTTTGGTAATGGTGGTTGGCCAACATCCAACGCAAGTTAACACCATCGGTGGTCACCGTCGGTCCGTTGAGTTCGAAGCGCGGCTTGGTATTCAAATACTCGTCGGAATCCATTTGAAAGGTCGCCACATTCTGTGGCGTGAACATAATGCTGGGATCGGTGACGGTGGGGTAAACCTTGGCCTGGGTTTCCCGTTCCAAACGCGCCTTAACACGACACAAAACATCGTAGACAAAATCGTCTTCCCAAGCTTGACCGAAGTGGGCACCGGGATCGCGACCACCGTGACCGGCGTCGAGAATGACATGAACCCCCTTTAAGTTAGCCACACGTAATTGGGTTTTAATACGCGCAATGGCTTCGAGGTTGCTTTGCCAGGCCAGATAGGCCTCGTCATCAGCGGCCCGGAATTCGGGCTCCAGATAGTCGTAGGGAATTTTAATCAAACGACCGACCGGCAGATCGGTCTCGTCGCGAATTTGATTGCGTTCAATAATGACCTTGGCCACGCGGTTCACATCGTTGGCACTAACCAACCCGCAGAAGCGCACCACCACAGCGGAGTAAATGGCCTCGCCGGCTTTGAGGGCGTAAACCGCGTAACGGCCCTGACTGTCTTTGCCAAAGGTCAGTTGTTGGCGAAAGGCAATTTGCTCGGCCAACTGTTCGTCAATCGCGGTGCGTTCGGTGACGTCGCCGCCTGGGTCGCGAACCTTGGCCGGTGCGGTTTCCTTGGCCGGCGCGGCGGCGGGCGGCGGCGCTTGCGTTTGCTCGGCCGCGCGCGCCATCTGCCGCAAGGTCCCAGCGGCTTTTTTAAGACCGGCCTCCACCAAATCGTCGAGCGCCGGCGCTGGGCTGTCAACGGAGGTCGGCGGTAAATGAGCGCCCACTTGCAACATGGGGCGCAGCAAATCGCGAGGAATTTTTAAAACAAGGCCGTCCTCAATCTCGGGGCTTTTCATATGATTGACGCGCATGATTTCGCGGTAGTTCTGACCGGAGCCCGTGTAAAGCTGCGCCACCGCCCACAAGGTTTCACGGCCTTTGTGGGTGATTTGGTGAAACCAGAACTCGCCTTCCAAGCGATCCTTGGGCCACAACGCGCGCAAAAACGACTTTTGAAAATGAGGCGAGAGCGCGTCAAAGGGAATGCGTGCGGCACGCTCGTTTTCGCGCACAATTCCGAGCTTGTCGAGGGCCGCGCCACGATCGAGCAACCCCGTGTAGATGTGCAACGCTGCATCCAATTCAGGCGGTGTCTTTACCGACACGGTCAGAAAGGCACCTTTGCCGGCAACGTAGACGGCCATACTCTGCTGATCGACCTTGGCCTCGACCTTGGCACCGTGCGGCCAAGCCGCGAGCGGCGCGACAAAGCTCAACCCAAGCAGCGCGAAGCAAACAAACAAGTGACGCATGAACCAATCCCACCCAAGAAAAGTAGCAAAAACACCGACGACGTCGCAAAGACGTGCGGCCAAATCAGCGCAAACGAAGATGCAAAAGGCATGCCTTGGAATGTGTGTTAGAGAGATACAACCGCGCGCTGAACAGAGAGGGGAAAGAGGGTCGGCCACGGCGAAAACTTACATCGATAGCGGCGGCCGCCCCGTAGACCTACTGTTCGCGGGCCTTCGGCAGTTGCTTCAGCGACCTAAAAGAACGACTTCGGCCCGCTTTTTACCGGTATTTCTCTTCGTTTTGTAGACAAAAACAACCTTTTTGACGACACGGCGTTTCCCAGGCAGGTCGATGGCGCGCGTACTGTCACCTGCTTTGATCTTGCTCCGCAACGAAACGTCCATCACCTCGCCATTCCCAAAATGGATTTTGACATCGAAGAACTCAACCGCCCGTCGCTTCACGCGCAATTTGATTTTTTTGAAGGTGCCCTCCTTGCGCGTCACCTCGATCACATCGCGTTCCGCTCGGTTTTTGACCAAACGCGAACCCAGCACTTCCCAATCATCGGCCAAAGCCGATGGCGAGCAGACCAACAACAACAAACACAGTAAACCGAAACAACGAACCTTCATGCTTATCACCTCTTTGTAAATACCGAATCAGAGCGACTTTGGGCGGCGCGCCCGAACCATCGCCGGCGCTGCTAAGTGGCGAGAAAAAGCGGCCTTCGGTTCCAAGATGGCTCGTGCTTTTCCTACCACGGTTCGCACCAACATCGCGCCCGATTGCATCATCCCGAATCGCTCACTGTGACGACTGAATGACACCGACAATTAGCCATGCGGGACATAACCGCGTTGCCGACGAAACAGCCGCGCTCGAACGGGAACAACCGATGGAACGGCCGATGAAACACGTGGGAGGCCTCCATCCTGACCCTATCGCGGTCATGATGTCAATCACACAGGTGGCCGTGCCAACACACTTCGTCCCCACCAGCATGGACAAACCAACGTTTTTTCGGTTTAATGCGGCGGGCCCGCATGCGATCTAGCGCACACCACCGGCGAGGATCGACACGGTGGGCGCTTCGCTGCGGACATGGTATGGTGGTTAAAACCACCCAACAATTCGTTTTCCGTGAACCCAACGTGAAAATTCGCCCTTTCATCCAACCGTCGCAGGTTTTCTTGCGTAGAACAGTTACGGCCTCCGTTGCCGTTGGATTATTTTTAGAAAAGGCACCCATGAATACACCACCCAACCCCGGTCGAACCCGCTCCCCCGCGCTTGGGCTTCTCTTTTTCCTCTTGTGCTTTGGCTTGAGTCCGCTCTTAAGCGGTGACCCTGGCCGGGAAACCCCCGGCTTGCGCGTGCTACGGGACAGTCAAGGGCGTGTGTTAGCCCAACAAGATCACGCTTGGTACCTCGAGTTCTTGGAACATGCCGAGGTTGTCGCCGAGAAACCCATCGGTGGCGGCATCACCAATCCCCTAAAGCTGACCCTGCGTCGCGACGGCGTCGAGATAAACGCCATTTTCCGACACCTCTTTCGCTACGAACGCCATGTGAAAGTCGAAGGCGATCTGCACCCGTATTTTTTCGACAGTTACAAATTCGAAGTCGCCGCTTATCATTTGGCGCAACTGCTTGCGATTGATCGTATTCCTCCGGTGATTTACGCCGAGTACGGCGGCCGCAAGGGCAGCCTCCAGGTTTGGATTGAAGACGCCCTGACCGAAAAGAAACGGCGCGACAAGAACCGCTCACTTCCAGCCGATTACCGTCAAACCTACGAGCAGCAACAAATGCTTTTCTTCGACCTGTTGGTGTGGAACTTCGACCGCCACGAAGGCAATTACCTCTACGACGCGCGCTGGAACCTCTGGTACATCGACCACACGCGCACGTTTCGCGCCGATCCCAACCTGCCGCAACCCGAGCGCTTGACGCAAATCCCGCGCGAGCTGTGGCAGCGATTCGCCGCTTTGGAGAAAAAGGATTTCGAACGGGTTTTGCGCCCCCACCTCAACGCCATGCAACGCCACATGTTCCACCAACGGCGCAAACGCCTGCTGCGGTATCTCGAGGATTTGATTGCCGAGCGCGGTGAAGCGGCCGTGCTGCTGGAGGAAACCGACCCGCCCAACGGCACCGCCAACGCGGCCAATTAACCAGACGCGAAGCCACGTCAAGCCACCCGTTCGGCCACCGGCAAAACCATCGTGAATAACACTTCCGCCACTCGTCACCCACGAAATCAACGGGTTATCCCTGCTTTTGACTCGCCGGCCGGCGCCCGCTCAGGTATGATGCCACTTGTCCTAACCATTATGATAGAACGCGAAACGCGACCCTGGCGCGCCGCTCAGACGGTCGCCCCGGTTACCGGCCCCGCACCATGCGGGCGCAGCGATTCACTAGTACGGTCCTTGCCATGGGAGGCATCATTGCAATTGCGTTGGACTTGGTCCTTGATCTTGTTCTTGTCGGTTTTGACACCGACCGCATTCGCACAAATGGGATTAAAAGGCGATCCTAATTGGCCGGAAATTTCCGAGACCTTGAGCAAAACCATTCGCACGCGCAACGCCGCCAAGTTTCAACGCGAACTGGAGCGGCTTCACGTTAAACACGGCATTGAGCTTGCCAAACACTACGCCATGTTTGAGTGCGAAAAACGCGGCTCCTTTTCCGGCGGCAGCCTGCTGCGTGCGGCCACTTATTACCGCAGCATTGAAGTCATTAAAATCATCTTTGTCGAATTGCTCAAAAACCCGAAGGGCCCCATCGGCCTGGCCAATTATCTCAATCTGCGCGAAAGCGACGGCTTTACCCTACTCGATTGGGTTCGCGACCGGGTGGAATTCCTCAACCAAAACAGCCGCCTGGAAGAACAACTTCGCCAATCGGTGAACTACATGATTGGGTATCGCAAACGCGGCGCCCGTTTTTCCTGTGAATTGGACGAAGCGGTAGCCTGTGAAGAAGATTACGACGCTTTCTTAAACCGCATTCTCGGCCGCTAAGACACCTCAGGACGGAAACGGAACCAACACCAGGGCGGAGAACGCCTCGAGGTCGTAAACGGCGCCAAGTGCCATGTCGGCCATATCGAGATACTCGGCCAAATTGGAACGGTTTCCGTCCCCTGGACAGGGCCAAGGCGGCGGCGTCACCAGCAGGCTCGCCGCCGTTTTCATGTGACGACGGTCGCTGTGAAATTCGGCCAACAAACGCGCGCCCGGCACCAGACGAAACAGCGGCCGGTATTCCGGCTTAAGCCCGACCCGGAAGCTTTGCGCCACATATCGCGCCGCCTCGCAGGGCATGCCCAACAAACTGTCGCAGTCCCAAATGAACGACCGACCCGCGCGCACTTCCAGTAAGACCACATGGTAATCCCAAAGCGCGGGCTGATCGCGTCGTTCACTGACGCGCATCCCCCAGACCGGACAGGTTCGCGTCGGATTGGAAATGAACACGGCAAAAACCTGTGCCGCGGCAAAGCGCGGGTGTTGCAGGGCGCGCCATACATTTTCCTCACAGTAGTAGGCTTGATAATCCAAACGCGTGCCGTCACCGGCAACCATCACACCGGCGGACGGATCGTGACCCACGGGGCGCCTCCTCGGGACTCTAGCGGCTTAACCGCCGTAACCAATCGAGAATTCAGGTCGGTTGAGATCGTCGAAATAGCCGCGGTCGGGAATCCATGCACCGCGATGAATGTAGGTCGCCAAGGCGCGATCCAAATTTTCCAATACCTGCTGCGGGTTTTCAAGGCCGTGTTCGGCTACCCACATGGTGAAGGTTTCGGGATTAATCATGTCGGCGCCGACAAACGCCAGCACGACCCGGCTCGCTTCGTTCAGCATCTCGCGTTGCTTGGGGTGGTCATCCCCATACATCACCAACAGCACCGGCAAAGCACGCGCCAGCATACGCGCCAGTTCGTGACCCGGTCCAAGCCGTTCCATCAAACGGTAACCGTGCGGAAGAAGCTGGTCCAAGTCAAAACCAATGCGCAAACTGAGCCAAACGCCTTGCGCTAAATAGTCGTTGCTCAGTGGATCGCGGCCACGCCCCAGCAGGAACAGGGTTTCGGTCAGGTCGCGCCAGGCCCGTTCCTCGGCCAGAATCCAGGCCGCTTTGAGCAAATCGGCATCGGCCCGCTCACTGCGACCCAAAAAGCGATGGGCTTCGCTGCCCGCGACCAAGGTCAAACCGTAGCAGCGTTTCTCACGCAGGGATTGGTACAGCGTCGCCGCCGGCTCAAAGTGCTTCAATGCGTCATCGGCGCGCCCTTGTTCCAGCAGCACATCACCCCATTCGCGATGGACATGGGCTTCCAAGCGCCGGTCGGCCTCTTCGCGAGAGAGCGCCAACGCCTCCGGCAAAATGTCTCGGCATTCTTCCCATTCTTCGGTTTTGCGCAACACGCGCGCCAACGACAGGAGTGCTTTAGCTTGACCTTTGGCGTAACCCAGTCGTTCCCATAAATCGGCGGCGTTTTGAATCTCGTCCTGAGCTTTTTCGAATTCGCCACGCAACATGGCCAAATCACCCAGTTCCAAGTGGACGGTTGCCTGACAGGCTAAATCACCCATCTTGCGTGCCTTGACCAACGCCCGTCGCAGGTGTTCGGCCGCCTCACGACAGCGGCCCTGATTGGACAAAATTAGGCCCAACGAGTAATGAGAAGCGGTCTCGCAGCGCGTCTCTTCGGGCACACCGCACACGGCATAGGGATCCTCGTACACCGGCAGCGCTTCCTCCAACATCGCCAGCGCCTGATCCAGGGCATCGCGGCAAGGTGTCCCGCCTGGCGCCTCACGCGCTTCCATACAGCGCGACGGTTCCTCGTGGTCCTGAGTGGTACCGGGATGGCTGACCGCCCACTGGCGGGCACGCTGTAACTTTTGGGTAGCGGAATCGGTACGACCCAAGGCCAGTTCGGCGCGCGCCCATTCGCGCAAGACCGAATAACTTTCACCAAAGCCGGCGACCAGTTCGCCACAAATGTGGCCGGCTTCGACGAAGCGCGAGCGGCTGACCAAGGCTTCAGCAAGCGATAAGCCACAGGCCACCGCCAACTCGTTTTCCCGGCCGACTTGTGCCAAACGGTAAGCCTCGCGCGCTTGGGCCAATTGACGCGCGTTGTCGATATCCCAACTAGCACGATACAGAGAACGGGCCGCGCGCACCTTCATCTCCCGCACCGCGTCCCAATCTTCACGCAAATTACCCATGACCTCGCCAACGCCCGGCGCCACAAAGTAGCGGTCGGCATCGCCAACGGTACCGGCGGAAACCGAAACCAAACAAATTTCGAGCAAACTGTTGAGGTGACACTGGTTAATCGTGTCACCCACCACCGCGTAAAGCGTTTCACAGGTCACCGGCACTTGGATCAGCACCAAATAACCCAACAGCTTACGCGCTTCCGGTGACACAACTTCCAGCAGTAAGACCCAAGCGCGATCCAGTCGCCGCTCTTGCGGGACCTTGGCCAACTCGTCCAGGAAGCGCACCACAAAACTCTGACGCCAAACTCGGCGCTGTGGACCGCTGACAACAACGCCGCACAGTTCGAGTAACTTGGGATTGCCGCCGCTGACGGCCACCGCTTGGCGCGCGATAACGGGGTCACCGCAACCGCGTTTGCCCAAGATGGGCACTTGGCGTAACTTCTTGAGTACATCGGCGCGCTCCAGGGCACCGAGCCGATAAAGCGCTAAGGCGTCGGGCACACTTTCAGCGGTAACTGGAAAACGACAGGTCACCAAAATCCGCGTCGCACAAATGGTTTGCGCCACAACCTGGGTCACAATATTAAAAATCCGTGCCGGTTCGGGTTTAAGCACCAGAAATCCATGATCGTCCAGTTGGTAAAAACCACTTTCATCCCGCATGCCGTTAACTTCAAAATCTTCAAAGGTGATCACGGCCGCGTTGGGCTCCATCACCTCGAGCAACAACATCTCCAGGCGATCAAACAGCGAGTCTTCGTCATTGTCGAGAATTTCAGCGGCGCGCGGCGCGTTTAAGGCGTCGTTTAACCCGCGAATCAACGAGCCTTCGCTGAGCGGCCCCTGCAAAACCACGGTGCGATCATCGAACAGACGCTCGCGGATACGCGCGGACAAGCTGCTTTTACCAATGCCCGGCTCTCCGCTCAAAACCAAACCCTGATACTTGGCGCAGCCGTCTTCTTGCTTTCGCAGTAAGTTAAGGGTCAACTGAATGTCGGCACGGCGGCCGACAAACATCGGCAAAGGGCAAACGGTTGATTTGCTGCCGGCGGGCGCAAACATCACGGCCGCACTGGGCACACCGGGTCGGCATCGTGCAGCCTGACCCAAAGGTCGCGCCAGCGGTTCGGGTTCCGTCTGGTCGCTGTGCAAAAGGAGCCCGTGCCAGCCGGCAATATCGGATGCCGCCAACAGGGCGCGCACGTGCTGGACCGCATCGGCCAAAGATAAACCCTCGGATAAATTGCGGTACAGCTCGGAACAGGCGATGCGCACACTCGGGTCACCAACCGGACGCAGCCAGGTTAACACCGCCGGAGCACCTTGCCCAACCAAGTCGCGCGCCATCGCTTGCAGGGCCGCTTCCTCTTCGGCATCGCCGGTGTCGTAACCAATTAAAACGAACAAGCGCGGCATCTTGGGCGCCAACGACAACATCAAGCGTGAGTCGCGTGCGTACTGAATCGAGCCGTCGTGGTGTTCGCTGATCAAACAAGCCTGCGCACCGTCAAATACAAAACGGCCGCGCAAGTGAACGATCTCGAAGTAGTGGCTGTTCACATCGTGCAGGGCTTCATTAATGAGCGCCAAATTGCCGCTGTCTTCAACCTGAACCTCCATGGTCAGGTCGACCAGCGCCTCCAGCACTAATTCTTCTTCCTGCGACAGCAAATCGAGGTAATCGGTGTTGGCGTAGTCAGCATCGGCTTCTTCGGCGTCGCGTGGCGGAAAGGGATCAAACGCAACCATCACCAAGCGCGCGGCGCGGTTCGGTGGCGAAAACGGCGGGTGTGCACCGACCATGGCACGCCGAATTGGGAAAAAAGTAGGATCCAACTGGGCACACAAAAAGTGACGGCCGTCGTGGGCCAATTCCCACGGCACCTTGCCGAGCGGCCCATGACTGCAAACGCGCAACAACAGACCTTCGCGACAAGCTTGCTCGAACATACCCTCGAGCTCGGGAAGTTCACTCAACCAATGATAAACAGAGCGGCCGATACTGCGTTGTTCTTCAACTGCAATCCAGCGGTCGCAAGACCACTTAAGCAAACTTGCGTAATCTTCTTCCTCGAACGAAACTTTGGCGCGTTGCCGACCGGCGGGATCTTTACAAATAAGGACATCCTCATCCAGCTCGAACAGCCACTTTGCCATGAAGGCCTCCACCTATTCCATCTTGCCCGGGAAACGGGACCATGGCCTACCGTGCATCGCATTTGAAACAGACGCCGGTAGGTGTGCCATGTTTTACATGGATCACATGAATTGATTGATAAACAATAACGCCAAAAGCGGGTTCATCCATCCTGCAGCTCGTGATCATTGAAAGAGCAAGGTGGCAAACACACCCATGGCCGTCTCCCAATTTCCGGGCACAAATAAACCGGCCGGATATCACATCCTGGGCCGGTAAAATGGCACCGCTCCAAAATCTCAACCCAAACAAATCAACTGAAGACAAGGTGGTCCGGTGAAACCGAAAGAGAATTTGGCAAAGGGATAAAAAGCCGGCGTCAGTGGCTCCGAGAATGAGATTCACTGACAACTTTTGGGCTGCGACCACTATAGCAGGTGCACAAGATGTGCCGCCCGCAACATCTCAACCCCAACAAAACCAACAAGATAAACTAACTATACCGTCCTGGATTCCAACGCGTATTTGCGTGACGGTCAGCCTTTGGCGGCCCCGGAAAAAAACGGCGAGCACCTGAATGCTCGCCGACGCGTTTTTACGAAGCGCCTTTTTTGGGTTTTTCGCCCAGCGCTTGCTCGATACTTTGAATGGTTAACTTACCCATTTTCAAAGCTTTCAGCTCTTTCTCAACCTTGGCGCGGTCGCCCACGACCACCACCAGCATGTTTTTGGGTTGCAGGAATTTCTTGGCAACGCGTTGCACGTCGGCCAAGGTTACCGCCGCCACCGCTTGCGTGTAGTGCTCGGGGACGGACAAGGGGCGCCCATCGTCGAGTAGGTCCGAATACAGATCGCTGATCTGATCAACCGCCCCGAATGCCGAGGGATAACCCAGCATCAGATAGTTCTTGGCACGAGCCACATCGCTTTCGGTGACGTCTTTGGTCATGCGCTCAAATTCGTTAAAGAATTCTTTCACAGCGGGCGCGGTGGCGTCCGTTTGCACATTCGACAATGCCAAAAACGGGCCGACGGCCGCACGATCGATAAAGTGCGATGACGCGTTGTAGGCGTAGCCGTGCTCTTCGCGGATGTTTTGGTTGAGACGACTCGCGAAAGAACCACCCAAAATGGTGTTCATGACCTTCACCGCGACGTAGTCCTTGTCGTCGAGCGCGACACCCAGGTGACCGATGCCGATAAAGGACTGAGCGGCACCTGGCTTATCCACCAACAGCAGGCGGCGTTTGGCCGGCTTGAGAGGTTTGTAGGTCGGCTCAGCCACGGCTTTCTTTGCCGGCACCTGTCCAAACAACTTCTCCAATTCAGCTTTCAGCGTGGTCGCGTCAATCGCGCCCGCCACCACCACGGCCATATTACCCGCGTGCACGTGGGTTTGGTGAAAGGCGGTTAAGTGATCTCGGGTTAGCCCCTGGAAATCCTGCCAGCCCATGGTGTCGAGACGACCGTAGGGGTGCTTGTCACCGTAGACCTGGTTGAAAAACACACTCATGCCGATGGCGTAGGGATTGTCGTACACTTGCAGCATGCGATTGAGACGACTTTCCTTAGCCCGGTTGATTTCCGCTTCGGGGAAATCGGGTTTCAGCAGGACGTCGCGGTAAATTTCACCGGCGGCGGCCAAATGGGCAACAGTGGTGTTTAGACCTGCGACAATCGAGTGATCGGTGCTGTCGACGTTCAGCTTCGCTCCGAGCATTTCAAGCGCCTCGGCCAATGCTAAAGCGTCGCGGCCGCCCGCACCTTCCGACATCAACGTGGCCGTCAAGGCGGCAAGACCGTATTGGCCCGCTGTCTCGTGGGCGGCGCCGGTGCCAATCCAGGTTTTGAGGCTTACCAGCGGCAGGCCGGGTTTGGCATAGAAGTAGACCGGCAGACCGTTGCTCAGTTTAAACTGCTGCACTGGTTTGGCAGTGAAGGGTTGCGCTTCACCCAGCTCGGGTTTGCTGCGATCAACCGCACCGACGGTGACCGAGCCCAACAGGGTGACGACCACAAGAATGGAAAAAATACGAATGAACCGGCTCATGGCTTACCCCCTTCGGTTGCGGCTTTTTTCTCACGCGGCACCACCGTGATCACGATGCGGCCGTCTTTACGCAAGTAAGTTTGCGCCATGGCGGAAAGATCTTCGGGCTCAACATGTGACAAGGCACCGAGCCATTCACCCAGGTAATCGGGGTTGCCGGTGTAGAAAAAGAACCGGTTAAGCGCATCGGCAATGCTCTCGAGATCTTGCAGGCCGGCCAGAGTTTCGGCACGACTCACGTTCACCACGCGCTGCACTTCAGCGGCGCTGGGTGCTTCTTTTTTGAGTTTTTCCAACTCTTCATCAATGACTTTTTCCAATTCGGCGGCGGAAACGCCGGCGCGGGCGGTTGCGGAAATCACAAAGTCGCAGCCCTGCAGCTTGGTCCAGTGAAAGGCAGAAACCTGTTGGGCGATTTGGAGGTCGTAAACCAAACGCTTGTAGAGACGAGAGTTTTTACCACCGGCCAAAAGGGCACTCATAATTTCAAAGGTGGCCTCACCGGGACCAAAGGCGGGCGGTGTGTGCCAGGCCATGGTCACCCGTTCTAACTGCACGTCGTCTTCAAGCACGCGGCGTTTTTCAGCGTCGATGCGCGCGCCAACCGAACCAAGCGGCGGCACGGGATTGCCGCGCGGGATATCGGCAAACCACTTGGCAACCAGGGCTTTGGTCGCGTCGATCTCGATGTCGCCGGCAATCACCAGGCTGGCGTTGTTGGGACCGTAGTAGGTTTGAAAAAAGGCTTTAACGTCGTCCAGCGAAGCCGCATCGAGATCTTCCATGTAACCGATTGTCGGCCAGGAATAAGGATGACCCTTGGGGTAAAGCATTTCCATCATGGTCGGGAAAACCATACCGTAGGGCGTGTTTTCGTAACGCTGGCGGCGCTCGTTTTTAACGACGTCGCGCTGGCCGTCCAACTTGGCCTGACTCATGGCCTCCAGCAAGAAACCCATGCGATCGGACTCGAGGAACAAGGCCAGCTCCAAAGCGTGTTTAGGCAGGATCTCGTAGTAGTTGGTGCGATCAGTGGTGGTGGAACCGTTGTTGTTACCGCCAATTTCTTCGAGCCAAATGTCGAAGTTACCCTCGGGAACGTTCTTCGAACCCTCGAATAAAATATGCTCAAACAGGTGAGCGAAGCCGGTACGACCCAGTTTTTCGTGACCGCTACCGACGTGGTACCACATGTTGACGGCGACCATTGGGATCGAATCGTCTTGATACAGAATAACGTTAAGGCCGTTATCGAGTTGATAACGCACATGCGGCATCTTGAGGCCGTCGTCGGCCGTTAAGGTACCGACCATGCCGCAAACCACGAGGATCGCGGCCGGCATCCATTTAAAAAGATTCATAACATCCTCTACTTCCAAAGATCGAGGGTTTGGCAACAGTCTGAAACCGCTATTGCCACGGCATGACGCCGCGAATTCCCTACTGAAGGACGCGTGAGCGAAGCGGACTTTGGTTCACAGAGGTCGGTTCAAGGGGCAAAGAGTTGGGCCAACCAAGCAAAGACCTCAGGGTAATCGTCACACTGCAGCACGAATTCTTGACCACGAAAGACATTTTTCAATCGCACGCGGTCACCGACCCGCTGCCAGCGGTTGCGGTCGTGGTGATAAGACAAACAGCTCGCGCGTCCAGTGGGATCAAACCAGCCTGGCAAAATCCAGCTACTGCGGGATCGGCCAGGTTCGGTGAGAACCCGGTCGGGGCGCCGTGTCGACCACTGCCCCGCCCCCGGCATTGTGCCGGCTAAACCCGGTAAAACCAAGCGCGATGATGCGCGATAGACCACATTCGGCGCCGGGCGACGCCCGAAACGATGCGGGTGTTGCGCCAAACCCGCGCAACGTGCCGTTGGTTTGGTGTCTAAGTTGAAAACCGAACCGACCTGAAACCAGCCATAAAGGATGTGTTCGTCGCCGGCGCGCGGATCGAATCGCGGCCCATCCGGCGTGTCGCGCACGCGCCGGAACCAACTGTAGAATAAAAATAAGTCGCCGACCGCGACGCCGTGGTTCTGCAAATGGCTCTGCGCCGCGCCGCACTGCCCAAACAGCGGCCGCCACCCACGCGGACGCTGCGCCAAGGCGCCGGCCTCAAGGTCGGGATCGAGGTGAGCACCGTCCCGCCCGCTAACTTTACCGCCGGTCAGCGCTTCAATCATGGCGGCAAGATCGAGCGTATCGTGGCGTAGGTCGGCGTAACACAGCGGCGCATCAGCGTCGGGAATCGGGAACGGAACCAAGCGATCGTCGGCGGTCAAAGCGTTGGCACAACCGCCTGCCGACGAATCAAAACCTTTTCGACTTAAAATCAGCCGCATGTCGGCGCCTCCCTTTATCGGTGAGGATTATACAGGCAACAGCGCCAGTGCGCGGCGCAACGGCTTTTTTCAGCCCAAACCGCAACAACGCGAGGCGCCGAGGTTTCGGGTATAATGCGAAGGTTTGCCTCAACGCGTTTGTGCGCGATCCATAGAAAGGAGCCTGCATGGCGCCTGATATCCATGATCGGCTGCATATCAGCGACAGTTTTGAACCCTATGAATTTGTCGCAAACCACCAGCCACCCGAGGACCCCGATCTAAACATCGACCGCCGCTATCGAGACCGGTGCCTGATTCACGCCATCCACGGCGGCGACACGGTCCCGGCTCGCTTCTACAACAGTTTGGTGCAGCGTGGCCCCGACAACATCGACGAAATTCTGGCCAACACTTACTACACCGAAAAAGACTGGGGTACCTGTCAGATCGCCGAGCGGTTGGTGCAGTACTTGAACCTGAAAGGTTACCTGCGCGTGAACGTGGCGCGCGCCCTGATGGACTTTGGCCGTTTCCCCGGTATGACGCCGCCGGACGCCGGTCACCTCGACCGCTACGCCATCAACTATCCCTTTTCCTATTTTCTCGATCACGAGGAAAAAACGAGCCTGCTGCAACGTTGTTACGACCAAACCTCGCGTTACTACGAGCAGTTGGCACCGGGCAAATTGTTAATCCTCAGCGTTCACACCTACGACACCCACAACCCAGGCGACGGTCACAACGGACCTGGCACCATGCGTCCGGAAATCAGTATGATTTATCGCGCGCTCAGTTTTCAGGCCAAAACACGGATGCCCTACGGTCTTTTTGATCGCCTGTTTATCGATGAATTGGCCGAATTCACCGCCGACCGCCGCCTCACCGCACGTTTGTCGCTGACGCTTGAGAAAAACGGGCTCGGTGTCGGCCTCAATTACCCGTACCTATTACCCGACGGTAGCTTTGAGGTACGTGGCCAAATTTGGACTTTCTTTTCATTCCTGCGCGAACAGTTTGAGGTTCGTTTCCCCCATAAACGCGGCCTGCCACCCTACCAACTGGTGTGGGAAATGCTCATGGATACCAACTTACGCGGCACGCAGAGCGAGATGCTGCGCAGTTACCTGCACATGTACCGTGAACCGCCCAAAAACCAGTTGCGCCTGTTCCGCGCCGCACAACGTGCCTACTGTGAAATCGAACAGTTTTTGCACGCCAATCGCCGCGAAATCCTCACCGATTTCCGGCTCTCACCCAACCGCTTGAGTTCGCTCGCTATTGAAATCCGCAAGGACTTGGTTTGGCGCTTTGAAGACCGCCTCTGTCGCAAGCCGGTTCTCGGCCCGGAGGGGCTCATCCGCGAAAATGTCGACCGGATCGCCCACCTCATCAGTAGCGCCATTGCGGTTTATTTCAACAAGGATCGAGGCCCGATCCTTGAACGCTGACAAGGAGTTAATCCTATGAACCAGGCCTCCGTCGAATTTCATCTGGTGCGCGTGACGCGACCGGACCACCTTGTCCTTGCCAAAGATTTGCGCCACGAAGTATTTGTGGTTGAGCAAGGGATCCCCGAAGAAGTCGATAACGACGGCTGGGATGTGCGCAGTATGCACGTGCTGGTGTTTGCCAACGATCAACCCGCCGCCACCGGACGCTGGCGCGAGGAACCCGAAAGTTGGGCGGACTTATCGCGCATCGCGGTGCTGCCGCAATACCGTGGCAAAGGGCTCGGTAAAATGGTGATCGAAGGCCTGCTGGCATGGGCCGAAGAAGCGGCTATGCGGCGCGCGTGGCTCACCGCGCACGGTCACCTGGTCGACTATTACGAAAATATGGGCTTTGAGCATAGCGGCGAAGCCGACGAAGTCGCCGGCCATCCCTTGATACGCATGGAAAAAGCCTTGGCCCGCATCGGTTAACCGATGTCTGTCGCCGGTAAGCGGAGCCCGCCAGGGCTCCGCCGCCGCGCCCTAAACGCGACGTAAAACCGTGGCGCAGTTGCTAACAGCCGCACCGCCGACGTTCAGAACCACGCCGATTTCGGGCGTGCCCTTGGCGCGCGTTTGGCCAATCGCTTCACCGACCAACTGCTTGTAGGTCAGGGCGTGCATCGAAACGCCGGTAGCGCCGACCGGGTGACCTTTGGCTTTCAGGCCGCCGGACAGGTTGACGGGGCAATCGTCCTCGTGGCTGAAACGGCCGTCGATGTAGTCAAAACCACCGCGGCCGTCCTCACTCAAGCCCAAGGCCTCGGTACAGAGGATTTGATTGATGGTGAAACAGTCGTGAACTTCCACCAGGCCAACATCGCCAATGGTAACGCCGGCTTCCTTGAAAGCCAGGTCAACCGCGTGTTTGGCACCTTCTAAATCAAACAGGTTGGCGCGATTTTCCAGGGCACTGCGCTCGACCGCGTGGCCGATACCCGCAATCTCCACTGCTTTTTTGCTAATCGTTTTGGCGTGATCGCCGGCCGAGATCACCACGGCGGCGGCCCCGTCGGAAACCAACGAGCAATCGTGCAAACGCAGGGGCGGCGCAATCAAGGGATTGGCACCGCGACCTTCGAGCGGCAGCGCCAAAATGGCTTCCGCCGTCAACAGACCGCGTTTTTCCGGCAAGCCGCCAGGGCCAAAATGGGCCAGCGGGTTTTTGACGCCGTTGCGGTAAGCCAGCGCCGAAACGTGCGCCAACATTTTGCGGTAGGTGTCTTCGTCGAACTGGTAGTGGGCGAAGTAGCTTTTGGCCAACTCGGCGAACAGACCGGGAAAAGTCATACCGCGACTGCCCTCGGACGGCCAATAAGAGGAGCAGGCCAAGGCATGCGTCACACCTTTGGTATCGAGCAGGTTCATTTTCTCCACACCCAGCACCAGAACGTTTTTAAAACGGCCTGATTCAACCGCGTACATGGCGTTGTACAGGGCAACCGAGCTCGAGGCACAGGCCCCTTCGGTACGGGTCATGGGTTTGAAACGCAGTGCTTCCGGTGCGATTTCAACCGCCAGTGGAGCAACGTGTTCCTGGTTCACAAATTTGGAGGGCGAACAACTGCCCAACCAAACCGCGTCGATATCCGCGGCTTCGAGGCCGGCATCGGCGATGGCACCGCGCCCTGCTTCAACAATGAGTTCGTAAAAGGATTTGGTGTCTTTGATTTCACCGGTTTCACGGTTCTTTTCGACGAAGGCGCCGAACGCCGTGTTGTGGGCACCGATGATACACACTTTGGCCATGGACAACTCCTTTGGGTGATAAATGCAACATGCTAATAACGGATGTTCACTTTCGCAGAAAAGGACACAAAGGTCAAAAGGCGATTGTGCGCCTTTGACAAGGCGCGGCGAAAGCAAGCCGCGCTTAATCGTCGCGCAACGGCGGGCCGACATAATTGGCGCGTGGCCTAATAAAACGCCCCTGTTGCACCTGCTCAACCGCATGAGCGACCCAGCCAACCGTGCGACCCAAGGCAAACAACAGCCAAGCGCTGTGGCGCGGTAAGCCGAGCGCAGCCGAAACCAAGGCCAACCCGGAGTCCAGCGTCGGCGGTTCTTCGGTATAACGCCGGCACAGCTCAATGCGGTGCAGTGCACGAGCGGCCGCGGCGTCGTCGGCATGCTCGAGCACCAGCGCGCGGATGGTGGTGAAACGCGGGTCACCGGCGGGATAAAAGGGGTGCGAAAAACCAGGAACATCTTCGCCGCGATTGAGGCGATCCTGGATTTCACGCTCAGCCTCGTCGTCGTCGCGCTGCATCAAATCGTGGAGCAAGGCCTCAACTCGGTCGGCATGGCCACCATGATGGACCCCACGCAACGCCGCCAAACCCGCGCTTACGACTTCGTAAACGCCGGTCCCTGCCGAAGCCACACAACGCGCACTGAAGGAAGAAATATTGAGTTCGTGATCGGCACAGAGAATTAACACCCCGTTGAGCAGCGGCGCCACGCGGTCCGCCGGCAAGCCCCAGGTATGTGCCAGACGTGCGGCAATGGACGGTGGCGACGGCGACAAAAGCGGCACATCGGTCCAAGTGGCCAATAAACGCGCGACGCGACGCACCATACCCCGTGTCTTGCCTTGCAGCGGCACCGCGTCGGCGGCGGCCACCCAGCGCGTTTGCAATTGCAGCCGGTCACAGGGATGAAGCGTGTGCCAATCGGCGTTGAGACTCTGGTTACCGGCCGCCAAATCGAAGGGCGTCCAGTCCAGCGCCAACGGTTCGCCCAGCATTTCGGTCCACAGCCACGACGCCAAAGCCTCAAACGTCATTGAACGTGCCAAGCGGCAAGCATCGCGACCACGGTAATAAAACCGGCCGTCGCGGATAAGGGTCACCGCCGAATCAAGCAGCGGCGCACCCCATTGCAGGGATTGAGTCACCGCCTTGGCCGGATCGCGGCGCAGATCGCGCTTGGCCTTTAACGCTTCAACCTGTTGGCGCGCATATAACTTGCGACGTCCACCACCGTCGTTTTGCGACTGCAGCAAACCGCGCGAAACATAGGCATACAAGGTTGGCAAACTGATATCGAGTAATTCGGCGGCTTGTTGGCTGGTGAGCAGTTGGGGGTCGGGTTGCGTCATAGCGCTATTCAACCAGCCCAGGTCCCGGCACGCAAGCGCGAAGACAGCTTGACGACAACTTAACATATTGATTGCTTAATCAATATTGACAACACCAATCAATCAAACAACAATACGAACAGCCCGCGCCGACGCGCCCTAACCGCCGCGTTCGCCGCCTATTCCCCAGTTCCAAGGAGTTTTTAATGACTGCTACCGCTTCCCCTACGATTGCACCCGGCCTGGAAAACGTCGTCGCCTGCGAAACGGCGCTTAGTTTTGTCGACGGCCTCAAGGGCGTTCTGCTGTTGCGCGGCTACCCGCTGGAAGCCTTTGCGCACGCCGCCCGCTTTGAAGAAGCCGCTTTTTTGTTTTGGTACGGCCGCCGTCCCAACGCCGAGGAAACCCAGGCCTTCGCCGCCGATTGGGCGCGCCAACGTACCGTTGACGACGCGATTCTGGCCGCCGCCGCCCGCGCCGCCCGCAACGGTGTCGCGCCGATGGACGCCTTGCGCATGGGTGCCGCCGCATTGACTTTGGACGCCGAACAACAAGCGGACAGCGTACGCGCCGCCCAACGCATCACCGCCGCGTTACCCACGATCTTGGCCGCTTACTTGCGCGCACGCGCGGATCGCGAAGCCGTGGCACCGCGTGAGGACTTGGGCCATGCCGCCAACTTTCTGTGGATGCTGCACGGCGAAACACCCGACCCCGCCAAAGCCCGCGCCCTGGAGACCTACTGGAACACCGTCATTGATCACGGCCTCAATGCGTCAACCTTTACCGCACGTGTCATTGTGTCAACCGAATCCGACATGGTTTCGGCGGTCACCGGCGCCATCGGCGCACTCAAGGGACCCCTGCACGGCGGCGCGCCAGGCCCCGCGCTCGACATGGTCTTCGACATCGGCAAAGCGGAAAACGCGGAGGCTTATTTGAAGGCCAAACTGGCGGCGGGCGAACGCATTATGGGTTTTGGTCACCGTGTCTACAAAGTACGCGATCCACGGGCCGAGGTGTTGGGTCGCGCCGCACGGGCCCTGGCGGCGGCGGGCGCCGACCGCGACCTTTACGATCTGGCGACGGCTGTCGAAACCACCGCGTTGCGTTTGCTGGCCGAACACAAACCCCACCGCAGGCTCTACACCAACGTCGAGTTTTATACGGCACTATTGCTGCACATCGTCGGTTTTTCAAGCGATGCCTTTACCCCTTTGTTTGCCCTGGGGCGAACCGTCGGCTGGTGCGCCCACGCCATGGAACAACGCCAAACAGGCCGCTTGATTCGTCCCAAAGCCCATTTCACCGGATCCCACCGCGATTGGTGAGCCGGCGACAGGCCGTGCTCTTAGCCGCGGCCAACCTGACGCACAAGCCAATCACGTGCCTGAATCCATTCGCGTTTGAGCGTCGATACCGATAACATCATCAATTGGGCCGCTTCCTCAATCGTGCAACCGCAGAAGAAGCGTAAATACACCAGCTCGGCTTGGCGCGGCTCGCTCCGCGCCATTTCACGCAGCGCCATGTGCAACTGATCTACCATCAGACCCATCTCGCCGAAACTGTATATCTCTTCGCACAAGGAACAAATCTCATCGCGCTCGGGACCACCCCGCTTGGCAGCCACGTATTCGCGGATTTGATCGATGAGGACCTGCGACATCTGGCGCGCGGCAATGTTGCAAAAATGAGCATAGGACTCAAAATAGAAAGGCCGACGACAGCGAAAACGGATAAAGGTTTCGCTGAGCAAACAGGCCGCTGATAAATGACGCAAGCGACGTTCTTTTTCCAACTTGCGCTCGGCAATAAGCATCAAATCGTCGTAGCTCGCCTCAAACATGGTTTCCATGGCACGCAGGTCGCCTTGTGACCAGCGCCGACATAAGGCACCCACCGTTTCGGCTTCGGGAGGACCTATGTCGATTTTACGAATGGTGGCAACGGGAGCATCAGCGACCAAACAGGCACTCATGGTACGCCCTTCCTCACATGTGAAACACATGGAGCTTGTCATGAATTAACGGAACGAATTCCGAAAGAGCCATGACAACCGGAAGGCCCGGAGGGGTCGGGCGCAAGACGGCAACAGACCCATCCATTGAGCAACTAGGACAACCCCCGCGAAAAATGACGGTCTCAACGAAAACCGAACACCCAGAAAAGGCGCGGGTGGGAGGGTCTCCAGTGGTGGAAACCCTCCCGGGCGTTGCATCAATAGGAGGGATCACAAAATTGGTACAAAAACCAAAAGTGGTTGTGGCTCCTCTTATTACTCAATTCGAAAAAAACGTAAGAATTGGCTCACGCGAAAAACCGACAACCTCACCTTGAGCCGTCAAGAACCAAACAAACAAGCCATTTACACAAAAACATTTTTTTCACTTTTCTTCGAAAACACCGTCTCGTCAAGAAGCTCTAGCTCGGCGACAACGACCTCGATCCTCATGCAAACGCCCGACCTTAGATCAAGAAAGAGCGATACTTAGCAACAGTATCGACCAAGATTCAGCACGATCAGAGCCTGAGTACGGCATGGTTTACCCGCTCGAAACCATTCCCCGGCCTCCGGGAGCACGATTAAAAAAGTCCGGCCGAACGAGCGCAGGCCGGTCGCGATCGGCGCTAAAGCCGGCGCATCAACTTGCGGCACTCGGCAAGCACGTTTTTTTGGTAGTTGGGGTAAACTGTCGGCTGTTGGTCCAGGATGCCTTCCAGCAGTTGGCGGGCCTCTTTTTTGCCGCGATTGTCCCGCAGAAATTCGGCAAGGTATAGGTGGTTTAGGAAGAATTCACCGCCGCGTTCGACCGCCTCACGCAGCATGTCGTCAGCTTGCTTGGTGGGATTGCCCCGAACCAGAAAACCGGGAACCTGGTGGTAGAAACGCCCCATCAGGCGCAAAGGTGCGGCAAAGAAGAAGTCACGGTCCATCTCCAACGAGATGTTGCCGTGTTTTTGCAGCGGATCTAGGTAACCCAAACTGGACATGATGCCGTTCGCGACACCATGCGCGCCCATATTGGCCGCATACCAAAAATGCGCCTCAATCGCATCGGGCGATAAACGCACCGATTTTTCGCCGTGGGTGACGCCTTCGCCGTGGTACTTCTTCTCATCGCGCTTTTCCGTTGCTACGTCACCCAACCAAAAAAAGGCCTCGGACAAACCAGTTTGGGCACGGCCGGCGTTAACCGTGTTGAGCTCACCGCGAAACAAGCGAATGGCTTCGTCCAGGCGACCAGAATAGTCCTGATCGCGCGTTTCAAGTAAGAAAAACGCCTGCTCCAATGGCTCATCCGGCATGGGCGCTTCGACTTCAGGCACCGCCTCGGGTTCCGTCGTCGCGGCCGTCGCTTGCGCCGCCGGCTTGGGTGCAACCGGCTTGGGTGCAGCCGCTTTCGGTGCAGCCGCCTTAGCGCTACTAGCACGACCGGGGGTTTCGCGCGGGGTCGTACTCGCCGCTGATCGGCCACCCTGCAGCGCCTCGAGCAAGAAATCCGTATTGAGGTTGCCGTTGTCGTTAATCATGTCGAGCAGTTCGATTACTTGATCGAGTTGCTTGCTGTGCGCCGCTGCTTGTGCGCGTTGCGCGTCCGCATCCACTTGCGGTGCCGGCGGGGCTTGGGTCTCTGCCACCTGCGTACGTTCCCCCAGCCGCAACCAAATGGCCAACAAAACGCAAAAATTGAGCAACAAACCGATGAGCACCAAAATAGGCAAGATCGGACCGTCCAAGCCCTCTACTTGCGCCACATTGACAAACCAAGCGCGGGACATCGCGCTCACTGGAAACAAGGCCGAGCCGGACAAAAACGCCGCCGATGAAAACATAAAGATCTCCCAACTCTGTGAAACAACGACTGATTTTAACCGACTTCCATCGCGAAACCGAACCGCAAAGTGGGCCCACCATGCAATTGGCGTTATGTTGCCTCGGCAGGCAACCGAAAAGAAGGAATGAGGCCCGATTCGCGCCAAGGTAGGTGTGCTCTGTTTTCCTGGTTCAAAAAAAAGCAACGCCCCAAAGCCAAACCGGCACAGCTCATACCACGACCCAAACACGACGTGGTCGCCGACGATTTGGCACCGATCCCCGGCCGTGACCGTCGCGAGGCGCTGGAAAAAATGGGCGGCGCCGAGGAAGTCGCGCAACTCATTCGCGGGTTGCTAAACGATGATGAGCGCCGTTGAAGCAAAGCGATCAAGCCGTGACAGCCCAAAAAACACCGGCGAGAGCCAACCGCGCGAATCAGCATGAATCCTGTACACCGCCGGCTTCGCGTTATGATGCAGCATCACAATGTTTGCAGCGGCCGTTCACCACCCTTCGCACCTGAGTCGAACACGTCTCAAGCGGCGCTGATCGCGGCCACGACGGGAGATCGATATGAACGCCTTGGCCCGGACACTTCTTTTCATTCTCTTGGTAACCGCATGGCTTCCGGTCACGGCGGCGGAAAACTGGCCGCATTGGCGCGGGCCAAACCACAACGGCATCGCGGCCGCCAAAGGTGTGGCGACAAGCTGGGACCAAAAGACCCAGATTGCCTGGCGAACCCCGTTGCCAGGCCCCGCCCCGTCGACGCCGATTGTTTGGGGCGACACCATTTTCCTCACCAGCAGCGCCGGTGACGATTTGGTGCTGATCGCTTTGAACCGCAAGGGCGAGATCCTGTGGCGCCAAACCGTCGATCAGGGCAATCGCGATTACCGCCAGGGCGAAAGCAACCACGCCGCACCGTCCCCGATGACTGACGGTAAGCGCGTCTATGTTTTTTTTGGGACCGGTACCTTGGCCGCCTACGATTTTGCGGGCGAGCAACAGTGGCGGGTGGATGTTCAGGCCGAGTACGGTCGGTTCGGTATCTATTTCGGCGTCGCCAACTCCCCGCTCATTGACGGGCAAAGCCTTTACCTGCCGCTGCTGCACGACAATGCACAAATCGTGGTCGCCTTTGACAAAAGCACCGGCCGCGAACAATGGCGCGTGGCCCGACCCAGCCTCGCCAAGCAGGAATCGCGTCACAGTTACGCCTCTCCGTTGTTCCTCGGTCACGGCGCACAACGGCAGTTGATTGTGCACGGCAGTGATGTGGTCAGCGGGCACCATCCCGAAAGCGGCGCGGAGATTTGGCGCTGTGGCGGCCTGCAGAAAGATCAGTACAATCCGTTTTATCGGTTTGTGGCGACACCGGCCGCCGCCGGCGACCTGCTGGTGGTGCCGTCCGCCAAAGGCGGCCCGGTGCTGGCGCTCAAACCGCTGACGGCACGCGGCGATATTACCGGCCAGGCCAAGTTCCAAGCTTGGAAACAGGACAGCGGCACCCCCGATGTGCCCTCGCCGTTGATTCACGCGGGTTTGGTGTACCTCTGTAGTGAAAAAGGCATACTGACCTGCAGCGACGCGACCAGCGGCGAGCTTTACTACCGTGAACGCACCCACAACCAGCGCCACCGTGCCTCGCCGGTATTGGCCGACGGCCATCTTTACCTCACCGCCATGGACGGCGTTGTCAGCGTGGTGCCGATCGGCAAAAAATTCCAGCTAAAAGCTCAAAACAAACTGGCGACCCCGATCTCGGCTTCTCCCGCCTTCGCCGGCAGGCTCTTGTTGTTGCGCGGCAAGGACGCCTTGTACGCCATCGGCAAACCCTGATTTCGCCATGACACCCCAACGCCTTGAAAATGATCCGCGCCGGTGCGGCCCAGACGCCGGCACCTCCCGAGTGCCCATCGAGGGTTCGAGCGAAGCCGGCATCACACCCTTAGAATCGCGAACCCATGAATGGAAGACCCCGCGACTCTGGGCCGAAAAGTATAGGTTTGTCGAATTGCCGACCGATAGGATCTGTTATACCGAAAATCCTGGGCGCTTGGACCAACGATCCCTACCCCCAAAAAGATTTCGCGGACGGCGAACGTGCTCGCCGGGTCACATCTGGCTGATCTCCTAGGCCAATTTTCACCGCTCAGTCTCGCAATTTGATAGGCTGATAGAAACATTCACCTTATCGCGTCGGCAAAAGTTTACCGGCGCCAATTAAACCGAGACCGAAACGGACGGCAGCATGGATTCACACGGGCGCTCGCTTCTCAAGCTAATCAATGACCAGTTGCGGCAAGGAAATTGGGAGCGCGTCCGTTTTCTGTTTGAGCGTTTACCCAAGGCCTCCCAAGCGGTTTCTGAGACGCTGCTCTCCGACCTCAACGACCTGACTTTCAAAGACGGCTTCCCGCTGGTCCTCACCCTCCTCAGCAAAGACCATCGTCTTTTCCGCCCCAATGTCTACCGCTTGGCTTCGGCCAAGTTGTACCGCGAGCCGGATACGTTGAGCGAGATCATCGGCGGTCTTAGCCAGGAAGAAGCCGAGGTGTTGTTCCACATTATGGCGATGTTGCCGCGCGAAGCCCAACTGCAGAAGTGGAACCAAACGCTGATTCGCTGCATGCGCCCGGCTTGGCTGCCGTTGTGGGCGGAAGCCTTGCTCTGTGCCGAGAACCCGCACGCGCGCGCGGCCCTAACCCTGCTCAGTCGCTACCCACATCCACATACCGCCAAGATCGCCGCCGATGCGCTCGGCCTTAACGACGACACGCTTGAAACGACCCATGACCAGGCCGACGAACCCAAAACCGAGGTCGAAGTAGAGGCCGAAGCCAACCAGGCACCCCTCATTTTCGTGGTCGACGATTCGCGCACCATCTTGGCGATGGTTTCCCGGCTCATCAAGAAGCTCGGCTTCCAAGTACAGAGTTTCCATCATCCGCCCGATGCCTTGGAAGCGCTGCCAACGACATGTCCCGACTTGGTGTTAACCGATCTCAATATGCCGGAGTGCGACGGGACCGAGCTGGCGCGCCGCATCCGCATGGCGCCGGTGAAGCAGCCACCAACGGTGATTCTTATGACCACCCCCAACGAGAATCCCAACGTGCAACACCTCGAAGATGCCGGCATCAAACAAGTCATTTTCAAACCCATCAATAAAAACGTGTTACAAATGACGCTGTCGGAGCATCTAAATATCGCACAACCCCTTTAGCTAAAGTGCTTAGATGAAATAAATTGAAGAGCGGCACCCATAAAAATCCCACTTTCTATAAAATTTCCCCGTCGGATTGGCGCGCCGTTCGCGCTTTGATGGATAGCGGTCGGTGGCTGCTTTTTACCATCAAGACTCAGGAAAAAAGGTCAACTGCCCGAAGAAAAGGGTGTCATCAAGCCGACCCCGGCCCTTTTTGCCAGAGTTCCACGCCCTGACAAGCCGATACCGACTATCACACAGCCGTTCCCGAAAGGATTCCGATTGGTGAGTGATTCCAGCAAACCCCTAAAAAAAACCGACTCATCTTTTGCCATCGAGACGCCGGAAGGTGTGCGAATTTATTTCGAAAGTGCCGGACCTTTCGTCCGCGCCGGCGCCATTTTGATCGACTTTTTGCTTCAGGGCATCATCAGCACCATCGTATTCACGGCCATAAGCATCTCAGGCTTGGTTCTCGGCGAGGTCGCGACCGGTCTCACACTGATCTTCGTATTTCTCATGCAGTGGTTTTACCATGTCTTCTTTGAGGTCTATCGCAAAGGTCAAACACCTGGTAAAAAATGGCTTGGCTTGAGAGTTCTCGATGCACGCGGCACACCGATTTCAATGGGGCAGTCGCTCTTACGCAACCTCATGCGCACCGCTGATTTCCTCCCTTTTGGTTACTTCTTCGGTTTTCTCGCCGTCCTCAACACCAACCAATTCCAGCGCTTTGGCGACCTCGTCGCCGGTACCCTCGTCGTTTATGTGCCGCAGCCGGTCGGCAGCACCACCGCCACCGCCAATTTGATCCCGGAACCGCCCCCCTTCCCACTCACCTTGGAGGAACAGCGCGCCCTTATCTCGTTTAGCGAGCGCAAAGAGATCATTCCCAAGGCACTCAGTGACGAGCTTGCCCAAAACTTAGATGTGCTCAATCGAACCAAAGGCCGCAGCACCCGCGAAACACTATATGGCATAGCCGCATGGCTGGCGGGAGGGCGCCGTTGAAACAGGAACAGTTCGAGAAACGCAATCAAAACACGTGGATGGTGTTCGAAAACACCTTGGACCGCATCGAAACCGGCCAAATCGGCGATGGCGATATCGAGAACTTCGACCGCAGCTATCGCCAAATCTGCAAACACTTATCGCTGGCCGCCGACCGCCACTACAGCACGCAACTCGTCGACCAACTCAACCAATTAACCACGCGCGGTCACCAACTCTTTTACCGGCCGAACAGCCGCGGCCTTTACGGTCTCTGGCGTTTGGTGTCCTGGGATTTCCCGCGCGCCGTTCGCGCCGAAGCCCAACTCTTTTGGTGGTGCAACCTCATCTTCTACGGACCCTTCATCGCCATGATGATCCTCCTTTATATCGACCCCGAGTTGGTCTACAACGTCCTCCCGCGTGAACAAATTGTTCAGGTCGAAGAAATGTACCGCAATGCCGATAAAGTTGAACAATCAGCCGCCTCGCGCTTCGCCATGTTTGGTCACTACATCTTCAACAACATCAGCATTGCCTTTCGAACCTTTGCCGGCGGGGTATTCCTTGGTATCGGCAGCATTTTAATCATGCTGTTTAACGGCTTCTTCATCGGCACCATCTTCGGGCATCTCAGTCAAATGCCCTATTCTGAAAACTTCTTCTCGTTTGTCTGCACCCACGGCGCCTTTGAGCTGACCGCCATTGTCCTTGCCGGCGTCGCCGGCTTCCGCGTCGGTTTGGCGTTCATTGCTCCCGGCGCCCTGAGCCGACGCGAAGCCCTGCGCCAAGCAGGCGAGCGCGCCCTGCCGATTGTCTACGGCATGACGCTGTTTCTGCTGATCGCCGCCTTTATCGAAGCCTTTTATTCACCAATCCACTTTTACGCGCCCTTGAAATACACGATCGCCGCGATCACCTGGGCGGGCGTCTTCGCCTATTTGGCCCTGGCGGGGAGGTCCTATGGATCTTGACCGACTTTCACTGGCGGTACGGCCGCGTACCACCTGGGTGGCAATCGATTTGGGCCTGCTGCTAAGTCGCGCTTGGCGAAAGGCTTACTTTCTGCCCTGGCTAATTAGCGTCACCGTCACTTGGCTCCTACTAAACGCCGTCTTTTTTCAGTATCCGTTCTTGGCGTTTTTGCTTTTTTGGTGGCTTAAACCGCTGCTAGATCGCCCCTTACTTTTTGTGCTCGGCCACGCCACCTTTGGCAACAAACCCAGCACGGCCGACGCGCTATCCCATTGGCGGACTACCTGGCAATCGCCTTGGTTTTCCGCGCTTACCTGGCGTCGCCTCAGCCCGCAACGCGTGCTTTTACTGGCCGTCAGCGATTTGGAGCATGCCGACAAAGAGCAGCGCGGCAAACGCCTTAACGCTCTCAGTCAGCGCCTGTTCACGCCGTTATTGCTGGTCACGGCGCTTTTTTTCGTGACCGAATGGTTGTTATTGGTACCAGGCGCCCTTCTCTTTATCAACGCCATGATGCCTTTCGGCCTCAATACCCACGTCATCGACATCATGACCGAGCAGCAAATCATCCTGGCCGTCAGTGCCGTTTATTACCTGGTTGTGTTATTCCTTGAACCTTATTTCGTCGGCTGCTGTTTTTCGCTTTATCTCAACAACCGCACCATTATTGAAGGCTGGGACTTGCGCATCATTTTCAAAAAAGCGGCCGCCCGCCTACAACAACTCGCCCCCTTACTTTTGCTCCTGCTGGTCCCGTCCACCTTGGCGGCGGCGGTACCGTCACCACTCGCGATCGCCACACTCAGCACCGCCTGGCAAAGCGACGACGCGGAAGGCAATGCCGACGGCGTTCTGCTCAAAACACGGCAAGAGGTTCAGGACCTCGTCGCCAAGGACGAAAATTTCAATAAAACCGAGGAACGCGGCCGTTTCGTTTACCGCTGGCAAGACGAAGAAGACACCAGTGACATAATCGATCCCACCTTTGCCCCCCCCGGCCTCATCGGCAACCTCCTCACCAACACCATCATCGTGGCCATCCTCATCTTTGTGGTCCTCCTGATTTTCCTTCTGATTCGCGCCGGGGCCGGTTCCCAATTGCGCGCGGTCGGCGGCGCCACCACCCCGGACGTTGATTTGCGCCAAGAAGCCCAATCGGGTTTTCTCGTCGACAGCGAACAATTACCGCCGCGCATTTTGGACAGCGCCCGCGAAGCTTGGCGCGAGGGTCTCCATCGCCGCGCCTTAAGCCTGCTGTTTCGCGGCGCCATTGCGTTCATGATTGACGGCAAGATGGTGGATATCGCTGAGTGCAGTACCGAGGGCGAAGTTCTGGCCGAGGTCAAGAAACAAGCACCGGCAAACATGGCGGGCGATTTCAAAGTGTTGACGCAAACCTGGATAAACCTCGCCTACGGTCACAAAATCCCCAGCGATGAGCGCTTCGAGCGTATCTGCCAGGACTACGATCGCCACTGGCAGGAGGCGCAACCATGAAAGACAACAGCAAAATGGTGCTGATTGGCTTGTTTTGTTTCTTGCTCAGCCTGGTCGCACTCTTTTTCTTTCTTTTTAGATACGAAACCTACACCTACCAAAGGGGCAAATCTTTAGAAGCCCAGTCCAACCGCTATTACGTGGCCGAAATGTTCCTCAATCACCGACTGGTGAACACCGAAACACTTCAAAACCTCGACCGCAACCGCCCGTTACCCGAGGGCAGCGCGATCATCTTTCTCTATGGGGAACGGGTCAATCTCCCGCCCGATTACAACAAGCAACTGCTGGCCTGGGTCGCCGCCGGCGGCCTGCTTGTCGTGAAGACTGAAACCGGTTGGGGTGAAGGAAAAGACGACCCCATTCTGGGCAAGGTCGGCCTGTTTCGTCACGAGGAAGAAGACCAAAACACCGGCCTGACACGCAGTAATTGGACATCCGGCTTGGTCACCGAAATTGAGTTGGACAACCAAATTCAAATTGGTGCGAACAGTGCGGACGACCTTTGTTTCTATACCGGATCCGACGGTCAATACCGCATCGCCGCGGCCTATTATGGAGAAGGCATCATCTGTGCCGTGGCCGACGACAGCTTCATGTACAACGACCCCATGACCCGCCACGACAACGCCTGGATGCTCTGGGAACTGGCCACCCTGCACGGGGATTCCGTCAAAAGCGCTTGGATTGTTTACGGTTCCCAGTACGCTTCAATTTGGCGCCACCTATTTGGCCGCGGTTTACCCCTGGTGATTTCCCTGTTCTTGGTCTCGATGGTCTTCTGCTGGCGTCACGGTTACCGTGAACACGCCGTCCAACCGGATCCCGAACCGATCCGCCGCCGGTTAAGCGAACACATCGAACATATCGGTCGCTTTTTATGGACACGCAAGCGCGCCTTCGTGTTGTCCGAAGCGGTTCGCCAAGAACTGCACCACGACCTGGCCCGCCGTCACCCCGGGCTTCACGATGCCACCGAAGAAGAAATCTACCGCTTTTTAGCCGAGCAAAGCGAACTGGACCAGGCACGGGTTGCCGACGCGCTGCGCCGCACCTCACCGCACAACGAACGCGAATTACTGCTCCGCATCATCGATTTGGAAACCATTAGGAGAGCTTTATGAACGAGCCCATCATCCCGCCGCAGCGGCCGGCGCCGCCCCAGCCAGACCCCGCCGCTGTCGCACCGCCCGCGCCCGCGCCTGCGCCTGCGCCTGCGCCCAATGCCTACGACGGCGCCTTAAACGCAGCCGCCAACTTGGTCCAGGCAATTAAGACCGAGATTCAGAAGGTAATTGTCGGTCAGGAAGACGTCATCGACCAAGTCCTGGTCGGCTTACTGGCCGGCGGGCACGTGTTGATCGAAGGTGTCCCTGGTCTGGGTAAAACGCTTCTGGTGCGCGCCCTTGCCAAAACGTTCAGCGGCCGCCACGCCCGCATTCAGTTCACCCCCGACCTGATGCCCAGCGATGTCATGGGTCACGTCATGTACGACATGCAACAAGCCCAATTCAAGGTGCGCCGCGGCCCCATTTTTACGCAAATCCTGCTGGCCGACGAAATCAACCGCGCCCCCGCCAAAACCCAGGCCGCCCTTTTGGAGGCAATGCAAGAACACCAGGTCACCCTGGAAGGGCAAACACTGAAACTGCCGGCGCCGTTCATGACCCTGGCCACCCAGAACCCAGTTGAACAAGAGGGAACCTATCCCCTTCCCGAAGCCCAACTCGACCGCTTCCTCCTCAAAATTCAGATTCGTTATCCCGAGGAGCAAGACGAATTTAACCTGGTCGACCAAGTCGTTTCCGGCAAAGTCGGCGAGGCCTTCGACCTCTCCAAAATCACCGCCGTCACCGACGCCGAAGGCTTGGCCAAGCTGCAGCAGTTCACCGCCAAAGTCCAGGTCGACCGCCGCGTGCTCGAGTATGCCGTCAAACTGGTGCGCACCACACGTGACTGGGCCGGCATTGCCGTTGGTTCCGGCCCACGCGGCGGCATTAGTTTATTGCGTGCCGCACGCGCCTATGCCCTTTTACAAGAACGCAATTTCGTCACACCCGACGATCTCAAAGCCGTCGCCGTCCCAGCCTTAGGTCACCGGATTGTCATGACCCCCGACATGGAGATTGAAGGGCAAACACCCGAGAACTTGCTGGCCCAAATCCTCAAACACGTGGAAGCACCGCGCTTATGAAACCAACCCAGCACACCGTGCGCCTTTTTGCCGTGCTCGCTTGTGCGGCCGGCGCCGTTACCGCCTTCCCCGATTGGCGGCCGCTTTGGACCTTTGCCCTCGGCGCCGTCCTCTTGCTTTTGCTGCTCGATTTGCGCGGGCTATGGACCTTGCCGCTGCCGCGCGTCAGCCGCAAAGTTAGCAACGTGCTGCCGGTCGGCCTTTGGACCCCGGTCACCTATCGGCTGGAGAACCCCGGCGTGCGCGACATTTCGCTCGTTTTCCGCGATGTCCCGCCCCATGAAAGCGAACACCGCTACATGGAAGACGCGCCGCTAAACCTGGCGGGCGATAGTTGGCATGAGGCGGTGTACCAAATGCGGCCGCTGCATCGCGGGAATCTGGCGTTTGAAAACTGTTTGTTGATTATTCATTCGCCCTGGCGCCTGTGGAAACGCGTCGTGAAGGTGCCCCTGCCCGAACCGCTGCGCGTCTACCCCAACTTTCAGGATGTCGCCCATTACGCGCTCATGGCCACCAACCAACGCCTGCGCAGCTTGGGCGTGCATCGCCGCCAACGTCGCGGCGAAGGGCGCGAGTTTCACCAAATGCGCGAATACGTGCCAGGCGACCCACTGCGCCAAATTGATTGGAAGGCCTCCTCACGCATGCGTAAATTGATCGCACGCGAGTACCAAGACGAGCGCAACCAACAGGTTTTGTTTCTCATGGATTGTGGACAGAGCATGCGCGCTCAGGACGACTTACTCAGTCATTTCGACCACGCGCTCAATGCCATTTTGTTGATGACGCACGTCGCCTTGAAACACGGCGATGCCGTCGGCCTGATGACCTTTAGCGGCCACCGCCGGCGGCTCTCGCCGCGCAAGGGTGCGCCCCAGCTAAACCTCATTTTGAACACCGTTTACGACATTCAGCCAGGACTGGAGACCAGTGATTTCGAAGGCATTGCTGAAGAGGTGCTGCGCTTCGTTCGCAAACGCACCCTAATCATCATCGTCACCAACCTGCGCGACGAAGACGACGAGGAGCTCATTCAAGCGGTGCAATTACTGAGGCGCAAACACTTGGTCTTGGTCGCCTCGATGCGTGAAAAAGTGTTGGACCAAATTGGCGAAGAATCCATTTTAACGTTCGAAGACGGGCTCAACCTGGCCGCCGCCTTCCACTATCGCAACACCCGCAAGGCGGCCATTGAGCAGTTGCGCTCGCGTAACATCAACTGCTTGGACACCACCCCGCCCGAGCTACCAATTGCCATGATCAATCGCTACTTGGATATCAAAAGCAAAGGTTTGCTTTAATCGAGCGTTAAAACCTGAGTAAGCGATTCTTAGCGGCGAAAGCGCACAATCTGTTGGGCTGCAACAGCTCGTAACATTACGCGCCGTACTCGGCTGAAGGCCGCTGCTTTGGCCAACCCTTTGCGCGATTTCATCGCCCCGACCAGATGAGGTGAAAGATCGCATTGGAAATAGCGCTGACGAAATCATCGACGTCGGGTTATGATATTGGTTCTGAAACCGATGCCATCAATAGAAAGTCACGGTCCGGCAGCCGCCGCGAGCGCCGTTAAGCGCGGTTTTGGTACCTGAGAAACGCGATCATTCGTGGTGGTTATGGCTAAGCCGGCCACGCATGTCACGCAGCTTGGGTTTCAGCAAACACCGTCACCCGGACCTTGACCCCCAATTCCAACCAACGGAGTATTTGGTGCTCAAAATACCTTCGATTACTTTCGGTGACATCGAAATCGCCGAATCCACCATTTACACATTTGATCGCGGCATTCCCGGCCTGCGCGGCATCCATCGCTACACCATCATTGAGGCGGAAGAAACCGATCCGGTCAAATGGCTGCAGGCGTGCGACAAACCCTACATTTCCCTGATGATGTTGGAACCGGCCATGATCGACCCGGATTACCAGATTCAGCTCAACGACGATCACATGAAAGGCCTCGGCAACGGACCGGTTGAGGCCGTCCATATGTATGTGTTGGTAGTCATCCCCGATAACGCGCGCGACATGACCGCCAACCTGTTAGCGCCCATTGTCATTAATCACGAAACCCGCAAGGGTTTGCAAGTGGTGGTTGAGGGCTCGCCCGAGTTACTCCGCGTCAAGGTATTCAAGGATTGAGGCATTAATGTTAGTTTTCTCGCGTAAAAAAGATGACGGCATTGTCATCGGCTCGGATATCGAGATTAAAATTATTTCCATCGGTCGGGATACGGTGAAGATCGGCATTAGCGCGCCTCGTCACGTCACCATCCACCGCAAGGAAATTTACTTGGCGATTGAAGACGAAAACCGTAAAGCCGCCGCCAAGTCGATTAATGCCTCCCAACTCGATCTCATTAAAAGTTTGGTCAAAAAGAAAAAACCTTAGGTCCGTATGCCGCCGTTTTGGTTTCTTGTTCTCAATCCAGCATCCGTTTGTGTTCTCGTCAACCGCCGCCTGACCCCATGACGGCGCACTTTGTGTGTCTTTCAAATCCCCGTGGAGGCTCGTTTTATGTCGAGGGTTTACAACTTTTCCGCCGGTCCTTCTGTTTTTCCCGTTTCTGTCCTACAACAAGCAGCCGAAGAAATGGTCGAACATCGCGAACACGGCATGTCCGTGCTCGAAATGAGTCACCGTTCCAAAATGTTCACGGACATCCTGGCCGATACCAAAACACGCTTGCGTCGCTTGATGGCCATTCCCGACGACTATCACGTGCTGTTTTTACAGGGTGGCGCCTACACCCAATTTTCGATGGTACCGGTCAACCTCATGACCCAACACAGGCGCGCCGCCTACATCAACACCGGCAGTTGGTCCAAAAAAGCCATGGTCGAAGCGCGCAAAGTGGGCGAAGTGGTAGAAATCGCCAGTTCGGCCGACGCCGGCTTCAGCTACCTGCCGGAGCTGCCTGACAGCTTACCGTCCGCCTGTGATTACGTGCACATCACCAGCAACAACACCATCTACGGCACCGCCTTCAGCAACATGCCACACTACGAGAGCACAACCCTAGTGGCCGACATGTCGTCCAACATCCTCTCGCAGGCCTACGACATCAACCAATTCGGTTTGATCTACGCCGGCGCCCAGAAAAACGCCGGGCCCAGCGGTTTAACCATCGTCATCGTGCACCGCGACCTGGTTGGCAAGGCGCCGGCAAACACGCCGTCGATGCTGGATTATGCGATTCACGCCAAAGCCGACAGTTGCCACAACACACCGCCCTGCTACGCGATTTACCTGGCCGGTCTGGTCTTCGCCTGGCTGGAAGACCAAGGCGGTGTCCCCGCCATCGAAGCGCTCAACCGCCGCAAAGCGGCCCTGCTCTACAACACCCTCGACCAATCGGCGTTTTTCCGCGCCACCGTCGCCGAGCCGCACCGCAGCCTGATGAACATCCCCTTCCTGTTGGCCGACGACGGCCTCAACGATACCTTCCTCAAACAAGCGGCCGACGCCGGCCTGGTTAACCTCAAGGGCCACCGCTCGGTCGGCGGCATGCGCGCCAGCCTCTACAACGCCATGCCGGAAGCAGGCGTGCAGGCCTTGGTCGACTTCATGCAGGAATTCGAACGCACCCACGGGTAATACGACGAACCCAGAGCAAACCGCTGGGTTCGTTAGCGAACCGTCATCGTCCTCGAAAAGGCCTTAAAACGGACTTTTCGAGGGCGAATGCACCACTGAACCCGGGCCGTCACCGCACAGCCCCTTCCAGCGCAACGTTGAACTGCAACCACAATAGCTATCTAGATCGTAATCAGCACACACAGCCCTACAATAAAACGCACTAAAATTCTTCATTTCAATCAAACAGCGAAGATATTTAATTAAGAAGCAAACCCAAAACATACAAAGGATAACCCATCGCTAAAGGGTTCCACACCGTTTCCAAAATTCTATTATCCGGCAACCCTCTAAATTCCAGCTTGACCACCTTCCTGTAACATGAGAAATTCACACCATTCCTTGACCTTTTTATTTTTCTTTACACGCCATTCATTTATATCTCAAGAGCTTAGTTAGATTTTCAGCTCTTTTCATATCTTTGTCTCAAGCATCTGTCCTTCGGGTTCCTGAAATCATTCAGGCACTTATTACGTTGTGGTTCATCCGAACAACACAAAAAACCAAGGAGAGTTTATGCTTCAAAAAAACTCTGTTTATCTTTGCTTACTTTTCTCAACGCTATGCCTTTGTTTTGGCCAAGAGTCAAACCCAATCCTTGCAGACTACGAACAAGAAATCCAAGTCATCGCCAACGCAGCAAATGCTGATCAAATGCACGAACTCCTAATTGATCGTGATAAACGGATCATGAAGGCATTAGAGATACTCGCCAAATCAACAACTAAAAAGGAGAAAGCGCCTGGCATTACTATTGATCATAAAATGATTCAGATTCATGTTTCTGGTTCACAAAACAGATCTTTTCTTAACGTCTTAAGTAGCGTAGATCCTATCATTTTCCATTTATCGGATAACCTCCGAGAACCCACCATATTAAACCTTAAAAAACTAGGCATTCCGCAACGAGATCTTGAAAAAATTCTTGAAATCATCCCAAAAGACTTTGATACCAATCAATGGCAGATTCAAGAGGTCACACGCCTCATCGGAGAATCCGAACAGTTTGGTCACTTATTGAACAACACCTTGGAAAAGATTAAAAACCTCGACGATCGTGAGCTAAAAGGTTTTTTAGAACTTCAACGCGATAGCAACGAAACAGCTAGCCGAAACTTATTCGTCCAAATCATGGCACCACTGAGCACACATGGCAGACTTGTCCTGCTCAAATTCGGTTCCAGGCTGAAGAGTAATGTCAACCTCAGCCGCCAAGTGGATGAAGATATTTCACAGCAAGATCTGAACGAGTATCGCGCTTCGCTTTCTAGATAAAAACCACGACTTCACACTTTTATCGAGGTAATCATGAACTTACTTTTCATTGCTCCGTTTTTCATGCTTCCAACAATTACCGCATTTGAATGGGGGGAAGTTGGATCCTATATCTATCGTGAACATACACAGTGTCTTTATACTGGCGTCGTTTACTCAGAGTACACGACAAACCTAGGCTCTATATGTTCAACCATTGAAAGAAACTTAGACTTTAATCGTGCACAGCATTGCCCACAGAATCAACTTATATTCACCTATATCAAATTGAAAGCAAAAGCAACTAGTACGAATTTTAATCCTGCCGAGGGCACCAATCTCCATCTTTCAGGTCTTAGTAGTGGCGACGCCGGACCGAGCATATTTCACGATCAATATGCCACGGTTTACTGTGAAGACTGTGAAGAAGGAAAACCAAAAAATGACGGGGTCTTTGCGCTGCCCAATGACTGCGACCCAAGTTCTCCGATTGTTATTGACCTCAACAACGACGGTTTTGCATTCGGTGGCACAGAAAACCCTGTCAGCTTCTGGATTTGGCCCCAATTCCCTTTCAAACAAGTTTTGAACTGGGTCATCCCGCAAAACGATGACGCCTTTCTCGCGCTTGATCTCAACCGAAACGGGGCAATCGATGACGGCGGTGAATTATTCGGTGACGGGACTGTCGTTTGGGAAGAAAACAGGTATGCAACCAACGGCCTGATCGCCCTCGCCCAATACGACAGCCTCGCACTAGGCGGTAACAACGACGGGATCTTGTCTGCGAAAGACTATATCTGGCAGGACCTGCTTCTGTGGGTCGATCAAGATGCCGACGGTGTCAGTCAAGCCGACGAACTCATTCCTTTGGCCCAAACCGATATCATTCGTTGGAACCTGGTCGCCGACGAAACTGATGATCGCGATCTCAACGGTAATTGGCTTCGTTTCAAAGGAACAGCCGCATCCAGCAACCAAACCTATCATTGGGTCGATGTCTATTTTGAACGCTATGCGGAACTGGAAAGCCCGATTAAACGCGGCGATTTAATAACGGAGTAGAAACCATCATCCTTGCCAAAGAGGGAGACCGTTTTGTTTAAGTTTTCATCGTTCTTGACCTTGTGAGCCGGTCTTACAGTGGCAATCAGACAGGTTAAGTATTAATAATCAGAATTCCCTACCTTGTCCAGTTTATGGCGAGGTAGGGTTTACCTGTTGGCAAGTAGACACATTGTGCGACAACCACCTTATTAGGAATGCTTATGTTTCAACCATTGCGTTTTGTCCTTCTTTGCTTTTTCTTGATCACCCCGACCTTGTTTGCCGATAAACCGACCATCCATCGCGGCTTGGCCGATTATCGTAAGGAATACACGGCGATTGCGGCAGCCGGCAGTGCCGAGCAAATGCACGAAATGTTGGCTGACCGACAGCGCCGCATTGAGACTTATTTGCGGCACCTGGCCGACACGGTGCCTGGTACCCAGAAGGTACCCGGAATTACGATGGAAGGCGACACCTTCCACATTTCGATAAGCCCAGATAAAAATCAAGAATTTGAATCGCTTATTGAGGCCTTGGGTGGTTTACTCGTCAGCCTGCTGCCGGAAGGTGAATACCGCGACCAGTTGGTCGCCGAACTGCTGGAGAAAGGCATGAGCGATGTCGACCTAAACACGCTGCTCACCACGGTATCGGAAGGTTACAGCCACCCCGCTGTGATCATGCAACAAACCCGCAAATACCTCGAGGTACGAACCCGTTTTGCGTATTTGTTAAGCGAGGACATCGAACCGTGGGCTCGGCTCAGTGATGCCGACCTCAAAGAAGCGATGATCGCGCTTGAGGCGGCCGGCGCCTACGGCCTTCGCGGCCCCTTCGTCGAAATCATGATGCCGCTCAGTAAAGAAGGGCGTTTGATTTTGCTCGACATGACGGTCATCGAACGCGGCGGCAGAGAACGAACCATCAAGCTCACTCAAGAGGTGACCGACACCATCGTGGCCGAAGCACGCCGGGAAATCAACCGCAGGATTGCCCAGGAACAGAAACCCTAAGGCTACTTCGGATTCTATGCTTTTTCGTCAAGGCATCTGTCACCAGGTTCCAGCAACACAATCAGAGGCCACATCAGTGCTTCCTTAACAAAAAACCAGGCAACCAGAGCCAAGGTGCGTTGGTCCTTATTCGCCAAGTCGCCTCCTTTCTATGCCTTACACAATACGGCATAACATCTGATATGCGATTGAAGCAGCAGCAGGTATAAGTTGCCCAAAGCGACTCAGTGAGCGCCGCATCAATCCAACTAGGCAAATCTTAACGTTTTATTCGAATCCCTAAATGAATGCTATGACCAAGAGCGATTAGGCTTATGAAGCATCCACGGGACAACATCAAACGACAAGGCCGAACCCGTTCGTCTTCGTCATGTTGCTCCTTAACCAACAACCTAAACTAAGCGATTCTTGGTGGGGAAATCGCTCAGTTTATGAATAAGCGCAACAGGCCTTGGTTCAGCGAGAACTTCAGAATGAGGTTTCGATTCACTTTTGGTGCGAAGCAGACGATAAGATTCCAGGGCAAGAGGTGAACCATCACCGCGCCCTGCTTGCCTCAGACAAATATCGCCCCCTCATCAATCATGAGGTACCGAACGAGGTAGAACCCTTTGAACCCAACTTATGTCCATTTAAGGATGAAGTCTTCCTAATTTGCCAGGACTCAACTTCAGCAAGTTTTTTACCCGAACTGAATGATTCGGGTGGATGAAATCTCGAAAAAATGGTCGTGCAAAATGTGTTGAAAAAAGCGCAGACACACGAACAAGTACGAGGGACACTTTTTCGAGACGTTCCAGCCCACCAGGTTGAGCGATTTCGCGGCAAACAATCGCGACGTTCAGGTTAAAGGAAATTCGATGATTCACCGATTGCGTTTCGCTCTACTTTACATGTGCCTTCTCGCCCCGTCTCAGTTCGCCGCGCAACCCCCACCCGCCAACGGCTTGGCAGAATATCGAAAAGATTGTGCGGCTTTTGCCACAGCCACCAGTGTCGAACAAATGCACAAAATACTGGCCGACCAAAAGCACCGCATCGAATCCCATTTACGTCGGTTGGCCGACTCCGTGTCCGGTAGCCAAAAAGCGCCAGGGATTACCCTTGAAGGCAAGACCTTTCATATGAAGGTCAGTGCGAAACAGAATCACCAATTCGTCTCGCTTCTGAATTCCTTGGATTGGGTTGTGAGCAAATTGCATCCTGACACGTCTCTGCGCGAGGAGATGATCGACACCCTACTTGAAAAAGGCATAAATAGAGACGACCTAAACATCCTATTGGCAAAGGGACCTGAGGGCGAGGACCAGGGCATCGGTTGGAATCTTCATGCCCAAAAATATATGAAGGAGCAAGGCTTTGGGAACTTATTAAATGCCGACAGCCACAGAATGGCCCAGCTCGACGAGGCCGAGCTCAAAAAATTATTGATATCGATGAAAGCAGCCGGCGCTTACGCGGATCGTGCCGTCATTGTGGAAATCATGTACCCACTCAGCACAAAGGCGCGTTCGATTTTGCTAGAAATGACAGTCATTAACCAAGGTGAACAGAAACACACCATCGAACTTACCCCCGATGTGACCGACGCCATGGTTGCTGAGATGCGACGAAGGATCAAATTTGAGGCGGCTCATGGACAAACGCCCTAAGGTTGCTTGGGTTTGGGATCAAATACCGGCGGGACGCGGCGGTGGAAACCGGTCGCGTCTTGCCAGGCTTTGGCAATGCGCAGCATGTCCGCCTCGCCGTGTAACTTGCCGATGAAGGTGAAGCTGTAGGGTTTGTTGTCGGACAAGAACCCGTTGGGAACGACCACACAGGGATGGCCGCTCAGGTTGGTTAGCAGCAAGTTGTCGCCGGCGTAGCTGGGGGTGATGTAGCCGTCGAGATCGGCCAAACGTCGCTGCATGTCGGCAATGAGTCGCCCACGCAGGCGGTTGGCCTGCAAGTACTCGATGGCAGGAATCAAACGGGCGGCGCGAAAAACGTTGGGCCAGGCGTGTTCGATTTGACGAACCATTTCATCATCGCGGCCGCTGAGGGTCAGGTTTTCGAATGCGGCGGCGGCCTCCACCGAAAGGATGATGCTCATGGCCTCCAACGGCATGGCCGGCAGATCCATCGGCACCAATTCGATGCCCAACGCTTTGAGTTGGGTTAAAACGGCGCGGTCCAACGCGTTGGCCGGCTTGTCCCCTTCAAAATGGGCGGGCACGTAACCGAGGCGTTTGCCTTTGACCGACGCGTCGCCTCGGTAGGCAAAACCGGTGGCTACGGTGGCCGGATCGCGGCGATCCACGCCGCGAATCACTTCAAACACCATGGCCGCGTCTTCAACCGTACGCGTGATCGGGCCGACCTTGTCCATCGACCACGACAACGCCATACTGCCGCCGCGACTGACCGCGCCGAAGGTCGGGCGCAAGCCGGTCACGCCACAGCGCGTCGCGGGTGAAACAATCGAACCCCAGGTTTCGGTGCCAAGCGCAAAGGGTACCAAGCCGGCCGATACGGCGGCGGCCGAGCCGGCCGAGGATCCACTGCTGCCCTCTTCCAGGTTCCAGGGATTACGCGTGAAACCGCCGAACCACACGTCGCCCCAGGCCAAGGCGCCCAGCGACAGTTTGGCGACCAACACGGCGCCGGCGGCATCGAGTTTTTCAACCACGGTGGCGGTATCGTCAATCACTTGGTCGGCGTAGGGTTTGGCGCCCCAAGTGGTGGGATAACCGGCCACGGCAAACAAATCTTTGACGCCGTAGGGAATGCCGTGCAGCGGACCGCGATTCAAACCGGCGGCCAACTCCTGGTCGGCGCGTTGCGCGGCAGCCAGCGCCCGTTCCTCGGTGAGTGTCACCACGGCTTCTAAACGCGGGCCGTGTTTTTTGAGTCGGCCCAACACCATGTGCGTCAATTCAACCGAACGCACTTGACCGCTGCGCAGCAAGGCCCCCAATTCGGCGACAGACGCAAACGCGAGCTGCTCCAAATCGTCGGGACGTTTGACGACGGGTACGGACGACCAACGCGGCGGGGTTGGGTCGGGCCGGCGCGGCGGCTCAAAGGCCATGGGCAAAAACACCAACGCGGGTGCTTCGTCATTGGCGGGCGTGTGGTGGCGCAATGCGTGAAACTGTTCGCGCTGGTGGTGCAATGAAGGCGCCATCAGCTTGCGCTCCGATTCGGAAAAACGCAAACCCAACACCTGCTCGGCGGCAGACAACAGGTCAATCGGCATGGCCGGACGCGGTTGCTCGGATGCCTCCTGCGCCGTCACCCAACCCGTTAAAACCAAACACACTAACAGCCACCACTTGATCATCAAGGCCCCCCGCAAACACATCTCAAAGGCTCCGATTATAAATCAGGCCCCGAAACGGCGGTCGGCCGGTACCGGTAGGGATGACTCTTGAAGCATGTGTTTTGAATCCGGTTAAGGGCCCAAATTAGGGATAACCTGGGTTGCTTTTTAGCGCCATCCAAAAGTCGTTACTCGACTCAAAACGCTGTAATGGATCTTTTTGCAGGGCGCGGCCAACGGCGTAACTCACATGGCGCGGTACTTCCATTTTGAGCAGATGCAGATGCGGCGGTTTCTCTTTAAGCTGTTTCATTAAAAGCTTTTGCAGGTTGCGACTCTCAAAAGCAGGCTGACCGGCAATCATCTCAAAAGCCAGCAGGCCCAGGTTGTAAATGTCGGAATGGTGCGTAACCGGCCGACCAACACATTGCTCGGGGGACATGTAGGCGGGCGTGCCGACCAACTGGCCTTTTCGCGTCAATTTAGCCTTCACGGTTTCGCTAATCACCTGTTCGAAAAAAACCAAACCAAAATCGAGCAATTTAATTTGAGGGTTGACCGGATCGTCCATGACCATGATGTTGGTGGGTTTAATGTCCCGGTGAACCACGCCGCGTTGGTGAATCATGCCGAGGGCACTGCACAGTTGCGCCATAAAGGAGAGGGCCAGCGAAAGCGGCAAGCCACCGGTATGAGCGTCGAGGTATTCGCGCAGCGTTTGGCCGGGAATGTACTCAAAAACAATGTAGGGTTTGTCGCCCTTGAGTTCGTAATCCAGCATTTCCACAATGTTGGGGTGCGAAAACTGCAGCAAACCCTTGGCCTCGCGACGGAAGCGCGTCATTAGGTATTCGGTTTCGTGCTGGTAGTCGGCGAGGATTACGGTTTTGATAACAACCTTTTTGTCGCCATTTTTGTAGTGGGCCAAATAAATGCGACCCATGCCGCCTTCTTTGAGCAGCCCATCGATCACATAGCGATCCCCAAAGGTCGAACCCGTTTCGTCACAAGGTTTGGGATCATTGTTTTTTTGTGTTTCGTTCCAAAGGTCGCCGAGGGTCATGCGACACGCTCCAAGCGGGTTTCGGGGTGAGAAACCCAAACCGACGACACACCCGTCGCGAAAGGCCCAAAGGTGGATGTTCGACGAGGCCGCCGGAATATTGTGTTTTCGGCAAAAGTCTACACCTTATTTAACGGTTACGGGCCGGGTTTCTTGAGTGTAAAGGCGCGGGTTGGGCCGCGAATGACGGCGCGCACAAAGACCGTCGTTCGCGGCACCACCTATTTTTCCCGTGGTAAACGCGCGGCAAGACTCAATTCGTGGAACACCAAACCTTCCAAATGAGCCAAATGAATCCCAGTCTTGGCAAGTTCGGCGAACTGTGCCGGTTTAACCTGTTGCCAGGTAAGGATCTTCAAAAAGTCGCCGACCTGCAAACCACCTTTGCGACGGGAGACGGCCAGAGTCGGCAAGGTGTGGTTCGGGCCGGTACAGTAATCCCCCAAAGCCACGGCACTGTGGCCACCGATAAACAGCGAACCGTAGTGGTCAATTTCGTCGGCTTGGATATAACCGTCGCGACAAGCAAGGTGCAGGTGTTCCGCGCCCATTTGGTTGGCGAGCGCGACCATTTGTGCGCGCTCTTCGCACAACACCAACTGAATCACCCCTTCATCTTTATCGGGAAACTTGGCGAGCTCTTCCCTGACGGCTTGGGCGATGGCTTCGAGCAAGTCGGCATCGGTGGTGGCCAAGACGGAAAGCGCCATGGGGTCGTGTTCGGCCTGGGCCAGCACGTCGAGGGCGAGCCAGCGTGGATCGACTGAGTCGTCGCACAACACCAAAATCTCGCTGGGTCCGGCCAGCGTATCAATTTTAACCTTGCCCTGCAGCAAACCCTTGGCGGCATTGACATAGGCATTGCCCGGGCCGACGATCATATCGACCGCCTCAGCCCAACAGGTCCCCTGCGCCAGAGCGGCGATCGCCTGGGCACCGCCCATATGGACAAAAGATGTCGCGCCGGCCAAACTCGCGGCGGCGAGGATCGCGGGTTGATCCGACGGCGATACCGCCACGCGGCGCGGGACACCGGCGACGCGGGCCGGGATCAACGTCATCAGGGCGGTGGAAACCAGCGGAAAACGACCGCCGGGAATGTAGGCGGCCATGCTCGGCAGGGGCTTCACCACCTGACCAAAACTGCCATAGGTATCTTCAAGTGACAGGTCGCGGTACATGCCGTGTTGCATGGCGGCAAAGGCTTGGATACGGTCGGCGGCGACACGCAAGTGGGCTTTGGTGGCGTCACTGAGCGGATATTGGTCCCAGGGTTGCAATTCGATCAGGCGCGGTTCGTAGCCGTCAAATTTTTGACTGTAGGCTTTCACCGCCGCGTCACCCCGTTCGGCTACGTCGGCAATGACCTGGCGCACGGTTGCTTCCAAGCGCTCGGGTTCACCGAGGTTTGGTCGCCGCCATTCGGCAAACTTAAGCATTTCCATGACGACTCCTCAACTCGCTGATGATGTCCTCCAAACCCACGCCGCGCGCTCGCGCCGAGACGAGGGTGAAATAAAGTAGATCGGCCGCTTCCCAGCGAACTTCATCAAAGGTCTCGGCGGTAATCAGCTCGTCGGTTTCTTCGCGTAATTTTTCGGCTTGCAGCGCGGCGTCGGCAAACAGAGAAGCGGTATAGCTGCCGGCGGGCATGGTTTCGCGCCGTTCGGCCAAAACACCGTCGAGATTTTCGAGACGCCACTTGGGACGGACGCCGGGGAAACAGCTCCAGCGATTGAAGTGACAAGCAACGCCCGTTTGACGGACCTGAAACAGCAGCGTATCGCCGTCACAATCAACATCTACGCGCACCAGCGTTTGCGTGTGACCACTGGTTTCGCCTTTGCGCCAAAGCTTTTGGCGTGAACGGCTCCAGTAAACGCCGAGTCGTTCACGCAGCGCGATCTCCAGCGATTCGCGGTTACTGTAAGCCGTCATTAACACGTCGCCGCTATCGACGTCTTGCACCACGGTCGGTATCAGTGGCGCTTTCTCGAAATCGCAACGCGCCAACATACAATCCGCGAGACGCAACTTGCCGGTATACAACGCCATACCGATTTGGCCGGCGGCGCCCAGTTGGTTGAGGTAACGAATATCGTCAACGGTGGTGATGCCGCCGGCGACAGTGACCGGCACCGGTGAGGCTTTGACAATACGTTCGACGCGGGCGCGGTCGAGGCCCTGCATCATGCCTTCTTTTTCCACCTGGGTATAAAGTAAGCCGGAGCAACGCGAACCCATTTCCTCGAGCACATCTTCGGTGCGTTCACCGGTGTCACTCTGCCAGCCTTGGTCAACCAACTGGTCGCCTTTGGAATCAATCGCAAAAATCAACGCTTCGCGCGGCAGCTTTTTAACCCAATCTTGGCGCGCGGCGGTGCCGAGAATCAGGCGTGAGGCGCCGGCTTTGAGGTAGGCGCGCGCGGTATCTAAATCGCGAATACCGCCGCCCACACGACAAGGCCGCACTTTGAGCATTTTCTCAATTAATTCTCGGTTCGACCCCTTGCCGGTAGCGGCATTGAGATCGATAACGGCCACTTCACCGTAAAGACTGAAGGATTCCAATAATTCAAACACATCCTCGCGTTCGAGCACGTGCTCGCGGCCTTGGCGCCACTGGACGGCCTTGCCGTCGTAAAGATCAATACTGGGAACAAGCATGATTTCCTCTTTGATTCGAGATGAGCGCCGCGTTAACGGCCGGTTTGGTCGTCGCTCGGACGACGCACGGGCACGCCGCGTTCAGCGAGCCAGTCTTTAACGTGATCGATGCGGTAATCGCCGGAATGGAACATGGTGGCGGCCAAAACAGCGTCGGCGCCGGCCTCAAAGGCGGCCAGTAAGTGCGCTTCGTTCTTAGCACCACCGGAGGCAATCACCGGAATCGGCAAGGTACGCCCCAATTCGCCGGTGATGGCCACGTCAAATCCAATGCCGGTGCCGTCGCGATCCATGCTGGTCAGCAATAATTCACCGGCGCCGCGTTCGGCTAACTCGCGTGTCCAGGCCCGCGCTTCCAAATCAGTGACGTTGCGGCCACCGTGGGTAAACACACCGTGGACGCCGTCTTCGCGGCGTTTGATATCAACCGCGACAACAATGCACTGCGAGCCGAATTGGCGCGCCGCTTGATTGACCAGGTCCGGGTTTTTCACGGCGGTGGTATTGAGCGCAACCTTATCGGCGCCGGCCTCCAGGAAGCTGTAAATGTCGTCCATCGTGCGCAATCCACCACCTACGGTGTAGGGAATGGACAGCGCGCGCGAGACGTTGCGAACCATCGCCAGCGCGGTCGGACGGGACTCGGCCGAGGCGGAAATATCGAGGAACACCAGCTCGTCGGCGCCTTCGTTTTCGTAGCGAACCGCCAGTTCGACGGGATCACCCATGTCGCGCATGTTTTGGAAGTTTACTCCTTTGACAACACGACCGCGATCCACGTCGAGACAAGGAATGATGCGCTTGCGCAAATCAGAGGCAAAACTCATGTCAGACAGCATTTCAGGACCTCCTGACCCCAAGCACCCGATTTCTCAGGGTGAAATTGGAAAGCGACCACGTTGTCGCGCGCGACGGCGGCGGCAAACGGCAAACCGTAGGTGACGGTCGCCACGGCGTGCTCACTTTCGTGAACGACGTAGCTGTTGACGAAGTAGGCATCACCGGCGGGCAGGTCGATATTGCGGAAGGCCACCGGCGCCCAACCCATCATCGGCCGTTTGGGGGCGCGCAACAATTCGACGCGGCCTGGCAAAATCCCCAAGCCGGCGTCCTCGTCCTCCTCGCTGCTTTCAAACAGGACTTGGAGCCCGACACAAATACCGACCAGCGGTTTGCCTGCGGCAACCCACTGCACGAGGGCGTCGCCCCAACCGGTGCGGTTGAGGTACCGCATGACGGCACCGAACCGTCCTTGGCCTGGCAAAATCAGGTGGGTCACACCGTCTAACTCCGGCTGCGGCAGCAAACGGTAGTCACGGCCCAAGCGCGCAACGCTGTCGCAAATCGACGTAATGTTGCCGGAATCCGGCTGTACAATCCCGATCATCACAACACCCCCTTGGTGCTGGCCGCATGGCGACCCGAGGGCGCCAACGCCTCGCGGAAGGCATAAGCCAAGCTTTTGAACGAGGCCTCTATTATGTGGTGGTGGTTCTCCCCGTCCATTTGGCGGATGTGCAACGTGAAGGCACCGGCCATCGCCAGCGAGTTAAAGAAGTGCGGCACCATTTCGGTTGACAGGTTGCCGACCGATTCACGCGTGAATTGGTAGTTGGTACGACACAACGGCCGACCACACAGGTCAAGCGCACACAGCACCAGGGTTTCGTCCATCGGTAACAAACGCTGACCGTAGCGGTTCATATCAGCCAAACCACGCCAACCTTCTTGGATGGCGCCGCCCAAGGTCAGCGCGGTGTCCTCAACAAGGTGGTGATCGTCAATCCACAAATCGCCGTCGGCTTTGAGGCTAAGGTCCCAACCCGCGTGAAACGCCAGTTGGTGTAGCATGTGGTCGAAAAAGCCATGGCCGGTTTTGACTTCCACCTTTTGCGAACCATGCAAACACAAGCGCAACTCGATGTCGGTTTCTTTGGTCTTGCGGTGGCGGTGAATGATCGGCTTCTTCACACTCGGTTCAGTCATAGCAAGTCCTCCAGCGCATTGATGTCATCGTAAAATACGACCGCGCCGGCGGCTTCCAGAGCGGCCCGGTTCTCGCCGACCCCGATGGCCACCGCTCCGGCTGCCACGGCGGCACGAATATCGTCGCGGTTGTCGCCCACCATCCACAGGTGTTTGGCACCGGTGCGTGCGACGGCGGCCAAAATCCCCTCGGGATCGGGTTTCCCTACGGCGACATCGTCAATGGTGTAAACCGGCTGATCAACCGGGTAATCGAGCAAGGCCAAACCCGGCGCCATTTCGCGACGATCGCGACCAGTCACCAAAGCCATTTGCCATTCGCCGGCGGCAACACGCTGCTTCCAGCTCGCCCATAACTCGGGTTTGATCAACAAGCTTTCGCGCTGATTGGCGCCCGCTTGGGTTTCGTCACCAAAATAAAAGGAGCGGAATATTTCCTGAAGCTCAGCCAAATCGACGGTAACACCACCACGACGAACCAGTTCGGCCGAAAGCTGGAAATCGTCGTTAAACCCGCCGGCGGCGCGCAAAGCCAAAATATCGGCGCGTTCCGGTGCGGTGCCGGTGTAGTGAGTCACGGTGGCAACCACGGCGGCATCAAAACTCTCTGACACATCGATCAGGGTGCCGTCGACATCGAGACACAGCAGGTCGGGTTTTAAGGCAACGGCCAGCACCTGCTCGAAGTCACGGGTATCGGCGGGAATCGAGAAGCGCACACAACCGGTGATCGGCGCGCGGTTGAAGGTGCGCACGGCAAAACCCCGGGCGGCCATCACCTTGCCGACGAACTCAGCGCGGCGGTCGCCGAGCACCATCGTAATGAAGTTGGCTTGGCTGGGCAGAAAACGAATGCCCCACGCCGTCAGCAACGCCTGCAGGTAGCGTCGGTTCTCAATCACCCGTTCGCAGTAGGTGCGCACCTCGCGTTCGGCATTGGTTTTCAGCGCGGCCAGACCCAGATGCAGGCTGACGCCGCTGATGTTGTAGGGCATGACGCGATGACGCAAGCTGTTGAGCCGGGCGCCGTCGGCAAGAAAGTAACCAATGCGCAAACCGGCCAAGCCGTAGGCCTTGGAAAAGGTGCGCAAAATGATGAGGTGCGGGTTGGCCTGAAGCTGATCGAGTAGATCGTCGTCGGCAAATTCCGCATAGGCTTCGTCAAGCAACATGGTGGTGCCGACCTCGCCACACAAGGCGAGTAATTCCAGCGTTTGCGCACGCGGCAACATTTCACCGGTGGGATTATTGGGTCGAATTAAGATGAATAAGCTGTTGGGATTCTCGCGAATGGCGCGCCGGCAGGCGTCGAGATCAAAGGTCAAATCCTCATTCGGCGGCAGGAATAGCGGCGTAACCGGCCAAATATCGGCCTGTTCTCGGTAGAAACCAAAGGTTGGCAGCGGGGCAATTATGCGCGTGCCAGGTGCCAGTTCGGCGAACAGATACTGAATCAGCTCGTCGCCACCGTTCCCTGCCAGCACCATGTCTTCGTCGAGGGCGAACTTCTCCGCGATGGCGGCTTCCAGTTCGCGACGATCGGGATAACGCCAAACAGCCTGTGCGGGAATCTGCGCCAAAGCTTTTTCAAGCCAGTGCGGCAAGGCTTCACTGCGTTCGTTTTGGTCGAGTTTATAGCCCGGGCGGTCGGCGGCCTTAAAGACCGGCGAACTGGGGGCAAGCGCTAGTTTTGAACTCAAGGCATCACCTTCCTGATCGGCGTTTCCAAAATGTCACTGGCTCCGGCGGTGCGCAAACGTGGCAACAGCTCGCGCACTTCACTTTTAAGCACGGCGGCTTTCACGGCGAAACCGTCTTGGCGGTAAAGCTTCGAAATGGTCGGCGACTTCATGGCGGGCAAGGCGTCCACCACGGCTTCCAGGCTGCTTTCATCGCAGTTCATTTCCAACAACACACGCTTGCGGCCTTCCAACACGCTCTGGAACAACAACACCATGTCTTCGATTTTGTTGCGTTTGGCTGGATCCTCGAGTGCGCGTGGGTTGGCGATAAACCAGGTCGAGCTCTCCATGAGGGTTGCCACAATTTTGAGGCGGTTTTCTTTCAAAGTGGTGCCGGTGCTGGTGTTGTCGATGACCAGGTCGGCATCCTCAGGCGGAAACACTTCGGTGGCGCCAAAGGCGCGGATGAACGTGTAATCGATGCCCTCTTGCTCTAGGAAACGGCTGCTGATGTTGCGATATTCGGAAACCGCAATCAGCTTGCGTTTTTTCATCGCTTCCCAATCCCATTCTTCGGGAATGCCCGCCACAATGCGCACGGGATCGAAACCGAGATCCAGCATTTTCACCACGTCGGCGCTTTGCTCGGAGATCCAATCGGAGCCGGCAAAACCAATATCGTGCTGACCAAGCGCCAGTAGCGGCGGAATGTTTTGGCTCTTCAGCATTTTGATCTGCAACTCGGGGTCATTACAAGCGGGGCGATAATTGCGTTCGTTGCCGGCCAACTTGATGCCGCTGTCGTCGAGAAGCTGCTGGATCGATTTGAGCTGGCGACCTTTAGGTAATACAAATTTCAACAACATGGTTTCCTCCAAGGGGGTTGTGGCGCAAGGCCGTTGTGGGTTGAGAAGCCATTCAAACCAGCGAGAGCCAAAACGGAGAAACCAGTGGGATAAAATAGAAAAAGCCCCGAGGGTCTCCGAAAAGAAGATGACCCATCGAGGCTTTGGTATTCGTTACGACTGTTTTGTGAGCAGCGCAACACCATCACACGAGGAACCACCTCCCAGAATGGGAATGGCCGTGATGATGATGATGATGGTGTTGGGCTGCCAACAACATGGACGAACTCCTACTGTCAATGCTCCCCAATTGAAAAGGAGCTCGGGAAAAAGGTCAAGTTAAAAAAAGATGAGCACTATCGAGACGCAGGAACCTCATGCGGGCCTTGAGCGCGAGAATGAAGTCAACTTGCGGCAAAAACACGCCAACCAACAACCCCTGACAACCTCAATTTACTCAAAAGCTTAGGCAAAAAGTCGTCAAACGCGCTTAGGGTCCGCCCCGTCCCCTCGCGAATCGCAGTAGGCGCACCGAAGCTTTTTGTCGTAAACTGATGCCATATTCGACCCATGTCAAACAGCCCTCTCTCCTTTGCGATTACGGATCTCTGGACGGTTGTTTGGGGTCCCCGTTCCGAACTCGCAATACCGGAACCAGCCAAGCGCCGCCGTCCGTGTCCTACAACCACGGTCTGTCACGCCCATGCGGCGCGGTCATCCCTAACCCATAGCCATTGCGTTCACGCATGCTTGCGTCGTCGATCACGCCCGCCGACCCTTTTGCGTGACTTTTGTTTCGATTGAAAAGTGAGGAACATTTGCGCCAAACCGCTTCTTCCCGTCGTTTCGCTCTGCACCTCGGCCTGATCACCTTGACGGCCTCCGCCTTTTGGGCTTGCCAACCGCCAACCGATGGCGATCCATCCGTCCAGGACCAAGCGCCATGCCAAGTGACCCTGAGTCGTCCCAGCGCCGTGTTTACCGCCGAGGGCGGTCAAGGTGAGTTGGGCATTCAAGTCGCGGGCGTCTGTACTTGGGTACCCCACTCCGGCGGTGCCGATTGGGTCGTCATTGAACAAGGCACGGCTGAGCTGATTAAGTATCGCGTCACCGCCAATCCGCGCCCGGGTTCGCGTAACGCCGTCATCACCATTAAGAACAAAGGCAACGTGTTGCGCACCTTCTCCATTTTCCAGGAGGGCAACCGTTGCGAGCTCAATTTGGAACCGACCCAAATTGAGATGAGCGCAGACGGTGGCGAAGGCACCTTGCATATTAAGGACGCCGCACCTTGTGAATGGACGGCCGAGCGCAAGGTCGATTGGATTACCCTTGAAACCCGCGGCATTGGTGAAGTTTTTTACCGCATTGAGCCCAATACCGGAGCTCAGTCGCGCGCCGGCTCGGTTCAATTTCTCATCGATCAGAAGGAGATGGGTTCGTTTTGGGTGGTTCAGCAAGGCTTTGAAAAAGAAGTCAATCCCTGTAGCCTGACCCTCGACGAAAAGCCGATCAACTGGTCGGCGGCCGGCGGCGCCGCACGGGTAGATTTCGACGCCAAAGGACCTTGCAGTTGGAAGGTTCGCACCAATGTCGATTGGATCGAACTGCCCAAGCGCGGTGAGATCGCGACCGGCGCCGAAAACTTCAGCTATCGCGTCTTGGCCAATGTCGGCCCACGCTCACGCACCGGCACCTTAACCCTCACCCAGAGCGGCGAGCACCCAGGTGGCCCGATTACGCGCAACCTCGTCATCATCCAAGACGCCTCGCGTTGCGAGGTCAAGGTCGCCCAATCGCGGATCGACCTTTCCCAAGCCGCCCACAGCGGCACCATTGACGTGGAAACGACCTGCGATTTTCGCGCCCTCTCCGACACCGATTGGTTGGTGGTCAACCGCGAAGACAGTGACAACGGCGCCAAGCTCAGCTACCGCGCCGAAGCCAATCAAAATGCCGACGCACGTATCGGCACGATTCGCATTGAAGACCGAACCATTGTCGTCGTGCAGAAAGGCCGCCCCGATTGCCGCCTCGATGTGGTCCCTTCCAGCGCCGCCTTCGCGCTCGAGGGTGGCCGCGGAAATATGATTGTCTCGTCACCCGACAACTGCGATTGGCGTGTTTCAACCAGCGCCGATTGGATTCGGATTCTCGGCGACGCTGAGGAAGTCAGCCCCGAACGGGTCGCCTATGAGATTGATCGCAACGAAGCCGTTTCGCCGCGAACCGCCACCATCCGCGTCGGTGATCAACTGTTTACCGTCACCCAGGAAGGCGTTTCGCCCTGCGTGCACATCGCCCAACCCAGCCACGGCAACTTTTTCGCCCAAGGCGGCGAAGGCACCTTCCGCATTGCCACCCGCGATTATTGCCAATGGCAGGCGCGCAGCAACGCAGACTGGGTGCAACTAACCGGGGACGGTGAAGGCCGCGGCGAACGCGAAATCACCTTTAACGTGGCCCCAAACAGCGATACCGCCTCTCGAACCGGCGTCATTGACGTGGCCGACGCCACTTTTGTCATCATTCAACAGGGACGCATGCCCTGTTCGGTGGACCTGGCCATGGACAGCTTGCAAATGGGCGTGAAGGGTGGTCGCCAAACGGTCACCATCAGCACCGGCGCCGATTGCGAATGGCAAGCGGGCTCGGCTACCGCTTGGCTGAAAATTGTGTCCCACGATTCCGGGAAGGGTCAGGGCGAGATTCTGATTGAGGCCGCCCCCAACGATGAAGGCGAACCGCGCATCGGCACCCTACGGATTCTCGACCAAACCGTCAAGGTCATGCAGGCCGGCACCGGCGAATTTCAGTACACGGTCATCCTGCGCGACCGCGACGGCAATTTTGTCCCCAACCAAAAGGTCGTTTTTTACAATGGCGACCAGAGCTACCAACAACAAACCGACCAGGACGGCGCCGCCACACGCACCTTCTCCGAAAATCGCGGCGTTGCTTACAGCGTCAACGGTCAACGGCGCGAATTTGGCGGCAACCTCAAGCTCGTTCATATGATGGACAGCGAGTATCCGGTGGCCTTTAGTTTGGTCGTCGACGACAAAAACCGCGCGGACGGCGTGATTTGGGTTCGCTCGCAAACCGAGGGGGTCGAGCGCCAAACCACACCGGGTTCCGAGATTCGCCTGCCCTACGGCACCTACTTCGTTTCCTACGAAAACGGCGACTTAATACACACCGAAGTTCACACCGTCACCGGCGCGGGCAAAATCGAAATCGAAATCGCCACCATGCCCAACGTCTATTACCGCAACCTTTACCGCGACGGCAAGGAACAGCAATTGTCGGCCAAGGTCGATGAAATGAGCGAACCACGGCGCCATGGCTATCATTACTTCCTCGCCCGCTACTGGCTGGCGCGTTTCCACTGGGATCGCGGCCGCCAAGATCGCGCCAAAACCCTGCTGGCCGACCTTTACCAGCATTGGGAATTGTGGCTTTCGATGAACATTCGACCTCAGTATGTGGTCGCCTATCTCGACTGTTTGGCCGATGACGGTGACCTCGAAACCATTGGTCAGGTCTGCGAACAGGACGTGCTGATCAATGAATTTAATAAACTGAAAGGCGGTGATCGCGACGCTTGGTGGCGCTTCCAATTCCTCTATCACCGTGTCAAGGCGCTGGCCTATTTACACGATAGCGGCAATACCTTCCAAAAACGCCGTTACCGGAAGCGGCTGATCCAGTCGTTCCGCTGGATCACCGAAATTCCCGTCAACACCATCAACAACAATCCTGTGCGATACCAGGAGATCAAGGAACTCAAAGCACGCTGGGAAGGACGTGGTTCATGAGCGCCCTAACCTTCCTACACGGCTTAGAGAGCAGCCCGGACGGGTTTCGCGCCAATTACCTGCGCGCTCGTTTTCCCGAGATCCAGGTGCCGGCCCTCATGCAGGATCCGTGGCAGCGCCACCGTCTGTTACTGGAGACACTGCGCGAACCGACCTTCTTGGTCGGTTCCTCACTGGGCGGGCTCAGTGCCTTGCTGTTGGCGCGCGATGTGCCGGAACGCGTGCGAGGGATGGTGCTGTTGGCGCCCGCCGTCGGCTTCCACGATGCCGCTTACCGCACGCCCGAAGTTTTGCAAGTGGTGGAACGCTTGGTTATCCCAACCGGCATTCCCACCACGGTCATCATGGGCCGCGACGATGAAGTCATTCCCTTCGCATCGGTCACGGCGCTCATCGCCCGCTCGCCCGAACCAGATCACATCACCTTTGTGCCGGTCACGGATAGCCATCGCCTCCACAGCGAACCGGCACTCCAGGCCATGATTCACGCTATTACAGAGATAACCGGCGTATGCCCCAAACAGGCGGGTACCGACGTATAAAAAAACCTGCGCCGGCCCGCACCTCGGTCTTTTAGCGCCTTGGCCGCTATCTCCGGCAAGATCTGAAAGGAAGCCTCTATGACCGCTGTGCAAACCGCCTTGAAGCTATGGGTAAAGATGACCCTGGTCGACGGCACCATCCACGAGCAAGAACGCGACTTTTTGAACTACATGCTGCAAACCTATGCACCCGAAAAAGATTTAGATGCCTTGATTGAGGCGGTTCGCGATATCGACTTGGCCACCTTAACCAGCCAAGTCGATGCCTACGCCGATCGTTTTTTTATCGCGATGAACGCCCTCGCCATCGCCCATTGCGATGAGACTTACAGTCCCGAAGAGCGCCGACTCTTCCAAAAGTTGCTGGTCGCTTTTGAGATCACCGACGAAGACGCCGCCCTCCTTGCCGCCACCGTCGCCGATCAGCACAGCGCTACGCCGCGTAATCCTGCCGCTCGGGTCGAAGCCTTGTTCGCCGAGTCTAGTTTTTACCGAGACCATTAATCATGCCGACAGCCCGCATCTTATTTTATGCGATTAACGGCACCGGACTTGGTCACCTCAGTCGTTTGCTGGCGATTGCTCGTCAGGCCCGCGAACTACTTGCCTGCCAGGGGGTCGAGAGCGATTTCCACTTTCTGACGACTTCGGAAGCCGCCGAAACCGCCTGGGACTTTCCCGTTTATAAATTGCCGTCCAAAACCGTCGCCGTTGGACCCGCCGTCTCCGCACGTCAGCACGCTTCGCGCTGTAAGTTGATGATTTCCAACATTGTCGCAGGCATTCGCCCCGATCTCTTAGTCATGGACACCCAGCCTCAAGGTGCCTATCAAGAGTTCGTGTTCTTGCGCGATTACGCCAAGGCGACCCTCTTTATCGACCGTCGCAAGGACCGCGAACAAGCAGCCGGAAAGATCCACCAAAGTCACCTGGCCCTGTACGACCGTATCTTGGTACCCGACGAACCGGCCAACGCCGCGTTTTATCCGATCCCACGCGAACTCGAGGCGCGACGCCGCTTTATCGGTCCGGTCAGCGGCATGCGACCCAACGCCTGCTTGGCCGTCGATGCCGTACGTCGCGTCTTCGGCGCGGCAGAAGGACAGCGACTCATTTATATCAGTGCCGGCGGTGGTGGCGATCGTGAAGCCGAACATCACCTCAACCAGTTACTTGACGTCGCCGCCGCCGACCCTGCCAATCTGTGCATCGTCGGCTACGGCCCGCTCTTTCGCGGCCAACGACGGTATACCCGCAACACGATTGCCCTGGCCGAAACTGAGGCCTGGCGCTACTTTCGCGGCTGGGACGCGGCCTTTAGCGCCGGTGGCTACAACAGCTACCAAGAACTTTTGGCGGCAGGCGTACCCACCTGTTTTTTCGCACAGCAAAAGGGCATGGACCGACAGGACGAACGCTTGGCCGAAGGTGCCGCTAAAGGATGGCACAGCGTGCTTGCCGGCTTTGACCCACACCTGATTCAAGACGCCTTGCAGCAACTGCTCGATCCCGACCGGTCGCAAGCGATCCGCGACCGATTGGCACAACGGCCCCTTGCCGGCGGTGCCTTACGTGGCGCGGTCGAACTGCTGGAGCTTCAGGCTTTTGCCGCGCCAAACAGCCTCGACGCCGCTGCGCTTTATCCAGCGGCACGAACACTTTCGAATTGGCTCTCCGACCGCAGCCGTCCCGTCTTGGCGACGGCGCCGGCTTTCGCCAAAGTTTGGCAATGGCGCGCGTGGTTGATGAAAACCTGCGTGCCACCCATTGGTCGTTTTGATGAAGCCGATCAGGCCCGTTTATTGTGGCAAACAGGAAAGGCCGCCGACGACGACCGTCTCGACGATGAAATGCTCTGGGCCGTCTGGATCACCACCCTCTGCGACAACCTCGCTTTTGAGCCCGGGTTCATGCGAAAACTGCTCGCCCGATTGTTCAAAGCCTGCCCGCCCGACCGTCCGTTCCACTCAATACGCGGATTGTTGGATCAACTCGGGCACCATTTCGATCCAACGACCCAGGCTACGATCTTGCGCGCGCTGTTGTCCTTCGAAAACCCGCGCACCTGTCTCGCCGCATTGAACCAACTACTCGCCGCCGCCGATCAAGAACCGCCGCATCTTTGGGACTTCCTGCAGCCTGCTTCCTGGCCGATTCAATCCTAGGAGAACACCATGCCGACCAAAACCGAACTCCTCGCTATGGCCGACCAAGCCTGCGGCGATTACGAATTCCAAACCAGCTTGCTCGTGGCCACGAACGAGGAGGTCGCGGCCGCCGCTGAACACATTCAGGAGCAGCTAGAGCAGGTGCTTCACCAGACCGCCGTCACAATGATTCCCAAACTTGATCCAGCGGCATTACCGGCGCTTGAGACGGCGCTCGAATGGCACCGCCCGGTTGCGTTAATGGCACACTATTCGGCACAACACGAGACCTGGCAACACCGACTGGAGACAATCCTCGCCGACGAACGTTATCAACATCGAGAGGCCTTGGTCGGTCCGCAAGGTCGCTTCCGCCTTGCCCTTGACACAAGCCAAACGCTTGTCACCCAACTCAAGGCGGACATCGCCCCCTACGAGTTCGACGCCTTCTCCTGGCTTTACCAGCGCGGCTTCCACAAACCCAGTCAAACCGGCGCCTTTGGTCGCTTTGTACGGGCGGTAACGCTGGTTTCATTTCGCGAGAATCGCACCTTGAAGGCCGTTCAGGAACAACTGCCAGGGGACTTTGCCGAGCATGCCGCATCTTATGAAGCGCTTAGTGAGCGTTTGGCCACCGCTGAAGCCGAACGATTGGACCACCAAGCGAGATATGACGATGTGATCGGCTTGGTCCAGGAGCAGGCCGAAATCCAAGAGAGCTTGGCGCAATTCGAGCCGATGGCGCTGTCTGGGTTGCGTCACGCCTTGACACGATTCCTAGCTGAAACCGATTTGGCCGAATTGCTGAACCGCGTCCAACACCACCTTCTCTTTGAAGCGCTGGCGCTTCAGGAAAAACTGCGTTACCTGGACGAATTGGGTCAATACCTAAAGGCGGAGCGCGCTGATCGCGTCGAACGCATCCAGAAAATCCGCCGTGTCCAACGCAAGTGGCGTCACAGCAAACGCCGGCACTTTGCCGACAAATCGCGTTGGTTACGCGAGGTACCCCACATCAAACGCCGCAGTATCGAGAAGTCAGTGTCGATGGTTCGAAATATTATCGTCAATTTGGAACGCTATGACCGCTACCGTGATTTCGCTGTGCTGTATCGAGCGGCGGCCCAGGCGAACCAACCGTTTATCGCCTACGACGCCTTCTCCCTGGGCTCCGTTACCCAGATGCCGTATGAGGGCTTTTCGCGCATGGTCCTGACCAGCTTGGCCGTGTTCCGGACCCAACACGCAATGGAACGGGCCGACCGCACGTCGATGAAACGTTGGTTGCGCAGCTATGATCACGATAACGACTGGGACGACTATTGTTGGGACCCAAGCAGCGAAGGCGACGAGGACGAGGACGACTTTGATGAAGAGTCCGGTGACGACCTGGCTGAAGCGGCTGTTGGCGCATACATAGCAACCGAAGTATTCGACGAACTCTCGGCGGAAGCCGCGAGCAGCTTGGTCGAAGAAACCGAATTCGAGGCGCTGGAAAGTGACGTCTCGTAGCGGGACCGATCCAGAAATCAACGCTGAGTAACAGGCAAACGGGCCGATCAAAAGACAACGCCCGTTTTTTACGCCGGCCCGAGCTTGCCCAGCAACCGACCCGAGCCTGCCCCAAAGTTAGTCGATGCGCCAGGTAGCGTTGGTGACCTCGGCGTTTCGCCGTCAGCTCGCGGTAACAGTCACCTTGAATTGGTTGACGCCGCAACTGAGATCCGGCCGGTCCCAAGCTATTTTGTTCGACCGGTGCTTATCGCGCTTACGGCTCGAGAACCCCAAGCACGCCGCTGAAGTTCGCTACCGGTTCTCCACCATTTAAAGAGCTGGTGGGGTCTGGTGGTGGGCTGGTGGTGACAGTCATCTTTAAACACCTTGTTTTATTTAGATTACGCACTCCTCCTTTAGCTGACCACCGCTACGCCATTCGCAATTCGTTGGGGATTTACCCGACCTAGCGGTATGCACACCGCTTAAGGCCACGCCGACTCACAGACGGGGGGGCTGGTGGGGCTGGTGGGGCTGGTGGGGGCTGGTGGTGACAGTCATCTTTAAACCGCTTAAGGCCACGCCGACTCACAGACGGGGGGGCTGGTGGGGCTGGTGGGGCTGGTGGTGACAGTCATCTTTAAATACCTTGTTTTATTTAAATTACGCACTCCTCCTTTAGCTAAACACCGCTACGCCATTCGCAATTCGTTGGGAGGGGTAGACCCGACCTCGCGGTATGCACACCGTTTAGGGCCACGCCCGCTCACAGACGGTAGTCAGGGTGGACAAGGGCCGGTAATTACAGAGGGCTGGTGGTGACAGTCATCTTTAGGGCTGGTGGAGGGCTGGTGGTGACAGAGGGCTGGTGGGGCTGGGGGGCTGGTGGTGACAGTCATCTTTAAACACCTTGTTTTATTTAAATTACGCACTCCTCCTTTAGCTAAACACCGCTACGCTATTCGCAATTCGTTGGGAGGGGTAGACCCGACCTCGCGGTATGCA
>JAUIFE010000073.1 GCA_030429565.1 Holophagae bacterium | reverse complement strand
TCGTCGCGAACTTCTTTGCACGCGGTTGCGATGAGCTGACCCACCGCCGCTTCAAAGAGTTCGGATTTGAAGCGTTGCCATTCAAGCGTTTTGCGGCGAATGCTGCGATGTATTACTTGATGGTCATCGGTTACAACCTGATGGAATTTTTCAAACGCGACGTATTGGGTGATTGTGTTGCCAAACGGGCCTACCCAACAACCATTCGAAGAAGGTATATCGATTTTGCGGCGAAGGTTGTCAGGACCGCTGGGTGCGTTATTTTGAAGGTGTCAGAGTCAGTGATGAACCAACTGAATCTAAACGCTTTATGGTTAAGGTGCGAGGGCGTACCGCCTGTTTTTCTTTAGGGAAGCACCCAGGGTTTTCTTTCAAAAGACAGGAGAAATACGTCTTGATGACGCATCCGTGACCTAAATCGGCCAAAAATTCAAAAAATGAACCGCGACGCGCTGCGTGAACGGGCAAAACGCCTCCCGTAGCGAAGATAAAAAACTCAGCTTTGAACATTTATTCTGTCAAACGTCGTTTTTTTGAGAAACAGCAACTCAACTGCACTGTTCAAAAACAGAATCGCTCAACTCAGGTTAATGTTTCCAGCAGATAAATCTAAGAGGCGCGACGGCTGTAGTGATTCAACAAGCCACCGAGGCGGGTCTGTTTTTGGATCGACCCGGTAGTGTTGCTTCGTCGTTTGACGATGGTTTCGTTGAACAAACCTTGGTGCGGTCTTTCGTTGTGATAGTGGGCCAAGTATTCGCGCAACAATACTTCAAGATGACGTTGGGAGAAGATAATGAAATGGTCGAGGCATTCTTCGCGAATGGTTCGAATGACGCGCTCCATGTACGCGTTCAAGTTCGGCGAGCGCGGCGGCAACGGGACAGCGGTCACACCCCCGCCGGCCAAGGTTTTTTGAAAGTGAGCACCGAATACGGATGCACGGTCATGAATAAGGTAATCCCCTTCCCTGAGAAACCCGTGTGCCTCATCCGTTTCATTTCTCGCAATTTGATCGGCCCATGCCTGGTAAGGCTCGGGAATGATTCCCGCAAGGTGGACTTTTCGCGTTGCAAGGCGCATGATTAGGAGTACATGAACCCTTCGAACACCCCAACCTTGCAAAATCTCAACCGTAAAGAAATCAGCGGCGGCCATGCTTTGCCATTGTTGACTCAGAAACATCGCCCAAGTTCGCCCGCGTTTCGGCGCCGGCTCGACGCCGTGATCGGCCAGAATCCGCGCAACCGTATTTTTTGAAACGATTATCCCGACCTTCTTCAGTTCACCGACAATGCGTCGCAAGCCCCAGCCCGGATTCTCACCGGCCATTCGAACAACCAAAACCACCGTTTCTAAATCGGTTTTGGGACGACCGCGCCGTCCCACTGGTCGGTTCGCCGTGTACTTTTGGTTTACTAAGGTTCGGTACCAACGGAGAAAAGTATCCGGGCTGTAAGTGAACGCCGCAACTGTTTGAAGAAAATCATTGGGCACGGCACGGGCCTTCACTGCAAGTTTGCGGCGCCAGTCGTTAGACAGCCGACGATCCCGACCGCCATTCAGTTCTCGAATGGTTTCGCGCTGACCCTGAATCATCGTCATCAAAAAATCAGTGATCGCCTGTTGTCGTTGTTCAAGCCGACCCGTGACCAACGTGATCCACAGGATATTTAACCAAACCACCCGCGTCGCTCTCCGTTTTCTTGGAAAATTCTAGCTGATTGACAACTGAATATAGAAAAACATCGGTCATTTGGGGCTCTAAATGAGCCCCTTTTTCTTCCCTGATGAACTAACTATCCCACGGGATCCGCCAATGCAGTTTGTCGCCGGAGCGAAGAACACCTGCCTTTAGAAGAAAAAAGCCGCGTTGCTGATGGCACATTTTTTTCACTTTTCTTCACGTTGCTTCCCTCCAACCTGGGCCCCCGTGCACTTTACCTGTCCGATGAAGTGACCAAAGACAAACAGTCCGTTCACTTCTCTCAAAGTGGCGTGGCCCTGGGCGGCCGCAATATTTACGGCTTGTGGGATGGACCGACCAAGTCGGCCGATTACTATCCCCAAGGCGGCACCACGCATCTTTATAACCGTCACATGATGG
>JAUIFE010000001.1 GCA_030429565.1 Holophagae bacterium | reverse complement strand
CCAGAGCCACTTACTGAAGAGCCCGCGAAAGCGGGCTTTTCCTATTTGGGAAGGGCGGCCGTTTGGTCCGTCTCTTGGTTGGCCTCTTCCGCCTCGGAAGAAGGGTCGCTCGGGTTGGTTCGCGTGGCCTGATTCGTGTTTTTCCGCGCCTGGTTCCGCGCTGTGGCTCGACCCCAATTAAATGGGAAAGGCGCCGGGCTGGGCTGCCCTTGGTTGCCGCATGCGCCCGACGGAAGGTGCCGTCGCTTCGAGAGCGCGGGACGCTTTTCGTGCTCGATTTTGTGAGCGCGCTTGTGCCAAGTTTCGTCCCAACCATGGTTGGGGGAGGGAAGGGCGTCTCGGCCTCGATACCCATGTCGGCGCTTACCGCCTTGGAAGAGGTGGCGCGCGGAAACCTTGTTTTCATCCGTGGTTGGTTGCGCGATGGATTGGTGACGCGATGTGATAGTTCCCCAATGAAACCCCTTCCGCTTTGAATAGACTTTTTTGGGCGCGCAGGGGCTTTTTCTTTTTAATGAGCTGTGCGCGCGTGGTGGCTAGTCGCACCGATTGGGAAAAGTTCTGGGGCCCATATCCAGCCCCAAGCCAGTTTTGGGAAGGGCGGCCGTTTGGTCCGTCTTTTGGTTGGCCTCTTCCGCCTCGGAAGAAGGGTCGCTCGGGTTGGTTCGCGTGGCCTGATTCGTGTTTTTCCGCGCCTGGTTCCGCGCTGTGGCTCGACCCCAATTAAATGGGAAAGGCGCCGGGCTGGGCTGCCCTTGGTTGCCGCATGCGCCCGACGGAAGGTGCCGTCGCTTCGAGAGCGCGGGACGCTTTTCGTGCTCAATTTTGTGGGTGCGCTTGTGCCAAGTTTCGTCGCAACCATGGTTGGGGGAGGGAAGGGCGTCCCGGCCTCGATACCCATGTCGGCGCTTACCGCCTCGGAAGAGGTGGCGCGCGGAAACCTTGTTTTCATCCGTGGTAGGTTGCGCGATGGATTGGTGACGCGATGTGATAGTTCCCCAATGAAACCCCTTCCGCTTTGAATAGACTTTTTTGGGCGCGCAGCGGCATATTCTTTTTTATGAGCCTGCGCGCGCGTGGCGGCTAGTCGCACCGATTGGGAAAAGTTCTGGGGCCCATATCCAGCCCCTAGCCAGAATGCGGTCGTGATGGTCATGGCGGTCGTGGCAAAAAAGGGTTCCCAAGTAGGGGCGCCCCCTAAACAATTATTTCTCCACGCGCAACAATCCAAGGTTGGCAAGCAGTGGATCCTGCGCGCCAGGTCTTCCGAGGCGGTTGTGGCCAACGACGGAGAGGGTAGTACGGTCGCCCTTCCCCTCCGGGCGTGGCCTTGATGGTATTTGGCACAAGCGCTCTCACAAAATTGAGCGAGACCTTTCCCGCGCTCTCGAAGCGACGGCATCTTCCGTCGGGCGCAAGCGGCAACCAAGGGCAACCTCGGCCGGCGCCTTTCTTCATAGGGTTTTAAGTCTCAACGCGACACCGTGCCGGGTAAAACAGGCATCATCCTGCGCGCTTCCTCCTCCAAGGCGGTTGTGGCAAACGAGGGAGACGGCAGCGCGGTCGCCCTTCCACCTCCAAGGCGGTTGTGGCAAACGATGGAGCGGGCAGCGGGGTCGCCCTTCACCAAGGCTTCTTCCGTCGGGCGCAAGACGGCAACCAAGGGCAACCTCGCTCGGCGCCTTTCCCCAAACAATATTTTTTTTCGAAAAAAAACGGAAATAGATTGAAATCTTCTGTTGTTATTCCTAGATTTACTTAAGTTAAAATTGGAGTTCCGCCTTGGCGACGGTTCACTTGTCCGATCCGTCGTTTGGTTGGTTCTTTCCCACCGTCTGTCCTCGTTCTGGGTTTGCACATGCGTTTTCTCACGCCGATCCCGCTTGCTGACAGGTTACGGTTTTCATCTTTTGTCTCACAAGGAGCATATGTAATGACAATCGCTTCCCGTTCCGAACAAAAAACCATGGGTGCTCGCTCGGAACACCAATGCCACGCACCGGAAGAGGACAAACCCACGGTCGAAATCTTGCGCGGTTTGGTTGCCGCTTTGAAGTCATGCGATCAAAAACCTTCAGCCTTGCGTCCTGTCGCTAACGAGAACTAGCGCGTATTCGGCCCTTTTTCGGCCGACGTCGGAACCATTGCCCGCCGTGACCCGTTTGGCACGGCCTCCGACCTTTACCAAGGACCCACATAAAAAAAACGCCCGCCGGTTTAAGCTCGGCGGGCGTTTTTTTATGCGGGTCGTTGTGCTTATAGGTGCGCTTTGACCATACGCTCGATTTTGGGTTTGGGTTGGTTACCCATCAACTGGTCAACGGGGTTGCCGTCTTTGAACAACATCATGAAGGGAATGTTCGAGATGTTGAACTGTTGGGCGACTTTTTCGTTTTCCTGAATGTCGACCTTAACAACTTTGACGTTGTCACCCATTTCGGCTTGGATCTTTTCCAAGGTCGGGGCCAGCATGCGGCAAGGGCCGCACCAAGGCGCCCAAAAGTCGACCAGGGTCAGGCCGGGGCGGTTTTTTACTTCGGTGTCAAAGGTATCATCGGTAGCCACTGCCAAGTTGCTCATGGTGGTGGGTCCTCCTTAATAAGCTTGCTTTGGTCGTGCCAAAGTCTGATTTTTACAGGCTCCAAGCATAAAACAAAACAGGGGTCCGGTAAAGCGCCGTTCTCGGCGGGAACCGGGTCCTGGCGTGGTTCTGCCTGTCATTGCCCCATTGTTGGCGAGAAAAGGCACCGCATCGGGTTGCGTTGCGTAACCAACACCTTGGTTAAGTGTCGTTCCGCTTGCTGAAGTTGTGCTGCAGCGGCCTGGGCCCACCGTCTTCACCAAAGGGTGTGGGTGTCCCATGGGTGCGTTCGTCGTCTCGGTGTCCTTTTCTGTGGCGCAACTGTCCTGGATGCTGTTGGCTTGATTCGCCGGCGACTTTATGGGAGACTTTGCCGCGCACCGCCCGCGTTGCTGTGACGCGTGCCTGCGACGGCATCCGACCCGTATTCGGTTGCCACCGATTTCCGGGTTCGGACCCGGTTTTCAAATTTGGGGGGCCGGCTCATGACACTTGCAGAGCAACCGTTTCAACAACGTATTTTCAAGAACCGCGACGAGATTGAATCGATTTGGCGCAAGCAGCGAGGCGAATGTGGTCGGATCGTGTTCACCAACGGTTGTTTCGACATTCTGCATGGTGGGCATGTGATGTACCTCGACGAAGCCAAACAATGCGGTGATTTTTTGGTACTCGGTCTCAATGACGATGAATCCGTTCGGCGGCTTAAAGGTGAGAAGCGGCCGATTGTACCCTTTGCCGAACGTGCCATGGTTCTGGCCGGCTTGCGTTCGGTAGATGTCGTGGTTGGTTTTAGCGAAGACACGCCCTACGCACTGATTAAAGCGATCGCGCCACATGTTTTGGTTAAGGGTGGCGACTACCAAGTCTCGGATATTGTCGGTCACGACTTGGTGACGGCGGCAGGTGGCGAGGTGCGCTCTCTGGCATTTAAGCCTGGCTCTTCAACAACCAGTATTGTGGATACCGTCGTGGCGCGCTACGGGCGTTAATGATTTAAGGTGCTGCCGCCCGTTGGCGCCAAAGCAGCGGCAGGTCGAGCTTTAAAATATCGCGTGGTGTCACCATGTACAGGTCGTCGCCGACGGTGAATACCGCGCGCAGTTTACCGCCGGAAGCGGGCCCAATCGGTTGGTCCGCTTGGTCTAGCCAGGCCGGGCCCTGGTCGGTGAGGACAATGGCCGCGTCGGGGCTTTGTGCCCAAAGATGGGGGCGCTCGCGAAACCAAGGTAAGTGTCGGAACCGGATCGGGGTGCTTTGTGGCGGCAGCAAGCCGCCGTTCCCCCGATGGAACCAGTGATCACTGACGACCCCTTCTCGTTCACGCTGAAAGTGGAGTAAATCGTCGCCGAGGGTTGTCAGCGCCACGATTTCTTCGATGGGCGCGGTGGCGATCGAGGCGAGCGGGAGCAGGACCTCGTGGGGCGCGGCCAATGTGTGCAACCCGTCTTCACCCAAATAAACTACGTGGCCGTCATGGCGCAATAACACACGGGGCGCGGTGTTGGGCGGAAGGCCGGGAAAAGGACCGGTTTGCACGGCGCCGTATTCGAAATCGGGTAGGACTGAAAGAACCCCGGCGGCGGTTGGCAGCAATCGCGTGCCGTCGGCTTCGGCAAGGGGGAACCCCAGCGCGATATCTTCGCTGAAGCGACCGTCGCGCAGGTGCTCCGTGATCACGGTTTCATCGGCGAGCAAACGCATGCTGAGGGCGCCGTCATGGTGGCGCTCGTAGACACGTGTGGCATCGACGGCTTGAAGCTCGCTCAGTGCCGTCAGTTCTTGCCAGCGACCGTTTGGATCGCGATAGAGCTTGCGGCCGTCTTGTAAGGTGACCGCCAAACAGGCGTTGTTTTCCTGAAACGTGGTTGTGGCGGCGATGACCTGGGCTGGATCAAATGCATTGACCGCCGGACGACGCCAGTTCGCCAAGTGGAAGTTGTCGCCTGTCAGGGTGAACCAGCCATTGCCGCGAGTGATGAGGTCATACCCACCTTGTGGCCGTGATTGAAGGTGAATGATGTCGTCGAATTGGAAACCGCGTGCGCCGAGGACAATGTCAAAGTTAGCGTTCTCAATCACCCAATCGCCGGTGCCGCCCTCTTTACGGTTGCGCAAGTACCAGGTCCACGGTGGTTCCGTGCCGCGCACCATCACCTGATTGGCAAAGGGATCGGCGCCTTCAATGCGACGAAACGTACCGATCCGGTTGGCCTGAAAGGGGGGATCCATTTGGTAAAGAGCGTCGCTACGCTCGTTGAGGCGAACGACCAGCCGGCCGTCGCGCCAACCGCCGTCATCGGTCGTGGTGAGGTCACTGCCGTCGCTGGTAAGACGCACGATTTCCAAGGCGGCCGGATCGATTTGGATCGATTGGTCGGCGCCAAAGGCGAGGCTGACGATGCCCGCATCGGTCAGTGCCAGCGGATGTGGGCCCGCAAAAAACAAACGGCGCAGCCGGTCGATACCGAGGCGGCCGTCTTGGCTCCAGGTCAAAACCTGACGTTGATCCGCCTCGCCGACCAATTCGAATTGCAGGCGGCGCTGCCCTTTGGCGCGCACCAATCGCAGGCGTTCAAAGCGCATCAAGGCGCCGTCGTCGTCGCGTTGATCCATGGCGGCCTTCACGGCGGGGCCGTCGAGTTGACGGGGCCCGCTTTCTTCCAAACGCATGATACCCCCGTCGCCGTTCCGCAGGTAGACGCCGGCGGCAAGGGTGACGCCGGCGACGGTCCTTGCTTTGGGAAACACGACCAAATCGCTGGGTTGAAAGGATCGGGTGTCGTAGGTCACGACGGCCAAATCAATGGCCAGTTGATTGAGGTGCTGGGAGACCCAACCATTGCGCCACAATACATAAACACGATTGTTAAAACAGGCGATGTCCTCAAGCTGGTCGTGCGGTGCTTGTCGGTCGCGAAAGGAAATAGGCGCAGAAAAGCCTCCGTTGGCGAATCGGTAGCGCGCTTCAAGCCGTCCGTCGCCCATGCGTGACCAGCGCCAGAGTGGGTGGTCGGCACGGCGCGCGGCATAGTCGCCACTTTGTATTGGGCGTGGTTTTTCGTTTCCAACCAAGACCAAAGCCTGTGTGCCGAAGTCGACACGGCAGCCGTTCGGCATGGCGATGTCGACGCCCAGTCGCGTTACGCGATGGTCCTCCTGGTTGCCGGCGGCCGCGGGTGACCACACCGAAGCAACGGATTCCCAGCCAAAGGACGAACCTGAAGGGTAACGTTGCAGACCGAGGGCGGTGCCAACCAGTAGATTGCCGGCCTGGGTCGTGACGGCGGTTACGACATCAAAAGGAAAGCGTTGTTGTACAAAGTCATAGGTGACCCAACGTCGTCGACCCTGTTCGTCGCTGAGCTGCATCTCTTTGACGATGCGGTTCTTGCGGCGGGTGAAGCGCAGCCCGCGCCAATCGACCAGGTGCGCTTCGGCGAGGGTCGCCGGGTCCCGTTGTTCGAGGCGGTTGGTGACCGGATCCCATTCGAAGAAACCTGTTCCATCGCTGATGCGCGCCCGCCCTTCGGCGGTAATTTGTAAGGATGGAAGCGGTTCGAACGGCAGGTCGTGTTGTAACGGCGGCGGTGTATTGGGCAGGAAACGATGCTGGATCAAACGGCGATTGGTCAAGACGAACAAACTGTTGCGCGTGGCGACGGCACCCAATAAAGGTGCCTCCGGCAGCGCTTCGCGTTGGAGGTGATGTTGGATGTCGCCCTGACTGCTGCGCGTTGTGTCGGTGGGGTGAAGCGAAAGCCATTCTTGCCACGCCGTAGGCGGCGTTTGACTGGTCGGTGCAGGGCCTTGCTGCCAGGAGCCTTTGCGATAGTGATAGGTTCGGGAACCGTGGCGCAGCGTTAAGGGGCCGCCACTGCGCCACGCTGTTTGCGCTTCTGTGTCGGGTTCCGGTAACGGAATGAAATGCGCGAGTTGGTCGATCTCCAACAGGCCGAGTCGGCCGACACTCATCAACTGCCCTTTATCATCAAATACAAGCTGATCCGGTGTCTGATCCCATAGGAAGGTACCGTTGCGGTATAGGTCCCCGTCTTTGCCCAGCGCACTGCTGACAAACCGCAACCTTTGCTGTTGGTAATCTTCTTCAATGGTGAGCGGTCCGAACTGGAAGCGCAGCGGATTGGCCAAGGCGGCGCCGTTTAGGTTGGTTGCCGCGAAGGCGCCGCGATCATCGACCAGGGCCTCGCGATAAGCGTGCACCGCACCCTGAAATCGGTGCGGTGTGAAGAGACAGTTGGGTTGCCCGAAGTCGAGGCGGCCGTTGGGGAACCGCAGGGTACCCGCCGGGAATGCGGCGATCAAGGCATTGTTTTGATCAAAAACGACGGCTTTGGGCGCGGTGAAAAGACCGCGCTGGGCGTGCAGCAGTTGGGCGGCGGAAACAGCCCGTTCTCCGCTGGGCGTGGCAGCGAGTAAGGCATCGCGTTCACCGTCGAAACGCAACCAATCGACATCGAGATTTGGGAGCGGGAGCGGTTTGACGGTGCCTCGTTCCTCGAGGGGCAGGCGCTCTCCGGAAGTTCGGACCGCGAATAAATAACCGGTGCCGTCCTGTTCAAAATGGGTGTAGGGATCGAACAACACCCGGCCCTCGCTACCGGCTTTCATATTTTTTTGGTGGGTTGGCCATTGATCGCGCATGCCGTCTCGGCCGGGTCCGCTGTTCACCGCACCGCGAATTTGGACCTGCCGATTCGCGTCGGCGAAGGGGCGCAGGTCCAACTCGCGTCCGTCGGCCAGATTGAGGACGAGCCGACTACCGCTCAGCTCTTGATAGGCGCGAATGTCATAACTTGCGCTGGGGCGTACATCATCCGGTAGGGGCAATCGCGCTTGTTCGACCAAGTCGCCCTGGTCACCGGGTGCCAGCAAACGGGCGTCGGTTGCGGTGATGACCCACCAGCGATTGTTGCGGTCGGCGATCAGCGCGCGCGGTTGTTCGCGAAAGGGGAGGCGCGCTTGGCGGGTTCCGGCGAGGTTGGTGACCCGGCCGTCACGCGACCAAGTGAACACACCGCCACGATGGTACACATACAGGCTGTCCCCACTAACCGTCGACTGGCCTGCGTTGTGACGTTGCCAGCCTTGCGGGCCGTACAGCCACAGGCGGCCCTCGCTGTCGCGATGGACTGCTTCCCCCTGTAATCGGCGTTGTTCCAGACCGCGTTCGACGTTGCCGAAGTTGAATTCAAGCAGGCCGTCCTCGGTACTTGCCCACAAGCGCGGGCCCTCGCGCTGTACACTGCGCAGGCGGTTGAGCAGCGCGCCGTCCTGCACCGGGTACTGCTTGCGGGTCACTTGATCAATGACGACCGAATCGGTGCCGGCGACCACCAATAGCAGGTCGTCCCACTCCCAGGCAGAACGCACCTTGTCGACCGGCAAGCTCAAGGCCTCACCACCGAAGTTTTCTTTCTCGCGCAGTCGGCCGTTTTCGTTTTCAAGGCGAACGACGCGGCCGTCACCGGTGATCGTCCACAAGCGGCCGAGCGCATCAATGGCCGGCAAGGTGCTGCCGGGAAAAGCGATAAGACGCGTCTGTTCGGCCCGACCGCTGAGCAAGTACAGCTTTTGATCGGCTTCATCTTGAACCAGCCACTGTTCGCCCCACTGCAGCACACGGGGTTGGCTGAGTTGATGGGGCATCGGTCCGTAGCGGGCGCCGCCGTTCGGCTCGAATAGGGTCATATGGCGTTGGTCGAAAAAGAACCAAGGTGTATCAGTGCGACCTTGGGCGGCAATAACCGGGCCCGGTGCTGTTTGGGGCGTCATCGTCGGTGCCGGCACGAAAAGCTCGAAGTGAATGTTGGGGTCGTTGCCGTCCCACTCAGCCAAATACAAGCGGCCCGCGCTGTCCTTGAGCGAGACGCGCCACACTTCCGCCATGTCGGCGAATTGGAAATTGGTTTGGTAGGGCGCTCGCGCGGCGACTTCAAAGGTTGGGGTGACGCGGTGCCAGCGACGTTGTGGCAAATGGTAGCGGTAAATGTGGTTCGGGGTCGTAAAGATCAGGCTTTGGCGGCGTTGGGCGGTGAAAACGGCGCGCAACTGTGATTGCGGGGGTCCGCGCTGATCGGTCGATTCGGATTGATCCAGGGACGACGCCGTCAGCGCCCCGCGTTGCCAGCGAATCAGATTTCCCCGTGCGTCAAGCCATGCTGCTTGCTCGTGAGTTGGGTCGATGGTAAACGCGCGGCCGTCATAGCGGAAGGTTTGAAAGCTGTAGGGTTCGTCGTTACAAGGATCGGCCGCACGAATCGAGCGCACGGGAATGTGCCACATGGTGCCGCGACCGTTGCGTTCTTCAAGCATCAATAAATGGTCACCGACAAGGGCCAGCCTGCCGCCTTGACGCATGATGGGTTCTTTGCCGCGATACCAGCTTTTGGCGAAGGGATTGTAAAACTGTAGGCCGCGATTGGTCAGCACCGCCAGGTGACCATTGGGTAATTCGACGACGGCGTCGAAACGGTCGGCGCCGTCGCGCGGATAAGGGAAGCGATAAAAACAACGGGTCGTGCCCAAGTTGGGATGGAGCCCTTTTAGTTCGGGGACGCCGTCGCGGCGATGCAAGGCCCAGATCAGGGTGCCGTCAAACGAAAGTTGTTCTGTTTTTCCGGCGAGTTCGTTGAAAAGCGCGCGCTCCCCGAGAAACGCTTTGCCGCGGGCTAAGACCAAGGGTTCGCCACCAACCAAAGCTTGGATGCGTTGCTCAAAGGCACCGTCTTGACGCCAAGTAGCCCTGACTTGGCGTTGCTGTAAGTCGTAAGCGACCACGCGCTGATTGCCGGCCAGATAGAGGACTTGCTCATCAAGGCGTACGTCTTCGAGTTGGTCGTCGGTCATATCAATTAAACGCGGCCCGCCGATGAGGTAGGGCCGGAAGCGATTGATCCTAGCGAGGCGATGGGTGTCGGTGCGGTAGACGATTTGATCGTCAAAGCGCGCGAGGTCGACCGCTTGGGTTTTGGTGGGCACTTCGCCCAGAATTCGCCAAGCGCGGCGGTCGTACAGATACTCGTGGAACCCGGCATCGGTGCTGACCAGCAGTGATTGTTTGTCCGACAAAACGTCCAGCGTTTGACCGTTGCGCAATGACGGCGGCAGCGGCTGCGGACTACTCATGGCAAAGGTTTGGGTGGGTGTTAACAGGTAGGCGGCACCGTCGCCGCCAATTAACCCCAAACCTTGCTCGGGCCAGTCGCGCACCCGCCGCACCGGCGCCGGCACGCTCGAAAGACTCTGCGGGACGCGCAGATTACCGTCGATCACCATTTGCAGGGGCATTGTGCGGGCGAACACTTCACCGCCGGTGGTCGATAAGGCGTACAGATGACCCGAGGAACTGAAGAGCTGGGTTGTCGGATCCAGCAGCCACGCCGTGCGGGTGCTTCGGGGCAGATCTTGGTAGGTGCGCTTGCGCAGATGGTGCAGCAGCGCGCCGTCCTTGCCGACCAACAACAGATAGTCCTCGATGGCGACGGCGGTAAAGAAGCTGCTGGGATCCAAGTGGCTTCGTTCACCGCTAAACACCTCAAGCGGTGGCTGATCGTCGAAAATTTGGAACACCGCGCCCTTGTCGCTAATGGCAAAAACCGCACCGTCGGGGCGTTGGCTCACTTGGTAAAAAATGTGGCCGGGCGCCGTCCACTGCTGCGCATGGAAGGCGTCGGCGTAACCCAGCACCCCGTTCCCCGCAAAGTAAAGCGTGGTGCCGTTGTGGTGCATCAAACTGTGGTTAATGCGACTTTTCTCGAGTTCTTGCCAACGGTGCCGGCGCAGGTCGTACTGTAACAATCCCATGTCGCCCACCAGAAATAGGTTGTCACCGCTTTGGTAAACCTGGCGCAAGCGATTGAGGCTGAAGTCGCTGGGTTGTTGGTGGGTGTCCAAGAGCATGGTTGCCGGTGCATCGGCTTGGTCAAAGCGGTGAATGCGCACACAATCCCCGCCGCCCGGACAAGCACCGCGACTCAAAACCAGCAGCCGATCTTGCTGATCAACGCTTAATGTGGTCACTTTGCCGGCAATGTCGTCGACTTGGGTGATGGTGGTGTCGCGGCTGCCTGGGTTCTGTAAGCGTAATAAACCCTGGCTGGTTGCAATCCAGAGCGAGGCGCCCCACCACTGCATCTTTTGGATGGGTGCCCATGCCAGTTGGGTTTGAACGTCGATCGGGACCTGGTGCCAGCGCCGCTTTTCGGGTTCGTACAGGCCCAGTGAACCCTTGTTATCCACCAGCGCCAGCCACAGACCGTCGGGTGCATAGGCGGCCGCCGTTAAATCGGCGGCTTGCACCGGCTGTTGGTCGCGATTGAGGTAGCGGCTCGCATTGGTTAGGGTGCGCCAGCCGTTTTCGTCGAAGCGTGCCAAATACCCGTCTTGGTAGCGCGCCCACACACCGTCGCGATCTGGACAATCAGGGTCGCCGCCACAGCCGTCGCGCAAGTGGGGTACCGTCGTAACCGCGCTTTCGCGCGCTGCCGTCGTCACCGCCTCCTCGCGTGCGGCGGGCAAGTTGCGCCACAGGCCGGTATCGCGGCGGTAAGCGTGCATGGCGCCGTCGCCGCTCGCGACCAAGATTTGGTCGCCGCCCGCGTGGTAGGCTGCGCCGACGAACCGGTCCACTGCTCCCGGGCGGTAAACGTTGTCCAACAAACGCGCGTCTTTCAAACGCGCTACCGGCTGATCGGCGCGCAGCAAGAGGTTGCGGCCCAGTTCCACCGCCATCAGCAAGCCGGCGCCAAGCACGACGGTGGTCAGCAGCGTCAATAACAGAAAGATTGGGTCAATGCGGTCGCGCCAACCGGCGTGGCGGCGTTCGTGGCGCCGTATCGTTTCGCGTTGATCGCGTGGTGACCGGGCATCTCGTGGGGGGGAGGCGGTCACGAGGAACCTCCTGGCAGGGTGAGGGCGTCACCTTGAATGCGTTGCTCCTCAGCCGTTTGGGCGTCGCGTTGCATGGCCTCAAAGACGCGGCCGAGCGACATGTTTGGCTGATGACGATGAATGTGTTGGTACCAAAGTGTTGCCAAACCAAAATCGAGATCGCGCGGCACGCTCGCACAACTCAATCGCAATCGATTCAGGGTATTCGAATCAAGGACCTCGGCAGGCAAGGCGGCGAGGGTGAAACGCAACAGATCCAACTGCTCCATGTAGGTCTGTAACACCAACGGCCGGCCGGCATCGATGGCGGCGATAAACACCAAATCCAGGTCGAGCTGCGCCAAAATCGGTAAAAGGGTTTCGTTCTCCCGGCTTGAGAAGGGGTCGCGTCCTTCGAGTCGGTAGCCTGGCTGATCGGGTTCGCGCACAACGCGCCACAGAGACTGCTGAATTTGCCGGTGGCGATCAAGACGCTCGCGGTCGCGTTCCTTTAGCCAGCTTGTCACTTCCACCGCTGTCGGCACTCCGCCGTCACGGCTTAAGCGCAACTTCGCTCTAAGGTCGGGGTCGCGCAACGCCAAACGGGCCGCGACTTCGCTCGCGAGGGTGGCCGTCGTGTGGCGTACGTGGGTGACGAGCAGGTAAGTACCGCGCCGCTGCTCCATCAGGGTCAGCGCTTGTCGGCCTGTGGACGCCGCCAATTTCGCCGTTTGAGCATCGGCCTCAGCCGACAAAACACGTTGGGCGCTAAGGCTTGAGCACAGGAGTTGTAATGCCAAAACGCGGTGTCGCGGTTGGTGCAAAGCGGCGAGGTCGGCATAGAGTTGGGCCAGGTCTGCGAGTAAGCGCGGCGATGCGTTTTTGCCTTTACCCGCTGCGTTGTCCGCTTCAATGCGCCACATCATTTCAAGATGATCGAGGAGCAAACCTTGGGCAAAACCGCGCCGCGCTAAAAAGCCCGCCGTGCCGACCACCAGGCTGTGGTAGCGGCGCCGGGCCAGGATATGCGTGGTCAAAGCCATCCGTGGTCTTTGTAACAGCGTTGGTGCCGATAGGTATTGGGCCAACCAGACGAACAAAAAGGCGGCGGCAATTCCCCAACCTATCAAACTCCACGGCCAAAACAAACGCAGGCCGTAACCGACCAGCGGTAAATATAGGTGATCGTGGAGCCAGTACAACCCGTAACCAAGACCCTGTACCGGCAATAACTGCAGGCGGATGATCACTACGGCCGCGAGCAAGATCACCAACATCGCCAACAGGGCGAGCAGGCGGCGGCGCACCACATCGCCTGGCAAACCCAAGCGACGGGAAGGTCGAGATTGTAAACGAATCGATCGCGATGGAAATGATTTCATAAGGGATGAAGCGGAGGTTCCTATCGATCTGGGGCCCAGGCGGTTGCCCCGATTCTAACCCGGAATGCGCGGTGGGTTTGCGTGCCAACCTACAAAAAGCGCCGTGCCCGCCTGTTCGTGTCTTTTCGAAACAAAGGTGGGCGTCTTCTCTGCTTTAACGAGAACAGTCGGCTTCAGGTTTGCCGTGGCGCTTGGCAGGCCCTAACGGCCAACCCAAGTTCAGTGGATTGTGACGTTTGTTTGGCGGTTATGCGAGCCAAAGTCCGGCACCACGGGGGGTGGCATTGATGAGCGCTCATGCCTGTGTCGTTTGTGTGAATTTTTAATTGCGACTTTACCTGTTGCTCTGAATTTCCTCACTTGAGGTGTTTTTGCGGCGCGCTTATGATGGCCGAGTTGTCCACCCAGACCTTTAGGCCCAGCCCATCCTCACTGTTGCGACCGTGCCGATGTCCGATCGGTGTGGGCTTTTTTCACAAGGGGTGGTTCTCGTTGTGCCGTTGTTTCGGTACCCATTCGCTCGCATGCCCTACTTGCTCGACCCCCTATTTATCACATAAGCCATGTCGCGGCATCGGCCCACTTGTTTGGTGACGCACCGATTCACCTCTGGTTGAACCCGTTCTCGCGCACCCAATCTACCGTCTTTGCATGCGGATGCGGCGCCGACCCCGATATGGCATTGGAGGACGTTTCCATGAGAAGCGCTCGTTTTTCGTTCAAGAACGCCGTCGCCCGCCTTAGCCTTGTCCTGATCCTGTCATTTTCCGGGTTGTCGGCTCAAAGCCAGTCCCTTAAAGTCATGAGCTTTAACATTTGGGTTGGCGGGACCCGCGTTGATTTTGAGCAAATTGTGGCCGCCATTCAGGTTGCCGAAGCCGACATTGTCGGTGTCCAAGAAAGTTCAGGGAACCTGGCGCGGCTCGCCGGTGCGCTTGGTTTCCATTATCAAAACCGCAACCAAATCATTTCTCGGTTTCCCATTGTTGCGGAAATTCCCGGCGGCGCGCTCGTCGATATCGGCAGCCGTCAGGTCGCCGTTTACAACGTACACCTGACGCCCTATCCCTACGGACCCTACGACTTGCGTGACGGCGCAAGTGTGGCCGAGGTGTTGGCCAACGAAAACAGCCGTCACATGAATGAGATGGCGGCCCTGTTCAGCGAAATTGAAACCCGAATGGCGCGCGGCACGCCGCTGTTCCTGACCGGTGACTTCAACGTGCCCTCACACTTGGACTGGACCGCCGAGGTCGCCGACCGTCATTTCGGCCACGTGGTGACTTGGCCGGTTTCCAAACGTCTCGAAACTATGGGGGTTCACGACGCCTATCGCCGTGCGAATCCCAACCTGGCGCAACGTCCCGGCTACACCTGGACGCCGGGCTACCCGCCGCCGGTTTTGGAAGACGACGAAAAGCACGACCGCATTGATTTTGTTTACTACGCCGGCTCCGCCCTCCAGCTTCGCGCCGCGCGTAACCTTGGCCACGATGCCGCCAACGTCAACACTGATCTGGCCGTCACGCCGTGGGGTTCAGATCACCGCGCCGTGTTGGCCCAATTCGACGTCGCCGCAGACGCCGACCGCGCAACCGTTGTGCCGCAAAAAGCCACCTTCCAACCGGGTGAACCGATTGTGGTCGATTTCGCCGGCGCCGCCGGTAATGCCGACGATTGGGTTGGTTTGTTTGACGCGAGCAGCCCCAACGGTCCCGGTAACAGCCTGGACTGGCTGTACACCGACGGCACGCGTACCGGTAGCAGCGGAATCCAGTCAGGCAGCTTGTCTTTCCAGAGTTTGCCGGTTGGCCGTTATCAAGCGCGTTTGTTCTTTAACGACGGCTATGATCAAGAAGCCGCCGCCGATTTCCGCGTGGTGGCCCCGGCCGCCGACGGCGTGGTTGCCGAGCGCACGCTTTACGGCCTAAACCAGAGGATTCGCGTTGCTTACAGCGGCGCCGGTGGTGACGGCACCGACTGGGTCGACTTGGAGAACGAAGCGGGCACACGCGTCGCTTGGCTTTACACGGACGCCGCCCGCGCCGGAGAGGTCACCTTCGCTGACGGCCTCAGCAGTGCCGGAGTCTATCAGGTGCACCTTTACTGTTGCGACGGCTACGAGGTGATCGGCGCCACCGACAGCATTGAGGTTACCGCCACGGCCACGGTTACGCTCGACGGCGTGACACCGAACGCCGGCGAAGCCATCGCGGTAAGGTTCCTTAACGGTAGTGGCGATAGCCGCGATTGGGTCGGCCTGTACCGCAAAGGCGCTTCAAATCGCCGATTCCTCACCTGGCAATACACGGCGGGCCTAACGCACGGTGCCTTGCAATTTGACGGCTTAAGCGCCGGCGATTACGAAGCACGTTTCTTCTTCGCCAACAGCTATCGTCGCGAAGCACGCGTCGCCTTCACGGTTACCGAGAACTAAATCCTGAACTGAGCGATTCGGGTGGATGAAATCGCGCCCGTGCCGCGTTCGGCATCTGCCGGCAGGTACGGCGCGTTTTTTTATGAGACGTTGCAGCCCAAAGGGTTGTACGATTTCGTCACCAAGAATCGCTTAGTTTAGATGACCTCTTATTCGAACAGGATTAACCGTTCGCCGTCCTCGACGACAAAGACCTCATGACTGTTGACGACGGGAAGGAGCCAAGTGTCTTCTTTTTTAACTCTTTTTTGAAATATGCCTTGGGTATCGAAATAGTCCCAGTAAATATCGCTACCCTTGGGGTCAGGTCGTGTGAATTCGACAATAAAGCCGTGAATTGTTTTTACCGTCTTTTTGACCGAGCCGCGCATTTTGTGCGACAAACCAGGGAAAGATTTACTGGAGAAGTCTTGGATGTTGCCGATCAACGCCTGCTGCAAACCGGAGACATCGTCCTTGTTTTTCGGGAGGGAGTGGAAGACATTAATTTGATAGTTCTCTTCGAAAAAGTAGGCAGATGTCATAAAAAACAGGCCGTCATGGTAGTTGATGGTTGAAATATTGGGACTCTCTTCGGGGATATACCCGGAAATATCCCAGCCTGCGTGCGATTTTTTGATTTGGTAATAGGCATAACCAGAGAACTCAGCAAAAAACAAAAAAGAATCAGTTTCTGCATAGTGACCCCTTGGTTGGAAACTATAGCGAATCTTACCTGTTGGGATCGGGGCGAGTGTCTCTTTAAGTAAATTTAGGTTGTGATCATAGACATTAAAAGATTTTTGATTATTTAAAATAATGATGTTGGTTTCCGTTACGCCAAAAACAGTTGGTTTGAAAAGCCGGCCGGGTCCTTCACCGCGTTGGTTATGAAGGACAAGGCGTTTTCCCGTTTCGTCAAACAGAGCAATCGCATGATCCTGCCGACTGCAAATAAGAAAGTTGTTTTTGATTTTATGGATCGTGGCAGCTTCTGCTTTGTAAACACCCAAATCAAGAAGTTCAATGGGTCGATGAATGTCGATGTAAAGAAGGAACGCTAAAAATAACATGGGACCTCGGTATTTGGTGATGGTCTGCCGGATTAAAAAATAAGCCCAGACTGAGCGATTTAAGTGAGTGAAATCACGCAAAATGCCGGCGTGCAACGGTTGGGAATAACTCTTCGGGATCGCGTTTGGCGCTTACTGAAACTTAAGCTGAGGGATTTGGGCGAATGAAATCGCCCAAATCCCTCAGCTTAGGACTTACAGAACCAAAATTCGCTTAGGTTAAGTTAAAAGTTATAACCAGCGGGATCTTTTTGAGGGCGAATGCCGCCGTCACTTTCACCGCCACCGCTGCTGCAGTTACTACAACCGACGGAGCAGCCGTTTTCACAACCATTGATGCACGCTTCCCAAACCGCCCGTTCATAGTCAGGGCAGTTGGGTACACAGTTACTCATGCAACGATTGACACACTCCCGGTGGCCGGAGAGAGCATCTGTGGAAGAGATCGCAAACAATAATAATACAAAAAGGCTCTTTTTTATGGGGAAACCTCAAGGATTTAAATTTTGAAGGCCTAGGAAAAAGGTCTAATTGTGAAAATAACACTTGACCCCTGTTGGGTCAATTGGGTGTTTGCTGAAAAAACGAAGAAGCTGTAGTGCTCTAGTGTTGGTGATGTTTTTATTTTGTAGTTACAGAAACACGTATAGTAGATCTGGTTAATGTTCTCCGTTGTTGTGTTTGTGTAAGCGGGTTTTTTTGTGAAAAGATGGGGTGTTTGATGAAAGAATTTCAATCAAAATTAAAAAGGTTTTGATTCGGGCGAAACCGCTCCGGCTAGCTTCGGTGTGGGGTTTGGTGAAAAATGAAAAGATAATTCATTTTATGGTGTTCTGTTGTCTCTCCACGAGCGGACCTACGCGCCGACGTTTTGCGCAGGTGCCAATTGCGTCGTCCGGGAATGTGCGCCTTTCTCCGACCTAAACTAAATGGCTTTTGGCGGCGAAACGGCACAACCTGTGGTGCTGCTACATCTCGTAAAGATGCCCACCTGCTTTTCTGTATGCCTACGTTTTTAACTGAACTGAGCGATTTGGGTGAATGAAATCGCTCAGTTCAGGTTCTATCCGAATCGCTCTGCTTCGGTCCGACGGGCAGTCTGCTTTGCTTCCCGCCATTAATCCCAGAAGGATTCGCCGGTTAGGTCGCGGACCACAATCGATGCGGTGGTGAACCCAAAGGTGCCGGTCACAAAGCCGGCGGTGCCGTAAATGACGTTGCGGTTGTCGCAGGTGAAAAAGTCGTTTTGGCCTTGGGGACAGACACAGCGGAAACCCTGGCCGTTGTCGTACAACAACTCTTTGGGTTGGCTGATCGGTTCCGTGCTGTATACCGAAGGGATGCCGAATTTGCCTTCCTTGGGGAAGTCGTGTTTGGTACGCAGGATTTTGCGAATCTGACGCGCCAAGGGGTCGATTTGCGTTTCGGCCAAATCGCAGACTTTGAGTTGGGTCGGGTCCATGCGGCCCGCGGCCCCCGATGAAGACACCACTTTAATGCCGCGTTTGACGCATTCATTGAGCAGGTGAGCTTTGGCGGTGACGCTGTCGATGGCGTCAATGACGTAATCGGGCTTGCACGCCAGCAGTTCATCGCTGGTCTCCCAGTTGTAAAAAGTGTTGTGCGCGATGATTTCGGCTTTGGGGTTAATGTCGGCAAAGCGCTGCTGCAGGATTTCGGCTTTGGGTTTGCCGATCACGCCTTTTTTGGCGTGCAGTTGCCGGTTGACGTTGGTGATGCAAATCAGGTCGAAATCAACAATCGTGACTTTGCCAATACCGGAACGCACGATCATTTCCGCCGCATAACTGCCGACCCCGCCGAGGCCGATCACCATCACGTGGGCGTCCATCAAGCGTTTCATGTTGCTATCGCCGACCAAACGGCCCATGCGGTCAAAACGGCGGTGGAGTTTGTAGTTCTCCAACGCTTCGCCTTCTAGTGGTGGCGGTTGTGGTGGCTGGTCCGGGGCGTTGAGAAACGGGAATTGAACGTCGTTGGCGGCGGTTTTTACATCACTCATGATCGTCACTCCAAAACAAAGGTCCAAACGGGCAGGCTTAAGCCGGCGCAAAGGCGCGCAGCAAATTGTCGCGCGAGCTTGTCAGCACTTCAGTGGCCGTGACGCCGTGGTTTGCGGCAATCACTTCCGCGACACGCAAAATCACGGTTGGTTCGTTGAAGGTGCAGTTTTCTTCGAGCGGCGGCCCGTCAGGCGCATCCGATTCTACTACGAGGTGGTCGCGTGGGATATGGGAAACGGCTTCTTTTACCTTTCTGAAACCTGGCCGCAAGAGCGCGGGCCCCAACGAAACATGGAGACCGAGCCTGATGTAATCGGCGGCCACTTCGCGGCTGCCGCTAAAGGCGTGGACCAAGCCGCGCCACCGCGGCGCCACCGCGCGCAGCAATTGCAAGGTTTCGCCGTGGGCACGTACCACGTGCAGGACCAAGGGTTTACCGGCGGCCTGTGCCAATTCGAGCTGAGCGCGGAAATAGTGGCGCTGGCGCTCGCGGCTTTCTGCTTTGCAACGGGGTCCGAAATCGAGGCCCAGCTCGCCCAGTGCGACGGCATCGCCCAATTCGTGGCGCAATTGGGCAAGAGCGTCGGCACAGGTTTGCGCCGTGTTTTCTGCCACAAACCAAGGATGCAAACCAAAAGCACGCCACACACCGGTGTGTTCGAGCCGGCGTTGGCGTGCCCAATCGGCGGGGTCAACCCCGCCTTGGAGAAAATGCGTGATGCCGCAATCAGCAGCGCGCTTTATTAAGCCTTCACGGACGGGATCAAGTCGCGGATCGGCCAAATGACAGTGCGCGTCGATGAAGCCCGTCGCGGTGGTCATTCGTCGCGGCGCATGATGCGGAAACCCAGGTCGGTTTCCACCGGCTGCGCGGTGATTTGGCCTGGCTGCATGCTGAGATAAGCCGCTTCGTAGGCGGCAAAACGCGTATCGCGAAACCAATCGACCTGCTTGCCGCCGCGAAAGGCGAAGGGCCCGTCGCTGTGTTTTTTAGCCAAGGCTTCGAACTGCTTGGGGTCCTTGACCAGGGTGGCCGCCAATTGGTCCGCCAGCGCACGGGCTTCCGCTTCGCTGCGACCCACGTTTTCGGATGGGCCGCGCGCGCCGCGATAACTGAGTAATATATCGCTGCTTTTCCCCTTAAACACCGGCAGGCGTTTGAGGATGGCGAAGCCGGTCGAGAGTTCGACCACCCCCGATAAACTGTTGCGCTCCATCTTGGCCGCGTGGTGGCTGAGTTCAGTGGAAAACGCACTTTGACCCGGGTAAAAGCAGCCGAAGCGGCCGTCGACTTTTTTGAAGTCGCTGTGTTCATTGGCCATGTCTTCGAAGTTCTCGACCGTGAGCTGTGGCAGTAGCTGTTCTGCCAAGGCCTTGGCTTCGGCCGGGGTACGGCGCAGGTGAGCGCCGAGCGTCGGCACGTGTTTGAGGCGGGCGGCTACGTCGCGGTGGGTGAACAGAATCAGGCGTACCGCGTAGTGGACCGGCTTGACGCTGTCGCGGCGAATTAAGTGGAACCCGAATTGGGTGCGAATCGGCTTGCCGATGATTTCGCCGTCTTTGGCTTTGCGTACGGCTTTTTCGAAGGCCGACGCCATGGCGCCGCGTTCGAAACCACCGAGGTATCCGAAGTTGGCGGCGCTGGGGCCGTCACTTTGACTTTTGGCGAATTCGTCAAAGCGTTCGGGTTGTTTGAGGACATCTTGCAGCAGCGTTTCGGCGCGTTGTTTGGCTTCGCTTTTGCTCCGGGTCACATGGGTTGGGGCACGGTCGGCGCCTTTCCAAGCAATGAGGATGTGTGAGGCGGCAAAAGGTTTGCCAATCGGGAATCGTTGGTCGTCGTCGGCGTTCAGGCCGGCACTGAACAGCGCAACAAGCAGCCAACAGGTCGCGAGGCGGACAGACACAGGGCTGATCATAATTTCTCTCTTTCAAACATAGCGTAATCGGTTGGTCCCAAAGGGGACATCGTCGTGAATCCCCTAAGTTTAGCGGGAAAGTCTGGGCGCGGTCTGTTTTTCTGGCTAAGATTCTCCTTAACCAAGCGAAATTACCAAAAGGCCGGTGCTCACTCGCCGTGCTGTCCGCCGGCCGAGCACCCGCTTAACTGAGGTGGGGCCATGAGCGAACCGCTGCGCCAAGCGGCACGGCACCTGTTGACCCTTTTAAAGCGCGGCAGCGCGGCCGGTCATGTCGACGAAACGCGTTTTTTGGCTGCGCTGCAGGGCGCCGACGCAAGTGTTTTGTTCCGCGCCTTGGAAAAACACCGCCCAGCCGATCTCGCCGCTTGGGTATTTGTCCGTCACCCGTTTTTGTTTTTTCAACCCGTGATCCATGCGGGCGGGACGCTCGAAACCCAGCCGGCGCCTTTTCCGGCCGAACACCGACGCCGGCAAGACCTGCTTCGGCTCAAAGAGCACAATTACGCGGTGCAGTTGCGACGTCATTATCACGCCGGCCGGTTACCTGACGCCGGACATGTCCCGGCCGGTTTCGATTGTGAGTCGGCACTTCAGCACGGCGATCGCAACCTGCGTGTCTGGGCTTTTTCCGAGCTGTACCGCGCTTGCAAGCCAACGCCGTCACGGCAAAACGTCCTCCTGCAACATCTCAACGATGACGACCAAGCCGTGGCCGATTGGGCTTGGCTAACCCTGTACGACTGGTTGCTGCGTGACGCCGTATTCGTTGCAGCGGATACCCTGCGGTCGGCGGCGCGTGCCGTTCCCGACACGCGTTTACCCTTGGTGGTTGCCTGCTTGCACCAGCTTGAGCCGGACGATGACCACAGTGCCCGCTTGCTGCCCTTACTTCACGGCAACGACGCGCCGACGGCCAATGAGGCGTGGCGTTGCCTTGAATCATTGGGCCACAACGCTCTCGCTGTCTCCGATTCGATTCGCACCTTTTTAGGGCACGACCAGCACCACTGGCGTGCGCTCGCTATCGCCGCGCTGAGCGATGCGCGCTTGCGCCGGCAAGTCGTGCGCCTCGTTCGTGGTTCATCGCATCTTGAAGAGGGTCTCAATGCCGTTGTGTCGGCTTTTACCCAAGCACCCCAAAATGCCGCCGGCGTCTTGCTTCGGGTGGCGCATCTCCTCGATCACGACCAATTGCTTGCTCTGGCCGATACGGCCCAACCGGAAGCCTACGCCGCGGTTTTTGCGCGTGCCGGTGCCAGGGCCGCCCATGTTGCGCCTGTTCTGATGCAACGCCATGCGGCGCTAACTGATCCGTTGACCCGTTTCGCGTTAATCGATGTTCTGGCTGCCATGGGAGGCGATGACGTTTTTGCGTTTTTAACGAAGGAAGCCGAATCCGGCTGTCGGGTCGCGGCGAGTTGGTTGTTCCGTTTTGGGCAGCCGGGTTTGACGGCTTTGGCGCGCTTCCTTGCGGGCCAATCTGATGCGCTTGTGATCCAAACCTTGGCCGCGATGACCCAGCGGCCACCGTTCCCGCCACAACTGGCCGCCATTGTGACGCCCTTTTTGGCACACGAGGATTTCATCACCTGTCTGCGGGCGGCGCGCATGCTGCTTTTGTGCGATCCAACGCCGTTACGGCTCGTGCAAATGGCCAGGTTTCTGGTGGACCACCGCGAGGCGGTGCGCGGCACCATGGCGAGTTTTCACGAGTTGGCGCGACCGCTCGCGCACCTCATCGCGGCGCTCCTGGCCGACGGTTCCACCGGGAACACCGACCACGATATGCTTTTGCTCGAGGCCTTGGGTTGGACGGTGCCCTATGCAACGCAACACTTGGCGCTGTTGGCTCAATTCACCGACGCAGCCTGGCCGGCGTCGGTTCAGGCCGCCGCCGCCGCTGCCCGGGCACGTCTCTTGAACCCCGAGCCGCACCTCGACCATCCCTTCGAGGTCAACCTAAGTGAGCCGTTGCTTGCGTGTTTGGGCGACTGATCAACCGAAGTGGAACCTATGCAGTGGATAGAAACGCTAGCCGGTTGGATAGGTTGTTTGGGCGGCTTATTTGGCCGGCAAACCGGCGCCTATTGATTTGCAAGGTGTTAGAGCGACACTTAGTTTTGGTATGGCGCTTGATATGGATTGGAACAAACCGGTACCAAGGAGGAATCATGCCGGACCATAAAGAAATACGCGCGCTGTACAATCGCGAAACGATCCGTGTCTACCAAGCTTACAGTCACACCATTGCCGATGCCGCTTTGGCTGCCGGCACCTTTGTCGAACCGCCGTTTAAAATGGCGCGTATGACCTGGGTTAAGCCATCGTTCCTATGGATGATGTATCGCGCCGGCTGGGGTCGCAAAGACGAAGGCCAAAACCGTATTTTGGCGATAGATATCAGCCGCACCGGCTTCGATTGGGCATTGGCGCAGGGTTGCCTCAGCAGCCACAATGCCGCCATTCACGGCGACGCCGAAGCGTGGCGTGCGCAGCAAGGCGCGGTGCGCATCCAATGGGATCCCGAGCGCGGCCTCAAACTGCAGCGACGCGAGCACCGCAGCATTCAAATCGGTCTGCGTGGCGAGGCGGTAAGGCTGTATGTGGGTCAATGGATCCAAAACATCACCGACATCACCGCCGAGGCACAGCGTATCGAAGCGCTGGTGCAGTGCGGCGAACTGGCCCAGGCCGGTGCATTGCTGCCCCAAGAACGGGTTTATCCGGTGTCGCCTGCTATCGCTCGGCAACTCGGTATGGAGGGAACGCTTTAGTTTTGGAAAAAGTATGGCGTTAGACGAGCTCTAGTTATTGTATTCATGCGAGTATGAGGAAAAGTGGACCGGGAGTGGCCCACTTTTCCAACAAGTTTCTACCTGATCAGAGTGATTCGGGTTCAGGAGATCGCGCAAAATTTACTGCTGGACGCGTCAAGCGGTGACGCGAAACATATTGGAAAAAGCAAGGACGTATTGTAAATACGTCGCGCACTTTTACGGGGTGGTGTAGCCCAAAAGTTTGGGCTACAACAACACCAAGAAAACTCAATTTAGGTTTTAGGGGACGTTGGGCGGATCGAACAGGGCGGCGTCATTTTCCAGTTCGGGATGACGAACAAAATAGATGTCAAGGACACTTAGTTCTTTACCACTGAAATCGTGGGCACGGCTTTGATAGCGCCATTGGTTGCCATGTTCGTCATGGTAGCTGGATCCCTGTGCAATGAGATCAATGTGGCTGGCAGATGCGGTTTGAAAAAAAATCAAAAAAATGAACACGCTGCTAAATTTCACTGGTCCGCCTCCATGTACGATTTCATCTGCTGGTAGACCTGTTCTACCGTCTGATTGTGTTGCTTTGGAGTGGCCGTAACCACCTTGTGTGCCGTAGCCTTGGAAAATCGTTCAAAGGCATAATAAAGTAGAATGCGACGGCCGCTTTCGGAGAGGCGCCCCACGAAATGCCAAATAGCCTCAGCGGTGCATGGCGTTTCAAAAGAGGCGCTTTCATAAAGTGCTAAGCTGATATCCTCTTTGCTTGGTAGCTGTTTCGGCGGCTTAACAAATAGTTGTGAGTATTCACTTTTGATATATTTTTCACTAAGGCAACCGTTAAAGATGTCAACACAGCTTGTGCCAACGGATATGCTTTGCTCTAAGTTATTAATGTCAATAGGTTGCATGCCTCTGCTAATTAAATCTTCCAGGATTGCGTTATGAACTTCACTAGAGGTCAAATCAATACTTAATAGTTCGACGACTGTCGTGACAGGGAGTAGACTGTCTTCGACTTCTCCGTTGCCCATAATTGTAATAGTTACTTGGTGATAAGAAACGCCAGGTATAGTTTTCTTGCTGTGCAGAAGCTTAGAGTAGAAAATGTCTTGATTTTCGATGATCTTTTCGATGTCTGTCTTGTTATTTGCCTTGACAATAGATTCGATATTATTTTGAGGCCCAAGAATGATGAATAGGCTTAGAAAGCACCAAGTTGTCATGTGTAATCCTTTTTGATTTGAATTATGACGAGGACGAGATGCGAAGCAGTTCAAAGAGCCGGTGTGATTCTGTGAGGACTCTTGTTAGCGTTGCCAGGATAGGGTAATAAGCGGCATAGGGAAATAAAAGGTATCACGAGAATTAGCAAAAGAGTGGTTTTTTGAAGGGGTTCAGAAATATCTTGAATTTAGGGTTTCTGTGACTTGATTCGGCCTCGATTCCCCACGTGCGTACCGCAGCTTCCTGCCTGAACGTAGCGATACGGGCGGATGAAATTGCGCAAACTTTGATGCAGGGCGCGTCAAGTGTAGGTGCGAAACTTGTTCGAAAAAGTACAAGCGTGCTGAAGCGTACGGCGAGCATTTTTATGAGACCTTGCAGCCCAACAGGTTGTGCGCTTTCGCAGCTAAGAATCGCTTATATCAGGTTTCGGGCCGGCTTTGATTGGGACGGCTTTTCCTGAAGGCGATCCATTTAAGGTACCTTCATTCACGCTTAACCAACCGGCGGTACCAAAGCCGTTTTCCGTGTGGGAACCGATGCCGCCCCCGCCCGATTCCGAAGGATGAGCAAAACCGTGAGGGCAAACCCATGCCGATTCAACCCAACGACGTTTACCAATAGGCCGGGGATAGCGACCTTTTTGCTTCGCTGCACCTCGATGACGAATCCGTCCTGAATGGAATTGGCCAAACGCCGCTGTTGCCGACCTGGCCGGCGTCGACCGCGTTGCGTGACCTTACCGGTGCAACCAGCCGCTCGGAACTTTCTTATTTGGCGACGACCTTACCCTGTTGGACACAGGCGACCTGTGTGTTGCTCAAGCCGTTGCTGGATCCGCGTCCCAAGAATCTGTTCTTTGTGGATAACGGGATGCCTTGGGTCAGTTAGCATCCGTTCCCGGCTGTTGCGGCGCTTGACGAAGACACATCGATGTTGTTGTGGCATGACAACGGTCGCGTGGACAAAATTCGCGTGGGGTGTTTTCGCCGTAGTCGTCTTGCAGGCGAAATCGTTACGATTCGCCAACAGCGTTTTACCGTTTTTGTGACGGGTGTTTATTACAGGCGCTGATGGAACATCAGTTGGTCGGCCTTTACCAATATTGGTTGATCGGTAAGGTTGTGTGTCGGCCGCCAAAAAAATCGGGAAAACCCACGTGGGTTGGAGGACCACGGTTGGGCTGAGTCGGACCCCCGTGGATTTTCCCAAAGCCCAAAACGCGAACCGAGACGCGTTTTGGGTGAAGTGACGAGCGTTAAGACGCGGCGCGGGCCAAACAGCCGCCGTCGACAATCATGTCGTGGCCGGTGACAAACGAGGCCTCGCTGGAACTGAGCCACAACACGGCGCGCACGACTTCATTGGCACTGCCGATGCGGCCCATGGCGTGCATTTTTTCGATTTTGGCACGCATCGCCGGAATATCCAGTAAGCCGTTGATCATTGGTGTTTCCACGAAACCCGGACACACGGCGTTAATGCGCACGTTCTTTTTGGCGTACTCGACCGCCGCCGCTTTGGTCAAGCCGACGACGGCGTGTTTGCTGGCGACATAGGGGCCCAAACCCAGGGCGGTGCCGGTTACACCTAGGATCGAGGCGGTGTTGACAATGCTGCCGCCGCCCTGTTGCACCATGATGGGAATTTGGCGCCGCATGCACAGCCAAACCCCTTTGACGTTGATCTCCATAATCCGGTCCCACTCGTCCTCGCGAATGTGGGCCAAAGGCATCGCGCGTTTGCCGCTAATACCGGCATTGTTAAAGGCAATGTCAATGCGGCCCATGTGGTGCAATGCGCTTTCGATCATGGCGTCGACTTCGACCGCTTGCGCGATATCGGTACTGAAGAAATAGGCTTTCCCACCGAGCTCCTTAATTTGCGCGACCACGCGTTCACCCGCCTCCCGGGCGATATCGGCGATAAAGACGGTGGCGCCTTCTCCCGCAAAGGTCAGTGCGGCGGCTTTGCCGATGCCGGCGGCGCCGCCGGTCACCAAAACGGTTTTATCCTCAAATCGATTCATACAGTGGCTCCTTGCTTGCGGCCGACTTTCCCGGTCGGCCTCGTGAACTGGCTGCACTACCCTTGCAGCGAGGCTTGCGAAACCTCGTCCCCAGCCAAGCGGCGCCGTCAGGCCGGCTAGGCCCGCGCGCTGTAGCCGGGCTGGGGCGATGTGTGTCTTATGGGTTGAAGGCCCGGCGCCGGCGGCGAGGCAATTGCCTTGGTGGTGTCGGTGATTCCGGCAAAAACGCAAGAAGCCGAGCGGGCACAGGGCGGGGAGGGGCATGCCGTCCTGGCTCGGGCGACCGAATCGCTCTCCCCCGCGATTCGGTCGCCAAAGATTGGTGGGCTGCCGTAAGGGATGGTTTGCCGTGTCTCGGTGGTGACCACCGCAGCAACGCGCCGAGGCGCGCGTGCGGTTAGACCTAAACGAAGCGATTTTTGGCGGCGAAATCGCACAACCTGTTGGGCTGCAACATTTTGCGTGATTTCACCCACCCGAATCGCTCAGTTTAGGTTAGACCGAGCTGAGTTGCATGGACCGCCGTGTCTTGGCCGGTTTGCGCATGGGCAACGCGGTCAAGAAGTCGACAGCTTGGGGGGCGCCGCCGGCCGCCGCAAAGGAAGCGGCGATGCGTTCAGCGGCAATGCGGAAACTTTTCTCGTTTAAGACGCGGAACACAGATTCTCGAACCTGTTCGGCCTTTAAACGGTTGAAGCGGAGTGTTAATCCGGCTTGCGAACTTTTGACCTGGCGGCCGATGACGGGTTGATCGTCGCGGATCGGCGTCACGATCAAGGGCAGGCCGTGGGCCAGCGATTCGCAAACCGTGTTGTGGCCGCCATGACAGAAGACGGCATTCAAATAGGGCAACAACGCGACTTGTGGCACGTGTGGTTGCACAATGAAATTGGCGGGCGGGTCCGCGACCCAGCCTTCAGGGGCGGTCATAATGACCTGCACCGGTTGGTCGGCCAACGCTTCGACCATGGTTTGGTAGAAACGCGGATCGCGGCGCAGATTCACCGTGCCCAGTGAAACCAAAAGTTTGGGCAGCTTCTCGTCAAGCCGGTCCCAAGGAAATTCAGCGCGCATGGTGCGTGCCTGCAGCGACGGCCCGACGTAGGTGAACGGGGCCTGGAAACATTCGAACTGACCGCTAAATGCCGGCGTACTAAAAACCACATTGGCGATGTGCGAAAGGTCGGGGCGTTCCACCAACGGCAAACCCATTTCCGTTTGCAGGCGACCCAGCGTGCGCACAATCCACCGGTCGGCCACTTCCCAGACTTTGAGAATCGCGGCGGTAGTGGTCACGCTGGCAATCCAGGGCCGACCCAGTCGTCGCGCGGCGATAGCGCCGGACAACATCTGTTGGTCGCAAATGATCAAGTCGGGTTGGTGTTCAACAATGGCGCGTTCTACCTCGGCAATCGTCGTGCGTGCCAAGGGCAGCACAAAATCTTCGAACAGAAAACGCACACTTTCCAAACCGCGCACGATGTTGGCCATCTCTTTCAAAGGCTCCAAGAGCGCGCGCAGCCGCGAGGCTTCCAGCGGAATCACGCGGGCGCAAGGTCCGGCCAGGGGCTCAATCATTTTGCGGTATCCCAACCACATGACCTCGTGGCCGCGCGATTCCAACTCTGCCGCCACGCTGACCAACGGGTTGATGTGGCCGGTCAGCGGCGGAACGATAAACATGTAACGGGTCATGGTGAAACCTCCTGAGCGACCGGACTGAGCCAGTCGGTCAATTGTCGGCGAACCTCCGCCGTGGCTTCCCACATAATCGAATGGCTGCAACCAGGGAAAATGTGGAGTTGGGCGTTGGGCAGGCGGTGGGCTAGGGCTTCACCGCGCGCGCGGATATCGGAGGACTCGCCGTAGAGGGCCAGCACCGGCGCCGGCAAGCGGGTCAGTGCGTCTTCGTCGAGCTCCGGTGTGGCCTGAAGGTCGGCCACGAGACTGGTTTGGTAGATAAGCTGTTTGGCGTTTTCAGCGAGGCGGTTGCGTTTGCGATCACTGTGGCGGCCGAGCCATTTATCGAAGTGGGTGGCAATCGTGGCTTTGGCTTGATCACCCTGTTGTGTGAGCGTCGCCGCCATTTCGTCGCCCCAGCCCTGTACATTGGCGTGGGCTTCGATCAAGCACACGCCCGCCGTGCGGTTGGGGTGTTCCAGGGCGAAGGCCAGGGCCAGCAAGCCGCCGAAGCTGTTGCCGACCAGCGTGACCGGCGTGTCGGGTGCATGGACGTCGAGCAGCGCCGCCAGCTCGGCGACGAAATCGCCCAATTGGTAACCTTGCGCGGGTCGCTCGCTGCGACCGTGGCCGCGCATGTCGTAAAGCAGAACCTTGTGGGATTGCGCAATGGGATTGGCAAAGGTGAAGTACCAGCTAGAAAGGTTGTCCATCACCATCCCGTGCAGAAACACGACCTGGACCGGGCCGTCTTGACGACCGAGAACTTGGGTGTGGAGGCGCAAGCCGTTGATGGTTTCGAAGGCCATGGTGATGACTCCCTCGGGCGGTTAGTGGACCGCCATGGTTTCGCGGGCAACCGGAACGGTGCCCAAAAAGTGGTTGATGAGGTCGGCGGTGTGCTGCGGTGCCTCGGCGTAGAGGTTGTGGCCGGCGTCCATTTCGACGTGGCGACAGTTTGGCAGCACGGCGGCAAGGCGCGCGCCGATGGGACGACAGGGGGATTGGGTGCCGTAAAGTGCGAGGACCGGCACATTGAGCAGACCCAGGTAACAATCGGGGATGTCCTGGGCCGCTTTGAAATCGGCAAGGATCGAGGTTTTGCGGATCAGCTTGCTCAGGCTGCGCATGAGGCGCAGGGTTTGGCGGCCGCCCGCCAGAAACCCTTTCTGCGAGCTGCGCGGCAACTTTTCGAGCATTTCCTTGGGGGACAATTCCATGAAGCGTTTCATCTCGCCCACGTTGGACGGCGGCAACGGTACTTCAATCAACACCAAACGGCGCACCCGTTGTGGGTGGCGCAGCGCGTAGGTCAGCGCCACCAAACCGCCCCAACTGTGGCCGATCAAATCAACCTGATCGTGGTCGGCGCGCGTGGCGTCGATGATGCCGCCGAGATCGCCCGACATGGTGTCGAGGTCGTAGCCGGTGGCGGTGAGCTGCGATTTACCGTGGCCGCGCAGGTCGTACATCACCACCGGCCGTTCTTTGGCAAGCAATGGGCTAATCGTGAAATACCAGCCGACCAAATTGCCGAGCATCAAGCCGTGCAGCAGGTAGACCGGCGGCTGGGCGCTGTCGGCGGGCGCGGAGCCCGCCTGTTGCACGTGGAAGTCGAGATCGTCGACGCGCACTATTGACATGACGCGATGAACTCCGCCACGTCGCCAACCGTCAACGCGATAATTTCTTCCAGCTCTTTCTCAGAGAGCCAGCCGACGAAATTGATGTCGTCGCCGAAATGGTTTTGTAGCTTTTCGGCAAGTGCCACGAACTCAATGCTTTCAAGTTCTAGTTCACCGTTAAACGAGGTGTTGTGGTTGATGTTGATTTCATCTACCCAGTCCTCGCCAATCACTTCGCGAATTAAGGTCGCAATTGTATCCAGAATCGAATCTTTAGTCTGTAACATGAATTCACCTCTTATGCTGTCCAGCAAATGATGTAGGGCGTGTCGGTTAATCGTTCACTCAGGATTGGGTCGTCGGTTGTCACCGTGGCTCGTGGATCGGCCGACGGACACCAGTGCAAGCGTCGGCCGTCGTGTTCGACAGCCGTGCCGGGAGGGATATGCGACGGCGCCGATTCGGTACCGCCGTGATCCTGGTAAGTGTGGTCATGGTCAAGGGCGCGTTGGGCAAGCGCGTTTAATAGAGTCACGTCGAGGGAGGCCGCGTCTTCGTCGCCGGTGCGCGGGGCAATGGCCACCCCGATCGGCGCTGCGAAGACACCCGCTACCGCCAAGTCGGCCTGTGCGTCGAGTACCACCGTAAAGCGGCGGCCGTCGCGTTGGGCGCAAACCGTACCCGTTGCCGGACCTTCGATGACCACTTCAGCCGGGAAGATCGGCAGCTTTTTCGTCTGCCACAGATGGTGACGGACCGCGTCTTTGGCCGCGATGCGACCGTTTAGCCACTGGCGTTTCCCTTTTGGGCGCAATTGGTTGTACTCTTCGCGTTCGACCTTGGTCAGGAAACGACGCGCCAAGTAATCGCGTGACGGGGCACTCGGGTACTTGTCGAAAAAGACCAGAAAGCCGCGTTCGTCGGGCTGGGCTAACAGGTGGTCTTCCGTCTTGAGGATCACCGGCCACAGGCGCCGGTCGGTGTCGAAGCGGCGATCACGCCAACTGTCGATCTCGCACCAAACCTGGCCGTTACGCACCAACTGCAGGTCGGCCGCCGCTTCTTTCGGCTGCATTTCCTTGATGAACACCCTGCAGTCGAGCTGCTCCTCGACCACCGGATCCGGTCCATAGAAACGCAACCTCTCTATGAAAATCGGCATCGCTAAGCGGTTGATTCGATGCCGCTCCATTATCCAAAAGCCAAAGGCTTGGCCCGCGTTGTCCAGCAAACTGCCGGGTCCCTGGCAGGCTTTCAGGCGGCAGTCTAAACCCGCTTCCGAGATTTCGCCGAACGACAAAATACCCTGGTAAGCCGGTCCGTGGAACATCCAGCGCTCGCGGTACATGCCTTCCGCATCGATAAAGGTTGCTTCAGGCGGGTTGTGTTCGAGCCGGCGCACCGCCGGTGCCGGCGCGTAGGTTGGTGCCGTTTCCACATCCGCCGCCGCGTAACCTTCAATGGCGACTTGCCAGTGTGTCGGCGATTTTTGTTTCATCGTCAAGGTCAGCTCGACCGGTTCGGCCACCACCAACCACTTGTAGGCGCGAATGTGCGACATCGCCACCACCACCTGGTCACCGATCTGTTTACGCACCGCGTCCAGCATCATTTGGATCGACATCGTCATCGGCACCACTGGGTAGCGGTCTTCGACTATGTCCCAACCTTGCCGTTGCGCGAAGAAGCTGTGGTCCATCAGTTCCGGGCAAATCTGCACTGACAAACGCCGTGTCGTTTTGGCTTCCTTGGTCAAGGCCGGCGCCGGTGCTTGGGCCGCCGTCATTGGTGTCAGGGCCGCGGTGGGCAGCGGTTGACGCGTTTGCAAGGGCCGGCTCGCCGCCTGTTGTTCCCACGCGCCGAGGATGCTTTCGCCCGCTTGCTCGCATTCGCTGATCATGGCGCGGAACGTTTGCGCGATCGGGTGTTGCGGCGCTTGTGGGATGGCTTTGGCTTTGACCGGTCCCAGTTTGGCGCGCAAGTCCTCTGTTTCCAGTTCCACCAGTGGCACACTTAACGCTAGATTCAGTGCGCGTCCTTTGCGTTGGGGCGTTGCCGTCGGTGTTTCGTCGGTTGCACGGAAGATGCCGTCGTCCAAATTCACACCTTCGACCCACAAGGCCGCCGTCATGTGCGCCAGTTGGTCGAGGCCGGAGCGTTTGGCGAGGTTGGCGCTGATGGCCAAGTGCGGTTGTTTGCCGAGCGTGTCGTTGACGAATCCTGGCAAGCTGCCGGTGCCGACCTGCACGAAAATGCGGAAGTTGTCTTCGTACATGTTTTCGATCAGGCGGCGGAAACGAACCGGTTCAACCAAGTGGCGCGTCGACAGTGCGCGGATGTCGTCAAGGGTGTCGGGGTAAGGCGCACATAATGTCGCCGACCACAGCGGAACCGTCGGCGCCGCCATTGGGAAACTATTAAAGAATTGCTGGTGCGGGGCCAGGTAGTCCGCGAACAATGGCGAGTGGTAGCCGCTGCGGAAGGGCAGCGTTTGCGCCAGGACTCGTTCTTGTTTGAGTCGTTCGGCCAAGATTTCGATTTCCGCGTCGCGCCCGCAGAAAATGACCTGGCGGCTACAGTTCTCGTGGGAAATGGCGACCTGTTCCAAGTCTGCAATCAGCGGTGCGGCTTTTTCGGCACCGCAACCGGCGGCGAGGAACAGCACGCCGGGCACTTCCAAGGTGCCTGGCTGCAAGGTGTCGATAAAGGCGTCGATATCGTCGGCCGGTAACACGCCACTTGCCAGCATGGCGCTCCATTCACCAATCGAGTGACCGGCGAGGGCGTCCGCTTTGATCGCGAGCTTGGCCATGATATCGAACAGGAAGCGGTTGGTTTGAATGATGCCGACGCCGACCTTTTCCAGATCGGCCACCACCGAAGCGGGTTCCGAGCAGGGCGGGGTGGCCACGCCGAAGAATGTCGCCAAATCGTCGAGGCGCGGTTCAAAAGCGCTGTCGACGCCGGGGAACATGAGCGCCAACTTGCCGCCGGAGGAAGCCAAACCCTTGGGCGTGAAATAAATATTGTCACGACCACGCCAGGCACGACCGCGCTTGACGATGGTGCACGCCCGTTCGCGGCGCGCCGGTGTGGGATCGATGATTGCCAGGCGCAGCAGCGTTTTGGGGTTGCCACTGCCGGTACGGCCCGTCTGCAAGTCACGCAACATGGCTTCGACCGAGTCGGCCGCGTAGGATTCGATGACGGGTGCCTGCAATTTACCGACACTGCCGACTGAGACCTGGACTTGTGCGGGTGTGCTGGGATCCTGGCTAAGCACGACATGGGCGTTGATTCCGCCGAATCCGAAGGCGTTGACCGCGGCAATACGCGGGCCGTCGCCTTGGTTTGGCCAGGTGCCTGCCGTCGCCGGCGCCGCGAAGCGCGATTCTGCCAGCAGCGGGTGCGGTTCTTCGCAGTGCAAAGTCGGTGGCACCACGCCTTGGTGGACCGCCAGCGCGGTTTTTATCAGACCTGCGATCCCCGCCGCCGGCATGGTGTGGCCGATCATCGATTTCACCGAGCCGATGCCCGCGCGAAGTTGGTCGTCGGAACCTTTACCGAAGAATTGTTTAACGGTCGTCAGTTCAGCTTCGTCGCCGGTCGGGGTGCCCGTGCCGTGTGCTTCGAGGAAACCGATTTGGGTACGGTCGAGACCGGCTTCGCGCCAAGCGCGTTCCAAGGCTAGCGTTTGGCCGCTGACCGCCGGGCTCATCATACTGGCCGCGCGCCCGTCGCTGGCAATGCCGATGCCGCGAATCACGGCGTAAATGCGGTTACCGTCGCGTTGTGCGTCGTCCAGGCGTTTCAGGCAGACCATGCCGCCGCCTTCGCCGATCAGCAGGCCGTCGGCGCGGCGGTCGAGCGGACGAATTTGTTGTTGACGCGAGAGCGCACCCAATTGGCAGAACACACTCCAGAAGGCCACGTCGTGGCTGAGGTGAATGCCGCCCGCCAGCATCATGTCGCAACGGCCGGATTGCAGTTCGCGGACCGCTTGGTCGACCGCCATCAGTGAGCTGGCACAGGCCGCGTCAATCGTGTACGCCGGCCCAAACAAGTCCAAACGATTGGCCGGCAAGGAGGCCGTCAAGTTGGGCACCAAGCCGATGGCCGTGTCGGGCCCGTAGTGGCCCAGTTTTTTCTGAAAGCGTTGCCGCAGCGTTTGCAGGTCGGCCTCTTCCATCTCGGGGTGCAGGGAGCGCACCGCGCCGACCAACTGCTCGGCACTGCGTACGTATTGTTCCAAGCGCGTCATACCCGCGCCGATATAGTTGCCGCGTCCGATGATGACGCCGGCGCGATGGGGATCGTAGTCGCCTTTTTCCAGCGCTGCGTCGCGCAGCGCGCCCGCCGCCAGCTTGAGGCTGACCAGTTGGTCGGGTTCGGCGCCTTGGGCGGCAATCGGCATCAGGCCGAACTCGGTGGGGTCGAAATCGATGAGGCGGTCGACAAAACCGCCGCGACGGCAGTAGAAACGGTCGACCGCGTCGCTGTCGGGATCGTAGTAAACGGGATCTATGCGGTGTTCGGGCACATCCTCGATGGCGTCTTTGCCCGCAAAGATGTTGTCGCGGTATTGGTCGAGATCGGCCGCGCCGGGGAAGACGCAAGCCATGCCGACGATGGCGACTGGCGGTGTTGTACGGTTGTTTTCCATGGTGCTGTCCTCTGTGCTTTAAAGCCTTGGCCGGAGCCGGTTAACGCTTCGCGGGGCGGTGCGGGGCCGGTCGGAACCGACCCCGTCGGGGCTATCGCATGCTCTCCGGTTGCGCGCACATCAGCACGACTTGGGTATCGTCGGCGCGGCCGTGGGTCAGCTCGTTCATGAATGCGCTTACCCCGGAATCGATGGGAATCAACCCAATGCCGCGTCGGTTGTACTCGCGTTCCAGTTCGGGGGAAACCATGCCTTGACCGGCCCAGGGTCCCCAGTTAATCGAGACGACGCGTCCCTTGATGCGGGTTTGCAGGGCGTGGGCGATTTTGTCGAGCACATCGTTGGCGGCCGCGTAGTCGATTTGACCGCGGTTGCCGAAAGCGCCCGCCACCGAGCTGAAGAACACCACGAAGCGGGTTTCTGCACGCAGCTTCTTGGCGAGCACCAGTGCGCCGAAGACCTTGGTGTCGAAGACGCGTTCGAAGCTTTCCGCCGTTTTGTGGCGCAGCAGCTTGTCCTCCACCACTCCGGCGCCGTGGATGACACCCTCAATGTGGCCGTGGTGGTCGTAAACCTCGTCGATGAAGTTTTCGAAGGCCGCGTGGTCGCGTACGTCGAGCGAGTGATACCGCACTTTACTGCCGCAGGCTTCCATCGCTGCCAGATTGCGGCGCATCTCCCGTTGCGCCAGAATCCGGCTCGCCGCGCGCTCAATTTCCGCCGGCGTTTTCTTGTCGCCCTGTTGGATCAGGATCTTGCGCAGGGCACGCAGGTCCTCGGCACCGACCGTGGCCGCGTCTTCCGCCTGGTCCGGCCAAGCTGATCGCCCGACCAGCTCCATTTTGCAGCCGTATTGACGCGCCAGTTCCAGCGCGATTTTGGCCGTGATGCCGCGTGCGCCGCCGGTGATGACCACCACGCTGTCCTTGTCCAGTTGCAACTTGCCGACGCGGTTTTTCATCTCCGCATCCAAGCGGGCCTCAATCAGTTTGACCGCGCGCCGCTCGCCCTTCTTGTAGGCCACCTCGGTCAGCGGGTTGTCCGCCAAGAGTTCGGCTTCCAGGTAATCGGCCAAGTGCTCCAGGCTCTCGTCCGGGTCCAGATCAACCCAGTGCGTGCGGATTTCGGGCAGTTCTTTGGCCACCGTTTTGATGAGACCCGCCAGGCCGCCGCCGCGTCCGTAGGCGTCGCCGCGATGGTCGGCCGCACTGTAGTGACCGAATGCGCCACCCAGGCCGCCCGCCGCCAGCAGGTAACCGGCGCCGCCCGCTAACAGGGTTTGCATCATTTTGAAGAAGGTTTTGACGTCCGAGACATCCGCTTGGGGTGCCAAACCGGCCAGGTGGATCAGGCCGTCGACCTTGCCCCAATCGCCGCCCGTTTCGTCGATGTTGATAATCCGGACGCGGGCGTCGTGGTTTTGCAGGCGAACCGCCAGTAACGGTGCCAGACCCAGTGTGTCGTCGGTGATTAGGAAGTGTTTGTCCTTGAGCAGGAAGTCGCCTTTTACCACCAGGGGTGCTTGGTCGAGTGTCAGAATGAAACGGGATACCTCCGCCAAGCTCGGATCTGGAGCCGCCGCCGCTGTCGCCGTCACTGCCTTGGGTTCAGCCGCCGCGTTGTCGCGACCCTGTTCCAGCCATTCCACTATCGCCCGCAGCGTTTTCATCGCCGCCAGTGATTCGACCAGTTCGTCCTGGTTCTCGCTTGCCGTGGAGAAACCCGTTTGTTCCGCCAATTCGCCGACAATTTCCAGGCGTTTGATCGAATCAATGGAGAGGTCCGCCTCGAGGTCCAAATCCAGTTCGAGCACGTCTTCGGGGTAACCCGTGCGTTCGCTGACAATGGCCAACAACAGTTGTTTCATGTCGACTTGGGGTGTCGCTTCAACCGCTTCTTCAACCGTGGCCGCGACCGCGGTCGGTGCCGGTAGAATTTCTTCCAGCCAGGTCAGCATCGCCCGCAGCGATTTTTGCGCTGCCAATGCTTCCATCATTTCGTCGCTGTTGCCGTCGGTTAAGTTCTCTTTGAAGCCCAACTGCTCGGCCAACTCACCGATAATTTCGATGCGTTTGATCGAGTCAATCGAGAGGTCTGCTTCCAAGTCCAAATCCAGGTCGAGCATGTCTTCGGGGTAACCGGTGCGGTCTGCCACAATTTCGAGCAGCGTGGCTTTGACATCGCGTTGGGGTACCAGGGCCGGCGGCGTTGGCGCGCTTTCGACCGCATCGGCGATGGTCGGTCCGACCGCCGGCCAATTTTGGTTGGGCGCGCCAAAGGTGGTTGGATCCAGCGGTGCCATCATGGGGACGTCCGCGTGACCCATGGGCAACATCGGCATGCCTTGACCCAGGTACTGCGACATAATCTGGCGACCGGCCTGGACCATTTCGCGTACCCCCTGCAAGTAGGTCAATACGGCTTGATCGCGCTCGACGGCGGTCGCGGGCGGCATGGCCTGGCCCATCGGTAGTGCAATCGGTGCGTCGAGCAATTTGAGCGCGTGTGGTGGCTGCTTGCCCTTGAGCGGACGGGCGATTTGGCCGTTGACCAGCCAGGTTGCCGCGTGCAGTTTGGGGACCGCGCCATTTAGGTCAACCACTTGCGCGCCGCGTTCCTGCAACAGCGTGGTGGGATCGACACCATGCCCTTGCGCTGCCAGTTGTGCCAGTGTGTCCAACAGCCGTTCCATGCCTTGACCTTCCGTCGTCAGGCTCAGGTGTGGTTTTTCACCGAGGATCTTGTGGGTCAGTTGCGCCAAGACGCCGCCGGGTCCCACCTCGACGAAGCAACGCACGCCGTCGCGATACATGTTTTCAATTTGGCTTTGGAACAGAACCGGGTTGACCAAGTGGCGCGCCAGCGTGGTGCGGATCGCACCCGCATCGGTGTCGTGTGGTTCCGCCGTCAAGTTGGCGTAGACCGGATGCTGTGGTTCGTTGAAGGCCGTGCCGGCCAAGTGTTGTGCGAACAGGTCCTCCGCCGCTGCCAAAACCGGGCTGTGGAAGGCGCAGGCGACAGGGATCTTTTTGCAGCTCAAACCCGCTTCTTCCAAACGGATCATGGCTTTTTCAATCGCCAAGGTCGGTCCCGAAATTACCGTTTGGCGTGGGCTGTTGTGGTTGGCCGCCACCACCATGTCCAAACCCGCGATATGGGCTTCAACCGCATCGGCCGAGGCCTTGACCGCCGCCATCGTGCCGGGATCCTGTGGCGCCGCCGCCAGCATGCTTTCGGCGCGACCGCGGCTCAGCGGGACCAAATCGTTGAGACTGAGGGCGCCCGCCGCGCACAGGGCCGTCAGTTCTCCGTAGCTGTGGCCCGCGAAGGCTTCCGGCTTGACGCCGAAACGCTGCATAATGTGGAAGGTTAGGTAACCCGCCAAGCCGAGCAGCGGCTGCGCGATGCGGGTGTCCGTGATGGCTTTTTGCTGGGCGCGGCGTGTTTCCGGTTGGAACGCTTTGGCCGGGAACCAGGTGTCGCACAGGTCGCCCGCGCGTGCCGCAACCGCTTGGCATTCCGGGAACGCCACCAGCAAGTCGCTCATCATATGCGGGCGTTGGCTGCCTTGACCCGGGAAGAGGAAGGCGATTTTGCCGCCGACCTCGCCGCTGTAGGGGTAAACCTTTTGGTGGGCGACGCCGTCGCAAATGGCCGCCAATTTGTGGTCGAGCTCCGTTTTGTCGCGCGCCGTGAAGGCAAACCAAACCGGGGCGTCACTGGTCGTGCAGGCGGTTAGGCTCAAATCGCGCAGGCTGACGCGGCTTTCCAGCGTGGCGAAGGGCCGCAACTTAGCCGCTGTTTCGCGGGCTTCGTTGCGTGAGGCGCCGCGCATTAGGAACAGCTCGTGGGACCATTGCTCAAAGCCCAATTTGGCCGAGCCAGGCGTTGCCGGCGCTTCCGCCAGCACCGCGTGGAAGTTGGTGCCGCCGAAACCAAAGGCGCTGACGCCCGCGATGCGGTTGGTTTGTAGCCAAGGACGTGCTTCGTTTTCGAGGCGGAACGGACTGGGTGCCGCCTCGAAAATTGGATTGGGTCGTTCGACGTGGTTTGTCGGCGGTAAAATGCGGTGGTGCAAGGCTTTAGCAACCTTGATGAAACCCGCCAGACCCGCCGCACACTTGGTGTGACCGATTTGACTTTTCACCGAACCGAGCGTGCAGGAACCGGGCACCGCGCCCGCTTCGCTGAAGACCTCCGTCAGCGTTTGCATTTCCGTGCGGTCGCCGACGACTGTGCCTGTGCCGTGTGCTTCTACCAGACCGACATCGCCCGCCGCCAAGCCCGATGCACGGTAGGCGCGTTCCAAGGTTCGTTTTTGACCCTCTTTGCGCGGTGCCGTCAGACCCAGGCTCTTACCGTCGCTGGCCCCGGCGATGCCTTTCAGCACCGCGTAGATGCGGTCGCCGTCTGCTTCGGCGTCGGCCAAGCGTTTCAGGACCACCACCGCGACGCCTTCGCCCAGCACGATGCCGTCCGCTTCGCTGTCAAACGAGCGGCAGCGGCCTTTGCGCGACAAGGCGTGGACACTTGAGAACATCAGGTAGTCGTTAATGCTGTTGTGCAGATCGGCACCACCTGCCAGCACCATGTCACTGGTGCCGCAGTTCAGCTCTTTCGCCGCCAGTTCCACCGCCGCCAGCGAACTCGCACAGGCCGCGTCAACCGTGTAGTTACAACCGCCCAAGTCCAAGCGGTTGGCGATGCGACCCGAGATGACGTTGGCCAAAACACCGGGGAACGAGTCTTCGGTCAGCGTCGGCAGGGCCGCGTCCAATTCCGCGGGCATGTCGCCCAGGTAGTGTTTAAAGATGTTGCGGAAACCGTAGGCACCGGCTAAGTCCGTGCCTGATTCCGCGCCGAAAATCACCGAGGTTCGGTCGCGCGCAAACGGTTTTTCACTGTAACCCGCGTCGTCCAGGGCGCGTTTGGCTACTTCCAAAGCCAGCAGTTGTGTCGGTTCTATCGCCGCCAGAGATTGGGGCGGAATACCGTATTCTAGTGGGTTGAAGGGAATATTGTCGATGAAGCCGCCCCACTTACAGCCCGTTTTACCGTCGCCGCCTTTGCCGTTGGGATCGTAGTAATCCGCCACACGCCAGCGTTCTTCCGGGACCTCTGTGACCGCGTCATGACCGTGGACAATGTTGTGCCAGTACGTGTCGAGGTCGGGCGCGCCGGGATAAATGCAGGCCATGCCGACAATCGCCAGATCGGTTGTTTTGGTCGTCGCGGGGCGCTCGGCCGCTGCCTGTTTGGCCAACAAGGCTGTTGCGCCCGCGCTTACTTCCGCGTGTAGGTCCGCCATCGTTTGGCGTTGCGCCATCATGTGCGCGACTTGGCCAATCATGTACATGCCTTCGGTTAACTGACGCGTGTGGTCGACCGCAACCAGTTGGTCGCCGACGCGTTCGATCCCTTTACTGGCAATGCGCAGCCGGCCCACATTGAGCTGTTCCAGATTTTGCCAAATTGTTTGGTCATCCTGGTCGCTCTGTTTCAGGCGTTGTTTCTCTTCTTCGAAAGCGTCGACAAAGGGGGTCGCCAAACAACGTGTCGCGTGTCCTGGCGCCGTTTCCAAGAGCGTCGTTTCCGCGTGCTCCAAAACCTGTTGCTGGTAGGTCTCCAACACTGCGCCGGCGGCGACGGCTTCTTCCGTGCCGATGTAGGCCGTGCCCATCAGAACGCCGATCTTGGCGCCGCGTGCCGCCAAAGGTGCCGTCATCGCCGCCACCATTGCCGCCGAAGCTGCGTCGTGAATGCCGCCGGCAAACAGCAACTTCAACTCGTGACAATCGTCAAAGGTGAGCAGCTTTTCGATTTGTTGCTCCCACAGTGGAAAACTCATGCGTGGGCCAACGTGACCGCCGCATTCGCGCCCTTCGAACACAAAGCCGCGCGCGCCGTCTTTCAAGAAGAGGTCCAGCAGGCCGGGGGCGGGCACGTGCAGGTAGGTTTGAATGCCGAGCTGTTCCAAGGAGCGGGCTTGTGAGGGGCGTCCGCCTGCAATTAAAACCACTTTAGGCTGGAATTCGCGGATCAGGGCCAAATGACAATCGCGGATTTCGGGCGGTGCAAATCCCAAGATGCCGACGCCCCAACTTTTTTCGCCCAGCTTCTCGCGGGTTTCTTCCAACAAAGTGCGCGCTTGTTTTTCACGCATCAGCGACAGAGCCAAGAAGGGTAACGCGCCGTTTTCGGCGACCGCCAGTGCGAAGTCGGCGTTATCACTGACACGGGTCATCGGGCCTTGGGCAATGGGGTAACGCGTTTGGTGTTGCTGTGCCAACGCGCTATTGGGTGCCAGGGGTTGCAGCGCGTTGGCTTGTTTGAGATGGCCGCTGACCGCTTCGGCGACCGCATTCAGGTAATCGACCACACGACCGAATTTATCGACCGCCCATTTAGCTTGGCCGACATCTTGACCCGCGCATAACAACGCTTGGGTGGGGTCGTCTTTGCCCGTGATCGCAAACAGAGCTGATGCCGTTGTGGCTTGGGTTGTGTGGCCCGCACTGCCGGGTTTGGCCAGGAAACGCACCCCGTCGACCACCTTACTTTCACCGCCGTCCAAGCCTTGCAGGAAACGGCGTGTTGCCGTGCTTAATTCACTTTCGGGGAACAGCGCCAGTTGGGTGTCTAACACCACGCCGGCGGCGCCTGCCGCCATGACGGCCGCCGCCGTATGGCGCCCGATGCCGCCCTGGACATAAACCGGCAGGTTCAAGTCGGCGCGCAACAGACGTTGAAATAAAATGAAACTGCTTTCGCGACCAATACGACCGCCGCTCTCGGCGCCTTTTGCGATGAGCGCCGTTACCGGAAGTGTTTGTGCTTGTTGCGCTTCTGCGAGGTCGTGAACCTGGAGGAAGACCCGGTGGTTTTGGCATAAGGTCGCCAAATCGGGATGGTTCACATCGGTAATGATCGCCGTTTGTGACGGCAGGCCGGGGGTGAGTTCGCCTGTGGTGCAGCCGCTAAGACGGACTGCCGTTAGCTGTTGTGAACCGCACAAAGTCAAAACTTCGTTTGCTTTGGCGGGGTCGTGCCCCAAGTCGAGTACTGCCAAGGTGTGGGCAGGCTGTTGCATGGCGCGGAAAAGTTTGAGATCAGGGCACTCAAACGGCGTGATCGCCAGAATTGTCGGCAGCGACGGCGATAGTTGGGGTTCGGGAAACGAAGGTTGATTTTGTGCCGGGACCATCTTGTTCTCTCCTCTTTTTTCAGACAGTGAAACCAAACCCACCTGTGGGCGGAGTTTGGCCGTTGCAGTGACGCAAAGGTCACCGCGCGGCGGCGGATGACGCCATGGCCGGGGGGGATCGATGGAAATTAGGGGGATGACAGCGTGTTCTTCAGAACGCGTAAGCAATGGGAGCAACAATCACCCAGCACCCAATGGTGGTCACGCATCCTGACTGTGGGCTTTGGCCGGGTGGGGGAACCGCGGCGCCGCTGATCGCGTGTGGTGGGTGAGGCATTTATAAGGACGGTGATCGTGCGTTGAAGAACTGGCGTCATCTTACGGGAGGCCACCGGCGTGAGGGTCTGAAAATCAAGCTGAAAAGGGGCCGTTTCAGCTTGTGAAACGCTGAATTGATATCTGTAAAAGCTGTAAATAAAGTGCTTGTGTTTTTGTGTCCAGGACGCGTGAAATGCGCGAATCACAGCCTCGGCGTGGCTTTTCAATCAGCGTTTTTGCGCTTTTTTAATCCATTTTCTTACCCTGCTTTTGCGCTTCTATGAAAACGGATCGCCATCGTTTTAGGGGGTTCTTTTTGATTGGATGACGGCCTAACAAAATTGGCCCGCCTGGTGGCGGGCCAAAAAAAACGGCCGCCCTTGGGCGACCGTTCGGTTAGCGTTCGTGATTCTAAGTGGGACCGGTTTTACCAGCTATAGGTCCCTTTGAATTGGATCGTGCGTGGACGCTGACGGAAGAAGGACTGGCCGGAGATATCAGCGTTGATTTCGGTGACTTCGTCTTCGTTGAAAAGGTTGAAAGCGTCGAAGGCCAAACTCAAGCGGCCGCCGCCCAAATCAACCAAGTACTCGAGTCGGAGATCCAGCGTCGATACGTTTTCCAGTTCTTGCGATCCGCGCGAATCCAACAGGATTTGCTGATCGGTGACGCCGGCGATCAAATCGCCGTCCAGATCTTGGCCATTGACGGTGAAGAAGTCACCGGCGTTAACCGAGTAGGTGTCGGTGTAGAACTCGCCAGAGCGCATGCGGTAGAAACCTGCGACCCGGAAATTCCAGGGCAACTGGTAGACGAAATTCAACTTGTATTCCCACTCGCTGTAGCCAGGCAGATTACCGCTGCCGTTGATCGCTTCGTTGGGGTTGACGAACGGATCAATAATGAAACCGTTGACGTCTTCGTTACCGGAAACCGAGTAGAAGTTACCGACGATGTCGCTGTTGACGATCGACGCGCGCATGCTCCACTTTTCGCCGGAACCGTCCAAGGTCAAGTGGATTTGCTCCACTTCACGGAACGCGCCGGTATCGCTGGTCAGCACCAAGTCTTGTTGAAACCCGTCGCTGACGGGAACAAACAAGCTGGAAAGCGTGGTTAACGGCGTGCGGCCGACCACGTCGCCGTTGGCGTCGAAGACCGGGCTGGACACGGTGACGTTGTCGTAGCGGACGTAGTTGCTGTTGATATTGCGGTCGGCGAGGACCAGGATGTCGTGGTTTTCGCGGTCGATGTAGTTGAAACCCACTTTCCAGCGTTCCAGGAACTGCTTTTCAAGGGCGAAAACGAGCTGATCGGTGTAGGCCTGACGGTAGTTATCGACACGACCGGTGGTCGGTGTGTTGTCCAAGTTGGTGAACGGTACGAAGTACTGATCGCGGTTACCCAAGTTGTAGTCGACACTCAGATCCGGCGGTGTGTCGCTGTTCCACAGGTAGAATTCCAGCAAGTTGGAAGCCTGCAGGTTGGCACCGGCACTGCGCTGGTACTGATCAGCGAACATGTTTTGGTAGTAACGGCCGTAGTGAGCACGTGCGACCAAAGTGTTGTTACCGGAAATGTCGTAGGTCAAACCGATGCGGGGTGCCATGGCTGAATCGGACATGGCCTCAAAGGCACCGCCGCCGTTGAAGCCCGGTGTGATTTCACCCGACCAATCGGAGAAGCGCAAACCCACACTCAAATCCAAGCGGTCACCCAACTTGATTTCGTCTTGGACAAAGAACGCTGTGGTGGTGGTTTCGGCGTCGAGACGGCTGTCGCCGCCCCACTGAGATAAGACCGCGTCCCAGTTACTGGAATCTTCGATATCGGCGAAGGTTGAGGTCAAAACCGGCCGCCAAGTGAAGCCGCCCGTACGGGTGACCTCATCGACAAAACCGCCAACGATGGACTCGGCGCCCACTTTAAGGTTGTGGCGGCTGGAGCCGATGTTGAAGAACGCGTTGTAAACCGCACGTACGGAGTTGTTTTCCAGTTCGCGGGCCACTTCTGTCGACACGTTGATGCCGCGGAAACCGAAACCGCCCAACTGAATGGCGCCGGGACGGTTGCCGTTGATCGCGTTGCGATTGTCTTCGGGGTTGTAACCCGTGAATTTGATCTCCAGAAAGTTACTGTTGCTGAAGATGTGGTTCCAAGACAGGTTGTAGACCAACGCGGGAGAGTCTTGGTCAAAGGCGGCGTTGGGTGTGGTGAAGTTGCTGAAGCCGCGGTTGTCGGTGGTCAAATCGTCAAGGCTCAACACGAAGTTAAGCGTGTCGAATTGACCCAACTGCCAGGTCAACTTGCTGTAGATTTTGGTTTCCTGAGAGGTGATTTGCGTATCGAAGAACGAAATTGTGGTAGCCGCGTCTGGTGCGAAGGCATTGACCACATTGGTGTCCCTTGTTTGCTGGGCCACCGAGAAGAAGTAGTAGAGTTTATCTTTGATAATTGCGCCGGCAACGTCGGCGTTAAACTCTTGGAACGTATCTACTTCCGTGCCGGTAAAGCCAGGCTGCAAGGTGCTGGAGTTCCAGGAATCCGTTTCGTGGATGATGTGCGCGGAACCACTGAATGTGTTGCTACCGGATTTGGTTACGATGTTAACCAGACCGCCCTGGAAGTTGCCGTACTCGGCGCCGGCACCCAGGCCTTTTACCTGGAATTCTTTGATCCAGTTGACGTTCGGCAGCAAGAACGAGCCGCCGAAACCGGTTGAGGTAACCGATACACCGTCGAGGGTGTAGCTGTTGGCTTGTTCGCCCGAGCCGCCGAAGATACCACGCGTACTTGCGCCTGGCACCAATTCGAGCAGATCGTTGGCGGTACGTGACAGCGGTAACGCTTTAATCTCTTCCAAATCCAACTGGTAGTTGGTTTCGGTCGTGGCGCGCTGAATCAATTCGCGCGCCGCGGTAACCGTCAGCGTTTGGTTGACGCTTTGCGATTCGAGCAACATGTCGACCACTTCGTATTGGGTCGCGTTGACGATCACACCGGTTACTTTTTTGGTGGGTTTGTTGTCCGCGCTGAAGGTCAGTTCCCATTCGCCTGGCTGCAGGAAAAGAATGCGGTACATGCCGATCTCGTTGGTAAAAGCGGCTTGTGGGTAGGAGCCGTCCGGTTGCGTACATTTAACAGTAACCCCTTTGAGTGGGAAACCGTTGCTGTCGATCACGATACCGGTGATTGAGCCCGTTTCGTTCGTTTGGGCGAATAGGAGCGAACAGGAAAGGGCGGCAAAGAGTAAGGCCTTAATCTTCATAGCGGAGCCTCTTTGATTCGGTGCTGAAAAGTCAGGTTTTGAAAGTTGGAGTTGGTAGAAGTTTAACACCAAATGATCTTTGTTGGGTTTAAAAGATTATCCAGTGGTGCTTGCATCAATCCGAGGTATTTGAAAACGGCGTGTGGGTACCTAAAGGGGGTGTGCTTCTGTCGGCGCGCGTTAAATCCGCAGAAAAGCATGATGAATGACATTAAAAGTCACGATTGAAAATTGAGTTGACATGGGTTGCCTGTGTTTCAAATGACGCTTCGGTTTTTCAAGGGGCCGGCTTTGACCAGCCACCGGCAAGCACGACACATCGACGGTCGCGCTGTGGCGACGATCTTCTGTGTCAGCGGGTGTTTGTTTGCGAAAAGCGTGCGGATATCTTTCCATTCGGACAGCGCCCAAACAGACCTTAATTTTTACTAACCTAAACACCGCTGTGCGGGTTAGGATGCAGCAACGCGCAAAACACGGACCCAATACAATTTCGTCCCTTCACGAAACTGCTCGTGCTTTGAGAATCGTGGCGATGCCGACGCTTTCGAGCTGGAAAGCACCTGATACCAAGGCCTTCCAGAAACGCGCATTTTAGGTAGGTAATCCCGCTTCAGCAAGCACTAGCTTACGTGAATTGACTTTTTTATGAGCGCTCTCACCGAGTGGGTTTCTTTTGAAACTCTTTGCTTGGTTTTAACCAAAGCGTTAATTATTGTTCCCGATCACGCTTGTCGGTTCTTTGTCGTCTTTGGTGAGCTGGGTGCTTGTTATAGTGTTCTATTTACGATCCGTCGATAATGCATTGTGTTACTTTTTGCTTATATGTTTTCTGGTGAATGGTGATTTGGGTTGTTTTTGCTACTTTTGCGCAGTGGCGGGTTTTCGCTTTTGGGCGGTGCGTCGCCGGCCGCGAGGTCAAAGGCGGCTAGAGCCCCACTTGTCCGGTGTGGCGGGCATTTAGTGGGCCCTTTCTTGGTTGTAAAAGCTTTGCGCCTGGGTTTCTTTTGGGTGTTCTGGTGCTGGTCGCGGCCCGCTGCTTCATCTTTATGTCAAAAAAGAGGCTGTTTTCGCTCTGTTTGGTTTGCAGAATTTTCGCCGATGACGCTTTGTTGCCGGGAGATGCCTTTGCATTAGCGCGATGAACAACGTCGTCTGTGACTTTTGTTCGTTTAGCGCGGTTGCCTCGCCGAGGCTTGGATGCCGGTTTGTTGCCGACCCGTTTGACTCTCCGGCTGATGGGAAATGACCTGGTCGATTTCCAACAATGCGTGGTCGCGCAGCGTAAAGGCCGTGTTAATTTTGTCCAAATTGAGGATTTTGCGCACGCTGAAAGGGTAGCTTACCGGGACGTCCGTCGCCTGCCAATCCGTCTCGCGAATGTGGCTCAATAATTCAGAGGCCTGGTGACCCAGGTCGTAATGATCGGGAACCACGGCAAAGGAGCCGATCAATCGCGGGTTGCTGACGAAATTTTCGACGCCGGTGACCACCGGTTTTTGGAAGTCCTGAAGCGCTGGGTTCCAGCTTCGCTGAATCAGTCTTGGGCTCAGCAGCTCGCTGTCGTTAATGACCCACAATGCATCGATTTCTTTGTCGTTCACCAAGGTCTTAAGTGCGCGTCGAATGCGGCGTGGCATACCCCAACCGTTTTCGATTTCCACGGCTGTTAGCTCGATTTTCTCTTTTCGGCAAAGTTCGATTTGGTTGGCCACGTCCTCGCGTAAATGGGGACGATAGATGACGCCGACACGGCGAATGGGGGTTTTCATCAGGGCACGCAAGTTCACCAAGTTGGTGATCGCCGGGATTTCATAGCGAATGGCGGTGGCGTTGGGGAGCCGTGAGACGGCCTTTTCAGCAAAAACGGCCATCATTACCAGGCAAGGCGTTTCCTTATATTCGGGGTGCAAGGCCTGGAAATCGCGCAAAAATTCGACCGAATAATTGTTCATCAAGACGAAAAGGCGCGGTTTACTCTCCAAAACGGCCTGGTGAAATTGCTTTAACTTGCGGCCGCGACGCTGTTTATCCTGCTTGGACACGTAAAAGTTACGCAGGTCCAAATCCTGGTCAAGGTGGTGTTGTAAGCCGGCGGTTGCGCGAGCGAAATGGCTGTTGTCGGGGCGCACGACCATAATGGTCTTGGTGGGCGTGGTTTGCGTGACAGCGGTTCCTTGCAACGAGGGTGTGGTTGGCGCACCATGACCGCCTATAAAAAAACTATAAGCAAACAACAAACAAATCGAATACGTCACGATGGCTGTCCTGCGTTTAAGATCGGTGCCGGCCGCCGACGCCTCGCTCGTGCGGTCCGTCCCTCATTCTAGAAAACGATAACTTGCAACTAAAAGAAATGAATTATTTCAAGAAATCACAGGTTCCTGGAAGAAATCACTTTTTCCCGTTGGTTTTTCATGAACAGTCTAACGTCGATGATCAGAAATTCCCAGGTGAATTTTGCCGTTGTCTTGTTTTTTTTGAAGTAGTGTCTTTGTCTCAGTTTTGCATCTTTGCTGTCTCGATTCTCTATTCTCGTTTGTAAGTTGTTGGTCCTGCATATGCTTAATCTAACCGCACCTTTGTCGCCCCGTCCGCCTGGTTTTTGCTGCTTCGCTGCTGTCTTCCCTGTGAGGTCCGTGTTAAAGTGGCCTCTTCGGATGTGCCAAGGAACGCTTGCCGGTAGCGGTATGGCAACCTACTTCGCAGCCTTGTGCTGGTAAGTGCTTTAGGCGTAGGTTTTTGTGGTTTGTGTCGCTGTCCAAGATGGGTTTGGTTGTTCGACGGGGTACCCGGATCCGGAGGTTGCTTTGTTGAGTTTCGCGTTTATGGAAGAAGCCTTTGCGCGTATGGACGCCATGGTGTTGGTCCTCGACCGTGAGGGTTGCATTTTATTCGTGAACCGTCACCTCAGCGCACTGCTCGAACGCGATTCCCGTGATCTTATCGGTGTGTGTTGGTCGCAATTTTCACGCTCGCCCGAAGCCTTTGAAGCCGTTTTGGCACAGTTGTCGACTTGCGGTAACTTCCGTTTCGACTGTTGTTTGGATGGTTCCGATCAGTGCCTGCGCCAGCTTCGTTTTCACGCCAACCCGGTTTCCTGGCAGGACGGCACCGCGGCGGTACTGCTGGTTGGCGAAGATCTAACCGAACGGAGCATGATGGCCCAGGCTCTGGAAGAGAATGAGAACCTGCGCAGTATTGTTTTCGACCACGCGCTCGACAGTCTGATTACCATCGACAGCGCCGGCACCGTTTTGACCTTCAACAAGTCCGCCGAAAAGATGTTTGGATACCAAGCCGCCGAGGTGCTGGGCCACAATGTTGCGATGTTGATGCCGAATCCCCATCGCGAGCGCCACGATCATTACATTCAAGAATATCTGCGCACCGGCAATGCCACCATTATTGGGAAAGGGCGCGAAGTGAGCGCTTTGCATAAAGACGGCTCGCAGATTCCGGTGTTGCTTCATGTTAGTCGCGAAGCAGAGCTTGACGGTGAACGCGTTTTTGTCGGCGTTCTGCGCGACCTCAGTAAAGAGAAATACGTTGAGGCTCAATTACGACAAGCCCAGAAAATGGAAGCGATCGGCACCTTGGCCGGTGGGATTGCCCACGATTTCAACAACATCCTCGGTGGCATATTCGGTTACGTGGAGTTAATGATGGAGGACGCCGAGGAAGGCTCCTACCTTCAAGAAGACTTGGGCGAAATGATGAAAGCCTGCATGCGTGGTAAAGAACTGGTACAGCAAATATTGACCTTTAGCCGCCAGGAACAGCCACAACGCAAACCAGCGTATTTACAACCTATTATCAAAGAGTCGCTCAAGCTTTTGCGCGCCACCATTCCAACGACCATTGATATTCAATCGGACATTGAAACGGACATGGGTATGGTGGTTATTGATCCAACGCAAATGCACCAAGTAATGATGAATCTGTGTACCAATGGGTATCACGCCATGCGAAACAGTGGGGGTCGTTTGACCGTCTCGCTGAAGACGGTTGATTACCAAGGGCAGATTGCGACCATTGCCAACGCCATTCCCTTCGGCGCTTACGCCGCCTTGTCGGTTTCAGATACCGGGGAGGGGATGAGTGATGCGACCTTGCGCCGGATTTTTGACCCGTTCTTCACGACCAAACGATTGGGTGAGGGCACCGGCATGGGCTTGTCGGTGGTTCACGGCATCATCCAGAACCACGATGGCTTGATTACGGTGGCGAGCGAAGTGGGGCGCGGCAGCGTGTTTACGGTGTACCTTCCGCTCAAGGAAATTCATGCCACCGATAGCGAAACCGCGGAGCCGGAAAGTGAAAGTGGGCAGGAGCGAATTTTTTTGGTGGATGATGACGCGTTCCTGCGCAATGTGCAGAAGCGATTGTTGGAACGGCAGGGTTATCATGTGACCCTGTTCGCCAATGGTCGAGAAGCCCTCGATGCTTTTGAAACGGATCCGCACGCGGTCGATTTGATTATTAGCGACCAAACCATGCCGAAAATGTCGGGGATGGAAATGGCCAAAGCGATGCTGTGTCGGCGAGCGTCGCTGCCGATTATCCTGACGACGGGTTACAGCGATATGGTTCAGCCGGAGAAGGTGACCGACCTCGGTGTGCGCGAAGTGTTAATGAAACCTGTACCAAAACAAACGTTGCTGTCGGCCATTCGGCGCCACTTGAGCGGTGCCTAAATCAAGAACGCGCCGCCCCTCGTTTGGGGACGGCGCGTTGGTCATGCTTTTACGGCCTATTAATAATGAAGACGCTCAACGGGAATGGTGAGAACCGGACAGGGTGCTTCACGCAGCACGCGTTCGGTTGTGGAGCCGATAAAGTAATCAATCACCTGGGTATTACTGTGGTGCGGCATGAGGATGATATCGGCCGCCTTGGCTTGGGCGTACGCGGTGATTTCCCGGTGCGGCGTACCTTCGATGACTTCGATTTCAACCGGCACCTCCGGGCCGTCCGTTTTGAGGAGCCCGCGCAGGTGGGCTTGGCTGCTTTTGCGTGCCAAGTCGAGCCAGTCGTTGCTGCTGGGCCAGCCGTAAATGTCTGGAATGGGAGCTTTATTGACGACGTGCAGGACCAGTAGTTCACCGCCGCTTTGAGCGGCGGCGTGGCGTGCGTAAGCAAAGGTGCGGTCGGCGACGGCCGACAGGTCACTGGGTACCAAGATCCGTTTGAAGTGACCGCGTTGGTCTTCGGATCGTGCTTCCCGGACCGTCAACACCGGGCAGGGGGTATGGCGGATGGTTTCTTCGGTCACGCTGCCCAGCAACCAATGTTTGATGCCGCGTCGGCCGTGGCTACCGGTCACAATCAGATCAATATTGTGGCTGACGGCATAGTCGCAGATGCCGGTGGCGGCGGCCAGAGCTCGCACTTCGGTGCGTTTGATTTCGGTGCCGCGCGCGCCGTGTTGCGCGATGATTTTGTCGAAGTAGGCATTGGCCCGCTCGCCCAACGGCCGGGTTTCCGATTTGAGTCGGGCGGCGCCGTAGGGGTCGTGATCGTACAAAACGTCGACATGCAACAGGTGTAAAACGGCGTTTTGGCGATGGGCGCAGGCAAAAGCCTCAGCGATCGCACCTTCACCGGCGGGAGAAAAATCGACGGGACACAAAACGTTTTGAATGCTGCTCATCATGAACCTCGCAGTTGGGGATTCGCGTTGGGATGGATTAGTCGTCCTTGGGCTTGATGGTTAACACGGAGCAATGTGCATGGCGCACAACATACTCGGCCACGCTCCCCAGAATTAGGCGGTTAAAGCCGGTATGGCCGTGGGTTCCCATGACGATCATGTCGAAGCCGTGTTCTTTGGCGAACTCGCAAAGGGCGGCACCGGTTTTTCCTTCGAGGAAGGTGGCGCGTGGATCACCCATTTCCTCGGATAAGGCGTCGAGCGCTTCGCGGCCTTTCTTTTTCATGGTGTTGATGTGGTCGTCCAGCCAGGTTTCGACACCCGGCATGAAGTAATAAGGGGTCGGCATGTTGAAGGTATCGGGGTCAAACACATGCGCGATTTCCAGTTCGCAGTTCAATTTGTCCCGCAGGAACTGGGCGTAATCTTTGGCTTTTGATGAAATCGACGAGAAGTCGGTGGCAAAGAGGATTTTGCGGATGTCTTCCATGTCAGTCTCCTTTCGAAGTAAAACGATGATGGTTCAAAGTGATAGAGAGCATGTTCCATGCCGGCGGAATCAGGCCGCGCCGGGGGGTGTGCTCTCGTGTGGTTGGGATTGTCGTTGGTCGCCCAGGTCTTGCGCGGCATGGGAATAGGCGCGACCTGATGCGTTTGGCCGTGTCGACCCTGAGCCGTGGTTGCGGATAAGCACGGCGCGCTGAAAGCAAAGGAATTGCGCTATTTTACGCATGGTTGCGGGTGGCTGCGCAATCCCGTGAATCGATGCGGGGCTAAAAAGGGGATGGGTGGGGTTCGCGGCCGCGCTGAAGGTTATGGTTTTTTAGTTGTAAGTGTTTGTTTTGTAAGTGTTTGTCTGTTCGGTGGCGCGTTTTGGGCGGGGCGTTTCGCGTTCGAGCGCTATGCCGGCAAAGGCTTTGCTATTGCTGAGGGTACCTTTCGAGTAAGAGCCTGGCTCTTATTTCTGGTTGACCGTTTCAATTGCGCCGCCATGCGAGGTTGGCCGTGTGGTTGAAGCTGTTGTGATCGTCGCTCGAGCCGATGGTTTGGGTGCGAAACACGACGTCAATCTCCAGGTTTTGCCCCGCCCGCGCCCTCCAAGTGCGGGCTTTTTTTTGTTTGAATGCCCGTTTGGTGCCGATGAGCTTGATGTAAGTTCTTTGTTTGTTAGTAGGTTGTGAGACTTGAGCGAAAAAATGAACTTTTTTTGTTTTGGAGTGTTGACAGTCTAAGGGTAAATCTTTATACTCCACATCTTGTTGAGGCTAGTGAGCTGATTGAAAATGAGCGGGTGTAACTCAGTGGTAGAGTGCAACCTTGCCAAGGTTGAAGTCGTGGGTTCAAATCCCATCACCCGCTCCATTTACTTTCAGCTATTTTAGGGTTAAGATCCGTCTTAACCCTGATTGTGTTTATAGGCTCATGTATGGCGATGTAGCCAAATGGCTAAGGCAGAGGTCTGCAAAACCTTTATTTGCCGGTTCGAGTCCGGCCATCGCCTCCATTCGTCCGACCGTCACCGCCTGAGTGGTGAAATTGGTAGACACACAGGACTTAAAATCCTGCGGGGTCAAACCCGTGCCGGTTCGAGTCCGGCCTCAGGCACTTTTCAAAAAATGCGCGGCATCCTGCAAAACTTTTGCAGGATCCCTCGCCTTTTTTGAGGGCACACGTTTATTGCGGGTGTAACTCAGTGGTAGAGTGCAACCTTGCCAAGGTTGAAGTCGTGGGTTCAAATCCCATCACCCGCTCCACTTAAACAAAAAGACCGAGTTTCGACTCGGTCTTTTTTTATTTGCGGCCTCTGATGCCGCTGTTTTCAACCCGCCCAGGTGTTCCCAGGCGGGTTTTGTCGTTTGTGCGTTGCTTATTTGCCGACGCGTTTAAGGATGGTTTCAACGGTTTTGCGCTGATCTTCCAAGAGTTTGTGTCCCGGCGCTTTGGTCAGTGCGGCACGCGATTTCTTGTCGGCCAGATCCCAGTTGCGGTCGGCGATGATTTGTTCCACTTCGCGGAACAAAGCGTTGCCGTAATTCTCTTTGAAGGCGGCTTGGTTTTCGGACGACAAAGAGAGTTTTTTGTCGGCAAAAGCCTTTTCAAAAATGGGCAATGACTTTTTGTAGTCGCGGTCCGTGTATTGGGCCAGTTGGTTGATGTACAAAAACTCACGGAGCTTGTTGAGGCTGTCGTCGCCTTCGACTTCGGTGGGGACCAGTGCCAGCTTCTGGAAGCCCTCTTTAAACTTGCCGTCTTTGGCAAGCGCAGACACCGCCCTTGATAAAACGGCGAGGTAGTTTTGGCGACCGACGCTGGTGTTGATTTCTTTGGCGGCCAGGTTTAAGGCTTGTTCGTATTGGCCGGATTCGTCGAGCTCTTTGAGTGCCAGTTGTGACAGCATGGTTTTGAGGTTGGCGGCGCGTTTGGCGTCGATACCTTCAAGTTTGGCCAGCCAGCGGGCGGCACCTTCGCTGTCATTGTTGCTGCCGGCGCTTTCGACCAGCTTCTCGACAATACCGATCCGGAAGTTTTTGAGGGTCGTTTCGCTGTGTGGGCGTTGAATGCTTTCGGCTTGCGCGAGGGCGGCTTCTGGTTGGCCGTTGTCACGCAAATGCACGGCATGGTTGTATTGAAACTTGGCGAGCGTGTCCAGGAATTGGGTTTCGTATTGGCCGGTGATGGGTGCCAGACGCTCGGCCACGGGAACGATGGCGCCGTAGTTTTTGCCGCTTTCCGCTTGTTCAAACAGCTTGATACCAATGTTAAAAGCCAGGGGTGAGAACTCGGTGCGGCCTGGCCAGCGTGCGGCGGCGCCCGCGATCAGTTCGGCGGCTTCGCTGTATTTGCCTTCGTTGTAATAGGTCAGGCCCTGGTTGTAGAGATTGGTGTCGGCGGTGCCGAATAAATATTTGTCGGCGTCGAAAAGTTTGGCGCTGACGGCGAGAGCGCGGCCTGCCGCCACGGGATCGCTGCCGGCGAGGGCGATGCCTTTATCGGCGAAAAGGAGCGCTAAGCTCTCGCGTGGGCTGATCGCGGTTTTTTCGGCGAAATAGGGGCCGAGCTTTTTGGCGACAGTGGCTAAGTCGCCGTCGGACAGGCCGAGCTTGTGACCGAGGAAGCTGTAAAGAAAAGCGAGCGTGCCGGTGGAATAAGTGCGATCTTTGAGGGCGCCGAGGAGGGAGTATTGGGCGGCGTCCTCGGTTTTTAATTTTTTGCCGATATTTTTAAACAGCGCCTTGGCCGCCTTTTCGCCGCCGAACTTGGCGAGCTTTTCATTCAAAGACAGGGGTTCGGTTGCCGTTTTAAAGGCTCCCTTGGCTTCGGTCAGTGCGGCGTTCGTGTCGGCGCCGCCGGCGATCAGTGCCATGTCTATTAGGCCATACTCGGTTTGGTCGGCGTTTTCCGACAGTTTTTTGAGCAGTTGGCTCTCGAGGTCATTGGCGCAAAGCAGTGCGCTCCAGGTGACCAATAAAAAGGTGAGCAACATACGCGGTGTCATAAATCGTCCTTAGTGCAAAATCAAAGGGTTCCCCTCTTGCTCCGTTTTTACCTTGTCGGCCGCTGGTTGACAAGTCCTTGGCGCAGGTGATGGTGTAAGTTGGGGTTCCGTACATATAAATAATGATGAGGGTGTTTTTTTTGAACGGTGAGAAAAGTCAGGGGTGAGGCCGGCTGAGGTGAAGATGCGGGTGTTTTGTGAGCGAGGCTGGGCTATCGCGCGTGCTTCAGCGGGTGTTTTTGGGTGTTAAGTGTTTGTCTTGGAAAGACTTGGTGGCGTGTTTTTGTTAGGGAAGGGCGTTTGTTTACGGATTGGGCGAAGATGATCGAGGTCACAGCGCGAAGTGTAAAAAAAAATGATTTTTTTATAGGGGGGTGTGGGTGCTGCTTCGTTACGTAAGGAGAAGCGATAGGTTTAATATTTTCTGTGATTTAGTTAGGGTCCATACTGCGCTGGTGCCGTGGATTGTTGGTTCGTAAGGGCTTGGGCCGATCTGTGCCTTTGTAAAAGTTTGTTGACAGTCTCCTCGGCCATTGGGTAGATTCTGAGTCAGTTTCAATCAATGCTTTGCATTTATAACCATTTTTTTCACTGCACGGCCATTTGATGCCGTTAGCAGGATTTTCAGATTCGAATCATTAGACCTTAGGAGAAAAACGTTGGGTATTTTGACTGACTCGAAGGCAGTCCGAGGACTGGCTCGTCTATCCACTATTGTGGCGCTGGCCTTCTCGTTTACTGCCGCTTCATTTGCTCAGGACAATGACAAAGAACCCGAAAAGATTGAGCCTGTCGAAGAACGGATCACCGTTACCGGGACCCGCATCAAGCGGACCGATGCGGAAACCGCGGCGCCAATCGACGTTGTAACTCGGGAACAAATCGAAAAATCCGGTGCGACCTCAATTGATCGCATCCTGCAAGAGTTGCCCTCGGTCACCGGTGGCGCGCTCAACACCAACATCTCAAACGGTAACGATGACCGCTCTACCATTACCATTCGTGGTCTGGATTCCTCCAACACTCTGGTTCTGTTGAACGGTCGCCGCCTGGTTAACCACGGCCGCGCCAGTGCTTCCGTTGACCTCAACACCATCCCGCTGCAAGCGGTTGAACGCATCGAAGTTCTGAAAGACGGCGGTTCCGCCATCTACGGTTCCGATGCGGTTGCCGGTGTTGTCAACATCATCACCCGCGATCACGTTGACGGCTTTGAAACGCCGATTTACTACGGCCAAACGTCACGCAGCGATTTGGAAACCCAGAACGCCAGCATTTTGTTCGGTACCAGCACCGATCGCGCACGCATCATGATCAGTGCCAACTACTACGACAAAACCGGTGTCTTCAGCCGTGATCGCGACATCTCCAGCGATGCCGACACCCGTGACTACGGTGTTGAACTCGGTTACTTCAACCGTTCTTCCGCCACGCCGACGGGTTACTTCAACGTTCCCGGCCTGGGCGTTATGACCTACGACCCCACCTTGGGCGACGGTTCCGACGTTTCTCACTTCCGTGCGTTTGACAACTTGGTTGACCGTTACAACTTCCGTGAAGAAACACCTGCTACCTTGCCGCAAGAACGCAGCAACATCTTCTTGTCCGGTTCTTACGACTGGAAAGACAACATCTCGTTTTTTGCCGAAGCATGGTACATGAAAGTCAAAACCGATAACGGTTTGGCGCCAAACCCCTTGTTTACCGCTTTCAACGGTTTCGGTCCCATCACCGTTTCCGCCGACAACGTTTACAACCCCTTCGGTGTCGACATCCCCGACGTTCGTCGTCGTATGCTCGAAACCGGTTTGCGTTCTGCTGAGCGTGAAGGCGATAACTACCGCTTCGTTGGTGGTGTTGAAGGTACCTTCGGCACAGACTGGAGCTGGGATGGTTACTTCCTGTGGCACGAAGACACGCGCCGCAACTTCCAAGCCGGTGCTTTGATCGGTCCCCGCGTTGCTTTGGCACTCGGGCCGACAGATGCCTGTTTGGCTGCCGGCGACGGCTGTATCCCGCTGAACTTGTTCGGCGGCCCTGGCAGCATCACTCCTGAAATGCTCGACTACGTCTCCACCACCGGCCTGTTCACCGGCCGTTCCAACATGAAGCAGTTGGCGTTTAACATCGCCGGTACCTTGGCCTTCTTGCCCGCGGGCGGCCTCGGTTTTGCCGCTGGTGTTGAGTACCGCGAAGAATTCGGTGAAGACAACCCCGATAGCTTGGTTTCATTGGGCGAAACGATTGGTTTCACCAACTTCGAGCGCACCTTCGGTGATCGCGATCTGAAAGAAGCCTACGCTGAATTGTACGTGCCCCTTGCCAACTCCGTGCCTGGTGCCCAGTTGTTGGAAATGACCTTCGCCGGTCGTTACTCCGACTACTCTGACTTCGGTACCAACTTCGCACCTAAGTTTGGCTTCAAGTACAAGCCCATCGAGCAAGTCGCCTTGCGCGCCACTTACTCTGAAACCTTTAAAGCACCGACCCTCAACCAATTGTACAGCGGTAACTCTCAGAGTTTCCCCACTTTGGTTGACCCGCTGGCGCCCGCCGGTGAAACCCGCACCCAGTTCTTGACCATCTTTGGTTCCAACCCCGACCTCGATCCCGAGAGCTCCGAGGTGACCACCATTGGTTTGGTTGTTGAGCCGGTTGAAAACCTCAGCTTCACCCTGGATCGTTTTGAAATCGACCAAGAAGACGTGGTTAAAGCCAACGCTCAATACATCCTCGACGAAAACGCCGCCACTGGTGCTTTCGCCGATCGCGTTATCCGCGACAGCGGTGGTTTCCTGCAAACTTTGGTCGCGACCCCCATCAACGTAGGTCGTGTTCAGGTTAGCGGTTGGGATTTCAACTTGAGCTACCGCATGCCGGATGTGCTCGACGGTTTGAGCTTGACCCTGAATGGCACCCTGATGGATGAGTGGAACGAACAAGCCACGCCTGATACGCCGTTCATCGAACGTGCCGGCACCTTTGACGGTAACGATGGTCCAGGTTCTATCCCCGACAACAAATTCAACCTGTTGTGGTCTTTGAACTCCGGCAAACTCAATGTTTCCGGTGGCTTTAACTACATCAGCACTTACGACGAAATCGAACCTTTCAGTGGCGAAACTCGTACCATCGATAGCTGGTTAACTGTTGATGTTCAAGCTGGTTACGCGTTTAACCCTGACTTCCGTATCTCCGTTGGTATCGACAACTTGTTGGATGAAGAGCCTCCGTTCTCCGCGCAAGCGTTTAACGACAACTTCGATGGCTCGACCCACAACCTGTACGGTACTTTCTTCTACACTCAAATCACCAACCGCTTCTAAGTGACGGGTCGTTCGCGACCCTTTCAACTTACGGTTCTCAAAACCCGGCTCACATCGTCAGATGTGGCCGGGTTATTTTTGTTTGGGGAAGGGCGCCACGCCAGATCTCTAGGTTCGTGGCCGCGAGCGCCTCGGAAGAGGGCGCGCGCGCGGGGCGAGGTGTGCAAAGGAGCATGGCGCGCGTTGTAAGGAAGGGCGGCCGAGCATCGGCGCAGAGGGGTAGCGGAGGTACGCCTCGGAAGAAGTGGCGCGCGGGTGGTTGGAGTATGGTGCCAGGCGAGGTGTGCGTTGGCGGGTGGGAAGGCATCGGCACGCACGATGGGGGATTTACGAAGGCCGTTGCGATGCACGACGCCAAATTATGATCGGCTTGATATCGCCGCTGGTAGAAAGGCGGCATTAGCCCGCGTAGTGAGCGACGGTTTGTGGTGGCTGAAGGGCGAGACGTGGCGGCTATCCCTGCAGGGTAAGCGCTACGCGCCTCTTTTTCCGAGGCGCTAGCGGTAAACGATGGGTGTCGAGGCCGGGTCGCCCAATTTCAAGTAACCAACAACGCGGAACCATGCAGGGAATACAGGGGGAAGGTCCCCGCGCGCCACTTCCTCCGAGGCGGAATGCGCAGCGGAAAGCACAGAGAAGCAAGCCGCCCTTCCCGTCGCGGTGCATCAGAGTCGAGCCTCGGCACAAGCGACGCCCACGAAAAAGGGCGTCAATCGTCACGCGCTTTCGGCGCGACGGCTTCTTCCGTCGGGCGGAATGGGAAACCAAGGGCAACCCTGCCCGGCGCCTTTCCCCAGAGGTGATTTTTGGTAACCACGCGCACCAGGGTTGGGCGAAAAGGGTGCTAATCCTGCGCGCGCCTGCCGCCGCGGCGGTAGCGGCTACGAAGGGGCGGGAATACTCGTGCGGCCTTCCTGTCGGCGGGTACGCCACCGCCTGAAGGCGCGGTAGGTGAGGATCATGAGCGTGACGACCGCGGCGGCGGCGAGGACGGGGAAGAGGATGGCAAGGACCGCCATGAAGAGGGAGCCGCCGAGTTCAGCCGTGGCAATGACCGGATTACCCAGCCCGCCGGTGGTGAGGGTCGAGATTTGGCGGGTGATCGTGGTGCCGAATTGGACGAGGGCACTGGTGCCGCCGCCGGCGATGATGGCCACACTCCAGCTCATGAGTGGACTCATGTCTTGTGTCATGGAGCCGGTCGCGATCACACCGGCAACGACGGCACAGGGGGCGGCGGCGGTATCGAGCAGGTTGTCGAGCCAAGGAATATAATAGGCGCCGATTTCGAGGGCGGTGGCGACACCGAAGGCGGCCGAGGCGGTGGGTTCGCCGATCCACATAAAGGTTTCACTGAGCTCGACGTGGCCGGTATTGGCCGCCAAACTCAAGACAAGTAAAGGCACAAAAACGCGGAAACCGCAGGCGGCGCTGAGGCCGACCCCGATCATGAGCGCGAGTAATTCTTCCATGGTCGCTTCCTCCCGGGCGGATTTCATTCAATGCTTAGTCTGAAACATAGGGGCGGGAAGCGCAAAAGGGAAGGGCCGGGCGCGTTTTTCGCGACGCGTGCCGCTTGGCAACCGCGAAAGTTGTACCAGATGCATCTTTCACGGTTACGAGTGGTCGCCACGACGTGGTCGCCACGACGTGGTCGCCACGACGTGGTCGCCGAATTAGTCTTCTTTGTCGAGCCCGAGGCGTTCCAGCCGGTAGTCGCCGCTCAGGATGTTTTCGCACCAAGCCATGTTGTCCAGGTACCAGGTGACGGTTTTGCGCATACCGGTCGTGAAGGTTTCGGCCGGTTCCCAGTCCAACTCACGTTTGATTTTGCTCGCGTCAATGGCGTAACGGCGGTCGTGACCGGGGCGGTCCTTTACGAAGGTAATCAAATCGGCGTAGGGTTTGTCGCCGGGTTTGATTTCGTCCAACATGGCGCAAATGTGTTTGACAACCTCGAGGTTGGTTTTCTCGTTGTTGCCGCCGATGTTGTATGTCTCACCCAGACGACCGTCTTCCAACACGCGCATGATGGCACTGCAGTGATCTTCCACGTACAACCAGTCGCGGATGTTGCTGCCGTCACCGTAGACCGGAATCGATTCGCCGCGCAGCGCTTTGAGAATGATGACCGGAATGAGTTTTTCCGGGAATTGCAAAGGGCCGTAGTTGTTGGAGCAATTGGTGGTCACGCACGGCATGCCGTAGGTGTGGAAATAGGCACGCACCAAGTGATCCGATGCCGCTTTTGATGCGGAATAGGGCGAATTAGGCGCGTAGGGGGTTTCTTCGGTGAAGTAACCCTCGGGACCCAAGGAGCCGTAAACCTCGTCGGTGGAGACGTGCAAGAAGCGGAAATGCTGTTTGGCGGAATCGGCCAGATCGTTCCAGTACAAACGCGATTGGTCCAGTAAGTTAAAGGTGCCGTTGACATTGGTTTCAATGAAGGCGGCGGGACCGTCGATGGAGCGGTCCACATGGCTTTCGGCGGCGAAGTTTACGACGGCGCCGATTTCGTGGTCGCGCAGCAGTTTGGCGACTAAAGCCGCATCGCCGATATCGCCTTGGACAAAGGTATAGGCGGCGTTGTCGGCGATACTCGCCAGGTTATTGGGGTTACCGGCATAGGTCAGTTTATCGAGGTTGACCACGCGCAGGCCGCGCGCAACGGCCGCCAGTACAAAATTCGCGCCGATGAATCCGGCGCCGCCGGTTACCAAAATGGGTTGGGTCAGGGTCACGCTTGCCTCCAGGGGGTTCGATACTGCAGGGATCGGGCGGTGCTTAAACCAGGCCGGCAAAGAAGCTGGTATCGCCTTTGCCCTCGCGCAGCACTTCAAGTTCGTCGTCGCGAATCGAGACGACGGTTGAGTATTCGGGGTAAATGTAATCGCCGTCGACGGCCATATCGATCAAGTGGCCGAAGCGCTCCTTGATGTCCCACACATCAGTGGCGGGCTGATCGTCATCGGCCATTTGGCAGGTCGTCGAAATAATCGGATTGCCCAGTTGGCGTACCAACTCGAGCATAATTGGGTGATCGGGCACGCGAATGCCGACTTCCTTGCGTTTGCTTTGCAGCAGTTTGGGGACCTCGCGAGTGGCGGGCAACACAAAGGTGTAGGGGCCTGGCAGCAACTTGCGCATCATCTTATACGCCAGGTTGGAAACTTGAGCGTAGCTACTGATATGCGTCAGGTCGTTGCAAATAAAGCTCAGCGGCTTGTCCGGCTTCATGCGTTTCAGGCGGTAAATCGCGTCGATCGCTTTTTTATGGTGAATATCGCAACCCAATCCGTAGCAAGTGTCGGTGGGGTAGGCCAGTAGTCCGCCCTGGCGCAAATGGTTGAGCGCGATATCCAGCAAGCGCTGCTGGGGCGTTTCGGGATGAATATTGAGAATTTTCATAAGCGTACCTATTCACATTCGCGCGGCGTGCGATCGGTCTTGAGACACTTATCGGCACACTGCCAAATCTCTCAACGACGACGATCCGGCAATTCGGCCGCTCTCTTCCCATGACACGCCGGCGTTTGGCTTGCCTGGCAAGGCGGCGTGCTGAGAAGTCCGCGCTAACTATAGCTCAAAAGCTAACCAATGCCCACGTTTGCGAGGGGCGACGGGCAAATTTGACACCAAATTCACGAAGCAAACGGGGTCAGGGTCCCGCTTCATTTTTTCGACCCATTAATATAGAGGCGCAGTGATTGAATTTGTTCATCGTCACCCAGGACCAGCAGTTCCTTGACGCGGTCGAGCCGGTACTCGGGGCTGGGGTTAAACACCGACTCACCGTTGGTTTCAATTAAGCCGACGATCAGGGCGCCCAGCGATTCCTCGCGAATACGGCTGTTTTTGATTTGTTTGCCGTGGATCGGTGAGTTGTCGGGCACCTCGAGTTGCAGGAAATGCACCCGCAGGCCCTTTTGGCGGAAGGGTTTGTCAATGAACTTCATGAGGATCGGATTGGCGAGGGCGAGCGCTAGGCGTTGGCCGCCCATTTTATAAGGAGATATGGCGTGGTTGGCGCCTGCCGTTAACAGTTTCTTTTCGGTGTCGGGGTCTTTGTAACGGCTGACGATGCGCAGGTTGGGGTTGATGGCGCGCGCGGTTAGCACGACAAACACGTTGTCGGCGTCTTCGGTCAAGCTGGTTGCCAAGCCTTTGGCGCCTTCGAGGTTGGCCGAAGCCAGGGTGTGGTCCTTGCGGGCATCGCCTTCCATAAAGTAACAGTGGCGCACATCGCCTTCGGGTCGGCGCTCGCCGTTGTTGTCGATGACCACCACGGTTTCGCCTTGTAGCAGCAGTTCCTCGGTGATGCCGACGCCGGTGGTGCCGTAGCCACATACAATATAATGATCGGTGAGGTTGCGGATCGTCTTTTCCATGTGTTTGCCTCGCAGTATTTTGAACAGGGTTTCCTCGAAGACCAAGTTGGAAAGGATGCCGAGTGCGACGCCGGAGGAGCTGACCCCCAGCAGGATGGTCGAGACGGCAAACATGCGACCGCTATCGGAGAGTGGCACGATTTCGCCGTAGCCGACGGTCGTGATGCTGATGATGGTCATATAAAAGGCATCGTGAAGATTCATGCCCTCGAAGTGAATGAAGCCGAGGGTGCCGTAACTCGTGACAAATGCGAGCAGGCCGATCATGGCGAGGATGCGGTTGCGCACCTTGCGTTTGAATTGCTGGTAGGGGATCGGGTCCATGGTGCCGGGTCCTTCCTAAATGAAGCGACTGTGAACGGGGTTCGCCGGCATTTTAGCATGGCGGTCGCCGCGGGATGTGAGCCTGTGTGAGGCGGTTAACCAACGCGCTGCGAGAGGGATTTAAAAAAAAATAAAAAAATGTTTGACAAGGTTCGGGCAAACCGATATTCTTGCGCCTGTTCTTGAGGTCACGGAGGCATAGCTCAGCTGGATAGAGCATTTGGCTACGAACCAAAAGGTCGGGGGTTCGAATCCTCCTGCCTCCACCACCCTCCTCAAGGCAACGACGAAAGCCCGGATCTCTTGTGAGATTCCGGGCTTTCGTCGTTTTAGCGCCTTTTTGGCGCGTACAGGTCCTTGTCCTTTTGCGTCCGGCCCATGGCTCGGCTTTTTCTCGCAATGGCGCGGCCTTGTTTGGATCACCGGTTGCACGACCTTCGCTTTTTAGGCGCGGCACCGGCCATACCCCAGGGGTGGGGCACCCACGTTTTACGTGTTTGGCAGGTGCCCGCCTGGAAAGTTTCTTTGCTTAGACGGCTGGTTTCTCAAAGCGGCGCTTTAGAGTGAAGGCGTAGTCGCTGGGGCCGTGTTCTTGTAAATATGCCAGTCGTTTTTTGCCTTCCTCCCCGCTTGGCGTTTGATCGGCGGGATGCCACCAGAGCGCCAGGTGGGCTTCGTGGGGACGGCGTTCGAACCACTGGTAACGATCGGCAAACACCTTCACGTGATCGCTGTGGTAGGTGTATTCGAACAAGGTGTCGGCGTCTTGCCAGACCGACATGTTCACAACCACCTTGGGGTCGTCGTAAAGTTGAATATCGGTGGCGTTGCCGGAATCGGATTTGAGCCGCCAAACAAAACCCGGCGCCGCTTCGGCCAGCGCGTTGATTTCGTCGAGGCGCGACATGAAGCCGTGCATGCGTTCGTCGTCCAAGGGGTAAAGGGCGTAGGCGATGTTGTATTGGGCTAAATAGAAATCGGCCATGGGGGAGCACTTCCTTTTGTCAAAAGCGTGTGATTCGGCGGGGCGGTCGCGCAGGGTGTCGGCGTGACGTCTGTTTAAACGGAATATTGCGACGCAACAGCCAAGGCGTGCTTGCCGCCAAGAACCACGCTGTTTTGGTTCGATTGTGTGGGGAATGGGACCTGGCAATTGCGGGTCGTCTTGTTACTTACGCAATAAAGGCGAAGGTGTTCAGCCTGTGGTGAGAATGGTAGAATAGCGCGAATCCACCTTATGTGTTTAGCCGGGCCCGACCCAGGTTGCCGATCTCCGTTTTCGTCGCCTCGCGATGAGCACGGCCGTACGTGCAGCCCCATCGCCCGCGTTGTCGCATCGGGTGGCCTGTTTGTTTATCCTCAAAACGGTCACGCCCATGTTGATTGGCGTGGCCGCGGTCGGGCGTTGACCCGAACCTACGCGGAGGCTGCCATGTTGCTGCGAAATCTTTTGAAGCGTTACCTGTTGTTGGGTTTAACCGCCGCCGCGTTAACCTGCCTATCTTTATCGGCGCCGGCACAGAATGAAGAAACACCGGCGGCGGTCGTGCCGCTGTGGTTGGCTGCCGACGATTTGGGCGCTATGGGTGTCAACGTCGGTGATGACGTGTGGCTCGAGGTTCATTACCACGTGCACCCACGTGGTGAAGCGGTGCTGGTGGAGCCGGCCGAAAAAGTTTGGTGGATTCAACAGCGGCCGCTCTTGGTCCTGGGCGCGGCCGGCTATCGTTTACCGGCTGCGGTGCTGACGCGCACCGTGGCTTGGGTCTCGCTCCATGGTGAAAACGGGGCGCTAGGCAAAGACGGCGCCGCCGTGGCGATTTATCCGCGTCGCGATCAAGTCCGTTTGGGCCAGGACCCCGCCGGTTTTGCCAAGGCCTTGCAGCGTGGCGTCGGTGACGTCAATGCCGGCTACTTGGCGCAAGTTTCCCATTTCCTCGCCGGCAACCTCAACGCTTTGGATGTGCAGGGTTCCAGTTACAGCGTTACCGGCTTTGGTGAGGTGATTGATGCCAGTGGTGCCTGGGTCGGTCTGCCGATTTCAGGGACGGGCCTGTGGTCGGAAGGCACCGGCGGCATTTTCTACGATGCGGTTGACGACGCCGACGACCACGTCGGTATTGCGACGGCTGACGGTACCGCCACGCTCACTGTCGGCGGTGACGACGGCGTGCTTTTTACCGGTGCGTTTAACCAAGGCGGTATTCCCAGTGAGGGGGCGGGCACGCGTTTGATGTGGTACCCGCGCAAAGCCGCCTTCAGGGTCGGCCAAGTCAGCAGCACCACCTGGAACGACGTTAATGTCGGCAGTCGTTCCCTGGGAGCCGGCTTTGATACCACGGCCCTGGGATCGGCCTCCACCGCTTTTGGCGACCGTACCGCCGCGATTGGTTCGGCTTCGGTGGCGATGGGCCTGAAAGCCACCGCCAACGGCAGCTCGGCGGTGGCCATCGGCAATGAAACCACGGCCAACGCTTATGCGTCGCTGGTGATGGGCCAATTTAACCTCATCAGCGGGACCACCACGTCCTGGGTCGCGACCGATCCGGCCTTGGTGATTGGCAACGGCACGGGCACCAATCTGCGTGCCAATGCGTTGACCGCCTATAAAAACGGCAACTTCCAAATTGCCGGGGTGGGTTCGCAGCCAGGCGGCGGAACCTGGGCTGACACCGCCGATGCGCGTTTGCAACAAAGTGTGACGCCGCTGGCGACCGCAAGCGCGCTTGATCAACTTACCGCTTTGTCACCGGTTACCGGGGTTCAGCACGCTTTTGGCGATGGTGACGATGCGCTCTTTACCGGCTTTCTGGCGCAGGATGTCGAACGGCTTTTTCCCGACTGGGTCGTCGATGTGCCGCTGACCTCAGAGCAGGCGCGTGATGCGCTGGGAACAACTTCGGTCAAAGGGGTACAACTGCCGCAGGCGTTTTTTGCCCATTTGGTGGCCGCTGTTCAAGAGCTCAAGGCGCGCAATGAGACACTGCAACAGCGGGTCGAAGCCTTGGAAGCGCGTTAGGCGAGTGGGCCCGCAAACTCAGGGCTCTTTTTTAAGCGACGGGTAGTATTGCGTGAAAACCTGGTCTTCGCCGGCGCCCACTTGGTGGCAGGAGCGACAGGCGGCCGAGGGCTGCAAGCTCGCCAACTTTTTACCGGCCTTGAGGTCGCGGTCGAGGAACAGATAGTAACCCCAGCCTTCGCCTTCAAATTGGCGGCGGTCTTTGACGGCGGCCATCAGGTCCATGGCGCCGGTGGTGAAGTACCCAAAACCGCTTTCCGCTTCCTTTAAATTGACGTGGTGGTTCTCCATCAGAATGATAGTGCCGTCGGGGAACACCCCTTTTTCGCGGCGCATCCGCAACGCGCGTGGGCTGATGTAAACGGTGTGAATCCCGGGGAAAATCGCTTTCCCGTTGTTTTTATCGTTGGGCACCATGCTCGTGCCCATGTAGGGCCATTGGCGGTATTCGGTGACATCGGGCAAGGTCAATTCTTGTTCGCCGCTCAGGGTATAGGGTAGATCGGCCGCGCTCTGCCAAGCGCCGAAGAGGGCGCCCGCGAGCAAGGCGACGAGCAGGATGGGACGTTTCATAGATGACTCCCGGGTGGCTAGGTTAAGTAACAGAGACACTTGCCGATACAACCATCACCGGCGCGACCGTGACGGTTGGCAAGGATTTGTGCCGTCATTTGTTACATCGGATTCCCCTGTCATGAGTTAAGCACATGAAATACCTGATTGTTCAGGCTTATTGGTACTTGGAACAAAGCACCGGCGAATTTCATCACCGTATCGGTCGACCCGGCGAGATGGTTGAACGCCATCCCGATTTCATGGTTCACAATGTCCATGTCTTTCATCCGCTGTTCGCCCAGTTGGCGCTGTCGGCCGACTTACTCATTCTCCATATGGTGGCCGAACAGGAAGTCATTCAGATCATTAAACTGCGTGCCAAAATGGGTAAACCCACGATTTACGAAATACCCGACAACTTTTTGCAGTTGGGCAAGTGGGTTCCAGTCGGGGATGCTTTGCGCAACCCATTGGTGCGGCAAACGATCCTGTCGGCGGCGCGCGCTTGTGACGCGCTGCAATTGAGCTCGCCCGCGTTGCGTGAGGTGTTTGGCGAGGTCAACACACGGGTGCAAGTGTTTGAGAACCAAATCGATCACTTCACCGCACCACGCCCCAAAAAGGCGTTCATCTTCGGCTGGGGCGGTTCGCTCGGTCATGCGGCCGACCTTGCCGAAATGGCGCCCACCATCGAACGCTTTTGCCGTGATTTTCCCGAGGCTCGGTTTGCCTACATGGGCGACCGCGAACTGTTTGACCGTCTCTTTGCCTACCTGCCCAACGCGCTGTACACGGCACCTGGTTCCATGAAGGCGTACTACCATTTTCTCAGACAGTTAAGTGTGGGGATTGCGCCGTTGGTCGACAATGCGTTTAACCGCTGTCGCTCCGACGGCAAGTTTTTGGAGTACGCCGCCCACGGCGCCGTGCCGCTGCTGGCCGATGTCACCTGTTACCGTCACCACGGCGTTGCCGGTGAGAATTGCCTCTTTTTTAAGGACAGCGAGCAGTTGTACCAGCAGCTTGCGGCTTTGGCCACCGACGCCGATTTGGTCTCGCGTTTGGCGACGACCGCCTACAACTACGTCAAACTCAAGCGCTCTTTGCTCGACCATGTGGATCGTCGCATCTCTTTTTATCGCGGCCTTCTCAAGTTCGAGCCTGCTCAAAACGTCTTGCCTGAGGTGCCTGCCTGCGCCGGTCTCATCGCACGCCTGCATAAAGCCGGCTACCTATTTGAACGCAATGAGTTAACCGAAACCTTAACCGTGCTCGACGAAGCCGTCGAGATGGTTTCGAACTACGATCAAGCCCACATGCTGCGGTTGCGTACCTTGGTCAAATTTGGGGCGCATCGACGGGTGCTTGAGGCGTACAGTGATTTTGAGTGCTCGCCCGTCTACTGGGATTTGTTGTTTCAAGGATTGGCTCAGTCGGCCTTGGCACTGGGCGATGCGCGCCATGCCGCCTGGGCGCGGCAAATTGCCGACCCGGTCAAACGTACGCTGGCGGCCTACAAACCCTCGTTAAACAACGAGCGCAAGTTCCGCAAAATCCTCAAGATGAATCCTTACCACTACGAATCACTGATCAATTTGGGGCTGTTGCTGGCGCACCGTCCCAAAACCATGGATGAAGCCCTGGCGCTTTTCCAGCGGGCGGCTTTTTTGAACCCCGAGGAATTGCGCATATCCCATCCCGAGGCTTTCGCCGGTTAGGTTTGAGCACCACAAAAAAAGGAGAGCCGATGCTCTCCTTTTTCGTGTGTGGCTTAATGACGGGTGTCTTCGTCCCACTCTTGACCGGCGGCGGCCGCCGTGGGGGGTGGGGGCGGTGGTGCCGCGGCGGATTGTGCGGGCGGCGGTGGTGGAACCGCGGAAGGAGGCGGTGGTGGAAAACCACCCGCGGTGGCGGCAACGCCTTCGGTAGAAACGACTTGGGTGGAACCAAAGTTGTCACCCCAGCGACGGCCGTCCGGTTTGGACCACAGGAAGTAAGTTTCAGCAATCACGACACCCAGTTGGGCGAAACCGATCAAGCCGGCCAAGGGCAAATAAATCGCGGTGGGTAATAAGCTCAAAACACCGTTGACAGCGCCCCCGAAAACGAGAGGCAGGTTGCGTTTGATCGATTCTTCCGGTGTCAAGTTGGCGCCATTCATGTTGACGGCTTTGATTTTCATGATTTTCTTGCCCGGGCTGGCGCCGTCGAGCGCGGGAATGGGGTAGGCGTCTTTGAGCGCGTAAAGCGCGGCACCGATCACACCGGCCAAAAGAGCGCCTACAGCAGGGACAAAGGCAAGAATAACCCCTAGGATAGCATTAACAATGGCAAGGAGAATCCCGTCAATGATGGCGGCAATGAGGCGGTTTGTTTTTATCTTCTTCGGGTCGGACATGAGTTTCCTCCGAGATTTTTCAATCTAATTTATAAAAGTTTTGAGAAGGCGACGAATACGGCAGGTGTCAAGGCGCGTTTTGTCGCTGAGAGGGGTCAAAAAAGAAGAGAAAAGTCGTCAACGAATCTCTGTATTGACCTTGTGGCTGTGTCAAAACGCGAAGCCGAGCCTTGTTGGGTTCACTATCAAGTAGGTGAGGTACCTGGATGAATGGTTGCGATGAAAAGGGTGAAAAGCGCGGGATGGTTAGGGTTAATCGGCGTGATTGGTTGTTAAAAGACTATCCTAACTGATTTATTTTCAGAATTCTGTAGCGATTGGTTCAGAAATTGTGATTTATTGGAGAAGGTGCAGGGCGCGCGCGCCAAACGCGGCACAAGGCGTTAATAGAAGCGGTCGTGCTGGCTGGTAATCCTTAATATTAACAGATATTTAGCCCGATGTAATCGGTGCATTTTGCGGTCCTGCCAGTTTGTGGCGGTTTGATCCCCGTGGTTTGCGGTGTTTTGGTGAACCAATGTGCGTGCCGACTTCAGTCAGGAGGTGACCATGCTTCTCACGGGTTTGCTGGTGATTTTGGCCGGCATTGCTTGTGGTTTTATCAATGTACTGGCGGGGAGCGGTTCGCTGATCACGTTGCCGATCCTGATCTTTTTGGGATTGCCCGCCAAGGTTGCCAACGGCACCAATCGCATTGCCATTTTGTTCCAAAACATTGTCGGCGTCGGCGGCTATCATCGCCAGGGCATGCTCGATACACGACACGGGCCGCGTTTGATGGTGCCCGCTGTGATCGGCGCCTTGCTCGGTGCCAAACTGGCCGTGGATATCGACGAGTCAGTCATGCGTCTGGTGATCGCCGCCGTGATGTTTGTCATGTTGGGTGTGATTTTGGTGAAGCCCAAGCGCTGGCTGCAGGGGGCGGCGGCGCCACCGGAGCCCGGTTGGCGTTGGGGCGAGGCGGCTGTTTTTTTTGCGATCGGTGTTTATGGCGGTTTCATTCAAGCCGGTGTCGGCATATTTCTGCTGGCGGGTTTGGTGCTGCAATCGGGTTACGACTTGGTCAAAGCCAACGCGGTCAAACTCTTAATTGTGTTGGGCTACACGCCGTTTGCGCTGGCGGTGTTTATTTTTGAAGACCAGGTCAACTGGACCTACGGTCTGTTATTGGCCTGTGGCAATATGCTGGGCGCTTATTTGGGCACACGGGTCGCTGTGTCTTGGGGGCCGGCTTTTGTGCGCTGGGTGCTGATCGCGCTGGTTGCGGTGTCGGCCGTGCGTTTGTTGGGGCTTTCACTGGGCTGGTTTTAAAAGGGTTTTCTGAAAGCCGCGGCGGCGCCGTGAAAAAAGTATAAAAAAATGGGTTCATGCGGAATAGGCGACGCGAAACAAGTGTCTACATCACAGGCAACAAATACGCGTTGACCTACTCCGAGTCATGAACAAATACAGAAGCCGAGTGATCGGCTTCCGTGGGGAGAAAGCCGGTGTCCAGCAACACCGGCTATTTTTTTGGGTTCCTTTAATGAACCGTGGCTAAGTCTTCAGCGGGCGCGGCCATCGAAACCACCACTTTGCCGTGCACGCGCGTGTCTTGGGTGCGGCGGCGCGCTTCGTCGGCTTGATCGCGAGAAAAGACTTTGTCGATGACCGGGGAGATCAGGCCGAGATCGACCATCATCGCCAAGGTCGACAGGTGGTGGCCGTCGGGACGCACAAAAACGCGGCGGTAGATGACGCCGTTTTCTTCGGCGGTGGCGAGCACCTTGCCGGCGCGCCAGCCGGCGACAAAACGCAACACCGGGTTGTGGCCGCGTTGGCGGGCGGTCTCCGGATCAACGGCGCCGTGCAGGGCCACCAGTTTGCCGCCGGGTCGCATGATGCGAAAACTTTGCATCGACACTTCATCGCCGTAGGGGTTAAACACTACGTCGACGTCTTGCACCAACTCGTGAAAATCCTGTTTGTGGCGGTCAATCACCTGATCGGCGCCGAGCCGTTCCACCCAGCGCTGGTTACAGCCTTGAATGGTGGTGATCACATAGGCGCCTTTGGCCTTCGCCAGTTGAATTGCCATGGTTCCCAAATCTTCGTCGCCACCGTGGACCAACAGCTTTTGACCGTCGCGCAGCTCGGCGACTTCCATCAACGCTTGGTAGGCGCTTAATCCGGCCCAGGGCAGGCTTGCCGCTTGTTCGTGGGTCAAGCAGTCGGGTTTGCGGGCAAGCTGGTGTTGTGGCACGGCCACGTATTCGGTTAACTCGCCTTCGGTCAGCATGCGGCCAAACACCGCTTCGCCGATCGAGTAGCCGACCACTTCGGCACCTATCGCGACAATGTTACCGCTTATATCGTAGCCGCGGTCTTCCGCGAACTTTTGTTTGTCGGCCGACTTGAGGTCGCCTCGCAACATCGTCGTTTCGCTTGAACTAATTCCGGCGGCCTGAACGCGAATGAGCACCTCGCGCGGCCCAACTTGGGGCGGCGGCTTCGCGGGGTTTTTCGATTTGCTGTCAAGGTCACCTTGGCCTTTCGTCATCAAGGCATTCATAATCAACTCCTAGTGGGGAAGTGGCAAGCGCCGCAAACAGGTGAGAAAAGGGTTGAATCGGTTGGCGTTCAGGGTGCGGATTCGATCTCTCGAGGCATAGTGCGCCGGTAGGATGAGAATGTGACGAATGGAGAATGGTGACTCGATGAAAACGTGGCGAAAACTGCGTGAAGGCCGTTTCGCCCCACCACACCATGATGCCGCAATGCCGGATAAGTGCCGAATCTGCGACGGCTTGATGTGATTGGTTTAACAATTTTCAGGCCAATTGGTTTTTCCGTCTGTGATATAGATAACTGTCGTGTTTGCCCCCATAGCGGGGGGGGTTTGACCGTTTTGGTTGAGCGCCTACGAAAACCATGCCGCAACTTGTCACTGGTGGAGTTTCAACCTGAAACTCATATAGATACACGTTCGCTCGCCTGGTAATGATCGAACTTTTGCGTGAAAAAACATCACTTCGTCATTTTCTGGCTTGTGACATAGATCACGTCGCCGGCTCGCCGTATTTTCGTCTAGGCTTCGATGTTTTCCACTCTTTTGGGGGCCGCTTGCGCTCGCGACGGCCATAGCCGCGCGAACATGCCGAGCACGCACAGCATGCCCAGTGTGACCAGCAACAAACCGGTGACCTCAATCCAACCGGGGATCTCGCCCAAAACGGGAATACCCAAAATGAGGGCGACACCCGGCACCAAGGCGGCGAAAACGGCGCCGCGACTGACGCCCAAAATTTCCAGGGCTTTGTTGTAGCAATACAAGGCGATGACGGCCGAAAGCACGCCTTGGAAAAAGCCTTGGCTGACCACTTCTGTGACGGACGCGTTGCCCATGTTGCCTAAATCGAGGCCGATGTAAAAGGGCAGCAGTGCCAGCATCGAGGTGATGTTAACCCAGGCGGTTGCCTGTAAGCCGGGCATGCCGGTGCGTTTGAACGCAATCGTGTAGGTGGCCCACAGCAGCCCGCAGATCACGAAGATCAAATCGCCGACCCACACCTCGCCGCCGCCCAAACTGAAGCCGCGCAGGCCGACCAGGGTCACGCCCACAATAATTAAGGGCCAGCCGATCAAACGACTCGGTGTCGGTCGGTCATCGAGCAACCACCATGCGGCCAGGCTGGAGAAGGTCAACATGCAGCTCGGCGTGATTACGCCGAAATGGTTGGCCGGTGCAATCGATAAGCCGAATCCGCTGAGCACCAGGTAAGGCGTGCCCGCGCCAAGAAACATGAGGGCGATTAAACCGGGTTTGAGCGGACCGCGCAGGGATTTGAGCCAAAAGGGGAAGAGCAAAACGCCGGCGACGGTGAAACGCAAAACGGCGATGTCGTAAGCGTTGAGGGCGCGCGTCAGTGAAAAACGCGAAAAAACAGGCCAACCACCCCAGATGAGCGCGGTTAGCAGGCCAAACATAACGCCGGCGGCGAGGTTGGGCGTGGTGTCGGATTTCATGACGAGCTCCCCGAAGCACCCTGGTTCGGCATGTCGGTTGAAAAAGACAAACCGGGTGCTACATAATTTGTAGCGCTCATGCTACAGTATGTGTAGCGTTTCGACAAGGAGGAAAAATGGCGATTCCAACCCCTGGCCAACCCGTGCGCGGCTCCCGCTCCGGCGCCCCGATTATGGCGCTTTTTGATTTACTCGGCCGTCGCTGGGGCATGGGGATCCTGTGGCATCTCAGCCAAGGTCCCTGCTCTTTTCGCGAGTTACAACAGCGTTGTGAAACCATTTCACCGACCATTCTTAACCGACGCCTCAAAGAATTACGCGAGGCGTTGTTTATCGAGCGTTGCGATAAGGGCTATTGCCTGACCCCGCTCGGTTCTGATTTACAAAAATTACTGGTACCGCTCGGCGCCTTTTCTCGGACTTGGGCTGAGGTGCTACCGCACGAGGAGGCGTCGTCGTGATTGACAACATTCTATATACGGTGGATGCCGTCGATCGAGCAAGCCATTATCGCAGTGATGCAGCTTGGCTCCAGCAAAGAATCGCCGCGCCGGAAAGCGGCTATTTACTGTTGCACGAGGCGTGCATGTGGGTGGCCGAGTCCGGTCCAGACCAAGTGGTGCATTGCGTGGCTGAGGAACCCTGGTTGGCGGAAACGAAGCCGATCTTTTTGGGGCTCTATTGCAATCGCGCTCTGTTTGCGGTTGATCTCGACGACCTTGCCGAACTGCCACAACCTGCGCGGCCTGGTGCTTGGCGCGGGTTGCGCGAAATGGTGGCCACCCTGGCTCCGGCCGATGCCTCACTGGCCGCTTACGCGCGTGCCATGATTTTTTGGCAACGTCGCCACCGATTTTGTGGCTCGTGCGGCACGGCCGTGGCTATGACCCATGCCGGCCATGTAGGACAGTGCCAATCGTCGGCCTGTGGTGCCCAAGTTTTTCCGCGCACCGATGCGGCGGTGATTATGTTGGTCGAATACCGGCCCAAGGACGGTGTGCCGCTGTGTCTTCTGGGACGAGGCGTGCAATGGCCGCCTGGCTTCTACTCGACCTTAGCCGGTTTTTTGGAGCCAGGTGAGAGCTTGGAACAAGCCGTACGCCGTGAGGTTTATGAGGAAGCAGCGGTTCAAGTGGGCGACGTCGAATTTCTGGGTTCGCAACCTTGGCCGTTTCCTTCGTCATTGATGGTTGGCTTTCGCGCCCAGGCCCTGTCGCGCGAGATTTGTATCGATCCCGATGAACTGGCCGAGGCCGCTTGGTTCACGCCTGCCGAGGTGGTTGCGTACTTTGAGCGCACGCCCGAACGGGCCAATTCCGGCTCGATTTCGACACGCCTCATTCATCACTGGCTGGACGAACAACGCGCCGCCGGCTGGTTGTGAGCCACATTTAGCAGATGTGATCAAGCGAGCGCGTCGCCAATCGCCTAGGCTTTGCACCAAGGAGTGGGGGAAATGAAAGCATCCACCTTGGAATCTTATCGCTTGCGCTTGTGGCGCGTGCTGGCTTACATCCAAAACCGTTTGGACGAGCCCTTGCCGGTGTCGGAGCTGGCGGCCGTCGCGTGTTTTTCGCAACACCATTTCCACCGTGTTTTTCGCGGCATGGTGGGTGAAAGTGTGCAGCACCACGTGCGCCGCTTGCGTTTGGAACGGGCGGCGGCGGTGCTGCGTGAAAGCGAAACCGGCATCCTCGATATCGCCCAAGCCGCCGGTTACGAAAGTCACGAAGCTTTTTCCCGTGCGTTTAAATCCCACTGTGGCGTGGCGCCGTCTGTCTTTCGGACGCGTGCCGAGCTCGAATTCCCGCTCCGGCCCGGCGCGATTGCGTATGGGCATATGCCGCCCGTGGCCGATTTAATTGTGCCAGGGCCTGGAGGTACCTTAATGAAAGTGGAAATTGTACAGTGCGATGCAAAACGCGTCGCGGGTTTGCGCCATGTGGGTCCCTACGATAAGTGTGGTGCCGTTTGGGAGCGCTTGCTACCGGTGATGGGGAAGCTCGGTTGGTTGGCGGGCTGCGATAGCATGCTCGGTCTGTGCCATGACGATCCCGACGCGACCCCGGCCGCCCAAATTCGCTACGATGCCTGTGTGGTGGTTGACGAAAGCTTTGAACCCTTCGATGACCTTGCCGTCCATCGCATTGCCGGCGGCGAGTACGCATTAACAACCCACGTGGGTCCGTATAGCGGCTTGGGCGAAACCTACGCGGCCTTGTGCGGCACTTGGCTGCCCAACTCAGGTCGCGAAGCGGCCGACACGCCGGCTTTTGAAATTTACGCCAATGACCCGGAAAGCACCGAACCCGAAGAGCTGGTAACCGACATCTACCTGCCGTTACAGCCTCTTGGCTGAATGAAGGTCGAACTTAGCAAGGAGAGGCTGATGGCTGAAAAAATGGATCTGTTCAAGAGCTTTAAACAGGAATACGTCCAACCCAAACAGCCGCGACTGGTAGACGCCGGTGCGGCTGTTTATGTGGCGATCGAAGGTCGCGGCGAGCCTGGCGGCGCGGCCTTCCAAGAGGCGGTCGCGGCGCTTTACGCAATGGCGTATACCCTCAAAATGACGCGCAAGGCCGACGGTTTGCAGGATTATGTGATTTGCAAACTCGAGGCCGAGTGGTGGAGCGACGACGGCGCGCCCCTCGAGGAAACCGATCGCTCCGCTTGGAACCAGCGCTTGTCGATTCGCACACCGGACTTTATCGAGGAGGCGGCCTTGGTTCGTGCCGCCGCCGCCTTGGTGGACAAAGGCAAAACGGCGCGTGTACGCGATGTTTACCGGCATGAGGTAGCGGCTCATCGCCGTGGTCAATTGCTGCATTTGGGGCCTTACGATGAGGAAAGCGAAAACTGGCGCCGTCTCGAGGCATTGCTGGCGGCCGAAGGGCTGACGCAGACGGGTTATCCACGCGAGATTTACCTCAACGATCCGCGCCGTACCGCGCCGGAAAAACTCAAAACACTGTTGTGTTTGCCGGCGGCTCCGGTTTAGCCGATCAAAAAACGGGTCGCATGCAACCATGCGACCCGTTGTTGGTTTAGGGGTAAACGCGCAAGCCGTTCGGCATGGCGTGATATTCGGCCAGACGCTGTTCAATGTACAGCACCAACGCCGCGTAGTTCTCGGCCACGGCCGGGATAATGTCCGGTTGTGGCGGTTGGAAGTTGATGTCGGGGTTTTGTCCGAACAGGGCTCGGTAGCAGATCATCCCGGCGAGAAAATAAACGGTTGGTGAGCCGTGAGGGGCTTCGTCGACGTAGAGATCGGCGAATTGGACGTCCTGCATGAACGCTTGGGTTTCGATGATGTCGGCGATGATGGGCCCGACCGGAATGGTGCGCAAGTTGTAGGCCGGGCGCTGGTTCTGGATCAGGTTCTGGTAGACGCGGAACCATTCGAAGTAATTGCCGGATGCCGTGTATTGGTTGTAGGTACGGAAATCGGCACGGCTCAGTTGATTGGTGTTTTCAACGGTGAGACCGAGGATGTGCGGTTCGGGCCAGTGCATGTAAAGCACGATGTCGGTGGTGGGTTCGGCGCCTTCTACAAAGTCGAGGACGCGGTAGGTGTCGGCAAGGTACTGTGCCGGCGTTAACCACTCCTGTTCGAAGTTGCTGGGCATGAAGAGGGTATGGGTGAAATCGCGCTCCGCGAAGGTGGAAGCTGGGAACTCGGGCCAGGCATCGTAGGCGTTGGTGGCGTAGCCAATCTGGGGGATTGGCGGCACGGCGTGGTAGCTGAGCTGGCCGAACTGACCGCTACCGGCGGAAACGGTCCCGCTCGCGGCGGCAAGGGCGCCGAGCCAGTAGCCGGTGTTTTGGGTGTCGTGGTTAAACAAGGAGTGGCCGAAGTTGTAGAAACGCACTTCGTCGACGGGGCCGCCGTCTGATCCGTCGGAGCCGTCACCGCCATCGCCACCATCGCCACCATCAGAGCCGTCAGAGCCGTCTGATCCGTCGGAGCCGTCAGAGCCGTCTGATCCGTCGGAGCCGTCAGAGCCGTCTGATCCGTCACCGCCGTCTGATCCGTCGCCGCCGTCATCGCCAACAACGGTGATATGAACAAAGGCAAAACCCATGAGGCTCCAGTCGCCACCGTCTTTACCATCGCTCAGGGCGTAGGTGAATTGTGCGCCGCCGATGAAATCGGGTGTGGGTTGGAACTGCACGCGGCCGTTGCTTTGATCAAACTGGATGGTGCCGTTGATGGGATCGTCGAGGAGGACGATGTGTAGTGCGTCGTTCTCGGCATCAATGTCGTTGACGAGCAGGTCGGCGCTGTTAAGCACCAGTGTGCTGTTTTGGTTGATGGTAAAGCGGTCATTGCGGCCTTCGGGTGGGGTGTTGGTTGGGTTGCCGCCATCTGATCCGTCGGAGCCATCGCCGCCATCTGATCCGTCGGAGCCATCGCCGCCATCTGATCCATCTGATCCGTCAACTACGTCGAGGCGGACCACGGCAAAACTGTAGCTACCGTTCCAGCCCAAACCGCCGCCGTCATCGATGAGGTAGGTGAACTGGGCCGCGCCGACGAAGCCGGTATTTGGTGTGTAGGTCACGGTTTCGGCGTTGACGTCCAGGGCGGCCGAGCCGTGAGTCCAGTCGTCGATGAGCCAGATGGTTAAGGTGTCGCCGTCGGCGTCGCTGTCGTTGGCAAGGATTTCAGCAAAGGTTAAAACCCGAGCAGTGTCACGGGTTAGGGTGAAGCGGTCGTCACGGGCTTGCGGTGCGGCGGCCCATAAAGACAGCGTTGTCATTAGGCAGAGCGTGATGGCTGCCCGCGCCGGTGCGCGCTTAGAGCATTGAAGAGTCCACATGTATTAATCCTTTAGGTGTTCCGGGTTCCGGCACCAAGTAGCGCGGCGCATCCCGCAATAAGTGCGGGTCGGTAGGGGGGCAAAATCAGCGCATCGTCACATATGATTGAAGGGCGGTAAGTTGCTGCCGGAGAAGGGTCAATGTCGAAAACAGAATATCGGGCGCAAGGAAGGCGTGCGCCATATTTTGGTTGAGGTCGTTAAACAAGCGAAGATAACACCGTCGCGGAACCTGCTCAATATCGGGACGCGCCCCAGCCGGTTAAAAGGCGCCTCAGGTAAGCTGGATCACCGCAAAGGCGCGCGGATCGGTCTGGCCCGAGTCCTGATGCGGCAACGCTTACAAAGCGGTGGTTCGTTGCTTGACAGGCCGTTTCGTCCGGTTTAGTGTGCTTTTATGCACAGTCAAACCTACGAACCGTGATGGGTTGCGACACGTTTGGCCAAAGATCTGGTGCGAAACCGTTTGGGCCTGGCGATGACCGACGCGGACTTGGGTTGTGGTCAAGGTGTCGGTGCCCCACCGCCAACCGTTTTTTGGGGAATGAGGGAGCTTCTATGTGGCAACGATTTTGGACGGCTTGGAGTTTTGTTTTCTTGGCGGCGTTGCTGCCGCTGGCGGCCATGGAGGATGGCACGGCTTTGGCCAATCGCCTCAAAAAACACTATCTCGGCAAAGCCTATGAAGGCACTTTTGATATTTTGTTCCACACCGAGAACAACGGCATTCCGGTTAAGGTGATCACGCAAAACAAGGTGTCCTACAAGGACCCGATGCACCTTGCAATGACGGCGACGCTTGATTTCGAAATACCAGCGTTGCCCAACCAACCCACCACCGATATCGCCCAGGTCCACGACGGCAAAAAAATGTGGCTCGACGTCGATATTCGTGGGTTGAAGAGCCGCCAGGTGCTGACGATTAGCCTGACGAACATCGCCAAAGTGCGCAACAGCCAAGGCCAACTCTCGTTTATGCCTGGCAAACCCGGTGCCATTGATCCGCTTAGTTTGATTATGCAGTACCTCAACGTGTTTCCATGGCGAATTGAAGCGCAGGACGGCGATTGGGTTACCCTTTTTAGCGATATCCCTTCCCTGATGTGGCACCAGTTCGGCGTGGTCGATCCCGAAGGTTCAAAAATTGACTTTTCCTCGGTGCGCATTGAAGCCAATCAAAAAACCAACCAAATTCGCGCGGTGCGCATTGGTAAAGGCGAGAAGGCGCACATGGCGTTAACGGTTGCTGCGCTCAAAATGGTTGATAAGAAAAGCTTTAAGCCGGAACAGTTTCAGTACAAAACGCCGACCGGCGCCAATGTCAACGATCTCGATCAACGCTTGAGCCGGCCGCAACCGAAACCGGCGGCGCCAACTCCGCCACCTAAAAAATAAACGGGCGAGGTGGCCCGCGACACATCCGGCGCGCTAAATGGGGCCGGTCCTGCATCCTGTGTTCACCAATCGCGGTTTTTTCGTTATGCTCGCCTTTATCCGAGGCGTCACCTACTTTCGGCTCGGACTTATCGTGATCGTGGAGGTGGCGACGATGCGCCGTATTGTATTGGTAGAAGCGCCCGACGCCGTTGGTCTGGTTTATAAAACGACCGGCGTCTTTTTTGACTTAGCCCTGAATATCGTGAGTACCAACGAGTTTGTTGAACCCAAAGAAAAGCGATTCTTCATGCGCGCCGAGGTGGTCGGCGAAGCCGATAACGAAACCTTGGTGTCCCTGTTAAAGCAGCGTTTGCCCGAGGACGCCGTGGTGCGTGTTGAGACGCGTCGCGCCAAACAAATCGTCATTATGGCGACCAAAGAGTCCCATTGCTTGGGCGACCTCCTGATTCGTCACTATGAAGGTGAGCTCAACGCCGAGATTCGTGCGGTGATTGCCAACCACGAAGTGTTGCGGCCGTTGGTCGAAAAGTTCGAGATTCCCTTTCACTGTGTACCTCACGAAGGGGTCTCGCGTGAGGCGCACGAGGAGGCCATCCGCGAAAAAGTGGATGCATTCCAGCCCGAATACATTGTTCTGGCCAAGTACATGCGCGTGCTGTCGCCCCAATTCGTGGCCCATTACCCCCATCGTCTGGTCAACATCCACCACAGTTTCTTACCGGCGTTCATCGGCGCCAACCCTTACCGACAGGCTTGGCAACGCGGCGTCAAAGTCATCGGTGCCACGTCCCATTTCGTGACCGACGACCTGGATGCGGGCCCGATCATCGCCCAGCAGGTGATCCCGGTGACGCATACTTACCGAACCCGCGACATGGCGATGGTCGGTCGGGACGTTGAAAAAATCACGCTGGCGACGGCCCTCAAATTGGTCTTCGACGACCGCGTTATGGTCTACGGCAACCGAACCATCATCTTCGATTGAGGAAGGGCGCTTTAGCGGCCTTCTTCTTTGTTGGCGTTTTCCGCCTCGGAAGGTGGGGGGCGCGGGTTCAGTCGTCTGCTTCCATACTCGGTGGCGCATGGTTGCCGGGACTATTTATAAAGGAAAGGCGCTGGGCGTTGTCGCCCTTGGTTACCGGTTCCGCCCGACGGAAGAAGCCGTTACTTCGAAAGCGCGGGAAGATGGACTCTCAATTTGGTTGGGGTCGCTTGGGCGGGGTCTCGGCTCTGATGCGCCTCGACGGGAAGGGCGACCTCGCATGCGCTCCCTGTCGCAGCCACTTCCGCCTCTGAGGACTTGGCGCGCGGCATCTGCCGCTTATTTACCTTACATTGTCGCGCGTTGGCAGATTTGTGTTTAGGGGGGCAACCAGGCCTGGGTCCCCTTGGTTGCCGGAACCGTCCCAAAGCACTGGCGCATGATCGCCTTTGTCTGCCGGTAAATCATCGCGCGACCAAGTTCGCTAAAAACAAAAGCGTCCCTGCGCGCCCACAAAAATCTCTTCTTAGCGGAATGGGCTTGAATCGAGGGACCACAACATCGCGTCACGAACCCATCGCGCAACCCCGTCTGGCGGCAGACGACCCATGCCGCGCGCCACTTCCTCCGAGGCGGAAGCGGCCGCAAATCACACAGAAAAGCAAGGTCGCCCTTCCTGTCGAGGCACGTCAGAGTCGAGACAGCGCACAAGCGCCACCAACGAAAGAGGGGGCAACACGACCCACGCTTTCGGAGCGACGGCTTCTTCCGTCGGGCGGAACCTCGTAACCAAGGGGAGCCAGGCCTAATCGCCTTTCCTCATAAATGTGCCCAGCTACCTCGCGCACCCATGCGTGGCCGCAGACGGCCGAACCGGCGCGCTCCTTCAGGGCGCTAGGGCGCCCTTCATCTCAGGGAATTGATTTCGGTGCGGATCTCGCGCGCCATGTCTTTGGCATTGGCGCCGAAGTTCATGGTGATGTGGTTGCCTTTGAGTTGCTTCAATTTAAGGCCGTTGGGTAACAACTCAATCCAGGGGATGTGCATGTTGAGGGGATTGAGTTTCATGGCCTCTGTTGGACGGAAGAACAGGCCGCGACCTGGGTACTCGATTGGTTTGTAGGCGTGCATGCCCTCTTGGTGCGCCATCCAGGTGTTGAGCATCGGTAAACCGAGGTTGTCCGGTAGCGCCGAGAAGTTGTTGGCCGAACGCGCTTTGTCGTTGATGTAGTTGAGCTGGTCCTCGGGATCGAGGCCTTGCAGGTCGGCGAGGTTTAAGTTGAGCTGGTCGCCCAGCAGGTAGTGCAGGATTTCGGCCGTGCCCGCTACTTTCTTGGGCATGAAACCCGGTGCCGGCGTGTCGACCAAAATCACCAATGCCGGCGTGCGACCTTTGGCGTGCATCTGCTGCGCAATTTCGTAGGCGACCAAGCCGCCGTAGGAGGCGCCGCCGATGATGAAACGCGAACCTTTGGTGACTTTCTCCAGCTCGGCCACGTACTCGGCGGCCTGGCGTTTGATGTCGTTGATCGCCTCACCTTTGCCCAGCATGGAGGGCGCCTGGAAGGCGTAAACCGTTTGTTTGGCGCCCAGGTAATGGGAGAAATCGCGGTAGAAAAGAATGTCGCCGCCGATGGGGTGGACCATGAAGATGGGGATGCTTTTTTTGGTGCCTTCCTGGATCGTGATCAGCGGTGAGTCCTCGTTGCCAGGCTGGCTGCCGTCGCGGCTCTCCGCAATTTTTTCCGCCAGCGAGGCTATCGTGCGCCGTTGCAACACAATGTGGTTGGCCAAGCTGAGGTTGTGCTTTTTGGCCAGTTGGTTGACCAATCGCACCGCCACCAGCGAGGTGCCGCCCAATTCGAAGAAGTCATCGTGAATCCCCACTCGTTGCAGGCCGAGCAGGTCCTGCCACAGTGTGGCCAGCATGCGTTGGTGCGGTGTGGTCGGTGCCACGTAGGGCACGTCGACGTTGGGACGGTAGTTCTCCTCTTCCAAGGGGATGTCGTCTGGTTCCATTTCGTCGGCTTCGAGTTTGAGGTCCTCGTCGTTGCCGGCCGCGTCGCGGTGTTTGGGCGGATCAATCCAGTGTGGTTTGCGCTCGAATGGGTAGGTCGGCAGCACAATGCGGTGCCGGAAGGTATCGCTTTGGAAACCTTCCCAATCGATGTCGACCCCGTTCAGCCACAAACGGCCGATGGTCGTCATCAAATAGTGCGTGTCCGAATCCTGCTCCTGCGGTTGACGCATGGTTGAAAGAATCGTGTGGCCGCGGCCCTTGGCGTTGCTCTGTTTGGCTTCGTTGGCGAGCGAATGGTCCGGGCCGACTTCCAGTAAAATGCGGTCGGGGTCTTGCAACAACACCTCGATGCCGCGACTGAAGCGGACCGTTTGCCGCATTTGACGGGCCCAATAACTGTGGCTGGTGGCCTCTTCGTCGGTGAGCCAACTGCCGGTAATCGTCGAAATGATCCTGTTGTGGGGCGCGTTGAGTTGGATGTGCTTAATCTTTTCGCGAAAGTCGGCCAGGTGCTCGTCCAGCATGAAGCTGTGGAAGGCGTGGCGCGCAAACAAGCGGCGCGTGTAGACCTTCTTCTCTTTGAGCACGCGCAGCAGGTCGTGAATGGCGCCGACCGTCCCCGAAATCATGCAGCCGTTGGGGTTGGCTACGGCCGCCAGCGACAGTTCCGGGTTGTCGTGAATCAATGCCTGCATTTCACTTTCCGGCATGGCGACGCGAATCATCTCACCCGGTGGCAGGCGACTCGTGATCTCGCCCCGCGCCACCAGCAGCTCAAGTGCCTCGTCCAGCGTGAACACACCCGCCAAACAGGCGCCCACGTATTCACCGGTACTGTTGCCAATCAACGCATTGGGCGTGATGCCCCATTTCATTAACAACTTAGCCAGGGCGTACTCGAGGATGAACAACGAGATTTGTGTGATGTCGGTTTGGTGAATGGTGCTGGTCCGCGCGCGGCGGTCTTTCTCCGACAAACTCTCATAGAGTTTGGGGAACTTGGTGCCAAACCGTTCCCAGCAGTAGTCGACCTCTTCGCGGAAGATGAGCTCGACCTTGTAAAGCTGATCGCCCATGTTGGTGTACTGGGCGCCTTGGCCGGGGAACATAAAGGCAATCGGCCGGTCCTCGTTCTCTTGATAACTGGTATAGACGCGTTCCGATTTGCGGTCTAATTCGAGCACCGCTTCGTTGAGCGACTGGCAGACCAGCATGCGACGGTGTTTGAAGTCCTCGCGGCCGACGTGCAAGGTGTGGGTCGCATCCGAGAAATTGACGTGCGGGTTGTTTTTCAGGAAGGTATTGAGGTTGTCGGTGGCGTTGTCGAGCGCTTCGGTAGAGCGTGCCGACAAGGTCAGCAACTGCCAGGGTCGGGTTTTGGGCGTTTGCCGCGGCCGAGGTCCTTCTTCCAGAATGAGGTGCGTGTTGGTGCCGCCCAAGCCGAACCCGCTCACCGCCGCCCGCAGTGGTTGACCGTTGGTGCGCTCCCAGTCACGCAGTTCCGTGTTGACGTAAAACGGCGTTTCCGAGAGATCGATTTTGGGGTTGAGCTTTTCGAAGTTGACCGTCGGCACCAGCTTCTGGTGATACAGCGACAGCACCGTTTTAATGAAGGCCGCGCAACCGCCCGCCGTGTCGGCGCCGCCGATGTTCGATTTGACCGAGCCGACCGCGCAGTAGTTGTGGCGGTCGTTGTGGCGCCCGTAGATCTTCGTCATACTCTCGATTTCGGTGGCGTCACCGCTGAGCGAACCGCCCGAGCTGGTTTCCACATAACCGATGCTGTCGGCGGTCACGCCGGCCGTGTTGAGCGCGCGCTGAATCGCCGACTGCTGGCCTTCGGTGCTGTAAGCTGTGTAGTTGGTTTTGTTGGCGCCGTCGTTGTTGGCCGAAGAGCCGCGAATGACGGCGTAAATGGTGTCGCCGTCCTTGAGCGCGTCGTCGAGGCGTTTCAGTAACACGACACCGGCGCCCTGGCTGGGCACAATGCCGGCGGCACGGGCGTCGAAGGGACGGCAATGGCCGTCGGGTGACAACAACATGCCGGGTTCGTAGAGGTAACCGGTTTTTTGCAGGTAGCCGAATTGCACGCCGCCCGCCAGCATCATTTCACACTCGCGGTTGACCAGGGCTTGGCAGGCCATGTGAATTGACACCAACGGCGTCGAGCAGGCCGTTTGCACGGTGACCGCCGGCCCGGTCAGGTTGAGCATGTAGCTGGCGCGCGTGCACAGCGAATCTTTTTCGTTGGCGATGATGATCGGGAAAATACCGACGGTGTCGGTTAAGGTCGGGTGCGCCAAAAGGTGTTGGGCGAGGTAGTGGTTAAAGCCGACGCCGGCGTAGACGCCGATGTGTTTCGAGTATTTTTGCGTGCAGTAACCGGCGCGCTCCAAGGCTTCCCAGCAACACTCGAGGAAAACGCGTTGCTGCGGGTCCATGATCTGCGCTTCGCGTGGCGTTAACCCAAAGAAGCCGGTGTCGAAACCTTTGACGTCGCGCAAAATGCCCTGCGCGCGCACATAGTCCTCGTCCTCGACCAGCTCGGGATCGACCCCTTCCTCAATCAATTCCTGCTTGGAGAAGAAGGTGATGGTTTCCTTGCCGTCACGAAGGTGTTGCCAAAATTCCTCGGGCGAATCGGCGCCAGGGAAGCGGCACGACATGCCAACCACGGCGATATTGGTGCCTGGCTGCGCATTGTACTGTTCTTGCAGTTCGCCAATCTCTTTTTGGAAATCGGTTTTGAACTTAAAGAAACTCTGCTCGTCTTCTTGGTTTTCAAAGTGCAGGTCGAGCGAGTGGATCGTTGGGAACTTAAACAGGTCCAGTGGGGCCAGGTTCTTTTGCAGTAGTTCCGGCAGCTTGTGGTAGACCTGCACCATCTCCATCGCCGTGCCGCCGATTTCGAAGAAGTTATCGTAGAGCGCGACCTCTTTGAGATTGAGGACCTCGCACCAAATGCGACTGATGACGCGCTCGACTTCACTATAGGATCGCGGGTATTCGCGCTGATCGCTCTGGCTAAAGTCGCCAGGCATAGGCAAGGCGTCGCGGTCGACCTGGCCGTCCGAGCCCACCGGCAGTTCGTCCAAGTAGGTGAACGTATCGGGAACCATGTAGGCGGGCAGGTTCTTGCGCAGGAAGGTGCGCAGTTCTTCGGACGGCGGCGGCGTGGTGCGCACCGTTTCCAGGCAGGCGATCAGCACCGTGCGCTCGTCCTCTTGCTTGCGCAGCGCCACCGCCGCGTTTTGAATGTCGGGGTGGCTTTTCAGGCAGTGCTCGATATCGGTAATGTCGATGCGCATGCCCGAGACTTTGGCGTGTTCCTCGCGCGTGCCCAGGTACTCGATTTGACCGTCGCTGAGAAAACGGCCGACGTCGCCGGTTTCGTAGAGCAGGGTGGCGCCGTCGTCAAAGGGGTTGTTCATGAAACGCGCTTGGTGTTCCGCGTCGGCGGCAAGGAACTCCGTCGCCATGCTGGTGCCGCCGATGTAGATGTCGGCCGGGACGCCGATGGGGACCGGTTGTTTGAACGCGTCGAGCAGGTAAATCTTGGTGTTGGCAATCGGTTTGCCAATCGAGACGGTGCGTTGATTGTTGGGGTCGCACTTGCTGAAGGTGACCGGGCCGGTTGCTTCTTTGACACTGTACACGTTGTAGAGTTCGCTTTCGGGGAACTCTTTGAAGAAGCGTTGCTGGAGCCGGGCGCCGAACTGTTCGCCGCTACAGAAAACGCGTTTGAGGTAACGGCTGCGGTTGGCTTGGGCCGAGAGCAGGAAGCTGTCGAGTTGGGACGGCGCAAAATGGACCGTGGTCACTTTCTCGCGTTGCATGATATCGGCCAGGTAGCGTTGGTCGCCCAAGCGGTCCGAATCCGCCAAAACCACGCGTGCGCCGCAGGTCAGTGGCCAGAAGAATTCGAGCACCGAAATGCCGAAGGCAAACGGCGACTTGAGCAGCACCGCGTCGCTGTTGTCGAGATGGAACTCTTGGCGTAGCCACAGCAAGCGGTTACACACCGCCAGGTGGGATTTAACCACACCTAGTTGGCGGTTGCCGCTTTTGGACGTGAACATGACGTAGGCTGATTTGGCCGGTTGTTCCGGCGAATCGGCGGCCGGCGCCGGCGTTTGGTTGAGTTCGTCAAACAAACACAGGGTGAGGTCAGCCACCTGTTGGCGGTGTTCCGGGGTGGTAATCGTTAAATTGGGCTTGCAGCCGCGCAGCATTTCTTCGCGATGCTGTTTGGTGAAACGCGGGTTGAGGTGCATGTAGGCCGCGCCGCTTTTGAGCACACCGAGCAAGGTCGCCAACAGGTCAATTGAGAGCTCGAGATTGATGGCGACGATGTCGCCGCTTTTAACGCCTTTGGCGCGCAGGATGGCGGCAATTTGATCGCCGCGTTGGTTGATTTGCGCGTAGCTCACTTGCTGGGTGCGGCTGGTGACGGCAATGTCGTTGGGGGTTGCCGCCGCTTGCGCTTCAATCATGCTGTGAATCGTCAGGGACGGGTCAATCGCGACCGCGTTGTCGTTCCACTCGCTCACCAGGCGGCGGTACTCGGCCTTGGAGAGAATCGGGTACTTGGCGATTTGGCCGTCGGGTTGACCGGCGATGGCGGTCAGCAGGTTGAGGTAATGGTCCGCCATGCGTTCGATGGTGTCGGGCAAGAACAGGTGGTCGTCGTACTCGAAAAAGGCGCGCATGCCGTCGGGTTCATTTTCAATGCGCAAGTTGAGATCACAGGTGATGTTGTCGGTCTCAAAGAAAAAGGAGCGCAGTTCGCAGTCGGTGACGACCGTCGGCAGGTCGGCCGGTGTTTCGTAATGAAAGGTAACTTGGAAGAAGGGCTGGCGACTGAAGTCCCAGTCGATTTCGAAATCGTCGGGGTAGGCTTCCAGGTAAAGGTCGCGGTGTTGGTCGATCTTGCCGACGTTTTCGTGGGTGTAATCGAGCAACTGGTTGAAATTTTCAATGCCGTGCATGCGATTGCGCAGCGGTAGGTAGTGGGAAAGCGGTGCAACCAAGTTGCTGAAATCATCGCGGATGCTCATGCGTCGCTGCAGGCCGATGGTGAAATCGCCGGCACCGGAATAGCGGTGCAATAGCGCCACGTAGGCCGCCAGGAGTGCCGTTGGCAGATCCGTGCCTTTTTCGCCCGCGACGCCGGCCAGTGCCTCGGCGATGCTCGCATCGACCTTGATTTCCAAACTGGCGCCTTTAAATTCCTGCACCGTCGGCCGTGGTCGGTCGCAAAACATCTGGAAGACCTTGGGCCGGTTTTCCAGGTACTCGCGCCAAAAGGCGTGTTGATCGTTGTGGCTGTCACTGCTGAGGAACGCTTCGCGGCGATCTTTGAGCGCTTGGTAATCTTGGTCGAGCGAACCTTCCGGCGTCGGCATTTTGCGCACCGCCGCGTTGTAGAAACGCAACAAATCGATCGCTGCGGTTTGGGCCGAAATCTCGTCGCCGACCATTTGGTGCAAAACGACGAGCAGGCGGTAGAGATAATCCTCGCAACGCACCAGGGCCACGCGCCACAGCGGCCCATTTTCGGTATCGAAGGGGCGATGGGCTTCGTTGTGGAGAATGCGGTCGCGCTGTTGGGTGCGTTCGCTCGCGGGCAGGATCATTAGGTCGCGGTAACAAAACGAGAGTTTGGGATCGTCCGACGAGGTTTGGTAGGGCAGACCGTCGTGCATCGGGAACACGTTGTCGAGGCACGGATGGCGGTCGGCGACCTGGGCCATCATGCCCTCGAAGAATTCGGGACTGAGCCGACCGCGTATTTCCACGCCGAATACCGCGTGGTGGGCCGCTGTTTCCAGGCCGACTTGGCGGATCACCCACAAGCCGGCCTGTTCTCGCGTCAAAGGTTCCCCGCTCGGCGGTTCTTCCGGCGGGGGTTCTTCCTTCGCAGGCTGCGCCGTCGCGGGCGCTGCTGCTTCCGGGGCCGGTTTGGCCGCGCGTACCGCGGTTTTGCCGGTATTGTCGAGGAAGGCGATCAGCGCCTCTTTCTGGTCTTTGAGTTGGGTTTTCAGCTCCGCCGTTAGCTGCCCTTTGGGCGCCTTTAGACGGAGTTTGTCCCCCTCAAGCCAGATTTTGATATTGCGACTGCGCAGTTGCGATAGAAGGTTGATGACGCTCACAGCTCAAACTCCTCTTCTTCTTCCGGTTCGTTGCCGCGCGCCTCGGCCATGTTCTGTGCCGTCCAGACCAAAGTGTCAATGATCTGGGCGAAACCGACGACGTCTTGGTTGTCGGCCAAACTGTCGGGACCGATGGGCAGCCCAAAGGCGTTTTGTAAGGCTTGTTGGTGTTGGTTGAGCCAGCCCGCATCGACGCCTAATTCCGTCAGTTTGGCAGTGGTACTCAAGGGCGCTTTTCCGGTCAGCTCGCTCAGCAGGCCGACCAACTTGGTTTCCGTTTCGGTTTTGGGTGCCGTGACCGGTGTTGGTGCCGGCGCGGCTGCCGGCGCGTTGCCCATCAGCCCGTCGAGGTGGCCCGCCATTTGGGCGATGGTTGGTTTTTCGTTGAACAAATGCGGCGAAATTTTGACCTTAAACTTGCGGCGAATGTTGGCCGTCAACATGGTCGCCGACAGCGAATCGCCGCCCAGATCTGTCCACACATCGTCGGGTTTAATGTCGTCAATGCCCAAGGCGTCTTGCCACAGCTCGGTTAACAGCGGTGCCGTGTTACTCGCGGCGGCTACCGGAGCCGCCGGTGCGGCCGGAGCCGGTGCGGGTGCCGCCGTCATGGTGGTCGGCGGAGCCGCCGGCGCCGGTGCTTGCGGTGCCTTGACGCCCATTTGTTCGTCGAGGAACGCCGCCATCTGCGCGACCGTTGGTTTCTCGTTAAACAGGTGTGGCGATACTTTGACCTTAAACTTGCGCCGGATTTTTGAGGTCAGCATGGTGGCCGACAGCGAGTCGCCGCCCAGGTCCGTCCACACGTCGTCTTTGCCGATTTCGTTAATGCCCAGCGCTTCCTGCCACAGCTCGGTCAACTGTTGTTGCGTGTTGGATTCCGGTGCGTGGAACTCGGTGACGACCTTGGGTCGATCGCGCACCGGATCCGACGTTTTCGCCGGTGGCGGTGGGGCGCTTACCGTTTGCGTGCGGGTTGGTGTCGCTGTCGGTGGCGCCTCGATTTGCGATTGGGCCGCCATGAAGTTTTTGATGTCGGCCAGCATCGTGGTTAAATCAAACGGCGAAACCACAATTTGCGGCAGGTTCTTGACACTCAACGCGCGGTGGAAGGCTTCGACACCGTCCTGGTTTGACATCATCGTCGCCAAACGGCGGTTGTGGGCTTCCTGTTGTTCCGGCGGCAACGTCATATCGACCGCCATGCCCACTTCGCGCCAGCCGTCCCAGTTGATTGCCAGCGTTGGTTTGCGCTCTTGGCTGTTGCGGTAGAACGAGAAGGCGTCGAGGAAGGCGTTGACCGCGCAGTAATCGGCAAAACCCATGTTGGCCAGAATGGTGCTCGTCGATGAGAACAGCACCATAAAGTCAAGGGTGCGGTCGCTGAAGACTTCGTCCAACGCCAGCGTCCCGTAGACCTTGGCCGCCAACATGTTGGCCGTGTTCTCGCGCGTCAAACCCGCGATCATGCCGTTCGGATACAGACCCGCCGCGTGGACCACGCCGTGGATGGTACCGAAGCGGTAACTCGCTTGGTCGGCGATCTCGCGCAGTTTGTCGGTGTCGGTGACATCCGAGGAGGCCACCATCACGTCCGCACCCAAGGCTTCCAGTTGCTTCAGACGCGTGATTTTTTGGCTCGTGCGGTCGTTTTCGTCGTGTTGGGCCAGGTACTTTTCCCAATCTTCGCGTTTCGGGAAGGCCGAGCGGCCCAACAGCACCAACTTCGCCTGAACCGTGCGCGCCAGGAACTCCGCGATCACCAGGCCGATACCGCCCAGGCCGCCCGTGATCAGGTAAACCCCGGCCGGCCGCAGACCACGCGGTCCCGACAGTGGTTCGATGTTCATCGTTTCATAAGACTGTACCCAGCGGTTGTTGCCGCGCCAAGCCAGCACTTGGTCTGACTTGGGACCTGTCACCTCGGACAGCAGTTGTTCGACGATTTGCGCTTCGTTGCCGTTGGGACCGTGGCCGAAGGCAATGTCGATGCTGCGCGTGGCGATGTGGGGGTATTCGCGCGGGATGACCTTTAACGGACCCAACAGCGTGGCTTTTTCGGGATCGGTTAGGTCGCCGCCGACAATCTCCTGCATGTGGTTGGAGATGACGAACATTTTGATGGGATCCAGCAAGTTGGCTTCGTCAATTGCTTGCGCCAGCCAAATCAAACTGTAGAAACCAAAGTTCTGGCAGTCGTCGGCAAAGGCTTTACGGCGCCGGAACAGTCGGCTCGGCGTCACGCTCCACAGGTGGATGATGTTGCGCGGCACAATGTTCGCCGCCGTCAGCTCGCGCAGCAGCGTCATGTAGTCGTTTTGTTCCTTGGGATTAATCGCGTAGTGATCGCGGCCCAGTTGCTCGTAGCGGTCGCCCTGAATTACCGTTACGAGGCGCACACCGTCCCGTTCCAACTGCTCGACCAATTTGTGGCCCAAGCCGCATTCGTCGGCGAACACCAACCACGGCGCGCGTTTGTCGCCCAGGCGGTCGATGCTGTAACTCGCCGGCGGCGTCGACTGTTTCCAAATCGGGATGTTGAACCAATCGTCCAGCGACGTGTGTTTTTCCGGCCCACTCGACGAAACCGCCGCCGATTTGCGCGGTGTCGGCAACTGTTTGGGTTTCGCTTTGGCCGTTTCCTTTTTGGGTTCCACCCAGAAGCGACGGCGCTCGAACGGATAGGTGGGCAGTGGCACGCGACACCGTTTTTGATTGGCGAAAAGCGTGTTGTGGTCGAAACCGACCCCTTCTACCCACAGTTGCGCCAGCGCTTCTTGGAAGAAACGCGCGTCCGAGAGTTGGTCCTTGGGGTGGCGCAGCGACGTGATCACCTTGGAATCGCCCTTGCGGCGTACTTGACCGCGTGCGAAGGTGGCCAAAGCTTTACCCGGTCCCACTTCCAGCAGGATCAGGTCGCCTTTTTCCAACAGCGCTTCTACGCCGTCGGCGAAACGGACCGCCTGGCGCAGGTGTTGCGCGTAATAGGTTGGGTCTGTTGCTTGTTCGGCGGTAATCCAGGTGCCCGTCAGGTTGGAAACATAGGGAATGGTCGGCGCGTTGCGTTTGACCTTGCGCACCTCGTTGGTGAACTCTTCCAGCATGCCGTCCATCATCGCGCTGTGGAAGGCGTGTGAGGTGTGCAGCATGGTGCTTTTGATTTCTTCCGCTTCGAGCGTGTTCTTGAAGGCTTCGATTGCTTCGGTCGGGCCCGCCACCACGCAGCGCGACGGCATGTTGATTGCCGCCACCGTTAAGTTGGCCGGCAGCTTGGGTTCCACATCACCCGCAGGCATCGGCACCGCCAACATGGAACCCGTTGGCTGGGCAAACATCAGGCGCCCACGCACCGTGACCACGCGCAACGCGTCTTCCAGCGACATCACGCCCGCCAAACAAGCCGCCACGTATTCGCCGATGCTGTGACCCATCATGAACTGCGGTTTAACACCCCAGTGCAGCCAGGTTTTAGCCGTTGCGTACTCAATCACAAACAACGCCGGTTGCGTGTTTTGGGTTTCGTTGAGTTTCGCCGCCGCCGCTTTGCGCTCGCCTTCGTCGTTGGTATCGGGATAAATTAAGTCGCGAATGTCCGAGCCAAACCAAGGTTTCAGCAACTCGGCGCAGTGGTCGACCTGTTCCTTAAAGTAGGGTTCGTTTTCGTAGAGATCGCGGCCCATTTGCGGGTATTGCGCCCCTTGACCCGAGAACATGAACACCACCGGTTTCGGCTGTTTGCTTTCGAATCCCGTGTGGATTTTTTTGGTTTCGCCGTTTTCGAGGATGGCGACCGCGTCGGCGACACTGTCGACCACCAGTGCGCAGCGATTGGCGAACAACTTGCGACCTGTCATCAGCGTGAAGGCCACGTCGGCCAGGTTTTGGTCCTCGTTTTTCTTGAGGTGACTCAGTAAATTCTCGCGGTGCGATTGTAGTGCGTCCGGCGTGCGCGCCGACAGCGTCAGCACGTGGAAGTCGCGACCCGCGTCGCTTTCTACTTTGCCGGTGAACTCTTCCATCAGCGCGTGGGCGTTGGTGCCGCCGATGCCGAAGGAGGAAACACCCGCGCGGCGCGGCGTGTCGCCGTGTTCCCACACGTGCAGGTCCGTGTTAACCACAAACGGCGTACTCTCGAAGTCGATGTCCGGGTTGGGGTTTTTGTAGTGCAAACTGGGCGGCATTAACTTGTGTTTCAACGACAACGCCGTTTTGATCAGACCGGCGACACCCGCCGCCGAGTCCAAGTGACCCACGTTCGATTTCAACGAACCGATGCGGCAGTAACCCGTTTTGTTGGTGCCGTAACGGAAAGCTTTGGTCAGCGCCGCGATTTCGATGGGATCACCCAGGTGCGTGCCCGTGCCGTGGGTTTCGATGTAGGTCACGCTTTCCGCGTTAATGCCCGCCACCGCGTGGGTTTCGGCGATGACTTCGGCCTGACCCGCCACCGACGGGGCCGTGTAGCCGACCTTGTTGGCGCCGTCGTTGTTAATCGCCGTTGCTTTGATGACGGCTTGAATGTTGTCGCCGTCGGCAATCGCTTCGTCGAGCCGCTTCAAGAGCACCACGCCCGCGCCGCTGCTGACCACCATGCCTTTGGCTTCGGCGTCGAAGGCGCGCACGTGGCCGTCCGGCGAGTGGATGCCGCCTTCGTTGTACAGGTAACCCGAGACTTGCGGCACCTGTACCGAAACGCCGCCCGCCAACGCCTGGTCGCATTCGCCGTTAATCAGCGAGCGACAGGCTTGGTGGACCGCCACCAGCGAGGTCGAACAGGCCGTTTGCACGTTAATTGCCGGCCCGCGCAGGTTAAATTTGAAGGCCACCCGCGTCGGCAGGAAATCCTTGTCGTTGAGCAGCATGATTTGGAACGGCCCCAGCGCGCGTTCCAACTGCGGGTTGGTCATAATGTTGTTAATGAAGTACTCGCTGCGCGTCACACCCGCGAAACAGCCGATGCGGCCGGGGAAGGTTTCCGGGTTGTAACCCGCGCTTTCCAACGCTTCCCAGGCGATTTCCAGGAACAAACGCTGTTGCGGATCCATAACTTCCGCCTCGCGTGGGCTGAAACCGAAGAAACCCGCGTCGAAACCGGCCACGTCCGACAACACGCCGCGTGCGCCCACGTAATCCTCGTCGTTGAGCAGCTCGCGGTCGACGCCCGCGTTTTCCAACTCTTTGGTGGTAAAGCGTTTAATCGACTCGACCCCTTGACGGACGTTGTCCCAGAAGGCGTCGATTGTGTCTGCGCCGGGAAAACGGCCCGCCATGCCGATGATGGCGATGTCGCCGCTGCCGCCGCCCGCTTTGGTTTTGCGTGCGTAAACTGCCTTGGTTTTTTCTTGGCTCGGGGCTAGGTGTTCCGCCAGCGCGGCAATCGTCGGGAACTGGAACAAATCTGTGTTGGTGATTTTGATATCGTGCTTCGATTTCAGTAGTTTGCGAACCGCGACCACCTGCAGCGAGTTGCCGCCCAAGTCGAAGAACTTGTCGTGAATGCCGATGTTCTGAATCTTCAGCACCTCGCGCCAGACCTGCGCAATTGCTTCCTCGAATTCGTTTTGCGGCCGCACGAAGTTGGCCGACAGTTCCGGCCGGTCGGTCGACGGTTCCGGCAGTTGCTTGCGGTCGACCTTGCCGTTGGGTGAAAGCGGTAACTCATCGAGGAACACAAATGCCGCCGGCACCATGTAATCCGGCATTTTGGCCGTCAAGAAGCTGCGCATTTCTTCGTTGGTGGGGTTGGGTTTTTCCTTGGCGACCGAGTAGGCCACCAGTTGTTTTTCGCCCAAGCCACCCATCTCGCGCACGACCACCACCGTTTCGCGGATGTTGGCGTGTTCGGCAATCGTTGCTTCAATTTCGCCGATCTCAATGCGAAAGCCGCGAATCTTGACCTGGAAGTCGATGCGGCTGATGTACTCGATGTTGCCGTCGTCCATAAACCGCACCAGGTCACCGGTGCGGTACATGCGAGCGCCCGGTGTTTTCGCGAACGGATCCGGCACGAATTTGTCGGCGGTTAGGTCGAAACGGTTGTTGTAACCGCGCGAGACCTGAATGCCGCCAATGCACAGCTCGCCCGCCACGCCGATGGGGACCGGCATAAAGTTTTTGTCGAGCACGTAGATTTGCGTGTTGGTGATGGCTTTGCCAATCGGGACCAGCGGACGGTCGTAATCGCGCGGACAGGCCCACCAGGTAACGTCGACCGCCGCTTCCGTCGGCCCGTACAAGTTGTGCAACTCGGCGCGGTCCATCAGGCTGTAAAAACGTTCCTGCAAGTTCCACGGCAGGGCTTCACCCGAACACAGCACCCGTTTGAGTGAGGTACAGGTCGACACATTGTCTTCTTCCAAAAACACCATCAGCATCGACGGCACGAAGTGGATCGTGGTGATGCCGTGTTTTTTGATCGTGTCGATCAGGTAGCTGCCGTCCTTGTGGCCTTCCGGTTTGGCCATCACCAAACGTGCACCCATCATCGGCGCCCAGAAGTGTTCCCATACCGAGACGTCAAAACTGAACGGCGTTTTTTGCAGGACGCGGTCGTCCGGCGTCAGGTTGTAGGCGTCTTGTTTCCACATCAGGCGGTTGTAAATGCCGCGGTGGGTGTTGACCACGCCCTTGGGGTTACCCGTCGAACCCGACGTGTAAATCATGTAGGCCGCGTTATCGACCGTTACACCCGAATCGGGTTTGCTGTCCGGTTCCTTCTCGATCTCCGCCCAATCGCGGTCGATGACCAGCACCACCGCATCCGATTCCGGCACCCGTTCCAACAGGTGGGACTGCGTAATCAAGACCGGCACCTTGGCGTCGCCCGCCATGTAAACCAAACGTTTCTGCGGTAGGCCCGGGTCCAAGGGAACGTAGGCGCCGCCCGCTTTGAGAATGCCTTGCAGCGCCACTTCCAGTTCAATACAACGTTCCATACAAACGCCGACAAACACTTCCTGGCCGACGCCCTGTTTGCGCAGGTAGTGGGCCAGTTGGTTGGCGCGGCGGTTGAATTGGTCGAAGGTAACGTGTTGGTCTTCGAAAACCACCGCGATATCGTCTTTGGCGATTTCGGCGCGGCTCTCCATCAACTCGTGCAGGCACTTCGCCGGTGGGTAGGTTTTTTCCGTCGCGTTCCAGTTTTGAATGATTTTGTCTTCTTGGATCGGTGCCATCATCGGCAGGTGGCCAATGCGACGCTTGTGGTTTTTGGCGACTTCCGCCAATAGGTTGGCGTAGTTGTCGCAAAAACGCTGCATGGTGTCGTCGTTAAACAGATCGCTGCTGTAATCCAATACGCCGTAAAAATCGGGTCCGTGTTTGACAATTTTCAAGGCAAGGTCGAACTCGTCCAATTGGAATTTGACCCACTGGCGTTCCATTTTGATGTCGCCCAGGTTCCAGTCCTCTTCACCGCGATCATTGAGGCTGACCATGTTCGGGGTGCCGCGCCATTTGAGGAAACGGTTGGGATTTTCCCAAACGAACAGCGTTTGGAAGACCGAGGCGCGGCTGGCGTCGCGTTCCGTATCCAGTTCTTGCACCAGTAAGGGAAACGGATAGTCTTGGCTTTTAATGCAATCCATCGTTCTGCTGTTGTTGGCCTGCACAAATTCACCGAAGTCGGGATTGCCCTCGAAGACCGTGTGGAAACAGATCGGGCTCACCAGGTAGGCGAAGACCTTGTCAAATTCCTCGGTGCGGCCCAGCGTCGGGGTGCCCACCAGAATTTCTTTTTGACCCGTGTAGCGATGCAACAGCAACTGGTAGAGCGACAGATACAAGCCAAACAGCGAGACCTTGAGTTCGCTCGCCACCTTGCCGAGCTGGTCGGAAATGTCGCGGGGAATTGGGAACTTAATGAAGTTGCCTTTGAAATTGGGAAAGGCCGGACGTTGGCCGTCGACCGGCATGCCGAGTGGCGGCCGTTCGCCCTCCAAGGTTTTTAACCAAAAATCTTTAAGGCGTTTGCCTTCGTCACCGTTGAGAATGGCGTTTTGTTTCTTGGCCCAATCCTGGTTGCGAACCGTAATCGCGGGCAATTCGAGTGTTTCGCCTTTGGCGCCCGCCGCGTAGAGCTTGCTGAGCTCGTCCAAGGCCAGCATAACCGAGTGCACGTCCATGCCGATGTGGTGCATTTGGAACCACAGTACCGGGTCTTTCTCACCTCGATCAAATAACTTCCAACGGATGGGCGCCTGCTCGTCCAAGTCCCAGGATTCGTAGACTTCCTCGTCCAGTCGATGCACCATTTCCTCGTCGCTTAAACCCGCGACCTTGACGACCTCAAACGGTGTCGGCATCGTGCTGTGGATCGCTTGCATCGGTTCTTTGCCCACCAGCGGGTAGGTCGACCGCCAGGTCTCATAACGCGCCACCAACTTCGCCAGACAGTCCTCGAGCAATGCCACGTCGAGGGAGGAGCGAACATACCAGGCGTAATTGATGTTGTAAGCACGGCCTTCCGGATCCATGGTGTAAAGGTACCAAAGAGCTTTCTGACCCTCGGTTAAGGGATGTTGATCCACGACTTCGCCGATTTTGTTTGCGATGCCTGCCATGTTAATTCTCCTTTTCGCGCTGAGGTCTCAAATCTGGGAATCATGTGCATTTGGGTGGCACATGTGGGCGACGAGCGGCCCGTGCTCGATTAAGAAGTTATTGCGGACCGCGTCGCAATGCTTGATGCCGACCGGGTTCGCGGTCGAGACCAAGCTTTGCGACGCGGGGCAACCTAAAAAGCTCGCGCTGGATCGCGTCTTTTAGGCTCGCGTGAGGGTGCTCGGAGGGGTGAGGCGATGAAGGGACGATCATGCCGCTCCTGGTCGCGAATCCGACGCCCGGCGACAACACGGCCGGCACCATCGCGGATTCGCGGAAAGGGATGAGGGATTGCCGCCATGGTTTCGGGTTGGGCCGGAACTGTGGCGTGCAGGTGCCAAGGAGGCTTGGCAAAAAAGCTTAAGTTGTCCAAGTTGGGAAACTCGATAATCCCTCAAATTCTGTCATTGGCGTGAGGTGATGTCAAGTTGGTTATCTGTTGAGATTGCTAGATTTTTCCTGGTTTAGCCCGAAGCTTGTTGAACAACTGTGGACTGGAAAAAATGCGAGAAACTGATTCCTCTCACTCTGGTACATTTGTGGGTTTCCACTCTTTTACCTGGAATGTGAATCTTTGCGGTATCTCGATGGCATGGGGTATGTTTTCTCTTTCGGGACGCCGCCCGCTTGGCTTGAGTTCCGCTGGATGCGCTATGCGTCCACTTGGGCGCCCAGTGCCTCGCACAACGCTTGGCATGGGTGCAGTGGTTTAAACGCCGCCAAGCGTTCCGTTTGCGAGCGACACGAGTAACCCGTCGCCAGCACTTTGTTTTTTGCCGGGTTGTCGGCACCGAAGTACAGGCCCCAACTCATGTCGAAAATGCCTTTCGAGTGGGTCAGGTTTTTCTTTTCGTGGCCGTACACGCCCGCCATGCCGCAGCAGCCCGCCGGCAAGATTTTGAGGTTGCAACCCAGTGCTTCAAACACCTCGCGCCATTGGTTTTGTGAATCGAGTGCCCCCGTTTTTTCCATGCAGTGGCTCAGCAATGAGAAGTCCGTGCTTGTTTCGCGACGGCGTGTTTGCAGTGCCTCTCCTTTGGTCACCAACCACTCTTGCAGTAAATGAACCTGAAACGGCAGCTCCGGCACGCCCAAAATGGCCGGGTACTCGTCGCGATAGGTCAGCACCACGCTGGGTTCGATGCCGACTAGCGCGACGCCGCTTGCCGCCAACGCCGCGTGAGCGTCCGCGTTGCGGCGCGCGGTTGCGCGGAACTCAGCGAGGAAGCCTTTGATGTGCAGGGCTTTGCCGTTCTCCATGTAGGGCGCAATAAACACCGTGAAGCCCAAATACTCCAACAGCGCGTGCGTCGCGCGCATCACCTTGCAGTCGTAAAACGAGGTAAAGGCGTCTTGCATCAGCACCACGGATCGCTGTTTGTCGACATCGCTTAAGCCGCGCAGTAGTTCCGGGGTGGCGAAGCGCATGCCGCGGCGGCGCATCCAGGTGCGCAGGGTCGGGACGCTCAGTTTGGGCGCGTCGACCATACCGAAGCCCTTGGCCGCGACCGTTTTGGCCAAACCGTTGTGACTCATGAAGTTGGTCAAACGCGGCAAGCTGGCCTGTAACGGCAGGCTGCGTTCCATAAAACCGACCAAATAGTCGCGCCATGGTCGGCTGTAACGCGTGTGGTACAGCTCGAGGAACTGGGCTTTAAAGTGGGGGATGTCCACGTTTATCGGACATTGGGTTGCGCAGGCCTTGCACGACAAACAACCGCCCATCGCTTGGTAGACCTCGTTCGAGAAATCCTGTTCGCCGCGTGCCAAGCGTTTGTCGTTGGCGCGTCGGGCCCACCACGAACCTTTTTGGTTAAAACGCTGCAAATCAACCGCCGCGTCCCGCTGATCGCCGCCTTCCGCCGCGTAACTTGGTTTCCCTTCCGCTTCGCTTTGCGCCAGTTCACGCAGCCATTCGCGGATCAAGGTGGCGCGGCCTTTGGGGGAGTGAATGCGATCGCGGGTGACCTTCGACGACGGGCACATCACATGGTGGTGGTGGTAGTTAAAACAGGCGCCGTTGCCGTTGCAGTACATGGCGTTTTGGAACGGTTGCTGCACCGAACGCGGCACTTGGCGATCAAACTGACCACGCAGCGGTGCCTCGACCTTCACTGTTTCCACGTCTAACCCCGCCGGCGTGACCACTTTGCCCGGGTTCATGCGGTTGTCGGGGTCGAACGCCGCTTTTATGTTTTGGAGTTCCGCGTAGAGTTCATCGCCGAAAAACAACGGCGTGTACTCGCTGCGAAATCCTTTGCCGTGTTCGGCCCACATCACGCCGCCGTATTTGCGTACCAGCGCCACCACACCGTCCGAGATCTCGCGAATCTTGCGCTCGTCCATTTTGTCCTGCAGGTCGAGTGCCGGCCGCACGTGCAGACAGCCCACATCGACGTGCCCGAACATACCGAACGACAAGCCGTGATCGGTGAGCAGTTGGCGGAATTCGCGAATGTAGGCCGCCAGGTTTTCCGGTGGTACCGCTGTATCTTCGACAAAGGCCACCGGCTTGCGGTTGCCTGGCATATTGCCCAGCAGACCGACGCCTTTTTTGCGCAGTTCCCACAGCGCCGCCGATTGTTTGGCGTCGCGGGTGATGAAAACGCCCAGGCGGCCTTCCTCGTGTTCCGCTTGCTTGAGGCGCGCCAAGCTTGCTTCGACCGCCGCTTCGTCGGCCGCCGCGAATTCCACGAGATTTATGTTCTTCACCCGGGCGTCCTCGCCAATGGCGTCCTTGACCCGACCGTAGATTTCGTCACCGCGCGCCAGCGCCAGGATTTTATCGTCGATCGTCTCAATCGCGCTCGGTTCCGTCGCCAGCAGGGCCATGGCGTCGCCCAGCGCCGCGTCAAACGAAGGGTAACGGACCAGCGCCAACCCCTTGTGTTTGGGGACCGGTTCCAAGTGGACGCGGGCGCGTGTGACCATGGCCAGTGAGCCTTCCGAGCCGGCGATAATTTCGCCCAAATTGAAGAATCCTTGGTCGTTGTAGACCTTGGCGAGGTTGTAGCCGGTCATGAATCGCCGCATTTTGGGGAACTGTTCTTCAATGAGGTCTTTGTTCTCCGTGACAATGCGGTCAACCGTGCGGTGAATGGCACCAATCCTGTCCTCGCGTTGCTTAATGTCGGCCAATTCGGTGGCGGTGAGCGGTTTGGTTTGCCAGATAGTGCCGTCCAACAACACGATTTCCATTTCCAAGATGTGGCTGCTGGTTTTGCCGTAAACACGCGAGCCCTTGCCGCAGGCGTCGGTATTGATCATGCCGCCGATGGTGGCGCGGTTACTAGGCGAGAGGTTGGGTGCAAAAAACAACCCGGTTGCCTGCAAGTGATCGTTGAGCTGGTCGAGCACCACGCCTGGCTGGACCCAGGCCCACTGTTCCTCTTGGTTGACTTCCAAGATACGGTTCATGTACTTCGAGCCGTCGAGAATGATGCCTTGCGTCAACGATTGGCCGTTGGTACCGGTACCGCCGCCGCGGGGGCTAAAGGTAATCGCTTGGTAGGCGGCGTCTTGGGCCAGCGAGAAGAGGGCGGCGAGGTCGTCGGCCGATTTCGGGAAGATGACGGCCTGCGGCAAAACCTGGTAGATGCTGTTGTCCACCGCCGCCACCAGGCGCGTGGAAAAATCCGTGCGGATTTCGCCCTGAAAGTGAGGGAGGGCCGCGCATTCGTCGAGGAAACGCGCGTACAGCGGATCCAATGCGGTGTCGATTTGTAGTTGGGGAATCAAAAGGGTTCCTCCCGTTGGCAGGGTGGTTCGGTGGGTAAAAAACGCACCGAACGGTTGACGAGCGATGACGCATTTTACATGATAACGTGTGTTCTTTGAAGGTTTTAGCTTTGGGTGCCGGCTATCTTTCGGCACTTGTGAAGCTTGTCCGCGCGGGTTTTGAGATGGTTGTGAAACCGATGGCAAAGGGAGTCTTTACTTCAATCGGAACGGTATTTGTCGGGCATTAGTAAATAATCGCGCCTGGGTGTCGTTCGGCTTGCGGGTAATTTGTGAAGCGCGGGAATTTGCTGTTGGCACCGTGGTTCTCAGATTTTTGTTGAATGTAGCTTCGGCTTGCTTTGGTCCTCGTGCTCAACCTATAATGTGCCCATCCCAATTTTGAAAACACAACGGAACGCCCATGACCATTGTCATCTTCGACTTCGATTCGACCTTGTTGACGTGTGAAAGTTTAGAAGAAATTCTGAAGCCGGTCTTGGCCGACGCCCCCGAGAAAATGGCGCAAATAGAGGCCATTACGCGTGAGGGCATGGAAGGCAAGCTCGATTTCAAGCAATCCTTGGCGCGCCGTTTGGCGGTGGCCCAGCCCACGTTGGCCCTGCTCCAAGCCTTTGGCCGGGACGGTACCGCCTGGTTAACCGACGGCATGGCCGATTTGGTGCGCAACTTGTTGCAGCGCGGCATTGATGTGCGCATCGTTTCCGGTGGTTTGTGGGAAGCCATTGTTCCCGTGGCCGCCGTCTTGGGCATTCCCGCCGAGCGGGTTCACGCCGTGCGCCTGCGCTGGGATGCCGACGGTGTTTTTGTCGGGATGGACGAAAACGATCCCTTCAGCACCAACAAAATTGTGGGTTGTGAGCCTCTATTCCGCGAACGCGACGAAACCAAAATCGCCATCGGTGACGGTATGACCGATCACGCCTTGTTCGCCGCCGGGATCGTCAATCATTTTGTTGCTTACACCGAACATGCGCGTCGTGAGGCCGTGGTCGCCACCGGTTGTCCCGAAGCGCGCAATACTCAAGAGCTGGCAAACATTCTGGAGGCTTGGTTATGACCCAGGGGTCGATCTACACCAAAGAAGAAATTAAAATTGTTTTGTTTGAAGGTATTAGTCAAGCGGCCGTGGACGTGTTTCACGAGGCCGGCTATACCAACGTCGAACTCTTGCCCAAGGCCGTTGATCGCGAAACCTTGCTCAGTAAACTCGACGGCGCCCAAATGATTGGGATTCGCTCGCGGACCCAGTTGAAGCAGGAAATTCTCGAGCATCCCGCCGCATCGCGCCTGATGGCCGTCGGCTGTTTTTGTATCGGCACCAACCAGGTTAATCTGACCACCGCCGCCACGCACGGTGTGCCCGTATTTAACGCGCCGCACTCCAACACGCGCTCCGTTGCCGAGTTGGTCATTGGTCACACCATTATGATGATGCGTAAAGTTTTCCCCAACAGCATGGCCGCCCACCGCCGTCAGTGGAACAAATCCGCCACCGGCTGCTACGAAGTACGCGGAAAACGCATGGGCATTGTCGGTTACGGTCACATCGGCTCGCAGGTCTCGGTTTTGGCCGAGGCCATGGGCATGGAAGTTGTCTACTACGACGTGCTGACCAAACTTCCTTTGGGCAATGCCCGCCAGGTGACCAGCCTCGAAGAGCTGCTCAAAATTTCCGATGTGGTGTCGCTGCACGTGCCCGCCACACCCGACACCAAAGACATGATGACCGCCAAGGAAATCGGTCTTATGAAAGAAGGCGCTTACCTTATTAATGCCAGTCGCGGCAACGTCGTCGTGGTTGAGGCTTTGGCCGACGCCATTCGCAGTGAGGCGCTCGGTGGCGCCGCTGTCGACGTCTTTCCCAAGGAGCCGGCCTCCAACAACGATCCGTTTGAAAGCCCGCTTGTCGGCCTAGAGTCTGTCATCCTGACACCGCACATTGGCGGCTCGACCCAAGAAGCGCAGCGCAACATCGGTCGCGAGGTTGCCGGCAAACTCATCAATTATTGTACCCATGGCTCGACCATTGGCGCCGTTAACTTCCCCGGCGTCAACCTGACCCATTCGCCCGGTACCATTCGCTTACTGCACATTCACCACAACCGTCCCGGTGTGCTGCAGAAAATCAACGACATCGTCGGTGACGAAGCCATTAACGTTTTGGGTCAGTACCTGCGCACGACCGAGCATATCGGTTTCGTTGTGTTGGACATTGACGCCGCCCACGGTCGCGAAAAAGTGGCCAAAATCCGTCAGCAACTCAGCGAAGTGCCGGGCACGATCCGCACGCGCAAGTTGGTCTCCGACGAAGACGGCGACCACACCATCATCGAATAAACGACCGCAGTGTCGCGGTGCCGGTCGGCATCGCGACGCGTTTGTTATCGCGTTTTGGGTTCTCGCCGTTTTTTCGGAGACGAGATGGTGGTGACGACCCTGCTGTGCCTGTAGTGCCGTTACTAAAGTTGTTTGTTATCTTCGGGTTTTAAGCTTGAAAAAAAAATGATGGCAAAATATGCAGCGAAAGTGAGCCTTATTGGGCGGTGTTGTGTGATTTTTTTGTGAGAAAGCGTGAGCGTGTCGGGAAAAATACAAATTCACGGCACCTTAGTACTTGTGTGATTTTGCGAAAAACCCAAATTGTCCATTCGTCTCGGTTCGGTGCCGCTCGAAAAAGCTAAGTTGTCAAAATATCAAGCGTTTGGCTTGAAAGAGCACGACTATTTTCGCCTAGTTATCGGTTGACAGCGCTCGGCCTTTATGGAATGATTTCTGCAGTTTCTCCAAAATGACAACGTGATGGGAAAAAAAGACTTGCAGAGCTTCTTCTGAAGCAATTCTGCACGTCGATTATTGCCGTTTTGGAGTCGCCGCGTATTTTTGGGGATTTTCCGGCTTTCCTGTGGGGAAATCCTCATGCGTCATGCGACTAAGAATGCGTGGCGTACTTGTGACGAAGTTCAATCTAAGCTGTGAATTTGGAGGGCTTTGATGTGCTCTTTTAAATCCCGATTCGGGATATCCCCCTGGTTTGTGTTTCTCGCTTTTTTTGCAGTCTCATCCGTTGCAATGGCGCAAGATGAAATTGACTTCGCGAGCATGGATCTGGAAGACCTGCTCAACGTTGAGGTCACCGTTGCCTCGAAATCAAAAGAAACGGTTGCTGATGCACCTTCATCCGTTACCGTGTTTTCCCGCCAGGAAATTCAGAACATGGGGATTCAAACCCTGCAAGAACTGTTGAACTATGTGCCTGGTTTTCAAACCGGACGCCAACAGGAAATCGGCACTTGGTACGACGCGGTTAGTTCCCGTGGTCGTCGTACCGATCCCGGTTCTCCCGAGGTTCTGTTCTTGATCGATGGTCAGCGTCTCAACGACTACTGGCGTGGTGTTGCGGGGCCGTACAACAACAATATGACCCTTTCCAACATCAAACAGGTTGAGATCATTCGTGGTCCGGGTTCAGCCCTCTACGGTTCGAACGCGTTTTTGGGTGTTGTTAACATCGTTACCAGCAATGATCGCAACGAAGCCGGTGGCTCTTTCGGTTCGTGGAACCGTCGCGAAGTTTATGCCAATGTCAGTCAGGAAGTTGAGGGCATGACCCTTTCCGTGTCTGCCAGCGGTTTTGCCGACGAAGGTGATACTTACGACCAAATGCCTGAGTGGTTTGGCCAAAACATCCCCACCAACGACCCCATCGAGGGTTTTGACGGGTACGTTAGCTTGTCCGGTGAACGCCTGCGCGTTAACTTGCGTCATACCCAACGCCACCAGGAAGATTTTCGCCAGTTCGGCAACGTTTCCAACGGTGAGCAATACTCCAACGAAGAAAGTTCTTCTTTCAACGTTTCCTACACCTTCGTGAAAAACGACAAACTGGATTTGAAAGGTACGATTGGCTACTTGCGCAACCAGTCTGATTTCTACGGCATTGTTTTCCCACGCGGTGTTTTGGAATCCTTTGGATTGACCGATCAGCCCGACGCCGCCTTCGGTGGTACCGTGTTGTTGTCAAACCAATCCATTGGTTCATTTGACGGTGTTTGGAGCTTCTCTGAAAAGAATCAGCTTTACTTCGGTGCCAGCTTCCGTCGCGCCAAATTGGAAAACGTCAGTTTGCAGAATAACTGGGATGCTTCCGCGCTGTTCAACGGCGGTCCATTCCCCATCGAATTCTACAACGACGTTCGTGAAACCTTCGGTTTAGGTGAAACCGGGACCCGTGAAGTTCTCGGCATTTACCTGCAAGACAAAATCCAATTCGGCAAGTTTAAAGCCATCATCGGTGGTCGTTACGATGACTACGACGACTTTGGCTCTTCTTTCAACCCTCGTGGTGCTTTGATCTACTCACCCGGTACTTCCAAGTTCAAGTTGATGTACGGTCGCGCTTTCCGCGCGCCTTCGCAACGTGAGCGTACCAACACTGACTTGACTTTCGTTGGGAACCGCAACCTGGATCCTGAAACCGTTCAAACCATTGAGTTGGCTTGGATTCAGCAGTTCTCCGGTGGTCAGTTTAGCTTGACCTACTTCGACAGTACCATTGATGACGGTGTTCAGTTGGTTGAGTTCAGTCAAGGTGGTGGTACCGTTGCCTTCCAACCTCAAAACGTTGCCGAGCAAGATTTGTCCGGTATCGAGTTTGAAGGCCAGTTCCAGGTGGGCAAGCACTTCATCGTGCGCGCGACCTTCACCAATTTCCTCGACACTGAAGAAAACCCACGTCAGGTTGCTGAAACCTTGGGTGCTCTGATCCTTAACTACAATGCCGGCCGCTTCAACTTCAATTTGAACGGTTATTACCACAGTGAGGTTCAAAGCTCCGCGGTTGACGAAGCCTCCGGTGAGTTCGTGACCATCGATAGCTTCTTCAAAGCGAATCTCGCCGCTAGCTATCAAGTCAACGAAAGTTTCTCCCTCAATTTCCGCGTTCTCAACGCCTTTGACGAAGACTACTACACCGTTGACAACATCATCGCTTTTCTGCCCAATGGTCTTCCCGGCCGTGGTCGCAGCTATGTCGGTGGTTTAAACCTACGCTTCTAAAGCAGCAAGATTCATTGTTTCTCAGAGGGCGCCTAATTTGGGCGCCCTTTTTCATTTCTTTATTGGACGCGGACTCATCTCACTTTCTCTGTACAAACTCAGCCTGGGCAGAATGAAATGAACCGCCGTGGTACGGCACCGTATGCCCGGTGGTGTGGGAGGACGGCGGAGGGCAAACCCGTCTCCTACCCGATTGGGTGCGCGACAAGGCGCAGCTTCTTGGCATGATGAACGGCTTTGGTGTCGCGCTGAATGCCCCTTGCTGCCGAGAACGGTGGTGTTCCCGCTACCATCTGCCTTGCTCGCAATGGGTTTCGTGTCGCTGTCTCGCGCGTGTTGGCTGAGCGGCGGTTCGGTTAGTACAGCCCCGTCCGCGTTTTTTTCACTGCGATTCCTTTGACCGTGTTTGCGTCTTCACAGGGGATCGTTCAGTTGGCCCAGGGGGCGAGTCGCTCCGTGCCACCGCTGGATTGTGCAAGGGCTCCCGGTTCGGGTTTGCCGAATGGACTGTTCGGACCGTCATGCGACGTTTGGGCCTGACCTATGTCGCATTGTTCGTCGCGCTAACTTTGAGGTGCATTTGCTCGCCGTTTTTATTGGCGCCTGCCTTGATTGCGCCTCCGTGTGCGGCTCTCTTTTTTCAGGCGTAAAATTTCGAAGAAAAACGGTTCATAGCGAGACCGGCGCTTGTGTCGTTGTCACGGGCTTTCTTTCTGATCGGGTCGCTTAGTGCGATTTGTTACTTAAGAATTAGGTTCATCAGGGGGGGCTGGTGTCCGTTCGGCGATGGTGGCGTGGGAACTCGTCGACCATCGCCGTGGCCTATTGGCAATGCTTGTGATGTTTATTGTGGGGTGACGCAGCCGGCCGCCGGCCCATTGTCTTGCGGTGGATTCGTTCGTGCGCCTACGGCGACTTAAGATTCCCGGCCTATGGCTCTTTTGTCATAACGCCAAAAATGGATAAAAAACGTGGCTAGGGGAGACGGAGATTGTCCTAGCGGTCCTTTTTGGCGTCGCTGAACAGGACCTTTATGAGGCATATTTGGCAAAAGAATCGGCCGTTTGGGGCAATTCCCAAACGGCCGGATCTAGGTCATGGCGTGCCTGCAATAGGCATGGCTTTAATTAGTAGGATTCGGTGACGGCTTCATAGGTCAGTTTCTCGAACTGAGCCTGCATATCGTTGCCCAAGAAAGGCACCAATTGCGCCATCATAATCCCGATCAGTTCCTGTTCCGGATCCATGAAAAACATGGTGTGGAAGGCGCCGTTCCAGCTAATTTGGCCAATAGAGGCCGCTTTACCGGATTCGGACGGATCCACGTGGACGCCGGCACCATTGTTAAAACGGTAGCCTTTCCAACCGAACTGCTCGGTAAAAGGGTCCATGCGGGGGTCGTGGTCGCGGACCCGCAGCAGGTTGTAAACCGAACGACAGTTGAGAATTTGGATCGAAGGACCCCAACCACATTTGGGTTTGATACGACCGCCGTTTTCAACCATTTGAATGACGCGGTAAAAGTCGTTTAAGGTGGCGCACAAGCCGGCACCGCCCGAGTAGACGCTTTGGGGTCCTTGGAACGGAAAACCGTTGTCAGCGTAGAAGTTGGGGAACAATTCGACGGGATCATTGCCCAATTCCTTGATGCCGTCGCCGTCAGGTGTGTAAACGGTGGCGAGACGCGCGATTTGGTCGGCGTCGTTTGTGAAAAAGAAGGTGCTGTCCATTTCCAGAGGGCCAAAAATGCGCATCTGCAGGTAATCGGCCAGGCTCATACCTGAAACGATTTCGATAACGTGGCCCAAAACGTCGTGGGCCAGTGAATAGGTGAACTCCCGGCCTGGCTCGAACAGGAGTGGCAGCTCGGCCAAGCGTTGATCGACCAGTTCGCCAATGGTTTGCGGTCCGCCCTCGGAAACAGTGTTAAATCCGTCCCAAATTTCGTTTTCGGCATAAAGCTGACCGAGGACGGGGTGGTTGTGAAAGCGGTACTCAAAACCGGCGGTGTGGTCGAGCAGGTTCTCTATATAAATGGGGCGGCGCGCCGGTACAAGATTGTATTCGGTTGGGGGTCTGCCATCGATGGACTCAATGACCTCGGGACTGGCGAAAGCGGGAATGTAATCGCTGAGGCGGTGGTGGCGGCAGAGTAAGCCGTCTTCAATAAGCGTAAAAGCGGCAATGCTGACAATGAACTTGGTCATGGAGGCAATGCGGAAAATGGTATCGTCCTGCATGGGGCGCTCGGTTTTGAGATCGGAGACACCAAAGTCTTCGCGATAAACCACTTGCCCGCGGCGAGCAACCAGAACCGAAACGCCGGCGACCGTTTTGTTGTCGACGTAGCCTTGCATGGCGGCCGATAAATCGGCGAGTTTTTCCGACGACATCCCTACTTTCTCGGGACGTCGAATAGTGAGTTCTCCGGCTATGGCTGAAGAGAAGGATGCGACCATAAGAATGGAAATGACGATAGCAGACTTGAGCTTGCTCAACTTGAACCTCCCTGAATGACCAAGTTGAAAGGTGGCGTATTTGTACATCTGTGAAACTTTGCTGGGTGACGGAAGTCAATATAGGGGCAAAATGACGGGTGATCAAGTGCCTTTTTGGTGATTTTGTCGGGTTTTTATGTGGTGAAAATGACGACAAAAATTCCCTAAAGCTGAGTTCGAAAGCGAACTGACTGGAAGCCTTGAGCTTTCGCTTTGCTCGAGAGATTTTCGACGGAATCTGTTTCGACGAAAAAATCCGAAAAAAAATGGCAAAGGGTACAGATAACTTCTTTTGATAATAGACTATGACGGCGTATGGCCTCAAGGGGTCGCTTTTGTAAATAAATAGGTTGTTGTGAAAAAAGGTGAGGTCTTAAAAATGAATAATCAGGGTTTGTTTGTGGTCAATTCAAGGCCCATGCGACCCTTGCCTTGATATTTTGTCTTTGCCGAACCTGTGTTTCTCGGCCCGCGTGTGTTTCGCATTTGTTAGGAAAGTTGTTTTTTGGTGACGGGGCTCACGCTGTTATCTGTAAGGCGAGGCCTGAAAACGAGAAAGTCACGGCCCCCAAATTGGGAAGATGCCGTGACCTTCGCGGACTGTGGATCATTTGATATAGAACAAAAGCAAAACCGAACCAAGGGTTTGTCGGTTTAATTTTGCCGAGTGAGCGGTCTCACTCTGTTTATTGGTAGCTCTGCGTAATTGCCTCGTAGGTCAAGGTTTCGAAGGTCAATTGCACCTGGGTGAAGTTAAATGGGACCAGTTGGGTCATGACAACGGCAACCAGATCTTCTTCGGGATCGATAAAGAAGAAGGTGTTGAAGGCACCGTTCCAGGTGACTTGACCAATTGCTACTTTATCTTTGCCGGAGAGGGCGGGATCGACGTGAATGCCGGCGCCGTTATTGAATTTGTAGCCGGACCAACCGAACAGGTTCGTGAAGGGATCCATGAAGGGATCGCTGTCCTCAACGGTCATGATCTCCTTGGCGGTTTTGTTTTTAAGGATGCGTACGGTGGTGGTTCCGTCTTTTGATTTGAGCTTGCCGCCATTGGCCAGCATCTGTGCAAAACGGTAGAAGTCGTTTAATGTCGCCGACAAGCCGGCGCCGCCGGAAAATACTGCTTGCGGGCCCTGAGTGGTGTAACCGCTATCGGCAAAAAAGTTGGGAAACAACTCGACAGGTTGTTGGCTCAATTCGACCAGGTCGCCGTTGCCGTCTGGGGTGTACACCGTGGCCAAACGGTCGATGCGGTCGAAATCTTGGGTGAAGAAGAAGGTGGAATCCATTTCCAAGGGGTCGAAAATGTTTTCCTGCAGATAGGTCGAGAGTTTCTTGCCGGTTGCTTGTTCAATGACGAAACCCAAGACATCGTGGGACAAAGAGTAGTTGAATTCCTGACCGGGATCGAACAGCAAAGGCAGATCGGCGAGGCGGTTGGCGACCAAGTCACCGACCGTGGCGGGGCCGTCCGCGGGAACCGTGTTAAAACCATCCCAAATACTGTTTTCGGCATAAAGCGGGCCGAGCACGGGGTGGTTGTGAAAGCGGTATTCCAAGCCTGAGGTGTGATCGAGTAAGTGGTCAATCGTGATCTCGTTGGACGCCAAGCGGGTGCTGTAAACACTGGGAGGTTCATTGGGGACCGATTCGATGACCGTCGGGTTGGCAAAACCGGGAACGATGTTGGAAAGGGGGGTGTCTTTGCTAATGACGCCGTCTTCAATAAGTTGATAGGTGGCAACTGTGACGATGATTTTGGTCATCGAGGCAATGCGGAAAATGGTGTCGTTGTCCATGGGGCGCTGGGTTTTGCGATCGGCAAGGCCAAAGTTTTCGCGATAAACGATTTCTCCGTTGCGGGCAATAATGGCTGAGGCACCGGCAACGGTGTTGTTATCGACATAGGCTTGCAAGGCGGCCGACAGATCGTTGAGTTTGCTTGAGGACATACCAACGGATTCCGGCGCGGCGGTGGCGTCACCGCTGAAAATCGGTGCGGTACTTGTAATAAGTAAAGTCACCATGACGAAAGCAGACGTAAAAAATTTCAACTTGAACCTCCCTGAATGACCAAGTTGACTGGCAGAGTTTAGATTTTTGTTTGGGATTCTTTGTAGCAGATGAGGGTCAATATAGGGGTCTATCGACCTTTGATCAAGGTCAAAATGTAGTTTTTTTAAAGTTTTTTTCGTTGTAAATTAGAGTCAAAAATATTCTAAAGCCATGTCTTCGCGCGAAACACCTGAAAAGGTTGTGTTTCTCTTGAGTTGTTCAAATTCTGTCCACCAAGTCCGTCAAATAAAAATCCGAAAAAAATGAGTTTGCGGTCGAATCCTATTCCAAATTTGCAAAGCAACTCGTGTAATTACAGCGATGTTGGCTTTTTCGAGATGGGTTAGTTGTCTTGGTATTTTCAGTGTGTAGCGTCCTTTCGTATGTGCTGATTTCCTGGTTGTGATGGTGTTGTTATTGTTTTGGGTGGCGTGTTTTTTGCGCCGAGCTAGAAATTTTACCGTTGTTTTAGGGCGTGGATTCCCTTGCGGTGGTCATTTTGTCTCGCGATGGTGCTTTTTTTCGGTTTGCGCCTCGATTGCGTTGCTTGGGTTTTCTTTTGGCGCCAAAACCGTGAATGGGTGCAACTTGGTACCGGCGAAGCTCACTTACTCGGTAATGTCCACCAACCTGCGTCCGCGTTTGACCCATGTTTCTTGAACCGATCCCGCTTGACTTTTGACCGCGTGGACCTTGTAATGGACAGACAAACCTCTTTAAAACCTAAATTGTGTGATTCGGGGCGAAGCATTCGTGCAAAGTGTTGGTGCGAAACGGGTTGGGGAAGATCCGGCATGCGGTAAGGGCACGTCGCGCATTTTTCGGAACATGAAGGCCCAACAAGTTGTGTGAAGGCGTCGCCAAGAATCGTTCAGTTTCGGTAAAAATCAAAGCTAGGCCTTGTTTTTACGCGTATCGCTGTTGCTTGTGGTTGCCGCACTTGTGACCCCGCTCTGAGGGGCTCGGCGGTCTGGCCGCGACCGACCTTTTAACCTTGCCATGCGAGTTCTTGCGTGAGATGCGGCTGCTGCTGGACGGTGGTGACATGAAAAACGTTCGTCTGGTCTTCCCAACAATGAACCGGAAACCCAATCCCAAACCGACGACCGGGGCCTCCGCGTCCCGCGCCGTTTTTTCCGTTTCCGTCGCGATGCTGTTGGCGGCGGTTGCGCCTCTATTCGCCCAACTCAATCGCGGCGCAGGCGATTTTCAACCGTTGGACGGCAATACCGGTCGCTTGACGCAAACCCTGGCGCGTTTTGACGGCGATCTTCAGCGGCTGGCCCATATCAGCAAGAAACAAGGCGCGCCGCTGTTCACTCAGTTTCACGCCGATTACGGCACGCCGCGTTTCATGACCGGCGTGCTCAGTCAACCCAGCACCGATGCGCCCATCGCCATCGTGCGTGCCTTTTTGAACAAACACCGCGCTGCATTTAAACTGCGTGCCGCCGACGATTTTCGTGTGACCAAGGTGAGTACCGACGATTTGGGCCATCATCACGCCAAGGTGCGGCTCCTGCACGGTGGTTTGGAGATATGGCCGGCGGAAATGATGGTGCACCTGAACCCGGCCGGTCAGGTGACCACGGTTAACGGGGTGTATCGTATGGCGGGGTCCTTATCGACGACGCCGACCCTGAGCGAAGCTGAAGCGGTTGCCAAGGCGCGCGGTTATGCCAAAACGCCGATTGCACTTGAGCACGAGGCCGAACTCATTATTTATGATTGGCACATTGAGCAGCCGCGTCTGGCATGGCGCATTCGCCTGCGTGCCAAAGACATTGCGCCCTTCGACGAAGATCACTTCATTGATGCGATTAACGGTGCGTCACTTAACCGCATTAACCGTGTATGTGATCACCTTGCCGCCTACCGGCCGACGCCGGCCGTGACCAAAGCCGTCCCGCGCGTCGCGACCAAAGAGCTGCTGCCCGCCGATTTGGCGGCGACCCGGGCCAAAACCGCCGTGAACTGCACGGTGTATCCAACCCTCGACGGCAGTGTCAGCCAAACCGTGAGCGGTTACAATTCTGAGGGGCAGGTGCTCCTGATCGATACTTCGAAACAAATGTTCCCCGGTCAACTTGATCCCAACACCCTGGCCGGCACGATTTACGTGCTGGAATCTCTGCATACCAATCAGCCGCAGGGATTGGCCAAGGATCCCAACGACGATACGGTGTTTAACGACACGGCCGATACCCACGCCGCCGGCGCAGTGGCTTACATGATGAGCCGCACCTACGACTGGCTGGGTACGACCTTCTCGCGTAACAGTTGGGACGGCAACGGTTCGGCCATGCGCATTTACGTGAATTTCCGCCAGGACCCCAATGCCGGTTATGACAATGCTTACTGGAACAACCGCGAGTTGGTATTTGGCGACGGCGGGCAGATTACGCGTAACTGGGCCTTTGCACTGGACTTTGCCACCCATGAAATTTGCCACGCTATCACCTCGTCCTCGGCGAATTTGGTTTACCAGTTTCAGTCGGGTGCGCTGAATGAGTCCTTTTCGGACATGTTTGCGGCGACCAACGACAATGCCAACTGGTTGTTGGGCGAAACGATTACCATTGCCGAAAACTTCGGCGTGCCGGCCTTGCGCTCACTCGCCGACCCCAGCCAAGGTCAAGCGGTTGGTGCCAACGGTTGGCAGCCGAGTAATATGAGCCAATTTGTCAACTTGCAGGCCAACCAAGACAATGGCGGTGTGCATGTCAATTCCGGCATAACCAACAATGCCTTTTTCCGTTTATCCGGTGCGATTGGTCAAGATAAAGCGATTCAAATCATGCACCGCGCCTTGACCAACTACTTAACACGCAACAGTCAATTCACCGATGCACGGGCGGCGGCCGAGCGTGCCGCGGGCGACTTGTACGGCGCTGCCGAGCAGCAAGCGGTGAGTGACGCCTTTGCGGCGGTTGGGATTGGTGGTGGTGGCACCGTCAATACCGGTGAAAATTCGGCGACGACCCTTTACTACCCTTTTGTGGCGCCTTACGAGCGCTTCGGTCAGCAGTTCGGCAACCTGTTCACGATTACCAATACCTCCGACCAAGCGGTCAGCGGTACCGTGTCTTGGATTGGTCCCGACGGCGCCGCCACTTTCACCACCGAATTTACGCTCAACCCACACGCGACCACCTTCGGCACCTCGGATCCCGGCGATCAATGGGTGAAGGTCAGCGCCAACGGGCGCGTCATCGGCGCCTACCAGCACATGACACCCAGCGGCGATAGTTGGTCGCTCATTCCGGCGACCCCCTATGTCAGCAACGGTTTGTTTATTCCGCACGTGGCAACCAATCCCAACTTTTGGACGGTTGGTGCGGTGGCCAATGTCGTGGATACGCCTGCCAATGTGCTTTACCTGGATAACCGCGACGAGGGGTGGACGGTTGACGTCAACACCTTTAATACGGCGGTTGCCTTTGATTTCCAAGACGGCATTTACGGCGGGGCCTATCCCGATGTGTCCGCCCTGGGCGGGCTCTGGGGTTTCTTTGTGAACTTCGACACCGCTGCCGGTAAAATCCTTGAGTACAACATGACCGGCGCCGAGATTTTCGGACGCAAGGACACGCCGCAATCGGCCGGCCTGATCATGGACGCCAGCAGTGGCCGCAACCTGATTTTCACCCACGTCGCCGAGGATACCGGCTCGTTTTGGACCGGTTACTCGATTGTCAACCTAACCGACCAAGCCACGCCGGTGAACTTTCTCTCCTTCGACCGCAACGGCAACGTGTTGGCCAACCAAGTCGCTTCGTTGGGCGCGTTTGGCAAGTTGCTGGCGGTGACCGGTGACCAGTTTGTGCCGACCGGCACCTCCTGGTTCATGGTTCTGGGTTTGTCGGAAACGGCCTCGTTGGCGGGGATGGAACTTTTCGGCACCACCAACAACCAAAGTATCGCGGGTTTCCAGGCCACGCCCTACACCAGTCGCAAGTTTTACTTTCCCTTGGTTTACTCGGGCGGGAACAATTTGCCGACACCTTTTGACGGTTTGCCGGCGACCTTTACCGGCATCTCGGTGGTCAATCCCAACGCCTCGGCGGTGACCCTCACCATTCGTCTCTTTAACCACGAAGGTCAAGTGGTGAGTGGTCAGGTCCAGGTCGCGCCCGGAGCCAAACTGCTCAACACGTTGTCGGCATTATTCGGCGTGAGTGATTTCTACGGACACGTGGAAATCAGCGCGGATCTACCGGTGGCGGGTTTCTCATTGTCGGGTTTCTTGAACGGCCAAGAATTGGCGGCCAATCCGATGGTCTTTTTCGAGTAATCGGTGCGTTTAAAAAAGCGTCAAAGCCACGTCGGAAAAAAGTGTTTTTTTGACGTGGCTTTTTGCGTTTTCGCGTGGCGGTGGTGTCAAAAAAGAGAGGTGAAGGTGATGTGAAAGCTTGTATCGGAGCCATTTTTCGTTCAACGCGAAAGGCGCCGGTTCGGCCCGATTCACCTGGCCGCGAATGCCTTTGCTTTTCTCCCCACTGGGCGATATTATGGGGCATTCGTGGCAAATACCGGGGCTGTGGTGGCTTCCGTTCGTGAACTCTGTTTTTGCGTCAACAAAGGGGGTTTTGTGACTATTCCTGTGCTTCAGCCGGGCGATCGCATTGCAATCATCAATCGTGGGGAATCGGCCAACCGTTTCCTCAACGCCCTGGAGGACTTTAATCGGGAGCGCGGCACCGAGCTGCGCAGCGTCGCACTTTTCACGCGACCCGATCAGCACGCGCGTTTTGTGCAGCGTGCAGATTTTTCTTTTTGTCTCGGCGACGCACTCGAACCGGATTTGGCGGTTCCTTCCGATGCCCATGCGCCCGTGCTCAAAAGTCCCTACTTACAGTACGAACGCCTGCGCGAAGCGCTGGTGGAAACCGGTTCCAAAGCGGTTTGGGTCGGCTGGGGTTTCGTTGCCGAGCACGCCGAATTTTCCGACATGTGCCGCGAAATGGGCATCGTTTTTATCGGCCCGACCGGCGATGCCATGCGCAAGTTGGGCGACAAAATCGGCTCTAAGCACTTAGCCGAGTCAGCCGGTGTGCCGGTCTCGCCTTGGAGTAAAGGCCCGGTCGCCGATGTCAAAGAAGCGAAGAAACACGGCAAAAAAATCGGTTACCCATTGGTCATTAAAGCCACCGCCGGTGGCGGCGGTCGCGGGATTCGCAAAGTTTTAAGCGAAGACGCCTTACTGGACGCGTTTGAGTCGGCCACCTCCGAAGCGGCCAAAGCCTTTGGCGACGGCACCGTCTTTATGGAAAAAATGATTATCGGCGCGCGACACCTCGAGGTGCAGGTTTTGGCCGATACCCACGATCACGTGTGGGCCGTCGGTGTGCGCGATTGCTCGGTGCAGCGCCGCAACCAAAAAGTTATTGAAGAAGGACCGGCCCCGATTTTGACGCCCGAGCAAGAGCAGCACCTGCGCGAAGCAGCCTGCAACATTGCCCGTGCTTCCACTTATCACAATGCCGGCACCGCCGAGTTCCTCTACCATCAGGAGAGCGGCGAGTTCTACTTTATGGAAATGAACACACGCTTGCAGGTAGAACACCCGGTCACTGAAATGACGACCGGTTTTGACATGGTAAAAGGCCAGTTGCACGTTGCCATGGGCGGCGTGTTGGAAGGGGCTTCGCCGGAAACCGTCGGTCACGCCATTGAGGTGCGCCTTAACGCGGAAGACCCCTACAACCAATTCGCACCGTCACCCGGTCGCATCGAGCTGTTTAACCCGCCGGGCGGTCCCGGCATTCGCGTTGATTCCGGCATTGAAACCCACTCGGAAATCCCATCGGCGTTTGATTCAATGGTCGCCAAAATTTTGGCGTACGGCCGCACGCGCGAGGAAGCCCTGGCACGTCTGGCGCGCGCCGTGCGCGACACCACGGTGGTCATTCAAAATGGGACGACCAACAAATCGTTCCTGCTGGAACTGCTCGATCACCCCGTCGTTCAAGACAACAGCTACCACACGGCCTGGCTCGATGGGCTGATGGCTGACGGGCATTTCGGCGCCCACCGCAACCAACAGGTTGCGCTCATTGCGGCCGGCATTGAAATGTACAGCATGCTCTTGCACGAGCAACGCCGCGACTTCTTCCAAACCGTGTCGCGTGGGCGACCGCAGCGTTTGCCCGTCGCCGGCAACGCTGAAGTGGAAATGAAACTCAACGGCCAGAGTTACAAACTACAGATTCGCCTGATTGAACCCAAGTACTACCAGGTCATTCACGAGGGGCGTTTCTTTAACGTCAAAATGGTTGCCGATACGCCTTACAAGTCGCGTATTTACTACGATCAGGTCAAATACGACTGTTTGATTACCCCCAAACAGGACGACTACCAAGTGGAAGTCAACGGCTTGCGCTATCTGGTTGAAAAAGATTCAGGCGGTATTGTCAAAAGTAACTCGCCCGCCTTGGTGCTCAAGATGCACACCCAGGAGGGGCAGACCATTAAGGAAGGCGAACCGCTGCTCAGCCTGGAAGCCATGAAAATGGAAATGCTGATGCAATCGCCACTGTCGGGAACCGTGCGCCAGGTTTTCGTGAAGGCCGGTGATCAGGTTGCCGCCGGTGATCCGTTGGTTTCGATTGAGGCCGACAAGGAAAACGCCGGCGGTGAAACCACCGTTGGTGAACAAGTGGTGTTTGCTTACGACTCGCAACCCGAACAGGAGCGCGACCAGCACGAACAGGTGATGCGCGAGTGTCGTGGCTTTATGAAGGGTTTCGACATTCACAGCGAAAGCTTCGATACCCTGCAGGCGCGCCTGAGCGATACCGTCAGAGCCCTGGCGCAAAGCGAAATCGGCAAAAACACCCTTATCGATTTTCTCGACGACATTTATCAGCTTTATCACGATGTGGAGTTTCTGTTCCTCAAGGAAGTGTCCTTGTCGGAGACCGACATCAGCTCGCCGGAGCAGAACTTCTTCATCTATCTGGCGCTGCTGCGCTCGGGCCAAGATCATCCGATGGAGGATTTCAACGAAACCCTCAAACAGGTTTACAGCCACTACGGCGTTTCGTTGGAAAACCCGATTGACGAGCTGGAAGAAGTCATCATTCGTTTGTTCTCGTCGCGCCACCACCACGATTTCAAGATCAAACTGTTGCGCTGCTTGCACGACGCGATTAGCGGCAGTGGCGCTTTTACGGAAAACAACCTGCTCAAAACGCTGGTCGACAAGCAAATTCAAAAGTCGCGTTTGGCCTTCCGCGCGCTGCACAACCTGCTGGTCGATTTTTACTATTCCGTGTTTGAGCACGCCTCGTTTACCTCGGTCTCGCAAATTCCACCCGCCAAAATTCACGAGGTGGTCGACCACATTTTGGTGCTGACCGCCGGTGAGCAGCGCGACAAGGTCATGCAGCAGTTGATTTATTCACCGCATGCCTTGGTGAAATTATTGGTCAGCCGCTTTGAAAACGCCGACGACACCCAACGCATTATGCTGCTGGAAATTCTGATGCGGCGCATGCACCTCGAGGTGTCGCTCCACGACGTCCAGTCGTGTCAGGAAGGCGAGCGCGTGTTTGTGAGCTGCACTTATTCGCTGGACCGCAATCGCGTCTGGTCGGTGGGTTACGGTGACCGTTTCGAAAACCTCGAAGCGGTGTTGCAACACGCCGGCAAAAACGTCAAACAGCAGCGCGATGTCAACGAAGTCGAGCTGGATCTGTACCTTTACTCGGACGAGACATTGGCCGACGAGGAATACCACGCCAAGCTGGCCAAGGCCCTGGCTGTTTTCCCTAAGGTGAGCTTGCTCGGTAAAGTGCGCGTCATGATTTCCGACTCCCTGTCGATTCCCCGTTGCTTCTTGTTCATCCACGATCAAAGCGGCTATCGCGAGCGCCGCAGTTATCGCGGGCTTACCGAAAACATGGGTCAGCGCTTCTACATCGAACGTCTGCAGGGATTCCATACCGAACGTTTGGCGACCGAGGAACACATTTACTTGTTCCACTGTAAGGCGCGCGAAAACGACGAGGACCAGCGCCTGATCGCGTTTACCGAAATTCGTGAACAACCGCCGGAACAGAGTCACGACGGCTACGTCTACCCGGCATTGCACCGCGAGTTCCTGCGCGTGCTGCGTGCCCTGCGCCAAAAGCAAAACCAGTTTGGCCCCAAAAGCAGCGGTAGCTTCTACTGGAACCAGGTCATTATTTACATCCGGCCCTTGCTCAACGTCTCGCGCGAGTCGTTGCTCGCTTACTTGCGTTTCATTATTTCGGGTTACGAACACGTCCACCTCGAAAAGGTGCGTATCTACTGCTTGCTGGCGCAGCCCCACGGCGACGTTGCCAACTTGCAAATCGAAGTGAACTTTCCGGCCGACGTCGGCATGGAGTTCCGCTACTCGCCACCCTCAACACCGGCGATTAAACCGCTTTCTTCTCGTGATTTGCGCCACGCCTTGGCGCGCCGGCGCGGGCTCAATTACCCTTACGAAGTGCTCGAATTGCTGACCAACGGTTATTTCTACCGCGGCGAATTCGAAGAGTACGACATGGAACGCGACGACCAGGGCGGCTGGCAAGCGGTACCGGTGAAGCGGCCGCCCGGCCAAAACCGAATTGGCATTGTGTTCGGCATTATCAGCAACTACACGCCAGGTCACCAGGAAGGCATGCGCCGGGTGATTGTGCTCAATGACGGCAACTTCGGCTTGTGTGCGCTTTCGGAACCCGAGTGTCGCTCCATTTTGGCTGCGATTGATTTGGCCAAACAAGAACGCCTACCGCTCGAGTGGTTTGCGGTCTCCTCCGGCGCCAAGATCTCGATGGAGAACGGCACCGAGAACCTCGACTGGACCGCGCGCGTCCTGCGCGAAATCATTCACTTCACCCAGCAGGGCGGCGAGATCAACATTGTCGTCGACGGCATTAACGTCGGTGCCCAGTCCTACTGGAACGCCGAAGCGACGATGATGATGCATACCGCCGGCTGTTTGATCATGACGCCACGCGGGACCATGGTGCTCACCGGAAAAGGTGCGCTGGATTACGCCGGCAGTGTTTCCGCCGAGGACAATATCGGCATTGGTGGGATGCAGCGCATTATGGGCCCCAACGGTCAAGCCCAGTATCCAGCTAAGAACCTGCTCGACGCCTGTCAAATCCTGTTCCGCTATTACAGCTTTACCTATTGTCGCCCGGACGAGACCTACCCGCGTGCGCACTTGGTGGAAGACGCGGTCGATCGCGATGTGACTCAGGCACCCTACAGTTTCGAACTCACGCCCGATTTCACCAACATTGGCGATATCTTCAGCGACGCCACCAATCCTGGCAAAAAGAAGCCGTTCGACATGCGTCAGGTCATGCGCACCGTTGCCGACAAGGGTTGCCGTCCGCTGGAACGCTGGCCGTTAATGGCTGAATCGGACACCGCCCTGATTTGGGATGTCACCGTTGGCGGTTACTGCGCGACCATGATCGGCATTCAGTCATTTCCGATTAAGCGCCGTACCGAAGTACCCAACGATGGGCCCGATACCTGGAGCGGCGGCACCTTGTTCCCGCTTTCCAGCAAAAAGCTGGCGCGCGGCATTAACGCCGCCAGTGGACGTCGGCCGGTGGTGATTCTCGCCAACCTGTCGGGCTTTGACGGCTCGCCCGAGAGCCTGCGTCGCCTGCAGTTGGAGTACGGTGCTGAAATCGGCCGTGCCGTGGTCAATTTCAAAGGATTGATTCTCTTTGTGGTGCTCTCGCGTTATCACGGCGGCGCCTATGTGGTGTTCTCCAACGTGCTCAACCCTGGCTTAAAAGCGGTTGCGCTCGAAGGGACCTTTGCTTCGGTCATCGGCGGTGCACCGGCGGCGGCGGTGGTTTTCCCGCGTGTGGTTCGCAAACGTGCCCTGGCCGATCCGCGCATTACCTCGTTGCAGAAACAGCTCGAGGTGGTTGCCCCTTCTCGCCGTGACGCCCTGCGCCGTGAGTACCAGGAAACCTTTGACGAGGTTTACCGTGCCAAACAAACCGAGATGGCGACCGAGTTTGAAGAGGTGCACACCGTCGAGCGGGCCAAACAAGTCGGCTCCCTGGACGACATCATCAAACCGCAGCAGTTGCGTACGTTCCTGGTTGAAAAATTGGCCGAGGAATACAAAACGCAAGCCCTCGTTAAAGGTGACGGCAACGCATAATTTTTGACCCGAACCCTTCGGGCTTGCTATCATTCGCCGATTCCCGCGTGCGCGGACCCGTCCAAAACGGGTTCGCGCGGCGCTTTTCCACCGGTTTTCTCGGTGAATGGCCGCGGGAATTGTGCCGACGCGTTTGCTGCATTTTCCACCGTCTGCACCATCAACCGCCCACCGTGCCCGCCGCGACCAACGGGGTCGCGACCGCCCTTGGGTGTGGGTGTGCCTCGCGCACACGGACCTTTAGGAGTTTGTTATGAATCAACCCGTTTTCCTGTTTCCCGGACAGGGTTCACAAGTCGTTGGAATGGGTCGCGACCTGTTCGACACCTTTGCCTCGGTGCGCCGCATTTTTGAAGCCGCCGCCGATATTGCCCAGTTTGACGTGGCCGCCGTTTGTTTTGACGGACCCATGGAAACGTTGACGGAAACCAAATACTTACAGCCCGCCATGACCGCCACCGTGCTGGCTTGTTACCAGGCCGCCCTGGAGCAAGGTCGCTTGGAGCCCGCCGCCTTTATGGCCGGTCACAGCTTAGGTGAATACGCGGCCTTGGCCGCTGCCGGTGTTTTTTCCTTCGAAGACGCGTTGCGTTTGACGACGGCGCGCGGTGCCTTGATGCAAGCGCAGGCCGAAGCCAACCCGGGTGCCATGGCCGCCATTCTCAAAATGCCCGCCGATATGGTGAAAGCATTGATCGACGAAGTTGCCCAAGAGCACCGCGTTTGTTTGGCCAACTACAATGCACCACTGCAATTGGTGGCCAGCGGCGCCGAAGAAGGGATTCAGGTTCTAATGGCGCGTGTCCGCGAGGCCAAAGGTCGAGTCTCTCAACTTAAAGTGTCCGGTGCATGGCATTCGCCTTTGATGAAAGGGGCCGAAGCGCCGTTTAACGAGGTCATCGACAGCGTGAGCTTCCACGACGCCAAAGTACCGGTGTTGCTGAACGTGACCGGCGCGCCCGAACAGGACGGTGCCGTGATTAAAAACCGCATGAAAGAACAGATGTGTCGCGGGGTACAGTGGAGCCCGGCCATGACGTTTGCTTGGGATCAAGGCTGCCGCGAGTTTGTTGAGTTTGGCCCCAAGGGCGTCCTTAGCAAAATGCTGAAAACGATTGTGCCCGACAAAACGGCACTGACCGTGGCGACCATCGACAGCTTGGCCGCGTTGCCCGCGGTTGGGACCGACGCCTAATGAACAGCCGTCGTCGCGGACCGGTGCCGACCGACCGCGACGATGTGCCCTAAAAAACCGTTTTCCAACTTCGTGCCGGGCGTTGACGGATGCGGTCGAACCACTCGGCTTGTAACGCGTACAGCTCGGGATAAGTCGTGTGTAAGTAATTGATTTGGGCGGCGAACTCGGCCAAATAGTAGCCGTCTTGAAAATAAGCCTGCGTAAAGCCGCGCCACTGTTTCATGGCCTGCGGCGGGGCCGCCGCCAAACGTTTCAACCAAATTAAAAAGTCGCCGTCCAGTTCCGCGTCACGGGCGGCACGTGCAAAGACCCCGCTTAGGGCGAGTAGCGCGTCCAACTGTTGGTAACGTTGCTGTAATAAAGGGAAGGCGTCCCATTCAATGTGGGCTAACTGATCACGTCGGCGCGCGCCTTCTGGGCTGAAGAGGGTCGCTTCCAGGCACAGCATTTGGTTTTCCAAATGGAGTCGGCGCGCCTCGTGGGGCGGCGGCGTTGGTTCGGGCGCGGCCTGCTTGCGGAAACGCCGGCGCGCATCCATTAACTTGTCGAGGTTTTCGGGTTCGAAGCGCAGGATATGGCTTAGGTAGTGGTTGCGTTCGGCATCAGGGCTTGAATTGGCCAAAATCACTTTCCTCGGGGGGCTGGTTCAACGTATAGCCCAGATCTTCCAAATAATCGGTCAACTTTTGGCGACTCTCGAAAAACCAGGTCTGCCCGTTTTCGACTTGGCCGGCCTCCCACAGGGCGGCTTCGTAGGCGTCGATCAGGCGTTCCAGTTCGTCGCGTCGGCGGCTGCTCACTTCGGCCAGCACCTGTTCGGCGAAGAGGAGGAGGTGCTGGTGGGCTTCTTGGTCGCGTGGATAAAACTTGTACTGTGCCATGCGTGCTAGGGCTTCTTGTAAGTCTTTTTCGTCCAGTCCTTTAACTTGCTGTGACAACACGCTGCGAAAGGTGCGGCCACTATCGCCGACCAGGGCTTCAACCTCAAGCACGCCGCTGAGATCGTAGGTGAAGCGGATGAAGATTTCCTGTTCTTCGGTGGCGGCGGGGATCCCGGTCACCTTGAGGTGGCCGAGCAGCAGGTTGTCTTTGATTTTGCGCGATTCGCCCTGGTAGATCATGACGTCCACCTCGCGTTGGTTGGGGTAGAGGGTGTAAACCACTTCCTCACGGGATACCGGCAGCGTGGTGTTGCGGTGGATGATCGGCAGGAAGTAGCCGGTGCGGTAATCGCGGCCGAGCTGTTTGGACACGGCAATACCGAGCGTGAACGGGCAGACATCGGTGAGAACCAGGTCTTCGACGGCGACGTGGTTTTCGTAAAGGCCGGCTTGAACGGCCGCACCCATGGCGACGACCTCGTCGGGATGGTAGCGGCACAGCGGCGGTTTGCCAAAACCCTCACGGAGTAAGTTCGCGACCATCGGCATGCGCGTCGCCCCGCCGACCAGAATGACGTGATCAATTTGTTCGGGTTGGGTGCGGCCGTCGTTGAGGGTTTTCTGAATGCAGGACACCAACCGCGGTTGAAAGCGTTCCAGCAAGCTCTCAAAGCGCTCGCGGGTTAGCGTGAGGGTGGTCGGTTCTTCGCCGAGCAGGCCGTCCGGCTCGGGCAGGCGCAACGCGGTGGACTGCTCCCAACTCAACCGTACCTTGGCTGCTTCGCACTCTTTCCAAAGACGCGCATAACCGCGCGGATCGACGGCGCGTCGCTGGTTGGGGCTGGTACCTTCCTGTTCGCAGACCCATTGCAAGAGGGTTGCGGTAAAGTCCTCGCCGCCGAGCATGCTTTGGCCGGAGGTGGCGATTATTTCCAGGCTGCTTTCGAAGATGTCCATCAGGGTGACGTCGAGGGTGCCACCGCCCAGATCGAAGACCAACAAGCGGCGCTCGCTGTGGCGGTCGTGGAAACCGTAGGTCAGCGCGGCGGCGGTGGGCTCGTTGATCATGCGCGTGACCTTGAGGCCCGCCAATTCGCCCGCTCGCTGCGTCGCTTTACGCTGGTGATCGTTGAAATAGGCCGGTACCGTGATGACGGCTTCCTCAATACGGGTGCCCAAATGGGCCTCGGCATCGCGCTTGAGTGATTTGAGCAACAGCGATGATAGCTCAATTGCGGAAAAGGTTTGGTCGCCCAAGCGGAACACGTGGTTGGTGCCCATCATGCGCTTGAAGCGTGCCGCACAGCGTTCCGGTTCAAGCAGGCTCATTTCCTTGGCGGCTGCGCCGGTCAAGATATGGTTGTCAGCGGTGATGGCGACGATCGAGGGGGTCAGGTACGTGCCGACCCGGTTGGGAATTAGCTCGGGTCCACCGCCGCCCATGACGGCGCAAAGTGAGTGGGTTGTGCCTAGATCGATGCCGATAATGCGTCCCATCGCCTGCCTCATCTTAAAGTGTTGCTCATTCTAGCGGAATCCGTGCCGAATCCGGGGTCGGTCCACTCACCGAACCGCGCTTTTCTCACCGGTCGGTCACGTACATCACGTGCTTTTCTTATCGCCGCGACGCTTGGATTTCTGAAACGTCGAACGCCGACTTTGTGATGCACCTAGCGCGCGAGCGACGGAACGGGGTGAAAGGGTTTTCGTTTCCCTAATATAGACAATCGATACCGTGGCGGCGACCGATTTTCAATGCCTGTCTTTTTTCCCACGCGCCCACGACGGCCGGCCTACAATAACCTTACAACCGACCCCTACCCCAACAGTACAGGAGACCGAGTCATGGCGACATTGATTGAAAAACCCTCGATTATTGAGGCGGCGGGTAACAAACCCAAAATTATTGAAGAGTATATTGGTCGCGTGAATTCCCAGACCAGCGATGTCAGTATTGCCCGCATGAAGAGTCCTTCAGGTTGGGTTGAACCCGGCCAAACGCCCGAGTTTGACGAATACACGGTGGTTTTGAAGGGTTCGCTGCACGTCGAAACCAAAAACGGCAATTTTGATGTGGCTGCCGGCCAGGCGATTATCGCCCACAAAGGCGAGTGGGTGCGCTACAGCTCACCCCATCCCGATGGTGCTGAATATGTTGCCGTGGTGCTGCCCGCTTTCTCCATGGACACCGTTCATCGCGACGGCGAGTAGTTGTTTTTAGGGCGCGTCCTCGGGCCAACCGGCATGCGGCGTCACCGGCGGCGCCTTGTGGAGCGCTTCGAGAATTGCTTTTTGGATGACCCGTTGCGCCGTGGTGGAGCCGCGATCCGCGCGCCGAATTAAGCTGATTTGCGCTTCATCACGCGGTCCCTGGCGATAGGGCCGCATGCTGCACAAACGACTGTTGCCGGCGATTGTGGCCGGCAACAGTCCTATCGCGCCGCCACCGGCGACCATCGCCTCGATCAGCTTGAGTTCGGTGGTGGCCATCACCCGTTTGCCGGCAAAACGCGGCTCGCGTTGGAGCTGCAGCAGCAGGTTGGCCGTTTGCGGCATGGCCGGGTTAACCACCAAAATGCTGTTTTCATCGGTGAGATCGGCTTCGTCGCGCACCCAGAAGCCGATAAAGTCGCGATAGAGTTTGGTGAGCACGAGGTCGGGATGCGGCGGCGCGTTCACGGCCACTCCCAAATCGACGTTATGGCCCAGCACTTCGTCCACGACCTGGCGCGACGACAGGTGGACCAACTGCAAATCCAAGTCGGGATAGGTACGCAGCAGCGACGGAGCAAACAGCGGCACGGTATATACCGCGACGGTGTGATGAATGCCCAGTTGGTAACGGCCGCTGACCTCGTTTTGGTCGGCGTCGAGGCGCCGTTCCAACTCACGCCAGCGCGCTTGAAAATCGCGCGCGTGGCGCAGCAATAATTCGCCGGCACGCGTTGGCGTCACGCCTTTTTTGCCGCGCGTGAACAGGGTTCGCCCCAGCCGCGTTTCAATGCGACGCAACATGCTGCTTAGCGCGGGTTGCGTTAGGCCGCGTTCGGCGGCGGCTCGCGTCAAGTTCCCGGTCGTGGCAATAAGGGTCAGGGCTTCAAGTTCATCGTAGGAAAGGCTCATGCGGTTGATCCATAAATTTTTTTTATGATAAACCAACTTGTGATTTATTTTCTTTTTGTTTTGCCGGCCGGCATCATGATTTTATCCCGTGGCGTGGTTGCCTGAAGCCGACCCGCCGTCTAGAGCACCGGGATTACGAAGTTATTTAGGACGATGGCAAGCATCGTGTCCACGGCGGCAAAGGAGGATGACCTTTGTCGCCATTTTTTTTTGAGGAAGGGCGATTTGTTTAGCGCCCTGTTTGTGGCCGCTTCCGCCTCGGAGGGTGGGGGGGCGCGTTTTTTGGGTCGTCTGCTGCCATACTTGGTTGCGCGTTTTGGCCGGCGCCTTTATTGAGGAAAGGCGATTTGCTCTGTGGCTCTTGGCTGCCGGTTGCGCCCGACGGAAGAAGCCGTCGCTCCTAAAGCGTGGGCGGATTGGCGCTCTTTTTTGTTGGTGCCGCTTGTGCCACCTCTCGGCTTTGATGGGCCTCGACGGGAAGGGCGACCCCGCTTCACGCTACTCGTCGCAGCCACGCCCGCCTCGGAAGACTTGGCGCGCAGGTGCCTTTTCCTGTTTGCCCGGCCTGGTTGCGCGTTGACCACTTTTTAAGGTTGGGCGGCTCTGCTAAGGCTTATGGTGCTGCCTCTATCGCCTCGTGACTTTGAGTGCGTGGTCGTCGGCACTTGTTTTGCCACTCACGTTGAGCCCTTTGGATGGGGAAAACGGAGCGGCTGTGTCAACGACGCCGTGAGACGGGTTCGACCCGCATGCGCCGTAAAAAAATGCTGGGTGATCCGCCGGTGTAAACGTCCAAAAGATTAAACCGGAAACGGGCAATGAGGCATGGTAAGCAAGCGGTAGAGCCTGCGCGCTACTTCCCCGGCGAACCCGGGCCGGCTCTGTTCGCTGATGCCGCACTGCCCAGCTTGCGCCGAATGGCATTAGCGCCGGTTTGTTCACCTTCGACCGGGTCCAGGTCTTGCTCGCGCCGGCTTAAAGCGAGGAATCCTCGGCGGCGGTTGTTCCCACCGCGGCGTTGACGCGTGGCACAAAATGTTCCTCGGCGACGGTTAAGGCGCCGACATGGGTCAGGTGATTGACGTCTTCGAATTCGTAGTGGTGTTGTTCGCGTAAGTCGAGAATGGTGACGCTGTTTGCCTTAGCAAAGGCCTGCATGGGCGCGTCAAAGGCGTCGCCGACGAGCTCGCGTTCCAGCGCGCGCATCTCCTCGGTGACCGGTAAAAAAACCAGCACCGGTTCGGCGCCCAGTTCGCGGACTTCCGCCACCAACCGCGTCAAGGCGGCTTCCACCACCCGCGAGTATTCGAAATTAACCAGTACGCTGCGGCGGTAGATTTCCAGGTAGTTGCGGTCTTTGATGGGGTCGCGGGTTTCCGGCGGGGCTTGGCGCGGATCGGTGTAGTTGACCCAATCGATGTGGTCGGTTTTGAGTTTGGCTTTGTCGCCCAGGGCAAAGTTGAAGTGGGTAATTAGCACGCGTTTGCCGTAGACGGGGAACAGGCGTGAGGTGACCGCCTCGACAAAATCTAGGGTGGCGCCGTTGGGCAGAGTCAGCGCCGCGACCGCAGGCAAATCGAGCATGGTGTAGAGTGCCAAGTCGCGCCTGCAGTGGAGGCCGTTGCGGTTGAAGTTATTGGCGCCGGTGGAGATAAACACGACCTTGGGTTTGAAGTTCGGTGCTTTTTCTTTGAGTTGGCGCAGCACGTGGTACTGGTAAACGGGGGTGACACTGTCGCTGGTAAATACCAACCCGCGCCGCGAGTTAAACGGCACCAAGCCGTCGTAGGAGAACCGGCCCGCTTTGGAGTCGCCGACCAGCAGCCAGTCGACCTCGGCACCGAAATGGTTCGCCACGTAGTGGTGCAGTTTGACCTGAGTGAAGGTTTTGCCGAAGATCGGCAGGTTACCGACCACAAAGGCCGCTGTTAAGGCCAAGCCGACCCAAATCAGGAACCAATGTTCACGGCTGAGGCGGCGCGTGGCGGCTTCAGGTTTGTCGGGTGATGACGCCATCGAAACCTCCTGAAATCGGCGCTAACGGGCGCGAGGCGGCTTCAGAATTGGAAGTAAATGAACTCATTGGTCCCTCCTGAAGCCAAAAGGATAAGGAAAAAATAGACGCAAAAGGTGGCTGCGCGCAAGATCGGCGGGACCTTCAGTGTGATGCGCAAGTCCCAGCGTTCGAAACCGTAGATGAACAGGTAGGGCAGCAGCAGGCCAAAAGCCCAGTTCTGCGGGGCGAACAGGCGCAGTTCGGCGACGTTGCTGTAACCGCCGAAATCGACCAGTTTGGTTAGGATCGTCATCGTGGTTTCGAAATCGGTGGCGCGGAAGAAGATCCAGGTAAACATGACCAGCACATAAGTCACGGGGACGGCGACCCAGGGTCCCACGGCCCGCCACAGCGGCGATTCGCCCGCGCCACGCGAGGCGAGGTAGTGTTCGCTGATGAGCAGGCTGCCGTGGATGGCGCCCCAAAACACAAAGTTCATGCTGGCGCCGTGCCATAAACCACCTAACAGCATGGTCATAAACAAGTTGCGGTAGGTGCGCCAGGCGCCGACGCGCGAGCCGCCCATGGAAATGTAGAGGTAGTCGCGCAGCCAGGTTGAGAGTGAGATGTGCCAGCGCTTCCAGAAATCGCGGATACCGCGTGCCACGTAGGGGCGGTTGAAGTTTTCCGGTAAATCGATGCCGAGCATGCGACCCAACCCGCGCGCCATGTCGGTGTAACCGGAGAAATCGAAGTAGATTTGCGCCGAGAAGGTGAGCACGCCCATCAGGATCATCAAGCTGCTCAGTTCGTCGGCGTTGTTAAACGACATATTGGCGATGTGGGCCGCGTTGTCGGCCAGCACCGCTTTTTTGAAGATGCCCAGCATGAACAGGTACAGCCCGCCGTTGATCTCTTCGAGGCCAATGCGTTTGCGTGTCTCTTGGAGGTTCTTGAGGAAGAAGTCGGCGCGCACGATTGGGCCCGCGATCAGTTGCGGGAAAAAGGAAACGAAAAGGGCGAAATCCAGCAGGGAACGATAGGGTTTGTATTTGTCGCGATAAACGTCGATGACGTAACCCATCGATTGGAAGGTGTAGAAACTAATGCCCAGCGGCAGGATGAGGTCGAAGGTGCCGGGGTTGACCTGGAACCCCAGGTTGGTCATGAGCTGGGCGAACGATTGGATGCCGAAATCGAGGTACTTAAACACGCCCAATATAGCGAGGTTAATGACGACGGCGGCCGTCACCCATTGTTTTTTGCGTTCACCGTCGGCGACCTTAAGCCCGCAGAAGTAGTTACAGCCAATGCAGAACAACATCAGGAACAGCAGTTGGCTGTTCCAACTCGCGTAAAAAAAGACCGAGGCGGCCAGCAGCATCCACTTGCGGGCACGAACCGCTTGGAAGCCGTTGATCATGGCGAGGTTGGTCCAGAAAACCACAAAAAAGAACAGGATAAAAACGAGAGTGTGAAACAGCATGGGTCAACATCCAGTGCCGAGCGAGGGATTGAGGGCGAAATTGCGGCCGGCGGCGCCCTTAAGCGCGACGCCGTAAAAGAAAACCGTGTCGTTGCGGCCGGGTCCCAGCGCGAAGTGCAAGGTTCCCGGCATCAGTAATTTAGGGAGCGCGTCTTTGGCGTAATGGGCCACCGCTGTGCCTTGATCACTCTGGTCAACCGCCCAAATCGTGGCGCGGTTGACCGTTTGGCTGGGGCAGCCTTCGGCGGTCAGGCTGAAGTAGACGACGCCGCCCGCCGTCTTGGCGTAATAAATCGGGCCGTCGATGGCGAACAGTTGTTTGCGGGTACCGGCGGCGCGGTCGAGCCGGTAGACGTAGTTTTGTTGGAATTCGGCGTCCATGCCGTAGTAAACCGCGTCCTCGCGAAAGGCCAGTCCCACCGTGCGCCAGGTTTCATCGCCTTCGCCGATCACTTCAAGCGTTTTGAAGCCGTCGCGCGTGCGCTGAATGCGGCACTCGTTCGGCAGATCACCGGTAGTCAGCCACAGGCTTCCTGGCTCAAACGGATCGGCGAAGATGCCGTGGATATGGCGGGCACGGCCGGCCGGCAGGGTGCAGACCACGTCGAGGTGCGTGCTGTCCGGTGCCAAATAGTAAATGTGCAGCGGCGTGCGTTCGGGGTTGGCCAGATACTCGCCCAAGTAGACACCGCCGTCGGCGTCGACCGCGCACGAACCGCGCAGGAAACGCGCGGGCCGGCGCAAACCGGTGACGGCTTGGAATTGGCCGTCGACCATCAGCCCAACCGATTTGCCGAAGGTACACAACAGCCGCTTGGGTCCCTGCTTCATCACGTTGTAGAACATAAAGCGCAGCAGGCGCCGACCCCAGGCGAAATGCGCCGCGAGGGCGTGGCTTTTCTTGACGGGGAAGGCGCCGATGGGCGTGTAGGGCGGGTTGAGGTCTGTCGAGAAAAACAGCCGATGACGATGGGACAGAATGTAACCTTCTTCGTCGACCCATTCGACCAAATACCCGGACGGGACGGTCACTGGATCGAGTCGGAACGCTGTCGCCATAGGCTGCACCTCACCGTTGTTTATTTTTCATCACAGAGGAAGGGGCCGGCCACGATGACGTCCATTTTGGTGCGTTTAAAGCAGTCGATGGCTTCCTCGACCCGTTCACAGATCGGTTCGTTTTCGTTGAAGCTGGTGTTGAGCAAGACCGGCGTGCCGGTTTTCCCTTCGAAGGTTTTGACCAAGTCGTAGTAAATCGCGTTTTCTTCGCGTTTCACCGACTGCAGGCGGCCGGTATCGTCGACGTGGTTGACCGCTTCGAGTTTGTCGCGCCATGCTTCGCGGATTTTGTAGACGTGGAGCATGTAGGGCGACGGGAAGTCGTGTTCGAAGATTTCGTTCTGGCGTTCGTAGAGGACCACTGGGGCGAAGGGTCGGAAAAACTCGCGGTGTTTGATGCGCGCGTTGAGGATGTCCTTCATGCCGGGGTAACCGGGGTGGCACAGAATCGAGCGATTGCCCAAGGCCCGGGGCCCCCACTCGCTGCGGCCTTGGAACCAGCCGACGACTTTGCCGTTTTTGATGTGTTCGGCGGTGGCGTCGAGCAGTTCGGCGCGTTCGAGGCGGCGGTAGGTGAGACCGGCCGCTTGCAGTGCTTGTTCCATTTCGGCTTCGCTGTTGCTGCCACCGAGGTACGGCGTGAAGGGGGTGCTGTCGGGGGTTTCGTTAAGCACTGAACGGCTGACGTACAGCGCGGCGCCGAGGGCGAGCCCTTCGTCACCGGCCGCGGGCTGGATGCAGGTGTCCTTGAACGGCGTGGTGGCGAACAGTTTGCCGTTGGCGACGGAGTTTAGCGCGCAACCGCCCGCCATGGCGACGCGGTCTTCGGGTACCAGGCTGTGCAGGTGGTTGAGCAGGTCGAAGTAAATTTCTTCAAAGCGCTGTTGCAGGCAGAAGGCCATGTCCATATCGCGCTGGGTGATCTCGGCACCGCGTTCGCGTGGCTCACCGAACGTCTTTAGAATCAGGTCGCTGTAGTGTCGGGCCAGGGTCGTCGAGCCGTCTTCGTTGATCTTCATGCCTTGGTTTTTGCCGAAGGGCAGGAAGTACTTGGCGTTGAGTTTAATTTGACCTTTTTCGAAGTCGATCATATCGCGGAAGATGTCGGTATAGGTGTCTTTGCCCAGTGGCGCCAAACCCATGACTTTGCCTTCGTCGCCGTAGCGGTTGTAACCGATGAACTGGCAAATCATGGTGTAAAACGAACCCAGCGAATTGGGCACGTAGATGCGGTGGACCGGCGTGATCGTGTTGCCTTCGCAGCGGCTCATCATGCAGGTGACGAAGTCGCCGGAGCCGTCGATGGTAATGCCGGCGCAGCTTTCCCAGGGGGAAATGAAAAAGGCGCTGGCGGTGTGGGCGAGGTGGTGTTCGATGTCGTGTTGCTGAAAGCGCAGGCTGTCGGGATCGACGCCGCAGTGTTGGCCGAACAGGCTTTTGATGTCGTCGAGGGCTTTGCGTTTGCCTTTGATTTTGAGCAAATTGCCCAACAGCAGTGGGTTCTTAATGACGTACTCGACTTTTTTGTTGCGATTCGCCGAGGAGTCGCGACCGACGGCGACGTGGTCGATGTCGGAGAAATTGATTTGCGCGTGTTTCAGGCAGGCCTCAATGGCGTGGCGCGGAAAACCGGCGTAGTACTTAATGCGGTTGAGGCGTTCTTCGGCGGCGGCGTAAACAATTTTGCCGTCCACCAACAGTGCGGCTGAGGCGCCCGCGTGGAACGTGTTGATACCCAGGATGATCGACATAACATCCTCGTCATATTTAAGTTTTGGGGTCTAATTAGGTGGTGATTCTACAAGTGGGTCGGTAGCGAGTCAACTTTAATTGTGCGCGTGGGGGGGCGGCGCCGGCCGGGACTTGTTGCTGCGACCTTGGCCGGCGCCGACCGCTTGCGTTCACGCCTGAAGAAGCGCGCGTCCTGAACTGAACCGCGATGGTCGCAAAGCCCTCGAATGCGCAGTCGCGTACCCTTTTTCCCATCTGGCCGCAAAGGTTGCTACAAGACCTGGACAACATCAATCGCTTGTCTAAAACATACTCCCGGCCTGTTGGAGATTTCGATTGAGTTTTAACCAAACCTTCTTATCGTTGGGATGGGTATCCTTGAAGGTGTCAAACGGCGCCTGCATGGTTTGAACCATCTCCTTAGCCTGATTGACCATGGCGTTGTAGCGCTGTTCCACGAATTCCAGGCGCTTAATGTCGGTTGGCTCCATGGTTTCTTTCCCTTTCTTGGCTTGTTCGATCGCCACCTTCAGATTGTTTAGCTCTTGCTTGACGCCCCACATGCAGTCAACAGAATCCTTGGTCGGGAAAAACGAATCGGAGAATTTTTCCAGTTCTTTGTGTTTCGCCATGAATTCTTTCGAACTGTTCCATGCCGTTTCGAGCATTGACCCGAATTTGAGTTCGGTTTGCTTGATCAGAGCAAGTGGTTTGGCAAGCCGAACGTCGCTGGATTTCATAGTGTCGTCTTTTGGACGAACAATCTTGAACGTGAGGTCATACGTGTTTTTTTCCTTTTGAACCCATGGTCCTATGGCTGTCTTAAAGTCTGAAGTATAAAACTTGCCAGGACTTTGGTTGTCTTTTTGGAAGAAGGTGTCATCGCCTAAGTAGGTAAACGAATGCTCGGTTCTCTGGTCATTGTCGCGTTTGATGACAATAATATCGCCTTTTTTAAGATCTTTTGGTTGTTCATTAAGGGTTTTTGTCGATACATAACTTTCTGTAACATCGGTGGTGAAGTTCTCAACGTAGGTATCGATGAGTTTAATATGATTATCCATTAATGTGAACTCCAAGCCTTGCGCCAATAAGGTGGCACTGTGACAGTTCGGGCCGTGAAAACCGGTTGTGGTAATATCTTTGACCAAGGTTTTCACATTGGAATCGAGGTTGTCGGTAATGGTAGGCTGGACCTTGATTTTGGGGCCCATGTCGTCACTGGTTTTGGATTCATTGATATCGTCGGTTTTGGATTCGCTCACATCCTCGGTTTCATTAACCGAGCTGTGTTGCGGGGCAATGGTGTGGCTCGTCTGCGGCGGCGAGGTCGGCTGTTGACTGGACATTGTCGGTGAGGATTTATCAGATGAGTGGAGGTTTTGGTTGGGGGTGAGCGAACTTTGCGTTCCGACGCCGGAATTACCCGATGATTCGGACGTTTCCTTTTTAATGATGGGTTGTGGCGAGCCTAAGGTAACGGACATGGTAACTTCCTTGTGGTGTGAGTTTGGGGTTCGTCATCGAACCAAAAGCCTGAGAGGGTTTGGTTTCGGGGGCCGACTGTCGCGCCGGCCGCGGCCGTGGTTCGCGTGGTTACACCAGTTGGGTAAAGGGCATCAGGTGCGGATAGGTTAGGGTTTCGCTTGTCGTTTCCTCTTGGTTGCATTCGTCAGCCAATTGTTCGCGGATTTTGGCGGCTGCCGCCAGCAGGTTGTCGATGATGTTGGCGAAGGTTTGCAGGGTCGTGTGTTCAATTTCGCGGCTAAAACTCAGCACCAAACTGCGGTCTTGCGGATCAATCGCCAGGGCCGCACCCATGGTTTCCTGTTTAAATAAATTGAGAACCAGGGCCTGTTCGAAAAAGTCCGCCGCCTTCTCGCTTGGGACCGGTAAAATAGTGACGTTGACATAGAAACATTCGTCATTGGGGATCGCGTAAATTTCTACTTCAAATGAACCGTCACCGATAATGGCACAGCGGCCGTTTTCGTCCAGGAACAGCGCGCCGCCGGTGCCGTCGAGTTGTTGTAACCAATCACTAACCTGTTGGATTTCTGTTGACATAGTGCTACCTCTTTTTTGAGAAATGGGGATCACGGGATCGCAGCGCGACGTTTGACGACGCGCGCGCTGTCCGAAGCGGGGATCCTCGTGGAAGGCAAGCGTTGCGATCTTATTCCGGCCCACATGTAGGGCACGCGGAGGTTGACCGCTAAAATGACCCAACCGATTGGGTTGGCGCTTGTGGTGCGAGCAGGCCGGGTGACAGCAGCATGCCCAGGTGATCGCCGACATTATTTTGCGGCGCGAATGTAAAACCCTGTTGGGTATAAAAATGAATCATGGCGGTGTTGTCGCGGTGTACATTGAGTCCCACCGCGCCAGTGTAACCGCTTGATTTTAAGAGTTTTAGAAAAGAAGCGAAAGCCCAGCGGCCGATGCCGCGTCCTTGCCAACTTTCGTCGACCAGGAAGTGTGAAAACCATACCTCGTCTGCTGTGCCCGCACCGACGCCAAACAAACCAACCGCCTGTTTGTCGTGGTAAATGGCGACAACCCGCATGCTTGGATCTTTGGCAAAGACCTGTTTGCGCATCAGCTCAATCGGGTTGGGGACAAACCGCTGTTGGTCTTGGCGCACCCGCAAACGGCACAGGGCGGGCCAGTGTTGGTGGGTGACTTTCACCAGGGAACACTGGTTAAGGTCGATGTTTGATTTATTTGGCATGGCGGTTTCCTTGGCGACGGTGTTCACTTCGCGGGGTGTGGCATTCAGCAGCCGGCGCCACAGGGCGCGTTCACCCGCCACAATTTTGAGAACCGATTGCAGGCGTGAATCGACCCTGGCCCCGTATTTTTGGCAGGCGGCCAGCGGTGCCGGAATTCTGGCCAGCGCGGCCGTGCAGTGATCAGTGAGCGCGGTGGCGACCATGGCTTCGGCGGCGGGATCCAGCGCTTCACCTGCGCGCACGCGATGCCGCACTGCATAATTGGCCCAATCGCCGAGGCAACAGCGCAAAGCTTGGCGCAGTTTTTCCAAACCGTTCAAGTCTTCGCCAATCACAAATTGCGGTCCACCGAGCTGGGCGATGAAAGCGTTTTTAGCGACCTCTTGCGGGTCGCCGGCGGGTGCCGTGACCGTGACGGCCACCCGTGGCTGGGTGTTGTCGCTGTCGAGAAAGCCGTAGTGCAACCAAAACCGCAGGTCGTTTTTGCGGCCGTAACTGATCGATAAAGTTTCGCCGGTGGCGATGGGATCCGCGCTTGTCAACGTGAAGGCGTCGCGATCGTTGTCATAACACCAGCGCTGATTGGGTTGGTGTTGGTGGTTGAACAGGTCGAGTAAGGGCACCAATCCCAGGACTTGTGGCTGACCCGCTTGGTGCAGGGCGAAACAGCGGGAGGCGGTCACGGTCATGGCCCATTGGAACTGCTGCAGCGTGAAGCGGGCAAAACTTGGGTCGCCGGCGCACAGGGCGCGATAGTCGTCTTCGATTTTAATGTGGCGTTGGTTTAAAAGATGTTCGGCATAGGTGCCGGCCAGTGGCGCGCGCAGGTGTTTGGGAAAAAAGAGCGGGATGTGGTCAAAGCGGCGCGGCAGGACCTGCAAATAGGGTTGCCAAAAAGAAGCGGGGTCGGCTTGTTCCGCCAGCAGCCAGGCCGATAGCAAGCTGTGTGTTTGAAGTGCGTTAAGCTGTGTGTCGCCAAAACCACGGGTGGTTAACCAGGCACGTGCTTTGTCGGTGCACATCACCGCCGCGCGCGGCATGATCAGGGTGGTGTCGTCGGCGTCGATCGGGTTGCGTGCGGCCATGGTGCGTTCCCCGTTGGCAAGGGTTTCGACGGCGAGTTGGGGGAAACGGGCGCCTGCGTGTTTCAGCCAGATTAAGAGGTTTCGGATGGGGTGATTCGCTTCGCTCAAAGAAACAGCCGACATGGGGGTTCCTCCCTGTAAAAGGACCAGATCCCAACGCAAAGCGTTGGATCTGAAACCTGGACTGAGCGATTCGGGTGGATGAAATCGCGCAAGTTGCTGGTGCGAAACTTGTTGGAAAAAGCACAGGCGTACCGGCGGTACGGCGAGCATTTTTACGAGATGTTGCAGCCCGGCAGGTTGTGCGATTTCGCCGCCAAGAATCGTTCAGTTCAGGTGAAAAGGATGTCGGCCTTGACCGGCGCACAATTAAATGAGTGTGTCGGGAAAGACCGATTGGAATGCTAAAGCTAGGCGCCAATCATGGAGAAACGATGGGCAAAAAAAGGAGTTTGCCGCCTAAATTCAAAAAAGGTTCACGCACAGGCGTGCCGGCAGTTCGGCGAGCATTTTTACGAGACGTTGCAGCCCAAGGCTTGACGCAGGAAACGTCAATGTTTGTTCGATTTCGCCGCCAAGAATCGCTTAACTCAGGTGTGAGGCTGGTAGAAAAAGCCGGCGTTGGTGGCCGCGTTTTGCGCGTGAGTCTACAGACGAAAATAGCCATGACGCCTGTTTTATGGCGAGATTGGGTCCTGTTGTATCTTTGCAACCGAAAGGAGAAACCCATTGAAAGAGCAAATTACAAAGGAATGGAATGCGTATCAAGCGCTTAGACGATCACCTAAATACATACGTTACAAACAGATTGGGTCGGTGGTGAATGGCTTTTTTATCGTGGCGGTTGTTCTGGTCTTTTCCCGCAGGATACATGCACTCGCGATGGTCCATTCGCGGCCGGAGGCTGCTGAAAGAGCTTTGATTTTTGGTTTCCTTTTGGCCGGCGGGATTTTGATTTACAACCTGGTCCGTATCAGGCGTTTATTGCGTAACCGAAAAGAAGAGGCGATAGGGGCGCAGGAGCCTGCACAGAATCCGTATGCTGCACCGGGTGATTCTGTGGAAAACAAGGTTGATTGTCGATAAGCGGACTGAGTGAGCTTAAAATACATGTGTTAAAGTTAAAAAGCTTATATTGATTAAGAGAGGTTTCGCCGTAAAAAAACTAGTTCACCTGAACTAAGCGATTCTTGGCGGCGAAATCGCACAAACTGTTGGGCTGCAACATCTCGTAAAAATGCTCGCCGTACTTGCCAGTACGCGTCGTGCGCGACCCCGGTGTGTTTTTCCAACACATTTCGCACCAACATTTTGTGCGGTTTCATCCACCCGAATCGCTCAGCTCAGGTTTCAATGACAACCCATGAAGAACTGGAAAGGGTCGATCGCACTTATTGGCAATCAAAGACGCCTCAAGAGCGGCTTGGTATGGTTGAGCTTCTTCGACTTGAAGCAGGGAATTTGGCTTACGACTATCCGGCCCCGTTTCAAAGGGTCATTTCCGTTTCGGAACGAAAAGATAGGGCGCGTTCATGACGCCGGCATCAAGTGAACTGCCAGGTGAAGAAGGGTTGATGACAGTGGAGGCAGCGGAATAAGCTGACTTCTTCGAGGTCTTCCGGTTCTAGTGTCATGTCGCCGAATTCCGAGGCATAGGTGCCCGGTCCGCCGGACCAGTAAGTGTCCGTGTCGACAAGGGCAATGGCGGCTTGGCCGTTATCGGGAACACCTAAAAACTCGCACCATTCGCCACAACAGAATGGCCAATCGTCGCCTTGTAGGAACAGGGGCATTTCCGGTGTGCGACGCAGGCGGTCCGCCAACCCAATTAACTTTGTTTGGCGCAACTCTTTCGAGAGGGTGCCCTTGGGATAGTGGCTATTGATGTGCGCCGTCAGCCACCTTTCTGATTCGCGGGTCGCAAGACTGATGAGCGGGATCACCCGAATGCAGTGGGCACACAGTTCATCGATTTGTTCGGTGCCTTTGTCCCAATAATCGGCATCGTCGGCGACAGCTCTAATCGGGTAGACCGTTCGCGCTTGGTCGCAGTAATGGCAAATACCGGTTTCGGCCTGTGCCGCGACCTGATCAATGATATAGCGAAATAGCTTGCCCATGATGCGCGCCTTTTTTGGTTTGCTGAAGGCTATTATATGGAACGTTTCGTTTTTTCATTCAATTAGGTGCTGCTCGGCGAGGATTTGGTCGAGTGTGGTGACGAGGGCGCGGCATTTGGCTGGGTCGCGCGCGTCGGCATGAGGTGGGCCGAAGGCGCGGCGATCATTGTCGTAGTACTTGCCGGCGGCGTCGGCGAATTCGTCGGACAGCGCCGCGCGACAGAGAATGTCGGCGCCGATAGCGATATCGCCGCCCGCTACGCCAAAATTGTCCTGCACCATCTTACTGCCCAGCATCGAACCCGGATTAACCGCGACCATCATGGGTGCCGTTGGTTCGGCCGGCGTTGCGCAGGTCCACATCGTCAACGCCAACTTGCTTTGTGCATAAGCTGAGCCGTCCGAGAGTTTGATGTGTCCGTGCAAAGCCGCTGGGTCCACACTTGCCTGCGCCGCCGACGAGAGGTTGACGATGCGGGTTGTCGTTGTGAACAGCGGCCGTAACTGTTGGGTGAGCAGATAGGGGGCAAAGGTGTTGACGACAAAACGCAGGTCCAATCCGTGGCGTGTTTCGGTGATCGGGGCGCGGTACACGCCGGCGTTGTTGATCAACACGTCGAGCCGTGGCATTTTTCCGCGCAGGGTTTCGGCCATGGCGGCGACTTCGGTTAAGTCGGCGAAGTCGGCGCGCACGGTTTGGATGTCGGCGGTGGGGCAACGGTCGCGCAGCGCAGCGCCGACCTGGTCCAGCTTGGCCGCGCTGCGACCGTGAAGGATCAGGCGCAGGCCGGATTGGGCCAAGCGTTCGGCGGTTGCCAAGCCGATGCCGTCGGTGGCGCCGGTGATGAGAATGGTGTCGGTCATACGCGTCACTCCTCGGCATGGGGCGTGGGCGGCGGCCGCGTGTTTTTGCGACCGCCGGTTTCATTCATTATTATTGGATCTCTTGAAGGGCGGGCAGCAGCGTTTGCCAGTTGCGTTGGTTGTTCATGTCGAACTGGGCGCCGGTGTCATCTGCATGCTGAAAACGTTTCTGGGCGGGTGTTTGACTGAGCGCTTGATATAACTGGTAGGCTTCCTCGCGCAAAGCCTCCATAAGCGGCAGATCGGCCGCCGCGTAAACCGCCCTTTTGCAGGCTTCAATCGAGGCTGCCGGCCACCGCGCGATGCGTTGCGCCAACGCCGTCACATAGGGGCCGATTTCGTCAGGATCCAACGCTTTATTAATGGTGCCATAGGCGGCGGCGGTGTCGGCGTCAAAATCCTCGGCCCCTAAAACAATCTCCAAGGCACGACCCAAACCCACCTGGCGCGGCAAACGCGAGGCGCCGCCACCGCATGGCAAAATGCCCATGGCCACTTCCATTTGCATAAACACCGCTTTACCGCGCGCCGCGAAGCGCATATCGCAAGCCAGCGCGAACTCGTGGCCGCCGCCGCACGCGTAACCTTCAATTTTGGCGATGGTCGCCTGCGGCAAACGACTGATTCGGTCCAAGGTGGTCTGCAAATCGAGCAGTTGCACTTCGTCGCGTGCGACCGCCGTCGTCGGCATGTCCTTGAGAAAAAACGTATCGGCATGAGCCACGAAAATTTCGGGATGGGCCGATTGAAACACAACCACTCTAATGGTGCGGTCCTGTTCCAGGTGTTCGGCGAGGCGGTTGAGCTCGGCTAACATTTTCAAACCCTGGATGTTAACCGGTGGATCATCAAAGGTAATCCAAGCCACGGCGGCTTGGACTTGGATGGAAAAGGTGGAAAAGCTCGGTGTGTTCAAGATGGGTCCTCCCTGTATTGAAATGCGGTAACCATGGCGCTTTTCCAGTTTATCGTTTGGGAATAATTGGTAAATGCTGAGTTTTTGGTTTGATAATTTTGATATTTTTTATAAATCCAATCCGAACCACGGTCATTCAACCAAATCAGACGGGTAACGACTGGATCATGGCGAAAATGGGGAACGTCACGTCACAAATCGGGCACATTTGCGGGAATGTGGAGGGAATGTGTGCGTGATTTTGCCGGAATGACGTGAGAACGGTCTGTTTTGAAAAAAAAAACCAAAAAATATCAGCTTCTTTTGCTGCCGAACCAAAGATCGGTGGATCTTGTAACATGTTTTAAATAAGTGCTTTAGGTTGATGGCGATGGTGGTGAGAGCCTTGGTTTTAGGTTGGGCTGACGGGTTGCAAACAACCGAGCTGCGAAAAAATAACCGACCACCATCGTTTCTCCAATATCTGCTCGTAAACTTAGCCTTGTCAGCCGGAGCGAAGCCGACCGAAACAAAAGGCGGCAACCACCCGACGCCACGACGCGCGGGCCTGATTTTTTGATCGCTATCCGGTACAAGTTAACAGCCTTCACCCTAAATAAAACCCACGAAAATCATTGCTTCTAGCTTGCATTTAAGGAGAACCCCCATGCAAAGGCCATCGTCTGTCCAAATGCTGATCACTTCTTTGTTTGCCCTCTTTTTCTTCGCTTCATCCATGGTATCTGCTGCAACAACAGTGCTTGACAACGTTAATATCATTAACGAAAAAGAGAAAAACGCGATCATTTTGCTGACTGGCAACGATCCTGAAACCTTCCCATACGATCAAGCATATGGTTTGACCAACTACTGGACCAAATGGGACGTGATCCTTAACGACGACGACACTTACTCCTTCCACCTCAACGGCAAGTACCTGACCGCCGACAGCAATGACGGCATCGGCGTTGCCTCTTCAATCGGTACCAACGAAAAGTTTTTCTTGGAAACAGGCAACGGTTCTTTTTACCTGAGAACCTGGCGTCACACCTACGTCGGCGCAGGCGGCTCCGGCTGGAAAGACCTGGTCCAATCTTACGAGCGCACTTCCAATGAAGAATGGTTGTTCTACGAGCGCCCCGACCCCACCAGCGGCCTGGACAACGTCAACATGGCCAACTACCTCTACAAAAATATCATCATCATGCTGACCGGTAACGATCCCGAAACCTTCCCGTACAACCAAGCTTACGGCGCCAACAACTACTGGACCAAATGGGACGTCATCGACAATGGCGACGGCACCCACAGCTTCCACCTGAACGGCAAGTACCTGACCGCGATTTCCGGTGTGACCGACATTGCCGTCGTCAGCTCGATCACTACCGAAGGCAAGTTCACCTTGGAATCAGGCGAATACGGTACCTACGCGATTAAATCATCCGACGGCCGCTACATGGCTTGCGAAGGCACCGGTTGGAAAGACGTCATCCTGACCGGCACTCAATCCGACGCTACTTTGTGGTACTTCATGGAACGTCAAAGCGTTTCCACCTTCACCGACCCCATGCTGTTCATGGATGGCGACCGCATCGGTAGCATTGACGAAACCACGACCAACATTGACTTTGTCAGCTCTTTCGAAAGCACGCCCGCCATCCTCGCCGCCATGCAAACCACTTCCGGTACCGACCCCTCCGACGTCCGCATCAAAAACGCCGACATCAACGGCTTCGACATCTTCATCCAAGAAGAACAATCCAACGACAGCGAAGTCATCCACAACAACGAAACCATCGGCTTCCTTGCCTTCGAAGAAGGCGTCATCCGCAACACCAGCGGCACCATCATCGGCGAAGCAGGCGTCATCGACGTCACCCAGGACAGCGGCGGCACTTGGTTCACCTTGGACAACTTCATCGGCACTTACAGTGACCCGGTTGTCATCATGACCATCAACTCACAAAATGGCTCACACGCCGGCCACATGCGGATCAAAAACGTCAACGACGACTACTTCAAATACCAACTGGAAGAGTGGGACTACCTCGACGGTTCGCACGCCACTGAATCGGTTAGCTACTTGATCGTCGAAAAAGGCGTTCACAGCTTGGAAAAAGGCGGCGTCCTTCAAGCACAAGAACAAAAGCTCGACCACAACTGGGAAACGGTTACTTTCGCCTCCACCCACAGCGCCACCCCGGTTGTTCTGAGCCAAACGCAAACCACCAACGGTAGCGCTTCGGTTACGACCCGCCAACAATCAATCAGCACCAACAGCGTTAGTGTCAAACTGCAAGAGCAAGAAGCCGACAACGGCACCCACGACGACGAATGGGTTGCCGTCGTAAGCTGGGCCAACTAAACAAACACCAACCACAACCTAAGAGAAAAGCGCGGACGAGTTCCGCGCTTTTTGCTGTTTGGGCCCGGCTTTGCGCCGCACTGCGACGCATTCGGCTTTTTTCGCCCCCACTCGAGCGATGCTTGGGTTATAAAAAGGGAGTTTTTCAAGGTCGAGACTGGGGCGAGCGGGCGCCGTCACGCGCGGTGAAGGTGCCCCATCCTGTGGGCCGGCATCGCGGTGGAAGGCTTGTTGTGCGCGCCTTTACCGATTTCAAGCGGTTCTGTTTCGGATTTTTGGTCAATGTCATGGTCACTGTTTCACTGTTTTAGGTAGGAAGGGGGCGCCCATCGCGCTGCTGGTGTTTTCCGAGATCGACAAATCGTTTGGTGACTTGGCCGCGCTGACCAACGTTTCGCTGGCGGTCAAAGAAGGCGAAATTTTTTCGCTGCTCGGCCCCAGTGGGTGCGGGAAAACGACCTTGCTGCGTCTGGCGGCTGGGTTTCTGTTCCCGGATCGCGGTCGGATTACGCTTGGGGGCCGCGATATTACCAGCGATCCGCCCGAAAAGCGCGCGCTCAATACCATCTTCCAAAATTACGCGTTGTTTCCACACATGAGCGTACGCCAAAACATCAGTTTCGGTCCGCGTACGGCTGGGTGGCCCGCCGACCGCATCCGCCGCGAGACCGAACGCTTGTTGGCATTGGTGCAGTTGGAAACGGCGGCCGATAAAAAACCACAGCAATTGTCCGGTGGCCAGAAACAGCGGGTTGCTTTGGCACGTGCCCTGATTTTGGAACCGAAGGTGCTGTTGCTCGACGAACCCTTTGCCGCTTTGGATCTCAAACTGCGCCAACGGATGTTGACCGAGTTGGAACGGTTGCAGCGCGAGGTGGGGATTACCTTTGTGTTTGTGACCCACGACCAATTCGAGGCGATGAGCATTTCCGACCGCATTGCGGTCATGCGGGGCGGGCGCATTGAACAATTGGGCACACCCAAGGCAATTTACGAAACGCCCGCCAACCGCTTTGTGTGCTCCTTTATCGGTGATAGCAATCTGTTGACAGGAAGCCGACGCGGCGACGGGCGGGCGATGGACGTCGCCGGTCTGGGCGTCGTTGTGTTGCCCACGCAGGCAACGCGCGACGAGGCCGTGTTGGCGGTGCGCCCCGAGCAGGTGCAACTGAGTCTGGCGGCGCCGGTTGACGGTGACAATGTGTTTCGCGGGTGTATCCTCGATCGCGTTTATCTGGGGTCGCATACGCGCTATACCGTGGATTTAGGCGTGTTGCACCTGCAAGCCCAATTGCCGGCCGGCAGCAGTCTGACCGCGCTCGCGGTGGGTGATCAGGCCTTTGTTCACTGGCGCGCTCAGGACGGCACCTTGTTGCCGGACGGCGACGGCGGCGTCCCGTGAAGCGGCGCGGCAACGACGTGACGACCTGGCTACTGGGTTTGCCGGGCCTGCTTTGGCTGCTGGCTTTATTTGTTGTGCCCACTTTGTTGGTGGTGCTGATTGCCTTCAAACCTTCAGACCTCTACGGTGGCACTCAGGCCGGTTGGACGGTCGCGGCTTGGGGCAAGTTATGGTCGCCGGGATTCGGTCGCATCCTGTTGCGTACTTTGGGTTTGGCACTGCTGACCACCCTGCTGTGCCTTGTCCCCTCGGTGCCCTGCGCCTATTTTTTGGCGCGGCAACCGCCCCAGCGCCGCAATCTGTGGTTGCTGTTGGTGATTCTGCCCTTTTGGACCAGTCTTCTGGTGCGGGTCTTGGCTTGGAAAGTGCTTTTGCATCCCGAAGGTTTTTTTAAGAAAGTGCTGGTGTGGTTGTACTTGGTCGATGCAAACGCCGTTTTGCTCTACAACACGCCAACCGTGCTTTTGGTGCAGGTCTATGCCTTTTTACCTTTTGCCCTGTTGCCGATTTATGCCGCCGCTGAGAAGGTCGATTTTACCTTAATGGAAGCGGCCCGCGACCTTGGTGCCGGCCCTGCCGCTGCCTTCTTTCGCATCTTTGTGCCCGCTGTCGCCGGCGGTATCTGGGGGGCGGTGGCCATGGTCTTTATTCCCGCGCTCGGCAGTTATGTGATCCCCGATCTCGTGGGTGGACCCAGCAGTGAATTGATCGGCAACAAAATTGCCCAGCGCACCTTTACCGACCGCAACCTACCGCTGGCGGCGGCCTTGGCAACCTGTCTGATGCTGGCCGTGTTGCCGCCAATGCTTTTGGCCTTGGGGCGACGGCGGGGGAATCGGGAGGGTCTGTATTGAAGCAGGAACGATGGCCCGGCCTGATTTTCGCCGGCGTGTTGTTGTTTTTCTATGTGCCGATGGTTGTTGTGGTGGCCAACTCGTTTAACGCCTCGCGTTTCGGGACACGTTGGCAAGGCTTCACCTTCGATTGGTATGCCAAGCTGTTTGCCGACCGGGGTATTTGGGACGCCTTTGTCAATACCTTGATCGTCGGTGGCGCGGCATCTCTGGCGGCGGTGGTGTTGGGCACCTTGTCGGCTTTGTGTTTGCACCGGGCGCGTGGTTTTCTGTTGCGTTTCAAATTTGGCCTGGTCTACCTGCCTTTGGCGGTGCCCGACATTCTGATGGGCATCAGTCTGTTGTTGATGTTTGTCATGGTGCGCGTCGAACTGGGGTTTACCACGATTATTTTGGCCCATGGCTGTTTCTGTACCAGTTACGTGGCCATGGTGGTGCTGGCGCGGCTCCAGGATTTCGACTTTTCGACCATGGAAGCGGCTCGCGACCTCGGCGCGTCACCCGTGCAGGCGGGCCTGCGCGTTTTGTTTCCCCAGTTGGCGCCCGGCATTTTCTCCGGTGCCTTACTTGCTTTTTCTCTTTCCGTTGATGACTACGTGATTACTTTTTTTGTGGCCGGCCCCGGCGCCACGACCTTGCCGCTCCGGGTCTACAGCATGATCAAACACGGTGCCCCGCCGCTGATCAATGCCTTGTCGACCTTGATTCTGGCGGCGACGTTTCTGTTGGTCGGGCTCGCGCTACGCTTTCGCAACAAGGAGCATACCCCATGAGAATTTGGACAGTTGCCTTGGTGCTGTGCTTGGCCCTGGCCGGCATGCACTGTCGCCAAGGAACCCCGACGGCCAACGATCAGTCGGCCGAGCAAAGCCAACCCAAGGAAAGGCCCACCCTGAATGTGTTTATTTGGTCCGACTACGTCGATCCGGCGCTGGTCCAGGCTTTTGAAGAGAAACACTTTTGCAAAGTGAACCTCAACTTTTTCGAATCCAATGAACAACTGCTGGCCAAAATCAAGGCCGGCGGCGCTGCTTACGATGTGCTGTACCCGTCCGGTTACGCGGTGCAAACTCTGGTTAAAGAAGACCTGTTGCTGCCACTCGACCACGCCAAAATTCCTAACTTGGCCAACGTCGACCGCACCTACAGCAACCTTATCGCCGACCCTGCGATGAAGTTCAGTGTGCCCTACATGGTCAGCACCACCGGCATCGGCTATCTTGCCGAATTGGGTGACTTGGAACCGAGCTGGGCCGTGTTGGGTGACCCCAAGCTGAAGGGGCGTGTGACCTTACTCAACGACATTCGCGAGGTCATCGGCGTCGCCCTCAAGCTTCACGGCTACAGTCTCAACACCACCGATGAAGCTGAATTAGCCAAGGCGCGCGATACGGCGATTGCCTGGAAACGCAATGCGGCCCGGTTTGACTCAACCCAATACCACTACGGCCTCGCCGGTGGCGAATTCAAGTTGGTGCAGGGTTACAGCGGCGACGTGCTGCAGTCGCAAAAAGAAAATCCCGAGATTCGTTTTATGTTGCCCAAGGAAGGCTTTCCGTTGACCTGCGACGAGATGGCGATCGCCAAAACGAGTCGCCACCCGGACTTGGCTCACGCCTGGATTAATTATTTCCATGACGGCGGGGTTGCCGCGCGTAACACCATGTTTATTAAATACTTGTGTCCCAATACGGCGAGTTACGAGCAACTGCCTGCCGAGGTCAAAAACAACCCCGCGGTTTTTCCGCCGGCGGAAGCCCTCGCGCGTGCGGAAATCGTGCGCGACGTTGGTGCCGACCTGGCGGCTTACACCAAAGTTTGGGACGAGATCAAAGCCGCTCAATGACGGCGCCCCGGCCGCGCGGGACGACGACCACCGCGACGAAATGCGCGCGCCGCGGTTTGCGCGTCATGTCGTCCGAGGTGGTCGTGGTTTTGAGGTTTATTGGGGGACGGCGGACAGGCGTTTGTTAAAACGCTGGATCAGGCCCAGACCGGTTTCGTTCTTGTCGACGATGCCGGTTGTGTTCAAAAAAGCGGTGAACAGGCGGCTGTAGTTTTGGTCCATCATGTTGCAGTTCACCAACATCGACAAACCAGCCGCTCGGTTCGGGAAATAATAGAACGCCGACGAGCCGCCGAAGGTGCCGCCGTTGTGGGTGTAGACCGGTTCGCCGTTGATTTCCCCAATTACGATGCCCAATCCGTAGGGCAATTCGCTCGGCGCGCGCGGCGTCGGTGTCAGCATTTGTGCCAGTGAATCGCCGCTGAGCACGCGGCCGGTAAACAGGGCGTCGGCCCAGGTCAGCATGTCTTGGTTGTTGGAGACGATGCCGCCGGCGGCGGCGACCAGGGCCAGGCTCATGTGCGTCACGTCCTCGTAACTGCGGTTCTCGTCGTCGAATCGATATGCTCGGGCGCGGGTAGGGATGTTTTCGAAGCCGCCGAAGAAGGTGTCGTTCATGCCCAGTGGTTGCCACAGAAGGTCGTGGTAAAGGTCGATCAACGGGCGACCACTCACTGTTTCTGCAATCAGGCTCGCCGTCAAATAACCGGAATTGCTGTAGTTCCAGCCCTGACCCGGCTCGAAATCAAAGCCTTTATCGAAGGCGAAATCAACGATTTGTGCGACGGTCCAGGCTTCTCCGCCGTTGTAATTGTGCAAAATTACCTGGTTAAAGTCCGACTCGGTGCTGTAGTTTTTCAGACCGCTGGTGTGGTTGAGCAACATGCGTGTGGTGATTTGGTCGCCGCGTGGGACGTCGGGCAGGTAGGTGGCAATCGGTGCGTCCAGGTCGATCGCGCCGTTTTCTTGCAGGATCAAGAGCACGGCGGCGGTGAAACTTTTGGTGATGCTGCCGATATCGGAGCGCATGTCGGGTTGGCTCGTGATCTGGTTTTCGCGATCACTGAAGCCGGCCGCGGCCAGGATCGGCGTGCCGCCGGCCAGACGGTAACCGGCGGCCACACCTGTCTTGATTTGTGCCAAATCGTAGGCTTCGTTGACGGTCGCCTGCCATTTGGCGGCTTCGTTTCGGGTCACGGGAGTGGCCGAGACGGCAAAGATCTGCGCGGCATTGTTTTGGAAGGTCAGCGCGAAACCGGTGAGGGCGGCCTCGCTCGAGACGGTGACGGTTGCTTCTTCAGGCGTATCTTCGGGGACCAGGTCGGCCAACATGCCGACCCATTTGCCGCGCGCTCCGATTTGGACGATTCGCGTGCTGCGCGTATTGCCGGCGAGGATTTCGATCGAAAGAACGGCCTCGGTCGAATCGGGATTCGTGATGACCAAACCGCTTTGGCGGAGGCTGTTGTGTTCGAGCAAGGGGAAGGCGAGACCCTGAGCGCGAATGCCGATCAGCGGCAGACTGGCGATACCGCCGTTTTGGAGCGACTGAAAAGTTAAAATACCACTGAGTGCCACTGTATTCGTTTCGATTACCATGAAACCGCGATCATCCCGAAGCTCGGGCAGCAGGCTTCCCAGACCGCGGTTTACTTGCTCACCTGGCTGAAGCGTCAAATGGCTGCGCCCGGCCTCTTGACCGTTGTTGCCGTATGCGATGAGGTCGACCTCGGCCTGTGCCGTAGTTGGATTGAACAGCGTCAAGCGGGTGGCCCATTCACCTTCGGTTTGGGTGTAGTGAGGCACGTAAAAAGTGTGTGCGTTTGCGAAAAAGAGTGACGTTATTAAAAGAGAAAAAAGTAAGGCTTTGTGATGAACCATAGGGCCGTCCTTGCGTGCAGATACGTGCTTGCATCATGAAGATATCGATGTTGCGCAACCACTTGTTCGTGTTGCCGGAGTGTTTGGACCCTTCGAAGAAAGTTGAAAAAAGGAGCTTCCCGCGAGGGAGAAACTCCGCTGTGGTTCATTTATTGGCGCGCATCCAGCTACCAATCGAGGTTTTGTGCGACGGCCGAAATATCGCTGAGGGTGACCTGGTGGCCGAGCGGTCGCGTGTCACCGGATGTTTTCGAGCCTGATCCATAACTCAAGCCATGGGTGACAAATAAGTGGTATTTGTCGCCGCCGAGTTTGTCGCGTAAACGGTCAAATACGGAGTAGCCGGGATCATTGTCAGGCGCACCGGCCAAGACCCGGTTCACGCAGTTGGGGGTACGGCCGACGTGGTCGAGGGTGGCTTGAGCCGCTTCGGCCAAAGCGCCACTCGCGTCGACGGTGGCGTATTGGCTTTCTGCACCAATGCCCATCCCTGCCAGGGCCGCGCCGCCGGTGAGACCGCCGGGCGAGGTGAAAATCCCCGCACTGCCACCCGCAAAGGCGCCGGGCAGGCCGCCCAACGCCGCGCCGGCGTAAGTGGCCTGGATCACTTGACCCAGTGGTGTCGCTTGGGGGCGCAAGGCCAGAATCATGTTTTGATTGGCATCCTGTTCGTTGGTTTTAAACCCGAATTCCTGATTGCGCGTGACCGTCGCCACCTGCCAGTGACGCCGTTCCCACAGCCAACTGAGAATGCCGGATCGGGTGCCGGAAACCACGAAGGTGTTGCGGGCGGCGTTGAGCACAAATTTAAACGGACGGTCGGGTTCGGTTCGTGTTGCCAGGATGTTGAAGCGTCCCGCGAAATGATCGACGAGATAACCGCCATCAGCCATAAGATCCTCCTCGGTGATGGTGCCTGCCGGCGTGCGGACTTTACGCTGTCGGGCCGACTTGAGGGGGCGGACCTTGCGCGAAGCCGGTGACGCGCTGAGGGCACCGGATTCAACGTTTTGTGGACGTTGCTTCGCGGAAGATAAGGCAAAAGGTAGGCCGGCTTGGAAAGTGGTTTTGGGTCTGGAAAGCGGTACCTGTGATAGATTTTTTCCCCGAAAAGTTGCGCTGGGTGCCAGTTGTCCGAAGCGCGTGTCACCCGCACATCGACACCTGTGCCTGGTGCAAGTACAGTTTGGTCGTCAAAGAAAAATCGGCAACGCGAGGGGTGATCGCGTTGCCGATTTAGAAAGATCATGCGTTAAATCATGGGACGAGCTCACTGATTCAAGCCCTGCCGGTCGGTTTTTTGTTTCGCCGTCCGGCCTTAATGGAGGTGCCGATTTACGCCCTGACGCTGCCGCCATTTGCGGCAGGTGGATCGCGACCGTCTCGTGGGTGAGACGTTGATCGTGGGAAAAGGTTTGGTGCTCAGGCCTAAAAAATTAGAAAACCCGCTCGATGGCGGGCTTGCGTTCGGTGATGAGGCCGGCGGTTATTGCCAGAGCGCCAAGCAGCAGCCGGCGAAAAAGGTCCCGGCGACGGCGCCGATCACGACGTCGGAAGGGTAGTGGAGTCCGAGAATGACACGGGACATGGCGACCAGCATGGTGAAGGGGATCAGGATCCAGGCTAAAGAGGGGAGGGCGGCGACCATGACGATGGTGAAAGCCACTGCATGCAAGGTGTGTCCACTGGGAAAGGAGAAGGCGTCCAGAGCGGGTGTCCAATCGGAGACTTCGTCGAGTGCGGTGTAAGGTCGCGGGCGGGAGGTGGAGCTTTTGACGAATTTGTAGAAGAAGTGGCCGACCACGCCAACCGCCAGCATCTGTAGTGAAACGCGACCGCCGGCTTTACCGTAAAACAGCGGCAGTGCCAGCATCCACACATACCAGAAGATGCCGTTACCGAGGCGACTGATCGTGGAGAACAGCTTGCGAACGGGAACGTGTCGTCCGGCGCGGTTGATCTTAAGACACCAGGGGCCCTCGATTTGGTCCATGCGCAACAAGGTGAGTTTGAGCCTTGATTCCAACATGGGAAACTCCTTCTTTTCCTCTTCCCAAAAGCGCATCTTCTAGGTCGTCGATGGTGCGGGACCATCCACAGGCTTGCGCTAACGGGCGAACGGCCCGCTTGAGTTGGTCAATGGTTTCGGGATGCCTCGCCAACGATTCTACACGTTTTTCGAAGCTTGCGTCTTCATTAAAAGGAACCAGGGCGGCGCTCACGTCGTCCTGAAGGTACTGGGCTGCCGCCGCATAGTGATAGGCGACAATTGCCAAGCCGCTCGACATGGCTTCCAGCACGACGTTGCCAAAGGTTTCCGTCACACTGGGGAATAAGAACAAATCGGCGGACGCGTAATGGGCTGCCAGCGCTTCACCTTTCTGCATGCCCGCAAAAATGACGTGCGGGTATTTTTTTTCCAGATCGGTTCGGGCCGGGCCGTCTCCGACCGCGATGAACTTGGCGCGCGGTTGATGGGCGCGAAAGTGCTCAAACGCGGAGAGTGCCAATGCTACATTTTTTTCAGGTGCGATTCGACCCACATAGATCACAGCTATGTCGTTTTCTTCGAGTCCCCAAGCACGTCGCAAGGCCGGGTCGCGACGCTTGCGGTTGAACAGGTTGGTGTCGATCCCACGGCCGACCACCTTTATGTCGCGGTAACCCCGTTCCGTCAGCAATTGTTTCATCTCGCGGGTCGGCACCAGCGTCAGCTCCGTTTGGTTGTGGAACCCGCGCAGGTAGCGCTCCACCACGTGGCTGATCGCACTCAAGCGGTAATACTTCGAGTAGGCGTCGAAGTTGGTGTGGAACTCGGTCACGCAGCGAATCTTGAGCGCTTTGGCGGCTTGGATCGCCGCCCAGCCCAAGGGACCCTCGGTGACGACCTGAACGACGTCCGGTCGTTCCTCGCGCCAGTAGCGTTTGAGGGTGCGTACCATCGGCAAACCGAAGCGCAGCTCGCGGTAAAAGGGAATATTGAGCCCTGGCAACGCAACGACCTTGAGGTTTTCATGGTCGATCACGCCCGGCTCGCTTTTTTGGCGTGGGCGAAACAATTGGATGCGGTAACCGCGTTCCAAAAGGGCGTTGACCATTTTGCCGATGGTTTTGGAGACACCGTTAATTTCGGGCGGAAAAGTTTCGGTGACCACGGCGACGTTGGCGGCTTGGTTGATCGGGTCGGCTGCGGCTTGTGTCAAAATGCTTCCCTTTTCAGTCTGAAATTGGATCCCATGATGGCTTTGCGACGGCCGCACCGGCTTGGATAGCGCGTGACCGTCGCGCGGTTTCTTTTTCGCGCCGTTTTTTGCCGCGACATCGGCAAAAAACAACCGTTTTGGGGCGAACGAGATCCACCGCCGTTGGATGCGCGGCGGTTTTTATAAACTGTTCGGAATTCTAGAGAAGCCGTGTCAGCACAACGTGAATCCGCTTCGAGTCTTCGGTGAGTGCTTTGTCAGCAAGGCGCGAAACTGGTGTGAATCTAGTGTGAAGTTCGGCCGGGAAAAGGTGGTTCGCGTGGGCACGGATCCGTCGGGATTCGGTGATAAACCGAGGGGTGGCTACGAAAATTACCGACAATGAAAACTTGACTCGTGGTGTTGTTGCGCTAATATGATCGCGAATAATAACTGAAACAAAGATTGTGATATGAACCACGACTCCGTTCCTTCCGAGCACTCCTCTGGATCGGTCACCCATTGGTTGCAGCGCTGGCGTTGCGGTGATCGCGAAGTCCTGCCGCTTTTGGTTGCCCAGTTCTACGATCAACTCAAACGCCGTGCCCGCCGCTACGTGCATGTTGACCAGTCGCTTTCCCCGACGGCATTAATTAATGAATGGTACCTGTGCATGATGCGTCGTCCTGTTTCTCCGATTAAGAACCGCCGTCACTTCCTGGCCGGTGCCGCCTTGACCTTGCGCCACTTGGCCGCCAACTTCCGTCGTGCCGCCGCGCCCCGTAAGAAGATGTTGCCCTTCCATGAAGCCGCTCTTTTGGCGCCGACCGGGTCGTTGGCTACCAAACCGCTTGCCATTCGCCAAGCTTTAGCTTTGCTGGCCGCGCAAGATCCGCGCTGTGCCGAAATTTTTGTGATGCGGTATTGGCTGGGCTTGTCGCTCGATGAGTTAGTGGCGGGAACCCAGCTATCAAGGGCGACCGTGCAGCGCGAGCTGCTGTTTGCGCGCCGTTGGATGGCGGCCCAGATCGACGACCATTCGGCGCCGCGCCCGTGAGCCACGACAGCGGCACTGTCGCGCCGGGTGCCGATTGGGCCGCACTCAAAGCGTTGTTTCACCAGGGCTGGGTTGGCGGCGAACCGGTTCAGCGCCGCATTCTTGCACTCTGTCGACCCAAGCAGGCGGCTTGCCTTCAGCGCATGTGGCGTGATTGCGAGGCGTTTGATGCGTCGACCACCTCGCCATCCGAAAGCGCACCGCTGCTGTCGCCGGAGCAAGCCGCCCGATTTGATCTTTTGGAGCCCCTGGGACGCGGCGGTATGGGTTGTGTTTACGCGGCGAGGCAAAGAGTGCCGATTCGGCGCAAGGTGGCGCTGAAGTTCTTGGCCGCCGATTTGGTTGACGATGAGGAACGGCGCCGTTTCAAGGTGGAAGCGGAAACAACCGCCACGCTCAGTCATGCCGCGATTGTCAAAGTATACGATGCCGTGTTGGACGAGGCGCAGCGGCCGTTTTTGGTGATGGAACACGTTGTCGGCCGTCCCCTTCATGCGTACCTACACGAACAGCAACCGTCACGCGCCTTGCAACTCGCTTTTTTCCGCGACATTGCGCGTGGTTTGGCCTATGCCCACCGTCGCGGTGTCGTGCATCGCGATATCAAACCCGCCAACGTGCTTGTCTGCTTGGAAGATCAGCGCCCGTGCGTGAAAATTATCGACTTCGGCATCGCCGCGCTGCGACCGCGACTGCTGCGCGATCAGGGCGAACCCGCGACTGGTCCGGCTTCGCGTTGCTGTGGCACACCCGGCTACATGAGCCCCGAGCAAACAACCGCCGCCGCCGTCGATGGTCGGGCCGACATCTTTAGTTTGGGTCTATTGGTTATCGAAGGGTTAAACGGTAGCGCTGCACGGGTAGCCCGTCTGTGGGAGTTGCACGATCAGGGCGCCTATCCCGCCCTGCTGCGATTGCCGCCGCTTCCGCCAGGTGGCGTCGATTGGCGGCGCGGTTTGAGCCGCGCCGAGATCGCCGTGCTGGAGAAGGCGACGGCCGGCGCACCACAAGCGCGTTACCGCGATGCCGACAGCTTCGCCCTTGATTTACAGGCGCTGCGCGAGTCACGGGTGGTTTCGATCCACGCGCACTCGCCGTGGCGGCGCATGGCGGCACTGATGCGGCGGCGGCCGAGCCGGTGTCTGTTGGTGCTGATGCTTGCCGTGTTGCTGCCCTTCGGGTTGCACAAAAGCGCCGACGTTCACCGTCGCCTCGCTCGCGTGCAGGCCGAAAGTGCCGCCAAAGAACTGGGTTTACAAAAGCTTAGTTCGCAATCGCAGCTTTTGATCTCCTTGATTAACCCGTCTCATCAAGGTGCTTCACCCGAGGTCTTGGCCCACTTACAGCGGGTCGGTCGCAATCTTGAGCTGGCCGCGCCTGCCGGCGAGGTACAAGTTTTGTTGCATCTTGAGCTCGGCAGCGCTTTTGCCTTTTATCGCGAGCTGGAATTCGCGCGCGCTCAGTTTGAGAAAGCCCGTCGCTTACTGGCCGGACTGCCCGACGGATTGGTACAGGAACGCATTTTCGTTGACGGTGCCTTGGCTTTTCTGGCCGCCAAAAGTGGCGCATTGGCACGTGCCGACCACATGTACCGCCAAAGTCTCGCGACCGCGCGGGCGCAGTTGGGCCCACGCCATGTGTTGTCCCTGGCGCTGGCGGGCGGTTATGCGATGGTCCAAGCCGAGCGCGGTCGTGTCCACGAAGCCGCCGCCCTGTACCGCGAGGTGCTGCGCCTGCAGCAGCAGACCTTGGCCGCTGACGACGGGTTGTTGACCGCCACCCGCTCCAACTTTGCCACCTTGCTGGCGCGCCTCAAGCGTTACGGTGAAGCCGAGGTGCTGCTGACCGCCAACTTGGTGGTGTTGCGTGACCAAGTCGGTCCCGACCATCCCTTGACCCTGCGTGCCGAGCACAACTATTTGTATTTGCTCTATCATCAGGGCCGCGTTGACGACGCCCTTGCCGGTTTGCAGGCCTTGCTCACGCAGCGTCGCCAGACGTTGGGTGCGCGTCATCCCGACGTCGTTGTCACCGCCGCCAACGTGATTGGTTTGTTAACCATGACCCGCCGTTTTTCCGAAGCCGTCGCCCTGGGTGAAGCCCTTTTGGCGGAAGCGTCGAGCTCGCCGGCGATGGCCGACGCCCTGCGTCAAAACTTGGCCCACGCCTATATGCAGGTTGGCCGTTATGAACAGGCCGAGGCACTGTTGTTGGCATTGGCGCTTGATGCCGGTCCGCTTGCCGACGCTGCCGCTTTTACCCTTTGGGAAATCCAATTTGCCGAGGGCTGTCGCGAGCAAGCTTTGACCGGGATGCGTTGTCTCCTGGACGACTTGGAACGGGCCGGTCATGGTCGTCGGCCGGATGTGCGCTACATGAAGCAAACCTTGGCCGCGCTTTCGGCCCCTTAGTTTTGCTGCACGGGCGTCGGCCCCTTCACACTTTGCCGATTTTCGCCGGGCTTTGCATTCTGATCCCGGCAAGCCGAGCTAGAATAGGCCTTTGACGGCGTTGACAACGCTGAGCTAGGGGGCGATTTTTGCAAGAGCAACCGCCGTGGCACCAGTTGCCCGATAATCCGCGCGGTTTTTTTGGGTTCGCTCAAGGTATGTCGCGCCGCGATCTCAAACGGCGTTACGTTGCCTTACTCAAGCAATTCAAACCGGAACATCATCCGCGCGAGTTCATGGCTTTGCGTGCCGCCTATGAAAAGCTCAACGGCGAATTGGAACAACGGGAGGCCGAGTCCGACCTGGGACAACAGACCTTGCCCGCCGGCCAAACGCCGCCGCCAAGTGAACCCGCCGCCCTCGATGCCGGCTTGGCCGCCGAACCCGAGATTTGTTACCGACACCTGCTCAACCGCCTTCACAAAGAGCCGAGCCACTATGTCTTGTTGGCCTTTTTATCCGATGTTTTAGATCACAGTGAGCCGCGTGCTTTTTTGCGCTGGGTCTTGTTTGGTCTCAATCAGTATCCAGACGATCCCATGCTCAATCGCCTTTTTACCGAACACTTTGCCGAAACCGCTTGCACCGATTACGCCGACCTTCTGCGCACCATGGCCGATACCTGCGAGCCGCGTGGATTCTACGCATTGGCTTTGGCGCCCTTTGCCGAGTTGCTCACTCAGTTGTCGTTCTCTGCCTGGAAAAACCTTTTATTTGACTGTGAGTCGCGCCTGCGGGCCGAGCGTTTACCGCACCGCTTACCATTTATGGTCGAGCTGGCGCGACGCGGCTTTTGGCGCGCCGATACCTCTTGGCTGCGCCAGTTCTTCGATTATTTCGATCACCAGCTCGACGCCGTTGATGATGAGTTGGAGATGGATCTTGATTTATTGGAAATCGCGTGGGCCTACCGTTTGGAGTGGGACGAAAAAACCGAAACGACACCCCTCGCGCTGTTGCTCCACCATCAAATGCAGGCCTGTTTTGCCGGCGAAACCGCCGCCGTTCAGTCGGCCTTGGAGCGCCTTTGCTTGACCCTCAAAGAACACGCCGCCCTCATGACGGAAGAACCGGATGACGAGAGTTGGGTGAACTTTGAATTGTTATTAAACCGATTATTGGAACGCTACGCGCCTTTTTACCGCGAGCAAGACGGCGTCTCCGCGAAGGTCGCCGACTACTTGGTGCGTCATTTCCTGGTGGAGCTCGAGGTTTCCGGTGAAAAGCAGGTCCTGATTTGGTTGTGGCGCTATGTCGTTTTGGCCACTTGGGGCGGCATGTTCTTTCTGGGTATTGCGTTGCCCTTGTGGTTTTCCTTTTATTTGCTGGACACCTTGCCGCCGCCCGCCAAAGGTGCGTTGTTTTTCCTGGGCCTTTACGCCGCCTATTCCGTTTTGCGGTGGTCGCCGGTTGCCGATTACTACCGGCGCCTTGAGGTTTGGTTTGGCGAGCGTTTGTATCGCACCCATTGGCGCCTGGAAACGCTGCGATTCCTGGCGCGCAGCGGCTTAACCTACAGTCGTTTTTTGGGGCTACTGGAGCAAATGCCCGCGGAACAAGAGGTCCCGGCGCTTTATTTGGCGCAGGTACGCGAAGATCGTGTGTTGGCCTTGTTTGCACGGGCGCAGTGTTTAACCGGGGATTGGTGGCGTTGGCGCAGTGGCGATCTCGGTTAAATTTGCCGCATGGAAACAGATACTGCGTCCAGGCTCAAAAAGTAAAAAGCAGATGCAACACCAAACCGCGTGGAGCACCAACCCAAACGGCGGCCGCGCTTACGATATTTTTCCATCCCAAAAGCCCTGCGCCTTGAGAAGGTTTTTGGGATGGAAAAATGCTTTCGCCGCTAAGCGCTGCTGCGTAAGCCTCACACCAGGTGGTTGAGCGGAAATGTTTTGGTGTTAACGCCATGGCGGGGGGACGCGGCGCAAAAGCGCGCGGAGACGGCGTTTTTTGTGAAAAATCACCATTGCTTGATGATTCATTCACCGAAAACGCGCAGAGCAGACGTATTCTCCACATAAGTTGAGGTTGCTATTTGATAAGAGATTTTGTTGTTCGTTGAAAAAGTAAAAAGAAGTGAAGTTGTGTGATTTAGATTGCCTTTGACAGCCACCTTAACCCTTCTAAAAGCCTGGTAAGCAAAAGGCTTAGTTTTGAAAAGGCATTCCTGAGACGCGCTGCATGAGCCAGGTCACGAAAGTTTTGGCTTGATCGAGAAAAGTCTGTCAAGCGCTTTGTTCTTCGGGTAGACTGCCTTTCGTCGCGGGTGACTATGGGGCTTCGACCTGTTCTCACCCTCGCCGACTTCTTTTTTTATTTCGAGTCAGCCCGTTGCGATCCATTCGGTGCTGCGCTCGACCGCATATCGGTGTCGGCTTGGCCGGCGAACCGATCCTCCAGCCTAAAGTGGGCGTCGGCCTTGTCGAGAATCGCTCCATTTAGGTTAAAGAATGGATTTCGCGTGACGCGCAAACCGGCTGTGCCGTGGCGCCGACGAAATCAGCCTTGTGCGGCACATTCTCGACCGAGCGTCCGCCCGCCAAACTGGGTTGTGGACGGCAGAGGTCGGTCCTGATCGGCCAGGGTTCCTGGTGGCCGGCCCCTTCAAGCCGTGGTTTCCGCCTCAATCGGGCGTGGCCGGTTCGTCTTAAACGGTTTGTGCATGGGGTTTGCTTACAAAGAAGAGGGGGTTTCGCCGGCAAGGCGACGTCTGCTCGCGCGGCCCAATTCAAAAGGATGGAACGATTGTGAGAGTGGTGAAAAAGACGTCGGAATGACGCGAAAATCACAAACATTTTGGGTTAATTAATCGTATTCTTGGGGGTGTCATGGTTCGGGGGTTTTTGGGTTTCTCCCGCCTGGCGACAACCGCGATTACTTGATTCGCAACAATCAATCTTGGTGAATAACGACACGTTTTGTGAGGCCTTCCCCAGCGGTCCTTGAGTGACTGCTGATCGCAAAAACGTGGTGAACAGCTCCCCGGTTCGGTCATAACCGTGTGGACTATCGAGGAAAACTATGGCAACGTTAGCTAGTTTATTAGAACTTGGTCAACAAATGGAAACGCAGTTGAAACCCATGGAAACGGTCTTTTTAAGTCAATTCTTGCGCGATTACCTAAACCGCTTTAACGCCTACAAAATGAATTTCGGTTTTCGGAAAGGCGCCTTTGAGTTTGCCGGTCAGACGCGCAACACCAACACCGCTGTGCTGGGCGGGGTCGAGTACGATCTCGAGCCCATGCTGGCTGCTTGCGACATTCCCAACCATGTCAGCATCGGCGGCGACTTTGTGGTCGGTTTCGACTACGAGCCTTTAACCGAAACCGGCTCGATTACCCAAGAAGTGGGATTGTCGATCTTTGATACCGCCAACCACGGCTATGACGCTTTCTTTTTGTCCGGCCACATTCGCGGGTTGTTGCTTAACATTTTGGATGCCCACATCCGCGACCGCCGTCGCATTGAAAACCACATCTTTACTGAACTAAACGAGTTGCTTAAAGGCCCGCTCACTCAGGAACTGGTCAAAAGCACCAATCCCAGTCGCGCCACGCGCACGCGCGGTGCCGTGGGTTTACACGGTCAGTTCCACGTCGATACCGGTGACTTTAACTTCGTATGTACTGGGTTGCCGGTGTTCTATTACAGTGCCGCCCAGAACCGCTTCATCTACCTCGAGCCCAACAGTGGCCCGCCCTTGGGTTATTTCTCCCACAGCGACGCTTTTTACAAACCGTACGTGCCGCACCACGTCTCATTGCACCCTGGCGATTACTTGATTCTTGCCACCGACGGTTGCTTTGAGTCCGAGTGTTATGAGGATTTTTGTCCGGCTTTGGGGGCGCCCAACGAGCCGATTGGTTTTTTCCGTTATCCCGAGAACACCGATATGGAAAACATCTCCGAGTTCGATCTTTACCAAATGGATCCCGCGGAAATTCTCGTGCAAAACGATCCCGATGTGCAGTCCTTCTGTCACTTTCTGCAGCCTTACCTGGCCGCCGGCATGGGGCCTTCGCTGATTGTCGGCCATGTGCTTGACGCCATTAAGGAGACGCCTTATTTCCACTTCGACGACAAGTCGTTGATTGTGGTCAAAGGGTTGGTGGAAGAAGAGATGATCGCTATTTAAACGCGCCGCGAACCTGTTACACGAGAAAGGCACCCCTGGCCGCCGGCCGCGAGGGTGCCTTTTTTTGTGCCCTTCTTCCCCGTTGCTATGTGCCTGCGGTAGCTTGCGTTATCGCGTAAAAAAACAGTTATCCGTCTTTTTTGCTGGTTTTCTCGCCGCTTCTTTTGATATTTTAATTTTCATCATCAGGTTATTAACCCACGACCAGGGCATTCATTTCCCCATTTCCCCCTAAGGAGACGAACATGAATGTTGCCTGGAAATCCCCGTCCTTTTTGATGATCGCCTTGGTGAGCTTCCCCCTGCTCGGTTACGGCGATTTTAGTGTAAACCTCGGTCTTACGCCCGACTACGTTTGGCGTGGTGAGTCGCAGACCAACGAAGAGTTCGCTATTCAAGGCGGTCTCGATTACGCGTTTACTAACGGCCTTTACCTCGGTACTTGGGCTTCCAATGTGAAGTTCGGCGAAGAGCGCGACGTAGAAATCGACCTTTACGGCGGCTTCACGCGTGAATTGGATTCTGGCTTTAGCTTTGATATCGGTCACATCAGCTACGTGTTTCCCGACAATAGCGACGTGGACGAAGCTTATCTGGGCATGGGCTATAAAATATTTGCTGCCAAGTACTTCTACGATTACAACAACGAGAACAGTTACCTCGACGGCAGTCTTAGCTTTGACCTGCCGAAGGGTTTTGGGTTGGGCCTGCACGCCGGACTTTTTGATTTCGATCAGGGTCAAGACCGCAACGACTATAAACTCGCGCTTTCCAAGCAGTTGTGGGCACTCGATTTTGAGTTAGGTTACACCGACACCAGTTGGGAATCCTCGATTCACGACGGTCGCGTGACTTTGTTGATCAGCAAAACCTGGTAAAACAAAAAAACCCGGGTCGTGGACCCGGGTTTTTCATGTAAAGCAGAAGCGAAAAGCGTTGTTTAGTAAACGGTGCTGCGCTTGATGTTGATTTCTTTGGCGGTCAGGTTGCCTTCGCCGTCGCCGTATACTTGTACGACCATGTGGACGTATTCGGTTTCCAAAGAAAAGTTACCGCCAACGCGCTTGTTCATAACAATCGTTACGGTGAAAGCCAAGTGGTCGCCGGTAGGTTGCATGACGTAGTACACGGGGTCAACGTTGATTTGGTTGAGTTTGTGGCCTTCTTGCAAGCAAGTGTTGTAAGCGTTGATAACCAAAGCGTCTTGGTTCAATGCGGTGCGAAGCGTGGGGTAGTCGACCAAGTCGTTGTTGTCTTGAGCGAAAGTGTTCAGTGCGAGGGAGGCGATCAGAGCGAAGGCGGCAATTTTAAAAACGTTTTTGGAATTCATGGTAGCATTCTCCTGTGTAACATAAAAATGAATGAACGATGCTGTGTATTCAGTTTTTTTGCGAGCTTGTTGTTTTAAAAAACAAATCGCTAAAATGTTTGGATAATGTGAAGTGCATTCATGGGTTACATCCAGACACTTTTGCCTTAAACGGAAGCATAAGGCGGCGACTCGGCCGAGGCCGATGTTGTTTGTTTAAAACCGAGGCACGTCCCGAGGTCAGCTTAAGGTGTTGTATATAAGCGTGTTCGTGGCGTGTTTTAGGATAGGCCGGACGTTTCCTGTCGGGTCTCACAACGCCTCTGGCGTTCATAGAATAGGGTCCTGAGAGCGCGACGTATTTCACCGAGTCGTCACTGATGATGAATCAGACGGTGTTCGGCGAGGTAACGTTCGGTCGTGTGACACATACTATAGAAGTCTGTGTCTTGTCACGTGTGTGCCACTATCGTCGTTGTGGCTTGTCCGCGTGACGGGAAGACATAATTGCAGGTGCGATGCCGGCTTGCCGGCGCGGGTTGCGCTTGTGTAACGGCTCTGTAACACGCTGTACTACAATAGTGGGTGAATTGGTGTTCATTCGAAAATGCTCGGCTTTGCCGGCTTGTGCCGCAAGCTCTTAATGGGCGAAACTGCGTGTGTTAGGAAAATGTGAATGTAAAAAATGTTTTTTTGTGAGGCAATAAGGTGCGGTGCTTTGGGGTGTGCGCTGGGTCACCAAAAAGCACGTTAGTTGATGCTTGTGCTGTGTTTAATTGAGTAAAAGTCAATAAAGCGGGCTGGTTTTTCGCGATTTTGCTGATTTTGGCCGGCTGGTCTAACAGGTTTGCGCCCTGTGTACTCTTTTTTGCGGCCTTTCGCGAAAAAAAAAGAGTTCGGGAAAGTTGGCCGGTCTTGGTTTGTGCTGTGCTTGCGTTTTGTTGTTGCCGGCTGCGCTTTGCAGTGGTCGGCGGCCAAAAAAAAACGGGGTCGCGCGTTGGCACGCGTGACCCCGTTGAAAACGAGCGTGTCAAAGAAAGGTGACCTCAGGAGGCGGCCGCTTGGCAGTTCTCCAGAGGGGCCGCCAGGAACAGTTGGTAGGCGGGATTGTCTGTTTCTTCCCAATAGGCGTAACCCAAGTCATTCAAAAAGGCTCGGAACGCATCCTGTTCGTCGTTGGGTACTTGGAACGCGGCCAGAACGCGGCCATACGCCGCGCCGTGGTTGCGGTAGTGGAACAGTGAGATGTTCCAGCGGGCGCCCAGCTCCGTTAAGAACTTGCGCAAAGCGCCCGGTCGTTCCGGGAACTGGAAGCGGAACAGGCGCTCGTCGGTTAAGTCCGGTGCGGTCCCGCCAATCATATGGCGCAGATGGTTTTTGGCCATCTCGTTGTCGCTTAAGTCGCAGGCGTGATAACCCTGCTCGCCGAGTGAGCGGCACAGGAAGGGGCCGGTCTCTTGGGGTGACTTCACTTGGACACCGACGTAAATGGTGGCGAGTGCGCGTGCTTGGTAGCGGTAATTGAACTCGGTTAAGTTGCGGTGGTTAAGCGCTTCGCAAAAACTCAAAAAACTGCCGGGCTCTTCTGGGATTTGAACCGCGAGCACGGCCTCACTTCGTTCTGCCATTTCGCTGCGTTCGGACACGTGGCGCAAGCGGTGGAAGTCGACATTGGCACCGCTTAAGATGCCGACTAAATTCCGGTTCTCGGCTTGCTCACGTGCGATGTACTTTTTAATCCCGGCGAGCGCAATTGCTCCGGAAGGTTCGGCAATACAGCGCAAGTCGTCGAAGATATCTTTTACGGCGGCGCAGATTTCGTCGGTGTTCACCGTGATCACTTCGTCGACAAACAGTTGTGCCAAGCGGAAGTTCTCGACGCCGATTGAGGTGGTGGCGACGCCTTCGGCAAAGATATTGACTTGGGGCAGTGTAACGCGTTCGCCCGCGGCCAAAGCCGCATGCAGGCAAGCGCTGTCCTCGGGTTCGACGCCGATAATGCGCGTTTCAGGTCGTGTTTGCTTCAAGCAGGCGGCCACGCCGGCGATGAGGCCGCCGCCGCCGACCGGGACAAAGACCGCGTCCATCGGTTCGGAAAGTTGTTGCAACAGTTCCATGGCGACGGTGCCCTGGCCGGCGATGACAAGCGGGTCGTCGTAAGGGTGGACGAAGGTCATGCCGCGTTCCTCGCTTAGCGCGTGGGCGTAAGCGGCGGCTTCTTCAAAGGTTTCGCCGACCAGCATGACTTCGGCGCCGAGGGCGCGCACCGCATCGACTTTAATTGTCGGCGTCGCGCTGGGCATGACGATGATGGCGGGCAGGCCGAGCTTGCGGCCGGCAAGGGCGACGCCTTGGGCGTGGTTTCCGGCCGAGGCGGCAATCACACCGCGTGCGCGCTGGGCGGGATCCAGCGCGGCAATTTTATTGTAGGCGCCGCGAACCTTAAACGAGAAAACAGGTTGCTGGTCTTCTCGCTTAAGCAAAATGTTGTTGTGGTGACTTGCTGATAGTCGCCGCATGGGGCTGATCGGCGTGACCTTCGCCGCTTCGTAAACGCGCGAGGCGAGAATTTTTTCAAGGTAGGCGCCGGCTTTCATAGCTTGTGTTCCTATCGGGGTGTTGCCCGCGCGCAGGCGCGCCAGGTTTGGTGAGGGGTGTTAAGTGAAAAGAAGCGAAGTCGTGCCGAGCCCAAACCCCGTGCCGGGCCAGACGCGGCTCCGCTTCCTTGAGGAGCAAAATGAGGCAAAGTCAGGATTCCCTACATATATATAATGTAGGGAACCTGTCTTGGCTTAGATTCTGAGGTGCTGCTCGTGACGAAAAAGGGGCTTAACCTGCCGCTGCCAGTGGTTGCCGGCTGAAGTTCGACATGACCGCGCTTTTGACCGGCGCCATGATGAACATCTCAACATGCTCGACGTCGTACAATTTATCGAGCTGTTGCTTGAGGTTTTCGCTCTCCCGCTGACCGTTCAGCTTAAGCGTGACGTCGAGGGTTTCGCTGTCGCCGGGCTGGTGCGCGGCCATTTCCGTGACTTGGAAGCCGCGCAGGCGAACGACGCCGAGCACACGTTCCAAACTTCCTTCGCGATTAAACAACTTCAACTGCATAAAGACTTTCATGACTTTGCTCCTTCCATCATATCGGCGTTGGATTTGCCAGGCGGTACCAGTGGCCAAACGCTGGTTTCGGGGTGAATGGCAACGTGGAGGAAAAACGGGCCTTTCGCTTGAAGCAGTGCTTCCAGACCCTCTTCTTCCTGGTGCTTGTGTTCGATTTTCATGCCGCGAATGCCGAAGGCTTCCGCGACCTGAATGAACTCGGGGTTGTCGGAGAGGTCGACCTCGCTGAAGCGTTCCTCGAAGAAAAGTTCCTGCCATTGGCGCACCAGGCCGAGGTGGCTGTTGTCCAGCAGCAGAATTTTGATGGGAATGCCGTAGCGGTTGAGGGTGGCTAGCTCCTGAATGTTCATCATGATCGAACCGTCGCCGCTCACCACGATGACTTCGTGATCGGGGCGGGCCAACCAGGCGCCGATGGCCGCCGGCAGGCCGTAACCCATGGTGCCGAGGCCGCCGCTGGTCAGGTGCTGATAGGGTTCGGTGAAGTTGCAATGTTGCGCGACCCACATTTGGTGTTGGCCGACATCACAGCTAATGATGGTTTTGGGACCGCTGCGTTCGGTCAGCAAGCGCAACAAACGCGGGGCGTAAATGTCTTCGCCGGGTGCGTTGTAGTCCCATGCTGTTTCCGCTTTGCGGGTCAGGCAACGCGTGCGCCAGTTGCGAATGGCAATGGGTGCGCGCAGGGCGTTCAAGCTTTCGGTGAGGTTGCCGCGCACCGCCACCGCCGGGCGGCGTAACTTGCCCAACTCGGCGGGGTCGATATCGAGATGGATTAGTTTGGCGCGGGGCGCGAAGGTGTCCAGTTTGCCGGTGGCACGGTCGTCGAGGCGGGCGCCGATGACGATCAAGAGATCGCTCTCTTGCACCGCCAAGTTGGCCGCTTTTAGGCCGTGCATCCCGAGCATGCCGAGGTTGAGCTCGTGTTGGCCGTCGAGGCTACCGATCCCTTTCAGGGTGGTGACCACCGGAATGCGGGTCGCCTCGACAAACTCGCGAAAGGCGTCGAGTGCACCGGCCATGCCGATGCCGCCCCCCGCGTAGATGATCGGTTGTTCGCTCTCCTCGAGCAGTTCAACCGCCGCCGCCAGCGCCGCCGGATCCGGTGACGCGTCCGCTTTGTCTTGCTCCGTCGGGGCTTCCGGCATGGTGATCATCGCCAGTTGAACGTCCTTGGGAATGTCGATCAGGACCGGGCCGGGCCGGCCGCTGCGCGCTACCCGAAACGCTTCGGGCAACATCCAGAACAGGTCTTCAGGGCTGCGTGGCAAGAAACTGTGCTTGACGATTGACATGGTGACGCCCAGCATGTCGGTTTCTTGAAACGCGTCCGTGCCCATGTAGTGGGTGGGCACTTGGCCGGTGATCGCGACGATGGGCACCGAGTCCATGAAGGCATTGGCAATGCCCGTGACCAGGTTGGTTGCGCCGGGGCCGGAGGTCGCTAGGCAGACGCCGACCTTGCCGCTTGCGCGCGCGTACCCATCCGCCGCCAGCGCCGCCCCTTGTTCGTGGCGTACCAGCACGTGTTTGAACTTGGCCTCAACCAAAGCATCGTAGACGGGCATGATCGCGCCGCCCGGATAACCGAACACGAAGTCGACCCCTTCGCGTTCGAGTGCTTTGACCACGAAATCGGCTCCTCTCATTTGGCCCCCTCCATCTGAGGTTTTAACCATGCCATTGCCGCGCGTAACTCTTTGCCGACTTTTTCAATCGGGTGATCCAAGTCCGCGTTCAGCAGCTCCTTGTAGCGTGGTAAACCCTGCGCGTTTTCATCGCGCCACTCGTTGGCAAAGGTGCCGTTTTGGATTTCCGTCAAAACCTCTTTCATGTTGGCTTTGACCGAAGCGTCAACCACGCGGGGTCCGCGTGTCAGGTCGCCGTACTTGGCTGTTTCACTGACGAACTCGTGCATTTTGGTAAAGCCGCCTTCGTAGATCAGATCCACGATTAACTTCAACTCGTGCAGGCACTCGAAGTAGGCTGCTTCCGGTTGGTAACCCGCTTCTACCAATGTCTCGTAACCGTAACGGATCAATTCGGTGACGCCGCCGCACAGGACTGCTTGCTCGCCGAACAGATCGGTTTCAGTTTCTTCCGCGAACGTCGTTTGCAATACGCCCGCTTTGGTGCCGCCCAAGCCGTCGGCGTAGGCCAAGGCCCGATCAAAGGCTTGGCCGCTCGCGTCTTGGTCGATGGCGATCAAGCAGGGCACGCCGCGACCTTCTTGATACTGGCGTCGCACCAAGTCACCAGGGCTTTTAGGGGCGACCATGATGACGTCGGCTTCTTTGGGCGGCTCGATGTGTTTGAAGTGAACGTTAAAGCCGTGGGCGAACAGAAGCGCGGCGCCTGGCTTAAGGTTGGGCGCCACATAATCTTTGTAAAGCGCGGCTTGCGCCATGTCGGGAACGAGGATCGCAACTAAATCGGCGCCGACAACCGCTTCGCCAGGGGGCATCGGTTCCCAGCCATCGGCTTGCGCCTTTTTCCATGAGCGGCCTTCGGGTCGCAAGCCGAGGCGTACTTTGAAGCCGCTTTCACGCAGGTTTAGCGCGTGGGCGCGGCCTTGGCTACCGTAGCCCAGGACCGTTGTGGTCTTACCTTCAAAGACTTCTCGATTGACATCCTGCTCGCGATACATCTTGGTCATGTTGTTGCTCCTCTTTTCTCGGTGGCCGCCTATTGCGGCGGGCCTAATAATTCGTGATCGACACGTTGGGGGGGGTTGGGGTTTAGGGCGTCGGACCGCTCGGGGTAGCGGTCCGCGCGACAGGGGGGAACACTTAAACCGTCATGGCACCGAACGAGGCCGAGCCCACGCGTTCGGCATATTTGCTGAACACACCCGGTGCCGGTTTTTGCGTTTTGGGTTGCCAGTGCGCGCGTCTGGGATCCAGGTCGGCTTGCACGTCCAAACTGCGCTGTTCGACATCGATGACGATTGGGTCACCGTCGCGAATCAAACCGATCGGACCGCCGACCGCTGCTTCCGGGGCTACGTGCCCGATCATGAAGCCGTGTGTCGCACCGCTGAAACGACCGTCCGTGATCAGGGCAACCGAATCGCCGAGGCCTGCGCCAATTAATGCCGCCGTCACCGCCAGCATTTCCGGCATGCCGGGACCGCCGCGTGGTCCCACGTAACGAATCACAATCACGTCGCCCGCTTGCACGGCACCGTCGGAAATAGCTTGGAAGGCCGCTTCCTCCGTGTCGAACACACGGGCCGGACCTTCGTGGCGTTTGCGGTTGTGACCCGAGAGTTTGATGACGCAACCTTCCGGTGCCAAGCTGCCTTTGAGGATGGCAAAGCCGCCGCGTGGTTTGAGCGGTTTGTCCGCGCTCAATACGACCGGTTGGTTGGGCGTTTCGCGAGCGCTGTCGCAAGCCGCGTGCAGGGAGTCGGCGCTGACACTAGGGGTGTCTTCCAGCAAGCCGGCCTGCTTGAGGCGTTGCAACACCAAACGCGTGCCGCCCGCCTTTTCCAGATCGGGTGCCGTGTACCGGCCGCCTGGCTTAAGGTCAACGAAGACAGGGGTTTCGGCTGCGATGCGGTCGAAGTCGTCGAGCGTGAAGGCCGCGCCGGCTTCGCGGGCAATTGCCAGGAAGTGCAGCACCGCGTTGGTCGAGCCACCCGTCGCCGCGACCGACGTGATCGCGTTCTTCAAAGAAGCGCGTGTGATCAGGTCGCGGGCACACAGGTTCTTTTGCCAACAATCCATGACCAGTGCGCCTGCTTTGCGGCCCGCTTCGGCTTTGCGTTCGTCCGTGGCCGGCACCTCACTCAGCTCCAACGGTGATAAACCCATCACCGTCAGCGCCGTCGCCATGGTGTTGGCCGTGAACTGGCCGCCGCAGGCGCCCGCGCCGGGGCAGGCTTTGTTTTCCAGGTCGTGAAGCTCGGCTTCGCTGATCTTGCCGGAGAGGCAAGCGCCGACGCCTTCGAACACGTCTTGGATGGTGACGTCTTTGCCGTTCCAGCGACCCGCGTGAATCGAACCACCGTACAGCAGAACGGACGGCAAATTGAGCCGCGCGAGCGCCATGGTCGCACCTGGCAACGTCTTGTCGCAGCCGGCAATCGCAATCACCGCGTCGAAGAAGTGACCCTTGGTCACCAACTCAATGCTGTCGGCTACGATTTCGCGGCTGATCAGTGAGGCCTTCATGCCTTCCGTGCCCATGGTGATGCCGTCCGAGACCGCCACCGTGTTGAACTCGATCGGCGTGCCGCCCGCCGCGCGAATGCCTTCTTTGACATGATCGGCCAGTTCGCGCAGGTGGTAGTTGCAGGGCGTGATTTCGGTCCACGTATTCGCGACCGCAATCAAGGGTTTTCTAAGATCCTCGTCGTTGAGACCGGTTGCCTTGAGCATGGCGCGGGCCGGTGCACGAGCGATTCCTTTTTTGATCGCGTCGCTGCGATGGGGCCGCTGCGACGCGCCGGCCGACTCTTGGTTGTCCTCGGGGGAAGGGGACTGAGTCATGGGGGAACCTCCTGGGGGGATTGGGTGGGGAAATGAGAAGGGGGAAAAAAGAAAAGGCCCCGTACCTCGGTGAGGTGCGGGGCCTTTCTGGTAAGCGGTTGGTATGCTGCTTATCCGGGTGGCCCCGCGCTGCTAATCACAATAATCACCACGACGACGACGCTAATCACGTCGACGACAGTGGATACAGCTAGACCTAGGACGGAAGCAACGGGAACAGATAGGTTGTTGATGCCGATTAGGTTGGTGCCGATCATGTGAAACTCCGAAGGATTTAAAAGGGGCCTAAAAGCAAAAAACCCGCGCTTCCGTGAGGGGCGCGGGTTTCGTCAAGTGGGTAGACTGCGTCCGCGCCTAAAAAAGTAGGCTAATCACCACGACCACGATAATCACGATAGAACGTTGGGAAAACATGGAAAAACTCCAGGGGACAAGCAGTCAAAAACCACCACCGAAAGGGTGATGGAAAGGTATTCTTCTTGGCCGCCATGATGGGTCAAGCGCGGAAGTGCTGTCAAGAAGTTTTTTGGGGAAAATGCGTTAGGGAAATGTTAGATTGATGTAGATTGTTTGTTTTGTGGTGTTTAGGTTGGTGACGCGATGTGGCGAAAAAGGGGGCGCTGACGCACTGCGACTTGAAAAATCGCGGCTACATTCATTTTCCCTGCGGCGGAGCGGCCTGCCGACTGGTTGGCAAATTCCCTTTTGTGCTATTTTTCCTGCGCCACGGGCCCGTATATCTGGTAGACTGCATGAAAATGCTTGTAAAGGCGTGGACTTACACCTTTAGCGGCTGTGAAGTTGTCACGAATGAAACGGAGCCGCCGGTTCCTCTATGGGCATTTGGTGGAGTTTTTCGTTAGACTTGACGTTCTTTTTCTCGGTCGACGCCGGGTTCTCGGAGAAGCGTGTTTGCGGTCGACGAAACATGCCTTTTCCTTCGATGTTATTTTTTTCTCACCCCTGGTGAGGTGTGGTGAAGGGGTTGGGTAGTCCAGTATGAGTACCGATAACTTAGATCAAAGTGCATCTTCTCCCCAAGAACTTGATCTGGAGACCAAACCGGCGCGTATTCTGGTTGTTGATGATGAGCCGGATTTGGAAGTCCTTTTCCGCCAGATGTTTCGTAAGGAAACCCGCAACAAGATCTTTTCCTTCACGTTCGTTTACAACGGGCGTCAAGCTTTGGAAAAACTTGACGAAGACGACCAGTTTGATCTGGTTCTAAGCGATATCCGCATGCCCGACATGGACGGCTTGACCTTGCTGTCCAAAATTCGCCAGCGTTTTCCGCTGCTGGCGACCGTGATGGTGACGGCTTACGGCGACATGGTTAACATCCGTAAAGCCATGAACGGCGGCGCTTTTGATTTCATTAGTAAGCCGATCCAGTACGCCGATTTGAAGGCGACCATCCAGAAAACCCTTCAATATGTCAACGAGTTACGCGATTTACATCGCCACCGCATTGAAGAGGAGCGCGCCCGCGAGCGCATGGTTAACGAGCTGCGCAAAGTCAATCGTATGAAGGACGAGTTCCTTGCGAACACCTCTCACGAACTGCGCACACCGCTGAACGGTATTATTGGTTTGGTTGAAAACCTGTTGCGCGGCGTCGGCGGCGAGCTAGGCGAACAAGCGCGTCGCAACTTACAGATTGTGTTGTATAGCGGTCAGCGTTTGGCGCAACTCATTAACGACTTGCTCGACTTTTCACGCCTGCGCAACAACGATTTGGCGCTTTACCCCAAATCGATCAGCCCCCACGATTTGGTGGCGCTGGTGCTGCAGGTGATTGAGCCGCTGGTTGGCGATAAAGACCTGAACTTGGTCAACGAATTACCCAAGGGCATTGCCGCGATTAAGGTGGATGAGTACCGTATCCAGCAGGTTTTAATTAACTTGGTGGGTAACGCCGTCAAGTTTTCCGAGCGCGGGCAAGTTACCATCTCGGCCATGGTTGAAGACGACTGGATGCGCATTTCCGTCGCCGACCAAGGCCCCGGCATTTCGTCCGAGCAGCAAGAAGGCATTTTCGAGCCGTTCCAGCAAGGCGACGGTTCCGAGCGTCGCGATTACGGCGGGACCGGACTGGGTCTCAGCATCTCGCGCGACATTGTGAGCTTGCACGGCGGCGAGATCGGCGTGCGTTCCAAGCCCGGTGAGGGTTCGCAGTTTTGGTTTAAAGTGCCGCTGTCTCATGCCGAGCCGTTGCCGCTCGAAGGGTTTGAGGTCGGTGTCGCTAAGCCGCTCGACATGGCCGATGATACCGGCGAAGTGGTTGAAGCCGTCGCCGGTGAGGCCGGTGCCAATCTCACCCGTCGCCTCTCCGCGCTGGAACCTCAATCCTTTAAGATCCTTGCCGTTGATGACGACGCCGTCAACCTGCGCGTGCTGGAGCAGCACTTAACCGGCTTCCAGGTTACCAAAGTGACGCGTGGCGCCGAAGCTGTTGCCCTGATTGAATCCGAGCAAACGTTTGACCTGGTATTGCTCGATGTAATGATGCCGCAAATGTCCGGCATTGAGGTCTGTCGCCGCATTCGCGAGGAATTCGGACCGCACGAATTGCCTGTGCTGTTGTTAACTGCGAAGAATCAGGTCTCCGATTTGGTGGCCGGCTTGGAAGCAGGCGCCAACGATTACATGACCAAGCCGATTTCGCGCGCTGAATTAATTGCCCGCGTGCATACCCATCTACAGTTGTTGTTCACCACGCGCCAGTTGCGCGCCGCTCAGGAAGAAGCACGCACCAACGCACGGGCCGCCGGTAAGGCCAAGTTCGCCACCTCGGTGCTGCACAACATTGGCAACATTCTCAATAGTATGAACGTGTCGATGAAGAACATTGGTCGCGTTGTCAACGGGTCGCGTTTGAACGGGTTGCTTAAAGCCAACCGTATTTTGGAAGAAAACAGCGCCAACCTGTCCGAGTTCTTTGCCAAAGATGAAAAAGGCGAACAGCTTTTACAGTACTATCAGCATTTGGGTAACCTGCTCCAAAAAGAAAACGAAGATGTGGTTGACGAACTCGATAATGCTGAGAAGAAAATCTCTCTCATGAAAGACATCATTGAGACACAGCAATACTATTCCAAGGAAAAGAAAAGTCTGTTGGCCGTGAATCTCGACATCGCTGTTGAGGAGAGCTTGGCCGTTCAGAAAGATCTCATCGACGAGCGCGGCGTCAAGTTACAGGTTGAGTTTAAATGTGATATCCAAATCATGGCGCACCAAGCGGTGCTGGTCCACGTTTTGGTAAACCTCATTAAAAACGCCGTCGAAGCCATGGATAATGTTGAAGAGCGGCGATTGGTCATTGAAACCGGCACCTTGGGTGAGGCTGTTCCCTTCTTTCGTATTACCGATTCCGGTGAAGGGATTACTGATGTGGATGAAATTTTCCAACACGGCTTTACCACGAAAAAATACGGCCACGGTTATGGCTTGCATTACTGTATGAAGGCGATTGAATCGATGAGTGGCGAAATGAAAGTCTTTAGTGAAGGCAAAGGCGAAGGCGCCACCTTTGAGCTTTTATTCAAACCTTACTTGGGTGGCGACCTGCGGCACGACGATCCTCGTTACCGCGCCAGTAATTAAGCCTGCGATTTCACCACAAGGTCACATCGTAATTGCGCAACAACACGCCGAATAGGTGTTCGGGTTCGTTGCTGCAGCCGCGAAAAACCGGATCGAGAATGCGCGCCGCGCCGTCCTCTTCGTCGAGTGGTGGGCGAAACCCTTTTTCCGCCAATTTTTCCAAAGTGGCGTAAGGGCCCTCGTGGCTGACCCAGCCCGTATCGACGCTGGTCATGTAGATGCCGGCACGGGCCCAGTCCTGCGCCACCGTGCGCGTCATCATGTTTAGCGCCGCCTTCGACATGTTCACATGCGGATGTTTTTCGTTTTTGCTGTAGCTGTGGAAACGGCCGTCGAGACCGCCGACATTGACCACATAACGGTCCTGTGCCGGTGAACGCCGCAACAGCGGTTTGAGGCGGCCGGTCAGCATCGCGGGTGCTGCACTGTTCACAAACAACACCTCAACCAATTCGCCAGGTGGTACCTCGTCCAAACGGTAGGTCCAACTGTGTTGCTCGCGTCGGTCAATCGGTTGCCCGTGGCGGTCGACGTCGACCTCGGTAATGGGGGCTTCGAGGTTGTTGTTTGGTTCGGCAACGGGATGCGGCGGCAAGGCAAAAGGCGTGGCCGGTCGATTGTCGCGATCCCAGTCGCCCAATAAGGCTTGGGCCGGCGCCGGCAAGGCTTCGAGCGCGCCGCGTTCCAAGGCAATTTCCTTTTGGTAGAAGGCGGTTTGGCGCCGGACCGATTGCGCCGCGTTGTTAATCAAAATGTCCAAATGCGGCAGGTGCGTGTTCATGGTGTCGGCGAAACGGCACACCGCCGGCAGATTGGTGAAGTCGAGGGCAAAAATCTCGAGGCGGTCGCCCCACGTGGCGAAGTCCGCTTCGGCTTGGTAACGCAAAGCGGCATCGCGCGCAAAACGGGTGGTGACCACCACGCGAGCGCCATTGCGGAGAAGTTTAAGCGCGGTTTGGTAACCGATCTTAATGCGGCCGCCGGTGACCAACGCGATCCGTCCATGTAAATCGACCCTTTTGGTGCGCTGCGCCAAATTAAGCGCCGCGCATTCCGGGCACAGCATGTGGTAAAAGCTGTCGACCTGATCGTAGCGGTTGGGACAGGTGTAACAGGGTCGCATACGCGCCGTGCGGCCTGGGCTTTCGCCCTGCGTTTCTTGTTCGACCGCCGTGCCGTCGTGGATGGCACTCATGATGGTGGCGTCGATCAGCGCACGTTCCTCGCGTCGGTTGCGTTCGCGGTCGGCTTTGGCTTGGCGGCGTTGCAAGGCGCGCGTGTCCTCGTCGCGATTGGCGGCCGCCTGTTTGCGGCGCGTTTTGCGCGTCTGCTTGTAAATTTTGGCAATCAGGCGTTCGAAACGCTCGGGTTCCGGCGGCAAGCATTCGCCGGCGGCGATTTCGGCCAGCATAGCCAACAAGTCCTGACGGCGCACCTTTTCCGACCGGTTTTTTGTGTTTTCGGTTTTCATGGTGGTTCTCTTAGTCAACAATACGATGGATGCGCCTGCGACCGTTTTCAGTGGTTGTGTATTCCTGCTGGTGCCAATATCGGTACCAACCGGCACAAAGCGTGATCGGGGCGTGTTCCTCGTGAACCAAGGTGGCCGTTTCGGCGATGACGTGGACGTAGCATTCTCCAGAAACGTCGCGGTACAGTTTTACCGCTCTCCGCTCGAGGAAGCGATGACGGTGGCCGCTTGCTTCACCTTCGGCCAACACCATACCGCGAACGGGTCGAAGGCGGGTCGTATCGGGTTCCTCTTCGCACGCTTGAACTAACACATCACCGTGGCGGTATAAGGTCATGTTGATCTCCTTAAGCCATTGTTTAGGGGCAGGTGCTATGACAAAAGGGAAAACCCAATGGCTTGAGTGGAATCGAACCACCTTCCGCTCGAGTTACCTTTGCAAGGTAATAAGCCTCTACCAATGAGTTACAAGCACATTGGGCCTAATCATCATACACGAATAAGTGGCCTGACGATGATCTCGCCAGTCGGTTCTCTTGGTGGGATGCAAAGCGCGGCCTGCATGTGAAATAACCGCGTTTCATCCCCGATACAAAGTTACGCGTAAGACACCGGCTAAAACGGTGGTCGAAAAACATCAATCGCAAAAAAAGCAATGGCGACCCTGTTGGTGGATTCAATAGGAAAAAAACCCAATGGCCTGGGTGGAATCGAACCACCTTCCTCTCATAATGTCTCGCCAAGACATCGAGTCTCTACCAATGAGTTACAAGCACATTGGGCAAATTTATTATACGTGCATTGGGAAAAAACCATAAATGCGGCTGGTTGGTCGGTGCCAACGCCGTTCCAGCCTGATTTACTTTTGTTGGTTTTAGGTTTCCTGGGTAGGTTTGTAATCGTCTGGGTTGTCAAAACCGGCCAGCCAGGCCGCGCCTTGGTGGCAGGTTCTAATGGTTGGTGGCAGGCCCAACAAATATTGACGTCCTGTCGACGGACAAAAACAATGCAGAAACATCAAGGTTCGGTTTGCCGAAAGCTGAAAAGACAGCAGCCGGCGCACACCGCCGGTATCGCGATCTTGGTCGAGCACCCGGTGAGGGGCGCCGGCAAAGAAGGTTTTCGCGCCCATTTTTTCGAACACCAAACGGCGCACTTCGGCATTGGCCTCGCGCAAGATTTCAAGGGGGTCGACCTTATCGAACTCGAAGTAATACCGTTGCGGAATGTGGTGGTCGCGCCAAATCACTCGGCATTGCTTCATGCCGCTGGGTAAAGTGGTCAGGGCGGTTTCGGAGACATTTAGGTTCCCCTCGAAAACCATGTCGGCAGGGAAAGCAGTGAAGCGAGTGCAGCCGGTCAGATCAATTGTCCCGTTTACATTGAGTTTCGAAGGAAGGGTTGTGATTGCCGTGCAGTCAATCAGTTCCAGTCGGTCGGCCCTGCCGCCCTGCGTGGGCAGCGAGCGCAGCGCGGGACAATGCCGAAACGTCACGCGTTCTTTCACATGGAACGCTGTAGTCACGGCTTTTAGGCGCGACATGTTTTTGAACTGCAGCAGCCGACACCTGAATTGGGTATGGATTTCCTTGTGCATTAGTTTGTCGAGGATCAGGGTTCCTCTGACCGACAACCACTTGGGCAGGATCACCTTGGGACATTCCTGAACGATCAAAGTGCGTATCCAGCGCTCCTGCGCCAAACTGAGCACCGAGATGTCGACAAGATCGCGACAGCGTTGCAGGCGCACCTTACCTTTGACCGAAAGGCCTTTCGGCAGGGCGGTGATACCGCAGTCGAGGACCGTCAAGTTGTGAACTTTTAGGTTCACGGGCAGGGCTTTTAATTTCGGGCATGAAATCAAAATCAAATCACCGTGGAGGTCGAGGTTGTCCGGCAACTGTGTCAGGTTGGGGCAATCGACGATCATGATGCCGCCGTTAACGCGAAACCCGGCCGGCAGTTCGGACAGAAAAGGCGCACGCCGCAGAATCAGGTCGCCGTCGATTTCGGCATCGTTCGGCAAAGCGCGCAGTGGCACATAGATGTCGCGACTGAGGCGCTGTAGGGGATGGGTGTGCTGCTCATCGGCCGACCAGCGTTCCAGCCACGGCGCCGGCCCTGGCAGCCGTCCTCCTATCAGCAAATCACCGTAAACCCGCAGGCCTTCGCCAATGCGGCGCAAGCGTTGGCATTGGCGCAAGTCAAACACGCCGTTAACGGTCAAGTTAGCGGGCAGTGCGGTCAGGCGCAGTCCGGCTAGGGAAAACATCGGGGATAAGGTTTGGTGGTTGAAGGGGACAAGCGTCAGTGGTCTGGCCCTGGGTTCTTGTTCGGCCGCGCGTGTCGCCAGATCGAGCACGATGTCGCGCCACGTGTGATAGCCAACATGGCAAGCGGCAGGTTGCCCGGCTTTTTCCATTAAATTAGCCACGGCCGTTCCTCCTTCGATGGCTTCACTATCTACGCGCGAACCGCACGACAATCCGCCGACCAAAGAAAAACCCGCCGACCAGGATGGAATCGAACCACCTTCTTCGCTGCTCGGTGTGTGGCCGAGGCGCCTCTACCAATGAGTTACCGGCCAGACGGGTCCAACCATCTTAACTTAAAATCCGGCCTTAGAATGCCGTGACGGCAAACCGACGGTGATGACACCTATCAAATATCGGAACGGAAGGTAGGGCTTGCCTTTTATTGTGCCGGCAGGTAGACCCATCCTCTTGTTTCTTGGCGAAATGAGGAAAAAAGGACTTAGACCCATGGCCGCCGGGGTTCTCTACGAACCAAGTACGTTACATTGGTCGGCTGTTTACCTCAGTAAATGCGCCGCATCGGTGGCATGCCGCCGGGGCGGACTTGCGGGGTTGCGGCATGGTGCTCCAACAAGCTGCATTCAGTGTGGGTCAAGGCGACGTCGAGCGTCTTTTTCCCCAGTATCCACACTTGGTGCATCAAGACGAGCAGCAGGCCGTGTTCCGGCAGTAGGGCGCGGCACTCGATCCAGGTGAAACCCAGCAGAACGTACATTAATGTGAACAAAAACAGGCAAGTGGCGATGGTTGGCAGCTTCTGGATGCAAAACATCACTGCCGCGACCAAGCTCTGTAATCCCGAACGGGCGGGCTTGCGCACCATTTGTAGCCTGGCCAAGGCGAATAGCTGTTTGAGCAAAAGCAACAGGCCGACGACCAGCAGCATCTGCAGGTAGACTGCGGTCATGCCCAGTTGGTCGTCGAAGTTGGTGCCGTAAATTAGGGTCAAGACGCCGCGCAAGCTGACGACGGCGATCGGGATTAGCGCCAGCAGCGGTGCCGTCCACAGCGCCAAGCGGATGAATCGCGGGAAGAAAAAACCACAGGCGCGCCAGAAAACTCGCGGGTTGTCGCCTTTGTCCAGGTGCACTTGCGCCGCCACACCGCCCGCCAGAAAAAGCTGAGCGGCGCCGAAGAGGGCGAAGCCAATGACGACCGCCACGGTGAGGACGCCAAAGGCCGAGGCTTCACTTTGGGTCAGCTCGACCAAATGGTGGCCGTTGAACAAGCCGCCTGGCAGCTCGTCGATGTGTGAATCGCCCGCGTGCGATTGGAACACCACGCGGAACAGGTGCGTGATCGTGAGCGAGGTGGCTAGGTTCAGCAGAAACAGCAGACCGATGGTCATGCGGTAACGGCGAATTTGTGAAAAAGCGCGGCCCACGGCCTGGATAACGGTTGGTTTGTTCATGTTGGTTCCATTATTGAGAGATACGAACGACGAGCGATTGGCGTGGGCGGTTACAGCGCGAGCGCTTCGAGTAGCCATTGCCAGCGGCCGAGCCAGCGCGAGGCGAGGCGGTCGGCCCCGTCGCTGTCTGCGGTGCGGCGGCGGCTGTTGTTGGTGAAATTGATGTCGAGCAGGATTTTGTAGTCGGGGTCAATGTGGGCCGATTCGAGTTTGGCCGTTGATTCGAATTCGAGGCGATGCCAGGAATCGCGGCCGTCCCATTGCTCTTGCTTGGTACTGCCGTCGGCAAAACGCAGCTCAATTTCTACGGGAAAGCGGAAGGTGCCCAATCTGCGCAGTTCGACGCGGTTAACGTACACGGGGTTGTCCTGCTTTTCGGGTTCGAGGCCCTTGCCGTGCACGGCCGGCTTCGGTTGCGAACGCACGTCGGTAACGGCGTAGTCGAGGGCGCCGTTGTCATTCATAAGCTGGTCAAAAAATTCGTTGAAGTTCCGGCCGGAGACGACGTTGGCGACCACGATGAAATCAGCGGCGGTGGGGTGCTTGAAGCGGTATTGTTTGACGTAGGTGCGCAGGATTTTATCAAAAGTGTCGCGGCCGAGTACGCGTTCCAAGGTAGTTAACGCCAAGGCGGGTTTGGCGTAGCTGTTGACGCCGTAGCTACTGTAGGACTTGTACTCCCAGCTTTTTTTGGCCATGGCGTCAATACTGCCGTTGGCAATCAGTTGCGCGCGATTCATGTGCTGATCGCTGACTTTTAAATCGAAGAGGTCCAGCATCGGTGCGGTGTCGCCAAACAAACTGTGCATCATTCGCATTTCCGCGTAGGACGTAAAACCTTCATCGAGCCAGGATTCCTCAAATTCGTTGCTGGCCACCAAGTGGTAGAAGTACTGGTGCGCGAATTCGTGAATTAAGGTGGCTTCCATAACGCGGACGCCCTTGGGCAGGCCGCGTTTGGTGCCGACGGTAATTAGGGTTGGGTATTCCATGCCGCCGGTTTCGCCGGCTTCCGGGTGCGGGTCGACGATGGTGAGAGTGTCGTAAGGATAGGGTCCCAACAGTTCAGGGCCGGCGCGTAGCGCGTGACGGGCGGCGACCATGTGGCGTTCGATTTGTTCGCGGTGCTGCGGTTGGATGAGCAGGCGGACGTGGACTTGGTCGACGTCCTCTTCGTGCACGACGAAGTCGGGTGAGGCGGTCCAGGCAAAGTCGTGAACGTCCTCGGCTTGGAAGTGATAGGTCAGATTGCCGGCTTGGTCTTGGCTGGGCGCGGCGGCACGACCGGTGGCGCCGACGTGGTAGTTGGCGGGGACGGTCAAGGCGACATCGTAGACGCCGAAGTCGGCAAAAAACTCGCTATAACGGTGGAACTGGTGGCAGTTCCACGCGCCGTTTTGCCAGACGCCGATTTTGGGAAACCACTGACCTGCAAAAAAGTAGTCGGCGGCGGCGCCGGTACGCGCAATCGGTGGGTCGGGCAGGGTCGCTTCGAATTCGAAATAGACCCAAATCGAGGCACCGGCGGGCAGCAGCTCGGGCAAGGGCAGGCGTAAAACGGTTTGATCGTGAATGTTACCGTCGTCGGGCCGAATAAAACTTTGTCGATCTGTCACATCGAGCAAGGTTTCCGGTGTGGGGGGCGCGTCGAAGCGGTTGTGATCGGCGCGGATGTGTTCTCTTACGGCACCGTTCACTTCTTCCTGAACACCGGTACGCGTTTTTTGGACCTTAATCGTTTTGAGATCGACGCCGCCCCAAACGCGATCATAGGGCCGCGCAGACGAGGGTCGCTCTTTGAGGAAGGTGGTTTGGGTGTGGCGGAAGGCATTGAGGTAAAGGTGAAACTGAAGTTCGTCAACGGCGACGCGGCTTTGGTTGTGCCACAGTAGGTATTGACGCGCGCTGATGGTGCGCGTTTCCGGCGTGAGGCGCGCTTCGATACGGTAATTGGCAATACGCGGGCTCAAGGCTTCGCCGGCGTTAAGGGTCAGCGCGGGCAGTGCCACAAAAAACCAGCCGAGCATGGTCACGCCAAGTAGGGTGAATCGTCCTATCATTCGAGTTCCCAACGGCACCGGTTCGGCTTATGCCGACGGCCCGGTTCCTGTTATTTCATAACGTCCCTTCAGTTTAAGGGAGCGACCGGCGAATGGGAAGGCCTCAGGCGCCGGCGCGGGCTGCATCGAGCTCCATTGCCGCCCCAAACCAAAAAAAGCCGCCGTAAAACGGCGGCAAATCCTTGGGCGTCAAGTGAGAAGGACAGATTCAACAGTTGGTGGGTTAGGGTTGATCGGGATCAAACCGCAAGCCCACACCTTGCCGGTGCAGCAGCTTGCCCGCGTTTTGGTGGATCAAACGCAGGTCGCGCAGTTCGTACGGCGCACCGGCGTCGGTGGCCGCCGGCAATTCAAATTGGAGGTCGAGGCGTTGTTTGCCCTGATCGAGCAGGTCGGCGACGTGGGCGACGGCCAGCGGCACCATGCCACCCTCGGCATCGGTCCCGAATAAGACGGCGCGTGCTTCGTAGCGGCCTGGACCAGCCGTTTCAATGCCCAGGTCGGCGACCAACAAATCGCCGTCACGGGCGACAACCACATCGCCGCTGAAGCGGGCGCCGGCTTCACCGACTGCGATCGCGGTGGCGGCGTCGCGACGAATCAGGGTGTCACCGTCACGTCCGACGGCTTGTACTTCGACACGCCACAACCCGGCGGCGGCACCAAGCGTTTGCGGTAAACGCACCCGCGCCGACTGCAATCCTCTATCGAAGTTCAGGTCAAATCGGCGGCCGTCCGGTGCAATCAGGGCACCGCTCATGGACTGGGTTTCGACCTTGCCGAGTTCACTAATCCAAGTGGTGTTGACCAAGATGTCTTCACCGGCAAAGTAGGTATCGCTGTTGCTTTGCAGGCCGAGCGCGATCTGTGCGTGTTTCTCGAACACCTGAATCACATAACGCCGTGGTTCGCCTTGGTCGAGGTTTTCGGCAAACAGGTAGACGGACTGATGACCGACGGCGTTGGCAAGCTTGAAGATGGTGGTGGCGGGGGAGAAGTGGTTTTTGTGGGCACGCTGCAGGTCTTCGGCGGCGGCCAATTGATCCAGGCCTGCCGCACCGCGAAAAACTTGGCCGCTTTTGTTGACGAGCATTAAGTCTTGCGGTTGCACCGCATAGTTGCCAGGCAATTGGTCGGCGCTAAATTGCGGTGAGATCTTGATCAGCGGCCGCGAGGTTTCCAGCGGCAGCGCGATCCCTTTCTCGAAGTCCGCGCTTTCGACCAGCATGCGGTAACTTTTACTGCGCGTTTGGTGGCTGGGCTGTTGGGTGTCGATGCTTTCATCGGCGGCTAACGGCCAGCTAAAATGCACCTTCTCGCGTGCGGTTGGTGGCAGGGCCGGTGCCGCTTTCCAGGTTTGGCGGGTGACGGCGGTGGCGGCGACATCGCCTTGATTAGGGGGTAACAGGTTGTGGTCTTCGCCGGCGGTGAGCAGGCCGGCGGTAAGCAAGAGCGATGTGCTCCAGCGAACGAGGTTTTGAAACGGTTGTGATTTCATGGACGGCCTCCTACAAGTCATTGCGCAATACGACATCAAGACCAAAGCATTTGCGACGGCTTTGGTTGTGGCTCAAAGGTTCGTTGGAAAGCTGCGTGTCGTAAAACCACACACTGCCCGCACCGGCTTGGCTGGTGCAGTTGAGGAACCCATCGGAACAGTTGTCGAGCCATTCTTGTGTCACTTCGAGACCGACATTGAGGGTGTAACCGCCGCAATAGCTGTCCGAGTCGAAGGGTGAGCTGTCGACATCGGAACCGACGACGTTGTAGAAGCCGACGGGTAAACTGGGGCGGCCACTGGTGCCGTAGAGGTAGTTGCTGTTGTAGTAAGCCATCCAACTGACTTGTTGTTGTTTGACGGCGTCGGAAGCGTAACCGAGCAACCAACCGACGGCTTGCTCAAAGATGTTGCCTTCGGTGGCGGCGTCGGCGAGCGGGGTGCCCAGGCTGGAGGCCGCAAGAGCGTTAACCCAGCGGATTTTGCTAATGATTTGCGGGAAACGCGAATCGGTGGTGGGGTTGGACAAAATCCAACGCATGACGTTGCCGCCGTTGGAGTGGGTGATGACGACGAGGTCGGTGATGTTGCGGTTGTTGATGAAGCTCAACAGTTGGCCGGCCAGGCAGCCGGCCGCGTCGCTGTCCCACATGAACTGCTCAAAGTCGCAGTTAATGACGGTGTAGTTGCTGCTGTTAGACAGTCCTTGGCGCACGGAATCAACCATGGCACCGGTCCAATAATCGTTGCGGGCGTCGGTTTGTTTACCGGTCCCGTGGACAAAGGCAACGCCGGTATTGGCAAGCAGCAGGGCGGGAAACAGGAAAAGGAAACAGGACCCTATTAGGCGTGACATTGCGATAACTCCTTCCAAAAAAACGATGAATGAGAAATAGACTTGTCTCGGGGAAATAATCCGAGAAACGAAAAGGGCGTCGCTTTGCCGGAAAAAGGAAGGACGTAGGGCGAGGCAAGCGGAGCCCGAAAACGCAAAAGGATGAGGTGCGTTCTGAAAATGAATAGGCGCAAAGGTGGCAAAACCACAAAGCGCAAGAGTGTCGTTTTTTGAACGTCCGCTCAATTTAGCAAAACAGCAGCAAAAGTGTAAATGATTTTTTACTTTTCGTTTACTTTGCTGTTTAGGATGTAGCGCGATTGATGCCGCTTGAAGAATTGTGAATAAAAGATAACTTGTTTTGTTTCAGTCTTTATGTGCGATTTTTGTCTCTAGCTTAATTTGTGCCAATATTTAACAAAATTCTAACAGTGGTAAGTGGTCTGGCCAGTAAAGGTCTGGCGGAAAATGGTTTATGGAAAAAATGGATTTGTCGCGGAAGTTGTCCTCCGGTCGGCTTCATTTGTCCTGGCCGGCCCGGCTTCCGCCGCGTTTCTTCGACGCCGCGTCGCCTCGCGCTCATTTACCCGCACCGGGTCCCGTCGCTTCTTGTGCTAGGTTTGTCACGGGTGACCTGCTCTCGGGTGGGCCGCGCCCGAAGCGCCTTTAAGAGGATTGCCATGACCGTGCCCGCGATTGTGACGACTGAACGCCTGCGCTTGCGTTTGTTGTCCTCTGCAGATCTACCCTTTTTACAAGCCTTGTTTGCCGATCCAGAGGTCACGCGGTTTCTACCCGGCGGCCCCTATGATGTTGCACGCACACGGCAGTGGTTGACCAAGCGCGAGACGCAATGGGCCGAATACGGGCGAACCCTTTACGGCGTCGAAAAGCTGGAAGATGGCGCATTAATTGGCTATTGCGGCTTTATCGCCTGGCATTTTGACGGCCGGCTTGAAAATGAAATCGCCTATGGTTTGGCGCGTTCCGCGTGGGGACAAGGTTATGCCTTGGAGGCGGCGCGTAGCTGTTGTGATCTCGCGTTTGGCCCATTGGACTTGGCGCGCCTCATCGCCCTGATTCGCCCTGAAAACCGCCCTAGCTGTAAGTTGGCGCAGAGGTTGGGCATGGTTCGCGAACGGGCGCTGGTGGTGAAGGGCATTGCGGTTGATCAGTTCGTTCTTCACCGTGATTGAGGGAATGTTGCTGTCGTGCTTGCCGTCATTTTGACGGGGTACCAACGGGTGAAAGAGGACAGGGGACGGGCCGACGCCGGTTGTGGGATCGGGAAAAGTGCCTATGCCGGAGAGAGTAACGGTTGAATTTCCGCAATAAGAAGTGAATGCACCTTTGCGCTAAAAGTTGGTTCGGCGTCGGTGTGCGGAAAAGTGCAACGACGCGGTACAGCTTTGGTGCATTTAAAAACGTATTGCGGCGCGATGGGCTGAGGCTGCGTTGGTTCCGTCCAAGTAAAGGATCGGCCGAAAACGCAAAGGGCGGAGCTCCGAGTTGGGTTGGCGATTCAAATGCGGGTATTTTGAAAAAGCCAGGTTCGTGCAAGGCGCCAGCGAACCCCAATGGTTTGCTGCGAGTCGCCGGTCAACTGGGCAACTTCCTCCAAGTCCAACCCCAAAAAGTAGCGAAGTTCAACCAAAGCGCACAGGTCGGGATCAATTTTTTCAAGGCGGTCGAGTGCATCATTGGTGGCCAAAACGAAGGACCGATCCGCTTGGCTTAAATGATGATGCGCGGCATGGGCTGGGTCGGTGCCGGCAGGGCCAAGCTCCTTGATCTGTTCCACCAAAAGTGTGCGCAGGGCTTTGGCGGTTGCCTGTTGGCGTGGTAGATCGTCGGGTTGCAGCGGCGATGGCGGCGGTGGCTGGTGTACGAAATGAAAAATGCGTGACAAGACCTGAGAATCAGGAACGGGGTGGGGGCCGGTGGCATCGGCATCGTTTGTGGCTGGGTCGGGAACCAAGTTCTCAGGAAAGGGTGAGGGTGAAGGCGAAAAATTAAAAGAGCTTGATAAGGACATACGTCGTCAACCTTGTATCAGAACCAATGAGCGCGATGATCGGTAGCGGATATTGACCAAGACCCTGGCCGACAAAAGCTTGTGAAGAGGAAATCTGCGCAGGCAGGCTTCGTTTTGTACAAGCTGTAATGGGACGGGTTTTCGGCGAAAATAGGCCGCACTTCTTGCGCTTTTTAGGTGAGAAACTGAAGTGAAAGAGTTGTTTTTTTCTTGGATTTGTTGTGGCTTGAAAATTTGTTTCTTTCGGTTGTCTTCGTGTGCGTTGGTTGGGGAGTCGGTACGCTATTGTCGGTGGTTGGTTTGTTTTCTGAGAGTGTAAGTGGTTTGAAAAGAGATGGTTGTTGGGGATTTGGTAAGGAGGTTGCGACCGCGCAAAGCGAGTGATGCCGGTTTGAACGAGCCCGGGAATGAAACGGTGAAGGACGATGGATAATGCCGCTTAACACCAGCTTTGATACTTAAAGCTAACGACAAAAATGATTAAAAACTGAAGTTTGTTTGTCTCTTGTTGCGGCCGATGGGTTTGCGTTGCTGGACGGCCCTCGCTTCTTTCGCCGCATTCTTGCAAAAAACCGCTCTCAGCTCGGTCGAGCCGAGAGCGATTTCCTTAAGCCGAAGCTTGGTGACCGGGGTTAGCCGGCACGCGTGGCCGGGATCATGGATCTGCTTCCTTTTTGGGCGGTTTCACCGGCGCCGGTTTTTTGGGATCGTCGGGATCATCAGGCTCGGGTGGCGGTTCGGTCGGCGGAATACCGCCTTGCATTGGGTCGTCGATGAGGCCGACGGAATGGGATGAATGGAACAAATCGGCCGGAACATTTGCGCATTGGTCACGCATAGGTACACCTCGGAGAACGGTAGATTGGACCTAGCGACGACGAAGGACAAGCGCTTGTCTCGGATAAAAAGCCGGTTCGGGTCAACCGAAGTTCGGCTTTGACTTCTCGGTCGTAATCTCAATCCGAAGGATTGGATTCTGTCACCGTGGGTTTCCAGGTTAAGAAGCTGAATCGATAGGGTGAATAAGAAGGAGGCCAAGCGCCCTCGCCGTAGATCCTTATTGATTCATCCGCAAAAAAAGTGACTTGTGTATCAAGTTTCGGCGTTTTTCCATGGGTCGAACCTCTTTTTTATGAGGAATAAGTCGCCGCGAAAGCTTGCCTGGTGACGCGCTAAGACCGGTCTCCCAGGTGATTGACGGCAAAAAAGCGCCAAAGTTTTGGTTAAGGGCAACAGACGGTCGTGGGCACAAGCCGCCCATTGATCGGCACAACAAGGACGTTGGTCCCGACATCGGTAAAAGTCCGGCGTCGGATACGACGGTCACAAGACGGGTGGGCTTTCTCCGGGGCTCACTCGTGCGGACGCATTGCATGGAGGTGCAGCAATGACGGATTCACCTCGTAAAAAAGATCCTTTGATCCCAGAAAACATTGAATTGTCGCGTCAGGCGATGCGGTTGGCCGAACAGGCGTTATTGCTGTCAAAAAAGGGTCGGCTAAAATTTATTGAAACGCAGTGTAAAAATGATCTGCCTCTTTTTGAGGCGGCCTGTCGTTTGGTTTTTGAGGACGACATGCCGGAGGGATTCCTGAACAATACCGGGTTAAGCCAGGGATTCATCGATCACCTTTTTCGCAAGGCTTTTCCCAATGAATCCATATTGGTGGGGCCATACCGGGTGGAACACCAGCTCGGCAGCGGCAAAATGGGCGCCGTCTTTTTGGTGCGTCAAACCGAGCCACCCCACCAGGTTTACGCGTTGAAGTTTTTGAAGCCGCCGGAAAACGTTGTGGCCGAGAAGGCCTCCCTGGCGTTATTTCGCCGCTGTTTTGCGCGAGAGGTCGATATTTTGCGTGCTCTCGATCATCCCAATGTGGTCGGCATTCATGGCTACGGCGAATACCATGATCGGCCTTATTTGGTGATGGACTACTTTCCCGGCCGTCACATCAACACCTTTGTTCGTGAAAATGCGCTTTCCCCAACCGCGCGCTTGCAGTTGTTCATGCAAGTTTGCGACGGCGTCGCCTACATCCATCAGCGGGATTGCCTGCACCGCGACTTAAAGCCGTCGAATATTATGGCTCGTTTTGTGGGCCGGCAAATGCAAGCTTGCATCATTGATTTCGGTTTCGCCAAAAACATGTCGCCCGGCCAAACTGAGGCGGTCTTTCCCGGTTATCGACCCGGCACGCCGCTGTACATGGCACCGGAATGTATGCAGGCCGGCTTGCCGAGTACTGATGTTCGCGCCGACATATATGCTTTGGGTTGTGTGCTTTATCAGATCCTTTGTGATCAGCCGCCCTACCAAGCTTTTGGGACCAAGGAGCTCTCGCTGCCGAAGTTGCGCGAATTAATCATGCGCGAACCGCTGCGTTTACCACGCGATGCCGCCGCTTTGGGCGGTGTCGCGACCGATACCCTGCGCAAATTGGACAAGTTGATTCAGAAGGCAACCCATCCCGCCAGGCAAAACCGTTTTTCTTGCGCATCGGAGTTGCGCGCAGCTTGCGAGGCCTGTTTGCCCGTTGCCGTTCCGCCGCGTCGTTGGTTTGCCGCCGATATGCAGTCCGTCATGCGACCAACGTGGGCGGTGGGTGCCGGCGGCTGTTTTTTGGTATTTTTGGGATTGCTATTCTTACCACCGGGTTTCATTGAGGGCGACCAAGCAGCCGAGTCGGTTTCCTTGGGCCGGCCGGCACCGGCCGATAGGGTCGAAACGGTTCTGGTTCGCCTGAAAACACTGTGGCGTGAGGATCCCGCACTATTTCTCTCGGAAAACGAGATTTTGGAACAGCGGCTTTTGAATATGGACGCCTCGCCGGTGTTGATCGAATGTTACCGGCGACTGGCCGACAACTATTTGCGGGTAGGTCGGGAATATGGGGCGGCCCGTCAAATTGATGCTTTGGCGCGGTTGGTCTGCTTGCTTGATACCACCTACCACGAGCAAATCTTTGAAACCCAAATTGATCTGGCTTGGCGTCTCTCGAGCCGCTCCAATGAAATGGCTGAACCTTATTTTTCCGCGCTTCGGGCGCGCGTCCCTCGCGAAAGCTTTCCGTTTCTTTATTTTAAGGTAGCGTTGTGGCACATCTTTCGCGCCGGCAATCGCGGCGATGTTGCGGTGGCGCTGACCTTGGCGCGTCAACTTCTGGAAGATTTGGAAGGGCAACACGGGGTTGATAAGGGGGTTGTGCTCAAAGCCGAGCGCTATTACGCTCAATTTTTGGCGCGTACCCGGCAAACGAGTGAGGCTGAACGAATCTATCGCCGCTTGGTTGACGAGGGCGATCCCCACGGCGGCAACGACCTGGGTTTGATGTTGGTGACCAAACGCGACTTTGCCTTGTTCTTAATGAACCAAGGACGATTCGCCGAGGCGCGTTATCAACTGGAAGAAGCACTGTCTCTCAACCGCAATCATTGCGACGGCAATGCGTTTTCCTTAAAACTCCAAGTTGGGTTTTGCCTGCTGGCGCTCATGCAAAACCGCCCGAGCGAGGCTTGTGAGCTGGCCTCGCGTTTGTGGGATGACTTGCGAGCGCATTACGGCCCGGAAGATTCGGAGGTCAAACGCCTGGCCGAGGTTTACGCATTGGCGCTGGCCTCGCAAGGTAACTTCCGCGATGGGTTGCGGTGGATTAACGAGGTTCTAGACTGCCGTCGCGGGCCCTTTTTTTTGGACCTGGATTCATGCCGGTTGCTGCTCAACAAAACCCATATGCTGGTGCGTGAAAAGAAGTTCACCGAGGCCGGTGTGATTCTAGATGGGCGTCTCAAAACCTTCGAGCACCAGTTCCGCGATTACCCACGTCTGGTGGAGGAAGGGCGCTTGATTCGCCTTGAATACCTAGACGCCAAGCAACGATTTGTGTTCAAAGATCAAGAAGAAAAAGCTTTGGCGGCGCTTGAGTTGGCCGAGGAGATGTTGGCGACGGCCTCGAATGAAAGAGTTCGCCGGCAGGTCACCATGTTTAAAGGAAGTGCCCTTGCGCGTTTGGGTCACTACCGCGAAGCGGTGTTGTTCCTTGAGGCGAGTTTGACCTCGCTGCAAAGAGACCCATTTTTCGGCGAGCTCCTGCTGCAAGACTTGGTGATGGTGCACACCGCGCTGGGGACCGGGCGTGCAGCCCATTTTCACGCGCGTTTATTAAACCGGGAAACGGCGTTTTAATTCAAGGAGACGCACAGTTAATCATGCGGCTGTAATCGGTGACCAGCCAAGGTGTGCCCCAGTGGTTGAGGCGCGCTCGCATCAGTGGCGCACCGCAGTTGATCTCGAATGCCGCCAGTGTGTGGGCGCCGCCCGCCAAGATTTCGCCGCTGCCGTTGCCGTCCAGGTCCGCTATCGGGAGCTGGTTGCCCAGGGCTAAATGGCTCATCCCGTATTGGCTCTGCCAAATACGCTCGCTGTTTTCATCATTGTCGGCCACGAGGGTGGTTGTTGAAGCGGCAAACCAAAAACGGTCGGTGGCACTGTCGATTTGGGCGAGTTTTACCGCGTTAAGTGCGCTGCCGAGGCCCGTGTCGCGGGTCGCCACCAAGGCTGGCGGACTGCCACTGTGCACCTCGATCAGGCCGGTGCTCGTGCCCAGCAGGAAATCATTGGTTTCCTGATTATCCCAGTTGGTGAGCGTCACCGCCGTGTAGCTGCCTTCAATAAAGTCGAGGAAGCCGGTGTCGCCGTCGAAAATGAGCACGTCGGTGCCGTTGCCGCAAACCACCAACTCGAGGGCGCGGTCGCCGTCGGTATCGGCCACGGCAAGATTGGTGATCGGTGAGAAGTTGACCTCGCGACTGCGCCAGGTTTCAGTCAGCGTTTGCGTGCTGAAACGGTGGATGCGGTTGGCGCTGACAGCGATCAAATCCAACACGTTATCGCCATCGACATCGGCGACCGTAATGCGGCTGAATTCATCGCTAATCGGGGCGCCGGCTTGTTGGACGGCCCCGGTGACGCCGTCGTAAATGCGGATCACGGTTTGGAAGGATTCGGTTGCGACAAAAACGATCTCGCGGGCGGGATCGCTGTCGAGATTGGCGATGGCGATTAAGGGCTGCCCGTGGACGGTAAAGCCGCCGCCGAGGAACGAAATCGTGCGCGTTACGGCTTGCGTTGTTGCGTCAACCACCAGTAGGCGTGGGTCGACGCTTGATTCGTATTCAGGTGGCACCACCAACAGCGCCTGGTCGCCGTCGCCGGCAAGATCGCTGACGGCGAAGTGGTGCAAAGGACCTGGCATTTTGCGATTGAGGAATAGCGGCGTCGCGCTGGGGTAATCGACGGCCGCCATGGTTGAGGTGAAGTTGAAGTTGCGCACACCGGCCCCAATCAGTTCGCTGCGATTGTTTTGGTTGACGTCGGCTAAGGTGAAGCCCACGATGGTCGCCAGTTCCTCATAGGTGAAGCTGCCAACCGTCGTGCCGTCCGCGCCCGCAATCAGGTTGAGGCGGTTGTTTTGGCTGTTCCAGCCGATGATTTCCACACCTGCGCGCGTATCGACATTGCCGATGACGAAACCACTAAACGTTTGGTTGAGCGGATTTTCCCACTTGGTAAGGCGCAGCTCCACATCAAAAGCGGCGACTGAGCTACCCACATCGCCAATGAGCTCATCGCGGCCGTCACCGTCAATGTCGCCCGCCGTGACATCGCTGCCAAATCCCAGCAAGTATTCCCATTCAATCGTGCCGTCGAATTCGATGACATAACTGCGCGTATTGCCGACCAAGGCAATTTCAAGCACCAAATCGTCCTCCATTTGGCCAATCACCATATCGTGGTTGGCGTAGGCGGCAAGGTTCTGTTCGAGCGCAAAAGGATCGACACCGTTATAAATGGAGACGCCCTCGGGGCCCATGGTGACGATTTCGAGGATGCCGTCGTCGTCGACATCGTCGATTTGAATGTCGCTCCAACTGCTGAGGGTGGTGCCGCAGTCGACCGTAGCCAGCGGTGTGTGGCACCAAGGATCAAAGATCTCAATGGTTAAATCGCTATAGGCGACCCAAATCTCGTCGACATCGTCGCCGTCAAAATCGGCCGCGCGCAGTTTGGTAATCGTTCGGCCCGAGGTGAGGTCGCTGGTGAAGCTGGGTTCGATCAGGCCGTCGGCGAGAGAGGCGATCGTCCAAAAGCGTTGCGCGGTGGTGTTCGACAGAGCCGCCGATGCAATGATTTCGGGAATATTGTCGCCGTTGAGGTCGCGGGCCAAAAGATTGGCAGCGCCGAGGTGATCGCCGCTGCTTGCCAGGGTCCAGGCCGGGTCGGTGTCGCGAGCGGTTGTATTCGTGGCCAGGGCTGTTTGATGTAGGGCGGGGAGCAACAGACCGGCGCTGAAAAACGCGGCGATTAAGGGAAGGGAAGTAAAGGCTCGGCGCATGATAGACCTCGTCGAAGGGGTGGTGAAAATGTCGGCGGCACGGCGGTGCGGTTGATGTGCCCGTCTTATCAAAGCGCGAAAATGTGGAAGAAGTTTGAAAGCACGAAAAAAAGCCGCCGAGTGTCTTTGCGGCCGAAAAGTGTTGCCGCGTCAGCGGCTTTTCCGCCGTTAGCACGGCTGTGGAAGCGATTGTCGTTGGTGAAAAGGTGTGTTTTCCCGAGAAAATGAGTTGGATGAACGAGAACCTTTGCACCTTTATCGCGTCTCGCCTAGAATATCCAGCAAGCGTTATTTTTTTCACAGAGCGAGGAATCCATGAGTGAGCAGGATGCCTTTCGCGAAATCCTTACGAGCCTGGCGGCTTCGTTGGGCGGACCACAAGTTCGCTTTAAAGAAGACGGTTATGCGCACCTTGTTTACGAAAAACAACTTGTTTTCAGTTTTCAATTTGTTCGTGAGCGAAAAGCCGTGCTTGTTTTTGTGATGCTCGGCCGGGTACCCGAATTTGTGTGCCGCAAAGTGCTGGCCTACGCCTTATTTGCCAACCTTTTTTGGCAGCACACCGCCGGTTCCGACCTTGCCTACGACAGCGAAGACCAGTCCTTGGTTTTACAGCAGCGCATTGGTTTAGAGGGGCTTTCGCCGGCTGCGTTTAAAGAAAAAATTACCTCCATGGGGAGCGTGGCCGACGTTTGGGTCGACCTCTTGCGCCGTGCCGCACGACAGGCATCGCTGCCGGTCGACGTGCCCGACGAGACGCCGGCGCCCGGTGGCGGCTTGTTTCCCAATGATCCCCGTTTCTTAGCCTAAAACGTCGTCGGAACGCGGGTTTCACCGCGTCATTCGGACACAGCAGAAAAAAGGGTGTGCCATGCAACAGCAACAACAGCTCATCGAATTGGTTGCCGGATTGGCCGAGGCACGTGGTTTGGCGGCGCCGGAATGGACCGAGGCCGGCTTCGCCGCGCTGGTGGTGCAAGAAGGCGTGGAGGTCCACTTCCAGTATGTGGCACCCGTGCAAGAGGTCTTGATGTTTGTGATGTTGGGCGGACTGCCTGAATTGAATCGCGACAACATCATTGAATACGCCATGACCGCCAACCTCTTTTGGCGGCGTACGGCCGGGGCGACCCTGGCCTACGAAAAAGACCATCACACCATGGTTTTACAAGCGAGATTGGCTTTGTTCGAGCTTGATCTGGGCTTGCTCGCCGAGCGGGTCGATAGTTTGGCTGAGGTTGCCGACCTGTGGTTGGGTTTGATTCGAAAAGCAAACGGTCTGGCTGAAGACGAGGGTGCCGAGAACAGCGCGCCGGTGGATGCCGCCGGCCTGATGACGCAATACGATCCCACCCGATTCGCCTAACGACGGCGGGTGCGGAAACGACGGCGGCCGGCGGCCGCATAAGGAAGGCAAGATGGCGATTACCCGTTCTCAAATGAACACCTTTGCGGGCAAAATCGAAGACAACAATGCCAAGATGAACTGGCTTGGGACCAAGGTTGTCGGCACCACCAGCACCACGTCGACCAAAGAAAATACGGCGGTGTTTAACGCTTTAAAAAATATGTTGGACACCCATTACACGCCTCAAATTGCGCGTGAAGCCATGGACTACATCCTCAACGAGGAATTCGCCGACGTGTTCGACGCCAAAGCGCATGTTGATTCACACGGGCTCACCGGGGACCAGATCACCGACATCATTTCCCGTGCCGACACACTGCGTGACAACTTTATCAACACCGAAAACCTTTCGTCGCCGGCGACGGTCAAGACTCTCATTATGAATAAATTGAAAGATGAAATGGCGTGGCCGGGCAATTTGGGTAATCGCGAAAAAGAGGCGATTACAGATGCTGTTGAAGATGTGGTGAAGAAATTTATTACCGTACACGGCAGTTCCGCCGACAAGGTGGTCACTTTGGTGGCCAACATGATGGCCAAACGCGTTTCCGAGCTGGTCTCGGCTCGGCAACGCGACCAAATATCCAACTCGCTGAAAGGTATGACCTTGCAACTCAAGCAGGCGATCGTCAACGACAGCCATGACGCCGCCATTAACGGTGACCACTCGATGGGCAACATTACGCGCGCGCTCGCGCCACCGCTCAGCAACAGCAACACCGACTTCGCCGCCATTGAACGCGGTTTGCGTTTTTCCATGGTCAAGAGCCTGGTTGATAAATTGGCGACCACCAAGCTGACACTGACCGTGAAAAGTGAATCCAAACAAGTTGACCTTCAGTCGGTGTTTAATCCCAAGAGCAATGTATGGAAGGATTTAAGCAGTGGGGACCGCCAAAAAGTGGTGCACGAGTTCATGAAGCTTCACGCCGAAACTCACGGTTATCCCAACGATGTTGTTTTACAGCTCAACCAATCGAGTGACTCCGCCGCACGTCAACCACTGCTGAACACGCGCGTCATGAATTTGCGCCAACAAACCATGGAAAGCAACGACCCAACCTTGATTTTCAAAACCCTCAGCCACGAGCTGACGCACTCCTTTCAACAATCTCTTGCCGACGGCACCAACAGCTTTAAAGATCAAATTCCACCGGTGGTTAAGGATCGTTTGGCCTTTGATCTCGGCACCCGCGAGTTCACCAAATCGGATCACCATGTTCGCGATTTCTCCCACAGTTCCGATCTCTACGTGCGCGATTACACCGAACGGGCCGCTGTAGAAAGCGAGTTTATCGCCGGTCAGTTGTTGCTGGGTTCAAACGCGTCTCTGACTGATTTTGTGAAGGTGACCAAGGACCTTCAGGACGGCATGGCCGGCCATATCCGCATGACGGAATGGACCCAATCCTTGGAAATTCAATCGAATCTGGCGCAGAATTCAGAAACTCAGTTGGAAGAAGTGCGTAACTTGACCGACGCGGCCAGCACCGCCTTGGAAATCGGCAGCATTGGTTCCAATATGTCGTATTTGAAAGAAGGCGAGTTATTGCTCAACAACATTATTTACGAAGGTATGGACCGTTCGCAAACCGCTAAGTTCAGCGCGATTACGGTCGGGGATTTAACCAATCTACTTGGTCGCGTACGTTCCTCACCGGAAGCGAAAACCTTTGCGCGCTTGCAGTTACCGCGCTTTCAATTGGCGTTGGCGCGCAGCACCACCGACCGCGAGACCATGTTGTCCACCACCAGCAAAGGCGTTTCGAATTTACGCGAGCTGCTCAAAGGCGATTTTTCCAAAAAGGACAAGGTTGGCTTTCACGGGCAAATTGCCGAGATGATGGCGTTGCGTGGCAAAGACACCAAAACCCAAATCAGTTCGATCCAAAAGGAAGCCGTTGAGATTGCCAAGCTTGTCAACGGCAGCCAGGAGCGTTTCGATTACGACAAGGCGCTCAGTGTGTTAACCGACCTGCTGGAGCACGCCGAACGGCTTGCCAACCAAGACAGCGCCTTTGATCCCAACATTCAAGCGATCAAGTTGGCGATGAAAGAGGTTAAAGAAGGCCGCGACCAGCTTTAAGCTTCTGTGTGGACAGGGCGCTTTCGCGCAACCACACGTAGGAAGCTCCGCGATGAAAGCGTGTGCGGATTGAATTGACGCCGATCAAAGCCGGGTTTTTCCGGCTTGGACTAAGCTGTGAGCGCACGACCCAAGGCTATGTCGATTAAACTGCGTAACTTACCGCGCGGTTTGCTTTTCACAATCGGAGGACGGCGCGGCGGTGGTACCTCTTGGTTGTGCCGGTCGTCTTTGTCCGGTTTGTTGAAATCTTCAAACAGTGCCCGTAATTCAGGTGTCGCTTGAATGTGGTCTTGGAGGGCTTCGGCGTTGGCGAAACGGTCTTCGAAGTCTTTAGCCAGCATTTGCAAGAGCAGGGTTTCCAAGGCCGGTGGCAGGTTGGCGTTGTGATGCGAGGGCGGCACGGGTTCGTCGTGCAGGTGGGCCAACACCACCTCTTTGGGATTGGCGCCGGTAAACAGGCGGCAGCCGGTGAGCATTTCGTAAAACACGACGCCCAGCGAATAAATATCGGAAGCGGGCCCCACGCCTTCGCCGAGTAACTGTTCGGGGCTGGCATAGTTGGGGGTTCCCAAGCCTTGGCCGTGGCCTTCGGCGCCGGCCTCATTGGCCAGCCAGGCGATGCCGAAATCGGCCAAATAGGCGCGGTCGTAGTCGTCGAAGAGGATGTTGGCCGGTTTAATGTCGCGGTGGGTTAGCCCTGAGTTGTGGGCATAGGCCAGTGCGTCCAACACTTGGTGGAAGATACGCAGTGATTCGCGCAAACGCGGCCCTTGTTCGATGCGTTTCTTGAGGTCACCGCCCGTCATCATCGGCATCGCCAGGTAGTGAAAACGCGCGATTTTGCCGGCGTCGTAGAGTGGAATGATGTGTGGGTGGAACAGTTCGGCCAACAGGCGCGATTCGCGTTCGAATTGGGCGACCGTTTCGGGATCACCGGCGCGCTCCAACGGCAGCACCTTAAACGCCATGGCTTCTTCGGTACGGTTGTCAACGATGTGGTAAACGCAGGCCATGCCGCCATCGGCCAATTTACCCTGAACCCGGTAATCGGGTGCCAAGACGCGTTGCAAAATAGCCTGGTTGGTATCGGTGATGATGAGCAGGCCGCCTTCCATAACGGCAAGATTCACCAACGGCGAGCTACAAACCCCACAGAATAGGGTTCCTTCGCCAAATTCGTAGTCGCAGGAAACACACTTCATGATCGTCACTCTGAGTCATATGCATAAAAGGGAAAAGAGAGAGGTCTCGTTTGATGGATAAGGTGCGGCCCGGGTAGGTAGGGCGGCGCGGAACGGTTACATCCAATAGGTCCAGAAGGAGGGCGGCGAGATACACCGATGTTGCGTTGTGAAAGACAAGTTATGATTACGGAGGAAAGTGCGCGACCGATGTGAGCTCTTATATTGCCGTAAAAGTGAGGGGTCTTTCAATAAATTATTGTTGCTAAGTATCAAAAAGGCGATAACTTTTGGTAGGCGATGGAAGATAACCCTAATTTTATTAGTTGGTTGGCGCGGGGTTGTGAATTTTTAGTGAAAAAAGTCGCTTCTAAAACTTTACCTATATAAGCCTCTATGTAGACGACCTGTTGACATTTATTAGCCGTATTTGGGAAGAACTGTCGGGTGTGAAAACCCTTGAGAAGTGATGTGTTGTGGTGTCGTTGCGCTCGTGTTCGGATGAATGTATTTTCAGGAAAATTCGTTGTGAAGCGTCAGTGTTTTTGTGATGTTGCACCCCTGTTGCTTGTTGGTTTTTTGATCGTTTTGGGTTCGTTGCGGTGCCGGACATGTTCGTTGGTGGGTTTGCGGTATGGGCCTAATTTTCCCGCTGCGATGGGTTCGCATAAAATCAGCCCCGGTTTTCGCCGTCAATTTGTTATAATTGAAGCGTTGACCATCACCCCAATCCATTCAGAAACCTATTTTAGACAGTGAGTTAGCAACTGGTTGGAACATGACGATTCGCAGTTGGCGCGCCACATTTTTTGCTTTCTTCGGCTTGGCGCTGTTGTTGGCAGGTGTTCCGCTTGTTGCTCGCGAGCAACAGGTCGGCTTCCAACGCATTGCTGAACGGCACGGCCTTACCCAGGGCGGCATTCACTGCATGCTGCAGGACCGTTTGGGGTTTATGTGGTTCGGGACGGCGGAAGGTTTGGTTCGTTTTGACGGCTACCGTTTCAAAGTTTACCGCCACGACAAAACCGACCCGCACGCGATTAGCGGGAATACGGTTTACGCGCTTCACGAAGATGAGGACGGCATGCTGTGGCTTGGCACCGCCGGCGGCGGGTTATGCCGCTTTGACCCCGGGCTTGAGCAGGCGACGACTTTTCGGCGTGAGGGTGGTGTTGCTGAAAGTGGGCTCACCGTGGTGGGGCTGTTGCCGACCGGTGACGGTGAATTTTGGTTGGCGACCTGGGGCGACGGCCTGCAGCGGTTCAACCCTCAAACCGGCGGTGCGGCCATCTATCGGCACCACCCTGATCAACCTAACAGTTTGCCAGGAAATAGCTTGCACACCTTGCTGCGCGATAGCCGGGGGCGTTTATGGGTGGGTGGCAAAAGCGGTTTGGCCTTGTTTCGGCCCGAAACCAACGACTTCCAGCGCTTTGTTCACGACCCCCAGTCGGCCGACAGCCTCAGCCACAACAACGTTAAACACCTCGTTGAAGACCGTCGCGGCAACCTGTGGATTGCCACCTATGGCGGCGGTCTCAACCGTTTAAATCCCGATTCCGGTAAGGTCGAACAGGTCTACCGGCGCCGGCCCGACGACCCACACGGCTTGACCGAGGACAAAATTTGGGTGATTTGCCCGGATGGTTACGACCGGTTTTGGTTGGGCTCCGGCAATGGTGGCTTGCATTATTTTGACGCCGCTAAAGGCACCATGTTGCGCTACCGCCATCGTGCCGGCGACGCCGACAGCGTCAGTGACGACAACATCTTGAGTTTGATGGTGGATCGAACCGGTAATTTGTGGGTTGGTGGTTACGGTGGCGGGATTGATTTGCTGACAGCGGCCTCGCGGCGTTTTTCGCGGTATGCCCATCGACCGGACAATCCCAACAGCTTGATTAACGATAACGTTACCGCCCTGGTCCAGGATCCCTTCGGCGACCTGTGGATTGGGACGCGGGCGGGCCTGAGTCGTTACCGCGACAGCCGGCAAACCTATACCCATTTTCGCCATCGCGCTGCGGATCGCCTGAGTTTGAGTTCCGACGAGGTGACCTGTCTGACCGCCGGCGCGACCGGGGTCGTCTGGGTGGGGACGCGTGACGCCGGTCTCAATCGATTCAACCGCGCCGAGGGCACTTTTACCCGTTTCCCGGCGAGTGAGCAGGGATTGAGTCATGCCTATGTGCGCACGCTGTTCGAAGACCAGTTGGGTAACTTTTGGGTGGGAACCTGGGGCGGCGGCCTCAATCGCTTCGACCGCAAGACCGGCCGCGCCACCGTGTATCGCTCTCGGGAAGGGGATTCCTCGTCATTGAGCTTTGACGAGGTCAGTACCGTGCTTGAGGACCGCGAGGGACGGCTGTGGGTCGGCACCTTTCAAGGCCTCAACCACATGGATCGCAAAACGGGACGTTTTCACCGTATTAGCCACGATCCCGAACGGCTGGACAGCTTGTCTCACAACCGGGTGGTTGCCCTGTTGGAGGACTCGCAGAGTCGCTTGTGGGTGGGCACGCCCGGCGGCCTCAATCGCCTGCGTCAATACGATCCCGATTTTCCCGAGCGCGCGTCTTGGCAGACAAGCGCCTACGCCGACGGCATGATGTCGATTGACGTGCGTGCCATGTTGGAGGACGAGGCCGGCTTTTTGTGGGTTGCGACCAACAAGGGGCTCTCAAAGCTGGATCCCGAAACGATGACCTGGCGTCATTGGCGTCCGCTTGACGGTGCCCAACCTCGCGGTTACAACGTTGCCGCCGCCGCGCGCAAGCTCAGCGGTGAGTTGTGTTTTGGCGGTTTTGGCGGGGTCAGTGGCTTCTTGCCGGGTGATTTGGTCGACGATCCCTACGCGCCGGAAATCGTGCTCACCGATCTTTTGATTCTCAACCAAAGTGTGAAACCCCGGGTCGTCCAGCCTGGCTCACCGCTTAATGTCCCGCTTCGCCAAACGGAACACCTTGACTTTGGCTATCGCGATCGCGTCATCTCCTTTGAATTTGCCGCCCTTCACTACGGAAACCCCAGTCAAAATCGCTACCGATACCAACTGGAGGGTTTTGATAAGGATTGGGTTGAAGTGGGTGCCGATAAGCGGTTTGTGACCTACACGGAATTGGATCCCGGCCGCTATACCTTGCGCGTCTCAGCCGCTAATCCCGACGGTAAATGGACCGACCGACCGCGTGTGGTTGCGCTGCGTATGCGCCCGCCGCCGTGGCGGTCCTGGTGGGCTTATGCGCTGTATTTTCTCGTTTTTGGCGTCTTGGTTTACGCGTACTTGCGCGTGCAACGTGGCAAGTTGGCTTACGAGCGTGGCCGTGTTCAGCATTTGCAACAGGTCGACTTGATGAAAAACCAGGTTTTGGCGACGACCGCAGACCAACTGCGTGCGCCGCTCGACGGCATGATTGGTTTGGCTGAATCGTTCTCCGACAGTTTGCGTCGGCGCCAAATCGAAGCGCCCTTGGATCAACTGGTACTTATTGCGCAAAGTGGTCGGCGCTTGCGGCAACTGGTCGACGACATCCTCGATTACACGCGGCTCGCCGCCAACACGTTCCAGCTTTACCCGCGCCGGGTTCAGTTGCCCGCGGTGGCGCGGATGGTGGTGACGCTGCTGGAGGCCGGTGCGCGCGACAAAGGTTTGGTGCTGCATCAACAGGTCCCCGAAACCTTGCCCGACGCCGCCGCCGATGAATACCGGCTGCAGCAAATACTATTTAATCTGATCGGCAATGCGGTCAACCATACCCAACAGGGTTCGATTACGCTGAGTGCCGAGGTGCAGGGCGCTTGGCTGCGGGTCAGTGTCACCGATACCGGTGTCGGCCTTGCGCCCGAGCAAAGTGAAACCATGCGCCGGGCTTTAGCGAGCGAGGAGATGCTCCGTTTACCTGGCGCCGGCTTGGGTTTGGCCGTGGCCCACGCCTTGGTGCGGCGCCACGGTGGCAAGTTGTGCTTGGCGTCGAGCCCCGGTCGCGGCAGCACCTTCTCTTTCACCTTACCCTGTGCCGATGCGTCAACGCCGACACGTGCCGCCGAACCCGAGGCGCGCGCCGCCTTAGGGCTACCGTTGCCGTTACACGAGGGCGATACGCTTGCCGGCGTGCGCGCCGTCACCGCCGATGAAGCCACCGCCTTTTTGTCCGCCGGCCAGTTCACCATCTTGATTGTTGACGATGAACAGGTTAATCGCCAAGTGCTGGTCAACCATCTGAGCAATCGCGATTATCAAACCTTGGAAGCCGGCGACGGCGCCGAGGCCTTGGCACTGCTTGAGCGCCACCACGAGATCGACTTGGTATTGTTGGATGTGGTTTTGCCCCAACAGTCCGGTTTTGAGGTGTGTCGCCAAATTCGTGCTCGCCGTGTTTTGCAGGATTTGCCGGTCATCTTTTTGACCGCCAAGAACCAAGTAGACGATTTGGTCGAAGGGTTCAAAGCCGGGGGCAACGATTACATCACCAAACCGATTGTCAAAAACGAGCTTTTGTCGCGCGTGAAGACCCACCTGCAATTGTTGGATGTGGCCCGAAGTTTGGAGCGACAACTGGCTGATCAGACCAAGCAAGCCGCTGAAAACAAAGCGCTCGTCACCGATCTTTGCGCTGAGTTGGCTGCTTTTGAGCGTTTACTGAAAGTCATCAACCGCCAGGATGTGATGGCGCGTGTGCTTCAGATGGTGCTCGCCCAAGGGGTTGAGTTGTTTGAAGGCGCCGCGCAAGGGGCTTTGTTGTTGCCCACGCCGACCCGTGATCGCTTTGGTTTTGTCGCCGCCCTCGGCCGTGATTTAACCGAATTACGCGATCACAGCACCGCCGCCGCCGATGTGTGTCACTGGCTCACCGAAGATGTGGAAACCCTGGCGGCGGGTGTTTACTGGAAACGGCACTTTAACTTACTGCACGATCCCGGTTTGTTCGGGGCTCAGGCGTTACCTAAATCGATGATGGTTCTTGAGTTGAAGCCAGGCGAGAGCCTCGAAGGTTACCTGTTATTTGAAAATACCGAAGACGCCGAAGCTTTTGCGGGGGTTGACCCCGCCCAGGCGACCCGTTTCCGCGAGTTGGTGATGGCGGCCGTCGCCAAGTGTGCGTTGGTGGCGCGTTTGCAAAGCAGCCACGACGAATTAGCGCAAACCCGCCGCCAGTTAGTGCTGCAGGATAAAAAAGCATCACTGGGAAGTCTTGCCGCCGGTATGGCCGACGAAATTCAGAATCCCCTCAACTTCATTAATAATTTTGCCGGGTTGACCTTGGATTTGGTCACCGCGTTGAGCGAACAACTCGAGGCGCGTGAAGGCGAGGCGCTGAGCGGTGACTTGTTGGCCGGCTTACGCGAAGATTTACATGACCTGCGCGAGAACGCCGTTGTTATCGAGAAGCACGGCCGCCGCGCCGATTCGATTGTCAGTAGCATGAGTGCCCTGTCGCGTACCAGCGGCGCGCGTCGCCACGAGGCCAACCTCAACAAGTTTATCGACGAGTACGTCTCCTTGACCTACCAGAGTTTGCGTACCCGTGATCCCGGTTTGGTGATCCAGTTCGAGCGTGATTTTGACGAGTCTGTCGGCAAGGTTGGGCTGGTACCGCAAAGTTTGAGCCGCGTCTTTATCAATTTGACCGACAATGCCGCTGAATCCATCGCCGAGAAACGCGGCCTGATTGGTGAAGGTTTTGTGGGTGAGATTCGGCTGCAGACCCGCAACCTAGCGGAGGGCATTGAAATTCGATTCCGCGACAATGGGGTTGGGGTGCCGCGCGATGATTTTGATCGCGTTTTCGAACCCTTTTTCACCACCAAATCGAGCGAACCTGGTCATGTCGGCTTGGGTTTGTCGATGTGTCGCGATATCGTCGTCAACGAACATGGCGGCACCATTAAATTGTCGGCCACCAAGGACATTTTTGCCGAAGTCATCATTACACTTCCGCTCCGCGTGTCGCTGTCGCCGAGGAGGCGCCGGTTTCTGCGTCGGCTCCCGTCTAACGCCCGCCGCCGGGCAGTGCGACGCGCCTGGTTGGTGCGGCGGGGCTTTGGGAATTGCGGCCGACACGTTATGCTGGGATAACCATTGACATTGGTGAAGATACGACTTGCTCGGGGGGTTGGGCATGGGAGGACTTTGTGACGCATAAAAAAGCCTTAGTGGCTTTCGGGGGGAACGCGCTCATTCGATCCGGTCAAGCCGGTCACCAAAAACAACAAATTGAAAATGCCAAAGAGGCTGCCGAGATGGTCGTCCGTCTGTTGGCGCAAGGTTTTCAGCCGATTGTGGTGCACGGCAACGGCCCGCAAGTCGGCAATGTGCTCATTCAACAGGAAGAAGCCGGCAACCGGGTACCGCCCTACACGATGGATTTTTGCGGCGCGCAAACCCAAGGTAGCATGGGGTATATGTTGCAACGTTCGATTGAGAATTTACTCCACATGCAGCAGCGCGCCGTCGCCGTGGCCACGGTGCTGACCGAAGTGGTGGTTGACGGCCGCGATCCCGGTTTTCGTTTTCCCTCCAAGCCGGTCGGCCCCTATTACGAAGCTTTTCGCGCCGAGCAGTTGGAGCGCGAGAAGGGCTGGTCGGTGAAAGAAGACGCCGGCCGAGGTTGGCGTCGTTTGGTGCCTTCGCCCAAACCCGTCGAAATCGTGCAGCTCCCGGTGATTCGCCGTTTGGTTGAGGCCGGTGTGATTGTGATTGCCTGCGGCGGCGGCGGCATTCCCGTCGTCCGCGATCAGCATGGCTTTTTACTCGGCGTGGAAGCCGTCATTGACAAGGACTTGACGTCGGCCTTGCTGGCGCAACAACTGGATGTCGCCTCACTGATTGTTTTAACCGGCGTTGAAAAAGTGTACCTGGATTTTGGCAAACCGCAACAGCGGGCGGTGGACCGCATGACCGTTGCCGAGGCCGAACAACACCTTGCCGACGGCCAATTTCCGCCAGGCAGCATGGGTCCCAAAATTGAAGCCGCCATAAAGTTTGTTAAGGGCGGCGGTCGCGAGGTGTTGATCACCACCGCCGAGGCCCTGCTACACCAGCCTATCGAAACCGTGGGGACGCGGGTCGTCGCCGGTTGAGGTGGGGGCCTTAAAAATAAATAACCGCTTTTCGCGGAGCCCACGTTCTATACTGGGGTCGCGTAGCCCACTGTGCTATGATCAAGGCCTTTTTTTGAGCGGACGATATTGTTGTCGGGGCGGCTCAAAACTGCCGGGAGCACCACGCGGAGCCATGATTGTCGATTAAAACGTTAAAACACAAACGCAGCCAAACCTTTTTGAAACGCTTGGCATCTTTTCTCTATCGCCGCTACGGCATCATTCTTTTGGTGTTTTTTGTACTCACGCTGTTTTTTGCCGGCTTTGCCGCACAGCTCGAGCAAAAAACGACCGTGCGGGATTTGCTCCCTTCGGACAACGAGGTTGTCCAGCGTTTCGAGGAAACCGTTCAGCACTTTGACTTAATCGACCGTGTCGTCGTGGCCGTCCAATTCGAGCCCCAACACCTGGAAAGCGCGCAGGTTTTTGCCGAAATGCTGGTTGAGCAGGTGGAGGCTGACCCCGACGCGGCAACCTATTTCCATTGGATTCGCGCCAACTTATTGGCCGCCGGACAACGAACCAACTGGCACGCCTTTTTGAAGTACCTGACGCGCCTGATGCCCGAGGAACACATCAGCGCCCTCGCTGAAAGACTTAGCCCCGAGGGCATTCGCGGCCGCATCGCCGAGAACCGACGCGAGTTGGAAACCGGCGTCGCCGTTAAGGCGCTGATTGAAAAGGATCCGCTCAATTTGCTGGAGTTCGCGGGTGGCTACCGTCATGAGATCGCCGGCAACTATCAAATTAGTTTTAGCGACGGTTTCTTGGTCAGTCGCGACGACCGCATGCTCGTCATTCTCGCCAAGCCGACCGACTCGCCCGAAAACGTTGATTTCAGTGTGGCGCTTACCGACTATCTCAAAGCCCAAATTGAAAAAAACAAGCAGGCTTTTGCCGAAGAGGAAGGCCTGGACGCCGACACCATTTTTTCCATCGGCATGACCGGGCCGCACCCGATTACCGCCATTGAGAACAGCATCATTAAAGGTGATGTGGCCAGCATGTTCCTCAGTTCCTTCGCGATGGTGCTGTTGTTGTTTTCCTTGGCCTATCGCCGCCCGCTCGCCATTTTTTACGTTGGGATTCCGCTGTTCGCGGCACAGATTTGGACGCTGGGCACCGGTTTTTTATTGTTTGGCCGGCTCAACCTCATGACCGCCACCTTCTCGGCCATTATTGTCGGGTTGGGCATCGACTACGCCATCCACATTTTTTCGCGGTACCTGGACGAACGCGGCCGTGGCTTTGAGGTGTGCGAGGCGATGCAAATATCCTTGGCCGAAACCGGTCTGGGCACCTTCATTGGCGGGTTAACCACCGCACTGGCCTTTTTGGCGCTGGGTTTTAGTGACTTTTCCGGATTGCGCGAGTTCGCCATTATCGCTGCGGTCGGCATTCTCTTTTGCCTGTTGCAGATGTTCGTTTTGCTGCCCTGTATGCTTTTCTTTCGCGAGCATCGCCGTTCCAATCAACAGTTTCAGCCCAAGGCGCAGTGGGACTTTCACATCGAAGTATTGCTCAAAGGGGTGTTGCGTTTTCCCCGGGTGACGCTCGGCATTTTGACCCTGGTCACCGTGGTCTTGTTGGTTCAGGCCGTGCAACTGCGCTTTAATACCGATTTGCGCTCAGTGCGCGCTAAATCCAACAGTGCCATTAATTTGCAAAGTGAAATCACCAAGAAAGTGGGTGGCAGCCTGCGTTCGCTTACCTTCTTGCTGGAAGCCCCTACCGAAGCCGGACTGTACGCGGCCCATGATCGTTTGGTGCCCGCCTTACGTGCCTTGAAAGAGGAAGGCAAGTTGGTGCGTTGGGACAGTTTGTTGTCCTTTTTGCAAAGTCCCGCCGCGCAGCAACACAACACCGCCTTACTGCGTCGCAACGGTTTGACCGGTGACCAAGTGCGCCAGGCGTTTAACGAGGCCTTCGAGGCGGAAAACTTTCGCGAAAGCAAAGACAGCTCGCTTTATATTGAGAACTTGGCGCAAGGCTTGGATTCGCCGTCGGCCATCTCGCTCGAGGACATTCTGGCCACGCAAAGTCCCTTTGTTCGACCCTTTTTGAGTCGCTATGACGGCAAATTTAAGGCGTTGATTCACGTCTATCCTTCCAACGGCCTGTGGGACAAAAATGCGACGCGCGCGCTGACCCAAGATTTGTTAGATCGCGTTGGCACCGAAGGCGAAACCCAAATCCATGTGACTGGGATTCAAACCATTTCCGAGGAGTTGAAACGCCTCGTGAAGCAGTCGTTCCAATACTCGACCTTGCTGTCCGCGTTTTTGGTGATTGCCATTATGTGGTACCACTTCCGTCAACCGAGCCTTATGATTCTGACGCTGACGCCGCTGTTACTGGCGGTTATTTGGATGTTGGGGACCATGCGCCTGCTCGGCATCGACATCACCGTGTTGAACTTCGTGGCGACGCCGCTTATTATCGGCATTGGCATTGACGACGGCGTTCACATTGTCGAGAAGTATTTGCACCGTAAATCCAACGATGTGGCGGAGTTGCTGAAGTTAACCGCCGACTGCGGCAAGGCTGTGACGCTGACCTCGCTGACCACCATTTTTGGCTTTAGTTCCTTGTTTTTGGCCAATTACTCCGGGTTCCGCAGTTTGGGGTTGTGCGCCATTCTCGGTGTCTTTTTTTGCTGGCTCGGTTCGGTAATTATGCTGCCGTTGTTGATGACCGTCTTTAACGTGCGTTTTGTGCGTCACGGGGTTGGGCACACCGACGGCGACGGCGTGGCTGGTTAACCCTTGCGCGCTTAAGTGTGTGATCGCGGTGGCCGGCACCGCGCTCGCTTGTTAAACTGGCCTCCGTCACCACGGCCCGTTTCGGTGACCGCCGGGAAAATGTTCAAGGATAGGTTTCATGATTCGCAGTACCAAGCAACGCGCCCTCATTCGCGAGGTTTTTGAGCAAGCCGACCGACCGCTTAGCCCACAGGATGTGATCGCCGCGGTTGCCGATTCTGAACAAAATCTGGGGATTGCCACTGTTTATCGCACCCTCAAGATGCTGCGCGAGCAGGGTTATTTGGTGGCCGTCGAGCTGCCCGGCCAGCCGACTTTCTACGAACGGGCTGAACACGAACACCACCATCATTTCCAATGTGACCAATGTGGCATTATTCTCGATGTGCCGGGTTGTGCCAATGTGCAGCGTTTGTCGCGCAACCTCGAGGGTTGCGAAATCGACCGTCACGAAATTTGGCTGTTCGGCCGTTGTGCCGATTGTTGCGAAGCACCGCCCGCCGAGGCCTAAGCCGCCTTTTCGCTTCTTTCCTCGCCGATTATTTGAGTTTTGCGGTCCGATGCCTTACATTGAGATCATCCAAGCAAACATGAGGTGATCGATGAAGGCGTTTACGGCGTTTGTGTGTTTTCTCGTTTTACCCAGTCTGATGGGCCAATACGCGGCAACCCCACCGGGTGGGGCCGGTCAGGTCGGCGGGTCCAGTATGACCGGCGTCTGGAAATCAACCAGCGGCAACGTCTTTTCCGTGATGATTTACCGCAACCAAATCGATATCGTGCTGACCACACCCCAACAAAAGAAACACCTCATCTTGGGCCGTTGGCGACAAGGCGCTCAGGGCCGCCAGTTCGATTACTGGTTCCCCGGCGCCCAGTCGATTGCCGCCACCGTCATTCTTGTCCCACAAAACCTCAACCAGCTAAAGGTGGTTGACGGCAAAGGGCAAACGTTTTGGTGGCAGCGACTGCAGTAGTGGTCACCAAGGGATTTCGCTGCCGTCGTAGTTGAAAAATTTGCCGCCGTCGCTTTTGTCCAGCTTGCTGAGCGTGGCGCGCATGCCGCTGACCGACGTTTTCGCATCGATCAACGCATTCGGTCCACCCATGTCGGTCAGAACCCAGCCCGGGTGAAACAGCACGCTGGTGATGCCTTGCGGGGCCAAGTCATAAGACAGTGATTTGACCGTCATGTTGAGCGCTGCTTTGCTTGTACGGTAAATCACCGCGCCACCGCTGGTGTTGTCCGTGATTGAACCCATTTTACTCGTGATGAACGCCATGACGCCGTTGCTTGCCGCCACCTGTTTTTGGAATGCACAGGCCACGCGCATCGGTGCCAGCGTGTTGGTGCGCAACACCGCTTCCCATTCTTCGAAGGCCGCCTCGCCTTTGTTTTGATCAAAGCCGCCGCGCGGCCCGTACACGCCTGCGTTATTGATCAGAATATCGATTTTTTCGTCCTGCCATTGGGCCGACGCCGCGTTGACTTGATCGGCTTTGGTCACGTCCATGGCTACGATCGACAGGGGTCCTTCATTTTTGAGGGCCGTCAATGCCGCCGCTTTGTTTGGGTTGCGGCAGGTTGCTAAAACGCGAAAACCGTCGCGCAGGTATTGTTTGACAAATTCAAGGCCGATACCGCGATTGGCACCGGTAATACAAATCGTTTTCATGGGGCTTTACCTCGTGATCTTTGTGGGTGTTCATCATAACAACAGCCGCTTGCCGCGCGTTGGACTTCTTGCGGATTGGCTGAAGCGGCACCGGCGGCCAAACCAAAAAACCCCGGTAAGCAGCGGCCTAGCGAGGTTTTTGGGGTGAGGGTTTTCGGTGGGAGGGTTGGGTTTGTCGGGGTGGCCGCGTGCTAGACCTCTGTTTTCGCCTCACTGGACGGGCGGGTGGGGCGCAGGGCGAGCCAGGTCCCGTAGAGAACCAAGCCGATGTTCAGGGCGGCGATGATCGAAGCGAAAACCATAAACCAAACAAATGGAACCGTTTCGGGGCCGGTCCAAAAAGTGCCTGCGACCATGCGCGCGTCCGAGTAACCACCATTGGCGAGGCGTTCGTACATGAAGATGTAGCTGTTGGAGCTAAAGCCCGCCAAGCAACTGACCACGCCCAGGAACTGTAGGTAATAACGTTGGGCTCGTTCCGAGAACTGCATGAACTTAAGCGTTGTGAGCAGCAGGACGAGTGGCACCAGAATGGTGATGAGGTAAACCATGCTCCAGCGATCGAGAAGCGGGTCGGAGAACCCGGTGAGAATGAGCAGGATTGGCCGGATCATAAAAAACATGCCGACCAAGAAGTAGAGACACAAAACGGCCATGATCCATTTTGGGTGATTGACCCGGGTGGAAACGGCCAGCAACATGGCGCCGGTGACGGCCGGCCCCAAGAGGCCGCCTAGCAGAATCAGCAGTTGGCTGCCGCCTGCCGTGATCGCCGCGCCGCCGCGGAAAAATTCAATTTGCAGCCAGTAGAAGTGGCCGCCGGTGAAGATGGCCGATAAGCCGTGGCCCATTTCGTGAACAAAGGTGCCAATGATGGAGATTGGGTAAAAGGCCAGGTAGATAGGGCGTGCCGCCGGCGGGTAAATGAGCGGGAGAATGAACCAAAAAAAGAGCAGTGAGCCGATCAGACCCAACAGGAAGCTGCGATCCCTTTTGTTGTCGGGTAAAGTCTTCTCGGATGGGGTCGGCAAGTCGTTCATGCGTTCTCCTGGTGAAGGGTGTGGGCTTGGGTTGGTTGGTGGCGGGTCCACGGTGGTTCAGGCGTAGAATCGCCGCGAAGGGGAGCAGGCCTTTTGCCGGTAGGCCTTTGTCTTGTGGTTGCCTCTATCATAAGCGGTTGTCTTGAAACGCGTCAGCGCAAATTTGCCGGGCGCAACCGCGAAAGGCGCCGTTGCCCTCGTGTGGCTGCGATCCAGGCCTGTGTGCCGGTCGGGTGCTTTATGGGTGAGCGGCTTTAGATTTGGGCACGCCAGCCCTGGTCACATTCGAGGTAACGACGGCGCAAATGCTCGACGATTTCGGTGGGCAGGATGCCCTTCTCAACCGCACCGAGGTTTTCGCGGATGTGGCTGATATTGGTGCTACCGACGATGATGCTGTCGACGCCGTAGGTAAAGGCGGCGAAGCGCAAGGCGACCTCCTGCAGCGGCAGAGAAAGGGAGAGGTTCATGGTTTGCAGGCGTTCCCAGTAGGGCGCGCAATAATGGTCGCCAGGGTGCTCGCTGAAGCGCCAAGGGGCGTTGGCGACCGGCCGTTTGGCAATGACGCCGACGCCGCGTGTTTTGGCTTCCCACAGACCGTGATTAATGAAGTGTTGGTCGCACAGATTCACCGACGCAATGACCGAGTCAAAGGCGTCGAGACCGATCGCGTACTGAAGCGGCTCATTATCGCCGGCGTACCCGATGGCGCGCACTTTACCGGCGTCTTTGGCCGCTTGCAGGGCTTCAACCACGTTGCCGCGTTCAAGCGTTCTCAGGTCGCAGGTATGCAAGTGGACGATATCGAGGTAATCGGTTTGGAGAATGGTTAGGGCGCGCTCAATGCCGGCCTGTATGCAGGGCGCGGTCCAGTCGCGGGTATCGGCAATGCCGTAGCCAACCTTGGTGGCCAGCACGTACTCGTGACGCCGATGTTTTAGAAAACGCCCGATGCGCTCTTCCGAGCGACCGTAACCGATAGACGTATCGATGAGGGTGATGCCCAAATCAAGCACGCTGTTGAGCAGGTTCTCTATTTCGAGTTCACTTTGGTGGTCGCCGCCGATGGTGCCGGCGCCAAAACCCAAGGCCGAGACTTCGATGCCGGTGTTGCCGAGATTGCGTTTGTCCATAAGGTAAAACTCCTCGAACCAGGGATATTGATATAAGCGGGTGGTGCAAACAAAGCGTAGCATTTTACGTGACCCGATGCAGTGATGCCTACCCCCAAACAGGCCGTCGGCCCCATGTTTCCCTTGTGCGGGACCCACGGTCACGGCATTAACCAGGTCGCCTCCGAAAGGGTCGGCTTCGGAGGCGGTACGTCGGCCGGCACACGAAAGCGGGATCCAATTCTCAATCAAAACTTGCTTTGTTCTTGTGAAAGCGTTTTCTCGATGGAAATTTCCAAAAGCTCAGAAAAAACGTCAAATAAGGAGTAAACCATGACGACCTACTTGTTCTGTCTTTTGTTAACAACCCTAGCGAGCGAGCCGATGGTTGGTCGGACCGTTGGCCAAACCTTTGTCGTAACCAACATCGCCGCCTACACAACCTCGGCGGACGCACCCTCTGGCGCCGCCGGCCAAGGTGGCCGGACCCTTAACAGCCAATCCATTGCGCCGCTCCAGTTGGAGACCTCGGCTAAATGGGACGGTGGCTTTTGGTTGATCGGTTATTTCCTGGCCACGGTTCAGGTGGAAGGCGGTTGCGCGCCCTACACCTACCAATGGCAGCCAGGCCCCTATGTGTTTCCCGATTCCGGTCTCACCGGCTCTCAAGCACGCTTCCTGGTTGGTCAAGGGACTGATTCCTATGCAACAGTCACCGTGACGGATTTCCATGGGGCTACCAGTACTGCGTCAGTGCGTTTGCGTTATGGACGCCCGTCTTGGTAAGTTCGTCTTCATCTTAACTGCGTACTAATTGAGCGGGGGCTCGGCCGGCGGTTCCCGCTTTTTAGAGGTTTCTTTCCATGGCTTTGTAGCGCGTGCCGTTCGCTGTCCTTGTTGCGTGGTTGCGCCGATAAATAGAGTGATAATGCTTGGGAACGGCCTCGGATCGGGGAAAATCCAGTCCAGAGTTTGGCCCTCAAATAGTCGGACGTCCCATCGGAAGCCATCAAAAATGGCCTGTTCCAACTGGTTTCGCAGGCGATGTTTCGTTGGGCGGGATTTATTTTTTGTCGAGGACAGGCGCGTCGTCGGGTAGGACCAAACGGATGCTTTTCGCGTGGACACCGAACTGAAAAAAATGGGCTTGGATTGGTTCCCCGTCTAGGTTACAGGGCATGGGCGCATCGAGTTGCACCTCGAAACGTTCGACGCGGTAGTAGCTGACGAATTCGCGATCGCCGACAACTGGGTTCAACACTTCCTGGATGACCACCCCCAAGTCGCTCGGCTCGTAGCTGCGGATGAGGAGGACATCCAATTGACCGTCGTCAACCAAGGCTTCGGGCACAAGCGAATGCCCGCCGCCCGCCAGCCGACCATTGCCGACGGCAATCAGGACCACGTCCGCTTGATCAATGCGTTCGCTCGGTGGCTGCATGGCCGCCGGTGTGTCGTGATTATTTTGGAAATGAAGCGCGACGCGGTAGCTGGGTATTTTGGGTAGATCAAGAATGCCCATCACCGTGTAGGCCGCCCCGCCGAGAAAGTCTTTTAGGGTTTGCGGTGTTTCGGCGGTAACTTTGGCGGCGAACCCACAGGTTGCCATGTTGAGAAAGAACTGTTCGTTGACCGTACCGACATCGACGGCATGGGCTTTGCCTTCCAGCGCGAGTTTTAGCGCAGCCGCCGGGTCGTTTAAAGGGATGTTGCAGGCTCGCGCAAAGTCATTGGCTGTGCCGTAGGGGAGTACCGCGAGGGCGGGGCGCCGGCCCTGATCACCGTCGAGAAGCGTGGCAACCACCGCATTGAGGGTGCCGTCGCCGCCGGCGGCAACAATTCGTTCGGCCCCGGCTTCAATGGCTTCGCGCGCGTAGCGTTTAATGTCGGCGCCCTCCCAAACAACCCGCACATCGACTCTGGTGCCCTTGCCGCGATGGGTTTCGACGGCTGCTCGCAATTCTTCCGATGCGGCGGCCTTCTGGTTGAGAATGAGCGACAGATGAGATGGGGTTGTGGGCATAGGGACTTCCTGGGTTGAGGTGGTGAAAACGGGAAACACGAGGAGTGTGGGGTTCATACCTTTTGGTATGCTGTCTGGTCGGTCTGGGAACGGGAACTCATGGATTGTATCATCTTTGCCGTCATTCTCAACGCGACCTGTTTTTGCGGTCAGGTGGCCGGCGGTGGGGACGCCGGCCTTAAACACACAGATCGGTCCTTGATCCACGCCACTTTTCAGGCGTCGTGGGTGAGCACGCATTATCCACAAAAAATCGGTGTGGAAATCGTGCTGTTACTGTTGCAGTGCAACGGTTGACGGCTAAGTTCTAAGACTGCCGGGAGCGGCCGTCGACAGCGGGGTTGTTGGTGTCTGTCCGGCGCACTCAAAGAAGCGGTGTTTCACGTGGTATGCGCCGAGACGGATTTTTGCCAGGCTTCCTTCGATCTCTGTTCAAGTTCTTCTTGGAATAGAAACCGAGTGGTATGTTGTTGCGTAAGACATACACGTTAAAGAAACAATCATCATGAAGGAGTTCAACTCATGACCCAAGAATCCGGTTACACCCCACCCAAGGTTTGGGTTTGGGACCAACAGCAAGGTTCGAGTGTTGCCAAGTTAAACCGTCCCATCGCGGGCGCCACCTACGAAAAAGACCTGCCGCGTGGCAAACATCCGCTGCAACTTTACTCACTGGCCACGCCCAACGGCGTCAAGGTCACGATCATGTTGGAAGAGCTGTTGGCGTTAGGTGTCAGCGATGCCGAATACGACGCCTACCTGATCAACATTGGCGAAGGCGATCAGTTTTCTTCCGGTTTTGTCGGCGTCAACCCCAACTCGAAAATCCCGGCCCTGTTCGACACCACCAACGGCGTGCGTGTCTTCGAGTCGGGCGCAATCCTGCTTTACCTTGCCGAAAAGTTCGGTCACTTCCTGCCCAAGGACATCGCGCATCGCACCGAGGTGATGAACTGGCTGTTCTGGCTGCAAGGTTCGGCGCCCTACTTGGGCGGTGGCTTTGGCCACTTTTACCATTACGCGCCCGAAAAAATTGAGTACGCCGTCAACCGTTTCGCGATGGAAGCCAAACGTCAAATGGACGTCTTGGACCGCGAGCTCGCCCAAAACCGCTTTCTCGGCGGCGACAGCTTCACCATCGCCGACATGGCGACCTGGCCGTGGTACGGCGTGATGGCGCGTGGCGATATTTACGGCACGGCGGGCGAGTTTCTCGACGTTGCTAGCTACAAAAACCTGCAGCGCTGGTCGCAGGAGATCTGGGAACGGCCGGCGGTACGACGTGGCCGTTTGGTCAACCGCTCCTGGGGCGAAGAAAACGAACAGTTGCGCGAGCGTCACGCGGCATCCGACTTCGACGGATTAAATACCGCTGAGTAACCCAAACTGGGACAGCCACCGATTTGGCAGAACGATCACCTGACCAATAAGTGTGTTCCAAATATAGGAAAAGGCCCCGCTAACGCTGGGGCCTTTTCTGTTTTTACGCAGCGGGTTAGCCGTTGAGGACGTCGTAGTTGTAGGTGTCGGCGTCAATCGAGGACAGCGGGTTGTAGTCCGCTGCGTTGAGGGTTCCGCCCAGCGATTGGATCACGCCACAGGCTGCGTTCATGGCCGTGTGTAACGCGCCTTCGGTCCAGCCACCAACCCACGAGACGGAATCACCGGCCAGGAAAACGGAAGCGTCGTTGCTGCCCGCTAGGTTCTGGTATTCGAAAAAGAGGCTCTTGGCGTCGTGTTCTTGACCCGGCCGATTGAGCTTAAACGCACCGTAGAAATGGGGCTGGATTTCCCAATCAATGAAGATCACGTTGGTTTGGTAATCGCCGTCTAGAGGAACCAGCTCGGCGGCAAAGTCTGCATCGTACTCGGCGATGGCTTCCTGCAACAATTTCAGACGTGTTTCAGGATCTTGGAAACTAATCTGTTTGATGGACGCGTCGCCCCACACGTAAGACACCAGCACGACGCCGTAGCTGCCGCCGTAATCCAAGGTATACAGGTTGGCGGAAAGTGAGTCACTCAGGATGCAACGCACTTGGCCGTCGTTCCAGAACTGGGTGGCGGTGCGCAGGAACACTTTTGACGAATTCATGATGTGCAGGTCGCGCAGCGATTGGGCGACCTCGGTGGGTTGGGTCGGTTGCTTGTCGTCGAGGGGCAGGAACATGCCTAACTTGGCATCAATCTCCATGGCGCGCTGGGTGGTGGCCACAATCACACGATCAAAGGGACCCTCCGTGACTGGGCTGCCGCCGGCATAGATCTCAATTTTGTTGCCGACCTTGTAGACGCCGGTCACCGCGACACCGGTTTGCGTGTGGTCCTGAACGCGAGTAGTCGTGCCGTCCGGTTGGGTCAAGGTCGTGCTGTAAAGGCTTTCGGCCAGGCTTTCAATGCCGCTGGGAACAAAACGCTGGTCGGTTTCTAAACTGTTAATCACCAAGCGCAGGATTTCGAGGAAACCCACTTGGTAGAGTGGTCCGAAACCGCCAAAGCCGGTGCCCAACGAAGCAAAACGCTCGTAATCTTCGGGGTACTGCCAGGCCTCGTCGCCCGGTGGGTTGGGACCGTCAAACAGCAAAACCAAACCGTCAAAGAGACTTTTGTTGGTAAAAACATCCAGGTACTTTTGCCATTCGGCGATCGGGTCAAGGTCGGGCTTGAGCGGGTGGCCGTTGGCATCCAGTTGCAATGCCAAGCCAATGTCGTTGGGGGCGGCCAACTGAACGGTTTGCGTCGTGCCCGTGTGGTCGACGAACTTAAGGGTGGCGCCGTCCGCCATCAATGCGTTCCAACCCTGGTTCACCGTATTAAATTCGGGAGGAACCTTGCCGCCGGCGGCGATGGTGTAGGTGTTGTTTTTGTAGCCAATCAAGGTTTCAACGGTGAGCGGGTCGGGAAAATCGGGGGTTGTTTGGATGTTGAACGCGTCGAGATACTGAAACAACAATTCTTCCGAGGGAGGGAAACGCATGGCGCCGAGTTCGGCGATTTCGGGCTGACCCTCGCTGAACTTCTTGCTGTAGAGCCTGCCGCCAATCCGTTGACCAGCCTCGAAAAGTGTGACGTTAACGCCGCACTTCAATAGCTCGTAAGCGGCGCTCAGACCGGCTAAACCGGCGCCGATGATGGCGACGGAAGCGGTGGGGGTTTGTTCAAAGGTACCGATGCGTTCGCCGGCCATGTCGCGCCAGCGGCCGTAGGAGATGCCTGGCGTGTCGATGTAACGGTAGTACGCAGGAGCGGGAGTAGCGGTTTTTAGGGCTCTGGTTTTATTGGGGATAAGCCAAGTCATAACATGCCTCCTGGGCCGGGTTTCAAGCCGCGTGGGTCGAATTCCGATGGGATCGTGAGCAAACGCAGGCCATCGTCACCAACGGGAGCCAAGCGTTAAGGCAGGGCACGAACGGTGGTTACGTCGCAACGATCCAACAGAATCTTTTCGGAAAAGGGGTGGTTGTTAATTTATCACCCTTTGTGCATTTCCGTAAGAGTTGACTTTTTCGTCAAAAGGGGGCGCATACCTTGGGGGAGAAAGACGTGGGATGATCTGACGCACGGATAGGATTGTGCTTTCGGCTTATGTACAATGAAGTAACAACTCGGGAGACAGCTTATGGAATCACAGATCGGTCCCTATCAGGTGACCGCCGAACTGGGCCGCGGCGGTATGGGCGTCGTCTATAAAGCACGCGACACGGCTTTAGAACGTTTTGTAGCCATCAAGGTGTTGGCCGATAAGGTTGCCGGCGATGCTGAGCTGATCGCGCGTTTTCAACGCGAGGCGCGCAGTGCCGCTTCGCTGAACCATCCCAACGTCATTCAGATTTACAACATCGGTGAATACCAGGCGCAACCCTACTTCGTGATGGAGTTTGTCGAAGGCGAATCGCTTTCCCAGCTCATCCGCAAACAGGGCCGCTTGGAGACGCAGCTCGCGGCGCGGATTTTGGTGCAAGCGGCCTCTGGGCTTGCGGCCGCCCATGAAAAAGAAATTATTCACCGCGACATCAAACCCGGCAACCTAATGATTGATCGTCGTGGCAATGTCAAAATCGCCGACTTCGGCATTGCCTACATGGCCGAAATGGGCAAAAAGCTGACCGGCACCGGTCAATTCCTCGGAACACCGGGCTATTTATCACCGGAACTATGCCAAGGTCTGACGCTCGACGGGCGTGCCGATATTTTTTCACTTGGGGTTGTGTTCTTTGAAATGTTGACCGGCACCCAGCCATTCCAAGCCGACAGCCCTTTTGCCATGATTCACAAGGTGGTGCAGTCGCCGTTGCCCAATGTGCGCGAACTGAATCCCGCCGTAGATGACGCCACGGTGGCGATTCTTCAGCGCATGGTCGCCAAAAGTCCAGACGAACGTTACGCCGATTGTCACGCCTTAATCGCCGATCTCGAACAATGCTACGGCGTGCAAACCTATCGTACGCTTGGTGATCGGCCTGCCGACGGCGCGGTGGCCGCCGCCGCTGCTGCTCCCGATCTGTCCGCAACGGTGACCGATGCCGATGTGAAACCCACGGAATATGCGCCGGCACCCTTGCCGACGGCGACCTCGCTTAACACACCGCCGCCGCCGCCACCGTTGCCTGATCAAAATCCGGCAGGCTCGGCGGATGCGCCCGTTCCGCCGCCGCCGGCAGCGGCCGCCGCGGCCAAGTCCAGCCGTACCGGTCTTTTTGCCTTCGCGGCTCTTTTGGTTTTATTGGTCATAGGTGCGGTAGTCGTTGCCTTTCAATTTGGCCGCTTTCAGGGGGAACCGACGCCGCAACCGCTCGCTTCTTCGACGGTCGGCGATCCGGCCGACGCGGCCACAGCCGTGCCGCCGGCGGGATCGACGGCACAGGTTGGCGATGAACCGGCCGGTGCGAATGAGATCGCAGCGCAACCTGATCCCGTGGCAAGCACTGCCGTGCAAAAAGGTTCGGGACCGTTAAGCAAGTCCACGTCGAGCGACCGGCCAACCGTTGAACCAACGGCGGATACATCGGCGGCTGAGAATCGGGTCGCAAGTGAATCCGCTGCATCTCCGCCACCGTCGCCGTCGCTTGCCGATTCCCGCACGGCACAAGGTGACGAGCCCGATGAAACGCCGGTTGAAACCGCGACCTTCCCGGCGACGGACACCGTTGCGGACACAACGGCGTCACCGCGTATCAAAAGACCGGTGCAACGCTCGTCGTCGCAAGACAACAGTCCCCGACCGCGCGTGGCCGGCAATCGCAAACGGCGCGCCAAACCCAAGGTCCCCAATGTCGTGGTAGCCGTGCTGGGCGACCCGGTGGTGGCCGAGCCGCTGCGCGGGCGGATCGAAGAATACCTCAGCGGCGATGCTTACCCCGTACTTGCGCTGGCCGACATGGCCGATCCGAGCCATTTAATTCGTCAGGACCCGATTCCGTTTGTTCGTTTACGCCAGGCGTTAAAGCGGCATGATACCGATGTGCTGATCCTGATTCGGATTGACCATCGCGGCGAACGCGAGTTGCGCTTTGCGGGCCGTTCCCAAACGGCTTGGCAGGCGCAGGTCCAATTGGATGTGCTGTCGCTTTATCGGCCACTGCCGCTCGGTAGCCGCACCGGCGATCAACTGTTGGAATACACTACGCTCAACGCGCATCAAAAGGCCAAAATCGCCGCGCTCAAAATCTACCAACAGGTAGAGACTTTTATGGGTTCGTATTGAGTCGTTACCCTGAACAACCGTGCCGTTCCCTTTGGTCCAAATGAAAAATGCGTGGCCTTTTAGAGGACCACGCATTTCCATAAGTATCATGAACAGCGCGAGTGGGGTGTACCCGCGATTTTTTTAACGACGCGCTGAAGTGGAACAAAAAACAATGTGGCTCGCTTATAAGTCGGCCGTACCCATAGGCGATATTTCGCTTGGTTTCCAGCAACGCTCCGAGGCGTCATTTGCATTCCACTATTAGTAGCGAGAACTAGAGCGCCAACGGGACATTAAAGATAATTTCTGTGTCAACGGGGACGTCGTCGACTCTGGCCGGCTCAAATTTGAGGTGGTTTACAAAGGCGTCGATGCGCGTGCGGATCTCGTTTTGGTTGCCGAAAGCGGCGATGGCTTCGGGGTTGAGATAGGTGTCGATTAGGTCACCGCCGGCGGCGACTTGGACGGTGATGGGGATTTCCACTTTGGTGCGATTGGGTTCTTTGTTAAAGAAGGTTTTATCGTGGCTAAGGACTTGAGGCATTTGTACTTCGCCTTCAAGGCCGGGGTTCAGATTGCGCCACTGCGTCATCGCGACGCGCAGGGGTTTCATTTCAGGATCCAAGGCGAAATCAATTTTGAGGGTCATGCGAACGTCGATGGTGACGTTGTCCCGTTCCGCCGGTAAGAATTGCCATTGGCGAACCGCCGCAAGGGCTTCTTGTTCGAAGCCGTACTTGCCTTGTTCGAGACCGCGCAGCACGTTGATATCGCCAACGGTACCGTCGCGCTTTAAGACGGCTTCCAGAATGACGTAGCCTTCAACTTTCTTTTTCAGTCCGTCGTGTGGATACTGGGGCGCGATCTTTCGGGTGAAAACCGGCGGGTTGACGCCTGGCTCACCGACGCGGGCGATGCCTTCGTCTTCCTCAATGATCGGTGCTTCATCCGTGGCCAAGCCGGCGACGGTCGGCATCGCGAGCGCGGTTGGTGCGGTGAAACCCAGACGTCCCGGCGCGGCGATTAAGGCGGCATTGATGAGGACCAAAAACGCGAGCAAGCTGCAATATCCTTTCTTCATGTGGAAACTCCCATCGATCATTTTGATTCGAGTGAGGTTGTGTTGTTCGCCGGTGCCCCAAGCCACCGCGAGGTGGGGCCGCGTTTGCGGCAGGCGCGCGACCTTGAGCATGGTCGCCGCCAGGGCTTCCCGGTAGGCCTGCTTCTCAAAGCGGGAACAGCAAGACTGATCACAGGCCAATTCCAGATAGAAACGCATCCGTTCCGAAAGTAAAGCCACCAAGGGATTCCACCAAAAGAGTCGGGCGATCAAATGACCCACCATAAGGATGGCATTATCACGGCGACGCACGTGGGTGAGTTCATGGACAAGCAACGCGCGAAACTCGGGTTGACCGCGATGTTCGGCACCAATCCACACCCGTGGTCGCCACAGACCGGTGGTCATGGCGCCGCTGCCGGGAATTTGGTACAGGGTAACCCCGTTGCCGGCGAGCGGAACCTTCAGACGTACGGCCTTTTTGGCGAGCGTGGCGAGGGTTTGTCGCTGGCGGACGAGGTCGCGGACAAAGAGCAGACCCCCAATCACCGTGGCCAAGGCGAACAGCAGGCCCACCAGGGGTGGTGCGAACGCAATGGGTTCGGTGATGGGTTGGGTTACCTCCGGCACGGGTGTCGTTGTGTTCTCACCACCGACCACCAGGAAATGGTAAACGGTGGCCGGGGTGGAACCCGCAACCGCATCACTGACTGGCAAGTGAAACAACGGAAAGGGAATCAGCCACACCAACATGCCGCACAAGGCGACAACCATATTGAGTCGCGGTGGTGCCGACCGCCCGAAATAGAGGGACGCCAACACCAAAAGCGAGATCAAACTGTGCCAGAGTAAATACCGCATACCGGGTCACTCCTTCTCTTCTTCGAGCTTGCGCCGTTTTTGATCCAAGATCTCTTGAAGGTAAGCGACGTCTTCGAGCGACATCGACTCTTCTTTAAGCACATGGTTAAAAAGTGGGCGCACGTTGCCGCCGAACAATTTGCCGATAAACGAATGGACCATGGGTTTCGAAAGCGACTCACGGGTGACCGCCGCGCCATACAAAATAGTGCGTCCATAGGTTCGTTCGCGGACCAGGGCCTGTTTCTCTTCCAAGCGATCGATGATCGTCTTTACGGTCGAGTAGGCGACTTTGCGTTGTTCAGCGATCACTTTGTGGACCTCGGGCGCGGTGAGCGAGCCCTGATCCCAAAAGACCTGCATGACCTCAAATTCAAAATCGGAAAGTTTCACAGAACACTCCTCGAATGCTGTGGCTATGAAACTACATCTGTAGATATAAAACGTCAAGTGTCGTTTCGAACTGTTTACATATCCCGTCTAATCCTTTGCACTGCCGCTTCCAACCCTACTGCAGCCCGCACTATCCAAACCCTAACGGCCTTTGGCTTCGATGCCAAAATAAAAAAGGGCACGCTCGCGAGCGCACCCTTTCCTTGGTTTTGGCTGGGGTTTATTCGAACACTTTTTCGACCGGAACGATCTCAACGCGTTCTTTGCTCAGCTTGACCGGGTACTTTTCTACGATTTTGTCTTCTTCGAGCAAGTCGGCCGGTTTTTCCGAGCTGTATTTCATCGGTGAAGGTTCGCCGGCTAACAATTGGTCGGCCAAACCTTGGGCGTCCTTGGTGATGAACACGACTTTCATGTTGTCGCCCTGCAAGTGTTTCTTGATGGCGCGGTTCACGTCTTTCAGTTTGAGTTGCTTGAGTTGATCAACCATGGCTTGGTTGAAATCGCCCATGCCGTAGAAACGGCTGTCGAGCGCGTAACCCAAGCGGCGGTTGTCGGAGCCGGTCAACACGTTGACGTACTTGAGCAGGAAGTTGCGCGTGGCTTCGAAGTCTTCTTTGCTCATGCCTTTTTTCACCAGTTTGTCCAATTCGTACTTGGCGATACGCAGCGCGAAGAAGGCTTGTTCGGGCGGCACCGGCCGTACCCAAATCTGGAAGATCTGCTGTTGGCGCGCCAAGTTATTGCCTGGCTGGTTGCGGAACATGCCGGCGGGGAAGTACTCGATGTAGGCGTAGTCGCCGTAGTTCATGCCGCGCAGCTCGCGCATGCGTTGGAACAGGTAGCTGTTGGTGGAGCGGTGTTCGCCGAAGTAGGAGCGAACCAACCACAGCGCGACAAAATCTTCGTGGGCGCGGGTGACCTCAATCGGGAAACCCATGGAAAGCGCCGTGGCGCGGGTTTCTTTTTCAACGATTTTGACGTGGTAGCCTTCGAACGATTTGGGTTGCGGCAAGTCAGCTTTGGCGGCGGTGTCGCCGGCGGGCAAGCCGGCAAAGTCGCTTTTGACGCGGTTGGCAAAATCGGCGGGGAAGTTGCCGGCCAAACCAACGGTCAAGTTGTTTTGGGTGTAGTGCTTGGCGTAAAAGGCCTTGAGGTCGGCCAAGGTCAGCTTTTCAATGGCGGCAAGGTGGCCGTTGTTCAGAGAACCGTAGGGGTGGCCTTCGTAGATGAACTCGTAGAGAACTTCTTTGCCGAGCTCTTCGTCGTTGTTGCTGCGCAGGTTGATTTTAATGCTGTTAACCAACTGGTTCTTGACGCGTTCGAAATCGTCTTCGCGCCAAGCGGGCTGCAGCAATTGCGCTTTGATGATGTCGTAGTAGCGGCCGAGGTTATCCGAGTGGATCGAACCGGTGAATACGGTCATTTCCTTGTCGGTGTTGGCGCGGAAGTTGGTCGCCATGGGGAAAAATGCGTTTTGAATCGCGCTGTATTCCATGTCGACACTGCCGCCCTGCGAGATCATGGCGGCGGTTAAGGCTGCCAGACCGGCTTGGCCGGCGTCTTGGTGGGCGGCGCCGAAGTTGAACAGGAAGCGGAAGGTGAGAATGGGGGACGGGCTGTCAATTACCAAGGTCTCGACCTTAGAATCGGTTGCGGCACCGGCTGCTTTGGCGAGGGTGTCGATGGAGCCATGGCCCTGTTGGGCGGCGTCAATCTCGCCTTGGGCAACGGTCAGCACCACGAGGCCTTGATCGACAAAGTACTTTTGCGCCATTTTTTGCACGACTTCCGAGGTGACTTGATCGTAGAGGCGGTAAACGCGGTTAATGGTTTCGGGATCGCGGGTACGCGCGACGTAGGGAACCAATGCGGCGGCAATGCTGGCGCTGCTGGTTAAACCCATAGCGAAACGGTACTTGAGGTTGTCTTTGATTTGGTTCAGGCGTTTTTCCGGCACTTGTTCGCTGCGCAGTTGGGCGAAGGTCGCCAGGATCTCGTCGCGGACCATGGCAATGTCGTCGGCGGATTTGACCTGAGCAAAAGCCGTCAACAAGTTGGGATCAATGCGGGTAGGGAAGTAACTGGCAACGGTATTGGCTTTTTGCTGCTTCAGGACCAGTTTCTCGTAAATGGGCGAGCTGTTGGAGAAGGCGATTTCGGCAATGATGTCCATGGCGGCCATGTCTAGCTCGGTTTCGGAAGCGGCGGGGCCGCGGAAGGCGACGGCAACCATCGGCAGCGTGGGGGCGGGCCATGCGATGTGTTCGTATTTGGGGCCGGTCGGCGGTGGCTCGACGGGGATCTCGCTTTGATAATCGCCGCGTTCCCAATCGCCCCAGTACTTTTCGACCAGTTTGAAGGCATTGTCGGCGTCGACGTCACCGGCCAGGATGATGACCAGTTTTTCGGGGCGGTAGTAACGCTTAAAAAATTCGCGCGAGTATTCGAACTGGTTGGGCATATCTTCGATGTCTTGGATAAAACCCATGGTGGTGTGTTTGTAGGTGTGCGTGGTGAAGGCCAAATCACGTTGGCGTTCGATCATTTTTTGGATCGGGTTGGCGTAGTTTTTGTTGTACTCGCCAAGCACCGCGCGCGCTTCGGTTTGGAAGGCGGGCAGCGGATAGGACAGGTAGCGGAAGCGGTCGGCTTCTAAACGCAACATGGTTTCCAAGTCGTCTTTGGAAAAGGTGGTGTAGTAATTGGTGAAATCGTCGGTGGTGTAGGCGTTTTGGTCGGCGCCGATGTTTTTGAGCATGGCGTTGTACTCGTCCGACGAGATGTTCTCGGTGCCGCGGAACATCATGTGTTCAAAGAAGTGGGCGAAGCCGGATTTGCCGGGTTCCACTTCGTTGCGGGAGCCCGTTTGCACGGGAATTTGGATCGAAACCAAATTGGGAATGCCGGTGGGAACCACGACGACGCGCAAGCCGTTGTCGAAATCCTTCACTTGGTACTTGTAGGGGAAAATGGCGGCGCCCTCCTCATGATCGTCGGCGAGGGTCGGCGCCGCTCCGAGAAACAGGCAGAAAAGCAGTGCCCAGACAAGACTGCGGGAAACCTTCATGAAAACCTCATGGCGCGGCAAACAACCGTCGCGTGCGCCTCGGAAACAAGGAGGGCACGAGGCGCGGTCGCAACCGCATCGAAATATTTGTGTTGTGCCGGCGGATCGCTCGCTACGTGCTGCTCGCGGGTTTGAAAATCGCGAAGAATTGCGGGCTGCTTTGGAGCAGTCGCGCCAGGGGCGAGGATTTGTGCCGGAACCTGTCTCCACGGCACCGAGTACGGCTCGGCACGCGCAACTCCCCGGCGGTAACGGTAAAGCCCGGGGTGAAAGTCAGGAGCAGGTTGCCCACCATTCTAGCGGAGCCGGCGGCGTCCCTGGATAAAATCTCACCCGGGCCTCAGAAAAGAGGGGCGCCCACGCAGAAACCTAGAGCAGAATGCGCTCGAGGTTTTCGGTGTGGGTGCCGGGCGGTTGGCGGTCCTGTTGTGCGTGGGCGAGAATGTCGGCCATTTGCGACGCCGTGTACGGGCGAGTGGTGAAATCAAGGCGGAAGGTGGCGACACCGCGTTTGCGGAACCAGGCGAAACGTCCGCTCCAGCTCAGTGCTTGGTCGCCGATGACGGTGCTGCGGCAGCGATCATGGCGCACCTGAAACTGATCGCCGTGTTCATTTTCAATGAAGAGGGTTTCGTGACCGCACTTTTTGGCGCCGGGACAGCCGCCGTAAAGCGCGGCCAGACTGCAGGCTTCGGCGATAAACAGCGGCGTATCGGTGTAGCCGATGACCTCGAAACGATGGGCGTCACAGGCTTGCAGCAGCGCTTCCATGTTGGGTTTGTCGTCTTCCAAGGAAAGGGTGAAACGACCGTTGATGCCGCGTGCTTCCAGCGTATCGACGGCCCAACGGTTGAGGTGGTACACCGAGAAGTCGGCGTGTTTGGGGCGTGTATCGCCGGCGAGCAGATCGAAGTGGGCCGGGTTGGCCAGCACAAATTCACAGGGCATCTCTGCCAAGTCGTGCAAGCGACGGCGGATGACGCGCAGATCCCATTTGCGCAGGACCATCGGCAAAGCAAAGCGCACGGGGTGGGGATTGTCGCGCAGCAGGGCGATGACCTGGCGCCAATCGGGTGTCGACAGCGTGGGTCGCATGATGAAATCGATGCGCACATCATCGTTGCTTTTTTGCAGGGCCAACGCATGTTCCAGGGTGGCCACATCGCCGACGCGCAGCACAAACACCGGCTGGTCGGCCGCTGCGTTCTTGTGGTTGGCTGATTGTTCGAGCTGAATCAAGGTGTCGAGCCAATCGGAGCGGCCACTTTTGAGGGTTTCGTCCAAATCGGCCAGTAAATCGCGGCGCAGTTTCTTCAGTTGAGAAAACGGCATAAAACCGTCGATTTCGGCCGGGCCGTGGTACTCGCCGGCTTGGAAGGCGGTATCGCCGAAACGGAACAATTTATCGCGCAACGGCAACGCGCGTTTTTGGTCGCCGGCGGCAACGGTTAGGCTGCGTTCAACCGAGCCGTGGCGCCCGTAGGCGCGGACTGTCAGCGTGCGCGTGGCGTCGTCGAACGATACGGCCATATGCACCACCAGCGGCAGCTCGGCGGCGCTTTTACCCAGGTGACGGCCGGCCGGCCGGTAGCGTTGGTGAACCGCTTGCGAGTTGACCCACATAACTTCAGTGCCGGCGGGGAAGGATTTCTCTAAAATGACGCGCGCGCCCTTGCCTGGCCGCATACGATCGCCGTTTTCAACCTTGTACTTATTAAATGAGAGCAGGGTTTCTTCGCGGTTGGGCGTTACCAAGCGCAAGCCGTCGTAGCGCTGCAAGCCGTCTTGGGTGACCACAAACGAAAAGCCGTCGCTTTCGATCGTACCGACATGGAGACCTTTGCTGCCGGTGGCGGTCAGGTCGATGGGGTGGTCGCCGAATTGACCGCGCGCGTAAAAAGCGGCTGTGTAGTCGCGGCCGAAGGCCAGTTGCAGATCGCGTTCGCGTTCCGCCGTGGGTTCGGCCGCCATGCGTTCGCGGTAGGCGCGCACCGAGGCGTGCACGTAGGCCGGGCCTTTGCGGCGCCCTTCGATTTTAAGTGAATCGATGCCGGTCTCGAGCAACTCGGGCAACACCGACAAGGTGTTCATGTCTTTCATACTAAAGAGGTAATTCTTAAAGCTGCCTTTTTCGGCGGCCATCGGGAAGTCGGTTTCGTTGTGGATGCGGTAGCCCTTGCGACAGGTGTAAGCGCATTCGCCGCGATTGCCGGAGCGACCGCCAACCGAGCCGCTAAAAAAGCACATGCCGCTGTAGGTGTAACACATGGCGCCGTGGCAAAAAACTTCGAGCTCGATGACCTCGGGCGGGAAGTGGGCGCGAATCTCGGCGAGTTCGGCAAAGGTCAATTCACGGGCCAGGACCACGCGCTGAAACCCTTCGGCGACACAAAAAGCGACCCCTTCCAGGTTGTGGATCGCCATTTGCGTCGAAGCGTGGCGGCGCAGGTGGGGAAAGTGTTTGGCGATAATGCGGCCGAGACCGACATCTTGGAGAATGACGCCGTCGATGCCGCAATCGGCGGCTTGGGCGAGGGCGTGCAAAATGGGGCCCATTTCGTTCATTTTAACGAGGGTGTTGAGGGTCAAGTAAACCTTGGTGCCGTGCTGGTGGGCGAGCGGAACGTAAAAAGCGAGGTCCTCGACAGAGAAGTTCACCGCGTTGCCACGTGCGTTGAAATCTTTAAGTCCCAAATAAACGGCATCGGCGCCGCCTTCTAAGGCCGCGACCAGCGATTCGGGTGAGCCGGCGGGGGCGAGGATTTCAACGGCATGTTTCAACTGAGTGCTCCTTCAATTTTCGCGCGCGAATGAGAGAAATTCGGGACCAAAAGTGGGCCGAACCCCTGCCCATAATACGGCTAAATGCGCTCACCTGAAAGCCTCGAAATCGTGTTGCGCGAGGGATTTGCTTGCTTTCGCAGCGGCAAGTGGCACGTTGAAAAGAACTTGCTTGTTGTTGCGAATGTTCGCTCTGAGTTATAGTGAAGGGCGATTTTCGAAAAAATTTTCCAGACCTTTACTGAGGGAACGGTGAGATTCGAGCCGAGCACCTTCCCTGGTTATGTCTGAATATCTGGAGGAATCCATGTTCCGTCGCCTCCGTATTACCGGCGCCCTTCTCTCCCTGTTAGCTGTTATTAGTTTGATGCACTGTTCCGAAGACGATGAAGAAGCTTTTGTTTTTGAAGAGTTTTCTTACGTCCATTTCAATCCGGCATCAGGCAATCCAGCCGATATTGCTATTCCGAACAATTTACTGATCGACCCCACGACGGGTTTGGTCAATTTGCCGCTGGCCGGCGAACCTTTTGCTTCCGCCAATACCTTGCGTGGTTTTTCAACCTTGGCTCCCTTGGTATTGCCTTTTGAAGGTCAACTCGACGCTTCTTCGTTGAGCATGGACACGTTGCCGGTTTTCCGCCTGTCCAACGATTTGTCCCAAGTGGCACCCGCACCCATGGCGTACGCCGCGACTTACGACGCCGCCACCAACCGCACCACCGTCACCATTTCACCGATTGTGCCGTTGGCCCCCGCTTCCACCTACATTCCCATTGTGACGCGCGGTGTTTTGGACAACAACGGGCGTCCCGTTGAGTCTCAGTTAACCATCAATGTTTTGAAACGTCACGAGCCGATCGATCCTTCCTCTTCCACCTTTGCGTTGGAACCGGTTCGTGCGGCGTATCAGCAAATTTGGCAATTTGCCGAAGCCGTGACCGGCACCAATCGCGCGAACCTGCCGTTTGCTTGGTCGTTTAACACCCAGCCCTTGTTCAGCCCGGCTGCTGCTTTGCGGGCCGCCGCCGCTGCGACCAACCCCACGCCGACGATTGAAATTCCGTTGCCTTCCGCCGCCGCGGTCGATCAGTTCTTCCAATCGCAGGGCTTGGGTTCCGTGCCGCATGATGCGATTGGCGCCATGTACAAAGGCTCTTTTAGCTCGCCCAATTACATCGGCCACCCGCTGGTCGGTCCCATGCCGCGTGATGCCCAGGGTAACCCTACCGCCACCGGTACCAACACCATTAACTTCTGGGCTGCGCTGCCGGTTCAGTCGCAAATCAACCCGCCGCCAACCGTCATTTTCCAACACGGCTTGTCCGGTGCTAAAGAGAACGTCTTGGGTATCGCCAACGCACTGTGTACAGCGGGCTTCGGCGTTATTGCGATTGATGTCGTGCTTCATGGTGAGCGCACCATGGACTTCCTGGATAACGAAACCGGTGCGATCATTTTCCAAGTGGACGAGGCCGGCAACGTGGTTCAGCAGGGTGACGGCATTCCCGATCCCTCCGGCAGTAACTTCATCAACCTCGGCATTCCCCGCATGACGCGTGACAACGCACTGCAAACGCTTTCCGATCAGTTCGTGCTGGCACAAATGCTCAAGTCCGGCAGCGCCGATTTCAACGGCGACGGCCAGCCTGAGCTCGGCACCAACATTTCCTTCGTCGGTCAGTCGTTGGGTGGCTTGTTCGGCACCGTCTTCTCCACCCTGGAAAACGACGTCAACACCGCGGTTCTCAACGTTCCCGGTGGTCGCTTGAGCCGCATTTTGACCGAATCGGCTACCATCAGTCAGTCCGTCAACGCCGGTTTGGCTGCACAGGGTGTTACGCCCGGCTCCGCCGACTACGCTCTCTTCTTCCTGATCTTCCAAACTGTCTTGGACGATGCCGACCCCATGAACTACGCACCGCACCTTTTGAACGGCGCGCTTAAACCCAGCGGTCAAGGTGCCAACATCTTGCTGCAGGAAGCCTTTGATGATCAAGTCATCCCCAACGCCGCAACGGCTGATTTGACCCGCGCTATGGGCATTGCTCAGGTATCCGCCTCTTGGGAATACCCGCTGCAACCCCAGGTTTCCGCACCCCACGTTGGCTCCGGTCACTTCCAGTACACCGACGCTGCGCACGGTTTCTTGCTTATCCCCACCGATCCTTCGGTAGCCGCCGGTCAGCTCCAAACGGTGACTTACTTGGCGACCGCCCTCGGTGGCACGCCAACGATTATCGACCCGTTTGCCACCAACAAAACGCTGCCTGAAGTGGGTGACCTTAGCTTACCTGAAATGGACGGCAAGTTCCTGGTTACTTTTCCCAAACCCGTTGCGGTTCAACCGAAAGCGCAATAAATAACGAGGGCCGCCCGCGCGGCGTGCCCTGATTCATTTTCAACTTTGATCGCGGCCGCTGGATGCTTTGGGCTTCCAGCGGCCGTTTGCTTTTTGATGGGAATCGTGGTTTCATCGTGCGGTTCACGACCCGACGCCCGACCCTTGCCATTCCGCGAGTGCCACGCCGGTCCCCCTATCGCGACAGCCATCTGTCATTATCCACCGCGCCACCCTTGTGAGGGGTCGTGCGCTGTTGCCGCCCATCCGCCGGCGCTCTGCCGCTGTTTGATCCGCCGTAGCGGGTTACCACCGATAAGGAACCCCCTTGCATATATTTTGGCGCTTCTCCAAACGCTATTTGCGGCCGTACCTGTTGTGGTATCTGGCCGGTTTTGCCTGTATTTTTCTGACCCAAGGTTTGGCCGTGCTCATCATCAGCACGGTGAAAAACGCCATCGACGCCGTCACCCTCGACCAAGCAGACGCCGCCACCATCGTGCCCTATGCTTGGCGTATTGCGCTGTTTGCCCTGGCGATTATTGTGGTGCGTACCGCATCGCGGTTGTTGGTCTTCACGCCGGGCCGTTTCATCGAATACCACGTGCGCAACGACTACTACCAAAGCCTGCTGTACCTGCAGCGCAACTTTTACAACGTCCACGAGTCGGGCGATTTGGTGAGCCGTTGCTCGAACGATATTTCCTTTGTTCGTGCGGCTTACGGCTTTGGGTTTTTGCAAATCGCGAATGTTACAGTGACATTAGCACTAGGCATTGGCGCCATGCTGGCCATGGACCCGCACACCACCTTGTACCTCGCCATCCCCATGGTGATCGCGTTTGCCGTCATTCAGCTCAGCATTAGCTACATGCTCAAGTACTGGCGTCTGGCCAACGAGCAGGTCGGCGAATTGTCCTCGGTCTGTTTATCTTCATACAAGGGCATTTCCGCCATTCAGAACTACCATGCCGAACCCGCGCTCGAGGCGCGTTTCGGCCAAATCAATGCGGCCTACCTCGATACCCAAACCATCGTCACCCGTGTGCGCTCTTTCATCATGCCGATGGTGCAATTGTTGGGCAATTTCAGTGTTTTTGTGGTGCTCCTGGTTGTGGCCCCCAAGGTGTTGCAAGCCGACATGACGCTTGGCGAACTCAACGCCTTTTTGGGTTATATCGCCATGATTATGCCGCCGCTGCTTTCGTTGGGATGGATGCTCAACACCTTCAACCGCGCCGTGCCCGCCATGGAACGGCTTGAGGAAATCATTACCGCCGAACCGGACATTCCCACCGCCGTGCCCGAGACGAGCGACAAGACACCCGGCGCGCTGACTTTTTCCTGTCGCAAGCTAGGGTTTCGTTACCCGGAAACGACCAAAAATCCCAATCCTTTTGAATTGAAAGAGGTTGACCTGGAAATTAGCCCGGGCAAAGTGATCGGCGTCGCCGGGCCGCTGGGTTCGGGTAAGTCGGTGTTCTTGGAAACCCTGTTGCGTTTGAATCGCCTTCAGCCGGGCTGCGTTTTGGTGAACGGTGACGACGGCGCCACCCTCGACCTCAACCGCTATCGCGAATTTTTCTCCTTTGCGCCGCAGCGGCCGCTCCTGTTTTCCACTTCGTTGCGCGAGAACCTGCTGATTGCTTTAAGTGCCGAAGAACGCGAGCAAGAGGGCGTCGAACAGCGCCTATTGCAAGCGCTTGAGGCCGCCGGCTTTGACCTTGATCCCAAGGTCTTCCCCAATGGGCTGGAGACGGAGGTTGGGGTCAAAGGGGTCATGTTGTCAGGCGGTCAGCGTCAGCGCATTGCCCTGGCGCGTGCGCTGCTTAAGCAGGCCGATCTCTACATCCTCGACGACGTACTTTCCGCCGTTGACCACGAAACTGAGAAAAAAATCATTCAAAACTTGCGTTCCATGACGCCCAAACGCTCGTTCCTGATTGCCTCACACCGCATTTCCGCCATTCAATGGGCCGACGAGATCTTGGTGTTCGATGACGGCAAGGTCGCCCAACGCGGCACCCACGATCAACTAATCAAACAGCCGGGTTTCTATCAGGAAATCTATCAGTACCAGGCGGAGCACCCCGATGAGTAACCCCGCGCCGCGCGCCGCGGCTGAATCCGGCGCCATTAATAACCGCGGCTTAGTCGCCCGTTTTTGGGAAATCGCTCGTCCCGAGCGACCCGTCTACCTGTTTTCCTTTGTGCTGATGTTTTTGACCTCGGCGACGGATTTGGCGCGACCCTTGGTGCTCAAATGGGGGTTGGAGCAAATTGAAGCGGATAATGTGGTGGCGCTGCAATCGGCGGCTTGGCTGTTTTTGTTGGTTGTTTTAATTGATTACGGTTCGCGTAGTGGCTTCAGTTACCTGATCAGCGTTTCGTTTCTGCGCACGATTAACCGCTTACGCAGCGTGGTCTTCCGCCATGTGATTCACATGAAAATGGCCTTTTTTGATCGTCGCCCGGTTGGTTCGCTGATGACGCGCACCATTAACGACTGCGAATCCCTGGCTGAAACGCTGCGCGCCGGTATTGCCACCATCTTGGTCGACGCCGTGTCCGTGGTGGTGTACCTGGGTGTCCTGATTTCACTCGATTGGCATCTCAGCACCACCCTGTTGCTGGCGGCGCCCGTGGTGTGGTTGGTGGTGCGCTGGTGTGGTCATCGCCTGCGCAATAAATACCTCGAAGTGCGCAAGGCGTTGGCCGAGTCAAACGGCTGGATGGCCGAGGGTATCGGCGGCGTCGAAATTTTGCAGCTTTTCCGTCAGGAAGCGTTCTCCGGCAAGGCTTATCGCGGTATTAATCGCAAGTATCGCCAGGCCACCATTACCAGTAATTTCTACGACGCCTTGCTGTATTCCTTTATTGAAGCGGTGGCCGGTTTGGTGACCGCCGCGGTTTTGGTTGTTGGTTTCAACATGCGTTTCGGCCTGCTCGAAATCAGCACCATGATTGTGTATCTGGATGTGGTGAACCGTCTCTTCACACCGATTCGTGAATTGAGTAACAAGTACGCCACCATTCAGCAGGCCTTGGCCGCGCTGCAACGCATCTTTGAACTGACGGAAACCGACGACACCATCCAACAAGGTGACGCGCAATTGCAAGGTGATCGCTTGGAAGTGGCCTTTGAAAAAGTGTCGTTTCGCTACGGCGCCGATGCGCCACTGGTCTTGAAAAACATTGATTTTGCGCTTAGTCCGGGTCAAGTTTTTGCGCTGGTCGGGCAAACCGGAAGTGGTAAGTCCACCATCGGTAAGTTGTTAACCCGTGCCTACGACGGCTACGACGGTCATGTTCGCGTGGGGGGGCAAGAACTGCGTCACTTGGACGTTCACAGCTTGCGTCGCCACATCGCCGTCGTGCATCAAGACGTTGAATTGTTTCCGGGCAGCTTGCGCGAGAACATCACCATGTTCGACCCGAGCATTAACGATGAGAAGGTTATGTGGGCGGTGCGTTTGGTGAAAGCCGAACACATGGTGCAGCAACTAAACGGTGGTTTGGATTACGAAGTGCGCGAAGACGGTGGCAACCTTTCCAGCGGCCAGATGCAGTTGATTGTGTTTGCCCGCGCGTTGGCCCACGACGCACCCATTGTGTTGATGGACGAGGCCACCGCCAGTGTTGATTCGGTTACCGAAGCCTGGATTCAGCAAGCGATTCAGCAAATCTTTAAACACAAAACCGTGTTAATTGTGGCGCACCGTTTGTCGACAATTGCCGCCGCCGATCGCATTTTGGTGTTGCGCCAAGGTGAAATCATCGAGCAGGGCACCCACGAAGCGTTGCAGGAAATTCCCGATGGGTACTACGCCACTTTGGTGGAATCTTCGAAGCTCAACAAACACGAACCGTCGGTTTTTGTATGAGTCGCAGCGATTCACACACATATGCCGAACAGCCTTGGTTTGTGCCGCCGGCAGCGGAGACGGCTCGGGATGTCGTGGTCATTGGTGCTGGTGTTGCCGGGGCCGGTGCGGCTTTTAGCTTGGCGGAAGCCGGCTTCTCTGTACGTGTCTTCGAGCGTCGCGAGACAGCCGCCGCCGAAACTTCCGCCCATCCCGCCGCGGTTGTCATGCCCATCATTTCCTTGAAACCGGCGCCGGTGAGTCGCTACCACGTTGCGGCCTACGAGCTCACGCTACAACGGATTCGCGCTCTGATTGAACGCGGTTTGGATCCTGGCTGGCATCCCTGCGGCGCGGTGCATTTGCTCAATAAACCCCGTTTACAAAAACTGTATGAGGGCCTGGCTCAAACCGGTTTGCCGGCGGGGATCGTTACTGCGCTTTCCGCCGCTGAAACCGCCGAATATACCGGCTTGCCGCTGCAGGAGCCCGCCCTTCTTTTCCCCGAAGCCGGCTGGCTTCATCCGCCGTCGTTTGTTCAAGCCCAGTTGGCACACGAGCGCATTCGCTTTTTTCCCGCTGCGCCCGTCGACGCGATTGAGCCTGGCGGCCCGGGCTGGCGCCTTTTGGACGAGGCCGGTGCCGTCATGGCGGAAACGCCGCTTCTCGTTTTGGCCAATGCCGGCGATTGTTTGCGCTTTCGCGAATCCGACTGGTTCCCCTTAATTCGCATTCGCGGGCAATTGGCCTATGTGGCCCCTGAACACTGCGATCGTCACCCGCGTAGCGTGATTTGTCATGACGGCTACACGGTACCTGCAACGGGTGTCGGCCATTTGATGGGCGCCACCTTTGATTATCATCGCGACGATGACACCTTGGATCGCGATGATTTCGAAAATTTGGTGCAGCGGAACCAAGCATTGTTGGGGTTAAAGACCCAGATTGGCGCGTTGGCGATGCGCGGCCGCGTGGCTTTTCGCAGTAAGTGTCACGACCACCTACCGATGGTGGGGGCGGTGCCTGATTACGCGGCCACCATGCGCGATTACCACGACATCACCAAGGGGCGTTCATTTAAGAACTATCCCAAGGCACCTTATGTGCCAGGTCTTTATGTGACCACCGCCCACGGTTCGCGTGGGATGATTTCCAGCGTCATGGCGGGAAGGATTCTGGCTGATCAGTTGGTCGGTGCGCCGGCCGCGCTTGACGAAACTCTGATGGCGGCGGTGCATCCCAGCCGATTTATTGTGCGACGCCTGCTGCGCCGGCAGCCGCCCTTGCGCGCCGCCGACGGTCGCGAAACTGGCGATGCGTCGATGAACGAGTGGCGCTGAGTCGGGTCATTCCTCCGGCAAACGGCGCGATTGCCGTGCCAAGTAAACTTCGATCTCTTTGGCCGGCATCGGTTTGGCAAAATAAAAACCTTGGCCGTATTCACAACCCATTTCGCGGAGCGTTTCCATTTGAACCTGCGATTCGATACCTTCGGCAACGACGTCCATGTTTAAAGCCATGGCCAACATTTTGATGGCCCGCACGATCTCCAGGTTCTCCTGGCCCAAATGAAGGTTGCGCACAAACGACGCATCGATTTTGACCACATTCAACGGGAACCGATGCAGGTAACTTAACGAGCTGTAGCCAGTGCCGAAGTCGTCGAGCATTAGGTGGATGTCCATCGCGCGCAGATCGGACAACACCATGCGCACCACATCGAGCTCTTCCATTAACAGCGACTCGGTGATTTCGAGTTTGAGGCGGTTGGCTTGAAGGCCGCTGCCGTCAAGCGTGTCGCGAACCAAGGGGATGAGATCGCCCTCTAGGATTTGTGGCGTGGAAAGGTTGACGCTCATGGTGAGCGGTGGTGTCTGTGGGAATTGGTTTTGCCAAGCGACCACATCGCGGCAGGCGCAGCGCAGGATATGGCGGCTAATGTTGTTAATGAGACCTGTTTCTTCCGCGATAGGAATGAATTCCGCGGGCTGTACCATGCCGCGTTCCGGGTGATGCCAGCGTGCCAGTGCTTCAAAGCCGGAAATGACGCCCGTGCGCAAATCGAAAATCGGCTGGTAGTAAGTCAATATTTGTTGGTTCTCCATGGCCAACCGCAAATCGTATTCCAACTCCAGACGCGATAACACTTCGAGGTGCAGGCTTTTGTCGAAAACTTCGCAACGCGCACGACCGAGCTTTTTGGCGCGGTACAAGGCGATGTCGGCGTCGCGCAGTAGGTCCTCAGGGGTTTCTTTTTGGGTGATTGGCAGCGCAATACCAATGCTGGCACCGGTGAAGACCTCGTGGCGCTCCATGACAAACACCTGCTGCAGTCGCTTGAGAATGTTTTGAGCGACTTCTTCGGCTTGGGCGACCTCGCGAATGCCGTCGATGAGAATGGCAAACTCATCACCGCCGAGTCGGGCGACGGTGTCACCGTTACGGACGCAGGCTTGCAGTCGGTGCGCGACCTGTTGAAGTAGCAAATCGCCGACGTGGTGGCCCAGGCTGTCGTTGATGATTTTGAATTGGTCCAGATCGAGGAACAGGACCGCGAAATAGTAATTCTGGCGGCGTTGACTGTAGGCCAGCGCTTGGCGCAAGCGGTCGATGAACAGGGTGCGGTTCGGCAGGCTGGTTAGGTCATCGTGGAGCGCGCTGTAGGTGAGTTTCTTTTCCATCGACTTGCGTTTGGTAATGTCGACGTAGGAAACCACCAACCGCCGCGCTTCGCCTTCCTCGTCGTGGTGGAGGCGACCACGGAGCGCGAACCACAAAACGCTGCCGTCACGATGGAACATGCGGTGTTCCCACTCGATTTGGCCGGCTTTGTTTTCGATAAGCTTGTCGAGCTGGTGTTTAAGCGCGGTGCGGTCGGCGCTGTGGACCAGTTTCATCCACGTATCCAGGCGGTTGTTAATTTCGTTGTCGTCGTAACCCAAAAGTTCTTTGATGTTGGGCGAAAGGTAAAGTCGGTCGGTGAGTAGATTCCAATCCCAGATGCCGACCCGTCCGGCCTCAACCGCCAGCGCGTAGCGTTCCTCACTGGCGCGTAAGGTGCGTGTGTGTTCCTCGACTTTGTGTTCAAGGCGAACATTAAAGTCGCGCATGGCCTTAATCAAATTGTAGTTGGTGAAGGCCAAGCCGGCTTGTGTGGTAATGAGTTCGAGCACCCGTTGGTTCTCCATGCTGAAGGCGCCGATATCCGGGTGTGACATATTGAAGACGCCCAGGGTTACGTCGTTTTCGCCGAGAATCGGCAGGCATAACAGGGACTTAATGCTGGTGATTTCACTTTGTTTGGGCACGAAGCGTGCGTCGTCGGCCGTGTCTTCAATGAGTAGGGACTTGCCGTGTTTGGCGGCCCAACCGGCCGCGCCTTCGCCAACCGCCATGTGGGGCGTGGCTTCTTTACCGCTCAGAAATAGAACGGGTTTTGCGTCTTGCTGGCCTTGTGCCGCCGTGAGGAAGAGATCTTGGGTGCCGGGCCGTCGCAACCACAGCGAGCAGTTTTCCGCGTGGGTTTCGTCAATGATGGTACTGACAAATCCCGCCACCAGGTGATCGAGCTTGGGGTTCCAGCGCATTAAGGTGCCCATGCGTTTGATCAAAGAGAATTCGCGCACCTTGGTCACAAAGGCGTCATTGGAGATTTTCAACGCCTTGGCGAAAGCGTCGCGTTCCTTGCGCAGTTTCTCGAGCTCTTCTTGAACATGGGGTTCATACGGCATGAGGTGAGCACCTAGAGAGCGTGGCTTCAATGTTGCGGTTCGGTGGGGCCGAGTTACCTGCGTTAAAAAAAACAAAACGTAAAAATTGGAGAGGCAGGTGGGTGAATTGGCCGGCCGGGGCGTGCGACGTAAGGAGTCCGGTATGACGGATGGGAAGGGGCGTCGACGCGAATCGGGAGGGGTGAACCGTGGTGTCGTTGTGGGCGTCGCCGGTGAAACCGTCGACGGGGTGTTGGGTTAAGGTGTAACCGAAGGTGTTTGTTACGGCGGGATTGTGTCGTCTAGGGGCGGGGTGTTACATGAAGGAAAATTCGATTTGGGCTGAGCTGCGAGAGAACTTTGCTCCGGCGGTTTCTCTTGAGGGAGGGGAAACTCAGCCCCTAAGTGCGCCATCGGTAAGGCTCATCGGTAGGCGCCGGGCTCTAGAACAGTGTGAAGTGGTGATGTGTGACAAAGTTCATGTAAGTTGAAAGTGTGTTTGCTGAAAGAAATAGCTAATGCAGTCTTTGTTTTTTTGATGGGCGGTAAAAAAGATGCAGCGGGCGATTTTTCCCGTGAGGTCGCGGTTCGCAAGCGCGAGGCGGCGCAAAATTCAGCCGTAATTGTCAAACTGAATACGTTTCTATGGTGCCGATGGCTGGGCTGCCCGGAGGGGGTGGCGTATCAAACGGCGGGTGTCCCGAATTGGCGCGAATTGCCGTGACGTACCAAACGGCGGGTGTCCCGAATTGGCGTATCAAACGGCGGGTGTCCCGAATTGCCGTGACGTATCAAACGGCGGGTGTCCCGAATTGGCGTCTCCCGAATTGGCGTCCCGAATTGGCGTGACGTCGCGAAAACGAGTGTCCCGAGGTGAGCGCCTCAGAATGCACTTCTGCCTTTTTGATAAATAAATATGGGAGAAGAAAATCCCCGACGACGAGGCTGTTTGTCGTCAATATTGACCTGGTGCCAACGGTGCCTGGAAAAGTTACGCGGCAACGCCGCATATAAGGAGTTTTTTATGAGTAACTATAATCACTACAGTCATTTAAAATTTATGGGTTTTAACAAATACGGAGATCGTGTCTATCGAGATGAAACCGGAAGCATTGTGACCGTGGATGAGTTCGGCAATGAAACGCGCGTCTTGTGTACCCTTAAAATAGAGGCGAATTTTGACCTTAGCCGTGGCGAGCGTGTTTTCAGCACGTTCACCGAGGGCTTTAAATAAACAAGGAGGAAGGTTGCTTCGGCAGCCTTCTTTTTTAATGGCGGGCAAAAGCGCCGCGCCCTACTCGGATTCGTCAGAGCGCCCGCAACATAGATTTGTTTGCCGGCGCATCATCAGAGGGAAAGTGCGATGATCGACCGTTTGCTCTGGAGAGGTTTCAAAATGAATGAGCCATCGCGCCGTGTCTTCGCGGGTGTCCCGAATCGGCGTCTCCCGAATCGGCGTCATGGGCGCCTGGCCATGAGATCCGCTTGTGGCGGGTAGGCAAAGGTTCGGCGCCCTTCCCGTGTCTCCTTACCCGTCCGCGAGGTTGCCACGGTGGGTTAAGTGACCGGCGTTCCCGGCGGCAATAATGCGGAAAACGCGAGTCGCGCCTCCGCGGCAATCTCCTCGGTTGGTTCGCCCCAAGCCAAGCGGCGCAGGATCGTGTTGATTTGGGTGTCGAGGTATCGGCCTGCGAGGTGCGGGGCAATGCCGTCCCTGGTTTCGCCCCGGTCATGGGCTTGTTGGAAAAGTGCGGCGTAACCGGCCTGGATGCCCGACACCATGTCGGCGACCCGTTTTTGGGTGAGGGGACCCTGCGACGCGGGATTGTCCCGTACTTTGACCAACAAGCAGCCTTGTGGCGTGTCGCGCGGTCCGGTTAAACCGTTGACGATGCCTGACAAGGTTGCGGCAAAAGGTTGGTTAGGGTCGATGTCCGCCGTCATCGCGGCGATCACCACCTTTTGGTAATGGGCCAGCGCGGCGTCGAGCAAGCCGTCTTCACCACCAAACTCGCGGTACAGGGCCGGCTTGGATAGATTGGTGCGCCGGCAGATTTCATTCACCGAAAGTGTGTGCACGCCCTCGCGCCAATAATTCTCCATTGCCAGCAAGACAGTGGCCTCGCGTTCGACCGTGCGCGGTCGCCCGCGTTTACGTTTGGGTTCCATGTTGCTCCTTTCTTGTCGAAACCCCGGGCGCATGAACCGGCCCGGGACGTTTCGTTTCTTTTTAGCAGGAATTTGCCTTAAAGGTTCAAGAAGCCTTGGCTTGGTTGATGCGCTGCACCACCACCGCCGTTTCGAGGACGGACTGTTTGATGGGGGTCGGCTCCCAGTTAAACATCGCGCGCGTGGTTTCGTTCTGGGATTTGAGGTTCATGCCGAGCATGCCGAGCAGCCCTTTGGCCTCGCGATCGAAGAAGGCGAGCAGGCGCAGCATTAAGTTGGGGGCGACACGCGTGCCTACTTTTTGATAGCCGTTGGCTTTCAGTGTGCGCGCCATTTCGATAAAGCTGACCGGCTCGGTTAAGGAGGCGACGAAACGTCTGCCCGGCGCCTCGGCGTGGGTCATGGCGGCGAGGTGGATTTTGGCCACGTCGCGCACGTCGATCATGGGGAAGGCTGCGTTGGGAACCATCGGCATTTTGCCGCCGATCATGTCACCGACCATGGTCATGGTTTGTCCGCTGACGTTGCGGCCGAGCGGGGGACCGATCACGCCGCCGGGATTAACCACCACAAATTCAAAATGATCTTCTTTGGGCAGATCGGCCATGAATTCCCAGGCCGCTTGTTCCGCCATGGTTTTGCTTTTGGTATAGGTGCTGACGTTGGGCGCCTTGGTGTCGGTCCAAGAGTCGGGCCCAAAACTGCCGGTTTTCATGCTGCCCATCATGGAAAGCACCGAACTGGTGAGTACAAACCGTTTGACCTTACCGCGTTGGGCGGCACGCAAGGCGCGTTGGGTGCCCTGCACGGCGGGGATGATCATGTCATCCTCGTGTTTGGGGTTGGCAAGCGCAAACGGTGAAGCGACGTGCAACACGTAGTCGCATCCGGTAACGGCTTCAAGCCAACCGGCGTCGCGGGTCAAGTCGAGTTCAACGAAGCTGAGGTTGGTGGTATCGACCTTGCCGGCGGCCATGGTTTCACGTACCTCGTTTTCTTTTTTCAAACTGCGAACGGACCCGCGTACCTGATAACCCGCGCGCAAGAGTTCGGCCGCTACGTGCAGCCCGATGTAACCTGAAATGCCTGTAACTAAAACGGTTTGATTCTTCATGATGTCCCCCTGGTATCGTTTGCCGGTATTTTGTACCGGTCGGTACGATAAAGATAAAGGCAGGCGCGCTTGTTGTCAATGAATAAAATACCGAATGGTACAAAAAAGGAATCCGGCTTTGGTTCGGCCAAGTTCACGACCCGAGGACATTCATTAATTAATGAAGCCAGGGATGATGGGAGACCTTGGGACGAGGAAAACATTGGGGCAGCCATCCAGCGCAGAAGCGGGTCGGCGCATGGCTGGATGATAAGGGCGATGACGGGCCTGTTTTCTTTGACGCGTTCACGAAACAAACAAGTGCGGGCTTTACAGGGATTCAGACACGGTCGGCACGTCAGAAGTTGGGTGTCCTGAATCGGTGTCCCGAATCGGTGCCGCCCGGCTCGGCGCACATCATGCCGAAGCAAACCCGGACTTTTAATCAGCGGGAAAGCGCGGCGATCGGTTCCTGTCTTTGGCGCCTGCTCAAAATGAACAAGCGGTGGTGGTGTCTGTTCGGGGTGATACCGCCTTGGCGGGTGCGTCAAAAGGTGGGCGTCCCGCATGGGAAGCGATGGGTTTTTGGGGGATTGGTCCACTCTGGTCCACCCTGATGGTCCACTCTGGTCCACTTGGTGTGGTGTTTTGTCGCCGTATAGAGGTTGGACGGATCCTGGATTTAACATTCGGCTCTATTCGGCATCTTGGTGATAGCGATCTTTTACCTACTATATGTAGTTGTCTGATGTTTTTTCAGTGCGCTTGTGATAAGAATAGTTGTGAAATCTCATGTTTTTGTTTTCTAAAAAAAATCAGATCGCCGCTTATTTCTAAGTTCTTTGAAATGAGTGGTTTTTTCTGGCTTTGAGCGGTGGACAAACGCCCTTGTTCGGCGCTAGATCTAACAATTGCTGGGGTTTATGTGACAGAAATCGCGACGTGGGAGGTGGTGGACTAAAGCGGACTGGATTTGTTGACCTAGTGGACCAGGGTGGACTAGAATGGACGACACGGGATAATTCGGATTTCGTCTCTTCCGAAAGACCATCCTCGGTTGGGTTCTATGGCTACCCGGTTGCGGGGGCATGCTGAAGCGCGTATCGATGAGAAGGGCCGCCTCAAGATGCCTTCAATCTTCAAAAAAAATCTGGAAAGTACGTATGGCAGTACTCTGTTTGTCACCGCCCTGACCGACGAGTACTTACAGATCTATCCAATCCAGGTTTGGGAAGAAATCGAAGCGCGCGTCAACGCGCTGGGAGCCATGCATCCGCTCAAACGCAAGTTCCTCACGCGAGCGAACCGCTGCGGGGCCGAGGTGGAAATGGATACTCAGGGACGGGTTTCGATCAAACCCAATCAACGTGGCCAGGTGGGAATCACACAGGATGTGGTGCTTATCGGCTGTACTGATCACATCGAACTGTGGCCGGGAGAATCCATGGCTGAGCTTGATGGTGAAGACGACTTCTCCGCGGAAGACTTTATGACGTTGGGCATCTAAGCGCCGCCGTGCGACGTTTGGATGAATGGCGTTTACCTGCCCGGATCTCCGGTGGCTGCGTTGCACTACCGGCTTTTACCCAAACCCAGTTGTGATTGCGTCAGCGCGTACAACTGAATCAATTTACGTTTCAGGTTGATTGCAACCGCCTCTTGCGCTCGCCTGAACGCTTTCGAAGACCGCACCAACGGAATCCCTGTGATTTACGTTTGAGAGCGGTTTTGTCGTCTAAACCGAAACCAAGCGTTTCTTGGCGGCGAAATCGCACAAGTTGTTGGGCCGCAGCCTCTTGTCAAAAAGTTTGCCGTGCTTCTCCGTACGTCGGCGATTTTCAACAGGTTTCGCACCAACTCTTGACGCATCCTGCGTCAACATTTGCGCGATTTCATCGATCCGAATCGCCCAGTTTAGGCTAACGTCCTCGCCGTGCGTTGGACAAATCGCGCCGGTTCCGGCCGACGCTTGCCACATCAAATCGGGGTAAGCTTCAGTGGTTCAACACATTCCCGTCCTACTTCATCAAACACTAGAAGGTCTGGCCATCAAGCCGGACGGTCGCTATTGGGACGGCACCTTCGGGGGCGGCGGTCATTCTGGTGAAATTCTCGCGCGTCTTGAGGCCGCCGGTCATTTGACGGCAACCGACCGCGACGCCGTGGCCGAAGAACGGGCCAAACAATATGCCGACGATTCGCGCTTCACGTTTCAGCGCGGCACCATCCTTGAAATGACGGAACAGCTCGACGGCCCGTGGGATGGCTTTTTGTGGGATTTGGGAACATCGATGATGCAGCTCAAAGATCCCGAACGTGGTTTTAGCTTTAAAGAGGACGGGCCACTCGATATGCGCATGGACCGCCGCCACCCGACGACGGCGGCCGACTTGGTCAACGAGATGCGCGAGGAAGACCTGGCCGACCTCATCTATAAATATGGTGAAGATCGCCTGTCGCGTCGCATTGCCTGGCAAATTGTTCAGGCTCGCCGCCATGAGCGGATTGAGACCACGCTGGCTTTGGCTGAATGCTGCCGGCGCGCTTATCCCAAGAAACATCACCGCATCGACCCGGCCACGCGCACCTTTCAGGCTTTGCGCATTGCTGTCAACGAAGAGCTCGACCAAGTGAGTGAGCCGCTGCCCAAGGCGGTGGCCAAGCTTGCGGTGGGCGGCCGTGCCGCCATTATCAGTTTTCACAGTTTAGAAGATCGCATTGTCAAACACTGTTTCCGTGAGTTGGCCGCCAATGGACCCTACCGGATCCACACCAAGAAACCCTTGGTCGCCGACGAACAAGAAGCGCGAGAAAATCCTGCCTCGCGCAGCGCCAAATTGCGCGTTCTTGAAAGAATGCCGGACGGCTGGTCAGCCAAAAAAGGAGGCCGCAAATGACTCAATCTTCAAAAAACGCGATCCCTTTCGCGCGTGCCGAGCGCAAAGTGGCACCGACCCGCCGTCGCTGGTTACAAATTCTGCAATTTACCGGCGTCATGCTGGCCCTGGTGGGCTGCATGATGTTTGTGGTTTACAAGCGCAGCAACGTCGTGGATTTGGGATACAGCATCTCTGAACTGCGCCGCGAAAATGCCGAGCTGAAGCAGGAACAAATACGCTTGTTAGGTGAAAAGGCGCGGCTCGAACGGCCGGGGCGGATCCTCAACAAAGCATTGGGGATGGGTTTACGGCCGGTGCCGCATGGGCAACGGTATGAGGTGGTGTTCCTCAATCGACCCATTGCCCCGCCTACCGAACCCTCGCCGGAAGAACTCGATCAGCTCGTCGCCAAAATAGAAACGGAACCATGACCTTATGAAACAACAAGACCGCACCTTCCCAATCAGAATGAATGTTCTGTTGATGGGCCTCTTCGTATGGGGTGCGGTCATTGTCTATCGTTTGGTTGATCTGCAAATCGTTCACCACGACGAGATGGTCCAAAAAGCTGAAAACCTGCACCGCTTCGAGGAGAAAATCCCGGCGCGGCGTGGCGAAATTCTCGATGCGAACGGTCGTATTTTGGCGATCAGCCAAAAAGAGCCCTATATCTTTGCCGACCCCAAGCTCATCGAAGATCCCGAGCAGGCGGCGGCGTTGTTGGCGCAGACCTTGGGTCGTGATCGACGCTGGCAGAAACGCCAAGCGACGGTGTTTGCCAATAAAAAACGGCGCTTTGCCTATGTGGCCAAACGCATAAGTGAAAGTCACGCGCTGTCGGTGCGCGAGCTGAAAATTCGCGGTATTCATGTGGCCTATAAGTCGTGGCGCACTTATCCCGGTGGCTGGCTGGCGTCGCATGTGTTGGGCTTTATGTCGGCCGACGGCGGGACCAAGGAAGGCTTGGAATCGCAGTTGGACAACGTGATGCGCGGTACGCCCGGCAAACGCATTGTCATGCGGGACGGGCGCAAGCAGCGATTGACGCTGGGCGGTGAAGATCCCATTTTGCAGGAGCCGGAAGACGGTGCGGCGGTGCAGCTTACGCTTGACGCCAACATCCAGTTTTTTGTGGAAAACGCACTGCGTCGCGCACTGGAGCAAACCAAAGCCAAAAACATCACCGCGATTGTGATGGATCCGCGCGACGGTCGCATTTTGGCGATGGCCAACGTGCCCGATTTCAACCCCAACCAATTCGGTAAGTTCAGCGCCTTTGAGCGCAAAAACCGAGCGGTGGTAGATGTTTACGAGCCGGCTTCGGCCTTTAAGATCATCACGGCGGCGGTGGGCCTTGAAACGGGGCGAGTGCGGTTGACGGACATGATTGATTGCCAGAAGAGCAAGGGCGGGATTCAGGTTTACGACAAGTTTATTCGTGATCACAAACCCTTCGGCATCCTTTCGGTGGCCGAGGTGTTGTGGCACAGTTCCAACGTTGGGTCGGTGAAGATTTCGCAGAAGGTGCCGGAAGAACAGTTTTACCACTACATCCAAAAGTTTGGTTTTGGCCAGGAGACCGCCATTGATTTGCCCGCCGAGTCCAACGGTATTTTGCGGCCGTTGTCGGAATGGTCCAAGGTGTCGTCCTCGTTCCTTTCGTTGGGGCACGAGATCTCGGTAACGCCGTTGCAAATGTTGCGCGCGGCGTCGGTGGTCGCCAACCGCGGCCGTATGGTTCATCCTTATATAGTAGAGAACGTGATTTATGCCGACGGCCGTGTTGAGCCAGGGAAACCTCGGGCCGAGCCCGTTCAGGTGATTTCACCGGAAACAGCGGGGAAGTTGGTTCAAGCGTTGCGTGGGGTTGTGACCGATGGAACGGCCAAAGCGGCGGCGATCGAAGGGATCGACGTGTTTGGGAAAACCGGTACGGCGCAACGGCTTCAGGGCTCGCGTTATTCGCGTAAAAGTTTCAACGCCTCATTCGTGGGGTTTTTTCCCGTCGAGCAACCGCGCTACGGTATGATGATCGTCGTTCACGATCCGAAGGGTCGCAAAAAACACGGCGGGGAAGTGGCGGCGCCGATTTTCGCGGAAATCGGTGAACAAATTGTGGCGTACGATCAAACGTTGTCGCCGCGCACCAAACTGCCGGTTTACGTGAGCACCCCGGACTGGATGGAACGCGCGACGATCCCCGCGGTCGTCGAGGGCAAAATGCCCGACCTAAGCGGGTTAGGTTTGCGAAATGTGCTGCACCAGTGTCGCTTGCTCGGATTAGAAGTCGAGATTGAAGGCCGTGGTAAGGTGATGAGTCAGTGGCCGGCGGCCGGTGCAGTTATTCCCGAGGATCGCACCTGTGGGGTTGTGCTGGGCACTGGTTACGCGGGCGCCCGTTAGGCCCTGTTGGTTAGGAATGAAGGAAGGCATATGAAGTTGCGCGATTTGATTGAGGGTGTCGGCACATTGATGACCGAAAGCAGCGGCGACCTCAAAATTTCCCACATTACTCACGACAGTCGCAAAGTCCAGCACGGCACCATGTTTGTGGCATTGGAAGGACGCAACCGCGACGGCCACCAGTACGTCGGTTGTGCGACGCAGTTGGGGGCGGTTTGTATTTTGACCAACCAGCCGGAGAAAGTGCCTTTTAGTATTCCGATTTGCAAGGTCGACGATCCGCGTAAAGCGATGGCGTTGCTGGCGCGCCGCCTCAATAATTATCCAGATCAACAACTAAAAGTGGTGGGTGTGACCGGCACCAACGGCAAAACCACCACCACCTATTTGGTGTCGGGCATGTTGCGCGGGTTGGGCATTTGTGGTCGCATCGGTACCCTGAGTTATTTCAACGGCACCTCCGAAGAGCGCGCCTCGCACACGACGCCGGAATCGTCGGCGTTTTACCAAACCCTGGGTGAAATGGTGCTCAATCGTTGTCGTTATGCGGCGGTTGAGGTGAGTTCCCACGGCTTGATGTATGACCGCGTGCTGGGGCTTGAGCTGCAGTACGCGGTTTACACCAACTTGAGCCGCGACCATTTGGATTTTCACGGCAACATGGAATCGTATTTTCAGGCCAAACACCGCATCTTTTCCCTGCTGCGCAAAGGCGGCACGGCCATTATCAACTGGGACGATACCTATGCGCACCGCATCGTGGTCCCTGAAGGCCGCAACACGATTCGCTACGGTCGCAGCGAGGACGCCGACCTGCGTTTTGAAGTGGTGTCGCTGGGCATCAAAGGTGCCGAATTCGACATTTACTACGAAGGCCAAAAGGAACGTTTTCGCATTCCATTGATGGGCCTGCACAACATTTACAATTACTGCTGCGCGCTGGCGGTGGCGATGTGCGAAGGCATCAGCTTGGCTGATTGCGCGGCTTCCACCAGCGAAATTCGCGCCGTGCCGGGCCGTTTGGAGCTGATGGACCTGGGTCAGCCGTTTGGCGTCGCCATCGATTTTGCCCACACGCCCGATGCGTTGAAAAGTGTACTTTCCGCCTGTGCCGAAACCAATCCGAAACGTTTGATCACGGTGTTTGGGGCGGGTGGCGATCGCGACCACAGCAAACGGCCCGAGATGGGTGCCGTTGCCGGCCGTTATTCCGACATTATGATTTTGACCACCGACAACCCGCGCACCGAAGACCCCGAGGTCATTATGGACATGGTGCAAAAAGGGATCAAACGCCCGCTCGGCCCCGGCTTCATCCGTCAAGTGGATCGTCGCCAGGCGATTCACGCCGCCGTTCAAATGGCCGAACACGGCGATTTGATTGTCATCGCCGGCAAGGGACACGAAACAACTCAGGAAATTCACGGTCGCCACTACCCGTTTAACGACTGGGAAGTGGCTCTTGGCTTTATTCGACAGCGTTTTCCGGCCAAACCCGCGAGCGCCGGGGATCAATGAGGAGAGGTCCATGAGTGAGGTCCCGTATTCTTTTCAAAACGCACCGGCGATGGCGGTGGAACGCCTGACCGACGTTATCCGCATTTTGCAGCCGCGCGAGCACGGCTGCACCGAAGACGTCGCGGTTTCCGGTTTCACGATTGACAGCCGTACGGTTCAGCCTGGTGAAATTTACGTGGCGATAAAGGGCCGCCGTGTCGACGGCCACCAATTTTGTGACGAGGCGATGAAACGCGGTGCGGTGGCTTGTTTGGTGACCCACACGGAAGGCATCGAACAGCGGCAACAGTGCATTGTGGTCGAGGATACGATTCGCGCGCTGGGTTACCTGGCGGCCTGCCATCGCCGCGCGATGAAAGCGAAAGTAGTCGGCATCACCGGCAGTGTGGGCAAAACCACCACCAAAGAGATTTTGACGGCGATCCTCAACACCAACTGGCGTACCCGCAAAAGTAGCGGCAATTACAATTCGACGATTGGCTTGCCGATCGAACTGCTCAAACTGCGCGAAGACGACGAGTGGATGGTGGCCGAGATGGGCATGTCGACCGCCGGCGAAATTGCGCAACTGGCGGCCATTGCCAAACCGCAAGTTGCTTTATGGACGGCGGTCCAACCGGTGCACCTCGCCAACTTCGAGAATATTGAGGGCATTGTCAACGCCAAGGCCGAGCTGATGGAAGGCTTGGACGAAGGCGGTTTGCTGATTTTTAACGCCGACGATCCGCGCGTTGCCAAACGCTGCAATACCTACGCCGGGCGCCGTTTCTCTTACGGGATTCTCGACCCGCGGGCCGACGTGCGCGCACGCATCGAACCTTTTTCCGATTGGGACAGCACGCCGTTTATGGTGGAGTTCGGCAAAGGCAAACACCAAATGCTGAACCTGCCAATGGTCGGTCGCTTTAACGTGCAAAATGCCTTGGCCGCCTGCGCCGTCGGTTTGGCGTTGGGCGTGTCCGGCTCCGATTTAGTTGCGGCTTTGCGTTATATCAAACCCAGCGATCAGCGCTGCAAACTTTTGGCGTTTGAGGGCGATATCCTCATTGTCGACGATTCTTACAACGCCAACCCCTACGCGGTCGAACAGGTTTTGCGTTCGTTCGCGCCGCTTTCACCGCGTTACTTCCGTTGGCTGGTTTTGGGCGACATGCTCGAATTGGGTCCCGAAGAAGAACAAATCCACTTGGCGCTGGGTCGGCGCTTGGCCGGCTACGGCTTTGACCGCATTACCCTGGTCGGCGACCTCGTCGAGCGCACCTACGAAGGCCTTCGAGAAAAGGCCAAAAGCGACACGCAAATCGAATACTTCGCTTCGGTCAACGAGGCCGCGGCGGCCATGAGTGGACCGGTACCGGAAGGGGCGCGCATTTGGTGTAAGGCCAGCCGTAGCATTCGCCTCGAACGGTTCGTCCAAGCGCTGACCGCCAAACTCGCCTAACAGACAAGGAAGTCCTCGATGTTGTTTTATTTGTTGGCACCCTACGCCGACACTTTAAGTATTGCCAATTTTTTCAGGTACATCACGGTCCGTTCGGCCTTGGCCGGCTCGTCCGCGTTCCTGCTGTGTTTGCTGTTGGGTCCGATGGTGATTCGCCAACTGCGCGCCTTGAGTATTGGCCAAGAAATTCGCGAGGAAGGGCCGCAAAGCCACCAAAAAAAGGCGGGCACGCCGACGATGGGTGGGGTGTTGATTTTGACGGCGGTGCTACTGAGCACCTTGCTGTGGGCCAACCTCGCCAACCCCATGATTTGGATCCAAATCTTGGCGACCATTGGCTTTGGTGCTGTTGGCGCCATTGATGATACCTCGAAAGTTCTCAAAAAAAGGAACTTAGGCTTGACTGCCAAACGCAAGTTCGCGCTCCTTAGCCTGGTTGGCGCGGGGGTCGCACTCGGCATGCTGTATCTGTCGATGTGGGGCGGCTTTACGACCGAACTTTACGTGCCCTTTTTCAAACACTTCCATCCCGATTTGCAATGGCTGTTTTTGCCCTTCGCCCTCATTGTTTTGTTGGGCGCGTCCAATGCGGTGAACCTCACCGACGGTTTGGACGGGCTGGCGATTGGTGCCTCTGGTGTGGCTTTTTCCACCTATACCATCATTGCTTATCTCACCAGCCATATCACCATGGCCAATTACCTGGCCATTCCGCACGTCCCGCTCACCGGTGAGTTGGTCGTGTACGGTGCGGCCATGGCCGGTGCCTGTATGGGTTTCCTGTGGCACAACGCGCACCCGGCCGACGTGTTTATGGGCGATACCGGTGCGCTTTCATTGGGGGGCGCCCTCGGCACCATGGCCTTGTTGACGACCCATTCGGTGTTGTTGGTGCTGGTCGGCGGGTTGTTTGTGATTGAGGCGCTGTCGGTGATTCTCCAGGTTGCCAGTTACAAGTGGCGCAAGAAACGGATTTTTTTGATGTCGCCGATTCACCACCACTTTGAGCTCAAAGGCTGGCACGAATCGAAGGTGATCGTGCGTTTTTGGATGGTGTCGATTTTGTTCGCCATCCTGGCGCTCAGCACGTTGAAGTTGCGATAAGGACGGTGCCTCATGGCGGCAATTTTGGTCGCGGGTTTAGGGCGCAGCGGGTTGGCGGTGGCCGAAAAACTCGTGGCGGAACAACGAACGTTTGAAACCTATGATGATCGAGCCGAAACCGTGCCCAGCGGGGCGGCGGCGGCCGGTCGGCGCCATTGGCACGATGCGACGGCGGTCGATTGGTCGGCGTTGGAAGAGGTGGTGGTGTCGCCGGGTTTGGCCTTGACCCATCCACTGATTGTGGCGGCGCAGGCTGCCGGGGTCCCGGTCATTTCTGAATTGGAATTTGCCTATCGACGCTGTCGTGGCACGATTGTGGCGGTTACCGGTTCCAACGGCAAATCGACGACGGTGAGTATGATCGCCCACTTGTTGGCGGCCGGCGGTCGCGAGGTGCGCCTGGGCGGTAACATCGGCACGGCTTTCGCCGCAATTGTCGACGACCGCGACGACGTGGTCTACGTGATTGAAGTGTCGTCGTTCCAGCTCGAGCACGTGAAGGAATTCCAGCCGCATATCGGTGTGTTGCTGAATGTGGTCGCCGATCACCTGGACCGCCATGGCGACTTAGCCACCTACCGCGCGGCCAAGGAACAACTGTTCGCGCGTCAGAACAGCGCGCACGTGGCGCTGGCACCGGCGGAATTGCTCGAAAACTTGCCAGGTGAGGCGCGGCGCCTAGCGCTGCCCAATCGCGACGATACCTTGACCGATCACGCCTTGCGCTTAACCGGCTTGGGTTACTTTGCCTACAATCTCAACCCGTTGTTGGCCGGCCCCAATCGCAACAACGCTTTATTTGCCTGTGCCGTGGTGCGCGAGCTGGGGCTTCGTGCCGAGGCGATTCGCGCCGGGTTGGCTTCTTTCGAGGGCTTGACGCATCGCATGGAGCGGTTGGGTCACTGGGAAGAGCGTCTGTGGATTAACGATTCGAAGGCGACCAACGTTCACGCCGCTCAAGCCGGGATCGACGCCCAAGCGGGCAAGTACGTGTTGATCTTGGGTGGTAGCGATAAAGGCGAGCGCTTCGACGGCTTGAAACTTGCACAAAATCCTCCGCAACACATTGTCGCTTACGGTGAGACGGCCCCGAAGATTTGTGCCGACTTGGCCCGGTTCAACCCGGTGCGGGTTGACGCCTTCGACGCGGCTTGTTTTGAGGCGCATCGGTTGGCGCAGCCGGGTGAGGTGGTGTTGTTGTCGCCCGCGTGTGCGTCCTTCGATCAGTTCCAGAGTTTCGCCCATCGCGGCGACCGGTTCAAACAATTGTTCGCCGAAGCCGTGGCCGGCTCGCGCGAATCGCGCTGAAGGTAAGGAGTCCTGATGCAGTCCGCGGTCAAACCCAAAAAACCCGATCTTTTGCTGATGATCCCCGTCGCCGTTTTACTCGGTTTCGGCATGGTGATGGTGTATTCGGCGTCGGGCATCCAATCGCGGGAGCTTTACAACGATTCCGGGGTGATTTTCTTCAAACAATTCGTGGCCATGATCATGGGTCTGGCCGCCTTTGCGCTTGGTTTTGTGGTACCGCACAAAGTGTATCGCCGCAAATCGATCCTGTTAACCGGCGTGGTGTTGGTGACCGTGCTGTTAATTGCGGTTAAATTCCAGTCGGCCGCCAACGGCGCGACCCGTTGGTTTTACATCGGGCGCTTCGGCTTCCAACCTTCCGACCTCGCCAAACTCCTGGCGATCATGGTGGTGGCGGCCTTTGGCACGGCCCAGTTTGAAGGGCCCAAGCTTTGGCAGCGGCGTTTGGTGCCGATTTTTCTCATTGTCGGGCTATTCTGCGGTCTGATCCTCATTCAGCCGGATTTCGGCACCACCATGATCATCATCTTCATCGTTGGGTTGATGTTGTTTTTGGCGGGGATTCCCAAGAAATTCCTCATGATCGGCGGCCTTTTATTGCTGCCGATGATCGTCGGCCTTGTGTTGACCAAAGGCTACCGTTTCAAGCGAATTACCGATTTTATTTACAACGAGCACTACCAAAACCGGCAGGCCAAGATTGCGATTGGTTCCGGTGGCTTAAGTGGTTTGGGGCTGGGGCAGGGCAAACAGAAGCTGTATTACCTGCCCGAACCGCACACCGACTTTATCTACGCCACGCTCGGCGAGGAATTTGGGTTCTTGGGCACCCTGAGTGTGTTGGTGTGTTTCTTTGCCTTTCTCCTGCGGGGTTTACACGTGCTCAGACGGGTCGATTCGCCCCATTCGCAAATTCTCGGTGCGGGATTGTTGCTGTTGATTACCACCCAAGCGCTTATGAACATATCGATTACCCTGGCCCTCTTTCCCAACAAAGGGATCACTTTGCCCTTTATGAGCGCGGGCGGAACCTCGCTCATTTTGATGCTGGGGATTTGTGGCATTTTGTTGAATATCAGCCGTTTCCGCGTGATTGATAACCGGGTGGCGGTATGACGACCACTTACATGATTGCCGGTGGCGGCACCGGTGGGCATATTTTCCCGGCGTTGGCGATTGGCCAAGCGCTGCGCGATGAAGTACCCGACGCCCGTATCCTGTTTGTCGGCACCCATTACGGCATGGAAACCAGTCTGATTCCGGACGCCGGCGAACGGTTGTTGACCTTGCCGATTCGCGGCTTGTTGGGCAAAAGTCTGCTAAAAAAAGCGGCCATGATTTGGCGGATTCCCGCCAGTTTCTTGCTCAGCTTGCTGTACCTGATGCGCTTTCGCCCCAAGGTGGTTATTGGCGTCGGCGGTTATGCTTCGGCACCGTTGTTGTGGACGGCGGCCATGTTGCGTATTCCCACCCTCATACAAGAACAAAACGCCTATCCTGGTCTGGCCAATCGCCTGTGCGCCAAGGTGGCGCAATTGGCCTGCTTGGGTTTCGAAGAGGCCGGTGCCCATTTGGCCTGCGCCACCGTGGTGACCGGCAACCCGGTGCGGCGCGACTTCGCAGCGGGCAAACCCTGGTCACGCAAACGGCCGCTGTTGTTGGTATTGGGCGGCAGCCAAGGGGCGCGGGCGCTGAACCAACATTTGCCGGCGGTCCTGCAGCGGGTCATTCAGCCCGACATGAATCTCGAGGTGGTGCACCAGTGCGGCCGCAAGTTTGTCGCCGAGGTTGAGGCTTTGTACCGCGATGCGCCATTTCCGGTGCGGGTGGTTTCTTTTATTGAAGATCTGAGTCAATTAATGGATGATGTGCGCTTGGTCGTTTGCCGCTCCGGCGCTTCGACGATCGGCGAACTCAAATTGGTGCGTGTCCCGGCCGTCTTGATTCCGTTTCCGGCCGCGACCCACGATCACCAAACCTTCAACGCCAAAAGTCTCGTGGCCCTGGGTGCGGCTGAGCTGGTGCCCGAAGCCGCTTTAGACGATTTGGAACCGCTGCTGCAATCGCTGCTCGGCGATCCGGCCAAATTACAAGATATGGTGTCGGCCTATCCGCAAAACCAACCCAACAGCGCCGAACGGGTGGCGCATTTGGTTTTGCAACTGCAACAGCGTCGACCCGTGCAAGACATTCTCAAGGAGCAACAAGCTCATGTTTCGTAAAATTAAAGCCATTCACTTCGTCGGCATCGGCGGCAGCGGCATGTCCGGCATCGCCGAAATTTTGCTATCGTCCGGGTACACCGTCAGCGGATCCGACATGCGTCGTTCGGACACGACCGACCGTTTACAACAGTTGGGTGCCGAGGTGTTTATCGGTCACGACCCGCAGCACATTGTCGGCCGCGAAGTGGTGGTGGTTTCCAGTGCGATTAAACGAGACAACCCCGAGCTGATTGCCGCCCGCTACCGCAACATTCCCATCATCCCGCGCGCCGAGATGCTGGCCGAAATCATGCGCATGAAATACGGCATTGCCGTGGCCGGCGCCCACGGTAAAACGACGACGACCAGCATGCTGGCGCATATTTTGGGCGATTCTGATTTGGACCCAACGGTGGTCATCGGCGGGCGCCTCAACAAGTTTAATTCCAATGCGCGCCACGGGAAGGGCGAGCTGATTTTGGCCGAGGCCGACGAGTCCGACGGCAGTTTTATGCGTTTGTCGCCAACGATCAGTATCGTCACCAACCTCGACGAGGAACACTTAGAACACTACAAAGGCGGCATGGAAGAAATCGCCGAAACCTTTTTGGCTTTTATGAACAAGGTCCCGTTTTACGGCCTGGTTGTCGCCTGCAAAGACGACGAACGCCTCAATCGCCTGTTGCCGCGCGTCACCCGCCCACTGCTGACCTATGGTTTGCACGGCGACGCCGAGTTATCGGCCGCCAACATTCGCGGCGAAGGGTTTTCGATGAGTTACGAGTTAATGGTGCGTGGCGCCAACCTCGGCCGCATCGAACTGTCGGTGCCGGGTCTGCACAACGTCGTCAACTCGCTGGCGGCGGTGGCGGTCGGTTTGGAACTCGATTTGCCGATTGATTCGATTCGCGCGTCGTTGAAGAAGTTTACCGGGGCCGACCGGCGTTTTTTCCGCGTCGGCGAAGCCAAGGGTCGCTTGATTATGGACGATTACGCCCACCACCCCACCGAAATTGCGGTGACACTGGAAGCGGCCAAGGCCGCCTATGACGGCCCGGTGGTGGCGCTGTTCCAGCCGCACCGCTACACGCGCTTGCGCGATACCTGGGATCGTTTTTTGAACTGTTTCAGCAAGGCGGACCAGGTGATTGTGCTGCCGGTTTACCCGGCCGGCGAAGCGCCGATTAGCGGGGTGGATTCGGCAACGTTTACCCAAGCGTTGCAACAAAAACACCCGGCGGTGAGCTATCTTGACGACGCCGCACGTTTATCGGAATTTCTACTGGAAAACACCCGGGAAGGCGACATGCTGATGGGGTTGGGCGCCGGTTCAATCGGGGCCATGACACGGCGTCTTCACGGTCAGTGGCAAGAGGCCTGAGGCTTTTTTGAGGTTTGATTAAGTAGTTTGAAACAAGGAGATTAGTCGGTGAGAAAAAAGCGCGAGATGCAAAGGGAGCGCCCCGTGCAAGTTGTTCTTTTTTCTCTGTAATCGGTTGACGTCTTATGGTAGCATTCCCACAATATCGCAATCCCAGGCCCTTACGTCGTTGGTGGCCGCGCGCGTCGCGGAACGGGTCTCTTTTTGCCGGCGTAAGGGGCGGTAGCAAGCGCAAACGGAGGTCTCACGGTTTCTTAAGACTTGCGGGGTATTTTTTGTTTTACGGGGTTCTGGTTATGGGATTGTCCACATTAGTCGGCTATGGTTACCGAACCCTGCGCAGCCACCCTCGCTTTGCCATCCAGCGCATTGAAATAAAGGGTGCGGGCCCGAGCGCTGAGCGTGAGATTCGTCAAATTTTGGAGCCTGTTCTGGGCCATAACGTTTTTTCGCTGGACCTGGGTTCCTTGCAGCGGCGTATACTCGACTATCCACGGGTGAAAAGTGTGATCGTTCGGGGGGAAGTCTCCGGAATCTTGCGACTCGAGGTCGTGGAACACGAACCGGCGGGTCTGGTTCAAATCGACAACCGCATTTTGGTCGTTAACCGTGAAGGCGACATGCTTGGTTCTTATGAACATTTTGGGCGTGCCTTGGACCTTCCGGTGCTAATTGGGTTGGACGGCAATGATGATTTAACCCTGCTAATTGAGCGCGGTTTGGCGACCTTAACGGCTTTGCGAGAAGCCAGTTTGGTTTTTTGGGACAACGTCGAGACGTTGGATCTCACCAACCCTGAGAATATGGTCGTTACCTTGCGCAGTGAAGCGGCACCGATTTTTTTGGGCAACCATGTCATTGCCGCCAACATCGTCAATTATTTGTCAATTGCACAACGCGTGCGTGAGGATTATCCTCAACTTCAATACATCGAGTTGGGGTTCCCCAACCAAGTTGCCGTGATGCCGGTGAGGGGAGAAGAGTAGGAATCCATGGCCAGACAGGAAAAATACATCGTAGGACTCGACGTCGGCACCAGCAAGATTTGTGTGGTCGTTGGTGAAATCAAACCCGAGGGTGACTTGGATGTGATCGGCATTGGCAGTGCCGACTCGTCCGGTTTGCGCAAAGGCGTGGTGGTTTCACTGGACAAAACCGTCGAGGGCATTCGGCGCGCCGTTGAAGAAGCCGAATTAATGGCCGGGATTGAAATCAGCCGTGTGTTTATCGGGATTTCGGGCAACCATATTCGCGGCTTTAACAGCCGCGGCGTGATCGGCATTTCCACCAAGCAAAATGAAATTTTTGGTGAAGACATCGAGCGTGTTATCGAAGCGGCCCATCCGGCCGGTATGCCTGCCGACAGTGAAATTATTCACGTGTTGCCGCAAGAGTTTAAGGTCGACGACCACGAAGGCATTATGGATCCGCGCGGTATGAGTGGGCGCCGTTTAGAAGTGAACGCCCACATCGTGACCGGATCGACGACCGCGATTCAAAACATGATTACCTGTGTGCATCGCACCGGGCTGAACTTGGCGGGCAAGGTGTTGGTCCAGAAAGCCAACGCCGAGGCGGTGCTCACCGAGGACGAAAAAGAAATGGGTGTCGCCCTGGTTGACATTGGCGCGGGCACCACCAACATCGCGATTTTCGAGCGCGGCAGTTTGTGGCATACCGCGGTGATTCCCGTCGGCGGCTATAACTTTACCAACGACATCGCCATCGGGCTGCGTATGCCGATTCCCGATGCCGAAAAAATTAAAAAGAAATACGGGTGTGTGCTGAGCAGCTATATCGATGACGAGGCGGTCATTGAAATTAGCGGCGTGGGCACACCTAAAACGCGCATGATTCCCCAGGGCACCCTGGTGGAAATCTTGCAACCTCGTGCGGAAGAACTGTTCGGGTTGGTCCACGAAGAAATTCGCAAGGCCGGCTACGAATCAGTCATTAATTCGGGTTTGGTTGTGACCGGCGGCGGGGCGTTGCTGACCGGCATGGCTGAAATTGCCGAATTACAATTCAACTTACCGGCGCGCTTAGGCAAACCCACGGGCATTGGCGGCCTCGTGGATGTCGTCTCTTCGCCGATTTACTCGACCGCAATTGGTCTGATCAAGTTTGGTCAGGTCCAGAGCGATCATGGACTTCGGCAGCCGGAGACCGGCGTGCGTAAGGTATTTAAACGGATTAAGGAGTTCTTCTTAGCCGATTACATTTAGCTTTTGGGGGATGGGCGGATCCACCGAAGTGTGATCGCTCCGTAAGGAGCGGGCCGGCGTGAGTGTTGCGCTTGAGACACGCGACAAACACGCATAGCGGATAAACGCATTTCAGGAGTGGGTGAATGATTGAATACGGCGATGATCAATCAAAGATTAATCTACAGTTTGAAGATGAGGTCAGTGTCCAACCCGGCGCCAATATCAAGGTGATCGGGGTCGGCGGAGGCGGCGGCAACGCGGTCGACCGCATGATTGAAGCAGGCGTGAGTGGCGTCGACTTTATTGTAGCGAATACCGATGCTCAGGCATTGCGTCGCAGCCACGCACCGATCAAGATTCACATTGGTTCGAAAATTACCAAAGGCCTTGGCGCCGGCGCCAAACCCGAAGTGGGTCGCGAAGCCGCGTTGGAAGATACCAACGCCATTCTCGAGCACCTCGAAGGTGCCGACATGGTGTTTGTGACGGCCGGCTTAGGCGGCGGGACCGGCACGGGTGCCGCCCCGATTATTGCCTCCTTGGCCAGCGAGCTCGGTTCGCTGGTGGTGGCCGTTGTCACGTCGCCGTTTTCCTTTGAAGGGCCGCGACGCCGCCGCAACGCGGAACACGGCTTGAAGGAACTCAAGGGCAGTGTCGACACCGTCATTACGATTTCCAACGACAAGTTACTGCAAACGGTGCCGGACGATACCCCGTTCACCGAGGCGTTTCGCATTGCCGACGACGTCTTGCGGCAAGCGGTTCAAGGCATCAGTGACCTGATCAATGTGCCAGGCGTCATCAACCTCGACTTTGCCGATGTTAAAACCATCATGCAGGGAATGGGTGTCGCGCTTATGGGCAGCGGCAATGCCTCCGGCGAGGCGCGTGCCGTCGAAGCGGCACAAAACGCGATTTCTTCGCCGCTTCTGGAAGAAGCCAACATCAACGGTGCACGCGGCGTGTTGCTGAACATCGTGGGTGGTCCAGACTTAACCATGAGCGAGATCAACGAAGCCGCTTCCTTGATCCACCAGGCTTGCGATCCCGACGCCGAAATTATTTTCGGTGCGGTGACCGACGAGAAGATGACCGGCAGCGTGACTGTTACCGTGATTGCGACCGGTTTTTCCACGCCCAGCCGCGAGTTGCGTGAGCCGACCAATGACAATCTCGAGTTTTTCCCGCGTGGGCAGCAGCCTGGCGCAGGTCAGGCTGTCGAAGCCGAACCGCCGCGCCCGCAACAGCCGCAAGCACCGCGCGTTCAGCCGCAACCGGCGCGGGGCCAGGCCCAGACCGGCGTGCGTCGTGCTCAGCCGCAACGGCCGATGAACGCCGCGCCCAGCGCGCAAGCGCCGGCCAAGCCCAGCGCGCGTCCGATTCCCCTTCATGCTGAAACAGCACGTGAAGAGGGGCGTGGTCGTCATGGGCAAGAACAGGGCCGTGCTCGCCATGGTCAGGAACAGGGTCGCAAACCCGCCGCCGACGGTGCGCGTTTTGCCCGACCCAAGCAGCGTCCTTCCAAGGACGCCGGCCGACAAGCCGGCATGGCCGACGAACATACCGCGAATCGTGCCACGGACGCGGCCCCGATGCTGTCCGCCGATCCGGGTGAATATCCAACCCCGGACGCCACCATGAAGCAAGTGTTGATGACGCCGCAGAGCTATGGCGCCAACAACATGGGCTTTGAGGACGACAACGACCTCGACATTCCAACCTACCTGCGCAACATGCGCAAACTCAAAAAGTAACCGTTTTCCCTAGGGCCGTGCGTTGTGTGCGGCCCTTTTCGATTCATGGTTCACCTTGGCCGGCCCCGTTCCTCGCGGGGTCCTGCTTGAGGTGCGTTTCGCCGTCCACGACGTTTGAGTGCGAGTTGCGCCGACTTTGTCTCATGTCGGCCAAGAAGCCGTTCGCGGCTTTCGGGGTCGGCTTGGAGTGTGAACATCGCCGTACGCTCCAAGCCATCCCCCTTCTTCGCGTCCGTTGCCGAACCTTCTCGGGTTGAAACGCCGACTTGGCAAAGGGCGGTGACAGCATGGCTACCCGCGCTCCAGCGCGCGGCGGCGCTCAGGGTGTTGTTCGTTAAACGATCTGGCGCGGGTCGTGAATGCCGCGTCCGTTGACGTCCCAAAGGGGTGGGTCGTTGCGGTGTTTGGCCAGAATGTCCAGGTATTGGTTGCGTGGGATCTCGACGCCGCCCATTTGCTTAAAAAAATCATTGGCGACCTGGCAGTCAATGAGCGGCGCGTCCTGGAACATGTGGACCAGTGCCGCCAAGGCGACCTTGCTGGCTTCGGGCTCCAAGTGAAACATGCTCTCGCCGCAGAAAAAGGGACCCAAAGCGATGCCGTACAAACCGCCCACCAGCTTGTCGTCGCGCCAGGTTTCGACCGAATGTGCGAAACCCATACGGTGGAGCTCGAGGTAGGCGCGAATCATATCGTCGACAATCCAGGTCCCGTCTTGGTCCGGTCGTTTCTGGACCGAGCAGTGTCGGATGACCGTTTCGAAGGCCGTATCGTAGCGGATTTCAAACAAACCCTTGCGCATGGTTTTTCGCAAACTACGGCGCAATTTAAAGTCTTGAGGATAAAGCACAAAGCGCGGGTCCGGCGACCACCACAAAATGGGTTCTTCCTTGCTATACCAAGGGAAGATGCCGTTTTGATAGGCGAACATCAGTCGCCGTGGTTTCAAATCGCCGCCAAAGGCGACAATGCCTTGTTTGTCGGCAAAGCGGGGGTTGGGAAACCAAATTTCCTCATCCAAGGGCGTGATTAGCACCGAGTACCTCTTCCTATACGTGATTCAGGCCGCCGACCCGAACCAGGTTTCGCTGCATGTGCTTTCGGTCGTCGCGACACGGTGCTTGAGTCTTTGTCATCAGGTCGTGTCTCCACCGCGCCGCTCAGCCGGTTGGCAGCACCATTTTTCGGCGCAAAAAACCAAGCGCGACTTTCAGTTCCACTTGAACCTTGTACTTGGTGAGGTTGAGTTCCTCCATAATGCCGTCGATGGTGTAATCCTCAAAGAAGCGCAGGCGAACGATTTCCCGTTGTTGGGGGGAAACCTGCTCCAGCAGCAGCAGCGACTTTTCGAGGCTCATGACGTGCTCAAGGGTGATAGAACGTGGATCGTACTCGACCTCTTCGATTTCGTGTTCGTTATCCGGTGTATTTTCACGCCGTTGCAGACGACGATTATAATCAAGCAGGGCACACAGCATAATTTTTTTGGCCAAGGCGAAGAACTCTTTGCGATTCTGCCATTCGCGGGTGGGGTTGGCGCCGTGGCGTACCAGCTTCGGGTAAGCCTCGTGCAGTAAGTCCAGGGTGCTGAGGGTGGCGCCACGTCCTTGGGCGAAAATAAATTCGCGCAAGAGCTTCCGTGAAATGTTTTGCAGGGACTCGGAAAGGAAAGGCCAGAGCTCTTCCAAATACCGGGTGTCGCCGTCGCGCCATTCGTTTAATTTTCGAGTTAACCCCTGCATGTCTTGATCTTGCATGAACAGATGCTCCCCATGGGAAAAGTCTCACTGCATCAAATTTTAACGCAACCCTTTTACTGTCGGCAAAGAGATGTGTCATGGTTGTTCGGATTAATTTTTACTTACACAAAATCCGCGAGGCCGCAAGCTTCCCTGTTGAATGTCGATTATGCTAATTTACGTGAGCTAGGACACGGCAATATTCCGTGCGAAAGCTCACGTTCAAGATAGCATTAAAATCGAACAACCTGGCTTCATACTGCTTTAAACCACTAAAGCGCGATATCCGTGGCTTATTTGACCAAAAATCTGAAGCGAAACGGTTTGGAAAATGCGGCGGTGCACCATGCGGCGCGCCTTGCCACCACCCAAGCTGTTGCGGCTCAGAGTTTTGTGCAAAAGCGGCTGAGTAGCGCGGTTTTTAGCTTAAATCGGAAAACTTCTTATACCTATACATTCCCGATTTGGTGCCTGCTATTTCTATCTGATAAAGGAGGGCTCATGCCCGCTAACGAGTTGGCTCGCTCGTTCGATCCTTCATGTCTACCGCCCAACGATGAGGTGGCGCGCGAGCGCTGGTTTCATCAAATCTTGATGTCCGCCATGGCGCAACGACGGTCTCAGCGACGCGCCTTTATTGAAGCCGCCTGTCACGGACACGCCCAATTCCTCAATACCTTAATCAGCCGTCTCGACGAGGCTGAGTCATTCGAAACCGATCCCGGCGAAGAACCGCAGGAACCGCACCGTACCCATGTCGGCCCTTACCGCATTGAACGGGAATTGGGCCGTGGCGGGATGGGGGTTGTTTACCTCGCCACCCGCGAAGACGATTTCACCATGCAAGTCGCGGTGAAACTGGTGCGGGCCGGGCTGGATTCCGAACGATTGTTGCGTGCTTTTCAGCAGGAGCGTCAAATCTTGGCCTCGCTGCAGCATCCTTCGATTGCCCACATTTACGACGGCGGCACCACCGATGACGGCCGTCCCTATCTCGTCATGGAATACGTCGAGGGTCAGCCCCTCCACGAGTACCTGGAGACCCATAAACTCGATCTTCAGGATTCCATTAAGCTGTTCATTAAAATCTGCAAAGCCGTGTCTTTTGCACACCAAAAGCTGGTCATTCACCGCGATTTAAAGTCGTCCAACGTTTTGATTACGCCCGATGGTGAACCCAAATTGCTCGATTTCGGGATCGCCGCCTTTATGGATCCGCAAACCCGCGCACCCCTCATGCGAACCTTCGATGAACACGGCCGCATGACCCCGGAATACGCCAGCCCCGAGCAGGTGTGTGGCGAGCGTTTGACCGCCGCCGCCGATGTTTATTCACTTGGGGTCATCCTCTATGAAATGTTGACCGGCTGTTTGCCGTTCCGCTTTAAAACCAACAACCCACTCGAGTGGCAGGACAAAATTTGCAACGAAGAGCCCTTGCGGCCCAGTGTCGTTTTGCGTTTGCGCCGGCGTCACCGCCAAGAATGGCGCTGGGGACGCTTGCCCGCGTGGCGTTCCATTTCGCGTGACCTGGACGCCGTTGTCGGCAAGGCTCTCGCCAAAAAAACCAATGATCGCTACGGGTCGGCCGACCAGCTCGTTCGCGATTTGAAGCGGACCCTGCAGTTTCGTCCCGTTGGCGCGCGCAAGGGCGGCATGGGTTATTCCTTGCGTCGCCTGTTGCGCCGTAACCACCTGCAAATCGCCGTTTTCCTGGTGATTTCCGGTTTGGCGCTCACGGCCTGGCAACAGCGGACGGAGGCAATTCGCGAACGGGATGTCGCCGAGCGTGAACGGCGCGCAACCATGGATGTGACCGAGTTTTTGAACGGTCTTTATCGCGAGGCCGATCCGAAGTTGAATCGCGACAAGCCTTTAACCGTGCTGGAGATGTTGGATCGCGGCATAAACCGCATTGAAGGGGAAATGCACGAGCACCCTTGGATTCGGGCACGGCTCTATTTCGGGATGGGTGAGACCTTTCTGGGGTTTGGTGACATGGCCCGGGCCGAAGAACTGTTTCGCAAGGGACTGGCCTTGCGCGCCTCGATGGCGATTCCCACCGATCGCTTGTTGTTTCATTTGCAACGTCAATACGCGGTCGTGCTGCGCGAGAACGGCAAGCTCGACGAAAGTCTCGATATTTTGCTGAAGGCACAGGTCACGCAAAAACAATTACCCGTGCTGTTGGCAAAAGATGCCGCAATTGTCGCGACGGAATTGGCTCAAGTGTATCGGTCGATGAACTGGTACCCCGAGGCGGAGGCCGCCTTCCAGCGCGCGGTTTCCCTGCTGGAACAGGTCGAGGGCCAAGAATTAACGCGTGGTGCCGCCTTCAACGGTTTGGCGACCGTCGCTTATTTCACCGGTGATACGCCCAGCCAAGAAGTTTACCTCAGCCATGCCCTCGACAGCTTTTGCCAGGTTCAGGATGTCAAACCCTTCGCGTACCACACCATGGCCTCAAACCACGCTCATTTGTTGGTGAGCAAAGGGAATTTGGCGCGGGCCGAGAAGCAATACAACGAAGCACTTCGTTTCGTTGACCGCAGCGCCGGTGACAGCGCCCACCCGATGTTGGTTGCCACCATTGACGGTTTCATTGGTGCGTTGCTGAAACAGCAGCAAATCCAACGGGCGGAGCCTTTGATCTTTCGCGAAGAGGGTTTGATTTTTCGTATTTGGGGTGATCGTGGCAGAGGGATACAGGCCTATCCGCTCACGCGCCATGCCCAGATCGCGGTTCTCCAAGGTCGCTTCGAAGAAGCCATTCGCATTTTTGAAGACGTTGCCGAGTTGCGCGGCCATGACGAAGATCGCCCCTACAGTCATCCCGATTTAGTGAGAGCGCACATCCAATTAAACCAATTCGATCAAGCGCGGTTTATGGCCCATTCGGCGATTGATTACATGGCGGCCTCTGAGACGGCCGACGATCCTAAGCTGGCCGAGTATTACCAATTATTGGGTACGGTTGCCATGCGCAACGAGCAGTTTGAGGATGCGCGCTGTTATCAACTCAAAGCGAAAGAAGTGATGGAGCGGCTGGGCATGTGGGATTTGGCTTGGGGCGCGACGTTGCGCGTTGAGATGGCCGGCACCGCCATTGCCCAATCGGACATTTCTTCGGCAGAGCTGTTGCTAACCGAAGCGGAGCCTTTGCTGGTCGAGCAGTTCCAGCCACACCACACGGCTTTTGGTTTGTTTTATTACCATCGTGCCGGCTTGTTAATGATGCAAAACGAACTCGCCGACGCGGTCAGAATGCTTGACGAGAGTACCCGGATCCTGGCCGGAGCCGCGCCTTTCTGTCACTGGGAGCTCAATTTGGTTCGGCAGCGAAAAGCGCTGGTCAATCAGCGGCTTCGCAACCGACTGGATCGCACTTAATAAACGTGAAACGCGCCTCGTCGCCTTGATTAAGGCGGCGAGACGCGTTTCTTTTTCTATCGACGGCGTCGGTTACGGTGCCGCAGGTTTTAGATCGATTTGAATGTCTTCGAAATAGAGTTCGGTGGTTCCCTCAAAGCCTGAATCGGTGCCGAGCGTGATCCAGATATTGCCCCACTGATCAGACGTCGCGGAAAGCGTGTCCTTTTGGAGGGTTTTTTTCTGGAAGCTTGACCCGTCGCAATCGACGTCGGTGGCGATGTTACCAACCAGCTTGAGGTCGCGGCCTTCCTGACCCTGGTTGCCCTTGTCCAAAGTAAAAACCACATAACCGTCTTCACCGACAATGCCGGCCGGTTCCACCTGGGAGGCGCCGAACTTAACAAAGACAGACTCGCCAGGGGCGCCGCCGATACCGATGCAATCCGTGCCGGCATTGCTGAGGAAGGTGGCTTCAATGCCCACTTCATAGCGCGTGTTTGGGGCCAGCCCGTTGATGCGGCGCGTCAAGTACATAAACACATCGTCGGAAGCGTTTCTGGCTGAAAGTTGGTAACCCGTTCCTGAAAAAGGGGCGGGGAGTGGGCTGACACCACCGGTGAAGGCAAAGATTTCGGAATTGTTAGCTGGGTAATCCGAAAAATCGTGTGAAAAGTGTTGATCACCTTCGCTGAAATCGAATTTTTGAGAAAGCTGAGCCGGTTCTCTTGATTCGGGATAAATGTTGGTGCCGGAGGCCATGGCCGGTTCTCCGGCTTCGTTAAACATGAAGTGCACGGTGGTCACCGGCTGGCCCGAAGAAACCGCGTGAACCGACAGGTCACTGATGTCACCGACCAACTCCGCAACGGGTTTGGCAACCGGAACAAAGGGGTCGAGGTCCACTTCAATCGGCGCAAAGGTTTCCAGGAAGTTGCCCTTGCTGTCGGCGAAGGTCAGCGTCACCGTGGTTTCTTTGACGCCCAAATTAAGGAAAACCAAAGCGGAGGTAAAGTTGCCTCGGCCGCCGACCGCGTCGAGCGTGAGTTCTTGACCCACCGACGGGTGGTTTTGAGCGCCAGGTGGAACAGCCAGCCCCAGCGAAGGTGAACCGGATGAGCCGATTTGGCGGTTAAAGGTCAGCCAACGGCCGGTCAAGCGGGTATTCGCGCTTTTGAGTTGCACTGAGAAGCCGCTTCCTTCGTCCAGGTCGGGGAAGATCCGCTCAACCGTTTTTTTGAGGAACCCGTGGGGTTTCAGCACTTCGGTGGCGGTGAATTGGGTGCCGTCGGTTCGGGTGGCGATAAGCTCCAGCGCGGCTTCGCTATCGGCGTGGTTGGTGACGAATAGCGTTGAGGAAAATTGCTGGTTGTAGGAAACCCAAGGATAAACGAGTTGAACCGGCTCATCGAAAGCCAAAACAAGGCAAGAAAGCATAAGCGTAAAGATGGAGATGAGAATTTTCATTGTTTGCCTCACTTAAAAAACGTGGTGCTTGGTGAACTGCAAAACCCGGGCCGAAACATAAAGTTCTGTTATACAGTGGTTTATGTTTGAGGTTCGCTGGGGAAGCGTTAGGCAAAGTTCGCCATGGTTAGAAAATGTCAACGCTTTGGGGCAGGTCTTATCCTTTTACCAGATGGGCGCGGTTTCGGTTAGTGAAATTGGCTAAAGTGCTGGTTTAAAGCGCCTGAGAATAAGACGTATGGGTGAAAAGGGCCCCCGTTGTGCTTAAGGGCAGCTCAGCAGGTAGGTGAAGGGCGTTTCGGTGTTCACGGCTTCCACCAAGTTTAGGACGGATGTCTCCGCCGGCCTGCCTGACCAACTGCTCACAATCGTGGTCAGGTTGCCCATGGGGTTTAGGATCAGCAGTGCCCCCGACTCGTTGAAACGCGTGCTGAGGAAAAGAAGCGAAGGACAGGCATCCGCGTTGAGCAGGTTGTGGTCCAGCGCCAGACGGTGTTGGCGGTGGTCGCCCAATTGCGGGTGAGCGGTCAGCACTGAGATGTCACTGAGGCGGTTGTAGGCCAGGTCGACGTCGTCCAAATTTGGCGGCAAATCCGCCGGGAGTTCGCTTAAAAAGTTGTGTGCCGCATGCAGTGACTGCAAGTTGGTGAAGGCTTCCAGACCGCTGAGGTCGTGGATGCCCAAACTGCTGATGTCTATTAGGGTGACCAGCGAAGCTTCCTCGCTGTCCAGGTAACCACTTTGGTCGCGATCAAATTGACGGAGCAGGGTGGCGGCTAGTTGGGGATCGGGGAAATGCAAGGCGACGGCTGTACTTGCGAACTCGGCGGTAACTGACCGCGCTTCACTCATGACGACCGACGTCGATGCCGAAGCGTCGTTGCTGATGCCGTCGCCGCGCCAACGAATAAACCGGTAAAACGGATAGGGCACGGCTTGGATGACGGCCAAGGCGCCGACGGGAAACGCGCCGTCGCCGCTAACGCGCCCGCCTTGGATCGGTTCGCGCTGAAGGGTGAGCCGGACCAGGGTGGGTGACACCAAGTTAATGGTAAAGCCGGTTTGGTCGCTCAGCGGCGGGCTGCCGTTATCGGTGGCACGCACCATCACGCTGTAACGGCCCGGCGTCGTCTGGGCACGTGGTTGCCAGGTGAAGGTGCCGGCCGCGCTCATCGTTGCGCCTTCGGGTGCGCCCTCCGCCAGGCTGAACCGAATCTCATGTTGGTCTGGATCACTTGCCGTTGCCGTCAAGGTCAAGGTTTGGCCCGCTTCGATGGTTTGGTCGGGTAAGGATGCGATTTGCGGCGCACGGTTGGCTTGTGTCCAATGAGAATCGTGGAAGCCGGTCGCCGGGTTCCCGGCGACGTCGGCGACATTGGCGAGGTTGAAGCGGATCTGGTAACGACCGGCCTCGCTTCCTACAGCGGCTAAGCCGCTTACTTGAACCGTTCTCGGGTCGGGTTGACTGATGACCAAACCGCCTGGCAGGGACAGGGCGGTGCCGTCGCGGAACAGTTGCAACAGGTCGGCGGTGATGACGGTGGCGAGATCTTCTTGGAAACGCCAGGTAATCGTCGACGGCGGCACCTCCGGTTGGTTTGGCGTAGGTGTCACCGAGATCAAGGCCGGTGGTGTTTGGTCGATGGTGATGATGTAATCGCGTTGATTGCGATCATTGCCGCGATAGGCCACAGCGCGGATTTGGTGGGGCCCCGCTTCGGGAAGGTAAACCGTTTTTATTTTGATTTGCCCGGAACTGCTTGCTTCGCCAAGGTAGCGGTTGCTGGTTAAGTCGTAGAGGTGCAGGCGTTCTACGGCTGTAGCGGGGCCGATGCGCAAAACCAACTCGGTTTGATTGGTGATGCTGTCGTAGGGATAACCGCTGTTGGGGGTGAAGGTGAGCGAGCCGGGATCGTTAGCCGGTGGTCGCTGTAACGACCAGGAATCTTGCAGCATTCTCGTGCCGCGATTGCCGGCGCGGTCGTAGAGGCGGGTTTCGTCGAAGGTCAGCGTGTAAATCGCTTGAGGATCGTCAACGATCGCAAACAAATTGAGCAGGCGGTAATGGTCGCCCTCTTGATGCAAAGGTGTGTGTGGGCCGAGTAGATTGGGACCGTTGTCCCGCGTTAGTGTCAGCATGGACAAATCGACAGCGCCTGGCGGGAGCGGTTCGCTGAGCCGAATCAAGAACTGACCCTGAAAGGGTTCTTCGTCTCGGCTGCCGACTTGGGGTTCGATGGCCACCGCCGGCGCGGTTTGATCCAGATGCCAAGTCAGCGTGGGTGTGCCCAATCCGGCTACATCATTGGTGCCGAGTACCCCGTTCGTTTGCACGCTGAGTTGGTAGGTACCTTCGACGGCGGTGACATGATCGAGTCCGCGAATTTGCATGCGGTTTTCGGCGGCGGCGAAAACCGTGACCGGGTCGGTTAGGTTGATGGGGGTTTGGTTGCGGGTCAAGGTGAGGTCGTCTAAGGAAAAGGTGTTGGTTTGGATAGGGCGGTTAAACAGCACATCCACTTGTTCGAGCGGGTTGTTGCGCCAGGTTTGTTTGGGGCCGACCAGTGCCACCACCGCCGGCGCCTCGGCGGCTTGGACCCAGCCGAGGGTGGCGTTGCCTGAGCCGACATTGCCAAACGGGTCGGCGATGCCGCTAAGATCCAGTACCAAACGATAAACGCCGTCTTGGCTGACGGCCGGTGTTAATCCCGAAACCACAAAACGGGTTGCTGAGACAGCGCTGATGCTCAGCGTCGGCAGGGGGATCGCTAGGTCGTTGCGGGTCAGTTGTAAGTCCGCCGTGGTGAAGGTGTCCGCCGCGATGGGAAAGGAAAAGGTAACGGTGGCGCTGTCGCGTGGCGCGTCGAGAGGATCGCCGAGCACCGGTTCGAAGTGGGTTTCGCCCGGGCCCCGATCGCTTTGATCGCCGTAGTGCAGCGTATAGGCGCCGGCGCCGTTGAACAGCAAGGCGTTGAGTTCCGGTTGTTCCAGCGGAGGCTGGTCCGGTTGTAGGTACCGGCGTTGCCTTTGCCACAAATCGTGACCGATGCGTAGCTGCTCGCCCTGTGGCTTTTGGGCCGACTGTAGATAGCGGGTGCCCTGCGCCGGATCGCTGACGCGCGCCAGTTGCCAGCCTGAATGGGTCGGCAGGGTCAGGGTTACCTCACGATTGTCTGGGCTGAGTGTTCCGGTAATGGCGGCGCTCGCGGCATGAGTGACGGGGGCGACTGAGCCGTCGCTGAGGAACACATGATCGCCAAGATTTTGCGGGTCGGCGATGGCGTCAACCAGGAAATCGGGGCGGCCGTCGTCGAAATCGCCGTCGGCTTCAAAAACGTGCACCGTGGCACGACGGACGCTGCGTTTGACGTGGATCGGGGTATTGCCTGCGACGGCGTCATGCACCCTTACGGTCAGTCGACTTGCACTGACGTGGCTGTCGTGTTCGGTGCGCAGGTGCCAGAGGGCGAGGCCGCGTGTGCCCGGTTCCAGATCGCCCAGGTTAACGCCTAGGTCCGCTTCGCCGGCTAAGTGATTGATTTGGGTCGTGAGCAGTTGGAAGGGTTGTGGTGTGTCGTTGCTGTTCTGGGTCAAAGCCGGCTCGGTCATTTGAATTTGTGCACCGTAAAGTCGGCGGTTGCCGGTGTTGGTGAGCACGGCGGCCCAGCCGGACACCGGGCCGGGTTCGCCGGTCGGCTTGGCGCCCGGCACTGTGACCGGCGCAAAAGTTTCGAGCTGGAGAGAGGGTCGCGGCAAGACAACCAAAACCTGTTCGGGAAGGTCCATGCTTTGCAGCGTGCCTTGGCTTCGGAACTGAAGTGCACCGCTGAAATGCACTGTGATCGGGTTGGTCAGATCGTCGGCGGCGTTGAAGGCCAAGGTGCGTTGGATCAGAGCCGATCCGCCGCCGCTAAGGTGACCGCCTTCGGCAAAACCGTCGCTGTTGGTGCGCACTGTCGCGAACTGGGCATCGACGGGGTCACCGGATGCGTCGGTTAGGGTCCAAGCAAGGTTCACGTCTTCTAGGGTTTCGTTGCCATGGTGGTTGAGGGTCAAGCCGACGGTAACCGGCATTGAGCCGGTGGTGACGGTGCGGTCCAGGTGCAGCGCGGTGGCGAGCAATGGGCCGGTCGTGGTTGGGTCGTTGAGATGGTCGACGATGACGGCGAGGTCGGTCACGGCTGCCTCGAGAGCGGCGAGCGGATTGACAAATCCCGCGCTAACGGCGTCGTTTTGCGCTTGCTGGGCAAGGGTGGCGACACTTGCAGCCATGTCGCGTGCGATAAAGTCGGGATCCCAACCTGGCGGTGCATCTTGGCTGCTGTAAATGCCGGCGATGTAGGAAACCTGCGTGTGTTGCCAACGCTGGATTAAAGCGGTTACATCGGCAGCCTGCAGGCCTTCCGGCGGCCTTGTGTTTTCCAATACCGCTTGTTCGGCCGCGGAGAACAAGCGACCGTCTTCGCTGTTGGGTGCGGTTAGCCGCGACCAAGTCATCATGAAATCGAGAAAAGCACTGCCGCTTTGAGCGTTTAGCAAGGCGGTGTCACCGGCAAAGGTGCGCCAGGGTTCCAGCCACGCCGCCACCCAGCTCAACCGTTGTTGCAAGGCGGCGGTTGGCGCGGTGAGGGGATGGTCGGCGCTTAGCAACCCTTGGAAGGCCGGCGATTCCGTCAAGGCCAGGTAACGTTGGGCACAACCCCACGCTGTTTCGCCCAGTGGCGCCGGCGTTTGTTTGCCGCGCGTGGCCAAGCAGGCACCCAGATCGGCGCAAGCCAAGGCGGTTTCCGGGGTGAGGCCGTCGTCGACGCGCATGCAGTCAAACCAAGCGGTGATGCAGGCGAGGTAGTTGGGCAGGGGATCGCAGCTTTTGAACAGCGTGCCTGCGGCGGCGGCCAATTGGCGGGTGGGATCGTTGTGGCGGCCGGCGGGTGGTGCGGCTGGGAAGTAGGCCGGCAAGGGAAGCGCACAGGTCAGACAATCGGCGCCTTGAACGGGATCGGCGGGTTGTAGATCGAGGCCGGTCAGTAGGTGGTCGAGCAGTGCCGTCGGCCTGAGATGGCTACAGTCGGGGTGGAACAATGGCACATCGAGGACTTTTTTGATGCGGCGGTCGCCACAGCGGTATTCGAAGACGACGGCAAGCGCGCTATCGCAAGGTGCCGTCTTTGAATTGCCGGCCGATGCCGACAACCTGATGCGTATCGGGATGGTTTTTTGGCTGAGGGCCGGCAATGGCCCCAAGTCGTCGCGCGGGCTTTCGATCAGGTAACGACCCTGCGTGGCGCGCACCAGATGCACGCGTTCGGCGTCGATCAAGCCATGGTTGGTGACCTTGAGGGTCACGGTCATTAAGTCGTCTGCCGCGCTTAATGCCGAAAGGTCGAGTGAGGCCGGTTCGATGTCCACAACAGGCATGTTCTGATTGGCTTCGACGCGGTTTTGAACCATCCACTGGATGTTTGGCGGCGTGCCCTGGGCGACTTGTTCGCGGTGGACGGTGCGGCGCGAGAGAAAAAGCGTGCGATGGTCGTCGCGTCCGGCTTCGACTGTTATGGCAATGGGTGGACTGTCGTGGTTGGGACTGAACACTTCGACCCAATAATCGCCGGCTTCGATGCCGGTCAGTTGGACCCGACCCAGTTCGTCGCTGCCGGCTGTGGCGACCGGTTGGGTTTGATCGGCGTGGCGAAGATGTACCGTGGCGCCTGCGACGGTGGGCTGTTGCGGGCTAAAATAATGAAGCTCATCGACAAGGGTAAAGCCAAGCGTGGCGGTTGTGTTTCCGGCTTCGAAAAAAGAATAGGGAATCGTCAGTAGCTGATCGGCGGTTTTAAGTGTGAGCCAACCCGACCAAGGTCCGGGCGACAAGTCGGCGGGCGGGTTGAGCAACAGATTGAGGGTGCGCGAAGATCCGGGCGCCATGGACGGCAGCGTGTTGTCGTGGACCCAGTTGAACCACGACAGCCCGGTGGAGAGCCGTTCAATGGGGCCACTTGCGGTGACGCCGTTGTAGGTGAGCGGCACGCGTACCAAGCGTTGACGGCCGGGCGTGTAGGCCGCCTCGATTCGGGGGATTGGGCACTTAAGGGCCGGGTGATCGCCTCGGGCCGGTACTGCAAGGGAGTGACTTTGGACCAGGCCGCTGTCGCCGCTCACATGCAGGGTGACCCATTCTGGATTGGCGGGTACCTCGGTTGCGTGCAGCACAAGCGCGACCGGGAGCGACGTGGCGGCGGGTAGGTTGGTCTCACCAAAAACGTCAAACGCAATCGAGATCCCAGGCGGCGTGTCGGCGCTTAAAGCGAGCTGGGTGATGGGCACATTGCCTGGGTTTTCCAGCGAAAGCAACGTGCGCGTGCTGGTGCCGGCCACGGCGACAACCTGATCCAAGTGATGCCAGACGGCGCCGCCGAGGTCGAAGGTGGTTGTGGCCGTCGGTGACGGATCACCGGGATAGGCGGCGCTGATCAAAAAGCGGCCTGTTTCTTCAGGGCTTGGTGTAAAAAGGGTTTCGAAGTGACCTGCTGCGTCGGTTTGGACCGACACTGTGCGCGTCCAGTTGTCGTGGGTGATGTGGATAACGAGTGGGCCTTCGGCGGCCGGCGTTTGGGTCAAATGGCGGCGTGCTTCGCCGGAAATGCGGACGCCGCGGGTGCCGTCGGCATCGGCCCACGCGGCGTTAACGGTGATGTCGTATGGGGTGACCGTGTGAAATGGGTTGCGCGAAATATGGCGATTGTCGCTCGTGTCCAGTTCCAAAACCTGATTGTGAATATCGGTTTCGATGCGGATCCAGAAGGTGCCGATCTCGTTGGGCGCGGTCACCAAACGCGCACGCGTGAGCGCTTCGCCCGGCGCCAACACGCGACCGCTGCTTGGCTCGGCGGCAAGGATGTCGTTGCCGGGGGCGCGGTCTCTGGCGAAAAGGATGCGGTCGCTCCAGGCCGCAATCGCGCCGTCGCGGCTGTCGACCCGAGCGGGCGCGGTGCCCCGATTGCGCACGCGGTAGGTCACCGTGAATGGCTCGCCCGCCGGTAACTCGGCCGGTAGCAAAATGGTTTCCACGTACAGGTTTGGCCGCGCACGGTCGGTCACCGTTAAAGTGCTGCTGCTGCTTTCAAAACCCGGCGCCGCCGCGCTGAGAACAACTGCCAGATCGCCGACCTGTTCGCTTTGACGGGTGGCGACAGGGAAGGTTGTTTGATTTGCACCTGGCTGAAAGAGAACCCGTTCCGGTAGCAACACGGCCGCTGCCGGCGCGGCACTGAGCACAACTTCCAGCGCTGCCCTGGGATCGCCGCCTCGGGTTAGCGTCGCCACGGTTTCGGCTCCGCTCGGCAAGGCTATTTGCTCGAGGTCCCAACGCAGCCTTGATTCGTCGTCTAACAATGTGATCGTTTGGGACACGGCGGTTTCGGCCAAGGCGAGCCCCGTTCGGGTGGCGACCGCAACGGCGGTGATGGTGGCGCTGCGCGTGCCGTCCACCAAGTCGTTGTCGCGCGGGAACAGGGTGAACTGGACCGCACTTTGATCGGCGGGAATGGTGATTGACTCTGGCAGGTCGACCAGGCCGGCGGGTTCGGCCGACAGCTTGATGTGCAACGGCGCGCCGGCGGGTGTCGCGCGTTGCACACGCAGGGACAGGGGTTGCGCTGCATTTTCGAACAGGGTTTCGCCGGCCGGCTGCAGGGCCAGTGTCGGCGTATCGTTGTCGACGAGGGTCAGGTTTTGCTGCGCCGCATGGTAACCCTCGGCCCGCGCCACAATCGTGATCGTTTCCCGGCCCGCATCAACCAAGTCGTCGTCGACAAATTGGATATTAAGCGAGGTTTCCGCCGCACCGATTTCAAAATGGGTTTGCTTGGCAAGGTTCAAACGAACCGCCGGCGTCGCCGCTAAATAAACCGTCACCCGTTCGGTGGTGTCGCCCAGGCGCCGCAACGTGATTGTCGTCGTCTGGCCTTCGAGCAATGATGATGTGCCAAGCGTCATCTGTAAGCTGTTGCGGTCGTGGTCGCGGATTAACAGGTCGGCAACGGCGGCGAGTGTCCCATTGCCGATGTGCAGTTGGACTGTTTCGTTTGGCTCCGGGATGCCGTCGGCGCGGGCGGTCACCGTAAACGACTGCTGGACGACACCGCTCGCCAAAGACAGCGAAGCCGGTACCTCGATTTCACCATCTGGTTGGCCGCCAAGGTTGAGATTGAGCGCGGTGTCGAGCGCACCACTTCGGGTGATATGCGCTAGGGTGCTTTGCCCTTCGTTTAACTGTGTGTCGTTTACCTCTAAAAAGATCCGTTCAGGCACATCCACCGCTGTGATCGTGATGTTGTCGCTTTCATCGCTTTCGGTGATTTGATGGTCGCTGTCACTTTCGAGAATTAAATACAAACTGCCGGAAATCCCCAGCGTGGTGGGCACCTTAAATGGAACAGTGCGAATGACATCACTCGCGGCAGCCAGGGGTTTGGCGCGGAATCGACCGAGGAGCAGGTCGTCACCCAAAAGGTTGTCTTGTGACAACCACAGGCGGTCATAACTTGCCGGTGCGTCGGTTTGGCCGAGATTGGCCAGGGTCCAGCGCAAGGTGACCTGGCTGTTGGGGGTCAAGCTTGGGTCCACGCTCAGGGATGAAACCCGCAGTTGCGGACCGGTGTTGTCGGCGTGAATCAGGAGGGGCGCGGCGCCGTGGTCGGCGTTATTGGTTTCGAATATAAGTTCCGGCACGTGGTTGTCGGCGTCCGCTAAAACAAAAACCCACCAAGCACCGGTTAGATCAGCGGGCAGCGCCGGGTTGACGGTGACGGTGTCAAAGCTCCCCGCTGCCAGGGTTGTGTTGCGCACGACTTCGGTTAAAACCCGGTCGTCGCTGTTGCCGAGTTGATCATCCATGGAGAGCACGACCCGGTCCAAACGCTGCGTCACGGCAGTTGGGCCCGCCCCATAATTGCCGACACGCCATGTCAGTTGCACGTTTGCACCTGCTTGGGCCTGTTCGGGATGGTGCACGTCGACCGCGGCCAAATCGGCAAAGTCGAGTGATTGCGTCGGGAGGATTAGGGTGTCGAGCAAGTAGTGGGCCTGGCGGCCGTCGCCGTTGACACCGGCAATCGCCGCCGCATAATCGTTGGTTTCGGTGACATCCAGGCGTAGGTAACCCGTGCGCGGCCCTTGGCGAATGCCCAATGGTTCCTCGAGACGGTTGACCAAGGTGATCTGGGGTTGCAATGTGCTGTGCGTCATCGGCTGTTGCGCGAGCAGAATCGTGGTGCCGGGATTGCGTTCGCTTAAATCAAAGGTATCGCGGTCGCGGACATTGTTCAGCGCAGGGGCGATCTTGCCGGCAAAACGGGCGTAATCCGCGCCGTTCGATGGCGTGAATACCAAATGATCGGCGTTGGCGGCATGGCGATTGGCGTCCCGGACGTCGGACTCCAGTTGAACGCCGACCCCCATTTCCAGGCGCAGTCGGTAATCGGTTTCGCCCGGCGCCAAGCTCCCTTCCTGGATGAGGATGCGGTAGGTGCCGTCGCTGGGTAATTCCGCGAAACTGAGGTAGGCGCTTCGGTTCTCGCCGTCCAGGTTGGCGGCGCCGTCGGTCGCGGCGCCGATGGGGTTGCCGGCGGGATCGTGAAGGTCAAGGTTCACTTGGAGGCCGGGCTGTTGTGGGACGACCCAAACGGCGACCTGGGCGCCGGCCCGGCCTTCAAAGCGCCAAAAATCGAGGTCGTCTAATGGTTCCAGCACGCCGTAACCGTCTTGTTCGGTTTGGAAAAAACCGCTGCCGGCCGGATCTTCGCGCAGGACAAGCGTGGCGCCGTTTTGCGGCTCATGGTTGTCGAACCTTTCGAAGACGACGTTTTCCGGCACGTTGATGTGGAAGTGGCGGAACAAAGGATCGCCGCCGAGACCGTCGTGGTTGCCGTCAAAGGGGTTCCCAGCCAAATCGGTGAGGCCGGCGGGAATGGTGAACCGGTAGAAGCCGGCCTGGGGGGGGCCGTCAAGGATACGCAGATCGAAGGTGCGCTGATCTTGGCTGCTGCTGAACTGAAGCTGGAGGGTGATGTCGTCGGTGGTGTCAAACAGGCCGTCGTCACCGGCGCGGCGCAGATCAAATTCGGCCGGGGTTTGATGGCTCATACGCAGGGAATCTAGCGAAATAGGCTCGCTAAATTGCAGTGAGAAGGTGGTGAAGGAGAAACGCGCGACGCCGTTTTGATCCGGCAAACCTTCGGTTTGGCGCAGGAACGGTGGCGCATTGTCGAACATCTCGACCCGAAACAGGTACTGGCCGTAGGGACCGGGCGCGACCAGGTCACGTTCGGCCGGATCGTTGTCTTTAATCAGCCAGCGCTGCTGACTGCTCGCACGCCGGGTTCCCCACCAACCGTGGTTGCCGTCGATCCTGGCCACGGCGTTGCCGCGATGCGGTTCGCCTTGGGCCCAATTGAGGAAGTCACCGGGGTCGGGATGACCGTCGATCCAATCGAAATCACCGTCAAGATCCAGATCCAAGTAGCCGACCGAGCGAACGGCGTTACCCAACACCCATTGGACGACGTCTTCGAATTCCTCGCGATCCACAATAACGGCGGGCTCGAGATCGGCATCGTTTACCAGCGCGTCGTAGGTGAGATCATCGCTGATGTGGTAGCGACGCCCGTTGCGTACACGGTAGGGTTGGTTGTCCACCACCAGGTAGTAGGGGCCCTCTTCGGTAACTTGCCAGTGCATCACCGATCCCGACGATTCCGCCACCGTTTGGAGGTTGGGATCAAGCAACAAGAAGCGCGGGGCCAGGGTGGCCTCGGGGAGCAGCGTCGGGGTGATGGTTAACGCTTGCCCGACGGGTAATGCGCCGATCAGGAAGTAATCGATATCCTGGCGTGCCAAGCTGCCGGTCAGTTCGGCTGCTTGACCGCCTGCCTGCGGGGTGAACATCAAAGATTCGGCCTGGGTGGGGTGGTTGTTGTCACCCGCATCCGTTTCCAGTTGCAGGTTGCGGGCGATTTCCAAGTGGGCCTGGTAATGGGTGTTCCCGTTGGCGTAACCTACCGCGAAGTAATAGGTTCCGTCACGGTCGAGAAGATGATTTGAAATTTGGGCTGCGACGCCGTTGGCGGTGGCGGTGTTGCCGAAACGATAGCTGAGATCGTCGTTGAAGAGCAACACACTGAGGCCGTGCCAATCGGAATCGAAACGCGGTTCCGCCGTCAGGGCGATGCGGTCGCCCGCGCGGCCCTCAAAGGAAAAGTAATCGCGGTCGCCGGCAAAAACGGCGCCAAAGCCATGGGCCTCGGTGAGTAGGAGGCGCCCATCGGCGTTGCTGGGGGTCAGCGTCAGCGGTACGGCTGCGGCGACGTTGTGATTTCGTTCCCCGGCCGAGGTATAGGGGGCGACCCGGTAGCGGACGTTGAAGAAGTGATGGAAGTCGTCACCGCCCTGGCCGTCGCCGTTTCCATCCAAACCATTGCCGCCGGTGTCGTGAATTTGACCGCTCAGGGTCAGGCGATAGCGGCCTTCCGGCAGTGAATGGTCGGCGACCTTTAAGGTGATCTCATCGACGACGGCATTGCGATCGACCAACAGCAGTGGATAGTTGCGGTCGTCGTTGCTGTCGAACACCTCGTCCGCGCCGGCGGCGGTCAGCGACCAGGCGTTGCCCGCGTCTGCAGGGAACAAGTCGACGGCGTCAATCAGGCCGTCGCCGTCAGCGTCGGGATGGGTGCCCGTTTCAAAGGCGACCAGGGCGCGCGCCGTTTGCGTTTCCGGTTCGGCGATCCATTTACCCGAAAACGGATGTAAGGTCACGTAGGGGTAAGGTGCCGGGTTGTTTTCCCAATTGCGGTAGGGACTGTCGTCCCCGTCCCAGGTATAAACGCGATCACCGTCGCTGTCTTGCAAACCCAGCCAAAGGCGTTCGTAACCCAATAGTCGAAAAACGGCCAAATCCTGTTCGGCGTCGGCAATGGTGGCTAAAACCAGGCCGCGTTCCTGCGCCCACGCCGCCGCTTGGGGACGTGTCATTTCCTCGGGTGAGACGTAGAAGGTGGTATTGCCGACAAGCACCCAATCCGGCGCCGAGGGCAGGCTGGCGGGGTCGAGCGATTCGCTGAACTGAACGGTTAGGAAGTCGCTGGGAGCGCGGGTGTCTGCGCCGCTCGGCGGTAAATCGGGCAGGGCGACCACTTGCGGCGGCTGCTGATCACCGGGGCGGATGTGCAGTATATACTGCGCAAAGGCGCCCGGTGCCGCCAACGCTTGCGGGTCGCTATCGGCCGATTCAAGCACGTAGTGGTGCGGGTCGTCTTCACGGTCAACCCACTGGCCGCGGCGGTGGTCGAGCACGCTGACCGAGGTGCCTTGCGGTGCCGGGCTGTTTTCGGCCCAACAGTCGAGGTCTAGCGGGGTACCGTCTTGCCAGGTCCACTGTCCGTCTTGGTTGCCGTCGTTGAGCCCCAGCCCGATATCAATCGTCCGGGCCAGGTAGTACCACAAAAAAGTTTGTTCTTCGAGCGAATCGATCGTGGCGAGGGTCGCGCCGCGTACGTCGGCTTCGGCAACGGCGGCCTCGAAACCGGTGGCCGTGGTGAGCTGGTAACGGCGGCCCTGGAACGCCCAGTAGTGTTGCCCGATTTGGGCGATGTAGCGACCATCGGCCGGTAAAATCGCTTCGAAATGATCGTCGTCGGGGCGGCCGTCGGCGTCCGCGACCGCTTGACCTTGACTGTCGAAGACGCGGATTGTGGCCGCGAGGCGTCCGTTACTCGGGCGCTCGATGCTGAGCGTTAAAGGGTCGCCCGCGAGAAAAGTGCCCAGATCCCAGTGGTCGAGATCGCCAACCAATCCGTGATGCGGCGTGATGGTGCCGTAAGCGACCGCCTGTTTACCGCCGTTTTCGGTGACGTACACGACGGGTTCGGCTCCGGCAAGGCTGTCATTGGCGTCGCGATAATCGCTTTCGATGTTGTGCTCGGGGCCGCGCAAGACTTGGGCATGGAGTTGGTAGTTGGCCCAGCCACCCTGGCTGCGCTGTAGGCGAATGAGGTAGGTGCCGTCGCTCGGCGCCACGTAATCGGAAAGGACCACGCTGTTACCCGCCGTGGTTTGCAGATCCGCGATGCGCGATGTTTGGCTCTCGGCCGGGCGCAGCACCAGTTCCAGGGGCGGGCCGAACCCGCCGAACACATCCATGTAACCGGCAAAGGTATCGGCGTACAGGTTGAGCCGGTCGCCCGCCTGCAAGGGCAGTTGCCAGTAATCAAAATCGCCGTGGAACTGGCCCATCCCCGGCGCCGCCAAGCGGAAATGACCGCTGCCGACCGGGTCTTCTACCAGCGATAAAGCCGTGGCGACGTCTGGGTTGCCGTTATAACCGTCTTCCAGGATGAAACCGTCGGGCAGCAGCAACCTGAATTCGTGGTAGAACGCGTCGCCGCCGACGCCGTCACCGTTGCCGTCCAGCAAGAAGCCGACGTCGTCCTCGCGACCCGGCGCCAACCGAAGGCGGTAGTGACCCGTCGAGAGCGGTCCGTTTTGGATCTCGTACTTGGGAAAGGCGCTCAGGTTGGATCCGACCCACAAGTTGTAGGCGACGTCGTCGGCGCTGTCAAAAAACCCATCGGGTCCCGCCTCCACCAGCGTCGGAATGGCGTCGGGATGGTTCGCCGAGCGCCGAGTTCGTTCGCTGAATGCCACCTCAAATTGTTCCAGCGGTTGCAGCCCGGGTTTGTCCATTGTGGGCAAGCTGTGAGACACCACCTGTGGCGGTATTTCGTCTCGAACGACCATGTCGATTTGGTAGCGGGCCTGATCGCCAAAATCGTGGAGCTCGGCACCCGTCACGTTGAGGGTGTAAGACCCCCCCTCAATAATGGTAAAGCGCAGCGTATCGTTGAGCGTGGTTGCGACGGTGCCGAGGTTATAGCCGTCCAGGCTCAGGCGAGCGCGCCACGCCGTGTCGTTAAAACGGGTTAAATCGACTTCGACCACATCACCCGGCGACAACCCACCCAGGCTGTAACTGTCTCGATCCGCTTCGTCGAAAAGGGGCGCGTCGATGAACCCGACCACGCGCGCTGAGCGCTCGCCACCGTCCAGCGTGAACGGCGGTGGACTTACTTCCAACGGCAGGTCGGCTGTTTTTACCGCACTGACCACGTAATTACCCGGCACCCCGTGGCTGAGGTTTGAGATCTCCAGGAAGTAGCCGTCGCTCTCTAAGCCGCCGATCGTCATGTTTAAACTGGTAAAAGGAGGGAAGCTGGTGCGATCACTGACCAATTCGCCGTCGGATACGCGCCACAACAAAAGCCGCCATCGTCCCAGACCTTGACCATCGACGCGAATGTCGTAGGTTTCATCCTGCCTGGCGAAGAAGCGATACATATCGCGATCACCATTCGGATCGATGGAACCCAGAATGGGCTGGTTCAAGCGGAAAAAGGGTAATTCTCCCGGATCGGCAACAAAATCGAACGGCGTTGCGGTGAGGTAACTCTCGTTATCCCGGTCCTCAAGCTGGAATCCTATTGGTAGGCGAATCTCAAAAGGGTGGTGGTACACGCCGCCCGCTGCCCCGTCCTGGTCGCCGTCGAAGGGATCACCCGACGCCGATAAAACGCCTTGGTTGAGGGTCAAGCGGTATCGGCCTTGATAGAGCGGGCCGTCGTCGATGGAGAAGGTGACCGCATGGGTTGTCTGCGTGCTCACGCTAATCGGAATGTGGATGTCGTCACCGTTATCGAACACACCGTCGACGGCATCGGTCAGGACCGCCGCGCCTGCCGCGAACGGTTCACGCGCCGGTTGGGTGAAGACCACCGTAAAACCGCCGATCAGTTTGTCGGTTTCGCTGTCTGCCGCCGGTAAATTCTGGACGTCGAGCACCTGGAAGACGGTGTGATCACTGAGCGCCACCTTGAGGTGGTAGGCCTGGTCGGGGAAAAAACCGTAGTTTCCAACATAGTCGACCGAAGTGACCCGCACGGCGTACGTTCCCGTCGCGGGGATTTCGTAATTCAGGCTGCCCCGGTTGGTGACCAGCACCCCGTCGGCTTCATCCACCAAGCTGAGTTGCGGTAGAAAAGGCGTGCGCTGCGGCTGATGGGCGATCACGGCAACCTGTTGACCCGCCGTGAGTCGGCCCAGGGTGAAATAGTCTTGATCGGCGGGGCCGCCACGGATCACGGTGCTGAGAACTTGACCGGCGACTTGGGTTTGGTTTCGACCGGGAAATGTCTCAAAAGACAAGGGTTCGGCTGTGACGAGGGTGTCGTTGGCGCCGTCGCCGTCTTGTTCCAGCGTTGGTTGCGACGCCGCAAAAACACGCAACCGGTAATAGAGCGCGGCATCGAGCGTTTCTCCGTTGCTGTCGACTTGCAGGTAGTAAGCGCCCGTGGTGGGGACGAGATAGCCCGGAAGGGTCAGGTTCCTGTTCGCAACATCGTTGGTGAGTCGCTGGATGACCGAACCTTGAGGATCGCGTAGCACCAAGCTGGGGGGGTCCTGTTGGTCGGCGCCTTCCAGGTACAGCGACAGTGTTTCACCTGCCGTTAAGTTGATTTGCATCACATCCAAATCGTCGCCGTTTTCCAGACGTCCCAGCAAGATCACTTTGCGAAATCCGCGACCTTCGTCGCCCGGTGGTGTCGGCAAGGTCGCCGTCGCCGTGGTGTTGTTGGGCTCAATCTCCGTGACAACTCTTTCCTGCGCTGTTAGCAGGATGGTGCTGAAAAAAGTAAGCACCATAAAACCAAAAAAGCGTTTGGGTTGCGGCATAAAGTTCCCTTGACCCGGTTTCAGTCGCGCTCAGGCGGGGGAGAAGCCAAAATCGCGACCCACCTTGCCCAAAAAGCACACAAAGACGGCGAAAAACCACAGTGTCTATAAATCATTGTTTCAATGTAATCTGAACGTATTTTGAGCAAAGTCAATGTCGTTTGTGGAAAATGGCTGTTTGCTCGTAAAAAGGCGCTGCCGTGAATCCAAATTGGGGTGATTTTTTGGATCGCTTCCACTTTGCATGTTGCGGCTTTCTGCTCGTGCCAATGGCGATCGAGCCGAACCCGGTTGCGTTTTCTGTGACGGAAAAGAGTCAATGTCTTGGTCGGGCCAATGGTAAACTGCCTCAAATGATGTTAAGCGAGGAGGATGCGTGGTTTTTGCTACGATGCTGTTATTGACTTTTGGGGCCGTCGATCTGCTGACCGCGGAGCAGGTCTCCCGTTGGGAAGAAGATCTGCAGGTTTATGAGCGGAAACTGAGCGACAGGCATATCGATCTTTTCCACAGCCTGTCGGAAACACAATTTAAGCAACGCCTTGCTCAAATCCGCGCCAACCTCTCCCAAAGCACCGAACAGCAGGTTATTGTTGCCCTGATGCAACTCCATCATTCTGTTGGTGACGGTCATACCGCCATCCCGCTTTGGGGACGAGGTGCGCCTTCCTTCCCGTTTGAGTTTTTGGTTCAACGGGACCAGGTCTGGGTGGTAGGCGTCGGCGAGGCCCATCGCCACCTGTTGGGTGCCCGTTTGCTTGCGGTCAATCGGCAAACCGTCGGCTCCGTCATCGAACAGTTGGCGCCCGTTGTGCCATTTGTGGAAAACCCTTACTCGCGCGACGTTCGTGTTGGTCACTATTTAACCCATACCGATGTGTTACTCGGGTTGGGTATCATCCAACCGGGCAACGCCCGTTTTCGCTTCGAGTTGGATGGGAATCAAGAAACCATTGAGGTCGCTCCCAGCAAAAACACGGTTTTTACGCATCAACTAAAGGCCCGCCGTGAGCCCGGAACACGGGTCGTGGTTCACGATGAAAACCTGTGGATGGCCACATTCGACGAGGGCCAAACGCTTTACATTTATTTAAGTCGTTATCCCGACGTGGCCGGCATGACCGCTTTTGGAACAAAGGTCCATGATTATGTTTCCCGCAAGCGAAGCAAAAACCTCATCATCGATTTTCGCGATTGTTTTGGCGGCAACTATTTTGTCGGCCTTGGGTTGGCGAGTTTTCTTGTTTTGTTGGACAGTTTGGACTGGCAACACGGCATTTACACGCTAATCAGCAACAACACCTTTTCCGCCGCCATGAGCAACAGTGCCCAATTCCGCCAACTGCTCAATGCCAAGTTGGTCGGCCAACCCACCGGCGCCCGGCCCTACGGCTACCAGGACGGTGACAGTTTCAACTTGCCCAATTCAGGGTTGATGGTGATGTATTCCAAGCGCTTGTACCGTTTTCAGGATGTCGACGGCATCACCTTGTTGCCCGACACGTTCATTCCGTTGACCTTCGAGGACATCAAAGTGGGTAAAGACCGCGTTCTCGACTGGGTTTTGGCCGACATCGCCCAGCGCAAGCAGGTGTCGCCTTAGCGACCCCGTCTTAGGCAATCTTCAAAAGACATGAGCGCTTGTGTTTTCGTCGCCGCCGGTTTGCGCCGGTTTGGTGTCCCGGGCCAAGCGTGTGCCCCTCCTTTTGGCGGCCTTACGGCACTGCCATGGTTCTAATTTCCAAAAAGTACAACGCTGATAGGCCTTTCTAGAAAGAGAGGGTTTCGCATGAGTGCCGGCGCCCAAATGCGTCCAAGGTGCTCACGCTTGTTTTTCCTTTCCGTTTAATGTGGCCTGAAGCCAAGCGCAAGGCGAGGTGGGTTCCAAATCGGGGCGGTTGGGTGGCGGTCGCTTGCGTTTTTTTGATAACCGTGTCTCAAAAAACGACTCGACTTTTTAATGATAACGATATATCGTTTTCGCAAATGCTGAAAATGAGGTTGATCCATGTCTGTCACCAATCCCCCTTTACGCAAGCCTTTTATCCATTATCGGCCAGGCTTTGACTGGCTAGGGGGCGGTCTCTCTTTGTTGTGCCTATGCCATTGCTTTCTGCTTCCACCCCTCTTTGCCGTCTTTTCGGTGTTGGCACCCTTGGCTGATGAATCCGTGCATCTTGGCCTGACCCTGACCCTTCTGCCACTGACCTTGGTGGCCTTTCTGTCCGGGTATCAGGACCACGGACATGTGCGTGTGTTGTGGCAAGGCGCACTCGGTTGTGTTTCGTTGGTTGCCGCGTTGTTTCTTGAAGATGTTGCCAACGGCCTGGCTGAACAAGGCCTGACCGCCCTCGGGACCGGCCTACTTCTCAGCGCACATTTTATCAATCTGCAGCGTCGTCGCCGCAATGGGGCGCACGACTGCTGCACCACGGAGGACAACTTGTGAACATGTTAAATTGGCTTGTTATTGGTGGCGGGATCCAAGGGACCTACTTGTCCCACGTGTTGACCGGTGTCTGCCATGTCCCCGTCGATAAAATTCGCGTACTCGATCCGGAAGACGAAGCGCTTGCCGGTTGGGTGCGGCGCACCAACAACACCGGCATGACTTATTTGCGCTCGCCGATGGTGCATCACCTTGATTTACCGCCCAACTCACTGAAGCAATTTTCTCGCAAGTGGCGTGAACGCCGCGTTTCTATTGCGCCCTACGAACGGCCCAAGCTGAGCATGTTCAACGCCCATTGCCGCCACGTTATCCAATCCAATGATTTGGACGCGCTGCGAATTCAAGGACGCGCGCTTTCACTGTCCTTGGCCGATAAACACGTCGCGGTTGAAACGGATCAAGGTGTGCTGCGGGCACGCCGGGTGATCACCGCGCTGGGCGCGGCGCCGCCCCGACAGCCTGACTGGGCCGCGGCTTTACGAAAAGACGGCGCCGCCGTATCACACTTGTTCGATCCGGCTTTTTGTAGTGATTGCGCGCCGGTCGACGGCTTAACCGTGGTGGTTGGGGCCGGGATCAGTGCCGCTCAGTTCGCGCTTAAGGCATTGCACCGTGGCGGCGAACGCGTCGTGATTGTGGCCAAAAACCCGCCCTTGGTGCATCAATTTGACGCTGATCCCGGCTGGTTGGGACCCAAGTACATGAACCGGTTTAATCGTGAAAAAGATGTGATTGTCCGTCGCCGCTTAATTCACGGCGCGCGTTATCGCGGATCGATGCCGAGTGACGTTTACCGACGCATGGAAAAGGAACGCCGCGACGGGCGCATTATGTGGCTTCAAGGTAGCGTTGACCGCGCCGTTTTTCAGGACGGCATGGTGGTCATCGGGGTAGGGGATCAGACCCTGGTCGCCGACCGCGTGCTGCTGGCGACTGGGTTCGAAACGGCGCCGCCCGCCCAAGGGATGATTGAATCGGTCGCCAAGCGCGCCAACCTTCCTCTGTCGCCCTGTGGTTATCCCAAAACCGATCGTTTCTTGCGCTGGCATCCGCGTCTCTTCACCGCCGGCGCGCTTGGGGAACTTACCTTGGGTCCGGTTGCCCGCAATATTGCCGGTGGTCGACGGGCTGGAAATTTAATCAGTTACCTCGTCAATCGCGCCTAGTCCGAACCTACGAACCTGAACCTAGTAAGGGTTAAGTGTCGCCCCCGCCGCGGGTCCGATTGGATCGCTTGGAGCCGCCGGCGCGTCGCTCGGCCTTGGTGTCCCCGCTCACCGAGGTCGTCTCGGTTTCCTTTGATCCCGGGTTCCCTTGCCGCCAACGCGCCTTTCTGAAGCATCGTTTTTGGTAGGGTTTGCGCTGCAAAAAAGACCTTTTCCGGGGAGTGCTTTATTAAATGGGTGTCCCGCTCTAAAAAACCCTGTAGTATTGGCCCAATCCAGGTAAAGGATGCAGGATTGTCGGCGTTTGTCCGGGTGAGATTGCGGAGGTCTTATGCGCGTTCGTGGTGCAGCGATGGTGATTCGCGATGATCGTTTGTTGGTGCTGGTGTACCACTATCCCAAAGGCGATGTTTACGCCATCCCCGGTGGTGGTCTCCATGAAGGCGAAACCTTAGCCGATTCCGTGGTGCGCGAGTTTCGCGAAGAGCTTGAGCTCGAGATACGGCTCGGCGACCTCTTTTGCGTGGCCGACATGATGGATCAGCCCAAGATTCCGCAAACCCTGCATGTGGTTTTTCGCGCCGAAATCGTCGCCGGTGAGCCTAAGCTCAATCCCGAGGAAACCAGCGCCGCTTCTTTTGAATGGCTGCCCTTGGATCAGGTCGCCCAAAAACGGCTGTACCCCGCCGTCAACCAGCAATTACTGCAAAACCCGCCCGCCGGCTTGGGCTACATTGGCGAATGCCAGCACCGGGAATGGGCTTAAGCGACGCCTATCTCGTTCATGGGTGCGGTGACGGCCGCTGTTAAGGCTGCTTGCGTTCGGCTTTGAGGATTTCCTCTAAATTTTGCAGGCGCTGATTGAGTTGTGCCGATCGCTGCTGTAGTCGATCAAACTGATCACCGTCAAACGCTTTGGAATCTTTGCCACGTTGCTTTTTCGGCAATTCTCGTTTGCCTTGGCCTCGTTCGATGGGGCCGTACTTCGTTTCTAATATCAGTTTGGTCGTTTTATAAAGGAAGATCATCCCCGCGACACTGATCAATAGAATAAACGGGAATTCATGCATGGGTGTACCTCAACATAGCGCTTGGGTGTGCGGGTGACAGGTGGCGGTTTCTCTTTCTCCAATTTAGGAAAGCCCGCGTGACAAGGCAAGGATTGATTGGCGAAAGAGAAAACCGCATCCCGTAAGTGGTGATTCAGCCGGGCTAGCTGAGCCCGACCTGAACCCAAGCGTTCAAGGGTTCAGGTCGGGTGGACGGGTCAAGGTGACCCGATCAAGATTGACCCGGCGAGGAGAAGGGGGTGGTGGTCGATTCAGCAGTGTGATTCGCGCCTTGCTCCTGCGCCGGTATTTCGGGGCTTGGGTGAATGACCCAAGGGTTAAGTGACATCCAGGCTAAAAAGAACATAAGGAGTGGGGCCGTCAGCACGGCGACAAGTACCGCGGCGGCCGATAGCAATAACATAAGCCGGCTCCAACAACGTTTGTGAATGGGGACGGCACGAGCTCCGCCGTCACGAGCGATGATTACGATTCTTTTGTGTTGGGTTGATTGAGGTTAAATTTTAGATTTTTGAGTTTTTGCAACTCGTCTTCAATGCGCGACGATTGTTCCAGTTCGGCAAACTTTTGCTCGAGGTTCTGCTCCTCGTCTTTCCCATAGCCGAGAACTTCCGTTTCCGCTTCCAGGCGATCCAAGCGACGGTTGAATTGCTCGAATTTGTTAAAGGCGTCCTGGGTGTTGAGGTACGACGCCACTTTTTTACGATTGCGCGCTTGCTTGTTTTTGGCCTGGAGTTCGCGCTGACGACTGAAGGCGCTGTTTAACTGTGACTCAAGCCGTTCGATATCCTGTTGATAGCGCCGGACCACATCCTCCAGCTCGGCGACCTTGACATCGACTTCCTCGGCGCGGCGGGCATAGGATAACTTTTGTTCGAGGGCTTCGCGGGCGAGATCGTCGCGGCCTTTGGTTACCGCCAATGTTGCTTTGTTTTCCCAATCGTCGGCACGGGCACGCAACTCGTCACGCTCGCGTGTCAATCGAATGCGGTCGGCAATTACTTCGGCCGCCGACGACTTGACCCGCGTCAACGTATCTTCCATCTCGTTAATCATGAGGCGCACCATCTTTTTGGGATCCTCAGCCTTGTCGAGCATGGCGTTGATGTTGGCGTTGATGATTTCACCGATTCTGGAAAAGACACCCATGTAACCCTCCCGGCACATTCACGCAGTGCTCTCAAGCAAGTCGCTTACCAAAAATGCCAAGCGTATCTAAGTTGTTTTATTTATTGGCTTTGGCCTTTGAGGGGGCGAGCCTGTTGGGTTGAGATGTGGCGAATGCTTTGTGGTAGGTGTTGGTTTTCGCCAGAAAAAGGCGGAAGTTTGATTGTTGGCCCGTGGCCGTCGTCCAGATGTGGCCGGCGGTCGTGCCGGTGCTGGGGTTCCAGCTCTTTGGTTTATATGGGGTTATAGATAATCTCAAGGGGCTCTTTGTCTCTCGCTTCCTGATCGATTCCTCGCTTGAATCCCTTTGGCGGGAATGCCATAATGAGCGAGAAATTCCTTGTGTGACAAAAAAGGCGCCTTTGCGGAGGCTCGAAATGGACCCGGAAGAACGCGAGAAGCAGTCTCTGGCTTTGGTACGGAAATTTGCCTTAGCCTCGGTTGGGGTGGGGATTTTTGCCGGCCCGCTGCTCGACTTCGTGGCGCTCACTGCGCTGCTGGTTTTGATGATCGAAAAATTAGCGGCACGTTACCAACGCCCCTTTTATCCCAGTCTGGCCAAATCCCTGGTTGCCGGCCTTCTGGCTTCCGCCTTCCAGGTTTGGGCGGCCTACGGTGTGGCCGCGAGCCTACTTAAATTGGTGCCCTTGGCCGGTTGGGGCGCGTTTTTGTTGGTGAGTCCGGCTGTCGCCTATGCCGTCACTCACGCCATTGGTTCGCTGTTCATCATGCATTTTGAGAGCGGCGGCACTTTGCTCGACTTTGATGTTCAAAAAATGCACGAGGAATTTGGTCGTCGTTATCACGCGTCCATGCGGCATGCGCCGACCAATACCAATGACCCTGCCGGCGCCGCCTCGGCGTCTGCTGAGCGCGCGCCGTCTGAAGTGACCCTAAAAACAGAAGCGGCCGCCGCTCAAGCCGACCAGGCACCGCCTAAAAAGCCGAGCAAGCCGAAAAAAGCCTCGCGGCCGCAACGCCCTAAAGCCAAGGCTGCCGCGCCGACGCGTGCGCCTGTCGCCCCCGCGGTTGAATCGCCGCCAGAAGCCGAGCCGCTGCCGGAGACGACGGCCGCCCCCGTTGTCGCCGTGACTGAGCCGGTTTCCGCGAAAGAGACCGTCAAGAGAGGGTCGGCCGATGCCACGCGGCCGTCTGAAAAAGAAACCGCGACCGATAATGCTGCGGGGGAAGCGGCCACCGCCCTGGATGAGACCCTTAAGACGCTGGTCGTCAAAAGTTATCAAAGTCATACTTACCAGGCTTTGTGCGATGCGCCGACGGATGCGATCCGCGGCGTTAGCGACGGTGACGCTCTGCTGCTGCGCGATGTTTTTGCCGTGAATACGGTTGCCGCTTTTGCGCGGTTCACCTGGACGGAGGCGGCCGAAGCCGTGCTGGCCGCCGCTCAAGCCGCCGGTGACGACGCGCTCGAAACGTCGCTTGCCGCGCGTCTTCTTAACAGTGATTACGCTGCGACGCCTGGTGGTGACGTGGCGAACTTGCCGGTGACCGCACTTAAAGGTCTCGGTGAGAAACGAGCGGAAGCCTTAGATGAATGTTTCCGCACCAAAACCATCGAGAAGTTAGCCAAGCTCAAATTTGTCATCATGGCGCGCACCATTGTGGCGCGTGCCCAGGTTTAGGTTTCCTAGAATTCTAGCGACAGGTGGGGGTTCGCGTTTGGCGACCCTCAATCCGGGCGGTTCCGTCGGCCGAGGCGAGAGCAACAAGCGCACGGAGCAACGCCTAGTTCACCTACAAGCAACAACGAGGTTTCGCATGTCTGATTCGGTAACAACGCCCGCCTCACAGCGGATGGTCCCTGGGATTGAAATGATTGGTCGCGGATTGTGTTTGTGGCCAGGCCAACCCTACGAGCTTAAGTCGCACATTTGGAAGTTGGCGCAGTCGATGGTGCCTTTTCAATGCGTCGATACTCAGTCCACCTACCAAGTGCCCGCCAACATTGAGGTCAACCCCTCGCCGCCGATGCCTGCCAATGCGGCCTTGGGCCAAACCCAGATCAGCGAATCTTTCGAGCATCTGAGTAAGCAGCTTGAGGTGGACACATCGGTCGCGGCGACCGCCGGTTCGTTTACCGTTGACATGAACGCCTCGCAGATTCAGCAATTGAAAACGGATGAAAAGGTGTCTTACGCGGTCAACCAAAACTTCATCCCGCTGTGGGAGCTCTATATCCCCGAGTTATATGCCTTTGACGACAGCGGGTTTGAAATCGATATCCCCACGCCGTTTAGCCCCGAGCACAAGCGTCAATACGAGCGCTTTTTCAATCGTTACGGTTCGCACGTGGTTAAGCGCGTTTGGGTCGGCGGTCGTGCCATGATTACCTTGGTCATGCGCGAAACCTCGCAGATGTCGTCCAACGAAATCCGTCAGGGATTGAACCTGAAAACGACCACCGGCAGCGCGTCAGAGCAACAGCATTTGCAGGATATTCGCGAAAACCTTAAATCCAACTCCGACGTCGTCGTCATCGGCGAAGGTGGCGACAAGCTCAAGTTGGGTGCCTTGCGTTCCCTGAGCGAAGACGGCTTCAATGATTGGGTTGGTTCTGTTAAAGAAAACCCCAAGGTGATCGAGATGGAATTGGTCGGTATTTGGAATCTGGTTTCCGATCCAGACAAAGCCGACGCCCTTGCCAAAGCCTACGATCAGGCGGTCACCTTCGACGAAATTTCGTCCCTGTACTTCAAAGATCGCGACCTCTACATCGTACGTGGTTCGCTTTATTCGCGTTACGACTTTAAAAAGAACCGTGTGGTGGAATCGGGTGATTACAGCGACTTGTGGCCGGATATGCCGGAACGCCTTCATTTCGACGCTTCCTTTACCTGGCACGAAGACGATCCCGGACCGGCCCACCGCCGCAATCGCATCTATTTCTTCAAAGGTCGCGAATTCTACAGTTTCGACAAAGAGAAAAACTGTTTTGAGGAAGGTTTTCCCAAGGCGATTACCGCCCACGATCCATACGGTAACCCGTATTGGCCGGGCCTCGGCATCGAGCATGTCGACGCCGCCGTCAACTGGGGCGACGGCACCGCCTATTTGTTCTCCGGCAGCCAATACATCCGTTTTGATCTGGCGCGTGGCCGCGTCGATGCGAGTTACCCGCGACCTTTGCAGCCCTACTGGGCCGGTTTACCGTTTGAGCGAATCGACGCCGTTGATACCTGGAATGGTAACAAATGTTACTTCTTCCGTGGCAATGCCTACGTGCGTTACGACATGACGGAATACCGCGTGGATCCCGGCTATCCGAAATACCTCCACGGCAGTTATGTAGAGGATTGGCGAATAGAGTAAAAAACCCTTTTTGGAATGTTTTTTTAGTGTTTTTTAAGATGCAAATCGTAACTTTTGCATAGATAGTGAGGCAAAAATGAGCAATCGTCAAAAACAAGAAGTTAATGTAGAAGAACGCCAAAAGAAGGCGCTCAAAATCGTCAATCGATACTCATTTGGGACAAGTGCCTTGGGTCTGTTGCCTACGCCGGCTCTGGACTTGGTGTTGGTTGGCGCCGCCCAATTGAAGATGATTTCGGACCTTGCCAAGCTTTACGACGTGCCGTTCCGCAAAGGGCGTGTCGAATCCGTGGTTGCGGTCTTGACCGGCGCCTTGGTCACCTCGCCGATAAATAGTTTGACGGCGAGTGTGTTAAAGCTTTTTCCCGTGGTCGGCGACTTCTCGGGATTCATTGCCGGCGCGATTTCCTCGAGCGCCGTCACCTATGCCTTGGGCGTGGTCTTCGTCCAGCACTTCGAGGCGGGTGGCAATGTGCTTAACTTCGACCCGGCGGAAATGCGCGCCTTCTTTCAGAAAACCTATGGCGCGGCCTCCGGTGGTGAGCGGCCGATAACCTACGCCGGCATCAAGCCTTAGTGTTAGAGAATTATCTATGGTTTGTATCAATCTTGGGTTGAACATTCTTCCCGCTTTGTGATATCTGGGCGAAGGTAACATGTTATAATCGGCTTATCGCGATTCATTCCTAATGCTGTCTCCTTCTCGCTAACGACCTTTACTTGCCATGCATGCGGAGGTTTTTGGTGGGGTTCCGAATCGTGTTCGGTAAACAGGAGGCCCCCGGCCTTCCCAATATCTCCAGAATCAGAGGCAAAAAATGTCAGAGACCCAACAAAGTGTAAGCTATGCAAGTCCTAACGAGGAAAAAGCACGGTCCATCGTCAGCCGTAATGTCCTGTGGGCCGCGGGTGTCGGTCTTTTCCCGATCCCCATTGTCGATTTCGTCGGTTTGACCGCGGTACAACTCAAAATGGTTCACGAACTGGCCGAAGTGTATGGTCGTTCTTTCCGCAGTGATGTCGGAAAGGCAATCATCGCGGGTTTGGTGGCCAGCTTGGGTGCGCCCTCCTTGGCGGTCGGTACCGCCGGCGCCATCCTGCGCAGTATTCCCTTCATCGGGCCGACGCTGGGCTTTTTTGCGTTGCCCGGTTTCTCCGCCGGTTTTACCTACGCAATCGGCCGCGTTTTCATTCAACACTTCGAAACCGGCGGCACCATGCTCGATTTCGATGTGACCGGCATGCGTGAATACTTCATCCAGTACTACCGTGAATTCCAAGACGGTAGCAACGGTCAACAACCAGCCGACGCGAGCGCCTAAGGCGTTTCGTGTGGTGTGGTTCCCCTCGCCACAGTTTCCGAATCCGGTTGCGGCGTACTCTTTTGCCGACCTTTTGTAAGGGTAATCAAGCAGCACCTACCGCATAAAAAATGTCCGACCAACAGGGTCAAATGAAAAAAGCGCTTGGGTTGAGGAAATCAGCCCAAGCGCTTCTTATTTTGAGGGTTACTTTTTGGTTTACTCTTGCGTGCCGCCCGACAGCACAATTTCAAACTGGCTCAGACGAACCGCGATCACCGTGAGTGGAATCAATACAAACAGAACCAAGACCACCAGCGCGTTTAGCGAGGCGACACCGCTGGTGATGTCGTGCATGCTGAGGTTAAACCGCGGCAGCGCATCCCAATAGCTGTTCATCATGCGATACCGTACGCTGAGGTATTGCATGGTCGGGTGGCTAAAGCTTGCTATGAAGGCGTCATTGATAAGAAAGGCGATGGAAATAAAGACGGAGGCCTTCTTCCAAAAGGTACCGACCATGGCGATGACGCATAGGTAACCGGCGAAACCAAAGCTCATTACGAAGATGATGTTGAGCAGGTGGTGCAGGTTCGAGAACAATTCATCGACTTGGAAGATGAGGTTGGCAAAGAAGACGGTGGTAATGGCGAAAGCGATGATCAACCAGCCGACAAAAAGGTGGCCCAAGACGCGGCCGGCGGCGATGCCGATACGTGGAATCGGCCGCACCAAGGTGTAGGTGATGTTGCGCGATTCGATTTCCTCGGAAATGGCTCCGAGTCCAAGCGCCAGCGCCAGCACCGGTAAAAAGAAGCGGTGGTAGTACTCGGCGAGAAGAATGCGGAACAAACCGTAGGGACGAACCGCCACGCTGATGTCGGGTTTAATGGCGACGATCATCCAAAAACCGGCGACGATGGCTGGGGCAAGGCCCAAAATCAGCATGATCCAAAACAGTTTGCGCGCGATCACCCGCTGTGCGGTGATTTTGCTAAGGGATAAGGTCAAAAAGAACGGGTTTAGGTTGGCTTTTACCTGGGCGGCGGGCGCCCGGCGGGGCTCGGGGGTAACATTCGAACTCATGCGGGCTCCCTTATTTGATCAGGTAATTAAAGACGGCTTCCATGTCTTCGTCTTCGGCGTGTAAGCTGGTGATGGCGATTTCTTCTTCTTTCAGAATTTGATAAAGGTCTTGAAAGAATTGGTTTTGGTGTTGGGTGAAAACCAGCACACGATTCTCTTCCATGGGATCAAGCTCAATTTTGACGACGTGGCTCTTGGCGAGACACGCTTGGGAAAAGCGGCGCGGATCGCTGACGCGTAACTCCAGTTGGAGCGGGTGGTCGGCCAGCAACTCGCGAATTTCATACACGTTGCCGCGTGCCCGCAGCGCGCCCTGGTTGATGATGATCACTTCCTTGGTGATGTTCTCCACCTCGTGCAGGACGTGCGAACTGACCACGATGGTGACACCGGTTTCGCCGAGTTCGCGGATGATGTCGGCGACCAGGGTTCGGCTGGTGGCATCGAGGCCGCTCATCGGTTCATCTAGGAACAGCACCTTAGGACGGTGTGCCAAGCTTTGGGCGATGCGCAATTTTTGCCGCATGCCTTTGGAGTAGCCGCTAACCTTGCGGCGACCCGCCTTGGCCAGGTCAAACAGGCCGATCAGTTCATTGGCCCGTTTTTTAGCATCGCGCGCCGACCAACCTTGTAATTCCAACATCGCTGTTAGGAAAGCGGGTCCGTTAAGTTCTTCCCACAGGCTGTCTTGCTCGGGACATAAACCGATTTGGTGGAACAGTTGAGGATTGTTGTCAAAGCTTTGGCCGAGAATGCGGATGCTGCCGAGGCTGGGGTCTAATTGGCCACTCATCAGTTTAAGTAAGGTCGATTTGCCGGCGCCGTTGGGGCCGAGCAGGCCGGAAACACCGGGGCTGATGGAAAGGGATACGTCATTCAGAGCCGAGACGTCGCCGTACCATTTGGAGACCTGGTCGACCTCAATCGTGTATTGCTGTCCTGTTGCTTTTATATTATCCATTAGCTCACCACCGCTACAGGTTCAATTCGACGTGATAGAAACACCATCGCCACCACCGTGTAAATGGTCACGGTAATACAGCGCCAGAAGAACAGGCCGCCGTCGGCTGCTTCTTGGTTCAATAACGCATGGCCAACGCCTTGGACCGCGTCGCTCCAGCTAAGTGCGGAGATGAAGTCATTGGCGCCGATAATTTGGCTGATCAAAAGCGGTACTAGTTCGCTCGCCATCAGGAAACCGAAAAACATAATGGCTGCGCGCATGCTGCTGGTTTGCGATGCCGAGAAAGCGAGGATCACCGCGCCATAGGTAATGGTGTAAAACAACCAGAAGGCAAGCACGATGAAAGGCACGTACCAGGCTTGACTAAGGTAAAGGGTGAAGTCCGGTGTGACGAACAAACCAACCACCAGGGTAACCGCGCTTGGACCCAGAGTGGCCAGTGCGAGGATGAGGCCAATCGAAAAAAGCTTTCCGGCCAGGTAATCGGTTCGTGTGACTGCCTTGGAGAAATAGATCTGCAGGGCATTGGCGGCCTTGTCTTTGGCAATCAGTTGCGAGCCGTAAAGGATCATCGCGATGAAGGCAAAAGTGGCGGTTGGGGTAGAGAGCATTTGCGCGTGCCACCACATTTCGGGTTGGTTGGGGTTGAGTTGGTCGATGATTTCCACAAACGGCGCAATGGCGGGGACGGCGCGCAAGGCCGCCGCTTGTAACCGCAACACGGTGACGACAAACGCGCCCACATAAAAAAACAGGAACAGGGCCGAAAACAGGAATTTGGTTTTTTTGCCCGACGAGTCCATGATGTTGGCGATGCCGGCTTGGCCGATCAAAAACCAGGGTGGCGTGTGTTGTTTGCGTTCGCCTTCCCATTTGCGGTAACCCTGTGAATAAATCTCACTCTTGGCTTCCATCGTGACCTCCAATCGCAACGTGTTTGCGGTAAAGCTCTTCAACCGTAAACCGGCGCGGTTTTAACTGACGAATCTGGATCTGGGCCTCGCCCAGGTGATAGAACAGGTCGTTGGCGGTAAAGCCGTCGCGCAACGTGACTTCAAATGCAGGTTCGCGTTTGTGGACGTGTTCCACCTTCAGATTTTGTTGGGTTAGGATGTCAACCGCTTGTGGGACGCTGCCTGCGATACGCAGGCTGTAGCGATCCGCTTGTCCCGCGCACAGGTCTTTGATGTAACCGGAACACTTAATTTGGGCTTGGTCCATGATGACGACGAACTCCGTGCAGCGTTCGACGTCGCGCATTAAATGCGAGCTGAGCACGATACAGCGATCTTCAATTTCGGCGATTTGGCGAATGAGATCGAGCATTTCCTCGCGGCCTTCGGGGTCGAGGCCGTTGGTGGGTTCATCGAGAAACACCAAGTAGGGATCGTGAACAATCGCCTGGGCCAACTTAAGCCGTTGCCTCATACCCGTACTGTAAGTACTGAGGTCGCGGTAACGCGCTTCGCCCAGACCGACCAGATACAACACCTGGTGGGCGCGTTTAAAGGCTTCGCGCCGCGACAAACCATTTAACTGCGCCGCGTACGACACGTATCGTACCGCTGTGAATCCAGGGATAAGGCATTCACTTTCAGGCATATAGCCGACGAATTGGCGGATGCGGCGGTCGCCGCCGCCCAGGCTGAAATCCAGAAAACGGCCTGTGCCGCTGTCGGGTTTGATGAGACCGAGCACCGCTTTGATCAGCGTCGACTTGCCCGCGCCGTTGGGGCCGAGCAGCCCGACCGCCGCGTTGGGCAGGCTCAGATTAATGTTGTTTAACACTCGGTTTTTGCCGTAAGACACCGAGAAATCTTTGATTTCTAAAAGCAACCAATCACCTCGTTGTACTTGGTTTGATTGCGGTCATTTGGCTGAAACGCACGCCGAAGGTCCGCCGTGAATCGGACGCGCCGGCAGGGACAAATCGTAAAAACTGACGCTGCCATACTGCTCCGATCAAACTTTTTGCTGAGTGGGGAGGGAGAAAGCCCTCGTGAGGAAGGCACGTGCCGCCTGTGACGTTCGTCGGCGGGTGGCCCGGAAAAGAGCATTACTCTGTGCGAAGGCGTATCCGACACGGCAAGGTGCCAAGGATTGGCCACGCGCTTGAGAACACTGCTCTTGTACCCGGGAAAACCATACGCCCATCATAGCAAAAAGGATTAGTCGGTTGTTTTGACAAAATCGAAAAAATGGCCGCTGTTTCTCTGCAAGTCCCTTGGTTTGATTGGTTTGGATTGTTTAAAGTTTGCTGGGGGTTCTCCCGCTTAGCCACCACCATGGGGTGCTCGCTTTTTCGTGAGGTCGTTTTCCTTTTGGTCGGTCGGGTCCAGCACAGGTATCGGAAACCCAAGGTGACGGTGTCACCGAAACAAATCTTGCGAACTTTATGGATTATTTACATAGTATCTTGGAGATTTGAATAAAGTGTTTATGTGAACGGGTTTGCGTATAAAAAGGTTTGTTTTTTTAATCTTTACGTTGATGCGTGTGAGTATTTTAGTGTGGCTGTGTTAGGTGGGGTATGTACGCAAAAATAACCGGCGTATGACAAATCAAAGCTTTGTATTTGAGTTCTGAAATATTAAAAAATGAGGTGCCCTATGATTCTCCCCATGACGTTCATGTTCCTTTCCTGGATGGTGACCCCGCCCCAGATCGACACACAAGAAGTGACCGCGAGTTATTCGGTTCATTCGGTTTATGACGCTCCTGTTGCTCTGAGTGACGGCGTCGAAACCTTGTCGACCGCTCCGGCGCCGGCTCTGCCACGGCAAGGGATCATTATTATCTTTCCCGAGTATTGGAACCCTTTGGGTGAATACTTTTTTCGTTATCCCTTTCCCGACTAAAGCATGTGGCTTCTTACCTGAATTCATGCATCCATTAGTGCTTTAGTTTTTAACTGCAACCAATCCCGCTTGCCCTGAAACGCAAAATCTTTGGTGTTGCTCCTCACCAAGGATTTAGCAGTCGGGTTTTGCAAAACAATCGGTCGGAAACGGGATTCGACCTCGGCGGCGGGCTTCGGTCCGCCGTTTTTTTTATGGTTCCTCAGTATCGTGCTGGGACCTGAACTGAGTGATTCGGGTGGATGAAATCGCACAAAATGTTGGAGCGAAATGTTTTGGAAAAAGCACAGGCGTACTGGCAAGTACGGCGAGCATTTTTACGAGATATTGCAGCCCATCATTTTGTGCGATTTCGCCGCCGAGAATCGCTCAATTCAGGTGGCAGGCCGCTTCAAATACCGCGTAAAACTCGGCCGGCAGGCGCACTGCTGCCTTGGTGCCTTGGCTGAACAGGTGTTTCGAGGTGCCGGTAAACAGCAACCGATCATCGGCCCGGTTGCGGATTTCGTATTTAAATTGGATCAGTTTGGGTTTGAGCAGCGCAATCGCTGTTTTGATATAAAGCGCGTCGCCGTAGCGGGCCGGCGCGCGGTAACGGCCGGTTAGTTCGGAAACCATCAGGTAATAGCCCGCTTTTTCCAGCTCGTGGTACGGCAGATTCACCGCTGCACAAAAGGCGATGCGGCCCATTTCACAGTAAAGTAAATGCGAGGCGTGGTGGATCACCCCCATTTGATCGGTGTCGGCGTAACGTACCGCGATATCCGATTCATACCAGGTCATGGTTTGGCCTCCAGTCGCTCGCTTTGCCCGTCCGCATAATACACCACAAAACCTTCTTTTTTGCGGCGCACCACGGCCACCGGTGCTGCCGCCTTTTTGCTTAAATTAACCCGGTGAACCGCTTCTTTATTGCCCGCGCGGTAAACGCTTAACTGTCCATCCTGCATCAGCGCCAAGTGTCCCGCCGCGCCCAGTACCGGCACGATCTCGAATCCTGGCTGCACATCGGAGCGCGGTGAGCCGCTGTTGGACGTCGTCAGCGTGAGCGAGAGCGGCATGTCCGCGAGTTTTTCACTTTGGTTGTCGAGTTGACCTGCTTGGTAGCGCAGGTAATTGAGGTGGACGTCGATTTTGCCCGATTTCCAGGCCGCCAACATGTCGCGCCAACCGTCACTAAAACCGAGCACCCACAAACCTTCGTGATCGGCTTGTAGCGGACTGTATTGGTTGAGACCGGTAATACGGGTTTTTTGCGTGCCTTTGGTCGGCGTGCTCCAGTCAACCAAAGCTGCGTTGCGGTCATTCGGGTAACCTAACCACATCGCTTGACCGGCAATGCGCACCAAACGCATGTCGTCGTCCGTGTCCTTTTCTTCGAGTTTGCCGTCTGCCGGCCGCCAAATCAGCAGTCGTCCCGACTTGGGCTGATAAATCAGATAACGGCCGCCGTCACCTTGGGTTACCTGTGGGAAGCGGCCGATTAAACCCTGGACCGCGCCCGCTGCTTCGGTGTTGGTGGCGAAATCGTACCAAATCGGCACCGGCAAACTCACCCACGTTTCCTGATGAAGCACATGTAAGGCGCCGCGCGTGAAAAGTGCCGGTCCGGTGACCCAAGGCAAATCAATTTGTAGCGCTTGGTCGGGCGGCTCGGGCAAGCGTTTTTGCTTGCCGTCGCTGAGGTGATAAAAGGCAAGGCCGCGACTGTCGCGAAACAAAAAGCCGTCGGCCACCAGGGTCACCAATCGCGCGCCTTCCAGGCGTTGCGGTTTGGCGGCGGCCGCGTGCGGATCAAGCACGACCAGTGCGGATTTTTCTTCGCGGATGAGGTGATCGGCACGCAAATAACGCGGGCTGACCGCTGTTGGCAACGCGCATAGCATTGCCAACCATATCGATACAATCATGGTTGTTGGTCCTGCAATCTCCATTGGCCGTCTTGGCGCCAAGCGAGCCAAAGGTGGTCGCCTGTCGGAATGGCGCGGTGAAAGGCTTCCAGGCCTTTGTCCTCCGGCTTCTCGTTAAAGGTGCCGTCCGCGTTGGAAACATACACACGCGCGCCGCGCCGCGCATCCGAAACCAGTAATTCGTTAAAACCGTCACCGTTTTGATCGCGTTGCCACTGCAAGGCGACCGGGCGGCGCGGTTTATCGTCGTCTTTGGCCACCTTAAATTGAAACGATTGTTTGACCGACCAGGTGCCGGCGCGGAACACAAGCGTGTCGCAGTGAAAGGTGGTGTTGCCGCTGATACGCGAGAAGGCGTGAGTCGACAGTTTGTTAGAAACCGTAAAAACCAGCAAGCGCGCTTCTTTGGCGTCGCTTTCGAGTGCGTGTTTGACCAAAATGCCGTCGCCTTGCGCTTGGCTTTTGCCGCTGTGGTCGGTGATGCGCCAGCCAAATTTATTGAGATCACCAAACTCGCCGCCGTAGAACAGCCAGTGTGCGTCGCTCCGTCCTGGCAACCAAATCGGCACCACTTGTTCCAGGCTTTCGGTTTCGGGCAAAGCCACGAAACCGGCGCGCGGCGGCTGATTTTTGGCGAAGGTTAGCGTAAACACGCCGGACGGGAATACCGCATAGAGCAGGTTGCCCGCTTGGATAAAAACCGGTTGCAGGAAGCTGTGGTGTGCCGGGTCGGCGTCGGTCGCCAGTGCGGGGGCCGGGAAAAAGGCGGCCGGTTGCTTGGCGTCAATCGGAACGGCGCCAATGCGGCGGCCGTTGGCGATCACCAGCCAGGAGTGACCGTGGATGTGAAAGGTGGATGTCGGCAGCCATGGGTGATTTTCGGTGAGTGGTTCGTCGAAGGAGACCCTGGCCGGGCCCGGTTCCAGTTTGTCGTTGTTTGGCGTTAACGGCGCCAACCCGCTTGCGGTCACCGCCGCCAGACCGCCGCCGCCGTCACCGGCCACAAACAAAACGGCTGGATCGGGCGTATAGGCTTTTTTGTCGCGTTGCGACCACAGTTGCGGCAACGCGCCGTCATCCTGGCGGATCCACCAGGCCTGCGAACTTGGCGTTAGGCAGTGGGTTGGCGTGGCGTCACCGGGAAAAATCAGCGGGTCTTGGGGCGTGGCAAACAGCAGCAAAACCAGGCTGAACCACATTAGGCTTCCTTTTTAAGAACGTGCGATTTCTTTTTCTTGCGCGGGCGCGCGCAAATGCCAAAGGCCTTTTTGTGTTTCAGGCCGACAAAAATGCGGGTCGGTTCGCGGAACGATTCGAAGATGTAGTCCTCGAATTTGCCGATGCGGATGCTGACGCCGGGATAGACACGGTTCGCGATCATTTCGGCCTGCATCACGTAAAAGCGTGGGTCCTCAAGGTGCTTGCGAATGGCTTTGCCCTTGGTTTTGGCGAGTTTGTGATTGATCGAAACCGCGCTTTTCCAAAAGTGTTTTTTGGTGCGTTGCCAGGACTCGTGCAGCAGGGGCGGCGCCAGTTCAATTTGGGTGTGGGTCTGTTCGCCGTCGCCGATGATGGCGAACCCAATGTGTTCGCAGACGCGGGTGATGCCGCCGACCAAACGCGAGTCGTCGCCAAAGGCCACCATTTGTTGCATGACGTACACCGCACTTTTAATGCAGTTGTGTTTGAGAAACAGGTTTTTACCGGCGACGACGTGGGCGTTTTGGATGGTGCCGACGGCGAGGTTGGCGCGGGCAAAAACGCCTTTATCGCGGCAATCGCTAATTTCGCCGGTCACCAATACATTGCCGCGACAGCGAATGTGGCAGCCGCGCACGCTGCCTTGAATGCTGAGATCGCCGTCGACATAAAGGTTGTCGACGCCTTCGAGGTCGCCGATGACGACCAGGTGGCCGTGGTGTTTGAGGCCGCCGCGTTGCATGAGATCGGTGGCGATCAGGCGCGTGTGGTGTTTGGCGGTGGGTTGTTCCTGCCAAAGGTGATTGGGTACAAAATCGTTTAAGGTGTCGTCGTTGAGTTCGGAGAGATCCTCAAGTTCTTGGGTGTTGAGGCGCGGTAAGTCGCGCACCGACACCGGCGTTTGTAGGACACCGTAGGCGCCGATACCACGCGCCTCGTCGAGCGTCGATTCATTGGGTTCATCGGCGAGTAGCCAAATGGGGAAGTCGACCACCATTTCGCGCAGAGCCTGCACCAACACAGGCACCGGCATGTCGGTTAAACCCGACTCAATCATCACGACACCTGGCTTGAAGGTCTCGAACTTAGGCACACCTTCCATACCCGAATGGATACAGGCGGCACGAAAACCCGCGCGCTCCAGTACGTTTTTGACTTGATTGGCCTTTGCGGTATCGCGATGGATGACCAAGAAGCGATTTGAATCCAGCATGAATCACATCTTTCTTTATTTCAGGTCGATAAGAACGAGGCTAAGGTTAGCGGAGCGGGCCGGTTAAAGGGGGATCGAAACGGAAAAGCAGGTTTATTTTAACGGAGGCTCGATCAAAAACCAACCGCAAGCTTGCCGGCGGCGGATGCGACGGGCGAGGTTGCCTTGGCGGGCGCGGAAAGCGACGGAAAAATGGAGTGTTGAGATTTAAGTGAATCGAGTGGTGTGTGGGTAAAAATGGAGTAATTAAAAATTTCCAGAGAGAGAAAAAGACAAAATAGCCGCTGTTCGAAAAGTCCGAAGTGTGCTCTAATGTGATGTAGCTCATACATTGTTGAAAGTGCCTGGTGCGTCCTGGACCTGTTCGCGCCACGGGAAGTCGACTAAAAGAGGATTTTGGAACGCTGCCTGGCAGAAAACGGACGACCCTTACATTTTTTTTTATCGACCAATCGTAAAAAAAACGACCTCGGATGCAGGTCGCTAACGACTTGGTCTGTAAGGGTTTTGTTGGGTTTTTCGCCGTCGGTCCAAGTTGTGAGATTTGGTAAAGTGTCAAGTTTTCTTGTATCTGAGTCGATACCTCCTATACGGCGATGACAACTTGATGGTAGGTTCTTTCAAGTTCCACCGTCGCCCGTGACCTGATACAGATTGAGTTGAAGACGTGATCTGTGTCATTGCTTGCCCACCGAGTTGGAGAGTACTCGATGCTTCCAAGGCTCACAACGCATCGTTCGTCGACGGAATAAAGACCGAACCATTTGACGTTCATGAATAAGCTTGGCACAATTTCACGATGTCCCGGTCTTTGTTTACCCACCAGATGATTATTTATTGCCGTCGTCGGCTGTCATGTTGCGAACACACAACATCGCTCGTCCTCAAGGAGTTGCCATGATCGATCAAGTTTTAGGATCTTCACCCGTACTTAACACCAATGCGGTGAGCCCCCAGGGCCAGATCCAGGGAGCATCCCAAGCTGCGCCGCGCAGCGAACAAGCCGAAACCGTCAGTCGATTCGACACGGAAGACACCGTTTCCTTTTCAGCCGAAGCTTTAGCCACGCAAGATTTCGCGCCTCCTGTTAAGCCCGGGAATGGTAAGGAGGTTTAATCCTTAAAAGCGGCTGCTCAAACTTGCCTGGCATTTTGGGCGCTTGTTGGTTTGGTGCTTAACCGAAAGCTCTTCCATTGATGCTTGTTCATGGGAGAGCTTTTATTTGTTGACATTCGGGCTTTCTAAGGTACTCTAGTCAAATAGCTTTCTCGACCTGAAATTTTTCTAGAGATACACTTTGTCGCCATGCGTGAGCCGGATTGTAAATTTCTATCCTTGGTTTTCCTGATTTTTTATTGGTCTCCGTGCTACATCTTTTCCCAAAATCAAACAGTGTTATTTGAAAAGATCGGGGGCAGGGAGGGTTTTCGCCCGACCTACGCTAATGATTTTGTGCAAGATTCTAGCGGGCTGATTTGGATTTCTTCTTCTAACGGTCTTTACCTGCATGACGGTGTGTCTTTCAAATCCCACCGATCTGTGTTTGGCAGTCCAGATAGTTTGTCAGATAATTTTTTAACTCGCCTTGCTTTGGATTCAGACGGTAGTCTTTGGGTGGGGACTTATTCCGGTGGTGTGAACCGCCTTGACCCCACTACCGGCGTATTTAAGCGATACCCGCTAGATATAGACGAATCTTCGGGAGAGGTTTTGTCGATCTTGGTTAGCTCTGAAAACAATGTATGGGTTGCTACTGCATTAGGGCTGTTTTATTTTCATCGTGACCAGGATCGTTTTGAGTTGTTTGATCGGATAACCAATTCTGATCAAAAAAGTGTTTCTCCATTGGTTTTTTCAACGATTCAGCGCAATGATGGTTTGATTTGGCTGGGAACTAGGCGCGGGCTGTATTTCCTTGAGGAGAAGGGGGCGGGATTATCCGGCTGGGATATCGGGTTAGTGCCCAATAGTGAAGTCCTTGAATCTCTCCAAATTAAGTCCTTTTATGAAGATAGTGCGGGTTTCTTGTGGATTGGTACCAACCGTGGTCTATATATCTATCAGGATTCGAAAAAGCTATTTTCTAAAGCGGTAGAGATCTTTCCGCATTTTGAAGTGTCAAAATCGTTGGTTGCTCAAGTGTTCCAAGAAGACAGTGTCGGAGATTTGTGGATCGGCTCAAGTGAAGGTTTGTATCGCTTTGATCGCAGTCGTGGTGTGTTTCTCAGCTACCATGCAGATCGCTTTGTTGATCACAGCCTTTCGAATTCCGATGTTGGAGCGCTGATGCTAGATTCTTCAGGGGTGCTCTGGATTGGCACTTATGGTGGCGGAATCTCTAAGTATTCTCCGGCGCGCCAAATGTTTAATTTGGTGTCTTCTTATCCTCATATTCCCAATAGCTTGGCCCATCGCAATGTGACTTCGATAAGTGAGGGGCGAAGGGGAATGGTGTGGATTGGTTGTAACAACTCAATTAATTTACTGGATCCTAAAACAGGGAGGATTTTTAGAAATGCATTGCGCGGAAATAAGAACCTTCCTGATTTTGTTACAGTCCAAAGCGTAGTTGAAGACGTCCAAAATGATCTTTGGATTGGCTCAACAGGTGCGGGGGTCGTTCACTACGATGATGGAGATAAAACCTTCTCTGCTGTGCCGTTTACCGGTCTGGTTGAAAGTAAAAGTTATTACGCGAATCGGCTATTGTTGGACCGAAACCATCGGTTATGGATTCCTACTAGTGATGGTTTGATTCTCAAAGAATCTGGGGAAGATAATAGTTTTAAAAGAGTTGGGTTAGAGCGATTTCGCAGTACCGATGCTAGTGGTCGTGTCGCTGCATATCGAGTATTTCTTGATCAATCAGGGCGTCTTTGGGTTGGGACATTATCCGAAGGTCTTTTTTATCAAACCGAACCGGAAGAGTTAGTTTTTAGGCAATTGCCGGTAGTTTCCGAGCCTGGTCAGGGTGTGGGGATTAGTAGTGCTGTTGTTGTCGCTTTTGGTGAAAAGAGGGAGGGCGAGATTTGGGTAGGTACTTATGGTGGTGGAATTAACCGGTTAGTTTTTGATGACGAGGGGAGAGATGTTGTAAAGGTTGAATATATAACTGAAAAGAATGGTTTGCCAGATAATAATGTTTGTGATATTTTGCCGGGTGAAGAAGATGATCTGTGGGTGAGTAGTGGAAGTGGTATTGCGAAGTTTAATACGGTTGAGCATAGTTTTGTGAGGTTTGATTCACGCGACGGGTTACAAGGAGAGGACTTTACTGCTGGTGTCGGTTTACGATCATCAGAAGGTGTGCTCTATTTTGGTGGTGATTTTGGGTTGAACTATTTTCGTCCAGAAGAAGTCGCCGTTTCAAATTATGAGCCCAGGGTTGTTCTTACGGATGTTTTGGTATTTAACGAATCAATTTCCAAAAATAATGAAGTGATCAACCTAGATGGCTCAATTGAATTTGATCATCACCAGTCCGTTATCTCCTTTCAGTTTGCAGCGATGGATTTTAATATCCCAAGCAAGCTAAAGTATCAATATAAGATGTCTAAATACTCCGACGAGTGGTTGCCGGTTAATGATAATCGCATGGTGACTTTTACTGAGTTGGCACCGGGTTCCTATCAACTTCGTGTTCGTGCAACTAATCATCATGGTGTGTGGTCCAGGAATGAATTAGTCTTGCGGATTATTTCCCGTCCCCCTTTTTACCGGACATGGTGGGCGTATTCTTTTTATGTTGTTTTTGTTTTGTCTTCGGCTTCAGCTTTGATTAAGAGACGTGAGCGCAATTATAAACTGCAAATTCTTAAGCGCGAACAGGAGCTCCTAAACGAAAAGCTTGTCGCGGATCGCTTGAAGCGGGTTGACAAAATTAAAGACGAAATTCTGGCGAATACTTCGCACGAGCTGCGCACGCCGTTGAACGGAATGATAGGCCTGGCGAAGTCGATGTTGGATGGGGTTACTGGGAAACTTACCTTTGATCAGCGCGATAACTTGTTGATGATTGTTTCTAGTGGGATTCGTTTGAACAACCTAGTAAACGATATTTTGGACTTTTCTAAGATGGTCACGCGTCAGTTGGAGCTTAACCTGACTTCCCAGGATGTTTACGCTTCGGTTTCGATGGTTTTGAACCTTTCCAAGCACCTGCTTGGTGATAAAGAAGTTGAGCTAATTAATGAAATTGCCAGTGATTGTCCCTATGTTTTAGCCGACAACGATCGTCTGCAGCAGATTCTCTACAACCTAGTGGGGAACGCGATTAAGTTCACCGAGCGCGGTAGCATTCGCGTCGGTGCGCGTGTCGAGGGCGATTTTCTTTGGATTGATGTGCGTGATTCCGGGATTGGGATTGAGGCCGGCCAGTTTGAGCGCATTTTCCAGAGTTTTGAGCAAGGGGACGGGTCGACGTCGCGTAAGTTTGGTGGCACGGGTCTTGGCTTGGCGGTTACCAAGCAGTTGATTGAGTTGCAGAATGGCGAAATTCAGGTGGAATCGCAAGTGGGCAAAGGTTCCTGTTTTTCGGTTAAGTTTCCGATCTCTTCCGTTCCGCTTTCCGAGCATACGTTGCCAGGATTGGAAACGGTTTCCAAGGTGACCAATTACGACGCGTTGCTGGAAGAAGAAGCGATGATGCGCAGTCGCGATTTTGAGGCTGAAATTACCGGCGACGGTATGTTTAAGATCCTGGTTGTTGATGACAACCCTGTTAACCAACGCGTGCTGGTGAATCGCCTGGTTTTGGAACGCAAGTTTACAATTTTTAAGGCCTCGTCCGGCGCCGAAGCTTTGGACATTATTTTTAGTGAGATTCCGCCCGACTTGGTGTTGCTCGACATCATGATGCCCGAGCAATCCGGTTACCAGGTGTGTAAAAAAGTCCGTGAAGTTTATTCGCCCGACGAATTGCCGATTCTGTTGGTTACGGCTAAGAACCAGGTAGGCGATTTGGTTGAGGGTTTCGATGCCGGCGCCAACGACTTCCTCACCAAACCGATTTCACAAGAAGAATTGATTTCTCGCGTTGGCGTGCATTTGAAAATGTTGGAGTTACACCGCGAGCTGATCGCCTCCAACGAGAAGTTGGTCGAAATTAACCGCAACCTGGACCTGATGGTTAAGGATCGCACTCGTGAGCTGGAGCTGAGCAACGTCGAGCTGCAAACGCTCGACCAAATTGTGCAGGTGATTAACCAGGAAACGGATTTGCCGAGTTTGCTGGCGACGATTTTGCGCCAGGGTTTCCAGATTTTTCCGCAGGCGCAACGAACCAAGTTTTGGTTGCGCGAGGGCGAAGGCGACAACTATCGCCCGGTTGCATGGGCCGGCAAAGACACGCAAAAGGTACCCTCGCTGACGCTGCACTTTGACGAACTCAACGAGCGTTATGTGCGTGAGGAAAACCACGCCCACGACGACGTTTACATTACCAGTAACACCAAGTTACGCGAGGTGCCCGAGCGCATGCGTGACCTGCCGCTGAGTAAGTCGAGTATGTCGCTGGTGATGGTGATCGACGGCAAAAAAGAGGGTTTCCTGATTTTTGAAAACGACCACGACGACAAGGCCTTTAACGAAATGGATGCGCGCAAGTTGTTCCGTCTGCGCGGCCACGTGTTGTCGGCGCTCGACAAGGCACGCACGTTACAAGAGCTGCAACTCAAAAACGACGCGATTATTCGCGCGCAAAATCAAATGGTCACGCAAGCCAAGCTCGCTTCGCTTGGTGCGCTAACGGCGGGCATTGCCCACGAAATTCGCAACCCGCTCAACTTCATTAACAACTTCTCCGAGTTATCGATTTCGCTGGCGGAAGAACTCAAAGAAGGTTTAAAGCAGCACCTGGGTCAGCTTGACGAAGAAACAGTGCGCGACATCAATGATTTGGTTTTGGATTTGGAAGAAAACGCCTCGCGCATCAGCCACCACGGCCACCGCGCCGAGGACATTGTCCAGCGCATGTTGGACCACTCGCGTACGGGTGTCGGCGAGAAGCAACTTAAGGAACTGAACTCGCTGGTGGAAGAATCGGTGAACTTCGGTTTTCACGGCGTGATTTCGCGTTACCCGCAACTCAATGTGGACTTGGAACGGCTGTACGATCCGCAGGTTGGCCAGGTTGAAGTGATGTCGAACGACATTAGCCGCGTCATCATCAATATGGTCGAGAACTCCTGTTATGCGTTGCGCGAGAAAAAAGCACAACTGGGTGAGACCTTTAAACCACGCCTGCTGGTGGAGACGCGGCAGCATACCGATTCGGTTGACATCGTTATCCGGGACAATGGGCTCGGCATTCCCAAGGAAGCGATGGAACAGATTTTCATGCCGTTTTACACGACCAAACCAACCGGCGACGGCACCGGTTTGGGTCTGTCGATTAGTTACGAGATCGTCACCCAAGGTCATAACGGCCAACTGTTCGTGCAATCCGAGGAAGGCAACTTTACCGAATTTACCGTACGTTTGCCGTTATAACAGCGGCGCTGTCGGCATGGTGGACCGGGAAGTGGTAACATGGGCTTGCCCTGAGATCAGCGGTCGGCACGAATGGCCACGCGGTTCTCGAATTCGGCTGAGCTGGACTGTATGAAGTTGAAAAGTATTGAAACCATGTTGATTATCGGCGCGGTGACGGTGGTGTTGGCGCTGACCGCTCTGGCGGGTTACGCTTACGCCATCGGCATTTAGGCCCCTTTCGGCCGCCACATCGCTTGCAAGGAGGTACGGCCATGGTTGACTATCGTCTGACCCGCGCGGCGCGTTCCGCCGGTTGAGCGGCCAAAATTCCGCCCAAGGTTTTGGGTGACCTTTTTCAAGCGATGCCGACCGACGCCGACCCGGCGTTGTTGGTTGGCTACCAGAATCGCGACGACGGGGCCGTGTACCGGCTCGACGACGACCGTGCCTTGGTGCAAACGGTGGACTTCTTCACACCGATTGTCGACGATGCGTCGGATTTTGGCGCGATCGCGGCGGCCAATGCTTTGTCGGATGTATACGCCATGGGTGGGCAACCGCTGACGGCGCTGGCCTTGGTGTGTTTTCCCTACAAAACGCTGGATAATGTGCTGCTGCAACGGATTGTGGCGGGCGGCGCGGCCAAAATCCGCGAGGCGGGTTGTTTGGTGGTCGGCGGTCACAGCGTCGGCGACGAAGAAATAAAGTTCGGTTACGCCGTGACCGGCCAGGTCCATCCCGAACGCGTTTGGCGCAACGACGGCGCGGCGGTGGACGATGTCCTTATTCTCACCAAACCGCTGGGTACCGGCATCCTGGCGACGGCGGTCAAACGCGACCTCTTGCCGGCGACGGCGATGGCCGACGCCTTGGCTTCGATGAAACAACTCAACCGCGCGGCGGCCCAATGCGCGGCGGCTTATCCGATCCACGCCGCCACCGACGTGACCGGTTACGGTTTGCTGGGTCACTTGGTGGAAATGGTGACGGGCGCGCGGCGTGGTGTTGATGTCGATGTGGCCGCAATCCCGCAATTCAGCGCGGTTGGCGAAGCGCTGGCGGCGGGTGCCCAAACCGGCGCGGCCCGAACCAACCGCGAATTCGTCGCCGATTACGGCTTGCGCGCCGACGCGACGCTGGAACAATACGCGCCGTTGCTGTTCGATCCGCAAACCAGCGGCGGTTTGCTGTTGGCTTTGGCGGCCGACGCCGGCGACGATTTGATGCGCGATTTAAAAAGAATGGGGTTAACGGCGGCGAAAATCGGTCGCGTGACGGATCGTCCCCAGGTGCGCTGTCTGGCCTGACCAGTTGCTATTTCAGGGGTTGCGGGCCATCGCTTTTGCCCCCGTTTTGACCGCGCCCGATTTGAGGCAAAGCCAATGGCGCCAAGGGGTCGAGCCCGATGGCATGGCGCGGCGAGAATTGTTCAAGCTGTGGTTGTCAGGCCCGATTCCGATAGGTTATAGTGACGCCTAAATGGAAATATTCGCACCTGAACTGTTTACCATGCGAAAGGTTGACCACCCTCGTTTGTGCCGGTTGGCTTTTTCCAGAGCGGTGGCTCACCCCAGTGGTTTTCGCGCCGACAGGTCGTCTGCTAAGGGACGCGGTTTAGGTCTGGATCAAAGCTCATTCAGACCCTTAGGTGATTGAGATTTAAATAGATAAAGTTGATGGAGTGTTCTATGAGCTTGCGCTTGCGGCAGGTCCTTTTGCTTGCTTTGATCGCCCTGGCCGGTTGGGGTTGTTCGAACGACGACGAAGATATTGAACTCAATGAGCGACAAATTTTCACCGATTACACTTTTGCGCTGTTTGACCCAGCGAGCGGCGACCCCACGCGCATTCCGCTTCCCAACGATTTGCTGCGCGATCCCACCACCGGCCGCAATGCGGTGCCTTCGCTTGGCGATCCCGCCGTTGACGGCCTGGTCGCCCAATTTAACACGCTCTCCGGTTTCTCGACCTCGGGCCCGCTGATCATCCCCATGGAAGGCGGTGTCCTGCCCGAAACGGTCAACAGCCAAACGCTGATGCTGGTCGACTTGGTCGATTTAGCGGCGGCCCAAAACGGGCAAGCGGTTGATCCGCTGCGCCCTATGACCTATCAAGTTGCGGTTGATCCCATCAGTGGTAACCCCACCATTTTTGCGCGGCCGATTCGTCCGCTGAAGCCAGGACATGCCCACCTTGTGATTATGACCGACGGTGTGATCGGCGACAACGACGAGGGGTTCCCCGTCGAAGCGCAGGCGATTACGGTGCTGACGCGCAACACCTTCCCGCTGGTCGACAGCGCGGGCCGTTCCCAAGTTGAAGGCCTGCCCGACGCCAATGCCGCCGTGGTTGAGCCGTTGCGCCAAGCGTTCCAGCCACTGTGGGAAGCCGCTGAAGCGGTGACCGGTCGGCAGCGTTCCTTTATTCCGCTGGTTTTCACCTTTACCACGCAGCCGTTGTTCGAAACCATGACCAAGGTTCGTCGCAGCATTCAAAACAGCGCGCCGGAAATTACGGTTTTACAAGCGATTGAAGGCAGTGAAGCGGTTGACGCCTTTTTCAACAGCATTGGCGCCGGCTTTGTGCCGCACGATGCCATCGGTGGCGTTTACATCGGTGCTTTTCAAGCGCCGCGCTGGATTGGCGATCCCACCAGCGAACCTTTTGCGCCGGGTGGTCCCGACGGCTTGCCGCTTTCGCGCGGTGAAGTAACAATTCCGTTTATCGCCTGTATGCCGCTTGGCAGCCAAGGCGCCACGCCGATGATGATTTTCCAACACGCGATCACGCGTTCTAAAGAAGACATGTTCGGTTTGGCCAACGGGCCCTGTTCGAACGGTGTCGGCGTGATCGGCATCGATATGTGGTTGCACGGCGATTTGACCTTTGGCCTCGATTTAATCGACAACACGACCGGTTTCCCCGGACCGGACGGCGTTGCCGATCCTTCCGGCGCCAACTTCGTGAACCTCGCCAACCTGTTGCTCTCGCGGGACAACATCCGCCAATCGGTGAGCAACCTCTACACCTTGACGCGCGTCATTACCAGCGGCAATACCGACTTCAACAGCGACGGCGGTGCCGACGCGGCCTCCTTTGGCATTACCTTCCTCGGTCAATCGTTGGGCGGCGTTTCGTCGGCGTCTTTCGTGGCCACGGAAACCAATATTGGCGTCGCGGCGCTGAACGTGAGTGGCGGTCGCATTGCTTCGCTGTTGCGCAACTCGCAAGTGTTTGGTCCGCAAATCGCGGCCGGCTTGGCGGCCTTCGGCATTCCCGACGGCTCATTTTTAGCCGAACTCTACTTCTTCGTCGGTCAGACGATTTTGGACGACGCCGACGGCTTTAATTACGGTGCTGAAATGCTGAGCGGTAACCTCGCCAACGGTGCCCCCAAATCGGTGCTGCTGCAAATGGCGCTCAACGACGACACTATTCCCAACGACAACACCTTGGATTTGGCGCGCGCGATCGGTGTCGCCAAAGTCGACGGTTCGGCGGTTGAAGGTTTACCTTCGGTGAATGCGCCCTACATCGGTTCCGGTTTGTTCCAGTTCGACGTGGCCGGTCACGGTTCGTTGCTGGATCCAAGCGAAGGGTCAACGATTGAAATGCAGACCCAGGCGATTTCCTACCTGCTGCTGGGTCTGCAAGGTCAGCCCACGGTGATTAACCCGTTCGGGCCTGGCAAACACCGGCTCGAGGTCGGCGATGGTTTGTACACGCCGATTGGTGTCATGAATCTAAACATGACCCCGGCACAACGTTAAGCAGTAGGCCCGCGTTTGTCGCGGGCCTTTGTTTTTTAGCGGCCGCGTACGGTGCGGCCGGCGGGCCAGGCCTTGGGTTTCATGCGCTCAAAATCGCTGAGTTCATCGTCGACCATGCGGATGCGTTTTTCAATGCGCGGGTAATTGGGTTTGAGTTTGGCGACGATTTTGTAGTGTTTGGCGGCTTCGCGTAATTGGCCTTCTTGCGCCAACAGGGTTCCGAACAAATAATGGAGCTCGACGTTGTTGGGTTCCATTTCAAGCACTTTGCGAATAACCGGTGTGGCGGCGGCGTAGTTTTCAATGGCGCCATAGGAGCGGGCGATGCCGAGATAGCCGTTGACCATATCCGGCGCTACCTCGACCAAGCGGCGATAGGTGCGCAAGGCTTGTTTGTAGTTGCCTTGGTTGGAAAAAATGTTGCCGAGCATTTCCAAAGCTTCGGCGACCTTAGGGTTCTCCGAAAGCAACCATTCCAATTCTTCAACAGCTTCGTTGAAACGACCTTCCTGCAGGTGAATCTCGGCCAAGCGCAATAACGCCGCGTAATTGTTGGGGTTGACCTTGGTCAATAAACGCAAATGGGACAGGTAGTTCTCGGACTTCTTGTCGAGGTACTCTTCCATGTATTGGTTCATTTGCGTAACCGAGTTGTCGTTCTCGCCTTTGGCCGAGAGTGCCAGTGCCAGGTTGAGTTGGGCCTCCGGGTAAATCGCTTGGCTCTGAAGCGCCGCATTCAGGTTTTCTACCGCTTCTTTGAACTTGCCTTGCGCCAACTGCGTCCAGGCCAGGTTGTACAGTGTTTCCGGTGACTTGCGGCGGGTAAGCGCTTCGGTCAGGTAATCTTCGGCTTGTTTGTAATCGCCCATGCGTTGGAACAATTCGGACAGGCGCAAACTGGTGGCGGTGTGGTCCCAGCCAGTGGCGAGTGCAATTTGGTAACAGGTCAGTGCTTCTTCCAGATCGTCGTTGTTGAGATGGATTTCGGCGCAATTGACCAACGACCAAAAGTGATCGCTTTTGCGTTCGAGTGCTTTCTCAAACCAAGCCAGCGCTTCGTGTTCGGCGTCGAGCAAGGTAAACAGCAAGCCGAGGTTGTAATAAGCGCGGTAGTAGCCGGGACGGATTTCAATGGCGGTGTGCAGGTGGCGCTCTGCATCCTCGAGATGGCCTTGTTGTACGTAAACAGCGGCGAGGTTGATGTGGGCCGGTTCGTGTTGCGGCTCTATGTCGAGCGCTTGGCGATAGGCGTTTTCGGCTTCAATGAACATGCCGATACTGTGAGCGCGCAGCCCTTCGTTGTAGTATTTTTCGGCCTCGCGCCAGTGGGGATTGCGAAAGTGTTCCCACAATCCGGTAATCGCCTGAAGCCCGGACTTGAAGGGGCGCATCACGAAGGTTTGACGGGGCGGCGGATCGAAGCTAATCCGGGCGTCTTGGAACGGCGCCAGGTGGGCGAGAAGTTCGCTCATCGGCTAGTCCTTCGGCGTGTACTTGTTCAGCGATTGGATTAAGGCCACTTCGCCGACCTGCATGCCTTTTTCACGGGCGATCTCGCGCGGTGTTTGTCCGTTGCCCAAGCGCTGCATAATGTCTTTGACAAGCGGTGACTGAAAGCTGCCGAGAATCCGGTGCGCACCGCTTTCATTGGGACCGGGTTCGGGCGGCGGGGGCGGCGAAGGGGCGGGTGTGGCGGCGATACGCTCGGCTTGTTTTTCGAGTTGGGTCTTCAGGGTGTCGCTTTCGGCACGCAGGGCTTGCTGTTGCTCGCGCAGCCTGCCCAAAGCCTGGCGTGCCTCTTCGTAGTTTTGCTTTTGCGTTTTTAAGGTCTGCTGGCAATCAGCCAATTCGCGTTCCAGTTGTTCCACTTGGCGACTGAGGTGCTGGGTGACTTGGCGGTCATCTTGCGCTTGAAGGGCGGCGCGGCGCTGGAGAAAAAGGATCAATCCCGCGAGGAGGAGCCAGAGAACGGCATCAATCACAGTCAAAATCAGCCACCCCGTGCTTGGCGAACGAGTTCGCGTGCTTTTTCGATTTCATCGTCCATTTCCAGCAGCAAACGTTCGAAATCAATATTTTGTGCAGCAAAGGTCTGCATGAGGATCTTCCAGCAGGGTTCGTCGTCGAAAACGACATCGGTAAATTGATCACCGTACACGGCTTGTAAGCGGCCTTTGGTAACGAAATCGGAAAACTGCAAAATGGCGGCAAAGACGTGGTCGTCGGCTTTGTGGCACTGGTGATGGAATTCAATCGCTTCACAGACGGCTGGTGGCAGTTGCCAATTGCGCGTGAGCACAGCGCCGACCTCGGCGTGGCTAAATCCGAGAATCTGGGTTTCGGCCTCGTACATGGAACAGTGTTTTTGGCCCATCAAATCGGTAATGCGCGACATGTCGTCGGGATAATGGCACTGAATAATGACCTTGCCGATGTCGTGGAGGAGGGCGGCGAGGTAGAGGTTGGCGGCGTCGGCAAATTTAAAGCGATTGGCCAGGCATTGCGCGATGGTTGCCACACCCAGGCTGTGATCCCAAAAGTCGGCGAGACGCAACGGACTACCTGGCGGCTCTTCGAAATGGTTGACGCTGACCATGGTGACGACGAGGTTGCGTACTTGCTGTAAACCAAGCAAAACCACTGCTTGACGAATGTCGGCGATCTCGCGCCGCAGGCTGTAGTAGCCGGAATTAATCAGCTTGAGAATGTTGGCGGTAATGCTGGCATCTTTTTGAATGAGGTCGGCCAACTCGCCGATATTGGGACGGTCGGCATCGGCAAGGGCGATCACCTTTTGGGCAATTTCGGGCAGGACGGGCAAGTTGTCGATATTGGCCACATACTGGCTGACTGTCTGCGTCATTCCTACCCCTCTTGAAGGTCGCTGCCGTCGCAGGGTACGCGAAGCATGAATGGTGGGTGCGCGCTGCTAAGGAACGCGCGCGAATGGTTGAACTAAGTGGTACCGGGTTTCCCGCGTTGAGACCTGAGCCGCCTGCGTCGCAAGCAAACGCGGTCAGGGTTGGCGGGCGTGGATGGGTTAGAAGCTGTCGATGATGGCTTTGTCTTGTTCCATCTTTTCGCCGATGATTTCGCGCCAGCGCAGCAGGCGGGCTTGGTCGAGTTTCAGGATTTTGGGGATCTCACCGAGTTCCTGTTCTTCCAGCGGGACGGCTGAGCCGACACCCAACCCAAGGTCCAGGCAGTAATGGGTGGCCAAACTAATGACGGCGGTGGCAACGCGGTATTCCTGCGGTGCCCCTTCAGGGGCGAGGTAGTGGCGAATCGATTCAGCCAAACTCTCGCTCAGGTTCCACTGCTTGACAATGCAGTAACCGAGTTCGGCGTGGTCAAACCCCAAATGCTGGCGTTCTAACATGTGGATCGGTTGGTTTTCATTGTAGGCGGCCACCATAATTTCGCTGTACTTCTGGGGCAACTTGGCGTTTAACACTGTTTTACCCAAGTTGTGCATGAGGCCGCCGATGAAGGACTCTTCCTTGTCCATACCCTTAAACTGCTCCGCCAAACCACGTGCCACCAGTGCCGACCCAATTGAGTTTTCCCAGATTAGCTTTTCTTTAAAGCCGGTATTGCCACCGCCTTTGCCGGCGTACATCTTCTTACCGGCCGCCGCCAACACGATCGAACGGATCGTGTTGAAACCCAAAATCATAATGGCGTGGGTCAGCGTGCGCACCTCGCGTTTCAACCCGAACATGGCCGAGTTCGAAATTTTGAGGATTTGGGCGGTCATGCCTTGGTCGGTGATGATGGCGTCCTGCAAATCCTTGGCCGATGTGCCGGGGTCGGAAACCAGGGTCATGACCTTGGTCGCGACGTGGGGCAGCGTGGGAAGATCACCTGTCTTTTTAACAATATCTTCTGGGGTAATGGGCATAGGATTCTCCTGACTGAAACATGGTTCACATAGGTTACTCAGGATTTCAGGTAAGCCAGCGCACGCGAGAAGTGCTCTAGTTTGAAATCGCGGTTGATGTTGTGGAGACTTTCGGAGTGACCGATGAGTAAGTAGCTGTTGGAATTAAGGTTATCGTGAAAACCTTTGATGATTTTACGTTTGACCTTAATGTCGAAGTAAATCAGGACATTGCGGCAGAAGATGATGTCCATACCGCGGAACTTGTTGTAATTCTTGTAGTCTACCAGGTTGAAATGGCTCAGGGTGACCAAGGTGCGCGCCGCGCGCGTCACGGTGAATTCCTTGCCGTTTTCCTCAAAGTAGTTCTTCTTAAAGCTATCGGACAAATTACGCATTGTATAAGCCTGATAGCTGGCTTGACGCGCTTTCGCCAGAACTTCTTCGCTGAGGTCGCAGCCGTAAATACGCGGCATGATGCCCCGCAGTAAATCCTTCTTTTCCAGGAGGATCATCGCCAAGGTGTAGGGCTCTTCGCCCGAAGAACAGGCCGCCGACCATATTTTGAGCGTGCGCTGGCCGCGCGCCCGAATCGACTCAACCACTTTCGGCAAGATGTGGTCGGCGAAGGCGTCGATTTGCGGCGGGTTGCGATAAAACGAGGTTTCATTGGTGGTCACGGCATCGAACAGATGGCGCATTTCGCGGTGGTTGGCGGGGTTCTTCAGGTAACGCAGGTAGTCTTGGTAGCGGGTCATTTTGAGCGCAATGAGCCGTTTGGAAACGCGGTTCTCAATAAAGTAGAGTTTGGCGTCGGAGAAAAACAAACCGCTCGATTCGTAAACGAATTCACGGATCGCTTTGTAATCCTCCGGGCGTAATTTTTCGACGGTTTCCATGCGGTCTTCCTCGAAGAGCATCCCATCTGTGCCGTTAAATTGCCTAAACCCGGACGAAAGTTCGTCTTGGAGAACAGGTTAGGTTGTGAGGGGGGATTGGTCGTGTCTATTAAATATCATACTCTAACCTATTTTCCGATGACCGCCGACGATTTTCCAACGGATTTCCCGAAAGAAACCGGGTTCGGCTTGTGGGGGCTTGCATTGCGGCAGAATGTGGCGCGGTTCCTGGCCGAAAGCACGACAGCAATCAATCACGAAACGCAGTTGGTCGATCTGAGATAAACGCAAACCCAGCTTTCCCGCCGAGCGCGCCATGCGGTTCACACTCTTGACCAAAAACTCGGCGGCGGTCATTTGATGGGGGGCTATGGCGCGGTCGAAATCGATGAGCCAAACGCGGTCATCCGCGGTTAACCAGTTATTGAGGTTGAGATCGCTGTGCCAGATATTGCACTGGAAAAGACGCCACAGTAAGGCCGCGACCGATTGGGACCAGCGTCGCATGCCGCGCGGGTGGCGCAGGGCGGCGGCCAGGCTCTCACTATCGGCCAGGAACACACTGTAAAAGGTGAAATGGTAGAGGCCTGGCAGCTTGCCGGCGACTTGCGACCAGCCGACCGGTTCCGGCGTTGCCAATCCCTTTTCAAAAGCTTCGCGGTGAATGCGGTACTCTTCCGCCGCACGCGGGCTCGCGCGAAAGTAGTCCGCCAAAAACAAACGGCGCAGGCCGCCGTGTCGGTACGGGCGCGCGACCAAGGTGGCGCGGGGGTGTTCGATTAACATCACACCGCCGCGGCCGGCGGCGCGGTCCAGTGGGCGGCGTGGCAGTTGTTCCCATTCGGGGTGTCGCCAGGCTTCGGCCAATTCCAACATGGGGTCCTCAACGAAAAGAGCACCCGGTCGAGATTGGCGAAAGTCGCTGTGCTCGGGCCGAGTGCTCGTTGGGCGGGTTCCTGCCGGCGCGCTTAGGCGAAGGCGGGAATGCCGGTGATGGCTTGACCGATGATCAAGCGGTGAATGTCATGCGTGCCTTCGTAGGTTTTGACCGTTTCCAGGTTCAGCATGTGACGGATGACCGGGTACTCGTCGGTGATGCCGTTGGCGCCGTGCATGTCGCGCGCTTGGCGAGCGATGTCGAGTGCGATGCTGACGTTGTTCATTTTGGCCATGGAAACCTGGGCAAAGTTGAAGGTGCCGTCGTCTTTCATGCGACCCAAATGCAAGGACATCAACTGACCTTTCACGATTTCGGTCAACATGTCGGCCAATTTACCCTGGACCAACTGGAATGAAGCCAAGGGGCGGTCGAATTGGATGCGGCTTTTGGTGTAGTCGACGGTGGCGTCGTAGCAGGCCATGGCGGCACCGAGTGCGCCCCAGGAAATACCGTAACGGGCTTGGGTTAAGCAACCCAAGGGACCTTTGAGGCCTTCGACGTTGGGCAGGCGGCGGCTGTCGGGCACGACGACGTTGTCGAGCACCAGTTCAGAGGTGACGCTGGCCCGCAGCGAGTACTTGCCTTTCATTTCCGGCGCGCTGAAGCCTTTGCTGTCGGTATCGACGATAAAGCCGCGCACGATGCCTTCTTCATCCTTGGCCCAGACAATCGCGATTTGCGCGATGCTGCCGTTGGTGATCCACATCTTGGCGCCGTTGAGCACCCAGTTGTCGCCGTCGCGTTTGGCGGTGGTTTTCATGCCGCCGGGATCGGATCCGTGATCGGGTTCCGTCAAACCAAAGCAGCCGATCATTTCGGCCGTGGCCAGCTTGGGCAGAAACTCATTTTTCTGTGCTTCGTTGCCGTAGGCCAAAATGGGGTACATGACCAAGGCGCCCTGGACGGAAACAAACGAACGCAGACCGGAATCGCCGCGCTCTAATTCCTGCATGATCAAACCATAGGCGACATTGTTTAAACCGGGACAGCCGTAGCCGTCGATGTTGGCGCCGAAAACGTCGAGTTCCGCCAGTTCGGGCACCAAATTCATGGGAAAGGTCGCGTCGCGATTGTGTTGGTTAATGACCGGCATAAAGCGCTTGGTAACCCAATTGCGCACACTGTCGCGGACCATTAACTCTTCTTCGGTCAACAAACTGTCAATGCCGAAGAAATCGGCGGTGTTAACCCCTTTTTTCATAGTTACTCCTTCCAAAGTCGTGGTTGATACCGCCAGGACGGAGGTGGCGGTCAGGGCCCTCGGTGCGTCGGTTGCGCGGGCCTGTCGCACCGCTTCAACGCAATCGATGGTGGCCAACCAAACACGGAAAAACCTAGTTGCTCCAAGGGGAGATCAATGAGGAAGCGATCACCGTGGGGTGTCGCCGGTTCAACCGGTGGTTTGCGAAGCCCTGTCTGTCCTCCGTTTGCGAGCCTGGCGGATGTTCCCGTTGCAAACCGCGTCGGCGCCGAGCGGCGATGCGGGTTGTGCGATCAGGCGGGAACGTCTGCTACATTTAAAATGTATTCAATGGATCGGTTGGAACCGCATCGGTGATTTCGCCGGGATCCCGACCTTCTTCTTTGATGCGCTGCCAGCGCGCCAGTTTGTCTTGCACAAACGGCATGTAGTCGCTGTCCGCGTAATTGTTCGCAAGGTTATTGTAATAGAAAATGGCTTCTTTGTATTTCTCGCGTCGCCAAAGTGTTTCGGCCAGGAAGAAATACGTCTTTTCGGGATCGTACTGTCCCTCGTAGTTGTTGATGATGCCCTTTAAACGCGACTCGGCCGATTTCTCGAAACCGCGACCCCGACGGAAGTAGTAATAACCGACTGTGAACTCGTGTTCGGCCAAACGCAACAAACACAGGTCAATTTTGTCCTTGGCCTTTTCGCCGTAGGGACTGGTGGGGTATCGGTCGATGAGGTTCTTAAACTCGGTGTAAGCCGTCAGCGTACTGGTTTGGTCGCGGTCGGCGCTTTCGATTTCGGTAAAGAAACACATGGCGTATTGGTACTGCGCGTAATCCGATTTCGGGTGGGTCGGGAAGTGCGTCAAAAACGATTTGTACTCGACCGAGGCTTCGATGTAGGTCGCCATTTTGTCGAAAAAGTAACTGTCGGCAATGGCCAGCTTCACGTCTGGTAGCAGCTTGCTGTCGGGCGCGTAGGTTTCAATGACCCGCAACCAACGGCGTGCATCAACGAACTTGCGCTTTTGGAACAGCGTGGTGGCGCGGTTAAACAATTCCTGGGTGGTGACATCACCTTTCTGGAGGCGGTCAGCCAGGGTTTCTTTTTTGGGGCCGCCGCAGGCGCCGGAAAGGAGGGCCGCCACGAGGACGCAGGCGAGCAGGCCGCGCCGGGTTAAAAGATCAAACATTCCATTTCTCCACTTCGGCCAACAGGGCACGCACGGCCTGGCCGGGATCGCTTTGACCAAAAACGCTGGAGCCGGCGACGGCAACGCGCACGCCTGCTTCCGCGAGGCGGGCGATGTTGTGAACACCGACGCCGCCGTCCACTTGAATGAACGGGTTGTTGTCGCTTTTTTCAATCAAAGCCGTTAACTGAGCGAGGCGCTTGTAGGTGGCCTCAATAAACTTCTGACCGCCGAAGCCGGGGTTGACACTCATCAACAACACAAAATCGACATGGTCAATCATGCCTTCGAGGTGAGCAATCGGCGTGCCGGGATTGATGGCGATGCCGGCTTTACAGCCCAAGTCGCGAATTTGTTGGCTGACGCGATGGGCGTGGGGGTCGGCCTCGACGTGAAAAGAAATCCAGTGGGCGCCCGCTTTGGCGAAGGCCGGGATGCAATCCTGCGGGTTGGTCACCATTAGATGAACGTCGAGCACGGCGTCGGTTTTTCCCGCCAGCGCTTTGGTGACGATCGGGCCCATCGTTAAGTTTGGGACAAAATGACCGTCCATGACGTCAATGTGCAATACCTCGGCGCCTGCTTCAACAGCCGGCAACACCGCTTGTGATAGATTCCAAAAATCGGCGGCCAGCAGGGAAGGGGCCAGTTTAAACTTCATAGATGAGACCTCAAGCAATCAGACAATCCCTGCACCTTAGCACACTCAGTGATCTCTGTTGACCACCAAGGTGATATTCTGATTTTTGTTGATCGGGTAGCCGGGTTGCGGGCGTTGCTCGAGGACGATTTGACCGAGGCTGCGGTCGTAGAGCTTGTATTTGGTGACCACGCGGAATTCGTGTTTGTCCAAAAAGGTTTTGACCTCGGCGAAATCGCGGTTGGCCAAGTCGGGCATGACAAACCAGCGTGGCGGTTTGCCGTCCGATACGAGCAGCGACACACCGCTGCGAATGCCCAGGTCGCCGCCTGGCTCAGGATGCTGGGCCAGAATCCGTCCCTTGGCTTCGTTTTCGGCCGGCATGCGCGAAATGAGCGCCACCTTGCTGTCGGCGCGCTCGAGCAGGGTTTGCGAGAAGCCGAGGTTTTCACCGACCAACTTGGGGATCTCTTTAACCTCTTCGCCGGCAGAAAGAATGACCTCGATTTGGCGTCCTTCCTTGACTTGGGTGCCGGGCCGTGGGATTTGTAACAAAACACGGCCTGCCTTGACGATGCTGCTGTGAACGCCCGCATCCTCGTCAATGACCACTTTGAGTTTATGATCCGCGAGCGCGTTTTCGGCGTCGCTTTGCGTCATGTCGTAGAGGTCGGGTACTTCCACAACGCGGCCGGCAACCATGTGCCGTAAATAAAACCAAGTGCCGGCGACAGCGCCGAGCCCAAAAAAACAACAGCCCAAGACGACAAGGAACGTTTTCTTTAGCAATTTCGTGAGAATGGGTCGAAAAGCCATAAACGTTAATAAAATCCTTGTCGTTTGGGCGTTGGTGCGGACGGTGAGAGTCAATCCCGCGTCCGATCTAACCAAAAAAAGGTATTTTTATGGGGGCAAATTACTTCGCTTGTTGTGCCAAGCGAGATTTCAGGCGGTCGGCAGCGTTGCCGTGGATGAAACCTTTTTTCGCGGAACGGTCAATCAAAGAGTAAATCGCGGGCAATTTGTCTTTCGCCTCGCCGGATCCGTCGGCAAGCAATGCGCGGATTTTTTTCAGTTCCGTTCTCAGGCGACTTCTGCCTGAACGGTTACGGCTGCGGCGGCTGATATCTTGTTTTGCTTTTTTGGCCGCTGACTTGTGATTAGCCATTAAGTTGTCTCCTTATGTACATGTGCTGGTTTGATGACCGTAACCCTCGGATTTCCGGCCGCCGGTTGGGGTCACCCCGGTGGGCGACATCAAACCACAGATCGAACCAGTATAGAGGAGGCCGTGGCGGCAAAGCAAGTGCAAGATCAAAGAAAAAACGAAGGGTTCGCCGTCGCCGTCTGCTTAAGTTGCCTTTGTGTGGCTTTTGTGAGGGATGTGAGACGAATGTAAGTGCTCGGTCAAGGCTAAGAAAATGCGGTGTTAGGGCGCTTTCTCCCTGTGAAATCAGAAGATATTTTATTGGATCAAGGTTGCATTTTCATCGGGCGCAACCTATATTTGTGAGAAGTTTGTTAGAAAAAGTTAGCGAAGTGTTGTGAAAACGGCCGCGCCAATCCGGTTTGGTGTCCCTACGTTTATGGTTTTATGGAGGTTGTATGACTCGATTCCCCTTTCTGATTGTGTGCTTTTTTTTGGTTTCCATGAGTTCGGCGCTTTGGGCGCAACGGGATTTAAACCGTTTTTCGCCCCACGATGTGCGCTTAGCCGCTTTGGAATTATTTGACCAACTTGCGGTATCCACGCCAACCTCCTCACCGCTTTACCCTTACCTCGAAGCCTTTAATAGGGACGCCTTCCAAACCGACTCCGTTGCTCTTGACCAGTTTGCCGCGCTTTTAACTGAAGAAGACGGGGTCGCCAAGATTGCCGATACCGAGCGCGTCGATCAAGATCAGGTCGCTGCCGCCGTGTTGCGCGCTTATCAGTTGCTTAACGGCGACCTTGACATGGTTGCCGCCACCGGCGACGACTCGCCTGTCTCGCGCGCTGTGTTTTTCAGCTTGGTGGACCGCCTTGACGGTGTGCTTGACGGGCGTTTGGATGCGCCCGATCTCGACAGTTACTACCAACTGTGGGTCAACCAATCGGTGCCACCCGCCGCCTTGTGTTTTGATTGCCGCCTCGACGAGCGCTGGGGTGATCGCCGTCGTTTGATTAACTCGGCCGGTCTGAACAAACTCTTGCCGCGCCGGCTGCATCGTCAATTAGCCGGCACTGACGAGGCCGACGTTAAAGTGGCCGCGCTTGCTCGGTTCGTGCGCGACACCGTGGTTTATTTGGACGAACATTACAACGAAGATTTTTGGCAAACCCCGTTCGAAACCCTGACCACCGGCTCCGGCGATGCCGAGGATATGGCCATTCTGTTTCAGGCCGTCGCCGAGCAGTACGCGCTGCCCACCAAGATCGTGGTTGGCACGCTGTTTTTGGCCGGCGATCAGCCGGTTGCCGTACGCAACCACTCTTGGGTTGCTTACCAGGGTCAAGTTGTTGACTTAACCAGCTTTGTGAACAAACACGAAGATGCGCGCTACGAGCCAAAACTGGTGCTCGATTCCAAAAACGGCTGGTTTATGTCGGCCCAACGTTAATCGTTTCCTTCATGCTCTATCGGCGGCCCACCTTCGCGGTGTGGCCGCCGTTTTTTGTTAGGGGTCTAGCAGTAATCGCAGATGGTTTCCAGCAGCTCGCCCGCGCATTCGATTTGTTTTCTCTCGAACATGCGGTACTGCTCGGGCGTGAAGACCTCGCCGCCGTTGAGTTGCAGCAACTCGGCGGCCGGGTTGAGGCGGCGATGTGTGTAGCGCTCGTAAAATTTCTCGGCGAGCGCCACCAGTGATTTGTCCTCGGTGCCCGCATGATCCAGCGCCAGTTGGAACAGTTCGTTTGACAACTTATATAGGTGGTCGTTGTCCAAAGCTTCCACCGCCGCCTGATGTAGCAGTTGCGGCAACTGGGTGCGGTACGGCAGCAGCAGGTCGATGGTTTTTTCACGGGCCTCAGCGTTGTAGAGCAGGAACGTCAGCAAAATGCCGGGCACGGCGCACCACACTTTGGACTGCGCGTCGAGGAACCGGCATTCGAAGAAGCCGCGCGCGCGTACCTCGGGGAACAGGGTGCTGAGGTGGTTAACCCAGTCTTCCATGTCGGGATAAGTGCCGTTGTGGCCGTCTTCCATCCAGCGGCGGAAACTGATGAACTGGCCGGCAAAGGCCGCTTCGCCGTTGGGTTGGGGCAGGCGCATGACGTGGGCGTCTAGGGCGAATGAGGTGTACTGCTCAACCGGGCACGGCTTGTACTCTTCCGTCAAAAACCCTTTTTGGATGCCGGTCCGGCTGGGATCAAGGTTCTGCCAAATCAACGAACGGTAGCTGTATGCCCCGCCCGCTTTACGGTTGATGAACGGCGAGTTGGCGAACAGCGCTGTGAAAATTGGTGGGACCAAGTTGGCGGCGAGCCAGCGGCGGTGGGCGGTGTCCTTGTCACCGGCGTCCAGATTGATCTGGAGCGAGGTCGACAAACGCATCATTTTTTGACCGTAGTGGCCGATGGTTTTGAAATAACGGTCCATGTTGATGTAACGCGGCGCGGTGAGGTGTAACCCGACTTCTTCGACCGTGTACCAGGGGTTAAGCCCGCTGTGGAAAAGCCAAATGTTGCTGTTCTTTAAGTGGCAACGCAGCGATTCAATGACGTAATTGAGGTTTTGAATGGCGGCGGCCAGGGTTGGGAAGGGGGCGCCGCTGTATTCCAGTTGGCGGCCTGGCTCGAAGGTTAAGTTGCCGCCGTCGGCAAACTTGAAAATGTGGGTCCCGTCCGGTTTCGGTTGGTAAGTAAAGCCGTCCATAACGCCGACCAATTGCTGCAGCAACTGGATTAAACCCGTGCCCTCTTCATTGATAAACGGAACTAAAGCGTGGTTGCGTTCCGGTGTTTCGCGGAACGGCCAAATCTCCAATTCGAGACCGACATGATCCTCTGCGTTAGTGCGGTTGGGCGGAAAAAAGTAGGTTTGAACTTTGGCTTTGAGTTGTGCCGGGTCCAACGTCGCTTCGGGTCTAGGCATTTTATAGCTCCCATCCTGTGAATGAATTGTGATCGGTTACAGCGGGGTGAGTTCGGACCATGTTTTGGGAGGACTGGGGTGATGTGGCGGCTGGAAAAACCCGTTGATCTGGTTTTTATCACTCAATCTACCCAAATACCAGTGGATCTTGGCGGCGAGAACCGCCTTGCCCCGCTCGGGCGCAGGCAATGCGAGAAGGGCGTCTTTGGGGATCGCCGGCTCGGATTTATCGCAAAAACCGTTGATGAGTTCGACCAACAAGTCGCGACTTTGCGCATGCCACCAATGAGGAACACCACGAACCAGGCGAATCATTTCATCGCGCAACACGCCGGCGTGTTTTAAGAGGTGGAACACGCCTTCCGCGACGAGCGCCGGCTGCTCGTGGTGTTTGGTTATACGCGCCAGCATTTTGATGGTTTTCATTTGCGCACGGGTGAAACGCAGGTCTTGCAAGCGGGTCACCAAGATGGGATCGCCAACGGGCATGCCGCCCTCGCGGAGCAAAAGAAACCACATTAAATCGACCGCCAGGGGTCGGCAGGTGGCGAGGCGGTCGATGGCCGTCGTTATTTTGGTTTGGTCCAGTTCTGGAATGAGGGTCGTGAGAACCTTGGCCCGGTTCATCAAGTGGAGCACGTCGCAGGCGCCCGAGGATTGTAATAACTCGTTCATTTCTTTGTGAATGCGCTCGAAGGAGAGCTGGGTTAGCCCGGCGACGGCGTCGGCCACGGCGGCCAGTTGTTCGGGGTCGGCATGCCAATCGAAGCGGGCCAGGAAACGGAAATAGCGCAAAATGCGCAGGTAGTCTTCGCGGATGCGGTCGCGAGCGGTGCCGACAAAACGCAACCGTTGCGCGGCGAGATCGGCGCGACCGCCGACAAAATCGTGGACGGTGCCGTCGGCGTCCTGAAACAAAGCATTAATGGTGAAGTCGCGGCGTTGGGCGTCTTTTTCAAAGTCGGTGGTGAAGGCGACCTCGGCATGGCGACCGTGGCAGACGACATCCTCGCGCAAGGTGGTGATTTCGAGGGTTTGCAGTGGGGTTACCGCGCAGATCGTGCCGTGTTCAATACCAACCGGCACCACGCGCAAGCCACGGGCTTTACAGAGCTTTATGGCGGTTTCCGGCGGGGCGGTGCAGGCTAGATCGAAGTCTTTGGGTTCGCGACCCAACAACAAATCGCGCACGCAACCGCCTGCCAGCATGGCTGGGTAACCTTGTTCGGTGAGGTGGCGGCAAAGGTCGAGCGCTTCGCGGTATTGTTTTTCCATGAGTCACGTTTCCTTGAGCTTGGACGACCCGCGTCGACGGCCGGCGCGGTTGGCGCCTGATTATACGGCCTTTTGGCGGCTGGTGGTCGCTTGAATCGGTGGGTTCGCGTCTCGATGCACTGGTTTTGGTTCGCGTCATGGATCTGCTAGGATTAGCGGCGTCGCCTCTTTTCGCGTGGGATTCCCCGGTCGGCTGTGGTAACGTGAGGCGTTTTTCAAATTCCGGTGGCAAGGCTGGTTTCATGGCGCAACATCCCTATGCTTTATTCAAGCGAACGCAACCGTTTCCCTTGACATTGGGTGGGGTCTTACCAGAGTTCCAGTTGGCTTACGAAACTTGGGGCACGCTTAACGCCGACCGCAGCAACGCCGTCATCTTGTTTACCGGTTTATCGGCGTCCTCGCACGCGAAATCCCATTCGCGCGACGATGTGCCTGGCTGGTGGGAGGCCATGATCGGTCCCGACCAGGCGATTGATACGGATCGCTTTTTTGTGTTGTGCATTAACCACCTCGGCGGTTGCTTTGGTTCGACCGGGCCCAGCTCGTTGATGCCCGCAACCGATCAACGCTACGGTCCCGATTTTCCGCCGTTGTTGATCCAGGATTTAGTTGATGCCTCGGTTTTGGTCTTGGACCATCTCGGCATCGAGCGCGTGTATGCCTCCGTCGGCACTTCGATGGGTGGTATGTTGGCGATGGAACTCGCTGCACGTTACGCCGACCGCGTCGCGCGCCTGATTTCTATATCGGCCTCGGGTCGACCCGGCCCGCAATCGATTGCCTTTCGCTATTTACAGCGCCGTGTGATTTTGGCCGATCCTTTTTTCGCCGCGGGCCGCTACTACGATCGCTCCGATCAACCGACCGAATCGCTGGCTGTTGCGCGTGAGATTGGCAACATTACCTACCGCTCTCGCGAGGAGTTTAACGAACGTTTTGGCCGTTCGCGCACCTCAAACGGCTACAACTTCGGCCCTGACTTTCAGGTGGAATCCTATCTCAACCACATGGGCCGCAAGCTTTCGACCCATTTTGACGCCAACAGCTTTTTATTCCTGACCAAAGCCATGGATTTATATTCGCTTGGCTACGAGTTTTCCTCTTACGAAGAAGGCGTGTTGCGCATTAAAGCCAAAAGTCTCATGGTGGGTGTTTCCACCGATATGTTGTTCCCCCCGGATGAACAGGAAGCGGTTGTGCGCATTTTGCAAAAGGTCGGTCGCGATGTGGCCTTCAAATTGTTGGAATCCAAAGCCGGCCACGATGCGTTTTTGGTGGAAGTCGATTGGTTTCGTCCTGTGGTTCGCGACTTTTTGGAAGCCTAAGTTGACGGTGATCGACGTGCGAGGGTGTTATGGGTAAAAAATTCATGCGGTTCATTGATTCAGCGCAGCGTCGTGTGGTGGTTGAGCATCCCGAATCGCCGCGATCACCCGGCGTTTCGCGGGTGACCTTCCAAATTCAAGGGGCTGAGATCTCGATGGGTTCGCAAACCCAAATCGTTTTCTATCACGACATGGCGGATCGCGGCGTGCGCAAAGGCAAAGCCGAACCGCTCAGTGTGTGGCAGCGCTTGCGACGGCAACCGGCACTGATTGGTGAAATGCGCTTGCTCAGCGGAGATCGTTGCGAATTGGAACTGTGGGACGATGGTTTTACGACGCTCGTTTTTGATTTAGATCGCGATGCCGCTATGTTGCGCGAGTGTGAAATTATGCTGCTGTCGGCCGGGTATCATTGGCTCTTACGCGACGATTTGGCGGCTGCCGAATAAAAATAGTGTCCCGTCTTATGCTTGTTTTGCGTCCTGGTTTATTGGGCGGGCGTCGCGTACCGGGGCGTTTGGGTTGTTTTTTTGAAACGGCACGCACGTTTCGACGCCGGTTTTGCGCGAAGGTATTACAGGCACCATATTGCGGGTAGAAGAACTTGCCCGTTTCAGAGCCTTCGGTGTAAGTTAAGACGAGATTCTCGAGGTGATAACGTGGCGAAACCAGCGGCATTTTGGATGAGCGTCGTCCTGTGGGCGGGGTTCTCGGCGGCGGCTTTGGGGTGGAACCCCGAGGGGGCGCTTGAAAAAAGCCCCGGTGCGGTTGCGCCCGTACGCGAAAAAATTATGGTGCTCCATCTCAGCGATGAGGGCCGGTACATGGTCGATGAAGTCCAGGCCGACTTCATCATTGCCCAGCTCGACAAGGCCGAGGCCGAGGGTTACACGCGTGTGATCTTCAAAATCGACACCTACGGCGGCGTGGTCATGCACGCGCGTACGATTACGGAACGACTGTTGCGGCTCAAGATCCCAACCACCGCCTACGTCACCACCAAAGCGATTTCGGCCGGGACCTTTATCGCTTATGCCTGTGATCAAATCGTGATGGAACGCAACACGACCTTGGGCGATGCGCAAGTGATTATGCAAACCGCCGACGGCATTCAGGAAGCACCGGAAAAAGCCGTCACCGTTTTTCGCGCCGATTGGCGCAAGGCCTGCGATATTAAAAACCGTTCCTTTGCTCTGGCGCGTGGCTTCTTTGAAATAGACGTCGAGGTGTTGCAGGTCGGCAAACCCGAGGAACTGCGCTTTATGACGCGCGAAGATTACGACTTTTTGGCCGAAAAAGACCGTCCGCCGATTGTGAAAGTGGTTGTCAAAAAAGGTCAACTGCTCACCGTTTTTGCCAAGGAGGCGCAGGCGTTGGGCATTGCCACTGAGGCGAGCAGTTTTGAGGCGTTTTTAAAAAGTGAAGGTTTGAACGCCGCTGATTTGGAAGAACAACAGATGACCTTCTCGCAGGATGTGTTGCGCTTTTTAGGTGCCAACCCATGGGTCTTTTTGATTCTGACCATGGTCGGACTCAACGGCATTTATATGGAAATCAAAATGCCGGGTTTTGGCGCACCGGGTTTAACCGCGGTCGTGTGTTTTACGATTGTGTTTGGCTCGCGTTTTCTCTTGGGGACCGCGTCACCGTTGGAGTTGGCCGTGTTTGCCGCGGGTATTCTCTGTTGTCTGGCGGAAATCTTCGTGTTGCCGGGTTTCGGTGTCGCCGGCATTTCCGGCCTTGTTTTAATGTTTGGTTCGTTGATTTTTGCGTCATTGCCTGATTTCGGCGGCGGCCCCTTGCCGGTACCGCGTTTTGAAATGCAGTGGGCTTGGTTGAGTTCTTTGTTTAACTGGACCATGGCGAGTTTTATCGGATCCTTTGTGATGTTTTTCGGGCTGGTCAGTCTGGTGCTGAAAACACCGGTCAAAAGTCCGCTGGTGCTGGCCCATGAATTGTCGAATGACGATGGCGTGGTTGCACCGATTGTCGCCGAAGCATCGGCGATTTTGGGTCACGAAGGCTTGATTGAAGGGGGTCTGCGTCCGGGCGGTAAGATGCGTTTGGACGGGGGTCGCCTGATCGATGTGGTCAGCGAGGTGGGTTTCCTCGACGACGGTCAGCGGGTTGTGGTCGATAGACTCGACGGGAACCGGGTGATTGTGCGACCGGTTTAAGGTGTGCGGTGGTGCCGTCGGGACCTGGAGGAGGGGCCGTGGAACTTATTTTGGGGCTTTTTGCTTTGGGATTCCTTGCGGTGATTTGCTTTATGCCGAATGCCGTTGATGCGTTGCTTTTTGAGTTGTTGGCGTATCCGAAGATCCGTGCACGGGAGGCGGCCAAACGGGCCCAAGCTGGGCCGGAATCCGAATGGATGCCGGCCAACCTGATTGGGCGGGAAGGCGTGGTGCTCGGCGGTCTGCGCCCGAGCGGCAAGATCGCGCTCGATTGCGGCGAGCAACTGGATGTGGTCAGCGAGACCGGTTTTATTGAAGCGGGTCGGCGGGTGGTGGTTCGTGACCAAGACGGTGCGCGCGTGATTGTGAGCCCAGTCGCGACGACGGTATGAAGCCTTGTTGCGGTGTTTGGTGGCACCCACCAAAACCATACGACGCCTTGAGGAAGTAACCTAACCAAAGAATACGGGTGTTGCCGGTAAGGCAAACAGGGGAACGTGAATGATTTGGATTATCGTAATAACATTGGTTGGCTTTGGTTTTATCGTATTAGATGTCATTGCGTTGCCAGGTAGTATTTTTGCATTACTGGGCGTCGGTATGATTCTTTACAGCGTGCATATGAATTTTCAGCAATTCGGGTGGGTTTCCGCCGGCACCCACTTTGTTCTTTGTGCCTCGTTAATTCCCGTGATCGTCTTGCGGCTTTTGAAGCGTTTTGCCTTAAAGGGCGAGATGAGCGCCGACGAAGGTTATGTCGGTGTGGCTTCGCACAACGATGTAATTGGTTGTGTCGGCCTTGCTTTTTCTGATTTGCGACCGGCCGGTAAAGTCCGCCTCGAGGTGGCCGGCAAGTCGGTTGATTTGGACTGTATCGCTGAAAGTTCCTTCATTGAGAAGGGGACCGAGGTGATTGTGACCGAACAGCGCGGCCCCAGCTTGGTGGTGGCCGTTCATCGTGAATAAACCGCCTGGAGAGAAACGTTTCCAGTTGGTGTTATTAACTTCTTTACATTCATCAGGGCTGGTGCGACTGTGTGTTAAAATCAGCCGACAACCCATCAAAATATATCGCCTTGCAAGGGTCAAGGATTCCCACGGAGTACCATCATGAATATTTTCGTTACCGGCTTTCTGGGTATTGTAGGGATTGGCTCCCTCATCATTCTATTAATGATTTTTAGCGCCGTTAAACTGTGGTTTCAGGCCGTGGTTTCCGGCGCGGCAATTTCGCTCGTACGCATCGTGATGATGCCGTGGCGGCAAATTAAACCCGGGCTCATCGTTAACAACTACATTTTTGCCAAAAAAGCCGGCCTCAACATCACCGTCGAAGATCTGGAAACCCACTTCTTGGCGCAAGGTCACGTCACGCGTGTGGTGCAGTCTTTGGTTGCCGCCAGCAAGGCCAACATCCAGCTTGGTTTTAACCAAGCGACCGCCATCGACCTTGCCGGTCGCGATATTCTGGACGCCATCAACACCTCGGTTAACCCCAAAGTGATTGATGTGCCCATGCGCGGTGGTGATAAAGCGTCGATTGATGCGGTTGCTAAAGATGGTATCCAGTTGCGGGCGCGGGCGCGCGTGACCGTGCGCACCTACCTGCCGCGTTTGATCGGTGGTGCCACCGAAGACACCATCGTCGCTCGCGTGGGTGAGGGCATCGTTTCGGCGATTGGTTCGGCCAACTCGCACAAGGACGTTCTAGAAAATCCCGACATCATTTCACGGACCGTGCTCAACAAACAACTGGATGCGGGTACCGCTTTCGAGATTTTGTCGATTGATATCGCCGATGTCGACGTCGGTGAAAACATTGGTGCCAAGCTGCAAGCCGACCAAGCCGAAGCCGACAAACGCGTCGCGCAGGCTCGCGCTGAAGAACGTCGCGCGATGGCCGTGGCGATGGAGCAGGAACAGAAAGCCAAGGTGCAGGAGAACCGCGCCAAGGTTGTTCTGGCTGAAGCCGAGGTACCCTTGGCGATGGCCGACGCGTTCCGCAAAGGCAACATGGGTATTATGGATTACGTGAACTACAAAAATGTTGAGTCCGATACCAAGATGCGTTCAAGCATTGCTGAATCCACCTCGACCCCCAAGAAAGGCCCCCAATAAGCCAACGGCTTGAGGAGGATTGTGACTCGTGAACATCATCATCCGTTTAATCCTGGAGATTTTTCAGGCCATTTTTGAAAAGGACGCGGCCGAGCGTTCGCAGCGTCAGCGGTCGCCTCGTCAGGGCCCGCCGCCGATTCCGCGCCAAGGGCAAGGCCAACGCGGTGGGCGCGCGCGCGATCTGGATGCTTGGATCGAGGATCTCGTCGACGACGAGTTACCCGAGACCCGGCAGCCGGCGCGGCCGCAACCGCGTCCGCGTTCTCGACCTCTACACGAAACGTTCGCGCAGCATTCGGCGGCCACGGCCTACAGCATGGAGACGTTGGATCGCCATGTTGACGCCTACTTGGGCGATGTCCATGTCGAAGACGAAGGCCGGCGCGAGTTTGTGTTGCCGGGTGATAACCCGATGGTTCAGCTCGTCCTGGCGCAGGAGATTTTGGGTCCGCCCAAAGGCCGTCGTTAACTTCTCTTTTGTTCACCCATAACCCTTATCGGGCCTCGGCGTTTTCCGCGTCGAGGCCCTTTCTTCGTTTGGTGCCGACTTTTAGGTCTGGGCCTTTCTGTGATCTGCTTCCTTTTCCCTGTGACCGCCGGCCCGCTAAACTGATTGGCATATGACGGCGGCAAAAGCCGATCCGTTTCCCCGTGCCGGTTGCTCCGGCGGACACTGATTCACTGAATCCAAAGTCCTTACACACACCGTTTCCACAAAACACCAACGGCGCACGTCTCGACGTTGCCCGTTTACACCTTGCCGGCGTGGCCGTTTTACACCGCCTTTTGGACGGATTAACCAGCAATCGGCCACGAAATTGCATGGTCTTAAAAGATGTCTCCGGCTGTAAGGTTCCTAAAGCCAATGCCACCGAATCAGATGTCTTTTCTTTTGCGGAGTCTCAATTATGCCCAAGTTACGAATTATGTTCGACGGCGAGTGGGAAGAATTCTCTTTTGAAAAAGAAGTTTTTCGCATTGGCCGCGGTCTCGAGAATGATCTACCTCTTCCCCAAACCTCGGTTGCCAGGGAACATTGTGAAATTCGAATGGTCGATGAGCGTTACATTTTGCGCGATTTTGTCAACCAAACCTGCGTCAACCGCAAGCCCGTCACCGAGGTCGCTTTATCCCACGGCGATACGCTGCAATTGGGTCAAGGCCTCACGGCCGTGTTTTTTCTCGACAGCGCCGTTTCCGACACGGAGACGATGCGCATTGTACTCGGCGATTCGATGCGGGACGACGGTGCCTGCTTGCATTTGCTCGAGAACGACGTACCGGTGCGGCGTTTTGCCTTGAGCGGGTTTGTGCGGATCGGGCGTGGGAACCAATGCGAAATTAGCATTGCCGATGAGACGGTGTCGACGGTTCATGCCGAGATGGTACGCGATGCCGACGGTTACAGCCTGTTGGATCACGACAGTGCCAACGGGACCCGTATAAACGGTAACTTGGTCAAGCGAAGTCGCATTCAAAACGGTGACATGGTACAAATCGGCCGTGTCTTTCTGCGGTTTGAGCAAGAAGAAGTAACGCAAGTGATCAGTACGGCCGCGACCCACCGCTGGCAGGACCCCGATGCCACCGCCGTGATTCCACGCGAGCAGTTGACCATGGCCGCGCGGACGTCGGTGTCGGCCGAGGACGTCGCTGCCAAAACCTTGTTCCGGCCCATGTCGCTCGACATGGATCAAGCCGTTGGCGGCGATACCCAAGCGGCGCGTCTCAACCAGCGTGGTCAATGGATTTGGATTGCCGGCGCGGCGGCGGCGATGGTTGCCGGTGGGGCCTATTTCCTTTGGCGTTTGGGGATTTTACCTTTTTAGCGCGGGTCCAAAGGGGACATCGCGATACCCCAATTCTGACGGGTCTCAACCGGCCCGTCGCCTTTCGCCGTGGTGGTGTGGCTCACACCTGATCTAAGCGATTCTGGGTGGGCTACAACCTTTCGTCAAAATGTTCGCCGTACTTGCGAGTAGGCGTCGATCGCGGCCCCGGTGCGTTTTTTCAACAGGTTTCGTGGCGGCGTTTTGCGCGATTTCATCCACCCGAATCACTCTGTCCGTGTCACAACCTATCCCAAAATTTTCACAATCCACGGCGCGCCATCCTTCCTGAACCAGGTTAAAATCAAGCCCTCACCGGTTTTGCCGGCGACTTTTTTACCGCGAATCACGCTTAAACATAAGTCTGTGGGTGTCTTCCGCCGGCAATCGTATCTGGGGTTTTAATGGCGCACGTCAACGCCCATCATGATGAACCGGAGGTTGTTTGTGTGTGGCGTGCACCGTCGGCGCCGTTCTGATCGGCGTGAATTCGAGATTCACTGGGTAGGGGGTTCTTTATGAAGCGAATGCTTCCGCTGAGCTTATGTGTGTTGTGCTTGTTTTCGGCATGCCGGAAAGACGATAGCTTGAAGTTTGAATTGATGCGAAGTTTTAACAATCTCATCCATTCGGTCAAAGAACTCAACGAGGAAGGCCTGGCTATTTCTGTATATTTTCCAGGTGTTTCCAATTACAAAGAGCATGTCAAGCAAGTGCTGCTCAAGTACATTGAACAAACCAACGACCCAGATCAAATGATTGAATTTGACGAGCAGGGTGTGGTTTTGTCGCGATTTTTGGGCTTGTCTTACCACCGGTACAACGTTTTGAGTTACGGCCTCAGTGAAGACGGTAATGAGGCGACGATGCGTGTCGAAGTCAACTTCTCTTACGATAAAAACATTACTTATTCGAATTACCCAGACGGTACCCAGGTGTTAATTCCGGCCAATCCCTGGGGAGAAACCTACACGTTAACCATCGGCGGTACAGGCAACCCCGTGCCACGAGAGCAGTTAAAAAAGCTGGAGATCGACATCGAATTTAAGAAAACCAACTACGAGGGCTATTGGCAAGTGCGCAAATGCGTGGTGGACCCGGCGTCCCTTGAGTTCGAAACCTCGTACCAAGATTTCTGATTGCCGTTAAAAACGATAGCGGATCCGGCCTGAAAACGAGGCCTCTTCTCGCGGAACATCATTGAGGATGGTCGCGGTGTTGTCGGGATCGCGGTGGTCTTCATCGAGGATGTTAAAGCCACTCACTTGCAGATCGAGTTTGTCCGTAACATTGAACGACAATGTTACATTAACCAAAGTACGTTCCGGTGTCGGCTCACCACGCGCATCAAACGGCGCAACCAGATCAAGGGTTTCAATGTATTGCAGTGCCGCCGAGCGTTTGCGTTCACTGGCATGGTTCACCGTCAGATTTAAGTGGAACATGTCGGTCAACTGACCGTTGAAGCCGAGGTTAATTAAGTAGTCTGGCGAGTTGCCATTCTCGAAGTTCTCTTGGGTTGCGAGGATGTCTCCGTTCGCGTTTCTCAGGATTTGTTCTGCATTCACGACGTCGTTAAACGTGGCGTTAATGTAGGCCGAATAGTTTTGGTTGAAGATCATCTTGCTTTCGAGCTCAAACCCCTTTGATTTAATGCGGCCGATATTGGCGTATAGGCTGCGGATTAACTGAATGTTGTCAGAGAGATCGATGTCGAAGTAAGAGACTGTTGAGTAAATCTTATCGGCAAAAATGTGGCCGATTTGGAACTCAAAAGTCTCAATCTTTTCGGGCGCTAAGTTGGGGTTGCCGACGGTGGTCGAATTGTTGATTTGGTAAAGTTCGTCAAAGGTCGGCGCGCGGAAAGCTTCGCCGTAAAGAACCTTAAAGAAAAGCGAGGCCTTCGGTGCGTAAACCAAACCCATGCGAGGGTTGGTCGTGCTGCCGATATCGTCATAGTCGTCATGGCGGACACCTAGTGTTAGCACCAAGCTCTCAAGGTCCAATGCCCCCAATTCTTTAAAGTCGATCGTTGCCTGTGCGTAAAGTGCCGTGTTGACCCGTTCTTCGGTCGTGATCCAGTTGCCCCCCGGAATATCGGCGATATCGATAAAACCGCCTAAATAAGCCAGTGGTGTGTAGGTGACGCCGTCGATGACGATGGGGGCGCCGGTGATGTTGGTATTTGCCGAGTGAACGGGATCATAAATCTTAGAGCGGTCGTGGAGGACGCCGGTAAGCAGGCGAATGCCCTCTTTAAGGGTGAAATCCAGCGTGACCTCGGTTCCCCAAAGGGCAAACTCGTTACCTGGCTGACCATGAATGCCTTCATCTGCGGGGAAAGGCGTCGGTGAAATTCCGAGATTAAAAACTTGGGCCGCCGTCTCTTCCGAGAAAATCTCTAAAAACTCGAGGAAATCATAGTGGTCATAGTAGGTTTTGACAAAAAGCTTGTGGCGGTCGTCGCTAAAGTTTTTTTCGTAGGCCAGTTCGAGAAAACCGTAGGTGATATCAAGCAGGTTTTCGTCGGTTGAAGCGCCGGACAGACCGATCAACCAGTTTCGTTCTAGTTCATTATAGAAAAGGCTTGCTGAGAAGTTGCGGTACTCGGCTTCAATATTAACACCGGCGTATTTGGCGTCGTAGGTGGTCAGGTTGGGAACGGAGGAAGCGCCAAAAGCGATTAACCCGAAATCGGATTCAACGGGGCGCTTGGGGCCGTCGGTCTCGCTGTAATTGGCGGCAATAGACCAGTTGAACTCGCCCTGGGATTGGTTAAAAAAAGCAAAAGGGCGATAAGTTGAAAAGGAACCGCCTGCCAAATCAACGTGTGAGTCTTCCAGCTTCTCTTTGGTTTTGGTGATGATATTGATCACCCCAAAGAAAGCGTTTGCGCCATAAAGTGCCGAGCCGGGACCCCGAATAATTTCGATTTTTTGAATGTTCTCAATGGGGAAATAATCGAAGTAATGAAGTGGCGAGCCAGTCAGGGAATTGAGCGTATGGCCGTTGAGCAAGTACTTAATCGAATTACTGGAAAAGTTGAGACCCAGGGTTCCCCGCACGCCAAAACCTAAATTGCTCCCCTGCGGATTGAGCACGACATCAAAGCCAGGTACCGTGCGGAGCACATCCTCCAAACTGCGAGCACCCATTTGTTGGATGTCTTGAGCGGTGATGACAGAAACGACCGAGGGTGCCTCGGCTAAAGTCTGTTCGGTGCGACTCGCAAGTGAAATCCGCAAACTTAACAACGCTTCGAGGCTGAGATCATTGTTACTGGGGGCTTGCGCTAAACCAATGCCACACGAAAATGCAGCCAGAACACAGGCCTGGAAAAAGGAGATGGCTTTCATGCTGCCTCCGCGCGGTTGAAGATTAGCTTTTTAAGGGATAATTGAAATCACATTACCATATTTCTCGGAGCAAAGGTAAGTGATAAGTGGGACATGTTGGGCAAGGGGGGCGCCGGCTTATCCTTTCTGCTTGATCAAGGTCGGGTGTTGTGGAACACTTGAGTTTGATTTCCAACCCATAAACAAACCGACCCACAAGCGTGTGAGACGCAGAAACTTTGGAGGAATGCGTGAGTGTTCTTGCTGAAAAAGAGGGTGTCGTCTACGAAAAATTAAGCGAGGCGAGTTTTCCCGCCTGCATTGAGCTCATGGCCAAGGTTTTTTCGGTTGGTGAACCGATGACCGCTTTGCTTGGGGTCACCTTAGAAGAGTTTCGCTACTTTGCGACGGTGTTTACCAAAAAAGCCCTGAATGAGGGCTTACCGATCGTGGCCAGGGATTCGGAAAGTGGTGAGTTAGTAGGGTTTTCCATCTCTGAGGATCTTGGAAGCCCTGAGCCGGCAGAGGCTGCTGAAATTGCCGCTAAATTTGATCCGATCGTCGGTGTGCTCGATCAGCTTTTGGCCCGCTTTCGCCAAGATCATGAGATCGTGCCTGGTCGCTATGTTCATGTCTTTATGGTTGGTGTCGCACCCGGTTTCAAGAAACGCTCTGTCGCTTACGAAATGATGTACGAGAATATGATCCTGGCCAAACAGATGGGTTTTGTCGGTGCGATTGGTGAAACGACTTCCGATATCTCAACGCGTTTGACGGAGAAGAATGGTTTTAAAGAACAGGCGCGAATTTACTATCGCGACTTCGAATTTGACGGGGTTCGTGTTTTTAAAGCGTTGGGTGATGAAGCCTGCTGTCGATTAATGGTGCGATACTTTTGAGTCTCCATTTTCATTAAGATTACTTACACGTTTTGCTTAAAACCCAGATTTGATTGGTACCAATAAGGAGGGGTCATGTTACCTGATGGACCGAATGTTCCCCGGGATGAACTACTGGAAATTTTTAAAACCAATCCGTTTCCGTTTTTGCGTGATTGCTATGCAAAGTATGGGAGCATGTTTTCGCTCGACTTGGGTGTGTTCAATTACCAAGGTGAAGCCGCCAACGGGAAATGGGTGTTCTGTGCTGAACCTGGCATTCTCCAGAAGATGGCGGCGGACAAGGGCGATGCACTTCGCGCCGGTGTTTCCAATCAAATTGTTTTCGGTATTGCCGTCGGCCCACAGGGATCGCTCGGGATCGATGGGCCTGTTCATCGTATGCACCGCCGTCTTCTCATGAAGCCGCTGCATGGCGACAGGATGAAAATTTATACCGAAACACAGCGCCGTTTTGCCGAGGAGGCGGTTGCCCGCTGGCGGGTCGGCGACGAAATAAACATTTATTATGATTTGCAAACCGTCACGGTCGAAACAATTATCACAACAATATTTGGTTTTGCCGATGATGCCGAGACGCGCGCTCTGTGTCGGAAAGTTGTGGTTGTTGAGCGAGCCGGCACGACGCTTGAGGAATTGCAGGCGCTTTTTGCCGAATTGGAAACCTTAATCCGCGCCAAAATTCAAGCGGCCAGGACGAACTCTGCACAGCATGAAGGGCGTACCGATGTGTTTTCCCTGTTGGTCAATGCTCGAGATGAAGACGGATCCCAGCTCAGTGAAGACGAACTGCATGACGAACTGATCACCATGTTATTGGCTGGGTTTGGAACGACCGCGACCATGCTTTCCTGGGCCTTTGCGGTGGTGCTCAAGCACCCAACGGTCTTGGCGCGAGTCCTTGAGGAAATAGAATCAGAAATTGGTAGCGACGAGATTTCCAGCCAAAACATCGACCGGCTTCGTTATACCGAAGCCGTTGTTAAGGAAACACTGCGCTATTGTCCCATGTTTTGGGCGGCCGGCACGCGTGTCGCCTTTGACGATGTGCCGTTGGGGGGATACACGATTCCGGCGGGTACTTCTTTGGTGAACTGTTCCTACCTTCTCCATTTAAGAGAGGATCTTTATCCGAACCCGAATCATTTTGACCCTGAACGTTTTCTGACAGGCAAGTTCAAGCCAAATGAGTGGGCGCCCTTCGGTTTTGGGATTCGACGCTGTGTCGGCATGCACTTTGCCTTACACGAAATGAAAGTCATCATTGCAACCATTCTTTCGCGGGTTGAGTTTTCGCTTTTAACGCCTGATTTAGAGCCAGAGTGGCACGGCGTCTTTTTTGGACCCAAAGGCGGGCCCGGCGTCAAAATCACGGCTAAAAAATAGAACCAAGGTCATTTAAGAAAACACTGCCATGGCTAAGGCCGGTCGTGGCGGTGTTTTCTACTTGGGTTTGACGCTGAGGCCGAGTTTCTGCACCATTTGCTCGAAGCCTTTTTTGGAAATCATGTAGGCCCACTGTGAATAGTGTTTGTACTGGCGCACCAATCGCACTTCTTTATAAGTGGTGCGGTCGCCAAAAATCAACTCGCCCAGGTGGTCTTTGATATTGCACCAAATGGTGTCGTTGGCCTGCAGCTCGCGGTTGTTGGTCATCAGTGAGAACTGACTGCCCCAGTGGGAAATGGGGAAGTACCCGTCTTGCTGCGCGTTGGCGAAATCTTCGGTTTCCTCCAAGCGTGGTTCGGGGTACAGCTCGCTGTAGTGGGGCATCACCGGGTATTGCTTCAGGCCCATGCACTCGCGCAAATCGGCGCCGACCAGGACCGCACCTTTGAGATTTGTCTCGCGCAAATCGGCGTAACGTAAATCGGCGCCGGTTAAATCGGCGGCGCCCAGGTTGGCTTGGTGCAGGTTGGCGTTGCGCAAATCCGTGCCGCGCAGGATCGTGCCGCCCAAATGGGCGTAGGAAAGATCGGCGCCGCGAAGGTTCTTGCCAGAAAGATCACAACCGCCCAGGCTCATGCCGGAAAAATTTTGACCACTCAGGTCACGCGCTTGCAGAATTTCTTCTATTTTCATGGAAAGGACCTCTCCTTAAATGTCGCCCTTTATTGTCGAGAAAGGTGTGATCGATATCACGCTTCTGGTTGCCGGGCCCAAGTTAGTGTACGCCATTTATGCGTGAAAATGTTCAAAAAACTTCGTTTTTGTGTAAAAAAGTCGTCTTTTGGACTCTTGTGGTGGTGCGGTTATTCACTTGGCAACGGGATGCCTAACAATTGATCCATTTGTTCCTGGAGCCGGCTTAATTCCTCGATCTGGGCTTCGTTCTCCAGACGCCGGTATAACTTGATCTGTTTGTTGAGAATGGCGCGAAAGTAATATTTCAGTTTCAATTCGACGAGCAGGCTTTCCACGACTTTTAGGGTTTTTAACGCTTGGGGTGCGCTCATCGAAAGCGGCAGTTGGGCTTCTGTGGCCCTTGCCAGTGCCCAGTGAGTACGGAGAATGAAGCCATCGTGTTCATTGGGTTGGAATTTTTGGAATTCAATGAGCCAGCCTCGGGGCGGGCGTTCGCCCAATTCCCAGGCGGCGCGCATGGCCAGGGATAAGAAAAGATAGCGATCATGGTAATTCACGGGTAGGTCAAACGACTTCTCGGCAAGGGTCGTGACTTGACTCCAGGCTTCCTGATAGCGGCCGTTAATGAGCAAATGTTCCATCTGCACCAGCAAGACCTTGGGCTGGTACTTTTCCAAATCAAAACGCTCAATGTAACGGCGGGCAATGCTGAGGTATTCGTCGGATGAGTGGTCCGGGGCCATGGTGTTTTTGATTTTGTAGGTCAGCAAGGCTTGGAAAATAAGGAAACGCGGATCGACAAACTCATTTTTTTCATCGCCGCTGTTTTGCAGGGCGACCATCAAGTCGCGGGCTTTGCTGAAGTCACCCATGAAGTAGCGGATGAACATCAGCAAGCAATGGACGGCCAAACGCGGAGCTGATTGGTTTTTTAAGTGGCGCAGCAGGAGTTTGTTGGCGCCCAAGGTGTCGTTGGCGAGGATTTGCGCCAGTGGCAGTTCGATGTGGTGCTGCTTGAGCTTGGGGTAAATTTTGACAGCCTCATCCAGCAACATAAAATAGCGTTTCCCTTCACCCTTGAGCGCCCAGGACAGACGGCCAAAGGCGCGTTTGGTCTCGGCCTTAATGCGGGCCGAGCAGGTTTCGCCGAGGCGGTAAAGTTTTTCGGCATCAGAGTAGGCCTCGGCGATTTGGCCCAGGTTTTCGAAACACAACATGCGACCGCGCAGTGAGCGCAACTCTTCCATTTTCGAAATCTCTTTGAGGGCGAGACTGCGATTGTAGTACTGCAAGGCTTGCGCGGCTTGATTGCCGGCCAGATGGACCTCGGCCAGCTTCAGGTTGACGAGGTTGCGCGCCTGGTTGTTTTCCATTTGGCTCATCATGTCGAGGCTGAGCTCGTAGAAGTACACGGCCTTGTCGATATCTTTGGCTTCGAGTGAGCTGTTGCCGGCCAAGTAAGCGAACTTTACGGCGCGCACGTGATTGGCGCTGTTTGCATAGTGGTACGCGATTTGTTCCAGGGCCAGGACGTCGTTGGCCTCCATGCTTTTTTCAATGGTTTTGGCCGCGTTTTGGTGGAGGCGGTTGCGGTGGCCGATCGGGATTTGTTCGTAAACCAAACGCTGTAGGGTGGGGGCGTTAAAACACAACTTGTTGCCGGCGGTTTCAAACTCGGACAAGAGTCCTTGAGCCAGCAAGCTATTGACGGTGCTGAGCACCGAATCTTCGGGCCAGTTGAGGGTACCGATTAGCATGGCGTATGAAATGTCGGTGCCAACGACGGCGGCTGCCTGGAGCAGTTGCAGGCAATGGGCTTCAATGCGGCTTATTTTTTTGAGGAGGGCTTGGTGAATCGAAACCGGAACATCGACGTCTTCGACGGATCGAACATCGATAAACCCTTTGTTCACATAGATATGTTCGTCTTCATAAAGGCGCGAGAAGAGTTCGATAGTGTAAAAAGGGTTGCCTGATGCGCGTTCATGGAGCAGCTTTTTGAGCGCGTCGGAGAACGGCAAGCGTGTGGCGATCGGCAGCATTTCCTGAATGAGGTGGACCACTTGCTTTTCGTCGAGTGCCTTGAGTTCGAGCTGGAGCAAATCGGGGAAGGCGTGCAAGCGCGAAAGGAATTGGTTGTAACCGGAGGGACCGCGTCCCGGCACGGCTGAGACCACCACCAACACCTTTTTGGGGCCGAGCTGTTCCCAAAACAGGGTGAGCCAGCCGAGGAAGCGTTCTGGTGCATTGTGCAGATTTTCCAGCACAATGACGACGGGCCCGGCGGCGGAAAGCGTTTGAATGAGCTTGATAAAGTTGACGGCCAAAAGTTGTAACTTGCGGCCGGCGGAAAGGTGGTCGAACTTGCTGACGGATTTGGTGTCGAAATAACGGCCGAGGTAGCGAGACACGCTGCAAAGGGTGGGGTAGACGTCCTTGAACACGCGCTTCACTTCTTCCGGTTTCATGTTGCGAATGAGTGAGTCGGTTAGGGTGCCGATGGGATCTTGGGCGGGAACGGCTTCGTCGGCAAAGTGGACCTGCATGAACACGGGATTGCGGAACTGGACGCGGCTGCGCCATTCCTTAATGACGCTGGTGCGGCCCATGCCGGGTTCGCCGATAAAAACGGCGGCGAGCGGCATGCGATTTTCCAAGGTGTCGAGGCACTGTTCGAGTTTTTGAACGGCGTGGTCGCGGCCGACCAGCGGTGGCGGCAACAGCGGGCCGCCCCATCCTTCGATCCCCGAGGTGAAGTCCAGATCGGCGGCGCTGATATCGACGGTAATCGCTTCTTTGGCGAGCATGCCCTTGAGCCGTTTTTGCAATGCGGCGGCCGAGGGTGGGCGTTTGTTGGGTTCCTTGGCGAGCAAGTCCTTGAGCAATGCCTGGATTTGCTTGGAGCACTCTTCTGTTTGTTGCTCAATCGGGGTCGGTTCCTCGAAAACCGTTTTGAAAATGTAGCCAACCACGTCCTTGGCGACATAAGGCAGTTTTAAGCTAATGATGCGGTAGATAATCACACCGAGTGAGTAAAGGTCGGAGCGGGGATCGAGGCTGGTACCGCGCGCTTGTTCAGGGCTGAGGTAATGGACGGTCCCGACAATCATCCCGCTTTGGGTGTCTTCGTCCTCCTGGTGGCTCAACTGTTTGAGCAAACCGAAGTCGAGCATTTTGACGTCGAAGTCGGCCAAGATGTTGCCCTCTTGCAGGGTGATAAACAGGTTGTCAGGCTTCAGGTCGCGGTGCACTTCCTGGAAGTCGTGGATGTAGGTGAGGATGTCGCAAACCTGCAACGCGACCCGCACGGCGAAGTTCTCGCGATCGGCGACGCTGAAGATCAGTGGGTTGTGCTCCATGTCCTCAATGACATTGCTGAGCGTTTTGCCACGCACCCATTCCATGGAAAAAAACGGCGGCGCATGATCGAAAAAGCCTTCGAAGACTTTGACAATGCCGGGATTGTCCATTTTCTTGAGCGCCAAAAACTCGCGTTTGAAACGATTGAGGGTCAGCTCGGTGACGGTTTTCAGTGTTTTAATCGCCACCACTTTGTCATTGCGTGTGTCCACGGCGCGGTAAACCGTGCCATTGCCCCCGGAACCGAGAATTTCAATGATGTTGTAATGCAATAAATTGTCGGGCTCAGTAACCGTGGCCATAAACGATAAACCTGAAATGCCAAGGTGAAGGAAGAAAAAGGTGAAAAAGGTAAAGCGTGGATGGGAGCCTCGGCCCTTATGGGGCGAAGCTTTCAGAGAAACGATGAAAGCGCGTGGGTTGTCGATCTAAATGGGCCTTCATATCTTACCAGGTTTGTTTGACGGTCGCGCGAAGTTTTCCCGGCGGGTTTTATGCGGGTTGCGGTCGGTTGGGGCGTGTGTGGCCGGGGTTGGGCGGTGTTGTCGGCGTCGGCCGGCAGGTGACCCACGGCTCAAGCGCGATTCCGGCTTTACTTTGGGCTCAAAATCAACTAGGTTTTTTTTCTTACCGGCGGCCCATCATTAATTAATATGATCCGGCGTCGCAGCTCGCGGTTGGTGGTGCGTTTTGCGCCTCGGCATTTGGCGCCCACCACCTGATTCGTACCGATTTCGGTCGGTCGCCTCACCCAAACTTAATCAACGAAGGCCAACGGTCTAAAGGATGGTGTTCTATGTTTGAAGCGGTCTCCTCAAAAACCAATTTCGCCGAGCTTGAAGAATCGATTCTCAAGTTCTGGGCGGAGCAAGGTATTTTTGAGAAATCCGTTGCCATTCGCGAAGGGGCACCTGAGTACGTCTTTTACGACGGACCACCTTTTGCGACCGGCTTGCCCCACTACGGTCACTTGCTGGCCGGCACGATCAAGGATATTGTGCCGCGATACTGGACGATGCAGGGCCGTCGCGTCGAGCGCCGTTTTGGCTGGGACTGTCACGGTTTACCGGTTGAAAATGAAGCGTTAAAAGATTTGAACGAAAAGCAAGGGCTGAGTCTGTCGGGTAAGTACGACATCGAGCAGTTCGGCGTCGACAAGTTCAACGAATACTGCCGTTCGATTGTATTGCGCTACACCAAAGAATGGGAAATCGTGGTCAAACGCATGGGGCGTTGGGTTGATTTTGAAAATAACTACCGCACCATGGATACCTCTTATATGGAATCGATTTGGTGGGTGTTTAAACAACTTTGGGATAAAGGCTTGGTTTACAAGGGTTACCGCGTTATGCCTTTTTCTTGGAAACTGTCGACGCCGCTTTCCAACTTCGAAGCCAAAATGAATTACAAAGACGTACAAGACCCGGCCGTTACCGTGCGTTTTCCGTTGCGCGATCAGGACGATACGGCGGTTTTGGCATGGACGACGACGCCGTGGACCTTGCCGTCCAACTTGGCATTGGCGGTGGGTCCGGCGATCAGCTACGTCAAAGTGCGTGACGAACAGGACGGCGGGTTTTTGATCCTCGCCGAAGCGCGGCTCGAGCACTACCGCAAGGTGAGCAAAAAGCAGCTCGAGGTGGTGGCGACGCTGACCGGCAGCGATCTGCTGGGTCAAAGCTACGACGCGCTGTTTGATTACTTTGCCGAGGAGCGTGAGTACAACGCGTTTAAGATCATCGCCTCGGGTCACGTTACCACCAAAGACGGTACCGGTGTCGTGCACATGGCGCCCGCTTTTGGTGAGGACGACTTTAGCGCCTGTAAAGAAGCCGGTATTCGGATGGTCGACCCGGTTGATGTTGAGGGGACCTTTACCGATCCGGTTAGCGACTTCAAGGGCATGAACGTCAAAGAAGCCGACCGTCACATCATTCGCGCGCTCAAAGAACGCGGCCGCTTGTTTCACCAAGGGGTGCTCAACCACAGTTATCCGTTCTGCTGGCGCACCGACACGCCGCTGATCTACAAGGCGATTGATACCTGGTTCGTCGCGGTTGAGCAGATCAAAGACCGCATGTTGGCGGCCAACGAACAAATCACCTGGGTACCGGAAGCGATTGGCAAAAAACGTTTTCACAACTGGCTTGAAGAAGCGCGTGACTGGAACATTTCGCGCAACCGTTACTGGGGGACGCCGCTGCCTGTGTGGGTTGCCGAGGACGGTGACGACGCGATTGCGGTCGGCTCCGTGGCTGAGCTGGAAGCGTTGACGGGTGCCAAGGTCGACGACCTGCACTCGCACTTTATCGATCAGCTCACCATCGAAAAGGACGGCAAAACGTACCGCCGTATCCCCGAGGTGTTTGACTGTTGGTTCGAGTCCGGCTCAATGCCCTACGCCCAGAAGCACTATCCGTTCGAAAACAAAGAAGTCATGGAAGCCAACTTCCCGGCCGATTTCATCGCCGAGGGCCTGGACCAAACACGCGGTTGGTTTTACACCTTGACCGTTTTGTCGACGGCTTTGTTTGACAAACCCGCTTTTAAAAATGTGGTGGTGAACGGTCTGATTTTGGCTGAGGACGGCAAGAAGTTGTCCAAATCCAAACGCAACTATCCCGACCCGATGTTGATCATCAACAACTACGGTGCCGACTGCTTGCGCTCGTATTTGATTAACTCGCCGGTGGTGCGGGCTGAGCCGCTCAAATTCTCCGAGAAGGGTTTGACGCAAATCTATCGCGGCGTGGTTTCGCCGCTGTGGAACGCCTACAGTTTCTTTGTGACTTATGCCAATCTCGACGGTTATCAGCCGCAAGGTGTTCTGACCGACTCGAGTCACGAGTTGGATCGTTGGATCATTTCCCGCTTCCAGTCGATGATTGCCGATGTCACCCGTCACATGGAAAACAACCTGTTGTACAACGTGGTACCGGAGTTGGAAAACTTCGTGGATGAGCTGACCAACTGGTACATCCGTCGTTCGCGTCGCCGTTTCTGGCGCTCCGATAACGATCAAGACAAACGTTTTGCTTACAACACCTTGTATTACATTCTCGTCAATTACGCCAAAGCCTTGGCGCCGTTGATGCCGTTTTTGTGCGAGGCGATGTACCGCAACCTGGCCCTCGGTCAAGGTGCCGAGAGTGTTCACCTCTGCGATTACCCCGTCGCCGACGAGGCCCTGATCGACAGCGAGAACGAACGTTGCATGGCTTTGGCGCGGCGCGTGGTGGAAATGGGCCGCTCGTTGCGTGTTGCCCATGACCTGAAGGTTCGTCAACCCTTGGCTGAGATCAGCGTGGTTCCGCCGCAAGGCCAGGCCGAGGTTATTGAGGCGATGGCCGATATCATCAAGGAAGAGCTCAACGTGCGCACCGTGGCGGTGTTGCGCGATGAAACCAGTTTGGTGCATTACTCGGCCCGTCCCAACCTCAAGGCGCTTGGCCCGCGTTTGGGCAAGTCCATGAAGGTATTGCAGCCCGCGATTCGCGGTATGAGCCACCAGGACGTGCAGCAATTGCTCGCCAACGGTGAGATCGAGTTGGCCGGCTTTACCCTAACCCAGGAAGACTTCTTGATTGATCGCAACACACGCGAGGATCGGGTCGTTGCCACCGAAAGTGATTTGACGATTGCGCTCGACACGCAGTTGACCGACTCGCTGCGGTTGGAGGGTGAGGCCCGTGAGTTGGTCAACCGCATTCAGAATTTGCGCAAAGAGCTGGACTTTAACGTGGAAGACCGCATCAAGCTGCAAGTACGCGGTGATGCGGTGAGCGCATGTCTCGCCGAGCACGCTGCTTATATCCAAGAAGAAACCTTGGCTGTGGCGCTGAATGACGGTTTGGCGGGCGCACAAGAGCACGAGCGCGATATCAACGGCAAAACCGTTTGGATCGGCATCGAAAAAGCCTAGTTTGGCTGCTGTGGCAGCATGCTGAAAAAGCCGTTCTTCCTCTGTGGAAGAGCGGCTTTTCTTATTTGGGGCGGCTGTGTCGTCCTGAAACGAGAAAAGCCGCTAAAGCGGCTTTTAGGGCGGTTCTCAAAGGAACGCAAGTGGAAGTGGTGACCCGTGATGGACTCGAACCATCGACACCCTGCTTAAAAGGCAGATGCTCTACCAACTGAGCTAACGGGTCCCATCGGTGTTGGACGACCGCGAGAAAAATGCGGCCATAAAAGAGAAAAGCCGCATATGCGGCTTTTCTAAGTACCCCCAAGGGGATTCGAACCCCTGTCGCCGCCGTGAAAGGGCGGTGTCCTAGGCCTCTAGACGATGGGGGCTTAGGCTCTATGTTGTGTTCGCTCGGTGGTACCCCCAAGGGGATTCGAACCCCTGTCGCCGCCGTGAAAGGGCGGTGTCCTAGGCCTCTAGACGATGGGGGCGCAAAGTGGTGACCCGTGATGGGCTCGAACCATCGACACCCTGCTTAAAAGGCAGATGCTCTACCAACTGAGCTAACGGGTCATTCCATTCTGACGCTCTCCCCGAGCAACGAGACGTAATAATAATGGAACCCCGGAAGGGCGTCAACCACTTTTTTTAGAAAAATTACGCTTTTTGCCGGCTGTTGTGCGAAGCATTGGGAGGCAATGCTTCGCGGCTAAAGGTTTTGAAAATGACTGCGTCAGATCGTCCTTTTGTGGTTTTTTTGCCGGCTATAATTCGTTGAGGTGGGTGTCGATATAGTCGTCGTCGGCCTCGCGAATATCCCATATCCCGCGCAGTTCAAAACCGCAGGGTGTCGGTGCCGGCAGTACTTCGGGTTCTTCCTTTTGAAAGCGTTGTTTCATTTTTTGCCACCAGGTTGGAGGTGGTGGCGGTTCCAGCAGGCGTTTGACTTGGTCGATATGGGCGATGGCGTATTCGTAGCCTATTTCAACCGCGCGCTCGATTTGGGTGAAGGCCGACCAGTGGATTTCGGTCACCGGTGGTCGCCAGGTGACCGATGCCGGTTCGGTTTGCAGTTCCAGCAAGCGCACCTGGGCGACTTTGTTGGCTTGGTTGATCATGGAATAGCCGCGTTTAGGATTGAAATCGGTGGTGTAGGTGTCGGAAACATCGACTGCGAGCACATGGCGCGCACCCATTTGAAGCAGCGGGCGCACGGGGATTTTATTGATCCAGCCGCCGTCTATATAGATGTGACTGCTTGCCAGCACGCCGGGAAACACGCCGGGAATGGCGGCCGAGGCCATGATTGCCGAGCGCAGGTAGCCTTCGTGAAAGACGATTTCGCGCGCTTGTAGCAGGTCGCAAGCCAAGGCGAAAAAGGGGATTTGGGTTTGCTTAAAGGTGCGGTCGGGAATGACGGCGCTGATCTCCGAGCGAAACTCGTCGAAGGGTAGGATTGAACCGGTCGTGAGTGAGCGGCCTAGCAGGAGGCCGTGGCGCATGCGTGCGGCAAATGAGGTTCGCTGTTCATTGCGGCCCTGGGCTGCCTGAATGACCTTAAAACGCGCGTTATTGAATTTGTCGCTTTTGAGGTGGGTGGCGAAATCGAGGGCCACCTGGTTAGCGTCTAAATTGAGCGAAAAGCAGGCGCCGACTACGGCGCCCATGCTGGTGCCGCAAATGCCCGCAATGGGGATTTCGTGTTCCTGCAGGGCTTTTATGACGCCGAGGTGGGCGAAGCCGCGCGCTGCGCCGCCGCCGAGGGCGAGGTGAATCCCTTCGTTGCGGCTGAGATTGGGTGCCGTCAAAACAGGCCTCCTGTTTGCCTTAAAGCGGTGTTGGGCAGCTACGCAAGCCGATTGCGATGATTAAAAACAGGCTGCATAACCCGAGCACCAGGGGGATATTAAACAATTTTTGGGGGCCGCGTGTCGCTCTTGTCGGCGGCGGTGTGCGCAAAATGTTCTGAAAGCAAAGGGGGCAAAAGGGTTGTGCACCGTAGCGTGCTTGCAGGTCGGCCAGCATTTCGGCGTCCAGGTAGGCGGCGTACTTGGATAAATAGCGCAAATGCTCGCCGCACAAGCTGTCGCCACAGGTGGTGCAATGTAGGTCGCCAAAGGCGCATTCGGGGCAATCGGCGTGAGCATGGCTGTCGCCCGCTGTTTTGCCGGGCTTCTCGAAGTATTGACGCAGTTCTGCATCACAGTCCGCACAGCGGCGGCGTAGGAAATGCCGGCTTTGGGTGTCTTGGGTGACCGTCATGGTGCCCGCACACAGCGGGCAGGTGACGGGTTCATCATGCTTCGGGATGGTAGGGGGCCTCAGCAATGCTTTCGATTTCCTGTTGGGTCAATCCCAGCTTGAGCAGGTGGGTGGTGGCGCCTTTAATGGACTTCTTCTTGATCACGCAGATCTGTAGGCGTTTGCTCCAGGCGCGAATCGCTTTGGCGCGGTAATTTTCTTCCTCGGAGGGCAGTAGCTTCATCTTCTTTTCGTAGAGGTAGCCGAGGTTGTTGGCGGCGGGGGAGTGGAATGGGTCGAGTTCGAGGGCGCGCGTGTAGGCGTCTTCAGCTTGCTCGTAATCCATGTTGCACTCAAAGGCGATGCCGAGGTTGTTGCAAATCTCGGGGTGATCGGGGTCCAGTTCGAAGGCTTTTTGGGCGTGACTCAGTTGTTCGTCGACGTCCTTCTCGCGTTGCGCCAATTTGGAGAGGCCGAGATGGGCTTGGGCTTCGTCTTCATCGAGCTCAAGCGCGGTGTTGAAGCATTCTTCAGCTTGCTCGAGCTTTTTCTGTTGGATGTTGAGGAAGCCGAGTTCAATCCAAGCATCGAGGTTGTGATCGTCAATGGCGATGGCGTTTTTAAAATGGCGATCGGCCAGAGGGAAATTGTGTTCTTTTTGGGCGAGTAGACCCATGTTGAAGTAGGCGACGGCCAGCTCGGGTTCAAGTTCGATGGCGGTGGTTAAGTGTTGGCGCGCCTGGTCATGGTCGCCCTTTTTGATCCACAGGTAGCCGAGAGCGTTGTAGACCTCGGCCTGAATGCGTTTGATGGGTTTGCACATCAGCAATTTGGTGAGTTCGGCCATGGCTAATTCGTAGGCTTCCATGTCCATGTAGGCTTCGGCCATGAGGAACAGGTTGCCGGGATCATTGGGGTTCACGAAGGTGGCTTTGCCGAAGTAACGCAGGGCTTGTTTGAAATCGCCGCGTTCGAAATGGAGCGAAGCATAGGAGTGGCAGGCCCAGACAAAATAGGGTTCTTGTTCGAGGGCCTGGTTGTAGCAATTCATGGCCTCGTCTTGGTTGCCCATCTCTTGGTAGCACATACCTTTAAGACGAATCGCGCGGCCGGTTTGGCCAGGTTTGGCAATGGCTTTATCGCAATAATCGAGACAGCCTTCGAAGTTGCCTTGGGCGTGTTCGATTTGGGCCAAGACCTCGTAGGTTTGGCGGTCGATTTGTTCCTCTTCATGGTTGTTGACGAGGCTGAGCAGAATCTTTTCGCCGTCCTCGTCGTTTTCGAGGAAATAGTTGACGAGGGCGAGGTTGCGTTGGGCGCCGTAGTCGCCGGGGCGTTCATCGAGAATGCGTTCCAGCTCTTTGAGGATTTCCTCGAGGATGTGGGCGGTATCGAGGCTGCTGGCGATGATGAGCTCGTAATAGAGGTTGCCGTGGTTGGGGTCTTTGGCCAAGCCGCGGCGAGCATAGGTGATACAGAGCTGGTGGTAAGAGCGAATGTTAAACGCATAACATACCTGGGATAACAACTCAACGTTCTCTGGATTCTCCTTGAGCTCCAGGAGAAGCTGTTGGAGATCGTCGTCAAAATGCCGTAAATCCAAGCTCATGCGTGTCCCTCTTGTGTATTGCTGTAATGCTTTGTGCGGCGCGAACCTGTCTCGGTTCCCGGCGGTGCCAGGGAACGTCGCTTCGGTTTGTGTCGGCCGACACCCGGTTCCTGCCGGTATGAGTTGCGCTGGGTGTTGCAAAGCCGTCGGCCGGATCGCTGTTGTGCGACAGCGCATCAAGCGCGCGGTCGACGGAAGCTGAAAAGGCCATTGCGTCTTCGGTGCGAGCGGCGGGTGCCGCTGGTGTCCGAATCCAAAGTGCTGCAATGATGGTACGCGGGGTGACCCACGTAAGCGCTGCTCAAGGAGCTGAACCGAGCGTTGAATCCCCATGATCTTACCACTAAGCATTTGAGATTCGCTCTGACAAATTTCTCAAAATCGCAATATCGCGCGGAATTCGAATGGCGGCATGGTGTGAGAGCCGCTTGTGGCGCCGCGTCGAGGTGCATGTCGGCGCTGGTCGAGGCGGTCGGGTCGGTCGGCCATCCTTATTAAGAGACGACGAGGTGTGGTCGGTGCGCCGCGGGTTGCGGGTCCGGTTGTTCTTTTGGGTAGGGCGCGACCCGATGTGCGTGAATGCGCTTGAGGTATCGTGCAAGGTGTTGGTGAGTCACGGGTTGAGGGAGGGGGTGCTGTCCCGGAAAGGCCGCCTCAGCCTTGGTGAGGAGAGGGGGGGATCGGCCAACGGCGTGTGGGGGCCGCCAAGCATTGTGCCAATTCGGGTTAAGGCTGCGTTTAAGGGTTTTGTTACTTTGCCGATAGGTCTCTTGAACTTGCGTCACGAGGGAAACGCGGTCGGCGGTAGGTGTGGTGAACCCCACGTCGCCGGCCCGTCAATCACCTTGCCGTCAGGTTGATCAAAAAAAATCCAAAACATGTGATGTAAATCAGCTCAAGCCATTGGTACCGTTGGTTTCAGCACCTGTGGGAATGAGTCGCCTCGGTTTCGTGGTATATTGGCGTGTTTCCGGTTCAACATAGCCCGCGAAAACGCCGGATTGGCAATAATCCCCTTTCGTTACAGCCTTTTAACTTGATCAAAGGATTTGCTTACGATTAAGATGGCTAACAACATCATGTTACTAACAAACCGCACATTGTCGATGGCACAGAAAGCATAGATCAGGAGTCCGGCACATGGGGAAACGAATTCTTCTCGCTGATGACAGCGCCACCATTCACCGATTGGCGGAGATGGCATTGGATGATACCGATTACCAACTGACCTGTGTGTCAGACGGGCAAGCCGCTGTGAATCAGCTCGGCGTGGTGGAACCCGACTTGGTGCTGGCCGATGCGCTGATGCCGTTTCTCACCGGTTATGAAGTTTGTCGGCGCATTAAAAGCGACCCGCGCTACGCCCATCTGCCGGTTTTGCTGATTACCGGCCGTTTTCAGCCTTTCGACGAAGCGCTTGCGGAAGAAGTGAAAATCGACGGTCGCGTGATCAAACCGTTTTCCCAGGAACAATTAATCGGTCTGATCCAAAAATACGTCAAAGACGACGCGCCGCCTGTTGATGAGAATGCCGGTATGTTATCGCCGGCCGACGGCGATGAATTGGGTGCGGTTGATCGTGCCGAAGTTTCCTTTGCCGATCTCGACATTGGTGAAACCGAACCGGTTGACGAACCCCATGAGGACCTGGGTGGTCTGGGTGAAGTTGATTCCACCTTGCGGATCAATCCCGAGACCTTGCGTGCCGAAGCGGAAGCCTTGCGCAGCAGTGTGACGCGCGAGGAGGCGGCCGGCAGTGAAGACGACACCATGGATCTCTCGCCCGGCGCAGCGCCGACGGACACTGCTTTTGGTGATGTCTCGTCTTTCTCGGGTATCGAAAACGAAGCGGTTTTGAGCGGCGACGATGTTGAAGCGGGTGACGGCGACGTCGATGTGGCCGAGGATGAGCTGGAAGAACTGGACAGTGACGCCGATGTGGCCGAGGATGAGCTGGAAGAACTGGGCAGCGATGATTTCCATTTGGAAGACGAGGCCGATGAGGCCGCACCGGCCGCCGCCGACAATTTTGACGACGATGACTTCCTGCCGCGCGAGATGCCGGCGACAGAGCCGCTGCCGGTTGATGAAGAAGCCGCGCCGCAACCGGAAGATTCCATTGAAGAATTAGACGAGCTGGAAGAGATTGAAGAGCTCGAAGATGAAATGATCGCGCACGACGATTTTGACGGTGCCGACGACATTGAAGAGTTGGATGAAGCGGATGTGCTGGAGGACGAGCTGCAATCGGCCGATGCCGAAGCCGAGCTCGCCGAGGTGCCACCCGAGGAAGATCGCTTTTTACCGCTGGAGCAACCTGGCGTCGAGGCCGCTTACACGCCTCCGCCCGAATCGGAGCGCGAATATCTGCCGTCACGTGACTTTAGCGAAGACGACACCATGGAGTTGACGACGGCCGATCTTGAAGAAGCCGGACTCGACGATTTGGAAGAAACCGAACTTCGCGATGTGGAGCCCGATCCGCATGCCGGATTTGGCGATCCTGATGACGAGGCGATTGAACTCGACGAGGCCGACTTGGTGGATGAGACACCGGTTACCGATCCGCAAATGGAAGAGACCCAGGCCCTAGACGGCGCCGGCGAGGAATACGACACGGCACCGATCGGCAGGCGTGGAGACGCGGCCGACGAAGCGGCCTTTGCGGACGATGAAGCTTTTGCCGACGATGAAGAGAGTGATCCTTTGGCCGCGTCGCTCGACGCTGTGCCCGAGGCTTACGATGTCGTCCCCGAGCCTTCTGAGGCGGAGGTCGAGCCGGCCGATACCTTGGACGAAATCGACGCCATGGACGATCTCGATGAACTTGAAGAGTTAGACGAGCTCGATCCCGGTGACGCCTTAGCTTCGTCGTTGGATCAGGCCGACGAGTCGCTTGACGTTGAAGATGTGTCTCCCGATCCCTTTGTCGAAGCACCGCTTGATTTAGGGGCCGACGAGGCGTCGCTCGAACCGGACGAGCTCGAAGTGCCTGACGACGGCGGCCTGTTAAGTGTCGAGGAAATTGAACCCCCTCTGGTGGGTGGCGATGTCGAAGATCTCGCCGTTGGTGAAGCCGATGATGCGGATGACGCACTGAATGCCCCGCTTGAGGCAGCCTTAGAGGAAAATGACGACCTGCTGGATCTCGGTGATGAGCCGATTTCCGCCGCGCCCGTCCCTGAAGCCAATCCTGAACCTGAGCCCGCCGCAGCACCTGCGCCGGTTTCGGTGACCCCGCCCGCGCCCGCCGAGGCCGCGCCTGCCGCCGCTTTTTCCGGTCAGCTCGACGATAAGCAACTCGATATACTGGCCGACAAGGTGGCTGAACGTCTGCTGAATACGGCCGTGCCGCAAAGCATTCGTGAAATCGTTTGGCAGGTTGTCCCCGAATTGGCCGAAGCCATGATTAAAAAACGGATTTACCAGTTAGAACAAAGCGTCGATGACGAGTAGGTGACCGCTTCGGTGCGCTTACTCGATCGGGGTTTGTTGTGTGACCGTCTGATTGAGTGACGGTCCTGGGTTTGATCGATAAGGTGTGAGCTGTTATGAATGTCATGAAATGGATGCTTTGCGTAACGTTTTTGTGCCAGCCCCTTTGGGCTCTTGAGCCGACCTTGCCCGCGCGAGGTTTGCAGTTCAAGATGGATTTCGTGTTGTTTGATGCCGATGAATATTTTGATCGCGACAAAATCAGCACGCCGATTAGTACACTGTCGCCGTACCGTGATTTTGAAGCGCGTGGTGCCAAGCTTGCCCTCAATTACGGCTGGGCCGACGGCTTGACGCTCATTTCCGAAACGACGTGGCGTGACCAAGAGTTGCAAGGCGACACCGACTCACTCAGTAGCTCCGGTTTTACCGGCATTTACCTCGCCGTTCGCCAGCGCCTTTCGCAAACCCGTGACGGCACGCGGATTATGGCCGAAACCGGGATTTGGTATCCCGCTGAAGCCGATCACGAAGAACCCTTTGCCTTGGGTTACGAGGCGCTTAACTGGGTTTTTATCGCCAGTTACAACCAGGACTTCTTTCCCACCACCGGCGGCTTCGAAATGGATCTGGGTTATCGTTTTCGCAACGAGGGACCCGACGACGAATACTTTTTTGATACCGCATTGAAGCTCAACATTCCGCTGCTCGGTTTTTTACGCGTCGATTACCATGTCGTGGAAAGCAAAGATCGCACCGCCGATGATTATGCGGTCAACGCCTATCCGCTAGATCGCGGTAACCAGACCTTGGGGTTGGGTGTCGAGCGCGATTTTGGTCGTCTTAGCATGCGACTCGGCTTTGAGACCGTGGTCGCCGGGCGCAACCAGTTTGACCACAGCGGCCTGCGCTTTGGTTTTAGTTGGCTTCGGCGTGGCATGCGACGACGCTAACCCGCGTCGCTTGCCCAGGCTGCTTTTTTGGTGGTCGCGGCATGATTTTTCCGCACACCTCCCTGAAATTCGATAGAATACTGAACGATCTAGGCCCAAGAAAGCACAGGAGTTTGGTTCATGGCAAAAAAACGCCCTGAGGATCCAGACGAAGAGAAAACGATCCCCGACCAGCTCTATAAGATTGCTGAAGAGTCGGAGGGCGGTGCCGCCCGTGTAATGGATCAGGTTGAAATCTCCATCAATAACTTCGAGGAAATTAAACGCATCTCCGCTGAGTTGTTGACCGCGCTGGTTCGTTCCGAAGAGGGTGTGGTTTCCACCGATCAGATTATCGGCCATCTTGAAGACATTCTCAGCTACTCGGAAAACGGCCTTGAGAACCTTGACGGGATTTTAGACCTTTATCAGTACCAAGACATTACCCGTCAGAAATTGGAAAAAGTCGGGCACCAGCTCATTGACGTGTCCGAATACATTCGCCGCAAACTGGTTCCAGATGTGACGCGTTTGGCGCACATTCCACCTTCCGGCAAAGATATTTTGGATCGCGACGCGGTAGACCCCGACTCCAAGGTCGACGACGTCGAAGACATTATTGCTCAGTTCCTCAAGAACCGCGCCTAATTCAGCGCGTCCTTCTTGCGCAGCACGGTTAAGGCGCGAGAGGTTTACTGCCGGCTTCTTGTTGGTTTAATTTGAGCTTGGCGTAATTGCGCAGCGAGTGTGTGTACTCGCTGTCGAGGGCTTCGTTGCCCAGATAAACCTGGAACAGTTTCGCGGCTTTGGGGAGCAATTCCAGAGCCGAAAGCGTATGGCGGTCGTGTTTCATGAGGTACCGCCACGCCAGCTTGGCGTCTTTGATGTAAAGCACCTGATGGGTCAATTTGCGTTTAATTGGTTCGCGAAACGCTTCGGGGTTCTCGAAAGGGATTTTCTCTTGGGCGAGATACTGAATGAAATCGTCGACGAGCGCGTCGTCGGCTTCCCAGTCGGGTGCGGGATTGGCGTAGAGCTCGGGGCGCGTCGTGGCAAAGTTAAAGAAGGCATTGTGATCGTCGCTGAGTGCGTCCACTTCCTTAGCGGCTGGTTCGAAGTTGAGATAAACGTCGGGGGTAATGCCGCGCACTTCGACGACGGCGCGTCCGTGTACCGTGCGGAACTGCGTTTGTTCGGTATTTTCGAAGTAATCTTTTTGCGAGGATTCGGGGTTGTAGTAGGCTTCCAGCGACTCAAAGCTACCTTGGATGTTGCGGCCCGAAGGCGTGTAGTAGCGCGCCGTGGTCAAGGCCAATCCCTTTTTGCCGTCATCGATGGGGAACACCGATTGGACCAAACCCTTACCCCAAGAGTTGACACCGATGATAAGGCCGCGATCATGGTCTTGAAGTGCGCCGGCGACAATTTCCGAGGCGCTGGCGCTGCCGCGATCAATGAGGACCACCAAGGGCGTTTGTTTGACGACGGAACTCTTTTGCGAAAAATACTTCTGGTTGGCGCTGGTTAAGCGACCTTCGGTGCTGACCACCAACTTTTCGCCGGGAACAAACAAGCTGCTGACGGCGATGGCTTGCGGTAAAAGCCCGCCGGGATTGCCACGCAGGTCGAGCACGAGCTGCGACATGCCCTGTTCTTGGAGACTGAGGATGGCGGTTTCCATTTCCTCGGCGGCAGATTCACCGAAATCCTTGAGCGCGACATAGCCGGTTTTTTGGTCGAGCATAAACGAGGCTCGAACGTTGTTGGCGGGAATCTCGGCCCGGTGTACCTCAACCTCGACATTTGCATCGAGGCGTGGTCTGGCTAGTGTGATCGACACCCGTGAGCCCTCGGCGCCGCGTAGCAGGCGGATGGCGTCGTAGAGGTCCATATCGGCGGTATTTTGCTGGTCAATTTTGCGGATGATGTCGCCGGCTTGGATGCCCGCCGCCGCCGCCGGGGTGCCCTCCAGAGGGGAAATGACCGTTAACTGCTGATTCTGGTAGCCGACGATGATACCGATGCCGTAAAAAGAGCCGGCTTGATCTTCGCGCAAGGTTCGGTAGCGCTTGACGTTGTAAAAGTTAGAGTGCGGGTCGAGTTGTTCGAGCAAGCCGTCGATGGCGCCTTCGACCACCTCATTGGCGTTTACCGTTTCCGCGCTTTGGCTCTCAACCGTGGCGAGGATTTCAGCCAAGGTGTCGAGGGACTCGTAAATGATGAGGGGGTTCTTTTCAGGGGGCTCGACAAAACCGCTGCCAAAAATCATGGCCGCCAAGGCAAAAATCACTTTTGTCGCTCTCATTAAACCCTCCTTCGATAAGCGTCCATGGTGGGTTCGGGGGGAAGGCGGCGGCGGATTAACGCGCTGTGCGGCTCTCCCATCCGATCATACTAATACATAAGCGGTCGTCCTTTTCAAAAATGTCGGTTGATGTTTCAAAAATCTCAAACATTTCCGTGGGATTGAGGTGAAGGCCTCGCCAATAAGCGTGCGAGCCGTGCGCCGTGGTCACCGAAATGGTGGGACTCAGCGCCGGTCGGGCTTTTCCTTGCGACCCGTTTCGGGTATGATGGCGCGCTGTTCTTGTGGTTGAGGGCCCTTGTTGGTCGGCGAGGTGCCGCGAGTCCGCGTGGATACAGTCCCAATACCTCTTATACGCACGATTCGCGGTGTTCACTGCTCACCATTTTGATGTTTTTTACGGCGCCCGACCTAGCGCCCTGTGCTCGGTCCGAGACAACGTACCTGGGAGGATGATTTGGCCGCTAACGATAAAACTACCGTGGTCGACAACGCGGATGATTTTTTAGCCAAGCAACAAGCTTCGCGTCGCGGCTGCTTCTTGCAACTGATTGGCGGTTGGTTTGGCTTGATGTTCCTGATCATCGGCATCATGGTCTTTGTTCGCTCGCGCGTCGAAGAGGATCCCGCCAAAGTTCGGGCCCGGGTGGAAGAGCTGGTGCAGGTGCGCCTGCCGGAAAATTTCCAACCGCACCGGCGTTCGGCGGTGTTCGGCAATGAATCAATTGCTTTTTGGGATCAATCGGCGTTGCGCGAAGACGGGCGCACGACCAACCTCATCTCGCTTTATCGCGAATCGGGTTGGCAGGATCGCACCCTTGCCGAATTGGAAACTGAAATTGAAGAAACGATGGAAAAGTCACTGGCCCGCAATGAGTTTCACGTCCGGTCCAAAGCGGTTGTACCCTTCGAAAACGGCCGCATTTTTCGTTTTGTCGGTGTGGCCCAGGTTGAAGAACGCCGCGAAGAAGCCGCGAGCTGTTTTCGCGTGATGATGACGCCGGAAGGCCCCGTTCGCCTGCAGAGCCTCGGACTGTTGCGCGATTTTGACCTCGGTACGCAGATTGAGGCCTTGCAAAATTTTCGTCCCCACCCGTCCCTGGGTCAACCTGCTACACAACCCGGTGATCGTGCCGCCGGTTCAGGGGCTGCAGGGCAAACGTCGCCGGCCGCCGAGCCACCAAATGCCGACCAACCAGACGCGACCCAACCAGACGCGGCCCAACCAGACGCGGCCCAACCAGACGCGGCCCAACCAGACGCGGCCCAACCGGAAACGGGGAACGACAACTAAGCCTGTCATGGGCCCTTGGTGTGACCCGTCCTGGAATCACTGCTTCGCCTGTCGCGGTCATCGGCACCCTCATGGCCCATCGTGGCGCCGCACCTGAAGGATTGGGCAATGCGGGTTTCCTGCATCATACGAGCTCGCGCCGGTGCGCCTCGGTTTTTCCCGGCCGAACGCCGACCGACGGGCGTGCTAGCATACCCATGTTAAAACCATCTTTTCGCTAGGCCACGCCATGAAACCTTATTCCGCCGCATGTGAACGCAACCAGGAACCGATTTTTCAAATTCTGCGCGACTTTTTCGCCGATCGACACAGTATTCTTGAGGTTGGTTCCGGCACCGGCCAACACGCCGTATATTTCGCGCCGCGTTTGCCTTTTCTCGAGTGGCATCCCAGCGATCGGGCCGATAACCTCGAGGGGATCGCGGCCTGGTTGACGGCCCATCCCGCCCCCAATCTCAAACCGGTGCGCCTGCTCGACGTCGATATGAGCTCTTGGCCCAAGTTCGCTTTTGACGGTATGTACACCGCCAACACGCTGCACATCATGAGTTCGGCCCAAGGGCATCGTTTGTTGGCGCAAGCTGGTAAACGCCTGCCGCGCGGCGGGAAACTCGCGATTTACGGGCCGTTCAATTACAACGGACGTTACACCGGCAAAGGCAATGAACATTTTGACTACGTGCTGCGCGAGCGCTCACCCCATTCGGGGATCCGCGATTTTGAAGACATTTGCGCGCATGCTGAAGAGAGCGGGTTGACCTTGGTCGAAGACTTTGCCATGCCCGCCGACAACCATCTGCTGGCGTTTGAGCGCACCCGCCGGCGTTAGAGGCACAAGTACCTATGACGTTTCGTTTCCAATGGATTCAGTCGATTGAGGCCTGCGAGCAGGCGGATTGGGACGCTTTGGCGGACCGTTACGCTTATCCGTTCCTGCGCTGGTCTTGGTTGCATCACCTCGAAACCAGTCGCAGTGCCGTTGCCGCCGAGGGGTGGCAGGCCTGCCACTGCCTTTGTTTCGAGGGGGAGCGGCTGGTCGCCGCCGCGCCGCTCTACCTCAAGGACCACAGTCGCGGTGAATTTGTGTTTGATTCGGAATGGGCGCGGGTGGCCCATCAAGTCGGCATCGCCTACTACCCCAAGCTCCTCGGCATGAGCCCGTTTACGCCTGCGCTGGGTTACCGCTTTTTGCTGGCCGAGGATCAGCATCCGCAAGCGCTCAACCGCGCCTTGCTGTGCGAAATCGACCGCTTCTGCAAGCAACATCGGTTGGCCGGCTTGCATCTTTTGCACGGTGCACCGGACTGGGTTGCGCAAATGACGGAACTGGGAATGGGCGCTTGGCACCACCACGGCCTGATTTGGGAAAACAACGATTTCGGTTCCTTTGACGACTACCTGGCTTCCTTTCGCAGCCACCAGCGCAAAAATATCAAACGCGAACGCCGCAAGGTCACCGAACTGGGCGTGACCTTCAAGGTGCTCGCCGGTGACGCCGTACCCGACGAGTACTTCGATATCATGTACGCCTTTTATACCGACACCTGCGTCAAATACTGGGGTTACAGCCACTACCTGAAACACGCCTTTTTTCAAGCCTTGGCGCGTGATTTTCGCCGGCACGTGGTGCTGGTTTGTGCCTTTGCTCCCGGTGAAGACGCGCCGATTGCGATGTCCTTTCTCATCCACGATCGTGACTGGCTTTACGGACGCTACTGGGGCGCGCGCGACGACTACGCCTTCCTTCATTTTGAAACCTGTTACTACCAGCCGATAGCCTGGGCGATTGAGCAGGGCGTGCGCTTTTACGACGCCGGTTCCGGCGGTGGGCGCCAGAAAAAGAGCCGCGGCTTTCCAGCGCGTCTCAAGCCCAGCTTGCACCGTTTCTATCAGCCGCTGCTTCAGCAAATTTGGGATCAGAATATCGACCATCTCAATGCCGGTGAAGCGGTTCAAATCGAACTGATTAACGATTACAAAAAAACCGTAGCGCGCCTTGAGCAGGAAGGCTTGATCGAACGGGAATCCTAGCCTTATCGCGGTTTCCGGCCGTCGCCCGGTGCTATCGCAGAGAAGTTCGGGTTGACGGTGTCGGTGATTGCCGGCGCCCGCATTTCGCGCTATGGTGCAGGCTGAACTTTCGGGAGGTTTTCCGTGCAAACGTTTTCAGGGCACTTGAGCAAAATGGCCGTGACGCTCAATGATCCCATTACCTATGAGCTGCGACTCGACGAACTCAAGATTCCACTCAACGAATACATTGGCCGTGAGATTCAACTTTCGTTCACCGGTCGCATCGAATGTTTTGGCTGCGGCCGCGTCATCAAAAAAAGTTACCAACAGGGTTATTGTTACCCTTGCACGCAAACCCTGGCCGAGTGCGATTCCTGCATTCTCAAACCGGAGCTGTGCCACTACGCCGCCGGCACCTGTCGCCAGCCGGATTGGGGTTTGTCGCGCTGTATGAAGCCCCACTATGTCTACCTGGCCAACTCGTCCGGCGTTAAGGTGGGCATTACGCGGGAAACGCAAATTCCTACCCGCTGGATTGACCAGGGCGCTATTCAAGCCTTGCCGATTCTCAAAGTCGGCACCCGGCTTATTTCGGGGCTGGTGGAGGTCCTGTTCAAAAAACACGTTGCCGACAAAACCAACTGGCGCAAGATGCTCAAAGGCGATGTGAGCCCGGTCGATTTAGCCGCGGAACGCGACCGCCTGTTTGACCTGAATCGCGCCGCTGTGGCCGAGATTCAAGCGGAACACGGGGCCGAGGCCGTCACCATGTTGACCGATGCACAACCGGTCGCCCTAAATTTCCCGGTTCAACAGTTTCCAGAGAAAGTCACCTCGCTTAATTTTGACAAAACACCGGAGATCAGTGGTGTCCTGAAAGGCATTAAAGGGCAGTACCTGATCTTGGATCGCGGCGTACTGAACGTACGCAAGTTCGGTGGTTATCACGTAGAATTCGGCGCCTAACCCCGACCCATTTTCATCCCAAACCAAAAAAGGAGAGCCCGGCGGCTCTCCTGATTTGTTTATGGCACAAGTGCCGCTCGTGATTAAAATTCGACGTTAAAGCCCACGTAATAACTGCGCGGAAAGCTGTAGAGGGTGGCCTCGCCGAAGTTGACGGTCGGGTCCTCTAAGACCGGTGCGTTGGTGGTGACGAAGTCGATGTATTCCTGTGTACCCGGTGTCGCGTCGGTTTGGTACGAACCAAACCCTATGTTTTGGTCGACCTCGATGATGCGGCGTTGGTCCAGTGCGTTAAAGATGTCCAGGTACAGCGATGGTCGAACGCGACCTTGGAACAGTTTGAATTCGTATTCCAGGTGAAGGTCGGTGCGGGTGTAGGTCGGCAAGCGGCGGCTGCCCCGTGTTTCGTAGTACACGGTTTCGATTTGGTCTTCGTTGACGCCGTCGGGGATGAGGTTGGTGACGTCGATAAGGGGTGTCCAGGCTTCGCCGCTCTGGAGCACAAAATTGACGCCGACGATGAAACCTAAATCAGTCGTGTATGAGCCGTTGAACTTGAAGTTGTGGGGCACATCGAGGATTTTGCCGCGCCAGTTGTGGACTTGGTAGGGCGAATCCAAGTAAGCGGTGGAGTTGTCGCTGGTGGAAATGCCGCGTGTTTGCGAGTAGGTGTAGGACGTGAAGAATTGGAAGCCGTCGGGACCGAGGCGTTTTTGTAAACTCAGAATGGCGGCGCGGTATTTGCGCCAGGTGCCCTCGTTGGTCAAGAAACTCCACTGACCGTCTTGGTCGTAATCCGTGTCTTCGTAGGTGTCTTTCCACGTGCGGTGGTAGGCGTTAACCGAAGCCGCGTACATGCGTGAAAGCTGCCAGTCGTAACCGAGCGTGAATTCATCCATGTGTGAGGGATCGATGGTGCCGAAGACCTCGAGGTTGCCGTCGGGACCGAAGGTGCTGGTGTTGCGGAAGGACCACATGTCGGGGTGGTCTTCGGGGTTGATTTGCGCCCAGTCATCGGGATTTTCCCACGGGCGCAGACCCTGGGCGATCAAATCGGAAATATCGGGGTTGAGCCAGTACCAATCGCGGTTGTATTGCTGGCCAGGTTGGCTGTTGTCGACAATCCAATCGCCGATGGCGTCGTAGTAACGCGCGAAGGAGCCGTGCAACGAGCCGCCTTTCATTTCGTAGGCGAAGCCGATACGTGGGCTCATCATGTCGCCGAACTTTTGGTTGACGATTTCGGTTTGGTCGGTGTTTTTGAGGATGAGGTTTTCCGTACGCAGGCCGAGGTTCAGCGTCAGGCTGTCATTCATGCGCCATTCATCTTGAACGAACACCGCACGATAATCTTCGTTGGTGTTGACGGCGGGGCGTTGGTCGTCGTAGATCAGCATGGCACCGTAGTCGCCACGCTCACTCCAATACATGCGAAAGCCGCCGTTGTAGAGGTCGGTCTGGCTGCCGTATTCGGAGTCACGGTACTCAATGCCGGCTTTGAGGTCGTGGCTACCCATGCCGCCGTTGATGAAGTGGTTGTAAGTCACCACGTTGCTTTGGAACTGACGCGTTGAGGTGTAGAAGGTGTTGGGCGCCGACCAAGCCGGATAGTAAGAGCCCGCTTCGTTGGTGACAAACTGCTGCACCGGGCGTTGCAAGGTGGAACGCAACGAGGCGTTGCTGGGCAGGTTGTTCAGCGGAGAATCAAAGCGCTGAATTTTGGCGGTCAGGTAAGAGGCGTCGCTGATGTTCCAGTTCCACTCCAACATCGCCGTCTCACCACCTTGCTCACGGCGGGTAACAAAGGGGTCTTGGTAGTTATCGTAGTTGAGGTAAGAGCGCAGCGGGAACTCAATCGGGTCTTCGTTGAACGTTGCGATGAAACGATGGTTAACCGCTGCTTGCCAGGTCAACTTGAGGTTGAGGTAATGGCCCTCGTACTTGGGGTTGTGGGAGACCTGGGTCGTGGTGTCTTGGCCTTCAAAGGCCGTCATGTTGGGGTAGTGGAAGGTTTGGTTTTCTTTGCCGCGCGTTTCAAATGCCGTGAAAAACCACAGGCGGTCTTTGATGATGGGGCCGCCCAGGGTCATAGCGAAACGGTCCTCGGTGGTGTAGCGCGTGCTCTCGTCGAAAGGTTGGCCGTCGGCTTCTTCGTTCCAGTCCACATCCGATTTAAGAAAGCGAAAGTTGCCCTCGAACGTGTTGCCGCCGGACTTGGTGACCAAGTTGACCAAACCGCCTTGGCCGCGTCCGTGCTCGGCGGAAATGCCGCCGGTGATGACCTGAATGTCCTGAATGGCGTCGAAGTTGATTTGGGTGCCCCAGGTTTTTGAGGCCGGATCGGTGTTGTCGGCACCGTCGATCAAGTAAACGTTGTCGGTACTGGAGCCGCCAAGCATGTTGGGGTTGTTGCCTTCAAGCACACCGGGCGCCATCGCCATGACCGTCGACATCGAGCGGTCGTTGGTGATTTTATCCAAAAACTCGCCGCTGAAGTTGTTGCTTATCTGGTTGGTGCTGGTGTCGATCATCGGTGTTTCGGCGGTGACGACCAGGGTGTCTTCAATGGCCTCGGGCTTCATGGCGACGTCGATCTTGACCGATTTTCCCAGTGGTAGACGCAGGTTTTTGCGAACCACGGTGCCAAAACCGACCATAGATACGACCAGCTCATAGCCGTCACCCGGCGGCAACAGCGTAAAACGATAGTTCCCGTTTTCGCCGACCACCGTTTGGCGGGTGCCTTGGAGCACTTTGCCGGTTAAGGTGACGGTTGCGCCCGGTAAGGGCAGATCTTCATTGGTGATGGTGCCGTAGAGCACGCTAGTCTGACTTTGTCCAAATAATGCAGGTGTAAATAGGCACAGCAAGAGCAGTGCTTTGCTACCAAAACGCATCTTTCTCCTCCAGAGTTGGACCCATGTGGGTCGCAAACGAATCGATGATGAAACGGATCGCCGGTCGTTTTGCAGCCGTGGCGAGGCCTGAGATCGCACGGATAACGACAATGGCAAGCGCGGCTTCCGTTGTGTGTCCCTATGATTTAAAAGGGTTAATGAATAAAAGAAGGACGAGAGAACCCGCTGTGGCGATGGTTCGACCAAAGCCGGCTGCGCCATGCGACAACCCCAAAGGTGTTGTCTGCGCAAACGTGCCGGCGGTCAATCACCGTCCGTGTTGGGTTCGATTTCCGGCCATGCAATAGTGTCAATCCACCGGTTTAAGCGCTATCACGTCGTCTCAAAGTGATAGAAATAAAAGGTCGAGAACACCGGTATGGAATGACTGCAGGGATCCAGCAAATGTGAATGAACGAAAGAGCATGTTGCGGGTTTTCGGTTCGGCACATGACGGCCGAACATCGATGGTTCGCTGTAAATTAACGCCATTCTAGAGAAGGCGTGGTGCTTGCGCCAACTAGATTTTATCGAGGTTGTCTTAAAAAAAGGGCAATCCGGCTCTGTGAAGCGTTGGTTGGTGGTGGGTAAATTTATTTAAATAAGCATGTTGCAGGAAAAGTTAAAAAGTTTACTGATTGCGTGAAAAAGTTAGAAATTTTACATAACGGCGGCTGTAACGCGATCGTCGGCCTGTTGTTTTTTTGGCGGCTTGGGGATTTTCGACGACGGTAGCGCCAAACCAAAAAGGCGCGATACTTAGCGATCATTTTGGCCAAGACTCTGGGTATTTGAACATACGCCCTGCATCCAGTGTGTGTGCGCCTTGCGCGGCCCGACCCGCTTGTTTAAATTCTTACACTCTAGGCTTTTGGCCGAAATCATTCACACTTACTAGACCGAAAACTTAAGCCTCCCAATAAACCGTGGTGGTTACCGGCTCATGCGCCGCGACCACCGATGGTTTGACCAAAGAATCGGTGGGGCCTGGTTGGGCAAACCGGATGCCCATCCCGGACGTTGTGCCGCCGGGTTTGGCGCGCTGTGACAGGCCGGGACTCTGGCATAAATGGCTGTTAAAGGTTGCGGTGTTTTGGTTTTAAGGTTTAATTCTCTTTCCCGCCCAGCAGGTCGAAGGCGCTGTCTAAGTCGTCTTCAAGCTCGTTCAGATCCCAGTTAAACGATTCATCAGCCGGGTCCTGCGCCTGTTGGGTTGGTCGTGGCGGCGGGGTTGGTAGCGGCAAAACGCCAGGCGGTTTTTTCGGCGTTTTTGTTGGTGGGGTACTTTCGAGAGTGATGCCTTTTTCGCGGTGACGCGGCGGCGTAATCGGCGTCGGTGCGTTTTGCGGTATCGCGATTTTGGCAGCATCACCGGCGGGCTGCTCGTCGTCAATAAAGACCAGGCTTTCAGCAGTTTGGGCGGCAAAGTCGGGTTCCTCGGCGCGCCGTGGCGGCGCCACCGATGCGCCGCTTTCTTCATGCTCAAGGAACACCAGCGCGTCCGTTGTTTGCGCCGCGAAATCGTCGTCGTCCTGTCGTTGCGGTGGCTCGGTCGGCGTGGCGGCTTGTTGCGGCGGTTGTGCGGCGGCCTGAGATTGACGGTTGGGACCGATCGGTGGAAAAAACGGTGCTTTGTCGCTGCCGGCTTTACCTGCCGTCGCCGTTGCGAACGCGGGCGCCGCTGCCGTTTCCGTAACGGCAATCTCGATGTGCTCCATCATCGCTTCGCGTGCCGCCCGTGCGATTTGGAACAATGCGACCGCCAGAAACAGAACGCCGCAAAAAATCGCCCAAAAATCCGTCGTTTTTACCAAACGCGCCATGGGGTAAAGTGCGGCTCGCCCCTTTAGGAACTTTGCGAGCAAGTCGGGGAAGGGCTTTAAACCCGCGTTCATGAGGGTTAACTCCAGCGGTTGGCCGATCAGGTGACGTTGAATAAAAGTAATCTCTTGTTTGGGATCATTGCGCCACAAATCAGTGACAAATAGGTTGGCGACGGCGGTGTAATAGGGGCCCTGATGGTCCTTAAAAAAAGCGTGCTCATCGAGGTCTTCAGGTAAAGGGTTCTTTTCAAGATGGTTGAAGGCCAAGATTAAGTTGTAGGTATAGGTCGGCAGCTCGTTTTGGTCGTAGTACTGGGCCAGGCCTTCCTCGAAAAAAAACGGCAAGCGGTCAACTTCCCAATGATCGAGGTAAACGTGGACTAAATGGTGGCGCAAGGTTTGGTTGAGCTGTTCCTGAGTAATCTCGTCTAGACCCTTGCGGGTGATGTGCAGCTCAATGCGTTTGGCATTTTGGCGGTAAACGACATCGACGAAACCCTCGTCTGGGAGATGGTCGGGGTCGGGATTGGAGCTGTCGGCCATGAGCAGCGAGACCGTCACGGGCTCATGTGGCAACACGACCGCCCATCTGGATTCAAGGTCTTTCACGAAGCGCTCACCTTCCATGGCCAAATTTTGGGCCTGCTCAAGGAAACGTTTGTGGTGGAAAACGCGGAGGTGATCGGTCTTAATCAGCCGCAACGCGGCGCCTTGCCGAACCGGAAGTTGGCGACTGGTTTTAGGCTGGTGCCACATACCGGTGACGCACAGCAAGAGAAGCGCAATGTTCATAGCAACCTTGTGGGGCGGTGGTTCAAGGGATCCGTCTCGTTAATCTAATCGACAAGCAGGGTCCCGTGCAATCAGGGGAATCGTCGTCGTGGCGGTTTCACCTAAAAAGCGCGCTAAGTGTGGACGATTTTGGCCAAAGATCTGAAGTAGAACAGCTTGGAAAATGCGGCGGCCTTTCCCAAGGCTAGCTTGAGTCATGCTGCAAGCTATTTCAGTTCAGAGTTTTGGCCGAAATCGCCGGCGAGTAGCCTGATTCTTAGGTGTTTCCCAAAAAGACCGCGTCGGTGCACGACCCGAACCGTGATTTTGACGCCGGCGGCCGCTTCGTTGCGGCGCTATGATCCTAGCACAGCCGACTGAGCCGGGCTTGTTAGCCGGCTCACCGTCGCGATTTGAGGAGGAGCGAGCATGCGTCGCATCAAGAAACGGTACGTCATTTTGTTGGGCGTTGTTTTCATTTTGATGGTGGGCGGCACCGTTCATCGCACGCAAGTGCAAAAACGCTGGTCGCAGCACCAACAGCGCGTCAAGAGTTTGACTGTGTCGGTGAGGAACCAGGCTGTGCCGACCTTTGGCGCCCAGCACAATCTGCGTTTTGGTTTTGGGCGGCAGGCCCTACAGCCTTTTTTTGGCGCTGTTGAAGGTCTGGAAATACGCGCTGCCGCAGGTCACCGCGTGGTCATGAAGCGGCTTGATGCGCAATTTGAACAAGGCCTGATTCGCGTGCGTGCCGAAGCCGAATTCGATTCGCGGCTGCTGTTTTACCGTGGCCCGCTCGTGATCTCCTACCTCGCTTTTTCCGATATTGACGCCGACGGTCGCGCGGTACTGCGGTTCTGGATTGAAGAGCTTGAAATTGTGCGGCTCCCGCTTTTTGCCAAACAGTGGTTTCACGCTTGGCTGATGGTCACCCTGCAGGAGGCTATGCCTTTTCCCGAGTTGGTCTTACCCATGCATTTCAAGTCCGATATCGAATTACCCGCCGTTTCGCGGGTCATCGAAAAACGAAACTTGACCGTGACCGTACCCGCGCGATCCTTGCTGCTACAAGCGCGCGATCCGATGCTGGCGGTTGAACCGCGCTGTTTGCGAGCCGGCGCCTTTACTTTTCCCGGGACCGTGCCCCCGGCCGACCCGCCTTCGTTTGCGCAGCCGCAATGTGAACGCGAGGATTTGATCGGCGTTGCGGTTTCGCTTGAATTGTTGAATCAGACCCTGGCCGCCGCCTTCGAACCGGAGGTGGACGTGGCCTTGCGCTCGGATCGCATGACCGATGTGCTCAACAAAAGAACGACGCTGCTTGGTCAAAAAGTCCACAATCATCTGGATATTGCCGACTTTGATGGTTCGCTCGATGTCCATGAAGCGGTACTTCAGTGGCGAGGCGGTCGGCTGTGGCTGGCGCTTAATGTCAGCGGTCGCGCCTCCGGGACCATGGTTGGCGAAGTCTATGGGCTTCCTATTCGCAACTTCGTGGAGGCTGAGCCGCGTCTCAATCAAAAGGTGCCGATTCGCCTTGCCGAAAACGAAGGCCGGCTTACCTTTGAGTTTGAGCAGGAGCACCTCGAGTTGGACGCCAATGCCGCCGTAACCGTTTTCGGCCGCAAGGTACGCGCCTCATTTCCCTTGGAGCTCAAGTTAAAAGTGCTGTCGCGTGCATTGCCGGTTGACCAGTGGTTTGAAAAAACCTACAAGGTGCCGCGCAAGATCGAAGGCAAGCAGGTCGTGGAAGAACAAGCGTACCGTTTGGTATTGAACTGGCAACTCGACCAAGCTGCGTTGGACCGGCAGTGGTTGTGGGTCACCGCCGATGCCATTGATCTACAGCCTATCGCGCATTAATGGCTTCCAGGGTGACCTGGGTTTGGCGTTGCTCGCCACCGCGTAAATAGTGAACAGTGACCGTCGTGCCCACGTCGAGACCGTCGAGGGCGTTGTAGAGGTCGTTGTTGTCGCGAACCTTGGTGTCGTTGATGCCGGTGAGAATGTCGCCCAGTTGGAATCCGCGATTGATGCGTGCCGTGCCGCGCAAGCCGGCGCGGTCGGCCGGGCCGCCTGGTTTGACCACCATCACCAGCACGCCTTGGATGCCTTTGGCCAGCAATTGACGGCGTACGCGTGCCGACGGATTGACCTCAATGCCTAAACCGGCGCGACGAACCTGGCCGTAGCGAATCAACTGCGGTGCCGCACGGCGTACCGCGTCAACGGGAATTGCGAATCCAATGCCCGCGCTGGCCCCGCTTCGCGACAGAATTTGGGTGTTAATGCCGATTAAACGACCCGCGCTGTCAAGCAAAGGGCCGCCGGAGTTACCGGGATTAATGGCCGCATCGGTTTGAATGACCTCTTTGATTTGGCGCCCGTTGACCGATTCAATCGTGCGGTCCAATGCACTGACCACGCCCGTCGACAGTGAATGATCGAGACCAAACGGGTTGCCGATGGCCAACACTTTTTGGCCCACCTGCAAGTCTTCACTGGTGCCGATCGGGATCGGGCGTAACAAGGCCGGTGGTGCGTCGATTTTAAGGATCGCCATATCTTTGTCGGGATAGAGACCGACCACCTTGGCTTCGTGAATCGATTGGTCTAACAGAATGACTTCGAAGGCATTGCCGTTTTGCAGCACGTGAAAGTTGGTGACGATGTGACCGGCTTTATCCCACACAAATCCCGATCCCGTGCCCGCCGGTTGTTCGGTGACATTGCGAAAAAAGTCGTAGCCGCGACGTTTTGTCGTAATGAACACCACCGATTTCGCCGCTTCCTCAAAAATTTGGATGGTGTTTTGTTCATCCGAGGTCAGCGCGCCGCGTTGGGTGACCGCCCGTTCGGCATCGACGAGGTTTTGGACCTTTGAAAAGTAGTGAAAAAAACCAAAGCCCATCAGAATGCCGGCCAACAAAGTGAGTGACGGCAGGCCTTGGCGTCTTAACCAATGTGCTTGACTAAAAAACGGTTCCATGGAAAAACCTCGTGCGTGGTTGCGGCGTGGGATCACACCGGTACGTGCGGTAGATGCTGACTCACTATAGCTTGCGGGGCGTGCTTTTCCAAGCCGGCGCCTTGGGGGGGGGACGCTTTCCGGGCCTGCGTTCACGGCTGGGCTTCCCGCACTCGGCCAATGAACTTGCAAAACAGAAACCAAGCTGTTTGGGTTCAATCAAATGACCGAAGGTGACCCCGCATGTTTTGGCCGACGACTTGGGCCAATCTGTTGGGCTGCAACGGGTCGGCCGATAGCGCGATGGGCAGGGCCGGGACACCGGCGCTTTTGATCGCCGTATCACACCTACACCTTGCGCCTTTGCATCGATGCCAATCACACACTTTAGGTCGGAGATTTGCTATTAATGATAGGAACGAAACGAGAACCAACGACTGAAGGTTTGAACCTTTAGCGGCTTTGTCGGCGCGTGGGTTGGTGGCAACCTGGTGAACAATTTGCATGCCAGGCAGGATGTGTCGCTCGCTTTTCGAAACCCCTGGTTGGGAAGCCTGCCGCTATCCCGCGACCAAATGAGGCAATTTATGTATCTTGAATGCGTGCCCAATTTCAGTGAAGGCCGTGATCGCGACAAAATTCAACGCATTGAGGACGCCGTGCGCGCTGTGCCCGGCGTCGTGTTTCTCGGGTCCGACATCGGTTATTCGGTCAACCGGACCGTTATGACTTTTGCCGGCCCGCCCGCCGCCGTGGTCGAAGCCGCCTTTCGAGCCGTGCGTTGTGCCGCCGAAGTGATTGACATGCGCAACCAGACCGGAACCCACCCGCGCATGGGCGCCACCGATGTGTGCCCTTTGATTCCCTTACAGGGGACTTCCGTGGGCGAGGCGGTTCACCATGCGCGCCGATTGGCGCAGCGCATTGGCAAAGAACTCGACTATCCGGTTTACCTCTACGGTTTGGCCGCGGAAACCACACAGCGCGTATCGCTGGCTGAAATTCGTCGCGGTGAGTACGAGGGTTTGGCCGAAAAACTGGCGCAACCTGATTTCGCTCCCGATTTTGGACCAACCCGATTTATTGCCCGCAGCGGTGCCACCGCCGTGGGGGTGCGCCAATTGATGGCTGCTTGGAATGTCAATCTGAAGGGGGGCGATGAAAAAACCGCCGGCTACATTGCCCGTCGTATTCGCGGCGCCGGTCGCACCCACAAGGGGCGGTTTTACCCCGGTCCGTTTCCCGGCCTTAAGGCCATCGGTTGGCACATCGAAGAGTTTGATTGTGCCCAAGTCTCCATGAATGTCATGGATTTGTCGGCTGTCTCGTTGTGGGCCGTCTACCAGCGCATCCAGGCTTTAGCCGAGTCGCGCGGCTCCGCTGTTACCGGTTCCGAGTGTATTGGCTTGTTGCCGCGCGAGGTGTTGTTGCGCATTTCGCGTGATGTGGTGCGCGCCGGTGATATGCCGCCCTCGGGCGAGGGTTTTGCCGCACAAATGGCCCTGGCGGTGGATCGAATTGGTCTGAATTCCGTAAAGCCTTTTGAGCCGGGACGCCTCGTGCTTGAAGAAGCCCTCGGCCTCAAACAATCGCTGCCCTTGCGTTTTTCTCTTTGTGGATAGGTTCATGATTCAAACCAGCGAACAAAAACCAAACAAACGAAGCCGTCGGCTTTGGGTGTTTCGTCTCGTGTTCGGCGCCGCCGTCTTATTTTTACTGCCCCTTTCACTGAAGAATTTGTACAACAAAATGAATTCCGGTATCGATGACAACCTCTTTGGTTTTGCCGCCGGGAATTTGTATTTTTTGGAACCCGTCACTGCTGAACCCATCGACATGACCTACGAATTCTTTTCGCCGGAAGATTTGAAAACGATTCGGCAAGGGGACTTGTTGGTGGCGGTCAACGGCAACCGTGTGCGCAAGGCGCCCGAGGCTTATGCTTTGCTGGGCAAACTTAAGCCGTGGCAGACGGCCGTTCTCGAGGTGCAAAAGCCGGAGTTTCGACGGGCATTGGTTAAATACCGCATCAAGAAAAGCGATTTGAGCCGCAATTTTTTAAAAGAAATTCCCCGTGCGGTGCACATTTACGACATTGTGCGCGAAGGCGCCTCCGATCGTGCCGGTCTGCGACGCGGCGACCTGATCATTGCCATTAACGGCGAGCCGATCCGAAATCTGGAGCAGGCCGATTTCCTTGTGCGCCGAAGTATCGCGGGTCAGCACGTGCCTTATCGTTTTATTCGCAATGGCGAGGTCAAAGAAACCTTTGTCATCATGACCCGGTTCAACATTATTTATCTCGATCTAGTGTTTCAACTCAGCGGTATTGCGTGGATTGCGACGGGGTTATTGCTCGCGTTTTTTCGCGGTTATTTACGTGCAACCCGACCGCTTTCTTTTGGTTTCTTTTTAATCGGGATCGCTTGTTTGTTGTTTCCCAATCGCGGCCATCTCGATGCGCCCACTTTGCGATTGTTGCGTGATCTGAGTCTATGGCCGGCCTTTTATTTAGGTTTAGCCGCCCTGTTCCATGGCAGTTATTATTTTCCGCGTGAACGTCGTGACTTACTCGCGGTGCCTTTGCTGCGTTACGTCTATTATCTGATCGCGATAATCGCCGCCGCGGCGGGCATGTCCCAGCGTGGGCTCGGTTCCATGATTGTGTTTCTACCGCTCATGTTTTTGGTTCACTTTTCGATTCGATTTATCTATCGGAAAGGCGCATCACCTGAGTATGCACGGCTTGAAAGCAGTGTGCGTTATACCGGCATTAGCGTTGCTGTGATTACTGTTGCCGTGGCCGTGTTTTCCGGCCAATTATCCGCGCGGTTTCTCTTCAGTCTGGTAGCACTAGGTCTCTTTGCCTTGCTTTTTGCATACGGCTACACCATTACCCGTTACCGTTTGTTGGGCGTGCGCATTGGCCGGGTTACCCAGTTTTCTTTTGTGACTACCTTATGGGCGCTGCTGATTGGGTGTGTCTTTGTCGCGGTACTATGGTGGCTCGCCAGTTTAGGCGCCCATTTACCCCAGGTTCGTTTCACCTCGCGTTTTGTCGAAATCGGACGGGTCGTCGCCCCTTCCGCCCAAAACATGGCTGGTCACAACATGCTGCTCATGTTGTGTGGGATCGGTGTTGGTTTTGTTTTTTTTTACGCCGGGCGTTTTGGGCTCAATGGCATTCGCCGTCGTTTCCATCGCCATGACTATGACCACCAAGGTGCTTCCAACGAGTTGGTCTCGTTGATGACCAGTGTGGTTGGGCTCGATGAATTGGCCGGCGGCATGGTTCAGCGCATCGCGGCCTTTATGCGTGTCAAGCAACTGGGTTTAATTATCTTTCGGGATGAAACCACACCTGCTTGTCAAGCCTGGAGTCCACGACCCGCCGACGAACAGAGCTCGCCTCTGGTCGAGGCGCAAATCCAAGCGCTCGGTGAGAATTTGCGCACCTACCGAGCTGAACTTTGTGTGGACTATCTCGATCCTGCAGGGAAAGAAGCGCTTGTTTCTCTAGGGTTTAAATATGTCTATCCGATCTTTTCCAAATCGCGTTTTCTCGGGGGCTTGCTGATTGGCGAAAAACTCTCGGAAACCACTTACGACCCCAAGGATTTTCAGTTTTTAGCGGCCACCGCCAAACAAGCCGCGATTGCGATTGAAAACGCGTTTTTGTACGAGCAGGTCGCTGCTCAGGAGCGGCTTAAACACGAATTGGCCTTGGCCCGTCAAATCCAACTTTCCTCTTTGCCGCAGGCCGATCCCGACTTGCCCGGCTTCGATGTGGCGGGCATCTCGCTGCCCGCGCTGGAGGTCGGTGGTGACTTTTACGGGTATAACCTCGTCGGCGATGAACACTTCTCCGTGGTGCTCGGCGATGTGAGTGGGAAAGGAACCTCGGCCGCGTTGCACATGTCGCGTTTCCAGGGAATTTTTTCAACCCTTGCCTCTGACGACCGCAGCATGGAGGACCTGTTTCGACGCTTAAACCGGCTGTTGTATGAGCAGCTTGACAGACACGCGTTTATTTCGGCATTGGGTGTTCGAATTGACTTGGAAATGCGGAGTTTACAAGTGGTTCGCGCCGGACACCTGCCGCTTTTGTGGTATCGTGCCGCGCAAAAAGAAGTGGTCCAAATTAAACCCGACGGCATTGCCTTGGGCGTTGATGCCGGGCCTTTGTTCGACCGCGTATTGCTCGGTCGCAAAATTGCCTTCGAAGCTAACGACGTATTTGTTTTGATCTCTGACGGTATCAACGAAACCCATAATGAAGCGCGGCGCGAATTTGGTTTGGAGCGAGTTTGCCACATTATCCGCCACCACGCCGAAGCCTCGGCGGCCGCCATGCGTGACATTATCCTGCAGGAGACCGATCACTTTGGTGCCGGTCTTGAGCGCCACGACGACCAAACCGTCGTCGTGGTTAAAGTGATCGGCTGATCCTTGGTGGGTGGTGCTTAAGGGTTTTAGTAACCGCTCAGGGCTTCGAGGGCCGGTTCGGTTTCGCCTTCGCCTTGGATCAGGGTTAGGTGGAGTAGCTGCACGGTGCGGTCGAAGGCCTCGCGCGGCACTGCCAGGGCTAGGCTGGTTTCATCCGCGCTGCGGCTGTGGAACAGTAAGTCCTCGTTTTGTAAAATTTGCAATGCCCGCCCTGTGGCCGAGATGCCGGTTCCTTCGCCCGGCCGCGTACACATGACGTAAATGAACGCGCAAGGCGTAATCGTCGCCGGCGCATGGCGCACCGGCTCGCAGGGTTCGCTCGGGGTGCTGCGGCCTTCCTGCCACCAAGCGCGCCAATCGTTGAGATCTTCACTGACAATCGTCCACTCGTGGCCCGCGTAACTCATGGCTAGGGGCGGGTGACCGCCGGGAAGTTTCTGCCATTCGCCGCTTGGCCAACCAACGCCTTGGTCGAGCGGGCGTTCCTGGTGGAACAGCAACGCTTCTTCCTTGCCGGTAATGATCGTGCGCAACTCGGCCGGCAAGCTTTGGTTGATCGAAGTGCCGGGGTGATCCGGGTGGAAGGTGTTGCGAACGCGCAACGGGATGTTGGCTTTTTTGACCGGCGCGATGCAGCGTGGGTGCAAGACTTTTGCACCCAGGCGCGCCACCGATTCGGCTTGGTTGTACGAGAGGTGGTGGATGGTGGCGACGTGGTCAACGGTGCGTGGGTCGGCGGTGAGGATGCCGTTCACATCCGACCAAATTTGGGCTTCATCGGCATCGACGGCGGCGGCCAAAAAAGTTGCGCTGAAATCGGAACCGCCGCGACCCAGGGTGGTGGTTCGTCCGTCTGGGGCTGACCCGGTAAAGCCTTGAGTAATGATGACTTGGCTGTGGGCGAGGATGGGGGCCAGGTGGGACTTTATGTTTTGGCGCGACGCTGTCCAGAGCGGCGAAGCGTCGCCGTGGCGGTTGTCGGTGGCAATTAACTTGCGCGCGTCGACCCAGTTAATTTCGGCGAGGCCGGGTGGTTGGTGGGCTAACAGCAATGAGTGGATAAATTTTGAGGAAAAGCGTTCGCCGTAGAAGAGAATGTGGTCGATGTCGGCCGCGTTTACGGTGCCACCTTGACGGCGGCGTTGATAGAGCGTTTCGATCCAGCTATTGAGGTCGCGAAACGCCTCGTTGAAATCGGTTTCGATGATTTTCAGCCAGGAACCTTCGGCACACTGCGGGAACAGGGTTCGGTGTTGTTGTTCAATCGAGGTGAGTAGGTCGTGGCGTTCGTCAAGCGCCTCTGCCGAGGAGGATTTCTGCAGTAAGTCCCCCAGGCGGACGAGGTTGTTGGTGACGCCCGCGACGGCTGAGACGACCAGCAGCACACTGCGTTCTGTTTCACTGTTAACGAGCTGGACCATGCGGCCCAGGTTCTCGGGATGGGCGACTGATGTACCGCCGAATTTGTAGACAACGCATTTGCGTGATTCAAGCATGAACGGTCCTCCGTGGGGGGAAGAGGGCGATGGCAACCGCGTAACAGCAGCGGCCTGTGTGGGGTACACAGAACGATCGCCCGCTGGGAGTATGGGTCGGGTCGGCGCGTGTTTGGGGAACACGGCGACGACGGCATGCCTCATTGCGTCGAACAAGCGACGGGTTGAGGGCCGGGTGGGTAGGTAGTCATGAAGGGGGAGAATGGCGAGAGGGTCTCGCAGCGATGGGGTCGGGCGGAAAAAGGGGGGAATCGCCCGGGTAATAGCGCGGACCTTAGCGCGAAACGGCTGAGAAAGCAAGGAGAAGCCTGTTGGGTGCGTGGGTTCCGGCAGAGCGGCGTTTTAAAAAAAAGAAAAAAGGGTTTGACAGTTGCCGGTAAAGCGTTTTTAATTGGTGCCAATAGTTGATTTCGGAGACCTCAGGAGGTTTTTGACCGAAGTAACTGACAATTGAATCGGACTTATCAAGAAAGGTGGAGGGGTCAGGCCCGATGAAACCTTAGCAACCGGTGAGCAATCATGACAGGTGCTACATCCTGCCCGTAATGGGAAAGATGATCCGAGCGTAAAACGCGAAAATAAAACGCCGTTTGTAAAGCTCTTCTGGATCTGATTCCATGAAGAGCTTTTGTCATTTCTGCGCTGCTCTTCGCGTGTTGCTTGACATTTTGAAACCCAACCAAACTTTGAATTTCAAAGGATGCTGTTGAGGCTTGCAGAGCAAGCCTCAACGGCGACGGCCTCGTTTCCCCCTGAGGCCGATTTGAAGAGAAGAGACCGTTCCCCCTGGTCTCTTCTCAATTCCCCAATGTGCAGTCACCCCCTGAACATAAAACCACGTACACGGAGGCGAACATGACGTCGTATGATACCAAAAAAACTCACCGTTTTGAAAGCCCACAAATGCAGGAAATAAAAATTCTTGGTTGCTGCTTGCATATCGCTGTTGCAGGTTGTTGTCATGGCCACTGCTGTTTGTGATTTCGCAGGCCGAAGCCTGGCCTTGCGTGGCTTGCCAATCCCCCATGTCGCAAGGGTTTACGACGAATCTACCCCCTTGCACCTCGAGTCCGGTGAAACCCTCGCACCGGTCGATGTTGCCTATCATACCTACGGCCGACTTAACGCCGACGGCTCCAATGCTGTCCTGGTTTGCCACGCGATGACCGGCGATGCCTACGTCGCTCGTCCTGGCGGCGGCGAATTTCCCGCCGGTTGGTGGCAAGATTTATTTGGACCCGGCGCGCCCCTGGATGCGCGTCGTTATTTCATCATTTGCAGTAACATTCTCGGTAGCTGTTACGGGACGACCGGTCCCTCCAGCACCAACCCGCTTACGGGGCGCCCCTTCGGACCTGATTTTCCCACCATTAGTATTCGCGACATTGTCCGGGTACAAAAAGCGTTGCTGGACCAATTGGGGGTCAAACAGCTCGCTTTAGCGATTGGCGGATCGCTTGGTGGGATGCAGGTCTTGGAGTGGGCGCTCCTGTTCCCTGAACGTGTCGGCGCCATCGCGACCATCGCTACCGCTGTGCGCCACTCCGATTGGGCGATTGGTTTAAACGAAGCGGCCCGTGTCGCGATTACTTCCGATCCAGAGTGGCTCGGCGGCCGTTACCATCGCCAGCCCAAACGCGGCCTTGCGCTGGCGCGCATGGTCGCCATGTTGTCTTACCGACACTACGATTCCTACAACCAAAATTTCGACCGCTCGGCCGACGCCGGTGACAAAAACTTCGATGATCCCTTCGAAGGGCAACGCCGCTTCGCCGTCGAAAGTTACCTGCGTTACCAAGGTCAGAAGCTCGTCAACCGCTTTGATGCGAATTGCTATCTGACCATCAGTCGCGCCATGGACGCCCATGACATCACTCGCGGTCGCGGCAGCCTTGCCGACGTTTTACAACGGATTCAAGTACCGTCGCTGTGTGTCGGCATTAATTCCGATCTGCTTTATCCCGATGCCGACCAGCGCCAAATGGCGGCCATGATGCCGCAAGGTCGCTACGATCAGATCACTTCGATCCACGGCCACGATGCCTTTTTGATTGAATTTGACCAAATGCAACGCATCTTGGGTCGGTTCCTCGACGATTTGGACGCGGCCGCTTAGGTTTCTCAGTGGTTACCCATTGCCAACCTATCGAGGGTCCTCGCGCGAACACGCAAGGACCCTTTTCTACGGGTCGGCCCGGTTCACGCCGTCCGTAGACGATGCCTGTTTCGCGTTCATATATATAATGTACGGGTAATCTTCACGGGTAATGCCATCGTGCATGAGGTACAATGAGCGTGTTTGACGGCCTGTTCTCGCTGAATTGGCGGCGCTTCGGGTAGCGCTTGAAGGACGGGGTTTCCTCAACCGGGCGGCTTATGTTTCAGTTGAACGCAATGGTGAGTCATTTTATGGTCCTCGAAGAGATCGGTGACGGCGGCATGGGTGTTGTTTACCGCGCTCGCGATACCGAACGGGACTGCATCGTTGCGCTCAAATGTTTTAAACCCTTTTTTGATATTGACGATACCGGCCGGCAGCGTTTTTTTCTCGAGGCCGAAGCAACCGGCTCTATCGACCACCCGCACATCTGCTCGATTCACACCATCAATGAAACGCCGGACGGGCAAATGTTTATGGTGATGCCCTATTACTCCGGCGGCAACCTCAAGGACCGCATGGGTCAAGGTTGTTTGCCCTTAACCGACATCATTAGGGTGGCGCGAGAAATGGCGTTGGGCCTCCTTTTTGCCCACGAGCGCCAGATCATTCATCGTGACATTAAACCTGGCAACATCATGTTTGACGGCGACGGTACCCTCAAAATCGTCGATTTCGGCATCGCCAAGCTACTTGACCATCCGCCGCTCACCAATCCCGGCACGGTCCTCGGCACCATGGCCTATATGCCGCCGGAACAGGCGGAAGGCGAACAGGTCAACCACCAAGCCGATATTTGGTCGTTTGGCGTCGTGCTTTACGAGCTGCTCAGTGGCAAACTCCCGTTTGAAGGCAAAACCGAACAACAGATTTACGAGGCCATTCTCATGGAAACACCGGTGCCTTGTTTTCGCCTCAACGACGCTGTTCCCAAGCCGCTTTCCGACATTGTCGACCGCGCCTTGGCCAAATCATTGGATGAACGCTACCAAAGTTTTGCCGATGTGATCGCGGATTTGGACGCCTATCAGCAGGGTGGCGAGGTCGCCAACAGAGATCGCGATGAACCCAAAAATGCCAAAAGCGCGCGTGGTTGGTTTTCAGCCCTAAAAGGGCGAAAGCGCTAACCCGAGCCGGCCGGGACCTGGGTCGCGATCCTCGGCTGCTCCGTTTCCAGCCATTTCTCCAGGACCCCATGCAGTTGGCTGCGTTTAATCGGTTTGGTTAAAAAGTCGTCCATGCCGGCGTCCATACAGGCGGCGCGATCCTCCTGAGACGCATTGGCGGTGAGCGCCACAATCACCGGTTGCCGCAATTCTGCCTGACCACGCAATCGCCGCGTTGCCTCCAAGCCGTCCATTTCCGGCATCTGGCAATCCATTAAAATGAGGTCGTAGTCGCCGGCGATGCAAGCTTCTAGTGCCTGTTTGCCGTTGACAGCCAGGTCACAGGGCAGGCCTAGTTGTTCGAGCATTCGGGTGGCGACTTTTTGATTAACCGGATTATCCTCCACCAACAGCAAGCGTCGTGTTTTGGTCGTCCATTCGGGTTCAGTGAGGGCTTCCGTCGGTGTTAAGCGCAGCAGGGCCAACGTGTTTTTAAAGCGCAAGGGGCGCGGGTTGAAGTGTAGCCACGGCGGCGTGGTCGGGCCGCGTGGATCGCGTTCGCTGCTTATTAACACTGGATGAGGGAAGGTGAGCGCGCCGTGCAGGAGCGCGTCCTGTGCTCGTTGATGGTTGGGATTGTCACTGATGCCCCACCAAAGCAGTGAGGGTGGGGAGGATGCCGTTGTCGTAGGTTGGGGGTAGCCTTGTGCATCCAGTTGCTTGCAGGCAACTACGCTGTAACCCAAGTAAGTTAGAATCGCTGTTGCCGTTTCCCGTTCCGCGCTATCTGGTTCCCATAAATGGACCGTCTGGCCGCGACACTCGCTGCGTTCAAGGGATGCCGTACCCAATTGGAAGCGCGCGTCAAAAGTAAAAGTGCAGCCGCTGCCCAATGCACCCTTGACCGAGATGTGGCCGTCCATCATGGCCACCAGTCGTTTGCTGATCGCCAGGCCCAAGCCGGTTCCACCAAACTTGCGGGTTGTCGAGGAGTCGACCTGCTGAAAGGGTTTGAACAGAATTTTGATGCGTTCGGGGTCGATGCCGATCCCTGTATCGGTGAGGTCAAAACGCAAGCGGCAGTGCTTTTCCGCGCGCTCGACGAGCTGCACGCGCAGCGTGATCCCGCCCTCGTGAGTAAATTTCAGGGCATTGCTGAGGATGTTGGTAATGACTTGGCGCAGGCGCACCGGATCGCCGATCAAATGGTTGGGCACCTCCGGCGGCACGATTTGGCGCAAGCGCAAACCTTTTTTCGCGGCTTGCGTGGCAAAGAGGTCGATCATACCGTCGAGTTCGTAGCGCAGGGCAAAGGGGATGGTTTCGAGCTCCATTTTATCGGCATCGATTTTCGACAAGTCGAGGATGTCGTTGATGATCGCCAGCAGCGACTCACCGCTCTGCCGAATGATTTCAACGTATTCACGTGCTTGCGGGTCCAGTTTCATGGTGCTGAGAATGTCGGCCATGCCGATGACACCGTTCATCGGGGTGCGTATTTCATGGGAAACATTGGCAATGAAAATACTCTTAGCCTGATCGGTTTGTTTGAGACTTTCGATTTGGGCTTGGTCCTCAATGCGGCGGATCTGATGGCGCCAAATACCAAAAACCAAGGCGGTTGCGACCAGAAGGTAGATCGCGACGGCGCGGTTGCTCGCCCACGGCGGCGGCTGAATGACCATGTCCATGGTTGTGCCGGTTTGGTTCCATACGCCGTCGTTGTTGGCGCCGTAAATATGAAGCTTGTAACGGCCGCTGGGCAGGTTGGCAAAGGAAAGCAGGCGTTGGTGGCCCAGCTCAATCGTTTCGTCTTGCAAGCCCTCGAGGCGGTAGGCGTATTGATTGTGTTTGGGATCGGTATAGTCCAGCACGGCCAGTTCCAAGTTAATAGCCTGGTCGTTGTATCCGAACTCCAGCGCTTGACCGACGCGCAGAGGGACGGTGATTTTTTCGGTGAAGCGGGTCACGGTGCATTCTGAAATGACGACGGGTGGGGGTTGGCTATTTTCCGGCAGGGTACCTGGCACAAAGGCGTTGAAGCCGTTGATGCCGCCGAAGAACAGCGTGTCACTCTGGGCGTCCTTGAAAAAGCCGTTCTTAAATTCGTTGTCTTGTACGCCGGAGGCCGAGGTGAAGCTGCGGAATTGGCCGGTCCGATCATCAAAACGCACCAAACCTTGGTTGGTACTCATCCACAACTTGCCGTCGCGGTCACCGGCGACCGCGTAAATCGTTTCGCTGGGGAGGCCTTGCTTGTGCCCGAATCGCTGAAATGTTGGTTGTCCGTCTTCAAACGCCCGCGCCGGCCATTTGTTCAAACCACCCTGATAAGTGCCGACCCAAAAATTGCCCTCGGCGTCGTGGTACATGGCGGAGATGACGTTGTTGCTAAGGGACTGAGGTTGATCCGCTTGGTTGTGGAAATTGGTAAAACTGCGCTCATCCTTGTTGAGCAGGCTCAGACCGTTGAGGGTTGCGGCCCAGAGCCGCTGTCGACGATCCAAGTAAAGGTGATAGACGCGGTTGTTCGCAAGACTGTCGGCTTGTTGGGGATTGTGGCGGAAAACCGCAAAGTCATCACTTTCACTTCGGTACCGCGCTAGACCTTCGCGGGTGGCCGCCCACATGCGGTCTTGTTGATCGCGCAGGATACGGTAAATGCGGTTGGAAGGCAAGCTGCCGGGTTTGTCGCTATCCGCTCGATATTTGCGGAAACCTTCGGTGGGACTGCCCACGCTGATTCCGTTCATGCGTGTGCCGACCCAGAGTCGGCCGTCGCGATCTTCATTTAAGGCCCAAATGCTGTCGCCCCCGAGGCTTTTGGGATCCTCGGGGTCGTGTTGAATATGGCTAAAACGGCCTTCGTCCGCGTGATATCGCGAGAGTCCGCCTTCATAAGTTCCGACCCAAAGCACGCGTTCACGATCGACGAAAAGCGACCACACTTCGCGGCCGCCCAGACTGTCTGGATCCTCGGGGTCGTGTTGGAAGTGGGTGAAACGGCTGCGTAGGGGTGAGTAAAGATTGATGCCGCCACTGTAGGTACCCACCCAAAGATTGCCTTGGGGATCTTCAAACAGCGACCAAATCTCATTGCTGCTTAAACTGTCGCGCAGGTAATTACGATGATAGTGTTTTTCAAACCCGTCGCGAGCTGGGTCGTAGCGATTGAGGCCGTGGTGCGTGCCCACCCACATGTTGCCCTTCGAATCGGCAAGCAGCGTGAAGGACTCTGAATAACTCAGGCTGTCGGGGTCGGTTTTATCGGCGAGGTAGGTTCTGTAATGGCGCGTGACTGGGTCGAAGACGTGCACCCCGCGACCGGTGGCAACCCATAAATGACCGTCTCCGTCGCAGGCCAGCGCCCGAACATAGGGACCGACCTCTTCCGGCGCCAGGCCAAAACGGAAGTGTTCAATGCCCCCTCTCTGATCCCGTAACAGGAGGCCGTTGCGTGTGCCAATCCACAAACCACCGTGTTTATTGGGTTGTAGGGCGGTGATGAAGCGGGTGTCTTCGTCGAGTGGGTTGTCGTTGGGATCGGTAACGAAGGGGAGGTGAGTAATGGTTTGGTCTTGCCAATCGAGTTTGGCGAGGCCCTGATCGGTGCCAATCAATAGTTTGCCTTCCAGGTCCAGGGCCAGGCTGCTTACGTGGTTACCCGGCAGGCGCATCGGATGGGCGGATTCGGTGGAAAAAGATTGGAAGCAAGCCTGTTCGGGGTCATAGCGGCTCAAGCCGCCGTTTTGCGTGCCAACCCAAACAGCGCCGTCCGGATCAGCCAGTAACGAACGTATATAGTTGTAGGCGAGCGTTGTGTCGTCGTCGGCAAGTGCGTAGTAAAGGCGGAACGTGTAGCCGTCAAAGCGGTTGAGGCCGTCGCGGGTGCCGAACCACATGTAACCGCGCTGGTCGCGTGTAATGGCCAACACTGAGTTTTGCGAGAGGCCGTCGCGGTTGGTGTAGGACTTGAACTTCAGTTGTTTCTGGCGCCAGGGTGAAGTTTGTGGGCGTGCGTCGTCCTTTGGTTCGGCGCCGAAATAAAGCGGAACCAAGATCGCGAAAACCAACGCTGGTCGAAAAACGGTTTGCAATGAAGTCATGGGGTGATCTACACGAATCGTCGGCCGCCTGCTGCGCTTGAGCTGGAACAGGCTTTAGGCGGCGAATCCGATGGCTGTTGTGGTCGCGCGCGGAAGCGAACCCAAAAATGTGGTAGTTCGGGCGTTGCGTTTTGTCCAGGGTTCTGGAATAAAACGGGTTGGTGTGAGATGAGGCGAGCGCCGGATTGGTTCCGTTGGAGTGCAACGGTTGGTTTCATGTGTCGCGGCAAAAATCGCCGCGAACTGTTGGCATGCTTCAGTTTCGGTCTCGAGATAATGGCCATTATCCCATAAACCTCAACGGGTCCAAGGTTCCATTTGATGAGTTTTTGTCTGCGCCGATTATACCGTCATGGGTCAGTTCGGGTCGTGCCCAGGTCGCGCCTTGCGCGCATTGGTCGGGTTGTCTGGTAGTGAAACCTGTAAAGTTATCTTTGTTTGTTTTAAGAAGTGGATAAAGTTGGATGGTATCTTGTATGCTAGAGCCGCGCCTTTGTCACAGGATGCGCCAAAAAAAAGTTAGGTTGATATTCCGCTTGGCCGATTATAGTTTTTAGATTTTTGATTTAGAGACTCTTGATTTGGGCGTTTTTAAAAATGAATTTATTGAAAATTTTGTTTTTTCGAAGGAGGTAGTTGGTCTATGGAGCAAAAGATTCTCGAGTTGCTCGCTCAGATTGGCGGTTTCTACCCAGGAACCCTTGCCGATTGCAGTGACTCATTTGCGCGGGCTTACCAAGAAGACCCCCAAACCGTTGAAGACCTGATGAACGGGCTATTGGCCCGCGACATCATTGTTTTGGACGGTCAGGGTGTGCGTTTAAGTGAAACGTACAGCGCTGAAATGAAACGTTTTCGCAAAGTGAAAAAGCACCGCGGTTAAACCACGGTGCCCTGATTCGGCGTGTTGCCGCTTCGGCGGGTAAACCCCCAGCACGCCTTAGTTTTCTTTTTTATAGAACCAACCTGACGCCTTGCTGCACGATCACTTTTTCCCGGATCGGGTTCGATCACCCGTCTCTGTGTCGGTTGCCTCTGCCCGTCATCGCTTAGGGATGGATTGCCCGGAACAAGGTTGCCTCGCGATAGAACGGATTGTAGTTGTTGCGATAGTTTTCCCAGTATGCGAGACCCGCTGCCAGCTCTTGTTTGGTGAAAATACGGGTGTGTCCCTTTTGGAAAAATGTCACATTGAGGTGCGGTCCGGCTTCGGCTTGCCAGGAGAACCAGCGTGTGCCGTCGCTCCATTCTGTATGGGTTGCGCCGGGGGCGAGGGCTTGGTGGTTTTTGATGGTGATATGCCAGGTCGTGGGCGTGAGTCGGGGGACGCGAATGGCTTGCTGACGTGGGCGCCCGCGTTTCTCCAGCACCCTCTTTTTCAAAGGGACAATCGCTGTTGGCAGACGATAGCCGTCGGCGTCATAGCGAATAAAGCTCGGCCATTGGACTTGGCAGATGATTTGAATCTGGTCGGATGTTGGGGATTGCAACGGTGCGACGTTTAAAATCGCTGAGCCAGGGATATCGAAACCCTGGCGAATGGCCCACTCGACCTCTTCTAGGTCGGGGACGTCACTCGCATCGCGCAAACCGAGTGCGTTACCACGGCTCGTGAATATGATTCCACCGGTCAGGGTGTTGTTCTCATCAACGCTCCCCATTACCTTGGCATCAAGTTTCTGTTCTTCGAATGCTTGTTCCGGCACGGCAACCCAACGACCATCGTCCGGCAGGCAAAGTAAAAGGTGACGATTGCGAAAAGCATCGGGCAATCGACCCAGGGGGGTGCCTTTGGCGGTCGGGTCGACCAAGAGGTAACGTTGTGTGCCGACGGAAACTTCCGCCGCGAGTCCTAAGCTGTGTGTCAGTGGTATTGCGCCAATAAGGTGGTTGAAGGTCGCAAAGGAAACCGGTGCGTCTTGATTGGGATATTCTTCGCGAAAGACGGTTGCCAAAACCGGTAGGACACTGACGCCGGCGTGGCCGGCTTGGTAACGCAAGCCCGCCACCATGTCTTTACAGTCGCCGTATTTGCGTCGCTGTACTTCTTCCCCCGAGGCGGGCACCCAGCCCCGTGCCGGGGTGAGGTAGCGTTGACGGTAGGTTATGGTGTCGATCTGTTGGTTGTAGATCGGTGCAAGAATGGCGAGATCACTGAGGGCGTGGACTTTCTGGGGCGCGGCCGATGCCGCCGCAAAGGTTTCGTAGTACCACGCGGCCAAGGTTGACCACTGATCGAGCGGAATGGTCGCGGCTTCAGGATCCTGGAAATTAATGATGATATGCGGCAAGCTGAGCGGGCTGTCGGGGACTAAGGGTTCCGATTGGATCGCCGGGGTTTGCAAGAGGGTTAGGCTGTTATCGTTGATGGTTGGGGTCAATCCCCATGCGTCAAAATGGGTCGGTGTAATCTGGGCGGTGGGCAGGCGTACGTCGATGATGCGTTTCGCAATGGGAAAGTGACCGAGCATAAAGACGAGGTCCTGAGGGAACAGGGTTTCGCGTATTTCGTAACTTTCGAAAGCCACAATGGAGTTGGGGCCAACCTTCTCGAATACGGCGATGGTTGCCTCATCGTGGGATAGCTTATCGATTTCCGCTTGGCTAACCGTAACAATGTTTTGGCGATCCAATGTGGCAACCCGGTTCAAGCTGTTGCGATGCCATCCCTTGAGGCGTTTGATCTTGGTCGTGTCGGCGTTGCCGTCAATCAGGTACATCGAGGCGGCGGCAACCCCCTGCTCGTTAATGACTCGTTGCACCACTCTTCGTTTGACTTTGATTTTGCCTTTAGGCCCGGGTTCAATAACCGTTTGGTCGAGAATACGCCACATATCGGTGTCGTCCGGAGGCACGAGCAACTGGGTCTCTTGGAGGACGGCCTCGGCCCAGGCGGGGAAGGCGCCGGCGCGGACGGGCAAAACTTGGCAGGCTAAAACGAGTAGGGCATTCAGCACCAGAAAGTTTCGGCGAATCATTGGGCGTCTCCTTTGGCGACGGCGATGGTCTGCAAATTGGCTTCGCGGGCCCATGCTAGAAAGAACCGTAAGTCGGGTTCGGCCTCGGCCTCGAGACGATTGTCGGTCAAGGTGAGGGTTCGTTGAACCCTGATCACGTTGCCTTCTTGGTTGGCCTCGAAGGTGACGGTGCCCACGCGGTTTTCTCGGTGTCGATGGTGCTTGCCCTTGAGGGTCCAGCCGCTTGGGACCCTGAGCGTCATGGTTTCGGTTTGGACAAAGGCGTAATCCAGCACAATGGGCTGGGTGCGGTCCGCGGGCCACATTTTTGGTTGGGGGAGGTTGACGAAAAGACCGGGGAAAGGATCGATTTCGAACCAATTTTGCGCTTCGTCATGATCAATTTGGGCGTCCACTGTGAGCGTAACGGCGTCTTTTAAATCCTTAATCGGCGTTGCTTGCGCGTCCAGCAGTTCGACGTTGTTCCCCAGCCGGCGTTTCCAATGCCGTCGTAAAAATGGGCCCTGTTCTTCTTCTCGAAGGTGGTGCAATGCACGCACCATACGAGACTTGTTTACCCCGGTTCCGGTCTGGGTAAGGCGCAGGCGACAGGAGCCATTTTCGTTAAGTTCCGCGTCGACATGGGTCTCGAGTTGGTTGGCCGTCGCGCCGAAATGTGGGGTATCGGTGTCGACATGAAAAAAACGGCGGTAGGGATTGACCGCCAAAGCCGCTGTACCTTGCAGCTCACTCGGCAGCATTCCTGGTTCAAACTCTGGACGCCAAGCACAAAACATCGCGCGCTGTTGTGGCTCTTTGACCATGATGAGCGGCATCCGCCAGTCAAATGAAAAAGGCGTCTTTTCGGATGCCTTGTAGGGGGGGCTGGTGACGGGATTGGCATAAACAAACTGGAATTGGATATTGAGCTCGCGCAGTAACCACACGAAGATGAGGTTTATCTGAAAAGGATCGGCCCAACCGTTGCGGAAACAAGGCTTGAGATTGGACGGCTTTTTCTCTTTTTTGTTGCGGAACATGATCAGTTGTTCTGCGTTTAAGCGGTTGGAAACACTGATTCTTTCATGGAGGGCGGTCAGGGTTAGTTTGGCGGCTCGGATCGGTTCCTTTTTAAGATCTACACCGGCTTCCTTGGTCAGCATGTGCTTGACTTCTTTTGAAAAAACGCGCATGGCTTTATTCGTATCTGGATTATCGAAATGATAGGTAATCATGCGGGCAATGAGCTGTATGTCAGTGGGAAATGAAACGACATAATCACCGTTCCAATCCGGTACCGGTTTTCCTCTAAGAAATGTGCTGGCTGTAAATGGTAAGGTACGATAAACAATAAATGAATGGGCATTGGGTGCCTGATTAGGGTTACCGAAAGGGTGGCTCTTCCGTGGCGGGATATTATTGAAAGTAAAGGTTGGTGTTTTCGTTCTTGAGTTTTGCAAAGCCAACGTTATCGGCTCTTTGGGTTTTTGAGTCACCCATGCGAGTGTTTTGCCTTCCGGAACGTCTTTGACGCCCATATCGAATGTTTTAGAAAGGCAGTAGTAGTCGTCACGAATATCGAATCGTTTGAAAAAGGTGTCCTTTTTAAGACCTAAATCCGCCGCCTCAAACCACTCCATTTCGACAAGGCAATCAGTGGTGAGCCCTGGTGGGATCAAAATTGTCGCTTTTACTTTTTTGCGTCGTGAGCGGTAGGTGAGAATTTCGACAAAATCGGCGGTTGAATCAAAGCCAAGTTCCGTTCCGTCTGGGTAAAGCACGCGGCCCTTAACGGCTGAAAGTGTTTCACTGTCATGGAGAAATTCGGCTGCCGCCTTGCCTTGCTCGCTGAGAATGCGAATAAGGCGATAATGGCGATTGTGTTGATTCTCAAAGCTGGTGTAGTGAACCAAAAAAGCGGCGTCGAAGAGATCCCGCTCCGGGTCTTGGCGGACCTGCCAGGCCGTTTCAGGAATAGGGAGCCCGTAGGTTGGCGGCTCAAAACCGTTGTCGGTCGCCGTGAGGCCCGGGACAAGCGTCATCAAAAAGAATGTAAAGATAAACCATTTCATATAAAGGCCTTTTATCTGTAGGGATTTTAGCGAGCGTCGTTGCTTAATGTGTTAATCGGTATTCGTGAAATCTGAAAAATTGAAAGTGGTCAATGTTTTCAGGCTTGATGTCTTACCGACAATTGAGAGCTGTTTCATGTATGTCATGAGCTTAAAATCGGTCGATCGGTTTTACTAAAGTCATGTTAGATTTGCAACAGAATTATTGACAACATGAGTTTAAATAGAAAATCGCTGCTCTGAACTGTGATATTGACCTCTTGCTAGCACAAGGTCGTGCACTGGTTTATACCTAAACTGAGCGAGTTGGGTGGATGTAATCGCACAAATTTTGACGTTTCCTGCGTTAAGGTTTGACGCAGGAAACGTCAAGCGTTGGTACGAAACGTCCAGGAAAAAGCACAGGCATACTGGTAAGTACGGTGAACATTTTCACGAGGCATTGGCGTCCAACTGGTTGTGCGATTTCGCCGCCAAGAATCGCTCCGTTCAGGTTCCACCTTACGGCCGGCCCGATGGGTTTGCGTCTTTGGCATCGCTGCGTTTGCTCAGCAGCGTTGCCGCGTGAAAAAACCTGTTGTAGTTGGCACGATAGGTTTCCCAGTATGCCAGGCCCGCCGGGATATCCGACTTGCCGAAAATGCGTTTGTTTCCGCTGCGACTGAATTCAAGCTTGAGCATGTCGCCGCCGCTTGCTTTCCATGAGAAGGCACGGGTTGCATCGCCCCAGGTTTGATCGTTGCTGCTCGGTTCCAGCGGCTGTGGCGTTTTTAGCGATAAACGCCAGGTGACGGTGGGGCGAGCCGGCAGGCAAATCGCCTGCTGTCGGGTATACGCGCGTTCTTCCAATTGATCCAGCGTTAGCGACACGATATTGGTCGGTAAGCGATAACCATCAATGTCGTGGCGCAGGAAACTCGGCCAGCTCACCTGGCAAGTTACTTTGACCACGCCTGGTTCGCTCCGGTCGAGTGTGATCACCTTCATCGTCACAGAGCCGGGCAAATCAAGACCGCGGCGAATGCGGTTGGCAATCAGGTCGCTAAAGTGTGGGGCCGTGCTGGAACGCAAACCCAGCGCATTGCCTTGGCTGGTAATCAACAGCGTGCCACCCAAGGTGAGGTACTTGTCAAGGCGCGCTATCACTTTGATATCGACCTCGGCCTCCTCGGCCGCCGCATCTGGAACCGCAACCCAGACACCCCCTTCGGGACGGCAGATCAATACCTGACGGTCGCGATAATCGGCCGGCAAGTGGCCCAGCGGCGTGCCTTTCGCGGTGGGATCGACCAGGAGGTATCGTTGCTTGTCGACGATGACCTCGGCGGGTAAGCCCAGGCTTTGCTCGAGCGGCACGGCGGCGATCAGGTGGTTGAAGTAGTAAGGTGAGACCGGCATGTTCGGCAAGGGATAAAAGTCGCGCTGGATCATGGTCAAGGTAGGCAAAACCGTGATCTGTCGACGTTCCGCCGAATAGCTCAAACAGGCGACCATATCTTTGCAATCGCCGTATTTGCGGCGCATAACTTCGGTGCCGGCGGCCGGAATCCAACCGCGATCCGGGTCGAGATAACGTTGGCGGTAGCTCAAGGCCTCCTGCTGTTCGCGATAGGTTTCGGCTAGCACTTCGATGTCCGCCAAGGGCTTGGCTTCGCCGCTGAGACCGGCCGCCGAATTAAAGGTTTGATTGTACCAACTGCCAAAAGCGGTCCAGTCTTTTAGCTGTGTGTCGTGTTGGGAATGGTGCCAACCAATCAATACATAGGGACGGTAGAAGCCGGTGTCGGCGGTCAAACGCTCGTACCGCAGCGCGGGCGTACCGCGAACAATCAGACGGTTTTTCTGGCGCGTGGCATCCAACTGCCAGGTCTCGAAATGAACCGGGGTAATGGTGCCGCCTGCGCCATTGATTTCAACGATGCGTTCGGCAATCGGGAAGGCTTCCATCACAAAAACAATGTCTTTGGAAAATAAGGACGGGCTTGTTTCCCGACTTTCGAAGGCGACGACCGATCCTGGGCCGACGTTCTGCAGCGTGGTCGTCGTGGTTTCGTCCTGGGTGATGCGATTTGGGTCGGCCTCCACCAGTGACCAAGTATCGGCCCTGTCGCGAATGTCGACTTTGCCCGAGGGCCTTCGGTGCCAGCCTTTTAAACGTTTGATGTCGGTACTTTTACTTTTGCCTTGAACCTGAAAAAGCGAGGCCATGTGGGTGCCGCTTTCCGTTAACACCTTCTGGACGACGCGCCTCTGAATGTGCACTTCGCCATTGACTGCCACGGAGATCAGGGTGTGATCCAGCAAGCGCCAAATATCGGCGTCCTTGGCTGGTTGCGGGAATTCACTTTCTCTGCGCAACACGTCTTCGGCCCACTTGGGTAGGTCTGTTTGGTATTGGGCCAATAGGAGTGGTGCGGTGCAAAACAGGATAAGCGTGAAGGTTCTTTTGATGGCCTGGCGCATTAGGCACCTCCTTTGAGAACGCCGATTTGTTGAATGGAAACTTCCTCAACCCAGGCCAGAAACAAGCGCAGTTGTTCCTGCTTTTCCGCCTCTAGGATATGGCTTGTCAGCGTTACAGCCCGTTGAACCGTGACCGTGTCACCATCTTGAGTTGCCAGGAAGGTCACGCTACCGACCTGATTGGTTTTCTGCCACCGGGGCCGGCCTCTTAGCTGCCAATCGGTAGGCACCTTAAGGATCAGTGTGTCGACATGACGGAAGGATTGCTCTAGGAGAATGGGGACGGTTCGGTTTTCGTACCACTGAGCCGGCGAGTGAAGATCGATCCTACTGCCGGGAAAAGGTGTGATCGGCAACCAATCGGCGCTGGGTTTGAGCCGGCGTTGCGCACTTAAGTTGACCACTGCCAGTTGATTGGCATCGTGGTGCCCGTCCAATTGAACATCGTTTAGCTGGTATTCCTGGCCCAAACGCCATTGCCAGGTTTCGCGCAACTGACGTTCGCGTTCTTCATCAGTCATTGAGTAATAGCGTTGGGTTTGTGTTTTGTTGAAATTACCGGTCCCAATTTTTTTTAGTTGGAAACGGAGGGTGCCGTCCTCGGCGAGGCTGCCTTGGTAGGTTGTTTGCGAGAGATTGGTTTCGGGACCATAAACCGGCGTTACCTCGAAGCGGTGGCGCCAGCGGTCGTGGGGGTCGACAATAAGGCCGAGCCGGCCTTGCATGTTGCTAGGGTATTGGCCGGCGGCCAATGCCGACTGCCAGGGACAAAAAACAGCACTTTGGTCGCCTTGTTCGACGAGCACCAGTGGCCGATAAAGGTCCAATGCGCCAGTGTAGCGTTCTGCCGGGTTGAACGGCACACGCGGGTCCCTGCTGGTAAAAATGAGCTTTTCTTTAATGCCTAATGAACGCAGGGTATGGAGGTAGATGCCGGTGAAGGCCTTGGGGGTGGCGCGTCCATCGCGGAAATTGCGTTCCATATTGGGGACAAATCGGGTCCTGGTATCTCGATGTTCCTCGAGCTCATCGGCTGTGAGCAACGCCGTGGTGCTAATGCGTTGTTGAAGCGCTTCCAACGTATGCTTCGCCGCCGCGACAGGGTTCTTTTTAGGATGGGTTGCCGGGTTGGCTTCCAAGTCGGCACGCAAGGTCTTGAGCCAGGCACGGTGACTGCTACTGCCTTGAAATTTCCAGTAGTAGTTGCGAACAGAGCTTTTGCAGTACCTTGACCAAAGATCATCGGCTTTCTCGTAGCCTTGGAAATAGGTGCGAAACATCAAAACATAGGCGGCATTGGGTTCCATTAAATCACCCGCAAAAGGGTGGACGCGATAGGGCTCGACCTCTGAATATTCGAGGTACAGCGCTGTATTCGAGCTCTTAACCTGGCTCGCATTTAAGGTCGGCGACGGACGGTAATAGATGCAGGTACGAGGCAAAATTTTGGTGTGAAACTCGCTTATATCAATCACTTTTCTCAAACAAAAGTAGGGTTCGCGAATGAATGAATATGCAGCCCAACGATCTTTCTCAAGGCCCGAGTTGGCGCGTGTTTCCCACTCCAACTCGACGATGCAATCGTCGCTGAGGCCTGGCGGGATGAGCAATCTTGAGCGATCTTTGAAAAAACGCCAGCGGTAGGTCGTGATATCCACGAAGTCCTCGCCCCGTTCAAAAGGAGTAACTGTGCCGTCACGCTCGATCACGCGCCCGCGCATCTTTAAGATAATCTTGCGGTTAATGGCAAAGGCGGCCGCTTTTTTGCCTTCCTCGCTCAATATTCGAATTAACCGGTAATGGCGCGCCTTGGCGCCTTTGAGTTGGGTGTAGTGTTCCAAATAAGCGGCGTCTTGAATGCCACGCGCGGGATCACTTTCAACCTCCCAGGCTTGCGCTGGAATCGGCTCGCCGTACTGCGGGACTTTTGCAAGTACGGCTAGCGGGAGGGTGAAAACACACCATAGAAAAAAGAGTGAACGAAACACAGAGTTCTCCTCGGAGGTAACAAAATGACATCTTGAAAGAATGAAAAAGGGAACGAGGTCGAGAACAGAGAAAAAGACGATCGCCGGTCATGATTCGCCGGCCACGTTGAAAGAATCTTGGGCGTCGGGTCAAGTAGGTTCGCCTACGAGCGAGGCGAAAAACCATCTTAAAGAGTTAGTGGTTGTGAAAACATCATGGTTTTAGATATAGCCGTAAAAAAAGAAAATTTCTGTCGCAATGGTCAAATGAAGAAATAGCAAAATAATCATACGCGTCGTTAAATCTACTCTGAAGTAGCGCTGCATGATACTTGGCGTAGCGGGGCTAGACTCGGGAATACCGAGTGATGGCAGCCCTTGGGCTTATGCCGAACCGTTTTGCTGTGGCGATTACTTTGCGGAATCAGGGGTGAAGGGCGTTAATTATTAAAAAAAGGGAAAAATGTTTTTGGCGACCGCCTGGTGCGGCAGGAAAAAGAAAGGCACCCAGGCGTTAACTAGGTGCCTTTTGATCGGTGGGCGACGCTAGGTTGCCGCCCGCGTTTGCCTTGTTATGGGTTGGGTTTAGGGATCGCTCTCGCGGAACAAGGTTGCCGTTAAGTAAAACGGGTTGTAGTTGCGGCGGTAGTTTTCCCAGTAGTCGATGCCCGCTTGCAGTTCCTGTTTCGGAAACAAACGTTTCCGGCCTGCTTGGTGGTATTCAATCGACAGTGTATCGCCGCCGCTTGCTTTCCAGGTAAAGGCGCGCGTGTTGTCGGTCCAGGTTTGTTCCGATTGGCCCGGGACCAGTGCGTGCGGGGTTTTTAACGACAGGTTCCAGGTGATCGCTGTCTGGCTGGGGACGCGAACCGCTTGTTGCCGGATGCGACCACGGTCTTCCAGTTGCGGTTTGGAGGCCGGCACAATACCGGCCGGCAAACGGTAACCGTCGGCATCATGGCGCAAAAAGCTAGGCCAACTGATTTGGCAGGTGGTTTGGACCACGGCCGGGTTGGCGCGATCAATGGTCACGATGGTGATCTTGGCGGCGCCTGGTAGGTTTAAACCCCTGCGAATCAACCATTCCACTTCTTCCGTATGGTGATTGCCGCTGGTCGTGCGCAGGCCCAAGGCGTTGCCGTGGCTGGTGATGATCATGCTGCCACCTAAGGTGAAATACTGGTCAAGTCTGCCGACGATTTTCACATCCAGCGATTCCTGCTCCAATGCGCTGTCGGGAACGGCTACCCAAGCACCGCCGCTGGGCAGACATACCAACACTTGGCGGCCGCGATAATCGGCCGGCAAACTGCCAAACGGCGTGCCTTTATCGGTGGGATCCACCAGCAAGAAATGCTGGTCGCCGATGGTGACCTCGGCAGCCAGACCCATGCTTTGCTGCAACGGAATGGCGGCAATCAAGTGGTTAAAGCTGAACGGTGAAACCGGTACCTCGGCATGTGGGTAGTAGTCGCCGCTAATCATGGTTAAGGTTGGATAAACAGCCACCTGTTTTTCGGCGGCGGAAACCGTCAAACACGAAACCATGTCTTTACAATCGCCATATTTGCGGCGTTGGACGGCGGCACCTTCGGCGGGAATCCAGCCGCGACCAGGAGTCAGATAACGTTGGCGATAACTGACCGATTTTTGTTGGGCTGCATAGGTTGCGGCGAGCTGGTCGGGCGAGGCCATTGGCTTGGCTGTGCCGGTTGCGCCGCTTGCCGTGTGGAATCGCTTGTTGTACCAGCGACCAAAGGCGACCCAATCGGTCAATGGTGCCTGGGTTTCGTCGCCGGCATCGTAGTTCACCAAAAGATAAGGCAGGTAATAGCCGCTGTCGGCCGTCATCCACTCGCGCTGAATGCCCGGCGTGGCCTTGGCTTGCAGTCGTGACGCGGTCAGGCTGTGGTCGATTTGCCAGCTCTCGAAGTTGACGGGAATCAGCTCAGCACCTGGCAGACGTACCTCTACCGATCGTTGCGCAATCGGGAAATCACCCAGCAGGAACACCACATCGTGACCGAACATGGTTTCGCGTTGCTCTTTACTTTCAAAAACAACCACCGAACCACGACCCACTTTCTCGAACTGTGCCAGTGTGGTTGCCTCGTGGGTCAGCTTGTTGAGTTCGGCTTGGCTCACCGTCCATACGCGGTTACGATCGAGTTTGACGACCTTGCCCGCGCTGTTGCGGTGCCAGCCTTTGAGTCGTTTGATTTTGGTGACCTGTGGATCACCGTCGACGGCAAAAGTCGCCGCGCTGTCGACACCGGCTTCCGTCAAAACTTGCTGCACCACGCGACGTTGCACGAGGATACGGCCTTTGTCGTCGGGCATCATGATGGTTTCATCGAGCAAGCGCCACATATCGGCGTCAGCCGGTGGTTGCGGCAGTTGGTCGGCCTGAGCAAGGACGTCCTCGGCCCAATCGGGCAGGCTTGCACCGAATTGGGCAAACAGGGCGGTCGGTAAAAACAGAGCAAGGAGCCAAAGAGGCGTTTTGATGAGGGTCGACATTAAGCACCTCCATTGGCGATGGCGATTTGTTGCATTTCGACTTCTTCAATCCAGGCCAAGTAGACACGCAGCAGCTCTTGTGCGTCGGCATGGAACAGGTGGCCGTTGAGTTGGACGACGCGTTGAATGGTGACGGTGTCGCCCTCTTGCACGGCGACAAACGTAACCGAACCGATTTCGTTGGCTTTTTTCCAGCTCGGGTTGCCCTTGAGGGCCCAGCCGTTAGCGAGTTTCAAATGCATGGTGTCAACCTGATAAAACGGCCGATCCAAAACCAGGGGTTCGGTGCGGTCAGGCTGCCACATCAGCGGTGAAGAAAGGTCGATGAAGCTGCCGGGGAATGGGTTGATCGAGATCCATTCGGAATCGGTGCTCATGGTGAGGTTGGCGTTTACCTTGATCGTGGTCAGTTTTTGCAGGTCGCGGTCGCCTTCAATCGTGACCCCGTCAATTTGGAACTGGTCGCCGAAGCGTCGTTGCCAACGTTCGTGCAGCAAGTTATCGCGCTCGCTATCGGTTAAGGAATAGTAATTGAAACTGTTGACGGCGTTGTAGAAACCGGTGCCGACTTGTTCCATGGCCACGGTGTAAGCACCGTCTTCGGCAAAAACGGCTTCGTAAGTGGTCTGTTGTTGGTTGGCCTTGGGCCCGTACATCAGGGTTTGACCGAAACTGTGATTCCAGCCCTTGGGGTCGACAATCAGTGCGGGCAGACCTTGTTTATCGGCGGGCAGGTAGCCGGCGGGCAAAGAGGGGCGCCAGGCACAAAACATCGCTTTTTCTTGGCCATGTTCCACCAATACCAACGGCATCCACCAACTAAATGAAAAGGGATTGAGCTCGCCGGGGCGCAGCGGTGGTTCGTCCAGCGAGTTGGTGAAAACCAGCTTTTCCTTAATACCTAAATCGCGCAGTGATTTAATGAAGATATGGGTAATTTGGTCGGCCGTCGCCCAGCCGTCGCGGAAACAGTGTTCCAATTGGGGGTTGCTGCGTTCTTTTTGATTGCGGAACGCCGTTAACTGCTCGGGCGTGAGAATGTGGGTCAGGCTAATGCGGCGATGCAGGGCTTCCAAGGTGGCTTTGGCGGCCGCGACGGGATTTTGTTTGGGGTCGGTGGCGGGATTGGCGCTGAGCTGAGATTTCAGTTCTTTGAGCCAACTGCGATGGCTGCCACCGGTGACGATGCGACCGTGGTTTTCCTTGAGCACCGATTTACAGAAACGCGGCCAAAACTTGTCGGGGTCGCCGCCAAAATCCGGGAAGGTTTTGAAGATCATAAAAAAGGCCAGGTTGGGATCCAAGAACGGATTGCCGTAGGGGTGTTCCTTGCGCGGCGGAATATTTTCGTAAACCAGGGTGGTTTGCGCGCCGGCATAACGCTCCTTAGCGAAGGTGGTGGGCGCTTGAACGCCGTTCCAGACATAGCGGGTGGCGGCGTAGCCGCGTGATTTGATCGAGGCGATATCCAGCACTTTTTTGGCGCAGTAAAAGGGTTCGGCGACGGGGTGGCGCATAAAATTAGCTTCGCCTTCCATGCCGTCGCTGCCGTCCATCGTCCATTCGATTTCAACGATACAGTCGTCGGTGAGGCCGGGCGGAATGAGAATTTTGACCTTGGCTTTTTCACGGCGTGAGCGGAACGCCATAATGTCGACGAAATCTTCGCGATTGTTAAACTCGGTGATACCGCCTTCGCGATCGATGACGCGGCCGCGCACCTTGTTGAGCCAGCGGCTTTCGGCGGCAAATTCAGCGGCGCTTTTTCCCTGCTCGCTCAAAATGCGAATCAGGCGATAGTGTTTGACGTAAGTGCTGTTAAATTGAGTGTAGTACATCAAATAGGCGGCATCTTGAATCCCAAGGTTGGGATCGTTTGTCATCTGCCAGGCTTCGTCAGGGATGGGTTGTCCGTATTCTGGGGGTTTTTTGGCTCCGTAACTGTATGTGAAACATAGACATAGGCATAAAAAGAGCGTTCGATGCAAAGCGATCTCCTCGATGACGGCCATAAGACGGCACAAGCCGTTTGCGGCCTGAATGGCTTGCTAATTAATGGGAGCCGCCGCGCGGCGGCGGTCGGCGTATGTCATAAACCAAAAGAAAGGGCGTACTGAGCGTGAATACTGGTAGCGACAACCAAAAACCCTGCCGGCAGCGTCCACCCTCACGGTGAATCGCGATGACACGCAGGGTTTTGTTAGCAGACCGGACGCCTTGAAGAAGAAAAAAATAAGGCGGGCGGTACAGTCGCGTTTAAATACGCACCCTCAGTTATAAAAGCACGAAAATCGGCGCTAACCGGTGAAAAAAAATGCCAAAAAAATAGGTCCTGAGTATAAGGTGTTGTTTTTAATAGGTTTGGTTTGATGTTTTAGTTGTCGCTCTTCGGCTGTGAAAAGATGCTGGTTGCAGCGTTTTTGCTGAAACCGAGGAAAAAGAAATGCGCTTGTCCAATCTGAAATATTGAAACGCGGTTAGGTCGCGCGCCGTGATTTCACCACACAGCTTGTTTGGTGATTTTCCCATCACGGCCTGTCCCTGGACGGTCCGGCTTCCTCTCTGGTGTCACGGCCAACGCTTGCCGGTCAATCATAAAGAATCGGGTTGGTGCGGTAGGTTTTCGCGGCGTCGATGCTTTTTTGCTAAAAAACCGACGACTCGCGATGGGTTTGTTTGGCGAGGCGCAAAAGAAAAGCCTCCTTGACAGGAGGCTTTTCTTGTTTTTCTCAGGGGGTGGCTCGCTGCCGGGGTGATTTAACGACCCGGTGAGAAACCGGCGCGCAGCATGCGTCGCATGACCTTGCCGGAAGCCGTGCGTGGCAAGCTGTTAACCACGCGCAAGGCACTAATTTTAAACAGCGGGTTGAGCTTGGCGCGAATCGCCTTCTGCATGGCCGTTTGCAGGGAGTCGTGGTCCAAGCTTTCGCTTAATACCGCGAAGATCACCAACATGCTGGGACCGCCGCCCGTCGGTGAGACCGCGACCGCTGCCGTTTCGTTGACACCGTCAATACTGTTGAGCGTGCGTTCGATTTCGGCAGAACTGACCTTAATACCGCCCAGATTCATCGTGTCGTCGGCGCGGCCCAGTGCGCGATAATAACCGCCCGCCAAGCGCTGCAACTGGTCGCCGTGGCGTCGCAGTGTTTCGCCGTTCGGGCCTTTGGGCGTGCCCGCGTAATATACGGCATGGTGGTCTTTGTTGAGCAGACTTTGCGACAAACCAATCGACGGTGGCTTCAAAAACACCTCGCCGACGTCGCCGGCTTGATCGTCCTCGTCGAGCAAGACCAAGTCGAGACCCAGCGCCGGCGTTGAGAAGGTTGCCGGAGAAGCCGCTTGCACGCGGGTGCCGGTCAAGTAACCACCACCGATTTCCGTGCCGCCGCAGTACTCAATGACCGGCTTGAAATCGGCCGCCGCCATCAGGAAAAACATGTCGTCGATGTTGGAGCACTCACCCGTGCTGCTAAAGGTTTTAATGCCGGTCCAGTCGCAACCGTCGAGTGCGTTCGCTTGGCGCCAAGCTTTGACGATGCTGGGGATGACGCCGAGCATGGTGACGCCGGCCTGTTCGACAAAACGGCAAAAACCGGGGCTGGTGGGTGCATCACAGTAAAGCGCGATGGTGGCGCGGTTGAGCAGGCTCGCGAAAATCAGCCAGGGGCCCATCATCCAGCCCAAGTTGGTTGGCCAGCAGACCACGTCGCCCGCGTGGATGTCGTGGTGTAGCATGCCGTCCACGCCGCATTTGAGTGGTGTTAGTTGTGACCAGGGGATCGCCTTGGGATCGCCGGTGGTGCCGCTGGAAAACAGAATGTTGGCGTGGGCGTAGACCGTACAGGCTTCCGGCACAAACTGGTCGTTGTCGCTGAGGAAGTTATCCCAACTGAGGTCGCCGGCGCGTAGGCTGCCTGCGTCGACCGGTTGTGCCGTAGCCGGCAAAACAATCGCCGTCGGTGCACCCGCGTCTTTGACTTTTTCGTACATTGGCATCAGGCGTGTTCCGCGTGGGTTGACGTCGGTGGTGAAGATGCCTTTGGCGTTGCTGATACGCAAACGGGTCGCCACTTCGCCGGCCGAGAAACTGTCGGCAATCGAAACCACCACACAGCCGGCACAGACAATACCCAGGTAAATTGCCACGGATTCCGGTGTCATCGCCATGTTTATGGCGAGCGCGTCGCCTGGCGCAAAACCGGCGGCGCGTAAGCTGTTGGCAATGCGAAAACTCAAGCGCTGTAATTCGGCCGTGGTCCAGTGGGACAGCTTGTCGTCGCCCGCCCGTTGGAACACAATTGCGGCGGCGTCGGCGTCTGCCTGAAAGCAACTTTCGGCGATGTTTAAACGCGCGTCGGGAAACCAGTTCGGTGCGTCGGCTTGGCTGTTTGGTGCCAAGACGGCGCTGGGTGGCTGCTGCCACTGGACGCCTAGGTCGGCCACCATGTCGCCCCAAAAGGCGGTGCGGTTTTCTGTAGACCAGCGGTGGAAGGCCGCGTAATCGGGTAAACCCAGGCGGCGTTGGTGGCGTGTAATGTGGGCCTGTTCCAGATCGGCGTCTTGTGGTTGCCAGACGGGAAAAGGTCCGGCCGCTTCGGGCCAACGCCCCTGCAATGCCGAGAAAAGAACGTCGTGGGCGGCGTGGCCGAGGCCCTGATCGCGAGCGAAAGCCGTCCATTCGCGCCACAGCGCGAGCAGTTGTTGCGGCGTGTCGGCGTCGTTAAATTGTTGCCACCAATGTTGGGCGTGATCAGAACTGAGGCCGGCCTCGACGAGAGCCGGCGCAAACGGGGTAGTCATTATAGAACCTCGTGAAAGCCAGGAGTTTGAGGGCGGCAAAAGGCCCGCGCTCACAAGGGCGCGGGCCGGATAAAAGTTAGCCGAGCCAAGAACGAATGTAGTTTTCGTCCCAAATTTTCTCGACCAAACGCGTGCTGTGCAGTGGCTTGAACGTATCGACCATGACCGCGTACTCGTAGCAGTCTTTGACGCCGATACTGGCTTCCGTTTTACCCGGTTGCGGACCGTGCGGCACATCGCCCGGGTGCAGTGTAATCGAACCCGACTCAATCCCTTTGCGGCTCATGAAGTCGCCGTCGACGTAGTACAGGACTTCGTCGCTGTCGATGTTTTGGTGGTAATAAGGTGCCGGCACCGAGTCTGGGTGGAAATCAAACAAACGCGGTACAAAGTTGCACACCACTAAGCCCGAGGTTTGGAAGACCTGATGGATCGGCGGTGGCAGGTGGATCTGGCCGACGATGGGCTGGAAGTTCTTGATGTTAAACGCGTAAGGGTACAGGTAGCCGTCCCAGCCGACCACGTCGAAGGGATGGTTTTTCAAAATGTACTCGAACACGCGTTCGCCGCTTTTGAGCCACAGCTTTTGCGACGCCGTTTGGTCGATTGGCTCGCGCCATTGCGGCCGTCGGAAATCGCGTTCGCTGAACGGTGCGTCTTCCAACAACTGACCGAACTCGTTGCGATAGCGTTTGGGTGTTTCCACCGGTGTGTAGCACTCGACAATCAGGAACTGGTTGTCTTCGCTCAAGTTCTCCAAGCGGTAAATCACGCCGCGTGGAATCACCAAGTAATCCCAATCGGAGAAAGGGATCACGCCGTAGGGGGTATGCAACTCGCCGCTGCCGTGGTGAACGAAGAGAATTTCGTCGGCCTTGGCGTTGCGGTAAAAGGTTTCGTCGAGGTTGCTGAACGAAGCCGTCGCCAGCGCACAATCGCTGTTGTACAGCGTGTATTGGCGCGCGTTCAGGATATCGCCGCCCTTGGGCGCTTTTTCGGTAAAGAAGTGAACCGGAACCCGTGGCGCCTCCGGCCAGGGTTCAATCAAGCGCATGTCTAGCTCACGGGCACTTTCCACCGCCGGCGGTTGATGCAGGTGATACAGCGTGCTGTAGATCCCGCTAAAGCCTTTGGTGCTAAAGAGTTCTTCCCAGTAAAGTGAGCCGTCGCTTTTGCGAAAGGTCACGTGTTTCTTTTGCGGCATGCTTCCGAGCTGGTGATAAAAAGGCATGCATCACCCCTTAGAGATTGCCGCGTTTGGCTTGTTCACGTTCAATCGACTCAAACAGCGATTGGAAGTTGTTCTGGCCGAAGCCTTCGCAACCCTCGCGTTGGATAAATTCCAAGAACAAGGTGGGGCGGTCGCCCAGCGGTTGGGTGAACAATTGCAGCAGGTAGCCCTCTTCATCGCGGTCGATCAAAATGTTGAGGCGTTTCAGGTCGGCAATCGCTTCGCTGATACCCTCGGCGCGGTCGCCGATGACGTCGTAGTAAGTCTCCGGCGTGCCGATGAAGGTGACACCGTTGCTTTCCATGGCGCTGATTGCTTGGATCAGGTTGTCGGTGGCAATCGCAATGTGTTGTACGCCGGCGTCGTAGTTGACCTCAAGGTACTCCTCGATTTGCGACTTTTTCAGGCCGTCGGCCGGCTCGTTGATCGGGAACTTCACCGCCGAGTTTTTCGAACGGACAACCTTGGATACCAGCGCTGAGTACTGGGTGGAAATATCGCCTTTGTCAAAGTGGACGTAGGTTTCCAGATCCATGGTTTGTTCAAAAAAGGCCGCCCATTTGTCCATTTCGCCTTCGCCGACGTTGCCGACGATGTGGTCGATGTGGGTCAAACCGACATCGTTGCGTGCGAATTGGGGGCCTTCGTAAGCCTGGTAGCCTGGCAGAAAGGCCTTGTAGTTCTCGCGATTAATAAATGAAATGATCGTGTCGCCGTAAATATCGATCGACGCGCTGGTGAAGCTGCCGTGTTCGTCTTCGTGTTTGGAGAAGGCTCGCGCCGTGTTGGCGCCTTTGGCGACCGCATAGTTCAGCGCTTCTTCCGGATCTTTCACGCGCACGCTCAGTTCGTGGACGCCGTCACCGTGTTTGTTGACGAATTGGTGGATGGGGTGTTCGGGCACAATCGCCGCGGTAACCACGAAGGTCAACTGATTCTGATTCAGAATGTACGAAACTTGATCGCGACAGCCCGTCTCCGGCCCTTTGTAACCAACGATTTTGAAACCAAACAGCGCCGCGAAAACCTGCGCGCTGTGTTTGGCATTGCCCACATACATGTGAATGTAATCAAAACCATTGATATCGGTTGATGTGTAACCCATAAAACCCTCCCAAAAAATGACTTTCCCAGCTTTTTTTGTTTGGAAGTGTGACCGACTGGACGAAAAGGACGCGGCCGAGCCCGCCTCGCGGGCTCCGGGGTCGACTTGTGAGTTGAAAACCGAAGCGCTGCAACGTTCGGTTTGGCTCTGCCACTCGGTGTTACTTCCTGATCGATGACTCATCGATGTAGTATTCGGTTGAATCTTTGACGGTGCTTAACACCACCCAGGAGTGAATGCGGCTAATGCCGTGAATCTTTGCCAGGTTATCGACCACGAATTGTTTGTAATCTTCTTGGTCTTTGACATTTACCTTCAGCAGAAAGTCGATGTCGCCGGCAATGTGGTGCACTTCCAGCACTTCCTTCATGACCGCCAATTTTTTTTCGAACGTGTCAACGTTAGACAACTCTTGTACATTGAGATTTAAAGTGACGAAAACAAAGAAGTTGCGATCCAATAGGTTCGCTTCCAATATCGCCCTGTAACATTTGATCACGCCCGAGCGTTCCAGCTTTTTGACCCGTTCTAACATCGGTGGCGCGGATAGACCGACCTCCGATGCCAATTTTGCATTCGTAATGCGACCCCGAACTTGCAGGATTCGCAGGATTTTTAAGTCGATTTCATCGAGTTTAACGCGGTCCTTATTGGCAGCCATGCTGGATTCTCCTCTATTTCAGCAATATAATGATCAAGCACGAGTTTGTCAAAACAATATTTCTGATCTCATGAATTTATTGAAATAAAATTAGGTTCTAACTGATTTTGGTTGTGAAGTGTTCTACGAAAATCGATTGAGGTTTGTCTTTATTACGCGCCTCTCTTCGCTTGGCACGCCTTGTTTGCTCTGGTTGGTCGTGCCCTTCCGGGCGCTGTTCTTTTCTCCGCTTTGGGTTGGCATCTCTGCCACACACCTCGCACTTGACCCGCACGGTTCACCCTTGTTTCTGTTGCCTGGCGGTCTACACGGCCTTCGGGTTTGGCCCCTTGCTTGGACAAACTCGGTCGGGTTTTGGGCACCTGCTCGTTGGTCCTCGGTTGTTTTGGCAACATGCACAAGGGACGCAATACGCGCGACCTGCGTTTGAAGGGAATGCGGGAAAAGCCGGATTTGCTGGTTTCATTAAAGCGCAATTATCCGTGGGCTTGGGTTGAAATTTGTAAAACGGTCGGATTCCGGCACCTTTGCGCCGCTTCGGTTTTATTCAGCGCGCTTGCACAGTCGGCCCGATGAGATTAAGCCGGCCTCGCCCTGTAGTTGAAAACGCCATTTGCCACGCGCCTTGTCCTCTTGCAAGGTCATTGTGAAGCGCTGTTCCGGGCGTAGCAATCCGCGAAATTTAATTGCTTCCATGGTCGCCACATCCAGCGGCCGGCCGCTAAGTGCCTGAATGAGGCGCACCACCCAAGTGACCTGTACCACCCCGGCAACCACTTGAGCGTTTGGGAAATGCCCATCTAAATAAAGAAGGTCACTCGGGACCTGAGCCTCAAAATGGTGTTTATCTTCACTTTGGTGATAGCCGTCGAAGCGCGGCATGCGATTGCCGCGGGTCGGATCAATCGCTTCGTGTTCAAATAATGTTTCCAGCATAAATTGCGGCGTTTTTCCCTGGCTGTTGGTTGGCAAATCGCGTACCCAGCGGAAGTGTTTGGGGATGAGTGCCGGTTCGAGGTGGTCGCGCAGCAACGTTTTTACCTTTTGGTTTAATGGGCGACGGCCCTCGCGGAGCAGTATCGCAAAACCCTGTTCGCTTAGGGCGCCCACCAAAACCAGTCTTCGCCGTGTCTCTCCCATGGCGAAACATTTAACCGTCGCGAAGGCCGCGTCTTTGTGCAGGCGCTGCTCGACCTCGTTGAGTGAGACCCGCTTTTCGCCGATTTTGACCAGTCGATCGCAGCGGCCGCGTAAACGGAACCCGCCGCTGGTGCCGAAGACGGCCAGATCGTCGGTGCGGTACCAGCGTTCGTCGCTTTCAATGAAGGGTGATTGCAATAACAAGCGGCCCTCGTCGCCGTGGGTAATGACACCTGGGAATGGGGTCCATTCCGGGTCGGGCTCACTCGGTCGTCGCTGTCGCCAGGCAACGCCGCCGGTTTCGGTTGACCCGTAGACTTCGATTGGTGCCGCGCCTTGGTTTTGCGCAATCTGGCGGGCGGCACCTTCCGCCAGTGGGCCGCCCGAGGAAAACAATAAGGTGTTCGCCGGCAAGATCGCTGTGGCCTGCGGGCTTCCTAAATGGTGTAAATGGGTCGGTGAGGAGACGACCACGCAGCCTTGTGTCGGCGCGGCCGCCGCTAACTCTTCCCAGAAAAAATAATTGCGGTTGCTGAACGGCGCGCCGGCACACAGCGGCCACAACAATCGAAACAACAACCCGTAAATGTGACGGTGCGATACCGTTGCCAGTCGCAAGCGGTGGGCTGTTTTGGCGCCCCACACCCGTTCGAGGGTCAGCAGTTCGTCTTCAATTTGGAACAGCTTCTTGGTAATCAGTTTACGGTCGCCGCTGCTGCCCGAGGTGTAGAGGAAAAGCGCGCTTTGCGAGCGCGACGGCGTGCGGAACGGCATCACCTCGTCGGCACGGTTTGGCGTAAGGGTCGGCAAGTCGGCCAAACTAAAATCGCCGTCACTCACCACCGCACTCAATTGCGGCACCAAATCGGTGAGTGTGCCTGGCTGCAAATCGGCCACTGCAACCGCCGGCACTTCGTTTTGTAGACATGCCAGGAAGGCCGCTGCAAAGAGGTAGGGGCTTTCAACCGCAAGTAACACACCCTTGTCGCCGCCCTTGGGCAATTGTCGGCAAAATCCGGTGACCTCGCGCAAAAGGTCGCGCCAGGTTTGTTGGGGTTCGAGACAGACCACGTGGTCGTCGTCAAACCGGGCTGCCAAACATTCACTTAAGCGCACCGGATCAATCATAGGTCGGACTCCGTTGGGTGTGGATTGAGGTTGGCCGGCGTCGGCGCCTTGACGGTTGTGTCCTGGCTGCCGTAGGCGGTGACGGCTGTGGTTCGATGGTTTGGGGTTTTCGTCTTTTCCCCATCCAAAGTGCTTGTCCCGAAGCTGGTTGTCGGTGGCCGATCGTTGCTTCGAGTGCCTGTCGCAGGCTGATTTTAAGGGAAAAAAGTACGGCTGCCAATCTTCCTGGCGGGATCGGGTTATCATCTTTTGCAAATCGAACTCAAGGGCATACCAAGGATGGTGGCGCTGTGCGGCGACCGGCTCGCGCTGTGATCATGATTGGGTGTTGGTGGGGCCGTCTGGGTCTCCCGTGATGGGAAGTAAAGGAGGTTGCCGTGACGCGATTTCGAAGCAGGTTTATCAAGTTGTTGGTGTTGTTGCTGGGGGGTTTGTCTGTCACTGCTTGTTTGCAACGCGCCGTTGAAACAGAAATTCCGCGCGATCAGTGGCGCGTTGACACCATTGCGACTGTGACACGGCAGGTTGTCTTATTACCTGGTTTCATGGATGATGAAACCCTGTTTCGCACCCATGGTTTTCCCGAGTCCGCCGCGCGTCATAACGACCTCACAGCCGGTTGGGTGTGGACCGCTCTCGATGCCCATGTCGGCTATTACCGCACCGGTCAAATGCCCGAGCGTTTTCGGCAAGAGGTTTTGGCGGTGCATCCCGATGCGCCGGTTACCTTGTTTGGTGCGTCTTTTGGCGGGTTTGGCGCCCTGTATTTAGCGCGTAACTTTCCCGAGCAGTGCGATCAACTGGTCTTGGCGGCACCTTATCTCGGCGGTCGAGGGCTATTGAAGCGCCTGATTGACCAAGGGGCCGACAACGTCCAACCCAAAAACCGTCGTGAGGCCGAGGTGATCGCTAATTGGCGTTTCCTGCTGGAAGCGGAGCGGCGCGGCACGCCCGACGTCACCATTCTGATCGGCGAACGCGACCGCTTAATGCCCGCTGTCGAATTGCTGCGTACCCAGGCGCCCTCGTTAAAAGTAAAGACCGCGCCCGGCGGGCACAAATGGGTTGTTTGGCGTGCGTTGTTCGCAGACTGGCTGGCCGAACAGGCTCAAGTCCCCGAGTGAGTTGCGTCGGTAGCGTGTTTTCAAACGAGAAAATGGTAATCTATCGGGGCCGGCTTGACGGAGATGCTCCGTTGTGAGATCGGTAGGTCGACCGTGGGTCAACGACTCGCGGGGGAAGGTAATGAATCCTGTATGTTAAATCGATTTTCTCGTTGGTATCGCTGCCTGTTAACCGGCGCCATGTTCTTGGTTTTTACGGTTTGGGGCTTATTTCTTTCTGTGGTGGTTTTTCCCCTGATTTATCTGGCGCCCATGAAACGTCGTCGCAAACAAGACGTTGCTTTGGCCGTGCTGCAACGGGTCTTCTCTTGGTTTGGTCCCATATCGGCGGCTTTGGGCGGCATGCGTTCGTTTCGCGTCGCCGGCTTGGAGCACTTGGCGCCCGGTCAGCCTTGCCTCATCATCGCCAATCACCCATCCTTATTTGATATTGTGTGCCTCATGGGCGCCGTTCCTCGTTGCGGCTGCATTGTTAAACGAGGCCTGTGGTACAACCCCGTCACCGCCGTGTCGGTGCGCGCCGCCGGCTTGATTCCCAACGATGAAGCCGAGGCCCTGATTGCACAATGCCAGGCGAGTTTCGCCGCCGGTCGCTCACTGGTAATTTTTCCCGAAGGGACTCGCTCCCCCCATGGCGGCTTGCATCCCTTTACCCGTGGTGCCGCGCAAATCGCCCTGCGTTGTGGGGTGCCCGTTGTGCCCGTCTTCATTCACTGCGACCCGCCAACCCTGGCCAAAGGTGAGCCGTGGTATCGCGTGCCTGCCCGGGCGATTGATTTTTGGATTCACATTGCCGCACCCTTGGCTGTGCCCGCCGAGGTCGCTCAAAAGAACGGTATTCCTCTGCAAGTGCGGGCTTTCACGAAATACCTGCACGACTACTATGCGCGCAAAATGGCCCGTGACGCCGCCTGAAGGCCTGCGTCAAAAAAAGGGCGGGCGCCTTTCGAAGCCCGCCGCTTTTGATGTGCCCGTTGGTCATTACTTGGCCGCGCCGACCACTTCCATTTCGCCTGCCGCGACGCGCTCTTCCGAGGTCAGGTGAAAGTTCACCGCGTTCAGGAAGGCACGCGCACTCGCTTGCATAATGTCGGTTCCTACCGCGCGACCCTGATAGGTTTGACCCTGAATGGAAACCGACGCTGTGATTTCGCCTTGAGCGTCCTTGCCGCGCGTGACACCGCGAATTTGGTAGTCCGTCAGGCGGACGCGAATGCCGACTGCTCGCTCAATGGCTTTAAACAGAGCATCGACCGGGCCGTCGCCGCAGGCCGCCTCTTCCGCGCGTCGATCTTCGGGTTCGTGCGTTAACGCCACCGTTGCCGTTGCAATCGCATTGGTACCCGAGCTGATTTGAACCGATTCAATCCGCCAGGGGTGATCTTGGCGATGGAAATTACCCAGGATCAGCGCTTCCAGATCCGCGTCGAATACTTCTTTTTTCTTGTCGGCCAGCTTCTTAAAGCGCGTGAAGGCGTCTTCGAGACGGGTTTCGCTCAGGCGGAAACCGCGTTCCTCAACCCAATTGCGGAATGCGTGGCGGCCGCTGTGTTTGCCCAGTACCAGTTGGTTGCTTTTGACCCCGACGTCCTCGGGTTTCATGATCTCGTAGGTCGATTGGTGCTTGAGCATGCCGTGTTGGTGGATGCCGGCCTCGTGGGCGAAGGCGTTGCGGCCGACAATCGCTTTGTTGCGCTGCACTTGTAAGCCCGTTACCTTTGAGACCAGACGGCTGGCGGCAAACAGTTTCGGCGTTTGAATGCCGGTCGCCAAGCCGAAGTAATCGCGGCGCGTGCGCAGGGCCATCACCACTTCTTCTAAGGAGCAGTTGCCCGCGCGTTCACCAATGCCGTTAATCGTGCATTCAATTTGACGAGCGCCGGCGTGAACCGCCGCCAAACTGTTGGCGACCGCCATGCCCAAATCGTTGTGGCAGTGCACGCTGATAACCGCCTTTTCGATGCCGCGTACGTGGCGGTTAAGGTGCTGAATCAAACTGGCGAAGCCTTCGGGCATGGCGTAACCGACCGTGTCGGGAATGTTGACCGTGGTGGCGCCCGCCTCAATCACACGTTCGACCACCTCAGCCAGGAAGTCGGGTTCGGTGCGAGCCGCGTCTTCCGCCGAAAACTCGATATTGTCGCAATAGGCTTTGGCCATGGCGACGCCTTCGACGGCACGTCGCACGATTTCTTCCTTGGCCATGTTGAGCTTGAACTCGCGGTGAATAGCGCTGGTTGCCAAGAAGACGTGAATGCGGGGGTTACTTGCTTCGCGCAAAGCTTCCCAGGCACGATCGATATCGCCTTGTTGGCAGCGGGCCAAACCCGCGATTTGAGGGCCGTGAATTTGACGCGCGATGGCGCGAACCGCCTCGAAGTCGCCAGGCGATGCAATGGGGAAACCGGCTTCGATTACATCGACGCCGAGGTCACGTAAGGTGCCTGCAATCAGAACTTTTTCTTCCAAATTCATGCTGGCGCCGGGCGATTGTTCGCCGTCGCGCAGGGTGGTGTCAAAAATGACGACACGGTTGTTTTCAGTTCCTGGTTCAGACGTTTGCATGGTGACATCATGCTTCATGAGATGGGCTCCTCTATGGGGGGTCTGCAACGACACATAGCGTGGTTCAGTGTGCAGAACCATTTGCCGTTCAATTGGTTGGCAAAATTTTTCGTGCGTTGGGGATGTTGGGGAAGGGGTCGCTTGAGATCGGCCGGCATAGCCGCCAAGCGATCGGGGAGGGCGTCCCGCGTCTCGGGGTTAGACGGGTTGGGATAACCGCAAAAAGAAAAAGGCCTCATGTTGTTTCGGAAAAACGACATGAGGCCCCCAATCGAGTTGACTGGCAACTCAATCCGGGGGCCGTAGGGCTAGCATTAGGTTGAACTGTGCGGTGGAGGAAGGCAGTTTTGAAAAAACAAAATGGTTCACAAAAGGTCTCCTTGAAAATGGCGCACCAAAAGTTTCATGCTCAGCTTGGACAAAAGCATATAAAAACATCGAAAAAAGATGCAAGAACTTTTTGTGAGTTTTTGAAGTGTGATGAAAAGAAAGAAGAAAAAGGCGTGAACGAGACCATGTCATATAGTCGAAGAAAAAGGTGGGGGGTTGTTGCATCGAATTAGCTTCGGTGAAAAAAGTATTTTTTTTACTTGACGCAGCGTGGCGACCCAATTTACCATCGGGCAACCTTAAACTTGGACGGGCTACACCGCCTGCAAGGACATCCCATGATTTCCCCAATCATCACCTTCAACCTAAGCATTGACCTAATCATTCTAGGAATGCCTGAAGGTGGCGTGGGATAGCCGTATACCCTGATTTAATGTTTCAAAAAACCCGCGTCACTCCCCAAGGGACGCGGGTTTTTTGTTTTTGGAGGTTCCCCCCATGTGCTCCATTTCGCGCGCCATCACTGGATTTGGTAAGGCCCGACTACCCGGCCTAGCCTAATTGCGACGGCTGTTCGCCAGACCGTACCCAAGTTGCGACATCGGACCTGTTCTGAAAATCAGGCGGTGTTTGCCGAGAGAAGTTGATATCCACCGACCTCGCCGATTCGACCGAATAATATAAGGTGATCCGGTTTCTTTTTGGAATATTTGAAAAGAGAAGGATGCTTGTCTTATCCGTGTTTGTTGGTGCTGTCGATGGTGTTGCTATCTTGTTGTTTCGGTTTTGGTGAGCCTATAGATACCTTTGTTAGAAAACGATGATGATACTGTTTTCGTTTTCTGATGGAGGTGATCCCGGCATGTTGTTTGCGTATTGTGATAGTGTCTTCGTTGTGCCGACTTGTTCGTGTCGGACAACTCTCATATGACACTTATCTTAATAAAGATCTATTCTGATGCCGCCCTTACAAGCTGCTACCTTTTGGCGACCCCACCTTCTCGATCCGGCGTATGTCCTCACACCGATCCGCGACGTTCGGTGAATCCCCCACGGAGGTCATTTTTTGACACATCCCTCATCTTCTGCAGATCAAGCAGGTCACGCTGCGTCCCAGCGCCCGCAAACCCTGTTTGAAAAAATTTGGCAACAGCATGAAGTGAAGGCGGCGACCGCCGACCATCCTGCCGTTCTTTATATTGACCTGCACCTCATTCACGAGGTCACCTCGCCGCAAGCCTTCGACGAATTACGCAAACGCGGCTTACCAGTGCGGCGTCCCGACCGTTGTGTTGCCACCATGGACCACAGCACCCCGTCTTTACCGGCCGACGCCGAAGGTGATTTCCCTTTTGTCGACGACTTGGCGCGGCAACAAGTGCGTAAATTAGAAGAGAATTGCCGTGATTTCGGTATTGAGCTTTTCGATCTTGATTCCGAGCACCAGGGCATTGTCCACGTGATCGGGCCCGAGCTGGGCGCTACCCAGCCTGGCAAAACGATTGTTTGCGGCGACAGCCATACCAGTACCCATGGTGCTTTTGGTGCCTTGGCGTTCGGGATTGGCACCAGTGAGGTTGGCCATGTCATGGCGACCCAGTGTTTGCTGCAGCATCGCCCCAAAACGACTGCGATTGAAATGACCGGTCGCTTACAGCCGGGTGTAAGTGCCAAGGACCTCATCTTGGCCCTGATTGCACAGATCGGCGTCGGCGGCGGCACCGGCCAGGTTTTTGAATACCGCGGTGAAGCCGTGCGTGCCCTGTCCATGGACGAACGCATGACCCTCTGCAACATGTCGATTGAAGCCGGGGCTCGTGCCGGCTTGGTGGCGCCTGACGAAAAGACCTTTGCCTACTTAAAAGGTCGGCCGATGGCGCCGCAAGGCGAAGCTTGGGATCAAGCCGTGGCGCGCTGGCGCGACCTTGTCAGCGATGAAGGCGCCGTTTTTGATCGTGTCGTGACACTGGACGCAAGCAAAGTGCAGCCGATGATCACCTTTGGGACCCACCCCGGTATGGGTATGGCCATTGACGATGCCGTGCCCGCTGAAATCCACGGTGAGTCGACCGCCAAGGCTTTGGATTACATGAAATTCGAGGCGGGCGAATCGCTGCTCGGCAAAAAGGTCGACGTGGTTTTTATCGGAAGCTGCACCAACTCGCGCATCAACGACTTGCGTGAGGCGGCCGCTGTTTTCCGTGACCGTAAAGTGGCGCCAGGCGTGCGCACGCTGGTGGTGCCCGGCTCCAAAAAAATTAAAACCATGGCTGAGGCAGAGGGGCTTGATCAAATCTTCCGTGCCGCCGGCGCCGAGTGGCGCGAGGCCAGTTGTTCCATGTGTATCGCCATGAATGGCGATCAGGTTGGGCCCGGTCAGTTGGCCGTAAGCACCAGTAACCGTAACTTTGAAGGCCGCCAGGGTAAGGGCAGTCGCACCTTGTTGGCGGGGCCGGCCACCGCCGCCGCCGCCGCCGTCACCGGGGTGGTTTGCGACGCGCGTCGCTTGGGAGGTAACTAAGATGGAAGTTTTCCAACGGATTAGCTCACACACGGCGGTTTTGGAACAAGCCAACATCGACACCGATCAAATCATTCCGGCCCGCTTTTTAAAAATTACCGACAAGCAGGGTTTGGGTGAAAACGCCTTTTATGATTGGCGTTACGATGAAAAAGGAGAACTTAATCCCGATTGCCGCCTCAATCAAGCCCCTTTCAACACCGCTCAGGTGTTGGTGGCGGGCGACAATTTCGCCTGTGGCTCGTCGCGCGAACACGCGCCTTGGGCTTTGCTGGGCATGGGCTTTCGCGCCGTCGTCAGTACGCGCATTGCCGATATTTTCTCGAACAATGCGTTGAAAAACGGGTTGTTGCCGGTGGTGGTTCCCGCCGCGTTTCACGCCAAGCTGATCGCGGCGCCGGGTACCTCGGTGTCGATTGATCTCGAATCTCAAACGATAACCCTTGCCGAGGACGGCGAAAGCGTTGGTTTTTCCATCGATTCTTTCGCGCGCTACTGCATGCTCCACGGCATTGATCACCTGGATTTTCTGTTGCAACAAGAGGCGGCCATCCAGGCTTACGAGGAGACAGCCGTATGAAAGCGAAGATTGCCGTCCTTGCCGGTGACGGCATTGGACCCGAAGTAACCCGACAGGCACGTCGTGTTTTAGAAGTCATTGCGCAAAATTGGGATCACCAGTTTACCTTTGAAGAAGCGCTGGTCGGCGGGGCCGCGATTGACGCTTGCGGTGATCCTTTGCCGGAAGCGACCTTGACCACCTGCCAACAATCAGACGCGGTTTTGTTTGGCGCCATCGGCGGTCCCAAATGGGACGATCCAAATGCTAAAGTCCGACCTGAGCAAGGCTTGCTGCGCTTGCGGCGCGGGCTCGATGCCTTTGCCAACATTCGTCCCGTGAAACCGCATCCCGACATGCTCGAGGCGGCGCCGTTGAAGGCCGACCGTTTGGAAAACGTCGATCTGGTGGTGGTTCGCGAGTTGACCGGCGGCATTTATTTCGGTGAAAAAACCCGCGATGCTGAGCGTGCCACCGATGAATGCGCCTATTCCGTCGCCGAAATCGAACGCATCGTGCGGGTCGCGGCGCGCATCGCCCGTGATCGCAGCGGACGATTGACGTCAGTTGATAAAGCCAACGTTTTGGAAACCTCACGTTTGTGGCGCGCAACCACTGAACGCGTCATTCGCGAAGAATTCCCGACCGTCCGTGTGGAGCACATGCTGGTTGATGCCGCCGCCATGCACTTGTTGCAGAAACCGGCTTCCTTTGACGTTATTGTCACAGAGAACATGTTCGGCGATATCCTCACCGACGAGGCCAGCGTGCTGGCCGGTTCGATGGGTTTGTTGCCGTCGGCCTCGCTGTCGGAAGACGGACCCGGCTTGTACGAACCCATTCACGGTTCGGCGCCCGACATCGCCGGTCTGGGGATTGCCAATCCTTACGCCGCCATTTTGAGTGCGTCGATGTTGTTGCGCCACTCGTTGAAATTGGAAGAAGAGGCCGATGCCGTTGAACGTGCCGTCTGGCGAGTTCTGCATGAAGGTGTCTTCACCGCTGATTTGGCCGGCGAGGGCAAGCGTTTCGTCAACACCGAGGAAGCCGGTAACGCCGTGTGTGAGATTGTCGCCACCAGTACACCTTGTATGAATGTGTGCTCGCGCGGATTTGGCTATCGCTTTTAAGGCGGTTCCTGCAAAAACGAGCTAAAATGACGGACAGGTTGGGGGACCAAGCGCCCCAATCTGTCCGTTTCTTTTTGGCCCGTTTTGCCCTGCTGCTTGGAACAGACCTTTCGTGAACCCATCAACGTCGCAAAGGGAGGATCCCATGGCAATGGATCAGTTCAAGCAGGCAGACGTCGCCACCATGATTGAGATTTTGAAGGGGTTGATTGCGGGTGACTTATCGCGCGAAGAAGTTGCCGCTTGGTGCGAAGCGCGCACCAAAAAAGTGCCCTATGAGGAAGATGACCCCGACTACACTTATAAAGTTCACGAGTTCGAAGAAAACAGCGGCAACAAAGCATTTGACCTCGAGGGTTTGTGGACCTTCGATACCTTGCGCAAGGTTAATGTCGCCATGGACAACGGGCCGGATGCCGACCCTTATTTTTTGAGAAAACACGATCTGCAGGGCATGTTGGATCGGTTGCTCGCCCATCCCGAGCCGCGCTCTTGGAACGGTTTGGTTGAAATGTCGCCCGAGCAAATGCGCGAAAACAAAATGTACCGGGTTTGGTTGGTGACCTTTTTCGATCCCAACCGGCCGACCTACTGGCCCGAGGGATTGTGGTCGTTTCGCAACCCCGACAGCGTGATTGAGTATGTTGAGCATTGCTTTTTCTACTTCCAAGATGTGCCTTGGATGATTTGGAAGCCACTGGGTGCCGACGATCCCCATCGCCACCACCTTTTTATTTCCATGTTCACCATTGGTCCCGACGACTTTAATCCGGTCATGAAAAGCGAGCCGTTGGTTGAGCTGTTGCGTGTGTTGGATGTGCATTGGGATCACAAACAGCATTTTGATTCGCGCCGCATGCCGGTTGAACCCTACGGCCTCTATCGTCTCGACGAAAATGGCGAGGAGTATGAGGTCAAACGGTTCACCACTTATGTGGCCGCCGAAATGACGCGCCAGAGTTACGAAGATCGCGGCGTCAAACAGGGTTATTACCTCAAACGTCTGCCCGACGATCTTTTGGATCCGGCTTGTTTCAACCGCAAACCACAAGCCTGGGGCAGTTACATGCCAAAGGACTGGGATGATGACCCTAAACCACCTCTCTGGTGCTGACCTTGCCTCCGCCATTGCTATCCTGAAGGCTTTGCTTGCCGGCGAGGTCTCGCGGGAGGCGGTCGCCGCCTGGTGTGAGGCTCAGAGTTATCGTGTCGGCGCGCCCTGTTGGCCGTTTATCCGCGTTCGTTACGTGGAAAGCGGTTTCGATAAGCGAAGAGAAAACCACGGTCGGTTTGTTTTCAATAATCTGTTGAACGTCAATGCCACGGTGGATAACGGGCCCAACCAAGAGCCGTATTTTCTCCGCACCTACGATTTGGAAATGATGCTGCATCAATTGGAAAGCGACGGCGCGCCGCATCGCTGGAAATCACTGGTTGAAATGCCGCTTGAGGATGTTGGGAAAAACGGTTGGCGTGAAGTTTGGCTTGTCAGTTTTCGTTTTCCAACCCCGTTGCTTTGGCCCCAAGGCTTGTGGTCCTATCGCTGCGAAGGAGACGCCCCCAACTTCGAGGAATATTGTTGCTTTTATTTTCAGGGGCAGCCTTTTCGCCTGGCGCGAGCCTTCGATGGCGAGACTTGGAACCAGGTGCTCGACGTTCAACTATTCTCAAGTAAACCCGAGGAACCGGTTGCAAGTGAGCCGCTGGTGGCCCTGCTCAAGGAGCTCGGTCTGAGTTGGTCGCAGTTGGATTGCATTAAAGAAGAACGATTTTGCTTCGAGCCCCACGCGCTTTACCGATACGACGACAATGGTGGCGAGTATCTCATGGAACGTTTTAACAGTTTCCTTGCCGCCGAGATGACGCGACAGATGTACGAAGACCGTGGCCACAAACAGATTTATTACCTTAAGCGCGAGACAGATCCCGTAACATCCTGACAAGCTTGTGCCGGTAATCGGCACCGTTTTTTCACAAAGCTTCGCTTGAAACTCCTTGCGTTTCCGCTGTCGTTAAGCCTAAATAATAGGGCGAAACCCTTGTATCTCACGTGTTTGCCGACGTTTTTGGCGGACGACGCCCCTGCTGTTGGGGGCTAATGGTCTGGCTATATCAAGCTATCGATCGGCTGTGGTGTTGGTCGCTTTCGTGCGGAGGAGGTTGGTTTGGTTTCATTAGGTGCGGCGGGGCCCGCCGTCGGTTCGGGTGCTGAACGCGAGGCCTTTACAGCATTGCAGGGACGTTTGCCCGAACTCTATCAGCGTGTTTTTTCTGATCCGATGAAGCCGCGCACCGTTGTGATTGTGCCCAGCTTGAGCATGGACGCCGCCACCCTGCAGAAAATTGACGGTGTGCATCATTACGAAGAACGCATGTTGTGCATGTTGACCCTTTTGCGTTTGCCGCGTACCAAAATTATTTACCTCACCAGTCAAGCGATTGCGCCCAGTGTCGTCGATTACTTTTTAAACCTTTTGCAAGGTGTGCCCCTGCAGCATGCACGGCAGCGTTTGCTGCTGCTGAACTGTTACGACGGTTCGCCCAAGCCACTCACGCAGAAAATTCTAGAGCGGCCGCGTTTATTGCAGCGTATTCGTGCGGAAATTGTCGCACCCGAGAATGCCCATTTGTCCTGTTTTAACGTGTCTGAGTGGGAACGCAGCTTGGCCGTTCTACTGGGGTTGCCGATTTACGGCTGTGATCCCGATCTGTTGAGCTGGGGTTCGAAATCCGGTGGCCGCCGTTGTTTCCGTGAGGCCGGCGTGCTCACCGCCGACGGCTTCGAAGATTTGCGCGACGAACGCGATCTCTTTCAAGCGCTTGCCGATTTGCGTGCGCGTAACCCGCACCTTCGCAAGGCGGTCGTCAAGCTCAACGAAGGTTTTTCGGGTGAGGGCAACGCCTTGTTCCGTTTTGACATCGAGCCTGGCGAAGTGCCGGATGTGGCTTGGTACGCCGCGCAAGTGCCGGCCAGGTTGCGTTGTGAGGCCAAAGACGAAACCTGGTCGGGTTTTATCGACAAGTTTCGCCGCATGGGCGGCATTGTCGAGGCTTGGATTGAGGGCGATCCCAAATTCTCACCCTCTGTGCAGTGCCGGATTAATCCCATGGCGGCGGTGCGCATCATTTCAACACATGACCAAGTTTTGGGCGGCCCTGGCGGCCAGATTTTTTTGGGCTGTACCTTTCCCGCCGGCGATGCTTACCGTCTCGCCATTCAAGCGGCTGGTGCCAAGGTTGGCGCCGTTTTAGCCGCCAAAGGTGTGGTCGGCCGGTTTGGGGTCGATTTCATTACCGTGCGTCAGGGCGATCAGTGGTTGAATTACGCCATTGAGATTAATCTGCGCAAAGGCGGCACCACCCATCCGTTTATGATGCTGGATTACTTGGCTGACGGTTCCTTCGATGCGGAGAGCGGGTTGTATCGTACGCCGTCGGGCGAAACGCGTTTTTATGTTGCGTCAGACAACTTGGAAGATCCGCGTTTCATCGGTCTTTCCCCTGAAGATCTTATCGACATCTCGGTTTGTCGGGATTTGCACTTTCACGGTGCCGGCCAGGAAGGCGTTGTGTTTCATTTGATTGGCGCATTGTCTGAGTTTGGCAAACTGGGCGCCGTTTGTATTGGCGCCGATGCCGTCGCAGCCCAGGCTTTGTTCGACCGGACGCGTCGCATTCTGCACGAAGAAACCGCCGGCGTGGTTCAGCCGTAACGCGAAAAAATAAGTGAGGTGTTCACGCCGCCGAATGCGAAGTTGTTGCTCATCACCGTTTGGCCGTGGAAGTCGCGGGTTTCGTTGAGGTAGTTGAGTGCGCCGCAACGTGGGTCGATTTCGTCCAGGTTGAGGTTGCCGGGGAGCCAGTTTTCGCTGAGGTTGTAGATGGCCGTCATCGCTTCGAGCGCCCCGCATGCGCCTAGCGTGTGACCCATGTAACCCTTGATCGTGGAGAACATTGGGTGCGTGCCGAACAAGGCCGCTGTGGCGTTGCTTTCGGCAATGTCGCCGACTTCGGTGGCCGTGCCGTGCGCCGACACGTAATCGATTTGGTCCGGTTGCAGTCCGGCATCGTCCAGCGCCTGTTGCATGACCGCCTGCATCGTGTCGGGGTTGGGGTTGACCACGTGACGGCCGTCGCAGTTGGTTGCGAATCCCACCAGTTCGGCCAGGATGGTTGCGCCGCGTTGTTGGGCGTGCTCCAGTGATTCCAGGATCAACACGCCCGCGCCTTCGCCAACGACCAGCCCGTCGCGTGCTCGGTCAAAGGGGCGCGGCTGTTCGTGCGGCGCGTCGTTGCGGGTTGAGGTCGCGTAGAGAATGTCGAACACCGCTGTGCAGATGACGTGCAGCTCTTCAGCACCGCCCGCGATCATGATGTCTTGTAAACCGTGGCGCACGGCGTCATAGGCAAAACCAATGCCTTGGCTGCCGGAAGTACACGCCGAATTGGTGGGGATGACGCGCCCGCGCACCGCGAAGAAGTACGCTAAGTTGGCGGCTGTCGTGTGGCTCATAAGGCGCAGGTACTCGCTGGAGGTGATGCCTTCCAGTGATTGCGAGACCGCAATTTTTTCGGCGTAGGTTTCAATCGCCGGTGGTGAACCCGAGGTGGAACCGAAACTGACGCCGCAACGGCCCGATTGCAGCAGCGGGTCGTTGAGCAGGCCCGCTTGGGTCAGCGCTTGTTCGGCCGCGCACACCGACATTAGTGAGACCCGTCCCATGCCGCGTACTTGTTTGCGGGCGTAGTGTTTGGGGCGGCGAAAGTTGGGAACGCCGGCGGCCAAACGGGTACGCAGGCCCTTGACCTCCGCCCATTCCTCAGCTTGGGTGACGCCGGAGCGGCGGTTTTGTAACGCGTCGCGAATCTCCGGCCAGCTTTGCCCGAGTGGGCACAATCCGGCCGCGCCGGTGATCACCACGCGTCGCGTCATATCAGACCGCCGTTAATCGAAATCACCTGGCCGGTGATGTAGCCCGCATCTTCCGAGAAGAGAAACTGGACCAGGCCCGCGACTTCCCCGGCTGAACCGAAACGTCGCATCGGGATGTGGCGCTTGATTTCGTCCATCGGCAGGTCCGCCACCATGTCGGTTTCGATGAAGCCGGGCGCCACACTGTTCACCGTAATTTTCCTTTTGGCCAGCTCTTGTGCCAGCGCTTTGGTGGCGCCGATGATGCCCGCTTTGGCCGCTGAGTAATTGACTTGACCGCGATTCCCGGTAATGCCCGCTACCGAGGACATGCTAACCACACGACCGCCGCGTTTGGCGCGAATCATCGGCATGACCAAGGGGTTCATAATATTGTAAAAGCCGTCGAGGTTGGTGTGGATTACGCGATCCCATTCCTCGCCCTTCATACTGGGTAGTGGGTTGTCGGCATGCACGCCCGCATTGAGCACCACGCCCCAGTAGACGCCGTGGGTTTCCATGTCTTGTTCCAAACTTGCGCGCACCGCCTCGCGGTCACTGATATCGAAGGGCAGGGGATAGGCGCGGCCGCCCGCTGCTTCGATTTCGGCGATACAAGATTCGGCGGCTTCACGATTGGCGCGGTAATTGACTGCAATGGTGAAGCCTGATGCGGCCAAGCGTTGGGCGATGGCGCGACCGATACCGCGACCGGCGCCGGTGACCAAAACGGTTTTTTCCATGGGTGTCCTCGTTCGTGGCTTGTCAGGGATTGGGTTCAGGATGATCGGTACCGAGATTGCCCGCCAGTGGGCCGTCAGGGACCGGCTCGTTTAGCAGGTCGCGTGGTTCGCGTTGCAACTCGGCCAAAATTTCCGCCGGCGTCACCATGCACAATTCGCCGCTTTCGGCTTTTACCGCGACTTGCGTCGTGGTGCCGCGCGCGACGCGCTTGCCGTCGTTTAGGCGTGTGATGGTGTAAGCGACTTTTAGGCGGTATTCGGTTTCCAGGTACCGCGCGAGGATGCGGGCACGGCTACCGTAGAACAGGGGATTGATGTGGCGGCAACTGCTCTCCACAATCGGGAACACGTATCCCAGGCGTCGCATGTCGGCCACATCCAGGTGATGGGTGCGAAACAGCAGGGTGCGTCCTAATTCGAAATACTTGTAGTAATGACCGTGCCAGGCGACGTTCAGGGCGTCGACGTCGTGAAACGGGATTTCGTGAATCAGCTCAACCTCACGCATCGTCGGACCAATCCAACGGCAGCTTGCCTTGTCGCAGCGCGGTGAGCAGCGCGCGTAATTCGCCGTCCAAGGGACGATCGTGGGTGACTTGTGGGGAAATCACGCGCAGAGCGTCCACCAAACGGCGAACGCCGGGGCCGACCTCCAGTTTTTGTTCGCGTTCGCGCAGCTCGAGTGCTTGGGCCGCCGCCAAGGCCGTGGCGACCAGGACTTGTTCGGTCAATTCCAAAACGCGCAAGCTGTCGCGCGCTGCAATGGTGCCCATGCTGACCTTGTCTTGGTTGTGCGATTCAGTCGAGCGGGAGAACACACTGGCCGGCATCGTTAGCTTTAGTGCTTCGGCCGCCCACGCCGAGCAGGCAATTTGCAGCGCTTTAAAGCCGTGGTTTACCGGGAGCTCGTTTTCGGGTGCGCCGCTAAGGTTGAGCGGCAGGCCGTGGTTGCGGTGCATGTTGAGCAGCAGCGCCGTTTGTCGATCCGCTAGGTCGGCGAGGTTGGCCACCGCATTTTTGAGGCTGTCGGCGACAAATGCGGCATGGCCGCCGTAGAAATTACCGCCGTGGAGTACGTCGCCGGTTTCAGGGTCGATTAGCGGGTTGTCGTTGGCACTGTTGATTTCGGTTTCAATTTGGGTGCGCATCCACGGCAGGTTGTCGGCTAAGACGCCAATGACGTGCGGTGCGCAGCGTAAGGCGTAGGTGTCTTGTACGCGCTCTGACGGGGCACGTTGGTAAGCCGCATTTAAGCCCAAGTCTTCGGCGATGCGGCGGGCGATCATTTGTTGGCCGGGATGCGGTTTTGCCGCGAAGATACGGTCATCAAAGTGTGCTTTGTTACCAAGCAGCACCGCCGATACCATGGCTGTCACGCGGGTGGCGAGGCGTGCGGCCGTGTCGGCTCGTTCAATGGCCAGCGCGCAGAGCGCCGTCATCACCGCCGTGCCGTTCATGAGGGCTAGTCCTTCCTTGGGACGCAGCTCAATCGCCTCTAGGTCGACCGTTTCCAGCGCCTCGCGCGCCGGCATGACAGTGCCGCGGAAGGTTACTTCGCGTTCGCCCATCATGGCGGCCGCCACGTAGGAGAGCGGCGTTAAATCACCGCTGGCGCCAACCGACCCTTCGGCCGGGATGCGCGGCAGGATGTCGTGATTCAGCATGTTGCTCAAGTGGTTGAGCATCGACCAGCGTACACCGGACCAGCCTTGAACTAAGGAGGCAAGGCGCACTGCCACGATAGCGCGTGCCGTAGGTTCGTCAAAAATTTCGCCCAGTCCGCAACCATGGAAGCGGCTCAGGTTCAAACTAAAGTGCGGTACCAAATGTCGCGGCACTTCGCGAATGCAGGATTCACCGACACCGGTGGTCACGCCGTAGACCACTTCTTGGTTTTTCCATTTCTCGGCAAGGATGGCTGCGCCTTGGTCAATCAGGCGTCGAAAATCGTCATCCGTGGATAAGTTCAGTGTGGCGTGGCCTAGGCTAATTGAGTGGACGGCTTCGGTGGTGAGGGCGTCCCGTCCGAGAATAAAAACAGGTTGCGGCATGAACTCTCCGGTATCAAACAGTACGGCCCGGCCGGAACCGTCGGTATCACATGAGGCGGGGCACCCTATTTTAAACAAATGGGCGGGCGAGACAAGTGCAATCCGCCCCGACCGCGACCCTGTGGACAACGGGTACCTGTCATTCTCACGCACGTTTGCCCTCAGGCCCCTAAGCGGCGCGCGTGGGAAGAAGGTAATCCGCCATGTGTTTTTGCGCCTGCATCAAATGTTGTGCAGTCAGATACTAGAGTAAGGGTAACAAAATCAATTGTTTGTGGATGACTGTCACCCTTAAGCGCTTGAATTGCTTGTAGATGACTGTCACCCTTAAGCGCTTCGTGTTTATAGACTTTAAGTGCTGGGTAACGGTTACCTGTCAATCTCACGTAGGATTGCGCTCAGGCCCCCAAGCGGCGCGCGCGGAAAGAAGGTGATCCGCCATGTGTTTTCGCGCCTGAATCAAATGTTGCGCAGTAAGATGCCAGTATAAGATAAACAAAACCAATTATTTGTAGATGACTGTCACCCTTGAGCCTCTGTAGATGACTGTCACCCTTAAGCGCTTCGGCCCCCAAGCGGCGCGCGCGGAAAGAAGGTGATCCGCCATGTGTTTTCGCACCTGAATCAAATGTTGGGTAGTTATGTGTCATCATAAAGTTAAAAAAAATCAATAGTTTGTAGATGGCTGTCACCCTTAAGCGCTTAGCGACTCGCTTCCGGTCGCCGGTGAAGCGACGGGCGCGGAAAAAAGTCGAACCGAAGGGCCAAGTATCGGTACTCTAGCTGTCGTGTGATTATTGTCTTGTCTAAAGTGAATAAAGGCATGTGTTTAGGGTGGGGTTTCCCAGGGAGCGCACTTAGGATGCGCCCCTGAGCAGAATGGATGACACCGAAATCGATCCTTCTTCACCGGCGAGACAGCGCTGGAAAAAAATGAACTCACTTTTTGTGGCGGTGCTACGGCTGGTGTAGGCGATGGTTTGGTGTGTAAGATTAATGAATGTAGATGTTTAAAAATGACTGTCACCATCTTCTCTGAGTTTAAGTTTTTTTCGGGGTGGGCCGAAAAATAAGAGAAAGTCTCATTCATCAAAGCAAACCCCTTGCGGGTTTGCTCCCGATGTTTAAAAAGAAGGTGACATGTCTGAGCCAGCCTTGACGAAGGTAGTTTGTAGATGGCTGTCACCCTTAAGCGCTTAGCGACTCGCTTCCGGTCGCCGGTGAAGCGACGGGCGCGGAAAAAAGTCGAACCGAAGGGCCAAGTATCGGTACTCTAGCTGTCGTGTGATTATTGTCTTGTCTAAAGTGAATAAAGGCATGTGTTTAGGGTGGGGTTTCCCAGGGAGCGCACTTAGGATGCGCCCCTGAGCAGAATGGATGACACCGAAATCGATCCTTCTTCACCGGCGAGACAGCGCTGGAAAAAAATGAACTCACTTTTTGTGGCGGTGCTACGGCTGGTGTAGGCGATGGTTTGGTGTGTAAGATTAATGAATGTAGATGTTTAAAAATGACTGTCACCATCTTCTCTGAGTTTAAGTTTTTTTCGGGGTGGGCCGAAAAATAAGAGAAAGTCTCATTCATCAAAGCGAACCCCTTGCGGGTTTGCTCCCGATGTTTAAAAAGAAGGTGACATGTCTGAGCCAGCCTTGACGAAGGTATTAATCGTGGACGATAGCCAGACCGAGCGTTTTTGGGAAGAAAAGGTACTCAAAGGGCTCGGTTGCCAAACGTTTACCGCGGAAGATGGTACGGCCGCGCTCAAGTTTCTTTTTCAGGAAGAGGCGGTCGATTTGATCATGCTCGATCTGAAGATGCCGCGTATGGATGGACATGAGTTCTTGAAAGAGATTCGCAAAAACACGGACTTCGACCACGTAAAAGTGATTGTGTTGTCGGCTAAGAATGAAGAGGAAGTGATTCCGGTTCTTGCCGAAGGCGCTACCGATTATTGGCTAAAAGGCTCGAATGTCGCCGTGTTGAAATCGCGAATTCGTAACATTGTCCACACCATTGACCTAGAGAAGAAGATCGCTCAAATCAAAAATATATTGTGAGCGGCGATCCCGCCAGTGAAACGGAATCCGTCGCAACGATTGTCATCAAACCCCAACTGCTAGATCTGGAAAAATGCCATTACCCCATCCAACGGGTGCACTTCCGAGTTTTCCAAACCATTGACGCTCGCCAGGTTTCAGCTAAAACCATGCGTACTCGTCGGCCCCAGGATTAGAAGGTACGCACTGATCGCGTGACGCGGAATAATCCCGTGGTTGGATCGCGTTCTAACTCGATGTACGGACGGCGTTGGCCTGGTTCGAAGATTGCGATTTGGGAATCGGTAATCGAGATGTTTCCATTAAACGATACCCGTTCGTGGTGGTAGGTGCGGTAGGCGTTGATGAGATGGCGGCACATCTGCAAAAAATCACCCTCGCTTTCTTCAAACTCAAAGAAATAATTGGGGATACCTTGTTGGGCGAGGGCTTCGTGAATGCGGACCGGTGCCTCTTGGAGGATGCGGTATTCGGGATACCGCATGTCCATTAAATGGCGGCGGTCGGCAAAAACCACATAAGAGAAGGTCGCGTCGGGGAACAAGCGTTTGAGCGGCACAAATAAGGTTTCGTACAAGGTGTCCGCTTGCACATCAATTTTGCCGGTTTTGCTTTCCAAGATGATGAGGTGTCTTTTACCCAAATAGCGGTAATCGAACAGCCCGTCCAGATCAGTGATGTGCTGGTAACCCCATTTGCCTTGGCCCGTTTTCTTGAGCAGGATCATATTGGGGTAACGGCCGATTTTTAGAACGTAGCGTTTGGTGTTGGCGACCACAAAGTTGGTGCAATTCTTCGGATCAAAGCTTTTATCGAACAGGCCACCCAACTTACCGCGGTGCTGATCGTAGCGCTGTAAGAAGCGTTTCATCACCCGTCGTGCAATTCGCTCGGCAATTTCCCCTTTTATGTTGGGAATCCCTGTTTCATCGAAAGGGTAGGTGGAGCAAAGCAAGTCGCCCAAAGTATAAAGGTCGTATTCGCGACCCATCACTTCATAACGAATTAGAACCTTGTCGTCTTCCTTGCGCTCTCGATTGATGGGGTCGTTGGAATGCAGCAGACGAAATTTTACGTGAAGTCCGTGCGAACGCGTGATCGAATAGACCGGCGGTTCCCCGGAGAAAAAGTCCCAGGGAATCGGGAAAAACTTTTGGAAGGGTGATCGATTGAAGGTAAGTTCGTCCATGGCAAAACGATTATGGTATACCAGATTTCTAAAAAACACATCAAAAGCTTCGTTTAGAACCTTCAAAGCGAACAAGATAGACGCAGGTGAACGCGACAAGCTCGTTTTAATCGAGGAGTTCCCGGACCAAACTCACCATAGATTTGACCTCGAAGGGCTTGGGTAGAATGCGGTCTGCGCCTAGCTTGGCGGCGATTTCGAGAAAGTTTACAGCGGTGGTGCCCCACTCGCGTGTCCCGCTCATCGCAATGATTTTGACTTGCGGATGGCCTGCCCGCAAATTGCGGATGAGGCCAATACCGTCATGCCCGGGCATAAAAATATCGGTGATGACCAAATCGGGTGCGTTCTCTTGAAGTTTTTGGTGATATTGACCTTTCGTGGTAGCAATGTTGACCAAGTATCCTTTGCGTGCCAAACCCATCTGGATCATTTCGGCGAGGCCGAGGTTGTCGTCAACGACCAAAATGCTCTTGGTCATGGTTTCCTCTCGAAGCGGTTATTAGCGCATATGAATATTTTTTAATTTTAGCACTGCTTTGCGGGGTGAGTTTGTGGTCTCGAGAGTAAATTCGAAAACGGCGTGTATTTTAGTGTCGTTTGTTCAACAACTTGGTTGTGCCGTATACGGACGATGAGTTGGCTTGAAGCTTGGAAAGCCATATAAAGTAGCCTCTTAAGGAAGACTGACCCCGCCTTGCCGCCTTGAGAGGGGCGCGGCGCTTTGCCTCGGTTCGTGACAAACGCCCGATAGGCGTTGTTATTTTGGGGTGTCGCCCTGCCCAAGTTTTTGTCGGTAGGCGGTTCATTCTTCGTGAACTGTCCTTGATTCATCCCTTTTCCCCGTCGCGCGGGATTCGTGCGTTTTCCCCACTGCAATTTCGAGTATGATTGAGACTTACTGCATGACATTGTCCGGTGCGCTTTCTCAAACCACCCGTCGGATCGCTATCAGCGAGGTAAAAGGAACGACTATGAACATTTTTTCCACCCTTCGCGATTGGGTTGTGCCTAAGGAGATCGAGGAGAAATTCGAGCGCACGCCGAAGAACCTCGGCAGTTTTCGCTATGATCCTTGGGGTTATCATCCCGATACCGCGATTGTGTCACTGACGGTTGTTAAGCAGTTTTTCGATCATTATTTCCGTGTCGAAACGGAAGGCATCGAGCACGTACCCGCTTCTGGTAGGGTTTTGATTATTGCCAACCACAGCGGGCAACTACCCATTGACGGTATATTAATCGGCACGGCCATGGCCACGGCTGACCAGCCGCGCCTGGCGCGCGCTATGGTCGAACGCTTTTTCCCGACCGTTCCCTTTATCGGCAATTTTCTTAACCAAACCGGCGCCGTGATTGGTGATCCGATTAATTGTGTGCGCATGTTGGAAAATGAAGAAGCCGTCATCGTTTTTCCCGAAGGGGTGCGCGGTTCTGGCAAGCTCTACAAGGACCGTTATCAATTGAAGCGGTTCGGCAACGGTTTCCTGCACATTGCGATGGCCACGGGGACACCGATTATTCCCGTTGGTGTTGTTGGCTGTGAGGAGACGATTCCCTCGGCGGCCAACCTTAAACCCCTTGCCAATTTGCTCGGTTTACCGTACTTTCCCCTGGCTGTGCCGGTCGTGCTGCCTGCCAAGGTCCACCTTGCCTTTGGTGAACCACTGATTTTTGAGAACGATGCAACCACCGAAGACGAAGTAACCGAACGGGTTGAGCAAGTTAAAACCGCCATCACCCAACTCATTCAAAAAGGGCTTGTGAAACGCAAGGGGGTGTTTGTATGAGTGAGCAACGCAAATGTGTCCTGGTCACCGGTGCTGCCGGAGCCTTGGCTCGCGGGGTGATTCGCCGGCTTGTCGCCGACCACGAAATTATTGCCGTCGATTTTCGCAAACGTGCCGACCTCGACGGTGTGGCGCACAGTTACCGAGTGGATTTCAACAAACGTGGTTTTGAAGACTTGTTCCGCCGTCATCACATAAACGGCGTGATTCACTTGGGTCGGGTTGGTCCCCATGAAAGCAACCTTACGGGTCGCTATAACAGCAACGTATTGGGAACACAGCGTTTGCTTAATCTGTGCGTCAAGTACAAGGTCAGCCAAGTTGTCGTGCTTTCCACTTATTTCGTCTACGGTGCTCATGCTCAAAATCCAACCCTGCTCAATGAAGAAGCACCATTGAAAGCTTCCGGTTTGACCCATGACCTTATCGATACGGTTGAACTAGAGAACTTGTGTAACGTGTACCTCTGGAAACACCCCGAATTGCATATTACTGTTTTGCGGCCGTGTAACATCGCCGGGCCCGGCGTTCGCAATAGCATTAGCCGTTTGCTTTCGAGCCAACTCGCCCCGACCCTTTTGGGCTTCTCACCCATGATGCAATTTATTCATGTCGAGGACATGGCCGAAGCTTTACGGTTGGCCTGGGATCACGTATCCCCCGGTATATTTAATGTCGCGCCCGGTGATTGGGTCGCTTACCAAGATGCGCTGGTCGCCTGCGGTTGTACCCGTGTTCCCTTGGTCTCGATTCCCGGCATGATTCCCCAGCAAATTGCCAAGGTCTTGAACTTGAAATCCTTTCCCAGTCACCTTGTCAACTATTTCAAATACCCGGTGATCATGGACGGGTCCGCCTTTGCCAAGAAGTTTGGGTTTAAGCCGCGCTTCCAACTGGAGCAAATCTTTCGTTATTACCGCGAGAAAAAACGTCGACAGGATTTTCTGAGTATGTTTTCTGATGCTTAAGATGTTTAAATCTAGTGTGATGTGGTTTTTTTAAGTTTTTTGGCTCATTTGTGTCCGGTTTTGTTCCCGCTTCTCGCTACTTCCAATAAGCGCGAACGAAGACCCAAAGCGACCGCGCAAGAGAAAGTCGCCGACCCAGCGGCTTTCTTAGACCCCTCGGGGTCACCTCCAATCCCTCTCCAAGTAGGGTCCGTCCGATCAGGGTTGCCCGTCACAGACTCTTTGTAAGCCACTTACCCTCGTGGATCTGCATTGAGTTGAACCCTCACCTCCAATGACCTTGATCGGACGGCTTATTTTTTTGGTCTTCGCTACTTTTCTTTTTTCAGGACAACGGGTCTACGCATATTTTGTTTTGGTGAGCTGCGCCATGGTTTCGTTGTATCGGAAATGTTTTGATACGAGACTAAGGACGAAATTCCGAATTTTACGGCATCATTTCGGAGTTCCAACATGCGTATCGATTTTCATATCCATCATGGTTTTGAGGCGATCAATCCCTCTTGCCGGCAGATTCATCGGGATCTGATTGAGCCGTTTGCCACCATGCTTGACCGTTGGCATCTCTTGGAGCGTTTCTTTATCTCTGACGAAACTGTTCCTGAACCGCACTCGCGCCTCACACTTGAGGTGAGAGGCTGCCACCAAAGCACGCTTGCAAACGATCTTTTAGCTCTCTTTCGACAACAAGCCGTGGCAGACGGCCTGATTGCCCCAAACCAAATCACCTGTCGTGACTAACGCTCACTCGGGAAACGGGTAACCTGTTCGCAGCTACCCGTTTTACACTTTCGCGATGCCCGCTCTCCACGTCGGCCTTCCTTAGGCTTCGACTGTGTCCGTGATCGCGATGCTTTTGTGACGCCGACCAAACGATGCCGCCGTCACTTGCGTGACGTTGACATTGGCGCGTAGTTCCTGACTCACCTCAGTGGCCTTTACAAAGGTTTTGTTGGTGTTTTGGCCCGTTTCTTGGCTTAAACGCAACACTCTGGGGAAGCGTGCCATCAAGTGTTTGTGGTTCCCGCTGGCAGTGTACACCAACTGAATGTTGAGTGCGCGCGCCATCGAGAGCTGCATTTTGACGAAGGTCATGCTGTTGGCCTCTCCAAAGGGGTTGTCCAAGAACAACATACCGTTGGATGCGATGCGGTTTTCGCTTGCTTCGCTGTCGGACGCGCCGGTACTCGCCGCGCGCAATTGCACCATCGTGCAGTACAGTAAGATGACCGAGGTGATTTTTTCCCCGTCACTCCAACCTTTGACATCGGTGATGGGGAAATAATTGGTTTTGAGGTTGTAACTGGGTTTCATGATGACGACGCGGTAGCCGCGTTCGCCGACAAGCGCGTCGAGCGCGCGTTTGACCAAATCTAAGCCGCGAATTGGTTTACCCGCTTTCAACACTTCCTGGATGACGCGTTGGTAGATCGGACGGCGACGATCAAGGGTTTCGCCAATGTTTCCGAGCGCCTCCATTTTCAAGAAGGCGCGACCCGCCCAGCCGTCCATGGCGTCAGGCAAAGTACTGGCGACCTTGGCCATGTTGATGATTTGTAATGCATCGCTGACGCCCGCGTCCAAACGCGTAACGATCGCGTCAATGGATTCTTCCGACATACGCAAGCTGGTAGCGATGACATTGCGGAAAATGGTGAACTCTTTGATGATGTCGTCGGTTAGGTTGACGAGTGAATCGCGGACTTTGAGGATTTCCCGTTTGTCGTTGGGGAAGTCCTGGAAGCGGGCGTCGTTGGCTAGGTCCTTTAAGTCTTCTAGGCGCCCGTCTAGCGCGATTTTCGTGCGCGAGTAGCGGTGCCGGTGGGTGCGGTAATCGTCCCAGAAACTTTCGAGTAAATCTTCCAAGTCGCGGTGCTGATCCGGCAGTTGTTCGGCCGGTGTTTCAATAAATTCGGGGATGTGGCGTGCCAGCTCCTCGCATTTTTGTACTCGGTATGCTCGTGAATCGGCGAGGTCGCGCGTGTCCTCGCGAATGTGGTCTATTTGCACCTTGATGCTGTCAATACGCTCCTGCAAACGTTCCAATTCCGCTGCAAGCTCGCGGCGGCGCGCGTGGGTCTCTTCGACCGTAGCGGGCATGCGTTCGCCGCCTGGCACGGTGTAGTCGTTGTCAAAGGTGGGCGCCTCGCGCAGGTCGTTGCGGGCTGTACCCAGTGCGCCTTCAGCGGCGCCAACGGCTTTACCTGCGTTTTGTTCTTCTTGCTCTGCTTGTTGCAGGCGTTCCGCTACCGGGCCCTGCTCCAGTACGGCGCGCACCTCTTTTTCGGTGCCCCCTTCGAGCAATTGGCGATAGCGGTGTTCTTGTTGTTTGGCCATCGCTTGTTTTTCTTCTAGGCGAGCCCGTAGGGTCTCGTCTTTTTCGTTGACTTGGTTGAACCGGTCTAAACTCATGCGGTAACTTTGCTCGGCGGCGACCAAGGTCACTTGACTGATATCGGCTAGTTTACCCCCGGTAAAGGCGATGCTGTCCAGCTTTTCCTGGCGGTGTTCCAAGGCGGCGTTGCGGTTGAAGACCGCTTCTTGGCGTTGCGCGACGGCGAGTTGCTGCTCCTCAAGGACGGCCTCAAGGCGCAGGTTCTCGTCTTCCAGCTCATGGCAACGGGCGCGTGCTTGCTGTAATTCCACCTGCAGTTCTTCGTAATGCAGCTCGTGATCTTCGATGAAGTCGCGCAAACGTGAAAGGGCGCCGTCACATTGATTGCGTTCTTGATCGGCACCTCGGAGGTTTTCAGTGAGTCGTTCAATTTCGGCACTCAAAAAGGCGCTTTTTTCTTTTTCCTGTGCTTGTTCCTGTTCCAAGGCTTCGAGCAAGGTTTGTTTGGCATCCAATTGTTCAGCCAAGGAGCGCAAGGTGCCGTCGGGGTAATCGTCCAGGAATGCAGACAGTTGATCTTTGGTGCGTTGTAATCGTTCGATGCGTTGGGACAGATCGGTGATACGCAATTCTTTGGTTTTGATTTCGCGACGTAACGGCTCGATCATGGATTCGGCAACGTTGCGGTTGTAAGCCGCGTGGTGGCCGGGACGCAACACCACCACATCGTCGGGTGCCGTTGCGGGTGGTCCGTCAGCCAAAGAAACCTGTACCGGGAAGGCCGGCTTCTGAATGTTGTCTTGTTGGGCGCGGACTTTGGCGAGCGCTTCCGGGGTGCGAACCATAATGCCCGAGTAGCGGGCCGGGTCTTGGGCACACAGGGCGGCGGCCTTTTCCGGGTCCTCGGGAAAGCGTTCATCGAGACTTTCAAAAGCAGTGAAGGCAGGTACGCCCAAATCTTCACGCAGGCTCCGCAACAAATTAGCCACCTCTTTTGGCGGTGGGTAAAGGCGCGAGTTGCTTTGCTCTAAAGCTTCAAGGGTCTCTCGTTCTTCGCTCAGGATGCGGTTGAGGCGGTACAGCTCTTGTTGTCCACGGGCGATACCTTCGGCGGTGCGTTCTACCAGCGCGTCTTCTTGCAAATCGATCTGCTCCTGTTCCAGGAGCAAACGCAAATCACGATCCGTTTCCAGGTGATTTTTGCGCTGGTTGTCAGCATCAAATCGTTTTTCGAGTTGGGTCTTTTCCGATTGGAGCCGGGTCATGGCGGCGATGCGTTCGCGTGTTTGTTCGTCCAGTGCGCTGCGTTCACCTTGGAAATGGGTGAGTTGTTCGCGTTCTTCATTGCTTGTGGCGCTGATTTCGCGCACGCGTGCCTTGAGGCGGCTGAGCGCCTCGCGTGGTTGCTCTTCGGCACCGACCGCTTTCGATAGGATTAAGCGCTGCAGTGCTTTCTCGCGTTTCTGCATTTGCAGGTTGATATTGCGGACTTGCTCGTTGACTTGTGCCAATTGGGCTTTGGCGTTGTTAAATGCTTCCTGGTTGTCGGCTTGTTCCCGACGAGCCGTTTCTAAATCGCGTTTGGCTTGTTCTAATTCGCCTTCGGCCTTTTTGATTTCCCGGTTGAGCACCTGGGCATAGAGCGTGCCTGCGTTGCGCAGTTCCAATTCAACGTCCAGGTTGCTGTCCCGTCGCTTGGCTAGCTCTTCTTCAATGGCCTTGCACTCTTCCTGTTTTACGCGCCACACCTCGTATTCGCCCGCGGCGCGCAGCAAGCGCAGTTCCGCCCGCTTCGTTTTGTGCTCTAAGCGCTTTTGTTCTAGTTCTTTCTCGCATGCTGACAGGCGTTGTTTGCATTCGTGCAGGCGTAGCCAGGAGCGATAGTCTTGCAACACGACGAATTGCTCTTGAAGTTCTTGAAGCTGAGCTGCGAACTCATCGCGTTCAATTTCGATTTGTGCTAGCTGCTCCTTAATTTGCGCCGCTGATTGGGTTAAACCGGCAATAATGGCACCGGTACGGAGACGATCGGCGGCTAAATCCGTTTCGGCGTCCTTGTAGGCAATTTTTTCTTCATTGAGCATGGTCAACAGGGGCAGGGCTTCGTCGACGAAAGTGCATTCCGCTTCCCACTGAGGTTGTTTCTCGATGTGGCGGCGCTTCTCATTGAGGACTTCGATCACGTCGACCGCGGTGTCGGGTTTCATGACGGTTTCCAAGAAGAAGTGAACGAAATCGGTGGGCGTGTTAATGCGGTTTTTGAAAAGGCCCAATATGCCGCCTTGGCCGCCATTCATGCGTAATTGATAGGAAAAGATCATTGGGTCGAGACCGACCTCGGCCAACCAATTTGACCATTCCCGGTGAACTGAGGTGTTTCGACCGTTGAGGGGTTTGGCTTCGGCCTTGAACCACTCCATAAAGTCTTTGGCGTGCGTGACGGGTTCTCCACTCGCGGACAGACCGCGTACCGGCAAATTCTCAAAATTGATTGGGCCGGAGGGGGTGAACATAAAGTAGTGGCGCTCGAGATCGCCAAGGCTCGACTGCTGGCCGTTGGGCCAGTGGGCGCACAGACCAATGATCATGGTGGCAGGTTCTTCGTCTATGCCGACCAGGGTTTGTTGTTGCGCCGGCGGCATGGACCATTCCGAGATGACGTAGCCGCTGTCTTTGGCGCCGAAGTACAATTCGTAACGACGATTGTCCATGGGTCCATTGGCTGAACGCATGACATCGTTGATACTCGGGTGCAAGAGGCTGAACAAGAGGGTGCGAATACTGGACTTGCCGACGCCGTTTTCGGCCCAAATGATGGAGTCAAGTGGTTCAGGGGTATCACGGTCGTCCAGCCGGTGAAAGTCGAGTGTCAGCGGCGAAAGACGTGCATCGGGGTGGCCGACACCGGCGAAATGAACGCGCAATAAGTGGGGAATACTCGCACCAGAAGCCATAGTAGAACCTCTTCTTCAATAAAAGCTATGCAAACACAAGCGCTTAGTCGCGCGTGTCAACGGCAATAACCGCGCCGTCCTCGGGTTGTTGGTTCATGGCCATTCGCGCTTTGCGGACCATTTGAGCCATTTGGTGCGAGCTCATGCGGCGCACGTAAATTCGGTATTTGGGCAGGGATACGTAGCGTGTATTGACCCCTTCTCCGCCGTCAAGGCCGAGGAATCCGTTGCGGTACAGCTCGTTTAACACGTGATGGACCAAGCCGATTTGCGTCGTTTTTCCATAGTAACCCGCTCGGGCCGGGGCCGGTTGCAGCGCGAGGTAGTACTCGTAGGCCAGGCGAATTTGGTTGGGCATGGCGTCGCTATCACTGTCGTCTTGTTGATGAGCTGTTTGGAGCGCTTCGCATATTTCGCGAATTTCACCGGCGATCTCGCTGGGCGTACCCGAGCGCGATCGAAACTCGTCGTCATCGTCATCGTCGACTTGGGGATAGTAGAAACTCATGACCGCTAGGTGGATTACACCCATTGCCATTTGTTGTTCCCGGCTGAGCCCGCGTGCGTGGCTTTCTATGTTTGGTGCAAACGGGCTTGCGTTGGCGGTGCAAGCAAGCACCAATCCGACCTGTAGCGATTGCGTGGTTTCGTTTAGAATCTTGAGATTCATGCCTTCAAGGAAGGCGTCGACACCTTCGGCAAAAGGTTCTTCGTGGATGTAGCGGTCGATCAACTGTTTGTAATCGCTGTCGCGGTGTGGTTTTGCCGACTTGAGGGCAAAGGCGATGAGGCGTCCCGCCGCATAGGCCATGTCGTTTAAAGTCGCTTCTTCGGCCATGAAATGCTCCTGAAGGGATGGTGAGTCATAAGGCTAGGCTTGGTTTTCCGGATCATAGGCGCGCCGGATCAGCAGGTCGTCACCCATAAAATCGGGGTCGTCCAGCGGTTTGCCGTCTTTGTAAACGCGTAACCCGAGTAGGTCCGCTCGCGCGTGGTAGCTCTGCAAAAACGAAACGCCAAGAACCGATAACTGGTCCTGTTCGAGGTTCATGTCGCGGCCTGTTTGCAGCAATTCCGAGAGTCGGACCGGTGCCACGTCGACGCGATTAACAATTTGTGCCAGTTTTTCTTCGAGCTGGTCTTCGAGTGGGTTGAACATATTCATGATCGGCAAGCGGTCTTCGTCTTCCTCCTCGTCGAGGAAAACCTCGTTGTTACCGTCTTCCCGCAGAAGCTTGTCAATAAAAATATTCAAGTCCAAGATCCTTTGGATTTGCGGCCCCAACATAGTGTGTGAAATGCTTTTGAGGTGGGGGCGTAAGACCTTGTCGCTCAACTCGAGTGATGGCAGGAACACCTGCTCGTTGAGGTCGGGCATCGGGGAGCGTGCCATGCTGCGAAAGCGTTGGTAGGCTTGTTCTTCAAGAAATGCCGGTCCTGCGGCGAGGATACGTCGCTCTAGTTCCATGTGGCGGCGTTGGCAGAGTTCCAGGTATTCGATGAGGTCGCGAATGACCTGTTGCAAGGCGCGATCGCTGTTGCGGGTCAGTTCCTTTTTCAATTCGCTGAGTACTGTGCCCTGGTCTTTAATCAGCCGGCGTACGTGGCGGTGGGCTTCTTCGATTTTGGGTGTGACTTCCCGTACCCAATCGACCGTGCGGACATCGCGGCGAACCGCGCGCAACATCCCCTCGATATAGCGTTCGTATTCGAGGCTGAGCAGCATGGTGCGCTCCACCTCACGGCGTGCGCGATTGATGCGGCCGCGGCGAACTTGTTCGTGGAGGATGAACAGGTTGGAGATCTGTTCGTCTTCAATTGGCTGGTCGAGCATACGCAGATAGAGGTGGATTGCTTCGGTGGTGGCGCGAATGATGAATTGATCACTGTCTGGATCGTGGTAGGACTTGAGCAGGCCGAAACGGAAGGTGTAGGGTTTGGGTTCTTCGTCTTCGGTAAGCCAAACCGCTTGGCGTTCAAAGCTTCCACGTCCCTCGTTCATCAGGTTGTCGAGTAGGAAATCAACGATTTCGGCGACGGTTTCATCGCTCAGTTCGCCTTGCAGACCCAAGATGTAGGGCCGCAGATCGTGGATCAACTCTTCCCTCGTGGCACCACTACCCACCCCTGGCGCCATACGTGCGAACACTGAATCGAACACCTGGAGTGCCAAAAAGGTGAAATTTTGCTTGTCCCAGTCGGGCCGATGACCACTTTCTCCGCGTGCCACCATTTGGTGGATCGGATACCCCATCAGCAGGCTTTGCATGCGGCGTGCAAACACCTGTGACCAAGATTCCCCTTTGGGGTCCGGCCCGGTACGTGTTTCGAATAAGCTAGGCTGTTGTTGGTCGCTCATGGATGTCACTTAACATTAATTTCAGCAGTACTTTGGCTGCGGTATCACTGTGCTGGACGCGGCCCGGCTGAAGGCCGAGATCACCTGAACCCAAGCCGATGCCTTCGGCGAGACGGTGGCACAGAAACTTTCAAACTCGCCATTATACCCGTTCCCGGTGGTGGCTGCGAGTGCTGAGGGATAAGCCGTTGCTGGAAAAGGTTTTGCTTTGTAGGCGAGCACACCAAAACGGCTTTTTCACGGATCTAAAGTCTCCAACTATGTTCAGCCGGAGGTTCTGGTGGTTCCGGCACTTTTCAATATGCAGGGCATTTGTGGGCAATAGGGGCAATAGGGGCAATAGGGGCAATAGGTGCCAGTCATCTACAACAAGCAGAAAATAAAGGGTTTCGAGCAGGACAGGGGTAGGGCGGTAAGAGAGCAGAGAGGGGCAATAGGTGCCAGTCATCTACAACAAGCAGAAAATAAAGGGTTTCGAGCAGGGCAGGGGCAGGGCGGTAAGAGAGCAGAGGGGGCAGTAGGTGCCAGTCAGCTACAACAAGCAGGAAAAAGGGCAGTGGGTGAAAAGGGCAGTGGGTGCAGTCATCTACAACAATCAGGAAATAGAGGGCTTCGGGCAGTGAGAGGGCGGCTGGTGCCAATCCTCTTCAGCAGGCAAAAAACAAAGGGTTGTGCACAAAAAAAGCAAAGCGGTGGTTCCATTTTTCCAATAGGTTGAATTACAAAGCTGGTGACAGGTGTATCCAACGGTCGGAACAGTCAGATACCTGCCGAAATGGTGCAACATTGGTGCCCTCGCTCATTGGGGGAGACAGTGGTGGAAAATTCATCGAACCAATTTGTTTGGTTCAGGCACAGGGATATCGACCCTTGAGAGAGGGGTGTTTTAAGTTGTTTGAATTGTTGGGGTTATGTGGTTGGCGGTTCCGATGAGGGTAACCGCCTAGTACGGTCTATTCGCCTTCGTTTCACTGCCTGGTTTCGTTGGTTCGTCATGCGTTTTGTTTTGGCCTGTTCCTCAAGTGTTATTTCAAGGTGAAAAGCTGTCGAGCCAAATGCTTGGCTTGACCAATCCTCCGGTTCGCCTGCTTCAAATTGGTTTCGCCATTCACGAATTTGGTTGTTAGAGAGTGGGTAGTTTGGTTTTTTCCTTGGTGAAATTACCGGCGAATTCATTTGGCAAGCTAAATCGTCAACCCATTCCACATAAGCTTGCGCACGTTTGTTGGGAGCGATATTTCCGAGAAAATCGATAGCTGGCGGTTGAATTACCGTCTGCTGGGCTTGCCTTATTCGAAGCCGGCCGGCGGAGCACCAGGGGTACGTTGATGGTGCTGCGCATAAACCGGCTTTTACCGGATTTTGTTCGATGTAACACATGACCTTTAGCAAACTAGATTCGTTTTCGATGATCTTGCTCTTGTAACGGCCACCCCAAAGGTGTCCGCTAGTTTCTCGAGAACGATTGAATGCTTTTGCAATGCGTGAATTGACGGAACTCATGAACCGCGAGAGGTCGGTGAAGCGCTCATAGCACGAATCGGCCAGTTCCGGTTGCCACTTTCGAGGGCTTTTGTTGTGCTTTTGAAGGCAGTCAAATCGACGCTTAAGGTCATTACGATCTTTTGGTGGTTTTTGGACCTGCAGACAAAGGTGATAGTGGTTATCCATGACCACCCAGGCGAACACACGAATGTAGTACACATCGCACATATTCTGGAAGATACGGATCATTACTTCTTTGAACCCAGGACTGATACTTTCCTTGAAGTAAAGCTCCTGCTGGGCGGTTCTGGTCATGACATGGTAATAAACGCTGGGGCGATCGGGTTTAATGCGGGGTCTCCGACTCATCAGACGCCTCCAAGCAAAGGCAAACCGTTGAATCGGTGGGTTTGAGTTGCAATCGTTTTTCTGTGCATTGCCGATGGGGCATAAAATCCCCATCCGGCGGTGAAGGCCTCATATTGTTGACAAGTGGGCATTGTCGTTGAGGTGGAACGCAGGTTAACGATCCAAAGGAAAGAGTGCTTGCTTTCCTTTTTCCATTGGGGTCGGCATTTCAGAGAAGGTCCCTTTATCGGATTCTTTTCGAGTTGCCTGTGTCTTGCTGTTTTGTTTTTGACCGAAAAATTCTTTAGCATTTATCTCCGAGCGGGGTTTGGCGAGTAAATTGTAGCAGTTAAGAAAATGTGTGATGCTGTTTTTTTTGGGGGCGTTGTTAGCAGTGGCTAATTGTTAGGAGCTAGAAGGCTTGCTAAGGATTGCCTTTTTGCGTGCTGGTAAGATTGAAAGGTGGTGCACAAACTTTGCAGAGACAGTGACTGAAAGTTCCTATTTCGCTATTCCGGTCATTACGCGTCCACTTGGGCAAGGCCAAATAATGTACCTGCCTGCTTCCTGCTTGGCGACTGTGCTGCTGTCAGTCATTAAGGAACGGGTTAACTCAGCCTAGTCGCGGATCCGGCGAGACTGAAAGAATGCAGCGGCTTGCAAAAGCCTGTCCCATTACCCCCTCCATTACCCCCTTGGCGACTGTGCTGCTCTAAGTCATTAAGGAACGGGTTAACTCAGCCTAGTAGCGGATCCGGCGAGGCTGAAAGAAAGCAGCGGCTTGCAAAAGACTGTCCCATTACCCCCTGTCAGTCATTAAGGAACGGGTTAACTCAGCCTAGTCGCGGATCCGGCGAGACTGAAAGAATGCAGCGGCTTGCAAAAGACTGTCCCATTACCTCCATTACCCCCTTGGCGACTGTGCTGCTCTAAGTCATTAAGGAACGGGTTAACTCAGCCTAGTAGCGGATCCGGCGAGGCTGAAAGAAAGCAGCGGCTTGCAAAAGACTGTCCCATTACCCCCCACCCCCCACCATTACCCCCCATGGACCGATGCCTTCATTGCTTCCCCTTTTCCCATACTCATTGCGTCAGTCAGTCTGCCGGCTTTGCTACGTTTTGGGTTTGGTGATCATAGGCCGGCTCCCGTGGCGTCTTGAATCGCGAAGTTTTTGCTTGTCCCATCGAGCCTTTGGTTCGAAATGCAGGCTAGAATAGGGATCGGCATTACAACGTATGACATTTCATCTTCGCCGACGGGTCGGCCGATGCCATCCAATGACCGGCGCCACGAGCCCGCTTTCGCGCGCGAAGTAAAAAAAATGAGGTTTAGCATGATATTTCAGTGTTATGGCATGAGGGCCCCGCGGCCGGCCCTCGCCCTTCTAGCGGTCTTTACCCTTACCTTTAGCCTCGCCGCCGCCGAAACCGATTTTGATGCCCAACTTTTGGCCGGCTTTGAGGCTCGCGCCATCGGTCCCGCCGGAATGAGCGGCCGCATCACCGCCATTACCGCCGTCCCCGACAATCCCCGCGTGGTTTATGTGGGAACCGCCACCGGTGGTGTTTGGAAAAGTACCAATGCCGGCCTCAATTTCGAACCCGTATTTGACGATCAGCCGGTTCACGCAATTGGCGCCTTGTGTCTCGATCCACAACGGCCGCAAACGATTTGGGTCGGGACCGGTGAAGGCAACGTTCGCAACAGCGTGTCCATCGGCAACGGTGTCTACCGTTCCCAGGATGGTGGCAAAACGTGGGAACATATGGGTCTTTCCAATACCGAGCGGATCAACCGCATCATGATCGATCCCACCGACAGCCAAACTCTCTACGTGGCCGCACTAGGTAAACTCTGGGGTGAAAACCCCGAACGCGGCTTGTTCAAAACAAATGACGGTGGCAAAACCTGGCAAAAAATTCTCTACAAAGATGAAAGAACCGGCTGTACCGACATTGTCATGGATCCGCGCAATCCCAACAAACTCTTCGCCGCGATGTGGCAGTTTCGACGTTGGCCGCACTTTTTCAAGTCCGGGGGGCCGGGTTCCGGTCTCTACCGCAGTGTTGATGCGGGGGCGACCTGGCAACGTTTGGAACCCGAGGATGGTTTGCCGAAGGGTGAACTGGGCCGCATTTCGCTGGCAATCGCACCTTCCGACAATCGCCGCGTCTATGCGTTAGTTGAGGCCCAACAAAGTGTCTTCCTGCGCTCCGATGACGGCGGGTTTTCGTTCCAAACTGTGAATCGGGAAACCGGCATAGCCGACCGACCCTTCTATTACTGCCGCATTCAGGTTGATCCAGAAGATCCCAACCGGATTTATAAAAAGGAAACACTGGTTAACCTAAGTACTGACGGCGGTCGGACCTTTGCGCCACTCAAGGGGGCCCAGTGGCCTAAAATCCATGTGGACTATCACGCGATTTGGATCAACCCGGCCAATCCCTTCCACCTGTACCTTGGCAATGACGGGGGCGTGGCTGAAAGCCACGACCAAGGCGATACATTTCGTTTTGTCGCAAACCTTCCCTTGGCCCAGTTCTACCACATTGCGGTCGACAACGCCGATCCCTATCGCGTGTATGGCGGGCTTCAAGACAATGGCTCCTGGCGCGGTCCGAGTGAAGTTCGGCGGGGTGCGGGCATTCGCAACCATTTTTGGGAAATGTTGAGCTTCGGCGACGGGTTTGATACGCTGCCTGATCCGCACGAGGCGGACACGGGTTACGCCATGTGGCAAGGCGGGAATCTGGTTCGCTGGGACGCCAAAAGCGGACTAAACCACTTGGCGGCACCGCCGCCGCTGGTAGATGGTGTGCCGTTGCGTTACAACTGGAGTGCCGGTTTAGCGATTGATCCTATTCAAGCGGGACGCGTTTATTACGGTGCGCAGATGGTGATGCAATCGGACGACCACGGCCACACTTGGCGGGCGATCAGTCCGGACTTAACTACCAACAAGCCGGAATGGCGCCAACAACACAAAAGTGGGGGTCTGACACTTGATGTAACGGCGGCTGAAAATTACACCACCATCACAGCGATACGGCCGAGTCCCACTAAGGCCGGCCTGTTGTGGGTGGGTACCGACGACGGCCGATTGTGGCTGAGGCGCGATGCGGGGGCAAAGTGGCAATCCCTTGAGGGCAAAATTCGCAATTTACCCAAACATCCGTGGGTGGCCCACATTCATGCGTCCAAACACAACGAAGGGACGGCGTTTGTGGTGTTTGACAACCATCGCCGCTCGGATTTTGGCACCTATGTCTACCGTACCGATAATTACGGCGATAGTTGGCAAGGCTTGGCGGTTGAAGGCGTGTCGGGTTACGCCTTATCGCTGATTCAGGACCCGGTAACGCCTGAATTGCTTTATCTGGGAACTGAGTTCGGGTTGTTCATCTCGCTGAACAGTGGGAAGCAGTGGTTCAAATGGACCTTTGGGTTGCCAACGACCTCGGTGATGGATCTGGCGTTCCAAGAACGCGAACACGATTTGGTGATCGGAACCCACGGTCGTGGCATTTACATACTTGACGATGTGCGACCGCTTCGTGCGCTCGTTGCCGGTAAAATGCGTGCGGACTTGCAACTGTTGCCGCCACAACCGGCGCAACCTTATGTCGTGCAGCCAATGAAAGGTGGCGTCTCGGTCGGCTGGGGCGATTACCAAGGCCAAAACGAAACCTACGGCGCTTGGTTTGACGTATTCGCCGATCAAGAAAAACTGCCTTATTTTGACAAAGAAGTAGAGAAAGAACGGCAAGCTAAAAAGCGTCGCGCCGAACGCGCGGAAGCGGTTAAAACTCAGGGGGACGGTTTACCGACCCTGACGGCGAAAAAAACACCCAAGCCAGAGGGCGACGAGGAAAAAGACAAGGTGGACCCCGATGAAGAGGCGATGTTCGAGGTGCAGATCTTCGACGGCGACCAACGTATTCGGCGTTTCTTCACCAAAGCCTACCGTGGTTTCAACCGCATCAACTGGAACTTGCAAACCGATCCAGTGCTTGCGGCGCCGGTCGATGAAAGTAATCCTTTTAAAAGCACCGCACGCACGTTTGAAGTCGTGCCAGGCCGGTACCAAGTAAAGGTGACTCTGGGTGAGCAAACGGTGAGCGATACGGTGACCGTTCTGGCCCACGCCAACCTTGCGGAAGGTAGTTTGGATGTTGCAGCGCGCAAGGCGGTAGTTGAGCGATGGACACAACTCAACGACAAAGCGGTTCTGATTCTGCGTCGTTTAGCGCGTATTCGCGGCGACCTAGCGCTTTTGGAGAAACGGGTTTCGGCGACGCTTATCGACGAACCGGAAACGGCACGCAAGCGATTGCTCAAGGAGCATGCGTTGCTTCGCGCCGGTCGTGAGCTTTTGCGGGACCAAAACACGCTGGAGGCAGAGTTTTGGGTGGCACCGTCGGCCAAAGGCATTCAGAGTGACCAACACATTTGGGGTTTTATCAACGATGCCGGTAGCAAGTGTTTTAGCGGACCATTGGCGCCGACGCCGACCCAGCTCCGTTACCTGGAGCGGGCGGAAGAAGCGTTGACCGAATGGTTACCGCGCTACGAAGCATTTCTAAACGACCAAGTGAAACCTTTTGCGGATGAGGTGGCCAAGCAGCCGTTTGGTGCGTCGTTCCAATTCGATAGCAAACCGTAATCGGGTTGCGCGGGTTCGCATGAAGCGGGGTCCGCGCGCCTTTTTGGGCAGGTTTTTTCCAAGGTTGTTGTTTTTACTGTGATGGTAGTGCGGCTTGTAATAGGGAAGCGAGATGGACGACCGGGAGACGTCTGCGCAACTGGTAATCGCCCACTATCTGTGCTAAAAATGGCCATACGACGACAGCTTAAAAATCCTCTTTCCGAGGCCGATATGGGTGTTCCATCGGGATGTGCCGCGCGGTTTTTTTTACGCCGCTGGATACTTCCCAAGCTTTTGCTATTTTCATGGGTGCATGTGGCGGCCTTGCAGGCCCAGGTCAAGCACATCCGCCTGGAGCGCTTTTCCCTCGAAAACGGTCTTTCCCAGAGTACAGTGCAAGCGATCTTCCAGGACAGCCGTGGTTACATGTGGTTTGGAACCCAAGACGGCCTCAATCGCTTTGACGGCTATCGCTTTACCATTTTTAAACGCCGCCAAGGCGCACCGAGTGGGTTGGTTGACAACTGGATTACGGCTTTAACGGAGGACGTGGGCGGCCGGCTGTGGGTCGGTTCTGACGCCGGTTTGTGTTACTTCGACGAAATCATGGAGCAATTTACGCCGTTACCGCTGCGCAACAGCCACTTTGTTGCCGAGCCACGTGTCACAGCGCTGCAGGCGGACAAGCAGGGCGGGCTTTGGATTGCCACGGAAGAGGCGGGCTTGGCCTATTTGCGTCCGAATAGCGATTCCCTGCTGTTTTATCGCCGTCAATCCTTGGATCCCGACAGCTTGCCAACTGATACGATCAGCAGCTTGTTGCTGGATGATCAGAACCGGCTGTGGGTGGGTTCGGCCGCGGGCTTGGCGTTACTGGACGCCGACCGGACGGGTTTCCAGGTGGTGGTCCCGGAGGCGACCCTGGGCGGTGCGGTAACCGCTATTGCGCGCGATCCACGCGGGCACTTGCTGGTTGGAACAGATGGTGCCGGTTTGTTTCGTTTCTATCCCGAATTAGGCAAAGGCGAACCGGTAGCGCTGTCCTTGCAAGCAGCGACGCCGGGCTTGAAACGGGTGCGCGCCTTGACGGTAGGTGAACCACGTGACCTTTGGATTGGCACCTTTGACGGTTTGATTAACCACGACCTCGACAGTGGTCAAAGTCGCGTGTATCGCCACGATCCAACCGAGGTTACGAGTTTATGTCACGATATCGTGTGGTCACTATTTATTGATCGTACCGGTTTGTTATGGGTGGGTACTTTTAGCGGGCTGAACAAACACAATCCTGAATCGCGCGCATTTAACCACTATCGCTTTGCCGACGATACGCCGGATGCGGCTCAAATCAACCGAATCCGATCAATGGCAGCCGATCCGCAAGCACCGGATAAGATCCTCTGGGTTGGGACCGACGCCGGTTTGAACCGCTTTGATCGCAATGCCGGCCAGGTGGCGCGTTTTACGGCGGAGCCGGGTACGACGGGTTCGTTAACCTCGGGACGTGTTACCGATTTGTTGTTCGACGATCAAAACGCGTTGTGGATCGGGACGATTGGGGGCGGCCTGAATGTGTTAGATGTCGATCGGCGCAATTTTCGCGCATACCGCTACGATGCTGAGGAACCGGAAAGCTTAAGCTCAGACCGCGTGCGGGGTTTGTTTATCGACGACCGCAAGCAATTTTGGGTGGCCACGGACCATGGTCTCAATCTTTTCGATCCCCAAACAGGGTTGGCCCGCCGTTTTTACCATCGGCCCGAGCAGCCGAATTCACTCGCCGGCAATTTTGTTTGGCAGATTACTCAGGACTGGCAAGGCCGTTATTGGATTGCGACTTTTAATGGTCTAACCAAGATGTCGGCGGACAGCAAACGCTTTGAGAACTTCCACAACGAAACCGGCAATGAACACAGCATTAGCCATAATCGAATTTTTGCGATTCATGTGGACGAGGATCGTCAAACACTGTGGTTGGGCACCCTGGGTGGCGGTTTGAACCGTTTCGACCCTGAAAGCGGTCGGGTTGTGCGTTACAACGAAAGCCACGGCATGCCAAACGATGTGGTTTACGGTATTTTAGAGGATGATGAGCATCAGCTTTGGATCAGCACGAACTTGGGTATATCGCGGTTTAATCCGGAAAACGAAGTGTTCCGCAATTACCGAGCGCAGGACGGATTGCAGAACAATGAATTTAACAATACCGCTTATTTGCGTTTGGCCTCCGGAGAATTATTCTTCGGCGGGATCAATGGTTTCAACCTCTTTCAGCCGACCGAAATTCGCGACAATACCTTGCCACCACCGGTGGTGCTGACGCGTTTCCTGCGCTACAACCAGGAGGTGCCGCTGCGGCGTGAGAGCGAGGCGTCCCCGCTGCTGCGACCCATTGACCACATGGACGCGCTGAATCTGGACTTCGAAGACGGTGTTTTTTCGTTTGAGTTCGCGGCTTTGGATTATGCGGACCCCACTCAGAACCGTTACGCCTACATGTTGGAAGGGTTGGACCAGAGCTGGATTTATACAGACGCATCGCGCCGATTCGCAACCTACACCAATCTGGACCCTGGCAGTTACCGATTTCGGGTCATCGCCGGCAATCGCGACGGCGTCTGGAATCAGACAGGGAAGGCGATTGATATCCAAATTGCCCCGCCGCTGTGGCGATCGCGGCCCGCCCTGGTTTTATATGTGGGCTTGTTGATGACCTTGCTGGTTTTTATTTACCAAAACCAGCGGCGTAAATTGGCGTTGGCGCGTGCGCTCAGTGACCGTCAGCGGCAAATTAACGAGTCCTTGCTTCAGGTGAACGCTCTGAAGGACCAGTTTCTAGCCAATACCTCGCACGAATTGCGCACACCGTTGAATGGCATTATCGGCTTGGCTGAAACTTTGCGGGACGGTGTGGCTGGTCCGCTACCGGCTGAGGCAAACAAGCAACTGGGCACCATTGTCGCCTTTGGTCGTCGATTGTCGAATTTGGTTAACGATATTCTGGACTTTGCAAAATTGCGACACCATCAGTTGGAACTAAACTGTCAACCGGTCGATTTGCATGTGTTGGTGGACCAGGTATTCCAAGTGGCCACGCCGCTGATCAATCGCAAGAAAATTAAGTTGCTCAACAATGTGTCGCCACGCACGCCTTTGGTTTGGGGGGATGAACAGCGTTTGGAGCAAGTGCTCTTTAACCTGATCGGCAACGCGGTTAAGTTTACCGATGAAGGGCGTATCGAGGTGCGCGCCGAGATTCGCAAAAATTTTTTAACCTTATCGGTGGCCGATACGGGTGTCGGCATTGCCGAGTCTGATCAGGAACGGATCTTTGAATCTTTCGAACAGCTATCGATGCCGGAGAGCGGGGCCCATGGTGGAACGGGTCTGGGGTTGGCTATTTGTCGCGAAATCGTCGAACGCCACGGCGGCCGGATTTGGGTCGATTCATCGCCAGGCGCCGGCTCGACGTTTAGTTTCTCACTGCCGCTAAAACCAGTGGTCACCCAGCGTGCCGCACCGGTGCCGCTCGCCACCGCGAATGAAGAAGAACGCGAAGGCGATCCGCATATCGGATTGCCGGAACCGGCCGAGAGCGGCGGTGCTTGCCGCGGTCGAATCCTGATTGTCGACGACGAGCCGGTGAACCGGCAAGTCTTGTCGAGTCATTTGGTTTTGGCTGGCTATCAAGTTGAGGAAGTGACCAACGGGCAAGACACGCTGACGCGTCTGAGCCTTTCCTTGGATGAGGAAATAGCGGCAGTTCCGGAAGGTGAAATCGCGCTGGATTTGATTATTTTAGACATTATGATGCCCGGCATCTCCGGTTACGAGGTGTGTCGCCAAATTCGCAAAGTTTACCCCGAGCAAGATTTGCCGATTTTGTTCCTTTCGGCGCGCAACCAAGCCAAAGACTTGGCGGCCGGCTTTGCTGCCGGTGGAAGCGATTTTCTCAACAAGCCTATCATTAAGAGTGAGTTGCTTGCTCGAGTCAAACATCACCTGTCGTTACTGGAGGGGGCGCGTCTGCTGGAAACCAAAGTGCGCACGCGCACGGCCGAGCTGCGCGAAACCCTGCAAAAGTTGGTCGAAGCGCAGCGGCGCTTGTTGGACCAAGCTCATGACGCCGGTATGGCCGAGATGGCTGCCAATTTGATGCACCAAGTGGGCAACAACCTTAACAACATGGTGAGCTCGGCTGAACAAGTTGTTTTGTTGGCCGACGGCGGTCAACCCATTGAGTTGTTACAGCGTCTCAACGGGTTATTGGAAGAACACGAGACGGACCTGGCGACATTTTTAACCGAGGATGAGCGTGGACGGAAATTGCCCGATGCGCTGCGCCGGTTGGTAGGGCATCTGGCCGAATGGCGTCACGAGATTCACGGTGAATCGGTGCAACTGGCGACCCAGGTCGACAAATTGGGTGAGGTTTTGCGCGCCCAGGAGCAATTCCTCCAAGTGCCGCGTTTTAAAACAAAAACCGACATCAATCAAACCGTGGCCGAGATGTTAGAGATGGAGGAGACCTACTTTAAGAACCAGGGCATTTTTGTTCGCAGCGAGCTCAACCCGTTGCCGCCTCTGTCGTTAGAGAAGCCGCGGCTGTGTCATGTGTTGTTGTTTGTGCTCAAGAATGCGGCGGAGGCCCTGCTCCAGCACGAGCAACTCAGTACACGCTGGATTTCGGTGGAGACCAACCTCGATGAAGATGGTTGTGTGATTACCGTTGAGGATAACGGTATTGGTATGGATCGCAACCAGCTTCAGCACATGTACCGCGAGGGATACTCCACCAAAGAGAACCACCTCGGTTTCGGCTTGCACTACTGTGGCAATACCATGCGTGAAATGGGTGGGCGCATTGAAATCGACAGTGCCGGTGTGGCGCGCGGTGCGCGCGTGCGTTTGTGGTTGCCGCTCGATGAGGCCGCGTTGCAAGGTCAACGTCCTAAGGCGGTGGCGGAGGTGGACAGCGATCCCGGCGAGGTGGCTGTCGAGGTTGGCCGGCGATAAGCCGCCGCACAATGGGGTCGTTAAGCGCCGCCGACCGGGGCAGCCACGGAGGGTGCCTTGAGCTGATGGTGGGTGTCCGACGGTGGGTTGTATTGGCTTTCAAGGAGAGTGGCCCACATTTGGAAATAGAGCACGACGTCGTCGCGCTTACGGTAGTCGAGTGCGCGGCCTTGTGGTGGCAACTGGGCGAGAATAGTAGGGTCGGAAAGACGTTCGAGGTGAATCAGGTCGTCACGCGTCAGACCGAGCTCGATCAGGGTTTGAATGACGAGGTCAATGGGATAGCGGCTGCCGGGACAATAGGCGACTGCTTGTTCGGCCCAATCGCCCGGCTTTTGTAAGGCGTATTGGTGAATTTCGGCGGGCGTCAGTTTGGTCACCGTTTGGGCGAGATGACCGCAATTACACTTGCCCATGTGGGTCCAGCCGTAGGTGTCTCCGTGCGTTAATCGCGTGGCGGTTTCGCGTAAGGCGGCGATAAGGTGAAAACGTGCTTTTGCCATTAAAACCTCCTAGCTGTGTCGCAGGTTGGATCTGTTGTAGGCGTGCGGGTGCGAGCGCCATGGGGGATCGTGTGGCTTGTTGGTTTCTTCGTTGTTTCGGTGGGTTCAGTCTAACAAAAGTGCGCTATGACCACCATGGTTGTCCTATCCGCTATGTCGCAACCCTGTTTTCTGAAAAAAAGGCGTTCTGTGATTTGTGAGTTTCTCAAAAGAAGGGCCGGCCGCCGAAAGGGAAACAATCTGATTTCAGCGGCGTAAAAAGCCTTGTGTTCCTCATACATAAATGGCGTGCTCCAGGCAAAATTTTAAACTATGATCGGCGGGACAGGTTCATTCCAATCAATACAGGCTCGTCGTTTTAGGCTTTATTGCATCGGCCCCGAGTGGGTCCTTTGTCTTGGAATCCATATGTTTGTAGGAATTAGCAATTCAAATTAGGTAGGGAAAGAGATGAATCGATTGACTCATGTAATGAAAGTCCTTGTGCTAACCGTATTTGCCATGGCGGCCACGGCCGTTATTGCGGGCGACGGTCACGCTCACGGGCATGGCAAGGCGTCGTTCAAAAAATTGGCGGAAGGGAAACACCGTTCCGATGAAAACAAGGCGCGCAATATGTATCGCCATCCAGCGGAAACACTCGAATTTTTCGGTGTGCAACCAAACATGACCGTCGTAGAAATCTGGCCCGGAAAGGGCTGGTACACCGAAGTTTTGGCGCCGTACCTCAAAGACCACGGCCAGTATGTCGCCGCCGGCTTCGCTAAAGAGCCTGAACACAAATACGCTGATTACTTCAAAAAAGCGAACCAAGCGCTCGCCGATAAAGTAGGCGATAAAGCGGTTTACGGCAACGTCAAAACGGTTCAGTTTTTCCCTGAAAACGACCTGTGGGAACTCGGGCCGGCCGGCAAAACCGACATGATCCTGACCTTTCGCAACTTGCACAACTGGATGCCCGACTTGGAAGCTTCCTTTAAGGCGTTCTACGAAAACTTAAAGCCTGGCGGCGTACTGGGTGTGGTGGAGCACCGCAGTCGTGCCGAACAGGATCCCAAAGGCGGCAATGGTTACATGAACGAAGCCTATGTGATTGAAGTCGCCAAAAAGGTCGGTTTCAAGCTGGAAGCCAAATCCGAGGTCAATGCCAACGCCAAAGACAGTGGCGACCACCCACAAGGGGTTTGGACCTTACCGCCAACGATGGCGTTGCGCGACAAAGACGCCGACAAGTACAAAGCCATCGGCGAGTCCGACCGCATGACGCTTAAGTTTGTAAAACCCCAATAGAATTAGGTTTTTAAGGCCGGCGCGCACTGATATCTCATGATACGGTGCGCGCCGTTTTCTTTTGGGTTGGGCCTTTTCTAAACATTGGTGCGGATCCAGTTGCCTTGAATCAAGCTGACGAGGAAGCTCAGGAACAGAAGGAAGCGGTAGGCGATCATGCAGGTCCACAGGCCGGTCAGGTCAAAGCCACCCCAAGTAACCGCGGCCCAACTAATCGGCAAAAACAACAGCCACTGGTTGACAAACGAAATGATCAACACACGTCGGGCGCTGCCACCGCCCAAGTGGGCGTGCATGAGGACGATGGCGGCGGCGTCATAACTTTGGCTCAGGCCCATCATGATCATTGGTACCCACGCAATTTGAATGACTTCTGTTTCCTGAACAAACCAGCTCAGGAAAAAAGTGGGGAAGAGGGCAAAACAGGAACCGACCAGGGTGAGCGTCCAGCAGGTGAGGACCAGCGCGGTGTAGACCCAGCGTTTGGCTTCGTTTGGTTTACCTTCACCCACGGCGTGGCCGACCAAGGTCAGCGTGGCAATGCCGAACCCGAGGCCGATTAAGGTACACAATAGGGCGAGGCGGATGAGGACCGAGGTTGCCGCCAGGGCATCGGTGCTAATCTTGCCGGCAATTACAAAATAGAGAAGGAACCCCAGCGCCAAGCTAAAGGATTGCGAGCAATTGGGAATCGCTTGGGCTAATAGGCTTCGCATGTGGGGAAGGCTAACCGCCCGTGGGCTTAGATCGGCTTTAGGTTCGCGATGTTTCCAGAAAAGGCGTATGTAGTTTCCCGTTCCCAATAGGGTAGCGATCAGCGTGCCGAGCGCCGCGCCGTTACTCTCGAGGCGGGGTAACCCGGCGACGCCGAAAATGAGCAGGTAATTTAGGACAATGTTAAGTGGGTGCATCATCAACAGGGTTTGCATGTAGAGGTTGGGTTTCTTAATGCCGTTGAAGTATCCGCGAAAGCTAAAGTTGATGCCCATGAAGATCAAACTCAAAGCGCGAATCTTAAAATACTCGCTCCCTACTTGCACGACACCGGCATCATCGTTGAAGAAGCCAAACAGCGGTTCAGCGAGGTAAAAAAAGGCGACGGTGTAGGGCAGGCCAAAACCAACGGCCAAGTAGATGCTGTTGGCAATGGCTTCATGTAAGCGATCTCGAAAACCTTCACCAAGACGCCGCGCTGTTTGTGCCTGAACCGCCGGGCTGAGCCCTTGAAAAACGGCGACCACGGCCCAGAGCATCATGCCGGCAAAACCAACGCCGGCCAGGGCCGTTTTGCCCAAGGTGCCGACCATAGCGGTATCAACCAGGTTCATGACATTTTGCGAGCTCAGCGCGAGAATGATCGGTGCGGCGAGGTGCCAGACCTCTTTTTGGCGGCGCCAGGCAAAGATGGATTCCGTTTGGGCCATATTAAGATTCGAATTTATCGGAGATTTGATCGTAGTCCTTTTCAATTTCGGCTTCGTACTCGGCCGCGCGGCGTTTCATACGGACCACCAACAACAAAACGACGCCGATCAATGCCAGCGAAACTACCATCAGGACCCAGGGTGGCAAATCGTAGAGTGCTTCGTTGTAACGAATAAAGCCGGCGATTAAATCGTTACGAAACAGCAGCATACTCAAGCAGCCCATGCCGAGCGCCGGCCCGAACGGTGCGTGTGGGGTTTTGAACAATAGTTTCCAGAGAAGGCCGGAAGCCACGCCGATGAAGCAGGCGGGTAGCAGTGAAATGCACACCATTTGGGGTCCCAAAAAGGCACCGGCGGTCAACATCAAGTAGGAATCGCCGAGGCCCATGGCTTCCATTTGTAGGAGGCCCGAAAAAATGCGGCGGATTACTTCCATCATCATAAAGCCGGCGGCGGCACCGGTGACGGCCATCATAATGCCCGCCATCAGTTCCTGATGAGGGGGGACGCCAAACATCAGTAAAAAACGTTCGTGGCCCAACATAGCGACGACGTCGTTGGGATAGAGGATGGTGAAAGCCATGCCGACGGGCGCCGTATACAGGGTGAAACTGTCGGGAATGTATTTGGTGGCATAGTCGCTGACAGCTATCGCGATGAAGACGGAGGTTAAAAAGTACCATTTGATGTGGGCGATCTCGTAGCCGATACGCCATGCGACGGTGGCGAACAAAGCCGCGCCGACCAACTCGACCCACGGAAATGAAAACACCGGCTTTTTGTCTTTCATTTTAAGGGCGCGTGGGACGAGGTATCGAATGCCGTGGCCGACAATCGCACCCACGATCAAACTCGTGATTAGGGCGACATTATTCATGGGTCGGCTTCTCCTTCGTTGGGGGTGGTTGTGTGGGGATCGCCTTGGGCGGCGGATTAATCAGAATATCTTGCCACACCTCGAGTTTGCCGGCCACCGGGCCATGCTCGAGTTTCATGAGGTAGGCCACCAAAGGAAAGAAATCGACCATGTTGGTTTGTGCCAGAGTACTACCTGGCTTAATGGCCGGGCTACGCCCGAAACAAATGGCGGCCATGTCCGGCTCCTCAATCGGGTAACCGTGAGCGCCGTAAACCCGAAAACCGCCGTCGACCAGGATTTGGTAGCCCTTGGCGAAGATGCCGATAATGTCCCCGTTGCGGTGCGGATGTAACCCGTGTGGAAAGGTCTCACGGGTGTACCACTTGAGGTAGGGCCGTTGTGGTAGCTGCTTGAGAACGCTTTGTAAATCTTTGGGGGACGGGCTTTTGAGGAAGATGTTGGTTTGCGTCCAGTTGTGGACGACTTTTTGACGAAGTCGTTCGGGGACCGCCGCTTCGATATCCTTGATGTTGACGCCTTCGCCGCGACATTCGGCCATCCCGTGGTCGGAAACAAAAAAGAGGTGGACCGGTTCTTTGTGGGCCGCCAGCATGGCCAAAATCTCACCGACAGCGTCGTCGAGTTGTTTAATCGTCGCCGCCAGCTCGGGACTGTTGGGACCGTGCTTGTGGCCGATACTGTCGGCTTCGAAGAAATACAACATCATTAAGTCGGGATTAGGCCGGCGGTTGGGATTGAGCCAGCGCTGCAACCGCTTGAGGCGCGTGGCTATAGGGACATCGTAAGAGAAGTTAAAAAAGCGGTCTGGATGGCGACCAATTACCTCGGAGCCGACCCAAAAATAAACGGCGCTGCGGCGTTTGTGCGCGCGTGCCTGCTCCCACAACATGGGGGCTTGGTACCAAAAGGGTTGATCGACTTCTTTTGGGGGCGAGGTATCAAATTCGCGCCCACTTTGACGGTCGTAGATTTCATTGGCGGTAATGCCGTGTTGGTCGGGGGTCAATCCCGTGACCAGCGTGACATGGTTGGGAAAGGTCAGTGCCGGGAAGGCGGGCCGCACCTGCCGGACGCGAAACCCTTCGGCAATAACGCGATCCATGTTAGGGGTGGGGTGGCGGTCTAAATAATCCCAGCGAAAGCCGTCGAAACTGATAATTAAGGTTTTGGCGGCCCAACAAGGCCAAACCGCAAGGCATAGGAAGGCGGGAAGTAATCTGAGAAGCACGAGGAACTCCTGCGCGTAAAACCCGCGATGCGCAAACCGCGACGGCGGTCCAAAAAACAAGGGACGCAACAGCGAGCCGGTTCGACGGTATTGAACCGGGGCATAAAAGCCGGAACGACAGATAACCACAAAAGAGCGCGGTGACAACCGAAAAATGGTGACGCCCTTCAGCTTAGCTAAGAACGCGGTGCGATGCGACCATTGTTTGTCTGTGCTGCGCCGCCAGGTGATCGGGGAAGCCTAAGATTCTTCCTCATCATCATCGTCGCCGACTAAATGCGTGTAATCGTTTTTGGCCAGAAGCTGGCGGAATGCCGTTTGGAATGCTTGTCGGGTATGGTCGCCGGTGGGGCCCGTGGCGGGATCGCTGACTAAGCCGGCCAGCTTTTTAAAGTCCATCACGCGAATGAGGTGGTGAATAATCGGCAGGGACGAGGGGTTCATCGACAATTTACGCAAGCCCAGTTGAATTAATAAGCAGGCATACAAGGGTGACGATGCCATCTCGCCGCAACAACTAACATCAATGCCTTTTTTGTTGGCTGCTTCGATAACCATCGACAACAGGCGCACGAAGCCTGGATGCAACGGGTCGTAAAGGTAACTGACGTCATCGTTGGCCCGATCAATTGCTAGGAAGTATTGAATTAAATCGTTGGTGCCGATGCTGAAAAAGGAAACCTCTTCAGCCAGTAGGTCGGCGACCATGGCGGCGGAGGGGACTTCGATCATCACACCGAGGGTTGGGTTCTCCTCGAATGCAATGCCTTCGGCGCGCAATTCATCCATGACTTCGTGTAAAAAAGCTTTGGTGACGTGCCACTCACGGACGCCGCTGATGAGCGGGAACATGATGCGAATATTTTTGAACTGGTGGGCTGCACGCAAAATGGCGCGCAACTGGGTGCGGAAAATATCTTTACGCATCAGGCATAGCCGGACACCGCGCACACCCATGACCGGGTTCACTTCTTTTTCGCGTACAAAAGCACGGTTGAAGAATTTCTCACCGCCCAGGTCCAAGGTGCGGATGGTGACGATTTCATCGCCGAGCTGTTTGGCAATTTGGCAGTAGGTATCGTAGTGCGTTTTTTCCGTGGGTAGGTCGGGATCGCAAGCAAGGAATAAAAATTCGGTCCGGTAAAGACCGATACCGCGCGCGCCGTTGGCCAAGGCGCCGTTGACCTCGGAGGCCAGTTCGATGTTGGCCAAAAGCTCGATTTCTAAACCGTCGACACTGGTCGCCGGTTCACTGAGCTCCGCCCGGTAATTGGCTTCTTCTTGTTTGTAGAGGTGAATCAGCTTGCGGTACTTCTGCAAAATGCGCTCGTCGGGATTGACGATAACCTTGCCGCTAAAGCTGTCGAGGATCACCGTTTGCCCGCTTTTTACCCGCTTGGTGATGTCGTGCAAGCCGACAACGGCGGGAAGGTCCAGCGCTTTGGCTATAATCGCGGTATGTGTCGTTTGGCCGCCGAAATCGGTGGCGAAACCCTGGATGCGTTTGTTGTCGAAATTGGTGATGTTGCTGGGGCCAAACTCGCTGCCGATAACAATTACGTCCTGGGTGAGGTTGTGAAAACCGAAGGGTTTGTTTCTCTCGCCCATGAGCACCTGAAGCACGCGTTTGCCAACGTCTTTGAGGTCGTTACCGCGCTCCACAAAGTAAGCGTCACCCAAGGAGCTGAACTCGCGCAAGACGCGCATCAAGACTTGGCTGAAGGCCCACTCACAATTGCATGAGTTAGTGCGAATAAACTTAATCGTCTCGTTTTTGAGGGTGCCGTCGTCGAGGAGCAGGATGTGGGTGTCAAAAATAAATGCGTGCTCTTCACCAATGCGGTCTTTAATCTGGTCTTTAATGACTTGGATCTGGCCTTTGGCGCGATCCAAGGCGCTTAAAAAACGCTGGATTTCCTCGTCGACCTGCTCGGCGGCAATGGTTTCCTCAATTGTAACTGTTTCCTCATCCAGAATCACCAGCGCTTTTCCGATGACGATTCCGTTGGAAACACCGACACCCTTGAGCGTTTCCATAAGCTATTCCGATTCCTCAAATTTAGATTCGATCAGTTGTTTGATGCGGTTGATGGCTTCCGATTCGTCTTTGCCGTGGGCCTTGATGGTGATCCACGAGCCTTGGTGAGCAGCTAACATTAACAAACCGAGAATGCTTTTCCCGTTGACTTCGTTATCGCCCTTGGCCACCAGGATTTCGGCTTCAAACCGGTGGGTTAGGTTGATCAACTTGGCGGCGGCCCTGGCATGTAGGCCTTTTTTATTGGTAATCTCGATTTGTTCCGTAATCATTAACTCACCTACAGTAATTCGCTAGCAATGTAAATTGACTTTTGCGCTTGATTTCGTAATTGGCGGCCTGCATCGGCGATGGTAATGCCGCTGGGCAGTGTCATCGCTTTCACAATCATCGGGAGATTGACCCCAGTTACGACCTCCACATGGTGGGGGTTGTGATAGGTGAGCGCAATATTGGTGGGCGTACCTCCGAAAATGTCGGTGAGCAGCAAAACGCCCTCGCCGCGATCCACTTGCTCAATCCTTTGTTTTAGCTGGAGTTTTGCCGCCTCTAAATCTTGGTCCCAATCGACGCAGAAAAATCCTACCGCGTCTGACTTGCCGATGATTTTTTCCGCAGCCTCGATTAAGTGTTTGGCAACCTCGCCATGAGTAACCACTAGCGTACTAACCATATGTTTCTTTTGTGCCTTTCTGAGGTGAATTCGAGTCCGGTTTCTGATTCTTGGATGCTGGAAGGAGTGGGAATCCGGGTTTATCCTGCGAATGCCGTCTGACCCTAAGGCCGCGTGCGCGCAACGCATAGAAGAGGAGGCAAGCTTTTAAGGGGTGAACACATGAGTAAAAAGCATCATAACCAGATCGATTTACTCGGTCAAGGGCCGCACTCCTCAGGTTCTCGCCTTATTCTATGTCATACAGTCCAATTTCTGAACCGATGAGTTGAGCTCAGGCATGAAAAAGATTAATTTTGGTTGTTTTTCGCAGGCTAAACCCGGCCCCTGTCTTGGTTGCCTCTCCCGTTTATTCGCAAATGAACCGTTGGAAAAAGCTCTGTGTTTTCCGCGTTCGTCACGGCGACAGCCTTGGCCGCCGCCGCTTTGCGTCTAACGGGTGGCGAGGATTTGATCACGCCACGCTGCAAAATCGCCTTGATAGTTGCGGGCTTTTTGTAGCGTGGTGACAAAGTTTGAAATCGATTCTCGTTGTTCAATTGTCGGTGCCGACAGCGTGTCGAGGTATTCGTACATTTTCTCAACGCTCGCTTTGGCTTTTTCTGCTTGAAACTTAAAAATCTTTTCGTAATCCACTTCGGTTTGCTGCATGTTGGCGGTCATGACATTGGACAAGCGTTGTGCGTTTTTCATGGAGTCTTTGATATTGCCGCGCCCGGTAATGGCGTTGCCGACACAAAACACGCCGCGATCTGTGACCAATTCGCCGGTGAACATGTTTTCGGTGTCGTACAACTCACCAGACATGGGGATCCCCTCAATCGGTTCGGGGATGCTGCCAATGCTGCTAATCACTTGGGTGCAGGGCAAGCTTTTGGTTTCGCCGGTTGCCGACAGCTTTCCGTTTTCGAATTGGTTGACCGCTAGGTTCAGGGTGCGAATGCCTCCATCGACCACTTCAACGGATGTAGGCGAGTGCAGTTCCATCACTTCGAAACCGTATTTGCGGCGGCAATTGTCGACTATTTTGGCGCGGACCTTCTCGGCTTTGGCCAGTTTGTCGGCATCGGGGTTGACCGGCATGGGTACCAAGGGCATGTCGATGACGCGTTTGCGGTACACGATGCGCGCCGGTTCAATGCCCATCTCTTCGTATTTGAGGCCGTGTCGTTCCAGCTCGGAAAAAATGCCGTGGTGTTCCATGTGCAGCAGGTCGCAGGTGACACCGTGTTTGGCTGCTGCTTGCTTGGTTAGCTCAAACATGCAGATTTTGGCGACATCGATCGAGGCTAAACCGCCGCCGACTACGACGGCGCCGGGTTGAATATCGTAGCGTTTGCCGGAAAAGTTGGGTTCGTGTTGGTGATTGAACCAGTAGACAAGTGGGTTTTGGTAAAGGAAAGAATCGTCGGTGACCTGATCAATCCCCGGGATTTTGAGCGCTCGATCACGCCAAGCGCCGGTGGCCAGAACCACCAGGGGAATGCCGAGTTCGTTGCGCAGCATGTCCAAAGTGACGTGTTTTCCCAATCGGCAGGATGGCACGTAGTGAATGTTGGGGTGACTTAGCTTGCTATCAATGTTTTTCTTTTCACGCAGTTGTAACTTCTCGTGCCAAATGGGGAGACCGTCCTCGATTTTGCCGTAAGGCAAGGGGTTCTGTTCGAAAACAATCACTTCCAGGCCCAGTTCAGCCAAGCCGAAGGCGATTTCGGAGCCCGCACAGGCGCCGCCGATGACGGCGGCCATATAGGATGATTTCATAGGGTCCTCGCTGCATTGTTGGGGTACTCAACGGGACGAAGGAGGGACTCGGTGTGTGATAACAAGCGGGGCGCGGGGTGTTCGGGATATTAGGGGTCCTGAACGACGGGACGCCAAGGTACCGGAGGGGGAGAGCCGATACGTCTGGACGTTCCTATGAGAGCAGTGCGTCACAGCCTGGAAATCATCGTAACAGCCGTCCCTGGTGGGGGTTAGGAGATCAGGTCGAAGACAGAGCGATTCGTCGCGCGTTGGTAAGGGCGCATTATACCACCACGCGGGCTCAAAAAAAGCGCCAACCGGTTGTGGGTTATCAGGCAGCGGACGCGACAACGCGCTATTGGGCCGGCTACTCGGCTATTGCGCTTTCTTCGCGCTGGTAAAGCCGCATGACACCGCCGCTGCCAACGAGCAGCAGCCACCGACCGGCTTCAATCACTTGGCGTTGTGCTTCGCCGAGGGTTTCCTGAGCTGCGAGATTTGTATTGCTGTCGAAGAAGGTGATTTCCTTGGTAAGCGAGGGCACCAACAGACATGCGTGATCCGACCAGCGCACCAGGGCCAAAGGTCGGCCTTTGAGCCGTAGCGACTTAATTTGGCGACCGCGTGGTCCGTATGCGTAGAAGCGGCGACCCTGGGTGGCGACGACGAGCAGGTTGCGCTCTTGGTTGGCTGTGGTTTTTCGGAGCCACAACGGCTGGGTATCGATGTCGATGTAAAACTCACGCGACCATTGCTGTTTACGCTCCTGGCTAAGTAGTGTCAGGTTGCCGCCGCGATAAGCCAACGCCCATTCACCGCCGGGACCGAGGCCGACCGCTCTTAGGATCCTTTGTTTGGGGTCGACAAAAATTCGCTTGTTTTCCTTAGCCGGATTCCAGAGCATGATCTCCCCGTTTTCTTGGGCGATGAGCAGGCGGTTGCCCCACTCCTGGGTGTGGGCAATTCGGCTGGGGCGAATACTGCTGAAGGCGGCGACGCCGGCGGAAGTGTCGCGCAATTCGAGTAAGGTATCGCGCACATAGACGACATAATCGCCGAAGACGACCGGGGCCAGCGTCGGTGGGGGGACTTCCTGTTGCCAGGTGAAATCGCCGTTGTCGCTCAGCCGTCCGAGGCGTTGCTTGCCGTCGTGAACCCACAGGTGCTGGGTTGGCCCGAGCCATGCCCACGCCGGCACAAATGCGAGCGTGTAGTTCACCAGTGGGTTGCCTTTGGCATCGTAAACAAATACGTTGTTGCCGCGAAACACTAAACTGTCGCCATTTTTGCGCAACAGAGCGCGATTTGACTGAAACGAAAGTTCCCAGGTACTGACCGGCTTGGGCACTGTTGGTGGGACCTTTTTGGCGGACGCTGATCCAAGCAGCGTCATCAGGAAAAGAATGGATAGGGTCATTAAGGGGACTCCGGTACTGGTGGGCGTCGTTTCGTCGCGCATGGGCATCATACCTAAAAAGCACGGATTTAGGCCGGGGATCTGATAATTCGGCGTGGTTTGTATGGGTGACAGTCAAATGCAAATAGGTGCGGTTAAGTACCTTGTTGATGTGGCTAGTGGCCTGTTGGTGATGAGGGCGGGGTGCGTTGGTGGGCCGGCGGTGTGAGGTTGGCAAACTCGTGGGGAAGGGAAGGGAAAGGGTGACAGTCATATGTAGGTAGCTGTAGCAGTGTGGTTTGTGAGTTTGAGGTGCGGTGCGTTGGTGTGCTTGTGGTGTGAGGCTGGTGAGCTAGGAAGTGTGGGCGTCTCGAATTGCAAGTGCTAGGGCTGATGACGGTAGGTGGCGGACGGCGCTGTGGCTGCGATGGCAAATTCGAGAAAGTTTGTGGTTGGTGCACAAAATCTGCAAATGCGATATGTGGATGCGTTGATCGGATGTGGTTGTTTTTAAGGTGTTATTTTTGAACGTTTTAGGGAGTGGTGGGACGGGCGGTGCCGCCTTTCGCGACGGCCTGCCGACTGCTTAAATGCGGTCCATCACTTGCATAATTTCCTCAGCTTTCGCATATTTATTGAAGATAGAAGGAGAAAGCTGATATATTCGCGGCTCAGGCGCTAGTTTTAAGGTGCGAAACAAAACTCATGATCACGGAAGCGAGACAAATAGATTACCAGTGGGAGGCCGACGATGCCGAACCCCCTGATGTGCGTGTGATACCCTTCGTTCACGCTCTTTTTGACGCGCTCGATATTCAAGCGGGCGAATTGTCTATTCTCGTGACCTCCGATGATGCCGTTCAACGGCTCAATGCTGATTACCGTGCCAAAGACCGCACGACCGATGTCCTCTCTTTTCCCGCTGCGCCGGTTTCACCGGGCATGCCGCGCCATTTTGGCGATATTGTGATTTCAGCAGGGCAGTGTGCCCGCCAAGCGAAAGAAATCGGGCAACCCGCGGCGGTTGAATTGCGTTTCCTTATCCTACACGGCTTTTTGCATTTGCTCGGCTACGATCACGAAACCGACGATGGCGAAATGCTGGCCTTGCAGACCCGGCTCAAAGGTGATTTGGGGCGGTTTTTCTCATGTTAGGCCGAAGGACAAGCGACAATCCCTGTGCGTGGCGGCGGGAAACTGCCGGTCAAGTTGCAAGGGATTGTCGTGGCTCAGCTTTTTGGCGACGCATCTCTCGCGTCGTGCCGGTGGGTTGCCGGTTCGTTAGGTCACGCATTAGCACATGGCCGAAGGGATCTCTGGCGACATCGGTGGCGTTGACATCATTATCGAAGGGGATTGGTAGCCGTGGAAGACGGTAGTTATCTGAGCATTTCACTGAGTTTTACAGTTGGAATATTTATTATCCTGCGCTTTATCAACAATCTGCTCAAGGCGGCGTTTATTTCGCTGGGCAGTATTTCGCTGCTAGCACTTACGGAGAAATCCCGTGAGAACAATCGCTTGCAGGCGTATTTGTCCCCACCGCATCGATTGGCGCTTGCCGCGCAGATCTTTGACAAATTCTCGCTGGTGATTGTGGCGGGCGCCTTGCTGCTCCTGCTACCACAGCAACTGCCCTTTTGGGGGTATCTGGTTTTTATCGCCTACCTGGTCCTGTTTGACGCGATGCTGCCGACGATGATCGCCTCGCGCTGGTCGGAAAACATCATCACCTACCTGTTCCCTTTGATGTTTCCGTTTTATTCCTGTTTTTGGTTGGTCACCAAGCTGACCTTGGACATTTCCGATTCGATGGAAGGCGAAGAAAACGAAGAGGATGAAGAAGACGCACCCGAGGATATTGCGGCCTTTATCAAGGCCGGAGCCGATGAGGGGATCATTACAGAACACGAGAGCAGTTTGCTCAAGAACGTGCTGTTGTTCGACGAAACCATCGTGCGCGAGGTTATGACGCCGCGTACTGATATGGAATGCGTTGAAATTACGCAGAGTAAAGAAGACGTGTTTGAGGTTTTCAAGCGTACCAAATTCTCGCGTCTGCCGGTTTATCGGGGTGACATCGACCACATCGAAGGGGTCCTGCGTTTCAAAGACGTGATGGGCATCATGGATGACGATAGCCAAACCTTGCAATCGCTGGTCATGGAGCCGGTTTTTGTTCACGACCGGCGTCCGCTCAACGAGCTGTTGCAGGAAATGTTAATGCAGCGTATGCAAATGGCGATCGTCATTGACGAATACGGTGGTACCAATGGCTTAATTACCTTGGAAGACGTGGTCGAGGAGTTGGTTGGCGAGATTCACGATGAGCATGAAACACCTGAAGAGGATTGGATCGTTCCGCTCAATAACGGCTCCTATTTGGTTGACGGCCGGTTGCTGCTAGAAGAGTTTTGCGATTTGTTCGACGTCGATGTTGATCACGAGGATGTGGATACGCTTGGCGGCTACATTTTCTATCGTGAGGGTCACATCCCGCAGTCCGGTGAAAAGCTGGAAATCGGTGAGGTGAAGGCCGAAATCGCCAAAGCCGACGACCGCCGCATTTACAAGCTGACGATCACACCGCCTCATCCGATCGTTTACTCTCCGACGAGTAACGGTTATGAATCCAAGCCGTTGTCGGCTTGAAAGGTCGCTGAAAAATGCGTTGTTTTGTAAAGACTTGAAAAACGAGAGGATTCCAAGAAATTGGTGATAAAGTGATTTATGTTTGAAGCGATTGACTGGTAGAGTATAGAAGTTATCTGTTGGTTGGTCTCGCTGTTGCCGGTATTTATTGGCTGCCCTTTCTTGCATTCTCGTCCGGCTTTTTACCTCGTTTTCCTGCCTGGAGGTGGATGTGCACGTTGATTATGCCGTGGTGACGCTCAAACTCGCCGACACCTTTGCTATCTCGCGTTGGCAGTATGAGGAACGCCACAACCTTATGGTCCGCATCCACCACGAAGGTGTCACAGGTTATGGTGAAGCGGCACCCAACCGACGTTACGGTGAGTCACTTCAATCGGCGATGGAAGCTTTACCGATTTTGGTCGAGGCCCTCGGCGACGATCCTCGTCTGTTTTTTCACCGCATCGAGACCATGCAGCATTGTTTGGCAGGGCAGGGGGCGGCCAAGGCTGCACTGGATATGGCCTTGTTTGATTGGCTGGGCAAATACCTCGGACAGCCTTTGTACCGTTATTTCGGCTTTGACGCGGGTTTGGTGCCCGCCACCAGTTTTACTTTGGGCATCGCCGAGCCGGCCAAAATGATTGAAAAAGCGCAAAAAGGCCGCGAGTTTCCCTTTTTGAAGCTTAAATTGGGCGGCGGTCCCCATGATCGCGATATGGTTTCCGCGTTGCGCAGTGTGACCCAACAGCCTTTGATCGTCGACGTTAACGAGGGTTGGACCGACCTCAAACACGCGCTCAACGAAATCTATTGGTTGGCAGATCAGGGTGTGATCCTCATCGAGCAGCCCATGCCCGCGGCGGCATACGAAGATTTGTGCCGGCTTAAGCCGCGGTCGCCGCTCCCGTTATTCGCCGACGAATCGCTCACCGCGCCAGGCGACATTGTGCGACTCTCGTCGGCCTTCCACGGCGTTAATGTCAAGCTAATGAAAGTCGGCGGTATTTTGGAAGCCAAGCGGACGCTGGAGTTAGCGCGTCTGCTGGAAATGCAAACCATGTTGGGTTGCATGATTGAGTCGGGGCTCGGTATCGCCGCTGCCGCCAATCTGGCGCCGATGGTCGATTGGGTTGATTTAGACGGCAACATATTGTTGAGCGAAGATCCGTGTGACGCATTGTCGTTGGCCAACAGCCAAATTCAGCTTTCGGAGCGGGCCGGTTTGGGCGTGTCGCTGAAGCCGGCGATCCATGATCAGTTGGAGTGGCAGTCACTCAAAGCGAAGCAGGTTGTTACCTGAAGCGGGCAAGGCGTCTGATGGTACGCCCTTAAAGCAGATCACCAGCCTAAATTTAGAATTTGATTCGATGTAAGCGTCGCTCTGTATTTTGTTTATGCCGCGACTTGGCAGAAATTTAAGTGTTTGGGCACCCTCGTCGATGCAAAACCCTTGCATTTGCGTTACAATATGCATCATTAATGAATGACGATTCAGAAACGCCATAACCCTAGAAGGAGCTTCCATGACGCACTACAACATTGACGAACGCGACATTCTGTTCAATGTCAAAGAATTCCCCGGCCTTGCTCAACTTGAAGACACCGATGGTTTCGAAGATACCTCCGAAGAAACATTCGATATGATTTTTGATCAAGCCAAAAAGTTTGCCCTTGAACGGTTGTCCGCCTTGTTCGCCGTCGGTGACCGCGAAGGTTGTTCCTTGGAAGACGGTAAGGTGAAAACGGCTACCGGCTTCGACGCGTTGTGGGAGCAGTACAAAGAGCTGGGTGTTATCGGCATCACCGCGAGTAGCGAATACGGCGGTGCCAATTTGCCGCACATTTTTTCGATTCCCGTGGCTGAACTTGAATGTGGCTCGAACGTGGCTTTTTCCATGTTGCCACTGCTGACTCGCGGCTCGGCACGCTTGATTGAAACTTTTGGTACTGAAGAGCTTAAAGAGTTTTATTTGGAAAAAATGTATACGGGTGACTGGTCCGGCACCATGTGTTTGACCGAACCTGGCGCAGGTAGCGATGTCGGTGCCGGTTTGACGAAGGCCGTGCCTGACGGCGACGCGTATAAGATTACCGGTACCAAAATTTTCATCACCTGGGGTGATCACGAGTTAACCGACAACATCATTCACTTAGTTTTGGCGCGTCTGCCGGATGCACCACGCGGTTCTAAAGGTTTGTCTCTGTTTGTGGTTCCCAAGAAAATTTACGATGAAAACGATAACTTCGTGCGCGAGAACGCTGTCTCCTGCAGCAATGTCGAACACAAAATGGGCATCAAAGCCTCGCCTACCTGTGTCATCAACTTCGACGATTCAACCGGTTGGTTGGTCGGTGAGGTCAACAACGGCATGGCGCAAATGTTCCAAATGATGAACGACGCTCGTTTGGAAGTCGGCCTGCAGGGCGCAGCCCAAGCTTCGGCGGCCTACCGTTCAGCCCTTGCCTATTCGCAAGAGCGTGTTCAAGGTGCCCGTAAAGATGCGTCCGGCGTGCATTCCGCTAAAATTATCGAGCACCCCGATGTGCGTCGTATGTTGCTGCGCATGCGTGCTTTGTCGGAAGCATCACGTGCGATGATTTACAGCATGGCGCTCTACACCGACCTTGCGGGTCACGGCAAAACCGACGTTGAGAAATACAGCGCATTGTGTGAGTTGATGACGCCGGTTTGTAAAAGCTACGGTTCCGACCAGGGTTTCCGCGTGGCTGAAATGGCGATTCAAACTTATGGCGGCTACGGTTTCTGTCAAGAGTATCCCGTTGAACAGTACATGCGCGATCTCAAGATTGCTTCGATTTACGAAGGGACCAACGGCATTCAGGCCTTGGATTTAGTGTTCCGCAAAATACTCAGTAACCAAGGTGCGTACCTTAAATATTGGTTGGGTGATGTGGCGACCTTGGTTGGCAAATTGAAAGGCACCAACTTGGAAGGTTTGGCCGATTTGGTTGGCGCGGCCGCTCATACGGTTGCTCAAACCGCCAAAACGTTTGGCGGCTGGATGATGAGCGGCAAAGCCGACGCCATTCAGTACCGTGCGACCGAGTTCCAGGAAAGTTTTGGTCACATCATGGGGGGATACTTCTTGCTGGCGCAGGCTGCCTACGCTCAGGACAAGTTGAAAGGCGATGTGGCCGCGGCCGATAAGGTGTTCTACGAGCAAAAGCTGGTGACTGCGAACTACTTCATTCGCGACATCTTGGTTCAGGCACAAGCTTCTCTGGCGCACTACGAGTTGGTGGCGTTCCCCGGCGAAGACGTGGTGTTCGTTTAAACGCAATACATCATGCGGGTTTTGCGCCCGTTAAAAATAAGAAAACCCCGGCTTGCCCTAACGGCAACCGGGGTTTTTTTATGGGCCGCCCGCGATGGGCGACCCTGGTTGGGTTAACGGTTGAAGCGAACGGTAAAGTCGCCGTTGGCGTCGTTGTTGTAGGCGCGAACTTTGACGTAGTACAAGCCGGGGTTCAGTTGAACGCGCAGGCGTGAGGCGTAACCGCCGGCGGGTTTGTCGTCGTTTTCGTAGAGGGCGGCGCCGTTGCGATCTTGGTGCAGGGAGAGAACGGTGTCCTTGAGCGTGCCGAGGAAGGTTTCAACGGTGTAGGTTGCCGCCTCGGGGACTTCGATCATGAACCAAGCGTCGCGATTATCGGTGCTGACGTTGCCGGTGACGGCGTCGCCGTCCAGGGTGATTTGGGTGAAATCGGCGTTACCCGTGCAGGCGTCGCAAGCGAGTGACAAGCTGAAGTCGCCGGTTTGGGAGGCGTCATAGCCACGTACGCTGACGAAGTAGGTGCCAGGGGTTAGTGCATGCACGATTTGTGAGTAATAGGTGTCGCCGAAGTCGTCGTTTTCGATCAAAGCGCGGCTGTTGGGGTCGTTGAACAACGCCATGACGGTGTCGGTTACCGCGCCACCTGAGGTGGTCAAACGATAGCGACCGCTTTCTTTCACATTGAAACGGAACCACTGCTTTCCGCCGGAAGCCAGCGTCGCGTTTTTGGTTTCGCCAATGGCGATTTCGGTGCTTTCGGGACGGGTGTTGAAGATGGCGCTCAAGGTGTTCCAATCGAGGGCGGTGTTGTGCGAGCGACGGCGACCGCTGGGAGGATTGCCTTCGGGAACCCAGATGAAGTCGGGGTTAACTTGGTTGTCGGAGGCACCGGCGCCTTTGATCCAGCCGCTGGGGCCGTCGACGGGGTTGCCGTCGCTGTCAACGGTCAGCCAGTAGCGGTATGTGACGGTGAAGTGTTTGCGACCTACAAAATCGGCGTGAACAGAGGCGGAAGCGAAGTAAGCGTCGCAGATGACTTGCACGCGGTCGGCGTGAGCGGCGTCATCGGTCACCTTCATTTCATAGCGATACATAGGGAAGTTCCAAACCTCGGCACGACGGTCGATGTCGAGAACCATGGCTTGCTGCTGTTGGCCGAGATAAGTGACAAAAGCACGGTGAACTTCGTAGGCGCTAGGGTCTTCAACGGGATCGCTTTCGCGGTTGTAACGGTCGCCAATAAAGGCGGAAACGTTGATGTCGTAATAGGCTTCGGAGAGCAAGCCCTTGAGGTTGCCGACGCTGAATGTCACGCCGGCGGCGGTGATGGGTTCGGTCGGTTCTTTGGCGAGAACGGCGGCGGCGGCGTAGCCGTTGCAGTGACCAAACCAAGCTTCGCCGGTGCTGTAGTTATCCAGTTCCCATTGTTTGGCGCTGGTGGTTGCGGCGCTGCCGGTGTGCGCGGTGTGGAAGCGATCGTACTTTTCCAATAAACCGTTGTCGGCATAGGAACGATTGGCAGGGGTGGGTTCGCCGTCACGGGCGGAAGGCCACCAGTAACCGGACCATACAAAATGGCGGGACTCGGCGTCGTGGTTTTCGAGTTTGCCGTGGTGAGGAGCGGCGGGTGCCCATGGCGTTTGTGCTTGGCCTTTGAGGGGATAAGTCCAGCGGCCGTTGGGTTCACGAACGTCACGATTGATAACTTTATGGCTTTTGGCGCGCTTTGCAGCTACGTGATCGTGCTCGTAAGTGATCAATTCGGCCACAAAGAAACCTGGCTGTTCAGCTTTGAGCCACCATGCTTTGTCGGTGCTCCAGGTTTGGGTGATGTGGCGATTGCCTTGGTGTAGGCGAACCAAAATGGGATCGGAACCTTTGGTTTGGGACTGGTTTACGGTCAAGGGAAAACCCCAGTCACCTTCGCGGGCCGGTACATATTGGTACTGAGCTTGATCGGTTTCCTGTGCAAAGTTGGGCAAGTCGAAGGGGACACGGCTCTGTTCGGCGAGAACGGGAACGCTGTCGGCGTCGTCGGCGACGAAGTTGAGTACGGCGCGTTGGCCGGTGTGTTTTTCCCAGCGCAAAACCTGACGGGTTTCGCGATCAAGATAAAGGGTGCCATAACCGAGGTCGTCTTGAGAAACGCGAACGGCGAGTGCCGGGCGGCCGTCAACGAGGGCGGTGGCACTTGCGTGGAAGGTAAAGAGGTCGGCGGGTTTAAGTGTCGCCTCATTACCTTGTAATTGGTACTGGGCAACAGAAACAACCCAGCGGTCGCCAAGTGCGACTGCGGGAATGCGGTCGCTCAGAGAGGCGGCGTAAAGGGAAACGGCGGAAGAAGCCAGGAAAAGAGACATGAACAAAAACGAAAGGATCTTAGATCTCATTATTAACAAACTCCTCGGAAATTACCCAAGAGCGGAAGCGCTATCGTGGGCGAGAGAGTGTTAATCAAGTGGCGGGCCAACTTGTCTGACCAGTGAAAAGCTAGGTGTTTACGTGAGGTATGTAATTTACGTAGGTGGAGCAGTGTGTGAGAAAAGTGTGAAGAGTTGCTGAAAAGCCAAGAAAAGTTGAGTTTCTATTGATTGGGTGCGTAAGTCGTTTGAAAATATGCCATTAAGTTGCTGGTTTTTTAACTTTTACACAGCTTTCTAGTGCGATTTACATGATTTATGTGATGTTTTTGTTAGAAAAAACAGCCTTATGTCGCAATGGTGCGAATAAATTTTCATAAATGTCGTGGGTTTCGTTTGAGAAGGTGGGTGTGTTTGTTGACGGTGGTCGCTCATCTCTTTACCGGGCTTTTGCAGCCTGGCGGCGTCGTTTTGGGTTAGCCACGAATTCAATGTCTGGGCTTGGTTGTGTGAGAAAAGTGCAAGGGAGGGGTGTTCTGTGAGATTTGTGTAAAGAAATGTAAAGGCCTGCGATAGCTTGGGAGAGGTCTGGAAAATAAAGAGATCTCGCGGTGTGAAAAAATGAACAGGTGACAGGGTTTCGTAAACAGTTGGTTTTGAATTGTTTGGTGAATGCTCATTTATGTTTGGTTTGTGTTAGAAAATTTCTGGGTGAAAAAATTCATGGATTTCTCACAAGTTAAAGTGTAAAAGTTTGGTAAGGTTATCGCCGCTGTTGAGAATGTGATTCTGTTGAAACGTTCGGAGCTTCCCATCCGATGTTTCATCAATCGCTTAAGTACCGCCCTTTTGCTTGTAAGCGGATGTCTTGCGCCGCCACGCCGGGATCGTCCGTGATTCATGAATCGAGGCAATGGTCGTTATGACCCCTGTTCGAATCGTTATTGTTATACCGAAACGTTTGCGAGCAAGGTGGGGTGCTGACGCGGAATCCCGCATCCATCGACACGCGATGATTTCATGACCCGTAGCCATGCTTTTCCCGAAACGTGCCCTGGTGGGTGCTGAGAATGGGGCCGGAACGCCGCCCGGTCGGAGACGAAAGTCGCAAATGAAACAGGGAAAGTTCAACGCTCAAGGCATGGTCAGGTGATGTGTTTTCAACGGAATATTCCGTTTAACTACAGGAGATACCTCATGTTTTCCAGTTCGAAATCCCGTGCGATGCGTCGTGCGATGGTTTGTTTGCTCGTTTCTTTGTTCTGCTCTACCTGGGCTTGGTCACAAACGCCGCCCAGTGGTCTCGAAGGCGAAGCGTTCCGCGTTTGGCTCAAAGATAACTTTTATACCGGTAAACACAGCAGCTTGGGCTACAGCGATGCACGCCGCAAGATGTACAACCTGATCGACAACCAAAACAACACGATTACCTGTGTTTACGGTGGTTATGAAAGGTCTTGGCAATACGGCGGCACGGGCACCAATCCAGATCCCATTAATGCCGAACACACGGTGCCGCAGTCGTTTTTCGGCAAATCGGAACCGATGCGCTCCGACATTCACCACTTGTTTCCAACCTACAACAGTCACAACAGTCGTCGTTCCAATTATCCGTTTGACGAAATAAACGACAACAGCACGACGTCGTGGATGATTGACGACCGTGCTCAGTCATCGATACCTTCTTCGAATATCGATGCTTACAGCGAAGGCGTGAACGGACGTTTCGAGCCGCGCGAAGACCACAAAGGCAATGTGGCTCGCGCGGTTTTTTACTTTTACACCATGTATCCGTCATACGACATCACTCGCGTCGGTGACCCCGCTCTCTTGTACCAATGGCACTTGGACGATCCAGTCGACAATGACGAGCTGCGCCGCAACGATTTGATCGAAGACTACCAAGGTAACCGCAATCCTTACATCGACAGCCCGTCTTGGGTTGGCCGCGCTTGGGGTTTTGACGGTGGCGGCGACGGTGGTGACGGCGGCGACGGTGGCGACGGTTCCAGTGGTGGTGACGTGCTCGCCAACGGCGTATCGACGGGTTACTCGGTGGCGACTGGTGCCAACCAAACCTGGACGATTTCGTTGCCCAGCGGCGTTACTTCTTTGACGGTAACGATTAGCGGCAGCGGCGACGCCGACCTGTACGTCAAACGCACGGCGATCAACTGGCCTGGCGACCAAGGGTCCCACAATGAAGCTGAATTCAAAGCGCCTTACGAATCCGGCTCAGCCGAATCGGTGACCTTCAACAATCCGGCGGCCGGTACCTGGAACGTGCTCGTCAACGGTTATAGCAGTTCGACGGGTTCGATCGTGGCGAGTTGGACGACCGGCGGTGGCGGTGACCAATGGGTTGAAGAGTCCTTCAACCGCGAAAGCCCGCACAACTACAGCAACAACCAAACCTACAGCTACACCTACACCAAAGCAGGTGCTTCGCAAGTGGCCGTTCACTTCGACCGTCTGGACACGGAGAGCAACTACGATTTCGTCAACATTTACGACGAAAACGGCACGCGTGTTTTCAGCGTCTCCGGCAACCTGATCAACAACGGTTCGGGCAGTGCTTTCGGCGGCAACGACGGTTGGGCGATTGTTGACGGCGACACCATTCGCGTCGAATTGGTGACCGACTACAGTGTGACCGATTGGGGCATCCGTCTCGACACGGCCGCCTACAAATAAAAACCCAATGAGGAAGGGCGCTGAGGGGAACACCCCTCGGTTGCCGCTTCCGCTCAACGGAAGAAGCCGTCGCTTCGAAAGCGTGGAGAGATTAGCGCTCATTTAAATGGGTGCCGCTTGTGTCACGTTTCGTCTCAGCCGTACTGGGAAAGGAAGGGCGGCCTGGCTTTCGCCCTCGCTTCACAGCCCCGCCCGCCTCGGAAGAATAGGCGCGCGGGGTTTTTCGTGTGGCGGCCCGGCTGTGTGGCGCGTTGTGGCTGATTTCGCCTCGGATAAGTCGTGCGGATTATCCCAGTTGCCTTTCGAAATAAGGCGTGCCGGACCAAGCGTGTCAACGCGACGGCGGCAAGGGCGGGAGCCAGACCAATGCGGCAACGCGCGATAGGGCCAGGCCAACAAAACTAGTCCAAGCGCCGTGACAAAATTGAGTTGCTGCCACCCCGCGCTTTCGAAGCAACGGCTTCTTCCGTCGGGCGGAACCGGCGGCCAAGGGCAGCCATGCCCGGCGCCCTTCCTCATCAGTATTTGCTGAGATCCACCCTGAAGCTGGTGTTGTCGGGGATGATGAGGTTGCCGAAGGTATTGAAATCCTCGGTGCGCAAATCGGTGCCGAGTTTGACGCCGCGCCCGACCGAAAGGTTTTCGGCGAGATGGGTATTTTTGCCGACACAGGTGATGCCGAGATCGTTGCGGTCCTCAATGCGACCGACTTGGGCGTGCCGACCCGCGACCACCATTTTATCGATCAGACAACGGTTGATGCGACTTCCCATGCACAAGACCGAATCGTTGAGAATCACCGATTGGCGGATTTGGGCACCGGGGCCGACAAACACGCCGGGTGAGAGGACCGAGTCTTCAACGACCGCGTTCTCGGAAATGACGACACCGTTGGCAATCAGGCTGTTGTGGATGTGCGCGTTTTGGAGGACCCGTGTTGCGGGTCGTTCCTCACTGCGGGTGTGGATGACCCAGCGGCGGTCGTTGAGATCCATCGGTGGGTGTTCCAGCAGTAAATCCATGTGCGCTTGCCAGTAGGTATCGACCAGGCCGATATCGATCCAGTAGCCCTCAAACGGGTAGGCGTACAAGGAGTAGCCTTTTTCGAGCATGTAGGGCATCAGGTGGCGACCGAAGTCGAGATGGTCGATGCCCATGATGTTCTCGTCGGATAAAACACGCTCAAGTGCTTCGTAATTAAAGATATAAACGCCCATGCTGGCGACATTGCTGGGCGGATTTTTGGGTTTTTCGAGAAAGCCGGTAATGGTTTGATCGGTGTCGGTTTTGACAATGCCGTAATGGCAGGCGTGTTCCATGGGGACGCGTGTGGTGCAAAGCGTGGCGTCGGCGCCGGTCTCTTTGTGGTACTTGATCAGCGGGCCGTAGTCCATTTTGTAAACGTGATCGCCGGAGAGCACCAGCACCAGGTCGGGTGAGCCGTGGCGCACAAAATTGATGTTGCGTAGAACGGCGTCGGCGGTGCCGGAGAACCAATCGGTATTGCGCACGCCTTGGAAGGGGTGGAGTAGGTGGACGCCGCCGGTGAAGCCGCGGTCGAGATCCCAGGGGCGACCGTTGCGAATGTGTTCGTTGAGGCTGTGCGGTCGGTATTGGGTGATGACGAGGATGTCGAATAGCCCAGAATTGACACAGTTGCTGAGCGTGAAATCGATGACGCGGTATTTGGCGGCGAAGGGAACCGCCGGCTTGGCGCGTTTGAGCGTGAGCGGCGCCAAGCGCGTGCCGCGACCGCCTGCGAGGAGAATGGTTTTAACTTTCACGAATGGCTCCGTTGAGGGGGGCTGGACGGGGCGGGGAATCCCGTTAAGTCAGGCACTGCCGGTAGAGATCGCGATAGGCGTCGGCACTGCGTTGCCATGAGAAGTCGGCGGACATGGCGTTGTCCTGAAGGTGGCGCCAGGTGGCGGCGGCGTCGTGGAAGAGACGGTAAGCTGCGCTGAGGGTGCGATGGAGTTGGTCGGTCGTGGGTGCATCAAAGCCAAATCCAGTCGCTTGATCGGGGTTGGTATCGAAGCGGGTGACTGTATCGGCCAGACCGCCGGTGAAGTGGACAAGTGGCAAGGCGCCGTAACGCATGGCCATCAATTGACCCATGCCACAGGGTTCAAAGCGACTGGGCATTAGGAAAACATCACAGCTCGCATAAATCTGGCGGGCGCGCTGTTCGTTGAAGGTGAGCAGGGCTTTGACGTGGTTGGGTTTGGCGCCGGCAATGGCGGAGAGTCGGGTTTCCAGATCTTCGAAACCGGTGCCGAGGACAACCGCTTGCCAGTGGCCGTCACGGGGGAGGCGATCAATCGCTTCCAAAGCGAGGTCGACCCCTTTTTGGGGAACCAAGCGGGTGACCATGGCGAACAGCAGGGCGCGGTCGTCGACAGGAAGGCCGAGTTCTGATTGTAGCGCGCGTTTGTTAAGAACACGTTGATGGTTGACATTGTTTCGGTTGAAACGGTGGCTGAGGGCGGGGTCGCCGGCGGGGTCCCAGCTCTCGAAGTCTAAACCATTTAGAATCCCCGAGAAACGTTCTTTCTTGCGTTGTAGCAGTTTTTCCAGCGGAGTTGGTTTCGGTTCAGCAATGATTTGCGCGGCGAAGCCGGGGCTGACGGTGTTGATGCGCGTCGCGTAGGCAACCCCGATTGCTAAAAAGTTGTCTTCCAGTTGCAGGTCCATGAGGTCGAGTTGGCGCCGGGGCGGGATCAAATCGCGAATAAAACTACCGCCCCCTTCACCTTGGTAGGCCGAGTTGTGAATGGTGATAAGGCTGCGCGTGTCGGCGAGTGGGTGGTCGGCGTGACGATGGGCTTGGTGCAACAAAAAGGGCACGAGACCAATGTGCCAATCGTTGACTTGCAACAGGTTGGCGGTCCAGTTTTGTGCGGTGGCGAACCATTGGGTCAGCGCCATCACCAGTTGATTGAACAAGGTGAATCGGGGGACGTCCCATTCCGCGTCGGCCGAGTAAACCGTCGACTGGTCGCCAAAGTAGGGTTTGGCGACGATGAAATAAAAAGGCACGCCTTCGCTTTCGGTCTGGAAAATTTTCACATGCAGGTTTTGATCGCGATAGGGGAACGAAAAGTGGTGGATTTCCTGCAAACCGAAACGATGGTGATCGAGGAAGCCATAGCCTGGCAGCACGACGCGACAGTCGACGCCGCCGCGGCGCAGCGATTTCGGCAATGAACCGATCACGTCGCCCATACCGCCGACTTTGACAAAAGGAACAGCTTCCGCTGCAGCAATTAGCACATTCATAAGGGCCTCACTAACCTTGTCTCTAGGAAAACATGCCGCTGTGCAGCGGCGAGAAGACCGCACGCGGCCATGGATGTCGCGGGCGGTTGTCGTGGGACCTGCGCCAAAACAGCGGTGGCGATAGGGGATTTACCAACGAGCATCACCTTGGTTTTGGGGATCGAGAGCGTCGGTTCATGATGCGGCAATTGTGAGCCGAATGCAACCACGTGCGTGCATGACCGGCACCGATTGGCTGGGCGGTGCCGTCGCCGGCCGGCACCGCCCATTGCCGAAAACCCCTGTGCCCGTCCTGATTTGCGCTGAGTTTGAAAGTTTTACCGGGCGGGAAATAGGTGTGATTTTTTTTGTATTTACGCCGGGGTAATCGCGGAGTAAAGAACATCGTGCGCAAAAAAAGCCACGATCAAAGTGTTGCGGATCGGTTTCAGCCGTGATAAAACTAGGCCCAATTCATTCAAGTGTTCTTGACGGTTCATCAACACTTTTGCTCTTTTGCTTCTCTCTCGTGGCGTATTTTTATCCATAGATGAACGACACGGCTCTCAATCAGGTTGGACAATCTCACATGTTACCGTACGCCACCGCCGGCGTTTCCGGCTTGGTGTAGCTGTAGCATCGCTTTGGGTGTTCTACATGACTTGTCGACGCGACCAGAGGGAGATGTCCGGCGCTTTCCGGACGTTGGGTTCCTTCTATTTTAGCGATACCGCCGTTTTTCGAGCAGTATGCCTCATCACAATTCTCTGCAGCTTGGCGACACCGCTCGCCGCGCAATCTTCGGATCACGCCGATTGGGCTGACGAAATCCTTTATTTCGTTGTGCTTGACCGTTTTGCCGACGGCGATCCCTCCAACAATCGAGACGTGGATCTCAAGGGCAAAGGCACCTTTCACGGTGGCGATCTGTTGGGTTTAACCCAGCGACTGGACGACTTACACGATTTGGGTGTGACCGCCGTTTGGTTGACCCCGGTTGTCAAAAACATCGACCACTACGTCGATGGTGTCGGCTTCCCCGATTGGGGTTATCACGGTTATTGGGCCGACGACGTCAATCGAATCGACGACCGTTTCGGGGATGAAGCCCAGCTCAAGGCGTTGGTTGATGCCGCCCATCAGCGCGGCATCAAGATTTTGTTGGATGTGGTTTATAACCATGCCGGCTACGGTTCCGCCTATCTCAAACGCGACGACGTGCACGACTGGCTGCGTACCGGACGCCGCCAGAGTCCTTGCGGTGACGACGATTTAACGCAGTGCTTGTCGGGTTTGCCCGATTTCAAAACGGAAAATGACGCGGTCGCCGAGTATTTGTTAAAAGCGCACTTGGGTTTAGCCAAACGGACCGGCCTCGATGGGTTTCGTTTGGACACGGTCAAACACATTGAACACACCTTCTGGCAAAAGCACCGTGACCGTGTCGATGCCGAGTTGGGCCGCGACTTTTTCCTGTTGGGCGAAGTTTGGGGTGGTGACTACAAGGTGTTGGACGAGTGGTTCGTTAACGACGAGTTGGACGGTGGCTTCGATTTTAGCTTTGCCGGCAGCGTGCTTGGGTTTATAAACGGCCGCGGCCGAACGATTGCGTTTAGCCGTTACTTGCAGAAACGTCATCGTGTGCGTGGTGGTCACCACTTGGCCCATTATCTTTCGAGCCACGATGTGCCAGGGCTGCTGCACCAACTCAATGGCGACAAAACTAAATTCCGCTTGGCGGTTGCCCTGCAAATGACCAATAGCGGCATTCCCACCATTTACTACGGTGAAGAGGTTGGCCGGCTGGGCGGCGATTGGCCCGATAACCGTTCCGATATGCCGTGGGGCGAGCGCCCGATTGGACCGGGCCGGGGTTTGCCGCGCGACGAGGACCTGTATACTTACTACCGCAGCTTAATCCAGTTACGCAAACAACTGCCGGCGTTGGCGGTTGGCGATTATCAAGAGTTGTCAACCGAGGGTGACCTGTTGGTCTTTGCCCGCACCGCCGCGGATCGACAACCCGTGGTCGTGGCCGTCAATCGCGGCAGTGAACCGCTGCAGGCGAGTGTGGCGCCACCCCCGGGTTGGGGCGCGGGCGCCGGTGAAGATCGACTCGGTAAAGCGACCGTTGTACGCAATGCGGAAGGGCTGGTGCTCAAGGTGCCCGCTCAATCGGTGCAAATCATTACCGAGCAGCGCTGAACGACCACGACGCCCGCGAGTTCTGCAAACTCCTTCAGTCCTTCCTGTGGCCCAACGCGCCCAGGCGAACGCTAAAGACAGGTGAAATTATGGCCGGCATCACAATGAGCAACCTTTGCAAACGCTACGGATCCACGTCCGTCATCGAAGGGTTGAACTTAGATATTCACGACAAAGAATTCATGGTTCTGGTTGGGCCTTCCGGTTGCGGCAAATCCACCATTTTGCGGATGATCGCCGGCTTGGAAGAGATTTCCGACGGTGAAATGAAAATCGGCGACCGCGTCGTCAATGAGGTGCACCCCAAAGATCGCGACGTGGCGATGGTGTTCCAGAGTTATGCGCTTTATCCGCACATGAGCGTGCGCGAAAACATTTCATTTGGGCTCAAGGTACGCAAGATGCCCAAGGACCAAATCGACAAGCTCGTCAACGACGCCGCGCAAGCGTTGGGGCTCAGCCACTTGTTGGATCGCAAGCCGAAAGCCTTGTCCGGCGGGCAGCGCCAGCGGGTCGCATTGGGACGCGCGATTGTGCGCCAGCCCAGCGTCTTTTTGTTCGATGAGCCTCTCTCCAACCTTGATGCAGAGTTACGCGTGCAAATGCGCGCTGAAATCAGCAGTTTACAGAAACGGCTCGAGATCACCTCGGTTTACGTAACCCACGATCAAGTAGAAGCGATGACGATGGGTCACCGCATCACGGTCCTCAACGCTGGGATTGTGCAACAGGTCGGTTCGCCGCTGGAACTTTACGAAACGCCGCGCAACCTATTCGTGGCGCGTTTTATCGGCACGCCGCCGATGAACGTGCTCGAGGGCCAAATTTGCGAGAGCGGAACACAGATTGAAACGGAAGCGCTCACGCTGCCGCTCGCCGGTGAGATTGAGGAACTGGGCAAACGCTATCGCGGCAAAAAAGTCGTGGTCGGCATTCGCCCCGAGCACATTACCTCGGAAGCCGAGGCCGGCAAACCCGGCACGGCGCTGGAGACGACCGTTGACGTGGTCGAGCCGCTCGGTCACGAGGTGATTTTGCACGGTCGCAGCGGTGAGAGCCGTATCGTGGCCAAGTTACATCCGCACCACATCCCGCGAAGCGGCGAAAAAGTACAACTCCATTGTCGTTGCGACAAGCTCCATTTATTCCATCACGAAACCGAATTACGGTTGGATTGAGGTGGCTGCCAAATCGGCACAATGCGCTACTCGTACGGGTTTTCAACCCAATACCACAGGAAAAGGGAAACCTTGGGAGATTCGAACATGATACAGAACAGAATCAAGCGATTGATGGTACTGTGTGTCCTCGCTTGCTGCATGAGCGCGCCGTTGGCGGCAACTGAATTGGTCGTGTGGCACGCCTATCGCGGCGCCGAAAAAGAAGCGTTTCAAGCGGTGTGCGACCAATTCAGCGCGCAGTCGGACGGGGTGACGGTGAAAACCCTGGCGGTTCCCTACGACGCCTATGCCGATAAAATCACGGCCGCCGTGCCGCGCGGGAAAGGCCCCGATGTCTTTATCTTCGCGCAAGACCGCTTGGGCGGTTGGATTGAAGCCGGCAACACCGTAGAACCCATCGACTTCTACGTCGACGATGAAATGCGCGAACGCTTTTTGGACAACACGCTCGACGCGCTGACCTACCGCGACATCATTTACGGCCTGCCGCTTAACTTTAAATGTATCGCACTGATCTATAACAAAAAGATGATCGACAGCCCGCCGAAGACCTCCGCCGAGCTCGTCGCCCTTGCCAAGAAGCACACCAATGCCGAGGCCGGCCGGTACGGTCTGGCTTACGCCTATGCGGATTTCTTCTTCCACGCCGCGCTCATGAATGGTTTTAACGGCGGTGTGTTTGCGCCGGGACCCCGGCCAACCTTGAACCGACCCGAAAACGTGAAATCGGTTGAATTGATTTTGAAGTGGTCCAAGCAGGACGGCATTTTGCCCGCCGAACCCTCGAATGCGCTGATCACCTCGCTGTTCAATAAAGGAAAGGCCGCCATGATTTTTAACGGCCCTTGGTTCCTGGGCGAAATTGACCCGAGCGTTGACTACGCCTTGGCGCCCTTGCCCGCACTCGACGAAGCGGGCGGCAACCCCATGAAACCTTGGATGACGATTGAAGGGGTTTACGTGGCCGCGCCGTCTGAAAACAAAGACGCCGCTTTCGATCTGGTCAATTACCTGACCGGCGCGGAGGCCGGCAAGGTGATGGCGCTCAAAGGGCGGCAATTGCCGGCCAATAAAGCGGTTTACCAGTTGGAAGAGGTCAAAAAAGACCCGATCATGCAGGCCTTTGTGACCCAGAGTAAGGTGGCCGTCCCCATGCCGAACCTCGCAGAGATGTCGATGTTCTGGTCGCCGGCGACCACCGCGATGAACACCATCATTCGCGGTACCGCCACGCCCAAGGACGCGCTGGACAAAGCCCAAGTCCAAGTAGAGAAAGCCGTCGCCAAGCTGCGCAAACAGTAACCACGTCGGGTGGGTCCTGCAGCCCGCCCGCTTTTTTGGGGTTTTTCATGAGTATTTCCCGCAACATCTTTCGCGTCACGCTCGGGCTCTTTGTCGGCGGGCTGGTCTCCGCGTTCCTGGGCTACTGGTTCGCCGAAGGCGCACTGCGCGAAAAGGTCGCTGAAACGCGTGTTCGCCAGGGCACCATTCGCGCGATGGCCTTGGCCGATTTGGTTTTTGCCGAGCAGAGCCGCGCAGAAAAAGAGAAGACCGCGCCAGGCGCGCTCATCCAGTTTTGGCAACAGCGCCACAACGATGTTGACGCCGTGCGTGTCATGCGTTTATCCGGCGCGCGATTACTGGCCTCGAGTTTTAACGACGACCTCGAAAACGGAACCCCGCCGCGCCGTCTCAAGCGCAGCGAAAAGGAAATCTACGACCTCGGTCAATTGTTGCGTGCCAACGTTGACACCAACCGCGAGGAGGGTAACCCACGCGAACCCGAGGTGATCAGCGAAGAGCTGCGCAACGGCCGGCTGCGTGTATCGGTGCCTTGGTTTACGGCCAAGAATCCGGAAAAAGCAGCGGGCTACGTGCAGCTCGAAGTGTCGCCCACCATCACCACGCGAGAATTGGCCTTTTGGCCCGTGCTTGTGTTGGCCTTGGTGCCCGCGTTCCTGTTTTTCATCGGCAGCCTCATTTTGAGCCGTTTGGTGAAATTGGAACACCCCGAGTCGGTGCTCTGGAGCGCCATGACGACCTCGGTGTTGCTTATGATTTTCTGTCTGCTCGGTTTCGGTAACTACTATTTAATAGACCTCGGCCAAGAAAACGTGCGTTTTCAGCAAGAGCTGGCGCAGCTCTATACGGCCTCGCGCACCTCTGCCGAGGAGGGTGCCGCCGAGTTTGCGCTCGACTACGAAACGACCTATACCAATGATTGGGACGTTAACGCTTACCGGCAACCGCTGCGTTACATTAGTTTCGACGGCGAGTTGTACATCGGTGTCGGCACCGCCCAAGATACCGTCGCCAACCGGCTCGGCATGGCCTTCTTCGGTTGTTCGCTGCTGGCGATTGGGTTGTTGGTCTTTTTTGGCCTGGGAGGGGCCGCGCGGTTTTGGCACATCATTGTCGATTACCGCGAGGCCTATATCTACACCTTACCTGCAATGACCGGCATGTTGGTGCTGGTCTTCTTTCCCTTTGGTTACGGCATTCTACTGAGTTTTACCGATCAAACCCTGTACAACACCGAAAAGCCACTGCTCGACATTTGGGCCGGGCTCAACAACTATATTGAGATCATCGGCGACTTCAATTTGATTCAAACCACGGAAGCCGGTTGGTCGTTTAACTATCAAAATTTTTACTGGACGCTGTTTATTACCGTGGCCTGGACCGTTGTCAATGTCAGCATCGGTGTCACCATTGGTTTGATTTTGGCCTTACTGCTCAATAACAAGAACCTGCGTTTTAAAGCCTTGTATCGCGGTTTGCTGATTTTGCCTTGGGCCACGCCCAACTACGTTACCGCATTGATTTGGAAGGGTTTGTTTAACCGTGAATACGGTCCCATCAACCACACCATTCAACTGTTCGGCGGGGAACCGGTCGCTTGGTTCGACTCCGTGTTCACCTCGTTCCTCACCGGTATCACCGTCAACGGCTGGCTAAGTTTCCCGTTCATGATGGTCATCTGTTTGGGCGGTTTACAGTCGATCAGCAGTGATATGTACGAAGCGGCACGCCTTGACGGCGCCAATCGTTGGCAACAGTTCCGCTACATCACCTTGCCCTCGTTGAAACCCACGCTTATTCCGGCCGTGATTTTGTCCGTTGTTTGGACGTTCAACATGTTTAACGTGATTTACCTCGTGAGCGGCGGTGAGCCGGGCGGTTCCAACGAGATTTTGATTACCAAGGCCTACAAGTTGGCCTTCCAGGATTACCGTTACGGCTACTCGGCCGCTTATTCGACGGTGATCTTCCTGATCCTGCTCATCTACGGCGTGTTCCAAACCAAGGTGAGCCGAGCTATGGAGAGCAACGCATGAGTCGCAAGATCAAAGACGAAAGTTCGCCCATTCTGATCCACGTCGTGCTGATCACCTTCACCGCGATGACGATTTACCCACTGCTGTGGGTCTTGACCATTGCCTTTAGCGGCAAGCAGTCGTTGGCGATTGCGTTGTTGCCCGAGAACCCGACCGTTTGGGACCGGTTACGCGCCATTATTCCGTTTCCCGAAACCGTCAGTCTGGCCAATTTCATTGAGGTGATCACCGAAAAGAATTTCCTGGTTTGGATGGGCAACTCGGCCATCGTGGCCACCTTGACCACCCTGCTCGGCGTTTTTTTGAGTTGTACCGCCGCTTATGCTTTCTCGCGCTTCAAGTTCCCCGGTCAACGGGCGGGTTTGATGTCGTTTCTGGTTTCACAAATGTTTCCCGGCACGCTGATGATGGTGCCGCTGTACATCATCGTGGTGCAGTGGCTCAACCTCGGCAACACATTTTGGGGGCTTATTTTGGTGTATTCAACCATTGCCATTCCCTTTTGTGTCTGGATGCTCAAGGGTTACTTCGATACGATTCCCATCGAAATTGAGGAATCGGCGATTATGGACGGCGCCTCGCGCACCGTCATCTTTTTTAGGATCATTCTTCCGCTGGCAAAACCTGCAATCTCAGTAACCGCCCTGTTTTCATTCATGGCAGGGTGGAACGAATTCATCATCGCTTCGCTCCTGATGGAGGAAGAGAAAATGTATACCGCCCCGGTGGGGCTCAAATTTTTCGTCGGCGAACACGCGACCCAGTGGGGAAGCTTCGCCGCCGGATCGATCATTGTCTCGGTACCCGTGGTGCTGCTGTTTATGTACACCCAAAAATATTTGGTATCGGGACTGACGGCGGGCAGTGTCAAGGGCTAGGCGACAAGCCCCGCACGGCCTCGCCGCGTGGACGCCCCCACCGCCGTCGTGACCCGGCATGCCGGGACGACATACGATTAGGAGAACGACTATGAAAAAACAATGGTTTGGTTTGCTGCTTGCAGGCCTGTGCAGCCTGGCCATGGCCGGCGAGGTTACCTTTAAAGATCCCACCGGCGACGACGACGGTCCCGGCGGTTATATCTATCCCACCGACGCTGTTTATCGTCCCGGTTCTTTTGACCTGACCGAACTGTCGGTTAAAAGCAAAGGCAAAAAAGTTGAGTTCGAAGTCTCCGTCGCCCAAAAACTCGACGACCCCTGGGGCATGGGCACCGGCTTTTCCGTGCAAATGGTGTTCATCTTTATCGACACCAAAGAGGGCGGTCACACCGAAGGTGTTCCTGGCACGAATGTTACCTTCTCCGCCGACAGCGCTTGGGACAAAGTGGTGATTCTGTCGCCTCAGTCTAAATCGCGCGTTACTTCCGAAGCCAAGGAAAAGGCTGCCGACATGATTGACGACATCGTTGTGCCCAGCCGCACCAACGGTAAAGGCAAGTCAATTAGCGGTTCGGTTAAATTGGCCGACCTCGGTGAAGGTGATCCCGCCGAATGGGGTTACCAAGTTGTAGTTCAGTCCAACGAAGGTTTTCCCGGCAAAACCGATCTGCTGACCCGCAAGGTTAACGAATTTGAAGGCCAGCACCGTTTCGGCGGCGGCAATGACGGTGATTGCGACCCCCACGTGGCCGACATTCTCGCCGGCGCCGGTAAGGGCGAAGATGCCGAGAAACAAGCCCAATACGACATGCTCAAGTATGAGTGTGACGAAGAAGGCAACGGCAAACAGGCCGTCCTGAATATGGTGCGCGCGAAGTAATTTTATCCTCTTTTTTGACAGCAAGGAGTAGGTTCATGAATGGACGCCGGCTTTTTTATCTTCTAATTCTCGTCGTTTTCGCGGCGCCGCTTTGCCAAGCCCAGAACAAGCAGGGTATTGAATTCTTCGGGAACATTTACACCAAGTTTCTGGACGGCAACCGCCGTGTTAACGACGCACTTTACAACAACGCGGAATTCGGCAACGGTGATCAAGGCCAGGGCACGGAATTCGAATTGATGTTTCGCTCGAAAGTATCGCGCCAAATCGAGATCGGCGGCCGTCTGAAGGCCCGTTTCGACCGCAACTTTTGGACCAACGGCGGCGGTTTCGCCGATGACGAAAACGATCCCCGTTCGGCCCAGTACATGAAGTTTCGCGGTGCCTACGTGCGCGTCACCCCAGGCTACCGCTGGTTTGATTCGGCCGTGGTCGGTTCCAACGACTGGGGTCAGTTCGACGCCTTCACCATTGGTAAAATTCGTTACATCGACCGCGACAACGTCAGCGGCATCCTGTTGCAGGGCAGCGAGCCCGACGAGAAAAAGTTCCGCTGGGACTTTGCCCGCGTCAGCTTGCCCAAGCTTTACGCCGGTCCCGGTTTCACCACCGGTGATCTGCACCAAATGGACGCCGCCTACGCACTGCAACTCAACTACGACAGCGGTAACAGCTTCAATATCACCGGGATCGCCCAGTACATTCGCGACGAGGAAATCGACGTGAACGACATCGATAACCGCGACGGTGTCGATCTGACCCAGCGTTATCGCAACTCCGTTTTGGGTGTGAAATTCAACTGGTCACCCAGCGATACCGTTGATCTTGGCGGCGCCTACTATGCGTCCGATTTCGCGACCACCTTCGCCACCAACGGCGACGGATCGGTGAATTTTGTGCGCTTCACGCCCACGCTGATCGACGACGAGTCCGATACCGCCCTGAAGCTCAACCTCGACCTCAACGACCTCTTTGACGCCGTGACCATCAACATCGAGTACTTTGATTTTGGTGCCGGTTATCAATCGGTTATGGCCGCGCGCCGTGAGTCCGACGTGTTGCTGACCGAAGGTCACGACGGTGCCTGGGGCTGGAGCCGTCCCGACTACAACATCGGCGACAACGGTCGCGGCAGCTCGCGTGCCGGCATCGGTTATGGTGGCTGGGACAGCCATGCCCACCAGGTCATTTCCATCATGGCTGACAATGACTTCACCGACTTCGACGAGTCGATGTCTGAATCTGTCGTTGGCTGGAAGGGTTTCACCGTGGTACCCAAGTGGTCTATCGGCGACCTGGAAATGGAAGCCGAATACACCTACGTCGATTACAACTCCAACTGGCAGAACTGTGGCGGCGAACCCTGCTTGTTCCCCACCATGGACGGTGTCCGTTCTTGGGGTGTCGGCGGCGACTGGCGCTCCCCGTTCTCGCCCTACCAGGAAAAAGAAACCACCATTATGTTGGTGAAAGGCAGCTACATCTTCGACATCGGCGAAGGTTTGGAACTCAAGTTCAAATACAAAACCATCGACGACGAAGACAAACGCGTCACGGACAGCCAAAACCTGGCCGATGCCTACCGCATCAGCACCGTGGATCACGTCAATTACGATGACCGCGAAGCCGACTACACCACCCTCTCACTGAGCTTGGGCACGCAGGCCACCGAAGACCTGTTCGTCGAACTGTGGTTGGAGCGTTACGAAGTCGATCTCTTCGACGGTACCGTCGACGTGACCCCTCCGTGGATGGAATCCTGGGAGCCCGAGTTCGGCTGGATCAACTACATGACCGGTGACCACGAGCGCGACAAACTTGCCGTCATCATCAAGTACTTTTTGTCCGGCATGGAGTTTGGCCTCAACGCTCAGTGGATTAACGGCACCTACGACCCGCGTTTCTACCGCGGCGAAAACGGCCAAGTGGTGGAATTCAACCCGACCAGCCCGCAAATCGAAGTGCCACACGTGCATGTCCCGATTTCAACCGCTTCCGTTGATTTCGATCACTACCGTTTGAAAGCCTTCATGAAGGTTCAGTTCTAACCGATTCCGTGGACCTTCCCCCTGAAAAACCCTCCGCGGCATCGACCCCCCTCGACCGCGGAGGGTTTTTCTCTCAACAGGTGGTTGACTCGCCGGCGCGCCCTGGCCGAAGAGAAAACCGCCATAACCTGTTGCCGACCGTGTCGCTTGGGTTAAACTGCGCGTAGCCCGCTTCGCGAACCTATCCTTACATTCAGATGACGAACCTTTGTGGCGTTGCCGCGAAGGTGTGTCGGCCAAGCGGATTCTGCTCAAATATGATTGATGCTCAGGTGGTTGCATGTTGCGTATGATGTGTTTCTGGATGATCGCGGTGCTGTTTCTCGGCGCGTTTGCCGGCGATGATGTTTTGTTTTCGGTCGAGGATCCCCGTGGCGATGATTTCGGCGCCGGCGCCATTTTGTACCCGGCCAACGGCGATTACGCCAAAGGTGACCTCGATTTGGTGCGTTTCGAAGCCAAAGCCGACCGTAAAGGCACGCTGTTTCGCGTCGTTTTTGCCAACAAAGTGCGCACCGTCGGAACCCGGACGTCGCGCGACTCGCCGGAGCCGCTTTCCAACTTTCTGCGTCACGACTTTTTTAACCTCAACGTTGACATCTACATCGATACCGACGGTATCCCGGCCTCCGGCAATGCCGTCTCGCTGCCTGGTCGCCGCATTCAGTTACATGAGCGAACTCGTTGGGAAAAAACGGTTTGTTTGACGCCGCGCCCGCCCGAAGCACGCTCCTTATTAAAGGATTTTATGCTCAAGGCGCGCCGTGAGCAGGAGCGCCGTCGCCTCGGCAACCTCAACCGCGAAGCTGCCCGTGCCCTCAAAAAAGAGGTCGATCAACTCGTTGAAAAAGAGTTTTTTTTCCCAACCCGCATTCGCGTGCGCGGCAACGCGATTGAGTTTCTGGTGCCCAACGATTTCCTCGCCGGCAAAGCGCAACCCGATTGGCGTTACCTCGTTGTTGTCAGCGGTGCCGACCCTGAGCAACGCCTCGATTGGCGCTTTATGGGTTACCAAGGTGTTGTACGCGGTTTGATGATTCAGCCGCTTGCGCGCGGCCGTGCTATCGAACAGTTTGGCCTGGAGCTCGACGCCGACGCCGATCAGCCGCCGATTGTCGATGTGCTTTACCCCAACGTCGCTTTCCAAAAACGGATGCTCGCCACCTTTGACGTGAACGAAAAGCAATTGGCCGCCTTGCCCGCGTTGCCGATGGTGCCTTGGAACGATTCTCTGACCGCCGCCTATCCCGTCGAGGTTGAGGCGCGGCCCGCCTCCGTGAGCTTGCACGTCACCGAACGGGTCGCTGTCGCCAACCGCATGGCGGGTGATCGAGAACCGTCGAAACCTACCCGTGAAACACGCGACAACACACCACAGCGCGGTGAGGGTAAGCCGGTAATTACGCGCTCCGATGTGGTTAAGCAAGGCATCAAGCCCCCGACCCGCAAGCCGCTCGTTGACGCGCCGCCGCACGTGATTCCCACCACGCCCAAATCGCAAGTCGATACCCTGTTGGACACGCCGACCGACGACGATACCCCACAGCGCAGCACCGTCGAACGCCTGCGCGAATTGCAACAGTTGCGCGACGAAAAGCTGATTACTGAAGCCGAGTACCAGAAACTACGCGCCAAAATCCTCGCCGAACTCTAAATCCAAAAGCGGGACGCTTTTTAATCCAAGTTCATATAGCCGCCTAGAACAAAGGAAAGCCCATTAATCTCGGTTCTCGAGGTTGATGGGCTTTCTCAAAACAGGGACAGGGACTTTTTCCAGATCCCCTTTTGCATTAGTTGGCTAAGGCCGCGCAAAAACGTTCGATCTCGTCCTCGGTGTTGTAGTAATGAACCGAGGCGCGGACGACAGCCGTTAAGTTACGGGGTTCGAGATCCAAGCGCGCGTATTCCTGCGTGCTGACCGAAACGTTGATGTCATGTGCGAACAAACGCGCGGCAATTTGGTGCGCGTCTTCATCGTTTTTGGTGAAGGTGACGATGGCGGCCTTATCCTCGCCGCGATCCTGAACCGTGACGCCGGCGACATCGCCAAGGCGATGGCGCAAAGTGTCCGCCAAGAAGCGGTTGCGGCTGCGAATCGCGTCGAGGCCGATATCAAGTGCGTAGGTCATGGCGCGGCGTAAGCCGATTTTGCCCGCCAAAAAACTCTCCCAGTTTTCGAAACGACGCGCACCGGTGCGGAATTCGTAGCGGTCGGGTGCGGTCCAGGTCGCCGCGTGCAGGTCGATAAACGGCGGATCGAGTTGGTTTATGATGGCGTGATTAACATAGAGAAAACCCGTGCCGCGTGGCCCGCGCAGGAACTTACGACCCGTCGCCGACAGCATATGGCAGCCAATCGCGGCGACGTTAATCGGCATCTGGCCGACCGATTGACAGGCGTCCAACAAAAACCAGACACCGCGCTCGCGGGCCAGGGCCCCGACGGCGGCGGCGGGATTAATCAGACCGCCGCTGGTGGGAATATGGGTGAGGGCAATGAGTTTGGTGCGGCTGTCGATGAGGTCGGCAAGCGCGGCGACATCGACTTGACCACTTGCAGCGGAAGGCGCATGCACGATCTCAATGCCGCGCCTTTGCGCTGTTTGTAGGAAGGCTAAGTAGTTGGAGGCGTAACTGGCGGCATGGGTGATGATGCGGTCGCCTGGCGCAAGCGGCACCGAGTAAAAGGCCATGTCCCAAGCGCGCGTTGCGTTTTCGACGTAAGCGATTTCCTCCGGTTTGGCGCCGATGAGTTGGGCGGTCGTGGCGTAAAAGCTTTCGTGTTCGGCTTCGGTTAGGGCGGCTGCTTCGTAGCCGCCGCGACGGCGTTCCAGGTCGAGGTGATCGACCACGGCTTGGTAAACCGGGTCGGGCATGAGGGACGCGCCCGCGTTATTGAAATGAAGGATGTTGCGGCAGGCCGGGGTTTCGTCACGTAGTTGTTGCCAGTTGGGTTCGGTTTGGCGAGGCATCGCAGGCTCCTTGAGGGGGATGGCGAATCGAAGAATGGGTCGTGGCGCAGGCGCCGTGGTTGTCTGCGACCATAACATAAAAAGCCGGTATGAAAGCAATGGGCTAACATACCGGCGGTCCGTTTAAAAGGTCTGGATTAAATAGGTTTATTGCAGTTGGTGGCCGTTTCGTTTCACCGGCAACAGTAGCCGTTGTTTCTCAACGGGTTTGTTCCAATGATGCGATCAGGCGCTGGTGTCAGTGAATCAATCAACCACGTAGATGAAGGGTTCGGCACCAGGCATCAAGGCATTGTCGGGATACAGGTCCTCAACCACGCCGCCCGCACCGTCGCTGTTGCGGCCTTTGAAGAACAGGCGCAAACGCGCGGGATCGTTCATCCAAGGGCGCGGGATGAAGATTTCACCGTAGTTGGAGAACCAGGAATAACCGACCGCGCCCAGCCAGGTCCAGGCGCCCGACCATTGGGCTGGGTCGGTCCCGTCGAAGCGATACAACCACTGGCCTTCGATCATGTAATCGGCGCCGACGGGCATTTCAGCGCTGATGCCGGTGTAGCCGGTATCGCGGCGTCCGTCGGTATCAATGAACACTTGCAAGAAGTAATCGACCTGAATCAGGCCGTAGGCTTCATAGAGAAAATAGAGGTTGTTGTCGTCGTGGGCCATGGTGACTGAACGCCAGTCGATGTTTTCGGTTTGTCCGGCGGGGAGGTCGATGTCGTCGGCGTCAACCGGGAACGCGGTCAGCGGTGCAAAATCGGCGGCGCTACCGTCGCCGACGGTGATGGTACCGGTGGCGACGGGATTGGTCACGGCGCTTAAGTCATAGGTCAGGAAGGCGGCGCCGCCACCGTCGGGGACGAAGTCAACGGCATCGCCGGCGCCGGGCAAGGCGGCATTGTTGCCGGTAAATACGGCGCGCAAACGGCGCGGTGAACCCAGCGCCGCCAGGGGTATTGCCAGTTCCACATGCGCGGCGTTTGCGCTTTGAACGTTGGCCGCGGTTGCGATCCAACTGTTGTTTTGCCAGACGAAAAGCGAACCACTCTGAAGTAGATAGTCGGCGCCGACGGCGAACGTCTCGTAGTTGGTGAAGCCGGTGTTGCGGTCCAGGTCGGTGTCCAAGTAAAGCTGGAAACCCCAGGTGTTGAAGTTGGTCGGCCGATCCAGACGGTAGGCGACGAACAGGCTGTCGTCATTGTGCGCAAACTGCAGATCGAGCAGGTCGATTTGTTCACCGCTGCCGGCGATATCGTCGCTGTCAACGGCGGCACCGGCAAATGCGGCCCACTCATCGAGGTTGCCGTCGACGTTCACACGGTAGGTGGCGTTGCTGGGCACGGCGCCGATAACGAGGCGCTGTGAACGGGTGTTGGTGTCTTCGTTGCCGGCGGCATCAAGAGCGCGGATCCAGAAGTAATGGGTGCCGTCGGCGAGATCGTCGAGGGTTACTTGAAAAGGCAAGGCGTTGGCCGGGTTATGGTTGTAATCACCGGAACGAACGATGTCGGCGCCGGCCAATACACGTCGTTCGGCTTGGCTGATGTCATCACTGGTGCTGCTGTAGAGAACGTAACGAATCGGCAAGGACGCATCCTGAGCGACGTCCCATGCGAGAACCGCGCTGCCGGCCTGGTCGCCGCTGACGGCGGTTTGCAGACCGATACGCGCCGGGTAGCTGTTCGAACCATTAAGGAACCCGTATTCGGTTGAGAGCCATTGTGGCGGGGTCTGGTCGCCGGGAAGCAGGTCGGGTTGGTCGGCGAGCGTGGTGTTAATCCCGTTGAGATCGCCGTTTGTGGCCAGGTAGGTCGTGGCGCCAAAGGCTTTTTGGGTATTGTCGACGACGTTGTCGATAAGCGCGCTTTCGCGACCGGCCGAGCGACCCGAATCGTACTCGAGCGTGAACACGGTGAAACCATCGGCGCGGCTCGCTTCGGCAAGCACTTTGGGCAGTTGAACGACGCGGTTATCTTCGAAAAACTCGCTTTCACCCAGGGGGCCTTCGGCGGCGCCCGGCGCGCTGTCGTAGAGGTAGCTCTCGAAGAGGAAGGCGTTGACATAGGGGGCAATCGAGAAGTCTATCGGATAGTCCTGGGTAACCAAGCTCTGCAAACCAGCTTGGAAAAAGAAGCCGCCGCGATTGGCAAAGATAAAGCTGCCGGCGAGGTCGGTGTCCTCGGAAATGGCTTTAACGGTGGCCTGCATTTCACCAATCGTCCAGGGATACCAGTTGATGTCGTTGTAGGGGCCGGCGGTATCAATCGTGTCGAGGAAGAAGCCGTCCATGCCGTAATTGTAGGCGGGGTCGGCCATGGCTGCGGTCAGGTTGCCGTTGAAATCGGCTTGTTGGTCGGGACGCGGACCGACGATTTGCATCAAACCCGCTTTGTTTTGACGTGAGGGGTAAGGTGAAAAACGGCCGCGTCGCATGGTTTTAATCATGGTGCGCCAGTCGGCGTTGGGGTGGACCATGTAGCCGAGAAAGTGGGTATTGAGGTCGGCGGTGCCGTCCTCGATCGGGTCGCAGTCGGCGAGGATCAGACCGGGATTGGCGCAGTCACGCGTGCCGCAAGAACGGGTGGTGCTGATGAAAAGGCCGCCGTTGCAACTTTGACGGGCTTGCGTTTCCACATCGATATAAAATGAAGCGATGCCGTTCACGTCGCCATTAGGGAAGCTGGGTACCAAAACGCCGTCGCGCAAAACCATGGGCCCGGTGCGTTGGGCGATGTCGTCGGGCTGGTAAACGGGCGTACCGGTAGCGAGAAAATCTTCACCGATACTGATGTAACCAAAGACGTAATCGACGCCGTCACCGTTGCTGTCATCCTTAAGCGCGGCAACCACGGCGGGTGTGAAGCCGGGTTGGTTGGGTTGTAGGACGACGACGTCGAAGCGACGCAAATCGTTAATGAGCGTTTGATTCAGCACACCGTTTTGATCGGTGTAATCACTGCCGTAATAAATGATGAATTTGCTGTCGGCATTTATGCCTGGCAGGGGGCCACGAGCCCAAATGATGCTGGAACTAAGCAGCAATGTGAAAAGCGCACAAAAGCCAAACCGTGAGAGGCTGCTGGAGAGCGCGGGAAAACTACCCATAATGGGAACTCCTATAACGAATCGGTTTAAACGATGTAAACCGGAATAAATGAAGGACCGTCGGCGCGTGGCGACACGGAACCGGGCCGTCCCAGTAAAGGGAGAAGCGACGGCACGGTGGTCCAACCAAGCACGCGTGAGCGTTGCGGCTGGATGGGGAGGCCGTTGGAATAGGACGGGACAAGCGTCACTGTTGTGAAATCAGGCACGGCGATCGGGCGACTTTTGTCGCAAAAGATCGGCCACCGACAACGGTTCTCACCAGCCTACACGTAGGAGATAACGTAATTGACCGATTCCGTCGGCGTCCGCGAAACAAAACGTGGTGTCGTTCACAAATGTGCTGTGACAGCGCTGACAATCGGCCGCTCCGGGGCACCCCGCCTTCCGGTTCTACGCGTTCAGATGGGCCGGGTTGGCAAATGAAAAACGGCCTCACGCCCGGAGCGGGGCGTGAGGCCGTTGTTTACGGTGTTGTTGTCACTTAAGGGGCGGTGAACTGGCGCCACAGCACGATGGGTGCTGACCGGTTTTTGGTCTGGAGAATGACACTGTAACTGCGACCGGAGATGAGTTGGGCATGAATGGTGTAGCTGTTGGTGCCGGTGTTTTGGGTGATGGCGTCCATGGCAATGGTGGCGTAGGTGGCATCGTCCATGACCATCACATCCAGTTGGCAGTTATCCTCGCCGATCCATTGCCAGGAGATGGATCGGTTGGTGTGATCGTAGCCCCCGAAGGTCAGGTCCGCGGTTTGAACCGAGACAAGCGTACTTTCGGTTTGGATAGCACCACTTTGATTGACGATTTGCAAACGCACTTTCTTGGCTGAGCCAACCGACAACGGCATCATCACGGTGTGGGTGCCGGCTTGGTTGGCGAGACTGGTCGGGGATTGATAAAGCTGCGCGCCCTGTTCGTCGACCCAACGTGCGGACAGTGTTTCATTGGCGGGCAAGGTCACACCGAGTTGGTAGGCGACACTGACTTGTTGGCCGGTGTAAAGCGTGGCGGGCAGCGGGTTGACCAGGCTAAGCACGTTGCGCATCAGGTTAAACGGCGCGCTGATCCGTTGTGTTAAACCGTCCTCTGAGATCAGATGAAGGCGAGCCCCAATCAGATCGGTACTGAGCAGGTCGGGATCGATGGCGAATTGAGTGCTGTGGATGCCGCTGGCAAGGTTAAGGTGGGTAGCTAAAACGGAAATAACCCGCATGCCGGCGTCGCGCAGGGTCAGCCGGCCGCTTCGTTGATTCATGCCGGCATCGATTTGCCAGCCAACGTTCATGGGGTAACCCGCAAAAGCGGTCGCGTCGGTGGTGAGCGATAAAATGTTGCCACCCAGGACCTCAAGTGGCGGGAAGATCAGGGTTTCGCCAGCGGCGGAGATGACGAAGTAGTACGCGCCGGGGTCAACGTTTAAGGAAGAATAGGTACCGTTGAGGCCGGGGCGGGGTTCGTTTTGGTAAGCTTCAAAAACCACATCAGACGTATTTTGTTGGATCAACTGAATCTTGGTTTTTTCACTTGGATCAAAGGCACACCCTGCCTGCCAAGTGAGGCGAATTTGGCCGCCTTTCGAGACCTTCTCCGCGCTTTGAAATGGGTCGGTGAGCGTTTTGTCGCCGATGGTGAAGAGGTTCTCGGTTACGGCAATGATGTCGCCGGAGGTCATCTGGAGGCGGTACTGGTTGGCGTTGATGTGGCTGGGGACGCTGAGGTTGACTTGATGGGTGCCGGCACCGTTGTTGAAAGAGCCGCTAAGATGGGTAACCAAATCGCCTTGTGCGTTTAACAGCGCGGCCTGAATCGGATCTTCCAAGCAATCGGCGGCGGTGTAGGTCAATGGAATCGTGCCGCCGCTACAGACGACCTCGTTGATATCGGCCACGCTTAAGCCTTCATCGCAAAAAGTTGTCGCCCACTCAACGATCAGGGTGTAGCCGACACCGTTGAGAACGTGGCGGTTGGCGGTGTATTCGGTTGCGTTTTGCTCAAACGGATCAGGGTAGGTCGCGCCTTTGACACTGAGGTACCAGGCGCCCTCGGTCACATTCTCAAGAATCATGACCTTTTCAAAGCCCGGTGAGAGATCCTTAACGAGGTTGTAACCTTCAGCGTTGAAAGCATATTGGCCTTGGTTGAGAAACAGGTGAAGGTCACTGGACGGCACGTCGCGCTCGTCTTGAGTCAGCGTGATGCGTAATGTCTTGCCTTCATCTGCAGCAGGCACGTCAAAACGGTAGTGGTGATACTGGCCGTCGCCGATTTTGATGTGTGCTAAATCGGGTGAACCCGTTTCCTCGTAGACCCCCCAGGAGGAACCGTTTTCGAGCGTGGTTTTCAGTTCTGGCTCGTGATTACCTGCGACCGCGTAGGTCAATAGCTTGGCCATAAACGCGTTGCTATTGGTTGCCGGGCTTTGCTCCGGGTGCCCGCCGGAAAGGACGAGGTGGCCGGAATCGGGGAAGTCAGGGTGCTCGTAGGTCCACAGCGCCGGGTAATACTCATAGTGGTTACCGCTTTTGAGTTTGAACTTGCCGGCCAAAGTTAAGCCGGGAATGAGGTCGGCGTCATGGTAATAACCACCACCAAGCTGGAGTGTGTAGGGAAGATCCATGCCGAAGTGGCTGGAGGTGAGCGTCGCCGTAAAACTTTCCAAGGGGTAGTTAATGTGGTGTTGGCCGCTGCCATTGACCAAACCAAGGTCATCCGTCATCAGGAAGCCGGCACAGAAACCAGCGTAGCCGCCACCTGCCCGAACAAATTGTTGGATGCGGGTAATGCCGTTCTGGTTCTGGTCGAAACCGCTCTGTTCCAGTGCCTTGATGTGACGGCCACCGCCGCCAATCCAGCTCGCGCCCATTTCGGCGCCGTCAGCGGCGGCAATCATCATCATACGGAAACGCGGTTTGCCGTCGGGAAATAATAAAATGCCGTTGGTGTCGTCCTCTGTGCCGGCCATGATTTTGGTAAAACGGGCTCGGGTCTGATCGTTGTCGAAGGAAGAGAATTCTTCCCAATGCCAGCCGAGATGGTTGGCATGGCTTCTGCCCGCCATACTGAGGATACTGGGGCCGGAGTCGATAAAGAGGTCCTTGTAAAAGCCTTCGCCGTCGGGGTACTGCGGCTGTTGAGACTGGGCGAAGAGGTATCCGGGACTCACTAAAAAGAGGAGTAGTAGGGCATAAATGAGACGTCGTTTCATCATAAAGTCCTTGCTTTTCATAAGCTTGGTAATCCGGCGAGTGGTTGATCCACAAGCACGGGGTTCTGGGATTGGGGGCCGCATGTTCAAGCGGCACATGGGCATTGTGATTGCTGCAAAGGTCACGGCTGTTGTTGGGTAAAGCGCGATCCATATGGGGATCAGGCAGGCGTTGCACGACGCCGCACCATGGGGCTTATCTGGGTTCACATACATACAGCGCAATGGGCGTGACGATCCGCCGGCAAAAAAATGGGGAAAACGGCGAACGTGCGCCGGCCCACGAAGTGCCAAGTTCTTGACTTGGCATGACTCGTTTTAGGGAGGGTTTGCGCCTAATGTACCCGCTTCAGGGATCCGCCGGCGGGTCTTGGCCCTGACGCCGCCTGGGTGGTGGCTGTTGGGCGATTGCGATGTTGCCGGCGGGCGAAGGGCGGCCTAATTCGCCTGAGTTGCCCAAAAAGTGCCGGCCTCATCCAGTTGGTTTTCGTGGAAAACGCGAATGCCGTTGGCTTCGAGCAGGGTGGCGGTGACGCCGGAGCCGGGAATCTGGTTGCCGCTAAAACCGCCGTCGTAGATCATGCCGACGCCGCACGACGGGCTTTTGGCTTTGAGTACAGCCATGGTCACGCCTTGGGCTTTGGCCAGTGCCAGCGCTTGTTCTGCGCCGCTGACGAAGGCGGCGGTGACGTCCTTTCCGCCGTTGGTTTCCACGACGGCCTCGCCGCGCAAAACGGCGGCGCCGTCGCCGCCCTGAATTTCAGCCGGTGGACGCGGTGTGGCCAGACCGCCGGCGATTTCGGGACAGAAGGGCACCAATCGCCCTTCTTCCTGCCAGCGGACCAGGTGGGGGTGGGTGTTTAATTTGTCGCGACCGTCGTGACGGACTTTTTCGCCGACCAAACACGCTGAAATGAGAATACGCTGCATGAGAGCCCCCAACCGATGAATACGAGCCGCGCTCGCCGGAGGGCATTATGTCAGAAAACGACCCACCTCGCAATTTTGGCAAAGCGTTTACTTCGCGGTCGGCGCCGCTGAAATAAAAAAACCTCCCATGACGCGGGAGGTTTTTTCACAAGGTAAGGTAGGGATTATTAGCGTGAAATGCTGATCGAACGGGAGCGGTCCCAATCTTCAATCGGGTTTTTGTCCAAAAAGGCCTTGACCTCTTTTTCGGGCACCTTGGCCAAGCCGGCCTCGTCGCCGTCAAACGTGACCAGGTAACCAAAACCACCGGCCATGCCGGCAATACGCTGCTGGTCGCGGAAGCTGAAGGGATCTTCGACTTCGCCACCTTTGCGGTCAAAACAAACCGTGTAGTCGTTGTCGTCGGGACGACCGCGCCAACGGTTGACGATGAGGTTGCCCTTGGTGTCACTGCGCACTTCGCGAATGATGGGGAAATGAGTGGGGTAGTTCTTTTTGATTTTGCTTTCGCTGATGCCCTGTTGCTTCAGAAAAGTAGCGTTGCGCTGGAAGGTCTCGTCGGCCCATTCTGAATCGAAAGGCACCGGACGCGCGTCCTTGGTAAAGGTGGTGATGACTTTGCCGTTTTTACCGTCGAGCACCATAACCTCGAGTTTACGTGGGTCGGGAATAAAATAAATGACCTCGCCGTCGGGGCTTGCCGCCAGCATGGGTTCCAGGGACAGTGGACTGAAGGTGCCGGTAATCTCGCCGTTGTTGTTATTGATGCTCATGCCCTGGCTGAACCAGCCGGCATCGGGCAGTTTGAACAGTTCTTTTTTGGTTTCAAAGCCGTCATGGGTAAAGTACAGGGCGCCGCCGAGCGAGTGCCCTTCTTCGATGGTCCAATAGAACCAACCGCCGCTGCCGCGTGCGAAACGCAGGTTGCGCATGGGCGGACTGATTTGTTTGAGGAAGGTTCCTTCTTTATCAAAAACGCTGATTTTGTCAGTGAGCACGTCGTGAATGAAGAGGTGGTCGGCGGTGTAGCGGAAATAGACGGGGAAAGTGAACTCACCGGGGCCTTTGCCTTTGCCACCAATGTTCTTGATCAACTTGCCGTCGGGCCCGTAATACTGGATGCGGGCTTCTTCAAAGTTCAAAATATAAACCGCGCCGTCGTTGCGCACGGCTATCTCGCTGACGTCCATGCGCTGAAAAATGTCGGTGGTGCCGATGTGCAGATCGCCGCTCATAAGCAGGCAACTAAAAAGCAGACTCAACAAGGGATCCTCGCTTTATGCAAAAAGTATGATCGCGCCAAGCACAGGTGTGTTCGCGCTGACGGAAAGGCGATGGTTCCTGAGGCGTAGGACGCCGCTGACAATCGCGGAGGGGACCCACTATAGAGATCGCGGGTCGGCTCAATAACGGCCGGCACGCAAAGGCCCTCTCGGTATAGGTCGCCACACCTGGCAAAAAAGTTTGCCTTATCGTCGGTGCGATCCATTTACCGGCGGATTAACGTGGTGCCTGCACGGATCTCACAAAAAAAATCAACCTTGACGACACCTGATGGGTTGTCAGGGCGGCGGTGTCGATGTTGCCGCGTGTCGCACCACCGCCGCGACCTTATTTAAAGCAAACGATTTTGCCTTTTTCGTTGACGACCACAACGGCGTCATTGGTGACAGCCGGGCTGCTTTTGACGGCTGCGCCGGCGAGGGCGTCGGACGCCGCCAGTTCGCGACCGGTGAAAGCGTGCAACAAAAGCACGCGTCCCTCTTGGTTGCCCACCAACAGTTTGTCTTTGAACAGGGCGGGTGAGGCGAAGACCGCGCCTTGGCCGACCTTGCGTGCAAACATCTGCGCGCCGTCGACGGTGGAGCGTGCCTGAATGCGGCCCTGAGCGTCGCCAAAATACACCAAGCCGTGGCCCAGCGCCAAGGACGAGGTTGGCGCTTGGTCCAGTGTTTTACGCCACACCACGGATCCGTCGGCCACCTTTTGCGCGACCAATGTTTTGCCAATGGCGCTGTAAATCACACCGTCTTCGGCTGCCGGCGTCGGCGTGAGGAAAAAGTCTTTGTTGACGAAGCTAAGCGACATATCACCATCGCCGGTAAAGCTTTTCGCAGCGGCATCGCCGCTTTTTGGCCACAGGCGTTCACCGCTTTCGGTATCCAGCGCGACCAGGCCGCTTTTCTCGGTTACGAAGATTGCCTTGTCGTCCACCAGCACCGGTGTGGCGTTCGCTGACCCCAATTCGGGTAAGTCCACGCGCCAGTTTACGCGCAGCGGCAGTTTGCCGAACAAACCCTTTTTGGTTTTAATCGAAACCACTTGGTTATCGCGGGTGGTCGCCAAAAAGGCTTCTTCGGAAATCAAGGCCAGCGCCGTGGCGTAGCTTTCCAACGACGTCGTCCCTTTTTCTTTGCCGTTTTTAATGAGGTAGCCGTTAAACAGGCCGGCGTCATTGCCCATGAAAACATGGCTGCTGTTGGCGACCGGGCTGACCGATGAACCCATGCCTTCGGCTTGCCATAATAGCTTGCCTTGCTTGAGGTCGACGGCGCTTAACAGATGGTCGTTGGACGACAAATAAAAACGATCGCCGAAAACAACCGGTGAGGCTTTCACGCGGTCATCGAGGTTCAGTTCCCAAGCGGGCTCCAGACTGGTGCGATCCTTGGCGTCGACCAGACCGCGACGGCTACCGTCGCCCTGAAACGCTTCCCACTTGGTACTTGCCGCGCTTCGGCGCGGTTGCGGCGAAAGGCCGGGGGCGCTGTCGCCCGTCACGGCGAGCGAGTGGTGCGAGTAGCGACCGTCCTGGTAACCGGCAACCACCCAGTGGTCGCCTTTGACGGCAAGACCGTCGGCTGGGACGGGTTCACCATTGACGAACCAGGCCATGTCGTCGTTCGGGGCGGTGAAAGTCAAAGCCTTGTTTTTCTTGGGTTTGGCGGGAGCCTTCGGGATTGGCTTAGACGCGGTCCGCGGCGTGTCGGTGGTGGTATGGGTCGGTTGCTCCTTGCCGGCGCCTTTCAACTTTTCGAGACTGGCCGGGTCGATAAAAAAGAGGTAAACCGCGGCGGCGGCAATCATAGCGATCAGAATTAAAACAACATTTTTCATAAGGTCATCATCCTTGGCTGGGTGCTTTTTCACCGTGACGGCCTCGGCCGGCACCTGGATCGGCGCAGGCGCGGCGGGCCCCAAAAACAAACCGCGGGCCCGAGTGGGTGACCGCGGTTTGAAGCTTTAAAGAGCGGGTCTTCGTTGAGGACTTACCCGATTTACACAACTTTAGCTAATGAAGCCGCCGCGTGTCATTTTCATAGGATCGAGGTACTTGTCCAAATCTTCGTCGCTCAAGTCGGTCATTTCTTTAGCGACGTCCTTGAGGGCGCGGCGTTCTTTGAAGGCCTTTTTGGCAATGGCGGCACCCAGGTCGTAACCGATGACTGGGTTCAGCGCGGTTACCAAAATGGGGTTCTTCTCGACCAACGCGGTGATGTGTTCCTGGTTGACCTTAATCAGATCCACCGAACGCTCCGCCAAATTGTGGCTGGCGTTGCCGAGAATTTCGATGGACTGGAGCAGGTTAAAGGCAACAACCGGCAACATGACATTGAGTTCGAAATTGCCGGATTGTGCGGCAACTGTAATGGTGGCGTCGTTGCCAATCACTTGGGCGGCAACCATGGCGGCTGATTCTTCAATGACGGGGTTGACCTTGCCCGGCATGATCGAGCTGCCCGGTTGAATCGGGGCCAGGAAGATTTCGCCCAAACCGTTGTAGGGGCCTGAGTTCATCCAACGCAGGTCGTTGGCGATTTTCAGCAAGCTGCAGGCGTAGGTTTTCAGTTGCGCGCTGGTCTCCGCCGGCGCGTCGACGGTGGCCTGGGCTTCGAAGTGGTCGACGGCTTCTTTGAAGCTGACGCCGGTTACCTCGGACATGCGTGCTGCAAATTTAAAACCGAATTCGGGATGGGTGTTAATGCCGGTCCCGACGGCGGTGCCGCCTTGAGGCAATTCGCTCAAGCGTGTCAACGTCGCTTCCACGCGTTTGCGACCGCCGCGAATCATGGCCGAATACCCGCCGAACTGCTGTTCGAAGGTAATCGGCATCGCATCCATCAAGTGGGTCCGACCGGTTTTTACAACTTGTGCGAACTCTTTCCCCTTTTCACGGAAGGCGTTCTCCAAGCGTTGCAGGCCTGGCAGGAACTTTTCATGAATGGCCAAACATGCCGACACGCGGATCGCCGTGGGAATGGTGTCGTTGGAACTTTGACCGAAGTTGACGTGGTCGTTCGGGTGGACGTCCAAATCTTTGCCGTCACTTTTGGCCAATTCATTGGCGCGGTGGGCGATGATTTCGTTGGCGTTCATGTTGCTACTGGTGCCGGAGCCGGTTTGGAAGATATCGATGACGAAATGGTCGTCGTGGGTGCCTTCAATTACTTCTTGGGACGCTTTGCCGATGTACTCGGCGATTTCGCTCTCCAAGCAACCCAGTTCCGCGTTGACGGCGGCGGCTGTTTGTTTAATTAAACCAAGGGCTTTGATGAAATCGCGGTTGAAACGAATGCCGCTGATGGGGAAGTTGTTGTGGGCGCGTTGGGTTTGTGCGCCGTAAAGTGCGTCGCGGGGAACTTCGACTTCACCCATGGAGTCTTTTTCGATTCTCGTTTCACTCATTGTGGTGCCTCTTTATGGAAGTGTTATGCGGACAGAGCGCGGTTGACCACGGCATGACGAGCGCCGGTCGACTCGCTGCACAGGGCCCCGCACGTTAAAAACGAGTTGATGGCAAGCGGGGCGCCTCATTATACACCTGGAACGCGCCCGAGACGGCAAATCAAGCGGGGCTGGTTGGGGGTTGCTCAGGCGGTCTTGAGAGCCGCGAGGTGATGTTCCACCGAGCCCGCCAAACCGTCGAGATCGTAACCGCCTTCGAGCACGGACAAAATACGGCCCTGGCTATGGGTTTGTGCGGCGCTGCAGACCATGTTTGTCATTTCGGCAAACCCCTGTTCGGTTACGCGCATGCATCCGAGTGGGTCGTCGCGGTGCGCATCAAACCCTGCCGAGACAATGATGAGTTCGGGTTTAAAACGGTCGCAGACGTTTTGCAGGTCGGCCTCAAAAGCGTGTAGGTACTCGCGGTCGCCGCTACCCGCCGCCATTGGTCGGTTGAGGGTAAAGCCTTCGCCGGCTTTGACACCGCGCTCGCCCGCCTTACCTGTCCCGGGATAGAAAGGAAATTGGTGGCAGCTATAGTAAAAAACGTCGGCATCCTCTTCGAAGATGTGTTGGGTTCCGTTGCCGTGGTGAACGTCCCAATCGAGAATCAGCACGCGTTGGGCCAAGCCAATGTGTTGCGCATAACGGGCGGCGACCGCCACATTATTAAAGATGCAAAAGCCCATGGCGTGCGATACCTCGGCGTGGTGACCAGGTGGCCGCACCCCGCAAAAGACTTTGTTCGGCCCGTCTTGCTGCATGAGATCAAGGCCCGTCAAACAGGCTCCGGCGGCTAATCGGGCGGCGGTCAGCGAGGCCGCGCAAACGGTGGTATCGCCATCGAGATAGCTACCACCCTGGTTGATGATATTGGCGACATATTCCACGTAACCCAGGGGATGTACGCGGGTTAGGTCTTCGTCTTGTGCCAAACGCGCCGCGTGGTGGGTGAGGTCGTCACTTAGTCCGCAATCGCTCAGGCGCTGGTTAATGGCTCCCAAGCGCCGGCTGCGCTCGGGGTGGCCCAGACCGGTATCGTGTTCGAGACACTCGGTTGGCGAAATATAAGCGACGTTTTGGGTCGAAGGTGTTGCGGCCATGTTGGTACCCCTCTCGGCCGCGGGCGGCGGGCTGTCGGTGCGCGGGGACCGCACGGCATCGAGCCGGGGCTCCGGGCTGGGCCGCCACTCCGCGTTGTGGAAACAGGATGAGTCCAAAAAGGACAACGTTTTGGCGATGCGGTCGTCTCACCGGCTGGGTGGCAATCCATTGAAAAAAACGGTGGGTGTTTTTTGTCCACCCGTATCTTGTTTATTCCCGAATTGCATCAACACCTGGCTCGATTCCATCGGCCGAAACAGATCCTTTCGGTTGACACGAAAAAGTGGGTGCGCCTGCTGCGCTTGGGCCGTAGGTGCATGAATCGAACCGTAGAAGCAACCCTGGCTGGTGTGCTTTTACGGTCGGTACGCCGGTCCCGCTAACCCAAATTTTCGCTCCCCATACTACCCGAAAATGAATGGAATTGTGAGCTGATCCACATTTTTATGGCGCGGGTGGGGCCATGATCGCTCCCGGTCCCGTCCGCTTGGCCAACACCTGGTTTTTACAGCACGGGTCGATGGTCGGCTGCCGGCTTCATTTGGGTCGGTGCGCCCCGCTTTGGCGCGAGAAGCTGGGGTTGTTGCTGATGGGTGGAAGCGCCGGTTTGAGGGTGAAGGGTCTGGTTTTGAATTGGTTAGCTATTGCTTTTGCAGCCGATGGGACCGCTGCTTGGTGTGGTCGCCGGTCGCGGCCGGCGAGGACACCGGCCGTGCCTGTCACCCGTGATTGCAAGGTTCGGCTTAGCTTGAGTGCTTTCACCCGCTTAGCCAAATTGTAACCATGCCGACCCGGTGTTAGAATAGGGAACTCTTGCCGACAGTCTACCGTCCTTACTGAAAACACCGTGAATGAGGAGCATATTGTGAATGCCAGGCATGAATGAAGCCGGAACGCTCGAGACGGCGTGGCGGCCCGACAAGATCCCAACGGTTTCTTCGGTTGGACGCCTTTTTGAGGTCGTGCGCTTTAGTGTCTCTGCTTCGACTCGATAACCCTACTAACCGGTTTTTCTCAATGGGGCGCGGTTTTACCCATTTTTATTCCATGAAACGCGGGAGCCTACATGATCGGTGCAACGATTGATCAGTTCAAAATTGTGCAAATGCTGGGGAACAACGCCGCCTGTGAGACCTATTTGGCTGTACATGTCTCGGATGGCTCCAAGTTTGTTCTCAAGGGTGTTTCACCGCGCTTAGGCGGCGATGTCGCTTGGCGTCGCAAGCTGACCGAGGACGCGGTTGAGGTGATTAAATTCGAACACCCCAATGTCATCGCCTTGATTAATGTTATCGAAGGCGAAGGCCGCATTTTTTTGGTGCGCGAGTATGTGGAGGGCCAAACGCTCGACAGTATGATGCGCACCCACGGCCGTTTCCCGCTTATTCAAAGCGTCGAAATCCTCAAGGGGATTCTGAAAGGCATTGGTTACACTCATTCGGAAGGCAACCTTCACCGCTTTCTCAACCCCTCTAATGTGGTGGTGACGCCGGAGGGCGAAGTGCGCGTGTGGGGTTTCGGCCATGTGTTGCAGCAGGCCCGTGAACAAATGTTTACGCCGCTCGAGAAGATGTATTACGGACGTTACTTTTCACCGGAGCGCCTGCGTCAGTCGGAAACCACGGACATTCGCGCCAACATTTACGCGGCCGGCGCCATTTTATACGAACTGGTCACAGGTGAGCCACCCTTTAAAGGCAACGATTATGCGACCCTTCAAGAAGCGGTTTTTAACCAAACGCCGGTGTCGCCCGCGGAATTAAATCCAGCAGTGCCGCCCGAACTCAATCACGCGATTTTGCGAGCGTTGGCGCGCCAACCTGAAGGGCGTTTCCAAAATGCGATTGAGTTTTACAAGGACATCGCCAAAACCCAAGCCAAGCTGCCCAACGAAGCAGCGGTCGTGGCGCTACCCAGCGGGGTTGAGGCCTTTGTGCCGAGCAACGGCGACGACAATGAAGATACAGCTTCCGATACAGCCATGAGTTTGCCCAGCGAAAGCGAGGCATTGGCTGCTTTTGATGAACCGGGCGCGGGGGCCGATTTTGGCAGTTTCGACATGGAACGCACCGTGCGCGCGCAGCCGCTTAACCAATTGCGTGAACAAGCGCGCGGCGGCGGATTAGCGCTTGAGGAAGAGCCGTGGGGCAGTGAAACCCGGCGTGTCGACGATGGGCAAAGCAACGGGTTCCAGGCCGGCAATGATCTCGATCACCTCGATTTCGGCTCGGCCGGCGGTAGTATGGATAACGGTGGGGCGGATTTCGCACAAATGGGCGAAGCCGATTTCGGACTCGACAGTTCAGATAGCGCGCGCCATGGCGGCGATAACTCTCTGTCCGCGTCGGGCAGCCTGGATTTCGGCGGGGTCGCGGAAGACAAGGACGACGGCTTGTTCGGGGCCGACGAACTGAGCGCGGGCCTGGATTTTGGCGAAGAAGATCTGAGTAATTTCAGCCTCGGTGATGCGGGTGACTCGCAAACCTTTGGCAGTGAGCCCAGTTCTGATCTTGGCGGGCAAGACTTTGGTTTTGCATCTGCCGCCGAGGAAGCACTTGCCGCCGGGGCCGACCCTGCCAAGGGTGGGATCGGTGATTTTGGTGCGACTGCCAAGGCGGCGCCTGCGCCGGAAGCCGCCCCGGATAGTTTTGAATTCGGCGGTGAACCGCCTGCGAAAACGGAGAGCACGGCTATGGGTGGTAAAAACGACGGTTTTGATTTTGGCAACGACAAAAGCGATCAGCCGAGCGACGACCCCTTTGGCGGATCGCCGCAGGGCGATCTCGGTGGCAATGACGCCGGCTTTGACTTTGGCGGCGGGGGCGACGATTTCGCGGGAACCGAAGGGTTTGACTTCGGCAAGGACGCCGGCGGCGGTGACTTTGGCGGCACCGAGGGTTTTGACTTCGGCAAGGACGCCGGTGGCGGCGGTGATTTGGGTGGCGGCGATGGATTTGATTTTGGCGGCGGTGCCGAACCCGCCGGCGGTGATGCGCTCGGTGGTTTTGACTTTGGTGGCGACGCTGACAACGGCGGCGGTTTTGATTTTGGCGCCGACCAGGGTTCCGACATAGGTGACAACGCCTTTGGTAACAACGATGCCGGTTTCGAGTTTGGGAATGAACCCGACAGTGGCGGTGGTTTTGATTTCGGCGGCGACGACGCCGGCGCGGATGATGATGCCGATTTCGGCTTGGGTGGTGGGTCCTCGGTGCCGATGGACTTTGCCAACGACCCGGCTTTCGATCAGACGCTTGGCGGCGGCGCGGCAGCACCCGAGCTCGACGCACCCGATCCGGCTGTGACCCACGGTGGGTCTGAATTTGATTTTGGCGAAAACGCCAATGTCGGCGGCATTGATTTTGGTGTCGATGACGATGGCGGTGATCAGTTTGGGTTTGGTAGCGAGGCCGGTGGGGATCAGTTTGGCTTCACTAATGAAAACGAAGGTGATCAGTTCGCGCAAGGCAACCAAGGCGGCGATCAATTTGGGTTTGGCCAGGAAAGTGGCGGTGACGATCCCTTCAACTTCGGTGGCGACGACAGCGGCGGCGAAAACTTCGATTTCGGCGGCGATCCGGCGGGTGCCGCCGGCAGCTTTGACTTTGGTGTCACCGGAAATGAAGCTGATGCAGGCGCCGACTTTTCCTTTGACGAAGGCGGCGGTGAGTTTAATTTTGACGCGGTTGATGAACCGCCTGCCGCGGCGGCAACCGGTGCTGCTCAAACGCCTCCCGCTGATGACTTTAGCGACTTTGGTGACAGCGGTTTCGACGATCCCTTTGCGGGTGATACCGGCAGTGGCGGGGACAGTGTTTCCACCGACGACGGCGCCTTTAGTTTTGAAGCGGTCCCCGACAGTGGTGGCGCCAGCGCCAAGGGTTTGGCGGATAATTTAGCCAAAGCCGAAAGCGAGGATGGGGCGCCCGCCCAACAAAAAGTGGTCAAAGCACGGCGCGTCGGCCGTTTTGATCCCAAAATGCTCGGCCTTACTATTGGGTTGGCGGTGATTGCCTTCGGTGGGATTCTGTGGTGGTTTGCCGGCAGTGCCAGCAAGAAACGCGAAGAGGAAACCATTGCCCAGGTTCAAAACCTGATTGACGGCACCCAATACCGGGAAGCGCTTGGCCGTATCGAGACCATCCTCAGTGATGATCCCGGTTCGCGCATGGAGAATCGGTTAACGGCGCTCAAGACCAAAGCGGAACAAAAAATCACGGAACAGACGGCCCAGGTCGCTGAACTCCTCAATCGTGCGAGCACTTATCGCGAGGAAGGGAACGCGCTGGTTGACGGCAAAAACGATGCCTATGGAACCTACTACCGCGTCCTCAAAATCGAACCACAAAACGGCGTCGCCAAAAATGCCGCCGACGAGATTCGCAAAGAGGGCCTCAAGCAAATTGACAGCATGCTGAGCAGTGGCCGCGAATTACCTGCGCTGAAAATTCTGGCCGCCTTGAACAGTGCCGACAAGGGTGACGTCGAGGTGCGCGATCAGTACAACCAGCTCAAAAAGAAGTTGAAAGAGGAGCAGTCGGGGACACTCCAGGAAAAAATCGAAACCCTTTACGGTCGCGGCGACTTTGTTAAGGTCGTGCCCTTCGTGATTGAGTTATCCCAAATCGATCCCGCCTCGGCTTATTTGAAGAAAACCAAGCCCCTGGTTTTGCAGGGTTTGGTTAGCTCGGGGCAGGATGCTGTTTCGCGTAAGCAATACGACTTGGCGCGCGATTCCTACAAGGCTGCGCTTGAATTGGCGCCTGGCGACAAAAAAATCGAACGGTTGGCCAAGGAAGTGCGTGAAGAGGAACTTGGCCAGGAAATTAGCGAAACAACCCGTGCGCTTGAGCGGGCCATTTCTAGGAAAAATTTTGGCCAACAGTTCAGTTTAGCCAATCGTCTTTACGAACTCGAACCGGGTCACCAACTGGCCAATGAGGCGATGGAGCGGATTGGCAAAGAAATCAAGGCTTTGGAATCTCTTGCCGACGAGAAACGCGCTTCTGGACGTTTTCGCGAAGTCGCCGATATCTACAAGCAGATTTATCAGATCAATGGCTCCGAAGCAACGCGTGCTCAATGGCATAAGTATCGTGAGTGGTCACCGCCGGTCGGCATGACCTATGTGCCGCTCGGCTCTTTCGTCATGGGGAACAGTCGTTTTCGGGCCACCAAGCCGCGTCGTCGTGTTTACTTGGGCTCCTTCCACATCGACAAACACGAGGTGACCAACCAGCAGTACTACGATTTCGTTCAGGCCAATCCCCAATGGGCGCCCGGTCGCGTTGGCGCTGATAAACAAGACGGCAATTACTTGGCGCATTGGAAAGGTGGCCGACCCAGTTCTGATGATCTTGATCGACCTGTAACCTATGTTTCCTGGTTTGCCGCCGAAGCTTATGCTCGCTGGAAAGGCAAGCGTTTGCCCACTGAAGCGGAATGGGAAAAAGCCGCGACCGGCAACACCAGAGGCCAGAAGTACTGGTGGGGCGATTACTCGGACGCCAAGCAAGCTGTTTACGAGTTTTACCCCGAGAAACGTCCGGCCAAGGTTGGTAGCTTTCCTGAGAACGGTTACGGTGTCTTTGAAATTTTGGGTAACGTCGAGGAATGGGTGGCCGATACCTATGCCGAAGACTTCTATCCGCGCGCCGGCGAGGAGAATCCCTTTAATGACGAGGCCGGCCCCGCCAAGGGCTATCGCGGTGGGTCCTTCCGCAGTCGTGGTCGCGATATCACCGTTTACGCTCGTAACGGTGCTGATCCGCGCACTTGCAGCGATCAAATTGGCTTCCGTTGTGCGCAGGACGCTCAAGCGATGGAATAAAAGCCGGCCCTTGTTGTGGTTGGTCACGCCTTGCAGAGTGGGCCGGCGTTTGCGTCGGCTGGTTGCTTTGGCAAAAGTTTTAGGCAACTTTTCGACCAAGGTAACCGATAAACAAAAAGATTGAAAAAGTGGCGCACGCCGTTGGTGGTCGGTGTGTGTGACTCGCGCCCGCGCAGCTTTCCGGCCGCGCGCGGCGTTTGTGAACCGATATCAGGAGGGAACCATGATTATCGTACGGTTCTTATATTTTTTAACCATCGGCTGGTGGTTCGGTGCGATTGCCGCGTCGCTGGGTTTCGTGCTGTGCTCCACCATTATCGGCTTGCCGTTTGGCGTGATGATTTTTAACCGCTTGCCGACCTTTGTTTTTTTACGTGAGGAGGGCGAGGCCTGTGAATTCGGCCCCCAGCACCGGCACGCCGTGGAAGAGCTGCCCTTTTTATTGCGCATCATTTGGTTTTTTGTGATTGGGTGGACCATCGGGATGGTGTTTTTAACCGTCGGTTACGCCTTGGTGCTGACCGTGATCGGTATTCCTATCGGCTTGTGGCTGTTGAACCGGGTGCCGAAAGCGCTGACGTTGAGCATGCACTACGGTTAAAGAAACCAACAAGACCGGGCATCGGCTCGGTCAAAACAAGGTCATTTGTTCTTCAGGCGGCGGCGCTAATTCGATGGGCCAGGCCGGTGCGTCCGGTAGGTTTGTGAGTTGGCGCTGCAGTGCTTGATGGAAGTGGCGACCCAGCTCCGGCGCACGTTCGTCGTCTGGTGCTTGGTGTAAAAAAACATAGGGGCGGCGGCCCGCGTTGATCCACTGGGCGACCTTGTTCGCCCAGTCTTCGATCACCGGGCCGTCGTTTTCTATTTGGGGATCGCCGACAAAACGCAAAATGGGCGTGGCCCCGACCGCATGGGTGCGACGCGGAACCTTGGGTTTTTTGCGTTGTGCCGTGCGAATTGCGTCGTTGACCTGGGTCAGAGCCATCAAACGATGGGTATCGAAAAAAACGCGGCTCATTCCGAAGTTGATTAACATTTCGTCGAGTGCATGCTGCCACTCATCGGTGAACCAGCGTGGGTGGCGTACTTCGACCGCGTATTGAAAATCGCGTGGTAACCTGCTCAGAAATTGGTAAAGGCCTTCGCCGTCGGCAAAGGAGGGCGGCAGTTGCAGGAAAAACGGCCCCAGTTTGGCGCCGAGCGGCAGTAAACGCGTGAAAAATGCGGCACAGGCTTCGTCACAGTCTTGGAGCCGGCGGTCATGGGAAATTTCGCGGGGAAACTTAAAACAGAAGCGGAAGCTGTTGGGCACGGCGTCGCGCCACTGCAGGACGGTATCGGCTTTAGGGAGCGCGTAGAAGGTGGTATTGCCTTCAACACTGTTAAAAACGGAGGCGTACTGGGTGAGGTAGTCGCGGGGTTTGCAGTCGCGGCTAAAAAAGCGACCGACCCAGTCGCGATTGGCCCACATCGGGCAACCCGAATAATAGGCCGGTGTGGTCGGCGCTGTCATTTAACGACCCGTCAGGTAACGGACCGCGTCATAGGCGTTGAGACGAACCTCTGGATTGAGGTCGAAGTTGGCTGTTTGGCCGCGATGCCACAGGTGACGCCCTTCCGCCGCAATCATGGCCGCATTGTCTGTACTCAACACCGGTGCCGTGATGAAGGTCGGTAAACGGCGTTCGGTACCCAACGCGGTAAAGGCTTGGCGCAGATGGGAATTACAGGCGACGCCACCGCCCAACAAAAGTGACGCGACGCTCTCCACCTTGAGGGCGTGTTTGACGCGTTGCAGTAAGTGACGAACCACGGCATGTTGGAATGAAGCGCACAGATCGGCGACGGCCTGACTGTCGCGGTCGGCAAAGGCCTTTGGATTGCGACGTAGCTGATGGGCGGCGGCGGTTTTAAGGCCGCTGAAACTGTAGTCGGCGGCGCCGTCGCTAAAACGCGGCATATTAAACGCAAAAGCTTTGGGATCACCTTGTTGGGCAATGCGGTCAACAATCGCGCCGCCGGGAAAACCGAGATCCAGCATTTTAGCAAGTTTGTCGAAGGCCTCGCCGGCTGCATCGTCGCGGGTTTTAGCCAGCAGCACAAAGTGATCCGGGTCCTCCACCAAAAACAGGTGCGTGTGGCCGCCGGAAACAATTAAGGTTAAGGCTGGTAGCGGCACATCGCCGTGTTCGAGGAACAACGCGCGAATGTGTCCGCGAATGTGGTTGACCGCCACCAATGGCAGATTGCGCCCGAACGCCAGCGATTTGGCAAAATTGACACCGACTAACAGCGAGCCGATTAAGCCTGGACCGTAAGTGACGGCGACCACGTCGATCTGATCGAGATTTAAATCGGCTTGGGCCAATGCCTGTTCGAAAACGGTCGGGATATTGCGCAGATGGGCACGACTCGCCAGTTCGGGAACGACGCCGCCGAAAGGAGCATGATCGGTAATTTGCGAAGAAACCACATTGGCTAGAATCGTGCCGTGGTCGTTAATGATGGCAATCGAGGTATCGTCACATGATGACTCGATGCCCAAAAAAATCGGTGCAGTCAAAGGTTCTCCCGTGATTGCGGCCGGCCCGCCGCCGAGGTGTCGTTATTCTAGCTCAAGCCTTGCGCGTGTGACAGGGAAAGCCTTGGGCGGAAAGCCTCGGGCGGACAGCCTCGGGCGGACAGCCTCGGGCGGACAGCCTCGGGCGGACAGCCTCGGGCGGACCGTTTGGTGGTTCACGGTACCGGGTTGGTTTTTTTGGACGGCACCCAGGTAAAGTCTTCGGCACGGGGCATCGCGTTCATGGCGTCGGCGAGCTCTTGCGGCGGGACGCATGTCTTGCGGGCGGTCAGATCCAGCCAAGCGCCGTCCGACTGAATATGGGCCAGAATCTCGCCGGCTTCATTAAAGAAGCGGTTCACCATAGAGAACCGTCGTCCGTCTTCCGTTAAAGACAAAACCTGAAGATCCACGGTGTAGGAATCCATCAGCTTCGATTCTTTAAAGTATTGGATTTGATCGCGAAACACAACCGGCCCGATGCGTAATTGGGCGAAACGCTCGGCTGAAAAACCGTGTTCGCTCAGGAAGCAAACGCGCAGGTGGCTGGCTCGTTCAAAATACGCGGTATTGCGCATGTGCCCGTTGAAATCAATGTCTTGCCACTCAACTTGATAGGTGCGGCTAAATGAGGAGGGATGCGTTCTCATGGGTGACCTCGTTGCTTGCGTTGTGGTGGGCGGGTTCAGGAGACGACGTCACCTACCAGCTCGCGCTGTTTTTTCTTGCTCAATTTGGAAAGGGTTAGGCGGTGGGCCATGCGCAACATGTCGCACAGTTGCTCGCCTTGGAGCACGTCGGTTCGCTCGAGCATAATCCACTTGTGACGTGCCAAATAGGGGGCCGGCTCAATGCCTTCTTTTTGGGTGAGGATGTCAAACAAGCCATCCTCGGTTTTAAACGACAAACGCGGTACACCGTCTTCCGATGCCGCGACCGGTTGCTCGGCGCTGCACTCGGGGGCGACGCGAACAGCGGCGAACATTTTTTCGCCGACGCTGTAGACCAAAACATTGCCCCACTTGATGTCGACCGTGACCGCCGGCAATTGGCGTAAAAAGGAATTGAGTTCATCGAATAACATGGACGGTGCCTCCACGGGACCTTGTTACTCGGTGCGCGACCGAGCGAAAGCGGGGTTAAGTGCGAATCTGCCACTGACCTTTGAGGTAGTGTTCGTATTCGCGCGAGGGTGGCGTCAGTTGTGCCAGTTGGTTGAGGGTATCAATGGTGGCGGATACGACAAAGCTGCTGCCCGCGAGGAGCATCACCTCGTCGCGAGGGTGGAGCTGGAATTCGCCCTTGCGGCTGAGCGCGATGACCGCTACTTCAAATTCGTCTTCCAGATCGCCGACCGTTTTGCCGACCAGGCTCGATTCTGGAACCAGATCGAATTTAGTGATGGTAATGAGATTGCGGGTGTTGCCCACGTCAAAGGCAATCGCGTGGTCCAACGGCGCTTTGGTCGAGGCGGCGGCGAAGGCCGGCGCCGCGATTTCGGGAATGCTAAATGCGGTGTGAATGTCGAAGCCGGTGCGAACATTTTCGGCCAAACGGGTATCGGCCATGCGCAGGACGATTTTGATGTTGGGTGCCATGCGTCGTGCTTCCAGGGCAATGCTGAGGTTGGTCATGTCGTCGCTGGTACAGGGCACCACCGATTCCGCCTCGGCGATGTTGGCATGGGCGAGAACTTCGGGATTGTGGGCGTCGCCGATAATCACGGGGATCTTTTCCGCGCGCATCTTGCTGATGTATTCGTTATCGGCGTCACGTTCGATGACGACCACCTCGTGGTTGAGATCGCGGACGCGCTCAATCACGCGGCGACTAATGCGGCCGAGCCCGCAAATCACGGTATGGTCTGAGTAGGTAGATGCCATAGCTGCTTCCCATAAATCTCTTTTAAGTAATGTGTTGCCCAATCGGAAGATGCCTTGACCGAGGACCAGGAAACCCGAAATCGGCACTAAGAAAAACGCCAATCGCGCGATGGGTTCCTTGGGGAACGGTAGCGGCGACTCAAAAACCAGTAACATGAACACGGTGTAGATCGAACTGACCCAGTCGAGACCAATACCGGTGGCCGGATCATGGTAATTCAGTTTGAGGTCGAAAACCGCACCGCTGAAAATCAGCACAAAAAACACAATCAACGCGCCGAATCCCTTCGAACCCGGCATGCGGAAATAGGCCAAAATCGGCCTGCGAAAACGATTGACGACACGGCGGAACGTAGAGGAAAGCTGCATGGCGCCTCGACATCGAAAAGGATAACGGGTGATCCTTCCTGAGAGCATAACTTTAGCCAAAAGTCGGTTTCGAAACGGCTTAAAACATCGCACAAGGTGTTTGGAACCGGTATTTTGGCGGCGATCATCGTGAACCAACGCAGGATGGTCGGGTTACGCCGAGCTGGACGGGCATCGCGCTCAGACTAACACGATTCACCAACCTGCGCCTTGTCCATTTTTACGGCAGACGCCGGCCTGAACTGCGCCCGCCCTTGTGCCGGCCTGTATCGCAAAAAGCCCTAGATCAAGCTGTTAACGCACCACCGTAAATTCTTGTTCCAGCCGCTCGCCGAACTCATCCAACAACACCAAACGATGGCGACCTTGGGGGGGGTGGACCGGCATTTGGTGGAAGTCGCGGGTCGCGCCCAAGTAGGTTTTGTCGAGGTGCCAGAAAATGCGTGCCTCGGCGCGGCGGTGCACCGCCTTGAGCACGGCCTTGCCGCGCGTGCCGTCCAGTTGGATGGGAATTTGGATGCGTGTTTGTCGGCGCGGATACACCAGTGCCATATTGCGTGACGGCGGGTTTTTGGCGGCACAATCCGGGTGTAGTTCCGGTAAGGGTTGGTAATCGGCGCGCCGTTGTTGGTAGTAGTACTCTTCTACCGGCGGCAAGACGAACTGAATAGCGCGCGTCAAGGCACTTGGCGAGAAGCAATCACTGTCGGCGCGGTATTGCCCACTGGGGTCTAAGAAAAAACTCTGGTGGTACGAGCAAATCGGCGCACGTAGGGCACCGCGTGGCACCGCCATTTGTTTGACCGGAGTGCAATCCACGCCCGCGCGGTACCCGCTTGCGCCACAAACGGCGATCTCCTTCATCGTGTCATGGGGTTTGGCGAACCAGTTTGTTTCTCGCGGTAATTGGTCGAAGATTTCAAACATAATTGGTGCGGCGGTGCTGACCCCGGTCAATCCTGGCCGGCCCTCGCCGTCGGCGTTGCCAACCCACACCGCGACCGTGAATCGCGGCGTGTATCCAATCGACCAAGCATCACGGAACCCGAAACTGGTTCCGGTTTTCCAGGAGATCTTGCGTGATGAGCTGAAGTACCGCCACAACCCGTGGCTTTCGGGTCGATCCACCTGGGTCAACGCCTCGCTGACGTACCACAGCGACGCTTTGCTGATGACCGCTTGGCCTTGATCACCCGTTGCCGTTTTTTCCGGCTGTGTGGCAAATAACTGCGGTGGCCGCCAGGCTTTCTGTTGTGATGGGGATCGCTCCGGTTGGTTTAGATTCCACGCGATGCCCGCGTACATGCCCGCCAGCTCCCATAAACTGCTTTCTGCCCCGCCCAGGCTTAAGGTGAGACCGTAGTGGTTGGGCGGTCGGGTTAGGTGGGTCATGCCCAACTCGCGCAGCGTGGCGTGGAACCGCGCCGTGTTGAGTTGGTGCTGCAAGCGAACCGCCGGAATGTTGAGGGATCGTGCCAATGCTCGCGAGGCCGGCGTGACACCGCTGTATTCGGTATCAAAGTTTTCCGGCTGATAACTGCCGAAATGGCTGGGCACATCGCGTACCAAACTGTTCGGCAGGATAAGGCCCGCATCCATGGCTTGCCCGTACAAAAAAGGTTTGAGCGTGCTGCCTGTGCTGCGGGCCGCCGGGATAATATCGACAGCGCGCCCATGACGACCGCGCTCACGTGTATTCAGGCGTGTGCTGCTGTTACCGACATAAGCGATGACGCGTTTGTCACGGTTATCGAGCACCAAAACGGCCGCGTTGTAGACGCCGTTTTGCTCGAGCTTTTCCTGAAAGCGGTTGACGATGGCTTGGCTGTTTTTCTGCAGGTCGGCCTGAATGGCACTCTGGTAACGCCCGCCGTTGGGGCGCTCGCTGTGGAGGCGATCCACCAAATGCTCCGCCAAGCGTGGCAGGGCATAAGGCTTGTCCGGCAGTGGCTCACTTTGCGCTAATTGCAAGGTGACTTCATCGAAAACGCCGTTTTTGTGAAGGCGCACCAACAGGCGATTGCGTTTAGCGAGCAGTGCGGCGCGGTTGCGGCCAGGGTGGATCAGAGCTGGATTGTTGGGTAAAACCGCCAGCGTAGTTGCCTCCGCCCACGAGAGCTGATCCGGCGCCCGTTGGAAATAGCGCCAAGCTGCGGCTTCCAAGCCAACCACGTTGCCGCCGAAGGGTGCATGCGCCGCATACAAGGCCAAAATCTCCGCTTTGTCGGCCGACCATTCCAAACGTGTTGCCCACACCGCTTCCACCAGCTTCTCGCCAAGGTGACGTGGTTGACCGGCGCGCGCGATGCGAATCACTTGCATGGTCAGTGTACTGGCGCCGCTGACCACCTCGCCGCGACTGAGATTGAGCCACAGCGCGCGCGCGACCGCGATTGGATCGACACCGGGATGGTGGTGGAAACGTTTGTCTTCAAAGGCAATCAGTGCGGTGGCGAACTTTTCAGGCACCTTGTCCGTGCGCGGGAAACGCCACTGTTCGTCGTGCGCGATACGCGCGCCGAGCAGGCGTCCTTGCTGGTCTTCGAGGACGGTGGCGTAGGGCGTGTTAAACAGTGGCTCGGGTAGGCAGCGTGCGTAATAAATGAGGGCGGTCAGCGTGAGTAAGCCCAGCGCGGCCAAGCCCAAACGGACGCGGCGACGGCGTAAAAAAACAAAGCGCAAGCAACCTCCTAAGCTCGGTCATCTCTCGACAGGTTCGCCAAACGTTGGACGCCGGTATAAAAAACGGACGAATCAACTTGGTACCCGTCCAAGATGGCGCTGTTGCTGATTCATGTCAAAAAAAATGTTGGATGCGTGCAAACTCACCGCAAACGCGCCGCCGCGAAGCGTAAGCGCAGGTAACGGAGTCTGGCCGTCAGCCGCGATGATTGGCGCCAATGGGCCAGGCAGGCGGCTGCGAAGCGTTCGAAATTGCCCGCGTCGACGTGGTTCACCGAAACTGAAATGGACAGCGTTTCCATGTACGTGGCGTGCCACCAATCACTGGGTACAAAAAGAACCTCGCCTGGTGCCAAGGTCGCCGTGTAGGGCGTTGTTTCGGCGAATTTCGGATAGCGTTTTTCGTCCAATTGGTGCGGCGCTTCGATGGTGCTGTGCGTGGGTACTTCAGGGTTGACGTATAAAAAGGGGGCTTGGTCGGGTGCGTACAGCCACACCCGTTTGGTACCCTGGATTTGGAAGATGAAGGCGTTGGTGTGGAAGTTGTCGCGGTGCAGGACTGGAAAAGCGCTGCCGTGGCCACCGATAAACAAACCAATACGGCCCTTGCGGGTCAGCGGGTGTTTGGGAAAGGTTTTGTGCCAAAGGTAGTTGTGGTTGAGAAAGGCCGGCATCGGCGCCACATCGGCGGCCAGTTGCGGCAGATGCTCCTCTAAATAGTAATTGTGGAGGTATGGCATGGTGGCGGTTTGGTTTTGATTAAGTCGATGGAACAGGTTCGCGGCCGATAAGGTTTCACCGTCGACCGTGAGTTCCGTTGTACCCATCTGCTGAATGAGGTAGTCGGGCTGCCATCTTTTGAGCGCCGGCCAGCCGTCGATCAGGCCCGTCAGAATGACCGGGCGTCCGGCGCTGAGTTCGGACGCCGGCGTGCGGGCCTTTTTTTTGATCGTCACCCGATCGATGGCGTAACCCCAGCGAAACATGGGGTTCACAGCGCGACAACGGCCAAAAAGGCACGAATGATACTAATTAAGGCCAGCGGTTGGTCCAACATGAGGTGGTGGTGTGCTTCGGGGATGGTAATGAAGGGCGCGGTGATGCCCAAATCGCGTAGTTCGTCGGCGACCTTGGTGCTCACGACACGTGAATTCTCGCCGCGCACAATCCACCAAGGGCAGCGAATCTCTTTGAGCAAGGGTGCCGTTGCCCGTCGGTCTGAGGTCTCGAACACACTGGGATCGAATTTCCAGGTCCAGGTTTCGCCGTCTTGTTTCAGGCTGCTTTCGGCGATGAGTTGCATCAATTCGGGGTTGGTGCAGGGTTGATGAGGCAACAGGCGAAAACGTTGTCGCGCCTTTTCAAGGGTTGGGTATTGGCGTCGGCGTGGGCCGCCGCGTGGGGAATCACTTTGATCGTTTTTATCGGAAAACCCTGTAATGGGTGAGTCGATGATCAGGGCCGCGCGCCAGGCCTCCGGGTAAAAGGCGGCGGCACCCACTGAAAGGAGACCGCCCATACTGTGACCAATCAACGCCGGTGGGGCCGAAAAACCCGCCGCTTCGCGAACCGCCATGATTTCTTCAACCCAGTGGCTGCCGTAATCGGCGCGGTGCCCACTATCGCCGTGGCCGCTGAGATCGAGCGCCACCACGTAATGGTCCTGTGCCGCCGCCGGCGCGATGTGGCGCCACCACTGCGCATGGGCCAAGCCGCCGTGAACCAGTAACACGCCGGGGTTGGCTGGATCACCCCAACGCAAGGTGTTGACGGCACAGTCAGCGACAGTCAGTGTTTCTTGCGCAAAAGGAGTGTGCCACGCGCGTGTCATCCAATTGTCGGTTTGTTCCCTAGATTGCATGGAAAACTCCTTGGTGTATGAAATGCGCGCGGCAGGGGAGTGGTGACCGTCGCCTTTCATGGTTGTCATGTCGGTAAGGTGTGAGGAAACCTTACCTTGGTTGTGCGAGAAGCCTGTCGGGTATCCGTGAAGACGTGGTGGGAGACGTCGATGTCCGCCGTATGGGTTGAACCGAGACAGACGGGTTCACCAAGTCATCCAGAAGCGAGGCTGTATGGTGGTATGCTCAAGGAAGGCGTTTCCTTATCATGCCAATCCTAGCGGGTGAGATGCTGAGGTGCGGCAAGCGCGGTTGTGCCATTCTAACCCGTTGTCGACCCCGCATGCTTATGGGCACTGTAGAAAAAGTTGAACCAGGTAGCGCTTGGTCGCTTTTTTTTTTGTTAGATTCCAGCGCGGGTTTTTTTTGTTTTTTCTTGATGTTAACATGAATAAAGCGAGATGATTAAGTCGTGGGTTGACGACGGTTCGGTCGGCCGCAGCCCGCTTGCCGCCCCCAAAAAAATAATTTTTTTTCGATTCGCCCAAACTATTTCACCCAACCCGGCGACTTACCCTGCGAGAACGAAACGGGAGCTTTGATGTTTGGCACACCTTCAGACATTTCGCTCGTAAAACAAGCATTAAAAGGTAGAGGCGATAGTTGGAACGAACTCATTCGCCGCTACGAGGGAAAGATTTACAATTTCGCCTTGCGCATGACGGGGAATCGGGAAGACGCGTTGGATTTGGTTCAAGAAGTTTTTTTATCGGTTTATCGAAATCTCGACCGCTACGGTCAAGAAGCCAAATTTTCATCGTGGATTTTCACCATCGCATCGCATCGCGCAACCGACTTTTATCGACGCAAAAAAGCGGTGGACTCGCTGGAAGAGCCGGAGTTACTCGACGGCGGTTCGGGCCAGAGTCCCTACGACCAAGTTTTGCGTCGCCAATCCAATCGCGAAATTTTGCGTTTACTACAACAACTGACCCCAGAGCAACGTCTGGTGGTGGAACTGAAGTACTTCCAAGAGCAAACCTTTGAAGAGATGGCAACCCATACTGGTATTCCTACCAATACACTTAAATCTCGTTTATATGCTGCTTTGCGTAAGCTGAAATCGCTTCCGGAGGTGGTCAGTGCTTGATCCCGAAATCAAAAAAGTCCTGGAGGAACAGGCCCGACAACAGGGCGACGATCCGCAAGATCTCGCCGAGGTAAGTGCCAGGCTTAGCGCTGCCGCGCAGGCTTGGGACGCCGAACCGACACCGACTTGGTCTCGCTTACCGATGGCCGCCCCTACACCGCGACCGACTTGGCAAGCACTGATTAGTCAGTGGCTCCCCGCCTTAATGTGTGTGCTGATGTTGGGGTTGTTGCTGGGCCAGGGCCGTTTCATTAATGATCAAGACGGCTTTCGCTTGGAATTTGGCGCTCCTGCCCAGCCCAAAGCCGAAGTCGTTCCCGTGACCCATCCCGACAGCGTGACCCTGACTCGGTCCGAGCTCAAACAGCTCCTCGATCAACGACTTGCCGAGCAGAACAAACGTTTGAAGGCCGCCTTTCGGGCTGGGATTGCCGATTACCACGAAACGCAGCAACCATATTTAACCTCCCTACTGGAATTCCAGGAAAACCAAATTGCGACCGACCGGGCCCGCGATCTCCAGAATCTGTTTGCCGATTGGGACCGCCAACGGCTTAAAGATCTCGATCAAATTGAACAGCGCCTGGCTTACCTGGTTGACCAGCAGTCATTGAACAATGACACCCTTTACGACTTGGCGAACGCCGTGCAGGCGACGCCCAGCGAAGATTGATCTCACCGCGAGGAGTTTGTGAATGAAGAAGTTAGTACTTGTGTTGACCGTGGCCGTTTTTGCCATGCCTTGGCTGCCGGCGCAGGACCACGATCGCATCGCCAAGGATATTCGTATCCTGCACCGAATTCTCAAATCGACTTTCGGTGACGATGACCATTCCCATCGTCGTCATCGCGACGGCACCTTGCGGCCCCACGAAATCACGACCACTTACTTGCAAGGTCAAGGCGTGGTGATGTTGTTCCACATGGGGCTTGGCAGCCACCATCTCAGCCGCCACGCTCGCCTCAGTGTGAAGATGCCGCGCTTGGTAATCCCACCTGTTCCACCGGTTTACGTGCCCAGTGGTACTGAAGATGAAGAGGAAATGCGCGAGCAATACCACGAAATGATGGAGTCTTACCAAGAGATGGTTGAGGAAATGGCTGAAAATGCCGCCGAATCCTTGGAAGAGGCGACCGAAGCATTGGTTGAGGTTGAGGATTATCGGGTTTCCCGCGAAATCGAAACCGAAATGCGTCGTATCCGTGAAGAGCAGCGCCGCATGAGTCAGGAAATTCGTCAAAAGGCGATGCAGACCCGCCGAGAGTTGATCAAGCGCAAGAAGATGACCGAGGAAGAGCGCAAAGAACTGATCTCCGAGCTCGAGTCCTTCAAAACCAAAGTTGAAACCGACGTTAAGGAATATCTGGAAAAAGCCGAGAAATTGCGCTCGGTTCAGAGCAAAGAATGGACGGAAAAGTTCACCGGCTTTGAGGCGCAACTGACTGACGCCATGTGTGAATTCGGCGCCTCGGTTGATATTCCCGACAACGAACACATCAACATCATCCTGTCTCGCGCCGGCGAACGCGGCAAAGACAAAATCTACGTTTTCCGCAAGGACAACCTGACCAAGTGCCGCAACGGCCAGATCACCAAGGAAGCCTTGCTGAAAAGCAGTAAAGTTTACGACTTTGAGTAAGGGACGGCTCGGTTAGCGCTCTACCTGGGTGTTTCCCACGAAGTTCCAATACCGGTCGGGCTACAAGCAAAGATGTCTCGTTATAAAGGGTTATGTCCCAGCTTGCGACCCACACAAAAGGCCGGATGGGGGAGCCGATTCGGATCCCCCACATTTTTCTAATTTTTAACTAAACCCTTTGCGCGGCCCACCGTTTTGCCGTGTGAAGAAAAGAGAAAGGCCCTTTACGGGCACGATTACCGCCGCTTAGCCTAGCTTTAACCAAAACCTTCTACCACCACACCAAATCTAGGTTAAAACGGCGGTTTCCTTTTCTGTTTGATCTTCGGGTTCTACCTCACGCACGCCATAGGTCACCACGAAGACAAACCTTAGCTCGAATCGGGGTTGTGACGTTCCCCGATTCGAGCTTTTTTCTATTGGGGCTTTGGGCCGGCGGCATCCAATCAAAAGTCTTCGCCGATGATTGGTGTGAAAGTTTTTGCCGGCGTACGGTGGCGGTACTATAGTCGGCGTAGGTGCCGCCGCACGATGGTTTAATGGGCGTCGCGCCGTTTATTTGGAAGAAGGTGACTCACGGCATGCGAATGGCTAAAACCTAAGAAACGCGATAACTCGTGGCGGTTTTAGCTAAATATCTGGGCTACAACGGCCTGTAAAAATGCTCAACGCACCCAATGGGTGCGCTTCTGCTTTTTCCAAGCCATTTCGCTCCAGATCTTTAGCCAAAACCCCTCGCTCTTATCGCGCTTCTTAGGTAAAAACGAAAAAGGGATTCAAGAGGTTATCACCTTCATCCAGACTGGGTGGCCGGAAATCCGGGTGACCAAAATTGATCGCGTCATAAGCATCGATGATTTTTCATTGGCGACAGAATTAGCTTGGCGTGCGGTATACGAAAAGGGCGAATCTACCTGGACAGATATTCGGCAGCACGAATGCGCTGAAGTAGACGGGCTTGCATATGCGTTTCATGAATACAGGGAAGTGGAAGACGAATTTCGGTCGAAATTTAACCAGTTATCCTATAAGACGGTTGAGCGTTGGCTTCCCAAGATTTATGAAGAAATTTCTGAAGAAGTTTTTGTTGATTTATATCACTGCGCCTATGCAAGGATGATATGTGGGAATACCAACCCATTCCACGAGGCTTTGTTTCGGATTTATTCATCGGGTGGTTGGCCTTGTGGTTGGCGCGGCAATTATCCTGCAGGTCAACTGATTGCCTTCTTTGGGCGTGTCTAAGTCATGCGACGGTTAAACTAACCCTTGTTCTGGTGTTCTTGTTGCGTTCGGAAAATGGTGATGTCGTTTATTAAGGAGCGTGATCCATGATAGCTAAACACCTTGTTTCAGTATTGAATGCAAGCTTGGGCCAAAACCCTGAGGCTGACAAAGCCTATTTAGAACGTTTGTTTGGTGTTAGTGCGAAATGCTCCAACAACCAGCAACTTGGTATTGTTAACTATCAGGTATATCGTGAAGGAGAAGGTGTCTGGGCTTTTCAAGTGTATCTCAAGGTTGACACGGAAATCCCCGATGATGAAGACGAAATGTTCGATCTTCTTTTTGAATACTGTGGCGTGTTGCGGGAACTCGTAAAGGGGGTGGAAGTCGATGCAGGAAAGCCTGATTTTCATGACGGCTCTGGCCACGAAAATTTTCCCGAAGATTATGACGCTGTTTTTTTAGCTTTGTGGCGAAAGTTTGGGTTTGATCTTGTGATAATGGTTCAATTATCAGATTCTGACGGCCCCTTGCTACTTTCCGTTGTGGTTGATATCTTTGGTTCCAAAAGCCGGTAGCAGGCAAAAGACATATTAACGATGTGAGGCGCCGCGTGAGTGTCAAAACCGACGAAATTCAACTGCATTTCTCCGACTCCGGTTTACCGATGTTTATGACATCGAAACAGGCCAAAGTGGCGCTTTCCGTGTGCGACGGTGACGCACCAAATCTCCGTGAGGTGGCGATATCAGGCAATCCTGCCGGTTTAAAAGCGCTGGGGGCCTATTTGATCGCATTGGCGCAAGTACCCGATTTCCATAGTCACTTCGACGAAACGGTAAACGGTACTTGGTTTCGTTGCGATCAGGGTTATACCTTGACCCTTGAAAACCAGGCGCGCGGGAACAAACGGAGCTGAAGACCGACTTGGAGAGAGATGGATTGTGAATGGCACCATTGATGAAGCCACGGCTATTGAGACTGCTAAAAAGTTCATCGATGCGCGCGGCATGGATCGCGGTGAAGTGGCATCGGTGCATCTGAGTGGTTCCGGTAAATCGTGGGTCATTTTGTTTGAGAGGTCTGCCGAAGCGCGGGCCCGGTTTGTTTGTGATCCAGACCATGGGCCGATCATTCGGGTTAACAAAAAAAGCGGTAAGGCTGAAAGTGCTTGGGTGATTTGACTTTTTGATGACTCACGAGTCGGCTTGATTCTTTGGCTTATTTTTCGGCCCAGCTTTCGGCGACGGCGGCGTCGGCGACAAAGGGTACGTTGGGGACCAGCCAGGCGATGCCTTCGATCATGGCTTCGTTGAGCAGTTGTTTGGCTTGTTCGATTTGGTCCTCAGCCACCTCGACGATGATTTCATCGTGGATGATGGCGACAATGGCGGCGTCGACACCTTGTGCGCGCGTTTTGTCCCAAAACAAGCAAAGCGCGCTTTTTAAACCTTCGGCGGCGGTGCCCTGGACCGGCGTGTTGAAGACTTCGGTGATGCGCATCTTACCGTCGTGGTAAGCGCGAATGCGGCCGCCGGCGGTGCGCACGTGGTGGTGCTTTTGCGCGAAGGCTTCGAGCCCGCGCTGCCAACGGGCGATGCCGTGGTAGTTGTCGAAGAAACGGCGGCGGAAGGTGGTCGCCTCCTCAAAACTCAGCGTCACGCCGTAGGAATTTTGCGCCGAGGCCTGCAAACCGCCCGCGCCCATGGCGTAGATCAGACCGAAATTAATGGCCTTGGCGGCCTGACGTTCGTCGGCGGTAACTTCTTGTTCGTCCTTGCCCATCGTCAGTGCGGCGGTCAGGCGGTGTAGGTCACGGCCGTCACGGTAGGCTTTCATCATGACGGGGTCCTCGGCCAAACCGGCGGCGACGCGCAACTCGACCTGAGAGTAGTCGGCCACAATGTAGGCGTAACCTGGCGCGGGTCGCACGCAGGCGCGCACCTCTTTTTCCCGAGGCACTTGCTGAATGTTGGGATCGCTGCAAGCAAAGCGGCCGGAGGGCGAGGCGATTTGGTGGTAAGTGGCGTGGACGCGGCCGGAATCGGCGTCGACGGCGTTTTCGAGTTGGTCGAGTGAGTGCAGCATCATCGCGCGATGGCGGTAGTCGAGCAGCGCTTGCAGCCATGGGTAGGTTTGCAGGTGGGCGCGCAACTGTGATTCGGAGCTGTCGGCAATGGGCATACCGGCGTCCTGCAAAGCTTGCAGCACTTGCTTGGGCGAGTTGAGATTGAGTTCCTTCTCACCCCACAAATTGGCTTGCAGCGAGGGAATATTGTCGACAGCGAGGCGCTCGTTTTCCTGCATCTCGGCACGGTAACGCTCGCGCAAGACCTGAATGCGCGCCACGTCGACAAAGATGCCCTTCAGTTCCATGGCGGCGACGGGCACCACGGTGCGAAACTCCAAACTGGAGATGCGTTTGAGTTTGTGCTCGCGAATTTTGGCCTGCATTTGTTGGTACAAATCAAACAAAAGCTTGAGCTCTTCGGCGGCGACGTCGCAGTCGCCGGCGGTGAGCGGCCCGCGGCGGTGCCACACCTGTTCCCAAGGGGTGTCGCAATAGCGACCGAGAAAGTGTTGGCTGAGATCGGTGAGCGCGTGGCGTTGTCCGCCGGCACCCATGGCGAGAATTTGGCTCGCGTGGTAGGTACAAAACAGGCCTTGAACAGCGGTTTGCCAATGGTAAAGGAAGTGTTTGACCGCAAATTTGGCGCGGTGGAAGACTTTGGTGACGGCGGGATTTTCGAGCCGTGGTTGTAACCAGGCACGACAATCGACCTGATCGACGTCAATCACGGCAAAACTTTGGCCGTCGCTGATTTGCAGGGTGTTGATGACGGCGCGGCGTGGGTTGCGTGCAGGCGTCCCGGCGGTTTTGAGCGCAATCACCAAAAGATTGCTGTGGGCGAAGTGGTCGAGTGCGCTGAGGTGGCTGGGCTGGTCGATGAGATGAATGGTCATAATAAAGAAAGAAATCCTGGCTATTGGATAGGGAACGAATGCCCGACTGACCGAGGCAATCAAGGGTGCTGAAATTATTTACTCAGCAAGGCTTGATTTTTGAAGATGCGATGGCGATAGGTTTAACAACCGTGTTCCACGAATGACCGCACCTAAAATCCGTGCTTTTGGCGCTGCATTCCCTTGCGGCAGGCGCGGGTCGGGTCTTGACCATCTGCAGGAAGCGAGACGCATGGCGCAGGCAGCTCAACCGACGACCGGGACTAAAATTAACACCAAAGTACCCTTTTTCAAAAGTATCGCGTTCCGTTTGCTGCTGGGCTTACTGCTGTTCGATACCGTGCTGATGTTGGGTATTGTCAGTGTCATGAACACCGTCGGGACGCAATTGGTCGTGGATGAGTCGACCAAGCGGATTGAAGAGAATGGCAATAACGTCGTCAGTCATATGGCGGCGCGGCTCGACGCCATCGAAGCTCTGGTCCGGGCGATGGCCAATGCCGGCGAACAGTTACCGCATGATCCGGCGGTGTTCCGGCAAACGATTCGGGGCATGCTCGATTTCGACGGTGATTACGACGTCGCCGGTGGCGGCATTTGGTTTGAGCCGGGACGTTTTGAGGACGGCGTTGATCGCTACAGCTTCTTTTGGGGCCGCGACCAGCGCAACGAACTGGTGTTTTTCGAAGATTACAACGCTCCGGGTCCGAGTTACGACGCCAAGCGCTTTGCTCAAGACGACAACTACCGACGGCAATTTTTGGAGTCGCCGGGTTACCACCACGAAGAGTGGTACGTGGTGGGTCGACACTTAAACGATCCGGCGCGTGGCGTGTGGTCGGGATCCTACATGGACCCCTACTCGTACCAGCCAATGGTGACGGTGACGGTCGCCCTGCGCGACGCGTCGCAGGCGTTTATGGGGGTGGCCACCGTTGATCTCAAACTGGAAGGGCTGCAGAGTTTGGCGCAGATGTGGGCCCAAAAAACGGGTGGTTACCTGTTCTTACTGGATCGCGACAACCGTTTCATTACCTTCCCACGCCCCGAGCTGGCCAAAAGTTTCAGTCACGACAGTCGCGGGAAACGGGTCGAAGAATTCTATACGGTGGCGGGTTTTGCGGAAAAAAACGCGGCCTTTTTGCCGATTGCCAACCAGTTAGACGCACTCAACCGGCGCCTGATTGAGAGCTCTCACCGCGAGCCGTACTTCAAGGCGCAAATGGTGTCGGCGATTCAGACGAGCAGCTACCAAATCGATATGCCGTCGGCTGAATTGATCACGGCCGTGTTGTTGGATCCCTACGCCGAAGATCGGACGTCGACAAACCTGATTCACTCGGTTCAACTCCAACACGACATGTTACTGGAGCAACCGGTGACGATGTCGGTGTTCCACGTACCGGGTGCCTACTGGAAAGCGGTGATTGTCAAACCAGACGCCGAGTACTCAATGGTCGCGAACCAAATCCAGGCGACCATTTTGCGTTACATCGTAATTATTGCCGTCATTATTTTCATCGCGGCATTTTCTTATCAATTGGTCACGGTGGTATTGCCGATCCAAGCGATTACGGACAAAGCCGCGTCGATTGGGTCGGAGCTGCAACAAGGCCGCACGATCGGCGAATTGGAGGAGCCGCTGGTGCAGTTCCGTGCCCAAGGTGAAATTGGGCGGCTGGCGCAGGTCTTCAACCAAATGACCTTGGAATTAATCGCCGCCCAAAACAACCTGCAGGAGATCAATCGTGACTTGGAAGCCAAGGTGGTCGAGCGTACCCGCGAACTAGAGGCTTCCCAGGCGATTGCGCTGCAAAACGCGCATGCAGCAGGCATGGCGGAAATTGCCACGGGTGTGTTGCACAACATTGGCAACGTGCTTAACAGCCTCAATGTTTCGGTGGAAGAGTTGCGCGGCGAGTTGGCCTCGAACCACCTTAATGGTTACTTACAAGCCTGTCGTTTGTTGGACGAACAGCAGGCGCAAATTGGTTACTTCCTCGAAGAAACGGAGCGGGGGCGCATGTTACTGCAGTACCTGCTTCGTTTTGGCACAGTTTACGAGAAAGAAGTGGAGCGTTTCGGTCTGGTGTTAATACAGTTGCGCGAGAAGGTCGAGGCGATCAAACAGATCATCAGTACCCAGCACATTTACGCCAAGGGCGTCGAGCTCTACGAAAATGTGAACCTTGAGGTGGTGATCGAGGATGCACTCAATTTAGAAGCGCCATTGTTGCGCAAAAATCATATCCGCATTGTGCGTGATTTCCAGTCGGTGCCGGACTTGCGCACGTCCAAGGTCAAACTCATGCACATCTTTATCAACCTCGTAAAAAACGGTCGTGAGGCGTTGATGTGCGACGAGCTCAATGAAGACAAAAAGCTCACGGTTACCTTGGGTTTTACCGATCAAGGCCTGATTGAAGCGACAGTGGTCGACAACGGTATCGGGGTTACCCAGGAGAACCTCAACAAAATTTTTTGCCACGGGTTCACCACCAAGCAGACGGGTAACGGCTTTGGTTTGCATTTTTGTGCCAATGCCGCGCGGGAGTTGGGTGGGGAACTCAGAGCGCAAAGTGCGGGGCCGGGTTTAGGCACGTCATTCCGGCTGGTGTTCGGCTTGCACAAACCCTACGTGGAACAACTGCGTGACGGATTGGTGAACGGCCGCCTGCCAGGCAGTTGGCCGCTCCAAAACCGTGCCGAGCCGGCCGGCACGGTTCAAGAGGATTCGGTTTAGTGGTCGTGACCTGGGTTGGTTTGGGGTTTCAGATCGTCGGCGGGTGTATCTTCCGCGCGTAAGGGCGCCAGTTTGAAACTAGACCGTTGATCGAGGCCGGTGACGGCGAGGAAGTTGCCGGCCATGACTTGGCGCACTTCTTCGACGGTGTAACCCAGACGGGTCATGCTGGCAAAGGTTTTGTCTTTGTACTTCTCGGTCGCACCGGCGAAACCGGGGCCGTCGGAACCGTAAATGACGCGATCAATCAGGCCGTACTCTTTGGCTTTGCCCAAGATTTCGTCCATAACCGCGCCGTCTGGATCGTGGCTGTCGGAACCAAAAGCGGAAATTTCCAAGTAGACGTTGGGATAGGTGCGGGCGAGGCGGAACACTTCGTCAACGCCGTCAACATCTTCGTCGTTGAAGTCAAAACCCATGTGCCCGAGGATGAAGCGCACGCGCGGGAAACGTTGCAAGGTTCCCTCAACGAATTGGGGGTGGAAACTGCGGTAGTAGCGCTGACGACCGGCTTCGTCGGGGAAGTCTTCGAAGCGACGCAGTGGGCTGCTGCCGATGTGGTGGTAAACCGGTGCGTCATGGCGCTCAGCCATTTGGTAGATGGAATCAAAAGCGGGATTATCGAGGGGTTCGACGTTGTGGGCGAAGGCCAGTTTAACGCCGACCATTTTGGGGTGGCTGAGCGCGCGGTCAAGTTCGGCCAATGCATTTTGCTCGTTTTCGGCCCAGTCGACCTGACTGATGGAGGCGAAACCGTAGAAAAAGGGTTGGCCGCGGTAGAAATTGCGCGCATCGTCGAGGTGACCGATGACGGTGGCGTTGTCTTCAACACCCCAGGCTTCCGGTGTGTACACGGAAAACAACACGGCGGCGGACAAACCGGCCTTGCGACACTCATTGCGAATGCCGACAAACGGCGTGAACGGATGACGGGTCAGATCGGCAATGACGCGGGCGAGATTACGCTTGACCTCATCGGGCAAAGGCAGGGGAATGGCGTTGAGCACAAAGGCTTGGCCAAGCGGGCCCATATTGTCGAAGCTGCCGGAGTGCATGTGCATATCGATAACGGCGACATCTTGGTCGAGGTAGCGGTTAACAATATCTTTGCTGTCGCTAATATGAGCGTCACCCTGAAACATTTTCTTCATATCGAAGTCGGCGGGATCGCCGTGAGCGGCTAGGGGTAGTGCGGTGAGAAGGATAAGCAGGAACAAGCCCGTCAGCCGCGAGAGCGCGCGGCGACCGGGAAAGTCATTGGGAACAAACATGAGGTTGTCTCCTTAATCAAAATCATCAATAACCTTGGTCGAGGACGGCCCGAACAAAAGTGACGGGGCCGTCGCGATATGCCGTTAGTATTCCAAAGGCGCCGACAACGCGCGCTTAAAGCCGGCTTAAGATTTATAAGGCGCTTGTTATCTGTTACTTGAGTTTTGTCTGAAGGCGTCGATGAAAAGGTGAGAACGGCGAGTACTGCAGTTCTCACGCCGGCTCTCACGGCGGGTGGCGCGGCGTTCATCGCCAAAAAAAATGCGTTTTTTTGAATCCTTGTTGTTTTGCCGGCGTACTCTTTCAAAGGAATAACCAACAATTCTATTTTGCGATTTTGGCCTGAATCCTAGCTGTGGTGGTTGGGCTCGGCGTTTGGCGCGCTTTCACGGCGTCAGCGAACTTCGCTGCATTTATGTTGGTTTCTCAATTCGACAAGGACACATTCCTTGTAAATGAGGTAGGCGCGGCCTGTCTGCGACGGTGCCGCGTGAGTGCGATGGAAAAGGAGGATGTCTTGCGCTCTTTGACACAAGCCCCATGGCTTAAAGTATTGATTGTTCTAATGTTGTCGATGTTGTGGGTGACCACGGCACAGGCGGCCGGTTTATTGACGCGCGCTGAATTTAACGAAGGCGCCGTTACCCCGAAATCGATGAGTGCCCTGACCTTTGGACCCGAAGGCATTTTGTTTGTCGGCGACGCGGTCGGTGCCAAGATCTACGCTTTGGATACCGGTGATCGAACGGCTGCCGCCGATCAAGAACCCTTGCCCGAGGAACGCGATTTGGAGGGGAAAATTGCCGCGATGATGGGGATTCCCGCCGGCGATGTGCTCATCCACGACATGGCGGTTAACCCCATTTCACAAAACGTCTACATGTCGATTTCTCGTGGCCGAGCCGCTTGGAACTCGGCTTTTTTAATGCCCAACGATATCGGCAATGCCTCGATTTTGCTGCGCATGGACAAAAAAGGGAATTTCAGTGAAGTGAAACTGAATAAGGTGCGTTTTTCAGCCGTGGATGTGCCTAACCCCATTGCCGAAGACAAAGTCCACCGCTGGAAAGAAACCAAACTGCGGGTCGACGCCGTCAGTGATTTGTTCTTTCATCAGGACAAACTCTACGTGGCGGGTCTCTCCAATGAAGAGTTTGCCTCGACCATGCGGGTCTATGACTTCCCCTTCAAACAACAAAAATCTGCGACGAAGTTAGAGATCTACCACGGCGCCCACGGTAAGTGGGAAACCGCGTCGCCAATTCGTGCCTTTGTCCCGCTGAAAATCGACGACAAAGACCACATGCTGGCGGCGTATCTGTGTACGCCACTGGTGTCGTTCACCATGGATCAGTTCCAAGACGGCAAAGCGATTCGCGGCAAAACGTTGGCCGAATTGGGGTCGGGCAACCAGCCGCTCGATATGGTGGCCTTCGAGCGCAAAGGGAAAACCCGCATTGTGCTTAGTAACTCCAACCGCACCCTGATGATCTTCGATCCCGCCGACATTAAAAAACAAAGCGAAGGGATTACCAGCGAGGTCGCCCACAAGGCGGGCGTGCCCTATAAGGACCGTTCCGGCGTTCAAGTCCAGCAAATGGACAACTTCAACGACAAGTTTCTGGTCATGATGCAACGGCTGCCGAACGGAAAACTGGCGATGTACTGCTACAACAAAGACTGGCTGTAATCGCAACAACCACGGCGGGTCGTTACAGCGGCCCGTCGCTTTGAGTCAAAGCCTGAAAAGCCCGATAAGTGCGGGATATTTGGGCGAAAGTTAACAAGCGAAACCGTTTGCGAGAAGTGGGTGGCCACCCACGGGAGGCCTGGCGCAGGCGCTCGCGCTGTTGCAACCCGACGTATTGGCCAAAAATGTCGGCAATTTTGTTGCTTTTCAGGCAATGGTAAAGGCGAGACACGGTGATTTGGATTTGTTTATGGTTTGGTTTGTTCGACCCATCGCAGCAAGCGGTGCAGCTTGAGGTGACAGCGCGTTCCGTGATGGTTACAGGCTTGCCGGCCACAACCTTGGCGACATTAGCGGCGCAGGACGGTGCGACATCGGCGGTACGTGTTTATTTTGATCGCAACGATCTAGTGAATCTCGCCGATCAACCGGCGTTAATGGGTCAATGGCGTGTGGTCGGCGAGCGGCTGCAATTTCAAGCGCGCTTCCCCTTTCGCGGCGGCTACGACCATTTGTTGGTGATTCAGCCCGAAGCCGATGAGGTGCCGCAAACGTTTCTTTTTTCTTTGCCCGCCCCGGAGAAACCGCCGGCGGCGCAGCTTACCGGCATTTTTCCCAATGCCGACACGGTGCCTGCCAACTTGCTGCGCTGGTATCTGTTCTTCGACCGACCGATGGCCCATGGTTACGCTTACCGAATGGTGCGGGTGGAAACGCCGAGCGGCGATGTGGTGGCCGCCCCATTTGTGGTGGTAGCCGAAGAGCTGTGGGATCCCAGCCATCGCCGGCTGACGTTATTTTTAGATCCGGGTCGAATTAAACGCGGGGTGGGACCGCGCCAGAGCCACGGCCTTCCCTTGCAGCCAGGACGGGAGCTCGAGCTTGTCATCGACGGCCGCTGGCCCGATGCGCACGGTTCAGCATTAGGGCAAGACGTGCGGCACCGATTCCGCGTCACGGCCGAAGACGATCGTTCGCCAGAACCCAAAGCATGGCGGCTTAGCGTACCAAAGGTTGGGGAACGGACACCGTTGCAGGTTACCTTTGACGAGGTTTTGGACCGCGAACAAGCCAAACGTTTTTTGGCGCTGGCCGATGGGACGGACACCGCGGTGGCGGGGACCTGGCTGGTCGCCGACGACGGCCTGACGGCTTCCTTTGAACCGGCGCAACCTTGGCGCGCGGGCGACTATCAACTTCAAATCTATTCGCGCTTGGAAGATCTGGCCGGCAATAACTTACGACAAACCTTCAATCGTCCGATGACCGGTGACCAGGTTGGGGCCGGCGCGCACCGCACGATCACGCGTTCGTTCCAAATTCGCTGAGCGTCGGTTGGTCACTGAATCTGGTCGGGTGGTGCGGCAAACCCACGCGACGGCGCGATTCGTGGCATAATATGGGCGTTCCCACGCCGCATTTCGATGTCGACCGACGCTTGCCGCCGATGCTTAACCTTCAGCCGGCTAGAATGTTGCTGTGTTTGGGCCTAAACCCACCGGTGTGGGTGGCGGCCTAGGAACACCCTTTGCGGTTATGTCGAGGCGAGGTTGCCTGCATGGTAAAGGTCCCACGCGCTTGGGTTCATGGATGTTTGATTTGGGTGCTGTTTGGGTTGGTGACGGTTGTGATCGCACCGGCCCAGGACGAAGTGTCCGCTTCCGCCAATGCGGCATTGTGGCAGGTCGCGCGTTTGGTTACCGATCGACCCGACGCCGCCTTGCGCCAATTGGCGACGCTGCCTGCGCCGCTGGACGGCGATGCCGACTACCAATTGCGCACTGGTTCGCTGCGTGTGGCGGCTGATCTTGAGTTGGGTCGTGTTGAAGCGGCAGGGCAGGCGGTCGCTGACCTCGAGGAAATCGCGACCCGCGAGGTGGCATCCGCTTCGTTGGTCCATTTTTGGTTGGTTCGCGCTCAGCTAGCCCTCGCGCGCGACCGGCCCGAGGCAGCAGCGGCGTGGCTTCAAAAAGCACGCGGCAGGCTGTCGGCGACGGCCGACGCGAACCAAGAGGTTGCCCTACTGAACGACACCGCGGCGGTGTCGTTGGGTTTGGCCGACACGCGCACGGCCTTGCAACTGTTAAAAGACGCGCGCCGGCCGGAATTGGGTGCGGTTGACGAGGTCCTGCAAATTCGGACCTACCACCTATTGGGAAAGGTATACGCGGCCCGGGGCGATGAATCTTTGGCACTGGACGCGTTCCAGAAAGGTTTGGCGCTTTCAGCCGTTGCGGCGACGAAACTCGGACGATTTCCGTTGTTGGTGGATCATGCGCGTTTTCTGCAAACCCGTGATGAACACGAGCAGGCGGTGGCGGTTTTTCGGGAAGCCTTGCGCGATGAGGCGGATCGCCATGCTGCCAAGGTTTGCCCGGTTTACTTAGGCCTTGCTGAATCGCTTTTCAAACAAGACCAAACCAAAGCCGCGCTGGCTGCTTTGGAAAAGGCGCGTGAGCAAGCACGGATGGCGGGCTTAATTGATTTGGAACAGCGTGCTTGGGGTTTGTCGGCGCGAGTACTGGCGGCTTTGGGTCGCTTTGAAGAAGCGCTGCATGCGCAACAACGTTTTGGCACCCTCAAAGACTTGGCGGAGGCGGTACGGCGCCAACGGCGGCAAAAACAGGCAGCCCAACAAACGCAAATGGAGAACGAAGGTTACGCACGGGAAAAAGCGGTGCTGGCCGCGCGGGTCGGGGAATTAGCGCGGCAGCGGACCTATTCGCGTTACATTTCACTGGTTGTCGGCGTTGCCCTAATCGCGGCACTCATCCTTTTGCGCCACTTCCGCAATTCCCAGCAGGAGTTATTGAAACAAGAGCGCGTGACGGTTGAGAAACTGCGCCAAGTGGATCGGCTGAAGGACGAGTTTCTGGCCAATACCAGCCACGAATTGCGGACGCCGCTCAACGGGATTGTCGGTCTCACGGAATCACTGTTGGCCGGCGCGGCCGGTCAGCTCAACCAGGGCTTGGCGCATAATTTATCGATGATCGCCTACAGTGGTCGGCGCTTGGCCAATTTGATTAACGACATCCTCGATTTCTCCCAGTTGCGCAATAAGAACCTGACCCTGGTTCGCAAAGGGGTCGACGTTCAGGTGATTGCCGATCTGGTAATCACCCTGTCGCGTCCGCTGGTTAAAGACAAAAAGTTAATGCTGGTCAATGACATCGAGGAGGCCGTTTATTTCGCCGACGCCGATGAAAACCGTTTGCAGCAAATCTTTTACAACCTCATCGGCAATGCGGTGAAGTTCACTGATGAAGGAACGGTGCGCGTCTCGGCAAAACATGTGGACGACCAAATCCTGGTAAGGGTCGACGATACGGGTATCGGGATTGCCGAAAAGGATTACGAACGGGTTTTCCATTCCTTTGAGCAGCTTGACGGTGCGACCAATCGCGGGCACGGCGGTGCGGGTTTGGGGTTGGCGGTGACGCGCCGCCTGGTGCGCTTGCATGGTGGCGACATTCGGGTGGTGCGCAAAAGTAGCGCGGGCGCCTGTTTTGAGTTCAGCTTGCCGGCCTGGCAAGGCGAGGTTGTGCCACAATCGATGGACGGGAAAACCGTGATCACCCAAATCCAAATGCCGATGATTGACGAGCCCATCATACCGGAAACTTTGCTGGGTACCGTGACGGGCGAATCCTTTCGGATCATGATCGCTGACGACGATCCGATTAACCGCCAAGTCTTGGTGAATCACCTGTCGCTGGAACATTTTCAGTTGATGGAAATGTCTGATGGTTCGGCCGTACTCGACGCCTTTGCCGAGCATCCACCTTGTGACTTGTTGTTGCTCGACATTATGATGCCCAAGGTTTCGGGGTACGAAGTTTGTCGCCGTTTGCGCGAGCGCTACAGCGTCAGCGAGTTGCCGATCATTTTCATTACGGCTCGCAACCAACTACCCAACTTGGAAACCGGGTTCCAGGTTGGCGGCAACGATTACGTGATTAAGCCGGTCTCCCAAAACGAATTAATTCTGCGCGTGCGCACCCATTTGAGCCTGTTGCAAAGCAATCGTAGCCTGGAGCAACTGGTGGCCGAACGCACTGCCGAACTGGATGCCAAAAACCAAGCGCTGCAGGACGCCAATGCACGCCTGGAACGAATTTCCACTACTGATCCATTGACTGGGATGGGCAACCGTCGTTATCTGCGCCATTTCCTCGATAAGGAGCTGAGTCGACTGGCGCGGTCACGGCGCCAAGGCGATACCGGCCCGCGCAACCTGTCACTGGTGTTCCTGTTAATCGATCTCGATCACTTCAAACAGGTCAACGACCAGCATGGTCATGAGGCCGGCGACCGCGTCTTAGCCCAAATGCGGCCATTAATGGCGCAAGCCGCTCGTGAAGAGGATTTGTTGATTCGCTGGGGCGGCGAAGAGTTTCTGATTGTCGGCCGACAAGCCGATTGCGAAGGGGCGGCCGCCATGGCGGAACGTTTGTGCAGTTTGGTGGCGGCGCATGCATTTGACATCGGTGACAAAACGCTGAACCTAACCTGTTCGATTGGTTTTGCCGGCTACCCGTTTCTGGCCACGGTCGCCGAGCAATCCTGGGAACAGTCGGTGCGTTTTGCCGACGCGGGACTGTATGCGGCCAAAAATGCGGGACGAAACCGCTGGGTGGGCCTCATGGCGGGTCCGGCCTTGTCTGCCGACGACTTGCCCAAGCTGGGCGCGGCCTTGGATGACGACCCCTTGGCGTTAGTGGCGGCGGGGTTGGTTTCCTTCGTTGAGGGAAGGACGGCCTAGCGCTTCTCCCGGTCGTTCCTGGTGCCGCCTTGTTTTTGGGGAAAATTAAAAAGAACGGCGATGGGCGGCACCGGAAAACCGCGGGTCACGACGCCCATCGCCGTTCCTTTTGAAGAGGATGCTGATATGGGTGATGAGTCAGGGCGCAAACCTGCAGTTGCCCTTCACCGCGCCCAGAGAGTGACGTTTTGGGCGATGTCATCCGCGATTTGGAGGGTGGTGTCCAAATTGGGGTGACGCAGCATGATGTAGCCGTCGGAGATCAGGGTTTGGCGCCAGTCGCGGCGCTTAGCGCCGATTGGGAGCAGGTCCTCTTTGAGGATGTGGGCGCCCCACTTCTTGCGCAACGGCTGCATGCCTTCAATCGCGTGGATGCGGCCGTTGCCTTTGGCGCGCTTGAAAATAATCGCCACGTTGTACTTGCGCTCGATCGCTTGGCTGATGCGACCGTGGACCATCGCTTCCGCGTAGGCGTTGTAGACGTCAAAGTCAGAGGTGTAGTTCATCAGCATGCCCGCGTCGCCGCCTGGCGGCCGGGCCGCGATCTCACCGAAAACAACTTCGCCCTTTTCGGTATGGAACCATTCCATATGGGCAAAACCGCGATCCAGTCCCAAGGCATTGAGTGCGGTGGTGCACATGGCGCGTGCCTCCTGGAAATGGGGCGCACTCAGGTCGCGTAGGGATATCGTCATCGGGCTCAGGTGCTCTTGGCTGCGCGCAATCAGCATATTCGGTTCGTAACGTTCCACGTTGGCGAATAGGATGTGACCGTTCACTGAAATGGTGTCGAAGGTGTACTCCGTTCCGGTAATAAATTCCTCGACAACCACTGCTGCAATTTTTTTGAGTGCCGGCTTGACGCGTTCAAAATCCTGACGACTATTGAGGCGGTAGGTGTCGGCTGAACCCGCGCCCGCGACGGGTTTGACGATGGCCGGGTAGCCGGTGAATTCGAGGGCGGCCTCTATTTGCGCGAAGGACTCGGCCTTGGCTTGGCGCGGATTGCGGACGCCCGCCTGATTGAGGACCTGGCGCATGATGTGTTTGTCGCGGAAGCCTCGCGTTTTCTCCGGCGTTAAGCCGGGAATATTGAAGGCGACCCTTAAGTCGGCGGCAAGTTCCATTGCCGCTTCCCAAAAACAGTCGATGCGGTGAATTTTGAGGTCGGGTCGCCATTGGCGCAAGGCGGGAATCACCGCCTCGCGTTGCCACAGGTTTTTGACGTAAAGGTAATCGCGTAGACCGGCACGGGCCGGTTCGGGGATGGCTTGGGGCGGCTGATCGCCGATCCCGAAAACAGCGGCGCCCTGACGCGCGAGACCGCGCACGAAGTAGGGAACTTCGTTGGGGAAGCCGGGTTGGATAACCAAGATGTTCATGGGGGGTTTAACTCCAGGCGTAAAGCGAAACTTGGAGGAGCAGGACGCCGGCGGCGGTTGCAAGGTACTGGAACTGCAACGAACGGCCGAAATTTTTAGCGGTTTTGATCATGGCGCAGAAAGCGACAATCAAAAGTAACGACGAGAAGAACATACCGAACAAAAACGATGGCTGGGTGGCGGCGCCGGCGGCGTGGGTGTAGCCGTGAGCGCTGCCAATTAACACCAAACAAGCGCCTAGCCAGGTCGACAGGTCGCGCAGATCGAGCGCGGGTAAGGCCAAGAGAATCACCAGGGCGGGGAAGACCAAGGCGCCGGCGGGGGCCAATCCTGGCAAGGTGGCGGCCAGCAACAGCCCGGCGACCAAGCCGCCGAGAAACAAAACGGGGGCGGTCCAAATACGGGCCATTCGGCCCGCCAGCAGCCCGACCAGGGCACAGGCGAGCAGGTGGTCTAAGCCTCCAAAGGGATGAGCGAGCCCTTCGAATAAAGGCGCATCAGCGTGGCCCGGATGGCCGAATACCAAGCCGGTTGAGACGGTGCAAGCGAGTAATACGGCGGCAGTTTTTTTCATGAAACACCTCACGGTTAGAACCTTGTCAATCCTCATTGGGAAAGTACTGCAAGGTCAGTGACCAGTCTGGGTCATGGGTTTTGGCAACGTTGAGTTCTTTATAAGGGATCTGGTCCATCGCCTTGGTGAGTTTTTCAAGAACTGTGTCGGGATCGGTGACGTAAAGCATGCACTCACGACTACCGTTCCAAGAAACATGACCGAGATAGCAGTATTCGTTGCGCTGGAGTTGGGCCAGCAATAACTCTTCGCAGTCGTAGAGACGGTCGGATTCCTCTTTGGAGCAGAGACCCCACTGATTGGCGGTGGCAAAGGGGAAGGTAATGGTGAGAAGCCAGGGGTATTTGGGCGCCGCACTGCGGTTCTTGAGGGCTGTGTTGACCAAAAGGTGGGCTGGTAAACCCTGTTTGGAAGCCTCGATAAATTGATAACGTTCGGCAAGCAAGCGAAAACCTCGATTGTGATCAGTTAGAAAATAGAGATCGACATCGCGCGTGACGGCGATGTGTCGGTGTGATGCGAAGCGGGCTAAATGAAAGTGCTTCAACTTAACACGAGCATTGATCACTTGCCAAGCGAGCACCGTCGGCGGCGCCGAGCTAGCTAAAAGAAGGTGGTCAAGCGCCTGGAAATACGCGAAAATAAGGCGTTTCCTTGTCATAAATCAAACGGTGCTTGCCGCGCTCTGCGCGCAATGTGGCGCGCCGGTCTATTGCCTAAACGAGGATGGCGCCATGAACGAGCCCAACCAAACCCGTGACTCCGACGGGCTAGAGCAGTATTTGAACATTGAGGATCTCAAGGCGGCGGCCGAAAAGCGGCTGGAAGCGAGTGCGTTCCGCTACTTTGCCGGTGGAGCCGAGGACCACTTAGCCTTGCAGCGCAACCGCCGTGCGTTCCAAGAAGTGTCGCTGCATTATCGCGTGCTGCGCGGTGTTGGCACGCGCGATCTCAGTACCGAAGTGTTGGGCATTCCGCTCTCGATGCCGCTGTTGACGGCGCCGACGGCGTTTCACCAATTGGCCCATCCCGAAGGCGAGCTGGCGACGGCACGGGCGGTCAAGGCGCAGCAGTCGTTGATGGTTTTGAGCACGATGTCTAATCAGTCGGTCGAAGCCGTGGCTGCCACCGGCGCGCCCTTTTGGTTTCAACTTTACATGTACAAGGATCGCGCCATCACCGAGGCGTTGTTAGATCGCGTCGTGGCCGCCGGCTGTCGTGGTTTGGTGTTCACGGTTGATGCGCCGGTACTCGGCAAGCGGGAAGACGATGAACGGCACGCATTTCGCCTGCCGGCTGATTTTGCCATGGACAATTTACTGCCGCAGGATGCGCGTGGTGAACGCGAGAAACTGCAGCGCTCGGGATTGACCCGATACTTTGGCACTTTGCTGGAGGACAACATCACCTGGTCGGACATTCAGTGGTTGGCCGGGCGAACCGGCTTGCCGGTCCTTGTGAAAGGCATCGTTCGCTGTGATGACGCGGTGGCCGCCTTGGATCACGGCGCTCGTGGCGTGATTGTGTCCAACCACGGCGGCCGTCAACTGGACGCTGCGCCTGCGACGATGGATGTCCTGCCGCGCATCGCCCAGGTTTTGGCCGGGCGTAGCAATGCCGCCGGTCAATTGCCCTGTTTGCTCATGGACGGCGGCGTGCGTCGCGGTAGTGATGTGATGAAAGCATTGGCGGCGGGGGCGGATGCGGTGTTGATTGGGCGGCCGATTTTGTGGGGATTGGCTGCCGGCGGCGAGGCCGGCGTTCGCCACGTGTACGATTTGTTCCGCGACGAATTCGACCGCACTATGGCCCTTTGCGGCTGTCGTTCGGTGATGGAGATCGCGCCCGATTTGTTCCACGCTTAAGCTTTTGCTTTTTTTGGGGTTTTCCCGCCGGCTCGAATCGCACACTTTAGGTAGAATGTCCGTAGATTTGGACGGGAAACGGAAGACGGTGAAATTCCGTCGCGGACGCGCCGCTGTAACCGGTAACAACCTGTCGTGACCACCACCCCAAGGGCTGGGAAGGTAACGACATCAAAGGGCCGGAAGCCAGAAGACGTCCCGGACCAAAGTCGAGCTGTCTCGCGATTCGGACAGGATCTCGCTTGGAAACCGGCCTTTTTCAGTGAAACCCCGCCCCGCCGGGGATCCGTGTACGTCCGAATGCGGGCGGCTCCATTCGTCCTTCGCGACACAAAGGAGTCAGCCTCATGAAAGCCCATATCTTAGGGTTCCCCCGCATGGGTCGGAACCGTGAATTGAAACAAGCCGTGGAGCGTTTTCAACGCGGCAAGATCGATGCCGCCGCGCTGCAGGCTTGCGCGGCCGAACTCAAACAAAACCACTGGCAAACGCAAGCCGATGCCGGTCTCTCGCTGCTGACTTGCGGCGACTTTTCGTTTTACGACCATATCCTCGATACCCTGTGTTTGCTCGGTCTGGTGCCGGAACGATTTCAGAACGAGGACCGCGTGGTTGATTTAACCACCTATTTCCATATGGCGCGTGGCGATCGCGAGCGCAATATCGCCGCCATGGAGATGACGAAATGGTTCGACACGAACTACCACTACCTGGTGCCCGAGCTGCCCGACCAACCACGCTTTCGCATTGACAGCAGTGGGCTGTATCGCGACATCGAGCAGATTCAGGCCATGGGTTGCCAGGCCAAAGTCGTCTTACCCGGCCCGGTGAGTTTGGTGTTGTTGGCCAAACCGATGTCGGCCCAACTGCGGCGACGTTGGTTTGACGCGCTCGTTGAAGCCTACCAGACCCTGTTGCGCCGCTTGGGGCGCCAGGCTGCTTGGATTCAATTGGATGAACCGGTGGCCGTGCTTGATTTAGACGAGGATATCCGTCGCGAAGCGCACGGGGTTTGGCGTCGGTTGGCGGGGACGGCGGCGCCCGCGCGTTTGCTTTTTGCCGCCTACTTCGCGCCTTACGGCGACAACCTTGACCTTGTATGCGACAGCGGTTTCGACGCCGTTCACCTCGATCTGCAGCGCGGGCGCGACGATCTCGATGCGCTTTTGGCGCGTCTACCGTCCACGACCACGTTGTCCCTGGGTTTGGTCGATGGACGCAACATTTGGAAAACCGATCTTGTCGCCGCGCGTCGCTGTTACCAAGCCGTGGCGGCTCGGCTTGGACCCACCCGTGTGGCCGCCGCTACCAGTTGCTCGCTGTTACACGTGCCGGTTGACTTGGCGAGTGAAACCCGTTTGTCGGCACACCTGCGTGACGGGATGGCTTTTGCCGTGCAAAAGTGTGTGGAAACGGCCTTAATTGCGGCGCCTGAGTCGCCGACGCTCGAGGCGGCGCTTGCCGATAATCAGGCGGCACTGGCACGCTTCCGGGAATCGGCCTTGGCCGCGCGGCCCCAGGTGCGACAACGGTTGGCCAATGTGACCGAAACCGAACTGACACGCAGCAGTCCCTACGCGCGCCGTCGGCGCGCGCAGGCGGCTTGGCTCAAGTTACCCCTGCTACCGACCACCACCATCGGTTCCTTTCCGCAAACGACCGCGATTCGCGCCAAACGACGTCAATTCAAGCGCGGTGAGATGAACGAACAAGCCTACCGGCAGTTTCTAAAAGACGAAATCCGTCATGTGATCGAACGCCAAGAGGCGCTGGGCCTCGACGTGCTGGTCCATGGTGAGGCCGAACGCAACGATATGGTCGAGTATTTTGGCGAACAGCTCGAGGGTTTTTGTTTTACGGAAAACGGTTGGGTGCAGAGCTACGGCAGCCGTTGCGTTAAACCGCCGATCATTTACGGCGATATTCAGCGCGCCAAACCCATGACCGTCGATTGGATTACCTATGCGCAGAGCCTCACCGAAAAGCCGGTTAAAGCCATGCTGACCGGGCCGGTGACACTGTTGTGTTGGAGCTTCGTGCGCGAGGATGTGCCGCGTGCTATGGTTTGCCGCCAGTTGGCGCTGGCGGTGCGGGATGAGGTCGCCGATTTGGAGCAGGCCGGCGTGCGTTTAATCCAAATTGACGAAGCGGCGCTGCGCGAAGGGCTTCCGCTTCGCAAGGCCGACCAGAACCATTACCTGAGTTGGGCCGTCGATGCCTTTCGTTTGGCGTCGGCCGGTGTCGCCGACGCTACTCAAATTCACACCCACATGTGTTACAGCGCGTTCAACGAGATCATTGAATGGATTGCGCGGCTCGATGCCGATGTGGTCAGCATTGAGTGTTCCCGTAGCGGCATGACGCTGTTGGATGCCTTTGAATCCTATGCTTATCCCAACGAGGTCGGTCCGGGGGTTTACGACATCCACAGTCCGCGCCTGCCGCGCCTGGATGAAATGGTGCGGCTGCTGCAGAAGGCGTTGCAGTACTTGCCTGCTGAACGCCTGTGGGTTAATCCCGATTGTGGGCTCAAGACCCGGCGCTGGGAAGAGTGCGAGCCCGCACTTGCCGTGATGGTTCAAGCGGCGCGCCAGTTGCGGTTACACCTGAGCGCTCAAACCGTCGGCTAAGGCCGCGCGGCGCGCGAAGGGACAGCGCGCCACGTGCATAAAAAAAGGCGGCCGAATCGGCCGCCTTTGCTTTGCGTTGGTTGGCATTATTGGTTGCGTCGGATCGGCGCACGTTGGCTTGAGCCTCCGTTGTTGTTATTACTCTGCGTCGTCGGACGCTGGTTGCTGGTCGTCGGGCGGGCCGAAGTATTGCGGCTCGGCTGCCTGCTGGTGCGCGTCGCTGAGTTGTTATTGCTCCGTGGGCGGCGCTCTACTTTGGTGGGTTGTGACGGTTTAACCGCTCGTGGGCGGCTGCTATTGCCATTGCGGTAGGTCGGCTGACTGTTGCGCGGTCGGCTGCTATTGCTGTTGCGGTAGGTCGGCTGACTGTTGCGCGGAGGGCTGCTGTTTCTGTTGCGGTAGGTCGGCTGACTGTTGCGCGGCTGACGAGTGGTGGCGCTGTTGCGCGACCGGGTTGTTGAACTGGAACCATTGCTGTTGCGTTTAATGGTGGTGGTACCGCCGCGGTAAACGCGCGTGCCGCTGTTGCGATCCGATGAGCGGTTGGCCGAGGGTTGGTTGCGGTTGCCACCGTCATTACCATTGCTGTTATTGCGTTGGATGGTGGTGCCGCCACCATTGGTCGAACGCGAGCCTGGCCGATATGGGTTGGGAATGGCTTTTGAGCCGCGTTCCCGAGTTTTGATGCGGTCGTCATTGCCGCGATAGGTGCGGCGAATGCCACTGCTGTTGCCTTGGTTTTCGCGAGTGGTGGTGCGGTTGCGATTGACACTGCTACCGTTGTTATTGCGTTCGACGGAACGGCTGCGGTTGACACTGGTGCCGTTGTTGTTGCGTTCGACAGTGCGGCTGCGATTGACGCTGGTGCCGTTGTTGTTGCGTTCGACAGTACGGCTGCGATTGACGCTGGTGCCGTTGTTGCGTTCAACGGAGCGGCTGCGTGTCACGCTGCTACTGCGATTGCCGTCCACCGTCGAGCGGGTTGTGCGTTTGATTTCGACATCACCGCGTTCACGGCGCACGATGTTGCCGCGTTGGCCTGAATCCCGACTGGATTGGCGGGTGAAACGCGAGACGGCGCGAGTGCCGCTGTCACGACCGTTAATGCTGACGGTGCTGCGCGAGACGCTGACGTTGCGATTAGTGCTGCGATTGACGCTGACCGCTTGGCTGCGGTTGACGCGAATGTTACCGCGTGAAACGTTGATGCGTTGGGCGCGATCGCGGTTGATCGTCGGCTGGCGAATGGCGCGCACCAAACGGGTGGGCGAGCGGAAGTCGTCGCGTTCTACGTAGATGTTGCGGGTTGTGATGACGCGGCGGTGATGGGGGACGTGGCGCACATAAGCGCGTCGGTGGCCGCGGTAGAAGAAGTTATCGGTGGTGACGTAGTGCCAATTCACCGAGTGGTGGCGGTAAATGTTGACGTTAAAGCCGACACTTGTGTAGTAGTAAGGGCGGTTGGTATAGCCCAGCGGACACCAGCCGATGTAATTGTCGTAGCTGTTCCAGGCGACCCAGGCGGGTGAGTAGTGGCGACCGGGACGCCAGTACCAGCCGAAATCGATGCTAAACGACCAGCGACCGTAGTGGTGAGTCAAGTAACCGAAGTTGTCGTAAGAGACCCAGGTCAGGCGACCGTGGCGGCGTGTCCAGTGACCATTGTAGTAAGGGCGCCAGCTTGTTGCGACGCTGGGACACCAGACGTAGTCGTTGATTTCGGGCAGGTAACGCCAGTCGCCTTGGCCGTCCAAATCACGTGCGTAGTAGGTCAAATGGGGTTGCACGTATTTCACGGATTTGGCCTGGCGCCAGGGCCGACGGTCGTAGGCCCAGCGCTCGAAGTTGTCGCTGCTGAAAGAGTTAAACGTGTTGGCGCGGCTGGGGGCGTACATGTCGCGAATGGTCGCGTATTCACCGCTGTAAATCATTTCCGAATCGGCTTCGCCCGAGAGTTCGGCGTAGCCGCGATAGACTTTGAGACGAGTTCGTTCGCCCATTTGGTCGAAGCGGTAGATACCGGGCCCTTCGATGTAGGCCGAACCGTCATTGGAATCAATGCGGAAGACTTGTTTGTCGCTGAGGTGGTCGGCATCGTTGACGTGTAAGAACAAGCTGCCGCGATGCAGCTTCACCACGGTCAAGCTTTCCTCCCGGTAGACTTCGTTAATCGCTTGAAACTCGGCCAAGCTGTCGCGATCTACCTGGAGCAGGCTGCCGTCGATAAATTCGATTTCGGCAAAGGAACGACGATCCGTATTAAGCGCGTCGCCCGCGACGACCGGCAGGTTGCGCACGGCCTTTTCTTCGTAGCCGTCTTCGTGAATCAGGTTCACGTCCTTCCCGACAAAAGTGAGACGGGCGAGGTTTTCTCCCTGAGTCGTATCCTCTTGCGCAACGTCGTCGATAAATTCTTCTTGGGGGTAGTTATCGGCCCAAGCCGTCATGGTCAGTGAAACTAAAAGACATATAAAAGTGAGACGCATGGGGAACCTCCTTTCGTCGTCCTTAACTTAAAGGCAAGGAGTATGCCAACGTGCCGATCCCTTGTTTTCAAGGGTTTGCGAGGTGACGCGGCGGTTTAGCCGGCCCCTGTGAATGACGGTTGGGTCCTCTTTTGGGGTTTCTGTCCTCTTTCTTACACTTTTTAGGCGCGATTGTCGCGTTTTTCAACCAAAGCGACGCGATTTGCTTCCATCAATCGGATTGGGCCTCTGAGGCAGAAGTGTTGGAGAAGCGTAGAAGCGCATCTGTCGGTGACGCTCCGCAACGCGTCATCCCATTGATTCAGCCAAAGCGGCCGCCACTTAGCGCGGTTCGCCGTTTAAGGCGCTTCTCGGCCAGTGAAACTGCGACGGGACCGGTGGGGCCTCGCGGTGCTCGCGATTGCTGCGCAAGTGCTGGTCGAGTTCGGCAATCGTGCGGCCCAAATTGGGGTGGCGCCAATCGCCTGCGATATCGCACAGGGGTGTGGTCACAAACAGGCGCATATGAAAACGGGGGTGGGGAACCTGCAGCACGGACGTGTTGATGCGGTGATCGCCGAACAGCAATAGGTCGAGATCAATGGTGCGCGGCGCGTTGCGGTAGCTGCGGGTTCGCGCCAGTTCGTGTTCAATCCCTTGCAAGGCGGTCAGCAAGGCGGGCGCTTCTGCTTTGCAACGGAAGCGGGCGGCCGCGTTGAGAAACGGCCGGGGGTCGGGACAGTCGACCGCCGCCGATTCGTAAATCGCTGAAAAACGGGCCTCACTGAGCATGGGTAAGGCGCACAGCGCCGTGGCGGCACGTTGCAGGTAATCAAAGCGGTTGTCGAGGTTGCTGCCGAGGCCGACAGCGACCCAGGTTGAAGTCGGAGCCATGGGACCCTTGTTTCGTATGCAATAGGCTTCAGCCGAGAAGGCGCGAACGTTTCATACGCACGCCTCACTGGTTTGCGGGCGGCAAGGCGGCCGCGTTTCGCATCTTAGACCGCCCCATCGGCTGCGAACAGTTCTTTTTCGCGTAGGCGGCCAAAAAAGCCGTCCCTATTCGCCATGGGCGCGGCGCCTTGGCTCCGCTATGATACTCAAGTTAATCGCGCGAACCCCCGCGTTCGCTTTGAAGGAGTGCCGCCTTGTCTTCAACACCAACCGACCCAACCGAAACTACCGCCGTCGATGTGACCCGTGATCGTGACGGCCGACCCCTCTACGATGCGACCCGTGAAGCGGTTCTGAAACAGCGCTTCTTTGAATTGGTGTGCATGATGCGGCGTTTGCGGCGCGGTTGTCCTTGGGACCGTGAGCAGACCCCTGAAAGTTTAAAGAAGTACATCCTCGAAGAAAGTTACGAGGTTCTCGAAGCGATTGAAGAAGAGGATTGGTCGGCTTTGGCCGATGAACTCGGTGACTTTATCCTGCAGGTTGTCTTTCAAGCCGAAATTCAGGAAGAACGCGGCACCTTCGCCATCGAGGATGTGCTCGCCGGGATTGTCACCAAAATGATCGGGCGCCACCCGCACGTTTTTGGCGATTTAGCGTTGGCCGAAGCCAAAGATGTTGAAGCCAATTGGGATCGCTTCAAACAACAGGAAAAAGGGGAGACGGCGCCGGCCTCGGCTTTGGCCTCGCTTACCAAAGGGTTACCGGCCCTGCTGGAGAGTTACAAAATTGGCAAAAAAGCGGCCAAGGTGGGTTTCGATTGGGATCAACCCGGGCCTGTCCTAGACAAAATTACTGAAGAAATCGACGAGGTGCGGCAGGCGTTTGCCGATGGGGAGCGCGCCCATCAGCAGGAAGAGCTGGGCGACTTGTTGTTTGCCGTCAGTAACTTAGTGCGCAAAGCCGGTTTTGAGCCGGAAGAGACACTGCGTCTCGCCAACGCCAAATTTGTGCGTCGTTTTAAGGCCATGGAAAGGCTGGCCGCATCGCGCGGTCAAACATTCAGCGCGCTGGATTTAGACCAGCAGGAAGCACTGTGGGGCGAAGTCAAAAAACAGTAGCGCCGCCAAATGACGGCGCGCGGCCGGAAACCGTTGCGACTTAGCCGTGGCAACGGTGATTTCCGCTACGAGGAAGCACTGTCCTTGTGGTCGACCTCACTTGAACGCTTGCGCCGACGGTGGGTCTTTACTTCGTCCTCTTGTTTGTACATGTACTTAATGCAGTGTTTCATGATCATTAAGTTGGGTTCTTTGTGGCGGTTGACCTTCAGCGTGTGGCGGTCGTACCACTCAATTACCCCGCGAATCTGCTCGCCGTCTTGCAGAATGATGACCATCTGCGTTTTGGTTTGCATTTGCTTGAGGTAATAAAAGCTCTCCGCGTTGGTTTGTTCCGCGGGTATGTGTTTGCGTCGTGCACCGGCGGTGTCGCGACCCTGACTTGCGCCGGTCGAAAGCGCCTGATTTTGGAGCTCAGGAGTCTGCCCGGCCGTATCTTTGACATTCTTTAAGCTGGGCCGAATTAACTTGCGGTGAATCGACATAAAAAGTCCTCAAGCGATAGGTTGAATCAAACAATATAGGATCGCTCTAGCGATCTAGGGTAACGTCCAATTCGTGGGGATCACAAAAAGTTGGCGGTATCATACCAAATGCGGTGGCGCGAATTCAATGTCGGGGTCATGGGAAGCGAGTAATTTAGCCAACTTTTACGCGGATCTCATTAACTGAGTCGGCGCCGACCGCCCTGAGAGCCGCGCCACCCACGACTTTTTGCGGCAATTGACCCGCCCCGATGTAAAATGCCCTGTTTACGATTGTTAAACCCAAATGGTGCAAGGCTGTCGCGGAGAATGGCATGAAACCAGGACGTCGGTCCGCGTCGCCGCCTCTTTTGGTTTTTTTTAGGGGAGACGGTCGCTTGGCGCGTGTTGCATTCTAACGACGCGACGCCCCGACGCAGCCCGTGCCATTTGGTGGGTTCGGTTTTTTAGCCGCCGGCGGCATAAATGCCGCGTGAGTCTCGTTCTTGCATGCAAGGTCATAGTGATTTATCCACAACATAGAGGAGCGCATGATGATTTGGTTACGGCGAACGACGTTATGGGTGATTTTTCTGCTCGCCCCGGGCCTACTACAGGCCACTTCTGATATCCACTTTTTCGCGTTAGAGGCGCAGCCCGACGGCGATAAAGTGTCGATTCGGGCGACACCCGAGCCGCTGCTGGCCTTTGAGCTGCTCAAAGACGACGCTTACTCCTTTAATCAAAACGATTTCCAAGCAATTCTCGACATGCCGTTGCGCCAAACCGCCTTTTTACTGCGCACCTTAGAGCGCAATCGCGGCTCTATTTACGCCGGCAAAAAAGATCACTTACCGGTGATCAGTTACCGCTTTGAACTTGCCGTGCGCGACATGCGCGGCGAAATTCTCAGCGAACAGGAATACAAGGTGACGCTCGGCCTCAACCAAGAAGCCGGTGAAGGCATTGTGCTCTGTGATTGCGGTAGCGAACCCTATACCTTTCCCATTAATCAGCTTACCAATGACGCCAACTACCGTGAGTTCCTCGTGAAAACGGTGTTGCCCTTTGGCAAGGCTTCGTTTCCCATGCCCGCCGACCAGGAGTTTTTGGTCGATCTCTACTTCCGCTGGCCCCAAGTCGAAGTCGAAAAAAAGGATTTCAACGTTTTTGACCTTTTTCCATCGCTTATCCTGTGGGACCGCGATTTAATCACCAAAATCAAAATCAATCTGGGCACGACCTATGTCAAAAACAACAACGGCGTGTTTGAGCAAACCCAGGATCACCAGTTGCGCGTGTTTCAACAAGCACTGAAACAATACGGCACGGCCCTGCAAGATCTCAAGAAAGGCGCGTCGGAGGCGGTGCCCTCGTTGGAAGACTACGTGGGTGTGGTGCCGGACGATAAAAAAGCGCTGAAGCGCTTGATGGAGAGCTACTTAGCTGTCGGTATGGACGACGAAGCTTACAGCTTGATTTCGCGCTTTCAGCCGATGTTTGCCACCATTCGCGAAGGTTTGGCCAATCAACGTGACCTGGCCGGCAAGGCCGAAAACCGTCGCAACCAGTTGCTCGGCCGGCTCGGTCGTTTTGCCCGCAACGACAAGGTCACCCTCAAAATCACCTCGCCCGAGCCCAACGATTTGGTCACTGGTACCACTGATTTGACCTTTAGCTTGGCAGGCAACGAAGCCTCCGTGTTGGTGATCGAGTGTTACCTGGAAGAGCAGCGCATTGCGCGTTTGACCAAACCGCCCTACAAGGTGCCGTTCACCGTCGACGGTAACTTCGGCAAACTCGGCTTGCGCGTATCGGCCTATTTTGAGGACGAAACCTTCGCCGAGGATCAAATTGTTGTGGACACCCTTAAGGTCGATGAAGAGGAACGCGTCCAATTGGTGCCGCTGCACGCTTCAGTTTTCAATCTGCGCAATAACGGCGAACAAGAGCTGACCAAAGAGGACTTCGTCTTAAAGGAAAACAAAAAAGTGAAGGAAATCGCTCACTTCCGCAAGGACACGGCGCCGTTGCGCGTGGCGATTTTGCTCGACACGTCAATTTCAATGTTTGGCGACAAGTTGTATCGCGCCATGTACGCGGTGAAGACCTTTCTCTCGAAGCTGGCGCCCGAAGATCAGGTGGCGATTTACACCTTCGACAGCAAAGTCCTAAAACTGACCGACTTCACCAACGAATTCGAGTCACTGGTGCCGCGGGTGATGACGATTAGCCCGTTGGGCGCGACGCGCTTATACGACGCGATGCTGATTGCCAATGACGCCTTGGTCGGTCAAAACGGCACCAAGGTCATGATTGTGGTGTCGGACGGCGACGACAGCGACTCAGCCACAACCGACATCCACGTGGCGGGCGCCCTTCGGAACTCGCCGGTGATGGTCTATCCCATTATTTTGCCTGGCGGCGTGTTCCCCGAGCCGCAGGAGGCGGCGCTGTTTTTGGAAGGCATGGCGCGGTTAACCGGTTCGATTTACACGCGCGTGCGGCGCGTCGATAACCTCGACGAGAAGTTCGACCGCATTTACCAGGATTTTAAGTCGTTTTACTATATCGACTACTACAGCAGCGAGTTCAATCCCAACAAACGCGACCTACGGCTGAACCTCAAAAAAGGCGGTACGCGCGTGCGTTTTCGGACTTTGAACTAGAGGCTAAAGCGGGAGCGGGTCGATTGACCCGCTCGTCGGTGGTCCGTCAAACCGTTGTGGTTTGGGGTTCGGGACAAGTGTAGCCGAAGGCGGCCGCCAACTGTTGCGACGGCTCGGTTAAGGGTTGCCCCGGCACTTGATCGCGCCAGGCCTCGGCTAGGCCCGCGTCAATCGTTTTGTGATTGTGGAAGTTGACGTCACCGATGGCGATGCCGGAGGTCATGCGGTCACCTTCATAGGGCTGGGTCATGGCTTCTTCGTAGGCCACGTTGAGAAAGGTGCACAACCGGCGCATGCTTGCCTCGGGATCGGTGACCATGTCCTCGTAGCGCAGGCTGATATGGCGTTCGGCCGCTAATTCGCCGAGAAAACGCACACAGTTGAGATTGGCCTGGTACCACACCTGTTCTGCGTGTTGCTGACCGTGGATTTCATCGCGAAAGACGAACTGGCGCACCAGTGGTTTTTTGTTCAACCGCATAATCGAGTCCATGACCGCGTAGGGATGGCGAATTAAGTGGATAAAGCGTGCCTGAGGGAAGGTTTCGCCGATGCGGGTCAGGGTGGCCGGGTGTTCGCTATAAGTCGGGGTTTTATCGACCAGCAGGCGCGGCGCCGCTTCCTCTACCAGCAACGCGTAGACCTCGGCGCTGGTTTTACCTGCTTCTGCCCAGGCATTGACCATCGCTTGGGCTTTTTTCATCGACAGGTTCTTTAAGCCTGAGACGGCTTTAACCAAGCCAATCGCCAAAAACTTGCCGCCCTCCATTTGGTGATTGCGGGCGGCCAAATCCTCATACTGCATTAGGTGCAATTCGGGCGGTGCAAATAGGTGTTGGTTGCCGGCCAGCATGACGCGCAACAGCGTCGAACCACAGCGCGGGCTGCACAGAACGAAAACGGGAGCGGAACGGTTCATAAATCACCTCAAAACGGACCAAAAAATCGACAGCCGCATCAAACAAGGTCCGTGCTGTCTGGCTCCTAATCAAACGCGACGAGCGGGGTTGGGTCAAAGGAAAGCCCCGTTTCAGGTAAAAGTTTCAGGGTGCGCTTTCAGGTTTTCATTTAAGCGCGGGGCCCTGATGCCGGCCGGCGAAAAGAAAAAGGGCGGGCGCGCTGGTGATTCAGCGCGCCCGCCCTTTTTTTGTGTCTTGGTGGGTCCTTTCACGGGACCTGTAGGTTACTTCTTCTTGGGAAACTTGGGCTTGAGTTTGGGTGGTACCGGACGTTTCAGTTCGCTGCTTTCGATGCGGTGTTCCCAGCGAACTTTGCCGTCGGCGTCGAGCGCCTTGAGGACCAGCGTCCGGTTCTTGCGGTCGTTGCCGAGCACTTCAATGATGCCGAAGTTGCGGTCGTCGGTGATGAGCGTGCCAGGGACGCGCAGTGGGTTGTCCGCTTCGCTACCCATGTCGCTAATGAGACCGCTGGTCAGCGGTGAGCTGGTGAACTCGTAGAGAGGGTAGTTTTTGGGGCGTTCTTTGCGCAACAGCTCGGTGTAGTGGCGGTCACCGGAGAGAAACACCACGCCGCGAACGTCGTTGGCGTCGAGCCAGCCCATGAAGTCATCGTACTCGCTGCTAAACCCCGCGTAGGATTCATGGCGGCAGTAAGCATTGGTAACTTGGTTGCCGTTGACGATGAACTTGAAGTTGGCGCGGCTGCGCGTCAGTTGATCTTTTAACCACTGCAACTGGCCCGGACCGTAGTAGGGCTTATCGGGATCGTTGAGGCGGTTGGGCGCGCGGTGGTAGCGGCAATCCATGAGGAAAAAGTCGCAATCGGCCCAAGAGATTTTGCCGAAGATGCCCTTGGTGTCGGGCATGCCCCAGGTAGGGTTGGCGTAGTACAGCTTAAACAATTTGAGCGCTTCATCCTTCTGTGGATAGGAGCGGTCGGAATCGTTGGGGCCGAAGTCGTGGTCGTCCCAAATTGCGTAGTGCGCGGTCGCCGTTAACAGCTTTTGCAGGGAAGGGTGGGCGCGGTCGCGTTGGTGACGATAGTTGAGCCGGGTTTCCGAGTTGAAATCGCCCTCGCGAAAGTAGATGTTGTCGCCGAGCCACAGCATGAAGTTGGGTTTGGCGGCGGCGATGGTGTCAAAAATGTGGTGACGGTCGCCGTAGGGTGTTCCGGGTCGATCAAAATAAGCGTCGTTGATGAAATTGCAACTGCCGATGGCGAAGCGAATCTCGGGCGGCGGCGTGCGCCATTTCCACAGCGGCTGGGTGGTGAATTGAAAGGGGCCGGCCACCTTGCGGCCGTCGATCCAGGCCGTGTAGCTGTAGGTTTCGCCGGCAAGGAGGTCGGTCAGCAGCACGTGGGCGGTGAAGTGGCGTTCGGCGCTGGTGCGTGTGACGGCACTGCGTTGCGGTGTTTCATCACCCCGTTGATAGCGCACTTCAACATCGGCGGCGCTTTTGGTTTGCAACCAAATGGTCGCTTCGACATGGTCGACGTGACCGAGCATGGGGCCGTTGGCCAAGGTGTCGGACCAGGCGGCGCAGGGGCGAGAAATCAAAACCAAAAAGAGGACGGCTTGAAAGCCCTTCAAACAGATCTTCACGGGTCGCACTCCAAAAGATTCAGGGAATAGGGATTACTCGGTCGTGGTGATACGGCCTTCAACCGCGGGGTTAATGCCAGGCGCGCCGATTTTCTTAAGGCGCTCGATTAAAAGCGTTTCCAGGTCGACGCCTTCGGCCAAACGGGGGGCGTCGGCGAAGTTATCATAGCCGTCACCACCACCTGCTATATAGCTGGAGAGAGCGACGGCGTAAGTTTTTTGCGGATCGAGCGGGTTATCGCCGACGACGACCTCGCTGACCGTGCCGTCGGTGGTGTTGTGGGTGTAACGCAAGCCGCTGATTTGCAGGAAGTGGCCGCTGCCGGTCCAGTCTTCGATGCTGTGCTCCAGCGCGGCTTGGATTTCGGCGCCGCTGAGTTGGACCACCAGCACCCCTGTTTGGTAGGGCAGTAGCTCGTCGATGTGACCTTGTTTGATCGGGCCGACGGGGATCACGTCGTTGAGTCGCAGTGAACCCGAGTTAATCAAAGCCAGATCGGCCTTTTGCTTGGGGTAAGCCGTGCGCATTTGGTCGGCGACCCAGTTGCCGATATTGGTTTCGAAACGACGAATCGTCAATTCTTCGGCGGTGAGCGTGGTTTGCGTGTAACCGACCGCCGCTTCGCGGGTGCCGTCGGGATCGAATTTCTTCATCCATTCGTCAACGCGAGCGGCCACGTCGGGGTCCTTTTCGTCCAGGGCGCCTTCGCCCAGTTTGACCAGGTTTTGCTTCACTTGAAGTGTTCCGCCGTCTTTTTCGATGGTCACGACGCGGGCTGAAAGCGCGTCGGCGTCGGCTTTCACCAGCCAGCGGCCGTCGATGTTCCGTGCGATTTCAACGTGGTCGTGGCCGCCGACGATCAGGTCCGGCCCTTTGGCGCCGAGCTTGCGCAAGATGTCCTCATCCTCGGAGGCGCGCAGGTGCGTCAGACCGACAACCACATCGGCGCCTTGTTCGCGTAGCTTGGTGCAAAAGGAAAGCGCTGTTTCTTCCAAGTCGTCAAAACCGTCGATATAAACGGGTTGCGTGTCGGGCGTGGTTAAGCTGAAAATGCCAATTTTGAGTGCACCGATGGTGAACATTTTAGCCGGTAATAAATTGCTCGCCTGAACCAGATCGACATCTTCTTCGTCTTGCCAGTCGATGTTGGCGTCGAGCCAATAAAATTCGGATTGCTCGACGCGGGCATCCAAAGTGGCCGCGTCTTTAATGTCGAACTCATGGTTGCCAAAGGTCATCACCATGTAGGGGTCCATGGCATCGGGCGCGCCGTCCATCATATTAAGGATGTCGATCATTTGCTCGCCGCCGTTAAAGTGTTTGCTCATAGTGTTGGGCGAGAGGGCGTCACCGGCATGCAGCAACAGCACGGGTTGGCCTTCCGCCTCCAACTGTTTGCGCAAGGTCCGGACGCGTGCCAATCCGCCCATCGTGCCGTTGGCGGCGCCTTCGATGCGGTACACGTCGTTGATGGCCAGAATGACCGCTTTCTGCGTGGGGCGCGGTGCTTGTTTGGTCGTCGGCGTCGGGGCTTGCGATCCGGGTTGGCAGGCGGCCAGCCACAGGTATGTCGTCAGTAAAAAAGGGGAGAACGCACGCTTCATATAAAGACCTACCTCATGGTGTTGGTGTCGAGGAGTTTATACCGATAAATTCGCAGATTTGCCTACCTTAACAAATCCCAACCTGTTTTGAAATCGAGCAAGTGCGCCCTTGCCGTCTTTACGCGTCACGGCAGGGTCGGCATGGAGCGCTTGGCGCGATGGGGCTGAAGGCACCACCGCCGGTGTGTTCGTCTTGTGTGATTTTTTAGCAGGGGTGGTGGCGGAGGTAGCACGCCCCGTTGGGATATGTCAGAATAGGGCACGGTTTTCACGATGTCATGGCGCGCCGGATTTGGCGTGCACCCATTGCGCTTTCCACCGCTTGGTCACCGCCTTGGTGACGGTTTGGTGAGCCCACGGGTCGTCGTTTGACGCGGCGCCGGACCTTTTACCGGCCCAGCCTTTCGCTCGCATTGAGGCGTTGCCGGTGATGCGGCCGTCTCCCCCCAAAATCTGATCATTAGCGAGGTCGTTTTGAGTGCCAACACTTTTTCAGCCGAAGACCTAAATAAACTCGAACAGCAGGGACGTTCCCTGGACGTCGTCCACCAGCAAATTGCCATGTTTGAACGCGGTGTGCCTTTTCTCAAGCTCGACCGCGCTTGTACCGTCGCCGACGGCATTCACCGCCTTGAGGAAAGCGAGCACCGTGGTTACACCACGTTGTTCGACAAAGCGCAGGCGGCCGGCCGCGTGACCAAGTTTGTACCGGCCTCGGGGGCTGCGTCACGTATGTTTAAAGCGCTGCACGCGGCGGCGGAAACCCTGGCCGCCACCGGCGCCTGTGACGATGCTTTTTTTGCCGCCTTTCGCGACGGCTTAACCCGCTTTGCCTTTTATCCCGAATTAAAACAGCGTCTTAGTGAACGCGGTATCGCACTGAATGAGCCGCTCGATGCCGCCGCACTGCAAGCCGTTTTGGCTGAATTGCTCGACAGCGACAAAATGGCCTATGCCAAGCTACCCAAGGGCTTGCTCACCTTTCACAGCTACGACGGCGGCGGCCGCGTTGCCGCTGAAGAGCATTTTGTCGAGACCCGTGCTTACGCCGCCGACGGCGACGGTCGCGGTCGCCTGCACTTTACCGTTTCACCCGAGCACCGCGCCGCCTTTGAAGCGCTTGTCGTTGAACGCCGTGCCCGCTACGAGCAAGCCGGCTTCGTCCTCGACATCTCCTACAGTTTCCAGAAACCGGAAACCGACACCATCGCGGTTGATCCCGATAACCGACCCTTTCGCGACAAAACCGGCGAGCTCCTGTTTCGCCCCGGCGGCCACGGTGCTTTGATCGAAAACCTCAACGATCTCGACGGCGATCTCATTTTCATCAAAAACATCGATAACGTCGTGCCCGACCGCCTCAAAGACACCACCGTCACCTACAAAAAACTCATCGGCGGTTACTTGCTGGAAATTCAGGAAGCGGTCTTCCAGCACTTGGTTGACTTGGACAACGGCACCGTCGACGCCGCCAAATGTGCACAACTGACCACCTTTGCCGCCGAGAAGTTGGGTTGCCAGGTGCCCGCCGCCGTCGCCGAGATGAATGGCGAGGACGCCCGTCGTTACTTCCAGCGTTTGTTCAATCGTCCACTGCGCGTTTGCGGCATGGTCAAAAACGAAGGTGAACCCGGTGGCGGTCCGTTTTGGGTCAATGCCCACGACGGCAGCCAAAGCGTGCAAATTGTCGAGAGTTCGCAAATCGACAGCGGCGATGCCGCGCAAACTGCGATTCTCCAAAACAGCACCCACTTCAATCCGGTCGATCTGGTCTGTGCCGTGCGCGATTATCGCGGGAACAAATTCGACCTGACCACGTTTGTCGATCCTGACGCCTGTTTCATTTCTGAAAAATCAAAAGATGGTAAGCCTCTTAAAGCGTTGGAGTTGCCAGGTTTGTGGAACGGTGCGATGGCGAACTGGAACACCGTATTTGTGGAAGTTCCGCTGATTACCTTTAACCCGGTTAAAACCGTCAACGACCTGTTACGTGAGACCCATCAGCCTGGCTAAGTTGTTTGAAATGAAGGTTTTGTGGTGTGGCGTGGCGCATTTGTTTGAGGCAAGACTGCGCCCGCCCTACGTTGCTATTTTTGTGAGTGACGGTGACCAAAGACAACCCGCCCTAGGATAAAATGGCGATTGATTGACTGCAACTCAGGGAGTTCCCGTTGTTTGCTGAACCGACGCCTTTACCCGATGCGGCCGATGCGGCCGCTTGGCTGCACAAAATGAAGACCGCTGTGGGCGCTGCCGGCCCGCGTAAGTTCCCTTTTTTCCAGCGCTTGAACAACCACCTCGAACCGCCGGCTTGGTTGAAACGGCGTGCCAACGATCCTCTTCACGGCATTTATCAGTTTCAAAAAGAGCTATTTAGCGGCGGGACATTGGTTTGGGGCTGGCTGCTCCAGGGACACGAGGATTTATTCGAACCGGAACGCGATAACCACGTCGCCTTGTTTCTCTACGCGCGCGGTGCGTCGGTTGGGTTGCAGACCTTGGCCGCCGCCGCCGGCGCGCTGGCTACTTGGTTGGAAGACAGCGACGCCACCGTGGTAGAGCCGGCATTTCGGCGATTGTTGTTGGATCCTTATGCGCGCGTTTTCGATGGGGTCGTGCCGCCTGCGTTGGTCGGCGATGACACTGCCTTTCACTGTACGTCGCTGGTGGTTCACCGCGAGCATCTGGTGTTGCCTTGGATCCCCTTTGCTTGGTTACCGCTTTTGGTTTTGCCGCATCAGCCCCATATCGCCGCTATTTTACCGTACTGGTACCATCCAGAAGCCTACCGCGAGGCTTGGCAGACACGTGCTTTGGCCGGTCTACCGCCCGCGCTCGGGTGATTGCCCACGCTACACGTGAACGCGTTCGCGCCAACCTTGCCAGTTGCCTTTGGTGTTGGTGAACCAGCCTGCAACAGCGCCGCCGCAATACCCGCACAAACCACCGTCGTGGATTTTGTAGCGGCCCAGATGGAACCAATTGCGTTCAATTACCATTTCGCCGCAGTGCGGGCAATAGGTGCTGCTTGCTTCGCTGTTGTGAACGTTGCCGACGTAGACGTAATGCAACCCTTTGTCTCGGGCGATTCGTCGCGCCCTTAACAGTGTTTCCGGGGGCGTGCGTCCGAGTTCGGTCATGCGGAAGTCTGGATGAAAGGCGGTGAAATGTAGGGGGACTTCGTTGCCGAGGTTGGCGGCGACCCATTCACAAAGCTGGTGCAGCTCGGCGTCACCGTCATTTTGACCGGGAATGAGCAAGGTGGTGAGTTCGAACCAAACTTGGGTTTCCTGTTTGAGGTAAAGCAGTGTTTCTAAAACGGGTTCGAGGGCGCCGAAGCAAATCTTTTCATAAAAGTGATTGGTGAAGGCTTTGAGGTCGATGTTGGCGGCGTCGACATACCGGAAAAAGTCGGCGCGCGCCTTCTGGGTGATGTAACCGGCGCTGACAACCACGGTTTTGACGCCTTTTTCGCGACAGGCCAAAGCGGTGTCGATGGCGTACTCGGCAAAAATTACCGGATCGTTGTAGGTGAAGGCCACCGAACGGCAGCCGCGTTTGACCGCTGCTTCGGCAATCGCCGTCGGCGTGGCGCTATCGGCGAGGCGGTCCATGGATCGCGATTTGCTAATGTCCCAGTTCTGGCAAAATTTGCAGCCGAGATTGCAGCCGGCCGTGCCGAAGGAAAGCACCGAAGTGCCGGGATAAAAATGATTGAGGGGTTTCTTTTCGATGGGGTCGGCGCAAAAACCGCTGCTGCGACCGTAGGTGGTGAGCACCAAACGTCCGTCCAAGTTCTGGCGAACGTAACAAAAACCGCGCTGGCCTTCGCGTAAATGACAGAAACGCGGACAGAGCTCACAGCGAATGCGGCCATCGTCGGCTTGTTGCCAGTAACGCGCGGGGAAGGCCGTGGTTGCCCGATCGCTCATGACACCGGCTCAGCGAACTTCTCCACCTCAAAGCGATTAATTTCAATTGGTTCGGTCTCGCCAATGCCCGCTTTGCGACGCGTGATCGCCAGTTGTTCGTCCACTGAATTAATGCCGTCTAGATTGGGTAATAACACACCGCGTCGGCGGCCGTTACGGATGATGACGCCGTAACGCTGTGGGTCCAATTCCGAGGTGTCGTTGACCGGTTCGGGTTGTTTGAGCACGCTGACGTCGAGTTTAAGCGTGGCTAATTCTTCAACGGTGACCGGTGGGAAGCGTGGGTCACGGGTGCCGGCGGCAATCGCATTTTCGACGATTTCGTCGAAAAGGTCGAAGTAACGCGGTTGAATGGTGCCGATACAGCCGCGCAGGTCGCCTTCACGGGTGTGTAGGCTGACAAAACAGCCCGCGGCGGCGCCGGAGCGCTGATCGAGTTCAAGGGTTTCACTGGTGCTGAGGTAAGTATGCAGCGCCTTGCGCGCCAAGCGGCAGTAGTCGGTCAAGATCGTCCCCCCGGGAGCGAAGTCTCGTTGGTGCCGTTGAACTTCATGACGGTGTAGCCGACACCAAAGGGGCCTTCATAACTGTAGAAATGGGCGTTTTGTGTATCGAACCCGGTTGCGTGCCATGCGATGGCGCAGGATTCGACCACGTCTTGTTTGGCCTCGCGTTGGAGGCTGGGGCTGATGTCAAGGGCCGCTTGGTAATTGGTCGCCCGCACCGCGCTCACGAATCGCTCGTCGAATTCGGCGCCGGCGGGATCATAACCGGCGGGGGCGGAGGGGATCAGGCAGTGGCTCATGTCGCCGCTGGCGATGAGCGCGGTGCGTTCCTCTGGTAGATCGGCCGCGGCAATCGCGCTGCCGATCTCTTCCAGTTGTGTGCCGCCGCCGAAGGGGAGGCCCAGCACCACGGTTGGGCCGGTCCAGCCGGCTTCCACCAAAAAGTGCAGGGGCACCAAGGCGCCATGGTCGAGCGGTTCCAGCGCTAAATCAAAAATTTCGTGGTAGTTATCGCGAAAACGCTTGAGCCAGTCAACATCGTTGTGCAAGTTGATTTGCGTTGCCGCCGCACCAAAACGCGAGAAATTGCCGTCCAGTCGTTTTTCGTACCAAGAGGAAATGCCAAACGACGGCCGCAAGGTGTGGGGTGAAACCAGCACCACGCGCTGGGGTTCCGCCGCCAATAAATCGCGGCTCCAGGCTTGCATGGCCGTCACCGTCGCCGCAACCTCGTCACAGCGCTGTTTGCCGACGGTGGGCACAATAACCGGTGGGTGGGGGGCCAAGCCGGCCCAAACAATCGTCATGTTTACCTCGCGTGTGGAAACAATTGAAGGTGCGGTTGGCTTCGGCGCCGCATACGGGCCGAGCAAATGGCAATGCCGTTAGGACATTGGAAAACGATGGTTTACTTCTCTACCTTAAGTCTCTATCGGCAAAAATCAAGTTTTTCCGCGTATCTTTGTGTTTTTTAGAGGATTTGTGTCTCTCGTCAATCGCGCCGCAGGATTAACAGCAACGCCATCCCGAACAAAAGCGAGTACGGTAGCCACAGGGCCTTGTCGATGGCCATCATCACGCTGCCGGACATCAGACAAAAACCACCGAAAATCGAGGCGCCCAAACCTTTCAGTGGGTGATGCGCTTGCTGGGGCGTGACGTCCTCCAGCACTTTGAGCGAATGGGTGATGAGCATCGGTGTCTTGGCCAAAGCGTCCAGGAGCTCCGGCGTTTCGCGCAGGCCCTTTTTCAACAAACTCAACGGATGAAACTGGCTGAAAAATACTTTGGTGATTTCTTTGCGCGATACCTCGGCCACATTAAAGCCTGGCAGTAACATGTTGCCGACCCCTTCAAAGGTGATCAGCGCTTTGGTCATTAACACCATTTCCATCGGAAAGTACATGCGGTACTTGGCGCCCATCGTGACCGAGTTCATGATTAATCGGCCGATTGAAAAATCGTGGAAGTTGGCTGAACGATGCCAGCGGCGCGCCGCATCCTCGACCGCACGCTGGAACTCGCGCGGTCGCCCGTCCGCCGCTGGTCGCGCCACCGCCGTTAGGTAACGCGCCGCGCTAACCGCGTCGCCGATGACCAAGCTGTAGTAGTAATACATCATCTTTTGGCGCAGGCTGTCTTCGAAGCGGCCGACCATGCCCAGATCGATAAAGCCACACTTATTGCCAGGAAGGATCATGAGGTTGCCGGGGTGCAGATCGGCGTGGAAGAAACCGTCCTGGTACAGCATGCGCACAATCGCCGCCGCACCGCGATGGATCAAGTGTTCTCGTTCGTCTTTGGTCAGGGTTTTTGCGGCGACCGAGTCGGGTTTGACCCCGTCAAAGAATTCCATGCACAACACGGTTTCGCTGCTGAACTCGCGGTAAATGCGAGGGAAACAAATATCGTCCATGTCGCTGAAGTTGGCCGCGAAGTTCTCCGCGTTATCCGCTTCCAAACGCAGGTCCGCCTCGCGCAAGGTGTAATCGGTAAATTCTTGCAGCACCAAACGCGGTTGGTATTGCGGCAAAATAAACTGCAACACTCGGCCCAGCATCATGATGAGAATCGCATCTGTTTCCAGCATTTTGCGAATGCCGGGTTTGACAACTTTGAGAATCACTTCTTCGCCCGCAAGCGTGCGGGCACGGTGAATTTGCGCTATCGAGGCCGAACCCAACGGCTCGGCGTCGATCCAAGCAAACATTTCGTGGATCGGGCGTTTTAACCCGTCGACAATCAGTTCCTGATAGCGATCAAAGGTCACCACGGGAAGGCGGTCGAGTAGGTTTTTCAATTCCTCGGTAATCGCCTGGGGCAAAATATCTTCGCGCAAGCTCAGCACTTGGCCCAGCTTGATGTAGGTTGGCCCTAAGAACTCTAAACGGCGGCGGAACTGGACGGGAAAGCGCAAATGGAGCAGGTCTTTGTTGAGGAGGCGTGCGGTCGGGATCAGGCTCAGCCGCATCAACCAGTAAAAGGCGCCGCGCGGTCGGCCTGGCTGCCAGTGGTGAATCATCGCCGCCAAGGCGCCCATCGCCAAACCCGCCAAGTGGCGTGACGTCGTCACGCAACGGCGCAGCAAACCCGGAACAGCTTTTTCTTCCAACTGTTCGAACGAGATCGTCATCTCCGGTTGTATGGGGTGCTCGGCGAGCTGTGCCGTTTGCCGGGCCTGCATCGGCCATCCTTTGGTGAATTACTGGGGAGAAGGGAAGGCGGCACGGGCGTGGGACCCGGTGCGTTCCCACCGTCTTTGCTTGACCCGTCGGCAACGAGGTGGAACCTGCGCAATGAACGGGCTAAAAAGCAAAAGGGGCTTGGTCCCGCGGAGGTGACCAGAGCCCCATTATAAATGGTTCAGCGTTTGCGTGTTACGGCCAAATCGTGCAGCGCGTGTTAGGGCGGGCGTCGAAGACGCCCAACCAAAGCGACGCATTTGGCCGCGGGTCACGCTCGTTTAGCGGTTGCGACCGTAAGTTTCGTGACTGGAAACCCAATCGAGCGAGGAGATCGCGGAGCCCAGCGAGATTTCGCCGGCAAGCGTAACGGCGGCAATGATTTCAGCCAGTTTCTTGACCTTGCCGCGACCGTAACAACCCATCGAATCCAAACACTCTTTTTGGGTGGCCAAGCTGGTGCCGCCGCCGTATGTGGCAACAATCAGCGAGGGGATCGTAATGGAGATGTAGAGGTCTTTTTCGGGCGTCAACTCGTTGTAGATAATCGCGGCACTGGATTCAGAGACGTTGGCAACGTCCTGGCCGGTGGCGATAAACATGGCGGTAATGCCGTTGGGCGAGTGGGCGCCGTTGTTGTTGGCGCCGGAAAGCATGGAGCCAATGTTGGAGATACAAGAGTGGTAGTACAGGCCCTCAGGGTCGACACGCATTTGTTGAATCAAAACATCGCGTTTAATCACCGCTTCGGCAACCACGCGTTTGCCACGTGTGCGCATGATGTTGACTTGTGAGTGCTTTTTGTCCGTCGCCAAGTTGGATTCAAGGTAGAACTTTTTGATGCCTTTGGCGTGGTCCAAAATCCAAGAACATGCGGCGAAGGTTGCCCGGCCAACCATGTTTTGACCGGCGGCGTCACCGGTTTCGTAGTTGAAGCGCAGGTAGGCGAAACGGCCTGCCAAGAAAGTGTCGATGTACAGCAGTTTGGCGACGCGGGACGTTGATTCGGCTGATTCAGTGATCGGCTCCATGTTTTCGTCGACCCAAATCTTAAACTCGCGCGCTGCGCGGGCGTCTTCAAAAATGAAAACCGGTGCGCGCTGCATGCAGTCGGCGACGACCGTGGTTTTTACACCGCCGGATAGGTTGATGACCTTGATACCGCGGTTGTAGGAAGCAACCAAGGTGCCTTCGGTGGTGGCCAGCGGCACAATGAACTCGCCTTGTGCATGTTCGCCGTTAATTTTGATCGGGCCGGCAAAACCAATTGGAACCTGAGCGACACCGGTAAAGTTCTCGATGTTCCCGCGTAGGTTTTCGGGATCGAAGCTGTACTGCGAGACGTGTTCCAAATTGCAATCGCTGTATTCTTCGACGAATTTGCGGCGTTCCGCGATTGCTTTGGGCGCGTAATCGTTTTCCTTGTCGTAAGGCACCGTGACGCGGTCGGTGGGACGGTCGGCAATACTGTCTTCGACGGTAAAGGAAAGTGCGCCGTAGGAAGAGTCGAAGTTGAGGCTGATCTTGTGCTTGCCGATGGTGAGCTTCATGCCGCCCATGCGCACGTGCAGTACTTTGCCGATGGGGAAGTCAATCGGCGTTTCCGGGGTGACCTTGGGGGCCATGATCCGGGTGGAATCCTCGAGCTGGAGCGTGACCGTTTCAAGTTCGACTTCTTTGTCATCAATTTTAATTGAAATGAGTTTGTTTAATACCGCATCGGCCAAACGGTTTTTAATGCTGAAACGACAGCCTTCTGCGTCGTTTTTCAAAGAGGCGTACGTATACATCCTCTTGAGGAGCATTGAGGGAATTTTCATGACGATACACTCCTGTCAAGTTACCCGCGCGTACCTGCCACAGACACGGCGAGAGAAGGTTTCAACGTTGAAAAATGAAAAGCTTGAGCAAAGAGCATAGCTCTATGCGGACGGGATGTCAATTTAAGGAACGGCGGTGAGGACGGTTGCCGGGAAAACCCTACTCTAGCGCAAAAGGTGACAAAAATCAGATAAAAAATGAATGAATCTTCAGAAAAGTGTAAGATCGCTTGAAATGCCTTTGATTAATAAGGTTGTGCTCTTATTGATCGGGCCTTTGCCCAGGCTTCGCCACCGCCGCAGCGCCCTTTCCGACAGGCTCTTGCCGCTGCACATCTGCTCCCTGTTTTTCGCTTTTTCTTGCTTCCAGGGTTAGCCGCCGCCCTGTTGGATTAGATGGGGCCTCGGTTGGACCGACTCCTCGCGCAGTAGATCGCTTAGGGTGGTGTCCAGTTTGCTTTGATCGAAGGCTTGATCCAGCGCTTCGTTGAGGGCCTCGACAATCGGGTTCAGAGGGATTTTTTCGCGCCGGCGCGTACCCGGCTCCTGGCTGAGTAGGGCTTGGGACACTTCGGCCAGAACCACTTGGTCGGGATGGCGTTTGAGCAGAAAGGCGTCGTCAAAGTCGCCCGTCGGCGCCAAATAGTCGAGTGCCACTAAATTTGTGGCCACCTTTTTCAAAAAGGCGTTGGCGATGCCGTAACGTTTGGCCAGCGCTTTGAGCGACAGGGTGCTTTCTTCGCCGCGCAGGGCTTGACCCGCATGGAAAAGTAGCGTCCAGGCGGTGGTCAGATGCATGCGCAGGCTGGTCGGCGTTTGTCGCCGTTGGGCAACGAACAGTGCTTCATTTTGAATGGCTTGCGAGACCAATGCGCCTGCCAGCACAATTTGCCAACTAATGAAGAGCCAGGCCAGGAAGATCGGTACCGACGCCAGTGTTCCGTAGATGACGTTGTAGTTGGTGACACCTGGCTGCACCCAGATGTAGACCCGCAGCCAAGCCTGCCACAGCAGGGCGCCCGCCAAGCCACCCAGTACGCTTGCGTTGAATTTCACCCGCACGTGCGGCATCGCCTGGTACAGGAAGCTAAACGCCGCCCAGGTAAACAAAAACGGAACCGTGCGCATCAGGCCCAGCGTTTCCAGCGTGTCGCCGAACTTGTACTTGGCGGTGACGGTAATTGCCGCCACCATGAGAATCGGCACCACGACGATGACGCTGATGTAGTTGGTGATTTTGCGGCCCCACGAGCGTTCCTCTTGCACGCCCCAAATTTGGTTGAAGGCGGTTTCAATGCGCGCGAGCAACTGGATGACCATCGTCATTAAAACCAGGCCGCCAATCCCGCCCAATTGGGCGAAGTTGGTGCTGGTGACGAGGTCGAGAATGCGGGCGGTAAATTCCTGGAACTGTTGCGGCATGTCGGCCATGTAGGCATTGGCCTGTTGGATCAAAGTATCGCCGGTGCCCAGCCCTTTGAGGACGGAGAGGCTTAGGGCGAGCAGTGGCACCAAGGACATGAGGGTCGTGAAGGTGAGCGCGGCGCTAAGCAAGTTCACGTTTTGCTCGCGAAAGCCGTGCAGCACAATATAAATGACGCGCAAAAAGCGCACCAGCACCACCTGCAGCCAGGTCATGCCGCGCGTTTCGCTGTGCCACAAGGTGTCGTGCCAATAGGCTTCGAGCCGATTTTTCCAGATGACGATAGGGTTGGTGGTGGGTGCTTGAGTCATGTGCGTTTTCCGCCGCGTCGTTTGGTTTCATCATAACCGATGGCGGTTGCGTGCCCATGCAAAAAGGCCGAGAGGAAAATCCACTCGGCCTTGGGTTGGGTCATCGGTTGCACGGGGTGGTGGTTTAGTAAGACCACTCCAACAATGCGCTACCCCAGGTGTAGCCGGCGCCAAAGGTAGCCAGCAACAACAAGTCGCCTTTTTTGAGGCGGCCGGTTTGGACGGCTTCGTCCATGCAACTGGGCAGGGTGGCCGAGGTGGTGTTGGCGCGACGGTCGATGTTAAGCATGATTTTTTCTTTGGGCAGCTTGAGCCGATCGGCGGCCGCCTCAATAATGCGAATGTTGGCTTGGTGAGGAATAAACAAAGCCAGGTCTTCGTTGCTTTTGCCGTGTTTTTCCATCAGCGAAACGCTGACACCGGCCATTTCACGAACCGCCGATTTAAACACCTCGCGACCGTTTTGGTGCACGAAGTGCTCGCCGTTGGCGACGGTCTCAGCGCTGGCCGGCTTGCGGCTGCCACCCGCGGGCATGTACAGGTTTTCGGCGCCGGCACCATCAATGTGCAGTTCGGAATCGATCCAACCGCCGCTGTCGACTTCTTCGAGCAGGGCCACGCCGGCGCCGTCACCGAACAGCACGGCGGTGGTGCGATCCTGCATGTTGATGATGCGCGACATGACGTCGACGCCGACGACCAGGCAACGTTGTGAGCGGCCTGCTGCGACCAGGGCTTGGCCGGTTGAAAGAGCGTAAAGAAAGCTGCTGCAGGCGGCCGAGAGGTCGAAACCCCAGGCATTTTTGGCGCCAAGTTGATCTTGAATGCGACAGGCGGTGGCCGGGAACATGTTGTCGGGCGTGACGGTAGCGACCAGGATGCAATCGATGTCGGTGGCTGCTAGGCCGCGCTTTTCGAGAACCTCGCGACAGGCCGGTAGGGCCAGATCGGATGCGCCAAGACCCGCATCGGCGTGGTGACGTTGACTGATGCCGGTTCGTGAGCGGATCCATTCATCGTTGGTATCCATTACTTCTGCAAGATCATCATTGGTGATGATATTGGGTGGGAAATAACTCGCAACCGCGGTAATTCCGACCTTTCTAGCCGTCATGCTGCTCTCCTAAAATGAAAAAGGTAAGGTGGCGTTCAAGCGGCGGCTGTGCTCGTGCCGCGTTCGTTGCGGTCTGTTCAACCGGAGCATTCCGGTTGTTCGGCACAAAGGCTGAACGTCGGCCGTGATTCGGCTCACCGCGAAACTGAGGGGGCGACCCGACCGGCTAGGGGGTTCTTGCGCCCGCTATGGCGCGGTGGGAACATCATTCCCGACGCGGGACCACACGACTTCTCCCGCGCTTGGCGGCGACTGCCGGTCATAGCAAGAACCGCACTAAATAAGCGCCCATCTTAACCGAACCGCGCACCCGGGTATAGTTTTTCTTTCGCTGCTGTCGCGGGGTTTAGGGGGTCCTTTCCGGCGCGCCTGCCGGCGGCTGGTAGACTTGCACCGGCTCATCGGGGTCACTGGGAAAATAAAAGACCACCTCGCCGGGTCGTGCGAAACCGTATTCGGCGCGACTGACCGCCTCAATTTGGCGTGGGTTGTTCTTGAGCGCCTGAATTTCGCGTTGCAGGCGCAAGTTTTCATTCTCCAGCCGATTGCGTTCTTCGGTCAGGGTGCGGTGCTCGTTTTTAACCTGAATGTTCATCAACAACCCGGAATCGCCAAAGAGGGTGCCGGCGACAAAAGACAGAAACAACAATAGACCGGCCACCAGCACAATGCGGCGCCGGCGCAGGCGTTTTTCGATGTAGCGAGAAGTAGAGGCGCTGATAGGACACCCACCCAGACGAGACGGTTGGATCGACCTGATCGGTGATCGTATTTCAGTTCTATCGAACCGTCGGGATATTTACACAAGCCCTTGTCGCGGTGAAGAAGCGCGGCAGGTTCGCGCCCCGGGAGGCGCCGGCAGTGCACTGCGGCGTTGACGCTGAGGCATTATAACCGGCGGAGAAGGGCGTAAGGCAAGCTTCCCTAATGGGAAAACGTGGCGCGTGAGCCGGAGCACGGCGAACGGTTTACGATTGTCAGGTGTTGGTGATGGTTTTGATAATATTATTAGCTTTCGGTAAAAAAAAGCCGACGTGTGATTTTTCTAGAAAAAGGTATGTTGACGGGCGCTTTCTAAATCACGCAAAGGGGATTTTTACGGATTGTTTGCTTTACGTTAGGTGCGTTTTCCCAGATAGTTGAAGTGCAACAGACGGGAACGCCCTTTTGTGAACCGAAGCTCATCCGGCCTCATCGATCGCTCACAGCGCCTTGCGCTTTTTTTTATAGGTATGGGGCTTCGCCATGCAATCCCTTCGCGGTAACCCACGCACCTCAAACCCTTTTTAGTCGATGTTCGTCGGCTTTATGGGGGTTTCTGCCTGCGATTAACGCCTCGTTTGTGTCATTGATGAACGAAATGATTTGTGCGTCCGGCCTTTGTTTGGTTTCGCCTCGCAGTTCGCCGGCGCAGGAGATTGACCCGTTGAACCCTTTTTGGTCCACATCCCCCACATATGCTTCCTTGCGTTCATGCGTGAATCATGTGTTATTTTATGGGATTGGGTGCTGGTTCTGCTGCGAACCGGTATTGGTTCTTTCATTCATCAATACAAGCGGCAAAGGAGAACTGCGATATGCTGGTTAAGCTACTCCTTTTAAGCGCTTTTGCATCTTTCCCCACGACCCTTGCCTATTTTCCGGCTCCTGAATCTGAAATCCCGCGTGTCGGGCAGGAAGGAGTCGAAAAGCCGGTTGTAACCCGAATGGTTTATCCCAAATATCCCGAAGCGGCACGTGGCCTTGGTATTCAAGGCTGGGTTACGTTGCAAGGTATTTTTCGCGCCGACGGTCGCATCGATGAGCTTGAGGTCATTCGGACCCTCGGCCGAGGGCGTTATGGATTTGAGGAAGCTGCAATTCGTGCTGTCAAACGGTGGAGATTCAAACCGGGTCAAGTCGATGGAAAACCATCCGATGTGATTGTGACCCTTCGCATTAATTTTCGTTTAAAAGATGATGATACATAAATGAGTTGAATTTTTTCACTGATTAGCAAAGGCGGTTGCGGGTTAAACCGGGCCGCCTTTTCTATTTTAACGACCGTTACAGCCAGGGGCGCGGTTCCGGGTCATCCGGCTCCTGGATTGGACTGGTGAAAATGCGCAGACCCAAGTCTCTCGCCAAGGTGGCCAGTAACGTTTTTCCCCGTTCACTGGTGCCGTAGGGATCAATGGGCGGCGCGTAGACGGCCAATCCCATGCGCCCTGGCGCGACCGCGATGATTGCGCCCGATACGGCGCTTTTGGCCGGCAGGCCGACGTCATAGGCAAATTGACCGGAGCCATCGTGCATGCCGCAGGTGCTCATTACCGTGAGGACCGGTGCAACGTGCTGTGCTTGAACCACCTGGGTCTGTGTGAATGGGTTGCGCCCGCCCGCCGCCAGGGTGGCCGCCATGCGCGCCAGCGTCGCGGTATTGGTACGCACACTGTTTTGAAGGAAGTAAAACTCCAGGGCGGCTTCCAGGTGGTCGATGAGCCCGAACTTCTTGAGCAGGCAGGCAATAGCTCGGTTGCGATCACCCGCCGTGCGTTCGGCAGCCAAAGCGGGCAGGTCAATGTCACAGAGGCCACGCCCGCACAGGCGTTTGAGGCCGTCTTGGAGTAAGTGCAGGCGCTGCGCCGAATCCTGGCTCGACAACATGTCCGCCACCGTCATGGCGCCGGCATTGTTGAGGGGGTTGTGCGGTTGATTGGTTTTTGGGTCCAACTGCACGGTGTGGAACGGGTTCCCGCTGGGTTCTACGCCGATTTTGCGGTGGACCGCGTCAATGCCGAAGCGTTCAAGCGCCATTAGGTAAGTAAGCGGGGTGGCCGCCGCCTGTAGCGAGAAACCTTGATCGCTCAAACCGCGATGGGCTTCTTCGCCATCTACCGTGCAAAGCGAGACCGCGAGCGAATCAGAGGCAATATGCTGGAGGTCGGGTGTGAAGGAAGAGTTGGCGCCCGCACGATTGCAGAGGGCGATGTCAAAAGCGCGCTGCAAGGCCCACTCGTGAACCTGTGAAGCGGCACGCGGTGGACGTTTGACGGTAACGGTGCTTGGTTTGGCGGCGTACTTGGGGGCGAGGTCAAACATGTGGAAACGGCATGATTGTGAAAGTGATTTTAACAATGACAAACCACGGACACTGTTGCCGTTGCTGTCCAAACGCGGTGAGTAGACCGCGATGCCCATGCGGCCCGGAACTACCGCGAAGATTCCTCCGCTGACACCACTTTTGGCCGGGACACCCACATCAAACCAAAAGCGACCTGAGTAGTCGTACAAACCGCAGGTGCCCGTGACCGTAAGCGTGTCGCGCAAATAACGGCCGCGCAGCACTTTTTGACCCGTTATTGGGTTGCGGCCACCATTGGCGAGCGTGCCCGCCATAACCGCCAGGTCGCGACATTGAAGTTGCAACGAACAGGCTTTGAAATAGAAGTCGAGCGCGGCTTCGACTCCGCCGCGCAGCATGCCGAAATGGTTGAGCAAATGCGCGAGGGCTCGGTTCCCAAAGGCGGTATCGCGTTCATTGAGGTAGACGCGCGTGTCGAAGGTGATCGGCTTACGACCCATGTAACGGCTGAACAAGTGGTCGAGGCGGCGCACTTGCTCGCGTTCCGAACCCTCGGCAAATAAGGCCGCGACCGCGATTGCGCCCGCGTTGATCATCGGGTTATGCGGTCGCTTGGAGCCGGACTCCACGTCAATTAGCGCATCAAAGGGCTTGCCCGTAGGCTCGACCGCGACAATCTGATGAACCTTCTCGATGCCGAAGCAAGCCAAGGCCTCGGCGTATAGGAAGGGTTTGCTCATCGACTGTAGCGTAAAGGGTTCATCTTCGCCGACCGTGATCATGGTGCCGTCGGTGGTGCAAATGCAGGCGCAGAAAAGGTTGGGGTCGACTTCGGCAAGGGCAGGAATGTATTGGGCGTTGTCGCCGTCTTGCCGGGACTCGGCCTCGGCAAATGCCTGCTCAAGCCGGCGTTTGAGGTCGTTTAGCACCGTTTGTCCTCCAGGTGGGTTCGCTCGGCGATTATAGCTGAAAGCGAGGCGTTACGGCGGACGGGGAAACGCGATCCCGGTCGCTTTTTTAGTGGCAAGGGCCCGCGGATGTTTCGATCAAGTCGCATGCCGGCAAGTGTTTGGGGACAGGTTGCCGCTGCGTGGGGACTTGCCCGACTTCTCGGTCATGGGCGCGCGGCGCGTGGGCCTGTCTGCGCCGACACCGGCATTCATCTTCACGGGGGCGGGCCGCCGTTTGGATTCACCACGGGTCTTCACCAACTTGAATAATCGCACAAATGAGCTTTTCCCAAGATCTTCCGTGGTTATCAGCTTCGGGATGTCTCGTTCTTTTGCTAAACTGCTGATACGTTAGTCTCAGTCGGATCACGCTTTCGTTGCAACGAACCTTGACCCGCCTTGCGTCGCGCCCAACTGAGAATGTCCGTGGGGCCCGGTTATTGCCGTTCTCATTGGCCACGGCTTTGGGTGCGCGGCCTGGCGTGACGGTTTGTCACCGTAGGTCCCCTGTTTGAGGTGTTCGCGGTCTCATGAACCTCGGGCGGCGTCTATTCGAGCGCCTCGCATATCGAAACCCTTCTTCTCATGGTTCAACGATCAATGGTTTAGGTGTTGAATGGAACCCCAAAGTCGGATCACCCCCTTTTTATATGTGGCGTTTCTTTTCCTGGCGACCTGTTCGGTGTCTGGGGTTCCGGTAGTCAATGAGCTTTTGGTTGATTTGGCGACACCTGGTTCCTGGTTGGCCGATATCATTGGTTACGGTGGCCGCAACGTTGGTTTAATTCTCAACCTGCTGGTGCTCAACGCCTTTGTGATCTTGCTTGATCGAACCGTGGGAATCGGTCGCGGTTTTTTGTGGGGTTTGCGCATGTGTTGGGGTCACGTGCCGCGCTTAATGCAGACTTTCACCGTTGCCGTAGGCTTGATTGCGGTCGCCATCGACGTTAACCAACTGGTGATGTGGTTTCTCGGGGAGGGGAGTCAGCTAGAAGGTTTGCTTGCATTGACAGAAGCCATTTCACGCTTTTCCTTAGAGACCGACGCCACCACCGCCAATGTCTTTTTCCTAGTCCTGCTAAGTGTCGCCGTTATGCAGGGTTATTATCGCGCGCCGGTTTGGCAGCGCATTCGCTGTGCGCCTTCGGCCGCTGAAAAAACCATCTCTGGAACGATGGCCGCCCAAGCTGACGCTAAAGCGCGTAAAAAAATTGCCAAGGCCGAGCAATTGGTCGAAGAAGGGCGTCTCGGCAAAGCGGCCAAGATTCTCGAGGGCTTGGGCGAAGAGTACTGTTATCGCGCCGGCAAATTATACGTGCAGCGCGGTTATCACGGCCGCGCCGCCGCTGCTTTCTTGCGTGGTGGTGATTATTACGCCCGTGTCGGCAACTACTTACGTGCCGGCAACGCCTATTATTTCGGCAACCATTGGGAGAAGGCCGTCGAAGCCTTTGCCCGCATGAAACCTTCCAGTGGCTTCCTTGAGGATCGCGAACGCGTGACCCAGTGGGGGGCGCGCTGGGGTGAGTCGCTGTTCCACTTGGAGCGCTTCGAGGAATCAGCCAAAGTTTACCAGCGTTTCGAAATGTACCAAAAAGCGGGCGAATCGTTTGAAAAGGCCGGAATGCCGGTTGAGGCGGCTCAGGCTTTTGAACGGGTTGGCGCTTACCAAAGCTCGATTGATAGCCGTGAAAAACACGGCGCGGCGGAAAAGGCCTTGTTGGAAAAAGCCAAGTTGGCGGGTCGGCAAGGCGAATGGGCGCAAGCCGGTTCCATGTACGAGAAATTGGGCGATCACGAAGCCGCTGCTCACGCGTTTCTCAAAGGCAACTTACAGCGCAAAGCCGCCCATTGTTTTTTTGCCATTCGCCGTTTTGATAAGGCGCTAGAACTGTTCCTCGAAGTGGGTGAGGAGGAAAAGGCCCTCCAGTGTTACCAAGAGCTCGGTCAATACCAGCGTGCCGCCATGATGGCCGCCGAATTGGGACTCCAAGACCGGCAGGCTGAATTGTTCCGCAAGGGAGGCGATTATGTGCGTGCCGCACGCGCCTATCTAATGATTGGCGAGCTCTCCTTGGCGATTGACTGTTTGCGGATGATTGGTCGCCAAAATGCCGAGGAAATTGTCGAGTGCGTCAAAATAATCAGTATTTTAACCGAGCAAAAGCGGCTCAACGAGGCGTTAGAGTGCGGTATGGCCGTGATTCAGGGTCATGAGACCGAACCCATCTTGCAACCCATGGTCCACCGCGTGATCGATGTTCTGTTGCGTCTTGACGATGTTAAACGCGCGGCTGAATTGGCCTTTCGATTGGCCGACCAAAACCCCGATGATGCTGAAGCGGTCCAGTTGGCCAAAAACATCGGCCAACGTGTCGGCATTACCTATCGTCCCAAAAACGAATCGATCGCCGCTTCGTTGAGTCATTTGGTTGAGACACCCATGTTGCCCGATCCCAGTATGAAGGCCGTCCCGCAAAAACGGCGAAGTACACAGCCGACGCCGGTTGCTCAGGTGCCGCTTTCCAACCCGGCGGCACCGGTCCCGGCCCCCATGCCGGTCCCTGTCGCGGTGGCGACGCCGCCGAAGGTTCCCGGATCCGCACGCAAACGGGTCCGCAATCCGTTTCTATCGCAAAGCGATCAACAGGAAGTCACACTCACCCTGGATGATGAGTCCATTTACGATTTAACGCGCGACGGCCCTTTGCACCGTTATCGCATTATCAAGGAATTGGGTAAAGGCGGCATGGGTCGTGTTTACAAGGCGCTTGATACGCGGCTTAACCGCAAAGTGGCGTTGAAAATGTTGCACCCCGAGCTCAACCACGAGCCCAAGGTCTTGCTGTTCTTCAAACGCGAAGTCCGCTCAATTGCCTCGCTAAACCATCCCAACATCGTGCAGCTCTACGATGCCGGTATGGAAAAGGGTTGTTTCTACATGGTAATGGAGTACGTCAAGGGAGCGACCCTCGACAAACTGGCGTTGCGCCAACCCGAAAACCTGCTCAAAAGTATGGTGGCGATATGGCACCAGGCCTGTACCGGTTTGAAATACGCCCATGAAGCGGGCATCATTCACCGCGACATCAAGCCGACCAACATCATGGTCAACAAATCGCGCACCGTTAAGATTTTGGATTTTGGCTTGGCCAAGCAGGTATCCGACACCAACCAAACCCAGCAGTTATGGGGCACGCCCACTTTTATGGCGCCCGAGCTGTTCCTTGGTGATCGTGCCACGTTCCAAACCGACATTTATTCGATGGGCGCCACCTTCTACGTCTTGGCTACCGGTCGCGAACCGTTTAGCCAGGAAAACGCATCGGCCAAGTTCGCCGGCAACGGGCTGCCCGATGCGCCGCATTTGATTGAACCCAAAGTGCCCGTGGCGCTGTCTGAAACCATCCAGCGTTGTTTCTACCTCAATCCCAAAGACCGCTTTGAGTCGGTCGACGCGTTGATCGCCCAATTGCGTCAAATCGGCGGGAAGGGCCGTTAAACGCTTCGTATCATGAGGCCTTGGCCGCGTTCGACGGCGTTTAATTTTGGATTTGCCGCTGTTTAGCGCGCGTTTAGTGATCGTGAGCGTGACTGGGGCCGATGTTGATTTCAGCAACCAAGCCGGCGAAGAAGGTGCGCGCCCCGCGCCGAATCAGCGAGTACAGATACAAGCCCGCCAACATGGGTAAAGCTGCGATTTGGTACCAGGTCCAATGGGCGTGTTCGTGAGTGGCTGCGACCGGCGTAAAATCGGTGAGCAGGGCGTTGGTCGCGTAAGCCATCACCAACGTTAGCAGTAGTGTTACCGCACCGAAGGTGACCGCCGTGCGACGGCCGTGCAATTCGGCCAACACGCCGAAGGTGGTGACATTGGTGGCCGGGCCGGTGAGCAGAAAGGCCAGGGCTGCGCCGGGCGAGACCCCGTTGAGCAGGAATACTGCGATGAGTGGGGTGGCGCCGGTGGCACAGACGTAAATCGGCATGCCCAGCAGGGCGAAAAACGGAATTTCAGCCCATTTGGGCAGCACCGTCAACATCCCGCTCGACATCAGTGGATCGGCGATGGCGGCAATGGCCAAACCAATGAGAATCCAGGGGCCGGTGTGATCGACCAGGTCGACCAGCCCTTCGCGCAAGCCCTTCTGGAGCTTTTGTTTGAAACTGGGTTTGTGGGCGGCGCCCGCACAGCAGCTTTTCTTTTCTTCTTTTTGTGGTTTGGTTACCGCGAAGCTGCCCGCCGCAATGCCGACCATGAGTGCAACCAATGCTGCTGCGATCAGGCGGGCCAGGGTCATCTCGGTGCCCAACAAGGGTAGAGAAAGCAGCAGCGCGTCGAGGCCGAGTTCGGGGGTCGCGATCAAGAACGCCATCGCCGCCGCCGGCGGGGCGCCTTTGCGGATGAGGGTGTGGTAAAGCGGGACGACGCCGCACGAACAAATCGGGAGTGGTAGGCCGACCAGCATCCCGCGTGTTGCTTGGCGAGCGCGCGAACCGCCTTTGAGCCAGTTGATATAGCTGTCGGGCATAAAGCCTGAGATTAGGCCGGCAAGCACGTAGGCGATCAAAAGTGCGGGCGCGCTTTCGCGGGCGAGATCGACGAAGGTCTGGCTCATTTTCAGCAGCCATGGACTGCTTGCTTCATTGAGGTGCTCGGTGATCAGAAAAACGAGGAGCACCGCACCGATTAAGTTGCCTGCACCTTCAAACCAGCGGTTTTCTTTTTCGTGGTGATGGTCGTGATCGCCGTCCTCGTGAACGTGAGGTTGGTGGAACACAACGTGCAATAAACTGCCGCCGACAAAAGCCTGAAACCAGGCCATGCCCTCGGTTGAAAGCATCGAAATGACTTGCGGGGCGGCACCGTAGCCGACAATCGTTCCGGCGCCGATTAGTAGCAGGGTTGCCATGGCCCAGCCAAGACCTTGTTTGGGCCGCACAAACCACCAAATGGTGAGGCCGATCGGGAAGCGGTGTAACAGCACGCCGAGTGCCATGCTCCAGCCGCTGACGCCGTGCTCATGACCGTGGTGGTCGTGGCCTTCGGGAAGCGCCAGAATGGCGCCGTCGGCCATGGCGTGCAGCATGAGGCCCAGGAATCCCAAGAACAGGGCGACGATGTGGGTTTCGCGGGTGCGTCCGTGGAAGATGCGTTCCGATAGCGACGGCAACAGCAAGCCAATCAACATAAAGAGCAGCGACCACCAACCACCATGGCTAAGGGTCTCGGGCAAAATCATTGCGAGAACCAGGCCGCCAATACTAATGAATATGAAGCCGTCGAGCAGATTGAGCCACTGATTGCGTTTGGGCAACAAATCGTAGACAAGCGGGCCGGAGAAAAGGGTGACGATGCTGGCAATGAGAAGGGACAAAAGCAGATCCTCGCGAAGTATGACGTCGGCACAAGCGGAACGGCGATGCGCACGGCACCCATTATCCAGCCTTTTGCGGAATAGGTCGAGCTAGCAGGATGTAAGCTGCTGTAAATAATTTACTTTGGTCTGGATTTAGCGATGCTGCGCGGCAGGCGTTTTCATCGGCCAAGGCAGCGGCCCGCGTTTGCTTAACGGGGGCGCTGGTGAGGCTAAAACGTGCGAGAAAGGGCTCGAAGTCGGAAAAAAGTTGCTTGAGGTGTTTTTTTTAAGGCCGCTTGTCCAAGATACAGGCTTGACATGTGGGCTAACCTTCTATAAATTTGCTTTGATTTTGAAATTAAGTCTCAATTCTTTTAGTGCCTGAGGACGTCCATGCCATCATTCCCCTTTCGCTTTTCTCTTATTCTCGCCCTGGTCGCCACCCTTTTCTTGATTGCCTGCGGCGGCTCTTCCAGCGACAACGATACAACGCAGCCGCCGACGGTCGATCCCACGATCGCACTTAAGAGTAACTTGGTTAACAATTACGCTTCTTTGGTTCACACCAACTACAGCGATGCGCTGCAGACCGCGAAAGCCATGCGTGGCGCCATTCAAGCTTTTTTGGCAAACCCTTCTGACGAAACGCTCAACGCCGCCAAACAAAGCTGGCTGGCCGCGCGGATTCCCTACGGGCAAACCGAAGGTTTCCGGTTCTATGAAGGCCCTATCGATAATGTCGACGGTCCCGAAGGCCTCATTAACGCCTGGCCGCTCGATGAAAATTACATCGATTACGTGGTTGGTTTTCCCGCGACTGGGATCATTGCCGACACCGCCAACTACCCCGAGTTAACCGCGACCTTGCTGCGTGAACTTAACGAAAAAGACGGCGAAGCCAACATTGCTACCGGCTTCCACGCCATTGAATTTTTGCTGTGGGGTCAGGATCTGTCGGCTGACGGCCCTGGTGACAGACCGTTCACAGATTTTGTTGTCGGTCAAGCAGATTTTGCTGAGCGGCGTGCGGCTTACCTGTCGTTAACCACCGATATGCTGGTTGAAGACCTCGAATTTTTAGTCGCTGCCTGGGCGCCCGACAGCGCCGATAACTACCGTGCTTCTTTTGTCGACGACGCCCAAGCCTTGCGCAACATTTTGGTTGGTATCGGCAGCTTGTGTGGTGCCGAACTGGCCGGCGAACGCATGTCGGTTGCCATGGACACGCGTGAGCAGGAAGACGAACACAGTTGTTTTAGTGACAACACCCACGTTGATATCCTTATGAACGCCAAGTCTTTGCAGAACGTCTATCTGGGTCGCTACGAAACATCTAGCGGCGTGGTTCACGACGGTCCCGGCTTCGACGATTTGATGGCGGTGGTCGACGCCGACCTTAATAGCCGCGTAGTTGCTCAGCTTCAGCAGGTCGTTGATAGCTGTACAGCAATTCCTGCGCCTTTTGATACCGCCGTTCAAGACCCGGAAAAACGTCCTTCCGTTCAAGGCGCCATTGACGAATTGCGCGCGCTGACCACCATGTTTGTCAGCACTGCCGAAGCGCTCGATATCACGCTGAACTTGGAAGAGTGAGGCCGCGATGAAAAAGCAAGTCCTGAAAAAACAGGGGTCCGCCTTATTGGCGGGCTTCTTTTTGGTTTTATTGTTGGCGGCTTGTTCGTCAGGGGGTGGCGAGACGCCGGTTGTTACACCGGAACCGCCCGATCCGCGTTTTACCGCGCCTGAACAGGGCGAGGAGCTTGCGGGCGGTGAAACCACGGTATTTGATACCAGTCCCAACGCATTTGGTTTTTCAGCGCGCAACATGTCGGCCGAACGACGCACCGACTTTTTGGTCGGCAACTCATTTTTTGAACAGAATTGGGTGATTGCTCCGGCCTCGACAGAAGGTCGTGACGGCTTGGGTCCATTGTTTAACGCGCGTTCCTGTTCGTCTTGCCACTTGCGTGACGGGCGTGGCCGACCGCCGGCGGTGGATGAGGCCATGGTTTCCATGTTGCTGCGCTTGAGTATTCCCGGCGAAAACGCACACGGCGGCCCTAATCCACACCCCACTTACGGTGATCAGTTAAATGAGTTGTCGGTGCCGGGTGTCGCCGGCGAAGCCAAAACGCGTGTCACTTACAGCGAGGTGCCCGGTCGTTATGGCGACAACACCGCGTACACCTTGCGTCGCCCCGCCATCGAAATTTACGATTGGGCTTATGGCGAGCCAGGAGACGATTTGGCTGTATCACCACGGGTTGCGCCGGTCATGATTGGTTTAGGTCTGCTTGAGGCGATTGCTGAGTCCGACCTTCTGGCCAATGTCGATGAAAATGACGACGATGGTGACGGTATCTCCGGTCGCGCCAACTTCGTTTGGAGTGCGATCGACGGTGAGACACGCATGGGTCGATTTGGTTGGAAAGCCAACCAACCCAACCTGCGGCAACAAACGGCGGGTGCTTTCCTGGGCGACATCGGCATTACCTCGAATTTGTTTCCCGGCGAAAACTGCGGTGAAGGCCAAGGGGACTGTGCCGATACGCCTAACGGTGGATCGCCCGAGTTGAGCGAGCACCTGTTGGATCAGGTCACCTTCTACTCGCAAACGCTGGCTGTGCCCGCGCGACGCGATGTTGGCGCAGCTAATATCTTGTCTGGCAAGAAGTTGTTCTATGAGGCTGAGTGTATTTCCTGCCACGTGCCCAGCTATACCACGGCTGAAATCGCCGCGTTCCCGGAAGTTTCCGCCCAGAAAATCTGGCCCTACACCGACTTGTTGCTGCACGACATGGGCGAAGACTTGGCTGATCACCGTGCTGATTTTCGCGCCGACGGCCGCGAGTGGCGCACGCCGCCCTTGTGGGGGATTGGTTTGCTGGAAACCGTCAACGGCCACATTGAGTTATTGCACGACGGTCGTGCGCGTGGCGTCGCAGAGGCGATCCTGTGGCACGGTGGCGAGGCTGAAGACGCCAAGCAGCGTTTTCGCGCCATGACCGCCGCTGAACGAGCCGACTTGGTGGCTTTTGTTAAATCCCTTTAACCCAAAAGCGCCCGTTATTTGATCGGGCGCTTTTCTGTCTCCATACTGAGGAGTGCACCTTGATTCAAAAAAAGCTAATTCCGTGGCTCGCATTGGCGGGCCTTCTGATCGTTTCGGTTGCGCTGTTTAATTGCGGTGGCGGCGGTGGTGGCGGTGAGACCACGACACCACCGCCTACCAACCAACCCAGTGCGGCTGAGAAAATGCTCAGCGCGCAAGGCCAGGTGATGCAAGGCGCCGTGGACGCCTTTGTGGCGCGTGCCGACGAATTACGCGTGGCTGCCGACGATTTGACGGCCGCGCCGACGGCCGACGCCCTTGCGACTGTCCGGGACCGTCACTTGCAAGCGGCCTTGGCTTGGCAGCGTTTGGAAAGCTGTCACTTCGGTCCGGCCAAAGAGCAACGGCTCGAGCGGCAAATCCATTTTTGGCCGACCCGACCCCATACGATTGACCAAACCCTGGCCGATTGGGCCACCGTCTCCCAGCAGGACTTTGCCGAGCTAGGTGTCGCGGGAAAGGGGTTCCCGGCCATGGAGTACCTGTTGCACGGGCCCCACGGCCGCGACTTGACGGCTGCCGACCAAGCCGATGCACGCGCTTACCTAGCTGCAATGGCGAGCGACATCAAACGCGTCGCCGATCAACTGGCCGCCATTTGGGCCGAAGACGGCGAGGCGTTCCACACCCAGTGGGTCGACGCCTTCAAGGGGACCACCCTGTATCCGTCCTTTCATGCGGCTCTTTCCGCGATGGTCAACCAACTGGCGTTTCAGTTGGAGCAGGTCAAAAACACCAAAATCGGCAAACCTTACGGGCTAGAGTCCGGCGGCGCGCCACGCCCTGAGACCGTTGAAGCACCTTACAGTCATTCCTCCGCCGCCTACATTCAGGCCAATTTGGAAATGGTGCAGTGGTTGTACCTGGGTGACAGCGGTTCCGGCACCGGTTTCGGGTTGCACGAGTATCTGGCCGAGCGCGATCAGGTGCTTGCCGACGACATTGTCGCGTCATTGGCCCGTTCGTTGTCCACGCTGGCCGCCATGCGTCAAGCCAATGACGTACTTTCGCTGGCTGTAACCCAAAATTCCGATCAGGTTGCCGTGTGCATCGAGGAGTTGCAAGCTTTGATCGTACTGATCAAGGTCGACCTCGCCAACGTATTGGGGGTGACCATTACCTTCAATGATAACGACGGTGACTAAGATGATTTCGCCGTGCGAGGGCTTGCATCGCTTTCGCGCGGCCGCCGATCAGTCGGTCGACGGCGCTTCTCTGGCCTTTTTTCGCATCATTTTTGGATTGATGATGGCGCTTTCCGGTGTGCGCTTTTTGATGAAGGGCTGGGTCTACGAGTTTTACGCCGTGCCCAAGCTCTTTTTTCCTTTTGTAGCCTTCGACTGGCTGCAGCCCTTGCCGCATGCCGGGATGCTGGCTGTCTTTGGGCTTTGGATTGGGGCGGCGTTGTTGGTTGCCTGCGGTTGGCTCTACCGTCCCGCCCTGGCTTTGTTCAGTCTGTCGTTTTTGTATGTCGAAGCGCTCGACAAAACCAATTATTTGAACCACTACTATTTCGTCAGCCTCATGGCGTTGTTGCTCCTCTTTGTGCCGGCGCATCGCACGTGGTCGTTGGATCGGTTGTGGGGTCGCGTTGCCGCTGCGCCCGCCAAGCGCGGTCACCTGTGGCTGCTGCAGTTCCAAATGGCGGTTTTGTATGTGTTTGCAGGTTTTGCCAAGATTGACGGCGATTGGTTGCTGCGTGCGGAACCATTGGCGACTTGGTTGCGCGTTCGTGGTGAGCTGCCGTTGTTGGGCCCCCTGTTTGCCTATCACGAGACCGCGCTTCTAATGAGCTGGGCCGGCATGGTGTACGACCTGACCATCCCGTTTTTTCTGCTTTGGCGACGGACGCGGGTGTCTGCCTATTTGACCGTGTTGCTGTTCCACGGCATGACGGCTTTGCTGTTTCCCATTGGGGTCTTTCCGTGGGTGATGATGGTGTGTACCACCGTGTTCTTCGCGGCTGACTGGCCGCGTCGTCTGTTGCGCCGCTTGGGTTGCGATATGGCGGAACCGCACCTACCGGCCCTGACCCCGACCCGACCCGCGTTGCTGGTGTTGGCCGCTTGTTTTGTCGTGTGGCAAGTGTTCACGCCTTTGCGGTTCCTCGCCTATCCAGGCAACGTGTTGTGGCACGAACAGGGTTTTCGGTTTGCTTGGCGCGTGATGTTGGTTGAGAAAACCGGCCACGCCGAATTCCGCGTTGTTAGCGTAGACGGTCAAACCTACCGCGTTTGGCCACGGGATTGGCTGACACCGCAGCAAGAAAAAATGGCGGCCACTCAGCCGGACATGATCTTGCAGTTCGCCCACCAAATTGCCGATGTTTACCGTGCCAAGCTGGGCGGTGAGGTGGCGGTTTACGCCGATGTCTGGGTTTCGCTCAACGGTCGCCGCGCTCACCGCTTGATTGATCCCGAGGTGGACTTGAGCCGGCAACGCGATAGTTGGTCGCCCAAAGGCTGGATTTTGCCCGAACCCGACGACGCGCTCGCGAACTAAGCCGCGCAGACGGTCCGCTGACCGCCTGCGCTCGCTTCATTTAAACCGTAGGGGTTTCTTCTTCCGGTGTTGTTTTTTTGGAGGGGTGCGGTGGCTCTTCGATTTCGAAGGTGAAGGCTAACTCGCCGTCGACCATGTCGATTACCGCCGTGCCGCCGTCCTTTAGGGCGCCGAACAACAATTCACTGGCGAGCTGTTGTTTTAGGCGTTGGTCAATCACACGTCCCAGTGGACGGGCACCAAATGCTTTGTCGTAGCCGAGCACCGCGAGGTGAGCGCGGGCCGCATCGGTTAAGCGCAGTTGCACGCCTTTGTCGAGCAGTTGGTGGTCCAGTTCGCTAATGAACTTGTCGACCACGCGTTCCATGACGTCGGGCGAGAGGTGGTTGAAATGGATGGTGGCGTCCAGGCGGTTGCGAAACTCAGGCGTAAACAATTTTTCCAGAGCTTGTTTGCCTTTGGACTTCGTGCCGGCCTCGTTGCCGCCGAAGCCAATCGCACCCGCCGCCATTTCGCCGGCGCCCGCGTTGCTGGTCATGATCAGAATCGCATTGCGGAAGTCGGCCTTTTTGCCGTTGTGATCGGTGAGGGAAGCGTGGTCCATCACCTGCAGTAAAATATTGAAGATGTCGGGGTGGGCCTTTTCAATTTCGTCGAGCAGGATCACCGAGTAAGGCGCCTTATTGACCGCATCGGTCAATAAACCGGCCTGATCAAAGCCCACGTAACCCGGAGGCGCGCCGATCAAACGCGAAACCGAGTGTTTCTCCATGTATTCGCTCATGTCGAAGCGGACAAAATTGACCGCAAGAATGTGCGCCAACTGTTTGGCTACCTCGGTTTTACCGACGCCGGTTGGCCCGGTAAAGAGGAAGCTGCCAACCGGTTTGTCGCCGCTGCGCAAGCCGGAGCGGCTCATGACGATGGCGCGCACCAGGACGTTGATCGCCTCATCCTGCCCGTAGACCATTAACTTAAGGTCGCGCTCAAGGTTTTTCAGGCGTTCACCTTCCGTCGTCGTAACGGTTTTCGGCGGGATTTTGGCCATTTCCGCAATCACTGTTTCGATGTCCGTTACTTCGATGTTGTTGCGACGTTCGTCGGCCGGTAACAGTTGTTGTGCGGCACCAACTTCATCAACCACGTCAATTGCTTTGTCGGGTAAGTGACGGTGGTTGATGTGTTTGGCCGCTAAGTCGGCGGCGGCGCGCAGCGCTTCGTTGGCGTAGGTCACGCTGTGGTGTTTTTCGTATTTTGGTTTGAGACCCAGCAGAATTTGGTAGGTTTCGCCTGCGGTTGGTTCATTCACGTCGATCTTTTGGAAGCGTCGGGCGAGGGCGCGGTCTTTTTCGAAGCTGGCTCGGTAATCTTCGTGGGTGGTTGAACCAATGCACTTGAGTTCACCACTGGCCAAAGCCGGCTTGAGAATGTTGGAAGCGTCCATGCTGCCGCCGCTGGTCGCGCCGGCACCGACGATGGTGTGAATCTCGTCGATGAACAAAATCGAGTGTTCGATTTCTTGGAGTGCTTTGACGACCGCTTTGAGACGGGCTTCAAATTCGCCGCGAAACTTGGTGTTGGCTAGTAAAGCGCCCATATCAAGCGCAAAAATTTTGGCGTCTTTAAGCACTTCGGGCACGGCACCGTTGTGAATGTGGAGCGCCAATCCTTCGGCCAGGGCCGTTTTACCGACACCGGGATCGCCAATGTAGAGAGGATTGTTTTTCTTGCGTCGGCACAGGACCTGAATCGTACGGCGCACTTCCTTGTCGCGGCCGATGAGCGGGTCGATTTTGCCTTCGGCGGCCAGCGCGACCAAATCCACGGTAAAGCTCTCCAGGGGATTGCCCTTAGGGCTGCTTTCCTGGTCGTCTTCGCCGACTTCCTCCAACTCATAAGGGCCGTTTTCTACTTTGGAAATGCCGTGTGAGATGTAACTGACCACGTCGAGGCGCCGGATGCCTTGTTTCTCGAGCAGGTGGACCGCGTGAGAGTCTTTTTCGCGAAACATGCTGACCAGCACATTGCCGCTGTCCATTTCGTCGCGACCAGAGGATTGGACGTGTAGGGCGGCCCGTTGCAAGACGCGCTGGATGGCCAAGGTCTGCTGGGGATCCTGTTCAACCGCGGCGGGTAACGCTTCAATTTGTTCGATTAAATAGGTCTCCAGATCCTTGCGCAACTTGTCCACATCGCCACCGCAGTGGGTGAGGATTTCGCGGGTTTTGGGCGTTTGGATCAAGGCATAAAGAAGATGTTCTAACGTAAAAAATTCGTGATTGCGGCGTTTTGCGTCGCTGTACGCCATGTGAATCGCACGCTCTAAATCTTTGCTAATCATGAATCCCTCCGAATGGGTCCCTAACCGATGCGACCATCTGTCGCGACCGGTCCGTCTCAGAGTCGGCTGCTAGGGGGCCGGATCGGCCCGTGGTTGAAGAGTGGCAAGGCGCAATCGCCTTGCCCGATTACTCTTCTTCCATCACGCAGCGCAATGGGTATTCGTTCGCCTTGGCGGTTTCGGTGACGATGGCCACCTTGGTTTCCGCAATTTCGAAGGAGTACACACCCGCAACGCCGCTGCCGGTGTTGTGAACCGCCAGCATCAAACTTTTTGCCTGAGTCGGGGTCTTGTGAAAAATGGTCTCTAGGATAAAAATGACGAATTCCATGCTGGTGTAATCGTCGTTAAGTAGGATGACCTTGTATTTCTTGGGAACCTTAACCTGCTTTTTGGTTTCGGGGATGACTTCCACATGTTCATCGAACTGAGTCATTGCCGTGCAGTCCCTCCTGCAACTTCGTTTTTCTTGCTTTCAACAATATATATTAGGTTGGGAGAATGGCAAAGCGCGGAGGGGGCGACGGTGCGAAAAGCAAAGGTCGTTGCCGAGCGGTGCAGGCCTGGTGAGACCTGTCTTGGGCGGCGTCGTTGGCTGCTGAGCGCCCGTCTCTATTGGGTTGGGTTGCCGGTCTGTGTTAAGCTGGTGCGTCTTGCCGACGGGATTTCGGTTGCGATTCCCGTCGAAACAGGGCCGTCACGACTGTCCCGATTGTAGTGGACGAAATATTTTTTAGGGTGAAGTCGCTCGCGAACAGCTTGCGAGACGCTCGCGAATGACTGCAGACGCGCTTTTGCGCTTGCCCTGCGACGACCGTTAAAAAATGTAAAAACTAACGCGTGACACCTTGTCTTGCTTGTGCTAGTATGAGCAGGTTGTGGAAAAATTGGCGGCCGTTAGCGCGATGCATAAAACCCCCGCCACGTTTCAGAAAAGAGTCGAAGCCACCGTTATTTACGCTTCCTCATTTGGTTTTCCACTATTTTTTCTCCAGAATCCTTTTACAGGACGCAAAGATTACGCTTTGAAGTGACAATTAGGAGCACAAATGGCTAAAAAGTCAAAAATTGCCAGAAACATTCACCGTCAAAAGATGGTCGAAAAGTATCGCGAACGTCGCATTGAGTTGCTCAAAATCATCAACAATCCTGATGTTGGCGACGCAGAACGCGAAGAAGCGATGCGCAAATTCCGTAACATCCCTCGTGACGCCTCTCCCACCCGCATTCGTATGCGCTGTGAAGTTACCGGTCGTCCTCGCGGGAACTACCGCAAATTCCGTCTCTGCCGTAATAAGTTCCGTGAACTCGGCCTTGCCGGTTTGATCCCTGGTGTTACCAAGTCTTCTTGGTAGTCCGCCCGCTCGGCTTTTGTCGAGCTCTGTTGAATCTCCACCCTTTAAGTGCATAAGGAACCGTTGAAATGAGAGTTGTTAATTCCATTAAAACCGTTAAGAATCGCCACAAAGACTGCAAAGTCGTTCGCCGCCGCGGGGTTACTTTTATCATCAACAAAACCAACCCCAAGTTTAAAGCGCGCCAAGGCAAGCCTGGTAAGAAGAAGTACTACTAGGTCGCACGGTTGACTTAAAAAAAACGCCGCCTTCCTTCGGGATGGCGGCGTTTTTTTTTGCGTATTCGCTGTCTTTGATCTGGTTTTTTGCCCTGTTGTGTGCGCAGAAGCCCTTGCTGGGTAAGGGGGTTAGCGCAAATTGAATTTTTTTTATTTTTTTTTCTTGTGCCTCAGGGGGAAATCAAGTAATCTAACGCCTGTCGCTTGATGGGGCCATAGCTCAGCTGGGAGAGCGTTGCACTGGCAGTGCAAAGGTCAGGGGTTCGAGCCCCCTTGGCTCCACCATCAAGCCTTCACAACAAAAGCCGCCCCAAGGGCGGCTTTTGTTGTTTAGGGCCCTTTTTTGCCGCGCGGTGCCGGTCGCGTTTGGCTGTTTGTTTTGGGTCTAGGTGCCCCGTTGATTTGGCGATGGGGCGAAGAGCCGGCGGGGTTTTCGATCCGGTGGATGGGTCCATGGTTTTGCCGGTGTGCTAGCCATCGTCCGGTGTGTCCTGTTTGGCGCGCATGGCCGGCGAGGATCAGTACATTATTATATGGAGCGCGGTGGTGTCTGTTACAGCCAGGACTCGGCGATGGTGGCGGCGCGGCTGTCTGGATAGCGATCAATAACGCGCTGGTAGTCTTCACGTGCTTCGCTGATTTGGCCGAGTTTTTCGCGTGATTTGCCGAGTTTAAGCAGTGCATCGGGAACCTTGTGCGATTTAGGGAAGCGGTCCAGCAGGCGCTGGAAGGCGAGGACTGCTTGATTGTAATTGCCGCGGTCGTATTCGACTTCGCCCCACCAATAATAGGCGTTGGGTGCGAGCTTGTGGTCGCCGTGGTTTTCGGCGATGTTTTGATATATGGCCTTGGCTTCGCTGTAGCGGCGGTTGTTGTAGTGGCTGTAAGCTTCTTGGTATTTGCTGTCGACGTCGTAAACGCCCATTTCTACCAAGGGGGCCGGTTTGTCATCAGTGTCAGGGGTGTGGGCGTCTTTTTCCGGCGCGTGCTCGTGGCTGTTCTCGGCGAGGATATCTTGCGTGTCCATGGTGCCAATTTCGGGTGTCTCGGTGCTCGCTGTTTGGGTGATCTCGTTGTCGGCTTCCGTTGCTTGTTCGGGTGTCGATTCGTTTGTTGCGAGATGGCCGGTCGCCGCTTGAGGTTGATCGGGAGTGCCCGCAACCTGTTGGTCTTTAAAGGCTTCAGCATCAGTTGCGGCGGTGTGGCCGCTGTTCGGGGTGTCTTGTTGCAGCGCTGAGATCTTGCTTTCCGCTTCTTTGATTTTGAGTTCGAGCAGGATGATCCGTTCCTGAAGTTGCAAGATGCTTGGGTCGATGGTGGCTTGGCGTTCAAAGCAGGCAGAGCCGGTGGCGGCGAGACAAAGGGTGCCGCTGCCAAGGACCAAACGTTTAATGAGGGTGCTGGGAAAGTGGGGCTTCATGGCGAACTCATGTGTGTGTCTAGGCCTCGTCGAGGCTGACGGTGATTTTAAGGTCTTTAATGCGTTTAGAGAGGGTGTTGCGGTGCATGCCCAGGGCTTTCGCCGAGAGGCCGATGTTGCCGTTGTGTTGTTTTAAGATCTGTTGAATATACGTTGACTCCAGTTCTTTTTTTGCAAACTGAAGATCGATGTTGTTGTTGATAAGTTCGGCAACTAGTTCTGAAAGTTTGTGATGCAAAATTTTACTCGCACATTGGATTCACGATTGACGCAGCCTTGCATTTGGAGACAAAGTTGTCCCGCATCAAGCCTTTGTTGTCAAGCCTGATGCGTACCGCGGGGGATCAAGGCGATTGGGGAACGATACCTGCCTCTTAAAATAACACTTTTAGTTTTTCGGCAACAAGGTTTGATTGGTGGCGAAGCGCGGAAGCGGTTCGGCGATACAGCCCGTCACCAGGGGTGTGCTACAATGGCGCGGATTTGCGGGCCCGCGCTGACAAGGCTGTTTTGGCCGTGTTTTCGCGTTGCCGGCAAGGCGCCGCTTTCGCCTCAGGTAGAGCGGCTAAGTGTCTCGCTTTAAGTTGTTTTGCATAAGGATGATGTCGTTGATACGGCAGGCAAAACGCTTTTGCATCACGAAGGGGTTGCATGGTAGCGGGGCCTGTGCGATCTTTTTTTCCAGTGTCTCTCGATTTCTTTACGCCGCTTGGTTGCGGACGCCGTCGGATGGGTGGGAAGGTGATCAACAAAACCCCCGTTAGGCTGAGGTGCCAGGATCGGTTGCCGAAGGAACCATGGTTCTTTCGCTTTTTTAAGCTATCTTCGCGGCGGAATCGGCCCCTGTCGGGCGCCGCGTCTTCCTCGCTTCCCACATCTTCTTCAGTGCATCGATACAGGTCACAGCCAGTCAAAAAATGAGGAGCAACTATGGCCGGGGTAACGCCTAATAAAAGGAAACGCAAAACCAAAATCGTCTGTACTTTGGGGCCGGCGGTCAACAGCCGTGAAAAACTCAAAGAACTGATGGAAGCGGGCATGGATTTAGCCCGCGTCAACTGCTCACACGGTGAGCCCGAGGATCGTGCCGCCCTGGTGCGTTTGGTACGCGAGGTTGCGGCGGATCTAGGGATTTTTCTGCCGATTATGTTCGATTTACAAGGTCCCAAGATTCGTCTGGGCCGTTTGAATGAGCCGATTCAACTGACGCCTGGACAAAAGCTTCGAATTACCACCGGGAACGGTGTGGGCAGTCTGGACCTTCTCTACACCACCTACGAGTATTTCGCCGAAGACGTTCAGCCTGGCGAAATGATCTTGATTGACGACGGTAAAATCGGCCTGCGTGTTGAGGGTGTGGCCGACCGCGTGGTGACGACCACCGTCGTGGTTCCCGGCTTGCTCAAACAGCGCAAGGGGATCAACCTGCCCGACACCAAAATTACCGCGCCCTCGCTTAGCGAAAAAGACCTAAACGATTTGCGCATGGCGGTTGATTTGCAAGTCGATTTCGTCGCGGTCTCCTTTGTGCGTCATGCCCAAGACATGATCCAAGTGCGCGAAAAAGCCGACGCCTTTGGCAAAAATCACCTCTTCTGCATTGCCAAAATTGAGCGACCCGAAGCGATTGATGAACTGATTCCCATTATCAGCCACTCCGACGGTGTGATGGTGGCACGGGGTGATTTGGGTGTGGAAATTGGTTCCGAACGGGTGCCGTTGCTGCAAAAAGAAATCATCATGCGTGCCAATATGGCGGGTAAGTTCGTCATTACCGCGACCCAGATGCTGGAGAGCATGATCGAAATTCCCGTGCCGACTCGCGCCGAGGCTTCCGATGTCGCCAATGCCATTCTCGACGGTACCGACGCCTGCATGTTGTCGGCTGAAACCGCCGCCGGAGCTTATCCAATTGAGGCTGTCGACATGATGGCTAAAATTGCCCAAGAAGCTGAAAACCATGCGGTTTACCGTTATCAAGCGCCGACCATGCCCAAGGGAAGCATCCACCACATTCCCGATGGTGTCAGCACCGCGGCATTCCATACCGCCGGCCTAATGGGCGCGCGTTTGCTGGTGGCCTTCACCAATTCCGGATATTCGGCGCTCAAGCTCTCCAAAAAGCACCCCGACACCTTTATTGTCGGCGCCACGATTCACGAGCATATCGCCCGTCGGATGCGCGCTTTTTGGGGGATTGTGCCGATTCTTCTCAAAAAACCGGCCACCATTGAGGAGATGTTTGGTGAAGTCGAGAACCGTATTACCGAACTGGGTTTGGTGCGGACCGGCGACGTAGCCATCCTCACCGCTGGTTATCCCCTGTGGACCTCCGGCAGTACCAATCTGTTGAAAGTCATCGAGATCGGCACCGAGCGTCGCTAACGTGGTCGCTTGGGATTACGCCTTGTGGTTGCTTCCCGAAGGGGAGGCAACCGCCTTGCTGGCGCCGCGCCTTAACGCTTTGGCCGATGAGTTCGCCGCCCCCCACTTTGCGCCGCATGTGACGGCTTACGGTGGCAGAGCCGTGATCGATGCCGGCTTGACCGCCATATGTGCGCGATTGGCGCGTGCTTTGGCGCCGACGGCGCTTGAAGTCTCCGCCTTAACACGTGGGGATTTTTTGTTTCAAACACTGTTTTTGGCCCTCAACACGACGCTGCCGTTAGCGTTGTGGTTTGAGCAGGTGCTCTCTGATTTGGGCAACCCCAAGAACTATCGTCTCAAGCCCCACTTGAGTTTGCTCTATGCGCCCTTGGACGATGCCGCCAAGCAGGTTTTGGCCGAGCGGGAACAAGCTTGGTTTGCGCAGCATTGCCCGCGAGTGTTGTGTTTTGACCGCTTGGCCTTGGTTACGCCGGGTGCCGGTGGCTGGCACGATTTTGACGGCTGGCGTGAAGTGGCGGCTTGGCCTTTGGGAGAACCGGCCGCGCCTTAGACGCGGCCGTTACCGACTAGGTGGTTGGCTCGGTATAAGCCGCCCGTGCGCGGTCCCAGCTTTCGCGAAACTTTTTGAGTTTCTTTTTGCCCAGGGGGCCTAACTGATTGATGGTAGACAGGATACGGTTGCGGCATAAATCGCTCCCGATAATCGCCATGCTGTCAAACAGCGGTGGTACCACCGTTTTGCCGGTGACCGCCAAGCGCACCGCGTGGGTGGTTTCGCGCATCGACCACCCGTGCAAGTTGCCGACGACCCGAAAGGCTTGTTCGACCGCGTCGCGGTCGAACTGCACCAGCGTTTCCAGCTCCCATACAAATTTCTGCAGGAAGTCGCGGGTGTCTTCCGCTTCTTTACCTTTGGGCGTTACCGCGCCGCTGTCGACGGTGATTTCGCTTAAAAAGAAGATGTCGCAGTATTTGTTGAAATCGCCGAGAGTCGTCAATCGTTTGGTCATCAACGGCATCAGTTGATTGAGGAAATCGGCGTTGTAGCGCCATGCGACCAAACGCTGAACCAGGGCTTCGGCGGGTAGGTTTTGCAGGTGTTGGCCGTTGACCCAGGTTAGCTTGTCGATGTCAAAAATTGGGCCGCCGAGGCTGATGCGCTGAATGTCGAAGGCGTCGACCATCTTGTCGAGGCTGAAGATCTCACTGCCGTCGGGTTGGCTGTAGGCCATGTTACCGAGGAAGTTGACCAGTGCTTCGGGGATGATGCCCAAGTCGCGGTAGTAAAGGATTGAGGTGGGGTTTTTGCGTTTGGAGAGTTTGGAACCGTCGGCGTTGCGCAGCAGTGGCAAGTGAATCACTTGAGTCGGCTGCCAACCGAAGTACTGGTATAACAACACGTGTTTGGGCAAGCTGGGCAACCATTCTTCACCGCGCAACACGTGGGTGATTTCCATCAGATGGTCGTCGACTACGTTGGCGAGATGGTAGGTGGGGAAGCCGTCGGATTTGAGCAAGACCTGGTGGTCAATGGTCGCGTAATCAAAAGTGATTTCGCCGCGCAGCAGGTCGTTGACAACCAGGCTGCCGCTTTCGGGGACCTTCATGCGCACCGTAAAGGGGCGATTCTCGGCTTCGTTGGCTTGAATCTCTGTCGCGTTCAGCTTGGCGCAGAGGCCGTCGTAGCCCAAGTGGCCGCCCGCTTCGCGTTGCTGTTCACGCAATTCGTTGAGGCGCTGCTCGGTGCAGAAGCACTTGTAAGCATGACCTTTATCGATCAGGATTTGTGCGTGCCGACGGTAGATATCGGTCCGTTCGCTTTGACGGTATGGGCCGAATTCTCCGCCCACATCGGGACCTTCGTCCCACTGTAAGCCGGTCCAGCGCAAGGCGTCGAGAATCATGGTTTCGTACTCGGGTTTGGAGCGACTTTGGTCGGTGTCCTCGATGCGAAGGACAAAGCGGCCGCCGGCGGCTTTGGCGAAACAATAATTATAAAGCGCGATGTAGGCGGTGCCGACGTGCGGTGAGCCGGTAGGGGATGGGGCGATACGAACGCGGACAGGTGAATCGGACATGAGACTTCGCCTCCTGAGCGAAACCCGACCTAAGGCGAAAAAGTCGGGTGGGGATGAATTCGCGGCCGTAAGCGGCGCGGTTTTTTTTGAGCAGACGGTGAGGAAAAAGAGGTGTGATCGGTGTTGTTCGGCCTTGCGATTAAACCACTGCTCCAAACGAAGCGCGTCGAGAACCCATGCAGTCTAGGACGGATAAGCGACACGAAACCAGTCTTTTTTGGCGGTGGCAAGGCCGGCGGTCCAGGAAGAACGGCGTGATCGGTGCTCCCCGAGGGTGTCACGTTCCAGGTGGGCCGTTCACGGATTCGGCGCGATCCTCGTTGCGCCGACCGGCCCGATTATACCCGAGCCGAGGCGCTTTTCGGGACGAAGTGCGCGCTTCTTTAACGCCGGGCGATTGCCGGTGTAAGGGGGTTTTGAAGGCGTGGTAAGCCGGCTTTTCAAGCCGCGTTACGGGTTTCGGTCGACTGGCTGGATGCTCTCGGTCGTCCTTTGCACGGCTTGTGGTAGCCAGGTCGCCGCCACCTTGTCTCGTCTCGCTTACGCCTGTGATTTTTTTTAAGTAAAAACTCCCTTTGTGTTAACTTCCTTTTCACGAATAGCAAAACCCCTGCTAGACTGTAGCCCTAGATAGCGGAATGCTACATTTCTCGTCGAAAATTCGATTTACATTAAAGCTCCAACGTCTTTGATCCGTATGGAGACTTAGACAGGGTTTTCCGCAACGGCAATGTTTTTCAAAAATCCGCAGAGCGGTTATTCGCAGATTCCTGGTTCGGCCTCGCGACACCGACTCCCCCACCATCAGCCATCCTTCGCTGTTTGACGAAACCGTATCTCAACTACCGTCACACCAGGTTTTCAATCTTGATCGACAACTGTTGGTCTAGGTGTCCTCATCTTTTGGAGGTAAGGATATGCCAAGGTTGATTTTTATCAGGCCCGGAGAAACCGACTACTTCTTGCGCGAAACCTTCTTGGGTCGCATGGATGTCGATCTCAACGAAAATGGTTATTACCAAGCGTCGGCCCTCGGCCATGCACTGGACAAATACCGCATTTCTTTCCTGGCTCTCAGTCCGTTGAAGCGCGCCGTCTCTACCGCGTTACCTCTGGCCGAAGCACACCACCTTTCGCCTCATCCCGTCGCCGGTTTTCACGCCATGGATTTCGGTGAGTGGGAGGATCGTCGCATAAGCTACATCCGCCACGAGGACCGGCGTCGCTACGAAGCTTGGTTGACTGATCCCGATTTTCCAACCCCTGGCGGCGAGTCTTTGCGTGAGGTTTATGCTCGCGCTTACCATGATCTCGCCAACATTGTGCAGCAGACCAACAGCGACGAAACCATTGCTCTTGTGCTTCAGGACGCGGTTTTGCGGGTGTTGTGCTGTGCCGTTCTTGATTTACCGCTTGAAGCTGCGAAGCGTTTCTCAATGGCTCACGGCAGCTATGCTGTTTTTGAGCGGATTTACGAAGACGGTCCTTACCAAATGATCGCGTGGAACCAAACCCACCATTTTGCTTATGGTGTTGGCGCCGGCGCTGTCGCCGACGATCTATACGAGTGCTGATCCACCTCTAACCGCCGTCGTTGTGCGGCCCATAGCGGCCCAAGTCGTCACCAGCTTGGGCCAATGTGCCTTTTGTTAAGATCGCTTGGTGCGAGCAGGTCAAGACTCGCACCCCGCCGACCTTCATGATACCTTTGCGGCTTACTTTGTGTCGTGAAGGTGGCATCATGGCTCAGCCCAGCCAACGTGATTTTCTCAAGCTCGCGCTTCCCAACATCTTGACCAATCTTACCGTCCCGCTGGCCGGCCTGATTGACATGGCTTTATTGGGGCATTTGGAAGCGGTGACGCCTTTAGCCGGCGTTGCGCTTGGTAGTCTAATTTTCGATTATTGCTACTGGTCTTTCGGTTTTTTGCGCATGAGCACCACCGCGCTTACCGCCCAGGCCTATGGTGCGCGCGACCATACCGCCTCCGCCCAGGTGTTAGCGCGGTCATTGGCGACCGCCCTGATTTTGGGCTTGGGTTTGGTGCTGCTCCAAGTGCCGCTCGGCCGTTTGGGTTTTGCGCTAATGCAAGGCGAGCCCGCCGTTGAGGCCGCCGGTTTGAGCTATTTTTATGCCCGCATTTGGTCGGCGCCCGCCACCTTAGTTGGCTATGTTTTGGTCGGCCGCTTGCTTGGTCGCCGCCAAGTGGGCGCTGTGCTGATTTTTTCGACTGTGCTTTACGGTGCCAATATTTTCCTCGACTGGCTGTTTATTTTTGGCTTTGGATGGGCCGCTTTTGGCGCCGGATTGGCGACCATGTGCGCGGAATACCTCGCGGTGACCGTCGGCCTCTTCTTGGTGTGGCGCCGGCGCGAAGACCATGTCCCTTTTCAGTGGCGCTGGCTGCGGCATTGGGCGGATTTTCGACCTTTGTTGGTCTTGCAGGGCGACATTTTCGTGCGTAGCTTCTGTCTGATTAGCGCCTTTTTCTTGTTTACCAACCTGTCCTCCTCGTTTGGGCAAGTCTTGCTGGCCGCCAACACCGTGCTTTTCCGGGTGCTTAATACCGCCGCCTACTTCATCGACGGTTTCGCTTATGCCCTGGAGAGTTTGGCGGGCAATTACGAGGGGGCGGGCGACCGCGCGGCAGTGCGCCGCTCATTGGGACTGGCGCTGGTTTGGAACCTCGCCGCCGTCCTGTTGTTTGTATTGGGTTTGTCCTTTTTCGGCGGCAGGATTCTGGCGCTGTTGACCCATCATCAGTCAGTCATCACCACCGCACAGACGTACATGCCTTATGTGATTGGCATTTTGTGTTTATCGGGGTTTGCCTACATTTACGATGGGTTCTTTATTGGTTTGGCGCGCGGTAAAGTGTTGCGCAATGGCATGTTGGTGAGCTTGGTTTTTGGTTTTGTGCCTTTTTTGCCCGCCGTTTTGGTGTACCGCAACCAAAACGCGTTGTGGTGGGCCATGTCGGGTTTTATGGCGTTGCGGGCTGTTACCTTGGGTTGGGCCTCGCGGTCGTATTGGCGTGCGACCGCGTGAGCGGCGCCATGTTCCGTAAAAGAGCAGCCCGGAAGGCTCTAGTTGTCCGTCCATTTGCCGATAAGGAATGTAACGTGTTGTGCGTGCGGTTACGTTGGTGATGCTTTTTACAACCAACGTAGTTTCAATCTCGAAGTCGGTGAATCTAGTGGTGATGTCGCCGAAAGCAGCTTAGAATAAATCCGTACGTCAGGAGGCTGGGACATGAATGGAATTAAAACCACAATCATTTTTTGTTTGATGTGTTTGCCTTTAGTGGCTGATGTGATTGTGCTGAAAAATGGTAAACAAATGATCATTCACGCCGGTTACGAGGTTAAAGGCCCTTATGTGGTGTTTACCACCGAGCGCAATGAGACGATGCAGTTGCCTGCTAAGGTGGTCGATTTGGAAAAATCCAAATTGGCAACGGCTGAATATCACGCCAAACTGGAAGCGGAAGAACAAGCGCGGCTCCAGGCCGAGAAAGAAGCCTTAACCCCCAAGAAAGAGGGTTTGACGATGCCCGAAATCGCGGCGATTATTCAAAAGAATCGCGCGCCCGACGCGCCGCCGATGAAAGAAAATATCGAGATCGGCACCGAGCAAATTGACAGCTTCGGTGACAAAAATCCGCGCCCGACCCAGTCGGAAGTTGCCTTCAGCGGTCCCCGTGGCGACACCACAGCCAACAGCCAGGTTTTCAAACAAAAAGCGGGCGAATTTGCTCAGGCGATGGCCCAATTAGAAGAAAAAGAAACGCGCTTGCGTCAACGCGCCGCTTCGTTGCGCTCCAATATCGCCGCTTATGATTCGACGGCTTTTGCCGATGGTCCCACCAATCTCTACGAGCAGGGTCAGAAGGCTCGGGCCGATCTGGAAAAGACCGAAAAGGAATTGGCCGACCTACAATCACAGAAACGAGACCTGGACAAACAAGCCCGTCAGGCCGGCGTGAGAAACTACCGTCGTGTTGCTCCGGTCAAGCAATCGAACGAAGGAAATTAACCCTTCGCGTTGCCCCTTCTTCTTGATGTCAAGGTCGAATCACGTCATTTTTGCGTGGTTCGACCTTTTTCAGTAGCTATTTACCCAAGGCCTCCGTACAATGTGGCCGTTATGGGTTTTTCCCATTGTGTCGATTGTTGTTTAAGGATCGCTGAAGATCATGATGGTTGTTACCGGGCACTGACCGGAACGTTACCGGCAAGTGCCGTGCATGGATTGACATTGTTTGCTGTGAAAATTGCTGTCCAAACTGTTGTAAACAAGGCAAACAAGCCCATGCCTCATCCTGTTTTACGGGTTTCTTCGCCCATGGCCGCTCAGACGGTGTCACGTGCCGGCGGCCTCACGCGAATGCCCCCCACCGGGTGTTAATCGTCATGTGGACGAGCCCGTTTAGGCGAGCGAGGTTGTTTTGCTCGCTGTTTTTACCCTTTCTTCTCAAAGAAAACCGTCAATCTATGCGACGGTCTGAGTGGATCCGCCGAAAAACGCTGTGTTCAGGCGGCGACGCGCTCCTTTTTTTGCGTCGCGTTTTTCCGGTCGGTTATCGTTTAGAAACCACGTGGGCGTTTCCGCCGCGTCTCACGTCTTTCAGAGAACGACGCGTCGTCGATGACGTGTTTGCCGCCGCGGCTTTTCGCGGCCGCACGAAATTAGGTACATTGTGTTATGAAAATAAAAATTGAAGAACAGATTCTCGAATTATTGGGACGAAAAGAAGATCCCATCAAGCTCAAAAACATCCTAAAAGGTTTGGGCCTGCCACAGGGCGACCGTCAGTTCATGCGCCAAATCCTCAAAGATATGATGCACGAAGGAAAGATCGTCAAAAACGGTTCCTTTTACTGGTTACCCAACGGGCGCGAAGTGTCGCGTAACGTTAAGCGTGAGAAAACCCGTTCGCGCGATGAGACCATTGGTTATCTCTCCGTCGCCGCCGCCGGCTATGGGTTTGTCGCCGTCGAACGCGGCCGCGATTGGATGATTTACCAGGAAGATTTGAACGGTGCACTGCACGGTGATCGCGTGCGTGCGCGCAAGCGGCGTAGCGATGCGAGCGGCCGTGTACGCGCCGAGGTTGTCGCCATTGAGAGCTACGGGATGTCGGTGTTGGTCGGTTTGTATCAACCAATCGGCGGACGCATGGTGTTTACCCCGTTTAACGACATGCAGCTTGACGCCGAGCGTCTTAAAGGCGGTCCTGAGGAAGTTGAGCCGGGTACGATCGCGGCGTTTAAACGCGACGCAAACGGTGCTTTTGTGTTTGACCAAGTCCTTGGTAATTACGCTGATCCGGCCGTGGATGAGGCGATTGTTCTGGCTGAAAACCAAATACCCGGCAGCTTCGATCCTCGCGTTATGGATGAAGTCGCAGGCTACAATCCCGCTTTTGAATTTGAGCTGGGGGATCGCCGTGATTTCCGCGATGAATTGGTTTTTACCGTTGACGGTGTGACCGCACGTGATTTCGACGATGCCTTGCACTTTAAACAGCTTGGGCAAGGTGAGATCGAGGTTGGTATTCACATTGCCGACGTGTCTCACTTCGTCAAAGAACACAGTGCGCTCGACTTGTGGGCGCGTGAGCAAGGCAACAGTACCTATTTGCCGCACAAGGCGATTCCGATGTTGCCGCAAATTCTGTCCAACGAGTTGTGTTCTTTAAAACCCAACGTGCCGCGCTATACCTTGTCGTGTTTGGTGAGACTGGATAAGAACGGTCGTGTATTGGGCTACGAGCTGTGTAAGGGCTTGATTTGCAGTAGTTACCGTTTGACCTACGATATTGTTGACGCGGTGGCCGTGGCTCGCGACGCCAACATGCGTTCCGGCTATGCCGAAGTCGTTCCTAGTTTGGATCTCGCCATTCATTTGTCGCAGAAAATGCGTCGCGTCCGCATTGATGAAGGCGGCTTCAACTTGGACATGGGTGAGGTTAGCCTTGAAGTGGGCAAAGACCACCTAATGAAACGTGTCAAAGAAGTTCATCAAACCGCCGCCAATCACATGATTGAAGCCTTTATGGTCCTGGCCAACGAATGTGTCGCCCGTGAAATGAGCGATTTGGGCATTACCATTCCTTATCGCGTTCACGATGTTCCGGAAGAAGAGCGCCTTGAGCGTTTGAGTGCCTTCCTCGGCGCTCACGGCATTGAGATTCCCCACTTTTTGGTTGATGAACCCGCACGGGCGATCAATACCATTTTGGCCCAATTAAAAGACCACGAAAACGCCCAAGTGATGCAAACCCAGGTGCTCAAAGCCATGCAGATGGCAGAGTACACCACCGATAATCGCGGTCACTTTGGTTTGGCTTCCCGTTATTACGCGCACTTCACCAGTCCGATTCGCCGTTATGCCGACTTAATTGTGCACCGTCGTTTAACCGCGGTCCTCGCCGGCGGCAAACAAAACGCGTTGCCCGAGCACTTTGAGGATCAGGACCTGGAAGCGGTGTGCAAACAAATTTCGAAACGGGAGCGTGCTTCCGCAAAGGCTGAACATACCTTTGTTCAGCTCAAGATGATGCGTTACCTGAAGGAAAAAGTCGGCGAAGAAATGGAAGGCATTATCGACGATGTCAAATCCTTTGGTTTGTTCGTTCGCCTCAATGACCTGCCGGTCTCCGGCCTGGTTCACATTGAGACCTTACCCGGCGGGGAGTACGAATATGTCCCCGAAATTTTGGCTTTGGTTGGGGCGCGCAATGGACGCGAGTTCAAGGCCGGTGACGCCCTGCGCGTCCAATTGATGCGCGTTGATTACATTACCCGCAAAATTGATTTTGCACCGAGTCTTTCGCGCTGGGAAAAGCTAGAAATGGGACCTGGTGGTAGCCAGGTTCAGCGTCATCGCGAGGGCTCCGGTCGTTCCGAACGTCGTTCGCGCGGCGAGCGTTCCGAGCGTTCCGCCGGTGGTGAGCGTTCCAGTCGCGGTGATCGCGGTCGTAGTGACCGAAAGAAAGGCCCGTCGCGTCCTAAATCGCCCGGCAAGTCTTGGGCGAAAAGCGGAAAAGGCAAAAAAGCCTCGCGCAAAGGGGGACGGGGGAGCGGTAAATGACCCATGCGGTTGAAACCGAAGCGGTATCCGCGGCTGCCTGCTGTACCGTTTGCGGTGGTGTCGGTGAGCGGCTCGGTCGTTTCAGCGATACCTTCTATCGGGTGACTGATTACGCCGTCGACCTCTATCGCTGTCGCGGTTGTCGTTCGGATTTTGTTTGGCCGTTGCCCACCCAAAGTGAGATTAACGGGTTTTACCCTTCCGGATATTGGCGTGAACAATCGGGCCGGCCCAGTTTGATGACGCGTGCCCAGCAAGCCTATATCGATTTCATGCTCAAAGCCGACCTGATGGCCTGGATTAAACGTTTGGCTTTGCCCCAAGGCGCGCGTTTGATTGATTTGGGCTGCAGTCGTGGAGATTGGGCGGCGCTCATTGCCGCGGCTGGTTACCGGGTCGAAGGTTTGGAAGGCGATCCGCGTGCCGTTGCCTACGCACGCGAGACCTTTGGGCTCGAGGTTCAACAGGGGATGGTTGATGATTGGGCGCCGCCGCCCGCCGGCTACGACGCTGTTTGCTTATTTCACCTTCTCGAACACGTGCGTGACCCGCGTGCTTTGATGGGCACCATTCACCGGGCTTTGGTGCCGGGTGGCCGGGTTCTGTTGCGCGTGCCCAACCGTCACAGTTGGCAGGGGCGTTTGTTTGGCCGCCATTGGAAAGGTTTGGAGTTGCCGCGTCACCTAACTTTGTTCGAACCCCAAGCGCTGCAACAGATGTTGCGCGACGCCGGTTTTTCTGTGACCCATGCTTCGACTTGGTCTCTGCGCGACGGCCCACCGGCGGCCTCGTCGTCCCTGTTTCGCCAAGGTGAACCGACGTGGCGTTTGATTAACGAGCGCGCGGGCGGCTTGCCGATTGTACTTTATCTGGTGTTAACCTGGTTCTTGGCGCCTTGGGAGGCTTTGGCGGCTTGTTTTGGCCAGGGCGCTATGACCACCTTAGTTGCCGTGAAACAAGATGGCTAAGGGATTGATGAAACAACGGTTGTTGGGTGTTTCTGGTGAAAGAGACAGGTGTTCGTCGGCCGCCGCCTGTTGCTCGGCGTGCAATTCACCCGAGTAATTGGCGCCACCTCGGTTATAATGTGGCGCTTTGGGACCGCAAACGCCGCTTCGTCGGTGATTGCGGCCGTCTCGGCCCGTTTTTCTCAGCGCGAATCGCGCCAGATTCGTGGTGAGAAATCCGGGGCGACCTCAACCCGTACCAGCCTCGGGTACGCGGCTGTTTCCATTGGCCGCCATGCGCCGGCGCTCAAAACGGCTTGCGAATTGCATTCCCTCCCTGCGCCGTTGGGCCGACGTCGCCCACACGCTCACCCTGCGCGGTTCAAAACCCGTCAACGGCAGCTAACGGGCTCCGTTTTGCGACCGTCCCTTGGTGGTCGCAGCCTTTGGATTGCGGCAGTGGCCGGCGCCGGTATCGCGTCGATTTTCTTATCAAGGATTTATTATGTATAAAGGTTTATCGGTCACCGTCGTGATTCCCTGTCTTAACGAAGAAGACGGTATTCGCGCTGTGCTCGGCGCCGCGCCCGATTGGGTTGATGAAGTCATTGTGGTCGACAATGGTTCGACCGATCGCACCGCTGAGGTGGCGCGTGAGCTTGGTGCTTATGTGGTTTGTGAAGACTTGCGGGGTTATGGACGCGCCTATATGCGCGGCTTCCAACATGCCAAAACCGACATCATCTGCACGCTCGACGGCGATCACAGTTATCCGATTCACGATCTCGGCCGGTTGCTTGATGTTTTCTTTGAATACGAGGTTGATTTCCTCAGCGCCTGCCGTTTCCCGATTCTGAACGGTGAATCAATGAGTTTTAAGCACTGGGTTGGCAACAAAATTCTGTCGTTCGCAATGGCGATTCTGTTTAAGTACCCCATTGAAGACAGCCAATCCGGTATGTGGGTTTTTCGTCGTAGCATCCTTGAAAAGATAAAGTTGACTTCGCCGGGGATGGCCTTCAGCGAGGAGATCAAGATCGAGGTGATTCGCCACCCCGAGGTGCGGTTTAAAGAAGAGCACATTAAATATTCTGCGCGCAAAGGCGAGATCAAACTACAACCTTACCGCGACGGGATTCGCAACCTTATGTTTTTGGCGCGCAAGCGCTTTTTGGGATAGGGTGCCTTGCGCGTTTCAGTCATTATCGTCAATTGGAACGGCTTGCATTTGTTGCCGGCCTGTTTGGCAGCCTTGGCACGGCAAACTCGGGCTGCTGACGAAATTGTGGTCGTTGACAATGGCAGCGAGGATGGCTCCCAAGCGTGGTTGCAGCAACAGCGGTTTTCTGGCTTGAAATCCGTCTTTCTGGCTGAGAATACGGGGTTTAGTGGTGGCAACAATGCCGGGTTTAAGGTCGCTACCGGCGATGTGATCGTCTTGCTAAACAACGACGCTGAGCCCGAACCCGATTGGTTAGCCGAGGCGTTGCCCCTGTTAGCGGCGCCCGATGTCGGCGCGGTCGCCTGTAAAATTCTGCGCTCTGATCGCAAGCATATCGACAAGGTCGGTCATTTAATCTTTCGTGACGGCCAGAATCGCGGACGTGGCACCGGCTTGCTGGATGACGGCCGTTTTGACACCCTGGAAGAAGTCCTGTGGCCCGATGGCTGTGCCGCTTTCTACCGACGCGATGCGCTCGCGTTGTGTTGCGGTGAAGCGGGTTTGTTTGACGATGATTTCTTTCTCTACGCGGAAGATGCAGAGCTGGGGATGCGCCTGCGCTGGGCGGGCTATCGCTGTCTGTATCAGCCGAAGGCGGTGGTCGTTCATCGCCACTCGGCCAGCTTGGGCAAATTTAGCGCGCGCAAGTTGTACTACATCGAGCGCAATCGCTTGTGGTTGGTCGTGAAAACTTTTCCCCTGGATTGGTTGCTGTGGGTGCCGCTGTTCAGTATGGTGCGTCACGCAGCCAATGCGTGGGCGATCCTCCGTGGCCGCGGTGCGGCAGGCGGCGCGGCCCAAGAGGTCGGCGCGGTGGCAATGCTGGCGGCACTGCTGCGTGCGCATTGGCACGCGTTGCTCAAAATGCCGCGTATGTGGACAAAACGGAGACACTTGGTGCGCAAGATCGACAGTCGCGAGCTGAAACGTGTGCTGCATCACCATCGCATTTCTTTACGCGAATTGACGCTGCAAGATTGAGCCGGACACGGTTATGGTGGGCGCGGCGGCGAAAGCCGCCACATCACTAAAGCGCGTGCCCACATGCGGTCGCGTGTTCGTCAAGCCTTTGTGTCGGTTGCGTTTAATCGTGACCGTCGGGGGCCGTAAAGTGCCTTGTATCGGGCGGCTAAGGTGGCGTCATGCCGTAGAAAAACCTTGGTGATCCGAGCGTGAAGGCCTGCTTCTGCAAACGGTTGCCGAGGGGTGGTGGAAATTACCAGGCATTTCTGAGAAATTGTTGGCTTTCGGCCTCGGTCGGAGACCAGATAGCAGTTGTTCCCATGGGGGGGCAATGCTAGAATTGCCCTGTCCACCATACGCAAAATTGACGTTCTTTCCTGCAAACATTCACTTTGATTATCTGGACTTGGAGGGCATTCACCTCATGTTTCGAGCATTAACATTTGCTTTTCTTCTCGGTTTCGTCACCTCATTCGCTCCGGCGAATGAAAATCTCGAGGACATCAATTTCCCTTTGAACTCCTCCGTGGTTGTGGACGGCTTTCAGGGTCTTGACCTGCTTGCCGCGGTCATGAAAAAACACGACAACCTCGATTTGGAAGTCATTGGCTTCACCGATTCCATCGGTACCACTTCCTACAACAAACGGCTGAGCGTTCAACGCGCCAACGCCGTACAGACGTACCTTGTGGGCAAGGGCGTGAACAGCGCCAAGATCTCTACCAACGGCGAAGGCATTGACGCCACGCACAACAACGCGACGCGTGAAGGCCGCTTTCAAAACCGCCGCGTCAGCCTGAACCTTTACGAGACCACCAACGGCTCCCGTAGCAAAGTTAGCTACGAGCGTCTTTTGTTCCTGTTCTTTGGCAAAGCCGAATTTGCCGAAGCGCAAGCCGATACCGCCGGTGGTATGGCTCTGGGCAAACAGGATGAAATTCTCAAGAAATTATCCGACCTCGAAAAAGAGGTCCAGTCGTTGAAAGACAGCTTCAACCTGCCGGAATCCGGCGATAACGCTGCGCCCGTCGCCATTAATGCGGGTGGTGTTTCCGGTAAGTGGACCTCCGGCGACAACATTTCCGGTGTCAGCTTTGGCTTGGGGATGAACGACGAAAATCACTTCCACGGTCGTTTAGAAGGTTTGTACTTCAAACCGCTGAGTGATCAGTTTGCACTCCAGTTGCAAGGTGACATCAACTACTACGACAACGAAGAAGAAGACGGCCAATTCGACGCCGCCTTTGTTTACCAAAAGGGTTTCTTCAAAATCGCCGCCGCCGGTTCTTACAAATACGCCAGTGTCGACGGTTTTGAAACCGCGCGTATGGGCCAAGGCGCCTTGATTGCCGACATCCAACTCGAGCGCGGTAAAGTGGGCATGTTCGTCACCACGGCGTTTGCTGATGGTGATGTGATCGGCACCACGCAATTGACCAACGTCGGCCCCAACGGTTTGGTTGCCAACACCGCTTTTGCCAACGAATGGTTTGTCAACGTACCGACCCAATACGGCATGCAGTTTGGCTTCTCGTTGACCGACAAAGTCGACTTGGGCGGTCACTTTGGTGCCATCGACGGCGAATCCGACGCCTCCCTGTCCGCGGGCCTCAAGCTCGATGTCATGATTAACGACAGCTTCTCTTGGTACTTGCTGGCCGACATGAACCAGTCGCACCTGGTGAACGAGGACGACAGTTTCCGTTACCTGGCTGGTTTGAAAATGGGTTCCTGGGTTTCCAACCGCTACCGTGCGCAACAAGGTTTGTCGCCTGTTGACATCCCACGCGTGCGTTATGAAATCCTCGCGCGTCGCGTGCGTAACGGCAACTCTGCACCGATTGCCGACGCCGGCGCTTCTCGTGTTGACGTTCCCGCCGGTGTGGTTGTCTTGGATGGTTCTCAATCCTTCGACCCCGAAGCCGACACGTTGTCCTACCAGTGGCTGCAAACCTCCGGTCCTTCGGTTGAAATCCAAAACTCCGACAGTGCCCGTGCTCAGTTCAACGGCGACGCCGGCGAAACCTACGCGTTTCAATTGACTGTGCGCGACAACTTCGGTGGTTCTTCTTCCGATATCGTCCGCATCCAAATGGAAGCTTCTTCGAATCCACCGACGGTTTCTTACTTCCGCGCCACGCCTGCCACCATCGATTTTGGCGGTATCTCCAACTTGTCTTGGAACGTGTTGGACGCCGATTCAGTTGAAATCAGCGGCATCGGCCCGGTTGATCCCAACGGTGTGCTTTTCTTGAGCCCCGAAGCGACGACCACCTACACGCTGACTTCGGTTAACGCCTCCGGCACCACCACCGCCGAGGTCACCATCACCGTACGTCAGTTGCCGACGCCGACGATTGGTTTCTTCACCGCCACGCCTGACAGCATTAAACAAGGTGAGTTCACCACGTTGTCTTGGTCGACCCAAAACGCCGAAACCGTCACCATCAGTAACCTCGGTCAGGTTGCCGGTACCGGTACCGTGATTTTGACGCCGGAACAAACCGTGACCTATACCTTGACCGCAACCAACGGCGCCGGCTCCGCTACCGCCGAAGTTTCGGTCACCGTCGGCCCGCCCAACCAAGCGCCGATCGCTGCCGCTGGTCCTGACCAGTCGTTCTTCGGTCAACGCGATGTCCAGTTGGACGGTTCCCGTTCGTTTGATCCCGACGGCGATGCACTCACCTACCAGTGGACGCAGCTCTCCGGTTTGCCGGTTGAGATCGTTGGCGGCGACACTGCCACACCAACCTTCCGCGCCGTTCGCGGCAGCTACGAGTTCCGTTTGATCGTTTACGATACCAGCGGCAGCTTGGCTACCGACGATGTTCGCATCAACGTGGTTGAGTTCAAAAACTAAACCGTTTCGCTGATTGCGGCTTAGCTGCAATCAGCCTTGGGACCTTGTCCCTGTCAGATTTAGAAATCGAGATAACCCTCCGGGCGCTATGCGTCGCGGAGGGTTTTTTTATTGTGCGGTAGGTTTGTCCAACTCCAGGACGCCGTTTGGGCTCATTGAGTTAGTCGCGCTTCTTTGTGTTCTGGCTGCGATTTACGGCCTTGAAACTGAGTGTTGGGTAATTCGAGGCGACTCGGCTTGTACGGTAAGTCTGTTCGATATGGTTTTAAATAGTCGTTTGCTCTTAAATGCCTTAGGCTCGGCAAGTTTGTTAGTTCATGATCTTAAAATACCAAACGCCGTCCTCTTTCCAAAAGTTGCCCCAATTGACCCCAATCACTCTGTACCGGCAAGCGTAGTCGTTTTTGCCTAGTTGGCGGCAGTTTCCGAGTTTTTTGATTTTCACATTGGAGAATAACGTGCTGCGACCGATGGCCGCCGCCATCTCGCGTTCTGTTGGTTCACGATCCTTTTTACGCTCTTCCATTTCTCGATAAAGGTCATTGATAACGGCTTGCTGTTTTTGATGTTGGGCAGATTGGGCGCGGTTTTCCCGTTCCTTTTTCGCGATCGCTGCCTCGCGTCGCGCCAGTTCAGCTTCGCGTTTTTGCAATTGCGCCTGGGCGTCTTCTAGCTTGGCCTGCTGGTGGTCTTTTAGTGCTTCAGAATAGGGTTTGATAAAAGCAGACAGCTCATAAAGATACATGTTGTCATAGAAGATTTTTTCAAACGCCTTGATATCAGTTACGCTTTGAAGACGTTCGTATACGGCCTTTGCCCGATCTTTATGTTTCTCTTTAGAGTCGTATAAATAGAGGGTGTTGTTCGCAAAGTAAACGGGTGTGATCGACCATTCCATTGGAGCATTTTTCTTCGGTTCTTCTAGTTGGAACAGATACGTGTTCCGACCGATCGATTTCGCGATTAGCTTTCTTTTCGTGTTTTTCTCGTTCTCAATAATCCAGTACACGCGTTTACCAAACTGTGTGGATAACTTAAAGGTGTTGCAGTCTACGCCTCCCTTGGAACCAACGCAGTAATCGCCATCGAGCCCAAAGACCACATCCGTGGGTTGGGATAAGAGCGGACGCTTGTAATGAACGGAGAGAATACAATGGGACGAAGACAAAGCGATTAAAAAGAGTAACCACAGCCGTTTCATCGTCATAGCAACCTTCTTGGTAGGGGGGGCAAAAAATGGAGGGCCGGAATGGTGGGGATATTAGCTAAGAGGCGCGATAAGAGCGAGAGAATCTGGTCAAAGATCTGGAGCGAAATGGCTTTAAAAAGCGAAGGCGCATCCATTGGGTGCGGTGAGCATTTTTTCAGGCCGTTGCAGCCCAGAGGTTTAGCTGAAACCAGGGCGAGTTATCGGGCTTCTTGGGTATTGTGTGGCGAGGCCGGCTTATGGCAATTAAGCCTGTCTAAAGGGCCGCAAGCACGTCACACAATGGGATGCTTGATAAGGTTAGCGCGGGCCAAGAATGACCTTGAGGCCGCCTTCGTTCCGAATAATGGGTAGTGGGTCGCCTGTATTTAGATATTCCGAACGGAAAGATTACCCGTCTACTGTGCCCAGGTCTTTGTTGTCTGGTGTGATGAAGCCGGCGAAAGGCGCTCCGCGAACTTGGATAAAGCTTGGATGAATGGTTTTGTACTGGCTAGCGGCTCGATTACCGCGATCTAAGTAGCAAGGATTTGGCATCAGGAAACGAAGCTTTGGGTCTTGCTAGTGGGAATTTGCTGGTTAAAGCTAATTGTTAGCATTTATGTGAAATCTTCGCAAGTTGAAAAATGACACATCTTCGAAAGAGCCTGGTGTTTGCTTTGGTCTGTTGTTGGTGAATTTTTGAAGAGTTGAATAATACCAAGAGGGTGGCCTATTCGAGGTGCACCGAGAATTTAGTTTCTATGACCGAGTATGAACGGCTGCCTAGAGGATGTACCTTTTCTGTAGGCACCGTTTTGATTGGTGCAAAGCCGCGGATGAAGGTTTGGTCTCGGTATCAGGAAGGCCGCTTTTTGATAATGATCGGCGATCAAGGTGTTGAATCGCCGCGTGGGGACAGGTTTCCCCTCAGCGACTGGGGATCGGCTTGCGACAGGCAATGGGCTTTGGTGTCGCGCTTATGCAGCTCGGATGCTGTTTGTCATTGGGTTGGACCCATTGCAACAGAACCGTGCGCCCAATAAAAAAGGCGCTACCGGGGTAGCGCCTTTTTGGAGATTTACTTGGGTTTGTCCTACTTTTTGGCAGGGCGGATGACGAAGTTGATCAAACGGCCGGGAACGAAAACCTCTTTGATGATTTGGGCACCTTCGAGGTAGCCGGCGATTTTTTCCAACGCCTTGGCTTGTGCCAGCGCGGTGTCTTTGTCGGTATCGACGGCCAGCGCCACTACATCGCGTTTCTTGCCGTTGACTTGAACCACCATTTGGATGCTGTCTTCCTTGGTTTTGTCCTCGTCGAAGGTTGGCCAGGTTTCGGCTGTGATGCTGCCGGCGTGGCCGAGGTGTGACCAGAGCTCCTCACAGATGTGTGGGGCAAAGGGGTTGAGTAAGATCAACAGGCGGTCAATGATAGCGCGCGGTTTGTTCGCGGCTTTGGTGAGGCTGTTTACCAGGACCATCATTTTTGAGATGGCGGTATTGAAGCGCAAGCCTTCGATGTCCTCGGTGACGCCTTTGATGGTTTTGTGAGCGGCTTTAATCAGGGCTTCGTCAGCGCCCCAACCGTCGATCAGACTTTCGTTGAGCTTTTCGCCTTCGTTGTCGTGTACGAGTCGCCAAATGCGTTCGAGGAAGCGACGCACGCCTTCGATGCTTTTGGTGTTCCAGGGTTTGGATTGTTCCAAAGGACCCATAAACATTTCGTAGAGACGGAACGAGTCGGCGCCGTAACCTTCGACGATGGTGTCGGGATTGACGACGTTGCCTTTCGATTTGGCCATTTTCTCGACCTGGGCTTCGAGTTCCACGCCGGTTTCGCGGTGAACAAAGGTGCCGTCGCCGCGTTCTTCGACGTCGTCGGCGTGAACATAGCCGTTCTCATCGCGGTAACTGAGCGCGGTGATCAAACCTTGGTTGACCAACTTGGTAAAAGGTTCCTTGGTGGAAACCAGGCCGGCGTCAAAGAGGACCTTGTGCCAGAAACGTGCGTAGAGCAGGTGCAAAACGGCGTGTTCGGCGCCGCCGATGTAAAGATCGACGGGCATCCAGTACTTTTCTTTTTCGAGATCCCAGGCTTTGTCACTGTTCTTGGGGTCAATGTAGCGTAAGTAGTACCAGCAGGAACCGGCCCACTGCGGCATGGTGTTGGTTTCGCGTACCCAAGCCTTGCCGTCCTCTTCGTAGTTGACCCACTCGGTTGCCTTATTAAGGGTTGGTTGCGGATCGTCGCCCTGAGGTGGTCGGTAATCTTCGACCTCTGGCAATACCAAAGGCAATTGTTCTTCGGGTAAGGCGTGGTGGTTGCCGTCCTCGTCGAAACGGATGGGGAAGGGTTCGCCCCAGTAGCGCTGACGGCTGAACAGCCAATCGCGTAGTTTGTAATTGATTGAGGCGGTGCCCTGTCCACGTTCTTCCAGCCAGTCGATCATTTTTTCTTTGGCGTCGGCGACGTTGAGACCGTTGAGGAAGTCGGAATTCACGATTGGTCCGTCGCCGGTGTAGGCTTCCTGGGTGATATCGCCACCCGAGACAACCTCGACAATGGGGATCCCAAACTTGTCGGCGAATTCCCAGTCGCGCGTATCGTGACCGGGAACGGCCATGATGGCGCCGGTGCCGTAGGACATCAGTACGTAATCGGCAATCCAAATGGGGATTTCTTTGCCGGTAGCGGGGTTAATGGCGCTTGCACCAATGGCGACGCCGCTTTTTTCTTTAGCTTTTTCGGTGCGGTCCAAATCGGATTTGCGCGCTGCTAGTTCGCGATAGGCGGCGACGGCGTCTTTTTGGCTGTCGACGGTAAGCAGGTCGACCAGTGGGTGTTCTGGTGCGAGCACCATGTAGGTGGCGCCGAACAGGGTGTCGGGGCGCGTGGTGTAAACGCGAATGGTTTCATCGCGGTTGGGCAGCGAAAAGACAATGTCACAACCACGGGAGCGGCCAATCCATTCCAATTGCTTTTTCTTGATGCCCTCAGGCCAATCAACCAGTTCGAGGTCTTCGATCAGGCGGTCGGCGTATTTGGTGATGGCCAGCATCCACTGCTTCATGGGTTGACGGATGACGGGATGGCGGCCGCGTTCGCTGAGGCCGTCGATGACTTCCTCGTTGGCGAGTACGGTACCCAGGGCCGGACACCAGTTAACCGGTACCTCGGCGATATAGGCCAAATCTTTTTTGTAGAGTTGCAGAAAAATCCACTGGGTCCACTTGTAGTAGTCGGGGTCGGTGGTGTTGACCTCGCGTTGCCAGTCGTAACTGAAACCAAGCGCTTTGAGCTGGCGTTTGAAATTGGCGACGTTTTGCGCGGTGGTTACGGCGGGGTGGGTGCCGGTCTTAATGGCAAATTGTTCTGCAGGAAGACCGAAGGCGTCCCATCCCATTGGATGCAGTACATTGAACCCATTAGCGCGCTTATAGCGGGCAACGATGTCGGTTGCCGTATAACCCTCGGGGTGGCCGACGTGTAGGCCCGCACCAGAAGGGTAGGGGAACATATCGAGCACATAGAATTTTGGGCCGGACAAGGACTCGGGCGTTTTGAAACTCTGCTTCTCTTCCCAGTAGGCTTGCCACTTGGGTTCAATGGTTAAATGGTCGTACTTCGGCACAAATCACTCCAGAAGAAAGATCGAACAATCGGCGGCGAGTGTTGGTTGGGTCGGTGAAGGCGGATTAAGGTCGGTCTCGTGCGCCGGTGCGGGGCGGACGACCGAATTCGGATGGACGCGGTCCCCCCGAACCAATCCATAAACCGCGATCTTTTTTGAGGCCGTCGCTCGAACTCGCCGGTATCGAATGACGGCCAAAAGGATTATTTTACTTGCTTTCCAGAATAACAGTAAAGCAGGGATTGCAATGGTTTAGTGAAAATTGAATGCTTCTTCGGTGTGAGGGGGCTGGGACGCTAGGAATGGTGCTCGCGGCCGAAAGGCTTGAGCAGCACCAGTAAGTACGGCAACAGCGTAACGGCCGCGGCCAAAGCGGTCACCATGGCAATGCTGGTGAACAAGCCGAAATACAGGGTTGGAACGAAGCTGGACAACATGAGGATGAGGAAACCGGCGACGATGGTGACGGAGGTGTAAAACATAGCGCGACCGACGCCGCTGTGACAGCGAACCAAGGTGGCGCGGTAGTCGCGGTGAACGGCGAACTCGGCGCGGAAGCGGTAAACGTAGTGAATGGTATGGTCGACGGCGATGCCGACGCTGACGGCGGCAATGGTAATCGTCATGAGGTCAAGCGGAATCGCCAGGGCGCCCATCAGGCCGAGAACCAGGAAGACAGGGAAGATGTTGGGGATCAAGGCGATGACCGCGACCGGTAGCGAGCGAAACAGAATCAGGAACATCACAAATACAGCGAGAAAAACGACGCCCATGGTTTTGATTTGTGAGTCAAACAGGCTTTGCAGCATATTGTTGTAGAGCACGTACATGCCGGTGAAGTGAATTTGATCCGGGCTAAAACCAATCTCGTCGACCAAGGTGGTGCGGATACCGTCCAGGAGAGCTTGGCGCTGCAGGTTAGGGTCACTTTCCACAACGCGCACAATGATGCGGGTGGTGCGGAAGCTGTCATCGATAAAAGGTTCGAGGACGGCGGCGCGAATGTTGGCGGGCAGGGCGGTTTTCAACAGCGACACCATGAAATTGTTGAGGGGTCTTTGCCCGGTAAGCTGTTCGGCGACCTGGAGGGTGGCGTCGAGAGAAAGAACTTTGCCGACGGCCGACATTTGCTCGAGTTGTTGGTGGGCACGGCGTAGCTTGGCGCGCTGGGTGCCGTCGACCCAATACCCCGTGCGGTCCCCTTCAATGATGATTTCGAGCGGCACGGTGCCGCCGAGTTTCTGATCGATGAGCAACATGCCCTGGTGAATCTCGGTGTCTTGGTGAAAATAGTCGATAAAACGGTTTTCGACGGACAGCCGTGTGCAGGCCCACAGCGACAATCCGAGCAAAATGAGGGCGAGTGTGAACAACAGGCCGCCGCGCTGATTGGTGAGGCGTGCCAGCCCGGCCATCAGTGCGCTGTTGGTATCATTCTCGACAGTGTTCCCGTCGTGTTGCTGTTCGGCGGTGGTCAATACCAAGAGCGGCGCTAACAACAAGAAAATAAAGGCATAGGCGGCCACGATGCCCAGGGTCATCATGAACCCGAAATCCATAACGGGTTTGATGCCGGAGAAAACCAATGAGCCGAAACCGACCATCGTGGTGGCACAGCAAAAGAAACAGGGGAGTGCAACGTCAATGACGGCTTGTTTGAGTTGGGCACGGGTTTCACCGCCACCCTTTATATCGTCAAAGCGAACGGCGATGTGAATGGCCATCGACATGCCGATGATCAGTAAAAGAGAAATGAAGTTGGAGGAGATGACAGTGGCGGGTCGGCCGACCAAGCCGAGCAGGCCGATCATGGTGACGACGGTGACGAGGCAGGTGAGCAGCGGTAAAAACACAAACCGTTTGCTGCGAAAGACGACCCACAAGGCCAAGGCGAGGAACCCAATCATACCTGCGCCAAAAACGACAATATCGCGGCGAACGAAATCCATCATGTCGGCGACAATCATTGGCAAGCCACCCAAATACAGGGCGACACCATCGCGGTGTTGCGCCAAAACGGAACGAACAGCGGCCACCAACTGTTCCTGACGTGTGTTTTCCTCGCGCGTCAGTTGGTCGACCCGGTCTTCGAGTTCGGCCAACGCGGCTTGTTCTTCGCTGCTTAATTTTTGGTCTTGGCCGCGATAACGCAAGCGATTGCGCGCTTGGGTCGCTTCGCTCAGGGCACTGTTTTCTTTTAAAACCAGTTGGAGGGCGCTGCTGCGGCCATCGCGACTGATTAACTGATCACGGTAAAAGGGGCTTTCCGTGAGCTCCTTGCGCGCCATCGTTTTGTCGACCCGCTCATCTTCCAAGGTGGGTACGCCGCGCAACAGTGAGGTCAGGCTTAGCGGGGGGCTCAATAGAAGTGGGGCATTCAGGAGCGAGTTCACCGACGCGATCCCCTCAATCTTGGCCAACTCGTCCACCAGGGCACGCAACTTGGCCCGTGTTTCGGGTGCAAATAGATCCTGTTCGGGCTGGAAAGCGACCACCAAAAAAGTCGTTTCCTTAAAATCGGCGCGGGTTTCGTTGAAGTAGCGCAGGGCGGCGTCGTTTTCGAGGACCAGGGAATCGCTGCCGGAATCGAGCCGGAAACGCGGGACGAAGAAGGCGCTGAAAATGACGACGGCGCTCATGACTGCAACCCAACGCCATGGATGATCCAGTACGCCGTTTTTGTACCATTTGGCCAACGATTTTTTCATGGAAGGTCCTTTATTCGAAATGGGTTGAGTTGATTTTGCCGGCGTCGGTTAGATGTCACCTCGGCGGACTTCACCGTATTAAACCTAATAATAACGTCGTGCGGGAATGATTCTGAGCCTTGAACCGTCTTGAACCTGCGCAAACTGCGCAGCCGGTAACCTGATTGATGTTTGGTGCGTTCGTTCAAACTATTGTTAATGATGGCTTTCGCTGATTTTCGCGAGCGGTGCTGCACACCTTCCGCTCAATCGAGGCGCCGTTGCTAGGGTATGTTTGGCAGGGGTGAACGGGGTTGCCCATTCTAAGGTCTCCCTGGATACGCAGGCGCATGGGCTCGGGTTTAGCGGCGATCAACAGCGGTGATGCCAGGGGATGTTGGGTTTGAATTTTCTAGAATCGCGTAAAATTTCTGATAAACTAAAAAAATGACACTTTAAAACTGCAGCTTGTTTCCGCGCCAGGGCAACGTCCCATTGTGACGGTATCAATTCATAGGCATCGGCAATTGGGGTCTTGGTCTCGCTTGTCCGGGTTTGAGGCTTGTGTGGTTGGTCAAGTGCGCTTCAGCGATTCGGAGTTTCTTGTGAATTTTGAGGTAACCCCCAACGAGAGCGATGCTTTGGAATGGAAGCAGGCCACGCGTTTGCGATCGATTCGTTTGGGGCTAATTGCCTACGGTGTGGCTTTGCTCGTGTGGTTTTTTGCATACCGGCTCGGGTTCCTGGCCTTGCCCGCGCGCGTGGGCATTGCCATGATCACAACGCACCTTTGCGTTCAACTGATTTTAATGACGGTGATCCGTAAAGGTTGGAACCTGCGTTTCAGCGATGCCAGCCTTACCTTTCCAAACATCCTGCTGGCGATTACCGTCAATGCCCCGGTCCTTTTTTATTTAACCGCTGCCAGTCGAACGATTATGTTGTTTTTATTCCTTTTCGGCGTTTGTTTCTCGGTCTTGCGGCTGACCTATCGCCAGTGTTTCGCGGTGGCGGTTTACAACATTGCGCTTTACTGTTTGGTATTGGCGGCGGTGTACCGTTGGCGTCCGAGTCAGATCGACCTTCAATTAGAAGCCTTTAACGTGGTGGTCTTTTCGGCCTCCTCACTGTGGTTGGCCTTTTTCTCCGGTTACACCAGCCTGTTGCGCAAGCGTCTGCGCAAGAAGAACTTGGAGATTCGCGAGTTGGCCAAACAACTGGCGGCTTTAGCGGAACGCGACGAAATGACCGGCGTTGCCAACCGCCGCAAATTTTTTGCGCGCTCGGAAGAACTGCGCCTGTGGTGCCTGCGCAAGCATTTGAGCTATGCCGTGGCCCTGATTGATTTGGACCATTTCAAGTCGGTAAATGACAACCACGGGCATGCGGTGGGTGATCGCGTATTAAAGACTTTTGGTCGCTTGGCTGAATCCGAGCTGCGGGCATGCGATATTTTTGCGCGCATCGGCGGCGAGGAGTTTGCCTTATTGGTCACCGACGCCGGCGGGGAAAACTGTGCAGCGGCTTTAGAGCGCTTGCAACATGCCTTTAGCAAAATCCATTTCGGCACGGGTGAAAACAGTTTCCGTGTGTCTTTTTCGGCCGGGGTTGCGGTGTGTCACGGTGATGAAACGCTTGAAGAACTACTCGATCAAGCAGATCGCGCCCTTTACCTTGCCAAGGAAAAAGGGCGCAAGCGCATTGAAATTGCGGCGGATCCGAGCAAACCGCTCAGCCGCCGCCTCTAGATAAAAAAGCGCTTAGCGGCACAGGCCTTCTTCGCGCGTGTTGATGTGCAACAGGTCGAGCACGTTGATTTTGCCGTCGTTGTTGGCATCCATCCCGGCTTCTGGGTTGCGCTCGTCCCAATAGGCGGCATAGCCGCGTAGGTCGGCGAGGTCGTTGCAGCCATTGCCGTTGAAATCAACCAACGCCGCGTCTTCCGGTACCAGAATCGTGATCGAGTGGGTGAAGGTAAGACGGGTAATGGTGTTAAAGACCGAAAGGCGGATGACGGAGGTTTCCGTCAAAGCCGGGTCGAGGGTAATTTGCGAGACGTCGTTGGCGATGATTCGACCGCGGGTTAGGTCCCACCAGGTGATTTGGGTCTCGTTGCCGCCGCATAAAACGGCTTCCAGCTCGACGGGTGCTAAACCCTGCACAATGCTTTCAGTTTGAATGCGTGGCTGGTTGCAGGTGACGACCTCAATGGTTACCGGGCGACTGAAGTGGCGGACGCCTTCGCTGCTCACACTAAAGGTGATGTCGTACTTGCCGGGCGTGGTAAAGGGAATCATGCCGGGATTGAGCATGGTACTGTTGGCGGCAGCGCCGTCGAAGTCCCACAGGTAAGTGAGTTGGCCTGGCAGATCGCCCACGATGCCGGAGAACAACAGCGAGGAGCCCTGCAGGACCGACATGCTTTTAGCGGGGCTGGCGATCAAGGCCGCCGGTGCGCCGCCATTTTCGGTGACGGTAATAACCACACGCGCCGGCGACGGGTCGCTAACGTCGTGCTCGTCGGTGACGGTGAAGGTCACGGTGTAAACGCCGGCGGTGGCAAAAGGGATTGGACCGGGGTCCTCTAAGGTGCTGCCGGCGGCGGCGCCGTCGAAATGCCACAAATAACGCATGCTGTCGTTATCAGCATCCGTTGCGGTACCCGCGAAGGTCACCGATTGACCCGGCGTAATGGTCAGGTTGCCGGCAGGTGCGTCAATACGACCGTCTGGAGCACGGTTGTCTTGGGTGACCTGGACAGTGGTCGTGGCCGGGGTCGGATCTTCTAAGCCGTCTTGGTCCCAAACGCGGAAGGTGATCGTGTAGGAGCCAGGCTGGTTGAAGGGGATTGGACCGGGATCTTGTAAGGTGCTGCGGGCGACAGCGCCGTCGAAATCCCACAGGTAGGTGAATTCGGTATCGCCGTCGGGATCGCTGACGCTGCCGGCGAAGGTGACGGTGTCGCCGACTTGAATAACGGCGCCGGAAGAGGGCGTGTCGATGCGGCCGTTGGGCGCGCGGTTAGGCGTTTCAACGGTGATGCGCACGGTGGCCGGCGTGGGGTCGGCAAGACCGAGACTGTCGGTGACGGTAAAGGTCACGTCGTAGGTGCCGGGGTTATCGAAGCGAACATTGCCGGGATCTTGGGTGGTGCGGTTGGAAGCGCCGCCGCCGAAGTTCCAGCGATAGGTAAACGGGGTGTTGTTGTCGGGATCGCTCGCGCTGCCGTTAAAGGAAACGGTGTCGCCGGCGGTGATGGTGCGGTTGCCGGAGGGGTTGTCGATGGTGCCGTTGGGTGCCTGGTTGGCGGGAGCCTGCACGGTGATGCGCACGGTGGCGGGCGAAGGATCGGCAAGACCGAGACTGTCGGTGACGGTAAAGGTCACGTCGTAAGTGCCGGGATTATCGAAGCGAACGTTGCCGGGATCCTGGGTGGTGCGGTTGGAAGCGCCGCCGTCGAAGTTCCAGCGATAGGTGAACGGGGTGTTGTTGTCGGGATCGCTCGCGCTGCCGGCAAAGGAAACGGTGTCGCCTGCGGTGATGGTGCGGTTGCCGGCGGGGCTGTCAATGGTGCCGTTGGGTGCCTGGTTGGCGGGAGCCTGCACGGTGATGCGCACGGTGGCGGGCGAAGGATCGGCAAGGCCGAGGCTGTCGGTGACGGTGAAGGTCACGTCGTAAGTACCGGGATTATCGAAGCGAACGTTGCCGGGATCCTGGGTGGTGCGGTTGGAAGCGCCGCCGTCGAAGTTCCAGAGATAAGTGAACGGGGTGTTGTTGTCGGGATCGCTCGCGCTACCGGCAAAGGAAACGGAATCACCGGCAGTGATGGTGCGGTTAGCGGCGGGGCTGTCGATGGTGCCGTTGGGGGCGAGGTTCCCACCGCCTTGGCAGCTTAAGCCGTTGTGTTCGTAGTTGCGAACCGTGTCCCACGCTGTTTGCTGCATGGCGGCGGCGAGAGCGGCTGAGGGGGCGTCATACGCTTGGCCCCAGCGGTTGTTGAAGCGGTATTCGAGTCCGACCGGTGAGCGGCCGTAGATGGTGGCGTACATGACACAGGCGATGAAATAGTTACCGGCGTCGTTCATGTGGATGTCGTCGACGAACAACTGGTTGCGGCTGTTGTAGCCGGGAATTTGGCCGCCTTCGATTTGCAAAACCAAGCTGCGCAAGGCTTGGCCGGCTGGGATCAGGTGCATGGTGCCGGCGCCGCGGCTGCTGTTGACTTCTTCCATCACGCTTTCCCAGAGCGGCAAATCACTAACAATACGGTTTAACCAGTTGCTTTCGTCAAGGCTGTGCCACGTTTCGTAAATGTAGGTGCGCGTGCCTGAGTTGTGCAGTCGCGCCAAATCGACAAAGTTGCCGGCATATACACCGGACTCGTTCCAGGTGACGTTGGTTTCTAAGGGAATGCCTTCGGTCATGACGAGTACATCCCAATTTCCGTCAGGCAGATCATCGCCGGCGAAATTGGGTGGTGGCCAATCGCCGGGGAAGCTTGCGCGGAAGCGGTTTTCCCAGTTGTAGCGAATCGGTGCGCCGTTATTGACTTGGGTTCCGGCTTCAGCACTGAGGCCGGCGTCGGCGGCAATTTGTTCGAGCATGTAAGGCATGTCGAAATTAACCAGGCTGTGGCCGATAAAAAAGGATCGCGTCGCATTCATGGGGACGGGATTGTCGCAAGCAGCTTTTTGGGACGCTGCCTTGTCGCCGGCTTGGAGTGGGGAAATCCAAGTGAAAGTGGTTAAACAGATCAAAACGATGGGGGTGATCAGCCGAAGTAAAGGGTTGTGGTCTGTTCTTCCAGCCTGAGTTGGCGGACAAAACATGGAGTGCCTCCGTGGGAATATAAGAAAAAATCGCCAGAGATGAAGTGAGACGCGGCGTGGTGGGGAAACGGGGTCGAAAAATAAAAAGAGAGCGCAAGTAAAGCGCGGCCTAACGGCTTCGACCATCCAGTTGCGGAGTATAGGCGGAAAGGATTTTGTCCACCTTGCCTAACGACGGTTTTGTGAGGTTGCCACGTGGTGAAAATGAAAAAGTGTGATCTCGGTCGCGTCTTGTGCGTCGGGTGTGGCAAAAGGTTCACCCGCGCATCGAGTGGCTGATAAGCATAAAAGAAAAAAATTGGGGTCGTGAAAAAGTCGTGTAGCGTTGCTTTAACGGTTGTGTAAGGAAGTCTTGTGCCTTTTTGTAAAATGCTTGAAGTAATAGGTTTGAGTGTATTTGGGTGTGCTGTCGGCGGTGGGCGCCTTGGTTTTTTAAGGACGGCCCCCGTTTGATCTGTTGGCTGTTCGGCAAGCGGCGCCGGCCGGCTGGATGGACGGACGTCTGCCGTCGCGGTGGATATTCCTGGGTGGCAAAACGAAAGAAAAAGGAACGATTTAGTGTGACTTTTGAGGGTTGTATGACTTGTTATTGACGGCTTTGTTTCACAAGTTAGTTGGTGAAGAGAGGTCGTACTCGTCCATGGACAGCGGTGTCCGCGCGGCGGAGGCGCTGTTTTCACGCCATTCCTTGGAAACAGATTACGAACTTGTCCAGGTAAAAGCCAGACTTTGTCTAGGTGTCTGGTGCGCTTCTTTGGGATGGTTTGGTTCCCTATTAGCCGGGTGATTACATGTGTCAAGCTCGAGCAGAATAAAGCAGTATGGAAAACGAGGAAACCGACGACATGAGTCTGAGAATTGGGTGCCAATGACGCTGCGGCTTTGGTTTTTTCTGATGAGGCGGCCTCTTTTTTGACACGAGACGCCGGTTTCATCGAGTGTGGTCGGGGAGGTTTGCGATATGAAGTGGTTAGCGGTGTGTCCTGCAGTCCTGTGGTTTGGTTTCTATGCCGCCACGCTGGAAAATTTTCCTGGATTTGCCGGCAGCGTTGGTGAGGTTTCGCTTATTTTTGGTGTCCTATTGGCCTTGTATGCCCTGTCGTGGACCGGGCTTATCGAGGTTTTTACCAAAAGTGGTATGTTCGCAGGTGGACGGTTGGTCCATGCCGCTTCGGCCGAGGAGGAGGGTTGCATTGCTTTTCTGCTGCGCCTCGCCCTTTTCGGTGCCGTGTATGCGATCCCGCTGCGGATTTTTTTCAGTTAAAGCGGGCACATCGATCGCGGACACAAATGCAGTTGTGTCCGTTAAAACCGCGCTCAGTGAAGATAATTTTATTCCACACTTGCCTCACACATGCCGGCTGGGTATGCTGGGCTTAACATTTACCAAAGCCGCAAGTAACGCGATTGGTTTTCGCTGTGCCCACACCGCCGTCTGCGCGAGATATGACGAACGGAATGCCCAGCGGGAATGGTCGGCCTAAAGATGGGTGGTCTTGGCTAAGTGTTGGGTTTTTGCTCTCGGGGGATGCCGCCCAATGATGGTTTTAAAGCCGATTCGATTCGATAAGGAATTGGAGTTTGTCTATCATCGGAGGCGGCTGGAAGCGGCCGTACCGCTGATTCGCATCGGCTTGGTTGTCGGTGGTTTGTTATTTTTGATGCTGCTCGGCGCCGACGCCTTATTTTTAGGGGCGGAGTGGTGGTCTTTGGCGCCGATTCGCGCCGGTGTCGCCGGTTTTTGTTTACTGGTGGCGGCGCTGCACTTTGACGGCAAGCTTCTGTTACCGCCCGAGGCGGCGGTTCTTTTGGTCGGCATGGCGGTCAGTTTGGCCAACGCCTATACCTTTACTTTTTACCCCTCCTTTTATGCGCTCATTTTGGTGGTTGCGCAACTGGTGGTTGGTGTCTTCGGGGTCGGCATTGCACCCAGTATCCGTTCGTTGGTGGCGGTGCAAGCGGTGATTGCGGTGGTGCCCGCGGGTTTCATGCACCTGGTATCACAGGATCCACTCATTCAAATACAGGCTGACATTTCGTTATTAGTTGGGTGTACCGCTTGGATTTTGTTCGGCTTTTTGATGGACCAAAGTTTCCGTTACAGTTTCAGTTTGGAACGAGAGGTGGAGCAGGCCTCGGCTATCGATCGCTTAACCGGTGTTTATAACTACCGCCATTTCATGGAGATGGCTTGGAATGAACAGGCGCGTATGCGGCGTTTTAATCGACCGCTCTCGGTGGTTCTGTTGGGGATCGACGGCTTAGGCGACATCAATGCGAACTACGGGGTCCACACCGGCGATGAGATTTTGCGCTCCGTGGCTTCCACGTGTGTCGCCTCCTTGCGGGAGGTCGATGTCTTCGGCCGCATTTCCGGGGAAGTGTTTGGTGCGTTTCTGCCGGAGACGGACGAACAGTCGGCACTGATTCTCACCAACCGCCTATCACAATTGTTAAACAGTTTGGAAATCTCCGACAGCGGCGATCACCTGAGGTTTTCGGTTTCGTTTGGGATCGCCGGGTTGAGTCAGTCCAATGAAACGGTAGAATTGATGATGGACCGTGCCGAGACGGCCTTGGCGACGGCCAAAGATCGCGGCGGCGGCTACATTGAGGTGGCGCCGGCGGTGCCGATTTTGGTGGGCAGTGAAGCGGTTTCGGTGAGCTAACCGGGACATCAATCGATATCGCGTAGGAACTTTTGCCATTCGTGGCGGAAGTCTTTGCCCATGCCTAGCTGGTCGGCGGCCTCAAAAATCTCCTGGACGCGTGTTTTGGCGTTGGCCGCGTCGCCGGCACCGTATTGGGCCATGCACAAATTGATGCGGGCGATGAGTTCGTAGCGGTGTCCCGGTTTGTAACGCTCCTTGACCGCGGCTAAGTGCATTTCGCCGAACTGCGTGGCCTTGGCCCAATTACCCGTGCGCAATAGGCAATCAACCAATACGGAAAGTTCAACAATGCGTTCACTTTCTTCCAAGGTGCCGGCAAGTGCCTCGGACTCTAGTTCGGCGATGGTGTTGTCGCAGTTTTGCGTTTTGCTGGGCAAGTGGGTTTCCAAGTAGGTGCGCACGTCGCGGGTGTTGCTGTGGTTGGGACCCAGTCGTTTTTCAAAGATCGGCAAGGCGCGGCGGAAGTACTTCTCGGCGTCGCGGTATTTCTCCAATTTAAAGCAGGTCACGCCGAGATTCATCAAAACACGACCATAGAAGGGATCGAGGGTGCCTTGGTGTTTGCGGTAGGCTTTTTCAACCTTGCGCAGGTCTTTGCGGGCATTTTGGTATTCCGCTTTCTGGATGTAAATACAGCCGCGGTTGTTAAGTGCAGCATAGGCGTAACGTGGTACGAGCGGGTTTTTGAAGTCGACATGGCGCAAGACTCTTTCGGTCGCGGTGAGCGCTTCGCTCAAATCGGAGGCGCCATCGTCTAAAACGGCCAGGGCATAGCCGGTACGCAAGGTGTTGGTGGTGACGTGGTCGGCACCGAATTTGGCTTCGGCGCGCGCGATGCCGCGCTTCATCGATTCGGGGTCGCCGTTCTTTGGGTCCCAAATGACGCGTTGGTAGGCCAAGGTGGCGGCATTCTCCAGGTATTCACGTGAGTCTTTGCCGAACCAGTTTTCGCTGTCTTGTAACAGCATCTCCAACTCTTTCACGCCTTCGCGGTACATGCCGAGATCGCAATAGGTTCGGCCGAGCAAGAAACGCAGATTGAAGTTGGTGTTTTTATCTTTTTTGGCATGGGGGGCGTTGAGTTTCTCAGAGAGGTTGGCCATTAATTCGTCGACCGATAAAGTTCCACTGCGATCGGCGCCATAAAAGGGACTGGCTTGGCGGATGAACACGTTAAAGAACTGTTCACGGGTTTGCTTGGCGTCGTCTTCGGCTTGAGCCTTAAGCGCGGTTTGGCGCAAAACAATCAAGGAGACGAACAAGGCGGCGGCCAGGAAGGCGACCATGCTGAGTGATTGTCGTTGGCGGCGCAGCCAGTGTTTAATTTTGTAGGCGCGGTTGTGGCTGCCGGCCAGGACCTCGCTGTGATGGAGATAGGCATCGAGATCGCGAATGAGCGCTTCCAAGCTGTAGCGGTCGGCGGCGTCTTTTTCGAGGGTTTTGGCGACAATCCAGGTTAACTCGCCGTCGAGTTGTGCTTGCAGTTTGGCGGGCGTGGTGGCGCGTTTCTCGGCAAGGTCGGGACTCATGTGTTTGCGTGCTTCTTCCCCCAGGGGATGGGGTGGAAAACTGCGGACAATCGCAAACATCTCTTGGGTTGGCAGACCTTTAAGCTCGCGGCTCAGCGGGATTTTGCCACACAGCAGCTCGTGCAAGATCACACCCAGTGAGTAAACATCGCTTTTTTGACTGAGCTCTTCGCGCGCTCGGTTGGTTTGCTCCGGACTCATGTACGCCGGCGTGCCGCAGCCCCGTGTTTTACCAAAACGGTCGGTACCTTGGCCCTTGAGTGTGGAAATCCCGAAATCAATGATTTTGGGAAGCGGTTGACCGCCCTCTTCTTTGATCAGAATGTTGAGTGGCTTGAGGTCAAGGTGCATAAGGTTGTGGGCATGTGCGTGTAACACGCCTTCGCAGAGCTGTTTAAACAACTGAACCCGGGCCCGAATCGATAATTTTTGGTTGTCGCAGTAAGCGTCAATTTTCTCGCCTTCGACATACTCCATGACGATGTAATGCAGGCCGTTGTCGCCGACTAAGCTGTCTTTTAGGTGGGCGATGTAACGGGAATCCATTTTGGCGAGGCTTTTTTGCTCTTGAATCAGGTGGGTCGGGTCAATAAGGGTGCGGACTGTCTTGATGGCGACCTGTTGCTGCGTATCGGTGTTTTCGGCGAGGTAAACGATGCCCATGCCGCCGGCGCCGAGGATGTGTTTGATGAGGTACTTGTCGATGTAGGCGCCGGGTTCGAGCGCCGCAAACGCGCCCTTTTCACCGGCCGGCGTTGAAAAATCAAAACCCTCAAAAGCGGCGCGAATAATATCTTCGGTATCGAGGCCGGCCACCGAATTTTCGTTATTGCCTGGCAAATAGTTCCAGAAGTCGATGACGATCGACTCAATTTCCGGCATCAGCGTTGGGTAGCGTTCCCGGTATTGTTCAATCAGTTTGGCGCGCCCGGCTGCGTCCTCGTGTTCGCCCAGGACAAACAATTCTTCTTTTACGTCGTGCTTATCGGGCACGGCCGTGGGCGCTTCGTCGGTAAGATCAGTCATTGCTACCTCCCTGATTGCGGCGGGTTCGATGTGGGATCTGAGACAATAACATGACGTTGAACTTCCTTTTTACGGGATTGGGGGTCGTCTCATCGAGATTCCCGGCAGGGCCGAAGGCTTGCGGCGTTTCATGACATCAGCCCCATTTGGTTAAAGCCGGCTTAAGCACGGCTTTGTATCAAAAAAAGATAAAGCGGTACCGGTTGTTTGGTGTTTCCGACTTACAAACCGAGGTGCCATTCGAAAAACCGCCGCGCATAAACGATGCGACGATTGACGTTAGCCGTCGAGATCGCTAAGGCCGCGGCGGTTTCTGCAATGGTGTAACCCTGAAAAAAGCGCAGGTCGGCGACTTTGCCGGTAACAAGGTTTTCTTGTTTCAGCTTTTTCAGAACCTGTTCTAAATCGGATCGACTAATACCATAGTGGCCGTCTTGATGTGGGCCGGGATTTGGCGAGGGCAGTTTGTCTTCATCATGATCGTCCAGCCGTTGTTCGTTCTTGCGCTTGTCCGGTCCGCCACGGATTTCGGCCTTGGCGTGATTGGCACGGTTGATTAACGTTCGTTTCATGATCAACCAGAAAGTGTTCAAAAAATGTTCGGTGTTGTGCCAATGACTCTTGGGGATGCTGCAGATTTTGAGCGCGGCTTCTGAGAATAAATCGTCGCCGTCATAAGTGCCTGACAGATTTTCGCCTTTCATCTTGTAGCGGGCCATGCGTTTTAATTCCGCCTCGAGAAGTCGGAAAATTCGGTCGTAATCGTTGTCCTCTTCATCTTTTAGGATGTGAGTGAGGTTCTGCAAATTATCATGGTTGCGATGCACCGGCGGCGTTGCTTGGGTATCCTCATCCGCTTGTGGATGAGGCGGGTGAGAATCAGCATGAGGGTTGCTGTTGAATGGTTGGGAATTTGCGTTGGGGACGGCATCCTGGGCGCGATTTCGGGCACCAGGTTTTGGATTTTTTATATTTGCGCGGTGTTTCTTTTTATTTCTTGAGTTGGGATCGTCGCTAGAGGAAGCAATAACGGTCATGGTGAATAAATCCTTTCCTGATATTCAAGTTGAAGGACGAGGGGAGATTTCGTGATTCTTGAATTTGACGCATGAAATAAAGTTTTGGCTATTTTTCCTTTAGTGTAAAGCCGTAAAAAACAGCCTTTATACGTCAAGTTTTTTCGTTTTTTTTCGGTAGGATTTTTGGGTTCTGAAGAAAGCGATGTGTGGTGTGTTGTTAAGTTTAATTTTTTGAGATGTTTAGTTTGATGTTGTGAATGCCTGCGGCGTCAGGTTTTTGATCGGGATTTTCACTGGCCGTGTTAGGGTTTGGTCAACTTAACAGGTTCCGACGCCTTTTAACCGAGGTGTTGGTGTGCCGGTTCGTTGGCGTTTTTACCCCGAGCGCCTGCTTCTTTGGTCATATTTTGGCTGGGTCCGCCTTCTCGGTCGGCCTATTTGATTAGGAACCAATGCTTGTCGCAATGACCAAGGGCAGTATGGAGGTCAATAGGTCGGCCTTTTGATTGAAAAAAGTATTCTGATTAAATCATTTGAAATGAGATGGTTGTGGGTTGTATTGATTTTTTTGAAAAAATCACGATACAAAGTGGTCTGAGAACATGCTGTACCTAATGCCTATTCTGCGCGTGAAATGGCTGTTGACAAGGTGATTTTTACTTGGATGGCTCGTTTTGGTCGGTGTTTATTCCGATATGTATTTTGACTGGCTGTTCCCTGGCAAAATTGCTGCTCATTTCATGAGGCTTCGGGTATCAGGGCACCTTTGACTTTTGTCGCTTTTTCGGTGTTATGTGCCTTGTTGTCAGGGTCTTTTGCTTGGCGCCGTGACCATGCGTGGAACCTGGTGTGTGTTCATAAAATGCCGCTTACGTTTTTTTGCGGTGGCGGCGAGAATAGCGGCGCTTTTTTAAGCAAGAAAAAACAACAGAAAAAGTAAAGGCTGATTTCGGAAGACGTAACATGTTTCTTATTAGGATGTTATCAATGGTTTTGGGTGTCTTTTCAGCAGTGTTCTGTTACAAAAGGGAGATTGATATAGGGTTGGTCGGTGCTTTGTGAGATTGAAATCCCGTCCACCTGTCGTGTCAAAAAGGAGAAGCTAATGGCAGATCAAGACAGCCCGATGGAATTGACATCGGCGTTTTCATTAACCAATGACCGAGGGTTTGCGTTTCGGTTATCCGCTAAAGCGGATGGGCAGTACCATGCCTCGTTTAACTTTCCCAATCGAAAAAAAGGGTTAACCCGTACGATAGAGGGTCCGCTTTTCATTAAAAGCGAACACCAGGCGGGCACGGACCAGGGCCGTTTTAATTTGGGACCGAGTCTCGGTGGTACGGTCATGATGACGGTTGATCCCATCGGCAGCGGCGATCCACCGCCACCACCACCGCCAGGTAGTGGTTCGGGTAAACGCAGCGCGGACCATCGCTGTGTTTTGCGTGTATGGAATGCTCGTGGCTTTGCTTTGTCGCTGTTGGCGTCGCAAGGCAAATCTTTTGCCTTGGCGTTTGAGATGCCTGAGGACGCCATCGATCAACAACCTTTACGCGCTTTGCCAGGCCCGTTTCAGATCAAATACCACAATGGTTCGGGTCCGATCTCGGGTGTTTTTGATTTCAAAGGCGGATTACCGCGACCTGGCTGTATGACGGTTGATCCTATTGCCCCTAGCGATCCGCCACCACCGCCACCGCCCGGCGATTCCGAACCCTAGTTCCAGAATTGAGCGATGATTTAGACGGCGATGGGTTATTTTAATCCATCGCCCCAGCGCGCTTGTGCCCAGTAGGCGGCACCGGTGACGGCGGTCTCCATTTTCAAAATGCGCGGCCCCATGCTGATGCAGCGCCAACCCGCCTCACGCGCGGCGGCGGCTTCGCCTTCGCTAAAACCGCCCTCGGGACCGAAGGCCAGTCGAACGGCCTTGTGCTCGGTGGGCAGGGGGTTGGCTTCAACTGTTGGATCGGGATGAAAAAGGTAGCCGGCACCGTTTTGCCGGTTGTGCAAGGCGTCGTGCCAGGAGCCGGCCAACGTGATGCGGGGCAACCGTAAACGGCCGCATTGTTTTAAGCTCTGACGGGCGATTTCATCGAGTCGGCGCGTGTATTTTTCGCGGTCGGTTTTGAGGCGTCCACCGTACTCGGTTTCGACCAAGTCGATATGGTTTACGCCGAGCTGCACCAAACCTGGCAGCATGCTGTCAAAGGTCCCGCGTTGAACCGGCAACGCCAGAAGCAAGTCGAGTTGCAACGGTGACTCGCGCTCGCTCGCGAGAATTTGTTCGACGACCAAGCTGCAGTCGCGTTTGCCGAGATGAGTGATTTGAGCACGCGCCACACCGCCGGCGCCGTCCAATATCTCGATGGTTTCACCGGTTTTGGCGCGAAGGGCTTGAACCAGGTGGCGTGTCTCATCGGCCGGCGGACGAAAGGTGTCGCCTACGGCGGGAAGGGACGCTACCAGAATCCGTTTCATTGCGGTTGCGCCGCCAACAAAAGCCACTCACCCAAGCCGGTGTGGCGGTAAATATGGAAACCCTGAGCAGTGAGCAAGCGTTCGGCGAGGTCTTTTTGTTCAAGTAAAATGCCGGAACTGACCAAGTGGCCGCCGTGCGTCAGTAACTTTTGCATGTGGGGCCACATGGCTTCCAGCACATTGAGGGTGATGTTGGCGAGAATGACGTCGAATTGGTCGGGGGCGAAGGCGAAGTCTTCAAGTTGCCCGATCTCAAGGGTGACGCGGCTGCTGTTATTAATGTTCAAGTGGTGCTGCATATTTTCGGTGCAGTCGGGATCAATGTCAAACCCGAATACCTCGGCGGCACCGAGCTTTTCAGCCGCAATCGCGAGGATGCCGGTACCGCAACCGATGTCGAGCACGCGTTTGCCGGCAAGGTCCAGCGTTTCCAAGTGCTCGAGCACCAAACGCGTGGTTTCGTGTTGACCGGTCCCAAAGGCTTGGCCGGGGTAAATCAGAATCGTGTGGTCGTCGGAGGTGTCGCCCTCCCACTCGCCGACCAGTGTGAAACGGCCCGCCTGAATCGGTTTAAAGTTCTCACGCCAATTGTTTTGCCAATCTTGCGGGTTAATTTCGCAGATGCTGATCGGAGGCAAGGGACCGGGCCAGTCCGTGGCGGCCTTTTTCAAACGAACGAGGAACGCGTCGTCGTCTAAATCCTCGTAAACGGCTTCTAAACGGCGGTCTGGATTGCTTGGCGGCAGGGTCGAGACGGAAAAGGCGCCGTCGGCCCAAAGCCACTGTTCGATGAAATCTTCTTGGTCGAGCGACTGCACAAACAAAGTCACGCGTTTCATGGCCAATTCCTTGTTGTCGAGAGGATGGTCTAATCTACCACGATCAGTGCGTTTCGGGTTGTGACGGCGGCGAGAATTACTCGTTTTCGCTATTGCGACCGGAACGCGGTTTGACCACCAGTTTGATGGGAACCCCTTCGAGGTCGAAGGCCTCGCGAATGCGGTTGATGAGAAAACGCTCCTGGGTAAAGTGCAGCGGTTGGCTGGTGTTGACGACCGCGAGGAAGGTCGGTGGTGCGACCTCGACCTGGGTCATGTAAAACACCTTAAAATGACGGCCCTTGGCTCGGGGAACGCGATGGTTTTGTTTCATGTCTTCCACAAAACGGTTGAGGACGCCGGTGGTAACCCGCGTGTTGGCGCGCTGGTCAAGCTCAAGCGCTAGGTCGAGCACGCGCGTGACGCGCTGCCCGGTCATGGCCGAGACAAAAACGAAAGGTGCGGTTTCCAAAAATTTCAAACGGCGGCGAATGCGTTCTTCAAAGCGGTTGGTGGTGTTGGTTTCCTTGTCTTCGACCAGGTCCCACTTGTTGACGACCACGATAATCGGCTTGAAGGCTTTGTTGGCGATGCCGGCAATGGCGGCGTCTTGGGCGGCCTCGGGGTCGGAGGCGTCGATGAGTAGCGCGATGACGTCGGCACTTTCAACCTGTCGGGTGGCCATCAATACGGACAGCGATTCCTGGCTGCCTTTGATTTTGCCGCGTTTGCGGATACCGGCGGTATCGACCAAGCAGAACGGTTGTTTTTTATAGTTGAGGTAGCTGTCGATGGGGTCACGGGTCGTGCCGGCAATGTCGCTGACCATGACGCGCTCTTCGTTGAGCATTTTGTTGACGATCGAACTTTTACCGGCGTTGGGGCGACCGATAATGGCCAAACGGACAGGGCGTTGCTCCGTCGCCTTTTTGGGATCACGCCATTTACCTTCTAACTTTTGTTCAACGGCTTCCATCAGGTTTTCCATGCCTTCGCCGTGGGCGGCCGAGCCGGTTAACATGATGTCAAACCCAAATTTGTAGAACTCGCTGTCGATTTGTTCGGGGCCGCGGCCCTCCATTTTGTTGACGAACAAAATGACCGGTTTGCTTTGCAACCGTAGCGCTTGACCGATCTCTTCGTCGGCGACCGACAGGCCGGCGCGTCCGTCGACCATAAACACAATCGCTTCCGCTTCTTGAATGGCGTTGTGCGTTTGGTTTTTGATCATTTCCGCGATCAAATCCGAGCGTTCTTCGATGCCGCCGGTGTCGACCAAACGGAAGCTGCCCATGTCGCGGTGAATGGTGCCGTAGAGACGGTCGCGGGTCATACCGGGGGTTGGGTCGATGATGGCGCGGCGCGAGCGGGTCAATCGGTTGAACATGGTGCTTTTGCCGACGTTGGGCTGGCCGACGACCGCCACGACCGGTAATTCGCGATCCTCAATACCGCTTAGGGTGGCTTTGTAATAGGGTTTGCGAGCCGACTTGGGTTTCTCGTTGGCGTTGGGTTGCGCGGGGGCGGAAGATTGATCCGTGGGTTCCATGACGTTGACTAGCTCCAAAAATGCGGCGCGAACGCGGCGGGCCCGGCCGGCGTTTCGGCGCGGGGATTAGCAAACCTAAACTGAGCGATTCTTCGCGGCAACCGCATGCAATTCGCTGGGCTGTTCGTGCCGAAAAGCAAGGTGCCGTACGCTCTAAGAACGCCGGTCCATTTTTTCAGCACGTTGCTCCTCAACATCTTGTGCAGCGGCATCAAAACGAGTGGCACACTTTAGGTCAAAAAGTTAATTGAGAATCGGTGTGACGTGGGTCGACTGGGAGTCGGCCTGGGGTGAGGGCGGTCAAAAAAACCGCGAACCGCTGATTCTCTTAAAAAATCCATCGCGGTGCAATCTATTTCTCATAAAAAGCAACGGCGCCGCAAGAAGGCGGCGCCGTTAAAGGGTTTGTGATCGGTTTTGTTTAAGGCGCTTGGTCGGGATCGTCGAACTGTTCGGTTTCGACGGGTGTGGCTTCGTCGGGGGGGGTTTCCTCGTGTTCCATTTCGCGACGGCGCTGGTTGTTTTCATCAATCGACTTTTGCAGGTCCTGCATCAGGGTTTGCATGGCTTCGCCGACGTCGGTCAAAACGATGGTGAGCTGGTAACCGTAATCTTGAGGGGTCACAAGAATGTCGTACTCCCCGCGCATGCCCTGCTGCTCTAAGCGCTGTTGCGTTTCATTTAAGTGGGATGCGAAGGCTTCCCCTTGTTCACAAAAGATAAAATACCGCAACTGCAGTTGGTTGGCTTGCTGGGCCTGCAAATCGAAGCCGATTTGGCTGATTTCGGTGTCATAAGCGCGTAACACTTCCTTCTCGGCCTCGTAACCCCAGTCGTTTGTCTCGGCCTCGCCGAAGATCAAGACGGGGAAGAGATTCATGCTTTCCTTGGTGATAAAACCGTAGACAGTGCTGCTGGTATCGACGCGATAAAGTGGGCTCAATGCCTGATCGACACCGACTTGGCGCTGAGTGCCTTCGATCAAATCGCGCATGGGTTTTTCGGTGCCTGAAATATAATAGACCCCGTTATCCAGGTGTAAGTAGAATTGATCTTTTTCTTCATTGACGGCGATGATTTCGTGTTCGCCGATTTTTTGGGTGTGACCTTCCTCACGCAATCGCCAACGGAAACCGTAATAAATCAACGCGACAAGGTTCTTGTGGGGACCGAAGCCGAGCGAAAACAAAAAATCCTGCCGACCCTCTTCGTCCGTACCGATGTAGGTCCCTTCGAATTCCATCGGCATGTACTTTTTAAGTTCCTTGATCAACGTCGGGCGATCTTTATGGCTCATTTCGTTGAGCCAACGAAATTGATCGGGCACGTTTTGGTTGTCCATTTTTTGGCTTTGGTAGGCCAAATCGGCGAGGATACCGATCATGATTTCGTCCTCGGGACGAATGACGCCGCGCACATACATTTGACTGTCGGGTTGGTAAACGGTGGCATCTTCCTCAAAATTGCCGGATTTGGTGAGCCACCAGATACTGCCGACGGTCAGGATAATCATGGTGCCGAAGGTGCCCAAGCAGCCAAAAAGGCAGCAGGAAGTTTTCTTACTCATCGCCATATCGATACTCCACGCATAGGAAAAGGTGTGTTAGGGAAATGCAATGTCCCACAGCCTAGCGGAAAGTCAGTTGCGCCGGCCAGTAAAAATCGGCGTTGCGCCGACAGTTAGCGGGCCATACCGGGGCGTTTTTTTTAGGCGAGGACCACGGCCAAACAGGTGGTGAGGCCAAATACCAAGGAAACGACACCGTTCATGGTGAAGAAGGCCATGTCGACTTTATCGAGGTTTCCGCCACGCACCAGGCTGTGCTCATAAATCAGACAGGCAACCACAATCGCCAGGCCGAGCCAGTAAACGGGGTGGAGGGTGCCCATCACGCCGATCCCAACCAACACAGCAATCATGGCGACGTGCAGGGCTTTGGAAAGAAGTAGCGCGCCGTTGATGCCGAGTCGGGTGGGCACGCTGTTGAGACGGTGGTTGCGATCAAATTCGTAGTCCTGGCAGGCGTAAATAATGTCGAAGCCGGCTGTCCAACCGGTAACTGCCAAACCGAGCGCGAGGGGCAGCGGGTCGATGGCGCCGGCGACCGCGATCCAGGCACCGAATGGCGCCAAGCCAAGGGCGATGCCAAGCCAAACATGACAAAAAGCGGTAAACCGTTTGGTGTAACTGTAGCCGAGCAACCAAGCCAAAACCAACGGTGAGAGCATGAGCGCCAGCGGGTTGAGCAGCCATGCACAGGCGATAAACAAAGCGCCACACACGATGGTGAAACCCAAGGTATAACCCGCGCTAAGTCGGCCTGCCGGTATCGAACGCGTTGCCGTGCGTGGGTTACGTGCGTCGATGTCGGCGTCGAGCCAGCGGTTAAAGGCCATGGCGGCGGAGCGCGCGCACACCATGGCCGCCACGATAAGTGCCAGGGTCACGGCGTTGGGCACGCCACCCGCGGCCATGAAGGCGGCGACCAAAGCAAACGGCAGCGCAAACACGCTGTGTTCAATTTTGATCATTTTCATGGTTTCAACGAATGCTGCGGTCATGGGTGGGTACTCCTAGGCGGGTGGTAGCGGCGCTATGGCGGCGCCTACGGCTGGGGATTACCTGGCGACGGATCCCAGCGTTTAACGTCGCCGTCGGCTACGTCGAGGTGATCGATTATGCGGTCGACCACGGAATCAACCAAATCCAGCACCGTTTTCGGCTGGTGATAGAAACCTGGCGCGGCGGGCATTATCATAGCGCCGGCCTCACGCAAAGTCACCATGGCGCGCAAGTTGATCAAGGAGAGCGGCGTTTCGCGCGGTACCAAAATCAGTTTACGGTTTTCTTTGAGCTGGACGGCGGCGGCACGGTGAATCAGGTTTTCGGCTAAGCCGACCGCCATCGCACTCATGCTGCTCATACTGCAGGGCACGACCACCAGTGAGTCCAGCCCGTTAGAGCCCGAGGCGATCGACGCTCCGATGTTGCGCGTGCCATGGACGGTGCAACCGTCCGTGCCGATATCGCTCCACTTCAATCCTTCTTCATCGTGGAGGACGCGTTTTCCGCCCTCGGAGGCGATTAAGTGAATCTCGAGGTGGGGAAAACGCCGCAAACGTTCGAGGGTGCGCAAAAAATAAGCAACGCCGCTGGCGCCGGTGAGCGCCAAGCCGATCCGTCGGCGTGGTAAGGTCATGGTCACGTCCTTGCCAGGTCATGTCGGCGACGTAACCGCCGCCGACTTCAAGGGTTAGTTGAGCACGTGAATGGCTTGACCTTTGGCTTTTTTGGCAGCTTCCATCAAGGCTTCGGTCAAGGTTGGGTGCGGGTGGATCGTCAGGCTGAAGTCATCGAGGAAGGCGCCCATTTCGATTCCGAGTGTGGCTTCGCCGATGAGGTCGCCCGCGTTGTGCCCGACAATAATCACGCCGAGCACTTCTTCGCTTTGTTTATCGCTAATGATTTTGACAAAACCTTCGGTATCGTTGCCGGCTTTGGCTTTACCCAAGGCGGCAAACGGGAATTGACCAATGGCGATTTCGCGACCACTTGCTTTGGCTTCGTCTTCGCTCATGCCGACGGTGGCGATTTCCGGGTCGGTAAAAACAACCGCTGGACAGACTTTGGCGTCGGCACTTGCGTGGTGGCCGGCAATGACGTCCGCGGCGATTTCACCTTGGTAGGATGCGTGGTGGGCCAGCATCGGCTGCCCGGCAACATCGCCGATGGCATAAATGTTGGCAACATTGGTGCGCAGTTGCTTGTCCACTTTGATGAAACCGCGCTCGTCCAGTTGAATGCCCGCGTTTTCGAGGCCGAGTCCGCCGCTGTTGGGCCGGCGGCCGACAGTGACACACAGGTAGTTGGTGTCCACGGTAATGTCTTTGCCTTTGTGTTCCACGGTCAAGCTCAGCCCGTCGGCGGTTTCGCGGTAGCTTTTGGCTTTGGCGCCGGTCAAGACTTCAAACTTGGCCTTCTTTAATTTGCGCGCCATGGCTTTCACGACGTCTTTGTCGAAGCCTGGCAGCACGCTGTCCATCATTTCCACAACGGTGACTTCCGCGCCCAGTTTGCGGTAAACGAAACCCAATTCGAGGCCGATGTAGCCGCCGCCGATTAAGGTCAAATGCTTGGGAATCTCGGTTAAGTTGAGGGCGCCGGTGGAGTCCAAGATGCGACCGCCGACCGGGAAGGTGGGAATGTGGATCGGCGAAGAGCCGGTGGCGATAATCAGGTTTTCAAAACGGACTTTGGTTTCGGTGCCGTCCTCGGCCATCACGCGTAAATGATTGGTACCCAGAATCGTGCCGGTACCTTCGAGGACCTTGCCGCCGTTTTTGGTGACCAGCGTTTTAATGCCGCCGGTCAATTGGCCGACGACCTTATTTTTCCAGGCTTGGGTTTTGCTGAAATCGATGGCCGGGGCGTCTGCGCTAATACCGAAGTCGTTCATTTTGCCAATGGATTCATAGGATTTGGCGACATGGATCAAGGCTTTGGAAGGAATACAGCCGACATTCAGGCAAACACCGCCGTAGTATTCTTTTTCGACCAATAAGGTGTCGACGCCGAGTTGCGCCAAGCGAATTGCGGCCACGTACCCGCCGGGTCCCGCACCCAGCACAACACTATGGACATTGAGTTCGTTCATGAATCCTTCCTCCGGATCGAGAGTAATGTGATCGTATGACGCCGGCGCCCGTGTCAGGGGTGAGCCCTTCGGAAACAGGAGGGTGGGCGCTGTGAAGCACGTCGGTGTGCCCTTCGGAAACAGCGGGGGCAACGGTTGGCGACGGTGGCTGAAGCAGCCGGACGGACGGCGTCCGGCAGGGACCGAATACCCCGCATGTCAACGGCGCTCACATTCTAGCGCAAATACGCGGGTCACCATGGAGAAAACCGAAAGCGGTTCGAGGGCGGGTGCAAACGCACTGCCTAGGGGCGAAAGTCCTGATTGAAGGGACCGGCGTCGGTGGTGGTGGTGATCTTAATAAAGCCGTGCTTGGTTTGTTGGTGGCACATGTTGCAGGAATTGACGACGTTGCGATAGTGCAGCGCGATTTGTTCCCAATCGCCTTTTTCGAGCGCTTCTTCCAAGAGGGCGACGTGCGGCAAGGTCATGGATTTAGCGGGTGCGGCAATCGGCATGCCGTCGTACTGCTTCACTTCTTTGATGATTTCGTCCAGGTTTTCCTCTAGCTCATGATGGTAAAAAGCGGCCAGTGGTTGGTTCTTGTGGTCGATGGCAAAACCCAATTTTTGGGTGTATTGCTGCATGCGACCCATATAAAGCGCCAATTCCACTTCTTCTTCGTGTGCTTCGCCGGCAAGGACGGCGCGTGCCGTGAAGGGATGATCGTCGAGTGTCGGTGGTGGCGATGTGCGACCGAGATCACTGAGCAGCAGCAGATTGATGCACAGGGAAACAGCCAGAACCGAATAGAGGCCGATGGTTTTGAGGCGTAAGGGTTTGGTTGGTTCGGGAAGCCTGTGAACACCGGTATCATCGAGGAAATTGGAAGAAGAAATCGGGGATTGCGACATCAAATAGTCGGCTCCTGGTGGAAGATGTGAGCAGGGAAGGACGGGCCTATTCTAGCGGATGATCGCCGTCCTTGTTTGCTTTTTTATGGTAACTCGGGTCCGTCAGCCGTGTTATTGGAGGAAATAGGGCTTATTCGTCAAAAGGAAGACGAGTCTTTGACGGATTTTTCGAGTTGGCTTGTCGTTGTGGTGACGATGCAGGCCGGAGTGACGGTTGCAGTGACGGCCAAAACGGCGTCGACGCTGCATTAGAGCACGAAAAACCGAATTTTCTCAAGAAGTGTCATGTTGCGTTAAATGAAGCCTTGGTGAAAAGTGACTCAGCCCACAGTGACCGCACCGGTTAGCCGACCGTTTTGGCCAGGGTGAGATTGAACAGGCGACAGGGCGTGCGTCCATCGTAATCGGTGATTTGCTCGGCGGCTTCGGCCTTTTGTAATAGCGGGGCGAGCAGGGTTGGGCGCGCCTCGGCCGCTACTGAATTCAGTACGCCGTCGCTTGCCTGCACGGTGGTATAGTCCGTGCCCGCGAAGTGCATTTCGGTGGCAACTTCGCGGTAGCCCGGCTTGCGTACCAAATAATGGATATGCGGCGCACGTGCGAAGCCGGTTGGCCCGTAACGAACCGGCATCAGTGTTTTAAAAGAATAGCGTCCGTCTTGATTGGTGACGGCCTGTGCGAAATAGTGAAAACCGGGGTCGAGATCGGTCTGACTCGTGCGTTCGTGTTTATAGCGGCCTTTGTTGTCGCACTGCCAAATTTCAACCGTGGCGCCCGCCAAGGGTGTGCAATCCGCGTCGGTGACCTGGCCGGTTACATATATGATGTCGCCGACGGCTTTCCCGCCGTTGGTGAGGTCAACCAGCTTGGGAATGGCGTTGCCGGGGTAAAAGGGGCCGTAGCCGATCCGCGGGGTGGTTGGACAGCTTGCCACCAGGTCCCCTACAGAAACAGCACCGATCGTGCCTACCAAACGTTGCAGCCAAGCGCGACGGGTTAGCATCGGCCACCTCCCATTTTATGGTTTGATTGTTGTCATAGTTGTACGTAGGCCGGGGTGTCTAGGGTTTCGCCTTTCCAAGTCTTTGACAGTTACTCGTAGGGGAATTATGTCCAGAGCGAATGGGCGAAAGCCGTTTGTGAAAGGAAATTAAGCCGGATCGCCTGGTGGTTCAGGGTCGGCGGGTATTCTCAATTCAGCCGCTCGTTGCCACCAAGTCGGGAAACTGTCGTGCTGTTGGTGGAGGATTCGCACTTGCTAGTTGTTTGGTAGACAGGAGATTGCGCGGGGGAAGATGTCGCAAATCACACGGAGTAGGGCGGTGGCGATGCGAAAGCTAGGATTTCGGGTGAGCGGACACCTGGCTTTTAGGTGTGTGTGATGTGTTGCTAAAGCCTTGATAACCAAAGAAAAGAAGGATGAGGGCGGCGCTGTTGTCGCCATGATGTTGGTGGAGGCAAAGGTGTTTGTCGGCGTTGTGGCGTTGTGATCTAGTTGGCATTTGCTCACAGTTGCTTTGCAAATGCTTTGCAATCCCGGGAGCGGTTGTTTAGGATGATCCTTGCGATTGGGGACACGTTTGATGGTTCCCGTTTATTTGAATTACATCAGCGTTCTTTTTAATGAACCTGATAATGTCATACCACGTAGCACTAGACGCTATTTGGATGAAAGCATAGAAACAGGAAGAATGGCTTTCGCCACCGGTGAGAACAGGACATTGGGTCAATGTGTTCTCTTGAGAGACGGTGTGAACGAAACTATTTTTGCGTGATGGTGAGACCTGCGACGGGTTATCACGCCTTGTTTTCCCTTTATTGACGTCTGCCTCGAGGCGGATGGATCACCACTGTTTTGGGTTCACCAAAACCGATTCTCCGACTCGTATTACCACCAAATCATCACGATCATCACGGAAGGAATTACTGCTGCCGGCAAAGCTTTGGCGGTGTTCGTGGGAAATGAAACCATTGGTAACAAATAGATTGCCTGAGAAGTGAGACCGAGTGACGCCAGGCGTCGGTTCTTGCAGATTCGTTTTTCCACGACCGCTCAGACTTTGCAAAAAATATCCGTTTTGGGTTCCGATCATCCGCGATGAACCGGCCCAACGATGGAAACCGATTAACGAGACCGACCCAGGCGTCTGAAGGATGTCGTTTCGACCCATAAGGTCGCGTCGGGGTCACCTGTTTCGGTATGAAGTGAACCGCGCCGTTCGCCTGATCGAGGCGTCCTCGTGCCGGATCACTTTGGCCTTGCCGTGTTTGCCACAGAAGAGGAGAAACAGTTTATGAAAGTAAGTATCACTTACGCTTTAGTGTTGCTATCGATGTTGTGCTTTTTTTGCACCAGCGCACTGGCCGGACCGGCCAATCCCGACGCCGTCATTTGGCTCGGCGATGAGGGCCAACGCTTCGCCGCGAGCATTGTCGGCGACGAATGGGTAAACTACGTCGAAAAAGACGGTTACACGATTCTACAAAATGAAGAGAACGGTCGTTGGGAATATGCGGTTCGTTCTAAACGCGGGGCTTTGGTGCCTTCCGGGGTGGTTGTGCTGCCCGACGAGGATGCGCCCACTGCTGCTGTCAAACATCTGCGCCCCGAGCGTTCTTACCGCCAATTGCGCGGTGACTTTTTTCCAACAACCGTTGCACAACGCGAAGACCATGGCCACGGCGTGCAACCGCAATCGCGTTCGATCAGCCAAAAGTACGATCCCGAGTTGGTCACCGGCGCGCGTGACCTCCTGTTCATCCGCGTCGCTTTTGCCGATCAGAATTTTGACACCAATGCACAGAATTGGGACGACATCATTTTTGACGGTACGCCCGGTCGCAAAACGGTCAAAAACTTTTACGATGACAACTCATTTGGTTTGATTCAAACGCGTGGTGTCAACCACAGCCAAGCCAACCACCCGGCCGGCATTGTGTCCGTGCGCCTCAACAACATCAATCACCCCAATACCGGTCGCTCCAACATGAGCGCGAGTGAAAAGTACCAAGTGGAAACCCGCTGGATCAATGCGGCCCTGACTGCGGCTTCGCGTTATGTTGATTTTAACGCGCTCGATGACAACCGCGACGGTCGCTTGACCCTCGACGAAACCGTCGTTTATTTCATTGTTGCCGGTTACGATGCGGCGTCAACTGCCAAATCCCCGAACGTATGGGGCCACAAATGGAGTGCTTGGCGTCGGGGTGACGTCATGGCCGGTGGTGTCGAGCTGCCTTCCTGGGCACTGAACGGTGAGTTGACCAACGACGACGGCATTCACCCGATGGGCGTCATCGCCCACGAACTGGGTCACTTGATGTGCGGTCTTCCCGACCTGTACGACATCAACCGCGGCAACGCCGGCATGGGCATTTTCTCGCTGATGGCGGGTGGTTCCTGGGGTTACGAGCCCGGCGAACGCGGTGGTAGTACGCCCGTTTCCATGGATGCCTGGTGCCGTCACTTCCTGCAGTGGAGCCAAGCGCGTCGCCCTGCCGACGGCCAACGCCTGACCTTCGAAGCGGCGCTTAGCGACCGTCAAACGCCTGTTTTACTGCAAGGTAGCAAAGGCAACGACGAATTTTTCCTGGTTGAGAACCGTGCGCCGATCGGTTGGGATCGCGGCATGTTACCGCGCCTGTCGCAACGCATCAACGGCAACAGCCAAGCCTGGACCGGTGGTTTGTTGATCCAACACATCGACACCACACAAGGTAACGGCGGCAACGACCTGAATAGCTCGGCCAACGCGCGTCAAGGTGTGACGGTGGTTGAAGCGAGCAATGCGGCCGGTTCTCTATTGTCGCAAAACTACTCGATGGGTCACCACACCCACCTCTTCTACCGTGGTAACAACGATCAATGGGATAACAGCACCAACCCTGGCAGCCGTTACTACGACGGCAGCGCTTCAGGCTTTGGTCTTTACAACGTTTCCGCGCCTGGCGATGTGATGACTGCCGATACGTCCGCCGATGGTGGTGGCGACGGTGGCGACGGTGGCGACGGTGGCGACGGTGGCGACGGTGGCGACGGTGGCGACGGTAGCGGTGAAATCGTGGCTATCGACAACAACACCAACCTCGCGAACCTTAGCGCCGACGCCGGCCAATTTGTTCACTACAAATTATCGGTTCCCGCCGGGGCGGTGAACCTGCGCTTCCAGACCAGTGGCGGCAGCGGTGATGCCGACCTCTACCTGCACCGCAATCAACTTGCAACGACCGAATCTTTCATCGCCAAATCAACTGATCCGGCAACCACTGAAGCGATTGCCATCGCCAATCCGGCAGCGGGCGATTACTTCCTGGCTGTCCACGCTTGGAGCGCTTACCGCGGCATGCGTTTGACGGCAAGTTACGAAACGCCGGAGCGCACGCTTGAAAACGGAATTGCGGTGGTTGTGTCCGGTGCCGCCAACCAAGGGCAAATGTTTAAAGTCGACGTGCCTCAGGGGGCGCGTAAGTTGACCTTGTCGCTGACCGGCGGCAGCGGTGACGGCGAGTTGTTTGTTTCCTACAACAGCCGCCCGACCAAAGACAGTCGTCAGTGGGCTTCGGAGCAGCCAGGCAATGCTGAAGTGATGGTGTTCGAGCCACCCAGCGCCGGTACCTATTACATCCTGGTGTGGGGTTACAGCAACTTCGCCGATGCGCGTCTGCAAGCCACTTACGAATCCGGCACGACTTATAACGATTCAGGTCGACTTGGCGGCTACGGCTACACCGATTACCAAATTTCGGTAACCGGCGGTACCATCGATCTCAATGTGACCGGTCGTGGCTACGGCGATGCCGATCTCTACCTGTGGGGTCCAAGCGGTCAAATCGTCGCCGCTTCGCTTAAGTCCGGCAGCAGCGAACAAATCAGCTATGCGACCAACGGTCAAACCGGCACCTACTGGGTTCGGGTTTACAACGACAGCCGCTACAGCCTGACTTACAACCTCAGTATTCGTTACCAATAATCTGCAACCGTGCCCGTGACGCACTGTAAGCTCGCAGCGCGTCACGGTTGGCGGGAAGCGTCGGCCTGACGCGCCCCGCCGCCCTCCCAATCAACCGCCGCAAGGGGAACCGCCGTGTTCCCGTTGCGGCGGTTTTTTTTGGTTTCGGAAGGGCTGATTTTGGTTCCTGTGATCAACGCGGCGCGCCTGTGGTGCGGCTGCTAGTGTTTCGATCTCTTTGAATCATGCGGGTTTACCCCATATGGCAGTGCGGCTTCGGGCAACCAAAAACTCATCGACTTTTGACGGTAAATTCGAAGCTGCTTTCAATAATGCACTATTCACGGCTCCACCCGGTGCGTCGTTTTGCCGTTCCCGCGTGGCCGAAACGAGGTGCGCCTTTTGTTGTTAAAAATTCTTGCCGCCGTCGTGGTGGTTTATCTGTTGTACCGACTCCATGTTCGGCTACGTTTGTCGCGGGCAAAACATCCCTCGTTGCGCGGTCATTCAAAAATGTCGCGGCGAATGGCTAAATTGGTGCCTTTTTTCGAATACGACGAAGCGCGTTTTTTTCAGTGTGACGGCGCCCCGGTTGAGGTCGCCGAACAGCGCAAAGCAGCCTTTGATCGCCTTGCCGCCGGTTTTGCCCAACGTTCGCCGAAAACCCTCGCGCTCAGCGAAACCCTGGAAGACGGCATTTCCGATGTGCGGTTTACCAACCACTACCGCGTACCTTTTCCGTTTCGCAATTACGTGCGCAACCACATGAAAATCGGCCACGTACTGGCGGCCTCGGCGGGGACGCGGGTTCGCGACCTGGACGGCAATTGGTCTCACGATCTAACCGGTTCCTATGGGGTGAACGTTTTTGGTTACGACTTCTACAAGGAATGTATGGAAGAAGGTTTGGCGCTGACCAAAGATCTCGGCCCGGTTTTGGGGAAGTACCACCCGATCATTGCCGACAACGTGGCGCGCCTCAAAGAGATTTCCGGTTTGGACGAGGTTTCGTTTCACATGTCGGGCACGGAAGCGGTTATGCAAGCGGTACGTTTGGCGCGGTACAACACGGGCAAACCCAAGCTAGTGCGTTTTTGCGGCGCGTACCACGGGTGGTGGGACGGCGTGCAGCCAGGCGTGGGTAATGCGCGCAACAACAGCGACGTTTACACGCTTAAAGACATGGACCAACAGACCTTGCTGGTGTTGCGAACACGCAAGGACATCGCCTGTGTGTTGGTCAACCCCTTGCAAGCGTTGCACCCCAATGCCAATGCACCGGGCGACGCGATGCTGATTAACAGTGATCGCAAGGCGGCTTTTGACCGTGGCGCCTATACACGCTGGTTACAAGAATTGCGCGCGGTCTGCAGCGAACGCGGCATCATTTTGATTTTCGACGAGGTTTTTGTCGGTTTTCGTCTGGCCTATCGCGGCGCCCAAGAATTCTTCGGCGTTAAGGCCGACATGGTGACCTACGGCAAAACCCTCGGTGGCGGTTTCCCGGTCGGCGTGGTGTGCGGTAAATCGGCGACCATGAAGCGTTTTCGGGAAAATCGGCCGACCGATTTGTGTTTTGCGCGCGGCACCTTTAACTCGCATCCAGTGGTGTTAGGTGCCATGAACGCGTTTTTGCGCAAGGTGTCGGCGCCGGAGCGTTTGGCGGCTTACGAAGGCTTGGAAGCGCTTTGGGCGGCGCGCGTTGCCAAACTAAACCAAATGTTGGCAACGGAGAAGCTACCGGTCCGAATCGCCAATATGGTGTCCATTTGGACGATTACCTACACCCAACCTAGTCGCTATAACTGGATGTTTCAGTATTACTTACGAGCGCAGGGCTTGGCTTTGAGCTGGGTTGGTAGTGGTCGCCTGATCATGAGCCACAACTTCAGTGACGACGACTTTCACGAAGTGTGCACTCATTTTGTCGCGGCGGCGGTGGCGATGGCGGGTGACGGTTGGTGGTGGCAACATGCCGCGCTGACTGATCAGTCGATAAAGCGCAGTTTTATGCGCGACATGTTGCGCACCCGTTTTTCCGGTTAGGCGGTGTGATTAGTGCTCCGGTGCGGCTTCGATGTTTACGGCCGCGCCGGCGTCTTCCGGTTCACGCACGGCGTCGATCATTTCCTGAACCCGTTCACCGGGGGCTGGGAAAAAGGGTGTGAGCGCGAGGGTGACGGTTGTGTTGAGCAGCATGCCCAAGACGCCAAAACCCTGCGGATTGATGCCGCGTTCGAGGAACCCGAAGGTCCACGGCGCCATTTCGAAGTAAACGACGGCCAGAATGTAGTAAGCGGTGATGCCGATGCCGCAAATCATGCCGCAGACGGCGGGCACAGTACCGACGCGTTTGGTGAAAATGCCGAGCACGATGGCGGGGAAGAAGCTGGCGGCGGCCAAGCCAAAGGCAAAAGCAACGACCTGACTGACAAAACCGGGTGGGTAAATGCCAAACAAGCCGGCGATGACAACCGCGACACCAATCACGCCGCGTCCCACCAACAGCCGTTTCTTTTCGTCGGCCTGTGGGTTGAGAATACGGAAGTAAAGGTCATGGGCGATGCTGGAAGAGATGACCAGCAGCAGGCCGCCGGCGGTTGAAAGCGCTGCGGCGAGGCCGCCCGCCGCGACCAGCGCGATCATCCAGGCTGACAGTTCGGCCATTTCGGGGGCCGCCAGCACGATGATGTCGCGGTCGGGGCCGCTCAAGCCCTTGGCACGTAATTCCGGTCGCGCGTCGATGCCTTTCGCGCCGGCCGTTTCCAGCCAGACTTGGTGACCGGTACGTAGGCTCGCCAATTCGGCGGCGGGCAGGTTGCCGCCGCGAAAAATTTCATTGTCATCGCCGGCGGCGTAACGGATGCGGCCGTCGCCGTCATCGAGCCACAGGACGAGGCCGGTTTGTTCCCAACTGCGAAACCAGGTCGGAACCTCGGCGGCGCTTTTTTCGTTGAGCCCGACCAGCATGTAGTAGCGTGCAAAGGCGGCGGTAGCCGGCGCGGTCAAGTACAGGAGTGAAATAAAGAACAGTGCCCAGCAGGCACTCCAGCGGGCGTCTTTGACCGACTTAACGGTGTAAAAACGCACGATGACGTGGGGCAGGCCGGCGGTGCCGAGCATCAATGCCAAGGCCACCAAAAATACGTTGACCTTGTCCCACTTGCCCACGAAGGCGGTGGTGTAATCGCTAAAGCCGAGGTCGGTGTTGATTTGGTTGAGGCGTTCGAGTAGGTATACGGCGCCGCCGCCGGCGCTTTCGCCCTGGAGGCTTGAGCCCAAGCCGATTTGCGGCACGGCGTGACCGGTGAGTTTGATGCTAATCGCAATCGCCGGTATGAGAAAAGCGGTGATAAGGACCCAGTACTGGGCGACCTGTGTCCAGGTGATGCCCTTCATGCCGCTGAGGGTGGCGTAAATCAGCACAATCACCATGCCGATAAAGACACCGACGTTAATGTCGACCTCGAGGAAGCGGCTGAAGACAATGCCGACGCCGCGCATTTGGCCGGCGACGTAGGTAAAGCTGACAAACACGGCGCAAATGACGGCCACCAGTCTGGCGGGCTGGGAGTCGTAACGATCGCCGATAAAGTCGGGAACGGTGTAGTGGCCGAACTTGCGTAGGTAGGGGGCGAGCAAGAGGGCCAGGAGCACGTACCCGCCGGTCCAACCCAACAGGTAGACGCCGCCCGCGTAACCCATGGTGGCGATTAAGCCGGCCATGGACAGGAAGGAGGCGGCACTCATCCAATCGGAGGCGGTGGCCATGCCGTTGGCGGCAGCGGGAACACCGCGTCCGGCTACATAAAAACCCTGGGTATCGCGCACGCGACTCATCCAGGCGATCACGAGGTACAGGGCAAAAGTTAAACCAACAAAGAGGTAGGTCCAGGTTTGCACGTCCATGGTTTAGGGTTGTTCCTTCTTTAGATTTTCCAAATCGCGTTGGTGTTGGGCGTCGAGCCGGTTCATGGCCATGCAGTACACCCAAATAAGGAGGACAAACACCATAATGCCGCCCTGTTGGGCGAACCAGAAACCAAGCGGAAAGCCGCCGAGCTGGAACTGGTTGAGGGTGTCGGCCCACAAAATGCCGCAACCGAGACCGGCAATAAACCAAACGGTCAACAGGCCGGCCATCAGTTGGAGGTTGCGGCGCCAATAGCGAGCGAGTAGTGCTTTGGCGGGTTTGACGGCGGATGCCGGGGTTGGGTCAGGTGAAGACATAGCAACTCCCTGTAGACCCGCTTGTCGCGGGTGTGTGCGTTAAGCCACTCTGCGAAAAAACGAGCGGCCGCGTAGACATAGGAAATACAGCCTCACTATAACGGGAAAGCCGGCGCGGAACAATGTTCCGCTCACAAAGGGCTGCCGGCTAAGCGTGGTGGCGCATGGTTTCGATCAGTGCGTGGCGATGACGGCCGCCCGTCGTTGCAGCAAACGCGCTAAAGTCTTGAGCAGTGGGCGTTTGGGTGAGGGGTCGTGGCGGGTGTGGCAGCGCCAATAAATCCAGCCGTCGCGGTGAAAGGCGGGTGTCCAAATACGGGTGATTTCGTCGAGCGCACTGTGCAGAAACCACGGTTTGTCCCAAAAGGGGCCCGCCGCATCTTCACTCGGAGGGTCATCGGTGAAACAGTACAGTTCCCGGGCGACGGCAAGACCGGCTGTGTTCGGCGTGAAGCGACCCATGAACCAAGGCATATCGGTTGCAATGGACGTAACACGGCCGAGTCGGAGGTTCTCAAAAAAAAGATCTTACATAGGCCGGCCTTGAAGGGGGTCGGCACGCCAAAAAGCAGCCGTTCTCATGTTGCCGGCTCAAGTCTACGACGGCAAGTTAAAGAGAAACGACTGCTCGGTACCGGGCAACGCTCAGGCGGCTTCGATTTAGGAGTGGGATACCATGGGATCGAACAGTTCGCCTTTGAGCAGGAAAATCGGCGATTTGTAGTACATCTTCAAATCGTGCAGCGGATCGGTGAAGATCTTGACGGCCCAAACGATGCCGGTTTGCACATTGTAGATGAAGAACAAATGAATGGTGCGGAACAGAATGGCGATGGGGCCGAGGTAAAGCCACAACATGCTGACATTGTTGATGTAAGCCGTTTTGTCTTGATGGCCTTGGAAATAACCGAAGCAGGTGGGGTCGAAGTAAAGCAGCGCGGGGACGGCGACCCAAACGGCAAGCAGAATGCGTTTGCGCTTTAGGTTGTAGCCGATTTTGATGGCTTCCTTGTGCTGGTGCGAGGCTTGGTTGACGTTGTCGTAACCCTTGGGCTCAAAAAAGAAATGGCCCATTTGGCGCAGCAACATCGCGACGATCCAGCCTAAAATGGCCGCGCCGGCGGGGCTGATAAACAGCAGGACATAGGCCGTCAAAAAACTGGCGGCGCTCAAGAGATGAAGCGTTTGGTTGATACGGCTTTGATGGTAATAGCGGTGATCATCCCAACGTTGCTCATGTAAGTGTTCCAAAAAAGTCATAATCGCCCTAATCCTCTGGGATATGGTCTGATACAAGTCGCGGTGAACGAAAGGGTCCGCCGCGTGTCGGCAGGACGCCGTTTTCCGTGAAGCACAATGAGGCCACTGTAGCCAACCTGTTTGAGAATTGAGTTAAATACCCGTGAGGCGTTTAACGTAATTGGTTCCAAATACACTACAAAGTAAACCCGAGCGGGCGGCGCGGCCCACCGCGGCGGCCGTCGTCCGTGGGCTGTGACGCCCGCGGAGAAACGTCGTATGGCGCGGCTTAGGTGTGCTCGCCGCCAATGTGGCGGCGGGTCGGCCTTGCCAGTGACGCTGTCGGCACCAATATGGCTTACGCCAACAATCGGCATGGCCCTGGCGGTTGGGGTTCTGTCTTAACCGCCGACTGATCGCGTTGCGGTTTGGGGCAGGTAGGCGAGGGGTTGGCCCATGCGCAGTAAGGCGCCTTCGTGCACGGCCGGGTGGAATACAAACCCCTTGGGGAAGAAACAGATAATGGTTGAGCCATGCTGGAAATAACCCATTTCCTCGCCTTTGCTGAAGGCGGCGCTGCAGGGAATGCGATTGGGACCGCGATATTTGAGTTCCAGGGGATGGTCGAGGAAATGCAACTGAATACTGGCCACCAAAATGGCGGCGACGGGAACCAAGGTCATGCGCAAATCGCCGTGGTTGAGACGGACGTCGATGACGGCGCGCTCGTTTTTACAGTAAAGCCGTTCGATGCGCTTGAGTGCAATCGGATTGACGTTCCAGGTATCGCCCGAAATATAAGTGACCTGATCCACATGGCAATCGTAAGGTGCGTGAAAGCGATGATACATGGTGGACTTCAGTCGCAAGGTGACGTAGGTGCCGTCGCGGTAGCGGTCGACCAAATCGGGGTCGGGCAGTAGGTCTTGCAAGGTGTAGGGGAACCCTTTGGCTTGGTAAAGGGTGGTGCCGTCGATGGTGCCGAGCGCGCCGACAATGGCGTCGCATGGGCTGCACAAACTGTCGGGAGCGGGGTCGATGGTGCGGGCGCCGTCTTTGAGCTCGCGAATGAAACAGTCGTGCAGGCTTTTGAAGCGGCGATGTTTGGCTTCGTCGAGATCGAGGTCGTCGGCAAACAACCGCCAAACCGCCAGCGCCATGCGGCTAACGATGGGTTGCTCAATGCGCGAAAACCAGCCCATAAACCGCGTGGCCAAGCGACGCGGGATGCGGTTGGTGAGCAAGAAGTTGATCTGTTCTTGTTGCGTCAAACGCTTTAGCGGGGTGATGGTCCTACTCCGGGTGACGGTGTCGGCCTATTTTGGTTCCTGCGGTTGGCACGAGGTGGGGCACCAAAAAAGCGCGGGCATCTACGCCGGCCTGGCGTGAGGGCTTGAGTGTGCTGAGGCGGCGAGTTCTGTGCCGGCAAGGGCTTCAACGCGACCTAAGCCTTGCTTATTCTCGGTTTTTTTAGCCAGAGCGCGGTTGAGTCTTTGGTGAAAAAAAGGTGAGATGGGGGTGAAAAACGCTGTTGGGCGGTACCGGGATCGCGGGCGACACGCGGATCGCGCTTGAAAAAACGGGGCAAAGGGTGGTTTAGCTCATTGGCGGGCGGATTCGCTGTGCCGGAACGGTCTTTGGTGCGTCGGCTGCTATAGCGACACCTGAATTGTGTTAAGATCTCGATGCACACGGAAGTTCACCCGGCCCAACCCGTTCCACTCTTCTCGGCGCTCGCGACGGCCCGCCGGTCGCCCTGCGTTTGTCGTCTGGGTGATGCGACGGCGTCGTTGCCTAACGGGTCGGTTGGGTTGAATTCCGCGGCAGTGAGACACAACTTCTCAGCCCGGCGTGAACACGGTAGAGTGATGGTGAACGCATGTCGCAACAGGTTCAGTTGTTCAATAAAATGATCGCCAATCTTCTGGTTTCCAAAAATCTGGTTCCCAAGGATTTGGTGAAGTCGGCATACCGTCAGGCGACGGCGACGAAAGATATCGCCCAGGTTTTACTCGAGTACGGCGCGATTAACCCCAAGCAAGCTCAGCAAGTGCGCCAATATGTGCAAGAACAAATGCGCCGCAAACAAGCGGCCCCGGAGCCGGCGCCGCCTGCACCGAGCGCCCCCGACAACGCGATCCCGTTATCGGAACCTCTGCCGGAGGAAGCGGTAACCAGCCACGAGCCGGTTCAGCCCGGCGTGTTCGAGCCGGCCGCTCCGGCGCCGCAAGTGGCGCCCACACCGCCTCAAGCCCCGCCGCCGCAAGCGCCTCCGCAAATGCAAGCCCCGCCGCCACAAGCGCCGCCGCGCCAGGCGCCACCGCGTCAAGCGCCCGCGGCCGACGCAGGCGAAGAACGGCGCCTGCCCTTCGAGTTTCGTGAAGGTCGTGGCGACGGTGATCCGACAGTGGCGGTGCCGGATAAAGTTAACCGCGGCCACAGCATGACCCAATTACTCCTCTACGCGCGTCGGCGCGGAGCCTCCGATTTACACCTTTCCACCGGCAAACCCATCACCTTGCGTCTGTTTGGGCGTTTGGTGCCGATGGATCGCGATGCGCTGAGCTTGGACGATGTGCAGCGTTTGATTAACGACATCCTCAGCGATGAGCAGCGGGCCGAGCTAGAACGAACCGGTGACTTGGAAACCTCGTTTAGCTTGCAAGGCGGCGGCCGTTTTCGGGCGACGATGATGCGTCAGCGCCACGGCCTTGATTTCACCGCGCGTCTGGTACCGACGGGCGTGCGTTCTTTTGAACAGCTCGGGATGCCCGAATCTTGTGTGTCGCTGACGAAATGGGCGACGGGCATGGTGCTCGTGACTGGGCCGTTGAGCAGTGGCAAATCGACCACCTTGACGACTTTGGTCGAAATGGTGAACCGTGATCGCAAAGACCACATCATTACCATCGAAAACCCAATTGAATTCGTGTACACACCGGCGCGTTGCCAGGTTACGCAACGCCAGGTTGACTTGCACACCCTCAGCCAAGGCAACGCCTTGCGCGGGGCGTTACGCCAGGATCCCGACATCATTGTTGTCAGCGAGCTGCGTGATTTGGAATCGATTCGTTTAGCCGTAACCGCCGCCGAGACGGGTCACTTGGTATTTGCCACCATGAACACCGCCAACGCGACACGGACCGTCAACCGCCTGATTGATTCGTTCCCGCCTGATGAACAGGAAATCATTCGCGTCATGGTTTCCGAAAGCTTGCGCGGTGTGATTTCTCAGCAGTTAATTCCCCGTAAGGACGGCCGTGGTCAGGTGGCCGCCTTTGAGGTGCTGATGGTCACGCAGGCCGTGTCCAACATGATCCGCAAGAGTGCCACCCACCAGCTTGAATCGGCGATGGTGTCCGGTCGCGGGCAAGGCATGGTGTTGCTTGACAATTCTTTGACGGATTTGATCAATCGCGATGTGATTGACGGCTTCGAGGCGTTCAAACGGGCGTCGCAGCCGAAGAAGTTCCTCAAGTATGCACCGGAAGAATTGCGAGGTAGATACAATGCCTAGTATTGATCATTTGTTCGATGAAATGCTGTCGCGCAAGGGTTCCGACCTTCATTTGGAAGAGGGCTTGCCGCCCAAAATTCGCCAAAACGGCGAAATACACCCGCTGCAAATGCCGGTGCTGACCCGCGAGGCGATGGCCGACTACCTGAGTGAAATTTGTGGTGACGAGCAATGGCGGCGGTTCATGCTCACCGGCGACCTGGATTTCGCCTATGAACTTGGCGACCGTGCTCGTTTTCGTGCCAACTACTTTCGTTACGCCGGTGGCTTCGGCGCGATTTTCCGCGTTATTCCCAGCAAAATTCTGTCGCTGGACGATCTAGAAGCGCCCGCCGTTTTTAAAACCTTCGGCCAGGTAGCCGCCGGTTTGTTTTTGGTGACCGGTCCGACCGGTAGTGGTAAATCAACCACCTTGGCCGGCATTATTGACCACATAAACACGCATCAATCGGAGCGTATCATCACGATTGAGGAACCGGTTGAATTCATGCACCCCAAAAAGAAGTGCATGATTTCGCACCGTGAGGTGGGCGAGGATACGGTCAGCTTTTCATCGGGCCTGCGGACAGCCTTGCGCAGTGACGCCAACGTCATCTTGGTTGGTGAGATGCGTGACCGCGAAACGATTGAGCTGGCTTTGACCGCCACCGAGATGGGGATCTTGGTGTTTGGGACGCTTCACACCAACAGTGCGCCCAAAACGATTGACCGCATTGTTGACGTGTTCCCGCAAAACCAAAAGAACCAAGTTCGAACCATGTTGTCGTTTTCGTTGCAGGGCATTGTCGCCCAGCAACTGTTGCGCAGCGCCGACGGCACGCGCCGTTGGGCGGCCCACGAAATCATGCTGTACACGCCGCCGTTACCTGGCATCATCCGTGCCGGTGACAGTACCAAACTCTACAGCTACATCCAAACCGGACGTGCCTATGGCATGGTTACCATGGATGACTGCCTGCAGGAACTGGTGAAGGCCGGCAAAGTTTCCAATGAAGAAGCCTACAAAAAGGCAATGGACAAAAAACGTTTTGTCAAACAGTAGGCAAGGCCGACCCTGCGCGGTTTTGCGATTTTCAAGGGAAAAACGTACCAAGGCCTTTTGAAAACCGGTTCAAACGCCGTTGCTTTTGATAGGGCGATGTGCCATTTCGCGGCCGTGTGGTTTGTGACCATGCGCTAGAATGAGGTAGCGACTGCCGCCCACCGGTCAACCTGGAACCGTTTGTGAGGATAACTTTTTTCTATGGCCAACTCGGATGCTTCTTCCAGCGAGGAATATCTCGGCTCAGCTTACCAGCATGCCGGTGCCTCGGCCATTAACGAGGTCCCCTCGACGCCGGTCGAGTTTGTCGACGGTGTGCTGATTGCCGATAAGTACCGCGTTGTGCGGCACTTGGGTTCTGGTGCCACCGGCGATGTGTACCTGGTTGAAAACCCGGTCGGTCTCAAGGAAGCGTTAAAAATCTTGCCAGTCGGCTTGGCGGAATCCAAACGGGCGCGCGAAATCCTCATTCACGAATTGTCGCTGTTGCGCAACTTACACCATGAAAACGTGATGGGTGTTTACGAGATCGATTTTTTGCCCAACACGGAACGCGTTTTTTTTACCTCCGAATACCAAACCGACCACAATCTTTACGACGTGTTCCAAAAAGCGCGCGCCTCCAACCAACAGTTGCGGCCCGAGTTTGTTTTGGTGTGGATGGGTGATGTCGCCAAGGCGCTGGCCTACATCCACGGCAAAGAAGTCATCCACGGCGACATCAAACCAAACAACATGTTGCTCGATAAAAAGGGGCGTATAAAGCTGTGTGATTTTGGTTTTGCCTACCGCTTGTTGCCGGACCGCGAGGACTCGATTCCCAGCCGCCACCAAATGGAAGTGGGCGGCACCATCATGTTTGCTTCGCCCGAGCAGCGCGACCAGCTCATGCACCGCATCGACAAAGAGGTTGGCAAAACCAGCGATGTCTATTCGTTTGGCGCCACCCTGTCTTTTCTGTTAAGTGGTGGTTTTCCCGATCCGGGTTCGCCGTCGGCTGTCGAGGTGCTCAACCGTCGTGTGACCGAACGCATCAACAAATTCATTGTCGCTTGCTGTAAAAACAACCCGGAAGATCGATTCGCCGACGGCGCTGCCTTGCGCAAAGCCTATTACGAGCTGTTGCGTTTCATTGCACGTCAAGATCCCACCTTCTTTTCCGGCGATTTAGACGCCTTTGTTGCTGAACTGAGCGAGGTTGATAGTTCGCTGTCAAACATCACCTTGGAACGCGACTTCTTTCCACAAGATCTTTTGGAAGAAAAAGAGTCGCCGGTGTGGCATCGTGGCTTATTGGTACTTCTGCTCGTGCTGTGTTTGGGCCTGGTCGAGCTCAACTTTAACTTCCTCGGATTACGGGAGGCCGAGCCGGCGCCGAGCAATGGCCCGCAACTGGAGCAAAACCGGCAAAACCCCATCAATCGTGCCGCGCTCATTGAAGAAGCGCGGCGACGGAGGCAAGAGGCCGATCCCAACAGCGATTTGGAGAAGGCCTTACCGACCGGTCAAATTGAAGCCGGCAAGGATGCCGCGACCCGTGATCCGGGTTCAGGTGACGAGCACAAGCAGGAAACCGCGCCACCGCGTCAGGCCGAAATTGAGCCGCAACCCGAAGTCGATCCGGACGCTCTGGTTGCCAACGACGGTGATGAGAAAACCTCGGAAACGGCGACCGATGATCGCGCTGCGATCAATGAGGCGCCGCCGGTCGAGCACAAAGCCGAACAGGGCGGGGATAAAACCGCCGCTGTTACCAATTTGCAAGCGTCGACGATCGAAAACAGCGGTGAGCAAGCGACGCCGTTGGAACAAGACGGTGCCGACCTGGATCAGGTTGCGGTTCAGCAGGCTGAAGAAGAAAGAACGGATGCCGTGGTGGCACACGAAACCACGACCGAGCTAAGCACACCGCGCCCGGATGCAAAGAAACGCCGCTTCATTGCTCTAACCGACGGCCACCTAATGGCTTACCTGGTTAAGCAATTCGACAGCAACGGTGACGGCGGCCTTGACGTTGAAGAAGCCAAATCGATTACGCGTTTGGACCTGAGCCGCGAGAAAAACATTCGCAGTTTGGGTGGGCTTGACCAATTACAGCAATTGGAATTCCTCAATTGTGCCAATTTGGGACTTGCGCGTTTGCCGGACCTACCCACGCGGTTGCGCTTTCTCGATTGCAGCAACAACCACTTAACCGAGTTGCCTAAGCGTTGGCCGCGTTTTCTGATGTACCTCAATTGCAGTGACAATCGCATTGCGCAAATCGACTGGCTGCCCGATTATTTGGAAACCCTAAACGTCGCCAACAACCAATTGCGCGGCTTACCGTTGTTGCCGGAACCGCTCGTCAACCTGCAGTGTGAGGGCAATTATTTTGAAAAAGCGCGCAACTGGGCACGCGAATGGTTGTGCCAGGTCGGGCGCTAAGGTCACTCGTCTTGGTTTGGCGCTTGTGTGGCCGGTGCCGTTTCCTTTTGGAAGTGGTCGGGTTTGAGGACCTCGAATGGATCGACCGGATAGTGGCCGTGTTGCAAATAATAGGTGTGGGCCGCCAGCATGGGTTCAATCAACATATCTTTCTCGACGAATAAACGCCCCTCATAAGCCAGCAGGTAGGCTGTAAAGGTATCGCTGCGTTTGATTTTGCCGACACACTGAAACCAGCGCCGTTGTTTGCGCCAGGTACCTGGTACGCCCACCGGTTGCCACATAATGCGCACGCGGGTGAAATCACCGGCCTTGATCGGCGTCGCCGCCGCCGTGTAGCTTTCGTGCAAGATCGGAATGGGAATTGGCGGATCAAAAGGTTCGACGGTGTAAATGTGGCGCTGTTGCCCTTTTTGCCAAGCCAAAACCAGGGCGACCAGGGCGCCGGCGAAGAGCAAAACAAGAAAAGTGAAACGTTGGACGGAATGCATGCACCAACCTCGGAGCGCTTTAATGGGGTTTCGATGGTAACGCCCTAAGCGTAGCTGATTTTTTACGAAAAAAGGTGTAAGAAACTGCGGAGAGGTTAAAAGCAAGTGCCGGATTAAGGTCAAAAAGGCGACTTTTTGCAGTATGTGAGCGCGCTTACAGGTTGTGGCTTTCTTTTTGGTGCAGCGACAATTATATTGAAAGACATCTTTGTCGGAACGGATGGAATAAGGTATCAACGGGACTTTGGTCCGGTTAAAATTTCGCTAGATTGCTGCTTGCCGGTTGGCGCAAAACGGTGTGGAAGCCGCTGACTTCAGGAGATTTATATGAAACGTGTAGGTAGCAATTTGCGTGGCCGTGGGCGCAGTGTGCGCGCGGTCGGGGGAAAGTGTGGCCGTATTTGGTTGACCGCCCTGCTCTTTTTAACAGGGGCCGCCCTGTCGGCTCAGGTTGATACCACGATTATTTCACCGGCGGGCAACCAAACTATATTTGTCGGCAGCTCGGTGACCTTTCAGGCGGTTGGCAGCAGTTCCAATAGCAATGACAGTTTGACCTTCGATTGGTTTATGTATCAATCTGATCCCCGCCAAGGCGAAAGCTTCCAAGGTAACCCCATTACCGTTCCGTTCAATAACCCCGGCACTTTCACCGTGGAGTGTAGCGCCATTGACGCGCAGCAGGTTCGTGACGAGACTCCGGCGACGGTTGTTATTACCGTTGAGGAACGGCCGCCGGTTGAAACGACTATCACTTCGCCGCGCGTGGCGCCCGAAATCTCGGTTGGTGAATCGGTTTCGTTTCAGGCGAGCGCCACCGGCGGCAACGGACAATACACCTTTTTATGGCGCGCCAACAGTAATTCGGTATCGCCGGTTGAAGCCCAAGGTTCCGCGACGACGATGACCTTTAGCGAGCCAGGTCAGTTTATCGTATCCTGTGTCGCCGGCGACGGTAGTGGCTTGAGCGATGAATCACCGGCGACTCGGGTGGTCAATGTGTCGGCACCCGATCCCGTTGAAACCACCATCACCGAGCCCACCTCACCGCCAACGGTGACGGTCGGCGGGTCCGTGAACTTTAGTGCCGTGGCAAGTGGTGGCAACGGTCAATACAAATACAATTGGTCGGTCAACGGCGCCGGTGTCAGTCCAACCGGCAGCAGCGCGCCGTCCGTGACTTTTACTTTCGAAGAGCCCGGTCAGGTTGTGATTATTTGTCGGGCTTCTGATGATACAGGCGCTGTTGATGAATCGCCCGCGAGCATGAGTGTTCTGGTTGAAGCGCAACCCGATCCGGTTGAAACCACGATTACCAATCCGACCGTGCCGCCGCGTATAACCGCCGGCAGCACGGTGAACTTTCGTGCGACGGCGAGTGGCGGCAACGGTCAGTACAATTTTAATTGGACGGCTCAAGGCGGTGGGGCAAGCCCCGCGACGGCTGAGGGCTCAACGGTGGCGATCACCTTTAACCAGCCTGGCCAAGCCACGGTGTTTTGTCGCGCCAGGGACGGTGCCGGCGCCTCCGACGAAAGCCCGGCTTCGATCGGCGTGATTGTCGAAGCGGTTCAGGATGAGCCGGTGACAACGCGAATTCTGCAGCCCACCGGTAACAGTGTGTTTCCCGTGGGTGCCGATGTGGTGTTTACGGCGGAAGGTGCCGGCGGTGTTGGCGAACCCTATTCATTTAGCTGGATTTTATCGGGGCCCGACGGCGATCAGACTTTTAGCGGCTCGCCGCTTTCGGTGTCATTGTTGCGGGCGGGGACTTACCGCATGAGTTGTCGTGCCGCTGATAAGGACGGCGCCCAGGATCAAGGCGGGGCTTCGGTGACCTTCACGGCTCGCAACGAAGTTGACACCACGATTAGCGGTACCATCCCGAGTGACTTGCGTGTCGGTGACAGCGTGACCTTGCAAGGGGCGGGCAGTGGCGGCGAGGCGCCTTACGGTTTTAACTGGGTGGTTCAGACTTCCGCCGGTAACCAGTCGTTGGAAGGCGAGCGGATTACCATTCCTTTGACGGCAGCGGGCAATTACACCGTGTTGTGTCGCGCCAAGGATAATAACGGTACCGAGGACACGACCCCGGCAAGCCGTTCATTTAGTGTGGGCGAGGTTGACGGTGTCGAAACCAGGGTTGACCCCTCGGGTTCATTAGAAGTGGAGTTGGGTGCGACCCAGGTGTTTAAAGCAACGGCGAGCGGCGGCATCGGTCAAGGTTACAGTTTCAGTTGGGTGATCTCTTCGCCTGAAGGCAACGCGAGCCGCACGGGTTCCGACGTTGAAGTGACCTTTAGTCAACCGGGTACCTGGCGGTTGGCGGTGACGGCCGCCGACGGCGACGGTAATCGCGACAGCACGCCCGCTGTGGTTCAGGTGACGGTCAATACTTCGACCGATGCCGTTCGGACCATCATTGAACCGGCCGGCGATCAAAGCGTTGATTTGGGAGCCGAGCTTACCTTTAACGCGACGGCAAGCGGTGGTTCCGGTCAGGGCTACACCTTTGCTTGGGAAGTCACGTCGCCTTTTACCACCCGTGAATTTTCGGGTTCTTTGATCGGCCTGCAATTCACCGCTGAAGGTGTGTGGACCATTCGCTGTGTTGCCAGTGACGGCGCCGGTATGGCGGATCCAGTGGGTGCCACCGTCCGTGTTACGGTTGGCGGCACCCAAAACGAACCCGTCGAAACCAAAATTACCGCTCCGCAAGGGCCGCTTCAGCTCGACGCCGGTGCGGCGGTAACCTTTACAGCGGAAGCGAACGGTGGTGTCGGTGCACCCTACCGGTTCTTTTGGCAGGTGAGCGGGCGTGTTGCGCTACCGGGTCGTGAAGGTGCCGAGGTGCGTTATGTGTTCGACGAGCCAGGCGATTACGTTGTGCGTTGTTTTGCGCAAGATAAGGACGGCGTGGCCGATGAGACGCCCGACGAAATGTTGGTGAGCGTGGGGGAAACCAACGACCGTGCGGTAGAAACGACGATTGTTTCACCAACCCAAAACGTGTTTCGCGTGGGCCAAACGGTGGAATTTAAAGCGAACGCGAGTGGTGGCGCCGGTGCGCCCTACAGCTTTGAATGGGCGTTGACGCTCAATGGTGAGATCAAACAATTTAGCGGTGAAAGCTTCACCTATACCTTTGATACGGCCGGTCAGGTTCAGGTTACCTGCGTCGCCAAGGATGTCGAGGGTCGCGTTGACGAAACGCCGGCACAGTTGAGTTTGCGTGTGGACGAGGACGGCACCGATGCGGTTGATACCCGGATCGTTGAACCAACCGCCGGCCCACGGCTTGCGGTGGGCGAAAGTGTTTCGTTTTTAGCGGAAGCGTCGGGCGGCGCGGGCGAACCCTACACATTCGAGTGGGTGCTACAGGGCGGTGATAGTAACGGCAATGTGTTGCGCGGCAATCCGATATCCTTGACCTTCCAGAGCGCGGGCCAATACGTGCTGGCGGTGGCGGCGTCGGACCGCGACGGCACCCGTGACAGCAGTCCGGCCACCATGACCATTGTTGTTGAGGGCGAAGCGCCAGGTGTGAACACCACCATTGTGAGTCCCGGCACCGATGTCAGTGCGCCGGCCGGCTCGTCCGTCCTGTTCCAAGCCTCGGCTGAAGGCGGCAGTGGCTCCCGATACGGCTTCTTCTGGGTGGTGTTGGACGGCCAAGAGCGCGCGATTCAAGAGTTGCGTGGCAATCCCGTGCCGATCGATTTCCCTGAACCGGGTGTGTTTGGGGTGGCTGTGTATGCGGTTGACGGCGAGGGTAACCAAGATCCGACACCGGCACGGGCCGTGGTGCGGGTCGAAGAGGTGAGTCAAGACCCGCTGGAAACGCGAATTGTGCAACCGCTTGAGGATTTGTCGCTGCCGATTGGCGAGCGCATTGAATTGGTGGCGGATGCTAAAGGCGGTGCCGGTGCACCCTATCGTTTTGAGTGGGTGGTGAACACGCCGACCGGTGTTGTTTACGAGGAGCGCGGTGAACGGCTTGGGCTGGTGCTGGAAGATGCGGGTACTTACCGCTTTACCTGTACGAGTTTCGACAGCGGCGAGAATCGCGGATCAACCGCTACGCGCAGTGTGTTTGTGGGATCGAGCGATGCCAATCTCGATACCGAAATTGTCGAACCGACCCAATCGGTGGTCGAGACGGTCGTTGGCGCAACGGTGGCTTTCAAAGCTGTGAGTGACGGTGGCAGCGACAACACACGGATCTTTTTTGATTGGCAGCTTTTCAACGAAAACGGCGCCTTGGTAAATCGGTTTTCGGGTCCCACGGTGTACGTGACTCTAAGAGAGGCGGGTGGATACCGGCTCGAGGTTGCGGCGCGAAGTGGTGACGGCACACGCGATGAAACACCGGCGACGCGGGCGATTGAGGTCAGACCCGATGAAACCAGGCTCGACACGGCGATTGTTGAACCCAGTGGTGATCTCGAAGTTGCGGCCGGCACAGAGGTAGGATTTAGCGCAAGCCACGAAGGTGGCGAAGGCGCGGTGCGATACCAGTGGTTGGTCGCGCGAAACGGTGCCACCAATGTGCCGGACACGTACCGCGGTCAAACGATTCGCGTCCTATTCCGGGAGCCGGGTGATTACAGTGTGTTGTGTCAGGCTGTCGATGAGAAGGGCCAAATGGACACGACGCCGGCGTCGCGACGCATACGCGTTGTGGATCCCGATGCGGGTGAAGCGGCTATTGCGATTGTCGAACCCAGTGCCGATACTCGTGTCACGGCCGGTTCGGCCGTCACTTTCCGAGCCGAATCGGTGGGTGAGGTGGCCGTTCAGCGCTATAACTGGCGAATGGTTGATAACAGTGGGACAACGGCGTCGCGTCAGTTCTCGGGACAGCGCATTAGCGTGACTTTTCCCAGCCCCGGCCAGTTCAGCTTGGTGTGTGAAGGGGCCACCGAAAGTGGTGCCGTTACCGCGCCGGTCAGCCGCCAAATTGAAGTTTTGGCAGAGGACGGTGATGACGCCCTGCGCATTAAAATTCTGACACCGACCGGTAATTTACGGGTTGAAACGGGTGCGGTTGTCGCTTTTAGCGCGGCGGTCGAAGGCGGCCAAGGCGAAGTGCGTTGGGAACGCATTTTGGCCGGTGCCCAGACCAACGTCCAAACCCAAACGGGTGAACGTGTCAGTTGGACTTTTGAGCAAGCGGGCATCTACGAGGTCGTGGCCTTGGTCTTAGACGGCAACGGCCGCGTGGTCGATGGTGATCGACGCCGTATCGAGGTCATTGGTTTGGGTGTGCGTATTGTTTCGCCTAGCGAACGCGAGGTGCGGACACGGGTCGGGACCACCTTAACCTTTACAGGCGAGTACACGGCGGGTGGTTCGGTTCAGGAGCCTTACTGGTACTTTGGTGACGCGCCGACGGAACGCACTTTTGGCGATACCTTTGCGACGCTTTTCAGTGAGCCTGGCAATTACCAACTGTTTTTCGAAATGCAGTCGGCATCGGGTGAAACTGCGGTCGATTTCCGCTGGATTGAAGTTACCGGCGACACGCCGTTGAAAGTCGCGATAGTGTCTCCCGGCCAAGATGCGTTGTTTGCCGTGCGCGAGCAATTTGACCTGGTCGCCGAGGTGTCGGGTGCGGGTGACGACCCGCTGGAATCGGTGTGGGTTGTGAATGGTCGCGCCTACGAAGGCGGCAGTCGGGTTGAGGATGTCTCGATTGACAAACCTGGCAACTATACGGTTGAGTTTGAAGTTTTTCGCCCACGTGACGGCGTGTATCGCTCGGATACGGTTCAGGTCAACATCTACGATCCCGAGCGGGCCCTCGTGGCGGAAATCGTTGAACCCTTCACCGATTTACAAATTCAAGTGGGTGATCAGGTCTACTTTGAGGGGGTCACCAACGGCGCAGCCCTGGTGGGCGAATTGACGGAACGTTGGGAAATCGTCAATCTCGAGGACGACAGTATTGTGACCGCCGGCCCTCGCCTGGGTAACTTCACCTTTTCTCAAGCCGGTTCGTTTGAAGTGCGCTACAGCGTTAAAACCGCGCTTAATGAAAGTGCACCGGCGACGCGGCGCATTGATGTTGGTAACTTCGACAATGCTGTGTTTGGCGACAACGACACGCCCGAACGCGCGGCCGGTGTGCGTCCGGGTCGTTACGCCGAGATTGCTCTCGATCGCGCCCATTATTTTGAGCTGGTGCTCGACAGTGATACGCAAAACCTGCAAATCGATACCGCGATCGATGGCACCGCCGATGTGACCGTGTTCCGCCGCGATAACTTGAACCAGCTCGAAGCCCTGCGCAGTTTGCGCGTCAGCGGTGGCCGCGGCTTTACCGTGGCCGAGTTGGCTGCCGGTACCTACCTAATTGAATTTCGACCCGTTGCCGCCGGCAAACTCAATCTCAGCTTTGGTTTTTCGGTCAGCGTGCTGACGCCTTCGCTGTTTTTTGCCGATATCGGCGAAACTGACGCGGTGGCCACGAATGTCGGCATCGTCAATCCGGGTGCGAGCAGTGCCGTGGTTGAGTTGGTCGGTTACGATAACAGCGGCAACATTGTGGCTGAAGCGACGCGTGAAATCGTCCCCAACGGCAAGCTGCGTGGCAATGCGAAGGCGTTTTTCGGCGACCAGGCCGACGGCGTTTCTTGGATTATTGCGCAGTCGACCAAGAACCTGCAGGGCTACAGTTGCAGCGATAGCCGTGACGGTCAAGAAGCCTATGCAACCTCGGCCGCGACCAAACTTTCTTCGGAACTTTACGTGCCTCACATCGCCCAAAAAACCAATAACTGGTACACGCGGGCCGACATCATTAACGGCGATTCCGACGCATCAACCGGCCGTATTCAGGCTGCCGGCGGCAACGATGCCGCGCTCAACATTTCCACCAGCTTCTCCAAGGACCGCTTCCGCTTTACGGAGAAGTGGAACGGGGCCTTGCCCAACGGCGCCGTTTGGGCAAAGCTGAAAGAAACCAATGAACGGGTCGCCTTGGCCGGCACCGAAGTCTTTGGCCGTGTCGACGGGGTTCGCCAAGTGGCCGGCTTAAGTCTGGCCGACGCTGAACGCGACAACCCGAACTTCACCTATATCCGCCAGAACCTGTACTTCACCCACATTGCCCGTGATACCGCCCAGTTCTGGACCGGGATCGCACTGGTTAACATCGATTCGGCTCCGGCCGGTATGTTGGTGCGGGGTTACGGGCCGGGTGGCGAATTAATCGGTGAAAAGTCGTTAACGCTCCAGCCCGAAGAGAAAATCGTCGAACTGGCGGAACAGTTTTTAGTGGGTATTGGATCACCGGCCAACGTCGATTGGGTCGAGATCGAAACCGATTCCGGCATTGTCGGCTACGAGCTGTTTGGAACGCACGATGGCGCGCGCCTCGCCGGGTTTGAAGCAAGCACCTCTCTGAAAAGCAACCTGTGTTTTCCGGTTGTTGAATCGGGTGGGCGCTGGCAAGGCATTTCGGTCATAAACGTCAACAGCAGTGCCGTTGACTTGGTCTTTACGCTCTACAGCAATTCGGGCGATGTGTTGCAAACGCGGACAGTCAACGCCGCCGCCAAAGCCAAGGTGCTGGCGACAGTGCGCGATTTGTTCCAACTTGACACGATCCCCGCCAATGGGAGCTGGGTTGGCTTAACGGCCTCGGCGCCGATTGCCGGCTTTGAATTGTTTGGCAACGCGGGCGGGACGCAAATGTCGGCGCTTAAAGCCCAATAACCACGAAATAGCCTTGGCGCGGAGCGGGACGGCCTTACTGCTGTCTCGCTCCGCCTAAGGGATCGATGGTCAGTGGACTAGCGCGCCAGATACTAAAAATGGTAAAACCCTATAATCATATGATTGAGAAAGGTCGGCGGAATCGATAAGTTTAGCTTTGTCCGAAGGGGGACGTCGCGGCCAAGCGCACGACGCTTTTTTTTTCGCAACTTTGCGACCATGGACACCACTTACTTCTTAGAAACACATCAGACCGCGACGCTTCCACACCGCGCAGTGTTTTTAACCACGTTTGTTTTTCCTTTGGGAGTTTCTGAGTCTCCCATTTTCCCTCCTCGGGAGGACCTCAACTGCTTCATCTGGGGAGGTAGGGCGGTTGAGGTCCTAATTTTCTTTGCGGTTCAACCTTTGTGTTTGACCGTCTTATCACACGCCTGCTTTTTGGTTTGCGAGACCATGGCGTATTGACGATGAAAGCGGCAACACACTGCGAATGTTTCGTTAAGAGCCGTTCAGTGTTATCCTGTGTCGTTTTTTGGCTGCATCTTTTATCCTTACCGGCGTCCAACGCGGCAAGGTTGACCCAGAGCACCGCGAAAATTAGCTCGGTGCTTGGCATATCTCCCTCGAAGTTAAAATGATAAACTGTTGTCCTATCCTGATCATGATGTCGGCGACAGGGTTCAGACGTGATTGAACCATCTAAGATGATTCAATAAACCGTGTCGACGGTGCTCAAGCCAGTGGTTTTACCTGCTGTTTGGTAACCGAAGCCGACAATGTGAAAGCGGCACTGCTTGGCTGGGTGATCCGGCTTCGGGACGTTCGGTGTACCGAACCAGCGATGAGCGTGCTTTCGGGAAATTGGACGCGTGGGACCCAGTGATTGGGATGGTCGGGTTCCTGTTTCGCTCTCCCGTGGTTTGTCTCCGCGAAACTCTTTCTGGGCGGCCCACTTTGGAATCGGTTTTTCCATATTCTGCAGGGATTTTTTTGTTGTCCCTGGTGATGTGTTTCTTCCTGGCGGCGTTTGTGACGGCTTCGGTGTTTTTTCGCCGCAAAGACTCCCTTTCCGAGCGCATTAAAATCGATTACGTGCCTGATGAAACCGATGAATTTGCTTCGATCAACGACGAGAGTTTGCCGGAAGACCGCAATGTGCGTGAACACACTACCTTGGTGCGCTCGAAGCGGCTGATTCTCAATGCCAAAACCGTGGCCGAAATTTACGAGTGCCTGCCGCCGATGTTGGCGGAAGGTTTTGGATTTACCTTTGTTTGGATTGATGTGTTCCAGCCGAACACCAATCGCTTGGATTTGGCGGGACGCCACGTGGCCGACCACAATCCCTTCGAAAATGACGAGGAGCGGTTGGTTTTTGCGCGGGACATTATGAAATCAAGCGCCTCTACCGTGGTCATGGATTTGAACGATAATGATCAAACCCGTTTTGATTTGTTCCGCCGTAACCAAATTCGCTCGGTCCTGGCGTTGCCGCTAGGTACCGACGAGCAGGCTTGGGGTGTGATTTCTTTTGCCGACCTCAAGGCACACGATGTGACCCGCTACAGCCTTGAAAAGTTGAACCTGATTACCGACTTTTTGTCGCTTTCCTTAGAACGCCGCCGCGATACCGAAGCTCTGCGCGAATCTGAAGCGCGTAGCCGGTCCATCGTCAACACGGCAGCCGACGGGATTGTAACCATTCGCGAGGACGGCGTCGTGACCTCGGTGAATCCCGCCTTCGAAGAGTTGTTTGGTTATTTTGCTGAAGAAGTGGTAGGCCATAATATCAGCTTGATTATGCCTGAACCCTTTCGTGCCCAACATGATAGCTTCCTTCAGCGTTATCTGGAAACCGGCGTGCGCCATATGTTGGGCGCGACCACCGAAGTGTACGGATTGCGTCGCGATGGGACTCAGATTCCCGTTGAAATTACCGTGAGCGAGTTGATGTTGGGTTACTCGCGCATGTTTACCGCTATTTTGCGCGACATTTCCGCGCGCAAAGAAGTGGAAAAAGCGCTCGAGAAAGCCAAAAACGAAGCGGTCTCGGCCACCAAAGCGAAAAGTCAGTTTTTGGCCAATATGAGCCACGAAATACGCACGCCGATGAACGGTATTCTCGGTATGTCCGGCTTGCTGATCGATACCGAACTGGATCGCGAGCAACGCGAATATGTTGAAGCGATTCAGAGTTCCGGCGAAATGCTGTTGTCGATCATCAACGACATTCTCGATTTCTCCAAGGTGGAAGCGGGCAAGATGGAATTGGAATCCATCCCTTTTTGCCCGCGTGATGTACTTGAGGAAGTCGCTGATATGCTGGCTGTGCGCGTTCAAGACAAAGGTTTGGAATTGGTGCTGCAAGTTGATCCAAACCTACCCGCCAAAGTCGAAGGCGACCCCGTGCGGTTGCGCCAAGTTTTGATGAATTTGGTGAATAACGCCGCCAAGTTTACCGATCGCGGCCACGTCCTTCTCAAGATCGCCGTGCTTGAGCGCGATTTCGACCGCGTGTCTCTGTCTTTTGAAGTGATCGATACCGGCATCGGGATTGCCCCCGACCGCATGGACCGACTCTTCAAACCCTTCTCGCAGGTGGATGCTTCGACCACGCGTATGTTCGGTGGCACCGGTCTGGGGCTTGCGATTAGCGCCTACCTGGTTGAACTGATGGGTGGTGTGCTGCAGGTCGACAGCGAGATTGGTAAAGGCTCCAACTTCCATTTTCAGTTGGGCTATAAAGAGCATGCTTCGTCCACGGTTAAGGATTCTAGGCCGCTGGAAGGAAAGCGGTTTTTGATTCAAGCCGGCAATGCCCAAGTCGCCAACGCGCTTGTCACCGACCTGGCCTCGTACGGTGGTGAGGCAGTGGTGGCGGCCGCTTTAAACGATGTTAATCGGCGCTTGCTTGAAATCAAAAACGCTGGTGAAAAGATTGACCTTGTCATGCTGACGTTCGATGACGAATCTGAGGCGTTGGACATAGGTGCGGTTTTGAGAACCAACCCTTTTGGTGAAGACCTCGGGTTTTTGCTGTTAACCGGCTATCGTTTGCGGCCTCGTCTGGAGCCATTGCTCGGAGAACGTTGTCCGCCCTGTTTGGTTAAGCCGGTGAAGCGGCGCTACTTGGAAGAAGCGCTTTTGAAATACCTGCAAATCCCTTGTGGTGCCGGTCTTTCCGTTTCACCCATGCTGCCGGCCGGCGGTGAGCCGCGCAAGTGGACGGGTCGTTTGGTAATGCTGGTGGAAGACAATCCCGTCAACCAGAAGCTTGCTCAGCGATTGCTACAGAAGTGGGGGCTGCGCTGCTTGATTGCGCACAACGGTCAGGAAGCGGTGAACATGTTCCAAGGCGCTGAAGAACTTCCCGAGTTGATCTTAATGGATTGCCAAATGCCGATTATGGACGGGTATGCCGCCACTGCCGCGATTCGGGAACTGGAAAGCAGTCATACGCCGATTGTTGCCATGACGGCCGAGGTGTTGGGCGATGCACGCAACCGTTGCCTTAACGCCGGGATGGACGACTACATTAGCAAACCTATTAAACCCAACATGTTGTTCGACATAGTCGAGCGTTATTTAACCTATGCCTAAGCCGTGGGAGGTGCGCCGTGTGTGGTCGCTTCGGCTTGTTTTTACCTGCCAAAACCATCGCCTCTTTTTTTCTCATCCTTAACGAACCCGAGGTGCCGCCCCGTTACAACATTGCGCCGACACAACCGGTTTTGGCTGTTCGTGAGGACCAATCAGGTCGACGGGGCGATTACCTGCGTTGGGGTTTGGTGCCCCACTGGGCTCGGGATATCAAAATCGGCGCCAAACTGAGCAATGCCCGTGCGGAAACCCTCCACGAAAAGCCGTCTTTTCGCGGTGCCTACAAGTATCGTCGTTGTTTAATTCCGGCCGCCGGCTTTTACGAGTGGAAAACCGAAGGGGGCCGCAAACAGCCCTATCTCATTCAACGTGACGACGGGTTACCACTGGCTTTTGCCGGCCTTTGGGAATCTTGGCTGAGCCCGGATCAAAGTGAAATTGAGAGCTGCACCGTGATTACCACCGTCGCCAACCGTGACATGGAACCGGTCCATCATCGCATGCCGGTCATCTTGGAACCCGACCAGTTCGCCCGTTGGCTGGCGCCCGAGCCACGGCAACCGAAAGACCTCGCCGACATGTTGCGGCCGTTACCGGACCGACAACTGGTGTTGCGGCCGGTTGATCCCTACGTCAATCGTACCGGCAATGAAGGCCGGCGCTGTATTGCTACGGTGCCGACGCCCGCCACACCAGACGAAGCGTCGGTATCCGATTCAGGGCAAATGAGTTTGTTCGATTAAGGAACCTGCTTTATTCCCACTCAATCGTGCCGGGAGGCTTTGACGTGATGTCCAATACGACGCGGTTGATGCCCTTGACTTCGTTGACGATACGACTGCTGACTTCAGCCAAAAAGTCGTAGGGCAAACGCGACCAATCGGCCGTCATGAAATCAGTGGTGGAGACCGAGCGAATCGCACAGACCTGTTCGTAGGTACGTTCATCACCCATGATGCCGACGGTACGAACCGGCAGTAAAACGGCAAATGCCTGACTGACTTCGTTGTACAAGCCCCATTTGTGCAGCAAATCAATGAAAATGGCGTCGGCTTCTTGCAGCACGGCGACGCCTTCACGGGTGATTTCACCCAAAATGCGAACGGCTAAACCGGGGCCGGGGAAAGGGTGACGTTCGACCATGACCTCGGGCAAGCCCAGGAGACGGCCGACTTGGCGCACCTCATCTTTAAAGAGTTCGCGCAGGGGTTCCAACAAACGCAGGTTCATTTTTTCGGGCAAGCCGCCAACATTGTGGTGGCTTTTTATGGTTTGCGCCGGGCCCACCGCCACTGCTGACTCAATCACGTCGGGGTAAAGGGTGCCTTGGGCGAGGTAGGTAACGTTCTTGAGTTTTCCGGCTTCACTGTCGAAGACCTCGACAAAGGTGCGACCGATGATTTTACGCTTCTTTTCTGGGTCGTTCACGCCGCTGAGGCGGCCCAAAAATAGGTCGGAGGCGTCGACGTCAATCAAATGAATGCCGAACTGATCCTTAAAGGTGTGAACCACCTGGCGGCGTTCGTCCTTGCGCATCATGCCGTGGTCGACAAAGACGCAGGTCAACTGATCGCCGATGGCACGGTGAATGAGTGCCGCGGCCACGGAGGAGTCAACGCCGCCGCTGAGACCGAGCAGGACGTGGTCGTCGCCGACTTGTTCGCGAATTTCAGCCACGGTGGCTTCCATGTAATCGGCCATCAACCAATCTTGGTCACATCCGCAGATACCGGTAACAAAATTCTTTAACAGGGTTAAACCGTTTTGGGAGTGGGAGACTTCTGGGTGGAATTGAATGCCGAAAAGGGGGCGGCTGTCGTGGGCCATGGCGGTAATCGGCGCGTTGTCGCTGGTGCCGAGGATATGGAAGCCGGCCGGCGCCTGTTCCAGGCGGTCACCGTGGCTCATCCACACTCGAGTTTGCGTTTCGAAGCCCTTAAACAGGGGATTGGTGACCGCTTCGAGTTGCAAGGTCGCCGGGCCGTATTCGCGGTCGTCGGCAGAGACAACCGCGCCACCGTGATCGCGACACATCAGTTGCAGACCGTAGCAAATACCGAGGATGGGTTTGTCGAGGTCCCAAAATTCGGGGACCACGGCGGGGGCACCATCGGCCAAAACGCTACGGGGTCCGCCGGATAGGATGACGCCCTTGATCGCGGGATCCGCTAAATCCTTGGGGTCGGTATTGTAGGGAAGGATTTCGCTGTAGACGGAAAGTTCGCGAATCCGCCGCGCGATGAGTTTGGTGTACTGTGAGCCGAAATCCAAAATGGCGATTTTGTTTTGGGTTTCCATGAATCCTTCCTTACCTCAAAAATAGGAGTGGGTTGGCCGTGTTGTTCCGAACGAGGGTGCTGACTGGCAGCGGTCACTTTTGGGTGTCGGCCCGGCCGGTGTTGCATCAGGGAAGTGCAAACACAGGCGCGCATGAAACCAGCCATTATAGCGGGTGCCGGGTTGGAGTCCAAGCAAAGTGACATCGTCGGGGTAAGTGACGGCGACGGTGGCTATTCAGCCTTGGGTGGGACCTTCAGTGTTTTGGCTTTTTCAATGAAGCCGTCGAGCACGCGGGCCATATCCGGCGGTGCGTTTTTGAGTTTGGCGCTGACTTTTTTGGCCTTGGTGAATTGTTTGAGCGCCTTGGGTCCATCGTAAAGAATGGTGAGGTAATAGGAGCCTACATTGGTATGGCGCGTGACCGTGGCCAGATCGTTGCCGCCTTTTTGTTTGGCGTAACTCGCGATGAAGGTGTTGTCGTGCTCGGTGACGCCACGCAAACGCAGGTAGTCGAGATAATCGAGGAAGGATGCCGGCGATTCCGGTGAGCGGTCGAGTACGGCTTGGATCAACTTTTCGTAGTCATCCCAGCGTTTTGTTTTGCGCAAGGTATCGAGCCCGATGGCCCACAGTAAGGCGTGATTGGGAACCAATTTGAGGCCGTTTTCAACCGCCGTCATGGTGTTGTCGTATTTTTCGAGGTGGTAGTAGCAGCGTGCAGCGCCGGTATAGCCGACCATCTTTTGTTCGGGTGTCACGGCGCTCGTAAATAGCAAGTTGGCGACGGTTAACGCTTGCTTGTAAGCTTTTTTGTTGAGTAAGTGATTGAGAAAAGCCGCCTGGATATTGGGATTGTCGGCGTTTAATTGATACGCGGTTTCCAGAAGTTGCCCGACGCTATCGGTCTGTTCGTTGCGCTCCAGGCGGTTTAAGGCGATGAAGAGTAAGCTTTCCGGGGTATAGATCTTTTGCTCGTAAGCGCGCTGGTATATGTCGTAAACCTCTTTGGGCGTGTAGGTAAAGGGCGGCTTGAGCAGGAAGCGACGACCCTGATGGAAGAAGTAGGCACAGGCGAAGTCGATGTGTAGATTGTTGGGGAACTTTTGACGAGCCTGCTGAAGAAAGGCGCCCATTTTGTCTTCGATCGGCTGTTCGGAGGAATTGGGCACGATGGTTTCGGTATTGCGGCGCATGGCGTAAATCGATTCGCCGGGTTGCATGTTTTTGGCGAAAAAAAGTGTCCAGGTCAGGTGTCGCGAATGGAAGTCGATGGTAAAGGTGGTAAAGGCCCGGACCATGAAAGGGTGTTCCAGCTTTTTGGCTTCTTCACCGAGTTTGCGACCAATGTCCAAATAGCGACGATGTTTGGCGGGTTCGCCTAGCTCGGTGGCGAGAGCCGGCGGTAACTGGAGGTAATCAATGGTTGGCGCGGGCGGCGCTTTGGTGACTTGGCCAAATAGAAAGCCGCTGAGAATAAGAATGAAAGAAAAAGGGAAAAGGAAAGGGGCTCGGGGAAAAGTTGATCTTATTCTCAAAGTAAAAACCTCTTAAAAACAATTGGAGAACTTGTCAGTCTTTCGGTAGTATATCGCAAGTAAGCTATCTCGGTGCTTCAATAAGCGAGCATGGCAAATGCAAAATAAAAAGGTGGATGGTTTTGTGAGACACATCGCCGATCCTCCTCTAACGACTTGACACCTCTAGCAAGTCGGAATATATTTAGTAAAAGCTTTTAAAATGGAGTCTTGTAATGAAAAACAAAAAAGGCTTTTCATTAGTCGAACTGATGATCGTAGTCGCCATCATCGGGATTCTTACCGCGATCTCACTTCCCTTTTACAATCGTTATGTTGCAAGATCCTACCGCTCCGAGATGTACGCTTGCGCTTCAGCGGTCGTGACCGAAATTGAAAACTTTCGTGCCATGCGTGGTGGTCGCCTTTATCCTACCGATCTGGCAGAGATTGACCGCAACACTTTTTGCTCGCCACGCTACGAGGCCTCTTACTTTACCAGCGCTGATCGGACCCAATACATTCTGGTTTACCAAGATACGGCTCGTCCAATTTACAACTCTGGCTTCACCCGCGATGTTTGGTACGCCACCGATCAGACCCTCGGTCTCGTCCAACTTCACGATGGCGTTCACAACCGATTAAACGTTTCGACCCTACCGGCCGGTTACACCATCACCGGTTTCTAAAATTAGGCCCTATCCCATTTGGCAGAAAAGCCCGGTCAAACGACCGGGCTTTTTTTATTGGTGTGCCCGGCAGGGCACACCCACTTGAGGGTTCAAGTCCCTTACAGGCCCGTCAGGGGGAACTGTTAGCTGAACGGCAAGGGGGTCCGCCGCGAGGCGGAATCTGAAGGAAGCCGAAGGCAAAGCGCTGGTCCGACGAACAGGAATCGCATATGAGGCGACCACTTGGGATGAAGAGGCCAATACCTGAATGGAACGGGTGGGCGTATATGCGGCGGGCATAAGCGTGGCGGTGGGTGTGCATTACCCGAGGAGGCCTGTCGAGCTGCCTCGCGCTCGTGGTGCGGTAATTATGGGGCGCGTGAAACCTCCGTCCAGCCTTGCGATTGCATGATGCCGATTGGTCGCATGAGTGGTGTTAGGCCCAGGTCCGTCTTTGGTCGCCTCTTTCCTTTTTCGGGCGGGGTGCGATGCTGAAATCAGCCGGTTTACCGCGGTTGTGTGGCCCTTTTTGTGGCGGGTTAGGGCTTGTGCTGCAAGGGATGACGGCCTGGTTCGCCGGCTGCGTGCGGCGCGTTTGCGGGTGGGCTGGGTGGCCCTTTCGGGTGGGGGGCGGTGCCTAGCGGGAACGACCTTTTTTCCCGGCCGCCAAGCCTTTTTCATTAGGATTGGGCGGCGTGTAGCGACTCAAAAGAGCGTTGTTGGGTAGCGCGGCTTTTGGCTAAGAGATTGGGTGTGCTCCCTTTTGCGGGCTGTTACACGGCTGACCTGTCGCGAGGTCTCGCTCTTTAGATCCTTTCGCGTCAGATCTTTACCTGATTTGAGCTAATCGGCCGGCGAGACGGTCCAAAATGTTGGCGCGAAACCGGATGGTAAAAGCGCAGGTAACTTGCTCTTCTAAGAGATGTGCCAGCCCATCAGGTTGTGCGAAATCGCCGTCATAAACCGCTTAGTTTTGGTGTTTGGTCAAAATCGCCAACGCTTTTCTCGCCTATTAGGCTAAATCTTTCTTGGAAAGCGAGGTTTTTAAGATTGGGGTCGTCGCCTGAAAGGGCCTCTGACAGGGCTAGCGAGCCATACTATGAATGGGCGGGCAGGGTGTGCGTGCGACTGGGGCGCGTGAAAAGTGTGAGGGGATAGTATTCTTGTTGTGCGCTTAGGCTGTGCTTTGTTTTCGTTATGGAAACAAAAAAAATGCCTTGAGAAATCATCTCAAGGCATTTTGATGTTTGGAAATAAGTTGTGAAACTTATTATTGAACGGTGATTTGAGACATCATTGTGTCTTCCCAGCCTAATACCCCAAAAACGGTCGCACCGGTCATGGTCATGGTACGCGATTGGCTCGGATTGTCCGGATTGAAGACTTTCTGTTCGTTGACGTCGGAATTGTTGCTGGCACCGTCAGTTTGGTTGACGTGTACTTCGACACTGCCGTTGTGGACAACGATGGCACTGATGATGGGTGCGGTTAAGTCGGAAATCTCCTCAACCAATGAATCGTTTTGACCCAAGATCGGAGCGTTGAAGTTGTAAAGGCTACCTGGGTCTTGGCGATCGAAATCGCAAAGGCTGTAGGTGTCGCCCGTGGCCGTACCGACGATCAGACGATTGCCGACGAGCGCCGGGCGGCCGAAGACCTTGTGACGTGGCGGCAGATCGTATGAACCCGTTTGGGTAAAGACCCCGTTGGTGATGTCAAAGGTATGACGGTAAACGCTGTTAACGAAATCGGGACTGCTGTATTGGTCTTCGTCGTAAAGGAACGGCGAGTCACTACTCGCGATGTAGATTTCGATTTCATCACCGTTAGAGCGTGCGTTTGGCGTGTGGAAGAAACGAGCACCGCTAACGGCTTGGGTGGTTAAGGCGGTGCCACCGGCTTTGGTACCGACGACGAAGAGCAGGCCTTCGGAGGTGGCGCCGACCAAGTGGTCGATGAAACCGTTGTTGTCGGTGTCGATCATACCGGGTGAGCCGAGCATGACATGGTTTGCGGCACTGCCGACAGCGCTGGAAACGGTGCTGATATCTGCACCAGTGGCCGCGTTAACCAAACGGAAACTGGGTCTGGCGCCGGGGACGGGGGTTGCACCTGAAGCGTAGGCGACGGCCCAGACGCGGGTGTCGTCGTCCAGTTCGACCCAACCAAAACTGGGAATCATCACAATATCCTGCATAGCCGGTTCGCGGCGGTGCCAGAGGGGGATGGGTTCGGTTGTTGGATCGGTGACGTCGAGGGCGGTAATGACGTTACCGGTCAAGTCGGTACCTGACATGTCTTCACGGCCGGCTTTAAAGCCTTGGACGATGATGGCAACGCGACGCCAGTTCGTACCGTCGTGAATAATGCGGCTGTGAATAGTGGCGTCGACGCGGGCGGTGATCGAATTGTTGCCAACGTAGTTGTGTTTGAGGTCGTCGAGCAAGTGGCCGGGGATGAAGGACCACAATTCCATACCGGTACCGTAGTCGTCACCCGTGTAGTGACCGTCGGCGGGCAGGTGGCTGGCGCCGCTCAGAGTGGGGCGCCATGCACCGGCGTCGATGCAGTGAACCAAGCCACTTTCTGAACCAACCAGCAAACGGGTGCGTTCGGTGCTTTGATCGCTGTCGGTCATGAACTCAAAGTAACTGCGTTTCAAAGAGGCGGGGACGTCGCGTCCGTTAATCCAGAAGGGAATACCGGGGGCGCGCAGGACGTCGACGGCGGAACGGTTTAAGCCGCCGAGGACCCAATCACGGGCGGGACCGTCAGTGGTCACGCTGCCGCCGGAAACGTCCGGGTTGGCGAAGCCGTGCAACCAGTTAACCAGCCACAGCGCGGCCGATTCATGATCGGGTGTGTCGGCCGCTGGATCGTGGAAGTTGTACAACCACAAACCGTTGGACTGAATGTCCTGGAACTCAAAAGCCGGTACAACATCACTGTCCATGGCGTTGCGAGGCAGCGCGTAACGCCGCAGATTGTTACTGTACTCGTCGGTTGGGTCGGCCGCCAGGGCGGTGTACATGGTGCGCTCAACGCGGCCCACGTTTTGGATCATGGTCACGCCCGCATCCCACAAAATGTTGGGATCGGTGGGCTGACTTTCCGGCGTATTTTCAGGGTTGTTGACGTTGGGTAAAGGCGTCAGGGTTGGGCCGTGCTCAAACCAACGCTGGGCGTAGAGGTGGCCGCGGTTGCGGCGTGGATCCGGCCAGCCAAAGTCAGGTGTTTCCACCGATGGAATGTAACGCATGTTTGAACTGGGGATAACCGATGCGTTGTAAAAGAAGTCGTGGGTCAGTGTTTGGTAACCGACGTTCGCATCGGTCACGACGGGTGAGAAAAGGTCGACGTTGTCGGTCGCCATTTCCACTTTCCAGTACACTTCCGTCGCGGCAACTTGAACCTGCAAGGTCAAGGTACGGCGGACGCTGCTGCCGGAATCAATGGTTTCACCGCCAAAGGCCGGTTGAAACAAATCAATGTCGCGTGTGTGTTCGCGACCTTCATCGTCACTGCCCAGGAGTGGGATCCACTCATCGGTTGCGGCCAAACGGTAGTAGTAGTTGATGTAACGACCTTCCCGACCCCAGTTGGACTCGACGAAGTTGTCGGTGAAATCAAAGGTAACCTGAGTAATGGTGAAATCGTCAAAAAGTTCGGCGGCCTCCTCGGCCACGTTGCCGGACTGCAGAACACCACCGGCCTCGCGTTTGACGTAAAACACAACGTCTTCATAGTCGCGGTCGCCGCCTTGGAACAAATCTTCCCAGCCCAGCAGCCACGCGTCACGTGAGCTTTCCGGCGCACCGACCATCAAGTGAACCATGCGGCCGTTGATGGCACGGATGACCGAGCTGTCGTCTTCGGCGCTCATGTCGATGGTGTAACGGCCGTTAATGATGGTGTTGGCGTCGACCGTGGTGCCGCTAAACCAGTCGCGCAAAGCGCGGTACTGGAGGATGCGGCGGCTGGCCTGCCAGTTGCCCCATTCGTCAACCCATTCCTGGGGTGTGCCGTTAATGGCAATCGGCGCGCTACCGTCGGTCGGCGCGGTGGCGATGTCGGTCCAGCGGGTGCCGGCCCCGAAACGGGCGGCGGCCAACTCATCATGTTCAGGCATATCCTGAAAATCGGGATACCAGTTGGCCATGCCGGAACCACCGAAGTTGTCACCAGTGGTGCTGGTTCTGCCATTAGGCAAGATGCGGTTGGCATTATTAGGATCGTAAACATCGCGGTTAAAAGTCGATTTGGAGTAGTAGGTGTTGACGGCGTTGCCGCCGCTTGGATAAAAGACAACCAAGAAAAAGACGAGTTCACGGGCACCGGAGATATTGCTTTGGTACCAACGGAAACGCCAGTAAGGCTGGCCGTTGGGCGCGGTGCGTGCGCTGCCGTCCGGGTTTTTCAACGCATCGGGAATGGCCGGGTCGGAAATATCGTTGGTGCCGTAAAGGTAGTAATCGATATAGGAGTTGGTCGAACTTTCTCTGTCTCGGTAGTTGGCCCAGCCGTATGGCAGGTAGTTTTGGTATTGGCCGGTGACGTTGGTGTCGCCGTCGTCGTCGGCCAGGTAAAAAATCGTTTCACCAATCCAGTGCTGGTTGTTGCCCGCCCCCGTTACCGGTGTTCCGGAATAGTCGAAGTGGCCGAGGAAACCAAGTTGGTTTCGGCCCGCGATACTACGACCGTTAAAGCCCTGTTGTACAACGTAAGGGGGAATGTAACCGTCGCTATTTCTGGTGTCTTGCGTTTCCAGCATGTCGGGCACGCCCACGGCGCCGCTGTTGTCGACGTAAAGATAAGCGCCGGGGTGCTCAAAGGTGTTGTCGTAAGCACTGCCGTCGGTGCGCAGGCTGTTGGGAACAAACTGCCAGTAGTCACCGGTGTGCAAGCCGGCGGCAGCGGCTTCGGCGCCGTTGCGGAACAGTTCGGCGGGTGTCGATCGGGTGACACCGGCTGGTTGGGTATCGTCCACATCAAGGATTCCGTCGTTGTCGTCGTCGGTGTCGAGGTCGTTGGTGATGCCGTCGCCGTCGAGATCGTCGTCGGGGCCGATTTCATAAAAATCGGGGACACCGTCTTTGTCTGTATCGATGTCCATGAAAAAGAAGCCGAATAAGTGGTTGGCGCCCGCACCCTCAGACAGGTAGTCGACCAGAAAAGGTTGGTCCAAACCCAGGAGCAAGTTTTCGGTGTCGAGGGGCTGGTCAGAGTCGAGTCTGATTGAGCTCCCGACCAAAATACCGCCATCGGCGCGGTCGAAATCATCGTCTTCAAAGCCACCGTTGTTGTAGACCTTGGTCACCTCGTTACAGGCGTCGTTGCTGACCTGGGCCAAGGCGGTGAAAGAGAACAGCAAGGTACCAAGGAGCATTAACTTGCCAAAAAAAGTTCTAGGAGAAATCAAAACGTCCTCTCTTCTCATGTTCAAAAAATTAAGGGAGTCAGGGGCCGTGTTTAAAAGGAGGCCGTCGTGCCAAAAAGGGCGCGACTCCCAAAGGGTTGTGATTAGGGGCCGCTCAAAATACTGGTTTCGTTGCCGTTGACGTCGCCCTCAAAGTTACCGGAATTATCGCCACGTGAACCGGCCTCGCCGGTACCGTCGGAGGCGCGTTCTAAATCGGTAAAGCCGGTGGGGCCGACCAGGGCCGACTCGATGGCAAGCGGGCTGAGTTTGGCGGTGTCGTCGGCGTCGTAAATGATGGACGTAATTACCACGCGGCTGTCGGTATCGATATTGGGCGTGAAACCGTTCTGACCAGTGGCGATGACAGCTAAATCATCGGGGTTGTTCGCTACCCACACATCGTAGATGTAGTTGTTTTCGCCGCTGTTGGTGGAAAACGAATCGGAGGCGAGCAGGCCGCCATAACCGTCGGGGCTAAGCGTGGTCAATGATTCCAGCAAGGGCGTAAATCGCGCGTAACCGGATTCAAAATCGGATGGCGAAACATATTCATTAGCGAGCAAGGCTTTGTGACGCAAAATCGCGCTGCGTGCTGCAAATGATTCGATTTGGGACAATCGCATCGCGCCGGTCATGGCCGTCTGGCTGGTGCCCTGGTAAAGCAGGGTCCCCGCGAGGGCAAGGAACAATAAGACACACATCATGGCGAGAATTAAAGTCGATCCTCTCTCTTTGCCTTTTGTGGTTTTCATAGGGGTAAACTCCTTAAGCATCGTACGTTGCTTTACATATAGGGCATGGGCAGGAAGCTGTTGATGCGAAACTGTTGTTCAAAACTGCGCTGAACCGGTTGCGAGGGGCCGCCGGTCCAGGAGTCGGTCAGCGAACTCTGGGTGAAGGAGACCTTGGCGGCGACGGCGTGGCGGCCGACAAAAACGTGGTAATCGTCGAGGCCGTTGGGGTAGGCGCTGCTGTCTTCGATCCAATAGCTGTCCGGCTCGCTGATGTTGGCGTTGACGCTGCCGTTTTGGTCGGCGAGCAACACGTTGGCCGGTGCGATGGCGGGGTCGACATCGAAGCCCAGACTGATTTGAAAGTTGTCAATGTTGATGGCAATGACTTCGGGGTCGTCGTTATTGTGCTGTCGCATGAGGGTTTTCCGCCCAGAAGCGGCGGTTTCCACATAGTAGGTAACGCGGTGGAAGTTGTTGCTGTTACCGAGCTTGCGCGCCAAAAACTGGGGGCTTGTGACGGCGCCGTTGCTGCTGATGGCCAGGCTTGCATCGGTTAGTGCGGAGGCGTTGGTCAGGGTGACCGCCGGATCCATACCGCGGGTCAAGCCGCCACCGGGGAAGTTATTGCTGAAAATGGTGCCGGCGACAGCGCCAAAGGTAACCGCCCGTTCGTTTTGCAAGGAGCTGGTCGCTGGGGGCGTGATAGCGCCGACCGCGTTAACTTGAACCAGGACCGCGTTGTTACCGACCGTGGTGCTGGGACCTAACGCTGGGTTGTTCCAAGGTGCCGGTTTACTCGCTTCATCGCGCAGGTACTGCGAGGTGTTGCTGGTCAACATGGGTGCGATGCTGTAAACCAAGAAGATGTCGCCCTCTTGGACCCCGTTTAAGGCATTGACGTTGTTGGAATGCAAGGACCCTGCATCTAAAGGGTTGGTGACGGCGGGATTGGCGAAACTGAACACGAAGGTCGGTGTAATAGATTCCGCCCCGCGGTTGATTTCGTAATCGAACCACTGAAGAGTGATTGCGCTGTTGCCGTCGGCTTCACGGGTGTGATCGGTAATTCCGTGGAAGTTTTTGCCGACGTTTGGTTCATTAATGAAATCATTCATGAACTGATACTGAATGTTGTAAAGCGATAAATCGGTAAAACCGCGTCCCGCGTTTGAAAAGTCGTACCGCAGTTGGTTCGACAAGCTTTTGAGCGAGGTGGTGATATCATTGGCGCGAATGGAATCCGAGGTGGTTGAACGAATCGACTTAAACGTGACCATCAATCCGGTTCCGATAATAAGTGTAAGTAGTAGTGCGAGCATCAGCTCGGTCAGGCTGAAACCCGAACGCACTTTGCCTGTGAGAAACATGGCTTCTCCTCTGGGTAAAAAATTTGGGGAGTGTGGTGCAGAGAGAAGGTTAGGTTCCGCTACCACTTAAAAGATCGTATTGGGCGCTTAATACGATATTGGCTTGATAAGCAAAAGAACTTGCCGGGATAAGGGTTTTGGCCCGTTCGTTGTCCCGTTCCCAGCCAACCCAAGTCACGCCGATGGCCAGTTCCGTCCATCCGTCGCCAATGCTGACTTCGTTGATTTCAATTTCGTAATAAACTTGACTGCTATCGTCGGTGCGTTTCCCTTCGCCGTCAAAGCGATAGTAGGTTTCCAAGGTGGCAAAGTCCCATTCACCGTAAGGTGCGGTGGCCAGCTCGTTGGCAACGGTCTCGACAATCATGGTTGCTTGCGTGTGGTTGGTAGCGATAAAAGTACTAAAAATTTGGGCTTGGAAAGCGGCGATTAAACCAACAATCCCGACGAACAGGATGGTTAGGGAAACCATCGCTTCAACCAAAGAAATACCGCGTTGTGCTGCTGCAGGTGTTGACTGACTCATGTGATCCCCCTTATTCGACCCAATCCCAGGGCGAGGAGGCCCCGTACTTGAACGCAATTCGAACTTCGCCTTTCGCTGAAATGTGGACGGCGGCCCGGTAATTTTGGCCGTCTACATCAAATAGGAAGGTGCCACTGCCGGGCGTATTGTTTGGTCCAGATAAAATCCGTCCATCAGGAAGAATTAAGAAACTGTTGTTTGGAAAAGGGGGCATGGGAATCGCCAATTCGGATGGGTGCGTTGGCGGATCATCGGTTCCCAAGGAAACCGGCAATCGGTTTGGCCTTGAGCCCGGAACCGGGTGCTGGACCACAATGATTGGGTCGACAAACTGACCGGTTCGGTTCATGTCCATTTCCGCAAGAATCGATCGGTCGGCCTCGGTATAAGTGAAGCGTACCGGCGCCTTGTTGCGAATGGCTTCGGCGCGCGCTTTGATGAAGGATGTTTTCAGGGCGCGTACTTCGTTGACCAGCGCGTTGCGGTTAATCATGCCGGTGGAAAAGAACAAGCTGACCACGGTGACAATCGCAACAATGGTGGTAACAACCATCAGTTCAATCAGTGAATAGCCGGGTTGCAATCGGTTCACGGATTTAACTGAAGGATGGGACGTTGTTTTTGTTTGAATCATAGCTCCTAACCTCTCTCGATCCGTGTTTTTGCAGATTGCATGCCATCGTGTAATGCTTTGGTTCTTTTTGGTCTAGCGGTAAATGCCGTGATTTTTGTAAGAATCCGTGGCAAGCAATCCGGTTGATGTGCAAAAAAATGCATCGGTTTATCGGCTGTTGTTTTGACCGCGGAAGTGGGCCAGGGTTCGTGCATTGAGCTCGTTTAAGACTGCGACGCGGACCTTCTTTTCGTCCAACTTATCTTGACGCGCGCAGCGACCGCCGGCGTTTTTGACTTGCACGCGGGTCGCCGACCAGCGTTCATCTTTATTTTCTTTTTTTCCGGCGATGCTGAACTTGCCGTCCTTGGTCACCAGATCCACATTGACCTCGAGCTTCTCTTCAACCGTCACCATCCAAAACTGAACATCCTTGTTGCCGATGTCCGAACTCCAATCGATTTGAACTGCTGAACTGCCGGACATGGTGCTGCTCTTGGCGCGTTCAATCACGGCTTTGGCGGTGAGTTTTTCGGTGCATTTGGCGCGCACAAACATGCGCATGTGGGCTGGTTTAATGTAGGTGCGGCGGTAGGTGGCGGTAGCGTTTTCTTTGGGAGAGGGGGAGCCCGGCTTGGGACCGATGTCGCGGGTAATCATCTTAAATTTGGGGGCCCGGGAAGGCAGGCGATAAACGGTATTTTGGGCAAAAAGCGACAGGCTGGTGCTAAAAAGCAGGCCGGTGAATACGAGGCTCGCAAAACCAAGGATTGAAAAAAGGCCTTTCATTGCGGGGGCTCCTTTGGTGAGGGGATAGATAGGGGTGGCTTGACGGCCGATTTAGGCGGTCGAACGGATCCCGGCATGTCTCTGATCTGCAAGGCTTGAGCCAAATGAAGCCGGGTCGGCGGTGGGCGACGGGGTATTCCGCACCGAAACCCATTTTTTTTCCGAGCCGAAACGCTTTGGGAAAAAAATGGGTTCGATTGTGACGCGGCGCACCCCGTCGGGTGAATCGGTTTAGTTGCCTAAGTTGAGGTTTCGCATCAGGTTGTCTTGCCAGCCCAGGGTTCCGAAAACCGTTGCAATGCGGTGGGCGGTTGGTTCGGGGTGCGAGATGTCGGCGACGTTGGGGCTGCCGTCACGGGATTGAATCCGCGCAAAGGGACTGGCCACAGCGCTGGCTTCGGTAACGTTGTTGACGTGGGCAAGGATTTCACGACCGTAAACGATGATCGAGCCGGCAATCGGAGCACCCAAGCTGACGGTATCGGTAATGGGTGGATCGCCCGCGTTGAGCAAATTGGTATCGAGTAAGGTCAAGTTACCGGGATCGCTGGGGTCGGCGTCACACAAACTGAGCGTGTCGCCGGTTGCCGTACCGATGACCAGTTGGTCACCGACCAAGGCGGGACGCGCGAACACTTTGTGACGCTCGGGTAGCTGGTAGCTGCCGTTGAGCGTGAAGGTTCGGTCGGTGAGGCTAAAGGTGTACCCGTAGACCCCGTTTTGGAAGTTACTGCCGCTATAAAGGTCCTCGTCGTACACATAGGGGTGATCACTTGAAATGATGTAAAGTTCGAGGTTTTCTTCATCCAAAACACTCACGTTGGGCGTGTGGAAGAATCGTGCATTGTTGACGGTCGTGGTCGTTAACGTGTTGCCCGTTTTCAGGTTCGCCGCGTAAATAATGCCTTCCGAGGTCGCGCCGACGACATAGTCCACATAACCGTTATTGTCGGTGTCGAGCAATGCCGGGGTGCCGACCATGACATGATCGGGATCGGCTGTTCCGACGCTGACGTTGGCGATCTCTTGGCCCGTCAGCGCATTGACCAAGTAAAACGACGGCGCTTGCCCGGTGACCGGTGTGGCACCGCTGGCGTACGCAATAATCCATGAATTGTTGCCGTTCATTTCGGCCCAACCGATACTGGGTGGGTTCACCATGTCTTGGGTATTATCGTCGACCCGCTCCCACATCGGTGATGGATCGTCGGGATCGGTAATATCGAGTGCGATGATGGCGTTTCCGGTTAAGGTTTGACCGCCGCTCGTTTCGCTGCCGCCCTTGTAGCCTTGGGTGACGAACGCGACCCTTTGCCAGTTATCGGTGGTGCCGATGACAGCCGAGATGGCGGTGGCGTCCACTTTTGCCGAGACGGTTGATGCGCCGGTGTAATTGAACTTGATGTCGTCCAATAGGTGGCCTGGCAAGTAGGACCAGACCTCGGCACCGGTGCCGAAGTTATCGTTCAGATAGTGGCCGTCGGCCCAAACATCGGACGCACTTTTGCGGCGACCAACCCAAGTACCGGCGTCGATCATGTGCAGCATGCCCGATTCTGAACCGATTAATAACCGCGTGGGTAAGTTGAGCTGTTCTTCACTTGAAATGAAATCAACATAGGAACGTTTGACTTCGAGAGGGACATCGCTACCAAACACGAACGGTGCCAGACCCGTGGCGCGCACAACCTGAACCGAGGCGCGGTTGATGCCGCCCAACAGCCAGGAGCGTTCAGGACCGTTGGCGACGAGATCGCCGTCAGCCACGGTTGGATTCGAATAACCGTGAATCCAACTCGACAACCACAAGGAAGCCGAGGTGCGGTCTTGAACCAGGGCGTCGGGCTCATGGAAGTTGTTGATCCAAATGTTGTTTTGCTTTTCATCCGTTAAATTGAAGGCGGTGACGACGTCGGGATCGACCGAACCCAGCGAGATGTTAACACGTCGCAGGTTGTCGTTCAGGCCGTTGACGGCTGTGCCTTGCGGGACGTAACTGTAGATGACGCGTTCCGTTCCGGCTAGGAAGTTTTGTAACATCGTCACGCCGGCGTCCCAGTTAAAAGGTTGACCTGGTTGTAGTTCGGGGGTCGTTTCGGGATTGACGTTGTTTTCGACGACGGTCAAGGTTGACCCGTGTTCAAAGGTCCGCAAGGAATACAGGTGGCCGCGGTTGCGGTTGGTTTCCGGCCAGTCGAGGTTTGGGGTCTGGAAGGCTGGGATGTAACGAATGTTGGAGTTGGGGATAATCGCGGAGTTGTAGAAAAAGTCGTGTACCAAGAATTGATAGCTGACTTCCGCTTCGTAAACCACCGGTGTGAAAATGTCGACGTTATTGGTGGCCATTTCGACCTTCCAGTAAACTTCTTGCTTTTTGTCCTGAATTTCGATGGTTACGCGCCGACGAATGCGTCCGCTATTCTCGATTGTTTCACCATTGCTGCCGGGTTGGAACAGATCGGGGTTCCGTTCGTGTTGATCGCCCAGCAAGGGGATCCAATCGTCGTTGCCGGCCAAGCGGTAGTAATAATTGACGTAATTGCCTTCAACACCCCAGAGATCGTCGTCGAAGTTGTCGACAAAATCGAAGGTTACTTGGGACAGAGAAAAATCGTCGTAGGTCTCGCGCAATTCTTCGGCGACGTTCAGCGATTGCAACTGACCCCCGGCCTCGCGTTTGACATAGAACACAACGTCTTCAAAGTCGCGGTCGCCGCCGCCGAACAAATCCTCCCAGCCCAGCAACCATGCGTTTTGAGATTCTTCGGGGGCACCGACCATTAAGTGGGCCATGCGACCGCCAATGGCGCGAATGATTGAACTATCGTTTTCCGACGCCATGTTGATGCTGTAACGGCCGTTGATGATGTCGTTGGCGTCAACGGCGGTGCCGCTGAACCAATCAGCCAGGGCGCGATACTGGATAACGCGCCGGTTTTGGTTCCAGTTCTCCCATTCATCAACCCAGGCCTGATTGGCTGGATTAATAGCGGTTGGGGTGGTGAAGTTATTCGGTGGGACATTGACGATATCGTACCAATCTTCGCCAAACACCGCTTGGGTCATCAGATTGTGATCGTCAAGATCGCGGCGGCCGGGGAACCAGTTATTGTAATTGGTCGTGCCAAAGGCGTCGCCACTGGTGGCGCCGTTGCGGCCGGGGTTGGAGGGCGGCGTGTCCAGGTTAAAACCGGACTTTGAATAGTAGGTGTTGACGTTCGAACCGCCGCTTGGATAAAAAACAACCAAAAAGAAAACCATTTCCCGTGAGCCGGAAACATCACTGGTGTACCAGCGATAACGCCAATATTCCTGGCCGCGCGGGTCGATTCGTGCGCTGCCGTCCTCGTTCTTGAGCTCGCTGGGAATGCGGTCGTCGTCGATGTCGCTGGTGCCGTAAATCAGATAATCGGGCTGGGCATTGGTGGTCCCGGAAGTGTCGGAGAACCTGGTACCGTAGGGCGTGTAGGTGAGGTAGGTCGAGTGCTGGCCGGTGCCGCCGTCATCGTCGGCGATGTAAAAGACGGTTGAGCCAATCCAGTGAAAGCTGTCGTCAACGGTGTCGGCCGGCGTACCAGAATAGGAGAAGTTCCCAAGGAAGCCGGGAACCTGCTCACCGTCGTTGAATGGGTGGCCGGTCATGACATCTTTATCGACGACATAAGGCGGAATGGTGTTGTAGCCGGCGCGGTATTCCATCATGTCGGGGATGTTGTTGCTGTTGCTGTCCAGGTAGAGATAGGCGCCGGGATGCTCGAAGTAACCGGTGTAGGTTCCTTCAGTGACGACGCTGTTGGGCACAAATTGCCAGTAGTTGTTGGCATGTTCGCCGTTGGCGGCGGCGGCGGTACCGTTGCGGAAGGCGGATGCGGGCATGGAGTTGGCCGGGCCCGGGCCTACATCGGCAAGGTCGGGAATGCCGTCGTTATCATCGTCTAAATCTTCGAAATTAAGCAGTAAGTCACCATCCAAGTCGTCATTGGGGCCGGTTTCAAAGAAATCGGGAATGCCGTCGAGATCGGTGTCGATGTCGAAGAAAAAGAAACCAAACAGGTGGCTGGCACCGGCACCTTCGGACAGGTAGTCTACATAAAAGGGTTGGTCCAAACCCAGGACCAGGTTTTCTAGATCGAGTTCGCGGTTCGTGTCGAGACTGATATCGTCGTCAATGACAATACCGCTGTCGGTTTCGAGAAAATCGCCGGGGTCAAAGTTGCCGGGATTGTAGGATTTCGTGACTTCGTTACAGGTAGAATCTTGGGCCAAGCCGTAAAATGACGACAAACCCAAAACCAACATCAGGAAAAAGCGATGGTCGATACGCAAGGGGATCCTCCTCTTTCGTTTCATGTCGGGGTTGCCGCGGCTTTATGGGGCGCTATCAAATTTGTCCAAATCGAGGTTTTGGTCGAATTGGTCAATGGTGCCGGTACCCTGGCGGTTCATGTTTTGTTCGGTGACGGACAGTTCGGCGAATTCAACGGTTTCTTCACCCGACGGGGCAATGATGGCCGAGTTCACCGCCACAGGGACGGTTTGGCCGTCGATGAAGACTTCCGAGGTCATGACGATAAAGCCGTCGTAATCAATGTCGTTGGCCAGTGCCGCGTTACCTTGCTCGGCGAAGATGACGCCGTAGTCGCCCGCGTTGTTCGCGATGTAAACGTTGTAGGTCATGGTGGTCGTGCCGCTGTTGGTGGTAAAGCTGCCCGAGCCGTAACGCTTTCCGTAGCCATCCGGGCTAATGTCGGTGAGGCTTTGGAGCAGTGGCGTGAAGTGTTCGTAGTCGTCCCAATCGCTGCTTAGGCGTGCCTTTTCTTTTTGGATGGCGCTATAAGAAGCCATTTCATACATTTGCGCCAAGCGCAAAGCGCCGGTTTCAGTCGATTGTGACTGCGCTTGGTACAGCAAACTCATGGCCATGCCCAGCATCAACAGTAAGGCGGCCATGGCAATAACTAAGGTTGAGCCTCGTTGCTTGGTAACGTTCATGAATGCCTCCCTACTGAATGGCGTTTTTGGCTTTGTTGTTCACTGGTTGAGGCAAGCCGGTATTGATGCGGAAGCGACTGTTAAAACTCGCTTTCGGCCGGTAGCCTTTGCTGGTCTCAGTGGTGCTTTCAGAATTAATGGTGATGTTGGCGGCCATCGCATGGCGGCCGATGAGGATTTGGTAATCGTCATAGCTGGTGTTGTAGTCGGTGTGTTCATATGCCCATAACTCGTCGACCGTGCCGTTGACCGTGCCGTCCATGTCGCTGATGAGGGTGTTGGCCGGCACTGTGCCTGGTGTGACGTCGAGACCCATGAAAATAGAGAAATCCGTGATGTTGGAAAGGATGATCTCGGGTGTGTCGTTGTTGTGAGTGCGGGTCAAAACGGGCCAACGACCGGAATTGTCGACAATGTAGCGCACGCGATGAAAGTCGTCGCGGTGACCCAGTTTGCGAGCGTAAACCATGTTGTCGAGGTTGCCCCAGTCATCGCGATCACCGAATGACGAGGGGCGTTGGAAGGGGAAGAACATGCTGTCGCCTTCCAGGTCGTTGCTGAAGTAGCTGTCGGCGGTGGCGGTAAAATCGACCTGGACCTGGCTGAGACTGCCGTAAGCTGGATCGCCGGTCAGGGCGACGCCGCCGACACGGCTGACTTCCAACAAGACGGCGGTATTGGTGGGTTCGGCTAAGCCGCCGACATCGTTGTGGTTCCAAACCGCGGCCGTGGCCTCGCCCTCGACCTGGTTATAGGCGGCGGTCGTGGTGCGGGCGCGGTTGCCGTGAATCAAAAAAATGTCGCCAGGGCTAATTTCGCCGAGGTAATTGGCCGGCCCAACTAAATTGGCGGTTGAGAATATACCGTCGGCGGGGAACTCAGCACCGGAACCGAGGTCAAACAAGAACGTCGGTGATTTAGAGTTGGTGTCCCCCATGACATCGTAGTCCCACCACTGTAAAACGATGGTTGACTGGCCGCCGTCCACGTCATGATCGGTCACGCCGTAAAAGTAACGCGGCTGGCCACCGCCTGCGACAAAGGTGTCGACGAAGTTATAGCGAATGTTGTACGCCGACATGTCCCAGAGGCCGCGACCGGCGTTCGAGAAGTCGTGGTGAAGTTGGACGTTGAGGCCGCGCACGCCGGAGTACAAGGAGGCCGTGCGGGCTTGGTCGCCGGTCGAGGTGCGCATTTGGGAGAAGGTCGCCGCCACGCCGCTCATAATGATCGCGGCCAGCAGTAACGAAACCATGAGTTCCGTTAGGCTGAAACCAAAACGTCGTCTTCCGCGGCAGGGTGGGGAAGAGGTGGGTGGGTCGGGTTGACGCCACGTTTGGGATTTGACGGTAAACCTAAGCGGCGCAGCCTTGTGCCACTGGACAGATCGCGCTCCAATCATCTCTTCCTCCCTGGAATCCGAAACCGCGACGCGCCCTCGGTCCAAGGTCGCCACCCTTTGGAACCACGGTGGGTTCTGGGTCGGCGAAGGTGGATGGGGATCGGCGATGAGCGGCACAGCGCTGTTTCGGGATGTTTGCAGTTACTCGGTATTGATTTTTCGGGGTTGTTTGACCGTGGTGCGGCATCATCCGCGCCGGGACATGCCCTGAACGGAAGGCCGTCCAGGTAGACATTGAGGTAAAACACAATTTGAAAAACCGCCAAAAAGCACCTTGGTGCTTTTTTGAGTGGTCCGAATAGGCATAACGGCCCGAAAGCTTCGCCTGCGAAAAGGTCGGCGATTCAGGGTCGTCGGCGTTTTGTGACGCCGCCACCGTTCCCATAGCAGGTTCGGTGTTGATCCGTTCGCGATGTGTGGTAGGTACATCGCTGCGCAGCGAAGTCGTGTGACGCATTAAACTGATGTTTGATGGCGCCGCTTCGCTGGGGATAGTTTGGGAAGAAGATAAGACAAATAAGGACGGATTTAGAACTAATTTATTGGAAATGTTGGAGTTCTCTTTGGCGGTTGCTGCTTGCGCGTCTGCCGTGCCGGCTACACCAAGGCTGTCCGTGTGCTTCGAAGGATTGTTTCGAATCACACCTGATAAACGGCATGAATTCGCAAAGTGAATCACTTCGTGATTTCTCGTAGAAGAGGAAAAGGACATGAGAAGCTCCTGGTGGTCTCGGAAGCATAGAGTGTGCCGGCAGCCTAACTTGTTAGATGTACTAGTTTTGTATTTTTGATAATTTTTCTAATCGATAAAAAATCGGGAATTTTCCCGACCTCAGTGCAGAAAATTGCATGGCTTAGGCGGCGCGGTCATCAAGCCCGCTTCCGTATCTTCGCGCGCCTGACCTTGGTCATCGGCACCTTTCTCCGTTTGCCAGGCACCTCGTCAACGGACCACGGATGAATAGAGCATTGTTTCCGGCCGCGGGGCGGCGTTTGGTTGGGCCGGTGCTTCGGGGGGCGTTTTGGGACCTTAGGGTGCCGCGTTTCTATCTGTGCTGGTTGTATATTTGGCTGTAGAAAAGATGGTTAGTCGCCCATTTGTGGGGGAGCTTGGGGGTGGGTGATTGCCCGCGCATGACCGGCCCTTCGGTCACCTACTCTGAAATACGGCACAGGGCCGCGACCGCCTCGCCGATGTGGGTACTGATACCGTGGCCTGCTTCGGCGACCGGGTGAAACACACCACGGTTGCCGTGTTTGAGTATTTGGCAGTGAGATTGCATGCTTCGCGCCGGGTCGACCAAAACATCTTTTTCGCCATGCACCTGATCCAAACGAAACGGCAAGGGTTTTGTCAGGACTTCATCACGAAAACGACAATTAATGCCAATTACCTGGACAATATTTGTCAGCGCCTCGGCGACGAAAGGCGCTAAGTATCCGCCTTGCGAATAGCCGAGGACGCGAACTTTGCGGGCCGACGGACAGACGGCTGTCATGAAGCCGCGCATCATGCGAACGGCGGTGGTCATGGGCACATGGTAGATCTGGGTGGCGGGGTCGAAGATATACCAACCAAAACCGAGGCGTCGGCCTTGCGGGCCTTGATGCGCGACGGGGAACGGTGCATCGGGGGCGACCAAGCGAACATGATCGGGACAATAAGGTCGCAACTTATCCAGAACCACCTGGCCGCGCTGTTGCCAGCCGTGGAGCAATAAGTAAGTCTCTTCAGCATCACAAGAGCCGTGTTCTGAGTAAGTTACAGGCCAGGTAAGGTTGATGTCGCGTTGGGGCATGGTTTCCTCTCGTCTTGAATAGCGGCGGCAATGAGGGGCAAGGCTTTTTGCAGTACTTTGGTCAGTGGGAGTTGGGCCAGTTCGTGTTCTTCGACCCAGCGAAACTCACGGTAGCCGGCCGGCTCGCCTTCGCGCCAGGGGAGAACCGCGTCAGAGCGGAACATCGCCACGTGGTAGGTGGCGTGTAAATGGGTAAAGCGATGAATAATGGGTTTGGCGAGGTGTCCGCGCGAGCTAATTTCGCCGTCAAACCATTCGGGCCAAGCGATGAAATGGCCGCTTTCTTGCGCCGGCAGCTCCCACATCGAGGCCATCAAACCCTTTTCCGGTCGTTTGGCGAGTAAAAACCGACCTGGCGCAAAGAGAAACAAAGCTTGGTAATCGATTTTTCCAGGTTTAACCTTTTTACTTTTAAATGGATAGATGTGAGGGTCGAGACCCTTTTGGTTAACGGCGCAATGGCCGGCGACGGGGCAGGCGAGGCACGAAGGTTGTCGTGGCGAACAGCGCGTGGCACCCAACTCCATGACGGCTTGGTTAAAGTCGCCCGGGCGCTGTGGATCGAGTAAGTCTTGGGCTTTGGCCTGGATGTCTTTTTTGACGGCGCCGGTGGCGGTATCACCGTCGAGCGCAAATAGGCGTGAGACAACGCGAATAACGTTGCCGTCGACGCAGGCGTAGGGCAAGCCAAACCCAATACTGGCCACGGCGGCGGCGGTGTAATCACCGACACCTGGCAGGGCGTCGATGGCCGCTTTCTCGCTGGGGAAACGGCCCTGATGCTCGGCGACAATTTGACGGGCGGCGGCTTGCAAATAGCGGGCGCGACGATAGTAACCCAGACCTTGCCAGTGTTTCAGCACCTCTTCTTCCTCGGCCTCGGCAAGCGCTTGAGGGCTGGGGAAACGTTTTAGAAAACGTTCGAAGTAGGGAATCACGGTTTGAACCTGGGTCTGTTGGAGCATGAGCTCTGAAACCAGGGTGCGGTAGGGTGCGGGTTCCGTGCGCCAAGGCAATTGGCGTTGCTCGCGGTCATACCAAGCGAGCAGCGCACGGCGAAAATCAGGAATTGAAGACGTGGGCGACAACCTTCCTCCAGCGACAGGGGCGTGTTCTGCGAAGAACAGCCATCATACCGCGCGAGGTCGGTGACGGGAAGGGTGGTGGTCGGCTAGCTAATCATCTCGCTGAAGTTGATGACCTGTTTGCGCAGGGCGAAAACGACGGTGTCGAGGGCGATGCTTTCGGGGTAACCGAAGCGGTTGACCATGTTGCCCAAAATGGTTTCCACCATGTTGCGAATCTCGACGGAGTAGGTTTTGTAGTAGCTGTAGTTATTTTTCTTTTGGAAAAAGGCGTCGCGCAATAGTTCGGCATCAATGCCTTCAACGGTGCGGCGGTGTGACAACAACTTGGCGAACAAGTCGTGGAAGCAGACCAGCACATTGTCGGCGCGTGAACTGATGACGTTTTTGCCGTCCTGAATGACAATCTCGCCGTTGCTTTGCATGCTCAAGAATTTTTGGGCAATCTCGCGACGGAAGTGGTGCGGATCGCGATCGGGCGCGATCACTTTTTCAAGGGACGTCATGTAATGGGTATCGGGGCTGTCGACCTTTTCACCGGTTTTGGGGTGAATAAAGGAAAATTTGGGCACCATGATATGAGAAAACGCCTTGTTTTCAAGGGCGTTGGCCAATAAAGCGTACTGCAGATAGCGGCGCAAGTCCTGTTCAATTTCAGAAGGGTTGCGGTCGACGGTGGCTTCGGTGATTTCCTTGTCGATAATCATGAAATACAACGACTGAACGACTTTAACCAAGCCGGCGAAATCGCCGTAATCGCCTTCGCCCGCGCCGAGCCGAAACCGCCCAATCTTGCGACTCGGCAAGGTTTTGCGTTCCTTTTTCCACTTGTTGTCGATGCTCATCCAGTGGTGCAGTTCCGAACCTTCTTTGATCATGCGTTTGAGCTGGCTGAGGAAGGTGCCGACGTGAACCTTGCGACCGTCGGAATTGGAAATGGTGTTGCGCATAATGTTTTGTAACTGACGCACCGAGATGCCTTCACGCCCTTCGTAGGGGTAGTGCTCGCGACACAATTCGCGCATGAATTCGTCGTCAATGAGGGCCAGCTCCTCATTGCTAAACAAACTAGATTCACCGAGCGAAATGGCGTCGGGGTGGCGCTTAATGCGTTTTTCCAGTGCTTCTTGATCGTACAAGTTCAAGCTGAGTTTGAGCGCCTCGTTGCGGAAAGGGTGCCAGTGCGGCAGCTTTTGGATGGTCGCCAAGGGATCGTCTGATTGGCAGGCGTACAAAAATAACTTCTTTTCCACGGTAATGTCGTTGTAGAGGTTTTGTTTGCGTTGGCTCCAATTGGACGGCCACTTCTTGCGTGAGGGTGAGGGGGGAATCAAACGCGTCATGACGGCGTAATAGGCGGCAATCCGCAACAGGTTGGGATCGACCTGGTAATTGATCTTCATGATTTCCATGTCGCGTTTCAGGATGTCCATCTCCGAGTTGGCGTCAAGGAGGTAGTTGACCGGGATTTTCTCAATGCGGTCGAGCAGCTTGGACGAGGTTAACTGCTTTTCCAACAGCGCCATTTCTTCCAAGTTGGTCGTCATGACGACGGTGTTGTCGACCGAAGCCTGCGTCGATTCAATCGAGACCTTGCCGCTGCCGAGCAACATCAGCAGCGGTTTGTAATCGGCTTCGGTCGAATTATCGGTGCCGAAGGCGTCGTGGATGTGCAACAAGCCGCGGTTGGCACTGACAATCGCGCCGGCGTACTGATAGATGTCCGTGCCGGGTAAATGCTGTGCCAACACGGCTTTATCTTCGCCGCTCAGGTCCATGTGGCGCATGCGTACGCGCAACTGTTTCATATCGTCAATGTTGGCAATGCCGGTTGCCTGCCCGTTTGAGAAGACGATTTCCTCAACACGGACGTACTCTTCCAAAATGTCGTACAGGCTTTTGCCGCGATTGGTGGGGTTCTGCAACAGGCCCTCGATGATATCGAGACTGCATTTGTCGAGGCTGGCATTGTGGTAATAGGTGGGGAAAACCACCTTGCCCTTGTGAATTTCGCTGACGTGCTGGAACAATTCCTGGCGTGGACGAATGACCGTGTCGCCCAAGGACAAAACCGTGGGGAACAGCAATAAGGGGTTGTGGAAGAAACTGCTCCACACCTCAAGTGACCGGCTACTGCCGCCTTGACCCTTGAACTCAAAGAAAAATGAGTACAGCTTAACCGCTTTGCGTTTGGTGTACTCTTCCAGCGCCTCGGTAATGAGATCAATGATGTTGGTTTTGCCGGAAGCAGGCGGGCCGACGAGCACCAAACCGCGGTTGGGTCCGGTCTCTTTGCCGGCCGAATCAATGGCGGCGACCAAATGTTTGACAGCGGCTTCCTGGCCGAAGACGGCGTTGGTCCCTTTGTTGAAAATATCGTTGAAAATACGGTAGCTGATGATTGGTTCGCCCGCGCGTACCACGATGTCGAAATCAAAGTACTCAATTGCACTGGCCAACAGCGTCGAAGAGGTGTGGAGAAAATCGGTGGGGGTCTCGATGAACTCTTCGACGAAATGGGAAAAGGGCAGCGTGCGGTTCCGGGTGTATCCCAGGACATTTTTGACGTCGAAATCGTTCATGGTTCAACCTCCCTCTCAGCGTGGGTGCACATTAATAAACTTATCGAAAAGAACGGGTTGGTTGTTTAGTAATTCCAAAGAATCAGCGTTCTTTTTAGCATTGTTTTAACCCGATTCGGTCTTTGTTTGCGTTGGTTACGGGTGCAAACGGCGGTATCGAGCTAATCCAGCACCAAGGGTTTCTTGCCTTCGTTCATGCGTTCGACAATGACCTCGAACTCCACCTCGGGGATGCGCATCTCGCGGTATCGCCCACCGGTGTAACCGTAGAGCGTGTTTTTTGAAACCATGGAAACGCCGCCCTTCCAGATGACGTTGAGGTTCTTGAGCGTCGGTTGAATCCAATTGGCTTTGAGGCGGCGGCCGTCGTCGCGATGGAACAACAGCAAACCACCGTCTTCGAAGTCGGTGTCGATGAGGTAGATGCGCGGCCGGTAGAAGTGCGTGAAGAATTTGAGCATCTCTTTTTTAATGGGTTCCGGATCGAGCCAAACCCAATGGCGATCTTCGTCGACCACGTCGCGTTTGGAAATGCCGAGGCGCGCGACGTCGCGTTGAGGGATGCGGTTGAGGTGGAATTCGTGAATCAGTTTGGGGGTCAGGAAGCGTCGCAAAAACTCGTAATCGGTACAGGTCTGCACCAGGTGGCGCATGCGGGCAATCGCGTCGACCTCACCACCGCGGTCCCAGTTATCGCGCGTCTTGCTGTCGACCTCTTCGAAATAGGCGAGGTCGACCTTGCCTTTCTCGTAGAGTTCCTTGACGTGGTTCCACATGTGGAAACCCAGGTGGTAAGGGTTGCGCATGTAGTAGGGACGCGGGTAACAAACCCCGGAAAAAACCTTGGCGTAATCGATGATACCGGTACAGGCGCGCTCTTTGAAAAGTTCGAGCATGATCGCCTTTTCCCAGTACATGGCCCATCCCTCGTTCATGATTTGGGTGCGAATGACAAAATCGCTGGGGGCGTGGATGACGTATAAGTAGTCGAGCACGGCGCGTTCGGCGTTGGTGGTCGGCGCGTAATGACGCAAAAAGGCAAATACGTCCTGACAAGGGCTGCGCAACCTATAGCCCCGTCGAGACAAGGTTTCCTGGCGTAACTTGGTCTTCATTTCGCGTTCGAAAGGATCTTGTCGTTGGGGTGCGCGCAGCAGACTGGTGAGGGTGGAGGAGAAGGGGGCCAGTAAGGGCGCCGCTTGGTCCTCGTCGTGGGGGTTGGCCTTGACGCCGCCGGCGCTGCCCGCGCCTTCGGTTTCCACCGATCCCTCCAGGTTGAATTGTGAGTTGGGTGCGAGCAACGGCAAACCCGATTCAGCCGCGTTCCAATAGGACAAAAAGCTTTTTTCACCCATTTGGCGACGGCCCAAGTCGACCTTGCGCACCAAGTGCATGACGAATTCGGTTCGATCCGGGTTGGAATCGCGCAACACGTTGAGTTCACTGAACTCACAGTGTCCCAACACGTGGGCCATAACCGAAGCCTGCATCATCGGCGAGTTGGTGTTGTTGAGGTAGGCGTAGCTGGGATTGCCGGTTTGGACAACTTCGTAGTAAAGGCTGGATTCCAAGCCCTCGGAAATGCGGTATTTCTTGCCGACCATGCGTTTGCCTTCCCAGATGTTGGTGGGACTGGTGGGGTAGACGCGTTTCTCCAACAGGGACGCGAACTCGAGCCCGTCGAGAATGTAGAAGCGCACTTCGGGCAAAGTCATGCCGAACGCGTTGCCATAATGCAGCGTTCGTTCGGCCAGTTCGTGTAAGACGGGATCGGTGTGGATCATTCGCATCGCAGCAACCTCGCTTTCCTGGGAATCATGGCGGCCGAAGGCGCGGGCCGGAAATTGGGTGGGGTCGGGGATCGGCTAAAGGGAATCGCCTTAGCCGGGGCGATCACCAAACAATTTTTTGATGACGTCGATGGTGTCTTTTTTGTGTTTTAACTCGCCGAGCCGCACGACGCGGTCTCGGCGAAAGCGATTGCTAATTTTGGTGTTGAGGTGGGACGAGCGGCTGGGTTGGACCTCGACGACCCCGACGCGGTTGAAGATTTGCACCATCTGTTCTTCGATGATGGTGACGATCTCCTTGGCGTCGTCGGCAAAAAGCTCACCGTCGCCAAAGTAAAAGCCGTAGAAGTTGGTGGTCGCCGGGTCGTATTCGTTCACGGCGATTTGCGAGACTAAATCAAAGACGATCGACGCACGTGTGCCGCCGGCGTTGGCGACGCGGTAGAAATCTTCCGGCATGACTTCGTAAGCTTCGGCGTCGTGCACGAAGAAACGGTGCTCGACGGCTTTCGGCCCGTAGTTGTAATCGAGCCAACTGTGAATGAACTTCACCAGGCGTTTCTCCAGTTCGAGCCGCTCGCCGTAGGTGGAATATGAAATGTCGCCCATGTAGAAAACGACGGCTTTAAATTTCGGTTTTTCAACGCGTTGCGGCAATTTGAAGCGGCGGTCGCGGCGGCGGAAACTGATTTCGTATTTGCCGGCATGAGGCTGGTACACGCCGGTTGCGACCGAGGTTTTAAGCGCCCGCTTAAAGGTTCGCTTTTTGTCGAGGATGACACCCATCTGGCCGAAAGTTTTAAAGGTATAGGACACCTGTTTGATTTTGCCGCGGCCCTCTTTTTTTAGGTCGGGCAGTTCCAGGCGTTCGGCGATTAGCTCCATTAACTTCTCAAACGGCAGGCTGAAACTCATTTTCCCGCCGCCGCTACCGGGCCCCGCCCCGCCGCCACCGCCGCCTCGTCCGTCGTCGCCATACACAAAGGTCGGGGGCTGGATGTCGTCCATTTCGATGATCAGGTCGCTGCCGCGCTCACCGAACTCCTCGATGTTGCCGTCGGTAAGAATGCCCTCGATGAGATCGCTGAGTTGGTTGTCGATGTATTCGTTAAAGGCGCCTTCCGACTCGTCGGAGTTGATTCGGTCCTGATTAAAGGGAATGTGGCCGCTGGTCATCGAAAGTCCTCCGCGGGTGACAGTGTTAGGGGTAACGGGTCACGCCCGAGGCGGCCGGCGCCTGGGGCGGGTCGCAATCGGAAGGGAATTGGGACGACCCGACGCGGGTTCGGGTCGTGGTTGAGGACGGGGGGGCGGCATCGCAAGCCCTTAAACCAAAGAGCAGGATCTATGCCGTAGGTTGCGTAAGCCGCCCTGGCGCCACGGTTTAGACGACAATGCTCGAAGCGTTGGCGGTAATGGTCAACGCCTGGAAGGCGCATTTGCCGCAATAACCCTTGGCATCGATCAGGTATTTTATCGTGTCGTTGAGTTGTTCCTGCTCCTTGCTGTTGACGTTGGCGGCGCTGGTGCCGCTCTTTATCCAACCCAACAGCTTCATGTTCTCGCCGGATTTGAACTCATTTTCGAACACGTACTTCTTTATGGCGTTTTGGTAGGACGGCTCGTCTTTGAGCAACACCGTGTAGTTGACACTGGAAATGGCGTCGGAGAGCTCTTTGCGGAACACTTCTTTGTCGGGAATGCCCAAGTACTGCTCAATCGTTTGCATGAACTTTTCGTCGGGTTTGACATCGGCCTGGGTGACCTCGTGTTTTACCGTGGTGTTGTGGGCGTAGGCGCGCACGTGGTCGGTGTACTTTTTCCAGGTGGTTTCCACAATCGAGTCGTCGCGCAAGATGGCGCCGTACACATCGCTGGCGATTTGACCGAAAATCCACGACTTGGCTTGCGGCAAAATCTTTTCGGCATAGTGGCTCAGACGGACTTTGTTGGTGGCGAAATTGTCCTTAATGGAGCGCTCCATGATGACGGCCAAATCCAACGGCGTGGTGCAGGGATTCTCAAGGGCGATCGAGGTCAGCAAGGCGTGTTCGCCGCTTTCCTCGCGCAGCTTTTGAATGTTGGCGGCGTACTCGTTAATTTGGAAGTGCTCGGTTTTCTCGAACACGTTTTGAATAAAACGCGGGTCGAGGCCGAAGGTCCCCTCGGTGGGTTTGACGAACTCAAACTCTTCCAAAATGGTTTTGGCCATGTTGTTGTCGACGCCGGAATCGGCGCGGCCCGCATAAATCAACGCTTTCTGTAACAGAGACAGATTGGGGTTTTGCTTGGATTCGTAAAGCCGCGACATCGCGGAGGTCAGGCTGAGGAACTCCAGGCTGTGAGGCGCCACGTGGCACATGTGCTTGCGGCTTTTGGTCCAGTGACGGTTGTCGTTCGAGTAGGTGAACTTATAAATATGCTCTTCGTCTTTGAAATTCACGCTCAGCGGCATCTCGATGAAGGTGGTGCGGGAACGCAGCGCTTCGAAACTCTCGTTGCTCATGAACATGTTGAATTCGTGGAAGTTGGTGTGGCCGATGATCACGCCGTTGAAGGGAACAGGGGGCTGACCCTCGGGCTTGAAGAAGCGGTCTTGGGTGGCAAACAACAATTCGTACAGAAACTTGTCGGAGAGCTTGAGGATTTCGTGGATTTCCACAAAACCGTTGGCGCCGGCGCAGAGCTCACCCTTGTAGTCATGGACAAGTGGGTGGGACTCACTGCCGAAGCGCGGCAGCAAACTGTAATCGATGTTGCCGACCAGCGAGCCGGCTTCTTGGCTTTTCTCGTCGCGCGGGGTGTAGGAGCCGATGCCGTTTTTGGTGCGAGCGTCAAAAATCATGCGCTTGACTTTGATGAAATCGAGCAAGCCGACGAAATCAAGGCCTTTGGCTTCGGCGAAATCGTCGAGGACATAACGTGCGAACGGCGAAATGCGACCGGAAATTTTGATGTCAAACACGCCGTCGTAGTGTGGGTGGCGTTCGAGGAAGTCGGCCAAATTGGTTTTGTCGACGTTGTTGTTGAGTTCTTCGCAAAAATCGCGGCGTGCCGCATCGGGCACGACTTGCAGCGGGCGTTCAAAGATCGGCGCCTGAATGTACCACACGCCGTCTTCCTCTAATTCGGCGCGGTCGCGCAGGCGTTCGTCAACGGTGGGGAGCAGCAGGGTGTACGTGCGCCCCTCGTCGGACATGCTGTAAAGGTTGAGCGCGGTTTTGATGCCGTCCATGCTGCGCGATTTGGCGGAGCCTGGCGGGCCGAGCAGAATCCACAGGCGTTTGGAGGATTCCAAACCACGGCTGGCGTTGTCGACCTTTTCAACCAAGTTCTCTTTGGCTTTTTGTTGGCCAAACACAATAAAGGGGCCCACTTTTTGGGCGTCTTCAAAGAAGTTGTAGCGGTGCTTGACGGGTTTGCCGGGGGTGAGCGAGTGTTCGACACCGCCGCTTAAAACCATGTCGTGCAGGAGTTGAAAGGTATCGCGGGTGATCCAGGGTTTCTGGGTCACCATGTCGAGGTATTCGTAAAAAGAAAGGACGTGATCGCCGCGGTTGGTTGTCGTAGAGGATTTAAGAATCGACTGAAGCTTATCGCGCATGAACTCCCACCTTTCGCTCAATGTTCCAGCAAAACCACGGAGTCCGGAGCCGGTCGTCGTACCAAGGCGATCGTGCTGGGTGCCGACGCCGGTGTTTTTCTCTTGTCGCTTGAGGGGTCGAGAAAAACAGCAACGGGTGCGTCGCGGCGGCACTGATGGTCCGGGAGGTCGAGCGATTTGGCGTGGCATTGGGGGCGCGGCGGGTTAAACGCGGGGCCGTGGATGCCGTAGGGTCGACAAATGCCGAAAGATTCCTCCGGGGCTCCATGTGAACGCTCGGTTGAAAGGGTTGCGCGTCGATGGTGTGTCGACGGGAAACACTTGTCTTCGCTTTCAGGAATCCGGGTTTTGATGAGTGCGGCCAGCTTACCATTAAAAGACATCTAAAGCCAGGTATTAAGCAGATATCATTTTTCTTTTTCAGGTTTCAAGCAACTGGGATCATACGCGCTTAAGCGGCAAACCCGCCACGCACCCCCGCTCCCACAACGGCTGTCCCCGACGCTGTCGCTGAATTTCTTTCGCGCTTGTTTTTATCGCTTTCTCGCATCCGATCCGGCGTTCAGGTTACAATGGCGCTACCGCAATGAATCAATAGCCGGCCATCGGCACACACGGGTTTCTTCTCCCGTCTTTTTGACCCGTTTCTGTCGTGTGTTCTCAGGCTAACCCTGATGACCGCGGGCGATCTCCGTCGTCCTGAGGAGTTTTCCTTGTCCCTGTCCGACCTTGATGCTACCAACGCCGCCTCTGTTTCCACGGTTGAGCCGGAAGAACTGCGAAAGTTCGAAAACCTGGTCCGTTTGCTCGATGCGGAATCGGCCTCCGTCCGTGAAGCGGTCACCGAGGAGCTGGCGGCATTTGGTGAGCGTTTGCTTGAGTTGACGCAGGTCACGGCGGCGTCCTGGTCGCCGGAACAGCAGTTTGTCCTAAGTGAAATGATCGAGCATATTCGTTCACGGCAGATGCGCGGCATTTGGGAGGCCTTCGCCAAAATCACCGATGTCAACCTGCAGTTAGAGCGCGTGTTGGCGACGATCGACGAAGCGCAGCCGTTGGGAGGCAAAGATGTTTCTTTAACGGCCTTGCTCGATGCCGAAGCGGAAGCTTTTCGGCAAGCGGGTCGCGATGCCAATGTTCTAGAACTCAACCAGTTTCTTTTTTCCGAGCAGCGTTTTCATGGTGCCCATAAGGACTACTACAATCCACACCACTCAAGTTTGTCTTGGGTTCTGCAACATCGGCGCGGCCTGCCGATTTCTTTGGTTTGTGTGTTCATGTTGGTGGCGCACCGATTCAACTTAGTCGTCGAAGGCTTCAATTTGCCGCGCCATTTTCTGGCGAAGGCGACGGTGAACGGCAACTTGGTGCTGATTGATTGCTTTAACGGCGGCAAGATTTTATCTGGACAGGAGATCGCCGGGCTAACCCAGATGCCCAATATCGATATCCACGAGTTGCTCTCCCAGCCACCGTCACCGGGGCAAATTGGTCGCCGGGTCCTGTTAAATTTGGTGAATGCTTACAATAAAATCGGCGAGCCGGCGCAAGGGCGGCGCGTGCAGGGTTTATTGGAAGAGCTCAATCAAATGCCGCGCTCCTTTTTTGTGTCGACGCCGCGTATTTCGCCCGACGCGCAATATCAACGGGGGCAGTTGGTGCGCCACGGTCGCTACGGCTATCGCGGCGTCGTGGTTGATTACGACGCGCGTTGCTTGGCCGATGAATCCTGGTACCGCGCTAACAAAACACAGCCGGAGCGCAATCAGCCTTGGTACCATGTATTGGTTCACGGCTCCAATGTCACGACTTATGCAGCGCAAACCAGCTTGATTCCCGACTATTCGGGGACCGAGGTCATTCACCCACTGATTGACGTGTACTTTGATGGGTTTGCCAACGGATTTTACGTGCGCAACGAACGGGCGTGGAACGCCGACGACGACGTGTGACGCGCGTTTCCGGTGATCGGTAGGGTTATGCAGTTTCAAAGTATTCCCGAAATGTTTTTTGACGCCTGCCGCCGGTTCGACCGCAAAAACGCGGTGCTGGTACCCACTGAAACGGGGCGGCGGCCTTTTTCCCATCGCTTCTTCAGCCAGCGAGTGCAGCATTTTGCGCGCGGTTTACTCGTGCTGGGGATTGGTGTCGGCGAGCGTGTTGCGATTTGGTCGCGTTCGCGCTTCGAATGGCAAATTGCCGAGCTGGCGATTGCCGCCATCGGCGCGGTTTCTGTACCGCTGTATGTGGGCGTACCTTTCGAAGATACCAATTACATCTTGCAGCAAACCGAGGTGGTTGCGGCGGTGGTTGCCGATGCCGCCACCGCGAAACCACTGCTGGAGGATCGCGCGCAGTTCCCATGGCTCAAAGAACTGATTCTCATGGACGAGCAGGCGGGCGACGGCTTGCGTACCATGTTGGACGTTGAGCAGTTGGGTTGTCGTGAGGACAATGAATTACTGTTGACGTCACTTTGGCAAGGGCGCTTGCCACGCGATCTGCTCACCATTGTTTACTCGGGCGGCACGCAAGGTCGGCCCAAGGGAATTCAGCTCAGCCACGGCAATGTTCTCGCCAATCTTGGCGGCTGCCGCGGTTTCATCGATTTGCGCAGCGACGATGTCTGCTTGAGTCACTTGCAACCGGCCAACATCTTCGAGCGGGTTGTCGGTTTGTTGCTGATGTTGCACCACGGTGTGTGCATCGCCTATGCCGACGGTGAGAGCGCGATCGCGGTCAGTTTGCAGCAAGTGCGACCGACCTTATTGGTATCGATGCCGGTCGTCTACCAAAAACTGTATCTTGAGATGACGCGAGCGACGGCCCAGGCCGGGTTCCTCAAACGCAACGCGACGCGTTGGGCGCTGGATATCGGCAAACGGGCGGCAGCCCAAGTGGCGCGCGGTGAGGCGCTGGGTGGTTGGCTGGCGCGCAAGCACAGCTTGGCCCAGCGAATGGTTTTTGAGCCGTTGTGCGAGCGACTCGGCGGGCGCCTGCGGTTGTTGGTGTGTGGCGGCGGCTCGCTGACCCATGAGGTTTCCGATACCCTCGCCGCCTTGGGTTTGACGCTGGTCGACGGCTACGGTCTGAGCGAGGCGTCGCCGGTGCTGACGATTAACCCGCCCGCCAATCGCCGGCTCGGTACCGTCGGCGTGCCGATTGACGGGGTGACACTGCGCATTGCCGACGACGGCGAGATTCAAGCACACGGCGACAATATTATGCTGGGGTATTTTAAAGATGAAGCGGAGACGGCGCGGGTGTTGCGCGACGGTTGGTTGCGAACCGGCGATATCGGTCACATTGACGACCAGGGTTATCTCCACTTAACGGATAGCAAAAGCGAGTTGCTGACGCTGGCCTCCGGGCGTTGCGTGCCGCCACTGCCCTTGGAAGCCGCCTTGCGCCAAAGCCCTTTGATCGAGCAAGTCGCCGTGTTTGGACAAGACCGGCCGTTTATCAGCGCGCTGATTGTCCCCGCTTGGTCGGTGTTGGATGTGTGGGTACCCGAGCTTAAACGGGCGCCCGATCCGCTGGAGGACGTGGCCAACGCTTTGGTGCTCAAGGTGTTTGAAGGGATTGTTGAAGAGGGTTGCCGTCACGTCGTTCACACCGAGCGCATTCAGGCGTTTCGCTTGCTTGCCAAACCGCTCAGTGTCCGCGCCGGCGAGCTGACCCCCAGCCTTAAAGTTAAACGGGCGGTGGTTGCCGAACACTACCGCGATCTAATCGAGCAGATGTATGCGTGATTCAAGCCGGCGGGTCTTCACCGTTGCGGCCGATTTTTTGCGCGTTAATCGCTATGTTGGGTTTGTGCGGCCTTTTGTCCGTGTTTCCGTCGCCCTAACCCGCGAAACCTTTATGAGCGCGGCGCGGCTGAGGCTGCTTCCCGGCGCTGATTTTGGGTGGCATTGCCGCTGCATCGGCGGGGGTATGCATCGAAAAATTGCGGGGCCGACCCGCCGACCTTGGGAGGAGAACCATGACGATCGAAACGGAACCGCGCATTTTTGCCTGTCCGAGTTGCGGTGGAAAAAACCGTCTTAATCCCCTGAAAATTGCCTCGAAGCCGGATAAGGTGCGCTGTGGCAGTTGTTCGACCAGCCTATTCTTGGGGCCCAACGATCCGCTGGTGAAACTCTGCTCTACCGCCTACGAGCATAACTTGGACCGCCGTGCGCTCGAGATGTTGCGGCGTGTGCCCGGGGTCAATACCTTTCTCCGTTTTATTTTGGCCGAAATGACGGAACGACGCCTGCGCATGCTTTTTTTACAAGCCGCCCTTAAGGTGCACGACAAACACCTGACCACCTTGCACGACATGATTTGTGAAGCGACCCACCTGCTCGATTTAGATCGGCAGCCGGAGCTTTACGTCATGCACGATCCCTATCCCAACGCGATGGCGATCGGGGTGGAAGACCCCTTTGTGGTGGTGACCTCGGGTTTGTTGGATCAAATGGAAGCGCCGCAAATTCGCGGGGTGATCGGCCACGAGCTGGGCCACATTCACGCCGGTCACCAGCTCTACCGCACCGCGCTTTACGTCATGATCTACCTCGCCGACTTCTTGTTGGGGCGGGTACTGCCAATGCGTGATGCCGCCATGTTCGCAATTGTTCAGGCATTGCAATACTGGAGCCGTTGTTCGGAGTTGACCGCCGACCGCGCGCAAATGCTGGTGCAGCGCGACTTTGACGGTTTTGTTCACTGTGAAATGCGTTTGGCCGGTGGGAGCCGATTCACCAATCCCGAACTGGATGCCGAGCAGTTTTTACTGCAGGCACGTGAGGCGGCTCAAGTTCAGGAGGAAAGTTTCCTGAACAAGATTTACGCCGGCATGCAGGTCTCGAATAACACGCACCCCTACCCGGTTTGGCGTGCGGGTCACATGCTGGAATGGGTCGGCGAAGGCGCCTATCTGGACATTTTGAGTGGGAACTATGCGCGCCGCGACCAGCCGCCGCCGGCGCCGCACATCGATGAAGAAGAAAGCCAGGATTCGGATGCGCTGAAAAGTGTGCGCAAGATGATCGACGATTTGCGCAGCCGCATTAGCGGCTAACTCAGACAACGGGGGGATTGGTCGGCGGCTGCAGACGGTCGCCGGCCAACGCTTCCGACGATCCTATATCTATAGGGTTTGCGGGAAGAAGTGTCCTCGTCCGCTTTTTCTGCGCAACTTTTGCGTTATCTTTAGCACCAGTATTCTGAGGGCGCGAGTTTTGCCCATGCGGCCCGCCGTCGGGGGCGGCGCCGACAATGGCCTTTATGTTATTCCCCGATCGTGATCCCGGCGACACCGCAACGGTTTGTCGCTTGCCAGGTTCAGCGCGTTGGCGCGCGTGCTTCGCGGTATGCGAAACACGGGCGGCGACGTTGTTCCGGGGCGAGCGGCTCAGTGGTCGGTTAAAAACTTTGGATCACGGTTTTAATGGTTTTCGCAAAATCTGCGCGCTTCAGACCGCGAATGGATTATAATCTTGATACCCCATTCGTACTCCAGGCACCCTCACCGCTCGTTTCGCGTTGCGCAACGCGTCTATCGTTGCTCGTTTCGTGACAGCCGTGTGGCTTGCCAATATCATATAGAGGCAGTTGTGACTTCACTAAAAAACAACGAAAATGAGATTTTTTGGCAGGGTCCTGGCGGAGACGAGGTCAAGATCCTTAAAGTGGAAATCCAAGAAAAGATATCCGAACTATTCCTGATTCGCGTGGAAGTCACCTCCGAAAATCAGGGGCTGAAGTTTGAGGATATGATTCACGCGACCGGCAAGATTCAGTACAAGTGCGGCGAGGATCTGGCTTCAGAGCGATTCTTCAGCGGCATTATCACCGGTTTTGCACAGGCCCGTACCCGCCACGGCGATGTTGATAAATCCACCATCAAAGAATACAAATACCATATCGAAATTCGGCCCGACCTGTGGTTGGCCACCAAAAAAACCTACTCGAAGGTTTTTCAGGACAAAAACTCGAAGGACATCGTGAGCGAATGTCTCGACGAGCTGGGCATTAAACATTCTTGGAAGTTGCAGGCGACGCCGCCCACGCGCGACTACTGCCTGCAGTACGAAGAAACCAGTTACCACTTCATCTCACGGCTGTGTGAAGAGGACGGTATTTGCTTTTTCTTCGACCACGACAAACAGGAAGTGGTTTTTGCCAACTACCCCGGTGCCCACACCGATTGCAAACCGATCGCTAAGTCGCGTTACCACGAACTAGAAGAGATGCAGCAAACCATCGGCCGCGACGGTGCCGAGCACATCTATCACTTCTCCTATCAAGAGAACGTGTCGACCGGGTTGTTTTCACTGACCGATTACAACAGCGAAACATCGCAAACCAACCTGATGGACAACGAAACCGATTCCACCAAACCCTTTTTCAGTAGTTATGAAAACTACGAGCACTCGCTAAACTACAAAAATCCCGGCAACATCAGCTTTTATAAACCGCTGCGCAAAGAAGCCGAGGAATCCTGCAACAAGTACGGTTTTGGCGAAGGTGCCTGTCGCTCGTTTGAAGTGGGCTACTGCTTCACCATGGAAAACCACTTCCGCGATGAATTCAACGCCAAGTGGCTGCTGACCGAGCTGCACATCACGATAGAGCAGGGTCATTACCACAACCGTTTCCGCTGTTATCCGATTCGCCTTAATTTCCGGCCCGAACGCAAGTCGAAGCCGCCCAAGGTCTACGGCATCCAAGCGGCCACGGTGACCGGACCCCCGGGTGCCGAGGTGTACCTGGACGACTTGGGCCGTTGCAAAATTCAGTTCCACTGGGATCGCGAAGGTCAGAAAAACGATCGTTCTTCCATTTGGTTGCGCGTTTCCAACGGTTATGCCGGCAAAGATTACGGGATTCAGTGGATACCGCGCATTGGCCACGAAGTGTTGGTTGCCTTCATGGACGGCAATGTCGATCACCCAATTGTGGTCGGCCGCGTCTACAACGACTTTAACAAGTGTCCGTTGGGGCCCGACAAAAAATATCAAAACATCATCAAAACCATTAAAGACAACCACATCATGTTTGACGACGAAGACGGCAAAGAGCTGATCGACATCCGTGCACAGAAGAACATGAATACCTTGGTTTTGAACGACAAAACGATCACGGTTAACCACGACATGACGACCACGGTCCACAACGACAAAACGATCACGGTCGACAACGACATGTTGACGGCGGTTTATCACGACAAAACCATCTTCGTCGACAACTGGTCGTTTGAGACGGTCATGAAATCCAAAGTCGTCGGTGTGATCGAGGAAGACTATAGCGAATACACCGGTCGCGACAAGTTTGTGACGGTTGAAAACGAACACTGGGTCGATGTTCTCAACGGCGATGAACACCACACGATCTACAGCGGTGATCGCATTCACGCGATCAATACCGGCGACGACAAACTCGATGTGTTAACCGGTGATCGCAAGGTTGCGGTTAACTCCGGCGACCATAAGCTGGATGTCCTCACCGGCGACAACATTATCAATGTCAATACCGGTGACATGAACGCCACCGCCGCGAGCGGTGACATCAACATCAAAGCGAACTCCAAGGACGTCAATATCGGCGCCGGCGATTCGATGCTGATCACCGCCACCAAACACATTGATATGATCGGCAACAAGCAGATCACGATATCCGGTGACAAAATCGAAATTACAGCTAACAAGGAACTGACACTCGGCGTGGGTGTCAACAACATCACCATCAAGTCCTCCGGGATTGAAGTTGGCGGGGTCAAGATTTCGTCGGCTGCGATTGGTGTTCACGAAATTTCCGGGGCGCTGGTTAAGATTAACTAGACCCTTTAACCCAAAGTGTGCGAATTGGAGCGGTGCCATTGCGTAAGGTGTTGATGTGAAACGAGATGAAAGAAGGATGGCGATGCTGGAAAAAGGCATCGAACACCCGCGATTCTCTATCACGCCGGCGATTGCGTATTGGCGCCGCCAAGCATTGCCCACTTCAGGTTAAATTCAATTGTCCTAAGAGGTTGCTATGGAGCATGTCATTGAAGATTTCAACCGAGATCTCGAGACATTTGTGGAGCAGCGTCAGAAATATTTGATGCTGATTCCATGCTCCGACGGCGATACGGTTGCGGTCCTCCGAATGCTGCGCGGCATTGAGGAGGCCGACCCGGCCGATGTCTTTTTGTCCTTTGCCGACGCGTGTAATCACATCGATGCCTACATCTCGGTGTGCATGGAGCGCTTGCGTGAGGAATGGTCGTTGGCCAACCAGTTTGCCGCCGAGAATGAAAAGGAGCCGTTACCGCCGCTGCCGGAAGCCTTATTTGACGGCGATTTACCCGCCGCCGATCGGCTTATCCGCGCCTTTGATTACATGCGCGCACAGCTTCCACCCGACGGCGGCCACCGTCTGGTGTGGGTCATGTTCCCCACGAGTATTGGTGATCGCGGTGGCTTGCTGAACTTGCTTAATCAACTCGTTCCCGACGACAAAACCGTGCAGCCGTGGATGCGTCAGGTGCGTTTAATTGTGCGCGACGTGCCCTACGACATGCTAAATCGTCGCGCGGGTTTGTGCGATTACCCCCGCGTGTGGGAGCGGCCGGTTGACCTGTCGCCTAAAGCGATGGCGATGGCCATGAAAGAGTCGTTGGCCGACGAGCATTGCCCGACCGCCGACAAGGTGCAGATGATGCTGTCGTTGGCGATTATGGATACCGGTTATAACCGCTGTGACGATGCACTGGCCAAACTCGATGTGTGCATGGGTTACTACCAAAGTGTCGATGATAAAGGCATGATTTCGCTGGTGTACAGTTGCCAGGGCGATGTTTACCGGCGCAAAAGCAATTGGGTCGAAGCGCGGAATCACTACGAGTGGAGCTCGGTTACCGCCGCTGAGGTGGAAGCCAAACAGCAACTGTACATGTCGGTTCGCAATCTCGGCGAGGTCAATTACAAGTTAAAAGAATACGCACTTTCCGAGCAGTATTACGATCATACCGACCAAATGGCGAGCCATATGCTGGATCCAGAAGGCAAAGCCGACGCCATGATGTGGCGAGGTTTGGCTCAAGAAAAGCAAGGGCGCCATGACGCCGCATGCCAGAGTCTGGAAGACGCGGCCACTTTGTGTCGCAGTTTGGAGATGAATGACGCGCTGGTCACCAACTTGGGTCACCTCAAACGCATTTATCCAAAAGTTGGTCGTGACCAGCAATTGGACGATCTGAAACGCGAATTAAAACAACTGAAAAACGGGGGGGGCGTCGCATGAGTTTAGGCAGTGTTCTATCCGGGATCGAACCAACACTACCCGGGGTACCGCCCGCCACGCCGCCGTCTTTTAAACGACCCGAGAACGCTTTACACAAGGTGGGCAGTGCAATTGCCACCGTGGTGTCTGCGCCGGCCGCCGGCATTGGGTTGCTTAACGAGGGTTTTGCCAGAGCCACCAATTTCGTGGCCAATGCCTTGCCACCGCTACCCGCCGCCTTCCAAATGTCCCTGGCGATTGGCGGTCCGCACGCTCACATCGCCCACCCGCCCAGCGGGCCGGCGCCGATTCCACCGACGCCGCTGCTGCCGGTTGGGCCGATCATGTACGGCTGTAATGTGCAAACGCTCATCAATAATCGGCCGGCCGCGCGCGCCGGTGACATGGGGCTTAATCCCACCTGTTGTGGTTTGCCACCGATGTACGAAGTCTACACCGGATCATCGAATGTTTTCATCGGCGGCGCACGGGCCGCGCGGGTCGGTGACGTCACCTTTCACTGTAAGCCGGTCCCCTCGGAGGCCGCTGTCATGCGCGGCGCCATTGCCACCGCTCAGAAGGCCATGAAAGCGGCCATGTGGGCGTGTATGATTGGCGGCTTTGCCGCCACCAGTCTGGGCGTTGCCGGCGACGTGGTTGAAGCCGTCGAAGCCGATAATTCTGATATGGCCGCCGCCCTGGCGATGAGTGCGGCCATGGCGACCGCACAGATGGCCAACGATGTGGCCGCCTTGGCCGCCGCCGCCTTAATGGGGAAAGACCTTTGTTTGCCGCCGGGAACGCCCGGCGTGATTATGGCCGGTTCACCCAACGTGTTTATCGGCGGTTTTCCCATGCCGCCTTGGATGGATATCGCCAAGGGTATGCTGAAAATGGTGAAAGGTCTGCGTGTGCGCAATCGCAATCGTACCAACAACAACACGCAGCGCAGCGGCGCTCAGCACTGAGTTGGTCCGTCCCTGAGTCCAGTCCTTACAAGAGAAAGAAGGTGTTTTTATGCCGGTTAACGTAACGCGCGGAACCTTGTTTACCGCCGCTCACGATGTTGATTGTGGCGGGATTGTGCCGATCATTTTTCGGCGTTATTATTCGACCGGTTTGCTGGAGCGCGAACCCGGCGTTTTGGGGCCTGGCTGGTATCACGCCTTCGAAGCGACGATTGAGCCCGATCTCGACGGCTTTACTTTTTTTGGCCATGACGGCCATCGCCTCGAATTTGACGGCACTATGGAACAACTGGTGGCCGGCGAATCGTTGTGGAACCTGGGACATAACATGGAGCTGCGTCGTTACGGCGACTTGCTTCAGCTTTATCACTGGCACGACTATCGCCAACGCGTGCAAAAGTTTTTCTTTGAACTTGGTCCCGGCGGCGTTTACCGACTTACCCACTGGGGCTGGCCGGACGGCCACTCGCTGCACATCACTTACGATCACCAAAACCGCGTTCGTCGGGTAGCACAAACGCTGCAAGCACGCCGCCTGACTTTCGATTACGACAGCGCGGGTCGCCTCAACAAGCTCTACCTCAACATCTCCGGCCGCAAACCCGAGTTTTTGGTCGCTTTTGAATACGATCAAGGTGGGCGTCTTGCGCGCACGCGCAATGCGCTCGGGGTCGTTCAAAGTTACACCTATGACGAGGCCGGTCGCATGACCTCCGAGCAGTACCTCGCCGACAAAGCCTACCGTATGCAATATGACGACCTCGGTCGTTGCATTATGCTGAGCGGCGAAAATCGTATGGGGGAACGCGCCTTTGAATACGATGAAAAAGGCCGGCAAACCACCGTCACCGATAGCTTGGGTCGCAAAACCCTGTATCAGTTCAACGAAAGCGGCCAGGTCGAGCGCGAACAACGACCCAACGGGGCTGAACACGTCTACTCTTTTGACACCTACGGGCGCCTGGCCGGCCACATCCGGCCCTCGGGATTTTCCTCGTCTCCCCGTTACGACGATCACGGCAACGTAGCCGCCGTCCGCTACAGTAACGGCAGTGAGTCAACCTTTACTTACAACGAGGAGCACGAACCCACCGAAATTCGCGAGTTTGACGGCGCGGTTTGGAAAATGAAGTGGGAACGCGGTGCCATGACCGAGGTGACCGATCCGGTTGGCGCCGTTACCAAATACCGCTTCGACGAACAGAACGATTTGCGCGAAATTCATTATCCCGGCGGCCGCGTCGTCAAATATGACCACGATCCCAAATGGACGCGTTTGGTGATTGCCGATGAGAACGGGGTTATCTCGCGCGAGCATTTTGATTTACGCCTCAATCCGATTGAAACCCACGACAGTGCCGGGTTACTGAAGCGGTTTGAATACGACGCACTGGGCCGTTGGGTGGCGGTTGAGGATCGTCGCGACGCCGGCCGCGGTCGCCGCGAAGTGACCTACGATGAAGCCGGCCAAGCCGTGGCTTACAACCAGGCCGGTCATGTTACCAAAATTCAATATCTGGGCTACGATTTGCCCTGTGCTGTTGAGGAAGCGTCCGGGCGTGTTTACAAACTGGAGTGGGACACCGAGCGCCGTAATACCGCCATGATCAATTCGGCCGGGCAACGGTCTACTTTTACCTATGACGACAATGACCGCGTCGTCAAAACTCAGTATTACGACGGGACCGAGCAGGCCTTTGAATACGATCAATCGGGATTTGTTGTGGCCGGTTTTGACGGCGAGAACCGTTTGGAATACGTTAACGATGAATTGGGCCGCTTACTCGAAGTGCATGCCGACGGCGTGTTGCTGGCGTCCTTTGAATACAACCTCGCCGGACAAATCGTGGCCGCGCGGCGTGGTGATGAACAGGTGTCGCTGGAACGCGATGCGCTGGGTCGCATTACCGCCGAAACCCAAAATGGGCGGACCGTGCGTTATCAGCTCAACCAAGCAGGTTTGGTGCGTACCCGCGATTTCGACGGCGGTAAAGCCGGCACTGTTCACTTCAATTACGACGGTCGTGATCGCTTGCGTGCGGTCTTTTCCGAAAAAGGTGTCCGCCAAGGTTTTGAGTACACTTCGAACGACTTGCTGATTCAACGCAACTTCTTGGGCTTTGAGGAGCGTTTCGAATACGATCCACGCGGCTTGCCCAGCAAGCAATGGGTTGGTGTCGGCCAAGCTAAAATGATGCTCGGCCGCGTCTACCAGTTCGACGCCGCCGGCCAGGTGCAAACCGTCAAGGACTCGCGGCGCGGCGATGCGCTTTATGCTTACAACGCCGGCAATGAATTGATTCAGAGCGAGCACTTTGGGCTGGCGCCGGTTGAGTTTGCCTATGATAAGGGCGGCAACCGTCGCAACAATCGCGATGGGGACCGGCTTTTTTATCAACCGGCCGACCGGCTCAAAAGTGTCGGCGCCGCGCAGCTTGAGTATGACAACGCCGGTCGTGTGGTGCGGCGCGTGCGCGAGGATCAGGTCACCACCTATCATTGGCACCCGCTCGGTCATCTTGACGCCGTCGAACTGCCCGACGGCAGGCGCATTGACTTCCATTACGACGCTTTCGGGCGCCGGACCCGCAAGTGTGAGGGAGACAAAGAAACCCGCTTCTTCTGGCAATGCAACCAACTGATGGCGGTCGAGCATAACCGTGCATTAACCGAATACGTGTTTGACGCCTTTCGACCGCTGCTGGTTTTTGAAGACGGCACACCCTACCACGTGATTCACGGCCTGTGCGACGAGCCGCTCGAATTGATTGACGACCAAGGTGACACAGCTTGGTGGGGAACCCTCGATGAGTGGGGTCGCTTGGTGGCGCAGTCCGGCGACGAACACGCGCCCATGTTGCGCTACAGCGGTCAGTACTTCGACGAAGAAACCGGGTTGTCTTACAACCGTTTCCGCTACTACCATGCCGAAGACGGCCAATACTTATCACCGGATCCTTTGGGTTTTGCCGCCGGTCCTTTCCGCTACCGTTACGCGCCCAATCCGCTTAACTTTATCGATCCCTTCGGCTTAGTTTGTGGTGGATCGCGCGGCCAATCGGTCTACGTTTTGACCAAAGGCGAGCCACCCAAAATTGTCTACGTCGGCATTACCGAGCAGTGCCCGCGTGAACGCATGATGCAGCACAACCGCGATCGGCCGCCAGGTCAATTCGATGCCATGCGCGTCATTGCCACCGACATGGATACCCGTCGTGATGCTCGGAACCTGGAAGGCTCCGCGTTGCACCATGTCAACGCGGGCAACATTGACGGCATTGATCAAATGGGTTTGGAGAACCGCCGTCTCCAAGACGATTCGCGCTACTACCACGCCTATCACGATGCCACCGACACTTCTCGACCGATTCTCCCGCGCAGCGACGTACAAGATGCGCTTAATCGCGGGACAACCGGCAACGAAATCGCCACCCTCCCGCGACCGCAGTGAATCCCGCCGCCCGTAACCTTTGGTTGTTGGGTGGCACAAAAATTCGGGTCGGCCGCGTGTTAGGATGCGGCAGGCGATGCTATTGCTGTTCACGTGACGTACCGCGTGGTGTGATCGCCACTTATTTCGAGGAACGCGACATGGGTTCCCGTTAAAAAGGAGCGTGCCGTGGCGATTGCTGAGGCCCAAAAATTATTGGATTCCGGGGATCTTGAGGGGGCGAAGGAGCTCCTACTGCGCGTTGGTTTCATTGAAAAAGACGACCCCGCCGTGCAAGAAGCCTATTATCGTTTGATTCCCGCTGGTCAGGCGCTGCAGACACGCCTCGACGGCGTTCTGCAGCAACTGCACGACGGTGACCAAGATAGCCGTGCTAAGGCCGCCGCCGCCATCGCTAAGGAAGCCGCGCGGGCCGTTAATGCTGAGACCCATGCTTGGATCTGCGATCCGCGTGTTACGGATCACCTTAAAAGCGCCATGATTGACGGCAAGGCCAAGTTGGTGAAAGAAGCTGCCGGCGCGGCCATTTTGATCATTCACCGTTACTTCGCCGATGTGCGCTTGCGCGAACCCTTTGTCGCGCTGCTCAAGAATCGCAACAAAACTTTACGGCGCCATGCCTGTAACGCAATCGTGGCTTTGCACCATCCCGAGGTGGTGGCGCTTCTGACGCCGATGTTGGCGGATCAAGCCGACGAGGTTCGTGGTCAGGTTTGCGTTTTACTGGGTACCCTGGCCCAAAAAAATCAATTGGACGAAACGCGGCGAACGGCCTTGTTACCGGCCGTGATCGGGTTACTCGAAGATGACGGTGTTGCCGTGCGCGACCACGCCGCCGCGACGCTGCGCAAGTTTGGCGATCCCGCTGCTTTGGACGCCTTGCGCGCCGCCCTTGAACGGGAAACCATTCCTTTGGTTCGCGATACACTCAGCGACGCGATTGCCGCCTTGTCCTAAAACAAAAAACGCGGCCGGTTAGGCCGCGTTTTTCAAATTGGGGTTTACCCGAACGATTAGTGCTTGTGGCCGTGGTCGCCGTCACCATGGTCGTGGCCGTGGCCACCTTGACCGCCACCTTGGTTCATTTGGTCGCCGTCAATGACCATGGCGCCCTCGGGTGGGGTGTAGGTGAACAATGCGTCGTCAACGCTGCTCATTTTCTTGAAGTTTTTGAAGGTGAAGACGAATGGAACTTGTTGGCCGTCGGTGCTGGTCATGTTGACCGCCATCTTAGCGGGGAAAATGTTCTTTTCGTCGAGCGTCACCGTCATGCTCATGTCTTCGATGGTGCTTTGACCGTTGGCCAGACCCATGTTTTTGGCCGCCTCTTGTGTCATTTTTGCTTCCAAGGTGACTTTGCCGTCTTTAATGCCCTTGAAAACGAAATCCATCTGTTTCTGGAGGCCTTTGACCATTTCAGCAGGATCCATCGGACCGCCGCCCATCATGCCGGGCATACCTGCCTGCGCTTTCATCTCATCTAATTTGGCCAGCGACATTTTGGTGACCTGAACCATGCCGCCCATGGACTGGGGCATTTGCATTTCCGTCCACATCATCGTCCCGTCGAGGACGTATTTGGCCTTCATGTCCATGTTGCCTTGTTGCGGCATCGCCATTTGCATGCTCATGGTGGCGGCCTGTTCTTTTTGGGTTTTGGCGATCATGTTGCCGTCAAGTTTGATGCTGATAGATTGACCCATTTGGTTCATGGACATTTCCCCGGTGTAGTCCATAGAGAAAGGCATATCCACATAAACTTTTGCCATTTTTTCGAGCCATTCGGTCGATTTGGCATCGCTTCCAGCGAAGGTGGGCAAACAGAACAAAGCGGCGCACAATAGGGCGCACAACGAAAACTTTAGCGATTTCATGATTGGTTCTCCTAATACATTGGCGAGTACTTGCCAAGCAGCCTAGGCTTTTCATTGGGAGAAGTCAATCACTACCTGGCTGCCGGTCCCGCCTCAGGCCGCTTAGCGCAAGGAATGCGGCCTTGCTCACAGATCATTGTTCGGCGGGAAGCACGCCACGCTTACCTGTTGCCGGCGCGGGCAAAAAGGGGCGCAATCGTATGACTTTGGCCGCTGTCGGCGGTGTGTAGGTAAAAAGGTCGTCGTTGACCTCGGTTAACTGTGTAAAACCGTAATAATGGTAGTACAGAAGGCGCAGTGAATCGGGGCCGGAACCCAGTGTGATCGATAAAGTTACCGGGAAAATCGCTTTCGCGTCCATTTCCATGCGCAAGTGAACTGGGCGGCCGTGGGGCGTGACCTTTAAGCCCAGAACGGCCATGTGTTCGGTCGAGAGTTCTTGTTCAATGCGCACTTTGCCATGCTGGGTGCCGCGGTAAGTGACGTCGAGGTGCCAGATATGCTGAGCCAGGCCTTTGACTAAGGAGGCGGGCAGGTTGGGCGCTTCGGATGACCGCCATCGACGCTTTTATCACCGACGGTTCACCCTCGGCCGGCTGGTTCTCCGTCCAAAACCAATCCCCATCGACAACTGAAATTGTGCGGTCATGACTGCCGAACGGGCGATCCCGATATGGGTTGGGCGAGACAGCATGTTGGTGTTGCTCGTCGCGCACCGTAATCAGGGTGCTGTTACGGTGCGCCGGTTCGTGCTCGCTAATGCGAATTTCGTAATCAAAACCCAGTTGATAGGGGCGATGTGTTTCAGCATATGCGCTGATCTTATCGATCCAAGCGAAGGCGACGGGGTCGGTTGCCGACAACCAAGCGCCCTGAAATAGCAAACAGATGGTCCATAAAGTGGGCGCAAAGCGCTTGCCGCAAGGCCGTGACTGCATGACGCACCGCCACATTGGATTGCGGGTTCGACGCAGCGTCACGGTGAATCCGCCTGGGGACTTATACGAATGAGACGACCAGGAGGATGCGTTACCCGTGGCTTTGCCGCCGACGGGGAGCGTGCACAGTGCTTGCTGATAAAGTGAGGCCGGAACGTGCAAAAGGCCCCGTGAGGGGCCCAGCGTGGATTGTGAAACGATGGACTATCTATCGGAATGCCGGAAAACAGTGCATCAAGAAGGGGAGTGAAAGGGGATCACAATCCTGATGGACGATTGGAGCAAGTCCTTCCAAGGAAGGCGGTTGTTTTCCTTAAATCAACGAACAAGGCGGGGCGGACTGCCTCGAATTGCCGACGATAAGGAGGCTGTCGTTAGACGGTCGCCATTTGCTGCGTGGATTGTTGTTCCGCGTAATTGGGGGTGTTTTGATCTTTTGCCATGGTAACGCGCAAGCTGCGGCCACCGAAGTCGGTTTCATGAAGTTTTGCGATCGTTTGTTCCGCTTCTTCCTTTTTGACTTCCACAAAACCAAAGCCGCGGTTACGGCCGGATTCGCGGTCCATGATCAGCTTAACTGAATGGACGGAAGCAACGGTTTCAAACAGGGTGCGAACATCTTCTTCTTTCGAGTTAAAGGGCAAATTGCCAACCCAAAGTTTCGTAATCATAGGTGCTACTCCTAACATTAAGCGCTGCTCGGATGCCTTCTCTCCGGATGGGTACGGTGCCGGCAGGCAACGAGAAGTGTTCCGGCAGGTTTTCATGTGCTCAGAGAATTGGAGGTTGAGCAGGGGAGCGTTCCAAGAATCAAGTTGGGGCTGTGGATTAGGTTCAAGATGGGGCTTAAGCTTAATCCGGGATGCTTGAATCGGCTCCTTACTATAATCAAAAAGCAAAACGCTGACATATGCAATCAAATTAACCTAAAACCTCAATCTTTCTGATTTCGGGTGTCCCAGCTCACAAAAGATAGGCCGGTCATTTTGCGCCAAACGCTTGTTATTGCGGTTTTTAGATAATTTGGTGTGGGGTCATTTTTAAGGGGAAAGCTCGACAAAACAACCTCAATTTGCGGGGCGAAAAGGTATTTTTCAACAAATATTTAACCTCAAATTATCGTCTTTCCACGCAGTAGAATTCGGCTTTTTGGCTTTTGCTGGTTGTTAAGTCGATTAGAGTTAGATGGTTGGCTTGAGCGGTTGTGAGGTGAGGTTATGCTTACCCTAAAAGTGCTGTTTTTATCGAAGACTTGCGGATAAGTTCTGTGGGATTGTTGGGTTGTTCTCTTTCAATATACTTTAAGCCTTAAGGCGCGACTTTTTGCTGACGATTATCACAATCAAGCAGCGTTCCACCTTTGCTTGGACTAAATCTGCTCCCTCGGGTGTTTTCTCTCCAGGTAACTGTTCTTTTGCTTTGGGAGGTTTTCCATGTTCACCAGCTTTTTCTCTCCGTTCGCGCGGCGGGTCAGCCGCTCTCTTTGGCTTTTGCCCACCTTGACCCTGATTTTTGCCTGTTCCGTTTCCGGTGCCGGTGAACCCGTCGGCGCCCCAACCGCTGCGCCGACCGTGGTCGAGGGCAAGGTTCGTTTGTCAGAGGCTGAGTGGCGTGAGCGCCTTAGTCGCCAACAATTCCATGTCTTGCGCAAAAAGGGCACCGAGCGGGCTTTCAGTGGCGCATTGCTCAATGAGAAACGCGAGGGCGTGTTTGTCTGCGCCGGCTGCCGTTTCCCTTTGTTTGCTTCCGCAACCAAGTTTAAGTCCGGCACCGGTTGGCCCAGCTTTTACCAGCCGATCAACAAGAAAAACGTGGGTGAAGTGGCTGATAACAGCTATGGCATGCGCCGGGTCGAGGTCGTTTGCAATCGCTGCGACGGTCACCTCGGCCACGTTTTTGAGGACGGGCCACAGCCGACCGGACTGCGTTACTGCATTAACTCCGCCGCACTTGATTTTGAGCCCGCCGCGCCATAATCGCGGTTGCGAGGCACAAAAAAAGGGCATGAACCCGAAGGTTCATGCCCGGCTGTCGTCCGGTGGGGACGGTAAGGTGGTGATACTTATTCGAAATGGTAAGCGTCGAGGGTGACACCACGGAAATTTCGGTAGGCGCGAATGCCGATGTAGTAAGTACCGGCGCTGGGATTATTGATCGAAACGCTTTCGTCGTTGCCGTTCAAGTACGGCCGTTCGTCGTATTCCGTCGTGGTTGGTTGCGCGCCGAAGCGGACGTAAAGGTCGGCGTCGCCGCTGCCGCCGCTGATCGCGATATCGAGTCGAGAGCTGCCGGCCGGCACCTCGATTTCAAAGTACAACCAGTTATTGCGGTTGGCCTCGAGATCGGTTTCGGTGAAGCCGTCACCCGGTGCCGTGGTGTTATAGGACGCCGTGAGGCTGACTCCTGCAAACGAGCTGTAGGCGCGAATACCGATAAACCACTCGCCCTCTTGGGGTGAGGCTTCAGTACAGGATTCGCTATTGCCGTTGAGGTAGGGGCGACAGTTGTAGTCGGTGGTGGTGGGTTCGGCGTTGAAGCGGGTATAGAGGTCGGCATCGCCATTGCCACCGCTGATGCTGATCGACAAGTCTGTCGCGTTTGCGGGTACAAGGATGCGGTAAAGGACCCATTCGCCGGTCGACGCGCTGAGATCGTTGATGGTTTCGCCGTTTTGGATGATGGGAATACCGCCTTCGCTGACCGTCACCGACTGGGTGCTGGTTGCGCTGGTCGCGTCGTTATCCGTCACCGTCAGGCTCACCGTGTAGGTACCGGCTGCTGCATAGGTGTGGCTAGCGGTGGCACCCGTCGCCGTGGCGCCGTCGCCAAAGTCCCAAGCGCGCGCATCGATGGTGCCGTCATCGGTGCTGGTGTCGGTGACGTCGATGGTGAGATCGTTGACCGTGACCGAGAAGCTCGCTTGAGGTAAGCCGTTGATGCGGATTGTCACACTGGCTAGGGCAGTGCTGCCCGCGCTATCGGTGACCGTTGCGGTGATGGTGTGGGTGCCCGCCGATAAGTCGTCGCGTTCAAGCGATCCGCCGGAACCCAGTTCACCGTCACGGGAACTTTCCCAAACAATGGCGGCACTCAAGTCGCCGTCTTCAGCATCGTCAGCGATGGCGCTAAATGAGACCGTGTCACCTTGGTTGAACAGATCGCCGTCGGTTGGCGTTTCGAGACTGACCTGCGGTGGTGAATTACCGCCGGCTTGGGTGAAGCTCAGCGTTTGGCCGGCGACCGTGATGCTTCCGGACCGGCTATTGTTGCCGTTATTGGCGCTTGCCTGAACGGTGACGGTACCGTCGCCGTTGCCGGAAGAGGCACCGACAAAGGTTAGCCAGGTGTTATTGCTGACCGCTTGCCATGCGCAGCTTGCATCGCTTGCCGTAACATCAACCGTTAGGGTACCGCCACCGGCCGGGAAGCTATCGCCCTCGGCCGAAGCGCTGTAATCACAGGTGGTGCCGCCGCAATCGCTTGCTGCAGTGACGGCAATGTCGTCGATCCACCAACCGTTACCCGCTACGGAACTGTCACAACCCAAGCGCCAGCGCAGTTGAATGTCATTGCCCGCGAAGTCGCTCAAGTCGACTTCGGTTAAGACAAAACCGTTGCTGTTCCCCGACCAGGCCGAGCGGCCGCCGATGGGTGAGTTGTAAGACGTACTGATGGTGCTTTGATAACCGTTACTGAGGATACGGTCGGCATTGGCAGGAATGTCGGCTCCGTCGCCCGCGAGGATGTCAAACCAGGCTGAGCCGTCGATCGAGTATTCCAATACCCCGCCGTCGTAAGTGGACTCCGTGTCGTAACGGTGACTGAAGCTCAGGGCGGCGGCATTGCCGGCCGGCAGATTGACCGTGGTGGCGAAGCCGGCAACCTGATCTTTGACAGAGGCCTCATCGCTGACGAACAGAGACGCCGGCGCCGAGTTGCTGTCACTTGTGACCAGACCCCAAGCCGCGGTGGTGCCGGTGTTGCCAGGCCCGGCTTCAATCGCCCACAACGACAAGTCGCCCGAGAAAGCGTCTTCAAAGGCCACCGCTACCGGGCCGCCTGGGGCGGCGCCGCGGATGGTGCTGTTGCTGTCGCTGTTGCCGCTGTTACAGGGGCCGTTGCCGAAGTTGGTGTCGTCTTCGGCACGTACGATGTAATAGTAGGTCGTGCCGGAAACAACGTCGCTATCGCTCCAGGTTAAACCGGTTAAGCAGCTCGCCACGCGGTTGGCGTTGCTGGGGGTGAACGGGCTGCTGGTGGCGCGGTAAATGTGATAGGTCACCGAGGCGCCGCAGGCGGGGGTTGCCGCGTTCCACGCCAAATTGAGACCACATTGGCTGCTACCCGCACTTGTGACCGACTGCAGTCCGTCGAAAGCCGGCGCCGTCGTACAAGGACCGACACCCGTGGCGTCGGCGCAGCCCGAGCTGTCCGACTCACAATTATCGGCTACCGCACGGACCACATAGGCGTAGGTTTGACCGCCGGCAACATCGGTATCGAGATAATCGGTACCGCTCAGGTTATCGGCGAGCAGGGTGTAGTCATCCGCCGGGCAGCCCTGCAGCGCGCGATAAACGCGGTAAGAGGCGGCGCCTGCAACGGCTTGCCAATTGAGCTGGATTTGGTTGTCCCCGTCGCTAGCGGCGGTTAAACCGGTGGGCGCGTTGGGGGGATTGTCGCAACCGCTGCATGCTTCGAAACCGAAGTTGGCGATGCGGGTCGACCATGAACCACTCGTGTTGTACATGCCGGTAAACCAGAACGAACAATCGGTTACGGGATCGACACCCATGGCACTGTAATCACCGTAGCGATTCGAGTTGTTGGCGGCGCTGCCGGCGATAATTTCATATTCCCCTTGCGGCAAAGTGCCCAGCGGGTCGTTGGCGAGGCGGCCCACGTAACGCAGGCTGGGTGCCGTTGACGAACTGGAGACGTTGTAGGCCAGCGCAATGTTGCCGTTGCCGTCCATCGAAATTGCCGCCATGAAGCGGTTATCGCTGTCCGGTGAAAAGGTACCCTCTTGATAGAGCGCCCACGGACCACTGCCGGTTTTCCGCAATTCGAACCAGCGTACGCCACCGCGATCATTGCCGTTCACATCCGTAACGAAGTTGCCGACCAAGGTTTGGTAGTTGCCGAAATTGCGGTACTGCAATCGGTTCATCACCACTTCACGCAGCGGATCGAGGGTTGTGTTCGAGCCTGGCTGCGGGAAGCAGTTAAACGATGTCAAACCGCACAGAGATGAGTCGAATTCGCTGACACCGATGCGAATGGGGCCCGTCAAAGAGGAGTTGTTGCTGTTGGCAAAATCGACATTAAATTCGTAGATTTCCAAAAAGTCCTGTGAGCCGTCGCTTTGGTTATCGTGTACTTCATCATCGCGGTGGCGCATGAAGATGCCGGGCTCACCCGCCGGCGCCGGGGTGGCACCGTCGTGATCGGCCGGCGTAATCATTTGAAAACCAAAGCCGCTCAAATCGGGAATGATGAAGCGCTGAGAGGTCGCCGACTGACCGGCCAGCATCGCGTTGCGGTCGAGTGCGTACAGGGAAGTACTCGACTCGTTGGTGCCCACGTAATAAGCGTCGCCCCAAATACCGTATTTAGGGTAATCGGGAAAGCTGGGCGTTGAGAATGCATAGGCGTACCAACCACCACTGATAGGGTCGTTGGTTCGTGACACATACACACACAAAATGTTGGAACCACTGGCGAACTCGCTGATCATCCAGCGATCTGCTTGTTGGTCATATAAGACGATTGGATCGCCTAGGCCGCTACCGCAGCCGCCGCTCCCGAAGCTGTCGAGGTTAAACGGGCCTGCGACCAGGTTACCGGTGGCCTTGTCGTATACCGTGAAGGTTGCGCCGCCGCCGCTGTTGATCGCTTGAATGTAGTAATTGGTGCCGACATCGCCGACGGTATCCGGTGGATTCACACCTGAGAAACCCTGGCCGTCGATGTTGATGTCCGGTTGGGGAAAAGCCTGGTTGAGGGGCACCAAACCGGTGACCGACTCCTGGAGGTCGAGCAAGCCGTCCCGTTGTTGGGCTGGTTTTGGAAAAGCTGCAAGCGCGTTGCGCGTACGCCGCGGTACTTCCTTGATAGGATCACCCGGCTGCCAAAGCGGGCGGATCGGTAAATCGCGTAGATCAATGTCGATGAGATACGGCGTCACGGCCTCGCCAACCCACGGTTGGGTCTGAACCGGCGGATCGCCGGCGGGTGTTTGCGCGAGGGCCGCCATACTGAGCATGAGGCAGCTTACAAGGGTTAAAGCTGCGCGGCATAGAGAATGCCGCAAACCGAAAACCGTGCGGGATTGCAGCGCCCGCGTATCGGTTTCGGAAGAACGAAAACCAAGGTTCAACATAAACGTGTCCTTTAACCCGGCAACCGCGGATCGTTCTATCGTGTACGGTGGTCGTCGTAGGATGGCAACAACGAACAGGACGGGACAGGACGATGCCAACGGTAAAGCGGTGGGTCAACACTGCTGGGTTAAGGGACGCCACGCGGTTCCAACAAGAAAGGCGCGGTACGGGTTTACTGATAGAATGTAAAGAGAATGTAAGGAGTACGCTTACACTAAAAGCCTTTGAGAGGGATGTCAAATTAAAATTCGGTGGCTTTGACGATGGGTTATCTTCGCTCGGCCTAACTTGCTTGAAGCGGTATAGATGTTGGGAGAGAACCGATTTGCTAAGGGCCAATTACGGCGGTCGCCGGCTTTGGTGGTTGCGCCGGCCGATACTTTGCCTCGGTGTTACGTAAAACCAGGGCGCTAATCGTCTGACGGTATCGCGGGAAAAGTTCCGTTCGTACAATCACGCGGCCAAGGCGAGTTTTTCCAGCAAACGCCGCTTCGTATCATGCAGGGTTTCCTGACCGGCAAATTGGGCTGCCAACACGACCGCCATTGAGCTGGGCGATTTGGCAAGCGTCTCCAACCGCTCTCGGTAATCGATCTCCGGTTTCGTGGTCGTCGGCGATGTTTAGGCGTTCCTTGTCGCGACAGATAACCTCTTTGCCCCAATCAATCGAGGCATACAAATCCGGTAAAAAAAACGCGAGCATGTCGCCAAAAAAGTCATCACAGATTTCTTTCTACGCACTGTCGTAATCGGTCATGGTCGTCTCCTGGTGACGAATCCGCTCCTGCATCGCATGGCGAGATCGTCGCCGACCCTCAAGCATGCGGCGATTTCGCCGGGTGGCGTGATTTTTTATCGAGGGCGTCGCAACCATGGCTTGTTTTTTGGTTTTGTATCTGGATTCTTAGGGTGACGCGTTTTAATACGGAATTGCCGCCAAACCCGCCAGTTGTTCGCCCAGGCCGTCGGCGCTGAGCGTGCCAAATAACGCGAAGCCGCATAGGGCGGCACGATTTCCCTCCACGCGCAAATACGCCGCTCGGTCCAGCGCCGCGGTACCGGGAAATAGATCTTGGACCAGCGCGACCCACTTTCCACCCGCCACCAAACTGCGTTCGTTTTCAGCGACCAAGCTTCCGTTGTTGTCGAACGCGCGCACCGTGACGCTTACTGCTTCGTCAGCCACGTTCAAAAGAGAAATTCCCGTCCAAGTGCGGCCCGCTGTTACATTGAGGTGTGGAAAGTAAAGTCGGTCACTCAACGCTGTCGCCGCCTGCAGACCGGCCAACCGGTTGAGGCCGTGGTCACCGAACAACTCGAAGCCGGTTAAGCGGCCGTCGCCCGACACTTTTAACCAATCGACCGCTGTTTCGCCAAAAAGATCGCGGGCCGTGCGTAACAATTTGCCACCCGGCGGCAGGCTCATGTCGCTTTGGGTGAAGACCACTGCACCGTCCGTGTTGTACCCGGTCAAGGTGAAGCGAGTCGTCTCCGCTGAGAGATTGATTAATGAAATGCCGGTCCACCAATTGAGTGTATCGGCGGCAATATGCGTGAAATACAGATCGTTGCCGATGTAAGCGAAATTAGGGTTTTCCCGCCGAGCCGGCAGCATTTCAATACCGGCGGCTTCGCGTTGCATATCGGTTCGACCAAAAACTTCAACCCCGGCCAATCGAGCCCGACCACTGGGGGTTTCGAATGCGCCCCAGCCTGGCAGAGGCGCGGGCAGCACTTGACTGAATCGGAAATCGACTTGACCGTCTGCTTTGGCATTTTCACTAATCGCGTAACGGCCTGCCGGCCCGGCAAACTGCAACGCGTCGTCACGGTCGCCGCCGTTGATCACCACGGCACGCGTGTACCAACCGTTGTCGGGGTTGGCAATGTGGGGAATTGTCACCGATGCCGAAAGGGAAGCCGTGCCCGCCACACTTATCAAGCGCGTTTGGTCCAGGCTAGCGCCGTTGAGGTAACCCAATACGCGCACATCCGCTTGCACCCGCACCCAACGTACCGCCCTGGCGCTGGGTTCGTTAGGGTTGCCGCCGAATAGAGCTGTCGCGGTTTCCCGCAGCAAACCGCCCGCCGGCAAAGAACGCGTTACCTCCGCCATGACCTCGCCTTCTGCCGATAATCCTTGAATGTTGAGTAAGGCTTCAGCGCCGGTTGGGTTCAGCAGGCCTACGCTGCTTTGCAAGTTGCCGTCTTCCACCAAAAACGGTAGGAACAGAGCGGGCCGTAAGGTGTTAATTGTCAGGCCGTAACCGAGGTTGCGGCGTCGTTTGTCGTGCGTTCCCGTTAGCTGAAGTTCAAGCGCGTACTCGCCCGCCGGTGCTTGTTGCACCACAAAGCTGTCGGCGACGGCTCGGTTGCTTTGGATCAGGGTAAAGGATTCGCCTTGGCGGCGATACAGCGCCATCGCAAGGGGTTCCCCTTGGGCCGCAACCTGAAAGCGCAAGTCGCGGTTCGCGCCGTCAACGGTGAAACTGAAGATATCGATTGGATCGCTGTCGGTGACGCGAAGATCTTGGTAACTGCCTTGCGCCAATGGTTTCGCAAGCTCAAGGCTGTTGTTGGGTTCCAAGCCTTCGTCGGCAATGTTGGCGACCGTGATGCGCATGGTGGCGGGTTGTTCCGAGGCGGTAAACGGGGTCCGCGCGTGCAGTGAAATAACAAAGGGTTGTCCCGCCGGCGAGGCTTCGGGGAAGGTGATCGCGGTGACGACCGCCCCGTCGGCACCGGCTTGCAGTGCGCCACCGCCGAAATCCCACTGGTAGCTAAGCGCGAGGCCGTTGGGATCTTCGCCAAAGGCTTCAAAACGCAAGCTGTCGCCGGGTGCTATGGTCAAGTCGGCATCGGGGAAAACGATCTCGGGCCGGGGTCGCAAGTTGGGGTCAATCACCTGAATCAAACGCGTACTGGGAAACGTGTTGCTCAAACCGGCGGCATCGGTCACGAAATACTGGACTTCGTAGATTCCTGGTTCGGTTAAGCTAAGCGGCGGCGGTGTTTCGCCGATGTCATAGAAATCCCCGTTGACCCACCACACGCTGGACAGCGGTAACTGGCCGTCGCTATCGCCCGCACTTCCGCGCAAGGGAACAGATGTTCCCACCGGCACCGCGTAGACGCAGCTATTGAATTGGTTAACCGCGTTACAGGCCGGTTCAACGATGTCGGCGGTGGGCGGAATATCATCGCCAAATACAAACAAAGAATACAACTCGCCGTAGCTCCAGCAGCCGCCGCTGTCTTCCGCGAACACGCGGATTGGATACCAGCCGGGTTCCTCAAAGGCGATTGGGTCCGTGAGCGTGGCGCCTTCTGCCAAACGGCCGTCGCCAAAATCCCATAACACGGTCGTAGCCTGCCCACCGCTAAGTGTCACCGCAAAGTTGTAACGCACCCCGCGCGGTCCGCTCAGCAGGGTTTCGCGCGGGGACGCGGGCGCGATTTGGAGCGGCTCCGAGGCGCATGAATCCTCCGTTGCCGCGCGGATCGTCACATACCGCTCGCGCGCTTGCGTTGCCGCGCCGTAAGCATCTTCGACCCAGAGTGCAACGCGGTACAGGCCGGGTTCTTCCAGCAAAACTTGGTCGATAAAGGCGCCTTCAAAACTTTGTGAAGGGTTCGCTTCGAAAGGATAACGTGCCACCGTCCACTTAAAGCAGAGGGGGTCGCCGTCCAAATCTTCAGCGGTGGCAGATAGGCCGAACGGCGCCTTGGGTGCCAGGGTTAAATCGTAGTTTGGCTCGAGAATTGTCGCGTTAAAGGGCGCGCGGTTGTCGTCGCGGATCCAAATATTAACAGCGGGGGCGATGGGATCGGTGAGTTCGGGCCGCTCGCGCACCGTTGCATGAAAAAAGGCTTGGTAGCGGCCCGCCGGCCAGGTGATGGGCGGCGGCGTGATACCCTCGTAGATTGTCCATTCGCCCGTCACCAAGGATAAAACGTTCCAGTAGCCGTCGGCTTCGCCCAATGCGGCGTCCACCGTCACGCGACCCTGCAGTGAAACCGCCGTGCCTGCCGCCACTTCAAAATCGCCGGTTACCGCGTTGTTGCTTTGGGGGGCGATAATATCGCCTTGAGCCGGGGCATGGTCGCGATACAAATGAATCGCAATAAAACTGAGATTTGGTTGGATCAGGCCTTTGGCGTCGACCGCGAACAGATTGACATTCCAGGTGCCGTCGTCGCGAAAGCGGTGTTGCGGTGTGGTGCTGTCCATGGCCAGTTCGCCGTCGCCGAAATCCCAATATAGGGTTACCGCATCATCTTGGCTGTCGAACCCGTGGCCTTGAAACGAAACGGTTTGATCGAACGGCAAGTGAGCGCCGTTTTCCGGTTGGTTGATAAACGGCCAGGGCGGGATTTCGTTGGTGTTGGCGCTAATGCGCGGGTCTTGTACAAATAACCAGCGTCGAAAGGGCCGGCTGCTCTGCCCTTGGTCGTCACGGACGACCAGTGTGATTTGGTAAACGCCCGCTTGGTCATAAGTAAAGGTCGGCGCGGCGTCGGTGCTGCTTCGACCATCGCCCAGGTCCCAGGCGTAACTGAGGTTCTCGGCACTGGCGCCGTTTATTTCCACGGTGACGCTTTCGCCGGGGAACGCCATATAAGCAAAATTGGGCCCGCCGGCTGTAAAGGACGCCCAGGGTTCATTGGTTTGGGCCGGGAGTGGCCCTGACAGCAAAAAGACAAGCAGCGTGATCGGCCATAGGCCGGCGACATCCGGTTTCCGACCGGTATGACGCCCATACAGGCGGGAGAGCAACATGCGAACCTCTTAGAGAACATTATTGCGCGGCGTTTGATGATGGGTGCGGCGATGGTTCTAACATAGGTGCCTTACACGAGAATCACCAGGTGTGATTTGCAAAAGCCGTATTGTTCTCAAAACGAGGCGACCTGGGTCGATCGCGTTGTCTGCTGCTAGCGGCGGAACTCGCGGTAGTCCAATTTAGCGCGGCTGTTTTTCAGAAAATCCAAGAAGCGGTTGTAATCACTTTCAGCGACACCCATGGCCGCCGCTGCTTGTTTGTAACTGCCCTTGGATTCGGTTAACGCTTCACGGACCAGCGCCACCAATTGGGCGTGGGTTAGTTCGTGATTGCGGTAGGGCTTCTGAATTAGTTCCCAGAAGGCGTTGTCGCCACCCTTGTTCACTTTTTTGAACAAACTGCCGCCGCTCTGTTGTTCCGGGGCGTTGCTGACGGCATGGCGCATTTCGGCCGCCAAACTGCGCTTGACCGCCTCTTCGGTGATTTCGCCGTCCTCGGTAAACATCACCAAAGCGCGGTTGATGACGGCCTCCAATTGACGGACGTTGCCGGGCCACGCGTAATCTTGTAACCTTTGCACCGCTCGCGTCGAACAGTTGATTTTGAGGCCTGGCACCTTGCGTTCGAAGCGCGCACAGAAGTGGGTCAGCAGCAATGGGATATCTTCCAAGCGCTCGCGTAACGGTGGAATGCGTACCACCAGCGTTTGCAGGCGATAAAACAAATCCTCGCGGAATTTGCCTTGCTCAACCAAGTTCCACAGATTTTGGTGGGTCGCCGCCAAAATGCGTACGTTGGAACTAATGTGTTCTTGGCCGCCTAAGCGCTGGAACTTTTTAACATTGCCTTGCTGTAAAACGCGTAAGAGTTTGATTTGGACCGATGGCACAATGTCGCCGACTTCGTCGATGAGCAGCGTCGTCTCGTGGGCCTGCTCAATACAGCCGATACGGCGATTGGTTGCGCCTGAGAAACTGCCTTTTTCGTGGCCGAACAGTTCGCTTTGGATGAGGTTGGGGTCACCGCCGAAACTGGCGAAGTTGGTGACAACCATGGGTTTTTGCCCGCGTCGACTCGAGTTGTGCAGGGCAAAACTCACCATTTCCTTACCACACCCTGTTTCGCCGGTGATCAGCACGTTGAGGTCTTCGCGGCCGGAGCTGTTAATTTTTTGGATCGCCTCAAAGACGCCGCGCATCGCGCCTTGCGGGTGACCGACGAGGTTGCCGAAGTTGTAATGCACCTCTTTGGCGTGGGTGTGGCGGTCGAAGCCGAACTTAAAGTCCTGATCTTGCTTCTGGGCTTCCTCGGTTTCACTAAACGCCTTGTCGAGAATACCCGCCTGAAACAAGGCAATCCCAATTTGGTCGCAGTAAAACAGGAGTTTGCCCAGTTCCAACTGGTGAAAATGGTGTAACTCGCGGCTGCTAATGCTGAACACGCCGATCGTTTCGCCGCGCACGCGAATCGGCGCACAAATCTCCGAGCGAATCGCCGGGTTAAACGCGCGGTAGTATGGATCTTTGCGCACGTCCGGTACCAAGTAGGGTTTGTTGGCGCGAATGACGTGAGCGGCGATACTGGTTGCTTCACCGTTTTTGTCGACGAGTGGTATGTCTTTGAGCGGGTTGGTGAACTCACCGGCCTGACTCACGAACATCAGGCGGTTGCGCTCGCGCGAGTACAACGCCAAGGTCCCGAAATCCGCGCCGAGGAAGGGGACCAGCGTGTCGATTAAGTGTTGGAATATCTGATTGATATCGCGGTCTTGCGAGCGGACCCAGTGCTGCAAGTAGACTAAAAACGACAGGGTTGAAATTGGCACCGGCTTGCGCTTTAACAGTTTTTCGATTTGCTCAATATAGTGAAAAATGTTGTCTTTGGTTTTTCCGCTCAAGCGCACTTCGCCGCGACAGAGCAAAATGGTGTTGCCCGGCTTGAACACAATGCCGGTGATTTTTTGGTCCGGTTGAAACGAGGCGTCTTGGGTGATCTGTTCCCAGGTAGCGCTGAAAAATACCTGTTGTTCGCGGTCCTTTAAATTAAAGAGCAGGCGGTTGCAGTCGAAATCGTCGTCTAGTCCCGATTGATTCACTGCTTGGTAGGTATCGCCGTTAAGCCGGCGAATCAGCAAAACCGGCAACTCCAGAAGTCGGTTGAACAGTTGGCAAATAAAAATCGGCGTTTCCTGTTGACGAATGGCGCGTGTGGCTTGGTCCATCACATGCTGTTCCAAGCGCCAGCTCATTTTCTGGAAAACCGGCAATAACTGCACCTGACAGCGGTCTTGGATGCTCGGCAAATCGCGTTCACGAATTTTGGCGTCGCTGTCATTGAGCCCGAACATACTGACGAGGCCGATGTTGGCGTCGGCTTTAATTTGAAAGACCGCCATTTGGCGCGGACGAATCGTGCGTTGTAAATAGAACGAACGCGGGTCGTCGAGGTCAAACTTTTCGAAAAACAGTGGATCGTCCATGGTTAAGGCCATGGAGCGCCACGAGAGATTGGCGGCGATAGGAATGTGGCCAAGCGGCAAAAGGTTGGCATTGTGGGTGTCTGAATAAATACAACGCAAGACCTGGGAAATGTTGTCTTTAATATCGAACACGAAACCCCAGTTCTCGCCGTAAATGCTGCGGAGCTCTTTGATGAAGCGGGTGAAGACGGCGGTTTCGTCGGCTGAAAGGTTGGGGGTGCCATCAAATTGAAAAGGGGCGAAAACAGACATGGTGAACTCCGCGCAAAAATCCTCGGTGGGCTGAGAAAAAAGCCCAAACGGCGTGACAATGAAAAAGCCACCGCGAAGGTGGCCTTGAGGTTTTTGACAATTTATCAGAGTTTTCTAGGGTATGTCTCTGTTTTTATCAATGAAAATCGTGCCCTTCATCATTTAGATGCAGGAAATAAGGGGGTTGCCAGATTGTGTGATGTTTGGCACGTTGGTTGCTCTACACAACCCGTAGCAGAGTAAGACGCAGGTGTTTCTCCTCTAACACACCACAGTTACCAGCAGCGACTTGCCTCTGAAACCAAGGATTATTCCTGCGCCACATCTAACTGTTCTCTCCTCTATGCTAGCTTGTGGCGCTGCCGCGTGTACTTTTGATACACGCGGTTTTTTTTTGCCCAAAATTGGGATCCAACACGAGGAATGTAACAAGGGGAGGCTTTAGTGTAAATATCGAATTACCGATTCTTTACATTTGTGAATGCAATGCGACCCTTGTCACCTTTGATGGTTCTCTCGATTTAGCCTGCCGTGAACAGGTACTGGTATTCTTTAACGAAGTCCGTGAGGACAACTAAACCCATGAATCCCAGTAGGAAAAAGAAGCCAATGACCTTGATCCGCGTCTTGGTTTCTAAGCTGAAATCGCGTCCTGACACCGATTCAATCAGGATGACGAAGATTTCACCGCCGTCGAGGACTGGGATCGGCAGCAGGTTGAGAATTCCCAGTTGCAGTGACAAAAAGGCCATCAGACCCAAAAAGACCCAGATACCACTGCGAATCGTCTCGCTGGCGACGCGGCTCATGCCGACCGGGCCGGTGAAGGCGCGCATGCCCAGCTCGCCTTGGGTCAACTTGCGCAAGGCTTTAAACAGTAGGAGGCTGTCTTCGCGACATCGCTGCAGCGAGTAGGTAAAGGCTTGCCCCGTGCTCAGTGTTTGCGACTCGTAATCCGAGGTCGTCGTGATACCTAGTAACCAGCGGTCGTCTTCTTTTTGCGGCGCTACGGCCACGGTTCGGGCTTCGCCGTTTCGGTAAATGGTGAGCTCGCTTGCCTCGGGAGCCCGTTTTTCGATCAGGCTTGAGAGTTGCGGGATATTGCCGACAGCAACGGGAAAAACGTGCTCGCCGTTGACCTGGGCAATATGATCGCCTTGCTGCAGGCCGGCTTGAGCAGCGGGTGAATCGGGACGAACCTCGCGCACCAACACCCGTTCGTAGGGCAAGAACTCAATCAAGCCATAGCCTTCAACCTCGTGTGACGGAACTTCCAGGTTGAGTGTTTGCGCGGCTCCATCGCGTACCACGTTTAATTCGAGCTTTTTGTCAGGGCTCAATAAGATTTCCTGATTCATCCAATCGTAACTCTCGACCGCTTTCCCGTTTACCTCGGTGATTTGATCGAAGCTTTGCAAGCCTGCCGCCGCCGCCTTGGAGTCGGGTTGGATGTAGCCGATGGTGAAAGGTTCTTTTTGGTAATTGGGGGTGTAAAGCGTGCGGTTGCTGAACACCATCCAATAAAGGACAAAGGCTAAAAAGATGTTAAATGCCGGTCCCATGACCAAGACCAGGAAGCGTAGCCACTTGGGTTTGTTATAGAAGTGTTTTGCGTCGTCGGGAACTTTATCCGAGTAAACCACTTCACCCATAAAATCGACGTAGCCACCCAAGGGGATTAGGTTCCAGCGGTATTCTGTGCCGGCATATTCGAAACTAAACAGTTTCTTGCCAAAACCGAAGGCGAACTTGTAAACGCGAAAGCCACCGAGCTTGGCCACGACAAAGTGGCCGAATTCGTGGAAGACGACCAGAGGAACCAGCAACAAAAAAAATGCAATGATGCGGTTCGAAAAGATCTCTTGAATGATGCTTCCCAAGGTCGGTGCCTCCAGTAATGCCGTCGCGCGCGCTAGCGGCGATCTTGTTGAACGAGTTGTGCGGCGTAATGGCGCGCTTCTGTATCGACGGCAAATAAATCGTCGAGTTGGCTCACGGCGGTTGTGCCCAGATGCTCAAGGCACTTGCGGTTGATACGAGGAATATCGGTAAAAAGTATTTGACGGTCCAGAAATGCCGCTACGGTTATTTCGTTGGCGGCGTTGAGGACCGTTGGGGCCGCGCCTTCCCAGCGCAAGGCTTGGTAGGCCAATTCGATACAGGGAAACTTGACCGGGTCGGGTGGGTAAAAGTTCAAATCGATACCGCGCGTGATGTCAAAGGCTTCGAACGGCGAGGTCAGACGCAGTGGGTAGGTGAGCGCGTATTGAATGGGGTCGCACATATCGGTGCGGCCGAGCTGGCATTTGTAAGAGCCGTCAATGGTTTCGATTAAGGAATGAACGACCGATTGGGGATGGACGACAATGGCAATTTCCTCGGCGCTAAAACCAAACAGGAAATGCGCCTCGATGACTTCCAGGCCTTTGTTCATCATAGTGGCGCTGTCGATGGAGATCTTGCGGCCCATGTCCCACGTGGGATGTTTCAGTGCTTGCTCGGGCTGAATCGCCGCCATGTCGCCGGTGTAAGTGCGAAAGGGGCCGCCGGATGCGGTCAAGATGAGCCGTTTGACCTCGTCCCGTTGTTCACCACGCAAACACTGGTGCAGGGCGTTGTGTTCCGAGTCAACCGGTAGAATAGCCACATCCTTATCGCGCGCGGCCTGGCTCATAAAAGCGCCTGCGACCACCATGGCTTCTTTGTTGGCGAGCGCAATCGTCGAGCCGCTTTGAATGGCCGCCATGGTGGGCCTCAAGCCGGCCGCGCCGACCATCGCGGACACCGTGGTGTCGGCTTTGACCGTGGCCACGGCTTGCAAAAGGTCGGCTTCACCAGCGACCACCGTGGTCGTGGTGTCGGGCAGTTGTTCACGCAGCCAAGCCGCGTCGGTCGCCTCCGTAATTGAGGCAAATTGCGGGCGGTAGCGCTGAATTTGCTGCAACAGTTTCTCGCGAGAGCGGTGGGCGCTAAGCAGAACGACGTCGAATCGGTCGGGAAAGGCGTCGATGACTTTTAGCGTGGAAGTGCCGATTGAACCCGTGCTGCCGAGAATACTTATGGTTTTCATGGTGACCTTTCTGCGCAAAATAAGCCGTCATTGTAACCGATTCGCGCGAAATGGGCGAGGAAGCGCGCCTGCGGCGGTGCGTCCTGCCATTTTTTCGATGGGTCGGGACCGGTTGAGCCCGAGGTCAAACCTCGTATTGTCTGGGTTTTGGGTGCGGTTGTTTAAGAGAGTTTGGCAGGCTGGCCGGTTGCTTGGAGCACCGCCATCCATAATTCGCTGTCTAGGGTGATTTTCTTGCGGTTGGCGACGGCGATAGGGATCGGCACGTGAATGAACTGGTTGAAGCGGCGCCCGATCATCATGTCGGTTTTGCCCGCCATGGCCGCGTGTACCGCGAAACGTGCCAGGTTCGCGGCAAAAATACGGTCTTGTGCGTTGGCCGGCAAGCTGCGGAGCATGTAGCTGGGGTCAAAGTATTTAAGGTTGACTTCCAAGCCCTTTTGGCTGAAGTGTTGATTGATTTGTTGCTTGAGAAACACGCCGATATCGCCGTGTTTGACATTGCCCGACGCGTCTTTCTCACGTTGGGATTCCGGTAACAAATGTTGGCCGGCACCTTCTGCGACCACAATAACCGCGTGATGTTTGTCGGCCATCCGCTTTTCCAGGTGGGTGAGTAAGCCGTTGGGGCCGTCTAGTTGGAAGTCCATTTCGGGAATGAGCGTGTAGTTGACCGTAATCGAGGCCAGGGTTGCGTACGCTGCGATAAACCCCGAATCGCGACCCATGACTTTAACCAGGCCGATGCCGTTGGGGTTGCCTTTGGCTTCAATGTGGGCTGCATCAAGTGCATCACGGGCGAAGGAAACCGCCGTATCAAAACCGAAAGTCTTGTAAACAAAATTGATATCGTTGTCGATGGTTTTGGGGACGCCGATGATGGCGATGTTGGCTTGGCGGCGCGCCACTTCCTCCCAAATGGTATGGGCTGCGCGTTGGGTTCCGTCGCCGCCAATTACAAACAAAATTTGGATGTTGTGGGCTTGCAGGCGGTCCACGACGACGGCCGCGTCGACATGGCCTCTTGAGGTCCCGAGCATGGTGCCGCCGTATGCCTGAATATCGCTGACGCGTTCGTGGTTTAATTCAATCGGGTCCAGGCCGGCGTCGGGATCAAATCCGCGCAATCCATAACGAAAGCCGAGGACACTGCGGGCGCGATATATATAGTGTAGCTCCATAAACAGAGCGCGGATAACGTCGTTGAGGCCGGGGCAAATGCCGCCGCAGGTGACAATCGCCGCGTTAACGTCACCGGGATTAAAAAACAACTTCTCGCGCGGGCCCGCTTTCTCAAAACTGCGCGATGTATCCAGCGTGTCGCCCTCGCGAAAGACGACTTGGTGCGGAACCCGTTCGCGGTCGTCGACAAACAAACTGTCGGAAGTGACATTGCGCAGGCTCTCGAAATCGGCGGCGCGGTAGCGGGCTTCGCCTAGGCTGGTAATTTGGAAATCACTGGGGTGCCAACTCATGGTGTTGTTCCTTGCCGAGGACGAATTAAAGGAATGATTCTCTTAAGTTTACACAAAAGTTCTGTGTCGACCGTGCAAGAAAAAAGTAAGGTTGTGCGCGTCGCGCTGAGCACCCTTCCGTTCACTCAAGGCCAAATTCTTTGAGTTTCTCGCCCACGTAGGTGTCTAGGGTTTCAATGTCGGTTTCCGTGGTGCCGGCGAACTCGACGCCACATCCACCCACTTCACCCAGCGACATCTTGTGAATGATTAATCCATCGAGAAACATGTTGCTGAGCTCAGGCAGGTTGAAGCGAAGGCCGCATAGGCGACTGCCCTTCTCGAACAGGGGCTCTTGGCTGTCGACGGCCAGGTAGGCCCCGCCTGCCGAAATGCTCAGCACGGGAACTTCGCGGAAGCGTTGTTGGTCGAGGGAAAACTCGACCGTGCAATCGATGAAACCGCGGGTTGGAAGTCGGCGGTATTTGCGTTTTTCGTGGTGCATGAAGGGCCTCTAAATGGATTGCAAAGGCTCGCGGTGGCGTCCCAGGCAAATCGGGAATGTCTTGGGCGCAAGCGCCGTTCTCGACCGAGCGCAGCGGCACTTGGTCGGATCCGTGCGGTGTTGTGGCATCGGCGGGAGCCGGATACTGGGGTTGATAAAACGCTGGGTGGATCAACGATATCGCCCGGTTGACGGATGATTTTAATGAAAAAACGCCCCTATTCTACCTAATCTCATATGAAAGCATCAATCTTTCCCTCAACAAGATCGTCGAAATGGGTCTTGGGCTAAGTCCACGGCGCATTGCGGCGAAGAATACTTCGATCTAGGTGAAAATTGCGGTTGGTGTTTTTTGGGAAGTGTTTTGCCGGTGGGTAAATTGCTATTCATGCGGGTTGGTAGGTGTGTCCGGGAATTTGCTTGATTGGGTAGCGTTTTGAATGAAGGAGAATTGTCGGCGAAACGGGCAGGGGCCTTATTGCCCAGTGGCGTTGGTTCGATTTGTGTCGAAACGACTTTTTGTGAAGAGGTGTTAGGGAATTGTGAGTGGTTCCCTGTCAGGCTTTTCCTAAAATGAGACGGGGTTCAAGGGTTGGGCGCGCGCAGTTTACGGCGGTTTTGCACAGGTTTTCCACAGGGGGCGCTGAGACCATTCGAATCTCTTTGTCAGCCTTGCTAATCCGCGAGAGAGAGCGCTGTCAACCCTGAAAACACTGAAGAATCAACAATTCTCAATGCAACCATTCTTGTGCAAGGTGCTCTTGATCGTTGTTGTGACAGGGCTTTTCGCTCCCTGATTTCCAAATTTCCACAAAGTTTTCCACAGGTACTGTGGATTCTTCCGAAGCTGAGTCTGAGTTGTGTCGAATCTTGGTTGGCTCTGCAAAAGAATGGTGGTCTTTCGTCAAGCTTTTTTTGACAAAAGGCCGTGTTCCTTCGTTCGTGGCGCTGTCCGCTCTTGGGTACTGTGTCGTTGTTCTGCGCCAAGGCCCGAGAATAAAGGGGGACGGCGGCGCGATGCGCCGCTGAAGGTGTTCTTCATGACCTTTTGCCGCGATGAGACGGAAAGTTGTCTGTGGTGAAATGTTTTCTACGGAAAATTGCTGCCGGCTAGCTCTGTGTGGGGCCGACCGCCATCAGGGTTTCGGTCGTCACGAAACGGTAACCCTGTTTCGAGAGCGCCATCAAGATCATGCGAACGGCTTTGACCGTTTCTTTGCGATCACCCCCGCCGTCATGCAGTAAAACGATCGAGCCGGGTTGAACTTGGCACAACACGCGGTCGGCAATGACTTTCGCCTTTTCACCGCGCCAGTCATCGGGGCTGACATCAAACATGACGTTTGGTTTTTGCATGAGGGCCAGGACCAGTGGGACCGAGATGAATTGCGCTGCATAAGGTGCGCGAAAGGGGATGAGTTTCTGGGAGCCTAGATTTTGGAGTAGTTGGTCGGTTCGTTTAATTTCCCGAGACACGCCAAACGGCGTTTTTCCCAGCAAGTGGCGATGGCTCCAGCCGTGGTTGCCGACTTGGCTGCCTTGTTTTAAGACCGCCGCGACCGTTTCCGGGTGCTTTTCAGCCTCTTCACCAATCATAAAAAAGGTGGCTTTGGCTTCGTGACGGGTGAGTTCGGCCAAAATCTCCTCGGTGAAAGGTGGATTGGGACCGTCGTCAAAGGTCAGAGCGATCAGCTTTTCCTCAGTATCAACCCGCTGGATAATCGGGCCGATGAGACGTGTTTGTGAAAAATGGCGCGCCAAATCGATGAAAAGTAAACCGGTAAGAACCGCGGCAAGTGGTATCGACCAATGCCATCCAAAATGATAAGTAGCGTAAAACAAGGGGATAAGCGGTATTAATAAATAACCGTACCAGTAACCGAGGTACGTGACAGCGAGGCTCACTCGTTGTTTGATTTTAAGAAAAATCGCAGGCGCCATAAAAGTTCCGCGTTAAAAGAATCGCAGTCGATGCTGCGGGGAATCGTCAAAGAAGTTGTGTGAGCCGGGGAAATAGACCATTTGCAGATGTTTACCACCTTAACCCGACTTGAGTTCTCATTCAAGCCGTCCGCCCTAGAAAGCGGGCTTTTATGGATAACTTCTACGGCGTGTCACCGGCCTCCGTTCTAAAAGGGGTCACACTTTGTAAAAAAAGTGACCCTTTTGTGATGTTCTAGCGCCGCCAATCAGCAAGTGTATCGGGACAGCCGATGTGGCCTGTGTTTGTGGCGGTGGTGCGCGTGGTCGGCCGTGGGCTGAAAGCACAACCAACAAACGGTTTGTCGCTTCAGTGTGACGAAGCTGCTCCTGGAAACGAAGAAATCGTGTTGTTGAAGTAGACGTGGATTGGGGAAGACGTGCAAAGACTTGGCGTAAAAAGAGGTGAAGAGGTTGGTTGTGCTTGGGTCGGGCAGTCCGCCATGGGTTCATGGCCCGCCGGCCGGGAGGACTTTCGAGCGTGTCGCCAAGATTCCGAAATTTTAGGTGTAAGATTGGCGTCGGTTCCCGGACTGAGCGTTTGTCATCGAGAAGCTGAGTTGGGCGCATCGTTTTCTCAATCTCGTTGTGTGTCGGTTTTGCATAGGCTGAAGCGCGTTTCCTCGCGTTCATTGCTGGTAGCGGGGCCGAGCGCACAGCGAACGGCGAGCCGGCGCTTGAAAATTTGCCAGGGCCGAAGCCGGCGACCTAAGCTGTGCGCTTGCACAGCCGTTTAACCGAACTGACCACACCCAAGTCGCCGACACACGATGAGCGCCCACAAGGCCTTGCCGCCTCCCCGGCCGGCATCGGTACCGTTGGGCATAGGTGTCACTAATTTGTCGAGGACCAAGATTCGAGTGAGGGATCAATGATCGAAGCTAAAGGTTTGGAGAAAGTTTTTAAAATCAAAGGGAAGCGTGGAAACGGGGCCGCCGAGGCAGGAGATCCGCGCGATGAGGGCAAGGTGTTTCGCGCCTTGCGTGGTGTTTCTTTTCGATGTGATAAGGGTATGGTGCTCGGCTTGGTGGGTCCCAACGGTGCAGGGAAAACCACCACTTTGCGGATTTTGTCAACCGCCCTCACCCCGACCAAGGGTGGCATCATCATCGATGGTGAGGATTACAGTTTGTTTCCCAATGAAATTCGTCGTCGAATCGGGTTTCTGTCGGGGACAACCGGCCTTTATCCCCGCTTGACGGCTAAAGAAATGGTTCAGTACTTCGGGCGTTTGCACGGCATGGAGAGCAAGCATCTCAACCGCCGCATGGACGAACTTTTCGAACGATTCGGCATGCTGGATTACGTCAACGAGCGCAACGATAAGCTTTCCACCGGGATGAAGCAAAAAGTGAACATTGTGCGTACCTTGGTTCACGATCCCAGTATTTTTATTTTTGACGAACCGACCACCGGGCTCGACATTATGTCGGTGGGTGTATTCCTGGATTTCTTATCTGAAAGCAAGCACCAAAACAAAACCATTATTTTCAGCACGCACTCGCTTCATGAGGTGGAAACCCTGTGTGACCAGGTGGTTATTATCAACCGCGGCATTTCGAGTTTTGCCGGCACCAGCGCGATGCTGAAACAAGAAACCGGCGAAACCGCTTTGGAGCGTGCTTTTGCGCGCCGGATTCGCCAGGACGAAGAAATGGAAGGTGCGGCATGAATATGATCCCAACCATTGTTATGAAAGAACTTACGGAGATTACCCGCGACCGGAAAACGCTGTTTTTCATGCTCGCTTTGCCGACTTTTGTCATGCCGCTGTTGTTTTACGGGGTGTTCACGATCGCCAAAAAAATGGCGGTGAAAGAGCGTGACCGCGTTTTGAAGGTGGCGATCATTGGCGAGGGTGACATGGGTGCTTTACGGGCCCTTTACGCCGATAGCACCCAGTTTGAGTTGGTTGAGAATGTCAAAGAAGCCAATGTGCGCGCCATGATTCGCGAGGAATCATTGGACGCGGCACTCATGGTACCGGATAGTTTTCATCAAAATTTGCAAGACGGCTTTCAGGTTGAAGTGCCTGTGCAGTTCACCGGCGCCAGTCAAATCGATATGGTGTTTCGCCGCGTCAGTGAACCGTTGGAGGGTTATAGCGAAACCTTGCGGCGGCAGCGCCTCGAAGCGCTGGGTGTCGCGTTTTCTTTGAAACAACAAGGGGTGATTGAGCCGTTGGTTGCCAAGCAGGATTCGCTGGCGTCGTCGCGCGAGCGTTATGGCGAACAAATGGGGGCCTTTCTCCCTTACGTCTTCATTATCTTTACCTTTTTTGGGGCGATTTATCCGGCTTCGGATTTAGGTGCCGGTGAAAAAGAACGGATCACTTTGGAAACGTTGTTGTTGAGCCCGGTCAACCGCTTGCAACTGGTGTTGGGTAAATACATTGTGGTCGCTTTGGCGGGTGTGGTTTCGGCGGTGCTGTCGATTCTCAGTACTTCAGTGAGTATGGTGTATTTCGTCAAGACGCTTGAGGGGGGCAAGGTTAAGGAGTTAACCAGTTTCTTGAGTGCCATCGACACCATGGACTTCCTGCAGATCGGTTTGTTGATTCTGCCGTTGGCGGCGATTTTTGCAGCAGTGCTGTTGTCGATTTCTATCTACGCCAAGTCGTATAAAGAATCGCAAACCTACCTGATGCCGGTGCAGTACATGGTGTTGGTGCCGGTGATTCTCTCGACGTTGCCGGGTATGAAGCTGAGCTATCAGACGGCGTTGATCCCGTTGTTGAATGTGAGTTTGGCCTCGAAAGAGATCATCAAAGGAACGATCGACCCACTGCAGTACGTGCTGATTTTTCTCTCGACCTTGGCGTTTGCCTTGATCGGGATTGTCTTCTGCACGAAGTGGTTCCAGCGTGAGGATGTTTTGTTCCGGAACTAGCGAGAGGAGAAAACCCGAAAAGGCCCGCCAGGCAACGCCTCGCGGGCCTTTTGTGGTGTTCGGAAAAGGGTTTAAAATCCTTTTGACTGGTCAGGGCTTCTATAGTAGAGTTAGGGTTTCGTGCGATCTCCCAAGGAGAAGGCACGGAGAACGACCATCAGGTGTGGCTTGCCACGCCTGTTTTAATGTTTAGGAGTACCACTCATGTCAACTTTTTTTCCGAAAGGTAACAACCCCGAACGGAAATGGTTTGTCGTTGACGCCGAAGGTAAGTCCATTGGTCGCGTAGCCAGTAATGTTGCCCGTATCTTGATGGGCAAACACAAACCCACCTATACCCCACACGCGGATATGGGTGATCACGTGATTGTGATTAACGCCGGTAAAGTGGCTTTCTCGGGCAAGAAATTGCTCTACAAAGCTTACCGTCGTCACTCTTCGCGTCCTGGCAGCTTGAAGACCATTACCGCTGGGCACCTGTTGCAGAAACACCCCATTCGTCCCCTCGAACTCGCTGTGAAAGGCATGTTGCCAAAAACCAAAATGGGTCGCGCCATGTACCGCAAACTTAAAGTTTACGCCGGTTCCGAGCACCCTCACGCGGCACAGCAGCCCGAAACTCTTGAGTTGAACATCTAAGGAGGCTCTCAACGTGGCCGATATTCAGTACTACGGCACAGGTCGCCGCAAAACGTCCACTGCACGCGTTTTCCTGCGCCCCGGTTCCGGTAAAATTGTGGTCAACAAACGCGAAATTGACCAATACTTTCCTTCCGATCTGTTGAAAATGATCATCCGTCAACCTTTGACCCTGACGGAAACCCAAGACAAGTTTGATATCCACGTTACCGTAAAGGGCGGCGGCCCTACCGGTCAAGCGGGTGCGATCCGTCACGGCATCTCGCGCGCTTTGTTGGAATTCAATAGTGAACTGCGCACCAAACTCAAGCAAGCCGGCTTCTTGACACGCGACTCGCGTGAAAAAGAACGTAAAAAGCCCGGTCTGCGTGGCGCTCGTCGTCGCTTCCAGTTCTCCAAACGTTAATCGGAGAATTGTTTCGGTGTCTCAGTTCGCTCGCGGCAAACGGCCGCGGGCGGCTTTTGCCAATCACTTAACCCGCCTCGTCTTCCGACGCGGCTGGATTAAATTAAAGTTAAACTCGTTGCTCCAAACGGGTTGAATTGAAAGGACTGGTTCCACATGGTTCACATTTCCATGAAAGAATTGCTGGAAGCCGGCGTCCACTTCGGTCACCAGACCAAGCGCTGGAATCCGAAGATGAAAAAGTACATCTTCGGTAGCCGCAACGGCATCTACATCATTGACCTTCAAAAAACGCTTAAAAAGTTCAAAGAAGCGGTTGCCTACGTTCAGACGGTCGCAGAACAGGGTGGTAACGTACTTTTCGTTGGTACCAAACGACAAGCTCAAGAATCCATCGAGACCCAAGCACAACGCTGCAACATGTATTACGTCAACAACCGTTGGTTGGGCGGCACTTTGACCAACTTCAAAACGATTCGTAAGTCCGTTGAGACGCTGAATCGTTTGGAAGCCATGGCCACTGACGGTTCTTACGACAAGTTGACCAAAAAAGAGATTCTTGATCTCGAAAAGAAAAAAGAAAAGCTCAACAAAGTTCTGTTTGGTATCAAAAACATGACGCGGTTGCCCGATATCCTCTTTATCGTTGACCCTAACCGCGAAAAGATTGCCGTTTCTGAAGCCAACAAATTGGGCATTCCCATTGTTGCTATCGTCGATACCAACTGCGATCCCGAAAACGTCGATTTTGTGATTCCCGGTAACGATGACGCCATCCGTGCCGTGAAGCTCTTCACCACGCGCGTTGCCGACGCCGTGATCGAAGGTCGTCAGGTTCGCGAAGCCGCCAACGAAGGCCGCGAAGACGATGACGAGCACATCGAAACAGCCGGGCCCAGCGCTTACCACAGTGACGGTTCCGAACCCAACGCGGAAGCTTAACTCCGTCGACCCGGTTACTGTTTTCTCTCGGTAACCACGCGAGCCGACGTTTTGTTCGGCTCGCGATTTTCGCCCCGCCTTTTTGCTTGCTCTGCAACGCGTTCGGGGGTAGGGTTTACAATTTGGTTGATGTTGGGTCTCGCGCGCACTTTTCTGCGTCGCCCTCGCTCTTTCGCGGAGCCACGGAGCCCACGATCACGCTGAGTTCATTGCTATTCCGGCCTCGGCCTCCCGGCCCTATGGCTGAAGAAAGCGGATCGCCGCTTTATTTTTTAGAATTCGCAAAAACGAAACGTTTTTAGGAGATCAACATGTCCATTAGCGCAAAAGATGTTAAAGAGCTGAGAGAGCGTACCGGTCTCGGCATGATGGAATGTAAAAAAGCATTGCAAGAGTGCAACGGCAACTTCGATGAAGCCGTTACTTATCTGCGCAAGCGCAGTGAGAAAAAAGTTGAAAAACTTTCTACCCGTATCGCCGCTGAAGGCACGGTTTATTCTTATGTTCACGGCAACGGTCGCATCGGTGTTCTCATCGAACTCAACTGCGAAACCGATTTCACTGCACGCAACGAAGGTTTCCAAACCTTGGCCAAAGACATCGCGCTTCACATTGCCGCCGCGGCACCTTCCTTCTTGACCCGCGACGAAGTAAAACAAGCTGATCTCGACAAAGAAAAAGAAATCGCTCGTGAGAAAGCTCTGGCTGAAGGCAAGCCCGAGCAGGTTGTTGACCGTATCGTCAACGGCAAAATGGAAAAATACTACGAAGAAAACGTATTGCTCGAGCAGAAGTTCGTTAAGGACCCCAAGAAGAGCATCGAAGATTTGATCAAAGAATCCACCCAAACCATCGGTGAGAAAATCACGCTGCGTCGTTTTGCACGTTACGAGTTGGGTGAAGGTATCGAGAAAAAAGAAGACAATTTCGCTGAAGAAGTTGCGCGCCAGGTTTCCGGCAGCTAAGCTTCAGTTCTCAAACCATCGAAATAAAAAGCGCGTTCCCAGTGAGCGCGCTTTTCTTTGTTTAAAGGCATGTTGGGCGGGCTTTTCGCTTTGTGCCCCGGTGGCGAGATTGTGCTTGTCGTACCCTTCTGCAGACCGGTACAGCTCTCGCCAAAGCCGCCGCCGATTCTTGTATTTCTACCTTTTTATGCGTCGTGGTCCCGGTCTCGGATTTGGACATAGGGGCCGCGTTCCTTGGGCGAGCAGAAAAAGCCCTGGACTTCACTGCCGCCTACCGGTCGATCTAGGGTCACCGCCATATCTGAGAACACGGTCGCCAACACGACCTTCATTTCGTGGTTGGCAAACGCGCGACCGACGCACATGCGATTGCCGCCGCCAAACGGGGCCCAGCGCCAGGCCGAGGGCTTTGCGCCAAGGAACCGCTCCGGTTTAAAGCTGAGCGGGTCGGTGTAAACTTTTTCGTTGCGGTGCAAAATATGCGTGGCGACGGCGACCACCGTATGGGCGGGAATGGTATAGCCACCTAGGCGAATGGCCTCGCTTAAATAACGGACGCCGGTAAAACCCGCGACCGAAGGACACAGGCGCAGTGTTTCTTGGATGACCGCTTCGGTGTAGGGCATGTTGTCGAACCGACAATTGACCGGCTCGCGGGTGCCGACCGCGGCAAGAGCTTCTTCCTGGACGCGCTCTTGGACGCGCGGGTTCTCTAAGATACAGGCGAACAGCCAAGCCAAGGCGTTTGAGGTGGTGCCGAAGCCTGCTTTGAGCAGGGTTACTAACTCGTCGTGCAACTCGCGATCACTAAGCGGGTGCCCGTCGGGTTTGGTCAATTGACAGAGTAGGGAGAAAACGTCTTCGCGACCGCTGAGGTCTTGGTGCCGGCGCCGCGCGATGTGCTCGAAGGTGATCCGGCTTAACTCGCGTTCGGCCATATGGCGGTCGCTGCCTTGAATGGCGGCATTTTCCAAGCACATCAAGCGCGAGCAGAGCATATCGAACAACTCGGACTCATCAAAGCCGAGAATGGTTTTTGCGATCACATCGATGGTGATCCGTTGCATTTCGGGCAAAAAGGGAAAGGCGCGGCTGCGAGACCATAAGCGGGCATGGCGACGAATGGTCGCCATAATGGGTTGCGTGTAGGCGCGCATGCGCGCGCCGTTGAAGATCGGTTGGTAGACGCGACGAATGTCCATGTGGGGCCGGCCGTCGAGGCGAATGATGCCGCCTTGCTGGGTGCGACTGCCGAAAAGGATTTTGTTCGCTGTGCCGGCCAGAGCGATATCCGGACCGGCGCGAAACAGGGTTTCGACATCCTCGGGACGCGTGATGAACACCCATTTACCGTTGGCTTCGGTTTCTACCTCTTGATTGCCGAAGGTGCCGAGTTCAAGGGTGAATACCGCGCCGAAATCAGCATGGCATTGTTCAAAAAAACGCAATGGGTCGCGGCGCAGGTACTGCAACTGCTCGGTCTGGCTTAGTTTTGGGCCTGGCGGAAATAGCATGGTGGGGCCTCTTGGGGGAACGTCACGTTGCAATGGCGCGGCACGGTTGGAAATCACGGGAACGACCGAGACGAACAGCCGGCAAAACAGAAGCGCGGATTGAAGCGTAAGGGTAGGGGAATGAATGCGATGAAATTATAAAACGCGTCAAATCCCAAAGCAAAAAAAAGTGTCGTTTGGGTGGCGAAGGTTCGATGCGGGCTGATGGGCGCACCTGGAAAGTGCGGGTGGTGCTGTGCAAGTTACCGTTGCGAAAAGTTTTGGAGAAAACACAACTGACTCCAGGGAAGTTCGGTGGTTTTCTTATTTTTTAAGGCTGCTGATTGTTGGTCGGTTTGAGTTTGCTGTTGCGAATTCCTCGGCTCAGGTTTTGGATAATCTTTGAGAAAAATAAAGATCAAGCTGCTAATTGCCGTAAGGTAAGAGAGGTTGGGGACCAAAAATTGAAAGAAAATTTGATCAATCTCTTGTGGTGTGTGTCGCGGGTGCGGGTAAGCGAATGAAGACCACGGCATTCTTTCTCGATTAGAGGTTCAGTAAGTAAACTGAACCATAGCTAGGTGTTGCATAAATGGGTGTGAATTTAGGAAATAAGGTGATTTTTCGCACGGGCTGAGATAAACTCAGTCGTCATGTTGACCTCAGAATAGAGATAAATCGGAAATATTAATTGTCACAGAATTGGTTTTGCTTGCTCATGTTAAGATAACAACCAGCTTGCAGAAAGGAGCGGAGGTAAGGTGTCGATGGGGAGTTGCGGGGCATTGGAATCTTTTGGGCGAATCGAACCCCGTCACGATGTGGTTTTCGAAGTTGTCGGGCAAGACAACTGGCAGGATGCCGCACGGTTGGTGGCGCGTGTGTTTGCTCGTGACGAGCCGCTGGTTCGTTTCCTAGGGATTACCGAACAAGAAATGCTGCAATTTACCTTGCAGTACTACCGCAAAATTGCGTTGGAAGGGCTTTCGCTCATCGCACGCGACGTTGCCTCGCGCGCTGTGATTGGGGCGCGCATCTCCGAAGATTCCGCCATTGAACCGCCCGATGATCTCATCACGGAACTTTCGCCCAAGTTTGATCCGCTTTTTGCCTGTCTTGAACAGGTCGGTGCCCCTTACTTTAATCAGTACCGGCCGGAACCGGGCGAATGCGCCCACATGTTTATGGTCGCGGTCGCCGACGGCTACACGAATATGGGCATCGCCCCGCGTATGAACCGTCTCTTTTTTGATTTGGCCCGCGAACGTGGCTTTCGACGGTTGGTTACCGAGCCGACCGGAAATATTTCACAGCATGTGCTGCGCGACAAAATGGGCTTTAACGTCTTAGCGCGGTTGGCTTATCGCGATTTTGAATTCAACGGCCGCAAGGTTTTTGCCGGTATTGAGGGCCATGAATACGCCATGCTCATGGAGAAACGCCTCTAAGCATCGGGGCCCCTCATCGTAAACGCGTTGCCGTTGCGCCGCCCCTGTTGTGGCCGCCGGCCGCTTTTCCGCGTCCCGGCGGCTGCCGATGTGGCCTTTTAAAAATTATCCTGCGCCTCCGCCTTCACTTGGCGTTAGACTAGTGTCAACTTAATCGATTCACTTGTTCTTTCGTTCACCTGGACCCATAAGTCGGCGCCGCGACCCGACGAGCTTGCAGGAGTGATGGTTTGATTCCGCTAGATACTCAGGAAATACAAGAAGAACTGGACGAACTTGACATTCACTACCATCTGAAGTTTCCCGACGGCGGTTTTAAAGTGTTTCGCCTTCATTTGGCCGAGGGATTTGTGCTGCGGGAACGCCGTTTGGCGCGGCCGATGCCTGCATGGGTTGCCTTGGATTTTCACCAATGCCCCAACTGTCCGCTCAGTAAAAAAGACAATCCAAACTGCCCTTTAGCGGTCAGTTTGGTGGAATTGATTGAATCGTCGATCAATCTTCGTTCTTATGACGAGGTTCAAGTCGAAATTCACATGAAAACCCGCTCCTTTACCTTTCATGCAGCCATTCAAAAAGCGTTGAGCTCGCTTATGGGTTTGATCATTCCCTTGAGTGGCTGTCCCCATACCGCGCCGTTCAAGCCGATGGCGCGTTTTCATTTGCCCCATGCGACGGTTGAGGAAACCATTTACCGCGTCACTTCCATGTACCTGTTGGGGCAATATTTGCGATTTGTTGCGGGGAAAGAAGCCGTGTTTGACCTTTCGGGATTGCGCGAAATCTACCAACACGTGCATGTGGTTAACCGTTTTATTAGCGAACGTATTCGCTCGATTGCCGAGGAGGACGCTTCGGTGAATGCGGTGATTATTTTGGATATGTTCAGCCAGGTGTTGCCTATGTCGATTGAGCAAACCTTAGAAGAACTCAAGCCGCTGTTTCACGCCTACCTCGAACAACCTTAGTTTGGAGAATCAGGCGTTTAGGGCTTAGATGACCAGGGTTTGTCGAAATCGCCGCTGAAGCAGAAGCTGTTGATTTCGCGGCGCTCGCGTGGGGCACGTTCGCGTTCCGCTAGATCAGCGCTAAGACTGGCGGGATCGTCGGGGGTACCGACGGCGATGGCGGAAAGCGGATCGAAGTCGTCGGGAACCTGGTATGTGGCTTTGATGTGCTCGATATCAATGCCGGCCATCATGTGGGCTTGGAGCCCCATGGCGGTTGCTTGGAGGGCGAGTTGGCCGGCGGCGAGGCCGAGGTCGTGGTGGGCGTGACGGTTGGGTTTATCATTGCGCTGGAAGCGGGTGTGGGCAAAAGCGAGCAAAAGAAGGCCGGCGTTTTGGGCCCAGGCACGATTGACGGGGACGAGGCATTGCAGCATGGTGTCGAAAGCATCGGATTGATCGCGGTTGGCGATCAGAAAACGCCAGGGTTGTTCGTTAAAGCAGGAAGCGGACCAGCGCGCGGCTTCGAGAAGGGTGTGCGTTTGTGGGGCGGTCAAGGCGATGGGTTTGAAGGCGCGAGGGCTCCAGCGATGTTGGATGAGGCTGTGGATAGGGGCGAGGGTTGGTGCAGGTTTTTCCATGGTGGCTCCTTTTTTTCGGGAAATATGGGAATCGTCGTGAGTTATCTTTTGAGTGTAGGTCGTAGGCCGGGCGTGAATAAATGTAAATCTTTGGTTATCAGGTGCGCGCGCCGGGTGAGGCTGTCGGTTAAATTTGGAGCGCTGGGAATTTTGTCGCCCGCGATTGGGGGCAAGGCGTAATTTACGGATGCATGTCTCAGCTTTTGCTTGACTTTCCCGGCTAAGACGACCAAATTGCAGGTATTATCAACGCGATTAGAAGGTTGATTGCAGGCGGCTGTTGCCGAAGAGGATGGCGCGGCTAACCGGGTTTGGGTTGGCTTCTTTATCTCACATCGGTGTAGCGCGCGTAAGTTTTTTGAGTGGTGATTTTCCTTGTGAAGGGCGGCTCGTGATTGCTTAGGCGAGTGGTGCTTCCTTGTGAAGGGATGAATACGTTGCTGACGGAGATGTTACTACTTAGCTCGCCTTATGACTTACCGTGAAAAGGATAAATTTTCGTGTGATGGGAATGGGAATTCTGATTATGCGAAAGAATCTTAGGTTTTTGGCTGTGCGAAGATGGTTCAATATCTGCGAAGGTTCTTTTTTAAACAATTGGTAAATGTTCATTTAGGTGTTGGTCCTAACGAGCGATCATGGTTTTTTATGAAGAGGTTTTCGTTGATATTCGATGAGGTCCGTTCTACAATACGAGGCTTATTGTGATGGGCACTACTTAGCTTTCTCCTTTTTGCAAATTTTGACCTGTATCTTTTTTCTCATCCATGACGCTGCTCGTCTGCCCTATCCTATTGTCTATCAGTTCGAGGTATTCCAAATGATGCAACGACACGACTTACAGTTTTGTTCGGTTCTTGTCGACTTTGAAAATTTGTTCTTCTCTTTGAAAAATTATCGTCCCGATCTTTCGGCTGGTCAGGAGCTCGTTCACCTCCTTGACAAGTTGCGCTACAAAATTCAAGAAGAGTACGGCTATTTACCGATCATGAATCGGACCTACGCCGACTACCAAAAAGATTACGAAATGGCCGATGTGCAGGGTGACCTGCAGCTTGCCGGGTTCGAACCGCACTTCATCCACTCTAAGCCTTCCAAAAACTCAGCCGACATTTTGTTGTCGATTGACGCCATGGAGATGGTGGTTTTGCGTGACGACATCAATTGCCTGGTTATTTGCGCCGGTGATAGTGATTATTTGCCAATCATTCGCCGTATCCTCCAATACGGCAAACAGGTGTTGCTGTGTGCTTTCAGCTTCAACATGTCTGGTGATTTGAAACGCCAGGTTGGCGAACCCAACATCATCCGCCTCAACAGCCTTTTGCCCAAAAGCCGCTTGGTCAACACAGGTCTTGGCTTCCAAGACGAGGAAGTTGATTTTGGCCCCGAGGAAATGTGGCTGTTTGAAGTCGACGAGGATGAGGAGCGTTTGTTGCGCGTTGTGCTCCAAGAACACGCCCGTCACGAACGTGAAGTCTGGGTCGGTCCTTTCTTCCGGGATATTGTCCCTAACGAAGCCGAGCTCCAGCATCTGTCCCGCTTTGAAATTCAAAACGTGATTGATCGCCTCAAAGGGAAAGGGGTTATTCGGGTTCGCAAGGTTCCCGGTAAACCACATCCTTACTCGGTGTTCTCCATCAATTTCAACCACCCGGTGGTGCGTGAAATCTTGATGGCCGCCGAAGTTTAGGTTTCGCCTTCGTCCTCTGAATTGAAAAAAACGCCTCGCTTAGAGGCGTTTTTTTGTTGATGCTTGGAGGCGTTGCCGCAGTTGGTGTTGTTCCTGTTCGTTCAATTGCCAGGCCAAGCGGCCCGCCGTCAGCTTTTTGCGCAGTTCGTGTAGGCAGAGGGCGACACTGACCGAAACATTTAGGCTTTGGGTCATACCGACCATGGGAATGCGCACGTACAGATCAGCCGCGTCGTGAAGGGTGTCGCTGAGGCCCTGTTCCTCGGTGCCAAAACACAGAAGCAATTTTTCATCCATGGTGCATTCCGTCAGATCAACGTAGCCTGGCCGCAATGAGGTTGCGGCAATGCGGTAGCCTTGGGCCTTGAAGCGATGAATTTGCGCCAGCGTCTCGGCTTCGTTTTGCGGCTGGTAGCGATGGATATCGATGCGGCGGTGAGCGCCTTCGGTGGGGTCGGCAAAATCGGTCGGTAATGGTTCGCTAGGGAAATTGAAGCGATTGCGGCTTTCGAAGACGTGTAAGTCTTGGATCCCATGATGGTCGCAACTGCGGATGATGGATGCCGCGTTGTGTGCTTGGTAAACATCCTCTACCAGCACACTCAGGGCGCGGGTTCGGTTTTGAAGCGTGAATTCGATGCGGTCGGCCGGGGAAAGGGACACGGTTTGACTCCGTTGATGAGGCAATGGCGGGCGAAGCGGTTCGCCGTGTTCTCCATCATAACCGCAGTCACAGGCCCATGGCCGGCTTAAAGCTTGAAGCGGGTTTTGTGTGAACCGAATGGTTCGTCTCTTGCGCGTTAATAAGTTGAGGAATCGAAAAAACGGCGGGGGATTTTGGGTCTCCCCAGAGAACGGCTCGTGTCGCGGCAGAGGTGTGGCTTGAAGGTTATCTCGACGCTGTCGCCACGCCGCGTATCGGCTCGTGAATTGGCGGTTGAGACGCCATCCAGCCGAGGTAAACTTTGTCGACGTTATTTCGTTTGCTTATCCACGGGCCCGCGGGCCGATTTGGAGAGAGACGCCTCGGCGCAGCCCGCTGAATTGATTCGATGGACAATGGGATCCATCACCACAGGGAGAACTGACCATGATACGCACCACGTTTGCCAGGCTGGCCGCTGTCGGCTTTTTTACAGCCGCAGCCTTGACCGCCGGTGACAAACCGATTGATCCTGCCTTATTCGACCAAAAATGCAAACCTTGCGAGAACTTTTACCAGCACGCCAACGGGGCGTGGCTGAATACTACCGAAATTCCACCCGAAGAAAGCAACTACGGCATGTTTCAGCAAGTGCGCAACCGCAACCAAGATATTTTGAAACAAGTGATTGCCAAGGCCGTCGACAGTAAAGGATCCCTCAAAGGTTCCCCACAACAGTTAGTAGGCGATTTTTACGCGTCGGGGATGGACCAAAAAGCCATCGATGCCGCCGGGATTGGACCTTTAAAAGCCTATTTGTCGCAAATTAAAAAGTTTAAAAGTGCAGCGGATGTAGGTTTATTTGTCAGCCAATCACACAAAAGCGGACTGGATTTTGTATTTGGTTTTGCTTCGTTGTCCGACTTTGCCAACAGTAAGATGGAAATGGCTTATTGTGCCCAAGGCGGTTTGGGATTACCTGAACGCGATTACTATCTAAAAGACGATGCCGATTCGGTAGCGTTGCGCAAAAAGTACGAGGCGCATATCGCCGAAATGCTGGCCTTTTTGGATTACAGCGAAGCCGATGCGGCCAAAGCCGCCGCCACCATTCTTAAAATGGAAACAGAACTGGCCAAGGTGAGTTTAAGTGCGGTTGAGCAGCGTGATCCCAGCTCTTGGTATAATGTTAAAACTTTAAAAGAAGCCGATCAGGCAACGCCGAATTTCTCCTGGAGCGGTTACTTCAACACCTTGGGTCTCGACCAGGTGACCCGCTTCTCTTTTGCACACCCCAAATTTTTTGCCCAAATGGATAAAATGCTGGCGGAACAATCCATTTCCGACTGGCAGCACTACTTGCGTTGGCATTTGATCAGCGGCGCCGCACCGTATCTGAGTGGTAAGATTCGCGCCGCCGACTTTGCTTTTGCACAAACGACCTTGCGTGGGGTCCAGGAACAGCAGCCGCGTTGGAAGCAAGTGATTAGCGCGACCAACCAAGTGTTGGGTGAAGCTTTGGGCCAGATGTACGTTGCCGAAGCCTTTCCACCTGAAGCTAAAGAACGCATGTTGGTGATGATTGAAGACTTGCGCGGGGCACTGAAAGAGCGCCTGCAAAAGTTGGCTTGGATGAGCGAAGAAACCAAACAGAAGGCCTTGGTGAAAGCGGATTCCTTTACGCCACATATCGGTTATCCCGATGAGTGGCGCGACTACTCTCAGCTTAAAATTAAAGACAACGACTTTGGTGGCAACATGTTGCGTGGTATTGCCCATGCACGTGCCTACGAGTTGGCCAAAGTCGACAAGCCGGTCAATCCCAAAGAATGGGGCATGAATCCCCAAATCGTAAACGCTTACTACAACCCACTTAAAAACGAGATCGTGTTCCCCGCCGGTATTTTGCAACCGCCGTTTTTCAACATGGCCGCCGATGATGCCGTCAACTACGGTGCGATTGGTGCTGTTATCGGTCACGAATTAATGCATGGTTTTGACGATTCCGGCAGCCAGTTCGACGCCGAAGGCAACATGAAAAACTGGTGGACGGGTGAAGATCGCGAAAAGTTCGAGGCGCGTGCCGACGAGCTGGTCGCCCAATTCAACGGTTACCAACCTTTGGAAGGTTTGTTTGTGAATGGCGAGCTGACCTTAGGTGAGAACATCGCCGATCTCGGCGGTTTGACGATTGCCTACGAAGCTTTGCAAAAACGGTTGGGCGCCGGCAATCGCACCAAAATCGACGGCTTTACACCCGAGCAGCGTTTCTTCTTGTCGTGGAGTCAGGCGTGGCGCCGTTTGTACCGTACCGAAGAGTTGAAAGTACGCGTGGCAACCGACCCACACTCGCCCAGTCAGTACCGCGCCAACGGCCCGCTTTCGAACATGCCAATGTTCTACGAAGCGTTCGGCTGTAAAGAAGGTGACGCCATGTATCGCAATGAGAAAGATCGCGTTGTGATTTGGTAAGACAGCGTCGTCAAGACACAAAAAACCCCGAGTTACCGGTTGGTGACTCGGGGTTTTTCGTTTTTGGAAACGCGGGTCGGGTTTTACCCTAAAAAGCGCATCGTTGGGGCGCTTTTGAGATTTAAACCATTTCCATCGCGTTGAAGAAGTAACGGGTTTCGAAAGCGGCGGTTTCCTCGGCGTCGGAGCCGTGAGTCGCGTTGCGCTCGATGCTTTCGCCGTACTTTTTGCGCAAGGTACCTGCTTCAGCGTTCTCGGGGTTGGTGGCACCCATCAGAGCGCGCCATGCGGGGATCGCTTCTTCTTTTTCGAGAATCAAAGCAACGATGGGGCCTTCGGTCATGAAGCTGACCAGATCGCCGAAGAAAGGACGTTCTTTGTGAACGTGATAGAAACCTTCAGCTTGGGCTACGGTCAGTTGCATTTTTTTCATCGCAACGATTTTGAAGCCGTTTGCTTCGATATCGGCAAGGATGTTGCCGGTGTTACCCGCGGCTACCGCGTCGGGTTTAATAACAGCAAAAGTGCGTTGCAAACTCATGGATCTGCTCCTGTGGTGTCAAAATAAACGTAAATGAAACGAAAGCGACGTGCCGGTTGTTGCCAACCAAAGCACGTCGCAGGGGCGCAACGGTTCGCAGGGAACCGCTGCTATTACAGACCGAGCGCCTCTTTCATTTTGGCGCCCATGTCGGCGGGGCTTTCGACGACGTGAATGCCGCACTCAGACATGATTTTCATTTTCTCGGCGGCGGTCCCTTGACCACCGGCGATGATGGCGCCGGCGTGGCCCATCCGTTTGCCTTTGGGTGCGGTTTGACCGGCGATAAAGCCGACAACCGGCTTTTTCATGTTGTCTTGCACCCAGCGAGCGGCGTTGTCTTCGGCGGTCCCGCCGATTTCACCAATCATGATGACGCCGTCGGTGTCGGGGTCTTCGTTGAACAACTTCAAAACATCGATGAAGTTGGTGCCGATGACGGGGTCGCCACCGATGCCGACGCAGGTGGACTGGCCGATACCGAGCGCGGTCAACTGACCAACGGCTTCGTAGGTCAAGGTGCCGGAGCGTGAAACGACACCGACGCGACCTGGCTTGTGAATGTGACCGGGCATGATGCCGATTTTGCATTCGCCGGGGGTGATGACGCCGGGGCAGTTCGGACCGACCAAACGCACGCCTTTGCGTTGGACATAGTCATAGGCACGAACCATGTCGATGGTGGGGATGCCTTCGGTGATGCAGATAACCAGTTCCACACCGGAGCCGGCGGCTTCCATGATGGCGTCGGCGGCAAAGGGTGGTGGTACGAAGATCAGGGAAACGTTGGCGCCGGTTTTGGCGACTGCTTCCGAGACGGTGTTGAAGACGGGGACTTGGCCGTCAACGGCCGTTTGGCCGCCTTTACCGGGGGTGACACCGGCGACAACTTGAGTGCCGTATGCCAAACACTGTTGGGCGTGGAAGGTGCCCTGGCTACCGGTAATCCCTTGAACCACGATTTTGGAGTCTTTGTTGACGAGAATACTCATGGATTACGCCCCCTTCGCTACTTCGGCAACTTTGGTTGCGGCCGCGGCCAAACCTTTGGCCGGAATCAGACCCAAGCCGGAACCTTCCAGCAGTTTCAGGCCTTCTTCGGCGTTGGTCCCTTCGAGACGAACGACGACAGGAACCTTCAGGTCGAGGTTTTTGGCGGCTTCGATCACGCCGCGCGCGATCATGTCGCAGCGAACAATGCCGCCGAAGATGTTGATCAAAACGGCTTTAACGCTGGCGTCGGAAAGAATCAGCTTGAAGGCTGCTTCAACGCGTTCTTGCGTTGCGCCGCCGCCGACGTCCAGGAAGTTGGCGGGTTCCGCACCCGCGTGTTTGACGATGTCCATCGTGGCCATGGCCAAACCGGCGCCGTTCACCATGCAGCCGACGGTGCCGGACAAGGTGATGTAGTTGAGGTCGAACTTGCTGGCTTCGATCTCTTTTTCGTCTTCTTCGGTGAGATCGCGCATTTCAGCCAGGTCTTTGTGGCGGAACATGGCGTTTTCGTCGAACTCCATTTTGCAGTCCAACGCGACCACATCGCCTTCCTTGCTGATCATCAACGGGTTGATTTCCAGCATGGCTGCGTCGCTAGCTTCGAAGGCTTTGTAGCAGCCCATCATTAACTTCACGGCTTTGTTGACCGTTTTCCCTTCCAGACCGAGGCCGAACGCCAAGCGACGGGCTTGGAATGCCGTCAGGCCGGTGGCAATATCAATCACTTCGCGCAAGATGGCGTCGGGGTTTTCCTCGGCCACTTCTTCGATTTCCATGCCGCCTTCGCGAGACGCCATGACAACCGGGCTACTGGTGGCACGATCGATGACAATGCCGAAGTACAGTTCCTGGTCAATGTTTTGACCTTCTTCAACCATGATTCGGTTAACCAGCTTCCCTTCGGGGCCGGTCTGGTGCGTGACCAGAGTCATGCCGAGAATCGCTTCGGCGTGTTGGCGCACTTCGTCCAAGCTGCGGGCCAATTTGACGCCGCCGCCCTTGCCGCGGCCGCCCGCGTGAATCTGAGCTTTCACAACCCATACAGAGCCGCCCAGTTCTTTGGCGATTTCTACCGCTTCATCAACAGAGTCGGTCACGCCGTTTTTTGGAACGGGTACCCCGAAGCGGGCCAGTACTTGCTTTGCTTGAAATTCATGTACTTTCAAAATTGCCCTCCGGAACAATTTGGTGAGACAGGTGCCGTAACCAACAGCCGACAAGGCGCCGCATGAATCCATGAATCGGGAAGACGTCGTGCGGGTGACGCGATGAAACCCGTCCAGGGGACGAGTTGGTCGCCGCCAAGGCGTGCGCGCCGCGGCTGTATGCGTGTAACGGCATTTAGGACTGACTGAAACCCGTCGGCGCGGGTTCGCAGCGGATCGAAAACGAGCGGGGTCATGATCCGAGTGTGATTGGTCGAGAGCGCGAAATAATCGGATGTGGTCGCCGGCGGGGTAACCCTTGTGCTCGCTACCGAATGCTCCCAATCGTGATAAACCATTCTGTCCGAATCCTCGATTCGTGCGGTTCTGTGTCAGCCCAAAACGCGCTAAGTCTACCATGTCTTCTCGCGAATGGTGTCCCCAAAAGCCCGTGGCGCGGTATTTTTGGCGGGTCGTGCCTTTGAGGCCGTCCGCCGTGCCGTTGTGGGCTGTGACTTGCGGGCACCGCCGACCCTAGCGCGGCTGCCGCCAAATGCTTGAGCCGAGGCTTTTTTTCATTCTTGGTGCTTGGCCGGTGTCGTCCTCGACGGGACCGCGACATGAGGCCTGTGTTAGAGTGCTTGAGCGGGTGACCCGCGCGACTGTCGCCAAGGACACAACGCGACGGACTCAAACCTGTTCCCGTCGCGTTTATTCCATGCGTGGGACACATTAATAGCAATGTTAATCACACATTAATAAATGGCTTCGTACGAGGTTTTCATGGTCCGTTCTTCACACCACGCCGATGCTTCCGGCCGACCACTTGCCAAAAAACGTTTTGGTCAGCACTTCCTCACCGATGCCAACCTCATCAACAAAATCCTCGACTTTCTCGAAGCCGAGTCCGAGCAGTTCTTTGTGGAAATCGGGCCAGGCCCGGCCACGCTGACCATGCCCTTTTCTCGACGCGGTTTCCCTTTGACCGTGGTTGAAACCGACGCCGACATGGTTCGCTACCTGGAAGAACAAGAGTTTCCGGCACCGATTGAGATTCGCCACGAAGATTTTTTGCAGACCGATGTGGGCGCGCTTTTGCAGGGTCGCCAAACCAAGGTTTTTTCCAATTTGCCGTACAACGTCAGCGTGCCGATCACCGCGCGGTTGCTTTTCTTTGCCGAATACATTCCGCTGATGGTGTTTATGTACCAAAAAGAGGTGGCTGAGCGCATTCGTGCGGTGCCGGCGACTCGCGATTACGGCCCCATTTCGGTAACGACTCAGTTGCTTTACCAAATCGACGCCCATTTCAACGTCCCGCCAGGGGCCTTTCGGCCGCCGCCCAAGGTCAACAGCCAGGTGATTCGCTTGCGTCGTTTGACCGAGCCGGGAATTGCCATCGCTGATTTGGAAGGCTTAACCCTGTTGTTGCGCTTTCTGTTCGAGCGGCGCCGCAAGATGGTTGGCGGCTTGTTGCGCAAAAGCGGTGACCTGGCTCGGCGCATTGCCGCGACCTTGGCTATTGATTGGCCGCCTGTGAGCTGTAACAACGCCGAGACCGGCTTGAACCAGGCCGCTTGTCTGTTAGAATCCTATCAGTCCTGTGGTTTTGATCCCAAATTGCGCCCGGAAAACCTGACACCGTTGGATTACGCGGTTTGGTTTCGCCAAATAAAGGAAATGTATGTGTCCTGATCGTGAACAAGTGCCCGCACGCCTGCGCGTGATTCCGCTGGGCGGGGTCGGCGAGTTCGGCGCCAATGCCACTATTATCCAAAGCGAAACCACCACGATTCTGGTGGACTTCGGGCTGATGTTTCCACCCGATAAACGCCAGCCGGGGGTTGATTATTACGTTCACGATCCCGCGCTTATCTTCGAACAATTTCCCGATTTAAGCGCGGTGTTTATTACCCACGGCCACGAAGATCACATCGGCGGACTATCGTTTTTGCTGGCATATCGTTCCTTGCCTGTTTATTCGATGCCCTACACCTTGGGCCTGATTCGCCACGGTTTGGCCAATCCGGAAATGGCGGCCAACCTGCGTGAGGTTTCGTTAAACGAACCGATCCGTCACGGCGACATTGAGGTTGAATTTGTCGGCGTGACCCACAGCATTGTCCAGGCCTGTGCGCTGTACATTCGCGGCCCGGGTGGCAGTCTCTTGCACAGTGGCGACTTTAAGGTGGACCCTTTACCACGCGACGGTTATCTTTTCCAATCACAGCGTTTGCGTGAAATTGGTGATGCGGGTTTGGATCTACTAATTATGGATTCAACCAACGCTGGAAAAACCGGCTTCTGCGCGGGCGAGGCTGAAATTGTGCCAGGCCTCGAGGCTTTAATTGAGCAAGCGCCGGGCCGCGTGTTTATCACTACTTTTTCCTCGCACATGCCGCGTATTCGCGCGCTGGCCGACGCGGTGCCGGCGCTTGGTCGCCGTATTGCCTTTTTGGGCAACAGTTTTAACAAACACTTTCGCCTGAGCAACGACCTTGATTATTTCGAGGGTTCGCAGTGCTTTGTCTCGGGATCGGAAGCACAGCGGCTTGCCGACGACAAACTGATCTACGTTGTGACCGGTTCCCAGGCGGAACAGCGCAGTGCCTTGGTGCGAATTTCCCATGGCGGTTTTTTAGGTGTTGCCTTGCGCAGTACCGATACCGTGATTTTCTCTTCGCGTGCCATCCCCGGCAATGAACGAGCGCTGGCGCTGTTGGTTTCGGACTTGGAGCGCAAAGGCGTGGTGGTACACACACCGCGCGAGCGATTGATCCACACCTCCGGTCACGCCTATCGCGAAGATTTGGCCTACATGGTGGGGTTGACCCGCCCCAAAAACGCGGCGCCGATACACGGCGAGTACCACCAACTGCTCAATCATCATCACTGGTTGCGCGACATGTTACCCGAGGGTGAGGTGTTGCTGATTGAAGACGGCAATGAAGTGGTCATTGAAGCCGGTTGCGCACGTGTGGCGGGTCAATATGATTGCCGCCTTATGCCGATTGACGGCAACCAAGAGTGGGTGCTCGGTCGCACGGTGCTCAAAGAGCGTAAAGATATGATGTACAGCGGGTTGCTGTTAGTCAACGGCGCCATTGACGGTGCCGGTGTCGGTCGTTTTGAAGTCCATGCCCACGGTTTGGTCGAACCCGCGCCCGGTGCGATCGTCGCGGCGTTGGAACAGGATCTCAACCAAATGGCCTTCAACGCCGGTATGTCTACCAGCGAATGGAGCTTGTTGGTTTACCAGCGCGTGACCGCTTCACTCAAACCGCGTTTTCGCGGCCGACCCCTTACCAAAATTGTCATTAACGGACAGGTAACCCGTTAACGACCGCCCGCTCCAGATCTTCTAGGTTTCACAACGAGGTTTGCATGAGTGATTCGCGTCCCGCCCCGGCTACGCCTTACCAACGGGTTCAACAGTTGATTTCGCGTCTTGAACAGAGTTTGTTGGGGAAACGCCGCAAGTTAGAATTTGCGGTGGCTTGCATTTTGGCCGAGGGGCACTTGCTCATTGAAGATGTGCCCGGCGTCGGCAAAACCACGCTGGCCAAAAGCTTGGCTTACGCCTTGGGCGCTGATTTTAAGCGGGTCCAATTCACCAGCGATTTGTTACCGTCCGATTTGATTGGTGTCACGGTGTTCCAGCAGGGGAGCGGTCGCTTTGAATTCAATCGCGGCCCCATTTTCACCCATATCCTGCTTGCCGATGAAATTAACCGTGCCAACCCCAAAACACAGAGCGCCTTGCTGGAAGCGATGCACGACGGACAAATCAGTCATGACGGCCAAACACTGCCGTTGCCACAGCCGTTTTTTGTGCTGGCCACCCAAAACAGTAAAGACAACTACGGGACCTTTCCGTTACCGGAATCCCAACTGGACCGTTTCTTGATGAAAATCAGTTTGGGTTATCCCAGTGCGGCTTTGGAAAAACGCGTGTTGCGCGGCGATTATATTCGCCCGGAAGTACAGCAAGTGGACCTGAGCTTAGAGCAATTGGCACGCATTCAGAAGTTTACGCGTTCGGTGCACGTGGCTGAAGAGGTGATGGATTTTATATACAGCGTCGTTGCCGCCAGTCGTGAGCATGCCGCTGTTCAAGTGGGCGTGTCGCCCCGTGGCGGCCAAGCTTTGTATCGCGCCTGCCAGGGACTGGCTGTGGTGCGCCAACGCGATTACGTGACACCCGATGATGTGCGCGAGCTGACGCCTCTGGTGTGTGGTCACCGCGTGACACTCAACCACGCCCAGGTTCTCACCAACGTGGACCCCGACGAAAACGCCCGCCAGATCTTCCGTGAGATCCTGGTGCAGGTCGATGCGCCGCTCTAATCGGGCCGGTGCTTTTCCCGGGAGAAAACCGTTCGCTAACTTCGGTGTTTTCAGGTTAGAATTTGGCGCGTGGGTTTGAAAATTCGCCTGTTTCGCCAGATAACCGCCGCGATGTGCGGGCGTGATCTGGGCGCGAAAAGCCAATGACTTGGCGGAAAACCCTACTGGGACGGCCCTGGATGGCTGTGATTCATTTTATTTAAGGTACCTTATTTTGTCCCATTCGCTTGATTCATCTTCATCAACTGCAGTGCCTTACGTCCCCTCGCAGTTAAAACTCTCGCGCGAGGAACAGCTTCTGCATCAACGCATCGACTTTTCGCGATTGCCGCAACACATTGCCGTCATTATGGATGGCAATGGGCGTTGGGCTAAAAAGCGTCAATTCTCGCGCATCAAGGGCCACAAAGCCGCCATTCCGGCGGTACGCCAAACCGTTGAAGGTTGTGTCGACCTCGGCATTAAGCACCTGACGCTGTACGCCTTTAGCACCGAGAATTGGAAGCGGCCGCCGGAAGAAACCGGCACCTTGATGGCGCTGTTACGACAATTCCTGCGTGTTGAATTAAAAACGGTGCAAAAGCACAATTTGCGCGTGAAGGTGATTGGCGCGGTTCACGAGTTGTCGCCGGGGATTCAGCGCGATATTGCGACCGTTTTTCACGATTGCCGTGACAACCAGGGCATGTGTTTTAACATTGCCGTCAATTACTCCGGCCGCAACGACATTTTGCACGCCTTTCGGGCCGCCGCCGCCGACGGCGTCGATCCCGCCACGATCGACGACGCCCAGTTTGAGCGTTACTTGTCGACCAGTGGCCAGCCCGACCCCGATTTGGTCATTCGAACCAGTGGTGAACTGCGTATTTCCAACTTTTTGTTGTGGCAAATCGCCTATTCGGAAATCTACGTGACACCGACCCTTTGGCCTGATTTTGGCCGCGCCGATTTGTATCGTGCCGTGTTGGAGTACCAAACACGCCACCGGCGCTTTGGGGGCATCTGATGGCCTTAAACATGAAAACCTTGGGGCGTCGTGCCGGCACCGCTTTCGTGGCCATTGCTGTCTTGGTGGTTTTTATTTTCTTTCTGCCCAAGGTTTTTTTTCATGTGCTCTTGGTCGGCCTGTGTATTTTGGGTGTGCAAGAGTTTGAGCGCATTGCCGAGGGTTTTGGCTTTCGTCTGTTTAAACTGCCTGTTTTTTTTGCCGTGTTTGCCGGCATTGCCAACATTTACTTTCCCTTCTTCCGTCTTGAGTGGATTCCCTATGCCGTTGTCGCTATGGCAACCTTGACTTCCTTGGTGCCGCCGCGGGAGATGAAAGCAACCTTACCCCAAGTTGGCATTTGCCTCGTGGGTGCCGCGTATCTCGGTTTAGCGTTGGTTTCAATTGCGCACATCTTCCAAATCAGTAGCCACGAAGGGGATATGCTCGGTCGCCTGTTGTTGGTGTTTTTCATCATGCAGGTGTGGTTCGGCGATTCGTTTGCCTATATCGGCGGCTCGTTGTTTGGCAAGAATAAAGTGGCGCCGGTGATTTCGCCCGGCAAAACAGTGGAAGGTACCCTGGCCAACGGAATTGGCTGTTTTGTTGCCGGTTTAATCGGCAAGTTTTGGTTCTTGCCCGAGCTCTCGTACCTGGACTTGGTTTACCTGACCGTCATCTTTGGGGGGCTGGGATTCTTTGGTGATTTGATTGAGTCCACTTGGAAACGGGGGAGTGAGATCAAGGATTCCGGCAGTTTGTTCCCTGGCCACGGCGGCATTTTGGACCGCATTGATTCCGTGTTTCTCACCGCGCCGGTTTATTTCCTTTACATGCGTTATGTGGTGTTGCACTTAGCCTAAGACGTCGGTCGATTGAAAACGCAAGTTTTTTGATTTTTTTGATGACATTGGGTTTGGGTGTTGGCATAATCGAACGGTTCGCGTCTCGGTAGGCTTGGCCTACAACCCCCCGCAATCCGGTTTACGCGAGAAATTACAAGTAACATTGGGGTTTTTGATGAAGTCAGACGTTCATCCAGAGTACCATCCCGTCGTTTTCGTTGATTCCAGTACTGGTGCCGAGTTCGTTACCGGTTCTACTATGAAATCCGACATCGAGCGGGACATTGACGGCGTGAAGCATTACGAGATCCGTCTCGAGATCACTTCCGACAGCCACCCCTTCTGGACTGGTAACCAGAAACTGGTTGACACCGAAGGTCGCGTTGAGCGCTTCCGTCGTAAATACGGCCGCAAGAAGTAATTTTTTTCTGACAGGCTTAACGATTGGCCGTGCCGCCCTATCAGGCGACGAACTACCCGTTCCGTGCACGGCCTACCGATTAAAAAAAAGACCCGGATCAAACCGGGTCTTTTTTTATGGGCATTTTTAGGTATTTTTGGCGCGGGTAAGCCTGCCTTATTGACGTTCGCCTTCTAGCAGCCAGGGGCCGTTGAGGCTGCGTTCTAGCCGCCAAATCCAGAGGTTTCCCTCGGCGTCGCCGATGAAGGCGGCCTTGTCGTGGGTGAGCTGGTTCGGTTGGTCTAAACCTTGGATCGCCGTGGTGGTTTCGAAATCGGCGCCAATTTCAATTGAGACACCACTGTTGCTGCTTGTTTTGGATGACAGGATTCGCGTCGCCTTTTTGTCGAAGGGATGATCGCCCTTCTGACGGTAGAAAACCTGCAGACCGTCTTCGCCGCGCAGTAACAAATCCCGGCGGCCGTCATGATTGAGGTCCCAATCGAGGTTAATGAAGCCACGATCGCCGTCAGGTTGCGTCCAGCGTGCCACGACCGGTTTGGGTTCGATGTAGCCGGCCTCGTTCCAACGATAGGTGTCGGCGCGGAAAATCGAGCGCAAAATACCTTTGTAGTAGTAAAGGCGGAGGCCGTCGCGGTCCATCTCAATTGGGCCGGTTTGCCAGAAGTTCTGCTTGCTTTTGAATTGTTGGGAGGCGTTGGTTTCCCAGCCGCCCTGGCCGTCGCCCAAGTAGATCAGAATCGAAAGTTCGCCAAATAAAGATAACTTCTTGGAAGGCATCGCCAGGATGACCAAATCCATGGCATCGTCGCCGTTGAGGTCGCCAATCTGGTGACGCATCGGCTGCAAGCCGTCGGGGAACAGGAGGCTTTTCGCGGCGGCCTGCCAAACCTCGCCCTTTCTCTCCGCTGTCCAAAACCGAATTTCACCGGCTTGAGGGATGGCGATTGGGCGTGATGCTAGTCGGTTCGGGTCTGCCGTTGGTTGGGGGATCGGGTAGGTTAACTGCATGCGTCTGTTGCTGATATCAACCGCCGGCGGCGCGTTCAAATCGGCGAGTACGCAGCCCTGCCTTAAAATCAGGTAGCCGCGTGCCGTTGCCAGCATCCAATCGTTTTTGAGCGGAACCAGGCCCATCCCGGGGCGTACTTGATCGGTTTGGTTGAAATCGTGGGCGACGTGCCAACCCTGGCCGTTCGCGAACGTCCAAAGCACCCCTTGGCTGTAAGCGCACACTTGAAACTGTTGGTCGATGTAGCGCGGGAAAATTTTTCCGGGGAAGGGGTCAAAGCGCAACTCTTCAAGTTGGTTGGGTGTGTCGGCGAGGGCCGCCCACATGCGGTCGTTTGCGGCGCGGCGGTGTTGGTCGACGACCCAAATATCCTGGCGACCGTCGCCGTTGAGATCTTGCCAAATCACGCGTGGGCTCAACATTTCGGTACCCAATTCAATCGTTTGTGTCTGGGTCGGTCCCGTTGCCGCCAACGCCATTGTTGCATTGACGAGCGTGACCACCCAAATCAGGCGTGTCATGCCGGTAATGTTTTGAGACAACCTCATCGTCCGTACTCCCATGTATTTAATAAAGTATGGTTGCGGCCCAGCTTGACCACCACGATTTCGTCGCGTTGGTCGTTGTTGAGGTCACGCGCAAAAACTTGGTCCGGTTCGCGCATGGCGCGCGGTAGCTTGACCTTCCAAGTCTGGTCTAAGGCAATGCCAGTCTCGTTGATGGGTGTGATCGCAATATGGTCGTCCTTTTGAACCATTAAATCCGTCCAGCGGTTGCCGTCGATATCACCTGTGACCTGGGCGAAATCGGGTAAACGCAACTTGCGGATATTGAGTCGCCAGGAGAATTCGAACGGGCTGCCGTTGAGCTCCTGAAACGAGCCGTCCTCTTTTTGTTGCGAGAGGTGGAGTAGGAACTTAATGCGAATGCGGCCGATGGTGGCCACCTTAGCGACCTGCCAGAAGTTGAGGCGCATGGCGATGCCGGCGAGATCTAGGCGGCCGTCGCGGTTGAGGTCTAGAAAAGGCTCGGGCATGAAAATGCCATTGTCGTCTTGGGGAATGACCCAGCCGGCCATCCATTGATCGGCCAGCGGTTTATCGCCAAATTCGAGCGGGCCGGTGCCTGGCAGGATTTGAACGTGACTTTTCACTTTTTTCAGATCCTTGAGCCCGTCAACGTCCGTTTCCTCGAGCACTTCCAGTTTGTCCAACAGTCCGTCGTTGTTGAAGTCCGCTAACAGACCTTTGCCGTAGTGGGTCCAGGTGCGATCATCGGCCGCCAGCGTGAAAGCCGCCGCGCCTTCTTCGTTTTCGAACAACATCTCGGGCACGGCGTCGCGGTCGACATCGGCGAAACGCGGCAGGCTGATCTTGATTTGGTGTTGATCGCCGCCACGAATGACACTGTCTTGTGAAATTAAGGGGTAAGCCAGAAACGAGGTCGAAAACGCCTGGTCTGGTTTAAGAATGTGAAGGCCGTTGATATCGGGAACCAGCCAAAAGGTGCCTTGGGGCGTTTTGTGCCAAAACTGAAAGTCGCTGCCGGCGATCAGTTGTTCGCCCAAGAAACCGGGCGTGGCTTGTTCCGCGCCGGCGTGCCACTGGTCCTCGTGCCAATCGAATAGTTGGAGTTTGTTTTGGCGCCACAGGGCCAGGCGGGCCGGCTCGCGCTGTTCCAAAGCGAACCCGAAGACCGTTTCGCGGCCGAGTTCTAGCACGGGGCCGGCGCGAAAGCCGTCGTCGTTTTGAAGGTAGGTCGCTAAAAATTTTTCTTTGGAGGTTTCTTCCTGGTAGAAGCCGCGAATACCGCCGGCTTCATAGCTTGTATCGAAGGTGCCTTCGACTTGGGTGCGAATGAGCAGGGCGACAAGATCAAGCCGCTGGTCGCCATTGAGGTCGAGCCACTCGAGTTGCAGTGGTAAGCCTTCGAGACGAAGTGGATCGGCGGCGTGCACGACGCTGCAACACAAGCAGAGTCCGAGCAACAACCGTGAATAAGCTGGGTGCATGGTGGGGGAACTCCTGTCCAGGTTCAAGATGACGGGGAATCAACGAGATAGGGGCGTTTTTGGTTTAGTCTTTGGGGAGCCGAAAGGGGTTTTCCCCGTCTGCTTGTATGTGTATTGATAAGGATCAAAACCTTCGCCGCCGTCGGCACTGGGGTTTGACCGAGAATTGGCAGGCATGCAGATGATTCATTGACAGCAGCGTGCGCCAATTTTAAAATAAACTTTCGCGCTCGCGTTGCATCTACAATGCTCGTTGGCTGCGATTCGCACCCGGGGGACGACAGGTTTCGACGGGAATTCAAGAACCATGAGTCACGTGTCGAGCCGTGGTACTCGTTAAAAGCCACACCTTTCTAGTTGGCAACAACTACGCTTTAGCTGCTTAATTAAACGGTAGCCGATCATGAAGCGAGGCTCACAGCGCCGAATTGATTGTCATATTTAGTGGGCTGGCAAACCGTTCTGGACCAGGGGAACGGGGCGCGAGATTTACTTGGTGGGGTTGAATGAGTTTTGTTCTCGGTTAGCCTTGTTCATCCGACACTTTAAACTGAGAAAACGCACGTAAACGCTGATGGGGAAGGTTCTCGGACCCGGGTTCAAGTCCCGGCGTCTCCACTTCACACCCAAGCAAACCCGCCCACAAACCACTCGGTTGTGCGGCGGGTTTTCTGTTTTATGGGCCGGTCGGGGGTATGAAGCGTTTGATCCACAAAATACACGATGATGCACGAATGGGTATAGGTTGTTTGAATATAGTTGTTTGAGAAAAAGTGGGCGATCCACGTAGTTTATCTTTATCTGCGAGGGGCGGATCAGAATTGGGCCGGAACACAAAACTTAGGTGATCAACTGCCTCAAAGTGACCGAGATGCGGCTTGGCTTGTTGGTTAACTTCGGCCATGACGCAAAAGTCTGGATCGAGAGAACGGTTCTTAAGCAGAAGTCAAAGCACCTGCTTTTCGTGTTTTTTCGTGGTAGGAAAAAGAAAAGCCATGCGCATGGCCGCGATGTTCCGAACTTTTCCACGCAATTGTGGGTCGCGATCGTGCGGGAACGGGCAATTCTGAAATTTTTCCTGCCATTCGGAAGGTGGTTAGGCTAAGCTGGCGTCATGGCCTTTGTAGAATTTACCCGTAATTTAAAACGGTTTTTTCCCGACTTGGAACCGACCGAGGTGTCCGCTGATACCGTCGCTGCGCTGGTTGCAGCGCTGGATCAGCGTCTGCCCAAATTGGCGTCTTATTTGGTTGACGACCAAGGCCGCCTGCGGCAACACGTGAACATCTTCGTTGACGAGGTGATGGTCCGTGATCGGGTCGGCCTCAGTGACCCGCTGACGCCGCAATCCAAGGTTTTTATCGTGCAAGCGCTGTCCGGGGGCTAAACCGAATCGAGGAAACCATGTCCAATCGGCATCTTTTAGTGGGCACCCGCAAAGGGTTGCTGCATTTCACCTTGCGTGACGGTTCCTGGCAGTATGATCACCTCTCTTTTGAAGGTATTCAGGTTCCCTATGCCTGTTTTGACGCACGTAACAACACACTCTGGGCTTCAGTGGACCACGGTCATTGGGGCCAGAAGTTGCACCGCTCGCGCGACCAAGGCAAAACATGGCAGGAACTCGAAACACCTAAATACCCCGAAACCGCCAAACGCAAAGATGAGCCCGCCGCGCTTGATCTTATTTGGGTCATCGAACCGGGCGGCGTCGACGAACCCAATCGCCTCTATTTGGGAACCAATCCCGGCGGTTTGTTTGTGAGTGACGACGGCGGCGACAGCTTTGTTTTCAACGAACCTTTGTGGCAACATCCCAGCCGTGAGGAATTTTGGTTTGGTGCAGGCAAAGATACCCCCGGTATTTGCAGTATTGTGGTCAACCCTCAGAACCCCAAGCATTTGACGCTTGCCGTTTCCGTTGGCGGAATTTACACCAGTCTCGATGGTGGCTTGTCCTGGGAAGGTCGTAACCAAGGCATCCAATCCGAGTTTTTGCCCAACCCTGCGGCTGAATACGGCCACGATCCTCATTTCATCACACAGTGTCCGGCCCTCCCCGAGGTTTTGTGGCAGCAGAACCATTGTGGCATTTACCGTTCGACCGATGCCGGCTTGCAGTGGCACGAGGTTTCCGAAAAAGACGGTGTCGCTCGATTCGGTTGGCCGATTTGCGCCTGTGAAACCAATCCAGAAGTGGCTTGGGTCGTGCCCGCACGCAGTGATATGTCGCGTGTCGCCGTGGATCAATCGCTGTGCGTGGCACGTACCGAAGACGGCGGTAAAAGTTGGCAAAGCTTCCGCAAGGGGCTTCCGCAAAGCCTTTGTTTCGATATTGTTTACCGCCATGCGTTTGACAATACCTACGAACATCTGGCCTTTGGCTCGACGACCGGTAATCTTTTCACCTCGGCCGACGGTGGTGAGAGCTGGGCGTCGCTCGGCCATTACTTCCCACCCGTTTATGCCGTGCGTTTCTATCAAAGTTAGGTATACGCCACGCGAGGTTTGTTGATGACCATGTTGCCCAATTACCCTGCATTTTCCGGCCTCCACGACGGCTTTCGCGCGCTGGCCAATGTTGCCGGACACGCGGGTTTTGTCGACCCTCGCAGTCGCCGTCCCTTCAGTGAAGCGATGTGGCTCGGTCTTGCCGGTGGGTTGGGTTGCGGTTATATCCTTTGGGAGTTCAAAGCGCTGCAATCGGCGGTGCTTACCTTGGGTTTCTCCTATCGATGGAATTACCCCAAAGATGTTCTGCGTGAGGTGGTGGCACGGGTTGGCGCCGAGCCCTGTCGTCACGAAACCGGCGGCCAAAAAGCGGCCGCCAAGCAGCTTGAATCGCTGTATGAGCGTGGGATTGCGCCGTTGGCGCTGGTCGATCCCTACTTTTTACCGCATCGTGGTGTGCCCGATCATTGCGAAGGCTGTGGAGGCGCACGGGTGGTCATTTGCGGTCGTGACGGCAACGATTGGTTGGTGCATGACGGCGGTTTGTTTTTGGTGCCTGATGCCGCTTTACAAGCGGCGCGGCGTCGCGTCGGCAGTTACAAACACTTTCTGCTTTGGTTCGGACCCTTGCGCGAACCCTATGACTTGCATCACGCGATCCTGGAAGCCGCGCGTGACCATGTCGCCCACCTACAACGAAGTTCGCAATCCTTTAGTATTGGCGCTGTTGCCAAGTGGGCCAAGCTGATGACCCATGAAAAGGATCCCAAAAGCTGGCGTCGTGTTTTCGCTCAAGGGAACGGGCTCTACAGTGCCTTGGTGTCGCTTTATCGCGGCGTGGAAATTGACAGTCAAGGCGGGTTGCGCGGTCTTTACGCCGAATTTCTTGCGGAGGCGGCCGAGCTGGTTGCGCCCCTCGAAGCCGCTGTGACGCCTTATCGCGAGGCGCAAGCCTGCTGGCGTCGGCTGGCGGAACATGCCCTGGCGGCGTTGCCGGAGACGCGAACCCTCTTGGTGCAGCGGGGTGAAGCGCTTCACGGTGGGGACGCCCATGCGCTGTCGGAAATTAATAGTACGTTGGAATCGTTGCGTCAGGGTTACGATGCCGCCTTCCGTGAACCGACAGGTTTGTTTGAACAACTGCAGGACGATCTCAAGGCGGTGGTGACGGCCGAGACCGCTGCACTCAAGGTCTTGGCCGAGGCGATTCACGTTCACTGACGTGGCCTAGGCGGGGTTGGCAAAGGTTAGTGAGGCCCAATAACTGCGCCACTCGGCTTGGTCGGGCTGATCGTGGGGAACCATGTATACGGTTTTTAAAAGCCACTCGCCTTGGTGGTCGACTGTGATGGTGACCATGCCGGCTTTATCGGTGGTGCGGGTTTGTTGGGGCCGGCGGGGTGCGCGGCGATAGAGAACGATCGCTTGGTCGGCCAGGGGTTTTCCGTTAAAGGTTAGTTGGAAGCGAAGTTTGTCGCCCGGTTTAACCGTAAACGGATTGTCGATGGGGGTGATTTCGAGAGGGAGGCCCGCCGTCATTTCGGTGACACGGACCTTGTCAACAGAGCCCACCGCGACGAGGGATTTGGCACTGCGAGAAAAGAATTCGCGGCCAGGTTGATCCGCTGTTGCTTGCCGGCGGCGTTGGGCGAGCACATGGTCAAGCGACTCCTCCCGCAGGTAACGTTCGAACTTGGCGGCCGGCAATTGCAGGAACTTGGCGCGGCCGTGGTAAGCAATTAAGCAGAGCCCTTCGGCCTCAATTCTTCCCAAGCCTGCGAAGCCAAGCATGCCCGCCGCTTTCAGCGGACGGCTGCCGTTTTGATCTTGGACCCAAAAACGTTCGACCAAGGCGGGGGCGGGGACCATCGATTCGCCTTGGAAATGGTCGCCCAAGAAGGCCTGGACTTTGACGGGCCCAGGTTGCGGTTTTTCGGCGAAGGTGGGCTGTAGCCAAAAATCGTGGCCGAGCAGGCTGCTCGTTGCCAGGCAACAACAGAGCGTAAATAGAACCGCAGGTTTGCGGATGAAAAGGTGTGGGGTGTGGTTTGGTGACATGAACGGTTCCTTGGTCGATGGGGCTGCAAAAGGGCGTTACGGGTTGAACGGGGCCGGAAGAATGAGCCGGTTGCGGATGCAACCGACTCGGTTAGGGTTAGGGTGTTAACGGATAGCCGGTGACGGGTACGCCCGAAGTGACGGCGCCGTTAAAGGCCAAGCCTTGCACGACAACCGGGGTGCTGCACAGGGCGCGCACTTGGCCGAGGCCGCCGCCCAGCGTGTCGGCGTAGCCGGAAAACAAGGTGTCGACAACACCAAGCCACTTGCCGCGTGCTGGAATGGTGGCGGTAGTGGTGGCCCTTTGGGCACCGCTGTTATCGACGAGCGTGAAGGCACATTCGCAGGCTTGACCTTCGTCGGTGTTGGTAATGCCAAAACCGCGTAACTCGTCGGCAGGTGTGTTGACCGCAAAAACCGGCGCGGCCGGCGTGAGCGCGACACCGACCTTTGAGGCGGCGACGCCGTCGCTGAAGCGCGTAAAGGAGGCTTCGACGGCAACCAAGCTGGAGGCGGTGCCGGCGGTGTTGCGGCCCAGCACGGTGGCCTGTACGCTGCGCATGTCGCCGTTGCGAACAGCAATTAGCTGAATGCGCGCCCCGCTCTGCGGCGCGAGGTTGGTCGTCCAAGTACTAATCTCTGATTGCGTGCCTTGGCTGTCGCTAATGTCGACGACGGCGTCACTGCCGTCGGCGGCATAGAAGACGACTTCTATGGCCAGGGTTTCGTCAAAGCTGTCGTTGCGAATCCAAATGTCGGATTTGAAATCATCGTTGGCGGAAAGGTGAGGAATCCATTGGTGCGCGGCTTGGAGGGAACCAATGCCGGCCCACAACAAAAGAATTAAAAGTGTTTTTTTCATGGGTCACCGCCTAAAAGTCAGAGCCGTTGATCGGCGGGTTGAGGTAAGGAAAGCGCTCGAGGAACATGCTCGCGTCAATGGCGGCGCCGTCGGTGAAAGGCAGGCTGCCGACTGGGGCGACCTCGGCATCGAGCAGGACACCCATAACGACACGTAGCGCGGCATCGACGACGTCATCACCGGGACGGCGACCGTTGGGGAAGCCGGCGTTATCGCCGCCGAGCACACCCATGGTATTTTGCTGAGCCATGGTGGTCACGGGCGTCGCGGTGTTGAGACGCAGCATTTCCGAGGCGGCGACGTTGGCCGGCTGATTGAGACCGGGGATGCCGGTTAAGAAAACCTGGATCAAATCGGCCCGAGGAAAGAAATTGGGCGCAACGGCGCCGGCGTCGGCAAATAGAATTTCGAGGAGTTCGGGGAAGACGGGGTTGGTGACATATGCGGCAAACTGCGCGTCGTCCTTGGGTTCACTGAAATTGAATTTGTTTTTGTCGGGCAGGCCGATGACGACTTCGTTCACCAAGGGGTTGCCAAGACGGGATACCTGTTGCCAAGCGCCGAATTCCAGGTCGGCGGTGTCAAAGGAACTCGTGCCTTCGTCGGCATTGCGATCAAATGGGTTGGTGACCGCTTTGGTTTCGGCCAACAAAACGCGATTTTGGCGTTTAGAAGCGGTGGTCCAGGCGCCGATGACGGGATCTTCGCTGGTGACCAAAAACGAAATGGGAATCTCCAAACAAATGGAAGTGACGTTGACCTGTTGCAAGGCGGAGGAGGCGGCGTCAACGGCGCCGAGTGGGTTCAAGTTGACTAAATCAAAACCTTTACCGATGTTGAATACGAAACCTTCCTGGCGCTGACCCACAAATACACGGCCGCTTGATCCGTCGGGCAGGTTGATGGTGTGGATGTGGCTGTCGGCGTAAGCGGGATAATCGGGAATTGATTTGACGCCGAAATTATCGGCCGGCTTGGTGAACGTCGTGCCGCCGTCGGCGGCGTTGACCAGCTCGGCACGGCTGCCGTCACGGCGGTCGCCGGTAATGAGGTCGACGCTGTACGTCTCCTGAACCTGGAGCACACCGCTGTTGGGATTGTCGGCGGCACTTAGCGCGCCGATTTGGACCAGCGGAATGGCGACCTGAACGGCGTCGCCTTCACCACCGACCGCTAAAGTGAAGTTCTCGGAAAGATTGTTGGCGAAATCGAATTGGAAGGTGATGTCCTCCACGCCGTCGCCGTTGCTGTCAATGTGGATCTCGTAAACGGCGTCTTCGTCGAGCAGGAAGTAGTTGGGTCCACCGTAGGGCAATTGCAGTGGGTTGTAGTTGGCGATGAAGGTGATGGTATCTTCTCGTCCCGGTTCATAACTGCGAAACATGTAGAAGTCGGTGCCGTCGGTTTTGGGAATTTCCAAGGTGTGCGGCGCTTCGCGGTGGCTGGAAGCAAAGAGGGCGGGGGTGAGAAGCAAAGAAACAAAGCCCCCTAGAAGGGTTCCACGGAATGACATTACGTCTCCTTTTGGGCGAAAATCGGCCAAGTCCAGAAAAATGATCGGCCGGGCAATTGTGGTTAAGTTGTCATTTGAAGCTTCGTAAAGGGATTCGTCTAGGACGGAAAAAGAGATGCAGAAAAAAGTGAAAAGGCGCATCTGTGTCGGTGGGTTGAATTTTAAAATATTTAAATCTAGATGGTTGAGGCTGGAGGGGGGACGGTCTTCGGTTGGAAAGGGTGATTTTGATCACGGTGGACTTGCGCGTTAAAATCAGATGTCGCCGCCGTTTTTGATGCAGGTATTCCGATCGCTTGAAGATAGCGGTTTGGGTTGAGCCTATACTGAGCGAAAAGCTTGGTTTTACCGGGTTTGATGGGTTGAGACGGGTCCTAGCCTCGCTTTAAGCGTCTGGAAGCGAACAATTTGCTAAAAACTATATAAAAAAGAGCTTGACCTTTGCGAGAGATCGGTTAGTATAGGCAAGCCTTTTGGCGATGTAGCTCAGTTGGTTAGAGCACACGGCTCATATCCGTGGTGTCGGGGGTTCAACTCCCTCCATCGCCATTCACGAAAAGCCCGGAACTTTTAACAAAGTTTCGGGCTTTTTTTGTGCCCTGACTACGGGCCATATCACCGCTACGACTTTGCCGCGATCCCCCTTGCTTTTTAAAGATGGCTGTGACAATTTGGGGTCGGAAAAATCCCATCACTTTGATGGATCGCCGCACATTCACTGTTTTTTGCCGGCAGCAACGGAGTCGGGCGCGACACCCGAGTCCCGATGGGATTTGATTGCCTCATTTCCTGTTTCCAAAGTGACGCACGATCGCGCCCGACGCGAGCCGTGGCGATGCCGTATCCGTGCGTCTTATGCTCGGAAGGAGTTTTTATGTTCGATGAAACCAAAGTGACCCGGCTCAGTATCCCGCAATGGGAAGCGGTTTACCGCGCTGAGATTATGCCGGGCGTTGTCTCGATTATTGCGGTCCACGACACCTCGCGCGGATGGGCGCTGGGTGGTTGCCGCATGGCTTGGTACGACAATGAAGCGACCGCACTGACCGACGCCTTGCGTTTGAGTCGCGGCATGACCTTCAAAAACGCGGTCGCGGAACTGCCGCTCGGCGGCGGTAAGTCGGTGATTATTTGCGACCCCAAGGTGGCCGGTGACGAACGCCAATCAATTTTGCAAGAGTTCGGCAAGTTTGTCGCTTGGGTGAACCGCGAACGCGATGTGTACTACACGGCTGAGGACATGAACACCACCGTGCCGGACATGCACATCGTCAATGAGCACACCAAAAACATTTTTGGGATCGTGGTTGATCCCTCGCCGTGGACGGCGTGGGGTGTCTTCAGCAGTATCGAGTTCGCCGTGAACTATTTCGCGCTGGATTTGTTCGAAGGCAAACGCACGCTCGAGGGCAAAAAGGTCCTGGTTCAAGGGTTAGGCAAAGTGGGCACCTCGCTGCTCGGGTATCTCAACGGTGCAGGTGCTTCGCTGTTCATTTGCGATATTCGCGAGGAGAACGTGCAGCGTGCTTTGTCCAAGTATCCCGACGCCGAAGTGGTGGATCCCAATCACTGGCGCGATACCGCCGTTGATGTGTTTGTTCCCTGTGCCGGTGGAGAAGTGGTCACCAAAGGCGATTTGGAGAACCTGCGTTACAAAATCATTTGCGGCGCAGCCAACAACCAACTGCAAAATTCGTCGGTGGGCAAGGGGTTACACCGCAAAGGCGTGGTTTATTGCCCCGACTACATTACCAACATGGGCGGCGTTTGCTCGATTCAATACCTGGAAATCGAGAAGCTGTCCGAGGAACAGACCCGCGCCAAAATCGCACGCACGGTGCGCAAAATGTTGGCTCTAACCTTCCGCACCGCTTTCCGCAACAACCTTGCTTTTAACAAAGCGGTTGACCACGCGGTGAAGAAAATCGTTTGGGGCCACGAGGAAACCAATTTGGCGTTCTCAAACCAAGAGCTTTTCCCATTGACATTCTCGACGGAGCCGCTTGACTAGATGCGGCAAAAGGCGTGGCGGCGGCGCTTGTCGACACGCCTTTTGTTTGCGGTAATCTGTGCGTAAAATATTGTAAAAGATGAACTTGTTTGCTTGTTTTAAAAACCCGATATCTCCTGAAATTCACCACGGAATCGCGGTATAATGCGGTCCGGCGGCCCTACTCTGGGTGACGGGCCGGCATGTGATGACTGGCTGATTTGAACATGGCAATCGGTGGGTCTTGGCGCCGATTCAGGTTGATTCGATGGTGCGTTCCCTTTTTTTTCACCTAGTAACAGCATTTGCTTTGCTGCATCTGGTTGGCGGCCTGGGCTGTTTCAGTCTGGCTGAACGTTTTGCCGCGTTGCCGTTGCCGCCGGCGATCACGGTTAACGACATTCACGAGGATCGCTACGGTTTTTGGTGGTTGGCGAGTACCGAGGGGTTGCATCGCTTTGAGGGTTACCGCACGGTGACCGTTGTCGGCAAAACGGCGTTGCAACAAACAGCGGCCTTGGGTGAGGAAGATTTCCTCGCCGTCGGCGCCGACGGCGCCTGGCTTTATCGGCAAGAAACGCAACAGTTCCAAGCTTTAAGTCCGTCGGAAGGTCGTTTACCAAGCGACGTTCAAGCTGTGTTTGGCGATGGTCGTGGTCGCGCTTGGTTTGCCGGTTCCGACAGTTTTCAACTCATTCAATACAACCACGACGACGGCCGCCTTCGTTTTTTTTCGCCACAAAGCGATGCGGTCAAGCTGCAACCCTGGCGCCAGGTGTTTGGCATGGCCCTGCACGGTGAGACCGGCCTGTGGATGGCGACCGACCGCGGCTTGTTTTATCTCTCGTTTGCGACCGATCGTCTCGTGCCTGTCGTGGTTGGTGAATCTCTGCCGCACGGTTACGAGGCGGTGCTGCAACTCGAAGCCCATCAAGCGGTGACCCACGTAGCGTTTATTGAAAATCAACATCTGCTTGTCGCCTCCAGGCGAGAACTGCTTTTGGTGAGCCCGGGCATGGAATCGCCGGTTCGCCTTGCCAACGCGGGCGATTTCCACCAGGATCGGGAATCGTTGGAGCCCGATGCACAACCTGACGACCTTGCGTTTGTCCGCGACACCTTTGTGGATGAGCAGAGTCGTTTGTGGTTTGCCGGCGATGCGGGCCTTTGGATGCTCGCCGGTACAACGGCTGAATCGTCCGAGCTCCCGCCCAAACAGTGGCGGCGCGGTCGGTTCACGCGATTTTTTCGTGATCGGCTAGGGACCCTTTGGGTTGTCGGCCGCGATCACGGTGTGCTGCGTATCACACCCGACGCCGAACTCGGTAAGGTTGCCCCGCCGGTCTTGGTCACCGCGCTTCAGCTTAATTACCAACCGGTTGCCGTGGAACCGGATCGGCCGGAGGCCCCCTTGCGACAGCCACCCTTTCGTCAAAGCGAAGTGCATGTGCCCTATGATCAGAACAATGTTGGTTTGGGGTTCACCGGCCTGGACTTTGCGCGTTTGGGCGAACTGCGCTACCGCTTCAAAATGGAAGGGCTGACGCCGGACTGGATTGAATTGGAGCAGGGTCGTCATAATTTAATGTTTACCAACCTCGCACCGGGTGCCTATCGCTTGCGCTTGCAAGCAAGTGACGTCGCCGGACGGTGGCTCGACGGCGGCCATGCTTTTGAGGTTCAAGTCGCGGCACCGTGGTTCGCTTCGACTTGGGCGCTGGCCGGCTATGGTTCGTTTGGGGTGACCTTACTCCTGCTGCTCGGCTTTTGGTTTTGGCGTCGTGATCGCGGATTGCGGCAAGCGGCGCGCCATGATCGCGGTGAGCTGCAAAAACAAAAACAAAGTATGGAAAAAGAGCGAAAAGCGTTGCGGGCCATGGAACACCGCGTCAAAGATTTACAGCAGCGCTTGGAAAAGAATCAGGATGACCTGCGCGGCATGCAGCGTCGCTTGGTCGCGGCCGAAGCCGAAAGCGCCGACTTCCTGCTTCAGGTGAATCACCAATTGCGCGATGCTTTTGCGATGACGCTCGACGGGTTGGCGCAGATTCGCCAGGGTCGCGTTGATTTGCCCCAACAGCTTGAACCGGCATTTGCCGATGTGGAACGAGGGGTCGGCGAGGCTTGGCAGCGCGTTGACTTGTTACTCGACCGTTCGGCTGCACCGGTTCTCCCGCCCGCTGTGCACGAACCTTTTCGCTTTGACCTACTGGTCGACGACTTGGTGCGGGTGTTCCGCGTGCGTTGCGAGCGATTGGGTGTTTCCTTTGTGGTTGAGACCGAGCGGGCAGCCTTGGTTTTGGTCGGCGACGCGGTGTTATTGCGCCGGACCTTACAGCAGTTGCTCGAGTTTGCCCTGCGCCACGAACACACGGCCGCTGTCGACCTCGTCACCGAAGCCGAACCGCCGCGCATTCAAATTGCGGTAGGGTATCGCGACGGCGCGGTCGGCGATGTGTTTGACGACTTACTGCGTATGCGAATCGAGACCTTGGCCGACGCCATGGGGGCTCATGTAACCTGGTTCGACGGTGAGGGCGGGCCGGTTGTGACTCTGGATTTACCCTTCGCGCGTGCCGATGTTGCGGCGGTAGAAAGTGCGCCGGATTTGGAAGTGCCGCTGCCGGATGGTCCCACTCACCAAAGCGAAGCGCCGGTAGCGCTACCTGATGACGATCGACCGTTGGTGTTGGTCGTGGCGGGCAGTGGCAGTTTTCGGCGCTACCTTAGCCACAAGATTAAGGACCCGTATCGCGTCATTGAGGCGGGGGATTACAATGCGGCGTTGGCGATGATGCGGCGGCACGTGCCCGATCTCATGTTGTGTGACGGCGGGTTGGTTTCACCCGACGGTCGCGAGGACTTGGTTGAACTGAAAAATGCCGATCCCGCTTTGAGCCATATCGCGGTAGTGATGTTGACGGCGACGGCTGGCGAAGCCCACCAAATTCATCAGCGCGAACAAGGCGGCGTGGTTTGTCTGATCAAACCTTTTCAAACCCATGAGTTACTGTCGTTGTTAGAACGTCATCTCGACGCGCGCCGTTTGGCGATTAAGGCTCATCAGCGTCGATTGGGGCTGGCGAGCGAAGACGAGACTGCACCCGAGGTGCTTGCCGACGATGATTCGGCTTGGCGTGAAGAAGACGCGGCCTTGCTGGCGCACATGACCGAACTGATTCACCAGGTTAACGAATACGAACAACCCTTGGACGCCGAGGCGATCGCCGAGGCCTTGGGTTTAACGCCGGTGCAACTCGAGCGCAAGGTTGAAGCGCTTTTGGGTCTTCATTTGACCGATTTAATTCGCGACGAACGGCTTAAGTTGGCCTGCGCCTTACTGGCCGAGGATGAGCCGGTGATGAACCACATCGCCGTGCGTTGCGGTTATGCTTCGCTGCGCGAGTTTGCCCAAGCCTTCCGTGAGGTTTATGCGATGACACCGACCGAATACCTCAATCAACACCGGGGCAGCGTGGGTTCTGAAAGCCGCGTTTAGATTGACTTGTTTCAGGCGTAAGGCAGCAGCAAGGTGACCTTTGTGCCGCGGTTTTTGCCGGGGCTTTCGATCAGGAATTCGCCGCTCATTTCGCGCATGGCGTTCACCGATTCGTGCAAACCGAAACCGTGGCGATCCGTTTTGGTCGTCCAGCCTGCCGTGAAAACGCGCTCCAAGTGTTCCGGCTCAATGCCACAGCCGTTGTCTTCGATGATGATGCGGATGCGGCCGTCGGGTTCTTTATCGATGGCAATGCGCATGCGCAAGATGACGGCGTCGCTGACTTCCAGCGCATCCAGACTGTTGCGAATCACTTGGGTTAATACGTGCAGCAATTTGATTTTGGGGAGCCGCGCGTCGGAGCCGATATCGAAATTTTTGTGGATCTCCACGCCGAGGCTGCTGATGCGTGCCGATTCCAGCCGCACGGCGTCTTCCACCAGGGAAATCAGGTTGACGTCCTGATGATAAAGCGGCGTGGTGGCGTACTGGTGTTGGACGGCAATGGTGTCCTTCATGGCCTCGACTTTTTCGATGAGCCGTTGCACGGCGTTGGCGACCTCAATACGGCTGTTTTGCAGGCGCGTTTGAAAGCGCTTGATGTCGTCGACGAGTTGGTCGGGCGGCGTCGTTTGGGTTTCGCCGGCGGCGATGTGACGAGCCTCGGCGGCGAGAAAGCCGATTTCGGCCATGTCTTCGCGTTGATTGCCTGTCTGAATGGCTTTAATTTCGTTTTTCACACTTTCTAAACGGCCTTTGATTTGGCGCAGAACGCCGGTGGCTATTTCAAAAATACCGGCTTGGTGGGCGGTCTCCAGCAGCTTTTGTTTGGCCTGCTCCAATTCAAAGGTTTTGGTTTCCACCAAGTCCTGCAACTTGTCATTGCGTTTGTTCATGAGTTTGATCCAGTAGCGCTGCGAGAAAAGCGCGATGAGGACCACCAACGCAATCAGAATGGAAAGAAACCAGGTGGTTCGCCAAAAGGGCGGCGTCACGGTTAAGGCGACGTCCAAGCCGGCTTCGTTCCACTTGCCGTGGTTGTTGGCGCCTTTAATTCGCAGCCGGTACTTGCCGCCGTCGAGGTTGCTGTAGGAAGCGTAGTTGCGGGAACCACTGTAGATCCATTCACTGTCGAAGCCCTCGAGCATGTAGGCGTATTGGTTTTTTTGCGGGGCACTGTAATCGAGGGCGGCAAACTCAAACGAAATCATATTCTGTTTGTAGCTGAGTCGGTATGTTTCCAAGTAGGCGACATCGCCGGGTAAGGGGGCCGGCTCATCGAAAATGCGGAACGAGGTCAACACCACCGGGGGCTCGTACTCGTTGTAGCGCAGGTTGGCGGGATGAAACACATTGACGCCGTTTATGCCGCCAAAGTAGATGTTGCCGTTGGGATCACGCAACCCTGCACCGCGAAAAAAGTCATTGCTCTGCAAGCCGTCGGAAACGTCGAAGTGACGTGTGTCGTGGGCGTCCCCTTCGGGCAAATATCGGAAAATCCCCTGGTTGGTGCTAATCCACAGTGCGTCATTGTCGCCCGCGATAATCGAGTAAATCGTGGTCGAGGGTAAACCCTGGGCTTTGCCGGCGGTAGTGAAGGTTTCATGGCCGGGGTCGTAGCGGGTCAGGCCGGCGTTGGTGCCGAGCCACAAACGGCCTTCGCGATCCTCGTGAATCGCATTGACGACGTCCGACCGCAGTGTGTTGGGTTTGTGGATGTTCTGGCGATAGCGGGTGAAATCACCGGTCCGTGGATGGAAGCGGATGACGCCGCCACCGTCGGTACCGAGCCACAAGGCGCCGTCCTTGGTTTCCCGCATGGTAATGACCGCGCGCTGACGACGACTGACCAGTTCTTTGTCGGGGATGGGGACGGCGGCAAAATGATCGGCGCTTGGCACGTATCGGCTCAAACCCAGACGGGTGCCCAGCCACAAGTTACCGCCGTTGTCCAGCATCAGGCATAACACGATATCGTTGGGCAAACTGGTTGGGTCGTCCTCGCGGTGACGGTAGTGTTTAAAGTTGCCGCCACCGAGGTAACGGTTTAAGCCGCCGCTGTAGGTCCCGGCCCAAATACGGCCTTGAATATCGGCTTGAATGGAGAGCACTTGGTTTTCGGAAAGGCTGTTTTTGCGTTCGGGGTTATAGCTGTGTAACTTGGTGCGGTTTTCGCGTTGGTTGTGCTCGATGAGGCCGTATTGGGTGCCGACCCATAGCGTCTCATCGCGGGCCAAAAACATGGCTTGGACTTCTTTGGCTTCAATGCCTTTGTCGGTTAAATCGATTTTGCGAATTTGGGTGGCTTTGAGGTCGAGTTTGGAGACACCCGCACTGAAGGTCCCGATCCACAACATACGGGCGCGGTCGATAAACAACGAAATCACGTTGTTGCCGGCAATGGTGTTTTCCAAACCGGGGTTGCGGTTGTAATGGCTGAAACCGCCGCTGACAGAGTCGTAAAGGTTGAGACCGCCGTCTTTGGTGCCAATCCACAGCCCGGTTTCACGGTCGGAGACCAAAACGTTGATCCAGTCGTCGGTGAGGGCGTCGGCTTGGGATGGGTTGGCGAAGAACCGTTGCCATGAGCCGGTCTCGGGATTGAAACGGTTGAGGCCGTGACTGGTACCGGCCCAAATGAAACCTTCGCTGTCTTCGGCCAGGGCACGCACCTGGTTGTGGCTTAATCCTTTGGGCGAGGCGGGATACCGAATAAAGGTATCGGTTGTTTCGTCGAAGCGCGCAAGACCCCCGAAGGTGGCGATCCAGACCCGTCCGGCGCGATCCACCAAAATACCGCGCACCTCGTTGTGGTTGAGACTATCGGGGTCTTGCGGATCGTGGCGGAAGCGTTGAAAGCTACCGGGTGTGTCCAAACGCATGCGGTTGAGGCCCTCACGTGTCCCAATCCACAAGCTATCGCTGCTTTTGGCGAGGCAAATAGTGTAGTTGTAACTGAGGCTGTCGGGGGTGCCGGGACGATTGCGATAGCTTTCGAAGCGGCGCTGTCTGGGACTGTAGCGGCTCAGTCCGTTCGCGGTTGCCAGCCAAACCTCACCCTCGCGTCCCAGACACATATCTCGAATTTGGTTGTCGGCCAAACTGTTGGGGTCCGCCGGGTCATGTTTGTAGATTTTGAATTGATGGCCGTCATAGCGGTTGAGGCCTTCGGAGGTGGCGATCCAAATGAAGCCGACCTCGTCCTGCAGGGTGTTCCACACGGTGCTTTGCGACAAACCGTCGTTAGAGCCTAGGTTAGAAAAAACCGGCGCCGTGTCGGGTTCGAGCATCAGCAACGTGAGGAGCTGCAGGAGCAACATGCGGGGTCCTTTGCGGTTAAGCGGCTTTGGCGGGTGTCGACCGCCGCCGGCGGGAATTAGAAGTTATAGCCAAAACCGGCGGTAGCGACGACGTTGGATCGCAACCCGGCGTCGTTGACGGGGATCAGGAGGTTCCCGACAAAGATCAGTTTATCGGTCGGTGCCCAGCGCAAGCCCAAGGAAGCGTTGATCGAATTGTCGTCGTTGCGTTCGGGGATATTGGACAAGTCAACCTGGCGCGGGTAAAGGGCGTCGCCGGAGCGATCGACGATTTCAACGGAGCCTTCCAGTAATTCAATCGCTTCGAGATCGTTGATGTCGTAGTCGGCAATCAGTTCAATGGCCCAGGCGAAGCCGTTACCAACCTCGTTGTTAAAACCGACCAGCAGTTCGATTTCATCACTGTCCTGCTCACCTGGACGTTTTTCGAAAGCCAGGTTGATCAGATACTGGTATTGATCGCTGCCACCGGACAAGACTTGAGCGAGCCGGAACTCGTTCGCGCCGGTACCGAGAAAGTTGGTTTCATCGCCATTGTCAAAGCGGTAATCGAAGAAAAAACCAAGTTGGAAGCGGTCGGTGGTGAAGGCGTTGTATTTGGCCCGCAAAGAGACATCGCCGAGCCCGGCGGCGCTGTCTTTGTAGGGCACTTCGGTTTGCAGGACCGGTCTTTGCGGGTTATCGCCGAAGTGGTGGTTGGCCATGCCCAAGTTCGCCAAGGTAAAACTCGAGACCTCGGCGACGGCGGTCCCGTCCAGGGCGATATCGATATAAGGCACCGAGACGCTGACATCGAGGCGGTCGGTGAGGCCGTAGCTGGCGTAAAAGGCGTAGATAGTGGCATCGACATCCAGACCCAAGCGCACATCAATGGTGTCACTTTCACTGGGATTCTCGCCCAGGGTACCGTCATTGGTCACATCGACGTGGGTAAAGGTAAAGGTCAGGTTGCGCGTGTCCATGCCGCGGAAATTATCCATGGCCAGTCGGCTCGTGTTCATGCCGAGGTTGAGCCGTTTTTTACCGAGCGTGGTTGCCGTCTCACCGAAGACCGGCCCGATGGCGCGGCGTATTTTTTCCGGGGCGCCGGACTCAAAGCTAAAAGTTACCCCAATCGAGGTGTTGCTGTTGGGAAATGACGATACGTTGTTGGTAATGGCGGTGTTGAGCGACGGTGCCAACTGCTCGTTGGCGACAAAGGCGGCTTCGCGAAAGTGGTCGCCGTGTTGACCGGGACTGAGTTGCAGTCGGTTAACGAGAATTTCATTGAAGACATTGTCGAAAACCCGGTCGAGCTGGGCTTGGGCGGGGAGTACGCTCGCGAGAATGAAAAGGCAAAACAACGTACGAAAAATAGGGGTCATGATGGTACCTCAATGCAAAAAGAGCCGCCGTCGACGGGCATGGTGTCACACCGCGCGTCCATAGGGTGTTGGATCGAATCGGAGCCTGGATCGGCCCCACCATAGCAGAAAACGACCGAAAAAACCGGTTAAACCCGTGGTTTTTAGGCGTTTTTGCTTGAATGACGCCGGTCGTCACTGCGCTGCGTTGGGCGTGGTGACGGCCCGTTTCGATCAGGCACATCCCCCGCAACAAACTAGCTTGCCAAGATGGACCGGAGCGGTCGCTATTGGACGCGTTTCCAGGTGCCGGCATTTTGGCTGAGTCGGTAATTGAAGGGAAACTCGCGTTCCTCCGATTTTCGGCTCGCTTTGTTGTAGTAGGAGAGCTTGAGCTTAAGCTTAACATCCGCGGTCGTGCCGCGTAAATCGATGTGACGATCAAGAATATCGAGCTGAATTTGGTCGGCGCTTTCAAAGAAGCGGCCCCAGTTGGAGCGCTCGCTGTTGCTAAAGCTCATGTGGCTGGAAAGTTTGGAGATATCTCCATTTTCAAACAGTTGATGATAGGTGTCGATGAAGGCGTTAATCTGTTCTTCCCGGTTGACCTCGGGTTTGGCCGGCTCGGCTTTAGCGGCGGTCGTTCGCGATTGGGTTGCTGCCAGCTTTTCAAACAGAACAGCGGCCTCGCCATAAACTTTGACGGCGCGGGCAAACTTGCCTTGTTTTTCGGCGTCCTGAGCCAGGTTGACCAAATTTTGGGCTTTGGTGAATTCCGCGCTTTTGCGCGCGTCGCCTTCGATTTTGAAACGCGCTTCTTGCATGGCTTGACGGGCCGCTTCGGTGCGATCACTGAGATTGCGGAACATGAGGCTTTGGGCTTCCGTGTATTTTCGTTCCGCCGTTTGTAGGGCTTCCGTCGCTTGGTTCAACTGACCGCGTTGGAAGGCCTGCACGCCTTGCTTTTGCAAGATTTCGGCTTCCTTAAAAACAACCAAGCCGTTGCGATCACTGTCATTGCCGGCAACCGCCGCCCGCGCCTTTTCCACCTTTTTGATCAAGCCTTCTACGGCTTGGGCGCGCTGTTGCTGGGCTTCGGTGGCGGTGCGTGCCGCGTTGCGATAGCCTTCCAGCGCTTGACGCAACGTCCGTTGCGCTTTTTCGAGCTCTTCCAGACGATCTTTGGCGGCGTAACCGCGGCCACGCTGTTCCAGTTGAGCGGCGTTGCGAAACGCACTGGTTTGCTCGGCACCGTCGACGGCTCTGGTTCGCGTTTTCTGCAGCACAATTTGGCGCAATAACGTCTCGTTCTCCTCGATCAAGCCCTTGAGCTGTTCCGTTTTCGCGGCGGCCGCTTTGGCGAGGGCCGCTTGTTTGGCCGCTTCTTCGGCGGCGGTATCGACCGTTTCGGGGGGAGCCTCGGCCGGTGGAGGGGTCGTGGCGGCATTGCCTTGCGTTGTCGCGTTGTCTTGCGCCGCTGTTTGCGCCGTGGTTTGGTCGTTCGCTTGCTCGCCGGTGCCGGTCGCCAGGTCGTCCTGCGGCGTTGTCGTTGGCGAATCTGTTGTTTCAGCCGAGGTCGTGTCACTGAACAGCGCCTCGTCGTCCGGCTCACTCGGTCGCGTCAGCATGTAACCGCCGGCGATCAGTGCGGCCAGCACCATCATGGCCACCATGGCGTACATCACCGGATTGGAGCGTTTCATCGACGTCGTTTTATTGGCTTTCGAGGTGAGGTTGGCCAGTCGCGTTTGCAGGGTATCGAGGTTTTTAAGTGCTTCCTCGTTTTTGGGGTCGATTTCGAGGACCTTGTGGTACGTGTCGAGAGCTTGGTCGAAATCGTTGCGAATCGAATGGGTTTCCGCTTGGGCCAGCAACTCGCCGACTTTTTTACGGTGCTCGGTGCGGTTCTCAAGACCGGCCAGTTCTTCCTTGGCCTCCAATAGCTCGGGGTCCAGTTCCAGCGCGTAGGCAAAGGCTTGGCGCGCTTTATCAAATTCTGCGTCGCTGATCAATTCACGACCACGGCTGATGATGGTCTGGACCGAGTGTTCCTTGAGGTTTTCCAAAAAGACGCGATCCGTAATGCGGTTGGAGACCATCATTTCACGGATCTCTTTTAGGTCCTGAATCACCTCGGTACAGGATTGATAGCGGTCGGCGACGTTTTTCTTCATGCACTTGTTGAGCAGTTGTTGCAGCGGCTCGACAAATTGTTGTTCGTCTTCACTGAGGTTGAGCTTGTGAGGGGCGTACAGCAGGATTTGATAGGCGAGGGTGGTGGTGGAGTCGCCGGTAAAGGGCTTGCGGTAGCTCAATAATTCGAAAAAAACCACCCCGAACGAGAATATATCGGAGCGTGGGTCGAGCTTTTTGCCGGTGATCTGTTCCGGCGACATGTAGGCGGGTGTGCCCATGACCATCCCGGTTTCGGTGAGGTCACTGGTTTTGGGGCGGGCAATGCCGAAATCCATAATTTTGACGTGGTTGCCGTCGATGATCCGAATGTTGTCCGGTTTAATATCGCGGTGGGTGATTTCCTTGGTGTGGGCAAACTCCAGGCCTGCCAGCATTTCCAAGGCGATGTCGATTTTTTGAATCAGGGTCAGGGTTTCACGACGGTGGATCAGCGTTTTTAAATCCTGACCGGTCAGGTACTCCAACACAATGTAGGGACGCCCTTCTTGCTCGCCGACGTCGTACACCACGGTGATGTTGGGGTGTGACAAACCTCCGGCCCACTTGGCTTCGCGAAAAAAACGTTCCTTGAGTTCCTGGTCCTCGCGAACTTCGTCCTTGATGATTTTGATCGCGACCTGGCGACCGATCACCGTATCTTCGCCGAGGTAAACGGTACCCATGCCGCCTTTCCCCAATTCGCGCGTGATACGGTATTTGCCGATTTGTTCCATAGGAAGGTGTCTAACTCCGCAAAAATCAACCCGATTCGTTCTGGTCGCGGGCTTGAAATCGATGGTCGTCCGGTCCGCTTCGTAGGGCACCTGCGACGCATGCCTGAACAATGGTTGGGCATGCCGCTTGAACCTTCGATCTCGCCGCCCGACGTAACGCCAACCCCAACGGATCTAGCCTGCATCCGTCCCAGCCGTTGCCAAAACAGCATACAGCCGTGGTGATGTTTTCGCCGAACGATACTGTCGTTCATTATATTCACATTAGGAACCACAAGCGAGGAATCGTTTGCGGCTAATGTCCGTTTCGCCAACACGCTTAAATGGCGGTGCCGGCCTCGCGGCTGACCCGGCTCGACGTGATCGGGACGGTTAAGGTCATCGTCGAACCCTTGCCTTCTCCTTCGCTTTCAATCGTAATATCGCCGCCCATTTCTTTCATGGTAACGCGACATGAATGCAGGCCGAAGCCGTGACCGGTACTCTTGGTGGTGAAGCCAAATTCGAACAAACGGGCCATGTTCGCGCGACTGATCCCGCAACCGTTATCGATAATTTGAATTTCGTTGTACTCGCCGTTGCGCGGTCTCACCACCACCTTGATCCAGCGCCCTTCGGCGTTGGGTCCCTTTTGGTTAAGCGCATCGGCCGCATTGTTGATCAGGTTGGTGATCACGTGCACCAGCTTAACGGTTTCCAGGTTGCAAAGCGGGGTGGTGTCGTAACTTCGCATCACCTGAATGTTGCGTTTCTTGAGCGAGCTTTCCAGCATGGACAGTGCGTTGTCCATCAGCTCGGTCAGGTCGACCTGTTCCTTGCGGTCAAAACTGGAAACATAACTTTGTTCCATTGACACCGCCTGGGCCATGAGCGCAACCTTGTCGAGCAGTTTCTCGGTTTCCAGATACACCGCCTGACTTTCGCGCTCAAACTGTCGCGCCACCTTGGTGAGAAATTCGGGAATCAGCTTGCCCTTGGGGTCTTCTTGAAAAAAGCGTGGGATGTGGCCGCGCTCGTCGTCGAGCATTTTGTTGACCATGGCGAATTGCTCCATTTTGGAGCGTGTCAGGATGGTACGCAGCTCGTTTGTTGAGGTCGAAACCGTGGTCAAGATATTGCCAATGTTGTGCAGCACGCCGGTGGTCATTTCGGCGATACCTGCCTTGCGTACCTCCTCGGCCAAGCGTTGGTGAGCGCCGCGCAACGCGTCGGTATGGCGATCCGCCTCGTGGGTCAGACGCCGTTGCTGGTGCTTGAGATCGCGTACGCGGTAACGGTAGCCGATCAACGCCAACAGCGTGGCCAACAGCATCAGCGTGAGTAAGACGCTGTCACGCTGCCACCACGGCGGCACGATGCGCAGTGGAATCACCACCCCTTCCTCGTTCCATACGCCGTCGTTGTTGGACGCTTTGACCCGAAAACGGTAATCGCCGCTGGGCAAGTTGGTGTAGGAGGCGTAACGGCGCCCCGAGTTTTGGTTCCAACGGTCGTCGAATCCTTCGAGTTTAAAGGCGTAACGGTTTTTATGGGGGGCGGTAAAGTCGAGCGCCGAGAAGTTAAAGGAAAAGAAGTTTTCGCTGTGGGGAATGAGCAGGCGGTTCTCTTCGTCCAACATTTGGTTCATGGGGACTTCGCGATCAAAAATGCGAAAGCTGGTGATGGCCACATTGGGAATATGGGGGTTGATCAACATTTCGCGCGGGAAAAAGCTGTTGTAGCCCAAGACGCCGCCCACCAAAATTTCGCCGCGTCGCCCGCGAAAATGGGCGCCTGGCAGGAACTCCTTGCTCTGCAAACCGTCCAATTGGTCGTAGGCGCGCACCCGCTCCGGCGGCGTAAACATCATTAACCCGGCGTTGGTGGTAATCCACAATTCGCCCGCACGGCCTTGTAAAATGCCGTTTATCCACAGGTTGTCCAAACCGCCGACAGTGATCGTGGTAAAGGTTTGACTCCATGGATCAAAGCGCGATAAGCCGTTATTGGTGCCGACCCAAACAATTTTTTCGTCGTCCTCTAAAATCGCCGATATCGAGTCGTGTTTGATTGAGGTGGGGTCCTTGGGGTCGTGGCGGAAACGACGAAACTCACCGCGTTCCGGCACGAATTTACAAAAGCCGCCGTTGGTACCAATCCACAGCACGCCTTCCGGACCGGGGCTAATGACGGCGATGCGGTTTTCCTGCGGGAAGGCGGCGCTATCGGGGAAGGGCCACTCGGTCAGTCGCCGCGTTTGCGCGTCATAGGCCTGTAACCCGGCCCGGCTTCCAATCCACAGTCGGCGCTTGGCCGCATCCCAATACAACGTGTTGACCACGCCTTGCCCGGTGGCGCCGTTGTCTTCCGTCCCCACCGCGATGCGCTCGAAGCGATCACTTTGTGGCAGATAACGGTTGAGCCCACCGCCGTACGTGCCGACCCAAATGTCGCCGGGATCACCGCCGCTGATCGTCAACACGGAGTTGGCCGAGAGGCTGCCGCGATCATTGGGGTCGTGGTGGTAGTGGCGAATGTCGTCATTGTTGCGATCATGCACGATCAGCCCGTCGAGGTTGCCCAACCACAAGCGATTCGGCTCCTCCAAATACAGCGCTGCAATGCTTTCCTTGGTTTGCTGCTCGGTTTGCTGGACCACGAAGCTGCGGAACTTTTGTGTTTTTAAGTCGAGTTTCACCAAACCGGCTTTGTAGGTGCCGATCCACAACAACCCTTTGTTGGACAGCATTAGCGAGACGATATTGTTGCTGGGCAAACCGCCCTGATCGACCGCGGTCGAAAAAAAGTCGACCTTACCGGTTTTGGGATGAATCAAACTGACGCCGCCCGATCGGGTGCCAACCCACAAGCGACCGGCTTCATCGCCGGTGATCACGTTGACCCAATTATCGTTGAGGTAGCGGGTCCCGCGGTCTTCGGCGAGATAATGGTGGATACGGCCTTGGCTGTCCAGTTGGTTGAGGCCGCGTGAGGTGCCGATCCAGAGACCGTCGTCGGGCGTGAGGTGGATGGAGCGCACTTGGTTGTGGGTCAATGCGCGGCCTTCCGGGCCGTCGGCGCGGTAGTGGGTACCGTCACCGCTGCGCGGGTCGTAATGGATTAAACCCAAATCGGTGCCAATCCACAGGGTGCCGTCCTTGTTGCGCAAAATACAGCGAATGCGTTCTTCGTTAATGACCCGGGCCACGGCGGCGGTGGTCTTCGGTGTCTTAAAGGTGCCGCTCGCGTGATCGAAAAGGCTGAGACCGCGATCGGTGCCGACCGCCAGTAACCCGTCGGGCAGGCGCACCAAACAATTGATAAAGTCGCGATAGGTTTGGTGTTCGGTGCTGTTGGGGTGGCGGAAATTGACCGTATGGCCTGTGGCGGTATCGAATAAAGCGAGGCCCGAGGCCGTGCCGAGCCACAGTTTGTCGTCTTTTTCGGGCAGCACGTAGCGAATGAAGTTATCGGGCAAAGAGTGGACGGAAAGCGTGCGCCGAAACACTTTGAAATCATAGCCGTCAAACCGGTTGAGCCCGCCGGAGGTGGCGATCCACAAAAAGCCCTGGCGATCCATGGCCACCGACCACACGGTGCCGTGGGAAAGGCCTTGTTCGGTGGTGAGCACTTCCAGCGGAAATACTTCGACTTGTGCTGCGGCGGGTGAGCCAAACACGAATCCCAAAAGCAGCAACCAAACCCGCGCTAGGTCGCGGGCCGGCGCCTGAAGATGCACCATGGTCGCATTCTCCCGTCATCCGCCGCGCACCGGCGGCGGGACGCTCAAACCCTGTCGCATCGGCAAGGACCGCTACGGCCTTGGGGCGGCGGTCGTGATCGCGAGAAGCGTTAGGTTTGGCTGTGATGAGTGCCATGATAGCACTATCGGGCAAAACGACGATATCTGTTTGGCCGGGGCGGGTTAAGCCAACCGCCGGAGCCGGGTCTAGCGCCGCAACAAACCCACCACCGCCAGTGAGCAAAGGGCGCCGAGCACGGCGCCGATGATCTTGATGCGATCGTGACTGAGTTGGTTGGGCAGGCGCTTAAAGTTGCGTTGTTCGCCTTCCGGACGCGCTTCTTTGGCGGCGTTTTGGGCGCCTTCCGCGCTGGGCTTGGGTTCTGCTTTGCCAACCAAGTTGAGTTCGAGCACCTGCTGCTCCGGGCCGCGTTTCCACTCGTACAAGCGCAAGTCGTTGACCTTGTCAATCTCGACGAAGGTAACGCCTTCACCGGTTAATTCTAAATTGGCGGGCATCACCAAAATGTGCATCGCCTTTTGATCTTCCAGGAGGGGAATGCGGTAGATGTTGGAATCGTCGCTGGGGTTGTAGACGTGGTTGCTGCGCACCATAATTTGAGTGCGGCCGGGACGCAGCGGATAATTGAGGCCGACCATGTCGCCGTCGAAGAGCGGGCTTTGTTTGAGTGGCATTTTTCCACGGCGGGTGCTGATCTCAACGCCGCGATAACCCGGAATCAGCGGCCACTGGAAGGTGGCGCCGTCGCGTACCAGCGTTTTGGGCGGTTTGTTGATGTTGTCCACGTTAATGAACATACCGAGATCCAAGTTTTGGTGCTGGACATACAGTGCCAAGGATCCCACGGCGGCACGGGTCGTGACACTGTCGGCGTTGTCGTAAACCGTGACCTGTACCGGTTGTTCTACATTGGTCAGGCTTTCCGTGTAAACGGCGGCGCCCTTGCGCACCTGAACTAAATAACGGCCGTCACCAAAATTGCCGTCGTGGGTCAGGGTGACGCGTTCGCTTGCTTCGGCGACGGCGGCGACCGGTGTCATGCCCGCGGCCAGATGAATTAACTGAACACTGTCGGCGCTGCCGGGTCCGCCGTTGGTGCCGTCTTCAAGGGTCACTTCAACAGTAAAGCCGGCGGTTGACCAGGCGACAAAAAAGAAACCGATCAGAATAACGCCTGGCAAACGAGTGAACGAACGCATGGGACCTCCCCAAAAAATCCCCCCATTCTAACCGAGTCCCGCAAAAAGGGGCGTTAAACTTGGTCACGGACGGTGTCGCGCTACTTTAATATAATGCCCATGCGAAAAGACCTGTCCAGGTTGCCGGTCGACGCATTTTTGGCGTCACCGTCTGCAAAACGCGACGGCGTTTTTGTCGTTTTTTTGCCCTTCGCCGGTTGGGTACGACGCGTTTTGGCGACGGCGTCCCGTCGGTCCAAGATCACATCCCGTCGCCTTCGCGACCGGATTTCGTTGACCCTCCTTAGTTTACCCTGTAGATTGTGCAGGAATAGAGCTACTGTTGGATCCAGTGGTTGGAGAGCGATCATGAAAGTTAAAATCCTTATACCGCTTCTGATGATCTTCGGCGCGATTGGCTGGTTGGTGACGGCTAACCTTAAAGATGCCAATTATTTCTATAAAGCAAACGAGCTTGCCGCACTCGGTGACCGCGTCTACACCATGAACTTGCGCGTCAAAGGCCGCATTGTTCCCGGCAGTATTAAAAGCAAAATTAACGAACGACCCGTCATTTTTACCATTCACGAAGAAGACGCCGAGGTGGTTGTCCACTATGTAGGCGAAGCGCCGTTGCCCGATATGTTCAAGGATCGGGCCGAAGCGGTCGTTGACGGCACGATGCGCCGTGACGGCGTCTTTGTTGCCGAACACCTGCAAGCCAAGTGTGCTTCCAAGTACGAGGCGGGTTTGGATGAAAATTTAGCCGACGGTCAAGGCGGCTATCCTCAAGCTGAAGGCGATTCGGCCTACGGTGAACAGGCGCAACCCGTCGCGCAAAACGATGCGGCGCCCGTAACGGGTGATGGATCGGTCACCCAGGTTGCAGACGCAGGTGATACGGCCAAAGCCGACGCCCAATCGGCGCCAACGACGGCGGCCGACAAACAACCGACCGACGCCAAAGAATAAGCAGGTCCCCGGCGCCCTCGTCCGTGAGGACGCGCGGGTTTTTGGGGCGGTCGTGTGTGGTTTTTTGGCCACGTCTTGTTTGCGTGTGACCGCGCCAGGGGAGTAACCATTTCATGATTAATCTCATTCTCGCCGCCGTTTTGGCGGCAACGGGTTCGGACGAAGCCGCCACGCCGGACGTGCGTTTGGCGGGTGATTGGCCGATGGCCGATTACGGCAATTACGCCCTTATGCTGGCGCTGGCCTTGGCCGCGTTTGGCACCGTCTCCGCCCTCATCGGCGCTTTGACGGCCTCGGAACGCTTTCGCAAAGCAACCGTTCGCGCCTATCTGGCCATGACGCTGATGATTTTTTTTGCCGTATTTGCGCTTGGTTTTCTTCTGCAAAACGACGCCTTTCAAGTTGTTTACGTTCAGAGTCATTCCAACAAACACCTACCGCAAATTTTTAAACTCACTGCTATTTGGGCCGGCAGCCAAGGCTCGTTGCTGTGGTGGACGACCATTCTCGCCGTCTACAACCTGTTTTTTCTGTACTTCACCCGCAAAGCGCCCCGTTTCATGACGACTTGGGCGCTCTTTTTTGTCGGCCTTTGTTTGACCTTTTTCCTGGTGATCAACAACGTGGTCTCCAACCCCTTCCAACTGTGGGGTGAGGAAGTCGCCGGCGTTTGGCAAAAAGTGGTACCGCGCGACGGCGCCGGTTTGAACCCGCAATTGCAGCACTGGGCCATGATCATTCACCCACCCATGCTGTACCTCGGCTATATTGGCTTCCTTTTTCCCTTTGCGCTCACCTTGGGAGCCTTAATCGCCCGGCTCGACGGCCGCGATTGGTTGCCGATGATTCGCAACTGGACACTGGTGGCCTGGCTAATTCTCGGTGTCGGCATCGTGCTCGGTGGGGCTTGGGCCTACATGGAGCTGGGCTGGGGCGGCTATTGGGCTTGGGATCCGGTGGAAAACGCCTCCTTTATGCCTTGGCTTTTGGCAACCGCCTTTATTCACTCGATTATGGCTCAGGAAAAACGCGGCATGTTTAAGGTCTGGAACGTCATGCTGCTGGTGAGCTCGTTTTTGATGTGCATGTTCGGGACCTTTATCACCCGTTCCGGCTTGATTTCCTCGGTTCACGCTTTTGCCGAAAGCGATATTGGCAACTACTTCTTGGCCTACATCATCGTTAACGCGATCCTGAGCATCATTGTGATTGTTGCCCGGCGCGATCAGTTGGTCGACGACAACCAATACGAGTCGATGTCCAGCCGCGAAGTCAGTTTGCTGTTTAACAATGTTTTGTTCGCGGCTCTGTGTGACTTGACCTTATTGGGCACTGTTTGGCCGATGATTACCGAGTGGATGACAAACGAAAAACAAGAACTGCGTCACGGGTACTACAACGAAGTAATGCTGCCCATTTTCATCGGCCTGATGTTGCTGATGGCGATCGGCCCCATTTTGACTTGGAAACGCACCAGCGCACGCCAGGCCCGCGAGCGGTTCCTCAAACCGACAATTGCCATGATCGTTGTGTTCGTTGCCTGTTTGCTGCTGAGCCCGGGGGCGGCGATCTCCTCGATTTCCTTTGCCGTGCTGGCCTTTTTGTTGGTGACCATTATTGAAGAATTTTGGATTGCCGGTCGACGCCGCGCGCAACGCGCCGGTGAAGCGCTGCCGGTGGCTTTGGCTTCGTTGGTGCGCATGAATCGCCGTCGTTACGGGGGGTACATCACCCACTTTGCCGTGTTGTTGATGGGCCTCGGCGTAACGGGTGCCGCCTTTAACCACCAGGACAAAATGGAACTGGGTGTGGGCGAAACGATGGAAGTCGGTGGCTTTCTGTTCCAGGTGGAAGACATCCAAACAGACGATGATTTGAATTACGTCTCGTACGTGGCCAACGTGAACCTGATGAAAAACGGCCGCGTGGTTGAGCGGTTCCGGCCGGAACAGCGCTTCTACAAGGCGTCGCAATCGCAGGCGAGTGAGGTCGACATCCACGTCGGTTGGTTGCGCGATTATTACGTCGTGGTTGCCGGACCGGCGCCAAACCATACCGAGGAACACCCGATCGGCGTGTTTCACATTTACGTAAACCCCTTGGTGATCTGGATTTGGATTGGTACCGGCATGATGGTAATTGGCACGATGGTGGCTCTGGTTCCCGAGAAAACACGCGCGCGCGCTCGAGTTAAAGTGCCGAGCGGCGCGGAGGCAACCGCATGACCCTGTACCTCATTATCTTTCTGACCATTTTCATCCTTGCTTGGGTTGGTTTTCCGTTGATTCAAACCGGCCGTTCGCGCCGCTTGGATTTTGAGTTATTGCTTGAACGGCATCGCTCAATCATGAATGCGCTGGGCGATTTGTACGACAAAAAAGCGGCGGGCGAGATTGAGGGAGACGACTTCAACAATATCGAAACCGGGTTGTTGAAGAAATTGGCCAAGGTAGAACGCGTGCTGGGCGAAAACCCCGAAGGTCAAACGCAAAGTCGCTGTGCCTGCGGCGCCTTGCTGAAAGTCAGTTTTCATTACTGTATTGAATGCGGTGCGGCAGTAAAGCACGAGGAAGCGGCGTCGGCTGAGGGTGGCGCGTCCTCAAGCGGCCAAACCGCGGAATCGTTGTCGTGACGCTGTCGATCCGTTTCCACGAGCTCAGCAAACAGTTCGGGGAGACGATTGCGCTGTGGCGGGTGAGCGAAGCAATTGAGCCAGGCGACCGTATTTCGATTTTAGGCCACAACGGCGCGGGCAAGTCGACCTTGTTACACATGTTGGCGACCTTAAGCAAACCCAGTTCGGGTGAGCTGACCTTTTCTCTTGCGGGTGAGACCTGTGACGACGTCAAAAAACTGCGCGACCATCTCAGCTTCCTTTCCCACGAGCCGATGCTGTACCCGGACTTGACCGCCCTGGAGAATTTGCGTTTTATTAACCGGCTCTATCAGCGTAACTTATCTGAGGACGCGCTGCGCGAGTTGCTCGATAAGGTTGGCATGAGCGATTTTGGCGACCGCTTGTTTCGCACCTGTTCACGCGGCATGCAGCAGCGCTTGAGTTTGGCGCGGGCCTTGTTGCCGCAACCGAAGCTGCTGTTTTTGGACGAACCTTTTTCCGGCCTGGATCGCGGCGGTGTCGAGCGCATGAAAGCGCTGTTTGCCGACGATCAAATGAGTTGGGTGTTGGTGACCCACCATTTGCGGTTGGGCTACGAATTGGCCAACCGATTTTGGATTTTGCATCGCGGGCGTTTGTTACATAGCTTGCAAAAACGCGATTTAACCTACGAAGCCTACATCAAGCTGTGCGAAGGCTCGAGCATGGAGGCGTCGGCGTGAGCGGGCAAGTTCTCAGTGTCTTTTCAGCAGTCTTGCGCAAAGATTTACGGCGTGAATTACGCTCGCGGGAAATCTTCATTTCATCGTTTCTGTTTAGCGTGATTCTGTTGATGGTCATCTTTTATGCCTCTAAAACCAGCGGTGTTCAGTTGGAAGCCATGAGTTCCGGGGCGCTGTGGTTGTGCATCCTTTTTTCGGGAACCATTGGTCTTAATCGAACGCACCAATCGGAAATGGTTAACGGCTGTTACCGTGCGTTGATTTTGGCGCCGGTCGAGGGGGGCTGGCTTTATTTGGCCAAGGTGTGCAGCAACGCACTGCTATTAATTGTGATGGAGCTCTTGTTATTGCCACTTTTGGTCTTGTTCTACCATACCGATATCGGCAAGAATTCGGGAGCGCTGCTGGCGGCCCTGGTGTTAGGCACCCTGGCGTTCACGGCGGTGGGGACTTTGGTGGTTGTGATAACCGCCAACACGCGCATGAAAGACGTGTTGTTTCCGGTGGTGCAGTTGCCTTTGGTGGTGCCGACCTTAATTGCCGGGGTGAATGCGACCGAGGCGGCCTTGCAAGGTAAAACCGCTGATAATTGGTTGCAGTTTTTAGTGGCGGTGAACGTCGTGTTTTTGGCGGCGGGTTTTCTGCTTTACGATTTTTTGCTCGAGGAATGAGACATGAGCATGAAAAACACGATCCATTTTGTCGTTTTATTCGCGGTCATGCAAATGGCCCTGGTTTGGGCGCTCTACATTGCGCCGCCGGACGCTTTACAAGGCCACGTGCAACGCATTTTCTACTTTCACCTGGGCAGCATTTGGCCGGGCTTTTTGGCGTTTTTTTACGTGTTGTACGGTTCGATTCGCTACCTGATCAGCCGCGATCTGATTTGGGATCGCAAGTCGCTGGTTAGCGGCGAAATCGGTCTGGTGTTTTGTTCGATTGTCTTGACCACCGGTCCCGTGTGGGCCAAGCCGACCTGGGGTGTTTATTGGGCATGGGACGCCCGTTTGACCAGTACACTCGTCCTGTGGCTGGTGTTTTTCGCGTACGTTAACCTGCGCGAGTACATTGACGACGATTCCAAACGGCCGCGCATCAGTGCCGTGCTCGGCATTGTCGGAGCCTTGATGGTGCCGTTTGTCTATATGTCGACGCGGATTTTCGAAACCCAACACCCCAAACCAGTGGTGATGGGTGATGCCGAGAGCGGCATTCGCCATCCCGACATGAACATCGCTCTGTATTTGTCTCTTTTTGCGTTCACGCTGCTGTACATCTACTTGTGGCGCCAGGGTGTGAAGCAAATGTTAACCGAAGATCGCTTGAAGAAATTGCGCGCCCAATTGCTGCGGCTTGAAGGCCACTAGACGGCCCGTGGCATAAGGAGAAGAACCGTGGAAACTAGCCAAATTACCAACAACCACCTGATGTTTTTAGTTGCCGCCTACTCATTGGTCTGGATCATGATCAGCGGTTATGTATTTGTGTTGTCACGACGTAACAAGAAATTAGAAAAACAAGTAGAAGATTTCGAACGACGACTGGCCAAACACGGCGTTTCGTCCGATTCCTAAAAAGGACGGGGGTGTCGCGGCTTTGTCGCCGGCGAGGCACCGGCGCACCGTGATCGCTGTGGGTCCTTGGCGAGGGTGTTCCTCGCGGCGGTGCAGTTTTCAAAGGAAGGAGTGTTGCGTTTGACGACACCACGGATTCATTTTGAGGTTCACGGTGAAGGCAACCGTGACATTGTGATTTGCAACGGCTTAAGTCAAACCTGCGCCAACTGGCGTGGGATTGCGCGCCGCTTCCAACAATACCGTTGGATTCTCTTTGATGCGCGCGGCACGGGCCGCTCGTCGATGGGGCCGAAGCCCTACCACATCGACGATCACGTTGCCGATCTGCGTTCCGTACTGGATCAGACCGGTACGCAACAACCGCTGCTGATGGGTTTTTCCCACGGTGGGCGCATTGCCTTACGAGCCGCGGCCGAAATGGGTGAGCGTTTTGGCGGCCTGATTCTGGTTAGCACCGGCGGCAAACAAACGGTGTTGCGCCAAGCCTATGTGCGCTCCTGGTACGAGTCATTGAAGCGTGGCGGCATCAGCGCCATGGCATGGACGAGTATGCCGACGATTGTCGGGCGCAAAATTCTAGAACGCTTTCAAGACTGGGAGCTCATCGTCAAAGGCACCGTTTCGCGCAACAGCGAGGAGGGTTTGGCGGCGCTGTTCGAAGGCATGTTGCGTTATCCGCCCTCGGAAGAGGACGCGACGCGCGTTAACCTGCCGGCACTGGTCTTACGCGGCGACGAGGATCCGCTGGTGCGAATGCAGGACCATCGCGATTTGTGTGGTTGGCTGGGTGAAGTGGTAGAAGCCTCGGTCCCGGAAACCGGACACACCCTGCCACTGGAAGAACCGGAACAATTTCTAGACCTCATCGACCGTTTTCATGCCACCTTACCCGGCGCTTAAGCCCGCCATTTGTCGCAAAAATGCGTCAAATCGCCGTGAACCTGCGAAAATTTTTAGCGAGAGAAGCTTATTCCCTCGCCTTTTGCTGGGTCGTTGCAAAGGGTTGTGGTTAAATGGCTGCAGTCATCCCGGCGGACATGGATTTACGCGACCGAGGCGGGCACGGCCGGTCGACTTGGGTCGGCTAAACCGGGCAAGTGTCCGATTGAGGCTGTCAAGTGACCGGTGTCATCGGAGCGGAGCTTTGTGATAGAACGCGTTGCAGCATGCTTTCGGAATGAATTAGAATCGCGATTTGTTTTAGATTTTGCCTTTACTTAGGAGGCGGCGTGGCATTCTGGAATTTATTTGGCAAAAAGAAGACACCGCAGGAGTTGTTGGTTGCCGGTGACCTGAAAGGCGCGCTCAAGGGCTTTAAGGCGCTGATTAAGGAAAAGAAGCAAACCGATCCCGCCTTGTTGATGCAGCTTGCCAATGTGCAGACGAAAATGGGCAAACTCGACGATGCCAAAGCCACGTACATCCGAGTCGGGGAGCACTACGGCGACGCGGGCTTTTTTAACAAAAGCGTCGCGGCCTTTAAGAAGGCCTTGAACCTGTTTCCCGACGACCAAATGATTTTGGACAAACTTGCCTCCTACAACGATAAAGTGCCCAAGTTCATGATCGACGAACGCTTCCTACGCAAAATTAATCGCTGGGAAGAAGAACACGCCAGCGGCTCACTGGACCCCGAAGAAGTTGAGGCGGCACGTCGCGCCTATGTCGAGGGTTTGGCGGCGGAAGCGGGCGATGCGTTAATCGACATGGACAGCGACGACGATGCCTTACCAGGCGAAACGGATTTACGCACGCAAGTCGGCGAAAACGAAAGCGCGGGTCAAGCGAATGTCGATATCGACATGGGCATGTTCGACAGCGATGCCGATGATTCTTTTGATTTAGACAGCGATCAAGACGACGTGCCCGGCTTCGAGGATGGCGGTCTAGATTTCGACTTCGACGGCGCCGAGGGCGATGCGCCGGCACGGCCGGAACGCGTCACCGGTCCAGTCATTCCCGAAATGGATGTCGTGGATGATCCTTACGGGTTCACGCGCGACGACGACGAGGACGATCCTCAGGCGGCCGCCTTGGCCGAGCAGCAACCCGATTTTGCGCTCGACGACGAACCCGAATCGGAGCCGTCCGGCGATCATGCGCCGGTGCGCAGCGAGGTGCCCGCCGACGAAAAGGCGCGTACCTTGGCCGGCGTCGAGGCGTTTAAAGCGGCGTTGGCGGATAAAGATGCCGACACCGGGCAGTTACATGCAGCCAGGGCTGCTTATGAGCCGACCGACATCGATGATTCCGGCAATCGCATGGTCTTTAAGGCGGCGATTGAAGAAGCGCCCACGCCCACCAAAAAAGCAGAATCTTCTTACGAGTCGGTCGACGATGCGCTTGATTCGCTGTTTGGCGGCGCCGGCGGCGGCGACGACGATGACGGTGGTCTGTTTGGTAACCTCGGCCCCGCGCCACAAGCCGAAGCGGAGCCCGAACCGGAACCGGAACCCGAACCGGTCGCTGTTGCGCCGGTAGCGGCACCCGCCGCCGAGGACGACGATGATCCGGCCGATACCAGCATGACCAGCGAGCTTCATTTCCTGGACGACGAAGACGAAGATTTCGTCAATCCCTTCGAAGCCGCTTCCGAGGAAGAAAACCAACGTCACTGGGCTTTGTTTCGGACCATGCCGAAGGAAGTGTTCACGGCTTTTGTGGTGGCGCTGGATATGCGTGAGTACGAGCCTGGCGAGTACTTGGTACGTCAGGGTGACGAAGGCCGCGAAATGTTTTTACTTTCAGAGGGTCGCGTCGTTGTAGAAATTGAAAAAGAAGGTGATTTGGTGCCGGTTGCCGAACTTGGCGAAGGCGACCTTGTCGGTGAAGCTTCGCTTCTAACCGGTGCACCACGCAACGCCTCCGTCCGGGCCGATGAGCCCACGACCTGCTTGATTTTGTCCGGTGATGATTTGACCCGTTTGACCAAGGATCATCCCTCGGTTATGGAATCGATCAAGTCGATTTATTATACTAGGGTCAGTCAAAACGCCTCGCGTTTCAGCCCGCAAGAGCAAACGCAAGCCTAATCGGAGGACTAAATATGGCGGAAATTGTAGTTTACGGCGACCCCGTATTGGAAAAAGTAGCGGACCAAGTTACCGTCTTCGATGAAGAATTGGCGCGTTTTGTGGCCGATATGCACCAAACCATGATCAAAGCACACGGCGTCGGCTTGGCGGCACCCCAGGTTGGTGTCAGCAAACAAGTGTGCATTATCGACCTCTCGGTTGGTGAGAACCCCGATGATTTGTTTGTCCTGATCAACCCCGAAGTACTCGAGGTCGACGGCAAACAGAAAGGGGAAGAGGGGTGCTTGAGTTTCCCCGACATCATCACCGTGGTGGAACGGCCCAATATGGTGAAAGTCCGCGCACAAAACATTGCCGGTGCCTTCGTTGAAGTTGAAGCCGAAGGGTTTCTGGCGCGTGCCTTCTTGCACGAAATCGACCATCTCAACGGCGTCTTGTTCACCGAACGCGTTTCCAATTTGAAGCGCAACATGATTAAGAAAAAAGTCAGTAAACGTGTAAAGGCCGGTACCTGGAATTCATGAACATTGTTTTTATGGGGACGCCTGATTTTGCCGTCCCCGCTTTGGAAGCGCTCGCCGAACATCATCGCGTGAGCGCTGTTTTTTGTCAGCCCGATCGACCCAAGGCACGCTCGCGCAAACCCGTGCCGTGCCCGGTCAAACAAGCGGCCGTTGCGCGTGGGATTGAGGTTTTTCAGCCCAAGCGGATTCGCGCTAAAAAATGGGTGCAACAGGTTCGCGACCTCGCACCGGACGTGATTGTTGTCGCCGCCTTCGGCCAGATTCTGCCCAAGTCGATCCTGGACGCGCCCACCATTGACTGCATAAACATCCACGCGTCTTTGTTACCGCGTTGGCGCGGTGCCTCGCCGATTCACCACAGTTTGTTGGCGGGGGATGCGCGTACCGGCGTGGGCATTATGCGCATGGAAGTCGGGCTCGATACCGGCCCGGTTTACAGCGAAGCCTCGATGCCGATTGACGATGTTATTTCGCGCGAAGATTTGGAGCGGCGTTTGGCCGAAATGGGCGCCGCACTGGTGCTGGAAACCATACCCAAGCTGCAGACACTGGCGCCGGTGCCGCAGGATGATGCTGCAAGCTGTTACGCACCGATCATTAGCAAAGACATGGGTTGGCTTGATCTCAACCAAAAAACCGCCTCTGAGGTCTGGCGGACGGTTCGCGCTTTTCGCGGCTGGCCGGACGTCTACGTCACCTTCCACGGTAGTCCGCTTAAACTTTGTGCGGTTAAGCCGTTGACGGACGCCGATTTGAGTGGTGCACCCGGCACGGTGGTGCAGGTTACCAAAAAACGGCTGATCGTCGCCTGCGCCGAGGGTGGCTTACTCGAGTTGCTGGAAGTTCAGCCGGCCGGCAAGAAGGCCATGCCGATTCACGCCTTTATCAACGGTTACAAACCCGCTGTCGGCGATGAGCTGGCAGTGATGGCTTAGCCGCGGATTCTCGGTCGACACTATTGTTTAAAAAAACGGCGACTTCGGTCGTCGTTTTTTTGATTATGGGCTTATTTCAAGAGGTTTGTGCTTGTGCCGCTCTTGCTTGGTTGGGTCAATTTGGGGCTGCTCTCGGGTGACAGGGTCAACGGCAACCTTCATTGTGTATTTTTTGTACTTTAATCTTGTGGTGATTGAATCCATTTTGCCGTGCCGATAAGCCCATTCGTCGACGATCGTCGTTTGTTACCGGCAGCAGCGTCGATTTGGTGAAGACGTTGGCTTACAGCCCGCTCAATCAGCTTTTGGAAGCGTCGGTTCAAGCTGATTTGAGGGTGACGCCTGAATGGGATGATCGCGTGGGGGGTCGCGCTGTGAATCATTGAACCGTCGGGTGAACCCTGCTACCGGGAAAACGAAGATACCGAAATCGGGGGATTGCTGAGTCCCGAAGATTCATATGGCCGGTCCCATCCCCTACATAATCTACAAGGCGATGCCCGGTAATGCTCAAATAATGGTGCAATCCTATGGCGGAAGACGCTTCAGCGTGAATGGGCCGGCGACCTGTATCGCACGATCACTTTGGCCGCGCCGAGGAGCGCCGCGAAAGGTACAGGATTCGGCTTAATCACATGGATCCGGTCGAGAAAATTGCGGTCGGGCGAATCAGTACGCTGGTGCATAGGCCGCCGCCTAGCCGGAAACGACTTGGTTGCGGCCTTTTTCCTTGGCTTGGTAAAGGCTGTGGTCGGCGCGTTCGACCACGGTCGCCAGTGCCGTATCGTTGTCGCGTTTCCCGGCGATGCCGACACTGACCGTGAACTGGATGGTGTCGCCCTTGGTTTCAATGGTTTGCGCGGCGATCTTTTTGCGCAGCCGCTCTGCCACTTGCACCCCTGTATCTTTGTTGGTGTTGGGTAATAAGGCACAAAACTCTTCGCCGCCGAGCCGGCCGAACACATCGACGGCGCGCAGGCTCTCGATACACACTTTGGCCAAGCACTGGATGACCTCGTCGCCGGTACTGTGGCCGAAGGTATCGTTAATGCGTTTGAAGTGGTCGATATCAATCATGAGGACCGACATCGGTTGTTCGAAACGCAGCGAGCGCTGCCATTCGGTCGCGGCCAACTGGTAAAAGTGGCGGCGATTGTTAACGCCGGTAAGCGAGTCGGTGGTGGCCAATTGCTTGAGTTCCTCTTCAAGGTGTTTGCGCCGCGTGATGTCGTTAAACGTAATCAACACACAGGGTTCGTCGCGGTAATTCATACGCATCGCCGACATGAGCGCCCAAAACACCTCGCCGCTTTTTTTAACCAATTTGGCTTCGTAATCCTCGACCAAGCCCTTTTCCGTAATTTCGGCGATCATGGCTTCGCGGTCTTCGAGGTTGGCCCAGTAATCGCTCCCGTAACTGTCGGTGCCTTCTTCCTTGCGCGTTTCAAGCAAGACCGATCCGCGGTCATTGAGGAAGACAATGCGCTTGTCACTCTCTCGCGAAATGACGATTGGGAACAATGATGCGTCGAGAATCGACCGCAGGCGCTCCTCACTTTCTCGCAACGCACTTTCCGCGTTTTTTTGGTCGGTAATATCGAGTAAAAGCCCTTCCCAAACCGTATTGCCGCGATCATCGATGCGCGGGTTGGCGGAAAGGCGAATCCAACCGCGTCGCAAACCACGATTACCGAAGGTCGTCTCAAAATGGATGGGCCGGTTCTGCGCTTGGCTGGTTTCCAGTTCTCCAAACAAGCGGCGCCGATCCTTTTCCTGGAGGAAATGCGACCAAATGTCGGCGTCTCCGGTGATGTCCTTGCCGTCGATGCCGGAAAAGTGCTCAATGCCTTTGGTGGCGAAACGGAAACTAAATTGGTTTGGGGCGTGGCGATAAACTTGGAAAACGGCACCTGGTAGGTTGGCGGTGACCGTTTTGAGTGCGAAGGTGTCTGAAATTTTGTAAAACCAGGGTCGCCACATCTCCGGCATGGCGGCGGCGAGTGACACCCCGTCCTGGGCTTCAGCGCGGATCAGATCGGTTAAGGCCAGGGCCGGTCGCAGGAAGCGCTGTTGTAACAAGACGTACAGGCCGATCATAAACAGACACAGGCCCAGCAAAATCGACAAATAGCCGGCGAAACCCAGCATCATGTCGCGCCACATGGCTTGGCGCGGGATGACGATCACAATGGACCAAGGCGCGGCGCTGGAACTTTGGCGCAGCACCACCTGGGTGTGGAAGGTTTGGGCGCCTTCCAGCGCTTGGATTTCATTCATCCTCGGCCTTAGTTCTTTAGGCAGCAATTCCGTCAAGGTCGCGGTGCGGCCCGCGTACCAGCGACCACCGCGGTTGGAGGAAAGCGCGTTGCCGTGGCTGTCGATAATGGCGACCAGTGCTTGCTCGTAGTTGATGGGTTCGGTGTACTGCCGTAAAGCGTTGAGTTTGATATCGGTTGCCACCACGCCGAGGAAATGATCGTTGAGATAAACGGGTTTGCCGTGGCTGATCATGAGGCCTTTGCCGGCGGGGTCGTCGTAGGCCGAGGTCCAATAGGCCTCGCGGTGCGGATTGCGTTCCGGCGTGCCGAGCTGAAATAAATCGAGCGCGATGGCGCTGTCGACCAAATTAGCGACGGTGCGGCCGGGTTGATCGGCGATCATGTCACGGGTTGATCGCCAGGGATAAATGGCGACGAAGTTGTCGGCCGACTGGTAATAGCTCCAGGAGAAGTGGGGCATGGCCTCGTGGGAGGCCTTGAGTAAAGGGAACAAACTGACCGCGGCCGTGATTTCTTGTTCTTTGGCGGGATCCGCCAAGCGCGAGGCGAGGGAGCCGGCCCCCAACAAGTTGCCGTAACGGGTGATGTCGTAGCCACGCGGCGGGTTGTCAAAGGTGAAGCCGATGTGCTCGATTTCGGTGATGTGGTCAATCATGCCCAGGCGCGGTAGTTGAAAAGCGTCGCCGGGTTCGTCGCTCATGGCCAGGTAATAACTCATCAACAAGTGCATTTGTTCGACGTAAAGGGGTGTGCCCGCCAAAAAGGTATCCATGGCGGCAATGCGGTCGCCTAAATGTTCCTGCAGGCTTTGAATGTGGTTGTGCTGCTGGTTATGGTACTGGCCGTAAAACAAAACAGAAACCAGCACGACTAACACCAAAGTGCCGCCGATCGTGATGCGATTGTATTGCTGCGAAAGTTTATGGGCTGGTGCAACCGTCATAGATCGTCCGCAATGCCGGAAGTGAAGATCCCGCAAAAGACCAAAGGCCGTGTTGCGCGGTGTTGGAAACCGCCGTGCATTGGCTTGATTTTTATTGGCTTGGATCTGGTTTCCATCCTAGCAGCTTTGGCGCGGCGGCGCTATGTCGGCGTGTGTTCCCGGCAGGCCTGTCATGCGTCGTCTTTCTCAGGTACAATGAGGTCACCCATTCAAGCCAATTAAGACCTTAACGTAGTGATTCCTGCCGGCGAAATCGCACAACCTGTTGTGCTGCAACATGTCGCAAAAATGCTCGCGGTACTTGCACAGTACGCCTCGCCCTTTTTCAAACTGTTTTCCACCAAGGCTTTGCGCCATTACCGATTCGAATCGATTCGCTTAGATCAGTGCCTGTTTTGCTTTTCCCAACACTGCAAAAGGAGTGGGGACGATGCAGATCAAACCCGGCCCTCATTTGGACCACCTGCTCAAAACAACACGGGTCCACCACATGCATCTCAGTACCATGGCCGACATGAAGGCCAATATTTTGCTAACCATGTCGTCGGTCGTGTTTACCTTTTCGCTGAATTCCGTCTCCGATCCGATCATGGGTCGGGCGGTCGTGGTGCTGCAATTCTTCTGTGTGGTGACCATCTTTTTGGCGGCTTTTGTGGTTATGCCGCACATTAGCTTTTCCACCAAACCGGGACCGCACCAAGATGTCAACGACCAGCGTTTTAATATTTTGTTTTTCGGTAGCTTCACGGCACTCAGTTACGATGAGTTCTGCGATGAAATGAACCATGTCCTGGGTGATGTCGATCATGCGTATGCCGTGCAAGTGCGCGAGATTTACCAACTCGGTGTGTTTCTCGCGCGCAAGAAGTACCGGTTTCTACGCTGGGCCTACGTCAGCTTCCTGTTCGGCTTTTTGATTTCCGGCATGGTCGCCCTGTTTCAGTATTTGGGCCGCTGAGCGGTGTTTGGAACGGTTCAGGGGATTTGCTCGAGCAGTTGTTCCAAGTAGCGGCACAAAAAGCTGATGTTGGGTTCGTAGAACAGGTGCTCGCCTTGGCAGGCCGCGCTCCATTCGTGAATTTCGACGCCGTTCATCAAGTTGCGCCAAAGTGCGGCTACACCGGATTCCGGCGCCGTGTTGTTGCTTTGGTAGAGATGCAAGGGGATGGGGGCGAAGATGGGTTCAACGCGGTGCTTGAGAATGCTTTTGCGGTTGAACTGGCACCGATCGAGGCGTTTCTCCAGCAAGCCGCGAATAGCTTTTTTGCGCACGAAGAAGGGAGACTGCTTGCACAAAAAGGCGGCGACCTGTTTGATTTGACCTTTGCGCGATTGGCCGGCAAGACTGCCGAAGCGACCGCGTGACCGTACGTCGAGCGGTGCGCTTAGGATCATGGCCTGTTCGCGTAACAAGGCGGCGTCGTCCTGGTTGAGTAAGTGTTCTACCGCGTGACCTCCGGGAATCAAACCATCGATGAGGACGAGCACGCAGGATTGTTGGGCGCGGCGCAGGTGGCGACAGGTTTCGAAAAGCAAGGTACTGCCGGCGGACCAGGCGAGGATGATCGGCGTTTGGCCGTCGCATTCGCGCTGAATGTATGCGCTAAACTCGGCGGCAATCGGGCGCAATAAAGCTTGAGGATCGGCGTCGTCGAGCGTGCCCGGCGCGGCGAGTAGGTGGAACGGGTGGCTGAGCAGGGGACCTTTGGCCAGGTGTTGTGCCCAGTTGCTTGATCCGTCTAGGCTGGGCATGAAGAATAGCGGACGCTTCTCCTGGCCCCAGTGCAGCCTGCAGAAACGGTCGATGAAGGGCGGTTGTTCCTGCCACAACCATTCTTCGCGAGTTTCTTCCTCGAATTCGATGTCATCGTCGCTGTCGTCCTGCATGTCGGCGAGTGCATCCTCGGGGTCGACGATTTCTTCGGCGATGATCGGCATGTTCGGTTCGGCATCGGTGGCGGTTTCCTCCGCGTTGGGTTGCTTTTCGGTAGGGGGGGCGGGTTTCGGTGTGGTCGCCGATGCTTGCGCGTCGGCAATGAGATCGGCTGCGACAAAATCGGGTGGCGCTTGCGTTATTTCCCGCGTGGGTTCAGTGTTTGTGTCGGTCTCATTGGCTTGTTTTGTGTCGGAACGGGTTGCTCTTGGCTCGTCGGATTTAGATGCCTTGTCGGCAGTGTTGCTTTCCGGCTCAGGTGGAGGGTCGGCTGCCTGCTCAGCCGCCGCCTCGGATTCAGACTGCGCCGCGACAATGGGCTCAACTTGAGCTTCGGGTGTCTGCTCAGCCGCCGCCTCGGATTCAGACTGCGCCGCGACAATGGGCTCAACTTGAGCTTCGGGTGTCTGCTTTACTTCGGACTCTGGGTCCGATTGTGCTTCAGCTTCGGCTTCAGCTTCGGACTCGGACTCGGCTTTGGCTTTGGCTTCGACTTCGGACACGGCCTCGATTTGTGCTTCGGCCTCGACTTGGGCTTCGACTTCGGACTCAGCTTCGGCTTCGAGCTCAGCTTCGACTTCGGACTCAGCTTCGGCTTCGGACTCAGCTTCGACTTCGGACTCAGCTTCGGCTTCGGACTCAGCCTCGACTTCGGACTCAGCTTCGGCTTCGGACCCAGCTTCGGCTTCGAACTCAGCTTCGACTTCGGACTCAGCTTCGGCTTCGGACCCAGCTTCGGCTTCGAACTCAGCTTCGACTTCGGACTCAGCTTCGGCTTCGGACCCAGCTTCGACTTCGAACTCAGCTTCGGCTTCGGACCCAGCTTCGGCTTCGAACTCAGCTTCGGCTTCGGACTCAGCTTCGACTTCGGACTCAGCTTCGACTTCGGACTCAGCTTCGACTTCGGACTCAGCTTCGGCTTCGGACCCAGCTTCGACTTCGAACTCAGCTTCGGCTTCGGACCCAGCTTCGGCTTCGAACTCAGCTTCGGCTTCGGACTCAGCTTCGACTTCGAACTCAGCTTCGGCTTCGGACTCAGCTTCGACTTCGGACTCAGCTTCGACTTCGGACTCAGCTTCGACTTCGGACTCAGCTTCGACTTCGGACTCAGCTTCGGCTTCGAACTCAGCTTCGGCTTCGGACCCAGCTTCGGCTTCGAGCTCAGCTTCGACTTCGGACTCAGCTTCGGCTTCGGACTCAGCTTCGACTTCGGACTCAGCTTCGGCTTCGGACTCAGCCTCGACTTCGGACTCAGCTTCGGCTTCGGACCCAGCTTCGGCTTCGAACTCAGCTTCGACTTCGGACTCAGCTTCGGCTTCGGACCCAGCTTCGGCTTCGAACTCAGCTTCGACTTCGGACTCAGCTTCGGCTTCGGACTCAGCCTCGACTTCGACTTCGGACTCAGCTTCGGCTTCGGACTCAGCCTCGACTTCGACTTCGGACTCAGCTTCGGCTTCGGACTCAGCCTCGACTTGGTGTTCCGGCTTATGGTCCGGGCCGGCTTCTGCTTGGCCTGCCTGCTTCTGCTCGGGTTCAAAATTGTCGGCCGAAGCTATTTTTTTGGCGGGTTCGGTATCAGCCTCGGTTTCTTGCTCAGGCTTGGGTTCGGTGTCAGCTTTGGCCACGACCTCGTGCATTACCTCTGCTTGCTGGTCGACCGTGGTCGACGGCTCCGCTAGTTGTTCGGCCTCGACTTCGTTCGCCGATTTCGACTCAGTCACGGCGACATTTTGGGTTTCCGGCTCATTCTTCAACTTCGATTCGGCCAAAGGACGGGCTTCGAGTTTTGGCTCAGGCGCGGCAATGAGCATGGATTCGGATTCGGGTGCTCCAGCCGGCGCGGTCGATTCTTCGATCTCCGCTTCAGCAGGTGGGTGGGGCGTCGCCGTTGTGGCCGGCTCTGTGTTGCCTGCGTCAGGCGTGGTGGCGCCAGGTTCGGTCTCAGCTAATTCATACTCTCCGGCTGCATCGGTTTCCGCCGGTTCACGGTGGATCTGATTGGCTTCAGCCTGGTCGGCTTTTTCCGAATCCGGCGGTTCTGGTTCCGTATCACTCGGCAAAAAGTCGTGGCTGTCCCCGGCACCGTGGATGGCCGGTGTGGTTTCGACCGTTTCTTCGATTTCCGACGACGCTGCTTGTTCGTCGATGGCGCGTGCTTCGGCTTCGGTCAGCGTGCGCGTCTGTATGAAGTCGGGATCCGGTGCACGTGGCAGGTCGTCCGCCTCGCTGTCGGTGTTCTTGTGAGGGGCAAACGCAAGGTCGTCGTGAAAGTCGGGAAACTCGTCTGGAGGCAAGGTGTCGTCGGGCGAGAATTGCGGGAACTTTTCGCGGCCGGAGTTAAACCAGTTGGGGTCGTCCTGCTCATCGTCGCCGTAGCCGACAAAATTGCCCATGTCGTCCGGCATGCGTTGTGCCAAGTTGTATTCTTCCTCCAACAACTGCGTTTGGGTGACCTCGTTGGGATCAACCACTTCCCATTCATCCTCGTTCTCCGATTTCGGTGGCGGTGTTTCGCCGGTCAAATCGTAAATGGTGACCACGGGTTCGTTGTTCTCGTTTTTCGTGACGGCATGGGCCTTCTGCATTTTTTTGATGCGTTCGCGCGGCGAGAGTTTGGGCTCTTCGTGTTTTGTCGGTGCCGTTGCCACTTCCGGCTCAGCGCTAACCTCGTCCGTGGGGACCGGCGGTGTCTCCGGTGTTTCCGGCTTCTCTTGCAGCTCGATTAAGGCGTCGAGGGCCTGGGTTGGTGCGTGAAAAGCGTCGTCGGGCGTTTGCTCTTGAATGAGCCAGTGGTCGAGACTGTAGGCGTGTTCAGCAGTGGGCTGCGGTGGAAGTTCCAGCATGCGCACCTGCTGGAGGCTCTCGGCATCGGGCCAAATCGGCTCATCACCGTTGACCCACAAGTCGGCTGCGCCGGCGAGGCCGACGTATTCCGTGTGGTGGGGCTCTTCGTCCTCGCGGGTACCGCTGAAAAACATGGTTTCGTGATGTATGCGGCCGCGCAGAAAGTCGTGCCAGCGCTGGTGTAGTTCCTCGGTTGAAGCGGCAATGACGGCCAAGCGACAAGGATGGGCTTGGCGGCTGCGCAGCGCCGTAGCAAGCCGCGCCAAACCCCCTTCGCTAAGGTTGCGCAGGCGTTCATCCAGCAGCTTTACCCAGGCGGATAAGCAGGCGTGGTTCGTGGCTGAAGTGAGGAAAACCATGGGCCGGCCGCCGGCACTCGCGTCGCGTACCAGGGTTGTCGGTTTAAGACAAAATTGGGCACGGCTGCCGTCGCCAAATACACCGTACAGGGCGGCGAAACTGTCGGGAACCGCCAACAAGGCGGGGTCCTTACTGCCGGCGGCGGCGCGGGCTGTCCGTTTCAGCGGTTCATCGAGCTGGTTGACGGCTCGCAACAACGCCAAGGGCGTCTCGCAAGGACCACAATCGCCGATGAGCTCGCGTATGCTGGGACCTCCCAAGGCATTGGCGGCGGTGTAGCTTTTGGCGAGATGGTTGCGCCACGGGCCGAGCGAACCGGGCGAGCCGGCCCACTCCACGTGGGTGATGCGGTTTGGCGGCAGTTGCGCGCCTTGATGGAATTGATCGACTTGGCTTTTGATGGAAAGGCCGCTGTTGCGCGCTTCAAACAACCAATCGAAATGAATGAACTCGGCAAGGCTCGGCAACCAGCGCGGTTCCACTTGATCCATTTCACCGAGGACCATGGCCACCGAGGCTTCGGTCGGTATTCGGCTGCGCTCACCGCCGTCACTCGCGCCGTGGGGTAATAGTTGGACGGCGCCAACCAAGGCGTAATCGCATTGACCGCCGGCGAGAGCCTGCAGGCCGAGGTGAACGACTTGGCTGCCGGCGGCGTGATTGCCCACCAGCGTTAGGGTCGGTCCGCTTGCGCCCAGATAATGAGCGGCGAAGGCGCCGAGGTGTTGCGCTTGATTGTTGGGGATCCGATCCCAACACGACCAGGAGACCGCCAAATAAAGGCCGAGCCGGTTTTTTCGCAACATGCGGTCATTGAGCCCGGCGCTGTCCAACGCTTGGCGGGCTGTTTCCAGCCACACCGCTAAACGCGGATCGAGGGCGGCGGTTTGGTAGCTTCCCAGTCGTAAGTAAATTTCATCCAGATGGTTGCGACGGGGGATGACCAGCCGAGGACGCGTTTGATAGTCGGGATGCTGCCCGAGCAGCGGATCGGCCGCCGGATCGGGTAAATCCTCGGGAAATAGCTGCGTGGATAAGGCGAACCGGTCCTTTCCACCGGGGAAGCGGCAATTGGCGGCAATTAACATGAACCGTTTTGTGTCGGGGGAAGGGGCCTGCCGGAGGGGGGGTCCCGGTTCGAAGTTTTCCGTTGCGGTTTCCGCTGTTTCGTCGTTGGGTTCGTCTTTCTGATCGGCGACCGGCGCCGCCGTCTCACGAGCTTGTGGCGGTGGCGTGCTCGGTCGCGCGGTGACCAGCAATAACTGAGTTGGTTTGGTCGCCAACGCCGTCTCCAGACAGCCCAAGGCGCTTTCTACGTGCATCGGCGGCATGACGCCGGTATCCAAATTCAAGCTGTGTTCGCGGCTGTACCAAGCGGCCCAGCAGAGTGCTAAATTTTTCCCGGTACGCCCTTGGCGCTGTTCCCAATCCTGACGGTAGTTGGCAAAACCGGCTTGGAAGCCGTCGGCCAAACTTGAAAAGGGTGAACGGGCACCGCCGAGCGGACCGGGAAAGCTGGCGAACGTCACGAAGAACTTCAGTGGTTCGCCGCTGAGGACTTGGTCTAACACTAAAGTGCCGTTGACCTTGGGCCAAATGACGCTCTCGAAGGTCTCTAACCGATCTTGGTCGGCGTACTCGCCTTGCCGGCAGCCGGCGCAATGGAACAAGCCGTTAATGACGCCGAAGCGGCGTTTGCCGTCGGCCAGCGCCGTGTACATGTCTTCGGGATCGGAAACATCGGCCTGGTGGTAGACGGCCTGCCCGCCTAAATCCTCAATGCGTTGCATCAGGAGCTCGACGTCTTCGGTCAGTGGGTTTTTGGCGACCAGCACCAAATTGGCGCGGTATCGTGCCGCCAAATATTCCGCCAAAATACCGCCGACAAATCCGCTGCCTCCGGTGATGAGGTAGGTTTCGCGGGGCTGGAGCAGGACCTGAATTTCATCGCCCTGCAACGGCACTTCTTCCAGCCGGCGGATCAGTCGCGTGCCGTGGCGGTAGGCGACCGGCTCCTGATCCGGCAGGTTGGCGTCCAACTCACTGGCTAAAATGTCGGCCACGTCTTGAGTGCGGTGGACGTCGGCCTTAATGACGCGAAAACACAAGCGCGGTTCCTCGTGGTGAACCGATGCGGCAAAGGCGGTAATGCCCTCGAAAAGTGGGCTCGGGACCAAACACAGAATACGGAAGCTGCGGTCGCGACGTTGTGCTTCGCGTTTGGCGGCGCGGGTCAGGTAGTAAAGTTGGGTCGCGGTTTTGAGCGTGTGAATTTGCAAGCCGCCGCGACCGACGCGTTCCTTCTCTTCCCAACTTAAGTCCTCCCAACCCCACAGGTAAACCAAGTTGAGATCGCCGTTTTCCTCACTGAGACAGAAGTCGAGCGCACGCTCGTAGTGATCGGCTTGATCGGGCCTAATACCAATGTTTTGAACCGTGTAGACGCCATACTCTTCGCCCGTGCGAATAAAGCGAATCTGAATGTCGGGAAAGGTGTCGGTCAAGGTGGTGGTCACCGCTTGCTCATTGGCGAAAACGACGAGGTTGGCCGGTGGCGTGGTGCCTTCCGTGAGCGGCGCTTCGACCCAGGTGGGCTGGTAGGCAAAGATTTCGCCGGCGGGGTTGGGGGCGTTGAAAGCTGCCTGTCCCGACTGCCCCATGGTGTCCGCGTTCCAAGCCGTCAAACGCACGCCCTCGGCGCGCACGGCCAAGTGCCCGTAAGGATTAAACAGGGAAAAGGCGAGGTGTGGCTCGTCGCTGTCGGGTCGCCGTGGACACTGGTTGGGAAACACCAGCGAACAGGTATCGCCCAGTGCTTGGTGTACCTCAAAGCGGTCGATCGCCTTGGGCAACCACACACGGGTACTGCTTTCTTCTAAGGTGTCACCCACGATGTGGAGTGCGGTCTGTAAAAATGCCGGTGGAATTTGGAAATGGGACCACAGCGGTTGTTGGTCGGCGGAAAGGTGCAGCTCGGCCAAAGTGGTGTCGTCGTCTTGATAGAAACAGCCCTCGGTTCGGCACAAGGGGCCGAGCGTTAGGGGGGAGCGTTGATCGCGGTCCGGGGGCAACACCAAGTCGTGCGGACCGCTGTCGGCCGTTTGTTTAAATGCCTGTTCGTCGAAATGGGCTTCAGCCGCTTGGGATTGGCGGCACTCGCTTATTAAATGAAGGGTTTCCCCTTGGCCGCGGGCGCAGCCGACCGGGCGGCTGGTGACCACCACCTTGTAATAATCGCCGGTGGCGGCAAAATCGAGGCGCATGATTTGTGCTTGATCCCGCGAAATCAACCATTCGTGGAAGAAAGTATTGCGAAAACAGGGGTGCTTTAGCCCGAGCTCTTCGCGCGCCGCTTTGCTCAACAGTTCGAAAAAAACCATCGGTGGAAAAACCGCGTGACCGTTAAGGCGGTAATCGTGGAAGAGCAAGTTTTCCGGCAAGAGGTCGAGTTCAAAGGTTTTTCCAGAGCAGGCGGCGGTCGGGGTCATGGTTCACTTCCAGGGAGGCGGTGTTACGACGGGTAAAGTTGCCGGTGTCAAGCCGGTTTGGCTCGCAAAAGCGACTTCAATGCAGGGAGTTCGGGTCGTGCATGGGCTCATTATATCGCCGGCGACGGCAATCGCTGAAGCGCAACTTGGCGGCCACCGCCGGCGCTTGAGGCGGTTGGGCGGCCTGTCGAGGACGTTTGTGGCGCTCGAGGCCCTCTGTCATTGGGCCGGCATGCTGACTTTTTGACGACTCGCGCATGGTTCCTGTTGAACTCTCCCTCATTAGTTGCTTTGATTACCTTTTGACCCGATTTCGCCCAATTGCGCCAAATCCCGTTTTACACGCGTTCCTTGCCTGGATCCCTTTCGCCGCCGAGTCGGCACTGGGCCGGCCGCGAACCAGGGCATGGTGCGGCGAGCAAGCGGGCGGTAGTTTTGGAGGATATTGATGGTTTCGATGAATTTTGACGACCCACCGCAACCGGGCGGTGATCCAGAGAACGAGGAAACGCCCACGCCCGAAATTCCCGAGGTTGTTTCCGTCCTACCGCTGCGCAATGTTGTTGTGTACCCCTCGATGGTCATTCCGGTTACCGTCAGTCAGCCGCGATCGCTGAAGTTGATCGAAGATGCGTCCAATGGTGACCGCGTCATTGGTGTCGTGACCTTGTTGAAGTCCGACGACCAAGATCCACGTCCACACTCTGTTTACCAGGTTGGCGTGGTCGCCCAAATCCTGCGCCTGATGCGCGCGCCCGACGGCAACATCCACATTTTGATTCAAGGTCTTGACCGCGTTGTCTTTTCCGATTGGGTTGCAGAAGAGCCCTACATGCGTGCCCGGGTTTCCATGAAACCGGAAATTTTGCCGCACCCGGATGACATTCAGTTGGAAGCCCTGCGCGAGAACATGGTGCAGCAGTTTCAACGGCTCGTGTCGCTGATGAGTTACATGCCGGACGAGTTGGCCGGTTCCGTGGCCAAAACCAAGGAATACCGCAAGCTGGCATATTTGGTGGCTTCCAGCATTCGCATGGACCTGCCGGTGGCGCAAGAAGTTCTCGAAATGGATGCCGTCAGCGAAAAATTGCACCGCTTGACCGAGATTATCAATCACGAGCTTGAAGTGGTTGAGTTGGGCCGCAAGATCCAGTCGGAAGCCAAAACCGAGATGGACAAAGCCCAGCGTGAATATTTTCTGCGTCAACAGCTCAAGGCCATTCAAAAAGAATTGGGTGAAGAAAACGAAGGTCAGGTTAAAACCGAAGAGTTTCGCGAGAAAATCAACGCCTCCGGTATGCCCGAGGAAGCGCGCCAGGAAGCGTTGCGCGAGCTCAGCCGGATGGAGCGTATTCCCGAAGCGTCGGCCGAGTATGGCGTCATTCTGACGTACCTTGACTGGGTGACCTCGCTGCCGTGGCAAGAAACCACCACCGATCGGCTCGATATTGAACACGCCCGTAAAATTCTCGATGAAGATCACTACAGCCTCGACAAGGTCAAAGAGCGCATTCTCGAATACCTGGCGGTCCGTCAGTTAAAGCAACAGCGGCGCGATGAATTTGAAGCCGAGGAGCGCGAGGACGACTATCTGCGCAAACAACGCGAAGGTGTGATTCTGTGTTTTGTCGGCCCGCCGGGCTTGGGCAAAACCTCCTTGGGCCAATCGATTGCCCGCGCCTTGGGGCGTAAGTTTTACCGCATTAGTTTGGGTGGTATTCGCGATGAAGCTGAAATTCGCGGTCACCGCCGGACCTACATCGGCGCCTTGCCCGGCCGTTTCATTCAAGCTTTGCGCCGCGTGCAAACCAAGAATCCGGTCATCATGCTCGATGAGGTCGACAAGGTTGGCTCTGATTGGCGCGGCGACCCTTCCTCGGCATTGCTGGAAGTGCTTGATCCCGAACAAAACCGCGAGTTTCGCGATCACTACCTCGACGTGCCCTTTGACCTCAGTCAGGTGATGTTTATCGCGACCGCCAACTTGCTTGAAACTATTCCTGGTCCGTTACGTGACCGGTTGGAAGTGCTGGAGTTATCCGGTTATACCGACGATGAAAAGCGCAATATTGCGCAAAAGTATTTGTTGCCGCGTCAGGCACGGGAAAACGGGTTGCGCCAGGGCGAAATCGCCTTGACCGACGACGCCGTGTTGCAGGTAATTCGCGATTACACACGCGAAGCCGGCGTGCGCTCACTTGAGCGCCAAATGGGCACTATCTGCCGTAAAGTGGCCGTGAAAGTTGCCAAAAAAGACTTTGAGGATCCAACCATCGATCAAAAAGGCTTGCGTGGCCTGCTCGGCAAACCTCGTTTCAGTTACGACGTGGCCGAGCGTACCGAAATTCCGGGGGTTGCTACCGGCTTGGCCGTGACCGCCGTCGGCGGCGACATTCTGTTTGTCGAAGCGACGCGCATGCCGGGTAAAAAAGGCTTGTCGGTTACCGGTCAGCTCGGTGATGTGATGAAGGAATCGGTGGAAGCCGCCGTTAGTTATGTACGGGGAAAAGCCGAGGAATTGGGAATCGATAAAGATTTCTTTGAGAAAACCGACATTCACGTTCACATTCCCGCCGGCGCTACGCCCAAAGACGGTCCTTCCGCGGGGGTCACCTTGGTTACCGCGATTACCTCGTTGCTAACCGGGAGACCGGTGAGCAAAGATGTGGGCATGACCGGTGAAATGACGCTGCGTGGTCAGGTGCTGCCGGTCGGTGGTATTAAAGACAAAGTGCTGGCGGCCCATCGTGCGGGTCTAAAGTGTGTGATTCTGCCCAAGCGCAACGAGAAAGACATGGAAGACATTCCCGAATCGGTGCGCGATGAAGTGACCTTTGTGCTAGCCGACAACATCAGCCAGGTGTTGGAGAAGGCTTTGGGCGTCTCGGTCAAACACAGCTAAAAAACAGCGAACGATAGAGGAAACGGCGGTGTCACCGAGAAAGGTGCACCGCCGTTTGTGCGTGAAAGATAACAAATTTTATTTCGACCTGTGAGCGATGGTACGCCGTCAGGTTTTTGGGTATCTAGAAAATGCCCCATAAGTATATGGTTAGCATATGAGTGAGATTTCGGTGACCGACAATCTTTGATTTGTTTGGGATGGGCTCTCCTCAAACAAGTGCCTTGTGCGCTTTTTTGGTTTTGTCGGCCGACATGGATTCCGTAAAACCGGCTCAATCGTCTGATCATTGCAGCGGTTGGTCCCTTTATACAATGCTAAGCCACACCTTTTTGGGTGCTTCTATTCATTGATCGCTCTTTTGTATTGATGATCCCGCATGAATTGGGTTCTCCGAACGGCGCATTTTGCTGTGCCGGTTCGATGGGAATTGCTTGGGTCTCCTGTCTTTGGTGGCGCCTGGGTCGCCCACCTATTGCTCAATTGTCTGCTTTGCTGTGAAGATTTCAGGAGAATGTATGAAAAAGATTTTAGCGACGGTTCTTGCCGGACTGTCGTTTTCCGGATTGGTTTCAGGTCAAGTTCCGACCATTCGCTCGGCTCCGGGCGATAAAAAATACGGGGAAGAAGAGCAAATTCGTGCCCGTAAAGAATGGTACGTAGAACGTCGTGGGTTAAAAAATCAACCTGATGCCAACGCGCTATGGCGCAAAGCGGTGGCTGAAACCATCGATGCTGAACGGCGTGCGCGCTTTTATCAGCCAGGTCAAGTCTGGACCAATCGCGGTCCCAACTCGATGACCATGTTGAATTGGGCCATGGGCCGTGTCGCCGGACGTGTTTCGGCGTTCGCCTATGATCCCGACAACCAACAAAAACTCTACCTAGGCACAGCCTCCGGTGGTTTGTGGATCAGTGAAAATGACGGCGTCGACTGGACCTCGGTGCTCGATAACTACGGCACCCAAACCATTGGTGTGATTAAGGTTCAGCCAGGTGGTGCGGGTCAACCGAACACCGTTTGGGTTGGTACCGGTGAACAGGGGTCGGGCTGCTCGCGCTACTCCGGGATGGGTCTCGTGAAGTCAACCGACGGCGGCCTAACCTGGCAAAACGCCAATGGTTCCGGTGAAAACACTTTGCGGGTCACCAACGTGACCGCGCTTGCCTTTCACCCGACGCAAAACAATGTGATTTTGGCCGGTGGCCAGATCTTTTGTGATGAAGGCACCACTTATTACGGTGGCTTGTTCCGGTCCGCCGACGGTGGTGCCACTTGGACGCGCGTTCTGTCCCGGGCTGTTAACGATCTTATTGCCGATCCCGAAAATCCCGGTGTGTTTTACACCACCATGGGCCGTTGGCGCCATGAGGATGACGGTGTATACAAATCCGTTGACGGCGGCCAAACCTGGAACCGTTTGGAACACACGATTCCGTTTGGGACCGAGATTCAACGCAGTCGCCTGGCGATGGCGCCCTCCGACAGCAGTATTTTGTACCTGCTCGCCAACTTTTATCGCAGCAGCGTTGATCGCGGTACGCACTTGTTCCGCAGCGCCGACGGTGGCGAAACCTGGGAATTGGTGAACCGCTCTGCTTGTGGCGGTCAGTGTAGTTACAACCTGTGCATCGACGTGCATCCCACCAACCCGGACGAGCTCCTGATCGGCACCATTTTGGTGGCGCGCTCCACCGACGGTGGTCAAACACTGAACAACATTACCAACGGTTGGGGCGGCTCGCAGCAGGTGCACCAAGACACCCACGTGGTTGCTTACGACCGCCGCGCCGGTAACAACGGTGACCGTTTTTGGGTCGGTAGTGACGGTGGCTTGTGGCGTACCGACAACGCCGGTTCGACCTACGCCAACCTCAACGACCAACTCAACATTACCCAGTTCTACGACATCGCTGTGCATCCAGACGATGCGGAGAACTTGTTGGGCGGCGCGCAGGACAACTCGAGCTCACGCACGACCGGTAGCCTCGGCTGGGAAGTCACAACCGTGACCGGTGACGGCTTTACCAACTTATACGATCCTTTGGCGCCGGACGTGGTGTTCCAAACCAGTTATCCGTCCGGTGGTTACCCATCGATTGTGCGTTCTAACGAGGGCGGCCGCCCCGGTACCTTCCGCTGGCTCAACATGGACGGTGTGACCGCCAACGAGCCGACCGGTTGGGTTTTGCCGATGGCCAATGCGGTTATGCCCGGTGATACCGAAACCGCCATTTTCATTGGTACCAATCGTATCTACCGTTCGGTGAATCAAGGTGATCTTTGGGCACCGGTGAGTCCGACCTTCGAAAATGATCGCTCGATTGCCTTTACCGTTGCGCAACGCGTTGGCGACGACGTTTATGCCATGGCGGCCACCCAGGGCACCAATCGCATTTTCATCAGCCGTAATGCTCATGCGGCCGATCCGACTTGGGATGAAATTACCAGTGATTATCCCGGAGGCACTGTCTCCGATCTGGCGCTGGATCCCAACAATCCCGACCGGATTTACCTGACGCGGGCCGGTTTCAACGAAAGCCGTTTCTTTCGCTCCGACAACGGTGGGACCAGTTGGACCGCGATGGGCGCCGGTTTACCCAATGTACCCGCCAACGCGGTTGCGGCCGATCCGCTGCAAGCCGGTCGCCTGTTTGTCGGCAACGACATGGGTGTATACGTGAGTGTCGATGCCGGCCAAAACTTTGAACCCTTCATGCAAGGCCTGCCTTTGGGGATCAACGTTTCCGATCTAGAAATCGACGACGACCCCTATTGGCTGACTTTAGGCAGCTACGGGCGTGGTGCCTGGCAAATTGGTTTGACGACCTCGGTGATCGCGGTTCAAGGCCAAAGCCAGTACAACCTGTGTGAACGCGGCGCGACCTCCTTGCCTTTTTCTGTCGACGGAGGCTCGGGCCAATTCACCTACGCTTGGCGTGTTTCTTCGGGACCTGACACCAACACCGCCCAGTTTTCCGCTACGGATATCAATGTGCCGGTGTTTACGCCGAGCCAACCTGGCAACTACAGCTTGATCTGCGAAGTTCGCGACAGCAGTGGTCAGTTTGTTGAGTTTGTCGTTAACGTTGCCGTGGCTCAAGGCTCCGCTAACTTCATGCCGATGGTTTCCGGTTGGTTGACGCGCGCAGGCGACAACGGCTGGCAATCGGCCTACGATCTCAATACCGACAATCAGTTGGACGTGTTGGATATGGTTGCCGAAGGTAACAATAACGGCTGTTTGTAATGCCGCTATGCGGGGTCGGTTTGACGCCGACGCCGCATCCTAACCAAACCGCCTCGATTCCGTAGTTGGAAGAGGGGCGGTTTTTTCGTTGGTGTTTTAACCGCAGGCCGACACCTAGGGATCGCGGAATTGCAGGCCGAGAATCGAGAGATCGTCGTCGAGCTGGTCGCAGCCGACCCAATCGATCAGGGTTTGTTGGACCGAAGCCAAGGCTTCGCGCAGTGGCAGGTCGCCGTAGCGCTTGAAAACATCCAGCAACCGCGTCTGGCCAAAGGACTCGCGCGAAGCGTTGCGGGCGTCGGTGAGCGCATCGGAGTAAAGGAACAAACGGTCGCCAGGTTGGTAGGTGAATTCGATCAAATCGTAGGTGGCTTTGCGCAACAGGCCGACCGGGTAGCCGCCGTCGCCGATCAACGACGCTTCGCCGTTTTGCCTGAGCCACACCACCGGCGGGTGACCTGCTTGTGTGAGACAAATGCGCCGTGTACGCGTGTCAATCACACCGTAAAACATGGTGAAATATTGGGTGCCGGAAATCGGTCCGAGAAACATTTGATTGAGTTTGGTGACCATCGCGACCGGATCGAAAAAGTCCAGAATCGGTAGCTTGGGATCCAAGTTCCCTGGGTCCGCCATTTGATCCGCAAGCGTCGACGGGTTGATGACTTTCGACAAGGTAACCGACTGCATGGCGGCGGGGACGCCGTGACCGGCGACGTCGAGTAGGTAAAAAGCAGTGCGGAAATCGTCGAGTGCGAAGTAATTAAACATATCGCCGGCGACGTATTCGCATGGTACAAACAGCGACTCAAACAGGAAGTCATTGAAGGTGCGGTGATCGGAGGGAAGCATGGATTCCTGCAAGCGGCCGGCCGCTTCAAGGTGAGCGTGGATGGTGCTGTTCGCTTCTTCCAGTGCCTGGTGTTTGGCGCGCAGCTCTTGTAGCGCCTGTTCTTTTTGGCGCTCGAATTCCAAAACGCGTAATCCGGCGCGGATGCGAACTTGTAACTCTTCTGTTTTGAAAGGTTTGACGATGAAATCGTCGGCGCCGGCTTCGATCCCTTCAACCAGATCGTGACGTTCTGCCTTGCCGGTCAGCAACATTATATATATGTAGCGATTGCCCGCATCGGCGCGCACCGCTTTGCACAGCTCGAGGCCGTTCATTTCGGGCATCATCCAATCGGTGATCACAAACTGGATGTCCTCGGTTTTGAGGATTTCCAGAGCTTTTAATCCGTTATCGGTGGCGACAACGTCGTGCTTCCAGCGTTTGAGACGGCGTTCGAGAAGCTCACGCATGTCATCATCGTCGTCCACTATGAGGATGCGTTTTTTTTCAATGGGCACGGTTGCTCCAAATCGGGAAAAGGAATCGGCCGGAAAGGCTGGGGCGGAAAAAAATGAACGGGGAGGAAAAGTGGAGGCCCTGGAACTGAGCTCGATTTTAACCTGAAGTGACCCTTTTATGCGACACTCGGCTTGCTTTAAACGACCCTTTTTCCAGGTCACCGTGTCGGCGCAACCCGTTGGAAACAAGGTAGCGCCGGCTCTTATGTGGCTGGAAGCGCGCTCTCGGGTAAAATGGGCCGACGGTTCAGCTACCCAAGTGGGTAAGCATGGGAAGATACATGGTTTTTCATCAATCGCAACGTCACGGGCAGGGTTCCGGTAGCAAGCAAACGACCGCACCTGAACCGCCCACACGTTTCTTTTCCGTTTTCAAGTTTAGCGGGCGGGCGTTGGCCCTGGTGTGGCGGACTTCGCCGCGTTTAACCCTGGCGCTTGCCGCACTGACGCTGGTCGCCGGCCTCTTGCCCGCCTCGATTGCCTATGTGGGCCGGTGGATTGTCGACGGTGCCTTGGCCGCGATGCAAGGTGGCGCCGAGTCGACGGAACTGTTGCAATGGATCGCGCTGGAATGCGTTTTGGTGGCCATGTTGGCTGCAGCACAGCGCGCCCTGGATGTATGCCAATCACTGCTGCGGGCTTTGCTCGGTCAAAAAGTAAACGTGGTGATTCTCGAGAAGGCGTTGCGCATGGAGTTGGCGCAGTTTGAGGACAGCACCTTTTACGATCGGTTGACCCGTGCTCGGCGCGAGGCCTCCAGTCGCCCGCTCAGCTTAGTGATGCGTACCTTCGGCCTAATTCAAAACGGCATTGCGCTGTTGAGTTACGGCGGTTTGCTGTTGGCCTTTTCGCCGCTTGCGGTTTTGATTTTGGTAGCGGCCGGGTTGCCCGCCTTTATTGCCGAGACCCGTTTTTCCGGTGAAGCCTTTCGTTTGTTTCGCTGGCGTGCACCCGAAACCCGCAAACGCGCCTACCTGGAAATGGCGCTGGCGCGTGAGGATTTTGCCAAAGAAGTCAAAATCTTCGACTTGGGCCCCTTGTTTTTACAACGCTACCAACAGATTTTTGACGACTTATTCGCTGAGGACCGCAACCTTACGCTGCGCCGTGGTTTTTGGGGGTACCTGTTGGGTTTGGTTAGCACCCTGGCGCTTTACGGCGCCTATGCTTGGATTGGCTGGAGTGCGGTGCAAGGCTTGCTTACCATTGGTGCCATGACCATGTATTTTCTCGTTTTCAAACAGGGGCAGGCCGCTTTTACCGCCGCGCTCAGCGCCGTCGGCGGTATGTTTGAAGACAACCTTTATCTTTCCAACCTCTACGAATTTCTTGAGGAACCCGATGCTTTGCCGGGTGGCGATGCGCGTTCCGGCACGGTGCCTGGCGATGGTGTGCGTTTCGAAGATGTGTGGTTCACCTACCCCGGTGCTGAGCAGCCGGCTTTATCGGGGGTTAGCCTGCACTTGAAGCCTGGACGCAAGTTGGCACTCGTCGGCGAAAACGGCTCGGGGAAAACCACCTTAATCAAGTTGTTAACGCGGCTGTATGAGGTCGAGCGGGGCCGCATTCTGCTGGACGGGCGTGATTTGCGTGAATGGGATCGCGACTGTTTGCGGGCACGGATTGGCGTCATCTTTCAGGACTTTGTGCGCTACCAAATGTCTGTCGGTGAGAATATTGGTGCGGGCGATGTCCGCGCTTTTGACGATCGGGCGCGGCAGCAAGAAGCGGCTGAGCGCAGTTTGGCCGCTGAATTGATTGACCAATTACCCGAGGGTTACGAGACCCAGTTGGGCCGCTGGTTCCAAAATGGACGTGAATTGTCGGGCGGGCAGTGGCAAAAGGTGGCGGTGGCGCGAGCGCTGATGCGACGGGAAGCGGATATTTTGGTGTTGGACGAACCCACGGCCGCCTTGGACGCGGAAGCCGAGGCGCGCATTTTTGCTCAGTTCCGCGACATGACGCAGGACCGCATGGCGATTTTGATATCACACCGGTTCTCGACCGTGCGCCAGGCCGATGTGATTGTGGTGCTGCGGAAAGGGCGCGTGATCGAGCAGGGTGACCACGAGGCCTTAATGGCGCAAGACGGGAATTACGCGCGCTTGTTCAAGTTGCAAGCGCAGGGCTATCAATAGAAGTTGTGTCATATCAGATGCTTGGTTGTTTTTTTGGGAAAAAAGAAGCAAAAATGAAAAAAGCCTGACACCTTTTTTGGTGAACTGCCGCCTTTGAACCTGAAACGGGATGGAAACCACTTGAATTAACAAGACCTCCAATCGCTGCAAGGTTTTTTTCAGCAGAGACGCCACCCTATGAAGCCAGGGACGCGTTTCTCCCCCTTGCAGAATTGTTATGAAAAGTGCTCCGCACCGATTTTCGTGGAACGGTATTAATCACAAGCCGGTGACGGCGATGATCGCACCGGCTTGTGACTTTTTTGAGGTGTTTGAATTTCTCAACGTGCTTCTGACCAAGATGTTAGAAATGCGATGAAAAGGGCGAACGTCCATGAGAAGAAAACGGGATTATTCTGGTTTATGTCAATATAGACCTGATTATTCATAGAGCTTGGTGTTCTTTTAAACAATTTATCCTGATGAAAACAGCTAAATGGCCGTCGATCTCGAGAAAATAGGTTCTCGATTTCGGCGGCTTTTTCTGTTTTTTGGCGTTAAAAAAAGAAAAGAAAAAAATTAAATAAATCGAAACCTTATTGCCGGTCAGGGCACTTACCCACCAGTTACGGCAATTGAAGAGGACGCGAAATTCACCGCCCACGCAGCACTAAACGGGCCGCTTTTTTACGAGACCCAAGTGTTTTAGCCTGCGCTGATGAAGATCGCGTCCTGCTTGAAAAGTCGAAACGTCCTTGTCTTGCAATGAGTTTAATTGATTTAAGGTGTTGGGAATAAAAGCTTTCGGTTGGAAAGAATAGAAACCCTACCTTCGAATGAGTCATGGTGGTTGAAGGGAATCGCCGTGTAAACCATTCTTCGGCATCATCACGACCTCGTTTTGCGTCGCTTAACTGCACGCTTGCATCACCCGCAAAGATTTGCCAAAAAAGGCAACATTGTGGTTGAAGCCTGAATGCAAGAAACAATAGTATTTGTTGCGCGCATGATGTGGTCATTATGGTTATGCTTCATCTCTTTATCGGTCCTTTCAGGGGTTAAAGACAGCTCTGTTGTTAGAGGTGTTTTTAATGTAGGTATCGGTATCGAATTAACTAATCCAAAAAAAGAGTCAACTCCGTTAGTGAGTTTTGAGGAGCTAATTATGTCTCGTCGTAGCAATGTACTGCGTCTTCTGTTCTTGTGTTTCTTGGCCGTTTGCATGTTTTTGCCCACTGCCTTCGGTTCTGTTATCCCTATGCAACGCGAAGAGGTTATCCAACGCTCTGAGGCCATTTTTGTGGCCCGGGTTGTTGAAAAGAAAGTTCGCTGGAACGAACAAGGCAACATGATTGTGACCGACTATTACTTCGAAGTCGAAAAGGGCCTCTACGGCGACATGGATAGCCAAATCTTCCTGACCTTCGCCGGTGGCGAACTTGACGGCGAGAAACACGAAATCCACGGGGTTCCCGAATACCACCTTGAAGAACGGGTTGTGCTGATGGTTGAAGATTTGCGCGCGCCCTTGTTCAGTCCGGTAACCGGCATGTACCAAGGTAGTTTCATTGAAACTGTCGATGAGCGCAGCGGCCGTCAAGTTGTTCTTAACGGCGAAGGCGAGCCCATCCTCCACAAAGGCGAACCCATTCCTTTTGAGGCCTTTATTGACCTTTTAATCGAAGAAATTCCCGAAGCGAAGGCCAAGCCGGTACCAAGCCGCGAATTGCCCTCACACTTGCAGCATTTGGCGATCCCCACCGAAAAACTGCCGTTCCAAAAGTACGATGCCTACGATGACGAAGTCTGGGAAGACGGTTATGATCCTGCGCCTTTCAAAGGGAGTCGTGAAGATTATCCCAACTTGGACTTGCGTGACGAATTCGTTCGTGAAGAAGGCGAAGACGGCGAAGGTCGCTATGTGCCCCATCACACTCATGAGCGCAACTACAGCAAATGGTCCTACTCTAACCGTGCTAAATCCGCGCCTATCGTGTTCAACCCACTGCCGTCCGGCGGCCTGATCGGTTTGCACGACCAATACCAAATGTCTTACTGGAACAAGTACAGCGATATCTTCCGCGTCCAAGCGTCTACCGGTACCTGGTCTTGGCGCAACGGTCGCTACGACATCGCCGGCTTCGTCAACAACGCGACCATGGTCAGTCAATTCGGTTCCGGCTGGGGTTCTTCCACGCTGGCGGTATGTTGGAAGCGTTGGGACTGGACGGGTTTCAGCATTGAAGCCGACATCGCGATGAACCCTGCTTTTGCCTGGACCACCAACGATTACGACACCTACGCCAATGCCAACTTGTTCAACGCCGACCGCACCTTGTTGCACGAAATTGGTCACTCTTGGGGCCTCAACCACCAGTTCAACTTCCTCTCTGTTATGAACTACGCACCTCACAAGTACCGCGCCTACACTGTGCTCTCTGGTGACGACACCATGGCTGTTCGCGCCGCCTTCTCCGGTAAAACTGTAAGTCGCACCGACCTCGGCGTCGCGCTCTACTACAACACCGGTTTCCAAAGTTACAGCGACAGTACCCTCAACAAAACCTACGTCAAAAAAGGCAGCACCATTAACATCAGCAACTTCATGGTTGAAAACACCGGTACGGCTACGATCTCTTCACCTTCGATCCGCTGGTACTTGGTGCCCAACATCAATAGCTGGTCTTCCAACCGCTACATCGGCACCACGACCCACAGTTCGCTGGCCAAAGATTCCTACTGGCTGACTTCTCGCACGCTGACCATCCCAGCAAGCACCCCCACCGGCTGGTACTACATCGGTGCCTACGTCAACGTTGCCGGCGACAGCGTGGGTAACAACAACTCAAGCTGGTGCGGCCGTCGCATCTACGTCTACTAAACTGCAACCGCCTTCATCCGGCATCCCCAAGGAAACAGCCCCCGTCATCGGGGGCTGTTTTCGTTTGGGGTTTTTTTGTTTGTGCTCGGCGGCTAAAGGCTCACTTCATGACCAAAGGAATCCAAAGCCAGGTGATCAGCGTGATCAGAATAATGCCGACCCCGTTTAGCCAGATGCCCACGCGCGCCATTTCCGGGATGGTGATTTTCCCGCTGCCGAAGACGATGGCGTTGGGTGGGGTGGCGACGGGCATCATGAAGGCCATGCTGGCCGCAAGCGTGGCGGGAAACACCAGTTGGTAGGGATCGAGCGACATGCCGATCGCGATGGCGGTCAGAATGGGGACCAGGGTTGCCGAGGTGGCGGTGTTGCTGGTGAGCTCAGTCAGGAAAATGACCATGGTGGCGACCAGTGCGATCAAAAGCAGGGTTGGCAGGTTTTGCCAATGGGTGACCAGGGAGCCGAGAAAGGCGCCGAGACCCGAGGCTTGAATCGCGCCGGCCAGCGCGAGACCGCCGCCGAATAGGATGAGAATGCCCCAGGGCAGCGTGACGGCGGTTTCCCAGTCGAGCACAAATACCCGTTTCTTGGCGTCAACGGGCAGTGAGAACAGCAACAGGCCCGCCAACACCGCAATGCCGGCATCGGTCAGGCCGGCCAAGGGTTGGCCGCCGGCAAAACTGAGTTTGGTAAGCAGGGGACGGGTCAGCCACATGGCGGCGGTTGCAGCAAAAACGATCATGGTGATGATGGAGCCGCGGTTGACGGCGCCGAGTTCGCGGTAAGCTTTGTCGATCAGCGCACGGCCGCCGGCGGGTGGGTTGGCGCTGACCTTGTAGAACCAGTGTGTTAGCAACCACCAACACAGGGGCAAGAATACACAGGAGAGCGGGAAACCAACCATGAACCATTTGGCAAAGCTAATTTCTGTACCCAGTCGTTCGCGGATGTAGCCGGCCAAAAAGAGGTTGGGTGGTGAGCCGATCAAGGTGGCCACGCCGCCGATGGAGGCGGCATACGCGATGCCCAGCATTAGCGCGGGCGCGAATTGATCGGAGGCGCCTTCTTTTTCCTCGAGCAAAGCCACGACACTGAGGGCGATTGGCAACATCATGATCGCCGTAGCGGTGTTGGAGACCCACATACTGAGGACGGCTGTGACAATCATGAAACCGGCGATCATCATCCGTTGGCCGCGCCCAAAAAAACGCAGCGTTAGCAGCGCGATGCGGCGATGTAGGCCCCAGCGTTCCATGGCTTTGGATAAAAAGAAGCCCCCCATAAAGAGAAAAATGAGTTCGTGGCCGTAGCTGGTCGCGACTTTTTTAATGGGGGCGGCACCCAGCAGCGGCAACAGGACTAAGGGGACCAAGGCCGTTGCCGAGATGGGAATGGCTTCGGTTAGCCACCAAGCAGCCATCCACACGCCGACGGCGGCGGTGACGCGGGCTTCGTGGCTGATGAGGACCGTTGTTCCGTCTTGATTGAGGTAACTTTCAGGGACGGCAAGGTAGGCGAACAGGGCGAGCACCGGCGCGAGCAGGAAGCCAAACCATTGGATGGTGCCGCGATTAAAGCGACTTTGTGGCCGGTCTTTATCTGGGGTGGCGGGCTGTGGAGACATATCAAACCTCTCGTGGGGAAACCAATCGAAGATGAAACGAAGCGGTTATGTGCATTCGCCGGTTGTGGGGCATTCGGACCCTTGTGTTGCGTCGCCGTCGGATGGAGCATGGGTTTGGCGATGGCAAGATCGGGTGGGCAAGTAGGTGAGTCTGAATATCATTGCGGCGAATGGTACGCCGCCCATTAAGGAGCAAAGCCGGTACCAAAATCAAGGGTTCTTCTAATTTTTACTTAATTCTCATAGCGCTTGGCCAAGTGTGGCGCTGTCGCGCGGTTTTGGATTTGTGTCTTTGTTTAAGTGCTTGTATTAATTGATTTTGTGTTGATGTTTTCCTTCTGGTGTAGCTGGTGTTTGCCTTGCTCGCCGCGATCTTACAGACGCAGAGGCGCTCGAATTGGTGTTGCCGCCGTCTGTAATTGCTGTTGCATTGGGGAATCTTGCGCGGTGGCTGTGGAATGGCGCTCGGTGCAGGGCGCCGCCCCGTGCTTGTCAGCAGACAATCGACCTGATATGGTGCCTAAGGTTTGTTTCACGCCCAACGGTAGCCGGTCTGCGCGGCACAAGTGACAGAATGGCGACCGTGATTTGGCGATGGCCGTCTTTTGGAAAAACGTGCCGGCGCGCGGTGATGTACGCGGTTGGGTGATGGCGAACCATATCCTTATATAAAGTTACTTGGAGGACGTGCATGACTGAGACGCCCAATGATCAAGCCGGAGCACAGCAAAACGACCCGTTGGTACCGGGCTTCCAAATGCTGGAGGAAGGACGGTTTGAGGATGCAGTCGAATTTTTCAAAAAGGCGGCCTCCGACCACCCGCGCGATTGGCGTGTGTTTGCCCAACTGGGACAGCTCCAGTTGTCGATGCAGAAGCACCACCAAGCGGTTTACAACTTTACCCGAGCGTTGGAAACGGCGCCGGATCGCGCCGCGATTCTCATTTTGCGCGCCTTGACCTTCCTCGAAATTAAAGACACGGGTCAAGCACAGGCGGATGCCGAACAGGCCTGGCCGATTGCGGGCGACAACGTGGAGAGCTGGAACCGACTGGGTGTGCTCTACGGCCGTTTGGGCGACTACCAACGCGCTTTAATTGCTTACGATCAGGCGCTGCAGATTCAGCCGGGGGCTGGTTCCATTTTGTTTAATCGCGCCGTTATGCTGTCGGAAGCAGGCGACCACGATGCCGCCGCCGATGATTACCGCGCCGCTTTGGCGACCCGTGATTCTTGGCCGGAAGCCATGCTCGGTTTGGGTGTGGCCTTGGTTCGCAACGAAGAAGCCGACGAAGCGATCCCTATTTTCCGTGAGTTGCTGCGCCTGCAAGGTCCCGATGCACCCATGGGGCGCATGGCACGGCGTTATTTGTCCGAGCTCGATGCACTTGAGCCTGGTGATGCGGCCCCCGAAGCTGAGCCACAAGCGATCACCGGCGAGCAGATCAACGCGTTAATTCGCGATGTCAGCCGTCATCGCCGTGAGGAAGAAGTGGCGCGTCTGTTCCGGGTCCTCGTGGCCCTGCCGTTGTACACCAATCCGGTCGAGGTTGAAGGCGAAGAAGCACGCGACCCCAACGAGGTGCGCTTGCCGATCTTCAACGGTGAAGAAGGCAGTTATGTCGTGTTTTATGCTGACGAAACCGACGAACGTTTGCGTCCCGACCACATCGCCTTTCCCGGTGATCGCATCATGCGTTGGTGCATGGATCAGGATAATATTGAAGGTTTGATGGTGCAGAACAACATGGGTGATAACGTGTGTTATCACAAGAACTTATTTCCAGCGTTACTGGCTCGTTACGACCGCTTTATGGCTGATCATCAGCCTTAATGGCGCGGGCAGACGGCTGCCAAAGCGCCGCCGTCTGCTGTGTTTACCCGTCACGAGACGCTTTCCGCTCCGGGGGATCGGTGAAGCTGTGCTTGGGTGATGCGTGTGGCGCTGCTTGGGTGCTAAAACCTGAAAAGTATTCTCTTGGGCGTGGTATTTGGGTAAGGTTTTTGTTTGGAGCGGCTTGAGGGGAAGCGAGGCGCATTCGACTGCTGCAGTTGGGTTTTTTCAACCCATCCTGCGCCAAATCTTTGGTCAAAACCACTCTCCCTTCTCACGCCTCTTAGGTAAAATGCTGGGAGAAATGCGCGAATCAACTTGGTTTTGAGGGGTTATGAGCACATCCTCCAACGAGCGTCAGCTTCAAAATATTTTCATCGCCGCGATTGATTTGGAGCAGGAAGCCCGCGTTGCATTTTTGGAGAAGGTTTGCCGTCAGGACGATGAGCTGCGCGAGGAAGTTGAAGATATGCTGGCGACCCTGACGCCCTTCGATACGGGTGCCGGCTTGGAAAAACGCGCCATGGATGTGTTTGGTTTTGCGCTTGAGCTCGACGACACGGCGAGAACCCAGTATTTGACCAAGGTTGCCGATCTCGACGCCAATTTACGCACCAAGGTTGACCTGCTTCTGCTGAGCCTTGACGACGAGGACAGCCACAGCTTTATCGAGGAAACGCCGTTGGCCGACCCCGATATGGTGCCGTCGATGACCGGGCTCAAACCGGGTGACCGCGTCGGTCCATACCGCATTATTCACGAGATCGGCCGCGGCGGCATGGGCGCGGTTTATATGGCGACGCGCGGTGACCAGTCGTTTGAGCAGGAAGTGGCGCTTAAAATTTTGCCTTTTGCGATGGCGACCCAGGACCTGATTACCCGTTTTAATAACGAACGCCAAATTATGGCCAACCTCAACCATCCAAACATCGCCAAGTTGCTCGATGGTGGGGCCACCGATGACGGTCTGCCTTATTTTGTGATGGAGTACGTTGACGGCGTGCCGATTCACGATTACTGCGACTTCCGCAAATTATCGATTCCGGCCCGTTTACGGTTGTTCCGCAAGGTGTGTTCGGCGGTGCACTTTGCGCACCAAAACCTTATTGTTCACCGTGACTTAAAGCCAGGTAATATTTTGGTGACAGCCGCCGGCGAACCGAAGTTATTGGATTTTGGCATTGCCAAAATCTTGCGGCCGGGCAGCTACGAGCCGATTACCCAAACTGAGTCGGGTGTGCGTCCCATGACCCCTGAATACGCCAGTCCTGAACAGGTGCGCGGCGAGATTGTCACCACCGAAAGCGATATCTACGCTTTGGGTTTGCTGTTGTACGAATTGCTGAGCGGCCACCGCGCCCATCGCTTGGGCGGCCGCACGGAAGAGGAGGTGCAGCGCGCGGTTTGCCTCGATTACCCGCCCAAACCCAGCGCTGTTTTTTGGGAACGGACTCAGGTCGAGCGGTCGTTTGGTGCGGTGGTGCTTACCCCGGAACAGATTAGCGAAAAACGTGGCACGGATCCGCGTCGTATGGAACGTCAACTGCGCGGCGACCTCGACAACATGATCATGAAAGCGATCACGAAGGATCCCGAGCAGCGTTACGCGTCGGCTGAACAGTTTTCCCTCGACATCATTAACTACTTGCGTGGCCACCCGGTGCTTGCGCGCGGGCACAGTCCGCTCTACCTGATGCAGCGTTTCTGGGAACGCCACCAATTTGCGTTTGTGACCGCCGGGGTCATGGTGGCGATGGTGCTTTTGTTTTTGGTGACCTTGTTGGTGCAGCATCGTCATTCGGTGGAACAAAGGCGTCGCGCCGAGATGCAACGCGCCAAGGCGCACTTCGTCGGCGAGTTTTTTGCCGATCTATTCGCGGTCCCACAGGTCGGCGGTCCGGCCGGTGATATCCCTGCGAATTTAATTACGGGCCGCGCGTTGCGCCGGATTCGTGAGTTTTATCCCGATAATCCGGCGGTCCAGGCGGCGGTAATGCACACGGTCGGCACGGTGTGTCTCAACTTAGGTGCGGACAAACAGGCAGAATCCATTATTAGCGAGGCGTTGGCATTGCGCCGTGAACAGGGCGAAACACGTGATGTGGTTGAGAGTTTACGGGTGCTGGCGGGATTGCACTACAGCCGCCGCGATTTTGATCGTGCTGAGTGTTTGTTGTTGGAAGCTAAGGATTTAAGTGTGATGCCGGAAAACCGCATCGGCGATCTCGTCAAGGGTCGGCTGGTTCAAGATTTGGCGCGTGTTTACGACGGTCAAGGCCGTTATGAACTGGCTGAGCCGATGCTGTGGCAAGCCTTAGCGGTGTTTAACGCGCTGCCTAAGCGCGATCCCGAGCGGGTTTCACGGATTCTGCACACGCTCATTATCCACTACCAAGAGATAGAACAGTGGCAGTACGTAGGTGTGCTGTTGCAATGGGCTCTGGAAGAGCAAATGTTGGCCGGTTCCGAGGAGTACTTGGTGCATACCTGCGTACGCGTTGCCGAAAAAATGCGTGGTGAGGGCTTGGATGGGCAGGCAGATTATTATTTAAGAAGTGCTTATGACCTGAGTTTGGGGACTTACGGGGAGCAGCACGACCTGGCCCTCAAGCTTGAACAGGCCCTGCAAAATTCAGACGAAAGCGGCTTGGCTGAACCTTATCCGGCCTCTGATACGTTGTATCAGTAGTAGTTGATCTATAACAGAGTGGTTCTGAGGAGGTTTTTCCATGAACGATAGCGCATTGCTGTTGATCGATGTGCAACAAGGCTTCGATGAGCCCTTTTGGGGGCGTCGCAATAATTCTGGCGCCGAAGCTAATATGGCGCGTTTGCTGGCGTGGCAGCGTGGTTTGGGTCGACCGGTTTTTCATGTGAAACACAATTCAGTGAATCCGGCCTCGCCACTTTTTGCGGGGAAAGCCGGTAATGCCATCCAGCCCGCGGTGGCGCCCCTCGCCGGTGAGCCGGTTATCGAAAAGAGTGTGAACAGCGCCTTTATCGGCACCGACTTGCAAGTCCAACTGCAAGCATCGGGCATTCGCAACTTGGTTGTCGTTGGTCTCACAACCGATCACTGTGTGTCGACAACGGTGCGAATGGCCGGCAATTTTGGTTTTAACGTGGTGCTGGTAGCGGATGCGACCGCCACCTTTGACAAAACGGATCGCCATGGGCGCCTGTTCACGGCGGAACAACTGCACGAGGTTCACTTGGCTTCGTTGGACGGAGAGTTTTGTACCGTTAAAACGACGGCTGAAGTTTTGGGTGAATAGATACTGATTGGCGGTGTTGCTGAGTCGGTTCACCGCCAATCGTATAGGGCACGGGGTGTTTCCCCAAAAACTGTATTTTGGATGAACCAGGCTAAAGGTTTGACGTGAGAAAGCTAGGGCGAAGACGGCACGCACCCGCATTACCGCCGGGGTGCGTGCGCCTTAAGTTTAGAACCGGTAGGCCAAGCGTAAGCGTGCTTGGCGGTCCAGCTCGGGTTGGCCGTTTTCGGCGTTCCAAATCGAAGGAACACTGTTGGTTTGGTCAAGACTGTTTTTGATAACGACCTGAACGTCAAAGCGTTGGTTGGGTTGCCAGGTCAAGCTGACGTCGGTGGTACTGTAGTCGTCGAGGGGGGCCGGGTCCGGGATCAGGCGGATGGCCGGGCCTTCGTCCATATCGAACAGAAATCGATTGGTGACATCCAGTTGTAAGTGGTGTTTCTCGAAGCGGTAACCGAAGATGGCGTTAAGGATTTGGCCGGGAAAGGCGCCGTAGGGGACATCGCCTTGCTGGGTGACGGCTTCGCTATCAACGATCGAGCCGTTGAGGTTCCAGCGCCAAGCGCCGCTGCCGCCTTCAAAGCCCACTTCAAATCCCTGCGACTCGTTTTGGCCGACGTTGGCGTAACGGCTGGTGAAGTTGTCGTCGACGATGGGGATCAGGGTAATGCCGTCGGTCCATTTACTGCGGTAACCGGTTAGGACCAGCTTCCAATTTACGGCCTTGTAGGTGTAGGCCAATTCAAGCGTGTCGGTTGTTTCGGGATTGAGCTCGGGATTACCCTGAAAAGTTCCGGTCCCGGCAATCTCGGCGGCAATCGGCGCCCGAAACGCTTCGCCGTAAAGCAGCTTGAAGGACATGTTTGACTTTGGCAGCCAGATGACGCCCAAACGTGGTGAGTTTTGGCCGCCGAAGTCGGAGTAATCGTCGTAGCGGTTCCCGAAAATGAATTGTAAGCGGTCTTCCATGACGCGGGTCCGACCTTCGAAGACGAGACTTTGAACGTCGCGGTCGAGACCGGTCCAAAGTGAGGGTAATTGGGCGATGGTTTGGCGATCACGGGTTAGGGCGAAGGCATTGTCGACCGGGATTTCGTTGTGTTTAAGGCTGAAGCCAACAGCCCATTGCGTGTGCCAACGGTTTTCGGTTTGTTTGAGGACCAAGTCGGCGCCGTACAAATCTTCCTCTTGATCGCCTTTGGTCACAACGCCTAAGGAGGGGATATTGGTCAGATCGGTGTAGGATTCGATTTCGGAGTGCCAACTGTAGAACTTACCTTCGAAGACTAAGTGGTTCGGGCCTTGCCAGCGCGTACCGACACGGAACATTTGGTTGGCGGCGGTGCCGTCGGTGACATCGTATTCGGTGAGAACGCTGTTACCGGACAAGCTGCGTCCGGCGCTGACGCTTTCGACCGAATCGTGACCGCGTAAATAAACACCGAATTCGGAGGACCATGGGTCGCTGTGCTGCAGGTTGAGTTTGATGACGGCGGAGTAGGCGTCGAAACTGTTTTCCCGGTCGGCCGAATCCTCGGTGCGTGTGAAGGGTGAGGTGTAGGTAAACGGAATGTCTTGGTCGCCTTGGTCGACGCCGGCAAGGCTGATGTTGAGACGGGCACGGCTGCCAAAAACACGGGTGAAACCGAGATCGGCTTGGCGGTGGTTCTCGGTAGAGAAGGAAGCACCGGCCCGCACGAAGTTTTCCTCACGCGCATAGGTTTTTAGGGAAATCACGCCGTGGAAGGCATCGGACCCATACAGGGCCGAGGCGGTCCCGCGAATCATTTCGATTTGATCCAAGCTTTGCAGTACGTTGCTGCGCATTTCGTAAAGCGCTGAGCCGGTGCGGAACGAGTTGAGCGGTACACCGTCGATGACGGTCGCGATGCCGCGAACAGACAAGCTGGTGGCATAACCGCGAATGGCGACGGCCGACCCACCCCAGGCGGTGGGATAAGCCATCACACTGGGTTGATGGACGATGGCTTCTTCGACGTGTTCGGCGCCGAAGGCCTGCCACTGATCACGGGTGATGATTTCGACGGTGGCGCCCGCTTCAAGTTCGGTTTCTTCAAATTGAGAGGCCACTTGGATTGGCATATCGAGTAACTGCTCGAGTGACATATCGGTGAGCTCCATGTCGTCATCAAGGCTGAAAAGCGGGGAGAGAAAACAGGTGGTCAAACAAAGAAAAAGGGTGTACTTCGCATACATAGAACAGGTCCTTCAAGTGCCCGAAGCTCATTCGCGTTGTTGGCGGAGGAGCCGGCATCGGTCGGGCACAATCAGATAATGATGGGTCCGCATTGGGCCCTATTCCCAATCAAAATGGGTGATGGTGCAGCCATGCCGCGACGGGCGTCGCTCACTTGCTATCGAAACCCATCATCACGCCGTCTATCAGCTTTTTCGGTCGTGAAACCGTTTTGGCGCTGTCGCACGATAGGTATGGGAAGCAAGTTAAACTGTCTATCGGATTCACCTTTTAAAAGCCTAAAAAAACGGTCTATCTTCGTCGGATGCTGTTAAATCGGGCCGCCGATTAGGTTCTTGCGCCAATTCACGATAGGGTGTTTTAGGGCGGGTTTTTAATGTTCCGGCACATTTCTGTTGCATGTTCGAGCACCTTTCCTCGCCTTGCTAGGACGGGTCTACCGCCCAGCCGGTTGCACCCTATTCGCATCTGGGAGGGAAGTCTTTGATCCCCATTGGTATTGATCGTTCCGAATTGCGCCACGTGCCTTGGGTCAGCTTCACGATGATTGGCTTGTGGGTGGTCCTGCAAGTGATTGCCAACTTCGGCGGTTCTGAGAAGGAACTCCAGCGCGAATACATTGACCTGGTTCAGTATTATCGCAGCCATCGCTATGTGACACTGTTGCCGCGACAACGGCCGGCGCTCGAGAATCGTCTGTTTTTGGAAACCGTGCACCATTTTGATCGTCAGGATCATTTACTGTCGCTATCGGATGAAGATCGACGTCGCTTTGAGCAACTGCCCGCTGACCAGCGGATTATCCCCAGGCCAACGGTGCGCCAAGTTGATGCTGCAACAGAAAAGCTTCATAATCAGGCCTTTGCGGCAAGGGTCGATCGGTTCTTAAGACACTATCCAGCCTACCGATATGGGCTCTGGCCAGGTGACTTCTCCGTGGTGAACCTCTTTACCTACTTTTGGCTACATGGCGGGGTCGTCGTCCTATTTTTGAATCTTTCCATGTTCTATTTCACCGCGCCGTTGGTCGAAGATCGGTGGGGGGTTCGGTTTTTTGCGGGTTACATGGCGGTGGCGGGGCTGGTGACCGGCCTGCTCTTTTATTTTCTGAACAGCTCACCGTTGTACCCGGTTATGGGATCGCACGGGATTGTGGCGGCGGTGGCAGCCGTTTTTTTGGTGCGGCATTACGATGCGCGGTTTGTCTTTTTTTACGCGACCCGTTTAGGTTCAGGTACTTTCAAGTTACCGGCCTGGCTGGTGTTGGGGATTCAGGTGGTGTTGTTAATCCTGCTGGCCGTGGTTGACGACGCCCTTTCCGGCCAGTCTTTTTGGTTGTACTTTTGGGGTTATGCTTTTGGGTTTCTCACGGCTTTGGTGTTGCACTTGTCGGGTTACGGCCGGCAAATCGACAGAATCGGCATTGATCTAGACGATCCCAAGCACAATCCGCTCCGGGCCGCCTCGGTGGCTCAGCGCACCGGCAAAGGCGACCCTTTGGCGATTTTGGCCCAGGGTGTCGCTGATTATCCGGAAATGAATGACCTGCGCACGCGTTATTGGATCCAGGCCAGACAGGCCGGCGATGGCCGACATCTGGCCGAAGCCGGGCCCTGGATGTTCGCGAACTCCCTGGAGAACAATGACATCGAAACGGCTGCAACAGTTTGGGTTACCTTGCGCGAAGCGGCGCCCACGGTGGTGCTTCCTTTTGACGAGGGCTGTTTCCTCGCGGGCACTTTAATTGAGAACGGTGCCTTCGAGCGAGCCGGCGTGGTGATCACCGATTTACAAGCGCGTCTGCCAACCCTGACGCCGGCGCAGCGTTTGCAACTGGCGTTGCAGGCGGGCGAGTGGCGCCATGATGTGGCCTTAGCAATCGCGGAGCCTCTGGCCGCGGAGGCCGACTTGGCGGTGTCCGACCGCGAAACCCTGGATCATTCGCTGGCTTTTTGGCGCGAGCATCCCGATAAAAACTACGAACCCGATCCCAATGTACGTGTACCGATTCGGGTCGCTGAATACCAACAACCGATGCGTTTCGAGCGCGATGAATGGGGCGATGATCACATTAACCAGATGGCAACCCATGCAGGCGAGAACGCCATTCCACTCGCCGAGATGCCGGCTCCGCCATGGGCGACCTCTTCAACCGCTGCTGATACGGCAGTGGCGCCTGAGTCGGCTTTGCCCGCTGATGCGGCACCGGTTAAAGTGGCGCCGGCAGTTGCGGCACAGACCTCGCCAACCGCGGCGCAGTCTTTGTTCACGGGCGTAGTCGAAGCTTTGACGGACGAAGGTGTGACGGTGTTGCTCGAAGGCCGTCATCGCAGAACGATGCCGTACCAGCGTATGAACGGTTTGGTCTTGGCCTTGGTCGCGGGTCATGGTCTGGTGCTTGACCTGGTGTTTGGGCGGCCGGATGATGCTACCGCGCCCTTGCGCGTCATTCGCGTGAGCCCTGATGAAGCGGCGGGGCGACGCCTGTTTCCAGACGTGCGTGACGGTCGCACCGCATTGGTTCTGCTCGCGCGACGCTTGCAGCAAGCCTCCCAAGCGCGTGTCTTGCTGGGCGAAGCCTCCTTGCAGGGGCCGGATTTAGCCCGTTTTCCATCGTTTACAGCGTTAAATCAGAAGTGTTACCCGGGGCGGGTACTGGTTGGGCGGGACAATTCCGATGGCTAAGGCCGCCGCGCCTCGCTTGTGTGCGTTTCCTGAGAAGAAAAACGACCTAGCCGTTGTTGTTAAGAGAGAGCCTGAAAAATGCGTGGGAGGGCGACATGCGGCGTGTGGTAATGGCGCTCATGGGTTTGCTTGTGCTGGGATGTTCGGCGGTTTTGGGGTTTCGTTGGTTTGCCGGGTTAGGCGCCGCCGCAGAGGTGGCCAGACTTGACCAACGCCCGTTTCACCAGCCGGATCCGGCGCCATGGGATGCCTTTCTCAAGGAAGTGGTCACAGATGAGGGGTTGGTGGATTATTCGCGAGCGCGGGGCGTCGTACTTGCGCGATTGCACACCTACACCGCTTCGCTTGCACGCGCGACACCGGCTGCTTTTGGCGACGATCAAGCGCGTTTGGCACTCTACCTCAATGCCTACAATGCGTTTGTAATCGAAGGTGTATTGCACTACCAACCGATTAATTCAATTGAGGACGTTGGCCCCTTTCACCAATTCTTCCGCGAACGTCGTTATCGGTTGGCCGGCCAGGTGCTTTCCCTACACGATTTAGAAACCACCCTGATTCGTCCGATGGATGCGCGCATTCATTTTGCCTTGAATTGTGCGTCGCGTTCCTGTCCACCGCTTCGGGCCGAGGCCTTTCGCGGTCCGCGCCTCGAAGCCCAGCTCAGCGAAGCGACCGAGGCTTTTGTGCGCAACCAACACTTTAATGGTTACGATGCCCGCGCCGGCGTGTGGCGTCTGTCGGCCTTGTTCGATTGGTACCGCGACGATTTTGGTGGCGAGGCAGGCGTGCGCGCTATGTTGGCGCGGTTCGGGCCGGCGGGCGCCGACGCGGCCGCGCCGATCCAATTTCTCGATTACGATTGGCGCTTGAATCGGGCCCATGGGCCAGGATCCGCGTCGGGCGATTAAGAGGGCCGATTCAGTCGGGCCAGGTCGTGTCGTAAAGGGCAATCAGGCGTGTCGGTCCTGGCTCGCAGTGGCTGAATACGCCGGTTTGCAACATCGCCAGTGCGACCTGCCAGTCGGGAAACAGCAAATACTCGTTGAGCCCGTCGATTTCCCGATACATGGCGTTACAGCTCAAATAGGAGCACTCGGGTAGGTTGCCCGCATAAAAATTGACCACGTCATAACCGAGCAGCGTTTTGTCGGCGGGGGCTTTGATGTTGGTGGTAAATCCGGGATCGGGTTTCAGTTCACCGAGGTCGTTGCCGGCTTCGCTGAAATTGCGAGGATAAACTTCGGCATATAACAAACGTAACGAGGAGAGTGGCACCTTTTCCGCCGCGGCGAGTTCAGCCAGGGTTGACGGCGCGTCGTAGAGGAAATAGCCGTTTTGGCGAAAGGTGCTGATGTCGTCACCGAACCCCTTGACGATGCAACCGCTGAGCGTAATTGGCACGCAAGGGAAGCGCCATTCGCCTTGGTTGATGGACGCGGTGTCGTCTAGATGGGTTTTAGCGCTGTAGCCCATGGCTACGAAGGGAGAAGCCGGCATGGTGCCTCCTGCAAGGAATCTCTTGTCCGACGGGTCTGTCAGATTAAGCGTTGGACTGGGGGCGGTAGGGCCTCCTAACCGGGTGTTTTGAATGATTGACGGCAATGTCCCGCTTTGACAAAGGTGGTTGCGAGGTACCATGGTACATGGACGATGGGCCGGACCGCGCTGTCTTGGAAAGTTGCGGCATAAGCCAACAAGTGGTAATAATAATCAGATTTGGCGAAATTTCGCCTGTAGGTGTTGTGAAAAATGAGTGATCTTTTGAGCCGGATCAACAGTCCCGCCGATCTTAAGCAACTGTCCCGTGACCAGTTACCGCAACTTGCCGAAGAGCTGCGGTCTTTTGTTAAAAACTTCACGAATACGACGGGCGGGCATATCGGCTCGGGAATGGGTGTGGTTGAGTTGACCATCGCCCTACACTACCTGTTCGAGTTCAAAGAACAAGATCACCTCATCTTAGATGTCGGCCACCAGTGTTACCCGCACAAGATTCTGACGGGGCGTCGCGAACAAATGGCTTCGATTCGCCAAAAAGACGGGTTGAGCGGGTTCCCCGATCCCAAAGAGTCGCCTTATGATCGCGTGAAAACCGGTCATGGTGGAACCAGTCTCAATACCGCGGTCGGCATGGCAATGGCGCTGCGCAACCGCGGTGATCACGCCGACCGCAAAGTGGTCGCCATGCTGGGCGATGCCGGTTTGCAAGAGGGCTCGGCGCTGGAAGCTTTAAACTACGCGGGTGTCTTTGACGACCTGCCGCTCATTATCGTGCTCAATGACAACGAGCACGGCATCGGTCCGTCGGTCGGCGCCTTCATGAAATACTTTTCCAAGGTACGTTCGGGTACGATTTACCGTGCGGCCAAAGGTAATTTCAAACGCATGACCAAGGCGATGGAAAGTGCGTCACCCTTCTTTGGGAAATTCACCTACGACATTGCCGATCGGCTCAAAGCCGGCATTCACGGTTTGGTGCCGGTGATTGCACCGGGTGTGTTGTTCGAAGCCTTGGGCTATTTTTACTATGGACCGATTGACGGCCATGATTTTCCCACGTTGCTGGAAGCGCTTGAAGATTGCAAAACCTTTCGGCGACCGGTGGTCTTGCATTGCATTACCACCAAAGGCAAAGGTTATTCCTATAAACAAGATCGTTTGGCCTACCACGCCGGCAAACCATGCAAATCGATTACCGCCCATTTACCAGCGGAGTTCAGCGCCCAAGGCGGCCCGGCCTACACCGATGTGTTTGTCGATGAGATGATGCAACTGGCCGAAGAAGACCCCGAAGTGGTGGCGATCTCGGCGGCGATGATGGAAGGTACCGGGCTGGTCAAGTTCCGCGAAAAATTTCCCAATCGTGTCTACGATGTCGGCATGGCCGAACAACACGCCGTCGGCATGGCGCAGGGCTTGGCACTCCTCGGCCAAAAGCCGGTATGCGCCGTTTATTCGACTTTTATGCAGCGGTCCGTCGACCAAATTTTCCAAGAATTGGCCCTCATCAACACCCCGGTGGTGCTGTGCTTGGACCGTGCCGGTTTGGTTGGTCCCGACGGCGCGACCCACAACGGGGTTTTCGACATCGGTTATTGCCGAATGTTCCCCAACATGACGGTCATGGCGCCCCGTGACGGGGGCGAGTTGCGCCAGATGATGCGCTTGGCGATTAACCACCCTGGTCCCACCGCGATTCGATTCCCACGAACACGCACGCCGATGGCCAATCTGGAGTTGCCCCATCTTGCGTTCAAAGTGGGCGAATCCGAGCAGTTGCGCGACGGCAATCACGGTTGCCTTCTGGCCTACGGCACCATGGTCTACATGGCGCTGGATGTCGCCAACGAAATTTACAACCGCTACGGCGTAGAGCTGGCCGTGGTTAATGCGCGTTTCGCCAAACCGCTCGATGCCAAAATGATTGCGCGTGAGTGTGCGCGCCAGCCGGTCGTGTTTACCCTGGAAGACCACAATATTGCCGGCGGGTTCGGTGCCGCCGTGTTGGAGCACGCCAACCTAAACCGATTGGAAAGCGGCAAAATTGAAATGATCGGTATCAACGATGTGTGGATCGATCATGGACAACGTGTCGAAGCACTGGCGATGGCGGGTCTGGATGTGCCGACGCTTATCAAACGGGTTGAACAGCGCTTGGGCCTGAAAAAAGAGAGTGCGCCCTCCGAAAGTAGTGAAACGCCCGTGAAGTCACGCGCCTACACACACTAGTCGTGCCGGCCGGTTACCCTGACGACGATTTTTTACATGCGGTTGAGGATGCGCGGTGCTTTTGGTGTTTGCGTAAAGATGATTCCGTAAGTTGCTGATTCTCGGTAACAAACTTAGGTCAATCGGTGAACTTCACGAAGGCTTTCCTGTTGAACAGCCTGTCAGTTTTTTACATCGCGACGACCGCTGCCACCACTCACAACATCCATGCCGCATGTTGGCACACTATCATCCACGCCCGTGATTTTGCGTGCTAGAATCGGGTGTTCTTGATTTACACAGCTTTTACGCCGGCTCGCGTTGTTCTTCGATGAACGGCGACGGGGTTGGGAAACGCTGCAAATCCCGTCGCCGTTCGCAACGAGTGTCGTCCGTTTAGGGTTTGTTACGGTTGCCATCTCCAGCGACGAACGCCTAAGGCCACGCGCGCCCGATGTGACGGGTCTTGCCTTTCACGCTTGCTTCATCTTTCTATTGCGGGGTATGTCATGTCTGAACACCAAATTACCAATTTCACCAAGATTCTTGTAGCTAATCGTTCTGAAATCGCGATTCGTATTTTTCGTGCTTGTACTGAGCTTGGTATTCAGACTGTCGCTATTTACAGCGAGGAAGATCGCCTCAGTTTGCACCGTTACAAAGCCGACGAAGCCTATTTGATCGGCAAAGGTTTATCGCCGGTCGACGCCTATCTGGACATTAACGGGATCGTCGCGCTTGCACGGGAAAAGGGTGTTGATGCCATTCACCCTGGCTACGGTTTTCTCTCGGAAAACGCCGAAATGGCTCGTGCTTGTGCCGAGGCCGGCATTACCTTCATCGGGCCACCGCCCGAGGTGCTTGAGGCTTTGGGCGATAAGGTTGCCGCTCGTGCGATTGCCGAACGGGCCAAGGTTCCGGTTATTCCCGGCACTAAAAAAGCAGTGAAAAGCGACCAAGACGCCTTGCTATTTGCCAAGAAAGCGGGGTTCCCGCTGATTATTAAGGCGGCCCACGGCGGCGGCGGTCGCGGCATGACAATCGTCTACAACCGCGAGCAATTACTGGACGCCGTGGCGCGCTCACGGGCTGAAGCGCAAAAGGCCTTTGGTTCACCCAAGGTTTTTATCGAGAAATATTTGGAGCGGCCCAAGCATATTGAGATTCAGGTCATCGCCGACCGTTACGGCAACATGGTTCACCTGTTCGAACGGGATTGTTCGATTCAGCGACGCCACCAAAAAGTGATCGAAATTGCGCCTTCACGCAGCGTGAAACCGGGTATTAAAGATAAACTCTACCGCGACGCCCTCTCGATTTGTGCCGAGGTGAATTACGTTAACGCGGGCACGGTCGAGTTTCTGGTCGACAGCGACGGCAACCACTACTTCATTGAAGTCAACCCGCGTTTGCAGGTTGAGCACACGATTACCGAGATCATTACCGGCCGCGACATTGTGCAAACACAGATTCGCATTGCGGAAGGCTACCCCCTCGAACACGACCACATTCGTATTCCCAGTCAGAGCAAAGTCAAAAAAAGCGGCTATGCCATTCAGTTGCGAATTACGTCCGAGGATCCGGCGAACCAGTTCGCGCCGGATACCGGCAAGCTGACCGCATTTCGCGCGGGCGAGGGCTTTGGGATTCGCCTTGATTCCGGGAACGGCTTCGAGGGCGCGGTGATTTCGCCGGACTACGATTCACTGTTAACCAAGCTCTGTACTTGGTCGCTGGATTACGATCTGGCGGTGACCAAGGCGCTGCGTGCCATCCGCGAGTTTCGCATCCGCGGTGTGAAAACCAACCTGCCGTTTCTGGAGAACGTTGTCAATCACGAGCGTTTTCGCCAGGGCGAGCTCGATACGCGCTTCATCGACGACCATCCCGAGTTAATGCATTTCCAGCCGCGCCGGAACCGCGCCAACAAAGTGTTGCGCTACCTGGGTGATTTGCGGGTCAACGGCGCCGAAGGTATTCAGGCTTGTGACATTCCGGTGCGCATGCCCGCGCCACCGATTCCAGAAGTCCCCAAAACAACGGCCCCGGTTAGCCCGGCATATGCCGTCTTCCAGGAGCAAGGTGCGCAAGGCTTATCAAAGTGGTTGTTGGAACACAAAAAATTATTGATCACGGACACGACCATGCGCGATGCCCACCAAAGCCTGCTGGCGACGCGCGTACGCAGCATTGATATGTTCAACATTGCCCATGCCACCAGCCACCTGATGAACCAGACCTTTTCCTTCGAGATGTGGGGTGGGGCGACCTTCGACGTCGCCATGCGTTTTCTGCATGAATCGCCGTGGGAGCGTTTGCGAGAATTGCGCAAACGGATGCCGGGTCATTTATTGCAGATGTTGATTCGTTCTGGAAATGCGGTTGGCTACACGAATTATCCCGACAATGTGGTGCATCGCTTCATCGAGCACTCGGCGGCCGAGGGCGTCGACGTGTTCCGCATTTTTGACTGTTTGAACTGGGTTGAGAGTATGAAGCCGTCGATTGAAGCGGTTGTTGCGACGGGGAAAATTGCCGAGGCGGCGGTGTGTTACACCGGCGACATTGCCGATAACCGTCGCGTGAAGTTCAACCTGGACTACTACATCAAACGGGCGAAGGAGCTCGAGGCTTGTGGCTGTCATATTCTCGCCATCAAGGATATGGCGGGATTGTTAAAACCGCGTGCGGCGACGATTTTGGTAGATGCGTTGAAGAATGCGCTGCAAATTCCGGTGCATTTACACACCCACGACACCAGCGGCAACGGCGTGGCGACCTTATTGCGGGCCGCCGCCGCCGGCGTTGATGTGGTTGATGCGGCTTTGTCCTCAATGTCGGGCATGACCGCGCAACCGTCGCTGAATGCTTTGGTGACGGCGATGGAAGGCGGGCCGCGCGATACCGGTATGGACAACCGCGACCTGCAGAAGTTGGCCGATTATTGGGAAGCCGCGCGGGTGGCCTACGCGCCGTTTGAGTGTGGCCTTAAGGCGGGCACGGCCGATGTTTATCGCCACGAAATTCCCGGTGGGCAGTACTCGAATTTGCGTCCGCAGGCGGTTTCCTTGGGCTTGGGCCATCGCTGGAACGATATCAAGGACATGTACCGTGTCGTCAACGATATGTTGGGTGAGGTGATTAAGGTAACGCCTTCTTCGAAAGCCGTCGGCGATATGGCCTTGTTTATGGTCCAAAACGACCTCACGCCGGAGCTGGTCTTACAGCGCGGCAAGGATTTGGCCTTCCCCCAATCCTTTGTGAACCTGATGAAGGGCATGATGGGCCAGCCTGACGGTGGTTTTCCGGCTGCTTTGCAGAAGGCGGTCCTGAAGGACGATTCGCCGATTACAGTGCGTCCCGGTCAGTTGCTCGAAGATTTTGATTTCGAAGATGCGGCCGCTAAGTTAGAGAAACGTTTCGGGCGTACCTTCTCCAACGAGGAGTTGGTGACCTACGCGCTCTACCCGCAGGTTTTTAGTGATTACGTCGACTTCGTGAACGAATACGGTGATTTATCCGTGCTCGACACGCCTACCTTCTTCTACGGCTTACCACTTGACGAGGAAAAAGCCATTGAGATTGAGCCAGGTAAAACATTGATTGTGAAGCTTTTAGCCTTTAGTGAGCCCCATGAGAGCGGACGACGTGAACTGTTCTTTGAATTAAACGGACGTTCGCGTAATGTCATGGTGTTTGACAAGTCGACCGGCGTTACCGTCAAAACCAAACAAAAGGCCGACCCGGATCAACCCAACCATGTTGCGGCCCCGATGAGCGGCAAGATCACCGAGTTAAAGGTGAAAAAAGGCGACAAGGTGAAGGAAGGTCAGAAGCTCATGGTCACCGAGGCTATGAAAATGCTGAACCTGATTGTGGCACCCAAGTCCGGTGTCATTGCCAACCTGCCGCTCGCGGTTGGCGAGCAGGTAGACCCTGGCGATTTGGTTGCGGAAATCGAGTAGCACCAACTCTTTAGACACATAGAACACGCTGAATCAGAAAAGCGGCCGCTGAAAAGTTGGCCGCTTTTTTGATTGGGTCGTCGGTCATGTGCCGGCAGCGAGGAAATGGCGCGGCTTTCGGAAGGCACCGGTGTGAAGCCGGTTTTATCGTTCCGGTTCAGGTGATTTCGAGCAAGTCGTCGCGGTGAGGCATGGTTATGATGTGATCGAGGCAGAGCTTGAGGCGGGCGGTATCCACTATTTCAACCAAGGTCATGAATTGGACGGGCAGGGGGCCGAAGCGTTGGTTGAGTAGGGAGATGCGTGTTGGCCGACCTTCAAATCAAACCTAAGATGTCTCGAGCAAGTCCTCGAGTGTGTCCATGGTAAGAACTTGATCAAGCCAGCGGTCGATGCGCTGGGTGTCGGCTGTTTTAATGAGGTTCGTGAATTGGGCGGGTAAAGGTCCGAAGCGTTGGGTGAGAAGAGAGGTGAGCGCGCGCATGCGCCCTTCTTGGCTACCTTTTTTGCGGCCTTCCAGGAGACCTTTTTTGTGGCCTTTCTTGAGGGCCAAGCGTTCGATGCTGGAAATATATGGCATGTTGGTTTCTCCTTCAAAAATGGCGAGCTCGTCTCCAAAACGTTCGCTTAAGTCCTTGGGCAGTTCCATCACCCAGTCGATAAAGTGGAACAAATTAACGATGGTGTCCTGGGTGAAGTTTTTTTGGTAGAGCCGTTTGGTCAGCGCCAGTTTTCGTGCGTAGCGCAGTGGGTCGCGATTTTCCGTCTCCACGGCAGCCAGGTACGCAAGGATGACGATGGCAAAAGGGTTTTTCGACGCGACCAGCATGTCGCGTTTGCTCCGGTAATGAATTTATTTAATCACTGAATAAGCCATCGACAAGTCAAAACCCCACCTTTTAAAGCTGAAAAGATTGGGGATCCAAGTCGGTGAGGTGTCGCCGAGAATGGCAATACTGATGACGTGCTCGTCGAACTTATCGAAGATGCGATAGTTGTAGCGATACATGCGCACCGGAAATTTTGGATCGTGCTGGTGCTGAAATTCAACATGAAGAAAAACCACCTGCTGTTCGCCGTTTTTCAAACGAACCTCAATCAATTTATCGGCGTAATTCTTCCCGGCGCGGTGTTTCTTTTTGAGCTTGGGGAGCTCCTTGTCGCGCATGCGCACCGGTTGCGTCCAATCCACGTCAGCGTACACCTCCGGCAACAGTAAAGCCGTCATGTCGGGGAAAAACGCGTCACAAATATCTTTCCAAGGACTATCCCAATCATTCATGGTCCCTCCGTTCAAAAAAACCTCGTCGCCGACCCGTTGCACAAGGGCCGACCATCCTGTTGATCCCACCCTAGAAGGCTTTGAAATCGAAAAAATATTAAAAATGAAGATACTTATGGTAGGTAAGTTCGAAGGGGAGGTGAATTAACGGGGTCGTGTTGATTTCTTGCTGTGTAAGGTTTATTTATTGGTTCCGCGAGGCAATCCGTCCCGCGTGATTGTCTGTGCTTGCTTGCGAAAACTAGGGTTGTCATGTGAATTTCGGTCAGCGGGGCGAGCTCAAACTGATGATTTTGCTTGGTATGGCACACGCTTGGATGGATAATGACGTTCTTAACGATGAACGAAGAGGTGAAAGCGTGCTTCTCGCGATTGACGTCGGCAATACCAACACCGTAATTGGTTTATTTCGCGGCACCGAATTGGTCCACTCCTGGCGCCTGACCACGGCCCCTCAGCAAACCGTGGATGAATACGGCATTTTGTTCCGTAACTTATTCGAACCCGCCGGTTTCCAAGCCAATCAAGTCTCGTGGGCCATCATTTCCTGCGTGGTTCCGCCCCTGCAAGAAACACTTCGCGCCATGTGTGACTCCTACTTCAACATCAAAGCGCTTGTCGTTGGTCCTGGCATTAAGACCGGTATTGCCTTGCAAGTCGACCACCCGCAGGAGGTTGGCGCAGATCGGATCGTCAACGCCATCGCCGCATATCACACCTATGGCGGGCCTGCGATTGTGGTCGATTTTGGTACCGCCACCACGTTTGACCCCATTAGTAAAAGTGGCGCCTTTCTCGGCGGGGCGATCGCACCAGGGGTGAACATCTCCGCCGAAGCCCTCTACAAAGCCGCTGCCAAGTTGCCGCGAGTCGAGATCCAAAAGCCGCGTCGTGTCATCGGCAAAAACACCGTCGAGAATATTCAGTCCGGTCTCTTCTTCGGGTACACCGGTTTGGTTGACGGCATTTTGTCCGCCATGAAAACTGAAATGGAGGGTGATCCCGTGGTCATCGCCACCGGCGGCTTAGGTGAAACCTTCTATCACATCAGCGCGCATATTCAGCATTTTGACGCCAACCTTACCTTGAAGGGTCTTCAACTCCTGCACACCAAAAACAGCTAGAACACCGCCGCGAGGGATCTTTTTTGGCCGATCAACCTGCCCCGAAAACGAATCTACCTGTTCCGGACACTTTTAAAACCAAAGCCTTGGGGGTGGCAATCGCCGGCGTGATGCGGCTGATTACGCTCACCTCCCGCTTTCATTTTCATCGCGAGCACCACTTGACCGATTTGCTGGCCGGCGAGCAACCGATCATTTTGGTGTCATGGCATAACCGCAACCTCATGGCGGCGCAGCCCTACTTGAAGTTATGCCCCAAAGGTCGCCGAATCCATCCCTTGGTCAGCGCTTCGCGCGATGGCGGCATGGCGGCCCGAGCCATGCGCAGCTTTGGTATTGAGTGTGTGCGCGGTTCGTCAAGTCGCGGCGGTTTTGCCGCGCTGAAACATATGATGCGATTGCTCAAACAGGGTTTGGATGTCGCGATTACCCCTGACGGCCCGCGTGGCCCGCGTTACAGCGTGCAAGGCGGCGTCGCCACAACCGCCAAAATGACCGGTGCGCCGATTGTGCCGATGATCTGGCAGGCCAAACGTCGCAAAGAACTCAACTCCTGGGATCGGTTCATCGTTCCTTATCCGTTTAATCGCTTTCACGTGGTTTTTGGCGAACCCATGATTGTTCCGCGTGATTGTCCGGCGGTCGCCATTGAGGAATACTCGGAGAAGTTGCGGCTACAGTTGATGGCACTCACCGAAGAAGCCGACCGTTTGGTCGAGGGCCGGTCCGCATAAAACGATGGCGGCGGTGCGCCCCGCTAAAAATGGAAACCCAGTGCTAAAAACGCGTCGCCGTTGCGAACTTGGGGTAACACCAAATCGTCCGACTCGTCCCAATCGCGGTGACGGTAGCCGATTCGCATTTGCCAGTTGCGGTCGAAGCGCCAGTGGACGGCCGCTTCGAGGGTGATACCGGTTAATTCGGTATCGCGGCGCGTGGTACCGAACCCTGTGCGAATGGGTGATGCGGCGTCGCTTAAATCCAGCAGCGCATTGTCGTAGCGGGCTTCGCCTTGCAGCCAGACTCCGGTGACGGCGGCGTAAATAAGCAAAGGCGTGTTTTCCAATGGTTCGTAGTGACTGATTCCCAAACAACCACCGCGATAGTCCCAGGAGGAGGTGCTGCGACTCGGCAATCGCAAATCAAAACGTTCTTCACCCGCGATCAGGGTGTAGACATCTTCGGTAATATGTTCCTCAAATTCAATATGCTGGAGGCCGCCGAAAAAGACCCAGTCGCGCAGGCGCCACCCGAATTGAAGGCCGAGCTCGCGGCGTTTTAGGTCGAACCGGCGCTCGCTGGTTAGGGTTTCGTCGGCGACCGCCAAGGTCTCGTTGTAGGTGGGGGTTTGGCCGACGGCAAAGCGCGCAAACCATTTGGGATTGTGCATTACCAACGCGAGTTGTAGCGCGGCCAAGGTTTCCGAGTAAATGGGCACCCCGGGTTGGTGAATTTGGTTGGCGCTTGGCTCAACGGCAGCCAAGGCTTCCGGTCGATACTCAAGCGCGGCCTCGCTACGCCAAGCCTCGATTTCGAGGAGATAGGTGGTGTCTTGCGCCGAAATCGCGCCGACGATGAACCAAACCGTCAAAAGCGGGAGGCTTTTCCAAAAACGCCGCCGACGTTGTGCTTGCGCATAGGAAGGGCACGCCGGTGGTCGGCTAGATCGCACCATAGATCACCTAGTGAAACATTGAGAGAACATCACGGATTTGGCTGAGAAACAGGTCTTTAACAAAAGGTTCATAGGGCAGGTATTCAAGGGCGCCTTCGCGCACGGCGAGGTTTTTCATTTTGACCAAGTCGTTGCTTTTACCCATGATGACCACGGGGATTTCCTCGAGTGACCCGCTAGTGAGGCGTTTGGCGATATCAAATCCAGTCACCGAACCGACGGTCTCATCCAACACAATCAACGTCGTGTTGTGCAGTTGTGCCAACATTTCGATGTTCCCGAGTGGGCCTTTGCTAAACAACAGACCGGTGTGATCGCCCAAGGCGGCGCCGATTTTTTCCAACAACGGCCGATTCTCACTGGCGAACAGGACGTAGGAATCGCCTTCACGCCAAAGCGTGTCGGGGTAGTCCTGGGTGAGGTCGGGGCTGTGATCGGTGGTTTCCGGCGCTTCTGTTGAGAACAGCGCCAGCGTTTCCGTCACTTTTTGCTGCAACATAATGCCGTCGTAGGGATCAATGACCAGGTAATCGACCGCGCCGCAGGTGGCTGCTTTGTTTTGCTTGATGCGCAAGTCATTTTGGTTTCCCACAATCAGCATGGGTGTTTCCTGAAGGCCGGCCTTGACCAACAATTCGCAGGTCTCAAAACCATCGCGGTGATCCAATTGCTCGTGAATCAAAAGTAGCGCGGGACGGTGCTCGGCCGTCAAGGCCTCTATTTTTTTGGGAATGCCGCGTGTTTGCAGGATCCCGTGCCCGGCCGACAAGGTCATGGCGCAGCGCTCGATGAGGTCCTGGTTAGGGGTGCAAATAAGAATCGGTTTGGGGCCCTCGTGCAAGACGGGTTCAAAATCAAGGACCGCGACCTTTTTCTGCGGGGGTTCTTTGGGTTTGGCCTTGGCCTTGGCTTCTGTCAACGGTCCGACGAATAATTCGAAATTCTCGCGGATCGTGTTCACAAATTGTTCGTTGTTGAGAGGGTCTACCACCAAATAGCCGGCTGCGCCTTCGCGCATCGCGCGGTTTTCCTTCGCTTCGCGATCTTTGGCGGAACCCATCATCATGACCGGCAAATCGCCGCGTGGGCTTTTGGTAAAACGGCCGCACATGTCGAAGCCGTGACCGACGTGGTATTGCTCGTCAATCAGTACCATGCTTGGTTTGAGAAATTTGCACAGGTTGACGATGTCGCGCAGCTCGCCGCGGTTTTTGAGAATGCCGAAATCTTTTTTAAGCAGGCGGCCGAGTTGGTAAACACGGTCAAAGCTGTCGGAGAGGATCAATACCTTGGGTTCGCCGGGAAAAAGCACCGGGCGGTTGTCTTCTTGGGGTTTTTCGGTATCCTCGGGTTCGTTTTCGGCGGCGCGAGCGGCCAGCTTTTCGATGCGTTTGGCGTCGCGGCTGCCTGGCAAAACGAAGTGCCCCGCGTTTTGTTTCTGGAGGCGGCGCGATTCCAAAATCCAGTCGGAGACCAGCTTTTCTTGCGCTTCATCGGCGGGGTAATTGAGAAACTCCGCGCCGGCGATACCTTCGTCCTCATGAAAATAAAGGACCTTGGCTTTGCAAACCGTTTCTTGATTGGGTCGCAACTCAAAATGACACTCGACGTCGGTGCCGAGGCTCAGGCTCTTATGCACCGGTTGACCGCCGTCGGCTGCGACAAAATCAATGCCGCGTTTCCCAAAATTGACCATCGTGCCTTTGCGTTGTTGCCCGTCGTCAAAGCTGGTGAAGCGCAGGGGAATGCGGTACTCGGTATAGACATCGGCCAAGTCGTATTCGTCGTCAATCATCAGGTAACCGGGGAACTTTAAGCGGATGGCCTCTTCACCGGCGTATTTGCCGAACCCCAAGACTTTTGACAGGCTGTAATAGATCTTGCCCTCTACAAAGAAGCTGACTTTGATGTGGGTTGCCGCAATGTTGCGAAATTTGACCTGGTACAACTTGGGGAAGCTCAAAAACAGGCAGGTCTCGTTAAACTCGAGCAGCGAGCTTTTGATTTTTTTACCTTCGATGAAGAGATTGGCCTTTTGTTCGCTGGAAATCATGGTCTGCATGACGTGCGAAAGCTCATGGTGGGAGCGAACCTTGGGATGCGGGTGTTTCTTCATCGCTTTCTCTCTTTCGCGCCGGTGACCCTTGACCCGCCAGTCCCGCATCGCGACGCAAAGCATCGCCGTTGCCAACCTGAGCGCGCTGCCGCTGTGCGGTAGGCAGAAAAGTCAGGGTCGCGTTGGAAGGAATGGGTTGGCCACATGTTAATGCCCTATTAAACCATGGATCGGGTGCAAAGTGCGCTGGGAATCGCGCAAAGGCCGCGTCAACCGACACGTAACGGAAGATACTGCTGGAGCTTGGCGTAAAAGGTGTCTTTGCGGACGGGTTTGGAGAGGTAATCGTCCATGCCGGCCGCCAAGCAGCGCTCGCGGTTACCGTCGACCGCGTTGGCGGTGACGGCAATTATGGGAATGTGGCGGCTGGTTTCTTTTTCTAGGTCGCGTATTCTGCGGGTTGCTTCGTAACCGTCCATAATCGGCATCTGACAATCCATGAGCACCAGGTCGTATTGGTTCTCCTGGTAGGCTGCTACGCCTTTTGCCCCGTCGGCGGCCACATCACAACTGATGTGAATGTTTTTCAGCAGCTTGACCGTGACCTTTTGATTGACCGGATTGTCTTCGACCAAAAGGACACGGAAATGGTCGCCGGTAAACGTGTGTTCCTTGGCTTTCGGTGCCGGTGGCGGCGGCGGTGGCCCGATTGGTTCGGCACTTTCGCTAAAGGACGCGGTGAAAAAGAAGCAGGTGCCCTGATCGGGTCGACTTTCGACCTCGAGACTGCCGCCCATGGCGCGCACCAGAAGCTGTGAAATTTTCAAACCGAGGCCGGTGCCGGAGTGGCGCCGTGAGGAGGAACCGTCCGCTTGTGAAAACGGCTTGAACAGCGTTTGTAGTTGGGATGGGCTGATGCCAATGCCGCTGTCGCGAATGGAGAAGGTGATGTCATTGGCAGCGCCGCCCGGCGCCTCGCGCATGGTAATGCTCACGGTGCCCTGGTCGGTGAACTTGACGGCGTTGTTGAGTAAGTGAAGTAGAACTTGGCACAGGCGGCGTGGATCGCCAATGAGGACGCGTTGGTCATCGACCTCGTTGTGAATGTTAAAAGTTAACCCTTTTTTCTTAGCGAGCGGCGTAATCCAGTGTTCCAGGTCCTTGACGACGAGGGCCAAGGTGAAAGGTTTCTGTTGCAGGGAAAGGGTGCCGCTGTTGAGGTCGGAGAAATCGAGAATATCTTCCATTAGCGCCAACAAAGCTTCGGAGCATTGAAAAGCCGCCGAAATCAATTCCAGTTGGTTCTCGTCAAGTGGGGTGTCTTTTAGCAAACCCAATATGCCGAGAATGCCGTTGAGCGGTGTGCGTACCTCGTGGCTCATGGTGGCGAGAAATTCGCCTTTGACGCGGGTGGCGTTCTCGGCCACCGTTTTGGCCGCCATGATCGCTTCTTGTTGCGTGCGGCGTTCCAGGGCATGGCGAATGGTGCGATCCAACAGGGTGGGGGTGATTTCACGACGCAATAAACAGTCGGCGGCACCGGCAGCCATCACCGCCTGATCAAAGGTGTCGTCTTCCTCGCCCGCAATGACCAAAAGCGGCGGGAGTATTTGTTTGGTGCCCAGGTGTTTCAGCATTTCCAACCGCGCTGATTTTTGGGTCGATTCGACCACCACCAGCAGCAGCGATAATTCGCGTTGCTCCAGCTCATGAACAAAGGTTTTCGGTTCGGCCGTGACCGCCAAACGAAAATCGAACCGTGGGTTGCTCTGCAACATGGCTGTGAGCAAATTGGCGAAGGCCGGCTGGCTGTCGAGCAACAGAATTTCGAGGGACAACGGGTGCAATGGGAACCTGCCTGGGTGGAATCTCTGTTGGGGAGGTCGAAATGGGACACTTTATCCGTGGTTCTACCGACCGGACGGTGTCGTCATGGGTTTAGGGCGAAAGAAGACGCTTTACATTCGTTCTATCGGCCGATACCGCGTCCAATTTAAGCACTGCGGCTGAAATTCCCCGTCCCTTTTCCCCGACGGTCTCCTGCAAGGCCGGGTTTTTAGCTCGTTTTAGGCCTTCATACGATGGGCCGGTGGAGAATGGGGAAAGGGGAGAAGACTTAATAAAGTTACGTCTTCTCCGGGCAATTTCTTTATCGTTTTTAAAAAAAAGTTCAAAAGTGAGGGTTCCCGGCCTGCTGATTTTCGCCAACGCGCCGTCGGGCCGGGCTCGGGTTTTCGCGTCATTCGGCTGCTAACCCTGCCTTGGCAGCGCTAAACCCGTCGAATTTTTTGTGTTTTGTCTCTCGATTTTAAAATAACTGAGGTAAGCTGTTGTTGGTGAGTCGCGAAAGATTCGTCGGATTTGTTTTTTTTGGAAAACAGGTTGTTTTGCCTGGCGAGGCCTGTTCCTGGCGCACGGCCGCACGGTGTTAAAAAACACCCCGTAATTGCCGCTTGTTCAGGGTTAAGTCTCTTGGAGTCTGTTACTTTCCGTTCCGACATTGATTGCGTTCTCAACGTCTTTCGGCTAGTTTGTTAACAAATGCTATCCCCTTATGCGTGCTTTTTTGCGGGGAGCCTGGTTGACACCGTTCCTAAAGGAGGTGGCATGGGACCCGCGCAGCCCCGTGAACACGCACCCATCTTGATTGTCGAAGATAGTCCCGACGACTTTATGATCACCCGGCGTGCCTTGCGGCGAGCCGGCATCAACAGTCCGCTTTATCATTGCGAGGACGGCCGCGACCTGCGCGCGTTTGTGGCGCGCCAAACACCCTACGACGGCGACAACTATGACCAACCGCCTCAGTTGGTGTTGCTCGACCTTAACCTACCCGGAGAAACCGGCTGTGAGGTTTTGGCTTGGTTAAAATCCAATCCCGCGACCTCGAGCCTGCCGGTGGTTATCTTAACGACATCGATTGATGAACGAGATGTCACCGCCTGCTATGCTAACGGGGCTAACTCATTCATAAAAAAAACCATGGATTTTGACGAGTTCGTCGCAACCTTGCGCGCGCTCGGCCGGTTTTGGTTTGATTGTGTTTCCCTTCCTCAAGTCTAACCACCATCCCTTAGGTCTGAATGCATGAACGATGTAGTTGCCGACACGCAAGCACCAAGGATCTTGATGATTGAGGATCTGGCCGAAGACCGCCAGATCTATCGTCGTTATCTCAAGCGACGCTTTGGCGACCAAATAAACTGGTGCGAGGCCGAGACGGCCGCCGAGGGCCTTGCCAAAATTGAAAGCTGGGCGCCCGATTGTGTGTTGCTCGATTACAGCTTGCCGGACGAAGACGGCTTGGCCGTGTTGCGCCGTTTGCTGGGTGACCGCGTGCGTTTGCCCTTGCCGGTGGTTATGTTGACTGGGATGGGCAGCGAATCGATTGCCGTCCAGGCGCTAAAACTCGGTGCGATGGATTATCTGGTTAAAGACCATATCACCGCTAATGCGCTAAAACGTACCGTGGTGAATGCGGTTGAAAAACACAATTTAGTCGCCGAATTGGAAAGCAAACGTCGCGAGCTGGAACAGTCCCACGCCACGCTTGAGGTGCGGAACGCCGATTTACGTGCTTCGAAACTCGAATTAGAACGCGAGGTCAACGAACGACGCCAAGTCCAGCAAACGCTTTTGGAGAGCGAAAAACACTTTCGCAAAATGGCCGAGTTCTCCGCCTCGGTGATTCACAATCTCGGCAATGTGCTCACCAATATGGGCACCTCGATTTTTCAAATGCGTTCGGTGCTCGAGGGCTCGCAACTGCGTAATATGTTGTTGGCACACGGCTTAATTCGCGATCACTTCGACGATTTTGATCGTTTCATCGTGGAGCATCCGAAGGGGAAGTTGCTGCCCAAGTACCTGTTGAGTGCCGGCGAGAATCTGCAAAAAGAACACGAGCGCATGGGTGGTGAGTTGGATTTACTCAACGAACGTTTGCTGATGATGCGCGACATTATCGACCAGCAACAAACGCGCGCCAAAGATGCGCTGAAATCGAACCCCCTCGATTTGGGCAATACCGTTGAAAAAGTGGTCGGGCTGCACGAGGAGTTGATCGAGACGCATCGCATCCAAGTGTTTACTCAGAATTTTGCCACGCGGCCCGTTTTTGCAAACCGCGCCAAGATTTTGCAAATCTTAATCAACTTGGTCAAAAACGCGATTGAGGCCATGGCCCATAATCCGGCCGACCGCCATCGTCATCTCATCTTGCGTTCGGCCGACGAGAATCACGATCGTATTTGTCTCGAAATTCGCGATACCGGCTGCGGCATTGAACCAGAGCAACTTACCAACTTATTCGCTTACGGGTACTCGACCAAAAAAGAAGGGCACGGTTTCGGCCTACCTTATTGTGCGTTGGCCATGAAAGAGATGGGCGGTGATATTCGCGCCTTTAGCGAGGGCTCGGGCCGCGGCACCGTGTTCACTTTGATTTTTCGTTCGGGTAGGAAGCTGACCCATGACGGCAAGTAACCGCGACGATGATGCAAGCTGGGATCCGCCGAATCTTTACCTGACGGGGATCTCGGATCAAACCGCCGAATGGTGGGCGCTGCTCGAGGCATGGCGGGCTGAAGGCGCCATGCCGCCGATTCACCTTCGCGATTTGGACGAAGATGACGGCGACACCTTGGAACAGCGACTGGCAAGCTGTGACGGCCTGGTGCTGTGGGTTTATGCGGACAAAACGGCGCGTTCCTGGTTTGCGGCGGCGCCGGTGTTACCTTATCCGCTCGTGCTGTTGGGGGGCCGTGCCGACGAAGCCGAAATGGCGCGTTGGGTCGGTGGTCCGGCGCTCGATTACCTGGTTCTGGAAACGGTTTCGGCGCTGCGTTTCCGCACCTCGTTGCGCTTGGCTTGGCGCCGCTACCAAACCCAGTTGCAGCGCGATCACTGGCAACACGAATTACACCACTATTGGGAGACCTTTGCGCGCATCACCGCGCATGATTTGCGTGAACCTTTGCGCGCACTGCACAACTACAGCAGCTTTTTGGAAGAGGATATTGCCGATTGGGTGACACCCGAAAATCGCGACTATCTCAAGGCGATTCGCCGTCTCAGTCGCCGCATGGATCGGATGTTGGCCGATTTACATCGGTTGACACGGTTGGCCTCGGGCCCGCTCGTGTGTCGCGAATTCGACGCCATGCCGCTGATCATCGGCGTGTTACAGCGCCTAGCGCCGCAAATCAAAGCCGGCGGGACCGAGATCCGCGTGGTTATGCCTTTGCCCCAGATTTACGGCGATGAAAACAAACTCACCGAGGTTTTTCATCGCTTGGTTGCCAACGCCATTGAGCACAATCCCAGCCCGCACCCCTACATCGAAGTGGGTTCATGCGAGGATCCCGCCGGGATTGTTTTGTACGTCCGCGACAACGGTGAAGGCATCAGTGAAGAGATTAGTGATCAAGTCTTTGACCTGTTTCGCGGTCGCAGCAAGCAAAGGCGCGACGAAGACGGCAGTGGCGCCGGTTTGACGATTGCCGAACAATTAGTGCGACAACACGGCGGCACCATCTGGTTTGAGAGTGAGGTCGGCGGAGGCACCACGTTTTACGTGCGTTTACCCGGAGGTTGCGGGACGGCGGGCGTGCAAGAGGACTAAAGCCCGTCGACGCGGATGATTAGCGCGGCAATGTTGTCACGGCCACCTTTGGCATTGGCGGCGTCGACCAACATGCGGCTCGCTTTCTCCGGGTGACGACCTGAACCGATAATGAGATTGCGTACTTCTTGGTCGGTCAGCATCTCGGTGACCCCGTCTGAACACAACAAGAACAAATCGCCAGGCATCAGTTGTTGGCGGCCGTGCTCCACTTGAATCGATTGACCACCCAGCGATTGCCAGAGCAGGTTGCGCATGGGGTGCTCGCGCGCCTCTTGTTCGGTAATCTCTCCGGACCAAATTTTGGCGTGAACCCAAGTGTGGTCCCAGGTTAAACAGTTGAGTTCGTTGTCGCGCAAAACATAGGCACGTGAATCGCCGACATGGGCCATGAAACAACAATCGCCGTGGAATACCGCCATCACCACCGTCGTACCCATGTTCTCGTAACCTTCGTTGTTGAGTGCGTAGTGCTGAATTTGGTTGTGGGCTTGATCGATACTGTAATTGATAATGTTGGCTTCGAGGCTCAGTGCTTCATCGTAGGTTTCGCGCGACCAAAACGGCGGCCAGACCCACGTGTCCTTTTCGCGCGCCTGATGAAGGCAAAAATCAATCACCTGGCAGGCGGTGGTGCTGGCGATTTCGCCGCCTTTGGCGCCGCCCATCCCGTCTGCAACCACAAAGGCTCCTATCTCGTCGAGACACAAGAGCCGGTCTTGGTTGTACTGCCGTTCGCGGCCTTGGTCCGTTCTTCCGAATGCTGTCAATTGCATAAGTGCGTGAGATCCTTTTCTCTTCGCTGAAGATGGGGCCTGCTTCTCGTGACGCCCCAAAGGGCGTGCTATTGCGACCGCTGCCCAGGATGGCCGCATGATGCCGGTTCAGGTGAAAATGAAGGGGTTTTTTGGCAAAGGCCCGACTACCCCGTAGCTGAAGCGGTGTCGCGGTGGCATTCAGCCCCGCTACTGAGTTAGAACCATACACTATTTTAAAAGGGATGTGTTTGCTCAAAAACACGCCGGTACACATTTTCGGAGCGGGGTTCCTTGTCTTGCCAGGGGCCTCTGTTGCAGGTTTCTTGACGCGGTGCGGCGGGTGGGCGTGTCGTTCGAAACGCGTGTCTGCGGCCTTGGTAAGGTATGGCACCGGCCTTTTTGACATGTCGCTTGAAGTGGGCTCGGCTTGGTTTTTTGGCGGCGGTTGGGATTTTCGCAGCCGATACGGGTTAAGATAAGACGGCCTTCTATTTTTGCCGTTTTGCGTCATTCTCCGTTACTTGCCGTCAGTCGACGGCCTACTTTTTTTGCGAGGCATCCCTGTGCACCACCTTGAAAAATTTCTCGAACCCGACGGCCCCGCTTCGCGCACTTTTATGCGTTTTTTTCCCAGCAGCGGGCCGACACAGGCGCTCATTTGTTTGATTCACGGTTTGGGTGAACACGGTGGCCGTTACCAACATGTCGCCCGTTTTTTCAACGAACGTGGCTTTGCTTTGGCCGCCTTTGACATGCTGGGTCACGGCAAATCCGCTGGTCGCCGTGGTCATTTTTCCGGATATCCCGCCATGGCGGCCCAGGCTAATGCCGTCATCGACGCGGTGCGGGCCGAGCTCGCTGATGTGCCGTTGGCACTCTACGGTCACAGCATGGGTGGCAATATGGCGCTTAATTTTGTCTTACGTGGTTTGCTGCGCGAAACACCCCGTGCTTTGATTCTGTCGAGCCCGCTGTTTGAACCTGCATTTGAACCGCCAAAGTGGAAGCTTTTACTTGGTAAAGCCGCCTACCGCTTGCTGCCGACGCTTTCCTTGGGGAACGAGTTGGATCCCAATGGTTTGTCGCGGGATGAAAAGGTCGTCGAAGCTTATTGTGCCGATCCTTTAGTGCACGCCCGCATTTCGGCACGGTTTCTCGAGGTGTTGGAAGGCGGCTTGTCGGCCATGCAACAGGCTGATCGTCTTCCTTGCCCGACTTTGTTGATGCATGGTGAGCAGGATCCGGTAACCTCGGTGGGCGCCTCCAAAAGCTTTGCCGCCGGCGCCAAGGCGTGCACGCTTAAGTTGTGGCCACGTCTGCGCCACGAAATTCACCAGGAACCAGAGCAGCAAGAAGTCCTTACATTCGCCCATACCTGGCTGGAGGCTCAGCTCGACGGTGCCTTAGCCACGGCCGGCGCCGCGGATGCGGCTTCGCCCTGAACAGGCGTCGGTGTTGGTCCTGCTTCGGGTTATAATGTCGGTCACAGTAGAATTACCACATCCGATCCCGGTCGGCTGCGACGCCTCGCGCCAACGCTCTGCGTCTTGGAATGACGCTTACGTTACCGGCTGTTCCCCCTTGTATTGTATGGCTTCTTGGGTTCAGCCCGCTGCCGACCTTAATATCCGTGGAGGCATTTGTGAAACGAATCGGTATGATGTTTCTTTTTTTGGCGTGCGTTTTTTCGCTCAGCGCCGCCGACAGCCCGAGTTTTCGGGGCCCTGATCGCAATGGCTGGTTTAAAGCAGAAACCGGCTTGCTCAAAAGCTGGCCTGAGACCGGGCCCAAGCGCTTATGGACTGCTGAAGGGCTGGGTCAAGGCTATGCCAGCATGGCCGTTGTCGACGGCAAGGTGTATACCACCGGCAAAGAGCGCGACACCGGCAAGTTATTTGCCTTTGATGCGACCGGTAAACAACTGTGGGCCACCGCCTATGGTGAAGAGTTCCACGGTGCCGGTTTTCCCGGATCACGCACGACGCCGACCTACTACAAAGGCTCCCTGTATCTGATGACCAGTCTTGGTACCGTCGTCGCCGTTGACGCTGAAAGTGGCAAGGTGCGCTGGCAGGCCGATGTCTTGCAACGGTTTTGCGGCGGTAAAAGTAGCGAATCCCTGTTACCCAAATTCGGTATTGCCGAATCGCTTTTGGTCGTTGACGACCAGATCATCTGCACACCGGGTGCACCCAAAGCGGTGATGGCGGCGCTGTCGCCCGCTGATGGTAAAACCCTGTGGCAAACGCCCGGCATCGATGAAATCAGCGCTTACTGTTCTCCGCGTTTGTACGAGGCCGACGGCCACCGCTTCATCCTGACCATGACTGCCGCGTCGATGATTGCGGTGAACCCCAAAGACGGTGCGCTGGTGTGGCGCCAGAGTTATCCGGCGACCTACAACATTCACGCCGTGAGCCCGGTTTGGCAAGACGGTTACATCTACATTTCCGACGGTTACGGCCAAGGCGGTAGTTGCTTCAAACTGGCTGACGACGGGGCTTCGGTGAGCTTGGCTTGGCGTGAGAAAACACTGGATATCCACCATGGCGGCGCGTTGTTGTTGGACGGCGTCATTTACGGTGCTTCCAATTCCAAACACTGGATTAGTTTGGATCTTAAATCCGGCAAGGTTATCGAAACCCAACGCCGCCAAGGCAAAGGTTCGATGGTGTACGCCGACGGCCATATCATCGCCTACACCGAAGGCGGCGACGTAGTTTTGGCCAAACCCAACCAAGGCAAGTTCGAAATCGTCAGTCGCTTTGAAATGAAAGACGGTTCGGGCCAGAATTGGTCACACCCGGTTGTCAGTGACGGCGTTTTGTATATTCGTCACGGCAAGTTACTGGCGGCATACGACATTAAAGCGCGTTAACCGTCTTGAAACACTAAAAACCCGCCCCGTTGTCGGCCAACGCGGCGGGTTTTTTTATTTGACGCCCGCTTGATCGGGTGTCGGCTTGTTGGTTTTCTTGGGTGGTGTTTTACGACTGGTGCCTTCGGCCAGATCGGCCGCCATCGTCTGACGAATGTGCTCCAGCAGGCGTGCGATTTCATTCGTGCCGTCCACGTAATAGTGAGCGTAGGCATTTGGCTTGCCGACATGGATCGAGAAGTTATGATCACCGTGGATTTTGTACATGTACTCGTCGGTGGTGTCGTCACCAATGGTAAAGAACAAATCCTTATCAGGGTCATAATCGTGACGGGCGAGCACTGTTTCGACGGCTTGCCCTTTATCGGCGACAATCGGGCGCACCTCAATGGTTTTCTTGCCAGGGAAAACCGCCAGCGTGGTTTTGCCAAGCAACGACTGCAGGGTTTCGATCAAAATTTTGGCTTGGGACTCGGCAAAAAGCGGTTCGGCTTGGCGATAGTGAAGCACCATGCAGGCGGCTTTTTCCTCAATATGGGAGCCTGGCACAAATCGCACGAACATCGAGAACAAGCGACGCACTTCCACGCGTGTGCCGGTATAGTCTTCGACATCGATTAGTGATTCCCACTCAAACTCACCCCGTGAGCGCATAAAGATACCGTGTTCGGTGATCATGTTGAGTGGCAGGCCGCCGAAGTATTCCTCGCAGTAATCGCGTGGTCGACCGGTGACGATGTTGACGTGAACCTTGCCGTACAAGCCAAATTGACGCAGGAGGTCGAGCACCTTTTGCGGCGGAATCGCCAACTCGGGACGCGCGGCAATCGGGGTCAGCGTGCCATCGTTGTCGAGAAACAAAAAGACGCGGCGTGCCTGGCGTAAACGGTCGGAAAACCCTTTGAAATCACCGGTTTCCAGTTTGACTGATTTGGCTGAGCGCGTTTCGGTGATGTTGGCCCAACTATCCAAAAAGGTTTGACACCAAACGTAGTTGTCGAATTCGAGAATGCGTTTACGCAGACCGCGCATGCGGCGGCGCCGTTCGGCTTTTTTCATGGTCGCCGCACGCAACATGGCACAGGCCATATCTTCGACGTCGAAAGGGTTTACCGATAGCGCTTCACCCATTTCGGTGGCCGCGCCCGCCAGTTCACTGAGGATGACGACGCCGTCTTCGTCGGTATGGGCCGCCACAAATTCCTTGCAAACCAGATTGAGACCGTCCCGCAACGGGGTCACCAACGCGATTTGGGCTTTGCGGTACAGGGCGACGACGTCGCGCATTTCAAAGGATTGGTAGAGGTAGTGGATTGGTGTGTAGCCGGGTTTGCCAAACTCGCCGTTGAGCCGACCGGCGAGCTGTTCCACCCGTGCCCGCAGATCGCCGTAGCTCGGAATCTTTTGGCGGGAAGGCACGCACAGTTGCACCAACACGGCTTTGCCGATGTACTCGGGGTTATTGCGCAAGAAGCGGCCAAAGGCCTCGAGCCGTTCGGGAATGCCTTTGGTGTAGTCGAGTCGGTCGATGCCAAGCATCACCAAAGGCGCGTTGAGTTCTTGGAACGGTTCCTGTTCCGGCGCTAACTTGTCCAGTTCGGTGCACAGTGAACCAATCGATTCACAGTCGACGCCGAGTGGAAAGGCACCGACTTTGATCAAGCGATCACCGTACGTGATTTCGTCGAGATAGACGTCCGTGCCCAACAAGCGCACGGCACTGGAGAGAAAGTGGCGTACGTAGTCGTAGGTGTGGAATCCGATTAAATCGGCACCGAGTAAGCCGCGCAAGAGGCGGCCGCGATTGGGCAGGGTCCGGAAGATTTCGGAAGAGGGGAAGGGGATGTGGTGAAAGTAGGAGATGCGCAGGTTGGGCGCTTTTTTGCGCAGCATCTCCGGCACCAACATGAGCTGGTAATCGTGCACCCAAATCCAATCGCCCGGCTCCACCAATTCCAGTGCGGTGTCGGCAAAAGCTTGGTTCGCTTGTACATAGGCTTCCCAATTACTGAGTTGGTAATGCATCATGGACGGGAAGTAGTGGAACTGGGGCCAAATCACATTGTTGGCCATGCCGTTGTAATAGCCGTCGTAAACGTCTTGTTCAATCGGCACCGGAACCAACTTGCGCGGTTTCAATTCGCGGCGCAGGTTTTGGTAGGAATCGTCGCCGAAGACACCGCCGTGACCGAGCCACCAGGTGTCGACGTCGTCATTTTGGTGGATGCCGCGCAAGCCCGCGACCAAACCACCGGCGCTCGGGCGCACCTCAAAGGCGCCCTCGCTTTCTTTGACCGTGATCGGTAAACGATTTGAAATAATTAATATCCGTTGTTTCTTACTCAAGGCTGTTGCACTCCTGAGGGCGAACCATTTCATCGGTAAACTGGGGAGTCGGGGTCTTTCGCGCACCATGTGGTAGATCGAGGCTGGGGGAACAGGTCCGGTGCGGAAATGTTCGAAAGACGACCCGCTGCGTGCGTCCATCGGGCGATATCGCGGGGTTAGCGGTAGCGCTGGGGATTAAAGAAACCGTGGCCTTCATCCTTGCGGGCCAGTGCAAAAGCGGCGTTGATCAAACCGACGTGGGAGTAGGTTTGCGGGAAGTTACCCCACTGTTCACCGCTTTTGGGGTCCAAATCTTCGCTGTAAAGGCCCAAGGGGTTGGCGGCTTCCAGCAATCTTTTGAACAGGGTTTCGGCTTCGGCCGTGCGGCCGAGGCGCGCATAGGCTTCGGCCAACCAAAAGGAACAGATCAAGAAGGCGTTCTCAGTGGCGCCGAAGTCGTCCTGCATGGTGTAGCGATGAATGAGACCGTGCCCCGCGTCGAGCCGTTGAGCGATGGTATCGAGGTGACGGTTGGCACGTGGATGATCGCGGTCGAGGTAGCCGAGGTTGATCATCATCAGCAGTGAGGCATCCAGCGCGTCGACACCGGCTGCGATGGTGTAGGCGCCGAGTTGTTCGTCCCAACATTGGTCTTCGATCAGAGCGGCGGCGCGTTGGTACAGGGTTTCGGCCTTGCTGGTCAGCTCCGGCAGGTCATGGGTTTCGCCGATTTGGCGAACCATCAGCGCCCCCGCCCAGTGCATTAGCAAGGTAAAGGTGTGAAGTTGGGCGATGCCGCGAAACTCCCACAGGCCCGCGTCCTTGGCTTCCAAGTAGGTTTCGATGTGACCCAAAAGCCGTGTGAGTAGGTTGATCGGCATGCTTTCGTCGGGGTTGATAAAGCGCTGATCCAAGAAAAGCTGACTAATTGCCAGGACCAGCTCGCCGTAGACATCGTGCTGCAGGTGTTCGTAGGCTTGGTTGCCGATGCGGACCGGCTGGTGGCCGCGATAACCTTCGAGATGGTCGAGGATCTGTTCGATGAGTGCGTGTTCCCCGCTGATACCGTACACCGGCTGCAGACGTTCGCCGTTGGCGTGGGAACTTTCGGTGAGGTTGCGCAAGTAGCAGACAAACCCCTCGAGCTCTTCGAACTGCGTCAAGCGTTGCAGCGCCAGCAGTGAGAACATGGCGTCGCGCATCCAACAGTAACGGTAATCCCAGTTGCGGACCGTGCCTTCGGCCTCGGGAATACTCGTCGTGGTGGCCGCGATAATCGCGCCCGTATCTTCAAACTGGTGAATCTTCAACACCAGGGCCGAGCGGATCACTGCGCTTTGGTATTCAAGCGGCAAATAACAGTGTTTGACCCAGGTTTGCCAGTACTTAATGGTGCGTTCCAAAAATTCTTTGGCGGTATGTTCTAAACTGGCTTCCAACGGTTCGCCGTAACTCAGCACAAAATACAAAGGCTCGCGCAACACCATCTCGCGTTGTTCGCTGATCAAGTTGAGCGAGGCGTTGGTTGTTAGGCGCAGCTCTTGGTCGAGGCCGTTGTAGCGGATGTGATTGCTGCCAAAAACCGCGCGCGGCGTCACCCGGCCGTAGTCGCCTTTGGGTTCGATTTCAACGCGCACCACCGGCTCACCGCTGAGCGGTCGCACGATGCGAAATAGTTTGGTTGGCTTGTGGTAGCGTTCGAATAATACAAAACGCGGGGCGAAATCGAGAATCTCAAAGCTGCCGCGTTCGTTGTGGAATACCGTGCGCAGCACGTTGGTGTTGTTGATGTATTCCTGTTTTCCCGGGCTTCCGTCCCCCGGTGAAATGCGAAATCGGCCGCCTTTGTCGGCATCGAGTAAGCCGCCGAAAACAAAACTAGCGTCGAAGCGCGGCCAGCACAGCCACACCACGTTCCCGAAGTGGTCGATCAAGGCATTGTATTGGCAGTTGCCAACCAGGCCGTAATCCATGGTTACCATCCTCTTTTCAATTCACACATAGAACAAGGGCCCGATCCGGTTCGGCTGGGTGTGAATTGCGATAAAAATGTCCTCCCATTGATTGCCGTTACCGGATTCGATGAGCAAACAAACCATGTATAAGGTGTTTCACGGGTGGTCTTGACCCCGACCACCGTCGTGTGAAACCGGCTCAATCGGCAAAATAAACGGCAAAAAAGCGAAGTGTTGCTTATTTTAACCACAAATCGGCACGGGTGCGCGCTTACTTGCCGCAAAGCGGCTAAAGTGACTTGATAAACACGCTTTTCGCCTTAGTGCCGGATTTGACCTCGGCCCAGGACAACAAACTTTTCCGTCGTCAACGAGGCGAGGCCCATCGGCCCGTAAGCGTGCAGCTTGGTGGTGGAAATGCCGATCTCGCAACCCAATCCCAATTGGCCGCCGTCGTTGAACCGCGAGCTGGCGTTGACCAACACCGCCGAAGCGTCGACATCGCGCACAAAGGCCTGGGCGCGGTCGTAGTCGTTGGTGCAAATGACTTCGCTGTGGTTGGATCCGTAGGTTTCGATATGGGCCAAGGCCGCGTCGTAGTGGTCGACCACTTTGATCGCAATGATCAGGTCGAGGAATTCGGCGTGGTAGTCGGCGTCGGTGGCGGGGACGACCGCCGCGCTGAAGGTTCGGGTTTGCTCGCAGCCGCGCACTTCAACGCCTTTCTCGGCCAGGGCCGCCAGCGCACGCGGCAAAAAACGTTCGGCGATGTCGCGGTGCACCAATAGCGTTTCCAAGGCGTTACACACGCCTGGCCGGTGGGTTTTTCCGTTGATCAACAGCGCTTCCGCCATCTCGGGCGCCGCTGCTGCATCGACATACAAGTGGCACACGCCTTTGTAGTGTTTTATGACTGGGATGCGGCTGGTTTGACTGACGAAGCGAATCAGGCCTTCACCCCCGCGTGGAATCACCAGGTCGATCTCTTCCTCTAGCGTGAGCAGATGGTTCATGGCCGCGCGGTCGGTGGTCGGCACCAGTGAAACCGCCGCCGCGTCGAAGCCCGCCGCTGCCAAAGCCGCGCCAATCACCGCCGCGAAAGCGTGATTGGAATGAAAGGCTTCCTTACCGCCGCGCAGGATGATGCCGTTTCCCGATTTGAGGGCCAGCACCGCCGCGTCGACGGTGACGTTGGGGCGCGACTCATAGATCATGCAAATCACACCCAGTGGAATGCGCATCTTGCCAACCTGAATCCCGCCCGCTTGTTCGTTCATGTGGCTGATTTCTCCGACCGGATCGCGCAGGGCTGCGACCTCGCGCACCGAGGTTGCGATGTTACCGATGCGTTCGGCGTCGAGCCGCAACCGGTCGATCATGGCGTCGCTGAGACCGTATGCCGGAGCCGCCGCGAGGTCGCGTTGATTGGCGGTGAGGATGTCGGTCGTGGCCTGTTCCAGGCGTGTGGCGATATCCAGCAGAAGGGCATTTTTGCGCGCGCTGTCGGCGCGGGCCAGACCCCGTGAAGCCTTGCGGCAGGCACGGGCCATGGCGGTGAGCGTTTCGGAATCGAAGTGACCGGCTACTGACTGATTCATACTGTCTCCTCGGCGGTTGTGTCCGTTGTTTGGGTGACGAGGTCGTTGCGGTGAATGATGACCGGGGTATAGGCATACCCCAGGCGTTCGCGTATCGCGCTGCTTTGGCCGCCTTTGATTTGCAGTAAATCGGCGTGGTTGTACTGAACAATCCCTTTGCCGAGCTGCTGGTCGCCCGTGCTGTCACGAAAAACGACCGCGACCGCGTCGCCGCGTTGGAAGTCGCCGCTGCAGTCGAGTACGCCCGAGGGCAACAACGAGGCGCCGTCTTCGAGCAAGGCCCGGCGCGCGCCGGCATCGACGACGATGCGGCCTTGAACCGGTAATGCGTGGCTGATCCAGTGTTTTTTGGCGGCTTGTGGTTGGGCGGTACGTTGAAAGAAGGTGCCGTCGGCCTGTTCATTGAGCAGGTGATCGATGGCCTGGCCGCGTTTGCCGTTGAGGATGACGGTGTCGATGCCGCGGTCGGCTGCTTTGGCCGCCGCTTGCAGTTTGGTGATCATGCCGCCGGTGCCGACGCTGGACCCGCTGCCGCCGGCGCGCGCCAGTACCGAAGCATCGACGCGTTCGACGGTGCGAATCAATTCGGCGTCTGGGTGTTTGCGCGGATCGGCAGTGTACAGGCCGTCGATGTCGCTGAAGATCAGCAGTAAATCGGCTTCGATCAACACCGCAACATGGGCCGCCAGGTTGTCGTTGTCGCCGACCTTGAGCTCTTCGACCGCGACCGTATCGTTTTCATTGACGATGGGGAGCGCGCCCATGCCGATCAGGGTGAGCAGCGTATTTTTAGCGTTGACGAAGCGTTTGCGGTGCAGGATGTCATCATGGGTTAACAGGATTTGGGCACAGGGGAAGTCAAAAAAGCGCGACCACATTTGGATCAGGCTGGTTTGGCCCATCGCCGCCAGCGCTTGCTTTTCCACCAGGGAACGGGCGCCAGGCCGACTTTTTGCATGAAACACTTGGCCGGCGGCGACGGCGCCGGAGCTGACCAGGACGATTTCTTTGCCTTCGCGCTGCTTTTCCGCGATCAAACGGGCGAGGGGCAGCAGGTAGCGGGTGCTGACGCCGCGTCCGTCGGGTGCAATCAGCGCGCTCCCGACTTTAATGACGGCGCGTTTCCAGGGTGGGAGCGGGTAAGGTCCCGGCGCTGTCGTGTCTTGTTGGCTCAACGTTACCCTCCTCGGCCGGGCCGCCAGGGGCCGCGCAAACCTGTTTCGATAAGTAAAAAGCGCATTATAGCCGAGCCTCGGGTGCGCCGCGAGTGCCGTGTTGGCGAAGCTGTCGTGAATTGCAAGCGAGCGGTGGAACGAGGCTGACGATCGCGACCTTATACGCTATGCTAGGTGCCGAATGCGAAATCAGGCTCGCTTTCCTTCGCGAACTCGGTTGATGCGTCGCGTTTCCTGTGAATCGCGGCAGGGCTCACACAGCGTGACCGACCCGATGTCAACCGCGAGCCCCACCGCTCAGGAGCGGTATGGGGCGGCGGCCGGAACAGAAAGGAAACCCCATGTTCGATGTCAAATTGTTGCGCGACGACCTCGCGGCCGTCGAAGCCATGTTGCAGGCGCGCCGATCCAAAATCGATCTGTCCGCGTTTGCCGCGCTCGACCAACGCCGCCGCGACTTAATTAAAGAGACCGACACGCTGAAATCTGAGCGCAAGACCAAGTCCAAACAAATTGGCCAGATGATGAAAGCGGGCGAAGATGTCGAACCGGTTAAAGCTCAAGTTGCCGAAATCGGCGACCGTATCAAAACCTTGGACGCCGAACTGGCGCAGTGCAACGGCGATTTAGACGAGCTGTTGGCGGGCATTCCCAACATGCTCGACGCCGCCACACCGCAAGGTGCTTCCGAGGATGACAACGTTCAAGTTGCCGTCCACGGCGAACCGACCCAATTCGATTTTGACGCCAAAGACCACGTCGATTTGGGGACGAAACTCGGTCTGTTCGATTTCGAACGCGCCGCCAAAATCGCCGGTGCGCGCTTCTGTTTGCTGCGCGGTGACGGCGCTCGTTTGGAACGGGCTCTGATTAACTTTATGTGCGATGTCCACCACGAACAGGGCTACTTCGAAATTAACCCGCCGTACATCGTCAACGGTGACAGCATGTTCGGCACGGGTCAGTTCCCGAAAATGAAAGAAGACAGTTTTCACTTAGCCGGCAGTGATTACCACCTGATTCCCACCGCCGAGGTGCCGGTGACCAACATGCACCGCGACGAAATACTCGACGAAAAACAATTGCCCTTGAACTATCAGGCGTTTACGCCTTGTTTCCGCTCTGAGGCCGGGTCCTACGGTCGCGATACGCGCGGTTTAATTCGCCAACACCAGTTCCACAAGGTGGAAATGGTGAAGTTCGTTTTGCCGGAAAATAGCGAAGCCGAACACGAAAAACTGCGCGACCACGCCGAGGAAATCCTGCGCCGCCTTGCGTTGCCTTACCGCGTTATGCTGCTCTGCTCGGCTGACGTAAGCTTCAGTGCCGCCAAATGTTACGATCTCGAAGTGTGGTTGCCGGGTCAACAGGCCTACCGCGAAATTTCGAGTTGTTCCAATTTCGGCGACTTCCAAGCGCGCCGTGCCAAAATCCGTTACAAAGGGCCGTCCGGCAAGGGGTTGGTTCACACCCTCAACGGCAGCGGTTTGGCCGTGGGTCGGACCCTGGTTGCGATCCTGGAGAACTACCAAACGGCCGAAGGCAACATCCGCATTCCGACTGTGTTACAGCCCTACATGGGCGGTCGTACCATCATCGAAAAACAACAGCTTTAGGCACCCGCGCGGTGCCCTTCACCAACCCTAACCAGAGCCTTGGCCGATCGCCGGCCGTGACCCAACCCAAGGGGGGACGGTTGATGTGTAACAGCAGCAACGGTGCGACCTATGTCGCGGGGACGGATTTGACGCCTTCACAGTGCGTCGGCGGTTTGGTTTGGTCGGCTCACCATGTCATCAAGGAGTTACCATGTCGCGAGAAGTCGTTATTGTCAGTGCCGTACGCACCCCGATTGCTAATTTCCAAGGCGCATTCAGCAGCCTGACCGCGGTTCAATTGGGAACCGCCGCCGTGAAAGCCGCCGTCGAACGGGCGGGCATCGACGGTGCCGAAGTTGAGGAAGTGATCATGGGCAACGTGTTGCCCGCCGGTCAGGGTCAAAACCCCGCGCGTCAGGTTGCCATTCACGCCGGTTTGCCGCAGAGCATCGGTGCCTTCACCATTAATAAAGTTTGCGGTTCCGGTTTGAAAGCCGTGATGTTGGCCGCGCAAGCCATTAAAGCAGGTGATTACGAGTGTGCCGTCGCCGGCGGCATGGAGAGCATGACCAACGCACCTTACTTGTTGCCCAAAGCGCGCCAAGGCATGCGCATGGGTCACCAACAAGTGGTCGACTCGATGATTAACGACGGTTTGTGGGACATCTACAACGATTTTCACATGGGGATTACCGGCGAAATGGTCAGCGAAAAGTACGGTGTTTCCCGTGAGCGCATGGACGAATACGCGCTCGCCTCCCAGCAGAAAGCCGCCGCCGCCGTTGCCGCCGGTCACTTTAAAGACGAAATTACCCCGGTTGCCGTGCCGCAACGCAAGGGCGATCCCGTGGTGGTTGACACCGACGAATCACCCCGTGCCGGCAGTACCTACGAGAAACTCGCCAAAATGCGTCCCGCTTTTAAAAAGGATGGGACCGTTACCGCCGGCAACGCGTCCAGCATCAATGACGGTGCTTCCGCCGTGGTGGTGATGTCGGCCGAAAAAGCCGAAAAGTTGGGCTTGAAACCCCTCGCCAAAATTGTTGACTACGCCACCTCCGGCTTGGCGCCCGAATGGGTCATGATGACGCCCGTGCCCGCTACCAAGAAACTGTTTGAAAAAACCGGTTGGGCGGCAGGTGACGTCGATCTGTACGAATTCAACGAAGCCTTTGCCGTGCAAGCCTGTGCCGTCGTCGACGAATTGTCGGTCGATCCCGCGCGGGTGAACGTCCACGGCGGTGCGGTGGCCTTGGGTCACCCGATTGGTGCTTCCGGTGCGCGCATCTTGACCACGCTGATTTACGCGCTCAAACAGCGCGATCTCAAGCGCGGTGTTGCATCGCTTTGCATGGGTGGCGGCAACGGTTTAGCCATCGGCATCGAGTTGCTTTAGTGCTTCTTCGTAAAGGCCTCCCGCACCGCGCGGAGGCCTTTGTTTTATGGCGCTTGAGGTCGTTCTCGAGCGCCTTCGTTTACGTTTTTCGATGGGGTAGAGGTTCATTATGAAAGTGCTAGTACTGGGCTCTGGCGGACGCGAACACGCGCTTGGCTGGAAATTGAAACAGTCTCCGTTGCTGACCGAATTGTTTTTTACACCGGGCAATCCCGGCACCGCTGAGTTGGGCCGCAATGTGTCGCTTGCTGATAACGCGGCTTTGGTGGAATTTGCGCGCGAAAACGCGGTTGATCTGGTGATTGTGGGTCCCGAACAACCTCTGGTTGACGGCATTGCCGACCGCCTTGCCGAAATCGGCGTCGCTTGTTTTGGGCCCTCCGCCGCCGCCGCGCGTTTGGAAGGCAGCAAAGCTTTTGCCAAACAGGTCATGGATGCGACCGGCATTCCCACCGCCGCCTACCAGGCCTTCACCGAATTGGAACCGGCGCTGGCGTATGTTGCCGAACAAAGCTTGCCGATTGTGATTAAGGCCGACGGCCTTGCCGGGGGCAAAGGCGTGACGATTTGCCAAACCGAACTGGAGGCGCAAGCCGCCTTACGCGAAGCGCTGCAAGAGGGGCGTTTCGGCGCAGCCGGCAGTACCGTGGTCGTGGAAGAATTTTTGACCGGTACCGAGGCATCGGTCCACATCATTTGCGACGGCGAACGTTTTATCCCGCTCATCACCGCCCAAGATCACAAAACCCTGTATGAGGACGGCAAAGGTCCCAACACCGGCGGCATGGGGACCTTCGCGCCCAGTCCAATGGTGACACCCGAGTTGATGACCCGCATTGAGGAAGAAATTGCACGGCCCGTTTTTGAGCACATGCAACGCGAAGGACAACCCTTCCGCGGCGTATTGTTTGCCGGTCTCATGCTGACTTGGAACGGTCCCAAGGTGTTGGAGTTCAACGTGCGTTTCGGCGATCCCGAAACCCAGGTGATCCTGCCCTTGCTGCAAACGGACTTGTTGCCGATTCTGCACCAAGCTGCTACCGGTACCTTACAAACCGAGCCGCCTTTGAAATGGCACGACGGTCATGCTGTATGTGTGGTTCTGGCCGCCGAGGGTTATCCGCGTGCGCCGCGCAAAGGCGACAAAATTACCGGTGTCGGTGCTTATGAACAGGGCGTCGTATTTCAGGCCGGAACCAAAAGCGACGGCCACAGCGGTCTTGTCACGGCCGGTGGACGCGTTTTGGGGTTAACCGCTTGGGACGCCAATTTGCAGGCGGCGCGCACGCGTGCTTATCAGTTGGTCGATAAGATTGACTTCGCCGGCAAACACTATCGCCGTGATATCGGTGGCGCGTCACGCTAACCGCGCTGTTGGTTTGACCTGTGCATCACGACGGCGTGGTTGCGCCGCGCCGTCGTGCATGCACGTTTTGGGGTGACTTTCTCATGAAAGGCGCCCTTTGCGTCGATATCTAATAATGACGTGACGAATCGAGGGTACGCTTGTAACCGCACCCGTGAACCGCGACCTGGGCTTGTGTGGCTCGTGGTGGCGACTGCCGACTCGTGGTTTGGTGCCGCCGGTGTTGCCAACACCTGCGCGCGGAAACCTCCCGCGATAGCCGGTTCCGATCTGGGGTACGCCATGGTTAATAATGCAGATTTCCTGATAGCTGGTGCGATTTTGCGGGCCGCCTCCTTTGCCGCCGACAAACATCGCAACCAACGGCGTAAGGACCCCGCCGGTTCGCCTTACATCAACCACCCTTTGGAAGTCGCTCATATTTTGTGGTTTGAAGGTGGGGTTCGCGACGAAGCTGTTTTGGTCGGCGCCATTTTGCACGACACCGTCGAGGACACCGATACGTCTTTGGAAGAAGTCGAACAGATTTTTGGCGGTCAAGTCCGCCTGTATGTTGACGAGGTTAGCGACGATACCAGCCTCTCGCGCAAGCAGCGCAAGGCCGCCCAATTAGAACGGGCTGCGCACATCAGCAGTGGTGCGTGTTTGATCAAACTCGGTGACAAGATTAGCAATTTGCGCGACATTGTGCGCGTGCCGCCGGTTGGTTGGGCGAAACCTCGTTGTGCTGAATACTTCAATTGGGCGAAAGCCGTCGTTGATGTGTTGCGCGGCACCAACGCCCATTTGGAAGCGGCATTTGACACCGTTTACCACGAACATATCGGCGACTTCAGCGCCTGAGCCCGGGAAACCCGCCTGCGCGGCAAATTCGCCGTCCGCGTCCGCTTCCGATTGCGTTAAGCTTAGATAATTCTCGGTTGTCCTTGGTTTTTTGAGGCCGAGAACGGGCGTCGCTTTTTCGCCGACCTAAGTGCATCAGAGGTTCTTGTGTTTGACGAATTGACCTTGCATCAGAGTGAAACCGCCGACTCTGATCGCCTACAACCGCTCTATCAAGGTATTTCCAACGATTGGCTACAAAAGGGGTTGCCCAATGTCAACCAGCGCCCGCTCTCCCTTTTGCTCGAAGATGAGCAAGGTGCGGTTGTCGGTGGGTTTTACGGCACCACCTATTGGCAATGGTTGGAAATCATCGCGCTGTGGGTGGCGCCGCCGTTGCGCAGTCGGGGTTATGCGCGTCGATTGGTGTTGCTCGCCGAGGAAGTCGCCGGCACGCGTGGTTGCCACGGCGCTTTTGTCGATACCTTCAGTTTCCAGGCGCGTGGCTTTTACGAAAAACTTGGCTACGAGGTGTTCGGCAGCTTGCCGCAATTCCCCGCCGGCCACGAGCGTTTCTATCTGCGCAAAACCTGGTGAGGGATAACCCGCTTATTATCATAGAGATAGGTTGTCGGCTTGTTGAGCACCTCTTGCATGCCGTTCCAGGCCTGGTTGCCGCTGCCGCTGAACCTAACGGCCGTTAAACCATTAGGCGCCGGAAGCTCCCTCTTGCCGGCAAGCCTGCGCATCATCGCCGCCACTGGGGGCGTGGCGCATTTTTACACGCTGTCGCAGCCCCGAGTTTTTCTCAAAATGGCCGCTAAGTATCGCGCTTTTAGGTATTAAAGTCTTTTGTAAGATTTGGAATCCTGGCGGCGGCTAGCGGGTCGATTATTTAAGTTTTGCGATTAGTGTTCCGAATGTATGTCTGTCAAAAAGGAGATACCGGAAAGGCGGTGGGCAAACGTGACCGAAAACCAAGATGCCGAAGCCAGACGGCGTCGCCTCCAGGAAGAGGTGGTAATGCCGGATGGTGACGATACCATGCCGCTTCAAGTGGACGGCACCAAAGAGTACCGGCGCAATGCACTCGGACTGCTTGTTTTTGGCATTGTGGCGACGCTGGGATCATTGGCCGTCTCTGGTTCCACCGATGAGTTCTATTACGTTGTTTTCGGCACCGGCGTGGTCGCGACCTTTTTAGGGGCGGTCCGTTTAATCACCGGCGGTGTGGACGGATAAGTCATCCGTCGTTTTTGCCCAAAGTGTGTGATCAGGTTGCCGGGTACTTTTGCTTACTGGGTTCGTGAATCGGTCTATCCCGCGTCGTCAATCAGGGTACGCAGCGCCACTTCCTGTAACTGCTTGATGTAAGTTGCCTGATCCCAGCCACAGGTGCGCGTGAGCTGTTCCCAATTGGATACGGACAACAAGGTCCACAACATATCGGTGGCGCTGTCTACCGTCCAGGCGGCGGCCAGTTGACCCTCCTGGTACAGCATCTGGACAGCGGCTTCACAACCCTCACGCATGTCAATCATGCGGTCGCGCCAAGCGCCGGCGGCGGCTTCATCACTGTCGGATGCAGTCATCAGCGCTTTGGCTGTCGGGTAAATATGTGGCACATAGGCGCCCCACATCGCGATATAGGCGAGCAGGCGTTCGCGGCCGTTTTTCGCCTGGCGGCTGGGTGCCAAACGTTCTTCGAGACCGAGTTGTTCGTCGATGTAACGCGTCGTTGCTTCGAGTAAATCGGCGCGCGAGGCAAAGTGCAGATAAACCGCCTGACGCGAGATTTTTGCGGCTTTGGCGATGTCGCTCATGCGCACGCCTTTACCATCGCCGTCGCTGAGGAGGGAGGCGCAAGCCTGGAGAATTTTGTGGTGGGTTGTTTGATGGGGGCTTGACATGCTGTCAAGTGTGCCTCATATTTGACACCATGTCAATTGACACTGTGTCAAGTTTCATCTGGAGGTTTGTTATGAAAGTGATTGTTTTTGGGGCTACGGGTTCCGTCGGCCGTGAAATTGTGACCCAGGCTTTGGCCGATGGCTTTTTCGTCACCGCCTTTTCGCGCGATCCGCAACGCTTGTCGTTACAGCACGCGCGCTTGCAGTTCGCCCAGGGTGATGTGCGCGATGCTGCCGAGGTGCGCGCGGCGGTGGCCGGTCACGACGCCGTGATCTGTGCGCTGGGAGCGGGTTTAAAAGGCGATCTGCGCGCTCCTGGCACGCTTAATATCATTACCGCCATGCAGCATCACGGTGTGCGACGTTTGGTGTGTTTGTCGACGCTCGGTGTCGGCGACAGTGCCGTCCATCTCAACTTCTACTGGAAATACATTATGTTTGGACTGCTTTTGCGGCGCGCTTTCCGCGACCATGTCGCCCAAGAACATCACGTTGTCGCCAGCGGTTTGGATTGGACCTTGGTGCGGCCCAGTGCCTACACCGATGGGCCGCGCAGAAACGCGGTTCAACACGGCTTCGGACCGGAAAAGCGGCGGCTCGACCTGACCATTGCCCGCGCCGACGTCGCCGCCTTTACCCTGACGACACTTAAGAAGCGGCTTTACCTGGGGCGTACCGCCAATCTTTCTTGTTGAGGGCGGGTCGCCACCAAAAAAAAACGGCAGCCACCTTGGTGACTGCCGAATCCTTGGTTTTCCTGCCTTTCGGTTACGCGAAAGGGGGTGGTAGGAACTGGGTGGGTTTGCTTATTTCAAGCAAATCGTGTAATCGCCGGAGCCGCTGTAGCGGTAAACGCGCAGTTGGTACTCGTAGCGGCTGGAGAGGGTGTGGGTGATGGTCTCATCAGAGGTGTTACCCTGGCTGCGGTCGGCACGGCGCCAAGTTGAGGTGCCGGCACGACGACGTTGCAATTCCATGTCGAAGTCGGTGCCTGCATCGCCGGTCATTTCGATGGTGATGGTGCCGGAGCCGGTGATGGTGTAGTAGTCATCGGTGTTGAAGGCGTCCAAGGTGCCTTCAGCGCAGTCGCCACCGTTGTTGTTGCCGTCGTCGCCGGTGCCAACGCCAACCGCGGTCCAGGCGTCTGCTACGGAAGCAGCGGTGCCGGTACCGTAGAGATCTTCAGCGGCGCGGATGGAAGCAGCGCGCATGTCGGCGAAGGTGCTGTTGGCGGTGATGTAACCGGCTGTTTGAGCGCGGTAGAAGATTTGTTGGGCGCGAGCGTTGCCGATACCGGAAACAACCGTGCTGGTTTTACCGCGAGGGTGGGTGCCGCCCTGAGACAACAGGTAGAACGCGAGGTTCATGATGCCGGAGTTCAAGTGAACGCCGCCGTTGTCGGCCGTACCGGTGTAACGCTCGGGGTAGTAGTCGTAAGACTGACCGTCTTGGGTGGGGTTGTTCATGTAACGCAGGGCGTCGCCGGGAACGTTGGGGGTGATTACTTCTTCGCCGATCAACCAGGTGTCGCTGTTAACGCCGCTGGTGTAGATGGTTGCGCTGACGCCGAAGATATCGGAGTAGGCTTCGTTCATGGCGCCGGACTCGTTGGCATAAACCAAGTCAGATTCGTGGTCGGTGACACCGTGGCCGATTTCGTGGGCAATAACGTCGAGTGATTCGCAGAAGTTGCCCCAGTTGGTGCCGTCGCCGTCGCCGCAGATCATGACGTTGGAAGAAGAGCTCCAAGAAGCGTCGCCCTGGTGAACGATGGCTTGCATGACGCCGCCGTTGTTGTCATAAGAGTCGCGACCAAAGGTGCTGGAGAAGTAGTCGTAGGTGGTGCCGAGGTTGTCGTAAACCGCATTGGCGTAAGTGTCGGCAATGGGTGCATCGCCTTCGCCGCGGATCAGGATGTAGTCGTTACCGCGTGGGTTGGCTTCGTAAATGGCGCGGCTGAGAGCGCTGCACATTTGTGGGTGGCGCAGGAAGCGGTTGGCGCCGGTTGCGTCGGCAAACATTTCGTCTTCTTGCAGGCGCTCACCGTCGTGGTAAACGATGGTCATTTTGTAGGCCAAGAAAGCGTGGCCGTCAGCGCCGGCAACGTAGGTCAATTCGGGTTCAACCACCATGTCATGGGTGGTAATGTTGTGTTTTTTCAGAACGTTGGCGACCGCTTCTTCAGCGGTGATGGTGGCGTCGACGGCCACATTATCGGTGTGGGCCAGCATGCCGTTCATGTAGAAAACGGAACCGGCACTGTCACTGTGAACTACAACTTCGGCGCCTTCAACGCGCATGCCGTTGATGTATTGACCGACTTTCGTGTGTTTGATGCCTTGGTCGTCCCATTGCGAACGCGTCACGTCCAGGGTTTCGTTCGCTTTTTTGTTAAAGGTGTGAGGGACTAACTGACGGACAAAGGCTGCTTCTGATCCGGCTTTTTTACCGACACCCAACTCGCCGAGGTTGCCTTGCACCTGCATGGTGCGGCCGCGGGCGAATTCTTGTTTAATCAGTTGTGGGGTCTGGGCCACCAAGCTTAAAGAAAATAAAAAGCACAGAACAAGCAATGCATGAAGTCTCATGAAACTCCTCCGAAAAAATGAAGCGCAATCGGGTTCCAATTGTGAAAGCGGGTGGAACGTCCGATTTCCGGCGTGGCGGCTTTTCCGTGTCACATGATCGGGACGATACAGCTATCGCACACTCGATCACTCGGTACAGTGATGGGTTTTCAACCGGGATTCCCGTCCGTGTCGCCGAGAGCGTGGCGCGCATCGGTGGTCCGTGTTTCGAGAGAGCGGTGCGCCGTTCGACCTTTGCAGTGAGCCCGAGCGGTGCGGTGAAACACGAGGTGTGGGTGGGTGTTTTCTGAGCGTGAAAAACCCGACCCGAGCCGGTTGAAAACGGTTACCAAACATGGTGGGAGCCGCCTTCACTGGGTACAGCGATAAAACTTGGGTAAATTTTTCGAAAAGTTTAAAAAAATATCACAAAAGTGTGTAAGTTGTTGAATTTAAATGACCTGCTTGTGTGGGTTGGCTTGCGGGATACCGTTCGTGCCTGGGGTTTTGCGCTGAATTCGTTACACAAGGCCTGCTGCGGTTACTTCCAAAAGGGAATGTAATACGTTGTAGGTCGGTGGTCGCGTGGCTCCTCTTGTTCCTCGACGGTGGGTTTTTTGTCCACGGTTAGCAGGTGCCGACCTTCGCCCAGATCGGCGCAGGGCAGGTAGGTAACCAAGCTTGGCAGGTTGGTTTCCGCATCACGCGAAAATAGAAACTCGGCGGCGATTGGTTGATCGTCCAAGGTGACGGTGTAGATTGAGGCCACGCAGTCCAGAATGGCGGCGCGTTTTTCCGCGTCGCCGTTGTTTGAGAGGCGTCCCAGTTGCAGACCTTCGTTTCGCAGTGGGGCCAGATCGGGGCAATGCTCGCGCAAGCGGTCGTTGTCCCGACGCAGGTCAAACGGAATGACCAAGCGCAGGTAGTTGTCCTTAATGATGTCGCTTTGAATGGTGGGCCGGCGGAAGAGTGAAGGCTCCGTGCTTTCCCGAGACGCGTAGTGACCTGCGTAGGCGCCGCTTTCGGCTGCTTCGACTGGAAACCAAATGTTGCTACTCAATGAGATCAACCCACTGGAAAAAATAATCGTGCCCACGGCGCAGAATAAACCCATGTACATCAGGCCGATATAGGTCATGGTCACTTGGCTGCGTTTGAAATTGCTGGCATGGGTTAACACGATTGGTGCCGACAAAAAACCGAGTGAGCCGTAGTGACTGACCTTCAGCAGCCAGATCGCCAGGGCGTAAGCGCGAGGGTTATGTTGCGGCCAGTCGGGATCTTTTTTGAAACGATGGGCCAATAAGGAGGCCCCCATGCGGCTGCCGAATAGCAGGACTTGTACGAAGGTAAAGGCCGCCAGCATGAGCCACAACGGATTAAGATCGGGCCTAATCGAAGGCATGAGCGCAATTAAAATCGCGGTGAGTACGGCAAACCCGCCATAGATGGCGGACAGTCCGAAAATTGAAGCGAACATCAATGAAAACAGTAGGCTGCAGGCTTGATCCACACGGGTTAACAAGGGGTCGAGTGACGTATTGCGTTGCTGATAAAAGTCTTTTTCAATTGGGTGATTGGGTAATTGGTCCCAGCGGATGCCGTGCGGGAGCACCGCACGCAATCCTAGTAGACCGACCCAAAAGCCGCGCAATGCAAAGTGTAAAAGGAAAACCAAAATGACCGGGTACAGAATGAGCATGCCCGCGTAATAAAGCATGTAGGGCACCATAAACCACTGGCTGCTCAGGTGCGGAAGAAATTCTTCGTAGGCGCTGGTGAAGTATCCTGGCACTTGCAGCAACGCCACAATGATGGCGCCCGAAATGACCATTTCCATTTCGCGGGTGCTCCAACGCGGTGGGGCTTCGTTTTGTGCGTCGACGGCTTCGGAGGGGCTCTCGGGCAAGGTCATATGCGGGTCACCTATTCCTGACGGGTTGATTCAATGGGCTCATGGTACCGGTAACATAGACTTTCGGCAACGGTTTAGCTGCCGCGTTGCGCTCGCATGCTGCGTTTTACTGGGGACGCTTTAGCCGTTTCCGGCCGTCGACCCATCGCGATTTTGAAAATTTGAAGGACCAACCAACAAGGCGCGAGTTTGGCGTCGAATGGGTCGTTGGCCATAAAAAAAAGGCCGATTCCGGTGGAATCGACCTTCTGTCGCGGTGTTTTGGGTGTGTCGCAGTTATAAGCCGACTTCGTTGCTTTTGATTTGCGCTTCCCAAACCGGTCTGGTTTCGGGAAAACCCACACCACTGTATTGCAGCAGCGGCAACAAAAACGTTTTGGTACCCTTTTGGTTATTAATACGGCCCTGAAACAGCGTGGCGCTAACTTCTTCCAGTTGCACGCGTTCGTGCCAAACATTGCCCATGGTAATCAGCGGTTGCTTGCGTTGATCCAGCGGTTTTGGATATAGGCGAATCAGCGGTGCGACACTTAAGCTGACTTCTGTTTGGGCGCCAAAGCCGGCGTCACCGAATAAAGCGCTTAAGGTTTGATCGTGGCGAATCGCACTGCCTTCGACCAAGGTGTCGGGCAAGGTGAAATCGGGGTGATAGTTGCGTTTGCCTTCGGTGCGTCGCGTGACCGCCGTTCGATTGTCGGCAGCCATGCTCAGTTTGAACTGCATTTGCACGTCCAGGGCCTGCCCGCGCAGCGCGAACAGGTAAGCCACACCGTGGTGGCTCAAGCCGTAATCGACCACCGTTTTCCATTCGTGGTGATGGAGGAAATCGTCCAAGGTCATGCGGCGCGGTCCGGCGCTGCGTTGTTTTTTCGCTTTAAAGGCCGGTTGTTTGTCGACCAAATAGGTCAGCAACGAAACGCGGTAAAAACTATTGATACGGTCGCCGCCGTCGCTAAAGCTACTGCGGTGCAAACGGTCCTCTTGTTGCGCGAGTTCCGCTGTTTCGCCTTGGTATGTTGCTAAGTAGGCTTCAGGCAGACCTTGGGGCACAATCGGAATCATCGACAACATGTTACCGGAATAGGTTTCGTTGATGACGTGACGTACGAGCCGATCACCCAAGGGGCCGTCAATGGCCGCCAAGAAACGGTTGACGCGGTTTTGTTGCTGCGTGAAGTTATTTTTTACCAAACGCCACATGACGTCGGAGAAACAACCCGCCGGTTCGCCGCCGCAAGCCTGCATTTTGGTGTGCAGGTCGGCCAGCGTTTCGGCGCCGTCCAAGTGGTGGCTCTGCGAGCGCGGGAACAGGCGCTTGAGGGCGTCGGTTAGGCCTGAGACGGTTTGTGCACTGGGCGCTTTGCCCTGCTCGTCAACAAACCAAGGTTGCTGTGCCAAACGCGCGCTGTCGATCATCAAACGCCCGCCGCCGGCCTGCTTCCCGCCGAGTGATTGGTACACTTCGGCCAAATGTTGCAGAATGCGTTTCTCGAACACCAACAGGTCGGGTCGCAAGCGGTGATCGATTTGCAGCCAGCCGTGGTGCCCGCCGGGCGCTTCGGCCGGCAGGACCGTGATCCCAAACAGTTCCTCATGGCCGCGCAGGTTTTCCGCGCTACTGTCCGGATGGTTGGCAAGGTTGAGGATGCGGTTGAAGCGCATCAGTGATTCGCTGTTGCGGCGCGGGTCGCGCCACCAGGCCGGGTCGGCGACGCGCCAGGTGCCGACGTACTGTTTTTGGGCGGCGTTGAGGTTGTGGTTGAGGATGAGCTCGCCCAAATGTTCCTTGGGCGACTTTTCATAAATCAGCAAGGTGGTGTCGCCGGCAAACGAAAACGAGGCGACAAGCAAGGTTATAAGACAAAACAAAAACGAACGGATCGGCAGCATACTTCGCTCCTCTGAAACCCATGCGCCGGCTTGGTGGAACACGCATCGCAGCCGATGAAAAGCGCATGACGTGCCGGTGCGTCGTGGTGTTGGTGGCGACGGCAATCAAAAAGGACGCGTGGCCGAAATCGCCCCAGAACAAACACGGCGTTGGCTTGGGATTGTGCAAAACAGGTAGAAATCGAATAAGGGCGGGGTCATGGGAGCCCCGCCATCGGGTCGGGGCAAAAAAACGCGTTTCCCATCTTTTTATAGGCGGATATGGCGGCTATTACAAAAAAAATGCGGCCTTATGCGGTGAAAACCACGTTGGGGCGGCTTTTGCCCGCGCGATACGGCATTGATGAAGATACTCACAGAATTATCTCGCATCTTTTACCTTGGGTTAGGTTGCGCCCTTGTCAGAAGACTTCCGCCGCCGGTTTGGGTTTGGCTAAGAAGAAGCCCTGAAAGTGGGTGACGCCCAGGTTTTCCAGCGAGCGTTGCAAGAGTTGGTTGTCGACAAATTCCGCGACAATGCCGATCTCTTTTTTGGTTTCTTTGCGCAGTTCACGTACCAAATCCACAATCGAGCGAATCCCGATGACGCTGTGGCGAAAGCGTTCGCCGTCTTCTTTGTTCTGAAGGTAGCGGTTTAAACCCTTAACCAAAGCTGCGTCCACCTTAAAGAAATCGGGCACAATGCCGTACTCGCACAGTTGCATTAAGCGCACCAAGTTGGAGCTGCGCACGCCGTAGTCGTCGAGCGCCAAACAACAACCCAGGCTGACCAAGCCTTGCAGCGTGTCGATCCCGGCTTCCGACAGCTCATCCTCGTCGCTCCACTCAACCAGTTCAATAATAAGGTTGGAACAGCGCACCTTGTGGGCTTTAACCGTTTTCTCAAACCATTCGAGGAAAGACATGCCGTCGATGGTTTGTGCCAGCTCCTCGGCGGTGAGGTTTAGCGCCAATTCGTGGTTCGTGGGTGCCAGGTCCTTGAAGATTTTGGGCACCAGTTGGGCGGTGACTTCTCGTAGTCGGCCTTCTTCTTTAATGGCCTTGAAAAACTTAAACGGGCTGAGTTGCTGGGAGCGCCACAGCGCTTCGAATTTGCGTTTGGGTTTGCTAAACAATCCCTTCTTGGCTTTGGAAAAAATCTCTTGGTATTCGGGATAGAAGGTGCCCTGTTCAAGAATTTGAATCGCCAGTTGGTGTTCGCTGTTGGCCAAGGCATGTTGTTGCTCGAGGTCCTGGCTATAAATGACGGTTTCGCCCTTTTCACTTTCAGCCGTGGCGATTTGGGCGCGGCCCAACACGTCCTCGGTTTCGTTGAGGACGACGCCGATGACCACGTGCAGCATGTTGCCTTTGGGGGTTTTTTCAATGTTGGTTTTAACGCGTGAACTGAAGTCGCGCACCTGGTTCTCGCGCTGCCAATCGCCGACTACGGCAAAGCCGGGACCGTCCTTGTAAATCTGGGCTTGGCCTTGAGTAATGTTGTGGATGACCTCGGCGATTTGCTTGAGGACTTCATCACCCTTTTCCTGGCCGTCACGACGGTTAATTTTTTCCAAGCCGTCGAATTCGAAACGCACCATGGAGGTTTCTTGACCGCCGCGTGCGGCCAGGTCGCGCTCCAACTGTTGGCGTGTCGCCACGTGGTCACCGAGGCTGACGCCGCTTTCGCCGATCGCCGGGCCGGCGCCACTCAAATGTTTTTCGATTTCGTTGAGAAGGTTGCCTAAGCCGTTTAAAAGGATCATGATCCGTTCTTGGTTGAGATGCGCGACGGCATGTTCACCGGGGCGAAACGCGGATTTCTTGACCAGCACCAGCGCGCCTTTTAGCTGGCGCACCATTTCCGTCATTTCCTCCGCGTCCTTTACCGCTTCGGCGACCTCGGCCTGTGAAACCGTGCGCACCAAACTGGTGAGCCGTTCCAGCGAACGCACCAATAGGTCGCTGCCGATAATGAGCATTCCGGGCCGGCTGTGGAGGAATTGTTGCCAGTCTTGTTGGTGCTGCTGCACCATATCGAACAACGAATCACGGGCCATATCAACGCGTCCTTGGGGGAGAGAGCTCGCGTGGACAAACACGACTCGGTGCATCTCACGCGGCGGCAGACCGTGGCTAAATTAAAACGGATCAAAGGGAGTGTGCCGATTCTATCAGGTCTTGTTGTGGGCGCGGCTATTTTGTCGAGGGAAAATGAAGGGAAGGCGCCGGAAAAAAAAGGCGCCAAGCTTGGCCCAAAGCCAAGAAAACCAGCCTTTTTGTGAGCTGGATTCAAAATTTTGAATCGGCGACCCAAAAAAATGAATTTTTTTGTTCAGTTTTCCCAGGAAATCGTCGATACTATAAATCACTGCTGGACAGAATAAAAAAATCCCCACCACTTAAATTCGGGTGAGTGATGGGGAGTGAAAACCGGCAGATTCGGACCGGTTAATTCGTTTAAAACAGTTCCTTGTGTTCATCTCTTTGTTTATCAGGGGGATACCCCGGGCAAAACGCCCGGGGTTTTTTTTATTTCTGCCTAAATAATCGGCGATTATGTCAATAAAACTGGACGGGATGCCCGCCCCTGGGCCTTGTGTTCAAAAAAAGCGACGTCACGATGTTGGACGTACGGAATGATTTCACGCTTCTTTTATGCTTAAATCATGCCAAAAAAATGCAGCTCAACCGCATGGCTGGTGCCTGTCTTCCGGTAGCGCGGTGGTTTGGTGGAACTTTTCGTAGTCCACCATGATCCGGCCGTCCTCCAGATTCGAGAGAATGTCGACGAAGCGTTGATTGCAGTGCAGGTCCTCCGGTTGGTAGGTGTGGCGCGCGTAAATCGTTTGGCCGTAGGTGCCGTCGTGGCCGATGATGGTCGACATAAACGCCACGACGTCGTTGCGGATTTCGTCGATGGTTTTGCCGTAGAGCGGACTATCCTCGTCGATGACGTGAATGACCAGCCAGGTCAAGGCGAAGAAGGGTGTGTGTTTGCGCAGCAGGCTGAGGTCGTGGACGCGACGAATATGGATGTCTTCTTCGGTAAACTCATCGCGCAGCATGGTGAGCGTGATGCTCGCGTCCATGAGTTCATTGCCGCGTGCATTGCCGACGCGGAACATAAGGGTGGGCTTGCCGTCGTATTGGGTCATTAAAATCGGTTTACTGTAAATAACCGATGCACGTGGCCGCGACGCTTTGGCGAACATCAGGCCCGTTACCAACGCCACGCACAGTAAGCTGACGCCTGCTTCAATCGTGGCGATCACATTGCCGTAAAGTGTTTCCGGGTGCAGGGCGCCGTAGCCAATCGTCGACATCGTTTGGACGCTAAAGAAAAAGGCGTCGGCGAAACTGTTGGGCGCGGCGTTGTTAATTGAGCCGGGGACCAGTAAATACAGCGAAGCGAAGACCACGTTGAGTACCAAAAAGGCAACCACGACGGTGATCAGCAACCGCGTCCAACCGCCCTGCATAAAGTAGACGTAAAGATCGGAGCGAAAATCGGTGGGCGTGCCGCGTCGAATGGCGGTGCCCACGTCCGGCAAGCGCGAGTGCGGCGGTTTTTTGTGGGGTTCTCTGGCTAATTCCGCCAATGTTGGCGCAGCATCCGCGAGCTTGCTCTCTTCCATGGGTGCCATCATCATGTCAAAGACCACCTGGAGTATGCCGACCGCCGCCACCGCCGCCAGAAACCACAGAGAGGGCATGCTGCCGCCCGCCGCCGCCAGCAGTAAGATCAGCGAACCCGAGAACAAGCGCACGTTGACGCGCAGGCGATCGCTCAGTTCGGCGTGTTTGCGTTCGGTAACCGAATCAATTAAGGCGGTGGCGAAAAAAGTCGTCGCCAAGGCGCCGCACAACAGCCAGCGGTATTTGGGGTCGGCGACCGCCGACAAATCGAAGTAGGTCGTTTTCTTGATAGCGACGCCGACGGCAATCATGCCGAATTGCAACGGCAGGTGGCCGTAAAGCCAAAGCGGATGGGCCATCGGCGTTTTGCGTAAATGGCTGCCGGCCACGTCGTCGAAGTAAATCCACCAAGTGGAACAGATGATGAGCAAGCCGAAACAGGCCGGTACTACATATAAATAGCCTTCGTGGTCGTTGACAACCGCCAATACTTTCACAAAAGATTCGCCCAAAACGATTAAAGTCAGCAGGCCGTAGCGTTCGGATAAATGTTCGAAATCCAGTGGGTAGCGTGAGGCCAGCGCGCGCGCACGACGACCCAGCGGTGCACCGAAGACGGCGATAATCCCCGCCATCCAGAAGAAATAAGCGTAGGGCTTGGGTACAAAACCCGACGCGAACCAAATCGCGGCGCCGGCGCCCCAGATACGCGACCAGTGGCCGGTGGAGTCGCGCCCTTCCGGCTGGTGTTGATGGGTGCGAAAATACATGGCCAGCACCATGAATTGAGCGGCACTGTAGGCAAAAGCAAACGGTTGGTGGTCGCCCGCCAAGGCGTCGGGGACGGTTACCGCCATGGCGCCGACGCTGAACATTTGCACGAAAACCATCAGTCGGTGCAAAAAGTCGTCGACATCAAAGCGGTTGGCAAAATGCGTGAAGCCGGTCCAGACCAGCCACAAAGGGGTGAACAAGGCAACAAATCCGATAAAGCGCTCAATGGAAATATACTCACTGAGGGCGTTTCCCAATTGAATGAAGGAAGCAACGAAAATAAGGTCGTAAAAGAGTTCCAGCCAGCCGGCCCGTTTTTCGTGGGTGCTATGGGCCGTGTGGATGTTCGGCCGGTGGAACCAGCGGCTGCGCATAGTCGTTTCCTCCAATTTGGGGTTGATGCGAGTTTGGTCATCCTAGCAAGAACGACCGCTGTCGCCCCCATTTTCTTCGGCGGCGGTAACCAGCTCGGCGGCGGTTGCCTTCAGCCACGGTTGATCAATCCGCTGCGCCCGAGAACCACCCCGATACCGGCAATTGACGCAAATGTTGAGGTTTTTCGGCGAAGTCACCGATAAGAAAACCATTCAACCCAAAAGGCGCGATCCTTGGCGCCGATTTTGACCAAAGTTTTGTGCTGCAGGGGCTTGCGGCGAACGCCTTGCCTCGTTGAAGGCGGCAGTGTTTGAATTCTGCCGTTCTGCGCCAAATCTTTGCATCAAAATCATGGTTTTTCCGCGCTTTTTGGGTTCAGCGCATCACCCTCGGCAGCGGTCGGCGCCGACGGCAACCAAAGGGTGATGTCGCAACTTACCCGATGATGAGGGCCTCTCTTGCAAAACCAGCGTTATACCTGGCTTTTAGAGCAGTGGGCGGCGGCTGTTTCCGCCAACCGCCATGAAACCGATGACGAACATGCCTTGGCCACCATGCTGCATGCTTTTTGTGATGCCTTTGGTGCCGAGGCGGCGCATTTTCTGGCCTGCCACGGGCCCGCCTTTTCCGGGATTCGGCGCGGTTGGCGTTGGTGGTGCCTTGAGGACGGCCACGCCCACGGGCAAACCTTCCACCTCGCCGCGCGCATTGAAGCCTGGTGGTCGCAGCGGCAGCTTGCCCCCGGCGAAGTGTGCCTGGTTGTTGATGAAACGTCGCCTGCTCAGGTGCCGGGTTTTCTTGAGGGCGTGCGTCCCGCCTCGCGCGGCCTGCTCGTCTTGGCGACCCAGTGTCGTGATCATACCCGCGCTTGTTTGGTGCTTTTCGATGGGGCTTTTCCCACTGAAGATCCCGATTGGGATGCGACACGCCTTCACAAATTGGCCCCCTTGTTGACGACCATGGCCGATTGGGCCGGTAAAGATCCGCGTCATGCCGGTTTCGAACGGTTTATGAGTGTGGTCGCGCGCGAAAAGAACCTGATTACCGAGTTGTGTTTGCGCCATGCGATACCGACCTGGGTGCTCGATGAAAGCGAACAGGTTGTGTTTGCCAATCACACCGCACTCGAGTTGGCGGACGGCACCCTGGAGAACGTCCTGGGTCTGCCTCTTTGGCACAAGATCTGGGGGACAAGGGCTGAATCGCTCGAGCAATCGTTGCGGCAAGCCTGTGACCAGGCCCGTCAAGGCCGGGTGGTCGATCTTGAGACCTTGCCGACCAAGCGACTCGCCGCCCTTAATGTGCGGCGCCTGAATGTAACCTTCGGCGGCGCCTATGTGCTCGTGAACGGCCGCTTTCAGGAGCGCAGCGGCGGGGTTGCCGCCGATCCGGTCATGATTGAAAACCTCTCTTACTTCGAGAACTTGGAGCGTATTAACCAACTTCTGCGCGGAAAACACGACGTGACCGAAATGCTCGATGCGGTCAAGGTGGCCATGCTTGACCTCTTTGATTGTGATCGGGTGTGGTTGCTGTTCCCGTGCAACTTGACCTGTGACCGGTACGAAATTCCCGCTGAACAGACGCGCCCCCGCTTTCCCGGCGCCATGGCCGGCGGCGTTGTGTTGGAGGCTTCCGAGTTAACCCGAGAAACGCTGCGGGCCTTGTTGGCCCAAGATTGGCCGATTGCCCGTGTCAATACCGCCGGTTATCCCACCGAAACCTATGCGCGGTTCCAAATTCAATCCGAGCTGTCCTACGTGTTGCGACCGATTGTCGGGGAACCCTGGCTTTTGGGTTTACATCAGTGTAGTTTTCCACGCGTTTGGACCGAACAAGAGAAACGCTTGTTGCGCGATATCGGCCTGCGGATTGGTGACGCCTTGGGCAACTTGTTGTTGTTCAAAGGTTTGAGTGAGAGTCACGGCAAGTACAAAAACCTCTACGAACAGGCCATGGTCGGCATGTTTCGCATAAGCAGTTCCGAGGAAGCGATTCTCCTCGCCAATCCCTATTGCCGGCGTATGTTGGGTTACGATTCCGAATTTAAGGGGGCGATTCACCTCGCGCACCACTTTTGTTCCGAGCAGGATCGCAATCGACTCAAGCGTTTACTCAAAGAGCAAGGCGCCTTCACCGACGTAGAATTGCGCATGAAACCCAATCAAGGCCCGCCTTTTTGGGTCAAAGTTTCGGCCCGGTCCTTTCCCGAAGGAGGCTTTGTCGAAGGGGTTGCGCTCAATATCGACACGGTGAAACGCAGTATCGCCGCTTTAGAAGAAAGCGAGAGGCGCTTGTCGTCAACCTTGTTGTCGATTGGTGACGGGGTTATTGCTTCCGATACGCACGGCCGTATTTTGCGCATCAACCCGGTTGCCGCGGCATTGACTGGTTGGGCCGTGGACGATGCCGTCGGCCAGCCGGTCGGCGTGGTTTATCAGACCTTCGAACAGGAAGGGCGTGTCGCTTTGCCGGATCCGGCGGGTCTGTTGCTACGCGACAATCACGGTGTTTTGCCGCACCGCGAGGCGGTCTTGTGCGATCGCGAAGGAAACCATCATCTCGTCTCAGAAACCGGCAGCCTGATTCGGGGTGAGCGCGGCAATTTGTGGGGGACCGTGATTGTATTTCGCGATATTAGCGCCGAACGCGAGTTGGAAGGGGAGCTCAATCAAGTGCGCAAACTGGAGTCGATTGGGTTATTGGCCGGCGGGATCGCGCACGATTTCAACAATTTACTCAACGGGATTTTGGGCTACAGTGAAATTTTGGAAGAAGATCTCGGGGATCGTCCCGAGTTGCAGCACTATTCGCGCGTGATCGGGCAAACCTGCCGTCGCGCCGCCGATTTGGTGTACCAGCTCCTGTCGTTTTCGCGCAAAGGCAAGCGCAAATCGGTGGCGGTCGACATGCATGCTTTGCTGGGCGAAGTCGTGGCGATTCTGCGCCGGACGATTGATCGTCGCATTGAGATTGGTTTGACCCTAACGGCCCAACGTTTTACCATTCTCGGCGATCCCAGTCAGTTGGAAAGTGCCTTAATCAACCTTGGCGTCAACGCCCGCGACGCCATGCCGGAGGGCGGTCGGCTGCAGTTTTCATCCTACGAACAGGCGCTTGATCGCGATTTTTGTGCGTTGCACCAATTGCGCGAGGGTCCTTACCTGCGCATTGAGGTCGCAGATAACGGATCGGGCATGGAAAAAGAAACGCTGGAGCACATTTTCGAACCCTTCTTCACCACCAAAGAACCGGGCCGTGGCACCGGCCTGGGGTTAGCCGCCGTGTTTGGCACCGTAAAGTCCCACAACGGTATGACCCGTGTTTCGTCCGCCGTGGGGCAGGGCACCATTTTCCGCATTTGGCTACCACTGCAACCCGACGCCGCTGTGGCGCCGACCGAGGCCAAGCCGGCCGAAACCAAAAAGTACAGCGGGTGGGTGCTGGTAGTCGAGGACGAAGAACTCCTGCGCGAAATGGCGGCGGATTTGTTGACTCGGTTGGGTTATCAAGTTGTGACCGCTGTCGATGGTCTCGAAGCGCTGTCCGTGTTTGAACGGGAACGGGCGCGCTTGGATTGGGTACTGCTCGACATGGTGATGCCACGCCTCAACGGCACGCAAACCCTGGCGCGCTTACGTGCCATGGACGCCGAGATCCCGATTGTGATGACGTCGGGTTTTAGTGTCGAGGAGCAAACCGGAAACGAAGACAATTCATTGGCCGACGGTTTTATTCAAAAACCCTTCGGAAAAGACGAATTATCGCGTATGATCGCGATGCTTTTTGAAGCGCAAGACGACTGATTCACCGCCGCAACGGCGATCCCTGAAAAATCAGGTCCGACTCACTCCGGTTCCGTGCCTGCGATCCGGTACCTGTCGGCGTGTTTTTCACTTGCCAGGCCCGCTTTGCCTCCGGGATGATAGGGCAGTGGGTGGCGACTGGTGACGTCGTCGACCGGGCCGCGTAGCCGCCCGCTGATTCTACAGACCCCCGGCCGGTTGCCGGCGGCTCGCCTTGCGGAGTGAACGACATGGCTTACGATTTACAAGACTTCCAAAAAGATGTCGTGGAAGCAAGTCTCCAAGTCCCTGTTTTGATTGATTTTTGGGCGCCTTGGTGTGCCCCCTGTACGCAACTTTCACCGGTTCTGGAGAAGCTGGCCGGCGAGGCAAACGGTGCTTGGCGGTTGGTCAAGATTAATGTCGACGAGCATCCTCAAATTGCCGGTCATTTTCAAGTTCAAGGTGTGCCCGTGTGCATGCTCGTTTTCCAAGGCCAATTGGTGGATGCGTTTCAAGGTGTATTGCCGGAAAATGAACTGCGTGCCTGGTTCGCCGAGCGTCTCGGTGACGGTATGGGCGGCGCGACCGAAGAAGAAGCCGTGGTGGAAGAGCCGCAGGTCGATCCCGCCGACCCGCGTCAAGTTGCCACGACCGCGTTGGTTCAAGGTAAATTTGCCGAGGCCGCCGCTGCCGCCGAGCTGGTTGTCGTTGATGACGACAGTGATGAAAACCGTTTGTTTTACGCGCGTTGTGCGGTGTTTGTCGATCCCGAAAAAGTAAAGGCTTACCTGGCCCGCATTAGCGAAGACGCTGAGCTTTACGATAGCGCTCAGAAGTTTACCGGCTTGGCGCGCGTGCTCATGAATGACACGGCCAAGTTACCGGCCCACGCCAACCCCAATCTTGCCGGCTACTATAAAGACGCGATTGAAAAGACTCGGGCCGGCGCTTTCGAAGAAGCGCTCGATCAGTTCTTGGAAGTTCTTTATCGCGACAAAGCTTACGACGAGGACGGCGCCCGCCTCGCCTTTATCGGCATCTTCGAATGGCTGGGCCGCGATCACGACGTCGTCAAAGCTTACCAACGTCGGTTTGAGATGGCCGTCTTCGGTTAGGAAGGGCGATTGGGTTTTGTGCCCTTTTGCTTTTTGGTGCCGCCTCAGAGGCTGGGGCGCGCTGGGTTTGCTGTTTTTTATCCAGGCTTGGTCCCGCGTTGTTACAGAAACACCCTGTCAGGAAAGGCGCTAGGCTTTGCCGCCCTCGGTTGCCGGTTCCGCCCGGCGGAAGAAGCCGTTGCTTCGAAAGCGTGGGCGGAATGGCGCGCTCTTGGGCTGGTGCCGCTTGGGCCACATTTCGTCCCAGCCTTGGCTGGGTAGGAAGGGCGGCCTCGCCTTTTCCTTCTGTGCTTAGCCGCTACCGCCTTGGAAGAATTGGCGCGCGGGATCAATCGCATGTTCACCTTGCAAATTTGCGCGTTTCGATCGGTCTCTTTTGGGGGCGACCCTAACGGGGCTCCGATGCGCGCTTCGACCGCCTTGAAACATCGTTACAGGTACACATAATTTGGTGCAATCTCCCAGGGCTTGTGCGAAGGGCTCATTTAGGTTTGTTCCCGGTATGAAAAAAGCTGCAAAAGAGGCGGAAACCTAGCGGCTACCCACAGCGCGCCCATGCGCAAAAAAGAAGACGGCAACTGCGCGCCCAACAAAGTTTCTTCACCGCGGAAAGGGTCCAATGGGATACCGCACACCAACCCATCGCGCTAATAAGTATGGCAGCAGACGACCAAAGCCGCGCGCCAATTTTTCCGAGGCGGTCGCCGCAAACAATAGGCGTGAAAGCCCGGTCGCCCTTCTTACCCAGGCAGGCCCGGGCCGAAATGTGACCCGATTGCGATCACTCAAGTGAGCCGCTACGGTCCCGCGCTTTCGGCGTGACGGCTTCTTCCGTCGGGTGAAACCCGGGAATCAAGGGCCTGGCCGCTCATGGCCTTTCCTTTATTTTTTTGAGGAGCAACGCGCTGCCATGGGTGGCTTGAGCGCAGGAGAGCCCGCGCGTTAGTCTTGTTTCCGCTTCGTGAAGAGCGAGAAGACCCAAGGGCGGAAGCCGATCATCAGGCCCACGCCGCGTTTGTTGTCGCTTGGCTCTTTGAGGTCGCCTTCGGTTAGGTCGTTGAAGGCTTGAACCAATTTGGTGACTTGGCGATCCAGAAGCTGTAACGATGCGTCGGACAGTTCGCCGGTACAGAATTGGAGGCGTGCGTTGGCTTCGGCGAAGTCGTCGTGAAGGAATTCGTTTTTGACCATGGTTTCGTAGGCGCGTCGTACCGGGCCGCCCTCGCGCCATTCAATGATACGCGAGCAGCGCAGGCGAACGCGGTTGCCAGGATGGAGTTCGATCAGACCCATGCGATCTAGGTGGGTAAGGAAGCGTAGTTCCGAGAGGTCGTCCACCTCGAACTCGCGACGAATCGAATCCGGTGTGTAGGAGTTGATCAATAAATAAAAGTAAGAGAGCAATTGGGGATCGGCCGCCAACTGTTCTTCCTGTTCGAGGGTCAACCGGCCAACCTTTTCCGCTTTATACATGTCGGTAAGTTTGGCGAGTTCCAAGATGTTGATTTCGAGGACGTTGCAGATGTCTTCCAGGCGTTTCAAGGTGACCGATTGGTCGGAAAACCAGCGTTTGAGACTGGATTCACTGATACCGACACGGCCGGCGACATCGCGATAGGTTAAGCCGCGAGCGCGAATCGTTTGTTTCAGGGCCTGGAGCAGTTGCGCGGTTTGACTCATAAGGGCATCCTCTCAGCGCGTTTGGGTGATGCCCCACTATAGCCGGCCCGCGCCGGTGCGTGAAGTCTTTTGTCGGGCTCCGGCCCGCGGCTTTTGTCACCAAATCCATCGCTGTGTGCGGCAAACCCTATCTTCGTTTGGCAAAACATTTTAACCTATAGGCCGTCGTTCTCTCGATTGCCAACCGTCTATCGCCCACGTTCTGCCTTGGAGCTGCGCCGCCATGGAAATTTTCATCGCCCGTCAGCCGATTTTTCGCCGTGACCGTTCGGTTTTTGGTTACGAGTTGTTGTTTCGTGACGGGCTCGCCAATTTCTTCAGCCACCACGATGTCAACGAAGCCGCCACGCGCGTCATTGCCGACAGTACTTTTTTGTTCGGGTTCGACAAAATAGCCGGCGGTAAAAAGGCCTTCGTTAATGTGACCCGCGAGATGTTGGTGCGCGGTCATGCCGGAATTATGCCGCGCCATGATGTGGTTCTCGAGATTCTTGAGCACGTCGAGCCCGATGACGAGGTGATTGCCGCGTGCGCGCGGCTCAAAGACAAAGGCTTCACGCTGGCCTTGGACGACTTTATTTTCCGCGAAGAGATGTCACCGCTGATCGATCTCGCTTCTATTATTAAAATCGATTGGCGTGCCATGTCGCGTGAAGAATGCGCGGCCTTGGTCGCGCGCTTGGAACCCTACCAAAAACGTCTCTTGGCCGAAAAGCTTGAAACCGAAGACGACTTTTGTGCCGCCCTCGACATGGGTTTTCATTATTTTCAAGGTTACTTCTTTTGCCGACCCACCATTCTCAGTCGCCGTAACTTGGTTGGCAATCGTTTGGTTTACCTCCAACTCATTAAAGAGATCCATAAACCGGAAATCGATTTCGCACGCCTGGAGAAGTTGATCTCCCAGGATTTGGCTTTGAGTTACAAGTTGTTGCGATACATTAACTCGGCCTTTTTTGCGCTGCGCAACCAAATTCAGTCGATTCGCCATGCTTTGGTACTCATCGGCGAAGTCGAGGTCAAGAAGTGGGCGACCCTGCTGTCCTTGTCGACGATGGCCGAGGACAAACCCTTCGAGCTGATGAAGACGGCGGCCGTGCGGGCGCGTATGTGCGAGTCCGTCGCCCTCGATCTGGGTCGCGAAGCGCAGCGCTCGGAATTTTTTTTGATGGGTTTGTTCACTGTCATCGATGTGCTGCTCGATCGACCCTTGATGGAAATTATGTTGGAAATACCTTTGGTCAAAGAGATGAAAAAGGCGCTGCTGCGGCGCGGTGGCGGTTTGCATCGTGCCGTGTTGGAAACGGTCCTGGCCTACGAACAAGGTGACTGGCACACCTGTGAAGAATGGGGTGAAAAGGCCGGCTACGATGTTAAACAGTTGGGGTCGCATTATATGCAGAGTCTGCAGTGGGTGCAGGACGCCGGTTTTTAAGGCATTGTCGGCGGGATGCTTTTTGGCGATGGTTTGTCGCGCGACCTGAGGCCGTTTGGTAATAAGTGAGCAGAGCTGTTAATTACGGGTAGATTCTCCGAAAATTACAGTCGCCTTTTTTAGAGAATTTGGTAAGATTTACGGCCTTTGTCCGACGGCGACGTAGCGTTTCGCTTTGGTCGTCGAAGTGGCTTTTTACAATTCTTTTTAACAGCAACCGAATCACGCAACAACCCTTATCGGCACACCTTGATGGTGCTGCTTTCGTATGAAGGTGTTTGGAAAAGAGCTTTTTAGACGTTGTGTGTCGGTTCGGAGAAAAATGCGACAAAGCATCATGTGGTTTTTCAACCCAGAACGCCGCCATGGCCTCCGTGCGCCTCGGTCGCGGTTGTTTGCGCAGGTCGCGCCGACTGTGCTTGGTCCACTCAGAGGGGTTGTGTTGGGTTTGTGTGAGATTCTCACAGAAAACTCACCAAAAAGCCACGAAAACCCACCTTCTTTCTTCGCTTCATTCGGTTTAATCTTTACGTGCCTCAGTTAGGCTGGGCCGGAATTTCTGTTCGGGAGCAACCCCCGTGAATCAGTCTCACGTTTCTACTTCACCCCCACCTGGTCATGTCGACATGGATGACCATTCGCTAGCCGGCGACAGTGGTCAGTCAACCGGGATCGGTTCTTGGTTTGCCATTGTCTTTCTTGTCTATTTACTCCTCGTCGCGGTCGGAACCATCGGCAGCGGGTTTAAGTGGGCCGCCGGCGGTAAAGAAGGCGCCGAAGCCCTGTTCCAGTTTGCGACCAACCCGTTTATGGGTTTGTTAATGGGTACCTTGGGGACCGCGTTGGTCCAGTCGTCCAGCACCGTGACCTCGGTGATTGTCGGCTTGGTTGCGGGCGGCCTGCCGGTCTCCACCGCAATTCCCATGATCATGGGCGCCAATATCGGCACCACCGTCACCAATACTTTGGTGAGCTTGGGCCACATTGGTGAAAAACAAGAGTTTCGCCGTGCTTTTTCGGCCGCCACCATCCACGACTTTTTTAACCTGTTAGCGGTCCTCATCTTCTTGCCGCTCGAGATTTTTACCGGCATGCTCGGCCACGTGTCGCTTTACCTTTCCCGCTTGCTCTCCGGCACCGGCAATCTCGACACGGGTTCGTTTAACTTTATGAAAGCCGCCACGAAACCCTTGACCGGTGGGTTGCAATCGCTGTTGTCGGGGCTTCCCGATCCCTTTGGCGGGATTGTCATGATTGTGATTGGCATCGTCCTGATTTTCGGTTCGATCTACTTTATGGGAAAATTGCTCAAAAAAGTAATGGTTGGTCGCGCCAAATCCATGTTGCACGCCGCCATTGGTCGTGGACCCATGGCCGGCATTTTCTCCGGTACGGTGGTGACCGTGTTTGTGCAGAGCTCCTCGACGACCACCAGTTTGGCCGTTCCGCTTGCGGGGAGCGGCGTATTTGGGCTCAAAGAAATCTACCCCTTCACCCTTGGCGCCAACATTGGCACCACGATCACGGCCCTGCTGGCGGCGACGGCGATTTCCGGCTCGCTGGCTGTATACGCTTTAGAGATTGCGCTGGTCCATATGCTGTACAACACCTTTGCCGTTATTATGATCTACAGCATTCCCTTTTTGCGTAATTTGCCGATTATCGGTGCGGAAAAAATGGCTGAAATTGCGGCGGAACGCAAAGCGTTGGCGATTGCTTACATCATCGTTGTCTTTTTCGTGATCCCACTGATTTGCATGGGCATTTCGATGTTATTCTAAGCACCGATCCCGCCATGCCGAAAAAGACTGTTGCGCGGCGTTTTGGAAAACGACGACACTGCGCTGTTCTCATCTCATGTGCACCCTTGTTGTTTTGGAGATGTACCCATGACTGATCCGGAAATCACGACGACGCATCCCCATTTCAATCGTGAGACCCGTCGGGGAAAAGAGGTGCAACTCGAGCAATTGGAAGCCAAGATTCAAGAGCTTGAACAGGCATTGACGGAACTAAAAGCGCAAGCGTCAGACGCCCGCGAAATGCTGCAGCACGATAGCATCGACCACCTCGAACAACATCTCCAAGAAGCACGTTTAGACTTCCACAATTTGGCCGATGTTGCAGTAGAGGCGTGGGATCAATTCGAGGACGCCGCCGAGGCGCTTTGGCATCGCATTCAAGATCGTCTCGGCAAGCTTTAAGGTTGGTGGTGCGATACCGCCTCGTGTCTTGCTTTCTTCGTCGAGACCCATTGCCGTTTGGCGTTCCGCTGTACAGGTCACACTCATGATCAGCTCGCTCCGTTTTCGCCCAATTTTCTTTTTTTGTAACCGCTGTGCAAGTCAATTGCACCGTGGCCAGGCCTCTGTCGCGATGGGTGTCGGGCCTCATCATCGTGGTCAGGCCTAGGGGGCAGGGGTGCAGATTGTGCGATGGGGCACAACCAAGGGGTTGTGGGTTTGGCTGGCGGTCGTCTGTTCCGCGTGGCTCACCCTTGCACCGGCCCAAAACAAAAATGTTGAGTTTACGCGGTTGGATCAGTCTCTGGGGCTGGCGGGCAACGGCATCACCACCATTCATCAAGACCGCAAGGGTTTTTTGTGGTTTGGTCACGAAATCGGCCTGAGCCGTTTTGACGGCTACCAGTTTGTCAACATCGCCGTCCCTGTCTCCCATGGCGGCGAGCCCGACGGCGTCACCGCCGTGGCCGAGGATCGGGAGGGGCGTTTATGGGTTGGGACCCAAGGTGGGCGCCTCCATGTTTTTGATCCACCTACCCGTCGTTTCTCGCAAGTACCGGTGGTCGGGGCCACGTCTGGCTTGTCGCTGCAAACCGCGATTACCGCTTTGCTATTTACCAGCGACGGCGACTTGCTGGTCGGTACCAAAGGGCGCGGCTTGTGGCGCTGCCCCGTCACCGATCAAGTTGGGGCGCGTTTGTCGCCGGTACCGGTTTCTTTGGGTGGCGCCATGGTGCGCGACATGGTCGAGGATTTACAGGGGACTCTGTGGTTGGCTTGTGAGCAGGGTTTAATTGCCTTGGATCGGTTGACTGGCGAGGTTCATCACTATCAGCACGAGGCCGACAATCCCTTTAGCCTGGCCTACAACGATCTCAACGATCTGTTGCTCGACAGTCGCGGCATGATTTGGTGCGCCAATAATAGCGGCGGCCTTGACCGTTTTGATCCCGCCGTCGGCCGCTTTACGCGCTTTCAGGTTGTGAAGCCCGCCAATCTCGAGCCCCACCAATTGTGGGTGGGTTCGCTGTTTGAAGATCGCTCGGAAACGCTGTGGTTCGGCACCGGCGATTCCGGCTTGTATCGATTTGTCCCGGAAACCCAAACCTTTTTCAATTACCGCCACCGTGAGGAATTGCCCAGCAGTCTTGCCGGCAACCAGGTGCGTGTCATTTATGAAGATCGGGCCGGTGTCATGTGGATTGGCGACGAGCGCGCCGGTGTCAGTAAATTCAACCGCCGCTTGCAGTATTTCGAGCACTACATCCACGATCCGGCGGATCCCGCCTCATTACCCGACAGCAATGTTTTGTCGGTGTTGATCGATGCCGACCAGCAGCTTTGGATTGGCACCTATCGCGGTCTTGCCGTTGGCGGGTCGGATCTGACGATGGACCGGTTTTATACCTACGATCCCAACGATGAGCGCTCGCTTTCCAACAATCTGGTGCGCGCCTTGTTGGAGGACCGCAATGGCCGTATCTGGCTTGGGACCGAGGGTGGCGGCCTCAACCTTTTCCAGCCGGCGACCCAAACCTTTCGCCGTTTTCCCGTTGCGCCCGAACGCGGAACCAGTTTCCACGATATCAGTGCCCTGTATCAAGATCGCGACGGTTACATTTGGATCGCTTTGCGCGGCGGTCCCAATCACGGCATCGATCGCCTCAACCCCCAAACCTTTCGCTTTCGTCGCTTTGCACCCGATCCCAACCTCGCCAACCAATTTCCCGCCGCCGAGGCGACCGTGTTCTTCGAGGACCGCGATGGTCGGCTGTGGATCGGTACCGACGGGGCTGGTTTGGTGCTGTACCAAAAACCCTCGCGTTTCCTCAACTTTCGCGCGTCCAAGGGCGATTCGTTTACCCTGAGTCACAATCGCATCACGGCCTTGGCTCAATCTCGCGACGGTGACCTCTGGGTTGGCACCGCTGTTGGTCTTGATCGTTGGGACACCGCCACCTTGGGGGTTCGTCCCGATACGCGTTTCCGCGACCGGGTGGGTCGGGTACAGGTTTTGGCTATCGAAGAAGATACCGAGGGGATGTTGTGGTTAAGCACGTCGCGAGGTTTGGTGCAACTCGACCCAGATGGTGATTCCGTGCGCCTGTTTCACGGTGCTTCCGGCTTGCGCGTAAACCGTTTTAATCCCGGGGCGTCCTTTTCCAACTTCGGTGGCCGCTTGTTCTTCGGTGGGCTCAACGGCTTGGTTTGTTTTGACCCGCAAGACGTGCTGCTTAACCCGCACCTACCGCCGGTGGTGTTCACCAGCTTCAAGAAGTACTACCGCGAAGTGAGCTTGGCGCGCGATATCGCCTACGCCGATCAGGTTAGTTTGGCTTACGACGACCGCGTCGTGACGCTTGAGGTTGCCGCGCTCGATATGACCCGTTCTGAGCGCAACCGCTACAAGTACAAGCTCGAGGGTTTTGACAAAGAATGGATTGAACTGGGCGCTAAACGCGAGATTACCTTAACCAACCTCGATCCCGGGCAATATCAACTGCATGTGCAGGGTTCAAACAACGACGATGTTTGGAACGAGGCGGGTACGGTGTTAACACTCGATGTGAAACCCGTGCCCTGGTTTTCGCCGTTGGCCTATTTGGGGTACACCCTGTTTGTTGCCGCCATGTTACTGGCACTGTGGCGCATTCAAGCCGAGAAACTTCGCTGGGAACGCAAGCTCAACCAGCAGTTGCGCGAGGTTGATCGCTTGAAGGACGGCTTTTTGGCCGGGACTTCGCACGAATTGCGTACCCCGATTAACGGCATGGTCGGGATTGCCCAGTCGTTGATTGAGGGCGCCGCCGGTCGTTTACCCGACCCCGCCGTGCGCAACCTCAAAATGATTGTGACCAGTGGGGCACGGCTCTCCAATTTGGTGAATGACATTCTCGATTTATCGCAGCTCAAATCGCGCGAGATCCAGTTGCGGCTGCAAAGCCTGGACCTGTTTACCCAGGTTGAAATGGTGCTGGGCATCATCAAACCCTTGGTGGGTAACAAAAAACTCCAGCTTGAGAATCAAATTCCCCGCGATTTGCATCCGGTTGAAGCTGATGAGTCGCGCCTGCAGCAGATCCTGTTTAATTTGGTCGGCAATGCTGTCAAGTTCACCGATTCAGGTCGTGTCACGCTCGACGCCGAACAGCGCGATCAACAGATCTGGGTGACGGTTGCGGATACCGGCATCGGCATCGCGCCTGAGCACCGCGACAAAATTTTTGAATCTTTTCAGCGCGTCGACCTTTCCGACAGTCGTCGTTCCGGCGGCAGCGGTTTGGGTTTGTCGATCACACGTCAATTGGTGGCGCTCCACGGCGGGACCATTCGCGTCGATTCCGATCTCGGTTTGGGTTCCACCTTTGCCTTTTCATTGCCTTTGGGTGATGGCGAGATGGCGCCGGCGACGGCCTATGAGCCGATTATTCAACGGGTGGTGGAAGCTGAATACGCCGCTGAAATTTTGCCGATTCGCGATTTGGGCGGCTTTGAGGCGGAACGTGCCGAATGGTTGCAGGTGGTGCGTGGTCACCGTGAGCGCCAAAATTACCGCATCCTCGTGGTCGACGACGAGCTCGTCAACCGTCAGGTGCTGCTCAACTATTTGTCGCTGGACCAATATGCTTTGGACGAGGCCGATTCGGGCGCGACGGGGCTAGCCAAACTCAACGGCGATGTGCCTTACGACATGGTATTGCTCGATGTCATGATGCCCGACATGAATGGTTTTGAGACCTGCCGCCGCATTCGTCAAAACTTCGCGCCCGAGGCCCTACCGGTTTTGCTATTAACCGCCAAGAACCAGGTCGGTGACTTGGTTGAGGGTTTTGCCGCCGGCGCCAACGATTACCTGGTCAAACCGATCTCGCGCAGTGAGTTGGTGCCGCGCATTCGCCTGCACCTCCACTTACTGGCGGTGACGCGTGAGTTGGACGAAACCAATCGCGATCTGGAATCGCGCGTGCATCGCCGCTCCCGTGATTTGTTGGAAATGGCGCACCAGGCCGGCATGGCTGAAATCGCCGCCAACGTGCTGCACAACGTCGGCAACCACCTCAACACGATTAACACCGCCACCATGTTGAGTACCCGGTTGTTGGAGGATCGGCGGCCGCACGACATGTTGGCCAAGCTGTACGACCTTTGTTGGGAGAACCGCGACGACTGGGCGCGTTTTGTGGCCGAGGATGAGCGCGCGCGGCGTTTACCCGAATATCTACAGGCTGTTAGCGAGAAAATTGGCCGGCAAATGAAAGCGTTGGCCAAGGAGAATCAGGCCGTTTGTACGCAACTGGATCACTTGCAGAGTATCCTCGCCAATCAGCGCGAGTACGTTCAAGGTCAGGTTTTTTGGGAAGAATTATCGCTCGACGACTTCATTGCCGACGCGCTTGAATTGCAGCGTTCCTATTTCGACAGCGAACAGGTGCGTGTCATTCGAAAAGGCAGTGCCGGTGGGTTGGTGCGCGTGCAGCGTGCCAAGCTGGTGCAGGTGGTGATTAGTTTGTGTCGCAACGCTTGTGAAGCGATGGACGGTTTGCCCCGTGCCGATAAATGGCTGGAATTGGAATTGGACAGCGATAGCGGTTCGGTGTCGTTTACCATGCGTGATAATGGTTGCGGCATTGAGGCGGACCATGTCGACAAGGTCTTTTTTGACGGATTTACCACCAAGGAAGGCGCTTTTGGCCTGAGTTTGCACCACAGCGCCAATGCTTTGAGCGACATGGGCGGGCGCATTAGCGTCAGCAGTCCCGGCCGTGGCAAAGGCGCCGTCTTTCAGGTTGTCTTGCCGCGTCTTGCCGAGTCCTCACAAAATGCGGGCTAGCCCATCTAAACCCGAACTTGTTATACTGACCTAAATCCTAAAACGAGCGCTTCTCGGCGGCGCAACATCGCGCCGAGGTCGGCTGTTAACAGCGGCATCCCAAGTGCGTTTCGTTCCGTTTGCGCCGGCGATACTTCCATTCTTTTTGGTGTTTGTCCGTGTCCTGCTGTTAGGATGTTTTCTGGTTCCCGTCGTCGGTTTTCTCGGCTCCCACCGCCAACCGGCATTCCGCGTTTTTAACGCCCCACGTGGGCGAGCCCGACTCCCCGTCGCCCCACGGTATTCCTCCATCGAGAATTTTTTTCATGCCTGAATTACCCACGCAACTGCCTCGCGAGATTACCTTGGTTGAAATTCGTTTCAACTCATCGCTTGCCATCCTCGACATGATCCAGCCTATCACCAACAAGGTGTGTGACCAGTTGGGCTTTGACGAGGACAGCCAGTACTGGATTTGGCTGGCCACTCAGGAAGCGCTCAACAACGCCATTAAACACGGCAACAAGTTTGACCCCAACAAAAAGGTCCTCTTTGGGCTACAGGTGGACGGCGGCGAGTTCCGTATCATCATTCAAGATGAGGGTGAGGGCTTTGTCGTGGAAGAAGTTCCCGACCCGACCCGCAAGGAAAACTTGCTCAAGACCAGTGGGCGCGGTATTTTTTATATGCGAAGCTTCATGGACCGAGTTGAATACAATACCGATCTGGGCACCAAGGTCACCCTTGTCAAACGTCACCAGGATGAATCCTAGCTCTGCCGGTCTTCATCTCGCGTCCCGATGGTTCGCAACATTTCACCTAAGAAGTTGCATTTATGAAGATTTTTCATCGCACCAGCGACGATGTGACCTTGCTTGATCTCGAGGGACAAATCACCATCGGTGACGGCGACGTCATGCTGCGGGAAGCCCTGCACGCTCTCATTGAAGCCAATCAAAAGAAAATTTTACTCAACATGGCGCGCGTGACCTACATGGACAGTTCCGGGGTCGGTGAGCTGATTGCCGGCTTGCAATACGTCCAGGAACACGGTGGTCAGTTCAAGCTGCTTAACATCAGCAAAAAAATTAAAAATTTGCTGTTTATCGCGCAAATCCTCTCGATTTTTGAATACTTCAATGATGAGAGCGTGGCGATTGCGAGCTTTTCTTAGCCTCCTCGCTTGGGGGGTCCTTGGTTTCGTTGGGACGGTGGCGGCGACGCCGCCCGATATGCGACACTTGGCCTTGTCGGTGGAAATTTTCCCCGAACAACGTGCTTTGAGTGCTGTCGCGCATCTCCATCTCAACCTTGGCACCGAGCATCAACCGCGGACAACCTTGCATCTTTCCAAGGCGTTGACCGTTAAAGGCGTGACGGTTGACGGTCGCAGCCTATCCTTTGTGCATCAAAACGATCGTCTGCAACTGCGTTGGCCAAAACCCCGTCGCGGTTTGGTCGAAGTGGTGATTCAGTATCAGGGTAAACCGCCGGCGGCCAAGCGACCGCCGTGGCAGGGCGGGTTTGTGTGGGCCCGGACGCCCGACGGCAAGCCGTGGATCTCGCTGGCGTGTCAAATTGAAGGCGCCGGCTTGTGGCTGCCCGTCTCCGGGGTCTTTTCCGATAAAATTGATTCGCTCGAGCTGCGGGTGACCGCGCCAAAGCCTTTGTTTTGTGCCGCCAACGGGCGCCTTGTGGCGGTGAACGAAGTCGCCGACGAGCGCCGTACCTTTGTTTGGCAGCACAGCTACCCGATCATTCCCCACAACATCAGCCTCAACTTTGCCGATTACCGCATAGAGCAACGCAGCTTTTCGGTTGATCCCGAGTTACCGGTCATTTTTTACAGCCTCAAACGCGAGCCGGGTCGTGACGGTGATTACCGACGCTATGAGCGCAAGCGCGCCGACTTTTTTAAGGAGTTGGAGAAATACTTGGGTTTCATGAGCCGTCGGTATGGACCTTATCCATGGGCCAAGGAAAAGTTGGCCGTGGTTCACACGCCCTTTCTCGGTATGGAACATCAGACCATCAACGCTTACGGCAACGGTTTCCGTCTGACCGACGGCTATGATGCGATTTTATTTCACGAGCTGGCCCATGAATGGTTTGGCAACCGTGTCACCGCCGCCACCTCACGCGATCTGTGGTTACAAGAAGGCATTACCACCTACGTGACCGGGCTTTATCTTGGCGAACAGCAAGGGCCTGGCGCCGCACTTGACTTTTATCGCGAGCAGCGGCGTTTGGTGGTGGCGACCCAAGCGCTTTACCCAGATCAGGAGCCGACGACCGCCGCTGCCTTTCACAACGATATCTACACCAAAGCGGCTTTGATTTTGCGGACCCTCGCTATGGTTGTTGGCGAGCCAACCTTAGACCGCATTTTGTATCGTTGGGTTAACGAGCCCGCCACCCAGCGACCGGGCGGCGGGACCAGTGCCGCTTTTATTGCGCTGACGCACGCCGAAAGTGGGTTTGAGCTGGGTTGGTTTTTTGATACCTACCTGCGGCGGGCGGCGTTGCCGCGTCTGCGCACCCGCGCGCTCAACGACGGGGTCGAACTGCACTGGGACAGTGCGGATTTTGTGTTGCCGGTGCCGGTTCGCGTTGGTGGCGAGGACGGCCGAATCTTTTTGGTGCCGATGGAGCAGGGTCGGGGTTTTGTGCCAGGCGTGAAACCGGCCGACCTGACGATTGATCCTGAATCCTGGCTGCTGAAACACGACGCATCTCTTTGAAATCGGTGCCCACCGATATGTCGGTGTTGAAAGCACTGGTATTTCGGTGAAATTCAGCGGGGTTTTGAGTTGGTTTTGTTAAGTTGTTGGAAATGATGGTTTTGTGATGTTGGCATTGGCGTTGCTTTAACAGGTCACCAAGCAAGCCGCACAGAGCGGCACCCATTTTGGTTTCCCTGGAGGAATAACAATGTTGACGATTGGCGATAAATTACCCGAATTCAATTTGAAAGCCGTGACCAGTATTGAGCCTGGCCGCGAATTCACCGATATTACCCAAAGCACCTATGCACCTAAATGGCAGGTTCTGTTCTTCTGGCCGATGGATTTCACCTTCATTTGCCCAACCGAAATCGCCGAGTTCAGCCGCCGCAACGAAGATTTTGAAGACCGTGACGCACAAATTTTGGGTATTTCAACCGACACCCATTTTGTCCACCTCGCTTGGCGCAACAATCACGACGACCTGCGCGATCTCAACTTCCCCATGGTGGCCGACACCAAACGTGAATTGAGCGAGGCGCTCGGTATTCTGCACAAGGAAGAAGGCGTCGCCTTGCGCGCAACGTTCATTGCCGATCCCGACGGTATTATCCGCTGGGTTTCCGTGAACGACCTTAGTGTCGGTCGCAACGTCGACGAGGTTTTGCGTGTCCTTGACGGGTTGCAAACCGATGAGCTGTGCCCTTGCAACTGGGAAAAGGGTCAAGAGACCTTGGGTCGTGCTTAATGGTGAGCGCTGTGGCCAACCCCATTCAGGAGCTCGCCGCGCGTCTGCCGGAGGCGGCGCGTGACATTAAGGTTAACTTCAAAAACATCTTTAACGGCAAGGTACTTGAGCCGTCGTTGAACTTCGGTATCGCCCTCGCGGTTGCCTACAATGAAGGTGACCGCGGCTTAAGCCAGGCCATTATCGAAGAAGGCCGTGCCCAAGACCTTTTGGATGAGGCGACCATTGAGGACGCCAAAGCCGCCGCCGCGCTGATGAGCATGAACAACGTTTACTACCGTTTTCGCCATTTGATTGGCAAGGACGGCTACAACCAAATGCCCGCGCGCTTGCGCATGCAACGCATTGCCAAGCCGGCCACCGACAAGAACACCTTCGAGTTGTTTAGTCTGGCAGTTAGCGCCGTCAATGGTTGCGGTATGTGCATGCAGAGTCACGAAGCGATTTTGGTGCAGCATGGGGTCAGCGAAGAGGCGATTAACGAAGCCGTTCGCATTGCCGCGATCACGCGCGCTACCGCTGTGTCGCTGCGCTTGGACGCCTAAACTAAAATTGGACGCATGACCCCGTCGTGCGTCCATCAAATTTCTGACCATCCTTGATTTCCTTGCGGGAGTGGCCGGCGTTGAGACGCGGCTGCTCCCGTTTTTTTTGAGAGGATCGGTTGTTGCACCGATGCGGGTTACAATGGCGCCAAGGAGCAAGGATGACGCAAACCGAAGACCTCACCAAAGACCTACAGCGGATGATGCATCTCGCCGCCGATGAAGCCCATGACCTCGAGCCGTTTTTGAATTTTGGGCTCGACTGGATTTTGAGATTGGCACCGGTTGATTTGGTGACGGTGTTGTTGTTGGAATCGGATCACTTGGTTGTTCGCGCCGCTAAGGGTCCGCTTGCCGATGAACGCGTGCGGCGCCACGCTGTTTCGTTGCGGCGTTTTCCTTCGATTCGCGAGGCGCTAAACACCTGCGGTCCGCGCGTATTTGACGAACACGATCATGCTGATGGGGAGGGCGATCTTTTCGACGGCGTCCTCGACCTGCCCCACGGCCACGCTTGTATGGTGATTCCACTGTGTTTTGGTACCCAACCACAGGGCATCATCGCATTTGATCGCGCACAGTGCGGCGGCTACGACCGCCAAACCATTAACCTACTTGAAATCTTTGCGCAAATTTTGGCCATGGCGCTGTACCAAGCTGAGCAGAGTCGGCTTTTACATCAGTTAGTGCAGCAAGCTCAAGAGCGTGAGCGTTTGTTGGCGGAAGACAGCGGTCGCGACGATTGGTTGCGGCCGCAAGCCTCGCAAAGCCCCAAAATGCGCATGATGGCCCATCGGATCGAACAGGTGGCCGCCACCCCGACACCTGTGCTCATTCGCGGCGAGACGGGGACCGGTAAAGAGGGGGTAGCCACGCTAATTCACGAACTCAGCGAGCGGCGGAAACAGCCATTGGTCAAAATTAACTGTGCCGCGATCCCTGAGAACCTGTTGGAAAGCGAGATGTTTGGTGTCGTTCGCGGTGCTTTTACCGGCGCGGTCAAAGATCGGCCGGGACGCTTTCGGATGGCCAACGGCGGGACCTTGTTCCTCGATGAAATCGGTGAGATGCCGCTGCCGCTGCAGGCCAAGCTCTTGCGCGTGTTGCAAGAAGGCACTTTTGAGCCGGTCGGTGGTGACCGGACGCTCAAGGTTGATGTGCGCGTGGTTGCGGCCACCAATCTCGACCTGCTGCAGGCCATCGAAGCGAAAACCTTTCGCGAGGATTTGTACTACCGCCTCAATGTGTTTCCGTTGGAGCTTCCGCCCTTGCGGTCGCGTTTAGAGGATTTGCCCAGTCTCTGCGAAACATTGTTGCGTCGTTTAGCGAAGCGTCTGGGCAAAAGTCGTCTGTACCTGGCTGAAGACGTGGTAGCGCACTTGCGGCACTATCCTTGGCCGGGAAATATTCGTGAATTAGGCAATGTTTTGGAACGTGCCGCCATTTTGGCCCAGGGCCAGGTTTTGACCCGTGATCACCTCGATCTGGCCGCCGTGCGTGAGGGCGCGCCTGTTGCACCTGATCCCACGGCCGCCGTCGCTTCGGCGCCTGACTTTGTCGGTGCCGCCCTCTCTCTGGAAGAAGTTCAGCGCCGCCATATCATCGCTGTTTTGGAACAGGTTGACGGTAAAATTTACGGCGCCGGCGGGGCTGCTGAAGTTCTGGCACTCAAGCCCTCGACCCTGCAGAGCCGGATGAAAAAGTTGGGTATCGAACGCAAGGTGCAGTATTCCGGCTAGCTTGCGCCAACCTCCCGCTAGGCCGGCGAACCCAGCGATGGCATTTTTGTGAGTTTTTTAGGTGGGATGCGTTGTGCTCCCTGTTGCCCAGATCACATCGGGTGGGGTACTTTTTTGAGTGCGGCCAAATTGATCTGACAAAAGGGAGTCTACCAACATGATGTTGATGTTCGTTGTGATGCTGACTGCGTATGGGCCCAGTGCCTATCCGGTGGAGGACTTAGCCGGGATAGATGCGCTTGCCTTCAACCAAAAAGGTGAGTTGCTGGTGCTCGACGGCCGCGACCATGCCGTCTACATTTTTAATCCTGATACCACGCTCAAACGACGTTTTGGCGCCAAAGGCCAGGGGCCGGGTGAATTTCAAAACCCCACCTCGATGGTTGTTCTCGACGATGGCCGGGTGGTGATCGCCGATCCGAGTGCCCGACGTTTACTTTTTTTTGACAGTGCGGGCGAGCACGCGCACAGTATACCGATGCCTGATCATGCGGTTGGCGACATTTTTCATGCGCCTGGCAACCGCTTCTTGCTGACGCGTAGTTCGCCGACATTTACCCACTTGCGTATTGGTGAAGAGCAGGGCAAACGCTTTGCGTTGATGACCGCCGAAGGCACGACGGTTAAGACTTTTGGCGCCTCTCGTGAGCATGAAAACCCCTTGCTGGCCGCCTACCTCAACCACGGTTATCCGGTCTGGTTGGGTGATACGCTGTACTTTTTCGCAAGGATTGAAAACGCATTATGGGTGTACCACGACGACAAGGAAGAAGCGCGTCCCTACAAGGCCGCCTTCCGGCCGCGTACGCCCGATGCAACCATGATTTCCAAAGAAACAACCGACGGCAACACCAATATCAGCATGCAATTGGATTATGACGCCGTGTGCAGTGCCGCCGTGCCTTGGGGCGGGGACCGAATGCTGTTGATGCGTGCGGTGGGTCCGGCCGACGAAGAAGATTCGCTGATCTACCAACTTGCGGTTATGAAAAGCGACGGCCACGCCGAAACCGTGTTACCCGACCGTTTTGAAGGGACGCGTGCGCTGGTTGTCGCACCGGACAACCAACATGCTTTAGTCGCCCACGATGGCGAAGAATCCTGGGTGCTTAAAAAAGTGGCCTTACCGCGGCGTTAACTGATTGCGCCCGATTCGCTTTGGACTGGGTCGGAGACCAACCAACGCGCGCGGTCATTCATCTTCCACAACAGGTGGCTGATGTAGGGCCGCCGCGTTTCGCCTGAGGTGATCATCAATAATTTGGTGATCTTTAACCCGGACGGATCGGTGAACAGCAGGATGAGCATTTCCTGAATGTAGTTGGTATTCAGGGTGATGTAGTTGTCGGTGCCGACGCCTAACTTGACGCCCTTTTTCTCCCACCAGGAGAAAGGGTGGTCTTTGTAATCATCGATGCAGATGGTCAGCTTGTAGTTGGAGCTGGGCAGCGCCATCAGCGAAACCTTTTTGTGGATCATGCGGTTGAGCACGTCGTGTTGATAATGCTCGATTTCGCGCGCTGTGTGAAACTTGGCCTTCGTGAACAGGCGTTGTTCGGCTTCGCTGAGCCGCTCGCCGTTGATGAGTTTGTCGCGCACGGCTTCGTTTTGATGCCATTGCATGTCCATAATCTCGTTGTATTCAATCGAGTTTGGGCGGATTTTTTCGCCGTTGCGATTCCATTTGGAAACCCGTTGGTACATGGAGTGGAAGTAGAAGTTGGGGTTGATGCCCAGGCTGAGGCCGTGTTCCAAGGTGTTGATGTGCCAAATGTTCATGGCATTGTCGACCGCTTGAATGCCGCAGCGCAGGTTTTTCCAGGTTTCCCCATGGTGGCTGCGAATTTGGAAGCCGTAGTACTGCAATTTGCGGAAACCCTGGTGCATGGCTTTGAAGTGGCGTTTGCGGAAGAAGTCGCGCTCGTTGCCTACCGTGTCCACTTCGCGCAGATGGGGCGCTAAGAAGGGGTATTTTTCCAACAACTCGAGGATGATGTTGATTTGGTTGAGGACCGAGGCTTCTTTGCTGTCGAAGCGACTGTGGTCGTAGAAGTCCTCTTCTTTGCGGAAGCAGGGCGAAAGTATGAATTCAAAAACCGGTTGTTCGCGGCGGAAGCGTTCGAAGCCGTCGTAGAGACCGAGTGCGACGTCTTCCGGTGTCAGTGCCTCAATTCCGGGAATCGTCTCGCTTGAATCGGCCGTGGCGCGTGACAGCGTGAACTTTAAACGAATATTGCCGACGTTGTACTTGTGGAAGAGTTCCGAGGCCATGTGGTAGGCGGCGTCGCTATGGGCCTGGCGATCAACCAGAACGAGTTTGGGCAACATTAAAATCTGCAGATAGCGGTCGAACCGTTCGTCGTCTTTGAGGACGACCAAGTTGCGCACGTCGGCGACCGTTTGAATGTCGCTGCTGCCGGGGCCGTAAACCGCCTCGATCTTGGCTGCGACGGCGGCACCGCCCGGCCCATCGAGCATGGCGCGAATGCGCGGGAAGATGAACTCCGGGGTCAAACTACCGGTTAAGTGAATGTGTTCTTCGCGGTAGGGCAGGGGAAAAGCCCGGAAAAACTGATACAAGGCGTGTGCAAACTCGTGGTTGATCAGGTTTGCCAATTCAACGTCGCCACCGTGGTGGAAGTCGCGCAACTGTCTTTGGAAATCGGCGACGCAGGCATGGGCTTCGGGATCCTGCTCGGTTAAATCGCTGCTCAGCATCAGTTCCAGCGTGTCTTCCAGCGCTATGCCGTTCGTCTGGCTGATGATCTCGGCGATGTGGGCCGTTAACCGGCGTCGGGGGGTTGAGCTCGTGGTCAACATGTCACCTCTTTAAGAAAATGCTAGGGCTGTTTGCCGTGGTTGTGGTGCGGCGCCTGTTGCCGGGTGGAGCGAGGCTGCCGCCCGCCGGTTCCGGTGTGGAGCGGAGGGCATGCGAGGGGTTCTTTAAGGTCCTCTTCGCGGAGAATGATGGGACTGATGGGGCAGACCCATTGTGAAAACGCTCGGTTAGAGCAGTGTTAGAAAATCAACATTTTATGCGGGTTGTCGTGCCTTATTCGCGTCGGCGCGGACAACGAACACAGGTTTTACTTTCGGGAACCAACAGCAGGCGTTTGATGGGAATGGCATTGCCGCACCGGGTGCAGATGCCGTACTGGTCGTGGGCGAGCAAAATGAGCGCCTGCTCCAGTTGGCTTTGGCGTGATTGCGCTTTGCGCAAATTGGCCGCGGCCATGTTTTGACTTTGAATGGCTTCCAAGCGGGTGAGGCGACCGATGGCGCGATCCGGGGCGACCGGTTCGACTTGGTCCTCAAGCTTTTGGATGTCTAACTTGAGTCGGTTGAGTTCTTCTTCAATCGTGCTGCGTAACAACGCTTTGTCTGCCGCTTGTGTCAATGCTGTTGGGGTTCTCCTCGACCGGCGCATGTTCGGTCATGAATCTAATGAGCTGGAACCAAAGTGGTTAGCCAAGTAATAGGGGTTAATCCCCGTTTGATTAATCGATTATAATAGCGGCTGGCTTGGTCTTGATTCAAGTAAAGGAGTTGTAAATATCTTGTTGGGCGTATCGATGCCTCGCTGTTGGACTTTGTTTGACGTGCTCCGTGAGTAGGCTTGCTGTGAAAATGAATGGGTGTTCTTGTTTTTACAAAGGCTTATGGTGGGTTTGTGTGGCTTTTGTGGGTGAGTGCGTAAATGTTTGCTTGGATTAACCTTAGGTTGTTTTGGGTGCGGTAATATTTTCTTTAGGCAAAAATTTTTATCAAAATCGCTTTTACAAACCTTTTGCAAGTTCGAGCGCTTGTGGTATTCTTTGGTTGCTCTCGCCCCATCCAGGGCGAACAACAAATCTTGAAGGTCAGTCGCTTTTGGTGTTCGTGAGTTTCTCAGTATTTAACGTTTTTTCTTGCGTTCTGCTGCTTTTAGAAACCCACCGCCTTTAAAACTGACGCTCTCGCATTCTTCTCGAACACACGGTTGCTCACCGTTCCTTGAGAAGTTGACTTCGACGTCGTTCCGCCGCTCAACGGAACCCGTCGGAATACCCCGAGACGGGTGCTCGCCCGTATCGCTATTTATTCATTCTGTACCGCGGCCTGCTGGTGCCGTTCGGTTTTTGGGTTTGGTGCATCTTCAGGTTCGCCAACCCTGTAACCCTTTATCAGACTTAATTTGAGGAGTTCTACTCATATGACATTGCGTTTTCCATCGCGGATTTTCTTGCTCGTTGCTGCTTTCTTCCTTGCGGCTCTTCCAACCTTTGCCGGTCTTGCCAATCCCAAAGCCACCGTTGTCCTTGGTGACGCCGACCGCGCCTTTCAAGCGCGTATCGTTGGTGACGAATGGGCCAACTACGTTGAAAAAAATGGTTACACTCTTTTGCGTAACCCCAAGCACGACAATCGTTGGGAATATGCCAAGCGCAACGCTGCCGGCGATTTGATCCCTTCTGGTATTGAAGCCTTCGCCGGTGACGAAGTCCCTGTCGGCCTGATAAAACACCTACGCCCTTTGACCGATTACCAAACACTGCGTGCCGAGCACTTTCCCACCGCTTACTCGCGTGCCCTCGACCACGGTTACGGTCGCGGTAAAAACAGCCTGTCCAAATACGAGCCTTCGCTTGTTTCGGGTCCCCGCAATTTGTTGTTCATTCGCGTTCAATTTAACGACCGCAACCTGACGACGACGTCGGATGACTGGGATACCATGATCTTCGACGAAACCGCCGATGCAAAAACCGTTGCCAATTACTACAACGATAACTCATTCGGTCTGATCCAAATGGAAGGTGTCGCGCACAGCAGTGCCGGCGAGGCCGACGGCATCGTGACCGTGACCATCAACCAAGCACACCCCAATACCGGTCGTGCCGAGCTCACCACCTCTCAGAAGTACTACAAAGAAATCAACTGGGTTAACGCGGCGCTTGCGCAAGCCGCCAACCATGTTAACTTCTCGGCGCTCGATACCAGTGGCGACGGTCGTTTGACCCTTGACGAAGCCGTTATTTATTTCATTGTCGCCGGCTACGATGCGGCATCGTCCACCAACGAACCCAACGTTTGGGGTCACAAATGGAGCGCCTGGACGCCGGGCGACGTCATGGCCGGCTCCGTGCAATTGCCCAGTTGGGCGCTCAACGGTGAATTGGCCGATGACGGGACGCAACACACGATGGGTGTCATCACCCACGAATTGGGCCACTTGATGTGCGGCCTGCCCGATTTGTACGACATCGAGAGCCAAAACGCCGCTATGGGGATCTTCTCGCTGATGGCCTCCGGTTCTTGGGGTTACGAAAGCGGCGAAGCGACCGGTAGCACGCCGACCAACATGGACGCCTGGTGTCGTTACATTCTCGGCTGGTCCAACCCGCGCCAGCCTGGCAACGGCACGGTCACGTTTGAAAGCGCCCTTGCCGACCGCAACACGCCCGTTCTTTTTGAAACGAACCGCTCCTACGAATATTTCCTCGCCGAGAACCGCGCACCGGTTGGTTGGGACCGTGGCATGGCACCGCGCCTTTCCGCCGCCGTCAGTGAATTGACCCAAGGTTCTACCGCGATTGAATCACGCGCCATGACTTACTCGCCCACCGGCACCGTGTCGGCGCTTGTTCGTGACGCCGGGCTTGGTCGCGTCGGTGACTTTCCCTCCGCTTCCAACTACATCGCTTTGATTGAACGCGGCGAAATCTCCTTCTCCGACAAAGTGAAAAACGCCAAAGCCGCCGGCGCTGTTGCTGCGATCGTGTACCAAAAAGCCGATGATGAAGGCGTGGTCGGTGGAACCCTGGGTGCCGCCAGTGATACCGACTTCGTGCTTGCCGCGGGCATTTCACGCGCCGATGGTTTGACCCTCGCCGGGAAAACCGTGACCTTGACCGTCACCGGTGGTTCTTGGGACGGCGGTGTCCTGATTCAACACGTCGACACAACCATGGGTACAGACGGTCGCAATGACATCAATAGCTCGGCCAACACGCGCCAAGGCGTGACCGTAGTGGAAGCGACCGGTGTTGCCGGTTCTTTGTTGACCGAAGGTGGTTCCGGTGGTCACGCCACCCACTTATTCTCCGCTGAAACCGCAAGTGCATGGACCGACAGTACTTCCCCGAGTGCTCGTTACTACGACGGCAGCGCGACCGGCTTCGCGCTTTACGACTTCTCAGCACCCGGCACAACCATGACGGCCTCAACCACGCCGAGCAACGTTGCGCCCAATGCGAGTTTTACCAGCCAGGTCAACGATCTCGCCGTCACCTTCACCAGCACTTCCAGCGACAGTGACGGCAGTATTGCCCAGTACGCTTGGAACTTTGGCGATGGTGGCAGCTCAAGCAACGCCAACCCCAGCCACTCGTACAGTGCCGCCGGCACGTATACCGTAACCTTAACTGTGACCGACAACAACGGTGCCACCGACAGTGCCAGTGCTTCTGTGACCGTGACCGAGCCGACCACCAATCCCGGGACCGGTGCGCTGAGCAACGGTGGGACGGTCGGCAATCTCAGTGCCGCCAAGGGCGAGCAGTTGCGTTACTGGATTGATGTGCCGGCCGGCGCCGCCAACCTGACTTTTGTCACCAGCGGTGGCAGTGGTGACGGCGATCTCTACTATCGTTTTGGTACCGAGCCGTCTACCGATAATTTCGGTGGTCGTTCGTGGAAAAGCGGCAACAACGAAAGCTTGTCTGTTGATTCACCGCAGGCGGGTCGCTACCACGTCCTTGTCCACGCTTACGAAGACTTCAGCGGCATGAGCCTGACGGTCAGTTATGAGGAACCCACAACCGGCGGTGACGGTGGTGACGGTGGTGACGGCGGCGTTGATTACGTCCAGCGCAACGGTTCTGATTCGACCACCTTGGGTGGTCGTGCCAACCAGGAATACACCATTAACGTCGCCGGCGGTGTGATTGATGTGCAGGCAAGTTGGAGCGGCAGTGGTGACATCGACCTCTTTCTGGTCAACCCCAACGGGACCCAGGTCGCCACAGCCGAGTCGACCGCTAACCCGGAGATCTTGAGCTTCGACACGGATGGTTTGTCCGGTGATTACATCATTCGTTGCTACAACTACAGCCGTTATTCGAAAACCTTCACGCTCAACGTGAGTTGGTTAGAACCTAAGTAATCTTCCAGCCCGTTAACCCTCAACCCAACTGGAGCGGCTTCGGCCGCTCCTTTTCTATTTCTGGGCTAGGTTCACAAGTGCAACCGTTTCTTTTTTCATCAGGTTATCGGCGTAGCTGCCGATGGCTTGTGTAGAACCGGAAAAGGAGATGGATCCAGCATGAACCAACCGCTGACGGGTTTTCGTTACGCCCAACAGTTTCAATGTAGCGGCGCTGATTGCCCGGAAACCTGTTGCTATGGCTGGCGCATCAATGTGCCGCGCGAGGAATACGACCATATTCACGGCCACTACGGGGACACCTTTAATGGTGCGACCTGTTTCGACGTGAGCCAGTTCCCGGAAGACACGCCGCAAGAGCTCAAGGATGTCGGCTTTGCCTTTTTGCGCATGAAACCCGACGGCTTTTGTCCTTTCTTAGAAAAGGGCTGGTGCGCCATTCACCGAGACTTGGGTGAAGCCAGTCTGCCGGGCGTTTGTGCGACCTATCCGCGTTATTTGGTGGAAGGCGCCGGCGGTGATTTCCTGAGCGGGTCGCTGTCGTGCCCGGAGATGGCGCGTTTGTGCTTGCTCGGTGAGGACGCTATGGCGCACGTCAAACTGGAGCGCGACATACTCCCGCCGGGCTTCGAAATCTCCTCAAGTGAACCGGGGCAAGAAGATTGGTACAAATACTTTTTCTCGGGCATCAATGGTTTCATCAAGTGGCTGCTGGCGCAAAAAGAGTTGCGCACGGCTGATTTCGCCCTGTTGGTGTTGGATCTAGCCACCGAAATTCAGCCGTTTTATCACGCCGGAATTACCGAAAATCCGGCCGCCAAGCTCGATCAAGTGGTCGGCGTCCACGCCAACCCCGAGCGCATTGTGCCACGGGTTTCCGCGTTTCGTGCGCGCACCGACATTCACGCCGACGGCTTGGCTTTTGTTGCGGGTCTGTTGTTGCTCAGCACCAAACAAAGCCGCAGTCCACGCTTTCGAACCATTGCCGGTGAGATTCTTGACGGCTTGCCCAATTTGGAGATTTACCAGTTCGGACGCGACGCCTTTGTGCCGGTCGGGGTCAGTCATTTAGATGAACTGTTGCGGGAACGGCGGGCGCGTGTTCTGGCGCGTTTCGGTGATCAGCTCGAAACCTATCTCTACCGCTTTTCACTGAATTTTTGGACGCAAAAACTCTTTAGCAACGATGCGAGTTTGCTTCGGTTGTGGTTGCGTTACGCTCTGTTTTTGAATACGTTGCGTTTCGCCTGCTTTCACCATCCGCGTTTTGAAGCCTTGGCGGCGCTGGAGGATGAAGCGGCGGCGCGTGAAGGTTTCGGCACCGCCGTGGTTGATATGCTCCAGGGTTTAATGCGTGCCTACGATCACGACGTGCCTTTGGTCGCCAAAATCCTCGACCAAATGATCATTCACGGTTTAGATCGACACGCGGCCCTAGAAAGTTGGTTGGTCTATTGAGCCGCGTGTTGGCCGGGGATTAGGCGGCCGGCTCGCTATCGCGTTCGACATCGGGGTTGGGTGTGAACTTGCCCGTGATCAGGCGGGCGCCGCGTTTGCGGGTGAGGTAGTTCCAGCCCCACTGCATGGAGACGATCATTTTGTTGCCGAACTCAATGAGAAAATGGATGTGAATAAAGGCCCAAATCAGCCAGGCAAAAAAGCCGCTGAGTTTGAAACCGCTGACTTCGGCAATCGCCGCGTTGCGGCCGATGACCGCCAACGAGCCTTTGTCGAAGTAATTGAAGGGTTTGGTGGGTTTGCCCGCAATTCGCGCCAAGATTGATTTGGCGGCGTAGCGGCCCATTTGCATGGCGGCGGGGGCCACGCCTGGCACCTGGGCGCCGTTTTTTTGACGCACGTGGGCTAGATCGCCCAGCACGTAAATATTGTCGTACTTGGGCACCGTGAGTTCCGGCGTCACCAGCAGTCGGCCCGCGCGATCCGTTTCGGTTTCCGTTCGCTCCGCGACGCGGCGCCCGAATACCGTTGCCTTGACACCCGCCGCCCACAGGATTGTGCCTGCCGCCAGCGTTTCGGTTTGCTCGTTGTGTTCCAAGCTGATGGTGGTGTCGTCGATGTTGGTCACGCGGGTTGCCGTGCGCACCGTGACGCCCAGGCTTTCCAGCGCGGCTCTGGCTTTCGCACTGAGTTTGGGGGCGTAAGGTGGCAACACGCGGTCGCTGCCTTCCACCAAAATCACCTCGGCGTCGGCCGGATTGATGTGGCGGAAATTGCGTTTCATGGTGTATTGCGCCAGCTCCGCCAGAGCTCCCGCCAGTTCGACGCCGGTCGGGCCCGCGCCGACGATGACAAACCGCAACAATTGTTGGCGGCGTTGTGGGTCGTCGCAGCGCTCCGCTTCTTCAAACGCCGACAAAATGCGACGGCGTACTTCCAGCGCGTCTTCGATGGTTTTGAGACCAGGTGCGCTTTCGCTCCATTGCTCGTTGCCAAAGTATTGGTGGCGAACACCGGTTGCCAGCAACAGATAGTCGTATTGGAGGGTGCCGCCGTCTCGCAGCACAACCTCGTTGCTTGCGGGTCGAATGTCGACAACTTTGTCTTGGATAACACGTGCGCGTGGGTTGTGTTTGAGCACGGCACGCAGGGGGTATGCGATGTCGCCGGGTGAAAGGCCGCCGGTGGCAACCTGGTAAAGCAGGGGTTGGAAAAGGTGAAAGTTGCGACGATCGATGAGGGTTATACGAATGTTTTTCTTTTGCAGGGTTTTGGCGGCATACAGACCGGCAAAACCGCCGCCGACAATAACCAAATGCTTGAGCGTGGAATCTGTCAAAGGCGCCTCCGTCGACGAGCGTTGGAACCAGGCTCTATTCTAGCTTGAATCGCCGTGTCACCCCGCTTGAGGCCTACAAAACTCCTGTAAGCCTTTTGTTTACGCAACTGCTACAGGTTCGTTCCGCGCAAGCGCTTGTGTTTCTGGCCGAGCCGACCGCTTCGTTTTATACTGATGCCGAGCGTTAACAGGGAGCACCAACATGACAACACAAGCGGTTCTCGATTTTTGGTTTGGCGAATGTGACGAAAGCGGCTGGCCCGCGCCGGAACAAAGTAAACTGTGGTGGGTTAGTTCCGCCGATCTCGATGCCGAGATTCGCGACCGTTTCGGCGCCCAAGTTGAACAGGCGATGGTTGATCCGATCAGCCTCGATGAGGACGATGCCGAAGGCCATTTGGCGATGATTCTGCTCCTGGATCAATTCACGCGCAATATTTTTCGGGGGACGGCGCGCGCTTTTGCCGGTGACCATCGTGCGTTAGCGCTGGCGCGTGCCGCTGTGGCGCGCGGTCTTGACCACAAGCTGAGCCCGGTCCACCGCGTTTTTCTGTACATGCCGTTGGAGCACGCCGAGTCGGAGGCCGCCCAGCGCGAATCACTGACCGCCTTTCGGCAATTGCTGCACGACCACGGCCGGCCGGAACGCGCGGCCGAATTTGATAACTTTTACGAGTTTGCCGTCAAACACGCGGAAATCATCGCCCGTTTCGGTCGTTACCCCCATCGCAACAAGGTGCTGGGCCGGGTGGCGACGGCGGAGGAAGCAGCCTATTTGGCGGAAGGCGGCGCCACCTTCGGTCAAGGTTAAAGCGCCAGGCGCGGCTGGACGGGTGCCGCTTAAAACCGACCTTCTCAAATTAGACTGGGTCGAGGGTGAAGACGGTTTCCTCAACCACCTTCCGGCCGACGCGTCGGTCGTGAAGAACGCAAGCGTCGGCTTGGGGCGGTTGGGAAACCCTGACTCGTCGCGAACCATCGGCCAAGCCACGCTCCGCCTGAAAAAGCAGGATGCGTATGGCTGATTCTGGTCAAAGACTTAGCGCAAAATAGTTTGGAAGAACAGGCGCGCATCAACGGGTATCTGTAACCTTTTTGCCAGTGGTAACCGCTAGGCCGAAATCGCCACTAAAGAGCGTACTTTTTCAGTTAGAAACCGTCGAACCAAATGGCGGCAATCCAGCGTGAGAAGACCGGCATATCCACCAAATAGGCTTTGCGGTATTCATCTTTATAAACCCCGATTTCGGTGCGGGGATCGGCCAAACGTTTGCATTGATAGCGAAGTTGGTGGGCTGAAAACGGAATTTTTTTGCAGACTTCGGCGAGGAAAAAGGTGCCTTCTTGATTGAGCAGGTCATTGCCGTTCCAGGCCGGATCGACGGTGCGTACTTTTTGCGATAACTCTTTTAAGTAATAGGGTTTGAAGTGTTTCATGCGGACCATCCAGTGCGACCAGATTTTGCGCAGGCCGATCTCCTGCCAGGGATCCATGCCCGCGTCGGCGAGCGTGCGGACTTTGCGGGTCACGCGGTTGGTTTCAAACTCAAGCTTGCGGGCCAGGTCTTTTAAATAAAAAACACCGTCTTGATCGAGCAGTTCTTCCGGTTTCCAAGAAGGATCGATTTGGCGTAACTTGCTCTCATCACATTCAAATAAAGGTTGCATGGGGTTCTCCTAACATAAAGTTTGGCAGGGACGCTTGTGGCAAAGCGGTCCCAAAAGGTCGTCACGGGTAAGGGACGACCAAGGGGGTGGCAAATGGCGCGGATGACGCGTGGCAAATAGAGGGAATAAATAAGGAGGGGATCGTCGCAGCAAGGGCGGCCGAGGCGTCATGGCGGTGAAATACCTGATTGTCGGTTAAGGCGTGGAATGGCGCCGGTTTTCTGGTTGTCGCACCAAGTTGGCTTTCAAAAGTCTTTTTGGTGAAGTAAGAGGTTTTCTTGTGAAGATTTATTTACTTCTCACTTAGTAATGCGAAAAACTCTAGTTGTTTCAGCTCAAGGTGGGTTGTTAAGTGTGATAAATGTCACTGAATCTTTTAGACGTAATAAAAGGTCGTTTTGTTGGGAGGGTTGGTTAACCGTTCATTTGCAGGAGGTTATCCCTAGGAGCCGATGGGAAGCTGTCGCGTTGGCAAATGGTTCTTGGCTTTGGCGGTTGCATGGTTGCGCGATCTCGTCGCCACATGAAGGCGGGGGAATTAGCTGGGCGCAAGAAAAAACGTGGCGGTTTTCTTGGGGTCTGGGACGTAAAAATGCTTCGAATCGCTCGCTAGGATTAAGCCGAAAGGACATTTGTGCCGATTGGTTTGGTAATTTGGTCGGACAACCCAATCGACGGCGAGACCCCATAGCGGAGCGGGAACCCTTTGGATACCAACCAGCGCATTTTGATCGTGGACGATAACGCATCGATCCATGCCGATTTCCAGAAGGCAATCGGTACGCAAACCCAATCGCAAGCCAACATTGAACTCGACGCCTTTGAGGCCGAGCTCTTTGGGATACAGCCGCGAGCACCCGGCCCGACGTACGAAATTTCGTCAGCAATGCAGGGTAAGGAGGGTTACGAAGCCGCTTTGGCGGCGGTGGCCGAGGGGACGCCCTTTGCCGTGGCCTTTGTCGATGTGCGTATGCCGCCCGGTTGGGACGGTATCGAAACCACCAGCCGCCTGCTCAGGGATATCGACAACCTCGAGATTGTGCTTTGCTCCGCCTTTTCCGATTATTCTTGGGAAGAAATTACACGTATTTTGGGCGATAACGACCGCGTCCTGTTCCTGCGCAAACCTTTTGATCCGGTCGAAGTCAAGCAAATGGCTTTGGCGCTGACCAAAAAGTGGTCGTTGCGCCGCGATAGTCGTTTGCGCACGGCTGAATTGGAATCGGCGCGATCGATTGCCGAAGACGCCTCTCGCGAAAAAAGCGAATTTCTATCTAACATGAGCCACGAAATTCGCACGCCCCTCAACGGGGTGATCGGCATGGCCAACCTGTTGGCGCAAACCGAAATGACCGAGGAACAACGCGACTATGTCCACGCGATTGCCTACAGCGCCGATGTGTTGTTGGAATTGATCAATGACATTCTCGACTTCTCTAAAATCGAAGCCGGCAAAGTGGTTCTGGAAGAGATCTCTTTCGATTTACGCACCACGATTGAGGATATCTGTCGCCTGTTCAAGTTTAAGTTCGACGAGGCTCATCTAAGCCTGGCCAGCAATCTCGCGGCGGGCGTGCCGCGTTGGGTTCGCGGTGATCCCACCCGCATTCGCCAAATTCTGCTCAATTACCTTTCCAACGCCTTGAAATTTACTTCCCAGGGTGGCGTCAATCTGGTGGTCGCACCGGTTGCCGAGGAGGCGCACGAGGATCAGACCTTGCTGCGTTTTGAGGTGCGCGACACCGGTATCGGTATTTCCAAGCAGGGTATCGAAAAGCTGTTTCGTACCTTCAGCCAAGTCGATTCCTCGACGACGCGCAAGTTTGGAGGTACCGGTTTGGGTTTGGCCATTTCGCGTAAATTGGCGTTGCTCATGGGCGGGGAAGTCGGTGTTGAGAGCGAACTCGGGGTTGGCTCCTGTTTTTGGTTCACCGCGCGGGTGCGAGAAGTGGAGCCGCCTGAACGCATCACCGAACCGGAAACCAAAACCCTGCAGGGTTTGTCGGCCCTGCTGTGCGAGCACCGCGAAGGTAACTTAACCACCTTTTCCCAACAGCTCACGGACTTGGGCCTTAAAACGGAAACCCTGCTGGGCGCTAAAAAGCTAACGGATTTTTTAGAGGCAGAGCCAGGCGTGCTGCAAAAGTTTGACTTGGTCGCCATTGATTACAACCTCACCAAGGTCGAACCCGAGTGGCCAAGCGAGTTGTTTAAGCGTCCTGACTCGCGCAAACCCTTGATGCATCTGGCGCTTTCCAAAGAGCCGGAGCCTGGCTTCGCCCAGTCGGCGGCTCGCTCCGGGTTCGATGCTTTTTTGAGTTTACCGGTGGAGTCTGAAACGCTTCAGCACTGTTTGGAAGACATGCTGCGCAATCGCGGCAAGCGTGAGGCGCTCGCCGATTGGAAACCCGAGAAACTGATCACCCGTCACACGGTGCGCGAAAGCAAGGAAACCTACCGCATCTTGCTTGCCGAAGACAACCGCGTGAACCAAAAGGTTGTTGTCCATGTCCTGCGCAAGGCCGGTCTCGACTGCGATGTGGCCGAGAATGGGGTCGAGGTGCTTGAAGCGCTTGCCGACAAAGCCTACGATCTGATTCTAATGGATTGCCAAATGCCGGAAATGGACGGTTTCCAAACGACGCGACACATTCGTGAGGCAGAAGCAGATCGGGAAGGCGAACGCATCCCGATTGTCGCGCTCACCGCCAATGCGATTAAGGGTGATCGCGAGCGTTGTCTTGAAACCGGAATGGACGACTATTTGACGAAGCCGGTGCGTCAAAAAAACCTTCTAGAGGTAATTACGCGGTGGCTGGCTTGACCATGACAAGCGCCACCGGCACTGACCCGCGGCGGCACTCATTAATCCCGAAGACATGAGCCTTTTGGCGGAGCCGTTCGGACTGTTTGCTTTCTGGGGTTATCGCCGCGTTCTTGCTCGCTGCGAAGGCTTTCGCGGCCGGCTTGATTATCGAGTCTTCACAAATAGCGAATATTCGCATTTTTTAGGCAACTTTTTGGTATACTAAGCACTTATCCAAATTTTCGAAAATCCACACAATCCCATTGACTGTCGCTCCAAGAATGGTTAGCCTCCGTCCATTCAGCGCACTTTTTTGGCGAGAGGACAATGGAAGGAGGAGCGGACTTATGCCCTTTAAAGCGAACCCGAACGATATCGATCCGGAAGAAACGCGAGAGTGGGTCGAATCGTTGCAAGCCGTGCTCGATCAGGACGGACCGGAGCGGGTCCACTTCTTGTTGGAAACCCTAATAGATCGCGCACGCCGGCGCGGTACCCATTTGCCCTACAAAGCAACGACGGCCTACGTCAACACGATTCCCCCTCACTCAGAAGACCGGCTCCCCGGCGACGCGGCCATGGAAAAACGCATTCGCGATATTATTCGATGGAATGCCATGGCGATTGTTGTTGGTGCGAACCGTGCCGAAGACGGTTTGGGCGGACACATTGCCAGTTTCGCGTCTTCGGCGACGCTATACGACGTGGGCTTCAACTACTTTTGGCACGCTCCTTCCGACAATCACGGTGGCGACATGGTTTTCATCCAAGGCCACTCTTCGCCAGGCATTTATGCGCGCGCTTATTTGGAAGGCCGTCTTAGCGAAGACGATTTGCGCCGCTTCCGTCAAGAAGTCAAACCCGGTGGTTTGTCCTCTTATCCCCACCCTTGGTTGATGCCTGACTTTTGGCAATTCCCAACGGTTTCCATGGGGCTTGGCCCGATTATGGCCATTTACCAAGCGCGCTTCATGCACTACATGCGTGATCGCGGTATGTTGCAGACCGAAGGCCGCAAAGTGTGGGCCTTCATGGGCGATGGTGAGATGGACGAGCCGGAAAGCTTGGGCGCCATTTCGCTGGCCGGTCGCGAAAAACTCGACAACCTCATTTTTGTCGTGAACTGTAACCTGCAGCGTCTCGACGGCCCGGTACGCGGCAACGGCTCCATCATCCAAGAGCTGGAAGGTGTCTTCCGCGGTGCGGGCTGGAACGTGATTAAGGTGCTGTGGGGTTCAAACTGGGATCCGCTGTTTGCACGCGATCACAAGGGCCTTTTGGCACGCCGTATGGAAGAGGCGGTCGACGGTGATTACCAAGCGTACAAAGCTTCCGGTGACGGTGGTTATGTGCGTGAGCACTTCTTTGGCAAGTACCCAGAACTCAAAGAGATGGTCGCCAAGATGAGCGACGAAGAGATCTGGCAATTGACGCGTGGCGGCCATGATCCCCACAAGGTGTTTGCCGCCTACGCCGAAGCCATGCGCAGCGACGGTCGTCCAACCGTGATCCTCGCCAAAACCGTCAAAGGTTACGGCATGGGCGAGGCCGGTGAAGGCCAAAACATCAGCCACCAGCAAAAGAAGATGGGCGAACGCGCCTTGCGCCAATATCGCGATAACTACCACATTCCGGTTTCCGACGAAGATTTGGAGAACACGCCGTTCTACAAACCCGCCGAGGACAGTGCCGAAATTCAATACCTCAAATCACGCCGCGAACAGTTGGGTGGTTACCTGCCCGCCCGCTGCACCAGCGCACCCACGCTGGAAATTCCCGGCTTGGACGCCTTCAAAGCGTTGCTGGAAGGCAGCGGAAAACGCGAAATTTCCACCACCATGGCCTTTGTGCGCTTTTTGACCGTGCTGACGCGCGACAAAAACCTCAAAAAACACCTGGTGCCGATCATCCCCGACGAAGCGCGGACCTTCGGCATGGAAGGCATGTTCCGTCAACTGGGTATCTACTCGCCGTTTGGCCAGTTGTACCGCCCGGTTGACGAAGGCCAAATTGCGCCGTACATCGAAAAAACCGACGGCCAAATCCTTGAAGAGGGGATTAACGAAGCCGGGGCGACCAGCTCTTGGATTGCCGCCGGTACCGCTTACGCCAACCACGGCGTACCCATGATTCCCTTCTACATCTTCTACTCGATGTTTGGGTTCCAACGCATCGGTGATTTGGTGTGGGCCGCCGGCGACATGCAGGCGCGCGGTTTCTTGATTGGCGGTACGTCCGGCCGGACCACCCTCAACGGCGAGGGTTTGCAGCACCAAGACGGCCACAGCCACTTGCAGGCGGCAACGGTACCCAACTGTGTGTCCTACGATCCCACCTATGCCTTTGAGCTGGCGGTGATTCTGCAGGACGGCTTGCGTCGCATGTATGGCGAACAGGAAAACGTGTTCTATTACGTTACCACCATGAACGAAAACTACCATCACCCGGCCATGCCGGAAGGCGCCGAGGAAGGCATTCGTCGCGGTATTTACCGTTTGGTGAAGGGCGAAGGCGACGGTCCGCGTGTCGCCCTGCTGGGTTCAGGCACCATTCTGCGGGAGTCTGAGCAGGCCGCCAAACTTTTGGCCGAGGAATTTGGCGTGGTCGCCGACATCTACAGTGTGACCAGTTACAACGAACTGCGTCGTGACGGTTTGGCGTGTGAGCGTTGGAACCGCTTGCACCCCGAGGCTGAAGCCAAGGTGCCTTACGTCTCGCAGGTTTTGGCCGACTTCGACGGTCCCGTGGTTTCCGCGACCGATTACATGAAGTCCTACTCGGATCAAATTCGGCCGTTTGTCAAACAGCCGTTCATCGCACTTGGTACCGACGGCTTCGGCCGTTCCGACACGCGCCGCGCCTTGCGTGCGCACTTCGAGGTAGACGCCCGTCACATCGCTGTGGCCGCGTTAAAAGCCCTGTGCGACAGCGGTGCCGTTGAAAAAGGCCGCGTCACCGAGGCCATCCGCAAATGGGAGATCGACCCCGAGTCTCCGGATCCACAATACGCCTAATTGGTTGGGCCCGCCTCGTTTGTTCGGGGCGGGCCTTACGGCGTTTGAGATCAGTGTGATCCGGTTCTGTTTTGAATGGGAAGTACGAGGAGGTTTTCGTGGCAAACCAGCATGAGGTTCGCGTTCCCGATATTGGTGATTTCAAAGAAGTGGATGTCGTCGAAGTTTTGGTCGCGGTCGGTGATACCGTCGCCGCCGACGATTCCCTGATTACCCTAGAAACCGACAAAGCCTCCATGGACGTACCTTCGCCCGTTGCCGGCAAGGTGGTTTCCCTGAACGTCGAGGCCGGCGGTACGGTTTCCGAAGGTTCCGTGGTGGCCGTCGTTGAAGCGGTGGAAGGCGCCGCGCCGGTTAAAGAAGAGCCGGTTAAAGAAGAAGCGGCCAAACCCGCGCCGGCTGCCCCGGCAACGCCCGCGCCGGCTGACAAAGCAACGCCTGCGCCGCCTGCCAAAGCGGCACCTGCGCCGGCTGCATCCAGTCAGCGCGACGCGTTTCAGGACGATCCAGGCTCTATGCCGTACGCCAGTCCCTCCGTGCGCAAGTTCGCGCGCGAGCTCGGCGTTGACCTGATTCAGGTCAAAGGCTCCGGCCGCAAGGGCCGCATTGTGCAGGATGATGTCAAAGGCTTCGTCAAGCAGGCCATGCAGCATGGTGGTGGCAAAGGTGCCGCGCCCGCCGCCGGCGCCGGCATTCCCGCCGTGCCCGCGGTTGATTTCAGCAAGTTTGGCGACATTGAAGAAGTGAAACTCAGCCGTATTCGCAAGGTCAGCGCCGCCAACCTGCACCGCAGTTGGCTGAATGTGCCGCGCGTGACCCAACACGAGGACGCCGACATTACCGACATGGAAGCCTTCCGCAAGGCCCACGGCGACCAGGCTAAGAAGCAGGGCTTCAAACTGACCCCGCTGGTGTTCATCATGAAAGCCGTTGTATCGGCGTTGCAGAAATTCCCCGATTTCAACAGCTCGTTGAGCCCCGACGGCGAATCCTTGATCCGCAAAAAGTATTTCCACCTGGGTATTGCCGTTGATACGCCCAACGGTTTGGTGGTTCCCGTCATTCGTGATTGTGAGCAGAAAAGCTTGTTCCAGTTGGCCGCCGAGTTGGGTGAAGTCAGTGGACGCATGCGCGAAGGCCAGATCAAACCCGCCGACTTACAGGGCGCCTGCTTTACGATTTCCAGCTTGGGCGGCATCGGTGGCACCGGCTTTACGCCGATTGTCAATGCGCCTGAGGTGGCCATTCTCGGCCTGTCGCGCTCTAGTATGAAACCGGTTTGGCAAGACGGCGCCTTTGTGCCGCGCCTGATGTTGCCGTTGTCGCTTTCCTACGACCACCGCGTCATCGACGGTGCCGCCGCCGCGCGCTTCACCGCCTACCTGGCCCACGTGCTCAGCGACCTGCGTCGCCTGTTGTTGTAGGAGGTGATCGCATGGCTGAACGCGTAGAAATTAAGGTGCCCGATTTGGGCGATTTTAAAGATGTCGATGTGCTGGAAGTCTTGGTCGCAGAAGGTGATTCAGTGGCCGCCGGCGATTCGATCATTTCACTGGAAACCGACAAAGCCGCCATGGAAGTGCCCGCCGAAGTGGCCGGCACCATTGTGTCGCTCAACGTCGCCGCCGGCGGTGTTGTTAACCAAGGCGATGTCATTGCCGTTCTGGAAGTTGGCGCTGCCGCATCAAATGATGCCGGGTCAAGTGCGCCCGCCAAAAGTGAATCTGCAGCAAGCCAACCTGCCAAAAGTGATGCTGCTGAAGCGACCGACGGCGGGACCGGCCAAGAAGTGCCCGTCACCGTTCCCGATCTGGGTGATTTCAAAGACGTCGACGTGCTGGAAGTGTTGGTTGCGGAAGGGGATACCGTCGCAGAAGGCGATTCTTTGATCACCTTGGAAACCGACAAGGCCGCCATGGAAGTGCCCGCGCCGGCCGCCGGCCGTATTGTCGCGCTTAAGATTCAGGCAGGTGGTGTGGTCAACCAAGGTGACGTCATTGCGGTCATTGCCGCCGCCGAGACAGACAAACCAGCCGCCGCCAAACCGGCTCCGGCGGCGTCGCCCGCGCCTGCCGCCGCGCCGGAAAAGCCGGCCGCCGCCTCGGCGCCCGCCCACAGCGCACCCGAGGGCGATTTCGACTTCGAAGTAATGGTGCTCGGGTCTGGCCCTGGCGGTTACACGGCTGCCTTCCGCGCCGCCGATCTTGGCCTTAAAACGCTGATGGTCGAGCGCGATCCCACCCTGGGCGGCGTTTGCTTAAACGTCGGTTGTATTCCCTCAAAAGCCTTGCTGCACAGCGCGCGCGTCATCGACGAAGCCGCGCATATGAGTGAACACGGTATTGTTTTTGGCAAACCCGAAATTCAAATCGACAAGCTGCGCGCTTGGAAAGACGCCGTTGTCGGCAAGTTGACCGGCGGCATTGGCCAATTGGCCAAGGCGCGCAAGGTGACCGTTGCCCACGGTACCGGTAGCTTCGTCGACCCGCACCGTATCCGCGTGGAAGGCGCCGACGGTGTCAAAGAATACAGTTTCCGCTACGCCGTCATCGCCGCCGGTTCGCGGCCCGTGCAAATTCCAGGCTTCCCCTACGACGATCCGCGTCTGATGGATTCGACCGGCGCTTTGGCGCTTGAATCGATTCCCGAGCGCCTGCTCGTCATCGGTGGTGGAATTATCGGCCTGGAGCTGGGCACCGTCTATGAAGGTTTGGGCAGTAAGGTCACCGTCGTCGAGCTGATGGACCGATTGATGGTCGGTGCCGACCGCGACATGGTGCGTCCGTTTGAAAAGCGCATGCGGGGTCGTTTTGAGAATATTTTCCTCAACAGCAAGGTCACAGGGATGCGCGCCGAAGACGACGGCATCCACGTCAGCTTCGAGGGCAAAGACGCGCCTGCCGAGGACGTCTTTGACCGCGTGCTGTTGTCGGTGGGGCGTGCGCCCAACGGCAAACTGATCGGCGCCGAAAACGCCGGTGTCGCCGTCGACGAGCGCGGCTTTATCGCGGTCGACAACCAGCAGCGCACCAACGTGCCGCACATCTTCGCGATTGGTGACATCGTCGGGCAGCCGATGTTGGCTCACAAAGCGACACACGAGGGCAAAGTTGCCGCCGAGGTGTGCGCGGGCCACAAGAGTTTCTTCGACGCGCGCGTCATTCCCAGCGTCGCCTATACCGATCCCGAGGTAGCTTGGGTAGGGGTCACCGAGGAACAAGCCAAGGAGCGCGGCATTGACTACGGCAAGGGTAGCTTCCCGTGGGCGGCCAGTGGCCGTTCGTTGGCGATGGGCCGCAGCGAAGGCATGACCAAAATGCTCTTCGATAAAAAGACGGGCCGCATCATCGGCGCGGCAGCGGTGGGCACCAACGCCGGCGAGCTGATCGCGGAAGCCGGGTTGGCGATTGAAATGGGTTGTGACGCTGAGGACATCGGTTTAACCGTACACGCGCACCCCACGCTGAGCGAGACCATGGCTTTTGCGGCCGAGGTCTTCGAAGGCACGATCACCGACCTGTACATCCCCAAAAAGAAAAAGTAGGGGGACGCATCCCAAACCAAAAAGCCGGCGCACGTGGAGCACGCGACGCCGGCTTTTTTAGTGGGGTGATTTTTCTTTTTGGGAAACTTCTTGAGTGTCGAAGCAAAGGCTGCGGAACGGCGATAGCTGATCACCAAAAAGATCGGGGGTGGCAATCCTGGCCCAGGTTTATACGGGGCGTTATCCCACTTGGTTCAACACGAACGCCAGGGAGTAGCATACTAGAACGTTGGTCAATGTGACCTTGCTTTTTCTCGGGAGACTACGCTCAGGCAATTTTTTATTCCAATTCAGGTTGAGTTTTATGTGAAGCTCTTTTTCTTTCGGTGAATAAAAATGCTGAAATGAATCATGTTTAGATGGCTGTTTTGTAAGTGGTGTCTGTTGTGGTTTTTTTAATTTTAGTTTGGGGAGTCTATATGAGGGTGAAGATAATTTGCGTTGTTTTGATCGAATTTTCCAGTTGTTTTTTGTAATGATATTAGAGTAGAGGATGACGCCGCTTGAAAAGGCATGTTTGATCATTCAAAATAGTTGATGATTTCGACAGAGTTTGGATGACTGGTGAAGGCGTACTTCGAGATGGTGGATGGGATGTCGTTAGAGCTTAAGAAAAAGGTGCCAAAATGATCATCCACAGTTCAGCTTCATCAGTAGGATCTACAAGTTTTAATTGGTTGCATATATCGAGGCGTAATTCTTCCACCTCATCACCGTGCAAGTCTTCTGTGAATTTTCTAAGATTGTGAATGCATAGCCCGTTTCGGCGCTTATCATAGGTTTCTTTAGAGGCTGTTGTGGGAAACCAAATGATCGCACGATTGGGTGCATCGTAAGCACTTTGTGATCGAAAGAAATTTCGTAGGGCTTGTGTTTCCAATGCATGATGCATGAGGAGCGTCATTAAACACGAGTTGAAATACATTTCAATAAATGGGCCCAGTCTTTTAAAGGACTCAGGATTGATTTTGTAATCCAAGGATTGAATGAGTTTATCTATGATTGTTAAGCTTGTCGATCTGGTTTTGGTATAAACGCTGGATTCGCCAAGTATGATTAAAGGGTCGTCGTGCCAGATTTTTCCGATCGATTCGAGATAATCTCTATGGAACTGGTGGCCTTTTATGAAATAGCTCTGGTGCAGAAGTTCTTTCACTTGCTGGGGGAGCGTGTTCCAGTGTTTGCTGATAGGAACTAACATTCGAGCTTCCTGTGATGATTCAAGTAAAAATAAGAAAATTACCTGAAATCATAACAGAATTTTGACCTGGCGCTGTGTTGCTTTTGGAATTATTTTGATGCAGGTATAGTTTGGCGACCTGCTAAATGTATGCTTTTGAGAGAGTTGTAATCTGTAATGATTAAATATTCAGCAGCCGTGCACTCAGATGGTGGTTTCTTTTGGATTGCATCGATATCGAATGTCGATAAATAGTCGAAATAATATGCAGCGGAAAATTTAAATGCTTCTAGTGTTTTTAAGGGGTGCCCATCGGGTGCAATCAAGTCTGAAAGAATTTTCCGGTCACTCTCTTGCTCGCTCATGCTTACCTCTCGCCGTGACTCTAAAACAGCTTTTCAGTATAAAATGGAAAAATATTTTTGTCAAAAAAATGAATTACTCCCATTCTGCATTAAGCCTGCTGAACTACAAAGTGTTTGAATTACTTATGCTTAGAGCGCGCATAAACAATTAGGCCTGGTTCGGTCAAGGTCATCAACTTCTGCGATATCAGGTTTTTAAGCACTGCGTCAACGAAATTCGGGTTTAAGGCGCATAAGCACTAGGTAAGGGGAATCGTCTTCCACGGCGACATTGCCGATTGGTTCCGGAAGGGGGACGCCTGCTCGTTCGGCTAAGATCTTTGCTTTTCGGTGGTCGGTCGTGGCCAAGATCAGTCCATTGTGGGCGTCGCGCAAGTTAGCCCATTTGAGCAGGAGTCGCCGTTCCAGGAGTTGTTGTCCTGTTTGATCGAAGGGGACGTACCCGAGCGCGCCGACTTTCACTAGGACGATTTTGCCGAGTGGCAAAATATCGTGAATGGTCCCGTTCATATTGATTAATCGGGACAGGGTTTTGCTGTCTCGTATGGAAACGCCCTCATAAAGCGCAGGTGTTAGTGCGTCGGGTAGGCGAACATTTGTTGGTTTGGTGATGCGAGGTGTATCGGGGTTAAGCATGGTGATTTGTGAGAATTCCTGACTTCCCAGCCAGTACTTGTCGCCAACTCTTCTCAAATCGTAGAGACATGGGGTGCCAAATTTTTTTTCGTGTGTCGTATTGCGGTGGCTTAGGACCCGTTCAATGGTGAGCTGTTTGATTTTTTGGTTGTTTTCCCATAAAACGTGAAAACGGACCGCTTGGGCCTCTGGCTGATCTCGAATGAATGTATTGCTGAAAATGAGTTGATCGGGTTCCGGCCATGCAAAAGCTTCGCCGGTCATTATGATCGGCGACTCACCTTTGTAATGCTTCTCGAGGTTGGTTTTCCAAGCGAAAAGCCCCGCTGCTGTAAATACTTTTATTTCTTTCTTGTAGATGTCATAAAACGCTAATTGGTTGTCGAAAATGCGTGCGCCGAACATGAGGTAGCTGATTTCGCCAGGACCGTGACCGCGTCGTGTGACGACACGGTCAAAAGCGCCGTCGGCATGGTAGCGATACAGGGTGCTGCCGCTATCATCACTCACGAAGTAGCCGCAGCCGAACATCATCGCAAGGGTCGGGAAGTCGAAGAAGACCTGGTCATTTTGTTCAAGTGGGATCACCGCCTCGAACACCATGATTTCGTTGAGGAACTTGACCTGCGAAAGCTTTTCACGTGCCTTGCCAGACCATGATTGCTGGTTTTCAGTAGGCTCGATTGCATGCAAGCTCAGGAAAAGAAAACACATAGAGATGATGATGGGTTTTAGATATGACATGGAGTCCTTCAACACACTTTTTGCAACCGAACCGTGATCTCGGTTTCATTTCCAATCTCACTACTTGGCTGAAGTTCACTTGGTAGAACCAGAACTGAGGGATTAGGGTGGATGAAAATGCACAAGTTTTGACGCTGGGTGTCAAGCGTTGGTGCGAAACGTGTTGAAAAAAAGCACCGGCGTACTAAGAAGAGCGGCGAGCATTCTTTCAAGATTTTGTAGTCCAAAAAGTTGTGCGAATTCGCTGCCGAGAATCGCTTAGTGAAGGTAGGGATCGGATCCCGATAGTGGTGATGAAGGACGGGATTCTGTTAGATCGAAGTTTTATGATATGTTAGGAGGAGGATTTGTGAAAAGGTTATCATGGAAACCTGGGTTTTAGGATCTTTGTCCGATTATTCAATGATATTACGCTTTTTATTCGGGATGTTTTGAGGCTTTTGATGGATTGTGTGGTTTTGCCACTAACTGAAGAACGTTTTGCTGAAATTTTGAAATCAATGAGCATGGTGTTCAGACGCAGCGATCCATGCCCTGGCGAGTGCATTTTTCCGACAAACGATTGCTGGGACTTGGTTTTTTTGGGGTTTGTTACCTGAATAAAGCCATTCCGGTGGATGAAATCGCTCAAGCGTTGGGTGATTTCGCCGGCAAGATTCACTTTGTTCAGGTGTTAACGCGGCCCGCGTTAGCGGCGTTTGCGTGTCGTTCTGGCTTGTTTGCGTTTCCTGGCGCGGTCGCGTGCCTCGTCGGCGGCGACTTGGCCCTGGTCATGGCCGCGTAACGCCGCTGCTAAGCTGGCCACGGTTGGGTTGGCGAAGATGTCGGTGACTTTGACTTCTCGTTCCAGTTTCGCTTGTAACTTGCCCTGTAACTGAACCAGTTGCAGTGAGTTGGCGCCCAGCTCGAAGAAGTTGTCGCGTGTGCCGATGTGGTCGCGCTCGAAAATGGCCGCCGCCGTCTCGGCGATCTGTTGTTCCAAGGCGTCGCGGGGTGTGCCGCCGACTTGGGGTTCGCCGCTTGTCGCCGTGTCTTGTGGTGTTTCGGCGTTGAATCCGTTCTCTGGCAAGCGATTGACCCAAACCATGGCGTGCGGCATGGCAAAGGCCGGCAGACGTTCGCTCAGGTAAAATTGCAGCGCTTCCTCGTTGAGGTCCAGCTCGGCCGCGCTCAGGCGCCGCGGTCGGTTGGGTTCGCCTTGCACGGCTTGTTCGGCCTGCATTTCGGACGCCATTTGTTGCGTGATGCGCTGTTGCTCGGCCAAGGCCGCGCGCAGGTCGACCGGCGCTTCTGGAACCGGTCCGCCCAAGAACAGATGCACGCAGCTTAAGCCGGCCTCAAACGGCGCGAGCTCGGCTAGCGAGTCACAATCCATGCCGCCCAACGGGCACAGGCCGATGTGGTAGCGCATGCCTTCACCCATCAGCCGTTGGCCCAAGTCGCCGGCGTCGATTAGGTTCCATTCCGCATAGGCGCCGCGCTGGTCTGCCAGGAACAGCAAGGTAAAGGCGGCGCTGTCGTAAATTGGTCGGTTGATGGGGCCGTGGGCGCTGCGTGGTGACAATGCCCGTGTGGTCAGGTGATGTAACTGGTGCGTCTCCGGCAGGTACTCGTACAAACCGGCGCCCAAACCCTCGACGGCGTCGTTTTTGAGTTCAACCAGGAATCGGAACATGGGTGCCGAAACGCGGTCGTCCTCGTCGACGGCGGGTCGTCGCAAGCAGGCCAGCCAACTGCCGAACTGGGCGGCCTTGAGTGGGCGGCGCATGAAGGAACGCGCCGAGCGACGGCCGGCGAAACGGCGTTCGGTAATGGTGTCGACGGGGATAGGGTTCAACGGCAAAGCGGTGGCTTCGTCGAAATCCTCGGGCAAACCCCGCTGTTCCATTTTAAAGCCGAGTCGCGCCATGGGGTCGCTGACGGCGGCGGCGTGCCAATCGCGGTCGCGCAGGTGGGGGGCCAAGGCGGTCGCCGGCGGTTGCGCCGGTTGCATCGGCGCGTCGCTAAAGCCGGTCGCGGCGCTGAGCGCGACACCGTGGACCCACAGCAGGTTGTCGTCCCAACCCAGCAATTGCCCGATGGGTGCGCCCAGCGCGGCGTCGACGGGGTGACAGCTAATGCCGAGCAGGCTGCAATCCTCGGCCAGCAAGCGGTTCATGTAGCCGGCTTCCAGGAAACAGAAATCCAAACCCCAATCGGGGTAAAGCGGTAAAACGGCGTCGAGTTTGCCAACGAAGTGGACGGACAAGGCAGGCGCGCCGGTGGGCACCTCGCCGGCCACGTAGGCCAACTTAAACAGGCCGGGGTGGAACTGGTAAATGCCAGGCGTTAAACCGGTTATCTGATCGTTGGCGACGACCAGGAAGACTTGGACCGGGTACAAGCCGCCACCGGAGGGGTAACGGTATTTGGGAACGGCCAAACCCTCGGGTTGAATTAGGCGCAGGCCGGCGAGTACCTGACCGAGCAATTCGCGCGACCAGGACTCAACCACCTTGGGGATTGCGGGTTGCCACGGGGCCGGTTCGTCTTCGGCGAGGTCGATCAAACGCGGCACGCGGCAGCGATAGCTTTCGGCATCCAAGGGTTCGGTTGCGGGCACCAAGTAGGCGGTGAGCAGGGCGTCACCGGCGCTGTTGCGTTCGTGGCGAATCAGGGTCTCGGCAATGCGGCTGTGGTTGGTGAAAACCGAGGCGACGTCGTCGAGAGCCACGCGGTAGCCGGCATGCTGTAAGTCGGTATGGGAATGGGGATCGACCTGAACCAAACCATTATCGGTAACGAAGCCGCGTTGACCGGTGCGCAGCAGCAGTTGCCCGGTTTCGGGATGGGTCAACAAGGCATCGGTGCTTTCGCTGGGGAAGCTGGGTAATGGCGCCATGGCGCCGAGGTAAAGGTCGCCGGTGACATACAACGGACAGGGTTGCAGGCGGCTGTTGAGCACCACCATTTGTTTGCCGGGTAACGCAAAGCCGTGAGGTAAGGGCCCGTCGTAGGTGACGCCCGGTTCCGGCAGGAAGCAGGCCACCCAAGGGACGCCGCCGGCGTGGCCTTGGAACAGGGTGACCTGGGCTTGCGGCGCGTGGGCGCGTATGCGCTCGAGGTCGTCGGCGGTGACGAGACTGTCGCAGAGGATGATGCGGCGCAGGCTGTGGCTTAATGCGGTGTCCGGCGTTTGTTGGCGGTGCGCGTCAATGTGGTTGAAAAGGGCGTTGAGGCGGTCGATCGGACTGCGCCACAACGAAATGCGTTCGTCGGCGAGGGCGGTCAGCAGCGTGTCGCTGTCAATGACACGGTGGTTCTCGGGCAGCCACAAACTGCCGCCGACACTCAAGACGCCGAAGATATCGAACAACGCGGCACCCTGGCCAAAGGGACAAACGGCGGCGAGGCGGTCCTCGGGACTGATTTCGAGCAGTTGGTTGAGGGTCGTGACGGCGTGACACAATACGCCGTGGTCGAGGCGCACCGCACGTGGCGGTACGGCAAAAGGTGCTTCGAACAGGATGCACGCCGGCGAGTCGGCGGAAGCGGGACCGGCATTCATGCGTTGACTGTCCTGGTGGCGCCAGTCGGGATCAAAAATCAACGCGGGCACCACGCTTTCGGTTTCGATGCTGAGCCGCGCGGTTAGGTGTGGCAACGAAATCACGGCGGCGGCCCCGGCGTGTTGCAGCAGCGCGGCGGCGCAACGATCCGGCAGGTGGGCGTCGATAATGGTGAAGGCGGCCCCGGCTTCGAGCACACCGAGTACGGCGGCGATCTGCATCCAGGGCGCGTCGAGGTAAACGGCGATGACGCCGCCGACATCGACTTGGTTGCGCTCGAGAACGTCGGCAATGTGGTGGGCAGTGCGCGCCAGTTGTTTGTAGGTCACGGTTAACGAGCCGCTGCGCAAAGCGACGGCTTTGGGGTTGGCGCCGGCTTGCTCAAAGAACTTGCTCTGCACCAACAGATCTTGCGGGAAGCTAGGCACGGGGACCAGCGGCATGGCGGCGCCCGGCAGGAACCGACCGGTGTCGGCCGACCAGTCGGCGTCATCGGCGGCGAGGCGCTTGAGCAGTTGGTTGTAGGCGTCAAACATATCTTCGACGACGCCTTCGTGGAAAAGTCCGTCGACGACGTCCCAGGTCCAGGAGAGGTTGCCGTCTTCTTCGACGACCTGGTGATCGAGCCAGACCTGCGGTGTCTGCGAGACGCTGTAAACAACCTCGCCGAAGGTGTCGCGGCGACGGCGGTCATCCTCGCTCTGGTCACCGCCGAACAGGCGACTGGTAAAAACAATCGGCGCGCGTGGCGCGACGCCGCCGCCGGAACGGCGCACGATTTCGCGCAATACTTCAACGCCGTTCATTTCGCGATGATCGAGGTCGCGCCACAACTGTTCCTGAATGCGGCGCGCGCGCTCTTGGAAACGCTGATCACCTCCACTGAAGTCGGTATTCACGGCGAGTAGGGTTAAGGAGGTGAAGTCACCCATGAGGTCATTGACGTCGGGGTGCATGGCGAGACGGTTAAAGGTGGTCAAGTTCAGGGTGAAACGTGGTTCAGAACTCCAGCCACCGAGCACTTCGCAGAAAGCGGCGAGGAGCAGGCCGGAGGGGGTGAGGTTGACGGCGTGGGCGCGTTCGGTCAGCAAACGCCAGGTGGTTTCGTCGAGGTGGGCTTGGAAGCGACGGAAACGCGGCGTGTCGCCGGGACGGGGCAGACGTGCGACGGGTAAGCTGGGGCCTGGCGGTAGATGGTCGAGACGGCGCAGCCAGTAATCACGGGCTCGCTGGAAGCGTTCGTGGCTGCGCATTTGGTTCTGGGCGAGCACGTAATCGCGAAACGAGCAAGCCAAGGGCGGCAGCTCGTGGTCGCGCTCCTGCATGGCGAGGGCCAGGTCGCGGAAGAGGATGCGCGAGCTCCAAGCGTCTGCAATCAGCAGGTCGAAGCTCAAGTGCAAGCGGGTGCGCCCGCTGGGCAGCAAGCTGGCGCGGACCTCGAAGATCGGCCAAACAGTGGTGTCGCGGACCTGGTGCGACATGCGTTCGCGTGTCTGCCACAGGGCTGCGCCGACGGCGGCTTCATCGACCTGGCGCAGGTCGTCGCAGACAACGGTGTAGGGTCCTGGGTCGGCGAGAATCTGCTGCTCGCCGTGGGCGTCAATCACCAATCGCAGCGCTTCGTGACGCTGAATCATGCGGTTAAAGGCGGCCTCGAAACCGGTGAGGTCGAAGTCGGCGCGTTCCAATTCGTAGTAGGCATGGGCGGCGATGTTGCCACCGGCTAAACCCTGCAAACGGCCAATCCAATAGGCTTGTTGGACCGGCGTGAGTGGGAACGGCTTGGTGCGGTCCGCGCTGTTGGCGACCAGGGTAGGCAAGTTGTCGGTCTGTTCAAGGGTTTCGCCTCGGGCCCGCATTTCGGCGACGACGGTGGCCAATTTGGCGACGGTCAGGTTGTCGAAAAGGTGCTGCAAGGTCAGCGGTACGTGCAGATAACGACGCAGCGCGGTGAGCAGGCTGAGTGCGAGTAGGGAGTTACCGCCCAGGTCGAAGAAGGCGTCGTCGCGCGCGACCTGATCGACGTCGAGCACCTCGCGCCACAGTTCGGCAATGCGTTCCTCAAGCGGTCCGCGGCCGGGGTCGGCGACTCGGTCACCTCGGCCGGCGTGGGGATGTGGCAAGGCTTTGCGGTCCAGTTTCCCATTGGGTGTCAGTGGTAGGTGGTCCAATTGGACAAAGAACTGCGGCACCATGTAGGTGGGCAAGTCGTGGGCGACGAAATTGCGGTACTGTTCGAGGTCGAGCTCGCAGTCGCGTTGCTCTGGATGACGGACAATGTAAGCCACTAAGCGACGGGTGCCGCCGGGACCTGATTTTTCGTCGACCCAAGGCGCGGTGACGACGGCTTCAACCACCTCGGGGTGGCGCAGCAGGCAGGCCTCGATTTCGCCGAGCTCAATGCGGTAACCGCCCACTTTGACCTGGTGATCGATGCGGCCAAGGAACTCGATGTTGCCATCGGGCAGCAGGCGGCCGAGGTCGCCGGTTCGGTAGAGGCGGTTGCCGTCGGCATCGCTGAAAAAGGCGTTGCGGGTCAGTTCCGGCGCGCCGTAGTATTCGCGCGCCACGCCGATTCCGCCGATGTAAATATCGCCGGGGACCCAGTGGGGACGTGGTCGGCGGCGGCGGTCGAGGACCCACATTGACTGGTTGGCCATGGCTTTGCCGTATGGCACGCTGACGGCGTCCTCGGGCAGTTCACCGATGGGGTAGAGGATCGACCAAATCGAACCTTCGGTGGCGCCGCCCATTGAGATCACGGTGAGGTCGGGTAATTGGCGGCGCAGGCGTGGTGCGGTGTCGAGCGCAATCCAATCACCGCTCAGCATCACCAGACGCAGATGGGCGGGCAGCGGCACGTTGTTGTTCTCGCTGTAGGTCAACAGCAAGGCCGCCAGCGCGGGTACCGAGTTCCAAATGGTGACCTGTTGGCGTTGCACAAGGTCGAGCCACGCGGCGGGGTCGGGGTGTTCGCTGTCAGGCGGGTAAACGACGGTGGCACCGGCGGCAAGGATGCCGAACAGGTCGTAAACGGACAGGTCGAAGTGCAACTGCGAGAGCGCGAGCACGGCGTCGTCGGCGCCGACGGTAAAGCGTTGATTAATGTCGGCGAGGGTGTTGACGGCACCGCGATGTTCGATGGCGACGCCCTTGGGTTCGCCGGTCGAGCCGGAGGTGAAAATGACGTAGGCGAGCTGTTGCGGTGTGGTCGGGCACGACGGCGGTTGGTCGGGTGCGGTGACGGGATCCAACCAGTCGACGCGCAGGTTGGTGCTGTCATCGGGCCAACTGAGGCGGTCCTCCCAGGTAGTGGTGGTGAGGATGAGGCGGGTTTGCGCGCGGTCGTGGATGCGTTGGCGACGTTCCAGCGGCCAGCGTGGGTCCATCGGCAGGTAGGCGGCACCGGCGAGCGAGACGCCCAAGGTGGCGGCGGCTTGGTAGCAGCCCTTTTCCATGCAGACAACGACCAATTCCTCGGGCTGGGCCTGGTGTTCCTGGAGCCAGGCCGCGACTTGGAAGGCGCGCTTGGCTAGGTCGTCGTAGGTCCAGCGCTGTTCACCGTCAACGACCGCGAGGGCGTCGGGTGTTGCGCGCCACATCGCCACAAAGCCGTCGTGCAGCAGGCCGGTAGGCAGTTCGGTGGTGGTGTGGTTGATTTCCTTGAGCTGATCGCGGGTGGCTTCGGGTAACAGCGATGCCGGCGGCGCGTCGCCAATATGGGGATCGTCGGCCATTTGGCCGAGTAACTGCTGGAAGGATGCGAACATGTCGTCGACGACGCCAGGCATAAACAGCTCGGCGACGGTGTCCCAAGTCCAGGCCAGGGTGCCGTTCTCTACGAAAATCTGTTTGTCGAGCCAGACTTGCGGCGTTTGGGAGACGGCGTAAACGACTTCGGCCGGGCTGCCGTCGAGGTTGGCGGGCAGCAGCGCCTGGGACTCTTCACCGCCAAACAAGCGACTGGTGAACACAACCGGCATCAGCGCACCTGGCGAGCGGCCGGCGCGGCGAGCGAGGTCGCGGATGACTTGGATGCCGCTGTAATGGCGATGGTCGAGGTCCTGCCAGAGTTGTTGTTGCAGGCGACGGGCGCGGACGCCAAACGGCTGGGCTTCACCGTCGGGGTCGGCGCCGTTTTGGTCGACGGCCAACAGGGTCAGCGAGGTGAAGTCGCCAACCAATTGTTCGATCTCGTCGTGTAACGGCAGGCGGTTAAAGGTGGTGACATTGATGCAGAAGGCGGGGTTCTGACTCCAGCAACCGAGGACTTCGGCGTAGGCGGCCAAGACGAGGCCGGTCGGGGTCACACCCAGTCGTCCCGCCAGACGTTGTAAGCGTTGCCATTGCTGTGGGTTAAGTGTGCCGGCGCGGCGTTCGAAGCGCGGCGACCTAATCGTGGCGGGGTCGGTAGCGAGCGGCAGATCGGGTGCGGCCGGCAGGTCGGCCAAACGCGCCGACCAATAAGCTGCCGAGCGTCGATAAAGCTCGGTTTCGGCCAAGCCGGCCATGCCGACGACGTAGTCGCGAAAGCGCAGTTGTAAGGGGGCCGGTGTGTCGTCGGGGTGGTGGTAAAAGCGTGTGAATTCTTGGAACACCAAACGCGCACTCCAGGCGTCGGCGATCAGTAGGTCGAAGCTGAAGTGGAGGCGCACCTGGTGATCGTCGCAGCGACTGAGGCGAATCTCGAACAGCGGCCACTGATGGGTGTCGAGGACTTGGTGCGAGAGACGTTCCCGTGTGGTTTCCAGGTGGAAACGCTGTTCGCCGGCTTCAATGCCGCGGTAGTCGTCGACCTCAATCGTGAACGGCGGCAGCGTTTCAAGCGGCAGCACTCGCTGCATACCTTCGTCGTCGATGACGGCGCGCAACATGTCGTGGCGGGCGATCACCTTGCGCCAAGCCGCTTCGATGCGGTTGGGATCGTCGGTGGTCAGGTCGAGTTCAAAGTAGAAGTGGGCGGCGACGTTGCCGAGCTCCATGGCACCGTGGCGACCCATCCAATAGGCGTGCTGAATGTCGTTAAGTGGGAACGGCTGGTGTTGTTTGTCGGGGTCTTGGCGGAGGGTCGGCAAGGCGGGCACCTCGGTTTGGACCCGGCTTTGACGTTCACCAACCAGCCGCGCGAGCGCGCCGATGGTGGGTTGATCGAAGAACTCGCGTAGCGGGATATCGACGCCGCTACTTTTGTGGAGCTGGTTGAGCATGCGAATCGCCAGCAGCGAGTTACCGCCGAAGCGGAAGAACGAGGTCGACAGGCTGAGTTCTTCATGGGGGACGGCGAGGATGTCGGACCAGGACTCAATCAGCTTAAACTCAAGCGGGTTGTGCGGTTGATTGTCGCGTTGATCGGTGTCGTTGCGCTTAAAATCCGGCATGGGCAAGGCTTTGCGGTCGACCTTGCCGTTGGCGGTGAGCGGGAGCCGGTCGAGGGGGACCCAGGCGGCGGGGATCATGTAATCGGGGAGCCGTTGGGCGAGGTGCTGTTCGCACGCATCGCGGTCGAAGGCGGCAGGGTCGTCGCACACCAGCCAAGCGACCAAGCGCTTGGGACCGCCCGCTTCGCCGAGTGCCCCGCAGACGGCGGCTTGAACATTGTCACTCTGCAGAAGGACGGTTTCGATTTCGCCCAACTCGATGCGGTGACCCTGGACCTTCACTTGGAAATCGGCGCGGCCGAGGAACTCGATGTTGCCGTCGGGTAAATAGCGGCCGAGGTCGCCGGTGCGGTACAGGCGTTCGCCGGTGCGCGGGTGCAGGAAGAAGGCGGCGTTGGTTTTTTGGGGATCGTTCCAATAACAGCGGGCCAGACCGGTGCCGCCGATGAAGAGATCGCCGGCGACCCAGACGGGACAGGCCTCGAGGCGTTCGTCGAGGATGTGACAGGTCTGGTTTTGCATGGGTTTGCCGTAGGGAATGCTTTTCCAAGTGGCGGCGACTTCGTCAATGGGATAAAGCACGGACCAAACGGCGGCCTCAGTGGCGCCGCCGCCGCTCCACAAGCGAATGTAGGGCGAGAGGGTGCGAATGCGGCCAGGCAGGTCCAGTGGAATCCAATCACCCGACATCAATACCAGGCGGAGGCTTTCGGGCAAGAGGTGGTCGTGGCCTTCGCAGTAGATGACGAGCATTTCCATTAACGCCGGCACGGAGTTCCAGAAAGTGACACCGTGGTCGCGGCAAAGATCGAACCAATGATCGGGCGAACGCAGGCCGTCGCTATCGGGCAACACCAAGGCGGCGCCGACCGAGAAGGGTCCGAAGATATCGAAGACGGAGAGGTCGAAACTGAGGGACGACAAACCAAAAACGCGGTCGTCGGCACCGAGCTGGAAGCGGGTATTAATGTCGAGCAAGGTGTTGTAGGTGGCGATGTGGTCGACGGCGACGCCCTTGGGATTGCCGGTCGAACCCGAGGTGTAAATGATGTAGGCGGGGTCGTACGGCGTTTGGCGCAGAACGGGCGCTTGCACTTCGCCGGTCTCGGGCATGGTGGTCGGCAGGCAAACGACGGTGACGGTGTCGGGCAGGTTGAGGTCGTCGACGAGGTCCTCGGTGGTGAGCACGACGCGCGCGCCACCGTTGTGGATGATGAAGTCGCGGCGTTGTTGCGGTAGGCCGGCGTCAACGGGTAGGTAGGCACCGCCGGCGTCGTGGACGGCCAGCACGGCGGCGATCTGCTGGGGGCTTTTGTGCATGACGATGGCGACGGGATGGCCGGCTTTGACGCCGTGATCGACCAATTGTTGACCGAACTGTTGCGCGACGGCGCCCAATGCGCCGTAACTTATGCTGCCGGCGGCGGTGATTAAAGCCGGGCGTTCCGGTTGGTTGTGCGCGTGCTCGAAGAACAACTGGTGCAGGCAACGCGGCGTGAATTCCATCGTGGTTTGGTTGACCTCACGGCCCAAGCTTTGTTGCCATTCGGGCAGCAAGTGTAGGAATGGGACTTCCCAGGCGGGTGGGTTCTCGGCGAGATCGATTAACAGGTGGCGGTAGGCGGCGAACATGTCGTCGGCGAGGCCGGTGGGCAGGAGTTCGGTGACGACGTCCCAGGTCAGGTAAAGGCGTCCGTCCTGTTCACGGACCTGGTGATCGAGCCAGACTTGCGGGGTTTGTGAGGTGGCATAGACAACTTCGCCGCCGAGTGGGACGAACTTGCCACTTTGACCATAGCTGTCGAGCAGACTGGTAAAAACAATCGGGGCGGGTGCGCCGGGGGCCCGCCCTTGGCGTCGCGACCATTCGCGCATGACTTCCAAGCCGCCGAAGCGGCGGTGTTCCAGGTCTTCCCACAAGCGTTCCTGTAGCAACTTGGCGCGCTGACCGAAGTTCGTGCCCTGATTGTCGACCGCTAGCAAGTTCATCGAGGTGAAGTCGCCGACAATGTGCTCGACGGCCTCGTGGATGGGTTGCCGGTTAAAGGTGGTTACATTGAGTGTAAATTCAGGCGAACTACTCCAGCGGCCGAGGATTTCGGCGAAGGCCGCCAGCAACAGACCGGAGGGACTGAGACCGCGCCGTTTGGCTTCGTTGTTGAGGCTGTCGCGGTGCTTGGCTTCGAGTACGGTATGGAAACGTTCGAAATGTGGTTCGCCAATATCGGCGAGCGGTTTGACGAGCGGGAGCTGCGGCGCCGGCGGCAGGCTGTCGAGACGTTTGAGCCAAAAGCTGCGCGCGCGCCGGTAGGCGTCGTGCTCGACGCGTTTGACCTCGGCCTGGAGGTAGTCGCGGAAGGTAAGCGGCAAGGCCGGCAAGGCTTGACTGGGGTCGGCATAGGCGCGTTCGAGGTCGTCGAAGAGAATCTGGACACTCCAGGCATCGGCGACGAGCAAGTCGAGTCCGAAGTGCAGGCGTCCGCGTCGGCTGGACAACAAACTGAGGCGCAGGTCGAACAGCGGCCATTTGGCAGGGTTCATGACCTGGCGCGACATGGCTTCGCGCACGTGGGCCAACTCGGAGGAAACGGCCTCGTGATCGAGGCGCTGCAGGTCGCGGAACGGCATTTCGTAGGTGGGAACCGAAGGCAAGGTGCGTTGATAACCATCCTCGTCGAAGACCGTCCGCAACATGGGGTGTCGTTCGATGACGCGCTGCCACGCTTGTTGGAGGCGTTCCGCTTCAATGTCGGCCACGTCGACTTCCAGGTAGAAGTAGGCGGCCACGTTACCCAGTTCCAAGCCGCCGCGTCGGCCGATCCAGTAAGCTTGTTGGATGGCGTTGAGTGGGAAGGGTTCGTGGGCATTGGCGGGGTCGGCCTCGACGGTGATCTCGGCGACGGGGGTTTCGCAGTTTTCGCGTCGCGTTTCGATTTCGCGGGCCAAGCCGGCGACGGTCGCCTGATCGCCAAGCACGGCAACGGGCGGAATATCGACGCCGTAGCGTTTGCGCAGGCGGGCGACGGCGGTGATCGCAATTAAGGAATTGCAGCCCAGTTGCAGCAGTTCGTCAAAGACGCCGACGCGAGCGACGTCGAGCAACTCACACCACAAATCACAGAGTTGCTCCTCGAGTGGGTTACGCGGTTCCTGGTAGCCGACCGTTTCGGGTTCCAAATGCTCGCTTTTCTCGCGCAAGGCGGCGCGGTCAAGCTTGCCGGTCGGCGTCAGCGGCAAGGTGTAGTGGGTCATAAACGCGGCGGGCACCATATAACTCGGCAACTGATCGCTGAGCCACAAACGCACGCTGTCGCGGTCGAGTTCGGCCCGCTCGGCGGGTACCAAGTGACCGACAAGGCGTTGTGAGTGCCGGTCGCGACCCACGGCGACGACGACCGCCTGTTGAATGTCGTGGTGCTGTTCCAAGGCACTTTCGATTTCACCGAGCTCGATGCGGTAGCCCTGAATTTTGACCTGAAAATCCTCGCGGCCGAGGAATTCAATATTGCCGTCGTCGCGGTAGCGGCCTTGGTCGCCGGTCCGGTATAGGCGTTCACCGCTAACCGGGTGGGTAATGAAACTCGCGGCCGTTTTTTCGGGATCGCGCCAGTAACCGCGCGCCAAGCCGAGACCACCGATGTAGAGGTCGCCGGCGACCCAGTCGGGTGCCGGTTGTAGGTGTTCGTCGAGCACGTGAAAGCGCTGATTGTCCATGGGTTTGCCATAGGGAATCGAGGTCCAGTCGGGGTCGACTTTGTGGATGGGATAGGTAATCGACCAAATCGAGGCCTCGGTGGCGCCGCCGCCGCTGACGATGTGGGCGTTGGGCGCCAGTGCTTGGATCTTGTCGGGCAAACCGACCGGGATCCAATCGCCGGACATAAACACGGTGCCCAGCGAAGGTGGTAGGCGTTCGCCGCGTTCGCGGGCGTGGGTAACGAGCATGTCGACCAAGGCGGGCACCGAATTCCACATGGTGACCTCGTGCTGAAACAGCAAGTTGAGCCAGTGCTCGGGATCACGCAGTTGTTCGTGATGGGGGAGTACCAACGCGGCGCCGGCGGCGAAGGTGCCGAATAGGTCAAAGACCGAGAGGTCGAAATTCAGCGCCGAGATGCCGAACACGCGGTCTTTGGGGCCGAGGTCGAAGCGACGATTGATGTCGATTAAGGTGTTGACGGCGCCTTGGTGTTCGATGGCGACGCCCTTGGGTTTCCCGGTTGAGCCCGAGGTAAAAATGACGTAGGCGAGATCTTGACTTTTGGCGCGCCGCGGCGGGGCGGCGTGGGCCGCGGCGGTTTCGGGCTGGGCTTGGACGGTCCACCGCGTCAAGCCGGCGGGCAGGCTGCAGGTTTCGCCCAGTTCCGGTTGGGTCAGCACGAAGCGGACCGCGCCCTCTTCAAGCAAGACGTCGCGTCGTGCGCGTGGCTGTTCCGGGGCGATCGGCTGGTAAGCGGCACCGGCCTTGAGCACAGCGAGCGTGGCCACCGCCGTGTGCCATTCCTTGACCATCATCACCGCCACCAGTTCGCCGATTTTAACGCCGGCTTTGACCAGGCGTTCGGCGAGTAGGTTGGCCTCGTGTTCCAATTGTAGATAGGTCAGGGTGCGAGTTGGGCTGATGACGGCGACGGCCCGTGGCTGTGCCTTGGCGCGTGCTTCGAACAGTTCGTGAATGAGTGCGCTGCTTTTGGGGGTTCCTGTTTGGTTGATCTTGGCGCGACGGGCCAATTGCGCGTCGGGCACCAATCTCGGCGACGATTTCCAGGCGCCGACCTGATCCAACGAGGTCAGGAGTTCCTGCAAAGCCTGAAAGAGGTCGTCGACCAAGCCGGCGGGGAAGGCGGCGTCGATGCTGTCCATCATCACCAACAAATCGCCGTTGTCTTCGAACCATTGGCAGTCGAGCACGACTTGCGGGGTTTGGCTGGTTTGGAAGTGGATGTTGCCCAATTCAGCGACGGCGCCGTGGGGCGAGGTTGCGCCACTCATTTCCAGGTCCAGTGCCGAGGTGAAAACAACCGGCATCAACGCTCGGGCGGCTTGACGGCGCAAGCGTGCCAACTCGCGCAGGACGGTCACACCGCCGACGCGGCGGTGTTCCAAATCCTGCCACAATTGATCCTGGTTGCGGCGCGCGCGGCTCTCGAAATCGTCTTCACCAAAGGTGCGCGTGGCGACGAGCACGTTGGCGGTGAAGTCGCCGGCGATGTGGTTGACCTCGGGATGGAGGTTGTGGCGGTTGAACAGGGTCACGTTGAGCGTGTGGGTACTGCCGCGACTCCAACGGTGCAGGACGGTGTCGTAGACGGTCAAGGCGAGCGCCGAGCGGCTGATGCCGAAGCGCGTGCCCAGGTCCTTAATGCGTCGCCATTGGTCGGCCGGCACACGCAGGGAACGGTGCGCCACCTGGTAGTTGCGCAGTGAACCGAGCGCGTTCTGGTAGGGGAGCGCCGGTGCGTTGGGCAGCTCCGGTAACTTGTGGCGCCAGTAATCGTAACTGCGCGCGTAGTTCTCGCTGAGACGGTGGTTCTCCAGCGCCAGCACGTAATCGCGGAAGGTCAGGGTTAAGACGGGCGGTGCAAAGGCGGCGTCGCGATAACGGCGGCCCCACTCTTTCATAATCAAAAAGAAACTGCCGCCGTCGATGTGAACGGCCGCGACGCTGACAAACAAACGCGCGCGACCGTCGTCCAGTTTGGCGAGGCGCAAATCGAAGGTCGGCCACTGGTCGGGCGGCAACATTTGGTGGGACAGCTCGTCGCGGAGCCCCTGCAGGCCTTGCTCGCGTTCGCCTTCGTCGCCGCTGAGGTCGATGACCGCGATGCGGTAGGGCGACACCTCGGCCAATACCCGTTCACGGCCTTGGTCGTCGATGACCGCGCGCAACATATCGTGGCGATCAACCACCGCCTGCCACGCTTGCTCGAGCCGTTCGTGGTCGACCGCCGCCATGTCCACCTCTAAATAGAGGTGCATGGCCACGTCGCCCAGCTCGACCGTTGCCGAGCGGCCAATCCAGTACGCCTGCTGGATCTCTGTCAGTGGGAAGGGTTCAAATCGTTGGGTTGGATCGGGTTGAATCAAGGTGTGGTGGTCTTCGTGACCGCCTTCGATGCGGTGGTCTTCGTCGAGCAGGCTTGCCAGTTGCGCGACGGTGGGGGCACTGAGGAACGTCGGCGTGTCGATGTCAAAGCCGAGCCGGTCGCGCAGGTGTTGCACCAGTTGAAGCGCCAAAATGGAATGACCGCCCAGTTGAAAGAAGTGATCGGTTCGGCCGACCTTGGTGACCTTCAAAACCTCGGCGAACAGGGCCGCCAGCTTTTGTTCGATGGGTCCACGTGGCGGCGCATAACCGGTGTCTTCCTCGCCGATTAAGGTCGCCAAGCGTTCGTGATCGAGGCTGTCGTCGTCACGGCGTGGTAGTGTCGCCACGATGTGTTGTTGCACGGGCGCGACCACCGAAAAGGGATCGGCCGGTTCCACCACGAGATTGCCGGTGCAGACCAAGTGTAACTGTTCACGTGCAATCGGGGTTACCGCCGTGCGACGCGGATAGATCCAGGCGTTTTCACCGTTGAGGCCGATGTGCACCACGTCGCTCGCGGCGTAACCGGCGGCTTGCAGTGCACACCAACCCTCGTCCGCCGAGAGCAGGTGGTAGCCGCGTGCTTCCGTCGCGGCCTTGGCTTTAAAGCCCGCACTCATACCCAGCTCTTCCCACATCGAGAACGAGAGGCACTTAACGGGATACGTGACCTGGCGGTGCCAGTTTTGGGCAAAAGCTTCCAGCGCGCGGTTGGCGGCCGCGTAAGCGCCGACGCCGCGTCCACCGAGCGCGGCGGTGATCGAGGAAAACAGGATGACGGGACAAGCGTGCTCTTCTACCGCCTGGCGCAGCGCCACCGCGCCGTGGAGTTTGGCGCCGAACAGGTCGCCCAGTGCGGCCGGGCTCTCCTCGAGGAGTGGGCGGTCGTGGGTCAGTCCGGCGAGGTGGTAAACGCCGCGCAAGGGGAGCCCGAAGTAACGGCAGCCTTCATCAATGGCCTGGGTGAGTTGGGTCGCCGCCGCCGCGTCGGCCAGATCACATTGAAGGTAATGGACGTTGTCGCCGTCGGGGTCGATCTCGGCCAGCACCTGTTGCAGGCCGGCGTCGTCGCCTGCGCGGCGTCCGACCACGATCAGCTTGGCGTTGAATTGGTCGCGTATACGACGAGCCAGAACCTTGCCGACGCCGCCACAAGCGCCGGTGAGCAGGATTAAAGTGCCTGACTCAGGCCGGAACGGGTTGTCGACCACGAACGAGGTGCGTTGCCACTTTGGCGCAAAACGAACCGATTCGCGCCAAGCGATTTCCTCGCCGGCATCGACCGCACAGAGCTCGCTGTAGAGACGGGCGGCGTTGACGACCGGGGCGTCCAGACTCAGGTCGACCAGACGGTAGCGGTGGCGTGGGTGTTCTTGAGCGGCGCTGCGCACCAGCGGGGCCAAGGCCGCCTGGTGCGGTTCCAGCGTCGCGTGCTCGTCACTTTCCCCTACCAGAACCGCGCCATGGGTCACCATCAGGATCTCGAGTGCGCTGTCGGCAAAATGGGACTGCAGTTTTTGGATCAACTGTAAACGCGGAGCAAACCAGGTGGCACTGTTTGGGGTGGTCTGTCCGGCAAAGGCGCGCAGGTCGATGAAGCGTCGTGGCGCGGCGGTGTGCTGTTCTTCAAAGCGGGTCAAACAGCGCTGCAAGCCGGAGGCTTCGCCAATCGGGGCGACCCAGCGGGTCGGCTGGGTAAAGTCGTCGGGTCCTTCCTGCAGCCACAGGGTTTCGATGCCTTGGCCGGCCAAGAAGGCCGTGAGCTTGGCGGCCGTTTCGGATTGGGGGGAAGCGGCATGGTCGGTCAGCACAATGACCGGGCCGATTTGTGCCGCCGGTCGCCGGGTCGCCGCCAAGTGTGGTCGCCAGGGGCGGGTGAAGAACCAGTGCGGCAACGTGTTTTCGTTGCCCGACTCCAGGTCGCGACGTCGTTGTTCGGCGTCAAAGGCGCCTGCTTCGAAGGCGGTTCGCAAAGCGGCGCGTTGTATCTTGCCAATCCCGGTTTTGGGGATTTGGGCCGGTTCAAGGGGGATCAGGATTTCCGGTACCAGCGCGCACTGTTTGCCGACGTGGGTACGGATCCGACGACATAGCTGATTGCGGGCGTCGGCGTCGTTCAGCGGCGTGTGGAAAAAAACGGCCAAACGATCGGTGACCCCGTCGCGGCCGCGCACCGCACAGGCCGCGGTAAAGGCGGGCACAACACCGTCCAGCTCTTCGACGGCTGCTTCGATTTCGTGGGCGTAGTAATTGAGCCCGTGAATGATGATGACGTCTTTCTCGCGGCCGGTCAGAAACAAACGCCCGTCACGAACCATGGCCAGGTCGCCTGTTTTAAACCAGCCGTCTGGTGTAAAACTCTCGGCCGTGACCGCCGCATTGCGATAGTAGCCGGTCATCACCGCACAGCCGCGTACCTGGAAGCGGCCGACTGTCCCTTCGGGGACCAGGTTCCCGGCGTCGTCGACAATGCGCAGCGCAAAACCGGCAATCGGCCGGCCGAGGTCCATAAAAGCGGCGTCGGGGTTGGCGGTTTTTAAACTGAAATCAACGGCGTAGGTAACGCCCGAGGCGGTTTCAGACATGCCCCAGGCCGGTAACATCGCCTTTTCGGAGAGGCCGAAGCGGGCCAGTTCACTGAGGAAACGACAGGCGGTGCGCACCACAATCGATTCGCCGGCGTTGATGAGGTGGCGCACGCAGGAGAGGTCCCAATCGTGGTCGGGTTGTCGTTCGAGGTGGTCGACGACCAGTGCGTAGGCGAAGTTGGGTGCCCAACTGACGGCAACCTTGAAGCGGCTGAGTAGGGTGGGCCACTGCAGTGGGTCGGTCAGCACCTTGGCCGTGGGGACCTGAACCTGGTCGGCACCGACGAACATGTCGCGCAGGTGGAAATCGACAATGCCCGCGACGTGGTCGAGGGGTAACCAATTAAGCGAGGTATCGCGGTGATCGAGGCCGAGTAGTTCGACGGTGCCGCGTTGCCGCTGGATAATGGTTTTGTGGCTGTGGGTCACGCATTTGGGGCGGCCGGTACTGCCGGAGGTCAACAGCAACAAGCAGGGCTCGTCGGGATCGGCGTAGTGAGGTTGCCAGGCCGGATCGGTTTCGGCGGCCGTTAATTCGTCGAGGGTGATGGTGCGGAAACCCTGCATGTTGTGCCGGGCGGCGAAGCCTTGCAGCGGTTCGACCAAAGCAGTTCCAGTTAAAACCGGCGCCTGATCGAGCATGCGCCAGGCGGCTTCGAGGCGCGCATTGACCTGGTTGTCGACCGCGTAATCGGCTGCAATGGCTACCGGTACCGGCAGGCAGCCGCTGAGGAAACAGGCCCATAGGGCTTCGAGAAAATCGCGGCGTTCGGCGCATTGCAAGAGCACGGGCGTGCCGGGCGCGTACCCGCTGCGACTCAGTGCGGCCGCCGCTTTTTCGGCGCGTTGCGCCAGCTCGCGGTAGCTGAGTCGGTCGACCTGACCGTCGCCGGCGATGAAGATCATCGCTTGGTCGGGGTGGTTGAGCGTGACGAAATTTAACAGCGCCGTCAGGTTAATCGGTAGGCTGCGTTCGTCTAAGCGCGGCCCGCCAACCAGCGAAAGCGGGGCGTCGACCGCATGTGGCCGCTCCTTGGATGGGGTCGCCTGGGTGTTGCTCGGTTGCGTCGTCGCGGTGTCATCTAGGTCAAAATCGCGGCGGTGCAGACGCGGCGCTCTGGCCGGCTTGTTCTCCCCGACGACCAGCGCCCAGCCGGCTTCGTTGCCCGCGTTGGTTTGCAGTTCGGCAAGATGGCTGCGGTCCAGCACGGCAATTTTGGCGAGTCGGTCGAGGTGGGGGACGCCGTCGTGGTCGCGTGGTATCGCTCGTAACGGTACCAGGTGGTGGATTTGGTTTTGCGGTGGCAGCGTTTCGTTTAAGGCGTGGCGTGTGGCTTCGACGTCAAAGGCGGCGATCGCGACCACGTAAACCAAGGTGCGTTGGTGTCCCTCGCGGTCACGGCGCAGGGTCACCAAATGATCGATGAAGCGTCCGTCGCCGGCGAGGGTTTCGGTCACGGCGCTGTAGGCTTCTCCGGCCAAACAGAACGTAGGCGCGCGCTCCAGCTCGGCGAGGTCGCTCGCGGCGCTCAGCGTTTCGCCTGGCTGGACCAACCAGCGCACGATACGGCCGCTCACTTCCAGGCTTACTGGAAAGATTTGGTCGCCGACCTGGACCAGTAAGGCGGGTTCGCCCGCTTGGGCCATGGCGCCGCAGGGAAGTAAAACCTGCACACATACGGCATGGTCGGCCATGGTCATCGACGCGGCCTTGGAAATCTTGGTTTGAGACATACAACCACCGATGGGGATAGTAATAAAGGAACCGGACCGTCGTGACCGAAAGCGCAGGGTAGGGAGACCAAGGCGCAGACGGCGTCTCCGCAAGAATCGTTGTGCGGGGCGGCCTTAACAACGGGAACTGATCGACCTTGGTTTTGCACCTAACGCGCCGATAAGGCTTGCGCTGATGCCGAGCGGTGAGGACCGGGGCCGTCGGTGAACCCAAAACGGCACCGCGGCAGTCGACGGCGTCACAATGAACGCGCCTTTTTTGCCGGCGCGCACGAACATTTCCCTACGTGAATCGTGGGCCTAAGTATAACGACTTATCCGGTGAAAAAAAACCTCATCCTCGTGATTTCGCTTGCCTTGACGCGGTCCGTGGCAGCCTGGTACTTTGGAGCTAATCCCCGATTCATTGTGACTTGTAAGCGTCGCGTGTAATTGATGTAACGTCGTTGTTTTAAAGGTGCCGGCGAGGTTGAGGTGTTGCCGGTTCGCGTGTGCGCAGGCGCTCGCCCGGCAAACAAACCACAACGTGTGCGTTTTTACCTTCACCAAATTAGGGAGGACCTGTTTTCTTGCCACGTGCAAGCAATAAACTACAAGGGGGGCTATTGTGCCGTTACCCGACTTTCCTTCCGCCGACCAAGAGGTCATTCACGTTCACCACAATGGTGCCAACCTCGGACCCTTTGACGGTGCCAAATTGACCGCCATGCTCGAGGCCGGTGAGCTGTCTCAGGAAGATCCCTTCTGGTATCCGGGCATGTCCGACTGGATTAAGCTCAAACAGTACCCGCAGTTGATCGACCACTTTCGTGCCGCCCAGCAACCGGCCGCACCACCTCCGCCGGTGCCGCAATCCCGTGATGACCAACTCGACGCCATTTTCGGCAAGCTCATCGACAAAAGCTGGGCTTACCTCGACGAATACAACTTCGCTTCGCGTATTGACGAAATCTTTTTGGGCGCCGTGATCACCGCCACCCTGGATGCCGGTTACAACCTCATCGATCTCACCAGCGACGGCCAAAACCACTACCTGCGCCTCGAAAACTTCGACGACAACAGCCGCATCGTGTTCCGGCTCAATCACTTCACCGGTGACCTTGTTTCCTCCAATGTGATCGGCCAGAAAGCGCGCGTAATGATTGGTTACGGCGAACGCGTCCCCAACATATCGACGGTCCTTTCGGCGCTCAAGGCCGAATTTAAGTCCGGTCTGTTTGTCAATGCCGAGCCGGGTTCGATCGTCGTCGACGCCGACGTCATGTCCGGTTACATCTACTGCCAGGTCGACATGTTTTGGTCGCTCGATGAAATCATCAGCCGCAATTACGACATCGACCACGAAACCTTAAATGAGTGGATTCGTGCATCAACCAACGCCTTGCGCAAGTACCTGCGCGGCCGTTTCGCGAGCTAGGAGGACCCATGTTCGGCATTTTAAATAAGTTCGCTCATAAATCGGAAATGCGGGAATCCAAAGACGAGATGCTCATTGGCGAGGTTGTGCGCGCCATGTCCCGTCAGGGTTACGTGACGATTGCCTTCCAAGCCCACGACGACCGGCAACGCGTGCGTTTTTATGCACCGCAAGACCCTTTTCTTAACTCGGTGTGGATCACGCTCGACCGCAAGACCGGTACCGGCATGGTCAGTGCCGCCTTGATCGGTTCCAAGGCCACCTTGGAAATCAAAGCCGAGATAAAAAACAAAATGACCGATCCCGATGATTTGGTCGCCATGTTCAAAACCGATCTCGCCAACATGTTCAAGATGCCGGTGATTGGCGGTGTCAAACTCAACCACGAAATGAACAGCGTGTTTGCCACGATCACCAAGATCATCGAAATTGACAACTACGTGCTTAAAGGCGACGCCGGCACCCAGCAGTTGATGAGCATCATCAGTTCAGCGGTGACCGAGTTAAGCGAAAAGCTGCGGCCCTTCAAAAAAGCATAGTACAAAACAAGGGCCGCCTGCTCCATTCGGCGTGACGGCCCTTGTTCTTTTGGCGGATGTTACCGCCGAGGTGGATTTAGGACGGTTGGTACAAGGTCGCGCAATTTTCCAAATATTTGCCAATAACGCTCGAGTTCCAAGTTGTACTGCCGCCATTCCTGCTCCGCTTTTCGGAAGCTCTCAATTGGGAGCGGCTGACTCGGTGCTGCTTGGCGGGCTGGGGCGGCACCGTTCAATTGAAGCTTGTTTTGTTCCGTTTCAAATACAGATGCAACAAGTGTCTGGTGCGCGGCTTGCTGCGCTTGAAAATACAGATGAAGGGCGGCTTGGGCTTGGGCCGGCTGATGCGCTTGGTGGAGGATTTGTCCGCTCATTTGGGCATTGGCCTCGATAAAGGCGGTTTGGCTCGTCTGTTGGTATTGTTCCAGAACACGAATCATGTGGTGTGTGGCTGTGGCTGCCGCCTGAAGTTCCTTGGCGACAAGGTGAAACCAATGGACTTTAGCGCGCTCGGCCAGTTGGCGAAAGGTGGCCTCTTCAAAGAATGCCGTGATGCGGGGGTTTTGATAGTCCTGGAGTAGCCTGTTTAATTGTCGCCAAATGGCATATGGCTTCTCGCCCTCGACGCGTTTGCCGGTCTGATCGAGCGCCATTTCGGCAGGACTAAGCTGGGCGGTACAATTCCTCGCACTGGTTTTCAGGGCACTGCAGGTCACCTTGGGATCCTGTGCGAGATAATAAACATTAATGGTTGCACCGTTTGCCGCTAGATTGGTGATCATTCCGGAACACATTTCACACGGCTCCAAGGTTGTATAAATATTCATGTGTGGGGGCACGCCCTTCAATCGCCTCGTGATGCTGCGAATGGCGTTAACTTCGGCATGGCGCCATTTTGCGTTGTTGTTGGTATTGATGCCCCAACCGAGTATTACCCCTTTGTCGTCTGTGATGACGGCCCCGATGTTTTTACCTCTGTGTTCCGTTCCGCGCGACCCCATTGCCACAGATACCAAGTCTAAGGCTAAGTGTGAAAAAAACTGATGCACATTTTTTGTAGATCTGAACTTTTGTCCTAGCGGAAGCTGTTGCAAATCAGGTGGTAAGGGGAAATCCTGGTGGGGTGCCATGGCGGTGTATTCGGTGGTTATCGCCATAGGCGGATTCGGACAATTGGCGCCGGGTTTGGTCAGGACGAGGTTGATGGAGTCCGAAATGGATCTTCTATCGCGCGTGAAGCGGATCTCGCGGATTTTTCCGGTTTTGGAAGGGTGATACAGGCAATCTACCCCGTAAAGGGTCATTATGCCGTTGCACCAATCCGAAGGGGGTTGATTGGAGATCAGTACCAAACCGTCTATTTCGCTCATGGTAAGGTTGCTGAGTAGCATGGAGATACAGGACTTATTGTAAGTAGCGCCCTCTTGGTAGAGGCTGTGAGCACCGTAAACTTTTCCGCCTTGCGTGATACAAACGGCGGCGGCCGTTTTTCCCTTGTGATGGGCCCATTGGTGAAGAAATTGAAGCCAATTGTGCGCGTCTACTACCGAAATACGTGTAGGCATAAAATCTCCTTGTAACTTTAAACGTACAAGGAGATGGCCATTGCCAATTTGATGCCAGGGTTTTGAAGAAGAGGGTGTGCGGGTAAGGTGTTTGATATGAGTTGTTTGGGTTTGTTGGTCTCGGTTTGTTACCGATAACCCAACGCTACAGAACCTGAAATTGTTATTCTTCCAAATACGACCTGTAACTCCGCCGGTGACACTTTGTCATCGATTAACAGTTAACCTTGATTGGCACCGGTGAAGCGTTTGTTACCTTGGGCATTAAGGTCTAATTTTGGCCGGCTGAGGCGCGTTTTAATAAGCATTCAGGCCTGCGGCGCCGCTCTAAACGCGGTGGAAAAGCGCTTCCAGGACCGCGCTTTTTTTACCGACCTGCACCGCGAATACGTGGCCCGCGTGGATATCGTGGCGGTTGTTGCCGTGCACGACGGCGACGACGCGGTACAGGTAGGCGCGTTCGCCCACTTCGAGTTCGATTAGCTCGTTGTTGCGTGGTAGGGTCGCGAAGCTGCGCGCGCCCATGCCTTCCCACATGGTGGCACCGGGATTTTTGACCAGAATGAAGGCCGTTACCGACGGCGTGGTGGTTTCTTTTTCTTTGCTGGTTTGCATCATGCTAGCGGGGTTGACTCCTCTCGATTAGTTCGCTGAGTCACCCGTGCTACTGTTGATGCGATAGCCTTGGACCCGAACATGTTCATTTGCCGAGCCCAAATATACCAAATTCCCGTCCTCTTGACGGTAGCCAAGGTCACCCGTGCGGAACATACGTAAACCGGGTCGAAAAGGATCTTCGACAAAACGGTCGCTGGGTCCGTTTTGATTGAGGTAACCCTGCGCCACGGCTGAGCCGCTGATGCAAATTTCGCCGATCAGGCCTGGCGGCAACAGTTGCAGGTTGTCGCTGAGGATATAGACGCTGAAATCGCCGAGTGCTTTGCCGACTGGCAAGTGATCGCCGCAGATGTCCTCGGGGTAGATGTGGTAGAAGCTAATCCAGCCGCCGGTTTCTGTGGCGCCGTAAACGTTGAAGAAGTGGTGGGATTGCGCGAAGCGGCCCGCCAGCTCGGACAGGTGCGCTTGACCTTTGGTGAGAATGACACGCAAGTGGGCCAGCGTTTCCGAGGCCAAGCCGGCCAGCGTACGCGCCGAAAAAGCGGCGATGGTGACCCCGGTTGCATCGATAAACGATCGCAGCCGCTTCTCATCGACGAGTAACTCGGGATCGAACAGCACGCCGGCTGCACCGGCCGTCCAACTGGTCAGCATTTCGATGAGGCCGCGGTCCGAGGAGGGTTCGTCGACCAACAGAATGCGGTCCGAGGGACTGAGGTCGAAGCCGTCGCTTTGGATGCGCGTGCTGTTGGCGAGCATGGCGTGGGTCAGCGGGATGTGAGCTTTGCCGGCCTCGCTGTAGACGATGACGGCGGTGTCGGCCGACTTGACGAGAATCGGTAGGTTGGCGATGTCGTCGCGCCAAAAAAGGCTGTCCAAGCGCAAACTGTTGCCGTGGGTTGGGTAGGTCCCCGTTGCGTTGGGTAAGACGGTCAGGCGCGGATTAAGCGCTTTGAGATGCGTTTGGTTGACCGCGTCCGGCTGAAGTGGATCGAGCGGGCAGGCAATGGCGCCTGCTTTGAGAATGCCTAACAGAATGACGGCCGATTCCGGTGAACGGTCGGCGTACCAAGCAACGCGGTGACCGTGGTTGACCGAATACTCCGCCCACAGGGTGGCGGCCAGGAAGTTGGCGCGCTGGTTGAGGCGGTCGTAGCTGAGGATTTCGTTGCCGCTGAGCAACGCCGGCAGGTCGCCGTAGGCGCTGCACGTCTTTTCCCAATTACTGATCAGGGTCTGAGCGGCGGGGGCGTGGTTGATCGGCCCGTAAAAGTGCAGCATGCGTTTTTGCTGGTTTTCGCTGAGCAGGCTCAGTTTGCCGCATGGCGTGTCGGGCTGTTCGAATTGGCGCAACACCTGCTGCCAGTGACGGCAAAAATCTTCCAGGAAGGCGGCGTCGAATTGGCTGGTGTCGGCGTCGAGGCGCCATTGCACGCGCTGCTCGCGGCGTGACAGGAAAATGACCAGTGGGTAATCCGTCGACTTGGGGGGATGGTGAATGTCTTCGCAAGTGAACAGCACCGGGGAGGTGGTGTGCGGCACGTGACAGGCCTCGTCTTCCACCTGATCCAGGTCAAAATCTTGGTATTGGTAACTTTCGTCGAGCGTGTGGCGCACCTGGGCCAGGAAGGCGGCGGTACCCAGCCGTGGGTTGAGCTGTTCAATGATACTGACGTGGCCGCCGGCAGGGCGGAAACGGTAACCCGGTGTGTCGACAATGATGCAGCTCTGGCGCGCGTACATGCCGAGCACCTGGTGCAGCGCGGCAAGGTGGAGCACGAACGCGTGGGTGGGGTCCTCGCCGCGTTGGGCGTCGATGATCTCGGTGACATCGGCATCGAGGGTAAAGGTAAAATCACAGCGCGGCTGATCCGAGGCGCCGTGTTGTTGCCGCACGCACTGGAAATGGAACGGCTGGTCGATGCGCATGAATCGCTGGCGCCAAAAGTCATGGTGGCGGCGGCGCTGATCGCTGGTATGAAGGACTTGGGTAACGGTGCTCATGGACGACACTTTCTCCCAGGGTAGGGGTAAAGACTAATTGAAGAAGTGGGTGGGTTTTTAAAGGAATGAAACGACACCGCTGTTTAAAAGTTTCCGAGGCGTTCATCGTAGCGTCGAATTGCTGAAGCGCTGTTCACTTCGTATGGACTTTTGATGAGTATCGTACCTGGCTGAAAGGCACGATGTTGCCGTGGAAATGGGGAATATTTCCCAACAAATAATGTCCGGATCTCGCTGACGAGATCCATCCTCTCCGAACCTACATGGTCATCAACAGCACCGGCGTCGCGGAAACACCACGACATGCGAAAGGTGGTATGTTTGCGCAGGCCGGAAACCATTCCTGGCGAGGAAAAATCGGACAGGATGAGGACAGATTCCCATTGTGCCATGGTCGCGGCAAACGTTGAAGCTGAATCGAGTCCGGGAATCGCCTGGGGTTATCAGCGCTTTCCTGTGAGAAAAACGTGAAAATCGTTGAAAATGAAGCTGTTCATCGCGGTTTTTTATGACGGCTATTTGCCGGTAGGGTACGTTCTTTCTGACTAAAAAAAACCGTCGTGTGATTAAGGTCACAACCGTTGAGCGCCTTTATATCGTGTATAACAACCGGCATGGCGCTTTTTTGGCTGCCGTCCATACAGAAACACCACGGAGGGATCATGCGCGAATTGGTACCTGGCATTCACATTGCCGAACGGTCGATGCGATTCTACGGGCTCGAGGTGGGGACGCGCATGACCGTGGTGCAGTTGGGCGATCGATGTCTCGTCCATTCGCCGATCGATCTCGACCCGGCCGCTGTCGAACACCTGGGGCAGCCAGGTTTCGTGCTGGGACCAAATAAGTTACATCATAGCTTTATTGCGCCGTGGGCGGATGCCGGCTGGCAGGCTTGGGCCGCGCCGGGTCTCCCGGAGAAAAGACCGGATGTCTCTTTTCAAGGTGTCGTCGCCGACGGCAAACATCCGTTTGGTCCCGATATCGAAGCACTCACCCTCACCTGCTTTTCGCTGACCAATGAGGTTGTGCTGCTTCACCGTCCCAGCCGCACCCTCATCGTGACCGACTTTTTGTTTAACTTTCCCCGCGACGCCCCGCTTGCAACGCGGGTGGCGATGGCCTGTGCCGGTTGTTATCCCGGTTGTAAAGCGAGCAATCTTGAGCGGCTGCTCATGAAACGCAAGCAAGCACGGCGCGAGCTCGAGGTCATTTTAGCGTGGCCGTTCGAGCAGATTGTGCTCGCCCACGGCACCGTCATCACCAGCGACGCCAAAACGCAGCTTGCCAGGGCCTATCGCTGGCTGAGTGGTTAGAAAAAAATAACCCAGGGGTGGTTGGCGAGCGTTTTTCTCTAACGACTGACTTTGGGTTGGCGTTGCTTGATCACTTGGGTTTTTGCTTAAATAACTGAGGTAGTTTTATTTAGGGTGATGTCTGCGACTTGGCCCGAGGTTTGCCTTAGGGAAGGTCGTACAGTGATTCCGGTGTTTTCCCGACGGTCTCAATTTGAAACCGTCGTGTCCATTAACCACGACGACCAAAACGCCTCGCGCGTTTTTTCCGCCAAACGGTTAATGGTTGGGTTGAGTCTCGGGCGTTGCTTCCATTGGAAGTTGCGTTCGAGGCTCGCCTGCTTTTTTCTTTCCCCATTGATTTAACTCACGGTTGTTCCGATGAGGTGGGTGACGCGTTACCTTTCTCGGCCTGCTCACGACGCAAGTAAACCGGATCGATTGCCCGTGGCCGCCCACGCCGAGAACGCGGCAACCGTCTCTAGCCCGACTGGAACAGGGTGATAATGTGACCCACAAGGGAGGCTTCACATGCCGCTTCGTTTATTTTTAATGCTTGTTTGTTCTGTCCTCGCCCCATTGGGGTTTGCCCAAGTTCGCGAAACCTACGCCAACGACGCCTATCGCGGCAAAGCCGACAGTAACGTCATCATCGTGCGGGGTCGCGGTGAAATGAAGGCGACGCCCGACATCGCTACGTTTAACGTCGGTGTCGAAACCGAACATGCCAATGCCTCAACCGCCATTGCCGATAACGCCGCTCGCGCGACCCAGGTGATGCAAGTATTGAGCAGCAACGGTGTCGCCGCGGAAGACATGCGTACCTCGGAATACAGTGTTTATCCCGTATACCACAGTGGCTCCTCGACCATTCGCGGTTACCGCGTCAGCAACACCGTTAGCGTGGTGGTGCGCGAAGTTTCTGGGTTAGGATCGCTCTTAGATACGTTAATTAGTTCCGGTGCGAACCGTTTTTATGGTATTAATTTTGCGGTGTCCAATGCGAATGAACTTCGCGAGCAAGCAATGGCGGAAGCTGTTGTAGACGCGCGTGCTCAGGCGACGCTTTTGGCGCAAGCCGCCGGTGTCACCCTGGGCTCGGTTCGAGCTATCGAGCCGCAAACAACCCATTACCCCAATTTTGACCGTAGCGAGTCGTCGTTCGACAGCAGTACGCCGATCGCCACGGGCAGCAATACGATTATTGCCGATGTAGCCGTCATTTTCGAAATACAGTAAGGTTGCCGTTCGAACGACGGTAATCACCTGTGGCCTCGCAACGACGAGGCCTGAAACCGGCGGAATGACTTTGAGCGGTCGTTCCGTGGGTCGGAACCTCGACAACGACGATGCGGCGCTTGCCAGAGCGCCCACAAGGGATCGTCAGCGTCACACCAGCAAGGTTCCGTCAACACGAAGCCAAACGCGCGCGGACAAGGTGTTGTGCAACAAGCGCCGTTTGGGGACGTGTCCTCCGCGCATATTTCATGGAATGCGCAAATCTCCTCGACCCCGCCTACCATGGCGGGGTTTTTTTTGACGACAGGCTTGTAAGTGCAACAAAGAGAGTTGTTTGGGGTTGGGTGGTGTGGTTGGTTCGCACAGCCAGTGGTCTGATCGATTTGCTATAGGTTTTGCTTTATTTGGGTTGTTGTTCGTAATTTGATAACGCTAATCGGCGTAATAAAATTAATGTAAACAATGTGTAAACTTTTTTATTGCTATGTTTCATCTGATTTGGCCCGGGTTCTTTTTGTCATTCTATCTATGCAGCTTTGATTTTTGTGGCGTCAATTCTTTTCGTGAGGTTGTTTGTGTTGCACACCTGCTGGTTGCTGATTTGCGACCTTGGGGTCGCGCTTGTCCTGCTCGATTTGGGTGGGCACTTTGCCTTGATCTGGTGCGCCAAACGCGCACAACGCCGAGAAGAAGCGGCCTCTGCTGCTAGGTTGGCAGAGCGGGATTCAGCCTGATTTGAGCGATTCTTGGCGGCGAAACTTTACAACCCGTTGGGCTGCAATATCTCGTCAAAATGCCCGCTGTTTTTGGTTTAACCCCTTTACTTTGGACAACAGGTTTTGTGCCAATGGTTTGCGCGCATATCCACCTGAATCGCTCAGTTTGGGTCTAAAACAATTGTTCGAGTGCTAAGGTTGCCGGCTTGTGCTGCTCGATCAATTCGATGACGGCTTCACGGTGTGTTGTTTGCAGCAGGTCGGTGTTAGGGTCGGCGAGAGGCGCCGTGAAGTGGGGTCCGTGATGGTGGTGGTTTTCAAAGGTCACCACGCGGTAACGGCGGCGGGGATCGAAGGGGCCGCTTGCCGTTTCGTTGCCGAAGTGAAAAACAGCGTCGGTTCCGGCTTGAATCGCCCGCAACTGCCGTCCGTTCAACACCATCGTCACCAATCGGCCATGGCCTGGCAGCACGGCGAGGAAGTGGGCCGGTAACAGCGTGCCCGCCGGCAGGTCGCCGCGAATGCTGTCGCTGTGCCACAGGGCGAGATCGGCCGTGGGCGCCGCCGCCAACCATGCCCGCGCCACTAAACGGCCCATAGTGGTGCTTTCCGCCGTGATGCCGGTGTCGCTGAAACCCAGTGATCGGAACAGGTCGGCTTCGGCCGCGTCGCGATGGTCGGCCACTAGGGTCGCCGTCGCTTCGTCCTTGAGACCGCTGTCGTTGGCGACCAACTCGATGTCACTGGTTTGCACGCGGCCGGATTGTTCGTCGTAGTCCAAATCAATGCGCGCGTAGTGGCGCATGAAAGCACCCGCCTCAACGATGGGGACCCCGGACATTTTGCCGTGGTAGAGGTGGTTGCAGTGGCCGCCGGCGACCAAGTCGACCCCGAGCTCGGCCAATACCGGTGCCAGCTCTTGTAGGCGGTTGGCGCAGATATGGGCGATCAAGAGTACCAGATCGGCACCGTCGCGGCGCACGCGCGGCACGACCTCGCGCAAGGCCGTCTCGTAGTCGAGGAAGTTTAGCCCGCTAATCCTAAGTGGATGAGCCAGGTCTTTTGTTTCTAGGGTGGTGAGTCCGATGATGCCGATGTGAACCCCGTTGACTTGCTTGACCACGTAAGGCTGTGCAAAGTCGGGGCGGTAGCCGTCGTTGGTGATGAGGTTGGCTGAGAGCAAGGGGAAGTGGGCTTGCGCGACACGTTGACGCAGGACCGCGCGGCCGAAGTCAAACTCGTGGTTGCCGAGTGCGGCCGCGTCGTAACCCAAGGCGTTCATGACGTCGATGACGGCGGTGCCTTTGGACCAATTAGCGCGTGCCGGGCCGCTCCAGAGGTCGCCGCCGGAAAGAATCAGGAAGGAGTTGGCGCGGTAATCTTCGCGTTCGCGCCAAAGGGCGGCCAAGCCGGCGGCGCCGTCGCCGTGGTCGTCGCCGAAAATGAAGCCATGCTCATCATTGGTGAACAGCACGGTAATCGGACGGGGTGCCGCGCTTGTGGCCGTGCGCGCCGGCAAGGGTAGGGTTGGTAGTGCTTCTAAGGCGCCGTTCCCGGTCAAATACAAAGCGGTTAGGGTGACGGGTTGGTCGGCAACCAGTTCGAGCTGATCGGTGGCCGTTTGGCGGTAATCGTCGAGATCGAGCACGAGCCGCTGCTTGGTTCCCTGCCGCCAGGCGGTGCCGAGCGCAAAATGGGTCGGATTTTTTCCGTGGGTGTCGCGACGGGTCAGCGACAGGTTGGCTTTCTGTGCGCCGTGATTGAGCGCGACCAGGCCGATGCGACCGCGTTCCGGTAATTGGGTGAAGCGCCAACGTGTTGCGGCTCGGTAACTCGCAGCGAGTTGCGCCGGCCGGCCGCGACCAGGGTCGTAAACGGCTTGGAACAGGAGTGCGTCGTCGGCGTCGACGGCGAGGTAGGCGACGTGGTGGTTCGGGAACAAATTGTCGACGCTGCGGGCAAAAGCGGCACCGGCTTTGACCGAACCGAGGACCACGGCAAGGCTGAGACCTTGCGCGTTAAAAGCAGTGATGCGGAAGGCGGCGTCAGCCTCGCTGCGATTGACCGTGCCCAAGGTCACCGCAAAACGGGATTCGTTCGGAATGTGATTGATCCATTGTGTGCCGGCTGTCAGCGGCAGCCAAAGTAAACAAGCCAAACCCAGTCGATTCAAAAACATGGCGTGGTCCTTTGCCGATAATAGTTCGGGCACTAGACCACAGTTGTGTGAGTCGTATGTCTTGGGACGATGGTCTTTGGTTGAAGGCTCGGTGAGGGGGTTGTGGTGAACTTACGCAACGCTCACGTGTGCTGCCGGCGATGATCCGCCTTGCACCTGTTTGGTGGTGTGATGTTGTTGGCAGTCAATGCTTTGACGCGTGGCTGTCGTGTTAGGCGGTTGTGGCCGGCCTGTGGGGGTTCTCATCGTCCGGCGGGCGGCGGCCCAAATGAAAAGAACCCCTCACCGTCGCCGCGGATGAGGGGTTCTTTTGATCGTTTTAAGTCGCCGGGCTTAGACCGGTTGGAACATTTCGGCTTCGAACAAACCTTCAAACAGGACAGAGCTGAGGTAGCGTTCGCCGTTGCTGGGCACGATGACCACGACGCGGTGACCGATGCCGGTGCCTTTTTCTTTGGCGACTTCCTGGGCGATGCGGATGGCGGCGATGACATTGGCGCCGGAGCTGATGCCCGCGAGGATGCCGTGTTTGGTTGCCAAATCACGTGAGGTGGCAACGGCGTCGTCGAGGGAAACCGTTTGGACGCTGTCGATCAGTTTGGTGTCGAGGATGGAGGGGACAAAGCCGGCGCCGATCCCTTGGATTTTGTGAGGGCCGGGATTGCCGCCGCTGAGGACGGGTGAGTCAACCGGTTCGACGGCGACCAATTTGATGCCGGCGATTTTTTCTTTCAGGTACGCGCCCGTGCCGGCCAAGGTGCCGCCGGTGCCGACGCCGACCACGAGGGCGCTCAATTGACCATTGGTATCTTGTTCAATTTCGGGACCGGTGGTTTCGTAGTGAATTTGTGCGTTGGCTTGGTTGTCAAATTGCAAGGTTTGAAAACCGCCTTCTTTTTCGGCGATCTCTTTGGCCTTGTTAATGGCGCCTTTCATGCCTTCTTTCCCCGGAGTCAGCACGAGTTCAGCACCGTAAGCTTTGAGAATTTTGCGTCGTTCCATGCTCATTGAGTCGGGCATGGTCAAAATGAGGCGATAACCGCGTGCAGCCGCGATCATGGCGAGGCCGATACCGGTATTGCCGCTGGTTGCTTCAACGATCAGACCGCCAGGTTCCAGGTCGCCCGCGCGCTCGGCTGCTCGAATGACCCCCAAGGCCAAACGATCTTTGACGCTGCCGCCCGGGTTTTGATACTCGAGTTTAACGACCACTTCGGCTTGTTGTTCGGTTGCGTCGGCAATTTTGACCAACGGCGTTTTGCCGATCAAGTCCACCACTGAATTGAAAATCATAAGAAACCTCTCGTTATGTTGATGAAGCTCCCCCAGCTAACATTCAAGCGCAACATTCTATTCCTGAGAAGGGCAAACCACGGCGCGGCCCTGTTTTTTTTTCCGCGATGCGGCGGTCAAGGTGTTGCTCCGGTGACCTATCCCGCGCGGACCGGGTGGGTTGCCCGGTGATCGGCACGATGTCGCTGGGTTTCTTGGTCGTGCGGGTGTGGGTGGCCGGCGCGCAAGGCGTCACTTGACCTGAACAGGACGCCGTTGGTTGTGCGTGGGCATAGAAAAACGCCGCAAACCCGATTGAGGGTTCACGGCGTTTGAGATGGAAACGGGGCGCGGGTGTCGGCGACTTAACTTTCTTTGTGGTAAGGAATTGCGCTGATTTTGCTGAGCTTTTCCCATTTGTGGTGCGACTGCACTTTGCGCCAAGTGCCCGAGTGCGAGCGAATCACCAGCGAGGTTGTGGTGGCGCCGGTGCGCGTGTAGTTCACCCCGCCCAGGAAGGAACCGTGGGTAATGCCGGTGGCGGCGAAGAAGGTGTCTTGGTTGGAAACCAGTTTGGAGTGGGACAGTGTTTCCTTGAGGTCGTAGCCCGCTTCGACGACGCGACGGTGTTCGTCCTCGGACTGTGGCGCCAGGCGACCTTGCATTTCGCCGCCGAGGCCGAGCACGGCACAGGCGGTGATAACGCCTTCGGGCGTGCCGCCGATGCCCATCACCGCGTCGACGCCGGTGTCTGGCAGGGCCGACATCAGGGCCGGCGCGACGTCGCCGTCGCTAATCAAACGAATACGGGCGCCGGCTTCGCGGATGGCGCGAATTTTGGCGAGGTTGCGCTCCCGTTCCAGCAACACGACGGTCACTTCTTCAATCGTAATCCCTTTGGCTTTGGCAATGGCTTCCAGGTTGTCTTTGACGGGGGCGTCGAGGTCGACCTTACCGGCCGCTTCGGGGCCGACTACCAATTTATCCATGTAAAAAGCAGGGCCGGGATTCCACATAGCGCCACGCGGTGCAACCGCAATAACGGCGATACTGTTGGGCAGACCTTTAGCGAGCAGATTGGTGCCTTCAACCGGATCAACCGCAACATCGCAGGGCGCGCCCTTGCCGTCGCCGACCATTTCGCCGTTATAGAGCATGGGTGCTTCGTCTTTTTCGCCTTCGCCGATGACGATCATGCCGTCCATTTCTACCGTGCTCAACATCATGCGCATGGCGTCAACGGCGGCACCGTCACCGGATTCTTTTTGACCGCGACCGACCCAACGGGCGGCGGCCAGCGCGGCGGCCTCGGTTACACGCAGCAATTCAAGTCCCAAATTACGGTCTGGTTTCATTGGCATCATTCACCTTCCTAATGTATTGGCGCGCAGGGACGACCGATGTCCGGCCGGTGCGCGGTGGGCCTGCAGGCTTAGCGGCCCCAATCTCCAGCGGGAGCAACAAAGACCGGGGCGATGTCGACGCCGGATCTTTGTCGTGAAACGCGAGGCCCGAAGTCGGTTCGGGTCGGGCCGCATGTGACGGCAGCCAACCTCGCGCTTGATGGTTATCTTGTCGCGCTAGTATACCTCGTAACGGAACCAATTGGATGAGAAGCGGGCGAGTGGCGTGGCGTTGCGTGGGGATGAGGGAAACAAGGTGTGTTGGGAAAGGCTGTGGTGTTGGGTGAAAAAAAGCAGAAAAAACAAAAAATCGGCAATTGGGACTTGAAATTCGTGATAGCGCTAACATAAACTTTAACCCAATTGCTTTTTAATGATGCTCATACCGCACCGATGCCGGTTCCGCTTTTCTTTTGGTTGCCGGCCAATGGGTTACGGGTGTTTTCCTGCAACTGACGTCTGTTTGTCGGTTGTCGGTTTGTTTGGCTCGGTGCGCTGACACTTTGCCCTGTCTTCGTCCTTTTCGGTTTTACCGATGCCGCTTTTGGTAACCATCACATTTCTTCCATGTCCCCCCTTACGCGCGTGCATTTTTTGCAGACGACGCGATCTTTGGATCGTCTTGCCGGTCGTCATTGGGAACGGGGGCGCCGGGGGCGTGGCGGTTCAAATCATGTGGCTCGGTTCGCTCGGTTTGCCGGCCGAGTTCATTGTTCTGTTTCAGTCGGTCGCGGCTATCGGGAATCGCGACCGCATGGGTTCGCTGTGTCTTGATCGCTTGTTTTACCTCGGGGGAGGTTGCCGACCCGTGCCTTTTGGGTCACTCGTGTGGCGTTGCTGCGCCCGCGTTCCGGTGCTTGCCGGGGTCGGGGTTTTCCTTCCACGCCGGCCGAGGTGTGCCTGCGATTCGCTGCGATCCCTGTTTGCCGACACTTGGGGATTCTGTGCCGTGCTTGCGGCGCCGGTTTTGCGGGGGAGGTCCGCCCGCGTGGCCGTGCTGTGCCCCCTGTGACCCATACATTCGGACATATTTTTGCCTTCTAATAAAATGAGGAAACGAGAAATGAGAAAGTACGCTTCAGTTCCCCAACAGTGGCGGCGCAGCTTGTGTTTGCGCCTGACCTTGCTTTGCGCCTTCTTCTTCGGTTTCACCACCGTATTAGCTGCCGATTACGGTATTCGTGCCACCGGCCCGACCTCGGGCGTCATCTACTTTGAAGACGAAGGCTGGACCGGTTCTTGGAACTATGTCTGCTTAGGTGATAACTGCATGACCGGTCAGAAGGTCGACGGTTATTACGAACGGGCGGTCGAGAACCTCCAGGCCGGCACCACCTACCAAATTCAAATCAAGGTTCAGGACAATGCCCGCGGCCAATACATTTCGCAGCCGGCCTCTGTTCTGTTCAGTGGTGATAATGGTGTGAACCAAGCACCGACCGCACAAATTCAAGTTCAAGATCCGTTGCCCGATGCCGGCGACGCTTTGGCTGTTGCCGTCAATGCCGCCGATGTAGACGGCACCATCGCCGGTGTTACCCTGTACGTCACTGAACCGCGTGGTAGTGAACGTTCGCTGGGGACGCTCGACAATCCTCCCTACGCTTGGGTCGTGGGTGACACGCTCGCCGGCACCTACCGCTTTCGTGCCGTGGCTGTCGACGACCGCGACGCGACCGGCAGCGACGCGGTTGATGTCACACTCTCAGTGCCTGGCAACCAAGCGCCCGAGGTCGCTTTTGCAGCGATTGACGGGGAACGCGTTGTCGAGGGCGAGATCACCGTCAGTGTCGATGCGGGTGACCGCGACGGCAGCGTTACTCAAGTAGAACTGTTCTATACGGCGCCGTCCATGGCCGAGGTCTCCGCCGGCTTTTTGACCGAGGCTCCTTACACCTGGACGATCGGTCCGCTGGTTGCCGGCGCCTATCAGTTGCGCGTCGTTGCTACGGATGATTTGGATAGCCAAAGTACTGTTCGTGAGGGATTTGAGGTCGAAGGAGACGGGCCAGGCGACGCGGCCTTTGGTGTTGAAGCGGTTGGTCAAGGCCAAGCCTTGATTTGGTTTGCTGCTGATGCCGCTTGGCCGACCCAGGGTACCTTCTATAACTGTAAGAACTTAGAACAAGACTGTTATCCTGCCGAGTTCAGTAACGGCCGTTGGCAGTACCTTCACCAGAACTTGCAGACCGGTGCTACCTACACCGCGCAGCTCAAAATACCCGGTTTCTCGGCCGACGCATTCCCGCGTTATAGCTACACCTGGACCGGCTCGGATACTGGTGGCGACGATGGTGACGGCGGCGATGGCGGTGACGGTGGCGATGGTGGTGACGGCGGTCCTGTCGACCCCGATTTCGCCCACTTGGACTGGACGTCTAACTCGTTGACCGGTGGCCGTGTCGGCCCGACACCGCGTGCCAATCCGCCGGCGGCCCTGCGCACCCCGCGCAGCGGCGCTGCGCCCACGGAATACGGCTTCGCCTTCGATTTAGAAGGCGGGACATTGACTTGGCGCTGGGGCGCGGGCATTCAAAAAGCCGCCGGCGACGCCGACTTGGAGATGTACGTTTCCACCAATAACAACCACAGCTTTCAACGGATACCCGTGGTTAACGGGCGTGCCACCGTTCCGGTGCAGGGCGATTTCAACTACTTCTTCCGTTACCAGCACGTGACCCACTCCCTCAACAACAACCCGGCACACCGCTGGATGTACACCGGTTTGTTCACCACCAAAGGGCCCAAAGTCGACGTAAACGCCTATCCTTCGTTCACCGACGGTTCGGCCAACTGGATGCGCATGCGTCACCCAGTTTCCCACGACGGCGTTACGGCCGCTTTGCTCGACGCACAACACAACAACGACCTGTTGCGCAATCTCGACCGCTACAACATTTGGGTCGACGATTCGCCTGGCAACGTTCAGTTGGGTTTCGACATTGACGGCAGCGTGCTGCGCGTTGAATCGATGCGCAACACGGCCGGGGGTCCCAATGGGCAGCAGTTCTTTGCCGTCAGCCAAAACCCCGGCTTTGGCAATGCCTTCAGCTACGGTCAAGTCATTCAGTTTGAAATTACCGCTGTTGCCGGCCGTACCGGCGCCCAAACCTACAACGACTTTTCATACTACACCGTTGGTCTCGGTTGGGGTAACTACGGCGATCCGCGTCTAAACCCCGCCGGTAAAGCGTCGACCACCATGATTCTTTCCGACAGCGGGGCTTATTCTGACTTGGAATACAACGCCATCTTCACCCAGCCCTTTACCACCATTCACAGCGAAGATCAGGTTGACGACTTTATTTTGGGTCACCACCTGTTCCACGGTATTGATCCTAAGAAACAGGGTTCGACCACTTTCGACGAAGTCAAGATCGGTGAACGGACCTGTGGTAACTGCCACTTCCGCGACGGTCGTGGTTCAGAAATCATCGATACGCCTAACGGGCCGCGTTTGCCGCCGCCGACCTTCGGCGTCAAGTTGTTGGAGACCATTGTGGATCGCGAGGCCGGCTTCGCGTGGGACGGTTCGGCACCGACCGTTGCAATCCAAGTTCGCAATGCCCTGGAACTGGATCACAAGGTTAATCCCGACGATTTGCCAGGCCGCGTGTTGGAACTGTTGACCACCTACACCGAGTTGCTGACGGTGCCCGCTCGTGATCCCGGTTCCTACGACCGTCCCGGCGTTGCTGAAGGGGACCTTCTGTTCACTGAAATCGGTTGTGCCGATTGTCACACGCCGGTTCAGCGCACGCGTCCCGACGCGCCCGCGCACCTGCGTGACTTGGAACTGCGTCCTTACACCGACATGAAAACCTGGGACCTGGGCGAGGGCGAATTCCGTACCGCGCCGCTGTGGGGCCTGGGCCACAATATTCGCTTGCTGCAACAGAACAACCGCGCGTTGCTGTTCATGCACGACGGTGCCTCGCGGACACTGCGCGACGTGATCAGCCGCCACGGTGGCGACGGTGCTTCGGCGCGTGCCGCCTTTAATGCGCTCAGCGGTAGTGACAAGCAGAATTTGATCAATTTCGTGCGCTCGCTGTAAGTGGGTCACGGAGAAGAATGAGGTTGAAATCGTGAAGGCGTGGTTGTGCGGCGGGGCTGCCGGCAACCGTTGCGCCGGGCGGCGAGCGAGCGATGGGTTCCGCCCGCCGCCCACACGAAACCACCGCTTTGTTCCGGTTCTATCAGGAGAGAGCTTGGCTCCGGTCACCGCGGTGATCGGAGCCCTTTTTTGCGAAGGTGTGGTCGGCGACAGACCACCGAATCGCAACATTTTGTTAATGAAACATGGTAAAGATGGTATGTCGTGGATGGATTTTGCCGCATTTTATGTTAGCGTAATTCAATCCACGTTGGCCGAACCTGCAGCCCGTTGTTTCTAACCTGGCATGTTGCTTGGTTTTGACGGGTTAACCGCATTGTCGGTATTTTCGTTGTTTGCGTGGTTGGCAACCGGTATGTTTGGTTGTTTGGCTGTTAATCCATTTATTTCATGTGTTTTACCGACAAGCTATAGGGTTTTGACGAGGGTGATCGCCAGGTTGTTTTCATTTCTTGGGTCGTGTTTCTATTGACGTCGATTGAGGCGGTTGCGTTTTGCGTGACTGTCGCGGTTCTTTTGGTCCGACAAAACTCAGCTTGAACGATGAAAAATTGCTAATTCTCCCTTGGTTATCGTTGATAACTCTATTTGGGATGCAATGCTGGGGGTCCTTGTGCCGCGCAAAAAGAATGGTAGTAAAGCGAATGCCGACAGTGGCAGTGTCACCATGCGCCATGTCGCCGAACATGTCGGTATGTCGATGATGACCGTGTCGCGCGTGCTGAACAACGAGTCTTCGGTTAAACCCGCCACCCGTGAGAAGGTGATGAACGCGGTCCGCGAGTTGGGCTATCGACCCAACATTTCGGCGCGCAACCTCGCCGCGGCGCAGTCCTACTTTTTGGGCTTAATTTACGACAACCCTAGCGCCGCTTACATGTCTGAATTGCTTCTGGGTGCTCTAGAGCGCTGTAACGAAAAAGGTTATCACTTGGTGGTGCAGTCTTGTGGGGCCGACGCCTCGCAGTGGGCCGACGAGTTGACGCGGCGTTTGAGTGGCTCGCATCTCGACGGCGTGATTGTGCCGCCGCCGGTTTGTGACGACCCCTCTGTCTTGGCTGCTTTGCGTCGGTTCGACATGCCTTATGTCTGTATTTCGCCCAACAACCAAATGCCGGATACGCCGGTGGTCTACATGGACGACCGCCAAGCGGCTTACGAAATGACCTGTCATTTACTCGAGGCGGGCCATACCGATATCGGTTTCATTTGCGGCCACCCTAACCAGGAATCCAGCCGGCTGCGCTTTCAAGGGTTCAGCCAAGCGCTTAGCGCTAATGGCTTGGCTGTAAATGAATTGAGGGTGGTCCAGGGTTTTTATAGTTACAAATCCGGCTTTGCCGCCGCCGAGCGTTTGTTAAGCGAAAAGGTGCGGCCGACCGCGATTTTCGCGGGTAACGACGACATGGCCGCCGCCGTGTACGCCAATGCTCAGCGTTACAACCTGCGCATTCCCGACGACCTATCCGTGGTCGGCTTTGACGATACGCCGACGGCCTCGATTATTTGGCCGGCGCTGACCACGATTCGTCAGCCGATCGCCAAAATGGCCGGGGCGGCACTCGACATGCTATCCGAATTATTAAAAAAGAACAAAGATCCTGAATTTTCACCGGAACTGCGCCACAAACTCGATTTCGAATTGGTGAAACGCGATTCGGTTGCCGCGCCAAAGCGGGGTTAAGCCGGCGTATTGGCGACGGCCGCCGCACCCTAAAGCGGGTTTTGGTGCGGCGATGTGGCCCACCAAATCATGTGATCGCTATCAATTTGCTCGTCGGCCGCCCTTTTGAGGCGGCCGTTTCGCGTTTAAGGCCGGTTTTGGCCCGAACCGCTGCTGTGTGGCGGCCGGCAAGCGGGCGCCTTGGTGGCGCCTGTTATGCCTGAAAGGCGAGACTTGTGTTTAGTTAAGTTGATTAAAACAAAATACTTGTTTGGTTTGATTGGGGTTCGCCAAGGTTGCCGAGGCACGGGTTTGGGTTCGGCGTGAAGGCGCGAGCAAGCGGTATATCACGAAAGACTGAAATTTTCGCCATCGGAGGGTTGACAGGGAGACGGGATGGGCGTAGATTCTATGTTAGCGTTAACAAAGCGTGGATCGGACGGGTCGATGCTTCTTCCTTGCGGTTCGGTTGGCGGGCCTCGCTGCTTGCGACGACGAGCAGGCTTGCTGAAGCCGGAAGGGGAGTCCCTGAACCGACCGCCGCCTTTGTGACGCGTTGTGCGATTGTCGGTCAAAGCGCTCAGGCGCTGTGGGTGGTAATCGACTTGGGGTTCCAAAGAAGACCTTTACCCATGCTTAATCCAGCGTGACGGTGTTGCGAAACCCATCAGAGCGCCTTGCTTTGATGTTTGGATGATTGGTTTGAGCAGAAGTTTTGCCATGATCGCGACGAGCTCGTTGTGAGACGTTTACAGCTATGGAAAAAAACGAACCGGTAGTATGACGTAAAGGGATTTGTTATCTAAAGTGTGCAACTCAGATGAATGCAAACATTTGTGATGGTTGTGTGATTGCGCCGCCAAGATTTGCTCAGTTTAGGTATTTCCGACGATCCAAGGGTGTCGGTGTGCGGTGATCGTGCCGCGACGCTTGTCGGCGAAGACGCGCCCTGTGGTTTCAGTCGCAACGGCGACCCCGCTGCGTATCTGTCAGCCCCGATCAAAAAACGAACCTAAGGGTCCCGTTGTTTTGATCGACGGATATGCGCCACGGTACTGCTTGCTTGTGGCGGTACTGATTTCGTCGTTCCCGGTGACATTTTTGCGACTCGGGTCAACTGTCCTTGCTAGTACTACCTGTTTGCCGCCCGCCCTCGTGTTGGGAGAGGTCCGTCTTTGGGTGTCGTCCCAAGGGTCGATCAATCTTTATTCATGACTGAACCGATTGGGTTCATTAATTGATACCAAACATAGTATGCGTTTTATGCTGTGCTCCGCCCAACAGTTTGTGGTTGTGGCGTCATGCTTGATTCCCCTATGGAGCAATAAACATGCGTCGTTTCATAACCTATCTTACCTTTCTCGTACTCATGATCTGTGCCGCCCCCTGTTTCCAATTAACCGCCGCCGACGAGCCCGCCGAAACCGCGGCAGAGGCCCCGACCCAAACCGACGGTGCCGCCGCCGAAAAAGCCAAACAGCAAACCATTGAAGAAGATTTGGTAGTCACCGCAACACGGCGTGCCACCAAACTCTCCAAAACCCCGATTGCGATTACCGCCGTCGACCAAGATCAGCTCAAAACTCAAAACATCAACGACATTTCCACCATGAATGTGTTGATTCCCTCCCTGCAAATTCGCGATACCGGCACCGACGGCCAAGGCTCGGTGGAAATTAACATGCGCGGCATTGGTAACTCGACCTATGTCGAAACCGGCGAACCCAACGTCTCTCTCAATGTCGACGGCGTCTACACCGCGCGTGCCCAGGCCGCCTTGCAGATGATTTACGACGTTGAACGTGTCGAAGTCTCGCGCGGACCGCAAGGGACTTTGTCCGGCCGCAACGCCACCGTGGGCTCGATTAATATCGTAACCAAACGGCCCGAGTTCGACGCCTTGAAGGGTTCGGTTGAGCTGGAAACCTCCAATGAAAACGGCCGTGCGTTGCGCACCATGCTCAACTTGCCGGTGGACGAAACCTTTGCGTTACGTGCCAATTACGTCAAGATTGAGCGTGACAGTCCCTACAGCTTCATTCGCGACGACAGCGTTTTGCCGATTAACGCCGGCATTAAACCCACCTACCGCGAGAACTTCGGCGATCCCTTGTTCAACGGCCCCGGTTCGGCCGGTTCGCGCGACGAGGAAGCCTTCCGTATCAGTGCTTTGTGGCAGCCGTCGTCGTCGTTCAGTTGGTACGCGGCGTACGAGCAGTTCGAGGACAATGCCCCTGGCAATCCGCTTTCACTCGACACCGAACGCATCCTCAGCGACAACTTCCTCACTGCCGAGCAGCGTCGTCAAGTTGAGAGCGATCCCTGGACCGCCGTTAGCAGCGATCCCTCGCGGCTCGATATGACCATCGACAACTTCCGTTCGGTGATGAGCTACGACATCGACGGTGTCATGAACGTGCGCTACACCTTTGGGCGCAGCCAGTTCGAGCAAACCCTGGTGCAAGATATTGACGGTGGCATCGACATTCAAATTGTGTTCTACGACGATCCTTGGATCAACGAAAGCAACACGCACGACCTGACCTTTACCTCAACCCACGACGGCAAGTTCCAGTGGACCTTGGGTGGCTACTACTTTGACGAGAGCAACCAGCGTACCTTTGGTGTCGATTTTCCGCCTTTCGGTTGGGTGTTGTTCCACCAACCCGACATTTGGGCCGAGTCCAAGGCCGCTTACGCCGACATGACCTATCAAGCCAATGAGCGCCTGTCGATCTTTGCCGGTTACCGCCGTTCCGAAGATGATCGCGGCAACCGCGATGGGGGTTCTTACGGACCCGGTACCGGCAATCCGGCCTGTGCCGACGGCGGCGCACTGGGTAACGTGTCCCACCAAATATTGGTGGGTGACCTGGACGGCGACAGCAGCACCGGCTTGTACGGCCAAGACTGCCGTATCGACGACCTTACCAACGAAAAGGGTTTTTCCTACAACGATTGGCGTGCCGGTTTTAACTTAAACCTCAGCGACGACACCATGCTGTACATGTCGGCCGCTACCGGCCACAAATCCGGTTTGTTCGACACGCGTATTCGCGTCTTGCGCACCGATGAACAGTTGGCGATTCCCTTGGTGCCCGAGGAAACCATCAGCTATGAAATTGGTGCCAAGGGCAAAGCCGCCGACGGGCGCCTGCGCTATTCGGTCAACTACTACTACATGGACTTCGAAAACAAACAGGAAGCGGCCATCCTCGGTTTGGGTGATCGTTTCTGCGACCTCAACGGTGACGGTGACGCCGATGATCCCGGCGAGCAGGAAATTGGTTGCGGCACCGGCGGTGGTTTTACCGACCTCGATGACAACGTATTCCCCGATCAAAACGAGTTCTTTGTCGCCAACATCGACGGTCTCGACGTGCAGGGCATCGAGTTCGAGTACCAGTACTCGCCCTTGCCACAACACCAACTGGGTGGTTACTTCACCTGGGTTGACGCCACCTTCAAAAACTTCCTCTCAAGCAGCTCGGTCCAATGCGAACAACGGTTCGGCGGCGGTAACCCGTGCCCCGTTGAGAATTACGAAGGCAATAATCCCAAAAACACCCCGGACTTCACCCTGAACGCGACCTACAGCTACATCATGGCGCTCAACAGCGGCGCGACGCTGACGCCGACGGTGAATGCCTACTATCGATCCTCCTATCACTTGACCAACGAGAACCTGAGCGGCGTCGCCGCCGGTAGCCTGGGCTTGGCGAGTGACGAAACCAACTTATTCAGTGACGAGCAAGACGCTTCACTGAAGCTGAATTTGTTCCTGCGGTACGGTAGCGCCAAGTACGACGTCGAGTTGTTCTGCACCAACCTGTTGGACGAAGATGTCCGCTCTCACGAGCGTTTCGACACGGGTGGCATTCCCACCTATGTCTACGAAGCGCCGCGTGAGTTCGGTCTCCGCTTTCGGACATTGTTCTAGAACGGTGCGCCCACGGTTTTTTGGTAGAGAGCGGCCGTGGGCTCGCCGCGCTGGAATGTAATCATTTGTTTCACGTTGCCGGGAAGGCGCCGTCCGAAGGCCGCAAAAACGTCAGTCTCCTGTTTTTTACAGCAGCGTTTTTGACCGGTGGAAGCAAGCGATTACAAAGCAAACTCCTTTCTGATTTTCCGAAGCCCCCCTTCGGAAATCTCCCTCGGGGCGTGTCGAGGGAAGCCGACACGCCCCCTTTTTTTCCAGACAAAAAAACTTGTCGTCGCGGCCCATTCGGGTTTGAATTTTTGCAACGACCAAGTCCCGACGCGAAATTTTACGAATCCCTTGCTCAACCGCAACCGCCAGTCGGCACGGCCCATGAGGCTTGGTGCGACAGGCCCAATCCCATCGTCGACAAGGTGCGCGCAGACAACGCGCGCGGTCGAAAGCCGCTGACATAGGGTTCAGCGATTTTCGACCGCGCGGCGAGCCGCGAGCGCCGGACGCGAGTCGCGAGCGCCGGACGCGAGTCGCGAGCGCCGGACGCGAGTCGCGAGCGCCGGACGCGAGCCGCGAGCACGATTTTCGGGTGATTGGAGGACGAGACTCATGCGGATTTTTGCAGTATGTTGGTTGTTTTGTTCTGTTTGGACGGTGTTGGCTGCCGGTGGTTTGAAGCCGTCGCCCACGCGAGCCCCCGCGGTGCGTGCCGCCAAGTTTTTACCGCCCGACGGCCGCCGTCTAATGATCATCGGCCAAGATTTGGAATCGGTGCAGGGTTATGTCGGCAGTGGTCAGTTTCCCGTTCCCGCAGGGATTACGACTTATTTTTCGATATACCACCTGCGCAATCCCGCCAAGGAATACGGTGGCATGGGTCTCGACAACGACCTGGTGCCGACCTCACGTGACGCCGACTGGTGGCGTGCGGGCCGTTACAACGCCTGGACCTCGGCGGCCGCTTACCCCCAGTCCACCCTGGCCATCGGCCTTGAGCTGGCCGAACAGCAGGCCGAAAACGGCTTGGCGCGTTTGATTGGTGGTGAATTCGATGCCGAAATTCAGAAACTCGCCGCTTTTTTGAAGAAGCTCGATCAGCCGGTGTTTCTGCGCATCGGGTATGAGTTCGACGGTGCTTGGAATGGCGGTTACAACAACGCAACGCGTTACGTCGCGGCTTGGCGCCGCATCGTCGACCATCTGCGCAAGGCCGGTGTTACCAACGCCGCTTATGTATGGCAGAGCAGCACCTCACCCGCTGACGATAGCATTGACGGCGGCTTTGAAGCGGACCTTGGGATTTGGTATCCCGGTGACGACTACGTTGATTGGGTTGGCTGCTCGTGGTTTTTGCGGCTTGATGAAGGCGGCAGCAATCCCAAGGCGCCTCACACGCAAAAAGATCTGCTCGAGCAATTATTTACCTTCGCGCGTAAGCGTGGCAAGCCGGTTTTTATTTGCGAGGCCGCCCCACAAGGCTACTTCATTGAGGAAAAGAAAAACGCCAATATTGGCGCCGTCATCGACGGCCCTTCCGGTGAAAATGTCGTCCCCAAAAGTGCCGAGATGATTTGGCGTGAGTGGTACATGCCCTTTTTCAAAACCATCGCTGAAAACGCCGACCTCGTGCGTGGCGTCGCCTATATTAATTGTTACTGGGATAAACAAGGCATGTGGGGACCGCCCTACGAATCCGGGCTTTGGGGTGACAGCCGCCTTGAGATCGATCCACGCATTGCTACCTACTGGCGCGAGACCATGCAAGAGAAAGTGTGGTTGCACGGTGGCCCGAACTTGTTCGAACAGCTCGGTTTTCGCAACGACGGGCCAAAGGAGTATTAGCCATGATTGGAGAATGGGTTCTTCAGTTTCGTGAGCAGGGCTACCTGCTGTTGGACGACTTTTTTGACGGCGATCAAATGGATCACCTGCACTTTGAGATTTTTGACCACTTTGGTTACGACCCCGATCACTTCCACAACGACGAGTTTCTCGATAAAGCCGCGACTGAGGTGATTCCCTGGTTCCCAATGCAAGAAGGCGTCGCGTCTTTTAAGCGCCTCTCGCAGCACGCCACACTTAATTTTTTAACGCAAGCCCTGCTGGGCAAAGGCTGGCAGAGCTTGGGTTGCATGGTGATGTTCTCCAAGGCGCAAAGCCGTGGCCAAGCCTGGCATCAGGACTGCCCACCGGATGAGCCGCCGGTTTACAATCTCAACCGCTTGGTGTACACCCAAGACGTTGACCCCGCCAACGGTGGCCAAGTTGTGGTTGTGCCAGGCAGCCACACCTTTGGGCTGTTGCCCGTCGGTGATGGTCACGAGGCGTTGCCCAATCAGGTCATTTTGGCGCCGCGCAAAGGCAGTTTGTTGCTGCTCCACGGCCACGCTTGGCATCGCGTCACGCCGGTCGGCGACCGTCCCCGTGTGTCCACCAACTTCCGCGCGGTTCCCGAACAGGTCCCCCTCGATGTCACCGACATCTGTGTTTACCGCACCATGCGCTACCAATTCTCCACCAACCAAGTGGTTCAGGAGCGCGTTTCATGACCGCCGCGCAACGGGTTTTGTTCACCGCTACCGTGGTTTCGCTGGGCGGTTTCGTTTTTGGTTTTGACGCTTCGGTGATTTCCGGGGTGGTTGGTTTTGTGACCGGTGAGTTTGGTCTCAACGAGTGGCAGCAGGGATTTGTGGTGAGCGCGCCGACCTTGGGTGCTTTGTTCGCCGCCGCTGTTGCCGGCACCGCCGCGGACGCCTTTGGCCGCCGCAAGATTCTGCAAATCATCGCCTTTTTGTATTTGATTTCAGCGGTGGGTTCGGCTTTTGCGCCCAGTTATGAAGCTTTGGTGCTGGCGCGTTTCATCGGTGGTTTGGCCTTTGCTTCGCTGATGATTGCCCCCATGTACATTGCCGAAATTTCACCCGCCGCCCTGCGCGGCAAGATGGTTTCGATTAACCAGCTCAATATTATGGTGGGTTTTTCTGCCGCCTACTTTGCCAATTACTTCCTCTTACAGCTCAGCGGTCGGCCCGACGCCTGGGTGGCGAGCCTTGGCATGGATGACGCCGTTTGGCGCTGGATGTTGGGTTTGGAAATTTTGCCGGCCGGCGCCTACTTCGTGTTGTTGTTTTTCATTCCCGAGAGCCCCCGTTGGTTGGTGGTCGCCGGCCGTGAGCGCGAAGCTGAAACCGTCTTGGCTCGATTTACGGCTCCGGACCAAGTCAGCGCCCATTTGCAAACCGTCAAAGCCGGTCTAAGCCAACACCAGCCAGGTTTGATGGATCACTTGCGCGAGCTGTTCTCTAAGAAACTGCGCTTCGCGTTGACGATTGGTTTGATTGTCGGCATCGCCCAACAAATCACCGGCATTAACGCGATTTACTTTTATGCGCCGAGTATTTTCGAGCAAAGCGGCGTGGGAACGGATGCCGCCTTTGCGCAAGCGATTTGCGTCGGCATCATAAACGTCGTGTTCACCTTAATTGCCATGGCGCTAATCGATAAACTCGGACGTAAGCCGCTGCTTATCGGTGGCTTAACTGGTATTTTTGTCAGCATGGCGCTTTGCGCTTACGGGTTTGGTGCCGCCAAGTTTGTGCTCAAACCCGAACGCCTCCACGAGATTCCGGTAGCGACCGCCGCCTTGCAACCGCTGGTGGGGCAAACCTTTGACAGCGATGTGGCCTTCAAACGCGCCTTGGCCGAGGCGATTGGGCACGAAGACGCGCGTCGCCACCAAGCGGCATTACTGGCGGCTTCAATTGAAATGAACCCTTGGTTGGTGTTGATCGGCATCCTTGGTTTTGTCGCATCTTTTGCGATTTCCCTGGGCCCGGTCATGTGGGTCTTGTTTGCGGAAATCTTTCCCAACCACATTCGCGGCATGGCCATCTCCTTTGTTGGTGCCATTAACAGTTTGGTCAGCTTTGCCGTCCAGTTTTTGTTTCCCTGGGAATTGGCCAACCTCGGTGCGGCCGTGACCTTTGCCCTATACGGTGCCTTTGCCTTGTTCGGCGTGGTGTTGGTGATTTGGATTTTGCCGGAAACCAAAGGTAAGTCACTCGAGCAACTCGAACAAGACCTAACCGGCCCTCACGCCGGACGCGGCGGCAGCGGTCGTGAACCTCAAGATCAGGCCCTGGTTGCCTGAGTGATTTCGCGCCGGGTCGTCCGACGATCTCGGCACAGGAGAGAACACCATGGAAAAGGTAAGATGGGGCATCATTGGCGCAGGTCGAATCGCCCGTGCCTTTGCCGCTGATTGTGGGCGCGTGGCGCAGGCCGAGCTTGTCGCCGTGGCTGCTCGCGACCGGGATCGTGCGGTTGCCTTTGCGGCCACCTACCAAATCCCCGACGCCTACGGCGATTACCAGGCGTTGTTTGAGGCTGACAATGTCGATGCCGTCTATATCGCCACCCCGCACAGTCACCACTTGGAACAAGCCGCCGCCGCCATGGCCGCCGGCAAACACGTTTTGTGCGAAAAGCCGATGGTGCTGAATCCCGACCAATACCGCGAAATGACGCGGCTCGCCAAACACCATGACGTTTACCTGATGGAAATGATGTGGACCTACTTTTTGCCGGCGATTCGCCGCGCACTGTCCTGGCTGGAAGCGGGTCGTATCGGCAAGCTGGTGCGTGTCCACGCCGATTTTGGTTACCCGATTGAATACGATGCGGCGCGGCGCGAATACGATCGCGAACTGGGCGGTGGTTGCCTGCTGGAAATGGGCATTTACCCGGTGGCCTTTGCGTGGCTGGCGACCGGCCGCCATCCTGCAGCAATTTTGGCGTCCGGCCAATTAGCGCCCAACGGCGTCGAAAAAGATGTTAGCGCTATCTTTGAGTATGAGCATGGTTTGAGCGCCTGCTTGGCGACTTCCTTTGCTGCCAAACTGCCTAATTATGCACATCTTATCGGTGAAAAAGGCTGGATCTCGATTCCCGATTTTTGGCGCGCCCAATCATGTTACCTCTACCAATTAGAACAGCAAGTCGACGCCTTTCACGCACCCCGCGACCATTACGGCTTCGACTACCAAATTGAGGCTGCTTGTGCCGATATTCGCCACGGTCGCCGCGCTAATTCCGTCGTGCCCTGGGCCGCCGGCTTGGCCTGGCAACAGCACATGCAGCAAATTCGCGAAATCTACTCGGCACGACACGATGCTGAAGGGGAGGACTTCTAATGCACACGGTTTTGGGCATTGATCTCGGCACCCAATCACTCAAAGTGGTTTTTTACGATTACCAACGCAAACAATTGGTTGCCAATGTTTCCGCACCGCTGCAACTGCGGCAAGCCCCCGGCGGGGTGGCCGAGCAAGAGGTGTCCTGGTGGGTTGATGCCTTGGCGCAGGCACTTGACGCCGTCGACGGCGACCTCAAGCAGTCGGTGCGCGCCGTCGCCGTTTCCGGGCAACAGCATGGCTTGGTGTTGCTCGATCAAGAGTGTCGCTCGCTGCGCGCTGTGCCGCTGTGGTGTGATACCAGCAGCGCCACCAGTTGCCAATTGTTACACGCTCAATTGGGCGGTAAAGGGCAAGCCATCCACCTCACCGGCAACCCTGTGTTACCTGGCTATACTGCCGGGAAACTTAAACATATTCAGGAGTTTGAGGGCGATGTGTACCGGCGAATTCGCCATGTTCTTTTGCCCCATGATTACCTGAACTTCTTTCTGACTGGACGCATGACCATGGAGTATGGCGACGCCTCGGGTACCGCCTTCTTCGACGTGCGCACGCGCGATTGGAGCAAACCTTTGCTGCATGCGCTTGATCGGGAGCGCGACTTGCGCGCGTGGCTGCCGCCTTTGGTGGAGCCTTTCTCCATCGTCGGTACGCTCACCGGAAAAGCCGCGAGTTTTACCGGATTACCGGCAGGCACGCCCGTTGCCACCGGAGGTGGCGACAACATGATGGCCGCCATTGGTACCGGTAACTTGGAGCCAGGCTGCTTGACCATGAGTTTGGGGACTTCGGGGACCTTGTTTGCTTATTCGGATCGACCCGTTGTGGATCCCCAGGGCGAAATCGCCGCCTTCTGCTCATCGACCGGTGGCTGGTTGCCGCTTTTGTGCACCATGAACTGCACCGTTTCCAGCGAGTGGGGTCGCAACCTGTTCGGCTACGACATTGAGCGTTTCGAAAGTGCGATTGGCGCCGCGCCGCCAGGCTCGATGGGCATCATCACCCTGCCGTTTTTTAACGGAGAACGCACGCCCAATTTACCGGCGGCCAAGGCTTGGATGATTGGCTTGGATGCGGTTAACGGTTCGCCGCGCAATCTCCTGCGTTCGAACGTGGAGGGCGCGACCTTTGCGCTGCGCTTCGGTATTGACGCGCTGCGCCGACTCTCGTTGGAGACACGCCGGATCGTGTTGACGGGCGGGGGCGCGCAGAGCCCTACCTGGCGTCAAATGGTTGCCGACATTTGCGACCTGCCGGTGGTGATGCTCGATCAGGATCAGGGCGCCGCATTTGGGGCCGCGCTGCTGGCGTTGGCTGCGGTGGAAGGCATTGGCCAAGCTGATTTTCCGGCCATGGTTAAAGCGCATCTCAGCTACGACGAATCCCGGTGCCATCAGCCCGATGCCGATGTCGTCGCGCTTTACAGCGAGGTTTACCAGACCTACCGCCGCGCCGTTGAACACGCGCGCCACTTTAGTCTCGCCGACCAAGTCGGCACCGCGCCTTAAGCGCCGCGTTAACCGTTAATCCCTAACACAGTCCATTTGGTTGAGGAGTTTCACATGCAGAGACCTGTATTTAAAGGTGATATCGAATACTTTCCAAACGTTGAACGCATCCCTTTCGAGGGCCCGGGTTCAGATAACCCGTTGGCGTTTAAGGCCTATAACCCCAACCAAATGGTTGGCGAACAAACCATGGAAGCCCATTTACGCTTCGCCGTTTGCTACTGGCACACTTTTCATGGCACCGGCGCCGATCCCTTTGGACCCGGCACCCGTGATTACGTTTGGAACCGGCATGCCGACAGCATGGACGCAGCGCGTGCGCGATTGGACGCGGCGTTTGAGTTTTTTACCAAACTCGGCGTGCCTTATTACTGCTTCCACGACCGTGACCTAGCCCCGGCCGGTGCATCGGTGAGCGAGTCCGAGCACAACTTGCAAGTGCTGACCGATTTGGCCAAAGAACGCCAGCAGATGACTGGGATCAAACTGCTGTGGGGGACGGCCAACATGTTCAGCGATCCGCGGTACATGAACGGCGCGGCCACCAACCCCGACCTTTTGGTGGTGTCTCACGCCGCCGCTCAGGTAAAAGCGGCTTTGGAAGCAACGGTGGCTTTGGGTGGTGAGAACTACGTCTTTTGGGGCGGTCGTGAGGGTTATGCTTGTTTGAACAACACCGACACCCGCCGCGAGTTGGAACACTTCGCACGTTTCCTGACAATGGCGCGTGATTACGGGCGTTCAATTGGTTTTAAGGGTGTCTTTTTGATTGAGCCCAAGCCGATGGAACCGATGTTCCACCAGTACGACTTTGACGCGCAGACGGTGATTGGGTTCTTACGTCACCACGATTTGGATCGCGATTTTAAACTCAATATCGAAGCGAACCACGCCACCTTGGCGGGTCACACCTTCGCTCATGAGTTGCAGATGTGTGCCGATGCGGGCATGCTCGGTTCGATTGACGCCAATCGCGGCAACGCCCAAAACGGTTGGGACACCGATCAGTTCCCAACCGACATGAATGACTGTATCGCGGCGATGCAGGTCGTCTTGGCGCAGGGCGGTTTGGGACGCGGTGGATTGAACTTCGACGCCAAGCTACGCCGCGAATCCACCGATCTCGAGGATCTTTTTATCGCCCACATCGGCGCGATGGACGCCTTCGCCCGAGCCTTGGTGCTTGCCCACAAGCTCAACCACGACAGCACGCTGCAGCAATTGCGCGAGCAGCGTTATGCTTCGTTTGAAACGGCCATGGGTCGCGAATTCGAAGCGGGCCGCTTGAGTTTGGCGGACCTGCGCGATCACGCCGCCAAGATGGGCGAAGCCACGCCTTCGAGCGGCAAACAGGAATGGGTCGAAAATCGCATCAACGACCTAGTCTTCGGCGGCTAAGGTCGCTGGGCGCGGGCGGGCCGCCACTCGCCCGCGTCTCCTTCCAGGCAATCCCGTGCCGCGTTAGGTTTGATAGCCATCGTTTTAAGATGTCTGTCGGGCGATATACAGGGTTCACCCTGTGGACCACACACAATCGTTAGGTCCCGAAGTGTGTGATGGGCGTCGACGGTAGCGGGCTAAATGTTTGGGGCGAAAGACAATGGAAAATATGCTGGATTTTTTAATAAAGTCGGTTAACCTTTTTCAGTGCGTTACACCCTGTTGCAATGGTCTCGTTTTCCACCTTACAGCCGCCCGCTTGAGGTGAACAGGAGTTTGCATGCTGAAGCATATGGATTTGGAAAATCTGACCGTATTTCCCCACGCCGAAATGCAGTTTTCACCCGGCTTGAATGTTTTTGTCGGCGAGAACGGTAGCGGTAAATCCCATTTGCTGAAACTTGCTTATGCGGTTCTTGCGGCTCATAGTCAGACCGGTCGGCTTCACCCAGCTCCGACTAAATCGCTGTTGCAGCGTCGTGTCGCCGAAAAGCTGATCGCTGTTTTCCGTCCCGAATCACTCGGGCGTTTGGCACGTCGTGGTCAGGGGGTTCGACGTTGTGCTGTGGATTTTCACTTTGAGAATCCTGCGATGGATTGTGCCTTTGACTTCTCCACGAAAAGCGAAACGGAAGTGTCTATATCGGGACTTGCGCAAAAGTGGCAAGAAAAGACACCGGTTTATCTACCCACCCGTGAGCTATTAACGCTTTATCCTGGCTTTGTGTCGCTTTACGACCAGCATTACCTAGAGTTTCCCGAGACTTATCGCGATACCTGTCTTCTTTTAGGTGCGCCGGCGCTAAAAGGTGCGAGGGAGAAGAAGGTGGCGAGTGTTCTCGCGCCTTTGGAAGAGGCCATGGGTGGGAAGGTCGTGCTCGACAAAAGCGGCCGCTTTTATCTGAATTCACCCGGTATCGGGTCGGTTGAAATGTTTCTGGTGGCTGAAGGCCTGCGAAAGCTCGCCATGTTAGCGCGGCTGATCGCAACGGGGTCCTTGTTGGATAAGGGCTACTTGTTTTGGGATGAACCGGAAACGAATTTAAATCCAAAACTCGTAAAAAAGACAGCCGAGGTCATCTTGGCGCTTTGCAATAGCGGCATCCAAGTATTTTTGGCGAGTCATTCATTGTTTTTGCTGCGTGAAATAGAACTTTTGTGCCAAAAAAAATACGAAAACGTTCAGCAGCGTTGGTTTGGTCTCAAGCTTGACAAGGGTGAGGTAGCAGTTGAACAAGGCGATACAATTGAATGTCTTCAGACGCTGGTTGTCCTTGATGAAGAACTCTCTCAGTCAGATCGTTATTTGGCATTTCTATGAACGGGCCAGGTGTTCTTGAAGAAGGATCACTGCGTTTTACTTTTGAAATACCAGCCCGAAAATATGATGATTGGGCTTTCTACCGAAACCGAATCAACGTTTTGGCAGGTGGCGCGAAAGCTGTAGATTTCCTGGCTTTAGGCAATGACGAACTCTGGTTGGTCGAGGTCAAAGACTACCGAGTGCATCCCCGCACGAAACCATCAGCATTGCCACAAGAAATAGCGGAAAAAGTACGCGATACCTTGGCTGGTTTGGTGTGTGTCGCGTTCAACGGGCTTGGTGATGACGAACATTAGTTTGCTCGTGAGAGTCTAAAAAAAATACGATTGCACGTTGTGTTGCACTTGGAACAACCGGCTCATCTTTCTCGGCTTCCTCCGAAATTAATGGATCTCGGTGATATTAAATTGAAAATGAAACAGGTCTTAAACCTGAACTGAGCGATTCTTGGCGGCGAAATCGCACAACTATTGACGTTTCCTGGGTCAAACCTTGACGCAGGAAACGTCAAGCGTTGGGCTGCAACGTCTCGTAAAAATGCTCGCCGTACTTGCCAGTACGCCTGTGCTTTTTCCAACACATTTCGCTCCAACCATTTGCGCGATTTCATCCACCCGAATCGCTCAGTTCAGGTTAAAAGCTGTGGATCCTCACCCAGTGGTTGTGAGTTTGGCTAAGCCAAACCCAGGGATACCTTGGGAGGTTGAAAGTATTTGAAACAAAGGATGTCGCGCACCCTGGCACATTGCCCAATCGGTTAGCGTGTCAAACAGGGCTCATGCCGAAGGCGTCGCGGGTTAATCTGAATGACCGTCTTCGTTTTTTTGCGCGTGGTCCAGCAGTTCTTGCATTAAGGTGGCGGTGACGGCATCGCGCCGGTGGCACTGTTCCAAAAAGGCGCTGCGTTCCTCCCGTGGTAAGGATTCGTATTGCTTCAGCCAGGCGCTGACACGATGTCTTAGTTTGGGATCCATGGCGGCCGGGCCCCCTTCATTGATTGACCACGGCTGAAGCCTTACGCGAGGCGGGAGAGCCGTGGTTTGTTTAAGCTTAGCCGTGGTGCTTCGTTTTGAATGCAAGAAGGCCGGGTGGTTTGCGGCGCGCGTCGGGACGAGGTGCCGACGCGGCGGCGCTAAATTCTGGCAGCTACCGACCGGTGCCGGACGGGTTGGTTCCCGCCAAGGCTTGGTCACGCCAGGTCTTCAGGGCGAAGTAGGCAAAAAAGTTACCACAAGTTGCCGAGACCAATGGGAGTTTGGCACCGTTTTGCAATTTAATCACGGTGGTGACCCTTCTATTTCCTCGGGGCGTATGGGCCTGAAAAAGGTTAATCGCTTTGATTTCGTCACGGCCGTATTGGCGGGTTGCACGCCAGGGAGCCACAAAATCGGTCGTGAAACCCGTCGGCGTCAGCGTCAGCCTTACCATTGAATGAAACGCGTAAAGTGTCGCCAAAGCATAGCCCACCAGGAACATGCCGGCCACAAACCAAATACTGTCGTCCGACAGCATGGGGACCAGGACGGTGAGCAATACTGCGACCAGCGATAAGATCAGTTTTGGTTGGCTCCCAATCCTGATGTTTTCTTCAGTTGCGAGCCGAGTCGCCAGGTGATGTTGAACGCGGTTTACCACGTTTTCGGCTTGAGATTTTTCGACGCGAAAATGGATCTTGGTGCCGTCGCTACCACGCAGCCGAAACGAACAGGGCGCGCCGGCGTCGGTCAGGTTATGGACGTGAACACCGACCAAGTCGGCGGCTTTGATGAAGCGCTGCTTGCCGAAACGTGACAACGTAAAGCCGTGCTGATCGATGGTGACCCGGCCGCTGGTGGCCCATAAAAACCACAAACAGGGAACGCTAATGCCGGCCCAAGCAACCGTGAATTCCAGCAACCAGGGCAGACCCTCTAATTGGGCGGCAATCACGCCGATGTTGATAAAGATAAAAACGATGCTCGCCACCACCGGATAAAAAAGGGGATAGGCACGGGTGACGAACGGTGATTTTAATGATGATGATTGATGCTGCATCTTGCCCCCCTATTGACTCGTGTAGATCCTGACGATCAGGATGTGATGATTGAGGCGCGCACCTCGGACTTGGCGGGCCAAAAAAACGAGAAAAAGGAAAGCGTTGATGGGGACGGCGACGGCCGACCGGGCAGGGAACCGGGCCGGACCGACACCGTGCGGGCCTCAGAAGGCGAAGTCGAGGGTGAGAAAGACGCGCGCGGGCAAACCTGGCTGCGCGCTTTGCGGGTTGGTGGCGCCGAAGAGATCGTCGTAGGTCTCGTCGAGTAGGTTGCGCCCGACCAGTGACACGCCTTTAAAACGGCCCGACGCGGCTTGGTAACCCAAACGCGCATTCAGCAGTTGGTAACCGCCGCCGATGACGCGGTTATCCAGCGTAACGGCGTAGTCGTCGAAGCGTTCGAACCACAGGTCGGCCGCCCAGTTCGAACCGAGTCGGCCGTGCAGGCCCACGGACAGTTGGTGTTCGGGCACGCCGGTCGGGCGTTTGCCGGCGAGATCGCGGTTGGCGGCTTCGTAGCGGCGCCATTCCGCGTCAATCAGGCTGAGGTCGGCGTAGGCGTGGATGCCGGCGGTGAGGCGCAGACGCGTGGAAAATTCCAGACCTTGGCTGCGGAATTCATCGGCGTTGGCGGCCACTGATGGACCGAAACCTTGCGGATTCGGCAAAAACACCAAGCGGTTGGTTTGGGTCATGTGGTAAAGCGCCAGCTCATAGGAAAACGCGGCAGCGGCACTTTTGAGGCCGAGCTCGTAACTGCGCACGCGTGACGGCTTGACGGTATTGCCGCGTTGGTAAAGGCTGGGATCCCACTGCCATACCGCCGCGAAGTTCGCGTTAAAACCCTCGCCGTAGGAAAGGTATAGCCGCGTTTTGGGCTGTAGCGCGTAGCTCAGCGCGACTTTTGGCGCGAGGTTTTGTTCGTCGTCTTCGATGGCCGGGTTGATATCCAAGGTCCCGTCAAAGTCCACATCGCTGGTGATCGCCGCGCGCCGTTTAAAACGATCGTAGCGCGCACCCCAAATCAGTTCGAGGCGGTCGTGTAACTGCACCTCGTGCTGGAAAAACAATGAGACAAAACGATTGGTACTGTCGCCGCGATAGGTCTCGTTGCGCGTGACCCAAAGTGGGTTGTCGCGGTTGACGATCTCACCGGTACGGTAGTTGATGTTGATTTCGTAAAAGTGGTATTCGAAGGTTTCTTGATTGAAGCCGTTTTGGCCGGTCCACCAGTTGGTTTCGTCGAGCGTGATGTGCTCGTAATTGGCGCCCAAAATGACGCGATGACGGCTGTTGCGCCAGGTCAGTTGCGGTTCGATGAAGGTGGTTTCGGTGGCGCGGTCATTGGCAAACCCGTTGACGCGGAGGGTGTCGTTGTCGGGATCAAAGCCAAATGGATCAAAGAAGTTGAGATCGTTGTTGTCCTGCATGTCGCGGCGGTTGACGGTCACCTGAAGATGCGTTTGGTCGTTGAACTGATGCTGCAGTCTGGCCGTCGCCATAATCGAATCGCGGTCGTAATGGTTGGGTTGGTACCCGACGAAACCGCGCCGTCCGCCGAGGGTTGGCAAGGGGCGTCCGTCGGCGTCCAGCGGAATTTGACCGCCCGCTTCTTGTTCGTTGCGGTAGGCGTTGAAGTACAGCAACAAGCGGGTAGAGGGTGAGATAACCCAGGCGTCTTTGAGCAGGATGTTGGTGGTTTCGCGGCCGGTCGCTTCACGCCATCCGTCGTGGTGTTCGTAATAGCCGTCGACCAATAGGGTGTTGGTATCGGCGGCGAGCGGGATGTTGGCGCTGAAGTGGGGTCGGCTGTAGCCGAGGTGGTCGGCACTGATGTCGAAGTTAAAACGCTGCTCGGCATCGGGTTCGCGAGTGATGTAGTTGACGGCACCGGAGAGTGCGCCGCGTCCGTAGAGTGCCGAGACCGGGCCGCGCACGACTTCAACGCGCGAGACGGCGCCGAACGGGATTTCGCCGAGCAACACTTCTTCGTGCGCCGAGACGAAGGGAATGCCGTCGAGCAGGGCGAGGAAGGTATCGTTGCCGTGGTTGCCGGTCAGGCCGCGAATGGTAACGTCCATAAAGCTATCGGCGGCTTCGCGGCGTCGGAAAAAAACACCGGGCACGCCTTCGAGGACGGTGTCGGCGCCGACGATGCCGTTGTTGCGAATTTCCTCCTCGCCGATGACCGAAATGCCGGCGGGCACCTCGTGGCGGGCGCGTTCATCGCGGGTGGCGGTGACCACCAATTCTTCGCTCAGCGCCTCGCTTTTCGCATCTTGTGCGGTTTGTGCCAAGCACCAGCTCGAAGCGAGCAGTACCAACAGGGCGGCAGTCTTTTTTTGAATCATGAGGGCCTCCAAAGGGGATCGGGAATTAGGCATGCGGCATCGGCAGGCGGTTAAATTGGTCCGCGCACAGCGGCTTGCTGCGCCAACCCACTTGAACCGGCACATCAAAGACGCGTGCACCGCCGGTTGCGGGAAACGCCGCCGGCATGTTGGGGATCAAACCGGGGATGATGACGCGCACCGCGCGCATACCGGTCAGGGCAATGTCGGCCGAGGTGATATCGGCATAGAAGATTTCGAAGCCTTGCGCTTCAATGGGGCGGCGGTAGGTTTCGAAACGGTTGTCGGGCAAACGCGGCAGGTCGGCAAAGTCGCGGGTGGCCGGCGTGTCGAGCATCGGACGAACCGCCGCGACTGCGCGCGGGTCCAGGAAAAACTGTTGTTGCAGCATGAGATCCGTCACGTCGCGGAAATCGTCGTCAAAACTGTCGCAGTAGCGGCGGTCGGCGCGGTAGGGTTTGTAGGGGACTTGCAACAAGTCCCAGGCCTCGGCCGAGCGGCGCAACAAGCTGTCCGGCTGGAGCAAGTCACGGCTGCCTTCCAGCAGGGTCAAGGCCTCGCTCCACGCCTTTTGCGCGGCCGCAACCGGGTCTGGGCGGCAGCCAAAACCGATGTTAATCAATTGGTTGACTTTGTCTTCGACAATACCGACGACCACCGGGATCCCAAAGGGATTGTCGAGGTGGAGCAAGCGGTAGTCGAGACGCATGTGGTTGGGGACGCCGCGCAGCAAGGCACGCAGTTCCGGGGTGAGCTGCATGCCCGGTAACCTTGCCCCGTTGAGCCACCAGGCCATGGTGATGTCGCGCTCGACCAGTTCGCGCACCGCGCCGACCAATGCTTCTTCGAGGTTGCGACCGCCTGCCATGCCCGGCGTGTAGAGATGGGTGTAGAGCGGTTCATCGGCAAAAGCCGGCCCCATCCAGTTGGCGTAGGTCATCGCCAGCGGTAGCCAGGCGCGGCGGTTTTGCGTGAGCGACCGGCCCGCCACCCAGGTAATGCGCAGATCGCGCGTGAACGGGACGAACGGGCAGCCGGGGGTCGCCAGCATTTCCGGCGCATACAGCACTAACTGCTCGGGATCGACCGCGTGCTCGCCGGCTGCTTGCAGTTCGTGAAAACTGGCCCGGCGGAAACGGGCGTCGCTTGGCTCCGGCAAAAAGTTACCGCAGTAGCGTTCCACCGCTTCGCCCAGCGAGGCGCCGCGTGCGCCCGCCGCGTCGTGAAACGCGCTGCCGCCGACGAAAGCGTCGTTTTCCCAAGCCGCCGCCTGCGAGATGTCGCAACAGTGCGAGCGAACCGTGATCAGCGCGGGTGGAATCGAAGGATGATGCGGCACTTGGTGTTGGGCCAGCACGACGCCGCTGCGTGGGTTGATCAATTGTGCCGCCGCATCCGGTGCGCCACTTAGCCAGTCGCGCGGTGTCGGTCGTGTCGGCATCGGCAAGAAGTAGAAGGGTTGCACCGCGAAGGTTTGCGGGTCGGCACACAGCTCGCCACCGTGGAGCCGGCAGGTTTCGCCGTGGTCGGCGCGGGCCAGTTCTTCGCCAAACAAGCCGAACATCCACAATAGCTCGGCGTGGCCCGGCGTCGCGGGGTCGAAGGGCGCACCCTGAGCGCGGGTTAGCGGGGCTTCTAACTGGGCCGCTTCGACGGCGTCGCCGGAACAACGGCGCCGGTCGAGCAGGTCGCGGTAGTCGGCGGTACGGCCTGGCACGACCAATGGACCCAGCCAAGCACAGCCGTTGTCCAGGTGGAACGACGCCCAGCGCAGGTCGTGGCGGCGGCAGTAATCGTTGACCGCGAGGTGTAAGCTGGGATTGGGCCCGCGGCTGAACAGGATCGGCATCGTCGCCGACGAGTCCGGCTGTTGTTGCAACCATTGTGTGTCGGTCATGACCGCGACCCGTTCGAAATGGTGTTGGAGCAGTGCAATCGCCGGTTCGAACAGCGGATCGTCGTAGTAGACCAGTAGGTGGGCCGATGCGTGTGCCGGCGTCGGCGCCTTTCCCCAAACGAGCCCGCCCGTCTCGGCCAAAGCCGTCAGGATGTTACGTGTTGCTTCGGGCGGGCTCTCGCTGGATTGCAGGGCCGTCGTCGGCCGGCTGCCGTCGCACTGCGCCAACAAGTCGCTCAGCGTCGCCGTCGGCAGCGCTACTTCGTGTAAGCTGCCGTCGGGTGAGCGTACCAGCGTGCGCGTTGCATCGAGTGGACGCAGTTCGAGGTGGACGACGCGCGGGTGATCGGTGTCGCAGATCGTTGAGGTCATGGTTGCGCTCCTGGTTGGGATGGATCGGTCGGCGGTTGGGTCAGCAACAGCTTGCGGAAGGCCGGTTCCTGGTCGTGTAAGTCGTGCCACGATCCGTCGGCAATCAGCCAGCCCGCTTCAAAGAGCAAGATGCGATCGCAATGGCGCACCGTTGCCGGGCGGTGCGCAATGAACAACGTGGTTTGCCCCGCGCGTGCGCTGCGAATACGCGCCATGACCACTGCCTCTGTCGCCGTGTCCAACTGCGACAGTGATTCGTCCAAAATGAGTAGCGAGGGGCGTCGCAACAGGGCGCGGGCCAGTGCGATGCGTTGGCGTTGACCGCCGCTCAGTTGCAAGCCGCGATCGCCCGTGTGGGTCGCGTAACCCTGTGGCAATTGGCTGATGAAGCTGTCGGCACAGGCCCAGTGGGCTGCTTGCGTTACCGCCGCATCGTCGGCGCTTTCGTCGCCGAGGCGAATGTTCTCGCGCAGGTCGCTGTCGAAGAGTGTTGTCGTCTGCGGTAGTAACATCAGGTATTGGTTCAAGGCTTGGCGGGGAAAGGTTTTGAGGTCATGGCCGCCAAGCGTAATGCCGCCGTGGTGGGGGTCCCAAAAACGCAGCGCCAACTGCGCCAGCGTCGATTTACCCGAACCGGACAAACCGACCAGTGCCACCGTTTCGCCCGCCTTGATTTGGAACGACACATCGCGCAAGACCCAGGGACCGTCTTCGCTGTAGCGAAAAGAGACCCCGTCAAAGCGCAGGTCGGCGTTGATGGACGCAGCCGGTGGGCGGGTGACCAAGTCCTTTACTGTCGGTTCGGCGCGCAGCAGGTCGTCGACCCGTTGCGCGGCGGCACCGACATTGCCGAGGTTGGCGACAATGCGGCTGACGGCGGTGACCGGCACGAACAGGGCGCCGGCCAAAATGACGCAGGCGGGAAACAAGGCGGGTTGCAGGGTGCCGGCACTGGTGAGTCTGGCCGCAACGACCAACATGGTGAACATGCCCAAGGCACTGAGCGCCGCTGCTGCCGCTGCTTCCAGGCCGTCACGCCGACCGAAGGCGACGCGGGCGGCGGTCAGTTGGTCCGAGCGTTGTTCGAGTAAGTTGAACCAGAAACCGCGTTGATCGAACACGGCCAACTCGCGCAGGCCTTGCAAGGTATCAATCGTTTCGGCGCCGGCGCGGCCGAGTGCCGCGCGCAGGGTGGCGCCCTGTTGGGCGGCGCGACGTGCGAAAAGAGCGGGGATCACCGCGACCGCCGCGACCAGGGGTAGCAGCAGCCAGGGTAACCACGGGTCAATCCAAAATAGAACCGCCAACACACAGGGGGGCACGAACGCGATCACCAGTAACGCGCCCACCGTGTGTGCAAAAAACCATTCCAGGGTTTCAACGTCCGCCATCGCCGTCGCCGCCACGTCGCCGCTGCGGCGGTCGACGAAGTAGGCCGGCGCCAAGCGAGCCATTGCGTGGTAGAGCTCGGCGCGCAGGTCGGCGAGGATGCGGTAGGCGATGTCGTGGACCAGCCACATTTCCAGCCAAGCCGCCAGCGCCGTGAACGGGACGAACACTGCCAGTGCGTAAACCCAGGGCGTCATCGTCGACCAGCTCGCACCCGTTGCCGCGAAACCGACCACCACCGCGCCGATACCCGCCGTAGCGATACCCGCCAGTTGGTTAAGGCCCGCCAGGGTGGTGCTCACGCCGAAAAGTAGCCGGTGGGGTCGCAAGAAACGCAGCAGCGACCAAAGCGCGCGCCGTTGTGCCTGGGTCGAGGGGGTGACGTCTGCCATTAGGCCGCTCCTTTTTGGGCCGCTACCAAGCGCGCGTAAGCGCCGCGCCGGGCGACCAGTTCATCGTGGCGACCGGCTTCGATACGGCGACCTTGCTCGATTACAAAAATGCGGTCGGCATGGCGAATCCCGTTTAAACGGTGGGCGATCCACAATACCGTGCGGCCGCGACACAAACGTTCGATGGCCTCAATGACCGCTTGTTCATTGGCGCCGTCTAGGGCTGAGGTCGCTTCATCGAGGATCAGCAGCGGGGCGTCTTTGAGCAGTGCCCGCGCGATGGCCAGACGTTGCCGTTCGCCGCCCGATAACTTGGCGCCCTGTTCGCCGATAATCGTGTCGTAGCCTGCCGGCAAAGCACTGATAAAGTCATGGGCGTTAGCGGCCCGAGCCGCCGCTTCCAGTTCGAGCTGGTCGGCGTCGGCTTTGGCCAGCCGCAGGTTGTCGGCGACGCTTCCGTAAAACAAATGGGTGTGCTGGCCGACCAAGGCGACCGCCGCGCGCAAGGTTGCCAAGGTGTAGTCTTGGATGGGTCGGCCGTTGAGGCACAAGCTGCCGTAGGGCGCATCGTAAAAACGCAGCAACAACGCCGCAATCGTGCTTTTTCCGCCACCTGACGGACCCACCAAGGCGACCGTGTCGCCCGCCGCGATGTCAAGGTCGAGGCCTTGCAGCACCAGTTCCGCCCGTTCGGGGTAAGCAAAGTCCAATTTTTTGATTTGGACGCTGATCGGGCGCGACAAGATCGCGTGTTCGCCCGCGTCCGCCACCTTTGGTGTGGCCGCCAGAATTTCGGCGATGCCGGCAGCCGCCGACACGCCCATATACCCTTGGTGCCAGTAGCGGTCGAGATCCGCCAACGGGCGAATGCACTCGCCGCACACAAAAAGCAGAATCAACAAATCGCCGAAAGGCAGCGTGCCGCGCGTGACCTGGTAGGCGCCGACCATGAGCGCCAGCGCCGACCCCGATTTCATCGCCAAACCAATCACCGCCGTATTCAGCATCGAAACGCCGAGTTGGAGCATGGTCGCGCGGTACAGGGCGCGACTCTTGCGCACCAAGGCGTGACCACGGTGTTCGGCCGCGTTGAGGGCTTTGAGGGTGTTCATACCCTGCATGTTGTCGAGGAATTCCGCGTTGAGTTTGGCGTAGCGGTCCCAATGGTCGAAGCCAAACCGCGCCGTGAGTTTGTCCCACCAGCGCGGCAGAATTAAGGCTGATAACAGCACCGCCGCCAGGATGCCCGCCACCGCCGCGCTCAGTTGGAACAGGTACAGCAGCAGGCTTGCCGGCACCAGCAAGGTGACCAGCAATTGCGGAAAGTAAGCCGCAAAATACGGCTCCATCGCCTCGACACCGTCGACCAGGGTCGCCTGCGTGCGCCCACCACTTTGGCCGTCCATGTAGGCCGGTCCGAGTGCGCGTAATTTGGCGTAAAGTCTTTGCCGCAAGGCGGTTTTGACACGGGCGCCGCACCACATTTGCACCGCGGCGCGTTGTTGAATCAGGCCCGCTCGCAGCAGGATCAACATCGCTACCGCGACGAACAACCCGGTCAGTTCGGCCGCCGCCGTGCCGGTCAGGACGCGGTCGAGCACCGCCGCCGTGACCAGGCCTTGGCCGATCGAGGTCGCTGCAATCGCCAATCCCAAGAGCACCGTGAGCGCAATCGGGCCGCGCGCCCCGCGCGTAAATGCGCCCAGACGAGAATCAATCAACATGACGATGTTCCTTAAGCGTGGGGAAGCGGTGCGTAGTTGAGTTCGTCTTCCGTCAAAGGCGTGGCGCGCCAGCCCAAGCTGACCGGCAGCTCTTGGATGCGACCGCGACCCAGCGGCGGAAACGCGGCGGGCGTGTTGGGTGCCAAGCCGGGAATGATCACGCGCGCGGCGCTGAGCCCGGTTAAGGCCACATCGTTGGTGGTGATGTCTTTGTAGAAAATTTCAAAGCCTTTGCTTTCAATACGTTGTTGATAGGTTTCGAGGCGCCGGTCGGGCAAGTCGGGGATGTCGCTCAAATGGCGTGTGCGCGGTGTGTCGACCCAGGCGCGCACCCGTTCCAGTGCGCGTGGATCCAGGTTGACCTGTTGTTGTTGGAGCAAGTCGGCCACGTCGCGGAAGTCGGCGCGGTAATCGTCGAGGTAGCGGCGATCCTTGCGCCAGGGCTTGTAGGGCACGTCGATCAGGCCCCATTCCTCTACCGAGGTGCGCAGTAACCCGTTGGGATCGTCCATGTCGCGGCTGCCTTCTTGGAGCGTGAGTGCCTCCGTCCAGGCTTTGAGCGCCGCCTGCTCGGGGTTCGGTCGGCAGGCGAAACCAATATTGAAAAAACCCTCGCGCGTGTTTTCGAGGACCCCGGCCAGGACCGGAATGTCGAATTGATTGTCGAGGTGGATCAGCCAGGGGCGTTGACCGAGCCGGGTCGGTTCTCCTTGCCAAACCGCCTCACAGGCCGCCGTGGGGATCAGCGACGGCAGCGCTTGGCGGTTCATCCACCAAATCATGGTGGCGTCGCGTTCGACCAGTTCCTCAATCGCCGAAACCAGGGCGTGCTCTTGGTTTTGTCCGGCGGCAATGCCGGGGAAGTTCATGTAATTGGTGATTGGTTCGTTGGGGAGCGCCGTGTACCAATTGACGTAAACCAAGCTGATCGGCAACCAGGCCGGGCAGTTGCGCGTCAGCGACCGGCCCGCCACCCACAAAACGGGTAAATCGCGCGTGAAGGGCACCATCGGGCAGCCTTCTTCGCGGTACATAGCTTCCGTAAATAGCACCAATTGTTCGGGATCAATCGCGTGTTCGCCTGCTGCAATGAGTTCGTTATAGGTCGCACGCCGCGTCGATTCACCCGGAATGTAGTTGCCGCAATAACGCTCGACCGTTTCGCCGATGGAGGCGTAAAACGCCTGTTCACCCGCTTCGAAGCTCGAACCGCCCACGATCACGTCGTTGGCCGCTTCGTAGCGCGCCGCAATATTGGAAACCTGCGCCTGGTAGGTCACCAAGCTGCTGGGCACCGATTCGTGGTGTTTGACGCGGATACTTTGCACAATCACGCCGCTGCGATTGTTGATCAACGCGTCCGCCCCAGCCGGAGCCGCGCTCAAAAAGGGTGCTTCAATCGTGCGGTGGGGCATGGGTAAAAAGGGGTAAGCCGTCATCGTCAGTGTTTTGGGATCTGCCGCCAATTCACTGGAGAGTAAGCGGCAAGGCGCGCCAACCACGTGGCGCTCCAGTTCTGCGAAAAAGGCGCCAAGCATCCAGGCCGTTTCCGTACTTGCCGGCTGCGTCGGGGCGGGCAAGGTGACGGCTTTGCCCGTCATCGCTTCAAACATGGCGCGGTTATCGGCACAGCACAGGCGTCGTTCATGTAAATCTTGATAATCGGCAGTATGGCCTGGCACGACCAACGGACCGAGGAAACCCGTGCCCGACTCGAGGTGGAACGAGGCCCAGGTGACCTTGTGCTCGCGCGCCCATTCGTCAATTGTCAACAGTAGTGGGCTGTCGAGTTCGTTCAGAATCACCACCACCAAGTTGTCGGCGCCCTGCGCTTGCGCGAACAAACGCGCCCTTTCGTCGCAGCGGTACCGCCGACGTTCCGTAAAGCGTGCCTCCGGTTGTAGGCGACGCACTTTGTCTGTCAGCGTTTCGTCGACCATTAAGTGAAGGACCGTTTGCGCCAAGCGGTTGGGTTTCAAATCGCCGCTGAAGCGCAGCCATGGTCGCATATCCGCTTCTGGTTCGCGTGCCACCAAACAACCGTCTTCCAATAGGGCTTCCAACACCTCGGCAAACCCTTCGCCCGCCGCCGCCAGAATCGTTTCGCAGTTGTGGCGACCATCGCAAAGCTGAAGCCAGCTCCCGACTTCCTCGGGTTTGGCCGCGATTTCGAACAGGTTGCCGGACGGCGTAGTGACCAGGGTGGCGTCGTCGCCCAAACGGCGTAGGTTAATGTCGATCAAATAAGGCGTGTTGGGTAATGAAAGCGTCGGCGCGTGCGTCATGGGGTTCTCCTAAGGCGTGGACTGGTTGCAAGAAGGCGTGCGATCGAAACCAATGGGTGACCGCATCCGCGTGCGAGACGGTGGCAACTTTGGCGTCACCCGTCAGGGCTCGGATCGGGTATGATGGGGGTGGCCGTGCGCCCAGGTGCAGCGCACGGCCGGAAGATCCTCAGGGCGAAGTGGACGTGCAGGTCGGCTTCGCGCCCGGACCGCGTCGGCGAACGACGGCGGTGCGGATCCTCATAACATTACTTTTTGATCCAGCGGATCGCGGTAATGCCGGAACCCAACTGGTGGGTGTGGTGGTTGCCGTTAGGGGCCAAAGCTTTTTCCCAGCGACGTTCTTTGATTTTTTTAATCATGATTCATGCTCCTTTTTAATGTGCCGCCGACCGTGACGATCCGTCAGCGCCTTGATCGGCTTTGGCTGACTGGTTGCAGAATGCGCATGTCGGAACCCGACCCCGCGCCCCGCGCCAACCTCAAGCCGGACGTGGCGGTGCCTGCCGCGGCGGTTGTGATGGTGACCAAAGCGTGAACTTTGGTGAAAACCGATTCTAGGGAGCGGCGCTGGAAAAAGTTGTCGCATCGGGCACCTTGGCTTGGTCGCAATTGCGACAATCGCATTTGCTTTCCACGGAATGATGTGTTTTTTCGCGAGTGTAAGTCGTTTTCTGTGGTTGCGTTTTGTTTGTTTTGGTATTTGTGTAAGTAAATAAAATTAATGTATTTAGAACAAATTCATAGCTGGTGGCTTATGCTGGGCTTCAGCCCTGTGATGTTTTTGCGGTTCGATGAGTCTCGGCAAACAGGTTGAGGTCCATTTGGCATGAGGTGTCAGGCCGTGCTTTGTGGGAAATGAAAATGGATTCTCAAAAACGCTTGCATTGTTCTGATATCCCGATATCATTAGTTGCAATTCTTCGTTCGTCGCCATGGTCGTGCCGGCTTCCACTTTTTGGTGCTGCATTGCTGTTGTGCGGCGAAGCTGTAGCTTGTTGTGGGGATATGTAAATGCTTGAAGCAACTGGATTAACTAAGAAGTTTGGCAGTCTTTGTGCATTGGACTGCCTTGATTTGAGTGTCGCTCCCGGCGAAATTTTTTGTCTGTTGGGCGCCAATGGCGCCGGCAAGACCACCACCATTAATCTCTTTCTCGACTTCCTCAAACCCTGCGCCGGAAGCGCCCAGGTGGCCGGCAAGGTTGTCGCCGAAGAGCCGACTGCGATCAAACGCGCGTTGGCCTATGTGCCGGAAAATGTCGCGCTTTATCCGAAATTAACAGGTTTTGAGAATTTATCGTATTTTCTTGGTTTGGCGCAGGTGAGCCTCGCCGAGACCGAGAAACGCGCGCTGTTTGACAAAGTCGGTTTACAAGCCGAGGCTGTTGATCGCCGTACTGAAACCTACTCGAAGGGGATGCGTCAAAAAGTAGCCTTGGCGATTGCGCTCGGTCGCGGTGCGCAGGCCTTGTTGTTGGACGAACCAACTTCGGGTTTGGATCCCAGTGCCGCCAAAACCTTTTCCGACCTGATCAAGGTTTTCCGTGACCAGGGCATGGCGATCCTGATGGCGACCCACGACTTGTTTCGAGCGCGCGAGGTCAGTGATCGGATCGGCGTCATGCGCAGCGGTCGCCTGGTGGGTTGTTATGCAACCGCCGATTTGTCGACAACGCGCCTGGAGCAGCTCTACCTACAGCACATGAGCGAGGCATAACATGGTGTGGTCGATGTTGGTTAAAGAGTGTCGCCTGCAATGGCGTGAACGCCGCTTTCAGTGGTCGTTGGTGGTGCTGGCGGCTTTGGCCTTGCCCGCCGTTGGCTTGGGTTTGATCCACCTGCGCGTCGCTGAGGCCGAGGTGGCGGCCGGCAGTGCGGCGGAGCGCACGCGCTGGGTGCAACAAGGCGCCAAGAACCCCCACTCGGCCGCTCATTACGGCCTCCATGTGTTCCGGCCGGTAGCGCCGTTACGCGTTTGGGATCAGGGGATTACCCCTTTTGCCGGTGCCGTGGCTTTTACCGAAGCCCACGTCAAAAACGACGCCTCTTACGAAAGCGCGCAACACCAGTCCGGTCTGGCACGCTTTGGTCAGTTGACGCCGATGTTCGTGGCGCTGTACGTGGTGCCGCTGTTCCTGATGCTCAATGGGTTCGCCGCCGTCGGCGGTGAGCGCGAGCAGGGGACGTTGCGCATGTTGCGCGCCGCCGGCGCCGATCCGCGTCGGTTGCTGGCGGCCAAATGGTTGAGCCTGATGGTGCCGGTAAGCGTGGTTCCCGTGCTGCTGTTTTTGCCAGGGTGGCTGTGGTTAGGGGAGCGTCTCGCCATGGGCGAGTTGGTGCTGGTAGCGCTGTTAACCCTTTTGATTCTGGGGCTTTATTATGGTGCGGTCGCCGCTGTGACACTGCTGCTCTCCCTGGTCTTGCGTTCCTCGCACCAAGCTCTGACCGCCTGTATCTTGTTTTGGTCAGCCTCATGTCTTTTGGTGCCCAAGCTGGCCGCCGGCGCGGCCGAAGATTGGTTTCCGACGCCCGATCGCGCCGCCTTTCACGACGCCATGAAGCGTGAAAAGAAGGCGGGCATGGACGGTCACGATCCCAGTGATGAACGCGCCGAACGTTTGCGGCGAGAAACGCTGGTCGAGTACGGTGTTGACCGTGTCGAAGACCTGCCGATTAACCTCGACGGCATGTTAATGCAAGAAGATGAAGACTACGGCAGCCAGGTTTTTGACCGCCATTACGCCGAGCTGACCGCCGTGCATCGGCGTCAAGAACGCGTATTTCTGGGTGCGTCATTGTTGTCGCCGTTTTTGCCGGCGCGGTTGTTGTCAATGGCTGTTACCGGCACCGACGCCCACACCCAGGCCCGCTTTAATCAAGCCGTCGAACAGTATCGTCGCGGTTATGTGGCCCTGTTGAATAACGATTTAACCCATCAATCACGCAGCGGCGAATGGCAGTACAAGGCCGACGAAGCGCTGTGGTCACAAGTGTCGCCGTTTGCGTTTGACTTCGGGTCGGCCGCTGCGCGTGTGGCTGCGCGGGGCCTGTTACTTGCCGTGGCGGTGGGCTGGTTTGCCGTGGCGATGGCCGGCCTGTGGTTGTTGGGGCCGCGATTTCTGCGCAGTGGGGTGGCTTGATGTTGCGTTATCTTTGGTTTCACGAATGGCTGCGCCTACGTCGCGAGCCGATGCACCTGGTGGCTTGGCTGGGGCTGATTGGGCTCCTGCTGACGGCGGCCTGGCTCAATGCCGCCAAAATCAATGCCTGGACCCAGGCCGGCGAAACCGCTCGGCAAAAGGAGCTGGCGCTTTGGCAACACCAAAGCGATGAACTGTCGGCGCTTGAAGCCGGCACAGCCCAGGAAGGGGCCTTGTTCGGCAGCCCGCGCAGTTATTTTAGCTGGGCCGGGGCCGTCACCGTTTTTCCGTTCGACCCGTGGTCGGTGCTTTCCACCGGCAGCAGTGACTTGTTTGCGCCCGTCTCTCAGGTTCAGTTCTTCAAAAAAGCGCGCGTACCCGGCCAAGATTTGGCCAATCCTTTGCCGCGTTTGTTCGGTTCTTTTGATCCGGCTTTTGTCCTGCTGTACCTCCTGCCGCTCTTCGTGATTGCCCTGAATTACGGCCTACTCGCCGACGAGCGCGAGACCGGGATTTTGGCGTTGGTTTTGGCGCAACCGGTGTCGCCGCGCCGCTTGTTGTTTCTGCGCGTATGTTTCCGTTGGGTGACGGCGGTGACGGCGGCGGTCGGTGCATTGGTGGCGGCCTTGGCGATGGCGGGTGCGAATCTGGCGGCGCGACCGGCGGCCTTGTTTGCGCCGGCGCTGTTGATTGGGCTCTACACCGCATTTTGGTTGCTGCTGTGTTGGTGGGTCAACACTGTTGCGCGCAATCCGCGCCAATGCGCGGTGGCGTTGGTCGGTATTTGGGCGCTGTTGTTGCTAGTGGTGCCGGCGACGGCGCAATGGTTCGGGGCCGTGGTTCATCCACCTCCTTCGCAGATTGAGGCAATTACCGCTTTGCGTCGTGCCGCTGCCGAGGCCGGCGAAAGAGATCGCGAGATCTTGGCGCAGTTTTATCAGGATCACCCCGAATTGGTGGCCGATCGCAGCGACGCCTATCAGCAGCATCAAGCGACCTTCGCGTGGTACCAGCGCATGTTGGCCGTGTTCGAGGCCGTTCAAGCGGCGAGCGCGCCTTTGGAAGCGGCCCATGCCGAGCAGGTTGCGCGTCGTATGGCCTTTGAGCGGCGTTTGGCTTTGGTCTCACCCGCCGTCATTGTCGGCGAGGCTTTTGATCAATTGGCCGGTACTTCGCGTGCCCATTTCGCTCGCTACCAAGCGGCCGTCGATGATTTTGCCGATCAGTTCCGAGGCTTTTTTGTGGCCAAGGCCTTTCGTGAAGAGGTCATGCTCAGCAGTGATTTGGCGCGCTTGCCGCGTTTCCACATGGCGCCGGTGCGCATTGACGCGGCCGTGTGGCGTGCCATCGTCTGGCTGCTTCTGGTGAACGGCGGGCTTTTCCTTTGGTTGTGGCGACGCAGTCGCGATCTGCCCGTGCGTTGAGAATCCCTTTTAGAGGACGGTAGGACATGTTGTTTTGGTTTAGCATAATGATGGCAACCCTTGGCACGCCCCGCTTGGAGCTGACCTTGGGGCTTGATGATCCCGATATTTACTTTGGTATGGGCACGCGTCTCGCCGTTGACGCCGGTGGTGACCTCTTTGTTCTCGATCCCGCCACCCACCGCATTGTCGTGTTTGACGCCGGCGGGCGTTTACGCTTCCATTTTGGCGCCAAGGGTAACGGTCCCGGCGAGTTTGTCGAACCTGCCGCGCTGGTGATGAGCCCCGCCGGCGAGCTCGTCGTCTTTGATACCGCGCGCAAACGGCGTATGGTGTTTAACCGGCAAGGCAAGTTCCTGCGCGATACGTTTTTCGAAGCGGGTATTGTCGCCATTCGCGAGGCCGTCGTATTCGGCGCCGATTACAGCGCCCTCGTCGCCGCCAAGGTCGATGCCAAGGGGCGGCCGATTTACGACCTCTCGATTTACGATGCCGATATGAAGGTGGTCAAGAGTTTGGCCCGTCTGCAGGTAACGCCGCTGAACTGGGCGGAGGCCAACCGTCCTGGCTTTTGGGTGAGTTTCCTCCAACAACAATTTGAGTTGCTGGGTCAACCCATGCCGATTGTGGCCGGCCTCGGTGCCGACCGCCTGGTGGCGGGTCGCATTCATCGCTATCAGCTTCATGTGTATGGGGAAGCGGGCGTTGCCGCCACCGCCGCCACCCGCGAGATTCAACCCTTGGTCTACAGCGAAGAGCTGCGCGAAGCTGCCTTGAAGACGGTTTGGCACAACCTCGCCTCGGAGAATTTTTTGGCCGAGAAGCTCAAGCGGCCGGTGTTTGAGAAAGCGAAAAAGAAGGCGGAACTGCCCGCTGTGATGCCGATCATCCATCGCTTGGCGGCCTGGAAAAGTGGCTTCGTGGTGCTCTACAACTACCATGCGCAAAAACGCAGCGGCATCTTGGCTTTTCACGATGCAAGCGGGCGATTGCTGGGTGAAACCCCCTTCAACGGGGTTGCCGAATACTTGGTAACCGCCGCTGATAAGTTGTACACCGTCGGCGAGAACCAAGACGGTGACATCGTGGTGCAGCGGTTTGCCTTGGCGGTGGAGGCCCTTCATTGAAACAGGATCTCCTTTTGTCCTTGCATGGGCGCGGCCGATGATGACCGAGGCGGATGTCGCGGGTGAAAAACTCCTGCAACTGCAATTGATTCACGGTGCGCGCGGACCGCGTTTGTGGTTGGGCGGCGATGCCGTCGGTGTGGCCGCCTTGTTGCTGCGATTAACTGAATTACCCCATCAACTGTTGCTTGGCAACGCGGCGACCGTCCCGGAGCCAGGTGCGACCCTGCTGTGGGTGCCGGGCGCCGGTGAGGCCGCACATGAGCCGCCTTCATGGGTTGGGGTCGGGCTTTTTTGGAACCGCTTCAACGATGCGGCGGCGGCCGTACGCGCTTACCAAGCAGGCGTGCGCACGGTGCTGGATGCAGACTTTGATGTGGCGGTGTTGCCGGCCTTGTTGCTGGGCCGACGCGGTGAAGCGCCGGCTGGGGTGGCCGTCGCGCGTGGGCGTTTACGGCGTTTGGAACGCGGTGAGCACATCATGTTGACGGAGCATCAGGTGCTCGAAGTGAAACGCGGCATCTTGCGCTGCATGACCATGCGCGAAGACGGCGCCGAGGTGTTGCTGGGACTGCTGCATGCAGGCGATATTATGCTTGGGCATGACCCCGATCATTGTCAGGTGACCACCATTGCCCACATCGACGCCACCGTTTCAGTTCAGCGTTGGGAAGACGCCGTCGCCGCGCCCGACTTCCACCACAAATTATTGGAACGGATTTGTCACTTGGAACATTGGGCCGCCATTTTGGCGAAACCCCGCCTTGAGGAACGGTTATCTGGGTTAGCGGAACTACTCGCGGCCAAGTTTGACTGCGCTGCAGGCGAGGACCCGTTTAGCCGGCTGCGCCTCACCCACGAACAACTGGCCAACGCCTTGGGTTCGGCGCGAACCTCGATCACGCGCGCCCTCGCCCAGCAACGGCGTCGTTAAACCAAAGCAGAGCGCTGAATGTGATTGTATTTGACCAAAGCTAGGGCGTGAATCGGGGTGAGAATTACCGATTTGGGCCGAGCCGTTTCGCCGATGACTCACTGGTTTTTTATAAAATACCCCACGGTTTTGGTTTTTAATTTTTGTGCGGCGTAGCACTCGAAGGTGCGCTTATTCGCTTAAAGCGCAGGTAGGGACCGATTGCAGTTGGGGTCGCGAGTCACCGGGGTGGTGGCTGCCTGCGGCGCTGTGGTGCGCCTCGTGCCGGCGGGGTCGGCCTCGTACCACGCGGCCAGGATTTGTAGCGCGCGGTAGGGCCCGCCTTGGTAGTCATTCAGTTTGAGCCGATGCTTTTTTTGAGAATTGGGGTCGTTGGCGAGAATCGGTATCTCCGTTTCGCCGGTGGTCAATGCTTGCTGCAGTTCTGTCGTGGTGATGCTTAACTGCGCGCGCGAAATGCGGCGCTTTCTTCGAAAGGGGAGTGCGCAGCGAACAGTGAGCGTTTCGGGGGTGAGTTCGAGGGTATAAGCATCGACGAGCGAGCGCCCAAGGTAATAAAGAACGTGGACCAGACCCACCCAGGCTACTATATTGGGCCCGACGACAAGCAGGGTTAGGATGGTCGATATGGCCCAAATTGTTGCAGTGTACATGTAGGGTTGCCAAATGCTGTGTAAGCGATTCGGGTAGGTGTCAACGCGGAGATTGGCGTAGCTTCGGATGAAGTGTTCGAGCTGATCCTGTTCGTCCGCCTCGACTTCGAAATGAATGACGCGACCCCGGTCATCCTCGAGGGCAAAAAAGAGCCCGCTCGGTCCGTGGGTTACATGAAGAAAGTGAATATTCCGCCAATGAATTTGGCGGCGCCCGAAGGGTGCATAGCGCAGAACGCCACCGCGATCGATGACGAGGTAGTTGCAGCCACTCATGGCGCCGAGGGCGACTTGGAACATGGCCGTCAGCAACGAAGCGGCCCCGGTGAGATGGGTTAAGTACGCGTCGCCGAAAAGAGAAAAGCAAAACCCGGCACTGACAATAACCAATGCCCACACCAGGCTGGGGAGGTTATTTCCGAAAACAAAGCGCGTTTTGATTGTTGGGCAAGTGCGACGGTTCTGATCAAGTTGCCGGGCGTTCATGGCGAACCTGCTTTTGTTGAATTGAGGGCCCTTTCGTTAACCTAAACTGAGCGATTCGGGTGGATGAAACCGCCCAAAATGTTGATGCGAAACCTGTTGGGAAAACCCAGGCGTGCCGGCAAGTACGTGAAACATTTTTTACGAGAGGTTGCAGCTCAATCGTTTGGGTGATTTCGCCGCCAAGAATCGCTTCATTTCGGTTTAAGTGCCACCCGAGCAGAAAGGCTACCACGTGAAACCCAGGTGGATGCGTTTGACCCGAGGTTCCGTCAAAGGAATAAGTCGTCGCCTGCGTCGCAAGCGGCTTTGGGCCGCCGTGTCGCTTATTTGTGGGGCAAGCACGGGCTAAGGCGTTCACCGTGTGTGAGGTTCTCCTTCACGGGTCTTGGATTTCCCAAATCAGCGAGCAGCACGATCACGCCACGTTTTTAAGGCCACGTAGGCAAAAAAGTTACCGCATATGGGTGGTGCGGGTCGCAAGCGTCGGCCGCTCGTAAAATGCAAGGTGAGGAGAACCTTTGCTTGATCGGCGTCGCCGGTTTGGCGAAGCTCGAGGTCTTTGATCTCCGACCACGCGTAATGGCGCGTTGGCCGCCACGGCATTGGAAAGGTTGTTGTCAAGCCGGCCGGTGTCAGCGAGAGGTGTGTTAGGAAGTGAAAGCAAAAGATTGTCATAAAGCAGATCCCCGCGACGGCCGGTAACACCCAAGCGTCGCCGATGAAGCCGATGATGATCAGGGTCGTAAAAGCGCTGCTGCACATGATCGGAATAAAATAACCGGAGTAACCCATATCGTATCTTGTTTGTGAGGCCAAGCTCGTTGTGACGAACTGTTCAATTCGCAGGAAGACGGCGTCCCGTTCGGTTTTCTTAACCGTGAAGGAAAAACGCTCGCCGCGGCGGCCACGAATCCGATAAAAAGCCGGGATGCCCTTGTCGTCGATTTTGTTGATGGTGACGGCCATGATATCGGATGCCTCGATACGGTGCGGTTGCCCAAAACGCGTAAGCGTGAGTCCGTTTTCGTCTAAGGTGACCTGTTTGCTTGCGTACCAAAGATAAGAAAGACAAGGCACCCCGAAAGACAAACAGATGAAAGCAGCTTCGAAAACCGGTAAATAATTGAGCAGCCCAGCGCCGACACAAAAAAGGCCGACCAGGATCGGCATGACGGCGAGGATGATGAGTGTCGATAGAGATTTGGCCGGCCGGGTGATAAGAACGGGGCCTTGGGAATGGGTTTGATGTTTCTGCATAATGCTCCCTAAGTTTATTAAGTCGCCTCACCCGCATGGTTCACCAAAGTTTCCGGCACGCGTTGGGCGCAACGCAGGTCACATACTTTGGTGAGCTATGGGAGCGAGACCATTGTCGCTTTGCCGGGCGTTTGATCTATAAAGAAGGGGCCGGCCAAAATTTCGGCAAACCGCTCAAGCCGCCAAAACGACGGCACTGTTGGTTTTGTTTCGGCCGGCCTTGCCGAGTCATGAAACGGTGTTGAGCGGCTAACGCGTAAGTGTTTTGGTGAGAAACGTTTTACAGATCTGCCAGTGGCGGTCGACAGTACTTTTGGGCACTTGGTAGTGTTCCGCGATTTCCTGAATCGTCATGTCCAATTCGAGTCGACACACGGCGATGTAGGCGTCGTCGGGCCGCGCTTCCACCAACCGTGCCATCGCCTGGTTTTTGGCGAGGTAATCGTTGATCGAAACCTTTGGTGTCGCCGTGCTTGGCTCGAAATCGTCATTGGGTGTGCAAAGCGGCGGCTGACGGTCCCGTCGGCGTGCGTGGTCGATCAAGATCTGGCTCATCCCGCGGGCGGCAAAACGTTTAAAGGTTGCGGTGCATGCAGCGGGTACGGGTGTTCCCTTGACCCACTTTAAGAAGAGTTCATTGATCAATGCCGTCGTTTGCAGCAGGTGCCCGCCGCGTTCCTGTTTGAGTTTGAAATGCGCAATATTTCGAAGCGCCTGGTTAAAAGTCAGGAATAGTTCTTCAAATGCAGCACGATCGCCTTGTTGCCAACGCTTTAAGAGCGTTGCGACAAGTTCGACGTCGTGTGGTTGTTGATCGATCATGGGGTGTCTCCTCATGCAGCGTGCAAACAAGCTGATTTTTTTGCGTGTCGGTTTGCACCTTGTTTTGCGTAGCCGCCGGTAACGCTTACCGGCGCGCTCAAATGGGGCAAAGTGGTCGCGGCTGCTTTGCCGCAATCCCCACATAAGGCAAGGTGTTTTTATGCGAAAAATCAGATCACAGCACATTGGATGGTTGGTTTTATGGGTGTGTTTGCCCCTGGTCGCCGGCAAAGGTCGGCCGATTAGAACAATGGAACTCCAGCATCCGGTGCGTGCGGTTGATAACGTGAAAACTGTCGCGTTCCTTATTGAAGATCACGAATTACGCGAGGGTTTGGATACGGCCTTGGTTGCCGGCTTTCTCAATGACGGCCGCGTTCAGGTTGTCGGTCATCACGATTTGCAGCGCCAAATTCAGACCAAAGAGTTGGTGCTCGACCAATTACCGGCCCGGGCGGAGAGTCAGGTGCTTAACGGCATTCTGGGCGAACGAGCCGTTCTGCTGCATTTGCGCATTCTCAAGCAACATCGGCAACGATTTCGGCGTGGTTTCTTTCCCGCCAATCAAGCCCTGACACGCATCACCTACCAAGCTGCAGCCCAGATCCAAATTCTGAAAACCGGTAAACGCTTGGAACCGCAATTTATTGAAGTGTTTCACGAGGTGCCGGACAGTGCTTTAAAGGGAACCCCGCGCGAAAAGGTGCAGCAGGTGATTCGCGAGCGGTCGCTGCTGGCCTTTTATCAAGAGGTGGCCGCTCTGTTCCTGCCGGTTACCGAACGCGTCGAGATCCTTTTTCACAACGACAAAGCGGTGCGTATGCGCGAAATGGCCGAACGCATCAACCATAACGACACCGCCCAAGCTCTGGATATCGGGCTCCAAGCAGCGGCGGCCGGCGATGATTTCGGCGAAATTGGTACCGAGGATCAGAGCAAACTCCATTTCAATATTGGCGGCCTTTATCTGTTGGAGCGGCGTTTCGACAAGGCGGTGTTTCATTTAGAACGTGCTCACGAGCTGCACAACTTAACCGAAGGTTTGGCCGTGCTTTTGTCGGCACGCCGCGCAGCAGCTTATTTCGATCGCGAACCCTTTCATTTGGAGGAAGATCGCGAGCGTCTGTTGAATCTGCTGCGGCGCTTGAAACATTGGCGTAAGGAACAATTGATTGACGAGGAGGAATACCGCCGTCAGCGTATTACCGCGTTGGAAGGGTACCGGTTCGATACCAACCTACCGATGGCCGAACGTTTGGTTAAAGCGCGGTCCTTGTACCAAGAAAAGTTGGTTTCAGAAAAAGAGTACAAGTTATTAAAAAACAAAATTTTAGAGAGCGCCGAGCGCTGAATTTCGGCGTGCAATCACGGGTCTGGCAAAAAAAATCTCGTTGCCTGATCGCTTGTGGGTGTTGTTGGCACCTTTTCCTGCGAGGACGGTCGACGGTTTCTTGTCGGTGGGTCTTCAATACATTCCGTCTTTGACGACGATATGCCACCGTGGCCGGTCGCTGATCGGTGTGCACGGTGGTTGGAGGAAATATGCATCCGTACAGCTTTAACAGGTGTTTTTCATTGATGAAACGTCCCTTTCCGGTATTGCTCGGCTTCTTGATTTTGGTTGGCCCGCTCGTCGGTGGTAATCCCGGCGATGCAGTCTGGGGCTTGCGCTTTAAGTTTAGTCCCGGCGCCGAGGCGGCCTCGGTTGCCGGCAGTGGTTCGGCTTTGTCGGCAGGCTTGGAGGGCTTGTACCAACGCGATATGGGCGAATGGGGGCGTTTCCCCTGGGGTCTCTCGTTCACGGCCGGCCTCGCGCGTACTTCGATTTCAGAGACCTTCCTCGACCAAAGTTCGTTTGAGGTCACCAGCACCACGGTCAGTGGTCACGGTGGTCTTTTTTTAGATCTGCTTCAAAAAGGTCGCTGGACACTGCGATCAGCGGGAGGCCCGGTGGGGATGCTCCTGAAAACCGACGTGAATTACTACGGCAATGGTGACAGTAGTTCCGAGTTCAAAGTAGGTTTGGCGCTGGAGTCGGTGGCCGCGTTTCAGGTCAACGCGCGGTTGGGTTTAACCGGTGGCTTGCACTATGTGACGCATCCGACCGCGTCGACCGCGTCCCTATCGGTTTCCCACAAGGGTCTGAGTTATTCATTGGGTGGCCGCTACCGGTTCTAAACCAGCATGGCGCTTGGGTCAACGCTTTTGAGCCAAATCTGGTGTGCGGTTGGTGTGCCCTCGGTGCATCGCCGCACCCTTTCTCCGTGGGAAATGAGGCAAACGATGCAACGAGTGGGTTTCTGTGTCTGTTACCTGAGTCGACTCGGGTGTTTTGCGTTTTTGTGTTTGGGGAGCTGCTCAAGCAAACCGGAACTACCCATCCGCGTGATTTACGAAATTGAATCGGCGTCACAAGCGGTAATTGTCCATGTGGAAAATCAAAGCTCACGGGGCATGTGGGTATCGGTTGAATTTACCAATGCGCGGCACGGCCTTTCTCACCGATCCAAACTTTTCATACCTGGCCGGGGCCGCGAGGCTTTGGGTTGGCATGACGGCTGGAATTTCGAACGTGGCGAATGTGTGCAGCTTACGAACGAGGGCTTCCGCCAAAAAAGAGTATGTCTGGATTGACACGAACGAGGGAGAATCGTCCATGAGCGACTTAGATGGAAAGATGGTGCGCCATTTTTTGGTGATTGAAAAACTCGCGCAAGGTGGTTCTGGAGAGGTTTTTAAAGCCTTTGATACCCACATCAAACGCTATGTGGCCTTAAAGATTATGTTTGCTTTTGACGACCTTACCCTGGCGCCGGATTTTTTTGAGCGCTTTCGCCAAGAAGCTAGGATTGCCGGGAACCTTCATCATGAGAACCTCGTCGAGATATACGAGATGGGCGAATGGCAAGGGCGGCTTTTTTTAGTCATGGAACTGGTCGAGGGTCGTTCATTGGAAGCGGTTATTCGCGATCATGACCGTCTCGCGCCCGCCGATGTTGTAGACCTTGTGCGACAAATTTGCGGCGCGCTCAAACACGTTCACTATCAGAATGTGGCCCACCTGGATCTCAAGCCCGCCAACATCATGGTGACCGATGCCGGGCGTGTCAAACTCCTTGATTTTGGGATTGCCACGATGTTGGTGGATCGTGGCTTAATGCCCTCATTCGAAGCGGTGATGGCAACACCGCTCTACTCGGGATTGGCCGTGTGCGAGGGGCGTGCGGGTGACCATCGCGACGATGTGTTTACCCTTGGTCTGGTGTGCCATGAACTGCTGACCGGTTGCCGGCCACGGCTTGGGCTCAACACCGATGCCTTGTTGCAAGCGATTGGAGACCCCGAACACGAACAGGAAAGCCGGCTTTCCTCATCCACCCAATGGCGACGCAACCCGTTAGAAATCTTTTTTTGGAAGGCACTGCACCCCAAACCGGAGCTGCGTTTTCAGAGTGTGGTGCTGCTTGAGCAAGCACTGGTTCTCCTTCTGGAGCAGCAACGTGAGCTGCCGGAGTTCCAATTCACCGTGGTGGCGGGGATGTGGGACTCGGAAGCCTATGCCCGTGCTGCAAAGGCCTTATGTGAGGCCGCTGCTAAGAGCCAATCGCAACAGCGCCGTGCTTGGCGAATGGGGATCGCTGCATTGCTTTTGCTGGGTTTGGTCGTACCGACATGGCACCGGTTCCACAAGCGGACGCGCGATCAGCCTAGCGTCGATCTCGCTTTGGCTTCGCAAGCCGTGCCTCTCAGTGAGCGCGATCAGGAACCGGCTGACGACGGCGTTTTTCAAGATGCTGACAACGGCGGCACCAATATTCATCAAGAAGGGAGCAACAACACCGCGATTGGTCGTGACCTCAACATTTATGGGTTGCAAGAAGCGATCGGGGATGCCGCGGCTCGCGCCGAAACCGGAGCCGGTCCAGATGCTCAACCCCGAAAGCAACGTGAAATTCGCGGCAACCCTAATTTGCGACCTGATTTTAACGTCGACGCCGCCGCGCAAGAAGTTGCCCGCCTTTCAGCGTTGGTTACGCGGTATGCCGTGAATGACCCCGAGAAAGCGCTTTATCATCAAATGTTGCTGGTCGAAATGCAGCCTGGCAACCAAACCCATCGTCGCAAACTGTTTGGCATGCTCAAAGATCGTTTGCCGGAGAATTACGACGATGCAGACCTCGCTGAATTGCAGCGCCGGTTTCCCGAGGAGAGCCGGCCGCTGCTGGCGGTTGCCCAACAGCGCGCTTGGCGTTCACGATGTTTACCACCTTCACGAAAAATCCTCGATTTCTTGCTATTGAGCGAACAGGACGGCGGGCTTCAGCGCGGACGTGGGCGGTACTGGGGACGACACTACTGGATTAATGACAAACATGCCGCTGTGAAGGGTGGTTTGGAGTACCATTACACGCCTAATTTGTCGCCCTATGACCGCTTCAAGTACCTGCAACGTGATGGGCGCTTTGTCATTGAAAGTGGTTTTAGCGCTGAACCCCTGGCGCGCGACAAGTTTCCACGCACGACCCTGTTGGATGTTGCGCTGGATGCTCCGGCGCCTGAGGACGCGGTTTCCTTCGACTTCTTGGTAATCCTTGACGACGGGGAACAGTTGCAACAACGCCGGTTTCATCAGTCGATCCCGAGTGCACAACTAGCGGCACGCGCCATTTACCGCGTCCAGATTGATAATGACTTGACCCGCGCGGTTTTCCTAATCCCTCAGGATGGTTTTCCATTATCTTTCGCCGATGCACGCCATAACACGGATTTTCATAGTGGCCGGCGTTTGACCCGAAACGATATTCGGCGCTTGAAGGATCTTGATTTATTCGAAGGCCCTTATTTCTTAGTGGTGACCCTTGCCGGTGATGACGGTGGCCGGCGTTTTGCCTGGGTGACGGTGACTGTCAGCGCCGAAACCAAAATGCTGCAGATTCGTTCGGATGGGGCCGGTTTTGACGATCAACGGGAACCGTATCAGGCCATTGCTTCTTTTTTTGCGCCCTAACTCGGGGTTGGCGGCCGGTAGGTCCATGCCTCCCGGCCTTGGCTTCACGGGTTAGTCATTTCGGCTAGGGTTTGCAATCGTTTGGCGAGGGTGGGATGCTGATATTTAAGTCGCTGCAAAGCAGCGAGACCGGTTTTGGCTTCATCCACGGCGCCACTGATGAAAAGCGCTTCCAACCAATAAGTCTGATACAAGCTTTTGGTGAGGTGTTCTTCGCCCAAGTGGGTCTTGGCGAAGGTGACCAGCTCGTCGAGCATGCACAAACCTTGTTGTACACGGCCCGAACGGACCAACGCCAAACCGAGATTGCAGCGTGAGGTCCAGGTTGTGATCGCGTTCCATCCGTGCAACTGTTCTTTACGAATTACCGCTTCGCGCAGCACCGCGACGGCCTCGTGCGCTTGACCCGAGTGGAGCAGGAAATCACCGAGGTTGTTGAGCAAACGCGCGTGGAATACCGCGTGACGCGGATCGTCTTCTTGCACCGCATCTTGAATCTGCTCGAGCAGAAGCCGGCCGCTGTCGGCGGCACCCAGTTCCGCTAAGGCAATGGCGTAATTGCCGGTAATTTCCAAACACAAGGCTGAGGTGCGTCGTGTGGGGCGACAGGCAATCGGGTGCAAGAGAGCGCCTTGCTCGGCGGCATTCTCGAATTCGCCGCTTACCAAAGTGGCACGCAGCAGGGTGTTGAGGCTGTTTAGTGTGGAAGGATGGTCGAATCCAAGCTGTTGCCGTCGAATAGGCCAGACCTGGTTGAGCAGTTGGGCCGCCTCGCGTGCTTTGGCCGTGGTTTCTTGGTCCAACAAACAGTTTGCTAGGTTCACCAAACTCGCCAAGCGTTGTGGATGGTGCATCGGCAGCAATTTGTTTTGGATGAAAACGGCGCGGCGCAGCAGGTTTTCCGATTCACTAAAGCGCGCTTGTTTCGCCAGGGTGATGCCAAGGCCGTTGAGATTCTGTGCGGTGTCTGTGTGGCTTTCGCCCAAGACTTCAAGCTGGCCCGCCAGCGCGAGGTTGTAGTAGGTTTCAGCCTTCAAGTAGTTGCGTCGGCGGTAAAGCAAATAAGCGTAATCGCCCATCGTTTCGCATTGGTAACGGCGTGTTTCGTCTGAGGACTGTTTGTTTTGGGAAAACCAAAGCAGGATGTCCTCGAATAGTTGGCCGGCTCGATCGTGCTGTTTGAGGCGGTGGAGGGTTTTGGCTTTGAGCATCATCAGTCGCTGGGTTTCCAGGTCGTGTGGTTTGCCGTGGTTCTCTTTAAGAATTAAAGCTCGGTCAATTTGGATCAGTGCGCGTTTGTACATGTTCATACCAAACATGGCGGCGGCGTAGGTGAATCGTGCACGAATCTCTTGGTCGGGATGTTGGCGAAACTGAACCGCTATTTGAGATTCGGATTCAACCAAGAGATCCGCGAATTTGAGATCGGGGCCCTTGTTGTTGGGGTGAGCGGCGGTGAGAAGTTGTTCCAAAAACGTATTGTGTTTTTCTTGTTTCGCGAGTTGAAGCTGCAGGTTTTGGTTGGCCTCGGCTGCTTCATAACCCTGATGAAGGGCGGTTCCAACCGATCCGATCAACGCCAGGCTGATGACCGCGCCGCCGACGACGGCTTTGGTGTGGCGACCTATCCATTTGAGAGCCTGGTAGCTGCGTGTATCGGGCCGCGCGCTCACCGGTTGGCCGTTCAGGAACCGTTGCAAGTCGGATTTGAGCTCTGACACAGTGTCGTAACGATCCGCCGGCAGATGGGCAAGCGCTTTAGTGAGGATCCAATCCAAGTCATCAAAGAGGAGGTTGGCAAGTTTTGGCCCCGTGCAACGGCGTTTGGCGGCCGCCTCGCTGAAGTGAGCGCCGGACTCCAGCAAACACAGTGAGGCCGGTCGAGGCGTTCTCGGCAGTGTTGTGGTTGGCCCGGTTTTGTTGCTTGTTTTGGTTGCCGGCGCCCTGTATTGCAGCCCGGTGAGGAGCTGCCACAAAACAGCGCCGAGCGCATAGATGTCGCAGCGGGTATCGAGGTGGCGACCCTCGGGGGCTTCTTGTTCCGGGGCCGCGTAACCGCGCGTACCGACAAAATGCTGCTCGCGTGTCGCTTTTTGGTCGATCTCTGTCGTGAGCGCTAAGCCAAAGTCGATGACCTTCACCAGAGCCTTTTCGTGGTTGGTGACCAGCAAGTGGTCTGGTTTGAGGTCGCGATGAATAATTTGCTTTTGATGTGCGTAGGTGAGTGCATCGCAAGCTTGTAGAAAGAGAGCGATACGCTGGTTCACCGTCAATTTTTTCTGATCGCAGTAGGTGTCGATACGCACGCCGTCGATCAGTTCCATCACCAGCCACGGGTGATGATCAGCATCGAAGCCTACTTGGTAAATAGCACAAATGCCAGGATGCTCGAGTGTGGCCAGCACGTTGGCTTCGCCCACCAAACGCTTGCTTTCCGCTTGGGCGGCAATTTGGAAATGGATCACCTTGATGGCGACCTTGCGTTGGGGTTGACGTTGTTCGGCGAGGTAAACGGTTCCCATGCCACCTTGGCCGAGGGTTCTAACAATGCGAAATTCACCTATATGGGATGGTGGTTTGGGTTTGAGCCCGGCGACTTCCCGGAGAAAGTCGGACGGACCGTCAATGGTATGAGCCAGTGCGGCCTCGGGGACAAATGCGGCGACGGCGGGTTGGCCTAGTTCGGCGTGTGGATGCCGGTCGTGGTAGTGCAGCGCCTTTAACTTGTCGGTTAGTTGGGGATCCTGGCGGCGACATTGTTCGAGAAAAGTCGCTTGCTCGTGAGGTGGTAAGTCGACCAGTTGGTCAAACCATTGCTGTAATTGGATTGCTTCTGGTTGTTCCATGATCTTCAGCCATGGGTCAAAGCATTGGAAAGCCACGCTTTGGCAAAACGCCATTTGCGGTTGATGGTGGGTTCGGAAACGTCCAAAATTTCAGCCGCCTGGGCGACGCTGAAACCGCCAAAAAAGCGAAGTTCGACCACTTGTGCCACCATGGGATCGAGGTTGGCTAAGTTTTTTAGTGCCTCATCAACCAATAGCAGGGTTTCCGCCGAACAGGCGTGGTGCGGCGTCGTATTGTCCTCAAGACTGACGTGGGCCCAGGCTGCACCGCGCTTGGCGGCACCAAGTCGGCGTGCCTCTTGAATCAGACAGCGGCGCATCGTTCGCACCGCCACACCAAAGAAATGACGTCGGTCGGCCCAGCTAATCGATTGCTTTTGGCACAGTGAGGAAAAAGCAAGGTTGATTAACTCAGTTGGTTGAATTTGGCGGCCGAGTCGGTCCTTGGCGAGTAAATGCCTGCCCAAATTCTTGAGTTGGTAGTACTGCGTTTCAATAATGGTTTGGAACGCTTGTGTGTCACCGTCATGCCAGGCACGTAGCTGTTCGGTCAGCGTTGATTGTGTCATATTTCAGTACCTCCGATTGCGAAGGAATTCGCAAGATGGGACACGCGGGTGATGTATGAAAATGAGAGTCATCTTAGCACTCTTATTTGAATCAATGCGAGGTCCTAATAATGTTGGTGCAACGAATTGAAAAAACGATTAAAAAATCGTATTTGTAGGGGCTTTTTTCGAACTAGGTTAGGTGTTGCGCTTCTCCGGTGGGATGTTTTTTTAAGAAATCGAGGAATTTGCTGTCGCGGGTAGGGGTGTCGCTGCTAATGAAGTGTTGTTGGCGCGTGAGATCGCCGGTTAGAGCAAATGTCGGCAGCTTTTGAATGAAACGTGGCTGCGCAATAACTGGAGGATAACTAGGTTCGGTGGTGCTGTGCTACGCGTTGAGAAAATGATTTTCAATCAAAAAAAGTGGGATGAAAAGAACACCCGGTCGCCATACCCAGTGAGCCGGTTAACGAAGTTAGCTGGATATTAAAATACTAGGGGATCGATATGAGTGTTTCTTTGAATTCGAATCAAAAAAGTTTTCCATGTGGCTTTACAGGTAGTATGGCTTTGACGCTTGGTTTGCCACTGACACACTTTTTAGCTGAAAATCAAATTGTTCAGTTTTTACCCGTTTTGGTCGTTTTGAGCTGGGTTCTTTTTCAGCTTGACGGCCGTGCCGGCCGGCGTGGCCGTGACCGTGTTGCCGTTGATTGTTCTTGTCCTTGTTCCGCTTTTCGTTATTTAGGTAACCAGACTTTTGCTGTTCCGGGAGGCCTGGTTGCGACGGCCGCGACCGGCGGCGACACTGGCAGCGAAGCTGGACAAGAAATTACGGAACCTGGCAGTAACAATGATGATCCCGACGGCAACGGCGACACCTAATCTCTGAGCCGTCCTATTCTCAGGAGGTGGCGGTAGGGTCGCTGTAAAGATTAGCTAATACCGCGTGCCTTCGCTGGTGCGGCCGGGTTAACGACCCGGCTGCGAAGGGCGTTTCTACCTGGCAATCCCGAAGGCGGTAAATCGCGCTTGGCCTGCTTGCCCGACATGCATGGGCCGGCAACATAGACACCGCAATCGAAGGTGAAAACGAAAGAAAGTAAAAGAGAAATAGCTGCATTTTTTCCAAGTGAGGGAAGGCGTTGATCGGTGGGATCACGCTGTTGTGGGTGGGTCATCGCGGCGCCAAGCCCAAACGCTGGTGAGCGCTAAGGGCCTTTCAGGTGTGACCACTTGGGGCCAGTCGTTGAGCGCGTTGGGCGGTGCGCTTTGTGGTTCAACGCATAGTGCGTGTGCCGGCCCGTTGTACACAACCCAGGTGTCGCTATCGGCCCGCATGGTTAACACCACGGCGCCTGGCCAGCGCAGCGTCACCGGTTGCGTGACGCCCGTGAAGCAGTCGTCCCAAGGGCCTTGTCCGGGGGCGGTTTTCTTGCGGGTCGTGATGTAATCGTCGTCCTTGGTAAGCATGGTTTGCGCTTGAAAATCGAGTTCTAGCGGTCCGCCTGTTCCCAGTTCGCGGCGAAACCAAGGGTGCCAGCCAATCGAGGCGGGAAAGGCGGTATCTCGGCTGTGGACTTCAAGGCGCAACTCGAGCCGGCTTTCGGTCAAGGTGAATTGCTGGCGGGCAAAACCGTCAAAGGGCCAAGCGGGTCCGAGGTCAATGGTGTAGCCGTCGTCGTCGCGTTGCCAGGGGCGGTCATAGGTGGTGCCGTGCATGGCGTGAGGTGGGAAATTCACCGGCAGATGGTAGTCGTTGCCCTCGAAATGAAACAGACCGCGACGGACCCGTCCCGCCCACGGCGCCATTGGGTAACTGCCCCAGGCGATGGGGTCGTTGCTGGGCGCGACCAATAACTCGTAGCCGAAAAGGGTGAGGCTGTGAATGCGGGCGCCGGTAGCGCGATCAATGACAAGGCGGGCGGGGCCGGCCTGGAAGGTATCCAACATGAGATGGTTCATCCTCGATCAGTATTTGGCGGAGAAGGGCAATGGCTCACTACAGCACGGTTGCCGGGGCGTTGCGGAAGCGAAGAAAGAGAAGCAATGATGCGTGTCACAGAAAAAGCGTGGTGCAGGACGGAAAGGTCTAGAAGAGCAGATATGTTTGCGCTAACATTATCGCTGAGCCGCCGTCATGGTGCGAGCGGTTTTTGGGATTTCCGCTGTTCGGTGAGCTTGATAGGCGCCTCTGTGCCGATATTGACCACAGTAGTATGGTCTTCTCACCAAATACTTATGATTTCCGTCGCGGCTTGGCTGAACCCCGCTCGGGACAAGGCATAGTCGGTGAAATGGGTGTGGTTGGTAAGTTGCCGAATGCGGGGAAAAGCCCAGCGTGATGAAAAATGATGACAACTGATGTATCTGTTGTCTCAGAAAAGGTACATTGATTACGTCTGATTCTGTCCTGTACGCGTTGCCGCCGCCTGTGCGGTGCGGCGCGAAATTGTCCTTCACTCGTCCTTTTGCCATCGGTTCGCCATTCATCTATAGATTCGGCGACACGTCGATTGCCCTTTCCCTGTACGCGAAACCCGAAACCGGTCTGCTAGGAACTGCCTGGTTTGCCGCATGATCCCTCGTGGGTTGGGTCCCCATGAGTGGTGTTTGTGGTGCGTGACCGGCACGGTGGGCGTTTCTTTCGCCGACCTGTTTTGAAGGGTGCCGCGGACCAGTGCCGTTCGACGTTCTGCCGTTCATCGAATCACTTTATCCATTTATTGCCGGGAACACCGATTCGATGATTTTGACCGATGCTTTTTGGTTGTATTGGGTCACAACCGCTTCCTTTCATTCATTTCATTCGGTTTGACGCACCAAAAACTTCCCGGATCTCCCTTGAGATTCCTTCATTACAGTCACAGGAAAAACAAGATGGGCCTTATTGCCAATCCCGTTCTGCGTGGTTTCCAGCCCGACCCGTCGATTATCCGCGTGGGCTTGGATTACTACATTGCGACCTCTACCTTCGAATGGTTCCCCGGCGTGCAAATTCACCACTCGCGTGATCTGGCCAACTGGCGCCTGATTGCGCGTCCTCTCGATCGCGTTTCTCAGCTCGATATGCTGGGCACGCCTGATTCGTGCGGCGTTTGGGCGCCTTGCTTGTCTTACGCGGACGGCATTTATTATTTGATCTACACCAACGTTCGTTCGTTTCAAGGGCCTTGGAAAGACACGCCCAACTATATGGTGACGGCGCGTTCGATCAAAGGACCTTGGTCTGAGCCGATTTATCTCAATGCAAGCGGTTTCGATCCCTCGTTGTTTCACGATGAGGACGGCCGCAAGTGGCTGCTCAATATGGTAGTTGACCATCGCGGCGGCAAGTTCTTCGGTGGTATTTATCTGCAGGAATTCGACCTGGAGAACAACCGCCTAATTGGGCCGGTGCATCATATCTTTGAAGGCACCGAATTGGGTTGTACAGAAGGACCACACCTCTATCAACGCGACGGTTATTACTACCTGGTGATGGCCGAGGGCGGCACGGAATACGCGCATGCGGTGACGGTGGCCCGCAGCCGCCGCATCACCGGACCCTACGAGGTTCACCCTGAAAACCCAATCATCACCGCCATCGACGATCCCGATCATCCGCTCCAGAAAACCGGCCACGCCAGTTTTGTGGCGGATGAAGCGGGCGTCTGGTACGCAGCTTTCTTGGTTTCGCGGCCGATCAAACCACGCGGACGCTGTACGCTGGGGCGTGAGACGGCACTGGAAGAACTGCGTTGGGGTGAAGATGGTTGGCCGCGTTTGGCGGGTGGCGGCAAGGTGCCGCGGGTGAACGTGGAAGTTGCCCACGAAACCCGTTCCTTTCTGAAGCCTCCGGTCGAACGCGACGATTTCCACAGCTTCGACTTGGACCCGGTTTGGAATTCATTGCGGGTCCCGGTTGAAGAGGACTGGTTATCGCTGACGCAACGTCCCGGTCACTTGCGTTTGTTCGGGCGCGAGTCGTTGAGCTCTCTGCACCACCAAAGCCTGATTGCGCGACGGGTCACCGCCCACCATATCGAGGCGGCCTGCGCGATGGTCTTCGACCCGGCTAATTTCCAACAAATGGCGGGTTTGGTCTGTTACTACAACAGTCTGCACTATCACTATTTGTACCTGACGGTTGATGGTCAGGGTCGGCGCGTTCTCAATATCATTAGCAGTGACCGCCGCACGGTGACGGAACCCCTTGGGGAGGGCATTATCTATCCTCACGAGATGCCGGTTTACCTCAAAGTGGTGTTTCACGGCGCCTCGCTGCGGTTTTACTACGGCTCCTCAACCCATGCTTGGCTGCCGATTGGGCCGGAGTTGGACGGCAGTATTTTGTCGGACGACTATGTGTGTGACGCGGCCAACAAGTACCAACCGGCGTTTACCGGCGCCTTCGTCGGCTTGTGTTGTCAGGACTTGTCCGGACAGAAGAACCATGCTGATTTCGATTGGTTTGACTATCGCTGCTTGAGTTAAGCCGCGCCAAATAACAAAAGGCTTGCCCCGTTTACAGCGGGACAAGCCTTTTTCTTTATGACGGCAGCGCGCCTAGAGCGGGCCGTTATCCTTGGTTTCGTCATGACTGTAGGTGAAACTCTCAAAACCCTCGAGCAGTCCGAGGATCGAGGCCATTTGCATGGCTTGGTTGCGTTGGCTGATGGCGCCGTTGTCGTGAATATCGAGCTTGAAGTACAGTTCGGCGACAATGTTGCGCACGCGGCCGGCGGTTTTGTTGAGCCGGCGCGCGATTTCCTCGTTCTTAAAACCAATCAGCCGCCAGACTTCCATTTCAGCCGGCGTGATGCCCGCTGCTTTGACTTTTTCGTCCAAGCGTCGGTACTTTTCGGTGACGTCGGGGTTTATGAACAGATTGGTGCGCGATTGCGCGACGCACATGACGGTGGGAATGAACATGTGGTATTTGGTTTTGGGTAGAAACCCATTGGCGCCGGCGGCCTCCATGCTTTTGACGAGACGATTCTCGTTGGTCAGCGCGATGATCAGAACCGGATTTTGTGCCGCCCGCAATCGTTTTACGACCTCAATGCCATTGATTCCCGGCGGCATGCGGATATCGAGGAGTAGTACATCGGGCCGCTGCGCTGTCACCAATTCGACGGCCTGCTCACCATTGCTCGCCTCAGCGATAACATCAATGCCAGGAGCATCTTGAAGAAGTTTGACGATGCCTTGGCGGGTGAAGAACTCGTCTTCGGCAACGATGACGCGGATGGGTTCCATCGGTGTCTCCTCATGATTTCGGTTGGGAAGGGTCGGGTTGCTTGGGGACCGGGATCCACCTCCCTGAACCTGCTTACCGCTTCGGCTCAGGCGAGGGGATCTTTAGGTGCGGCTGCGGTGTTAGCGGGTTGCAGCGGGTAAGCCGTTGCCGTTCCCGTAGCGCACGATGCGACCGCGTTTGGGTTCAACCCGAACCATGGTCAAGGTGAACGGAGCATCACCGCTCCAGGTCGCGCTGTTGCTTTCGTCGACCATGTCGAGTGCCATCAGGGGGCCGTTGACATTGAGAGAGGCGGCGCCGACGGCTTCGATTTCGATGTCAAAGGTGCCGGCGGGCGAGGGGAATACACTGATCAGGGCGTTGCCGTCACTGATCATGTCGGCGGCTAGGCTGAGATTTTCCAAACGAATTGCGTCGGGGCGTGGGCCGTTAAAGCGGCCAAACAGGCGCAGTTTGCGAATCAAGCCGTGGTGTGAAGAGAGATCGTCGATGTTGAGCGTGCCACTGAGGCGGTTGTCCGCGTGGTTGCCTGTTTCTTGTAGGCCGCCCATTTTTGGTTGGCGGGTGCCGTCGGTGGAGGTGTTTTCGCCATTGGTACCGCCGTTGTCGGGTGGATCGCCGTATTGGACTGAAACGCCGCCGTTTTGATCGCCTTCATCACCGCCGTCATCGTCGGTGGGCGTCTCGGTGGTCGAAGAACGGTTGACTTGAAGGTCGAGGTACGGGATTTGCGTTTTGGGTGATAAAACGTCGAATTGCAGGGCGATGCCGCGTTTTCCGTTAAAGCGCAGATTTAGCTCGTCCTCCAGGAGGGCGGCGGGAGCAAGGGTCAGCTCGTAAGTGGTGTCGACGGCAGTCGCCTGCAGGTCGTAACTTGCGTCGGGGTTGAGCCACAGATGGTAGCGGCCGTTGGTGTCGGTGTGAACAGTGCAGGTTGTTTGGGTTGGCCATTCCGTTAGGGTGACAACTGTTTTGGCCATCGGTTCGCCGGTAAAGTCGAGCATGACACCGGTGACATAACGGGTGTCGCCCTCAAAACAGGACTGGGCTTGAATAAACGGCATGGCGAAGGTGAGAAGGCAAAAAGAGAGGACGGCTTTTCTCATAAAACAGACTCCTAAAAATTGGCAAATGAGACCCAAAGCAAACGACATTGGTCGTGTGAAAAATGGCATGTTGGTGGCGGTCGGCACGGGCTGAGCCGGATAGGCCGACGGCGATCATTCCCTAGATCCGCTGTCCTTGGTGACGACTGGATCGGTTTTGGTTGGGCTGGTGGCCCGCTCCCCAGCGGGCGGCCCGGCACGGTCTGGCGTGGCTTCGTAAATGCGGCCCCGCGCTTGGGGCCGCTCACCGTGCCTCTTTAAAGTAACCCTTTGCAGGAGCGCGGGCCAGTGCACGGCGTATGGAAGTGGCGTGACAAATGTAACGGTCGTGGGTTAGCGGCCTGTCGGTTTTCCGTAGCGGACAATGCGGCCGCGCTTGGGCTCGACGCGAATGAAGCTCAGGTCGATGGCATTTTGCACGGCGAACAGCGCGTTTTCGTCGGCGTTGACGAGCTCAAAGGCGAGCAAGGCGCCGTTGACGTTCAGTGAGGCGTCACCGAGGGCTTCGATTTCCAAATCGAAGGTGCCGGCTGCCGACGGTTGGATGCTGATGAGGGCGCTGCCGTCGCTGACCAGCTCGCTGTCGAGCACCAGTTGTTCGAAGAAAAGTTTATCGGGTTGCGTGGTGCGGAAACGTCCCACCAAGCGTAATTTGCGGATCAAGCCATGGTGCGAGGACAGATCGTCGCTCGTCAGCGTGAGCGCGAGGCGGTTGCCGGTGGCGAAAAAGGTGTCGGTCAGGGTGACGCCGCCCGCTTTAGGACGATGGCTGGGGGGTGGGTCTTCGCCGTTAGTGCCGCCGTTATCGGGCGGATCACCGTAAAGGACTGAGACGCCGCCGTTGTTGGGGTTGTCAGGATCATCGGGATCGTCTTCAACATCCTCGGGCTCGGCACTGTTAACAAAGGACACATCACGGAGTGAGGGAAGGGTTGGCGCGTCACCGACTGGGGCGCTGAGGCTGAATTTCGGTGTGCCGATTGTCGATGCGAACTGGTTTGGTTCGTCGGCGAGGATTTGCGAGGCATGGATCGTGAATTGGTGGCGGCCGTTGTCGGCAAACACCAAATAGTCGGCACCGGGGTTAAGCCAGACGGCAAAGCGGCCGTGCCTGTCGGTTTCGGTTTCCAGCGCGATGTCTGAATGCTGTTCAACGACGGTTAAGCGCTTTGAAGCAAGGGCGATGTCGTGCTGATCGCGCAAGAAGGCGGTGACAAACCGGTCGTCGTGTGCAAATCCGTCGGCGGCAAGCATGGTCAGGTTAAGTGAGAGAAGACAAAAGCAGAGGACGGCTTTTCTCATGAAGAAGGACTCCTTGGTAGATTGGCGAAAAAACCCTATGCGACCAAATCGGCGTGATTCTGAACAAATGCATCTATAGCCGGCGTGTGGGCGCAAACTGCGCATCCATGGGGGGCCGGTGTTGTGGCGGGGGTCGGGCAAGATCAACCGGCTTGCCGTCCGGTTAGGTTGCATGGCGGGGTGAAACCCCAAATCCGGTACCACAACCCCGCAACCTAAATCGGGGGGGACCATTCTGGGCGAGCTCGGCGGTGGGTTGAACCCAAACCGTTGACGGCTGTGTTGGCCGCACTTCGCCCTTTTAAAGTAACCTTTTGTCGGGCTTGAGACAAGTGAAGGCTGTCGCGAAAACCCGTGACAAATGTAACGGCGGGCGCTTGTTTGGGTTTACCGACCGATGGACTGGTTTGCTTTTTTAAGCGAGTAAATGAGGTGTTGTTTGCTGTTGCGGTAGGTTGACTTCAATGCGTGTACCGGCCCCGATTTGGGAATGCACCACGAGGTCGCCGCCCATGGCATTGGCGAAATAATGGGCCATGTACAGACCATAGTGTTTTTCTTTCTTGAGTTGATCCCAGGCTTGTGGTGCGGTAAAACCCACGCCGTTATCGGCTACGACCAAATGTAAGTTGTTGTCGTGATAGGACAACGTGACCTCGGCGCGGTCGGCTTGGGCGTGTTTGGCGACATTTTGTAGCAAGGTGCGTGCAATGCGGAATAAGGTGCTTTTGATGCCGGTGGCAAGGTCTTCGGGATCGGTGGCGATATTGTGGTGGATCGCCAATTCGGGATAGCGTTCGGCGGTGCTCTCGGCGAAGCTCTCGATTTCCATGGCCAAACTCATGTCAAAGTCGGGAACCAACAAATCGGCGCAAACGTTGCGCAACTCGTGGCTGATGCTGGGTACCAAGGATTCGGTGACCTCAGCCAATTGGGCACGTATCGTATCGTCTATATCGCTTTGTTGGAGCATGTGCAGGCGAAACCCCATGCCCGATAATTCGGCCAAGGGGCCGTCGTGCAGGTCGTGGGCGATTTGGGTCGAGACTTGATCGAGGTGTTGTTGCAGCATCCAAAAGTGTTCTTCTTGCAGCTTACGGGCGGCTTCTTCGTAGCGGCGTTTGCGTTCGGCAACCGCGAACTGTTCCTCGGCAAGACGGGCGCGTTCCTCCAATTGGCGACGGCGTTTGCGTGAACGGGCCTGCACGATCGCCGAAATGGCGCCGTAACTCAGCGCTAAGAAGGAGCCGAGCAGCGCCCACCACCACTTTTTCCACCACGGATCGGCCACCTGGGCAAGCGCATGGACGTGGGCCGTTTGGCCACGTTGATTGATTCCGGTTAACTGGATTGGGAAGCGACCGGCATGCCAACCCCAACTCATGTTGCTCACCAAACGCAGGGTATACTTGCCGCGTTCTTCGCGCCACTCTTCGCTGTCACCCAGTTTGGCTCGTAACAGGTTGTAACGTGGTTGGTTGTAATCGATGGTCGTCCATTCGATTTCCAAACTTTGGTGATCTTGTTCCAGTAAGAGCGTTTCAGGGCGACCAATGGCGATGTGTTCGTCGTCGCGGGTAATACGGGTTACGGCTACTTTGGGGGCGTGCATGAGGTCGGTAACTTTGGGATCGAAGGCGACGAAGCCGCGAATACCGCCGAACAACAAACGCCCGTCGGGTGTGACCGCCGCTGCTTGCGGCGTCGCGGCACCTAAATTGAAACGTTCGACGCGCCGCTGCAAGGTGGTGTAGCCTTGCGCACGCGCTACGACCAAACCAATGCCGGTATTGCTCCAAATACGGCCGTCGTGATCGCGGACCAAGGCGGTGACCGCATTATCGGGATAACCGGTTTCCATGGTTAACGCTTTGATGGTGCCGTCGTCCGGTGTCAGGTGGTTGAGGCCGCCGCCGTGGGTGGCAACCCACACGCCGTCATCGCCGACGAGCAGATCGAGGACGGTATCGGCGCCGAGTCCGTTGCGTGCCGGCGGCGTCGCCTTGCGATACGCTGTCTGCTTACCCGAAGTTGGATCCAAACAGATCAGGCCTTTCCCGTAGGTGCCGATCCATAAGCGTCCACGTTGGTCACCGCGAATGACGGTCACAATGGTTTTGGGGATGACCACATCGGCGCCACCGTCGCCGGTGTCCGGTCGCCGGTAAAGGCCGCCGTTGGTACCCAGCCACAGCTCTTTTCCATCGTGGTGTAAGGCGTGAATTACCAGGTTGTTTTTGGCGCGGTCATTGTACGCCAGGGTCGCCTCAATCGGCATGGTGGTGCCGTCTTCCATGAAATACAAACCCTGACTGCTCCCAAACCACACCCGTTTTTGGGCGTCGATGGATAGTGCATCGATTCGTCGGTCGTCGAGCAGGCTGTCATAGTGCTGCAGGGAATCGAGTCGATAGCGCTCCACCCCGTTGTGGACCTTGGCGACCCACAATAAATTGTCGTGTACGATCAGCTTGGTCACACCTGCTTCGGTGACTTGCATATGGAACTGGTCTTGTAATAAGCCGAACGTATCCATGCCGCCGCCTTCCGTCGCCAACCACAATAATTGGTGTTGGGGGTCAACGAGTAGGTGATTGATGCGGTTGTTGCGAATCGGCGAGGGCGACGGGGTGGTGGTGGTATAGGACGCAAAGCCGGTTTCGCCCTCTTTGCGTCGCCATAATGCGTGCGTACCACCGACCCACAACGACCCAAATGGATCGCGTGCGACGCACTTGGCGACCTGGTAACGGCCGTTTTCGGGATCCAATAACGGCCAGTCCGGTTCGCGGTTGAGACGGCCCGCTTGCACGCGGTAAAGGCCCTGATCGGCTGCCACCCACACCGCATCGGCCTTGCAAAATACATCGTAAATGACCAGGTCCCGGCTCTCGGGGATTTCTTCACCGACCTCCGTCTGGTTATTGGTGTAATGCAAGCCCTGGGTTTGGGTGGCTTGCCAGACACCGTCCTCGGCATCCAGGGCGAGCACTCGGGTGGGCAAGGGGCTCATTAATTCGGCCGTTCCACCGCCGGTTGGAATCCGCCATAAGCCGTTTTTGGCGGCCACCCACAATTGTCCTCGGCGGTCGACTGCTAAATCCCAAATACTGTCCGACAGCGGGGGCGCATGCCACAGCCGTCGTTTGCCGGTGACCACGTCCAATTGGAACAGGCCGGCGCCTTTGGTCCCGACCCACAAGAAGGCCGCATCTGTTTGCGCCAAGCAAGAAATATTATCGGATGGAATGCTGTAGGGATCGTCGAGCGAAACGCGTAAATGCAGTGTATCGATACCGTCAAAACGGACTAATCCTCGTTGGGTTCCGAACCACATCAAGCCGTCTTCGGCGCGCAGAATGGCGGTTACCGATTCCTGAATAAACAAATCGTGTTCCGTACCAAACTGGAAAAATTGGCCCTGAGGGCTGGGGGCCTGCCAGAGCAGCCAGGCAAAACAAAGCATTGAAACCATAATCATGCCGTTTGACGGCAACATCCTTTCCGGCGGCCATTGGTCGCTGCCTTTAATTCATAGCAACTTTGGCGCAATGCGCGTGGGAGACGGTGCCATAAAATTACCATGCTTGCACCTTATGCGCGCGGATCGACTTCGTGAAAAAGGGCGGAAAAGGGTTGTTATGGATTTTTTCGAAAGGGGTAAAGAAAGCGGCCCCAGAGGCTTGTGGGGAATTGATCGATATTCTCGAAACCCAATTTTTGGGGTGGTTCGTTTTCTGGAGCATAAGCCGTGCCGAACAGCCAGTCCCATACACTAAACACTACGGCAAAATTCTTACCGACGCCGCCACGTGCGATCACATCGTGATGGTGAATGTGGAAACGCGGCGAGTTCAACACAAATCGCAGCGGTCCGTAGTGCCAATTAAGGTTGGCGTGGTTGAGGTGGCCGATGAGGGTGGCGATGACGGCAATGACCAACATAATTCGTCCATCAACGCCGAGAATGACCAGGGGTAACCAACTCAAACTCTGGTAAACCACGATTTCAAGCTGATGAAAGCGAAAATTGCCAATCCAATCCATGGTCTCGATTGAATGGTGTACCTGGTGCCAGCGCCATAAAAAGGGGACGCGGTGCAGCAAATTGTGAATCGCGTAGTCGAGCAGGTCTTTGAGCAAGAAGAAGACAATGAACTGAACCCAGAGCGGTGCGTCGTGAAGTAGTTGGTAGTTGGCCGGCGCGCTAAAGAGGGGCCGGCCGGTCATCTGTTCCAGCCAAGTGGTGAGCTTGCCGGCGGCAAAAGCGAGCAGAAGACCGGCGTAATGGCCGTTGACCACCAGCCAAATGAGGTCTTGGCCGAACTGTGCACGCCATAATTTTTGGCGTCGCCACGGGAAAACTCGTTCTAACCCCAAGCACAGCAGGGACACGCACACGAGCCAGAAGAAATAACCTTGTGGATTGGTAAGTAGGTACCATGGGTTGAGTTGCTGTAAGTCCATCGGATGTCTCGCTGTATTCCTGGCACATTTACACTGGTTTTGTGGCGTGTATTTCGTCGCCAGGGCATAAAAAAACCCGTGTCGGGGACACGGGTTTTTGGCGCCTGGGTTGTGAGCAGCTTAGAACTGCATGCGGACAACCAACACAACACGGCGGTTTTTAGCGCGGCCGTTGGCGTTGTCGTTTTCGGCGATAGGCTTGTCGGAACCGTAGCTGACGGTGTTCATCAAGTGCAGCGGAATATCGTGCTCTTTGTAGAGGTATTCACGTACGGCGTCGGCCCGTTGTTGCCCTAATTTCATGTTGTAATCTTCGGAGCCGCGGCTGTCGGTGTGGCCTTGGATCTCAATGTGAACCAACTTGTTCTGGCTGATCAGAAGCTGCGCGAACTTGTTGAGTTCTTCGCGGGCGGCGTCGGTCAGTTCGAACTGATCGCTTTTGAAATTGGCTTCCGCTTCGGACAAGGTTTTTTGGAAACGCAGTTGACCGAATTGGGCGATCATTTGTTGGTTTTCACTAACCATCTTGGAAATATCGTCGTTGGTTTCTTCGAGACCTTCGATTTTCAAGTCCAATTGGGAGGCCATGTCTTTAATTTCAGTCTGGGTTTCTTCGACTTGGCGTTTGATATCTTCGATTTGTCGCTGGGTACGGGATTCAGAAGCTTCAATCTCTCTGTCGACAAAATTTTTGGTCGCACAATTCATTGAAAGCAAACACAAGACCAAGGTTAGCGCGATCGATCTCATTTAATTTCCTCCAATTAGTTCAGGCATCGAACCTATATAGCCTTGGCGAAAGCGAACTTTATAGCTGCTACGCCTAAGAATGCGAACATCAATGCGGCGCCGCGGATCACCCGCCTTCTGTTCGACCGTCATTGATAACATGTATTGCGGCCTCATTTTTTCGTTGAGCGTGGTGGTGATCTGGGGCAACTGATGTGCGTCTTTTGCAATAAACAACTCACCACCTGTGACGGCGGTGATTTCCTCGAGCGTATTCAGGCCCAAGTCTTCCTGAGCCTCTTCGCTACTGGGCACGAAACCGTCGGCGATGCCGACAATGAAAACCGGCACGTCGATGATACGCAACACCTTCATTAACTGCTCGCTGGTGAGGCGACTTTGGTTGTCGTTCCCATCGGTGAACAGCATTAAGGCGCGGTTGGTGAGGCCGTCTTTGCTGAAATAAGCTTGACTGGAACTCAGCGCGTCATAGAGAGCTGTTTTACCATAGCCTTCCAACTTCGCCTTATTAAGATGCCAAAGGTGATGGTTTTTTTCGTCGGCAATAGCCAAAACTTCGGAATCTGAGAACAAAATCACTTTCCAGCGATCTTCTTGCTGGTGCTGGTCCAGCAAATAGTCGATGGTTTGAACCGATCCTTCCAACTTGCCGCCGATTTCCATCGAGCCGGACATATCGATGAGATAGGTTGCTTCCAAGGGACGGTCATACGCGGGCATGCAGCCCTCGATCTGGACCGGGCGACCGTCGACGGTCAACTGAAAATCTTTGAGTTCAAGTCCGGCGACCGGGCGACCGTGTTTGTTGGTGACCCAAACCGGGATTTGAATCAACGAAAAACGAAAACTTTGTTCGTTGTCGAAACCACCACCTGCGCCTTGCCACGCCCATAGGTTGCCGGGGTGCAGACATAACCCAAGCAATATGATGCGGAAAAAAATCGATAGGCGCCTAGTGGGCACATCTTTAGAGGGGGGGGGACAGCCTTTCATAGCGATGGCAGTATGACCGACTTGCCGCGTCAAGGCAAGCATAAGCCCTGGTTTTGTGAGTGAAAAAACAGAGCGAGACGAAAAAGTTGTCGGTGTCGGTGCTGTTGGGGTGCCGAGAGGGGACGCGTCGATGCTGTATCGTTGGCCCTGGGGGCGGTTCGTTGTCAATGGGGTGGTGGCCTTAGGGTTGCCCCAGGCCGGCTGCTGCTTGGCGTTGTTCTTCTTCGTATTCGCAGATCAGCGCGTGGATCGTCAGCGCTTTAACTTGGAAATCGTATTGATGGATATCGTCATTGCGCCACAGTTGGCACAGGCGCTGGAGGCGCCCGAACAGGTAGCCTTCCTCGAACTCGGTTCGTTCGGCTTCGGCCGCTTCGCCGATGTTCACGTCCAGGCCGCGCCGGGCCAGGGCTTCCTTGATATCTTGTAACACTTCACGGCGGTAAAGAGCGTCCATACACAACTCCTTGGCTGGGTCCAAAGCATAGGGTACCGTGCCGATTGTTTATCGGGAGAAGCGGGTAACCTGTAATGGGGATGATTCATCGACTATAAAATGAAAAAAGACCCTTCTCAAGGGCCTTTTTCGTAAATTTCACACAGCTTCTTTGGAATCAGTAGATTGGCGAGGTTATAAAACGTTTGACAAGCTGCTGTCACCTCTTTTGTGGAACTATCTAAAGGGTGATTAAATGTAGACTAGGGGTGTTTGTCGAGTTGTTAAATATAGTGTTATAGAAAATTTACTGTCTAAGCCACCGCGCTCTGGGTTTCGCCTTCGGGGCAGCAAATTTCGCCAGGGAAGCTGGTTCCCGCTGCTTCTAGTTTCGAGCGGAACCAGTGAGGGGCGCGGTGGGCGGAGTAATAAGCTGTGAAACCACAATCGCCGCATTCAAATTTGACATGGGGTTTGTGACACTGGTCGCGTGACTCAGGTGCTTTTACCTGGCCGTTCTCAACGACAAAATCGGTCTGGACCTGTGTGACCCACGTGATTTTGAAGTTTGCCGGATGAAAACAACGTTTTTCCATGAAGAGCCTCCCCGCTGCGGTGATAACTGAGAAGTGAGTTGAGACGGCGTCGCAACCGCGTCGTTATATGTAGTGTATTGATACTCAGTCTCAGGTTCAAACAAAAAATGCAGATGATTTGTCGGAATGAACGTACTTTTCACGTTTTATTGAGGTTGTGTCGCAAAAAAAAATCACCGGCGGCCTGTTACCGAGGTTTGCGCTTTCTGGAAATGCGAGGGACGGTGCCTCGGTTTCGCCAGAGCTGTTTCGTGGTATCGAGGCCTGTGGTCGGTTTTGTGGGCGGATAAATGAAGAACATATGATGGATGGGTTCGCGTTGGCAGGGCTCAGGTGCTACCGGGAAGAAAAGAACGTCAGCTTGAGCGAATAGGCAACCTGCCCAACGCGTCATGTGGGATGGCGTGTAAAAGATGAAACCGCTGTTTCAAATCGCTGTCAGCAACCCCAAAAGGCCACGATGTCCGGCTGCTTGATCTGTGTTGTTCGTCATGGCTGCGTTTGTTCCATGAAGCTCGTTCAAAGCTGGTGATGTTCTAACCCGGTCCTGTTTTCCACTTCTCGCTCGGTTCACCCGGCCGCTTTAGTTTTGGCGGTATGGCTTGAAGATGACTGCCGGATCATCGACAGTCATCTGGATCGTCGGTGTTTTGGCCGCGTGGTTTTGAGGTCGTTTCGCATCGCTTGATTTTGGACCGAACCAAGATCTTATGTCGGGGCGTGAGAATATTCGATCCAACCAAGCACTGATTTGTGCAGGTTTTGCGTGGGCAATTTTGTTTTGGATAACCGCATTCAACGGACCAAAGCGGTGCTCAAGGATTTTGGCTAAGAAGATTCTCCGTTCTTCAATGCGGCCCTCTTCGCGGCCTTCTTCGCGGCCCTCTTCGCGAGCCATGCGTTCGATGCTGGTGATATAAGGCATGTTCAGTTCACCCTCCAGGATTTCCAATTGTTCATGGAACGGTTGGGCCAATCGAAGTAGCAATTGCCGGAGTTGCTTCACAAGGAATCTCGTGAAGCGGATTTAGGCGGTGGCACCTGAAAGGGTCGAGCCGATACGAAGGAAAGGGTTTTCTTCGTCGTTTTTTACTGAAGTAGCGGTGTCCGTTTGGTCGACCGAGTCAGTGTCTTCTTGACAGGTTAATGCTCAAATAGATATCTGGGATCGTTAACGGTGAATGCTTGATCCCACCAGAGGGCAAGTTGACCGAGTTTTGCTTGTTCAATTTGGTTTCGGAAAACGGGACTTAATGAGCCAAATCGGTTTTCTAGAACCTTGATTAAAGAAGCTTTCCGTTCTTCGATACGGCCCTCTTCACGGCCTTCTTCCCGCGCCATGCGCTCGATGCTGGTGATGTAAGGCATGTTTTTTTCTCCCTCAAGCGCTTCCAAATTTTCACGAAATTGTTGGGCTAATCCAGGCGGTAGTTTTAGGGTCCAGTCGATAAATTGGAAAAGGTTGATGATGGTTTCGCGCGAGAATTGTTTTTGATAGAGCCGCCGCATCAGACCGATTTTGGTGGAAAAACGTTTCTCTGGATTGGCCCGGGTTGCCTCACCGGCAAGAAAGGCCAAGATGACGGCGGCAAATGGGTTGTTTGATGCCGTCAACGCGTCTTCCTGCTCACGGTAGTCTATCAATTTAACGACTGGATATTCGAAGCACAAGTCTTGACGCCATTTTCGGAAAACATATTTATTGGGTCGCCACGTTGGCGAGGAATCACCAAGGATCGCTAAGCTGACGACGTCGTCCCCGAACTTGTCGAATATTCGATAGTTGTAGATGTACATCCGTTTCGGCAAGTTCTTGACGACCTGGTTTTGAAACTCAATGTGGACGAACACGATTTCCTCAGCGCCGGTTTTCAGAAACACCTTGATCAGTTTGTCGGCATAACGAAGACCCGTTTCGTGTTCGGGCGCAATTTTTGGGAGTTCCTTGTCGAGAACTTGGATTGGTCGGGTCCAGTCAATATCTACAAAAGCCTCATTCAATACCAGGTCAAGCATCTCGGGAAAGAAGTGATCACAAACTTGTTTCCAAGGACTGTCGAAATTTTGCACCGGCGCCTCCTTGTCTTTCTCCGGGCTCGGCCCGAAGGGTTCGTTGCTAGGGGCATCGCGACGCGAGTCCAGGAAGGATCCTGGTCATCTTTATCTCAGGCCGGCAAGCTGAAACCCCTTGCCAGGCCCAACCTAAATCAAAAGAAAATCAAAAAAACACCAAAAATGAAGATACTTTTGAGGGGTTCTAAAGAATGGTCTGAGGTTTTTCGTGTAGTGGTGATTTTTTGCAGAGTGATGCCGTGCGGGCTTGTGGGCGCGCTTTAACTTTGAATCGATGTTGGCATCTCAGCCATACTTTGTGGTGAAAGAACCGGGTGGTCTGGGTTTGCGCTGTACGGCAACGCTATGGTCCACCCAAAAAGCGTTTAATCGTTTGCGCCAGTTCGTCCGCGTGTTGGGCTGTCAGCATGGTGGTATGGTCGCCCGCGACACCGGCTACCTCGAGCTTTGCCAAGGAACCGTGCCAGCCGCGATCATGAAGGTCCGGCGTTTCCTGTGCCATCTCTTCCGCCGGTCGAACCAACAGTGTTTCACCTGCATAATTGGGTGTCGAAAATTGGGCGGCTGCTCGGGTGTGGTTGGTGAAAACCGCCACTTGTTGGGCCAGACGACGTTCGTTAAGTTGCTCGTTTCCTGGGAGTTGCTGTAGGGCTTCTGTGACCGTAGTGAGTAGGCGGTTTGGATCCAGTTCTTGTAGATCACGCTCTTGGTAGGGCACCGGTCGGTTGGCTTGGCGGTAGAAAACACGCAGCATATGACCGAGGGTGGTACGTTGTGCTTGGGCTTCATCAATAGTTGGATCGTTCTGAGGGACGAAGCTGTCGAGCAGAATTAGCTTGGCAACCTCGCGCCCTTGCGTTTGCAGTTGACGGGCGCATTCAAGTGCCACCAGGCCGCCAAAAGAGTGACCCGCCAGATGAATCGCTCCTTGCGGCTGCGCCTCCTCGATCTCCTCACAATACCGTGCCGCAAGGGTTTCTACCGAAACCACGGTCGCTGTATTTTCTTCGCTCAGGGCGGCGCTGTCTTGCAGCGCGTAAAAGGGACGATCTTCGCCCAGCGCGCGTGCCAGGGCAATGTAGCCAAACACCATCCCACCGGCAGAGTGAACGCAAAACAGCGGCGCCGCTTCGCCGGCGGGTTGTAGAACCACCAATGCACGGCGACGCAAATCTTCGTCGAGGCCCTGTTGTGCAAGTGCTTGGGCTTGTTCGCCCAGTGTTTGGTGACGGAAGAAGGTTTCAGCATTAAGCGGTAAGCGTGCGCGTTGACATAGCGCCAAGAGTTGAATGCTCAAAAGTGAATCGCCGCCAATCTCGAAGAAATTGTCTTCCAGGCCGACCTGGTTCCGGCCAAGGACTTGACACCAAATGGCCGCCAGTTGCCGTTCGACCGGGGTGGTCGGCGGGGTTTTGGCTTCTTGTGCGCCACCTGGCTCAGGCAGTGCGCGCAAATTAAGTTTGCCGTTGGGTGACAGTGGCAGTGCCGGCAAAAGGACGAAGGCGCCGGGGATCAATATCGGCGGCAAGCGTTCCGCCAGCCAGGCCCGTATGGCCGGTATTAATTTTGCCTCTTCCGGTGCGCCTTGATGGACCACCAAATAGGCCGCCAGCCGTGGTTTCGGTTTGGTTAAGAGACGAACCACACAGTGTTCGATCCAAGTGTTTTCCCGCAGGCTACTCTCAATTTCGCCTGGTTCAACGCGGAACCCGCGAATTTTGATTTGGGTATCGTAGCGACCGTGGAACAACAGATCACCGTCATGGGAAAGTGACGCTTCATCGCCGGTTACGTACCGGCGCGAACCAGGAACGTCGCTAAAAGGGTCGGGTCGGAAGCGGTCGGCGGTTAGGGCCGGTTGCCCCACATACCCGCGTGTTACCAGGGTACCGCCGATGTGCAATTCACCGTGCATGCCGGTGGCAACGGGTCGATCAAAGGCGTCGACCAAGTAACAATTAGTCCCTGGCAGGGGATCGCCGATCGGCCACGTTTTCAACGTGTCGAGTGGGTGGTGGTCGAAGCGGAGCGTGGTCACGCCGACGGTTGTTTCCGTGGGTCCGTATTCATTGTCGATGCGCAAATCGGGGTGGACCTGTTTTAGTTTGCGAATCCAAGCCAGTTCGGCCGGTTCGCCCGTCATGACCAAGTGCCGCGCGGGCAACACCCGTTCGAAATTACCGCCGGTTTGCAAGGCTTGCAGCAGGCTTGGCATGACCTTGAGATCTTGAATGTGGTGTCGTTCCAGGTAAGCCGCCAGGCTATCGGGTTGAGCCGCTACCGTTGCATCAATCGCATGGATGGTGCCGCCCAAACTCAGGGTTGGAAACAACACGGTGTGACCGGCATCGGCCGTGGTGGCCAGAATCCATGCGTAACGAGAGGGGATTAGTTCGAGTTGGGCGATCATGGCGTCAATGTAATAAGTGAGCTGAGCGTGTTCGACCGCGACACCTTTTGGTTCACCAGTTGAACCCGAGGTAAACAGAATGTAGGCCGTTTGGATCGGTAACAAGGTCGGCAAGGTGAGTGCGTCGTTAATGTCGGCTTCATGGTCGTCCGGCGCGTCCAGGCAGATTAGCGTGCGACCGGCCAAAATCTCGACAGGAAGGCGTTTGGCCAGATGGCGGTACGTCAGCACAAAACGAGCCCCCGCCTTGTCGAGTTGGTAACCGAGTCGACTCGGTGGCGCACTTGTGTCGAGTGGGACGTAGGCGCCGCCCGCCAACATGGTTGCGCAAAAGCCGATAACAAAACCGGCAGAGCGATCCATAAACAAGGCGACCCCGTCTTCGGTTTTAATGTTTTGGGCCGTTAATCGCCGCGCCAAGCGTTGTGATTCTCGGCCGAGTGCCCCGTAACTGAGCCGACGCCATGCGACAACCGGATCACTTTCGGCGATGACCGCGTCGCTGTCGGGATGCGTTTGGCAACGGGACAAAAGGCGGAACGGAAAGAGTACCGGCAGGTTCGGTCCGCGTCGGCGTAAGCGTTGTGCTTGCTGTGCTTGTTCAGCCTGGCTGAGATGGGGGAGCTGCAGCGCCAAGGTGCGCAGGTTGGTTTGGGGCGTGGTGCAAACCAAATCGATTAAGTCGTTAAATTGGCCCGCGAGGGTTTGCATGGTTTCGCCGCGGTAAACCGAGGTACGGTACTCAATGAAGCCGTGTAACTCCTGGTCGTCGTAAAGTTCGAGGCGTAAGTCATCGCGCACGATGAGTGCCTCTCCCGCCGCCGCCGGCGCCAAATTACCCGAGTCTGCCGTCGCCGGGGGATGGTTCTGAAAAACGAACAGAACCTGGAAAATGGGGTTGCGGCTCAAATCACGGTCCGGTTGCAACATCTCCACCAGTTTCTCGAAGGGAAATTCGCTGTGGTCAAACGCTCCGCGCACGTGGTCGCGGTTTTGCCCCAACAAGGTGGTAAAAGTTGGATTCCCCGCGAGACGTGCGCGTAACACCAGTTGGTTGACGAATAAACCGATCAGCGGTTCCAGTTCGGCACGGTTGCGATGGGTCATGTGGGTACCCAGCAAGAAATCGTCGCGGCCGGCGCGATTCCACAACAATATTTCGAAACAGGTCAGCAGCGTCATAAACAAGGATGCATTTTCAGATTGGGCTAAAGCCCGTAAACGTTGCGACCGCTCGGGTCCCAGATTTAGGGCCAAGCGGGCGCCGTGGTAGTCCGCCACCGCCGGGCGCTCAAAATCGGGGAAAGGCTCGAACACTAGGGGTGCATCAGCCAGTTGCTCGCGCCAGAAGTCGGCCGACGCCTTTAATGCGTCACCTTGCAATTTGGCTTGTTGCCAGGCCGCGTAGTCCGCGTACTGAAGCGTAAGCGGCGGCAGTTGTGCCGGTCCCCCCGTCAAGCGAGCGCGGTAAAAACCGAGGAGGTCTCTAGCCAGAAGTGTGAAGGAGCCGCCGTCGGCTGCAATATGGTGCAGGCACAGCAGAATGCGGAAATGGGCTTCGTCCAGCTTAACGATGGCCGCGCGCAACGGCAGCTCCTGTTGCAAATCAAAGGGCCGGGCGGCATCTTGCTCGGCCAGTTGCGAAGCCGCACGGAGCCGCGCCGCTTCATTGAGATGGGCCAGGTCATGGAAGGCAATCTCAAACGAATCGACCGAAACCACCCGAGCGCGGGGCGCGCCCTTGTCGTAGGGAAAAATCGTGTGAAGAACCTCATGGCGGGTGATTAGGTCAATCAATGCGCCCTTGAACGCACTGACGTTGAGATCGGCATGGTGGTCGAAACTGCCAGGCAGGTTGTAGGCCGGGCTTTGCGGTGCCAAACGGTACAAAAACCACATGCGTTCCTGGGCCGCACTCAGCGACAGATCGCCACCGTCGCGCGACTGGGCCGGAATTGCTGTAACCTTACCCGCCGGCGCACTGTGACGCACGATTTCGGCAAGGTCGACAATGCGTGTACTGTGATCGCCGAAGAATTGGCTCAAGCTCAGTTCAACCCCAAGCTGCTCGCGGATGCGCGCCAAAATACGTGTCGCTAACAGCGAATGTCCACCCAGTTCGAAGAAATCGGCGTCGACTGGGCAGTCGGCCACACCCAACTGTTCCGACCAAATCGAAACCAGGGTTTGCACGATGGAATCAGGGGCCGCGATGCTTTCTGCTTGTTCCGGCTCGGCCGCGGGCGGTGATGCCGCATTCACCGGCGTGGTTGTGCTTTGGCCGGGGTAAGCTTGGGCTTCGACCCAGTATCGCTGCTCGTTAAAGGCGTAGCCTGGCAGGCGGATCGGCCTAACCGGTTCCGGTTCCGCTTCCAGTTCGAGTGGGTAACCCTCTGCCCACAATCGCCCCGCTGTGCGCAGCAGGTGTAGGTAATCGTTCGCTTCACGTGTGACTAAGGCGGGCAGACTCGAAAACGCCTTGGGTTTACTGAGCGTTGCACGGATAAAGGTCGTGTTTTGGTGCCCTGGCCCGACTTCCAGCCAGTGGTCAACCGCCTCGGCCGCCGTGTTGATGCATGCCTCGAACGCCACCGGGGCGGTTAACTGTTTGGCCCAGGATGATGGAGAGGTTGCCTGCGCGTCGGTCATCCAACTGCCGGTAACGTTGCTCGGGAAGGGGATTTTGGGCGCGCGCAAGACGCGGGCTTCCAGGGATGCCGCAAAGGCTTGTTCGGCCGCCGCCATCATCGGTGTGTGGAAGGCATGCGAGGTGTGGAGTGCTCGGCATTTAAGACCGACCGCATCCAATTGAGCGCGTGTCATGTCCAGCGCGGCAAAAGGGCCGGCCAGCGTCAAAAACGCCGGCGCGTTGACGGCGGCTATGACCACTTGAGGTGCTAAATAAGGCTGCACCGTCGCAGCATCGGCGTTGACAGCCAGCATGGCGCCGCCTGGCTGCTGTTGCAGTAAACGTCCGCGTTCCCACACAATTTCTAAACCCTGCTCGAAGGATACGACCTCGGCGATGCAGGCCGCGCTCCATTCACCAATACTATGGCCCAATAACACCGTCGGTTGCACACCCCATGACTGCCACAGCTTGGCCAGAGACACTTGAACTAAATACAACAGGGGTTGCGCGTATTGTGTCTGGCACCACGTCTCGCGCTCCTCGGGGTTGTTGTCGCGCCACAGTCTAGCCGGTTCACTAAAGCCACGTTGTGCTAGGTGATTCAAGCCACGATCTATCCAGGTTCGAAAGACCGGCTCGCGCACGTAGGTTTGCCGAGCCATTTCCGGGTGTTGGCTGCCCTGGCCTGGGAACACAAACGCCATGCGTCCGCCCTTGGCCGGCGTCGGCTCCTGAATTTCGGTTTTGTCCAGTTGATCGCGCAAATCGCCGTGGTCCTGCACCACACAACTGAAGCGGTAACTAAAGATGTCACGTCGTCGACGCAGGTTGGCCGTAACTTGGGCCAGTGGTGCCGGCGAGTCGGCGAGATACTCGGCCAGCGCGGCCTTTTGCCGGCTCAAGGCCAAACCGTCACGGGCGCTGATTTGAATGAGGTGGGGACCTGGCGTTGCCGGTGCCTCGGTTTGTTTCGTCTCAGGCGGGCTACACAGAATGAGGTGGCCGTTGGTCCCACCGATGCCGAAGGAACTCAAACCCGCGATGCGTAGCCCATGTTCGTTGGCTTGCCAGGGTTGGCTTTCCACCACCGGGCGAAAGCGGCCGTTGCCGAAATCCACATTGGGGTTGGCACTGTTAAATCCCAAACTCGCCACCAGCGTTTTGTGGCGCATCATCAGCAACACTTTAATGAGGCCCGCCATCCCGGCCGCCGCTTCCAGGTGCCCGAGATTCGTTTTCACCGAACCCAACAGGCATGTGGCGCGACTGTCTCCAAACACTTTATTAAGCGCGTTGAGCTCAATGGCGTCACCCAGCGCGGTGCCTGTGCCATGGCATTCGATGTACTGCAAGTCGTCCGCTTCGCATTCAGCAATCGCCAAGGCGTCGGCGATGACACGGGCTTGACCATCGGCGGAAGGCGCTGTTAGGCCGACCTTGGTTCCGCCGTCGTTGTTGATTGCGGAGCCGAGCACCAGGCCGTGAATGGTGTCGCCGTCGGCAATGGCGTCGGCATAACGTTTTAGCACGACGGCGGCGACGCCGTTGCCAAAGACGGTGCCGTCGGCGCCTGCGTCCAGAAAGCGAACCTGGCCCTTGGGCGAGAAAATACCGCCAGGTGCGTAGTGGTAACCTGCGAATTGCGGCAGGCGCAAGGTGACGGCGCCGACCAGGGCCGCGTTACTGTTGTGGCTCAGCAGTGATTCACAGGCAAGGTGCATGGCTGCGAGTGAGGTGGAGCAAGCCGTTTGCACGGCGATGCTGGGACCCTTGAGATCCAGTTTATAAGAGAGCAGCGGTGCCAAATAATCCTTGTCATTACCCAGTAAGGCTTGAAAGTACCCTGTTTGTTGCAGCCAGGTCGGGTTGGCGTAAAGTTGGCGAACCAGGTAATCGCTAAAGCGACCGCCGGCGAACACGCCCACTCTGTCCAAGCCGCGTCCGCCTGGATAGCCCGCATCTTCCAGCGCGTGGTAAGCCGTTTGCAACATCAGTCGTTGCTGGGGATCAAGCGTTTCCGCTTCGCGTTGGGTGAACCCAAAAAAACGTGCATCAAAGCAGTCAAATCCGTTGATCGGGGCCGCAAAGGGTACATAACTCGGCGCCGCTTGTTCCTCGCGCGACACACCTGCCTCGCTCAATTCGGCCGAGGTTAGGCGACGCACCGCGTTGTGGCGCTGCACCAAATTGTGCCAGAAGTGTTGGCTGTCGGGGGCGTCCGGTAGGCGACAGGCGTAGCCGACAACGGCGACGGCGTCTTCAACGGCTTGTTGGTAGGGCGGGGTGGCGTGAGCAGACATGCGCGGATCCTCGGCGACTGAAATAGACAGGCTTCAGGCACGGGGATGCCCCGGGGAATCGGATAGCCGCGGGTTGCGGTGTCGACGGGGCAGACCCGCATCGGTGGCAACCCGAAGGCCGGTGACGCAATTGATAAAATGCGGACGATGACGACGCCGTTTGCGACCTGTGTCTGGGCCGGTGATGTGCGGTTAAAGCAGCGGCTCGTCGGCGTGATAACCCAATAACCTGAACGTTCGCATTAGAGTAAGCGATTTAGGGAGCGGGGACAATGGCGAAATCGCGCGGGTCGGGCGCGGTCGCGGGCTTCGTTTACAGACGAGCCAGATGAAATAAAGGCTTGCCCCACAATAGAAAAGGAGCCGACCAAGCGGCTCCTAACTGAATGAAACAAAAGAAGTAAATTAAACTTCTTGGCGGGCGGGAACCGGCGTCTCATGCTTGGCGGCACAAGGCTGACAGGCGTTCGCTTCGGTTACGATTTCCCAGCCACGACCACCTGGATCTTCGCGATAAAGAGGTTTCTTTTTACGCTTGATCTTTTGGGCGTTCTGGCGCGCGGGGTAGTTGCGTGCGCGTGTTTCCGTAACAACCTGATTTGCTTTCATTCGGGGTGGCACCAAAGTACCGCAGAGTTCGCAAACAAACATGAATTGGTCGTACCTCATCCAGCAATCCTCCACGGCCGACCTACCGCGGTGGTCTTTCACGGGCCAACAAACCATTGCCCTGATTAACACAAATATCAGCTCACTATTTGTCCTCGAACCGGAACCGATGCGAAAAAAATGAACCCAATCGGCTAAAGTACAAAACGCCCCTAAGGCGGGTTCGAGGTAGCTGCAGCCGTTCAATCATCCCTTAAAGGAAACCATTATGCGGCGGGAGGGTCAAGAAAAAATCCTGAAAAGGTTCAGCGGCAGCAATCCCAAAGAAACGAGCCTCTCAAAATAAGAGGCTCGTTTTCAGGACTTTAGCATCTGAAACTTTTGCCGCGTTGTGTCAAGCAGCGCTTTTTTAGGGCAAAGTTTCGTCGAATTCTCACGAATGACATTGCTTCGTGTGCGAAGCTTTTGCGCACTCGACCTACAGCAGTCCTTGGTGGATCAGCAGTTCCGCGTTTAAGAGTGCTGCTCCCGCTGCACCGCGAACTGTGTTGTGCGAGAGAATCACCATCTTGATGCCGAACAGGGGGCAAGGGCGAATGCGGCCGACAACGGTGGCCATGCCTTTACCCGCCCACAAGTCCAACTTCGGTTGGGGGCGATCATCTTCGTCGCGTACTTCGATCGCCGCCGCCGGCGCGCTGTGTAGCCCGGCCGTTTGCGGTAATCCCTTGAAGTTGCGCAAGCAGTTTTTGATTTCTTCGACCGACGGCGTTTGTTTGAAGCGAATGTTCAGCGCTTCTGTGTGGCCGTCGAGCACGTCGACGCGGTGACACTGCGCCGACAACACCATGTTGTGGTCGACAATGGTGTCGCCTTTCAACGTCCCGAGAATTTTGTTGGGTTCCGTTTCGATTTTGTCTTCTTCGCCCGCAATGTACGGCAGCACATTGTCGCCGATCAGTTCTTCGGGCGGGCCGGGGTAGCCGGCGCCGGATTTGGCTTGCAAGGTGACCACGTTAACTTCGGTGATACCGAACGCGTCGTCAAGCGCTTTTAACGGCAGAGCCAATCCAAGGGTTGAGCAGTTGGGGTTGGTCACGATGTAGCCCGACCAGCCATGGTTCTTGCGCTGGGTTTCAATCAGGCCGGTATGGTCGGGGTTGATTTCGGGAATCAGCAGTGGCACATCGACGCCCATGCGGTGGGCGGAGGCGTTGGAAACAACGGCGTGGCCGGCAGCCGCGAAGGCCGGTTCGACCTCACGCGCGCTGGAACTGGGCAGTGCTGAAAAGACAATGTCGGCTTCGAAGTCGGGCCGGCAATTTCGCAACACCAAGTGATCGGCATAGGTTGGCCGCTCACCTGGCACTTGCCAGTTCACCGCTTCGGCGTAAGTTTTACCCGCGTTGCGCTCCGAGGCGCATAGCGTCGTGACTTCAATTTGTGGATGGTCGGCTAGCAGTTGAATGAAACGCTGCCCGACGGCACCCGTGGCGCCTAGAATCGCCGCTCTTTTTTTCTGGGTCATGTTGGGTCCTTTGAGCGATTCGGGATAACGGGACGGGGTTCCGTGCCTGGGGAAACGCCATGCCGAGCCGCTTACTTTGGGATACCGTATTCGTTGGGGATGGTCGTGGTGAAATGGGTGGGGGAACCCGAAACGACCGAGGAACACGGCTTAGCGCGCCATTATAGGCAAATGCCGGCACGGATGCAAAAGCGATGCACCGCAATGGCCGTCTTTCGTCAGCCCCGTTCGGCGCCGGCTTGCCCTGTCCGGCTATTTAAACTGAACGCGCTTCACCTATTCCTTGAGGGCGCCGGCTTGGCGACTGAAATCGGAAATTAGGGTTTGCAGCATGTCCTTGACTGCCTCGACATGGCGGCCTGCTCGCGATAGATCGGTCGTGGCGGAGGCCGCCTACGCCCAGTACGGCCACATGCCGCGGCGTCCGGCGGCCACATCGGAAACCTAGTCGGACACCTTTTCTGAGGCTTGAGCCGCGTGAATATTAGGGCATCACGTCGCCCGGCCGGGGCTTAGTTTGGTGCCTCATGAATCGCCCAATTTGGCCACGCCCGCAAAGCGTTGCGCCAAAATGCGGCTGATATTAAAGAGCAGTTTGGCGGCGATTTTTGGATCACGCTCCATCATGTCTTCAATGAATTTACGTCGCAAAACCAAGAGCTTGCCGCGATTTAAGGCGCGAATTGAGGCCAAGCGTTTGCCACTGTCCAGCAGTAAGGCGACTTCGCCGAAAATGTCGCCTTTGTGCAACATGGCCAACCGCTTTTCGCCGCTATAAACCACAAAGACCCCGTCCAAAATGACGAACATTTCGCGTTCATGCAGGTCCTCACGGGTGACCCGTTGGTACGGTTGCACCTGTAAAATCACACCTTGTTCTGCCAGCTTGCGCAACTCGCGTTCGCTTAAGTTGTCCATAAGCGAGCAAGAGGGGCCGCTGTCGCGGTTGAGTTCCATCTGAATTTGTTGCCAAACTTGGTCGGGTTTGACCTCAATGCGGTTTTCTGACTCGCCCAATATCTTGCGGTACGGTGTTAAATCAAGTGGGGCGAGTCGATTGCGCTTCGGCCCGAAATAGAGGCTGACGAATGGTGCCAGCGGTGAATTGACTTCCTCGAAGTAAGCGCGATCGCTGGTGATCATAATGAGGGGCACGCGCAAGCCGTCGGTGGTGGAAATCATGCCCGCATTGTAAGGGCGGTAACCGAGACGACGGTAAGGACGCACTAAGCCCGGCGCGCAAAATGAAAAAGCAAAGTGGCAGCCGTGCTCGCCCACGGCAAAGTCGTAGCCGGCGCGGGCAAGGGCTGGTAAAACCAATTGGCCACGCGACTTAGACGAAGCGACTAAGCGACCGACCTCGGCAATGGGGTGTTTCTCGATGTTCGGAAAAAGGTGCAGCGCATAGGTATTGCTAATGTCCCGCGTCAATTGGCGTGGTTGCCACATGACGACGCGCAACGATCCCGAAAAACCCCCCTGGCTGACGGTATAGAACAGGGTCGTGTTGGGCTGTTCGTCTTCTGGGTCGCGAATTTCCCTGTTGTGATGGTCTGCATTGGCCAGGTCTTTGTTGAGTTCCTCAACAAAAACTTGGTAGCGCAGGCGGTACACTGCTTTTCGCTCGGCTTCTGTATCGGCGCGGTAGACGCGCTCGAACCCCGTTAACCAACGCTTAAAAAGGTTTCTCATGGGACTCCCATGTGGTGGCAACCACCTTGCCGACCAAAAAGTCGACAGGGTCCGTTTAACGGTCAAGAACATGCAATGGGACGGCGTTTTGCGCCGTTGCCTGGTTGTTTCAGGTGTACCGCTCGGCGCCGGCCGCCGCGTTTGCTATGTCAAGGGACACTGTGTCCACCGCTAACGGCCTGGTACAACACTAAGACAAACAAGAGTTTAAAGCTCTTGTAGGCGACCTTCAATGTTGTGACGCACAAGGTCTTGGTTGCTTGAGCGGTGGTGCAAGGTGCCGCGTGGCGTGGTGCCGCAGGAAACCTGAGGCGGCGGGCAAGGATGAATTTTTACGACAATTTCTCATCATTAAATCACATGTTTTCCGAGGCGGCACTAGAAAAGAACGGTTAACCAGGGAAAGGTCGCATGCGCCCGGCAATTGCTTGGGCCGGGTGGTTGGGGGGCGACATGGGTTTTTTGGTTCTGTCAGCCCGCCGAGTCCTTTGGACTAAAAAAAATGCCGGCTGATTCAGCCGGCATTTTATGCTTGAAAGAGGTGGGTTCTATCTAATATCGCCGCTAAGTGCGGCGCTTTTAGGCTTTAAGCCGTTGCTTCAACCACCTTTTGATCGGTGCTTTCTTCTTGTTCTTGGGCACGGCCCAAGACCAGGGCCGGCAGCAGGGTTCCGTCGGTGACCAACGCCGTCGTCAAAACGATCGCCGTCAAAATACCGAAGTTGATGTTGGGGACGAAGGCTGCAAACGCGAAGGTCCCAAAACCCGCGACCAAGATCAGGGTTGTGACCACCAGCGCCGGACCCGTGTGCGTTAATACGTGGGCCACCGCCATCTGGCGGCTCGAACCGTTGCGGCGCCAGCGCAAGTAGTTGGTTAAGAAGTGAACCGTGTCGTCAACGGCAATCCCCAGACAGGTCGAGGCCACCAAAACCGTGCCGATATCGAGCGGTTTGCTCAACATCGTCATGAACATACCGCCGAAAACCAACGGCATCAGGTTGGGAATCATTGAAAGCAGGCCCAGTTTGACACTGCGCAGGATGATCACCATCAAAATGGACACCAGCACCACGGCCAGCAGGATCGAGGTGATAAAGGTTCGCACGACATAACCGTTCATGCGGTGATAAAGCGGGTTTTTGCCGGTGATCATTGCGCTTAGGCCCAGTTCTTCCGCTTTCTTTTCAATTAATGCGAACTCTTTGACCGCTTGCGCCGATTTGTGCATCGTCGTCATCGCCGACAGGCGCATCCGGCGGTTGTCCAACGTCATACGGTTGTTGAGATCCATGCCTTGCGGCAGGCTCATCGTGTACAGGAACAACTCCTGCGCGATGAGGTTGCGGTCGTCTGGGATGATGTAGGCCGCTTGGTCTTCACCGTTCAACGAGCGATTGGATTGCTTGATAATGTCCGTAATCGCAATGGTTTTGGTGATGTGATCACGCGAATCGAGCCAGTCTTCCAAGGCTTCGACCTTCTTCAAAAAGGCCGGATCCTTGATACCGTCGGCTTCTCCGCTGTCAATCGAGATCTCAATAGCCGAAATTCCGCCTACCTGCTCTTCAATGTAGAAGTTGGCCGTGCGCGTGTGAACCTCGGTTGAGAAGTACTTAAACACGTCGGCGTTAATTTCGTTTTGTAAAGCCACGTAGATCGCTACCGCGCCGCCGATTGCATAAAGCGCCATGATCGGCACGCGCCAACGTTGTAACCAGCGTGTGTAACGGATCGCTTGCGGGTGCGCCTCGGAGATATGGGTCGCGTCCTCTTCTTTCTTGACCTTGATTGGCAGCAACGCGAGCAGGGGACACAGCATGAGGATCGTTATCAGCCAGGCGAACATGGTGCCGACGCCTGCCAGGACACCCATGCCGATGATGGGCACCAACTCGGCCGTGGTGAAGCTGAAGAAACCTATGGTTGTCGAGACACTCGTGAGCAAGGTCGGCAACAAGTTCTTATCGAGGGTTTTACGCGTCGCTTCCACCCGCTCGTAACCCATGCGGCGGAACTGGAAGAAGGTCACCAGGATGTGGACCGCATCGGCGATGCCGATGGCAATCAAAATGTGCGGGACTGTCGACGTCAAGTTGTTGAATTTGAAACCCGTCCACCCGGCAAAACCCAGCGCCATCATCAGGCTTGGCACGATGATGACAAACGGCAGCACCAGCGCAGAGAAGCGTCGGAAGGAAAGCAGCAGAAATACCACAATCGCCAGTAACAGCACCGGGATCATGGTTTCTAGATCCGCTTCCGTCACGTCCTTAAAGGTTTGGCTGACCGCCGCGCTGCCGGAGATATAAAACGTATGGTCGCCTTGGCCTTGATAGGTTTCGATAAAGGTAAAGTCGCGTAAGGTCGCCGGTAGCTCGACGGCGCTGTACTTGCGCATTAACTCGCGCGTGCTCGACATGACCTCGTTGTAGTCGGGTGTGCCGCCAATCGCCGGCTTGAGCACCCCGATTACCAGCGCCGTTTTTCCGTCCGGCGACAGTAAATAGCCAGGTACCGTTTCGTGGTTTTCTGCCACCTTGGCGCGTTCGGCTAGGATGTCCGTGCCCAGCTCCTCTAGGTCGGGAATCAGCGGTTCGACGATCATTTCGTCGCCTTCCGCGTGAACCCAGTTAAAGTTCGACAGCGAATCGACGCGAATGATTTCCGCAACCTGCCACATATCTTCCGTCAGACTGTGGATCATGGTCGCCGTTTCCACGTCGAACACACCCGATTCCGAGTGAATTGCAACGACCACGTTTTCGTCGTTGCCAAACTGGCGTTCGAACTCGTCAAAGGCTTTTAACAGCGGATCCGTTTCACGGAACCACATGCGGTAACTGAAGTCGGAACCAAGGCGGGGCAGGCCCGCGACAAAAGTAGCAATTAATAAAACGCCCAAACTCATGGCGATCAACGGTCGGGTGACCAAAAAATTGGCGGTGCGATAGCTCAGGCTGGATTTTTCTTCGGTGGACATATCACATGCTCCTTAGAACGGGAGCCGAGGCGCGCCGGCAAGGGCGGCGATCGGCGATGTAAGATAACGCCGGCGCGGCGGCTGCGCGGGGCCGCGTTGCCGGGTTTGGCCGGTTTAGAAAAACCGCGACAAGGTCAGATAAATCTGATTGCTCTCGTCGAGCAGTTCCAGGCCGACCGGGTCTTCTTCTTTCTGCGGCGCTTCGACGAGTCGGAAGCCGCCTTTGACTTTCCAGGTATCGGTAAGCCGCTGCGAGTAACGTGCGTTTACCAGGGTTTCGCTGCTGCGTTCGATATCGTGAATGATCGTGACCAGCAACTGCCGGTCCATCGTGTCGTTCCAGGCGTGGCTGTAACCCAATAGAATGTCGCGCTGGAAGATGTTGAGCTCCGCGCGGCGTTCTTCGCCGGGACCAATAAAACCCTGTGCTTCAAAGAGCAGGACCACGTCGGCCCCGCCCGCTGTCGCCCAGCCGTATTCCAAACCGAAGGCTGCTTGGCCGTGGTCCGAAATTTCCGGCAAAAACGACTGAAAATCGGGTTTGATGAAGTTCTTGTGGGAGAACTCGACTTTGGCGATCCATGGGCCCATGATTTGCAGGTAGGTCCCGCCTACGTCGATGACCCTTTGGTAGATCGGTGTCACCACGGTGCCGTCGGGATCGGGAAAGTCCTCCTCATCCAAGGGCACGAAGATCGGCATGTTGCGTTCAATGTGGTCGATGTAATGCAGGCTGAAGTCGACGTTGTCCAGTGTCTGCGTGAAACGCGCACCCCACTGTGGGATGTTGTGGTCCTGGGTCAGCTCGCCCGTGTCGTCTTCCCAAATGCGGTAAGGACCGAGGTCGAAATCCTGGGGGACCAATGAAAGCCGGGACGTTGGGCCCGGGAACACCGGGTCCTCGAAGCGCGGCATGTAGTAGAACGTCAGTCCGCCGCGGCCCAAGCTTTTCTTAAACGACACCATCAGTTCGCCCAGTTTTTCGGCATTTTCGATGTTGCTGTCGTAGTTGCGACTGTTGACGAAGTCGGCCGGGTGGAACGCTTCCGTCGCCGTCCAGTTCAACATCTGATAACCGCCGCGAAATTCCCAACCACGACCACGGTAGCCCAACCAGGCTTCTTCCAGTGCGTAGATCTCGCGGTTGTCGTCTTCCACATCGTAACGGCCGATGCCGCGCACCGATGCGCGCCAGCGACGGCGCTTGAACGTCGTTTCGAGTCGCGTGAACAGCGCCACGCCTGCATCGACCGTGTCGTCGTTGTCGTCGTCGCTAAATTGGCGGCTTTCAAGGGCGACTTCACCTTTGAAGCGCAGCCCGGCGAATGCCGAGGTCGTTGTTAGAGAGGGGATTAGCAATAGCAATACAATAAAGCCGACTGTCGATGTGCCGCATCGACCTGGCTGTCGCGGGTGCATGAGGTTTCCTCCAGCTTTGGCAGAGATCAAGGGCAAACAGGGGGCGCCTAGGACGCCGTCTTTTCCTGTTTGTGACTGGGCGCTTGGGTTTTCATTTTGCGAAATCCCGGCCCGTTCCAAGGAAGGACCCGAATAGATGGGGTTTCAGTGCGATTCAAGTGGTTGAGGTCGCGTGCGGCATTCAATGACTTCCGTTTCACAACCCAACCGGCGCGCAAATCATCGCCGTGAAACCTCGTTTCGGGTCAAAGCGCATGTGATGCGGTCGATTCTACCAAGTCCCTTTGCCAATGAGGGCGAGGAAAACGCGTGATCACGCCGAGATGGGTTGTTTTCTGAAAAGTCACAAGGGGTTTTTCGCGTTGTGGAAACGGGATTTACGGCACCGACGCGGGCGACGGCACCGCGCCTTTAGTTCACCAGGCCGTCACTCTCAAATTCGTACTCGTCGTATTCCTTGCCCACCTCGCGCGTTGACCAGGTGATGATGGACGACTTTTTCGTCTGGTGGTTGTTCATTTCAATTTCGTGCACGCGCCACACGTTGCCCAGCTTGCGGTAATCGCGGAAGCTCGCCGTTTTCAGCAGTTCACCCTTGCGGTCGTAGTATTCGATCTTGACCGGGTTGTGATACTCCTTGTCGACCCACAATACCTGTTTGCTGTAACCACTTTTCTTGCTGACCGGGATGCGTTCCATTTTCCAGGCGTCGCGGCCGTCGAACTGCGTGTCTTCCAACCACTTGTGCTTGAATTTCTCAACTTCCTGGCTTCCCAAATCCTCATAGGCGAATTCGCTGCCCATGAAAGCACCCGATTTATTGCGCGAGCTGATGCGTTTCACGCGTTTGAGTGCCGGCAGGTAGAGCCACTGGTCGTCGTCTTTCTTTTTATAGGTCCAGGTCAGCATTTTGGTGCCTTTCACGTCCGCCGGCCACAGGAACAGCGACACCGATTGATCGCCTTCGCGTTTGGTTTCGCGCGTGCGCGTCGTCATTTTGCGCTCGATGCGGTCGCCGTGCGCGTTAATCAGAACCATCGTCATTTCTGAATACTCGCCGACAAAGCCGTCGTTGTTCTTTTCGTTTTCAAGCGCGATTTCCAGGCCCTTCTTTTCGGGGCTCTGGGCAAGAATCGGTGAGACGGTGCAGGCGAAAAGCAAGGTAGAAAACAGTACTGCCTTCATAGAAGGACTCCTTTAACAGATGTTCGTAAGTACATACTTAGTTAGCAGGAAAAGGTTGCATTGAGTCCCGGTGCGGCGCTTGTTTAGCTGGGGCCGAACAGGGCTTCGTTAAACATTTGGAGCATGGCGGCGTTGTAATGTGCCTTGATGGCTGCTTCTTTGAGGCCGAACCCGCGTAAGGCGAACAGCACCGCTTGTTGTTGGATTTCGGCGTGGGTGAAACCGTAGTCGACCGCGGGTTTCTCGGGTAAGTGGATCAGGCGCAGGGACATGGCGATGTGGTGTGTGAACCAAAACCGCATGACCGGGGAGACTTCATTTTCGATCATGTCGCCCGCCGCCACCGAGGCATGCACGCAGGCTTCCCATTTTTCGGTCCATAGATCAATGTGAGCTTGCCAGAAGGTACGGGCGAAGTGGCCGTCCTCAAGCAGGCTCTGGGCGAGCAAGCGACAAATATAGACATGGGGATCGGTTGGCGAACCGGGTTCGCCGGGGTGTTCTTCGTCAAAAATGACCGAAATTAGAAAGTGAATACTGTTGACCAGGGTGGAGGTCGACGGCTCCAGCGTTTTAATGATTTCAGAAAAGCGGTGGGTCGCCTGGCACAGGTACCCTTGGATATCGGCGAACAGATGTTCTTTCGATGGAAAATGGCGGTAGAGCAGCGCTTCGGAAATGCCTGCCTTCTCAGCGATTTGTTTGGTAGTGGTGCCGTTGAAGCCATGGTAGGCGAACAGCGGCAGCGCGGCGGCGATGATCGACTCGCGCCGTTTCTCCGCGCTGAGCCGGGTCGGTTTCGACATGGTAGAGCCTCCGTTGAGAATAATAAGTAAGTGTTCACTCATGCGCAACCCGCTCACCAAACTTTTACATAAACCGTGACCGCGCCCACCCTGCTTCGGCCTGGTTTAAGGCGGGTTAGCCGTCGGGTCGGCGCGCGTGCCCAGATTGGCCGCCGGCAGCTGTCCCGCCAGGGGTACCGTTTCCGTTGCCGGGTTGTTGCACGCGTTGTACAACCCGAGCAGAATCGGTGCTGTGCCGGGGCGTCGCCGCCAAGTGACACTTAGTTGCCATTGCGGCGTGCGTCCGTGGCGAAAGGTTTGAAACCTTTACTGTTTGCCAGGTGGCGTAGCGGAGTCGTCCGAACTCAGTGTTTCTCTTTATTAAGGTGATAGGTCAGGGCGAGCTTGATGCAATGGCGCAGTTCGCTTTCGGGCGGCTTTTGGTCGACGTGGAAAGTCAAGCTGCGTGTGCCGCCAAAGCAAAAGCTGTGAGGATAAAGCGCGCGAAACTGGGTCACCAACCCGGTTTGGCAGTGCACAAAAAGCGCATAGTGCTCGGGTTGGTTTTTAACGCCGTCGATGCGCACGGTTGTACCGCTGCGCGATGCTTGGGTCAGGTAACTGGGTTGGTTCCATTTCAAGGTCTCGTGCAGTGGGCCGACACCGTCGGTGCGCGCGGCCACATCGAAAATCAGCGCCCGCAGGTCAAGCAACCGGCTGCGCAACGGCTCGGCATACTGATCAAAAATAGAGGCAACCTGCGCTTCGGCAAAATGGATCGGCTGGGGCATATCGATCTCCGCTTCGGAATGGGTCTTGGTAAGGTTATCAGATCACTATTGACCAGAGAGAAGCTGAATCGGATAGGAAACCTGGAGGACGTGTCGCAGAGGCCAAGTTGTCGTCTAAGGTAGAGAATCCATAAGTCTGGTTAACGGACGATCTCGTTGCAAGGCGTGACCGAAATTGTAGGGTCGGGTGCTCCGGATCCCAGAATTCGGTTTCTTGATAAGTGAGGTCTGCTGAACTTCGGTAGATGCTTGCCTTCGTTTGGTGGTGAGAGTAGATGCTTTGGTAGGGCCCAGTTGGGTCCACGATCTTGCCCTGGCAAATTCCCGAGCAAATAGTCGCTCCGCCGAACTCAAGTGAACATAAAAACCCGGGATATCGGCGGATTTTCTAATTGTCTGGTTTTAAGTGAGTTGAGAAAAAGTGGCGAAGATTTTTTGTGCAAAAAAACTCTTGACATTTGACATCTGCATTTTTAGCCTCTTAACATGCTGGTTATGAGCATGTTAAAACCCTAAGAGTCGCAACGGCCTTCGAGCCGTTGCGCGAGTAGAAACCAGAACCCCGAGAATGTCTGGTCGATCACTTGCGTCGCAACGGCCTTCGAGCCGTTGCGCGAGTAGAAACGCTTGCCCCGCGAACGCTTACTGTACATAGCAGGTCGCAACGGCCTTCGAGCCGTTGCGCGAGTAGAAACAACTACATCTGTTATTTGGCTGGTATCCACAAGTCGCAACGGCCTTCGAGCCGTTGCGCGAGTAGAAACAAAGATACTTACCCTTATTTTTGTGAGGTTTTGTCGCAACGGCCTTCGAGCCGTTGCGCGAGTAGAAACCTGTGTAGGGTGCGCGTACTATCAAGCGTATTGGTCGCAACGGCCTTCGAGCCGTTGCGCGAGTAGAAACGTGCTCTGCGTGTCCTGCGTACGCACGGACATAGTCGCAACGGCCTTCGAGCCGTTGCGCGAGTAGAAACGAGTTGACCAACAAAGAGCTGGCGTTTCTGACCGTCGCAACGGCCTTCGAGCCGTTGCGCGAGTAGAAACAAACTTGTTTTTGGCTGGTTTTCTGGGGTTAAAGTCGCAACGGCCTTCGAGCCGTTGCGCGAGTAGAAACTCAGGTTGGCTGGGTTTGTTGGGCGAGTTGTTGTCGCAACGGCCTTCGAGCCGTTGCGCGAGTAGAAACATGCCGAAGCCGTTCAGGGTCATGGCGTTGGCAGTCGCAACGGCCTTCGAGCCGTTGCGCGAGTAGAAACTCTCGTCGCGTCACAACCGAGGGGCCCGAATTGTCGCAACGGCCTTCGAGCCGTTGCGCGAGTAGAAACGTTCGGGACGGCCACGATTAGGCCGCCGGACTGGGTCGCAACGGCCTTCGAGCCGTTGCGCGAGTAGAAACATATGATGCAGTGCACCCAATACTCAACATAGGGTCGCAACGGCCTTCGAGCCGTTGCGCGAGTAGAAACTGCCCTGGGTTTACGTTGCCGTGGTTTGGTTACGTCGCAACGGCCTTCGAGCCGTTGCGCGAGTAGAAACGTTTGTACCCTGGTCCAAAAATCGTGGCTGTATTGCGTCTCAACGGCCTTCGAGCCGTTGCGCGAGTAGAAACACCCTCAGTCGCACGCTTGACGTCTTCCACGAGTCGCAACGGCCTTCGAGCCGTTGCGCGAGTAGAAACCGTTCTAATTCCAGTGGCTACCAAAGTCAATCGGTCGCAACGGCCTTCGAGCCGTTGCGCGAGTAGAAACCGCGTCCAGCCGCTCTACCGAAGATCTATAACGTCGCAACGGCCTTCGAGCCGTTGCGCGAGTAGAAACAACATCGCATCCTCCAACCTCACGGTAACAGAGTCGCAACGGCCTTCGAGCCGTTGCGCGAGTAGAAACAATGCCGTGACACACTCGCGGTCATCCAATTGGTCGCAACGGCCTTCGAGCCGTTGCGCGAGTAGAAACGCGATATTTGAGGGTGTTGCTCAGTTGAGATGAAGGTTTTTTTCGTCTGGATCGGTACGTTTTTAATTTTTCGCTGACTATTTTCCTTAGAAAATGCGCATGTAATTCTAGAGACCCTGATTTTCGAAAAATATGCTGTTTCGATGGTTTTGCCCTTGTCCTGGTTCGAACCGGCGAAAGGAACCTTTGTGACCGACTATTTCCGCGACCGCGATTACTCCCATTCACCGCGCGATCCCGACGGGCGGCCTTATGGCGAAGTCGACCCCGCGACACTCAATTGGGACCTCGGGCGTCCCCTGATCGATCATCTAAACGGCACGGCCGGGCTGGCGAAATTGTACGGTGCCAAACTCGACATGGCCGAATACGCCTATTGGTTGGGCCTTTGGCATGACCTCGGTAAGTATCGACCCAATTTTCAAGACTACTTGCGCGGTCTTAAACGCTTCACCAATTACGAGGATAAGAGCCACAAGTGGGCCGGCGCCGCCTGGGCCAACCACATTCCCAGAGGCAAACTCATCGCCTGGCTGATTGGCTCGCATCACGGCGGCTTGCATGACAAAAACGACCTTCCCGACCTTCTGAAACACCAGGGGCAAACCGAACTTGACGAGGTTTTGGCGACGGGTCGCGTGCCGGCCGCCCTGCTGCACAAACCGACCCTTTCGTTGCCACCGCAATTGAGCGGTCAATTTCCAAAAGTCACGCTCGAGTTATTCCTACGTTTCCTGTTTAGCATGCTGGTCGACGCCGACCACAGCGATACCGCTGCCCATTTCGATCCCGATCTCGCAACCACGCGAACTGACCTTGCGGAACAACAAAACACCTTAGCCGAACTCAAGCACAAGCTGGATACCCACATGGCCGGCTTCCAAAACGCGCCTGATACTTTGGTGAACCGCATGCGTGCCGAAGTCCTCCACCATTGTCGTGGTGCTGCGGGCCAAAGTGCCGGCTGTTTTAGCTTAACCGTCCCAACCGGTGGCGGCAAAACCCTTGCGTCGATGGCCTTTGCCCTCGACCATGCGTTGGCGAACAGCACTCAGGGCGGACAACCCTTTGAGCGCATTATCGTCGTTTTGCCCTTCACTTCCATCATCGCGCAAAGCGCGCAGGTTTATCGCGACATCTTCGGCGAAGCCAACGTTCTCGAACACCACGCCAACTGGGAGGCCGACGAAGGTGATCCCGGCGACCGTGCCCGAGCCGACTATCGCCACAAGCTTCTGTGTGAAAACTGGGACGCACCCATTATTGTCACCACCGCCGTCCAGTTTCTAGAAACACTGCACGCTCACAAACCGAGCCGGTGCCGTAAGTTACACCGTGTGCTCAACAGCGTGATTGTGATGGACGAGGTGCAAACCCTGCCGACCGAGCTGTTGCACGTCACCCTCGACACCCTTGCCTCACTGGTCCTCGATTTTCACACCAGCCTGGTCTTGTGTACCGCCACCCAGCCCGTATTATCAGATCCCGATTTGGTCGCCGGCCTGTATGAAATCGACAACCCGCATTACCACCACGTGTTGCCGCCGCCAAAGCCGATCATTCCGCCCGTCGTGGAGCAACGCCTCTTCGAGCAAATGCGCCGCGTACGTGTTCACCCGCCACGAGAAGCCGAGCATCCAGCCGATTGGTCGGCGTTGGTGGCGCGCGCCAAAGCGCAGGCCGAGGCACACGGACAGGTGCTTGTTATTGTCGACCGTCGTCAGGCCGCCTTCGAGTTGGCCAAGCTGCTGGATGAAGGGTGGCTGTTTTTGTGTGGCAATATGTTGCCCGCTCATCGTTTGTGGGTGATTGACGAAGTTAAACGGCGTCTTGCCGCCGGTGATCCCTGTCAACTTGTTTCAACTCAGATGATTGAGGCCGGTGTAGACGTTGACTTTCCCGTTGTTTTTCGCGCACTGGCCGGCTATGATGCGCTGGCCCAATCCGCCGGCCGCTGTAACCGCAATGGCTTACGGCGTGATGAGGACGGCAACGCGATTCCCGGTGATTTTTATGTGTTTTTGGGTCCCAAGCCGCCGCCCAAGGGGCTGTTAAGAACCGGCTACGAACTGGCGCGCAGCGGTTTTCTCAACGGCACCGTTGATTTAGGCGATCCGCAACTTTTTCCCACCTACTTTCGCCAATTTTACGGAAGAGCCCCAACCGACGGGACAAATTTGATGCCGCTTCGTTCCGATTTTTCTTTGCGGCGCCTGGGTGAAAATTACCAATTGATCAATAACGACCAGCAGGTCCCGGTCGTGGTGCCTTGGCCTGCCGAAGCCCTCGCTGATCTTTATCCGAAAGGCGAACGTCGGGACAAAGCCGTTGCGCGTCAAAAGCGCATGTTGGCCGCGTTTACCCAATACCGCAAGGGGACACCCGCCAAAGGTGACATGCGGTTACTTCGCCAAATGGTGGTGTCGATTCCCACCGCAGCGGCCCGTGGTTTGGCCGCCGAGCGGGCTGTTCTGCCGTTGCACGCCAATTGCCCCATGCTGTTTTTGGACCTTGAGGTGTATTCCCAGTATTACGATAAACGGCTGGGTTTCTGTTACTTCGAGGAATGCCAATTTGACCAAGATTACTTTATGGCTTAATCGTCAGATACGTAAAAGGTCACTTTTTCTGAGCCAAAAGATCCGCTGTTTTCGCAACCTAGGATGTAAACCCAACAGAAGCCCGAAGTCATGCGTCAACGGTGCCACCTGCACCGGGTCCAATGCAACGGGTTTGAGGAGGTAACCATGACCCAACAAGACATGCCGTCCTTCACGATTGACGTTCGTGGTGAGTTCGCGTGTTTTTCGAGCCCTGAGACGTCGGTCGAGCGCTTGTCCTATCCGTGGATCACGCCGTCCGCCGCGCGGGCCCTGTTCGAAGCCGTGTTCTGGAAACCACGCATTATTTACCAAGTGCGCCGCATTGAACTGATGGCGCCGATTCGTTACATGGCGGTGCGTCGCAACGAAATCGGTGGGGTGATCGCGCCCAACTCGGCCGGTCCGTTTGACCAAATTCTGACCGATCAGGATCGGCAACAGCGCAACGCCACCATCTTGCGGGATGTGGCCTATCGCATTACCGCTGAAATGAAACTCAATGACGCAATACCGGCCAAGGGTGCCGACGACAACCACGGTAAGTATCGTGAAGTTTTATTACGGCGTTTGAAACGCGGCCAGCAATTCCACCAGCCTTATCTGGGTATGCGCGAATTCGCCGCCGATGTGCGTTTGAGTGATCCCGAAAAGCCGGCGAAACCGATTGCCCTCGACTACGACCAGGGTCTCATGCTCTACGATTTCATTTATCCCGAAGGCGAGGGGCGGAAACGCAAAACCAGCAGCAAAGCCAAGGTGCAACCTCTTTATTTTAAGGCTGATATGGTGAATGGTGTAGTGGCTGTGCCGCCGCGCGATGAGGTGTTGCGGCGCAACCGGGAGCATAACTTATGATCGTCCCCAGTTTGCTCGCTTTGGCCGAACGTGAAAAGTTGATCCAAAAACCCGGCCTGCAACTCAAACCGCTTGATTGGGAAATTGAGGTCAATGATGCGGGTGAGATTTTGCAGGTGGTCATGCGCCCGACCGCCAACGCCAAAAGCCGGCCTAAAGCAATGATTCCTACGCGGTTGGTGCGTTCCTCCGGCATACGCCCGCAGTTACTTGTCGATAAAGCCGAATATGCGCTTGGGCTTACCGAAACCGTGAAACCAACTTCTTCCGCTAAAGACAAAAACAAAAAAGTGACCAGGCTGGTTGACAGTTTTGCGCAAATGACCGCCATGTGTCGGCGCATTGCTGAGGAAACCGGTTCGGCCGCCGTTGCCGCGCAAACCCTTGCGATGGAAAAGCTTCACGACGATCCGAGCGGATTCTTTAAGCACTGGCACGTTGGCGCCAAAAGCAAACAGGTCTACGCCTTAGACGACCAGTTTTACCCCGCGCCGGCCGAGTGGCTGAGCAACCACCTTTTCGGGTTTACTTACCAAGGCCGGCAGGTTTGGCGTGATGCCGCTGTGGTTGATTGGCTGCACCGAAACATTTTTTCTTTTTACGAAGCCGAGGGCGAGGTGACCTGTTTGGGTTACGGCACGCGCGCCAAACCTGTCGACAAACACGTCGCCTTTGATTTCCCCGGTGACACCGGACAATTGCCGTTGGTGAGTTTCAATAACGACGCATTCTGCCATTACGGTCACAAAAGCAATGACAATGCCCCGTTTTCGGCGCGCGCTTCGTTTGCCATTGCCGCCGCGATTGAACGGCTTCAGGGCAATGGCGTGGTAAATGGCGAACCCGCGCGCCGCCAGGCGGTGCGTTTGAACGACAACACTTTGGCTTTGTATTGGTCCGATCAAGTGGCTGTGCCTTTTGACTTGGAGCTGGGGTTCGGGCAAGGGGAAGAAGACGAAATCCACAAGGCCGAGACGGTGCTTTTAAAGATGGTTTCTTCGGGACGACCAGAAAAAATGCCGGACGATTTTGGGCGGCTTTACACCCTGATCATGAGTCGCGAGAAATCGCGCATGGTGATTCGCACCGCGCGATTGTCAGGGATGTCGTTGTTCGCCAAGAAACTCCTGCAGTACTTCGCCGAGTTAGCCATCGTGCCGCCTTGGCCGGATCGTGAAGTGCGTGGTTATCGTGGCTTGTACCGCTTGGTTGACGCTTTGTACCCACGTCAGCCCGGCGGCAAACGCATGAAGGAGCCGCCGGCCGACTTGCTCAACAAGCTGTGGAACTGTGCGCTGTTCGGCGACAAGTACCCCGACTCCATTTTTGGCGAGTTGCTGCGCAATGCACGTTTACCCGCTGATCGCCGCACCCGGTCTCATGGCGCCATGGCGCTGATCAAGGCCGTACTGCAACGCAATTACCCCAACCATGTTACCTACCAAACCGAGGAGATCCGCATGGATATCAATGAAGAACACCCCAATCAGGCTTACCACGAGGGACGTCTGTTCGCGCTGCTTCAGGAGATTCAGCGCCTCGCTCTTGGCAAAGTTAATGCGGGCATCGCTGACCGATTTCTTGGCAACGCCATGGTTTCACCGCGTCAAACCCTGCCGCGCCTGCTCAAACTGATGACCCATCACTTGCACAAAGGTCGCGATGGTGATCGTGCCGGCGCGCTGTTTAATCGCGAGACCGAGGTGCGCCAGGTCATGGCACGGATCCGCGAGGATTTCAGTGACGCCCTCAATCAACCCGAACAAGGTTTATTCATCTTGGGTTACTACCACCAGCAGGCCGCAATTGCTCGCATTGCCGCCGAAAGCAAAGAAAAAGCCAAACAGAAATCCGCAGCAGAGGAGCAAAAGAATGACTGAATTAAAGAACCGTTACGACCTCGTATTGATGTTCGATTGCACGGACGGCAACCCCAACGGTGATCCCGATGCCGGCAATATGCCGCGCACGGATCCGCAAACCCAACAGGGACTGGTGACCGATGTTTGTTTAAAACGCAAAGTACGCGATTGGGTGTACCACCGCCATATTAGCGAGGGAACGCCTGGCGACGGTTATGATATCTTTTTCGGACACAGTGGTTTACCGGATCGACAGGTGCTTAACCGGCAAATTGCCGAAGCCCATGTCAGCCTTCTCGATGACAAACAGCGCGCCGAATACGAAAAGAAAGCCGCCGATCAAAAAAAGGAAAAAGAGTCGTACGCTTTTTTGAAAAAAGCCAATGACGGCCGGGTCGCCGATGTTCAGTCTTATCTGTGCCGTACCCGTTTTGATATCCGTACCTTTGGCGCCGTTTTGTCAACCGGTCCCAACGCAGGTCAGGTGCGCGGACCCGTGCAATGCACCTTTGCGCGCAGCTTCGATCCCGTTTACCTGCAAGACTTGGCGATTACGCGCAAGTCCGTGGCGACTGAAGAAGATGCCAGAAAACAAATGGAAAAAGACAACACCATTACCGGAACCATCGGCCGTAAAACCATGATTCCCTATGGTTTCTTCCGCAATCATTGGTTTGTTTCACCCGGGCTGGCTGCGCAAACCGGCTTCAATGAAGCTGATTTTAAGGTGCTCTGCGACGCGCTGCTCAACATGTTTGAGATTGACCGTTCCGCCTCGCGCGGGTTCATGGCCACACGCCGTTTGTTTGTGTTCCGTCACGACCTGAAATTCGGTAACGCGCCCGCCCACGCTTTGTTCGAACGGATTCGCGTGGCCCGTGCCGGTGACGCCGACGCACCGCCGCGTTCCGTCGGCGATTACCACATCGAGGTCGACCAGGACGATATGCCTGACGGGGTCAACCTCTACGACTTGAGCGACGGCGCCGATTATCGCCGTTTGTTCTCCTAACGGATTCTGGGCGGCGTGTCGATGTTATCACTCCCCATTTCCACGGTTGAGAAGTTCGCCTATTGCCCTCGTCAAGCCTACTTGCAAAGGGTTGAACGGGTTGATGTTGTGACCGCACTGATCGTTGAAGGGGACTGGTTGCACCGGCGCGTCGCCGTCGGTGGTGTTGAAAAACGCGGCGATTTGGTCATCCACACCGCCGTCCAGATTCACTCACGGCAACTGGGTGTTCACGGCCAAGCCGATGTGGTTGCGTTCAAATCGGAGCAGCCGTATCCGGTTGAGTACAAACGCGGCAAAGGCCGGCGTCGCTTTTCGCAACACCTGCAGCTTTGTTTACAGGCCTTGTGCTTGGAAGAAATGCTCGGTGTGGCTGTTCCCGAAGGCGCGATTTATCACCAAGCAAGCAAACGCCGCGAGGTGGTTCGGCTCGATGACGGTTTGCGGGCGCGGGTCGCGGAAACCGTGGCTGCCGCCCGTGCGAGCCTGAGTGTAACTCGTGCGCCGGCTGCCGTTCACGATGATCGCTGTCGTTTGTGCAGCGTGCGTGCCTTGTGCCTACCGCAAGCCGACGAAGCTCATTTGCAGCGCTACCTGGCCCGCCACGGTTTGGCGGCTGGGTTGCTTCCTGAATGAATCGACCGACAGCATCAAGGAGTGCGCCGTGCGACAACACCACAACACCCTGTATGTGACCAGTCAAGGTACTTGGCTGGGGAAAGCTGACGAAGCCGTTGAAATCAAATTCAAAGATCGCGAGAAACGCAAAATTCCGCTGCATCACCTCGCGTCCATTGTGGCCTTTGGTCAAGTCACCATCAGTCCTTATTTAATGGCTGCCTGTGCCGAAGAAGGCATTGCCATCAATTATCTCAACGAACAAGGGCGCTTTTTGGCGCGTGTGATCGGCCCTTGTCACGGCAATGTCTTGTTGCGTCGCGATCAATACCGCTGGGCCGACGATCCCGCCGCCTGCTTGCGTTTGGCAAGGGGTTTCTTGTTGGGCAAAATTCTCAACACCCGTGATTTGGCGAGGCGCCGGATCCGGATGGGTGAGGACGCCGGCCGACGACAGCGCTTAACCGCCTTGGTTGCCGACCTGGAGCGTTACAGTGACTTGGTCCAAAACGAGACCGACATCGAAGCGGTGCGGGGTTTTGAAGGGCAAGCGGCCAAGGCGTGGTTCGACCATTACCCCGATCTCTTGGCCGGTGATGCCTTTTTTGCGTGGCGTGGTCGGTCGACGCGCCCGCCGCGCGATGGGGTCAACGCAATCCTGAGTTTCCTTTACATGCTGATTGCGCATGATTGTGACAGCGCCCTGCAGGCCGTTGGTTTGGACCCGCAGGTTGGCTTCCTGCATGTGCCCAAACCTGGCCGGCCGGCGCTGGCGCTTGATTTGATGGAGGAGTTCCGCCCGTTTCTCGGTGATCGGCTTGTGTTGCGGCTAATCAATAAACGCATGTTGAAAAAAGGCGACTTCGAGCTGCAGGGTAGCGGGGCTGTGCTATTGAATGAGCGCGGCCGTAAAACGGTGATCCAAGCTTACCAGGCGGAGAAACGCAAGGAGATTAACCACGAGTTTCTGGGTGAGCAGACGACGGTGGGTTTGCTGCCGCACCTCCAGGCACGGTTGTTGGCCCGCGTCATTCGTGGTGATGTCTCGGTTTATCCGTCTTTGTTGGGGGTAGTCCGATGTTAATTTTGGTGACCTATGACGTGAGTACTGAGAGCAAGGCGGGTAGGGCGCGGCTGCGTCGGGTCGCCAAAATTTGCGAGTCCTATGGCACACGGGTGCAGAAATCGGTGTTTGAGTGTCAGGTGGATCCGGCGACACGGGCCAAGCTGCGCACACGTTTGTTGGATGCGATCAAGGTCGATGAGGATAGCCTGCGGTTTTATGTGATGGGAGAGGCCGGTTTCAAAAACGTCGAACATCACGGCTTAAAGCCAAGTTGCGATATGCGCGACACCTTGATTGTCTAACCCTGTTTTTAAGCGAAAAGGGTTCGAATGAGAATGAGGTCTTTTTGTCGTGTACCTGAGGATAATGCAATGAAGTGCAGTGAACGTAGGTCCGCCGATGTGTAGTGAACATAAAAACCCGGGACATCGGCGGATTGGCTAAGTGCTTGGAACGAGATCGGTTGAGAAAAACGCCTGGAAAATATTAGCCTAAAAAAAGGGTTGACATTGGACATCTGCATTTTTGACCACTTAACATGCTGGTTATAAGTATGTTAAAACACCAAGAGTCGCAACGGCCCCCGAGTCGTTGCGCGAGTAGAAACGAACCTGGTCGACACGACAATATGCGCGTAAATGTCGCAACGGCCCCCGAGTCGTTGCGCGAGTAGAAACGAAACGGTTAAAGCGTTCTTGGTCAGCAAGTAGTCGCAACGGCCCCCGAGTCGTTGCGCGAGTAGAAACCGCATAGCGGTGGATAGCGCGCCTGCCCCAAAGTCGCAACGGCCCCCGAGTCGTTGCGCGAGTAGAAACGTTAATGATGATCCCGACTGTAGTAACCGAACGTCGCAACGGCCCCCGAGTCGTTGCGCGAGTAGAAACACTTTTTGCAGAGGCAACTAACTTAAACGCTAGTCGCAACGGCCCCCGAGTCGTTGCGCGAGTAGAAACTCTTCAAGCTCGCTTCTCGTGCGGCGTAACAAGTCGCAACGGCCCCCGAGTCGTTGCGCGAGTAGAAACATCCACGCAACCGGCCGCGGCTCCCTGGAAGACGTCGCAACGGCCCCCGAGTCGTTGCGCGAGTAGAAACGTTACGAACCTATTTCCTGCCGATGACGTATCGTCGCAACGGCCCCCGAGTCGTTGCGCGAGTAGAAACATATACAGTTAACCAATAGAGCATCCATAATGGGTCGCAACGGCCCCCGAGTCGTTGCGCGAGTAGAAACAAATCTCTCCTCGCTTTGGCGGGGATGAAATATGTCGCAACGGCCCCCGAGTCGTTGCGCGAGTAGAAACCATTTTCCCGTGGGTGCCACGCCGTGACGGGCGGTCGCAACGGCCCCCGAGTCGTTGCGCGAGTAGAAACATTCCCTCATCAAAAATAATGTCCTTAAGCATTGTCGCAACGGCCCCCGAGTCGTTGCGCGAGTAGAAACTCATAGGTGTCCGCTTTGGCCTCAAGGAGCGCGTCGCAACGGCCCCCGAGTCGTTGCGCGAGTAGAAACCACTTGACCAATTTAGACTGGATCAGCGACGCGTCGCAACGGCCCCCGAGTCGTTGCGCGAGTAGAAACGCGAAGCGTCCGACCGGCCTCCAAGCCCAAAGCGTCGCAACGGCCCCCGAGTCGTTGCGCGAGTAGAAACTTTAAGGTATTTGTAACCATTTCGTGAAATGTGTCGCAACGGCCCCCGAGTCGTTGCGCGAGTAGAAACGAGTTCGTATCCTTCAATGAGAATTTTCTGTAGTCGCAACGGCCCCCGAGTCGTTGCGCGAGTAGAAACTTTTTGCAAGGCCGTTTGGGGCGCGTTTGAGGGTCGCAACGGCCCCCGAGTCGTTGCGCGAGTAGAAACTTTAATCACTACGGCGGGGTCGCGGATGATCTGTCGCAACGGCCCCCGAGTCGTTGCGCGAGTAGAAACACCTGGGCCATTAATTGGTTGAACTGCTCTTGTGTCGCAACGGCCCCCGAGTCGTTGCGCGAGTAGAAACTAATTTTGCAGAGCCTTTGCCTGCAAAAAAGTGTCGCAACGGCCCCCGAGTCGTTGCGCGAGTAGAAACTGATATCAGATAGTTAATAACCTGGTGGGGGTGTCGCAACGGCCCCCGAGTCGTTGCGCGAGTAGAAACTTGAAAAAGACGGAGAAGCGTATTATGTCGAAGTCGCAACGGCCCCCGAGTCGTTGCGCGAGTAGAAACGGCAGTATGCTGGATGACATTCGGGCCAAAATGGGTCGCAACGGCCCCCGAGTCGTTGCGCGAGTAGAAACAACGAGTTTTCGGCTTGGTGTTTCGAGCAGGCGTCGCAACGGCCCCCGAGTCGTTGCGCGAGTAGAAACGATACGCGCCGAATACCAGCGGCTGCTCAACGGTCGCAACGGCCCCCGAGTCGTTGCGCGAGTAGAAACCCCCGGCCGCCCCGCGCCGGTGACCGGGTGCGGTCGCAACGGCCCCCGAGTCGTTGCGCGAGTAGAAACGGGCGAGAGAGATGCGTCGGCCACGAATAACGGTCGCAACGGCCCCCGAGTCGTTGCGCGAGTAGAAACGTACCGGACGCAAACGCCCGGTACGGCTGACTGTCGCAACGGCCCCCGAGTCGTTGCGCGAGTAGAAACTCCATTTCGGAGTTGCACTTTTCACATTGCATGGTCGCAACGGCCCCCGAGTCGTTGCGCGAGTAGAAACACGACGTTGGTCAGCAAGGCGGGACGCTTCCTGTCGCAACGGCCCCCGAGTCGTTGCGCGAGTAGAAACCGCGACCGTGCTCGGGTCCTGGTCGTACCCATGTCGCAACGGCCCCCGAGTCGTTGCGCGAGTAGAAACGGTAGGATCCATTGGGTCGCGCTCATAAACACGAGTCGCAACGGCCCCCGAGTCGTTGCGCGAGTAGAAACGGAAGGGCGCCCACGGAGCGAACAGATAATGGGTCGCAACGGCCCCCGAGTCGTTGCGCGAGTAGAAACACTCAACAATGCTGTTGCAGTAATACGCAATGGTCGCAACGGCCCCCGAGTCGTTGCGCGAGTAGAAACGGCGCGGTCGCGCTGAAAATCGGCGATGCGGAGGTCGCAACGGCCCCCGAGTCGTTGTGCGAGTAGAAACCGCCCAATGCGGTGAATCATGAGCCGCGGAGTGGTCGCAACGGCCCCCGAGTCGTTGTGCGAGTAGAAACGTTTCGGATCGTCCTCAAAAGGGCGATCCATTTGTCGCAACGGCCCCCGAGTCGTTGCGCGAGTAGAAACGTGCTGCGCGCGGCGCGGGTAAATGATCCGGTAGTCGCAACTGCCCCCGAGTCGTTGCGCGAGTAGAAACCGTAATGGCAATCTGCACCCCGGCTATCACAGGTCGCAACGGCCCGCGAGTCGTTGCGCGACTATGAATTGGAGTCGCCGCCTTCTGAGGATGACGCCGGGAAGTCACCATGTCGCAAGAATCACGCTGAGAAGCGAAGGGCGGCGGATGGGTGCGGACGCCTGGCCGCACTCATCCGTCGCACGCTTTGTTTCGGCGGGGACGAGCGGCCGACTCGGGGTCACACTTAGTTCAGTTGCTTCGCCCCGGCGCGGCCTGTTGTGGGTTTTTGTTAACGCGATGCTGCGGTGTCTTGGAAGCTGTCGGCCAGGAGTTGGAGCGCTGTTTTGCCCTCGGAGCTGATCCCGTGTTTATCAGGAGGGGTGTCTTGAAAGGCGATCAATCGGGTCCCGGACTGGGCCGGTATGGCAAACACTTCCATGTTGATTCCGGCGTCCATCAGACTGACTTCAAGCCGGCTCCCTTTGAGGTTTTGCGTGCCCCAGGTGCGTTGGGTTTCGCTAACCTGGGTGTTTTCTTTGCCGAACTTACCGACCAGCATCTGAGTAAATTCTTCAAGGGTTGTCACCTCTCGAAACACGAAATACATGATCGTGAAATTGTTCCCAGAAAGCGTCCAGGATTGTAGATCGGGGTCGTTGATGTCCGCTTCCCAGCCGAAGTGGGCTGGATAAAGAAACGAGAGGCCGCCATACGGAAAGGTTCGGGTCGGGGAAGCATCGATGCGCACTTCGGGTTGGTCGTACTTTCCGGGAAGGGTGATCGGTTTTCCGAGGGTCAAGGGCATCGTTTTACCGTCTATGTGAAGCGTATAAATCATAGGTGGTTCTTGCTGCCCATCGGAGGCAAAGCCCATCAAGCACGACAGAACCAAAAGTATGCCAATACATAACGTTTTCATCATGGTGTTCCTAATTTTTTTGAGAAAGGTATCGAGAAAAGAGACCGCAAGCAAGGTCGCCGGCTAAAACCTTTATACCTGAAATGAGCGACTTCGCCGCCAAGAATCGCTCAGTTCCCGTTAGGCGGTGTGCCACGGCCGGTTCAAGCGGAAGACCCATGAAATACCAAAGACGGCGACCAACCGGCGGCCCTCGTCTCGCAACGATCCTTGCTTCGTGGCGGCAAGCAACAAACCGCCTTATGCCGCATCGTTCTGCGCTGGGTCGTGACGGCGCGAGAGGGCGTTGCCGTCGGATCAGGGGAATCGGCGCAGTGGTTGGGATTGTTCACCCTTTGCCGTGTCGTGGTTGCCTGTCGCCCTGCTTCTGCGCTAGCATTTTGATGCTGTGTATCGAAATGAAACGCCATGAAATAATGGAGATAGTCCTTTGAAGAATCCTATTGAACAACTCGGTGCGCTGGTAGCGAACCCGCTGACCGACGAAGATGGCGAGCCTTATGAGGTGGTGCTGCAGCCAGGAGTGGGTGATGACGAGATCCGGGCTTATGAGGTTGAACACGGGTTAACCCTGGCCGAAGCCACCAAAGATTTGTTGCGCTTCTCGCGCGGCCTTGAGGGCGGTGCTCTGGAGATTTTGGATTTTCTCGGCCAACCTTTCGACACCTATCTCGGTCTCAAACCCCAGCCGTCTTTTCTTGAAATCGCCCAAGACGGTTTTGGCAACAGTTGGTTTTACGACTTTTCCCCTGGCGGCTCCGTACTGGGCCCCATTTTCTACTACTGCCACGAAGGGCCGATCGTCACCTATCAGTGTGCCGATTTGGTTGGGTTCATTGCTGACTTTATTCAATTTATGAAGCCGCCCTTTAGCAGTCCGATCGACGATGTTCACGAGTTTCGCCTGAAACCGGTCGATCAATTGAATCACGACCTTATGACGGTTGCACAAGCGCGGACCTCCGAAGATGCTCTGCTGCGCACCTTTGCCGCCCGTTTTGAATCAGATCATCTCTTGTATGATTTCAGGGGTAAATCGCCTGGCTTCGGTTTTGATCTCAAGGGTTTACAGTTGTTGGAGAAACATGCGGCGGCACCGATTTACGCTTTTAAAAAACGGCCGAACTTATTCCAAAAGTTGACCTCTTTTTGGCGAACCTAGCGGTGGCCCTGATGCCGCAGCCCTAAATCTCAGTGAAAAGTTTCGAAAATCAGATATTTATAGGATTTACTAGGGAACCGCCCGTCCATAAACTTGTCGCGTCGGCGCCGCTTGCCCTGTTTCCCGAAAGGAAGCAGACATTCAAGGTTTCATGGAGAATGTAACCCTTTACTAAGGCTTGCTCAAAAGAGGGCTGAGGCGGCTGTTCCCCATCTTTAAGAAGAAAACAGACCAAGGTGTTGCCGTGGGTTGGTTACCCTGGCGGCAATGTTGGGGTGGCTGAGTTGGTTTCGCACCAATGCTAGCCGCATTCTGCCTCATAAATTGTGCGATTTCGTCCACCTGAATTACTCATTTTAGGCGCGAAAATGATAGATTTCTGTTTTAAATATATGAAAAATTTAGATAGAAGAATGGTGTTAATCATTTTGAAATGATGATGTGCCATCGTGTGTTCGTTGTCTGATTTTTTTTGATAGGAAAGGCGAAAGATTGTTCTGCGATTTCTCCTGCAGAGGTTTGGGGAAGGGGTGCGTTTTGTGTCACCCTACATCAGTAACACGTCTGGAAATGGGGTGCTGTCTGAAATGGTTTTGTAAAACTACGCTTTACTTTAGGTTCTCCGGTGAGGCGTGACCTTGCGGATTTGTGGCATACTGCCTTCCTTGAGCTGTTGGTGGCCTTGGTGTTTTCGGTTGTTTGAAGTCTTTTGGTGTAAAGCATTTGAATTAAGTAGTTTAACTGCTTGGTTTGAGGATTGTGTCTTTGGCTGGGGTCCTGTTTGTTTTTATTTGGCTGAAAAAAAACAGATTTCACCTAGGGCTGCTATTATAAAAAATGAGATGACTTGATGCGGCATTCTATTTTGTTTTTGTGAATCCTGGTTCAGGAAATTCTTTTGTTTTGGTTGTGCTGTTTTGGTCATGTATGACGTTTTTGGTGCGAGGATTTGTTGCTTATTGTTTTGTGGATCTGCAAAGCCTGTGCTAGTTTGATATTCAGGTACGGTTTATTGCGGCCTTCTTACCTAAACTGAGCGATTTTGCCTCTAAGAATCGCTTCGTTTTGGTCTTATCATACTTATATCTTATGAATGCCCTCTGGCGAGCGCGACCCTGTTCCGGTTCGGTCTCTCCTTTTACCGACTGTGCCTGTCAATCAGAACCTTCCCCTCAATGATCTATACCCTGGAGTAAGCCATGACTGACCCATCAGCCAACCACCATTCCCTCGGAATGTCGACGCCTAACCCTGAACTCGTCCCGTCCTGCGACACGGCGGCCACGATCCACGACCTCATCGCCGTGTTTGCCTCGGGCGATCCGCACCGTGCCGCCGTCATCGACGGTGAAACGGTGGTCGATTACGCCCGTTTGACGGCCCGTGCCGACGCGATTGCCGCAACACTTGCAGCGCGCGGCGTTACCCCTGGCTCGCTTGTTGGTGTGTGTTTGCCGCGCACTTGGGAACTGATTGCGACCCTGATCGGTGTGCAGCGCGCCCGTTGCGCTTACGTTCCGCTGGATCCGGCTTATCCGCCCGCCCGGGTGCGTTACATGCTCGAGCATTCCCGCGCTGCCGCCGTGATTGTCGATGATCGCGACGCCGCCGCGCTTTGTGACGGCGTTGCCGAGTTGATTTGGCTGCGCCACGTCGAAGCCGCCGAGCCGCGCCACGCAGCGGTGCAACCTAAGGCCGACGACTTGGCTTACGTGATTTACACGTCCGGCTCGACCGGCCAACCCAAAGGCGTCGCTGTCGGCCACGACAACCTGCTCGCCATGAGCCGTGCCATGGGTCGGCTGTTCAGCCAAGCCGAGCTGGAAGGTGTGTTTGCCGGCGCCTCGGCTTGTTTTGACACCTCCGTGATGGAGACGTTGGGAACCTTATCCCTCGGCGGCACGGTTGTTTTGGGTGAGAATGGGCTGGCTTTGCCGAAATTGCCGATGGTGGACAAGGTACGGACCTGCGTGATGGTGCCGTCGGCAATGCAAGCGCTTTTGGCCGGCGCACCCTTGCCCGCAAGCATTCGCTGTGTTGTGTTTGGCGGCGAAGCGCTGAAACTTTCGCTGGTGCGTCAGATCCATGCGTTGCCTACCGCGCCACGGGTTATCAACGCCTACGGCCCAACCGAAGATACGGTTTTTTCCACGATTTGTGCGTTGCAGCCAGGCGTCGCGCGCGTCACCATTGGCGGCTCGGTTGCCGGTGGTCGCGCTTACATTCTCGACGAAAGGCTGCAACCCTTGCCGCCCGGCGTTCCCGGTGAATTGTTTTTGGCCGGCGCGAAGCTGGCGCGCGGCTACTTGCACGAGCCGGCGCTGACCGAAGCGCGTTTTGTGACGGTCACGCCCAGTGCGGCCGTCCCCGAATCACGCCTTTACCGCAGCGGTGATTTGGTGCAGTGGTGTGACAATGGTGAGATTGAATTTCTCGGTCGCGTCGATCAGCAAGTTAAGGTGCGTGGCTACCGTATCGAGTTGGGTGAGATTGAATCGGTACTGGAGGCGATGGACGGCGTCGATGCGGCCGCTGCCGCCGCGCACGAGGGTCCAACTGGTGCCAAGGTTTTGGTTATGTATGTGGTTAGCCGAGATCCGGCGGTCACCGAAGCGGCGGTGAAAAGCTTCCTGGCCTCACGTCTCCCGGAATACATGGTGCCGCAATGGGTAATGGCGCTCGACGCCTTGCCGCTGTTGCCCAACGACAAGCTCGATCGCGAACGGTTGCCGGACCTGGCGGCGGTGCGTGACGCGGCTTTGTCCCAATCAACAGCCGGGGAGGGGCCGCACTGCGCCGTTCCCGCTTCCTTGCCGCAACAGCACGCCGCCATGGTGGCGACCATCCAGCGCGAAGCGGCGGCCCTGTTGCACGTGGCCGATCCCGAGCAACTGGCGCCGCACCATGCGTTCGACCGATTTGGGCTCGACTCCTTGACCAAACCGGAACTGAGCCGGCGCTTGAGCAAGGCGTTGGGACGCGACTTAACGGTGCAGGCGCTGTTTTTACACGCCACGCCGTCGGCTTTGGCCGATGCGTTGTTGTCGGAATCCGTGAACCAAGCGCCGACGCCGGCTGAAAAACCGGCCGCCGCGAAGGTTGATTCGCTGGGTTTGTTCCAAGCGCATATCCAATCGAGTCACCCCACCTTCCAGGCCGCCAAAGCCAACGCTTGGTCGGCGACCGATAAAGGCAAGCTGGTTCAAGAAGTGATGCGTTTGGTAAACGACGACCGCCGCAACCCCTACAGCAAGGTGATTCGCACCGGCAGCGCCAGTCGTGGTTTGGTTGGTGACGCTTATACCGACGAAGAACAAGAAGCGGTGATTTGGACAACCAACCTCTACTTGGGGTTGAACCGCGATCCGGCCGTGATTGCGGCGGCGCGCGAGGCGGTCGAAAACTTTGGTACCGGAATGGGCACCTCGGCGGCGGCGTCGGGTATGACCGACCTGCATTTGGCCTTTGAAGACGAGTTTGCCGCCTTGACCGGCAAAGCGGCAGCCTGTTTGTTCCCCACCGGTTACACCGCCAACGTGGGTGTGATTGCGGGCCTGTTGGGTCCCGGTGATGTGGTGGTGCTCGACCAGTTATGTCACGCTTCGATTGTGGACGGTGCGCGTTTGTGCGGCGCTACCATCCGCACCTTCCAACACAACAACGCCGACGATCTGGCGGCGGTGCTGGCCTCCGAAACCTCGCCCTACCGCACCGTTCTGGTGGCGATTGAAGGCGTGTACAGCATGGGTGAAGGCGCGGCGCCGGTGGCAAAGCTGGTGCGTACCGCCAAAGAACACGGCGCCTTGGTATTGGTCGATGAGGCGCACTCATTTGGTTTTTATGGACCGCGCGGCGCTGGGATTTGTGCGGCAACCGGTGTTACCGACGAGGTCGACTTCATTATGACCACGCTCAGCAAAGCCTTGGGCAGTCTGGGCGGCGTGATTGCGGCGCGACGCGAATACGTCGACCTGTTGAAGTCTTCGGCGCGTGCCTACATATTCCAGGCGTCAGTGAGTCCGGCCGATATGGCGGCGGCGCTGACCGCGTTGCGTCGGCTCAGCAGCGACGAGGGGTTGCGCGCGCGCCTGTGGGACACGACCCGTTACATGCGCGAGGCCTTTACCAAAGCCGGCTACGATTTGGGCACCGGCGACGGCCCGATTGTGACGCCGCACTTTGCCGACAAAGACAAGCTGTACGCTTTGGTGCAGGGCATGTTCCAACGCGGCGTGCAGGTTTCGGCGGTGACGTATCCCATTGTGGAGCCAGGCCGTGGGCGCCTGCGCTTGATTTGCTCCGCGTCGCACACGCGCGCCGATGTCGACAAAACGCTGGCGGCGCTGATCGACGCCGAACGCGAGATCGACGCGGGCCGGGCGACGATCGCGCCCGAACAAACGGCGCCCAGCCTGGGTGAACTGGAGACGTGGGCTGCGCGTTTGGCGGCGTTCCTGCGTGACGCGATCGCGGCCGAACAAAAGCCGCTGCCGGACCTCGCCGTTACGGTTCAACTGGGCGAAACCCAGGAAGCTTTGACGTTACAGATCCAAAACCACAACGTGAGTTTGGGTGACGACTACGATAAGGCGTTACCGCACTGTAGCTTGCGTCTATCGGATGCAACGGTTCTGAGCGCATTGAACCAAAGTGACGTGCAAGCGCTGCTGCGCAGTATTGCGGCGGGTACCTGCGTGCTTCAGGGTCAGGTTGAACCCTTTATCTGGCTGATCGGCCGTTTGGTGGATTGGCGCGCGGCTGCCGGTTCCGAGGTTTTTTCGCGCGTATAGGGTAGGCCGTGATCAACTGAGCCAAGGCGCGGTTGGGATGTGTTTCCCGGTCGCGCCTTTTCCTTTTGGTGTGGCCGCTGCGCCTGCGCCCGTTCTACCTTATACTAGGAGAACGCCCTGGGGGGCGCGGCATTGCGACGGTTTTCGTTCCCGAACCCGCCCTGTTAATTTGTTTCGGGTTGTGGCTGAAATTTGATGTTGTGAGTGTGTGATGAACTTTATATCGGATGATGCCGTGCTGACGGTTGAAAAAATGGTGTTCCTTGTTTTGGGCCAGTCTGCAGCGACGCGATTACCCGAGGACTTTTGTGGGACCCGCATTCAGGTTAAAGAACCTGGCGGGCAGGTCCTGCCCGATCTTTCCCATAAAACGGTGTACCTGTGTGGCGACATCAGCATGGCGGCCAACCTCGACCTGACCACCTGTGCCCGGGTGTTGGTGGTCCGCGAACATTCTTTTGGTTTTACCGAAGCCGACCCGCCTTGGCCGATCATCGCCGTGGGTTGCGTTCCACGCCGGATTCACGGGCTCGGCGTTTTGTATTGCCGTTATTTCGATCCCGAACAGGATTATTTTCAGCGTATTACCCAGGAACACGCGTTTCAAGCACTAACCGAATCAACCAAACCGGCGACAGCCCATCGCACCGGTATTTACCTGACCCCGGTCACGCGTGACGCGGCCGGTTTGCACTTCAACTTGCTGCGTTGTTCCACCAACCTGTCCGGTCCGACCGAGAACTTTCGCGCCAATGACCGCCACATCGTTAACGCGGTCAATGGCGAGGCCGCCTTTCTTTTCGATAACCATGCCCCGTTAAACCACGTCTTGGCACAGGTTTACCGCAACACGCCGGCGACTGACGAGACGAAGCAAACCAAAGCCAAAATTCGTGCGCATGCCGATAAAACCAAGGATATGCCCGCCAACGGCATTATGGCGTTTTGCACCTTTTACGACCAATTGGAGCGCTTGCAACCCTTGGCCAAGGATCCTTTCGATTGGGGTTACAAAAACACCAGCGGCCTGACCGACTTGGTGTTTCGTTTAAAACCCGCCGCGCGAGAAAGTTTTGGCGATCGTTACCCGGCCCAATTCACGGTGAAACTGTATCCGGGTTCGGTGTTTTTGATGCCGCTGTCGACCAACCGTTGGTACACCCATGAAATCAAACCGTCGACGCTTGATGCGGAACGTTTACCGACGCGTTTGGGTTATGTGGTGCGTTGCGCCGCAACCGAGGCGGTCCACCAAGACGGACAGACCTTGCTTAAATACGAGGGCGCGCGCGTGCCGTTGGAACCGCGAACCACCGAGGGCATGGCTGAGTTGAGGAAACGTTACGCGGCCGAAAACAAATCAACCGACCCCATCCTTTACGGTCGGGACTTTAACTTCAGCATGAACGAAGGCGATTACCGCGCGCCCGCGTATCGTTTGGCCGATGAGTTCCCTTGTTACCCATTGCCCGACCGCGACGATCTGTTTGAAACCCTGGCGGCTTCGGTTGATTTCGAGACGGTGGGCAAGGGTCGTGAAGGAATGGTGTTGGTTCGCAATGATGCGCGGCGCGGGACGCCGTTGGTACGCACGACCAGCAAATACCAACAGCCGGCGCAGGTGTTCCGCGCCGAACACGTGGCCTTGGCTGAGTTGATTCGCCATGCCGCGTCGCTGCCGACGGCTTTCAACAATGCGCTGGTCGAGCGCTACCACGACACCTACGCGCGTATGGGTTTCCATTCCGATCAAGCCCAAGATTTGGCGGCTGATTCGTATATCGCGTTGTATTCCTGTTACCAATCGCCGTCGCTGAAGCCATCGCGCAAGTTGGTAGTAGCGGAGAAGGGGAGCGGTGGCGAAACCTTTGAAATCCCATTGGTTCACAACGGCGTGGTGGTGTTTTCAACGGCCGTCAACCGTCGCTTTAAACACAAAATCGTGTTGGTGGACGGGTTGCGTCAGTCGGAAAACCCGTGGCTGGGGTTCACCTTTCGGACCACGAACACCTTCATCCGTTACGGCGGGGAGGGTGCGTTTTTTGCGGACGGCACCCCGCTGACGATGGCGGACGAAGCGACACAACGCGCGTTTTATAAGCTACGTAGCCGCGAAAACAAGGAAACCAATTTCACCTATCCGCCGTTGGCCACGACGTTAAGTGAAAGCGATCTGATGGCGCCGGTGACCAAGGCGTAAGTGGATACCGCACCGGCAACGGTGGGCGTCAGCATGCCAGGTTCAGTGCTCAGGCAACGCAGTGGCGTTGTCCGCCGATGTCTAGTGAACATAAAAACCCGGGACATCGGCGGATTGCGTAAGTGATTGGTTTAAATTGGTTTGACAAAAAACAGTGAAAAAATAAAATGTAAAAAATGGGTTGACATTCGACATCTGCATTTTTGACTACTTAACATGCTGGTTATAAGTATGTTAAAACCTTAAGAGTCGCAACGGCCTTCGAGTCGTTGCGCGAGTAGAAACGCGAATAGATTGTTTGCTGTTGAGTGGGATACGTCGCAACGGCCTTCGAGTCGTTGCGCGAGTAGAAACACCGTTTATCGGTTGAATGAACGTTTTAGGGGTGTCGCAACGGCCTTCGAGTCGTTGCGCGAGTAGAAACAATTCGTAGTTCATATCTGACTCCTCTTTTTTAGTCGCAACGGCCTTCGAGTCGTTGCGCGAGTAGAAACAAGTGAGGGAGACTGATAACTGCGGAGAGAAGTCGCAACGGCCTTCGAGTCGTTGCGCGAGTAGAAACCTCGATAATAGTTCCCGGCGGAACATCAGGCCAAGTCGCAACGGCCTTCGAGTCGTTGCGCGAGTAGAAACATGTGACGGGCATTGCCGACAGGCGGCAATGCGAGTCGCAACGGCCTTCGAGTCGTTGCGCGAGTAGAAACTCGGTGCGCATCACAGAGCGGACGCCTCGCCCCGTCGCAACGGCCTTCGAGTCGTTGCGCGAGTAGAAACCTCCGTGGGTACCCAGATTAGAGATACCGCTAGGGTCGCAACGGCCTTCGAGTCGTTGCGCGAGTAGAAACTTATTGGACCACTGATACAGCAACGCTAAAAAAGTCGCAACGGCCTTCGAGTCGTTGCGCGAGTAGAAACGTTTCAGCATCAACTCCGAAGCAAGCGGTATGTGGTCGCAACGGCCTTCGAGTCGTTGCGCGAGTAGAAACCCAACATGGAAGCTTTGAGGCTGGGGAACCCTGTCGCAACGGCCTTCGAGTCGTTGCGCGAGTAGAAACACCATGGGTTCCGGCCGCGTCCTTTGCCGCGGCGGTCGCAACGGCCTTCGAGTCGTTGCGCGAGTAGAAACAGCGGGATTACCGCTTCAAGCCGGGTCAGCTCGTCGCAACGGCCTTCGAGTCGTTGCGCGAGTAGAAACGAAGAGCGTTTTATCGTGAAGCGGGACAAAGCTTGGCCGATTTTTCAGCTTCATCGCTTAACGATAAAACGTGTTGAACTGAACCGGTGAGCGGCGCGGCTGCTCGTGAACCGATAAGCCCTCGCCTTATGGGGATTTAATGCGTCGGTCTCCTTTTCTTTAGCACCGGTCGGCGCATTAGGCTGCTTGGAATGGTTCAAGCACACGCCGATCGGCGGTGTTTTGGGTTCTGAATGTGCCGTTTTGGGTTGCGTCAGCGGTTTTGCCGATGGGCGAACCGTGCTCTAGGCATAGGCCGGCTTGGACTCGCTGATCCAAGCCCGTTCATGGAACCTGTCATGCGGAACAGGGCAGCTTTTAGGATGTGTCGCTGGTTGGGGGAGTCGGCGGCGTGGATGTTTCGACAGCAAGTGGCTTCTGGAAAACAAGCTTGGGCTGTTGGCAAAAGGGGCAGGTTCGCGGTGCGTCTTCGCGTTCGGCGGGTGCTTCGTCTTTGCGTTTGGGCAACGCCGCCTGTGGGTCAATGGTTACCACGCCCAAGACGGCGCGTGCTAGGGCGAGGCAACGCCTTTTCTTGCAACTCGCCAACAAGCCGGCGTAACGGACGCGTTTGACGCCGGGTGGCAAGACGTGTTGCAAGAAACGCTTGGCGAAGATCGCTTCGGGAAGGATCAATCGGCGTTGTTTGCCGCCGCGTTTGTAGTCTTTGTAACGGAAGGTGACCATGCCGCGACGATGCGCGAGGATGCGTTGGTCGGAAATGGCGGTACGGTGGGTATAGCGGCCGAGGTACTTAAGGACTTGAGCCGGGCCGCCAAACGGCCGTTTGGCGTAAACGACCCATGGTTTGGCATAGAGCTTGGCTTTGAGATCGGCCCAGCTTTTTGGATTGATGTGATGCGGGAAACGGAGGGACGCCGTGGCCAAAAGCCGGTGCAAGCCGTCAACGAACTTACCGCGAAAGACCGGTGACATGGCTTTGACCGGGAACAGGAATTTGGTCGACTTGGCCGGTACCCAGGTTCCGTTGTCGGTCAAGCCGCCGCCGGTAACGACGCAATGGATATGGTAGTGAAGGTTGAGACGGCTGCCCCAGGTGTGAAGCACCATCAGAACAGCGGGTTCGGCGCCCAGGTGTTTGGGATCACGGGCAAAGGAACGCAAGGTGGCTGAAACGGCGCGAAAGAGGAGTCCGATGAGCTGACGAGGATTGGCTTGGATGAGTGGGTTAAGCACGTTGGGCAGGGTGAACACGGTGTGGAAGTAGGGGACGGGTAGCAGCTCGTCGAGGCGTTGCCCAACCCATCGGGCGCGTGCGGCCGCGCCACAACGCGGACAATGACGGTTGCCGCAGGAATGATAAACAGGCACCTGGCGGCCACAGTGACCGCAGGCCCAAAGTTCACCGCCTAGTGCCGGCGTGCGACAGCGGACGAGGTCCCGAAAGGCACGGCGTTGGTGGTGAGTGAGCGGGTGGGTGAAGGATTCTGGTAGCGCGGCAAGGATGGCGCCGAGGCGAAGCGTGGCCGAGTGTGTCGGCGTGGTACAGGCGGCAAGGCTCACGGCGCGCCGTCTTCAGCACCGGGAATGCTGCGAAAGTCGAGGAGGTCGAGGGAATCAGCGCGGGCGAGGATCATACTTTGGGCGAGGTGGACGTAGACTTGGGTGGTGCTGATGTTTTTGTGGCCGAGCAGTTTTTGAACCGTGTGGATGTCGGTGCCGCGTGCGACCAAATGGGTGGCGAAGCTGTGGCGGAAGGAATGGATGCCGCCTTCGCGTTGGAGACCGGCACGCTGTTTGAGTTTGATGAAGCGTCTAACGAAGGCGGAAGGAGTAACGGAAAGGTCGTGTTGATTGGGCCGGAAGAAGAGGTAGGAAGTAGGGCGATAAGCCCGGATATAGCGTTGGAGGGATTCACGGAGTCGTGGCGTGTAAAGGGCGGCACGGTCTTTACGGCCCTTGCCTTGTCGGACCCAAATGGTTTTGTGGCCGGGATCGAGGTCGCGGAGATGGAGGCGGCACAGTTCGCTAAGCCGAAGGCCGGTGGCGTAGGCCACGATCAAAATGGTCCGGGTTTGCGGGCAGTGTTTGCCGGCGACACGAATCAGGTGTTGGATCTCGGCAGGCGTCCAAATCAGGGGCAAGCGTTTGGGTTGTTTCGGGGTTGGAATGACGAAGTCGGAATAGGGGATGTTGAGAAACTGGTAGTAGAAGCAGCGTAAAGCAGAGACGTGAAGGTGAACGGTAGCCCAGGCGAAGCGACGTCGTGTGACGAGGTAATGGAGATAATGCTGGATCTCGGGGTAAGTGATCAGGTCTGGGCGGCGGTGGTAATGGTAGGCAAGATCGGAAACGACGTTGACATATTTGGTGATGCTGGAAGGTGCATAGTTGCGAATGGTCAAAAACTGTGTAAATTGTGTCCTGAGGTGAGTCACCGGTGACCTCCTTGTTTTGGGTCGAGGGTGATGCAGTTACATCACCCTCGATTTACAAGGTGGTCTGTATTGGGTCGCGGGCGCCAACTACCGCGAAGCGGTTTAGTTCAACCGGCAACACCCACTGGATTGCCGAGATGGTGAGGTCGCAACGGCCTTCGAGTCGTTGCGCGAGTAGAAACGTTTAATACCCTCGCTTCCGTCAAGAATGCGAAGTCGCAACGGCCTTCGAGTCGTTGCGCGAGTAGAAACGTCCCGCCTTTGGTGGCGTGCACCGTGGCGAGGTCGCAACGGCCTTCGAGTCGTTGCGCGAGTAGAAACCCGTTGAGCACGCCAGTTGTCTCTATTGATTAATGTCGCAACGGCCTTCGAGTCGTTGCGCGAGTAGAAACAGAATCAAGCCATCCATCCAGTGACTCGAAAATTGTCGCAACGGCCTTCGAGTCGTTGCGCGAGTAGAAACTTGGCTCCCAGTAGACAACGGCGAGCCGCCTCTGTCGCAACGGCCTTCGAGTCGTTGCGCGAGTAGAAACTCTCTCGTATGTAATTACACTGTAAACAAAATGTCGCAACGGCCTTCGAGTCGTTGCGCGAGTAGAAACACGACAGCCGTCACCGGCACCTGCCGTGCGGCGTCGCAACGGCCTTCGAGTCGTTGCGCGAGTAGAAACTTAACCGCACACCTCGCGCGGCTTCATCACGTGTCGCAACGGCCTTCGAGTCGTTGCGCGAGTAGAAACCGGCCAAAAAAGGGACCGCCGCCGTCGACGTGAGTCGCAACGGCCTTCGAGTCGTTGCGCGAGTAGAAACAGATTGGTACAAGGCGGGTGAAGCGGGTGACGGTCGCAACGGCCTTGGAGTCGTTGCGCGAGTAGAAACATATGGTGGGTTGGTGGGTGGCTATGGGTCTTGTCGCAACGGCCTTCGAGTCGTTGCGCGAGTAGAAACATGGCGTATATGTTTATTACGCCGCCTGACAGTGTCGCAACGGCCTTCGAGTCGTTGCGCGAGTAGAAACAGGATGTTCTGGTGTTCCGCGTTGCCGAACCCGGTCGCAACGGCCTTCGAGTCGTTGCGCGAGTAGAAACTTGCGAAGGGTCATGCTCAAATCAATCTCCAGCTCGTCGCAACGGCCTTCGAGTCGTTGCGCGAGTAGAAACACATTAAGCTCGGCGGCAATCGCGTTGAAGGATTGTCGCAACGGCCTTCGAGTCGTTGCGCGAGTAGAAACGCGATACCATTGCCGCCGCACGCGACGACCGCCGTCGCAACGGCCTTCGAGTCGTTGCGCGAGTAGAAACATGTGTAATATTATCTTTAGATATACTTTTTAAGTCGCAACGGCCTTCGAGTCGTTGCGCGAGTAGAAACTGCGGTCTTGCCATCACCGCCCTTGTTGGCGGCGTCGCAACGGCCTTCGAGTCGTTGCGCGAGTAGAAACGATGCTAATGCGGCCATCCCACTCGCGAGCATGTCGCAACGGCCTTCGAGTCGTTGCGCGAGTAGAAACCAGCGGCGTATCAGCACCCAGCGGGCCGGTCATGTCGCAACGGCCTTCGAGTCGTTGCGCGAGTAGAAACTCACTGCCCCTTGATCGCTTAACTGCAGGATTTGTCGCAACGGCCTTCGAGTCGTTGCGCGAGTAGAAACTTATTGTGAGGCGAACCCGCCTCAATAATGAATGTCGCAACGGCCTTCGAGTCGTTGCGCGAGTAGAAACGGCGAAGGTTTTGGTAGCCACGCAGAAAATAGGTCGCAACGGCCTTCGAGTCGTTGCGCGAGTAGAAACAATGCCTACCCCGAGTGGATCCCAGCCGTCATGTCGCAACGGCCTTCGAGTCGTTGCGCGAGTAGAAACCGCCGACTGCCATACCGGAGATCGCCGTCAGGTGTCGCAACGGCCTTCGAGTCGTTGCGCGAGTAGAAACCATAGCCGCACTAGTTGAGGCGGTGTCACTGGTGTCGCAACGGCCTTCGAGTCGTTGCGCGAGTAGAAACCCTGCAAGAGTTCCTGCACCACGGCAGCCTTAGTCGCAACGGCCTTCGAGTCGTTGCGCGAGTAGAAACGCTGAACTCACCATACTCGTTGCAAATTTGGTGGTCGCAACGGCCTTCGAGTCGTTGCGCGAGTAGAAACCTGCGCAACCGAGTCATACATATAATCAAGATCGTCGCAACGGCCTTCGAGTCGTTGCGCGAGTAGAAACTCCCATTCTTTATTTATCGTTTGGGTCTCAATGTCGCAACGGCCTTCGAGTCGTTGCGCGAGTAGAAACGTTGTCGAGCTCTTGATTTAGCTCGAGGTCTCTGTGTCGCAACGGCCTTCGAATCGTTGCGCGAGTAGAAACGATCTCGCAAACCCTTTCATGGAGTCAGGTATCGTCGCAACGGCCTTCGAGTCGTTGCGCGAGTAAAAACAAAACAGTCATTCGCCAGCAGGATAGTTTTCCGTCGCAACGGCCTTCGAGTCGTTGCGCGAGTAGAAAAGGTGATGAAAAACCGGGTGCCGCGCGGGTAAACGTCGCAACGGCCGTCGAGTCGTTGCGCGAGTAGGGACTCTAAGCCTTGGGAGCAAACAGCTTATGTCAAATGTCGCAACGGCCTTGGAGTCGTTGCGCGAGTAGAAACGCCACTTAGTGGCAACAAGAAGCTCTAGTCCGGTCGCAACGGCCTTGGAGTCGTTGCGCGAGTAGAAACGGCGTGCGCGTTAATGGTCAACGTGCATGGGTTGTCGCAACGGCCTTGGAGTCGTTGCGCGAGTAGAATCCTTGGCGCAGTTGGTTTTGTTGGTTAGGCCACGGTCGCAACGGCCTTGGAGTCGTTGCGCGAGTAGAAACGCTTTTATTTTAAGATACTTCCAACGGGTCACGTCGCAACGGCCTTGGAGTCGTTGCGCGAGTAGAAACCCTTCGATGTAAAACGCCAGTTTGTTCGCTGCGTCGCAACGGCCTTGGAGTCGTTGCGCGAGTAGGAACGATGTGCCCTGGTGGTTACCGGTCGGTCTGGCGTCGCAATGCGGCCTTGGAGTCGTTGCGCGAGTAAAAGCCAGGTAGCAAACTTTCTTCACTCGGTGGCATAATTTTGTGACCGCGCTCGCGACCTGACCGGTGCGTTTGGCGGCCCTCCTGCGCGACACTTTCGCGGGCATTAACATACGCCGCTGGATCTCGCCGTGACGGTTCAATCGGGTGCAACGCGGGTGCCGTTGACCCCGCGCGCTCCGTTGCGCAGCATCAGTGTGGGTGACGGCCGCAATCATGGGTAACTGCACTGGGCCTTGCCTCTCAGCGGTGCGGCGGTTTTGCATGCGCTGAGCGGAGCCGACGTGCAAGCGCTGCTGCGCGGCATTGCGGCTGTGTCCTGTGTGCTGTGTGGCCAGGAGGGGTGGTTTATTTGGTTGGGCGGCCGGCTGGTGGATTGTGGTACGAGTCCCCGTGCTCCGCCGGCTTGCCGGCTGTTAGACGCGTGTTGGGAGCGCTGTTTAAAGAACGCGGTCGGTATGGGTTGGCCGCGGCTGCGCCTGTTCTTTTTGGACGCCGCTTCCTTGGGATGGCCGCGGCTGCGCCTGCTTGGGTTTCGGCCTTTTGTATAGAGGACCCATTGGGGTCTGCGTCCGGTTCTGGTGGGTGCCTGCGCTTTTCGTTTTTGTTCCCGGGCGGTTGCTTAATGAAAAAACGGGGCACCTTGGGTGCCCCGGTCCTTGGGTTAGGTTTTCGGTTTACGGCCTGCTTTGTATTCGGCGGGCTCGTTACCCATGTGGGTGTCGATGACGGCACCCAACGTCCAACTGCCGTCGTTGGGCAGAATCTTGGCGCCACGGTCTTCAAAGCCGTACCCCTCTTTGATCAGGGTGTGGAAGTAAGCGGCGTTGTAGCAGAAGGTTTTGAGAAAGAAGGGGTGGATGTCCGGGTACTTGGCTTGGACGGCCTCCCAGTCCATGGAACAGAAATCGCGACCTTGCGCGGCCAGTTCGTTCAAATCGACGTCCGGGGTGAGCCCGAAAAACTCGAAGGTTTCTTTGAAGGCGGGTACCGCGAAGTAAGCGATGTTGGCCCGTGACTTAACCGGTCTCTTAAAGATGCAGTGAGGACCTCTGCCGTGCTCCATGTTTTCGCAGATCGAGTTGAAGCGCTCCATGATTTCGTTGGAACAGTCGTCGAAATTACCGGTGCCGAAGCCAAAATCCATTGGGTACTTTTTGGGGTAACACGGCGAATCGACGGACAGTTTCATGGCTTCCACTTGGCCCATGAACAAGTAGCTGCGTGCGTAAATGTTATAGGCCTTGCCCCGGTAAGCGCGGGCCACGTAGTGATGCTTAAATGGTTTCTTACGGTGGAAAGCGATCTGCGTGGATGCACCGCCCATCTCCATAATTCCTTCGCGTGCTTGAGCCGGGTCGAATTGATCATTGCTGTAGTTCAGCGCGACCCAACTGTAAAGCGCCTCGTAGGAACCGGCCAAGATCACGCCGCCTTTGTACGAGAAGGAACCATCCGCGCTAAAGAACGCGTTGACGTCCGTCATGATTTGGTCCCGTTCCGTCCGAATCGGCATGCGCATGCCGGCGGTTGCCATCAAACGTAACGGCGTGGCTTTTTGCACGGCGGCGGGCACTTTGCTTTTGGCGAAATCGATGAGTTTTTGCAGATTGGCTTTGGCGGCGGCGGGATCGGCGTTGTAGTCGGAAATGCCCGGATTGACACTAGTGCTGTCGACATAGGTGACGGCGGGCAAGTCATCGTGCTGGTTGGGGACGACTTGGTAGATGTAGATCCGCGAGCCGCTGCTGCCGGCATCGATGACGAGCGAATATTGATCGGCGGCCATTAAGGGCGAAATGAAACACAGGGCGATCATCCATTTGACGGGAAGTCTCTTCATGAAATGTTCTCCAATAAGGGTTTTGTGTCGGGACCGGTAAACCGCGCATGCGGTTGGCGAACGTTTTATCGATCGTTCTCCATTTGGGCTGTGCCTCGAATCGCGGCGGCGATTTCATGCACATGCGGTTCCCGAATCATGTGGTCATGGTTACTGTCGAGCAGGACAAACCGGGTATTGGCGGCACAGAGGACCTGGGACCAAAGACGGCGCGTGGCTGCTTCAATGCGACGGCGTAGGTCGGCATCGGCGATGGGCGCGGCTAGGTCGGGGTGCTGCACATTGCGGTGAAGGGCATAAAAATAATGGGTGTCGCCGTCAAAAGAACGGCTCGGCCGGTAGAGCCGCAAAGCTTCGTGGTTGGCACAACGGATGCGCAGCAGTCGCTGCAAGGCTTGCGGCGGTAAAGCCAATGCGGCGTTGACGTCGCCGCGATGGATCATGGCGTCGATGCCTTCCGCCGGCGCAACCGGCAACCCCATTTCGCGCAGCATGGCGCGGCACTGGTCGAGGGGATCAGCGGCGGCCATGGCCGGCAGGTGGTCCGTTGCCATACCTGCTTCAGTCAGAATTTCGGCGAAGCGCTGGAAATGGGTGGCGAGGTAGCTGTCCACCAGGATCAGGCGGCTGACCGGCTTACCCATTGCCTGGAGTTTACAGGCGGCTGCGTGGGCAATGACGCCGCCCATGCTCCAACCGCCGAGCTGGAAGGGGCCGTCGGGTTGGTGCGCGAGCATGGTTGCCACATAGGCGTCGGCCAGTTGCTCAATCGATTGGCAGGGTTCACGATCGTCTTCCAAACCAGGCGGCTGAAAGCCGAACAGGGGCTGGTTGTTGCCAAGGGCCCGGCTCAGCGGCAGGTAGTTGAGACTGTGCCCGCCCAAGCCGTGCACGAAATAAAGCGGGGTGGCGTCACCGGCGGGCTGAAGCTTGACCAAAGCGGAAGCGGCGCCGGCCTGTTCTTGGTTGAGCCAGGCGGCGAGCAGCATGGGTTGGCGTGTTTGGAAAAGCACACTGACGGGAAGACGTCGTCCCAGGGTTGTTTCAATGCGGGCAAGCAGCTTTAACGCGGTTAGGGAATGCCCGCCCAAAGCAAAGAAGTCGTCCGCGATGCCGACGCGTTCCAGGCCGAGCACTTCGGCCCAAAGGGCGACCAGTTGGGTTTCAAGCGGGTTGCGTGGTGCGCGATAAGGGCGTTCCGATTGCAGGGTTAGGGTTTCGTTGGCGAGGCGGCGCCGGTCGATTTTGCCATTGGCCGAAAGCGGCATGTGCGGGAGGGGGTGAAACAGGGTGGGCACCATGTAGGCGGGTAATTCTTGGGTGAGGGCGTCGCGCAACAACGTCGGCGTCCATGGCGGCGTCTCCCCAACCACGTAAAAGGCGACCAAATGCTGTTCGCCGTGAAGGTCGCGTACTTGGACGACGGCGTGGTGTAGGCCTTGCTGACGGAGCAGGGCGGCTTCGATTTCACCGAGCTCGATGCGCATACCGCGAAGTTTGACCTGGTGGTCGATGCGGCCCAAATACTCAAGCGCACCATCGGCGCGACGACGGACGAGATCGCCGGTGCGGTACAAACGTTGGCCTGACAGGTGAGCGATGCAGCCAGGTGCGGGAACAAACGTGTCGGCGGTGAGCTCGGGCCGGTTGAGGTAGCCGCGTGCTAAACCGACACCGGCGAGGCACAATTCACCGGGAACGCCGCGAGGTACCGGGACCCCGGCGCGGTTGAGAATCAGCAAGGCCGTGTTGGCAATGGGTTTGCCAATGGGCACGGTGGTTTCCTGCGGTTGACAGGCGTGGAAACTGACATCAATCGCGGCTTCGGTGGGGCCGTAGAGATTGTGCAATTCCTGGTCGGGCAGGCGTTCAAAGAAGCGGTTTTTGAGACTGAGCGTTAACGCCTCACCGCTGCAAAAGACCTTGCGCAGGTGGGTACAACCTGTGACGCCGTCCTCTTCCAGAAAAGCGTTGAGCATGGACGGCACGAAATGCAGCATGGTGATCGCTTGCGCACGGATGGTGTCGCAAAGCCAGCGCGGCTCTTTGTGTTTGCCCGGCGGCGCGATGACCAGGGTGGCGCCGGCGATCAACGGCCAGTGGAACTCCCAGCCGGAAACATCAAAACTAAAGGGCGTTTTTTGCAGAATGCGATCTTGCGGGGTTAAGTCGTAGGTTTCCTGCATCCACAGGATGCGGTTGACGAGGGCGCGGTGCGTCACCATGACGCCTTTGGGCCGGCCGGTACTGCCCGAGGTGTACAGCACGTAAACAAGGTTGTCGGGGCTGACGTCGCGCTTGAGGGTTGCTTCTGGTTCCTCGCGCTCCTGCCGGTCGGGCTGATCGAGGCACAACAAGGGGATGTCTTGGTGCGGGAGCCGGTCGGCAAGCTCGGCATGGGTCAGGATCAGGGCGGGTGCGGCGTCGTCGACCATGTAGGCGAGCCGATTGGCGGGGTAATCGGGATCCAAGGGGACGTAGGCGCCGCCGGCGCGCAGAACCCCGAGCAGGGCGACGACCATGTCGAAAGAGCGCTCGAGGCAGACGCCCACGCGCACCTCGGGGCCGACGCCGCGCGCTTGCAGGCTGAGGGCCAGGCGGCGGGTGCGTTGTTCCAGTTCGGCATAGGTCAGCGCCTGGCCGTCGTAGCGCAACGCGACCGCGTCCGGCGTTTGTTCGGCTTGGCGTTCGAACAAGGTGTGCATGCATTGGTCGCCGTCGGCATAGACGCGGTCGGTGGCGTTCCAGGTTGTTTGCATTAATTGCAGCTCGGTTTCGGAGAGGAGGTTCAGCGCGGCAATCGGTTGATCGGGCCGAGCGAGCACGGCGTCGATCAGCGCTTGCAGGTGGCCCAGCAAACAGGCGACGGTTTCGTCGGTAAACAGGTCCGCGTTGTAGCGCAGGTTGAGCTCAAAACCGCTGTGGCGGTCGTAGACCTCGAGGTCGAGGTCGTAGTTGCTTGGCTGAACGAGGCCGTCAACGAGGGTGGGTGTGTTTGCCGGTTGGGTGGCCGCGGCGTTTTCGCCACGGGGGAAGTTCTGATAGGCGTAGGCGACCTGGAAGATAGGATGGTGATCGGATCCGTTGGCGCCCAATTCGCGCACGAGAGTTGGGAAGGGCAGGCTGCCGGCCATGCTGTCGACTAGGGTCACTTGGCATTGATGGAGGATTTGCGCAAAGGAGCGCCGCCCCAAATCACGGCAGCGGATGGGTACCATGTTGATGTAGTAACCGATGTTGGCCAGGTCCTCGGCACCCCGTTCGTTGACCGGCATGCCGACGATGATGTCGTCTTGACCGCTGTAAGCGTGCAGCAAGCTGTGAAACAGGCTCAGGAAAAAGGACGAGGGGTAAGCGGCGCGGGTTTGGCTGAAGGCCCGAATGCGTTGACTGTCCGCATCAGAGACGCGCAGCCTTTGGTTGGCGCAGGCGGCGCTAGGGTTTTTGGCGCGGGGCGTGTCCAGCGGCAGTTCCAAACGCGGCGGCATATCGGCCAGTTGGCGGCGCCACCAGGTCAAACGTTTCCTGCCGACCTCGCCCGCCAACAACTGTTGCTGCTCGCGCACGTAGTCGCTGTAATCCCGCTCGGGTGGTGTGGCGATGGGCTGACGACCGGCGCGCTGTTCCGCGTAAAGATGCAGCAAGGTGTTGAGCAGCAGGGAAAAGGAACTGCCGTCAAAGATCGCGTGATGCACATTGAGCAGGACGACGGTTTCTTTGCCACAAGGGAAAAGGGTGACGCGAAACAGGGATCGCGTCATGTCAAAGGGCTGTTGGGTGTGTTCCTGTAAGCGAGCGGTCAGCGTGGCTTCGGTGACGGGCGCCGCGTGGTGCAGTTCGAGCGGCGCCTCGGGCCGCTGCACTTGGTATGGGGTTCCGTGGCGATCTTCTTCGAAAACGGTGGTCAGAATGGGGAAACGTTGTTGCAAAAGGCGGCAGGCGGCTTCGAAATGGGCGCTGTCCAAAGTATCGCGGAACGAAAGCGCACAGTTGAAGGTATGCATGGTTGGGTCGGCTTTTTGCAGGAACCAAAGTCCTTGTTGGCCTTCGGATAACGGCAGGCATGGCGGCGGCGCGGCGGCAGGCGCGGCTGGTTCCGTCACATCGGACGGGGCCGGGGTTTGACGCCGCAATACGTGCATGGCCCGCAGTTGCGCTTCGTATTGGTCGACGAGCCAATTGGAAAGGGCGGTGACGGTGGTGTATTCGAACAGCAGGCCGGGGGTGAGATCGGCGCGCAACAGGTGGGATAGCGCCTGAACCAGGCTGACGAGGTCGCGTGATTTCATGCCGAGTTCGAGAAAACCCGCGTCGGGGGCAATGTGGTCGATGGGCCGGTGAACCCGGTGGGCAATCAATTGGCGCAAGAGCCGTTGTGCTTTTTGGGGTGGTTCGGGTCCACCGGCGTCGGTGAGCGCGGCGTCGGCGGGAAGGAAACGCCAAGCGTGCGCGGCCTGGTGCGTATCCGGGTTGGGTGTCGCCGGCGGCGGTGCTTGCGGCGACTGTTCACAGGGCGGGGCGGCGATCGGGTCCGGGGCGAGGGCGGGATGCACATAGGGGGTGCTGTGAAAGGGGTAGGTGGGCAAGCTAATACGTTGCGGGACATGGGCGTCGGCTTCGTAAAAGCGCGACCAATCGAAGGGGAAACCGCGCACCCACAGGGCCAACAGGCGTTCGAAACGACCGCGCCGGTACCAACCGCTAACGACGGCGTCGAGTTCCTCGTCGTCGGCGAACAAAGCCAGGGTTTCCCGGTGTCGGTCCGTGTGTTCGTGGAACAGGGCGGCGGCGTCGCGGCCCGCCAGGTAATCGTCGAGAAGTTGGACCGCTTCATCCAGGGAATGCGCGATCAGACCCAGGCGTTGCGGCATCTCGGCGCGGCCAACCTGAAGGGTGTAGGCCAAATCGTGAAGGTTGAGGGCGCTGCTCTGGGCCGCCGGTTGGCCGGCGTCGGTGCGGGCGAGTTGGGCGGCAATGCGGGCCGGCGTGGGGTGTTCCAAGAAAAAGGCGGGCGCCAGGTGGACCTGCTCGTGAGCCAAACGCTCGGCCAGTTGTGCATAAAAAACCGGTTCGACACCGTATTCGGCTAAGCTGAGGTCGCGCTCAATGTCTTCGGCACTCACTTGAAGCAGCTCACCGACGATTTGGCGCAGCCGCGTTTCCCATTGCCGAACTTGGCCGGCGGCGGCCGTGTCGGTGGCGAGGTGGGTTTGGTTGCGAAGGATAAAGGCGCGCAGGCGTTCGGCCGAGGTGCGCAGGGTCTCGTCATCGCGGGCGGAAAGGACCACCAGCGCCGGTGTTTGCGGACGGGTCACGGCGCTTGTGGGCGGGTTGTATTCTTCCACGACGACGTGGGCATAGGCGCCGGAATACCCAAAGGCGGAGACACCGGCGCGGCGCGGGCCGTCTGCGTCGGACCAGGGTCGGGTCGTGTCGGCGAGGCGCAGCGGCGCGTTGTCGAGGCGCAGGTAACTGCTCGGGGTCGTCAACGACGCCATGGCCGGCAAACAGCGGTGTTTCATTTGCAGGATGACTTTGAGGAGACCGGCCATACCGGCGGCGCCTTCGGTGTGGCCCAGATGGGTTTTGACGGTGCCGACGGTGCAGAAACCGCGTTTGTCGGTATGCTGTGCCAAGGCTTTTTTGAGGGCGCTGATCTCGATGGAATCACCCAGCTTGGTGGCGGTTCCGTGGGCTTCAATGAACGTCAAGCTGGCGGGATCAATGTCGGCGTCCCGCCAAGCCTGAAGCAGCACGTTCTCCTGACCGGTCACGCTCGGCGCGGTAAATGAAGGCGTGTAACCGGCGTGCAGCGCGGCGGAACCTTTAATGACGGCGTGGATGCGGTCACCATCGGCGACGGCGCGGGCCAGCGGTTTTAACAAAACCGCACCGACACATTCGCCCGGCACATAACCATCGGCGGTGTCGTCGAAACTGCGGCAGCTTCCGTGTCGGGAGAGCGAACCGAGCGCGGAGAAGTAGCGGTAATGTTGCGAACTCAGCACCAAGTTGGCGGCGGCGACAAAAGCGGTGTCACACTCGCGGTTGCGCAGGGCTTGGCGGGCGGCGTGGAGCGCAAACAACGCGGACGAACAGGCGGTATTAAAAACGAGGCTCGGGCCTTTGAGGTCGAAGTGGAAGGAGATGCGGTTGGCGGCGCCTTCCGGGCCGGCGGTACGCGAATAGGGCGAGATCGGCAGTTTGGCGGCGGCCAGTTCGTCGGCGTAATCGGCGAAACAGATGCCGGCAAACACACCGGTCTTGGAACCGCGCAGGTGTTTGACGACACCGGCGTCTTCGGCGGCGGCGTAAACCGTTTGCAGCAGTAAGCGCACCTGGGGATCCATCCACTGGGCTTCCCGTTCGGAAAGGTTGAAAAACTCGCGGTCGAAGCCGTAGACGTTTTCGATGAAACTGCCGTTGCGGCAATAGGTGCGGTCCTCGGTGCCTGGCTCGGGATGGAACCAGGGCTGGATGTCCCAATGGTCGGCGGGCACCTGGGTGATGATGTCGCGACCCTCAAGCAGGTTTTGCCAGAAGGTGTCGAGATCGGCGGCGCCGCCGAACATGCCGGCCATGCCGATGACGGCGATATCGTCGACCCGGATCTCGTTGGGTTCGGCTGCCTTAAGGGACGGCCTGGCTTTAGGCGTCGTTTGCGGTGCGGCGGTAACGCGCGGTTGGCGCGGCGGCGCCGGTTGCGGTGTGATGGGGGCGGCGTCGCTGGTTGGTTTGCCGGTATCGAGGTGCCGCGTAAAGGCGGCTCGGTGTTGGTCGGCAAAATAAGCGGTTAACTCGCGCAGGTTGGGGTACTCGAAAAACAGGGTTGGGTCCAATTCAATGCCCATCTCCCGTTCCAGGTCGGCGGCCATCTCGACCAGTTGCATCGAGGCCATGCCGCCGTCCATTAGGTTGGCGTCGGGGGCGATGGCGGCAGGGGCGACCCCGACGGCGTCGGCCAACTTACCGCGCAGGTAGGCTTGGATTCGCGAGGAAGTGGAACCGCCGGCGTGGGGCGCCGGCGCGGTGGGTTGAACGGTGGGGGAGGCCGCCGGCTCGGCCGCGTGTTGTTGCGGGAAACGCAGGCGTTTGATCGAGCAACCACGGTAACGGGTGACCTGGCGCTGTTGGGCGTCGAAGAGGTCGACGTCGAACAGGATCATTTCACCGGAGTTTTTCACCAAACGCACGAAGACATGGCAGGTACGCAGGGGTTCGCCGCGTTGGTATTCGAGCGACTTAATCCCAAACGGCAGGAAGGCGCCGCCCAATCCTTGTTTCAGGAGCGGGATCAGGGCGGTAAAGGCGCTGTAGGTAATCAGCGGGTCCAACCAATAATGGTGAGCGCCGCTCGGCAGGGTGAGCGTGGCCAGCGCCTTGCCGTCACCCACGGCCAGACGGTCGATGACGCGAAAGCTGGGGCCGACGCCAAAAACCGGCGCCCCGGCGCTGTACAGTTGACCGAGATCCGGGTGCGGGGTGAGGCCCGCTTGCAGGCCGGCCCAATCCACGGATTCGGCTTGGAAACGGCTTGCGGATAACCGCCCGTGAGCGGTTTGACGCCAAGGGTTTTCGCTACCCACCCGGTAACGTGCGGTCATGTCCAGGGCGGCGGCGCCTGGCTGGGTTTCGATGCGCACCTCGGCTTTTTGGCCGGGACCGACTTCGATGGGTTCGGTAAAGTTCAACCGTTGCAGATGCACCGCGGGTGCGTTCGGGTTTTGGGAGAACCAAGCATTGATCGCCAGAGCGGCATGGGTAACCCCTAGCAATACCTGCTTGCCGTCGATGGTGTGGTCACGCAAATAGGGTTCGTCATAAACGTAGGTTTCGCAGAGGGGTTCGACGACGGCAGTCGGGTGTTGCCGCTTTAAGCGTTTCATGTGGCGGGCGAAGGCGAGCGGGTCGATTTTGCCTGCTTGGACCATTTGGTACAGGGTGTTTTGGTTCATGGTTTCATCTCCGCCACGAGTTGGTCGAATTGTTGCGGCGATAAGGCGCCGGTGGTGATTTTTTCCGCAATGTCGAGGAAGAAATCCAAATCGGGATCGCCGGCGGTGTGGCGAAACACCTGCTCGTGTTCCAGGTACGTCGCGGGCAGTTGCGGGAGGGCGTGTTTGGGAATGAGGTCGAACAACGGGGTCAGGTCCAAGCTTTCACCGGCGGCAAAGGCGGCGGCGACACCGTGCAGTTCAAACCCGGTGAGCGCGGCGGTGATGGTCGGCACGTCGGCGGCGGGGTCGGCGTCGCGTGAAGCGAAAACACCCGACTCCTGGCTGCCCGCTAGCTTGCGGCGCAGGTCGGCGATGGAATCGGCCACGACGGCGAGCCGATAAGGACGGCCGTGATCGCGCAGCCACAGGGCGGTGGCCAGTGCGGCGGGGTCGAGGTCGGGTTGGTCGGCCAACAGCTCGCTGAAGCGATCCAACCAGAGATGCATGCCCTGCTCGGTGGCGGCGCTGAACAGGAACAAGCGGTCGCGCGGGGCGGATTGGAGCACGACGGGTTGGGGCTGGTATTCCTCAATGATGAGGTTGGTATAGCTGCCGCCGGCGCCGAAGGAGTTGATCATGGCGCGACGGGGCAGGGGTTGGCCGGTTTGGGGATCGGTTTCGGCCTGCCAGGGTTTGGTTTCCTCCTGTAAATAAAAGGCCGAGTCCTTCAACGAAATTTTGGGGTTCAGCGGCGTTGCGTTGATGGTGGGGACCAAGGTGCGGTGGCGTAATTGCAGTAGGACCTTGGACAATTGCGAGATGCCCGAAGCGGCTTCCAAGTGGCCGAGGTTGGATTTGACGGAACCGAGCGCGCAGAAATCGCGGCGGTCGGTGGCGGCGGCAAAGGCTTTTTTGAGGGCCAACACTTCGAGCGGGTCGCCAAGGTCCGAGCCGTTGGCCGCTGATTCCACGGTGCCGATGGTGGCGGGATCAATGCCGGAGCGCCGCAGGGCGGTGGCGATGACCTGGGTTTGTTGTTTGGGATCGGGGGCGGTGTACATCTGGCGACCGCCACCGTGGTTGGTGAAGGTGCTGCGAATGACGGCGTGGATGCGGTCGCCGTCGGCAATTGCGTCGGCGAGGGGTTTTAGCAGAACCGCGCCGACCCCTTCGCCGGGAATGTAACCGGAACCCGTGCCGAAACTGCGGCTGCGGTCGCCGGCATCCAACAGGCGTGATTTTTCCAGTAAGTCGTATTTAGAGGGATCCAGGGTCAGGTTGACGCCGCCGGCGACGGCCATGGAACAGGTGCCTTGGCGCAGGCTTTCGCAGGCGGTGTGAATGGCGGTAAGCGAGCTGGAGCAAGCGGTGTTGATCGAGAGGCTGGGGCCGGTCAGGTTAAAGAAGTGCGAGGTCCGGTTGGGAATGTGCCACTCGCTGACATTGGTGCTGAGCCGTGCGGTGGCCGGGTTGGGAATGCTCCAGGCGTATTGGTGGTACATCAGGCCGGCGAAGACGCCGACACCGGTGTCGCGATTTTTCTGGAAGGCGTTGAGCGCGGCGCGGGAATAGCCGGCGTCCTCGAACGTGAGCCAGGTCGTTTCCAGGAAAAGACGCAACTCGGGGGAGAGGTTGAGCACCTGATCGGCGTTGATGCCGAACAAGTGGTGGTCGAAGCGGTCGCTGTCATCGAGGAACCCGCCGTAGCGGGCGCGGGTCACGGCCGCTTCGCCGAGGTAGGTGCCGAGCGAATGTTGCCAGCGGGTTTCGTCGGCGCGGGTGATGCAATTATCGCCGGCGAGGAGGTGGCGCCACAAGGCGTCGAGATCGGGGGATTGCGGGTAGCGGCCGCTGATGCCGATAATCGCGATGCCGTCGCTAACTTGGGCCTCGGGTTGCGGCGCGCGGGGCGACGGCGCGGCCTGGATGCGAAACGGCCGTGTCGTTTTTGGCGGGGTCGCGGCGACGGGTTCGGCCGGCGTGGGTTCGGCCGGCGGCGGCTCTTGGCGGGCCTCGCCAAACGCCTGTTGCAGCGGTTCGGGGTAGGCGACCAGCAGGTGGTCGACGAGTTCGGCTACGTCGGGGTACTCAAACAGCAAGGTTTTGGGCAACTCGCCGGTTGTTTTTTCCAAGGCTTCAATGACACTCATTTGCATGATTGAGTCAACGCCCAACTGTTCAAAGGCGGTTTCCGGCCGGATCTTGTGGCGGTCGTCACGGGTGATTTCGGCCAGAATATCGCACACCCAGTTGAGGGTTGCGGCGCGAATATCGCCGGTCGCGGCGGTGGCGAAGGGTTTGGCGGATGGGTTTGCTTCGCGTACCAGGGTGCGCGGTTGCATAAAGGCCCGAATGCGTTCGGCCACGCCGTTTAAGACCATCACTTGGCTCGTTTCCAGGGCGTGGGCCGCGTAGAAGGCGGCCAAGCCGTCCGCTTGCGACATGGGTTGCAGGCCGGCGTTTTGTTCCATGGTGCGTCGCCGCGTTTCGCTGACCTGCATGCCGCCGTCGCGCCACAACGGCCATGCGACCGACAGCGTCGTGCGATGCGGCAGGCGGGTGCGACGTTCCTCGGCGAAGGTGTTCAGGAAGGCGTTCGCGGCGGCGTAATCGACCTGAGCGGGTCCGCCCAACACGCCGACGCCGGAGGAGAACAACACAAACAGCGACGGGTCGAGTGTGCGGGTCGCTTCATCCAAAAGCAAGGTCCCGGTTACTTTGGGCGCCAACACGGTGCGAAAGGCATCGGCCGATTTTTTCAGGATGAACCCGTCTGCCAGAACGCCGGCCGCGTGCAGGACGCCGTCGAGACGGCCGTGACGGTCGTTGATGACGTCCACCAAGCTGTGAACCTCGGTGGTGTCGCAGATGTCGACTTGGTGGTAATGAACCGCGGCGCCGAGTTGGGTCAGGCGCGCGACGCGGGTTTGTTTCTCTGCCGACAACGGGGAACGGCCGACCAAAAACAAAACCGGGTTTTCCGTTTGATTGGCGATTTCCTCGGCGAACAACAGACCCAGTCCGCCGGCGCCGCCGGTAATCAGATACACACCGTTGTCGACCCAGGTGGGTTGCGCGGCTGCCGGGGCGGCCTGTTCTTCCCAGACGAGCACTTCGCGACGACCGTTTTGGTAGCGGACGACGGTGTCCTCAGGGTGCAAGCTGTTGTCGGTCAGGTAACCCGCCAGTTGTTGCGGCGATTCGTCGCCTTCCAACAAAAGTAACTGGCCGACGAAGCGGGGTTGCTCGGCGTGGGCCGATTTCAGCACGGCGGCTAATCCGGTCAGCATGGGTGCGGGCACGAGCAACTGAACAAAGGTGTAACCCTCGCGGCGGCCCGCCAACAGGCTGGAAATTTCTTCAAACACACGCACGGCCAAATCGCTGTAACGGGTATCGCTGCGTCCGCTGCGCAGGGTCATCACCAGCGCTTCGGCGTGATTGCGCAGCGCCTCCTGATCGCGGGTGGGATCGCAATGCAAAACGATGTGGCGGGTGCCGGCGGGGAAGGGGGTCCTGGTTTCGGTCAGCGCCCGCTGAAGCCATTGCGGGCGAAACAGCAAGGCTTGGCGCGCCGAGGTCGCCGGTGGTTCAGGCGTCGGCCGCTCGGCCTCGACGACACGCGTCGAAAAGCCGCGCAGGGCCAGGGCAATGCGACCCTCGCCGTCGCAGAGATCGATGTCGAGTTTGCGCATGCGGTCGTTGTCACCACTGCCCTCGGCATGGCGAATCCAGACCCATGCTTCTTGCGGCAGCGGTCCGTGGACGCTGAGTGATTGGAGCGCAAACGGCAGTGAGAAACGGATCGGTGCGCCGTCGCCTTGGCTCGCGGCACCGCTGGGTTTGAGTTTGAGGCCAATGCAGGCTTGCAAGGCGGCGTCCAACATACCCGGCTCAAGCAGAAAACCCGGCGCGGCATCTTCGCGCCGACGCAGTTGGGCGACGACCTCGTGTTCGCCGCTGTGCAGCGTTTGGATGAGGCGGAAGGCGGGCCCGTAATCCACGCCGACGGCGCGGAAGGTGGCGTAACAACGTGCGCCGTCAATCACGAGGCGCCGGCAGCGGTCGCGCAGCGGGTCCAACGCGAGGTGCTCGCGAACGGGGCCGGGCGCGTGTTCGGCAATGCCGCGACAATGAATGGTCAGGTCGCCGTCCGCCTGTTCGCCGCACACCTCAAAACGGACGCCGTCGCCCGATTCCGTTGGTTCCAGCACAATCCGAATGGGGTTTTCTTCCTGTTCAGCGGCGAAAGGTCGCAACCACACGATGTTGCGCAAGCGCACGTCGCTTTCGGACACATCCCCGTAGGCCTTGACGGCGGCGGCACGGGCCATTTCCAAATAAGCGACGCCTGGCAACAACTTCTGCCCGCGTACCAGGTGGTCGGCCAAGAAAAATTCGGTGCCGTCGAAGCGCGAGCGGTAAACCTGCTGGTGTAAGGTCGACACGTTTTCGTGGACCAGCGGGTGCAGGTGGTTGAGTGATTTTTTGAGCGGCGGTTTGAGCGTAAACCGTTCGCGCGCAAAGGGGTAGGTTGGCAAGCTGATGCGCTGCGGTCGCGCTGGGTAGAGCCGGTCCCACGCGATTGAGCCGCCCTGCAACCACAAGGCCGCAATTTTGTCCCATTGACGGGCGCGCACCCATTTTTGCTGCATCTCGGCCAGGTCTTCTGCTGAAAAGACGGCGGGCCCGCCGCCGTCGACACAGCCGGACGACCAGTCGCCGGGTTCGTCGGCGAGAAAGGCTTCCAGGCCGCGCAACAAGGCGCGGCGGTCGGCGACGACCAGGGCCAGACGGTGCGCCATGGCGACGCGGCCGACTTGCAGGGTATAGGCGACCTCGGCCAGCGGGCATTGATCGGGCACCAAGGCGAACCGGTGCAAGTTGGCGGCGGCCTCACGCAGGCGTTCCTGGTTGCGTGCGGAGAGCACGATCACAAAGGCGTCGTTGGTCGCCGGCTCATGGGCCGCGGGCCGCGCGGCGGGTTCCTCGAACAACGCGTGCACGTTGGTGCCGCCGATGCCAAACGAACTCAAACCGGCCCGACGCGGCGTCGCGCCCCGTTGCCATTTGGTGAGTTGGTCGACCACGTAAAACGGGGACGCCGCAAAATCGACGGCCGGATTGGGCTCTTGGTAGTGGAGTGACGGCGGCAGTTCACCGTGATACAGCGAAAGCGCAACCTTGATGCAACCCGCCAACCCGGAAGCGGTATCCAAGTGGCCGATGTTGGTTTTAACCGAACCCAAACCGCAGAATTGTTTTTGGTCGGTATAACGTCGGTAGATGTCGGTCAAGGCGGCCACCTCAATGGGGTCGCCGAGCTTGGTGCCGGTGCCGTGCGCTTCGATATAACCGATACTCTCCGCGCTAATGCCGGTCTGCTTTAGGACTTTGTCGATGACGGCGCCCTGACCGCGAACGGAGGGCGCGTAGTAACCGGCTTTATCGGCGCCGTCGTTGTTGATCCCGATCCCGCGCAACACGGCGTAGATTCGGTCGCCGTCGGCAACGGCCGCACGCGCCTGTTTTAACAGAATCACGGCGACCCCTTCGCCGGCGACCATGCCGTCGGCGTCGGCGTCAAAGGTTTTACAGCGACCGTCGCCGGAGAAATTCAGGCCTGGCTGGTGCATGTAGCCAGGCGCGGCCACGGGCGGCACGGTGGCGCCGCCAACCAGCGCATAGGTCGCGTCGCCGTTGCGAATGCTTTGGAAGGCGGCATGCAGGCCGGTCAGCGACGAGGAACAATTGGTGTGGACGAACATGCTCGGTCCGGTCAGGCCCAGGTGGTGGGAAATGCGGGTGGGAATGGTACCGCCCTGAGCCAAGATCCAGGAAACATAACGATCTTTGGGGCCAACCTCGCCGGCGTTGTGCAGCAAGGTTTGGTACAAGCTGGTGGAGGCGGACATGTAGACGGCGGTGTCGCGAATGGCGGCGGGCACGTAACCGGCGTCTTCCACCGCCTGCCACGAATGCTGGAGCAGCAAGCGGAATTGGGGATCCATCAACAAGGCGTCGCGATGGGACAGGTTAAAAAATTCAGGATCGAACAGGTCGCGATCCTCAATTGCCATCTGTAACGGCACAAAGTTCGGATGTTGGATCAGGGATTCGGGCACGCGACGGTCGCGTAAGGCGGCAGGCGAATGGACGATGCCGGCGTCGGCGCCCAAACGCAGGTTGTTCCAAAAGGCGTGATGGTCGGGTGCGCCGGGGAAGCGGCAGGAGATGCCGACGATGGCGACACCGTCCTCATCGGCTGGGGACGGCGGTTGTGGTTGGGTTTGTTGCGTTGCTTCGATACGCGGCGGCGGGGTTTCGACGGCAGGCGGCGGGGTGGGTGGCTCGGCCGGCGGCTCGGCCGGCAGCGGGTCGGCCGGGTGCGCGGCCTCGAGCCGATCCACCAACACGGCGGCCATCTCGGCGACGGTGGGGTAGTGCAAGACGTCGGTGGTGGTGAATTCACAGCCCAAATCTTTGTGCAACCGCTCCGCGAGCAGGACGGCGTTGAGCGAATCGCCACCCGCTTCGAAGAAGGCGTCGCCCGGTGAAATGTTTTTTATTTGCAGGATGTTGCGCCAGGCGTCGAGCACGACGGCTTGGATTTGCGCGCGGGTTTTGGCCGGCGCGGCGGGTTCCTGCGGTTCGAGGACGATTTCGCGGGCCGCCAAACCTTTGCGGTCGACTTTGCCACTGGCGGAAAGTGGGATTTCCGCCAAGGCCACAAAAAAGGCGGGAACCATGTAGTCGGGCAACACGGCGGCACAGTGTTCCCGCAAGCGGGTTGGGTTCGCGTTTTGTTGCGGGTTGCTGGGCTGGTAATAGGCCACGAGTTGTCCCGTTTGTTCGCGCGGCACAACCACGCTTTCACCGACCATGGGGTGGCGGTCCAGTTGCGCTTCGATTTCGCCCAGCTCGACGCGGTACCCGCGCACCTTGACCTGGTTGTCAATGCGACCCAGGTACTCGACGTTGCCGTCCGCCAGCCAACGGGTGAGGTCGCCGGTGCGGTAGAGGCGGCCGTCGTCGTCACCCTCGCAAAAAGGGTTGGGAATAAAGCGTTCGCGGGTCAGTTCGGGGCGGTTCAAATAGCCGCGTGCGATGCCTTTGCCGGAAAGGCACAACTCGCCGGGGACACCGATGGGGACGGGGCACAGGTGTTCGTCGACAATGGTGAGACGGGTGTTGCTGATCGGCCCGCCGATGGGCAGGTTGGCACTGTGAATGACGGCACCGCTACAGGAAAAATAGGAACCGTAAATGGCGGCTTCGGTTGGTCCGTAGATGTTTTCAACGCGGGCACGTGGAAAAGCGGCCACGCTTTTGGCGACGAGATCCTTGGGGAAGGCCTCGCCCGCTACCATCAGCACCTTGACGGCGTTGCTCGCGAGGAAGTCGGGGTCGGCTTGGGCCACGCGCAGAAAGGCGTTGAGGGCGGACGGCGCGAAATTGAGATGGGTGATGCGATGCTTGACGAGGACTTCGCTCAAGCGGTGCGGGTTCTTTTCGTCTCCGGGCGGCAGGATCACCAAGCGGCCGCGACCAAACACCCAACCGAACAGTTCGGATAACGAGACGTCGAAGGTGTAATTGGTTTTGAGCAGGTAGGCTTGGTCTTCGGCCAACGGATAACGGTCGGCCAAGAAATGCAGCGTATTGGCAATCTGGCGGTGTTCGACCATCACGCCTTTTGGACGGCCGGTGCTACCGGAAGTGTAGATGACATAGGCCAAGTTATTGGGTTTCACCGTGCTTGCTTCGGTTGGTTCGGCGGCACGGATTTGCGCCTGGTCGCGGTCGACCGCAATGATGGCGGCGCCGCTCGCCGAAAAACGCGGCGCCAACGCGGCCGTCGTCAGCACGACGGTTGCGTCCGTGTCCTTTATTAAATAGTTAATTCGTTCTAACGGGTGATCCGGGTCGATGGGCACGAAGGCGCCGCCCGCTTGGAGCACGGCGAGCATGGCGACGACCATATCGAGCGAGCGGCGGAAGCAGATCGGCACGCGTTGGTCGGGACCGATCCCGCGCCCGCGCAAGCAATGGGCGAGGCTGTCGACCCGTTGGCCCAGTGCATCAAAGGTCAGCTTTTCCGAACCCTGCGCGCGGATCATTTCCAGCGCGATTTGGTTGGGTCGCTTGCGTCGCGCCAGGTTGAAATGGTCGTGTAGGCAACGCTCGGGGCCGAAATCCTCGTGGCTGTCGTTCCAGCGCACCAACACCTTCTCTTTTTCGGCGGCGCCCAAAAAGCGGTAGGTGCCGATGGCTTGGTGCGGGTCGTCGCACACCGCGTCGACCAGGTGGGCGAAGTGTTCGGCCAAACGTTCGATGGTTTCGCGTTCGAAGAGTTCGGGATTGTAACCGAAACTGAGGGCAAAGGCGTCGCGACCCTCAAGCACGTGCAGGGACAGTTCGTCTTCGCCTTCTTGTTTGACGCCGTGAACCGAAGACCAACCCGGGAAACGCGCGGCAAAGGCGTCTTGGTCTTTGACGGAAAAGAAGTTTTGCAGCAAAAAGGTGGTTTGATAAACCGGGGCGTGGGCGCCGGGTTTGATACCGAGCGCGGCCACCAGGCGGGGAAACGGCAGGCCGGCGTGGTCCAGCGCATCGGCGACTTGCCACTTCAGGGTGCGCAGCAGGTCGCTAAAGGTCAGGTCACCGTCGAGGCGGCTGCGCAGGCCGATGGTGTTGATGAAGTAACCAAGGGTTCGCTCAAAACGCGGTTGGGGTCTGCCGGAGGTGGGGGTGCCGACGACGATATCCCGTTGGTGGGTATGGCGGAACAGGAGTACCTTGTAGATGGCAAGCATGGCGACAAAGGTACTGACCCCCTGTTGTTTGGCCAGTGTGCGCAATTGGTTGCTGCGCGTTTGCGAGAGATGGGAAAAAAACGAAGCGCCTTCGAAACGCCGTTGTTTGCCGCGCGGTTTGTCGTTGTTGAGGGCCAACACGGGCAGGGGGCCGGCCAAACGTTCGCGCCACCAAGCGGTGAGCGCTTCGCCCTGCTCGGCGAGGTGTTTTTGTTCCCAGGCGACAAAGGCGGCATAACCGTCGTCGTTCGCGGCGCTGCTGCGCGGGTCACGACCCTCACACAAAGCCTGGTAGACGTCGAGCAGATCGGTGGTGAAGGTTTTCATCGAGGTGCCGTCGAAGATGATGTGGTGCAGCGTGACGAGCAAGATGTGGTCGTTGTCGCCGGCGCTGAAGAGGTGGACCCGCATTAAAGGGTCGCCGTCGAGACGGAAGGGTTGTTTGGCGGTGGTTTTGAGCAGGGCGATGCGTGCTTCGGGTTCGCTGGGCAATGGGCCTTGTTCGAAAAACAAAGGTTTGTCCATGTCGTGAACTTGGAGGGGTTTACCGCCGTCGCTGAGGAAGGTGGTCTGCAAAACAGGGTGCTGTTGCAACAACCACCGACACGCTTGCCGTAGTTTGGGCACGTCCACCGGCGTTTGCGTTGCCAAGGCGATCGGCACATTGTAGGCGCTCATGGCCGGGTCGGATTTTTGCAACAACCACAGGCCGAGCTGCCCTTCGGCAAGGGGAAAGGGTTCGCTGACGGCTTGAGGTGCCTTCGGTTTGGACCGGGTTTCCGCGACGACCTGATTGGGCGCGGCGTTGGGGCCGACGCCTTTTTCGGTCAACAGGGCGGCCAAGGCCTGCACCGTATCGTGTTCCAAGAGTTCGCGGTTACCGGGGCAAACATTAAAGCGCGTTTGCAGACGGCGCCCCATTTCCAAGGTCAGCACGGAATCCCAACCCAGATAATGCAGGGGGCGCTCGCGATCAATTTGGTCCGCCGGCAAGTCGACCAGTTCCGCGATTATGGCCGTCACGATTGCCTCAAGCGAGGCACCGGCGGCGGGTTGTGGCGGGGTCGGGGCCACGGCTGCCGGCGGCACGGGTGCCGGTGTCGGTGCGGCGTCGACCCAATAGCGCGCCAACGCAAACGGCTGGTGGGGTAACGCGATGCGGCGGACGGCGCGGTTGCGGTAAAGCGTCGCCCAGGGTAAGTCGATCCCGCCGATCCACAGCATGGCCAGTTCATCCCAGGCGCCTTGTTGGATTTTCTCGTTTAGCTGGGTTGGACCGAAAAGCTTGCGAATGTGGCGCGGCAGGCGGTCGGCCCCTTTGGGTCCGGCGTCACCCAGGTGAAGGTGGTGGGCGGCGCGCTGGTCCGCGTTGTCCACTTGGCCGAGCTTGGTGACCGCGTCCGCGATGCCGTCGGTGACAAAGGCGAGCCGGACATGTTCGGCGGTCCGTCCCCGTTGCAGCGTGTAACACAGGTTGGTCATGTCGACTTCGTGTTGTTGCAGGTGGGCCCGCAGCCGGGCGGCAAGGGTGAAGAGACGGGCCTGATCGGGCGCGGAGAGGACCAGCAGGAACGGGCCTTCCGAGCCGTCGCGGTGAAGGGCGGGTTGGTGGCCTTCCTCCAGCAGGACGTGGGCGTTGACGCCGCCGAAGCCGTAGCTGTTGAGGCCGGCGCGACGGGGTTGCGGCGCGCCCTGTTGGTCGGTGCGCATCGGCCAAGGCGCGTTGTTGGGTTCAATCACGAAGGGACTGCCGGTCAGCGAGACGTGTTCATGGCGTTCTCCGAAGTGGGGCAGTCCGGGGATCACGCCGTGGTTCATGGCCTGGATGACCTTGATCAGGGCCGCCATGCCGGAAACGATTTCGCTGTGCCCGATGCAGGGTTTAAGGCTGCTGATGCGACAGGGCGCGTCGGCGTCGGCGTCGTGCGCTTGCGCGAGCTCGCGGTAAGCACCTTTCAGCGCTTCGATTTCGATGCCGTCGCCAAGCGGCGTGGCCGTGCCGTGGGCTTCGATCAGCGCCACACCGCGCGGGTCTACGCCCGCCGCCCGCCAGGCTTGGAGCATCGCCGTTTTCATGCCGGTTTCGCTGGGGGCCGTAAGCGAGAGGCCGCGCCCGCCGTGGGCCACACCCGTGCCGCGCACCCACGCGTAGACGGTGTTGTCTGCGACGGCTTTGGTGGCGGCGCGCAGCACCAAGACGCCGACGCCTTCGGCGCGGGCAAAACCGGCGGCTTCTTTTTGGAAGGGACGCGAGCGGCCGTCCGGTGCCAGGTAACCCATGGCCGCCACGCTGTTGAATTGATGGGGCGAAAGCAGCAGGTGCACGCCGCCGACAATCGCTTGGTCACATTCGCCGCGTTGGATGGACTGGACCGCGTGGTGGAGCGCGGTAAATACGGAGGCGCAGACCGTTTCATAACATTCGCTGGGGCCTTTGAGGTTGAAGGTGTAGGAAATGCGGTTGGGAATCACGGACGGCGCCATCGCGGTCAGGCCCAGCGGTCCCTCGGCGGCGGCGGCGGCCAAACGGGCGTAATCACCTGGCGCGGCGGCGATGAAGACGCCGGTGCGGTCCTGTTGCAGGTCGGCGGGGGTTAAGCCGGCGTGATCCAGTGCCAACCGCGTATACAGCAACAGCAAACGTTGCTGGGGATCCATGAAGCGTGCTTCTTTGGGCGAGATGCCGAAGGCGAGCGGATCAAACAGCGCAATATCGTCGATAAAACCGCCGTAGCGAATGCCGCGTGTTTCTTCGCGACCGTCGTCGTAGTCGCGCCAGTCCCAACGGTCGGCCGGAATCTCGCTAATGCAGTCGCGGCCCGCCAGGATGTTTTGCCAAAATTCATCAATGTTCTCGGCCATGGGAAAACGGCCCGCCATGCCGACAACCGCGACGGCCCGGCTGTCGTCCGGTGCGCGGTTTGGTTGATGTGCCGAGGTTGGGGTGGGCTGTGTCGCTTCGGCTTTGGCGGGAAGGGTCACTTGAGACTGGGGCTGGGGCGCCGCACTCATTGGCATAGGTGCAGGTGCAGATGCAGGTGCCGGAACCGTGTGCGCGATTTCCGCACCCACGTAACGCGCAAATTCCGCGAGGGTCGCGTGATCGTAGATTTTGGTGGCCGAAAGGTCGAGGTTGTAGCGTTCGTTGATGCGGCGAATCCAGGTCACGCCGGTGATGGAGTCCAAACCGATGTCGGTCAACAGCGCGTGGTCCTCGACCAACGCGTCCTCCATGCACAACTCTTCGGCCAGCAACGAGCGCAAGCTGTCGCGCACATCGAGCGCCGGCGGTGCGGGCGGCTCAGCAGCGGCGGCTTCGTTTGTGGTTGTCGTTGTGGGCGGGGTTGCGACTTGGGTTTCGCCCGCCACGTATGCGGTGAAGTCGTTGAGGGTGGCGAAATCGTAAATGCGCGTGGCCGGGATTTCGATCGCGAAATGTTGGTTGATGCGGCGCACCCAGGTGACGCCGGTAATCGAGTCGAGGCCCATCTCCGTCAAAGGCAGGTGCTCGTCGACCAGGTCCGTTTCCATGCACAGCTCCTCGGCCAGCATGCTGCGCAAGGTCGCCAACACCGTTTCCCGCAGGGTTTCTTCCGTGTGGGTGGCGACGGCGGCCGGCGCGGCGGGTGGAATGGCGGGCGCCGCGTATTCGGCTTCAATGCGCCGCCTGGTTTCCTCGCTGCCGACAAAGGTTTGGCCGTGCATGGCCAGTTCTCGTTGGACGACCGCGTCGAGACAGGCGCGCAAGGGTTGGGTTCGGCCGGCTTTTTCACGGCGGTTTTGGTCGCGGCCGGTGGTCGCCATGTGGTGAGCGGCGGTCATGGCCAGGGCCAAAACGGTTTTGCGCGGGACCACCGTCAAAAACGGCGCCTGTTTTTTCAGGTCGCGCCCTTTGACGTCCTCGGCGGTAAACAGCAGCGAACGGCCTAAATCGCAGCCGAGCCGGTAGGGGAAGATCAGGGTGGCGCCGAAACCGGGGGTGAATCCGTAGCGCATAAAGCGGCTGGAATAAACGCTTTCCTCGGCATAGATCTGGTAATCGCAGAACAGGCCCATCGACAAACCGGCGCCGACGGCGTGGCCCTGCATGGCGGCGATGACGGGAATCGGACAGTCGAGCAGCAGTTGATAAATGGGGGCGTCGGCGTAGCGGGTTTGGCCCTGTTGAATGGCAATCAGTCCGTCGCGGGTCCCGCCGGAAGCGAACAGGTGGTCGTAACCGGTTAACACCAAAACCTGGTAGTCGGGGTCGTGTTGGATCTTGGCGAAGACATCAAACAAACCGGCGGCGATGTCCGCTGAAAAGGCATTTTTGCTTTCGCGGTCACAAAGGGTGACGAGCACAACCCCGTCGGGGTACACCATCATGGTCACCTTATCGGAAGCGAGCGCCACCGCCTGCGGTTTGCCGGGATCGATTGCCTGCTCCGTTGCAAGGGCAACCGCGCCCGCTTCGGGTTGGGGTGTGGGGAACAGGTCCGTTGCGGCAAGGTGCTGTTTGAGCAGCGTCAATGCCTTGGGCGATGTTTCCTTAAGTGCGTGCGCCGTTTGCAAGGCAACGGTTTCCAACGCGGCGGTGGGCAGCACGGCAAAGTCGGCGCCTGCCTGTTTTAGGGTGTGGCCGTCGACGGGCTGGGCGCCGGATAACAAGGCGGCGACGGGGCCGCCGAAGCGGTTGGTGAGGAATTCACGCTCCGATTCGGAACAAACACCGCTGTGGTAACGACCCTGTTCGGCACAGAAAACAAGGTCGCAGCGCGCCGCTTGCAGCAAGGCCGGACCTTGCACGTCGCCGCTGAGTACGGCCAACACGGGCAGCTTGAAAGCGCGCGGCAGGGTTACCCAACCGCCGCCGAGCAACACCAACACGCGGGGATCACGGCTGCTGGTCAGGGTGGCCAAACAGGTGGCGGCGGGTTGGCCGTTGTCCGCATCGGGTCGCAGCACCCAAACGCCGTCACCGAGGTGTTGCAGTCGGTACAAAGCGGTTGCTTTTGGGGCGCGGGCCGGCATTGCCGCGAGGGGGAGCGGCCGCTGGGCCGGACGGTCCGGCCCGGTCGGGTAATGGGTCGGCAGAGCGGTGGGATCGAGCAGGTTGATGCCGCTGGGTTTGGGCAAGGTCGCCGCCACGGCGGCCGTGGGCTGGGTGGCCGTGGTTCTTGCTTGGAGCTGCCGCAAGAGGGTCATCGCCTCCGTTTTGGTCAATTCTTTGGCGGCGACTTTTCGGTAGATTTGTTCAATGGCTTTGTTCATGGCTTATTCCCCTCTCACGGTTGCAAGGGCGGTTTCGAGATCGATTTCTTCAGCAATTAGGCGGTCGAGTAAGGCGTCGTGAAACGGCTCAAAGGCCGCACGGGGTTCCGCTTCGACGGCGACTGACGGCGGCGCACTGGTGACGGCGCGCGGCGGTGGCGACGGGTTCGGCCGTTCGACCCAGGTTCGGCGACCCGCGAACGGGTAGGTCGGCAGGCTGATGCGGTGCGGTTGGTTGTGCCACAGACGGGACCAGTCCACGATCATGCCCTGGCACCACCGCAGCAAAAGTTCCTCGTAGCGGCCGGCTTCAATCGCAGCGCGTTGGGCGCCACTGAGATCGGACCAGGTCGGCGCCTCGCGGTCGCGGCGGTAGGCGCCGCGCACCAAGCCGTCAGAGTCACCCACCAGGAAGGCACGCAACCTGGCGATGATGTCGGTCAGACGATCCGCCGTGAACGCCAAACGTTCGGTCATCGCCTCGCGACCGACTTGCAGGGTGTAAGCGACGTCGGCGGCTTCCGTTTGGGGGTGTTGTTCCAGGAAGGTCAGCAGTTGTTGGGCGGAAGCCTTGAGGCGATCTTCGGTTTTGGCGGATAAGACCACAACATAAGGCCCCGTTTGGCGAGGCTGGTGTTGTCCACGGTACTCTTCCACCAACAGGTGCGCGTTGGAACCACCTGCGCCAAAGGAGGATATGCCGGCCAAGCGTGGGATGGGTCGACCGTCGATGAGCGGTTGCGCCCAATCGCTGAGTTCGTGGTTGACGACAAACGGGGTTGCGCTGAAGTTGATGTTTGGATTGGCGTTGCGGGCGTGGAGGGTTGGCGCGACGGCGCCGTGTTTGAGTTGCAACAACACCTTGGTGAAGCCGGCGATGCCCGCCGCCGCTTCGCAGTGGCCGATGTTGGATTTGACCGAACCAATGCGGCAGAAACCGTTGTCGGCGGTGTATTCGCGGAAGGCGCCGGTCAGGCCGGCGACCTCGATGGGATCGCCGAGGCGGGTCCCGGTGCCGTGCGCTTCGATGTAACTGATGTGGCGGGGATCGACCTGCGCGTTTTTGAGGGCACGGCTGACGGCGTTTTGTTGGGCGCGCGGGTTGGGGACGCTGTAGCCGTTGGTTTTGCCGCCGTGGTTGACGGCACTGCCGCGAATGACGCCGTAGATGTGGTCGCGATCGCGTTCGGCGTCGGCCAGCCGTTTGAGCACGGCCACGCCCACGCCTTCGCCGGGGATGTACCCGTCGCCGTCTGCGCCAAACGCCGCGCACCGGCCTTGTTTGGAGATGAACTGCCCGCTGCTCAGCATCAGGTACTTGTTGGGGTGCACACTCAAGTTAACCCCACCCGCGATCGCCATCTCGGTGACGCCGTAACGCAGATCCTGGCAGGCTAAGTGCAATGCGGTTAAGGAACTGGAGCACATGGTTTCAATGGTCATGCTGGGACCGTGCAGGTCAAAGACGTACGAAACCCGATTGGCGATACCGGCCAGCGTGCCGGCAAAACCCATACGCGGCCCGGTCATACTCGCTTCAACCCCGAAGAACTGGTATTCCCCGTACATGACGCCCGCGTAAACGCCGACCTGCGCCCCACGCACGTGCGCGCGGTTGTAGCCCGCGTCTTCCATCGCCGCCCAGGTTTGTTCCAAGAACAGCCGTTCTTGCGGGTCGAGGTACCGCGCCTCTTTGGGGGAGATCCCAAAAAACAAAGCGTCGAATTTGTCGGCGTCTTCGATGAAACCGCCGCGCCGGCTGCTGTGAACGCCGGCTTCCTCGGCGTTGTCGCTGTAGTAAGCGCGCCAGTCCCAACGATCCTTGGGCACGTCCACAATGCAGTCGCGGCCCTCGCGCAGGTTGCTCCAAAACGCGTCCAAATCGCGGGCGCCGGGATAACGGCCCGCCAAACCAACCACGGCAATCGCTTCCTCACGAGGGGCGGCGTGGCTTGCGGCAACGCTTGTGTCGCCGGCTTGCACCTGGATGCGGGTCGGCGGCGGCGTGGCCGTGCGCGGCGCCGGCCGGTCTGGTTCCGGTTGGGACAGGCAACGCGCCAGCGCCGCGCCGTGGTGTTCCATAAAGTAGTCGGTCACTTCGTCGAGGTTGCCGCATTCGAAAAACAAGGTTGTGGGCAGGCTGCCGAAGTCGTGCTCCAAGCTGTTGGTGAGTTTGACGGCTTGAATGGAATCAATCCCGTAATTTTCAAAGGGTTCGTCGGACAACAAGCGGTCGGCCGGGATTTTGAGGGGGGCGGCCAAGCGGTCGCGCAACCAGGTGCGCGCCTGTTTGCGCGAGACCGGTTCACTTGCCGGCGCGGCGGCGGTAACGGGTGAGGGCGGCACCAAAACGCGGCGCAAGCGGCGCGTGTCGCCGGCCAACACAAAAACCTGATCTTCGCCGCAGCGCAGCGCTCGGGCCAAGGCGTCGAGGCCGGTGGCCGAGGCCATGGCGGCCATGCCGGTTTCGCGCCACAGCCGTTCTTCTGTTTCCCGATTGGGACGCATGCCGCCGTCTTGCCACAGCGGCCAGTTAATCGAAAGGGTTTGCCCGGCCCGGTTTTCGGCGCGCAAGCGTTCGTTACGCACGGCGGCGTATTGGTCCATAAACCCGTTGGCGGCGGCGTAATCGGCTTGGCCGATGCTGCCGGCGGCGCCGGCACTGGATGAAAACAGCAGGAAGGTGGCGGGGTCGAGGTGGCGCGTGGCCTGGTCCAAATTGACGGTGCCGCGAACCTTGGGCGCGAAAACGGCGTCCAATTCGGCGACGGTTTTTTGGTGGAGCAAGGCGTCGCGCAGGACGCCGGCGCAGTGCAACACGCCGTCGAGGCGTCCGAAGTCCCGGTCGATTTCGGCGACCAAAGCCTGGACCGCTTCCATCTGCGCCACATCCACTTGACGGGTGAGCACGCGGGCCTCGCGCGCCAGGGTTGCCACGGTGGCCGGGTCCGCCGACGAGCGGCCGACCAAAATCAGCGTGGCGTTGCGGGTTTGGGCCGCGATGTGGGTTGCCAAGACGCGACCGAGCCCGGAGAACCCGCCGGTAATCAAATAAACCCCGCCGTCGCGCCAGGGGGAAACAGCTTGATTAAAAGGGGTTTCTTGCCAGAAACCGATTTCGCGGCGTTCGCCCTGGTAGCGGATTTCGGTTTCCGCCGGCGACAGGCTACACGCCTGCACTTTTTCGGCGAGGTCCCGCGTACCCGCCGCAACCGCGATGATTTGCACCTGCAAATGCGGCCATTCGAGTTGGGCCGTTTTAAGCATGGCGCCGAGGCCGGCGAACAGGCGGTCTTCACCTTGTGACGGGATCACCAGTTGCACCAACACGCGACCTTGACCCGAGAGCGATTGCAGGGCGTGGAGCAGCGTGACGGCCGCCTCACGGTAATTGGCGGCGGGGTCGTTGGCGGCGGCGGGAAGGGAAACCACGCGGTAGGCCGGCGTCGCTTCGAGGCGCAGGGGTGCGGCGACCAGCACCAAGCGCGAGGCGAAGGGTTCAGCTTGACCCGCGAGCAGTGGTTGTTCCTGCCAGACGCGGCGGCAGACCAACGCCTCTTTGTCCGCTTTGACGGGCGGCGTTGGGTTTGGCGCCGGCTTGGCGGTGAAGCCAATTAGATCGATGCAGCGGTTGCCGTCGGCATCGAGCAGGGTGACATCCAAACGGGAGGGCGTACCTTGCCGGCAGGGACGTACAAAGGCTTGGACGGGTTGGGTTTGGCGCGAGATCACCACTTTATCAATCGCGAACGGCAGGCCGAGTCCACCGCTTTCCGGGGCTTGATCGAGCGGCGTCAAAGCGATGGCTGCTTGCAACGCGGCGTCGAGTAATCCGGGGTGCAGCAGATAGGCGTCGGCGTCGTCGGCGATCAGGCTGGGCAGCGCCAGGTCGGCCCAAACGCCGTGCGCATCGCGACAAACCCGCTGTAGGGCGCGGCAGGCCGGACCGTATTTTATGCCCATCGCTTCGAACAGTTGGTAACAGGCGGCGCCGTCGGTGGTCTGTCCGGCCGCGAGGGGTGGCCGTTGCGGTGTGGGTTCGCCGGGGGCTTGACCGGCGCCGGGCAGCACACGACCTTGGCTGTAAACGGTGCGTCGGCCGTTTTGGTCCGCGTAAATTTCGAAGGCAAGTGCGCCTTCAACGCCGTTGTCCAGGGGGAACAAACGCGTGTGAACCGTGCAGGGTTCGCTGACGATGAGCGGGCGTAACCAAAGGATGTGGGTCAGGTGGAAGGGTTGGCCGGCAAAGCTAAACTGGGCCGCCGCGCGCGCCATTTCCAGGTGGGCGACGCCTGGCAAAACAGGCAACCCGAGCGCGCCGTCCAGTTGGATCACGTGATCCGTCAACAGCCATTCGCGGCCGCTAAACACCGTGGTGAAGCGTTGCGTGTCAGGGGTTGACGTGTTGGTGTGCAGAAGCGGATGCAAGACCTCGGCTTGGGGGTTTGCTGCGGTCGCGGGCGCCGCTGCGCCCGCCCAGTAACGTTCGCGGGCGAAGGGGTAGGTGGGCAAACTCAGCAGTTGCGGCTTGGCGCCTTGCGCTAGTTCGTGCCAATCGATGCCGGCCCCGCGTGTCCAGTAGGCGGCCAAACGCGGTAAATCGCGACGGGCCAGACGCAAGGCCACCATTTCTTGTAAATCGTCGGGATTGTCGAGGCCCGCCGACAGCGTTGCGTAGTCCCGCACCGAACCGCGCCAGATGCGCGCGGCCGGGTCGGCGGCGCCGCCTCGGCCGATAAAGGTTTCCAGTTGTTGCACCAATTGGTCGGTGGACGCGCAGACAAAGGCGACCCGTTCCTCCATCGCATCGCGGCCGTGTTGCAGGGTGTGGGCCAGGTCCGCGAGGTGCAGGTTGTGCGGGCGTCGCGCCGGCACGGCTTGGTCGGGTTGGGTCGGGGCCGCGTCGTTGCCGCCGTGGCTTGCGCCCGCCGGTAAATCGGCGACAATGGCGCGTACCGAGTCTTTTTGCATGAAGGCGCGGCCGTCCCACTCAAGCCCCCATTCTTTTTCCAGTTCTTCCCGCAGGCGCGCTTGGTGAATCGGCTCGACACCGAACTCGATAAAGTCTTGTTCGCTGTCGATATCCGCCGCCTCGACGTGAAGGATCGCGGCCAGTTTGTTGACGACGACGCTGGTGAGGGCGGCCGTATCGATTTGGGTCGCCGCCTGGGCGGGCGCGCTGCCGGCGCGCAGGTAATGCAGCAGGCGTTCGGCGCTTGCCAACAAACGATCAGCGTTTTTGGCCGAAAGCGGAATCAAGCTGTCGCGCTCGGGTCGGGGTGGCGGGTTGACCGGTCGGTATTCCTCGACGACCAGGTGGGCGTTGGTGCCGCTGAAGCCAAAAGAACTGACGGCGGCACGGCGCGGCTTGTCACCGTTGCGCCAGTCTTTGGTTTCCGTGTTGACGTAAAAAGGCGAAGCCGCCAGGTTAAGGTGGCTGTTGGCTTGTTGGAAGTGCAGGCTCGGCACCAATTTGCCCTGCTGCAAGCAGTGAATCACCTTGTGCAGCGAAGCCACGCCCGCCGCCGCCGAGGTATGGCCCAGGTTCGATTTTACCGAACCCAGGGCGCAGGGTCCGGCGGCACCTGCTTCGCGGAAAACCTTGGTTAAGGCTTCGATTTCAATGGGATCGCCCAATTTGGTGCCGGTCCCGTGGGTTTCGATGTAGCCGATGCTGTCCGGCGTGATGCCGTTGCGGCGGTAAACTTCGCGTTCCAGTGCTGCTTGGGCGGTGGCACTGGGGGCGGTGATGCCGTTGGTTTTGCCGTCTTGGTTGATGCCGGACCCGATGATGACGGCTTCGATGCGGTCGCCATCGGCCTCGGCGTCGACGAGTCGTTTCAGCACAACGGCACCGACGCCTTCTCCTGGCACAAAGCCGTCGGCGCGGTTGTCGAACGTTTTGCAACGACCGTCGGCGGCGAGCATGCCGGAGGCAGACAGGCCCAGGTAGGGTTCGGGTCCGAGATACAGGCTGACACCGCCGACCAGCGCGGTATCGATTTCGCGGTTGGCAAGGGCTTGACAGGCGAGGTGGGCGGCCACCAGCGACGAGGAACAGGCGGTATCAATGGGAATGGCCGGACCCTTGAGGTTGAGGTAGTAGGCGATCCGTGCCGCGGCAATGGCGAAGCTGTTACCGCTCACTGAAATCTCGTCCGGGTTCTTCGAAGCCAGGTAGGCGTATTCGTTGCTCATGATGCCCAGGTAGACACCGCATCGGCTGTTGCTCAGTGCTTCGCGGTTGAGGCCGGCGTCTTCAAAAGCGCGCCAGCCCTCTTCAAGGAACAGACGGTGCTGGGGATCGATGCCTTCAGCTTCGGCGGGCGAGATCATGAAAAACAGTGGATCGAAACAATCCATATCTTCGAGCACACCCAACCATTTCGAGTTGGTTTTCCCGGGCACACCGGGCGTTTTGTCGTAATAGTCGGCGGTGTTCCAGCGCGATTTTGGAATGGTGGTTACCGAGTCAACACCACGGGTTAGGTTTTGCCAGTAGCTGTCGAGATCGGCGGCGCCGGGATAACGCCCCGACATTCCGATGACCGCAATGGGTTCTTGCGGGCCGGCGAGGCGTGACACCGGCTTGGCGGCCGTGACGGTTTGCGGCGGCGGTTGCGCCGGGGTTGTGATCGCCGTGAGTTCGCTAAGCGGTTCGCTAGGTGATGCGCTAGGTGGTTCGGGCTCGTCGACCGCTTCAGCCGTTGCCGGTGCAGCGGCGGGCAGGGGGTCGACAACGGGTTCAGCGGCTGTTTCGGGCGTCGCCGGTGCGGCCGCTAAGGGGGCTTCTTTTTGCAGGAAGGCTGCGAACTCCCGCACGGTGGGATGGTCGTAAATCGTGGTGGCCTGCAAGTCCAAGTTGAAGCGTTCATTAATGGTTTGCACCCATTCGACGCCGATGATGGAATCCAGACCCATGGCGATAAAAGCACGGTCCAGTTCGATTTCGGCCGGTTGCATAAATAACGCCTCGGCAAGGGTATCGCGCACCTCGGCGCGCACGGCTTCCAGCGAACGGCGTCGGGGTTCCGTTCGGGTCGGCGGTGCTTGGCTCGCGGTGGCGGCGGGTGGGCGAGGCACGGCCGCCGCCGGTGTCGGATTATGCGCGGCCGGCGTTGTTTGGCTCGGGCCGCTGGGCGCGGCGGTCGCCATCGACGGCAGGCTGATACTGGGCTTGGGCAGGACGACGGCTTTGGCGCGTGGGGGCGCGGCGGTCGGTGTCGCCTGGCCGCGCAGCGTGCTGTGCAGGAAGGCGCTTAACGCATGGATGTTGGGTGTGTCGTAAAGCTGGGTCGCTTGCAGGTCGAGTTGGTAGCTTTGATTGATGGTGTGAATCCACTCGACGCCGATAATCGAGTCCAAACCCATGTCGGTGAAAGGTTTATCCGGGTTGATTTCGGCGACGTCCATGAACAGCGCTTCGGCCAAACCCTGGGTTAAGGTTTGCTTTAGCGTCTCCTTGGCGGGCGTCGGCGCCGCGGCCGCTGTCGGCGGCGGTGGACCCATTGGTTGAATGTCGTCCAAGGGGGTCAGTTGCACCTGACCGTTCGGTTTTGCGATTGCCGCCTGGTGGCGCGGTGGTGCGGTGGTGATGGGGGCAACCACCGCCGGCGTAAGCACTATCTGCGGCGCAACGGCTTTCGCTGTTGATGGTGTATCTGCTTGCAATGGTTGCGCTTTTGTTTTGTGTGACCAGGCGCCGAGGTTCACCGCGCGCGGACCCATGCTGGAGCCTTCTTCCAAAGCCGGCACCCAGGCGTCGCCGTCCATCCAATAACGGTCGCGGGCGAAAGGATAGGTGGGCAGGTTCATGCGGGACGGTAAGGGTTGATCTTCGGCGTACAAGCGGCGCCAATCAAAGGCGAGGCCTTGCACCCACACGTCCAGCAGGCGGGCGAATTTTCCGCGTTGAATCCACTTATCCACCGCTTCTTGGAGCTCTTCGTCGGCCGTGAACACGGACAACGCATTGTCGGTTTGGGCGCCGCTTGGGACGCTGCCGCGAAAGAGGTCGTCGACTTCTTCCGGTTCGCCGGCGGCCCATTGGTCCATCAGGGTTTGCAGTTTGGCGGCCAGTTCCTCGGCGCTGCGGGCGATCAGTGCCAGCCGTTCTTCCATGGCTTCGCGGCCGACTTGCAGCGTGTAGGCCAGGTTCGTCATGGAGAGCGGGCGCGCTTTGGCGAGGTGTTCCGCGAGGAACCCGTGCAGATTGGCCACCATCTGTTGCAGTTGCGCCGGTTTACGGGCGGACAACACAATGAGGTGGTCCCGTTCGGTTTCGGTCGCAAGCGCAACGGCCGGCGCTTCTTGGAGAATGAGATGGGCGTTGGCGCCGCCGGCCCCGAAGGAAGAAAGGCCCGCGCGACGCGGTACGGTTTGGGTCACGCCGTCGACGGTGATCTCGGGACGCTGCCAAGCGATGGCTTCGTGGGGGACGCTGAACGGCGTCTTGTCGAAATCGATGTGGTCGTTGGGTGGATCGGCGTGGAGCGAAGGGGCGATGGTGGCGTGTTTCATTTGCATCAGAATTTTGGTGAGACCGGCAATGCCGGCCGCACTTTCACAGTGACCGACGTTGGCTTTGACCGAACCAACGGCGCAGGTTTTTTGGCCGTGTTGGTCGTTGGGACTGTCGCTGAAGGCGCGGTTCAGGGCCGAAATCTCAATGGGATCGCCCAGCGAGGTGCCGGTTCCGTGAGCTTCCACATAACTAATGGTGCGCGCATCAATTCCGGCGCGGGTGATGGCGTCGGCAATCAGGCGATACTGGGCGTTGGGGTTGGGCACGGTGTAGCCGTTGGTTTTGCCGCCCGCATTAATCGCACTGCCCTTGATGATGCCGTAAATGGTGTCTTTGTCGGCCAGGGCACGATCGAGCGGCTTGAGCAGCACCGCGCCGGTCCCTTCGCCTGGCACAAAGCCATCGGCCCCTAAGCCGAAGGTTTTGCAGCGGCCGTCGGGGCTGAGCATGCGCACTTCACACAGGCCTTGGTAATGGATTGGGTGCAGGTTGAGGTGGACACCGCCCGCCACGGCCGCGTCGCAGGTGCCCGCGTTGATGCTTTCCACCGCCAAGTGGATCGCCGTCAGCGACGAGGAGCAGGCCGTGTCGAGCGACATGCTGGGTCCGTGGAAATCGAACACGTAGGAGATGCGGTTGGCGATGGTGGCGAAGTTGGGTTGCGGTGCGTAGGTGCTGTTCATCACACCCGCGTACACGCCGACGCGGCGGCGTTCATCGGCCAGCGTGGCCGGCGTGTAACCCGCGTCTTCAATGCAGGCGTGTGCCGTTTCCAGGAAAATCCGTTCCTGCGGATCCATTAAGCGCGCTTCACGGGGCGAGATCTGGAAAAACAGCGGATCGAAGCGGTCGTGTTGGTCGATGAACCCGCCCCAGCGGCTGTAAATTTTACCGTGTACGCCTGGTTTGTCGCTGTGGTAGCGGCGCCAGTCCCAGCGGTCGGCGGGGACTTCGGTAATGCAGTGGGTGCCGGTAACCAAACGCTGCCAGAATTCGCCGGTGTCGGCGGCCATGGGATAACGACCGCTTACGCCGATGATTGCCACGGCACCGGTGTTGGTTGCGGGTTTGGGCGTGTCCGGCGTCGCTGTGATCGGTGTGGCCGGCGCTTGCGCCGGTTTGGCGGCAAAGCGACGGCGCGTCGGGTTTGCGGCAGTGGGCGCCGGCGCTGTTTTGGTTTGGGCTTGGACCGGCCGCGGTTCCTGTTTGGGGCCGACCTGCTTGAGGAGCGCCGCTTCCTGGGTTTCCAATAAATGGTCGACCAGGGCGTCGATGGTTTGGACCTCGAAAAACAAGGTGCTGGTGATGCCGTCGAAATGTTGGCGCATGGCGTTGGTGAGGTGGACCACCAGGATCGAATCCAAGCCGTACATTTCCAAAGGTTGCGATGTGTCCAATTTGCGACTGGACATGCGCAGGGTGGCGGCGACGATGCGTTTGATATACGCGGCGGCGCGCTCCCGCAAGCTGTCGCCGGCGGGTTCTTCCGCGTCGGCCACCTCGGCGGCGGAGCTGGTGACATTGACGTGTAGGGCCGGTTCATCGCCGGCATGGTTTTGGCGCACAACGCCGTCGGACGGGGCGACGATCACCTGTTGACCCAGGTCGCGAACGGCTGCGGCCGGGAACAGGACCGGTGCGAACCCTTCGCTTTCCAGCAGGGCGGCCCAGGTTTCGGGATACAAGCCGGGACAGCCGAGAATGCGCAGTTCCGTGTCCTCGTAAAGCCACCAACCTTCCAAAAGGCCAAAGGTCAGGTGGGCGAACAACGAGTTGCTGCACAGTTCGTTGAGGATCAGCAGGCCGTTGCGGTGCATCGTGGCTTTGGCGTTGCGCAGCGTTCGGCGAATGTCGGCGGTTGCGTGGAGCACATTGGTTGCGATCACCACATCGTAGTGATCGGCCGCGATGTTTTGGCCGGCCAACGGCAAACCCACATCGAATAATGCGGTGGTGAGGAAGGGATTTTCGGCGGCGTAATGGGTTTCGGCATGCAACAGGAAGGCGCGCGAGATATCGGTGAAACAATACTCGCGAATCTGCTTGGCGAAGGGTTTGAGGCGCGGCAGTAAACCGGCGGTGGTTCCGCCCGTACCCGCACCGATTTCCAAAATGCGGATTTCGGCGCTTGGGTCCTGACACCGTTCTTCCAAGTAGGCGACGACGGTTTCTTCCAAAACTTCGTTAAATAAATCGGCGGCGACATTGCCTTTGTGAATGCCCTCAACCAGCTCCATCGAGGCGTTGGGGAACAATACGTCGGTGGCTTGTCGGCGGCCGGTGAGGATCTCGGGCAAGGCGCGCAAACAGGCTTCGACCAGGATGATTTGCGCTTTTTGGTTTTCGGCCTGCATCCAGGTCGGACGCCCGCGTTCCCAATCTTGCCGGCGCCGGTCCAGGTCGAGCCGCTCGGACGGGGTCCAGGCGCCTGGCTCGCCGTGCAGCAGTTCGTGCTGTTGTAACAGGTTGATGCTTTCGGCGAACCAGCGTTGGTACAGCGCCGGCAGCGTGGGTGGGTTCGCGCCGAAGAGGCCGAGCGACACCAAGGTCGCGCCCAATAGTTCCAGGTACAGGGTGTTCATGGCTTCCAGGTCGGGACCCATGGCGGCGTGAATCGCCTGGATATCGTCGTGGCGTTGGGGCAGGCGCTTGGGGAAGCGCTCGTGGCAGGCGGGCAGCGTCGGCGGGTAGAATTGCACCGTTTCCGGCACACACATGGCTTCGGCGACTTCGGGCACGGTGGTTTTGAGCAGGATCAACTGTTCAGGCGCGCCGCGCAGTAAGGCGTCGACGGCGGCCATGCCTTCGTCGGGCTCAATCGAACCCAAGCCGCCTTCGGCCATGCGTTTCTGGTAAGCCGCGTCGGTGACGATGCCGACGGTGCCCCAGTATCCCCAGTTCATGACGCGAATGCGCGGCGCCTGCTCTCCCGGCCAAGCGCCGGCCAAGGCCAGCGCGTAGGCGTCTTTGAAGGTGCAACCGGCGGCGTAGTTGGACTGGCCCGCGCCTCGGGTGAAGGACTGGAGCGACGAGAAAAACAGCACAAAGTCCAGTGCTTCGTTGCCGAAGACTTGCGCCAAACGCACGCTGACGTCGACTTTGGCGCTTAAACCGGCGCGGAAACGCGCTTCATCCATGCGGGCCAAACTTTTGTCGCGCAGGACGATGGCGGAATGGACCACGCCGTGGATGCGCGGGTGTTTTTGTTTGATGCGGGCGACGGCCTGTTGCAGCGCATCGCGATCGCCGGCGTCGGCTTGCAGGTATTCGGTATTGCCGCAGGCGGCCAGCCGTGCGCGGATCTGTTCGTCCTCGGGACGGCGACCCAACCAGTAGACGTGGGCGCCGTGGTCGGCCACGACCTGACGGGTCCAAACCTCGCCGATACCGCCCGCGCCGCCGATGACCACGTAGACGCCGCCTTGGCGGTAACTGGAATCGGCTGACGTGCTTGCGGCGGTGACCGGCGCCAAACCGCGCGTGTAACAGCTTTCCGCACGCAGCACGAGCGCGTCGCCTTCGGGATGAGCGGGCTGTTGCAAAATGCGCGCGGCGGTGGGGGTTTCATCCGCCGCAATGTCCACCAGGCGTACGCGCCAGTGGGGATATTCCTTGGCCATCGAGCCGATTAAACCGTGGACGGCGGCGTGGCTGGGCGCAATGGTTTCGCCGGCGCTGATCGCCAAGGTTTGCGTGGTGATCAAGGTCCATTCCAGATCGCGTTCGCTATAACCCGCCGCCAGCAAGGCTTTGACCAGACGGAACACCTGAATCACGCCGGCTTCTTGATCGGCGATGGTGGTTTCGGCGGCAAGCGTCTCGCCCTGAGCGGTCGGGGCCACCCAAATCAGGTGGTCCAGATCGCCATTCCTTTGGATGATGTCGGTGAGCGCCGCGACCGTTTCTTGACCGGTGAGGGTTTGGGGTTTGGCCTTGGGGAGCTGGGTGCGGATATCGTCGAAAAAGTCGTTCGTCCCACCGATGACCAACACCGATTGCGCGGCATCCAGCGCGTGCGGTTCGGGTCGCGTCACCTGCCACACCGGGCTCAGGGTCAGCAAACCCACGTGGCGGTTTTGGTCGGCGTCGACGGTAGGAATCTCGCCGGTCAGGGTTCGCGAGGAAAAGCGTTTCAAACGCACGCAGACTTTGCCGTCCGCATCGCAGAGGTCGATGTCCAACTTTTGTACGCGGTCGTAAAACGAGCCGCCTTCGGACGGTCGCGTCCAGACCCAGGTTTCGGCCGGGATCGGCGCAAAAATTTCCAGCGCTTCCAAGGCAAAAGGCAGGCTGGGTTTCCGTTCCGCATCGCCGCGACCTTGGTCCAGCATGAAGCCGATCGACGCTTGCAGCGCTGCATCCATTAAGCCGGGATGCAAAGTGTAGGGATGGTTCTGGTGTCCTGGCGGAAGTTCCAACCGCGCCAGGATTTGGGGTTCGGTGGCGTTGCCGCGCGTGAAGGTATCGAAATGGAGCACGCGCAAACCGCGATGGCCGGGTCCGTAATCGATGCCCATTTGGTGGAAGGCATCGTAAACCGTGTCGGCATCCAGGCTTTGGTTGCGGACGGTCGCCTGTAATTGGGTCAAATCGAGGCGGGGCTGTTGTGCCGGCGCCGTTACCGCCAAACCTTCGGCGTGGACGATGTCGGTCAGGATTTGGAAGCGGATCTCTTCGTTGCCATGTCGGTCTTGGCCCGGTTCCAGGGTGATGTGCACCTCAAGCGGGTCGGCGTCGATGCGAATCGGCCGCGACCACACAACATCTTTAAGGAAAATCCGTGTCCCGGCGGCTTCCTCACCCAACGCAAACTGCACGGCGGTCTGCGCGAGTTCCAGGTAAGCGACGCCTGGCAACACGCGCGCGCCGTGGACGCGGTGATCGGCAAAAAAGAATTCATCGCCGTGGAAGGTGGCGCTGTAGCGCTGAACCTTAAAGTTCGAGGTATTGCGTTGTACCAACGGGTGTAGCACGGACGCAGCGGACGTGGCGCTCGGCGCGGTCAAATCGGTGGTACTGGTTTTGTGCGGTGCCTCGAAGTGTTCGCGGGCGAACGGGTAGGTGGGGAGGCTGATGCGGCGTGCGTTTTGGTTGTCGATTAGGCGCCAATCGACGGCGACACCCTGAATCCAAAGCTCGGCCAGTTTGTCCAGTTTCCCTTTGGCGGCCCAGGCGGCGATTAGCTCGCGCGTGTCCTCATCGCCGGCGGCGAGCAACGACTTGGCCTTGCTTTTGGCGGTAACCCGGCCTCGGCGCCCGACGATCTCACCCGTCGTCAGGAAGCGCTTGAGGCGGTCCTTCAATTCGGCCAGGCTTTTCACCTCAAAAATGAGGCGTTCGTGCATGGCTTCGCGACCCACTTGCAGTGTGTGGGCCAGATCGCACAATCGGGTCGGGTCGGTTGCGTTTTCGGTTTCCAAAAAGGCCAGCAGGTTGGCGGCGACCTCTTGCAAGCGTTCTTCGTCAAAGGCCGAAAGCGGCACCAACTGGGAACGGTTCGGCGTTTCCGCTCGAAGCGCGGGCCGCGCGGCCTCTGCCACGACCAAATGCACGTTGGTCCCACTGTGGCCGAAGGAATTGAGCGCGGCGGTGAGCGGTGCCTGCGGGTTGACCCAGTCGGCGGTTTGGGCGTCGATGAAGAAGGGTGAATCGGTGAAGTCGATTTGGGGATTGAGCGTTTGGAAGTGGAGCAGTCCTGGCAACCGGCGGTGTTTTAGCGAAAGCAAAATTTTGATCAGGCCGATAACGCCGGCGGCGGCGGAGGTGTGGCCGATATGGGCTTTGGCACTGCCGACCCGGCAAAAATGGGTGCGGCGCGTGGTTTTGCGGAAGGCGCGCACGAGGGCGTTGCCTTCGACGGGATCACCCAGGTTGGTGCCGGTCCCGTGCGCTTCGAGGTAGGTGATGTGGTCGGCGTTGATGTTGAAGCGTTGTTGAACACCGCGGATGAGGGCTTCTTGAGCCAAGCCGTTGGGGGCGGTGATGCCGTTACTGGTGCCGTCTTGGTTCATGCCGGAACCGAGGATTAAGCCGTAAATCGGGTCGCCGTCGGCGAGCGCATCGGCATGGCGTTTGAGCACAACCATGCCGACGCCTTCGGATAAGACGGTGCCGTTGCCGGAGGCGTCAAAGGTATGGCAGGCGCCGGTTGGCGAGAGCATGCCCGCCTGAGCGAGGGTATTGAGGCCGCTTTGTTTCATCACCGCCGAAACGCCGCCGGCCAAGGCCAGGGCCGATTCGCCGCTGCGCAAGCTTTCACAGGCCAGGTGAATCGCGACCCCGGATGAGGAACAACCCGTATTCACCACCAGCGCCGGACCGCGTAGGTTGAGATGGTAGGACAGGCGCGAGGCGACGATGGCCTCCGAGGCGCCGGTAAAGGATTCGTAGAAGTATTCGGTGGGTTCGGCGCCGATGAAAATGCCGACCTGGGAGCCGTCCAAGTTGCGCGGGTTGTAACCGGCGTCTTCCAGCGCTTTCCAGCTCTCTTGCAACACCAAACGCTGGTGCGGGTTCATGGATTCGGCTTCGCGGGGCGCGATGTTGAAGAACAAGGGATCGAAATGGTTGCGGTGTTCCAGCACGCCGCCCCACTGGTAATAAGGATTGCCTTCTTCGTCGAGACCGACGAGCCGGTCGAGGTCGCGATAGGCCTCCGGCAGTTGGGTGATGCCGTCGCGGCCTTCGATCAAATTGCGCCAGAAGGTGGCGGGATCCGGCGCGTCGGGAAATTGGCCGGCGATGCCGATGACGGCAATGGTGTCGGGTTGCGGCGGGGTGTGCGGTGCCGGCGCAGGGCGCGTGGGTTGTGCGGCCGGGGCCGGCGCGATGGCCTGCTTCGCCGGCGCGGCGCGGGTGGGTTGTGCGGCCGGGGCCGGCGCCGTAACGGGGGGCGTGGTGTCCTCGCTGCGGCTGATGCGTTCGGCGTAGGTGTCGCTGAGGTACGCGGCCAGCGTGTCGACGGTGGTGTAGTCGAACAGAATGGCGGTGGGCAAGGAAAGGCCCAGGCTTCCGTTGATCTGATCGACAAAACCGACGCCGAGAATCGAGTCGATACCGTAATCTGAAAAAGGAATGTCGCCCTGGACCGCTTCGTCGAGCTTAAGCGATTCGGCCAACGCCTGGGTGACGGCCTCGGCTACCTGGGCACGCACGGCTTGGGGACTGACGGCGGGCGGCGGCTTTTGCGGGCCGGGGCTGGGTTCGTGGGCGACGGCTTTCGGGGTCTGGATCGCGGGTGTGTCGTCGCTGTTGCGCTGGGTGTTGGCGCGGCGCACCATGCCGTCGCTTTCGCCGATCAAAATCTGCTGACCCAGACCTTGGTCGTCCGCCGGCGCGAGCGGGCGCAAGCGGTAACCTTCCCAGGCCAGGACCCGGCGCCAGGTGCGCGATTCCAGTAAGGGCGAACCGGGAATGCGCAGTTGCGGATCTTCAAAACGCCACCAGCCGTCCAAAAGGCCGAAGGTCAGGCTGTTGAGCGTGGTTTTTTGCACGCCCTCGTTGAGGATCAAGCGGCCCCCGCTTTTGAGCGCGGTTTTGACGTGGCGCAGGCTTTCGCGGATGTTGCGGGTGGCGTGCAGCACGTTGGTCGCCACCGCCACGTCGTAGGCGCCCGGCGTCAGCGCCGCCGGCAGCGGCTGTTCCACATTCCAGAGCGCGGGCGTCAGATAGGGATGCTCGGGCACGAACTGGGTTTTGGCGTGGATCAGAAAGGCTTGGGAAATATCGGTATAACAATAGCTTTCAATTTGGTCGCGGAAAGACGCCAAAGCGGGCAGGATCACCGCCGTGGTGCCGCCCGTGCCGGCGCCGATTTCAATCAGGCGCAAGCGGGCGTTGGGCTCGGCGGCCAGCCGTTGCTGGAGAAACGCAACCACGGCGTCGGCGACCAAACCGTTGAGGTAATCGGCGAGGGTGTTGCGCTGATACATGTTTGCCACGCGGGACATAGTGGCGCGCGGAAACAAAACATCGGTGGCCGCGACCGTGCCGCGCAAAATCTCCGGCAACCGGCGCAGGCAGGCGTCGACGAGCTGCACCGCCGCGGCAAAATCGGGTTCGGTCAGGAAGTGTTGCAAACGCGGTTCCCAGGCTTGCCAAACAGCGTCCGGCGCGTCCGAAGACGACGGTGGCAGGTTGCCGTTGCGCTGCAAAATCTCGAGCGCACAGTCGCACCACCAGCGCCGGTATTTTTCTAAGACACCGACCTTTTGCCAGGCATCGGCGGGTGAAAAACCCGCTGCGAAGGCGCCCATACGCTGTAGTTGCGCGCCAAGCAGGCGGCTCATCCAAGATTCGAGTTCGTCCCAAAGAGGGTTGGTGACCAGACGGTCGATGATGTCTCGCTTCATATTAAATCCCGATTGATGTGGAAGATTCGTAGATGGAAATGATTTCGTCGTCGTTGCAGTGCATGAGTTGGCGAACAGCGCGCCGTGGGCCGTGACACAGCAGTTGGGTCACGCCTTGGTTGAGCAGCAGCGTGGCTTTCTCGAAATAACGGAAGCCGATTTCGTCTTCGATAAAGGCGAAGTGGGCGGCCAATGGCGCTTCCAGCGGGGTGCCTCGGACGGAGGCGGCCCAATAACCCCAATTCACAATCCCAACCGGGAAAGGCGTCTCGCCCAACGAGCGGGCAAAAGTGTCGGCGAAGGTAATTCCGGTAGCATACGCGGCGCTGTCACGTGCTGCCAAGAAGGAAAATGCTTGAATTGACGAAAACCAGAACATGAAATCCAGAGGGTGGTTGCGGAAGGCATTGTAAAAGTTGAGGCTGCCTTGGGTTTTGACGTCGAGGATGGCTCGGAACGCGGCTTCGTCGGTGGTGGTCACCGAGTTGCCGGGGTGAAAGACCAGCCCGGAGAAGACGGCGCCGTGGACGGCACCGAACTGGGCGTGAATGTCATCGACGGCGGCTTTGAGGGCGTCGGCGTCGGTGACGTCGGCCTGGACGTAGTGGGGGGTGGCCATGCCGAACGCGGCCAGGCGTTGGCGCAGGTCCGGGTCGGTTGCCGGCCGGCGCCCGATCCACACGACCTTGGCGGCGTATTCTTGAATGAGGTAGCGCGAGATGATGCTTCCCACCACGCCGCTACCGCCGAGAATGACGTAAACACCGCCGTGGCGCAGGGTGGAACCCTTTAACGACGCGCTGTCCAAGCGCACGAAATGGCGACGGCGGCGCAGGCCGTACTGTAGGCGGATAACATCGCCGCGATCGGATGACGGCTCAGCTAGGATTTGCGCGGGCAGCAAGACCCGCTCTGCTTCGTCCGCCATCTCTTCACGGGCTAAGTCCAAGTTGCGCACGCGTATGCGGTGCTCGCCTTGGGCAATGGCGCAGGCCAAACCGGAGATGCCGCCGCCGTAAGGGTTGGGTGGTTCCAGGTCGGCGTGGTTGTCGACGGTCAGCAGGTAACAATCGAGCGTGTCGCTTGCCGCCATGCGGTGTTGCAGGTATTTGACGAAACGCAAAACCTGGATTTCGTTGCTCTGGATACTCTGCGCCAAGGCCGCGTTATCCAAAAGCGTTTCGCGCTCCTGGAAGGGGGCGATGAAAAACAGCGCATCCGGCACGGGTAAGCCGTCGAGACAGGCCGCCGGCCCGTCGACATCGGCGTGATTACAAAGCCAGGTGTTTTCGTCCCGTTGACGGGTTTGATCGCACAGGCGAATGTGGATTACGCGGGCCTCGGGATGGTGGCTTCGGTAATAGTCGGCCAGATCGTTTTCGAATCGGAAGGATTCGCCGTTGTAAACCAAAACCACCAGGCGGTGCCGGTTTATCGCGTGGTCGCTGGGTAAGGCGTCGACCTCTTCCCAACGCGGCAGGTACCCGAAATGCGTGTCGGGGATCGGTTCGTGAACAACCGCTCGGGTTGCCGCTGTCGGCGCGGTCGCGACCGCCGCCTGCGTTTGCGGGGTGTAGCGGTTGCGGGCAAAGGCATAAGGTGGCAGGTGGATGCGGCGCGGACGGAGACCTTGAGCGTAGAGGCGATCCCAAGCCACCGGCAGACCGCGCACCCACAGTTCCAGCAGTCGCGCGTAACGACGGTGGCTGATCCAGGCGTCAATGGTCGGGAACAGGTCGTCGTCGCTGAGCAGGCTGATCATTTCGCGATTCGGTCGCACTTGACCGCGGAACCAGGATTTTTTCGCGCCGCCGGCCCCGGCCAGAAAGGCTTGGATTTGTTCCGTCAGCGCGGCGTTGTTTTCCACCAAAAAGGCGAGCCGTTCTTCCATGGCGTCGCGGCCGACTTGCAAGGTGTAGGCGACATCGGCCAAATGCGGCGCCGTGTCGGCTACAAAAATCGCCAAACGTTGGGCGGCTTCGCGCAGGCGGTTCTCGTCGCGGGCCGACAAAACCACCAGGTAAGGCCCCGCCGGACGGGGCGTGACCGGGGCGGCCAGGTGTTCGCGCACGACCAAGTGGGCGTTGGTGCCGCTGTGGCCGAACGAGTTGAGGGCGGCGGTTCGGGGGCGGCCGGCGCGGGACGGCCAGGGGACGGTTTGGGTGGGAATGCTAAAGGGTGAATGCTCAAATTCGATCAGCGGGTTCAGCGTTTTGAAGTTGAGCATGGGCGGCAGTTGTTTGTGTTTGAGCGAGAGCAGGATTTTGATGAGACCGATCACGCCGGCGGCGGCCGAGGCGTGGCCGATAAAGGATTTGGCGCTGCCAAGCGCACAGCCGGGATGGGGTTCGGCGTCGCGCGTGAAGGCGCGCACCATGGCGTTGGCTTCAACCGGATCGCCCAGCCGGGTGCCGGTCCCGTGGGCTTCGAAGTAACCAATCTCGGCGGGGTTGATGTCGAAGCGTTCGTAGACATCGCGCATCAGCCGTTCCTGGGCGGCACCGTTAGGGGCGGTGATGCCGTTGCTGGCGCCGTCCTGATTCACGCCGGAGGCCGCAATCACGCCGTGGATGGGGTCGCCGTCGGTCAGTGCGTCGCTCAGGCGCTTGAGCACCACCACGCCGACGCCTTCGGACAGGACCGTGCCGTTGGCACTGCTGTCGAACGTGTGGCAGGTCCCGCTGGGGGACAGCATTTCGATCTCGGCGAGGGTGCCGAGGCCGTCGGCCACCATGGCGGCGAAAACCCCGCCCGCCAGCGCCATTTCCGTTTCCCCGTTGCGCAGGCTCTCACAAGCAAGGTGCAGCGCCACCCCGGAAGAAGAGCAGCCTGTATTCACCACCATCGCCGGCCCTTTCAAATTGAGATGGTAGGAAAGGCGCGAGGCGATAATGGCGTCCGACGAACCGGTGAGCGAGCCGTTGATTTGCCCGCTGGGTTCGGCGCCGATGTAGATGCCGGTGCGGGAATCGTTGAGCTCGCGCGGGTTGTAACCGGCATCTTCCAACGCCTTCCAACTTTCCTCGAGCACCAGGCGTTGGTGTACGTTCATGAGCTCGGCCTCTTTGGGAGAGATATGGAAAAAGAGGGGATCGAAACAGTGGCGGTCTGCCAGAATGCCGCCCCAGCGGTAGGAACCGTCGTGACAGTACGCCTCGGGTAGTTCGACAATGCCGCTGCGGCCGGCAACCATGTTTTGCCAGAAGGTCGCCGGATCGTTGGCGCCGGGGAAACGGCCGGCGATGCCGATGACGGCCACGGCGGAATCGCGTTCCCGCGACGGGCTTGTGGCGGCGATGGTTGTTTGCCGTGGGGCCGGTGTTTCTTCGATTTCCTCGTCGACCGGCGTGGCCGCGTGGTCGCGCTCGGTTAGGTCGTCGGCTAGGGTTGCGGGCATGTGCCGGTGATCGGCGTGGTGTTGCAGGATGTGAGCGCTTAAGGCGTCGACCGTGGTTTGATCGAAGAGGATCGTGGTGTTCATGGCAATGCCCAGCGTCTCGTTGATCTGGTCCATGAACGTCACGCCGAGGATGGAGTCGATACCGTAGTCCGAGAAGGGCACACGGCCCTCAATGTCGGCCGGCGCCAGGTTCAGCGTTTGCGACAGCGCTTGGCGCACGACGGCCGTCACCCGTTGCTTGCGGTCAGCGGACGCAACCGGTACCTTTTTGACGTTGGTGACGCTTTGACGTGGGCGTTCGGCTTTGGCCGGGGTGGCTTGGCGCGGTGGTGCTGTTTCGCTGTGCTGCACCCAGCCGTTGCTCTGCGCCACGATGATCTGTTGGCCGAGCGCGCGCGCTGCATCACGGGCGGGCAAAATCGAGGTCCAGCCGGTTTCGCCTAACACCGCTTGCCAACCGGTGGGGCTAAGCAGCGGGCAACCGGGAATGCGTCGCGCGGCGTCCTCATAACGCCACCAGCCGTCCAACAAGCCGAAAGTCAGCGTGCCCAGCGTGGTTTTGGTGATGTTTTCGTTGAGGATCAGCAAGCCGTTGTGTTTGAGGGCGCCGGCCACGTTGTGCAGCGTCGTCCGAATGTCGCGGGTTGCGTGCAACACGTTGGTGGCCACGGCGATGTCGAAATACTGGTTCAGCCCTTGAGCGGCGGCGTCTTGTTCCACATTCCACAGGTGTTGGGTGAGGAACGGGGCGTCGGCGCCGTAGCGTTGTGCGGCATGCATCAAAAAGGCGCGCGATACATCCGTGTAACAGTATTCTTCAATATGCGCCGCCCAAGGTTTCAGGGCGGGCAGAACCAAGGCGGTGGTGCCGCCGGTGCCGGCGCCGATCTCCACAATGCGCAGCCGTGTGTTGGGATCGGCGGCGACCCGGGCTTGCACGGTGCGCACGACCAAATCAGCCACCATGCTGTTGAAGAAATCCGACAAAACGTTGCGTTGGTACAGGTTCTCGACTTTTTCCATGGAGGAACGCGGGAACAAAACGTCGGTCGCCGGGCGTTCGCCGCGCAAGATCTCGGGCAACGCCTGCAAACAACTCTCAACCAGGGTTACCGCTGCTTTCAGGTCGCGGTTGTCGCGATACTGTTCGCGGTAAACACGCCATTCGTCCCAGACGGCGTCGCTCTGGTTCAGGCCCGCCTGGGTGGCGGCGAGGCCGTCCGCGTGGCGCTGTAGCAAACCGGCCGTTTCCAAAATGCCCAAACAACACTCGTCCCACCAGCGCGTATAGGCGTCGATGATGGCGGCGCGGTCACGCAGGCGTGCCGGGGGTTGGGGCAGGTTGTCGTGAAAGAGACCGAGCCGACGCAGTTGCACGAACAGCAGGCGCGCCATCCATGAATTGAGTTCCGGCCAGGGATCGTTTTCAAGGAATGCCGCGTAGCTGCGTTCGTTTTGGTAGTGGCGCAGGTTGTCGATCAGGGCGGGGCCGGCGCTGGGCGCGGCTTTCACCAGCGTGGCTTCGGGGCAGGCCATCAGCCGGCGCACCGCCGGCGAGGTCCCCACGTACAGGGCTTGGCTGAGGCGGCCGGCACGTAAAGCGCCCGTGAAACGCGAGAAGAAACGGAAACCGTCGCCGTCCGCGATGGTTTCAAAATGGTTTTGGATGCGGGCGGCCAGCGGTGTGCCGGCGACCGACCGGTGCCAGTAACCCCAATTCACCGTGCCGAGCGGGAACCGCGCCGCCGGCCGCAGGGCGTCGACCAGGCTGTCGGCGGCGGTAATGCCGGTGGCGTATCCTGCGCTGTCGCTTGCGGAAAGGAAGGCGAAGGCCTGCACCGAGGAGAACCAGCACATGAAGTCGAGCGGTTCGTCGGCCAGGGCGTGGTAGAGGTTCAGGCTGCCTTTGATTTTGACGTCGATCATCTCGCCGAAGCGGGCGGGCTCCATCGTAATCCCGTTGCCGGCATGGTAAACCAGCCCGGCAAACACGGCGCCGTGTAGGGTTGGTGTCGTTTCTTTCATGTGTTGCAGCGCGCGTCGCAGCGCCGCCGCGTCGGTGACATCCGCTTGGAAGTAGTGGGCCGGTTGGACGCCGCCGCTTGCCGCCACGGTTGCGGCGTCGCGGCGTCCGATCCAAATCACCGTTGCCGCGAATTCCTGTTGCAAGTGGTCGGTGATGACGCGACCCAGCGCACCGGAACCACCCACCAACAAGTAGGTGCCGTTGCGGCGCAAACCACTGTCGGGCAGGCCTTGCAGGCTTAACTTAAGGAAACGACGTCGTTGACGGCGGCCTGCCTGAAAGCGGACCTGCTCGCCGCGTTCCGAAGCCGGCTCACGCAGGATGGCGGTGACGAGGTCGGCTTCCAGGCCGGCCGCTCCCGTTAGGCTGAGGTTACGCACCCGAATGCGGCTGCCCTGGGCAATCGCGCAGGCCAAACCGGGCAGGCCCGAACCCTGCGACCCAGCCGCGCCCTGATCGGCATGGAGCACGAACAGATCGAGGTCGTCGTTTTGACGACGCAGGTGCTGGACGAGATGCAGTAAGGCGCGTTCATTGCGGCCGGCGCCGTTTTCGGCCGCCGTCACGAAAAACACCGTGTCAAAGCGGCGGTCACCCAGGCTGGTGGCGAAGGCCTCGCTTTCCGGGCCCACCGACCATTCGTGTTGCGCCAACTGTTGCGTTGTTTGGGCCAAATGGATCCGCACCACTGTTGCTTGCGGTGATTGCCGGCTTTCCCGCGCGAGGGCGCCGACCAAGTCGGTGGTCTCACCGGCGGACAGGATCAGAATGGAACGACCACGGTGGGGTTGATTCGCCGCAGGTGCGGCTTGGGGGAACCACTCGGGTTTGAAGGAAAAACCGTCCCAATCAGCCAGTGGCTGCGTGTCGGCCGCTTGGTTTGCTTTGGGTTGTTCTGTTTTGGCCGGGTTCGGCGTCGTCGCCGGCGCGTTCTGACCGCCGAGGGGAATGCGTTCGCGCTTAAAGGCGTATCCTGGCAAGCTGATGCGGCGCGGCGGCGTGGCGTAGAGTTGGTCCCAGTCGACCGCCAGGCCTTTGGTCCACAGTGCCGACAGGCGTTCGAGTTTGCCGCGTTGCATCCAGCCGGCGACGGCCGCGCGCAGCTCATCGTCTGAATCGAACAGGTTGAAGGCGTCGCCGGGTTGCACCTGGCCGTGGGCCAGGCTTGCGTCCGTTTCGTCGCCCGCCAACCAGGCGTTTAACTGGGTGATCGCCGCCGCATGGTTGGTGGCGACAAAGGCGAGGCGCGTGTTCATGGCGTCGCGGCCGACTTGCAGGGTGTAGGCGACGTCGGTCAAGTTCGCGTCGGGTCGGGCTTGCAGCCAGGTCGCGAGCTGCTCGGCTTGCGCCCGCAGACGGTCCTCGGATCGCGCCGACAGCACCAGCAATCGCGGTGTGTTTTGAGGGGCCGGGCCGGCCGGCGTTGGGTCGGGATCGGACAGCAGCATGTGGGCGTTGGTGCCACTGTAGCCGAAGGAACTGACCGCGCCGAGCCGGTAACCGCCGGGTCCGGCCTGCCACGGTTTTAGTTCGGTGTTGACATAAACCGGGCTGTTCTTGAAATCGATGTGTTCGTTTTCGCGGTTGAAATGAATCGAAGGCGGCATCTGGCGGTGTTTCAAGCTGAGCAGTAATTTGATCGCGCTGAGCACGCCTGCCGCAGCAGCAGTGTGGCCGATGTTGGCTTTGAGGGAACCGATGGCGCAAAACTGTTTTTTGGGGGTGAACTGGGCAAAGCTGTGGGTGAGGCCGTGGATTTCGATGGGGTCGCCCAGCTTGGTGGCGGTGCCGTGGGCTTCGACATACTGAATGTCGGCGGCGCTGATGCCGGCGCGGCGGTAGACGGCGGTTTCCAACTCGCTTTGTGCCAAAAAGCCGGGCACCGTAATGCCCGAGGTGCGGCCGTCCTGGTTGGTGCCGCTGCCGCGAATGACGCCGTACTGGTGGTGCCGGTTTTGGTGGGCGTCGCGTTGGCGCTGCATGATGACAATGCCGACGCCGTCGCCGACGACAATGCCGTCGGCGTCGTTGTCGAAGGGCCGGCAGGTTCCGGTCGGGGAGATCATGCCTGCGTTGTTCATGGAGGCGTAGGTGCCGACCTGGCCGGAGATGGTAATGCCGCCTGCGATGGCCAAATCAATGTCACCCTGTTGTAAGGCGCGATAGGCCAAATCCATGGCGACCAAGGACGAGGAACAAGCGGTGTTAACGGCCAGCGCCGGCCCTTTGAGGTCGAGGTAAAAGGCGATGCGGGCCGCCAAGATGGAGGCGTCGGCACCGAGGATGGCGAGGTGTGAGTTTTGGGAAACGGCGCGCTGTTCGCCGGTGACGCCGATGTAGGTGCCGACCCGCTTTTTCTTCAGCGAACCCGGGGCAATGCCCGCGTCTTCCAGGGCCTTGTAACACTCTTCCAACAATATCCGTTGGGCGTAATCCATCATCTCGGCTTCCTTGGGCGAGATATGGAAAAACAGCGGATCAAAACAGTCGGGATCGCGCATGATGCCGTAACGCAGCAGCGCGTGTTGGTCCGAACCCGCGTCAAAATCGCCGAGCGTGCCGGGGTCAACCACGCGCGCCAAGCAGTCGTTGCCGCCGCGAATCTGTTGCCAAAAAGCAATCTGATCGTCGGCGCCGGCACAACGGCACGCCAAACCAATCACGGCCACATCATCGATTTCCTGCTGTCGCGGCCGCTGGAATGGGGATGCGGCCGTGATCGCACTTGCTTCGAGCTTGCGGGGCGTGGCGTCCGAGGCCGCCGTGCGCGGCTCCGCCGGCGGTTCCGCACCAGGTGCCGGCGGCGTAAGCGGCTGATCGGGCACGGCCTCGTACAAGTAGTCGCTGAAGCTGTCCAAGTCGTTGCATTCAAAAACGATGCTGGTGGGCAGGTAGAGGTCGAAGGCGGTGTTAACCGCTTCCAGCAGTTCGACCGCGTTGATGGAACTAATGCCGAGCGCTTCGAAGCTGTTGTTTTCGAGGATCTCGCGTTTCTCAAAACCGAGCACCTTGGCGAAGATCGCAACCAGGCGGGTGCGAATCGCGGCGCGATCAGGGCGGGTTCCGGTGTCGTGCGGCGCCGGCGCTGCTGTCGGCGTTGCATTGCCGGCTCGGCTTGGGATCACCTCGTCGGGCGGTGTGACCGGGTAGGGGATGTGGCCGCTGCGAAACATGGCGCGAACCGCTTCCGGGTACGGTGTTTGGCGGTCGATGTGGTGCGCGTTGTGGCGGTAGAGGGCGGCCTCGTCCAAGTGTTCCTCTTTCTCGAACTTCATCAGGCAATAGGTAATCCAGCCGCGTTCCAAAGCCGTTGCCTGGTTGGCGTGGTTCAACCACAAGTTCTGGGTGACTTGAGGTTGGCCTTTGATGTTTTCGCGACACTCGGGGTCGTAGAGGAAGTTGGCGACCTGGGGCGAGACATCGACGATTTCGCTGATGCGCAAGCCGTGACGGGCGAGCAGGTCGAGCCAGTTCTCGCGGGTCAAAATGGTGACTTCGACGTCGTGGTCGACAATCGGGCCGCGCAGGTTGGCGATGTAGTCCATCAGCAACACCCGCCCGCCGGATTTCAGCGCCTTGGCGATTTTGCCGAAGAGGGCGTCCTTGTCGCGAATGTGGAAACTCACCTCAATGCCGATCACCAGGTCGTAGCGGCCGGGGAAAGGATCGACCGCGCTGTCCTTGTGGAAGATGCGGGCGCGGGGCGCCAGGTTACGGCCGGCAATGCGGCGGTTACCCAGCTCCGCTTGGACTTTGGTGATGGTGAAACCGTGGGTGGTGATGTGGGGGAAGTGCTCGGCCACCTGAATGACGTCGGTCCCTCGGCCGCAGCCGAAATCAAGCATGCTGTCGATGCGTTGGAAATCCTCGCTACAGAATAAGACTTGGCGCATCTCGCGTTGCTTGGCTTTCATCAACGCGTAATCTTCGGGGTTCCCCAACGGATCGAGCCAAATGCGTGAGGACGAAAAACCGGGGATCTTTTCTTCAAAGGGCGCAAAGGTCAGGTATTCCTCTTGGAAATTCTCGTCGGCGCCCCGGGTGGCGTGGGCGTAGAATTCGGCGGCTGGGTTTTCGTATTCTTCTTGGATGGGAGGCTCCTTGTCGGCGGGAAGCGGTGTCTGGGAGGACGAGGACGGATCGATGGCTTCGGCTGGGTTGTCGATGCGGCAGATTTTTCGGGCAAAAGGGTAGGTGGGCAGGCCGCTGAGGCGCGGTAAACCCGATTGCAATTCGGGCCAAGGAACGCTGTGCCCGGCAACCCAGAGTTCGGCGAGCCGTTCGAGGTCGGCGCACGCGAGGGCCTGTTGCACGGCGGCGCGATCAGCGCGTCGGCCTTTTTCAACCCGGCCTTGGAACGGCGGCCGGGCCAGGCCTTCGGCAAAACCGGTCAGGTCGTCCGCGACAACCGCCAGTCGGTACGGCAGCGGCTGGCGACCGACCTGGAGCGTGTAAGCCAGCGCGGCCGGGTCGGTTTCAGCATGGGTCGCCAACCAGGCACGCCAATCGGCGACATAGGCCGTCAACCGTTCTTGGCTCAAGGCGGAAAGAATGAACAGAAACGGACCCTGGCGCGCCGTGGCCGCGCTGGGCGGGTGTGCTTCCACAATCAGGTGGGCGTTGACGCCGCCGGCGCTGGTGTTCGAGATGCCGGCGCGGCGCGGTAGCGGTTGGCCGTTTTCTTCGAGCGCGGGCCACGGGGTGGTTTCGCGAACGAGCTGAAAGGGCAGGCGGTCAAAGGGAATGTCCTCGTTTAGGCGGCCGTGGATCAAGGTCGCCGGCAGGGTTTCCCGCCGCAGCGCCATCAGGACACGCGCCAATTGCGAGATGCCCGACGCCGATTCGCCGTGGCCGATGCTGGGTTTGATCGAGCCAAGGTAATAACCGGGACGCGGTCCGTTGTTGCCGAACACCTCGGTTAACGCCGTCATTTCAATCGTGTCGCCCATCGGTGACCCGTTGGCGGCTGCCTCGAGGTAACTCACGCTGTTGGGATCAATGCCCGCTTGCGCGATGGCGGCGCGGATCGCCGCCGCCTGTTGGTTGGGGTTGGGAATGGTAAAGCCGTTGGTGCGGCCGCCGTGGTTGACCGCGCTGCCGCGAATCACGCCGAGAATGCTGTCGCGATCGGCGACGGCCTGGTGGTAGCGTTTCAGGACCACGGCGCCGACGGCTTCGCCTGGCACAAAGCCGTCGTCCTCGGCACAAAAGGCGGCGCAGTGCGGACCGCGCGCCAAAATCCGGCCCAAGGTCAGCGCTTGGTAGGTCGCCGGGTGCAGGTACAGGTTGACCCCGCCCGCCAGCGCCATGTCGCCGTCACCGCGTCGCAGGTAGGCGCAGGCTTCGTGCAAGGCCGTCAGTGAGGAGGCGCACATGGTGTCGACGGGGATACTGGGACCCTGAAGGTTGAGCTGGTACGAAACCCGGTTGGCCGTGGCGGCAAAGGAGGTGGCGGGGAAGGCGTCGGGCACGTTTTGGCCGGTCAGGTTAAAACCCTGTTTGGTGATGCCGACAAAAACGCCGAAACGGCGCCGCAGCTCGGGGGCTAAATGGGCCGGCGCATAACCCGCATCTTCCAAGGCGTGCCATGCCGTTTGCAGGAACAACCGTTCTTGGGGATCGATGTTGGCCGCTTCGCGCGGCGTCATTTTGAAGAACAGTGGATCAAAGGCGTAGGCCTCGTCGAGAAAAGCGCCGTAACGGGAGCCCGCCCCGGCTCGTTCGGCGGCGGCCGCGTCCCAACGGTCGGCGGGAACCTCACCGACCATTTCTCGGCCCGCCAGCAGGTTGTCCCAAAAATCGTCGAGGTTCTCCGCTTGCGGATGGCGTGTACTCAGGCCGATGACGGCCACCGCGTCGCGGTAAGGATCGTCGTTATTGCGGCTGGGCTTCGCGGCCGTGGGTGCGGTAATCGCCGTTGCCCGCGATGGGTTGGCTTCGCTTGGCACGACCTGCTCCGGCTCGAGCCATTTCCGGCAACCCGAGGCGTGGTTTTCCAGCAGGAAATCGCCCAGGTCGGCGAGGTTGAGGTATTGGTAAAACAAGGTTTTCGACAATGGGCCGAAGACCCGCTCCAAGGCGGCGGTGAGTTCCATGGTGAGCACCGAATCGATGCCGTAGCTGTCGAGTGCTTCCTCTGGATCGATCTCGGCCGCGTCCAAACCAATGGTTTCGCCGAGCAAGGCGCACAGTTGATCACGCAGCGGTTCGCGCAAGGCATCGCCGGCCGCGATTGGCGCACTTTGGGGCTCGGGTTCGCTGCGCCGCGTCAGGTTCTCGCGAATCACATCGGCGTCGCCTTCGACAACCATCAAGCGACGCAGATCTTGGTTGAGGAGGTAGCGCAAGGCCTGTACGCCGTTTTTGGTCTGGAGCGGGGAGGCGCCGGTACGTTGCCGCAACATGCGCTCGCCGGCGGCGTCCATGGTCATGCCGCCTTCGCGCCACAAGGGCCAATTCACGGCGGTGATGCGGCTGTCCGCGCGGGCGGCGAGCGCATCCATCCAGCCGTTGGCCGCCGCGTAGTCCGCTTGGCCGACGTTGCCGAAGGCGCCCGCACCGGAGGAGAACAACACCAAGAAGTCGAGCGCCCAGTCGCGCGTGGCACGCAGCAGGTTGGCGGTGCCGGCGACTTTGGGGGCCAACACGGCGCGGACATCTTCGGCTGTTTTGTTTAACAAGAAACCGTCGCGAATCAGGCCCGCGCAATGCACAATCCCGCGACAGGCGTTTTTTAACGGACCCAGCAGCGGGGCAACCTGATCCCAGCGCGTCACGTCCATGGGTTCGTAGCGAACCGAGGCGCCCAAACGCGCCAAGTCACTTAGCTGCGCGCGGCGGGCGTCGCTTAACGGCGAGCGACCGGTTAAGATCAGCGTCGGATTTTCCGCGTGGGCGGCAATCTCGCGAGCCACGATTAAACCCAAGGCGCCCAGACCGCCGGTAATCAGGTAAGTGGCGCCGTCGCGCCAGGGGCCGAGCGCCTGTCGCGCGTGTTTTGCAAAATCCACGTACTCGCGCCAAATCCGACGTTCCAGACGACCGTCGCGCAGCCGTAGATGGGTGTCGCCGGCGGGGATCGTGGCCAGGTTGCGCACCGCCTCGGGTTGATCGACCTCAATCAACTGACACAGAATGTTGGGATTCTCTTGGCGGGCGGTTTCCAGTAACCCCACCAATCCGGCGTAACCCGCGTCACTGTCGCCGGGCACGACCACCTGGACGCGTGTTTTGCCGAGGCGCGCTTGAAACAGGTCGCGCAGGTGTTCAAATAGTGCCACCGCGATTTCGGTGTAGCGTTCCGCCGGTGTGGTTGCTTCGCTGTTGAAACAAACAACCCGGTCGGCCGTGGTTGGCAGGTCTGCCGGCAGATCGCACAGGACCAGCAACCGTTGCGTGTCGTTTGTCGCGGTGGCGACGTCGGGGACAACTTCCCAGGCCGGGATCCACGCCGGCATGTCGGTCGCCGGCGCGACCTCGGTTGGTTCGGCCGTCGACGCGGCGCTTGGTGCCGGTGCGGTTTCGGTTTCTTGCTTGTTTTCCATGCGGTAGGTTTTGCCGGCAAAGGGGTAACCTGGCAGGCTGATGCGGCGCCGCTTTTGCCCTTGGTGCAGCGCTTGCCAATCAACCGTTGTCCCCTTGACCCATTCAGCCAACTGATCGGCCAAGGTTGCGGGGGTCGCCGTTTGGGTTTGGGTTGGTTCCGTGTCGGCCACGCCGCGATAACAGGGTTTCTCGAGGGGACCTTGCGGGTTGTCCACCAGGGCCCGCAGGTGTTGGGCCAGATCCCGGAAGTTGTCGGTCAAGCAGGCAAAGCGGTGTTTCATCGCTTGGCGGCCGACCTGGAGCGTATAGGCCATGTCGGCAAGCGCTTGCTCGCGGTGACACGAACAGTCGTCGTGGTCCGGCGCCGCCTGGGTCACCGCATCAGCCAATTGGGCGAGGTTGCGGATTTGGGAAACGTCGGACCAGGTGAGTGTCGGGAACCGCTCTTTCACTTGGCGGCGTAGCGTTTCCAAATGGATCGGCTCCACCCCGTAATCGGTGAAGGGTTCGCGAATGTCGAGCTCGTCCGCCGCCACATCGATGATCGTCGCCATCATGCGACACAGCAAGGTCAGGTGGGTTTGACGTTGTTCGCAGGGGGACGGTTTGGCCACGACGATTTGGGTTTCCACAAAAGCCGCCAGTTGTTCGGCCCGCCGACACAGACCGGCTTGGTCGCGCGCGGAAAGAATGACCGCGACCGGTTGGGTGAGGGGCGCCGCGACCGCTTCCGCCGGGGTGTAGGCTTCCAGCACTAAGTGGGCGTTGCCGCCGCCCGCGCCAAACGACGAAATACAGGCGATGCGGTTGATTGGATTGCCGGCGCTGTCGGTCGGCTGCCACGCGCTAAGATCTTGCTGGATCTGGAACGGTGTGCTTGGGAAATCGATTTGTCGGTTGTTGACGGCTGCGTGCAGCGAAGGCACCAGGGTTTTGTGTTTCATTTGCAGCAAGATCTTGGCAATGCCGGACATGCCGGCGGCGGCTTCCAAATGGCCGATGTTGCTCTTAACGGAACCCAAGCGGCAAAACCCGGTATCGTCGGTGTCGGCGGCAAAGGCCCGGGTCAAGCCGCGTACCTCGATCGGATCGCCGAGGGCGGTGCCGGTCCCGTGGGCTTCGACGTAGCTGACGGACCGTGCGTCAACGCCGGCGCGCTCGAGGGCGGTGCGGATCAGGGCGCGGTGTGCTTCGGGGTTGGGTACGGTAAAGCCGTTGGTGCGGCCGCCGTGGTTGATGGCCGAGCCGCGAATGACGGCGTAGATTTGGTCGCCGTCTTGTTCCGCCCGCGACAGGGGTTTGAGCAGCAGGGTGCCGACGCCTTCACCTGGCACCATGCCGTTGGCGCCGTCGCCGAAGGAACGGCAACGGCCATCGGGTGACAGGAAGCGGCCCGCGGCCAGCACCGCATAGTGGGATGGGTCGACATAGGCGTTGACCCCGCCCGCCAAGGCCAGGCTACACTCGCCGTCGCGCAGGTGACGGCAGGCTTCGTGGACGGCAACCAGCGAGGAGGAACACATGGTGTCCACCGGGAAACTGGGTCCGTTAAAGTCGAAGCTGTAGGAGATGCGGTTGGCCATGGAAGCAAAGGTTCCCGGATAAGGATCGCTGCCGGCTTTGGTGACGCCCACAAAAACGCCGACCGTTTCCGCCGCCAGGCTTTCCGGCGTGTAACCCGCGTCTTCCATCGCGTGCCAGGCGTTTTGCAAGAGGATGCGTTCCTTGGGATTCATCAACAGGGCTTCGCGCGGCGTGATGCCGAAAAACCGCGCATCGAAGCGGTACAGATCCTTGAGGAACCCGCCCCAGCGGCCGTAGCTGCGGCCCGAGGCGACCGCACGATCGGGATCGGCATCGAAAAAGTCGGCCGACCAGCGTTCCGCCGGAACCTCGTCGATACAATCGCGACCGCTGCGTAGGTTTTGCCAAAAAGTCTCTAAATCGGGCGCTTGGGGATAAACGCCGGCGACGCCGATGATTGCGATCGGTTCCGCGTTGCGGTCGTGGCTCAGGGACGCCGCTTGCCGGGTCGGTTCGCCATGGCCGCCGTCGCGGTGTCGGGCTAGGTGGGCCGCCAAGTGACGCGGCGTGGTGAACTCAAAGAATTGGGCGGGGTCGATGGGGACGTTGTGACGGCGGTGCAGGGTCTCGGCCAGTTGCACGACGAGCAAGGAGTCAAACCCCAACGTCTGGAACGGGGTATCCAGGTTGATCTCGGCCGCCGTTGATTTGTGTTGGGCCGCCAGCAGGTCGCGCACGATTTGGGTCGCCCATTCGTGCGCGGGTGCCGCCTCGGATGCCGCGACCGGAGCCTCGGGCGTTGCGTCGTCGTACCAACAGGCGATGCGTTGGAAGGGGTGACCTGGCAGGTGCAGGCGCCTTGCCTGAGACGCCGGCCACGAGACCGTTTCGCCGTTGGCCCAGGCTTGCGCCAACGCCGCCGGCGTTTGGGTTTGTTGCTTTGGCGCTGGGTTCTCCTGCGGCACAAAAACGTCCCCGGCCGGCTGCTTGTTCAGCCAGGCCGTTGCTTGCGCGCGCCATTCGGCAAAGGTGCGCGCCGTAAAGGCGACCCGACAGCTCATGCTGTCGCGACCGCTTTGCAGCGTGCGCGCTACCGACGCGAGTGAGCGGCCTTCCGAGGCGGCCAAGATCTGCGTGACCTTGGTGCGACAACCGGCGGCGCTGTCGGCGGAAATCGGCAGCACATAGGTGCCCGCGTCTGCGCTACTGTTTGCTTCGGCCTGGTAGGCCTCGATCAGCAGGTGGGCGTTGCTGCCGCCCGCGCCATAGCTGTGCAAGCCGGCCAGACGAGGGCGTGAACCGGCCCGCCAGGGTTCCTCGCCCACGGCGACGCGACAGGGTTGGTCGGCGTCGACCAAGTCCGGGCTCAGACCTTGGAAGTTGAGGATGCCGGCAATGGTTTCGCGGTGCAGGGCGTGAATAATTTTGAACAGGGCGCCTAGCGCCGAGGCGGCATGCATGTGGCCGCAAAAGGGTTTAAGGGTACTGATACGACAAGAGCCGGGCGTTAAGACGATGCCTTGTTCCGAGGCCAAAACGCGCAAGGCCTGGTTGCAGGCTTCCCATTCGGCGATATCGGCGACGGGGTTGCCCATGCCTTGGGCTTCGATGTAGGTCACGTCGCGGGGATCGACGCCCGCGCGGCGGTAACAGTCGGCGATCAGTGCCGCGTGGGTGGCGATGTTGGGTGAGGCGATCGAAACACCGCCGCGACCGTTGTAGTTGACCGCACTGGCGCGGATGACGGCGTACACGGCGTCGCCGTCGCGTTCGGCACGGGACAGCGGCTTCAACAAAACGCTGCCCACCCCTTCCGCCCGCAGGAAACCCCGGGCGTCGGCGCCGAAGGAACGAACGGTGGGTTCCGGGCTCATTTGGCCGGATCGGGACAGCGCAATAAAGGGTTCGGGGCGCAGGATTAGGTTGGCGGCGCCGACCACGGCTTGCTCCGCTTCACCGTTGCGCAGGGCCTGAACCGCGCGGTGCAAAGCGACCGCCGCACTGGAACACAAGCTGTTCACCCATTCGCTCGGGCCCTGGAAATCGAAATGGTGGGACAGGGTGTTGGCCATGAATTCGGTCGGCAGGTAGGTGACGTCGTCGGGAATGCCGTGTTCCTGCAAACAGGCCCCGTACTCGTCCGTTTCCAGACCCAAAAACAAGGCGATGTTGCGGCCCTTAAGCGAATCCGGCGCATGACCGGCGTCTTCCAAGGTGTGGTAAACCGACATCAACAGCAGGCGTGTGCGCGGGTCCAGGTAATCGGCCTGGCGCGGCAGGGTATTGAAAAAAGCGGGATCGTAACCGCGCGGATCGGGCAGGAACCCGCCCCAGCGGGTGACCATGCTGTCGGGTTTTTGGCCGCGAGGGTCGTAATAAGCGCGCCAATTGAAACGGTTCGCGGGAATCTCGCCAATCAGCGAGCGGCCTTGATCGAGGGCCTGCCAGAATGCTTGGACCGAATCGCAGCCTGGCAACATGCCGGACAGGCCGACAATGGCGATGGGTTCGGCCTGCGTTTTCGCTTCAGGCGTTGGTGTCTTCGCCACCGCGGCTTTTAACGCACGTAACTTCTCGGAAAGGGCGCGGCCCGGCCGATGGTCGTTTGGTTCCGTTGGGGATGGGGCACCGCTGGGTCTGAGCTCGCGCAGGCGCGCGGCGATGCGGTCGCGTTGTTCCTGACTCATGACGTCACACTCCGTCCGGCATGATTGCCGCTCTGTTCAACCAGGAAGCCGGCAAGCGCTTCCACCGTGGGATAGTCGATCAACCATTGCGGTTGAATGTCGCGTTTGAGGCGTTTCTGCAGGCGGGTGGCGAGTTGCATGGCGCCTACGGAATCCATGCCGTAAATGGAAAAATCGGTTTGGCGGTCGATCTCGGCGACGCGCATGACCTGGGAAAAGGTTTCCCGTACCAGCTCGACCATGTGCTGTTCGGCGTCGGCGGTGTGGCTGGGCGCGGCCGAGGCGCCGATCTCGCTCGCGTCGGCGAACAACAGCGCTTCAATGCGGTTGACCAGATTGGTCGGCAAGTGTTCTAAATCCTCCGGCGCGAGGGCTGCGACGATGTCGCTGCTCACGTCTTCACCGGCGGCCAGCCGTTTTTCCCATTGCGCGATGCGGGCGAGCAGGGGGTGCGGTTGCGCCGGTGCGGCGCTAGCCTCGTCGGCCGCCGCGACGGGCGTCTCGGCGGGCGTCGAGGCGGGTGTTTGTGCGCTGTCGACCAGCGGGAATGCGCTCAAGCAGATGCCGAATTCCCGTGCCACACGCTCGCGATCCGCCACACCCAGCAACCCGATCACCGGATCGGCGGCGGCGGTGTTGCACGCGGCCAGTCCCGCTTCAATGGCGGCAAACCCGGCATCCACATCGATCAAACTGTAGCCGGCGTCTTGGAGTTGGGCGCGGGTTTCTGGAAACAACGTATCTTGGAGCCAGGGACCCCAGGCTTGGGTCAAGGAAACACCCGCGCGGCGGCCCTGCCCGACCAGTTTCTTGCGGTAGCGGGCAAAGGCGTTTTGGAAGGCGGTGGCGTAGGCGTAATCCGAGGCGCCGCCGACGCCGAAGGCGCCGAGCGAGGAAAACAGCAGGAAGAAGTCGAGCGGTTGGTCGCGGGTCAGTTCATCCAACAACAAGGTGCCTTGAACCTTGGTTTGGATGACCCGGGCAAAGGACGCCCAGTCCTTCATGGCGATCATGCGGTCTTCGTGGGTTCGGGCCAGGTTGGCCACGCCGTGAATCGGTCCCTTGGCTTGGATCTCGGACCAGGCCGCGCGCAACGCCTTGGGATCCGTCACGTCGACCGACACAAAATGGACGGAGGCGCCCAGTGCTTCCAATTCCCGGATCTGCGTCGCGGCTTCCTGCGCGGAGCGGCGCGCCAGCAGGATCAGGTTCGCACCGTAGCGACGGGCCAATTCGCGGCAGAAACGACCGCCGATGTAACCGGTTGCGCCGGCCACCAAGTAGGTGCCGTTGTGTTTGAAAACCGAGGTTTTTGCCGGCGCCGGCGGTGTGGTTTCCCGCAAGCGCCGAACGGCACGGTGTTCGCCTTTGTAGCGGATTTCCAGGTTCTGACGGGCGCCGGTTAGCAACGGCTCGGTTAACAACCATTCACGCAGCAACACTTGAGCGGCGGTCAGGGTGGGTTCGGTATCGTAATAACGAATCAATGTCCAATGGTGGCGTGGGTTTTCCAGCATGGCCGAACGCATCATTCCCGACAGCGCTTCCAAATCGAGGCGCGGGCTCAACGAATTGCCCTGGTACAGGAAATAGAGTTCCACCGATTCTTCCCAACCCTGTTGCATCAACCGGCGGGCCAGTTGGTACAGGTGCGCGACCTGCGTCATTTCGGGATCGGTCACCTGCTTGGATTCAGGGAACGCGGTTGGGAACAGGACGACGGCGGGAACCTCGCTAAAACGGTGATGTTCCAGTTGCGCGACATGCAGCGTTTGCAGGGACAGGGTCGGTACCGCCACCGTTCTTTCCACGCTGTTGAGCAAGGAGGTGAAGGCGGTGCGTTCATCGTCGTCGGCGTAGACAAGCAGGATGGAACGATCTTGATAACGCTTGAGCGCGGCCGCCCAGTCGTGGTTGTCGGGAATCGGACGCGGCACCCATTCTTCACTGAAATACAGCCATTCCGCCGGCGTCGACGCGTCGCCGACGCCGGCGGCACGGGTCGTTGTGGTACGCGGGTTTTGGCACGAGGTAGGGGACGCGGTTTGGGCCGGCGGCGCGACTGCTTCGGCGACGGCTTGTACGGGTTTTGCCGTGGCCGGCACGGCCGGCTCCGGCATGTAACGCTCTTTGGCGAAGGGATAAACCGGCAAGGAAATGCGGCCGTGGCCGGCCGGGTACAAGCGCGCGTAATCCAACCGGTAGCCCTGCAAATACAGGTCGCCGACGGCTTCGAGATGTTCCCGATAGGTCGCGGTGTCGCCGTGGATCAGGCACTGTTCAATGCAGTGGCGGCCGTAATCGCGCCGCGCGGCTTTTTCGCGGAGGCCGGTGGCGGGCAAGGCCGAGGTTTGCACGCCGGGCGCGCGGCCCTCGTCCAGCCAGGTGGCCAAAACCTCGAGCAACGCGTCGCCCGACGTCGCCAGGCACACCCAGCGAAACGCTTGGTGCTTGCGGCCGACGAACAAGGTGAAACTCAGATCGCCCAGGTCGAACCCTTGGTTGGTGCGACACCAAGCCAACTGGTTGGCGACCACATCGCGAAGCTGCGCCTCGGTGCGGGCACTGAGCACCACCAGGTAAGCCGGGTTGTCGGCGTGGACCCGCGTTTGCGGCGGTGTCTCGGCGAAGACCAGGTGCGCATTGGTGCCGCTGAAACCGAAGCCGCTGACGGCAGCCTGGCGACGGCTGCCGGCTTCGGCGGTCCAGGCGCGCGCCTCGGTATTGACGAAAAACGGGCTGTCTTCGAATTGAATGTTGGGGTTGCCTTGCTGGAAATGGAGCGAGGGGGGAATTTGGCGGTGTTTCAACGCCAGCAGAATTTTGAGGATGCCCGCGATGCCGGCACCCGTCGCCACGTGGCCGATATTGGTTTTGACCGAACCCAGGGCGCAAAAACCACGGTCGTCGGTGTAGCGGCGGAAGCTGTTGGTCAGGGCTTCGAACTCGATGGGATCGCCGAGAATGGTGCCTGTCCCATGGGCTTCGACCATTTGGATCGCGCGCGGATTGATGCCGAACCGTTCGTAGACCCCGGTTTCCAACCGTTCTTGCGATAGCGCGCTGGGGGCGGTGATCCCGTTGGAGTTGCCGTCTTGGTTGACGCCGCTGCCGGCGATGACGCCGTAAATATGATCGCCGTCGGCCACGGCATCCGATAGCCGTTTCAATACCACGACCCCGCAGCCTTCGCCTGGCACAAAACCGTCGGCGCGGCTGTCGAAGGTATGGCAGCGCCCTCGGGACGACAGCATGCCCGCACGGGTCGCCATCAGTTGAAACGCCGGGGTGCTTTGGACAAACACGCCGCCGGCCAACGCCATGCTGGTTTCACCCAACCACAAGCCCTGGCAGGCGAGGTGGGTCGCCACCAAGGAACTGGAACAGGCCGTATCGACCGTGATCGCCGGTCCCTGGAGGTCGAGGTGGTAGGCGATGCGGGCCGGGGTAATCGAGTTGGCGTTGCCCCAAAACCCTTGGGCCGGGATCTCGCCTTCGAACAGGTCCAAATAATCCGATTCGCCACACGCCATGTAGACCCCGCAAGCCGAGCCCGCCAAACCGGAACCGGCGTAACCCGCGTCTTCCAGCGCTTTCCACGCTTCTTCCAGGAAGAGGCGTTGCTGGGGATCGGTGTACAGGGCCTCGGTTCCCGATATTTTGAAAAAAAGCGGATCAAACGAGGCGACATCTTCCAGGAACCCACCGTGCAGGCACACCAGGTGGCCTTCCTGGTCGGGGGCGGTGCTCAGGTCCCAGCGCGTGATTTCGGTGACCAGGTCGTCGCCCGCAATGAGGTGCTCCCAAAAGGTGTCGAGGTTGGGCGATTGGGCGAAGCGGCCGCTCATGCCGATGACGGCAATCGGTTCGCGGCGCTGTTCGCGGCGCTGTTCGCGGCGCTGTTCGCCGGCTGCTTGGGGTGAGGTGAGCGGCGCGTCGGCTTCGGCCGGGGCGGTTACGGCCGGCGGCGCTTCCGCGCGGTCGCTGAGTTGCGCGCCGAACTGCGCAACAATGTGGTCGCACAGCAGTTGGACCGAGTTGTAATCGAACAAACAGGTGGTGCTGAGCGCGATGCCCAGGTCCTCGTTAATGTCGGCGACCAGGTTGCCGCCGGTGATGGAATCAACCCCATAGTCGGCAAAGGAATCGTCGTGGTTAATCCCTGCCGGCGCCATCCCCAGCGCCTCCCCGAGCCGATTCAGCAGCACCGTTAACACGCGGTCGTGCCGGTCGGTGTCCCGCGTGACCGGTTCGGGTTGTGGCGCCGGTGTCGTCGCGGGCAGCGCGTGATTGGCGATAATGTGGGCCGTCAAACGCGCCACCGAGTTGTGGTCGAACAGGCTGGTCGTGCTCAAGTTAATGCCCAGATCGTCGTTGATGTCGGCGACCAGGTTGCCGCCGGTGATGGAATCGACCCCGTAATCGGCAAACGAGGCTTCCTCGTCAATGCGGTCGACCGCCAGGTCCAAGGCCTCGGAAAGGTGTTTGTTGAGCACCTCGCGAACGCGGGTGTCGCTGTCGCCGACAGGGCTTGGCGTTGCCGCCACCGGGGTACGGGCCTGGCTAACCCGGCGCTGCGGTTTGCGCTGATCGCCGCTAGGACGGGTTACGGTGGCGCGTTCGGCCACGATGATTTGCTGACCGGTCACTTCGGCGGCGGGCACGGGGAACAGCACCGGACCCACTTCTTCGCCCAACACCTGTTGCCAACTTTCGCTTGGCAGCAACGGCGAGCCTGGCAACCGCAAAGCGGCGTCCTCGTAGTAGGACCAGCCGTCAAAGAGGCCGAACACCAACGAATTGAAGATCGTTTTTTCAATGCCTTCGTTGAGAATCAAAATGCCGCCGCGTTTGAGGGCGCCGGCTGCGTGGCGCAAGGTGCGGCGAATGTCTTGGGTGGCGTGCAACACATTGGCGGCGATGGCAATGTCGTAGTCGCCCGCTGGGAAACCTTGTGCCGGCAGCGGTTTTTCAATGTTGCAAATGCGGTAGTCCAGGTAGGGCGCCGCGGGGCCGTAATGCTTTTGGCCGTGTTTCAAAAAGGCTTTGGACAGATCGGTATAACAATAGGTTTCAATGTGTTCGGCCACCGGTTTGAGATGGGGCAGCACGATGGCGGTGGTGCCGCCCGTGCCCGCGCCGATTTCGATGATGCGAATGCGGGCGTTGGGGTCTTGGCGCCGCTTCTCTTCAATATACGTTTTGGCGGCTTCGGCGGCGATCCGGTTGAGCGTGTCCGGGACCTCGTTGTTTTTGTAAAGCCCTTCCATTTTGTCCATGGACGCTTTGGGGAACAGCACGTCGGTCACCAACACCGATCCGGTTAAGATGTCGGGCAGGCGGCGCATGCAGTCGCCGGTTAAAACCACCGCTGTTTGCAGTTCGGGGACGCGGTTAAAGGTCGCCGCCAAATCGGCCCATTGCCGCCAGACCACCGCATCGGCTTCGACGTTCGCGGCTTTGGCGGTGGGACGGATGCCGCCGGTCACGGTTTCCAGGTAGCCGGCTTCTGCCAAGGCGGCCAGTGCTTCGCGCCACCAGCGGTCGAACTTGTCCAAAATGCCGGCCGCTTGTCGGATGTGGGTCGCATCGTGCGCCGTCTTGGTGCGGAACGCGCCTTGGGCGCGCAACTGGACGAACAACAGTTTGAGCAACCATTGGTTGAAGCGGTCGATGATCGCGGGATCGCGGGTTTGTAAGACCGCCTCAAGTTTCTGCGCATAAGGGGCCATATTCCGGGTCAAGCGCGAAAGAACCACGCCGTTGGTGGGCACCATCGCTGCTTGCGGTTGGGTTTTCAGCGGTGCCGGTGCCGCCGCCAACCAGGCGACGCGGCAGGGTTCCGGTGCAAAGGGGTAACCGGGGAGAGCCAGGCGGCGGGGTTGTTGGTCGCCGATTAAGGCGTGCCAATCAAACTGCGCGCCCTGGACCCAGAGCTCGGCCAAGGTGTGGCGGCGTCCTTGCGCCAACCATTGAGCGGTCAGCTCGGGGGCGCTGTGTAGGTTGAGGTCGACGCCGTCCTTGCCGACGCGGCCGGTGAACAGGTTGGGCGTGTTTTCGTCGCGGCCAAACGCCGTCAGGGCGGCCGTCAGTTCTTCCACGTTTTCCGCGACCACTGCCAGCCGTTGGTCCATGGCTTCGCGGCCGACTTGCAGCGTGTAGGCCAAGTCGGTGAGCGACAGGGCGTTTGTCGCTGCTGGGGCGGCCGCGCCAACCCCTTCGTGCACAAGCAATTGGGCGGCGGCAACGAGTGATTCCGCTGCCAGAAAATCACGCGCCGACAGGGACACCCCGTAGTGGTCCTGCAAGCGTTCCAACAACAACATGCGGTGGATGGGTTCAATACCGGCTTCCCCGAAACGCTGATCCGCGTCAAAGTCATCGGGTAGGAAACAGATGTCGGCCAGTTGGCGCTGCATGTGGCTGATGATCGCCGGATTGACGGCGGCCGTGGTCGGCGCCGTTGTTGTTTCGGCGAGCTGTTTTTTCAGGTAGGAGACCAAGTTGGCGGCGGCTTGTTTGAGCCGGTTTTGATCACGGGCCGACAGCACAAAAATCCGGGCTTCGCGGCGGTCGGGGGTGGGCGTCGGTTGCGGGTAGGCGGCCAAAACCATGTGGGCGTTGGTGCCGCTGTAGCCGAAGGAACTCACCGCGGCCAGGCGCGTACCGCGTCGGTTGGTGGGCCAGTCACGCAATTCGGTGTTGACATAAACCGGGCTTTTTTCGAAATCGATGTGTTGGTTTTCACGGGTGAAGTTAATCGTCGGCGGCAGTTGTTGGTGTTTGAGTGCCTGCAACACCTTGATCACACTGAGCACGCCGGCCGCTGCAGCGGTATGGCCGATGTTGCCTTTTACCGAACCAATCGCGCAAAAGCGTTTTTGATCGGTGACGGCAAAGCTGTCGGTCAGCCCGTGAATCTCGACCGGGTCGCCGAGCCGCGTGCCCGTGCCGTGGGCTTCGATCAGCCCGATGTCGGCCACGTCGATGCCCGCCTGTTGGTAGACATCCGATTGCAGCCGGCTTTGCGCGCGGTAACCGGGAACCGTAATGCCCGAGGTTAGGCCGTCTTGGTTGGTATTGCAGGCGCGAATGACCGCGTGGATCGGGTTGCCGTCGCGTTCGGCGTCCGCCAGCCGCTTTAACACGATCACGCCGACGCCGTCGCCGACCACGATACCGTCCGCTTCGTTGTCGAACGGCCGACAGCGACCGCTGGGCGACAGCATGCCCGCGTTGCGCATCGATAGGAAGATGTTGGGATCGCCCCAAATGCTGATGCCGCCCGCTAACGCGGTGTCGATGTCGCCGAGGCGCAGGGCCTTTACGGCCAAATCAATCGCGGTCAGCGAGGAAGAGCAAGCCGTATTGACCGCCACGGCCGGACCTTTGAGGTCGAGGAAAAAGGAAAGACGCGCCGCCAAAATGCTTTCGTCCGTGCCCAGCATGGCGAAATGGCTGTAATCCTCGTGGACCGGCGCGCTTTCGCCACAGGTGCCGATGTAGACGCCGACCCGTTTACCGGCCAAGGCGGCGGGATTTTCAGCCGCGTTTTCCAGCGCGTGGTAGCTCTCCTCCAGCAAAATGCGCTGCGTGCAGTCCATCGCTTCCGCCTCTTTGGGGGAAATGCGGAAGAACAGCGAATCAAAGCGGTCGGGGGCGTTCAGCGCGCCGTAACGGAAGGGGAAATCGCCTGCATTGTTCTCTTGGAAGCATTGTAGCCAGCGCGGATGGGTGACGTCGCTGGTGCAGTCGCGGCCTTCGCGAATCAATTCCCAGAAGGCGTCGCAGTTGTCGGCGCCCGCGCTGCGGCAGGCCATGCCGACCACCGCGATCGCGTCTCCTTGGTTTTGCCGCGCTTGCGTGTGGCTCGCGGGTGCGGCGGTTACCACGGGTGTGACCGGTGTTTCCCGAGCGGGCGCGGTCGGGGCCGGGACCAGCGTGGCGAGGTGGCGGGTCAAGGCTTTCAGGCTGGGACAATCGAACACGAGGCTGGTGGGCAGCTCGAGGTCAAAACGGGTGTTGAGGGCTTCCAGCAGCTCGACGGCGTTGACGGAGTTCAGGCCCATTTGGTGGAAGGTGCCGATGTCGCGAATGTCGGCCGGGGCGACACCGAGAATGCGCGAGAAGATGTGGGTGACCTCTTTTTCCATGGCGCTGTGGTCCAAGTTCGCGTTGGCCACCGGGGCAACCCGTTGCTTGACTTTGGCCGGGTAGGCGCCGGGGTTGCGGCGCTGCATGTCGGCGAGAGCGACGGCGTACGGCGTTTGCTCGGCGATTTTTTGGCGGTTCAAACGGTCTCGTTCCGCCGCCGGCAAGCGCGTGTCCTTGCGTAGGCGCATGAGGTTGTAGGAGATCCAGCCCTTTTCCAAGGCGGTCGACTGGTTGACGTGGTTGCGGAAGGTGTCGACCACGACCGTTGGGTAACCGGCAAGGTTGGTTTCGAAATCGGGATCGTACAGGTAGTTGGCGATTTCGGGAGAAACGTCCACCAGTGAATCGATGACCAGATGATGGTCGGCAAGCAGTTGCAACCATTGCTTTTGCGTGGGGATGCTAATTTCGACCTTGGCGTCGACAATCGGGCCGCGCAAGTTGGCGATGAAGTCCATTAACAGGATGTGGCCGCCTTCCGTCAGCGATTGGGTTAGGTTGCGGAACAGGGCCTGCTTGTCGCGGATGTGGAAGCTGACCTCAATGCCGACGGCCAGCTCGAAGGGGGCGGGGAAGGGATCGACCGCGCTGTTGCGGTGATAGATGTGCGCGCGGCCGTCGAGCTGCATGGCTTTGATGCGGCGCTTGCCCAGTTCGGCCTGGCTGCGCGTGATGGTGTAGCCGTGGGTTTCCAGATGAGGATGGGCCGCCGCCAATTGAATGACGTCGGTGCCGTGGCCGCAACCGAAATCGAGGACGCGTCGCACCGCGCCGAAATCTTCACGGTAAAACAGGACCTGACGCATTTCGATCTGTTTCTGTTTTAACAGTTGGAAATGTTGCGGATGGTCGGCCGGGTGCAGCCAGGTTCGCGTCATGGAGAAACCCGCGATTTTTTCGGGGAAAGGGGCAAAGGTTAAGTACTCTTCGCGGAAGGCGCCGTCGGCGTGTTCGGTGCCGTGGCTGTAAAATTCGGCGGCTTTGTTTTCGTGAACCATGTTTTCTCCAGGATCGCTGTTGAGACGAATGGGATTGGCGGCAAAAGGATAAAGCGGCAGGCCGGCGCGGCGCGGTTTGCCGGCAATCAACCAGGTCACCGTTTTGCCGGCAACCCAGGCGCGGGCCAGGTCATGCGGGTCTTGCGAGGTCTCGCGACCGGTGGGCACCGAACCTTCGCGACGGGCTTCGAAACAACCCTCGGTGGTTTCGCCCCGACGCCAGGCGCGCAGGCGTTCGATTAACGAGGCGCGGTCGGCACAGACCACCGCGAGGCGGAAGGCCATGGGTTCGCGACCGATTTGCAGGCTGTACAGCAGTTGGTCAAAATCGCCGCTGTCTTGTTGCAGGAAGGTCAGCCATTGGTCGACATAGGTTTGTAGCCGTTCGCGGCGGCGGGCGCTGAGGACAAAAACCGGCGCGGCCGCCGGCGTCGCCGCCGTGGTTTGCGCCGGTGCCGCCTCAACCACCAGGTGGGCGTTGACCCCGCCCGCGCCAACGCTGGTGATGCCGGCGCGCAGCGGCATGGTTTGGCCGTCGACGGTGACTGGTTCCCACGCGGTTGGTTGGTGGCAAAGTTGGAACGGCAGGCTGTCGAAATCGATGTCGGGGTTGCGGTCGCGGCGTGGTGGTGTCGGCGGTAACCGGCGCTGTTGCAGGGCTTGCACGGTGCGGGTCAGTTGGGCGATGCCGGAAACCGCTTCGCCGTGGCCGATGACCGGCTTGAGGCTGCCGATGTGGTATGCGCCCTGGCTGTTGTGGCGGTTGCCGAAGACTTGGGTCAAAGCACTCATTTCCAGCGCGTCACCCATTTGCGAGCCGTTGGCGGCCGATTCGATATAGCTAATTGAACGTGGGTCGCATTGCGCCATGGCCAGCGCCGCGCGCACCGCTGCGGCCTGCTGGTTGGGGTTGGGTACCGTGTAGCCGTTGGTATGGCCGCCGTGGTTAACGGCCGAACCGCGAATCACGGCGTAAACGGCATCGCCGTCGCGCTGTGCATCGGCCAAGGGTTTCAGCAAGACGGCGCCGACACCCTCGCCTGGCACAAATCCCCGACCGCCGTTTTCAAAGGCGGGACAGTGGGCCGAATCCGCGATGATTTGCCCGGCGCTCAGCGCGGCGTAGTTGGCCGGGTGCAGGTAGAGGTTGACCCCGCCCGCAAGCGCCAGGCTGCCGCGCCCCGAACGCAGGTATTCGCAGGCTTCGTGTACCGCCACCAACCCGGAAGAACACATGGTGTCGACGGGCATGCTCGGACCCTGGAGGTTTAAGGCGTGGGAGACGCGGTTGGCCAGTGAGGCAAAGCTGGTCAGCGGCAGGGCGTCGGGGTCGCTGTCGTAGAAGAGTTGGAACCCTTGTTTGGTGATGCCCGCGAAAACAGCGGTTCCCTTGCGTTGCGCGTCGCTGAGGCGCGAGGGCGCATAACCCGCGTCCTCGAAAGCGTGCCATGCCGCTTGCAGGAACAAACGTTCTTGGGGATCGATGCTCGCCGCCTCGCGGGGCGCCAGGTTAAAGAACAGTGGATCAAAGGCATAAGCGTCGCTGAGGAAGGCGCCCCAACGGCTGTAGCTTTTTTTGAGGGCGCCGGCGCGTTTGGGGTCGGCGTGGAAGTGGGCGGCGCCGTCCCAGCGGTCGGCGGGGATTTCGCCAATCACCGGCTGCCCGCTGAGCATGGTTTGGCGGAAGGTTTCCAGGTCGTCGCAAGCGGGATAACGGCCGCTCATGCCGATAATCGCAATGGCCGTGTCGCGGCCGGTTTGGGTTGTGATGCGGCTCGGTTCGGTGTTCGGCGCCGTGGGCGCGGCCGGTGTAGCGTCTGCAACGCCCGTCCAAGCGGCGCAGGCGGCCGGGTAGGTTTGGGTTAAATGGGTCGCCAGAGCGTCGAGCGTGCTGTGCTCGTAAAACAGCGTTTTGGCAATGGGACCCAATGCTTTTGTCAGTGCCTCATTGAGCCAAGTGATGACCAGCGAATCGATCCCGTAGGTTTCTAAGGGTTCTTGCGGGTGAATGCGGTCTTCGGCCAGGCGCGTCACCTCGGCGAACAAAGCGATGAGCTGCTTGAGTGTGGCCGCTTGGCGGTCTGCCGAGACCGAGGCCGGGGCCGGCGTGGCGGCGGGTTGTGTGCCTTCCCTGCGCGGATCCTGCAAATAATCGCGTTCGAAGCGGCTTGGATCACCGTGGAGGATGAGCCGACGCGCGCCGTCGCCGTGCAGGACGGCGGCCGTTGCCGCCAGGGCCTGCACGGTGTCCAGTGCAACCAAACCGGTTGCTTCGCGCAGGGCTTGTTCCGCGAGCGGCGCCAAACGCATGCCGCCCGCGCGCAGGTAGGGCAGGTTCAGGGCGCGGATGCGGCGGCCGTGGGCGTGACGCTGGGCGGCGTAGTTGTCCATAAACCCGTTGGCGGCGGCGTAGACGGCTTGGCCCGGATTACCGACGACGGCGGCGGTTGAGGAAAACAACACCAACTCGGTGTTCCTGGTTTCGCAAGCGCGGTCGAGGTTAAGCGTACCCGCGACCTTGGCGGCGGTGACGGTGGCGATCGTGGCCGGGTCGAGGTTGGGGATCAGGGCGTCGCGCAGCACACCGGCCGTGTGGAACACGGCGTCGAGTTGGCCGTGGCGGCGCAAGATGCGCGCGAACAGCGCGGCAACTGTTTCGGCGTCGGCCACGTCGCCGGTTTCGTGGTGCCAGGTGTCCCGTTCCGGCGCCGGCGGGGTCGAGCGGCCCAGCAAGTAAATGTGTGCCTGGGGCGCCTGCGCGCTGATTTCGCGGGCCAACTGAGTGCCGATCCCGCCGCGACCGCCGCTAATCAGGTAAACGCCGTCTTGCCGCCAGGGTGTTGTGGTCGGCGTTTGCAACGGATGGGCCGCCCACTGTTGCACCTCGCGACGACCCGCCACGTAACGAATCCGGGTATCCCAGGGACGGCCGGCGTTTTCGGCGTAACGCGCCACCGCTTCACGATTCAGCAGGATGGTTTGGGCGTAGAGGTTCGGCTGTTCCAATTGGGCGGTTTGCAACAGGCCGCTTAAACCGAAAAACGGATGTTCGGCGGCGTCGCTGATCAGCAGCACTTGCAGCAGAACCGGGCCGTCGGCGGTCGGCAACGCCTGTAGCTGGGTTAACACCTGATGCAGCAAGGCGTCGTAATCGCCGGCCGGATCCTTGCCGGACACCGACAAACGGGTGGCGTTGGGGATCGTCGTTTGACGGTCGCCGTCGGTTTCGCAGAAAAGCACCTGTTGACGGGTGAAGCGGGGGGCGTCGGCTTGCGGATCGGCGTTTTGTGCACGCCACAGCGGTTGGAAACCTTGGACGACGGTTTGGGCTGCCGACGCCGGCGTGTGTTCCGGCTCGGGGCGCCAATAATGTTCGCGGGCGAAGGCGTAACCTGGCAAATGGATGCGGCGCGGCGCCGGCCCGTCTGCGAAGAGGTTGTGGTTGGTGAGATCGGCGCCCGCCACCCAGGCGGCCGCCAAGGCCTTGAGGTCGCCGCTCGGCGTGGGTCGGGCGCCATCCGCACGGCCGTGCCAGGTATCCGGCCCCTGCTCACCGCGACAAAAGACGGCCAGTCGTTCGCGCAAAGTGGCGATGTCCGCGACCAGCAGGGCCAAACGTTGTTTCAGCACCGCGCGGCCGAGGTGCAGTGTGTAAGCGACATCATCCAAGCGCTGACCTTCGTGCAGTGCGTCGCGCAAAGCGGCCGCCGTCTCACGCAGGCGTTGCGGATCGGTGGCCGACAGCATCACCAGGCGCGGCACGTGTTGTTGCGGTTCGCGGGTGACGGGCTCGGCTTCGCGGACGACCAGGTGAACATTGGTCCCGCTGTGGCCGAAGCAATTCATCGCCGCCGTCAGCCGTTCGCCTTGCCAAGGTGCTGTTTCTCGTTGCACCCGAAACGCGCTACCGGCAAATTCAATCAGCGGGTTTTGCGTTTGGAAGTGCGGCATGCCTGGCAGGGTGCGGTGTTTCATGGAAAGCAGAATTTTGATCAGGCCGATGGCGCCCGCCGCCGCCGAGGTATGGCCGATATGGGCTTTGGCGCTGCCCACCGCGCAGAAGTCTTGGCGATCGGTGAACGTCTTAAAGGCGCGCACCAGTGCGTTGGCCTCAACCGGATCGCCGAGCCGGGTGCCGGTGCCGTGGGCTTCGACATAACTGACGGCTTCGGGATCGATGCCGCGCCGTCGGTAGAGGTCGGTGATCAGTTGTTCCTGTGCGGGCCCGGAAGGGGCCGTGAGGCCGTTGCTCGCGCCGTCCTGGTTCATGGCCGAGGCGCTGATGATGCCGTGGATCGGGTCGCCGTCGGCGCGCGCGTCCCGCAGGCGTTTCAGCGCGACCAGGGCCACGCCTTCGGAGAAAACGGTGCCGTCGGCGGCGGCGTCGAAGGTATGGCAGCGACCGCTTGGGGATAACATGTCCAAATCGGCGAGTGTGCTCAGCAGGCGCTGGTCGAGGACGGCAAAAACACCCCCGGCCAGGGCCATATCCGACGCGCCGGAGCGCAGGCTTTCACAGGCTAAATGAATCGCCGAACCCGCCGACGAGCAACCGGTGTTGACCACCAGCGACGGGCCGCGCAAGTTGAGGAAGTAGGCTAACCGCGAGGCCACGAGCGCATCGGAAGAGCCGGTAAAGGTTTCGTGGAAATAGGCACTTGGTTCGGCGCCGATGAAGAGCCCGACCGGTTGGCCGGCCAGACGTTTTGGGTTGTAACCCGCGTTTTCCAGGCATTTCCAGCCTTCCTGCATGACCAGGCGTTGGTGGGGATTCATGGATTCCGCTTCGCGCGGGGCGATGTGAAAAAAGACCGGATCAAAACAGGCGCGATCTTCAAGCAGACCGCCGTGGACGGTCGGCGCACCGGCCTCGCCGCCTTCGCTCAAGACTGCGATGGGATCGACGCCGTTGATCAGGTTGTGCCAAAAAGTGGTGAGGTCACGCGCGCCGGGGAACTGGCCGGACATGCCGATTACGGCAATTTCTTCATCCTCGCCGGCGGCGGCCGTTGGGCGGGCGGGTTGGGCCACGGTGAGCGGGCCGGCTTCGGTTTCGACGAGGGGCGCGGAAAAACGGTCGGGGAAGGTCTCGGCCAGGTGGGTCGCCAAGGCTTCGATGTTGACGCATTCGAACAGAATCGCGGTGTTGAGACGAATATCCAGGCTTTCGGCGATGCGGTTGATAAAACCAACCCCGAGGATGGAATCGACACCGTAATCGGAAAAGGCCGTGTCCGGCTCAATGTCCGCCTGGTCCAGCTTCATGGTTTCGGCGAGGCAGTCGCGGATCAGCGTTGCGGCGGCAACCCGAATGTCGCCGGGATTCGCCGTGGTCTGGGCACGACGCGGCGGTTTTTTGCGGCTTTTTGCTTGGGGGGCAGCCGCGTTTTTGACGGCCGGCTGGATGATGCCGTTGCTTTGCGCGATGACGATCTGGAGGCCTTGGTCGTGCAAGGGTTCCGCCGGAAAGCTAACCGCGTTAAAGCCGCTTTCGTGGAGAACCCGGCGCCAGGTTGCCGGGGCCAGACCGGGACTGCCCGGTAAACGCAGCGCCGCATCGCGGTAACGCCACCAGCCTGACAGCAGGCCGAAGGTCAGGTGGGCGAACAGCGAGTGGCCGCTGATTTCGTTCAGGAACAGCAGGCCGTTGGGACGCAGCAGCGATTGCACGTGGTGCAGCGTGGTGCGCATGGTTTCGGTGGCGTGTAACACGTTGGCGGCGATGACCACGTCGTAGGTTCCGGTTTGGCAGCCCTGTGGTTCGGGATCCTCTTCGATATTAAGGATGGCGCCTTGCACAAAGGGGTAATCCTGGCGAAACGCCGTTTCGGCATGCATTAAAAAGGCTTGGGATAAGTCGGTGTAGCGGTACGCGTCGATGTGTGCGGCGAAGGGTTTGAGTTGCGGTAAGAGTGCGGCGGTGGTGCCGCCGGTGCCGGCACCGACTTCGAGCAAACGAAAACGAGCGTTGGGTTCGAGCACCAAACGTTGGCGCAGGTAGTCGGCAAGGGATGCGGCCAGCAAATCGTTGATGGTTTTGGCGCGTTCGTGTTGGGCGTAAACCGCGTTGACTTTGGCCATCGACCCTTTGGGAAAGAGAACGTCGGTGGCCGGTAAGCGGCCGGTCAGCACGTCCGGCAGGGCGTCCAAGCAGTCGTTGACCAACGCCAATTGGGGTTGCAGCATGGCCGGGCGATCATCGGCTAGGTTGCTGATGTCGCGCGCCTGGTAACGGCCGTTGTGCTGGTCGATGATGCCCTGCTCCGCCAAAATACGCAGGCTTTCGTGCCACCAGCGGCGATGTTCTTCGGTGATACCCGCCTGTTGCCGCAAATCTTCGGCGTCGGCCGCCGGTTGATCCGCTTGCAAGAGGTTCAGCCGCTGTAAGCTGCGCCACAAACGCGTGGCAAGCCATGTGTCGACAGCGGCATCGTCGTTTGGTTGGCGCGGCGGCATGGTTGGGGGGGTGGGCGGTGTGACCGCCGGCAGCGCCGCGCCGATGCGGGCTCGTTCGTCGCGCGCGCCCATTAGGTGACGGACGGCGTCGGTGGTGCGCAGGCACAGGATTCGCCAAGCGGCGCCCTGTTGCAACAAGTGGGTGAATCGGGCGAAACAGGTCGCGCCTTCCGCGTGGGTTAAGGCGCCGGCATTGCCGCCGAAATCGTCGTCGGCCTCGCCTTGCCAGAAACCCCAGTTGATGCAGCCGACGGGGAACGGCGCCTGGTTTTGAAGGGCGGCCGCGAAGGTGTCGGCGAAGGTGATGCCGGCGGCGTAGGCCGAGAGGTTGGCGGCGCCGGAGAAGGCAAAGCTCTGTGCCGAGGAGAAGAAACACAAGAAGTCCAAGGGCAGGTCGCACAGGGCGCGATAGAAGTTAAGGGTGCCGTGGGTTTTGACCGCGAGAATGCGGTGGAAGTCGGCTTCGTTGGTGGTGGCGACGGGGTTGTTGCGGTCGAACACAATGCTTGAAAAAACTGCACCGTGGATGGTGGGAAAAGCGGCGCGTATTTCGGTGACGGCGCGTGCCAAGGCGGCGCAGTCGGTGACATCGGCTTGATAGTAGGACAAAGCACCGGAGAAGGTTGCCATGTGGCGTTGCAGGTCCGGCGCGTCGGCGGGTCGGCGGCCCAACCAAATAACGCGCGCGTTCTGTTCGCGGTGCAGCAGCCGGGTGACGGCGCTGCCCACGGTGCCGGCGCCACCCGCGATCAGGTAGACACCGCCGTGGCGTAAACCGGACTTGGCGGGCAGGTCGAAACGCACAAAACGCCGGCGGAACCGCGTGCCGTCCTGAAGACGGGTGACCCCGCCGCGATCACAGGCCGGTTCGGCCGTTATGGCGGCGATCAGGGCCGCGTGTCGGTCCGCATCTGCGAGTTCGAAGCGCGACACATCGAGGTGGCGCAGGTGGAGTTGGTGGTCGCCCTGCGCCGCCGCGTGACACAGGCCTGTCAAAGCAGCGGCGGTGGCTAGGCCGGCGCCGTCGTGCAGCGGTTGCGTGTCCACCGTGACCACATGCAGGTGGGTTTCGCCGTTGTTGCGGGCGCGCAAGGTCTGCAACAGGCGCAGCAATGGCCGGTCGTTTTGTTGTGGTAAGCCGGATTCGGCGCTTTCGTTGGGCGATAGCGAGGCTAGGAAAAAGATGCGGTTTAGGCGGCCGACGGTTGACAAACAGGTGGCAAATCCCTCGGCATCCGTTTCACCGAAATAGCCGATTCCTTGCTGCACGGCGACGGTTTCCGGTCCCGCGTGGCATTGGATCACCGTCGCCTGATTGTGGTCGGTCAGCGTTTTGGCAAGGGGTTCGTGTAACGGGTGTGGTCCGTTGACAACCAGCAGGATGGTTTCGTGGCCGGCCGGCTGCGTCTGTTGTGGCAAGGGGGCCTCGCGCCAAACCGGCAACCAAACCAGGTCGCTGTTTTGTGGATCGGCGGTTATTGTCGCCGTGCTCGTCGCCGTGTTGGTTGCCGTTGCCACCGCTGTGTCTTCGCTGGGGCCGGCCCAATAGCGTTTGCTGTCGAAAACACGCGGTGGCAGGCTAACGCGGCGCGGGCGTCGGTCACGGTGGAGGGGCGCGCCGTCGAAGTCGAGGCCGCGCACCCAGTAGCGCACCAACCGAGCCCTGTCCTTCTGTGCCAGCCAGGTGGGGACCGCGTCGCGCAGATCGTCCAAGGCCGGGTCCTTTGCGGCGCGGCCGCGCCACAGCGCCGCCTCGCCGGCGAGCCAGGCCGTTAGTTGCGCGGCTGCATCGGCTGCGCTTGTTGCCATCAGGCCCAGGCGTTCGGGCATGGCGTCGCGACCCGTTTGCAGCGTGTAGGCCACATCGGCAAGGTGCACCTTGTCGCCGGCGAGCTTTAAGAACTCGGCCAACCGGCGGGCTTGGCCGCGCAGGCTGTTTTCTTTTTTCGCTGAGAGCAGGATCAGCCGGGGTTCCGGTTTCGGCGCCGGTTCGGGCGGCCTGCGGTATTCTTCCAAAACCAGGTGCGCATTAACGCCGCCGAACCCGAAGGAACTCACGCCCGCGCGGCGCGGGATTTCGCGACCGGCGGCGTCTTTTAAACGCGTCCACGGTTGGTTTTGGTCCAGCAGGTAAAAGGGACTGTTGTTTAAGTCGATGAACGGGTTGACGGCTTGACGGTGCAAATCGCCGACCAAGGTACCGTGCTCCATTTGCAGCAACACTTTGAGCACGCCGGCGATGCCCGCCGCCAGTTCTAAGTGGCCGATGTGGGTTTTTACCGCACCCAAACCACAGTGGGGCGCGCCGACATTTGGGTCGCCGCTCGCCGCGTAAAGCTGCGCAAAGGCTTTTTTCAAACCTTTGATTTCGATGGGATCGCCCAGTTTGGTGCCCGTGCCGTGGGTTTCCACGAAGGTGACCGTGCGTGGGTCGATGCCGGCGCGGGTGTAGGCGTCGACCAGTAGGTTGGCTTGGGCGTTGGGGTTGGGCGCCGTCAGCGAATTGGCGCGACCGCCGTGGTTTTCAGCGCTGCCGCGAATCACCGCGTAGATGGTGTCGCCGTCGCGTTCGGCGGCGGCCAGCGGTTTGAGGAACAGCATGCCCACGCCTTCCCCGCGTGCGTAACCGTCGGCCTGATCGGAGAAGGTTTTACAGCGTCCTTCGGGGCTGAGCATGCCCGCCCGGCTGAAACCGATGTGGTTCTCCGGCGTCAGGATGGTGTTGACGCCGCCCGCAATCGCCGCGTCACAATCGCCCATGGCGATGGCGGTGACGGCGCGGTGGATCGCCACCAGCGAGGAGGAACACGAGGTTTCAATCGGTTCGCTGGGGCCGTGGATGTTGAGGAAATGGCTCGTGCGGTTCGGGCCGATGGAGGGAATGGCACCGGTGGCACCATAACCTTCGATGTTGCTTTCCTGGTCCATGATCAGGTTGTAGTAACCGCTGTCGGCGGTGCCCGCGAAAATGCCGGTGCGGCTGCCCGACAGTGTGGCACTGCTGTAACCCGCGTCTTCCATGGCCAGCCAGACATAGGTCATTAACAAACGTTGCTGGGGATCCATCCGTTCGGCTTCGCGCGGTGAGATCCCGAAAAAAAGCGGGTCGAAATCGGCGACCCCGTCGATGAAACCGCCCCAATGAATGTTGGTTTTGTTGGTTTCCTGTTGCGGATCGCCGTCAATCGCCCGCCAATCCCAGCGGTCGGCGGGAATCTCGCCGACGCCGTTGCGACCTTCGCTTAAGTTGCGCCAAAACGCCGCCAAATCTTCGGCGCCTGGCAGCCGACCCGCGCGGCCGATGATCGCGACCGGGACCGCACCGCGCCGTGGTGCTGTTGCGTCGGCCTCGGCTTCGTTGGCGACGGTTGTCACCGGCGGCGCTGCCGGCGGCGCTGCCAGGAAGGTGGGTTCGGCTTCCTCACGGATGAAGGCGGCGATTTCGGCCGGGGTGGCGAAATCAAACATATCGGGTGGATGGGTGTTCAGGCCGAAACGTGCATTAACGGCTTCTGACAAAGCCACGATCTTGAGGGAATCAAAACCGAACTCACTCACGCCGGTGTCCAGATCGATTTCCGTCTCGGCCACGGATAACAGGTCGGCAAAAATACCGCGCAACACCACCTCGATGTCGCGGTTTACTTCGCTTTTGTGGCCGGTCTCGATGTCGCCATCCGCCGCGACACTTGCGGTCGGTACCGGCAGCGGCTGCGCGGCAGGAGGCACGGCCACCGCCGCCGGCGTTGCGGCAAAGGTCACCTGGGGCGCCGGTTTGCGACCGGGTTTGGTGCCGTCGCCGCCTGGGAAGTAGGAAACCTCGTGCTCAAACGGGTAGGTGGGCAGTGGGATCTTCACCAAACCGAAGGGATCGAGGATCGCGGCCCAGTCGAAACGCGGGTTGTGCAACCACTGATCAATCAGGTCCGCTACGGTTTCGTCGTTCAGCGCAGGCGTGTCGACGGGCTGTCCTTTTTTGCCGACGCGCCCGTAACGGACCGAACCGCCGTCGACCGGTTCGGCCGGTAAGGCGCGCAGTTGGTTGATCAAATCGCCGCGCGAGGTGACGATCAGTCCGAGTCGAACCGGCAACCCGGCGCGCGAGCGGTTGAGCGTGGTGACGACGCGGTCGAACGCGTTATCCAAATCGGGGCGAGCCGCCAAAAAGTCGGCGAGCCGGCGGCAACGCTCGGCCAGCGCCGCCGGGGTGCGGGCCGACAGGCACACGGGGTAACGGGTTAACGGCAAACGTCGTTGGGTGTCGCGGTTTTCGAGGTGTTCCGAGACCAGCACGTGGACCGTCGCCCCGGAAAAATTAAAAGAATGAACGCCGGCGTGGCGCGCTTGGCCCGGCTCGCGCGCCGGCGGTAGTGGCCGGCGCTCGCGCGTCAGGTACAGCGGCCCGCGCCGGTTGAGGTTCTCATTGACGCGGTTGATGTGCAGCGAGGCCGGGATTTCCTTGTGGTGCAGGATCATCAACGCCTTAATAAAACCCGCGATGCCGGCCGCTGCTTCGGTGTGGCCGATGTTGGATTTAATGGAACCCACCCCGCAGGTCGCTTCGCCGGGCGGTAGCCCGTCCTCGCGGGCCAGTTCTTTGAGTGCCCGCGACATGCCGTTGTATTCCAGGGCGTCACCCATTTTGGTGCCGGATCCATGGGCTTCGATGTAGGCCAGATCGCGCGAATCAATGCCGGCCGTGCGGTATACCTGTTTGATCAAAGCCACGTGTTTGCTGTTGTTGGGTTGCGTGTAGAAAAAGGCGCGCCCACCGTGGTTGGTGCCGCCGCCGCGTACGAGGCCGTAAATATGGTCGCCGTCGCGCAAGGCCGCCTCATAGGGCTTGAGGTACACGGCCGCCACCATTTCGCCTTTGCTCCAGCCGTCGCCTTCTTCGGAAAAGGTTTTGCAGCGCCAGTCGCGCGAGAGGTAATCCATGGCGCTGTACATGTGGTAGCCGGTCGCCGTGCAAATGAAACTGACCCCGCCCGCAATCGCGGCGCTGCAACTGCCGTCGCGAATCGCCTTAACCGCCATGTCGATCGCGTACAGCGAACTACAGCAAGCGGTGTCGACCACTTGGCTGGGACCGTTGAGGTTGTAGAAATAGGAGGTGCGGTTGGCAATACCCGCCAGGGAGGCGCCGGTGCCCTCGTGGACCATCGAAATCGGATAGGCGCAGTCTTCCAAAAACGCGCGGTAATCGTTGCCCAAAGCACCCACGTACACGCCGATCGCTTGCTCTGCCAAGCTGGGCGGATGGTAGCCGGCGTCTTCGAACATGGCCCAAGTCGCTTCGAGGAACAGGCGTTGCTGCGGGTCCATGGCCATGACTTCCTCACGACCGTACTGGAAGAAGTCCGCGTCGAAACGGTCGGCCTTGTCGATAAACCCGCCAAACAGGCCGCCCAGGTCGCCGACCTCGCGCGCATAGGTCGCGTACACGGCGGAACGACGCGGCTCGGGGTACTCGCCGATCAGGTCGCGGCCCGCCAAAATGTTGCCCCAAAAGTCGTGGACGTTGTCGGCGCCGGGAAAAGCGCCGCCGATGCCGACCACGGCGATGTCGCCCGGTTGATAGCGGGCTTGCGGCGCTGCCGGTTGGCGTGGACCGGTAACCCGCGCTGCCGGCGCCGGTTCGGCGGGGGGTGGTTGAACCGTCAAAACGGCGGCCAAGGCCTGGGGAAATTCGTCGTGGAGAAAAGCCGCCATGTCGTTGATGTTGGTGTACTCGAACATGGTGGTCGCGGGCATGTCGATCTTTAAGCGGCGGCTAAACTGGTCCGTCAGTTCGTTCACCGCCAGGGAATCCAGGCCAAGCGGTTCCAAACTTTCGTCCAAGGGCACTTCGGTGACCGCGCACTTGAGGAAGGCTGCGATCGAACGGCGCACCTCGTCGATTAAGGCGGTCAACAGGTTTGGGTGCTGGGATGGGTGCGGCATTTCGGGCTCCGGGTGCGGCGTGGGTGTGGTTCTCGCTGTCGACAAGCGCTCAAAGCTTTTGACAAACAGCCCTTCAAACACGGCAAAGACGGTGCCTTGACCATCTTCCAGGGAAAGGTCGTAACGGTTGAGGCGACCCTGGCGTTGCCACACGGCCAAAACCATGGGCTGTTGCGGGTTGGGTTCGCGCAACAGTTGAAACCGATCCAATGAGAACGGAATGGCGGGCGCGGCGGCTTCATCCATGGCGAAGGCGACACAGCCGAGCAAGGCGCTGTCAAAAAAGGGCACCTCGGGCAACGTGGCCGGCGGCGGGTCCAGCGGCGCCAACGAGAGAACGGCGCGGGATTCCGACAGGTACAGCGCGCGCGTGCGGCGAAATTCGGGGCCGTGATGTTGGCGGGTTTGCGGCGCGTTGGCGCGTTGCCAAAAGGCGTCGCCGTCAATCGACGGTGCGCCCGCTGTATCGGTGCGGTGATCGATCGGGGTCTGGGCCAGGGGCCGGCCGGGTCCGTCTTCGCGTTGCAGGCGACCTTTGCAGTACAGAGCTGTATCGCCGCGACGCGTAGCCCGGAAAGCGCCCGATTCAATCGTCAGTTCCAAAACGGTGCTGCGTTCTGGGACTGCGAACGGCAACAACCAGGCCGTGTTTAACAGGGAACAGCCGGCCCAACCGAAAACGGTGCGGGTGATGCGGTTCAACAGTGCGAGGTAGGCGGCGCCCGGCAGAATCGGCGTGTCGTCAACCCGGTGTTGGGCGATGAAGTAATCGTCGGGATGGAGCGGGATCGCGACGGTGACGGCGTCACCCCGACGCGTGATTTCAAAACGCTGTTCGATGTCGGTCGGTGCGCTGCCGCCCTTGGCCTGCTTGGGTTTGAGACGCAGCACCGGACCCATAAAGGGCATCGGCGGCAGTGGCAGGGTTTGGAACGGCCGACTGGGACGCGGGATCTCCGCGCCCGCACACCAGGCCTCGGTTAGCGCGTTACCCACCGCCAAGGCACGCCCGGCAAGGAAGGCGTCGCAACCCGCCAGAAACCCATCAAGCGATGCGGCGGTGAAGGCGATACGCGTTTTTTGGGCGCGTTCTCGGGCGGTAAGGGTTTGTGAGAGCGCGTGGACAATGCGGTTCTCGTCGCCCAACAAAGCCGTGTAACGCTTGCGCTGGGAGGGATCCGCCATATGGTCGCGCAAGCGCTGAACACCGGCGCGCAGGTTTTCGTCGTTGGCCGCTGAAAAAAGCATGGGGTGCGGGCCGGCGGGTGCCTCACCGGCAAGCCCCGTCGACGGCGCCTGCGACAAGGTGACATGGGCGTTGGTGCCGCCCAACCCATAGGCCAACATGCTGATGTAGGTGGTGGCTTGCTCGGCCAAGGGTTTGTTTTCCGTCAACACCTCAAGGTGGGACGTCGCCGCATCGAAAACCGGATCGGTACGCTCAAAGTGAAGGGTGGCGGGGACCAACCCGTGGTGCAGTGACAGCGCGCATTTGGTCAGTTGCGCCATGCCGCCGGAACCTTCGCCAAAGCCGATGTTGGCCTTAACCGAACCAATCGGCACCTTGTCACCGGGTTGGAGCCGTTTCTTGAGGCTGTCCTGGCAGGCAATGAGTTCGACGACGTCGGCGTCGCTGCCGGCGCCGTGTCCTTCGATGTAAGCCAACTCGCCCGCTTGCACTTTCAGCCGGTCCCAGGTGGTGTCGAGCAGTTCGCTTAAGGCCCGCGCGGCCGGCATGGTCAGGTGACCCGATCGATTGCCGTGGTGGTTGACATCGGTACCCGCGACCAGTGCGTAGATGTAATCGCCGGCGGCTTGCGCGGCCGACAGCGGTTTGATCATCAAGGCGCCGACGCCTTCGCCGATGTTTTCCTTGTTGGCCGGGTATGAGTAGGGGTTGCAGACGGCGCTGCGGTTGAGAATGCCCAGTTTGGAAAGGTCAATCACGCGCGCGGGCGTGAGCAATAGGCTGACGCCGCCCACCAGGGCTTGTTCACAATCGCCCGCACGAATGGCTTGGATGGCGCGGTGCAGGGCGACCAACACGGTGGAACAGGCCGTGTCGTAAACTTCGCTGGGTCCGTTGAGCCCCAAAACATAGGAGATGCGGTTGGCGAACAAGGCGCCGACGGTGCCCGTGCCCAGGTAGATCTCACTGGCTTTGTCCACTTCCAGGTCGCGCAGTAAATCGCCGTATTCGTGGTTGTAAAACGAGACGAAAACCCCGGTTTTGCGGTTGAGGGCGCGCGGCTGGTAACCCGCGTTTTCAATGCAGGACCACATGCTTTCCAACAGCAACCGCATGTGGGGATCCATGACCTCGCCTTCTCGGTTGGAGATCCCGAAGAAACGCGCATCGAAACGGTAGATATCGTCGAGCAAGCCGAAGTGGCGGATATCCGTTTTGCCGACGTCGGTTTTGGGATCACCCGCAAACGCGGCGACATCGTAACGGTCGTTGCCGATATCGCGCAGGCAGTTGCGGTTGGCGACGAGGTTGCGCCAGAAGGTGTCGATGTCGGCCGCACCTGGATAACGTCCGGCCAGGCCGACCAGGGCCATCGGTTCGGCTTGGTTTTCGGGTTGGCGGTCGCGAAATAAGGCGGCGAGCTGTTGTCGTTGGGTTTCGAGGTTCATGGGTGAAACCCCCTCGCGGTGGGAACGGTTGGCGTGGGGGTGACCATGGATGGCTGCATCATGAGCGGGCTCCGGCAATTAACGGTTGCGTTTGATGTAGGGTGCGATCAGTTCCTTGAGGTAGGGCAGCGATTGGTGGACCACGTCGTAGTCGACGCCGAAATCCACCAGACAAGCGATGTCGTCGACACCGACGTCGATCGCCTCTTCGATAATGGTGCGGCCGTGTTGGATGCTGCCGAAGATGCCGCTGGTTTTGAAGTAACGCTGGTAGGCGTAGGCCAGGATCTTTTGTTTCTCTTCTTCCGTGACCGTTTCGCCCGGCACCACCGCCGCTTTGACGTGGGCGTCCAAGGCGCTTTTGATGTAGGCCTTAAACGGCGTTTCCACCTCGCGCTGGACCAGGTCGAGATCTTCGTGGACGAGCGTGTGCAACATCAGCGACACCACTCCCGCTTGCGGATCGTGGCCCGCTTCTTCGCGTGCCTGGCGGTACAACTGAATTGGTTTGCGCATGGCTTCCAAATTGTTGCCGTAAAGCATGGTGAAAATGTTGTAGCCCATGCGGCCGGCGTGGATGAACGCGTCGTGGTTTTTGGCGACCAGCAGCCACACATTGAGCTCTTTTTGCAGCGGACGCGGGAAAACCGTGACGGGAAAATCCTCGCCGCCGGGACCGGGGTAGGTCAGCGTTTCACCGCGCCAGAGTCGCCGTACCTGCTCGATTCGGTCGGAACAGATTTCGCGGCGGTTCTCGTAATGGTCGGGGGCCAGGATGAAGTCGGGTTTGTTCCAGCCCGAGCCGAAACCGAGATCGACACGACCGCCGGAGAGGATGTCATTCATGGCCCACCATTCGACGACTTCGGTGGGATGGTGTAACGGCAACGACACGCCGGCGGTGCGGAAGCGGATGTTTTTGGTTTGCGGAATCAAATAGGCCGCCATCACCGCCGAGTTGGCGTAGATGGAACCGAACTCGTAGAAATGGCGTTCGGGCAGGTAGATCGAGGTGAAACCCTCCTTGTCGGCGAACAGGGTGACATCGCGCATGAATGCGTATTTCTGTTCGTCCGAGACGTCTTTGCGAACATCCGAAAAGAACAGAAAACTAAAGGCAATTTTCTGATCGACCGGTGTGTGTCGCGTCGTTTCTCGCCGGTTTTCCGCCGCCGGCGTTTTGATGCCCAAAAGTTCTTCTACCGTTGCGCCCATGGTTTTCCTCTCAATTCAAGACGGGCCGCGACTCGGCGGCCAGATGGTGGGATAAAGTGTTGATGCTTGGGAAATCAATCAGCCATTGGGCGTCGATTTCCCGCGCGAGTTTCTTTTCCAGCATGACGGCGAGCCGCATGCCGGAGATGGAGTCCAAACCGTAGTCTGGGAAGGCGTGTTGGTCGTCGATGTCCTCGATTTCCAATACCTCGCTCAGTGCCGCGCGGATGACGATCGCGACGTCGGCGGCGGCGGTGCCCGGCGAGCTTGCCGTTGCGGTTGGTTTGGGTGTTGTGGTTGGTTGCGGCCGCGTGTCGGCCACCGAAGGGGTTGCTGGGGCGGCCGGTTGGGGAAACAGCAATTGGTGGAGTCGCGCCACCAGGTCCGACGCCATGTCGGCGATCTCGCGCTCGGCAATAAAGGCCCGCATCTCGTCGACGCTGAGGGGCACCCCTTGACGTTGCAGGCGCTGTTCCCAGTGCGCGATTTGGGTCGCGATGATTTCCGCGCGGGTCGGCGGCTGTTGCGGCGCCAAACCCAAACCTTGCAAAACCTTGTCGCGGTCGCGGATCCCCATCAGGCCGACGGCGGCGGCCGCGTGGCGGCAGCCGACACTGATTTTGGGGAAGGCGGCCGCCATGTCGATTGGGGCGTAACCCGATTCGGTAATCACGTTTTCGCGGTTGGCCGGCAGGTAGCGGTCGACGGTCCAAAAACCCCAGCACAAGGCGCCGGTGTGGCCCTGGCGTTGCCGTTGTTCCTGCAAACGGCGGCGCCACGCGGCAAAGGCGTTCTGGAAGGCGGCTGAATAACCGTAATCGGCCGAGCCGCGAATGCCGAAGGCGGCCATGGACGAGAACAACACAAAAAAGTCGAGCGGTTCTTCGGCGGTCAGTTCGTCTAAGTAACAGGTGCCCTGTACCTTGGCCTGTTGCACCCGTTGGAAACTCGCCCAGCTTTTGGTGAGAATCGGCGCGTCTTCCACCAAACGCGCCAAGTGGATCACGCCATGCAAGGGACCGACCTCGGTTTTGACCTGGGCCAGCGTTTGGCGCAACGCGTCGCGGTCGCCGATATCCACCGCATGGTAGTGAACCGAAGCACCCAAGTTTTCCAAGTCCCGACATTGCCGACGGCGTTGGTCGTCCAGCGCGCCGCGCGAAAGAATGACCAGACGCGCTTGGTAACGTTGCGCCAATTCGCGGCACAACAAAATGCCGACGGGACCCAACCCGCCGGTGAGCAGATAGGTGGCGCCTGCGCGGAAGATCGGAGTGTCGGCTTGCGCGAGGGGGGTTTCTTCCAGCACGGCGCTGAGCCGGTGCCCGGCCCGGTAGCGGACCGCCTGAAACGGGGTCGCGCCATGCGCGGTTGCCGCCAGCCATTCCTGCAAGAGGCACTGGGCCGGGCTGACCGCGAGGTCGCGTTCGGCGTCGATGCAGGTCCAGCGGTGGCGTTCGTTTTCCAACACGGCCGACTTTAAGAAACCGGCCAGCGCCTGTAGGTCGAGCCGTGGTTGCGATTCGTCGCTTTGGTGAAGGTGGAACAATTGGATGGGTTTGTTCCAGGCCGCGTGCATGAGGGCGCGACTGAGGTAAAACACCGCTGCGACATCGGTTTCGACGGGTTGCGCCGCTGCTGTCGCGGGCCGAAGCGGTGTGTGGCAGAGCACCACGTCGGGTCGTGCGGCAAAGGCGAAATCGGCGTCAAGCGCAGACGGTGTCACCACTTCAAGTGCAAAACCTTTGGGCAGCGATTGACCCAGTTGCGTCAGCAGGGACGCCAGGGCCTCCGCGTCTTCTTTTTCGGCCACTACCGCAATGCGGCTGCCGTCTTTTTGGCGGAGTGCGGCTTGCCAGTCGAAACCCTCGGGGAAGGGTTTCGCGCGGTAGGTTTCCGCGACCGCCAGCCATTCCAGGTCATCCTGTGTCGCTGTGGCGCTTGGCGCCTGGCTGGTTTCGGCTTGGCTTTGTTTTTCTGGTAACCAGTAGCGTTTGCGGGCAAAGGGATAGGTTGGCAGGCTCACGCGGAACGGCTTGTCCGAGGGATCGGGCCAGAGCTGCGCCCAGTCGGGATCGGCGCCCTCGAGCCAGGCGTCGCGCAGCCGATCGAAACGGCGGGCGGTCATCCAGGTCGCGAGCTGGTTGCTTGTGAACGCCGCGTCGCTGTCGTCGATGGAGACCCGCGCCGTCGCAACCGCGTCGCTCGGCCGACCGTCGCGGAAGTGCTGTAACGCGCTGCGCAGGGCGCCGTAGCCGTCCGCGAGCAGGCAGAGCCGGGCGGGCAGTGGCTCGCGGCCCACCATCAGGGTATACACCAGATCGACGAACGGCGGCGCGCTTTGGTTGGCGGATCCTGCCCACTGGCGGCTGATGGCGGCGATGGTGGTGCCGGTGGGGATGGGCTGGTGAACGTCGAACCGTTCGGCCAATCGTTCGTGTAAACGGTGGCGATGCACCGCTTCAATGCCGTATTCCGCCAGCGGTACGTCCCGTTCCAGTTCCTCGGCCTCGACCTGGAGCAGTGCGGCCAATTCATTGCGGATAAACAGTTCGACCTGGGTGTCGGCCGGACCGTCAACGCGATCAAGCCATGCCGACAGTTGTTGGGCTTGTTCGCGCAGGCGCGTGTCATCCATTGCCGACAACAGCACCGGCCAAGTGCCGCTTTGCGCGGTGCGTTGCGGTGGGGTTTCCTCGCGAATCAGCAGGTGGGCGTTGGCGCCGCCTGCGCCAAAAGAGGAGATGCCCGCCACACGGGGGCCGCCGTTTTCGGGACGTGGCCAGGGGCGCAGGGTTTGGTTCACCACAAACGGGGTGGCGGCAAAGTCGATGTTGGGGTTCAGTGTGGCCGAATGCAGCGAAGGGGCAACCTGGCCGTGTTTCAATTGGAGCAACACCTTGGTGACGCCCGCGATGCCCGCCGCCGATTCGCAATGGCCGATATTGGATTTTGCCGATCCGATCAGGCAGAAACCGGTGCGCTTGGTGCTGTGGCTGAAGGCGCGCGTCAGGCCGTTGATTTCGATGGGGTCGCCGAGTTTGGTGCCGGTACCGTGGGCTTCGACGTAGGTGACGGCTTCCGCCGCGAGTCCGGCTTCGCGCAGGGCCTCGTGTACGACCGCCGCTTGCGCGCGCGGGTTGGGCACGGTGTAACCGTTTGTTTTTCCGTCGTGGTTGACGGCGGCGCCGACAATCACACCGTAAATGTGGTCGTGGTCGCGGCGCGCGTCACTCAGGCGTTTCAGGACCGCCACGCCCACACCCTCGCCGGGGATGTAGCCGTCGCCGCCTTGCCCGAAGCTCTCGCAGAAACCGCGCGTGGCGATGAATTGGCTGTCGCTGAGGATGGTGTATTTGTTGGGGTGCAGGTTCAGATTCACGCCGCCCGCGAACGCCATGTCGGTGCGTCCCTGGTACAGGTCGCGCATGGCCAGGTCGAGGCAGGTTAAGGAGCTGGAACACATGGTATCGACCGTCATGCTGGGCCCGCGCAGGTTCAGCGTGTAGGACACGCGGTTGGCGATGCTGGCGTAGAGGTTGGACGTGGCGGTCCGGCGTCCTTCCGGGCTGGCTTCCAGACCGATCAGTTGGTATTCCCCGTACATCACGCCCGCGTACACGCCGACCCGTTCGGGTAAGCCGTCGCGGCGGTAACCGGCGTCTTCCATGGCATGCCAACAGCTCTCAAGGAAAAGGCGTTCCTGGGGATCCATGAAACGAGCGTCGCGCGGGGCAATGTTAAAAAAGCGCGGATCAAAACAGGCGATATCGTCGAGGAATCCGCCCCAGCGCGAGCGGTGCACGCCGGTTTGGGTCGCGTCTTCGCTGAACCAGTGGCGCCAGTCCCAGCGTTCGGTGGGTACTTCGGTAATGCTGTTGCGGCCCGCCGCCAAGTTGTCCCAGAAGGCCGTCAGATCGGCGGCTTGGGGATAACGGCCGGCCAGTCCGACCACCGCGATGCCGTCCTGTTCGTCGCGGGCCGGTGTCTTTGGCAGCAAACGCGGCCCGTGCTGGAAACGCGGTGCGCGCGTGTTTGCCGGTTTGAGCGGCGCACGTTCGGTGACCGTTTCTTGTTGGGGCGACGCGCCGTGGAGGAGCGCCTGTAACCGAGCTGCGTGGTGGTTGCGGAAATAGTCGGCCAACTCCGCCAGGGTTTGGTATTCGAAGAACAGGGTTTTGGAAAGCGAGCCAAACACCGTTTCCAAGGTATTGGTCATTTGCGTGACGAGAATGGAGTCGATGCCGTAACGTTCGAGGGGTTCTTCCACCCGGATGCGGTCGGCCGGGAGCTTGAGGGTTTCGGCGAGCAGATTTTTGAAGTAGGCGTGGGCTTTCTCCGGGGGCGTGGTCGCCGTGGTTGCGGTTGGTTCCGCCGGCGCGCTGATGGGTTTGGGGGCGGCGTCGTCGCCCAGGTGCAGCCGATTACCGTAGCGCACCAAAAGGCGCGTCAAACCGAGTTGACGTGCGTGGTGGAGCACGGCCCAGCCGAGTTGGGTCGGCAGGGGGATTTCGCCCGCTGTTTCGGCCAGTTGTTGCACGGCGTCGTCGCTTAAACCCATGCCGCCGTCGCGCCACAAGGGCCAGTTAATGGAAACAACGCGGCCGTCGGCGTGAGACGCGGCGAAGGCGTCGAGGAAGCCGTTGGCGGCGGCATAATCCGCTTGGCCGTGATTGCCGAAAAGGCCCGCGGTCGAGGAGAACAGCGCCAGGAAATCGAGGTTCCCGGCTGTTTCGGCAAGGTTCCAGGTACCGGCGACCTTGGGCGCCAGCACCGCGCGAAAAGCCGCGCTGGATTTGTGGATGATGAAGGCGTCGTCCAGCACACCGGCCGCGTGGAAGACACCGTGGAGCCGGCCCTGTTCACGGCGGATTTCGGTCATCATTGCCGCCACGGCTTGGTGGTCGCTGATGTCACAAGAACGGTAGTGCCGGCGCGGACCCCTGTGCACAAGGTTCGGTTGTGATCGGCGTCCAACCAAATACACAACCGCCTCGGGGGCCTGTTCGGCGATGTGGTCGGCGAGTTGTCGGCCCAATCCACCGGCGCCGCCGGTGATCAGATACACGCCGTCCCGGCGCAGGGCCGGCCGCGTGTCCGCTGGCGCGGCGACCTCACGCCAGGTTAGCTGTTGTCGTTGTCGGCCGAGGTAGCGAACGTGGTCCTGGTCCGGCAGCGCCGCACAGGTTGCCAAAATGTGTTTCGCCGAGACGGCCGCCGCCTGATCCAATTCAATGAGCTGCGTGATCAACCGTGGGTTTTCCCGGTGAGCGCTGCGCAGCAGTCCGATCAAACCCGACAAAACGCTGCTTTCGGCCGGCACGACCACTTGCAGCAGGACCTTGGTGGTTTCCTTGCGTTGCAGGATCGTTTTGATGGTCTCGAAAACCATCACGGCGGCTTCGGTGTAGCCGTGCGCCGCCGTCTTGGCGACGGGCAGGCGTTGGGCTTGGGCCGGCGCTTCGGTGAGTGCATGAAGGATGCGGTGTTCACTGTATGGCGGCGGGTTTAAGTGGGACGGGACGGCGACGTTTTCCCAAGCCGGTTGTTGGCGCTGTAAACGGGACCGCTCCGGCGTTTCCAGTAAGCGCGAAGAAAAACCCAGCAGGCGAACGCGGCATTGCCCGCGCTCGTCGCAGAGATCGATATCGCATTTGCGAATTCGCCCGCGCGACCCCGCGCCACTCGGACGCACATAGGCCCACATGGTCGGGGTGCAGGGTCCGTGGATTTCCAGCCGATCGAGCGCAAAAGGCAGGGCGGGTGCGTTGTCGCCGTCTTGAACCAACGCGGCCGAAGCCTGCAGCGCGGCGTCCATCACGGCTGGATGGAGCTGGAACTGTTCGGCGTCGGCGCTTGCGCAGGCCGGCAGCACCAGTTTGGCGGCTACGGCGCTTTCGTCCGGCAGCGGGACCAAGGCGCTCACTGCCCGATAAGCGGGACCGTGCTGCAGCCCGGATTCACGAAAGTCGCGGTAAAGCGCGTCCGGGTCGGTCGTGTGGTGGGCCAAAGACGCAAAAGAGAGATCGCGTGCGACGGGTTCCCATTCCTTGAAGAAGGCAAGACCTTGGCAGTGAACCACCCGTTCTTCGGTTTCGGTAAAGACTTCGAAGGCAATGGCTTCCATCGATGGGTGTGCGGCGTTGGCTTCAAGGCGCAGGCTGATATGTACCTTTTGGGCGCCGTCGGCCACCACCAGCGGCGTCGCCCAAACCACGTTTTGGAATGCCATGGACGGCGTAACCTTGGTTTGGGTGTGCCCGGTCGCTTGGCAAACGGCGCCGCGGGCGAGTTCCAAATAAGCGACGGCGGGCAGGACCGGCACGGCGCGCTCGGCCAAGACCACCCGGTGATCGGCCAAAAAGAATTCGTTCCCGGTAAAGTGAGAGGTGAAACGCTGCTCCCAGAAATCGGAGGTGTTGTGGTGCAGCAGGGGATGCAGGACGGCGGCGGACGCGGTCACGCCACGCATCGCCGGTGGGCGGTAGGTTTCGCGCGCAAAGGGGTAACCTGGCAGCGCGATACGTTGCGCGCCTTTGATTTCGGGCCAAGCGACGGCGACCCCGTTGACCCAGAGCGCGGTGATCTTTTCCAAACGACCGGCGGCGAGCCATTTGGCCGTCAACGCGCGGACGTCTTCATCGTCCTCGAGCAGGGGGAACCCCTTGGCGCCGGTACCGACCCGGCCGCGCGCAACGTCGGTGGCACGACCGGCTTCGAAAGCGCGCAGGGTTGTCAGGATCGAGGCCGTGTCCTGGGCCACAAAGGCCAGGCGTTCTTCCATTGCGCGACGCCCGACTTGGAGAGTGTGGGCCAGATCGGCTAGGGCCGTTTGCGGGTGGTTTTCCAGGAAACCACGCAAGTCGGCGACCATGCGCAGCAACGCGGCTTCGTCACGGGCGGACAGAACGACCGCCACGGCGGCCGGTGTTTGCGCGGGCGCCACCGTCGCGCGGTATTCTTCCAGGACCGCGTGGGCGTTGGCGCCGCCCGCACCAAAGGATGAGATACAGGCCAAACGGGGCAGCGTGCGACCGTCGCGTTCGCGCGGTGTCCAATCACTGCAGTTTTGTTGCAGGGTGAAGGGTGTTTCCGAAAAAGGAATGTCGGGATTGGGTTCGGCGGCGTGCAGGCTGGGCACCAAGGTCGCGTGTTTCATTTGCAAGAGGACCTTGGTGAGACCGGCAATGCCGGCGGCGGCCTCGGTGTGGCCGATGTTGGCCTTAAGCGAGCCGATGGCGCAGTAACCCGTTTCCGCTGTGTCAAATGCTTGCGACAGGCCGGCGATTTCGAGGGGATCGCCCAACGGGGTGCCCGTGCCGTGGGCTTCGACGTAAGAGATGGAGGTCGCCGGAATGTCGGCGCGGGTTAGCGCCTCGCGGATCATCTCGGCTTGGGCGTTGGGGTTGGGCACGGTAAAACCGTGGGTGTGGCCGTCGTGGTTGACGGCGGTGGCGCGAACGATGCCGTGAATGCGGTCGCCGTCGCGTTGGGCGGCGGACAAAGGCCGCAACATCAGCACGCCGACCCCTTCACCGGGAACCATGCCGGTGCCGCCGGCGCCGAAACTGCGGCAGCGCCCGTCTTTGGCCGTCATGTTGAGTTCGCCGAGGAGGTGGAACTTGTTGGGGTGAAGCGACAGGTTGACGCCGCCAACCAACGCCGCCTCACATTCGCCGCGTTGCAAACTCGCGACGGCCAGATGGAGCGCGGTGAGCGAGGAAGAGCACAGGCTGTCGACGGCCAGGCTGGGGCCGTGCAAATCGAGGACATGGGAGACGCGGTTGGCAATCGAACCGAGTGAGCTGTTCAGCGTCAGGCCGTCGGGTTGGGTTGGGTTGCTGAACAACGCGTATTCGCCGTACATCACGCCGGCAAAAACGCCGACCCGGCGCGCTAAGCGGTCGCGCAGTTGTTCCGGCGTATAACCCGCGTCTTCCAACGTGTGCCACGCCGTTTCCAGAAACAGCCGTTCCTGAGGGTCCATGTGTTCTGCTTCGCGTGGGTTTAGGTTGAAAAACAAAGGATCGAAGGCATAAACATCTTCGATCCAACCGCCGTGAACAGCTTGGCCGGCGGGTAGCGTCGTCGACCCCCACCGATCAACGGGCACGGGACCGACCGCGTCCACCCCGTTTTTTAGGTTTTCCCAAAAGACCGTCAGGTTGGCGGCGCCGGGATAACGGCCGGCCATGCCCACCACGGCGATGGGTTCTTGTGTTTTGGTTGGCGGTTGGGTGACCTGGGTGCGGCTGCTCGGCCGGTTGCGTGAGGTTAAGTACGCGGCGATGTCGCGCAGGGTTTTGTATTGGAAAAACAGGGTTTTCGGCAGCGTGCCCAGCTCGGTTTCCAGCAACGCCGTGAGTCGGGTGATCATGGCCGAGGTCAGGCCGTAGTTCTCGAAACCCGCGTCGGCCTCCAGGCGGGCGACGGGAATTTCGCTGACTTCGGCAAACAGGTGCAGGAGCCGGGTCAGCATGGGTTCGTGTTCCGCCGCCGCGTCCGCGAGCGGTTGCGGTGTCGCGGCTGGTGTGGCGATATGGTGGCGCTCACCGGCAAAGGGGTAGGTCGGCAGCGAAATGCGGCGCACGTCGGCCGGGTAGGTTAGTTTTACCGCGCCGCCCGCAATCCAAATCTGGGCGGCTCGGGTGAGGTCGTCCTCGTTGACGGCTGCGCTGTCGGCTGCCGGCGCAGCCGTGCCGCGCAGCCAACCCGCGCCCGTTGCCAGGAAGCTTTGCAGCGCCGTTTGCAGGGCCGCCACGCTGTCGACCACGGCGGCCAGCCGTTCGCGTCGGGGTTCGCGGCCCTGGTCGAGGGTGAAGGCCAGGTCGCACAAACGCGGGGCTTCGGTGTTCGCCAGGAAGTGGTCGAGGTTGCGGGCCAGGTCGGTTAATAACGCCGCCGTATCAGCGGACAATTTGATTAGGGCCGGGCCGCTGTCGGCGGGCCGCGTTACCGTCGGCGCTTCCTCCAGGATCAGGTGCCCGTTGGACCCGGTGGCGCCGAAAGCATTGATTAGGGCGCGGCGGGGTTGGGGTTCGCCGTTGGCATCGCGGCGCGCCGGCCAGGGCTTCAGGTCGGTGACCAGTTCGGGGCCGTTTTCGACGGTTTGAATGAGCGGGTTCCAGGCCGTGGGTGCGGCGCAGGGGAAAAACTGTTGCCGGCGAAATTGCTGCAAGACGCGGGCGATCTGAGACATGGCGGCGGCGGATTCCAAATGACCCACGGCCGGTTTCACCGTGCCCACGTGCGGGGCATGGCCGGCAAAAACCGCGTTAAGGGCGTTGAATTCGGCGGCGTCGGCCAGTGCGGCACCCGGTGCGGCGGCTTCAATGTAGTCGAGCGAGGCGGCCGGGATTTGGTGGCGCGTCAAGGTGGCCTCGATGGCGGTGCGGAAGGTTTCGGTGCCTGGCGCGCCAAAACGCGAGGTTCGCCCGCTGTGGCCGATGTGGGTGCCGCGAATGAGGGCTTGGATGGTGTCGCCGTCGCGTTCGGCGGCGGCCCGGGTTTTGATCAACACCGCGCCAACCCCTTCGCCCGCGACCCAACCATCGGCTTCGCGGTCGAAGGCCCGGCACTGGTCGCGCGGGGAAAGCATGTCGAGGTGACGCAATAGGTTTTGGTGGTAGGGGTGGGTCAACAGGTTGACCCCGCCGACCAAGGCCGCGTCGACCTCGCCGTTGCACAGCGCGGTGCAGGCGTGGTGCAAGGCCGTCATTGCTGAAGAACACGAGGTGTTCACCGCCACGCTGGGACCTTTGAAATCGAAGCAGTAGGAAATGCGGTTGGCGATGGCGGCGTGATCGGCGGCGGCCTGTTCCGTTTCACCGCGATGGGCGGCGTCGGATGAATAGTGTTGGTACTCGTCCCACATGACGCCGATGTAAACCCCGGTTCGGCCCGCGTTGCGTTGCAGCGACGGCGGTCGGCCGGCGTCTTCCAAGCAGGCGTAGGCCGTTTCCAGCATGAGCCGTTCCTGGGGATCCATGCTGCGCGCTTCGACGGGTGTGATACCGAAAAACAAGCAATCAAAACGGTGGATGTCGTCGAGGAAGCCGCCGAAATGGCGGTGGGCGCCCTGCTCGTGGTAACCCGTTTCGGGATCGAAACGACGGCTGCTGAACACGTCTTTGCCGTGGCTGAGGTTGTCGGCGAAACGGTTGAGGTCGGGCGCGCCCGGAAAACGACCGGCGGCGCCGACAATGGCGAGGTCCATCATGCCGGAAGGGGCGGTAACGGCTAATGGCGCCGCGTCGGCCGCGATTGGCCGAGGCGGATCCAGCACAAACCGGCCGCCGACAAAACTGTGAATGAGCGGTTCGTTTTCGGATAGGGCAAAGTCGGCGCGAATTTTGTCGAACAACATGCCGCCGATGGGACAAATGCCGAGCTCGTGGCCGGCTTGTTGTTCCAGCAAGCGCTGGCCGATTCGTCCCGCTTCCAGGAGCGCGGCGTAGGTCGCGTTTTCGCCAAACAGCGGTTGCAGTCGTTTGAGGTCGGCGGTGAGGAACAAGGCGAAGCGGGCGCGCGCGGCGTGTTTGCGGTTAAACGGGGTGTAGCAGTGTTTGAGGGGCTGGGATAAACGATCGCACAGCGGCACGAGTTGGTGATGGTCGGCGTCGTAGCGGTACAGACCTTGCGACAAACCGACAACCCCGTTGTCACGCACATAAACGGTTGCGGTGAGCGGCGGTGTAAACGCGTTGCGGTCCGCCGGCGCCGGCCGTAACAGCGCCAGCAAGGCGGCGAAATCCGCCAGTGGGACCGGCTCTTCGAAAACGGCGCGGCGACAGGCGCGTGCGTTTAAGCGACGCGGGTCGGCCGGTTCGTTTGCCAGCGCGATCGGGCGCACCTCGGCGGGGAATCGCCGGATCGCCGGTTTCTCGCGGTGGAGGCGTTCGGCCACTTCCTGGGTGGGAAAGGTGCCCGCCGCCCGGTTGAGAAAGGCGGAAAAACAAAGCGACGGGCGGCTGTTGTTTTGCGCCAGGTAAGTGCACAGGTTGGAGCGGGTTTCATCGCACCGCTCGCCGACCAACAGACACAGCAAAAATTGGCTATTGGGATCGTTGTGGAACAGGGGCGCGACCGCGTCGAAGGTGACGCCTGGCGCCGAAACCGCTTCCAGGCCGAAGGTCGGTGCGCGATCCGTCAGCACGTGCGCCATGTAACCTGCTTCGAGCACGGTTAAGCTGGGTGCCGCGTCTTGGTAAACCGGCTCAATCGCGTCCAGGTGGGCGACGAGGAACACCGCAAAGGGGGCGGTTTCGAAGCGGGTGCGATCGCGTTCATAAAAAACGTCGGCCGGAATGTCGGCCTCAGGGTTCACCGGATAAAGCGCGTGTTCCAGCGGGTGATAGTAGTAAATGCCGGGCGGAAGATCGGCGACCTCGCGCACGTAGACGTAGGTCTGGATTGGGTTGAGTCCGCCCGCCGAGGCATAGTGATATTTGCCGTTGTGACATTGTAATAACGAAAGGTAGCGACCGAGACGGTCGCGGTCGACGGGGCCGTCCGAGTCGGGCTTGGGTTGCGGCGCCGGTGCGCCGGCGACTGGTTCGGGGAGCGCGACGGCACGGCGGCCACTGGGGGTGGCCGCCGTCGCCGTTGCGGCCGGTTGGTTGCGCGCCAAGTGGTCGGCGATGCCGGCCACGGTGGGGTGATCCAGAAAAACATCCATCGGCAAGGTGACGCCGAGACGTTCTTGAATGCATGTCACGATGCGAACCATGGTGAACGAGGTCGCGCCGAGATCGAAGAGATCGTCGCTCGGCTGGACCTCGGTTTGGAGGATCTCTGCGACCAGGGCGGTTAATTGCGCCATGTTTGTCGCCGCCGGCGCGGGTGCCGCGTCGAGGGCTGGAGGGGCGGGCAGGGTGGCCGCCGGGGCGCGGTGTTGCAGCACGACGCCTGGCGACGGCTGATGGTTCGCGTTAATTGCGGCGGCGATGCCGGCCACGGTGGGCGCGTCCAAAAACACATCCATCGGCACCCGAACGCCGTGTTCGCGTTGCAGGATTTCAACAATGCGGACCATGGTAAAGGACGTGGCGCCGCGATCAAAAAGATCCTCGTCGACGCCCAAGTCGGGTGCCTTTAATGCGTCGGCGAAATAACCGAGCAAGGTCGTGCTCAGCGCGTTTTCCGGTTGGGCCGGCGTGGCAGGCGCGGTTGCAAGCGGGACTGTCGCCGCCGTCTCGACGGCGTCGACGGGCCACGGTAGCGCGGCGCGGTTGACCTTGCCGTGGCGGGTGACGGGCAACTTGGGCAGGTTCACCACGCGGTTCGGCAGCATGTACTCGGGGAGTTCGGTTTTGGCGAAGGCGCGCAGTTCACGGGCGGTGACCCCTTCATCCGCTTCGATATAGGCCACCAAACGCGGATCGTCGCTGTCGGCTTCGCGCACCAGCACCACCGCTTCACGCACCGCTTGGTGACGGCGCAAGACCGCTTCGATTTCACCCAATTCAATCCGCAACCCGCGCACTTTCACCTGAAAATCCAAACGACCCAAAAAAGCGATGTTGCCGTCTTCCAAGCGGCGCACCTTGTCGCCGGTTTTGTACAGGCGCGCGCGCGGGTCGGCGTCAAAGGGGTCGCGGATGAAACGTTCGCGCGTCAGTTGCGGGCGGTTGAGGTAACCGTCGGCCAGGCCCACGCCGCCGATGTGTAACTCGCCCGCTTCGCCCGCTTCAACGGGATGGCCCTGGGCGTCCAGAATGCGCAGGGTGATGTTGTCGATGGCCTTGCCGATGGGCACCAGCCCGTCGGGGCGGGGCTCGCAGGCCCAGAAGCTGACGTCCACGGCCGCTTCGGTGGGGCCGTAGAGATTGTGCAACTGCGCGGGCAGCAGTTGACGGAAACGCACCATCAAGTCATGGCTGAGTGCTTCGCCGCTGACAAAAACGCGGCTCAGGCCGGTACAGGCCTCGACGCCGGCCTGGTTGAGGAAGAACCGCAGCATCGAGGGCACAAAATGGCAGATGGTCACGCCTTCGGTCTGAATGGTTTGAATCAGTCGGGCATTGTCTTTGTGGCCGCCTGGCCGTTCGATGACCAAACGCGCCCCGCTCAGCATGGGCAGGAACAGTTCCCAAACCGAGACGTCAAAGGTAAACGGCGTTTTTTGCAGGATGCGGTCCTGAGCGCTCACGCCGTACTGGTTTTTCATCCACAGTAGCCGGTTGACAATGGCGCGGTGCGGGATGATACAGCCCTTGGGTTTCCCGGTCGAGCCGGAAGTGTAGATGACATAGGCCGGGTCGTTGCTGGTGGCGAACGGTGGGGGATCGGTTTCCTTTGTGGTGTTCAGCGCGATGGTGTTGCCGTCAAGTGTGAGCTCGTCGACGTCGCCTTCAAGCGCCAGGACCGTGCCGTCAAAGTTGTTGATTCGGGAAAGGTAGCCGCGGTCGGCCAGCACCACCGGCACCTCGGCGTCTTCGATAATCATGTGAAGCCGTGCTTCGGGAAAATCGGGATCGAGCGGTAAGTAGGCGCCGCCGGCTTTGAGAACGCCGAGGAACGCGACCATGGCGGCGAGGGAGCGGTCCATCAAAATCGCCACACAGACGTTGGGACCGATGCCCAGCTCGCGCAGGTACCAGGCCAGGCGGTTGGCGCGACGGTTCAATTCAGCGGCGGTCAGTGAGGCGCCGTCGCCGGCGTAGACTAACGCGACCGCATCGGGTGCGGCGGCGAGTTGTTGCTCAATGAGTTCGTGAAGACAAGGGGAAAGGCTCATTCCGCCGACTCCAGTTTGCCGGCAACGGCGGCGGTGCCGTCGTCGGAGGCTTGGGATGGTTGAATCGCGCGCAGCCAGGCGGCCGGATCGCGAATGAGGTCGTGCACCTGGTCGCGGTAGGCGGCGAACATGTGGGTGACGAGGTCCATGGGTAGTTGGTTGGGGTGGACGTCCCAGGCGATGTCCAAGCGATCGCCGTGTTCCGAGCTGATGTTGTCGAGCTGGACCTGGGGCGTGCGGCTGAGCGAGCGGCCTGGGCGGAAGCCGTCCGGTAGATCGGGGCCGGGGTGGATGCTGAGATCGGTAAACACCACGGGAAAAGCGATGTCGCGTTTGGCGGCAACCCGACGCAGGGCCGCCAGGCCGCTGACCCGCAGGTGGGCCAGGTCTTGCTGGACCGCCGCGTGGGTTGCGCGTACCCGCGCTTCGAAATTGCCGTGGGGCGTATCAACCACCAGCCAACTCATGGCGGTAAAGTCGCCGACCACCTCGTTGACGGCCGGGTGCAGCGGCGGCCGCTGCCAACAAGGAATCACCACGGTGAAGGGGTGTTCTACAGCATGGGCCGCCAGGACATCGGTATAGGCGGTCAGCAGGATCATTCCCGGTGAGACCGACAAACGTTCGGCGGCCTCGCGCAGGGTCGACCAGCCGTCGATGGACGCGCTCAGACGGTGCGGCGTCGCCGTCGACCCGTCCGGTTGACCGGGAAAACGGGGACCGGTGGGCATGGTGGCGAACCGCCTTTTCCAGTAGGCCTGACCGGCGCGGAAGGCGTCGCTGCTGCGGAACGCCGTTTGCGCGGCGATGTAGTCGCGGAAGCTGTAGGCCGGCGGCGGCATGAACCGATCGGGTCGGCGGTAAAAGGCAAACCAATCGTTGAGGATCAGGTCGATACTGGGACCGTCGGCAATCATCATGTCGATGGTCAGGTGGATGCGCCAGCGGTCGGGCAGGCGGGAGACGCGTACTTCAAAATAAGGCCACTCGTCCAGCGGGCAGATGCGCGTCATCATCGCCGTTTCGATGTCCGCCAAGGCCGTTTGGCGGGCGGGTTCGCTCAGGTGGCGCAAGTCGCGGACCGGGATCGGGTATTCGGCGTGGCTTAGGGGCTGGGCCGTGCCGTCGCTGAGTATGCGGGTCGTCAACATATCGTGGACGGCCAGAACCTGAGCCCAGGCGCGTTCCAAGCGGGGCACATCGAGAAAATCGGCGTCGTAACTCGTGTACACCTGGGTATTGGTGCCGGCGCCGAATTGGGAGCGTCCAAACGCATAGGCCTGTTGCTGATCGGTCAAGCCGAACGGCGTTAGGTCGCGCGAGCGGTTCGGTGCATCGCCGGGTTGGGCGCGATTGCGCGGCGGGGCTTCGATGACGCGGTCCCAGTGCGCCTCGGCGGCCAAGTCGGTCAGGACCGCGCGGTAATGCTGGAAAAACGCGTCGATGAAACCCGGTTCAAAATAGTCCTTGATCACGTCGAAGCGAATGATGAGCTGATCGTCTTGTTCACGGACCTGGTGGTCCAGGTAGACCTGGGGCGTTTGGGTTTGGAAGTAGGTGATTTCATTCCGAAAACCCGCATCGGCCGGTAGGGTTGGGTGGCCCAGCAAGGAGGTGAACACCACCGGCAGGAAATGACGTTTGTCGATCAGACGGCGGCGTCGCAATTCACGCAGCAGGCGAATGCCGCCGACGCTGCCGTGGTCCAGGTCCTCGGTTAAATGGGTTTGGGTCGCGCGCACGAGCTGATCGACGGCGCTTTGGGCGGGGGTGATGTGAATGCTCGTCGAGATGAATGGGCCGACCACACGGGGTAAATCCGGGTGGATGGTTTCGCGGTTGGCGCGGGTCATGATCAGCGAGAAGGGTTCCGGTCCGCACCAGGCTTGCAGCACCCCGGTGAACACGCCGAGCACCAAGGCACTCGGCGAAACCAAACGCGCAGCCGCGTTTTGCTTCAGGGCGTGCCAGGTTTCAGCGGAGAGCGCCGCTTCCAGATGGCTAAAGCGGTTGCCCTGTTTTTCCAGGTGGGCGCGCAGCGGCAGGGCTGGACCGTAGGGGAGCGGCTGCCGGCGGCGGGCTTCCAGGTGGTAGGCCAAATCGTCGCGATAACGGGGCGTTTGCTCAAAACGTTTCAAGGCCAGCACATAGTCGCGGAAACTAACTTCCGTTTGCGGTAGCGCCGCCGCGAGATCCTGGTAGCGAAGCTGCCATTGGTGGAACAACAAATCCATCGCGGCCGCGTCGAACACCAACTCATCCATGCTGAAGTGGACCACCGTGTGTTCGGGGCACAGGCTGACGCGAATTTCGAACAGCGGCCATTGGTTGACCTGGTAAACCTGATGCGCCATGCGCTCGCGGACTTTGGTCAACCGGGCCGCACGTTCGCTTGCGCCATGGTGGCGCAAGTCGCCGACACGGAAACGGTAACGCGCTTGCGGCTGCACCTGTTGCGTCCCGTCGTTGTGAATAACGACCCGCAACATGTCGTGATGGTCGATCAGGGATTGCCATGCTTGGTTGAGGCGGTAAATGTCGAGCTCCGCGAAGGCCAGCTCTGTATAAATGTGGCAACCGACGCGATCCTCTTCCAAACCGAGGTTGCGGCCCAAGAGGAACGATTCCTGGATGTCGTTGAGCGGGAACGGTTGGAACCGTGCCGCCGGATCGGGCTGGATCTCGGGTACCACCGCCGTTGGTTTTTGTGGCGGGGCGGTGCCGGCTACCGCCAAGCTCTCGACCAGTTCTTCCAGCGAGTTGTAGATGTTGATTGCGGCGAGTGAGGTAAGCGTGCCGGTTCGTTGTTCCAACGCGGTTTTCAGCGAGAGGGCGCCCAAGGAGGTGAAACCCAACTGGAACAGCGGCTTGCGTGGCGGAATTTGCGCCGGCGTTAAATCGAGGATGGCGGCGACGGTTTGCCGCAGCCAATCGCCCGCGTCTTCGTTGTGGTCTGGGGCCGGTTTTGCCGGCGCAACCGCTTGAGTGCGAACCGGGTTCACTTGGATGGGGTAACGTTCGGTGCGGAAAGGGTAACCGGGCGCTTTGATGCGGCGCAGGTGGGTGCGATTGGACGTCCAATCGACCGCGCCGCCGTGCACCCAGTGGGCGGCGAGTTCGGCCGCGTCATGCGTTGCGGCGGCGCTTTTCGCGCCGCTGGGTGCTGCTGCCGACATATCGAGATCGGCTTGGTAGGTGGTTGCGTCGGCGTTGCCCGCCAGCCAACGGGCCAACCCCGCGGTGAGCGCCGAGGTGTCCGCGACGACCAGCGCCAAACGGTGCGTCATGGCTTGGCGACCGACTTGCAGCGTGTAGGCCAGATCGGCCAAGCAGAACCCTTGCGCCTCGGTTTGATCCGGCTGTTCGAGCCAGGTCAAGAGCTGGGCCGCCGCGACGCGAAGCCGTTCCTCGCTGGGCGCCGAGAGGACGATGAGGTGCGCGCCGTCAGGCACCGGGCGGCTGCGTGGTGCCGGCGCATATTCTTCGACCAGCAAATGCGCGTTGGTGCCGGCAATACCGTAACTGTTAACGCCGGCCCGGCGTGGGCGCGGCCGGCCCGCTTGATCGCGCCCTTGTGGCCAGGGCTGGTTGGCGCCGGTCATTTGGAAGGGCGCCCGCAGGTCGATTTGTTGATGGGGTTCGCGAAATGCGGGAATGCCTGGCAGGACTTGGTGGCGCAGGGCGAGCACCACTTTCAGGAACTCGGCCATGCCCGCGGCGATTTCACTGTTACCGATCAGGGGTTTCACACAGCCCACATGGATCGGGTTGGCGCTGTCGCGCCGCCCATGTGCCTGGTAGCCGTCGCGGAGTGCGCTGATCTCAATGCTGTCGCCGAGCACCGTGCCCGTGCCGTGGGCTTCGATGTAATCGACCTCGACCGCGTCCTGACTCGCGCGTAAGGCGTTTTGCACGGCGAGGCGCATGCCTTTGGCGTTGGGAGCGGTTAACGACATCGCGCGCCCGCCGGCGGCGACACCGCTGCCTTTAATGACGGCCTGAATGCGGTCGCCGTCGGCCTCGGCCGCATCCAAGCGCTTGAGCAGCACCACACCGACGCCTTCGCTGCGCACAAAACCATCGGCCTCGGCTTGGAATGAATGGACCCGACCGCTGGGGCTCAGGTTGCCGAGACGTTCGTTTTCAATAAAACCATCGGCGGTCAAGATGAGGTGGGCGCAGGCGACCACTGCTTGGTCGCAGGATCCCGATTGGATGGCTTGAACGGCGTGGTGCAGCGCCAGCAGCGACGAGGTACAGGCACTTTCTACGTTGGCGGCGGGGCCGCACACATCGAGGAGCTGGGCGATGCGGTTGGGTAGGGCGGCGGCGCCCTGCACGGCCAAGCCGGCGTGCTCGCCCGCGGCCAGGCACGCCTGTTGTTCGTAGGCTTCGCAAGCGGCCAGTGCCGTGAAGATACCGGTCGGGCGGCGGCGCAACTGGTCGGGCGCGACGGCGGCGTCTTCGAGTGCCTGCCAGACATGGCGGAGCAACAGCCGTTGTTGCGGATCCAACAGTTTGGCTTCCCGTGGGGATATCCCAAAAAACAGCGGATCGAAGTGGTCGATATCGCTCAGGAAGCCGCCGACCCAGTGCGGCTGGGCGGCGTCGACCGGGAAGCGGTTTTCGGGAACCGGCGTAACGCAATCGGTTCCCGCGAGGATGTTGTCCCAAAAGGCCGCCAGGTTTTCCGCTTGGGGGAAGGCGCCCGAGATCCCAATCACCGCGATATCGGCCGTCGCCGGTTGGACGGCGGGCGCACGGCCGGCGGCGTTGGGTTGCGGGCGCACGGACGGCGCTGCCGTGGACGGGGTGAAAGAAAGGTCGGGATGTTGGTCGGCCAAGTAGGCGGCGAGGTCGGCGATGCAAATGTATTCGAAGAACAAGGTGGTGGGGAACCGGCCGAGGTGTTGGGCGAGCCGGTCGGCGAGGGCGTTGAGCCCATACGAATCCATGCCCAGTTGGAAAAAGCTAAGCGTTGGATCGAGGGTTGCGGCCGGTTTGTTTAAGTGTTCGGCGACCCAGGCGCGCACCATCTCAATGTGCGTATCTTGGTCCTGTTCCTGCTCTTGTACCTGTTGCGCCGGCGCCGTTTTTATCTCGGTCAGGGGTGTTGTTTCGGGCAAAAACTGCTTGCGGGCAAAGGGGTAGGTGGGTAGTGGCACCCGGGTGAAACCCGTGCCGAACAAATCGCCGTAATTCAAGCGGCAACCTTGCAGGTAGTAGTCCCGAATTTGGCGCAACAGCGCGGCGGGTTCGGTCGCCGTGGGGAAGGTTTCGATGAGGCGGTTGCCAGCCTCGCGCAAGGTTTTGGATGCCGCGCGGCCTTCGGGCAACGCGCGCACCGCGACCCGTGGATCAACACCCTTGTCGCGCCAAGTCGTGAGCGCAGCGAGCAAGTCCGCAAGGGAACCGGCCAGGCAAGCCAGGCGATGGTGGTGGTGGGTCCGCCCCGTAAGCAAGGTAAAACTGATGTTGCCGAGATCGTGGTCGGCACCGTCGCCAAGGTGGCGGATCAGGTCGTCCACCCGTGTTTGCAACTGTTCATCGCTGCGCGCCGAAAGCGTGATCAACCAGGCCGATTGCGGCGCGTGGTGACGGCTAACCGTCGGCGCCTCGGCCAGCACGACATGGGCGTTGGTACCGCTAAACCCAAAGGAACTCACCGCGCCGATGCGGTGTTGACCCGTGGGTACCGACCAGGGTCGCAAGTGGGTGTTGATGAAGAAAGGGCTGTCTTGCAGCGGCAGTGGCGAGGATTGGAAATTCAGGGAAGGGGGAATCTGTTGGTGGCGCAGGGCCAGCAGCACTTTTACCAAACCGGACAAACCGGACGCGGTGGCGGCGTGGCCGATGTTGCTTTTGACCGAACCCAACGCACAGAAACCGGTTTTGTCGCTGTCGAAGGCGCGCGTCAGGGCCTCGAATTCAATGGCGTCGCCCAGGCGGGTACCGGTCCCGTGGGCGTCGACCATGGTGATCTGTTCGGGATCGATTTGGAACTGTTGGTAGACCTGGCGCAGCAGGCGTTCTTGCGAGCGGGCACCCGGCGCGGTTAAGCCGTTGGTGCCGCCGTCTTGGTTGACGCCGCAACCGAGGATGACGCCGTGGATGTGATCGCCGTCGGCCTGGGCCGCGCTCAGCGGTTTGAGTACCAGCGCGCCGACGCCTTCACCTGGCACAAAGCCGTCGGCCCGCGCGTCGAAACTGTAGCAGCGACCACTGGGGGACAACATGCCGGCGTCGTCGGAGGCGCGGTAAAACTCGGGCGTTGGTTGCACGAACACGCCGCCCGCGACGGCGGTTTCGGCGAGGCCCGACCACAGATCGGCACAGGCGTAGTGAATCGCGCTCAATGAACTGGAACAGGCGGTGTCGACGGCGACGGCCGGCCCGTGTAAATCCAGCAGGTAGGAAATTCGGGCCGGAATAACCGACGCCTCGTTGCCCCAGAAGGCATGGGCGGGCGGGGTCTCGGTAAACAGGTTGGGGTAATCGCCGCGAATCGCGCCCACGTAAACGCTGCACCGGCTGCCCCGTATGGCTTCGCCACAGTGGCCCGCATTTTCCAACGCGTGCCACGCTTCCTCTAGGAACAGCCGTTGTTGGGGGTCCATGTAGACCGCTTCTTCTTCGGTGATGTTGAAGAACGCCGCATCAAAGTGGGCGTAGTCTTCCAGGAAACTGCCGAACCGGCAGCGGCCCTTGTCGCCTTCTTTCGCACCCAGATCCCAGCGCGACACCTCGTCGACCAAATGCCGACCCGCCGCCAAGTTCCGCCAAAAGGCGTCGAGGTCGGGGGAATGCGCGAAGCGGGCACTAACACCAATGATTGCAATCGGTTCGCGTGTGGATGAGGTCGCTTTCTCGCCCGGCGCCTTGCGGGGCTGGGTGTCCTTGGGTGGCGCGGTTGCGGCCACCTGGACCACCACCTTGCCGATGGTTGTCCGTTGCGCAAGGGCGCGGTAGGCGTCGCGGTAGGCGGCGAACGGGAAGCGATGGCTGATGGTGGGGCGGAGCACGCCTTGCGCCAGCAAGTCGTTCATGGTTTCCCAATCGCGGCGAATGCGTTCTGGTTGTTGCTGCCGTAACAGGCCCAAATCGATGCTGATAAACGTTTGGTTGCGGTTCAGAACCGAGAGGTCGACGGCGCGCGCCGATTTCAGCGCGGCCATGGCGATTTCGATATAGCGGCCGCCGGCACGCAGCAGGTTCAACCCTTTTTGGACCGCGTCACCCGCGAGCGTGTTGATGACCACGTCCACGCCTTCACCATGGGTCAGGCGCTGAATCTCTTGTTCAAAATCTGTTTCGCGGTAATTGATACCGTGGGCCACACCCAGACCGCGCAGGTAATCCAGCTTGGCTGCGCTGCCGGCCGTGGCGAAAATTTCGGCGCCGGCGTGTTGGGCTAATTGGACCGCGACCAAGCCAATGCCGCCGGCGGCGGTTTGAATGAGAACCCGCTCTCCCGGTTGGACGTCGGCTTTGCGGAAGGCGTGCAGCATGGTCAGGGCCACCATTGGCAGCGAACAGGCTTCCTCGAAGGACAGCGACGACGGCTTGGGGTATACCCGATCTTGCGGACAGGTGACCACCTCGGCGTGGCAAGCGGGGGTGAGACAGACCACGGCATCGCCCACTTGGAAACGCGTGACCGCACTGCCGACGGCTTCGACGACACCGGCGGCTTCATCGCCGGGCGTGAACGGGTAGGGCGGCATGTTGGGATAGAGGCCGCGCACACACAGCCAATCGGCGAAGTTCAACGAAAAAGCGTGAACCCTAATGCGCACGGCGTCGGCGGTTAAGGGTTCGAGGGCGGAGCTGGTCAGCACCAGATCGTCGATCTCGCCGGGGCCGCGCAGTTGCCAATGACGGTAGCGGCCTGCTTCGTTCGGCACGGGTTGCGCCTGGCTCGGGCTCGGGCTCGGCGCGAGCACGGGTTGTGCCGTTTGGGCGGGCCCTGCTTGCATCTTTTCGAGGTGATCGCTCAGGCGGTCGACCGTGTTGTGATCGAACAGAACGGTGGTTTGCAGCAGGACGTCAAAGGTTTGATTGATGCGGTTAATCAGCTCGACGGCCAGGATCGAATCCACGCCGTACTCGGAGAAAGCTCGGTCGTCGCGGATTTTTTGTTGCGGCATCGCCAAGCTGTCGGCAAGGCAAGCGCGAATGCCGGCGCGGCGCCGGTTGTCGTCGACGTCGGCTTGCGTTTGGTCGGCACCCTGGGCTGTGCTGAGAAGCGGCTGATGCTCGGTCAAAAGAAACTCGGTCAACTGGTCGAGGTTGGGGAAATCAAAAAGCGTGGTGGTTGGCAGCAACAAGCCACAACGTTCATTGATGTGGTTGATGATGCCGACCGCGCTGATGGAATCCACCCCCAGATCGGCGAAGGACCGGGTGTCGTGAATTAACGCGGGTGGCGTGTCCAAGGCGGCGGCGAGGCTTTCGCGAATGATCGCGGCCAGTTGGTCTTCCCGGCCCGTGGCGGCGGCTTGGGTTACGACCGCCGGCGCGGTGAGTGTCGGCGTGGCAATCGGCTCGGCGGCGGGTTGGATCTGGCGCACCAAACCGTCGCTTTCGGCCAAGACGATTTGCTGACCCAAGTGGTGCGCTACCGCGGCCGGGAAGGTCACACTGTGGAAACCTTCCTGTACCAGCAGGTCGTGCCATGTCGCGGGGTCGAGGCCGGGACAGCCCCGCAAACGCAAAGCGCTGTCTTGATACAGCCACCAGCCGTCGAGCAAGCCGAAGGTCAGGTGATCGAACAGAACCTGGTTGCTGATTTCGTTGAGGAACAAGGCGCCGTTTTTCTTGAGCGCGGCTTTGGCGTTGCGCAGTGTGTGGCGCATGTCGGCCGTGGCGTGTAACACGTTGGTGGCAATGATCAAATCGTAGGAGCCAGGTTCAAACGCTTGATCGGCCAAGGGTTTGCCGACGTCAAAGAGGCGCGTTTTTAGCCAGGGTCGGCCCGGCGCGTAGTGCGCGCGTGCGTGTTTGAGGAAGGCGTGGGAGAGGTCGGTATAGGTGTATTCCTCAAGGTAGTCGGTGTAGGGTTGCAACAGCGGCAGTAGGCCGGCCGTGGTGCCGCCGGTACCCGCGCCGATTTCGAGAATGCGGACCGGGGTGACCTGGTCGCATGAGGTTTCCGCCTTACGGACACAGTCGGTGCAGGTTTGGTTGCGCAGACGTTGCTCGAACCAGGCGACCAGCGCCGTGCCGAGCACGTTGTTGAAGGTGTCGGCGACGGGGTTGTTTTTGTAGACGCCTTCGACCCGTGCCATCGACGCGTTGGGGAACAACACCTCGTGGGCGCGTTGGGTGCCGTCGAGCACGGCGGGCAGGGCCTCCATAACAAAAGTCACCAAGGGGACTTGCGGGGCGAGGGTAGGGTCGGCGCACCACCGCGATTCGTGTTGGCGCCAGGTTTGCCAGGCATTCGGTGCAGGTTCTGTGTTAACCGCGTAACCCGTGCCTTTCGCCGCCAGGAAACCCGCTTCCGCCAGCAGCCGACAACTTTCCGCGCACCAGCGGATTAAGGTGGCGTCGTCACCTTTTACCAAGTCGGCGGGCTGGAAGGCGGCACCGCGACAACGTGGCGCCAGCACCGCCCACAGGAGTTGAAGCAGGTCGCGGTTAAAAGCTGCTACGGGTGGCGACGGTAGGTCGGTCGGCTCGGGGACGGTGATTTGGTGGAGCAGGGCGGGCACGGTTTGGGCGTGCTGTTGGAGGAAGGCGAGCGGGGCGGGTTGGCGCCCGATGGTTTTGGTGACGGCCAGTTGGTGGAAGGCCGCGTTGGGCAGATGATCCATCAGCGGCAGGCCGTCTTCCGGTTCGATCGAGCCAAAGCCGGCCTGTTCCATGTGGGTGCGATAGGCGGGCGTGGCGACGGCGCCGATCGAACCCCAGAAACCCCAGTTGATCACGCACACGCGACAGCTTGGCGGCAGCAGGCCCGGCGTTTGCGCCAGGTGGTGAGCATAGCTGTCCATGAAGGTGCAGCCCGCCGCGTAATTGCTTTGACCAGCACCGCGATCAAAAGCGGTCATGGAAGAAAGGAACAGCAAAAAGTCTTGGGGTTGGCACAGACGGGCGGCGTGAACCGAGGCATGGACGCGGCTTTTGAGCACCTTGAGGAAACGGGTTTCGTCGAGGTTGGTCAGGCTGCCGTCGTCGAGGACCAGTGCGGCCTGGATCAATCCGTCGATGCGGGGGTGGCGGGCGTGAATGGTTGCCAGCGCCTGCGCCATCGCCTCGGGATCGCTCGCATCGGCTTGAATGTATTGGGGAACCAAGTTGCCGACCGTTGCGGCCTCAATTCGTTCGCGAATGCTTTCATCGATGGGGCGCCGTCCGAGCCAGTAGACGGTGGCCGCATAACGTTCCGCCGCGCGGCGGCTCCAGGCTGCGCCAATGCCGCCCGCGCCGCCGATCACCACGTAAACGCCGCCTTGGCGGACGGCCACGTCGCCGGCGCGGTCCCAGGCGCGGATGGGAAGTAACTGTTGGCGGAACCACTGGCCGTTGTGACCCACGCTGCGGTGTGCCAGCGTGGCGCCGCGCGGTTCGGGTTGGATGCGGGTAAGATCTTGCGGCAGCGGCGCCGCCGGTGCCACATCCAGCAATCGCACCGTCCAGTGGGCAAACTCGTGAGCCATGGCGCCGGCGAAACCGTGGACGGCGGCGCCGGTGGGGTCAATCGGTTGGTTGGGAAAAACGGGCACGGCGTTACTGGTGATCAGGGTCAGCTCACAGGCGCGGGTATCGAAGCCGGCCGCCAGCAGTTTTTTGACGATTCGGAACAGTTGTAAAATGCCGTGTTCCGCCGCCTCAGGGCGTTTTTCTTCGCGGTGGGATGCCGCCGCCGGTGCCATCCAAATGAGGTGCATCGGTGCCGCGCCCGCCGGGTCGACCGGCGCTTGAAATGTCGCCGCCTCGGCCACGGTTAGGTTGGGGAAGCGGGCGGTAAGTTCACGGCGCCGCCGCGCACTTGCGCCGATGAGGATTGGGTTTGCGGTGGCTTCCGCTTTGCGTTCCGGTTTGACGGCGTCCCATACCGGCACCTTCAGATGGAGCTGGGCGCCGGCCGCCGTCGTTTTTGACGCGGCGGCAACCGGGCGGTTAACCAAACCGTTCATGACGACACACACGCGACCGTCGGCGTCGCACAAGGTAATATCCATCGGCGCATCCTGCGCGTCGCCCCGTCGTTGCAGGATCGCCCACATGTCGGTACTGCAAGGGTGAAAGAGGCTGACTTCGCGCAAGGCGTAGGGCAGGGTTAAGCCGGATTCGCCGCTGCCGAACACAAAACCGATCGAGGCCTGAACGGCCGCATCGAGCATGCCGGGGTGCAGCACGAAACGGCTGTCGCCCAAGCTGGGTAAATGTAACTTGGCCAACAAACGCGTCGGTTCGGCCGCATCGGTGGCGACCCATTCGAGGGCGCGGTGGCTCGTACCGTAATCGATCCCAAAGGCCGCGAATCGGCGGTAACAGGTTTCCGCGTCAAAGCGCTGATGACGCGTTTGCTGTTGCAACAAAGCCGGATCGTAGGCTTCGGGAAGCGTGACCTTTGTGCTCGGTTCAATCAAACCTTGGCCGTGTAGCAACGCGCTACCGTCCGTTTGCTCCGAATTAACCCTGTAGCGATAACGGCCGGCGCCGTCCGCGATCAGTTCCAAGCTGACGTCGATCGGTTCGTTGGTGACGGCCAGCGGGCGCACCCAAACGAGGTTGCGCAGCGTCAAACGCGACGCCGCTAACGCGTGCTGTGCGGCAAAACGCGCCATTTCCAAATAGGCGACACCTGGCAGCACGGGTTGCTTGTCGACGACGTGGTCGGCGAAGAAGGGTTCGCTACCGGTAAAGCGGCTGCGATAACCCTTGTCGCCCTCTTTTTGCCGGTGAAGCAGCGGGTGGTGCGGTGCGGTTGCCGCCTGGCTCTCGGCTGCCGGCGGCGCCAGATCAAAGATTTCCCCGGCAAACGGATAGGTCGGCAGGCTTAGGCGGCGCGGTCGCGGTTCCGGCCAGAGGACCGACCAATCGAGCGCCGCGCCCTCAACCCAGCGTTGCGCCGCGATTTCCCGATTGCCTTCGCGCACAACGGCGGCGGGAACGGTGTTTTGGTCGCCGCTCGCCTCACCCAGGAAAAGGCCGGGTGCCCGGCCGTGGGTTAAAAACGCATCGAGCTTGTCGCGCAATGTGGCCAGGTCGTTCACCACCAACGCCAAGCGGGTCGCCATGGCGCGGCGGCCGACCTGGAGCGTGTAGGCGACGGCTGCTAAATCGTCGTCGCCCTTGGTCGCAAGGGCGTCGCGCAGCCGGGCGGTTTGCACCCGTAGGCGTTGGCTGTCGGCGGCGGAAAGCACAATGAGGTACGGACCGCCGGCCGCTTTGACGGAGCCCGTTGCCGGGGCGGCCTCCAAGATCGCATGGGTATTGGTGCCGCCGAGACCGAACGAACTCAAGGCCGCGCGCCGGGGATGGTTTCTTTTTGGCCAGGGTTGGTTGTGTGTCACCAGGTAAAACGGTGATGCCGCAAAATTGATCGCCGGGTTCGGCTCGGTCACGTGCAGGGTCGGCGCCAGTTCCGCATGAGACAGGCTCATGGCGACCTTGATCAGGCCGGCCAGCCCGGCGGCGGTGTCCAAGTGACCGATGTTGGATTTTACCGAACCAATGCCGCAGCGACCTGGCTGAACCTGGCCCCAGGCTTCGGTTAGGGCGGCGATTTCAATGGGATCGCCTAACTTGGTACCCGTCCCGTGGGCTTCCACGTAATCGATTTCGGCCGGATCGACACCGCTGCCTGCCAGGGCTTTGCGGATAACGGCGGCTTGGCCCGCAATACTGGGGGCGTAGAAGCCGGCTTTGTCGCGGCCGTCGTTGTTGACCGCGATGCCACGCAGGCGGGCGTAAATGTGGTCGCCATCGGCCAAGGCGTCGGCCGTGCGTTTCAACAACACCATCGCCACGCCTTCGCCGCCGACCATGCCGTCCGCGCTCGCGTCAAAGGCTTTGCAACGACCATCGGCGGCGAAGTTGAGATCGGCGCGGTGGCGGTAACCGGTTTGGTTGAACGGCATCAGACTGGCGGCGCCAACCAATGCTTGGCGGATCTCACCCTGTTGGAGGCTTTGCCAAGCCGTGTGCAGGCCCACCAACGAAGACGAACAATTGGCGTGAACCGCAAACGCCGGTCCGCGCAAATTCAATTGGTAGGCGATCATGGTGGCAAAGGCGCCCGGTTGCGCCAAAACCCACGCGACATAGGCGTCGGGATCGTAGAGGTCAACCGAACCCCGGTACAGCGGTGCTTGGTAAAAACTGTTGCCGGCGGAGATGTACACACCGGTATCGGCCAGGGCTTCCGCCACGTAACCCGCGTCTTCCACCGCCGCCCACGCCGCTTGCAGGAGCCGGCGCAGTTGCGGGTCCATGGCGCGGGCGTTTTTGTGGGAGATACGGAAGAAGTCGTTGTCGAAGCGGTATTTGTCGGCAATGGTTTGTTGCAGCGGGACGTAGGCCGGGTCGTTGATCAGTGTTTCCGCCACACCCGCCGCGCGCAAGGTTTCCGGTGTGAGGAAACGCGCGCTGTTGTGACCGGTGCGCAGGTTGCGCCAAAAGGCGTGATGATCGTCGGCGTCGGGGAACTGACAGGCGATACCGATAATCGCGACACCGTCCTGTTCCGGTGTCGGTGCCGGTTCGCCGGCGGGTTCAACCGCGTGGACGGCGATGGGCTGCGCCTGGCGGGGTTCACCTTGGCCGGCGGCGATGTGGCGCGCCATGGCGTCGACGCTCGTGTGGCGGAACAGGTCGGTCGTGGTGAAGGTGATCGCAAACGCCTTGCTGATGCGTTCCGCCAACACGACCGCGCGGTAGGAATCCCCGCCCAACTCAAAAAAGCCCGCCGTGGTGCTCGTGACGGGAACCGGCAGGACCGCGTTCCAATGGGTCAGGACCGCTTGCACAAGCGGCCGGTCGGCGGCGGGCGGTGGCGGCGCGCCTGGCACAACAAGCGGTCGTTGCATCAAGGTTTTGCGGTCGATCTTGCCGTTATTGGTTAGGGGGAACCTGTCCAGCGGCAGGAATAGAGACGGGACCATGTAGCCAGGCAGATCCGCCGCCAGATGATGGGCCAAGTCACGGGCTTCGGGGGCCGGCTCGGCCGGCAGGTACCAGGCAACCAAGTGATCGCCGCCCTGATCCGTGCGGGCAACCACCACGCATTCTCGGACACCGGGGTGACGGCTCAGGCGTGCCTCTATCTCGGCCGGCTCAATGCGGTAACCGCGCACTTTCACCTGAAAATCCATGCGGCCCAGGTGTTCCAGGCTGCCGTCGGGCAGGCGACGGGCCAAGTCGCCCGTGCGGTAGAGACGTTGGCCCGCGCGGAAGGGGTGCGGCACAAAGCGGTCGGCGGTGAGGTCGGGCCGGTTGTGGTAGCCGTCGGCCAGACCGTCGCCCGCAATGCACAGTTCACCGGGGCTGCCGGCGGGCATTTCGGCCAAATGGCGGCCGAGGATATAGATTTCGGTATTGGCCAGCGGCGTGCCGATATGGATCGGACCCGTTTCGGTGAGCGTGGCGATGGTGGACCAAATGGTGGTTTCGGTGGGACCGTAGACGTTCCAAACGGCGCTGCCGGTTGCGGTGAACCGTTGCCGCAGTGATTCCGGCAAGGGTTCGCCGCCGCATAACACGCGGACCTGTTCCTCGTTGCGCCAACCCGCGTGGAACAACATGGCCCAGGTGGTGGGCGTCGCCTGCATGATCGTGGGTCGGCGTCGCTGGATTTCCTGCTTAAGTTGCGCTGCGTCGGCGGCGATGCCCTCGGGACACAGCATACACAGGGCGCCGCTGATCAGCGGTAGGAACAGTTCCAAGCCGGCGATGTCGAAGCTGACGGTGGTAACGGCGAGCAGACGGTCGTTCGGTCGCAAACCCGGGTTGGGGGCCATGGCGGTCAGGAAATTGGTCAAGGCGCGGTGTGGGATCATGACCCCTTTGGGTTTGCCGGAACTGCCGGAGGTATAGATGATATAAGCCAGGTGATCGCTGCCGTGGAGGGTCGGTGCCACCGGTCGATCGGCCGCTGTAATTAACGGCCATTCCTTGTCCAAGGCCAACACGGGAATTTGCGTTTGCAGCAGGTGGGTCACTTTGCCGCGCCGGCGCGAATCGGTGAGCACCATTAGCGCGTCGCTGTCTTCCAGCATATAGGTCAAGCGCTTTTCCGGGAATTCGGGGTCCAGCGGGACATAGGCGCCGCCCGCTTTGAGCACGGCCAGCAGGGCGACGAGGACGTGCTCGGAACGGCCGATGCACACGGCGACACGGGTGCCGGCTTGAACGCCCAGTGTTTGCAGGTAACCCGCGAGTTGGTCGCTGCGGCGGTTGAGGTCGGCATAGGTCCGTTCGATGTCACCGCAAATCAGGGCGGGCGCATTTGGCGTGCGTTTGGCTTGTTCCGCGAACAACTCATGGAAACAGCGGTCCTTGGGGTAAGCAACCTCGGTGGCGTTCCAAGCATCGCGCTGTTTTCGTTCTTGCGGCGAAAGCAGCGGCAGCGTTTCCAAGCGCCGGTTGGGATCCGCGACGATCGCCTCGGCCAGGTTCAAGTAACGGCTGCTCAGGTCCTGGATGCGGGTTGCCGTGAAAAGCGAGGGATCATATTTAATGTTAAGCAGGAAACCCTCGTTGACCCTGACCACTTCCAGGGTTAGTTCTGCTTCGCCTTCTTGGTGGCGGTCGGCCATGAACTCAAGCGGCATATCGGGGTAACGGCTTTGCAGTTGGTCCAGGTCGTCCTTGCTGAAAAAGTTTTGGTATTCAAACAGAACTTGGCACAGCGGCATGAGGTCGCCGCGTTCGGCCGCTTGGTCGCGCACGATTTCCGGGAAAGGCAGCGCCTCGTGGTCCAAAGCGTCTAAAACGGCCAGTTGCGTTCGCTGCATGACCGCGCTAAAGGTCTGACCCGCCAGTGTGTTGACGCGAATCGGCAAGAGGTTGGTGAAATAACCGATGGTGTCGTCGAAGCCCTCGGGCCGCGCGCGAACCGGCATGCCCACGATCACATCGGTTTGGCCCGTGGTTCGGTACAGCAGGGTTTTGAATAAGGCCAGAAACAGCGGGGCGAGGTTGATGCGGTGCGTGCGGGCGAACCGGCACAGCGCTTGGGATTGCGTCGGCGCCAGGGTGACCTGGTGAACGCGGCCCTCAAACGACGGCGTTTCACGACGCGGCTGGTCACTGGGCAGGTGCAAGGTCGGCCAAGGATTTGGCAGTTGGCGGCGCCACCACGCACGCAACGCGTCGCCTTGCGGGCCCGCGAGCATCTTTTGTTCCCAGGCCACGTACGCGGCGAAATGGCGGCCCGCCGCCGGTGTCGACACAGGCGTCTCGCCGTGCGTCCGCTGTTGGTAGGCGTCCAACAGCGTGGTGTACAGCGTGGGGATGGAAAACCCATCGGTCACGATGTGGTGCAGCACCAGAAGCACGATCCATTCGTTCGGGCCGCGCTTCAACAGCGAACAACGCAGCAGCGGTCCGACCGCGAGATCGAAAGGGCGGCGGGTGTGTTCGCGCAGCAGCGCATCAACCTGCGCGGAATCCAGCGCCGAAATATCTTTCTGTTCGAAGGGCACGATCGCGTCGGGATTGGCCTTTTGAAGCAGTTGACCGCCGTCTTCACAAAAATGTCCGCTAAGGATGGGATGGCGGCGCAACACATCCTGCAAGGCCTGGCGGAAGCGGTCGGGGTCGATGGGGTGGAACAGGCGCAGGCCCAGCGGGAAGTTGTAGGCGGTCATCGTCGGATGTAGCTTTTGCAACAGCCACAGGCCGCGTTGGTTGACGGAGACCGGCACCCTTTGCAGCAAAACCGCCGCTTTGGGTTGGTCCGGCCGGCTCGCCGCTTCCCCGTTCGCGGTTTGTGCGGCGATAAACGCGGCTAAGTCGTTCATTGAGGGATGGGCCAGCAGGTCGCGGCCAAAAATGCGGCAGCCGAAGGTTTTTTCCAAGGCTCGAATGAGATCGGTGCCTTTGAGGGAGTCAATGCCGTATTCGTGCAGGTGTTTGTCGTGCTTCAGCTTTTCAGGGGGCAGGCGCAGGGTTTCGGCCAGCATGGCGGCCAGGATTTCACGGACTTTTCCCGCACTGGTGCCCGTCTGGGTGGTGGGGTTCGCCTTGCCGGGCGTGACCTGATCGAGCCAGAAGTCTTGGGTTTCAAAAGCAAACACCGGCAAGGGCAGCCGTCGGACGTGTTCGTCGCGGTCCGCCGCGTCCGCCGGTGCCGCCTGGTGCCACCGCTGTGACGATTCGGCCGTCGCACACACCGCGGCGTTTCCTGCCAGGTATTGGTCCAGTTGATGAATTAATGCGCCGCGTGATTCGGCCACAAAAGCCGCGCGTTGTTCCATGGCGGTCCGGCCCGCTTGCAGCGTGAAGGCCAAGTCGGCCGGGTTCACCGCCGTTTCCGTTGCCAAGAAGTGGCGCAGATCGCGAATGCGCCGGCGGAGCGAGGTCGACCCGGACGCCGACAGCGGGGCGAGCCAGGAGGAAGCGGCGGGGGTTTGCCGGGTTGGCGGCCGGTATTCTTCGAGCAGGATGTGGGCGTTGTTGCCGCCGGTGCCGTAGGCATGCAGACCGGCCAAGCGGGGGAGCGGGCCGGCTGGCCAGGTTTCCGTTTCGCGCAGCAGCCGGCAGGGCGTGTCTGCTTGATCGAGATCGGGGTGGGCTGCCGCCAGATCGAGAATTTTGTGGGCCGTGCCCGTTTGAAAGGTGCGAATAATTTTAAGCAGCGCGCCCAGCGCAGAGACCGCTTCCATGTGGCCGGTCATGGGTTTGAGCGTGCCGATGCGGCAGTTGCCGGCGGGCAAGTCGACGCCTTGCGCTTTGGCGAGATCGCGCAGGGCGCGGTTGTAGGCGCGCCATTCCGCCAAATCGGCGACCGGGTTGCCCATGCCCTGGGCTTCGATGTAACCGACGCGGCGAATATCAATGCCGGCGCCGTGATAACAGTCGCGCACCACGTCGGCGTGGGCGGCCGGATTGGGGGCGGCCATCGAGGTGCCGCCGCGGCCGTTGTAGTTGACGGCCGTGTTGCGAATCAGCGCGTAGATGTGGTCGCCGTCCGCTTCGGCGCTGCTCAGCGGTTTGAGCAGTAGGCTGACCGCGCCTTCGGCGCGCAGGTGGCCGGCGGCTTCGGCGCCGAAGGATCGCACCGTGGGTTCGGGGCTCAGGTGGCCCAGGCGCGCCAAGCTGAGAAAGGGTTCGGGTCGCAGGATGACGTTGGCGGCGGCGACGACGGCCGTGTCCATATCACCGAGCCGCAGGCCGCTGACCGCGCGGTGCAGGGCGACGGCCGCGCCTGAACACATAGTGTCAATCGCTTCACTCGGGCCGCGAAAATCGAAATGGTAAGAGATGTGGTTGGGCAACAGGCAGGCGCTTTGGTCCGGCGCTTGCCCGGTCAAACCCCGTTGTGCCAACAGGTGCCGGTAATCGTTGTCTTCCAAGGCGACAAAAACGCCGGTGCGGCTTTGTTTGAAGCGGTCGGGTGCGTAACCCGCATCCTCCAGGGTTTGGTAGACCGTCATCAACAACAGGCGTAGACGGGGATCCATCAGCTCGGCGTCGGCGGGTAGGATGCCGAAAAACAGTGGGTCGAAGGCGCGCGGATTGGGGATAAAACCACCCCAGCGACATGAAGTTGCTGTGTCGCCCGACGCCAGGGTTCGCCAATCGAAACGGGTGTCGGGAATGGTTTCGATCAAGCTGCGATCCGTGTCCAGTGCTTGCCAAAAAGCGCGCACGGAAGCGCATTGCGGCAACACGCCCGCCAGGCCGATCACGGCAATCGGTTCGGGCCCTTGGCGATCTGGTGGCGCATGCGGGGCCGTTTGCGCTGCGGTCGTTCCCGGTCGAGACAGTCCACCACCGTTCCGGGCGGCCTGGATTAGATCCCGGTTGATTCGTTCGAGTTGTTGGGTTGTCTCATCAGGTGCGGCGGCATGCATTGCTGCTCGAATGCGTGCCAACTGTGCTTCTGCGTTCATCTCATTCTCAAATCAAGTGTTGGCCGGTTCCTATTGGGAGCCGATTCAGGGAAGGTGCCGGGATGAGCTTGGGGCCTCGCTTTGTCGCGTCCGCTTCAAGAACGGGTGCCGCCAAATCAAGGTCGAACAAGGGGTCCGGATCAAAGAGGGGTATGGATCAAAAACAGTCTCCTTGGCGGCCGCTCAGACGAGCCGGCATGTTTTTAAGTGTTCCGACAGTGTTTGGATGGTGGGGAAATCGATCAAGCATTGAGGGGGAATCTCCATGTCCAGCCGTTTCTCCAAACGGGTCGAAAAGACCATGGCCGAAATCGAGTCGAGGCCGTAGTCTGCAAAGGGCTCGTGCTGCTCAATGTGCTCGATTTTGAGCACATCCAGCAGGGTCTCATAGACCGTCTGTGCCAGCGGTTCCGGGTCGGGTTGGGACCGCTGCAACACGTCGACGGCCGGGCTTGTCTCGTCGGGGTAGAGCAACTGGTACACGCGCTGGATTAACACCGGATGCTGCTGTTTCAGTTGGTCGAAGCTGACGTAGCGGGTCAAGGTTTCAATCGCCAGCGGCTTGCCCGCTTGTTCCCACTGCGTGATGCGGTCTTCCAGGTTCCAGGCCGGGCGATTTGCCGGGGTTTCGGCAATGGGCGCCTTGGCGACCGGTGTTTTGGCGGAAGGCCGCTTGGTTGGGGCGGGTTTTTGCAAATCGCGGCTGATGCCGTGGAACCAGGTGGGTATGGCGGCGTGCAGGGCGGGGCCGTCGACAAACGCCGGCAGCACGTGGTGGCGGTCGGCGACCAGCATGGCCTGCTCGAAGAAGCGGCGGCCCTCGTCATTGCTGAAGGAGGATAAGCCGACCCGCGCCAGGTTTTGTTCAACCAAGGCGAACTCTTCCGGGCTCATGCGTTTGGCCACGCCGGTTTCGTTCCAATCGACCCAGGTAATCGCGCGGAACCAGGGGCGCTTGTGATGGTGTTGCCAGGCGCTGAAGAAGTCGAGGAAGGCGTTGGCCATGGCGTAGTCACTGATGCCGCGTGCCAGCAGCGGGACAAAACTGGTGAGCGACGAAAAGGAAACGAAGAAGTCGAGTTCGTCATTGAAGAGGCGCGCGAGTTGGATCATGCCGTCGACTTTCGGTTGAAAAATGCGGTTCACGTCGTCGAGGTTGCGGGTCACGAAGGCGGAATTGGTGAGATCGGCATAAACGCCGGCGCTGTGGACCACCCCTTTGACTGGGCCGTGCGCCTCGCGAACACGTTGGAAGAAACGGGTGACGTCGTGGGTCGCCGTGAGCGCGCCGGTGTAAATTTCCAACACGTCGAGTTGGTCGGCCAGGGCTTGCAGCGGTGCAAGCCGCGCTTGTTGCGGGTCTTGTTCGCGAATCAGGGACGGCCACAGTGCCCGCTCCGGCAGGGGCGTGACACCCATCAAAACCAGGCGACGCGCGCCGCGCGCCACGAGGTAGCGGGCGATTTCCAGACCAATCCCACGGGTGCCGCCGCTGATCACGTAGACCCCGTCCCGCGAAATCGGGAACTGGGCGGCGCTTTCCGCCGCTTCCAAACGCGGCGGGTCCGCGACAACCAGGGTCGGCACGTAACGAATGCCGCGACGGTAGCAAATTTCGGTTTCTTCCAGCGGGATGCGGCATTCGCGCAGGATGTGATTTTCAAAGGCACGCGGGTCGCCGGCGAGCGATGCGTCGATGTCGATGCAGCGCGCGCTGATGTGGCGGTACTCGGCCGACAACATTTTCACCAGGCCGGCAAAACGCGCGCCCGCCAGACTCATGTGTTCCGCACGGAAGTGTTGCAGCCCGGCGGTGACATAGTTGATTTGCATCGGCGTGAAAGCGCCGACCAAAACTTGGTAGAAGGCGAGTTTGCCGAGATTAACGGCGGCCGTGTCGCGTGGGTTTTCGGTGAGATCGCCCAGGTCGAGCAGCAACTCAATCGGTTCCTGTTCCGCCAGGATCCGCGTCGCGGCCGCGCGGCCCGACTCGGGGTTGTCGGCGTCGAACGGAACCTGGACGGCGTCGGCAACACCGGCGAAAACAACCCGATCGCTGCGTTGGAACATGCGTTTGGCAAGCGCGTAGGAATGGGGATTAACGATGATGAGAATCGTGCCGCCAAGGGTGGCTTGTTCCTCCGGCAACTGTTTGACCTTCCACGATTTTTCCAGCATTTTGGCGTCGCGTGTGGCGCTGCGCTGGTAGACGGCGGCCTCGCCGCGGCGGTTGATTTGTTCGGCGAGCGCCAAACGGAACGCGGTTGGGTAACCGCCTGAGATGCCGTCGTTTTGCGTGGCCGGCGCGGTCAGGAAGGAGAAGGCCGGGTTCTCGTCGGCCGTGAGCTGTTGTAATTCGGTCAGCAAGCTACAGGCGGCGCGCATGGCACGGCGTTGTCCCGCCGAGGGTCGTGCGCCGGAATCGTCGCCGCCCGCCACATCGAGCACGCCTTGCAGCGGACCGACCTCGTGTTTGATGCGGGTGTAGGTGTCGCGCAGGGGTGTGGCGCCGTCGGCGGCAAAACGGTGGAGGGTGGCGCCCAGTTGTTCCAGTTCGCGGTAGCAGCGTTCTCGGGCCGGTAGCCAGGCGCCTCGGAACAAGAAAACCAAGGTGGGTTGGTAGTGGGAAGCCAAGTGGCGGAGCAGGGCCGGGTCTTCCTCGAAAGGCCCCGTAACCAGCCAGGTGCCGCCTTTGCCAAACGGCAACGAGCCGGTCGTGACCGGGACTGAGGCCGTGCGGCGTACCAAACGCCGGCCTGCTTGATGGCGAATCACACGCGGTTCACTGGGATGTTTGGCGCCGCCGGCGACCCATTCCGTTAACAGCCGTTGCCCGGCGGTGACTTCGGCGTCGTCGCCGTGTCCGATCAGCGTCCAACGGTGGCGCGGGTTCTCGTGCATGGCCGCTTGCATCATGCCGCAAAGTGCCTCACAGGCGGGGGTTGGTGCGCCTTCGTAGAGGTAGTAAACCTGAAGGTTGCGGAACCAGGCGCGCTCATGAAGTTGTTCGATGAGGACCGTCAACTGGTTGGCGGCCTTGGGGCAATACTTGCCCGCCTCGGACGGGGCCATGCCCAAGAACAGGATGACGTCCGGTTGACTGATGCCGTTGGCCACGTGGCGGACCGACACTGTTTCCAGCAGCAGGGGTTGGTTCAAACCGGCGGCTTCTTCCAAGTTGTAGAGCAGGGTCACCAGTTCGTCGCGGCGTTGGGTGTCGTCGTAGATGACGGTGATCGCCGTGCCCGCCTTCTCCTGGAGTCGGCTGCGCCAATCGATATCCGTCGCCAGGGGTTCGTCCTGCCACTGGGTGGAGAGGCGTCGGCTGAAGAACGGGTCTTGTGCTTTGAGGGGCGTGGGCGCTGCCGGTTTGGGCGGAAGCGGGGACGTGATCGGTGGCGTCGGTTTGGCCGAGACAACGGCAGGTTGCGCTTGGGCGGCGCGCACCGTTTCCGGCTTATCGGCTTGAATCCAGTAGCGTTCTCGTGCGAACGGGTAACCTGGCAGTTGGATGCGGCGCGGGCGTTGCCCTTGGTCGCCGTAGAGCCGTTCCCAGTCGAATGGCAGACCGCGCACCCACAGTTGGATCAATTGGGCGAATTTCTTTTTGGCAATCCAGGCGTCGATCGCGCTGCACATGTCTTCGTCCGACATCAATATGGTTAAGGCGTCGCGGTACGCTTTGGCGCCGCCGTAGAAGATGCCTTGCGGTTGCTTGGCTGTGAATCCGGCCAATCGCTCGCGCAGCTCTTCCAGCGTCGACACCGTGAATGCCAGCCGTTCTTCCATCGGCTCACGACCGACTTGCAGGGTGTAGGCGAGGTCGGCGAGCAAACCCGGGTCCCGTTGCGGATCGGCCAACGCCTGCTCGGTGAAGCGGCGCAGGTTTTCGGCGCTTTCGCGCAGGCGGGTTTCGTTTTTGGCCGACAACACGATTAACACCTGATCCGGGGTTGTGGTCGGCGTCGTTTGCGCCGCTGTGTATTCTTCCAACACCACATGGGCGTTGACGCCGCCGATGCCGAAGGAACTGACGCCGGCCACGCGTGGCAGGTCTCGGCCTGTTTCATCTTGTACCGGCTGCCACGGTTGCGTTTCCTGAACGATAAAAAACGGGCTCTCTTCCAACTGGATGTAGGGATTCACCGTCTCGCAGTGCAGGCTTTTGGCAAGGGTTTGGTGCTTGAGTTGCAGAATCGTTTTGACCAGACCGGCGATGCCCGCCGCCATTTCCGAGTGACCGATGTTCGACTTCACCGCGCCGAGCCCGCAGGCCTGGCGTTGCGAATCGGCGGCACCCAGCGCGCGGAATGCCGTCTGGAGGCCTTCGATTTCGATGGGGTCGCCCAAATGGGTACCGGTTCCGTGGGTTTCAATGTAACCGACACGGGCGGGCGCGATCCCAGCCTGGCGATAGGCTTGGGTTAACAAGGCCGCCTGTGCCTTGGGGTTGGGGGCGGTGAAGGAATTGGCGCGGCCGCCGTGGTTCTCCGCGCTGCCGCGAATGACCGCGTAAATCGGGTTGCCGTCGCGTTCGGCGTCGGCCAAGGGCTTCAGCAGCAGCACCGCCACGCCTTCACCGCGCACGAAACCGTTGGCGTCGGCCGAAAAGGCCTTGCAGCGGCCGTCTTCGCACAACATGCCCGCGCGGCTGAAACTGATATGCCCGTCCGGGGTGGGCACCGTGTTGACCCCGCCCGCGAAGGCCATACCGCAACGTCCTTCGCGAATGGCGGCGACCGCTTTGTGAACCGCCACCAGGGACGAGGAGCAACCGGTATTGATCGGTTCGCTGGGGCCGTGCAGGTCCAAGAAGAAACTCATGCGGTTGGGACCGCCGAAGGGGAATAGGCCCAGGAAGGCGTAGTCTTCGACATCCGGGGTGTCTTGCAACAAACGCGCGTAACCGGTTTCGCCCGTGCCCATAAAAATACCGGTATCGCCGCCGGCGAGGGCTTGGGCGCTGTGGCCCGCATCTTCCATGGCCAGCCACACGTGGGTCATCAGCAACCGGTTTTGCGGATCCATCGAGGCCGCTTCACGTGGCGAGATGCCGAAGAAAAGCGGATCAAACTCGGCCACGCCGTCGATGAACCCTCCCCAGTGGACGCGGGTTTTGTTTTTGTCTTCGCGCGGGTCGCCGTCGATGGCGCGCCAATCCCAACGGTCGGCCGGGATTTCGCGAATGCAGTCCTTGCCGTCGCGCAGGTTCTCCCAGAAGGCCTTGAGGTCGCGGGCACCGGGAAAGCACCCGCTCATGCCGACAATCGCGATGGGGGTTTCGGCGCGGTGTGATGACCGCGCCGGCGTTCCCGTTTGTGTTGGCAGTGCCGCCTGTGGTTGCGTCTGATTGGGCGGCGCCGGTCGTGGCGCTTTGGGCTGCAGCGGCAGGTTAAACCTAATGCCAAATACGTCCGCATAGCGGTCGGCCAAGTACTGACTCAGCCGCGCGATGGACGGATTTTCAAACAGGGCCGTCGGCTTGATGTCCAAGTGATAGGCTTCATTGAGGCGGTTGGTGAATTGAATCAACGCCACCGAATCGAACCCACAATCATTGAATTCGCACAGAGGATCCACATCCGCCGCGTCGACCATCAGCAAATCGGCGGTCATCGCCTTGAGGACGGCGGTGATTGGGTCCTGGAGTGCCGCGTTGGGCGTGCTCGGCGACTCGGGTTGCGTGGCTGCCGTTTGGCTCGGCTGCGGTCGGGTCGGTGTCGGCGTGGCCGGGGTTTCGGGAATCCAAAACCGTTGACGGGCGAATGGGTAACCTGGCAAATGGATGCGTTGCGGTCGGTTGTCCCCGTAAAGCAGCGGCCATGCCATCGCCACCCCTTTCACCCATAACTCGGCGATCTTGGCGAGGCGTCCTTTTTGCAACCAGCCGTGCAGCAACGCGCGCGCGTCCTCGTCGTTGTCGAACAGCCGTTGTTCCTTGCGCTCAATCGTGCCGCTGAGAATGCGTTTATGGGCGCGGCCGGCGACGAATTCACCGAGCAAGTCGCGCAGTTCCGCGCGATTGCGGGCCAGGAACGCAACGCGGCGTTTCATGGCGACCCGCCCGATTTGCAGCGTGTAGGCCAGATCGCGCGTTGACGTCTCGGTTTGGTGCTCGAGGAAGGTCGCCAGTTGGGCCGCCGCTTCGCGCAGGCGCGCGCCGTCTTGGGCCGACAGCGGAACCAGTACGGCTTGCTCGGTGTCGGACGACGCCGGCTTTGGCGGTGCCGCTTCAAAAACGGCGTGCACGTTGGTGCCGCCCAACGAGTAATGGTTCTGGGCCGCCCGCCGCAGGGTTTGCCCCGACGGCCACGGTTTCGCTTGGGTGGGAATGAAAAACGGTGAATCAGCCAGGGCGAGATCGGGTGCAGCTTGGTCGAAATTAATTTGAGGGGGCACCGTGCCGTGGTGCAGCGCCATGACGACCTTGATCAGACCGGCGAGGCCGCCCGCTGTGTCCAGGTTGCCGATGTTGGGTTTCACCGAACCCAGCGCGCAGTGTTGCTTGCCCGCGCCGGCATAGGCTTCGTTGAGGGCCGCGACTTCAATCGCGTCGCCGGAAGGGGTGCCGGTTCCGTGGGCTTCGATGTAGCCGATCGTTTGAGGATCAATGCCGGTTTTGGTCAGGACCTCGCGCGCGGCGGCGGCTTGGCCTAGCACGCCCGGTGCGTGGAAACCGGCCTTGTCATTGCCGTCGTTGTTGATGCTAATGCCGCGCAACAGGGCGTAAATGGGATCGCCGTCCGCCACCGCGTCCGCCGCCCTTTTCAGCATGACCACGCACACCCCTTCACCTTCGACCATGCCTGTGGCGTCGGCGTCAAAGCTGCGGCAGGTGCCGTCGGCGGAAAGATTTAGATCGGGTTCGTGCAGGTATCCCGCGCGTGAGAAAGCAAATAAGCCGGCGCCGCCGACCAATGCTGTTTTGGTTTCGCCCGTCAACAAGCTTTGTGCGGCCAGTTTTACGCCGACCAGCGACGACGAGCACAGCGATTGTACGAACAGGCTGGGACCCTTCAGGCCCAGGTGGTAGGAAATCGTGTTGGCGACCATTCCGCCCTGCGCCTGCAGACCGGCGGGGTGGCCGTCGGCACCTTGGAGTTCCTGGGCGGAGAGACCGAGCGGCAGCGGGTAAAAGTTGGCGGCGGTCGACATAAAAACGCCGGTATCGGGCACGTCGCTCACCGCATAACCGGCATCTTCGACGGCCAGCCACGAATGCTGCAACAGCAGCCGGGTTTGCGGATCCATGTATAAGGCGTTGCGGGGCGAGATGTTGAAAAAGCCCGGATCGAATCCGTCTTTGTCGCTGATGGTGCGTTGCGCCGGAACGAAGTTAGGGTGGGTGCGGCGTGCTTCCGGCACCCCGGCGTCGATCAGTTCTTGCTGGGACAGCATCGTTACGCTTTCCACACCGGCACACAGGTTTTGCCAAAACTGTTCGTGGTTGTCGGCGCCTGGCACCCGGCAGGAAATACCGATGATCGCCAGGCTGTCGTCGGCAACCTGCGCTTGCCGGCTTGTTGCTTGCCGGTTTGTTGCTTGCCGGTTTGTTGGTTGGGAAACCGCTGTCGGCGCCGGCGGCTGAGCGGCGGGCGCCGCCCGTTCACCGCGCAGGACAGCGCGGTCGATGCGGCCGTTTTCGTCCTTGGGCAAGTCCGTTTGGAAGATGAACCGTGCCGGCAGGCGCTCGGGCGCCAGTTGTTCGCTCAGGTGGTACTTGAGCAATCCGAGTTTTTCCTGCCAGACCACGCTGAAACCGGGGAAGTTGGCGCCGTCCAGTTCCAGCGTCTCCGCCTGTTGCCAGGTCAATTCGTGGGGCGGCTCACCCGGCGATTGGCCGGCGGGCTGCACGTAGATATCAAAGTGTCCGTGTTGGTGCGGGTGTTCCCAGTGAACCGTGGTTGTAAGGCCCTGTTTGTTGCCGGCTTGGAGCACTTGGTAGGGGTCGACCCCTTTGTCGGCGTCCGGGCCGGCGTCGATCCGGGCCAAGGCTTCTTGCAAGGTTGCCTCGCCGTTTGCGTTGCGGGTCCATTCGAGAATGGCTTGTTCCCGCCACAGGCGGCGGTTGGGGACGTCGGTTAACCACAGCGCCTCGGCACTGTCGGTTACCTTTGCCAAGGTTGCCTGCGCTGATTCACCGCGCCACTTTTCAACGCGCGGCGTCGCACCTTCTGGTCGGGGTTCGTCCAAATACAGGAAGGTGTCGAAGCGGTACTTCATAAATTCGTTGTGGAAGCGGCCTTTTTTCGGGCAGATGCGCACCTGTTTCACGCGCGGCAACGAGCGGGTAAGGTTTTTGAAGTAAAGGGGATCGATGACCAGTTCTTTTTCAAGACGGACGCGGTCTGAAAGCATGCGCGCGAACTTGGCTTGCGTGGTTTCGGGCGGACACTGATGGGCGAGTACCGCCGCGTGGAACGAGGTCAGCAGGCGCAAGTCGCGTACATCGCCGATGAAGATGCGCGCGCCGTGCGGCAGCCGTTCCGTCAGGGTGCGGATCAAATCCGTCAGGTAATCAATGCCGGGAAAATACTGAATGACCGAGTGGATCATCACCGTATCGACCGCTTCGACCGGGACGCCCGCCAAGTCCGAGGCGTCACCTTGGACGCAGGTCACGCGGTCGCGGTAGGGTTTGCTTTTGAGCGAGTTGTGGATGTGTTCGACCGCGTTTTCGGACAGGTCGGTGGCGTAGTAATGATCGACCTTGTCGGCCAAATTAAACAACAACATGCCGCTGCCGCAGCCGATTTCCAGCATGTTGCGAGGCTGATGCTCCATGACGTGGCCGACCGCCAGGTCGACGCACTCGCGTATCTCTTCCTCGGGAATCTGGTCGCCCGAATCGCTTGTGACATAACCGATGGCGTTTAAGACTTCGTCGGAACTCTCTTCGCCGCCAAGGATCGGTGCATAGTTTTGTTCCCAGATGGGAATCCAGTTTTTGAGCAGTTCTTCCGTGTCTTGGTCTGCCTCTTGCCGGCGGAACCAGTCGAAGTTCGGCCGCACATGCGCCACCAAGTACGGTTTCCCGCGCCGCTCCATGGCGAGCACCGCGCTTTCGCGCACCGCCGGGTGGCGGTTGAGGGCCGCTTCCACGTCGCTGTAAGCATGCTGTTCGACGTATCCCGCCGGCGCTTGCTTGATCGGGGCGCTGACCGGTGCTTCGGCTACCGGGCGCGGAGCCGGCGTTGGTTCGGCCAAGTGGGCGCTTAACGCGGCGATGCTGGCGTGTTTGAACAGCGTGGTCGTTGTGAGTGCACAGCCAAAGGTTTGGTTGATGCGTTCGATGAGGGTGATCGCCAGCAGCGAATTGCCGCCTGCTTCAAAGAAACCGTCGTCCACCGACAAGTCCATGATGCCGAGCAGCTCTTCCCAGATCTCCAGCATCTGTTCCTCGAACTCCGAGCGGGGCAGGGCGATGGTTTTGGGGCGCGTTTTGGTGACCGTGCGGCTGCTGAGCTGTTTTCGATCCAACTTACCGTTGGCCGTTAAGGGTAGGGCCGCCAGGGGCACAACGGCGGCGGGCAACATGTAGTCCGGCAGTCGATCGGCAAGGCCTGCTTGAATCGAAGCCACCAATGCCTCGCGGCCGTACCAACGCGGTTCCGGCGGTTGGTGCGGTTCCGGCTGCGCCGCCGGCGTGCGTCTCGCGTAGAGGTTGTAGATTTGGGTGCTGCGCAAGGCCTCGTCTTGTGCCATAACCACGCGGAAACCCTGTTGCTCCAACAGATCGCGGACGGCCGCCGCGCGGTTGTCGCTATCGTGGACTTCAATGACGACCTGACGGATTTTGGGCCAATCGGAAGCCTCGATGCCGTCCAGTACTTTTTGCTCCATTTTCTCGACATCGACCTTGAGCAGATCGATGGTTTGGATCGCTTGCTCGGCGATGACCTCGGAAATCGTACTGATCCGACAACGTACTTCGCGGGTTTCCAAACGCGCGCGCAACATCGCGTCGACTTCGTCGGCATCGACCGCGTTTTGGCTTTCATCGCCGGCAAGGTAGGTGCGCACCACATCCAATTCCTCTTCCAAGTCGGCGTGGGCACCGGAGAGGATCGTCACGTTGGGGTAATAGGTAAAGGTCTCATAACCGGAGCTTTCGCCCACGCCGCGCGCATAGGTCTGCACCGAGCCGCCGAGGCGGCGGCTGTTGAGCGCTAGAATCTCGTAAACCTCGGGGATTGGCTCAAAGGCATGCACCACCGCGCCTCGTTGCGCCATGTCGAGCGAGAACAGGCCGATATTGGCGCCCACATCAAAGACGCAATCGCCCGCAGTTACCGCCAGCCCGTGTTTGAGGTAGCCCTCGCCTTCGTAGATTTCCCGATAGAGAAAATCCGTTTCGCCGGGATTGAGGTGGACGATGTCCATACCGTTGGGCAGGGTGGTGGTTCGTTTCCCCGCCAACAGCCCTTCGGCTTCCAACGCCAAACCACGCTGCACCGGCCCGGCACAACCGGGGTCCGGTGAAAACCAGGCCACCAGACGCTGTTCGCCGCGTCCGTCTTCCTGAAGCACAACGGCGGCGTCGCCGACACCTGGTTGTTCCAGCATGACCTGTTCAATTTCACCCAGCTCGATGCGGTTTCCGCGCAATTTGATTTGGTGATCCATGCGACCCAGGTATTCAATGGCACCGTCGTCGAGAAAACGCGCGCGGTCACCCGTATGGTAAAGGCGGTCGCCAGGCGTGTCACCAAACGGGTTGGGGCGAAAACGGTCCGCGCTGAGATCCGGCCGATTGCAGTAACCTCGTGCCAAACCGATTCCGGCAATACATAATTCGCCTGCTTCGCCTTGGGCGACCGGGTTCATGGCCGTGTCGACAATGTACAGTTGGATCTGGCGGATCGCCTTGCCGATCGGGATGGTGGTCATACCCGGCCGACACGGCTGGTAGGTCACATCAATCGCGGCTTCGGTCGGCCCGTATAAGTTGTGGAGCTCGCAGCTCGGCAGCGTCTCAAAAAAACGACGCGTGTGCGACGGGGTCAGCGCTTCGCCGCTACAGAATACCTGGCGTAGCGATGTGCATTGGGTGACGCCTTCGATGCCGAGAAACGCATTTAACATGGACGGCACAAAGTGCAGGGTGGTGATGCGTTCGCGAATGATGACATCGCGCAAGTAATGCGGATCTTTGTGTTTTTCCGGTGGGATCAGGACCAAGCGGGCGCCGCGCATCAGTGGCCAAAAAAATTCCCAACCCGAGACGTCGAAACTAAACGGCGTTTTTTGTAAAACCCGATCGTCGGGTGTTAGGTCGTATTGGTCGGCCATCCAAGCGATGCGGTTGGCCAAGGCGCGGTGCTCCAGCAAAACGCCTTTGGGGCGTCCGGTACTGCCGGAGGTATAGAGGATATAAGCCAAGTTTTGGTCTGAAACCGCCGTGGTCTTTTCAGCGCATTCCTCGGCGGTTTGGGCGATGGTTTCCCAGTCGCGATCCAAGCACAGCACGGTCACGGCGGGCTCGACCAGAGGGACCAGGCTGTCGCAAAATTGGGCCGAGGTAAGGACGTGCGCCGCCCCGCTGTCTTGAAGCATAAAACGCAGACGTTCGGCGGGGTAACCCGGTTCAAGGGGAACATAGGCGCCGCCGGCACGCATGATGCCGAGAATGCCGATGACCATCTCAACCGACCGCGTGACACACAGGCCGACGGGTTGGTCGGGCGTGACCCCCTGTTGCTGGAGGTAATGAGCAAGGCAGTTGACGCGTCGGTTCAATTCCTGATAGCTGAGCTGTTGGGTTTCATAAACAATGGCAACGGAATCCGGCGTTTTCTCGGCCCATGCGGCGATGTGCCGGTGAAACCATGAATTTCCAGGATGGTTCACGTTTGTGTCCTTCCATGTAATGTTCGGGTATTTTCACGTCCCGAGGTACGCAACTGTGTTATCCGTGTTTCGGGTGCCTGGTGAAAATTTGAGGAATTTCGTAGACGACGAATATTACATAGCTGTGAGCTTAGAGCAAGTTTTTATAAGAAATTGTTTAGTATTGAGTTGCTGCGAATTATCCTTGGTTTTGGCGTTTGTCGCGTCTGCCAAGCCTTCGCCATGGGCCTGGGTTGGGCGCCCCGGTTCGGATTGATCGGTGCGGCTGGGCGAACCCTTTTCTTCGATATAAAGCTAAGATAGGGTTGCAAATAGATTGATCTAGGAAAGATGAGGACTTGTAGCGCGCCCGCGCGGACGGGGGTCGCCCATGAGGCGATTGGCACGGGTTTCCCTGAGGGCACCACGTATCACGCAGGGGGCGTATTCGGTCAAAAGGATCACTGTTTTTGGTTATTTTCTTATGTTTGTTATATTGAGTTTGTGTATGGGAATTATGAGTAATAACACTTTGTGTATGATGATAAAGATAACGCGCTGTGGTCTGTGTGTGTGGTGTTTTCGGTGCGAGTAGCCTTTCCTTGTTGCCTAATTGCTGTCACATCGTGTGGATCCTTGCCGGCGCTTGCGTTCCATGCTACTGAAGTCATCGCGGAGACGTTCATCGTGGGCTGCCATGCATCAGGCAACCCAATGCGCGCCGCGCTAGCTCTGATCAAAGAAGGGTTATTTGGCGGGTTGGGGGACTAGCTTTTTGTCGGTTACCAGAAAACGACGGCTAACCGTTCCGTCCAAATGGTGCAAGGTAATGCGCCGGCCTGCGGGGGTTTCATCGGCAAAGGCGTAGCCGAAGCGGTCTTCGCTTGTGAAATCATCCGGCGCCACACCGAGCGCTTCAAGCATTTTAAATTGGGCCAAAGCTTGCGGCGTGATCGCCGGAGAGAGTTTGGTGCCGCTGTTGCCGACAACCATCATCGGCGGGCGCCCATCGCGAAAGGTAAATGACTCGAAAAGGTGGGCATGGCCGCTGAGCAACAGCCCAATGTGGGGGCTGAATGCGCCGCCTTGCGCTTTTTTAAGGGCGGCCTGAAGGGTTAATTGGAGCTGTAACAAGAGCAGCCCTTTCGCCGTTGTTGCTGATTGAATGCCCCAAATGGGTTCATGAGAAAGAAACCAGTTATCGCTGTCCGCCGACGCCATGGCGTTGAGTTGGTTATAGGTTTCGGCATACTTTGCGACGAGCGCCGCTGTTTTGCCGTTTTCGCCGGGTTCGTAGGGGACATTGGCACTGTCTTGAACCAGCAACTTCAGGTTGTCAAACGACACCGCGTAAGGTTCGCTAACTAACTGGCATTGTTCTGGTTGCCAGGGGTCGGTCGACAGTGGGCCGGGGGCTAATAGGTAGAACCAGCCAAGCCACGCGCGTTGACAGCTTTCGTGGTTGCCGCGAACAAAGACCCAGGGTGCTTTGGGCAACAGGTTGCGCGCCGGTGCAAAGAAATCGGCTTCCCAGGCCGGCCAATTGTTGCCGGCGGGTCCGGCACAGCCTTTGTTGCCTTGGGGACAGGGGAAACCGCGATAGTGGTAGTCACCCAGATGGATGATGAGATCGGGATTGCCGGCGGCGACCGCGTCGGCAATTGCTGGAAACGGCCAGGGTGTCCCATAACCGGCGGCACCGTTGCAGTTTTGCAGGATTTCATAGCCGGGAACATTGAGAATCCGGCAGCCGGTGTCGCCGATGATGGCGATGCGTTTCGGTTTCTTGCCGACGACGGGTAGGGTTTTGTCGCCAACGGAGACCTTTTGGGCGCCGGCGGGTAGCTCACATTCGCAGACCTGGATATCAAAATTGGGAGGCGGGCTGTCGCTACGCGGTTTCATGGGCTGGATGAGGCCGTCGATGTTGATGTCGGGGCAGCTTTTGTCGCGGGTAATGACCCGAACGATTTGTTGGTTGTGGCCCATTTCCGTCCAGGCGTAATCGACCGTAGCCGTGCCCTCGACGGCGACCAAAACCAACCAAAATACGACACTCATCATGATTCACTCCTCAAGGGTTGTTCCCGGGTTGCTGTTTTTTTAAGCGAGTGGGTTTTGAATGCAGAGGGCCGTGTTGATGCCGCCAAAGCCGTAGCTCAAGCAAAGTGCGTGGTGAATCTTGTGGGGCCGGGCTGTCGCGCCGACAAAGTTAACGGCATCGTCCAGCGGTGATTCCAGATTGCGGCAGGGGTGCAGTCGGGATGCCGCCATCTGCAACAGGGTCGCGACAATTTCGACCGCGCCGGCCGAGGTTAACCCATGGCCGGTAAGGGACTTGGTCGTGTTGAGCGCGGCGTGTTCCAGGCCGCAAGCGCGCAATGCTTGGATCTCGGTTTGGTCGCCCAGCGGGGAGCCGGTGCCGTGGGGGTTGATGTAATCCACATCGCTCGGCCGTAATGCGGCCGCCTGCATGGCTTCGCCGATGGCGCGTGTTTCTCCGTGCGCGTTGGGGTTGGGGTAGCGATTGCCGTCCATCGCAACCGCCGTTCCCGTCAGCAGACCTTTGGGCTGCAAACCTCGTTGGCGACAGGTTGCCGCCCGTTCGACGACCAGTGCCGCGCAGTTTTCACCGTAGATAAAACCGTCCCGTTGCTGATCGAACGGGCGACAGGCTGCCTGTGGGCTTTCGGCAAAGCGTTCGGAACCCATGGCGCCGGCGGCGCGAAAGCCCGCGCACTCCCAGTGGGAGAGGTCGAGTAGGCCGCCCATGGCCACGGCGACGTCGACCCGCCCGCTCGCGACCGCGTCCGCCGCTTGAATGACCGCCAGTTGACCGGCGGCCGAGGCACCGCCGAGGGTGTAGGCAAAGCCGCGAATGGGGTACTGGTCCGTACAGAGACCGCAGAGATCGCTGTCCAGAAAGGTCATGGCATAGGTGGGTCGCAAGAAGGCCGTGCGGTCGGCGTATTTTTGGTGGGTAAGGGTGAGCGTGCGTTGTTGCAGGTTGGAACCGCCGATGATCAAACCGATTCGGTGCGGATCGACCGCTTCCAACCGCGCTGCACGCCAGGCTTCGCCCAGCGCCGCCAAGGCCGCTTTGCCGGAAAGGGAGCAGGAACGCAGCACGCGCGCCGGCACATCCGGCAGCGCTAACTCGGGGAGTTCCGCGCCGAGGAAGGCGCTCTCCTGCGTTTGGCGTCCTGGCCGTTGCATGACGCCAAAGCGATGTTCACCCCGCATTAAGGCCGCGCCAAAGGCGTCACTTCCCAGGCCGATTGGGGAGACGATCCCCATGCCTGAGAAAACCAGCTCAGACCGTAACGCGCTGTGCATGAATGGCGTCCGCCAGTTCGCCGATGTTCTTGGGTCCGTGGAATTTGACGGCGGGCACCTTTAAGTCGAGGGCTTCCAGCGTCATCATCAGGATTTCGGATCGATCCAGTGAATTGGCGCCCAGTTCGCCCAGCGAATCCGAGCGTTGGAACGGGTGATCTTCCAATTCGGGAAGGATTTCCCGGGTGTGTTGGGCAATCAGTTTCAAGATATCGTCACTGCTCATGAGAGGCTCCTGTGGTTTTGATCGTTGGGGCTGCCGTGCAAAGCGGACGCCCGCGCAATGGATTCACGCCTTAAACCGCGAAGGCGGGCGTGGGGTGCTGTTCGTTTTTCGGGGCCAGGGCGTCGAAACGCCGGCTCAAAAGGGCCGCCGCTTCCGTCATGATTTTTTCGGCGACGGCGTCCACATGACGGTTGCGCCACGGTTCCAGGGGCGAGCCCTTCACCCATTGGTTAAAGGCACCCAGCGCCGGACCCGTGGGGATTTGGTAGTCCACTTTGCTGTCCGTGGAACCGTTTAACGCCAAGTCGGCGCTGTAGCGAAAATACCAACGGAACACCAACCCCATCTTAAATTTGGGGTCGCGTTCGGCCTTGGTCCGATCCGCCTCGCTGAGTGTTTGGCTTAATTCGCGGAACACCGTATCAAAGTCGCGTTTGAAGTAACGGTTCTGAAGCTGATCGGTGGTTTTGTCGTCCAATTCCTCCAGCGCGTTGTAGTGGCGGTACAAATCGTGGAGTTTGCGCGCCCTCGCCGGGAAAAAGACGCCGCGTTTGAGCACCTGAATGCGGGTGCCCAATTCAAAAGCGTCGCCGGAGGGCGCGTAGTCCGTATCTTGGACGTTCATATTTTGGAGTAAGTCCTTGGCCTGATCGCTGGTGGCGGCTTCCACCGTGCATTGGTTGACCGAACCGGTCAGGATAAAGTCGGAACCGAGCATGAAGGACGCGGCGGCGGCTTCGGCCGTACCGATTCCGCCGGCGGCGCCGATGTAAATCGGTTGGGCGTAGCCCTGTTGGTGGACCTGCTCGTCGCGCATGCGGATGAGGGTGGGGACAACGGCATAAGGCATGCCTTCTTCGGTTTGCCAACCGGAATCAGCCGCCACGATCAGTGCGTCGGCCATGGGGACCTCTGCCAAAAGCGCGGCTTGTTGGGCGGTCAAGGCGCCTTCTGCGACCAAGTTGTTGACCACGCGTTCGGGGGCGGGTTTCAAAAAGGCGAGCGCGGTTTCCGGTCGGGTCACCTTGGCAAAAATACGCCGTTCGCGCCGCGGCGTACCGTCGCTGTCACGCGTGAGGCCCGCCGCCCGGTAGCGAACCAACGCCGGCGTGATGTGCATAAAAGCCGATGCTTCCACGATGGGTACGTCCCAGCGTAAAAACAGATCCACCAAACGTTCGTTGCGTTCCGGCTGATCGAGGTCGGCCACCAAGTTGGCGCCGTAATAGCGGTCACCCGAGGCGATTTTGAGGGCTTCCAAATCATGGGCGATGCGGTCGTCGGGAAGGCCCGCCGTCCCGTAAAACGCCAACAAGCCGGCGCGCGTCATGCGGGTGACGAGTTCGACCGACGCGATGCCGTGGTACATGCCGCCGGCAAGGTAGGCGTATCGCAGCCGATACTCAGCGCGAAAGGCGTTGTTGCCCAAGGCGTCGGCGCTGAAACTGGGCCGGCTCGGCCAAGCGTCCGTCGCCGGCTTGGGTGTGGCTTGCGGGGTTGGCGGCACGGTTGCCGTGTTTGGTTGGGGTTCGGGCTGCGTTTCTTGCCGCGCCTTTTGATCCTGTTCTTCGGCCGCCAAAACGGCGGCGTCCAGCGGGTCGGCGCCGCGCAGGGTACGCATGGCCAGCGCTTTCACCACGCTGTTTTTGCCGTTGCCCAGTTCCATAAGGTCTTTGTGCGTCGCGCCTTTGGCCATCAGGTAGCGGATGCTTTCCGTCCATTTCACCGGAGCGGTGATTTGATCGATAATGTGTTGCATCGTTTGGCCCTTGCGGTAGGGCCGGGCCGTGACATTGGCGATCAGCGGCAGCACCGGCTCGCTCAGCTTTACCTCGCGCACAAAGGCTGCAAATTGCTCGCCCGCCTCGGCCATGTAGCGGGTATGGAAGGCACCGCTGACGTTGAGGATGCGGTAATGGCTCGCGCCGCCCTCCAGAAAAAGTGGTTCCGCTTTGACGATTTCGTCCTTGGGCCCGGAGATCACTAATTGTTGGGGGCTGTTGTAATTGGCAATCGCCAGTTGGCTCAAGTCGGGGTGTTCGAGGATGCGCGCCACCTTGTCCTCCGCCAAACCGATGACCGCCGCCATCCCACCGCCGTGCGCTTCGGCCATGAGAGCGCCGCGTTTTTGGACCAAACGCAGACCGGTTTCGAAATCGACGACGCCCGCCACAAACAAGGCGCTGTATTCGCCCACGCTATGACCCAAGACGTACTCGGGTGGGGCTTCTGAACGGTATTTTTCCAAATAACTCAAGCAGTTCACCGTGTACACCGCGGGTTGGGTAAACTGGGTTTGGCCCAGTTGGTTGTTCGCATCTTCAAGGCATAAGCCGCGGATGGAATAACCCAGAATGTCGTCGGCCTTGGCGGTGTATTTGGGGAAGGTGTCGAATAAATCGCCCCCCATTCCTTGGCGTTGGGAACCTTGACCTGGAAACAAAACAACTTTCACGGCACCGTCCTCCGCACGCCTCGCGCTTTGTGGGGCCCTCCTTCCATAAAGGAGCGCGGCAAAAGGGCGAGATAATGACCCAGCGAACAAAGGGAAATACAGACTTTTGTGAAATTATCCTTCAAAAAGGTCATTTTGAAAAAATAGGTCTTGTTTGCTGAGGGCGCAATCTTAACACAGCGCTCAACCGTGGGAAAATCCTTCTTTTTGAAGAATTAGTTGTGATAAAATGCGGCTTCCTCAGAGCCAATTCTAGCGAATAACGTTGAAAAAACCACCTGATGTGTTTGCCGGTCCTTCCGGCATTTGTCGTTTTTCTGCAAGGATAGCCGCTTTTTTGGTTTAGCTTCTCCGTTAGTTTTTCGCTTCTGTCGGCCTACCTCAAGCGGGGAGACCGGCCCCAAACCGATGTGCGGCGCTTTGAAGTTTCGTCTTTTCTCGGTACGCGCGCTGAAGTGCCGGTCCTGAGCCGGCAACCTGTCGTGTTTCTCTGGTTTACCGTCCTTAATCGATTGCCATCACCCGTGCGGGGGATATCGGATGAAAACACACAAACCCGTTCAGCAGCTCAGGCTTCGCTCGGCGATTAAAGGGCGCGAACGTTGGGATGTCGCCGGCCTGAGGCGCAAACCCTTTTTGGCCGAACAACTGGAATGGGACCTCAAACATCGCGACGGCATTGTGGCTGTGCGCGCCAACGCCGCGACCGGTCGTGTGTTGTTGGTGTTCGACGATCGCACCGTCGGCAACCGAGCCGATCTCTTAATGGAGATCCTTGCCGGCCTTGCCAAACGCTGGGCGGGCCAACGCGAAGATGCCAATCAAGCGACGGCGTCGCCCTTCGATGAACCGGACACCGGCCATCGCGCCGACGAACACATTTTCAGCCTCGTTCGCTCCGTGGAAACCAATTCCCGTCAGCGCTGGAAGGCGACCGGGTTGACCTTGCTCAATACCGTTGCCGCGCTGACGCCACCGCTTAGCTTGGGTTTAATCATGGCCGCCGCCGTCTCCGGTGGTTTGCCGCTGTTGACCGGTCTCGGTTTGTCGCCCGGCGGCCAAGTCGGCTTGCTTGCGGTCGGTTTTGTGGGTGCCAATATCGCCAACACGGTGGCCGAGTACCACGCCAAAACCGCCTGGCAGCGATATGCCGCCGATGTGGAACATGCCCTGCGCGTCAAAGCCTTTGCCCATGTGCAAAACCTGGATGCCGCTTACCTGGATAACCAGAGCACCGGGCAAATTCTCAGCGTGCTGCAGGACGACACCGTCAAAATGCGGGAGTTTTTAAGCCATTTTCCCGATTCGACCGTCGATCGCGTCGGCACCTTCGCCGCCGGTAGTGCCTTCTTGTTGGCCATCTCGCCCGTTTCCTTCGTTTTGTCCCTGGTCCCGCTGCCCATTATTTACGTGGTTTATCGTCGCTATCACCAAAAGATTGCCGAGGTCTATGGCGACCAAGGCTTGAAACAGGCGGCCACACGCAAGCAGCTTTCCGACGGCCTTGCCGGTTTGACGACCATCAAAAGCTTTTCACGCGAAGAATACGAGAACCTGCGCCTGCAGGCCTTGAGTGAGGAACTCAGAGCCGGCACCAAAACCGCCTACGCCGAAGCCATTCGTTATGCCGACCTCACCAAGTTCGCGATGGTTGCCGGTATCGGGTTGCCGATTATTTACGGCGGTGTCTTGATGTTGGCCGGCCAACTTTCAGTGACGACCTTTATGCTGCAGAGTTTTGTGATGCCCAAAATGGTGGGCGCGATGGGCGGTCTGGATCACCTTTACGACCTTTACCAAAGCGCCGTCGCCTCCGGGAACCGCTTGTCCGAGGTGCTGTCGGTTCAACCCCAAATCCTCAACGGGTATGAGGGCCTTGAGCTGAAGCGCGTGCGCGGCGATGTGCGTTTCGAAGGCGTCACTTTCGGCTACTCCGGCCAAGATCCCTTATTTGAGAACTTCGACCTGCACATTCCCGCCCGTTCTTCGGTTGGTTTGGTGGGCACCACCGGGTCCGGCAAATCGACCCTAACGCGTTTGATCATGCGTTTTTACGAAATCAACCAAGGCCTGATCCTACTCGATGGGCGCGACATTCGCGAATTGGACGTCAACGCCTTGCGCAATGCCGTTGGTTTGGTCAGCCAAGACGTGTTCCTCTTCCACGGCACCGTATACGAAAACATTCGCTACGGCCGTTTGGACGCCACGCGTGACGAAGTCCTCGCCGCCGCGGAAATGGCCGAAGCGCTGAGTTTCATCCATGCGTTGCCCGAGGGTTTTGACACCGTTGTTGGTGAACGCGGACAGAAGTTGTCCGGCGGCCAGCGGCAACGGATCGCCATCGCCCGCGTCTTCCTCAAGAACCCGCCGATTTTAATTCTGGATGAGGCCACCTCGGCCGTCGACAACGAGACCGAAGCCGCCATCCAACATTCGATTGACCAGCTTGCCAAGAACCGCACCACCATTGTGATTGCGCACCGCCTGTCGACGGTGCGACACCTCGATTCGATTCACTTAATTGAATACGGTCGGGTGTTGGAACAAGGCAACCACGAACAACTGTTGGCCTTGGACAAGGCTTACGCCGCCCTCTGGAGACGACAAACCGGCGAGGAGCTAAACTTTGAGCCGGCGGCGGGCGAGGCGAACCCCCCTCAAATTCTAAACAACAAGGAGCTGCCGTGATTCCTGCCGGCATTGAATCGATGAATATTTTTGGTGGAACCGCTTTTCTCGATGTGAAAAAGTTGGCCACCCATCGGGAACTGGATACCACCCGCTTTGAGAATCTGCTGATGAAGCAGAAATCCGTCGCCCTTCCTTATGAGGATCCCGTGACCTTGGGCGTGAACGCCGCCAAACCCATCCTCGACCGCATGAGCGACGCTGAAAAAGACCGCATCGAACTGCTCATCACCTGCACCGAATCGGCCTTTGATTTCGGAAAATCGCTGAGCACCTACATGCACGATTACCTCGGCCTCAACCGCAATTGCCGCTTGATGGAACTCAAAAACGCCTGTTACTCGGGCGTGGCCGGTTTGCAAATGGCCGTTAACTTCATCCTGTCGCAGACCTCGCCGGGCGCCCGCGCTTTGGTGGTTGCCACCGACCTGTCGCGTTTTGCCGTCGACCCTGACAGCGAGGAAGCCGACGCCCTCAAAGGAAACTGGGCCTTCTCCGAACCCAGCGGCGGCTCCGGCGCTGTTGCCATGCTGATTAGCGAACAACCCTACGTGTTCCGGGTCGATCCCGGTGCCTCCGGTTACTACGCCTACGAAGTGATGGACGCTTGCCGGCCGATGCCCGACGGCGATGCCGGTGACGCCGACCTTTCGCTGCTGTCGTATTTAGATTGCTGCGAAAATGCTTTCCTCGAATACAAGAAACGGGTGGCCGACGTCGATTACGCCAAAACCTTCGGTTACTTGGCCTTCCACGCACCTTTCGGCGGGATGGTCAAAGGGGCGCACCGCAAAATGATGCGCACCATGGTCAAGGCCAAGCCCGCGCAGATTGAAGCCGATTTCCAACAGCGTGTCATGCCGGGTCTGGCTTATTGTCAACGGGTCGGCAACATCATGGGGGCGACGGCGGCCTTGTCCCTGGCCGGCACGATCGACAATGCCGAACTTTCCTCGCCCCAGCGCATCGGCTGTTTTTCCTACGGTTCCGGCTGCTGCTCCGAGTTCTTCAGCGGGGTGGTGACGCCGGAAAGTCGCGACCATCTCAAACCCTTCGAGATGGGGCGCCACTTGGATAACCGCTATGAACTAGACATGGACGAGTACGAAGTCCTCTTGCGCGGCAGCGCCGCCGTCAAGTTTGGGACCAGCAGCGTCGTTTTGGATCCCGACCTGATTCCCGGTGCCCGCAAGGTGCGCGACGGCTCCGGCAACCTCTACCTCAAAGAAATTCGCAACTACCATCGGATCTACGAATGGGCGTCGTAAACCAAGCCTACCAAACCATCCGCTTTCGCGAAAACCACGGCTTGGCCACGCTCCAGTTCTACCGGCCTGAAGCGAACAACACCATCAACGACCAACTGGTGGCCGAGTGCCGCCAGGTCCTCGCCCAACACGGCGATGGGATTCGCGTACTGGTCCTCGAAGGCTTGCCCGAGGTTTTTTGTTTTGGTGCCGACTTCAAGGCGATTCACCAGGCCGGCGCCGACCCGACCGCCGACACCGGCACCCAAAGCGCTGAAGATCTCTACGATCTCTGGCGCGATTTGGCCGAGGGCCCTTATGTCACCGTGGCCCATGTGCGCGGCAAAGCCAACGCCGGCGGGATCGGATTCGTCGCCGCTTGCGATATCGTCTTGGCCGACGAAAGCGCCACCTTTAGTCTGTCGGAACTCCTGTTTGGGTTGTTTCCGGCCTGCGTGCTGCCCTTTCTGCTGCGCAAGATCGGCAAGCAGAAGGCCCACTATATGACCCTGATGACCGTGCCCGTCTCCGTCGCCGAGGCGCATCGTTGGGGCCTGGTCGACGCCTACGCCGAGAATAGCGCCGACCTGTTGCGGCGCCACATGTTGCGCCTGCGCCGTTTGTCCAAGTCCGGCATCCAGCGCTACAAAACCTATTTGGCCTCTTTGGATAACGACCTCGTCGCCGCGCGCGACAAGGCCGTGGTCGGGAACCGCGCCGTCTTTAACGATCCCGAGAACCTCGAAAAAATCGCGCGTTTCGTCGAGACCGGTCAATTCCCGTGGGAGGGTTCTCATGGGGGTCGTTGATCTCAGCGAGGTCGTGCCCGGTATTCTCGTGCTGACCATGCAGGACCGCGTCAACAAAAATGCCTTTACCGATGAGATGACGCTGGCCTTGCTGGCGGCCTTTGACGCCGTCGCCACCAACGAACAGGCCAAAGTCCTTGTGCTCACCGGCTTTGACAGCTACTTCTCCACCGGCGGTGATCAGTCGGCCCTGCTGCGACTCCACCAAGGCGAGGGCAACTTTGCCACCACCAGCTTGTACAGCTTGGCTTTGGATTGTCGGATTCCCGTTATTTCCGCCATGCAGGGGCACGGTATCGGCGGCGGTTTTGTCATTGGACTGTTTGCCGACATGGTGTTTCTGAGTCGGGAAAGCGTCTACACCACCAATTTCATGAAATACGGGTTCACGCCCGGCATGGGCGCCACCTACATGGTGCCGCTCAAACTGGGGCCGGCCCTCGGTCATGAAATGCTGCTGACCGCGCGCAATTATCGCGGTGAGGAACTCAAGCAACGCGGCGTGCCTTTTTCGGTTTTGCCCCGCGCCGAGGTGTTGCCTGAAGCCCTCAAGGCCGCCCGCCAACTGGCCGAGAAACCCCGCGTGTCGCTGGTCACCCTCAAAGATCATTTGGTGGCCGAGCAACGCCGCCGCCTGCCCGAGTTCATCCAGGCCGAAGTTGCCATGCATGAGCGGACCTTCCATCAGGATGAGGTTAAAGAAAAGATCCTGGCGTTGTTTGGCCGTTAGTTTACGGCCCGGAGGAAGATGTGTTTCCCACCCATATTGACGCGGTGACGGTTGCCTGGCTCAACCAAGTTTTGGCCGACGATGTCCCGATTACCGCGTTCCAGGCCGAAAAGTTGGCCGAGCAGGGACGGACCTCCGTGGTTTACCTGCTGACCCTGACCTATGCCGCCGCCACCAACCGTCCCGCCAAGGTGGTCGCCAAGTTTTCCGCCGGCGAGCAGTACGTTAAAAAGGCGCTGCAAATCCAAAACGTGTTTGAGCGGGAAGTCTTGTTTTATCGCCATTTCGGCAGTCGCGCCGGGATTCCCGTACCCCATTGTTACGCTGCCGAATACAACCCCGACGAAAACGCCTGTGTGTTGTTACTGGAATTCATTGAGAACGCCCGGCAACCGGACCTGTTTCACGGCACCGTGGCGGAAGTCGACCTTGCCGTCGAACATTTGGCCCCATTCCACGCCCGTTGGTGGCGCAGTCGCGAGATTCCCGCCGGCATTCCCTGTGAATACGATCGCCCTGATTTGTACCTCGCCGACGTGACCAAGGCGCTTGCCAAAATCCCGCGCGAACACCGCGACAATGTGGGCCTGACCGTGATCGAGGTTTTGGAACTCTGGTTGCAACATCATCAACAAATCGCCGCTTACGGCCGCGAACGGCCACTGACCTTGTGTCACGGTTCGTTTCATCGGCAACAACTGCTTTACCCCACCGCTGAAAACGATCCGTTCCGGGTCATCGATTGGCAGAGCGTCGGCTTGGATTCCGGTCCCGTCGATCTGGCACGTCTGATTGTGACCGGCTTACTGCCTGAAGAACGCAAAACCCATGAGGCGCGGCTGGTGGCCCGTTACCACGCCTTGCTGTGCGAACACGGCGTGACCGACATCTCGCTCGCACAGGTTTGGGACCTTTACCGGTTGGGGATCGTGCGCATTTTGGTATTGCACATTCAGGTTTTCGCCCATTTCAGCGTGAAGCTGATGATCGAACACTGGAGCAAGGTCGCCGAAGAACGGTCGCTTTGGAAGATTTTGTTTCAGTGGCCGCAACAGGCCTTGTTGGCGCATCGTGTCCCCGAGCTGATGCGCCAATTGGCTGCGACCACGCCGAGCGCCGTCAGCGGAGGTACGCCGTGATTCAAGAAGGAACCGTCATCCTAATCAATGGAACCTCGTGCTCCGGTAAAACCACCTTGGCCCGCGAAATTCAGGCGATGGCGCGCAAGCCCTTTATTGCCACTGGACACGATGACTTTTTGCCGATGTTCCCCGGCAGTTACGTCGGGATCGACAAGGCGGTCCAGCCCGAAATTGCCGATTGGCCGCAGCCAGGCAACGCGCGCTCCTCACTGGGTTTTGAAGTGCGGTTGACCAAAGAAGGGGACCCGCCCGAGTTTCACTTCTATTGTGGGCCCGCCGGGTGGCGGATGTTGGCCGGCATGCATCGTTCCTTTGCCACCATGGCGCGGGAAGGGAACCACCTCGTCATTGCCGATGTGATGACTGAAGTTTTGCTGTACGACTATTGTGCCGCGTTGAAAGATCTCCAGACCGTTTATTTGGTGAATGTCGATTGCGCTTTGGATGTCTTGGAACATCGCGAGGCCACGCATGCCAACCGCACCGTTGGTGGGGCGCGCATGCAACTGGCAAAGATGCGGGAACCCCGCGAATACGATTTCACCGTAGATTCGGGTCGCGACAGCCCGAGTGAATGCGCCCGTCAGGTGCTCGATTATGTCGCCCACAATCCGCCCCGTGCGTTCCCTTCTTTGGCCGAACGGTACGGCGCGTTTCAGGTTGATCAATTTCCCGTCGCGTTGTGGTAACGCCGGGACTATAACCACGAGAGGTATTTATGAAGAAACAAGGTGAAATTATTCTCCTTAGCGGCGCGACCAGTGCCGGGAAAACCACGTTAACGCGTGAGGTCCAAAAACTGGCGGATCGCCCCATTATGGCGACCGGTTACGACGATTTCCTGCCCATGCTGGCCTTAAAATACGTTGGTCTGGATCCTGAGATCACACCTCACAACTGGCCGTGCCCGGATCCGGGTTCACCAGACACCCAGCGTGGTTTTGAAATCCTGCGCGAAGGTGAAGGCGAGAACCGCAAGTTTCGCATGATGTGCGGTGAAACCGCTTGGACCCTCATGGTCGGCATGCGCCGTGCCATGGCCGCCATGGCCGAAGCCGGCAACGATTTGGTGTTGGCTGAGATCAACACTGAAATCATGCTCAAAGAATATTTGGATGCCTTTAAGAACATCGAGCGCGTCTACATGGTGGGTGTGCACTGTCCGCTGGAAGAATTGGAGCGCCGCGAGGACGTCATGCCCAACCGCCGCGTCGGCTGCGCCCGCATGCAGATTGAGCAAGTCCATATTCCCGGCGAATATGACTTTACCGTGAACACCGGCAAAGACGACGCCGTTGAGTGCGCCCGTCAGATTCTTGAGTTTGTCGACAACAACCCGCCTGTTGTGTTCAAGCGATTGGTTGAACGCTACGGCGAGATCGAACCCGTGACGGAATTTCCCGTTCAGTGGTGGTAAACCGGCGCCGCCGACTTGGCCGGACGACGGCGTCCGACCAAGTTGCTGTCTTGCGATAAAGTTTGAACAGCGGGTTCGTCGACAGCCTTAGGTTGTCAGCGAACCCGCTTCTTTTTGGGTGCTTGCCGGCGCGACGTACCGGCCTTCTTGTAAAGCCACCGCCGCGCCTTGTGGATCGAGAATCGCCGCGACGCGACTCGCGCCCAAGTCCCGTTTTGAAGGCGAGACCACGCGGCCGCCCTGCTCTTGGGCCCGGGCCAAGGCGGTCGGTAAATCGGCGACCTGAATGTAAAACGTCCAACCTTGCTCGTCCGGTGAGCCGGCCGTGCTCATGCTGCCCAGCGCTTCGCCGAACGCGCCGTAGATGATTTGTTCGTTGGGTTGGTCCGGGTGCAGCGTTTCCAAATGCTCCCAATCGAAAAGGGATTGGTAGAAAGCAAACGAAGCGCGGTGATCGGCGCAGGCAAGCGCGTTCCAGGTCACGCCGCCGTGCTTGGAGGGATGGCGTGCTTCAAGAGGATCTTTGGGTTGGAATACTGCGAGTTTGGCCCCTTGGAAATCGCGGAACACCGCCCAGCGGCCGACCGTGCCCATTGCTTCGGGACCAAGGACCAAGCTGCCGCCTGCTTCCTGAATTCGGGTGACACAGGTTTCCAAATCGCGTACCACCACATTGGCAAACCAGTGGGGCGAGATGTTGGGTTCGCGGGCGCCTTCGAGACTGAGCAGCGCGCCGAGGGGACCCGATTCGTCGATCCAGGTGGTGTAGGGTTCCTTGGCGTCTTTGGCAAAATATTGATGGGTCTTCCAGCCCGCCACGGATGCGTAAAAATGGGCCGCACCCTCGGTATCCGAGGTGACCAATTCGTGCCACATGAACTGCCCATGCTGGTAGGTGAGGTGCATGATTTTTCTCCAAGTGCGGTATTTTCTTGTTTGGCTAAGCATAGCCTAATCCGGTTCGAGGATCATGCCTAAAAGACCTGAGTTTGAAGCTGTTCCTCACCCTGCGACGGCCTGCATTGCAACACTGTTGAACCGTGCAACACGGCGCCGCGCGCCTGCTTCGGCGGGGAAGACCAACGCCGCGTTTCGAATGGTTTTGGGGCTTTGGCGGCCCATTCACGGAACAAGCCAAATAAACGAGGGCGTTGGCCCTAGGTTGCCGCGTGCGGCTTCAACGGGCGCGGTTTCATCGTCCGGTTGTGGTGATGGTTCTCGTTTTGGGGGAATCGGCAGGCATGCCGGTGTTTCTCCTCGGGCGGGCGTCTCTAAAAAACACTCACCGGATCTCGTGTGGCGATAAAAATCCGGCATGTCTTTGTGTTAGTTAAGTGTTTTGTTTGGAGAGGATTTAGTTGTGGTGACGCAAGTTTCCGTCGTGAAAATAGGTTGACCCTGGACCGCTTCATTTTTGGCCACTTAACATGCCGCTCTTCGAGTCGTTGCGTGGCTAGGAAGACTTGGAGGCCTTGGAACCGATAGGATATCCCGTCGCAACGGATTTCGAGATGTTGCGCGGGTAGACACCACCGGCGTGCCGAGCTCGGCGCCCGGGCAAACCGGCGAATGGAGAAGGGCGCAAGTTTCCGCCGATGTGAAGTGAACATAAAAACCCGGGACATCGGCGGATTTGCTAAGTGCTTGATATGATGTGGGTTGAAGAAAAGGGTTGAAAAATATTTGTGTAAAAAAAGGATTGACATTCGACATTTGCATTTTTAGGCACTTAACATGCTGGTTCCAAGTATGTTAAAACCCTAAGAGTCGCAACGGCCTCCGAGCCGTTGCGCGGGTAGAAACAAGCCAGGCCGCCCTGGGCCAAACTTCGGCATTGTCGCAACGGCCTCCGAGCCGTTGCGCGGGTAGAAACAGCGTAGCAGCCAGCAATCTAGCTGTCAATAAAAGTCGCAACGGCCTCCGAGCCGTTGCGCGGGTAGAAACCAACGGTGTCCACCTTCCCGCCGAGAGGAATATGTCGCAACGGCCTCCGAGCCGTTGCGCGGGTAGAAACGTTAAAAACAAAGTCGGGGTAGACGTGTGCAAAGTCGCAACGGCCTCCGAGCCGTTGCGCGGGTAGAAACTAAAGCGCTCAGAGCTGTATTAGAGCCGTATTTAGTCGCAACGGCCTCCGAGCCGTTGCGCGGGTAGAAACTCCTAATTATGTGGTTGTATGTCTGCACGTTTAGTCGCAACGGCCTCCGAGCCGTTGCGCGGGTAGAAACGGCCATGAGGGATTGAGCGCGGGTCGGATCGGGTCGCAACGGCCTCCGAGCCGTTGCGCGGGTAGAAACCTCTTAAAAAAACTATGCAACGAAACATTAAAGAGTCGCAACGGCCTCCGAGCCGTTGCGCGGGTAGAAACACGGTGTTTTTTAAACAAAGTAGTGACGTCTTTAGTCGCAACGGCCTCCGAGCCGTTGCGCGGGTAGAAACGGCCGGATTACATCAGTGAGTTACTTGCCGAATGTCGCAACGGCCTCCGAGCCGTTGCGCGGGTAGAAACGCGATTCGGGCTTGGGTTTTGACGGGGATGACAGTCGCAACGGCCTCCGAGCCGTTGCGCGGGTAGAAACCGCGAACACGCCGAGGATGCCTAAAAGTGGTGCGTCGCAACGGCCTCCGAGCCGTTGCGCGGGTAGAAACTTAGACATGGGCAAGCACCTCCCTAGCCCAGGTGTCGCAACGGCCTCCGAGCCGTTGCGCGGGTAGAAACAGCATCCGAAGGCCGTGCTCTTTGGCCAAGATGTCGCAACGGCCTCCGAGCCGTTGCGCGGGTAGAAACGAAGAGCGTTTTATCGTGAAGCGGGACAAAGCTTGGCCGATTTTTCAGCTTCATCGCTTAACGATAAAACGTGTTGAACTGAACCGGTGAGCGGCGCGGCTGCTCGTGAACCGATAAGCCCTCGCCTTATGGGGATTTAATGCGTCGGTCTCCTTTTCTTTAGCACCGGTCGGCGCATTAGGCTGCTTGGAATGGTTCAAGCACACGCCGATCGGCGGTGTTTTGGGTTCTGAATGTGCCGTTTTGGGTTGCGTCAGCGGTTTTGCCGATGGGCGAACCGTGCTCTAGGCATAGGCCGGCTTGGACTCGCTGATCCAAGCCCGTTCATGGAACCTGTCATGCGGAACAGGGCAGCTTTTAGGATGTGTCGCTGGTTGGGGGAGTCGGCGGCGTGGATGTTTCGACAGCAAGTGGCTTCTGGAAAACAAGCTTGGGCTGTTGGCAAAAGGGGCAGGTTCGCGGTGCGTCTTCGCGTTCGGCGGGTGCTTCGTCTTTGCGTTTGGGCAACGCCGCCTGTGGGTCAATGGTTACCACGCCCAAGACGGCGCGTGCTAGGGCGAGGCAACGCCTTTTCTTGCAACTCGCCAACAAGCCGGCGTAACGGACGCGTTTGACGCCGGGTGGCAAGACGTGTTGCAAGAAACGCTTGGCGAAGATCGCTTCGGGAAGGATCAATCGGCGTTGTTTGCCGCCGCGTTTGTAGTCTTTGTAACGGAAGGTGACCATGCCGCGACGATGCGCGAGGATGCGTTGGTCGGAAATGGCGGTACGGTGGGTATAGCGGCCGAGGTACTTAAGGACTTGAGCCGGGCCGCCAAACGGCCGTTTGGCGTAAACGACCCATGGTTTGGCATAGAGCTTGGCTTTGAGATCGGCCCAGCTTTTTGGATTGATGTGATGCGGGAAACGGAGGGACGCCGTGGCCAAAAGCCGGTGCAAGCCGTCAACGAACTTACCGCGAAAGACCGGTGACATGGCTTTGACCGGGAACAGGAATTTGGTCGACTTGGCCGGTACCCAGGTTCCGTTGTCGGTCAAGCCGCCGCCGGTAACGACGCAATGGATATGGTAGTGAAGGTTGAGACGGCTGCCCCAGGTGTGAAGCACCATCAGAACAGCGGGTTCGGCGCCCAGGTGTTTGGGATCACGGGCAAAGGAACGCAAGGTGGCTGAAACGGCGCGAAAGAGGAGTCCGATGAGCTGACGAGGATTGGCTTGGATGAGTGGGTTAAGCACGTTGGGCAGGGTGAACACGGTGTGGAAGTAGGGGACGGGTAGCAGCTCGTCGAGGCGTTGCCCAACCCATCGGGCGCGTGCGGCCGCGCCACAACGCGGACAATGACGGTTGCCGCAGGAATGATAAACAGGCACCTGGCGGCCACAGTGACCGCAGGCCCAAAGTTCACCGCCTAGTGCCGGCGTGCGACAGCGGACGAGGTCCCGAAAGGCACGGCGTTGGTGGTGAGTGAGCGGGTGGGTGAAGGATTCTGGTAGCGCGGCAAGGATGGCGCCGAGGCGAAGCGTGGCCGAGTGTGTCGGCGTGGTACAGGCGGCAAGGCTCACGGCGCGCCGTCTTCAGCACCGGGAATGCTGCGAAAGTCGAGGAGGTCGAGGGAATCAGCGCGGGCGAGGATCATACTTTGGGCGAGGTGGACGTAGACTTGGGTGGTGCTGATGTTTTTGTGGCCGAGCAGTTTTTGAACCGTGTGGATGTCGGTGCCGCGTGCGACCAAATGGGTGGCGAAGCTGTGGCGGAAGGAATGGATGCCGCCTTCGCGTTGGAGACCGGCACGCTGTTTGAGTTTGATGAAGCGTCTAACGAAGGCGGAAGGAGTAACGGAAAGGTCGTGTTGATTGGGCCGGAAGAAGAGGTAGGAAGTAGGGCGATAAGCCCGGATATAGCGTTGGAGGGATTCACGGAGTCGTGGCGTGTAAAGGGCGGCACGGTCTTTACGGCCCTTGCCTTGTCGGACCCAAATGGTTTTGTGGCCGGGATCGAGGTCGCGGAGATGGAGGCGGCACAGTTCGCTAAGCCGAAGGCCGGTGGCGTAGGCCACGATCAAAATGGTCCGGGTTTGCGGGCAGTGTTTGCCGGCGACACGAATCAGGTGTTGGATCTCGGCAGGCGTCCAAATCAGGGGCAAGCGTTTGGGTTGTTTCGGGGTTGGAATGACGAAGTCGGAATAGGGGATGTTGAGAAACTGGTAGTAGAAGCAGCGTAAAGCAGAGACGTGAAGGTGAACGGTAGCCCAGGCGAAGCGACGTCGTGTGACGAGGTAATGGAGATAATGCTGGATCTCGGGGTAAGTGATCAGGTCTGGGCGGCGGTGGTAATGGTAGGCAAGATCGGAAACGACGTTGACATATTTGGTGATGCTGGAAGGTGCATAGTTGCGAATGGTCAAAAACTGTGTAAATTGTGTCCTGAGGTGAGTCACCGGTGACCTCCTTGTTTTGGGTCGAGGGTGATGCAGTTACATCACCCTCGATTTACAAGGTGGTCTGTATTGGGTCGCGGGCGCCAACTACCGCGAAGCGGTTTAGTTCAACGGGCGTGTCGGCCGAATGCCGGTAGCGCATCCGTCGCAACGGCCTCCGAGCCGTTGCGCGGGTAGAAACACCAACGACCAGTCGATTGACCGAGTGGATCGGGTCGCAACGGCCTCCGAGCCGTTGCGCGGGTAGAAACGACCCTGTCGCCACCTTGTCAACCCTCTGGGATGTCGCAACGGCCTCCGAGCCGTTGCGCGGGTAGAAACACCGCTCGCGGCTCAGATAAACCGTTGAGCAAGTCGCAACGGCCTCCGAGCCGTTGCGCGGGTAGAAACCCTGCGACTGAGGCGGCCCTACGTCAAGGGAGTCGCATCGGCCTTCGCGTCGTTGTGACGGTAGCAGTCTTTGGCCTGTCGGCTGTGTTCTGGGTCGATTTTTTGGCCTATATATTAATGTCATGATCCTCCAACGAAAAAAGCCGCGCATGAAGCGCGGCTTTAGCCTTGGTGTCATGGAGGTGACCCGGGTGCCGGTGGGTGTGAACGTCACCCGGGCCGGAGTCTCTAGAACAAAGCCCGCATGCCCAGGTAGAAGCGGCGGGGGTTTTGGAACAGTTTGGCGTCGCCGAAGCCGGTGCCGCCTTGACCCGCAACCAAGTCTTGCACCAGGATGGCGTCTTGGTCGTCGAGTGCGTTGAAAATGTCGAGGAAGAACTCAGCCGTCAACAGACCGAAATCGCGACGGTATTGCGCGCGCAGATCCAGCGTGGAGAAGCCTGGGTTTTTAACCGCGCCAACCGCGCCTTCTTCCAACCAACGACGGGTGATCCCGGCGTAGGTGGTTTCCTCGTCAGCCAGTACCGGCAAGTGACGGCGTGACGCCAAGCGCGTGCGGCTAGTGTAAATACCGGAGTTCCAGCGGAAAGAACCACCAACCTGCAAGCCGTTCTGCCACTCGTAAGAAGCAGCCATCTTGAACAGGTTCTCAATCAAACCTGGCTGGCGACCGAATTGGTTCGGTGCGCGCGGGTCCAAGTAAATGACGTCGCCCTGGAAGTCGGCGTTAGAGTCGGAGTTGGTGTTGCCTTTCATATCGTTGCGGTTGTACGAAGAAAGCACCTGCCAGCCGTTGCTGAAACGCTTGCGGAAGATGATTTCTTGACCTTCGTAGTCGCGTTTGCCGCCGGCGAGGGTGGCGATGACGAAGTTGGAACCGGGGTTTACGTCGTAACCGAAGTAGTCCAGACCCAAGAACAAGGAGTCGGGATCGTTGATGTCGCCGGGATAAGCGGTGCCACCTTCGGTATCGGTTGCGTAGAGGCTGAGGTCGTAGTCTTCGAGGATGTCGCGAACCTGACGTTTGATGAGGTTCACTTCAATGCTCATGTTGTTGCCGAAATCGTAGGCGTAACCCAAGGTGAACTCGTCGGTGTACGGCGTTTCGGTGGTGGGTGCGAAGAAGGCGTCTTGAACCTGGGGACCGCCACGGGTCCGGTAGGTAATCCACTCGTTGTTGATGAAAACTTGCTCTTCGCGAACGCGGCCCGACAAAGAACCGGCGAAGTTGGTCATGTTGTTGCGGATGGGATCGTAGTAACGGCCGTAGTAAGCGGAAACTTTTTGGCGGCCTTCACCGTTGACGTCCCATGCGGCAGAGAAACGAGGGGCCAGGGCCCAGTCGAAGGTGTAGATCTCTTCACCGGTGGTGGCGAGGTGTTCCCAACGCTCGGCGCGCAGGCCGATGTTGAAGTGGAAGTCGTTGATGTCCCAGGTGTCTTGGATGTAGAAGGTGGTGCCTTTGGACTTGGTTTCCTGGGCGCCGTCTTGGGATTGGAAGGTACGGTCGTAGTTGATCATGCCGTTGGGGTTTCCGGCAGTGCTGTTGAACACGATGGCGGAAGCGGCTTCTTCAGGCGTGATGACGCCGTCGCCGTCGAGGTCCATCAGCGCGTAGAAAGCAGCGCGGTCGGAACGACCGTCGATGGTGCTGATCAAACCGTTGAAATCACTGGGGTTGGTAACGTCGAACTGGGTGTCGGTCCAACTCAGGTCGGAGATGACACCGGCGTTTAACGCCAAACCGGCGGCTTGCAGCGCGGCCACGTTGCGGCTGTCGATGGAGGTGTAGTCGGAACCGCCGATGAAGGCGCGGTCACGGTAGTTGGTGTGTTCTTCGAACTCGGCACCGACTTTAATGGTGTGGCTGCCGAAACCGGAATCCAAGAAGATTTCATAGTTCAGCGCAAAGGATTGGTTGTCGCGTTCGTCGATGATGTCTTCACCGAAGGCGCCCAACTGTTGGTCGAAGAGGGTGTTGGCAACGTTGATGTCGACGCCGTTCACGGCATCGTTCCCGCCCAAGAAGATGACTTCGTTGGAGGGATCACGGCCGGCGGAGAAGTCGGAGACTTCGCCGTTGTGCATGGAGTAAGAGGCTTCCAAAACGGAGTTGCTAAATACGTGCTGGTAGTTGAGGATGTAGCGGTCGCCGCCCTGGTCGCGAGAACGGTCGCGGGCGTTGGTGACGGTGCGGTCGGTGCTGCCGTCGCGCTCGGTGGGGTCGGTGAACACGGACAAAGTCAACTTGTCGGCGCGGGTCGCCTGCCAGGTCAACTTGCCGAAGAACTGCTTGTCGTCGCGTTTCACCGTGCGCAGAAAGTCGCCGGTGTCTTCGGTAACAACGTCGTCTTCGCGTTCGATGATGCGGTATGAGGTGAAGAACCACATTTTGTCGCGGATGATCGGGCCGCCCAAGGTGAAGGCGGTATCGAAGGTAGAGAAGTTCTCATCGCCGCGATTGTCGTTGGTGCCGACCAAGCTGTCGTCTTGGTGGTAGTAGTTGAGGCTGCCGGTGAACTCGTTACCACCGGATTTGGTGATGACGTTGGAAACCAAGCCAGGGGCACCGACGTACTCAGCGGGCACACCGCCGGTGATAACTTTCTGTTCCTGAATGATTTCGGTGTTCAAGTTGGCGCCGAAGGTACCGGTCACGGGATCGGTTACGTTGATACCTTCGATGTAGTAGAAGTTGTCGCGGCTATCGCCGACTTCGCCACCGATATCGCGGTAGGCGAGACCGGAACGGGATGCGGGGTTGCCGCCGCCGGTGCTGGAGAAGTCGTCGGGCAAAACGCCTGGCACCAACTGCAGGTAGCTTTGGTAGCTACGGCCGGTGGGGAGGGATTCCGTGAGTTCCAGGGTGATGTTTTGGCTGGTGAGTGCGCGGGTCACGTCGACGACCGGCGCCTCGGAAATAACAACGAGCTGTTCTTCAACGCTGTCGACCGACAGCGCGAATTTCAGTGAAACCACCTCACCCGAGGTGACGAGAACGTTGGTGTTTTTGGCGGTTTGGAAACCCGTCATGGTGACGGTGACGTCGTAGGTGGCCGGGTCAAGCGCAACCAGGGTTGCGGTCCCGTCCGCTCTCGTGGTGGCGCTACGTTTGGCGATGAAATCGGGTGATTCAGCGAGGACAACCGCGCCGGGGAGCGCTTCGCCGTCTTTGCTTTTGACAGTAACCTTAATCGAACCAGTTGTTTGAGCGAGTAGAGGCAGTGCAAGGAAAACCAATGCACAGCTCCATCGCAGAAGCAGGCTTTTCATATCGTCTCCTGAACAGTTGTAGGTGAAGCCCATCGAGGATCAATGACCGGGGCAAAATGATTGGGAAAACACGCAGAGTGTGAAACCCATGGGGAATTTCCGCGTAGAAGGAAACAAAAGGTCAAAGTTGATGGATTGTAGGAGAGGGTAAATAGAAATACACGAAAGTACCCGACCGGCGGGTGCCGGGCGACTCGGGTAAGGTAACGTGATCTTCTTGAATTTATGAGGGTTCCCTCTTTTGAACCCATCGCATAACGCACGCCGCTTCGGTATGAAGATAAATCACACCCCGGCAGAAGTTAGCCGGTTCGAGGTAAAAGCGAAAGTGACATTTGTTGCAACTTATCACGAGCTTGTCCGTTAAACAAAGCGAAAACTTGTCTTTTCCTTTGCGAAACTTTTGCATAGGTGAGGCGTGATTTTTATTCGTTTGAACGCGTTCTTGAGCGATTACCCCATATTTTATTTTTATTATTACTTATTTGCACCATGAGTCTTAGCGCTGCTGTTTGCGTCGCACATCCCAACGCTTCCATGGTTGTTTTGTGAAAATCATGTGAGTCTTTTGGCGCCCTGTGGTTGCGGCTGTCACCGCCTCGCTCGGTAAGTGAAATGTAAAACACCGGCTTGAGTGTGGGTCTTTTGGGATTGGATCCGGCGGAAAGAGCGATTGTTGCGAAAATAATTTGGCTTAGTCGGCGCTAATTGGGTTTCGGAACCTGGTGCTTTCGTGGCCTTGTTGCCGTTTTACCCGATTTGGCGTCCCCGTTGGTCGGTGTTTGGCATTCTCTGCGAATGACAAAGCTAGGTAAGAGTTTGGCAAATGTTAGAATTTGGTGAGAAAAACGATGTTCTCACGCAGCGTCACTGATCTTCCTGTATGATGGCCATCCGGCGTAATTTTGACGGCAGAAACGCCTAGAAAACCATCAATTAGGCGTATTTTTGAGGTTCTATTTTTCATTTTATTGACGATTTACCTGGGTTTACACGGTTCCGTTCCTCATGCCTCGCGGCCGCCCTGCTACGCCCCCAATCAAACCGCTTTGGAGATAACAATGTCCCCAGCTTATGAAGGCGTTTCTATGTCCTTTTTTCGCCCGTCCTTTTTTGGCGGCCGTTTGCTGCTTGCACTTCTAGTGCTCACCGCCCTTTCACCGCTGTTTGGTCAGCGCATTAACGAATTCAATGCCAACCACACCAGCAACGATACCTTTGAATACATCGAGATCTTCGGATCGCCCAACACCGATTACAGCCACTTGACGGTGGTGCAAATTGAAGCCGACGTTGTTACCGGCGCCGGCTTGATCGATACGATTCACGTCATGGGTACTACTGATGCCGACGGTTATTTTGTAACCCCGTTTTTTGAAAACCAACTGGGCAACGGCGCCATGGCGTTGCTGCTTGTTGAAGGTTATTCCGGCAACTTGGGCGACGACCTCGACACCAACGATGACGGAACATTTGAAACCACACCGTGGACAAATATTATCGATTCACTCGGCGTTGACGACGGCGACGGCGACCCTCAATACGCGGCCGTGACCTTGGGCCCCAATTACGACGGTATTTCCTTTACGCCGGGCGGTGCGTCCTTTTTGCCCGCTGCGGCGCCGACTGGTACCCCTGCCGATTGGATCCGCAACGATTTCCACGGCGCCGGTTTGCCAGGTTTTCCCGGAACCTTGACCGAAGGTGAAGCGGTGAACACACCCGGTGTAGAAAACACGACGGTCTTCATTTTGCCCGCGCTGATCAGTGAGTTTGTGCTCGACCACGTCGGCACCGACACCAACGAGTTTCTGGAAATTTGGGGTACGGCCGGTATCGACTACTCCTTTGCCCGCCTGCTGGTGGTCGATGGCGACAGCGCCGCCAACCCCGGTCAAATCCTCAATGTGATTACGCCCGGCACCGCCAACAACGGCGGCTTTTGGGCTTCCGATTTCAGCAACGAAACTTTTTCCAACAGCTCGGTGACCCTGATGTTGGTCGCTGATTTTAGCGGCGCCGTTTCCGACGATTTGGATGCAGGTAACGACGGCACCTTCGATTCTGAGCCGTGGGATTCGGTGTTGGACGCGATCAGTGTGCGTCACAACGGCGCCGATGTGGCCTACGCGACGGTGATTCTCGAAGGTGGTTTCGGCGGCGCGGAAAGTGCTCCTGGCGGCGCATCGCGTTATCCTTATTATGCCGATACCGATTCTGTTAACGACTGGTCGCTCAACGATTTCGACGGTGAAGGTTTGGACGGTTTCCGCGGCGACTTGAACTTGGGTGAAACCATCAACACGCCGGCCCGCGTCAGCCGTGTCGGCCTCGACACTTATTACCAAGGTTTGGGCATTGGTTCCGGTCAACAAGGTTTGCGCGATGGTTTGCACGCGGCCATCGACGACCACATCTACTTCCCTTACACCGACTCCGGTACCGATACCTGGGACATTCTTGAGCAAGCCGATCAAGATCCCGGCAACGAAAACAATGTTCTGACCATTTACAAAAACGCGACCTATGCCAAACAAGGCGGCGGTAACAGCAACTACAACCGCGAGCACTCGTGGCCCTCTTCTTACGGCTTTACCGACAACAACCCCTACACCTATCCTTACACCGACGCGCACCACTTGCGCATTGCCGACAGCATTTACAACTCGACGCGCAGCAACATTCCCTTTGGCGAATGTAACGACAGTTGCTCTGAGCTGGCTACCGACTTTAACGATGGTCGTGGTGGTCAGGGTGGCGACTTCCCTGGCGATTCCAACTGGTTTAACGGCAGTACCGACAACTTCCAAGTTTGGAACGGGCGTAAAGGCGATATTGCCCGCAGTCTGTTGTACTTGGACATTCGTTATGATGGTGGCAATCACGTTGTTACCGAAGCGTTTGAGCCAAACTTGATCCTGACCGACAACACTCAACTGATTCAAACCATCGGCAGTAATACCGACGGTGACGCCTACATGGGGCGTTTGTCCGTGTTGTTGCAATGGCACCAAGAGGATCCAGTTGACGACAATGAGCGTCTGCGTAACGAAATCATCTACAGCTATCAAGGCAACCGCAACCCGTTTGTCGACCGTCCCGAGTGGGTTGACTGTGTCTTCAACGGCAACTGCAGCATTGTATTGCCGAGCTGTTTCAATCCGTCATTGCCGAGCTGGACGACGATTGACGGCGAAATCTGTCAGTCAACTTCGGCGGTTTCCGTGCTGCACTACGTCTCGATTTTGAACAACGACTGTGTGTGTGCCACGCCTTAAGCGACCATCCTTACCCGCAAAACAAAAAACCCAGGCCTGGTGCCTGGGTTTTTTTGTTTTGCTGTCTCGTATGGGTGTCAGGCCCGAGGTAATTAGGCGAGCAGGCTGGTTAGTTCGCGAGCCAGTCGTTCCATCGGCAAACCGATGACATTGGTTTCGCTGCCGTCTAAGTGGGCGACGATATAACGCGAATCTTGGTAGCCGTAAGCGCCGGCTTTGTCGAGCGGATCAACGTCTTGAAACAAGGCGGCCCGTTGGTTGAAGTCCAGGCCGCGTAAGAGGACGCGCGAGGTGACGTAAAAGGCGACTTCTTGTTTTTTTTCAAAGTGGTAAAGAAAAACGCCGGTGTGAACTTGATGGTAACGTCCGCCGAGGCTGTTGAGGAAGTGATGCGCCTCGCCGATATCGGCAGGCTTGGAATAGACGCGTGACCCTTGGGCGACAAGCGTGTCGGCGGCAACCAGCACGGTTGGTTTGTCACTCGGCACGAAGGCGCCGGCGGCGATGACGGCGCGGCCTTTGATACGGGCGTTGGTGACAACGATGTCGGTGACTGTTTCGGGGACGGCGTCTTCTTCATCGGCATGGCTGGGGGCGATGGTCACTTGGTAGCCGGCTTCTTGGAGCAGGCGGGCGCGGCGCGGTGATTGCGAGGCGAGCAGCAACCGGCAGGCGTCGACAGGGTGCGGCGACGATGCGGGCGAACGGGTCATAGTGGCTTCCTTTGGTGGGGTTAACGGGGCGAGGCGGTGCGGATAATGTCGTTGTAATAACGCACGGCGTCACTGACGCCGACCTGTAGCGCGCGCGCCACCAGTGGATGGCCTATGTGCAACGCGGTGATGCCTGGCAGGGTCAGCAAGTGCGGGATGGCTTTGGCCTCGATACCGTTGATAAGGTGGGCTTCCATACCGTACTTTCGCGTGAGCCGCACGGCGTCGGAAATGGCGTCAAACTTCTTCTGAAACACAATCGAGCGTGGGTCGACGACCAGGTCGCGCACGTTTAAGGCCAAACCGTGAACCTTGAGTTTGGCGGCGGCTTTGATCTGATCCAACTGCGGGTCGACCATGAGGAACACGCGCGTTTGGCGTTCGTCGATGTTGCGAATAATGGCGGCCAACTCGCGCGCCAGCAGGGCGACGTCGAGCCCGTTTTCGGTGGCTTTTTCCTCGCGGCGTTCAGGGGCGAGAATTAAGTTGTGCGGCCTCAGGCCGTTGACCAAATGGATAATGTCCTGGTGCGGCGAGACCTGTAGGTAAAACTCGGTTTTTACCTGGCGGTTCAGCAGCTCGATGTCTTCTTCGACAACGTGACGGCGGTCGATGCGCAGATGCGCCCGAATGCCGTCGGCGCCGGCGAACTCGGCCTGTAAGGCGAACAAAACGGGATCGGGTTCGCGGGCGTTGCGCGAGGCGCGCAGTAACGCGACTTGATCGACACCGACGACGAGCTTGCAGAATCCACTCATGCCAACTCCTGCTTTATGGTTTGAATAAAGGCCTGCAATGGCGGCTCAAACGGGGTCAAATCTTGCGCTTCTAAATAGACGCGAATTTTGTTTTCGGTCCCCGAGTAGCGCACAATCAAACGACCCTGGTCGCCAACGGCTTGTTTCAGGGTTTCCAGGGCTTGGAACAGGTTGGGCACCTCTTCAAACGGCGGCTTGCGCGCCACGCGGTACGCTTCCTCGAAAACTGGGAACAATGGGACCTTGGCGCGGGCGCGCTGCAGCAGGTCGGGGTCGCGCATCAGTGCTTGAATGAGGCGCAGTGCCGCGAGTAAGCCGTCACCGGCGGGGAACAGGTCGCCCTGGATAAGGTGGCCGCTGGGCTCGCCGCCGAGCAACAAGTTGCGGTCAATCATTTCGGCCAAGACGTTTTGGTCGCCGACGGGGGTGCGCAACAAGGTTTTACCTTCAGCCGTTAACGCCTGCTCGAAACCCATACCGCACATGATGGTGCCGACGACGGTTTCGACGGGTTTGCCGGCGTGCTGAAGAATTTCGGCGAGGGCGTAAAGGACGCGGTCACCGTGCAGCGCGCCCTCGCGGTCGACCACAATCAAGCGGTCACCGTCGCCGTCTAGCGCAAAACCGGCGAGGCACTGGTCGGCTTGAACGCGCGCTTCAAGTTTTTGCGTGTGCAGCGCGCCAATGCCGGCGTTAATGTTGGCGCCGTCGGGACGGTCACCAATCACAGTGGTGGGCTTGATGCCGAGTGTTTCGGCGAGCAGCGCGAAAAAGGGCGCGCCGGCGCCGTTGGCCAAATCAAAGGCAATCGATGGAAGGGCGTCGCCAAGGTTGCCGAAATGGTCGGCGAGGAAGGCCAGGTAGGCCTCGGGCTTGGCGCTGGTTCGTTGACAGGTGCCGGTTGTCGGCGCAATCGCATCGTCGAGAACGCGATCACTCCAGGTGCAGGCCAAGTCGTAGCGAATCTTGTGGCCGGCGCCGTCAAAGAACTTGAGGCCGTTGTCCTCGGCGGGATTATGACTGGCGGTGATCATGATGCCGAGCTGGGCACCGCGTGCTTGGGTTTCATAAGCGACGACGGGGGTTGGGACCACGCCTAAATCGATGACGGTCACCTGATCGAGGGCGCGACAGATCCAGGCGGCAACCTCGGTGCACGAGGCGCGTGTGTCAGTGCCCAAGACCACGGTGCGTGGGTTCTCGGTTGGTTGTTGGTGAAGCCAGGTGTTCAGAACGGTACTTAGTTTTTCAATAACCGGTTGTGTCAGCGGGTAAACACCCATCTTGGCGCGTAACCCGTCGGTCCCAAAAATCATGGGGATCGGCCTCCACGGCTAAATCACCCCCCGTTCTGTGACGCGTCTAATACCTTAGTTGACTCGGGGGGCGGCGCTTCTTTGCGGATAATGCGAGCGTCTTCGGGTTGCCATTCTATCTTGAGTCGCGACAATCGGCTTAACCAATTCGGGGATTCCGCCTTTTTTTCTTCGGGTAAGGCCCAACGGTGCGTGATTTGGAACTGAGTGGTTTCGTCACCACTGCCGGTGGCGACGACGGTTACGGTGTCACCGTCCTCCTCGGGCGCGCCTTCCGCACCTTGGGTCTCGGTGGGGGTTTCCTCGTTGGTGTAATCCCCGCTGACCGTGATTTCGGCTTGAATCCATTCGGGTTCGAACCAGTTGACCACGCTCACCGGGCCGCTAATCTGCAGTTTGACCGTGGCGGGTTCGGTGTCCCAGCCTTCGGAGCCGACAATTTGAACCGGGAAGGTTTGTTCGAAGCTTTTCACCTCGGTGCGCTCTTTGATGGTGACTTTGTAGCGGTAATCGCTGAGGTCGCCGATGATAACGGTGTCCTTGGGCAGTAGGTCGAGCGCAACTTGCCCGGTAAGGGTGCTTTGCGCGCCTTCCACGTCGATTGCCTTAATGGTCATGAACTTGAGGCGGTCCAGATGTTTTGGTGGTCCTTCCAGAATCAAACGGGTCGGCGCGAGTTCGACACTCTCGATATAAAAATCGCGCGCGGGTGTGCCTTTAATGTTCTCAACCAACTGCAGCTCCTTGCGGATGACTTCGGTGAAGGTCACCTCAACAAAGTTGGGAACAATGTTCACGACCTGGGGCGGGTTGATGTTGTCGGGAAACTTAACGTCGCGGGCCGATACGGCGATGGTGTGTTTGCCTTCGGCGGCAATGCCTTGCATGTCGAGCTCAACCAGCAAATCTTGTGGGTTGAGTTCATTTAACGTTTTTTGTTGGCCGCTGAGTGTCACGCTGAACTGGTAGTTGCCGAGGCCGGTCCGCATGTTGTCGGGTGCTAGCGTGCGCAAAGGCACGGGCGGGCCGAAGTTTTTAGTTGTAATGGTCGCCGCTTCATCCTGTCGTCCGGAGATGCTGATCCACATCACCAGGGCGAGCACCAGCGCCATGAACTTTTGCATGGTGCTTGAGGCAAATGAAGAGTCGCGATTTTTAGTCATCGGGGTGTTCCTGCTCCGGGGCGGCGGGGTTACTTGCTTTGCGCGCCGGGTTTCGCGGCGGTGGTGGTGGCGGGCGGCTGTTTCTTTTTACGGCGGCCGCCGCTGCGGCGACCACTTTTGCTGTCACTTTTCTTGGAATCGCCCTCATTTTCGGGGATTTCAATGGGTTTGGGGGCGCTCTCCCAAGACTTGGGCAGTTTGATGCGTGACAAGGAGGCCAAGATTTCGGAGCGCTGTTCATCTTCGGCCGACATCAGGCCTTTGTAGACTTGGTAAATCTGGGAGAGGGTGTTTTCGGTGAGGCGATGGATCTCACCGTTTTGCGCGAACGAAATGCGGCCGGTCTCCTCGGAGACAATTAAGGCCAGGCAGTCGGTTTCTTCGGTGATGCCGATGCCCGCGCGGTGACGGGTGCCAAAGGTGCGCGGCAAAGCCTGGTTGGCGCTGAGCGGCAAAACGCAGCCGGCACTGGCCAAGCGGGAATTGGACACAATCACGGCACCGTCGTGCAGGCGCGATTTGGGTTCAAAAATGTCGAGCAGCAATTCAAAGGAGGGCAACGCGTCGAGTTGCGTGCCGCTGTCCATGTAATTTTTGAGGCCGTCGTGGCCTTCAAAGACAATTAAGGCGCCGGTTCGCTTTTGGGAAAAGTGGTGGACGGCCTGAAAAATGCGGTCGAGGTAGGTCGACTCGGTGATATTGGCCTTGGCCCACGGGGAGGTGCCGATCGATGCCAGCACGCGGCGCACTTCGTCTTGAAACAGAACGATGATGGCGATGGGAATGATGCTGAACAGGCTGCCGATGGTTTCGCTCACAACCACCAGGTTAAAGCGTTGAGCGATGATTTGCGCCATAAACAGGGCCAGCAGGCCAAACGCCATTTGCAACGCACGGCTGCCGCGAATAAAGCGAAACAAGCTGTAGAGGACAAACCAGATAATCAGGATATCCAGCAGGTCGGTCGCTTTTAGAGGCCTCAATTGAAATAAATCGGAAATCATAGCGGCTGAGCCTTGCGCTTTGGGTCACGCGCCCGTGGCATGCGGGGGGTGACCCTACCGGTTTCTAGCGAACAGTCGACTACCGTGCGGCGTGTTCCCGGACTAAACAGCGCCGTGATCGGCAATCTCATTCCTTGTGTTGCGCAACTCTGGTCGCGCGCAGCGTGAAAGGGGACCCAAAACAATAGGTGTATCGGTAAAAAAGCGCTTTTGATTGAGTGCGGAAAGGGCAGGAATTTGTGTTGCATCCAAAATTTTTTGAAGACAAGCTAGCGATTCTCATCCGTCCGCTGCCGGCCAATTCCCATCGTTGACGGCCGCAAGGGCTTCGAACGCGGTTTTTGTTCGGCTGACGCTTTTTGGCGATGGCTGAGTGTCGTTGTATCAGGCGGGTAATTGGGCAGTTTCGGCTTCGGTTTAACACCTAACCTCATCGATTCTTAGCGGCAAAATCGCGCAACCTGTTGGGTGATTTCATCCAACCGAATCGCTCAGTTTCGGTAACAACCTGTCTGCCGTGTTCAATCCCGACCCACCTGCAACCAGCGCAAACGACACGGTGCCTACGCCGCTCATAATCTTAACATTCCCGTGGGTTTCCGTCCCCCACCGCAAGCAAAATTCCCGCATTTTCGGCCGGGAAATCGGGGCCGGCGCGAGCCACGTCACACTGCAGATGCGTCCTAAATAAAAACGGGCGAAAAATCCGCGTCGGCGTGACACCGGCGACGCGTTTTTTTCGCCCTATTTAGGTTTTGCCCTTATTTGAGGACTTGGGTGGGTTTAGCGTTTGCGCAAGAAAACAGTGCGTTCCACCTGCTGGACCTCGCGCTGATCCAGCGACCGACTCACCTGTAAAATGCGGACCGGGACGAGGCTGCCGGAGGGGATGCGTTTCAGGATTTTTTCGGCGTCGGCGGGATCGTTGACGGCTTTGCGGTCGATGTGGGTCAGGATGGTGCCCGGCCCAATATTTTTGTTTGCGGCCAGACTGTCCGGCGACACTTCGTCGATGACAACACCCGCGACGTTCCCTTCCAGCGCGAGATCGCTGCGAACTTGGGCGTCCAAGGGGCGGACCGACATGCCGAGACTTTGTAAAACGTCTTGCTCTTTTTCCGGCAGCGGTTGTGGCTCGTCACGGTCGCCGCGAAAGTTCGGGTTCATCAGTTTGCGGCGGTCGCCGAGGGTGATGGTTTTGTCCTGGGTCTTCCCTTGAGAAAGGACTTTTAAGCTGACGGTTGCACCAGGTGGACGACGGCCGATGGAAGCGATCAGGTCTTGATGGGTCGCGACGTTGCGATTGTCGACGGCCAAAATGACGTCGTCTTTTTGGATGCCGGCCTTGGCGGCGGGGAAACCGGGGGTTACGGTTTGGACCAAGGCACCGCCGGTAACACCGTAGTATTCGCGGGCTTCCGCGTCGAGGCTCCCGAGGCTGACACCCAAGGCGCCGCGACGAACCTCGCCAAACTTGCGCAGTTGGTTAATGCTGTGACGGAACAGGTCGCTGGGGATGGCGAAGCCGTAGGTTTCACCTTGCGAGACAATCATGGTGTTGATGCCGATGACTTCGCCGCGATTGTTAATCAAAGGACCGCCGGAGTTGCCGAAGGTGATGTCGGCGTCGGTTTGGATATAGGTGGCCAAATCGACTTGGCCGATATTCATGTTGCGGCCGATGCCGCTGACGATGCCGCTGGTGACCGAAAAACCCAGGTGAAGGGGGTAGCCCAGAGCCAGGACAAAGTCGCCGAGGCGCAAGTTATCACTGGGGCCCAAGTCCAAGTGCGTCAAGTTTTGACCCTCGACTTTGAGTAGTGCGATGTCCATACCGTCGTCTTTGCCGACGACCTCGGCTTCCAGTTCGCGGCCGTCGTGCAAAATGACCTTTAGCTGATCGGCGTCGTTGACGACGTGGCGGTTGGTGACGATCAAACCGTCGCTGCTAATGAGAAAACCGGTTCCCGAGCTGTTGCTTTGTCGCGGCGCGCGTTGTTGGTACATAAAAGGATTGAACTGACGGCTGCTTGTGCGCGCGACGGTCGACTGAATTTGAACAATGCCCGGGCGAACTTTTTCGATGAGATCGGCGTAACCCTCGAGCCGTTGGGCGGCGACGGGTGTCAAGCCGGCGACCAGGAAACACAAAGTGAAAAAGGTGGTTTTCATAGCGGATCTCCTTTATTCGGAATGGTTGGGTCGGCGTGGCGGGGTAGGGCCGACCGCCTGTTTTGGTCGGTTTTCCTAAGGGCAAAATAAATGCCAAAAAGGGTTTGATCCGTTTGTTTGGTTTGTAAAGTGCTGTTTATGAGTGGCTTGACGTGTTTTTTGGGTGGTGTGCAACCTGTTTGAGGATTTTTCGTAGCCCCGGAAATTTCGAAAATGCTTTGTGCAAAAGTGTCTCACAAATCGCGATGGGTACGACACTTTGTCAAGGTGTGCGGCGCTGAGGCGGTGGTGAGGGCGTGTGATTGGACGTACCTTCTCTATTTCCTGCGTAATGGCTTGTTGCGGGGCTCCGGTCCGATAGGTTAAGATTTTGTCACTCATGTTCCAGCTTCCATTAATTCCGGCCAAGGTGACATTTCATGGCTAAGCTCTATATCCCCAAGGGTTGTGTACTTGAAGGCAATCTCAGCAGAATTTCCCACCACGGCGACATCGTCATAGAAAACGACATTAACCCCAGTGTGCTGACGTCCGAAGCGGGCGGCGTCATTTTTCGCGGTGAAGCCGAACCCCTGCGTTTCGAGCAAATCAACGCGGCTACCGGGGTCTCGCTGCGCGGCAAAACGGTCGCGGTGGGGACGATGTCGGGCGAAGAGGGCGAGATTGAGGGAGAAGACTTTCAATGTAACCAGATGACGTTTTCCAATCATCTGGCGCTTAAGGCGGGAACGTTGCGTTTGCAGACGTTGCGCGCAAAATCGGCGGTCATCGAAGCCGATCGCATTGAAATTGACGAACTGGTCATTGAGGAAGATTTAATTCTGCGCGGCCGTGAGCTTCACGTGGTGCAGTGCAGCGCTGGTAAGATTCAGCTTAGCGGCCAATATCAGGGCGAGCGCATGACCGCGATTGACGGTGTGCATCAGGAACAGGGGTCGATTACGGTTCGTTTCCTCGATACGCATGCCTATTCGGCCGAGGATCACGTGCGCGGCATGGTGGCAATTTCCACCGCGGAAGATGTGCGCGCGGTCGGGGTGCGCGGTTTCTTGCGGCCCGATGAATTCAATATCTTGTCGGGCAACAATCCCGGCGCAATGGAGCCTTCCATCAGCAAACCGATGCCGATGGAGCCGCTTGCGACTGAGCAGGACGATTTTTCCGGGCCGAGTATGCCCGACGAGGGTGGCGAGCAATGGCTGGTTGAAGCCGAGCCGGTGGCCAAGGATCCCGAGATTTTGCACCATCCCAATGATCCCGACCAAATCGATACCCGTTCGATGCCGACCGGCGAGTTGGCGTTGGCTGCGGCAGACGAAGAAAACGCCTTTGTTCCAACCCACGAATTTGTGCCGCCCGAACCGACACCCTCCGTGCCGGCTGTCGTTGAGGATGACGGTGAAGCCACCTTGGAAGAGGAAGAAGACGACGTCGAACAGGCGCCGACCGTGGACGCTTTGGGTTTGGATGCGTCCGGCGTGGATGCGTCCGGCGTGGATGCGTCCGGCGTGGATGCGTCCGGCGTGGACTCGATTGAGGCGGACGCGGCGGCGGCCGACCAAGTGTTTGCCACCAATCCCGCCGTCGAAGAGCAGGATATGGTCGGCGTAGAAACCGAGCCGAGTCATGACGATGCACAGTGGAAATCGGTGGAAGAATTACCCGAATCGATTGAGGCGACGACCGATGCCGCCGAGGCAATGATGGAAGTTGCCGCCTCGTCTTTTGACGGCGAAGAAAGCATGACCGACGATGCGGCGGTTCAGGAAATGAACAGCGATGAATTGGCGGCCTTTGACGCCGATTTTGACGATCCTGAGTTGCCGCAAACGTTTGATGTTCAAGATGTCGCCGAGCAAGCGCCGGCGGCCGTCGAAGAAAGCGACACCTTTGAAGAACCCACGGTGGTTGGTTACGAAGACGAGGGGCTGCAAGCGGATATTTCGGCCGACGACATCTCGGCCGACGACATCTCAGCGGACGATGACATTTCAGCGGACGACATCTCGGCCGACGACATCTCAGCAGGCGACATTTCGGCCGACGACCTCGCCGTCAGTGTGCCGGAGCCGGTTGTTTCAACCGATGAGGTTGTGCGCGAAGTGGTTTCGGATATTCGTGCCGACGATTTGTTGGACAATGATATTAGCGCTGAAGATCTACAAGGCGATCCCGATGACTTTGCTCAGGACTTTGTTCCAGCCACCGATATTGACGCTGAGTCGCTTTCGGAAATGAACGATTACATGACCATGACCGGTGAGGACGACGAGTTTGAAGCCAAACCGGCGCCTGAGTTTGGCGACATCGCGGCCGCCGGCGATCCCGAAGACTTTCAAAGCGTTCCCGAGTTTGGGAACACCACTGATCTCGACGAAATGGCGGGCCACGACGTGACCGCCGACGATTTGACGTCGCAACCCGATCCATTTCCGTCCCAACCGGAATTTCACGAGAATGGTGACGAGTTGGACGACGCCAACAACAGTGTCGACGGCTTGGGGGCGGGGAATAGCCTTAACGAGGACGCGTTGGCCGACCAGCTCAACGGTATCCTCGATCAAATCTGCGCCTTTTTCCCCGAGAAGAACTACCCCAAGTTTGTCGGCCAAATTCAGCGTTATGTCGACGAGCGGCGTTTTATGATTTTGGCTAAAGAGCGCAACAAAGAAGCCGTGTTGTCCCGTATCGACAAAATGGAGCACGACGAAATCAGTCGACTGGCCCGTTTGTTTTACAATTCCCTGGCCGAAGCCCTGCAAAATTAAGGGTTGCCGCGCAGCGCTTGCCGCGCGGCCAACTTGGCTAGGCGTCCACCGGCATTTTTCCGAGGTTCTGCACGTCGATTTCTTTTTTGAAGGCCTGCAGTTCCTGGTCACTGTATTTGGTGCCCAGATGCAGAATGCGTGCGCCGCTTTGACCAACGGGCTCAACGCTTTTGCCGATAACGATGCCGTCGGTGGGGGCGCGGTATTCGCGTACGACTTCACCGAATACCGTCGTAATGCGTGCTATGACTTGGCCTTTTTCCACCTCGTCTTTCACGTTGGGGAACACTTCGAGAATCCCGCCGCGGTCGGCGAAAATCCAATGCGAACTGCGGCATAAAACTGGCGGCGGTCCCGGTGAACGGTGGCGTTTGCGCACCATACCGACCTCGCTGAGGACGGCGCGAAGGCCCGAAAGGGAAAGGCGGATGAATTCGGTTTGGAACAGGTGCGGGTTACCGATTTCCACGGTAATTGCCGGAATGCCCAGGTCCATGGCGTGACCGCGCAAGGTGCCGTCCGAGGGTTGGTTCTGCAAAATGATCTGAGGTCGCTGCAAATAGGCCATTTTGGCGGTCATTTCGTCGCTGAGATCGGCGCGCACGTAAAGGCTGTTAATGCGACCGAAGGAGGCGGTGTGTAGGTCGACCAAATAGTTGAAGTGGCGGATTAAGCGTTCGGAGAGGCGATGGGCGTAGACGGCGGAATCGTTGCCGTCGGCTTTACCGGGCATAATCGTGTTGAGGTCGACGCCGTCGGTGAAGGTTCGCGTGCGCGCATTGTAACCTGGCACGTTTACGACGGGGACGGCGACGACGGTGCCGCGCAGGTTGCGGTCGAGCTTTTGGAAGAGTTGGTGAATGACGGGGATGCCGTTGACCTCGTTGCCGTGGAGCGCGGCAGTGATGCCGAACACCGGGCCGGGTTTTTCACCGCGAAAAACCATGACGGGTACCCAGATCGGCTGCCCCATGCCGTCGTGGGACAAAACGACTTTGAGTCGTGTCAGACAGCCGTGCGGCAGTTCTTCGAGATTGAGTTCCTGGGTTAGGCGGATGGTTTCAATCGGTTCTTGTTCACTCAAGAGATCCTCCAACGGATTCATGTTGCAATCGTGTTAGGCCCAAGCCAACAAAGGGCAAAAACGGAAGAACCCGTTTTTGCCCAGTGGTTTCAGATAAACCGAAATGGGTTAGCCTGGCAAGCGGTAAATTTCTTCGACCAAACGGTCGTCCGGATTAACGGTCTTAAAGAAGCGGAACTTGAATTTTCCTTTGGTGCTGACCAGGGAGTCGGCCATTTGATCAATGGCGCGTGTCGCCATCACCGTTTGCAGGTAGGATTCAATCAAGTCGTCCAAGCCGATGCCCAGTTTGTTGAAGTCGCGGTTGTCCATCAACATCAAGCGTTCCGTTTGGGTTTGCCAGTTGCCGGACTCGTCTTTGTAGGAAAGGTTGGTGCCGAGCATGTCCCAGGATGTACTGGAATCGCTGCCCAGCTCGGAGGCCAACGGCGACGGTGCGCGGCGCGCGTAAATGGCGACCGGGAAAAAACCTTTCTCACCGGAACCCACCATAAAACGCAAATCGGCGATAAAAATGCGGTTGCGTTTATCGGGAACGGTGCCGACGTGGTAAAGGGTCTCTTGCCTGCCGCGTGAACTCCATTTCGCGTTGCCAATCAGGGATTGCACGATGAAACGGTCGTAGTCGGCTTCCAGCTCCATGAAGCGGTCGAGTTCTTCCTGGTTGATGATGGTCCAAACCCCTTGACCGGCGTTGCTGTAGGGGTTTTTGACGACGGCGACGCCACCGAGGCGTTGGACCCACATGGGAACGGCCGATTTGGAGACATCCCAAATGGTTTCAGGTGTACGTACCGCCAGTTTCGTGTCGCGCATGACGCCGTTGTAAAAGTCGTAAGCCTTGGCCGCCAACAGTTTGTTGCGGCCGCCGGCGAGACAGCCGAGAATCGGGTTAAAGATAAGCGTGCGTGAGACGGGCGGAATGCGGCTCCACGGTTTTTGGGTGACGTAACGCATGGCGGCTTTAATGGGTAGCCACTCGCCGTCGGGTTTGCGAATCGAAAGCACCCCGTCTTCGTTGAAACGGGCGGGCGGATCCTGATCGTCCTTGTAAAAAGGGACGAGGTAAACCGGTTGTTGGACCAGGTCGGCTAGGGTGGCCGCGTAACCGGTGACTTCCATTTGGTTTTTGTCGTAGAGCACGGCAAATCCGCCGTCAGGCAGGGTGCGCCGTTTGATCATCGGCAAAAATGCTTTTTCAAGCAGGTTGCGGTAGCCGGTGTGCTCGTCGTACTCGCCGTCGAGAGGGACCGATTTTTGGCCGGACGGGCAGGAGTTCAGTTCGATGACGACGACCTTGCGGTTGCCGCGATCGTTACTGACGCAGAACAAGTCGGCGCCGGACCAACGCAGGTGTTTGATCGGCTGGGCCAGCGTTTCCACGACGGCGTCGCGGCTGACTTCCGGGTGCAGGTGGCAGTAACGCTCGGCAATACGGTCGTTACTCAAACTCATGAAGTACTTAATCAGCGGGTGTAATTGTGCGTTGAGGGCGCGCGGGTAGTAGTGATTTTCGGTCTCAAACTGACCGGGCTGGTAAACGGTCACTTCTCTTTTTGCCATGTTTTCACCATCAAAATTCAGTGTGTTTAAAACTGTCGAACCGATACATCTAATTTAATGAGCTCAAGAAACTCAGTCCGGGTTTCGGGGTTGCGGAAGCACCCTTTGAGGGAGCTGGTGACGGTATCACTGCTGTGTTTTTTGATGCCGCGTTGGAACATACACAAGTGCGAAGCTTGGATGACGCAGGCGGCACCGCGCGGATTGAGGGTTGTCATCAGGGCTTGCGTGATCTGGCTGGTCATGCGTTCCTGGACCTGCAGACGGCGTGCGAAAACCTCGACCAATCGCGCCAATTTGGAAAGGCCGACAATGCGGTTTTCGGGTACGTAGGCCACGTGGGCGACGCCGAAAAACGGCAGCATATGGTGTTCACACATTGAGAAAAACGGGATGTTGCGCTGCAGAATCATCTCGTCCACATCTTCGCCGCCGTCGCCAAATGTTTTGAGAACCTTGGCCGGCTCTTGGTTGTAACCGGAATAGAGATCGGTGTAGCTGCGAAGGATGCGGTCGGGTGTCTCCGCCAAGCCTTCGCGATCGGGGTTTTCGCCAATGTACGTCAGAATGGTTTTCACCGCTGCGCGGACATCGTCTTCCGAAACGGACTTGGTGGGTTTGGAACTAGTCATGAAACAATCGGCTCCTGGTGTGCTGAAATGATTGAGGCCGGGTAACGGTATCGTTGGCCGTGTGCAAAGAGGTGCCCATTTAAACACACAAACCCGCGTGTGAACACGATAGCTTGTGAGCAAACGCATCTGTCGCGTAATCGTTTGCTTCGGGCGTCGCGTTGGTTGTGATGGTTAACATTTAACAATTTGGAACACTTCCACTTGTCCGGATGTAACACGCCATTTGACGTCGTAATTGTAGAGTTTGACACCGTAGTCGCGCGTTGTTTCCTCGCGGCGATAGGCGGGGCGAGGATCGCCGGCCAAGATATCGACGATCAGGTCGCGAAAATCGGTGGGCGTGTTTTGGAGCTGTGCCAACTGCTGTTCGGCTAGGTCGCTGAAGTGCACCGGCAAGCCGGCTTCGGGTTTGTGATCGGCGAAGCCGCCGTCGGCATCGACAACGGCGTCGGCGTAGGGGATGTAGGGTTTGATGTCCAGGATGGGGGTGCCGTCGACCAAATCGCCGCCGCGTACATGAAGGTGCAGGGTACGGCCGTTTTGCTCGAGTCTTTCGAAACGCACCACCGACAGGCCGAGTGGGTTGGGCCGGAAGGGGGCGCGGGTGGCGAAGACGCCGACACGGGTGTTGCCGCCCAAACGCGGTGGGCGCACGGTGGGTGACCAGTTGGGTTTTTGGGCGAGGTGGAAAACCCAGGACAACCACAAGTGGGAGAACTGCTCAATGCCGCGAAAGGCGTCGGCGCGGGCGTAGTCGGGTGCAAGGGCTACGTAGCCGTGGGCGTGGCGCGTCAGGCCCGGCTGACGTGGGATGCCGAACTTTTCGGCGAAACACGAATGGAACACGCCGATCGGGATCATGGTGACCGGGTTCATGGTGCCGAGCTCCCGCCGGTTGCTTGGGCCGGGGTGCGGCAGTTGGTCATGGCGGTCAGATCGAGCACGGTCACGCGCGCCTCGGCGTCAAAGGGGTGAGCGCCTGCTTGTTGCCAAGCGGCGGCGAGGATTTGGAGGTCCGATAGTGCGATGCCCGCTTCGCCGTCGAGGTTGATCAGGTCACACCAGGCCAAACTGCGCGTGTCGCGTTCCATTAAGGTGCCGAAATGCGGCGCTTCTCGTTCGGGCAGCGGTGCGCCGAGACCCGTTTCCGTCCAGTCCTTGGCCAGAATGAGGTCGTAAAAGGCGCGCCGATAAATGACGCGCACATCAACAGCAAGGTCGTCGGTTTTTTGCGTTTGATCCAGCGCAAAGGCAAACGTGTTGAAATAGGTCTCGCCGGCTTGGATGCGTGTGTCGGCGGCAATTCGATCCGCCTCGGTGTAAAACACCCGTCGCTCTTCGCCACTTGCCAGGTCTTTATAAAAAGCAAAACCCGGTAAGCCGGCAAAAAAGCCTTGAGCCGGATCGCCGATGCCGCCGACCGCGTCGACCGTGTCGCCGCTGAGTTGGGTTAGCCGGTTGCCTTGCGCGTCGCGTGCTTCTACCAGCAAGATGATGTTGCGAATGGCGATACCGGTTGGGACGGCATGACCCGCGCCATGGTTGTTTAAACCGACCATGATTTGCAGGGATCCGTCGGCCACGCCGCCTGGCGCGACACCGACGCTAAGGGTTAGCGCGTTTTCCAGGTAATCCGCGCTGGTGCCGCGCAACTCGTGGCTGCGGATGGTGCCCGGGTCGCGGATGACGTTGCTAAAGCTGCAGTAGCCAATGCTTTCGGTGGCGGGCATGTGGCAACCAACACAGGTTTGGGTCGCGCCCTCGGGCTCGGCTTGGCGATAGCGAAGGTACTCGCTGTAGGTGGTTTCGTGGGGCACGGAGCCGGGATCTTCAAAGTCGCCATCGCCGTTGTGGTCGTTGTTTTCCTGGTGGCAGGATGCACATAACGTGTCTCTTAACAGCGGGTTGTAGCCAGGACGCATGATCGTTGCGTTGCTGTAATCGGCATCGCCGAGCAGGCCGAATTGGATCACCTGCGGACCGCGTAACAAGGTCAACGCCTCCGGTGAGACTCCTGGCCAGTTGAGTTTGTCGGGTGCCAAGCTGTAAGCGCGGTGACAGACTTCGCAAGTAACACCGTCTTCCATTGCTTGGTTGGGCGCATGGATGTCGCCCATGCCTGCATTCTCGATATCACTCAGCCAATGAACCGGGGAGTGGCAGGCCGAGCAACTGCTGTTGGGCAGGCGGTCACGGTGGACTGAATCGCGTTGGTAGACAAAGCCACCGCTGCCGCCGACGGTGCCTTCACCGTTCAGCAAATCGAAGACCCAGGTGTTGAGGCCGGTGCCGGCCATGGACGACGTGCGCCATTCCGAAAATTGACTGAAATGGCAGCCGGAGCATTGGCCGGCGGTGTTGAAGGGGTGGTCGGCGACGATGGTGGTGTCAATTGCCGCCAGTTCAAACAAGAGGTTGTTGAGATCGGTGCTGTCGTTAATCAGAAGTGCTTGGTTGTAGTATCCGGCTGCGCCGGCGACCAATTTAAAAGGGAAGGGGCGTTCGTCGTCGAGACTAAAAAAACCGCCGCTGTCGCTGAGCGCCGCGGCAGTGGCACCCTGGATGCGGATTTGGGCCGCGGCAATGGGTTGTTGGTCGGTGGCGGCAGTCACGATTCCTTGGATTTGGCCCCAGGCTGGGACGGCCGTCGACCACAAAAGAAGAGCTAAGGTCAGGACGCGATAGGAATAAGGTTCGGCGATAGAAATACGGAACATAGGGATCCTTGCTTGCCGAGGCACGGCGCCGGTGCACGGTCGTCGGCTTTTTGTTCAGGAAGGTCATCGCATCATAACAGAAGCGGACTTCCTTCTCCCAGTGCCGGGGCGCAAGCAAGCCGACTTTCCGGCTGTCCATGGCGGATGAGCCATCCTCAAGACGACCCCGCCTAAGTAGGTTGAATATCGGAGGCGCGGAGAATGCGGCGCGACGAACCCTGCAGCAGGTCACCGGTTTGATCGGCGTGGATCGGGGTGACCTCGGCGAGGAACGCCAGCATTTGGGCTTGGTCGGCGGGAACCTTGAGGCCTTGATTGCCGTAGAGTGCCCATTCGTCGAAGCCTTCATCGTGAACGACCCAGGTTGCCATGACTTTAACGGCAAATTCGAAGTGGGGGCAGGCGTCGGCCAGAAAGATGCGCGGTTCGACGCGTTCCTTCTTTTGAAAATCGCGGCGCACAATCGGCGCGCTGGTGGTCGCTGATTTGCGCCAGTGAATCATGCGAATGTCATCGCCCGGCTGGTAGGGTGACAGATATTGAAAGTCCTCGCTTTGCTGGGGTTCTAGACCTGAGCGAGGTTGTTCGCTGTGGGGTAAGCGCGGGACTTTTTCGAGGATCTCTGGGAAAACCAGCAGTTGTTGATCCAGTTCGAGGCGTTGTCTGCGTGCAAATAATCCGAAGGGCGCGCCATTTTCCAGTGAGACGGCGATGATTTTGAGGCGGCCGCGTTTGGTCGGTGTGAAATGGACGGCATGGAGGGTGGGGCTGCCTACCGAGACGCGGTCGACAACGGCGTCAAAGGTGAGGTCTTCTTGGTCGGTGTAGAAGGTGACCGAAAGCGGACCCGCCGCTAGAAATCGCGCTTTGTTTTCGATGTGAACTTCGAAGGAGCCGTCGCGGTTGGCAAAAAGCTCGGAAGGGTTGCGCACCGTAATGGTCATGCTGGGAAAGGTGAAGCGCAGATACAGCACGTTGTAGATGGCAATAGCGAGGAACAGACTGTTGAAGAGGAAGATGGTGTTGTTGGTGGTGAGATAGCTAACGCCGTAGAGAATCAGGATACCGATGAGAAAAAACTTGCCGGTATTTTGGAGCGCCCACTGACGGGGTTGCCGTGGTTTGGTTGTCAGAGAACACCACCTTTCGCGGACGGCAAACGCAAAAAGCACCTCGGAGAGGTGCTTTCAGTTGTTTCATATTCTCGTTGTGCGGATGTCCGTTTTAGTTGTCGTAGCTGTCGTAAAGCGGGTATTCGTAAAACTCATCGACGACAAAGTTGCCGATAACGGCGCCGATACCCACAATGATGGGGGAAACGGTGAGAAGAAACGCTGCAATGTACCACATATGGTGTATGCTCCGTGTTTTTCGTCCTGCCGGCGCCCGTGAAGGACTGACCCGACGTGGGTTTCGGCCGGCAGCAGAATTCGCGACGGCGCAACTTCTGGTGGCGGACGAAACCCAAAGGTAACCATATCCTTGCCGTTGGGACGAGTCAAGTCCTTAGCCGTGCAAGCGTGGCGGTGGTGCGATTGAATCGGCTTTTTTGCGTAGGGTTCTTGATTACGGATGGGGCGCATGATAAACTAGTCGACTTGTGCCCGGCTCAATCGCCAGGCCGTCAATTCAAAATAGAAAGGATGTGACACTTTATGCCAATTGTTGTTTTGCAAGGCCACGAGTCAATCGATGAGATCGTCAAGCAGTTTAAACGCAAGTGTGAGCGTTCTGGGCTGTTTTCTGAAATTAAGAAAAGAAAACATTTCATCAAACCTTCCGAGATTCGTCGCAAAGAAAAGTTAGAAGCGCGCAAAAAGATCCTGAAGAAGCTCCGCAAAGAACGTCAACGGATGCGCTACTACAACTAGAATCTCCGATCTCAATATTGACCGCCGCTACAACAAGGTGTGTCCATTTCTTAAAAGGCAGTCGTTTCTCGCGGCTGCCTTTTTGCATTTCTTACATTTTTCTTGCCGTTTCCGCCCCGTTTAGGCCCTTTTTGTTGGTGACTCGCGCTTGATTAGGTGGAACGTCACGGTGCTCGGCTGAAGTTATTAGCGTCGAGGCCTTTTTGTAGCTGTGATGTTTATCCGGCTTAAACAGAATTTCTTCTATCGTGCATGTCCTCGACGGATGCCTTCAAACGGTGCCGTCGTGTTAACTGCCGTCTCTGTTTTATTGGGGTTGCTGATCGACGCCCGTGTTTCTGCCGGCGCCGTCCAAATCTGGGACGGGAATTTTGAGGTAGGTGGACCGCGTCGGCTCGAGGTGTAGGCTTCGGGGCAGGGCTGCGGTGTGCCTGCGATGCGAGGCGATTTTGATGACCACCCTGAGCTGTGCCTTACCCCATGTTATTCAACCTCCCCAACGTCGCGCCGATCCGCGTTTTCCCTGCGCGCTACCCGTTGCAATTTTTGCTCACGGGCAAACCTATCGCGGGACCTGTATTAATTTGAGTAAAAAGGGTTTGCGTGTTGTCTTTGAACAAGCACCGCCCCAACAAAGCAAATTTAGCTTAGTTTTGTACCACGATGAACGCTACCTTTTTTGCGATGCTTTGTGCAAAACCCCGGCCGTGGGCGAAAACCGCACCTTGGGTTTTGGGGTGGTCGGTGCCAACGCCGGATTTGACGCGCTTTATCGAAAAACAGCGGCTGTTGCCGCCGCGCAAGCTTGTGACCCGAGTCAAACCGACTTGAGTCAACCGCCTTCGTCCTTGCGGGTGACCCATGTATGGCGGCAACCCGATCCCGCCGGCGCCTTGCCGGTCTCGGCTCCGCTTGCCGCCGCTCCTGGCGAAGTGCGCGGTCGGATTGGCCGTTTCGCGGTGATCGAAACCTTGGGACGCGGCTTTTTCGGCACCACTTATCGCGTAGAAGAAGACGGCCGATCGCCGGCGCTCAAGGTTTTTCATGGACGAACTTTCGCCGATGAAGCGGCGCGTCGTCGCATGTTGGCTTACTTGAGCAAACTCGCCGAGGTGCAACACGACCATTTGTTGCCGATCCTCGAGGTGGGCATCTTGGCTGAAAACAATACCCTATATATGGTGACCCCATACTGCCGCGCCGGCTCGCTCGCGGCCCTTGTTGAAGCCAAAACGGCGCGAGGTGAGTCGATTCATGTCGAACACGTTGCGCGTTGGGCGGCCGAACTTGCCGCCGCCTTAGAACACTTTCATCACAAGCGTTTGGTGCACACCAACCTCAAGCCGGCCAATATTTTGTTCAGCGACGAGGGACGCTTGTTGCTGGCTGATCCATTGCCGCCGCATTCGTTGTTGGGCGCCGCGCAACGCGCTGCTTTTCAAGCGCAGGCTCCCCCTCAATTTGTGGCACCTGCGTTGTGCGCGCAAATGGGTTCGGCCGCCCCGCGCCGCTTACCCAATCACGATTTATACGGGCTCGGCGCTTTGCTCGAATACGCTTTGAGTGGGGGCCTGCACGGTCAACGTTCGCCGGTGAATCGGCGCTTTAGCGAAAACGACGAGCGTCATCGGATGATTGGCGCTTTTTTTCAAGGCGCGCGTCGTGCGCCCGCGGCCGATCCTCTGCGTGTTGGTTATCTGAGCCAAGCTTTGGCGCGTATCTTCCCCGATGCCATGGCGGCGCCGGCCGTGTCGCCGGCTACCCTTAACCGCGTGTTCGGCGACAAGCTTGCCGTCTATCGTTCCGCCGCGCGTGAATTGTTGAACCGCGACGCGGCGGGTGAGCGTGAGCAGCGCACCTTGCAGCGCTTGCGGGTCGGCATTGGCCTCTCGCGCGATGAGGCGGCCGCCATTGACGCCGAGTGGCTTGAGTCTGAAGCGAGCGCTCGCGTGGATCCGCCTGCGTCCGTCGCATCGCGTAAGTGGCGCGCACCTTCCGGGGGATTTTGGTTGTGGGATGCACTAAAGCACCCTCTTTCCGGCCTGACCACGCTGCTGATTTGGGGGGTTTTGATTCCGGTGTTTATGTTTGTCGTAGCCCTGTTGTCAATTCTGCCGCCGCTGTTGGTGTTTGGTTTATTGGCGATGATTTGTGTGACTGGTTTTTTCTTTCAAACCAGTCGCGAAGTGGTGCAGCATGCCGCCGCCGGGGAACGGGCGTTTTGTGATTTTCCGCAATGGAACGGGGTGATGGACTCCGGTTTGGTGCCCTACTTTCAATGGTTTGTGGTGCATCTCATGGTAGGTGTGCCGGCCTTTTTGTTGATGTTACCCGCGTTGTTTCAGCCGAGTGTGTCTGACATGGCTGCCTATCTGCAAAGCCAGGAGACGGCCATTGCTCTGGTTTCGTTGCTGAGCTGGCCGGCGCTACCGTGGCTGTTGTTGATGGTGAGTTTGTACGGGGTGAAAGGTGTCTTTGATGTCGTCACCCTGGTGCGGGTCTTGCCCCGTCTCGCCGTGGATTACATGGTGTCCATCGCGGTGTTCGGCCTTTTGTTCGTTTGTCTTGGCGTGGCGGTCGGTGTGGCGAGTGTCGTACTGAGCCCTTTGCCGGCCTTGCTGGTGGGTTGGGTCGGTTACCTCTACCTTTGGTTTGCCGGCATGCGCGCCTTGGGTTTGTTTTACTGGCGCAATGAAGATGTGTTTTTCGAACACGGCTCGTTTTAAACCAAATAGCGTGACGCTAAGCGGGGGTTCTCAGGTTCTAAGGCTCAGGGTAGGGCGGCGGCGTTTTCCGCTTGCGGAGCGACGCCGTCGCGTAGGGCCGTATCAATGACACCGCCGCCGAGGCAGCGATCACCTTGATAAAACACAATCGATTGTTTGGGTGCGATCGCGCGCTGTGGCTGTGGGAAGTGGACCACAAAGGTGTCTGGTTGCGGCCCGGCCTGGACGCGACACGTCTGGTCCTGCTGGCGGTAGCGAATTTTGCAAGTGAGTTCGGTGTCCAATGGCAGCGGTTGTTCGGTGGTGGTTGAAACGTCCGAACACTGCAAGGCGGGCGCAAACAGAATGGGGTGGTTTTTGCCTTGGGCGGCAATTAACACATTGCGGTCGGTGTCCTTGCCGGCGACGTACCAGGGTTCGCCCGGTCCCCCAATGCCGAGGCCTTGACGTTGGCCGATGGTGTGGAACATCAGGCCGTCGTGTTTGCCGACGGCTTTGCCGTCAGGGTCTTCAATCACACCTGGCTTCATGCCCAAATAACCCTTGAGGAAATCCTTGAAATTGCGTTCGCCGATGAAACAGATACCGGTTGAATCTTTGCGATCCCAGTTGGGTAAACCCGCTTGTTTGGCGATTTCGCGGACTTCGCCCTTGTGCAAATCGCCCAAAGGGAAAAGCGCTCGCGAGAGTGCGTTCTGACGCAAGGTGTAAAGAAAATAGGATTGGTCTTTGTTGGGATCGACGCCTTTGAGCATTTGGTAATAACCGTCTTCGAAACAAACGCGTGCGTAATGGCCGGTCGCCAGGTTGTCCGCTTTCAGTGCCAACGCTTTTTCCAGGAAACACTTAAACTTGATTTCCTTGTTGCACAAGATATCTGGATTGGGTGTATAACCTTTGCCGTATTCTGCTAAAAAGTGTTTGAAAACGCGGTCCCAGTATTCTTTGACAAAGTTAAATGTATAGAAGGGAATGCCCAGCGTGCCCGCCACCAAACGCGCGTCGCGGTGATCTTCTTCGGCGGTGCAGCCCTCGTCGTCGTCGTCCCAGTTTTTCATGAAAATGCCGATCACTTCGTGACCCGCTTCCTTGAGGCGATAGGCCGCCACGGCCGAATCAACCCCGCCGGACAGACCGACGACCACTTTGCGTTTGGCGGGTTTTTCTTTGCTGATTAGGGTCAGATTGCTTTCCATGAAACTCACTTCTCACGCGAAACCGTCACCGCGTCGCCGGTGCGAACGCCGTGGGGCCTCAGTATTTGGGTTGATGAAAGTTGTAGCGGCAGTTTTCCGAGCAAAATTCGAGGATATGGCCCTCGACAACCTCGTTGGTGACGCGCGTGGCCGGAAAAAAACACGAGCAATTGTGGCAACGTAACATCGAGCCCTTGTCGACGGTTTCGCCGCGCTCTTGCTTGGGTGGGGAAGTGAAACGACCGCGAAAAGGATCATCGCTTGAGGCAAAGCTCTTAAACTTTTTGCGGATCGGCGTTCCCGAGTTGTACATGTAAGTGGCGGCCACCAAAATAGCAACCACGGCAATGAGCGTCGTCATAATCAACCCCGATCCACTATAACCCGATCCGAGAGAACATGAAAGGGGCGGGCCGCACTGACCCCTGGTCGTCGCATGGCAGGCACGTTAAGATGTGTTTGCAGTGTTGGTTACGTTAGTGGCCAGGCCTGACTCAACGGCGCTTTTTGCGAGGATTACCATGGACCCCACCGCCGAGACGCGCGATCAACGCGCCCAGATTCCCAGCATCAATAAACTCAAGCAGGCGGTTGCCGGTTTTTGGACGGAAGGCGGTTGTGACGATCGTTTGCTGCTGCGTTTGGCGCGGTACCTCGCCGACAGCTTGCGCGCCGAGCCGCAAACCCGTTGGTCGCCTGAGTGGGGGCGTCGCCGCCTTCAGCCGTTGCTGGCACCCGGCCCGCGTCCTTTAATCAATGCGACCGGTATCATGCTGCACACCAACATGGGGCGTGCGCCGCTGCAGGCCGCGGTGGTTCAGGCCGCTTTGGCCCGGGTTCAGGGATACACCGATTTAGAGCTGGCCGAGGATTCGGCGCGACGCGGCCGCCGTGATCGGCACATTGCCGGCTTGGCCCGCCTTTTGTGGGGGGTTGAAGACGCGACCTTGGTGAACAACGCGGCGGCGGCGGTGGCCTTGGCGCTGACGGCGGTGGCACGAGATCGCGAAACGCTGGTGTCGCGTGGTGAATTAATTGAGATTGGCGGTAGTTTTCGATTGCCCGACGTCATGACCCAGGCCGGCACGCGCTTGCGTGAAGTGGGCACCACCAACCGCACCCGACTCGTCGACTATGAACAAGCACTTGGCGACCAGACCGGTTGTCTGTTTAAGGCGCATCCCTCCAATTACCGCGTCGAGGGTTTTACCGAGGAGACGTCGCTCGCCGACTTGACCGAACTTGGCCGTCGCCATGATGTCCCGGTTATTTATGATTTAGGCGGTGGGTACACTGAGCATTTAGCAGCCGTTGTGGGTGACGAACCTTCGATTGAGGCCGCTTTGGCTTGCGCACCGGACCTCTTGATTTTTTCCTGCGATAAGTTACTTGGCGGCGTTCAGGCCGGCCTGGTGCTTGGGCGCGCCGAATACGTCGATCGGATGCGCTGTCAGACGCTGATGCGCATGGTGCGCGCCGATAAGCTCACCATCAGTATCCTGTGCCATCAACTGGTTCACGTTCAGCGCGGTTTGCCGACGGCGACCGCGTTGATGGCCGCGCAAACCATCGCTGATTTAGAACGACGCGCCGCGCAGTTGGTGAGCCGCCTGGGGCCGCTGTGGCGGGTAGAGCCCGATAGCGCCTACATCGGCGGCGGCAGTTTGCCTGGCCAAGCAAGGCCTTCGTGTGCGCTGGTCTACGACGGGCCGGACAAGCAGCGTCTTGCGGATGACCTGCGTCGCGCTGAACCGGGTGTGTTGGCGACGATTCGCGGCGGCTTGTTGCGGTTGAATATGGCGACGGTTTTCCCCGAGCAGGATGCGGTTCTGGCGGCCCATCTCGCCACGGCGCCTTAATCAGGGGTGGTGGTGGCGCTTTCACACAGCAGTGGAATCAGTTGCAACACATCAATGGGTTGTCCCAGCCAGGCGGCAACTGAGACAAAAAAGGATGTGCGGACGCCGGTCATGTAGATGCGCGGCGTCAGGTCGAGGTTGAAAATGTAGCTGCACTGATCGTTGTCGCGGCCTAAGTCAACGGCGCTGACCCGGCCTTGTACCGCGATGTTATCGTTGAATGTCGTCAATTGGCGGAAGCCGGCCGAGCCCAAGAGGTGCAGATAGAGTTCTGAGCCGCCGTCGCTGTTCGCGCCCAAATAGTCGGCGTTGCTAACCAACGCTAACAAACCGGCATTGTTGATGGTGACTGCCGAAACCGTGGCGGCCGCTGTATTCGTGCCCGCCTGAAAGTCTTGCGTGTCGAAGCGATAGACAAAGGCTTCGGCGTTGCCTTCGCTGTTAAGGCTGTCGATGTTGTCATTGCTGATCAAAGCCAATAAACGGCCGTCGCTGCTTAAGGACAGCGCGTTGTGGTTGCCGGCGCGCACGCGGCTGCTCATGGTCGTGCCTGCGTCCCAACTGAATAAGTCCGCTGTCGCTTGCGCGCCGTGGGTAAAGGCGAGTCGCTCGCCGGCCGCATCCATTACCGCGTTAAACGCATTCGCTTCAGCGATGTGATCGCCGCCGCTGCTGATTTGCACTATTTGGCTTGCATTCAGGTCAAAACGAAACAGTTCGCGACTGCCGTCGCTGTTGGCGCCGTCCCAATCGCTGTTGCTTAATACCGCGATGATATTGCCGTCGTCGCTGACCGCTACCGCTTCCGAACCTTCCGCCGTGGTTGAGCTGGTGATTTGGGTAAAGACCTGTGTGAGTGCATCCCAGGCGAAGACTTCCTCGCGGCCGGCACTGTTGCCGCCCGTTAAGTCGGCGTTGGATGTAAACAGGATCTGTTGGCCGTCGCCGCGCATGACCGGGTCGCGGTTGGTGGCGCCCGTGGTTTGCGACACTTGCAGGTTGACGCCGGTGAGGCTGTTGTAGACGAAAATTTCTTGGTTGCCGTCGCTGTTGTTGTCGGCCGGGTTGCTGCTACTGTGATAGGCGATCCAATTGCCGTTAATTGATTTGGCCGAAGCTGCCGCGTTGCCGCCGATGCCGCCGTCGTGGCGGTAGGTGTCGCAGGGATCGTCGCGGTTGACACCGAACAATTCAGGGGGTTCCAGGCCGGCGAACCCACTATCGTTGCTGGTGATGGCCGCGCTAATCACGACCGCACCGCCGGGATCCACATAGGGATCGTCTTGACCGTATACAATCACCCGCTGGAATTCGTTCCAATTGCTGGTTCCGAAAACCACATTGACGAAGGTCGCCGCGTCAGTGTCTTGTTTCGAGAGCAGGACTTCGCCGGGCGTGGCGCTGGTGAAACGCAGCGTGACCGCGTCGCGTGGTTCGGCACTGAGACGGACATCGAAGTGGTCGTTGATGCCGGATTCACTCGTGTTCAGCAGGCCGGGTGCGTCGATGTCGAGGGCGAGCGGCGCGGCTGTGCCGAACAGGGCAAAGGCCAGATCTGGTTCCGGTGGGCTGGTGTCGCCTTGATCGGTAATGTTGCAATCGGCGATGCGTTCACCCCAGGCGTTGACGCAGGCTGGTGGCCCGAAGATCTGTGTGTTTTCCATCCAAACGCTGGCCGCGCCGAGGGGGGTGCCGCTGTCGACCTGTGAACTGCTTTCGGTCCAAAGCCACTGGTTTGCCGAACCCAGCACGGCTTGAACGCCGATGAAATAGATGCCCTCATCCAGCAGCAGCGGCGTTGGTAAGGGAATGTCAAAATCGCCGATGTCGGTATCGGTATAGGCCAAAGCGCCGCCTGCCAAAAACACGTCGGTATGGGCGCTGTTAAAAATATCGGTGGTGGCCGGTCGGGTTCCGCTTTTGTCGGCACGCACCACAAAGACGTTAATCGATTCGGCCGGGTTCATGATGCCTTGGGTGTAGTTTCCGACGACACGCACGCTTTCCACTTTCCAGCGTGTGCCGGCGGGGACCGTAAAATCATCCATTCCGATCGTAAAGAAGCCGCCGACTTCCGGTGGTTGGTCGGGGAAAAATTGGGAGGTGGCCGAGTTAGCCGCTGTCGCCGGGATTTGGGCGAGATTGGAGAACAGTGCCGTGTCACCTCGTGCCGGCCGCCTGTCGGTGGGCGCGCGGTCGGCGGGCACCAAAGGGGCGCCGCCCCAGGTGAGGGTTACCAAAGCCAAGGTGCACAGGGATGACCACATCATTTTTTAACTCCCAAGCGTTCAGACTTTTTGCCAAGCTTTTTTGCTGAAGCCGAAGTTGAAATCTTCGGGGTGGAGGATTTCCGCCATGATCTCCAGTGAGTCCGTCAATCGCGGGCCGGGTCTATTAAAATAGGTACCGCCGTCGACAACGTACACACGGCCTTGGCGAACGGCCTTTAACTCGCGCCAGAAGGGTTTTTCAGCAAGGCGTTCGGCCTCCTCGCGGGCACGGGCAATGGAGAAGCCACAAGGCATGAGCACCAACACATCGGGATCGGCTTCAGACAATTCCTCGGCTGTGATGGCGGGCGCATTTTTGCCGACGCGGCCCAACTGGTCGTAGCCGCCCGCCAGTGCCACCAGTTCCGGTGTCCAGTGGCCCGCCGACATCATCGGTTCCGTCCATTCCAAGCAGACCACCTTGGGAATCGTTTTGAGCTCGTGGCTGCGTGCGTAAACTGCATTCATGCGGGCGCGCATGCGCGTCACCAAATCCTCGGCGCGGAAAGGCATCTCGAGGGCGGCGCCGATGTCATGGACGGATTGCAGCACACCTTCCAAGTCGAAGGGGTGCACGCTGACCACTTGTACGTTGCGTTGATTGAGGTCGCACAGAGCGTCTTGGACGGTTTCAAGTGGGACCGCGCAGACCGCACATTGGTCTTGGGTGACCAGGTGGGTCGGCCGCAGTTTTTTGATGGTTTCCAGATCGACATGAAAAAGCGACAAGGCCTGCTGAAGGTGGTCGACGACCTGTTGGTGGATGTCGGCGGCGGAACGGCTGTCGTCAATACCCGCGCTGCAACAGGCGGGCAAATTGGCGACGGTTGGTGGGTAATCGCATTCGTGCGAGCGGCCGACCAAGCGTTTTTCCATCCCGAGTGCGCAAACAATTTCAGTGGCGGCGGGCAATAGGGAAATAATTCGGGGTTTGCGCATGCAAAGGCTCCTGTCCGTGAGGCGTGCCGGACGGTGTTGGCTGAATCAGTCCATGACGGCGGCGCACAAGATCAGGGTGAAGTGCGTGCGCTCAACCCGGAACAAGCCGATTTATTGTCAAAAAGGAACGGAAATAGAATATCACGAGCGGCAGTGACGGCAAGCCCCTAACCTCTGGTTACCAACATTATCCCAACAATAGCTTGACGTTGGCTGCATATAGGTTTCTGAATGAGCGCTCAAAAATATCCGCTCGCATGCATAAAAACCTTTCCCAGGTATTTTTTATGGTGCTACACTAGCGCCGTCTGTCAATGCATCCAATGTAACCTTTTCTTTATGAAGTTCCGATTCCTGTCGCGGTTATGACGGGTCCCGGGGCGCGAGAAAAGATCTATCGATCACCACCTAGCCTTTATGGATGTGTGATCTTCGACGGGCATTCACGGGTTCCATCGAAAACCGAGTACCGGTGTTGGGTGGGGCGTGAAGGTCGGGGTTCCAGTTCGGGGTCGTCAGTTTCCGAGTTTGTTTTTGGGGAAGTCACAGCCAAAGCCATACCGTGTCCCAGCCTTTACAACGCCATCTTGTTGACGCCGTGGTTTTTGCAAACCCGTGTCTCGGCTTTTCGTTATTAGCCGGCTTGCGCCGGTGTGTATTGCCATCTTACAGGAGACATGGATTATGTGGAGTAATCGCTTCAGCCCACTGCAAGTAGTCGTTTTGGGCTTTTTTTCAATCTGCTTATCGCTTCCCTTGATTGCCGGCGGCTACCAAGTTTCGGAGCAAACCGTTCGCGGTCTGGCTCATGCCCACGCGGGCGTTGCCACGGGCTTGGGTGATGGGAGCGCCATCTTCTACAACCCCGCCGCGCTGACGCGCCTCAAAAACAACAAAATTAACTTCACGCTCAACGGCATTTTGCTGGAAGCGGATTTCCAAAATAGCGGCAGCACCGTCGCCGGCGTTATTCCCACCAGCGGCGACAACGGCGGTAACCCTACCGGGAGTGTTGTGATTCCCACTGGTTACGCTACCTACCGCATTAGTGATCGTCTCGTTTTGGGCGGCTCCCTGAACGCGCCGTTCGGGATCGCGGTTAACTATGACGCGGATTGGGTCGGCCGTTACCACGGCGTTGATTCCGAACTCGGCGCCATCAACCCCAACGTTACCTTGGGCTACAAGGTCAGCGACCGCGTGTCACTGGGTTTCGGTTTGAACTACTACTGGCTGAAAGATTCTAAAATCTCTTCCGCCATCGATTTCGGCACCATTGGGACCAGCGTGCTCGGCCCAACTCAAGCCGCAGCCTTGGGTTTGGCGCCGCAAAGCAACGACGGCATGGTTACCATTACCGGTGAAGACAAGATTTTTAGCTTCAACGCCGGCTTTTTATATGAATCCGACAACTCGCGTTTTGGCATCGGCTATCGTCATGAAGGCGAAAGTTCCATTGCCGGTCGCGCTGAAATTGAAATTCCCCAGGGCTACGGTGCCTTGTTCCAGCAATTTAACGACGCCAACGGCAGACCTTTGTTTCAAAGCTCCGATGGTTTCGTCGACATCACCCTGCCAACCCTGATCTTCGTGGGTTACTCTCACGATTTCGGCAAGCTGCAGATGCACCTCGACGCCCAATGGGCCGACTGGACCGTGTTCCCCGAGCTGCGTGTTGTTTATACCGAAACCTTGCGTGTTGACTCCGTCGTTGAAACGGAGTGGGACGCCGCTACCCGTTTCTCCTTGGGCTTCGATTACGAAGTGAACGAGAACTTGGTATGGCGCGGTGGTGTTGCTGAAGAAGAAACGCCCATCCCCGCCGCCCGCAACCGTACGCCACGTGTTCCCGACGCCGACCGTACCTGGCTCGCGACTGGTTTCACCTACACCAAAAGCCACTACGAGTTCGACTTTGGTCTGGCATACATCATCGCAGGCGACGCGCCCGTTGATTTGGACGGCACCACCGATCACTTGGTCGGCGAGTTTGACCTCGATGGTACCGCCATCAGTTTCTCAGTCACTTACAACTTCTAATCCGTGCAACCGCCCGTACGCGGCGCGTGATTTTTCACGCGGTTTCTCTGCAAACACGTGGCTTTGTTGTGCTTATTTTTAGAAAAAACAAACAGGGTCGAGCGTTTCGTGCGCTCGGCCCTTCTTTTTTTGGGCACCCTGGAAAACTCGCCGCGCTTTGTCACGTTAAGTGTTAGAGTGGCTTACTCAAGGTGAAATGAGCGATGATCCGCCTGCTTTTGCGGTATTCGCTTGCTTGCGACCCCGTTTTCCATGTCGCCGCCCAGTTTCGATGAGGAGTATTTTATGCAGGGCTTAGGTTTAATCCTGGCATTCATTTTTTTGACGATTCTTTCTTGGGGCAATTACGGTCCCCTGATGCACGCCGGTCAGGCCGGTATGTTGGGCGCCAGTTTGAAACCTTTCATTTGTGTCGGCATCGCTTACTTTCTCATCGCCGTGTTGGTGCCAGGCGCTATCCTCAAAGTGCGCAAGGAGACCGGCCGGTTCACCGCCGCCGGCGTGTGGTGGTCATTGTTCGCCGGCGCCGTCGGCGCCTTGGGGGCACTGGGCATCATTCTGGCCTTTAAATTTCGCGGCAGCCCCGTTTTCGTGATGCCGCTGGTGTTCGGATTGGCGCCCGTCGTCAATACCTTTGTCACCATGTTCCTCAACAAAACGTACGACAAAGCCGGGCCGCTCTTTTTTGGCGGTTTGTTGATGGTCGCCATCGGCGCCGCCGGGGTTATGTACTTTAAACCCAGTGCTAAAAACGTCATTATTACAGAACAAAACAGCGCGATTACCGTCACCTTGACGGAAAGTCACGACGGTGGCACCGCCACCCAATCCTGGCAAGCCGCGTCCCTGCAAGAACTGCAAACCAATCCCGAGTTGGCGACCGCTTACAAGTGGTACCAACGCAAGAAACCCCTGAGCTTTAGCGAAATGTTGATGATTATTGCCGCGATTGCACTGACCGCTTTGTCTTGGGGTTCTTACGGGCCGACGCTGCACAAGGGGCAAGCGCTGATGGAGGGAAGCCGTCTACGACCGTTTATGTGTGTCGGCATGGCTTACTTTATTATTGCCGTGGTTTTGCCGCTCTTGATTCTATCCTTCTGGCAGGAGGGCGGTGTCTGGAGCGGTGGCGGTGTGGTTTGGTCGCTGGGCGCCGGTGCCGCCGGTGCTTGTGGTGCGATGGGCATCATCATGGCCTTTAACAGCGGCGGGAAACCGATTTTCGTCATGCCCTTCGTGTTTGGCGGCGCGCCCGTGATGAATACCTTTGTGACGGTGTTGACTGAAGGCACCTTTAGCCAATTACAACCCGAGTTTTTCGGCGCGCTTTTGCTGGTCGCCGCCGGCGCCGTGACCGCGCTTGTGTTTGTGCCCAAGGGGGCACCGCCGCAAGCCGCCGCGGCAACCTAGGCATGTTGTCTCCGGCGAGAAGAAATCGGCGCGGTTTCGGCTATTATTTGACAGGTGCCGAGATCGCGCAGGATAATGGTTCGATTTTCAAGGCGGGCCGTGCTTTTTCGGCCTAGTCCAGGTTCCCGCACCGCGTCATCTCTGGCAGTGCCCTGATTGATATTTGTTTGTTGTTTCGCAGGAGGAACGTTCATGTCTGAACCGCTACAGCCCCCGTCTTCCGAGGTGACCCGGCTTATTCGCGAGTGGAGTGACGGTAGCAAAGAAGCGCTCGAGCAACTGATGCCGATTGTTTTTGACGAATTGCACCGTTTGGCGCGCATTCGATTCCTCGATGAACGTCGCTCGCATACCCTGCAGCCTACCGCCTTGGTGAGCGAGTTATACCTGCGTTTCATTGGTGAAACTAACATTAACTTACAAGACCGCGCCCACTTCTTCGGCGTGGCGGCGCGTCGCATGCGCCAGATTTTGGTCGATCACGCCCGCAAAACACGGGCGCAAAAGCGCGGCCATGGCAAAACCACCTTGTCGTTGGAAGTATTTGGCGAGATTGGTGACAAAAGCAGCAAGAAGGTGGTCGACGTGATTGCCTTGGACCAAGCTTTGACTAAGTTTTCGGACATTGACCCGCGCAAGTGTCGCATTGTCGAATTGCGTTTTTTTGCCGGTTTGACCATTCAAGAAGCGGCCGACATGATTGGTATCTCACTGCGCACCGCCAAACGCGAGTGGACGATTGCCAAGGCGTGGTTGTTTAACGAGCTCAAGCACATTGACGATGAACGACCCGAACCGCCCAGCTCTCAAAAGAAATCCAGTGAGACGCTGACCTAATCGTCGCGCGCTGCCTATGAAAACCCGACTACTGCAGCATCTCAGCGCGCGTTTTGCGCAGGCGCCCTATCGCGGTTGTCGCGGTTTCTTGGTTTCGGTATCCGGCGGCGTCGACTCGATGGTGCTGTTGGACGCCGTCTTGCGTTTGGCGCACGTCCACCGCGCCGCCGTGCGTGTGTTTCACTGCGACCACGGGACCGGCCGCTTTGCCGCGTGCTCACGCCAGTTGGTGGCGGATTTTTGCGCCGCCCACGAGTTGTCGCTGCTGGTGGCCGCCTTTGACGCCGCCGACGGGCCCGATTTTGAATATCGCGCCGCCGTGTTTCGCCGGGAACAACTGGCTCGAGCTCTGGGCGAAGGGGAAGTGGTTCTTTTGGCACACCACGCGGGTGATCAAATGGAAACCATGCTGATGGCGCTAACGCGCGGCGCCGTCGCCGCATCGCCGCTGGGCATGGCGGCCGCGAAAAACCGGCGCTTGCGACCTTTGTTAGATGTCGACCGCGGCATTATTCTCGAACATGCCGCCGCGGCGGAAGTGCCACATGTCTTGGACGGCAGCAATTACGACGGTCGCTTTCGTCGCAACCATCTACGTCACCAAGTGATTCCGTTGTTGGCGGAGGGCCACGAAAAACCCTGGCTGCGGTGGCAACGCTGGCATGCGTCCTTCGCTGAACTTCAGGATCAGCTCGATGCCGCCGCCGAGCCCTTGTTGGCCGCCTATCAGTCGGTCGGGCCCGGTGGTTTGCCGCTTTTGCAGCGCGAATGGTGGTCGGCTTGTCCACCTTATTTGCGCGAGTTTGTGTTGCGCCGGTTTTGGCGCGATCTGGGCCTTGCTCCGCCGATTCACGCCCATCATCGGCAATTAGTGCAGTGGTTGGACGCCGGTGAGCTCGGCACCTTCCAGCACGAGGACGGCACCGTTCACTGCGATTTGGACGGCTTGACTTGGTGGCCGGCGCCGGCCACCGTCGACGGTTGTGTGGCATGGGGCGAGCCTTTTCGCTTGGGACCTTGGGTGTGCCGCTTGGCGCGGCCCCGACGGCAGGCGGATGATCAAGGCCCTAAACCAAAACAAGCGGGTTTACGTACAATGGCATTACTCCGCGGTCGGGCCGTGGCCGATCTACCGCCCGTGCCGCCCTCGTGGCGCGACTTGTGGGCGGTGCGTTTGCAACAAACCGAGACGTTGTTCCTATCCGCACCCACGGCGCGCACGCCGCAATTACGCGATTGGTTGCGGCGCGAAAAGATTCCACATCGTGTGCGTCGGTTATTGCCCTGCCTCAGGCTGACACCCGAAGGCGAGGCCTTGCCCCTGGAGGCCTACCTTGCTATGTTTCCCGAGTCCGTCCAGCTCGAACCCGGGCGCCTACCTTGAAACCCGCATCAGTCTTGACCTCGTCGTTCGTCCAGCCTCTTGAGCCTGTCCAGGCGGCGCGTTGTCTGTCCCCGTCCCAGGGCAAGTCTTTTGCTGCAATTGGGATAAATGCAAAAAATTGACGAAAGTAGCTTTATCGCCGGCTTTCGGCTAGAATGCAATATTTGAACGGATTTATTTGGAGGGCGTGCTTTTGAGCAACACACTCAAGACCATCACTCTTTGGTTATTAGTGCCCACCGCGTTGGCGGCCATTTTCTTTTACCAGAAAAATGCCGGCGGCAGCGTGGAAGAGGTTAGTTTCAGCGAAGTTGTCACCTATGGTGAGAACGGCATGATCAAGTCGCTGAAAATCTCGCAGACCCGCGTTGAAGCGGTGCTGCAAGAAGGGCAGGTCCGCAAAGGTGACCGTACCGAGAAAAAACCTTTGCCCAAAACCGACGATGGTCGCAACATCACGCGCATATCGGCATCATATATGTTCTATGACGGCTTTATCGACTGGGCGTTGAAAAACGTGAACAGTGAATTGACCTTCGAGAACAGCACAGCCAGTGACGCCGTTATCGGCGTTTTTACCTGGATTCTACCTTTTGTATTCTTCCTGATTTTGTGGTTCTTCTTCATCCGCCAAATGCAAGCCGGCGGGAACAAAGCCATGATGTTTGGCAAAAGCAAAGCAAAGCTGCTGACCGGCAGCCAAAAGAAGATCACCTACATCGACGTCGCGGGCTGCGACGAAGCCAAAGAAGAGCTTCAAGAAATTATCGAGTTCTTAAAAGAGCCCCAAAAATTTCAGCGCTTGGGTGGCAAAATCCCCAAAGGTGTTTTGTTGATGGGCCCTCCGGGCACCGGTAAAACCCTGTTGGCGCGCGCCACCGCCGGCGAAGCCAACGTACCCTTTTTCTCGATCTCCGGTTCCGATTTTGTCGAAATGTTTGTCGGCGTCGGCGCCTCGCGTGTTCGTGACCTGTTTGAACAAGGCAAGAAAAACGCGCCTTGTATCATTTTTATCGATGAAATCGACGCCGTCGGTCGCCACCGTGGTGCCGGTATGGGCGGTGGTCACGATGAACGAGAACAAACCTTAAACCAGTTGTTGGTTGAAATGGACGGCTTCGAGAGCAACGACGGCGTCATTTTGGTTGCCGCAACCAACCGTCCCGACGTGCTTGACCCCGCTCTGCTGCGCCCCGGCCGTTTCGACCGCCGTGTGGTGGTTGACCTACCCGACGTAAAGGGCCGGGAAGCCATTCTTAAAGTGCACACCGCACGCGTTCCTTTGTCGCAAGACGTGGACCTTCCTTCGATTGCCCGTGGCGCACCCGGTTTCTCCGGTGCCGACCTGGCCAACATGGTTAACGAGGCGGCACTGCTGGCGGCGCGTAAAGGCAAAAAGATGGTCTTCCGCGCCGACTTAGAAGATGCCAAAGACAAAATTATGATGGGTGCTGAGCGCCGCAGTATGATTCTGTCCGAGGATGAGAAACGCAACACCGCTATCCACGAATCGGGGCACGCTGTGGTTGCCGCCCTCATCGGCGAAGCCGACCCGGTTCACAAGGTCACGATTATTCCGCGCGGCCGCGCCTTGGGTGTCACCATTCAGTTGCCGCTCGATGATCGTCGTTCTTACACCGCGACTTACCTTGAAAATCGCTTGGCGATTCTGATGGGCGGTCGGATTGCGGAGGAGATTTTCCTCAACCAAACCACATCCGGTGCCAGCAACGACATCGAAGTGGCCACCAATATTGCCAAACAAATGATCTGTGATTTGGGCATGAGTAAGGCGATTGGTCCAATCTCCTTACGCGAGGGCAACAACCAGCCGTTCTTGGGCCGCGATTACAATCGCAACCAAGCGACGTCTGAAAAGACCGCGCAGGTTATCGACGCCGAGGTCAAACGTTTGATCGACGACGCCGACGCGCGTGCGCGCAAGATCCTCACCGACAATCGCGATATTGTGGAGACAATGGCCGAGAAACTGCTCGACATTGAAACACTAAACGATTGGCAGGTTGAACAAATCATGGAGCGTCAGCCGGTTACCCTGACGAACCCCAAACACGATCCGCAAGCCAAGCCGCACGTCCCTGACAGCGGCAGCGATGCGCAACGCAAGCCGGGGTTGGGGGTTCTGCCCGATCCACCGCCTTTGGCGCAAACCTAAGTTTCCGAAAAAGCCCGCGAAAGCGGGCTTTTTTGTGTCTACAGCTTGCCTTGGCACCACCTTTGAGCATGGATCATTGGCGGGATTGCCGTCAAATTCGGTTTTTTGCACCTCGTTCGTTGCGGTCGTCGCGACGGATTGCGGCAATCTGGTCAAACGGTTGGATTTGGGCTAGGTTTTTTCAGGTCCAGGTGCTTTAATGGGGCTAATTTTTCCTGCTTTGAACGAGTGTTTCGGCGACCGGCAATCAACACCGTGAACAGGGTTTTTGGCAAGAATCGCGCGATAAAGCGGCGCAGGTCCGCGACGGGTTTTCCCTTTTGCACGAATCTTCCCAGCGGCAAGCGGCAACGCAAAACCGGTGACCGAGTGAAACGGAAGCGACAGAAGTTTCGAAAAAAACACAGGTCAGACCTGTTGCCCCCCATTCGTGATAAGGATCTTTTTAATGTATACCTGGAGGCATCCATGAGCGTCTTTCGTTGTTGGCGCCCGTCGCTAATGCTGATGTTGCTCGCTTGTTCTCTGCCGGCTTTTGGTGCCGGCTTTGCCCTCTACCAGGGCAGTGCCCGCGGCAACGCGTTAGGCGGCATGCCCGCGTCGGGCGACGACGTTTCCGCCATTTACTACAACCCCGCCGGTATTACCAACCTTGACGGGACCCACTTCATGGCCGGCTTAACCGTCATTAGCCCTACCGCCGATTTGACCATGACCAACGGTTACGACGGTCGGGTTACCACCGCCGAGCCTGAAGACAAATACTTTACGCCGCCGCACATTTACTACTCTCGCCCGATTGACGATAACCTTTGGCTCGGGATCGGCGTTTTGTCGCGTTTTGGTTTGGGTTCGGAGTTTGATCCTGACTTTGCCGGTCGTTACAACAGCTACAACGCCAACATTCAAACTGTTGAGTTTAACCCCAACATTGCCTGGAAGGTGAACGACCAACTTTCTTTGGCCGCCGGGGTGCGTATTATGTACCTCAGCGTTGACCTTGAGGGGGTCGCCGATGCCAGTCCCTTGTTGGGCCTTTCCGATATCAACAACCCCGCAACCGACACCTACGATGTCGACCAAAAGGTGACCGGCGACTCGCTGGGTTACGGCTACAACTTCGGCATGTTTTACCGCATGAACCAAAAATGGTCTTTTGGTGTGTCGTACTACAGCGAAGTGCGCCAGGATGTTGACAACGGCGCGGTAAAGTTCGAAAAACCCGATGGCTTGCCCGATACCTTGTTTCTCGATTCGCCCGGCACCGCGCGCATTGATTTGCCCGCGATGGCCTTCTTTGGCGCCGCCTTTACGCCGTCAGAAACTTGGAGTTTGACCTTTGGCGCGGTTTACACCGGTTGGGATTCCTTTAAAGAAATCCGCCTCAAATTTGACCGGCCGATTTTGATCATTCCCGGTTTGGGTGTGGGTGTTACGGAAACCGTGTCGCCGGAAAACTGGCAGGACTCTTGGAAATACAACATCGGCGCCGAATTCAAGATCAGCGATGCCTTGCGTTTACAAACGGGTTGGGTTTACGACGATTCACCCCTGCGTGATGAAACCGCCGACTACCGTTTGCCGACCAACGATCGCGTGCTCTACAACCTCGGAACGACCTTCACGACCGGCGAATGGACCGTGGCGCTTTCGTTTAACTACCTGATCATTAAAGACCGTGACTTGCAAGATCAGCAATTGGAAGACGGTGTCTTGCCGTCCACCATCCGCGATGGTCGCGCGTTATTGACGGCATTTTCCATCGGCCGTCAATTCTAGACGACGAGGGCGGGGTCTGCCCGCCCGCTACTTTCCGGGAGAGATGCGATGAAGATGGTTTGGGTGCTGTTGCTGGGTGGCTTTGTATCGCTTGGTGCGGCCGACGGCGACGCCGTGGTGGGTGTGTGGTTCACCGAAAACGACGATTCGCGTATTGAAATTTATCAATGTGGCAGCACTTATTGCGGCAAAATCACCTGGCTCAAAGAAGCGGTCTATGACCAAGAAGATGCCATGGCCGGCAAGCCTAAGGTTGATCGTGAAAACCCCAAAAAAGCGCTGCGCGACCGAACCATCGTGGGTTTGGAGATCATGACCGGTTTCGCTTTTGAGGACGGTACTTGGGGTGGTGGTCGCATTTACGATCCCGAAAGCGGCAAAACCTACAAATGCAAAATGAAACTTGGTGAAAACGGTGACTTGCACGTTCGTGGCTACATTGGGATTCCGGCATTGGGCCGCACCACCACTTGGACGCGCAATCCCGCTGACCCCAAGAACGCTCAGTAGTTCGTGGGCGGCCCTACGCGAAACGCAAAGCCACGTGTCTCCGTTTTGATGCCGGTTTACAACGGCATGCCTTACTTAGTTGAGACGATCGCCTGTTTACAGGCCCAAACCATGCGTGATTTTGAGTGCGTGGTGGTCAACGACGGTTCCGGTGATGGAACCGCGGCATTTCTCGACAAAATCGCGCGGGAAGATGCCCGCTTCCGTATTGTTCACGCGCCCCACGGTGGGATTGTCGCCGCGCTGAATCGCGGCTTAGCGACAGTGCGTGGTGATCTCATCGCCCGCATGGACGCCGACGATACCTGCACGCCGACGCGCCTCGCTTTACAGGCCGATTTTCTCGATCAGCACCGCCATATCGGTTTGGTTGCCGGTTGTGTCGCATATGACGGCGACCCTGAAGTCAACCGCGGCTTTGCCCTTTATGTCGCCTGGTCCAACCAATTGCTCACGCCCGACGCGATTTACCAGCAACGTTTTGTCGAGTCGCCATTGGTGCATCCGAGCGTGATGTTTCGCCGTGAAAATGTGTCTCGTTTTGGCGGTTACCGCGATGGACCTTTTCCCGAAGATTATGAGTTGTGGCTGCGTTGGCTGGAAGCAGGCATCCGTATGGCGAAAATTCCCGAACAGGTGGTCGCTTGGCGCGAGCGCGAGGATCGTTTAACCCGCGTCCATGAGCGCTACACCGATATGGCCTTTTACCGGGCTAAGGCGCTGTATCTGGCGCGTTATCTGACCAAAGGTGACGCGGTTCAGCAGCGGCCGCTCTGGGTTTGGGGGGCGGGCCGTACCACCCGCAAACGCGCCGACTTGTTGGAACAGTCCGGTTTGCAAATCGCCGGCTACATCGACATCAGCCCCAAGAAAATTGGACAAACCATTCATGGCAAACCGGTTATCGCGCCTGAAGATTTACCAGGCCCGAGCCGCTGTTTTGTTTTGGCGTATGTGGGGAGTCGCGGGGCACGTGACCAAATCGCCGCTTTTTTAAACGACCGGGGTTTTGTGATCGGTCGCGATTACCTTCCCGCCGCCTAGTTTCGAGGGCCTCGAAAGCACGGTGCTTTGTCCGAATGGCTGGTCTATATTCGTGCGCGTGAATTGAGGTGAAGCGCGAAAAGCCGCGCTAGATTATAAGCTCAAGCTGTCGGAATGGTGAAAAGATGACTTCACCATTCTCGTGTAAAGAGGTTTATTTAGAGTCAAAAATACTACTTTTACGCTTCTTTTACCTTGTAATTTGACTCGCTAGCGTATACTCAGGCCATCAAGAACGACAACTTGTCAGAAGCATTTTTCTCTCCTCTCGGCCCCTTAAAAGGGGCCGTTTTTTTTGCGTTTCATCAGTGCTATCGCGGCCGGGCCAAAAAAAAGCGCCGTGCTTAAGACGGCGCCTAGGATTGAATGTTGGGAAGGGTGCGGGCTTATCCTTCCTTGTGGTCGATGGCCTCTTCTTTGACGCGTTGCCGTGCTTCCGAATCAGAACGCGACCAGAAAACATCTTCGTGATTGACGAAGTTCATGCGGCGTGCGCGTTCGGGATAGGCGGCGGCCAATAAATCGTGCATGACTTGGCAGGTTTTTCGGTAGTTGGGGTGCCCTTGTGGGGTCGTGCGCAATTCCAACATGTGCATTAAGGCGCGGTCGTTCATCTCCAAAGACCAGCGCATTTTGTGGCCCTGTAGGAAGGCGTAAGCACGTTCCTCGGGTAGGTGGGTGTCCAAGTAGGCGAATAGCGTTTCGCTCGCATCGATGGCACGGGCCGCGTGTTCCGACAAGCCGGCTTCAGCAATTTCGGGCGGCATGTCAAAACCGAGATCGGGAACCAGCGGTTGTACCTGAATGGTGCCCATGCGGTGGCGCATCAAGTCCTTGTACACCGCCCATTCGGTGACGCAGTCGAAGAAGTGACCCGGCCCGTGTTCAACACCGCGTTCCGGACGGTCGCGGCGTGACCGGCGTGTGCCGTAGTAGGTATCCCAGATTTCTTGGTGTTGTTGTGGGTTCATGTCGGCAATGCGACGGCGCAAGGTGGCGAAATCGCAGCGTACCTCGGGATAGACCATGGCGGCCAGCATGGCGTGGTCACTGGACTGGCGCCACAGGCGTGCCACGGCCTTGGGATCGTTCGCCTTGCGCAAACGAGGGTGTAGCCAAGCAAAATCGGCCTCGACCAATTGGATGCCGCTATCGGCCGGTGTGCCGCACAGATCGGCAAACCACTGTTGTGCCAAAGCCGTCATATTGGTTTGGTTGGTCGCCGCGTATTCGGACTTGGCGGCGCGTTTTACATAGTGTGGAATGACCTGTGACAGTTCTTCGAATGCGGCTTGGCCCAGTTCGCGTGCCTCTTGCAGCGGTGCCGTCAGCATCTTGGAGATCAAGTGTTGGAAAAAGCGGCCATTGCCGAAGAGGCCCATGTTGGCGCGGGTTGCCAATGGCAAGAAGGGGCGCAAGACATCGCAGACCTTTGTTTTTAGGTCGTTGTTGTAGGTGCGTTTGAAGGCGCGGCGCGCTTTGTCGGAGGTCAACGAGGCCCAGGTGCTGCCCATTTCGCCCAAATCGTAGGTGGCGCTTTCCAGCGGTTTTTTGCGTTCCAGGTATTCAAAAAGTGGTTGCCACATGGCCGCGTAGGCGTCAAACATCGCGTCCATATGTTCTTGGTAGTGGCGACGGTGTTCATGGTCGACCAAGGTGGTGGGGGTGACGTACTGATAGCCCTGCTCTGGGTCTTTGTGGTCATAGCGGACATAACGGGTCGACTGTTCAATCGGCGATCCACCAATGCGGCGGTGTTCGACGACCTTGGTTGCCAACATCGAGATGCCTTCGAAGGAAAGGTGGGCGCCTTCCAATTCACCGACGGAATCATCGCCGTAAGCGATGAGGACGCGTTCGATAAGTTTGCCGGCTTTGCCGGCCTGGAGTTTGTCTTCCTTTACAAATTCACGCAGCAGGGTTTCGCGCAGCCCGGTTTCGGCACGGCTGTAGCGGGCCATAACGGCGCCGACAATGCCGTGTAGGTTTTTAATCGCGAAAACATTTTTGTCGGTATTGGTGACGTAGCGTTCCAATAATGCCTGGTCGTTTTGCTGCGTTTCGTCGCCTTGGTTTGCCATAAATTTGGGTCCTGTCCGCCAAAGAAGTAGTCCACTACCGCGCTGCGTCAGGACGAACGGGATGCGGGTCTTCGGATGGGTTGGCTACCCAAAGAACAAAATCGCGGGCGGTCCTTCGCGGATCGGGGCATTGAACGCCGCCAAGCATACCACCCCGTTTCGTTTTTGGCGACTCGCTGTTTGGCGGGAACGCCTCGGTGTTGCGGCAATCACGCGTCCTCGTCGTGAATGGGCAACAAGCGCTCCTTGTAAAGCCACGCCGCAAAATGTTCCATATCGACCAAGTAGGCGTTGAGGTCGTCATCCTTCCACACGCCAATCGTTTGACGGGCGTTGGGTACGGTGCGTGCACGGTAGCGCATTTGATTGGGGGTGATCGGCACGACGCGACATACGCCTGTGAGTAAAAAGCAGCCTTTGGCCTGCAGCAAGGTGTTCATGTCCCAATCTGGTTGAATGGTGCGAATTCGCGGCTGTAATTGGGCTTGATAATATGGTTTAAAGGTTTGCATTCGCACAATCCAATGGGTCCAAAGGCGGCGTAAGCCCAATTCGTTCCAAATATCGACGCCTTGTTGTTCCTGCTCCGTTGCGCGTTTCTTTACGGTTTCAGCCTTGATTTCGAGGGGCGGGCAAATGTCTTTGAGGTAAAAGATACACTTTTGATCCAGCAGCTCGTCAACACTCCATTCGGGATCTACTTTCCCGAATGCCATTTCGTCATCCTCAAAGATGTGTTTGGTCATTCAATTAAAGCCTTTTAGAGGTCTGTGCTGCACCCTGTCGCGAAAAGCAATCTGGCCGGTGGAAAACCGGATGACCCTAGTTGGGTTGCACCGAATCGCCCGCAAAGCGGTGTTGCGCATCGAACGAGGCGGTGTCAAGCGACGGGGAGGTGCAGCCAAATGCCGGTACATTAAGAACCGCAATGCGCCAATGGTTGCCCGCGGTTGCGTTAATTAACCGGATTTGGTGGTTGCGGCGAAAAAAGAGAATTATCGCCACAATCAGGAATTCTAATCGCTATAGCCACCGCCGTTCAATCAAAAACTGGATGATCCGAGGTTTTTGTTTGTTTATGGTTAACACGGCAGTTGAGACACTTTTCTTTAAGGGTGAATTAAAATATTTTTCGGTTGAGTGTTAAGAATCGAATGTAAAGTTAAAAAAAATATGCTGAGACCCTGCTGTTGGATGATGGAAAATGAAAGTGACTCTGTTTTTAGTCGAGAATAGGTCTCTCTTTCGTCTTCGAGGTTTGACGCCGTGTGGTTTGTAAAGGATTATCGGGGGTTAATTGATGGCAAAATGGTGCTGGATTGGTCTTCTTTTGACTTATTGTTCTCGCTTTCTCTACCGGCGATTTCGGCCTCAACGTGGCCTTCGCGTCTGTCATGTCGCTACCGTGGTTTGGCTTTTTTTACCGCGCTGTCGGGCGACCTGTTGCCAAGCATCCGTGCCTCGTTGTTAAATCGGGATCGTCTACCCGAATTCTTAATTTTCACCTTGTGGTGACCTCATCCCTTCGTCACGTGCTTTGGCGCCTTGGGTTGTTTCACCGCGGTTGAAACGGAAAGGTCGCCATTCATGTTGATGTATCCCTCGCCTGAATTGTTTACGAAGTTATGTCGGAACCTGGCCCACGGGCCATTACGTGCGCGCTGTTTAGGGCCGACTTTGCCGCAGTCGGCCCCTATTTGGGTTCCTGAACGGCTCGAAGCCATGCCTTTCCTCTCTGTGCCGACCATCGAAGGCCTTCATGAGGTCCTGACCGATTGGTTTGACCTTGCTGCTTCCAATGGTGCCCGTCGTGACCCGGCGCCTGATGTTCGCGGCTTTTTGTTTGGGGCCGGCGAGTTGTTGGGGTGTTTGGCCGCGGCCGATCCCGTGTGGACCGGTGCGGCTGAAAACGTGCTTAATCACTGCTTGCTGGGACGGCGCACTCTTGATTATGAAGGGACGGGCGCCCCGCTGGTGGGTTTCGCCTGGTTTGACGATAGCTTTACCGGCGCATCGCGCTCTTGGAGTATGGCACCTTGGTCGCACTTCTATTTGCCCGTCGCCCAGCTTACCGCACCAGAACCCTTGCCGCTTTACGCGGCGGCGCATGCCTCGCAATGGCGTCTCGACAGCCTTTCTCTTGCCGGCGGTTTGGTTTCTTGTTTTGAGGAACCGCGGTGTCATGTGCCGTTACAAGTCGGCGCTATTCGCCAGAGCACCATTGCCGTCTATAGCGGCGTCTTATTCGGGCTGATTAGCGCATGGCTGGCTCATTTTGATTTAGGGCAATGTCCGCGTGCGACTTTGTTAGAGGCGCGCTGGTTCGTTTTGCGCGAGCATTTGCGCAACACTTTGGCCGATGACCATCATGCCGCCGATGCTTTTTGGTCGATTGCTTGGATGCTGGTTCACGAACTGGCTTCAGCAGTACTTGAGGTGGCCGATGCGTTTTTGGATCCCGTTTCCCAACAACTGCTGCTGTATCTCAGGCCGCTGTTGGCGCGCCTCGACCAAATTGCACCGGCCTTAGCGCCGAACCCGATTCCGTTTGAGGTGTTGGGTCGGGAAAAGTCGGCTCCCGCCATAAAGGCTGCGAGTGCCGCGCGTGGGCCTAAGACGGCACTTGCCGGCTTAACGGTCCTCGACTTCACTCGTCTGTACCCCGGACCCGCTGCGACGATGCTCTTGGCCGAATTGGGTGCTGATGTGATTCGCGTAGAAGATCCAGGGCGTCCCGACGGCATGCGTCTTTATCCGCCTTATATAGATGGGGTTTCTGCCGGCTACTTGGCGGTAAATCGCGGTAAACGTTCGCTTTCGCTGGACTTGAGTCGGCCTGAAAGCCGCGACGTGCTTTACCGTATGTTGCCGCGCGTGGATGTGGTCATTGAGGGTTTTAAACCGGGGACCATGCAGCGGTTTGGCATGGATTGGGCGCAACTGGAGGCGCGTTTCCCGCACTTGGTTTATCTGTCCTTGAGCGGTTACGGCCAGAGTGGGCCGCTGCGCGATCGAGCCGGTCACGACATCAACTACCTGGCAGAGAGCGGTTGGCTGGGCCTGAACCGTTCCGAACAGGGTGAACCGGTGTTGCCAGGCGGACAAGTGGCCGATATGGCGGGCGGCGCTTATCTGGCCGCCTTCGGTGCTTTGGTCGGGGTCGCTGCGCGCGACCGTCACGGTCGCGGTCAATGGCTCGATTTGGCCATGATGGACGGCGTGTTGCCGTTGCTCAATCTGCAGTTAGCCCACCATTGGGCCACGGGCGAGTCGCAGCAAGGCGGCTTTTTGTCTGGTGCTTTGGCGTGTTACAGGGTGTACCGTTGCCGCGATGATCGCTTTGTCGCGTTGGGTGCGCTGGAACCGAAATTTTGGCACGCCTTCTGTGCCTGGGCCGATCAACCGTCTTGGCAAGCGCTTCAGTTTGTTGCAGGTGAGGAGCAAGCGGCTTTAATTGATGCGGTTGGGGCTTTTTTTGCGATGGATGATCGCGATCTTTGGACGGCGCGTGCCGCCAATCAAAACTTCTGCCTGACGCCGGTCCGTGACTTAGCTGAATTGGCAAATTGTGCCCATCTCCAGGCGCGCGGCATGTTGACGACCCAGACGACGGCGGCAGGTACGACGGTGCGTGGGGTTGCAAATCCGCTCAAATGTTCCATGACGCCGGCTCGGGTGGGTGCGCCTGCACCGGTTGTAGGCGCCGACTCGCAGGCCATTTTGGCGGAGATGGGCTTCAGCCGAGACGAAATCGAAGCCTTGACCGGTCCCGATGGGGCGGCCAAAAGGTAGCCATGGGCACGGTTGGGTTTACCCAAGTTGTTGGTGTGAATATTTGAAGTTCAATAAATTGAAAGAGCGTGAAAAAACGCACTTGGTTCCTAGCTGCCGCCGAGAAGTAACTTCATTTTTGCTGTTTTTTGCCGTTTTTTTTGGTTTAGGTTTGGGCCAATCGTGGAAGATACAGCTTTTGTGCGCCTCGTGGGGCTTCTCCATCGCTTTGGCGTGCCGGCGGTTCGGCCGGACTGCGCAGACAAACACCGAGCTGTCATTTTGCAAAGTCGTCGCTGAGTTCGATTCGTGACGGCCACAAAAGGAGGCGTTGTTGACCGATTTTGACAGTCCGTGGAAACATGTTTGTGACAACTTTTTCCCTGAAATGCTCAAGATGGTGTTGCACGAAGCGTATGAGGAGATCGATTGGAATCAGCCTTTTCGCTTATTGGACAAAGAGTTACCAAAAATAGACCTATCGCATCTAACCGGTCTGCGCGTCGCCGACAAGCTGATCGAAGTGCGTTTAAAAGACGGCGAGCGGGAGATGGTGTTTATTCACGTCGAGTTTCAGAACCAAGTTGAACCGAAGCTATCGCGGCGAATGTACACCTACAACCACCGCATTTCGGACAAGTTCGACAAACCGGTGGTCAGTTTAGCGGTTTTGGGTGATGCGTCGCCCCATTGGCGGCCAAAGCCTTACCGATACAAAAAATGGCGTTTTGACTTGTCGATGAGCTATCCAATTATTAAATTATTGGACTATCGAGACCGCGTCGACGAACTGAAGGCGTCCTCGAATCCCTTTGCCCATGTAATTTTGGCGTTTCTCGCAGGATTGGATACGCGAACGGATCCACAACGGCGATTTAGCGAGAAGATCGGTCTGATCAAGCGGTTGTATCGCAAACAATTCTCACGCAAAACCATTGTGAACCTTTTCCGGTTCATCGACTGGACGCTGGAGCTGCCGCCCATTTTGGCACAACAATTTCGAACGGATTTGGAAACCATAGAGGGAGAAACGAACATGCCATATATCACCAGCATCGAACGAATGGCTCGCGAGGAAGGCAAAGAGGAAGGTCGTGAAGAAGGTCGTCAGGCTTCGATTCGGACGTTGAGCATGATTTTGACCCATCGTTTCGGATCGGTGCCCGACGATTTTCGTCATGAAATTGAACAAGCCGATGCGTTGACCCTCGAAACTTGGATTGAGCAAGCTTTGGTCGTTGAGAGCCTTCGCGGTTTGTTTCAGCATTAGTAACCAATTGCAGGCGCCTTGTCGTCGGCACCCGCTCATTGGTGCATCAGGAGGTGTGGGTGTTTCATTCCCACTATCGTTTCCCGATTGTCCCTAAGAAGCGCGATAAGCCGTGGTGGTTTTAGTTAAACCTTTGGGCTGCAATCTTCTGTGGAAATACTCACCGCACCCAGCGGGTGCGCGCCGTGCGCGGTCCGAGTTCGCTCTTTCAAGGCGCCTCGATCCTTTCGCGCCTCTTCGGCAGTCCAGACGTACTTTCGATTGTAGGCGGCATTCGGGTGGAAATGCTTGTGCCGCTAATGCCACGAACCATTCTCGTACAAACTGTCCGAGGGTTCAATGAACGGGCTTTATGCCACGCGTATCGAAAGAATGGACCGAGGGGAAGGGCGGTAGGCCTCGATTCGGATCTTAACGATGATTCCTAAGCATCGTTAAGATCGGCGATGGAAGGTTACCTCGATCCAATTGAAAAAGTCGATGGGGCGACATTTGGCTCATGGATCGAGCCATCTTTGACCGTTGCGCAACGCAACGGATTGTTCGGGCAAGAGGATGGGCGAGACGCAAACCTCAGCAGTTGTGCCCCACAAGGCGAGGCACGGAGGTTCGTCTGTTTCCATTCACCGCGAGGGAAACAAACGCGGGTGTAGCACCCGCGTTTGTTGGGTTTTACAGGAAAATACCGGCGACCGTGGCGGTCGTCCACGAGGCCAAGGCGCCGCCAAACATAGCGCGCAGGCCGACACGCGCCAAATCGCCGCGCCGTTCGGGCGCCAATGCGGAGAGGCCGCCAATTTGGATGCCGATCGAACTAAAGTTGGCGAAACCACACAAGGCATAGGTGGCAATCCGTTGGGCGCGTGGACCGATGGTGCCCTCGTTGATGTACTGACCCAAGCTACCGAAAGCGACGAACTCATTCAGGCTCATTTTGACGCCGAGCAAGTTGCCGACCGCTTCGGCGTCTTCCCAGGGGACACCCATCAAGAAAGCTAGTGGGGCCAGGAGTTTACCGAAAAGCGTTTGGAGCGAGCCAGGGAAGATGCCCGCGTACTCGCTGACGACCGGCGAGGTACCGGTGATGGCGTATTGGTACTGTTCGCCGCCCAGCAGTTTGTAGTCAATGACCCAGTCCAAAATGTTGAGGATGCTGTCGATAACGGCGATCAGGGCGATGAAACCGATCAGCATGGCGCCCACGTTGAGCGCGAGCTTAAAGCCGTCGGATATACCGTTGGTGGCGGCTTCCAGGACGTTTTCTCCGACTTCGATTTTGGGCAAGGGGACGTCGCCCGCGGTTTCCGAGTGTTCCGATTCTGGGTAAATGATCTTGCCAATGACCAGCGCGGCCGGAGCCGACATCACACTGGCTGCAATCAAATCGCCCGCGTTGACCCCCATGTTGATGTATCCAGCCAGAACGCCGCCGGCGATGGTAGCGAAACCACCGACCATAATGGTCAGTAACTCGGAGTTGGTCATTTTGGCCAAAAAGGGTTTGATCAAAAGCGGTGCTTCGGTTTGGCCGACAAAGACATTGGCGCTGCAGGACAGGGTTTCGGCGCCACTGGTGCCGATTGTCCAGCGCATGAACTTACTCATGGCTTCAATAATGCGCTGCATGACGCCGAGGTAGTAAAGCACGCTCATAAACCCACCAAAGAAAATGATGGTAGGTAAGACGACAAAGGCGAATTGAAAGCCGAAACCCGGGAAGGCGCCCTCGCCGACAAAGAAGTATTCGCGATTGGCGAGGTTGCCGAACAGGAACTGGGCGCCGTAATCGGAAAAACTGAGGAAGTGCGAGACGCCCTTGCTGAATTGGTCGAACAAAGCTTCGCCGGGGATGCGTTCGGCAATGAGGTAGGTGAAGAGGAAGGTGATAAAAACCGCGGCGAGCGGCCCGCGTAAGTTGCTGCGTTTGAAGATGAAGGCATTGGCGACCATGGCCACCATCATGACAACCGCCAAAATCCAAAGCTGAAAAACTTGATTCACAAAATAGCCGAATAACCCGACGACGGCGGCCATGGTGCAATTGGCCACGGTACTCATAATCTGATTGTCTTTAACGACTTGGTGTTCGCGTAGGTTGAAATTAACTAAAAGAAGCGCTAATAGAGCCATGCCTAAGAAGCTGTAATGGTCTTTGTTCAAGATGATTAGCGCAAAGACGAACTGCAGGCCCATGCCCCACAGAATCGGTTTGAAATTAACATTCCAGCGGTCGACCGACATACACCAAGCAATAAAAAGCAGTGAGAACATGCCCACCAAACTCATCAGATCCATCAAGTAACTCCAAAAATCGTATAAGCATTCAACGCCACGGCAAAAGCCGGCTTACGTTTCCGAAGGGCGCTTCGTGCATCCGACCATGGTTCGTGCTGGGCCCGTTTCGGGTGATGTAATTAGCAAAACAGTTTACCCTGAAGAATTCCCGGATGCCAAAGAGAAAATGGCGGATGCCAAGTGTTTGCGCCGCTGGGGTGCGCGGCGGCGTGGCCCGCTCTTTCGTCGCGCCGCCTTTTTCCGAGCCGGGTGGTCGCGCTCGGCGCGCTGAACGCGTGCCCAAACCGACGGGGCTCGGGTATAATGCGGTGAAATCCACGCACCCAGATCCAGGCGACACGGGTTAGTGGGGGAGACCCAAACCCACCCGCACCCGGCTGGGCTTTGGCGACCGCCGAGGCCGGTGGTCGAAGTGACGAATAACAGGGGGAACCATTGACGGAGAACACCAGCGTATGGGATAAGGCGCTTGAAACAAAGGTATTTATTAATCAACAAGTGCCCAACTTTAAGCCGAGCTTGGCGATTGTGCTCGGTTCGGGTTTAGGCCAATTTGCCAAGCGAATCGACATCATCAAAACCATACCCTACGCCGAGATCCCTCATTTCAAACCGACCAGTGTCGAAGGCCACGCCGGCAACCTCATTTTCGGAACGCTGGCCGGGCAACAGGTTATTTGCCAGCAGGGCCGCTACCATTTTTACGAAGGCCACGCCATTCAAGACACCATTTTTCCCATTCGCGTCATGCGCGCGCTGGGTGTCGAAACGTTGGTGGTCACCAACGCTGCCGGCGGCATTAACCTCGACTACCGCAAAGGCGACATTATGTTGATTCGCGATCAGATCAACTTCCAAGGGACCAATCCGTTGATTGGGCCTAATCCACCGGAGTTTGGCCCGCGTTTTCCCGATATGTCGCACGCCTTTGATCCGGCTTACTGCGAAAGCATGCTCGCCACCGCCGCTTCGCTTGAGATCGAACTGAAGCAGGGCGTTTACATTTCGGTGACCGGGCCTTCCTACGAGACACCGGCGGAGATCCGCATGTTCCGCGCATGGGGCGCCGACGCCGTTGGGATGTCGACCGCCAATGAAGTGATTGCCGCCAACCACTGTGGTATCCGCGTGGTCGGCTTGTCCTGCATTAGTAACGAAGCCGCCGGCATTACCGACGAAAAACTGTCGCACGACGATGTTGGTGATGTGGTCAACCGTATGAGCCAAAAGCTCGAGAACCTGGTGGAAGCGTGGGTGAAAGCACGATGAGTCAAAAAAACAAACCCGAAGTAGCCGTACGCACCTTGGTTAAAGCGGCTTGGCTGGCGCGAGACCGCGCCCATGCGCCTTATTCCGGTTTTAAAGTCGGCGCCGTGATTGAAAACGACAAAGGCCAAATCTTTTCCGGCTGCAACGTCGAAAACGCCAACTATACCTGTGGTTTGTGCGCCGAACGCACCGCCATTGTCAAAGCGGTCAGCGAAGGCGCGCTCAAGCCTGGCGGGTTACGCCGCATCGTCATTGCCGCTAAAGCCGAACGACCGGCCGGTCCCTGCGGTAGTTGCCGTCAGGTGATTGAAGAGTTTGCCGGCGAAGAGACGCGCGTGTTGCTCAGCAATGAGATGGGCAAAGTGGCGCTTGACTTCAGCCACCGCGAGCTGTTGCCACACGCCTTTAATGGTCGTGATTTAGAAAACGTCTAGGTATGGCTGATGCCGTTTTAACCTGAGAAAACAAAGAAGTTTTGCCGTGGGGCGCGGGCTGTGCTCGCGCCCCACCCGTTTCCCGCGACCGCTTTTTCGGTATAATAGGCGGTTACGCCCGCTGCTAAGCGGGTGGTTTTGTTTTCTCGAGGTTGTGTTATGAGTCAAGCGGCGAAACCCTCATTTGCCTTTCACACGATGGGCTGTAAGCTCAATTTTTACGATTCCGAGGTGATGGCCGGCGGTTTTGAAGCAGCCGGTTTCCGACGCGAGCACGATGTGCCCTCGGCCGATTTGGTGGTGCTCAACACTTGTACCGTCACCAACAAAAGCGATGTGGAATCGCGCAACCTCATTCGCAAATTTCGCCGCCGCAATCCCAACGGTTTCTTGGTGGTGACCGGCTGTTATGCACAAGCCAAAACCGATGATATTCGCGCCATGGAAGAAGTCGACATGGTCACCACCAACGTCGACAAATACAACGTGACACCCATTGTCGAAGCCTATCGCGGCGCCGGTCGCGTTGTTGCGGAACCCCACGACATCATGGAGAAGCGCCCGGCCGAGTTTCGCATTCTCGACCGTTTTGAAGCCAAAACCCGCGCTTTTGTCAAAATTCAGGACGGCTGCAACCTGCGTTGCGCGTACTGCATCATTCCCTATGTGCGCGGCAATAACCGCTCGATTCCCATCGACGATATTTTGCAACAGTTCCGTGTGCTGCAAGAGAACGGCATTCGCGAAGTGGTGCTAACCGGCATCCACATCGGCACTTGGGGTCGTGACTTTCGGCCGCGCCTGCACCTCACCGATCTACTCAAGGCTTTTGAAGCGACCGACATCGACCTGTGGGTTCGCATTTCCAGCCTGGATTCACCGGAAATTCCCGACGAAATGATTGCCTTGATGGCGCAAAGTAAACGAATTGTTCCGCATTTGCATATCCCTTTACAGGCCGGTGACGACCGCACCTTGCGCCGCATGCGCCGTATCTACAAGACCGCGCAGTATCGCGACCGCGTTGAAAAACTACGTGCCGCCATGCCCGATATTTGCATCGGCGCCGATGTGATCGTTGGTTTTCCGGGTGAAACCGATGAGGCGTTCGAGAGCACCGTGGCGTTCCTCAACGACATCCCGATGGATTACCTGCACGTTTTCCCTTACTCGAATCGGACCGGCACGGCCGCCTCCAAGTTTGCCGACCAAATCAACGGCCGGGTCTCCAAGAATCGGGGTCGTTTATTGCGCGAGTTCTCAGCACAACGCAAGCAAGACCATTACCAGCGCTTTATCGGCCAAACGCGACCGGCGATTGTGGTGCCCAAAGCGATTGGCGGCTGTACCCATACCGCACTTACCGATAACTACATTGAGGTGCCTTTTAACGCGACTCCCGAGCAAGTGGGTCAGCGTATCGAGGTTGAGGTAAGTGAAGCCGTCCTATCGCAAGCGCCGCTTTTATCCGTGCAAGTCGTTTAAGGTCAGGTACGCGCACCGCAATTTAGGCATTGTCGGGCACGCGGCGTTCGTCGCTGTTTGTCGCAAACGGGACAGGGATTAAACACAATCCGGTCGCTAAAATCACGCATAAGCGCGGCATAAAGCTGTTTTTGCGAAGCGCTGGGTTGCTCGCGTGAGAGTGAAATGTCGCGGTAACGCCCGCTGACCAGGTAGTGGTAGTTGTGGGTAACATAAACGATGCGTGCGTGCTCAGCTTGCTCGGTCGGCGTCGGCGGCACGGGTTCGTCCATCAAACCCGTTGCTTTCAGGCAATTTAGGATCGGCGCCAGGTGATCGATTTGATAGGCCGGGCCTTCGATTGCTACCTGCACATAATCCTCATCCTGGTGACAGATGACCCAGCCGAAAAATCGGCGACTGTAGAGGTGGAAGGCCTGGTAGTCATCCTCTTGAATTTCATGTAGGTAATCGTGAGCGAGGCGCTCGCACAGGGCGGCACATACCCGCTCAAAGCGTTGCGGCGTGCGGGGTACCATGAATTGTCGTTCGAAGTTGGGTTGTTCCGGGACGAAGACGGGTCGTGGCGGCAGGATGCCGTCGGTTTTGGCGATCATGGTGGTCAGGCCGCTGACCAGGTCATTCCGGCATTCGATTACCTGGTTCTCGTGACGTGGGACGTAAAAGAGTCGGCCTGGCAGCCGAGGCAGACAGAGGAGTTGGTCACCGTCGTGGCTCGAGGCGATGACCAGCGCGTCTTTGCCGGTGTTTGCCGCGTGGTTTTCGAAAAACCCGCGCCCTTGTAATTGGGATGTGGCGTCGATGCCGCCGCGCAACAGATCCTCCGGTGCGCGCAGGGATACAAAATGCTCGAACTCGCCCGGACCCCATGTTTCCATCCAGGTGGCGTAACCGACCGGTAACGCGATGCCGAGCGTATGTTCGGCCGTCGTGATTTCGGTGCTCTCGAGGCCGCCGACCCGTGGGTCCGTGACATAGGTGCGTTGCATGAGTTGGGCCATGGTCGTCAAAGGTTGCTACTCCTCGCCGCCGTCCGCTGATTTTCGAATCGCGTTCACCTTGTCGGTTGTTTCGGGTAAAGTGTGGGGGGTGTGAGGTGCTATGAATCGTCGCTGGCTAAACCTGTTTTTCTTCTTATTGTTGGGCTTAATCGGCGCCCTGTTTTGGCACTTGTTGGTTTATGCCAACACGACGGCCGCCGCTAGTTTAATCATCGGCATTCTCAAGCCGCTCAACATCCTTTTATTTCTTGCGCTGTTTTTTGTGATTGTGCGCAATTTGGTCAAGTTGTACACCGGGCGCAAAGCACAGCGCACCGGTTTCCGCCTGCGTACCAAACTGGTCCTATCGATTCTGCCGCTCACCCTCACGCCCGGCTTGATCATCTTCTTTATGGCGACCAGTTTCTCGGACGATATGCTGGTGAATTTGGTCATCGATTCCAACGTCGGCCGCATTGTCGAGCAATCGGAAACCCTTAGCCGCCAATACCTCGACGAAATTCACGACCTTCAGGTCAGCCACGGTGGCACGGTGCTGCGTCTGCACGCCACCGATTCCGAACAGAAACTGCGCGATTACCTGAACCAGCACCATTTGGCCGGGGTTGAGGTCGTTCAAGGTGAGCGGTTACAGGCACGGATTTTGGCTGACGAAGGCGATACGCGCCTGCGCCTGCGGGCGGAGGAATCCTTTCAGCGCAAGCAGTTCTACCAGGCGCGCGAAACCGAAAGTGACGGTCTTCCCGAGCCCTATCGCGACGGCCTGTTGTTGCTGCGCTTCCGCTACGAGCTCGGTGATCAATACGCCGACTTCCTGTTTGCCAAAGAGACGCCGTTTACGCAGCGGTTCCTCTACATCCGCGATAGCTACGCCTATTTGCGTTACACCCAGAAAGAAACCGACCAGGTGCGCGGGCTCAATAACAGCATTTTGTTGGTCACGACCATGGTGGTGATTTTCTTGGGGATTTGGATCGGCATGGCTTTTTCCAAAAACTTTTTGGCGGTAATTAACCAGCTCATCACCGCCGCCGAGGATGTATCACGGGGTCAACTCGATACCCAGATCAATCTCAAAAGCGGCGATGAACTCGATCAGGTGGCCGGGGCCTTTAACACCATGACGGCGACCTTGAGTAAAAACCGCGCTGAACTGCAACAGAAAACCCATGATTTGGAAGAGATTAACGCCGAGTTGACCGGCCACATTCAGTACAGTCAAGCGATTTTGGAAAAGTCCAGCGCAGGGCTGATCTCCACCGACGACGCGGGTCGAATTCGCACCTTTAATCCGGCCGCCGAACGGATATTGGGGGTGGCAGATCTTGGAGAAGGGGCGCCTTTAAGCGACGTGCTTGACGAGAAGCACCACCGGGCCTTGCTCAAGGAGTGGAACACCCACCAAACACGTGGCTTCGAGACCGTCAACAGCCAGGTCGAGCTGAGCGACAGCCGCCATCAAATGACACGTTACGTATCGCTTTCTATTGTCGCGCTTAAAAACGAAGAACAACGCTACGGCGCGCTGCTTGTCCTTGAGGACCTGACCCAACTGCTCAACGCCCAAAAAGTGGCGGCTTGGCGTGAGGTTGCCAAACGCGTTGCCCACGAAATCAAAAACCCGCTAACGCCTATTCAGCTCAGCATCCAGCGCATTCGCCGCAAAGCACAAAACAGCAAACCGGACTTACCGCAGGCGATTGAATCGGCCTACGAAACCATCATGAGCGAAACCAATCTCCTCAAGAACTTGGTCAACGAGTTCTCGACCTTTGCCAAGTTGCCGGAGCCGGTCAAAGAAGAGCTGCAGTTGGATGACTTAATTCGCAGTGTGGTTGAGAGTTATGCGCCGGTGTATCCAGATTTAACCGTCAGCAGCGACATCGGTGACGGTGCGTGGGAATGGGTCGGTGATCCGGTGCAGTTGCGCCAGGTACTGACCAACCTCATTCAAAACGCCGCACAAGCGTCGCAGGCCGGCGGTTCGATTGTGGTGGTATTGCGGCGCGGTGCCTCGGGTCCGCGCCTCAGTGTCGAAGATGTCGGCATCGGTGTGCCCGACGAGGAAAAAGACAAACTGTTTGTGCCCTATTACTCGAAATCACCCAAGGGGACCGGCCTGGGGCTGGCGATTGTGAAGCGCATCATTGAAGACCACGGCGGCACGATTTGGGTTGAGGACAACCAGCCGCGCGGCACCAAGCTGGTCATCGACCTGCCGGCGCTTTAACCCAAATCCATCGCGGTAGCATTAGCTGTTGCGATTCTGTGTTGGATTTCGACGAGTTTTTGTGGTATATTTCGCGGCTGTGCGCTTGAACCGAATAAGCGCCGTCCATATGGAAAAAAGGGAGAACCCAGAATGGCTAATTTTACCGGAGCCAAAGCGCGTATGATGCGCCGGTTCCAGGAAGTTTACTTCCGTTCACCAAAGTACAACAAAATTCAAGAACGTCGCCCCAATCCTCCGGGCCAACACGGTCCCAAGTCACGTCGCGGCAAAAAATCCGAGTTTGGTAAGCGTTTGGAGGAGAAACAAAAACTCCGCTTCCGCTACAACATCCTCGAAAAGCAGATGCGCCGTTACGTTAAACGCGCCTTTAACAGCAAAGGCGTTTCCGGTCACGTCTTGTACCAACTCTTAGAGAGACGGTTGGACAATGTCGTATACCGTTTGGGTTTTGCACCAACGATTTGGGCTGCTCGTCAGCTCGTGAACCACGGACATGTTCTCGTTGGTGACAAAAAAGTGGACATTCCGTCATACGAAGTCCGCATCGGTGAAGTCATCACATTGAAAGAAAAGATGAAGGCAAACGCCCAGATTTTGGAGTCGATGAAGAATTGCCCGTTGTCTTTGGTTCCCGCCTACCTCGAAACTGATCGTGACAAATTTTCCGGTAAACTGGTTCAACTTCCCGAACGCGACCAGATTCCCGAGAAAATCGACGAACAGTTAATCGTTGAATACTACTCCAAGTACGTATAAGGTTTTATCTTCTTTTTTCCGAATACGCTTTACAAAATTGCGGCTGCACAAGGGTCTGGTTTACCAGGCCCTTTTTTTTCGTTTCGGACGCAGCATTGGTCTCGCTTAGAATAGGGTTCATATTTTCTATGCTGGAGCCGCAAATATGTTATTCGTGACTGCCTGCTTGCTGGCCTTGGGTCCGCTTAAGTTTGAAACAGTGCGTACTTTGGCGCATCCGCCCGAGGCGCAGGATCTGTATATCCAGAACATTTTGCACGTCGAAATTGATGATCAGGGCACCTTCTATGCGAGTGACTTTCCCTCGGCGCGCCTGTTCACTTGGCGAGCCGACGGCGCCTTTGCCGGTTTTTTTGGCGGCAAAGGGCAAGGGCCCGGCGAGTTCACCTTTGCCGCAGCCTTGGGTCCGCCCATGGGTTACATCAACCGTATCGGCGAACAGTGTTTTGTTTACGACGGTGCGACCCGCACCATGTCGGTGCTCGACGGGAAGCGCGACTTTGTGCGGCGTGTGACCTTTGAAAAACTTGGCGGCAAGATCAACGGCTTCTTTGCGCTCAACAGCCGGCGTTTCCTGTTTTACGACAGCTACTTTTGCGACGAAAAACCCTGCCGTCGCATTCTCGAGTACGATGATCAGGGCAAGCTGCTCAAAACCTGGAACGACTGGCCTGATACGACCTGGCAACACAATCGCAACACCAATAAGGTAAAGCTGTTCATTTGGGAACCGATTCCGGTGTTGGACTATTCTCGGCAACGCGACGAGGTGGTGCTGGCTCATTCCAGTAAACCAATCCTGCACGTTTTTGATGGTGCCGGCGAGCTTAAGCGCACCCTCACGCTGGACATGCCGCGACCGCCGGTTACCAAAGCCGATATCGACGAATACAATGCGCAGCCTTGGCTCAAAGACGCGCCGCAGGTGGTGCCGGTTTTTCCCGATCAGAAAAGCTATTTCAATCGCTTGCTGACCATCGATCAAGGCTATTTGGTTTACGACTGGTCGCCCTTCTATGGTGTTGCCAAGGGTTATTTGGTCGATTTTGACGGCAAGTTACTCGGCCGCTTCACCTTGCCCTGTGGTCAGGGCGGCGGCTTGTTTGCGCCCTGTGGTCGGCTGATGCGTGTGGGTATCAATGATGAAGGGGATCTCAGCTTGGAAGAGCTCAAAATCGTGCGCTGAGTTGGGCAAAAAAAAGAGGGCGGATAGGTGCATATCCGCCCTGAATGTTTTGGCAATTCGTCACATAAGACGAATACCGAGCTTCTTCATAGTCTAGCTACTCTCTATTAAAGCAAGCCCCTTGCCGGCTTTTTGTTTTTAGATAAGATCTTTAAAGAGAGGCGCTTGGCTCGGTTTGGGGTTTGTGTAGGGTGTCGCTATTTCGACAGGTGACCAGATCGTGACAGCGGGTGTCGGCATTCGGTCAATTGAAGGGTGGCTACTGGTTGTCCAGGTCACGTTTCTGGCGTAGCATCTCGCGATTCTTGGCGAGGCGATTGCGGTAATCGAAGCCTTCGACCTTTATTTCGATGCACATTTCGCGAATGCGCGAGCGTAAACGGTAATTGACGCGTTCGTCGAGGTTCTTTTTGGATCGGGCCGATTCGGAGTTGGCGTCGTTGCGCTCGATTTTTTTACCCATTTCCCACGACTTGCCGTGAAACAGGTTTTCGTCGGCTTTTGAGCGTGAGTGGCGGCCGCCACGTGGGCCGTCGTTTATCGAGTTCCAGTGGTTGCTGGTGAATAGGGTCGGCAGGTTGCGCGTATAGCGTTCATTAATGATGTAGCCGATGTTGTCCAGCGCCCAGGTCAGGTCGCCGCCCAGTTCTGTGCCCAGATCGTCAATCGCCAATACTTTGGCGTTGAGCAGCGGGTAAAAGATGCTTTGATAGCTGATCTCTTTGCTGTTGAAGCTGAAGCGGATCATTTTAAACAGTTCGTTGTATTCAATAAAGCGGACTGAGTGCAAGCCCGCGTAAACCAAATCGGCGAGCAGCGAGCTAATTAGCCGGGTTTTGCCGCGACCGGAATCGCCAAACAACATGAGGCCGTAGACCTCTTTAATGGGTTTGCCGTTGAGAAAGACTTCCAGGTATTGGTTGCGCAGTTCGCGACAGGTGGTGAGTGCCGTTGTTTGTGATTTGAGCGCGACGGCGTCCCGTTGGTTGCCGCCCCAGGGTCGGAAGGGCTCACGACCGTTGACATTGGCTTCTTCCAAGGTAGCGTTCCAAAACTTTTCGGGGACACCGGCCTCACGAAGCGCTTCGCGCGCCAAGCGTTCTTTTTGGCAAACACAGCGCACCACGTGGCGGTAGCCTTCGATCTCTTTCCAGGTATAACCTCTGCCGGTGCAAAAAGGGCATACCCGCTTTACCGGCTCGGGGTTCTGCTCGCGGGCCGCCTGCGCCTGTTGACGGCAAAATTCTTGGAATTGTTCCAGGGATTCGGGCGAACCCAATGACGCTTTTTTCATGGTGGGCGGCTACTCCTCGACTCTGGGCGGGTTACCAATCGGCAACCTTGGACCATCTGCAACCTTATCATGAACCCGGCGCGGCGACCACGGCCGTCACGGGCGCTGGGTTCACTTTCGTGGCTAGAGTGAGATCGAGCTGAGCGGCAATCGCTGCGGTGCGGCTTCTTTTGGCCGGGTCAGCCAAGCCGACCAGTTGTCTGCTTCGTCCATGTTTAGGTGGAACAGCAGCCAGTCGACCACATACTGTATCTCGCCCTGGTGTGGCTTGCCGCCTGGCGCAAAACCACTTCGGCCTGCGAGCTGACGCCACCATTGCGGGTTGCCCGTCTGAAGGAGCTTCTCTGCCAGCAGGTATTTGTGTTTATGGCGCCACAAGGGTTTATCCGCCGGCCATTGCATTAATTCACAGATATGGCGCAGGGCCTCTTTGCGGTGAAGCAGTAACAAGGTCGCCAATTGGTACGCGGTCTGGTTGTGTTGGGGTGACCCGGACTTTGTTTCATCGAGTAATTGTGTCAACACGTGCCAATGGGGGTTTTTCCACATTTGCGACCAAAAAAGACGGTCGCTATCGTTGAAATCCGCCAGCCGGCGCGTCGTCATCGCCGACATTGGTTCTTGGACCATGGCCAGCCAAGCGCGTTGCAAATCCTCTTGTCGGAAGCTGCGACCGAGAAAACGGTGCCAAGGGCGTTGGCTGCTGTTTTGATCGCTGATGAGGCCACCGATAAAGGCGAGAAATTGGTCGAGCCGTTGGCCGCTGCCAAAATCGGCGCGTAGCGCCGGGGCGGCCAAATAAACCGGCTGTAGGTTCTCGGGTAGGTAGGTTTCGGTTTCCCCCGGATCGGGCCGGAACCAAGGGATATTTTCCAAGGTGCGGCACAAGCCAATATTGGGAAACATGCGAACTGCTTTGAGCAACAGCGCATCGTCGACAATCTGGTAAAGGTCCGCTTTTTGTAAGGTGGACAGGCCCTCACGCAGGTGATCTGGATTCAGTTCGGCCGCGAACATTTGCAACACCAAGGGCAGGCGGCTCTCAATTTGGTGCGAACGACGGGTTTCGGCATCCGCGCGCAAAAACTGAAGTGCATCATCGCGGTCAAAGGGGACCTGCGCCTGTTGGTAGAGTTCGGGTGCCGGCGGTGGCAATTCTACCGAGCTGCTGATGAATCCGCTGTCGTACAAACGCGCAAGCGGCGGGAGGCTGGATGTTTGCGGCAACTGAAACGCCTGCCATTGAATCGGATGGCCGTCGAGCTCGCTATTTAAGCGTTGAATGATGCTGGTGAGATCGGCCAGGTAATCGCTGCTCAGGGTATTGAGCTCGCCGCATAGCAGCCAAAAATGGCGCAAGCCGCGTCGTACCCAGGCGCGAATTTCGTCTTCAACCACCGTGAGTGGCCGCTGCCGAACCCGTGTTCCCGCCAGTTGTGGCTCACTACAAAAGCGACAGTGGTGCGGGCAGCCGCGCGCGATTTCAATGGGGATCATCGGGAAGCGGGTTTCGCGGGCGAGAACTTGGCGTTGGCGGCTGTCGATGCCGAGCGCGCTGGGCCGGCACTGGTTGAGATAGTGTGCTTGATGACCGGCCTTGGTGAAGATGCGTTCGTAGTGGGCGATTATCTCTTCGATAAGCGTCTCGTCGTACTCAGGACGGGCAAGTGGGGGCAGGTAAAGGCGGCGATTGAGGACGATGGTGCGGCCGCGACGGTGAACCAGGTTGGGAATTAAATCGGGAGAGTGTTCATGGGTGCCGGTGGCGAGGGCGGCGAAAACGGGTTTACTGTCGCCGATAATGCCGAAATCAATACCCAGCCAGGCCGCCAGCGCTTCCGGGTTTTGCTCGAAGCCGCGACCCGCGACCATGAGCCGTGCACGGGAAATTTTGCGAACCAGTTGGGCCGTGGCCAGAGTACGCCACAAAATGGCCGCGCCCTGCTCCGGTTCATCGCCGTTGAGCCCGGCCAGGCTGTCTTCGGTACGGCGCAGTGTGAGGCAAACCAGTCGCGGCTGATGAGCCGCTAGTTCACGTCTTAGTTTGCGTTCCCGCTCGGCGGCATCGTCGTGGGAAACATCAATACGCGCGACCGAAAGACCCGCAAGGCGCGCACGCGCCGTGAGTTGCACCAAAACATAAGGGAAGGCGGTTTCGCCGTCGCCTTGGGAGGTGTGAATCAATAATAAATCCGTGCTATGACGGGGGCTCTCGTCATAACCGTCGTGTGCGAACGGCATAAAACCTCTAAAAGCAGTTTCATCAAAGCGGCCACCAATAGGCAGCGCCACCTGCCGTGATGGATGTGGGCATGGTGGCTGTGGCTGGTGGTCTGTGGCGTGCAGGTGTCGGGTGAATCCAGAGAATAGGTGATAGCTTGCGCGGAAAGGCTGCAAGAAAAGAAAGCACAGCATTAGGTGCGAAATTAAAGCAATGTAAGTCCGAAGATTTTAGCGAAATGGGAAGCCGCTGTAAAGTTTTAAGTTAAGGAATTGTTAAGGTTTTTATCGGCAGAAGACGGCTTGGCGCCTGCAAAGCAAGGCGTTGAGGTGGGTTATCCGTCGTTCTTGGGCGGGAAGGTCGCATGGTCTGTGAATTTTTGTTGCGAGGTTTTGTGGTCTTCTGTTCGCGTACACCTGACCTTGTTTCGGTTATTTTCTCATTTGGTCGGCCATGCAAGAGCGGTTGGCTCGTTGGCTTTAGCGCCCTTGCGGTGCTTCGGGCCGGTCGCCTTCACCTTGCACGCGAAATCACTTTGGCGCTTTTAATTAAGTAATGTCGCTTGCGGAAAGAACCGATAATCTTGTTATCTCAGAAATTCGACAAAATCGAGAAAGTTCATCGCCAAGTGTTTGGGGTGAATTTTTGCGCTGTGTGGGGTAACTCATGAACGTCATTCGTAGGATGGATTCGTTCCTTCCCGAACAGGTTCGGGGCAGTGAAGCCGACCTTGTACGGGCGCGCGTGCTTGTGTTCAGTATGTTTTTCCTGGGCTGTTTCGGTTGCCTCTACAATTTATTGTACTTTTTGTGCGGTAACCCTTATGGCGGCGGCGTCATTTTGTTCGAAGTCATTTGCGTGTGGTCCCTGCCTTTCTATTTTCGCCGCGTCGGCGACATGGAGCGCACCACCCATCTTTACTGTCTGAGTTTTACCTTCATGATGACGGTTTTGTTGATGAGCAGTGGTGGGGCGACCTATAGTTCGAACCCGTGGTGGACGATTGTGCCCGTGTTCGCCACCCTGATTTTGGGTAGCCGGATCGGTCGGCGGTGGTTGGCGTTGGTCCTTTCCATTTTGGGCAGTGCCTATGTGGTGGAACTGGCGGGCTTTGAGTTTCCCGATTACATCCGTCGCGAAGGGGGTTATGCCTTCTGGGCGAAGCTCTTGGATTGGTTCCACTTCTTCGGTTGTATTTTAATTGTGACGATTCCGGCGCTGGTGTTTGACCATATCAACCAAGCCGCCATGCAGGCGCAAAGCGAATCGCTGGCGCAAACGCGGGTTGCCAATCAGCGCTCCGAGCAACAAAACCATTACTTGGGTGAAAGCGTCGAACGGATTTTGGGACAAATGGATGCGCTGGCGGAAGGCCGGTTGACGGCGCGCCTCAAACACGAACAGGAGGATGAAATTGGGCGCCTGTGTCAGGGTTTTAATCAGGCTGTGGCACGGGTGCGGGAAGCGATTGAGGAAATTACCTCGGCCGCTTCTGTGACGACCCATACGACGGGTGAAATCAAGGGTGCCACCGGACATCTTGCCGATGGCGCTTCCCGCCAGAGCCGGCGTGCCCACGACTTAGTGGCAGCTATCGAAGAAATGGTGGCGATCAGCCAACACAATACGGAACACGCGCACAGCACCGCCCAGGCGGCTCAAGCCAACGGCCGGGTTGCTGAAGAGGGTGGGGCCGTCGTTCAGCAAACCATGCACAAAATGGAAGACATTGCGGAAGTTGTTAATCGTTCGGTGGTTTCGGTGGAGCGCTTGGGCCGTGCCGGCGATGAAATTGGCGAAATTGTATCGGTCATTAACGATATCGCGGGTAAAACCAACTTGTTGGCGTTAAACGCCACCATCGAAGCGGCCCACGCCGGTCATGCCGGTCGTGGTTTTGCAGTTATTGCCGGCGAGGTGAAAGAACTGGCCGAGAAAACCAGTTTATCCACGCAGAAGATTGCCAAAATGATTGCGGCGGTCCAGCGCGAAACGCAAGAAGTTTCGGACGAAATGCGGCAGGGGAGTGCCATGGTCGGCGCGGGTAAGGCCTTGGCGCAACAGGCGGGCGAAGCGCTCGACCACATCGTTCATAGCTCGGCCGAGGTGACGCTTTTGGTGGAACAGATCGCCGAGGAGAGTGCGCGCCAATCAGAGAAAGCACAGGGGATTTTTACTCAAATTGACGAAATGCGGCGCATAACTGAAAGTTCGAGCCATGAAATAAAGGGGATTGTGCATTCCTCAGAGCAGTTGGGCGGGATGACACAACGATTGCGCGAGCAGATTTCTCATTTTCAGTTAACCTAAATATTTGATAAAACTGTAGACATCGAACACCATTCGCAGAATTTGCTTGTCGTAAACACGCTTCATAGGCCGTCTTTGTCGGCACGCGACAGTTAACGCGTTTTCGATAAGCGTCGCATGTTGGTGACGATGGCCTTATTTTCGACGAGACGCATGAGTTCGTCAGGACCTGGATGTATTGGGGAAAATGCTAGCTACCAAAAAACGTCAATTCAGCTCTCCGTGGCTTTTTTGCGGCGAGTTGTGGGGCGAACGTCCCCGTTTCACTCGGATGCACCGCCTTGCCGTGTCGTGTCGCCACGCGGCGGGCTTTCGAACGTTTCCGTTTTTGGGCACTTTTTGGGATTGGTCGGCATGATTCAACTCGCCGGTTACGATTTTGGCAAATTGCTTTTTGAAGGCAAACGTTCGCGGGTTTTCCGCATGACGCGGTTGCGTGACGGCCTGTCGGTGATTGTCAAGGTGCCGACCCATCGCTTTCCCAGTAGTGGTGACCTCAAACGGTTTCGGCGCGAATACGAGATCGGCAGCCATTTTGACGGCCAATACATTGTCACTTACCACAGCCTGGAACCCTTTCAGCACGGCCTCGCTTTGGTGATGGAAGATTTCGGCGGGGTCGGCCTGAAAGAAGTCATTCCCGAACGGGGGATGAATCTGGTGCCGGCGCTCAAAATTGCGTTAGCACTGGCGCGCGGCCTGCACGAGATCCATCGTGGCAAGGTGATCCACCGCGACATTAAACCGCGCAATGTCATCATCAACCAGCAGACCGGCATCGTGAAGTACATCGATTTCGGCATCTCCACGCGGATGGTGGCCGGTGAGCTGCCCAAAACCGGTTTGACCCGTCACGCCCCCGAAGGCACTCTGGCTTACATGTCGCCGGAACAAACCGGCCGCATGAACCGCGGCACGGATTACCGCACGGATTTTTATTCACTAGGCTGTTTGCTTTACGAATTGTTGTGCGGTGAACCGCCCTTCTACGCCAACGATCCACTCGAATACGTGCATGCCCACATTGCCAAGAAGCCGATTCCTTTGGTTCGCCGTCGCTTCGAAATTTCCGAAGGGATTTCGGCGGTCATCGACAAATTGATGGCCAAGAATCCGGATGATCGCTACCAATCCTGTGCCGGTTTGGCCTGGGACTTAGAGCACTGCTTGCAGCAATTCGAGCAGCGCCGGCAAGTGCCGCTGTTCGACCTGGGCGCCAAGGATATTAGCGATCAGTTCCGCATTCCCGAGCGACTTTACGGTCGCGAAAAAGAGTTGCAACAGCTCGTCGGCATTTTTCAACAGGTTGCCGATGGTGGCCGTGAGTTGGTGCTGTTGTCGGGTTACTCGGGTGTCGGCAAAACCAGCTTGGTGTACCAAGTTCAACGACCCTTACTGGCCAAAAAAGGTTTTTTTATCAGCGGTAAATTCGAACCGCTCAAACGCGATATCGCCTACAGCGCGGTGAGCCAAGCGTTTAAAGGGTTGGTGCGCCACCTGTTGGGGGAAGGTGATCGACAAATTGAAGAATGGCGCAAACGCATTCTCAAGGCCATCGGTCCCAATGGTTCCCTGGTGTTGGACGTGATTCCCGAATTGGAGCACTTGATTGGCCCGCAAAGTGAAGTGCCGATGTTGGGTCCGCGCGAAACCCGTTACCGGTTTAACCAGGTGTTTCGCGAGTTTGTCGGCCTGTTCGCCAATGCCGATCACCCGCTGGTTTTTTTTCTCGACGATTTGCAATGGGCTGATTCGGCGTCGTTGCGTTTGTTGGAGGAGTTGGCGAGCGCGGCCAATCTGAGCCACTTTCTCTTTATCGGCGCCTACCGCGACAATGAGGTTCCGGCGCGGCACCCGTTGCGGGTCGGTATCGATCAACTGCGCCGTGACGGTGTCGATATCACGGCCATCAGCCTGAAGCCCTTGGATTTGTTTCACACGCAACGACTGATTGCGGACACCTTGCATTCGGACCTGGATTCAGTGGCCGAGCTGGCCACCATTGTTCACTCAAAAACCCATGGCAACCCGTTTTTTACCAATGAATTTCTCAAGATCATGCATCGCGACCGGCTGCTTTACTTCGACGAGCGGCGGCCGGCCTGGTGTTGGGATTTGGCACAAATTCGCGCCACCAACATCAGTGAAAACGTGGTCGAGTTTTTGGTAAAACGCTTGGCGTTATTGCCGGAAGACATCCAATCGGCGCTCAAGACCGCCGCCTGTTTGGGGTCGATCTTTTCGCCGGTTGAGTTGGCCCTGGTTTTGGACGCCTCGATTAACGTGCTCGAGACGTCGCTGTGGCACGCCGTTGAGGAAGGCATTCTCGAAGCGCAAATGGAAGAAGACCCGGAAAGCGATGATGACGAGAAGGATGAGGACCGCGCGGGCTACGTGGTTTACCGTTTCCGCCATGACCGCATTCATCAAGCCGCCTACTCGTTGATCGAACGTGAGGAACGCAACGCCTTGCACCTGCGTATCGGCAACATTTTGTTGGATCACCTCGACCCGGCTCAGCGCGAGGAACGGTTGTTCTCAATTGTTCACCAGCTCAACCAGGGTTACCTGCTGATCGAAAGCGAGCCGGAAAAAGCGCGCCTCATTGATTTGAATCTAGAAGCAGCGCTGCGCGCCAAGCATGCGACCGCCTTTCATGCCGCCATCGAGTATCTGGAAACCGCGCTGGACCTGTTACCCGAAGACGCGGGTTGGTCGTACAAACCGGAGCTGCGTTACCAGTTGGTGCGTGAACTGGCCGAAAACACCTACTCGGCGCGCGAGTTTGAAAAGGCCGACAGCCTGTGGGACGACCTGTGGGGACGGGCGCCTTCGGACTTGGCTCGTGCCGAGATTTGCCACCTGCGGCTCACGCAAACCATCGCCGACGGCCGCATGGAAAAAGCGCTTGATTACGGGTATCTCGGCTTGGAAGCGTTGGGGGTTAATCTGCCGCGTCGCCCTAATCGCCTGTCGGTTTTAAAACAACTGGCGTTGGTTCAGTGGCTACTGCGCGGCGTGCGGCCCGAGGATTTGCTGCAGCGCCCGCTCTTGAATGACGGCCGAGCCCAGTTGATGACCAACATCCTCATGGAAATCGCGCTCATTGGTTATTTGACCTCGAACCAGCACTTGTTAGTGCTGGCCAATTTGATTCGCATGAACCTGTTTCTGCGGTTCGGCAACTGCCCCGAGGCCGCCAGCACCTTCACGACTTATGGGTTGATTTTGACCGGCGCCACGGGGGCCTATTCGCAAGGCTACCGTTTCGGCAAGTTGGGGTTGGCGCTCAACCGGAAATTCGACGATATTCGGTTTGATTGCAAAATAATGACCGTGTTTGCGCTGACCATTTTGCCTTGGAACGAACACTGGAAGTTCCGCCGCAAATACTTCAAACGCGCCGTGCATGTAGGTTTACAGTCGGGCGACTTGATGTATACCTCGTTTGCTTGCATTTACTACACCGGCTGGGATCCCTCCATGGATCTCAGCGCCGAGATTGCCGAAGCGGCGACCTACATCAGCATCATCAAAGAGAACCGTTACCACGATGCAATTAGCATTGCGCAACTTATGCAACAGCGGCGCTTAAACCTGACCGCAACCACCAAGGGACCCTACAGTCTTAGTGACGCCGCCTTTGACGAAGACAAGCTGGTTAAGGAAATGGAAGCGGCGCGTTTCAAAACGGGCCTAGCCAACTATTACCTGATCAAAATGGAACTGCATTTTCTTTATGAAGATTATCGGGGCGCCCTGTTTTGGTTGGAAAAACTGCGGCCAACCGCCCGAGTATTCCTGGGTTTGGTTAGCTCCGTGTTGACCTGTCTCTACAGTTTCTTGACCTGGTCGCAGTTGATGGCGGTGTTCGAGCCCGGCGAACGCAAAAAAGCGTGGCGCTCTATGAAAGCCGAACTCAAGCGCATGGCCAAATGGGCGCGCCATTGTCCCTTGAATTTCGAGCACTTGCACCACTTGATGCAAGCCGAGTGGGCGCGTCTCAAAGGCCATTATGCTGAAGCCGCGCTTAACTACGATTACGCGGTGAAAACCGCCAAAACCAACGAATATCCCTTTTTTGAGGCGTTGGCCAATGTCTTGGCGGCCAAGTTCTTTTTACAAAGCGATCAGGAGAAAATTGCCGCGCTTTACCTGCGCGAGGGTCATTACTGTTTTCAACGCCTGGGCGCGCTCGCCAAGCTGCGTTCTATCGAGGAACGTTATCCCTTGTTGCTCAGCGCTGAACGCTCGCTGATTCACGGTCGCCATTTGGCCGATACCTTTTCCTCGATGACGACAGAGTCGACCTTCAGTACCGCACCCGACACCGAAACCGAGCCAGGCGCCGTCACCAGCGCCGATACCTTTGATTTGGTGACCGTTTCCAAGTCGGCGCTGGCCATCTCGTCCGAGATCGACCTCGACTTGCTGATCGCCAAAATGATGACCATCATGATGGAGAGTGCGGGTGCGGAACGCGGCTTGTTGGTGTTGGAACACCTCGGTGAGCTGATGGTCGAGGCCTCGGCCATGATTGATGTTGAGGTCACGACCAAGAAATTGCTGGAACCCTTGAGTGAATCGGAATTGCTGAGCCAGAACATTGTGCGGTACGTGGTGCGCACCGGCGAAACCGTTATTTTGCGCAATGCCACCGAAGAAGGCCTGTTCACCCAGGACGGCTACATTCTCAACCGCCGCCCCAAATCCTTGTTGTGCACGCCGATTCGCCACAAGGACCACATCAGTGGTGTGCTGTACCTGGAAAATAACCTGATCACCAACGCCTTCACCGAAAACCGGATTCGCATGCTCAACCTGTTGCTGAGTCAAGCCGCCGTGAGTTTGGAGAACGCGCGCTTGTATTCCGATACCAACCAGTTGAACCAAGCGCTCAAAAAAGAGATCCAAGAACGGATTAGCGCGGAAACCGAGGTGCGGGCGCTCAATGAGACGCTGGAACAACGGGTCAACGAACGGACCGAGCAGTTGGAGCAGGCGCAAAAGGCGTTGCTGGAGAAAGCACACCAAGCTGGGATGGCCGACATCGCCACCTCGGTTTTACACAACGTTGGCAACATTCTCAACAGCGTGACCACCGCCAGCCAAATGATTCGCGAGATTGTCAATCGTTCGCGCTTGCAGGGTCTGTATCGTGCCAACGAAATGTTGCGTGCCAACATGGACAACCTTGAAGCCTTCGTTGGTCGCGATCCCAAAGGCAAAGACCTGATGCGTTTTTATTTGAGCTTCGACCAAATTCTCAAGAAGGAAGCGGGCGAAATTGTCGATCACGTGCGCCGTCTCAATGAAAAGGTCAACTCGATTCGCGACGTCATCATGGCCCAACAAAGTTATGCGGCGGGCGGTTTTCACGACGAGTGTGTGTCGCTGGAAACCGTGCTTGAAAGCGCACTTGATCTGCAGAGTTTGATGTTGGCGGGTAGTCATGTTCAGGTTGAGAAAGACATTGAGCCCGTTCCACCGGTGTTAATCCAGCGGGTGAAGTTGGTCCACGTGATTGTGAATCTGCTTAAAAATGCCAAGGAAGCGATGGACCATTTGGGCCACGACGCGCGCCGTATTCACATTGAATTGGGGCTGCGTGACGGGGAAGTTGTGTTAACGGTGATGGATGTGGGCGTCGGCATTCCGGCGGATCACTTGGACCGCATTTTCAGCCACGGCTTTACCACCAAGGAAGAGGGGCACGGCTTTGGTTTGCACTCCTGCGCCAACTCGGTGCGTGAGATGAACGGCCGCATGTGGGTTGAAAGCGACGGTGAAGGCCAAGGCGCACGTTTCTCGTTGGCGTTCCCGGTGGCAAACGGTGCTATGGCTGTTGAAGCGACGGGGCCGGATGAACCTATTTCGGTGGGCAAGGGCGATCCGGCATAACATCCCGTTTCGCTCCGGGTGGCGAGGCTGGTGATCAAACCTTGCCCAAAATGCGCTTCTTGCAACGCGAACCCAGGCGAGGGCCGGCTGAAATCATGCCGTGCTCCGGTTTTTCCGAGCGGGTCGCGGTCCAAGGGCCGGCACAGACGTACGGGACGGCCCACCCTGTCGGACGCTGGTCGGCATTCGACGCCTCCTGGCTCAAGCGCGTACTTTTAGCAAGGCGCTGCTCAGGCGAGGCCGTGGCCGAACGGCTTCTTTCGTTGGACGGATCTCATGAACCAAGAGGCGAAACGCCCGCCTCCCTTCTCGTTTGGGGACTTTTGCTAGTTGCTGACATGGAAGTCCGCAACCAATGCATCTAGCTTCTGGGCCAAGTTGTAAAGTTGTTTGGCGTCGTCGCGCACGATGGTGACTTGGCCCGACACAGCGTCCACCTTTTGCAGCAGCTTGGTGATGTTGGCTTCGTGGCCACCGCGGTCATCAGCCACCTTGCGGAACAGCGTGGTGGTTTGGGCCACGCGTTCCGTGACGGTGCTCAGTGAGCCCGCGTTCAATTGAGAGGTCCGCATGATTTGTTGGGTTTGGTCAAGGTGGCGGCTGACTTCTTGAGCAATGGTTTGGTTATTCTTGGAAAGCGTTTGGATGGTTTGACTGACGCTCTGCGCCGCTTTTCGTGTGTGGTTGGTGGCGTCGACCATCGACTGGATGTGCTCGGACACCACTGCGACCTCGTCTGAAGTCTGTTTGCTAAGGTTTTTCACTTCATTGGCGACGACGATAAAGCCCTTGCCGGCTTCGCCGACCCTGACCGCTTCGATGCCGGCGTTCAGTGCTAACATTTTGCAGTTATCGGCAATGTGTTCGATGGTTGACACAATGCGAACGACTTGCTGCGATGTTTGTTCGAGTTGCGAAATCTGCTGGTTGGCTGTTGTCAGTTTGGTTACCGCCTCGGCGCTAATATTGGACGCTTGCGCCGTGATTTGGTGGATTTGATTCATGGCGCCGCCCATTTTGTCAATGGCGGCCGTAAGTGCCAGCGTATTCTCTCGAACGTCCACCGTGCCGGTTCGTGCCTGTTCTACGTGGTCGTTCATTTCACCAATCACACCGGCAATTCCGTGCACTTGTTGGGCCGCGAGTTGTGTTTCGTCGTTCATGGTGTCGGCCGCTGTGCTGAGGTGACCCGAGGCGTCCAGTAAGACCTGAGCATTTTCTTTAACGTTGCGGATGATGCGCGCCAATTTCTCAATGAATTCGTTGAAATGGTTGGCGAGGTCGCCGATTTCATCTTGCTGATGGATATTGATTTTCTGATTGAGGTCGCCGGTTTCTAAAAAGGCGGCAAGCGCCGACTGTAATTGTTGTAGCGGAGAAGAAATGGTTTTAGCGAGCACCAACATGGCGAAGACAGCGAAAATGGAAACCGCAATCATAATCCAAAAAACCAAGCGCTGGTCCTCGGCCAGCGTTGCTTTGAAGTCCGCTTGAATTTTTTTGATTTTGGCGGTTTCCAACATCACCGCCTGCGCCAGGGTCTGATTGAGTTCGACACCCAGATACGCCATTTGGTTGGTGATCGGACTGATGTCACTTGCTTCAAAATCGTCTTCGTCTGTTTCCTCAATTGCGGTTTCCAATTCTTTGAGCAGGGTAATGAATCGGCCGACCTGTTGCTTGAGTTGTTCGACGAGGACGGTTTCTTCGATTTCCTGTGTTTCACCGGCGATCTCAACGGAGAAGGTAAAATGGGTGTCGTGGTAGTGTTCGTTCCAATTGCGCCAGGCCCCATAGAGACCGATGACCAAACCGTCGCCACGTGTGTTGCGCAAAATTTTCTGTTTGCCGTCGTCGAACAGAATCGCTTCAGAAGCCAGGGCTATTGAAGCCGTGGTGATCTGACTGACCGCATAATGGGTATCTTTGATCGCGACCGTGGTGGCGAAATTACGGGCGTAAAGGTCGTCGACCGTCTGTTGGGCCAAGCGAAAGTCGCGGAACTGGTACAGGTTTAGCGCGGTGAATGCGACAACGACACCGAGGCCGAGGATAAGTAAACGCTCGCGGACTTTAATGGCGGTAATCCAACGCAGCATGGTGTGAACTCCAACGAGATATAGCTAGCAGAACAAGCCGAACTCTGCGATTAAGGTCCGGCTGTGTGGAAGATATAGTCGCGATCAGCGAGATTCTTGTGGCAGGTGCCGCAGAGGTTCGCCACGGCGGGCTCTTTGGAGGAGGCGCCTTGGACAATGGTTTGGCCGTCGTGACCGATTTGCACGAATTCCCAATCGCCCAGCTCGGGATCATATCCAGGTTCGCGTTTGATCATGATCGCAAGGGTCAGGGCTTGCGCTTTTGCGTCCACTTGAACCAGAAAGTTTTCTTTAACGAAGATGGTGCCGACCGGGTAAGGCGTGTACTCATAAGTCTCATCCTCGTCGGCTTCCTCAAACTCTTGCAAATAGGTGAGATGATTGCGCCGATAGATATCCCTGTGTTGGTTCACGAAGATAATGACGCTTTGGCCCCAGTGCATGCCGGAGTACTGCAGGCCGGTTAAACGCGGCCACTGGGCGCGATAGTCGGCGAGCAGCTTGTGCAAGTTGGGATCCTTGGGTGCCGCAAAGGGACTGGTTTTGCTGGTGATTAAACCACCGGACGGTGGTGGCGTGGTTTGGGGCGGGCCGGCGGCCGACAGCGCCAGCCACAGCAGTGGCGCCACACAGAGACCGAATCGCGAAACGGGGGCGTTCAGTGCCATCTTGACCTCGCTTAATTGCGTTTGAGGGTTATGCTGCCGTAAATTTTGCCCTTCTTGATCAACTGTGCGGTGGCCTCTTTACCGGCTTCTATTTTTATTTCGACCGGCTCGTAGTTGGGTAACCACAAACGGAAGACGGAAACAGAGGCGGGGACTTCAAGGCGAAAGTTGTGTGTTTTTTGAGTGCGGTCGAACTCGATCACTTGGTGGTAGCGGCTATCGACGGAGGCGACGTAAGCGCGCATTTTGGGGTGGATTTTACAGCCAACCTTAATGACCATGTCGTCCTGCCAGGTGACTTCTTGTTCGATTTCGCTGCCAGGCGACGCCAGACCAATATCGAAATCCGCGCCGGCGTCGGCATCCGCGGCATACACGTTGTGGTCGGTGTTGTCCGAGTTCACGAAACTGATTTTGGCGCCAACCGGCGCCACAACCATGGGCTGGATGAACTGCTGGTCTTTTTGGTCCAGTTTGGGATTGTCACTTTTACTTAATCCGTGATCATCGGCCATGTAAGCCAAGCCGACCGAGGGCGGTTTCTTCTCAAAAGAGAGCGTACCCGAAATTTCACCGGCGGCAATGGGGGTCAACAAGCCGAGGAAAAAAGCGCAGCCGAGGAGCAGCCGGCGCCGAAATGCATTGAAAACCATGAGCGGAACTCCTTATTTATGCGGGCTTAAGTTCAAGGAACCTTGGGAGGGGTGACCTCAATCGGATCGGTGAGGGCGCCCATAAAGGCAACCAAGTCGAGAATTTCCAAATGGCTGAGCTCAATTTTTTCCATTTGCGGGGAGAGCGTTCCACTTTGTTTCGGTGCGTCGATGTAATGGCGCACGACGGCTTCGAGCGAGCCGATTGAGCCGTCGTGCATGTAGGGTCCGGTTAGCAGAACGTTGCGTAATCCCGGTGTTTTAAAGGCTCGTTCGGTGGTGGCCCCCTTTTGAATGGCGGCGCGACCCAGGTCGTCACCTTTGGACACCCCGATGTTGTGGAAACCGTTGTCGGTGAAATTGGGACCGTTGTGGCAGTTAATACACCGAGCTTTTCCCAGGAAGAGGGCCATGCCACGGCGGGCTTCGTCCGACATGGCATGGGTATCACCGGCCATAAACCGGTCGAATGGGGCGTTGTCGGAAATGAGGGTACGCTCGAATGAGGCAATCGCATGACCAATCGTGGTCTCACTTACGGCCGGTTGGTGGTCCGGATAAGCTTCGGCGAAGTGTTTTTGGTAGTAGGGTACGGCACGCAGCCGTTCAATGAGATCCGGCAGCTTGAGGTTCATCTCAACATCGGATTGGATGGGTCCCAGGGCCTGTTCCTCCAAACTCGCGGCACGACCGTCCCAAAAGAAAAGGGTGTTCCAGGCCAAGTTGTACAAGTGTGGGGTATTGCGGCCGAGGATCGTGCCGTTGCTGCCGACACCTTTGGTAAACCCGTCGCCAAAGCCGAGATCGGGGTTATGGCAGCTAGCGCAGGACATGTTTTGTTTGCCGGAAAGGCGTTTGTCGAAAAACAAAACCTTACCGAGCGCAACTTGTTCCGCGCTGGGTTCTTCATCGTCAGGGTATTCAATATCAAAAGGGTCGGGAGTTTTAATCGGCGGTTGCGCGAACAGGCCGATCCCAAGACAAAGGCTCAGCAATACGACGGCCGCCTTGGCTGTCGCCGGGGCGAGGTTGTAAAGACGCATCAACTTCTCTCCTTTTTAAGGAAAAAACAAAAGCGGATGGGGCACTCCAGCAAGCATGCAGAAAAGGTGAAGGGTCGCGAACCAATGGCTATTTGGGCCGTTGATCCAAAGAGGGCGTGGACTGGCGTGTGACTATGTAGCGCTGGAGTGGTATCTCTCTTAACGGCGATTTGTGGTGATCGCTTAACTTCATAAACAAGGGTGATTTTTGTGCGGACTATTTAAAAAACGAGGGCTTTGACGGTTGTTGTTGCGGAATTGCGACAAGTTAAGTTGTTCGAATAAATAGGTTTGTCTGAAGTGTGAGCTGGCTTGTCGGCGATTTGCGACAGAAAACGGGCCAAATCGAGCGTTTTTGGCGGTATGGCTGGGCCCGTTTGAGTCTGGTGACGGATCTTGTGCTGTAAGTTGTTTTAAATGTGGTGTTTGTGAGGTTGGCACGCAGCTTGGAATAGAGGTTTCCCAGCAAAACGAATTCGAAATCGCAACCTGAGGCTTTTCGATTCTCGTTACCGACTCAATTGCTTTTTCCATTTGGAGGAATTTTATGAAATCGATTTTGAAAACCCTGACCCTGTGTGCTTTGACTGCTGCTTGTTTTGCACAAGCAACCGAGTTGACCTTTGAAAGCGTTGACACCGACAAAGACGGCTTTATCTCTATGACTGAAGCCGACAGCCATGAGGCGTTGAAAGAGCAGTTTAAGAAGCTCGATATCGATGAAGACGGTCAGCTCTCTGCTGAAGAGTTCAAAAGCTTCGCCAACTAAGGTTGTTTGAAGCCCACGGGGTCGGCCTTCGGGACCTTTGAGGTCGTTGCCCCGCGCACCCAGCATGCCGCCGCCTTGTTGCATTTCATCCATTATCGGCCTGTGACGGTGTTTTTACCTGCCGTGACCCATCAACCCCTGCGCGCCAATTGAATGAAGCTCGCGCAATCAATTTTCCTTAGGAGGAAACCGATGAAACAGTTTCTGAAGACCTTTGCCGTATGTGCTTTGTCCGTTGCTTTTATTGCTCAAGCGTCTGAATTGACCTTCGAGAGCGTTGACACCGACGAGAACGGCTACATTTCCGTTGCTGAAGCCGACAGCTACGAAGCGCTGAAAGAGCAGTTCAAAAAGCTCGATACCGACGAAGACGGTCAGCTCTCCGAAGAAGAGTTTAAAGGCTTCGCGCAATAGGGTTCATGACCCAGCGGGGCGCTGCGCCAAGCGGCTGTCTAAGCTGCCGCCGCCCCGCCCGCCTCACCGTATTATCCATATCTTTTATCGACGAGGTGAGGCCGTTTTGTGGCCTTTGTGTCACCTATCATCTCTACCGGTGCCTGCCACACGTGCACCACGACGACGTTCCTTAGGAGGAATTTCATGAAGCAGTTTTTAAAGATCTTTGCAGTGTGTGCCCTGTCTGTTGCGTTCGTTGCGCAAGCGTCCGAATTGACCTTTGACACTGTCGATGCCGACGATAACGGCTACATCTCCGTTGCTGAAGCCGACAGCTACGAAGCCTTAAAAGAGCAGTTCAAAAAGCTCGACGCCGATGAAGACGGCCGGCTCTCCGAAGAAGAGTTTAAAGGCTTCGCGCAATAGGGTTCATGACCCAGCGGGGCGCTGCGCCAAGCGGCTGTCTAAGCTGCCGCCGCCCCGCCCGCCTCACCGTATTATCCATATCTTTTATCGACGAGGTGAGGCCGTTTTGTGGCCTTTGTGTCACCTATCATCTCTACCGGTGCCTGCCACACGTGCACCACGACGACGTTCCTTAGGAGGAATTTCATGAAGCAGTTTTTAAAGATCTTTGCAGTGTGTGCCCTGTCTGTTGCGTTCGTTGCGCAAGCGTCCGAATTGACCTTTGACACTGTCGATGCCGACGATAACGGCTACATCTCCGTTGCTGAAGCCGACAGCTACGAAGCCTTAAAAGAGCAGTTCAAAAAGCTCGACGCCGATGAAGACGGCCAACTCTCACCCGAAGAGTTCGAAGGCTTTGCCCAGTAGGGTTTTGTCCGCTGACCGGGCGTCCCCGCCAACGGTGGTTTTTTGCAGCGCCCCGTCCCGCTTCACCGACGTTTGATGTGATTTCATCCCTTTTATAAAAAAGGTGAAGCCACACGGTAAGCTCCGGGTCATTTGTTAAAGACCGAGCGAGCAAAAGATGATCGGCGCCTGCTTGGCGCCACCACGATTTCCTTAGGAGGAAGTTTATGAAACAGTTTTTGAAGACCTTTGCCGTATGTGCTTTGTCCGTTGCTTTTGTCGCGCAAGCATCCGAGTTGACCTTTGAATCCGTCGACGCCGACGAGAACGGTTACATCTCTGTCGCCGAAGCCGACAGCTACGAAGCCTTAAAAGAGCAGTTCAAGAAGCTCGACGCCGACGAAGACGGCCAACTCTCACCCGAAGAGTTCAAAGGCTTTGCCCAATAAGCAGACACCCCAAAAGGGGCCCAATGCCGCGTCTCATGATTGGAATGACGCTGCGTGTCTCATCAATTGATCCACGTCGGTGGCGCGTTTGTGCCGGTTAACGCATGGCCGGTGCACGATCCCCGCGCGCTGACATCCCCACGTTCGGCACCGTCTGATACCCCAGGCGGTGCCGCTTTTTTTTGCGTCTAATTTTGTTCTTGTTGAAACTGGGTGTGATCTAACTGGTGTTTAGCTAGTAGCTTGTAGAAATCAGTGCGGTTGCGTTTGGCCAGTTTTGCGGCCTGCGACACGTTGCCGTTGGTAATTTGAAGGAGCTGGGCGAGGTATTCCTGCTCGAATTGTTGTTTGGCTTCCGCGAAGGTTGGTAACTGGTTTGATTTGTCGCGCAGGGCTTGGTCGATGAGGGCCGAAGCGATGAGCGGCGCCGAGGTAAGTGCCACCGCCCGTTCGACCACGTTCTCGAGTTGGCGTACGTTTCCCGGCCAGGCCGCCGTCGACAGGGCCGTAAGTGCTTCGGGGGCAAACCCCGTAACGTCTTTACCGGTTCGTTCCACCGCCTTCTGGAGAAAGTGGTTGGCCAAAAGCGTAATATCTTCGCGGCGTTCCTCTAGGGGCGGTAAGCTGAGATTGACGACGTTGAGTCGGTAGAATAAATCTTCGCGGAACCGTTCTTTCTCAATCGCTTTTTCGAGATCGCGGTGGGTTGCCGAGATAACCCGTACATCAACGGTCAGGTCGCGCGTACTGCCGAGCGGGCGCACTTGGCGTTCCTGCAACACGCGCAGAAGTTTGACTTGGAGCGCCATCGGCATGTCGCCAATTTCGTCGAGAAACAAGGTGCCGCCGTCGGCTGCTTGGAACAAGCCGACCTTGCGGCCGACCGCACCGGTGAACGCACCTTTTTCATGACCGAACAGTTCCGATTCCAACAGGTTTTCCGGAACCGCGCCGCAGTTAAGCGCCACAAAGGGGCCCTTGCGCTGGGCGGCTGCTTGGTGGATGGTGCGTGCCAGCAGTTCTTTGCCGGTCCCGCTTTGACCTTGAACCAAAACGTTGACGTCACTCTGCGCCACTTGGCGTGCCTGCGCCAATAGTTCGCGCATCTTGGCGTTGCGGGTCAGGATGATGTCGCCTTCGTGGTGGCGGGCACGGCCGGAGAAGGCCAGCGCTTCTTGAATGTCACGGCGTAATTTCTGGTTGTCGATGGGTTTCGTCAGGAAGCTGTAAACCCCTTGACGGGTCGCTTTAACCGCATCGGGAATGGTGCCGTGAGCGGTGAGCATAATGACCGGTACGCCAGGCGCCAGTTTTTGGATTTCGCCCAGCAAAGTCATGCCGTCCATTTCGTCCATGCGCAGGTCGGTCACCACCAAATCAGGCGTATCGCGCTTAAAGGCGGCCAGCGCGTCACGTCCGTGGCTTGCCGTATCAACCTGATAGCCTTCGCCTTGTAAGCGCAAGCTGAGCAAACGCAAAAAGCCAGGATCATCGTCGACAACCAATAAACGCGGGGCGGTTGGGGTCATGGTGTTTGCTCCTTGGTTTCCTCACGCGGCGGCCGGCCCATATCGGTTTCGATTTGGGAAAGTGCCTCGATCTTTTGTCGCAGTGATTCTTGAATTTGGCGAAGGTCGCGAATGTTGCGCTGCAGTTGGCGTCGTTCGTCTTGCACCCCGTGATTTTGCCGCAGCCGCGCTGCCAGCACCGTCAGCCATGGCTGCAATTCGTTTGGGAAACAGGGGTCGTCTTGAAGTTGTTGTAAATGGTTCTCAACAAAACCCCAATCGCGCAAGCGGGTTTGAAACGAGGCGAGAATTAAAAAGCGGAGGCGGTGTTCCAGTGATGCGTCGATCTTGAGCGCCGCCTCGGCGTCCAAAAAAGAAACCATGCGCTGCTTGTCGCCCATTTGCGCCGCCTCGGCGGCAAATTGCGACCAGGTTGCGTAGCTGTGCCATTCGGTCAAACGGCGCTGATCGGTGAGGCTCAAGCCGACCGGTTCGGGCATGCTGGGGGGCGGTGTGACGACCGTCGGCGGGGTGGTGATCGGATTGGGAACAGGTGTCCTCGGCGCGGGTTTGACCGCACAAGCCAGAGACAAAAGGCATAGCATGCCGAGACAAATTTGCTTCATCGCTGTTCCTCTTTACGCGTCATTGGCAGCGTCAATCGAAAGCAGGTGCCGCTCTCAGACGCAACCAATTCCAGGCGACCGCCGTGCACCGAAAGACACTCTCGAGCTATCGAAAGCCCGATCCCCGAACCCTTCAAATGGCCCTGGCGTTGCGTGCTACCCTGAAAAAAGGGCTCGAACACCTGATCGCGCTCTGCTTCTGGGATGCCCGGCCCCTGGTCGCGGATTTCGAGCTGAAAGTGTTCGCGGGTGACCGCGCTGTGCAGGCGAATCCAACCGCCTTTGGGCGAGAAATTGATCGCGTTGGAGATTAAGTTATCCAGTGCGGTGCGAATCTTGGCACGATCCGCCGTAATCTGCCAGTCCTTTTCCGGTAATTCGAAGCGCAGATTCTTGGCTGTTGCGCTCAAACGATGGACCGCCACCACTTCAGCGATGAGCTCGCCGGTTTCGAAGGTTTCCCAGTTGAGGTTGCCGCCGGTTTGAATGTGGTTGTAATCCAATAGGTTTTCAATCAATTTCTGCAAGTGTCGGCTGTTGGTATCCAAAATGGCGACGACGTCGGTTTGTTGTGGTGTCAGCGGGCCGGTGATGCGGTCGGCAAGTAGTTCGGTGCCTTCGCGCATGCTGGCCAGCGGTGTTTTCAGTTCGTGAGAGATGTGTCGTAAAAATTGCGACTTTTGTTGTTCCAGTTGGTTTAAGCGCTCGCGCAACCATTCGAGACGTTCACCGAGGTACGCCAAGTCACGCGGGCCTTCAACCGCAATCGGTTGGTCGAACCGACCGCCGCCCAAACCGCGAATCGCCTGGTCGAGGCGTCCGATGGGCCGGTTAATCAGAAAAGTGGTGATCAAAATCAGCAGCAAAGTAATGGGCCCCATTAGCGCCGCATAAAGGTAAAGCTGTTGCTGAGAGTCGGTTACCGCCGCCTGTAAGCGACCCAGCTCGCGGTCGATTTGGCGGCCCGCCGCCAGATTAATGCGGCGCGCGAGAGCGTGCATCTCGGCGAAGGGGGCGACGACCTCCGGTGATTGTTCCGAAGAGGGTTGTTGCAGTGCTTGCCAGGTATCGCCCGCCAACTGTTGAAGCTGTTCCAAGTCACGGCGATTGTCGGCGTCTGTAGCCAGTTGATGCAGTTTGTCGCGCGTTGCGGTCAGCTTGTTGTGATCGTTCCCGTAAAGGGACAGAAATTGTTTGTTTTTTAGGACTTGATATTGGCGCGCTCGGCGTTCCATGTTGAGCAACAATTCTTTGAGATCGCCGCTCAAGCGCGCTGCTTCAACCCCCGCCAAAACGGTGCGGCGGCTTTGACCGGCGAGTTGATCCATTGCCTTGCCCGCTTGGTATAGAGCGGTTAACAACGGCAAGGTGACCATCACAAAACTGGCGAGAAGTAGGTGGACAAGCGAGCGTGGTCTGGGCCACATAGGGGCGACTCCCCGGGCGGCGTCGCTGAGGACCCGTACCCAAGAGGGACGCGGGGCGCGGCGCGCGGTATTCAGTGGGGCATTCTATCGCAAGTGCATGCTGAATCACTCTTGGCTTCGCCGGCGCGGTGATCGCCGCCACTAAAGGGCGTTTTCCTTGTTAGAAATAAGCCGGTCGCCGACAACGGCCCTCAGCAGAGCTCGCTCGGCAGGTTCTCGTGTTCCACCACAAAAATGTTGGCGTAAAGGTTGGCGATAATCTGTTTGCCTTCCTGAGTGACTTGCAAGTAACGAATCGCGTCTTGCACGTAGGGATAGACGCTGTTCCAGTAGAAGGAGGGGTAATTTTTGCGCAGGTCGCCGGGGTGCGCGTAACCCAAGAGGTCGGCCACGCCGGTTTCCTTAAATTCGAAGAACAAAGCGGGAATCTTCTGCAGGTAACGCGGGTCACTCAGTTGACCGATTAAATCGGAGGCGCGCACCAAGGCCGGGTAGGTGTCGGTCGCTTTGTGATCCTCTTCCGCCGGCACCGGGAAGCGCGTTAATTCGATGTTGTTTTTGACGACGGCAACGTCAATGACGTCGCTTTCACCGAAACGTTCCTCGACAAACAACTTGCCGCGATCAACGTGGTAGGGCGTCAGTGCGGCGTCGGTCGCACCGGCCGGGAGGCTGATCATTTCGTCGCCTTTCCCGGTTGCATATTGGCCGTTTCCGTCTTTTCGGCAAACACCGCGGCGGTACCCGATGTCGTGACAAATTAAGGAAATCATGAAGTGGAACCAGTCTTCGGAAGAAACGCCGCCCTCGCTGATATGTTTGCCGACCAACACTTCTTGGCCAACCAGGGTCACCAAAATGGTGTGTTCCATGTCGTGGTAAAGCGCATCGCTGTTGGCCAGGTTTTCCAAGGCCATTTGGCCGACCCAAGACGTGATCGTCTCAAAATGGGGGTTATGCGAGCCGTAGTTCCGCTTGTAGCCGGCTTTTAATCGCTCGACGAATGCGTCGATCATTAGTTTACTGGTATTCAACATAGGTCTTCCTTCGCATGACATTCCCAGGACGTGTGGCGGCGCCATGGGAATCCTCAGGGTGCCGAGCGAGCCGAAAACGGATCGAGAAGGGGACAATGACCGTGCCGGGCAGCCTGGATTAGCGAGCATGAGGGCGCCGCATCGGCGGTCGCAAAACCGGCGCCGGGGGCAAGGTGTGACTTGGGCGTTCATGCTCAACATAACGTGATATGGGGAGTGGGTCAAGGGGGCCGAGCGTCGGTCCGGCCCGGTTACAGCAAGGGTTGCGGGGCGGGGTGGGTCGGCGCAACGGCCGACTCCGTCGTTCAAGTGGGGAGTGGGCGCCGCGCGGGTTGGGGAACATCGAGACGGGGCAAGTCGGCTCGGGTTGGAAGTGACTCGGGTGAGCGGTAGTGCCGTGATATAAAGAAGGCTTTTATACAATTAGATGAAAGATGGCCGGCGCAATCAAGGTGCGCGAATTGAATAAAGGTTGATCCTTTTTCGTCATTTTGTCGAGCGAGAGCGGCGGTTTTGTGATTGGTGTCTTGTCCGGAGGGTTTCCTGTATGACTTAGCTCATCATCACGACGATCTTCTGGGCCGTTCTTTCAGCGTTTGCGCTTGTTACCTTTGGTGCGCTGGTGTCTCGGTCGGGGGTAGGGTTTCGCGGAGGTTTCGTCTTTTTCGGAAACTTTGTTTTCGTTCGACAGGGTTCGGCTTTTCTCATGGAGGGTTGCTGATTTTGGTTATCTGGATTGAAATAAAGCAGTTCGCGGGTATTTTTGCCTGCCGGGCGCCTGGCTTTTAAGCGCAAATTTTGTTAGGATCGAATCAGTTTTCTAACGCGTTTTGATCGAATGTCTCCGCACGCCGACCTAAAGTGACCGATTCTTGGCGTCGTCTTCGCTCAATCTGTTGGGCTGCAACGTGCCGTAAAAATGCTCGATGACCTTTTCAAGGACACCGACGCTTTTGCCGGCCCGTTTCACACCAATATTTTGCACGACCGCATCCACCCCGAATCGCGAAGCTTAGGTCCGAATCGCCGGCGTAAACCGCCGGTCGGTGCCGCGTTGCGGTGAGGCCCGGCATGTCCCGGTGGCACAGCCGAGGTGGGGGAGTTATGGCGCAAGAGTGTGTTCTGATCGTCGAGCCGAGTCGCACGTTGGCGACCTTACTTGAGCGCTCGATTCACGGCAAGCTGGGTATGCTGACTGAAACCGCCTACACCTACAAAGACGCCGCTGATTTATTGAGTGTGGCGCCCGACCGCTTCTACGTTGCTTTGGTGGATGTCGATTTGTCCGATGCCGATCAAGGTGACGTGGTCGATCTCGTCACCGGCCATGGCGTTCCCTGCATGGTTCTGACGCACCAAGAAAATAAAGGTCTGCGCCGCAAACTTTTTTCGCGCAACATCATCGATTACTGGATCAAGGAATACAGCGGCAACTACGAATACGTCGTCCAAGCCATCGAACAACTGACGCGCAACCACGAACACAAGGTTTTGATTGTCGATGACTCACGTGGTTTTCGCCGCTTGGTCAGTTTGTTGCTCTCGCGCAAACGCTACGATGTACTTGAAGCCGATCACGGCGGCGACGCGCTAAACATTCTTGCCAAACACCCGGATATTCGTTTGGTGATTACCGATTACGAAATGCCCGAGGTGAATGGCTTTGAGTTAACGCACCGCATCCGAATGCTTTATGACAAATCACGGGTTGGCGTGATCGGTCTCTCTTCCAGCGAGGAAGACGGTATTAGCGCGCGTTTTCTCAAAATCGGCGCCAACGATTTCCTCAAAAAACCCTTCGAAGTCGAGGAATTCTATTGCCGGATTAGCCAGAATCTAGAGATGTTGGACCTCTTCCACCAAATTAAAACCGCTTCGAATACCGATTTCCTCACCCAGCTCTTCAATCGCAAATACTTCTTTGAAGTCGCGCCCGCCATGCTGAAACGCGCTCTGTACGCCGAACAAACCATGGCCGTGGCCATGATTGACATCGACTTTTTCAAGAAGATCAACGATGTCTACGGTCACGACGGCGGTGACGTCGCTTTGGTGGAAACGGCCCAGCGAATTAAAGCCAAATTCCGTCCGCAAGACGTGGTCGCGCGTTTTGGCGGCGAGGAGTTTTGCGTTTTGTTTGGGCCGATTGAAATGGCCTCTGCCAAACGCAAGCTGGAAGAGTTGTGCGAGGAAATGCGCACGTTGGATATCCCGTTTCGCAACAAAACCATTCGGCTCACCCTTTCTGTCGGCTTGCGGCTGGCCGTGAGCGAAGACCTGGACCAAGAGATTTCCTTGGCCGACAAGTTGCTCTACGATGCCAAACACAGCGGTCGTGATCAGGTGATCGTCTCATCATAATGATGGACGGGTGTATCATTTTGATAGGGTTAAGCTGCTGTATTACGAGCTGGACTTTTGTTGGTTTTGTTTAAGTTGCTGGTATATAAGTGATTACTTCTTGCGGTACGCCTTTCGCTATTGGCTGGGTCAAGAAACATTTGCAGTGCAAGGAGTGACTCATGGGTTTATTGATTAACGGTGAATGGCACGATACCTGGTACGACACCAAGAAATCTAAAGGGAAATTTGTTCGCGAGCAGGCCGGCTTTCGCGATTGGGTGACCGCTGACGGTGCACCGGGCCCCACCGGCGACGGTGGTTTTGCTGCTGAATCCGGACGTTATCACCTCTATGTTTCGCTGGCCTGTCCCTGGGCGCATCGAGCGCTTATCTTTCGCAAAATCAAAGGGTTGAGTGAGCATGTTAGTGTTTCGGTGGTGCATCCGCACATGCTGGATCAGGGCTGGGCATTCCGCAACGACGACGCATCCTATCGCGACCACTTGTTTGGCGCCGCCTTTCTTCACCAGCTCTATACCCGTGCTCAAGCTGACTACACCGGTCGTGTCACCGTGCCCGTGCTTTGGGACAAACAGCGACAGACCATCGTTAGCAACGAATCCTCCGAAATCATTCGGATGTTCAACAGCGCCTTTGACGCGTTGATCGAACCCGCGCCTGACTACTACCCCGAACCGTTGCGCGATCAAATCGATGCGATAAATACGCTCGTTTACAACAACATCAACAACGGTGTCTACCGGACCGGGTTCGCCACCACGCAAGAGGCTTACGAAGAAGCCTTTACAGATTTATTTAACGCACTGGACCAGGTTGAGCAGCGCCTTGCGCGGCAGCGCTACTTGGTCGGTGATCGCCTGACCGAAGCTGATTGGCGTTTGTTCACCACTCTGGTTCGTTTTGACCCCGTGTATGTGGGGCACTTTAAGTGCAACTTGCGCCGCATGAGCGATTACCCCAATTTATCGAACTACTTGCGTGCCTTGTACCAAATCGAAGGCGTGGCCGAGACGGTATCGCTGACCGATATCAAACAGCACTATTACTACAGCCACGCGGGCATTAACCCGACGCGTGTCGTGCCGTTGGGGCCGGTTCTGGATTATGACGCGCCCCATGATCGCGACCGCTTTCACCTGAATTGAGCGATTCTTGGCGGTGAAATTGCCCAACCTGCTGGGCTGCAACGTCTCGTAAAAATGCTCGCCGTACTTGCCGGTACGACTGCGCTTTTCCCAACACGTTTCGCTTCAACATCTTACGCGATTTTATCCATCCGAATCGCTCATTCAGGTTTCAATCTTAGACGATGCGGCCGAACCGACGCATGTCGGTCGGCCGTTGTCCTCAGGTGGTCAGGGCCGGATCGTCGCGGTACATGATGCGTTCGACCATCGCCTTGACATGGGCCGGCGCCTTGGCCGGTGAACCCGTGTCGAACGGGGGTTCGGGGTCGTATTCCAGGCCCAGTTGAATGGCGCAGGCGATGTCTTTGCCGGCGAGGCGCGCCGCCAGTGTCAGCGCCATGTCGATGCCTGCTGAAACACCCGCGGCCGTGATGATATTGCCCGTTTCTACGACGCGGCGAGCCGTGGGTTTGGCGCCGAAAGCGGCCAGTTTGTCATACGCGTACCAATGCGTGGTCGCCGGTTTTTCGTCGAGTAGGCCGGCGGCGCCCAACAGTAAAGCGCCGGTACACACCGAGGTGATCCATCGCGCTTTGGCCGCCAGCCTTTTAAATGAAGCGACGGCGGCCGGGTTTGAGTAAATCGGCGCCAAGCCGCTGCCGCCGGGAATAACCAACACATCGGCGTGATCGATGTCGTCAAAAGCGTGGTCGATTTGGAGTCTGATGCCTGAATCGGTGGTGATCGGGCCGACTTCAAAACCGGCGTGGATGACTTCGACGCCGGGCACTCGGGCCAGCACTTCGTGAGGGCCGATTAGGTCGAGCGCGGTGACGCGGGGAAACAGGAGCATGACGATTTTCATGGGTACACCTCGGGAAAAAAATGCGAGTTTGCCTCGCCAAAACCAGATTAGGCGTTCCTTAGGGTGGCGGCAATGACAGTTTTCGACTATATTCTGCCAAATGAAGCCAACACGACGCATCATCTTCGCCATTTTTCCCGGTTTCGAAATTCTTGATTTCAGCGGTCCGGTTGCCGTTTTTGCCAATGCCGACAATCTCTTACCCGATCCCGCCTACGAGATTGTCGTTGTCTCTAGTTCGGGAGGGCTGGTGCCTTCTAGTGCCGGCCCCGCTTGCGATAGTCTCGCCGTGGCGGCCGTGGACCTTGTCGCCCAGGACACACTCTTGGTGGTCGGCGGTGACGCGGCGCCTTTGGCCGATGCCATGGCTGACTCGGTGTTGGCGGCTTGGTTACAGCAGGCCGCGACCGTTGTGGCGCGTTTCGGTTCGATTTGTTCGGGTGCTTTCGTGGCGGCGGCGGCCGGCATACTGGATGGTCGTCGCGTTACCACGCATTGGTTGGCCTGCGCGGAACTGGCACGCCGTTTTCCCGCACTCACCGTGGATGCCGAAGCGCTTTATGTTGTCGACGACACCGTTTGGACCAGTGCAGGGGTGACGGCCGGCATCGATATGGCTTTGGCGATGTTGGCGCGCGACCACGGTGCCACCTTGATGGGTCACGTGGCCCGTGTGCTGGTGGTTTACGCTCACCGACCTGGCAACCAATCGCAGTTCAGTGCACTGCTGGGTCGTCAGCTCCAAGGCGGTGACGACTTCGAACATTTACCGCCGTGGCTGGTCGACAACCTGCACCGGCCGTTGCGCGTCGCCGATATGGCCGCCGAGGTCGGTATGTCGGAACGCAGTTTTTACCGTCGTTTCACCGAAGCCTTTGGCGAGACGCCCGCCAAATTTTTAGAACGACTGCGCTTGGAGCAGGCCAAGGCCTTGTTGGCGCGTGGTAACGCCGTCAAGATGGTCACCGATGCGGTTGGCTTCCGCTCGGAAGCGGCGTTTCGCAGCGCTTTCCGCAACCGCTACGGCCTCACGCCCGCCATGCACCAACGTCTGCACGGTTCGACCGAGACAGGCGTTCCCGATTCGCTATAATAGTGGTTCCCATACAAACATAGTGAAATACGCCGCGTGGTCTTTCGGCGCGGTAACCGGAACGCGAAGCGGAGGTGCGGTGTGCGTTGGTTTTGGTGTCTTTGGTTGCTGGGCGGCGGTGTGCTCTGGGCACAACAACAAAGTGATTTGCTGTTACCTTGGGTCTCGCGCAACGCGCAGTTTGAAAGCCTTGTCTTTGTGAACAATCCGACCGACATTCCGGCCGAATTGACCCTCACGGGTTTGCGCGCCACCGGCGACGGTGCGAGTACCACCGTCACCATCAACCCACGTGGCTCGCTGAAGGGGTTTGTGCGCGATTTACTGCCCAGCATGGGTGAGGGAAGTGGTATGACGATTCGTGTCACCTCTTCGACCCGCGATCTCACCGCCGGCTGGGTTACCAATAATCTCGATGCGCCGTCGGGACGTTCGCCCTCGCAGGGTTTGGCTGTGCCGGTCAATCTCTCACCCAGCGATGAAATCGGCCAAGCGCTGATGTTCGGCCACTTGCCCGCGACCGAGGGGTTTACTTCAGCGCCGGTGATCGTCAATATCAGTGAGCGTCCGGCCGATGTGACCCTCTATTTTTTCAATAACAACGGCGACGTCTTGCACGTGGATCGCAGCAGCGCGGTCGCACTTGAACCCTTCCGCCCTTTTGCCGCCGTGGTCAGCCAACTGCTACCTGGTGCGCCTGAGGATGTCGTATTAATCGCTTACAGCCCGAATGCGACCTTGGCCGGCTGTGGTTTTGTGTTTAACAGCGATCTTGAACCGGCGCTTGCCAACGCGCGTTCCGTTGGTTTCATTCCACCGGATGAACCGCAACAGGGCAAGGTGTACGTCACCCTTTTTTCCCACAATGAAGATTCTTGGACAAATGTGGTCGGTACCCGTCAGGCCTATACCGCCTACCGCGAAAACCTTTTGCAACGGCTGCAGCTAATTCAATCCTACGGTGCCACCCTCAATTGGCAAAGCGATCACGTGGTTCTTGAAGCCATGCTCGCGTACGAAGCCGGCGTCGATCAAAGTGGTAGCAACGGCAAAAACATTGTGCGTTATATGGTTGAGGACTTGGCCTTTAGCGTTGATCCTCATGTCCACGTCAGCAACTTTGCCGATGTTGCCGCGCTCATCGAACAGTTGGAGGTGTTGCCGTCGAATGTGCTCGGTGGTGTGCGCCATGTGGATTGCGGTGGCGATTACTTGGGTTTTCTCGATTTGATCGATTGGCGGGTCGAGGCCGGCATCAACGCGACCGGCACCATTGTTGGCCGTGAGAACCCGAATGCCGTGTGGCGACCCGGTATCTTGTCGGTGCCGGCGATGGGGGGGCACTGGTTTGATGACTTTAGCGTGGGCGTGTGGCAGCCGGGCGCCGGCGCTGATTTCGCCGAACACGACCCCAATAGCGACATTGTTTATGTCGGCCAGGGTTACCCTCACGACAGCACCAATTTGGGCCCTAACCAGGCGAGCGGGGCACGGATTTATGCCGAAAACGGTGCCTTCATCAAGGAACTCGTCGGCAAGTTACAAGACGGTTCCCTTGCGGCTGACGGGTTTTACACCGCGTCGCTTCACATTCGCGATAATCGCATTGTTCGGGACGGCGGGGTTGAAATCGATGTCAATGCCGGGCTCAACCAAGTCCTAACCGAGTTGGCGCCTCTCGCCGCCGCCGGCTGGATTGAATACCGCACCTACGGCGAGGTTGTCGCCCTGTGGCGCCAGGAATACGGTGCCAAACCGTTTCGCCTTGGCTTTGAATCATTTAGCATGTATCAAGACGTGCGTGACCAGGCCGCCGACTTTTGCGCACGCTAGGTGCGCGCAAAAGTCGGACGACAGGGCTTTACTTGCTGTCCTCGCGGTAGACCACGCCTTCCTTCATGACAAAAGCCACTTTTTGAAGAATGCCGATATCAGCGAGGGGGTCACCCTTCACCGCCACTACGTCGGCGATTTTGCCTTCAGCCAGCACACCCAAATCTTCTTGTTGCAGGACCTCGGCCGCTACCGAAGTGGCGGCCTTGATCGCCTGCATGGGTTTCATGCCGTTGTTTACCATCAACACGAATTCACGTGCGTTGCGGCCGTGGGGGCTGACGCCGCAGTCCGTGCCGAAGGCAATCGGCACACCGGCTTTAACCGCACGGTTGAAGTTGTCGAGCATGTATTGGCCGACGACCACCGCTTTTTTGGCGACCACCGGCGGCAGTGCGCCTTCTTTTTTGCCCATTTCCAGTACCGTCTCACCCGCCATCAGTGTTGGTACCAGCCAGGTCCCTTTCGCTTTCATGAGGTTCATGGCTTCTTCGTCCAGGTAGGTGCCGTGTTCAATCGTACGCACCCCGGCCTTAACCGCCCGTTTAATGCCTTCCGTACCATGGGCGTGGGCGGCGACGTGGAAGCCGTAGTCATTGGCGGCGGCGACAATAGCTTCCAGTTCTTCCATGGTGAACTGCGGGTTTTGGCCGGACTTGGCCAAACTCAATACGCCGCCGGTCGCGGTGATTTTGATGAGGTCGGCGCCGTCTTTGTAACGCTGTCGCACTGCTTTACGCGCATCGGCCGGGCTGTTAACCACGCCTTCTTTGGGGCCGGGATCGCCTTGTAATTCGGCATTGACGCCGTTGCTGGGATCGGCGTGTCCGCCGGTCGTTGCCAGTGATTTGGCCGCCGTGAAGATGCGCGGTCCTTCAACCCAACCTTTGGCGATGGCGTTGCGCAGGGAGATGGTGACGTTGTCGGTGTCGCCTAAATCGCGAACCGTGGTGAAACCGGCTTGCAGGGTGCCTTTGGCGTAAACGGTGCTGCGTAGGGCGACATCGGCCGGGTTCATGGAAAAACGTTCCTGATAGGCTTTTTCGTGCAATTCACCGTCGAGGTGGGTGTGTAAATCAATCAGGCCTGGCAGTACGGTGTAATCGCGCAGGTTAATCACCCGATCGGCTTTTTTAAACGACGTATAGCCCTGATCGACACGGCTGATTTTGCCGTCTTGGATGACGAGGGTTACTTGTTCGCGCACGCTGTCGCTGACGCCGTCAATGAGTTTCCCGGCGTAAATAACAGTTTGGGCTTGCAGGCCGGCGAGGCCCACCGTACACATCAAGCCAATAAGACATAAACGAAAGAGGCTGACCAACATGGATACTCCTGGAGCCATGACACGCGGTGGGCGAAACCGCGTCGGCGGATGGGCGGCGGCACGTTGGCCGCACGCGGGGTTGCGTTTGCATTGGGGGCGACATGCGCCCAACGTCGCGGCGTGGGTTTGCGTCTTAACCGTGGCTACCTGGGTCAAGGGTTCGCGGCACCGCAAGGCGACGTTCACGAGGATTGGATCAATCTGTCGCTGAGCATAACGCAAACGCTGAAACGACGCAAACCACTGCGGTCGAGGCGATTGACCTTTGTTTAGTGCTTTGCGACGGGCGGCGATTGACGGCGCAAAGAAACCACGTCAAGGGCCCACGCCTCAACCGGCTTTTGAACCTTCAAGCGTGCGTGCAGCAAGCGTCGCCCCTTGCTCGCTAGGTGTGGTGCGCCTGGCTGAGCCAAAACCACCATGTCTTGGGCCAGAACGCGACCGGCGCTGTCGAGCGCACGCAGTCGCAAGCGTCCGGCTGTAATTGGCGCCTGACCGCGATGCTCGACAGCGAGCCAAACCGAGGTCGTCTCTTCCGTTACCTGACTGATCTCACGCAAATCAAAACGCAGGTCGTCGCAACCGCCAACCGGACGTGTCTCTTGGGGCTGGTGGCGGCGTGCCGGCGGCGTTGGTTGTGTCGTGTGCCGTGCGAGGTCGTCGCGAAAAACCGCCGCATTGAGGAGCGCGCCTGCCAGTGAAGGTGTTAACCCCATCGCGAAGCGCGCCTGACGTACCAGGGCGGTGGGGCCGGCCGCGTTCGCTCGGGCCGCGTTTTCGCGTGTGTCTCGGTCAACAATGTTTAAACGCGCTTGAACGGCTAGGTCCGGGTAACCGCGTACCAGGCTAAACGGCAAGTCGTCGCCTTGGCCGGCGCCGAGTGTCGGGTGGCGCCACAAATCGAATGTGGCGGCTTCTAACGGCCGGTCGAAGCGGTCGATAAACTGAAGCTCGAGCCGGAGCTCGTGCCAGGTTTTGGGTGAAAGGCAGCGCACCACCCCTTGTAGGTTGAACAGCCCGCCGTTCTGATTCGTTTGGCTGTGCACTATCTGCGTTAAGGCAAAACCCTTTGCCTCAAAGCTCGGCCCGACCTGGATGGGGAAGGGTTTGATCGGTTCGGCAGCGGCGGTCGCCGGTTCAGGCTCCGGTGCCGGTGGCTCGTTGCCCGCCCAATAAACGAAAACCGCGAAAACCACGAGCAGCATCAACCAAGTGGGTGGAACCGGTCGGCGCTGTGAGGGCGACAGTGGCATGGGCGAAACCTGCGCGGTAAAGAATTTAGTACCGCCGATGGCTTGGGGCGAACGGGCCGGCAAAGAACAAGCATCGGGTGTGACTTCTTTAATCTAATCCTTACCGGGGGTGGCTCCAAGAGGAAAAGTGAGAAAACTCGAAAGTGTGTGTTTTCTCGCAAGGGTTGAGCCTGGCGTGAGCCGTGCTTTGATAGGCATAAAAAAGGGGCCGCCGTAGCGACCCCTTTCTCAATTGGGTTTCGGTGTTGGTTTCGGCTTAGAAGCTGAAACGCAGACCGAATTGACCCTGCCAACGCGAACGCAGGTCATCCGTCGTGAAACGGTTGTCCAGGTCGGTCAGGTTCAACTGGTAGATGTGTTTGCCTTCGTCGTTGATACCGCGGTGGCGGATCAACTGTACGGTGCTGAAGCCAACGTACTCAACCAAACCGTCTTCGTCGTCCAACATGTTGGCGATGTTGAAGAGGTTCAGGTAAGCCTGTACAGAGTACTTGTTGAATTTGGCTTTGACGGCAAAGCTCAAATCCAACTGGTGGCGCCATGGTGCACGACTTTCGTTACGGCCGGCGGTTTCACCGAAGTTCAAACCGTCGTCGCCTTCAACAAAAGCAGAGAAGGTGTTCCAGATCTCTTGTTCGCTCATGCCGCTGGGGCCTTGCCATTCAACTTCGTCCATGGAGGCGGGCACGTACAGCAAGTCGTTGCTGCGTTCGCCGTCGCCGTTGACGTCGCCGTTGAAGATGTAAGAGAACGGACGACCGGACTGAGCGTTGTAGAAACCAGAAACCGTGAAGGTAAAGCGGTCGGCGAATTGGTAATCGTAAGCGATCGAGGCGCTGAAACGATCTTCAATGCCGAAGCGAGACGCGGCGGTTTCGGGGTTGTTGGGATCGGTAGACGTGGGGACGAAACGCCAGTTGGAGTACGCCTGGCTGCTGGTACCATCGTTGACAGAGTCAGACGAGTTGTACAAGTAGCTGACGAACCAGTAGAAGCCGTCGCGCCAAGGGCGTTCCAGTTTCAGGTTGAAGGAGAACTGCTCGCCTTCGCTGGTGTTGGTCAGGTAGATCACGTCGGTCAGATCGTTGTCTTGGTTCTCCCACAAAGGACGACCGTCCAAGGTGGTGGCGATGCTGCCGTCGGCGTTGCGCTGCGGGATGATGTTCAAGTTCTGGTACAAAATTTCGTTTTTGTTTTGAGAGAACAAGATTTCCGCACTGGCAACCATACCCCAGAAGCCGAGGTCGTGGTCGTACGCCAAGTTACCGCGCATGACCTGGGGCAACTTGAAGTCGGGGTCGATGACGTCGATTTCGTTGGTGAAAACGCGAACACCGTCGATGGACTCGGGTTGGTTGTTGGGGTCCGGGTTAAACGGAATGTGGTTGTCTTCGCCCACCGTGCCGCGTACGCTGGCGCTGATGCGCGTGAACTCGATACCGGTGTTGGAGTACTGGTTGGATAACCAAACGTACGGGGCGCGACCGGAGAAGATACCGATACCACCGCGCAACTGCTGGCTGCCGTCGCCGTTGATGTCCCAGTTGAAGCCTACACGTGGTGACCACAACATGTTGCCGTCAGGCGTGTTAGCGGTGCTCAAGCCACCGGTGACCATTTGGGCACTGGGGTTGTCGATGGGGTTGTCGCGGAACCAGGTGAAGGTGTCCAAGATGGGGTTTTTGGTGGGTTCGTCTGGGAAGAACGGAATGTCCAAACGCAGACCCATGGTAACCGTGAAGGTCGGGTTGATCGTCCACTGGTCGCCAACGTAGAAACCCAATTGCTGGGCGTCGAATTTGGCGGACTGGTTGGGATTGTCGGTGGCGGAGAAGCTGTAGTCATAAGCGCGCGCCCAGCCGTTGCGGAAGTCATCCAGCGTGTTGAACTGGTAAGAACCGAAGGCTTCACGGATGAACAAGTTGTCGAACTTGAAAAATTCGTTGTGCGTCCCCACGGTGATCGTGTGGGCGCCGCGGAAGAAGGTCAAGTCGTTGGTCAACTCGATGATCTCTTGGTCCAAAGAGTTACGGGTTGAGAAACGTTCCGTACCCGCTTCGAATTCGTCGCCGATGCGGGCTGGGAATTCGCTGTTGGGGAAGTTGTTGTCGGGATCGATGTTTTCGATCTCAACCCATGGGAACGGATCGCCGGTACCGGTACGACGGTCTTTAATGGTTTGGAAGCTAACGCGGAATTCGTTGTAGAACTCGCCCAAAGAACTGTTCAACTGAAGAACGGTTGAGTTGGTTTCGTTGGGGAAGAACTGAGCGTTGCTGGGGAAGTTGTAGGTGAACAAATCTGGGCCTAAAATCAAGCTTTCGGCTTCGACATAGTTGTGACGGAAGGTCAACTGATGGTTGTCACCAACGTTGAAATCCAAACGTACGAAAATGGTGTCGCTGTCCGTGTTGCGCGTGATTTCGTCCAAACCACCGGCATCGTAGCCGTAGTTGGTGGAGAGAATGTTCAAGAAGTCTTGTGCTTCTTCCAAGAAACCGAAGTTTTGACCGCTGCCGGACGCGTTGTCGGCACGGATCTCAAAACCGGTGGGTACTTCGCGACGACGTTGTTCGGCTGACGCGAAGAAGAAGACTTTGTCTTTAACGATTGGACCGCCGATGCTGAAACCGGTTTGGGTTTCATCGAAATCGCCCAATTGAACCGTGTCGCCGGAGGCGTCCAGGTACTCACCGAACTGGCTGTCGGTTTTGCTGTAGTGGAAGACACTGCCGCTGAACTCGTTGGTGCCGGACTTGGTGATGGCGTTCACGCCGCCGCCGGAGAAGCCACCCTGACGGACGTCGTAGGGAGAAACCAACAGTTGCAGTTCCGCGATCGCTTCCAAAGAAACGGGCGGTGCTTCCGCCTGACCACCGGGCGTACCGGAAGCGGTCAAACCGAACAAGTCGTTGTTTACCGCGCCGTCAATCAGGATGCTGTTGTAACGGTTGTTACGGCCGGCAACAGAGAACGTACTGGCTTGGCCGTCGTTATCGAAATCCTGGAAGTAGGGGTTGGTACGGGTGTAATCAGTCAGGGTACGGGTCACCGTGGGCAACTTCTCAATGGATTCCGTTGAAACGTTGCTTTCGGAGCCTTGACGGCCGGGGTTGATCAAAGCGTTGGTTTCTGCGACAACGACTAAGGTCTCTTCAACCGCGTCAACTGTCATTTTGAAGTTTAATTGTTGGGTATCACCCAGTTTCAGGTAGAGGTTATTTTGCTGCTGGGTTTTGAAGCCCGGCATGCTCGCGGTAATCGTGTAGGGGCCGCCGACGCGGACGTTGCGCAGGTCATAACGACCATCAGCGCGACTTACTGCGCTGTAGCGTGTGCCCGTGGGTTCGTGAACACCGTTAATTACGGCACCTGGCAAAGGTTGATCGCTGGGGTCGGTTACGACACCCGTCAAGTTCGCGGTCGTTACACCTTGCGCCATTGCCAAGGTTGCCCACGTGATGCACAACGCGCACATCATTAATTTGAATGATTTCATTGCTCCCCTCCAAGCTCGAGCTTAGGTTGCTGATGTTTTAGGGACAAACTCGTTCTCCATCGTTTCGCAGAGACAAGGAGGCCGTTGGACCTCTTGTGCTCTGTCCAGTTGCTAGGGCTGGTTCCCGGCAAGCGAACCACGCCCCGATATACGAGGGCCGACGCATGTTGCGTCAGATAATGTACCGATCCTGAATTGTCGGAATTAGCCGAAATGCTTGCTCTTCTGATAACAGCCTCGCATTTTTAGGGTTGCCTGGTTTTTAGGCGCTTCGTTCGAATCTTTATGACGGTTTCCGAAACTGATGCGATGTATTTCAGGATCCAACGGCCCTCATCAAAGCCCGCAAAGGTTGCCATTGCTTTGTTAGATGCCTTTGAGGGTTTTGTTAAAATTATGTTAAAGAATGTGAGCATCCTTGTCCACCCTCGACTGGACTTTTACAAAACTTGACCTCGGCCCAGGCCTTGGGCAGTGGTAAATTAAGGCAGTGGTAACGCGGTATTTAGCCGTTTTTTTTGCAGGTTTTGTGCGCCGCCCCTACCTGCTTCTTGCTGTTTTGTCCAGGCTTGCTTTTTTAGATTTTTGTTAAGGAGATGTGGTTTGGCTTCCCATCAACTTCGTAAAATAATTTTCGGTTTAACCGCTTTTTGGTTTGTGCTCGGCCTGGTTTTCGCCCTCGCCGTCGTCCTCCAATGGATTGATAAAGCGCTTTTTTCAAAGCTCTTCATCGGCGGATTTGTTGTTTATTGCCTGATAGTTGCCATTCTTAGCTCGCTCTTGAGCAGCATCGCTGAACAGGAACAAGAACAAGATTCTGACGATCAATAACCCCGTATTCTAAAGATTGTTTAAACGCAACTTTATGCCGCGATGCGGAACGCTTTTTGAGGTTTTTGTTGCTTTTCCCGCCCGCATCCATTCCGCGCTTTCCTGGCCGGCCCAGCCTTTCTTTGAACTCTATGTGAGATTTTTTTCGGTTCTGTTTGACGCCTTTCGTGACCCTTTGTCATTCACGAAAATCACTCACGCCGTTAACCTTTCACCGCGCCCATCGCTCGCGCTTTGACCGTTGCTTCCTAAACCGATGACCCTCTTTTTTCGTCTTTGGTTTTGCTCGGCGTCTATCTTCTTGGTTTTTTCTGGGTTCTTGCCGCGTCTTGCCGTCCTTTCGTGTCGTCATGCGGCAGCCACTTCACCAAAATCACACAAAAGTGTCACTGCTTTATCATCAAACCCGCACCCCTTGACGACCACCGTTTTTCACTTTGCCGGCACAATGGCGTCTTTCCGCCCGAAGGGGAAGTTTGAAGGAGTGTTGTGATGCGGTTATTTTGGTTCCTGTCTGTTTTTTCGGTTTTGGTTGTTTTGCCGGGGCGCGGCGCCGCGCCGATTCTCTTTAATAATGTAGACGTCGTGACCCTCGACGGCCGGGGTTTGCTGCGCGCACGTGACGTGATTGTGGTCGCCGACCGCATCGAAGCCGTCGGTCCGCACCAACCGGATCGCGACCCACGCGGTTACCGCGTGATTGAGGGGCGTGGCAAGGTTTTGTTGCCGGGTTTGATTGATATGCACGCCCATTTGCCCGCCGTCGCTGAGGACGAGGCTGTTTGGCGTGATTACTTTGCGCGGAACCTGCGTGCCGGTGTGACCACTTTGCGCTCCATGCGCGGTGCGCCCGGCCAACTGAGTTTGCGCGCTCGTGCGCTCGCCGGTGATTTTGTCGCGCCGCGCCTGGTATTGGGTTCCCCGGCGATCGGCGGGCGTCATGCCATGGACGTCGATCCCGAGGCTTTGGCCGATCAATTTGCCGACGCAGGCTACGATTTTGTCAAAATCCTCAGCGGCTTTGATACCGACTTCTATCGCCGCTTAACCGCGCGGGCCGCCATGCGTTCCCTGCCAACCGCCGGCCATTTAGTTCAGGGTGTCGATCCTCAGGCTGCGTTGGATGCCCGTCAGCGCACGGTTGAACATCCCGAGGGTTTTCTGAGGATGTTGGCGGCTGACGAAAACAGGCTGCGCTCATTTGCTCAAGCTATGCGAGGACGGGGCGTTTATTTTTGTCCCACCTTGCAGTGGTACCGTCTTCGTCAGGATCTCGTTGCGGGTCGGATGCCGCACGACTTGGATGCTTTGGCACTACCGGCGAGCGTGGTTGCTCAATGGCGTGCCTTCGCCGAAAAAATGGCGGAAGTCTACGGCAGCGGTGCTGAGGCGGCCGAGGACTTGGTGCAACGACAGCGCAAGTGGGACAGCTTTGCGCGTGTGTGCCGCATTTTGAATGAAGCCGACGTGCGTTTTTTGGTCAGTCCCGGCGCCGGTCCTTACATTGTGCCAGGACGTGATATGTTGTTGGAAATGAAGCATCTGACCGCATTTGGCTTGTCGCGTGAACAGGTCTTGGCGGCGGCTACCCGCCATGCCGCCGACGCGCTTGGCTATGGTGATCATCTGGGCCGCATTGAGCCCGGTTACCGCGCCGATCTTGTGCTGCTTGTCGGCAACCCGCTCGAGGATTTGGACGTTTTGGCACAACCGGATAGCGTGATGGCCGCCGGTCGTTGGCTGCGGGCCGATTTGGGCGCCGCCACCGAGTAAGCGTCGTCTACTCTTGTGTTGTGTGCTGACGGCGTGGGAAACGCAGGTACATCTCGCAGCTTTCGCCTTCCACTGTTTTGACTTCGAACTGGCCGTGGTGCTCGAGCACCACGATGTCATAGGCGATCGACAAACCCAAGCCGATGTTTTTACCGCCGGGTTTGGTGGTGAAAAATGGGGTGAAAATGCGGTTGCGGTGATCGTGCGGAATGCCGAGACCGTTGTCGTAGACCGAAAGCGCCACGTGCTCGCCCAAACCTTTGGTTCGCACCAACACCGTTGGTTGGTAACCGGACGGCTGCTGTTGGTACTTCTGCATCAGCGATTCCAAACTGTTGGTGATCAAGTTCAGTACCGTCCGGCTAATGCTTTGTGGCGCGACATCGACGTAACCGAGATCGGGGTCCAATTCGTGTTGGATGGAGATCGGGCAGTTCTCGGGATCAATACCGCTAATCCCGTGGTACGCCATATGTGTGTACTTTTCCACCAGTGCGTTGAGATCAACCTTACGAAAGCTTTTGCTGCTGGTTTGCGCCAAGTCCATCATGCTGGTGACAATGCGATCGGCCTTGCGGCCCTGTTCCCGGGTGACGCCGGCGTTGAGCTCCAGATCGCGAATCAGGTCGTTGATGGTTTCGTTGGTCTCTTCGTCGAACATGTCTTTTTTGCTGCTGAGCTTTTCGTTGAGGTCGCGCAGCAATTCCTCGGCCACTTCGGACAAATTGTTGACAAAGTTGAGCGGGTTCTTGATTTCGTGGGCGATGCCTGCCGCCAAGGTTCCGATTGACGCCATCTTCTCTTTCATAATGAGCTGGCTTTGCTTGCGCAAAATTTCCGCGTTTTTGTCGTGGAGTTCTTGGACGCCGCGTGCTTTGGCTAAGGCCGAGATGGCGTGTTCGCGATAGCGTTCCAACTTGCGTGCGTCCGCTTCGCCAAAGGCGTCGGTGCGCGAGAAACAATCCAAAATCAAACAGCCCAACAACTCGTTGTGGTGATTGATCGCCATCACCAAGGTCGTGCTGGGATCAGGTGACATGGTTTCGTCGAGGTTTTGGCTCGAGAGGTAGATGCCGTGGTGAATTTCTGTTTTGGGATTGAGGTAGGTTTTTTCCAGCTCTTCGCGCGTCAGGCCCTGATCGTCCAAGGCGTCGGTTTCATAGCCGGTTGTGGCCGCGTACTCGAAATGTTGGCTGCGATCCTGCCACTGTAGGTACGCGCCGCGTTCGGTTTGTGGAAACAGGAACATGCCTTGCTCAAGGATGGTCTGTACCACGCGGTTCGGGGCAAACTCGCGGTTCGTCATGCGTACAACGCGGTCGAGGCCGGCCAGCTCTTCGTTACGCGCTTGCAGTTCGCGCGTGCGTTCGGCGACCTTTTTTTCCAGGGTTCGGTTGAGTTGGCGCAGTTGTTCTGCCGACTTTTCCACCAGCATCATGTTGCGCAAGTGGAGTGCCGCAATGGCCGACAGCGAAACCAGTAGGGCCATGTCTTCTTCCGAAAATTGGCGCACAAAGGCGCGCGAGACCAGGACGATCATGCCGAGCGAGCCTTCGGTATCGAGCAGCGGTGCGGCCAGAAGTGAGCGCACCCCGGTTCCGACCAAGCTGTGGGCGTGCGAGAAGCGTTCGTCGGTTTCGGCATCGGCCACCAGCGCCGCCACCCGTTTTTCGGTAACCTCGCGAATGAGGCTGCGCGAAAAGGTAAAAGTGCGATTGACGCCTTCGATGATGCGTGTCGCCGCCGGGTAGAACTCGTCGTCGTCGCCCTTGAGATAAACCGCGCCCTCTTCGGGTGTGAGCAGGCTGAAAATACGTTCCAACACCAAATCGAGCAGTTCTTCGCGGGTGATCGGTTTGGACAGCGCCGAGTGAATTTCGTTGAGAAGTTTAAGGCGGTCGGCTGCTTTGCGCAGGTCCTGTTCGCCTTCCACCGTTAAGATGTTGCCGCCGGGTGCGCTGTCGAGCATTTCCGATGCCGATTTAAACAAGCGGTGCGAGCCGAGGTGGGTTTCATCGTCGTCGCCGTCGCTGCTGGGTGTTGTTTCTTCCTCAAGTGTGTCGGCCACGGTGATTTTGGTGGTCGAGAGGCGAATGACGGCGCCGGGTTCCAGCGGGTGTGGTTGACGGACGAGGTAATCGTCGACAACGGTGCCGTTATGGCTGCCGAGATCCTCGATGAACCATTGTTGGTTGCGTAGAAATAAACGCGCATGACGTCGTGAGATGCTTTGTTCGGAGATGACCAGGTCAGCGGTGGGCGAACGGCCGATAATGAGGTTCGAACCGCGAATCGTATGGAAAAAAGGTTCGCTTTCGCTGGGGATCACATGGAGCTTTAACACAAACGGTCCTCAAGCCTTAGCTGATAGGGCGGGGTTTTGACGGCGGCGCGAAACCGTGAAACAAACGCCTCGTACCACAAAACGAACGAATCGGTCTTGCGTAATTCGCGTAGCCGACCGCCAGTGTCGCTATGAAAAACGGCTTTTCGAAAGAAACCCTTTGGACCGAGTTGTTTAACAATGTCGGGTAGCTCGTGACACAATCGCTGACGGCCGGATTGAAGTTGTTTCGGCTCAAGGGTTTCGTTGACACAAGGCGGCGTTGCCGTGACACACGCCTAAATTCTACCTGAGCAAGCCGCGAACAGCGAGGGATTTGTCGGTGTGGAGGGACTTGACGTGGCGCGGCAGGCTGAATTCAGGTCCGTGGTTTCTTTTATCCTGGTGACGGCGCTGTGAAAATAGACAGGATTGTGAAAAAGAACGGGGGTGCCGGTTTCTGCTCGCAAAAGGCGTGAGCGTGTTGTGAGGGTGGGAAAACGACAAGTTTAGGGATTTTTGACCTGCTCCAAGGAGGGGAAGAGTGCTTTTTCGCGAAAACCCTGGTGTTTGCAAAAAAAAACGAAGAAAGTCGCGTTTTTTTCTCAAAAATCGCTTAGAATAGATTTGATTTCATGTGAGTTCTCGCGGAAGTTCTATTTTTCGCCTTGAATCGATTTGCTATAGATTGTGTCGGCCGTTTCTAACGGGTTCGGCGTTATTGATGGGTTGTAAATCGCAGTTGTTGTGACGTGGGAGCCGCATAAATTGTTCCGTCGCTTTGCCGACCGCACCTTCGGGTGGTGGGCCAAGCCGGGAACACAGGAGATGTGGGCATGGTACGACAGAGTTTAACGGCACTTGTTTTGTTGCTGGGCCTTTGGGTTCAGGCTGCCGATGTGACCTTGGCCGATGGCTTTGCCTGGTTGGAGAACCAGTGTTTTGATGGTCGCGGAAACTTATTCTTTTCCGACAGCACCCATGGCGAAGTCTGGCGTTTATTTCAGCAAAATGACAATCGTTATCATATGGAACGACTCCAGAGCGACTTTCGTTCGGTTCTGGGTTTGGATGTCGACGCCCGCCGCGACGAAGTTTTGGCGGTGGTGGTGCGGCTTGAAGGGCGCCGGCATGTTGCCCGCAACTATTTAATTGCCTTTCGTGCTGAGTCGCCGTCGTTGTATCGCATTGTGGCTGAGCTGCCCGCGCGTGGGAACGGGTTGGTGGTTGATGGTCGTTACGCTTATGTGTCCAGCGCGCGTGGTGTTTTGCCAGGGAAGGGTGCGGTTTACCGTGTTGATCTCGACCAGGGCACGGCGCAAATCTTTGCGCGGGGCTTAAACGACGCCAACGGCTTGGCATTGGACGCCCGCAAGCGCGAGCTTTACGTCGCCGAGTTAACCACCGGCGCGATTCGCGTTTACAACTTGGAAACGGGTTCGCAAGTGCGTTCCCATCGTGTGTTGGATTCGCCCAGTACCGCGTGGCTCGATGATGTTGTTGTCGACAGCGAGCGTGGCTGGTTATACGGCACGGATTTCGCCAAAGGTCGCGTGGTTGGCTTCTCACTTCAGGACGAAGCCGCGCCGCTGGTTGAGATTGCTGTTGGGTTGAAGAACCCAACCTCGGTTGCGTTCGGTCGCGGTGAAGGTTTTCGCGACTGTTCGCTGTACGTTACCGAAGGTGGCGGCTTGTCATCGCGGGAAACGAGCCGTCGTTTGCTGGAGCTGCCGCACGTCCGCTGCAGCGGTGGCCACAACTAACCGGTCCAACGCTTGTTTAGCCGTCGACGCGGTTGCGCCATCCGAAGCTTGCGTTGATGTGTTTGACGTAGGGGTTGGGGTTGAGTGCTTGGTCGATCATGTAAGCCGAACCGGTTAGCACGAGTCGCTTGCCTTCGGGGAGGGCGGCGCGTTCGTGGGCAAAGGCTTTAGCCGGGTCGTCGATGGCGGTGACATGTGAGGTCTCTTGGCTCAACACTTTGGCGAGTTCGCGCGGCGATTGACCCGCGTAAGAGGCGCCGGTTACCACCAGCCGATCCGCCAACTGCAAGATCGGCGCGAACACCGTGCGCGGGTCGCGGCAACGCGTGAGCCCGATGATGAAGTGGAACTTTTCGCCCGGATAACGCAGTTGTAGCTGATCGCACAGCTTGATGATTTTGTCGGCGTTGTGGGCGACGTCGGCGATGATGTTGGGCGCAATTTGCTCGAAGCGACCGGTCAAGTGATGGGTCATGTTGCCGGTCAGTGTGGCCAAGTCGAGGCCGGGAAAGAAATGCTGGATGACCCGACAGGCGAGGGCCAGATTGCGCAGTTTGAAGTCGGGCTCTTTTTGGGGCAGCACTTCTTGGACGGCGGCAGCGTCGTCTCCATTAATAATGTAGGCTTCGGCACCTTCGCTTTGTGCGGTTTTCACAACATACGACAACCCGGGTTCGCTTGCGGCTGTAAAAAACGGTTTGTTTTTTCGAGCAATACCGGCTTTTTCGAGGGCGCGTTGCCAAGGATGTTCGCCGAGTGTTTTGGGGTGGTCCTCGGCGATGTTGGTTAGGATCGCACCGCTAACGTCGAGCGCGGTTTGAGCGGTGTAGCGGCCGCCCGCGCCAACTTCAACCACGCCCCAGCCGACGGCGCGACGGGCAAACAAATGCAAGGCCAGCAGCACGCCTTGTTCGGCAAAGCTGAGTGCGTCTTCGCGATTGCGTTTAATTAGGGTGTGTTGGTAGGGCGCGAGAATATTGTGGTAAATATCGCTGATTTCGGCGTGTTCGGCGGGCAAGCCGTTGATGTGCAGGCGCTCGGCGTAATCGAAAACATGGGGGCTGGTCCAGGTGCCGGTGTTGCCGGTGAAGCGCAGTCCGTCGGCGAGGTAGCGGGCCACCGAACCCTTGCCGTTGGTGCCGGTAATATGCAGTAAACGGGTGGGATGACCCTTGGGCCAAAAGTGGTGCAAGGCTTCTTTGACGAGCAAAATACGGCGCTTTTTGCGGGCGGCCCAGCCGGCGTGGTAGAGCTCGTCAAGCGCAATTAAATACTTGGGCTCAAACTGTTCGGTACCGGGCGCAAAAGCAAGTTGGGCGGCGGGTAAAACCATGAACGTCTCCTAGCGCAACAATCGGACGGCGGCGTCGGCGGGGGATTGAGTGGGGACGCCGTTAGGGCATTCTACGTTTCAAAGGGAAGGGAAGCGAGCGAAAAGGGCGTGTGGGTGTGTGGGAGGGTGTCACAGCGCGAGGCTTCGGTAAAAATCGGAAAGAAGTCTCGGAGAAAATCGTTCCGGCGGCATTGATTCATACTTTTTTTACGATCATTTCTTTCAAATTTTTTTAAAATAGTGTTTTTGCGGCATTCGTCAGCGCGTGGGGCAAAGAAGCCAAGTTGTTTATCGACAACTTGGTGAGATGATTCCCGTGCTGAATCGTAATTTTTCGTAGGTTGACAGGCCAAGTGCCGACGGTGTGCGTTGTACTCAAGCGAGGCCGTTCATGACAACCAAAAACCACGCGAGCTTGCGTTGACAACAACTGGTTCACAACCTAAGATGGTTGTGGAACGGGCGTTGTCAATCGGGTATGCTTGTCAAAGCAACCGCGGACTTTACCAAAGCGTGGTCGTGAAACCGCAAATGACTCAGTAATCATCTTGTGAGGGCAACCTTTGCGATTAAGTGAACGACAGAAGACGATCTATGAAGCGCTGAAGAAAATCCTGGAGAAAGGCGACCCCGTCCCCACGGTTCAGGAGTTGGGAAAGATGTTCGGCATGACCCAGCAGGCGATGTCGAAGAATCTGAAAGTGCTGGAGAAAGCGGAGCTCATCCTTCGTGACCCGGCCAAACGGCGCAGTATTGAACTGGTAGAACCGCCGCCGCAAGCGGTGCGTGTGCCTTTGTTCGGACGTATTGCCGCCGGCCAGCCCTTGGAGGCGATTGAAACGGAACAGTACATCGAAGTGCCCGCGGGACAAGTGCCGAGCGACAAAGCTTATGCCTTGGAAGTGCAGGGCGATTCGATGATTGAAGACGGCATTCTCGACAATGACATTGTCATCATTCGGCGTGACAGCACGGCTTACAACGGGCAGACCGTGGTAGCGGTGATTAACGGCGAAGCGACCCTCAAGCGGTATTACCACGAAGGTGATCGCATTCGTTTACAGCCGGCCAATGCAACCTTAAAACCCCTGTACGCCAACCCCGGTGATAGCTTTGAGATTCGCGGCGTGGTGCATTCATTGTACCGACGTTACGAAGAGGGCAACACGGCCACGGGCGTCAAAGACTAATTATCAACGAGGTGCGATGGCCGACGTCGTCGGTATTCGCCCGGGAACACATGTTAATCCGTCGTTGCGACGCGTCGGTCGCGGGCGGTCGTGTGGGTGCGCGCGCCGCGTATCCGCCGGCAACCGTTATGTCGCGAATAGCGAGTCGTAAAACCCGTTTGTCAGGGACAAGCGGCGTTTGCTGTCCGGCGTGGTTTGTCACGAGCCAAATCGAACACCAAATGCCGACATCTCGAATCCATTGACGCGATTCGCGTCACCGCCACCCCGTTTTGGGGCAACCGCTGCATCTGTCTCGCTACGACGCAGCGGCAATGCTGTCGGTGCCTATTTCCAAAGCTTAAGCCTTAACATCCCCGGTGCGCGATCCCGCCACGCGTGGGTTGCGTTGTGGTCGCTTGCGGCCTAGGCGTGGTGTATCCGAATTTTGTTCAAGTGCCGTATCGCCGGCCTGGCGCCGGCCGTTTTGCGACGGTGCCGGCCGAGGTCTGTCCGCGTATAGCAGAGGTTGTGATGACTGTTTTTCATCTCGATATTGAAGCTTTTGCGACGCAAGTCGAGCGTTTGCGCGAGCCGTCTTTGTGGTCGCGACCGTTGGTTATTGCGCCTGAGCACGGTCGTGCCGCCGTGATTGCGGCTTCGCCGGATGCCAAGGCCTTAGGGGTCGGCAAAGGCATGAGTTTGAGTTACGTGCAGCGTTATTTTCCCGGTGTGGCTGTGTGTGTCCCGGACGAAATTGCGTATCGCCGTGCCCATCAGCAAGTACAGCGTTTGGTGTTGGGTTTTAGCCCGGTGGTGGAGCCGCTGACTTACGGTCACTTCGCCATCGACATGAGCGGTATGCGGCCGTTGTACGGCAGTTGGGACAATGCGGCGTTAAAGCTGAACCGCGCTTTGAAGGAACGTTTCCGCTTACCGGCGACGGTGGGGATTGCCCAGAACAAGTTAGTGAGTACGATTGCGGCCAAGGAAGTGCAAAAGGCGCGCGAGCCTCTGTGTGCGGTGGCGCTCGGTGAAGAGCCGGACTTTTTAGCGCCGTTGTCTTGTCGCGCCTTACCGGAGTGGAACGATAAAGCGATTCGGAAGCTGCTGTTTGAGTTGAACTTGAGCACGATTCAGGCAATACAGCGTTTGCCGCGCCACCTGATGGGTTTTGCGGCGGGGGCGCAGGGCTTGCGTTTGCACCGGCATGCCTTTGGGGTTGATCCGCGCCCGGTGACGCCGCCGCACGACCGCGATGCACTTAGTGAAGACTACTGTTTTCAGCCAGATACGAATGACGATGCGGTGATTCAGGCGACCTTGTTGCAAATGGTGACGCGTTTGTGCGCGCGTTTACGGGCGGCTTCGGCTTCAACCAGCGAGGCGCATGTCGCCTTGCGTTTTACCGACGATGTGTGGCGTCGCCGTCGCTTTCGTTTTAATCCGACCCAGCAGGAGCGCAGCTTGCAGCGTACCTTGCTGCGCGATTACGACCGATGGTGTGACCGGCGTTTGCGGGTACGTTACCTGTCGTTGAGTTGCCAGGCGGTGGGGCGCGACCAGAATCAGTTGTTGTTATTTCCAGAAACAAACCGCGACCGTGTTTCGCCGCACTTGGATCAGATTCGCAAGCGGTTCGGGCGTCATGCGGTGGTGCGCGGTGGTGAGTTGTTTGGTCAGTGTCGTGAGACGGGGTGAGGGGAGGCGCAGATGGTGACGGTGGCGATACCGCGCGCGACGGCGAAACGGGCAGTGCGCTCGGATTTTCAGCATATTCGCATGCACAGTCAGTATTCGTTGATGTGGGGGACGGCGCCGATTGAAGGTTTGGCGCGGGTATTGTGTGAGCGCGGTCAGGACGTGTTTCCGCTGAGTGACCGCAACGGTTTGTACGGGTTGGTCGAGCATCTGCAGGTGTGTCGCGCCTACGGTTTGCGGCCGGTGGTGGGTTGTGAGTTAACAGCCAACGGCGAGTGGGCGCACTGTTTGGTGAAGACGCGCGAGGGATACCACAACCTATGTGGCATGTTAACGGCGCTGTACCACGACCCGAAATGGTCACTTGCGCGGGCGCTGCGCGACATGCACGAAGGCCTTATTCTCATCACCAACTGCGATGCCGTTCTCGAAACAACCCATTCTTCTGCAGAGGTTTACGCCGATTTGTGGCCAGGCGATGTGGTGGGGGCGCAAAGGGTGATGGCGCGGTGGGGGGTGGCGGCCGTGGCGAATGCGCATGCGTACACGGTGACACCGGAAGCGCACCATTTGCACCGTGTTTTGCGTGCGATTGACACCAATAGCAAGTTATCGCGTTTGGATACCGCGGCGGTGATGCCGGCGGCCAGTTACTTGGCGAGTGTGGACGAGATGGCGGCGCGTTTTGAGACGACACCGAAGGCGTTGCGGGCGACGCGCGAGATTCTCGATGCATGTACTTATGTGCCGACGATTGGTTCGTTAATTTTTCCGCCGGCGCAGGTTGACGATCAGCACAAGGCGTTGCGCGACAAGACGTATGCCGGCTTGATGCGGCGTTACGGGCAATTGACGCCGCAAATTTGCGCGCGTGCCGATCGCGAGTTGGACATGATTCGTCGCAAGCACTTTTCCAACTGTTTTTTGGTGATTGAAGACGTGGTCGGTCGTTTTTCGTTGACCTGTGGACGCGGCAGCGCGGCGGCATCAATTGTGTCTTATGCTTTGGGGATCACCCATGTCGATCCCATCCGCCACAACCTCTTTTTCGAGCGTTTCCTCAATCCTGGCCGCCAAGACCCGCCCGACATTGACATTGACTTTGCTTGGGATGAGCGTGACCGCGTGCGCGATTACTTGTGGCGTCGTTACGGCGGCGAGCACATCGCGATGGTGTGTAACCACAACCGTATGCAGGCGCGTTCCGCCGTGCGTGAATTGGCCAAAGTTTACGGTTTGGATGATCGCGAGATCGATAAGGTGTCGCATGCTTTGGTGAAGCACAAGCGGTCGCGCGACAAACACGAGGCGCCGCGTTTGGACGAGCCGTGGCCGGAGATTTTGTCCTTGGCGCGGCGTTTAGAGGGGGTACCGCGCCACATTAGCGTGCATTGCGGCGGGGTGGTAATTACGCCGGATCCGATCACCCACCATTGCCCGTTGCGGCCGATGCCGATTGGGTATGACGTGGTGCCCTGGGACAAAGACGGCGTCGAGGATTACGGCTTTGTGAAGTTGGACTTTCTCGGTAACCGTTCGCTAGCGGTTATTCGCGATTGTTTGGCGGCGGTGCGCGAGAATTATCGGGTCGACATGGATTACGCCACTTTGAACCCGGTTGACGACCCACGTACGCGCGAGCTGATTCGTTCGGGCAACACCATGGGCTGTTTTTACGTGGAGTCACCGGCGACGCGTCAGTTATTGCAGAAAGTGCGCATGGGTGATTTTGAGAGCTTGGTGGCGGTGTCTTCGATTATTCGGCCGGCGGCCAACAAGGTGACCCACGATTGGATTCAGCGCCATCGCTGGATGTGCGATGAAAACGGGGTGCGGCGGCCGGGTCGCAAGCCGAACTGGCGCCCGATTCACCCTGACTTCGAAGCGACCTTGGACGAGAGTCATGGGTTGATGATTTACCAGGAGGACGTCACGCGGGCGGCGATGGCGGTTGCCGGTTTCGATGCTTCCGAGGGGGATCGTCTGCGCAAGATCCTCAGCAAAAAGGACAAACAGAAGGTGTTGGCTGATTACCGTGAGAAGTTTCTCAAGGGTTGTGTGGCGCACGGTTTGACGACGGCGGCGGCGGAAACGATTTGGACGATGATGCAGTCGTTTGCGGGTTATTCGTTTTGCAAGCCGCATTCGGCCTCGTACGCTTTGGTCAGTTTTAAATCGGCGTTTCTCAAATTCCACTATCCGGCCGAGTTCATGGCGGCGGTGATCTCAAACCAGGGCGGCTTTTACTCGGCTTATGCCTATCTGTCGCACGCGCGGCGTTTGGGGTTGGCCGTGTTGCCGCCCGAAATCAACAGCAGTCGCGTGGCCTACTACGGTTATCGCGGGACGATTCGCATGGGTTTGATGCAAATCAAGGGTCTTCCAGGGGCATTGCGAGAGACGATTGTCGCCGCACGCCAAGAGGGGCCGTTTCTCGATTTTCGCGATTTCTTACAGCGCGTGCGACCGCCGCTGGAGGCGTGTAAGCGTTTGATTTTGGCCGGGTGTTTTGACGTGTTGGAACCGACGCTCAACCGGCCGACCTTGGTTTGGCACGCACTGCATTGGTTTGCTTGTCACCAGCGTCAGCACGAGGATTTATGGGAGGCGCCGGTGGCGGTTGCGGATTTGCCGGCGATGGACGATTACCCGAGCGAGGTTAAGTTGGCGTTGGAGCGGCGTTTGTTTGGTTTTTTGGTGTCGCTGCATCCGTTACATCTATATAAAGCGGCTTTGGCGAAAGAGTCGCGGATTCGCGCTGTTGAGATCGCGCGTTTTGTCGGCCGCAAGGTCTGCCTGGCGGGTTGGCTGATTACCGGCAAGACGGTGAAAACCAAAGACGACGAGGCCATGAGTTTTTTGACATTTGAAGATGAAAGTGCGCTGTATGAAACGGTGCTGTTCCCGCAAGCCTATGCCAAGTACGCGCCCTTGCTGGATTACAACCAGGCCTATTTGGTACGTGGCGAGGTTTGTGAAGAGATGGGGGCGGTATCCATGACGATTGAGGCGTTGGTGCGGCTTTAGTCGCGGTTTCGCATCGTTGCGCGTTCGTCTCTTCGTGCCTTGCGGCGTTGTCGTTTCGGTCTTTGTGGGGGCAATCGTGGGCGCGGGCGGACGGCTTATTGGCAAACGCGTAATTAAAGTAAATCTCGAACTTGACCGAATTAACTGTGTTCGACGAGGCTTGTGCATGGCCGAAAAACGGATGCGTACTGTTTTCGGTTGTTGTGATCGGCTCGGTCGGTCGGGAAGATTCGTTGTGGCGGACTTCCTTGCATGCAAACGTAAAGTGAAGGTTTCAAGATGACGATAAGTCGTAAGGTTAAATTGCTTGGTGTCGCGTGGCGCGAAAGCGGGCGATGCGGCGCATGGCCAGGCAAACTGGGACCCAAACCCTGCGATGTTTTCCGAGGGAAACATCCGCGAATGCCTGAAACGCGTGCTTTGGCGTTGGCGAGTGCACGTGCTGCGATAAACAATCCAACCACTTACCCATGGGCAAGTGAGACGTCGGTGCGGTTCGTTCCAGACGACCGGCGACGTGAAAGCCGCGTCAAGTTCACCCTTGGCTTGATTCAAGTTCGGGTATAATATCGGATGCATGCATTCTCATGGCAATCGATGGATTGAAACAAGAACAAGAACGTGGTGTGGCGTGCTTGCCGACCATGCCGGTGAAGGCCGTTATGACGCATTGTCTTCAAGTGAATAGGTTGTTGCCGCGTGTTTTCACGACTGAGCTTCACCTTTGTGAATGGAACAGAGGTGCCGCCGCGAGTGGTGCCGATGCGTTACACTTCCGGGACCCTTTTCCCCGCGGAGCTCTTCGCGAGAGAGGTAGGTCGATTTGGATTTGGAAAGGAAGGGGACACTGATGCAGAACACCAAAGCTGTTGAAGAGCAGCAGCAACACGCCGAAGAGGAAAGCAATCGCCGCATTTTGATCGTCGACGACAACGCCGCGATCCACGAGGATTTCACCAAAATCCTTCCCAGCCAACCGGAAGAGTTGGATTCCTTTGACGATTTGGAAAAGGGGTTGTTTGGTGATTTGGCCGGCCAGGACCTTTCTTCGAATTCGCCCGACCCGGCTTATTACGAGCTGACCCATGCCTATCAGGGTGAGGAAGCCTTTAAGTTGGTTGAGAAGGCGGAGGCCGACGGCAAACCTTTTGCCTTGGTGTTTATGGATGTGCGTATGCCGCCCGGTTGGGACGGTATTGAGACGATTAAACGCATCTGGGAGCGTTGGCCCCACTTAGAGATGGTTATTTGTACCGCTTACTCCGATTACTCCTGGGAAAAAATTCTCGCCAAAGTCGGCACGACCGACCAGCTCATGTTCCTGCGCAAGCCGTTTGACGTTATTTCAGTCAAGCAAATGGCTTTGGCGTTAACCAAAAAATGGAATTTGGGTTTGCGGGCGCGTCGCTACGTGCAGGATTTGGAACAAGCTGTTGAAGAGCGCACCAGAGAATTGAACCGCAAGGTGGTGGAACTGCAAAAGGCGATGGACGAGATCCAGGTATTGCAAGGCATTTTGCCGATGTGCATGTACTGCCATAAAATTCGCGATGACGACAACTACTGGCAGCGTGTTGACGAGTACTTGCAGGGTCACACTGTTGCCAACGTCAGCCACAGTGTTTGCCCGCAGTGTTATGAATCCGCCATGAGTTCCATGCTCAAAGAGATTCAGGAAGAAGAAGAAGACTAACCACGCGCGCGACCCTTCATTACACAAAAACCCCGCTCAAACCGAGCGGGGTTTTTGTGTTTATGAGCCGATATACCAAACTATGCTGGATAAAATTGATCTTTTCTCGATTAGCGCTTGAAAGGGTGCGTTGGTGCTTGTTGTTGACTTTGTGGCGCGCTTGTGATTCTTGCCGGCATGGGTGATACCCTTGTTGGATGCGTGTTCTGTTTGATTCTTATGGGGTTTTGGTGTACGGGGAATGCGTTGATGATGAGGGTGATTTCTGGTCAAACCAGTTGGCATTATCTTTTTTGAAACATTATTTATTGAGAAAAAACCGTTAAAAACCGCAGTTTTGTCGTGTTTTTGTCCCGCTCTGCCTTCCGTGTGACGCCTGTCACCTTAGCCTCGGGTGCTGGCTTGTTTGACTTTAGCCCTTCTGTCGCGCTTTCGGCATAATTTCCGCTCTGCTTCAGACTTGAGATGTTTTGTATGACATTTCTTTTCCGCGACAAGGTTATCCTTGCCGGCTTCCCTGGCTTTCGGTTGTGTTCGGCTTCTTGCCGGTGTTTCCCACACTGAAATGGTTCGCCTCCTTCGCTTATCACGCGGTCGCGGGTTTTTCCGAGCTGCTTGCTCTCGGAAATCTTCACCTTATTACTCATTGATGTTGCTGTTTTCGGTTTGGCGAGCCGCCTTGTCGACCGCCAAAGCTCGGGCCCACCGCCCCGTCTGTTTGATCCGGCTTTTTGCCGGCGTGACGGCGCACGTGGCTTGGGCGCTTGATGTTGCCTTGTCCGACGCAGTACCGCCTTGGTTCTTTTGGTGAAACCGTTGCGGCGCAACGAATCCGACGCGTTTGCGCCACAACGGGTGTCCTATGTTTACCAAAAAGGGATTTGTCTTCATGAAAATCGTTTTGAGTCTATTCATGGTTGTTACCCTGTCGCTCTCTACTGTGGCAGGTGATTGGCAAAAAATGATGTCCGATCCGGATGTCCGTTATCAGGAAATTAAACAGGCCTTTGACGGCTACTGGGCGAAACGACCCACCGAAGGTCGTCGACCCGGTCACAAACAGTTCAAACGCTGGCAGCACTTCGTCGAACAGCGTCTCTCTGAAAACGGCACCTTTAACCACACCCAAGAGTTGTGGCAGGCTTGGCTGGAATCGGAAGCGCGTCGCAAACATCTGAAACGCGCTGAGTTCTCGGGGAACTGGCTGGCGTTGGGCCCTCATGGCGGTCCCAACGGCAAAGATATTGGTCGCGTGAACGGCGTTTTTTCCGACCCGACCGACCCGCAAACCCTTTATTTATGCACGCCTGCGGCGGGCATTTGGAAAACCACTAACGCTGGTCGTCTCTGGGTGCCCATCACCGCCGGCATGCCGACTTTCGGCAGCAACGGTTTGGTGGTCGATCCTCGTGACACCGAAGTGTTGCATGCGATCACCGGTGATCCCAACAGCACGCACACCAAAAGTGTCGGTGTGCTCAAATCCGTCGACGGCGGCGCGACCTGGCAGCGTACCGAAATCGACGGCGTTACCATGATGTATGACATTGAAATGCACCGTGACAATCCCGACATTCTCTGGATTGCCACCAATCGCGGCCTTTACCAAACTACCGACGCCGGTGCCAACTGGTCAGGTTTGTTCCTCTCCAGTCGCGAGAATCCCTTCTTCCGCGATATTGCGGTAAAACCCAATGACGCTAACATTTTATATGGCATGACCGGCAACGGTGCCTTCTACCGTTCAACCGACGGCGGCCGTGCATGGAGCCTGGTCGAAGATTTCGCAGGCGGTCGTTCGCACATCACCGTGTCACCCGCCGATCCCAACCGCGTTTACGCAACCGTCAGTAACGGTAACAGCTTTAAGGGTTTCTATCGTTCCGACGATGCCGGTGTCAGCTTCTCTTTGCTCGCCGACAAACCCAACCTGTTTGCGCGTTACAACGGTGGCACCGACGGCCAAGCTTGGTATGACCAAGCGCTGACGGTTGATCCCGAAAACCCCGACCTGATTTATGTCGGCGGTATCAAAATTTGGCAGTCGGAAGACGGCGGCTATACCTGGAACTACCTCGGTTCCTCTGAATCCGGGAAGCGTTACGTTCACGATGACGTTCACTACCTGGGCTTCCACCACGGCACGCTCTACGTGGGTTGCGACGGCGGTGTTTATCGCAGTGACGACAATGCCGAGAGCTTTCAACACCTCAACGCATCGCTCAACATTATGCAGTTTTATCGCTTGGGCTTGAGCCAACAAAACGCCGATCACTTCCTTGGTGGTTCTCAGGACAACGGTACCAGCCTGCACAGCGCCGCCGGTTGGCGCAAGATCTACGGTGCCGACGGTATGGAATGTGCCGTTGACCCCGCCATTGACACCACCGTTTACTACGGCACGCAGAATGGTCCGATTTACCGTCGCGATCTGGCCGGCGGCAGCAGCCGCGTGATCACACCGCGTGATGACAGCGGTTCTTCGGCTCGCGGTGGCTGGGTGACACCTTACGTGTTGGATCCCAGTCAGCCAGGTGTGATCTATGCTGGTTACACCGAAGTTTACAAGTCCACCGACCGCGGTGATAACTGGCAGAAAATTTCCGATTTCCGCACCGGTTACTTGGGTTATGTCGTGATTTCACCTGCCGACAACCAAGTTCTGTACGCCGGCAACAGCGGTGCCGATCAGTTCTATCGCAGTGTTGATGGTGGCGCCAATTGGTCGACCGTCCGTTTTGCGCCCGCCGGTGACACCCGTTACTCGGTACAGAACCTGTTGGCCGACCACGCCGATCCACGCAAGTTGTGGATTGTTGTGCGTCCCAGCCCTTCCACGACTGACGGCCGCGTCTTCCGTTCCGACGATGCCGGCGCCACTTGGACCAACATTACCGGGACTCTGCCGCGCGTGAATGCCAACTGTTTGGTTCAGGATCGCGGTGGCAATGACCGTGTCTACGTTGGTACCGACCTGGGTGTTTTCTATCGCGAACCCGGTTTTAGCGACTGGATTAGCTTTAACGAAGGCATGCCGCCCGTCATTATCAACGAAATGGAAATTCAATACGCCACCAAGCGCTTGCGTGCCGCGACCTTCTCGCGCGGGATGTGGGAATCTGAGCTCTTCTCTGCCAGCCGGGAAGCGCCTTTGGCCGGCTTTACCGCAACGGAAACGCCTTCTTGTGACGGCGTGGTGGTTCAGTTCCGCGACACCTCGACTGGTTCACCGACCAGCCGTAACTGGACTTTCCCCGGTGGTAACCCCGCGACCTCTACTGAGGAAATGCCCGTTGTCACCTACAACCAATCCGGTGTTTTCGATGTAACGCTGCGTGTGACGAATGAGTTCGGTAGCGATGAAGTCGTCGCCGCCGACCGTATTGGTGTGACCGGCGCTGCGGTTACCGGTAGCTTCGCCGACGATTTCAACGGTTTGACCGAAGGCGACGGTGGTATTCAGTTGGGTCAATGGATCAACCTGCGCAACGACAAGGCTAACTGGTTGGCTGCTGCGAGCGTCTCCAATGACGGCAATGGCAATTTCACCGGTCCTGAAAGCGATGCAAGCGGTGACGGCATGTTCCTCTACTTGCCCGACGCACCTGCTTCCGGCGGCATTGACGCCCTGTTGCTTTCGCCTTGTATTGATTTGAGTCCTTTGGCGCACCCGCGTTTGACCTTCCAACACTACACGCGTGGCGCAATCACCACTGAAATTTCCGTTGACGTTTTTGTTGACGGCGAGTGGTTCCGTCGCGTCGGCACGCCGGCTCAAGGTTCGTGGAATATGGACCGCTGGCGCAAACACATCATCGACCTGACCGAGTTCAGCGGTAAGCAAATCCGTTTGTTGCTGCGCGGTAGCGCGTCTATTTCGAACAACAACCGTTGTGCGATCGACGACGTGCGCGTGGTTGACGACAACTCACCGTTCGCACCTGAAGTCGTTCGTGTCAACATTCCCGCCCAAGTGGAAGTCGACACCAACTTCAGTGCCAGTGTTGAGGCCACCGACCCCAACGGTTTGGACATGACCTACCGCTGGTACCTGCGTCCCGACTACTACCTGAACGGTCAAAACATTGACCATGCCTACGACAAAGCAGGCGAGTATGTCATTCGTTTGGTTGTTACCAACACCATTGGTGCTGAAACGGAACAGTTGATTACGGTTAGTGCGGTCGGCGAACCCAACCAAACCCCGGTCATTACTTCCGTAACGGTTAACCCCCAGCGTCCCACCATCAATCAAACCGTAACGCTGTCAGCTACAGCGACGGATGCCGACGGCGATACGCTGGTTTATACCTGGCGTTCCGGCTTCGGTCCGGGTCGTGGTCGTGAAGGTCAAACCGTTGAGTATTCCTTCTACGAATCCGGCCGCCAGTCCGTGTGGCTCGATGTCAACGACGGTCGTCTGCGTGGTTATGCCTCGCAGCAAGTGTTTGTTGATGTTGTCGATACCGACGGTTCTGAACGCATGTGGCACAGCGAAACCCGTGAAGGCATCGACCTGCAAGCCGGTGAAACACGTCTGTTTAAAGTTAACCCAACCCCGAACTGGACTGAGTTGGCTGCGATGACGCGTAACGGCAGTGGCGATGTTGACCTCTACCTTAAAGAGGGCAGTGCACCGACGCTTACCGACTATGACCAACGCAGCAACGGCAGTGGTACCGACGAACGCATCGTTGTTAGCCCGCCGCAGCAGCAGACCTACTACATGTTGTTGCACGCCAAAAGCGATGTCAGTGCTTTTGACTTTGCTTTAGAAGCGCAACTCGCCGACTACATCAATCCCGGCCAAACGCGTGACCGCCTTGATGTGGCACGGGGTGCCTACCGTTATTTCTATCTCGATACGCGGGATTACAGCGATATCGTGATTGAGACCAATCGCGGCGAAGGTGATCTGGACCTCTACGTGGGTGACGGTTATCCTCCGACCACCAACCGCAATGATTGGAAGGCAGAAACCTCCAGCGGTTTTGAAACCATTAACATCAGCAACGCTGCCGGCAAACGGCTTCTGATTGGTTTGTACGGCTACGAAGATGTGACCGCGATGAGTCTGCGTGTAAGTGGGACGCGCACCGAAAACCGTAATCCGGTCATCGGTGAATGGCGTGTTCCGTCAACTGCAAAAGTTGGCGAAACCATTACTTTTACCGCTTCCGCTTCCGATCCTGACAATGACAACCTCACCTTCCGTTGGACGACCGGCGACGGTCGCACCCTTACCGGTTCCAGTGTTTCCGTTGCCTACGACGAAGTCGCAGAATACGAGGTTTCTCTCGAAGTGCTTGACGGCCGCGGTGGCCGCGATTCGCGCAATGCAACCGTAACCGTTAGCGAAACGGTAAACCACGAGCCAACGATTAGCAGCTTGGTCGTTCCTCGCTCCGGCGTTGCTGACGAAGCCGTGTACATGACGGTTAATGCTAGTGACGAAGACGGCGATGTCTTGACCTTCGCTTGGGATTTTGGCGACGGTAACAGTGGTGAAGGCAGTCGTGTAACGCATCGTTATGCGCAAGCCGGTACCTACTATGTGGTTGTGACCGTCACCGACGGTCGCGGTGGTCGCGCCGAAGAGCGCGGTACCGTGAACATCACGCCTGCCGCTAACCGCGAGCCTGTGATTACCGCACTGACAGTGCCCGAGCAGGGTTATGTTGGTGAAGCTGTTGCCATGTCGGTAACTGCTGAAGACGCCGACGGCGACACCTTGGCTTACACCTGGTCGATGGGTGACGGTACCAGTCTTGAGGGCGTGGCCGTAAACCACGTTTACCAAGCGGCCGGTACTTACACGGTCTCCGTTGCCGTTAGCGATGACAAAGGTGCCTCGGTTGAGCAGGAAGCCGTCATTCAAGTTACGGAAAACCAAGGTATTCCCACCGTAGCCATCAATTCAACGCTGTTTGGTTTGGCTGAAAACACCGGTGGCGAAATCATGATGCGCATCGATGTGCCCGCTGATCAAGCCACCTTGCGCTTGGTGACCATGGGCGGCAGCGGTGATAGCGACATGTACGTCAAAATCGGTGATACGCCGACGACCAACGATTACCAGTACTACTCTTGGAGTCAAGGTAACCGTGAGTTGATCGATTTGAACGGCGTTGCCGGTCAAACCGTTTACGTCTTGTTGCACGCTTACAGTGGTTTTGACGGTCTGATGTTCGCTGCATCTTCCGATACGACCTACACCGTGCGTCAAGCCGGCGCCGTCAGCGAGCTGATTGGCTCCCGTCGCGCCGCGCGTTACTTCCGCATTGTGGTTCCCGCCAATGCCGCAACCTTGCGCATCAGTGCGAGCGGTGGCAGTGGCGACTGTGATCTCTACCTTGCTGAAGGTCGTGAACCGACGTTGCAAAACTACGACGCCGTCTCCGCCAATGGCGGTAACAACGACGCGCTGGTGGTCGAACAAGCCGCCGGTAAAACCTACACCCTGATGCAATACGGCTACAGCGCCTACTCTGGTTTGACGCTGGAAATTACTTTCGAGTAATCGCCAACCATTGTGTTCCAACGAAAAAGGCGCCCTCGTGAGGGCGCCTTTTTTAATTTAGCGCTTCGGTTTAAGGCGTGTAGCCAGGTTGCTCGTCGCTTGCGTCGATGATGAGGTGAAAGTTACCCAGGTTGGCGTCGTGGGTGCCGGGCACCGTGTAACCGCCGTTGTTTTCGAATTGGTTGTTGCGCAGCGTGATCCAGTGACTCAGGTTAACCCCGGCCCAACTGCGTGCGCGCGTAATCGCGAAGTACTCGTGGCCGCTGAAGCGGTTGTTTTCTAAGGTCACCGTGGTTTCCGCCGCCATCACCGCACCCAAGCTGTTGTCTTCGAAGGTGCAGTTGCGAATAATGTAAGGGCCGCCGTACAAAATGCTGCTTACACCGTGCACATTGTTGCTGAAGTTGCAGTTTTCCAATACTACATTGTGGTTCCAAGGGCGCAGTTGCACCCCGGCGCCGCCTGAATTGCGGATGTCGCAGTTGCGAATAAGTACGTGGTCGTTTTCATAGCTTGAACCGAAACCCAAGCCGATGCCTTGCCAGTAACCGCTTGCGTCGATGGTGAAACCGTTGATCACGACATTGTCGACATCTTTAAGGGTTAAACCTTGTATCGTGACATCGCCGCACGCTTCAAAGATCAAGTCGCTGAAGTGGGCCATCACCGGGACTTCCTCGTAGAAGCCGGGGCACACGACCACGCGTTGTAGGTCGTCTTCGCCGACCGCGAGAAATGCTTTTTGGATGGATGGGTAAACATTCCATTCGCCGGCGCGGTTGAGGCCGAGAATGTCGCCGAGATCGCAGACCTGGCAAGCGGGGTCGCCGGGGTCGTCTTGTGCGAACAGGATGGATTGAGATGCGCTAAGAAGAAGTGCAATTGAGAAAATGATTTTCCATGAGTGACTCAAAATAATACCTCTGTGGTGATGAATGAAACGTCATTCAAAGCATTGGGACATTGTGTTGAGGCGGACGTAAAGCCAACGCTGTTTCCATCCAGTCGGAGATACAGCTTCGCCGTGTCGCGTGCTGTCCCCGCGTTATGAAAATGTTCTGGAATTACGTCGCTTAAGGGCGCAAGGCAAACCGTAGTGGTGCCGGCCATGAATAAAAACCCGTGCAACGACGGAGAAACCTAATTTTAGGCATTGGTTAGCGAAGCCGTTCGAAACGGAATCGTTGATCAGCTTCAGTGATGGTTTTGAGAATATGACGTCTTGATGAAACGGCAAGGGCACGGGCGCGCCTAGCCGCAATCACGGGTCATTCTGGACGGATCGACGCCGGGGTGACCGCGATTGCGGCGCACGAGGTGCGCTTACCGCGTTGAGGCGGCATGATGGGATAACTGTGGCAGGCGTGAAGATTGGATTTACGGAAAAAATACCGGTGATTGATGAAAAGGGAAAGAAGGAAAACCGGCTTAATCGCATGGATTAACACTATTTCAACATGCTTGACCTGCGCGATTCTATCATCGCGTGGAAAATAGCTGTCAAGCGAGGCTTACAAAAACTTACCGAAGTGTGACCTGTTTCGACTGCCTGGTGGTGTTTATGAATTGGTGGTAAGTATTTGATCTATATCATTTTAGTTTTTTGGGAATTGAGATGTGGGGCCCGTTTGCGCACAAAGACCATGAAAATACGTGGGCACGCCGCACGGCCCAAGCTGAATGGTTGGGACATGGTGGCGACCTGGTCTTGGGTGAATCGCGGCATGATCGCTGGGAGAGCGTTGCGATTAACGGCCCTCAAAAAAGGCGCGCAAGCTGGCTTCAGTGAGTAATCCATCCGCGTAGGCTTCGCGGATCCAGGTGTTTCCGAGGATGTTGACCGCATCGGGCAGCAGTGAGCCGCGTTTGACTTCGCGGTAAATGCGCTCAAGTCGGTCGAACAGGTGGCAATCGAAGTCTTCGACGATAGGGAAGGGGCCGGTCGGGGCGAAATCGGGTGTGAAGCTGGGGGCGAGGGTGGCCATGGTGGAAACTCCTTTCAGGCAAGCACACAACCTTTGCCGGGAATTCTGAGTCCGGGTGGAATGGGGCTTCCCGGTTCATCCCCTTACAGTGTTCCTCGCCATTTGTTCATCAAGGTGCCGTTGTCCGTGATGTGAGATACTTAATCTCTGTGAAAAAAAGCCGGCGGCTCGTTAATTAGGTGGCGAAAAACAAAGGTCTGGTTGCGTGCCTCTCTGAGAAAAAGCGAAAATGTAGGAAATAATGTGCAATGTTTCGCTACTAGATGCGGGATCGGGGTTGGCAGCCCTTGTTCTGGTGTGGTCCGGTTTGAGACTGTGGCTGGGAACAGGGCGGCGGGGAACGGTGGGCGCTCGGTGTAAGCCGTGCAAAGCAGTTGCGCGGCCCGACGTTGGCGGTGTCTTTGGTGCCGACCATCATGCGCTGTGCATCATGGCGGCTTCGGGCGCCTGATTGTAGTTCGTCCCTTGATTTTAAGTCTCGATCCGCAAAAGGCTGATTTGTGACTGGGGGCATCTGTGGTTTTGTGCGGTGGGTCACGTTTGTTTGGCGCCGTTTTTCGCGCCCGAACGTCGCTGACGGCAGTCATAGCAGGGGATTCAGGGTTTGATGTGGCGCCGGTCCTGCCCAGGAAATGCCTGATAATTCACGAGTTGTTTTAAGGCTTGTTGTTGTCGCGCGCGTGGGCGCCCTTTTAGCGATGGGTTGCCCGTTTGCCGGCGGGCGGGCGCGCTATTCTCGGCCTTCCTCGTTGTTTTCGTCATGGACGCAAGCCTGGTTAAGGCGCGTTGTTTTCTGGTGTTCCGTAACGTTGCCGCCATTCCCGTTTCAGCGGGACTTCAAAGACGAAAGCGCCGAAGGGGATGACCGATAAGATGAAGGCCGTGACGACCTTCCATATTTTCCATTCCTCTTCCATCCACACGCGCAGTAGGGCCACCATATAAACGATAAACAAAAAACCGTGCGCCGAGCCGACGATACGCACCGCCATCGGGATATCGGCCCAATATTTGAGCGGCATCGCGATAAACAGTAAAACGAGGTAGGAGATACCTTCGGTGATGCTGATGATTCGGAATTGGCCGAGAGCGGTTGGAAGCAGTTCGCGCATGGGTCTGTCCTTTGTGATGGAGATGCGGTTATTTTTGCGGCGCTTAGAAAAAAATACGGTGGCTCGTTAAGGTGCCGAACAGCCGCCACAGGCGCGCCGAGCGAACCCCAAGCCTAGCAGGAAAGCCCTGTAGCGAAAAGTGTCATTTTGGCGCCCTTTTTCGCCCTTTTTCGGCCCCGTGAGTCCTTGGAAGCCGACGGTTTTGCGTTGGTGCTTGTCTCGGGGGTCGTTGACATAAATTTCACACGATTTAGCTGGACATGACACCGGATCTCAGTTTTAATGAGCCAGAAAGTCAGCGTGTGAGAGCTTTTTCACCGCGGCTTTTAGAGTAGATAGCTCGTTCCGGTTCCCAGTTGCGTCGATTTTGTGTGATTTACGCTGAAGCTTATCGCTTCATGGACGATTGCAGAAACGTTTCAACCTCGACAGAATTTCTATCTACACTTCTTACTGGACAGGTTTTTCAGTAAAATGGTTCCCAGTTCCCGTTATCTGCAGTATCTCATTGTCCCTGACAATCAGAAGCATAAGTCCATTTTTCCAAAACTAGGTAAACATGTGGCTCGCAGGATAAGGCGAAACCGGGGTGACCTAACCGTCACTTGTGAATCCGGGAGCATTGTTATCCCCTAAGTCCGTAGCCCATGATCACCAGATATAGCGAAGCCGCTGCCCATGCTTCCTGTGTCGCAAGCTTGTTTTGGAGAAGTATTTCATGATGAAGATTTTTATCGGTAACCTGAGCTGGGGTACCAAAGAGGACGCAATCCGCGAACTCTGCGAACAATATGGTGAAGTTGAGCAGGTTCGCCTGATCACCGACCGTGAAACCGGTCGTAGCCGTGGTTTCGCTTTCGCCAGCTACGCGAACCGTGACGACGCGTTGAACGCGATCGAACAGATGAACGGCATGGAGTTCGACGGTCGCAACTTGAACGTCAACGAAGCTCGCGAACGCCAGCCTCGTCCCGCCAACGTCTGGTAAATAAAATGACCGGCTAACCGCCTGGTCGTCGTACAAACGCCGTGAGACATCTTCATGCTCACGGCGTTTTGTGTTTTTCGGCCCTTTTTTACCTTTTTTCAGGAGGCCGTTGCTCATGGGATGGGCATGGAAAGTCCTCGGTGCCGCCGTTGGTACCGTTTGGGGCCCGCTCGGTGCCGCTGTCGGTACGCTGGTCGGCCACCGTTTAGACGCCTACATGGAAGAAGACGACACGCAAGACGACACCCTTGCGCTGCAAGGCGTTGCCGCCTATCTTTCGCAGGTCGCCCAATCGGGTGGACCCATGAGCGAAGGCGAGCGCGAGCTGATTGTCGATATTTGCGCCGCCCTGGCGCCCTCCTTGCCGCGACCGGCCGTGACCACTTTGGTTAACGGTGTCCAGGACCACACCGGCATGACGCAGCGTTTGTTCGAGACCGCCCGCGAGCGTCCAGAGCTGCGTTTATCGCTGTTGATGTACGCCTGGCGCGTCGCCGCGCGTGATCACCAGTTGGGTGAACAGCGTCTTGCCTGTATTCAACAGTTCGCCGATCGCATGGGTGCTTCGCCCGAGGAGTTTCAACTCTGTCGCCGGCCCTACTATCGCCAAATTGGCGAAGACGCCTACAAAACCTTGGGCATCAGCCCGCAAGCCGATGCCAAGCAGGTTAAAACCGCCTTTCGTGAGAAAAGCATCGCCTACCATCCAGATCGCCATCAGAGCGCTTCGCCCGAGCTTCAGGAGCTGGCCGCCGAGCGTTTTGCGCAGATTAAGCAGGCTTACCAGGCCATTCAGAACCAAGGGGCGAGTGGTAAATTGTTCGCCAAGCGCGGTCAACCCGCCGCCTTGTTCCAGGCCAATCCGGGCGATGTGTGTCAGTGTTTTGTGTGTGCCCAGAAGGTGCGTTTGCCGGCCGATCCCGCCAAACACGCGCGCGCGCGTTGTCCCCGTTGTCAGGCTTTAATGTTGTTCGAGCGGGCTTTGGCGCAACAATGGTTGACCTATCAGCGCGGTTAATTTCGCCGCCTCCTGCTGTTGAGGCCCGTCGGGCGATTTGCTTTTTTCCGCAAATCCAGCGGCAAGGCTGTTGGAGCGTGTATGGTTATTCCTGCGAGAGTGGCGCTTTAAAGCAGGATTGCTTGGATTGCGTGCGCGTGGTTTGCACTTCATGGGACAGATCGTTGCCTGCTTGTTGAATAAATGAAACCTGGCGGAAAACCTTTTTATCCACGGCTTTGGAATTTTGAGAGTGTGTTTTTTTGACCTTTCCTTGGTTTGGATAACCCCGCCGTCGGCTTGACACCTTTTGCGGTGTTTACGTCAAAAACATGTAAAAAATACTACTTATCGATGGTTTTTGACCAATAATACGGTGCAAATATTTCGAGATCAGGCTACACTAGCATCGGTTTTCGCATTTCGCGGGAACTTTTGCGCGACGGTGTCACGCCGTTGCCGCGCTACCCAATCGGTATGCTGCGGAACCTTGTCTGGATCAGCACACCTTTGGCCGGCGTCGCACCCTGGTGCCGTTGTCCTTTTTGTTGGTGTTGAGGGGCCGACCTTTTGGTTGTGATTCCCATTCAACCTTTTTCTGTTCCAACCCAAACCTTCAAAACAAAACCCGCGCGTGAATCGTTTGATTCTACCAACCGCGCGATTGTTCTGCCGCATCGCACCCTTCGGATGGTCCTTTTTGGGATTCATCGCAAGTTATCAGATTGGCAAACCCGGCCGCTAAGCCGGTGCGATCCTCCTTTCATTCTGAATGGATTTGGTCGCAACCATCGCAACGCCGTCCTTCAAGCGGCGTTTTCCGACAAAGGCCCCGCATATTTTAGCGGTTTGGCCGCCGCCCCGCTTCACGACGGTACCGCTTCGGTAGCCGTATTTTCATCCAACCCATCGATCCTCCTCGCGCAGCAGCGAGGGACAAACCTGGAGGAACCCCGGTATGACGCAAGGCAACGCAGCACAAAAAACGATTGAGACGTGGACAGCGGCCGAGGCTTGCTGTGCTGAGGCCGAAATCGTGCCCTGTCCCAATTTAAGCCAAAATGCTGCGCTTGTCCCGGAGCCGCCGTTGGCGCCGATTTCGCGCGAGGAAAAGGAAGCCTTGCACCAGCGTTTGAACCAGGCCCTGCGTGACCCTGCCACGCTTAACGCCATGCAGGCCAAACGCTGCGCCGTGTGGCAGCCCGCCGTGGAAAAAGTGCTCAGCCATTTGGTGGCGCGTTTCAACCGCTGCGCCCACGTGCGCTTCGATTTAAAGCTGGCGACCGTGTCCATTTCCTTCGACGAGTTAAAAATCCTGCTCAACGAGCTGCTGGAAAACGCCATGGCTTACTCCAATCCGAAATCGGACGTGGTGGTGAAGGGAAAAGTGGCCGGCAGCGCTTATATTATCTGTGTCGCCGACGAAGGCGAAGGCATGCACGAAGAAGCCTTCAGCCACGTGGCGCCCTACCAGGAAAGTCGCCCCGAAGAAGACGACGGCTTAGGGTTGCACCTGTGCAAACTGATCGCCGAAGTTCATAGCGGCGCCTTAACCATCCGCAGCACGCCGGGCGAAGGTACCACCGCAACGGTGGTTTTACCACTGAGCTAAGCCGACTGATTTTTATTCTCGGGTCGCCCTGTGGGATTTCCCCGTTTTTCTAGACAGGCCCGGGCAAGAGTGTCTTCGAATTTGTTGGGCGTCCGGCTGATGCGTTCACCATCTCTCTGTGGTTTCATGATGCCGACCCCAACGACGGTGTGTTTGTGACCACGGCAGGCTGGTCAGTGTTGGTAACAGTGCTTCGATCCACTTCAATCCGGTTTACTTTTCCTGGGCGGGAGCAAGCTTCTGGTTTTGCGCTTGGGTGATGGTATTAAAGGCCGGTGGTTCTTTTGTCGTTTTTCACGTATGCCACAAAATATCTGGACCTACCTTGCGGTGACCTAAAATGTCACTCATGTGGGCTGATATTGGTGAGGTTGAGGGCGTATTGAATGTTATGTAAGGAATATGTTTGACGATAATATATATAAAAGTAAGTCTCGTTAGAGTGAAAGCCGGATGTGACACTTTTTCGAGAGTTTAGTGGATCGATACATTGTGTGTTTTGTGGGGTTCTGGTGTCCGAATAGTCTAGTTTGTATATTCAATAGTAGGTGGCCGAATGTTAGTTTTATGGAAGCTTTCTTTTGAGCTGATCTTCTGGCGACAGAAAGGAGCGATTTTCGAAAAGTTTTCACTGGTAAAACATGCTGTATGAAAGACCCGCTTCATGTGTGGATGCGTTGTGAACTGAATAAACGTTGCATCTTTTTTTAAAAAAAATATGAATAATTAAAGCAGTTTGTGCTTGTTTTTGATCGGCGATGTCAAATGCTCCCCAGGAGGAATGTGATCTGGCCGTTTGCAGGAAAGCCCTTACTGAATAAGATCGCCTGTGTTGTCAAAGGTTAAGGAAAGCGTTCTTTTGGCGTCTGTTATCGATTTTCATCAGTCTTGCAGTAAGCTCTTGCTCTAAGGGGCAAAACCATAACCTTTGCCGGATTCAGGAAGACCCTCATTGGCTGAGTTTTGCTCTCCGTAGAGAAAAACTTACCTCGCTCAGTATTTAAATGCGTCTTTGTTTGGCGGCGGGAATCTGTAAAAGAGTTGTATTTTTAATTCGCGATTTTTGCAGGTGATGGTCTGGAGACATTCACACACAACTTTGCGGACATACGAGTTTTGGTGAGTCTTAACGATCAATTATGTTTGTAAATCAAAAAATAGACAGAGTTTTGGGATGAAATTCTTGATTCATGCCTGAACTGAGCGATTCGGGTGGATGAAATTGCTCAAAATCGCTTGGTTCAGGTCATAATCATTCTGGAGAAAATCTCAAAAATGTCTCGATGTTGGTTGAAAAAAAATTGATTCTATAGGTTTGGTTTTTCGTTATCTAGCTATCGTGTGATGATTTTAGGTTTTTTATTAGAATGTCTGGAGTGGTGTCTGATGGAAAAGTTGTTGACGATGGGTATTTTAACTCGGGGGGCGGGCGAGCTTGTTGGAGATTGGTTAGGTTTGGATTTTCTGCGATTCCGTAACAAATAGGTAATTTCGGTTTGAGTCGGTGTGGATTGTTGATTTTGATCAGGCTCTCTGGATGGTTTGTGGTGCTTCTTGGTTCATCTAGGGTCTAATTTAAGCCGGTGATTTTTTTGGATTTTTTAGGTGGTTTTGTGGCATATCCACGAAAAACGAACGCTTTTTGTGCTGGGAGGGCATCCCGCTTGGCGGACCGTTCCGGAGATCCAACCCCGGTATGGCCAAGCATTTGGATGTGAAAAGCGTTGATGTCTGACTGTATATGCGTTCCTGCTGGTATGGGTGAAGACGCTCAGGACCGGGCAGCGACAAACCGCAACGCGTCCCCGTGGGCGATATTTTTTGTCGCGGTGCGGGTGGGTCAGAACATGCTCGCCTTTTGCTGCGGTCTGGCGCTGTGAAGTGATCAGGGCAAGCTCCTTGTGAGACACGCCCTTCCCCCAGCCGGCCATTTTTTCTTCTCGTGTTGTGACGTTGTGGCATGTCTGTCAGGATTTTCTGACGAATAACCTTGGGTGTGGTTTTGCTTGCTTACGGAAGGTGGTTTCTTTTGTTTGTGAATAGGGATTTAGGGCGTGGTTCATGTTTACAAAAAAGAGGCTTGCGGAGAGTTTTCTCGTGTGGCGGCGGCTGGTATTAGGTGCCGAGTCTTCACTTCCGCCCGTACTTATTTTTGGGTTACGGCTGAAAAATACAGATTCTCGCTGGGCTTATGGTGATGGGTGGGACTACAATAAGCCTGTCACAATTTCACATCTCCATCGCGCAGATTTGTATACCGCAACACCGGATTACTGTCGTGGGTTGCTGCGCTCGTTTGGGGTGTTTTTCATTTGTCTATTGCCAGGGGAGGTCGCTCTGCGATGAAAAAAATTCACGTTTCTCTTGTGTTCGTTCTTGTCGGACTCACATCCTTGACTGGGCTTTGGTACCTGCAACAAAGCCCTTCAACTGAATCACGGCTTTCGCCTCGCGCCGAAACCATCGTTAAAAAAAATGCTAAGCCATACGATGCGCCGGCCGAAGCCAATGCGTATTTTTTCGAAAAACGGATGCCTAAGGACACCAAGGCGAGTTATTACGATCTTTTTGCGCCTGCCTACCGGGCTACTCAAAGTATGCCGGTGTACAGCTCGCGCGCCGAACGGCTAATGGAACCCGGCGAAGCAATTCGCGGCGGAGCAGAGAGTTGGGAAGAGTTAGGACCCGGCAACGTTGGCGGCCGTACTCGTGCCATGGTTATCAACCCGAACAACCCCAGTCATATGGTAGCCGGCGGTGTAGCCGGCGGGACCTGGGTGACGATGGATGGTGGTTTGAGTTGGACGCCGACCGGCGACATGATGGCCAACCTTGCCGTGTGTAGTATGGCGATGGATCCATCCGATGCCAACGTAATCCTCGCCGGCACCGGTGAGGGGTTCTTCAACATTGATGGGGTTCGCGGTGCCGGGATCTTTAAATCGATGGACGGCGGCTTAACTTGGGCACAGCTCACGGCAACTAACACAACGGACTTCCACCGGGTAAACGACATTGTGTTCAGTCACACCCAGCCCAACACCGCCTATGCGGCGACCCGGAGTGGTATTTTCCGCACCACGGATGGTGGCGATTCCTGGACAAACATTCTAGATATGGATCCGCTGCCTTCCGGTGGTGCCTTAGATCTGGCGATTCGTACTGACCTGCAAACCGACGTCGTGTTTGCTTCGGTGGGGACCTTTGAACAGGCCTTCATTCTTCGTAACGCCGATGCAGCCAACACTGCCGTATTCGAAACGGTTTACACGGAAGAGAACATGGCACGTACCAGTATTGCCATTGCGCCTTCCGACCAGGACACCATTTATCTGTGCGCTTCCGACGTTAGGAACAATGCGTTGTTGGCGGTCATTCGCACGGATAACGGTGGCAACGATTGGGATGATGCCTATCGCGTCTCCGAACCGATTGGCGGCGCAGACCTTATGCTAAGCAATCCCTGGGTCTTCCTTTGTCGTCAGAGCCTTTCTAGTCAAGGCTGGTACGACAACATCATCAAAGTTGACCCTGCTGATTCAGACGTTGTTTGGGTCGGTGGTATTGACCTTTTCCGTTCCGATGACGGCGGCACCACTTGGGGACAGGCGTCTCACTGGTTAGCATTGGGCTTCTCCTACGTCCACGCCGACAACCACAACATTATTTTCCACCCCGCTTATGACGGCATCACCAACCGCACCATGTATGCCACGGGTGACGGCGGTGTGTTCCGCACCGACGACGCGCGTTCGCCGGTTGGTGAAATCAGTTCGGGTCCGGTTTGCAGCACCCTTGAAGGTTTTGAGGTGCGTTGGACCAGTCTTAACAATGGTTATGGTGTGACGCAGTTCTACCATGGTTTGCCCTTCCCAGATGGATCCACTTATTTCGGCGGTACCCAGGATAACGGAACCAACCTCGGTTCCGATGCTTCCGGCCCCAACAACTGGGTTGAGATTTCAGGTGGAGACGGTGGTTATGTCGCGGTTGACCCCAATAACCCCGACATTCTTTACGCTGAATTTACCGGGATTTCCATTCAGAAATCGACAGATGGTGGCCAGAATTTCTCTAGCGCCACCAACGGTATTTCCGACAACGGTCTCTTTATCAACCCCTTCTTGATGGACCCCAACGATTCCAACCGTTTGTGGACGGGTGGTAACTCGATTTGGCGTACCTCCGACGGTGCCGCCAACTGGACGCGCGCCTCTTCGCCGGTTAACGTCAACATGACCGCGTTTGCTGTTGCACCTGGCAATTCAGACTTGGTACTGGTTGGCACCAACGCCGGCGTTGTGTTCCGTAGTGATGTGGCTTCCCAAGAAGATGATTCCGACCTGTGGCCGTTTTTCTCGGTTGATCAAGGTATCATCTCGTCGGTTGCTTTCGATCCACAAGATGCCGACATTGCTTACTGCACCATTTCTACCTTCGGCGTCGGCCACGTCTTCCGCAGTACCGATAGCGGCCAAAACTGGACCAACATCGACAACGGGATCCCCGACATTCCTGTCCACACCATTGCGGTTCACCCCACTGACAGCACGCGTCTCTACGTGGGCACGGACTTGGGTGTGTTCGTTAGTACGGATACCGGGGCAACGTGGAACCAGGAAAATACCGGTTATGCCAATGTGGTGACCGAATGGATTGAGTTCCAAGCCGACGATTGTGGCCTGTTCCTGTTTGCCTTTACGCACGGTCGCGGTGCCTACCGTTTGCCGCTCACCAGCATTACCTTGTCGGCGAGCAGCGCGCAATATGACGCCGGTGGTGGCGATAGCACTTTCGACGTTACCGCGATGGGCAATTGTGTGTGGAGTGCGACCACCCAAGATAGCTGGATCCGCATTACGGCCGGCGAGACAGGTACGGGTAGCGGGCAAGTCGCGTACAGCGTGTCACCGAACCCCACGTCTACGGCGCGAACCGGGACGATTAGCGTCGGTTCCCGGGTTTTCACCATTAACCAAGACGGTGATAGCACTTGTAGCTATGCCTTGAGCGCGGGTTCTGCAACCTTCACCGCTACCGGTGGCGACGGCACCTTTGACGTCACACCTTCACCGGCCAATTGTGCCTTCGAAGTCACCACCCAGTATCCCTGGATTACCATCAACACGACTCGCGGTGGTTCTACCACCATTTCCTACTCGGTCGCCCAACACTTCTCCACCATCCCCCGCACAGGGACAATTGAAGTTGAAGGCGAAGTGTTGACGATTAACCAGCAAGGGGTCGTGCCCTGTGCCTACACGTTGAGCAGCCAAAGTGGCAGCTTCGGCGAAGCCGGCGGCGACGGCACCTTCGACGTCACCACCAACCTCACTACTTGCTCCTGGGAAGCGACCACGCAAAACAGTTGGATCACCATCACTTCCGGTCAATCCGGTACCGGTGCCGGTTCGGTTGCTTTCACGGTCGGCGTTAACACCAGCTCAGCGAGCCGGGTTGGCTTGATTCAGGTTGCCGACCAGACCTTCTCCGTCATTCAAGCGGCTTCCGTTTGTGAGTACACGTTGAGTTCACAATCTGAAACCTTCACCAGTGACGGTGGCGAAGGGACTTTCGATATCACCACCAACCCCGAGACTTGTATTTGGGCACCTACCACCCAGTTCCCTTGGATCACCATTACCAGTGGTCAGTCGGGAACCGGTAACGGCACCATCACCTTCGCGGTTGCGGCCAACACCGCCACGGCGACACGGACTGGTGCGATCGAAGTTGGTGGTCAAACCTTCACTGTTGTACAAGAAGCGGCACCGCCTTGTGATCTCACCTTGAGTGCAAATTCGGTTGTGCTCGATTCACCTTCCGGTTCTTCCAGCTTTAACGTAACCACCAATGTCAGCACTTGCCAATGGACGGCTACGACGCAGGACGGTTGGATTGTCATCACCAGTGGTCAAATCGGTGTGGGCAACGGCACGGTGGCCTTCAACGTGACAACCAACGATACCGGCGCCAATCGGTCCGGTACCATCACCATTACCAACAGCGATGAAACAGTGACCTTCACCGTATTCCAGGGTGACTGTCTGCCAACCGAACAGTTGTTGGAAGCGGTTTCCGCTTGGCCAACCAATGATGTGTTGACCTTGGTGCCGCTGTCAGGTTGTGCGCCCGCACAACAGCCGGACACCAAAGCTGCGAACAAAACCGCACCCGCGCTCGCACCCAAACTCGAGACGGAAGCGCGTGATCGCTAAAACGCACTAATCGAACCGCAACGAAACAACACGGCGTCGTTCTCCACATGGGGGACGGCGCCGTTTTTTTTATGGTGCCGCGACCGACCTTTGTTGATTGCTAGGGTTCCGGTCGCTGTCGTATCTGTCTTTTAAAACGCAGGTTCCGCTACTGCTGAAATTTTTACGGGGGAATAATACAGCCGGCGTGGCTGACGGCCGATGGTTTTATAAAGTGAACCATTACCGCATCCATTTGATGACACCACGCACGCCGCATCGCACCGCTATGGCGATCGTCGGCGTTGTGCGCTATTGGGGGACCGCTGTCGGTCACCTCGGCCACGGGAGGAAACCCGGCTATGAAACACGTTCGCCTCACCTTTGTGCCTGTCCTGTTGGGACTGCTTTCATTGACCGTCATTTGGTTGAATCAAACCGAACCCGTGCCGAGTTCGGAGCTGTTGCGCGACGAGATTGCGCTTAAAGACGGCAAAAGTCCCTACGATCAGCCGGCCGAAGCCGCCGCTTTTTTTCACAATAAACGGATGCCGGCGGAGAGCAAGACCACGTATTCGGAACGCTTGGCCCAGGCTGAAAAGGAAAGCCAGGCCCTGCCGTTGTTCAGCTCGCTGTTGGACCGTGAGATGAGCCGTGACGAAGCGGTGCGCGGCGCCGGCACAGCTTCTTGGTCGAACCTTGGGCCGGGCAACATCGGTGGGCGTACACGCCGCCTGTCGATTCATCCCACCAGCCCTGATATCATGGTGGCCGGCGCGGTGTCCGGCGGCATTTTCCGCACCACCGACGGTGGTGCCAACTGGACCGCGACCGGTGATGGAATGGCCAATCTGGCGGTGTGCAGCTTGGCGCGTGACCCCAACGACGCCGACCGTTTGCTGGCCGGCACCGGTGAAGGATTTTTTAACAGCGACTCGGTGCGTGGTGCGGGCATTTTCCGTTCCAGTGACGGCGGTCTGACCTGGACGTACATGGCCAACACGGCCACTTCCCACTTCTACTATGTCAACGACATTATTTACAGTTCGACGGTTGCCGATACGGTGTATGCGGCGACGCGCACCGGTGTCCATCGTTCCACCGACGCAGGGGAAAATTGGACACGCATTTACACAGCCGGGGTCGCCGGGGGTGCCCTCGATCTGGCGATTCGCACCGACCAAGCGACCGATGTGCTGTTCGCGTCAGTTGGGACTTTTACCACTGCCACGATTTACCGCAATGACGACGCCGCCAATACCACGACCTTTAATTCGGTTTATACCGAATCGGACATGGGCCGCACCACGATCGCGATTGCGCCTTCCAACCAGGACGTCGTTTATTTGCTTGCCTCCAACCTGTCCGGCCTGGGTATTTCGGGTTTCAATTACGGCTTGCTGGCCGTCATTCGTTCCACCGACGGCGGCGATAACTGGTCCGACCGCCATCGTGTCAGCGACCCTTTGGCCGGTGCTGATCTCCTGCTTTCCAACCCTTTCGCGCAAGTCTGTTCCTCATTTCTTTCCAATCAAGGCTGGTACGACAACATTATTAAAGTCGACCCCGTCGATGAGGACATCGTTTGGGCCGGCGGTATTGATTTGTTCCGTTCCAACGATGGCGGCGCCAATTGGGGCGTGGCCTCACACTGGGCGGTTAACGACGCCGCCTCGATGTACGTTCACGCCGACCAGCACAACATCATTTTTCACCCCGATTACGACGGCTCAACCAACCAAACCATGTATGTGACCAACGACGGCGGTGTGTTTCGGACCAATAATGCGCGCGCCGCCGTTGCCGACATCGACAATGATTCGTTGTGTAATGTCAACGGCACCTATAACGTTGTCTGGACGTCGCTCAACAACAGCTATGGCGCGACGCAGTTCTACCATGGCCTGCCGTTTCCGGCGACGGACAGCTACTTCGGCGGCACACAGGACAATGGGACCCTGCTCGGTACCGATGGTACCGGTGTTAATGGTTGGGAGGAAATAAACGGTGGTGACGGTGGTTACGTTGCAATAAACCCGACCAACACCGATATCATGTACGTGGAAACCACCGGCATTTCGATTCGAAAGTCGACCAATGGTGGATCCAGTTTTTCCTCCGCTGTTAGTGGTATTTCCGACACCGGCTTGTTTATTAACCCCTTTGTCATGGATCCCAACGATCCTGATCGTTTGTGGACGAGTGGCTTCGCCCTGTGGCGCACTGACGACGCCGCCGCAAATTGGACGCAAGCGTCGACGGCGGTGAATTCCTCGACCCGTGAGCAGGTGAGTGCGATTGCGGTCGCACCTGGCAATTCCGATTTGGTGTTGGCCGGCACCGAGGACGGCTACATTCGCCGCACTACCAGCGCCACCACCGATACCTCCGCGTCAAGCTGGAGCGAATCACAGTTGCAAGACGCCTATATTTCCTGCGTCGCTTTTGATCCTCAAGACGCCGACATTGTCTACTGCACCTTTTCGACTTTTGGCGTCAACCACGTCTATCGCAGCAGTGACGGCGGTGCTTCATGGTCCAATATCGACAACAACCTGCCGGATTTGCCGGTTCACGCGATTGCGGTTCATCCCAGCGACAGCACACGGCTTTACCTGGGTACCGATTTGGGGGTCTACGTTAGTACCGATACCGGCGCCAATTGGGCTCAGGAAAATACCGGTTACGCCAATGTGGTCACCGAATGGCTGACCTTCCAAGAAACCGACTGTGTGTTGACGCTGTATGCCTTTACCCACGGCCGCGGTGCTTGGCGGCTGCCGCTCGACTTCCTGAGCATTTCGCCAACCAGCGACCAAGCGGTCGCTGCCGGTGAATCGGCCTCGGTGAGCGTCACCGCACCCAGCGCCTGTGCCTGGACGGCCGTATCGCAAGACGCTTGGATCACCGTCACCGCCGGCGCGAGTGGGACCGGCAATGGCACCGTGAGTTACACCGTTGCCGAGAATAGCGCGCCCAGCTCGCGCAGTGGGAGCATTCTAATTGGTGGTGAGACCTTCACTGTCAACCAAGACGCCGGCGCCTGTACCTATGTTTTGAGTCCCACCAACATTAGCTATGACGACCAAGGTGGCAGCGACGCCTTCAGTGTGACACCCAGTGACGGCACCTGTGCCTGGACTGCCGTTGCTTCCGATGCTTGGATCACCATTACGGCCGGATCCAGTGGGACGGGCAGCGGCACGGTGAGTTTCACGGTCGCCGCCAATGCCACCATTGATGCGCGCAGCGGCACGATCACGGTGGCCGATCAAACCTTTACCATTAACCAAAGTGGTGTGGTTTGTGCCTATACCTTGAACCCAACCTCGAACAGTTTTGACGATCAAGGCGGCTCGGCTACGTTCGGCGTGACCACCAACGTGCAGACCTGTACTTGGACGGCAAGCGCGCAGGACGGCTGGATTTCGATTACGGCGGGGGCGAGTGGCACCGGCGACGGCACCGTCAGCTACAGCGTTGCCGCCAACACCGCCACCGATTCGCGTACCGGTACCATCACGGTCCAAGGCCAAACCTTCACCATCACGCAAAGCGGCGTGCCCTGTACCTACAGCCTCAACCCGACCTCCGATAGTTTTGACGAGCAGGGCGGTTCGGGTAGCTTTGCCGTGACCACCAACGTGCAGACCTGCGCCTGGACGGCAAGCTCCCAGGACAATTGGATTTCGGTGACGGCGGGCGCGAGCGGCAGCGGCGACGGCACCGTTAGCTTTAGCGTCGATGCCAACGCCACCATCGATTCGCGTAGCGGGACGATCACGGTCGAAGACCAAACGTTCACGATTTCGCAAAGCGGTGTGCCCTGCACGTACAGCCTCAACCCGACCTCGAACAGTTTCGACGATCAGGGGGGGTCGGGTAGTTTTGCGGTGACGACCAACGTGCAGACCTGCACCTGGACGGCAAGCTCCCAGGATGATTGGATTTCGGTGACGGCGGGTGCGAGTGGCACCGGCGACGGCACGATTAGCTACAGTGTCGACGCCAATGCCACCACCGATTCGCGTAGCGGCACGATCACCGTGCAAGACCAAACGTACACGATTACGCAATCCGGCGCCGTTTGCAGTTACAGCCTCAACCCCACTTCGAATAGCTTTGACGACCAAGGTGGGTCCGGTAGTTTTGCGGTGACCACCAATGTGCAAACCTGTGCTTGGACGGCGAGTACCCAGGATGATTGGGTCGCGGTAACGGCGGGCGCGAGCGGTACCGGCGATGGTACCGTCAGCTACAGTGTGGATGCCAACCCAACGACCGATTCACGGAGCGCGACGATTACGGTCGCAGACCAAACTTTCACCATCACCCAAGCCGGCTTGGGTTGTACCTTCAGCTTAAACCCCACCTCGAATACCTTTGACGATCAGGGCGGTTCTGGATCCTTTGCCATCACCACCAACGTGCAGACCTGTGCCTGGACGGCTAGCGCGCAGGACGATTGGATTGCGGTGACGGCGGGTGCGAGCGGCACCGGCGACGGCACGGTTTCCTACAGTGTCGACGCCAACAATACCTTGGCCTCGCGCACCGGTACCATTTCCGTTGGCAACCAAACCTTCACCATCACCCAATCCGGGGTGGTGTGTGACTATATCCTTAGTCCTGAATCGTTGTCGGTCGACGCCAACGGTGGCTCCGACAGCTTTAGCATTCAAACCAACAACGCCGAATGCACCTGGGCGGCGACCACGCAAGACGATTGGTTGACGATTACCGCCGGCGCAAGTGGCACCGGTACGGGTTCGGTATCTTTCACCGTGGCCGCCAATGGCGAAACCAGCGCACGGGTCGGCACCATCACCGCCGGTGGACAGACCTTCACCGTCAACCAAGCCGCGCTGGTGTGCACCTACAGTTTGAGTCCAACCTCGCTCGCGTTCGACGCCGCCGGTGGTTCCGACGCCTTTGCCGTGCAAACCAACGGTGCCACCTGCACCTGGAGCGCCACCACCCAAGACGATTGGATTACGATTACCGCCGGTTCCAGTGGTACCGGCAACGGCACGGTCAGTTTCACCGTGGCCGCCAACAGTGCCGTTGCCACCAGAACCGGCAGCATTCAGGTGGCCGACCAGACCTTCACCGTGTCGCAAGCCGCCGCCGCTTGTTCCTACAGCCTGAACCCACTCTCCGCGTCTTACGACGATCAGGGTGGGAACGGCAGCTTCAGCGTGACCACCAACGACGCGTCCTGTGCCTGGACGGCGAGCACACAGGACGATTGGATTACGATTACCGCCGGTCAAAGTGGCAGCGGCAGCGGCACCGTTACCTATGTTGTGGCCCAAAACGCGACCAACCAGGCGCGTACCGGCACCATCCAAGTTAGCGATCAAACCTTCACCATTCAACAGTCGGGTATCGTGCCCTGTGACTATTCTTTGGCGCCCACCCAAATTAGTTTCACCGCTGCCGGCGGCAATGGTGGTTTTGAGGTCATCACCAACCTACCGACTTGCGGTTGGACGGCGGTCACCCAAGACGATTGGATCACCATCACCACCGGCCAGTCCGGTACCGGTAGTGGCAGTGTTCTCTTCACCGTGGCTGAGCATGCCGCAACCACCGCACGAACCGGGACCATCTCCGTTCAGGACCAAACCTTCACTATCGATCAAAGCGGCCGGGTTGCCTGCGATTTGAGTTTGAGCGCGACCAGTGCGACCTTCTTCGACAATGGCGGTAACGGTGGCTTTGAGATCAGCACTTCCGCGCCGACCTGTAGCTGGACTGCCACAACTCAAGACGATTGGATTACCATCACCGCCGGCCAAGCCGGGGTTGGCGACGGCGGGGTTTCCTTTGTGGTGGCTCAATCCGACGGCGGTTCGCGCACCGGTACCATTACCATCACCAACCTCGATGTAACCCTGACCTTCACCGTGGTTCAAGTACCGTGCACGGCGCGCGCCGAACTCCTGGCCGCCTTGCCTGGCTGGAACACCGAGGTCGACATTCTTGGGCTGATTCAGTTCGCGGGCTGTGCACCGCCACCGCCACCCGTCGCCGCTAAAGCGGCGCCTGCTCCGATTGAGCCAATCGCCGGCGAGCGTTAAAGCAAAAACCAACGGCCGCTCGGGTTAACACCCGGCGGCCGATTGCGTCTTTGCTTCCGTTTGTCCGATGGCGCGTCGCCCTTGGTTGGAAGCCTTTATGATCCTTTTAAAACCGCGTCCATGCGCCTCGATAGGCCGGCGTTTTGCGTACGGCCGCCCGCACCTTTCTAGAAGCGGTACTGTGGCAGAAAGTCACGGCGACGTTTGTCGCGTTCCTCCTTGGGCGGCGCGGAAAAGGCTTGCGGTTCTATCGCCAACAGCGTGGCTTCATCAACCGCGTCAATCAGTTCTTCGGGGAGGTATTTCTCGCCGTAGACACGATAGACGCCGCTGGAAACAAACAAGTTGAATAAATCGGGGTCCAAGTGGTTGTCGCGTTTCATGAAACCCATAATACGCATGGTTTCGGACAAGGTTTTTCCCTTTTTGTAGGGCCGATCCTGCGCCGTTAAGGCTTCAAAGACGTCGGCGATTGCCATGATGCGTGCGGGGATGGACATGTCACCCGCGTAGAGGCCTTTGGGGTAACCGCTGCCGTCCATCTTCTCGTGGTGACCACCGGCGATTTCAGGGACCTCACTCAAGTTTCGCGGCCAAGGCAATGCTTCCAACATGCGAATGGTCTGGACCATGTGCCCGTTGATGATAAGCCGTTCTTCCGGTGTCAGTGTGCCTTTGGCGATACACAGGTTACCGATCTCTTCTTCACTCAGCAGGAAGCGCTCAATCCCGTTTTCACGAAAGCGGCGCATGCCGATTTCACGAATGCGTTCTTGAATTTCCGGGGCCAGGTACTCGCCACCGGTATTGGCGCGTTCGAGAAATTCGAAGTCGTCGTCAAGTTTGGCGATTTCCTCGGCGAGTCGCGTCTCCAGCGCCGTTTTCTGTGCCGGCTGCGCGTGCAATTCGCGCAGCATGGCGATTTCAAGATCGCGTTTGATGATTTCGAACCGCGTGCGCACCAAATGGATGCGGTCGTAAATGGTTTCCAGTTTGGTGGCTTTATCCATCACGTGAACCGGCGTGGTGACCTTGCCGCAGTCGTGCATCCACGCGGCGATGCGCAACTGGTACCAATCCGCATCATCCATGTCGAATTCAGCCAAGGGTCCCGTTTCACAATCGCAAGCTGCTTTAGCGAGCAGTTCGGTAATCACCGGCACCCGTTCACAGTGGCCGCCGGTGTAGGGCGACTTGGCGTCAATTGCGGCCGCCAGCAGCTTGATGAAGCTTTCCATTAGCTGCTTCTGTTCGTCCAGCAGCAAGTTGTTATCGAGAGCAATCGCGGCTTGGTAAGCGAGCGTTTCGACGAATTCCTGAAGGTCTTCGGTAAAGGGAACGACCTCGCCTGTGTGTGGGTTGGTGGCGTTAATGAGCTGCAAAACGCCGACCACGTGGTTTTGGTAATTGACCAGCGGGATGCACAGGAAAGAGGTGGAGCGGTAGCCGTTGCGCAGATCAAACGATTTGGTGCCGGAAAAGTCAAAACCCTGGTGGCTGTAGGCATTGGGGATGTTAATCGACTTTTTTTCGAGCGCCGAATAGGTGGCGATGTTGTGGTGGTTCGGCGTGTCGGTTTGGCTGTCGAAGAGGGGAATCGGCGGCAGGTTGATCCTTTTTCCCGTGGTGCCGCCCAGCTCAATTTGCAGGCTGCTGGTGCGCATGATGGCAAAGCGCAGATGATCGTCGTCGGTGCGCAGGTAAAGGGTGCCGGCATCGGCATGACAGAGGTGCTTGGCCTTGTCGAGGATGATCTCGACCAAGCGATCCATATTTTTTTCGGCGGAAAGCTCAATGGCGACTTTGTGCAGGAACTCCAGTCGCTCAATCCGCCGATTCATCTCGGCATCCATTGGGGTTGTTCTCCTTCTGAATGGGATGCGTGCCGGTTTTTATGCACGCCGCCGGAGGGGTTGGGGTGACGGGTCGTGTTGTCGGAGGTGACCACGAGTTCAAAACCTTCCCATGGATCGAGTGAGCAGAAAACGTAAAGAGGGATAACCGCATCTTAGCGCGAACGCCCGGGTTCGACAAGTATTCGGCCACTGCTTAACCTATGAAAAGCGAGGCCGGCGATCGTTCGGCGGGTTCCTCAGTCAAATCAGGCGACCGAGGCTTCGTGGTACGCGCGTCCACAATGCCCGCTCAGTTTGTGAACAACCCGTGGCGAATCACCGTTCCGTCTAAAAAAGTGAGGGTGGTGCCGAGACTAGCTCACTTTAGGTCAGAACTGTTAAAGGCATAAATTTGTGTCCTGAGGTCTTCGGCCGGTTCCAGGCCGGCAAAGATGATGGGTATTGAAAATTCGCGCGCCAGGCGACGAGAAAAGTTGTGAAGCATGGTTACCAAAGTATCTTGCGGCAGGCTTCGGTTTTGGGCCTCATCGAAATTGAAATCAAGGTGGTACCGGCCGTCGGCATTAATGATGCGCAATTGAACATCGAAAAAAACAAGGTCGTCGACACGCATCGAGGTTAGGGAAACGATGACAATGAGCCCGTCCTGAGCATCCAAAAATGTTTGGGCCGCGGTTGGGGAGACCTCACCCGAAGAAAAAAGAGCCAGGTTTTCAGAACAGATTTGTGCTTGAACGAGGGTTGGGTTTGGGATCAGGTGGGTGAGCAATGGCACCACCTGATCTCGGGGAATTTGCTCGATAACAACTTCAAACAATTCGGGCAAGAGGGTCCTCGGTTGGATACAGCGTTAGCGGTAAGGTCGGCGGTTGCACTCGGTTTTTCCTGGCAACAGGGGGCGCGCTAGATTCCAGCCCCTCAGGATACAGGAACTTTCTAAAAAAGTGCGTGGTTCGCGCCGATGCAATCGCGCGCTTTGCTTTTGCCGGCGTCAACGCGGCGTCGGTGGGTGTTTTTGTCTGAATGACCGTCGCCTTTGGCGCTTTTCGCCAAGGTGCCGACCGCCCCAGTCGGCCTGTGCCGTGGGGCGCCCTTCCTGGGCTGGGTCCCGCACGAATTTTGGCGTGAAGTGTGCTACACTACCGCGTTTCAAGCCGGTGACAACCGGTCGGCGATCCACTTGCCTTTACCACTAACGAATTGTGAATTGGAAGCTTATGTCTGCAAAGCCTTCGGCTTCGGAACCGGAAAACCAAAAGCCTAGTAAACCGTTTTTACCGCGCCTCGGACTCTTTCCTTTGTGGAGTCGTCTGGATAGTTATGTTTTTGGTGAAATCAACCGGCCGTTTTTTATGGCTATGTTGGTTTATAACGGTATTTTCTTTATTAAAACCCTTGCAGCCGTGGCCGAATTAAGTGGCGGTAAGTTTGAGATTCCCTACTCGTTGCTGATGTTGTTTTTCGTTTCCGAGATTCCCGGCTTCCTGTTTATCACCATTACCATGTCCTTTCTCTTTGCCGCTTTGGCGGGCATGGGGCGCTTGAGTACCGACTCCGAAATTCTTGCACCGCAGGTGGTGGGCATTAGTTTCTGGCGCCTGAGTCGGCCGGTGTTTGTTTATGGCGGCATGTTGTCGTTGTTTCTATTTGTTGTTGCGAACTGGGTTGGCCCCACGCTCAACCGTATTTGGCTTAGTGAAAGTCGTAACTTTAGTGAGATTGCCTTACCCAACTTGCAGCCAGGTGTTATTAACCCTCTTGGTAAAAGTATGCTGTATGTTGATCGGGTCGATGATGATCGTTTGGCCGACCTGCTTTTTGTCGACGCTTCTGAAGAAAAAGAAGAAATACTCATTGCCGAGCATGCTTCGATCTATGAAAACCGCGACTTAGACTTGTTTCGCGCTGTTAAAATCGATCTCCTTAAAGACCAAACCATGAAGACCTATGCGACGTCTGAAATGACGCTTTCATTGCCGATGCCGGCCGCGTTGGAGGGATTGGGTCTTAAAGGCGCGCCGCGCGACTTACTCGATACCCCGCGCTTAAGGCGTTATTTGGCGCAGGAGACCGATCCGAAACGGCGGCGCGATTTGGCGATTGAGCTCTACCAGCGTATCGTTAACCCCTTTATTTGCTTGGTTTTTGCTTTGTACGCCGTTCCCTTGGGCGCCAAACACGCACGCATGCGCAAGGGCAGCGGTTTCGGTACCAGCTTGTTTTTGATTGGCACCTACTTTATCGTATCCAAGATCGCGCGCGATGCCGCCTCGCAGGAGAAAATCAATTTAGCCGTCGGGATGATTGGCCCGACGATTGTGTTTCTGATCGGTGGTTTCATTCTGCAGGTCGGTAAAAACCGTTGGTGGAGCCAGCCGCTGCGACGCATTCAAGACCGCGTCAGTCACTTTTTGTATCTACCCATTGAAAAGCTCTTTAATCTACTCAAGAAAAAAGGGAAACAAGAAAAGCGTCAGGGCGCACCGGCACAGACCTTTATTTTTCCCAGTCGGCTCGATATCTATGTGACGAAGAGCTTCTTTTCGATTTTTTTGTTGGTTCAGTGTTCACTTCTCGTTCTTGCTTTGTTGGTTGAATACACGCAGGTGGGTAAGCACGTAACCCGCAACCAAATCCCGCCGGATGTGGTCCTTCGTTATCTTGGTTTTAAATTACCCGAGATGCTCGATCTGACCTTCTTTCTGTGTTTGCTCATCGCCACACTGATCCTCTTTGCGGTTATGTCTAAATACCAAGAAGTAACGGCTGTGCGTGCCGCCGGTGGTAGTTTACAACGCCTGTGTTTGCCACTGGTTGTATGTGGCTTGGGCGCCTCCATTTTTAACTTTTATATCTCAAACACCTTTCTGCCATATGCCAACCGCCGTGCAGCCGCTTTGCGTAACGAGATTCGCCAGAAAAATGAATCGACTTTTAGTCGCGATGTGTGGCTGAAAACCGGGCCGGGCGAAATTGTTAATTTCCAAGTTTACGATCACAGCACCAAACGCCTGCTTGGCGTTCGGCGTTTCCGGCTCGGCGCTGACCAAGAGGCCTTGGTCGAGCGTACCGAATTGCCGCAAGCGATTTTTGCCGACGGGCAATGGCGTGCCGCGGCTCCTGGCAAAACCTGGGCTTTTTTCCGTGATACACCGGACCAAGCCATGCGCCCTACCGTGACCGCGATTGCGCGCCATGAGCCGGTCGCGCTTAACATTCAGCACGAAGACTTGATGCGCAAACGGCGCCGACCCTCCGAGTTCAGTATCAAAGAACTCATGAGCTACATCCGTTATGTGCGCCGCTTGGGTTATGTCGAGCCGAGTTTTCAAACCGAATTAAACGTTAAACTTGCCCAACCCTTGGTGCCGCTCATCATGATGATGTTGGCCATGCCGCTCGGTTTTCAATTCGGCCGCAAGGGAACTTTTTTCGGCGTTGGTATCGGTTTGATCGCCGGTCTGTTGTTTTTGGGTTTGTTTGAGGCACTGCGCCAGATGGGCGGATCGGGTTTGGTTCACCCGATCGTGGCCGGTTGGTCCGTGGTTGTGCTGTTTGGCTTCTTCTCAGCTTATCGATTCGTGAACCTAGAGTGACGGTGGCCGTGATGCACGGCCGCGCCGCGCCACTTAGGGTTCAATAAACGGACAAATGCCGACCCGTTCGCTGATCAACCAGAGCACACTTTCGTTCGGCCATTGGTCGAGGTTGGCTTGCCAGGTGGCTTCGCCCAAGCAATTTGGCACCGGCACCGTCGCGCTACCCGTCATGGTTTCACCCGTTTCTAGATAGCCGATGGTGGCTGTGGCCGACTCACTCTGTGCGGCCATATCAAAACTAAAACTGATCAAGCGGTCCCAATCCAGCCCTTGACCGCTGGGCGCCGTCCAGACCAAGCTGTTTTCCGTTTGCTCGGCGGTCCAGTCGTTTTCGGTAAGCGTGTCACCGTCATAGGCATTGATTTCGGTGAGGGTCGCCCCCGCGGGAACGGGAATCTCGAAACGGTTGAGTTGACGATCAAAATCGTAATTGAACAAGGTGTAGTGGAAGCGAAGCGTGTCACCACGCTGCTCGGTTTTGCCGGCGACGGCATAGCGACCTTCACCGGTATCGACGACCTGGCTGTTATTTTGCTCGTTTTCGATGAGCGGGTCGGCCCATTGGTCTAATACCGAACCGGGCGTGTGTGCCGAGATCAGGGTGAAGCTCCAGTTGGCGCCGTTGCGGTTGGGGCGAACCTGGCGATACCCCATGCTGTTGAAAATATTGATGTCGCCGCCGACGATGTACCAGGCATCGACGAAGTAACTGGCTTCCGTGTCGGAGATTTCGGCGATATCAACGACCAAACGGTGGTCGAAGGGATCGTGACCACTGGCCGCGTGACTGCGGAAATCGTCAACCGGCTCGCCGTCGAAATGGGAGCCCAAGCTGGTCCAATCACCGGTGAAGGCGGTGACTTCATCACGTGGTGCAAGGTAGAGGAAATTACCATTGGTGGAGGCGGCATAAAGATCGGTGCAGGTGGCGTAAAGGATTTGGCCGCCGGGGCAATCGCAGTCGTTGTTGAGCGCGAAAAAGGCGTGTTTGACATCGGAGCTGCCAATTTGTTCGAGGCGCCCGTCTTGGATGCGGTACATGTTCATTGTCAGGTAAGGGTGCGGGCCAACCTGACCGTCAGGGGCAATGGCTCGATACCAAGGGACGTCGGCTTTACCGATATTGCGCAACAAAGCGCTGGGCGCCAGCGCCACGCGGGTCTCGTCAGCGGTAAGTTGACCGACAAAGTTAATGTCCTCAAGCAGGATATCGATTTCACCTTCAAAGTCAGGGGCGCAGCCTTGCAGGTTTTTATAAAGGCTGTCGGGCACCGTGACCTGGAGTTCGGTTTCGGCAATACCGACGTGGTAACCCTGTAGCGATGGATCACCGAGTAGCGCGGCGAAGGCCTCGCCCAGGGCTAAATCCATGTGGCGCATTTCCAAAACGGCCATGCCTAATTTAAGTTCGGCGTGGGGATGCTGCATTTCGAACCAAACATTGTTGTCCTGATCACGCAGCGTCCAAACGACGGTTCCTTTCTCCGGAACCATGAGGAACTGGGCCAAATCAATGCGTTGGTTTTGATATTGCAGTACCAAACCGCCGCGATGTTGGAAGGCCGGACCCGCGTGATCAAAGCCTTCAAAGTCGCCGCCTTGGGCGACGAAACCAAAGTCGGCGGTTGGCGTCCCGAGGAAACCGGTGAAGCCTGGCTCATAGACGCGCGGGTTGGCGCTCGGCTCTTGGGACAGGACGAGGATGCCGTTTCTTTCTAGGAAGTTGGGGTAGATGTGCAGTGAGGTCGTGATGTGTGAGACACCAAAAAAGTCGCCTTCCGGCGGTGATCCCCATACGGCAAAGGGGCAAAGGGCTAAAAATAGGACGCAAGCAGCACGCTTAAATGACTTATCCATTGTTTGTCCTTGTGCCGGCTTAGGTTACCGGCTTGAGCGAGGTGGTTTTTAAAATATTAATACCACAAATTGACCGCTCCGATGTGCCGCTATTGAGATTGGGATCACAAGGTGCGTAAATCCGCGTCCCTCTCGCAGGGACGATGAAGGTCCGTTTTTCGGCGTTCTATCGTCGATGAGCCACCTTGTTTCTGAAAATACCGCTGTCTTGATCAAGCGCAGGAAAGGTTTTTCTCGAGTGGGGGAGCAATGCAACGTCGTCGGGATTCGAAGACCGACGAAACACGGCGCTCACACTGGGGAAGTGGGTGAGAGGCAAAGGTCTCGTTTCCAGGGACAAAAAGTGAGTGTCGCCAATCGGCGTGCGACGGCGCGGGGAACGGCCTGGACCCCGGCTCGGACCTGGCGAGAAAAGTAGGTGTTCCGATTATCCCATTCCGCTTTCGCGAGGGCGTTTCCGCTTCCCTTTTGGCGGCGCGAGGAGACGCGAACGGTGTCGCGCCTCCCGCTTCAAGGGAATTTACCTAAGCAGCGCTCCTTCGGTTTTAGTTGCAGTCGAGAGGATCGCTCACCGGAATGTAGAGCAGATCGAGGACGTTGATGGTGCCGTCGCCGTTGGGGTCGCCGGCGAATTCCTGACGCCAGAAGGGGGTGAGTTCCCACATGTCGGCGACATTGTTGCAACCATCTGTGTTGCGGTCTTCATAGCCGTCATTGGGAGAAACAAGCAGCCAGGCTTCGGCCACCGCGACAAAACCCGTCGCCGCGTCAGTGGCGGTGAGCTCAAGCCGGGTCGTTTCATTTGGCGGTGGATCCATGGTGACACGGGTGCCTTCCGTGATTAGCGGTGTCGGCGGATCAGCGCGCCAGGTAACGGCGGGATCCGTGCCGTCACAGCCGAAGTGGGCGTCGAACACGGGTGCTTCTAACCCGAGACTTTGGGAGCTAGGCGTGGCGGTTAGGTGGGCAACGTCGGAAATGGTTAGGGTGGCCACATTCGAAAGGATCGTGCCGCAAAGATCGCGTACTTCACAGTAGTATCTGCCTTCGTCGGCGGCGCCGACGGCAGCGAGGGTCAGGGTTGGACCGGTTTCACCGGCAAGTGGCGCTTCGTCCTTAAACCATTGAAACCCCGTGGGCTCGGCCGCGCTGGTGGCGATTTCCCAGTGCACCGCTTCGCCGGGACAAACGGCCAGATCGCGCGGTGCGCGTGTGAAAACAACACCGCTGACGGCAACCATTTGCGAGCGCCCGGGGGCGGAGCCACAGTCGTTTTGCGTGGTGACGGTTACGGGACCGGCAGTGGCGCCAAAGGTGACGATGATCTCGTTGGTGCCTTGGCCGGCGGTGATTACCGCACCGTTGGGAACAGTCCATCGGTAGTAATCAGCAGATGAAACGATGGGTGTGCGAAACAGGATTTCCGATTCGCCGCGGCACACGATTTCGGGGCCGGAAATGTAGGGTGCGCTCTGGGGGCGTTCGCCCAAGGTGACGAAAAGATGCTGCGCGATACCGGCGCCGCACTGATTGTCGGCGGTCACTGAGATGACACCGCCTTCCGATCCGAAAGTGACGGTGATGCGGTTGCTGCCCGCGCCATCGGTCATGACGGATCCGCTAGGCAGATGCCACGTGTAGCCGGTTGCGCCGGTGACGGGTGGGATCGAGTAGACGAGCCCCGGCGTTGATGAGCAAACGGTGATCGGGCCGGAAATCGGCTCTGGTTGTGCGGCAAAGTCAATGCACAGCTTTGCGACAAAGGCATCGCCACGGCCGTTTTGCGTCTCATCGTAGGCGCCCGGCGTGGTGGGGAATTGAGCAGAAGAGGTCCTGCCTGTAATGACAGCCTCGCCGTTTCTGTCGAGTGCCACGTCGGCGCATTCGTCGATACCGGGGCCTCCGATAAAGGTTCCGTAAACCAGTGCCGTTCCGGCCTCGTTCAGCTTGACCAGATAACCTTCCCTCGAATTGTTTATATCGTCATCGAAGGCATTTTCTGTGACCGGGAAGTCTTCGGAAGTGGTTTTGCCCACGACAACGGCCTGGGATGAAGCGTCCACCGCTACAGCGAGGCCGTAATCAGAGCGGTCGCCGCCAAGGTAGGTGCTGTATGCCGGCGCCGTGCCGGAAGCGTTGAGCTTGGTTAAAAAGGCGTTGCCGAGATCATTTGCGGTTTCCGCAAAGGCACCCGGCGTCGTTGGAAAGTTAGTCGAAGAAGTTTCACCGGTCACATAGGCGTTCCCGTTTGTATCAACCGCGATGTCATGAACCTCGTCATTGCTTTCTGTGCCCAGGAGGGTGCTGTAGAACAGCCTGGAACCGGTGGTGTTGAGCTTGACGATAAACACATCCTGACCGCCATTGTGGCTTCGGTCAAACCCGTCTGGGGTGGTCGGGAAGGCCGACGAGTAGGTTTCGCCGGTGACATAAGCGTTGCCGGACGTGTCCAGGGCAATACGCTCACCGTAATCGCTCCCGGCATCACCCAGGAAGGTACTGTAAATCATGGCCGAGCCGGCGCTGTTCAATTTGAAGATGAAGGCGTCGCTATTACCCCCGTTATAGGAGCGATCCCAGGCCCCGGCGGTGACTTGAAACCTCGAAGAGCTGGTATAGCCGGTGACATAAGCGTTGCCGTCGGCGTCGACCGCAATCCCTCTGCCGTAATCCGTGCCGGTATCGCCAACATAAGTCGAATATTCCAGGGCGCTGCCGGTACGGTTAATTTTGGTGACAAACAGGTCGCCGGTGAAGCCGCTGCCTTCGTAGAAGGCACCAACCGTGGTTGGGTAGTCATAGGATGTCGTGTAGCCGGTGATATAGGCATTGCCGAAACGATCAACGGCAATATCACCTGGTGCGTCGAGACTCGAGCCGCCTAAGAAGGCGGAATAAAGCAGCTCGGCGCCGGTCGGATCTAGCTTGGCGACAAAACAGTCACTATCGCCGTTAAAGTCCTGGTCAAAAACGCCACTGGTGGTGGGGAACGATGCCGAGTAGGTGCGCCCGAGCACGTAGGCATTGCCGGCTTGGCTGACGGCCACCGAGGTGCCGTAGTCGCCGTTCGAACCGCCGATATAGGTCGAAAAAATCAAAGCGGATCCGTTTTGGTTCAGACGCGTGACGATTGCATCGGTGCTGCCGTTTTGGTGTTCGCTTAGCGCACCTGTGGTGGTGGGGTAATCGCGCGACGTTGTGTAACCGACGATGGTGGGGTTGTCTTGCCCATCAAGGGCTAAGCCGCTGACACGTTCGGAGCCGGAACCGCCGAATAACGCTGAAAAAACCAGGGCGTCGCCGTCACGGTGCAGTTTCGTCACAAAAATCCGATCGTCATTTTCGAAGGCGTGGTGCAAGGCGCCGGGGGTTGTTGGGAAATCACTTGAGTAAGTGAGACCGGTGATCACCAAATGCCCATCACTGTCAGCTACCATGTCGCTCGATGTATCCCACCCTTCCCCACCGAGCAGGGTCGAGAAGTTCAGAGCGCTGCCGGTTGCATTAAATTGTGTGACAAAAAGATCATATGAATTGCCGTACGCCTGGTTGAACGCGTTGCCGGTGGTTGGGTAGTTGGGCGACAAGGTTTCTCCCAAGATGGTCGCATTGCCTTCGCTATCGACAATGACCTTGCTGAGGTGTTCATTTGAACTGCCGCCGACCAATGATGCGAAAACCAGTTCGGAACCGGCGGGGTTTAGCTTGCAAAGGAACGCGTCCGAGCGGCCGTTGATGCTTTCGTCATAGGCGCCCGCGGTGAGCGGGAAATCAGTCGACCACGTCGTGCCGGCGATGTAGGCATGGCCGGCGTCGTCGACGGCGATGGATCTACCCACTTCCAGCGATTCACCACCGATAAAGGTGGAATAAACGAGAGCCGAGCCGGCGGCGTTGAGCTTGGTAACGATCACATCTCGATCACCCTGATAGGTTTCGTCATAGGCGCCGGTGGTAATGGGATAGTTTGACGATGTGGTGTCACCGCTAAGGTAGGGGTTACCCGCGGCGTCGAGAACCATGTCCTCAATATTCTCGTCGTCCGCGCCACCGAGGAAGGTCGAATAGACGAGATCGCTTCCCGTTGCGCTGAGGCGGGCGACAAAGCCGTCTTGTTCACCATTGAAGGTTTCATCGAAAGCGCCGCTTGTGGTTGGAAAAGCCGGTGAATGCGTCGTGCCGGCGAGGACCAGGTCACCGTTTTCGGCGAGTGCGATGGCGACCACGGTATCTTCGTCAGTGCCGCCTAGGAATGTGCCGAATAGTAACGCGGTGCCGGTGCTGTTTAATTTTGCGACAAATACATCGGTGAGACCCAGCCAGTTGGTGTTGTAAGCACCTGGCGTGGTGGGGAAATCCGCTGCCTCGGCCAGACCGGTAAAGTAGGTATTGCCGGCTGCATCAACAACCGCGGCGACGGCTTCATCCGAACCGCTGCCACCGCCGCCGCCAAGGTAGGTACCCCAGGTCAAGTTGGGTTCAATATACAGCGCATAGGCAGGGTCGTAGGTGTCGACGACAAAGCCAAAGGCCGTGTTTTGGCGAACGCGGTAGCTTGCGTTGCGGACAAGACGCCGGCCCTCGATGATTTGATAGACAACCGGGGTGGTGCTTTTCAGTTCCGCGCCGGCGGATGCCGCAACCAAAGTTCCGTTGCCGGAGAGCTTTAAATCGGTTCCCGTTTCAAGGCGAACCATCGCGGGATCGGCGTAAGGTGCAACAACAACCCGCATGCCAAGCCGCTCGGTAAACCCCTGGTATTCCACCGAAATGCCGTCCCAAACCTGGTCGTACACAATTTTTTTATAGCCGGCGACGTTGGTGCGCCATTGGCTTTGCGGGCCGTTAAAGAAGCTGGTGCTGCCTGGGCCGGGTTCAGCAAGGCGTGGTTTCAAGCGCCTTTTGTTGACTTGGTTTTGCGAAAAGCCGATTTGGAATACCACGGTTTTTGGCGTGTCGGGTGCGTTGCGGGTGGGGGTGGGGTCGTTTGATACGGCGTTGTCACCGGAAGCTGCGGCTGCCGTAAATGCGCCGGCGGGCGTGAACAGAACTCGGCCCATGCTGGTTTGCACAAATGCGGTAACGTCGTTGTCGTCGACCAAGCGTTTTCCGGTTAGCGGGCTGGGTTGGTTGGGGATGATTTGAAGTGGGATCCGCTGAAGCGTTGGTTGGGCGGTTTGCGGGGTTTGCCCATGGAGAATACCGAGTGAGGCTGCCAGAATCAGGGCCTTAAGCCTGAAAAAACGAAACATGGTTGATCCTTTGTCTTGTCCACGCTCGATTTAGGGCGATCCATGGTTATGCCGTCGCCAAGAGTTAGGGCGATAGGTTGTGAGACGAGGCGGTCGGCGATGGGTCGATGCCTCGTCTGAGAAAATGTCGGCTTGGGTATGGAAGAATCGAGTGAGCCAAGTTTTAAAAAAAAATAGATAATCTACAAGGAAAGATGAGTTGTGTGTGGAATTTGCGTGGGTTCGAAAATCATAAGAGCAAGGCATCAGGTGCAAAAACGCAGTCAAAAGGGCCGGCTTGCCACCATTTTGATTTTTAAACCCAGTTGGTTTCGGTAGATATAAAAAGGGATGAGGCTGAGTCTTTCACCCGAAAAGAGTCCGTGATGCCTACGACTTTCGCTTGCAGCAGGTTACGAACATACATCGCACCGGTGTACGGCTGTTTTCGTCAATCTTGGTTCCTGTGTTTCGCGAAAATCGACCACCGTTCTTTACTCAATTCAGGACGCCTACAGGTGAACTAAATCGATTTATGGCTGTTCCTGCTTCCGCTCAGACGAAAGGTTTTCTCAATGGGACGGGGTAAAGCACGTATGTGCGGTACTTAACCCCGCAATACAACCGGTGTGCAAATGGTTTCTTAGCGGTGAATATGAGGCGCTGCGCCTCATCGGCTGATGCCTTGGGCTACCGCCGTCGTGTTTTCGGCCTTGTCTTGACGGTTTAGAGCGGCTCGCCGGCTTGAGCAAAATGCGCCTACCGCAACGGTTTGGTACTAAGTTGGCCTTCCCGGTCCATTTGACACCAGCCCTACACGGGCCCGGGCAATGCGACCGGTGCCGGTATAATGCATACCGGCATTGATCCGATTGTTCACCGCATGATTTAAAAACCGTCGGGGTACCAGGCGCCGATGTCCCAAATCGTGAGGCCTTCGAAAATCGAGGCTGTGGCCAGGAACTTGCCGTCGGGGCTGAAGGCGACCGAGCATACTTCGTTTTGGAAGTAGGGAAAACTCAAGAACTCGGTGAGCAGGTCGCTGCTGTAGATGCGCACCGTGTTGTCGGCGCCGGCGGTGGCAAAAGCACGGCCGTCGTTACTGGACTTGATGTCGTTGATGCGACCTTTATGGGCTTGCGTGTTCATCAGTTCCATGCCGGAGTCGATGTCGTGCAAGGTCAGTTGGCCGTCGGCGACACCGGTCACCAAAAAGTAACCGTCGCGTTTGAGTGGGCACAAGCTGACGATCTCTTCTTTAAAGCAGGTCAGCGAGTAAAGGTACTCTTTTTCTTTTAAGTCGATTAAGTGAACGAAGTTATCGAAGGAACCGCTGGCGATGACATCCTTGGGACCCCAGGCGACAGCGGTATTGTGTTCGTAGTGTTCGACGCCTTCGTATTCAATTTCGAAGGTCTCGGCGTTGCGCACAATCGGGCGACAATCGGGACCGTCCATCAAGAGACGTGTGCCGTCAGGCGACCAGACTGGGAAAAGCACGGGTTCGTTTAACTCGTGTTCTTCGATTTCCTCGCCGTCTTCGGTGTTCCAGATGCAGAAGTACTTGTCGACCGAGGTGGAAACCAGTTTGCTACCGTCGGGAGAAAAAACAACACGACGAACCTTGTCGTCATGAGGTTCGACCAAACGCCAGACGGTTTCGCCCTCGGGCGTCACCATGTGGACAACGCCGTTGTCCATGCCCATGGCAATGTATTTGCCGCAGGGTGACCAATCAATATTGACTGGGAAAATACCGTCGAAACGAATGTTTTTGACTTGTAAATCGAAAGACATAGGGGCCTCTTGTGCTTGGGTGATGAGCAGGCGTTATACAGATAAAAGTGCGTATTCGCGGGTCGGCGTTGCGCCGTAAGGGCTTATTTTACCTCAAACACCCTAGCAAATCGTTGCGGAAAAGCCAGGGTTTGGTTGCGGCGACGGCCGTAGTCGCGTTATTGGGCGAGTGTTGCGGCCAGGTACTTGCCGTCCAAGCGCCCCATTAATTGGAAACCGGCCAATGGTTCGCTGGAGGTCAGGCGCACCCAGCTTGTGCCGGCAGGCAGGGTGCCGCCGAACAAGCTTTCCACCAAGGCCACATCCTTTTGGCGTGGTCCTACGTTGCGCGCCACTTGGCCGAGCAAGGTGCCGTCGGCCGCGTAGGCTTCGTAGGTCAGGGCGGCGCTGTTTTGTTCGGACAGGTTAACGACGGCCAAACCGGTATAGGTTTCGCCCGGCACAAAAGCGACTTTGGGGAAACACAATTCGCGGGCGCCCCCGGTCGCCGCTGGAAAACCGGCCAGTTGGGTGTTGTCGCCGTCATTGTCGCCAAATAAAGCGTAACCGTGAACGATGCCTTCGGTTTGCAGGCGAATCCAACTGATTTTGGTGCCGGCGGCCAAATCGGGGAAAAACGTCGGGGCCAAGCCGACCTGTTTGCCTTTGGGTTCCATCGTCATGGCTTGCTGGGAAAGGATGTCGCCGGCGCGATTGTAGGCGGTTAACAGGACTTGGGTGGCGGTGTCGCCGTCGTTGACAAAGGCAATCCCGGTCCAAAAGGTTTGCGTGTCTTCGGCGACGTGCGGGAAATAAATGTCTTTGCCTTGAAACACGAAGTTGGGGTTTTTGGCGCGGTCGCTGCTGAGGTTAAGCGCGCAAATACGCGGGCTGCCGGTTTTGGTCCCAAACAGCTCGATGCCGCTCAAACCGGGGTTCTGCGTGCTTTCCTCGAAACGGCCCCACTCCGAGCCAGTGCTCGGCAAGGAACCACCGAAGAAGGTCTCAAAATCCAACAGCCGGCTTTGGTGGGTGCCGGCAATGCCGCCAACGCTGAAATCACCGGCTTTGGCACGGAACAACGTATCCAGCGTTTCACCGGAACTGTTGACGACGGCGGCTTGGGTAAACCACTGGCCGGTATCCTGGGCGATGTGCGGCAGCACCAGGCGTTCGAGGGTGCCGACGATGCCTGCTTCGGCGACGGCGGTTTCGTTATCGCGGGCGACGGTGCTGGCGAGGCCTTCAATTTTTTGGTCGGAAAGCACTTGAACCCAGCCGATATCGAGGGTTTGGGTGTCGGGAAACAAACTGTCGACGGTGTTTTCCAAAACGCCGCGTGCGGCGATTTCATAGACCTGTTCCGAAAGCGTTTGACCGGCGTGGCTGCGTGCGATGAGGGTGACCTGGGCGGCGCCGCCGGCGGCGTTGACCAACGAAAGCGTGGTTTGGTCGACTTCGTCGGTTTTGGGGTAGGGGAAGGTCAGCCGCGGTTGGCTGACGGTGATGGTTAAACCAAAGGAAAGCATGCGTTTGGCGGCGGTCGTTTGGTCTAGAGCAAGATACAGCAGGTAGTCGCCGGCTTGGCCGCCGTGAAAGCTGAAGGGGTGTTTTTGGCCGGCGCTTAAGCTGTCCTGATGGACCAGTGTTTCGCCTTGGTAGACTTCGACCTTCAGTGGATCCGGGCTGGTGCGCAGGTCAAACTCAAGCTCCAAACTGGCGCGTTCGGTTGGCAGGTTGAAGCGGTACCAGTCTTCGCTGTCCTCGGGCCCCAAACTGACGGCGCCGTAATGGCCTAAATCGATATCGGCGGCTTGGTCGCGCGTGTTGTTGGGTTCAAAGCCGTCGTCGCCACGTTCGGCGACCACATCGATTTGGATTTGATCCGGTTGGGCGGCACTGAGGCCGATGCTGTTGGTGGTCTGCAGGCTGACTTGGTAGCGGCCTTCTTCCGCAAAAGTAAGGACTCGTGGTTCGTTTTGGCTGTATTCGCCATGGGGCTGACCGTCACGAGTGACGATCCAGCGCATTTGGTTACGGATGCGATTGAAACTGGTGACGCGGTTGCCGGAAAGGAAGTTGGGGTCGGTGACAAATCCTTCAAAGGTCAAGGCGTGGCCGGCCTCAATCGTGAGTTGGTCGGAAAGTGGTTTGGTGATGGTGGTGACCGGCGGGGCGCTGGGGTCGTAAACCTGCACCCACACAATGAAGCCGTAGGCGGCGCGTTGCTGACCGTCGGTGGATTCCGCGTTGAACTCAATGATGGCGAGTCCGGGTCGGTTGAAGGTTGGCGCGGGCGGCACCTCCTGGCTACTTTCCATAATCGAATCGGTCAGGGCGTCGGTGTAATAAGCACGCCAACTGTAGGACAGCGGCCATTCAGCGGGATTCTCGATTTGCGGTATGAGATCATAGCTTCCGCCGACCGGCACGTAGACGGTGTTGCCGGTTCCGAGTTGGTTGACGTTAAGCAGCGGTGGTGTGCGGTCGGGGTACACGTAAATGGAAAAAACGGTGGGCTGGTCGGCGGGTTTGCCCGACGCGTCAATGCCGATGACCTCGACCTTGCGTACACTAATGCCGCGGTCAAAGTCGGTGGCAGCCAGGTTAAAAGTGGCATCGAAGCGGGTGTTGTTGCTGTTTGGTTGTAGGATGCTGTCGACGATCCAATAGAAGGTGAGGTCGTTGGGTGATTCGTCTTCGACTTCGACTTCGAGGGCAACCGGTTCGCCGTTTTTGGCCAAAACCAGGAAATCGCCGGCGTGGGTTAGGCGTGGCGCACGGTTGGTATCGCGGTCATGAACCGAAACCCAGCGGATGTTACCGTTGTTTTTGGGTGACTCGCGGCCGAACTCGTCGAAGTAATAAAAGACCTCGTAAAAGCCTGCTTGATCAAAGCGAAAGCGGCCGGGTCGGTTGCCTTCCAGTTCGCCGATGACTTGGCCACTCACGGCGTTGCTGATGCGCCAGCGGCCGGCGCGGTTGGGGTCGACACCGGAGGGCACCCCGCTGAGGATGATGCTTTCACCGGTGGCCAACCGCGTGGCTTGCAGTGGCTGGAAAATGGTGCCGCTGGTGAGCGCGTCGTTATCATCCTCGGCGACGACTTCAATGGAAATGACATTGCGCGCAGGGTCCTGGTTCCCGCGTGAATCGGTCGCGACCAAGCGCACGGCAAAGAAACCGAGGGTGTCGAACTGGTAGACAGTCGGATTGTCAGTGCTCATGGAACCATCTGGGAGTAGCCAGGTTAAGGTGATCGGTAAATCGTTCTCCGGGTCTTGGGCTTCGGCGCGGAACGTGACTTCATTGCCTTGCACCACCTTGATAATGGACGAAGCCGGCTCGAGAATGGTGGCTTGCGGCGGCAGGTTGGAACCCGCCGGCAGGACTTGAAACGCCGAAAACGACGGCGCAATCGAGGGGTTATCGGATTCGTCGAGAATGACCAGGCTCAGGTTGATGGTTTCGGTGGTCGCCGAGTTGAGGTTGGGTGTGAGCTCGAGTACCTCTTGGTCCGAGCGTTTGGTAACGCCGTTTTCCGTCCAAAACCAACGAAACTGGTAGGGCGGTTCCGAGTCGGGGTCCGAAAATGATGCCTCGGCAAAGATCGTTTGGCCGTCGATAACGGCGTTGGCGGACAGGTTAATGCCTTCAATCACAGGCGCATTGATGAAACGTTCGGTGGCGTAAACATAAATGAAACGCGTGTCGGGTTGGCTGGTTTCGCCCGCGCTATTGGTAGCGGTCAGTGTGACCTGCAGTGGGCCGTGCTCGGTCGGGGTGTAGCTGGGGCTGGGGCCGGAGAGGGTTTCGCCGTTGGACAGGGTCCAGGTGTAGGTGAGCTCCTCTTCGGGACCGGCGACGGAGAAGGGGATAGGGATGCCGAGCGCCCAGGGATAGTCGGTGTTGGGAAATTGGAAAACAACGGAGGGCGACGCGGCCCACAGCGGCAAGCCGATACACAGCAAAAGCCACACGACCAGGCGTGGCATGGATTTGAATTTGGGTAAACGATTGGGTTTCATAGGGCTGTGCATGGGTGAGTGACCTCCGAAAATATCCGGTTTCAATTCGGTGTTGGCGTGTGCGGTTTCATGGTCTCAATGTATCAGTGCCGGCGCGCGCAAGCCAGTCCTATTCCCGGCGGGATGTTTTTGCAACCTGGCTCGAGGGATCCCGTATTGGAAAGTGTTGATCCAACGAAAACAGCAGAGAACGCGGTCGTGGCGGTGCTACACTTGGGCATTCCCTAATTAAGTGGCTGCAGGGCGCATGTGTGTTGCGCTTTTTTAAGTGAGGATGAAATGTTTGTGGTTACCCCGTTGCTATTTTTATCCGCGATGACGGCCTTTTTATCGCCGCCTGATGCCGGCCAGGTTTTCGCCGCGTTGGAAGCGCGCCTTTTGGCGGCACAGCAGGTGCGGGTCGAGATGAAAATTAGCGCTGAAGGCGCGGTGAAAGCCGCTTATCAGGGGACCTTGGTGGTGGAGGGCAAACAGGTACGCCTAGATCAAACCGGTCACTTTATGGAGCAACCCTCGCATTTGCAGGTAACGGCAGGAAAGGACGCCTTCAAATTCGGGCACGCAGGCAAGTTACAGACGGCGACACGGCCCCGGCACCTGGAAGAAGCGCTGTGGATTGGTCTGACCCGCATGGGTTTGCTTCACAACTTGGCCATGCTCCACTCCGGCCAAGGACCGGACCATGCCGGCGGTGGTGTCAAAGACTGGGTGCGCGGCCACAATTTTCGTTTTCTCGAGGAAGAGACGCTCGAAAATCGCCGAATGATGCGCATTCAGTTTGACCTGGAGGTCAGCAAAATTCCGGCCGGTCAAGCGATCTTGTGGCTCGATTCAAAAACCGGCTTGCCCTACTTGCGCGAACAGGTTGTGCAATTTCCCGAGGGCGAAATGGTCGTGCGCGAACAGTTCCTTTCGTTTGAGATCAAAGAATAGGCAACCCGTTGGTGAGCCTCGCGTCTGAACTAAAAAAGCCCCACTTTTTGATGGGGCTTTTTCGTGGCCGGACGGCGTCAGCCCTCTGTCCTAAACGTCTTTGTCGGTGAAAGTCGGCTTTTTAGACCAGCCCCACCTTAGATTGCGTCCCGTTGCAACGGGAAGGTCATGCACCGGGCGCCGCCGCGCGCACGGCTCAATTCGTTGCCGGCAATCAAGATCATGGTGCGTTTGCCGTCCAACAGGTTAACGCTGTCGTCGAGTGCCTGTTCGGTGGTCAGCACGCGGTACCCCACTTTTTCCAGCGCTTCCGCTGTGCGCAAGTTGCGGCTGTAACCCAGGATGACACCGGGCGCCAAGCAGAAGGCGTTGGCGCCGTCGGTCCATTGTTCGCGTTCCTGATCCAGGCGATTGCTGCCGCCGCAGAAAACCGGCTTCAGCGCATGACCCTCTTTTTTCAGGGCTTGCAAGAAGTTGTCTTCCAAGGTGATGTGCAGCGAGGAAGAGGTTAAGTCCATGCGAATCACCGGCAAGCTTTGGATCGGGTTGTCTTCGCGGAAAAATGGTGGGAACACCAAGCAGTGTTCCTCATCGATTTGCGTGAACACGGTGTCGAGGTGCATCACGGCGCGATCATGCGGCATCAACACGGCGAATACGGTTTTAAACTGGGTGTGGCGGCGCAGTTTTTCGGCCAACATGGTGACGGCGCTTTGCGTGGTGCGAATGCTTATACCGATGGCGAGAATGTTTTCGCTCAAGACGAGCGTGTCGCCGCCTTCAATCGTGTTGTTGTGTTCGGGAATGCCGCCGAGATAGCTGGGAATGGCATCGAACCAAATCTTGCTTTCGTTTTCGATGTGGTACTCGGGGTGAAAGCGCAGCACCGTATCTAAGATGAAGGGTTCGGGGCGGCGCGCGGCGGTGGCCATGTGGTTAATCGAGACGCCGTTGCCAATGACCGAAGCGGGATCGCGCATAAACAAGAGGTTGGGCACCGGCGGGAAACGGAACTGGTAATTGGTGCCGTTGTCGATGTCTTCGTACCAGCCGGCGACGGCGTTGTGCGCCAAGTCGGTGTTGCTCAGCTCCTGTAGCCGTTCCTTGTCGGCCGGCCCCAAGCGGTGCAGAATACTGAAACGATCCAAAAAGTGTTCGCGTGCGCCAGGTTGCTCCAAGCTGTCGGCCAGCATCTCTTGCACGTCAAACACGCGGTCGGCAACTTTGCCGAGCACGCGCGCAAAGTCGCGGTGTTCTTCGCGTGCTTCTTTGCCGAAAAGAATGTCGTCAAACAGCAGTTCGTGCATCAACGAGGGGGTCATGCGATCGACCTCCGGTCCGGGTCGGTGGACCGCAACCGCACGCAAGCGGCCGATTTCTGAAAAGATCGATAACTGACTCATGAATTCCTCCCTGATGTGACTATCCATTAAAGAATAGGGTGCTGTGGTGACCCAAATTTGGTGTATGCCCTTATCTTAGCGGAGCTTCGCCTGTGCCTGCGCGGCAAAGATCTATTTCGATGAAAACTACATGGCGAACGGCGTCGGCAGCCGGGCATGAGCTAGATAATATTTCAATGAGGCAAAGGAGTGAAATGATTTTTTCACTCTCTGCGGCCGGGATTCTTTACGCGGAGACCAAAAGCATTTGCAACCCCAAAAAAGGGCCGTTCCCGCAAAGACTGGGGCTGCCTGAACGGCACGGGTCGCGCCCTGGCCGGCGTTTGCAACCGGACGATGCGGTCTCTTTTCATGTTGGGGGTCAGGGTGCCTCTTTGGGTTCCGCGTCGGTGGGCGGTAGTTGGACCGAAACGGATTCATTTTCTGTGCGAATGGACGACTTTCGTTGGATGAGCCTTTGATAGACAAACCGTGCTGTTTGGAGGCTGGGCCCGTTGGCGCCGCCGGCATAAGTTGGGTTCTCTGCTTGGAAAGGGTCGTCTTGCCAATCGCAAACGGGACAAATGTCGTGAACATTACGGGCGTCAAGGGTCGGGTTATCACAGCAGGGGCAGGTTTCTTTCATAGCATCAGGCTCCTAAGTATCAGTTAAACAAGCGGTTTTTTGCCGTTGCCGGTTGGGGCAAGCCCATCTTTAATCACGATGCGATGCACCTCAATAAAGACGCCGTATTCGCTGAACCATGGCAACGTTTGGCGGTGTTTTTCCATTATGAACGGGCGAAGAAACGCAAAATTTGGCGAGGTTCCCGCCCATACAGGCGACGGCGGGATGTCTTGCCGCGGGTTCGCCCTTAAATCAATCGAAAAAAAACCGTTGTGGGCCCGAAAAAAATGGTGATTTTACAAGATCACCGCTTTTTCTTTGGGTGACACGCCAATCCCGGGATTGGGGCGCCTTTTTGCAAGATTTTTTGGCCTAAATGGCTTATGCTGCCCATACCGACGGCGTCGTCTGGGGGGATGACGTTGTGTGAGAAGTTCTGGTTCCAAAGGAGTTTTTCCTTTACGCCGCGCTAGTAAAGGCGCAATTACCAACATCTGGGGGGACCTTCATGTTTCGTGGAGGAGAATGGGTTCGGGCCAATGCGCCTGGACTCTGTCTTGTTGTCGGCATTGCCGTCTGTATCCGTTGGGTCCATGCGATCCTGCCTGAACAGGCCGGCGCCGTAATGGGCGAGGCCGTGCTCGGCATGGCGATCGGTCTGGCGCTCGGGAATTTTATGACCTTACCGGCATCGTTAGAACCCGGTATTCGCACGGCTTTTGGGTTGATTCTCAAAGCTTCGATTGTGCTGTTGGGCGCGCGTTTGTCGCTGCAACAAATTGGCGAAATCGGCGGGGATGTGTTGCTGCTGATCGTCGGTTTGATTTTGACCGCCCTCATACTGACGCACCTGTTATCGCGCTGGGCGGGCATTTCGCCGAAATTGGGCTTGCTGATTGGGGTTGGCACCTCCATTTGCGGCAACACCGCCATTACCTGCACCGCCCCGGTGATTGACGCCGCCGATGAGGAAGTTTCCTTTGCCATCGCCACCAATACTTTGTTTGGCACCTTGGCCGTTTTTTTCTACCCAATCCTCGGCCACGTGCTTGATCTCTCGCAAAAGTTTTTCGGTGTTTGGGCCGGGACGGCGGTCAACGATACCTCGCAAGTCGTTGCGGCCGGCTTTAGTTACGGCATTGCCGCCGGTGAGCTGGCGACCACCGTGAAGCTCACCCGCAACGCCTTGATGGCGTTTGTGATTGTCGGGATTGGGCTGATGATGAATCGCGGTACTTCGGCTTGCGGCGGCAAAATCAGCCTGTGGGGCAAATTTCGCAGCGCCGTCCCTGGCTTTGTGATCGGTTTCCTACTAATGGCGATCGCCAACAGCTTGGGTTTGTTCGAGATGGTCAGTGAGCAACTGGGTCGCAATATCACCAAGGATTTAACCTGGGTGGCCAAGTTCTTTATTTTGATCGCCTTGATTGGTGTGGGTTTAAACACCCGCTTCGACAAGCTAAAATGTTTGGGTGTCAAGCCGCTGCTCATTGGTTGCTGTGCTTCGCTGGTTTCCGCGGTTGCCAGCTTTAGCTTTATCCGCTGGGTATTGCACCTGTAACAAGGTGGCCGGCGCCGCGTTTGATGCCGTTTTATTTCCTTCAAGGAAGGTCCTATGGACGTTGTCTCACTGTTACCCGAATACGAAACCCTAACGGCGTTCTGGTCGCCTAAGGTGGTTGCTGAAGCGAACGGTCAGTTGGTTAAAATTGCCAAAGTAAAGGGCGATTTTGTTTGGCATGATCACGAGCACGAAGACGAGCTGTTTATGGTCCTCAAAGGCGAACTGCACCTGGAAATGGAAGATCGTTCGGTGGTCCTTGGCCCGTCGAGTGTGTTTGTGGTGCCCAAGGGTGTGCGTCACCGGCCCCATTGTTCGGAAGAAACCTGGATTGTGCTGTTCGAACCGCGCAGCACGGCCCACACCGGCAAAGAAGAAACGGCGATGACCAGAACCTTGGCCGAGCAGTACGCGCAACATGCCGACTGACGAAACACGGCCGTCGCGCGACATTGCCGCCTTTCATGCGCAAATCGAGACGCGTGCCGAAGCGCTGCACCAACACCATGGTGAGCGGCTCCATTGTCGGCGTGGCTGCTGCGATTGCTGCGTTGACGAGCTGACCGTGTTCACGGTCGAGGCCGACCACATTCGCCGTTCCGTGGGTGACGGCTTGCGCGGTGCCGAACCGGCGCCGCCGGGACGCTGCGCTTTTTTGGACCAATCCGGGGCCTGTCGTATCTACGCGGCGCGCCCCTACGTGTGTCGCACCCAGGGTTTGCCGCTGCGCTGGGTTGAAGCGGATGACTGGGATTGGGTCGAATACCGCGATATTTGCCCGCTTAACGAAGCCGGCCCGCCGTTGGAAGAGCTGGCCGAAGATGCCTGCTGGACCTTGGGTGAAGCCGAGGCGGATCTGGCTCAATTACAACAAAATCATGCGCCTGACGGCCAAGAACGGGTGCCGCTACGCCGGTTGTTTGCGGCCTTGGCCGACGCGGCGCCAAACCCCTAAGGAGCCTACATGCTGCCTTATTTTGCCTACGGTTCCAACTTGCTTCAGGCGCGTCTGAGCGCGCGTACGCCTTCGGCACGATTCCTGACCAACGCGGTTTTGCCAGGCCATCGGCTCGCCTTTCACAAAGCAGGCAGCGACGATTCGGCCAAGTGCGACGCTTTTTTTACCGGTGCGGCCCAGGACGAAACGCACGGCGTGGTTTACACGCTGAGTTCCGCCGACAAAATGGTGTTGGACGCCATCGAAGGCGTCGGTTGTGGCTACGAAATCAAAGAAGTGCGCGTGCAAACGGCGCAAGGTCCGTTGGCTGTGTTCACTTATGTGGCGCAAGCGGCCTATCTGGATGCCACCCAACAACCCTTCGATTGGTACCACCGCTTTGTATTGTTGGGTGCGCGCCAACGGGGTTTTCCGGCGTCGGTGCTTGTCGCGCTGGAACAGGTACCGACAAAAACCGATCCCGACGCCGAACGGGCGCGCGCCAATGCGGCGATCGCAGCCCGTTTTCAGGCGGCGTCGCGGAATTAACCGTGTGCTTGGAGTGGCTTGAGCTCGTGACCCTCGCGCATGCTGGCGCTTTCCGGAGGCAGAACGCCGTGTTTGCGCAGGCAATGCAACATCTTCAGTTTGGCGCGGAACACCTGGCTTTTTAACGCGGAAATGTTCATTCCTAGTTGTTCGGCCAGATCTTTTTGCGGGACCTCGGCCACGAATTGTTGTTCGATGTAGGTGCGCTGGTGTTCAGGTAATTGACGCAAACAGCGGTGCACCTGATGCATGTCTTCCTGTGAGGCGAGCTGGGCTTCCGGCGTTAAATCGCTGTCTTCCAACTCATCGACAAAATCTTCCACCTGCAGGCTGATGTGCTTGGGGCGACGGTAAAATTCGCGGATCTTGAATTGGGCGATACCCAAGACCCACGAAACCAATTTTTCGTGCTGTTCTAAAGAGTCAAGCTTGCGGGCCACGGTGATGGAAACCAGGGAAAAAAGTTCCTCGGCGTCGTCGCGGTTATTGGCGCGCGAACAGAGGAAGGCCCACAGGCTGTTGCGGTAAGTATCGTGGATGACGTCGAAGGCGTCGCGGTCGCCGTCGAGAAAACGTTTGATCCAGTCAGAAATGGTTAAGGACGATGCGGCGTTTTGGACTTTCACGGGAATTGTCTCCTGACCCAATTAGTTGGCGGGTTTATCCGTTGGGGTTTCTAGTTTGAGCTTATCGGCAATTTCTTCGTAACCGTAATCGCCGGCGAGTTCGGCGGCGGTGAGACCTTGGGCGTCGCGCACGGTGCGGTCGGCACCCAATGCGAGCAGCGCTTCGACGGTGTCGGCTTGACCGTGTTCGGCGGCCATCATCAGCGGGGTTTTGCCGTTTTCATCAGTGTGATCGACGGGCAGACCCTGATTAATGATCCAGGTAACGATTTCGGTTTGACCCACGCGTGCGGCGTAATGCAACAAGGGGGCTTCGTTCACTTTGGCGTCGCGCAGGGCTTGAGCGTTGCCGTAACGAGCCTGGACCTCGGCGAGGTTACCCTGTTCGACGTAATCGGCGACGGTTAGCGCGGTGGTGTTGCGGAAGGTCGGTGTGTCGCCCGTGGGCGTGTCGGTTTGGCGGCCGGGAATCAGTAAGAAAGCCACGAACACGGCGGCGGCCAGGGCAACCGGTGCAACAAAGCGGCGCCATTGCGGGCGAATGACACGGGCGCCGCTAGGCTCCAAACTCATGGTCTGGTAATCGACGGGAAGTTTAAAAGCCGGGATCGGCGGTAAGGCACGGCCGGTTTGGGTTAATAACTGCTCGACCTGCATCAGGCCGTTAACTTTTTGGTGATCACGCTCGGAAAGCCGCGTGCCGTAATCGTTGTGAACCTCGGCGGCGGAATGGCTTTCCAGCAGCTCGTTCACTTGCTTGGCACTCAGTTTTTCGTGGTTCGGTGCATCCTGGGGGGTTTTATGGGTCATGAGAGACTCCCTAGACGATGATGCGCAGGATCAAAACCTGCCTGCTTGTTACTAAGTGAGTGACGGCAGGTGGCAAAAAGTTGTGGAAAAAAAGGCATAGGTTCTTTTCGGCACATTGGGCGTTTTCTCCAAGCGCGGTTTTTGCTTTGATCGGAGGGCTGGTTCATTGCCAATCCCCTGATAATTGGAAGGCGGCCCAGTAATTGGGATGACCCCATTGCGGGTGTTCGATCAAGGTTTGCTGGGCGAAACGCAGGGCGGCGTCTTTGCTGTCACCGCGGCTGAGGGCGGTGTAGAAATGATCCATAAACAATGAGGTGGCTTGGTCTTCCACACGCCACAGGGTGGCGACGACGGAGTGGGCGCCGGCGATTTGGAACGAGCGCGTCAAACCCATTAAACCCTCGCCGCCCATGTCTTGTCCCAGTGCTGTTTCACAGGCCGACATCACCACCAACTCGGCGTTGAGGTTGAGTTCTTGAATTTCCCAGGTCGCCAATTTTCCGTCATTGCGTGGGTCGGGTGTGAGAATGAGCGCCGAGTTCATTGGGTTGTCGGGGTCAAATAAGGCGTGGCCGGCGAAATGTATGACGTCAATGTCGGGGTCGAGCCGGCGGACTTGGGTTTCATTGGCGGCGCGGCCCTCGAAGATCGTGGTTTGACTGGGGAATCTTTCGGCAAGGTTGGCCGCTTCAATGCTGCTGGCGGGCAGGTCGGGCAGGTCGAGAGCGGCGGCGTGGTCGGGTCGGGCGAAAGCTTGGATGACGGCGTCCTGCGTCCAATTCGGCCGATAATCGCGCCGGCCGATGTCGCTTGCGTAGAAGGTCCCTGACAGGGCGGTGTGGATCGGCAGCGATTTGGCTAAAAAGGGAATGTCGGCCCATTCGGTGACGGTTTCGCCATCGCGGACCAAGGCCGCAAAAGGCAACAGCGACAACAAACCGTCGGGGCAGACCACGACGCGTTGGGCGTTTAACAGACGCTCTTCCAGCGGTTGCAGCAAAATGCGGTAAAGACGGCGGCCGCGTTTTTGGATATCGGCGAGTGTGTTTGGTTTCACGCTGCGCAACGCTTTGCGATAGTCTTCTACCTGGCGCGAAAGCGGACGCCGGCCGGCTTTGGGCAGGCTCGTCATCGAAAGCCCGCGATCACGGTCAAGGGCGAAGACGTAGGTTTCGTTTTCCAGCACGCAGAAAGAAAGTAAGAGGGTGCCGGGGTCTAACTGGCGACGCACGGCTTCGGCGTCGAGCCACTGTTGATCGCGCAAGGCTTGCAACGGTGAGCGTGTCAAACCGACGCCGCGACCGAGACCGTTAAACAGGCGTCGCAAGACCGGACCGCGAAAGCGCTCATTGGCGCGGAAAGCGCCTTCGAGGTCGTTGCGTTCGGCGTGCAGGCGCACCAGATTGCGGTAACTATCGGCGGCCGACATAAAGAAATTGGCCTGAACGAACTGGTTGCCGCCCAGCGCGTCTAGTTGTTTTTCGTAAGCTTGCGCCGCTTGGGACCAGGCCGATTCGGCCGCGCGTTTGTCGTTTAAATCCATCAGGCAATGGGCCTGCTCGGCCAATAGCGAGGCGCGGTCGAAGCCGGAGGTGGTGTCGTCCGGCAAGGCCTGCAGCGCTTGCGTTAAGAGTGCCAACCCTTGCTCGGGCGCGCCCTGTTTGCGGGCGACTTCGCTTTGTAGGCGTAAGTTGTAGGCGTGGAAGCCGGTTCCTTCTTCAAGATGCCCGAGTGCATCAGCCAAGGCCTTTTGCGCTTCGCTCAAACGTCCCGCGTTGAGGTGCACCAAACCGAGGTTGGTTTTGGCCAGCGCCCGGTAAAAGTTACTCGTTTTGTCTCCTTTTTCCGCGAGGTTGGTTAGCACCCTGTTGAGATGACGTGCGGCTTCTTCGAGATCCCCGGTTTCTGCGTAGAACGCGCCGAGGCCGTTAAGCAATTCGGCTTTGGCACTTTCCTCGGGAACCTGCTCTGCCCATTTAAGGGCCGGCACACTGGCGCGCGAGACGTCCTCACCGTTTTTGCGATCCATCGAAATAAACAGTAGTTGGGTGTAACGACGGAACATTTTTTCCGGTGTCTGATTGCTATTTTTTTCGAGAATTTGAAGTGATTGCCGTTGGAATGTCTCTGCTTCCACCAGGCGACCCTGCAAGCGAGCCAATGACCCTCGGTTATAGAGTGCGTTGGCACGCTTATCCGAATCAGGGGTGATGGTCGCATAGAGGTCCGCACTTTTTCCGTAATAGAGATCGGCTAAGTCGTAATGGTTGCGATGCTTGGCGGCCACGCCCAGATCGATATAAACAGCGGCCAAAAAAGTAGATTGTGGGGCAAATTCTTCCAATGAAGAGGCGACTTTTTCCCAGTGTTGGCGGGCCTTTTCCCAATCGCCCCGCATGCGTGCTACGTGGCCTTGATAATGTTGGTGCCGGGTCGTCCCTAAGCGGCGGAAAACACTTTTTTGATAGTACTGTTCCGCTTCAAGAAAATACGCTTCGGCCGCTTCCAGCTCTTTCATGCGCAGGTGAAGAACACCCAGTTGATTGGCAATCCAGCCCTGTTCGGCCGGGGTCTCGAGTTTTTTGAGTAACTTGGCCAATGAAGCAGCGGCCTCTTCCCGTCGACGCGATTTTTTTTCGGTTTGGCTGATATGGTGCAGCAACCAGATGTATTGCTTGGGAAACAAGCGCATTTTTTCGAGTAAACCGCGGTGGCTTTTAAGGCCGCCGTCGAGGTCGTTGGCGGCGAGCATGGCTTCGCCCTGTTCAAATTCACGTTGCATGGTTTCTGGCAAGGGCGGAAGGAGGATCACATCGCCACCGGCCTGATCGAAAACCACTTCGCGTTCTTTTTCCCCGCGACGGATGCGTAACAGAAGAGGGCCTCTTGCCGGTGCATTGTCTTCCACTTGGTGCCACATGACGGTATTGATCACGGTTTGGGCGGGGATTTCGTCTTGGTTTTGCCAGCGCCAAGCCAGCAACACATCACCTGGCAGTAAGGTGTGCGATTCTTTATCGCCCGCGATTTTGTTTTGAACGATTAATCCGGGCTCCGCCAAAACGGAGAGTTCGTTTTCTTTGGAGCCACAGGCCCATATGGTGGCCGCGAGCAAGCAAGCAAGGCGCAGAGGATGCGGGTAGCGCAAGATTGAAGAAGTCATGAAAGGTTCCTCAAGAATGTCCTGTTGACTGCGCTGGTTGATTCAATCAGCGCGACCGTCTTCCGTCGCGGTTTTGCGTCGGCTTGGTTCTGCCGGCGGCAAGCGGTACCAAAAGCCGTCAAAGGGTGCACAACCCGGCCGGTCGCCGGCCTTGTGCTGGTGAGGTGGCGCGTCGTGGATTGTTGAACTGTGGCTGTTTTGGGTGACGGCATCAATAGGGCATCATCTCGGTTGATTCGTAAAAGACTGGTGGTAACTGACTGACGCGCCTTGTGCCGCGTCTTGACGGTTACCTAAGCTGTTTGAGTTCCTTGAGACGTGCGCCTTTTTTGGTGTTCGTGCGCCGGACCAAGCTGAGACCTTCTCTTGTGGCCGGTTCACAGGTGCGCTGACTTGGACCCGGCAGGGGACCGTCAAGGTTTCGCGCAAAGGAACCAAAAATGTCGCATATCCAAAGGCTCTCTAAGAATACACCAGGATGCGGTAAGGTTCAGCTCTCACGCAATAAATCATCGATAATGATTCGGGTTATGCTCGATTTTGTTGGTCAGCACACATTTTGTCGCTATTTCTTTAGGGAAATATATGTTACCAGGTGAATTGAATTAAGCTCCGGCGCCGAGGTTATAGGGATAGTAAGTTCGTTTGGCCGTGGTGTTCACCTGGCGGGTAAACGTGACGATAGCGAGCGCTCGAGACAGAAAAACGGGTGCGACGCTCCAGGCGTTCGCACCCGTATCTCCTGTTACTTAATGCTTTTGAACAGGTGCGGGACCGGCTCAATTTCACCCAGTGATTGGTGAACGAATTTGAGTTGGTAGTAGGGATAACGCACGGACGGGATCGTGTTTTCCCTGTAGACCTGGTTGCTGTAGCGGATGAACGGTCCTTCGGGTTTGGAGGCCACGTAGATGCGGTAGCCAACGATGCCGCGCGAGGCGCGATTGGGATCGCTGTAGTAATAGGCGCCGGCGTAGGCATCGCAATCGGCGTCTTCCATAAAGATACCGTCCAAGCTCGTTTCGTCTTCCGTGGTCATGGCGTGGCTCGAAGGTGAGTCGGGACGGGTTTCAACACCTTCGCCGCAGTACTCTTCCAAGCGCGAACCCCAGCCGGAGCGGCCGTCGGAAACCCAAAAGACTTGGTCACCGTAGTCGATCCAATAACCCACATACCATTTGGCGGTCCACACATAGGGCGAATCCCAGCGACCCCAGACGGGACGTTTCTCATCGGTGCCCAGCAAGCTGGTGGCGACAACGGGATCAATGCTTGTATCCATTTGCTGGTCGAAGATGACTTCGACGGCGTGGTAGCCTTCTGGAAGGACGTAGGTTTCGCCGCCTTCACCAAGAGTGCGGCCGTTAACGCGAATCTCAAGGACGCGGGCCGGTTCACCTTCTTCGTAAGTGGGTTTTTCTTCTTTATCGGTGTACTGAATGGTGGCTTTGGTTTTGGGCAGGCCGCCTTTGGCCAAGTTCCAGGCGCGCTCGGCGTTACCCCGCGACAACACCATCACTTTGTGCAAATCAGCCGAATCTAAGTGTGGGAAGTAGCCTTTCAAAGCGCCGGTCAACGCCGCGGCGAAAGGGGCGGCCATCGAAGTACCCGACCAGTGCTGACGACCGCGACCGGGAACGGTACTGTTGATGGCTTTACCTGGCATTTGGGTTTCGTAGCCGGTGTTGGAGAACCAAGCCGTGTTGCCGTCGCAACCGTAAGCCGAGACGCCAACCACGTCGCTGTAGGCGGCAGGGTAGGCGGGCGCAACGCGGATGTCTTGACCTTTGTTGCCGGCGGAACCGATCAGCACCGCATAACGACTTGCGACTTTTACGGTGTCGCGCAGTAGGCCCACATCTTCACCCAAGGAAAAACTCATGGAGATCACGTCGGCGTCGTTGGCGACGGCGTGGCCGATGGCGGCCGCGATGTGGGTCAAGCAGGTTTTACCCGTGGCGTCGAAGACTTTCAAAGGCATCACGCGACCCCAGTTCAGCACACCGGGGCGTTCGCTGCCGCCGGGATTGGCCGCGATAATGCCGCTGCAGTGTGTGCCGTGGCCGAGGTAGTCGGTAACGTCGTTGTAGGCGCCTTCTTTGGTCCAGTTGTAAGGGGCGACGACCGGCGTGCCGGTGAATTCGGCGTGGGCCAGGTCTAAGCCGGAGTCAATCACGGCCACCGTCGGTTGGTAAGCGGGTGTGACTGATGGATAAACCAATTCCATCGGCAGCGACATGCTGTCAAATTCCCACCAGCTCGTTTTTTGTAAGTTGGCGATGGTACCCGGTGCGGCACGGTCGAGCTGTACGATTTGGTCGCGGTAAACACTGGCAACCCAACCAATTGCGCTCATATCGGCCAGCAGTTGCGTGATATCAATGCCGTCCGTGCGGTGTAAGGTGAAACTAAAATAAGCACCCAACTCAAACACCTCGGGATCGCTTGAATCGAGAAAGGAAGCTGGGAATACGGAGCTCACGTTGCCAGGCAGGGCGCCGGGTTTGGTGACGTCCTGCATTTCCAAAGCGCGCATGATGGCTTCTTTTAAGGCCATTTGGGCAACTTCCAGCGAATCGGGCACAAAGGTGAATTGAATGATGGACTTGTTGTCGTCGTCACAGGAAAAGTCGCCGCAGACCCCGGCTTGCAGCGGTGGGTACCAGCACAATAAACATAAAAAGGCGGCGGTAAAACCAAGTGCGCGGCGGAACCCAATAGCGGGTTGAACCGAATAGGTGGTCGAGGCAGTGGTGATTTCAGCCGAATTTTGATTTCTAGTGAAATGTGGATGAGGATTTGTCGATAGGTTTTGGCTGAAATGACGCGAGACTTGGTAGTTCATAAAGATAACTCCCGAGATTAGGGTCGACGAAAGCCGCTTCAGTCGAAGACTGCCGCGCTTAACATCAAGTAAGTGGCCGAGATTGTTTGTAGGTTGCGAAAAAAAATTAAAAGATAACAGCAAGCCGCAACCGAGTTAGGGGAAACCAGGCGTACGGGCGAAACTTTTTCGAAAAAAGGGTCGCTTACCTGGCGAAAAAGTTCAGAAAAGCTTTTTTGCGCCGCTGTCCCGGTGGGAGACGGCGCGCCCAAGCGCTGAACCAGAAACGCATCGGAATGCGTGTGTGGCACAACAACGCATTGCACGACAACCACGGCCGATACGGCGTGGCGACGACGACAAAAAACGTTGGTGGTTGCCTTTTGCGATGATGTAACAAACAAACCCGCGCAGCTTTTTAACACACTGCCCGGAAATGAGGAACCTAAAGATAACTTTTTGCGTTGTTTGGTACTCGAAACGCAGGGAACGACCGGTCGGCGGCGAAATGGAAGCGAGGTCGCATGTGGTTGACACGACGGGGACGGCTGTTTGGGGCCGGAATCCCGGGTCGTCACCACGGTGGGCGCGGCGCGCGGAGCATTCGGTGCGTTTTTGCAAAGGGCGAGGGTGGATCATAAACAATCAAGGCCGGTTTTTAAGATAAGGGTAGGCTCGTGCGGGCGCCGCTAAGCGGGCGATCCTGGTGAGCCCTCCCTCAACCTAGAAGCCCGCCACGGTAATAACCGTGATCGGCGTCATCGTCCCCCATATAGCCGGCGCCCGCCGGTGGAATGTGACCGCGCACGCGCCGCCCGCCGCGTGTTCTTACTTTTTATGAAGAATTGTGCGGCACGCGGAAGGGAGTGTTGCAGGGTTGGCTGCGAAAAAATGCTTGCTGAAAGCCTTGAGAAAAATAGGCTTAACGCGTTGCAGAAAAAAAATCAAAAAAAACACCACCTCGGGTGCAACCTGCCGGCGGGTCCGGTCACCTACCCTGTGAAGTCGCCAAGATCTCTCAACGATGCCGCTCATAGCGGCGTTTGAGCGGTTTGGTTGAGAAGGTTGCTTCTACCGAGGTCTTCGCGGGCCTCGGTTAACCTTCCTTCGACGCGTGGAAAACCAAATTGTTGCCACCACCCGTCATTAAACCTAAAGGGGGCGAATCGGGTCGATGCAATCGTGCAAGGCATTGGTACGAAATGTGTTGGGAAAAGCAGAGACGTGCTTGTAAAGTACGGCGAGCATTTTCACAGGACGTTTTAGCCAATGGTACGAGGGCGCCGCCAAGAATCGTTTCGTTTAGGTAAAAACCCAAACTTCAGCTTCGGGTTGCGTGACAACACTTTGGTTTACACCACGCCCCGCGCCTCGGTTCGCCGCACTGATCGCGCGTGGTTCGGTTGCTCGGTATCGACCGCCCTTAGACCGGTTGGCCGGCCGACCTTTATTTTTATAGGTCCTCACACACCCATACTAAAACCGTCCTCCTTCGCATGATCCACCGGTTTACCGTCGCGTGAACCCACGATCAAACATTCAAGCGACCTTGCTGGTTCGGTACCACCTATAAAAACGTCGGCGCAGTTCGAAGATAATGCCGCATCGCTTCGTGCGGACGTCGCAACGTGGGGTACTTCCACCAGAAGACCATTTCCTCAGGAGAGAAGCACATGTCCATGTTTACCTTTGCACTGGCTTTTAGTTTTTTTGCGGCGAATCCCATTGCGTTGCCCGATTACGACCAACTCGATCCCGTGCCCCAACTCGGCGGCACTTATAAAGCAGAAGCGGTCAAAACGGTTACCACCATTAGTGACGATGACAACTATCAGTTCTCGCTTTACCACGTTTCCGAAGGCCACCCCGAAGACGCCGTTCACGGTGTTTATGTCTACAGCCGCGCCACCGGCATGCTGCAAATCGCCAAAGTCGACCGCAACCGCGTTGAAGTGCTGAACGGTGCCGACCGCGAAGAGTTTTGGAACGACTTTGCCAAAGCCAACGACCTGTCCGTCGAAATCAGTGCCTATATCGGCAAGATGGGTGAAAGCCAAATGTTCGACATCTATGTGCAAGGCCTCAAAGTCAACCGCATCCGTTTGATTCCCGACTTGTGCCTGCGCATGCTCTGCCCCGAAGACAATCCCGACTGCTGCAAGCCGTTTGTTACCATCGACACCTTCGACTGCAAATACATTCCCAACTGCCGCGTCCGCGACATCATCGACCGCATTTGGGAAGTTTGCTACTGGATCGATATCGAGCGTGCCTTTGCCAAAGACCTGTTCCACCAAATTGAAGTGGATGTCACGCGCGGTTACACCCGTGCCCAGTACCAATAAAATCAGTGGAAACCCCGCTGAATCCCTTTCCTAAGTGACGGTGGTTTTGCTCCTCGGCAACCCGAAACCTGGCTTTAGAGCCTCACGATACACCAAGGTTTCCGGGTTCGCCCCCACACGGCAAAACCACCACCGGGAATCACCGAAGAGTCGCTGAGCTTCGGTGCCTTAACGACCGTTCACCGCTTTTTGAGCAGGTGAACGGTCTTTTTTTTTGTGGTTCCCCACGGCGGTTTAGGATTGGCGCCGGGCGATATTCCGCCTGGCTGGACGGTCACCATTGGTGAAGTGACCCAGTTCAGGAAGGACGGCCAATGTTTGCGACGCTGGTTGGACACGTTAGCCGACTGCTTCCGCGAAGATTGCCGCGACCGCCTCAGCTAACCGGTACCAGAGCAAGCCGCCGAGGATGCAAACGCGGCCTGCGATTGCATCCTCGGCACGTGATCGGCTTGATAGGCTCCGCTTTAAGTTTGCGGTGGCAGCGATTGAAGGCGCGTTTGGGCCCGAGCCAGCATGCTTTCGGCGGCATTCAAATCTCCGTCCAGACCTTGTTTAATATGCGCCAGGACCGCGGGGCCGGTGGTTCTGCCTTCCTTCCAGTTGTTTTCAAGTTGCAGCGGAATTTTGAAGTGCTGCTTGAGGAAGGACAACGCTTCGAAGTTCCGGTCTTCAACTGCGCTTTTCGCTGTGCCGGCTAACAAAGTCAATTTGTCTGTAATCACATCGCGATCGCGCTCGTAGGTTGCAATTTGCTCACTCAAGGTGGTGCGATCCAATGCGAGATTGTCGTCGCTGCCTTCGGTGCTGGAATCCGGGGCGCCGCCGCGGTGCAGGGTGTCTGAGATGCGCCACATCCCGCTGGGCGCACCCGGGAAGTGGCGATGGCGTGGCGGGCCTTGAATCGGGCGGAAGGTTGGGCTGCTTTCGCTTTGTTCGTACGTTTGTTGGTGGAGCGTGCTTTGACTGGTGCCAAACAAGACTTCCGCGCGCACATCGATACCGTCGTTTTGGGAAATGACGGGTACAGTGGGGGCTTTGCTTCTAAAGGTTGCGCCGTCAATGCCCGCCGAAATCAGTTGGAACATTTCGGTCGTCGCTAAGGTCCGTTCGGGCAATTCTCCGAATCGCTGCGATTCAATGTCGCGGCATACCACTGTGCCTAAGGTGGTGTTTTCACTTGGGAATGCGACGATCTGGTCTTCGACCTTGTGGCCCGCGCGCGTCAACTGCTTGGAAATCACCTTTTCCGGCATGGCGGGGGTGATGCCGCCGGGAAGCTGGCGGAAGCTTTCGGGATGGGACGGCGGATCCAACGGATCCGGTTTGGCGCGTTGATAGCCGGGAACATCGATTTCGGAAGGCGCAAACTTTGAGACCAGACGTGGTTCAGTGGTGCCGCCGCCCAAAATGACGGCCTGGTTGTGGATCGGCTTGAACATTTGGCGACCCTTTTGGTGTAACTGAAACATATTTTGCGTCTTGGTCAGGTAGTTCAATTCCGGCCTTCTTTGCAGCATGCCGGCGGTGGGTTTTTTGCGTGCCGACGCGGTACTGGTCAGGGTAAAGGGCAAGTAATGTTCTTTGTAATCCTGCATGGCGGCCAGAACGCTGCGCGGGTTGTCGCAGTGCGCTTTCATAAATTCTTGCAATTTCCGTACATCTCGGGTTCGGCTGGTGTCGATATTGGGGCAGAACTGCGTCAACAATTCTTTGGTCGCGCTCATGTCCTTGCTTGCGATGAACGCTTCGACCTTTCCTTCCAGCGCGTCTGGATTGGCAAAACTCGTCAGCATCGCCAGCGGTACTTGGTTATCTTGGAACAAGCGAACATCCTGTGCCGCTTCCCGAATCTGTTGCGGGCTGAAGGGGGCGTCGCTATTTTCGGAGCGAGACGCCGCCAGTGAAGCAGTTGCGGTTAAGGCGATGCGCTCCCGTGAAACGCCCTGGTCAAAACTTTCGTAATCCGTCGACATGCTTTGCGTCAATGCCTGTTCCAGAGCCGGCTCGGCCATGGCCAAGGCATCGGCCACGATTGAAAGATGTTGGGGCTGGACGCGTGCCATGTGTTCCGGTGGGTTGGTGGTCATGATGGTGCCCAACTCAAAAATAGCGTGTTCGTATTTGGGGTCTTGAATTTTGTCCTGCAGCAAGGCCAATAAGTGTTCTTTGTCGGACTCAGACAGGTTGCTGCCAAAGTTGTTCCAAAAAAATTCCGGCAAGGTATAGACCTGGGTGGTGCCTTTGCGCTGGTCGATCAAGTGTTGTTCGTGAAGCTGATCTAACTGGGCAAAAAGCTGATTGACTTTGTGTTCCAACATGGCGCGCGGCGATGACGGTAGGTCGCCCACTTCAATCGATTTGTTCAGGCCTTGGATAAAGGAAAAACGTTTGCTGCTGCGTTGGCTCGGTACCAAGTTGCGGTCGCTGGTCGTTGCTTGCTGCATGCTTTCACCGCCGCCGCGGGGGGCGCTGCGGTGGCTGGGTGAGCCGGGACGCATGCCGTCGGTGGTGCTCGGTGGTGCGGTGGTACGGGGTGATGAAACTCTTGCAGTGAAATCGGATTTGACGCCGGACATGGAAAACTCCTTTGATTTGTGGGTCGCGCGGGCAGACCTCGGCCGGGCCCTCATCGTGATGACGCGGGCGTTTGGGACATTTGAGGGTGTGGCTTGGACAGCGTGGGTGGGGGCCGTCGCCGGTGCTAGACCGTTTGAATCCTTCGGGCTACACCAAATGGCCGATACGGCTCATCGGATTGATGTCTTCGAAAATGGGGGCGGCGGGTGGTGCCGCGTGCTGGTATTGGGTAAAGGTGCCCGCCGGCCCGGCGGCTTCGTTCGTGGCGGTTACCAAGGTGCTCATTTGTTGTTGAAGGGTGCGCGCGGTTTCGGTGAAATTCTGCAGCACATTGCGAAAGCTGACCGCATCGCCTTCTTCCATGGTTTGACTAAAGCAAAGCACCACTTCGCCCGCTTGTTCGTCCACGGCCACGGTTGCGCCGCGTGTGTCTTGCATGAACAGGTTCATGGCCAGGACTTTAATAAAGAAGCCGCTTTGGCCTTGGGCGGGCAGGTCCATTAATTTGGTACTGAGGAAGAAACGGGCGGTGTTGGTGTCGGCAAACAATTCCAGGTCGCGGTTGTTGCCGGCGGCAATCACGCAGGCACCAGCTTCGTCGAGTCGCAAAGCTGGGTGAATCTCAGCCAGCCAAGTGTTGAGTTGGGTTGCTACGTGGGTCATAAAAGTTCCTCCGTTGAAAAATCCGGGCCGCGCCGTTTGGCGGGGCGTCGCCTGTTGCAATGAGAATTTATCCCGGCATTGTGGAGAGAATTCGGAGGAAAAGTGGCGGTTAAATAACCTTTAAGTAATGTAAGTGAAAAAGGGGTATATGTGATTTAACTGAGAATGAATATCATTTTTATTGATTTGTGTTTTGGGGTTTATGTTTTTTTATATGAGGTTTTTAGGTGATTGAAAGGTGCCCGGTTTTTGGCTTGGATGCAGGGGTTTTGTGACCGGCCTGCTCTTGCATCTTACTCACTTACAAAAATGTAATCTAACCGGATTACCCCTGTTTGCTTGGCGATGGTTACTCCGTGTCGCGCAGCGCTTCTTTGGTGGACACCCGTGACGCCATAATTTCCTCGTTGAAGCGGAACATCAAATAGTACTTGGCGATGTTGACGACGTAGTTGACGGTTTCTTGGCCAATCGAGGCCAGCGCCGCCTTTTCCACATTGCCGTACCAAACATTGGGGTCGTAGCCCATCTTTTCCGCTTTGCGGCGCAGTTTCTGGATGCGGGCCGGACCCGCGTTGTAGGCCGCCATGGCGAAATCGACTTGGACCGGTTCCGCGATGGCGGCATCGTCAAAATAGCGATTGCGGATCCAGGAGAGGTAGCGCACCCCCGCATGCACGTTCCCTTCAACATCCTGAATGTCGTTGATCCCGACATTGGGATCGGCCGCGGTTGAGGCTTTGATCTGCATCAGTCCTATCGCACCGCGACGTGAAACCATGCGGTGATCGAAACGCGACTCTTGGTAAGCGAGCGCGGCGATCATCCGCCAATCCAGATCGTACTGCGCGCCGTACTTCTTGAATAAGCTGGTGTAACGCAGCATTTCCTTTTCTTGGATTCGCTCGAACGGGTTGGAAATCCACTGCTTGTCCGCGAAGTAGCGTTGAAACAGCACGTTGCCGATAATGGTGCCCTTGCGGTGTTTGGCGATGAACTGGTTGAGATCCGCGCGTAACGCCTCGTTTTCCGGCTGAACCGCCCAGGCGATTTGGCCACCCTGATCGAGGACAAGGTTGGGGTAGGGCTTGAGTTGCGGCATGACCTGCGCCCAAATATCGGCGAGGTAATCATCGGCTACCGTGAGTTGGGGGCCGCCTGCCTGGATTAAATCCAGAATGTCTTCAGTCTCCAAGTAATCAACTTCAATGATTTCCACTTCTTGCTGCTTTTGGTCGCTGAGCCTCTGGTTAAGCCGTTTGAGCGTGGGCACATAGGCACTGTTGCGGCGCACGTAAAAGGTGCGCCCGGCCAAATCGGCCTCGCTGTTTATTTGATCTTGGCCGGTATTGCCGACCACCACTTGACTGACGTCGGAAAGGTATGGGTCGGTGAAGGCCACTTTTTGGCTGCGTTCCGGTGTGATTGTCAGCATGCCTGCCGCGATATCACCCTCCCCGGCGGTGAGACGCGCCACCAGGTTTTGCGATTCGACGGGAATAAAAAGCAGGGTCATGTGCAAGTCACGGCGGGTTTTGTCGCGATTGAGGTGCTTCTCGTATTGCTTCAGCATTTCGTATTCGAAACCACGCGGTTGGTCGCCGTGAATGATGAAATTGGTTTTGCTGGGCGAGATTAATACGCGCAGCACGCGATTTTTGTGGATGTGGTCGATATCGCGTAACGGCGCTAACTTTTCGCTGGTTGCCGGCGGGTTCTCGCCGGTGTTTTGGTTGCAGGTGGACAGCGACAGGGCCGCTGCCAACAACAGCCAAAAGAACAGCCCACGCGGAAGCGGAACGGGTGACATGAGAACCTCGCCGGAAAAAAATCGCAGCGTGTCGCCCTAACGCGGTTCGTGGCGCGTTTCCAAACAAGAAACAGACGGGAAGATGAAAACGGTAAAGCGCGAAAAAGTGGGGGCGAAACAACCTGATCAATGAATTGTTGGGATTATATCAATTTTATTGACCGGGTAACGCGGCGATTGGCCCGCGAGCACACGCCCGATATCCTCGGCGGCGGTGCGGGCTATGTCGCGCAAGCAGGCATCGGTCGATCCGGCCATGTGGGGCGTGATCCAAACCTGGGGCATCGAAAAGAGGGGATGGTTAAAATCGGGCGGTTCTGGATCGAACACATCCAGGGCGGCACCGGCAAGGTGACCACTTTGAAGCGCTTGGGTTAGGGCCGTTTGGTCGATGATGCCGCCGCGCGCGGTGTTGACCAAACAAGCGCCGCGTTTCATTTTCGCCAACACATCGGCATTGATTAGCCCACGCGTTAAGTTGTTGAGTGGAATGTGGATACTCAATATATCGGCTCGTTCAAACAGGTCGTGACGCGTGACAAATTGGACGCCGTCGTTCGCCTCCCTTCCAGTTTGCCGGCGCGATACCAACACTTCCGCGCCCAGCGCACGGCAGGCGGCGGCCACGCGGCGGCCGGTGTGACCGTAACCCAGGATGCCGACGGTGCAGTCCGCCAGGCGGCGGCCGACTTGGCGCGCCCCGTCCCAAGTCCCTTGGTGTCGCAGCGTTTCTTGGGCGGCGGGAATGTGGCGCAGCAGGTTGAGGATCTGTGCCAACGCAAATTCGGCCACGTCTTGGACATTTCCGGTTGGGACGTGGCTGACCCACACTTGGCGCTGCGTCGCCGTCCTTACGTCGATTTGGTCGTAACCCGTGCCGTGCGCCACCGCGCAACGCAGGTTCGGCAACTGCTCGAGCACGGCGGCCGTGAGGTTACCGGTGCGAATTAGCAGGGCGGCGGCGTCCTTAAGATCGGCGCTAATTCGCTTCGCCTGTTGGGCGGAGAACTGATAGGGCAGGGGGTAGCTGCGCACCTCGGCGGCGTCGCCGAGCACTTCACGGATGATGTCGAGACGAACGGGCATGGCCGCGTCACAGGTGGCGACGACGATGGGTTTTTCGCGCATAAATCCTCTAGAGCAGCCTGGCGCGCCGGTTGGCGACACGGCCGTATTGTTCACCATTACCGCATCAGCTTAGCCCGGTGTGACCATGACTTCAATGGTGGTGCCTTTTTCGCCACTGATGATTTCACAGGATCCGCCGAGCCGCTCGGCACGCATGTGCATGTTGCGTAAACCATGGCCGGAGCTTTGTTCGGTGATGTCGAAACCGACGCCGTTGTCGCTAATTTTTAGTACCAGCCGCCCGTCGCGTTCGCTAAGGGCGATCGCGATCTGATCGGCGTCGGCGTACTTGACCACGTTGTTCACCGCTTCCTTAAAGATGAGGTAGAGGTTGCGACGTACCTCGGGGGAAACCGTCGTGCTGTGCCAGGCCTCGTCAACCGTTAAGGTATACGGCGTGTCTTGCAGCAGTTGGGTTGCCGTTTCCTTGAGTTTGACGACCAAGTGCCCGCTGGTATCGTTGCGGGCGTCAATCGACCACACCAAATCGCTGAAGCTTTGCACCACCACGCGCGACAGGTCGGCAATGCGATGGGCTTTTTTGCGAACTTTTTGGTTGAGATCAGGGACCTCGCCAATCCACTCCGCCGCCATGGTGAGACGTGTCAAAACCGCGCCGATATCGTCGTGCAGGTCGCTGGCAATTTGGGTGCGTAGCCGTTGCACGGCGGCATGGTTGCCGGCCAACTTGAGGTGCAACAAAGCGCGCGCCAGCAGTTCCTCGCGCGAGAAGGGTTTGCCCAGGTAGTCATTGGCACCCAGCTTAAAACCGATGACCATGTCTTCAACCTGATTTTTGGCCGTCAGGAAAATGATGGGCAGGCGGCTGGCTGAGAAGTGCTCACGGATACGGCGGCACACGTCGAAGCCGGAAAGACCCGGCATCATGACATCGAGCAACACCAAATCGAAAGGATGGCTATGGACCAATTCGAGCGCCGCTTTACCGTGATCGGCGGTGATCACCTCGCAAGTGAAGGGGGCTAAGTAATTAATGACGACCTGTTGGTTGACGGGTTCGTCGTCAACCACCAGCACGGTGAAAGGCCGTGTTTCTTCAAAGACCCGGCCCTGATCCGGCAGCGGCTCGGCGGTTAGGGTCGCTTCCTCGTTGGTGACTTTGGCGAGTGCGGCTGTGATGCCGGCGGGCGTGCTTGGCGCTTCGGGGCGCGAATGTTCCACCACCTGGCTGCGGCCTTCGGGAACCTGTTTCGGCAGGGTGAACCAAAAGGTACTGCCTTGGGCCGGTGCGGATGAAACGCCCAAACCGCCGCCATGCAGCAGCACCAAACGACGCGTGATCGCCAGGCCCAAACCCGTGCCGCCGTAAAAGCGGGTGATCGACCCGTCCGCTTGTTGAAACGATTCGAAGATTTGTTGCTGTTTTTCCGCCGCAATGCCAATGCCGGTATCGGTCACCAGTACCTTAAAAACATCGGCTTCGGTTGTGGCCGACACCGTGACGGTCCCACTTTCGGTGAACTTAATCGCATTACCGATCAGATTCGTGAGGATTTGCTGCAAGCGGTTCTCATCGGCAGGGACCGCGCTCATGGCTGGGTTGACTTGGTTCACTAGGTTGAGTTGCTTGTTGCCGATCAGGGGTTTGCTCAGGGTAAATACCACGTCGACCAGGGCGTGCAGGTGGACTTGGCTGTATTCGAGTTGCAGGCCGACGTGTTCCATGCGCGAGAAGTCGAGCAAGTCGTTGACCAAACTCAGCAGACGCCGTCCGCCTGCGCGGATCATCTGTAAGTTGTGGCTAACCTCGGGCGGCAATTTATTTTGACTACCGTCGAGCAGCGAGTCGGCCAACCCGGTGATGCCGTGCAACGGCGTGCGCAACTCGTGCGAGGTGTTGGCGATGAATTCGTCTTTTAGCCGGTCCAACCTGCGCAAACGCAGCACAGCCTCTTTTTCCAACGCCAAGCGGTGTTGGGTCCAACGCACATATGCCCACACCACCAAAATGACAATCAAGCCGTAAAGTGTGTAAGCCCAGGTGCTTCGCCAAGGTGGTGCGGCAATCGTGAGCCTTAATGGGTGGCGCCGTTCGTGCCATAGGCCGTCGTTGTTAGCCGCTTTGACGCGCAGTTGATAGCTGCCAGGATCGAGGTTGGTGTAGGTAATATCGTTTTTGTGGTCGAGGTCGCGCCACTGCTTGTCGAAGCCCTCCATCTTGACCGCAAAACGGTTGTGGGTTGGGTTGGTGTACTCTAGCGCCGCGAACTCAAAACTGAAGACCTGCTCGCGGTAAGTCAAGCTAAGTTGATCGACTAAATTGATGTGTCGTTTGAGCAGTTGCTTGGGGCCGATCGGTTGGGTGGCGTTAAATATTTTGAAATCGGTGAGGACGACCTCGGCTCGGTGCGGGTTGGCTTTGATATGGGCCGGGTTAAAGCGGTTAATGCCGTTGGTGCCGCTGAAATACAGCGTGCCTTCGCGGTCAATCAACCCTTCGCCGACCTGGCGATTGAGCAGGCCGTCGCCGACATCGAAGTTGAGGAATTGGTGCTGACGCGTATCGAAACGCGCCAAGCCGCCGCTGGTCCCCAGCCACAAATAGCCGGCGTGGTCTTCCTGAATGGTGTAGACCTCTTGTCCTGGCAAACCGTGTTTGGTGGTGAAGTGGCGGAAATCGGCGGTTTCGGGGCGGTACAGGCTCAGACCGTCGGCGGTCCCAATCCAGACGCGGTCTTCGCGGTCTACTTTTATATGATGAACAATGTCGTGGCGCAGCGAGTTGGCATTGTGCGGGTCTTTTTGGAAAAAGCTGCGTTCGCCGGTTTGGCCGTGCATGCGCAAGATGCCTTCCGTGGTGAAGGCGATCCAAAGGTAGCCTTCGCCGTCCTCGGCAATGGCGCGCACCGAACCGCGCGCCGTTGCGAAGGGTTGGTTTTCACGATCCTGAATCCGATAAAACGCGCCGCTGTCGCGGTCAAAATAACTGACACCCGCTCCGTTGGTGCCGCACCAAATGAAGTCCCTTGAGTCGACCAGCAAACTCATGATCGCGTAAGCGCGTGGCAGGGGATCGTCGTCCTGGTAATTCTTGTAGTTGGTGAAGCGCTCGCTGTTGGGATCCCATGTCATCAAACCGGCAAAGGTGGTACCGAACCACGGCCGTCCGCTACGGTCGATCGTCATTGAAAAAACTTCGGTGGTGGGGAAGCTTTCCGGGTCGTTGGGATCGTTGAGATACGTGTGGAATTGATTGGTCGGTTGGTGAAAACGCTGCAGGCCGGTAAAGGCCAGGCAAATCCAAAGATTGCCGAAGCGGTCTTGGGTCATGGGACCCACGTTGTTTTGGTACAGGGTGTTGGGCCGGCCGGGTTGGTGTCGTACCGCGCCGAAGCGGGCTGTGGCTGGGTTGATTTTGGCCACGTTATCGCGCGTTCCCAGCCATAAAATGTCGGAGCTGTCGACGTACAGCGAGCGAATGCGGCCACCCGGCATGCTGTTGGGGTCGCCGATGATGGGGCGAAACAGGGTGTAGCGATTTTCCGCTTCCTTATAATGCACCAAGCCGCTGCTGCCGGTGCCAATCCAGTAGGCACCCGCTTCCGCCTCGGCGATGTACGTCATTTCGCGTTCCGGTAGGCCCGGGCTGTCTTCTTCCGCAAACGGCATCGCTTGGAATACCCGGCGCGCGCGGTCGTACTTGTGGACGCCGCCGAGCGTGGTGACCCAGACTTGGTTTTGGCGATCGATGAGGATATCGTTTATATCCAGGTGAAGCAGCCCGCCCTGGTCGGGTTCTTCGCTAAACTTGCGCCAGTCGCCGTCGGTTGGTTTGTAAAAGATGCCGTGATTGCTCAAGCCGACCCACAGGCCACCGTCCTGATCTTCTTCCACTGTTTTTATGCGTTGCCGCTGGTCGGCGGCCATCGGCAGTGACACTGAACGGAAACCGCCTTCGGCCGTCCGGTAAAACAGACCCGCATCAGTGCCGATCCACAGGCCGCCGCTCCTGGCGCGTGCCAAACTGAAAATGCGGTTTTTGCGTTTGGTCAGCGTTTCGCGTGGATCGCCTGCTTGAATGAGGCGTTCAAAATGATCGTATTCGGGAATGTAACGATGTAAGCCGCCTTTGGTGCCCACCCAGAGGTTGTCATCGGCATCGCGTAACAAGCAGGAAACCTCATTGAGGATCAATGACGCGTTGTTGTCGCCGTCATGGCGATAGTGTTTGAAGCGAACCCCGTCGTAACGGCTCAGACCACCCATGTGCCCGAACCATAAAAAGCCGGTGCGGTCTTGAATTATGGCGGCCGTGTCCGGCAGTTTCTCGGGGAAGACCAGCGGTTGAACCAAGGGTTTGCGCATGGGACTGACGGCCGCCGACAGGCACCAACAGCACAGCACGAACCAGCCGCCGAGGCTGCGAAGCGGGCGGTGGAAAACAAACGGCGGGGCCGGGCGCGGTACGGGCGAATGGTTCATGGTTCCTAATGAATCGCATCAAAAGTGAAAGAGTGAACGGTGGCCGGAGCCATTGGTAAGCGGTCGGGCGGCGGTGGGCGCAACAGGTAAAGGGGAGCTGTTGCGGGCGGGACGCCCATTACGAGCACCGGCTCACAATGCCTATGGTACCCCGAAGGCGCAAACAAAGGCTCGGCGAAAATAGAAGCAGCGAACACTTGTACGTGGTCGCGCCGCGCGAAGTTTGACTCATTGACATGGTCAAGTGCCGCTTTTACCGTGGGCGGGGCCGTCGCCGCCTTGCCGGCCAACGACTAGCGCGCAACAGATCACGCTTGTTTAAAATTTGGTGGTGTAGATCTCAGAGACGATCTCAAAACCTTCGTCGCTGAGGGTTTCGAGGTTGGATTGGCGCTCGGCCCAACCTGCGCGTACCTTGAGCCGGTAGAATCGTTGGAAAGGAAGTTCCAGCTCAACCGCGTAGCGGCGCAAGTCGTCTTCCCGCTTGAACGAATCCTGCGTGCGCGGATTGTCGTAGGTGTTGCCGCCCACCTCAATCACCGGTCCCATTTGCACCTTGTTGCGGAAGACGTAACCGCCGCCGACATAGGACCGTTGGTTCACGAAGTAATTGAATTGGTCGAAAATGGAGAAGATCGGGTTCTGCTGCGCACCCGCGCGCACGTACCAGCGCCGCGTGATTTTCTGCTCCACATAAGCCAATAGGACAGTTTCTTCTTCGTTCACCTGGGGCGAGGCTGGGAAGTCTAGGTCCTCCACGCCGACGCTGACGTTGTAGTGGAAGCGGCGGCGGTATTCGTTGCGCAGGCCCACGGTCATGCGGGTGAAGGTGCTGTCTTCCAGCGGTGAACTGTTATTCTCGAAATCGTAGTTTTTGCGGGCGATGTTCAGGTTGGGCCAATAGTTTGGATTGGCTTTGAAGTAGTAGGACATTTCATAACGCAATTCGGAACGGATTAAATCACGCAAACCCTCAATATCGGCCTGACGGATGTCGAGGTCGTGGTAACGCGCCTGAAAACGCAAGGTGTGGCGTGGCTTTATTTCGTGGCTAAACAGCAACTCGGCGTCGTAGTTCTCCAAAAACGGGCGTTGATCGGTTTCGGTGTTGAGCCGGCCGTTTTCGCGGCTGTAGCCACCGCCGAATTCAAGGAACGAGCGCCGAAACAAACCGTAAATCTTGCTTTCCAGCGTGTACTCCGAACCGCGTAAGGACGAAATATCCGCGTAGTATTGGTACTTATATGACAAACGGTTGGCCCACACCCAGCGCGGTGAAAAGCGGTGGTAACTCTGCAGCCCGATCTCCGGGGTAATCGAAAAGTCCGATTGCTCTTGTTCTTCCTGGGTTGCGAATACATTGGAATCGTAGCCGAACCGGCTCAAGCCCAGGATCGGTGTCAGGCTGAACTCGCCGAACTGCCAACGCGTGTTTTTAATGCGGTCCTTGACCACTTCGCTGCGATTAAAGGCTTCCGATTCGAAGCGCCGGCGATCCACTTCTTGGGCCGACAAAACGGCCACGCTGAACAACAGAACCGCGAGTGCGGCACGACCCAAATAAACCATGCAGATCTCCCTGAATGAGGCGCACAAAAACACCGTTAGGTTCGATTCCCGCAAGCGGTGGTCCGGCTAAGGTGTTGTTTTGGTGATATGTGGGCATCTTAGCCGAAAGCCGAGCAACTTTAAACGCCAAAAACCGACGTCGTGAACTTGCCTCGCGCTTTCAATCAAAAAAGCCGCCGTCACGCGTGATTTAATGCGTGGCGGCGGCCGATTTGCGGTGACCGCCTCAAACGCGGCGGTCACTTGGCTTTACTGGGGTTTTAGTTGGGTTGATCGTTGGCAAAATTGACGATATCAAGCACTTCGACGCGGTTGTTGATGTTGCTGTCGTAGGCTGTGTCAAAAGCTGCTTGGTTGCCCCACAGTTGTACGGGGAACAAGCGCATCCAGCTTGAAGCAACCTGGAATTTGCGTTTGACTTCGGTAATGTTGCCTTGTTGGTCGCGCACGCGGACCTGGATGTTGCCTTCGGTCAGTTCCGTGATTGCCTGGTCCAGCGGTAAACGCCAGATATGGTCGCCACCGGACTGGAACAGGTCGAACAGGTTGGTGCCCGGCGCGCGGCCGTTGACAACGAAATCAGCCGTGATTTCCATCGTCTCGTTTTGCAAGCCGGAGTAGTAGTCGAAGGCGCCGAAGCGGATTTCCTGCAGTGGCGTTACCTGCGCACCTGCACGCGGTTGACTGACCGTTAAGGTTGGGCGCAGGTCGTCGAGGAACCAGCCCAGGTTGGTGCGATTGCCTTCGGTACCTGGCGGTGCGTTGGCGGGACAACCCAAGTCGATCCAGGTGGCGAACATCATTTTTTCGTCTTCACTCAGGGCTGGGATCGGTTCGTTGTTGGCCGGATCCACCGCGTTGGGGGGCGGCATGATCGTACCCGTGAAGTCCAAGTCGGCTTGGTTGGTACTTGCGCCCTCTGGAAGCGTGGCCGGATTGCCCGGTTCACTTTCGGTTGGGTGATCCTCATTGCTCCAGCCATCGAGGCGTTCGCCAAAGATCTTCCAGGTCAGCAAGCTGCGGCGACTCTGGAATTTACGGATGTAACGCGAGGCGTTCGTTTGACGCCAGGTGCCGTTGCGAATCACCGGCGGGTAGCCGTATTGGGCTTCCGCGTCGCGCGCCAAGCGGTTGTAGGTGTTCTCTTGACGGTTCACGATGGTTTCGTCGTCAAGCACCAAATTGGCGGTGGGATTGGCCTGGTTGTGACACGGCACGCAGGAGCGCATGAGGATCGGTTTGATGTCGCGGTAGTACTCCACGTCCACCGCCCCGGCCTCCACGTAAGAAACGCTGGGGTTGCCTTCGCTGGTTTTGCTCAAAACCGGCGTCCGGTGCACCAAATCGTGGATTTGGTACGTCGGCTTGGCCGCTTCCGTGGTGGCGAAATCGGTTGGCTGTTCGGCGTGCGCGTGGCAGCCGCCACAATCCGTGCGCACCTCACCTGGCCGCGATTGGTGCCAGGTTTGACTCATGTTCAGCACCATGCGATTGCGATCCAGCGTTTGGAACGTGTAGGGCACGTCGGCTGGAATGCGCGCCAAAAAGCTCGTGTCGGGATTGCCGTCACCGTCGATCAGTGGGTTGCCCTTGCCGTCGGTTTTGCGCAGGGGGATTTCGCCCAAAATACGCAGGCGTTCGGTTGCGTGGTTGGTGAAGTTGTATTGACCGCCGCAGCAGCCGCCGTCGGGACCGTAGCTGCGGTGGCTGGTTGGCTCCATCGCCAGAACCCGTACCGCCCAGATGTCCGCGTTGGTGTATTTACCTGCGTCGGCGCCTTGAGCTGTCCAGTTCGGGCTGGCGCCGTTTTGACTAGTGTTAAACGGATCCAGACCGTCGAAGTTGGCATCGCCGTTGCCCGGCGTCGTGTTGCGATTGTAGAAACTTGAAGAACCGACTAGGCCGAACGGCGTACCCGCCGGCAATTCTTCGGATTGCTCGCCGTCATTCGGCAACCATTCCTTGCGCGCTGGTTTTTCAATGCCGTAAATCGCACTGTAAGGCACGATTGGCTTCGGCCACATTTCGTTGTACTCGGGGTCGTTTTTGATCAGGATCAGGTCTAAGTTACTGTCGGCCGGCTGGTTGTTGGGCAACAGGTACAGACCGCCGTCGTAGTAGGGCAGCGTCGTCGGGCGGCTGAGGTCGTTGGCTGGACCAGGCGTCCACACCAGCAACACACCGTCCGGCGCCGCGCTGGGGTGGGTCACCTTGCCGACCCGTTGGCTGTTGGGATCGTTGAGGTCTTCCAAGTTGGCCGCGCTGTCGCGGTTGTGCGTGAACGGCGTCAAGGTTTCCAGTCCAACGGGTGAAAACGAATACTTGGCGTAATAAGGATTGCCGTTGCTGTGCTCACCCATGCGAATCTGTGGATTGCTTTCGTCGCTGCGAACCGGTGAACCAAAGGCGGGCGTGACGCCCGGGTTGGCCGGGAAGGCCAGCAGCGTGCCAAAGCCGTTGTTGTTGAGGTTGTAGTAGTCGATGACACCGATGCGACCGTCGCTCAGTTGCGTTTGAAAGTGGAAAACCTGCGGCGCGGTCATCGCACTCATTAACGGTTCCCAGTTCCGACCATCGGGCCAGATCGACCATAAACCCCAGAGGCGTTGATCGCGCAGCGCCTGTGCTTCGTAGGACGAGAACATCACGCGGCCGTCCATTAAAACCGTCGGGTGCAGAGCTGAACCCAAGTTGAGATGGCCGACCTGTTCGACGTTGGCGCCGTCCTCGTCCATCACGTACAACTGCATGCAGGTCTGCGTGTAGCTTTTGTTTGGCAGGAAGCCGTTGCGGTTGGTGGTGAACATCAACCGGCCATCGGGGAGCGGACAGGGCGAAAGGTTGAGAATGCCGTAACCCAAATAGTTTTTACTTGAGTCGCCGTCGCCGAGTGGATTACTCGCCCAGTTGCCTGCTGCCTGGTTGGGCGTCCATTCGCCAAAGGTCAAACGCGTCATTTGGCGCGTTGCCAAATCCATTTTGTAAATATCGGCGCCTTGACGTGGCAGTTGCCGTCGCTGGCCGTTGAGTTGGCTACCTGAAAGATCGGGGAATACAGAGAAGTACACAGTTCTGGCGTCAAAGGAGAGGACCGGGTCGAGGACCGCGCCGGCACCGCCGGCGACCAGTACCTCTTCGCGACCGTCGCGGTAACGCAACATGAGATCGGTACCCGCTTCCATGCGTGCCGGGTGGAAAACTTCAGGCCAAGTGGTGTTTTCCAAGTCGCCGCGGCGAGGCGCGCGTAAATAAAGAAGGTCGTAATCGACCTGTGCGAAAACAGTACTAGAAAGAAGCAGAAACGCCGCTGCAAGCAGTAGCGGACGGGAGATCGCGCGCTGTAACGCGGATCGTGGGGAAGCAAAAATCATGAAAAGCCTCTTCGATTTATATCATTATCAATGGTTTGTCATGAGGTCGAGTTCAATAGGGTTGTGAAGACCACGGCTACCTAAAGTGAGCGGTTTGGCTCGGTATAGTCGCGCAACATGTTGGCGTGGCGTGCGTTGGCAGCGCAGGTCGACAAGTTACGTGCGTGCCCCGCCAAGTATCGCTCAGTTTAGGGTGATCACGAACGCTGCCCAAAGAACCGAGAGCGGCGACCGTGATAACCAGGCAAGTTGAGGGCGCCGTGTCCGTTTTGGGATCAATAGCAACCCTGGCTGGGAACGTCCGCGCCGCGTCGGCGATGGCGAAACATGGCGGTATTGCTGCCGGTCGGCACTGCTTGTGCACCGACAAGCACAACACTTCCAGGTCTTTCGCTGTTTCGCGTCCGGGACGAGAGGCGCATCCAGGTATTGGTAAATCAATGCAGATCCTTTGCCAGGTTCGGTTGTTGCGCGAGACCTGGTTGACAAAGGGGTGTCATCTGGACGTCGTTGCCCCCAGCTAAGGCATGATGCCTGAAAGCACACTCAAGGGACTGTGTGATGACTTACTTTTTTGTCAAAAAGTGTAAGAAATGACGTGATGACCTAGGTTCTGTTGTTATTTTTGGGTCATTTTGTTTGTTTCTTGTGCGATGGGTGTTTGTTTGAATTGTCGGGTCGACGCTTGGACACAGTGCTTAAATTGTTGTAAGGCAAGACTGATACGCGTTTTCGACCTTTGCTGAAGTCTGTGGTTATTCTTCCTATTGTCCGGGTGGTGACCATTCTTTCGCAAAATAGGTCTGGCCTGATGAAGCTGCACGTTGTTTTTCAGCCTAACCTGGTTCCATTCAGCGCCCGATACCAGTTCAATAATGTGCTCTAGGACACACAAGTGGTTGTTGTGGTCTGCCGTCTCCCTTGTGACGGTTGTTGGGCACCTCGGTTCCTACAAGTAGGTTGAGGCAAGCCCACTGTGGTGTGTGCAACTTTTTGCATAGGCATCGCCTGCGATTGATTGTCACTTTTCTGTGCGAGCTTGGACGATTTTTGGCACCAACTGTGTTTCCATAACAGTGTTCGGTTCGAACCGCCGCCGTTGTGGCGCACGGTTGAGACAGAGGAGGATGTCGTGCAGTTTTTACTTTTTTTGGGACTCCTAATGGTTGGTGACGGCGTTGGCGGTACCTTTCAGGCTAAGGAAAAATCACTGGTCGGGTCGTTTAAAATCGAAACCATCGGCAACCGCGCTCAGCTTGTATTTGGTACTGATTTCAAAACCAAAAGCGGCCCCGATTTAAAAGTGGTGTTGTCGCCTTTGCCTTTGTCCCGTGTCAACGGCGACAACGCCATGCGGGGCGCGCTGGTTTTAGGCCCACTCAAAGCCACCAAAGGCGGCCAGCGTTATTTGTTACCTGCCGATCTTGACTTGAGTCGTTTTGCAAGCGTGTTGGTTCACTGTGAAAAGTACAGTGTGCTGTGGGGTGGTGCCGACCTACCTTGATGGCCGTTTTGCACCCATGAGAGGCACCCGGGATGGGCGCGTCTCGGTTGCGTGTGACTTGTTACAAAGTGTTACAAAGCAAGGGTTCACAGCTAAAGTCAGCCGAAAAGCGTGCGTGTGCGCCGGCTCACTTTTTATAAGGAGCTGAATCCGAAAGTGTTACTTGGATCTTACAGGTGAGGTCGAATAGACGACTTTTATGTGTATGGGATCACCGATTGGGCGCAAGGCCCCTGTCTCCATGGTGTCGTCACATTTTCATCACAATTCGGCCGTAGCTTGTATTTCAGATCATCGCCCCGGATGCTTGCCCGGGCGCCTGTCAACGCTGAGGAGACCGCTCCATGAAACATCACTTTCGTACATTCCTGTTTTTTGTCTGTTTAACCTCACGCCTCTGGGCCCAACCGCCCGGTGGTCCTCGTCTCGCGCCATTACCACCACCGCCCGAACCGGCGGAGAATCCAACCACTGTTGAGAAAGCCTTTCTGGGCAAAGCCCTTTTTTGGGATGAACAGTTGTCCTCAACCAATACCGTCGCCTGCGGCACCTGCCACCAACCACGCGCCGGCGGTTCCGATCCCCGCTCCTTAGAAACGACCGCAATTGCCACCCACCCCGGCTTTGACGGTCTGTTTGGCACCGACGATGATGTCGTTGGTTCACCCGGTGTCCCCGTTAACTTTGCCGACGGCAGCTATGGTTGGTCGTCTTCCTTTGAAATGCTGGAGCAGGTGACTGGACGCAAATCACCCTCCGCGATTGACGCTGCTTACCCGGCCGAACTATTTTGGGACGGCCGCGCCGGCACCGTGCTCCTCGATCCCGATACCAACCAAGTCGTCATCAGCATCGGTGGTGCGCTGGAGAACCAAGCTTTGGGTCCTCCCGTCAGCGATGCCGAAATGGGGCACGCCAACCGCAATTGGTCCGAAATTACCGAGAAACTGACCACCGCTGTGCCGCTCGCTTTGGCCGAAGATGTTCCCGCTGATTTGACCACTTGGATTGACAGTCGCGGGTATCCTGAACTCTTTGAAGAAGTGTTTGGCGACCAAACCATTAGCGCCGTTCGTGTCGCCATGGCCATTGCCGCCTATGAGCGCACCTTGTTCTCCGACCAAACCCCCCACGACCGCGACTTGCGAAACCAAATTGACCTGCCCGCGCTTGAAGCTCAAGGCCGCCAAGTCTATGTAGACCGTGACTGCGCCACCTGCCACGGTGGCCCGACCCTCTCCGATGACAACTACCACTTCATTGGTGTACGTCCTGGCAATGAGGATATCGGTCGCCAAGAGGTGACCGGGCAAAACGGGGATCGCGGTCGGTTCCGCTCCCCGCAGTTGCGCAACGTTGCCCTGCGTGCGCCCTATTTCCACGATGGTAGTGCGCCCGACCTCGAAGCTGTTGTCGAATTCTATGATCGTGGCGGCGACTTTGACGCACCCAACAAAAACCCGCGTATTGTGCCGCTCAACATGAGTGACACTGAAAAAACCGCCCTGGTTGCCTTCTTGCGCAACAGCTTAACCGACCCTCGTGTCGTTGCCGGCACCGCGCCTTTCGATCGGCCGACCCTCTACATTGAATCCAACCGCAAACCCGCTCTGCAAGGTTTGGGTGTCGCCGGTAGTGGTGACCTCGTGCCGCGAATCCATGCCATTGAGCCGCCACTCGCCGGTAATCCTTCCTTCACCGTTGGTTTGGACCAAGCGCTCGGCGGCGCCGAAGCGATTCTGGTCATCGACGATGCACCGCCGGCTGAAAACGCGGTACCCGCCACCGGTGCCTTTCTGCGCCGCGAGGTGACCCTGTCCGGTAGCGGCGCCGGTCTTGGATTCGCTTCCGTCAGCACCAGCGTGCCACAAGACAGTGCCACCGTCGGCACCACCTTCTACGCGCGCTGGTACATTCGGGACGGCGCCGCGCCCAATGGTTTGGCCGTAACCGAAATCGCTGCTTTCACCGTCTTTGGCGACGTTGTCGAAACCACCTGTGCCGCCGATCTCAATATTGACCGCGCCATTAACGTACTCGACATGGTTACTTTGGTGAACGATACCGGCGCCTGTGAAGGGGATTGTTCCTCCGACCTCAGCAACGACGGTGTTGTGGGTGAAGAAGACCTAATGCTTTGTTTGGAAGATTGGTTGAACTGCTCGCTTTAATTACCTGTCCGCCAGACCAACCAAACCCGCGTGGGGCGCTGATTGCGCCGCACGCGGGTTTTTTGCGATGGGGTTTCCGTTGGGAACTTTGCTACAATGAGTGGTGATTCAATTTTTTACATTTTAGCCGAGGAGGCGTCTATGTCGTCCTACGAAACACGTTCGATTACCACCGACGACGGGTTTTCACTCGTGGCTCGCTTTTATCAACCCCGACAAACACCGCGTGGCACCGTGGTGACCGCACCCGCCATGGGCGTCTCGCAAACCTTTTACCACGACTTTGCCGGCTGGCTGCAGGAGCAAGGTTATCGCGCTGTGACCTTTGACTATCGCGGCATTGGTTTATCTCGCCAGGGATCCTTGCGCGGTTTACAAGCCGATATCTTTACCTGGGCTGAAAAAGATTGTGCCGCCGTTTTGGCCGCCGCCGCCGACCAGAGCGGCCCGGTTTTTTGGATCGGCCACAGTCTCGGCGGTCAAATTTTGCCACTTATTCCCAATCGCGGTCTGGTTCGGAAAATGGTTACCGTTGCCACCGGCAGCGGGTACTGGCGTGAGAATTCGCCTGCGCTGCGCCGCATGGTTTGGTGGCTGTGGTACTTCTTGGTGCCCGCGACCTTGCCTTTGTTCGGCTACTTTCCCGGTAAACGCTTCCGCAAGGTCGGCGATCTTCCCAAAGGCGTGATGGCGCAGTGGCGGCGCTGGTGTCTCAATCGCGAGTATTCCGTCGGGGCCGAAGGCGAAGCGGTGCGCCGGCGTTATGCCGCTGTCGCCCACCCGATTACCGCGCTCTCTTTTGAGGACGACCAGTTTATGTCCCTGCGCAATACTGAATCGATTCACGGCTTCTACAGCGGTGCCGCGCTGTCGTTGAAACGATTGAGCCCGCGTGATGCCGACGGCCACGCTATCGGCCACTTTGGCTTCTTTCGCGCCAAATTCCAGGAAAGTTTATGGCGCAACCATTTACTGCCGGAATTGCAGTTGGAAAGTTAACCGATTCGTCTGCCGCGAGACCGACTTTTTTCTCGGGCGGCGGTTTGGCGGCGAAGCGCGGTTCTCAAAACCGGCTTCGCCCTGTTTGTTACTGGAAAGACAGGGATCGGCGGCGGCGATTAAGCTGCTCGAATTGGTAACTTATTTATCGGGAGACGGCTCGCTCGTATCATTGCGGTTTTTCGGCCTCATGTCCTGTCCCATCGGTTGACCGGTGCATGGGCCCATCAATGACGCCGGGCGTGCTTATCGCTCCTGATCACAGCGTGTTTGGCGGCTGTTAGCCGGCCACTCGTTTCATCAAAACCGACAGAAATCCCGGCTTTTTGTCCGGGACGACCGTATGCTTGCGAATTTCACGAATCAAGAACTCGCGGGCACCGTTTTCGTTGCTGTTCAGGTTGTATTTCGGCGCACGATCCCGCAAAAACTCCTCTACTGTTTGGAGGGTGTCGAGACTGTGAGGGCTTTTTCGAATCCCTTCGAGGGCCTTCACGATCAACCTTTTCGTTTGCGGTGAGTGTTCCAGTTTGACGATAGCGAGGGGTTTATTGGCAATAAGGTATTGGATTTCGTGCAGCGTCAGTGACTTCTTGGAAACCATAGGGTACCAACCTCCGTGTGGCATATGTGTTTGACATCCGTGTCAAAAAGACCTCTTGTCTTGCTGAAATTTATCGGAATCGGTGGTGAAAAAGTTGATAGGGGTTCGTCGAAATACCCAGGCATCGGTCACCATTTTTACGGTAAAACGGCTGGCCTGCACCCGTTTTCGCCGCACTAAAAAAAGCGAAAAATTCCCGTGTCACCGGTGCCGAAAATCAGAGGCGTCGATTTTTTTGGTGCCTGGCTGAGATGAATTCCGTGCCGGCTTGTTGTGTCCTGTGTTTTTCTTGGTACAAGATGTGGTAGTGTCTCTTTTTGAAAGTGTCATTTCAAAATTTCTTCAGCACCCCGGCTCGGCGGACTTGACGCGATCAGACGTTCCCGTCCTTCGCTTCCTTCCGTCCTTCGCCCTGTTTTCACACGGCCACCAAGGCCTTGACCGGTGCTTGACGAGATGCGGCATGAACTCGTAACATGCCTTTAATTTGATCGTGACCCTATCCGTGGTGCGCCCGCGATGGTCGGCCGCGTTTTTGGCCCCATCTGTTGGACCGCAACCTCGACCGCGGTAGCGGTTTTATCTCGGGAAGGAGAGCAACATGCGACGTGTGATTTTTAACCAAAAAGGGGGGGTCGGCAAATCCAGCATTACCGCCAATCTTGCCGCTATCTACGCTTTTCGCGGCAAGCGCACCTTGGTGGTTGATTTGGATCAGCAGTGTAATGCCAGCCACTATTTGCTGGGTAAGGAACGCGCCACCACCCCCGACAATGCCGCCTCGTTTTTTGAGCAGTTTCTCAGTTTTCGCCTGCTGCTCAAGAATCCCGAAGATTTTGTGATCGCTTCTGATTACGAAAACCTGTCTGTCTTGCCCGCTTCGCCTGAGTTGGGTGACCTGCAGAGCCGGCTCGAGCAGAAACACAAAATTTTTAAGTTTCGCGATGCTTTGCGGCGGCTTAATGAACATTTCGACGTCATTCTGATCGACACACCGCCTGCCTTGAACTTCTATACCCTGTCCGCCCTCATCGCCGCCGAGCGCTGTTTGATTCCCTTCGATTGCGATACTTTCAGTCGCGAAGCCATTTACACCCTGCTCAACAGCGTCGAGGAAATTCGCGTCGATCACAACGAGCGCCTAAAAGTCGAGGGCATTGTCGTTAACCAATTCCAGCCGCGCGCCAACTTGCCGCGTCGCATGATTGAGGAAATGGAAAAAGAATCCTTGCCCGTCCTGAAAACCAAACTATCCAGTTCCATCAAAATGCGCGAGAGTCACGAATCCGGCATTCCACTCATTCACATGGTGCCGAATCACAAGCTGACCCAAGAGTTTATTGCTCTATACGACGAGCTGCAGTAATCCGCGGCGACGGGTCTTCCCGCATCGGTCTCTGGTTTCCTTGAGCCAAACGCTGCTTTTTCGCGTAAGAGATGTGCAGAACCGGTGCGATGGGGTCGTGCCATTTCGGTCGCCGCCGGTTTTAAACCTACTCGGGAGGAATGCATGAAGGTCGCTTATCTCGCCGCCGGTGCCGCCGGTATGTACTGCGGGAGCTGCATTCGCGACAACACCTTGGCGCGCGAATTACAAAAACAAGGTGTTGATTTAGTGCTGGTTCCGACCTACACCCCGATGCGGACCGATGAATCTTCCGTCGCCATGGAGCGCGTCTTTTTTGGCGGTATCAATGTCTACCTTCAAGCCAAGTCCGCCCTTTTTCGCCATACGCCCTGGGCGCTTGATCGTTTGCTTGACCGGCCAGGTTTGCTTAATTGGGTGTCGCGTTTCAGCGCGTCGACCAGCGCCAGGGACCTCGGTGATCTGACTGTGTCCATGTTGGCCGGCGATCACGGCCCACTGCATAAGGAGTTGGAGAAGCTCATCGCCTGGCTACGCGACGAATTTAAACCCGACCTGGTTCATGTCACCAACAGCATGCTGGCCGGTATTGGCGCCGGCGTGCGCAAGGCCTTGGATGTACCCGTGATTTGTTCCCTGCAAGGCGAGGAAATTTTTCTCGACGCCTTGATTGAACCCTATCGTTCCCAAGCCATGACCGAATTGCGCGCTCAAGTCCAGGCGTTGGATTTGTTGGTCGCTACCTGCGAAGCTTATCGCCGAGATATGAGCGAATACCTGGCTGTGCCGTCTGACAAAATTGCGGTGACCTCGCTTGGCATCAGCTTGGCCGGCTTCAGCGTGCGTGACTGGGCGAGCCTTGATCCCGATCGCGCGCTCACCTTGGGCTTTTTTGCGCGCCAATGCCCTGAAAAAGGACTCGATCATCTTTTGGCTGCTTTTCGGTTGCTCGCTGAGACGTTCCCGAACCTGCGCTTGCGTGTGGCCGGCTACTTGGGCGAAGGGGACCGCGCCTATGTTGAGCAGTTGCAAAAAACCTATGCCGATTTGGCCGACCGCATTGACTGGCTTGAGGAGTTGGACCGCGACGAAAAAATCGCCTTCTTGCAATCTCTCGACCTGTTCTCCGTGCCCGCGCCGTACCGCGAACCCAAGGGTTTGACCATCATGGAAGCGCTGGCTTGTGGGGTGCCTGTCGTTCAGCCTTCGCACGGCGCTTTCGTAGAAATCCTTGAGCACACCGCCGGTGGACGCATGTTTCCACCAAAAAACGTCGAAGCCCTCGCCGCTACCATTGCCTCCTACTTGCGGGAGCCCGCCGCCATGCAACGCGACGGCCTTGCCGGTGCCGCCGCCGTTCAGCGTCTCTATTCCGATCGAGCCATGGCCGATCAAACCTACGCTCTTTACCGCCGCATCTTGGGTCGCTGACGTAAAGCGCGTGCTCTCAAGAATTTAATCCCCCTTGTCTAATTCCGCCGGCCCTCACTTGGCTTAGCGGGTGTACAGGCTCGCCGATTGTGCTATTTTGACGCGGAATGGTTGTTGCCCCACGGTGAATACCAACTCCGTAAATGCAGGATGGTACGATGACTTCGAACACGACTAGTGACCTCCAAGCCCAATTTGAGGCGCTGAAAGCCCAAAATTTAAACCTTGATATGACGCGCGGGAAACCGGCGCCTGAGCAACTTGACCTGGCCGCCGATATGTTGACCCTGGTCGACGGTGACAGTTACCGCGACGAATTCGGCACCGATTGTCGGAATTACGGTGTCGTCGACGGCCTGCCCGCTGCGAAAACCTTCTTTGGCGCTTTTTTGGAGGCGCCTGCCGATCAGGTCTTTGTCGGCGGTAACGCCAGTCTGACCCTCATGCACAATGTCATCATGCGTGCCATGTTGTTTGGTGTGCCTGCGAGCCCGCGACCTTGGTGCAAGGAAGACGTGGTGCGTTTCTTGTGTCCCGTTCCCGGCTATGATCGCCACTTCAACATTTGCCGCGAGATGGGCATGGAAATGATCCCCGTGCCCATGAACGACGACGGCCCCGATATGGACCGCGTCGCGCAGTTAGTCGCCGATGATGCCACGATCAAAGGTATCTGGTGCGTGCCCAAGTACAGCAACCCAACCGGCGCTGTTTACAGCGACGCGGTGGTAGACCGTTTGGCTTCCATGAAAACCGCCGCACCCGATTTCCGCATCATGTGGGACAACGCCTATGCCCACCACCCGCTGTACAGCGAAACCGATCCACTGAAAAACATCCTCGAAGCTTGTGAGCAGGCCGGTAACCCGGACCGTGTATACCACTTCGGCTCGACCTCAAAGATCAGCTTTGCCGGTTCCGGTGTCAGTGCTTTGGCTACGTCGCCCACCAACTTCGCCGACCTCATGAGCCACGTCAAAATGGAAACCATTGGTCACGACAAGATCAACCAATTGCGTCACTTGCGTTTCTTCAAAGACATGGACGGACTCAAGCGCCACATGCAGAAACACGCCGACATTTTGCGACCCAAGTTCGAGAAGGTCGTCGAAATTCTGGCGCGTGATTTGGCCGATACACCAGGGGTTAGCTGGACCACGCCGCGTGGTGGATACTTCATTACGCTGGAAACCGCGCCAGGCCTCGCCAAACGTGTCGTTGCCTTGGCTGACGAGCTCGGCGTGAAGCTAACGCCCGCCGGTGCGACCCACCCCAACGGCCACGACCCGGACAACCGCGTTATTCGCTTGGCTCCTTCGATGCCGTCCTTGGCCGCCATCGAACAAGCAACCGCCGTCACCGCCTTGTGCGTCAAACTGGCCATGGCGGAACGCGACTAAACCGCACGCTACTTTATTCCCCTAACAAACGGGCCGCCGTGTTTTGTATCGCAGCGGCCCGTTTTTTATTGAGGCACGACAAATGACACAGCAAAACAACAACACGCCAAGGACACAGAAGAAGGCGAAACATGTTGGAAAAACTCAACGGAGCCGCGCTCGGCGCGTGACGGCAGTACGGCGCGCATTTTTATGAGATGCTGCAGAGTATAGCTTGGGCGATGCGGCGCTAACAATCGCTCAATTCAGGTTAAAAAGCTTTGACGTTTATCAATTTCTTGAGATTTTCCAACCTTTTGATGTGAGGAAGCATTGACTTGTCGCCAGGGTAGTAATCTGGATCTCGGTAAGACCAGCTTTTTACAGTTCCGTCTTTGTAGTAGATCACGATGGTTAATAGTGAAACATGATAGTATTCGACTTTAGGGTCCCCGTTGTCATTAAGATCACAAATAATCTGCTCTATATCGGTAGAGATATTTTGTGTTGCATTTGCTAGATTTTTGTCGACTCTTGTTTTCTTGATACTGGTGCAGACGGGATGTCCATTGTTAGGTTGAATCGCGGGATCTGCGGGGGTATTTTCTTTATGCCATTTTTGCCTAATATGAATAGTGTTATATATGTGAACTAGAGTAAGGGTGGTGTGTTGGGTTTCGCAATTCCATTCGCTGTATGAAGAGAGGCGAATGGTGTGGATTTCCCGGAAGTCGCATAAAGTAATCATTATGGTTGCTAAAGTCAGCATGAAACACCTTGTTGCTGTAGCTGGTTTTTCGAGTTATGTTATTTAGAATCTTTTGAGGCCGGCTGATAATTCTTGTGACCTGAAATGAGAGATTAGGGTGGATGAAATCGCTCAGTTCAGGTTGTGATAGTCCTAGAATGTCCATCTTCAACAATGGCCTCTTTGAGGGGCATTGTCAAGCTGGCTGACATGTCGGCTAAGCCAATCGTTTCTCGAAGGTGATGGTGCTCAACCGGTCGCGCGTTTGCCGCCATTGAGCAAGCCTTCTCTGGTCGGCGGGGATAACGGGACAGGTTTGTTTAAATGCTTGTCGGAGGGATAACGGGACAGGTTTGTTTAAAAACGGATAACGGGACAGGTTTGTTTAAATGCTTGTCGGTATTGAGTTTAGCGGATAAGGGACAGGTTTGTTTAAATATATGCTGAAAAGGATACGGTGACTGTCAAGGTAGTTGTCACTTCTTTTTGCAGAGAAAAGTTCTACGACGGCCGTGACGAGCAAACGAACATAAAGCGGGCGCTCCAGCCTAGTTTTGGGACCCACCCCTAGAACCCCAGAGGACAACTTGCCACCACAGCTTCGCTGCGCCGGCAAGCTGCCCATGGTGCGCCAGGGGTCAACCCTAAAACCATGCTCGTTCGTCCGTTTATCCTTCTTTTGCTCTTCGCTAGGGCTACACCACGTCTCTTCTTTTTTCTTGTTGCCTTGGCGCGGATTTTTTGGCGGTTCAGGATCACGGTTTCCTTCATTGACCAATCACGCGTCGCCCCTGTAAACCGCTCTGGAAATTTAGCTTTCGCTTGCTTCGCTACTCGGTCCCTGTTAGCCAGGATCTCCCGATCTCGGCCTTCATGTCGTTGAGCCGGTGTCACGAATTTAATCCCCGAATGGAAAAACGGATAACGGGACAGGTTTGTTTAAATGCTTGTCGGTATTGAGTTTAGCGGATAACGGGACAGGTTTGTTTAAATGCTTGTCGGAAAGGATAACGAGAGGGATAACGGGAACGGATAACGGGACAGGTTTGTTTAAATGCTTGTCGGTATTGAGTTTGTCGATTGATTCTCTTTTTTGTTGCGGGCTGTGGAATGGAGAAGGTCCGATCTTTGGGTTGGGCAGAAAAGCCATATTTTTGTTTTTTTGTTAAAATGTTCTCGCCAAACTTTGCACGGAGAAACATGAGCTATGACATCCCTCAAAAGATGTGCACATTTCGACACAGGGAGATCGGGAATGATTCGCTAAAGGGATCGTTTTCGAGAAACCGGCCCCAATCACCTCAGGATCTCAATCAGTTGATTCTGGAAGCTTTGTACTTGCGTACCACCTTTTGGGTAAAGCCCACAACCCTTGCACAGGGGGTATCTAACGTAGGTCAGCCCTTCTGTGCGCAGGGTAAAGCTGGCGTTTTCGGTTTTGAAGATTGCTGCGCGGAGTCGGCGTCTCCGGCTCAACAGGGCGGTGTCTGATGAGTCGAAGACCACGTATCAAGCTTGAACACGCCACTGCCTATTACCATGTTATGACCAGGACCGCTCAGCAGGAAATGTATCTCAGCGAAAAGAATTGCCCTGGTTTCAAAGCTAACATGCTGGAAATCTTCAAAAACATGTCTGACATCTATTATGTCAGCATTCTTGCTTGGGTCATCATGGATAACCACTACCATCTCTGTCTGGAGGTGCAGCACCCACCAAAGGATCCGGCCGACTTGCAGGTGCGGTTCGAACGTCTTCAGAAACTCAATAAAAATCCGAGGCGATGGCAGCCAAACCTCGCCGATTCATGGTACGAGCGCCTTACGGATTTATCGCGGTTCATGAGTTCGGTGAACTCTCGCACCGCCAGGGCCTTCAATCGAGCGAGAGAAACAAAAGGACACCTTTGGGGCGGTCGCTACAAAAGCAAAGTCATTGAAAATAGCGCCGCCGTTTTACGCGTCATGTGTTATATCGAGCACAACCCAGTGAAGGCGGGGGTGTCCAAAGTTCCCTCTGCATATCGCTGGTGCTCGGCCGGCAATCTAAAAAACAAACAACCTCTCCAGGAAGTAGTCGCACTTCCGGCTATTGATTTCCTGGGAATAGTTGAGCCGGACCAGCGCAAACAGACTTACATCGAATGGGTTGACGAAATGGCGGCTCAGCTTTATCCAATAGCCGACATCTCAAGGCGACAAACGGAGGCGTTTTCTCATAACCTTGATGATCGTCAATTAAAGGCTTGTCGACGCCAGTTCGCAGAAGGAGAACCTGAAAACTGGTCCGTTCAAGGGTTTGGGTCGCCTGCCTTTATCTTGGCGATCACTCTCGCGGAGAAATTTAAGATACAAAAAATGACAATGCAACGCAGGAAAAACAGGGAACAGAAGCGCGCTCGTGCGAGCCCTGCAACAGGAACAGATTCCTTTGCAGATCAATGAAAAATCAACGAGATACATGAATTAATCATCAGCCTTTGCGAAAGGGCAGAATCTTTTAGTGTTAAAAATCAACTTTTTAAGCTGTTTCCTTCTGGAAACGCTATGCCTTTTCGACCGGGGAGAGCTATAGAAAGTCGCAGGGTAAATGTTTTTTCGCTTAATCACCAGGACTCAGGCAAAATAAGTCGATCTATCTTAGTGCTTTATGAATGCTTTATGAAAGCCTGTCCCCGAAGCTCCGAAGCTTCTATTATGAAAGCCTGTTCCCGAAGCTCTTAGGTCTAAGTTGATCTAAGTTAATCTATATCAGGGTTTTCTATAAGTCTGTCCCCGAGACCTTTCCCGAAGCTCTTAGGTCTAAGTTGATCTAAGTTAATCTATATCAGGGTTTTCTATAAGTCTGTCCCCGAGACCTTTTAGTGTTAAAAATCAACTTTTTAAGCTGTTTCCTTCTGGAAACGCTATGCCTTTTCGACTGGGGAGAGCTATAGAAAGTCGCAGGCTAAATGTTTTTTCGCTTAATCACCAGAACTCAGGCAAAATAAGTCGATCTATCTTAGTGCTTTATGAATGCTTTATGAAAGCCTGTCCCCGAACCTTTAAGCTGTTTCCTTCTGGAAGCGCTATGCTTTTCGACCGGGGAGAGCTATAGAAAGTCGCAGGGTAAATGTTTTTTGGCTTAATCACCAGGAGTCAGGCAAAATAAGTCGATCTATCTTAGTGCTTTATGAATGCTTTATGAAAGCCTGTCCCCGAAGCTCCGAAGCTTCTGTTATGAAAGCCTGTTCCCGAAGCTCTTAGGTCTAAGTTGATCTAAGTTAATCTATATCAGGGTTTTCTATAAGTCTGTCCCCGAGACCTTTCCCGAAGCTCTTAGGTCTAAGTTGATCTAAGTTAATCTATATCAGGGTTTTCTATAAGTCTGTCCCCGAGACCTCCTTATATAAGTCTGTCCCAGAGACCCTCCAGAGACCCCTGATAAACTCGTATTGATCCACGCTAATCACTCCCAATCTGCCTCCTTCAGCTTTTTTGCCAATGCCAAAGAAAGCAGGTTTTTGGTTAGCGTGGGTCCCTTTTCGATTGTCGCGACCCTTTTTAGTGGGTCCCTTTTAGCCTAGCGTTTCCATATTCCCAGCTAAAGGATCAGCGGGGGTGAAGCTTTAGCTGGGAAATCCAAATTTTGCAGGTTCTCAATCGGTTTCAGCGGCATTGTGAGAAAAGACGTCCCTTTTTTCGCTGCTCCGGCGCATGCTCAAGATAGGTTCAACATGGCGACAACCTGCGCCTGCATCGGCGCACCTACCTGGTAACCGAACGAATTTGGTGAAGTGAAACCCTGAATCGCCAAACTGTTACCGTCCTGTGTTACAACAGGGCATCCCATGTCTTGCCTTCTATGCCAATTGCCCCGCTTCCAGGTGCCTGTGCACCACGATGCGGATTCGCCGGTGGTTCCGGTGTATTTTTAAAGGAGAAAAGAGAATGAATCAGCGCATGTCATTGCTGTCGCTTGCCCTGCTGGTTGCCTTGACGGCGATCGGTTGCGGCCACCCCGTTCAAGTGCCACCTGCCCACGTCGGGAAATTGAAAACACCTGGTGGTTTACAGGACGACCTGATCCGTCCCTCCAAATTTCGCCTCAACTTTTTGTGTGTGACCTGTGACGATTTGGTGATCGCCGAGTCCTCCGACTATGGCGCCCGCGAAGGCATGAAGATTTTTATGCCGTCCGATAAACTCAACCTCGATGTTGAGGTACGCGGCACCTTTTCGATTTCCGACGATCCCGAGAACATGAAAAAGATTTTTGATCGTGTGCCGGCGGCGGCCACCAACGATGATCGCGTGACGATGATTACGCTGGCACGGGTTTATGAGATCTACGCCCAGCCGATTTTGCGCGAGACCGTGCGTTCGATCATGACCCGTTACACGATTGAACAAATTATGAGTAACCGCGAGAAGATTTCCGAGGAGCTGACGCTTGCGGTTAAAGGCAAGCTCGATGCGACGCCCATTACGGTGATTTACTTTGGTTTGGCCGACATTCAACCGCCCAAGGTGATCATTGCCGCGCAGGAAGCGGCTAAGGAACGCGAGATCGCGATTCAGAAAGCCGAAGCCGACAAGTTGGTTAAGCTTAAGGAAGCGGAAGCGGCGCTGGAAGTTGCCATCAAACAACAGCAGGTCGACATCAAAGAAGCGGAAACACAGGTTTTGGTGAACAAGAAGTTAGCCGAAGGTGTGACGCCCGCGTTTGTGGCGCAGCGTTCGCTTAAAGTGTTGGATCGCATGGCCGGCAATCCCAATACGGTGTTTTTTATGCCGATGGAGGCGATGAGCAATCCCGCCATGATTCTTGGCCCGATGCAAAAGTCGATGAACGACCGTAAGTAATTCAAAAAAAACGAATTCTATACCGCGTCGTGGGCCGTCTCGTTTGCGTGACTGCTCCGGCGCGGTTTGTCGTTTTGGGGCGACATTCACTTGAGCGCACCTCAAGACAGTTGGTCTAGAAGCAGGATCGGGCTTTTTGGGTCGGGTTTGCGCTTTGTTTGGTGCGTGATGAAGGCGCATAATGCCGAGCCGTCGCGATTTTTCTTGGCCTCTGTCGAAGATTAAAATTCATATAAACCAGATGTTTGGATAAGTATTGTGGCCGAGTTGTGGCAGGCGTGGCTATAATGTCTCGGTTCCCTTGCCAGGCAACGATTCACGCTGGATTCCAAGAGTGATTGCGGATGTTTGATGCGAAATCATTGACTGATTGGTCTAGATGTTGCCATGCCATCGGCGGCTGTATTGAGTAAGGGCGAAATTAACTTTCAGAGGTACAATGTGACAACAGTTAACGCGTATGCAGTGTTCGAGCAAGGCGGTGCGCTAAAGCCGTTTCAATATGAACTAGGAGCCTTGGGCGACGACCAGGTTGATATCAAGGTGACGTCCTGCGGCATTTGCCATTCCGATTTATCGATGTTGGACAATGACTGGGGCATGACCAACTACCCATTGGTGCCTGGCCACGAAGTGGTGGGCACGGTGTCCGCCGTGGGTGCGGCGGTTAAGCATTTAAAGGTGGGTCAAACAGTTGGCTTGGGTTGGTTTAGCGGTAGCTGTATGCACTGCGGCACCTGTATGTCCGGTTACCACAACATGTGTAACGAAGCGGAAGCAACCATCATCGGACGCCATGGCGGTTTTGCCGATGTGGTGCGCTGTAAGGAAGAGTGGGCGGTGCCACTGCCCGACGGGGTTGATGTAGCGGCCGCCGGCCCACTGTTTTGCGGTGGCATTACCGTGTTTAACCCATTGGTTGAATGCGACGTGAAGCCGACCGACCGCGTTGCCGTCATCGGCATCGGCGGGCTCGGCCACTTGGCGGTGCAGTTCCTCAACAAATGGGGTTGCGAGGTGACGGCTTTTAGTTCGTCCAGCTCCAAGGAACAGCAGCTCAAGGAATTGGGTGCACACCACGTCGTCAACTCACGCGATCCCGAAGCGCTTGCGCCTCTGGCGGGCAAGTTTGACTTTATCCTCAACACGACCAACGTCAATCTCGACTGGGGCGCCTACCTGGACACCCTGGCTGCGAATGGTCGTTTCCACACGGTTGGGGCGGTGCCCGATCCGATTCCCGCACCGGCCTTTTCGCTGATTATGCGCCAACGTTCGGTTTCCGGTTCACCATTGGGCAGCCCGGCAACCCTGCAGAAAATGCTTGAGTTCTGCGCGCGCCATGACATCAAAGCAATGGTTGAGCGTTTTCCGATGGCGCAAGCCAACGAAGCTATGGAACATCTCAAAGCCGGCAAAGCACGATATCGCGTTGTGCTCGACGCTTAATCGCAGCGGTCGACAGCGGGGTTTCTTGCTCCGCTGTTGTCGTGCTGCGGCAATTTTGTCGACGAGGTAAACTTTTGTCGGAGTGCGGCAAGTGGCGTCGGTTGGGATTTACGAAGTGATGTGCTTTGATGATTGGGCTCACCTTGTTGTTGCTCTTGATAAAATTCCAGGAAAGGGTATTGACTTGTGGGAATCGTTCTGGCTGAATAATCCTGCATCTCATTTAATTAACCCAGTGTTTTAGGTGTCGGCATTTCGACCGAATGCTTGGTTTTCATTTGATTTTTATGTTCGTTACGCGACCCGGCTTGAACGCTCTCCAAGTTTCGGGACATCGCGTTTAACGAGTTTGGAACCGGATTTTTTCACCCAAACTCGTCTGCTGCACAGTGCCATCGCGCTTGATTTCGTCAGGATCATTTTTCGTCTGCCTTTGCAGACTGTACGCCCGCCGTGCGGGTGTGTCGGGGTCTGAACCATAGAGCTATGCTGCCGCGGGATATCCCGCTACGGGCTTTTCTGGACGCCTGCCTCGCCGTGCCTCGGGCCGTTTTGAGGAGAAAACATGATCACCAAATTGAAATCGCTTCTACTGTCCTTGTTCTTGTTTGTTTCTGTTTACGCGGGTTCGCCCGACGTGATGCTGCAAGGCTTCCACTGGACCGCGCACAGCGCCGGCTGGTGGCAGGTCGTCGACGGATTGGCCGCCCAAATCGACGATGACGGCTACACCATGGTGTGGTTGCCGCCGTCATCGGACGCGGCTTCGGATCAGGGTTACCTGCCGCGCGAGCTCTACAACTACAACTCTTTTTACGGTTCGCAAGCGCAACTGCAAGCGCTGCTCAACAACCTCAACAATCGCGGCATTGTGCCGATTGCCGATATTGTCATCAACCACCGCGTCGGTTGTACCGGCTGGGCCGACTACTGCAATCCCACTTGGCCGACTTGGTACACAGCGGCCGACGACGAGTGGAACGGCCAAAAAAGCGGCAACAACGATACGGGCGAGCGCTACAGCGCCGCGCGCGATCTCGACCATCACTTGCCGCAGCTTCAGGGCGAGATTGTCACCTGGCTAAACCAATTGAAAAGCATGGGTTATCGCGGCTGGCGCTACGATCTTGTCAAGGGTTTTGCGCCTTGGGCGGTGAAGCTTTACAACGATCAGACCAGCCCCGAGATCTCCATCGGCGAGTTCTTTGACGGCGATGTCGGCAAGGTTGAGAATTGGGTTAACAGTGCGCAAAACAGTACCGCATTCGATTTCCCGCTGCGATTCGCGCTAATCGACGCCTTCGACAACAACAACTACGGCCGCTTGCGTCATGACGGTTTGATTAACCGGCAGCCAGGCAAAGCAGTGACCTTTTTGGAAAACCACGATACGGAAGAGCAGCGCGGTGGTGAATACGTGCCACCTTTCCCGCGTTTCCACCTGGAAGCGGGTTATGCCTACCTGTTAACCCATCCTGGCATTCCCTGTGTTTTTTGGACGCACGCTTATCCCTTCGGTGGGTTTCCCGATGTCGGCGATACGATTCGTGAGCTGATCCAAATCCGCAAGGAGCAAGGCATTCACAGCACCAGCCAAGTTGATGTACAAGCGGCCGACGGCAGTAAGTACGCTGCGATTATCGACGGGAAAGTGGCGGTCAAAGTTGGCTGGGGAGATTGGTCGCCGGCGGGTTCCGATTGGACGGTCGCTTCTAGCGGCCAAAACTATGCGGTTTGGACGCGTTGCAGTGGTGACGACTGCGTGCAACCGGGCGGTCAAACAACAATTCGCGTTCACTACGACACGGGTTTTGGCAACTCAATTTCAATCCGAGGCAACAGGGCGCCGTTGAGCTGGAGCCAAGGTGTGGCGACCAACTGGTCGGCGGGGAATGTGTGGGTATACCAGACCGACGCCATTCCAGCCGGTGCTACCTTTGAATTCAAAGCCTTAATCAACGATAGCCGTTGGCAAAGCGGTGGCAACAACGTCGGTCGCGGCGGTGAAACCATCGACATCTATCCCAACTTCTAAACCAGTCACCTTAGCCCAGCCACAGGGCGCGGTCTGTAATGTTCGTGTCTTGTGGTTGAGGTTTTCTGTTCAAATAAGTGAAATTATTAGATCGCTTGGTGTTTGCTAAGCGGGCTATAGTGGTTTCTATGCATCTGTATCTTGAATAAAGGCTGAAGAATGCGTATGAAAATTCGTCAGCTGCTTTTTGGGATAACTCGCCAGGGGAGACGATGATGTGGCTAATTCCGATCTTTTGCAATGGCACGATGAAATCGTTAATCTTCGTGTTTGGTTGGGATAAAGAGACGCCTGCTTCGCAGGCAGCTATATTTATAAAGTGGGGTAGGATGGGGTTGCAATTTTGAATAATGGAAGCGAAGTTCTTGCTATCAATTAGAAGTTGGTTGCCAGAAAAGTCTTTAGTGAAGAGAAAACATTTTTGATTTTCTTTTATGTAGATTCCGTGGGCTAGGATGTGTAGACCGTAGTTTTGAGGTGCAGAACGGACTGCTTCAATTAAATCATAGATTGATTGGATTCTTTTAATGGTAAGGGTATTCCATTGTTGAACAGAAGATTGCTGGGAGGAAAGCTGGTCTAGTTTTGGAGTTTGGATTGGATTTGTTGGAGAATCCATAATTAAGCAAAGGGTATGGCTTGGTTGATCGATTAAGGTTGAGGTTTGGGAGGCTTTAATGGCGGTAGACGCGATGAATATACGGTTTTCTTGAAGATGAGTTGTATCAACTATTAATTTGAGGGTGTCAGCAGGTTTGACGTAGCCAGCCGGGTGATCAAAACCAGGTTTTTTAGGTTTGAAAGGTTTGAGCGTTGTTGTGAGGTTTTCTTCGGCTAAAGCCTTTAATCCTATGTTGATTGCATGGTTTAATTCATCTGCAGCTTTTTGGAAGTTGTTGCTGTGGGAATATTTTAAAGATTGGTTGTATTGATTTACGAAAGTTCTTGTGTGTTTTTTTGAAAGGTCTTTAGTATTGTGGTTTTTATGGTTAGCAATGCTAACAAGAGGGTCGAGATGCTTCTTGCAGACGGTTAAATAGAGATCAAAAGCTTCTTTGGGTCGACTGGTTTGTTCCAAGATCTCGCCTAATAAAATTTGGGCATCTATCAGGTCCGGCTTGATGGCAAGACACTTTCTGGTGAAATGTTCGGCTAATGCTTTTTTTTCGATTGTATTCAGTGCTTGAGCTAGTTTCAGTAAAGGTACTGGTGATTCTGGATCTAAATCACATGCGGTTTTGAAATCTTTTATTGCGAGCTCTGGTTGTTGCATTTGGAAATAGCAGATGCCGCGATTGATGTACCCGTTGTTTAGTGATAAATTAAAATGAAGAGATTTTGTGTAAAGATGTATTGCCTTTGAGTAATTGTTGCTTTGCTGTTTAGAGAGTGCATAGTTGTAAAAGGTTATAGGATCTTCTGGGTTTAGGTTAATTGACTTCTCGAAAAAATCGGCGGCGATTTCGTGTCTGCTCTGATCTGCGTGGAGTGTTGCTATCTTTCGAAGTGCTAGTGCTTTACTGGTTGGTGTTTTTGCTAAATCTAAACCTTTTTGATAATCGACTAGGGCGAGCGGTGAATTTCCTCTTGCTTCGAGAACCGTTCCTTTGGCAAGGAAGGATGCAGAAGAATTAGGATTGTCCTCGGTTAGTAACCTTGCTTTCTTGAATGCACTATCAAGGTCTTCCGGTTTTAATATTTCATAACCTAGATGTATGTCTTGTGAACGTTTTTTGGGGTTTAGAATAGAATCTAGGTTTTGGATAGAACTTCTTTCTTTATCTTTACGTGCTCTTTGTTCCTGTGAGTATGTCATGTTAACAGCGTAAACAGAAAGGCAGAAGCTTGAGACACTTATCAAAGTATTGATGGTTTCGCGTTTCACATTTGGGGAGAACAACCCTTCACCCGAATGCCTGGCGACATTTGAGGACTTGGCTTGTTCTGTGGGTTCCGCAGTTTTAGATTTACGGCGGTCTTTTTTGGGTTCCTTCATTCTTTTTCCTGAATGGGGTTTTGTTGGGGGGTCTTCAGGGGGCAGCTTAACGGGGGCGCAACACAAAGTCGTCGCAGGTCTGCTGGATGAGGTGGAGGCGGTTGTGTTGGTCGCGGACCTTGAGGTTGCCGTCGTGGTTGAGGCCTTCATAGCAGCCATCGAGGGTGCGGCCGTTGGCGGTTAAGGTGACGGGGCTGCCGAGCGGGAAGCCGCAGCGTTGTTGCCAAGCCGCCATTAGAAGCGAGGGTTGGGCCAGGGCCTCGAATTGGGCGGGCAGGGAATAGTAGAGTCGGCGCACGATGGTTTCCGCGGCCGGTGGTTCCGCCAAGATGTCGAGGGCGGCATAGCCTTTAGGGAGCTCGTCCATACCAGGATGACGCTTTAAATTCACGCCGATACCGATGACAATGGCGACGTTTTTGCCGAACCAACGGGATTCGCACAAAATGCCGGCCAGCTTGCGGCCGTTAAGCAATAAGTCGTTGGGCCACTTGACCGACCAGTCGCCGTCGGGAACGAGCCGGCGCAAGACATCGCAAAGCGCGACGGCGGCAAAGATGGGGTAGCAGAACTGATCAGGCGGTGCCGGCCCCGGTGCCAGGCCGATAGACAGCGCCAAGCCGTGGCCTGCCGGGGATAGCCAAGCGCGGCCGCGACTGCCGCGTCCGGCGGTTTGGTGCGTGGTCCAAACGAGGCAAGCCGGTTGCTGTTGTAACAAAGCAAAGGCGTCGTCGTTGGTGGATGTAGCGCTGTCGCGATGGATGAGGCCGTGGGGCGGCCAGTCGAAAATCATCTCAACGTTTTTTGACCAATGCGTCGATTTCTTCCAGCAATTCTTCTAGGTCGCAACCGGTAATGTCGGAAAATTCTTCGATGGAGAAGTCCATATCCTCGTACACGAAGTCGGCACGGGAGCAATAACTATGGAGCAGATCTTCCAAGTCGCGGTTTTTGCGCATTAACTGACCGAGGTGGTCCTTGCCGGAGATTTTTTTGGTTCTTTTGAGGCCTTCGCCTTTGCTGGATTGGCCGTAAATTTTGGGTCGTTTTGCCATGGCGTCCTCCTGGGAGCGGGGTGATGTCGCGCTGGGCTGCGTGTTTTCAGCATGCCACGTTTGGGCCGGGGAAATCGGTAACGCGGCTCATTAATGTGGATGGGACCCCTGAGAATCGCTGCCATCATACCGCTAACCCGGTTGCGTCGGCAAGCGACCTTGTTACCTGTATTGCAGCTTTGGCGAAGGACTGATTTGGTGGGCGCATTGAGCGTGTGGGCGGCGTTAATTTCGCTTGGTGACAAGGCGTTGTCTGTCACATGGTCGTGGCCGAGCTCACGACATTTTAGGGTTTGTGGCAGGGGGCGACGGGCCTGTCTTGAAGTCAGGACGGCTTGAGGTTAGGATAGGGCTCCACGCTTTCGCATGGTCGGCGCTGTCCGAGCATTCCGTGGATTGAAGGGAAGAGGTTGATGGCCGGCAAAAAAGATTACAAGCGCAAGCGCGACGACGACCAAAGCGCCATTGAACTGAAGGGTTTCCCACACCACGACGAAGCCGAGCGGGTGTTGTTGGGTGTGATGATGCTCGAGGCCGATAACATTGCGCCGGTCCTCGATGTGGTGACACCCGAAGATTTCTATCGCCGCCACCACTTTCTGATCTTCCAAGCGCTGGTGTTGTTGTTCGAACGCGACGACGAAATCGATCCCGTTTTGGTGGCCGATGAACTGATCAAACGCGATGAGTTGGAAGACGCCGGCGGCTATGAGTACCTGGACCAACTGACCCACGGTATTCCACGGACCACCAATATTGAACACTATGCCAACATCGTTAAAGAAAAGGCGATGTTGCGCAAGCTGGCCCATTTTGGCCAGAAACTGACCGAAATTTCGATCTCGGGTGAAATGGACGCGATGAGCGCGATCGGCGTTGCCGAGAACTCACTGCAGGAGTTTCGCGAAGGCAAGGTCGACCACGGCTTCCGTGATTTTGGTGAGTTGGTCGTTGAAACCTACGAAACCATGCGGGAACGCGCTGCCAAAGGCGACGAGCTGGTTGGGTTACGCACGGGTTTTATGGACTGGGACCGCATGACGGCCGGTCTGCAAAAAGGTGACCTAATTATTGTTGCCGCCCGTCCGGCAATGGGTAAAACGTCCTTTGTTTTGAACGTTGCACTGAACTCGGCGGTAAAAGACGGCAAGAACGTCGCCCTGTTTTCGCTTGAGATGCCCGGTGCTCAATTGGTCATGCGTTTGATTGGTAGTGAGGCGCGCGTCAGTATTTCATCACTGCGGACCGGTAAGTTAGTTGAAGAGGAATGGAATCGGGTCGCACTCGCGGTTGGCGAGTTGGGTCAATCCAACATTTTTATTGAAGACTCGGGTGAATCGACGGTTGCCCAGATGCGTGCCCAGCTCAAACGGCTTAACTCCGAGTACGGCGTCGATTTGGTTGTTATCGACTATTTGCAGCTAATGTCAGGCTCCACGCTGCAGCAGCAACAAAGCCGGGTTCAGGAAGTATCTGCGATTTCGCGGGGTCTCAAAATTATGGCCAAGGAAATTGACGCGCCCGTTATTGCCTTGTCGCAGTTGTCCCGTGCCGCTGAACAACGTTCTGATAAACGTCCTCAGCTTTCCGACTTGCGTGAATCGGGTTCCATCGAGCAGGATGCCGACATGGTGTGTTTCCTGTACCGTGAGGATTATTATCAGGAAAAAGAGCAGGTGGTTGACGAGAAGGATCCCGACGAGCAGGAGTTCGGCATCGCCGAATTGATTATTGCCAAGCACCGTAACGGTGCCACGGGTTCGGTGAACCTGGCCTTTTTCAAGAAGTACACGCGCTTCGAAAACTACAGCGAAGATATGGAATTCGTCTAATCGGGTCGTTTATTCCGTGCCTTGAATGGTGATGACACAGGTGCGGCTGCTGCCGTAATCGCGGTGCTCGTTGAGGTAGATACCCTGCCAGGTGCCAAGGTTGAGCGTGCCGTCGCTGATAGGAATGGACAGGGCGCAGCCGAGCAGGCTGGTCTTTAGGTGCGCGGGCATATCGTCGGGGCCTTCGTAGGTGTGTTCGTAGTAGGGTGCGTCTTCCGGCGCCAGCTTGTTGAAATGACGCTCCATATCGCGGCGCACACTGGGATCGGCGTTTTCGTTAATGGTCAACGAGGCCGAAGTGTGTTTGATAAAGATGTGTGCCAGACCAATTCGAACTTGACGGAGTTCTGGGACGGCCGCCGTGATTTCGCCGGTGACCAAATGGAATCCGCGTGGTTTCGCTCGCAGGGTGATTTCCTTTTGTAGCCACATGCAACAACCTCTTTATATGCACTTTGTCTTGAATAGGCGGCATGCTTGACGTCGGCACAGCACCATGTGTTGGGCGGGAACAAGCGGCGAAGTTGCTCGCTCTGCGTCATCTTACACCATGGTAGCGACCGGAATCGTACCCTTTCGCGATGCCGCCCACGATCTGGTCGGCGGTTTTCATGGATGACGGGCCCAAATAAAAACCGCTTCGGCCCGGGTCGGAACGAAGCGGTTGCGGTGAAACACATGCAGCGAGTTAGTTTAGCCGTCGAGGTGGTTCTTGAGGGCGGCAATTTGGGGTTCGCTCAGCGTGCTCAATTTGGTGAGTTCAAGCATGCTGCCTTTGGCGATGGAGGCTTGCTCCCAAATGCCGGAACGAAAACATTTCTCGGCGTCGCTAAAGGAGGTTTCCGGGGTTTTGACCAACAGGCTGAGAAAGCGTTGAACCCGTTGGGCGGCGTCACCTACGGCGATCTCGGGCAGGCCCGCGGCTTGTTCCTGGAAGCGCGCTTTTTGTTTTGGCAAAAAGGCTTGACGGGCGGTGCCGCGTTTGGTGGTTAACTCGGCGATCAGGCCTTTAATAAGGTCCTGTTGCTTTTCGTTGTTTTCAACCTTGAGATGGTAATCCAAAGCACCGCGCAAGGCGGCGAGGGTATAGGCGCGGCGGCCGCGGTCGAGAGTCGCCAACAAGGCGGCGATGGGAAGAATGGTCTCGCCGGCTAAGGCCTGACGGAGCTCGCGCAAGTCATTGGGTAGGCCCATGTCGTCCAAACCTTGGAACTGAGCCTCGCCCGGCTTGGGTGCTTCTTCCTGTTCGCCGTCCTCCAGCATGATATTGTCAAATGCGCTGTCCAGATCGTCGAGAAAACCCACTTCATCCCCCTAAAAATCGCTGGTTGTGAATGCGAGATGTCCGGTCTCGGCCCTTCACTTCTACAAAACAATACGCGTAACTTGAAAAGTTCTCCATGTTGCTCTGTCACAAAGTGACATAGTGACACGGGCTAAAATGTGACCGTGGGTGACACGGCTTAACGGGTGGTTTCGGTACCGAGGTGCCGATTGGGTGTGAACCAAAAGTTGATTGAGGTTGAACATGAACAAGTTGGTGAACGGCCGTTGATTTTCAACAGGTTACAAGAAGATCCGCGTGGCGAAGGTGCGGTATGGGAACGGCATCGATGGTGGGAGATGCGAAAACTCATAGTGCTTCGTTGAACCTGTGTGTAAAGAAAAACTCGCGGCCGATATTCGATTTGAAAACGTGTAAAGCCTGCGTGAAATTAGCGCGTCCGGCTTCAATCACGTCATTTTCGAAAGAAAAGTAATCCGTTTCATTCGAACCAGACCTTTTAGTTTCAGATACAACCGCTCTGGGCGCGAGGTACTTAATTATTGATTATCTTAATGGTTGGTTTGGGCTTTGCCAAACCCTAATGCCGCCCTAGCGCCGGCGCGATGCTGCGTTGGTGTTGGTGCGAGACTTGGCGGTTGGTCGCTGTTTCTTGTGTAAGAATTTTAAATGCAGTGCTTTGCGATGCTTGTTCGGTGGCCGGTGAAAAGTCCTCCGTATCATCATCAGCGAATTACCACTTACACTTTTCTTGCAGATTGTGACGCGCGCGACATTAGCGCGTGAGTCAGCGCCTGGTTGATCTTCGTCTGCACCGATCCAAACACTTTTTGCGCGTTACCCATTGGCGGCGCAGATATGCCGTCGTGGCGGCGAACCGCGGCTCTTTTGGTTCCCGCTTCGAATCGGTAGCTTTTTTGAGTGGGGGGCGGGGTTTTCTCACTGGTTGCTGTCGCGACGATGGCGCGACAAGAATGTGGCGCAACTATTTCCCCTCGCTTATAATGCTTTCAAGTTGAGGCGCTTTACCCCGGATTAAGGGGGAATCGTCGGTGTATGACTTTTAGTAGCTATCTTATTCACCATATTTGTTTTACCCCTCCGTTGTTTTGATGAGGGGCGTCCGGGAGATACCAATGGCGTCGCTATTGCTGTTAATTGTTTCCCTGGTGGTCCCTCTTTCAGAAGTGAAGTTGGACAACAAGGGTCGTTATTTAGGGGGGATCGACGCGTCACGCGTTTTTTTGAACCCCGACGGTTCCGTGATGGCCGCGTCCCAATACCAACTCTGGCACTGGGATGCGCAGGGCAACCTCATCAATGTGATCGGAGACAAGGGGGAAGGGCCGGGTGAATTCACCCTGCTCGGCGAAGCGTTGTGGACCGGTCAGTACTACTGGATCATCGATGGTTCGTTGATCCGCTCCAGCATTTTTTCCGCGCAAGGCGAATTTTTAGGCGTTTCGCCGGTGTTTTTTCGCCAGTTTGTTCGAACCCAAGAACGCTTACTCGTGATCGATATGTCGCGGCTTCGCAATTACAACCTCAATTACCCGCCGGTTCTGGTTGAAGTCGATTACAACATCGATAGTGATGGGCGCCTGAGCGTGCGCAAATCGCCCCATGCCTGGCGAAAGATGACACCCACGCAAACCAAACTCAAAGGTAACTTCAAGTTGTTGTGGGTGGTAGAGCGTGACGGCCGCTTCCTCGTCATGGACCAGCTCGAACCCAGGGTTCAGATTTACGACCAAGCGACGATTGAGGCCGAGCGGCGTCTCAGTGACGATGACGAGTTTGAGGTCAAAGGGATGACTTTGGCGTTGAAAGACTTCGTACCGGCACCCGATCGTTGGCCGGCGCGTCAAAGCTTTCACAAAATGCGCCTATGGTGGAACAGTTGGTCGCGCATTACTTGGTTTGGCGCCCTGCATGACGATCTTGCCGTCGCATATACGGTTCCCAACGCGGCCGATCCCGACAACCAAAAACAGATCGTGGCGCGGATCGACGGCAATGGACAAATGGTTGGCGAGCCGGTGGTCTTTGAAGATGGTTACGTCATGGGTGTCCATGACAACAGAGTTTACGTGTTCTACGAAGACGAAGAAAAACAAGAATTCGTTTACAAGATCCGCACCTACGAACTCTAACGCTAAAGTTTTGTTCTGGTTACGAAAAGGGGCACTGTTCCGGTTGGTTCAGCGCCCCTTTTGCTTGTTCGGTATTCTGTTTCGGTTAGTTGCGTGGTGCCGCGTCGGCGCCCCAACTGCGGTTAAATTTCCAGCCGAGGCTGATCATGGTTTCGTCCGCGCTTTCCCAGACACCGTTGCGTAAAAATTCATTTTTCGACATTTCCACGGTGAGCAACACACCTGGATACAACAAAGCGTTAAGCGCGTAATCGGTTTTGCGCCAGTCCCACCAGATGGTGACGGCAGGGAACAGGCCGCCGTTGCCGGAAAAGTCGTTTTCCAAATCGGAGTAGCGGAGGGCGGGACGCAACCACGGCAAGATAGGCTTGCCGGCAATGGCGCCCATCAACGGCAACTCGATGGTGTAAGCTGCTTCGACCTCGTAGCCATCGCGCGGCAGTGCGGCGATTTCTTGATCGACGTACTGGGCGAAGCCGGTGAATTGACCCCAGTAAACCCAGAGGTTCACGCCAAACTCTTCTTTTTTACGGCCACTGAAGGGCAACGCGCCTTCGAAAACCGGGCCGAGTTCGTTGGTAACGCCGTTGAGCAAGTCAAGATCACCGCCGTAGAAGGAGCCGGTCATATCAACAGTGTCGCGCAGGTCGCGATTGTAGGCAAAGGCCATCAGGTTGACGACGTTGCCGGCGACCTGGTTACCGAACTTCAAACCGACGGCAATGCCGGTTTCCGGTTCGTCGAAATCCCAATCTTCAAGGTCGGCGTCGTAGAGCAGGGGGAAGCCGGAGCCCAATTCGGGTTGGGGGTTCGCGCCGTTGGCGGGATTGCCGGCGTCGGTACCGTTGTCGCCGGCGAGCGCGTTGACGTCGCGGAAGAATAAGGGGTTCCCAACGGTAAAGGCGCCTTTGACATAGAAGTGGTTGCCAATTTGGGCGCCGAGCTCGAAGCCTGCGTCCTCAAAGCGGTTAAAAGCGGTTGAAAGCAAGCCGTAACTCTCGCTGCGGCGATCGTTTTGGCGCTCGAACTTGGCGAATTTACCCAGCTTCACGTACCAGCCGGAGCCGGTTTGGGCACTGTCTTCAGCGACAAAATCACCGTATAGGAACCACGCCTCGTCAAGGTCGATTTTGTTGTCGTCGGAGGTTGGATTGCGGTCGTATTTATCGATGGTGTCCAGTTTAACTTTGGCCTGGCTTTTGGCGGACCAGCGTTGATTTAAGATCAGGCTAATACGCGATACCTCACCGTGACTGCCGGGGTCGACGGTGTCAACGGTGCCTTGGTCGGCACCTGGTGGCAGGAAATCGGGAGGGAACGGAAATGGGAGCGTGAAAGACGCACTGTCGCTGTCGCGGTAATTGGCGCGAGTTTCGAGTGTGAACGTCCCGCCAGATTGGGCCAGGGCGCCAAAGGACATTAGCGAGCACGCCAAAGCGGTGATCAAAAAGCGCATGAAAGCCATCTCAACTCCTACAGCAAATCGTGTTTTTGGTTGGGGGATCGCGCTCATTATACCTGAGTAGACAAGGGTTATGACGATAATCCCATGCGGGTGGGGTTCGGTTGACGGCGGGCGGGTGCGGCACAGAAATGTCGACTTTTAACAATGAAGCGAAATTTCTTGAACGCGTTCAGTGAAAAGCTTGCTTTTTGGCGAGCGAGAACTTACATTGAGGGTAGGTTCTTTTTGAACTTGTTCATTATTGATAAAATTCTTTAAAACCGTTGTTTAGATCTATAGACAGAGGGAGGTCTTATGTCTGCTTCCAGTGTTTCTCCAGCCACCGCTTCACCGTCATTACCGCGCAAAAAAACGACGACTTCCACGGCAAGCGAACCCGACGGCGGTTCGCGCGCGCACATTAAACAGTACTATGAGGATTCCGGTCTTGATTACGCCTACTGGAGTCGTGCATTCAACATGCACTTCGGGTACTTCGAACGCGGTATGTCGCCGTTCAAACTCGAAGCGATGTTGGCTAATATGAACCGCAAGGTCTTAGAATTTTTGGGCTTGAAGCGTGGGTCGGTGCTCGATTTGGGGTGTGGCGCGGGGGCGACGGCCAAGCAACTGGCGGCGGAGAACGCGGGTTTAGCGATTACCGGGGTTAGCCTGGTCGGCGAGCAAATTGGGCGTGCGCGTGCGGCTTGTGAGAAGCTGCCGACGGCGCAACAGCCGCGTTTTGTCGAGGCGGACTACACGGCATTGCCTTTTGGTGAAAATCAATTTGACGGAGCATGGAACCTGGAAAGTGCGTGTCACGCGCCAGGTCGGGATAAAGGCGCGTTGGTTCGCGAGGCGTTTCGTGTACTCAAGCCGGGGGCGAGCTGGGTGGTGGTTGACGGTTTTCTGAAGCGACAGCCGCGGATGCGCACAAGCCGTTGGGTCTTGGACAAAGTACAGGATTACTGGGCTTTGGAAACCTTTGCCGAACGCGACGCATTTTTGCAGGCGTTGCGGGAGGCGGGTTTTGTCGACATTGAAATCGTCGATTGGTCGTGGCGGGTTGCGCCCTCGGCGGCCTATATCCCGTGGGTGACGGTCGCCTTTTTTGTCGACTGGCTGCGCAAAGAAAAAGCGCGCGCCTTGGGTCGACACCGGCTTGCCAACGCTTTGGCGCCGATGTTGGGTCTGATGCTCGGCCTGTCGCGTTCGTTTTTTGGGTATTACGCGATTCGCGCCCGCAAACCGGAACGTCGCTGACGGATGTGGTTGCCGTTTCATCGTCCTCAGGGGGAATTTCGCGGTGCCGCCTTTTCGGTTGTTTCGCAACTGGGCCCGGGTTGCTAAGATCGTGTTCTCAGTAACCTGTAGCGCCGTCAGATTCACCTTGAGGAGTTGGAATGTCGAACCTAACCTTGTATGGAAGTTTTACATCGCCTTTTGTCCGCCATTGCCGCATCGCTTTGTTGGCGTCGGACCTGCCGTTTGATTTTAAGGAAACCAACTACGATCAAAGTTATGCGCAGTCGCCGACGAAACGCGTGCCTTATTTGCGCGATGGGGATCTGTCCTTTTACGATTCGAGTGCGATCCTGCACCATGTTCGCCAGAAAACGGGTCGTCCATTTTTGCCGACACCGGCTGAAACCGAGCTTTACGCCACGGCCAATACCTTGCTCGATACGGCGGTCAACATCTTCTTACTGGAACGAGAAGGCATTGATGAGCGCCAAGCGCCCTATGTTCAGCGTCAAAAAGATCGGGTGCATTCCTGCTTAAAAGCACTGGATGCGGTAGACTTATCCTTTGAAGACGAGCCTTCCGATCCGATTTGGCGCATTGCCTGTGCCTTAGCTTGGGCTGAATACCGCAAGCGTTTCAGTTTCAGCGAGTTTGGCAACTTGTCACTGTTGATGGATCGCATTGCGCCGATCAGTGTCTTTAAACAAACGGCGCCACCGCCCGCTTAATGCGAAACCGGGCTGTTCGGAACCTATCGGACGGTCCGGTTTTTTTAGCGACGGTGCCGATTCAAATGGGAAAAGTTGCGAGATACGTGTGATTTTTGCCCCGGATGAAACGCCTAATTTTCTGTGTGAATGAGCTCGTGGCGGGCTCTGGCGGCGCGGCTTTCAAATAGTTTTTAAGTTTTGTCACAGCCGTTCCGATTTCATTTTTACGGTTCCGGTATTAAAATTGAGTGACCGAAATCGTCCCAAAAACACTTTCGTGAGGCGCGCCTATATGAAATGGTTTTCCCAGCTTCGTTCCCATTCTGCCGATAACCCCAATCGATTCGTGGTTTACCACGTCGACAACAAACCGGGATTTTGGCAGTGGCTGCTAAACGGTCTGGGTATTCCAACGGAACCTCAGCCCGCTCAGGTTTTGGTTCCCGTAAAACCCCGGCGTGAGCCTCAGCGCAACTGAGGTCTAGAGACAAGGACGGTGAACATGCGTCGTTTGATATGTGTGCTTGTGTTAACGGTACCCCTGTTCGCGGGTGATCCGAAACCCGCCACCACGCCGGCCCCTGCTAAAGACGCGGCGGCCGAGCAAAAAACAGCGCAACCGGCCCAAAAACAAACCGCCGCCGGCGGCATGGTTGTCCAAATTGAGAACGATACGGTGGTGCGCAACCCAGACCTTTCCACCGATGTCCAAGAGGCTTTAGCCGAGATGATTAACACGAGCAGTGAGGGGTTGGTGCAAGAAACCCTCGCCGACGGTACCGTGGTCGTAGACTTGGAAGGTCGCTTTCAGTCGGCGATGGTGGCGACGATTAACGCCGACGGTAAAGCCGTCGGTCATTGCCTGTCCAAAGATCCCAAGCACCAGTGTGCGCAGCACAAAAAAGAAGCGGTCGCACCCAAAAAACAATAGATTGTCTGTTGTGTTCACAACGAGCATTCCCCCGGTCCTTAGCGGCCGGGGTTTTTTGTTTTACGAAGCTGAAATCTGTGGTGCAACGGTGTTTTAGATCGCCGCGACGTTGTTCGGGGCGACGTCCCTTTCTATAATGGTCTCAGCCCCGCTTTGTTGTTGATCTCGGCAAGGAGTCGCCCGTGAGTACACGACACCTGCGCTACTTTTTTCGGCCTAAATCGATTGCGGTGATCGGCGCTTCGGCCCGCCACGAGAATTTGGGATCGGTGGTGCTGCGCAATTTAATCGATTCCGGTTACGAGGGTGAGCTGTTTGTGGTGAACCAACGAGGTTATACGCGGGTGCAGCGGAAACCCTGCGTTGCCAAGGTGCGCCACTTGCCCAAGGTGCCGGATGTGGCGATTATTTGCACGCCGCCGACCACGGTACCGCGATTGGTCCGACAGTTGGGTCGGTTTGGCGTTAAAGCGGTTATGATCCTAATGGGCGGCTTGTCGCGGACGCAGAGCCGGTCTGGGCGTCCGCTCAAAGACTCGGTTTACGCGATGGCCGAACGTTACGGCGTAAGAGTGTTGGGTCCCAATAGTTTAGGGATTTTAGTGCCTGGCCATAAGATGAATGCGAGCTACGCGCATTTGGATGTTAAGGCGGGTAATGTGGCCTATGTCGGTCAGTCCGGCATTATGGGTTCGGCGATGATCGACTGGGCCCACGGTCGCGGTATCGGCTTTTCTCACTTCTTAACTTTGGGCGACGCGGTGGATGTGGAAATCACCGACATCATTGATTATTTGGCGGGTGATCCCAACACCAAAACGATTTTACTTCACTTGGAACGCATTTCCTCGGCGGCTGGGTTCATTTCGGCGGTGCGAGCGGCGTCGCGTTCGAAGTTGGTGTTGGCGGTGAAAAGTGGTCGGGTTGCGGCGTCCCAGGACCCGCCGGTAGTGGCCCCGCCCGGTGTTGTTTCGGCAGACCAAGTGTACGATGCGGTGTTTCATCGCGCGGGTGTGTTACGGGTAACTTCGACCGACGAAATGTTCGACGCGTTGGCGACGCTTTCCTCGGCGAAACGCTTGCGCGGCGATCGTCTGGCGATTATTTCCAACGGGGTTGGTCCCAGTGTGCTGGCAACCGACGGTTTGGTCTTGAATGGTGGTCGTTTGGCGAAGTTAAGCCAAGAGACGATTAAACGGATCGCGCAGATTTTGCCGGCCTTTTGGACGCGACGCAATCCGATTGATTTGAGTGCGGCGGCTGACGAGGTGCGTTACGGGCGGGTGATGGAAATTGTGGCGGCGGATCCCGGGGTGGATGCCCTGTTGGTGATGTACGCGCCGACGCAGGCGGCGTCACCGTTGTCGGTGGCGCGAGCGGTGGCGGACGTTGCCAAAAAAATCGATCGGCAGGTGTTGGCCAGTTGGATCGGTTTAACAAGTGTTCGCGAAAGTCGTGAGTTATTGGATCGCGAAGGGGTGCCGCAGTTTTTTACGCCGGACAAGGCGGTGCGGGCGTTCATGCACATGGTCCACAACAGAGAACACCAGGAAGTGCTGTTAGAAACGCCGCCGGCCTTAACCGACAAAACCTCGCTGGACCGTGTGCGGGTACCGCGCATTATCGACCGCGTCAAAAAAGAACGGCGCAACCTGTTACACGTGCGCGAGGTTCGCGAGATGCTAAAGGCCTTCGACGTGCCTTTTGTCGATACGTTGTTTGCGGAAAAAATCGACGACCTGTGTGCCGCGGCGGAAACGGTGGGTTACCCGGTGGCGTTAAAGTTGTTGCACACGGCCAACACACGACCGTTTTGGTATCAAGCGATCGGGAATCGACCTTGGCGCGGCATTATCTTGGCTTTGGAAAACGAGACGCGGTTACGGGCGGCGGCGGCGCGTTTGGCGGAGCGGGCGTCGCGTATTTATAGGGACGGTCGCAGCTTGGGCTACGCGGTGCAATCGATGCGCAGCGGGATGGGTTACATCCAGCTCAACGTGGCGATTACGCGCGATGCGGTCTTTGGCCCCTTGCTGTTGTTTGGTGAAGGCGGCCCGCCGACATCGATTATGTCGGATCGTCGCATCGGTTTGCCGCCGTTGAACATTGCGCTTGCTCGCGATTTGGTGCGTGGCGCGCGCGTGTACTCGCTGATTAAGACGTTTGGCGAGCGCACCGATGCGTTGGTTGATGAACTGTGCAAGGTTTTGGTGCATCTCTCGCAGTTGGTGGTCGACAACCCCGAAATCGAAGGTTTGGAAATTAACCCGTTGCTGATGAACCGCGATGGTCTGCTGGCGCTCGACGCCATGTGCCGTTTGGGTGAGCCGCGGGCCTCGGTGATTCACGCTTATCCTGAGGACTTGCGCGAGGAGGCGACGACACGCAGCGGTCGTCGCGTGACCTTGCGTCCGATTCGCGGCGAAGACGAGCCGGCCCACGCCGCGTTTGCGCGACGGTTGTCGCCGGACTCGATTCGCTTCCGCTTCTTCCATCACCGTACTTCGATAGGGCATACGGAGATGGCGCGGTTAACGCAAATCGATTACGACCGTGAAATGGCGTTCATTGCCACTGAACAAACGGATGAGGGCGCACAAACTCTGGCGGTGGTTCGGACCTGGACTGATGCGGACAACATTGCCTGCGAGTTTGCGATCATCGTGCGCGACGACCTCAAAGGGGAGGGGCTGGGCAGTTTGTTGCTGCGCAAGATGATTGCCTATTCGCGCCAACGCGGCACCTTGCTGATGACGGGTACGGTGTTGCCGGAAAACCAACCGATGCTGCGACTGGCCTCCAAGTTTGAATTCCAAAGTCGCTACAACACGCGGGAAGGGGTGACCGAGGTTTGGTTGCGGCTGAACGAGCCGGCAAACGATTGGCAGCGCGGGCGCATTCGCATTCCCGGGCACGACTACATTGAGGACGACGACGAGGACGACGCCGATTGAGCCGCGCCGAAAGCCTTGTCCGGCATGGGCAAACAACTTGACAGGACCGGCTTTTTCCAATAGGTTGGGCGACGGAGTCTCTAGCCGGCGGTTACACCAATCGCACGATATCCACTTTTGATCGATGGATTGCTCGAGATAGACATCATGGTGTGGAGCGGAACATGAGCGAGATTTCATTTGACCAGTTTAAGAAGATCGTATCCGAACAGTTGGGGATCGACGTGGCGCGTTTAAAAGAGGACAGCCACTTGACCGACGACCTGGGCGCCGATTCAATTGCGATGGTAAACATTGTGGCGGAAGTGGAAGCCCTGCTCGACGAGGAATTCGACGAAGTGCCGTTTGAGGACATCGAAACCTTGGGTCAGGCCTTTAAACTGTTGACGGAGCAAGGATAGAGTATGAGCAGTGTTGTGGCTTTGGGTGAAGTAACGCGCGAAACCGATGCGCAGGAAATTCGCCAAACATACGCCGATGAAGGGTTTATTGTCGCCCGTGGTTTGATTGATCCAGCCCTTTGCGAACGGACACGCGGTCTGTTTGCCGAGCAGGTTCGCCCCTTTGAAGGGCGCATTTTGCGCCAGACCACGTCCAAACAAGAACGACACAACATCAATGAGTACGGTCATGTGACCAACCCGATGTTGGACGTTCACGAAACCATGCGCGATCAGTTCCCGGCGTTCCACAACGCGGTGCTCGATGTTTTTACCGAACCCAAGTTGGTTGAAACGGTGGAAGCCATTTTAGAAGAGCAAGCGATCATGGTTCAAAGCATGTACTTTGAGAGCAGCCGGGGTACCGACCCGCACATGGACACGCATTTCATCGACGCCGCTGAAAAAGGCCGTTTGGTGGGTGTGTGGATTGCGCTTGAAGACATCGATGAAAAAGCGGGTCGTTTCTGCGTGTACCCCAAAAGCCATCGCATTTACGAGGACGGTTTGTTCTCAGCCGAGGCACGCGAAGCGGCACAGAATTACGAAGAACACTCATGCTCGGTGATTCGCGGTTACCAATTGGAAGGTAAAAGCTTTTCGCTCAACAGCGTCACCAAATCGCGCCGCCTGCTGCGCAAGTACTTGCAAGTCTCCGGGTTTGAACCTTACGCCCCGGCCCTGAAAGCCGGTGATGTGGTGATGTTCTCCTCGCTGGCGATTCACTCCAGCAACAAGCCGACCGGCTTGGGACAAACGCGCAACTCGGTCACCTGCCACTGGGTTCCCAAGGCTTGCGGCTATTCGCGCCACGGCCTTTACGAGGCGATCCCGGCCGATTTAGTGCACGTTCGCGACGTGTGGATGCAAAACCAGCACCGTCCGCAAGCGCTACCCGCTTAAGCGCCGCCGTTTAACATCAAATACGAGGGAGTCCGCCGTTTGGCGCCGACTCCCTCGTTTTCGTTATCACGCGCCCTCGGGCGCAGTGTCTCATCGAAGAGGAGAGTGACCCCATGCTGCAGCAGCCGATTTTGCCCAACGACCCGATGGCCGAAATTCCGTCTTTGACCGCCATGTTGGCGCGCCGCGCGGAACTGACGCCGACACGCACGGCGGTTGTGTTCGGTGAAACCCTGCTGACCTACGCCGACTTGTGGCGTGCGATTACCCGCTTCGCGGGTTATCTGCAGGCGCAAGGCGTGCAGCAAGGCGAACGGGTTTTGTTGCGTTTACCCAACAGCGCCGACTTCTTTGCTGCATACTACGGCGTGCAGTATTTAGGCGCGGTTTCGGTTCCGGTTTTCCACGGCTCCTCGTCGGCGCGCGTGGCCCTGCTGGCCAAGTTGTGTGAGGCGCGGCTGGTGGTGACCGAAAAGAGTATGGCCGCGGCTGAATGTGCCGAAATCACCGCGCAAAGCGGCTTGACCGCGCTTGCCTACGGCGACCTCGGCGCCGGTTTGGCGTGGGAAACGCCCGCCGACATGGTGGCGGTGGCTCCCGACACCCTGGCGATGTTGCAATACACGTCCGGCACGACTGGTGACTCCAAGGGCGTTATGTTGACCCATGGCAACCTGATTGCCAATGTGCGCCAAATGATTCCGGCGGCTGAGTTTATCGCCGAAGACGTGTTCGTTAGTTGGTTGCCGGTTTACCACGACATGGGTTTGATTACGATGACGATGTGCCCGTTTTATTTGGGCGCCAAGCTGGTATTGCTGTCGGTTTCACCGAAACCCTTCCCGTGGTTTAAGGCGATTAAAGAACACGGCGGCACCATGACGGCGGCGCCCGACTTTGGCTATCGTTTTGCCACCAAGTTCTCGAAAGGCGGCGGTACTTATGATCTTTCCAGTCTGAAACGCGCCTTGATTGCGGCCGAACCGGTCCGTCCCAGCACGATCGACCGCTTCGAAGAAAAGTTCGCGTTACCAGGTGTGCTCAAGCCTGGCTACGGCTTGGCTGAAGCTTCGGTGGCGGTGACTTTTTGGGATATGCAACGCGCCGAACGGGTGATTGACGAAGACGGCCACGTCTCCGCCGGCAAGGCGATTCCCGGCATGGAAAATGCGGTTGTGGTTGAAGATCGCTTGGCGGCACCCGGCGAACACGGCGAAATTGTGATGCGCGGTCCGTCTTGCACGCAAGGTTACTACCGCAACCCAGAGGCGACGGCGGCCTTGCAGTGGCGTGATGGATGGATTCGTACCGGTGACATCGGTTACCTGAACGAAGAGGGGTTGCTGTTCATCGTCGGTCGCGCCAAAAACATCATCATCAAAGCGGGTCGCAACCTGGCGCCGCGCGAAATAGAAGAGATCGCCGAGGATTTGCCAGGGGTGCGCCTGTCGGCTGCGCTCGGCATCGCCGGTGAAGATATTCAAGGGGAGCAGATTCACTTGTTCCTTGAAATTGATCGCCGCAACCCCGACCAGGGGACTTTGGACGAGCTCTCGCGCCGCGTGACCCAAGCGGTTTTTGATACCTTGGGTTACCGTCCCGACAAACTGCATCTGGGCAAAAACAAGCTGATTCCCCGTACCCACAACGGCAAAATCCAATACGGAAAATTGAAACAAGCCTATTTGGACGGCAGCCTGCAACGCGACGGCTTGCTCTACGGTGGCGCGTAACACGAAGGCCGTTGCGAATGCCGCGAAACGGTGGGCGAGTGTGTTATTATGCCGCGATCAAGCGCGTACAAACAGCGCGTTGGGCGACCGACGCGGCGGCGATTTTATTCAATCGCCAAAAAATGTTAACCTAAATTCGGTCTGATCCGATGGTGCGGCCCCCCCCGCCGAAAGGTCCCACCGTTGGTTCAAGAAGGGTGGATCCATGAAGTTTACGGCCTATGTTGAGATGTTTCCGAGCGAGCTGTTTTCGCTGCGCCGGATCACGACGGCCAAAGACACACCGTGCGCCGACAAGTCCTTCTTTTTGTTTGAGTTCTACCCGTCATCCGTAGGCGCCGGCGGCGATATGCGCCGCGTCCTTCTGGCGCTTTATGCCGATGATGATTCACGTGAATGGACCTTTTTCCACCTGCCGCTTGATCCCGACAAACCCGACTTCGGCCCCTGTTTTCATCCCGATTTTTCCAACGGCCCGCACTCGATGCCGTTATTGGCGGCTTTGCTTGAAGAGTTCAATGCCGACCCCCATTTGTTCAGCGAAATTCAGCAGCGTTTCCTGGCTTTCCGCAAAGCGGTCACGGGTCGCACCTATCGCGGTAAGCCGTTTGCGGCCATAAAGGAGCCCATGATTGAAGGCGACCCCAAACGCGTACCGCCGGTGGAGACGTTCGGGGACGCGCATCCGGCATGGTGGCTGATTGCGTTGGAGGGTAAGGTGCGCGCCCTGCACTCGATGATTGAAGAAACCATGGATTTTAGTGAGGCTTCCGAAACCAATCCTGACGACGATGCCTCGCGACTTCAAGAGTTATCGGTGCTCATGACGGCAATGATGCCGGATATGGCGAGCGACCGGCCGCCGCAAATCAGCGTCCCGCTGGAGCGGTTCATCGACCAAAACCACGATGCCGCGTTGCTCTTGCTGGAAATGCTGCAACAACATTATCCAGGTAAGGAAGAGTCGGTCGGGCCGCGTTACCGGCTCAGCTATTACCTGTTCTGCGAGGCCTTGCACAAACTCAAATACGCGCTGGAACGCAACTGGCGTTGGGCGGCGCCGATGTGGCTCGAGATTCAGGAAACCATTGCCCAGAAAATACTTGTGCCGCACATGGGTCAGTTCGTGCAGCAGGATGTTATGGAAGCGTTGCGCGAAAGCGGTCTCGAGCCCGATTTCGTTCTCATTGAAGCGGCCCAGGGTTTGGCCGAATACTACAACCGTTTTTCCGGCCGCGATTCCATTGAAGAAATGGAAGCGATTCTCGAAGATATGGAGCGTCAAGGTTTTGACGATCCCTACACCTTGGCTGAATTGTTTATGCCGCAATTGCGCCTCATTCCCGCCGAGGGCCAACTGCAAATTCTGTCGTTTCTGTCTGGGTACCGCAACGAAGTCATTCGCGAAATCGTCGGCTTGATGTGTTTGCACCAGGATAGCGAAGTGCGCGTCTTGGTTCCCGAAATCATCGAAGAAGCGGCCGTCGACGGTCTCGTTTCGCCGTTAACCTTCCGGCGCTTGATCAGCATGCGCAATTGGTTGCCCTTTGACCAGCGCGCCCCGCTCGACCACGCCGTTAAAACACTGCGTCGCGGCGGGCTCAGTCCCGAACCCAGTGAGAAAGGGCGGTTAATTTCGGTTTACGCCAGCCTTATTGACGGTTCCGGTTCGCAAGGACTGTGGTTGGTGATTCAACAAAAAGAACAGGTTATGTTGGCCAACATTCTGCTAAAGCAGGGTTTAGGTGTGCAGGACGTGTGGTGCAGTTACTTTCCCAGTCAGGCTGAGCTCAAACAAGAGCTGGAAGCCGTCAAAAACCAGATTATTTACTACCGGGTCGATCCCGAATATCTCAATTTGGCTTTGCAGCACCACATTGCCGTTGGTTTTGAGCACGATCGCGTGCCGCCCACCGGCTTAATGTTGGTGGCCGAGTCGATGGGTCAAATTGACTGGGGTGCGACCGCGCTTGACGGGGCTGAACTGATTGAGGAATACCAGCAGTTCTTGCCGAAATCCTATCGCAATCCCAATCGCTGGGCCGGCTTGGCCAATCAAAACCGCGAGTGGCTCATGCGGTCCGGCCTGCATGAAACCTGGTTTGACGATGACGAGGCGGTTGAAAACGTGTTGTTCGCCAAAATCGGCGCGCCGCAAACCTGGCTCAATGACTTGGACTCCACGGCGGAAGTCCTGATCCAACACATTTTTGAACCGCAACGCCGGCAATGGATGAACCGCTTCCTGTGGACCGGGGTTTGGTTGTACCACGTGTGTCCCAAACCGCGCACGCCGTGGCACATGTTCCTGATCCACGCGGCCTTAATCCGCAACGGCTATCCACTCGACGACTTGGGCGCGGTCGGCACCGTGCTGGTTCAAACGATGTATTCGGCCTATTACCGGGCGCTCAATGAAAATGCGTCACCGGCCGGTCACGTGTTTGACCGCATCCCTGAAGCGGTGGATCCGGCACCGCTCGAAATGCCGGAGGACGAAGACGAGCCACCGCCGTCGAACCTAATTCCCTTCACGCGTCACAAAAGTTAAACGGTCGGGGCCGGTTCGCCGGCCTGGTTTGGTAGACATGAAAGCGGCGGCTTATTGGCCGCCACTGTCCTTGAGTCCCTCGGCATGGGCGCGCATGCCCCAGTTCGATTCCTCGAACCATTTGCTGATTTCGTTAACCGGTAGGGGGCGACCCATGTAATAACCCTGGGCGAAGTCGCAGCCAAGTTGCTGGAGAATATCCCAGCCCTCGCTTTTTTCGACGCCTTCGGCGGTCACACTCAAACCAAGTGTGTGACCCAAATCAATCGTGGACTTGACGATGGTGGCGTCGTCCTCGTCGGTATCGAGCTCCATCACAAAACTTTTGTCGATCTTGATTTCGTCGACGGGCAGGTTTTTCAGGTACGCCAACGAGGAGTAGCCGGTCCCAAAGTCGTCGATGGCGAGTTTGATGCCCATGTCGTTGAGGCGCGAGAGAATACTGCGCGCCTGCTGTGGGTCTTCCATCATGGCGCTTTCGGTGATTTCTAAGATCAACATTTCCGGCGGCATATGGTGCTGGTCGAGAATTTTGGCGATTTTCTCGGGGATCTGGGAATCGAACAGATCGCGGACGGAGAGGTTAACCGAGATCGAGAGATCGATACCTTGCTTGTGCCACTGTTCCCACTGGCGCGGGGCTTCTTTAAGGACCCACATCGAGAGCGGTTTAATTAAGCCGGAGCGCTCGGCTAGGGGCACGAATTCGTCGGGGAAGATACGGCCGATTTTTGGGTGGTGCCAGCGCACCAAGGCTTCGCAGCCGATAATGTAGCCGGTCTCAAACGATATTTTGGGCTGGTAGTAAAGGCACAAATCGTTGTTGTTAATGGCGCGGCGCAATTCGCCCAAAAGCATGAGACGGCGGGGGCTGTAGTGGTCAAACTTGGGATCGTAGAAGGTGTAGCCAGGGTCTGACTTTTTGGCGACGGACATCATCATATCGGCGCGGCGCATGAGGGTGTCGGCGTCTTCGCCGTGATCGGGGAACAACACGATGCCGATACTGGCGCGAACTTCCAACTGTAGGTCTTCTAAGTTGAAGTTGGGTTCCAAAACGTCGTGGATGCGGGTCGCCAAGAAAGCGGCGTCCTCGTTGGCGTTGACGGAATGAATCAGCACGGCGAATTCATCGCCGCCGAAGCGTGCGACCAAGCCGGTTTCGCCGATGACCTTGCGCAGGCGTTGGGCGATTTGTTTGAGGATCAGGTCGCCGTTGTGGTACCCGAGCGTGTCGTTAATCTCTTTAAAGCGGTCGAGGTCGACAAAAAATAAGGCCAACTTGGTTTTGCTTTCGCGGGCAACGCTGAGCGACTGGACCAAGTTCTCGTAAAACTGGGTGCGGTTGGCGAGATTGGTTAAGCTGTCGTGGTGCGCTAAATAATGCAGGCGTTCTTCGCTGCGTTTGCGCTCTTTGATTTCACTTTCGAGCTGGCGCACGTAGCGCTGCGCTTGTTGAGACAGGTTCCACTTGCGTGTTTGGGACAATGCCATCTGCTTAACGGCGGTGGTGTCGAACGGCTTGCGCAAAAAGAGCAAGCGGTCGGTGGTGCCCAATTGCGCCAAAATCTTTTCCCAAGAGTAATCGGAGTAGGCGGTACAAATGACCATCTCGATGTCGGGATAACGCTCCCAGATGCGGGCGATGGTCTCGATGCCGTCCCAGCCGGGCGGCATGCGGACATCCATGAAAATCATGGCGTAGCCTCGACCTTCCTCGTGGGCTTTGATCACCATCTGCAGTGCTTCTTCACCCTGGAATGCCGAATCGACCAAATAGTTTTGGTACTCGAGTAGGGAGTTTTCGTCCTCTTCCTCTGGCTCGTCCTGGAACAGTCCTTTCTCGATTTGGGCCAGCTTGCGCTTTTCTTCCGCACGAGGGTTGCTCAAGACTTTTTTGAAATCTCGGTGAATGGAGATGTTGTCGTCGACGACCAGAATTCGGTTATTGGGTTTCATGCAGAACGGGTAATCCTTTCTAATGAGACTCATGGCGATGGGTACAACAAGGTTGCATAACCGAACGCACAACTTTGGGTTAATGAATGAAATCTTCTGTATTTTAGCCTAAGCCGGGGTGATTGAGCCATAAAATTAAAGAAACGATGGCGAAAAGAACCACTTAAAATCATCTCAGCCCGCTAAAAATGCATTAAGACAGGTCCAGCGCCGATGCAGCGGCGCCTTTTTTGAAAATCACCTTCAGAACCCAGTTATCTCAGGTGATCGGCATCCTTCGCCAAGGCTTGAGCGCCAGAACGGTTAAAGCCTTTCTTTTCGCTGTTTACTCAATTTTCTGCCCGGTGGGCGGGTTGCCGGCACTTTTTGCCAGCCACAACCAACCCAAAATGAAGGCGGTGCCGCCAATCGGAGCGACCGCACCCAACCAGCGCTGGTTGGTGATCGCCAAGGTGTACAGGCTGCCGCTAAAAAAAACAATGCCGAGCGCAAAAAAGTGACAGGCGCTCAAGGCCTGGTCGCGGCGTGCGCGCGGGACCAACATCGCCAGTGTGTGACTTAAATGATAAGCGGCCGCTGTCTGAAAGGTTGCGGTGGTGCCGTTTTCGGTCAATAAGGCCTTGAGGCCATGGGCCCCAAAGGCGCCGATCGCCACCGCCGCCGCCCCACTTAAGGCGGCAATTCGAAACCAAGTTTGCTCTGAACCCCATTTCATGGCCGTTGCTCCCAACCCGTCGTGGCGACGGTTTTTGTGACCCGCATCTTAGCCGACAAACCGTTTAGGACCAAGGCTTTCTTGTTGGTGTCGTCGCGCCGGCCGCTGCGCTGAGTACTTGCCCACCGCGCCGTGAACGCGTTAAAGTTGTCGCGGTTCGGGACCGCCTAATGGTCGCAGACCTCGAGCCTTGAACCCAAATTTGCGCGAAGCCGCTGGAGTGGACGATGAGTGAGCAGGCCCACAACCGCATTGATTTGGCCCCGATTGAGGCCTACTTTACCCAGTTACAAGACGCGATCTGTCGGCGTTTAGAAGAACTCGACGCCGGCTATCATTTCGTGGAAGACGCTTGGGAACGGCCGGCGGGCGGTGGCGGTCGTACGCGCACGCTCGACGGCGATCTGTTCGAAAAAGCGGGGGTCAACTTCTCGCGCGTGTTCGGTGACAACATGCCGGGTTCGGCCACGGCTCATCGCCCCGAGCTGGCGGGCCGTGCCTTTGACGCGATGGGCGTCAGTTTGGTGATTCACCCCAAAAACCCCCACATCCCGACCACCCATATGAATGTGCGGTTTTTTACCGCCTTCCGCGACGACGCGCCGCCGATTTGGTGGTTTGGCGGTGGGTTTGACCTCACGCCTTATTATCCCTATCGCGAGGATGTCGATCACTGGCATCGCACCGCCAAAGCCGCCTGTGACGGCCACGGTGAGCAGGTTTATCGAGAGTTCAAAGAGTGGTGTGATCGTTATTTTTTTCTCAAACATCGCAACGAAACACGGGGCGTCGGCGGCCTCTTTTTCGACGATCTCAATCACGGCACCTTTGAGCAATGTTTTGCCCTAATGCAGTCGGTTGGCGATCATTTCTTGCCGGCTTATGTGCCGATTGTCGAAAAGCGCCGCGACACCGTCTTCACCGAAGCTGAGCGCGATTTCCAACTGTACCGACGCGGCCGTTACGTGGAATTTAACTTGTTGTTCGACCGTGGCACGCTCTTCGGTATTCAATCAGGCGGCCGCACTGAATCGATTTTGATGTCACTGCCGCCTTTGGTGCGCTGGCAATATAATTATCAGCCGACACCTGGCAGCCGCGAGGCCGATCTTTACGACAACTATCTCAAGCCGGTTGACTGGCTCGGCCTCCACTAAAATCTGAACAGAGCGTTTGGGGACGATGAAATCGCGCCAAACGTTGCTGCGAAATGGGCCGCGTTCGGCTTAAATACGGCGAGAAGTTTTAAGAGATGTTGCAGCCCAAAAGAGGGTGTGATTTCGCCGCCGAGAAGCGCGCTGTTTTGGTGAAGAAGGCGTTCCGAAATGATTCGAAACGCCTTGGTTTTGCATGGGATCGGTTAGGTTGATTTCATGCCAAGCGGCGTATCACCTTTGATTTGCGTGGTAGATTGCCAGCTTTTAATTTTGTCCAGATTCTCGCCGTTTTCGTGATTGAACTTCTTCTTCATGTTTTCCCGCTTTTTGCTAAGCGTTTCCAGTTCCTCCATCTTTTTGCCCATTTCGAGGTTTTGTTCCTTCGAATCGAACTTGCGGTCCAGTAAGCCCATTTTTTCCAGGTCTTGCTTTTCATTTTCATCTGGAAGGCTGATGGGCGCACTTTGTCCGAGGGTCAGCATGGTGACTTTGGAAGGATCAAAGTCCTTGCCTGGCGCCAAAACAATGATCGTGTTGTCGCCGGAAGTTTTGGTTTCAGAAACTTCGTAACCGGCTTTGACGAGGGCGCGGATTTCGCGAAGCAGTGCGGATGCTTCGCCTTTTTGGGAGCCGCGTTCCAAACTTTTTTCAGTGACCGGACCCACCAATTCAAACTTCTCGCCGCGGTGCATGGCACCCATCAGCCAGGAGAAGTTACTTTGCATGTCGTGGCCGCCCTTGCCTTCGAACTTGCCTTTAAAGGTGTGTTCAACGCCGACCGGATCGTAGATTTTACCGGTGGTGTGCAAGTAGTTCTCGGCCGAGAGTCCTTTGTCCAAGGCATACAGGTTGGGCAGGGAGTCGGTGGGGTCACCCTCACCTTCCCAGGTCATTTCAATACTGTGGAGAAGCGTGGCCAGGGTGCGGTAATTTTCTGTTTCGTTCTGACCGCGGCGGTGCAACATACGCGGCCCGGCAATGTCGTTGCCAAGGCGGTAGTGTTCGTAGAGGACGGGGGCGCGTTCGATGTTTTTCTTCGCAGTGGCGAGCTCTTTCATAAGGGGATCTTGGGGATCTTCTTTGTCGTGTGGCGTGGTGGACATTTTCTTTAAAACATCGGTTTTTTGCTGGTTGAGCAGTTTTTTGAAGTCGTCGAAGCTGCGAACCGTGGACTGACTTTTGGACAGTTTGGTAATGCCGGTGCTGCTGGGTTCGCTCAAGGAGCTCGTTGATTTTGATTTTACCTTGGGTGATTCCACGCTTTTGATGGATGAACTGCTGACACTGCTGGAGGTCGTGGTGGTGGTGAGGGGGGTGGTTTTGGGTGTGATTTTCAGACCTGACATGGCGGGCTCCTTCTCGATGAATTAGAGATGCTGTTGCGGCGGCGGGGTGCGAGCCGCTGCTGGGCTTTAGACAAATGAGCCCATCATGAAACCGCCGGCGGGGCCGTCGGTGGTGGGGGTCGGTGCCGGCGCAGGCGCTTCGGCTTGTTGACCCAACATGCTTTGTTCGAGGCGTTTTTTGACGATTTCGGCAGTTGCCGCGAAATTGTGGAAGATGTTTTCCAGCTTAATGTCGTCGAGCTCATCGAGTTCGCATGCGTAATGCAAGTAAACGATTTCAGTGCCTGGCTCCAAACTGAGCGTGGCGTTGCGTGTCTCCGCGCCGAAGAAATTGTCGCTTAAGGCTTGTATCAGCAGGCGCATGCGCGCTTCGGGGCGGGTTGGTGCGAAGGTCAGTGGTGCCGCCAAATAACAATAGGGTTCGTCATCACGCACCTCAATTTTGAGGCGTTGTTTCGCTTCGGTTTCCAACATACACACGCCGTTTTCATCCAACTTCAGGATGCCGCTGCCCATGCGTTCGTCGATTTGTTTTAGTAAACGATCAACGAGGACACGGTTTTCCGACGATTGAGACATCAGTGACTCCTTCGGGTGTTTCACAAATAGTTCACGGCTGGTCGGTCTACCTCGGGCCGGTTTGAAACCGGCGGGGAAAAGGACGTGAGATGGACAGGACACGTGATTTTGAGGGGGGTGGCCGAGTAGCAACCCCTGATGGAGACAAGATATATTAGGAATGCGGAGAAATTAGGGAGAAAAAACGAAAAAGCACGTAAGAAACAGGTTTTTTTTGGGGGGGTCGCGAATTTGTCGCCAAGATGATCAATAAATAATGATGGCAAGAAAAAAGCGGCGTCGAATGACACCGCTTTTAATGATTTGCGAAGGGTGAGTCCGGCCCGGGCGACTAACCGTCTTCGGCGAGGGCCATGACCTGGGCGGCGTGGTGCTCGACCACAATCCAATCCTGGTTCTCAAGTGCGTGTTTGGGAGCGACCCAACTGCCGCCGACACAGACGACGTTGGCGAGGTTGAGGTACTGCTTGGCTTTAATGACGTCAATACCGCCGGTCGGGCAGAACTTGGCGTCGGCCAAAGGACTCTGCCACGAGGCCAGGGTGGTTTGCCCGCCGCTTGCTTCGGCCGGGAAAAACTTGAGGTATTGGAAGCCGTCGTCTAATAAGGTCATGACTTCGCTGGGCGTAATTGCGCCGAACAGAAAGGGCAGGCCGCGTTCTTTGACGGCCGCGCGCAAGTTGGCGGTGGAGCCAGGTGAGACGCCGAAGTGGGCGCCGGCGTCGAATGCCGCCTCAAGTTGGCCTGGGTTCATGATGGTGCCGACACCGAGAACCATTTCGGGCACCTCGTCACGGACGGCTTTAATACAATCCAAGGCCACCGGTGTGCGCAGGGTGATTTCAATAATGCCGACACCACCGCGCAGCAAGGCGCGCGCAACGGGAACCGCTTGGCTGAGTTTGTCGAGAATGACGACCGGCACAACAGGTGCAATGCGGACAACTTGTTCAATTGATAAAGGGGTAGTCATTAAAAACCTCCAGGAGTGGTGGGGCGTGGCAAATGTTGTAAGGCGGCGATGGCGCCGGTGAGCGCGGGCGTGGGGTGGGTGATGACCGAGGTCGGCATGGACGAGGTGAGGGGGGTCATCCGGCCTTTGTCTTCAAAACGAAGGCGAAACGAGCTGTCGGCAAAAAAGTCAAGCATGCGCGGGATGATGCCGCCGCCGATGTAAACGCCGCCGAAGGCGTTGTAAACCAATGCCAAGTCGCCGGCAAGGCTGCCCAGCATGCCGCAAAACATGTCGAGAACAATCCGTTCGTTGGGGGCGTTGGCCAGTGCCGCCGCCGTGATATCAGCCGCGTCATGACATTGCGGCGACCAGCCTTCCAGCTTACACATACCGCGGTAAAGCATTTCCAAGCCGGGCCCGCAAATCAGACGTTCGACGGAGACTCGGCCGCCGACCTCGCGCCGAAACCAACTCAAAATGCGGTCTTCCTGCTCGTTTTCCGGTGCAAAGGAGACGTGCCCACCTTCGCCCGGGACCGCGATCCAGTTTTCACCGCAGGGTACCAAACCCGCGACGCCGAGGCCGGTGCCAGGTCCCAACACCAGTTTGGGTGCGCGTTCGGGTTCGTTTTCGTCCGGGCCGACTTTAAACAGATCCTTTTCTTGCAGGTGGGGCAGAGACAGGGCCAGCGCGCGGAAATCGTTGAACACCTCAAAATGTTCAAAACCCAGATCGCGGCGCATCTCCTCAATTGAGAAGTTCCAACCGAGATTGGTGAGGTTGACGTGGTCGTCGGTAACCGGACCGGCGACGGCCAGTGCGGCCATGCTGGGACGGATGTCGTGGACGGTCAGCATATCGCGCAGGTAAACCTGAATCGCCTCCTCCAAGGTGGGGTATTGACGACAGGACAAGATCTTGATCTTTTCCGGGCCCCTGCCGCGCCACAGGGCGAAGCGGGCGTTGGTGCCGCCGATATCGCCAACCAGGCCGTAATAGTGTTGGTTCTGCTTGTTGGTCAACTTAGATGCTCCCTCGTGTCATGTTGCGGTGGTTCGGAAAAGTCGTGGTGACGACATCCGCAACCGACCGCACCACTCGGTCGGTTGCGGCTTCTCAATTTAGGTGTGGAACACGCCGGCGCCGGATTCGGCCCCGTTGACGGCGCCCCGCAGTGGCGCGAACAGCTCGCGGCCCAAACCGAAATGGACCGAGTCCAAATTCGGCGTCGGGATGTCGCGCGCGGCCCAGGTGGCGGCGTCGACTTTGGCCTCCAAAGTGCCGGTATTGGCGTCAACGCGGACGATGTCGCCGTCACGAATTTTGCCAAGCGGCCCGCCGTCAAGGCATTCCGGGGTGACGTGGATGGCGGCCGGCACTTTGCCCGACGCACCCGACATTCGCCCGTCGGTCACCAGCGCGACCTTAAACCCCTTGTCCTGCATTACGCCCAACGACGGCGTTAATTTGTGCAACTCGGGCATCCCGTTGGCCTTGGGGCCCTGGAAGCGGACAACCGCGACTAAATCGCGTTCGAGTTCGCCCGCCTGAAACGCTGCCAGCAGTTCGTTTTGATCGTTAAAAACGACGGCCGGGGCTTCGACGACGCGGTGTTCCGGTTTGACGGCGGAAACTTTAATGACGCCGCGACCGAGGTTGCCGCGCAGAACGACGACGCCGCCGTTGGCGCTGAAGGGTTTGGCACAGCTTGCCAAAATCTCGGGATCACCGCTCTCGTGCGGGCCTTCGCGCCAGACCAGCTCGCCGTTGTCGAGGAAGGGCTCTTGGGTGTAGGCCTGCAGGCCTTCGCCCAAGTGGGCGGCGACGGTGTTGACGTCGTTGTGCAGGAAGCCGGCCGCCAGTAACTCGCGGATCAGCAAACTCATCCCACCGGCGGCGTGGAAGTGGTTCACGTCGGCCTGGCCGTTGGGGTAGATGCGCGTCAACGAGGGCGTGACCGCCGAAAGATCGGAGAAGTCATCCCAGTTGAGCTCAATGCCGGCGGCCTTGGCGATGGCGATTAGGTGAATGGTGTGGTTGGTCGAGCCACCGCTGGCCAGCAAACCCACGACGCCGTTGACAATCGCGCGTTCGTCGATGATGCGGTACAGCGGCATCCCCTGCTCGCCGAGGTTCGAGATCTCGGCGGCCCGTTTGGCGGCGGCGGCGGTCAAAGCTTGGCGCAGCTCGGTGCCTGGATTGACAAAAGCGGTGCCTGGCAGGTGCAAGCCCATGATTTCCATTAACATTTGGTTGCTGTTGGCGGTGCCGTAGAAGGTGCAGGTTCCCGCGCTGTGGTAGCTCTTTGACTCGGCATCCAGCAACGCTTCGCGGTCGACTTTGCCTTGTGCGTACAGTTGGCGCACCTCGGCTTTTTTCTTGTTGGGCAAGCCGGAGGGCATGGGGCCGGCGGGGACGAACAGCGTTGGCAGGTGTCCAAACGAGAGTGCGCCGATCAACATGCCTGGCACGATTTTATCGCATACACCCAGACACATGACGGCATCGAACATGTTGTGGGTCAGCGCAATGGCGGTGGCCATCGCAATCACGTCGCGGCTGAACAGTGACAGTTCCATGCCGGGTTGGCCCTGGGTGACGCCGTCACACATGGCGGGCACGCCGCCCGCGAATTGGGCGACCGCACCGGCTTCGCGCGCGGCTTCTTTAATTAAGTCAGGGTACGTGCGCAGTGGTTCATGGGCCGACAACATGTCGTTGTAGGCCGAAACGATGGCGATGTTTGTTTTTTGGCTGCCGCGCAAGCCGGTTTTGTCGGTCAAGTTACAGGCGGCGAAACCGTGGGCCAAGTTGCCGCACGACAACACGCCGCGATGGGGATCTTCGCTCAGCGCTTGTTCCATGCGTTGGACGTAGGCGGCGCGGCTTACTTTACTGCGTTCGATGATGCGGTCCGTTACCTTGCGAACCACGGGATGAAGGGTCATCACAAACCTCGTGATGTGGGGGCACGCAACGGCGTGCCCCGCCGAATCCGATTCGGTCGGATTGGGTTAGGGCGCCCAGTAAAAGGCGACGGGCGTTGGGGTTTGGTGCAAAAAGGCGCGAATGGGTAAGGCTTCCACCGGGCCGGTGGCACGTGCCTGTTCGAACACGCGGCGTTTGTCTTCGCCGGTGCAAAGCACGACGATCCAAGCCGCGTTGAGCAAGAAGGGGGCGCTCAACGTCATGCGTGGCTGGGCGGCGCCGGGCGCACGCATGGGACAGCAGCGAATGCCGCCGCTGCCGCTGACGGCACGTGCGAGCTGGTCGCCTTTTGGGAACAGCGAGGCGGTGTGGCCGTCGCCGCCCATGCCGAGCAGGACCACGTCGAGTGGCACGGCGAGGGCGTCGAGCCGCTCGGCCAAGGTGGCTTCACCTTCCTCGGGCGTGCTCTGCGGCGTTTTCAAGCTGAGAAAAGACGCGGCGGCGGCACGGCCGGTGAGTAAGGTGGCGCGGACGAGTTTGGCGTTGCTGTTGTCGTCGTCTTCATCGACCCAGCGCTCGTCGGCGAGGGTGACGGTGACCTTGGCCCAGTCAAGTTCGCTTTGGGCCAGCCGTTCAAACAAGGGTTTCGGCGTGCCACCGCCGGAGACAACCAGGGTCGCTTTACCTTGGCGACGAATGGCGGCGCGCAGGCGGTCGACGACGGCGTCGCGCAGTTGGTCAAACAAAAGTTCTCGTGTTTCGAAATGGAGTTCGGCGAGATTGGGGCCGTCTTGGGTGGGGCTCATTAATATCCTTCCTCGTACCAGGTGCGGTTGTCGCGTTCGACCAGGGCGATGGAGGAGGTCGGGCCCCAGGTGCCGGCGTTATAGGACTGCGGTTTTTCGCTCATTTCGGCCCAGCCGCGCAGGATGGGTTCACACCAACCCCAGGCTGTTTCGACTTCATCGCGGCGCATGTAGAGGGTGGCATTGCCGCGCAAGACGTCCATCAAAAGACGTTCGTATCCCAATGGGAAACGGTCCTTAAAGGCCTCGGCGAAGCTCAGGTTGAGGGGGACTTGGCGCATGCGCATGCCGCCTGGACCGGGCACCTTGGTCATCAGGTAAAGGCGGATCCCTTCTTTGGGTTGCAGGCGGATCGCCAAGCGATTGGAACGCACTTGGTTGACATTTTTGGGGAAGATCAAGTGCGGTGTTTCTTTGAACTGAATCACGATTTCGGAGCGGCGTTCCGGCATGCGTTTGCCGGTGCGCAGGTAGAAGGGCACACCCGACCAGCGCCAGTTGTCGACCTCGGCTTTAATGGCGACAAAGGTTTCGGTCATGGAATCGGCGGGGACGCCTTCCTCTTCTAGGTAGCCGATCACCGACTTGCCGTCGACCGCACCTGAGGCGTAGCGACCGCGCACGGTTTTGCTGCGAACGTCGGCGGGGCCGATGGGACGGAGTGCGCGCAGAACCTTGAGTTTTTCATCGCGGACGGCGTCGGCGCCGAAGACGACGGGCGGTTCCATGCCGACGATACACAGCAGTTGCAGCAGGTGGTTTTGCACCATGTCGCGCAGTGCGCCGGAGCTGTCGTAGTACTCGCCACGACCGCCGATGCCGATGGATTCGGCGACGGAAATCTGCACGTGGTCAATCCACTGGTGGTTCCACAGTGGTTCGAACAAGGAGTTGGCGAAACGCAGCGCCATCAGGTTCTGGACGGTTTCTTTGCCCAGGTAGTGGTCGATGCGGAAGATTTGGTTTTCCTGGAACACGGCGCCGATCTCTTCGTTGATCTTTTGCGCGGAAGCCAAGCTGGTGCCAATCGGTTTCTCGACAACGACGCGTGAGCTCTCGGTGATGAGGTTCTTTTTGTCGAGATTTTGGCAAATGGGGCCGAAGAGTTTGGGCGGCGTTGATAGGTAAAAGGCGCGCACCACTTGCGGGCGTTCTTCCAAAAGTTCGATCAGCGGCTGCCATCCATTGTCGCCCAAGGCGTCGAGCGTAAAGTAGTGGAGACGTTGGATAAAGCGCGTGCGTGTCTCGTCGTCGAGGTCCTTTTTGGCGACGTGTTCGGCCAGGGCTTCTCCGGCTTGGGCCAGGTATTCTTCTTGGGAAATCGCAGCGCGAGAAATGCCGATGATGCGACCTTCGAGGGGCATCTGATGATCCTTGTCGCGGTAGAACAAGGCCGGGAGGATTTTGCGCATCGCCAAATCGCCGGTGCCGCCGAAAATCACCATATCGAAGGGTTGGACGGGAATGATTTTAGGTTCCATATGTGATCGTACCGTTCCTTTACATAGAAGTAGGCTGACTCGGTCGCATCTGAGAGCACGAGATCGCGTGCCGGGTCCGCACGGTCCGCGCGGGGCGGACGAGGGGAAACCTGCCGTAGTTCGTCGCTTGAACGGGCCCACCTTGGCGAAAGCCAAGCGCCGCCATCGGGAGAATCCCTTGGGCAAAGTCATCAATAAGGGAAACGAAAAAAAACCGAATCGAATGATGGCGAGGGTCAAAAATCATGTTTTGAGGTGGGGGAAGCCACGTTGGGCGACGTGGTCGTAGGTGGGTGGGGGTGACAGTTGAGAGCGGTATGAAAGTCCATTCCAGCCTAGCAACATAGCGCGGGGATGGCAAGCGTGGAAGCGCGGCGTCGCCGCTTTCGTGCGACCTCGTCGCCGACCTCGTCGCCATCTTGACGGCGTTAGTTAAATCATTGCAATGAAGTAGGTTAATGAACGGCTCTTCAGAAAGGCGCGCGGCGTTGACAGCGGTGTCGTCGCGACCTCGCCGTTTACCTCGCCGACGACCTCGCTGTCCACGGCGAGGTCGGTGGCGACGTCGTCATTAAGGTCGTCATCAAGGCCGGAATGGTGCCGTGGTTTTCCCTGACCGCGACCACGTCGTCGGCCTCGCCGGCGGGCAAGCGCACCCTGTCCGAACACCGCTTGGGCGGCGTCGGATCACGGTGGATGCGCCTGTTTTTGGCCTTATTGCGGACACTGCATGGTGCTGACGATGTCGATGATGGTGACTTGGTCGTTCCAAGCCGCGACCAGGTCCGTCCACAGGCCGACGTCGTAACAAGGCACGCCGACGACCGAGTAATACATCGGGGCGGGGAGGATGCTCGGCTCACTGGGTGTCGCCAGCGCGAAGTTGCTGAACTCGAACAAGCCGCCGCCGGCGTTGGTCTGTGACGTGGTCCCACTGAAGCGCAGCAAGGTCCCGTTGCCGTCGAGTGGCGTCAACGGGTAGGCGTGGGTCACGGTGACCGAACCTGGCGCCCATACGGTGATGGGTTCGCCCCAACGTTCGCTGAGCGCGTCTTCACGAATAATGACTTGGTCGAAGGTCAACAGGTCGGGGTCCCAGCTCATGGTGAAGCTGTAGCCGTGGACCGCTTCATCGGGCAGGTTGGCAAGGTTGAGGTCGAAGACAAAAGCCTGGTTGGTTTCGAGGATGCGTTGGTCTTCGGGGATGTCGATATTGAAGTCGGCGCCACGTGTGGCCGGGATATCGTCGAGACAGTAGCCGTCCACAAGTTCGACCGCGCGCTGTAGAATCAGCACCGCGTCCTGCACACTGACGGTGCCGCTGCAGTTGGTATCGGCGACACACAATGGCAGTGGGTCGTAGGGCGTGGCGATGCCGGACAGGCTATTGAGGATTTGCAGTGCGTCGAAGGCACGGTTATCGCGACCGTCGCCGTCGAGGTCGCCGCGTGCTCGGGGGCAGCCGGTCGTGACGCAGAAACGGCCGTCGCCGAGACGGGCGATGGGGCTGCCGTTATTAAAGGTGAAGTCGGCCTCGGGTAGGCTTAGTTCGGTACAGGCATCTGCGTCGCCGACGACTAAGAAGCGGAACTTGGTCAAGACCTGTTCCGCTTCGCCGGCGAGGTTAAGGTCATCGACGTTGCCTGCCAGCAGCACGATGCGGCCAGGTTCACTGTCGCTGTCGTCGAGAACATCCCAGTCGGCAATCAGGCTGTCGGCCGTGTCTAAACCGCGATAGGCGAGCACGTTGGCGTCGTAGTTCAAGCTGACCTGAAAGGCGTTGATTTGGAAGTCGAACTCGACCTCGCCGATATACAGCGGCAGGCTGATTTCCGGACCCGCCGGCGCCGCGTGGACTCGGTTCATCCAGACATCAACCACGCCGCCGTCGCGGGTACAGTTGCGGTAGGTGCGTTGATCGAAGGCCGTCAAGCTGTTGTGCTCAACCCGCGCGGTGACGAAGATTTCCTCGCCGCTGATGTTGACCGTGTCGTAGGCGAGACGATAGACGCCGTCGCTCTCTTCAACCGCGCTGTCAGGGACCAGCGCGTTATCGTTGTTTTCGACAATCGCAAAGGCGGTGCGATCAAGCCCGCTGACCGGCCCGCTCTGGTCGTCCACTTGCACCACCGCCTGAATCGTCGGGCAGGCCGCAATCGAGATTGAACTGACACTTAAATCCAGTGTTTCCATCCAGTAACCGGCGACTAAGGCCAAATCACTGTAGTCCAAATAACCGTAGACGCCGATGTACCAACTGCCGGTTTGCGGATCCTCGATACGCACTTCTTGGTCGTTGCCGCCGACGCGGGGATGGGCGTCGAAAGTGTTGGCGTCGGGCAGGTCACCGAAACGCACGTAAAGGTCGGCGTCGCCGCTGCCGCCGAAGGATTTGATTTCGAGTACATCTTGGCTGCCTGGCACGTCAATGCGGAAGTAGAGCCAGCTATCGCGACGGCCGGCCAAACCGCCGACCCATTCGCCGTTGGCCAGCGTTGTGACTTGGGTTACCGCACAACGGTTGTAGGTCGCGCTGTGGTCGACCCGTTCGCCAAGGAACAAGGCGCTTGCGAGCACCGTGTGGCGGGCGCCGTCGGGGAACCCGGTGGTGAAGCGCAATTCGTATTTACCGCGCTGTTCGTCGAGGCTGACGACACTGAGGCCGCGTCCCTCACCGTCTTCGCTGAGCGCGAAGTTGCCGGCATCGAGCCCTGGCACGCCGATGTCGTCGAGGGTGACCTCAACTTGGACGGCGATTTCGGGACAGTTGTCGATGTAGATTTTTTTAACGGCGATTTGCTTGCGCAGCGCCGCATAGGTGCCGCGCACTTGCACATTGTTGAACTCGGAGACGGCAAACAGGCCCGCATACCAACGGCCGGCGGCGGGGTTGTCGCGTTGAATCCGTTCACTATTGCCGATGCCGATGTCGCGGTAGTCGTAGTCGTCGGCGGTGGGCAGACGGTCACGGGCCAGGTAGAGGTCGACGTCGCCGCTGTTGCCGGATGTTTCGAATACCAGTCGGCCTTGGTTGGGCGGCACATCCAGCGCGAAGTAGAGTCGGCTGCCTTGGGTTGCCGCCAAGCCGTTGACAGGGACGTCGTTGCTGAGTGTGGTCACGCCCGAGATGTGACAGGTGCGCGCGTTTTCGGTTTGGGTTGCGGTCGCGCCAAGCACGGTCACGGCGAAGTCGTAGCGGTGGCTTTGGCCGTCGGCTTGTTGGGTTTGGTAGGCCAGTTCGTACTCGCCGGCGGTGGAGCCGGTCACCAAACTAAACGGCAAGTTTTGGCCGTCTTCGAACAGGCTGAAGGCGTCGGCTTGGAGGCCGGCGACGGGTTCACCGGCAAGGGTGACATTGAGGCGCACGACGGTGTCGGGACAGTTGCCGGCGAAGAAGCCTTCAACGCTCAGGCCGATAGCGCTGCTGTCCGGCGGCGTGCCGGTCAGAGTGAGTGCGGTCTGGTCGTCTTCCTGCCCGTCGTTGTTGTTGGGCGTCGAGTCGGGGTCGAGTCGATCAGAGGCGACGACCTCGGCGGTGATCGCTTGCGAGCCGGTGGCGCCGACGCGAACGGTTAACTGCAGCGTGCTCTGCGCGCCGTTGTCCAGTTGCGTGATGCGCCACAGACCGGCGTCACCGGCGGGGTTGCGACCCACGATGTCGAGCCCGTCAGCGACGTCGAAGGCGACGGCGATATTGCGCGCTTGTTCGTTGCCGGCGTTGTTCAGCGTCAGGGTCACATTAACGAGCTCGCCGACCGCCGCCGAGCTGCGATCCGCCAGCATATCCAACGACAAGTCCGCGCTGCCGACACCGATGACCGCCATATCATCCTCAAACGGATCGCCGTTGCCAGGTGCTGAATCGGGATCAAGTGTATCGGAACCAATGATTTCGACCGTGACCGTGCGGTCGCCTTCGGCCAGCACCTGCTTACACAGGGTGAAGGTTGCCTCGTGATCGGCGATGACCAGGTCAAGCACGACCTCGTCGCCGATATTGTTCAACTGGCAGGGATTGTTGGGGTCGGCATCAAAGGCGGCCGGGTTGATCAAGCCGTCGCCGGCGTTGACGCGGAAGCGCACGTTTTCGGCGGCGTTGGGGCCGTCGTTGCGCAAGGTCACCGTGAAGGTCACTGTTTCGCCGACGGCGGGCGCGGGGTTGTCGACCTCTAGCGCAACGCTCAGGTCGGCACGGTCGCGGCTGTTCCAGCCGAGGTCTTCGAACAGGGAAACGGCCAAGCCGAGTTCATGGTTGGGACCGGTGTAGAAGGGTTCCATCAGTTCGTCGGGGACGAGGCTGGTGCTGAAGTGGCTGACCGAGCTGCCTTGGCGGTAGGGGTTGGGTGCGTAGACCTCGACTTCGCCGTTGTTGTTGCGACCGTTGCTGAGACTGCCCGAGGCGGCAACGACGTTGGCGCCTTGCCACACGGTGGCGCTGCCGCCAACGGCCGAACTCGCCCGTTCGCTGTTGGTCATTTGCGACCAGGACTTGTTGGTGCGTGTGTCTTTGAGGTTGCGCATGTAGACATCGTCGTAACCCATGAAGCGGTTGCCGGAGGGATCGACGAAGGTGCTGAAACCCAAGCCGTGTGAGAATTCATGCACCAAAACGGAGACAAGATCCATGTTATTTCCCGGCCGACCATCGAGGCCGTAGTACCAGTTTGTGCCGCGTAAACAGTTGTCATTGTTGTCGATGCTGCTGTTGAAGGTGGCGCGAATTTCACCGTCGCCACCGTTGAGATCACGGCCGGCCAAAGCGTTGGCAAGGGCGATGTGGTACCAGGTGTTGGGGTGCGGCGCGCCGGTGAAGTCACGCGCCGCCGTGGTGGGGCCGGCCGCGCCGAGCACACCCGAAGATGCACTACAACTGAGGCCGTCGAACTGGGCCAGCACGGTGATGGTGACGTCACTTTTGAGAGCGGCGGCGACGATATCGGCCGCGCGCTGGAAGGCGATCAGGCGTTGCTCACCCAAGGTGGTGCCGGGGTTGCCGCCCACCGGTGAAACCGGCCGCGTGTCGTTAAACCCTTCACCGGGACCGTCGTTGTTGCGAATCACGATGACGGCGCCGGTGTTGCTGCGCGGGAAGACGGTGAGCTCGGCGAAGTCGTCCTCACTGCGCGAACCGTTGCCGGCGTCGGCGTCGGGGTCGTCGATGTCGCTGCTCATGACTTCAAACTCAATTGTTTTGCCGCCACTGCTTGTTGCCGTCAGATCCATGCTTAAGCTGGTTTCGGCACCGGCGGCCAGTTGGTTCGGCTCCCAGCCGCCATTGCTGAAGGTGCCGCTGTTGGTCGTTGCATCGATGAGGGTTAAGCCGTCCGCCAAACGCAAGGCGGTGGTGACATTGACGGCTTGGGGACCGTCATTGCGTACCACGGCCGTCACGGTAAACAGCTCGCCTTGGTCGGGACTGGTTTGGTCGGCACTGAGTCGGACCGAGACGTCGGCACGTGGTGGTTCACTGGCGCTGACCGCAAACTGAGCGCGGTCATCTTCGCCGGTGGCGCCGTTGTTGGGGGTTGAGTCGGGGTCAATCGCGTTGCTGGCGACAACCTCGGTGGTGACCAGGAAGGTGCCGCTGCGATTGGGCACAACCGTGATGCTCAGTGTGCTGTCGGCGCCGTTGCCGAGGCTCACGGTTGACCAGCGACCACTGCCGCTGTCGTAGCTGTCGCCGTTCGAGAGCGAACCGCCGGTATCGCTCTGGCGGGTCAGCCCGCTGGGCAGGTTGACCTGGACGGCGACGTCGGCGGCGCTGTCGGGTCCGCTGTTGGTTAGGGTCAGGGTCAGGGTGACCGGTGTCCCGACTGTCACGCTGCCGCTTGTGCCGCTCATGGTTAAGCTGAGGTCGGCGTTGAAGACTTGGAACGGCGCCAAGGTGACGCTTGCTTGGTCGTCCTCGTCGGCGCGACCGTTGCCTGGCTGCGCGTCGGGGTCGTAGGTATCGGCCGCGCCGACCTCGGCGACGAGGGTGGTGGCATTGTTATTGAGCACCTGGGCTTGGATCGTCAACACGGTGTTTTGGCCGGAGGCGAGGTCGCCCGGTGTCCAAACGCCGCTGCCGCTATCGTAGTTGCCGCTGTTGCTTTGGTGGCTGAGGTTGGCACCGAGCGGCAGGGTTACGGCCAAGCCGGTGGCGGTGTCGGGGCCTTGGTTGGTCAAGGTCAGCGTCAAGGTAATGACGTCGTTAACCTCGGGTGCGGTGTCTGAGGCGGACAGGGTCAGTTCAAGGTCGGCGGTGGCGACACCCGGCCAGCCAATATCGCGCAGTAAGGCGTTGGCCAGGCTGATGTCGTGGTTGGCGCCGGACCAGGCGTATTCCATCAGTTGATTCGGTTGGAATTGTTGCGACAGGTGGACGAGCGATTCGCCGGCGACGAACGGGTTGGGGGCGTGCAGCAGTAACCCGCCTTGCGCGTGGGTGCCGCTACCGGCGCCGGCGACGGCCACGGCGATGGGGCCGTTCCAGACCAGTGAGCCCTCGTTGACGACGGCGCTGATGCGTTCAGCACTGCTCATGGCGCGCAATGTTTTACCACTGTCGTGGTCGAAGGTGAGGTCGAGGAATCGATCCGGTGTCTGTCCGGGTGAACCGTCGGCGCCGTTGAGGTCGGTGTAGAAACCCAACGCTTGCGTCAGGTGTTTGAGCACGATGGTGACGAAGTCGATGCGTGTGCCGGGGTTGGCGTCGAGGCCGTAGTACCAGTCGCGGCCACTCAGGCAGTTGGCGCCGCCGAGGGCGAGGTTAAAGGTCAACACGGCGTCGGGTCGGTCGGGGTCGAGGTCCTGGCCGGCAAGGGTGTTGGCCAGCGCGGCTGGATACCGCACACCGCTTTGGGGCGCGCCGTTGAAGTCGCTTTGCGTGAACAGTTGTACTTGGGCGAAGTCGGCATCGTTTTGGTTGCATGTCAGGCTACCGAAACGGGCGCGGATCAGGATCGGCACGTCGCTGTCGAGGGTCGCACTCCACAGGTCGGCGGCGTATTGGAAAGCGATTAAACGCTGGGCACCGAGCGTATTACCGCTGTTGCCGCCGACGGGGTTGACCGCTGTTGCGTCATTGAAACCAACCCCCTGGGCGTCGCTGTTCTGGAGCTGGATCAGACTGTTGGCCGGGTTTAGCGGAGTCACGATTTGCTCGGTGAAATCGTCCTCGTCGGCACTGCCGTTGGCGGGCGTTGAGTCGGGATCGGCGACATCGCTCGCCGCCACTTCGGCGCTCAAACGCGTCGGGCCGAAGCTGTCGGCACGGAGGATGAGGTTACGCGTGGCTGTTTGGCCCGCGCCCAGTTCGTCGAGGTGCCAGCGACCGTTACTGAAACTGCCGCTGCCGTTGCTTTCCACATAAGCGAAACCGGGGAAGGCGGCGTCGACGTCGACTTGGGTGGCCAAAGCCGGGCCCGCGTTCGACAAGGTCAAAGCGAAGGTCAACAGCTCGCCGCGATCAAGCGTGGCGGTGTCGACACTGCTTGTCAGGCTCAAGTCGGCTTTGGGCAATGCTTGCGGCGTGAGTGTGATGCCGGCCCAGTCGTCTTCGGCAGGATCCTGGTTGGCAACTACCGAGTCGGGGTCGTCGGGTTCGGCGGCGATGATCTCGCCGTTAACCACAATCACCGGTGTCGTTTCGTTGAAGCGGTCGATGCGCACCGACAGCGTCAGCGTTGCGGCTTGGTCGGCGGCAAGACTCGGTACCGCCCAGCGGCGCGCACCGAGGTCGAATCCGCCGTCGCCACTGAGCAGGGTCGCGTTGGCGAAGGGTGGAATCGCAACCATGACGCCGGCGGCGTCGTCGGGACCGTCGTTGGTTAAGTCCAGGTAAAGGTTAATCGTGTCCAGTTCTCGCGGGGAATAGGTGTCGGTGCGCCACGCCAATGCGAGGTCGGCGGCGCCAATGCTGACACTGGCTTGATCGTCCTCGTCGCCATTGTTGTTGTCGGGGACCGAGTCGGGGTCGGGGCGGTCGACGGCGCTCACTTCGGCGACCAGGAGCTTGTCGCCAGTTTGATTGACCGACGTTGTGATTTGCAGGCTGATCGTTTCGCCGGCGTCAAGTTGGTCGATGCTCCAGATGTCGGCGGCATAGGTGCCCGCCCCGTTATCGCCGAGGTAGGTCAACCCGGAAGGCATCGGCACGCTGACTTCGATGGCGCCGGCGCGGTTGGGGCCGTCGTTGGCGAGGACCAAGGTGAAAACGGCGCTTTCGCCAGGCAGCGCGGCGGGTCGGTCGACGGCGGCGCTCAGGCTCAAATCGGCACTGCGAGCGCCTGGCCAGCCGACGTCGAACATCAACTGGGCGGCCAAGCCGGGGTCGTGGTTGGGGCCGGTGTAGAAGGGTTCCATGAGTTCGTTGGGGCTGAGCGCGGTGTCGAAGTGGCTGACGGACGAGCCTTGGCGGAAGGGGTTGGGTGCATACAAACGCGTCAGACCACTGCTATTGGTGCCGGCGCTTAATTCGCCGGCGCCGTTGTTGACCTGGTTACCGGTCCACACCAAATCGCCGTTGTCGACGGCGGAGGCGGCGCGGCCGGCGTCGCTCAACTGCGGCCATAAACGACCCTGGCTATGGTCCATCAGCAAGCGCATGAAGACGTCGTCGCGACCGTAGAAGCGGGCGCCGGTTTGACCGTTGGTGAAGGTCAGGAAACCCAAGCCGTGGGCCAGCTCGTGCAGCAACACCGAGACGAGATCCATGTTGTTGCCCGCGTTGCCGTCCAGGCCGTAGTACCAATTGGTGTTGCTGAGACAGTTATTGTTGTTGTCGATGCTGCTGTTGAAAGTAGCGCGCGCGGCGGCGGTGTTGCCGCCGTAAAGGTTGCTGCCGGCGAGTGCATTGGCCAAGGCGATTGGGTACCAGGTGTTGGCCACGCCGGCGTTGGGGAAGTCGCGCGCGACGCCGCGGGGTCCGGCGGAACCAAGGATGGCCGAGCCGGCGGAGCAGGTGAGTGGGTCAAAGCGCGATTCGACCACAATTTCGACCGGGCTGGCTAGGTAACGCGCCCAAATGTCGGCCGCGTGTTGGAAGGCGATGCGCCGTTGTTCACCCAAGGTGGTGCCGGTGTTGCCACCCACCGGTGTGACCGGGGTTTGGTCGTTAAAACCTTCGCCGGGTCCGTCGGCGTTGAGAATGGTGATGGTGGTTTGCGTTTCACCGACGGCGTTGACGGTGGCTTCGTCGTAGTCGTCTTCGCTGTTGCGGCCGTTGTCGGGGGTTGAGTCGGGGTCGAAGCGACCGGCGCTGACGACTTCGGCGCTGCTGGTGAAGCGACCGGGCTCGCTAATCGAAACGGTCAGTTCCACTTGCAGGGTTTGACCGCTGTTGACGGTGCCCAGCGTCCAGGAACCGTCGCCGCTGTTATAGCTACCGTCACCGCTTGAGTTCGCTATGGTTAAGCCGTCGGGTAAATTGTGTTGCACGACGACAGCGCTGCTTGCGGCCGGGCCGCGGTTGGTGAGCGAAAGGCGGAAGACAGGTGTGTCCTCGAAGTCGACGTTGCCGGGGGTGACGGTGTGGACCAGTTCCAAGTCGGCCGAGAGCGGCGTCACCGCGCTGATGACGAAGTCGTCCTCGGTGGAAACGCTGTCGTTGCGGTTGTTGTCCGGCGTCGAGTCGGGGTCGTCTTGGCGCACCGCGCGCACTTCGGCGCGGAAGAACTGGCTGCCGGTAAAGGTGGCGTCGGCTTGCAAACTCAGCACGGCTTGGTTGCTTGCGGCGAGGTCGCTGGGCCGCCATTCGTTGGTGGTTGGATCGTAGTTGGGATCACTGCTGAGGTTGCTGAAGCCGGACGCCGGCGCTACGTAGACGACGATGCTTTCGGCGGTGTCGGGACCGGCGTTGTCCAAGGTCAGCGTGAAGGTGATGCGTTCGCCGTATTCGGGGGCGGTGTTGGAGATGACCAGGTCAAGCGCGAGGTCGGCAGTGCCGGCACTGCCGGGACTGAACGACAGGGTGACGGTATCGTCCTCGCCGTTGTTGTTGGCGTTGCCCGGGGTGGAATCGGGGTCGTCTTGGTCGACCTGAGCCACACCGGCGTAAATCAGTGCGGCCGAGCCGCTGTCGTAGACCAAGGTCAAGGTGAGCGTCGCGCTGCCGCCGTTGGCGAGGCTGCTCAGCTGCCAACGCCGCGTGTTGTGGTCGTAACTGCCGTCTCCACTGTGTGATTGGTAACTGAAAGCGAGCGGTACCACCCAGTCGACAGCGATGTTTTCCGCGCTATCGGGACCGTCGTTGTTAAGGGTTAACTGGACGGTTAAGCTGTCGCCCGGCACGGGATTGGTGGTTGAGGCCGAGGCACTGAGGCGCAAGTCGGCGCTGCCGATGAAGACGGGATCCACGCGCAGGGTGAGGTCGTCGTCTTCGCCGAGGAACCCGTTCTCCGGCGTCGAGTCGGGGTCGTCGGTACTGGAGTTGGTGACTTGGGCGCGGATGTTGGCGGTTTCAAGACGGGTAGCGCGGTAAACGAGCGACAAGGTCGCGCTGTCGCCAACGGCCATATCGCCAAGGGTCCACTGACCGGTGGTGGGATCAAAACCGGCGCCGCCGTGGGAGACGTAGGTGAGGCCGCTGTCGACGGTGACCTCGGCGCTGACGGCGCTGGTGGCGCCCGGCCCGTTGTTGCGCAAGACCAAGGTGGCGGTCACGGTTTCGTTGAGGCCAGGTTCCGGGTTGTCGACACTGCCGCTCAGGCTGATATCGGCCAAGGGTTGTTCGGTCCAACCAAGATCACCCAGTAAAGGCACGGCCAAACCGGGATTGGTGGTTGATTCGGTGTAAAAGGGTTCCATCAGTTCATTTGGGGTCAGGCTGGTGCTGAAGTGCGACACACTCGAACCACTTTGGAAGGGGTTCGGTGCAAACATCTCCACTTGGCCGCGACTGTTGGTGCCGTCGGTCAGGTTGCCGGCGGCGCCGTTGACGAGCGGCCCGGTCCAGACCAGGTCGTTGGTGTCGACGGCCGAACGCGCCCGTTCGCTGTCGGTCATTTGCGGCCACGACTTGCCCAGGCTGCCGTCGCGCAGGAACTGCATGTAAATGTCGTTAAAACCGAGGAGTTTGGCACCGGTTTGGCCGTTGACAAAGGTCGAAACACCCAAGCCGTGGCCAAGCTCGTGCAGCACCACGGTCAACAGGTCCATATTGTTGCCGTTGTTGCCGTCCAGGCCGTAGTACCAGTTGGTATTGCTCAGGCAATTGTTATTGTTGTCGATGCTGCTGTTGAAGGTGGCTTTAATGTGGTTGCCGTTGTTGAGGTCGCGACCGGCAATCGCGTTGGCCAAGGCGATGTGGTGCCACGTTGCGCTGAACTTGGCGTTGTCGAAATCGCGCGCGACGGTTTTCGGACCGGCGGCGCCCAGCACGGCCGACGAGGGCGAGCAGGTCAGGTTATCGAAGCGCGCTTCCACTTTGATTTGCACATCGGAGTTAATCAGCGCACCCCAGACCTCGGCGGCGCGTTCAAAGACGGCTAAGCGCTGTTGACCCAAGGTGGTGCCGCTGTTTCCGCCGATGGGTGAGACCGGCGTGTTGTCGTTAAAACCTTCGCCCGCGCCGTCTGAGTTGACGATGATGATTTCGGCGCCGTTGCTGGAACGGGGGGTGATGAACAATTCGGCGTAGTCGTCGCCGCGCCCATCGGCCGGGGTTGAGTCGGCGTCGCCGTGATCGGCGGCGACCACCTCGGCCGCCACCTTTTTGGAACCGACACTGTCACTGCGCAGAACCAGCACCAGGTCGACCGAAGAAGACGCGGTCAGGGTTTGCGGTCGCCACACACCGTTGCTGTAGTCGGCCGGGCTGTTGGTTGCGGTCAAGCCGGCGGGGATCGGCACGCTGACCTGGACGCCGGTGGCGTCGTCGGGGCCGCCGTTACTGAGGGTGACCGTGACGGTGCTGTCTTCACCGACCAAGGGTTGTGGGTTGTTGGTTTGAATGGCGACGGCAAGGTCGACCGCACCGACGGTGACGCTCGCTTGGTCATCTTCGTCGGCTTGGTTGTTGTTCACCGTGGAATCGGGATCCTGTTGATCGGCGGCGATGATTTCGGCCGTATTCACCTTGGTGCCGGGTTGGTCGACGCGCGCCGTAATTTGCATCAGGACCCGGCTGTCGGCGTTGACCACGCCGGGGCTCCAAATGCCGCTGTTGCCGTCAAAGGAACCGACACCGCTGCTGTTGGTGATGGTCATGCCGGCGGGTAAACGGTTGACGACTTGCACGCCGGTGGCGTCGTCGGGGCCGCGGTTGATCAAATCGAGCGTGAACTGCACGTCGTCGCCAACATTGGCGGTGCCGTTGGCGATGGCTTGGGTCAGCTCAAGGTCGGCTTGCGGCGTGCGCACGGCTAAGGCAAAGCGGTCGTCTTCGGAGGGCACGCCGTTGTCCGGCGTGGAGTCGGGGTCGAAGCGGTCGGCGCTGGTGATTTCGCCGCTCAAATTGAAGCTGCCGAACTGGGTGACGGCCAACTCAATCGTGATTTGGGCCGGGCTGCCGAGGTCGCCGGCGGCGACGGTCCAGCTCGCGGCACCGCTGTCGTAGCTACCCGCACCGCTGTGGGCACGGTAACTCAAGCCGTTGGGCAATTGCAGGTTGATGGTAGCGCCGCCTGCATCCGGGCCGCTGTTGGTTAAGGTCATCGTTAAGTTGGTGCGGTCGCCGACGTTGGCGACGTCGGCGCTGAGCACACCGGTCAGACTCAAATCGGCTTCCGGTGTGCCCACCACAACCGAGCCCCAATCGTCTTCACTGGTGTTGTTGTTGCCAGGGGTGGAGTCGGGATCGAACAAGCTGCTCGATAAAACTTCGGCATCGGCGCCGACACCGCCAAAGGCAATCACCCGCGCGGTGACGTTCAACTGCGTCTGGCTGCCGGCGTCAAGGCGCCCAATTTGCCACAACCCGGTGGCGGGATTAAAGGCGCCGTTGCCGTCGTCACTGAGGATTTCGACCGGGGTTGGGCTGGTGTTGCCGATGGAGACACGGGCGCTCACGTCTTCGGTGGTGTCGGGTCCGGCGTTGACGACGGTCACTTGGATGACAAGGCTTTCGCCCACGTCGGCTTTCTCGGGCGTGGCACTGATCGTCAAACTGACATCGGCACTGCCGACGGAAATGCTGTCGGTATCGTCTTCACTGAGTAACCCGTTGTTTGGCAGTGAGTCGGGATCACCTTGATCGGCGTTGGTTAGCTCGGCCACAAAGGTTTTGGCGCCAGAGGCTGCAACTTGGGCTTCCAGGTTGAGGACCGCCGTTTGGTTTTCACCGAGGGTGCCGACGGTCCACAGGCCGTTGCTCGAGATATAGGCACCGCCGCCGTCGTCGCTTACGTAGGTCAGGCCGCCGGGCAGACGTGCCGACACTTCCAGTCCGGTTGCCTCACGGGGGCCGCTGTTGCGCAGGGTTACGGTTAGGGTAATGCGGTCGCCTGGCAAGGGGGTCACGTTGTCGACGGTTATGTCCAGCGCAACGTCGGCTTGGTCGAGCCGGGTCCAGCCCAGATCAAACAGCACTTCCATGGCAATGCCGGGATCGTGGTTGGCGCCGATCGGCACTTCCTCTAACACTTGGTTGGGCGTTGCCGTCGGCGTGATGAAGGAGCGGTTAAAAATGCTGACCGCACCGTCGTAATCGAAGGCCAGCAGTAGGTTGCCGCTGCCGTCGGTGCCCTCGCTGAGCAAGCTCGAAGCAGCGGCGCGTGTGCCTTGGCCCAGAAAAACTTGCTCGCGGCCGGCGGCGCTCAACCGTTGGCTGCTGCTCATGGCCGACCACAACAACCCGGTTTGCGGATCGCGGATCAAGGTCATGAACACGTCGTTTTTGCCGAAGTACTTGCCGCCGGTACCGCCATTGACGAAGCTGTGAAAGCCGAGACCGTGGATCAATTCCCGCACCGCGATGCTGACCATATCGATTTGGTTACCCGGCTGTGCATCGAGACCGAGGTACCAATCGACGCCGTTCAGGCAGCCCGCATCGGCGAGCGACGGTTGCACGGTGACCAACACCTCGGGATCCTGGCCGTTGTTATCAACGCCGGCGATGTGGTTGCCCAAGGCGATCGGGTAGAAGGTGTCGGCATCGGGCGCGTTGCCGAATTGGATGACGCCGGTGAAGGGTTCGCCGTGGGCGTAGCTGGGATTGCCACCGGGGCAGGGTAAATCGCTGAAGTTGACGCGCACGCTGATGGGAATGTCACTCGCCAGGTAGCTGCCGACGATGGCGGCGGCGTGTTCCCAGACTTGCAAACGTTGTGCACCCAAGGTGCTGCCGGTGTTGCCGCCGACTGGGTCAACCGGTGTGCTGTCATTAAAGCCGACACCGTTGCCATCATTGGTGGAAATCAGAATGGCGGCACCAATCGCGCGGCGTGGGTTAATCGTGGCGGCGCCGAGGTCGTCTTCACCGGTGGCGCCGTTGTTGGGTGTCGAGTCGGGGTCGGCCGGTTCGGCGGCGGTGACTTCGGCGACAAAGTTGCGGGCGCCGGTGGTGGCAACCGAGGTGGTCAGGACCAAGGTCGCATTTTGGCCGGCGGGCAGCGAGGTCAGGCTCCATACGCCGGTGTCGTAACTGCCGCTGTCGGCATCGGCCCCGCTCAGCACCAGTCCGGCCGGCAAAGGTGCCGAAATGGTGATGTTTTCTGCCGTATCGGGGCCGTTATTGCTGAGCGTGACCGTGTAGAAGAAGGGTTGCTCTAGGAAGGGGACGGTCGAAGACACACGCACCTGAAGGTCGAGATCGGCTTCGGGTCGGCGGATGGTGCCGCTTTGGTAATCGTCGTCCTGGGTGTTGCCGTCGCCTGGCGTACTGTCGATGTCGCCCACGTCGACGGCGGTGATTTCGCTGTTAACGACGGCTTGGTCGCCACTGACGAAGGTGGCCGTGACGGTTAACGTTGCACTGGTGCCGGCGCTGAGGCCGCTCAAGCTCCAGTTCGGATGGCTGTAGGTGCCGTCACCGCTCGCGCTGACGAAGCTGACATTGCCAGGTAAGGTCAGCGCGGTGGTGACGCTGCCGGCGGCGTCGGGGCCGTCGTTGTCGACACGCAAAGTGATGGTGACGTCCTGACCGTTGTCCAGTTTGTCCGGGCTCAGGGTTTGGTGCAGGGACAGATCGGCTAAGGGTGGCGGCACGGCTCTCACGCACAGTTGGCCGTCGCTGGTTTGGGTTTCGGGAAAACCACCGTTAAAAACAAAAGCCTCGTCCGGCAAGGCCAATGGACTGCAGGCGTCAATGGTGGCATCGGCCAAAGCACGCAAGTTGAGGTAGATCAGGATGGCGTCGCCGTCGGTGCTGAGCGTGAACTGCTGGGTCGAGGCGGCCGAGATCAGCACGCGGCCTGGCGTTGGTTCGTTGTCGAGGACCAAGTCCCAGTTTTCGATTTCACTGCCGGTCGTTGAGAATCCGTCAAAGGCGAACTGCGCCGGGTCGTAGGTCAATTCGAAATCGAAGGCGTTGACGTCCAGGTACTGCGGTACTTCGCCGACCACGACTGGGACCGACAACGTCTCCCCTTGAATCACACCCAGGCCTTGACTGATCCAAACTTGGACAGGGTCCGGTGGCAGGCGGCGAAACAGATTGGGTCGGAACTGGGCCAGCGTGCAGCGCATGCGGTTAATCTGTTCGGTGGTGAAGCGATCCATACAGGCGTCATCGGCGTAACCCATGTAGTTTTCCACCGGGTCAGCGCTGCTACAGGTACTGGTGCCGCCGGGGCAGCCGTAGATCGGCTGGCTTTGGGAGGCGGTATCGTTGATAAGGTCGCCGCAGGTGTAGCTGTTGCAACAGCCACCGTTAAAGGTGTGGTAAAGGCCGAGGTAGTGGCCGACTTCGTGGGTGGCGGTGCGGCCGTTGTTGTAAGGGGCGCCGATGGGGGCGTTGCGGCCGACGGCGCGCCACAGCAGGTTCACGCCGTCGAAGTAGGCACCGGCAACGTTGCCGCCGGAGGGCAAATAGGCGTAGCCGAGGTTGCCGGCGGGGTCGTTCACATAAATGTTGAGGTATCGGCTAGGGTTCCAATTGAGCTGACGACGATAACCGAAACTGTCGCTGTCGGCGTGCCAGGCGTCGTTGGCCGTGCGCGTGATGCCGGTCGTGGGTTGACCGTTGGGATCGCGGTCGGCCAACACAAATAAAATGCGGCTGTCGTTGCCGGGTGCGCCGGGTGTGTTGGCTTGCGCGTTGAAATCCTCGTTGAGAATGTCGATTTGACTGTAAATCATGGCGTCACTGATGTTGCCGGTCCCGTCACGGCGTGAAATGACATGAAAGACGACGGGAATTACCAGTAAATCACTGGCATTGTATTCTCCGCGAATGACGGTTTGCTGCGCGTCACAGTCACCGACCGGTAAGCGGTTGGGTGGGATGGTCGGCGCGGCGGTTCCGCAAAAGGCGTAATCGGGTAAATCGGCGAGTTTGGGTGGGGTGAAGGGGTCTTGGGCGGGGGCCCAGGCAGCGCAGGCGATCAATCCAACGAGGCAATACCAAAGCGGACGCAGTCCAACGGTTCTGGGCAAGGTGATCCTCCCTCTTCGACCAAAAAATCAGCGCAATCGGCGCAACCACACGAACGCGGTGCACGACCGATGGTGACATCCCCGCCTTCCAGACGCTCCCGGCAGAAAGCAATCTGAGCTGGATGTGTGTCGTTGCCAAAAAGAGGTAAATGGAAACGGGATAAAATTGGCACGCGTATCTTTGACTTTTCGGAAGGAAAGAGTTTGGACTGAAGGAATTTTTGCGTTTAGGAGAAGCGCAGCCGGCGCTAAAGCTCGGGTGGTAAGGCAACTCGTGGAATGGGTGTTGGTTAGTGACCGTGATCACCTTTTGCGTGCGGCGCCGTTCGCGATCTCGATGGTAAACAAAACAGCAAAAACTCGGGCGACAGCCGCCTTTTTGACGGCTTCGAGGTGGGGCCGTTGCTTAAACGCCGACCGCCGGCGCTTTGGCGTTGACCACACTTAGCACGGGAAAGGCGCCGTGGGCGAAGGGCGCAATGCGTTCATCGGCGACGGTGATCGAAACCGCCTCCATCGTGCGGGTGAGTTGGACGGAGGCCCCGTCTTCAAAGCGAAAGCGCATGGTGTTCGCCAGGCTCAGGTCGACGTGGCGGGGGCCATGCTCGACACGAATCGAATCCTGGGCGCCGGCTAGGTTGCCCAATCCGAAATCGAGGTGGAGGCGGTAGCGGTTGGGGTGAATGCTTTCGAAATCACAACCGAACTGATCGGTGGTAAAGGGCGCGCGATACTCTAAGCGAAACTTAAGATCGTAGCGGGTTTGCGGGTCAAAGTCGGCGTGCAGCATGCCGCGTTCCCAGGTCGCTGCCTGCCTTTGACCCGTTTTTTGATCACGCAAGTCAATTTCGCACAGCACCAACTCGCCGAGTGCACTCATTTTGAGCGGTAGGTTGGTCCCACTCCAAACCAAACCGTGAAAGGCGACAAATTTAATCATTGAATAGTGCAGGTTGTAAGATTGAACGGCCTCTTCGCAACTGATCACCCAAGCCTCCCGGAGTGGCAATGTTTTCTTGCCCATCTTAGCGTTGCGCACCGCGTTTCTATGAGAGGCGTTGCTTCTAAGCGACTTAAGCTTGGCCAAGTCCTGGACCCGAAGCGCTTAGGCCGCGTTAGCGGCCCGATTTAGGCGCGGATCCGTGAGCCTGCTTGATCTTTACCGGGTCTGATGTTAGGTTGCCAAAGTTATCTTGAGACATTGTTGATACAAAGGAATAGAAATGCGGTTGACCCGAATTTTTTTATTGGTGCTCCTCTCCGGCCTGCTGTCCCTTGTTATGGCGGCGCCCCGATTCGTTTACTTAACCTTTGAAGGGGACACCGCTACCTCAATCACGGTCAACTTTCACACCATGGCGGCCGATGCCCAGAGCTGGGTTCACTTCGATACGGTGCCCCATGGTGGCCAAGCCGACGCCTATGCGACCAAGCAAAAGGGTCGTCATCACAAGGTGCCCGGTCTCTCCGATGGACGCGACATCCATTGGGTGCGCCTCGATAACTTACAACCCGACACCACCTATTATATGGTTGCCGGCGATGCCAAAAACGGCTGGAGCGGCGAGCTGAAGTTTCGCACCTTGCCACGCCAAGACAAGGCTCTGCGGTTGGTGACCGGTGGTGATTTCGGCGTTGACCCGCTTGTGGGCGCCATGTTCCGTTCGGCGGCGGCGCACGAACCGCACGTTGCCCTTTTGGGCGGCGATGTGGCTTATGCCAACGGTCGCTTGACCAATGTCGGTCTTTGGGATGAATGGTTAACGCTTTGGACGGAAAACATGGTGACGCCCAGCGGCTATACCGTGCCGCTGATTTTGGCGATCGGCAACCACGAAGTTTCCGCGCGTTATGGTGGCAAAGTCGAGGAAGCGCCTTTTTACTACAATTATTTCGCTCAGGGCGGCGACAAAGCTTACTTCCGTCGTGCCTTGGGTGCCCATACCGCGGTTTACGTGCTCGACAGCGGCCACACCAGCGATCATGGTGGCGACCAAGCCGAATGGCTCAAGCAGGCGATGATCGCTGACCGCGACAAAGTTAAGCATACCTTTGCCATCTATCACGTGCCGCTTTACCCCAGTCACCGCGATTACGAAACCAAATATTCGGAGTTGGGTCGCCGTTACTGGGAGCCGATTTTCAGTCGTTACCAACTGACGACCGCTTTCGAGAACCACGATCATACCTACAAACGCTCCAAACGCTTGCGCAACGGCAAGGTCGATCCGGAAGGTGTTCTGTACTTGGGTGACGGTGCCTGGGGTCGTGGTGATCGCGGCATCGATTTGGTCAAGCGCTGGTACCTGGAGAAGGTGGGCAGCATGCGCCATTACTGGCTGGTTGATTTCAGCGCTGAAGGCGTGGTTTACCGTGCCTTCGATAAACAGGGTCGCCTGTTTGACGTCTATCCCACGCAGGGCCAAGAAAGCACCGACGCCGATGCCTACTTCCAAACCGTGACTCAGAATATTAGCTTCGACGAAAAACCGGCGGAGCTGTCCGAGGTTTTTGTGGCCGGCGAACGTTTCGACGGTACGACGGTTGAGCTTCGCTTACAGAACCGCGAAAAGGTCGACGCGCAGGCGGTTGTGCGGATCGTCGCCGACGATGTGTTTCAAGTAGGGCAAAAAGAACACCGTTTCGAACTGAAATCGGGTCGCCGCCGTGTGATGGATGTTCCGCTAAAGGTAAAGCAACCGATTGGCATCGAATCGGTAAAACCGCCTGAAATTCATTATTCTTTGACCTTTACCGTTGATGGTCAAAGCTACACCAACGAAGGTGTCAAACGCATCGGTTTAGAGAAACGGCGTGGTTTAAAATCACGCGAGATCGTGCTTGACGGGAACCTGTCCGATTGGGGCGAAATGCGTGAATCCTTCCGCAACCTCGACAAAGCGGCTTTGGCCAAATACGAAATGCCCTGGGCGGGACCTTCCGACGCCGCCTGTAACTTCTCTCTCTTCCACGACCGCAAGCATGTCTACATTGCTGTTAAGGTGCGCGACGATAAAGTGGTTGTTTCGCCCAAGCTACGCCCCTGGCGTCAGGACGGTCTTGTCTTCTGGGTTGACAGTTACCCTGGTGAAGGCGACGACGACCCCAATTTCGTTGTCGTGCCGATGGGTGAGGACGGCATGACCACCGAGATCGACAACGCGCCCGATGGTTTGCAAGCGAAAACCCGTCGCACCGAAACCGGGTACCATACTGAAATCGCGATCCCGTTCGAGTTCTTTCGCAAGCGTCTTCTGGAAGAGGGCGGTGGTGGCCGACTCAAGGCGATTCGCATCAACTTTGCCCTCGCAGATCTCGATCGGCCCGACGGCGAGGTCCGTTACTACACTTGGCGACCGGCCTGGGAAGAAGCCAACGATTTCACATGGTCCGGTGTCTACGTCATTGAATGAGTGCCATTGTGCCCGATGAAAATACGCCGGTCGCCCTTGCGGCCGGCTATTACCGCGACAATTTTTTTAAAATCCTCGATTTTGTCGACCACCATTACGACGATTTGCGCAACGACGAGGAGCGTGTTTTTTCGCGTCGCTTTCGCGCGCTATCGCACGATGCCCAGTGTCTTTATGTTCGGCTGCTAACGCGCAAGGGCCCGTTCTTTCGCTGTGACAAGCTGGCTTACCGCGAAATCGAAGATGTGCCAGGCGCCGTGACCACGCTGGTTCATGCTGACTTGGCGCAATTAAATCCCACCGCCCCACTTGAGGGCGTGCTCGCTTTGCTCAACCGTGCCGACATCGTCGCTTTACTCAGCGACCACGCCGAGCAAGCCGAGGTCTCGCCGGAGCACCTGCGCAAAACGCGCAAGGACGCCCTTGTCGCGCGGGTGCAAACGCACTTGCCGGAAGCGACTGTGATCGCTTGGATTCGAGCTCGCTTCGATTGGCTCGGCTTGCTCGGTGAGGCGGTTTTGTTGCGCTACCGTTTGCTGTTCTTTGGTAACAGCCGTCAGGATTGGCAGGAGTTTGTCCTGCTCGACTTGGGTTTGGTGCGCTATGAACAGGTGTCTCTGTTGCGTGGTGATCGCTTGTTCCAAACGCGCGACTTGCTGGACGCAACGGTTGCCTGGCTCAACCAGCGCGCCATCTGCGACCTTGCCATGGCTGAAGAGAACCAAGCGGCTCTGGCCGAAGCGGCTGAATCGATGCCGCCGACCTTGGACGAACCCGTACTGCGACGTCGCCGTGATCGCCTCCACAACCGCGTCGCTTTGTGGTTTGAGCGGCGCGGCTGTCTCGAGGAGGCGCTGGATTGGTATGGGGTTTCAGCGCGCCCGCCCGCGCGCGAACGTCGCGCACGATTGCTTTACAAGCTGAACCGCCCCCGTGCGGCGATGGCTTTGTGTCGCGAGCTTATAGACGGGCCCGCCACCGAAGAAGAACGGTTGTTTGCACGCACTTTTCGCGTCAAAGTCGCCGCCAAACTGGGTCATAAATTACCGCCGCCATCGCGCGTAAAATTTCCCGAACGACGGTTTACCTTGGTCCGCGATAGCACCCAGCGCATTGAGAGCCAGGTGTTGTCGGCCTGTTGGGAAGAGGGCGACGCGGGCTTTTACGCTGAGAACGGCTTTTGGCTAAGCCTCTTTGGTCTTATTTTTTGGGACATCGTTTATGCGCCGGTTCGCGGTGCATTTTTCAACCATTATCAACGCGGCCCGACCGACCTGTTCTCCTCGGCCTTTTACGAGAACCGTCGCCTCCTGATTGAACATCGTTTGGCCTGGCTACGCGCCGAGGTTCCTTGGCTGCCCTTGGCCAAACAGGTTTATCGTCACAAACAAGGCATTCACAATTATCTGGTTGGCTGGGACCCGCGCCTGACCGAGATGCTGGATCTGGTCCAAGCCCGTGTGCCCGGCGCTGATTTGGCGTTCATTTTTGAACGCTTGGCCACCGACCCGGGTCGTTATCGCAATGGCTTTCCCGATCTGCTGCTGTTTCCGCGCTCCGGCGGCTACCGCCTGGCCGAGGTTAAGGGGCCGGGCGACCAGTTGCAGCCCAACCAACGTGGCTGGCTCAAGTATTTTGCCGCCCATGCGCTGCCGCTCGAAGTGGTGCGCGTGACTTGGGGCGACGGCGACTAACTGCACCGAACGGGGCCATGGCCGCCGTTGTGGCCTTGCTTATCCATGCTTGCGCTTCTCAAGCTCTTGTCTGTCACGTATGATGGGAAGATTATCAACAGCTTAAAAAAAGGGCTTATGGAACATTCTCAGCTCGAAGGCTTGGGTTTGCTGCCTCTTTTGGAGACCCATCCTATCTTCAGCCAATTGCCGACCGAGGCGTTGCAGGAACTGGCCGCGCGTTTTTCCTGGGTCCATTTGCGGGCCGGCGAGATCCTGTGCGAACAAGGTGAAGCCGGCGATTGTATGTACCTTCTCGTCTATGGTCGTCTGCGCGTGTTGAAGGAGGACGGCCGCGTTTTGGCTGAAATAGGTCACGGCGAGTGTGTCGGCGAGATGTCACTGCTCACCGGTGAGACACGGTCCGCCACTATTTTGACCGTGCGCGACTCGCAATTGGTACGGCTCGACAAGGCCGACTTCGACGAGCTTGTCACTCAGTTTCCCTCGACCATGATGGGACTCACGCGCGTGATCATCAAACGCTTGCGTCGTGATCAACTGGGTGAAACGCACGCCATGCAAGTGGCCACCATTGCGGTGATTGCGCTCGATCCCAACTTGCCGATTACGGAATTCACCGCGCGTCTGTGCCTCGCCCTGGAACGACTTGGTCCCGCTTGTCACCTCACCGCCGAGGTCGTTGAACGCGAGGTCGGTTTTGGCGAGGACGAGAGCCGGCTCTCGCCGCGTACCACGGCCTGGCTGAATCAACGCGAACACAATTACAGTTATGTGGTCTATCAGGCCGGTGAGGTCGATAGCCGCTGGACACGCTGTTGTTTGCGGCAGGCTGACTGTTTGCTGTTCCTGTGTGGGTCGGAACCGCCGCGTGGTGGCGACCTTCTGCTCAACGCCTTCGAGGGCCTGAGCAGCAAGTTGACCTGTTCGCGCAAAGAGTTGGTGTTCCTCTATGACGGCGATCAACAACCGCGCAACACCCGTGAACTCCTGCGTTACCACCGTGACTTTGACGGCTACCACCACCTGCATTGCCGGCGACCACGCCACTACGGTCGCCTGGCCCGGATGTTGGCCGGCCGGGCTGTCGGCTTGGTGCTAGGTGGGGGTGGCGCGCGCGGGTTTGCGCACATCGGCGTGCTGCGTGCCTTCGACGAGTTGTCGATTCCCATCGACGTGGTCGGCGGCACCAGTATGGGCGCCATTATCGGTGCACAATACGCCATGGGATGGGACGTTGACCACATTCTTAAACGCACGCGCGAGGAATTCGTCGAGAAGGGATCCATCTTTGATTTCACCCTGCCGATGTTGGCCTTAACCCGTGGCCGATGCTTTCGCCGCATGGGCGTCAACCTCTATGGCGATACTGAGGTCGAAGACCTGTGGATTCCTTTTTACTGTGTGTCGACCAACCTGACACGTGCGGAGAGCTTTGTGCATCGCTCCGGCCTGTTGTGGCGAGCCGTGCGTTGTAGTACCGCCATTCCTGGGTTAGTGCCGCCTGTATTCTTCCAGCGCAACACCCTCGTCGACGGTGGTCTGCTCAACAACGTCCCCGTCGACGTCATGCTCGATCAAGGTCGCGGACCTGTGTTCGCCGTCGATGTCAGCCCCAACCTCGACCTGTCGTTGGCGTTACCGGTGGAGCAAGACCTGAGCCCTTGGCATCTATTGCGCAACCGTCTTAACCCCTTTGCCGTTAAGGTACGTGTCCCCAATATTCTTAATATCTTATTGCGTACCGCTATGATTTCGAGTTCGGTTGAAAAGGAAGTATTGCAGCGCCGCACTCATGCCTATATGCGGCCGCCCATTGACCAGTTCCATTTGTTAGATTGGTCATCGATAGAGAAAATCGAAAAAATTGGTTACAAGCACGCGATTGAAATACTCAAACCGTTGCAGGAAAGTTTGGGGTTTCCGCCTCAAAAAACCATGCACTAAATAAGAGAAGGGAGGGGTGTTTGCCATCCGGCTGTGGTTTGCTTGCGGTTTTGTGTATGCGGACAACCGTTTCAAAAAGAGGGCTTTAAGTTGTTAATCCATAAACGAGAAAAACCCTCCGGCCGTTGCTGGGCGAAGGGTTTTGCGCGTAGATGGGTCGAGGTTTAATCTTCGACGTCGATAACCGCATTGTAGGTGCCAAAACGGTTGGGGATTTTTTTCTCGGCTTTTGGATCCACGATCCATTCACCATTACTGTAAAACTTGTATTCATGTTCACCGATAGGAAGAAAGAGATTAATTGAGTAATGACCGGCGTCTTGTTCTTTCATTACTTTCGCTTTCTTTTTATCGTTGAGTGACCAATCATTGAAGCTACCGGCGACGATGACTTCGGAACCAGGTTCACCTTCGAAGGAAAGCGTAACCTTTTTCTTTTTAGGGGTGGCTGCTTTTGGCATTGTGATACTTACCTTCCCAAATTGAAATGATGATTTTTCAGATCGTGCAAACAGGACCGTACCGTTCACGTCGTCCTTGGAAGCCTTCTGTAGCATGGCTTTGACAAGGTCGACGTAACATGGCGCATTGTAACCGAAAAGAATGTCTTTTTCTATAAAGGTAGGTTAAAAAAGTTTTGTTTTTAATGAATGGGTGTTCAAGAAAGAGTGTTTGTCTTGTGGAAAAGACATCCTTACCCATACTATGGGATTTTAGGGTTTTGAGATAAGTTGTTTTTTGTGAGTTGTTTGTGTGCTGGGGGTGATGACTGTGGCGAGGTCGTCGTCGAGGTCATGACGATGTCGCTGACATCGTCGACGACGTCGCCGACAACGTCGAAAAAAAGGCGATGACCTCGTCAACGTCAGTCCATGTGCTGCGGAAATGGCCAAAATGGACCCGTTCAAGGGTCGCGGTTGACGCTGGTTCGCCAAAACATACGATGACCTCGGCAAGGTCGTGCGCCGACCACGACGAGGTCGGACGTTGTCGACGCGGTGAAGGCGAGGTGATCACGAGGTTGGGGGCAAGGTTGCGACGATGTCGACGCGGTGTGGACAACGTCGCGACGACGTGGCGGCGAGGTCGACGAAGTAAGGGCAAGGTCGCGTCGAGGTGGCGACGAGGTCGACGAAGTAAGGGCAAGGTCGGGTCGAGGTGGCGACGAGGTCGACGAAGTAAGGGCAAGGTCGCGTCGAGGTGGCGACGAGGTCGACGAAGTGGGGGGCAAGGTCGCGTCGAGATGGCGACGAGGTCGACGAAGTGGGGGCAAGGTCGGGTCGAGATGGCGGCGAGGTCGACGAAGTAAGGGCAAGGTGGCGTGGAGGTCGACGAAGTGGGGGCAAGGTAGCGACGACGTAGTGACAAGGTCGACGAAATAAGGGCAAGGTGGCGTGGAGGTCGACGAAGTGGGGGCAAGGTCGCGTCGACGTAGTGACAAGGTCGACGAAGTCAGTGCAGGGTGGTGAATTCGTCGAGGTAGCGGCGGGGTTTCGTCATCCCTGATGACCCGGCGCTGTCGCGCTCGACCGGGATGGCGGCCGGAACGAGAGAAACCTCGTTACCACCCTCGGTCAACGCTCGTGCGGGTGAAGATCTAGGCGCCGATGAGTCGTGTGATAAGGCCCCGCTTCGGTGCTGTCCACGACGGATGTCGGCGAGATGAACCGGGGCACGAAAGGCCCCGTTGGTTCTATACCATTTGGGTGCGCCACAAATCGTGTAAATGGACGACGCCGACATAGTTGTCTTCGCGATCTGTCACGATGATGGAGGTGATTTTGTGGCGTTCCATTAGCTCCAAGGCTTCTACCGCCAAGCGATCTTGGCAAATGGTTTTGGGACGATGGGTGCAGACGTCACCGGCCTGCATGTCGAGTGCCGCCGGCCCGTGTTGTTGAATCAGGCGGCGGATGTCACCGTCGGTGATGAGACCCAGGGCTTTGTCCGCTAAGGAGACCGCTGTCATGCCGAAACGTTTGTCACTCATTTCCAACAGTGCCGCGCTTAAGGTGGTCGTGGCGGTTACCAGGGGTTTGGCGCTGCCGTGGGACTCCAGCACTTCTGCCAGCAATAACAAACTGTTGCCCAGTTTGCCGCCGGGATGGAAACGGGCAAAGTCGCGATTGGTAAAGCCTTTGACGTCCATTACCGCGGCCGCCAAGGCATCGCCCAGGGCCAGGGTTGTCGTGGTTGACGCCATCGGTGCCAAACCCAAGGGGCAACCCTCTTCGCTAATACGATACGTCAGCGCCACATCGGCGTGCGCTGCCAAAGTACTCGTTTCCTTGCCGGTAATGGCGATCAGGCGTGTACCCAAGCGTTTAATGAACTCTAACAGCGCCACCAGTTCGGCGGTTTCGCCCGAATTTGAGATGCCGATGACCGTATCGCCGGAAACAATCATACCGAGGTCGCCGTGCAGGGCTTCGGTGGGGTGCACGAAAAAGGCGGGGGTGCCGGTGCTGGCAAAGGTTGCCGCAATCTTGCGGGCAATTAAGCCGCTTTTACCCACGCCGGTTAGAATCACCCGGCCCTTGCCGGCGGCCAACATCGCGACCGCCGCATCAAAGGCGTCGCCCAGGTCGTTTGCTAAGGTCTGCAATGCCTGGGCTTCGATTTCGAGGACTTGTCGCCCGCGCGCACGACTCATGAAGCGGCCTCGCGAATGGCGATCAAGCGCGGTAACAAGGCTTCGAACAAGGGGATGTTGAGTTGGTTCGGTCCGTCGCTGAGTGCCTTGTCGGGGTTGTCGTGAACTTCCATGAAGAACCCGTCGACGCCAAACGCGGCGGCGGCTTTGGCCATGTAAGGTGCCACCTCGCGGCGACCGCCGCTGACTTTGCCCATTCCGCCTGGCAACTGCACACAGTGGGTCGTGTCGAAAATGATCGGTGCCTTGTGGTTGCGCATCACGTAAAGGCCCGCATAGTCGACGACCAAATTGTTGTACCCAAACGAGGTACCGCGCTCGGTGATCATCGCCGCCGGGTTGCCCGCCTCGCGGATTTTGTCAATCGGCAAACCCATATCGTGGGGCGCCACGAATTGACCCTTTTTAACGTTCACGATGCGGCCTGTTTGGGCCGCCGCCAGCAGCAAATCCGTTTGGCGACACAAAAAGGCCGGGATTTGCAGCACGTCGACCACTTCTGCGACCGGTTTGGCTTGCTGGGATTCGTGAATATCGGTCAGTACCGGGACCCCGAATTCGTTTTTAATTCGTTCGAGGATGCGCAGGCCGTCGTCCATGCCGGGGCCGCGTGGCGAGTCGCCCGAACTGCGGTTGGCTTTGTCGAACGATGATTTGAAAACCCAAATGAAGTGATCGCGGTACGGGGCGATCAGGCGTTGGATGTGCTCGGCCATGGTCAAGGCGTGCTGCTCGGATTCAATCATACAAGGCCCGGCAATCAACAGTTGACGGCCGCCGCTTGCGAAGGTGTCGTTGCCGACGGAAATAGAAAAACTCATGATACCGCCTCTTCTTTGGGACTATCAGCTTTTTGCGTGTCAGCTTGCGACTTGTGGCGTTTGAGGGCGGCGCCGACGAAGTCGCGGAACAAGGGATGCGGTTCAAACGGTTTGGATTTGAACTCTGGGTGGAACTGGCAGCCGAGGAACCACGGGTGGTTGCGCAATTCAATGATTTCCATGAACATGCCGTCGGGCGAGATGCCGGAGAAGGTCAAGCCTTTGGCTTCCAATGACTTCTTAAATTCAATGTTGAACTCATAGCGGTGACGGTGACGTTCGCTTACCGCTTCGGCGCCATAGGCTTTGCGCGCCAAGGAACCTGGCTCCAATTCGCAATGGTAGGCGCCCAAACGCATGGTGCCGCCCATTTCGTCGATGTCGACCAACTCGCGCAATTTGTAAATAATTTTGTAGCGCGGATCGTCCTCGAACTCCGAGCTGTTGGCGCTCTCTAGGCCGGCGACGTTGCGGGCGAACTCCACGCTGGCCAACTGCATGCCGAGGCAAATACCAAAGAAGGGAATGTGTGCTTCGCGTGCGTATTGAATGGCGCGAATCATGCCCTCGACACCGCGACTGCCGAAACCACCGGGAATCATGATGCCGTCAAAGCGTGCCAGCTCTTCCAGGTGTTGCCCTTTTTCGAATCGGGCGCTTTCCAACCATTCAACTTTCACGCGCACGCGGTGGTGAAAACCGGCATGGGTAAAGGCTTCGCTAATCGATTTATAAGAGTCGGGGTAGTCGACGTATTTGCCGATGATGGCGAGGTTGACTTCGGCGCGATCCGAATCGATTAAGGCGCTCAGGTCACGCCATTTGCGCAGGTCGATTTTGCCTGCGTCGAGGTTGAGCAGTTGGCACACCAGTGAGTCTAGATTTTGGTCGGCCAGTTTCAACGGCACCTTGTAGATATTATCGACGTCGATCGCGACCTTGACCGCGTCGGTTGGGACGTTGCAGAAGAGTGCGACCTTGCGGCGCAAGTCGTCCGGCAGGTCGTATTCGGAGCGGCACAAAATGATGTCGGGCTGAATACCGATGCTGCGCAGTTCCTTAACCGAGTGTTGCGTCGGTTTGCTTTTTAATTCGCCGGCCGCGCGCATGTAGGGTACGTAGGTCAGGTGCAGGTTGATGGCATCGCTAGGGCCCACTTCCAGACGTAGTTGGCGGATGGCTTCCAGGAACGGCAAACTTTCGATGTCGCCGACCGTACCGCCGATTTCCACCAAAACAATGTCGGTCTCGGGGCTTGCCAGCTTGGTGATGCTGTTTTTTATTTCGTCGGTGATGTGGGGAATGACCTGCACGGTGTTGCCCAGGTAGTCGCCGCGTCGCTCTTTGTTAATGACCTTTTGGTAAATGCGGCCTGTTGTCCAGTTGTGTTGCTGGGTTGCCGACATGTTGGTGAAGCGTTCGTAGTGGCCTAGGTCCAAGTCGGTTTCCGCGCCGTCGTCGGTGACAAAAACCTCGCCGTGTTGAAACGGGCTCATGGTGCCGGGATCTACATTAATATATGGATCCAACTTTTGGATGGTGATGTTGTAACCGCGGCTTTCGAGCAGGGCGCCGATTGAGGCGGCAGCCAACCCTTTACCCAGACTACTGAGCACACCACCGGTAACAAAAATATACTTGGTCATATTGTGTTCCTTCCTAAAGCTTGGCGTCGATGGTTACCGACGTTCTGTTGTTGGCTGGTTCCTCGTGGACGGCGCTGTCTCGGCGAGGTAGGTTCTCAAGAGGTTTTCGGCTCGAGGCACATCGGCCGGCGTGTCGACCCCAATCGAGGGACGACTCGCCAGGCCGACATAAATCGAGGCGCCCATGTGCAGGGCGCGCAATTGTTCGAGTCCCTCGATGCGTTCCAGGTCACAGGCGGGACGTGCAACGTAATCGAGAAGAAATGATTTGCGGTAGGCATAGATACCCACGTGGCGGTAATAGCGGTGCCCGACTGCTGGAAACGTCGGGGCCTGCATGCCGTCGTGTTTGGTATAGGGAATCGGCGCGCGAGAAAAGTAAAGCGCATGCCGGTTTTGGTCCCAAACGACTTTGACCATGTTGGGATCGAACACATCGGTGTGGTTGGCTATCGGTTCAGCCAGTGTCGCCATCGGCAGGGCGGCATGATCGCGCAGCGGTTGTACCACCGCGTTAATGTCGTCGGGATGGATTGCCGGTTCGTCGCCCTGGACATTCACGACGATGTCGTCGTCTAAGTCGGCGGCCACCTCGGCGATGCGGCTCGTACCGTTCTCGTGGTCGCCGCGGGTCAGCGCCACCTCGCCGCCGAAACGACGGACCACGTCGGCGATTTCGGGGCTGTCGGTCGCCACGATTACGCGGCTGACGGCGGCCATTCGGCATCTTAAAACAACCCACTCAATCATGGGTTTACCGAGAATTGTAGCGAGAGGTTTGCCCGGGAATCGACTTGCCGCCATTCTGGCGGGGATGATAACCGTGGCACTCATAACATGACCTCTCCCGCACGTAGCCAAAACAAAGGCACATTCTAATGGCAAAGATCGGCCACGTCAAACGAGAACTGGCCGGTATTGTCGGCGCACCTTATTCAGTGGCCGGCGGTCCTTGTTTTTGCGCATCGACCAGCGTGACCACGCTTTCGAAACGCAGTGTGCCAGGCGCCACATCCATGATCTCAGCAGTGCCCACTACCTCGAAATCGGCCGCGCGCAGTTTGGCAAGGTCACGCGCAAAGGTGCCGCTGTCGCAAGAAAAGTAAAGCATGGCCTTTGGTCGTTTTGCCGCGATCCAGGTGATCAAGGTTTCGCTTAAGCCGACGCGCGGTGGGTCGAGCAACAGAGCGTCAATCGTTTCTTGAGCAAAAAAGGGTTCGCTTACCAATTGCTCGGCTGTGCCTGTGTAAATGTTGACCACGCCTGGGTCGTGTTTGGCCGCCAAGCGCTTTAAGTTGGTTGTTGCGCGCGCGTCCGGCTCGCCGACCCAAAGGCGTCGCGTTGCGCCCAGTTCACGCAAAGCAGCGCTCAGGAACCCCGACCCGGCATGAACATCCCAGATCTTGCTAGGTTGGAATTGTTGTTCGAAACGGCGCACCTGTTCCCAGAAACGCGGCCAGCTTTGCGGGTTGGCTTGAAAAAATTGATCGGCTTCGAGCACCACTTGGTGGCCGCACCAGTTCATTGTGCATGTTGGTGTTGGTCTGCCGCCGTCACCGCGCAGGCCGACGCGCGCCACTGGTAAACCACTTCTCTCGACGAGAGACAAAAAAGTCTTCGGTTTGACGCCGCGTCCTTCAAACAAGTAAATCGGCAGCATTTCATCGGGGCTGAGACTGTAGTAGATTGAACCTTTAAAATTAAACTTTTCAGATAGTTGGCGCAGGGAAGGGAGGTCTCGGTGGATGGCTTCCGGCAGCACGTGACACCCGCTTACCGAGGCGATTCGGTGTCCACCCCGTTCGTGAAAACCGAGTTTTCCTCCGTTTGCGTGGAAGCGGCCGCGATAACGTGCCTGTTCCCGTGCAAAGGCCGTCGTTTCCAATTCGGTTACCGTCCATTTACCAATGCGGAGACACGCATCGCGGAAAAACGAACCTTTTAGGGCGGCCTCATGGCTTGCTTGGACATGTAATAAGTCGCAGCCACCGCAAAAGGCGGCGCTGGGGCAGGTGGGCTCGACACGAAAGGGGGCGTTGCTCAGCCGTTGGTAGCCTTCGGCCCACAGGGTGCCGCGTTGTTTACGCCAAGCTGATACTTGGTAACGTTCCTGATCCAAGGCGCCTGGAACAAAACAGACACGCCCGTCGCTGAGTCTGGCTAAGCCGGCGCCGTTGTTTAGGGTTTTCTCGATTAAGACGTTTTGAGGTTCCGGCAGTGTTGCCATGGTCGTGTTCCTTTCGGGTAAAGCCAGGTTCAGCGGGCCGAGGAATGTGATGCACCGCACCACCGCCCATGGTTTTTGCAAGAAGAGCCGATGTTTGCGCTCACTTGCCCACCAAACCATGTTCTGAATGTCATCATCTTAACCTGGATTTTTTCCAAATAAACCAGCGCGTGTGGTCGAAATAAATGACGGAGTTAAAAAAAACGGCTCGCATTGGGGCTTTGCGCCTTGTTCTGGGTTTCCAGGCATTGCAGTTGGGACGGCGAGTTACCGCACTTTTTGAAGAAAATTCGGTTTTTGCGTCCTTGCCGGCCGGCTGGCGGCGATCCACCGCTCGGTTAGCGCCGCTGCTTGGAAACACGTGTCCTTGCACGGGAAATTTTCTTTGAAAGCATCGATCCGGTGCTTGTCGACAACCGTTACCTTTTGGTAACATAAGCGCTGTTACATCATACGAGTGATCGCGAGAGCCAAAAAAAGCACTTCTAGGGATTTTGTCAATTAATCTTGGCGAGTACCTTGACTTTTTTGTGCGTCAACCTGGGCCCGCGTCTCGTTTTTTGTTTTGTTTAAGAAAAGACGACAAAAAGTTGTCTCTTGCATTAACGCCTTGTGTTTTCTAGGGTTATGCGGTTTTTGTGAGGCCTTTGTCTCCAGTCCGGGGGCCTGCTGTATCTCGTGCAGGTAACACCTGGGGTTTTCTTTAAGTGGTTGGCTATAAAATGTTTGCAGGTGTCTGTCGACTTTAGGCTGTGTTTTTCACCGCCTGATTGGCTGATTTCTGCTTGGCACGTGGGTTGCAAATTGCTCGCGGTCCGCACTTGGTTTGCGGTACCAAGCTTGAAATCATCCCGCCCAATGCGGTGGGTGCTGTGGAAGTCAGGAAGGCGTTGTGATGCAAACAAAAATTCAAATTTGTGTGGTCTCTCTCTTCCTGGTGATTCCGGTTTTTATGTTGCGCAGCCCCGCGTTTGCGCTGACTCCATTGATTTCTGAGCCAGTGTCACCTCCTGAATTTGCCATGTTCCCTATGGAACGTTACGACGACTTAGCTTTTCGAATCGCGCCGTTGTTGGCCGAAGGTCGCTTGGGTCAAGACTCCCAAGAATTGCTCGATCTCGCTCAGCTCATTGTCGAAAAATCCGTTGAAATTGATGTTCCGCCCTCGCTGATTCTGGCGATGATTGACGTCGAGTCGACTTTTGATCCCTGTGCCAATTCGGTTAAGGGTGCCAAGGGTTTGATGCAAGTCATGCCTCGTCGTATTTTGGGTAACGCCCATGTCGACAGTCGTTTCGCGTTTCGCGGTCACCAATTCTACGATCCGCATTGGAACATTCAGTTCGGTGCCGACTATTTGGGTTACCTGCTCGAACGCTTTGGCGACCTTGACGTTGCTCTGACTGCTTACAATCAGGGTCCGACCCGAGTCGCCAAGAAGCTGCGCCGCCGCACTTTCCGTGGCAGCAGTTACGCCCGTCGCGTTTTAGACCGTGAAAAAATCTACGGTACACGCATGTAACCGCCGTCAGGCGTCCTGGGGGTGACCCCGAAAAAAAAGCGAGTCAACCGGCAGGTTGCTCGCTTTTTTGATGGACCGGCTCAGCCGCCGGTGCGGGCGCGCCATTTGGCTTCCTGTTCGCGGATGCGTGCTTGGATGGGTCCCATGTGGGCGTGGCACAGTGCGTTGGCGAGCGCATCGGTGACATCGTGCGGCTTGGGGTCTTTTTCCAGCTTGAGCAGGATTTTTACCATTTCTTTGACTTGGTCTTTTTCAGCGCGGCCGTAGCCGGTGACCGCCTTTTTGACCTCGGTGGCCGCGTATTCTGCAATCTCGATTCCGTGGCGCGCGGCGCACATTAAAATGACGCCGCGAACGTAGCCCAGCACCAGGGTTGATTTGGCGTTTACACCGTGGAATACCTTCTCCAGTGAAATGGCGTCCGGTTGGTGTTGTTTGATCAGACCTTCGATTGTTTCCGCGATGATGACCAATCGCGCACCGATGTCTTCGATTTTTTGTAGGCGAATCGGTCCGGCCTCAATCAGGGCGCTGTGGTTGCCGCGACTGTGGATGAGGCCGTAACCTGTGATTCGTGAACCGGGGTCAATCCCTAGGATGATCAAGATACCTCGGCTTCGTCAAAGTCGGCGTTGTTCCAGACGTTTTGAACGTCGTCGTTGTCTTCCAGTTTTTCCATCAGACGAATCACTTTTTCGAGGGTTTCGCCTTCTACTTGGATGTGGTTTTGCGGCAGCATTTCCCATTTGGCGGACTCGACTTCTAAACCTTCCGCTTCAAGCGCCTCGCGCACGGCGTGTAAATCTTCCGGGGCGCTGATGATCGCCCAGAACTCATCGCCGTCTTCGATGTCTTCCGCGCCCACTTCCAGGCAAATCTCCGTCATATCGTCCTCGGATTTGTCGCCTTTGGGAATGGTCAGGTAGCCTTTTTTGTCAAACTGCCAGCCGACCGAGCCGGACTCGCCCATGTTTCCGCCTGATTTGGAGAAGATGCTGCGTACTTCAGAGGCGGTGCGGTTGCGATTATCGGTCAAACACTCCACCAGGAAGGCGGTCCCGGCGGGGCCGTAACCTTCATACAGAATCTCTTCGAGGTTGGCTTCGTCGGCCGAGGTTGACTTATCAATCGCGCGTTTGATGTTATCGCCGGGCATGGAGATTTTACGGGCGGCGACAATGGCGGCCCGCAAACGTGGATTGGCCTCGGGGTCGGGGCCGCCCATTTTTGCTGCAACAGTAATCTCTTTAGCCAGTTTGGTAAATACTTTCGCCTTTTTGGCGTCCTGGCGTGATTTGCGGTGCTGAATATTCGCCCACTTACTATGACCTGCCATGATTGCTCCTTGCAAAACCTTCCTGCCGTTTGCGGCGTGACCCTTGGCCGTGTTTGGTCGGTCAAAACGCCGCGCTGGGGCGGACCGACGCCGAATCGTCGCGCTGGGATGTCGCCATTGGGAGACGACGCCTCGAGTTCTCAACTCAAGTGACGACGTGGTGGGCGTCGTAAGCGCGAGCAACGATTGGGACACAAAATCCGGATGGGTTACCGTGATATTGGCGACGTGGCCCACGGCAGGGAATCGTATCGCAGCAAGTCTAGCTGATCCGCCGGTGTTTCGACAAGCCAAGAGCCGCACCGAATCACGGGAATTTATGTGGCTGGGCGAGGTTTGTGGTGTGGTGCCGTCCATGCCTTGTTTTTTGTCCAGAAACAGCACAAGCCGACCCGGGGGTCGGCTTGTGGGAGGGTATGATCAGACCGCGGGCGCGGTGTCTTTAGCCGGCGAGGACTTTTTCGCGCGGGTGGCGCTCGGCCAGCATGCGTTTTTGCATCTCGCGATCATCTTTGGAGAAGATCAACGGTGACGACAAGCTGCTGTGGCCCATGAACTGTTGGATGTAGCGCAGGTCGAGGCCGCTTTCCAGCAACATTTTGTGCAGCGTGTGGCGGAAGGTGTGCGGGGTGATTTTTTGGTGGATGCCCGCTTTGGCGCTGTATTTTTCCACCAGGATCCGGATCGATTGGTCGGAAATCTTGCGGTTGTGTTTGTTAATAAAGAAGAAATCTTTGTTTTTAAGGTCGTGTTGGAAGGTGTGGTTGTAATGGTATAGCGCCGCTTGCGTTTTTTCCGAGAGAATTGGAATCGTGCGTGCGCGATTGCCGGTGCCGCGAATCTGGATGGTATTGGCCTCCAAATCGATGTCACTCTTTTTGAGGTCGGACAATTCGGAGACACGCATGCCGGTCGAAAGCAACAGCTCAAAAATGGCAATGTCGCGGATGAGCACTTTACAGGCAAACAGGCTGGTGTGTTTGAGGGTGTCGCGCTGTTTGTAAAGGTAATTGAACAGGCGTTCGAGGTCGTCGATGGTCAGCAGGGAAGGGGCGACCTTGTCCTGTTTGATTTCTACTTTGATCTTGCGCAGCGGGCTGACCACGATCTTTTCAGAAAATTCCAGGTAGTTGAAGAAGGCGCGCAGCGTGGCGACTTTGCGTTTGATCGTCTTGGGTTTGACGCCGGAATCGAGCTCCTCGAGGTAGTCGCTCAAAATAGTTTTATCGATATCAACCAATTCCATGTCGGGATTACGGCGTGCCAGATATTCAATAAATTGTTTGAGATCGATGCCATAGGCTTTGAGCGTCTTGTCGCTCAATTCCTTTTCATGGCGGCAATAATGAAGGAAATCGTCGTTGGCTTTTTGGACTGATTGCATGATGGTGCTCCGGCTCATTCGGCTGCTGCGATCTGGGCGACCCGGGGCCTGTTCTAGCTCACGACAATGGGTAAGCTTTAGGTATTGATATTCCGATACTGAGATCGCTGCCATGGGTCTATCTTTAAGTGCACTCATTGTGGCTACTCCTTTCGAACAGGTAAGTCAGGAATCTTCAGCAATCGGGCGGCTCGGATAATCGGGAAGGGGGCCGGGAGAGAGCCGGGCGCGCTCAAGGCGGGGCGAACAGTTGCGCGGCGCTTGAGGTGTGCTGAAATCTACTGAATGGGTCGTGAAATTCATTCGCGAACAATGCGATGGGGGTGATCTGACGTTATTTTTGACGTCAGAAAGCGGCGTCGGTTGACGTCAGGTTTTTCGTGGAGAAACGGATACATGGGCCTCCGTCGATCTGGGATCGACCGGTTGGTTGACTTTTCTCGGTGCGGCGTCACCGAATGGCTTTGGCTAATATGCTGGTTTTATGTGGGGTGTGTCCTGTTTTCCGTTTGACGTCAGAATTTTTTGGACGCCTTTTGGCTTTTTGGACAACCCCGCCTCACTCTGGACGCGCCTTGAGCGCGCCCCTCTTTTTCCCGTTTGGTTGGGGCTTAACCACGGGCCTTATCCATGAATTGCATTTGGGATGCCAGTTTCCATCTGGTGCCGCCAATTTACCGTCCCAACTTTGTGGGATTCCTGGTATTCTGCTTGGCTTCACCTGCTAGGCCCGATACTGCGAAGCCACAGTTGGAATCGCTTTCGTCTTGATCTGGGCGTTCATCTATTTGCCGTATGTTTCGCGGCAACACCGATTTTCATCCACCATTTAAGGAGTGCGTTTATGTCCCAAGAGCTGGTCCAAACTGCCAACGCTTTGGTAGCCAAAGGAAAAGGGATTTTGGCTGCTGATGAATCCTTTCCCACCATCGCCAAGCGCTTTAAATCCATCGGTCTCGAGTCCACCGAAAACAACCGTCGCGACTACCGCCACATGCTGTTCACCGCCCCCGATTTTTCCAATTACGTCAGCGGTGTCATTCTTTTCGACGAAACCCTTCGCCAAGAGGGCCCCGACGGCAAACGTTTGGCCGAAGTTTTGACCGAAAACGGCGTCATCCCCGGCATCAAAGTCGATAAAGGCGCCAAGGCGCTGGCCGGTTTTCCCGGCGAAACCGTCACCGAAGGTTTGGACGGTTTGCGTGATCGTCTCAAGGAGTACTACGACTTGGGCGCTCGTTTCGCCAAATGGCGTGCCGTGATTGACATTGCTCCCGGCATTCCTACGCAATATTGCTTGGAAGCCAACGCTCATGGTTTGGCCCGCTACGCCGCTCTTTGCCAAGAAGCCGGCATTGTTCCCATCGTTGAGCCTGAAGTTTTGATGGACGGCGACCACGATTTGGCCCGTTGTCAGCAAGTCACTGAAGCGGCTTTGACCGCTGTTTTTGCTCAACTCAACGCGCACAACGTCTTGCTGGAAGGCATGTTGCTCAAGCCCAACATGGTCATTTCCGGCAAAAAAGCCGCCAACCGAGCCGACGTTGACGGTGTCGCCGCCGCCACTGTTGCCACCCTCAAGCGTTGTGTTCCCGCCGCTGTTCCCGGGATTGTTTTCCTTTCCGGTGGTCAAAGCTCCGTTGAAGCGACGGCGCACTTGGATGCCATGAACAAAATCGGCGATTTGCCTTGGGCGCTTTCCTTCTCCTATGGCCGCGCCCTGCAAGAAGACGCTTTGAAAGCCTGGCAGGGTCAAGCGGGTAACGTGGCTTCCGCGCAATCCGTTTTCACCCATCGCGCCAAAATGAATGGCGCCGCCGCTGTAGGTGCTTACAGCGCCAATATGGAACAGGCTTCCTAATTTATTGAGAACCCGGCCTCCGCGCCGGGTTCGTCCGAATCCGTTTGGTTTCGGCATGGGGACCACGTCATTTTCGGCGTGGTCTTTTTTGTTGACGGGCTTGCCTTCCCCGCGCTTTTGTCAGGAAAAGCTGATCGGGTTCCCTCGATTTAGTTACAATGGGGGCTTTGCGAGGCAACCTCGGCCGCGCACCGCGATGCGGTTCATCCTTAAAAGGCACGGTTCTTATGGCAAAAAACAAAAACAAACGAACTCCCGAGACATCCGCCGCGTCGTCGAAGTGGCTTCCGGCATTGGTGATTTGCGCTTTGGGCGCGTTGCTGGTTTGGTTTCTGCTTGCCGATCAGCCGGTCGAAGACAGTGACGGTGCACCGCGCTGGTCTTACCGTGTCGTGCAAAAGTTCAGACACGATCCCGGTGCTTACACCCAGGGTTTGCTGATTCACGACGGTGTTCTGTACGAAAGTACGGGTCAACGTGGGAAATCGAGTTTGCGCCGGGTCGATCTTGCCAGCGGCATCGTGCAGCAACAACACGACTTAGATGCACGTTACTTCGGTGAAGGCCTTCACTTCTTTCGCGGCGTTCTGATCCAACTCACCTGGCAAGCCGGCGAGGCCATCATCTACAACAGTGAAACCTTCGCGCCTTTGCGGACCTTGCGCTACCAAGGCCAGGGCTGGGGCTTAACCGGCAACGATCAGCATTTGATCATGAGCGACGGGTCTGATGTTTTGCGTTTCCGCGATGCCGGTGACTTCTCGGTTGTGCGCGAGCTGGCGGTGACCGACAACGGCAAAAAAGTGACCATGCTCAACGAGCTCGAATGGATTGAGGGTGAGATTTGGGCCAATGTCTACGGGACTTCCGATATCGTCGTCATCGATCCCGCCGACGGTCGCGTTAAAGGGCGTCTGCGCCTTAACGGCTTGCCCACCCGCGAAGAACGTCATGGTGGTGAAGATGTCCTCAACGGCATCGCTTATGACCGCCGCAAAAAGGCCGTTTACGTAACAGGTAAATATTACTCTAACCTTTACCAAATTGAAGTAACGCGTTCTACTCCCAAAGGATAACCATGAATCAGGATAAAAAAACCAACCTCACACTTTTTAGCATCATTGCCTTGGTCAGTGCCGTGGTTTCGCAGCTCAGCGGCTTTTTGGTCAACCGCGCTTTGATGGTCGGCCAGTCTCACGAAGTCTTATCGTTTTTTTATTTAACTCATGTGCGCAATTTCGGCGGCATTTTTGGTTTGAAGCAGGGCAGTGGTTGGTGGTTTGCCGGTTTCTCAGGGGTGGTACTGATTGGGTTAATGGTTTATTTGTTTCGTGCCAAAGACATCAGTCGGCTTGAGTACCTTTGTTTTGCCTTCATTATTGGCGGCGGGGTGAGCAACATTTTGGATCGATTGATCTACGGTTCGGTGATCGACTATTTTGATGTGCGCGGCATTCCCTATTGGCACTACATTTTTAATACCGCTGATGTTTTGATTCACGTTGGGATATGGCCGATGTTGATTTACGGTTTCTGGCCGCGCCGTCAAGTGGAAGACCCTGCTTAAGAGCCGGTTTAGGCTCTGGTAAGAAAAAGTAGTGGCGTAATATGTCTCTGACTCCCTGTCGTTAATTGGCCGGCCTCCGAGAAACACCCAACACTTTTTAGCCTAAGAGGCGCGATAAGACCTAAACCAAGCGACTCTTGGCGGTGAAAACGCACAATCCGTTGAGCTGATACCTCTCGTCATAATGTGCGGCGTACCTGCCGGTGCGCCCGTGCTTATTACAGCGCCTTTTGCGCCAAAGTATTGCGCGATTTTACTCTCTCGAATCGCGCCGCTTCGGTCCTGAAGCACCCGGAGAACTGGATGGGACCCGACGTCTTCGTAAACCTCGAGCCGCCCGCGATGGAGTTCGATGATTTGGTTGCGCTTTGTTTGGCCGACAAGGTAATCCGAGTGGTCCTGATCGGCGCAGATGCCCCGCTAGTTTTTAGTCACATTGAATGATAAGCCGGCCGTCAGCCAATTTTCCTGAACGCTATAGCTGCCGTATTTGTAATAAGCACCCTGTGACGGTGTTTCGTTTTGCGATGCTGGGTGATGGTTCGGCATAATGGCGTCCGACCGTTTTTGAGATGAACCCTTGGGACGTCTCTTGATCGTTGGTTTTTCCATTTGTGGATCCCCAATCAAAAAAGGCGAAACAATTGATACCCGTAAAACGGTGTATCGCTGTTTCGCCTCTTTATTCGTGAACGGATGCCAGGCCATGCGGACAGTTTAACCTACCACAGGGCCTGGTTGATGTTAGAGCAAGCCTTTCGCGACATTGCGGATGTTTTCACCGGTGAAGCCGTATTCGGCTAGCACTTTTCCGCCTGGAGCCGAAGCACCGAAGCGATCCACCCCGACCACGGCGCCGTGATCGCCGACATAACGTTGCCAACCGAATGAAACGCCTGCTTCAACGGCAACCCGTGCTTTGACTGCAGCCGGTAGAACTTGTTCGCGGTAGGCCGCGTCTTGTTTTTCGAAGTATTCCCAGCTTGGCATGGACACAACTCGTGTCGGCACCCCGTCGGCTTGTAACAACTGACGTGCTTCCAGGGCTTGGTGAACTTCGGCGCCGGTCGCAATCAAAATGACCTTGGGTTGATTGCCGTCGGCTTCGGCCAAAATGTAGCCGCCTTTTTGGACGCCCTCGGCGCCGCCCAGTTGCTCGCGATCCAGCGTCGGCAGGTTTTGGCGTGACAAGACCAGGTTTACCGGGCCGCCCTTGTGGTTCAGTGCGAGTTTCCAGGCTTCGCCCACTTCGGTGGCGTCGGCAGGGCGCAACACAACGGTATTGGGAATGGCGCGCAAGGAAGCCAAGTGCTCGACTGGTTGGTGGGTTGGACCGTCTTCACCAACAGCAATGGAATCGTGAGTAAAGATGAAAATCGGGTTGAGATGGCTGAGCGCCGCCAGGCGGATCGCTGGGCGCATGTAGTCGGCAAAACAAAAGAAGGTTGCCGTGTAGGGGCGGTGTAAACCGTAGTAGCTCATGCCGTTGGCGATAGCGCCCATTGCGTGTTCACGGACGCCGAACTGAATATTGCGGCCACTGCCGGTTTGGCCTTCAAACAAGCCGCCGTTTTTGATCCCTGTTTTGGTGGAGCAAGAGAGATCGGCATCGCCGCCCAGCAGCCAAGGAATGCGATTGGCGAGGGCGTTGAGAACCGCACCGGAGCTGGAGCGGGTTGCGACGCTGTCACCGGCCTTGCCAACCGGTAAGTCGCCGTCCCAGCCGGCGGGCAGATCACCCTGGATGGCACATTCGAGTTTGGCGGCGTCTTCGGGATGGGCTTCGGCGTAACGAACTTTCATTTGTTGCCAGGCTGCATCACTTGCCGCATGGCCCGCTGTTGCCTGGTTAAAGTGGTCGTAAGCAGAGGCCGGCACGGCGAAAGGCTCTTTTTCCGGCCATTTCAATTCAGCTTTGGTTAAGGCGATTTCTTCGTTGCCCAACGGGGCGCCGTGTGCCGAAGAGGAACCTGCTTTGTTCGGTGATCCAAAACCAATCGTGGTTTTGACAATAATCAAGCTGGGGCGTTGGGTGTCCGCTTTGGCATCGACCAACGCTTGGTTGAGGGCGTCCAAATCGTTGTTGCCGTCTTCCACCGTAATCACTTGCCAGTTGTAGGACTCGTAGCGTTTGGCGGTGTCCTCGGTGAAACTTTGGGTGGTTGGGCCGTCCAAACAAATGTCGTTTGAATCGTAGAGGTAAATTAATTTGCCGAGCTTCATGTGGCCTGCCAAAGAGGCGGCTTCGGCGGAGATGCCTTCCATTAAATCACCGTCGCCGACCAGGGCGTAGGTAAAGTGATCGAACAAAGGAAAATCAGGCTTATTAAACTGATAGGCGAGTGCGCGTTCCGCGATGGCCATGCCGACCGCGTTGGCTGTACCTTGCCCCAGCGGGCCGGTTGTGGCTTCAACACCGGGGGTCATGAACGACTCTGGGTGGCCAGGTGTGTTGGCGCCCCACTGACGGAAATTTTTCAAGTCGTCGATGCTCACTTCGTAACCTGTCAAGTGGAGCAAGGTGTACAGCAGCATGCTGCCGTGACCGGCGGAAAGGATAAAACGATCGCGGTTGACCCACTTCGGATTTTTTGGGTTATGTCGCAAATGGTTTTGCCAGAGGACGTAGGCCATGGGGGCGGCGCCCAGGGGGAGGCCGGGGTGGCCCGAGTTGGCTTTTTGGACAGCATCGATAGAAAGGGTACGAATGCTGTTGATACACAACCAGTCTTGGTGGTTTTTTTCGGTCGTCATGATGGCTCCGTATGCTTTTTCTTTCAATCAGTGGGAAGCGCGGCACCCAGAGGGTGCGGGATTTCGTGGGCGGCGTTGATGCGGTTGCGCCCAATCGGCGTTGCATCGAACGGAAACCGAGCACATATATAAGGTCCCTGTCCGTTCGAATCGACAGGGGGGTGCATGAAGGCTCGGTGGCGAGCGGTCGGCGGCTGCTGTGTGCTCGGCCGACCCAGTTATCCAAAACTAAGCATTAAAGCATTTATTGCCGGCGAGGGCTAGCCGCGACGCGTGTGCCTTCTGACCGGGTCGTGACCCGTGATTGAGGTTTGTACAGATTTTTCGTTTTTCGGTATAGGGGAATCGTCTCAAGCTTGTACCATGGAGGACGCGACGCGCACGGTGGAATGCGGTACCGGTAAACGGAAGCAATGAGCGGCATTGATGCAACGAAACAATCATTCGAAAGGAAACCAAAAGATGCGACACGCGGCGTGGCTGACCTGGCTGCTCGTGATCGGCGCTTTGGCCATGGGGGGCTGTCGTTATCAGCCGCTTCAGCGTCACAAGGGCGAACAGTTTGTTATGGAAGCCGGCGATTATGTGTTTAAGGGCCCGGGCTTTGACGTGGTGTTGCGCTTGGATTGTCAACGTCGCTCTGCCGAATGGTTGTTCCGCAATCGCGGCACGACCACGCTTGTTTTTTCTCACCAACATTTACAGCTTCACCACGATGAAAGTGGCAACTCTTACTACCTGTGGGGGTTGCCGTGGCGGGCTGATCAGTCGTTGCCGCCGATCGATGTGAAGCCGGGAACCTTCATCGCGCTGCAGTACACCTTCCCGGTTCACGGCGGATTCCGGCATTTTTGCCAGGTGTCCGGTTCCAGTTGGCGATTACACATGGTGGTGGATCGGAAGAATGGTTCGCGTCGATGGGAGAAGTCCAAGCACAATGTGTTGTTATGGTCGGCAAGTGAGTGACTTTTCTTTGAATGTCTTGCTTCGGTGAGAGTTGCTTTTTTCGTCAGGCTGTATTTTTTTATAAAAGAATTGTAACAAATGGTCGTTGCTAACCGCTAAAACCTTGGTCGTCAAGCCGTTGGCGGGCACTGCGAAAAGGGCCGGGGGTGGCCGGCTCGCGCTTTTATGTCTCTTTATGTGATTTTTTTTGATGCTGAAAGGTTGCTCAACCCGGCGATCCGCCTTATACTTTGTTAAAAAATGCTTGAGAATTGTTGGCGAATGGTCAACGGGCCCTTTTTGTTACCGACGCCGACACTCAAGTTGCTGCACGTTAAACTCCGGCAAAGAAACGGTAAACGTCTTGAATCCGGCTCACGTGCTACGCGAATCATCGTTCTTCGAGCTTCGGACGATTACCCCGAATTGTATTGTCAACTTCACCATCCGTTCCATTTCAGCAAAGACCTGCCCTTAGGGGTTCTACACCAAACTTAATGCAGCATCACCGGGAGTGTGGGGGAGATTATGATTAAAAAATTGTTAGTGGGAGTTGTGGTCACGGCCTTCTGCCTGACCCTGTATGCACAGGATAACCGTTTATGTCTTGCCAGTATGGAAGGCGACTTGGACAAAGTGTCCGGTCTTCTTGCTGAAGGTGTTGATGTTAACGCCACCATGATCGGTGGTTTTTCACCACTTATGATCGCGACCAAATACGGCAAAACTCAAGTTATGACCGCGCTACTTCGCAGTAACGCCGACATTAATATGACAGACCGTCGCGGCAATACCGCGCTTATGATCGCCGTTCTTGAAGACAACCTCCAAGCTGTACGTGTGCTGCTTGCCGCCGATGCACGGCTTGACACTAAGAATGACAACAATCTTGACGCTGTTGAAATTGCCCGCATCATGAATCGAGAAACGATTCTTAAACTTCTCGAAGCGCACCAGGCGCGCAAGGGCAGCTAATTGATTGTCAATCAACAGGTTATTTGAGGCCACCTCTTGGGGTGGCCTTTTTTAATTGGGTGAGCTCGTTGCTTCCAAATGAACCAGTAGATAAAAAGTGTCGGCATTGGCCACCGCCCCGAAGGCGGCGCTGTACGGCTTGATGCCGAATTCGCTGAAGGTCAGCGCGCAAAACGCTTCAATTTGCAGGCGGTCGTTATTCAGCGCGACATTGGCGGCAACCGCTTTCCGCTGGGTTTTGCCGGTGATGGTGATTTCCATTTCCAGCTCATGGCTGAAAGCGACTGAGCCCTGGCTGCTCGCTTTTTCTTTGATCCCAACCAGCTTGGCGGTGATCTCTGGGTGCTGGTCGCTTTTAAGCTGCTTCTTGCCGAGCATCGACTTGCGGATTTTGTTGCGGTCTTTTTCAGGGACTTCACCAAATTCACCCTCGAGAAAGGCCAATGCTTGGACGCGTGGTGTCCAGGTTTGGGTGCGGGTGGTGTCGTCGACCTGAAGGTCCTCAACCTTCGTACTAAACGCTAGTTTTAATGAACTCAGTGGGTCCGCTTCACAACTTATTGTGAGATTGACGGGGTCGGCGGCAATGAAATGATTGTGCGCTAACCCTGCTGCGAAGCCGGCTTTTTGGGTCACAACTGCAAAGATGGAAGGTTTTGGATCGAGCTGAAAATCTCCGGCGAAAAGCGAAACGAACGAACAGGCGATAACCAATAAAGAACAGCGGCGAGCTGACATGGGGGCTCCGTGAAGACGACCGTTAAGTGGGTGGGCTGAATGAACCATGGGGTTTAGGACCGGATTGTGTGGGTGGAGAGGCACAGCATACGCGAGTTGCGTGAGGGCGAGGTTGAGCTAGCGCACATTTTGTTGTTTTTTGAAATTTCTCGGGCGTTGGAAAAAGATAACGGTGTGCGCTAAATAAGCTGATTGCTTTGGGTTATCGCTTTTGTCAGAATAACCCTCGTGAAATCATATAGGACGTTACCATGACCTTAGCGGGGATGGATTTAAAAGTTATGGCCGGTGCGGTGGTTTTGCCCGGCGGCTTAGGGCTCGATGACTTGTTTGCCGGTCGTTCGGCAGTGCAGCCTTTGGAGGGTGAGTTTCGCGTGCCTTTGGGCGCGCCCGTTCAAGGCCCTCTTGTCACACTGAACCTGCCGAAGGCCGTGGTGGTACCGCGTGCGCTACAGCTCGCTGCGACAGCCTTGGCCGCGTTGCCGACGCGGCCGGGACGCCGTTGTGGTTTGATTTTGGGTTTGCCCAGCCTGAACAGTGAAACGGCCTATGTGGAACACATGTTGGTTCACCGCCGTCAAGTTGACGCGATGGCGCCGCTCCAATACTTCATTGGCGACGCACCGCTTGCGGTACTTCAGGCCTTTATTGGGCTTGACGGCCCGGCCGCGCGTGTCGATTCAGCCTGTGCCACGGGAAACGATGCGCTGATCCAAGCCGGCCTGTGGCTCGCCCACGGCTTGGTTGACGACGTTTTGGTGGTTGCTGCTTCGGCAATGTTGAATCCGGTGGGGATTGCCTTGTTTGACCATCTTAAAGCGCTTACCGAACGACGCGATTTGGCGGCCAGTTGTCCGTTTGACGCTGCGCGACGTGGCTTTGTGATGGGTGAAGGGGCGGCGGCGCTGTGGTTGAGTCGAAGTGCGCCCGGCCCTTGTTATGGTTACCTGCGTGGGTGGGGGCAGTCGATGAGCGATGCCGGCTTTGTGGACTTGCCCCAGGACTTGACCGAGGTTGCCGGCGCCTGTCGTGCGGCCCTTCAGCAGCGGCAGCACGTTGCTTACGTTTCTGCCCACGGCACGGCCACCCAAGCAAACGACTTGATGGAAGTTCGCTTGCATCACCTACTGTTCGGCGCGGCGGCACCTCGCATCCCGCTCAGCTCCATTAAATCGATGATCGGCCATACTTTGGGCGCGGCCGCGCTCATCGAAGCCTGGGTGACGCTGGCCGCCTTAGCGCGGCAAACAGCGCCACCCACGATTAATCATCAACAGACCGATCCAGCCTGTGACCTCAACATTGTGGCCAACCAGGCGCAGCCGATCGACGGTGATTTTGGGCTTTCTAATGCCTTTGCTTTTGGCGGGCACAACGTTTCGGTGTTGCTCGAACGGGGGTCGGTATGGTGAAGCTGGTTGCGGGCGCGGCTTGTTGGTCGACACCGGAGCGGCCGCTTAAAAAACACCGGCTCTACAGTCCCGGTGCCGTGGCCGCGATGGCGGCGGTCGAGGGCTTGACGGGGTTAACGCCGGACTTGGCGGTCGTCGCGGTCACAACCGCGCTGGGGCCGATGGTGGCGGCCTTTGACAAAGCTTGGCAGGCGGCGGCGGGCGGCCCATTGGTCGGGCCGGGTTTTGCCCAGACACGAGCGCGGCGGATTCACCCGTTTACTTTGCTCAAGGCGCTCGACAATCAGGTCCCTGCTTGTTTGGCGCGTGAGCTCAGGCTGCTCGGTCCTTGTCGTCATTTTCACGACAGCGTCGATTTGTGGCCGGTCGTGGCGCTGAACTTGCGCGATTTGGCGGAACAGCGTGGTCGTGTCTTGTTGGTGGCGGTTCACGTGCGTCACGGCGATGAAGAGGAAACCAAGCGACGCTACTGTGCCCAGACCTTGGCTGTCCCGGAAAAAGAGGGTGCGGTCGCCTTGATGTTTGAAGCCGGTGAAGCGCCGATGTTGCCGGCGGCGGCCGGCGAATACGTCTTCAGCCATGCGGCCGCCTTATGGCAAACATTTCTCCCACCTGCGCGGGCCAATTGCTAGGATTACGCCTATCGCCGGTACTTTATTAAAGGACGAATTCATGACCTATATTCAACATGTGGCAACCGCATTGCCCGAAGTGTGTCTTGATCAAGAGCAAGTGCTGGCAATGGGGCGGCGTTTACTCAAAGGCAAAGTGCCGTTTGTGGATCAAGCATTGCGCTTGATTGCCAATGCCGGTGTGGAACGTCGTTATTTGGTGAAAACGCCGGATGAAATTCTCGATCATCCCGATTTGACTTGGCGCAATCAGGTCTATCACGAAGCGGCGGTTGATCTGGCGACCCAGGTGATGACGGGGTTATTGGATCAAAGTGGGTTGCGCCCGGAGCAAATCGATATGGTGGTTACCACCAGTTGTACCGGCTTCATGATTCCCTCGGTTGACGCCTATTTGGTGAATCACTTTCGCATGCGCCAAAATGTGAAACGTTTGCCGATAACCGAGCTGGGGTGTGCCGCGGGCGCGATGGCGTTGGCGCGTGTGCATGAATATTTACAGGCTTATCCCGATCATCGTGTGGCTGTGATTGCGATCGAGTTGCCGTCTTTGACCTATCGCACCAAAGACTTTCGTATGGCCAACCTGGTTTCGGCCGCGTTGTTTGGTGACGGTGCGGCGGGTTTATTGGTGCATGGCCGTGAAGGGTTGTGTCGCGTGGCGGCCACGGAGAACCATTTTTTCTACGACACGCCGCAAGTGATGGGTTTTGATTTAGGCGTCGAAGGTTTCAAGATCATCCTCGACAAACGCATCCCGGAAATCGTGAAGCGGGATTTCATGACGCCGGCGCGGGATTTTCTGGCGCGGCAAAAGCGGTGTTACCCGGACCGACCGATGCAATACGTGTTGCATCCCGGCGGCCGCAAAATTCTCGATACTTTGCGTGATGAATTGGGCTTGGTGGAAGACGATGTTGCGGCGTCGCGACATGTTTTAGCCCAGTTTGGTAATCTGTCGTCAGCGAGTGTTTATTGGGTGCTGGCCGAAAAGCTGAAAAAAGGTGTGTGCGGCGATGGGTTTATGGCGGCTTTCGGACCAGGTTTTAACGCTGAAATGGTCGCCTTGACCTTCGAATAAAGGTTTTTTGGCAGAGGTGGCACAGCCCGCGCCTTGGGTAGGGCAGGAACGGGCTAAGGAAAAGAAGGCCTAGGAAGCAGAGATCGTCTGTTTTTTAGGTGCCAATTTCTCTTTTTTGACCATGAGATCCTTCATGACATCCGAGACAGGATCGATTTGATCGGCATTCTCAAGGTAGAGTTTGGCGAGATCGAGCAGTGCTTGAATGGCTGAAATCTTCACGCCACCCCGGGCCAGCGATAAGCGTTCGATGCACGCTTTGATTAAAAGGATCTGCTCTGGCTCGCGTAGGATGATATTCAGACGACTCAAGCTGGTATCAGCTTTTCTCTCTTTAGGCATGGTGTCCTCCTGATGGTTCACACGCTTCATTAATTCTGAAAGGAAAGAAGCGATAAAGAAATAACGATTCGATGAGATTTTACGCTATATGTCGCGAAAAAGGGATGAAAATTTGAAAAAAAGTTAACCTAATGTGCTCTGAGCTCGGTGGGCACTTAAGGGTACGTGGCGCTTTTTGTGAATAAAAGACTATAAGTTGCCGATTTTCGTATGGCGTTCGCGATTGATTCGCTGGCGAGATAAGCCCGACTGGTTAAAAAAATGACGATAACTATGGCTTGTCGGTGCGGGCTGTTTCGGCAATCAGCCCTAGAATGCCCCGTCGGTCGCACTGAAGACGCCGCGGCTGAACCCCAGTTAGGTTGGGGATAACGCTTGGTTTTAGAAAGGACCAGCAACCATAACGCAGGGGTTGTGGGGTTTTTTGTGACCTGGGTCACCTTAATGCGACTAGTCTTATTCTGCTAACCAGTTAGCCATTTGACCGACCGATATCCGTAATCCAATCGCTGTTTAGCCCTTTTTCTCGCTGGTCTTTTCATATCTTAGCGGTGTCTGGAATATTTTCAAGGGTCATTTTGACTGTGAGGGTGGGAAAATTAATTGTGGTAGAAAAAAAATAACGGATCGGTTTTTGTTTTGTCTTCCCGTTGGGCGCCCTGTTTTGTGTCCATTCTTATTGTTTTGGCGGGTGTCTTGGGTGCGCTTGCCGCTAACGGGCGGGCCGCATGTTGAAATAAAAGGCAAATTTAATCGGGATCCATGGTTCATCGATGTGGTCGGGTAAGGGGGGGGCCTTGTATGTGTTGGTAATGGCGTTTAAGGCCGATACATCGAGGGGCTGGTGTTCACTTTGAACCAAAACGACCGCGTCTGTTATACGGCCGTCCTGGTGCAGTTTAAACCCGACAACCGTCACACCGCTCACTTCAAACTGGGCAATGGTCGGTACGCGCCAGTTGCTTTTAACCAGTTGGGTCAGAATGCGTAAATAAGGGCCCAAATCATGGCCTGCTGTATCAATGCTAAAGCCCAGGTTTGGCGTCGTGCGGCCGCCGGGATTGTGGTACCGGTTGCCGCCGGATGGGGCGGCGGCTTGTTGGCGGCTTAACTGCGACTGCAGCGACATTTCCCGTTTGGCTCGTTCGCGAATCTCGGCGCGTTCTTTTTGGCTCAAGGGCCGGTAAGGTTTTGGTGCGCCTGGTGCGGTCGGCACTTGGCCGCTTTCAAACGCGTCGCGTTCGCCTTCCACTTCTACCGGCTCGTCGGGTGCCTCGTTTTCCTCTCGGGCGTCTTCGGGTTCTGCTTCGGCGGTGGCTTCTTCCGGCTGGGCCTGAGCTTCCGGTAACGGTGGTTGCGCGGCGGCAGGCGCGCTGTTGGGTGAGGCGACGCTGGGCTGGGCCGCTTGATTTTGGGGGGAGGGTTGATCGGCTTGTTCTAACTCATAGGTGTTGCCGGTGGAGGCGGGGTCGTCGTTTTCAGGTTCCTCCGTCGGCTGCTCTTGAGACTTTAGCGTGCGATCTGCGTCCGAAAAATATTTGGCATCCGGGTTTTCGGGCATGGTTTCCGCCGGGGCATCAATGAAACGGAAGGTCATTTCGCGGGAGAGGGCTTCGGCTTCGGCTTCGAGTTGCGCTTGCTCGGCTTCGCTGAGCGTAAAGGGGCGCACCTGCTCGAATCCGATAAAAAGCAGCAGTAACACCAAGGCGGAGGGCAGTAGCGCTTTGTTGAAGCTAAAGCGGGGGTTGTCTTCTTCGCGAAACTGATAAGGGGAAGGCGTTTGGCTCATAAATTCCGTTTCTTGGGCGGGATTGGGGCGGGCGCATGATCGATGATGCAAAATCGCTGCCTGTTGGAAGATGGGGGCGACGCGGACGGTTGGTCGCCGTGTTTCCAGATCTCTCGATTTAGAATAAGTGTTGTGCTTTTAGGTGCTTGGTGGGCCCGGTCCTTGTCTGTTCGCACGAGCCTCGCCATTCATATTGTACTGTCACCGTGGTGTCTTGGCGGGTTGCGTCGCCGGTCGTTTGCCGATCGCGGCCACAACCCTGTCGATTTGACACAGGTCGACCGGGGAGCGAAGCCCTAAGTTTAGGCAGAAACGAGCCAAAAACCAAGTCTCGCGAGCGCAATCAGTGGCTAGCGAATCAGCGAACCGCCGTTAACGTGGATGATCTCACCTTGAATGTGCCGTGACAGCGGTGACACTAAGAAGAGGATGACGCCGGCGATATCGGTGGGGACCGCGATGCGGCGCAGTGGGATCGATTGCTCGATGATCTGCCGGCGCGTTTTATCGGAAAAGACATCACGGGTCATGTCCGTTTCAACCCAGCCAGGGGCGACGCAGTTGACATTGATGTTGAAGTAACTGAGTTCGCCCGCCAGTGAACGGGTCAGGGCGATGATCGCCCCTTTACTGGCGGCGTAGTGGGCGTGGTAGGATTCGCCGCGCACGCCGGCGGTGGAACTGACCAAAACCATCTTGCCGGCCTTGCGTGCTTTGAAATGGCGGGTGGCGAGTTGGCTCAGGTAAAACATGCTGTTGAGGTTTACTTCGAGTACTTCGCGCCACTGGGCTTCGGTCATTTCGTCGATGGGGGCGCGGCGCCAGATACCGGCATTGCCGATGACCATGTCGATGTCACCCAGTTCGGCGCCGGCCGCCTCAAAAAATGCCGCGCAGTTCGTTTGTTGGCGCATGTCGGCGGCTTGATAAAAGACTCGGCGACCGTGGCTGGTGACGGCGGCGGCGGTTTCTTCGGCCGCTTTGTGGTCGCGATGGTAACTGAAGGCGATGTCGGCGCCGGCTTGAGCCAATAATTCGCAAGTGGCGCGACCTATGCCGCGCGTGCCGCCGGTGATGAGCGCAACTTGGTTGCTGAGATCAATCAAAAGCGAACCTCCCGGCACGGGTCGGGCGCAGCGCGCCACGAAAAGAACCTCGCACGGCCGAATCGGGTGTCCCAACGACGGAACCCGGGCGGCGGCGATTTGCGAGCAACAGTATGGGGAAAAAGTGTTCGTACGTTAACACAGTTGTCGCTTTTCGCCAAGCCGACCCAATGTCTCTGATTAGCGGAACATCGCCTTGCGACGCTGGCGTAAGTGCTGTGGTGGTTCTTGTTGGATCCGTGGTGGGCGTTCCAGCATAAATTGCAGCCACATGTCGCCGTACACCTTCATCTTCATCTTTTTGCCGTTTTGCAAGTTGGTTAAGTTGGCGGCGATGCGGTCGTCCTTGGGCAGCTTGTCGCGGCCTTGCTGCAAGACGGCGATGGCGGCGTCGGTTTCTTTGAGTTGGCACAGCAGATAGGCGTACATGCCGTAGACCAGTGATTCTTTGCTGTTGCGTTTCACGGTGAGATCCATGACCTTGCGCATGTCCTCGATATTCTTGCGTTTGTAGAGAATCACCGCGTACATGCACTGAGCGATAAAATGTTTACTGAAACCCTGAGGCAGGTATTCGAGCGCTTTGTCGTGGTCTTTTTTGAGGTAGTACAGCATGCCGATTTGCGAATTGATCTGGCCTTCCACAAAAAGTTGTTGGTTCTTAAAGGCGTAGGCTTGCTTAAGGATTTCGATGGCGCGGTCAATTTTACCGCTCTGAATTTCCTTTTGCATGCTTTGCATGATGGCTTCCAGTTTGACTTGCACGCGGCGGGCGAGCACCATCAACACCAAAAATCCGATGACGATGCCGATCGGCAACGAAATAAACCAACTGACTTGCAATAAGGTAAAAAGAAGCATGGTCACCGCTAATGCGGCGATCGCCAAAGCAATGTTAATCATGAGGGGGCATTCTCCGTAAAAAGGCGGGGAGGTGACGACGGCGGCTGCGCCAAGCGCCAAGGTGTGAACGGCGGGTGTCGGCGCGGGTTCTGGGCCCAACGCACTTTTCCGGCAATTTTGGCCAAAGCTCAGAACGGCTGCGTCGCGCCGGATCTTTTGCCAGAGTTACCTGTTAAGTTGCGTCGTGAACGAACCGCGCGAGGGTTTATTGCGGGGGCGCGCTATCCGCTTGCGGGTGGTGGCCCATGTAGCTCGGTAGCGCCGCGAGTTCCCGTTACCCTCGCCGGCAACATCGCGCCGCGATGTTTGGGGCCGGTCGTTGTCCTCCGGGTGGGACGCTGTCCTGCCGTGACAGGACAAACCCCGTATTGTAACTGAACTTTGCGCCAAGGTTAAAAAGTTCTTGGCAAAGCGCCGCGTCGGTCATGGGAGAGCGCGCAACAGATCCAAGTAGGCATGGGTCAGCAGGTCGGCCTCGGCGACGCCCAATTGTTGCAACAAATGATCGGCAACCTGCCGTCCCTGGGCCGGACTTTCACCTTCGGCCAGCACCACTTCCAGCTCCAGGAAGCGACCTAAATCGGTGACCTCGTCCAAGTGCACCCGCGTGCGGTCGACCCAATAAACCGTGCGCTTCTTCGCGACAATCCCCAGCAGCGGCAGCACTTCGCCCAGCGTTTGTTCCAGGCCGGCGGCGTCGGCAACCGGCGTGATTTGGTAACGGGAAAGCTTGGGGCCCGCCTGGTCCGGTCGGTGGTAGGCGATCAACTCGCCGGCGGCGCCGCCGAAACTGCGTAATTTTAAGCGGCCGCTCGGTACATCGAAGAAAAGGTCGCGTTGGTAAAGTTCGCTCGGGCCTTTGGTTGCCAAGCGAGCCGCCGTGTCGCACAGGTGTGTCCAGTCGCGTGCAACAGCTTTGATTTCAACGTTTTGTGCCATGTCTAACCCTTGCGGCCAAAGTCGGCGGGGATTTCGCCCCATTGTTTGGTGTGCCATTTCTTGAGTTCTAAGTTGGGATGTTGCTTCAAGAGCGCCTGAATCGAACGAATGAACACCATAATTAACTCGGGTTCTTTGACTGTAGGGCCGAGTTTGCCGGATTTAATCCAACCCATGGCGATTTTTGAATCGGTCCAAAGTTCGGTTTCCCCTAGCTTTACGGCTACTTTAATCATGGCTTCAATGCCGGCGAGTTCGGCGTAGTTGTTGGTGTGCCTGCCGAGGTGTTGGTAGTCGAGGCGTTTGCCTTTTAAGTCGCAAACTTGGTACTCGCAGGGTCCCGGATTACCATGGGTACCGGCGTCGCTGCAAATACCGGTGGTGGGGCGGTCGCCGACGGCTTTTGTGCCTTTACCCGTTTTGCCGTCGCTGTCGCGATACTTAATTTGCATCTCGCGCGTGCGTTCGATTTTCTCAATAGCCTCGGCCTCGGTAACACCGCCTGCGAAAGGGCGTTTCTGCTTTTTCAGAAAGGCTTGGCAGTCGCTCCAGCGCGTGAATTTCTCGTAGTTGCCCGGCGCCAGTTCTACTAAGTAAACGTTGTTTTTGGGTTTGTCCGCCGGTTTTCGGTCTTTGGTGCCGCTAAAGGATTTGCCGCTTTTTTTGGCGCCGCCGCGACCGGCACCGCTGATCTTTTGGCGTGCTTCCGCTTCATCACGCCCACCCGCGTAACGGTAGGGCTTGCCTTTGACGAAATCCTGGCAGGCGGGCCAGTTTGTGAACTTTTTAAACTCACCAGGACCAATTTCAACGAGATACACCGAATTCTTTGCCACACCGGCTCCTTTCTACGTTCCCAATTCAGGTCGCGTCGCCGCGCACCCGGTGCCGCGATGACGGCGCCTAATCCTAACCTAAAACGCGGCGAGCGCGCCGGCGGGGTCGCCATAAAAAAACGGCCGCGCCCGAGGGGCACGACCGTTCTACAGCTCTCTATCTAAGCGGCAAACGCCGCGCGGAAATTAGGGGTTAAAGGCGATCTGTTTTCCTTCGACAACCGTCAAGGCACGGTCGGGATCGATGGTAATCAGTGCGGATGTGAAGTAATCACCGCGAATCTGCAAACCGCTCAAGCCGTCCTCGAGTTGGATGGTTTGTGAGCCGCCGGCCGCGAGATCGATGTTTTCTTCAATCGTCGCGCCGGAAGTGAATTTGCGGGTGATGGTCAGGGTACCGGGAACCTTGGCTTTAAAGATCTGCAAGGTGCCGCTGGGGTTGGTGTACATAGTGTTGGTGGTCAAGCCGAGGGCGGCGGCACCGTCGATGGTGGTGTTGCCGCTGTCGCCGGTCAGGCCGAAAACGCGCAGCGGCGCTTCACTTTGGATCACGATGGTATGTGCCGAAGCCGCATCGAGGTTGATGACCGGGTTCACCGTGGGATAGGTGAAATTGCCGCCCTTGAGGTTGAGACCCAAGGTTTTGGCACGCGCGGCCAAGGTGGTGTTTTGCTGGGTGACGATGTTGCCGTTGGCGCCATAGACGGTCACCGACATCGGTGCTGCCGCGCCGGTGGGGTTGACGATGGCGAAACCGTTCCAATCGACGCCTTCCAAGGAGACGCGAATCGGTTGCAATTCACGTGCTTGGTCGGGGGTCGCGATAATGCCGGCGGTGGCCGCTTCGCCGCGATCACTGCGGTAACCGTAGAGTTGGAAACCGGCGACGGGTTGATCGGCGTTTACGCGAACCCAGGCCACCTTCTCGGCCGAGGCGCTGTCGTCAAACAAACCGGCTTCGCCGGCAGGGCCTTCAGCAAGGAAGTTCACCCATTTTTGACGTGCGCTCAGTTGGGAGGCGGCACCGGCGTCGAGTAGGTTGCTCAGATCATTCCCGTTTTCGCCAATGAGCTCGAAGGTCAAGTTGGCGGCGGATGCGCCCGGGTTGACCAGCACGAAACCGGACCAGAACTGGTTGCGGTCGGCGGGAATGTGCGGGAAGACCAGGCTGTTACCGGTTTCGGTTTCAGCGATCAGAGGTATGCCGGCGGTTTCGCGACCAACCGTTTCGTTGACTTGGCGGGTGAAGTAGGTAATGCCGGAAAGGGGGAGTGAGGAGGTGATTTCCAACCAGCGCTGGCCGCCGGAACCACCGACGGTGATGCTGCGCGTTTCGTTGGCGGTCAGCAACAGTGTCTGGGTGTCGACCAAGGTGTAGCCGCCGTCGCCGCCTGCTTCGTAGGTTTCCAGCACGACGTTGGCACTGTCGCTGCTGGGATTGGCCAGTTGCACTTCGCTCGACCATGAGGCGGCCGAAGGGGGAATGTGGGCGCTGACATAACGGTACTCGGTGACTTTGCCAATGATGTTCTGGCGCGCAAACGAGTTTTGCAACACTTGCGCGTGGGGGCCGTCGGGGTAAAGGCGCTTGGCGGTAGCAACGATGGCGTCACACCACACATTGGCTTTGACGCCGCGGCCGAGACCGAACATGCTTTCCAAAATGATTTGGTCGACTTCGCCGCGCGGAATGCCCTGACGCATCAGTTCCAGCAAACCTTGGAAGGCACCGGTCGACCAAATTTGGCCGTGGCTGTGGCGGTCGTAAACGGCGTTGGGATTGTACTGCTGGTTGAAATCGTTCATGAAGCGGCCGTCCCAACAGAAGTTGTGGCCGTCCCAGTGGAACACCCAGGCCGGGTTAAACATCAAGCCTTCGATGGTGCGTGCGCTCCAGCTACCGGCCCAATAATCGCCAAAGGCTTCGCCGAGCATGAACTCGTCGCCACCGCTGTTGAACGTGGGCAGAATGCTGAACTGAATCGCATGGCCGTATTCGTGGATGATGACATCGGCGTCCTCGTTGTCGTCCACGCAACCGTGACCGAAAAACACACTGTTGATGGACGGCGAGAAAATCGAGTTGTCGTTGCCGTTGAGGGCGTTGGCGTCGGCGTTGATGCTGCCGAACTGAATGCCGGTCCCGTCGCGGAAGCCGAGGCTTTGGATGTAGCGCTGGTTTTCATCGATGTGGTAATAGGTCATCGCATCGTTGAAACCCTGGTTGCCGCGTGTGAAGTTCCAGAAGCCGTCGGTGGTGGTGGTGGGTGCGACCGCGGGTGCATCAAAATCGGCGATGGTGACCCAGGGTCCGGTCAAGCTGTAGGTACCGCCGGTTTCGGTGATGTCCTGCAGGGTGCGCTCAAAGTAGGTGCCGTCGAAATCGGCATCGGGTGAAGAATCCTGGAGGCCGGTGCGACCCTGGGTGGTGACCGGATCGGGATCGAAGACGGTGGCGCGGCCGCTGGCGCGTTTGCCGGCGGTGGCGGTTTTATTGCGGCGATCCTGTTTTTCGAGGAATCGGGCGATGGCTTCAGTACGCGCGGTGATGGGGCCGGTCGCCGGTGCCGGTGCGGCGCCGCGATAGTGATTGCGGGCCAGGTTTTGCGTGTCGAGCACTTCACCGGAAACGGCGTCGACGGTAATGACCCAGTCGCCGGAGGGTTCGTCGGCGACAATGGCGACGCGATGCGCGACGCGCAATTCGCCGTCGACGTCAACGTAACACTTCTCGGCTTTGGGCAGGGCGTGCAGTTCGCCGCGCACCTCAAGATGCTGCCAGGCCACTTCTTGGGCGTCGTCGTTGCTGAGTTGGACTTTATCGACGCCGAGTGGGCGTTCCGCTTTGACGATCTGTTGGACGACGCGTTCAATCGCGCCGGTTTTTTTGTCGACTGACACGACAACTTCGCCGCCTTCGACAACCAGACCGTCCAACACTTGGGCGTAGGTATAGTGATGGGCCAGGAGACTTTCTTGCGTGCGGATCAAAACGAGGTCGCTCTGGTTCAAGGCAAGCGCATCGCGCTGCTCGGCCAGCCAAGCTGAGGCCTGAGCCTCGCCGCTAAGGCCGACTTTTGAGGCGGGTTTCATGATCATACGCGGCAATTCGGTTTGCGCGGGCTGACCCGCGACTGCGAGAGCAGCACTGAAAAAAAGTGCTGCGATGATTCGTTTCATGCAAAATCCTCCTGGGTATGCATTTAATGGAGTATGGACCCGTACCTAAATTGGGTGATTCACGGCGGCGCGCTCACACGGGCTGTTGGTTTGCAAGGCGTTGCCCAGAGGCTCGCCGTGCCTTCTCTGCACGTCGCTGCCTTTTTCAACGCATTTGTCATCAACAATTGACGCCATGGTATCCACCTGAATCAGACCCTTTAGGCCAAATAGAGCTGCAGAATGAGTGCCGCTAAGGTGTGGGTAACCCAAGCGACGGTCCGCTTGAGCTTCGTGCGCGGACCGACACGGGCGGCACGAAGCGGAAGGATAAGCGACCGGGCACGACAGGCGGGGTTGTCGCCGAAACGGTTCGGTGACAGGCGAGACCCTGAAGCGGATTGCCACGGTCGGTGAGACTGTTAAGCACGATCTAGACCAGATTCTAACCTACCCGCGTCGTTCGCAACACCCACCTATTGTGTCTGTGTGCCGACGGCGCGTAGGGTTGCAGGATTTCACGCACTTACACCATCGATACGGTGCGGGTCCCGAATTCCCCGACACGCGTCCGCTGATCTCTGTTCACCCTAGCCCGCGTTCGGCTCGAGGTGGGGGCTGACACCGACAAATGTGACAATCTTCATCGGCAGGGGCCGTTGGGCTCATGATAATACGGCAAAATCGCGTGTTTGCGGGTGTCGGCGGCTTTGGTTGCGGCGACCGCCTGTTGCTTTCCTTCATCGGGGAAATCGGTTATGATGCAGGAACTTGCAAAGAATGAGAAAAAATCCTCAGATCATTCTCGACTATGGCCTCGCTCGATAGGTTGCTGATCGCAAGGACGGTTGCATGAGTACTCAAGTACTGCGCGGCAAAATAGAACCGCTGGCACTGATTGAAGTGTTTGCATATCTCGGCCGCCACGAAGAAACAGGCATTCTCAATGTGACCTGTGACGACATCAAAAAAAGCGTGATTGTCCACCGCGGCTGCATTATCTTCGCGCGCAGTAACCAAACACAAGATCGCCTGGGCGATGTTTTGCTGGCCGATGGTCTGATTAACCAGCAGCAATACGACGAAGCCACCCACCTTATATATGAGAAGGGTTATCGCCATGGCCGCGCCCTGGTTGAAATCGGCGCCATTTCCCCCAAATTGCTGTGGGAAGCCATTCAAAACCAAATACGCACGATTGTGCGCTCGCTGATTCCCCAAGAGCAAGGCAGCTACGAATTTATTCGCCAGCAAATCAAACACAAGGAATCGATCACCCTGCAAATGTCGATTGTCGACATGGTCATCGACTTGGTGCGCGGCTATCCCGAGCGCTCGGTATTTGCCGAATATTTTAATGATCGCAATCGCCTGTTCCAAGCGGTCGCCTCCGATGAAGACCTTGCCATTGAATTGGAACCTTACGAACAATACATCCTGAACTTTCTCGACGGTGAGACACCGCTGCACCAATTGTGTGCTTCCAGCGACATCGGTGAAGAGGAAAGCTTGCGGGTTGTATACCTGTTGCATTGTCTCGGCCTGATTGAGGCCTTGGTTGTTGAAGAAGCCATGCCTGCGCCCCTCGAGGTGCTTGACTTGGAACCCGAGGATGAGGTGGAAGACGAGGTGCCCGCCGCGCCGTCGCCGCACAATATTCATCCGGTGATTGTGCGTTACTGCGAGATTTATCGCTTCATTCAACAGTACCTATCGGAGCGTGTCGGCGCGATGGGGGTTCAGTTACTGCGCAAGTATTTTGAAGAAACCGCGCGTAATTTTCCCGCCGTGTTCGAAGGAATTCACCTCAGTTCGGACGGTGCGCCGCAGCCCTTTGCCTTGCAGGAGCGGCTCAGTGAAATGGAAGGCGACGAGATGCAGCGTGTGACGGCCTTGGAAGAGGCATTGGACGAATATTTGTTTTCCGGCATCTTGGCGGTGAAGAAAATGTTGGGTGCCGAACACGAAGGCGACGTGTTGCGCCAAATAGATCAACTGAGCCAAGCGCGCTAAAGACCTTGTCCGTATTCAGATACGGGCCAAACCTGGAATGAAACAGGGGTCACCGGGGTGCCGGTTACACCCGATGGGACGAATCAAACGATGGCTGAAGAACAACTGGACATGGCGCGTGTTGTGGCCGTGGTCGGCCCGACCGGGGCGGGTAAGTCGCAAGTTGCGTTGGCGTTGGCCGAGGCCTGCGACGGCGAAATCGTTTGTATGGATTCGATGCAAATTTACAGTGGGCTCACGATTGGCACCAATGGTCCCTGTGCCGAGGAACTGGCGCGCGTGCCGCACCACTTGTTCGGTGTCGCCGATATGGCGCAGCCGTGGAGCAGTGCCGGATATGCCGCGCGCGTGCGCCCGGTTTTGGCCGAAATCCAAAAGCGCGGCAAGGTGCCGATGTTGGTCGGCGGGACCGGTTTGTATCTCAAGACCTTGGTGGAGGGGTTGGACCCCATGCCGGCAACACCGCCCGAATTGCGTGAGCGCTTGAATCAGCGTGTGGCCCGCAAGGGGTTGCCGCGGCTTTACCGCTTGTTGCAGCGCCTGGACGGGCCGGCGGCGGCGCGTTTGCATCCCAACGATCGGCAGCGGATTCAGCGGGCGCTGGAGGTACGATTACTGTCGGGTGGAAGTATCCTGGACTTATGGACGCAACGTGAGAAAGCGCAATGCGAGGAAAAGCCGATAGTGATAGGTTGTGCTGTCGCGCGCGGATTTTTGATTGAACAGATTCAAAATCGCGCCGGAAAAATGTTGGAAAACGGGTGGATTGAAGAGACCCGCATGCTCCTACAGGCCGGTCGGCAAGAGGCTTTGGTCAAGCTCGCACCTATCGGGTACGACCAAATCATCGCTCACTTAAGCGGCCAAGTCGGCTTGGACGAGGTGATCACCAAGATCGCCGTCCAAACGAGACAATATGCCAAAAGGCAAATGACTTGGTTTCGTAAAGTTCCGTATATCCAATGGTTCCATTTTGATCCCCATTCGGGATACAATACCGCCAGGATCATTGCGTTTCTTAATCAAAGATTGCATTAAATCACATCAATTTTGGTGAGCATTTGGTTTCAAGGAGTCTTGTATGTCTGATAAACCTGTAATGAATATTCAAGATGATTTCTTGAACAACGCGAGGAAAGACAAAATCATTCTTGCGGTGTTTTTCACCAATGGAAAGAAAATCATTGGAAAAATCAAGAACTTTGACCGCTTCACGATTCTGTTGGAGTTGGCCAATAAACAGGAGCAACTGGTCTTCAAGCATGCGATCTCATCCATGACGCCTGCCAAGTACATGAAGCAGCGGCAGCATTTTTCCTTGGATTAATGGTCGGAATTCTCCGGTGAGGTGAGTTGTGGATATCAAGATTTTAGAGAGCGTACCTCTTTTTAAAGGCATGAGTAACGAGAATCTCGAAAACCTCGTTCAGTTGACAACGCGTAAAACGTTTCCTAAGGACACGACGCTTGTTGAGGAAAACGAGATCGGTGACTCGATGTACATGATTCTTTCGGGGCGCGTCAAAGTAGCGAACATTGCACAGGACGGTAAGGAAGTCATTCTTTCCGTGTTGGGCCCGGGTGAGTTTTTTGGGGAGATGGCGCTGTTGGACAGCGAGCCACGTTCCGCGACAGTGATCACCCTGAACAAAACGGAAATGATGGTTCTGCGGCGCAAAGACTTTTTGCAACTGCTGGAGAACAAAGAGATTCTGTCCAATTTCCTCGCAACTTTGAGCGGTCGACTGCGTCATGCCAACGCCCAGATAAAAAGCCTCGCGCTCCTCGACGTCTTGGGACGCATTGCGCGCCTCTTTTTGGACCTCGCTAAAAAAGAAGGTCGCAAGTTGTTGGACGGTTCCATTGTGTTCCGTCGCCCGACTCACCAGGAGATTGCCAGCATGGTGGGCACTTCCCGTGAAACCGTTTCGCGGATGATTGGTGATCTGAGCCGTGACGATTACATCAAAATTTCCGGCAAAGACATCATCATCAAGGAAGGCATGGATAAAGCATTTCCGTCCGCTTAACGGGGCGCGGTCTTGCTGTTGTGCGAAAATCGGGGTGGCGTCGTTTGGGTGACGCTTGACGCGCCGCTCCAAAAAAATAAACTTTCCATCGCGCTGCTTGAGCAGTTTCGCGACGCCCTCAAAGCGGCGCGAATCACGCGCGGGTTGCGCGCGCTGGCGATTGTCAGCGCTGCGCCCGATATCTTTGCCGCCGGTGCCGATATGCGCGAGCTGTTGGAATTAAACCCAGATACTGCGGTCGATTATGCTGCATTGGGTCAATCTGTCATGGATGACCTCGCCGCCTTTCCCGTCGCCAGTTATGCACTTGTTGCCGGGCCTTGTTTTGGGGGCGGTTTCGATTTAGCCATGGCCTGTCAGCGGCGTTGGTCGACCACCGATGCGGTTTTTTGTCATCCCGGCGCTTTTTTAGGGATTGTGACCGGTTTCGGCGGGACCGTGCGTTTGCCGAAATTATTGCCGCCGCGATGCGCGCGCCAGATGTTGTTAACCGGGCATCGAATCAGCGGGATAGATGCGTTTCGCCTCGGGCTTACCGAGCGCTGTTTTCGCGATCACGGTGCCATGCTCGCCGCCTTCCGCCGTCGTTTTGCAGCAGGTTGAGCTAGGCCTTTGGTTTGCTTGCCGGCCCGCGCTTGGAATAGGGGGGAACCGAAAGCTGTTTGATCAGTTGTGCGCCGTCACAATCCCGTATCGGTCCTCACAAGATTCTTTTCAGCGCTTTGGGAATCAGTGGTATAACCAAGCTGAATTTGAATGACTTTGCACGGTTCATCCGGCAGGCCGCGTCCAAGCCATTGCGTTTGAGACGATACCTGACTGGATCCCGCGTCGGTCCGGGGCCCACACATGCTATCGACACGCCGAACGAATCGGCCGTGGGCTCGAAATCGACCGGAACACTTCAACCCCCAATATCAAGCGGTTGGGTTGAACCCGTTTACGCGAAACGAAGGAGAACAATCATGAACTTTTTAAACCGTCTTAAGACGTTGGTTTTGGTCGCCGCCTTTTGTATGGCTGCGCCTGTATTCAGCGCTGAAACCCTGAAAATTGACGCATCGCACTCCAGCATTATGTTTGCCGCCAAGCACTTCGGTGCTTCCTGGAACTACGGTCGTTTTAACGATTTCGAGGGGACCATCGTCTACGATGAGGCCAATCCCGCCGCGTCTAAAGTTGACGTGAAAATTGCCGCCAAGTCGCTGGACACCAACCACGAGCGTCGCGACAAGCACTTGCGCAGCCCCGACTTCTTCAACGCGGCTCAGTTTCCCGAAATTACCTTCAAGTCCACCAAAGTCGAAATGGACGGCGGCAAAATGAAGGTTTCCGGTGAGTTGTCCCTGCTGGGTAAAACCCAAGCTGTGGTGGTTTTCTTGGAAAAATCCGGTGAAGGCAAAGGCATGGACGGCGGCAAGTTGGTTGGTTTCCACGGAGAAGCTACCTTCAAGCGCAGCGATTTCGGCATGAATTACGGTGTTGAGCAAGGCGCATTGTCCGATGAAGTAAAAATCATCATCAGTGTCGAAACCACCAAAGCTTAAGTTCCCAAAAACACAATGCCCTGACATGTGCCGCGTGTAAACGCGGCACATCGTCGTTTAACGGCCGCATTTCGACCGATTGATCACGAAGATCGGCCGACCATTTTCGGGAGGTACGTCCATGGAGACTCAAGCGAACCCCAGTGTCATTATTGCCGTCACTCTATTTAAATCCGCGATTTTGCCCGTGTTAACCGCTGGTTTGGTTGCATGGCTGTTGGGCAAGTTTTGGGTGGGCGACGCCGAGGGCGAACCGAAAGGTGATATCGCTTCCGCCGTGGGTGCCGCGCTTGGCTTTTGTGCCGGTTATTGGGCGCTCAGCGGTTTCAATGAGTTTCCACCGATCTTGGTCCAGCACTGGTCGCCGTATTTTGCCTTATTGTCATTGATACTGTTTTCGGCGGCCCATCGCTTTGGTTGGGCCGGTTTTATCCCGGCGCTGCTGATCGCCCTCGGGACAATCCTGTATCTCAACCTCGCGCCCCTGATTAAACAGTGGGAAAGTGGTGAAGCGGCACAACACCTCGGCGTGCTTGCCATTGCTTGGGCATTGCTGTGGAGCATTTGGCGTTTTGCATTGCCGAAACAGACCTTGCCGGAGATTCCGTTGCTGGGAGTGGTGACGCTGACCGCCGCCTCGTTGGTAAACGTCATGGACGGCAGCGCTTCCATTGGTCAATCGGCGGGCGTCATGGCGGCTGCATGCGGCGGTATTTTCCTCGCGCGTTTTGCTGTGCCGGCGTTGGGTGTCGGCCTGCCGTTTTACAGCGTGGTGTTAACTGTATTTGGCGCCATGTTGATTAATGGACTTTATTATGTGGAGGTTGACCGGACCGCCATTATTTTGGCCGCCTGTGTCCCCTTGGCCGCCTTGATTTACCTTATTCCGGGCGTGTTGCAATGGTCGGTCTGGAAGCGCGGCGGATTGTTGGCGGCGGTCGCTTTGGTGCCGTTGATAGTCGCCGTGATTTTGTTGGCGACCAAGCCGGTCGAAGCGCCTTATTACTAGACGACGATGTCCTTCAAGACATCGTCGCTGTCCGGCAAAGCGTCGTGCGGATTAGGGGATTTCGCCTCAGTCGCCGGTGATTCGCCATTTCCGTTTCGGACCCTGAGTGTAATAGAATGGTGGCATCCCACGTTTTATCGTGAATCGTGACAGCGTCGCAACATGGACGAATACCGATTAGGACGATCCGCGTCTGCTCGTCTCAATGGTGGTAACCATGATCCAAAGCCAGGTTGAAGAACAGCTCGGGACCGCGTTTTCCAATTTATTTCAATTCGCGCAAGAACGGTTGCTGTTATTTGACGATCAGTTCCAGCTTGTTGGTGCCAATGAACCGGCACTGGCTCAGTTCTGTTCTCACAGTTGGTCTGAATGCAGTGGCCGCGCATTTGGGGATGTGTTCCGCGTCGATCCCACCATTTTTTTGGATCGTGTGCGGGAAGCTTCACGGCAAAGCTCGCCGCATTTTGATCAAATGATGGCGGAGTTTCGCGGTGGCGCGACCACCTCTTGTCGCATCAAAAGTTGGTTGGTTCAGGGTGGCTCACGCGAGTTTTTTGTCATCGCCGTGTTGCAGCAGCGCGAAGATCGCGAAAGCGTCCGCCTCGCCGATAACGAGTTGCGCGAGTTGGCAACCCAAGCCGAAGTATCTAAAGTTGCCAACGGGCTGATTCACAACCTCGGCAATCTGTTTAACAGCATCAACATTTCCACCCAGGCTTTGGTCGAAGTTGTTCGCGATTCCAAAATCCCAGAACTCCTGAAAGCCAATCGTTTGTTTTTAAACAATTTAGATAATATTGGCGAATATGTAACAAAAGATCCGGCCGGGCGTTTTCTACCCGAGTTTTATCGGACCGTTGGCGATTTTCTCAAAGAAGACTTGGACAAGTTGAACATCGAACTGGGCGATATTGCCGAAAAGGTAGCGTTCATTAAGGAGATGATCAGTACGCAACAGGATTATGCCAAGTCTGAAATTGTGACCCGAAAACTGGCGCTCAACGATGTGGTCGACCGTGCTTTGCAGATTGAGTTGCCGTCGATGACCAAACGCGGCATTCGCATTGAGAAGCATTACCAGGCGCGCTTTTTTGTGTACGGTATTAAGTCGAAGGTGCTCCACGTTTTTCTCAACCTCTTCAAAAACGCCAAGGAAGCCATGACCGCTTCGGAGCACGAGGACTCGTTTTTGCGCATTGAAATTGGCGAGCTACCCGAGCACAAGGTGCAGGTGACTGTGACTGACAACGGTGCCGGTATTGAGGTTGCCGACATCGATAAAATGTTTAGTTACGGTTTTACCACCAAGGCCGATGGTCACGGGTTTGGTTTGTATACCAGTGCTGAAGCCATGCGTCAGTTAGGCGGGTCCATTTCAGTCGAAAGCGACGGCCCTGGCCATGGCGCCCGTTTTCGCCTCGTGTTTCCCGCCTTTATGCCGACGCTTGCTTGAGTGACCCTTCTTAAGATTCCTCGGGCGCTTCCAGCAACAGGCGCGCCGGGTCTTCAGCAAACAGTTTGACTGTTTGGTAGGCGCCCGGAAAACGCTTGGATTTATGCACATTGCCTTTGTCTTGTAATTCTCGGAACACCGACTGTAGCAGTTTCTTGGCAGCCAGTGCCTCGTGATGTAGCTGGGACAGACGGTGGTTTAAACGGTTGTGAAACAGGTTGCGGTCCATGTCAATTAAGCGATCGTTGTGGAATGCGACCTCGCGGGCGGCAAAACCGGCGCCGGCAAAGACGCGAAAGGTTGCGCGTAACTTGTTGTTTTGGTCGTCGCTTTCGGTCAGGAAATCAAAGCGCATGGTGCGACCTTCGCGATAAATTTTGAGGTCGGTTTGGACGCCTTCAACCACTGACATGTATTCCACAAATAGGTTCAGGTAATCGACAACCGTCAGTCGGATCGCCATGGGGATTTCCAGTGAAAACGACCAGCGGTATTTGGGAGCGAAAACCTTGTGGAAATCCAAGTGAAAGTGGGCCTCTTTGCCAAACTCGCCGCGAATCGGCACCCGTGCCGCCGCCAGCGGGCGCAGCTCCTGGCCGCGTTTTCCGTCGCGATTGACGGCATGCACTTCGTAATCGGTGTAAATGTAGCGGGTGGCGTGGCGAGTCGCGTCATCACAAGAGCTCAACCGCAAATGGGTGCCATAGAGCACAGCGCCGGTAAAGTCACAGTCGATAATGTGGCAATCGGAAAACGACACACCCAGAAGCAGGGCGTTGCGGAAGTTAACGCGTTCCAGGGTTTGTTGTGTGCCGAAAACGGCGCCGTCGAGGATGCTGCCTGAGAGGTCCAACGCCCATTGCGTGGTGCCTGCTTTGGGTAAGTTCTGCATGCGCAGGTAGCGAAAATGGCCGGATTCGGCGTAGATCGCATCGCGGAAACGAGCACCGAGAAACACCGCGCCGTGTTTGTGACGGCACTCGCGGAACAGCGCCGGCCCTTCGAACTGGGCGTTGTTAAACGCGGCCGTGTGCTTAAAGCGGGCGCCGTTGAAACCGGCGTCGGCGCCAAAGCGGCTGTGATGAAAGCCGGCCTCCTGTTCCCAAATCGCATAGAAGAACAGCGCTTGCTGTTTGAAGACCGCATTGTCGAAACGGCAAACCGTGTCGAAGTGAACATCGTCGAAACAAGCGTTGCCCACGAACTGGGTGTCGGTGAAGTTGGTCAGGCCGTGGAACCAAGCGTGGTGAAACATGGCGTCGCCTTCGAACAGGCAACCACTGAAACCGGCGCTGCGCTGGAACACCGCGTTTTTGAAGCTGACGTTTTTGGTGAACACACAATCGCTAAAATCGGCGTCGCGCGGAAACTGTTTCTCGGCAAAATCAATATCGGGCCAGACGAAGCCGGCGAAATCGGCGGCCAACACCTGGCTTTGATCTTCAGACAGGAACGCTTTAAACGCGCGTCGGAAGGCAGGACCTTTGTGTTTGGTGTCTTTGCTGTGAAAAACACAATAAACATCATTGACCGCGTTGAGGTGCGGACAGGGTTTGCGAATCGTTTGGCGGCCTTGATGGCTTTGCAAGATCAAGCGCTGTTGATAGTTGCAGGGCGCGACATTGGCGGGAATCGACATAGGTGTTCTCGTTGTGGCGACCTGTGGTCGCGGGCTTTCTTATTCTGTCGCCCATTTTAGAACGAACCTTAGCGGGAAGTGCAGTCGGCCTGTGACGAGAAGCATAAAGTGGGTCGCCAACGAAAAAACCCGGGCATTGAGCCCGGGTAAAGTTCGAACATGGAGGGTTCGTGGTGGGGTTTATTGGTAAACGACTTTTAAGGTAACACCGCTGTAGTCGTCGTAAGCGCGCAGACCGATGTGCCAGGTCCCCGCTTGTGGGTTGTTAACCGTAACCGTTTCATCGTTACCCCAGCGGTATGGACGGTAGTCGTAGCTGCTGGTGGTGGGTTCCGCACCGCGACGAACGTACAAGTCGGCATCACCGGTGCCACCGTTGATGAGGATGCTCAGGCTGCTGGTTCCGGCTGGAATATCGACCGTGTAGCGGTCCCAATTACCTTGGAGTCCTTCGAGGTCGGTTTCTTCGAAACCACCGGGGCCGCCGGGATCGTCTTCGTCGTAGCTAACGGTCAAAGAGGCGCCGCTGTAGGTGCTATAGGCACGGATACTGACGTACATGCGTCCGGCTGAAGGCGAGGCGTCACTGCAGGTTTCGTTATTGCCGTTGAGGTAGGGGCGGCAATCGTAGCTGGATGACGTGGGTTGGGCGTCGAAACGGGTGTAGAGATCGGCGTCGCCGCTGCCACCGGAAAGTGCGGCTTCGAAGTTGGTCGCGCCGGCGGGAACATCGATGTAGTAGTGGACCCAGTCGCCGGTGCTGCCGCTGAGATTGGAAACGGTTTGACCGTTGCTCAATTCGCCGCCGTCGCCGCCGGTACCACCGTCGCCGCCGTCGCCGCCGTCGCCGCCGTCGCCGCCGTCACCGCCGTCACCGCCGGGGATTTGACCGCCGAAGTAGCTGGAAACCTCGTCCCAGATTTGATAAATCTGGGCACCTTTGTTGGTGCAACCACCCAAGTGGTGCAGGGCGATGGCTTTGTGAGTGGCACGCGCCAAAACGGGGGAGCCGGAGCTGCCGCCGATGGTGTCGCAGTAGTAACCGATATCGGTACCGGTACCGCGGCCGTTGGCGACGGGTTGGTCGACACGGCAGACGTTTCCGGCATTTTGGTCACTGGTGATAGACAATTCTTTGGGGTTGCCGGAGCCGTGTTGTGGGATGTAGATTTCTTCGTCTTGGTCGGGGACGCGCACGTCCAAGCCGAGGTTACCGAACTGTGTGATGTTGTTGAAGTTGTTGACGGAAAACAGCGTGTAGTCGAGCGTGTAGTCGGTGGCGTACAAGGTGGCGCCGGAGACTTTTACACCGCTGGTCGTGCTGCCGCTGCCGCAACCGGTGCGGCGATAGTCAAACCACACTTCTGTGGAAGACACGCCGGACGCGCTGCTGGTGCAGTGGTTGTTGGTGAACATGTGGTTGCCGGAACCGACGCGCCAGCCGGTGCACAAGCTGCTGCCACCGATCAGGAGGCGGGCAACGGCGCGGGCGCGGTTGTATTCGGTTGGGTGCGAGTTTTCGAAACAAACCACATCGCGGCGTTCCATGGCGCCACAGGTCGATTTGGCCAAAGGTTCGCCGATCAAATCTTCGATGACGCCCTCGGGATAACCTTCGGAGTATTGTGAGATGTAAACACCGAACGCGTCGTTTGGCGCGAAGCTGTTGGTGCGTTTGTTGTGCAAGGTAACGATGGCGGTGTCACCGGTAATCGACATGGCCGAAAAACTGGTGATGCCGTCTTGGCCCATGGTTTTGTCGACGGTGAAATCGTCGCGGTCCATGGCGCTGTAAGTGTAAGACTCGCTTCCGTCTGGACTAGCTACCTCGATTTGAACGCCTTCGGGCAGATTGACATAATCGAAGTGAACTTTGATGAAACTCGCCTCTTTGGCGAATATTTCGTACGACGTGCTCTCCGCAACCAGCGTGTTTTCAGCGGTAAAGTTCAGATCAACCGTAACCATATCGGCAATGCGAACTGATTGAGCACGACCTTCGCCGGCAATCGCGGCAACGCACCATGCGGCGCAGAGAAACAATGAAAATAGGACGGAACGAAGCATCTTCTTCTTCATGGAAGAATCTCCTCTCAACGTATGAAGTTTTTGAAATACCAAGGATAGGTCCGAGTTGCCGTCGCAACGTGTAGGTAGAGCGGCCGCGGAGGTCATACGTGCAGGGCGGCACCTAAAAGGGCGACGGCGGCGGGCCGAAGCCAACCGTTAAGTGGTTCGGCAATAAAAAAATGCGGGCCCTTCTTTAGGACGGCCCGAAAATGTTGTAGGTCTGTAAACGCCCTTCATTGTAAAGCAAATGTAAAGCTCTGCAAGCGAAAAAAGGTGCTGTTGCGGGATTTTGCTAATCCGAGTTCCGTTCTGTGAGTTAACCCCCGGAGGAAACACTTTGTTTGTTTTGTTTAATCAAGCGTGATAAAGCTTATGGGGAGGTCTTAAATGTCTTTTAAATATAAGGTTGTGCGGGCTTGGGGTGTGGTGGCGGCATTCCGCTTGCTGATTTTCTTGCGGATTTACCAAAAACATCAGCCGTTCGCAATTGTGGTTTTACGTAAAGGATCAGTAATAATAAAGAACGCAGTCGTGACCCAGCTCCAATTGGGCACGGGTCGGGTACTTGCGCGTGCGCAGGCGCCAGTAGCGTTTCAACGGTAATCGCCGCAGTTGCCGACCGCTCGCCGGTAGTTTGCGCGCAGTTTCGGTGCGACCGATCAGGCTCGCCGTCCAAGCTCGAATCACCCGTTTGCGGGAGAATAGGCCCAGATGGAAATGGTCGACCGTGTACCAGCTTCTTTCGCTTTGGAGGAGGCTGAATCGTCCGGCCGCCGCCCACTGCTCTAGCTGGGCTTGGGTTTCTTGAACCAGCGCTTGAATTTGGGTGAAGCCGGTGTCCGCGAATGGGAAGTAAATGTGGCGCAGAATGTTGAATTTCCAACGAGGCATGGCGCGAACCGAGGCTACCGGTAGCGCGGTGACGGCTATGCGTGCGTCGAGTTCCGCCAAGCCCGAGAGCAGTCGTTCGAGCCAAAAGTGAAGCGCACGGTTTTGTCCACTGAGGGCCAGGTCGTTGCCGATATCAGTCAAAAGTACGTCGATGCGGCCCTCTGGATGTTGTGCTCGAAAGCGACGACAGTGATCGAGTAGGCCGCTTTTAAGCAAACCCGGGTAACTGTATAAGAAACATCCGGCGACGGTGCCGTAGGAACGGCCTGGACCGTGGCCGACTAAAATTTCCGACGGTGGCAACGCCGCATTGTAGACGGCGGCAACCACGGTCGGTAAGCTAACCGTGACATTGCTGGCGCCAAAAACAGCCACCAAGTAGGGTGTTTTGCGTTGCTCAATAAAAGTGTCGGTGTGCGAGGGTTGTGCCATAGCTCGATAATGTTGTTTTCTTTGAAAAATAGCAGTGATGCGTTTTGAATCGAGGTGCTTGGTTATTTGTCGGGGTCAGCCTCACCTTTTTGAGGCTCGTATTTTCTTTTGTGGGAAAGCTTGTGGCAGGTCACATTCTCCATAAGAAAAATCACTATTATGGGGTGAATTCCAATCTTCTGTCCTTATGTGTGGGCGTTGCTGTGTCGTTTTCGGCGCTTGCCGAGCCGGCTGCGTTGCGCCGATGTGCGGATGGTTCTCGCACGTTACCCCATCATAGCGAGAGATCGACCCGGTCTCAAAGGCGGTATCCCATGATTTACCATATCGTTCCCCGTGGTGATTGGCAAAGCCAGGGTGATCAAATGGTTTATTGCCCGAAAAGCCTCGGTGATGAAGGCTTTATCCATTGTTCTAATCTCAACCAACTACTCGGCTCGGCGGTGCGTTACTTTAAAGGCCGCAGTGACTTACTTGTCTTAACCGTGGATCCGGCTCGCGTGATCCCCTCGATTGTTTTCGAGAACGCACGCGAGGAGGACGAGCCTTTTCCGCATATTTACGGCCCACTCAATCGCAATGCGGTGATTGGGATCCATCGTTTGGAACCGCGCGAGGACGGCGAGTTTAGCTTGCCCGCGACCATGGCGGTGGATTAGTCGCAACGGGTGCGTCACCTCGTCACCGAGCGCAAGTGCTCGGCGACGAGGTCGCGTGGTTAACCCATGGGGCGATGTTGCACGCCTTCGTACCCGGTTGAATCGTTTTGGGTGACTGGTTCACTGTTGGCTAGAACCCACAACCATTCGCGGCGATGACGACCGCTGTTTCCTTTCTGGTTGCGCCCGCCGTGCCCCGCGGAAATGGGGACCTCCCAAAATCGCGCTTGGCAGTGAGCGGCCATGACTTTCATTTCCAGGTCAAACGCTCGTCCGGTTGCTTGGATTTTGCCCAACGGCATTTGTTCTAAGAGTTCGCGGCTGTAACCGACAAAACTGCCGGCAACGTCCATCATCGGCAAGCCCAGTCGGCCTTTAATCGCCCGTGAAAGCCGGCGTTGAATTTGCCAAGTCAAGGTGTGGTCGTTGTAGACCGAACCTTCTATGAAACGCGATCCGATCACCGCGTCGGCGGCATGGGCCGCGTAAATCAGCCGCTGCAAATCGACCGGGTGGTGGCTGAAATCGGGCGCCATTTGGAAGATCCACGGATAACCGCGACTGATGCCCCATTTGTAGCCGGTCAGCAAGGCATGACCCCAGCCTCGGCTTTTCGGTAACACCAGGTGGTGCACCCGATCCGGGAAAACTTCCTCCAACTGGAGGATTTTTTTGGTGGTTTGGTCGCGGGAGCCCTGATCGATGAATAAAATTTCGGTTTCGGAATGAGCGTGCAACACACCGACGCCCAGGCTTTCAACCGTTGGGGCGTGATTGTAGGTCGGAACGATAATCAAGAAAGACAACGAAGATCTCCTTAAATCACAGCCGGCTCGATAGCGGTTAACCCCGGTGGGGTCGATCCGTTTCGTTGTCGTGCAGCGCAATGAGTTTGATCCGGCAGAGATACGGCAATTCCGCAGGGGAGGGCGCCGGTGGATGGTAGAGCATCAATGCGAAGCGAGAGCGGATAACACTGCTGTCGAGTGGCAAGCGAAGAACGTCTGTTGGGAAACACACCGGTCATTTCATCGCGCAAGGCCTGTTGTCATGGGACGAATGTTGACCCAAGAAAACAGCCGGTGACGGTGCTTGTCCGATGGGTGTCGTTGTGAAGAGCGGTTTGTTTCGCGGCGGCGAGCCCGCCAAGTGGTGTACAAACGAGAACGGATACCGGGTTTTCAACAACTACGGGTGGGTGTGGTTCCCTGAGATCGTTTTCTGGATAGGAAGGGATAATGTATGGCAACGGTGCGTCCGAACCAGGACGTTTCATAGAAAGGACAGCGCAAACCTGGCGAAAGAAAATAAACGGAAAGGGTCAAAATAATGAATACGACCCATGTCAAAAAACCAGGGACTTATGAAGCCTTAACGATGCTTACGGATCGGTAACCGGCCTGTGTCGAGACCGCAAAAGCAAGTATAGGGCGCCTTGCGGGACGATCAACCACGTTATTTTTGCAGAAAATGAGGCGTCTTTCAATTGACAAAAATCACCCGCGCACAAGTTTTACCGAAGTGGTTAGGTTATTTAGTGGTTTTGGTGATCTAAAAATTTGGTGAAAACTTGATTTGGTGAAACTTGATCTGGGTTTTTCGCAGGCCTCAGGGTCGTCGCCCTCTTGAGCCGCCACTATTCGGACACAAGCCGCCGCCGCTTTGTTAAGCTCGGCCATTGTCCTTTTTCGTTCCCATCAACAGGGGCTTGACCTGAGGTTTCTCAGTTAAGGAGGGGTTTTGTTTTCCTTATCGCCTGTGCTCGATCCCCATCCCGCTGCAGCGAGAGCCGTGGCCGACCTTTTTTACCAAACACTCATGGTTCCCGTCGGCGCGGACGCCGCGCTTCACGTCCAGCGCATTTATGCCGCCGATGTCGGGCGGCCCACTCCCGGGCCGCCCGGGAGTGGGCCGCCGGTTTTGATGTTGCACGGATCGCTTGGCAACGGCCGCATTTTTTATTCTCAAAGCGGTAAAGGTTTGGCTCCCTATCTAGCACGGCAGGGTTTTGATACTTATGTCGTCGATCTGCGCGGGCGTGGCGGCGGAAGACCGCGCGTGAGTCGCTCCGCGCGTTATGGGCAAACCGAAGCCTTGCTCGAGGATCTGCCTGCCGTGTGCGCCGCCGTCCACCAGTTACGGTCACGGCTGCCCGCCTTTTGGGTGGCCCATTCCTGGGGCGGCGCCATGTTGATGAGTTTTCTGGCTCGTTTCCCCGAAATGCGCGAATCGCTAATGGCGGCTGTGTTTTTTGGGTCGAAACGCGTGATACGCCGCGATAGTTTGGCCAAGAAACTCATATTAAACATTGGCTTTGATACCTGGGGGGCGCTGCAGGCGCGATGCTTTGGGTTTGTTCACGGTCGTCGCTTGGGATTTGGCGATGATGCCGAAACGCGGAAGTTTTACCGGCAAACGCGGGCGTGGTTGCGGGGGGCGGCCTGGATTGACAGCGATGACGGTTTTGATTACGCCGCCGCCCTGCAGTGCGTCGAACCCTTGCCCGTCCTGCATTTCACCGGCGTGCGCGATCGTGTCATGGCGGAGGCCGAGGATATTCGCCGCTTTATGGATGAATACGGCGGTGATCGGTCGGCGCTGCGTGTGCTGTCGCGGGCAAACGGTGCCGGCAAAGACTATGGTCATATCGATATATTGACGGATCCTGGCGCGGAAACCACGCATTTCCAAGACGTGGTCGCCTGGTTTCGCGGGCAATCCTGTTAGCCAGGCAAGGATTGCCGCCGGCGGATGCCGTTGCGGGCGGCAATTATTGCCTGATTGGTTTTGGCGGCAAAAATTGCCTAGTGACCTTGTGCACTGAGTCGTTCGCTTGGTTTGTTTGGTTAAAGTATTGGAATAAGAACGTTTGTAGCTTTGAGACGGGATTAATGCCCTGTGAGACACTGCCTGAATGGGCCACCTCGTTGATGATAAGGGCGAGCGGCGGCGGCACGGGTGCGCGGTGACGGTGACGCGGTTGAATCCTGAAAGCCGTGAAAAACCATGGTGTTAGCCCGTCAGCCCTGGTGGGAACCGGGTGCTTATCGGGGCGCGAGACGAATCGGCACGCGCTTCGCTTATTGAATCTGGCCGGGCTACAAAATTAATTGCTTGAAAATAATGTAGATAAGCAATTTTTGGAATTGGTACAACACTTGCTTCTTTATTCCGGCGACGGATGGAGGAACGCCATGATGGATCCCTTAGGTAACGAACGAAAATACGGCTTGTTAAAAACCGCGCTCGACGTGGGTGCCATGCGCCAACAGCTTTTTGCGGGCAACATCGCCAACGTCGACACACCTGGCTATAAGGCGAAGGATCTTAATTTTGAAGCCATCATGCGCGATTACGAAGAACAAGTGGAAATGACGCCGACATCCCGCCCCAATGGACAACCTTTTTTAGGGCGCGGTCAGATAATTGAGTACGGCGATTATCAGATTGAAGACGAAGACAGCAACATCACCATGCGCATCGACGGCAACAACGTCGACGTCGACAAGGAAATGGCGAAACTGGCGCACAACAGCGGGCGTTTTTCTTTGGCGACCCAGTTTCTCAACCGCAAAGCCCGCTTGCTCAACGAGTTAATGCGCTAAAAACTTGCATAACCGCCGCGGCGAACACAGATTGGGAAGAAGGTGAGTGATATGTCCTTATACGGTGCCATCGAGATTAACGCGCAGGGCTTAAGCGTCCAGCGTCAACGCATGCAATTGGTTGCCTCCAATATCGCCAACATCAACACCACGCGCGTGGAAGGGACCGAGCAGCCTTATGTTCGGCGTCAGTTGGTGGTGGAAGCGATGCCGCGCAGCGAGTTTGAAACGACCTTGCAGCGCGAAATGGGCGACGCGCACGACGAAGAGATTTACGGCGTTCGTGCGACCGCAATTAGTTTGGACCCCGCACCGATGCGCCTCAAATTTGAGCCGGATCATCCCCATGCCGATGCCACCGGGTATGTCGCTTATCCCAATATCAACCCCGCCGTGGAAATGGTCGACATGGTTGGCGTGCAGCGTTCTTATGAAGCCAACCTGGCCTCAATCCGTTCCGCCCGTTCTATGATTGACCGCACCATTGATCTGCTGCGCGGTTAAACAGCCGCACACCTGAGGAAGTTGTTATGAGCATTGAGCGCATTCTCAGCAATCCCGAACTGATTCAAGCCGCCAAGCCGAAACCCAAGCCGGCGGCCGGTGACGACTTCGCCGGGGTGTTGAAAAAAGCGATTAGCGATGTCAACCAGTTGCAGAACGCCGCCGACGACCAAATTGCCGGACTGATGAAAGGCGATCACAAGGATTTGCATGGGACGGTTTTGGCCGTCCAGCGAGCCGACTCTTCGTTCAAGATGATGATGGCCGTGCGCAACAAAATTGTGGAAGCTTACAAAGAGATTTCGAAAAGTACCATTTAGCAGTTAACCCAAGCGGGGCGGCCACGGAAGGACGTCCCGCCGCGCGTGCGTCACGGACGGCGCCCGCAACTTAACAACCAAGGAGGACGGCGACTATGGCTGAAGATCCACGCCTCGGATCCGGTGAAACCGGGATTCGCGGCATCTTGGCTCAACTCAACGCCGGGCAAATGGTCGCCGTCGGTATTATTGTCGTTGCCTCGATTGTTTTTCTGTTTAGTGTGTTCCACTATGCGACCCAGGAAGAGAAACAACCATTGTTCAATCAAAAGTTGGAAGCTTCCGTGCAGGTCCAAATTGAAGAGGAACTGCGCACGCGCCAGGTCGAGTTTGAGGTTTCCTCGACGGGGCGCATTTTAGTACCGGAGTCGCGGGTGCAGGAGTTGCGCACCCAATTCGAAGCCCTCGACCTCGGCCCTGAGAGCCGCGACGGTTGGAAGCTGTTGGACGACACCAATCCGCTCAAATCGGGCGCAACCATGATGAAGCTGCAGAAATTGCGTGCCTTGGAAACCAACATCGAGCAAATGCTCATGCAAAACCCGATGATCCTCAAGTCCAACGTGCAAATTACGCCCGGCAAAGATTCGCCTTTTGCCGACGAGTCGACCCCGGCCAAAGCCGGCGTTTTGTTGGTGACCAAACGCAACGGCAAGTTTTCCAAAGCGCAAATTCGCGGTATGCAGCAACAGATTGCCGCCGCGATTGAGGGTGCCGACTACAAAGACATCACCATCACCGACCAGTATTCCAACTTGCTGACCGCGCCCAGCGTGGACGACGACAGCATGGGTTTTACCCAGTCTAATCTGGACGTTCGCTCCAAAATGGAGCAGGACCTGGAACAAAAAATAAACCTGTTGGTGGAGTCCTTCCTCGGGCCCGGTAAGGCGATTGCCAAGGTCTCGCTCGACGTCAATTTTGATCAGGTCGAGCAGGTGGAAACCACTTACGGTGGCGCCGACGCCGAGGGCGAACCGCAGCTTTACAACCAACAGACCAAAACGGAGCGCATCAACCGCGATTCCGGCGTGCAGGGCAACGTCGGCGCCGGTGCCAATACCGTTCAGGGTGGGCTACCGCAGAACGCCGCCAACGATTCCGGTTCGACCATCGCGCGCGACAACACCACCAATCAGTTTTTCGTCGACAGTCGCAAGACCAGCACGCGCATGCAGCCGTTTAACGTCGAAAAAATTTCGATTGCCCTGCAGCTCGACTACAAGGAAACCGAAGAAACCACGCGCGAGCCCAACTTATTCGACAAACTTACCAAAACCGAACCCGATTGGATTGAAACCAAACAGGTACCGCTGACCCAGGATGAGATCAACAAAGTGCGTGACTTGGTGATTGGTGCCACCGGCTTCGTCAACAGCCGCGATTACCTCAGCATTCAAAACTTTCCCTTTAAGCCGATCATCAGCAAACGCGAGCGCGAGTCAATGAACACCGGTTTGTTGCTCGATTACGTCAACCGTTGGACGCCGTTTGTGCTGCAGTTCATTATGTTTGTCCTGTTCCTGATGCTCGGTATCTCGCTGTTCCGCCGCTTCGTCGCGCCGATTCTGCAGCAAGCCCAATTGGAAGAACCGGCGATTGCCGCCGCCTTGCCGTCGGGCCCGCCTAAAACCGTGGCCGAGCTGGAATCCGAACTGGAAGCCGAAATCGAATCGGCGATTCCGAACGCGCAGCTTTCGAAAACCGAAATTATGAAGAAACGTTTGGTCGAGATGACCCAGCAAGATCCCGAGGCGGTCGCCGGTCTGGTGCGGACTTGGCTGTTGGAGGACGATTAATGAGGGTCCTTTGCCTACGCCGTGCTTGCATCCGCTACAATGGAGGCACCGGTTTGCCAACTAACGGTGGATTTCCATCGTCACCGACCGTCGCGAGGTGGTTATGAGCGTTGTCGTCAGTAATATCAAAGATCTAAAAGGTGTGCAGAAAGCCGCCATCCTCATGATCGCGATGGGTGACGATATCGCTGCCGAAATTTTTAAGTGTTTGGAAGAAGATGAGATTCAAGAAGTCTCGCGCGAAATCGCCATGCTCAAACACATTCAGCCCGAAATTGCCGACCAGGTGATTGAAGAATTTCACCTGATGGCCATGGCCAAGAAGTACATTACCCAGGGCGGCATCGAGTTTGCCAAGAAACTGTTGATCAAGTCGGTTGGTCCCGACATGGCGCGCAAAATTGTCGACCGTCTGGCACGCGCACTCGAAGCGTCCGCCGGTTTTACCTCCTTGGAACGCGCCAACCCGCAACAGCTTGCCAAATTTATTCAGAACGAGCACCCGCAAACCGTCGCCCTCATCATGGCGCACTTGGACGCTTCTCACGGGGCCGACGTGCTTGCCGCCTTGCCCGAAAGCTTGCGCGCCGAGGTCGCCATGCGCATGGCCTCCTTGGAAGAAATCTCGCCACAGGTTATTCGCCGTATTTCACTTATCCTCGAACAAAAGCTGGAAGCCATCGGGGGGTTCAACGTGGAAGAATACGGTGGGGTTCGCGCGGTTGCCGAGATGTTCAACCGCATGGAACGCAACGTCGGCCGTCAAGTTCTGGAAAAAATCGAATCAATCAACCCCGATCTCGCCGCTTCGATTCGCGATTTGATGTTTGTCTTCGACGACATCTTGCTCATCGACGACCAGGGCATCTCCGAAATTCTCAAACGCGTCGACCGCAAAGTGCTCAGCTACGCGCTCAAGGGCACCTCCGAGGAGCTGCAGGCGCAGGTCTTCCGCAATATGTCGTCGCGTGCCGTTGAGATGTTGAAAGAGGAAATGGAGTACCTGGGCGCCGTCAAGCTCAAGGAAGTCGAAAAGGCCCAACACCAAATCGTCGAAGTGGTACGCCAGCTCGAAGAAGAGGGCATTATTACGATTGGTGGATCCGGTGGAGGCGACGAGTATGTCACGTAGAATCATCAAAAATCGCCAGTCGATTTCCACCAATCAGTTCCAATTCGACGCCGTCCGCCACGAGTCCGAGGACGGCGATCCCAATTTTCCGTCGCCAAACTCGCTCGAGGCCGATGCTGAACTCGATGCCTTTCAGGATCCCGCTTTTAGCGGCGGTGGTGGCGGGCCGACCGCCCCGGTTAATCACGGTCAACAGGTCGACGTCGAGTCGCTGATTGCACGAGCGCGCGAGGAAGCGGATCTCATCATTCGCGGCGCTCAGGAACATGCCAGCGCTATCGAACGCGACGCCTACGAGAAGGGCCTGGAAGAAGGCCGCAAAACCGGCGAAATTATGGCCGACCAACACCTGCAACAGATGCTCAACCACTACCAGTTCTCGCTGGCGCAAATCGATCAAATGCGTTCGCTCATGCTAGACCAACTCCAGCTCGATATTCTCGACCTGGTCTGGCACACCGCACAGAAGGTATTAAAAGCGGAGCTCAGCTCCAACCCGCAAGCGATTTTGCCGATGATCAAAGATGCCGTGAACACGCTTAAACACCGCCGCAACATCACCATTTTTCTCAACCCGGTCGACCACACCTTTATTTCGTCGCTTTCGGAAAACGAACGGCAGTCGTGGTTGGGTACCTCCGTCCATTTGGACGTTGATCCGCAACTTTCGCGCGGTGGCTTTCGCATTGATACCGCCGCCGGCGAGTTGGATGCGCGCATTGAAATTCAGTTTCAACAATTACAAAACCACGTCCAACAACACTTTGAGAAACCGTCATGATCGCCGTCGACAAACTCAAAAAGCTGATTGACAGCGCGCCCAGCTACCTTTTGGTCGGCCGCGTTACCCGCGTGTCCGGGTTGGTGGTTGAATCGCAAGGACCAAGCACGCGCATTGGCGAGTTGTGCACCATTGCCGGCCACGAGGGGGTTGGGGGTTACCTTGCCGAGGTGATCGGCTTCCAAGAGAACCGCGTGTTACTCATGCCGCTCGGCACCACCACCGGCATTAAACTGGGCGACATCGTCGAGGCTTCCGGTACCTTGCCCAGCGTGGGTGTTTCGCCCGAATTGTTGGGCCGTGTGCTCGATGGCCAGGGTCAACCGATTGACGAAGGGCCGCCGATCAAGACCGACAGCTTTTATCCCATTCAAGGCGTGCCGATTAACCCCATGTCGCGCAAACCGATTCGCGATATTTTTTCCACCGGCGTCCGCGCCATCGACGGCATGTTGACCTGCGGGAAAGGCCAGCGCGTCGGCATTTTTGCCGGCTCGGGGGTGGGGAAATCGACCCTACTCGGCATGATCGCCCGCCGATCTTCGGCGGATATCAACGTCATCTCACTGGTTGGTGAACGCGGCCGCGAGCTGGCCTCGTTTCTGGAAGACGACCTTGGACCCGAGGGCCTGGCTCGGTCCGTCGTGGTTATTTCTACTTCCGACAGTCCGCCACTCATCCGCATGCGCGCCGCCCTGACCGCCACCGCCATTGCTGAGTACTTTAAGGATCAAGGTCGCGACGTGTTGTTGATGATGGACTCGGTTACCCGTTTCGCCATGGCCCAGCGTGAGGTTGGCCTTAGTGCGGGTGAGCCGCCTTCTTCCAAAGGTTACACCCCGTCCGTGTTTGCGCTCTTACCACAGTTGTTGGAACGCGCCGGCAACTTCCACCAAGGCAGCATTTCGGCCATTTACACCGTGCTCGTCGAGGGCGACGACATGAACGAACCCATTGCCGATGCCGTGCGCGGTATTCTCGACGGCCACATTGTTCTGAGCCGCAAACTCGCCGGCAAGAACCACTATCCCGCCATCGATATTCTCGCCTCGCTGTCGCGGCTTATGAAGAGTTTGGTCTCCAATGAGCAAATTCAACTCGCCGGCAAGGTGCGCGATCTCATGGCCACCTACGTCGATGCCGAAGACTTAATTAACATCGGTGCCTACGCCGCCGGTTCCAATCCCAACATCGACCAAGCCATTGCCTTTAACGAACACATTGAAGCTTTTCTGCGGCAAACCACCGAGGAAGCATCCAGCCACGACCAAGCGCTGGCCCATCTCGCCGAAATTTTCGGCTTGGATATCAACCAATTTGTGCGCGGCGACGGGCCGTTGAGCACCACCTAATTGCAACGAGGCGTGCGTGAAGAAATTTCAGTTCCGTTTGGAGAGCGTCTTAAAAGTGCGCGGCATTCATCGCAAGCAGGCGGAACGCGACCTGGCCATTGCCCAGGCTCGCGTTACCCATACACGCCGCGCTTTAGACGAAACACGCGAAGCCTTTGAGGCTTCCTTCCAAACCCCCAGCGACCCACGCATTAACCGGCATTTTTGGCGGCAAACCGCCGATCACTACCGTGCCGGCCTCAAACAGCGCGAAGAAACTTTGCGCGAAACCCTGGCCAAGCAGGAAAAAGATTTGGAAATCCAGCGCGACAACCTGGCCCTGCGCATGAAAGAAGAAAAGGCCATGGAAAAGCTCAAGGAATACCAAAAAACCGATCACCAAGCCGAGGTGGAGGCTCAGTTTCAACGGGAAATTGAGGAGTTGGATTTGCTCAAGCGGGGGAATGGTTGATGAAGAAGTTCACCCTCACCGCCGTGCTGCTTGTGGGCGCCTTATTCGGATTGCGCCACCTGAGGGCGCAAGACCCAGCGCCGACCGAGCAGCCTACCGAAGAACCGGCCGCCACCGAAGAACCCAAAGCACCTTTAACCGAAGAACAAGAAGCGACCAAAGCCGTTTCCTTGGAAGACTTGCGCGCGGCACGCGAAGCCATGCTGGCCGAACGCGAAATCGCCGCCAAGCAGAAACGTCGCATTGAGCAGTTGTTGGAAGAACTCAAAAACCAAGACGAAGCTTTGGGTGCGCGTGAGGAACAGATTCAAAACGCGATTGCTTCGTTTCGCAGTGGCCAGGACGAGTTCGAGATTCCCATTCAATTGGTGCAACACTACGAATCGCGGCGCCCGCAGGTGGCCGCGCCCGACTTTATCAAGCTCTACACACAGGAGCCGATGGTCGCCGTGGCGCTGGTAAAACGCATGAAAAAGAAGAAGTCGGCCAAGCTGATCGACGAGGTCGCCGAGCTCGGCGAAAATGGCAAGAGAATTGCTGCTCGTATCCATGCCGCCATTGGTACCGGAAAACTCGAAGAAACCAACTAGGCTCGTTCCAAAGGGTTTCTGTTCGGGGCTGTGCCGGCCGCGCCTCAGTTATGTGTGAGGCTGCTTGCCGAATTTGTGCACCGTCTGGTGGCTTGACTTGGTCCGCAATCGCGACTTGGTTGCGGTGTTTCGCCACGGATGGCGACGTTTGATGAAGTGCTTGAAACGATTCGGTTTGTGGACACGTTCGCACCTCGATGAGCCCATTTTTATCGGGAACTCTGCGAGCGAAACCGGCATCGGGGCAAAACAGCGTCCCATAGGAGAGTGGCTCATGAAAGTTTCGACCCTCGGCGGAGAAGGCGGCACCTTGGGTGCCCGTGCGGGCAAAAAAGGCAAAAAGGCCGGCAAATCGTTGTTCTTTGCCTTGTTCGACAAAGCCCGAATTGGCTCGGCAAAAATTGCCGGCAAAGGTCAGCACTCGGCAAAAAGTAACGCGCTCGCCGGCTTGGATCGTGGCGAGATGGGTCGTTTACTGGAACAACTCCAAGATCGCGGTGGGTCGACACTGTGGCAAGCGCTGCAAAAAGCCAAACTCAAAGCCGGCAAAAGTAAAGGCGAGTTGGTCGGGCTTGGCGCCAAGCGTCCGATTAAGGGTGGCACCGGCAAAGCAGGCGAAGAGGATAGCGAACGTTTGTTGCGCGAAGCGCTGGCGTATTTGAAAAGCGAAAAAGGCGAAAAAGGCGAGGGTCGCAAGCGCAAACCATTGTTGGGTGCATTGGAAGAATGGGCCGCCGCCGAACAAGCCGCCCAAACCGTTGCCGGCAAAGCCAAGGGCAAACACCCTAAAAGCAAAACAAAGGCGGGTGAAACAGAAACCGCCGTCGGATTGGCCGGCAAAACCACTGAAGCCCCGGTTAAAGCCTCGGCCGTGGAAACCACGCCACGCGTGCGTTTGCTGAAGAAATCGGCCGGTGCCGAAGCCGGCAACGCCATGGCCAAGCTGGGCGCGGTCGCCAAAGAAGGCGACCAAAGTGGGATCAGTACCGGCAAAAAAGACGGCAAGGTCGACGTTGGCGCCCTTGCCAAGTCATTGAGCGCCAAAGACGGCGACAAAGCCGCCGCCATCCTCGAACAGTTACAAAAAGATGGACGACCGGTACCTACCTTGACGCGTACCAAACGAATGACCTCGGCGGAGCAGCAAGCCAAACCGGGAGAATCCGCCTTAGCCCAAAAGGCGGCCGAAGAAGGTGCGACGCCGCACACCAAGGGTGCGGTCGACTCAGGCCGGAGGGCCGGCAAGCCGAAGCAAGGTGCCGCCACCGCTAAGGCGAACACCCAAACGCCCAAGGGTGGTGTCGCCGATATAAGCCGCGACCCTGCTGCCCGTGAAATGGGTGCCGAGGTAACCGACATTCATTACGAAAAACAAAAAGTCAAAGTGGCCAAACCACGCATGGCGCGTGTGCCCGTCGATCGACCGCGAGAACAGCCCGCGCAAGCGAAAATGGATGCCAAACCGGTCTTACCCGAGACCGTGCGTACCCATGGTGAACCGGCCAAAAGTAAAAGTAAAAGCGAGACAAAAACAACCCAAGTGGGTGCGACCAAAGCCTCTGAACGGGGCAAGGGCGCCCATGCCCTGCGCGATGCCTTGGCTCAGGCCGGCGCGCGCGAGCGGCCCGCGCCGCGCCCCCAGGAAGCACGGCCGGCCGGCGTCGATATGAACACCACCGCCTGGCAAGCAGCGGAAACGGCCAGTCACGCCGACCAAGACTTCAACCAGGGTTTCCTGTTCCAGCGCAACGCCGGCGGCAGTGGCGCCACGGAAAGCACCGTTGCGGCGCGACGTGGCGGCGATCTGTCCTTTGCGGCCGTGCAACAGCAGGCCAACCAACGCGCCGAAGCGAGCTCGGAAAGCCAAGCGACCACCCGTGAATCCTTCCCACAACCGGGTTTCTCAATGCTGGAAGAAGGCATGGAAGAGGCGTACTTGATCCGCCCCAAATCGGTGACCGTCAAGTTGAAGCCGGCCGAGTTGGGCGAAGTGCGTATTACCGTGTCGCGTGAAGGCGACCAAATGCAGGCCCAAATCGAAACGCAATCGAGCCGCACGGCCAGACTGATCCGCGACAGCCAGGCGGAATTAGAGCAATCCATGCGTGAGCGCGGCATGGACTTTGAGCGCTTCGACGTGCGTGAGGAACGCGACACCAAAGACCAAAACGAGCAGCGCCGCCAGGCCTTCGAGCAGCGCCAGATGTTTAACGGCGACGCCGAAGAGCGCCGCGAAGCCTACCAGGAACGTCACGAAAGCCACGAAGGCGAGCGCACCGGCGAAAGTCGTGCTGAACCCGCCGCGAATCAAGCCGCCGCGGCGCCCGCCACCTCAACCACCATCGATCCCAACGCCCCCCTCGACGTCACCGCTTAAGCCCTGCCGCCGGTCTGTGATTACTCTAATGAGAACCGAAGGCCGATGGGATTTGGCTTCTCGTGGTCGGCCCCTACGGGTCAGATGCGCCGGCGGTAAAAGTACCAGCGCTAGGACCGGTACCTACCTTCGTGTAGGTTCTAAGATACGTGGCTATGCCGACCAACGGAAATTGGTCGAAAACCCATTTGTGCGTCAAACGACCGGACTTTTTCCAAAGAACGGGTCACGATGCAGCGGTTGCCACGACGGAAAGGATCGCCTGGCTGCCAATTTTCAAACGAACCCTGACGGTGGTTGATTGACGATATGGTTCGACGACACGCTGTTTCTCTTACCGGCGTCATCTGGCTTGCTGATTCCGCCGGTTGACGCTCGCCGCAAAGTGACGCCAATACTTGGCTGCATAGCCAATTCAGATCAACTGCCGCTGAGGTCCGGTCCTGTCCGTTTTTGGGCCCCAACAACCAAGACAGTTTGACGAAGGCTGTATCCGGTGAGGTGTCCCCGGCGCTAATGGCACCTGCCTGACCCGCATAAAAGCCCGTCTCATACAGATGGGGTTCTGTCTGTCCGGTAATGCACCGCGTTGTTAAAACGACGGGTTTACCGCGCTGATTTAGCTTTTCAAGGGTAGGGATTAGCGAAAGAAAGCCGCCCTCTTGACAGGTAGGCACGTTACCCGCGCCATATGCGGCAATCACCAAGCCCGCGCTTTGTTCACCCACCTGCAACAGATACCCCGGTTTGATGCCGGGGTACAGATAAACCAAAGTCACATCTGGATTGAATCGCGTCTCAGGGCGGAAGGGGAGCCTGTGTTTTAGCAACAAGTGGTCGTCCAGTTCGAGGTGAATCCCGAAGCGGCCCAGAGTCGGAAAGTTCACCGAATCAAATGCCTCCAGGCGATTTTCGGAAACCTTGTGACAGCGGGTGGCGCGCATGATTTTGGAGCCGAAAACCACCACCACCTCTTGGACGCAGGCACTATTTTCTCGGCAACCTTGGCGCAAACAAGCGAGACGCACGCTATTGATGATGTTGGTGGCAGCATCAGAGCCTGGCTGATCCAGGGGCAGTTGTGCACCGGTTACGACCACAGGTTTCTGTGTCCCTTGTAGTGCAAAGGCCAAGGCGGCGGCTGTAAACTGCAGCGTGTCCGTACCAGTGAGAACGACGAAGCCGTCGAATTTGGCATAGTGGTTGACCACAGCTTCCGCGATCAAGTGCCATTGGTGTGGGGTGAAATTACTGCTATCCCTAGAGAAAAGTTCAATCGCTGAGAGATCGCACAACGATTGGAGCATCGGGATCCGACCCACCAAGTCAAATTGATCACCTGTCTGGGCGGGAACTCGGTAACCGGTCTCGAGTTTGGTGGTCATACACCATGTGCCGCCGGTGTTGATGACGAGAATTTTGGTGTCCTTTTGCATAAGCCAACTCCTTTCAATTTTCCAAGTGGGTGATTAGGTGCTTGTAAGCAGGTGAAGAAATGATGCGAATTGTGTAAATCAAAGCGTACAAGGGCATGCACGGCATGTGGCGTGAAGCGAGTCCGCGTGGGTGATTGTTCCAGAAATACGCCGTTATGAAAGTATCTATGTGTGAAAGACGAAATTATGTTGGTTGATTGTGGTGTGAACGTTGTCTTTTAGTTTGTTGTTTTTGAGCTAAAAAATGTCGTCGAATTTTTTTTGCTTTAGCTGTAATAGGAGTTGTCGAAGAAACCATAAAACAGCTAGGTTGAATCGACAACACGCAGAAGCCGAACTTAATAGGAAGTGCCTGGCAAATATAGTGTTAACTTTGTTGCTGTTTTAAGTTTTTTCCGCGTTCTTGAAAACTATATCGGAGGCGGCATGGAACCAGATGATGAAAATCGTTTAGTGGGCTGGAGGAAAATAGCCGAATATGCCTGTTATTCAGAACGGACGATGCAGGATTTAGAAAAAGAAAATAAGTTACAAATACATCGTGAATATCGAGGTAAAAAGCCACGAGTCTGGACAACCAAACAGGCCGTTGACACCTGTGTCAGCCAACACTTGCAAGACTTAAATTTGGTACAAGGTGGTACGAGCGCCTCCGAAAAAGGTGTCGGTCAAGAGAAGCTGTTTCCTGTTGCATCTGCCGATCAGTCTCCCAAACGGGATGTTGCTGTTGGAAAAAGCAACCTCTTTGCTGCTAAATTTCGTTTTGGCCCGCCAGGTGCACGGTTTATTTGGAATGCCCGTTGGTATTGGTTGTTCGGCCTGGTCCTTCTTTTTAATTTGGGTGGTTTGGTATGGTTCTTCACCAAGCCGTCGCCGACTCTGGATGTTGCGGGCTACAACCTGGTGTCTGGCCCCACCGGTTTGGTATACCGTCTGTTGGTGACTGGACCCCTTGGTTCACGGCCACGTACTATCTGGCAGTCTCCTGATGCAACCGGCCATCTTTTAGCACAAGCTATGAAACGCGTTGGGTTGCAAGGCTATGCTGCTTTGCCGCCTGCCGGCGTTCGGCCACGTCTACTTGCTGAACGGATTAGTGGAACCCTTCGTTACCACGATTTAGAGAACAGTGGCGAGGTTACGCCGCCCAATCTGTCAGTGGTGACCGCGCGCGGTGAGGAAATCAATGATGTCTTGGCATGTCATTCCATTAATTGGGTTGATACACCCTCATTTTCCGGGTGGGCGGCGGTTTTTGTGAGCCGCCAACAATTTCCCGGCTGTATTGTCCTGTATGAGGCTGACTTGCGGCAACCGGTTGAGCGCGGTCGGTTATACCATCCAGGGCGCATGCATAATGTTATGTCATTGAACGGAAAATTGGTTGTCGGGGCCGGTCTTAATGCAAGAGAAAAGCGTATAGGAAGTTATGTTCCCTCGTTATTTCGCATTGATAGCGCTGTTTTTCTTGATCGAATCGTTCAATTGCAACCTGTTTCGCCTAAATCCATCCCGACCGAGGATCGTCGAAATTATTATTACCTAAAAGACATCCCCGAAATTGAGGCTGAGCGGTACCTGGTTTTTGATTGCTATCTACTTGAGCAACCGATCTTCCTCAATAAAACGGACCACATATCGATGATTTGGGGCAAGAAACCCGAATATGCCATGTATATGTTGTTTGATTCGGACTTAAATCTAACGCATAAATTCATCGATGAGCATCGCTTTTCACCTGATAAAGAGGTAACCGCCGTTTATGCGGCAACGCGCTTTCGCTACTGGCAAGGTGATGATTGGGGAGCCTGGCAAGCGGAAATTCCGCCCGAACTTCACTAAATGTTGTGCCGGCTTAGGCTACCAGTCTCGCTTCTCCGCGCAGGTGTTGCCTGTGCAGCTTCCGTTGAGGCAGGCGATCAGGTCGAGGATGCTGGGCGTGGTTCCCGTTGTTTCGCCCCAGCAGGCCAGGCGGACCAGCAACGCCGTAAGCGGCCGGCGCCACACCGTGAGGCTCGAGAACAGGTCTGGTTCGGGGAAGTCGAATAGCAGCTCGGGGCCGGCGGCGCCCGGTTCCAGTGCGTAAATCTGCGTGCCGTAACGCAAGTAGCTGGAACGGTATGGGCAGTAGTCGACCGTGTGCACGAAGTAGACGCGGTTTTGGTAGGGATCGACCTCAATCGCGCCGTAGACGTGGTCGCCCGTAAGGATCGCTTGGATGTCGGTGCCGTCGATAGCCAGGCTTGCCAAGTCGTAAATGTTGCCGTTGGGCGAGAGCAGCGAAGGGATGTAACCCAGATAGAGGCGACCATCGTGCGGGTTGAACGCAACCGAGGCTCGTTTCATGCTGGGTTCACGGGCGTTGCCGACCGAGCGAATCAGGGTGGTTCTGGTTAGGTCGCTCAGGGCGATGCGGTCCAAGCCGCCACGGTACACATAAAAGAAGTAACCGCCGACGGGGTCGACGCTGAAGTCCGTCGGGTTGTCGAAGTCGCCCAATGTAACCAGCGCGCGGCTTTCGCTGCCGTCGGCGTTGGCTTCGCGCAGTTCCTGGTTCCAGGCATCGTGATAGTAGAGCTTTTGGTTGCCAGGAACGTATTTGACCCGACCCGCGCTGAACAAGCCGCTGATCACCCGTTGCGGTGGGTTGTCGCTCGGCGGCCAATCGCCCATCATGATGCCGTCCATGGCTGGATCCATCCAAAAAGCGCGGCCGTTGTCGTTGTCGATGCTCAGGTTTACGATGGTCTCGGGCATGTCGACAGCGGGTGAAAGGGTGGGGTGCTGTAAAGTGAAGCGATCAAAGGCGTAACCTGGCTGGTCGAAGCCCACCAGTGTTTGCGTCGCGCTATCCCAGTGTCCGTCCACGAAGGGTCCGTCACGCAACACGCCCTGGCGCAATTGGTCCAGGTGGGTGTCGCGCGGCGTCATCGTCCACAGCAAGTTGTTGCGCGTGCACACCACTGGGTCTTCTGCTTCGAGGCGGAAAAAACGTCCGCCCGGCTGGTCGTAATACAAGGCACCTGCGCCCGGTGACCAGCTTGTGACGGGGTTAAAGTCGCCGTCGTAGGCTTCGATATGATTGGCATTGTGCAGGTAGTGACGATTGGCGACCGGGTCGGGCCACCATTGGTTGATGATGCTGTCGTGGGTATGTAACAAAACCTCGTTCCCGCCCGACAGGTCGGTTTCCAGCAATTCGGTATCACCGCTGCTTTCGCGCAGAATAAACAGCTTTTGCGCGCCGGCGTCCACGACCACGTCGATCAAACGCGTGGCGGACGACACCGGCAAGGTCGTCAACAAAATACCGTTGCTGTCGAAATTCAGGATTTGCGTTTCGTCGAACCAGTAGAAATCGTCGCGGCCGGGGATGAAACGCAATTGGGCATCGTCACTGGGAAAGTTGGCGGCGCCGGCAAAAGGTTGGAAGTCAAGCGATGGGAAATCGGAAATCCACCAACCCAGCCGTTCTAAATCGTAGGTGACGATGCGCTCGTTGTAAAAGGCGGTGCGCCTGCTGTCGTAGTGAACACCCATAATCCATTGGCGCGAACCGTTGTTGGTGCCCAGGTTAAACGGCACGCGGTAAATCAGGCGGTCGTCCAACAAAAACCACTGCATGTTCTGGTCGAAATCGAAGGCGACCCAACTCGGGTTGGGATTGAGTAGGTGGACTTGTGTCAGGTCGCCGCCACTTTCGGGTAGTGTCCACAGCCCTTGGTTGGCATAGAAATAAATCAGGTTATCGTTGTCACCGAGGCGAAAGGTGCGTACCGGTGCGGTGGTGGTCAGGCGCTCGATGGTGCCGCCCGCGAGTGGGGCGCGGAACAAATCGCCACCGCTGGTGAGCGTGTAATAAACGGTATCGCGATTGGCGTTTATGTCGAAGTTCCCAACCGTGCGATCAAAGGTGAACACCAAACTTTCCAGACTCAAATCGCTCATGTCACGCAGGAACAGTTCGTCCCCTCGGGCGTAATAAAAGCCGACACCGGCCACGTATTTGACGCGCGTGACGTTGGGATTGGTAAACAACTCGGCGAAGTTGTCGCCGTCAAAATCGCAGGTGAACAAGGCACTTTCGGTTAACCACAGCAAGGTTTGGTTGGTTTCGTCCACGATCACCTGCAGCGGTTCGTCGATGTCGGCGGCGATCAGGGTGCGTGCGCTGCTATCGGTATTGCGGCGGAGCAAACCCTGGACCGTGACATAAAAGATGTAGTGATGCGTTGGTGCCAGGTAAAACTGGAGAATGCGGTCGGGCACCGTATCGAAAGTTTCCGTGTCCAGCCAGGTCGGCTGGTCAAATTCACGTACGACCCGATCATCGAGGGTGATCAGGACATTGCGCGCCGGGCCCTCTTGCGAATGAGCAGCGCTCATCGATAACCAAATAGTGAAACACCAAAGCCATAATTTTAGCGTTGTGCGCACCCTCAACCTTCCTTTGTTGGCCGGGCCGGCGAAAAACAACCATAAAGCAGGCCCTGTCTATTGCGTGCCTGTTTTTCGCGAACCCATAGAAAATTTTAAAAATTTGAATAAGCCTAATCTGGTGGTTTGTCGGTGAAAAAGCAAGTGTTGTGGTGATGGTCGTGTTTTTCTCAACCGTCGGCACCGAGGTTGGTGATGCCGGACCAAATCGCGGCATGATTGGCACCGGAGCGTGGTAGTATGGTGCTCTCTTTTAATTGTTTGAAAACGGCTGTGGTGTTTGACGTTGGTTGGCTCATCCCGGTTTGGTGTCGTTCCGCGACATCGGCTTGAGTCCCTAAAATACGGAGGCTGTGCCGTGAATGAATCCGCGCAAAAATTGGGAACCGCTCCGGTTTTCCTGACCGCCATTTCCACCATTTTGGGTGCGATCATGTTCTTGCGTTTCGGGTATGCGGTGGCCCATGTCGGCGTGCTCGGCGTGTTTCTGATCATCCTTTTGGGTCACTTGGTCACCATTCCCACCGCGTTGGCCATCGCCGAAATTGCCACCAACCAAAAGGTTGAGGGTGGCGGCGAGTACTACATTATTTCCCGTTCGTTCGGCATGACCATCGGTGGCGCTATCGGCCTGGCCCTGTTCTTGTCGCAAGCGGTGAGCGTCGCCTTTTACGTGATCGCTTTTGCCGAGGCCTTTCGACCGCTGTTCGCTTACCTGCAAACGCACCACCAAATAATGATCACCGACATGCGCGTCGTCAGCATGCCCGCCGTGTTGGCGTTGTGCGCGATCGTGCTCGTCAAAGGTGCCGACATGGGCATGAAGGTGCTGTATGTGGTTGTGGCCGTGCTGTTTCTGTCGCTGGTCTTGTTCTTTTTCGGTTCGCCGATCACGGCCGCGCCCGACGATATGAGTTTCCTCACCGCGCGCGTCGACAACCCCGATCCCTTCTTTTACGTGTTCGCGATTTGTTTTCCCGCCTTCACCGGGATGACCGCCGGCGTCGGCCTTAGCGGCGACCTGAAAAATACACGCCGCTCGATTCCGCTGGGCACCTTGGCGGCGACGATCACCGGCATGGTGGTATACCTCGCCATCGCCTACTTCATGGGTTATTGCGCCACACCGGATGAACTGAATGCCGATCCCTTGGTCATGGGCAAAATCGCGATTTGGGGGCCGATCATTCCAATTGGTTTGGCCTGCGCCACCTTTTCCTCGGCGGTTGGCTCAATCCTGGTCGCACCGCGCACCTTACAAGCCATCGGCGCGGACGACTTATTGCCTGGCAAAGAAGCGGGTGCTTGGTTGGCCAAAGGCAAAGGCAAATCGAATGAACCGTTTAACGCAACCATGGTGGTCTCGGTGATTGCCGTGGTCTTCGTGGCCATGGGCGACGTCAACTCCGTCGCCGAAATCATTTCGATGTTTTTCATGATGGCCTACGGTTCGATTTGTTTGATTTCGTTTCTGGAGCACTTCGCCGCCGATCCTTCCTACCGACCCACCTTTAACTCGCGTTGGTACATCTCGCTGTTTGGCGCGGTCATGTGTTTCTTCATGATGATCCAAATGAACGCGCTCTACACCGTGCTGTCCTTAACGATTATGACCATCGCTTATTTGGCGATTAGCTACACCAACCCGGACAAGTCGGGTTTGGCGGCTATTTTCCAGGGCGTCATTTTCCAGTTCAGCCGCCAAATGCAGATTTTTATGCAAAAGAGTCGCACCTCGCAAGCCGACCGTAACTGGCGCCCTTCGGTGGTGTGCATTACCGCAAGTACGTTCTCGCGTACCTCGGCGCTCGATCTGCTGCGTTGGATGTCGCACCGCCACGGTTTCGGCACCTACATCCACTACATTCGCGGTTACCTGTCGAAAGAAACCAAGCAGGTGGCCGACGAGGTGATGGCGCGTCTGTTGCGGCTGATTCGCGTTGGGCGCGGCCGCGTATTTGTCGACACCATCGTTTCGCCCTCCGAAACCTCGGCCATCTCCCAAGTGATTCAGTTGCCAGGGGTTAGCGGGCACGAAAACAATGGTTTGTTGATGGAGTTCAGCAAGCGCGATCCGGCCGATTTGGCCGGTATTATCAGTCACGTGCCCTTGGTTGCCGCCAACCAGTTCGACTTCTTCATCCTCGCCAGTTCCGACCGCAACTTCGGCTACCGCGACGAAATTCACCTGTGGATCACGCCCCAGGACGAAGACAACGCCAACCTGATGATTTTGTTGGCTTACATTCTTCAAGGTGATCCCGATTGGCAGAATGGGACCGTCAAGATTTTTGCGGCCTACCCTGAAACCAAAATGACCGAAGAAGAGGATCGCCTGCGTGCTCTGATTCGTGCGGGTCGCTTGCCGATTGCGCCGCAAAACATTGCCATGATTCCTTACGCCGACACGGTTAAAGCTTTGGTGAATCAGCACTCGCGCGATGCCGACCTGATTATCTTGGGTTACCGCAACGAGATGGTTAAACACTTCGGCGCCGACCTGTTCCAAGGTTACGACGACGTGGGCGATGTGTTGTTCGTGCGTGCTTCCTCGCAACGCGTGCTGGCCTCGAAGGAAGAGCTGGCCGATCTGCCGGCGTTACCCACCGAAGCCGCGCCCGCCGCGGTGGATGAGGTCGCCCCGGAGGAAACGCCGGCGGCCTCAACCGAAAACAAGCCCGCCGACGACGATCCGGGGGCAACGCAACCGGTGCCTTAACTAGGGCTTGCCTGCCTCGTTCTCCTGAGCGTAGGCACTGGGTGGCTTGCCGATGAGATCCTTGAAGTCCTTAATAAAGTGGGCCTGATCGAAGTAACCCAGGTCGTGGGCCAGCGCGCTCCAGTTGACCGGCTTTTCTTCGATTTGGGCCAAGGCCTCGTGCAAGCGGTACTTCTTAATAATCCACTTCGGGCTGATGCCGACATGGGCCTGGAACAAGCGCTGTAACCGGCGTTTGGTGATGTTGAAATGGGCGACTATCTGATCGACCTTGGTGACCTCGGCGTGATCGGCGATCCAGGTGGTGACGGCGTCGACGCATTGAATGTTGGCCAAAAAACCGCTGCGCTCGGGCTGCCGTGCCAATAGGAAGTCCTCCAGTCGCCGTGCCTGGCTTTCCGGGTCGGTGCCGGCGAGAACGGCTTCTTCCAGGCCGTCGGCCGCGCTGCCGAAAAGGTCGGCAAGCGGTAGCGACCGATCGGTAATCGTCGACACGGGTTCCTGCATAAACGCCGAAAAGCCGCCTGGCCGAAATTTGACGCCAATCACACCGCCCGCGCTTTCCAGTACCCGGGTGTACTTTTTGGTGACCACGCCGACCACCTCGGAGCGCTTGCGTTCGATGACGAGGTGCACGCTGGGGTGCGGAATGTTCTCCTGCACATGTGGCTCGCGGTCCCGTAAGTCCCATTGTGCCAGCCAGTAAACGTCCACGTAGGGCGCCAAGGCCGGTGACGGCGTGATGCGGGTTAGTTGGTAGTTTTGGCGGCCGCGTGTGTAATTCAGCACGCCGCGTACCTCGTAATCGGTCCGTTCCATCGTTGTTCACCGCCGTCTTGTCGCGTTTTTACAATACCCACCGTGACCGGCTTTCTAAACTTACCACGTGTGCCGGCGCCGCGATCCGCAACTGTTGCCATCAACCGCGACGGCCCCGATTGGACGCGAGGAGATACCGCATGTTTTTGACGGCAGCTTTGGGCATGGCGATGGTTTATGTTAGTTCCCATGCCGGATTAGATCAGGAGGACATCATGAAAACGGCCAAAGGTGAATTTGAAGTGCGCTTGCAACCACTCGAGACTGCGCTGAAGGGCGAAGACGGGATGATGTTCGGCCGCATGGCTTTGGACAAAACTTTTAAAGGCGATCTAGCGGCGCACAGCGTGGGTGAAATGCTCAGCCTGCGCACGCCGGTCAAAACATCGGCGGGTTATGTGGCGCTGGAGCATATCACCGGAACCTTGGACGGCCGCTCCGGCAGTTTCGTGGTGCAGCACTTTGCCACCATGCACGACGGCGCCGAGCAGCAAATTTTGGAAGTGATCCCCAACTCGGGGACGGGCGAGCTGGCCGGCATTCGCGGCCAAATGAAGATCATTATTAAAGACGGCCGACATTTTTACGAATTCCAGTACCAACTGCCGCACTAGCGCCCAAGAAAAAAGCCCATCCCGGACGGGATGGGCGCGATGGTGTTGGGCCGGTTGCGGCCGCTGCGATTAAGCCGGGATCTGGGTTAAGTTAACCATGTAGTGTTCGGCCAATTTGACCGGCGGGCTACCGATGTTGTCGGGATTACCGCCGTCTTCTGTCGCGTTGGCCATAAAGAAGATGTCGTTGGTTTGGCCGTAGGGAAGGGCCGTGTTGCCGGTGCCGAGGATGTTGGTGTAGCAGTCCTGATTGGGGATGGCCGGCGTCAACTGGTAGGTCTGACCTTCAGCGCTTGGGGTGCCTAACACAAAGGTATAGCGGAACACGGCCCATTGTGCCGTCCAGTTCACGTTGGCGGCCCAGAAGGAGGGTCGTGTGCTTTTCGAGAGCAGGATCGGGTCGAATAGCCACATGCGCAGCGCCCAGAACTCTTCAATCGGCGGGCTGGTGGCGGTGCTGTCGAAATCAAGCTGATCCTGTTGCAGGCTATCCATGGCAACGGCATCACCGACGGCGGCGTAGGGCGGCACCATTTGCACCGGTTGCAGGCTGAGCGTCGCCGGGGTTTTGGCGACATTGGGGTTTTGTCGGTCGCCGGCTGAAATAGCCAGGTTGGTGCCGGTACTAAACGCTTGTGATCCCGTGCCGGTGCCGTACCAAATGCGCACCGTTAAGGTGTTCTCATTGTAGTGATTGGCGAAGTTTTGCATGGACGCCGGGACTTGGCTGTCGTCCGGGAATTGGTGCGCGTTGGCGTGTTTGACGAACTGGTCGGCATGCTGCAACGGGCTCATGACCGCTTGACGGCCGATGAGGGAACCCAACACCTTTTGGTCGACGTAATAGCTGACCACGGCTTGTTCAATCATATGCAGGAACAGCTCGCTTTGTTTGTGGAGTTCGTTGTAGTAGGTCTTGAGGACCGTTTGAATTGCGGCGGTATCGTTGGCGCTGTGAAGCGCCTCCACCAGGAGGATGGTGCCTTGGGTTTGCACGCTGATCAGCAGGCGGAAATAGTCCTCAATCGATCGCGTCGCCTTAAGCAGGGGTTCGATGCTGAGGCCGATGCCGGTCCAGCCTTGCAGCATTTGCTCAATGACGCCCGTGCCCCAATCGACGAGCAAGCCGGGTTGCCCGCCGGACAGGGATTCACCGTAGATGGCCGCCCGCACTTGGGCCAGGTCGTTGGCTGTGCCGGTATTGGCTGCAAGGATGGCGTTGGCCAGTTGCTGGGCGTTTTGTTGTTGGCCGCTGGGATTGTCGGCTTGGTTGAGTTTTTGTAAATCGGAAAAGTGGTTGTTGATGCTGTTGACATTCGGCTGGGCCAACGGCCACAGGGTATCCCACTGCAATTCCATTTGGATTTTTTGCAGGGTGATTTCGACCTCGGCCAATTCATCGGCGATTTCGGTGAGTTGTTCCTGCATGTTGGCCAGATCGTCGAGAATCTCTTGTTGCTGATCGTTGTCGCCGAGAATCCCGCTAAGGATCCAACCGAGGACCTCGCCTTCCGAGAAACTGATCATGCCGGAAAGCACCATTTTCATAACTTCTTCGATGGTCAGAATACCAATACCCATATTTGTCCTCCTCGGATGGTTTAGTTCGTTGTCGCGAGCGTGGTGCCTTTGTCGTAAATGACCGAGCCGTGGTCTTGGATGTAGCTGGTCTCGGTGCCGGCGATGCGCGCGATGCGTTCGACGTCTTGGCCTTGGAACTGACGGTAGACAACACGGGTGTCGGCCATGCCGGAAGGATCGCCCGCGATTTCGAGCGTCGGCCAGAAGTAGTTGTCATTGGAAGACCAGTCGCCCCAGTTGATACCGGTCTCGATGGACCCGTTGGCAAAGGCCAAGCCGTAGCGCACGCGATAGCCATGATCCCAGCGTTGGTAAGGCCCGGGCGTGGTGCTGTAGCCGCCGGCGTAGTCGGTGCCGATGATGGTGGGCGCGTTGGTGGGGCAGGGGATGTAGTTGGGCACGGTTTGTTTGACATCAAGGTAGGACACGTTTTTGCCTTCGGCGTTGTTGCCCTTGCTGGTGCTGTCGTTCAGGTTTTTGTTGTCAAAACTCCAGCAACCGTTGAGGTTGGCTTCGCTGCCGCTCATGCGCGTGTACATGTCGGTGATCAGATGGGCGCTGCGGTCTTCTTTCCAGAACCGCATTTCGTCGAACCGCGCGGTCATGCCCATGCCGAGCGTAATCGGTGCTTGGCCTTCACTCATGATGGACCCGAAGGATGTGCTGCTGGTGTGGCGTTGGAGCGGCACGGCTTCCCCATCGAGGTAGAGCACTAGGTCGGAAGCGGTTTTAACGGCGGCGATATGGTGCCATTGACCGTCAAGGGCGTAGGTAGGTTTGGTATCGATGTTGTAGTAACCGAAGCCGTTGTCGATGGCGAAATGAAAGGTGCCGTCACGGGAAACGGTTACCAGCCAGCCGGAGTAGCTGTTGCTACCGCCGGCGGAGGGTTTCGCATTGGCGAGGTTGCCGCTGCCGCAGTCGAGCAGGCAGGCCCAGACCTCAAAGGTGAAGGGGTTGTAACCCACATCAAAGGCGCCATTCCAATTGCCGGTGACGATGTAACCATTGTTCCTGATGTCGATGCCGTAACTATTCGCATTGGTTGAACTCACGATAAAACCTCCTGGTATCGCGTGGGGTTGACGCCCGGACGACACGGCGCAAAGCGCTGCCGGTCGAAGCATAAGCGCGGGAAGAGCGGGATCGCGGCGGTCGCAGTGGGTGCGCAAACCGGTCCGGCGTTGCGCGGCGCGGGCGGGCCACGCGCGGAGATGCGATCGTGGTGGCCGTCGGCCGGCAAAAGAGCGTCAATAAGTTAGCTTGGGAAAAATGAATCCCGTGGTGCCGTCATACCTATTAAAAATCAAGGGATTGCAATCCCAATGCCGTAACGATGCTGTGTGTGCAAGTGCTTGGACGGTTTGCGGTTATCCGTTTTTTGTAGGCCGCCGGCGGTGCCCCGATGTTTGGTCGGCGACACCCTTCGACACGTCGAATTGTGTCGAAGGGTGTCGCCGACACGGGTGGGATTGGGTGACGGGTGGCGGCGGTGAGATACGGGGGCGGTTGGGTGGCGGCGACGACCAAAACCAAACGCAGGCGTTTTGGCGGATGCAACCGGAGACCCATGAGGGGATGGCCGGCGCCAGGTGTTTTGCGGTGAACCGGCGCCGGCAGATGCCGTTTGATCCGAGGTTTAGGGGTGGGGATTACGAAAATGTCTCACCCGCTGCCAACCAAACGACCGGCATGTTCCCGCCGGAGGCCTTGCGCACGCGCGACCTGGAGGGGCGCGCACACCGCCATCTAGGGTCCACCGGTAATTTGAACGTGAGCCGGAGGCGAACCACTTCCAGCCGGCCTGAAGGGCCGTCACATAACAGCCCAGGGTTTTAACCCTGGGTGCTAGGAGTTCCCGAACCGCCGGCACTGAAGGTGCCGCACAAGATCACCACTGACCGATCATCCCCGAACGAGCCGGGAACAGATATTGACACCGTCAACGAACGGGTGAACAGCCGGATCATCCCCGGACGCGCGGGGAACAGTGCGGCGGCTCAACTGAGCGCCTGCGCGGTGGCGGATCATCCCCGGACGCGCGGGGAACAGTAATCCAACGGCCGCCAACCAGGTCATCAAGGCGGATCATCCCCGGACGCGCGGGGAACAGTTGTGGCCTCAGCGGAGAATTGATAACCGTCGCGGATCATCCCCGGACGCGCGGGGAACAGAACACCGCCAGGCGCATTTGGCTGCGGATGACCGGATCATCCCCGGACGCGCGGGGAACAGTATTTACTATCTTCTGATGAAGGGATTTATTCCGGATCATCCCCGGACTGCTTTTGGCAACCGAAAAAGGACCCACCTTGATAACCGAAAAGGGACCCACCGTATTTGTTGATACACGGATTCCTTGTCCACTCTCCTCAGAGTTGAGTGAAATAATGTGAGACCGTTTTCGCCC
>JAUIFE010000057.1 GCA_030429565.1 Holophagae bacterium | reverse complement strand
GGGATAAAATGCTCGCCGAGGCTCGTCGCCGCAGGCGAACCATCCCAAGGAATCCACCAGGCAAATAGTCGGCTATAATTTCTTAAAAAATCAACCTTGGACTACGGTTTCCGCTGAGCCAACACATGGTCATGAACTGATAAAGCGCGGATACGCGGTGCTCTTCATTACTTGTGCGATGTTGGTCCAACGACTTTTACTGGCAAAGGCTCAACTGAAGCTGGAAAAAGAGCTGGTGAAGCTGGACAAAATGGACGCCTTGATCATCGATGATTTGGGTTATGTGCAGCAATCAAGGGAAGAGATGGAGGTACTGTTTACGCTATTGGCGCATCGCTATGAACACCGCAGTATTCTTATTAGCAGCAATCTTGCATTTTCAAGATGGGAGCAGATCTTCAAGGACCCAATGGCGACAGCGGTAGCCATTGATCGCCTCGTCCACCACAGCGTCATCTTAGAACTCAACTTGCCAAGTTACAGAATGGAAACCGCGAAAGCAGCACAGAAAAGCGAGCAGCCAAGGTGGGCGGCGAAAGTTAGACGGACAGGGCTCGTGAGCGCTGAGCGATCCGCGAACGCATCCATAGAACTCAGGATGCTAGGGATCGGTACGCCCGCGCTCAGGTATCGAAATTAACCAAGATCAGAATCGGTCAGGAAGCGGTAAAAATAATGGTCGCCAAAGGGAAAAAGTAATTGACGCCAGACACGTGTAGCATGAAGAAGTGCGGTTTTTCACAAACAACACTTGAGAATGAAAAAGTGTACGGTCATTCGACGGCCGCTTACCACGCTTTCGATCTAGACATTAGACGGGATTTTTAAGCAGTTTTCGAAAGAAACAACCCGGACCTTCGTCTTGTTCCCGATATCCTGAGCGGAGTGATAGTTGGCAGCGAATTACACAACGCTTGACGTTTTCTGCGTCAATGTTTGACGCAGGAAACGTCAAGATTTGCACGATTCCATCTACCCGAATCGCTTAGTTCAGGTTTATGTCTTATTCCTAAAAAGCCAAACTCACCACGACACATCGCTACGATCTTAGTAGCATAATCAGGGTTTCGTACTCGAAAGATTCGATACACGATCTACTCCCTTTCCTGTTACCAGAACAATACAGGTTCATCAGGTTGCGCGTGGCATGGTGACGCAGTGAAACCGGCGCTATGGAGGATAAAGCCCTCGGTGCCTGTGGTTGTCGGGCATTCTTCTCAGCCAAGCTTTTTTTACAACGAGGTTGCCCGTGTCCAAAATTGATGAATTAGAATTGGGACCGATTGCGCGCAACATCGGAATCGGCCGTCCAGACGATGAGTCGGGCGTGGACGCAGTTATGGCGTTGCTGGAACACATGAAGGCTGCCGGTTGTGTGATTTTGATTAAGCGCGATAGTGAACGCAGCAAGAATAATTAATACCCTGTTTACTTCGGTGGGGGTGCTCGAACTGCTCGCCGAGGTGCTTCCTTTGATGGCCGGAGGAACCGCCGCTGTTCGGTTAGAAAACTGGCTTAAATAACTTGTAGTCAGGAGAATGAAAAAGCCGACCTTTGGGGTCGGCTTCATAACGTCGACGAAAGTTCGTCGTTTCACTTTCGAAGTGCAGCGATTTTTTCCACTTCGAACTCGCTGAATCACCCGCTCCTAGATAAAACCGGCCCTGACGGATCACCCGCAACAGCCATTCTACCTTCCGGCCAGGCGGTTCGAAAGACTTTTTTTGAGGTCGGGATTGATTTATCATTTTTTCGATATCCCGCCTGATAGCTGGTTTTAAACAAGTTCTCCATTTAGTTGTGTTCTGGATATCGCGAAACTCAGCGGTTCGAAATTCTTTCGGGGAAACCTGTAGCTAGATTTTCCTTCAGATTTGATCGGGCCAATGGTAGGTCGTCCGATTAATTTTGTGCGGCCGCGAGCGAGGGCTACCGAGGGTGTTAGAGTGCTTGGGTTGTGGCAGTCCGTGGGAACTCACTCGGATGAAGGTTGCCTCATGTGCCCATGGTCACCGACTATGACTGCCGTACTGGTGAGTTAGTGCATCATCTGGTCGACACGGAGGCAGTGCTTGTAAAGATTGGGTGCTTAGTTTCGCTTCTCGAAAATTCTTGGCCGAGAACGGCTGAGGGGAATCGTTAGAAAGTGGGTCCAGGTCGGGGCGTTCTTGGAGAAAAGTTGCAGACGTTTAGTGGCGTGGGCAACACGAGTAGGCCGACCTAGGAAAACCAGTTGTGTTGCTGGTTTTCCCTGGTTCCGGCTGCAAACGTGCTGGCTTAGACCTTCGGCCTGAGGCCGCGCAGCGTATCCGTCACCACCTCATTGTCGGAAACCATGTTGGGTATTATTGGCTCGTACCTGTTCAGTCTCGACCGCTGGAAAAATCACCAGGTTTGAGCAGTTGCCAATCTATTTGTAAGATTTATTAAAGTTTTGTTTTTTTGGCCTGGGATGGTTTTGCTTTGCGCCTAGTATTGAGGTGTGCTTAATTATAGGTGCAGGGATTTTAGGAGGGAGGCATGTCAAGAAAGAACTCGACTGCAGGAATTGCTCGACTTGAAGCTGAGATAAAGCATCTAAAAGAGAGTCAAGATAAATTTTTAGAACAAATTAATGAAAAGTCAAATAGGATCACCTCTCTTGAGAGAACAAAGGTTTTTTTATATGGTGCCCTGGTTGTGATTTTTGGTTCAGCGGGTGTATTTGGCACGAGGGTGTATGGGATTTTTCAGGATTACTTGGATTTAGAAAGAAGAGCAAATGAAATAGTTTATATTGCGAGAAACGAGCTGGATAGATTAGGTGCAAATGATTTATCCGAAGTGGGGGCTGATCCCAAACTTAAAACTCTTCGATCTGATGTTGAATCTGTTGCGCTTTATGTGGCCGCACTAGATCTAAGAGACAATATCCATGATGCAGAGAATGAATGGTTATGGAGCGAAGTATCAAAGGAGCGGAAGAGCAGCAGAGTCGGAGAGTATCGTAAATATTTCTTGCTTAAAGAGTTAGCCGAAAGAGGTGATTCCAGTGCGATGTTTAGGCTTGGACTGATGCATGAAGAAGATGGTAACCCTTTGTTTGATTTAAAAGAATCTTTTTCATGGTACAAAAGGGCTGCGGCGGTGGAGCACTCTAGTGCGCAAAATAATCTGGGAGTGTTGTATTCTAAAGGTAGAGGCGTAGAGTCATCTAGAAAAAAAGCTGTATACTGGTACAGGAAAGCGGCTTCCAATGGAAGCGATCAAGCTATAAGTAATTTAATATCGTTGGAAGAAGAAGTCAATTGAGCGGTTTTGAATAACTAGTATTGGGTAAACTTTCTCGCAAACACTCTTGTTTTAAGTTTGGCTTTTTTTTTGGTATAGATGGTAATAAGAATTAGCGCAGCCTTTTGGATTAAAAAAAATGATCAGTTTTCTGAGGGCGTTTATTGTTTTAAATGCAATAAATAAAACTGATTCAGGAAGCTGGGTGACAATCTTTAATTATGGCTTGATGTTCAATTCTTTGATTAGACTGCTCGGTTTTAGCGCTTTGAGAGAAGAGTGTTTGTAATAGTTTGTTATTCTTTTGTCTAGGGTTAGAAAGATGTCGCAATTAGATTCTTCTGCTGACCATATATGTAGTGCGTCTAGATAAGAATTTGGCTTTTTTTTCTGAGAAAGACTGTCTGCTCTTAACTTTTTTAGAATCGATGTGTACTTAGCGTTTTCTAGCTGAGACAAAAGGGGGTAGAAGAGGCGAGATGCATTTGGTTCAAAGCCAGTGTGTCCTTTGATTGATGTTATGCTCGCTTTGAATCCTAAGATATCCTTAAAACTATTTATAGGTATTTTAAATAGCAAGTCTCTGGTGAGCTCTTCTAGTTTTAAGTGATCTGTTTCGGTATCATATTGGAAGTTGTTTGTTTCTATTCTTGAAGAAGGATATATTTTCAAAGGGTATGTTTCTTTGGAATTTGGATCAAAATCAGCTTTGTCTACTTTAAGGATAGGAGAATGAACTAACTTGCAATTCGCTCCGTATAACCTGCCAGGAGGAATGTCAACCAGGGGTTGGAAGGATAGCTCTAGGTTTACCTCGTGAGAGTAGAAGAACTGAAAAAGGCCACTTTTTGAGATGTCCGATAACTGTTCTATTGCAGCAACTTCTGGCTTTAGTGAATCTGGAATGTTTGGCTTTTTGCTTTGCGTGGTCATGAAGGAAATTTTACATTCCTCCTCTGTCTTGTTTTTTCTATTAATGGCTCCTTCGGTGATATATAATCTGTTTAATATTTTTACTTCTGCTGCGTGACGAAATATATTTGTGTCAGCAAAGACTTTTTTCATAGCTGCTCCTGATTGGTTTTTTGACTTGATCTTATTGGCTTTCAACCATTCCAGCCAATCGGAAATTCTATATTTGTGCGGCCGAAGCGTGAAAAGGAAATTCAGAAGGCGAGCATAAACAACAGCGGGAACAGTGTCAATCCTATAAGACCGATTGCTGGTTCCATCGCTACCGGTTTGGAACACCAGCGCGCATCCTTGACCCAAGTGGGGCTGAGGCGCTGTGGAGCCATACGGCCGACGGGAAGACTTATGAGGCACAAAAGGTTTAGCAGCAGGCCGAATTTGATACTAGCGCACCACTCGTATTTAGTCCTTGTTCCAGACTATAACCTAGACCCAATCCTTGACCTAGACGGCGAGCGCACAACGTTTGTCGCGTACCTCAATGATTGCTTCAGGAAGAAAGGTTTTCGTAACTTTGTGGATTGTGGACAACCCGAGTTGCCAGAAATGCTTGGTGACGACCTTCTGGCGATATGAATGAGTTGAGCACGTCCGTGTTCGACCGGATCCTAAAATGGGTCGGGGATGGTTACTAACCACACGCTCTTCGTGGCGTCCTGCTTTTCTTTACCTGGTACAGACTCTCGTCTGCTTTAGCGACGAGTTCTTTGGGCTTGGCCGTGTTTGGGAATGAAAGTGTGTGAATACCCAGTGACAAGTTGACTTGGAAATTCAGGTTTTTTGAGCGGTTAAGCTCTTCCAGGCGTTCTGAAATAAGAGCGACGACAACCTGGGTCCCATCAATGCTTGTTTCGGGAAGAAGGCAAGCGAATTCGTCCCCGCCTATTCGGCAGACAACATCTGGCTGCCGGCGCACCGCGTTTTTTAGGGCTCTTGCCACTTCAACGATGCAGTCATCCCCTGCTGGGTGCCCGTAGGTATCATTAATTCCTTTGAAGTAATCGATGTCGGCAAGAATCAAGCTTAACGGTTTTGAGCTTCGTGAGGCACGAACCCACTCTGTTCGAAGGTGGTACTCGAAACAGCGTCTATTCCCTATTGCTGTCAGAGCGTCTTCCATCGACAATGAGGCGAGCTGCTTCTGGTATCTGGCCAGGGCGACGTGGTTCTTGATTCGAGCAAGGGTTAGTTTCACATTCACCGGTTTTATCAGGTAGTCAATCCCGCCAACTTCCAAGCCGCGTAGTTCTTCTTCTTCCTCATTTTGGATGGTTACAAAGATGATGGGAATGTTGGATAGTACAGAGTCTTTTTTTATTTCCGCGCACACTTCGTAACCCGAGATGTCAGGCAAATTTACGTCTAGCAAGATGAGGTCCGGCACCTGAACTTTCGCCATTTCGATTGCCTCAGTTCCATTCACTGCCGTGTAGAGACGATAGTGGTTTTTAAGAAGATGAGTCATCGTTTTTAAGGCGACAGGGCAATCGTCCACGATCAAAACCTTTGGTATTGGTGATTGGGTCACTTCTCCCTCCTTAGTGAGTGAGTCGAGCGCTTCGCTTGTGCCGGTTCATCTTCACTGGGCGAATGGATGCTTGCTTTTGTTGGTGAGGCCGCAATCGAGGACCAGAACCTCATTACTGCCTGAAAGACCTGAATGGAGGCGCTGATGCTCTTGGGCTTTTCGATAAATGCGCTGGCCTGAGCCTTGTGGGCTTCCACAACGGTTTGAGGATCATGCTGTCCGCTGATGATAATAACCGGGATGAGTGCCCCAGTTTGAGTCGACCGGATCAGCTTAAGTGTTTTCTCGCCAGATAAATCGGATAAGTTACACTGCCGGAGAATTAGCTGTGGCGTGGGAAATTCAGCTGGGTCATTGTAGGGAGTTTGATGGTCAAGGTATAAATCCACGTGACGACCTGTTGTTAGGTAGCCAAAGGAAAAAGGACAATTGCTCAGTTCTAAATATTTTCGGGTGAGGAAGATAGATTCGACATCATCGTCGATCATCAATACGTTAAATTGGGATTCCACGAAGTTCTAGCCCTTGGGTTGGATTTGCAAGAATGCGTGTTTCAAAAGCAGGGCAAATGTGTTGACCCGTTTTTCTCCACCGTATCGGCGGTCAAGGGTGAGAACCTGAAAAATGCGTCGGGTTGTTGCCGGAGTCGTTCGAGTCAGGCTTGGAATCGCTGGCAGATGCTTCGACACCCAGGAGGGGCCGAGGAAAGCAAATGGCGAAGTCAAAAAAGAGAAATCGTACTCCCAAGCAGAACAAAAATGTGCGGGCGCAGGTCCAGTTGAATGACGAGCAGTACATCGCTCGACTACTCGTTTTGCTGGAAGGCCGCGAGGCTCATTATGACAACCAAAATGTCTACTTTGACTTGGGCGGCGGGGAGCGCCAGCAAATCGTAAAGGCTGAATTTGACTTCGTTGCGCGCCGAGAGGGAATTCCGGTTTTGGTTCATCCCATTAAGGGAAAGCGGGCGCTTGCTTTTGTGTTTCCGCCACGTGCCAGGCCGGAACCGCGAGTGGAAATTCGCGGCCCAGATGGCAAGATTAAATTTCGTTCAGGGGCTGATTAGAGAGGTTTTCACCGTTAACCGGTCGGCCCGCCCCTTGGGTTTGTTTTTGTCAGTGTGTGGTAAATTCACCTTCGCGAAGCCGTAAGCAGCGCGGCTGGTACTCATGATTTTCGCCCCTAATTCGGAGTGTCCCTTGATTTATCTTTGTGAATTTGCACCAAAACATTTGTCCGATTTACGGGACCTTGCTGATATTTCAGAAACGGAAGCCGAAGCTTTATCAACGATCCTCGATCATTTAACAGATCATCTGCGAGATTATCGTTTCAAACACTTGGCGCTGCGAGATGGCCGTGCCGTACCCGTCGACCCTATGCCGCTCAAGGGGCAGTTAGGGGCCTTGGAAAATTGGTTCCGACGAGCCATGCCTGGCAAACACGTAGAACTGGGGTTTGAAGAACGGGAGATCGCGCGCTTCCTGAATGATTCCGATGTAACCATGGCCGAAAGGATCCAAAAAATCCAAGATGCGCTTTTTGAAGTCGAAGATAAAGTTGTCCAGCTGGACCTCAAGCTGGCTTTTGTCCGTGCGGTGCTTGGTCACTTGACGTGTTCGACCCGAGACCTTTCCGACCTTGCGCTCGCCGGGGTTCTTTATGCCGTGGTTCAGGACTCCAAATCACTTGAGTTGCTGCTTCGGATGCCGCCTCACAAGGACCCGATTCAGGATCGTGTTTCCTAACCGGGCTCTCGTTTTCGGGGGATTTGCCTTTTGGCGCTTGTAGTCTTCCGGGTCGGTATGTCGGGCTCAGGCCGGATTCCTGCGCCGGCCACACCGGTTGATTGGTCTTATTGTTGGGGTAGGGTCTTTGTTTGGTTTTTGTATTAGGCCGGAATCGAAATGCCGGCCCTTTCTGTCTTCCCCTTGATTCATTGATTTTGATCTTCAAACTCTGAGAGCAAAACAAAAATGGATCGAACACTGCGGAAGACATCAGCTGAAAACGCATTTTGATCCTGGCTGTCTTTAGGTACCATGCTGTTACCTCGTTCACACAGAATGTGTTGTGTTCGGAGGTTGAAAGTAAAGCGGTTGTATTTTCTTGATCAAGGAAAATTAAAGCGATTTATGGAAAACGCCGCTTCTGAATATAGAAGGGGGAGAGTGGTCTTGATGCTCTGTGCGAAAACGACTTCCTTTGGGAATTATCGCTTGATTGTGTTGAGGAGCTAGCGGTCTGAGTTACGACCTCGTTAAAAAAATTCAATATGCGTGTTCTTTGAGCCGAAAAGTTCTCTCAATGCGTTCACTACCTTTTCGAGAACGAGGCATTAATGAGCCCCTTTTCTGATCGTGTCGTACCCATGCCAGAACTTCGCGCCGCCCGGATCCTGATCGTCGATGACCAAGTGATCATTCGGCGTCAACTGGAAATCATACTTGGGAAACACTATCTGGTTACGGCGGTATCCAGTGGCGCCGACGCACTGCTGCATTGTGAACACGAATCGACGGATCTCATTCTCATGGATGCCCATATGCCGGAAATGGACGGCCTGGAAACCTGCCTGCGACTCAAAAAGGACTCGAGGTGGAAAACCATACCGGTCGTTTTCGTGACTGCAAGGACAGAACCGGAACTAGAGATAGAGTGTTGGAATGTAGGCGCGAATGATTTTATATCCAAGCCTGTACACGCCCAAACATTGCTCCGCCGCGTAAAAGCCCAGCTCACTCTAAAAAGTCAGGCGGATAACCTACGGCAGCTAGATTTTTTAGATGCTGGGACCGGGGTCTACGCCCGGCGGTATTTCGACCAACAGCTTCCTAGGTATGTTCGACATGCCAAAAGGACTGCGACGCCCTTAGCATTGCTCCTTGTGCGCAGCGATTACCTGAAAGCTTACACCTATCGATACGGGCAAGTTGCGGGCGAAAAATGGCTTCATGAAGCGGCTCGATCTATTAAATCTGTACTCCGCCGACCCTGGGATTTTGTGGCCAGGTACGCCACTGACAAATTTGTATGCCTGCTGCCGGATACAAACTTAAGCGGGGCCGAGAAGGTGGCGGCTAACCTTATTCAGGACCTTCAAGAGCAGACGGAAGACGTGACGGAAGAAAGCGTTCGGGGTTCGTTATCGGTAAGTGTCGGAATTGTTGCCGGACCGGTGAACGCTGAAAACGATGCGGATGATCTGCTTCAACTTGCCAAAGTGCAACTATGTAAGGCCAAGCGGAGCGGCCGAAATATGTATTGTAGCGCTTCGTATCAGGCAGACCCTGATTAAATCCGTCCTCAGCTCGAAGGCTAGGAGACCATGTTGCAGCATAAAAACATCATCCTGATCACGGTTTTTGTCGCCGTCACTTTGAGCGTTGTGTACTACACGAACCGGCAAGCGCGGCGTCAGGTTCATGAAGAAACCAAGCAGCAGATGGATCAGCTTTTAAAAGAAAGCCATGACACCGTGGAGCGAAACCTTCACAGAGCAAGCGAAGACCTACGCTTCCTGCTACGCACCCCGCCGATTCAAGGGATCGTGAGATCCACACAAAACGGCGGCGTCGACCCCTATGACGAGACCAAGTTACACCAATGGAAAGAAAGGCTTACCACAATATTTCAGGCATTCCTGGAAACAAATGAGGTTCTTGCGCAGGCCCGCTATATCGGCGTTGCCGATGAAGGTCGCGAAATTGTGCGGGTCGAACACCGGAAAGGAACGACCCACCTAGTTCCAGAGAAACATCTTCAACAAAAAGCCGGAGAACCGTATTTTCAAGAAGTCCTAAACCTGTACGCTGGTGATATTTACCTGACCAACATTACGCTAAACCGCGAACACGGGAAAATTGAGTTTCCGGCTTGGCCGACCTACCGGGTGTGCTCCAAAATCACTGATCAAGTGGGGGACGATTTTGGCATGCTCGTGCTCAATTTTGATGCCCGCCCCATGCTGCAGCTCCTCCGCGACCAAGTACCTTCCACTTATGAATTATACGTGGTATCGGAAGCCGGCCAGTTCATTTACCACCCCAAACCGAAACGCAGGTTCGCAGCAGAACAGGGCGCTTCCTATCAATTTAGTGATGAGTACCCTGGAATAGACTTAGAGAAGCCCACAGCCTTCAAAAAGGCGATAAGCAACCAAGAAAGAGAGCCGTTCTACCTGGCATCAAAAGATATTCCCCTTTCTTCTTTGGAGGAAGGTCGGCAAATGAGCTTGGTAATCGCCATTTCCGAACACCGTATTTCCGAGACCATTCTTCAGCGGCAGCGTGGGTCTATGGTCGCCCTCATGAGTATTCTTGGTGCGGCAATGGTGATTATCTTTTTGTTAAACAGCAACTACCGCAACACCCTGCAGCTCAGCCAAACGCGTGAAACATTTGAAGCGCTGGTTAACAGTTCCTCCGATGCGATAATTATGACAAATACTCATGGACGAATTTCTTCCTGGAACCAGTCATCAGCAGAGCTCTTCGAACTCTCTAAACAGGCCGCCAAGGGCAAAAACGTGTGGGACATTGTTACAGCAGTAAACAGGGCACAGTTTGATGAAACCGCCATTCGAAGGGTTGTAACCGGGGAGAATATTTCATGGCCTCGAATGGCCGTGGTGTTGGGAAATGGTGCCCAAATCGATCTTTCCGTGACCCTTTCACCAGTCAACTCGCGTGGCGAAACCATCGGAGTGGCTGCGATTCTGAGGGATGTCACTCAACAGCAACGAACTGAAGACCGCATGAAGTTGCTTAACCAAAACCTAGAGGTGGAAGTCGAGCACCGTACTGAAGAACTTGAGCAGGAGCGCAAAAAAGCTGTACATGCGAGCCAGGCCAAGAGTGCTTTTGTTGCCAACGTCAGCCATGAGATCCGTACACCATTGAATGGGATCCTCGGGATGTTGCGATTGGTGAAAGGAGGGCCTTTATCCTCCGATCAAGAGCGTTACCTGCGAATGGCTGAAAACAGCGCCCACACCTTGATGATGCTCATCAACGAAGTGCTGGACCTCTCCAAAATCGAAGCGGGCAAGCTGGTTGTCGATGAAGTCACCTTCAACCTGACAGCCCTATTGAGTGAATTTGGTTTATCGATGGCGATACCAGCACAAGAAAAAGATCTAGAATTCGTCCTCGATATCGCCGATATCAATTTTCCGCAAGTCATTGGCGACCCGCATCGTCTGAAACAGGTTTTGACCAATTTGATCGGGAACGCGGTGAAGTTCACCCATCAGGGGGAAATCATTCTGAAAGCCAAGACTCAATTCAGTGGGCATGGCGAAATTCTGCTGGAATGTTCGGTGAGTGATACCGGAATTGGGATTGCGCCGGATAAAATTAACGAGGTTTTTGCAGAGTTCAATCAAGAAGAGCGAGGAACCACTCGAGAGTTTGGGGGGACAGGGCTGGGACTGTCCATTAGCCGTAAACTGATCGAGAAAATGGGCGGCCAAATCCGAGTCGAAAGTGAAAAAGGCAGTGGTACAACCTTCACGTTTGTCCTCTCTCTGAAACCTTCGCATATCGTTCCCGAGAACCCTGTGAAACTCGATCTAAAGGGCCGCTACATTTTGGTCGTTGATTGGAACGCCTCTAGCCGCAAGGCCACTAGGCGCCTCCTAGAAAAACACGGCAGTCAGGTCGATACCTTTGGTACGGCAGCGGAAGCACTTGCTCATTTACGACTCGCAACCAGCCCCATTTATTCCCATGCGATCATTGACCATTCCCTTTCCGATCTTATCGAATCTCGGTTGCTCTACCATATTTTTCAGGATCACCTCGTCCCCACATCCCAGGTGTTCTTGGTTGTATCCAACAAGCCTCTTTATGAAGAGCCCTGGTGGGAAAAGATACGGAGAATGGCCAAACCCATCACTCCGATGGAAATCACTCATAGCTTTCAGGTCAACGGAAAAGCGCCATCTTTGGCTTCTTCCAGTATCCATGAGGAGGATGGTTTTGGGTTTGGGGAAAAGTTTGGCCTGTCTGAGGGAGAAACAATCCTTGTCGTCGATGATAACCAAATTAACCGTGAAGTGCTCTCGGGACTCCTGAAAGCTTTGGGTTTGCCGTCACAAGTCGCTGTCAATGGACAAGAAGCCCTTGCCCGGCTGGAAACGCTAGGCTAAAAGGGACCCACTAAAAAGGGTCGCGACAATCGAAAAGGGACCCACGCTAACCAAAAACCTGCTTTCTTTGGCATTGGCAAAAAAGCTGAAGGAGGCAGATTGGGAGTGAT
>JAUIFE010000007.1 GCA_030429565.1 Holophagae bacterium | reverse complement strand
CAACTTTGACGTTTAAGACCGGAGCCTCAAACGTGTTATGCGGTATTAACACCCCTTTCGGGATGGTATCCCCCACTCGAAGGTAGATTGCCCACGCGTTACTCACCCGTCTGCCACTCGTTACCTCGGCCGAAGCCAAAATAACGCGTACGACTTGCATGTGTTAGGCACGCCGCCAGCGTTCATTCTGAGCCAGGATCAAACTCTCATGTTGATGCCTGTATGCTCGCTCGAACAACAAGTTGTTCAATACGAACGAAACTGACTGGTTGATTACCAACCTCGTGTTGATAATCAGTAGTTCTCTCTTCCATTTTCAACTTTCAACCAACTCGGCGTTGTGTGCCGCCGACAAGATGCAGATTCTAGGGATTCGCCCTCAAACTGTCAAACCCTTTTTTTGATTTTTCTTACCTTTTTTCACAACCCTCTGCAAAAGTTCGTGTTAGGCCGAAAAACATGGGGCCAACCCCCCCTATTCTAAAAACATTTTGATTTCTTCCTGTTCGGTAACCACCGAGAAGAGGACATGACCCGACTGCAAGTCCTCTAAATTGAACTGCAGCTTCTTCAAATCAATCCCCGCCTGTTCCTCAATCACCTTGAGCTGTTCATCATTAAATGACTTGATGGCGATGTTGTAGAGGCTGATCGGCAGATTGAGTTTGACTTCGGTTTCTTCGGCACTTGGATCGAGGTTACGAATAATGATGCGGATCATCTTGGGTTTAACCCCGGTCCCAGCCACGGGTTTCTTCATCAGAGCCCGCAATCGGTCTTTGTCCGCTTTTTCCCCAAGTTTGAGGATGTGCTTGATCGCGGTATCGCGCAAATCGATATCCCGCTCTTTCTCGACGATCTCAAAGAAGACAGGTAATCCCTGCTTTTTGCCAAGGTTACTCAGGAACAAGGCCGCCTGGAGGCGAATGTCCGGATTGTCATCGTTCAATCCATCCAACAATATCTGTTGATAGGCGGCGTTCTCACCCACCAGCTCATGGGCGAGTTTTAGGCGCTCGCCCTTGGCGTCGAGGATGGTTTCGTCCTTACAAGAACCACGTTTAATGATGTCCTCAAATACGGCAAGCGCTTCCTTCTTTTGCCCCATTCGGTCAAGACAATACCCAAGGTAGTTCTCACTTTTGCAGCGCCGCGGGCTGTCGGGGTAGGTCGCGATCAAGTTGCGATAGGCTTCGGCGGCTTCCGACCATTCTTTGTTGTACCAGTGAACACGGGCCTGCTTCCACAACTCGAATTCCTCGGCGCCGGACTGCAGGGTGCTCACATTCAGTGAAAAAAACAATAATGTGTGACATAAAAACAGCATAAAACACCCTATGAGTATTGGATTTCTTGGGCAATGACCCTCAGTTTGCTGAGGATACGCTTCTTGTTGATGTGCTTGTTGAGGAACTCAAGTTCCATCTTGTCGCTACAAGGATCAAGGTTATTGACATCAACGAGTATTCGCTCCAACTGGTCAAAAAGTTCACGTGCTTGAAAATAGCGAGGATCTTCAAGGCTGTGGTGAAACATCTTTTGCTTGAGAAGTAGCCCTTGAGCCAAACGTTTTTCCATTACCATGTCGAGCTGATCGTCGGAACACATCATGTCGTAGTCCCGAATGGACACAAGCAACAGCTCGGTATTTTCGAGGTAGCTGACCATGTCGGTGCGTGCTTGCTTTTCGATCACTTGGTCTATCACCTCGGGTTGGATCACAATTTCCGAGGGGGGCGGCGGTGCTTCCCGCAAGAACAGCACACCGGCAACAAGCGTAGCGGCAACAGCCAACCCCACCAGCGCCCGACCAAACGGCGGGCGACGACGCACGCGGCGCATCAGCGATTTTTGAAACTCAAAGGCACGCGGCATTTCGACGGGCTCTTGGCCCAACTGGTCCAGTGCTTCGGTGATGAGCAACAAGTCTTGAAATTCGGGGTCGTCCTCGGAAGGTGCAGCCCCAGGCTGTCGGCGACATGCCTCCAGGCGGTCAAATAATGCCGCTAATTCTTTTTCGTCGTTCATGAACCGACCTCCGCTGACAAGACGCCCCCTCGGGCAAGGTGGCCACGCAAACCCCTCAAAGCCTGAAACAAGGTGGCTTTGACGGTCCCGGCGGCGCAATCAAAAACTTCGGCAATTTCCTGAATCGAACACCCTTCGTAGTACTTAAGCAGAACCATACTGCGCTGGCGCTCACTGAGTTTGGTGAGAGCCTCTGACATTTGACCGGTAACCTGGGTTAACTCCAAATGACGATGCGCACTGTTTGGCGCGGCCTTAACTTCGCTGAGCATGTCCTCCATGGAAACGACCTTAGCGTGCCTTTTGATTTGGCGAATGCGATCAATGACCGCGTTATTGGCAATGCGATACAGCCAGGTAGTGAACTTAGCGTTCTCAACATAGCTGTGACGCGCGTTGTAAACTTTAATGAAAACTTCCTGACTAACGTCCCAGGCGTCCTCTTCGGAAGCAAGCATGCGGCCGGCCAGGCGGTAGACGCGATTCTGATGACGCTTGACCAACACCTCGTAGGCGTCGAGCTGGTCTTTGGCGACCCTGTTCATCAGAACCTCATCGGTTTCGCCGGCAAGCGCGGCGTTCATCTTGCGCATTTTAAGAACGTCACTCCCAAGGATGCGTTTAGTTAATATTGTCGAGAAAATTCTTCATCTTAGAAAAGGTTTCACTGTCAGGATCGTTCATTTCCTTGATAATGCGGTCCTTAATAGCGGGCAATTGAGACGCTTGAATAACCAAGGTGCTGACCACGGCGGCCTTCTCCTGGCGAACCTGAACGGACTTCATAATGGGCCCAAGTTCAGGATCGGCGCCGAACATACCGCGCCCAATGCTGGTCACACCGGAAACAAGGTCGTACAGGTAAGTGGCGTGTTGTGAAGTTTTTAAGCGGATAGCGAGGTTCAGTGTAACATTATTTCTCACATTCAAGGCGAGACTGACATTGGAAAGCTGGTCGCGGTGCTCGAATCCTTCGAGAAAATCCGCCGGTGGATCGGACCAAACAAACAAGCTGTTGTCGAGCGGGGTGACACGACGATACTCGGCAAAATCGGGTCGATTCCAAAGGCGCTTCTCCGCTGGAACGAGCATTAGGTAATCGAGTAAATCGCCTTCGCCCATCATCATCAAACCATCAGCGGGAATGTGGACTTTCATTTGATCGTAGACGTAATCAAAGTAACCATTGGCGCCGCGGTTGAAGCCCAGATCAACCATTTTGTCGACAACGGCTTGCTGGGTGAAGTCACCACTGATCAGCACAATCGGCTTCTCGAAATACATCATAAACCCGACAGCACGAACCTGCGGCCAAGGCACACCAACCGCTTGTAAGGTATCGCTCAACAGGTCCTTGTAGCGTTGGATGTCCTTGGTATCAATATCCAGCCGGTTGTCGAAAAGTTGGCTGAGATCGAGCTCCGCCATGGAGACTTCCGCCAAATTGGTGATGTCGTTGGGCCGCACTAACACCAATAGCTGGGGATCGTCGGGAATGTGGTTAAACAATGACTCGGAGTAATCGACACCGGTGCTGCAAGAAAACGTGCTCAACAGGGCAACCACTAAAGTCGCACCCGCGACCAAGCGCGAAGTATTTGGGATAAAGCCCTTCATATATATCTCCTTGTACAGAATCCAAAGCGTCGATGAAAACCGTTGGTGGTCAACCTGGCGCCCTAGGATCAGTCGATGGCGTCGATAAGCCCGCCAAAGGGGACTGCATCAGACGAAGACGTCTCGCCCACCGAAGCCGAGCGACGGCGCAAGGTGAGCCCGATAGCGCGGGGCAACACGCATCAGCCTAACACCAAACGAAGGGAGGCACAAAAAGTTGAGTGTGGATTTTGGAAAAAGCGAGGAAAATATCAAGCAGCCGCCCTTTTCAGCGCTCATCAACCTCTAACAGATTCGCCTTAAATTGAACTCATTAAAGATGTTACTTTAGCGGACACTCATCTGAAAAAAGCATTGGCATTGGGGTCCATGCTAGGATTGACAGCTTAACCGAACCGAGGCTTTTTGCCGCCCCGCGCACCGAAAGCATGCGGAACGGTCGTGACAAAAGACAACACGGCGCCACCGTCGTCGCACCGGAGTGATCACTGATGGAACCCTTCACCGACCTTGCCGATCTGGCGCAAATCGAGGCCCCTCTCATCTTAGTAACCAACGATGACGGCTTTGCCGCGGCCGGTATTAAAGCACTCACCAAAGCACTCACCACCTTGGGAACCGTTTTGGTGGTTGCACCGGAACAAGACCAATCGGGTGTTGGACGCAAAATTACGATCAACCAACCCTTGCGCCTGCGACGTATCGCGCCGCTTCACTATGCAGTAAACGGAACACCGGTGGATTGTGTGCGTTTGGGGTTACAGTTGCTGAGCTCGAGCGCCCGGCCGCGCTTGGTGGTTTCCGGCATCAACCACGGCCCCAATTTGGGGGGCGACGTGAGTTATTCTGGAACCATCGGCGCCTGCTTGGACGCCCAACGAATGGGATTGGACGGCTTGGCTGTTTCAGCAGGCCGCGACGGCCAAGGCGGCTTTGCCATTCAAGCGGCGGCTGAACGCGCGGCTGAACAGGCCGCCCGCATCCTGGCCCAGCCGGACGGCGGTGGCATTGTTTGGAACCTCAATGTGCCCCATCGGGTTCATGGCGAAACCCTTGCCGTCCCCTTGGATGCCGGCGGCTTCGACACCCGTATCGAACAGGGAACCGATCCACGCGGAAAAGATTATTACTGGATCGGTCCTTATCATCCTAAAATCGGCGCGGGAGAAGCCACCGACATGGGACGATTTTACGCCGGGCACGCAACGGTGACACCGCTCCGTCCCCAGCTAACCGATTGGAATCATTTGAACAAAGCACCCTTTGGCCCAGGCACAACCGGCGCGGTCACAAGGGATTAGGAGCCGAAACATGACAACCTCGCCACCGCAAAACCCCTATCAACGCCTGATGGGCTGGATCCGAGCACTTTACGATCGCACCCTCAGCCTCGCGGAACGGCCGACGGCGACCTGGTGGCTGGCATTAATTAGTTTCGCCGAAAGCTCGTTTTTCCCAATTCCACCCGACGTCATGCTGATGCCGATGTGTTTGATGCAACGGCAAAAGGCGCTGCGGTTGGCGGCTATTTGCACAGTCGCGTCGGTCTTCGGCGGTTTGTTCGGCTATGCACTCGGTTACTTTTTTTTCGATTACCTCGGCATGCCGATCCTGGCGATGTACGGGGCCGAAGCCAAATACGAGACGTTCCAGTTATGGTACGAGAAGCACGGCCCACTGGTCATTTTTGCGGCCGGCTTTTCACCGATCCCCTACAAGGTCATCACCATCACAGCCGGGGTTTCCCACTTCAACTTACTGCTGTTTGTTTTAATATCGGCGCTCAGCCGCGGCTTGCGTTTTTTCATTGTGGCCGGCGTGGTCAAGATGTTTGGTGAACCGGCAATCCAATTTATCGACCGCTACTTCGACAAACTCACCTTGCTAGCGGTGATTCTTTTCATCGGCGGATTTCTCGCGGTTAAGTTCCTCATGCCGTAAGCGAGGTATTATGGGCAAACGTATTAACGATCTGGCCCCCTGTGATCGACCCCGAGAAAAGCTGATCACACGCGGCGCGACCCACTTAAGTGATCGCGAATTGGTGGCCGCCATCTTGGGTGGCGGCACCGCCGATCAGCCCTTGCTCCAGCTAGCTGAGAAAGTTTTGGCGGTCATCGACAAAACGACGAGCACCCCGGAAACAACGTTGGCGGCCCTAATGCAGGTTTCAGGTATCGGTCACGCCAAGGCGTGCCAAATCACGGCGGCACTTGAGTTGTGCCGCCGTCGCATTCGCCCGGCCGGTCTGAAAGTCTTGGCGCCGCGCGATTTACTTCCATTGGTTCAGCTCTACGCACGGCAAAAACAAGAACATTTACTCTGTGCCTCACTGAACGGCGCCAATGAAATCCTGGAAATTCGGGTGGTGTCGATCGGCACGGCCGACCGCAGCTTGGTACACCCACGCGAGGTGTTTGCCGATCCGCTGATGGACCGGGCCTGCGCGGTAATATTGGCGCACAATCACAACAGCAACCAAGTCACACCCAGCCAAGCCGATCTGAAGGTCACGAAAACTCTGGCTGAGGCAGGGAAGTTATTGGGGATCGCCCTACTCGACCACCTCATTTTTAACCAGTCACAACACTTTAGTTTTGCCGATGCAGGCCTACTCTGAAGCCGCTTAACGCACCCGATGCGGTCCCGCTTCACTCAGCTTTCACACCAACATGCTTGAATGGTCACAGGTCTCACATCGAACTTATACCGTTGACGGCAAAGGAGTCTCCCCATGGAATCACGAATCACGCTTCTCAAACGTGCCGCCGAAGCGGCCGGTCAAGTTCTCGCCAACGGCTTCCGCCAAAGTTATACGGTCGACAAAAAAGGCGAACTTGATCTGGTTACCGACATCGACCGTGCCGCCGAACAAGCGATCCTCGATATTTTGAACGAGGCTTGCCCCGATGATCACATCCAAGCGGAGGAAAGCGGCCGACGCGAAGGCAACAATGCCTTTCGTTGGATCATCGATCCGCTTGACGGCACGACCAATTTCGCCAACGGGTTCCCTCACTTTTCCGTGTCGATCGCGTTCGCCGAAAACGACATCCTCCAAGCAGGCATCGTATTTGACCCAATGAAGAACGAATGGTTCGAAGCCATTCGCGGCCAAGGCGCAACCTTGAACGGGCGTCTCATTCAGGTCGGCCAAAAGACATCCTTGTCGGAGGCACTCGGGGTGACGGGTTTTTCCTACGACCGCCGCGAACGCATGCCGGAGCTACTGGATCGCGTCGCCTCGTTCTTAATGCACACACGCGGTCTACGTCGACTGGGTTCAGCGGCCTTGGATCTGTGCTACATCGCCTGCGGCCGCTTCGATGTATTTCTAGAAGACGGCCTCAACGCGTGGGACATGGCGGCGGGCAGCTTGATTGTTGAAGAAAGCGGCGGTATTTTGAGTAGGCTCGACGGCACCCTGTTCGATTTGGACGGCGGCGAGGTCATTGCCTGTAACCCCCACTTATCGCGCATCGTGCGTGCCCATATTCGCTAACGGCACGACAGTTCGCGGCGAGCGAATCTCATGTGCGAAAGGCCGACTGTTTGCTTAAATCGATTTTTCTCCTGCACAGCGCCCACCTAATCGGCCGGCTGCTTTATGTTTTTTTTGCTCTTTGGTACCTCAACCGCTTCCTCGGTATCGAGGCTAAAGGTGTTTGGGCCGGGCTCTTTTCTCTGTTCAGCATTCTCTCCGTTTTTTCAAACATGGGTTTTGAAGTGTGGTTGTCTCGGGCGGTGGCGGCCGAGCGCATTGACCGCCGGCGCGCTCTTGGCTTGTTGTTCCAAACCAAAAGCGGTTTGTGGGTACTGTGCTGGCTGATCGGCGCGATCTTGGTCTATCGCGGCGCTTACCCGCTGCTCGCAACGACGGCCTTCGGGGTGGCCCTCATCTTTGACGGGATCGGTGTCGCCCAACAGGCTGTTTATGAGGGACGCTCCGACACGCCGCGCCTTGCGGCCATGTCGTTTTTTAAGGTAGGCGGTTTCGCCCTAGTCGCGGCAGTCGCGGCCATGATCGTGCCCGACCCAAATCTCAACCTCTTCGCCTGGTGCTTCGCGGGGGTCTTGGGTTTACGCGTTTGTTTCGGCCATCACGCTTGGCGGCTGTTACCCAGCGAACCCAAACCCCTCGATAAAGACGCCTTACGCGCCTTTCTGTTCATGGGCGCCTACACCCTGGTCACGGTTTTATACTTCCGCATTGATCAGGTCATGTTGCTGTCCCTGGCCGGCGAAGCGGCCGCCGGCAACTACGCCAACGCCTACGATTTAATTGAAGGCACGCTGTTCATTAGCGGCGCCGTCGCGGCGGTACTGTACCCGCGTCTGGTCCAATGCCATGACGATCAGCGCCGGGCAAATCTGTTCGACACAGCCTTTCTTGCACTGACAGTGGTTGCCGCCTGCGGCGTGAGCGGCATGTGGCTGTTCGGTCGCCCGGTTGGAACCTTACTCGCGGGCGACACCTTCGAAGCGGCACTACCGGTGCTGTACCTGCTCGCCTGTTCCCTGCCAATCATGTTCGCCAACGGCATTCTCAGCCGCTGGCTGTTCGCACGCAACATGGAACGCTTCGCGCTCATCAGCGGTATCGTTGCCACGGTCCTCAATGTCGCGGGCAACGCATGGGCCATCCCACGCTGGGGCGCTTGGGGGGCGGCGGTCATGACGGTCACAACCGAAGGCTTCATTTTTGCGGCCTGGCTTCTGGTGGGGCGCGGCTCAGCGGTACTGTTACTGCGTTGGTGCGCTTTGCTGCTGCCGTTGGTTCTCATTCACGCGGCCTGGCGTCATACTGGTGCGGCAGCGGCGGCACTGCTTGCAGCGCTGATTTATGCCCCCCTGGGACTTTACCTCGCACGCGCCCTACAGCGGACAGCCCAACAATCGACGGTCAATTCGCCGGTTAACACAGGGTGAGTCAGCGTTCCTTTTGCGGCAGCCGTCGCTCCAAAGAACCCAAACGCAAAATGAGATCTTTACCGTCGGCAAACACCTTTAAGCCTTCAATCGTGTAACCGCGTTCGTAAATAAAAGCAGAACTGGGACCGCCGTCGAGAAACCCGACAAACACAAATTCGTCTTTTACTTCTAAGTGCATTGCCTTCGAGCATTTAGGACAAACAAAATACACCCAACGATGTTCCACCCAACTCTGGGTACAATTTTCAATCACCACTTCGGGCGCAAGATTTTCTTTGCAGTGTCTGCAGGTCAATTTCATGAGTCGGCCTTGTGCTTTGAGTCGCTTTACAATAACCCGAAAAAGGAACCGGTGGGGACGGAAAATAGGTTGGCTCCCGTTTCGGGTTTAGGGTCACCAACACGAAAACATGCGCGACAGGGTAGCATCGAATTCAGCGGTTTGGGTCAAAGAAATTGGTAGGGATCGATATCGAAAATGACGGCCGGTCGATCAATCAGACCGCGTTTCACGCATTCCTCAACCACTTGGTCGGCATAACCGTGAAGCTTGCCGCGGTCGCCGGCCTTGAGCACAATTTGGTATCGCCACGCCCCTTTGATGCGCCCGATGGCCGCCTTAGTCGGGCCCAAAATGACTAAATCCGCTCGTTGCCGCACGCTGTTGAGCTGGGCCGCCATCCACTGAATCGCCTGTGCGGCTTTTTGGTCGTCTTTATGGGTTACCATGATATTGATCATGTGGGCAAAGGGCGGATAAAACAAATGTTCCCGGTAGGTTAGCTCCTTCTTTAGAAATGCGGGAAAGTCGTGTTCAGCGGCAAACTGAATACAATAGTGCTCCGGCATGTAGGTTTGAATCACAACCCGACCCGGATTCTTACCGCGACCGCTGCGACCCGCCACCTGTGTCAACAACTGAAACACGGTTTCCGAACTGCGGAAATCGGGAATGCGCAGACCTTGATCCGCGTTGACTATGCCGACGAGGGTGACATTGGGAAAATCGTGACCCTTAGCGATCATTTGGGTGCCAACTAAGATGTCCGTCTGGCGCGATTCGAATTTCTCGAGAATTTTTTGATGGGCTTCGCGTGAACCCAAGCGGTCACGATCCATGCGATCAACGACCGAATCGGGAAACTTCTGCTGAATGAAATCTTCAATTTGTTGCGTACCTTCGCCGAAAAACTGTAGCGCCACACCGTCGGCCCCGCAGCCACCACACACTGGTGGGACAATCCGTGTTTCGTTGCAGTAATGACAGTGCAGGCGTTGATCGGTGCGATGGAAGGTGAGACAAACCTCGCACTGCGAGCACATTTCCACTTGACCACATTTGCGACACATCAGGAAATTGTGAAAACCACGGCGGTTTAGCAGGATCATGACTTGGTTGCCGTTCTGCAAGGTTTCACCAATCGACTGTTCAAGGCGACGGCTGAGCAGGGGCCGTTTGCGCTGCGTCTTAAATTCGTCGCGCATATCGACAATGTCAACGTGCGGTAGCTTGGCTTTGGTCGCGCGTTTGGTCAGGGTCAGCAACTGATGGCGACCCCGTCGGTAGTTTTGCCAAGATTCAAGGCTGGGTGTGGCACTACCCAAAACAACCACCGCTTCGGCCATCTTGCCGCGCACCAAGGCGAGGTCTCGGGCGTGATAGCGAATGCCGTCATTTTGTTTGTAGCTTTGGTCGTGTTCCTCATCGACAATTACCAATCCCAAACGCGGCAAAGGCGCAAAAACACCGGAGCGCGCGCCCAAGACCACATCGACCTTTCCCGCCAACACATTGGCCCAAGCTTCCGACCGCTGCGACATACCCACAGCCGAATGTAAAATCGCCAGGCGGTCGCCAAAACGATCACTGATGCGACGATGCATCAAAGGGGTAAGGGCAATTTCCGGCACCAAAAACAAGGCCTGACGACCGTTTTCCAAACAATGCTGAATGGCGCGCAAATAGATTTCCGTTTTGCCGGCGCCGGTCACACCAAATACCAAAAACGAAGCAAAAGCGGCCTGATCCAAACCCGCGGTAATCGCTTCGAAGGCGGTGCCCTGTTCCTCGGTGAGGGTAAACACCGCGTCGGCTTTGACGGCCGTGTCGTCGTCTAAAAACTCGTACTTGGGCACGCGCTTGCGCACCACCAAACCTTTTTTAATCAGTTGGTTCAACAACGAAGAAGCCTGGCCGAAAACAGCGTATAGCTCAGCCAAACGCACGTAGGGCGTTTCGCGCTCACGCAGCCACTGCAGCAACTCTTTTTGTTTGAAAGCCCGCCCCAATGCGGCTAGATCCTCGGCACGCCCTTGCTCTGTCGGCGCCACCACGGTGATGTGAGGAATGCTTTCCTTCTCCTGATCCCGCGCCTGAATAAACAGCAAACCCTGGTCTTCCCAAAAGCGAATGTCTTCCAATTTGATGTCGGTTTTGGCTTTAACCTGCCACTCTTTGCGGGTTTGCGCCCCACCGAGTAAATGGACCAAAAGACCGGCGTCAACCTGGGTTTCAGCGTAGGTGCGTCCTTTGGGCGAAAGCGCAAACTGAATTTCTTTTTCGTTAAGGACGCCGGGTGGCAAGGCGAGCTTAACGGCTTCGCCAATGGGGGCTCGGTAATAACGCACCATCCACTCAAGTAATTGGTGGATTTCGTCTTGAATCATGACCTGACCGGTATCACAAGACACCAAATAGCGGGTGCGTGGGTAGGCCTGCTCGGACTGATAGGCATCCGACATGGTGATGCCGTAGAGTAATTTGGAACGAAACGGAACCAGCACCCGCAAGCCGCGTTTGACGGTCGAGGGAGCGATATCGGCGGCGGGAATTTTATAGGTAAAGGTTTGCCGCAAGGGAACCGGCAAGGCCACTTCGACCAGCCAAGGTCCGGCTTCGGTGATCAGTAAGGATGAGGGGTTTTGCGCTTGGCCGGACAACAGTGCCTCTTCGTCGAAGGCGCGCCCGCTCACCACGCGGTCAACGGGCGAGCATGGACGCGGACGCTTATTCGATGGTAATCAGGACGGCGCCGCTTTCGACGTTATCGCCCTCTTTGACGCGAATCTCTTTGACCACACCGGCCTTGGGACTGCCCAATTCGTTTTCCATTTTCATGGCGACCAGGACCAACAGGCCTTGATCCATGGCCACTTCATCGCCTTCTTTAACCAAAATGCGCTGGACCAGACCCGGCATAGCGGCTTCCAATGCAGCCGGTCCTTTAACCGCACCGCCCATTGCCTGGTCGAGAATGCGCTGCATCGGATCGATCATCTCAACGTGGAAACTGTCGTCGTAAAAATGGGTTTCGATGTGGCCCTGCTTACCGCGATGGACATGCACATCGTAAGAGTGTTCGTCGTGCAACAGCGAGTAAAGATCGGGCATGACTTCGGTACAGTCAACTTCGTGAACCACACCGTCAATCTCAATGCGAAAGTGCTTCTCGTTTACCTGCTCCACTTTGAGCTGGTACTCTTTTTGGTCAATCGTTCCAATCAGTTCCATGGTTACAAACTCCGATGCCGCATAATCGCCAGACGTGCGCCGGCTTTCCATTGGTTTTTGTTTTGAGCGGCAGAACCGGAACCTTCGGCACCGCGACGCACTTCGGTTTTGTAGTGTTTGATGGCCGCGGCAATGAGCGCCATGTTGATGTGATCGTCATCCAAACCCTTGTGCAGCAGCTCCGGATGGCGTTCGATGAAGGCCGTATCCAAGTCGGCCTCAATCCACGCCGGATGCAACATCAGCGCGCGGTGGAACCACAGATTGGTTTTAATGCCGCCGACGCGGTACTCGCCAAGCGCCCGTGACATGCGCCGAATCGCCTCTTCGCGGTCACGCCCCCAGGTGGTGAGCTTGGAGATCATGGGATCGTAGTAAATCGGGACTTCGTAACCGGGATAAACCCCGGAATCGTCGCGTACCCCCAAACCGCTGGGTGTCAGCAAGCTGGTGATTTTGCCCGGGCTGGGCATGAAATTTTTCTCGGGGTCTTCGGCATAAACACGACACTCAATCGAGTGGCCCTTGAGCACAATGTCTTCCTGGGTAAACGGCAACTTTTCGCCGGCGGCAATTTGCAATTGCAATCGAACCAAATCAACACCCGTCACCCATTCAGTCACCGGGTGTTCAACCTGTAAACGCGTGTTCATTTCCATGAAATAAAAATTGTTGTCTTTGTCCATCAGGAACTCGACCGTACCGACCGAATCGTAATTCACAGCCAATGCGGCTTGAATGGCAATTTGACCAATCTTCTCGCGCATCTCAGGGGTAACCGCCGGCGAGGGCGCTTCCTCGACAACTTTTTGGTGACGGCGCTGGACAGAGCACTCGCGTTCACCCAAGTGGATCGCATTGCCGTGTTTGTCACAGGCGATTTGAACCTCAATGTGGCGTGGGTTCTGGATGAATTTCTCGACATAAATACGGTCGTCACCAAAGGCGCTTCTCGCTTCCGAAGCGGCCATGTCGTAAGCCGACCGAAAATCTTCGGCACGATCAACACGACGCATCCCTTTACCGCCACCACCGGCCGAGGCCTTGATCATCACCGGAAAACCCATTTCTTCAGCCGCTTGTTGCGCTTCCTCGCGGTCGCGGTTCGGGTTCTGGAAACCCGGCGTCACCGGCACCCCGGCTTTGATCATGAGCTCACGCGCGGTGGTTTTGTCGCCCATCAGTGAAATTGATTCGGGATGCGGCCCGATGAAGGTAATGCCGGCGTCTTTACAGGCCTGGGAGAACTCGGCTTTTTCGGACAAAAAACCATAACCAGGGTGGATCGCCTCACAACCGGTACGCTTGGCCGCGTCCAGGACTTTTTGAATATCCATATAGGTTTCGGCCGATGTGTTACCTGGTAAATGAACCGCTTCGTGCGCGTAGCGAACCGCCAGACTCTCGCGGTCGGGATCGGAAAAAAGGGCGACCGAACGAATATCGTGTTCGCGCAAGCAACGAATGACGCGAATCGCGATTTCGCCGCGGTTGGCTATCATAACTTTCTTAAACATGAAACATCCCCATGGTTGTTGATGGAACCCCCAACAAGCATTATCGCAAGCGCTTGTTAGCAACACAAACTCGACCGACCAAACAGGCGCGCCGAGACCAACCGTTGCGGGCCAAAGCCACGGCGCGGGCGGTCAAAGGAGACAGCGTCATCACCCGCGCATGAAAAAAACGCGGCAACGCCGAGCTGAAGTGTCACGGACGGACCGGCGCTATTGTGCCATGCGAGCCATGCGAAAAGCAATCGAGGACGCAGTCGCCGGGGTCGCTAAGGCGGCGGCAAGCCGACGCAAAAAACCTTTCTTCACATGCGTCAAAAGTGTTAAAAAACGGAAATTGTACGTCGACCCCCCGCTTGATCAGCTTTTATTCGCGGCAGGAACCGCGCACCCCTCTTGCCTTGCCCCGCCGGTGACCAAGCGGCCAAGCGACCTTTATAAGGACTCACCATGGCTAAACTCTATTTCCGCTACGGCACCGTCGGTAGCGCCAAAACCTTAAACCTACTGGCTGTCGCCCATAATTACCAACAACAAGGCAAACGCGCCCTTTTGCTAAAGCCCGAGCTCGACGACCGCTGGGCCGCCGCCACGATTCGTTCGCGGGCCGGTCTTGAAAAACCAGCCGATTTGCTGATCCACAACGAAAGCGAGCTCCAAGACGACCTCTTTCACGACACGGATTGCGTTTTGGTCGACGAGGCTCAATTCCTGCCGGTCCAGGTGATCGAACGCCTACGGGCGATTGCTTCCGACCACAATGTTCCGGTTATTTGTTACGGCTTACGCACCGACTTCAAAACGCACCTCTTCGCGGGCGCGCAGCGTCTCATGGAATTGGCTGATTCCATCGAGGAGGTCAAAACCACCTGTGCATACTGCAACCGCAAGGCGGTGTTTAACCTCAAGCTCCTCGACGGCCGCGCCACCTTGGCCGGTCCCACAATTGACTTGGGTGCGGAGGAAAAATACTTACCCACTTGCCATGGCTGTTATCACGCCAAGCTGAGTGAGAACGGGCACACCACAACCCCACCACGCTGAGCGAACACTAAACCAAGCAACAGGCGGCGAGATATTGTTGTAAAGGTTTGCCGATACGGTAAATCTCCAGCAAACGTTGCGGCAATTTCTCATCGGCCAAGATATCCGTGCCTGGTTCGGTCACATAGTAAAACTGTTTGTTGGCAATCAAGGGTTGCTCCGCCAAAACCGGCTTAAATTCCTTGGGTAGAATTTTGTTGCGATCACCGCGCAGAGGACCGAAGGTTTCTTTGAAAGCAGGCGCCTCAACCAATTCGGCAATCGCAACAGGATCCTTGGCGATGGCTTGGCGAATGCGCAGTAATTCGTCCTTGGTCGGTTGAAAACACCCGCCGGCAACCATTAAACCTTCGGCACCGATTTGAAAGTAGAAACCGGGACCTGGCGCCTTGCGACCGCCCGGCGCAATCACCGCACCCAGATGAGTTTTGTAGGGCGATTTATCTTTGGCGAACCGCACATCGCGATAAATGCGAAAAATGGCGTCCTTGGGCGTAATCGCCAAGGGCGGCCCTTCCTGGCCGAGCAACATGATCATGATCTGAACCAGATCTTCAAACGGGGCTTTGATCTCTTTATCAAATCGTTTTTTGTTGGCGTGGAACCATTCTTTTTCATTATTTGCGGTGAGTTCTTCAAAAAAAGGAACCAAATGGGCGAGCGACATAAAGCCTCCTGAAGATTCGATCTCATGGTGGGGACGGGCCGCGATAGGCGTTCATCACGACCGCTGCCGACAGCCAGTCCAAGACGTTTGCGGTGACGTGGCCAAGCAATAGGTCGTGTCAACATGGTGCGATCAAGACGAGAGCCAAGATAACACAAGGGTTTTGACGGCTAAACTTTATCCAATTTTAATTAATGTCAAAGTAACTTTTCTATTCACCTCGCATTAGGCCGGGCACCGGCCGGTTTTAGCGATCTCGCGCCGTCACCGCCTCAAGCTGCTCGCGAAAATAATCACTGACCGGCTCACTCATCGCCAAGGCTAGGGCACGGCGATAAGCTCGCCGCGAGGCCTCGGTTTCTCCCAAGCGCGCATGTAACTCGGCCCGCACGGAGAAATAAGGCAAATAGGTTTCGAAACGCGGTTCAGCGGACCAGCGGTCCAATTCTTCAAGCGCTGCACGCGGCCCGATCGTTTCCGCCAAAGCCACAACGCGGTTTAGGGCAACCACCGCATCGCCACTTTGCGCCAACAACAGGTCGTAGAGATGAAGAATCCGTGGCCAATCGGTTGCCGCCGCCGTTTCAGCCAAGGTGTGACATGAAGCGATTTCAGCCTTAAGATGGTAAGCGCTTAAGTGCACGCCGCGCGCCGAACGGGCCATCGCCAAGACACCGCGTTGCATCATTTCCTGATCCCAAAGGCGTCGATCCTGGCGCGCTAAAATGACGGGCACGCCGCGCGCGTCGCAACGGGCGGGCAAACGGGCTGCTTGAAAATAAAAGTAGGCAGCCAGAGCATGCACCTCGGGAACAGCGGTTAACGGGTGGCGTGTCAACAGGTTAACCAAACGAATCGCATCCTGACAAAATTCGGCACGAATGTGATTCTTGCCTTCGTGAGCACTATGTCCCTCGTTAAATATGAGATATAGAACTTGCAGGACTGAATCCAAGCGTCCGGCCACTTGGTCGGCCACCGGCATCGCAAACGGCAACGTCAAACCGCGAATTTTTTTCTTGGCCCGCACAATTCTCTGCGCCACGGTCGCTTCCGAGCTCAAAAAAGCACGCGCAATTTCGCCAGTCGAAAACCCACCCACGACCTTTAGTGTCAGTGCAAGGCGACCCTCGGGTGATATTTCGGGATGGCAGGACATAAAAATCATGCGCAACTGTTCGTCGCGAACCTCATGCGAGAATCGCGGTGCATCGGCAGTGTCTGACTCGTGCCAAGCCTCTACCGTGGCTATCAAGGTATCTTGTTTATGGCGAAAGACTTGGTGCCGACGAATGAGGTCAAGCGCGCAATTTTTGGCGACCCGTACCATCCAGGCGGAAGGATTCTCAGGCACGCCGCTGAACGGCCAGGTTTTGAGCGCCCGAATCATCACCTCTTGCACGACATCTTCGGCATCATCGATGTAGCTGCCGCCAAAGATGCCGGTTAATCTGGCAATTAGGAAACCGGCATTTTGGCGAAACAGGTGGTCGACGAGGCGCGGAACCGTGGTGTCCGCGCCGTGACTCATGGGCAAGTCACCATATCGACCGCACGCACCATAATCCGCCCGTAATCCAAGTGCGGGCAATTTTGGCAAAGGGCGACGGCTTCGTCGTAATTCGCCGCCTCAATCACAAAATAACCGGCAATCACTTCCTTCGACTCACTGTAGGGACCATCGGTGACTTGCGTGGTACCGCCCTGCTTGACCATCAGCCGGCCACCTTCATCCTTGAGTTTATTGCTGTCTTGTAAACGACCCTGGGACGCTAAGCCGTCACGCCAGGCCTGGTATTTGGCAACAATACTCTGAATGTCCTCCGGGCTGAGGTCGGGCGGCATATTACCGGGGTTTTCTTCGAGTAGGATCATGTAATGGGCCATTTTTGTCTCCTTAAAGCACCGATTCGCGGCAAACGCAGAACGAAGTGGGAATAGCACACAGCCCCGTTCGCGGGTCGCCGCCGCCGGGCACTCCTTTGATTCTTTTGTCTGGTTGTCGATTGTAGCGCCGTCCCCACTAGGTACCAAGCACCGGAAGACGACGGCCGGGCGGCACGACGGTTATTCCCCGCCATGCGCCCTTTGTCATTACTCTAATGACGAAACACCGCCACGGATTTCGACAGGCCCGTTTACTTTTTTTCGGCAAAAGCCGCCGGTTCGGGTATGGAGCCCATGATTTTTAGTAAATGGACGAGATGCTGGCGTGAGATCCCCAAACTTTGGGCGGCCGCCGAGCGATTCCCCCCAAATGCCGCCAATCGCTCCCGTAAGAGATGGGCGCGATTATTGGTTTCCCATTGCTTTAAAGTGGGAAGTTGATCGGCGGCGCCCGCCACCTGATGCAAACCGAGGAACGGCAGCAGGTGGTTTACTTGAAAACAAAGCACCTGGGGAAAGGCCGCCATCAAGCGGCGCGCATACATTTCGAGCTCGCGAATGTTTCCCGGCCAGGAATGGCGCTGCAATGCCGCCAGGAACGCCTGCTCCCAACGCAGCCCTCTGCCGTCGCCGTGTTTTTTGAAGAAATGTTCCAACAACAGCGCAATATCCTCCACGCGGTCACGTAAAGGCGGAAGCTGTAGCCGCGCACCCATAATGCGGTAATACAAATCGACACGGAAGGTTCCGTTTTGCACCAAACCGGCTAGATCCACATTGGTTGCCGTCACAAAACGCACGTCGACCTGACGCGATTGGTGGCAGCCAACCCGCGTAAAACCGCCGTCTTGCAATACTCGCAACAAGAGTGATTGCGTCTTGGCACTAATATCGGCAATTTCGTCGAGGAACAGGGTGCCGCCGTCAGCATGCTCCAATAAACCAGGCCGGTCTTCACGCGCATCGGTAAAACTGCCTTGCCGATAGCCGAATAAGTGCGACTCAATCAGGTTTTCCGGGTACTGGCTACAATTTACCGCAAAGAACGGCTGGGCGGCTCGAGACGATGCAAGATGCACCGCTCTGGCCGCCAATTCCTTGCCGGTGCCCGTTTCCCCTCCAATAAAAACCGGAAGACTGGACGGACCGTACTGTTTCACGGTTTGCACGACCTTCTGCAAACGCGCTGAGCGGCCGACCATCCCGAAGCAATCGAGCGACTTAGCAGCCTGACCCGCGTCAAAGAGCTGGTACAACAGCGGCCACCAAGCAGCCGTCACCTCGCCAAAGGCATGTAACGCGGCGCCGCTGCGCTGCAAAGCGGGCGCGGCGGCGTCACCCTGGATCAACCACAAAACGAGTCGGTCAGGTCCACCGTAAGGAAGCTCGGTCATCGCAAAACCAGCCGACTCAATGGTCGCCGATTCGGGGCGAAAACGGGCGATTTCACGACTAAAAGACAAAGGTTGTTCGGGAACCGAACAGATCTGCTCACAAGAAAACCAAGCCCAAACCGAATCTTGCCAGGAGGTTGTTTTCGGTTTAAGCGCCAGCCAGGCCGGCACAGACCAGGCCGTATCCCTATCAAGTGGGTTCCAATAAAAGGCTCCGTACTCGGCTGCCCCTGTTGCGAGCAATAGCTGCGTCAACACTTGATTGACAGCGCGCACAATGGTCTTCAATGCAGGCTGATCAAACGCGTCCAATCGCGCTGACAAAGCCGTGATCTGTGTCGACAAAGACGCGGGCAAACTCTCGTCACCCATGCGCAAAGCCGCTGTCCCGTCGTGCCTCGCCGGCACACCGCCGCGCTGTTGAAAGGCACGCACTCGTGCTTCGCGCCGCGAGCAAGGTTTAAGCTGCAGCTCAGGCATTGTCAGGGCAAGAAACCACAGCACGCGATCAGCACTCGGATCGTGCTGCCAAAATTCGTCACGGTCGGCCGCACCGCGCCTATCCCGTGAAACCTCTTCGCAGCCACACCATCGTGTCACCCCTTCCGGCCAAGCCGCCTTAAAGTTGCGCCAGGCCGATGTCGGTTGACTGGCAAGGTCCGCAAGGGCGTCGCGCCAGAAGCCACCGCGACGCGGCCGCCGCGCGAGCGCTTCAGCAATACCCGGCAATGCCGCTCGTGACGCCGAGGGCGACCCAACCAAAGCCGCCCAGCCAGCCAACCACATGAAACCGGCGGCATGATCGGCAGCAGCAGCGGCCGTGAGAATCGGTGACCTTAACAGGATGCCGACGCGGCGCCATAGCCGTTTCTCCTCCACACCACTCAAACGCGGAACCGACAATATTTGGGCTTTGTAGGAAACTAGCGCGTCGTTAACCGCTGCCGGAGAACGCTTTTCAGGTACACAACGCGTTTCCATTGCGGCCTGAAACAACAAGCGCCGATTAAGGTCACCGCGTCCAAGGGACGCATCGCTTTTGTCTGGCGGTGGCGTGGGAAATGCGAGAAAAAGAGCTTGAGCCGCGGTAAACCGACCATCGCCACATAGGTGGAACCCAGTCGCCGAAGCCAAAGCGTGAGCCGTTTCATTCAAGCCAAAGGCAAGCGCTTGTTGCAAGCCTCGTTTTAATACGTCGGCCGCACCCGCTGATTCATTCAGACTGTGGTAGCAGTCGGCTGCAAAACGGGTAACCGCAAACCAAAATGTCCAATCACCCAACAAATCAGGGTGATTCAGCAACCACAAGGCATGATCTAAAGCGGTCAGATGATCACCAACACAAAAAGCGGCAACAGCAGCACGCCAGCGTGCGCCTGGCTCAAACGCCGTCGGCTGCCGTGACTCACCGTCGCGAGACGCCGGCGCGGGTGGTGTCCCATCACTATAAAAATGAGCCAGCCAACAAGCCACCACCACTCGGTCCACCCACAAGCGACTGTGATCACCTGCTTCACAGGCCGAAAGCTGCCGGTTTAAACGTACCTGATAGGCAAGGGCGCGACCTGGCTTCCCTGCAGTTCCCGCCTGTTCCGCCGCCAGAACGAGAGCATAAGCACGCAGCACCGCCGGCGCTTTCTTTGAGCCCGCGAGACGCTCGAAAGCTTGGGTCGCGTCCTGACGACGTGCGTCGTAGCAGGCTTGCAGCCCCCGTCTTAGTCCGCCCAAACCTGGCACAAGATGATCGGCGCCGGATTGCGGGAGACCGCGCATCAGCGCCACCAAAGCCGACCAAACAGTCTCGGTCTCAGCATCAGGAACGGGCAACACCAAAACCTTAGATGCCGCCGCTCGCCAGTCCCAGCTTCGCAATGATGCAAGCACCGCCTGAGCAAGGTATCCCTGAGGGCCACGCGCCGAACGCCGATGGGGAAACAACCGGTACCGCAACCATGGATCAGTTACACCTGCACGGTCACAGCAAGCCACCAAACGTGGCCTTACCGCTTCTTTCATTGATGTGAGCGCCGCGTTTTCAGCCTGAATCAAAGCCATTCGAGGGATCCAGACCTCACCCAACGCAACATCACCCGCGGCCGTCATTTCCGCACACTTCTGCTCGCAACGCAGCAAATCACGCTCAGCGAGAAACCGGAAAGTGGCGGCACTCGCCTTGCCAAGCAAAAGACCGGCAACCCTGGAGGGCAGACCTTCCGGCATTAGCACCAGCGCAGCCCACAACGTCTGAACCGGCTCGGGTAATAAGTACCATTCCGAAGCAGCCGGCTGACGCCCAAAACCATCATCAAACGCATCACCAAAGCGGTCAAAAACGCGCTTGTCCAACCAAAGGCGACTGAGGAAAGAAACACCGGCATGGTGCCACCACGGCGTGAGTACAATGACACACAAGCCGCCCTGGAAAATACGATGAAATAGTTGCAAAACACGCTGCTGGGCACGCTGTTCACTGACGCCGCTCGCCGTCACAACAAGCGTTAACGTTAGTGCTTTCCTTGCCAGGCCTGCGGCCAAACCGGCGATCAAACACCGCAAGGGCAGGGAATCATCAGGCCGTTCACCTAATTCAACCAACATTACCCTTAGTCGCGCTTGCAGACGGTGCCGCAAAGTACCTGTTGCCAGGGAAACTTCGCCACTATCCAACCAAAGCAGCGGCCCCGCGGCGGTTCCGGCTTCACCACATGCGGAAAAAATTGCAGCAACGGCCGCCCATCGGTGGGCCGTGGTGAACACGCACAGGCGGCTACGCACGGCACAGCGCGAGCGCAACTGCACCAACCGCTGAACCAGTGCATCAAGCCCGGCCTGGCGACGCTGATCTAAGGTCCCCTGGTATTTCGGTAAATCAGCGACATGAGCCTTAACGAGAGGCGGAACCGCGGCCGCTTGCTCGCCAAACTCGCGCCAAAGCACTTCATCCGTTAATTCGGCTCGCAAAACCCGCATCAATAACCCCTGACGCTCGTCGCTGACAACAAACGGCACTTGATCGCCCGATGAAAACCAGCAGCGAAGAACGTTGGCGAACCAAGCACGATAAGCGCCCTGCAACGTCGGTACAGGGTAATCCCCCTCCGCCGGTGCCAACCGTGTATGCCAAGGTAAGCTCTCGGCACCAAGGCAACATAAGCGGTGCTGCTGCCAACCAAAAACCCAGTGGGCGCGCCAAGGCGACAGGCCCTGTTCTTGTAACCATAACGAGAGCCGGTGAAGGTCGGTAACCAAACGGAGACGGTTTACCGCGGAGAAGTTGCAGCCGTCGCCGGCATTTAAGGGCCGCCAATCTTTCTCAGTGACCATTTGCAATAAAATGGCGCGCTCTTGAAAGCGGATCTGAGCGACGGGCGCGAAACAGGAATGCGTTGCCCGCAAAACACCAGCCAGCGTGGAAAAAGCTTTTGGCCCCAGGGAAAAACGCCGCAGCCATAAACGGCGCCCCGTGGTCGGGCACAGACAAGACGTATCATCCAATAATGATGCGCTGGGTTCGTAAAGCGGTCGACCGAGGGTGTCACAGACATCAAGGACAAGATCAAATGTGGTCATTTGGATCCTCCATTTTGAGCCACGACGCCCGCTCACCAGATATGATCAGGCCAGAGCCGAACAAGGTGGAGAGAGAACGTCGTGGAGAATAGAGGCAGTCTAGATCCACAAAAAAGAAGAAAATCTTCAAAAACGAAGTTACTTTTCGCGCCAACTTCGAAAGAGTTCAATTTCAACGATCATTTCAATTTCAAACAAGAATTCAAATTTAACGCACACCAAAGCGTGCAAACAAATCAAATTTCGATGCAACGAAGGCAACGCAGACCGGGGTGGCGTGCCCCCACCGACACCAAAAATCTAGGGTCCTTGCATTGCAGCGGCGGCAGCGGCAACCGTTCCAAGCGTACAAGCAGTATTGCGATTCTTATCCAAACTGTTGAGAGGATTACTCGCGGTATTGGTGATATCCACGTTCACTTCGTAAACACAGGAACCCGCGGACGTGTCGCATAGAATACAGAAACGGCCGTCACAACCCGTACACACCGCGTCAGTGAATTGAAACTCGATGATGGCACGGCTGACCGTACCGGCCGAAATTTCTTCATTGCTAAGGACCCAAGTCAACCCACGTACAGGTGGCAAACTCGAACCCATGGGAATAGGCGCGCCTATTTCTCGACTAAACCCGACAACAGGGCCGGCGTTTCCACTAAGAAAGCCAAAACCCGTAAAGGTTTGCTGATCTTGGAAATGAGCCATAATGGCTTTCCGTGCGTCACTGCAAGGGGCAATGGCGCCCTGAACCACAGCACGGCGTCGAAAAGTAGAGTACAGGGGCAATGCAATTGCCGTCAAAATTGCGATGATGGCAACAACCACCATCAGCTCAACCAAACTAAAGCCTCGATTTTTCATAAAAAGTCCCTTGCGAAAATTAGCACCGTCCACAACTTCACCTTCCTTTGTAAAGCAAACATGGCGCCAGATTCGGCCAATCTCACAGCCACGGCAAAAAAGCCCAGACACACAAAATAAAACCAATGAAAACAACACCTTAGTCAGCCAGCCATTTTCCCACCGGCAACCAACGATAAGATATGGATAACTCATCCTCATTTCAGATTCGCCTTTAACGACAAATATTGGCACTTCAGTAGCAAAAAGGGCGCTTTCGCTGACAAAAATGTCAAGTCCGAGTTAAGAAAACTCAGCCCTTCAGTGACACCCGCCGCATTCTTTAACTTTACAAATATTTATCGGCCGACAAAACCAAGCGCTTAAAAACAACCTATCTTTATTCTTTGATGCCATGATTCCCCTCAAACGACACCACACCCTTGGACAGTCAGGGATCGCCGGTACCCCTGCCGACACGATCCGACAGGCTTTGGTTATAATGATGAGCGTTTGACCAATACGCCGCCAGGCCCACACTCGCGAGACAAGGACCCTTTTATGGAACAACAAACAACCCCATTGCCTTTTCAATGGCGTGAAGGCCTAGCCGCTTTAGCTTTAGGTCTCATCGCCACTCTGATCATGGGGCTCGGCGACATTCAACTAACCGACAATCCACAAACCGCACAAACCTACGGCGGCAGCCTCACAACCCTGCTCATTTGCGCCGGACTTTGGGTGTCTTTTAAGGGGAAAAAGCAAGCAACGCCTTGGTTTATTTTTCTCAGCTTTATCATCCCCGGCCCCTTATCCTTAACGATGCCGCTTCCCATCCAGACTCGGATTGTTTACCATCTCCTGGGTTTAGCCGGCATTGCCATGGTCCTCTCGATTCAATATCGCCGACAATCGCCCCGCGCCTAACCTCGATCTCATCCGTCCGGAAGCCATCATGAATCGCCTTCTCGCCCTTAAAGACGTTGCCAACAAGCATGCGACAATGACCGCCCTGTTACTTACGTTCCTTGCCGGCATGATTCCGGCCACCGTCGTAGCTACCACAATGAGCCTTGGCGACGGCAGCCTGACCCTGCTCCAAACTGATTTGGGGCCTTATTCCTTGAACCAACTGTTAGCCGGCTTAATTGCAGTCGCCGCCCCCCTCGTCTTCCTACTTCCAATCGCCTGGCTTTGCCTGCCGCCGTCACCGGCGCGCAAAGCTAGATTGCTTCCCCTTGCAGCACCTTTCGCGCTGTTCGGACCGAGTATTCTCGGCGGCCTGCTGGCCGGCGGCGACTTTTGGACGGGCCAAATCTTGGTATTACTCATGCTTGGCATCTGCCTGGTTGGCTACACCCTATGGCTGGCGCTCTTCGAGAGAGTGCTCGGAAAAACCGGCGCCATCATGATGTACAGCTTGTTATGGGCCTTAACCGGGTTCCTTGACTACCTCGATGAATACGTGCTCGCCTATCTCGATGGACGGCTTGATTGGACGCGCGGGTTTGTTTGGCTGTCCCCACCCATCGGCGGCTTGGTTAATCACTGCAGCGATGCCCTCATCGAAATGAAATTCACATTCCACGCCCTGAGCATCAGCGTGATTCAGTCTGTGCTTCTTGGCCTGCTTCTGTACTATGTTGAACACCGCAGCCAAAGCACAGCCAAACCCTAAACCCAATCGATCAAGGACTCATTCACCCAATCCGTAGTCCTTCATTCGGTTGTACAAGGTTTTCACCGATACACCCAAGCGCTTGGCGACCCGCTCGCGGCGGCCCCCTTCCTGGTTCATAAACAGTTGAATCATACGCTGTTCTAATTGCGTTTCCAACCGCGTGAGGTTGTCCTTGAAATTACGCGTTAAATCAATGCTAAAGCGGAAACCGATCTGTGCATCGTGATCGAACAAGTTATCGGGAAAATGCTCGCGAGCCAAAGGCTCCCCTTGACTGAGAATAATGGCTCGCTCTAACACATTGCGAAGCTCACGTACGTTGCCAGGCCAATGATACCCCGTTAAATCTTTGAGCAATGCGGCATCCACATCAGCATGGGCAAAGCGAAGCTGCCCCAAAAAGTGCTGAATCAGGCGGGGCAAATCAGCTTTGCGCTCACGCAACGGTGGAATTTCAATCGGAAAAACCGCAAGGCGGAAATACAGATCCTCACGGAACCAGCCTTCACGAATGCCCTGTTTCAGATCTCGGTTCGTGGCGGCAACCACGCGAATGTCACTGGTCAGCGTCCGACTACCACCGACACGACGAAAATCCTTGCTCTGGATGACACGTAACAGTTTCGGCTGCAGATGAATCGGAAGCTCACCGATTTCATCGAGAAAGAGGGTGCCACCGTCAGCCATTTCGATCAAACCCGTTTTTTTGGCGTCAGCACCGGTAAAGGCCCCTTTTTCGTGCCCAAAGAGTTCGCTTTCAATGAGTTCACTGGGAATTGCCGCACAATTTATCGAGACATTCTCGCCGTCACTACGACGACTGTGGCGGTGAATGAATTGAGCAAAAAGCTCTTTTCCCACTCCCGATTCACCCAAGAGAAGGCACGTCGCTTCGCTAGGCGCCACTTTTTCGGCCATAACAAGGGCGCGGTTTAATGCCGGCGCATCGCCGATAATTGCGTGATCGTCGCGGGCCGCTTGACTCTCGCGGAAGGAATCCTTGCGTTGCAAGCGCCGGTGCTCAAGGCCGCGCTCTACAACTATTCGCAGGTGTTCAAGATCAATCGGCTTCTCGAGGAAATCAAAGGCGCCCGCACGAGTTGCTTCAACAGCAAGCTTCACTTCACCAAAAGCCGTCATAATCACCACGACAAAATCGGGGTCACGCTCTTTGAGATATCGCAAAAAATCGATACCGTTCGCGCCTGGCAGCATGAAGTCGGTCAGGACGAGGGAAAAGTCGGTCACTTCGACGGCTTTTTTGGCTTCTTCCACCGAACCGGTTTCAATGACTTGATAACCAAGGTTCCGCAAAAACTCGGCATACACTTGGCGCAAACCCGGCCGATCTTCGGTCAATAAAATAGAATCCACACAATCCTCCGATGCACGCACCACCCGCCGGCAGACGAAACGTTCTTAAAAAATATCTCGGGGAAAAATACACACAAACGTTGTCGGCAACCCTTGGCGCAACTCCAGTCGCCCCTGATGCTCCAACATAATCTTCCGCGAATGAAATAAGCCTAGCCCGGTTCCGCGCTCCTTCGAGGTCACAAAAGGCACAAATAACTTCTTTTTCATTTCCGGAGGCACACCGAGACCAGCATCGGACACCAGAACTTGAATGTCGTCATCGCCCTCGAAAACTTCAACCCAAACCCAAGGCGGATCAGGCTCGAGGCCACTGCCGACCACTGCTTCCAAGCCATTTAAAATAAGATTGTTGATCACCGTGAAAAGCAATGTTTCGTCACCGTGAAGCTCGTCACTCAGGGTCGCAGGCACGGGCAGTTGGACTTTGTCGCCCTGAGGGTGACCTTCCCAGTATTGCTGAACGCGTGACATCCACTCGACAAGCGAAAACGGCGCCATCGAATGAGATTCGCCGGAACTCGAGCGGCGAAAAGCATTGACGAACGAAGACAGGTGGTCAATTTCATCTTGAATTTTGGCGCAATTCTTATCCAGCGCGCCGTATTTCAACATCTGAACCCGGCCCTGAATCACCGCTAGCGCATTTTTGACTTCATGGGTAATGCCCCCTGCCATCTCACCCATGAGTTCCAGCTCTTTCTTCAAGCGCAATCGCTCGTCCAAGCGCTGGGCACGGGTGCGGTCCTGGATGGTGAACAGAAACTGGTTGTTGCGAAGGGTTGTCAGCGATAACTGAAAGTAGAGTGTCGTTTTTTCGGTTTCGAAAGAAACAGGACCCTTTACCGCCAAGCCCAAAGCCAGCATTTCCAACCACTGCCCATTGAGGCGCTCTGACACAGACGCCAGATGCTGACCAACGATGGCGTCAATCTGGAGCAAGTGTCGAAACAACGGATTGGCGTACTGGACCGAGCCGTCATCAGCCAACACCGACACGGCAACCGGAATCGCGTCAAGAATATCGTGGTGCAACAGTTCCAACTGATCCAAAGCCATCTGCGAAGCTTTTTGGTCCAGGCGAGCTTGGCGTTCTGATAAGGTCCGCTCGCGCAACGTTTCAACCAACAAATCTTCGGTGGGCCGAATGTACACCGTCTGGGAGCGATTGCTGATCGCCCAGAAAACAAGCCGAACCAACATCACCAAAACCAGGAGCCCAAAGGGCACTAACAAGATAAAGAGGACGAAAAGCTCGGCGTTATCCATGGATCAACTTTTGCGCGAAAGAACGAACGCTCCCACCAATACTAAGAGGGCGACACCGATAACAACCCCACTCAAGACCAAATTCGGTCCCTCAGGTTCAACCGATTCGGCACCACTACCGGCGGAAGGTTCCGTTGTCGTCGGATTTAGTGAAAGCGGAACGCCAAGAAGCTGCAACACTGATTGCTGACCGGCGGCAGGCGTTTTGGCGTCGTAAGTCGAAGGGGTAACACTCTCGCGAAATGCTCGCAAAATTTCAGCTTCAAAAGCATCGTGCTGCAATAAGTCTGAGCGAAGAGTTAGGACAAGCAAACCTTCATTGGACATGTAAATCTTGCGCGCGACCACCACATCGTGGCCATCTTCGTCAGGCTCTTCATACCCAAAAAAAACACTTTTTTCTTCTGGGTTCATTTCAAATGGGTAACGAACCTTGCGTACGATATCGTCTTTTTCTACGGTAAAGATACTTCGCCCCTGCCAAAGCTGGTCAAACTGTTCGGCGGACAAGCTCGGTTGAAAAAGAAAGTTGTTACTGGGTTCAAACTGAATCGAGATACCGTAAGACCAGGTGGCGGATGCGCTAAACAACACCCCTTCACATCGGTCAATATTTTGAGCTTGGAGCAAGTGAAACATGTACTGCGCATTCTCGGCATATGCCAAAAACTGCCCCTCCGGAACAATAAGGTCAAAATCCCCGACCCGAACAACATTCCCTTCAGTGATGGGCGTAAAGCGCGTTTTTCCGGAATCCGCCTCCCCCGATTGCCAAAAAATCGAGAGACCCAAGATCAAGCAAGCCGTCCAATTCATGATTCACTCCCCCAAAATAAACATTCATCTTCGTCGTCAAAAAGTCTAAAGGAGACCGATCAAACCACATAAAGGACCATCATACACCAAAGACCGCTGTTTTATCGCCACCACGGCAGGGTGAAACAGGGACAATCGACGGCCGGCGCTCAAGGCGCAACCAATATGGTTTCGGCAACGGAAAAGGGTAGCGCATTGACAGCCTTAATGAGTGCCATTCCCCTTCAGCATTTCGATTCCCAAAAGCCTTTCGATTAGGGCGAAAAGCTTTTGGGAACAAAAAGTTGCCCGAGGACCCTTTCGTTCTGTATTTCCCTATTCAGCGAACAACAAACCCGACGCATGCCTTCATAGATTGGTCCCGGTATTAGGCCGCGGGCAATTCACCAATCCCGGCCCTATGTGATTGACCCACTTGCTTGTCCGGTTCACTTATCTTCGCTTCCCGAAGCCGGCCATATCTCCCGCGAGCTAAAAGCCCCCCCCCTATCAAGTCGGCTCGTGCAAACAGGAGGGCCAGGCAGGGCACAAAACCAAAAAGGGCGCCCAAAAGGGCGCCCTTTTAAGTTAAGCGATAAGAAAAAGCTTACGGGGAAATGATGGCTTGAGCGGCTGCAACGCTAGCAGCGGTACAAGCAGAGCCGCGGTTTTTATCCATGCTGTTGAGCGGGTTGGTGGCGGCGTTGGTGGTGTCAACGTCGATTTCGTAAACACATACACCAGAAGGTTGGTCACAAAGCAAGCAGTAGCGGCCGGAGCAGCCGGTACAAGCAGCGTCGGTAAAGGTAAATTCAATGATGGCACGTGCGAAGATATCACCGGCAACACCATCAGAAGAAACAACCCAGGTAAGGCCACGTGCAGGAGGAAGCGCAGTACCGGTGGAAGTTACGTTAGCGGGGTCAACGTCAGGGTGGATCGCGCTAAGAGGGCCACCTGCAGCAGCACCAATCGTCAGACCCTGGAAGGTCGAAGCGTCTTGGTAAAATGCGGTCAAACCTTTACGAGCATCGTTACAGGGGCCAACAGCGTTTTGAGCATAGGCACGACGGCGGAAAGTAGAGTACATGGGCAATGCGATAGCAGTCAAAATAGCGATGATGGCAACAACGACCATCAATTCAACCAAACTAAAACCTTTTCTTTTCATCCTTAGACTCCCTTGAAAGAAAATCAGCTTTGCGCTGTTGCCTGCTTAGATGCAATGCCAAGGCCAAATGCCAATTACGACCGCAAATTCGACGTACCAATCATCACACTTTTCTCAACACACTTTTTTTCCAACAACTTACACTTTAAATAAATCACCACTCCGACAAAAGGCCGCCAGATCACCGTGCCGGCTCAGCAGCCCACCCACGGCAAAAGGACAAAAATCGGCACCACATTTTTGTTTGCCCCCCCCTCAATGACAAAAATCGGCAAACCTCTCTGAAAAATCGCCCATCTGCCGGCCCTTTTTTTCGCGAGCCTGCTCAACCACCTTCAACCCTCCGCGAAATCCAACCGCCGGACCGCACCTCGCCCGCGATATCCGCCCCTTGAAACACCGGTGTCCCCGCGCCTGCCGGCCAGGGGTTGTATCAAACAAGCCGCCTCGCAAGACCCCATTAATAAATGAAAAAGCGGCCCAGGCTGTTTCCGTCTGGTAACGGAACAGGCCGATGGGCCGCATTCTCTTAGCGTCCGAATCATATCGGACGCATTTATGTTGCGAATCGTTAGATGCGATCCAAGGTGCGAATCCCCAGCAAAGCCAGGCCTTGTCCCAACAGTTGGCCAAAGGCGTCGTTGAGCTGAGCGCGTGTCGCCTGTAGTGCCTCGGTTTCAGCTTTCAGAATCGGGCACTCGGCGAAAAAGCGTGAATAGTCTTTGGTCAGGCTGTAAAGATAGGTGCATACCAAGTTTGGTTTGTATTCGTCCGCCGCCCTTTCCAAAACCTCGTGGAATTTGGACATCCCGTTCAATAAATTCTTTTCTGATTCATGGGTCAACAGCGACCAATCAGCCAGGCTCGTATCAAAGGCGCCGAGCTTGCGCAGGATAGAGCGGGTACGCGCATAGGCATACATTAAATATGAACCGGTGTTGCCGGTGTTGTTAATCCAGGTGTCGAGGTCAAACACAATTTGGTTGAGATTGTCGGTGTTCAGCATACCGTAGCGAATGGTCGCGACGGACAACCAGCGCGCGGCCGCCTCAATTTCTTCTTCGGGCCATTGGCCCCTAAACTGATTGAGGTAGCGGTCACAGATTTGATCGTGAAGCGCGCTGCGAAGCTGGGAAAATAAAAAGACATTGCCTTTACGCGAACTCATTTTGCCGTCGGTGCGAACCACCAAACCGTAGGCAAGGTGGAAACAATCCTGCGCCTTCTCATAGCCCATCAACTGCAATACGCGAAACACTTGCTGAAAGTGAAGACTTTGCGAATGGTCAACGACGTACACCGACTTGTCGATACCGAACTGTTCGAATTTGATCTGGGCCAAGGAAATGTCCTTGGTGGCGTACAACCCGGTTCCGTCGGATTTGAGCAGCAAGGCAAAAGGCAAGCCGTATTCACTCAAGTCCGCCCCAACGGCGCCTTCAGAGCGTACCAACACACCTTTTTCTAAATAATCAAGCACGGCTTGTTTACCCGACTCGCTGACATCGGACTCAAAGAAGTAGTGGTCAAAACGCGCGTCCAGCCACGCGTAGATTTCGTGAAACTCGTCCATCGACCATTGTTTGGTCTCCTGCCAGAAGGTATAAGTTTCACCCTCCTTGGCTTCTAAGGCCTGTAATACCTGGGCGACTTCGCGGTTGCGAAGGTCCAAGGTACCACGCACGGTTTGGTCACCAGGTAAAGCGTCGGCAATGCGGAAGTGCTCCATCAGTTCAACGCCAAGTGGTGTTTCGGCAGGCAGGACGTGAATACGGGTGTGGTCTTCGCCAATCCCCAACTCTTTCGCACTGCAAATCATCCCTTCACTGGCGACACCACTTTTTTCAGTCGGCTGCACCAAACGCCCACCAATTCGCGATCCCGAGCCGGCAAAACCAACACGGTCACCCACGCTAAATCCGGTACCACCACAGACAACCTGTACCTCGCGGTCACCTAAATCCAGGGCAACGACGGTTTGATCCTCGCGTGAGGGATGAAGCTCAATGCGAACCACTTGGGCGGCATAGACGCGACCGACAGGATACTGAGTGAGGGTTTTAGGATCGAGCAAATTGGTGGCCTCGGTATACATGAGGCCCAAAAACTCACCACGGTTGGTTTCGGGAATTTCACCGGTGAAATGGTTCTTAAAGTACCAAAGGCACTTGGCAATGTGCGTGCCTTCATCGCCGATGTAATTGACCGGCGTCACCGCGTAACCCTGCCATTCACAAATACGGGCCAGCGCATCACCGAGCGCCACATTGCGCATGTGACCAACGTGGAAGGCTTTATGCGTGTTGGGCTGCGAGTATTCAATCATCATCTTCTGACCGTTGCGCGCACGCGGCGCCAAAAAAGAACCGTCAAGAATGCCGGGAATGACGTCGGCGGCCAGAGCGGCGCGATTCACACTAAAGTTGATGTAGGGGCCGGCGGCAACCACACCCGAGAAATGGGGATAATCCGCAAGGTGCGGCTCCAGGGCGGCCAGCACGTCGGTGGCAATCGCGTTTGGACTCTTACGCAATGCCTTGGCAAACTTGAAACAGGCAAAGGCAAAGTCGCCCATCTCTTTTTTCTTCGGCACTTCAATGCCGGGTGCCGTCGCATCGTAGTCCTCGGCACTTACCCCCAAGTCCGCTACAAATACCTGACGCATGAGCGTTTGAATTTGTGATTGATAAGACATTCCGACCTCTCCTTGGCACCCTGGCAAATGTTCTCAACGCACGGCAGCCGCCGCCACGACGGCATCCGACCATAGCCGGCTGCCGAATGCGGAAGCGTATCACAGCCTTTTTAACAGACCAAGGGTAAAGCCGCCGTGGGCCCCCGCGCGTTCAGTCCTGCTGTTGGCGGGCATCCAACTTGGCTTGAGCCCAATGCTGGTGATCCAATCGCAAAAGCGTCCGCAACCGCCGCGCCAAATGATCTTCCTGCGGCGTCAATTTATCGTCGGCGAAAATCACTTGCCAAATTTCTTTCATCAAATCAGCGCGATCTTCCAAAGACAACCACTCATTAATCCTGCTCGTGTGCGCAAAAATATCGTGGCTTTGCGCTCGTTTGGCTTCAGCTAACGCCAGCAAATCTTCAATTTCAGGTCGGCTCAATTGATATTTGTTTTCCAGCAACCGGACGATAAGCGCCTTCTCACTGTCGTCAAAATCATCGTCAAACATGGCGACTTCAAGGAGCAGCACGACCCGATACAACATAGGATCTTCATAGGTTGCTTCTTTGCTTTCACTGCTAAAAAATAGTCGCACGCGCTCAAAAAAAGACATGGTCGGCCCCGTCGTTCCGTATAAATCGGCGGCCAATCACACGCCACCTAAAGAAAAGGCGCCGTGAGACGACGCCTTGATAAGGTTAAAGATTCTTGGCTTGCTTTTCAGCATTTTTAGCTTTCGGTCGCAACGCTTCGGGCAAAGGGCACGGCGTTTCAATCTGCTGCGACTTACGCTGGAACAGCGCTTTACCGCCGGGGTTCTCATAAAGAAACCATTCCCCGTCGACTAAGGTCCAAACCTGACGGGTTGGGAACTTATTAAAATCCATGAATTCAGTTTTCATGGCCATGCGCACCAATACGTAGGCACAGGAATCACCCCAAACAGAGACGGACTCAATTTGGTAGTTTTGAATGTCGGCACGCTGGTGGCTCAAAAAGGCTTTCAGTTCAACTCGATCACGGTAGGCCTTAATGTAAAGCGGGTAGGTTTTGGCGAAATCCCGATTGTAGGAAGCCTGCCAGTAGTCATTGATACGCCCAACCAAGGCATCGACCGCCTCGGCAGCTTTACCCTCTTCAACAACAACCACCTTTTCGGGTTTCTGCAGGGGCATCGTTTCTTTTTCCCCCGATACTTTCACAACCTCGGGCATCGCACTCGGCTTGCCCTGGGGCATATCCTCGGGCATCGCACTCGGCTTGACCTGGGGCATATTTTCCATAAGCAACGCCGCTTTGTCGTTTTGATCCGGCGTAGACGTCGCTTGTGGCGCGTTTTTAGGCGCCGCCTGCTGGGTAGCGGGCGCAGGATCTTGCGCGAGGAGGGCCAAGGAAAAAATAAACACACAAACAAACCAACGCATAGATCAACCTTCTTTGCCGACGGCTTGCGGATGGGCCAAGGTGAGCTGCTCCAAAATCGCCATCGTTTCAGTGTTAAGCTTTGCGCCCTCAAGCGTTTCGATACGCTTGACGACGTCCAGCATTTCGGGGTGACCACCGGTAACAAAAAACATTTGCCCCGCCAAATCAGCCGCCTTGGTCACTGCTTTTTCCGCAAGTGCTTGGTCTAATTCAACGTTGAGTTTTTGCACGGTTTCGCGGTCGACCAAAATCTGCTGCTTGAAGGAACCGATTAAGGGGAAAATCCGTTGGTCTTCGCCATGGGCACGAATCGCGTCGCGCAAAATGTCCAGCCCCTCGGCACGGTAACCCATGTGAAACTTGATCGCGGCCATGCTGCCAAAGTGGGTCACCTCTTCGCCTTTTTGGCTTTGCTCAGAAAAATACATAAAACGCTGATCGAGGTGGCTCAAGTATTCAACCACGCCCTGATAGCTTTTTTGTAACGCCTCATTTTCCCCATCCAAGCTCAGCGCCATTTCGTAGAAAAAACGTGCCGGCAAGGGTTGCGTATCGTCAAAAAACATTTGCGCCAATTTACTGTAGCGCTCGGCATTGGGACCTTTTAACAAAAGATCCGCCATAACAGGGCCGGCTTCAGTCCTGGCGTTTTCCGATTGGGAATGTTCGGCGCTTTGCGTCGCCTTAGCGGCAGGTTCATGGGCGATCACAAACGCGCTCATGATCAATAAGAGAACAAACATGTTTTTCAAAGGAAACCTCTATTGCGTTTACTGATTGGGATCCGTTTCAACAGCCACCTGTTTATCAGGATCCATGGCACGCTGAAACCGCAAAGCATTGTCGACCGCGTCAAACACCTGTTCGCAGGCGGGAAAACCACCACGGCCGGCATGCGTCATCTGGCGACGGTGATCGATGAGCAAGTACGAAACCCCACCGGGGACGTACATTTCATCGGGGAGAGCCGCCAAAGCATCGAAGTAGAGGTTCTGAGGGGCTTGGTATTTCTTGACGATCTGATTTCCGTAGGAAACCACTTCACGCGCACCGTAAACAGGGTTGTGGTAAATCGACAAAAGCTGAATTTCGTCACTACCGGCATACTTGCGCTCAAATTCGCGCATCTTGCCCCAAAACTGGTTGGTTTCCATGGAATCTTCGTTCCAGTACTCAATCAGCGTCACCTTGTTTAAGGGGACCTCGACCTTCTCGCCTTGTGCGTTACGCAATTTCAGCTTCTCAAGATGAATTTGTCGCTCAGGTTTTAAAGGCAACAACGTAAAGCGTTCGCCCTCTTTGATATCCAATTCGATTTCATCGGGGCGAGCCAAGCGGGTTTCGCCGGTTTCCTTGTTTACCAAGGTAATGTTCAACGATTCTTTAATCGCCTTTTCGTTTTGAATACTTACCCGATCTTTGGGTTTGCTTTGCGCTGTCGCGGCTTCCGTTTTGGACGCGGAGGCAGTTTGCTTGGTTTCCGCTACCGATGGATCACCGGAGCAGGCGAACAGCACCAAAAAGAATGTCAATGTGAGATTTTTAACCATGTTAACTCCTGAAGGACCATGCCGAGGCGGCAACTCATGCCGCATTTGCATGGGAAACCACCACGATTTCCGTTGGTGATCATCCCATACAAAAGTAACATCGCGGCAAAAAATCCAGGTCCCGCATTAAGGATTGTCGTAAATCGTTACCAGCGGAACACCCATGAAAGTGGACGTTCCCGGTTCGCCTAATAGCTCAAGGGCCATAAACGGCCGACCCGAACGAACACGTAGATGGGTTACGGCATCAAGGTCACCAATCCCAACCCCGTTCTCAAAAAGCGTCGCTAAGTCAAAGAAACGTATTTCGTTGGGTTGAAGTTGCCTTTGCAAGTTGATGTTGAAACGACCTTGCAAGTTCCCTTGCGCGTCATAAGCCTCAAACAACGGCTGAATCTGAACGTCATTCATGTTGGCAAACATGAGCGTCGACAGACTGCGATCTTGGGGCAGCGTGATGTAGGTTTCGTTTAAGTTGTCTAAATCACGTCGCATCAAACGGTGGCCGTACATAAAGTAGGGTTCCATTTGATACTGAATGACGACACCATCCAGTGGGTATTGACTGTGCACATACAGCATAAGGTCTTCGGTAATGGTCGCCCCCGTCAAGCCGGCAACCGTATCCAGTAATTTTTCGCCGGGCGCCATGAAAAAGCCACCGCCGGTGATTTTGTTACCGGATTTGTCCTGCACCTCATAAAGAACTTGGTTGTCAAGTGATGCCGTATTCACAATAGCCAGACCAGTACCACCTTGATCGGCACCTTTGAGGTCAAAGACCACGACCTCACCGATCGCAGGAGCGGACTGCAAATCGATCATGACGTAATTACCGCGTAGGTTTTCAAAACAGACACTGCCCTTGAGCCGGTTATCAGAAAGGGTTTCCACTTCAAACCACGCGGCATTGCCAAGATTCAATGCAGGCACCTGGTTGAGATAACCTTCAAAACGGCCCGCGGGACTCATGGTCAAGGCAACGCGACGCAAAGGAACACCGGCCTCGTCGTAGGTCTGCAAATAAACAGGAACCCCTGGCTTCTCAGCCAACACCTCGATACGCGTTTTCCAACCGTTGCGGAAGGTGATGTGCGGAACGACATAGCGGCTGCGCAGAACGTGGTCGCGGTGGTACTTCTTTTTGTACATGCCCGCACCGACTTGCCAGGATTCCGACCAAACCGTGCGGTCCGTCGCGCGGGTAAACGCGGGTTTGTCGGCCTGCAAGGCCAAACCATAGCCGGGTAGGGTTTGATTGCCGACTTGGGCTTCCTGGTCACGGGTATTAACAGCCGCAACAACAAGACCGTTGTCGGCTTGTTGATGAGGGTTCAGCCAAAGTGAACCGGCATCTTCTGGAAACTTAATCGAGTAGAAGGCTTCACGAGGACGTTCGGCGTTAGGGAAAATTTGCAGCAAATAATCGCCCGTTTCCGCGGCAGTGACAGCCACGGGAACATGGGTCGTCGCGCTATCCGAGACAATCACCTGACCGGAGGGCGCCGTCAAAGAGACATCAAAAGCCCCACCGTCATAAACGTCCAAATCGAGAGAAAGCCGCTGGCCGGCGGTCAAAGGAAAGCGGTAAATATCGCGATCTTCAGCCAACAAGCTGGCGTAAATGAACTCTTGGCGAATATGGTGCGCTTCGGAAACCGTGTCATTGGGCTCAAACAAGTCGCGCTTCTCGCCAACCCCAGGTGCGGCCAACAAAGCATCGTACATGTCGAGGTCAAAGTAATGGTTCGCATCAAGCAGCCAACGGTCGAGCAAATAAGGTTGGTTGGGAACCCAGGCGCGGTTGGGGTGGTTCTGAATCGAAGCACCGGTATATTCGAAATTGTTTAGTGTTTGGGTCTGGTAACGATAGCTGACCGGAATATTGTTAAACAATTCAATGGCGCGTGTGTCGTTGAGCGGAGTCAGACTGGCGAAGTGGATCACAACATTCACATTCGTCCAGGCCCCGTCAATCTCGGTCTCAATCGTGACACCGGCGGTCGGATAATTCCAAACTTCGGCAGAGATGTCGACGTCAAAGATAACAGCCTGACCTTTGGCCAACGTCCCCGTCAGGATTTGGTGAAACTCGGTCGCCGTGACACCGTCGCTACCACGGCCCCCCACAAAAAATGCCGCATTGTCTTTGTGAATCGCGGTCAACATGGCTTTGAGGTCACCCACGTTGAGTTTCATACCGTTAATGACAAGCTGTTCCGGTTCGTCGTACTTAATCGCGGAAACCGCCCAGCCGTTACAGATACCGTGCCAATTGGGCGCCTCGCGCTCCACGCGTTGCAAAAGCTCCCAGTCAATCGAAGGATGATTGACATCCTGTCCCAACGCATAAAAAAACTTGGGCAGGGGTCCGGGGTAACCGGCGTAGCCTTCGCCGTGAACCATTTGATCTAAGTTCTTGGCAAGGTAGGCGGAATTCCAAATGAACTTATCCACCATAAAGACGCCGGCAACAGCAGGCTCACTTTTTTTTTGAACCGGTTCGGCCGCAACCAGAAAAAGCGAGCTCAAAAAGACCAGAAACAAGGTAGTAATTTTCACGAGTTTTCCTCCCATGGGTTTACGAAACCAAAAACACCTGGGCATTGCGTTTTATTCGTTCGAAGACGCGGTGCGTGAAAAGTTTTTCTCCCTCATAGATGCCGAGGCGCCTATGAGGGAGAAAAAATTTCCAGAAGATACAATAAGGCCCCAGTCCGGGGACTGAGGCCTCATTGATCAACGATTAGCGATTGATCTGACCATCAGTGATGTCTTTTGCGAGTTCCTGACCGTTGTGGTTCAGGTAAGGCAGAGACTGACCGAAGTCAAGACCGGACTTGGAGCGCAGAACAGGCAGGTCGCCAGTTTGAGCTTCATCGTCGTGATCGTCAGTGTTACGTGCAGCGTAAGCACCGTTGATGACGTCGTCTTTACCGATCAAGAGGTAGCCGTCGAGGTCAGCAGACACACCGCGGAGGCTCAAGTCGCCTTCAGTACCGCAAGCGTTGATGAACATAGAAGAACGCAAGGTACCGAAGTCGCGCAGAACACCGTCAGTTTGAACTTCAGGAGTCAGCTTGTCGCCGTTGTCGAGGTCAGCAGCGTCAGCGAATACTACAGCTTGAGAACCTTCGTCGAATGCCATCAACCAAGTTTTTTGGTTACGGATAGGCAGTTCAGGGAAGGTAACACGCCAGTGAGTACCATCAGCTTCGTAGATGTTACCGATAACCGTGTCGAGGTCGGCGCGGCCGTGGTTGACGTAAGATACGCCGGACCAGAAGCCGGTAGCAGAACCGTCGGCATTGATGGTTTTAGGAACATATTGGAAGAAGATGTCGGCACAAGCGGTAGATTGGCAAGCGGTGAAGCCACCGAAAGCCCATTCGTATTCGAATGCCAAGCGAGCAGAAGGATTACAGAAAGCTTCTTGGTCAACGCCGGTGATGTCGTCGAGACGACCGTCGAAACCAGGCTCATCATCGAGAACGCTGTCGCGGTTAGTAGCGTAGAAGTCCATGTCGATAACGATATCGGTAGGATCTTCTTGGTACCACTGACATACGGTAGCGGAGATGCCCAAAGTGATGCTGTCAGAAACACCTGCAGGAGGCGTTTGAGTGGTGTCGCCGCTGTAGATCGCACGAGCGTAGCGGGTCAACAGGTTGCCACCAGCATCGATGGTGGTGGAGTTAGAACCTTGAGAGTTCAAGGGGAAAGTACCAACGTTAGCAGATACGGACAAAGAAGCCGCAGTCAACTGCATCCACGCGGGCAAGGTGCCACCAGTGATAGGTGCGCCATTGGTGTCGATGAAACGGCCGTTTTGGTCAACAGAGAACAAGAAGCCGTAGTTGGAAGAAGAAGGCGTACGCAGTTCAACGCGTGAACCAACGTGGAAGCCCCACTGGCTGCCGCAACCGATGCGAACAGTCAGAGCGTTGTCAACACAAACCAGACCTTCGTCCGTTGCGCCCTGACCCTGACCTACGAGCAAGCAGAGAGGAGCGAAAGAAGGAAGGAACTTGTCAACAGCGCCGGTGCAACCGAAGTCGAAACCACGAGCGATGATACGGTCATCGGAGAAGGCGGCTGAAGTTTGCTGACCCAAGGTGATGTTGTTGAAAGAAGCACCAGTCTCAACGTTGGCCGTTTGGTCATCGAAGGAGATAGGGTCAAAGTTCAAAGCAGAATCTTCTTGAGGTGCAGGCAATGCTTGCAGGTTGGAAGAAGAAAGATCTACACAAAGGAGGGTAGAAACTGCTTCGCCGTCATCAATAGAGTTGGGGTCGGAAGTAGTTGGATCCCAGCCGTTGATGGAAGAGTCGCTGTAGAGGTCTTCGCGGAGAGCGAAAGGCAAGCTAGCACGACGTGCGGGAGGTGCGCCAACTGCGCCGGTGCCGCCCAAGAACAGATCTTCGTTGTCAGCAGCAGAACGAGATGCTGAAACACCGATCGACCAGGAAACACGACGGTTGGGGTTAGGTGCGTTAGCGGTTTCAGGCAGGTTGTCTTCGATCCAAGTGGTAGAAGACTGCGTTACACGCATCCACAACTCAGGCTCACCAGCTTTCCAGCGAACGATCGCCAGAGCTTCGGGGCTTACGTCCAAAGAATCGAGGAAGTTACCTTCGCCCTCTTCCAAACGCATGGGAACGTAGATTTCACTGCGCGTGAAAAGTACGGGGTTGTTGGGGTGGTCCCAAACGAGGGTACGGCACAACAAAGCACCGTGGTCCAAACGGAGACGGATGTAAACGGGGGTAGTGGAGCTGGCGTCGGAAAAATCGTCGCCGTCTACGGTCATGTTAATAACACCGGCCTGCTCGCAGGTGCCACGAATGTAGACGTCGCGGATCGTGGTAGACAGGTCCACATCAGCGAACACCATGCTACCTGCAGCCAAAAGAGCTACAAAAAGCAGTTTTTTCAAATTCATAACTGAAAGTTCCTCCATGTAATTTTGAATCAATTTTGATTCTGGAGCATCCCTAGAAGTTCGGCACAACTGTTGTGTCAGCTTCGATCCCTTGATTAACTGATCTGAACCTTTCACAAACGGGCACCCTACACAAAGCAGGTACCGTGCCAACTTTAACACCCCTCAAACCCTTGCCTACCAACGATTCCCACTAAGAGCCGACTTTTTCACCCAACCGGAAACATGTTTCCCTCAAAGAGACACAGCACCATTCTCCCACCCAGCGCCGCACAGCCTCCCCCTTCCTTTTTTCTTGCGCTCGCCTGCTGCATTCCCGCCACTTCAGCGGTAGAATTCACTTTGAGTCAAATCGCTCGCATACACCGCTTTCGGTCCACACGCCGTCTGCCCGCCACAAGGATCTTTTCATGGTTTTGGTGCCACTCCTTTTTCAGCTTTTTCTTTTGCAGGACTTGCCTTGGTACGAGAATTATCGTCTCGGCCGCGAGGCCATGCAGCTCGAAAACTACGAGCAAGCCGCCCGTTACTTTGAAAAAGCCGTCGCCGATCAACCCAAAGCCAAAGCAAAAGCCAAAACCTACGGCGTTCAGTTCATTGAATATTACCCCTACCACCAACTGGCCGAGGCCTACTTTTGGATCAATGACCGCGATGCGGCGGCACGCTACCTGGCCGAAGCCGAGATCTCGGTTGAAAACGAAGACGCCCGCACCGCCGACCGTATCAAATTCCTAAAAACCTTCCTCAACCGCAGCAAACCCAAACCCACCGCGATTCCCGAAGCCAAACCCGAGCGCCCCGATACCCGCCCCTTTTGGGAATTGGTCGAACTCAAAAAGTACACGGCCGCCAAATCTGTCTTACAAGACCTGCGCCGACAACACCCCGACAACAGCGAATTGGAAGGGATCCGGCTGATTCTCAACGTGTTGGTTAACAACGAAGCCGAAATCCTCACCTTCGAAAAGACTCGCATGCAAAACGAACGGCGCCTGTTGACCGAAGCACGCGGCGCCGAGGAAGCCGACAACATCCCCCAAGCCCTGGCCGCCTACCTCGCGGTCAGCCGACTTAATCCAACCCACGACGAAGCGCGCCTCGCGATTCAGCGCCTCAACAGTAAAATGGAAGCGCAAGGACGTAGTGCACTGGAAATCGAGGAAGCACAACGCGCCGCCGTCCAACTGGCGGAAGACACAGAGCGCCGGCTCCAAATCACCTTACAGAAGCAGAGCGAACTCCAAAGCAGCAACACCGACTTATTAAAAGAACTAGAGAAAGCAAAATCGTCGCAAGTTCAGCCGGCGCCGGCCCTCGTCGATGTCTCCTGGAATCTCGTCCCCATCCCCAACACGGAAAAAACCGCCAACATTAATGCCAAAATTAACAGCGACACGCCGCTTAAAACCGCCAAGCTCTATATCAACGGGCGCCTACATACCGCCTGGGACTTATTTAACAACCAAAGTTTTGAGATTCCAACGATCGACAGCTTTGCGTTCAACCGCTTTCGCAACGAACTCAAGCTGGTGGTACGTGACAGCCGCAATGAACTACACAACGCGGTCTACCCTTACTCTTTCCCACTGCCGCCTCCGGTAAAACAGCGCCCACCTTATGCCCAGCTTTTCTTTATCCCACTCGCACTCTTAATGTTTGGCATTTTCTTTGTGCGTAAGCGCCGCAAAAGCCAAGCGTTCCGCAACCGCTTTAACCCCTATATCGCAGGCGCGCCCGTCCTAAACGCCGATATGTTTTACGGCCGCAAACCCATGCTCAAGCAACTGCTCAACACGCTGCACAACAACTCCATCATGATTTACGGAGAACGGCGGATCGGCAAAACCAGCTTTCTCCACCAGCTTTATGCGCTGTTGCCGACGATCGATGATCCGCACTATCAGTTCATTCCCGTTTTCATTGATCTGCAAGGTGTCGCCGAGGAAGAGTTCTTTAGCACCATCGACCACGAAATCGCACAAACACTTGAGCCTTTTAATCTTGACCTCGAGGAACCGCAACCGTGTCTGACCGGGCGACAACTGACACAGCGCTTGCGCAAAAACATCGGGCAACTCAAAAAGCACTGCGAACGGTCGCCCAAACTGGTGCTCCTACTCGACGAAGTCGACCTACTCAACAGCTTTTCAGAGCACACCAACCAACAGCTTCGATCCATTTTTATGAAAGGCTTCGCCAAACACCTTGTCGCTGTTATGGCGGGCATCAATATCAACACCACTTGGAAAAGTGAAGGCAGCCCTTGGTACAACTTCTTCGAGCAACTCGAACTCAAACCTTTTAGCGAAGATCAAGCCCGAACCCTTGTCACCGACCCAGTCCGCGGCATCTACACTTACCACGGCGAAGCCATCGATAAGATTCTCGATTTGACTCGGCGCAAGCCATATTTGATTCAGAAAATGTGTGTTAACCTTGTGGCCCATGTTTTGAACCAGAACCGAAAGAAGATCACCACCCAAGACGTTATGTTCGTCTACCAAGAAATCCGCCATGAGGTTGAAAAAGGCCTATGAACGTGCATCGCAACCCCTTCTCAGCCGGACGCTGGGTTGTCGGTCAAGACTTTTTTGGTCGCAAAACCATCATGGACCAACTGATTCACTCCAATGAGAACTGTGAATGGGTGATCGGCAAACGCCGCGTCGGCAAAAGCTCGCTGCTCCGTCAGCTTGAGCTGCATTTCAACACCCAAACCAAAAATCAGATTGCGCTTTTTTGGGATATTCAAGGCAGTTTCGACGAAGAAGGTTTATCTGAGAGCCTGCGCGACGCCATTGAAGACAACCAAGATAACTACCCCGAGCTCTGGGAAAACATCGATGAAGAGCCTTGGAACGATGACCTCCCCTGCCACCAGACACTCAAAAGACTCATGCGCCTGTTCCAACGAGAGCAATTCCACTTAATTCTGCTAATCGATGAAGCCGAAGAATTCATCACCATCGGCAAAAAGAACCCCGTGTTCCTGGGCAAACTGCGTAAGTTTTTCCAGAACAGCCAGCGCGTCCGTACGATCATTACATCCACGCCACGCCTTGAGCAGATCCATAAAGAAGTGGTCATTGACACCTCGCCATTTCTTCACGGTTTTAACGCCAACTATTTAGGCCATTTTGATCAGGCGTCCGCCACCGAACTGTTGCGCTCCGGTCTTGAGGACGAACAAGCGATCAATGAAATCATCGTCCGCACCAACGGCAACCCCTACGAAACCCAGCTTTTTGCCAAACATTTTTTTGAAAACCCCGATTTAGAAGAGGTTTTACCGCAACTAGAAGCGAATCCTTCCCTAATCCAGGTCATCGAAGTTAATTTCGACCTTCTCAGTGAGGAAGAACAGGATGTTGTCAAAGATGTTTTCTGCGGGAAGAACCATCTTGCCGAGTTCGAAGCGCCCAGCGAGAAAGTCATGGTTTCCAAACTGCTCCAGCTCGGCTTCCTATCATTGGCAACCGAGAACCAACTCCAGATCGGTTCCTATTTCCACACGCAATGGCTCAGCGCCAAATTTGACGCCAGCCCTAGCTTTCACGCACCGCAAAAGTCCGATCCAGAAGTAGACCAAAACCAATTCCACCTAGCGCTTCAGCAGATCCTCACCCTGTACAAGTTTTTTTTGGAACTCGGCCAAGACGGCTATCACTGCCTCAACAGCCCCGAGGTGTTTAAGGTTTCCCAAATCGACCAGAGCATTTATCCGGACCGCACGCGCCTGCAACTGGAAAAATGCCACAAAAATATGATGCCGTGGCAAAGTGCGTTAACAGATCTAGCCGCTTACCTGCGCGGCTTCCAGCAAGAAGAGAGAAGCTGGACGCTATTCCGTCTGTTCCAACTGGTCGAACAGGAACTAGACGAACATAATGAATCCGACTTCTTAGACCTAATGATGTTGATCTCGGAAGAAGCCGGCCTCAAGTAGGTTACTTAACAACGCCTTCGGGAAGCGGCTCGACCAGGGGTCGTGTATAAATGCGCGGGTTCACCAAGGCGATATCATTCTCCCATTGAGAGAAGATTTTGCCGGTGATGGGCCGACCTTCCAAAACGGAGACGTGAACACGAACGAGGCTGATCGATTCTTCGGGAAATTTCTCTTCCATCAGAGCGCCAATGCGCTCGGTCGTCAACAAGGAGAAAACATCCTCGGGCACCAGGGTGAAGTTTTGTGAAAACAACAGACGCTCACGGTCGAATAATTGAACCTGAATGAGCGAGGTCTCCTGAGTGACCACCGGCTCTTCACCCTCTTCAGCAGGCGGCGTAACCAGGTAACGGGCCAGGCTGGCGATGTCGAGACGCGAGGCAAACGGCGAGTCAAGCACCAACCAAGCGCGCAACTCGTTACCGGCGGAGGCAAAAAAGTGACCACCGGCCATCGCCTGATCACGGCCTTCTTGAAAGTGAAGAACGTGAATCGGCGCAGCCAAATCGGAGCCGTCAACCGACTGGGTGGCGGTGTAGTTCAAACGAACCGGAAAGCCGTTCGCGTCGGCGAATAAATCGCGACCGAGAACCTGTTCAACCTGTTGAAATGGCAACAGGTTCACCACAGCCTGCTCGACTTGTGTCGAAGGGATCGGCGTCACCTCGCCTTCGGCGGGCAGAAAAATTTTGCTGTGCAATTCAAAGTGAACCGCAACCGGAACGGGCAAATCGTTGGTCAAAACAAAACGATCTTGATAGGTGGCGCGGTGATCGCTTACCGAGGAATCGGAGAAAACCAGATAACCGGTGGCGCGACCGAACGGAACCATCTCGAGGGCACTGGTTTGCGAGAACTCGGGGTTTCCAAAAACAGCTTGGTCGGTCACGGTTTGAAAACCGGATATGGTGAAGTCAGCAGCACCGGCGCTAATGCGACCCCAAGCAGCTTGATCACCTTGTTCAATACTGCCCAGCAAGAGCGTGCTGCCAGGCGTGAGGGTCAAATGACCAAACTCAGGTAAATCTTGACGAACGGTGGTGCGAACACCCGGAACGCGGTCGGTGTTGTAGTAATCGAAAATGATGTGGCTGCCGTCAACGGTGTCGGAACGGCCTTGCAAGGTAAATGAAGTACTCAGCGCACCACTTTGCGGCAGATAAGGAACCACCAACGAATTGGTGATCGGCGCCAGCACGGTAACGGCGTTAAGCTGACCGTGAACTTCGTTCCACATCCATAAAAGACCCCGCATCGGCACCGACGAAACAACTTCTAATGAGCGAACGCGATTAGACACAGCGTCGGCGGGGGAATCCCAGACGAACAGTTCACCGGAAGGCACAACCATAAGGTCACGATCCAGCAATGTGCCGCGAATGTCGTTTTGGTCGACTTGAAGGTTGTAGTCCCCTTTTTCTTCCGGCAACAACTCCAGGCGATAAGACCAGTTACGCGTAGACACGTGCTTGGTCACCGGCAATGGCACTAAATACCGGAAAGAAATCGCGTCTTGCGCCGTCACCAGCGACATGCAGAGCAAAGTTGTCAGGGTTAAGAAGACCTTCATGGCTTTCACCGTTTTGCGGGGTTAGGCCGATATTGCCTGTTTGACAATATAGGCGGTGCAAAGTGGTATTGCAAATAGCCTGCCACAATCCCCGCGTGCGGTAAGATACAAATCGGGCTTAAGGCTTGTGAATCCCGTCTTTAAGCGCGACATCGAACGCCTCGCCGACGAACAAGCCTTGTCCTTCACCGTTTCCGCCGGCACCTCGAGCGCCCGCACCGCTTGCGCTCATCGCCCTGGGACAACCCTTTTGAATCATGCCACCCACAACATTTTCAGGAAAGTTCGCGCCCAAATTCAAACGGCAGCGCGACCAATCATTCGCTGTCTCTCGACGCGAAAAAGACGTCTCTCACTAAACGACAAACCGCCGCCGTCTTCTTGACCTAAAACCACAGAATTTCGCCGAAAACTCGCGTTTTATCGACCTTCTTCATCCAGGTGCTTGGTCCGATCAATCATTTTATAAAGCAGCGTTCGGTTGATATTTCCGAGCGTACTGGCTTTCGGCATCGACCCCTCGGCGCGCGCCAACAGATCACGCAAAAAGCGCGCTTCTACCAGCAACGTCAGGTCTGAAGCATAATTTTGGATTTCCTGCTTGAGCAACTTCAGCTCGTCGTTATTCTTAGGTGTCTGCCCCAACAGGCGTTCAAGCTCGGGATTGCCACCCACCGCGACAGCGCTTTTCCCACGTGAGATCCGAAAATTACGGCCATAGCTAGAGCGTGGCCGCCACACGCGCTTGGGCGAGTCCGCGGCGCGTTCCGGCAGAGCCACCGGCGGAACCGCACGAATATCAGGCGGTAAATGAGCAACAGTCACGGTCGGTCCCTGGGCGATTACCAAAATGTTTTGAATCAAATTCTCCAGCTCGCGAACGTTGCCGGGAAAGTCGTAACCACAGAGGTGCTGATACACAATGGGGTCGACTTTAAGCGGTGCAAAACCAAAGGAACGACCATATTTGTCGAAGAAGTACTCGGACAAGGCCCCGATATCGTCAATTCGCTCTCGCAACGGCGGAATCACAAAAGGCATAACAGACAAACGGTAGTACAAATCCTCGCGAAACTCACCTTTAGCCACCTGATCTTTTAGGTGACGGTTGGTGGCCGCAACGATGCGCACATCCACGGAAATTTTGTTTTTCCCACCAACGCGGTGGAACTCATGCAATTGCAAGAAACGCAAGAGCTTGGCCTGCATGGCAAAGGGCATCTCGCCGATCTCATCCAAAAACAAGGTCCCGCCGTCGGCCTCTTCAACGCGACCAATTTGGCGGCTGTAGGCATTGGTAAAAGCACCTTTTTCGTGGCCGAACAGCTCACTTTCAATCAAACCGGCCGGAATGGCGGCACAGTTTACAGCGACAATTGGTTTGCCGGAGCGCGGTGAATGACGGTGAATAAAGTTGGCAATCACTTCTTTACCGGTGCCGCTCTCGCCTTCCAGCAGAATGCTGACATCTTTGCCCGAGGCCTTTTCAATCAGACCCAACAGATCGCAGAAGTGGGGATCTTTGGCAATAATGGCACGATCAGCCGAGTAAACCGTCGGCTGAGTGATGCGATCACTGACAAAAACAGGCAATAAGCGCGCGAAGAACAGGGCCATCTTGCCACGATCAACGGCAGAACCTTCTTGCTCGTCAAACTGCAAGACCAGCCGAGGTTGCCCAAACAAATAAGCAATGAACATATTTTTTGCATGATGGAGCTGGGCGACAAGCCCGCGCCGCAACCACTCTCCGGCACGCAAACGCATCGGCAAAATGCCGTCCCCGGCAAGACAGTGCCACTCACCGCTGGGATCGAGAAAATGAACAGCGGCGATACCGGTCAAAGCGCGCTGGGCAACAGCCCATGCCGCCAAATCGGCGAACTGTTCAATTTCAACCAACTCGCCAAAACCAGCGGCGTCACTAAAGCCGGCAGCCCCCGCACCTTCTTCCAACATGGCTTTTTCAAACAGACCAATTTGGCTCAAAAGCACCTGGGCACGATAGGCCTGATTGGCGTCTTTGCCGTCATCGCGAATGCGCGACAGGTGGTTTTCGAAAGTACGAAAAAATAATTTTACTGATTGGGTATGTTGCTCAGACATCATCCTCAAACAACTTTGGCTGGTAAGGGACCTCATCTTTTAATCCGATGTGGACCATGCCCGCCGGCGTAATTTTGCGACCACGAGGGGTTCGCTCTAACAAACCCTGCTGAATCAAATACGGTTCTTGAACATCTTCAATGGAATCTTTCTCTTCCCCCAAGGCGGCTGATAGGGTCGATAACCCAACCGGACCACCGGAGAACTTACGTGCAATACAATTTAGCAAACTACGGTGACTTTCTTCGAGACCCAACTGGTCAACGCCGAGCGCATCCAAGGCGTGCAAGGCGGCCTTACGATCGATGAAGCCCTCGCCAACCACCTCGGCAAAATCCCGACACCGCCGCAACAAGCGGTTGGCAACGCGCGGGGTACCGCGTGACCGCTGAGCGATCATGCCGGCGCCGTCGTCATCAATGCCGATGTGTAATAACTGGGCACTGCGCTTCAATATCTGCCCCAATTCTTGGATGGTGTAAAACTCAAGCCGATGGACCACACCAAAGCGGTCAAACAAGGGCGTGGTTAACAGGCCGGCACGCGTCGTGGCACCCACGAGCGTGAACGGTGGTAAATCAATTTTGACGGATCGCGCGCCTGGTCCCTGACCAATGACGATATCCAACTGAAAATCTTCCATGGCGGGATACAAAACTTCTTCAACCACCGACGGCAAACGGTGGATTTCGTCGATAAATAACACATCAAAAGCACTGAGATTGGTAAGGATGGCGGCCAAATCACCAGCGCGCTCAATGGCCGGCCCCGAGGTCGACTTAAACGAGCCGCCCATCTCCATGGCAATAATGTTGGCCATGGTGGTTTTCCCCAATCCCGGCGGACCGTACAACAAAACGTGATCCAACGGCGCTTGGCGTTTTATGGCCGCGCGAATAAAAACCGACAAATTATCTTTCATCGCCGATTGGCCGATGTAGTCGGCTAACGCCCGCGGTCGCAGGCCGAGATCGTAGTCTTTATCAGTTTCTTGAGGTTCTAGCACTGCTTAATCTTTTGTAGTGAATATTTGAGAAGTTGGTTGATCTCAACAGATTGACCAGCGAACTCGTTGCGCGCCAATTTTAGCACGTTCCTGATCTTCTGGTCAGAAAAGCCCAAACCCGACAAGGCCTCCATTAAATCCTGCCACACCTGTGAATCGCCGACGGCAGCGGCTTGCGCGACGCCCCCTTGCTGCATGACCGGCAGCATTTTGTCCTTGAGCTCCAGCGCTAAACGTTCGGCCACTTTTTTGCCGACTCCGGGCACGGCGGTTAAGGCTTTGGCGTTGCCGAGGTGAACCGCGTCGAACAGCTCGCGCGCCGAAAGCGTGCCGACAACGGCCATCGCCAACTTGGGCCCGACCCCCGAAACGCCCAACAACAGCAAAAATATTTTTTTGGCGGATTGATCGGCAAAACCAAACAAGGCCAACTGATCTTCGCGCACATGAGTGTGAATCCACAGCGCCAACTCGCCGCCAAGGTGCGGCAGGTAACGATCGACAACGCCGACAAACACCTCGTAACCCACATCGTTTACCACCAATAACAGGTGGCCGTCCTCCGCGGCTTTTAAACGCCCTTTCAAATAACCGATCACTGGAACCTTCCTCGCGCGCTTGTTTGCAACGGCGACAGCGCACAAACAGCGGATAAAGTCTTTGTTAACACGGTTGTTCCCTGCCGCGATTTGAATTGTTCGGGTATAATATACCAACCGCCAGCACAGACAAAGGGAGCCGTACCATGAAGAGCAACATTGTAGACCGCGGTGATATCAAGATCATTGAAATTACTGGAAAAGTTACGATTGGCGAGGGCGACGTAAAATTACGCGAAATCATCAATCAAGTCGTCGAGAGCGGCACCAAAAAAATCATTCTCGACTTAGGTGGCCTCAAGTACATCGATAGCTCCGGCATCGGTGAACTTGTATCCTGCCACATGACCATCACCAACCGCGGCGGTCGCTTGCACATCTGCAACCTGGCCAGCAAAATCTACAGCTTGCTGCAGCTTACCGCCCTCATTACGGTTTTCCAAATTTATGATTCCGTGGAAGACGCGGCTCAGTCATTTAACTAAGCCACCGCAACCCGCGCGAAAAAAAGCCCGTGTCATACACGGGCTTTTTTTGTGGTTGCAACCAGTTCGTCTGTCTAAAAACCGACAAGCAAAAAGCGTCGGTAATGATGCTCGCGCGCCGAAAGGCGCGGCGAGCATCGGAACTCAGTCTTCCAGACGGGTCAAGATATCGTCTTTGATCTGGTCTATGACTTCATCACTCAAGACATTTTTGGTGCCTTCTTCTACGCGATAAACAATCGGAATACGGGTGATGTCACCGCGTTTACTGAAGTCGGTTTCACCCATAATGCCCTGGAACGGCTCTTTGTTGAAACGCGCGCGCAAGTCGTCAGGCAAGGCGTGGTCGGTTTCTTCAAAGACCTTAACCAGAATGTTCAGCGCATCATAACCAGTCGCAGCAAACAAGGTGGGATCAGTGTGGTGATCCGCTTTAAACTGCTTAGAGAATTCAAGGATCTCGGGTTTGTTTTCGTTGGGATCCCAGTGGTAACCGGTAAACATAATGCCTTCCAACGCTTCGGGGCCCAGCTCTTTAACCGCTTCGTCAACAATCAATGACGAAGAAGTGAAGATGTAGGTTCTGTTCAGCGCTTCACGGGCACGAATTTCTTTAATGAGCGGCATCAAAGCATTGTGGTAAGCAGCCAGAAAAACACCCTGGGGTTTGATCTCGACAATACGATCAACCACGGAGGTCCAGTCGACTTCAGCCGGGTTGTGGCTGAACTTAACCACTTCATTGGGCAAACGGTCGCTGTTTTGACGCGCAAACTTCAACAATTCAAAGGTAATACCTTCGCTATAGGCATCTTTAGCGCGAACCATCAGCACTTTCTGCATGCGCGTTTTTTGGAAAATCACGTTGCTCAGTTTTTGTGCTTCCAAAGTGTCCGAGGGGTGGTTGCGGAAAACAAAGTCGCCGGAGCCCTCGTTAATTTCAGGGGACGAGCTGGCGGGACTCAGCAAGATGATTTTGTGTTTGTTTGCCAATGGCGCCAAACGCAAAGTGGCCGCGGATGAGGCCGCGCCGATGATGGCCTGAACGCCCTCTTTGCGCAATGCGTGGAATTCTTCTTCGACCTTATCAAGGTCGGCTTCCTCGCGCTTGAAAATCAATTCGTACTGGCGACGGTTTTCCGCCGTATCCAGGTTTTTGTACGCTAATTCAATACCGGAACGAATTTGGTAACCATAATCGGCGAGTGTCCCTTCCTGTGGAATGATGACCCCAATTTTAATTTTGTCGCCACCACACGAAGTCAACAAAAACAGCACCGCCGTCAGGGTGGAAAGAAAACGCCACCTCAAACCATTCATAAAGCTGCTCCTCAAGCAAAAAATACGGATGTCACGAACAGGCCGGGTAAGCCCGCGAATCTCCTGATTAACTGCTTCACATTCTAACAACGATTGGGAGCAAGACCAAACCGAGAAGCGCCGGTCACGAGGTTAAACGTCGAAAAAATGCGGTCGCCGCCTCGGTATATTGCCGATGGCGCTGATAAAGTACCAATTCGCGCGAGCACGAAGCGGCAACAGGGACGCGGACCATTGCAAAACAAATCAAATTTGCCGCCGCCCCGAGAAAAGGCTTAACCGATAAAATCTTTGAAAAGTACCAACCGTCAGCCGACAAACGCGGCTGAAAACGGGCGAAAACATCGGCGGGCAACACGCCGCAAAAGCAGCCCTCCGGACGCAGCGCCGGCTGCACCGCGGAGGAAAAGTCCTCGAGGGTACCGAAAAATGCATGACGCGCCATCGCGGCGACAGGGTCTTTTTTAACCTTACCGTGCCCTGGCAAGTAGTAAGGCGGGTTGCACACCACCAGATCGAGCCTTGCAGGTCGCCAAGGGAAACGGCGCACGTCACCCAAAATCGGCAACACGGGCAGCCCCGCCAAGTTCCGTCGCGCATGGCACATCAGAGCCGACTGTCGCTCAACGGCAATTCCGCGCGCGTTCGGCAAACACCGTCCCAAATAAAAAGCGACCACGCCACAGCCGGTGCCGATGTCCAACCAACGATGCGGCTTTTGTTCCAGCGCAAAGGCGGCCAAAAGCAACGCATCGACGGAATAACGATAACCGCGTTGCGGTTGGGACAACGCAAGCGGTTTCCAATCATTCACCCTACACCACCGTGCCGTTTGAACTTAATGGGTTTCTCGCAACAGGGGGCGAGGGTCCCGACGCGGGCGACTTCTAGAGACAGCAATGCCCACGTTGCTGGTTCAGCAACGTGGGCAAAGCGGTGTAAATTAGAGCTTGCCGACGAACTTAAGTCGCTGTTGGGCACGCACTTGGGCATCCTGAGCGCGTTCCAAATTGACTTCTTTATCGTTGGAACCCAAGCGCGACTTGGCGCGTTGCAACGCTTCTTTGGCGCGATCCACATCGACATCGTCGAGGCGTTCAGCGCTGCGTACCAGCACGGTCACTTGGTTATTGTTGACTTCCACGATACCGGAACCACACAACACGTGATGTTGTTTTCCGGCCTCACTGTATTCCAGCAGGCCGAAATTCAACTTACTAATGAAGTTGGTGTGCGCTTCGAGAATACCCAGGCGACCCAGGCAGCCCTCGAGGTTCACCGAGGTCACATCGGTGCACAGCGCTTCCGCTTCGGGTGTTAAAACTTGGAGTTGCATGAAAACCTACCTCTCGGGCCGGATTACTCAGCCAACTTCTTGGCTTTTTCAATCGCTTCTTCGATGGTGCCGACCATGTAGAAGGCGGCTTCGGGCAGATCGTCGTGCTCACCGTTAACAATCGCTTTAAAGCCGCGAATGGTATCTTCGAGTTTGACGTATTTACCTTTCATACCGGTGAAGACCTCGGCAACGTGGAAAGGCTGCGACAAGAAACGCTGGATTTTACGAGCACGGGCAACGGTTAACTTGTCTTCTTCAGACAATTCTTCGATACCGAGGATCGCGATGATGTCCTGCAAGTCTTTGTATTTCTGCAAGATTTGCTTAACTTGACGCGCGGTGTTGTAGTGCTCGTCACCCAAGATGTGGGGGTCGAGAATCCGCGAGCTAGAAGCCAGCGGGTCAACAGCGGGGTAAATGCCGAGCTCGGCAATTTGACGCGACAGGTTGGTGGTGGCGTCCAAGTGAGCAAAGGTGGTGGCCGGTGCAGGGTCAGTGTAGTCATCGGCGGGAACGTAGATGGCCTGAACCGAGGTGATCGAACCTTTTTTGGTCGAGGTAATCCGTTCCTGCAACTCACCCATTTCGGTGGCCAGGGTAGGCTGGTAACCTACAGCGGAAGGCATACGGCCCAAGAGGGCGGATACTTCGGAACCGGCCTGCGTGAAACGGAAGATGTTATCGACGAACAGCAGAACGTCGCGACCTTCGGAATCACGGAAGTACTCGGCGGCGGTCAAACCGGACAAAGCAACCCGAGCACGGGCACCTGGCGGTTCCGTCATCTGACCGTAAATCAGCGCGGTTTTGTCCAAAACGCCGGAGTCTTTCATTTCGTGGTAGAGGTCGTTCCCTTCACGGGTACGCTCACCAACCCCGGCAAATACCGAGTAGCCACTGTGTTCTTTGGCGATGTTGTTGATCAGTTCCATGATCAAAACGGTTTTACCAACACCGGCACCACCGAACAGACCGGTTTTACCACCCTTCATGTAAGGCTCGAGCAAGTCGATTACCTTGATGCCGGTTTCGAACATTTCCAACTTGGTGGACTGTTCGTCGTAGGCGGGTGCTTCGCGGTGGATGGGCCAATGTTCTTTGGCTTTAACAGGACCGGCTTCGTCAACGGGGTCACCGACGACGTTGAGGATGCGGCCCAAAATGCCTTCACCGACAGGGACGGCAATAGGCGCGCCGGTATCAACGGCTTCGACGCCACGAATCATGCCTTCAGTAGGCTGCATGGAGATACAGCGAACTTTGTTCTCACCAAGGTGCTGGGCAACCTCGGCGGTAATGATCATCGCGTCTTCCGTGCTGCCTTCGGGTTTGTATTCGATGGTGACGGCGTTCAAAATTTCTGGAAGCTGCTCTTCGAAAGCGATGTCGAGTACCGGCCCGACGATCTGAACGACTTTCCCTTTATTCATTGAAACTACTCCTTGAGACAATAAGCCACGCTAACCTTGGTTTGGCTAGAGTGCGGCAGCACCGCTGACAACCTCAATCAGTTCGGTGGTGATCGCGGCTTGACGTGCTTTGTTCATTTCCAGTGTTAATTTTTCGATCATGTCTTTGGCGTTGTTGGTGGCGGCGTCCATAGCCGTCATGCGCGCGGCGTGCTCGGAAGCACAGGATTCCAGCAGGGCTTGGTAAACCTGAGTGGTTACCACGCGCGGCGCCAAATCTTCGAGGATCTCTTGCAGCGAAGGCTCGGCAAGGTGCTCAACACCGGTATGGGCGACGGCGTCGTCCTTGGTCTCGGGCGCCAGCGGCAGCAATGGCTGCTCGGTGACTTCCTGGACCAACACGTTGCGGAACTTGTTGTACAACAGCACGACGCGGCCACATTCATCATTGGTGAACGCTTTGACCAAAATGTGGCCAATGTTTTCCGCCAAGGTGTAGGTCACATCGCGGAAAATGTCACTAAAGGTTTCGTAGATTTCGGCTGGATGTCGCCGGAAATGCTGCGTCGGCTTTTTACCAATGGTCATCAGCATGCAGTTCTCAGCACCGCGCTTGGCCACCATTTGCTCCGCCGCCTTAAAGATGTTGGAGTTAAAGGCACCGCACAGACCTTTGTCGCCCGCGAGGACGACGATCAAAGTCTTGCCTTCCTTTTTCTGGTAAAGGTCGGCGTCGGCCTCGGGCAGTCGCGCCAGAATGGAAGCATGTACCGCCTCAAGGCGCTCGGCATAGGGACGAGCCCCCATCGCGCGTTCCGAGGTACGCCGCAAACGCGAAGCAGACACCATCTTCATAGCCTTGGTAATCTGCTGCGTGTTTTTCGTACTCTTAATACGGCGACGTATATCGAGTAGGTTTGGCATGGTTATACTCCCATATCCGCCTTGAATTGCTCTTTAAATGCGTTAATCGCGGAAATAAGGCTCTTCTCGACGTCGTCGTTCAATGCGGGTTTATTTTTCAAAGTTTTGAACAGGTCGGCATGGTGCGCGTCCATAAACTCGTAGAATTTCTTCTCAAAAGCGCCGATGCTGCTGACCGGGATGTCGTCGAGGTGGCCTTTGGCACCGACGTACAAAATGGCGATCATTTTTTCAACCGGAAGCGGCTGGTACTGATCTTGTTTCAGCAGTTCGGTCATGCGCTGACCACGGTTCAATTGGTTTTGGGTGGCTTTGTCGAGGTCGGAACCGAACTGAGCAAAAGCAGCCAACTCGCGATATTGAGCCAAATCCAAACGCAGGGTACCGGAGAGCTTCTTGACACCTTTGGTCTGGGCGGCCCCACCAACACGAGAAACCGAGATACCAACGTTTACAGCGGGGCGTTGACCGGAGTTAAACAGGTCGGCCTCAAGGTAAATCTGACCGTCGGTAATGGAGATAACGTTGGTCGGGATGTAGGCGGAAACGTCACCGGCCTGAGTTTCGATAATCGGCAGCGCGGTCATAGAACCACCGCCTTCTTCGTCACTCAACTTGGCGGCCCGTTCCAACAACCGCGAGTGCAGGTAGAAAACGTCGCCAGGGAAGGCTTCGCGGCCCGGCGGACGACGGAGCAGCAGCGACAGTTCGCGGTAAGCGGCGGCTTGCTTGGACAAATCATCGTAAACGATGAGAACGTGACCACCGCTATCGCGGAAGTACTCGCCCATGGCGCAACCGGAGTAAGGCGCGAGGAACAACAACGGCGACGGTTCAGACGCGGTTGCGGAGACGACAATGGTGTGGTCCATGGCGCCGTATTGCTCAAGCTTGTTAACAACCTGTGCAACGGTGGAGCGCTTTTGACCGATGGCGACATAGATACAAATGACGCCGGTATCTTTTTGATTGATGATGGTGTCGAGGGCAACGGCGGTTTTACCGGTCTGACGGTCACCAATGATCAACTCACGCTGGCCGCGGCCAACAGGGATCATGGCGTCAACGGCTTTCAGGCCGGTTTGCATCGGCTCGTGAACCGATTTACGTTGAATGATGCCGGGGGCGATCCGTTCAACCGGGTTGAAGCCGTCATTTTTGATAGGGCCTTTGCCGTCGATGGGCTGGCCAAGAGGATCGACAACACGGCCGACCATGGCTTTACCGACAGGAACGGAGGCCAAACGACCGGTCCGCTTAACAGTATCCCCTTCACGGATTTTGCTGCCGCCACCGAACAAAACAACACCAACGTTGTCTTCTTCAAGGTTCAGAACCATACCGACAACGCCGTGGGGAAAGTCCAACAGCTCACCGGACATCGCTTTGTCCAAACCATAAACACGGGCGATCCCGTCACCAACGGCGACAACCGTGCCAACTTCTGCAGTATCGACGTCAGCTTCGTAGCCCGCGATCTGCTCTCGAATAATCTTGCTGATCTCTTCCGCTCTGATATCCATTGCGACAACTACTCCTTAACTAATTCCTCACGCAGTCTGGCCAGACGACCGCGCACGCTGCCGTCGTAAACAATGCTGCCGACCTGAGCCACAACACCACCCAGGATGCTTTCATCGATCTGGGCGTGTACTTTAACCTTGCTACCTAAATGAGCTTCCATGCTTTTAGTAATGGCATCGAGCTCTTCTCGGCTGGGCGCGCCGGCAGTGGTAATTTGAACCGGCTTGATGTTTAAAACCAAGTTCATTTGATCCACAACAGCGCCGCGAAGCTCCGCGAGCAAGTCAATGCGACGGGCCTTGACAAGCACGGAGAGGAAACGAACCACCAATTCAGGAAGGGCTAAGCGTTGCGCGAGCCCGTCGATGACTTTGGATTTGGTACGCGGGGAAATGGCGTAGTTGGACAGCATCAGTCGCAGGCCGCGATTGCCGGCCACGACGTCACAGAAACCCAAAAACGCGTCGGCGTCACTGAGGCGGTTCTTTTCAGAAAGCGCCTCGACAAACGCCTTGGCGTAACGCACGGAAACGCGACTCATGATTTGGCCTCCAAACGCTCGGAAAATTCAACGAACAGTTTTTGGCGATCAGCGTCGGTCATGCTGCTTTTGATGACTTTCTCCGCTTCGGCCATGGCCAAATCAGTCACAAAGACTTTCAGCGTGCGCGCCGCATCACGGCGCATCGCGTCCACGTCTTCCTTGGCTTGGGCCACAATTTGCTCGGCTTCCGCTTCGGCTTTTTTGGCAATGTTGATTTTTTCTTCTTCAGCCTGACGTCGTGCGTCGGCAAGGATCTGCTCGACCTCGGCTTCGATACCGGCCATTTTTTGACCGATTTCGTCTAAACGCTGTTTGGCTTGCTTGTTGCTCTCTTCCGCCAGCGTTAAAGCATCGACAATCTGCTTTCGGCGATTTACAAAAAACTCGGTGAGGGGTTTTTTAATCAGGAAGCCCAGCACACCGAAAAAGAGCGTTACGTTCACACATTTTGCCGCGAATTCGGTCCAGTCAAAATGGTGACCACCGTGTTCGCCGCCGCCCGCCGCCATCAGCGGCAGACTCAAAACCAAACAGAAAAAGACTATTCGATTTAACGTTTTTCGTTTCATTAAAGCTCTACCCCAATCTTCACCAAACGGATTTCACGCTGTTCGAAAGGCGACCGTGCAAGCAGCCGCCCGTCGGGGGTTAGGTCGTCGAACGAGAAAGCACCGTTGTGGCGATTTTCTCCGCCAAACTTTTGGTTTCATCCCGCAATGCCGTCTTGGCCTTTTCCACTTGGTCGTCGACTTCTTTTGCAGTCGCCTCAACCAAGCGTTTGGCTTTCTCACGTGAGTCGGCAATGATTTGGTTACCTTCCGACTCTGACGCTTTCAGGATGGCATGCGTCTGATTTTGCGCGTCGGCTCGTGCCTCAATTCTTTTCTTCTTGAGGGTCGCCATGCTTTCTTCAACGGTTTTCAAAGAATGCGCTTCGGCGTCGGCTCCCTCTTTAATGCGATGGGCACGTTCTTCCAACTTGGCAACAATCGGTTTAAAAATCAGATTGTTGAGAATGACGAGCAACACCAGGAAGAGAACCGCGATCACGAAAATCGTTTCGTTGATCTGCATGGGACCGGGCAAACCCTGTAACATTTTTTCCATAAAAAAACTTCCCGTTCACTTTTTCTCTGATTGTTCATGAACCGGCTCAAACACCCAAAAACGCTGGAAAAGTAACACACAGGCTCTTGGGTGTCAAACGAATCAGGGAAAATTAAGGCGCTTTGTAAAACGGGAAAATCCCGTGCCAAACCGGCGGCAGGCAATGGTTGCAGGCCGGCTCCTGATCCGAAATCAAGCCTCCCCTCGCGGGGGCGTCAAAAACCCATTATCATAACGTCTTTTGCCGGCTTTGGGCGAAAATTACGCGGGAAACCAACCCGATCGGCATCGAAACCCTCAGTTGACGGACGCAGCGAGACCCGCCAGCGCTTCCCACGACATGATCGTAAGATGGTCGTCTGCTTCACGGTAATGGGCGACTTTACCGGTGGCATACCAGTCCGGCAACACGTTCAAGCAGCCGCCGGACGGTCCCGCCACCACGTATTCATGATGAAAGTGACCAACCAAAATACGGCGCACACCTGACTCAAGTCGCGACGCGGCATAAGCCACCAGTTCATCTTCGGGCAAATGAATGCGAAAGGCTTTATTGGTTTTTTTGAGCTTCTTTTTCAGCCGCTCCACCAAGGTCGCCCCGAAAGGCAAGAGCCAAACCAGCGCCCGAACAGCCTGCGTTTTAGACCACTTCCGAAACCGCAAATAATTAAGATCTTTGCGGTTAATCAAATCGCCATGAACCACCAAGACCCCCGCGTCGGTCGGCTGGAGCTCGGCGCCGTCACTCCAGGTAAAGGCGTCGCCATGGCGTTGGACCACAAAAAACTCGTGGTTGCCTTCAACAAAACCAATCCGTCGCCGCCCCTTTTCCGCCCGACACCAAGCGACGAAACGGCGGTGCTCTGGACCTTCGTAACGCTTTAAGCCAATCCACAAATCGAAGATATCGCCCATAAAGACCACATCTTCACGGGTTTCCGCCAACAATGTCAGCATTTCGAAAAAGGCATCGACGTTGCCTAACCGGGGCGCAACATGCGCATCTGTCACAAAAATCAAGAATCCAACCTCTGCCGCTTGTATCGTGGTTTTACCAATCGCTATACTTAGAGTAGGTACTCTCACCTTAACACTTGATCTGTACCGAAGTCAGGTCTTTAAGATTTCGAACACGCGAGGTAACGCATGGCACGCTGGGGACACGAAGAGTCCAAGACAAAAGGTCTGTTTGGTTGTTTTTTTGCGTTCCTAATCGTTGGCATTGCCGGCTATACTTTCTACCTTAACTACGATGCCCTGGAACAGCGTGCCGAACTGGAGAAACGCGTTCAGGATTTGGCGCGAACCTACTCAAGCGACAAGTCCGACAAACTCCTCCAGGCCGTCAGGGAAGAGGCCCAACTGTTGGGACTCGAACTGGCCCCGGAAGACATCACCATCGAAGTCTCGCGCGACGTAAACTACAACTTCGTCGTTTATTACTGGATCGACATTCCCTTTACCGTCGACCTGCTCTTTACCCAAGAAGAAATATCGCTGCCAATCACGGAAAAAGTAACCGTCATCCACTGGTAAACACGCGCCTAGCGCAGCTTGTGGCGCTTGAGCATTTCGCTAAAAGTGGTGGTTTTCAGGCCCAGCAACGCCGCCGCCGCTTTTTGCACATTGTCCGTCTTTTTAAGGGCTTGCAAAATGAGCGCGCGCTCGTAGGTTTGAATTTGCTCTTGGAAATTGATTCCGGTATCCAAGCTGGGCAACATATCGCGGCCCCGTTCCGATTTCTGACGAAACGACGGCGGTAACAAACTACTGTCAACCACGCCGTCCCTGGCCAACACGATCGCCCTCTCGATGAGGTTCTCTAATTCACGCACGTTCCCTGGCCAAGGGTATTTCTCCAGGGCGGCAATGAAGTCGGGTTCTATTTTGACGATTTTTTTGTTGTTGGCACTTTCGTATTTGTCGACGAAAAAGTCGATCAATAACGGCAGGTCACCGCTGCGCTCACGCAACGATGGAATATGCACCTCAATGACATTCAAGCGATAGTACAAATCCTCGCGAAACGAACCGTCCTCAATCATCTTCTCTAGGTCGGCGTTGGTCGCGCACACCAAGCGGACATCAACCGCCACCGTTTCCGTGGAACCCACCGGCATGAACTCTTTCTCTTGGAGAACGCGCAACAACTTAGCCTGAATTTCCAAACTGATGTTGCCGACTTCATCGAGAAAAAAGGTGCCTTTGTTGGCCAACTCAAACAAACCTTTTTTGTCGGCCAAGGCCCCTGTGAACGCGCCTTTAACATGGCCGAACAACTGAGACTCAAGCAGGTCGGTGGGAATGGAGCCGGCGTTTAAAGCGACAAAAGGATCACCGGCCCGGGGGCTGTTGTGATGCACGGCGCGCGCGATAAGTTCTTTGCCGGTGCCACTTTCACCACGTATCAAAATGGTCGCGGTCGAAGGCGCGGCTTGGCGGATCAGCTCGAATACCTCGACCATCGCATCCGAGCGGCCGACCAAATTCTCAAAGCCATAACGGTTGTTCAAGGCTTGCCGTAGGCGGCGATTCTCTTGCAACAGCCGCTTTTGTTCCAAAGCTTTATCCACCACCATTAACACCTGCTCGTTGTTGAACGGCTTGGGAATGTAATCAAAGGCGCCGGCCTTCATGGCGGCCACCGCCGAATCAATCGAGGCGAAGGCGGTAATTAAGACCACCGGTACCTCGGGACATAAGGCTTTGGCACTTTTGATGACCTCGATCCCTGAAACACCCGGCAGGTTGAGGTCGGTAATGATCAAGTCGTAATCGGCGTTGCTCTCCAACGCCGACAAAGCCGTGTCACCGCGGTCCGCTGTTTTCACCTTGTAACCACGCGGTCGGAATAAGCGTTTCAACACGTCTTGGACAACCGGCTCATCTTCGACCAAAAAGATCTTTACCTTTGGATCCATGTAACGCCCCACTTTCGTTTCGAGTTCGCTGACATCATAACCGATCCCACCCGTTTTGCCGGCGACAAGCACCATTTTGGTCGACAGTCATGAGGCCGCGGCCGTCGCCGGCAAACGCGGAAAGCGCAGATAAAAAATGGAACCTCGCCCGACTTTGCTTTCCACCTCAATATGTCCACCGTGTTCTTGCACAATGTTGTACACAACTGAAAGCCCCAGCCCGGTCCCCTTCCCGACTTCCTTGGTGGTGAAAAAGGGATCGAAAATGCGTTTTTGCGTCTGCCAATCCATGCCGGTACCGGCATCGATAAATCGCAGATCTACAAAGGCATCGCCGGCACTTACCTCAATTTTCAAGGTACCACCGTTGGGCATGGCATCCTTGGCGTTGACGATTAGGTTCACGAAGACCTGCTGGATTTGGTTGCCTAGCCCTTCTAAATAGGCACCGCCTTCGGGGAACATACACTGCACCTGGACCCCGTTTTTCTGCAATGGGTGATGCAAAAACTTCAGCGTTTGCTCCAAAACAGCGACCACGTCGACGGGTCCCTTCGGTTGATTTTCTTTGCGGCTGAAATTGAGTAAGGACGAGACGATATGGGTGGCGCGCTCACTTTGATTGAGCATGAGGTCCAACAACTCGCGTTGATCCTCACTGAGCTGGGGATCTTGAATGAGAAACTGCGCGTAACTGACAATTCCGGTGAGCGGCGTGTTGATTTCATGGGCAACGCCGGCGGCCAAAAGCCCAATCGACGCCAGCTTTTCTTGCTGAACCATCTGGCGACCGATGCGCTTTTTCTCGCTGATATCCTCTACCAGGTAAAGGGTGCCGTAAACGACATTGTCTTTGGTCTTTAGCGGCGTTTTACGGATGTCTAAAACCATTTCAACCGCACGCCGATTGACAACCCGCACCTCGTAATTCATGCCGAACTTCATGGCGGCTTGACTGGTTTCCTCGTACTCGGCAAAAAGATCGGGAACACGGGCACCACTCAAGGCATCACGCGGTGTGCCAACCAAATCGGCAAAGGCGCTGTTACAGGAAACAGCACGGTCCATTTCGTCGGTGGTGAGAATACCGATGCGCGAGGACTCGATGATGTTTTCGTTGTATTCCTTGAGCTGCATGATGCTTTGTGCTTTTTGGGTGATGTTCTCGTACAGCTCCATGTTCTCCATCAAAACACCGCATTGCTCCAGCAAACTGCGCAACACGCGATCTTCTTCAGGCGGGAGCCGGCGCCCCTCACGCGGGACAAACACGATAATCGCGGCGAGTTGACCGGAAACGCGGATGGGCGCCAAGTAATCCTCACCGGCAAAAGGCATCGCCTCCGCTTGGGATTGCCAGGCCGCCGCCACCTGATTCCCCCGCAAGGGAGTCCCCTGCAAGAACTGGGCGGGTAGGGTTTCGAAGTGGAGTGTGGTCTGGTCGCCGTCGCCAACCAACCGAAACAAGCGCCCTTCACCCTGGCGCACCCAGGCAACGGCTTGCTCTACCCCAAAGGCGTGGCGAATGCGCGCACAAATGGTGCTTAAAAAGGCTTCGATCTGAATATCGGCGCGGTTCACAGCCGAAAAGTCGAGCAATTCTTTGAGTGGCTCAAAGCGCTCACCGTAGATAAGACGATCCAACATGTCGGTGACGTAATGGCGCAAGGCGGTGTAGGAAACAGCAGCGAACATGATGCCCAAACCCGAGACAATCGAGAGACCGTCAGGTCCAATCGAAGCACCCAACAGTACTTGAAACGAACCAATAAACAGGAAGTAACCCAAAATGAGAAAAAGGGTGACGGCTAGGTAAACGAATCCTTTTTTACCGAGACTACCAAGGTACAAACGCCCTTCTCGACTCCAGCGAAAGAGCATCGCCAAAGGCAGGAAAACCGGTGCCAAACCAGAGATCGCCTGCGCAAAAGGATACTCCAACTTCCATTGTGTCAGCGCATAAGGCAGCCACGAAACAGCCCAGAAGAGGGGTAAATTGCGATCCTCCGCACGTATTTCGGCAAATAAGGCGGGCAACAACACGGCCAACAAAACCAGCGCCCCACCCCAATAACCCTGCATGCGCAATAAGTCGGAGAAAACGCGTGCACCGATGCCCTCCTCGTTGACCAGCAACAAAAGCGGCGGCAACACGAGGGTTAAAAAGGCAGTGGCGAGACTCGGTACCCAGTGAACCACCTGCAGAAAGGCCAACCAGCGATTGCCACTGAGCGTTTGCTTGAGCGACATCGAAAAGAAGGCGGAGGGCAACAGCAATATGCCCAACTGAGAAAGGTGATAACTAATCCAATCGAGCGGCGACAGCTTGGGCGTGGCCCGAAAAACAAAGGCGAGAAAAACACACAGGCCGAAGACGATCAAACGACCGCGAATTTTTAAACTCAAATCCTGGCTAAGAATTAAAAAGAGGAACAGCAGATAGATAAAACCGGAAACCGTGTAAAACCCGTAATACAAGAGGTCGGGACTGCGCTTGCCTCTGATTTCAACCCAGTATTCGTAACGGGTATCGGCGCGCATCACTTGGTAGAGGTGGCGCGAGCCAACGGCCACCTCGTGAAGAAAATCCTGATAGTCGTCGACCGTAAAGATATCGCGATCATCAATGGCAATTAACACATCGCCGATCTGCAAGCTGGTATCGGCCGAAAAGTCACTATCGACGACGACCACTTTACCGTTTTCCATGTTGATCGAGGCGCCGTCGTCGGGTTGACGATAGGTCACATTGTGAATGACATTCATCAGGCCAAACACAATTAGCAGCGTCAAGCCCAGGTAACCTAAACGGTTACCGTGCTCCGCCGGAATTTTTTTGAGCTTTTCCAGCACGGCTCGCCTCGAATGCAGGTGAAAACAGGTGGGTCAAGCGAAAGAACGCAACCCAAAAAGCACAACCCATGCCGACTATTTCAGCTAAACATCTACAGCAAAACAAATTAACAGCATCGCCCTAGCCCTTCGCAGGTACCATCGAAGAAGACCGCAAGCTGTTAGGGGCCAAAGTATCGGCCAAAATCGCCGGAATGCATCACACTTATTGGTTTCAAGCATAAGGGCATTTTCAGCGCGAGACAATATGCGGCTGTCCTGGGTCCAGGCGGCAAGCGGGACGGCGCGTAAACCCGTCCTGCTTGCCGGCAAGGTTAAAGCGGAATGTTGCCGTGTTTTTTGGGCGGCATGTCCTCGCGTTTGTCTTCGAGCATCTTTAAGGCCCGAATCAGTTTGAAACGCGTGTCCTTGGGCTCGATGACTTCATCGATATAACCTTCTTCAGCGGCAATAAAGGGCGACGCAAAGCGGTTTTGGTAGTCGTCGATGAGCTCTTGGCGGCGTTTGTCGACATCCTCCGCTTGCGCCAACTCGCGACGGAACAGGATATTAACCGCACCTTCCGAACCCATAACCGCAATTTCAGCAGTGGGGTAGGCGAAGTTAATATCGGTACGCAGGTGTTTGGAGGCCATCACGCAATAGGCACCGCCGTAGGCTTTGCGCAAAATAACGGTAATTTTAGGAACGGTGGCCTCGGAGAAGGCATAGAGCAATTTGGCACCGTGGCGAATAATGCCGCCAAATTCTTGCTGGGTGCCAGGCAAAAAGCCCGGAACATCTTCAAAGGTGACCAGCGGAATATTGAAGGCATCGCAGAAACGCACAAAGCGGGCCCCTTTGGTCGAAGAGTTAATGTCGAGTGCCCCGGCCAAATGGGCCGGTTGGTTGGCGACAACGCCGACAGAGCGGCCGCCAAGTCGACAGAAACCAACCACAATTGATTTACCGAAGTGCGGTTGAACTTCGAGAAAACGGCCTTGGTCGGCAACCTCGGCGATCACTTTTTTGACATCGTAAGGTTGGTTGGGGTTGTCAGGCAACACGCTTTGAATGCCGACGGTTTCGCGATCCTCGGGATCGTCACAGGCTTGGATGGGGGCGTCGCTAAGGTTGTTGCTGGGAATATAGCCCAACAGTTGGCGAATCATGCCGATACAGGCGCGGTCGTCGGGTGTCGCAAAGTGAGCCACGCCGGAGGTTTTGTTGTGGGTCATGGCGCCACCCAATTCTTCCTTGGTCACCACCTCGTGGGTAACGGCCTTGATGACGTCGGGCCCGGTCACGAACATGTAGGAGGTGTCCTGCACCATAAAGATGAAATCGGTAAGGGCGGGCGAATAGACGGCACCGCCGGCACAGGGACCCATAATTGCCGAGATTTGCGGTATCACCCCGGAGGCAAGAGTGTTGCGCAGAAAAATATCGGCATAGCCACCCAGCGAACGCACGCCTTCTTGAATGCGCGCCCCGCCGGAATCGTTGAGGCTGATGATCGGCGCACCGACTTTCATGGCCAAGTCCATGATTTTGACAATCTTGCGCGCGTTGGCTGCCGACAGAGAACCACCCGAAACGGTGAAGTCCTGGGCAAACACATACACCGTGCGCCCGTCGACGGTACCGAACCCGGAGACGACACCGTCACCCACCGGCGGCTCACTCTCGACGCCGAAATCGTTGCGTTTCGAAACCACCAACTTGTCGAGTTCCTGGAAGCTGTTGGGATCGAGCAACAGGTCGATGCGCTCGCGCGCGGTCAATTTTCCAACCTCGTGCTGCCGCGCGATCCGGGCTTCACCGCCGCCGACCAGCGCCTTGCGTTCCCGTTCCATCAATTCTTTAAAACGCGACTCGTATTTCATGGTTGTCCCCCTGTGGATCTGCTGTGGATCAATCTGTTCCTGTTCAGCGCAGCAACCGACCAACGACGGCGGGCGCCGTGTCGCGTTGGTGTAAAGCCCGCGCACTTTCGGCCGTTTCTCGACCGGACCCCACCGCTGGTGGGTGGTCGCCACGTAAAAACTGAAACGGTCCGTATCATTGAAGCGGCTCATTTTAACCTGAACACCGCACGGGCGCGAGCCTCCATCACGTTTTGCAGCGGGCAAGGCGGCGGGTTAGCCGCTGCAAGCCGGCAAGGCATTGGCCCCGGGACGGTTGTGAGTACCAGTCGCCAACTCAGGAAGCCTTGGCCGACAGGGGTTTATCGACATGTGCAGACAGCCACCCGACGAATTATCTCTCAACCTTTTCACCAGAATGCCGACAAAGAGATCATCAAACGACGCAAAAGGCTGCGCATGAACAGTAATCTTTCATCAGTGCGACAGGTGAAATCGGTCTTTTTTAAAAACCCTTTTGCGGTCTTACCGGCCCATACCGAATTGGTTTATCCGACCGGCCGGGTTACCCCCCAACTCCTGATGCACTACAAATCACTGACCCAAACGGAAGCGGCGCTGGTCATCACCGGCCCCGCCGCGATAACGCCGCCGCAATCGCGCAAATACAGCCTATTGCGCGCCGATCAACCCAAGTACATGAACGGCTTGCGCGCCTTAACCAAGATTATCGGCTCGAACGGCGGCACGCCGGGCATTCAACTGGCCCACTTGGGTGACGTGGACGCCAACCGCCTCGAACAGGGCCTCGATGACTTTCCCGGCCCACCACCGAGTATTGAGGAAGACAAGCTGCTGACGGCTTACCGCAATGCATGTCAACGCACCGGCGAAGTGGGTTTCCGCTACATTGAGCTGGCAGCCGATCAATTTTTGCTCCTGCACCAGTTGATCCACGAAGACCACGATGCATTGATTCAAAACATTTTCCAAGCAGCCGTCGAAAGCGTCAGCGAAGAACAAGCACTGGCACTGCGTTTACCGGCGGCGGGTGCCCACCTTGAAAAATACGCCAAAATGTTTCTGGCGACGGGCGGCGATCTGGTCGCTTACCCATCCTCACCCGAGCCCAAAAAGTCGACCCGCTTAGATTGCCCGCCACGTTCCACCATGCTTTCGCTCAAGGGTCCGGTCCCAGCCGACACGGCGGTCAAACTCCTGGAAAAATCGCTGTTAATCGGTTTGCCGCAGAGCATGCATTCCCCCAAGATCGACATCAAAACCCCCTAGCCCGTGGCTGCGCAGGCCGGCCCTCACCATTTCCGTTCGCGCGCCGCGATGTTAGACTAGGCGAGACGCCGTCCGCCTTCTTCTATACCTATGCGAGAGCCACAATCATCAACACCGATGAGGTGTCGGCACGTGGTACGCGCCCGGATCCGGCGTCGGATGCATGGTTGCATGCATCAATTTATCCCATGGAGACGTCGGCCACATGAAACAACTCACCGAAGCGGAACTCAAAAGCGGTCTTGAATCTTTGCCAGGTTGGACTTGCAACAGCGCGGGCAAACTCGAACGCAAGCTCACCTTTGCCAATTTCCAGGCGGCTTTTGCCTTTATGACGCACATCGCGCTGATTGCCGAAAAGATGGATCATCACCCTGAATGGTTTAACGTTTACAACCGCGTCACGATTGAATTGACGACCCACGACGCAGGCGGCTTGTCCAAACGCGATCTGGCTTTGGCCGCCGCCGTAAATCAGGTCGCCCCACCCGAGTCAGCCGGCTAAACATCGGCCCCTTAGGTGGAATGATCGCAAACCAAACCCTGTTCAATGAATCGTGCGACAGGTCGCCGTTGCGTGCCCGAAGCGCCAACCAACCTCACCGAAAGGTCTACTGATTATGCAAAACCATCGTTTATCGCTAGCCCGTTTGTTCCCGCCCATCGTTTTTAGCGCCCTGCTCGTTTTGGCGGGCTGCACCACCGAACAACCGCCACAAGCCAAAGCCGACCCACCCGCTGCCGAACTGCGGACCGGCAGTTGGCGTTTTGAAATGGCTTCACCCGGCGGTCCCCTGCCCTTCACGGTCCTCATCGAACGCGGTACCGCCGGGCTGTCGGCGGCCGCGCTAAACGACAATGAAATCCTCCCGTTTGATCAGGTCACGGTCGACAACCGTCGCGTGATCTTATCCATCGACCACTACGAATCGCGTTTTACCGGCACCCTTAACCAGGACGGCACCCGGCTCGAGGGGTCCTGGACTAAATTGGTGGACGACAGCCGTACCGCGCGTTTGCCCTTCACGGCCGACCACGGCGTACCGACGCGCTTCGAAACCCAAGCAGCGGCGGCAACGGATTTGGCCGGAAAGTGGGCGGTTCAATTTACCCAAGACGGCGCCGCCTCCGGCGAAGCCATTGCCGAGTTTCGTCAAGACGGCAATGTGCTGACCGGAACCTTCCTCACGCCAACCGGCGATTACCGTTACTTGGAAGGGGTCGTCGATGGGCAAACAATGAAACTGAGTTGCTTCGACGGCGGTCACGCTTTTCTGTTCCAAGCGACGCAGCAAGCGGACGGCAGCCTGGCCGGTGACTTTTGGTCCTCGGATAAGTGGCACGAGTCGTGGACGGCACAGCGCGACGCGCAGGCGAGCTTGCCCGAAGCCACCACACAAAACCACATCACCAACGACGACGGTATTTTCCGCTTCCAATTCCCCAACCTGGCGGGGGACGTGATCGGTCACGACGCCGACTTTCTCCAGGACAAGGTTCGCCTGATCACCATCTTCGGGAGCTGGTGTCCCAACTGCAACGACGAGGCGCCGGTCTTGCAACGTCTCAAAAATGAATACGGCCCCCGCGGTTTGGAAGTCGTTGGTTTGGCCTTCGAAGCGACCGGCGACAGCCAACGCGATACACGCGCCCTCAAACGTTTCGCCAAGCGCCACAAGCTCGATTACACCTTGCTCCTGGCGGGCACCAAGGACAAGGCCGAAGCGGGTAAAATGCTGCCCGACCTCGACAAGGTATTGGCGTATCCCACCAGTTTGTTGTTGGATCGCAACGGCAAGGTGGTCCGCATCCACACCGGTTTCAACGGGCCTGGCACAGGCGCCCACCACCAAAAACTGGTTGGTGATTTGCGCGCCGAAATTGAGAAGCTGCTCTAACCCCGTCTGGAGGACAACAACCGTTTTCTTGCAACCTCACGGGAACGATTGCCGGCGGCACCATCCCACCTTTCACTGAACGGCCACCATCTGCAAACCCACACGGCGCTCTTTAGAAGAGCGCCGGTGTTCTCGTATTTTTTTAGAACCCAAATGTTGGGTAATCTCTCAAACCACCATCCTGATGGTTCAACGATACCAACCGCTGTTGTGGGGGTCGCGACCTGGTCGCGGCCACTGTGGCGGGCTGCCGGGTAATTCCTCGGCCACCGGGTAAACACGCAATCGACCCTCGCGTGAATAGGTCACCAGCACGCGCTGTACGGCTGTCCCGATGCGCATGCGGCCGACGGCGGCGCCGTTCATCAGCCAGCCGCCGGTGTGCAAGACACGGCGCTGAATGCGGCGCGTGTCGCCATCTTGAAGACCGACGATCTGCAACTCGCCGCCCGAGGTGCCGGCAATCACATCAGCCATTCCATCGCCGTTGATATCGGTAACAATCGGGCTGTTAAAGAACGCCAAATCACCGGCCGGCAAAGGTGCAAAGGGTTCGAATTCACCGTCTTCGGCACGCCACACGGCGAGATGGTCCTCGCCTTCGGTTTGACGACCAACCAGGGCGACATCCAAAATACGCTGAACCGAAGCGGCCGCACCCATTATTGATAAGGACGCACCACCGTCCAAGGAAGCAACAGCCAGGGAACCCAAGGCCGCAAAGCTGGGGTCGTCGGCAGCCGAACTCTCGACACCAAATCCTTCGCGTGCGAGGGTGCGCATACCAAGGCCCGACCAGCCGTAAAATGATTCGCCTTCAGCGGTCAACACGGTCGCCGGTCCCCAGTGCCCGGCAACGACCACCTCGGCGCGGCCGTCACTGTCGAGGTCGGCGGCAACCACTTGACCCGTCCCGCCACGTCCGGCGATCGGCACCAAATCCAGGGCGGCGACGGTAATCGCGACCGGCCAACCTGGACGATAGGCCTGATCGTGCGGGTGCGGCGTGAGTAAGGCGGTCGGCGACGGTGGCGAGGCAGAGCCCGAGTGCTCCAGTACGTAAACACGCGTATTCCCCACCTGTTCAGTTGCCAACAACAGCAGTTCGATCAGGGTGCCGCCAAAGGTGGCCCGTGGAAATTCACGGTACTGTTCGTTCACCAGAGTGACGACTTCCAAATCGCCGTCATTGTCCAAATCCGCCAAGGTCGGCGTGGTGACGACCTTACTGCCCGCGCGCCATTCGCTGTTTTCGCGATAAGTGTAGACGCGGGTCTCAGGATCAACGGCGCTCACTTGCAAGGGGTCACGTAGCAAAACCGGCCAACCCGGCACCGGCGAGCCGTCCGCATGCCATGCGTAGACATGGCTATCAGACGCGCCCGCGACGATTTCTAAGCCGGGATAGGCCGGATCTAAATCGCCAACCGCGGGCGCCGCAAAAAAAGCCCAATCTCGTTGGTTCTGGGCATTGCGCAAGTCAACCGCACCGCGGTCGTCACAGTCGGGAAGAAGCGGTGGCGAACAAAGCGTCTCACGCGACAAGCGGTAATCAACACTAACGGGAAAGCCGTCTTTCAAACGGCCGGTGGGATCCCATGCGTACAAACGCCCTTCCTGATCACCCATCAAAACGTAGGGCACCCCATCGCCGTCCAGTTCAGCCACAGCAGGCGCGCCATACATAAAACCACCGAGAATCTGCGCGGGCAAAGGCGCGGCGCCGGCAGAGTGCCACGCGCTTAAAGCCTGACTCTGCACGGGCCAGCCTGGCAAACTTTGATAGGGTTCAAGGCTGGTTACGGCATGCAAGAGACCGTCATCGGTAGCCAGCAGCAATTCTTCGGCGCCGTCGCCGTTGAGATCGTGGAAAACGGGTGAGGCACAGCCGCCGCTTTGTGCACCGGCGACGCCAAATCCCGAAAGGATGGCTTGCGTTTGCGCGGGTCGTACGAAAATCTGCTTTTGGAAGACGGCGTGGTTGTTAATGCGATCACGACTTTTGGCGGGTGCGGCCGATACGGTTAAACGCAACCGCACGGCATAAGGCGAGCCGTCGCGTGCCGGTGTTTGGCGGTACCTGTCGTTTTCAAGAACCGCGAGAAGTTCGCTCAACGCCACCCGACCGAGTTCGCCGTCGACGGCAGAGTCCAAGTCGGCAACTTGGCGAATCAGGGTCCAAGGGCCGGGCGAACGGTCGCGGCCGGGCACGGCGGGCGTGACGGCGCGCGACGAGCCCTGAATGCCGGGTGCCCACTCGAGCCGGTAACTGAAACGGCCGCCGGCGCTGGTAACGCGATTGGCTGCGGCACGGCCGCGCACAACCAACATATCGGGTGCGGTGGGATCGAGCGGCTCCAGGGCGCGACCGTCGGCATTGACGGCAATATCGCGGAACCAGCTCGGTGAACTGATGTCGGCTTCGGGCGGAATACGGTCCTGGGCTTGCAAATAGGCGTCGGGATCGTTGTCGCGGCCGATGTAGGCCAGCAGACGGGCGGCATTGAGGCGGCCGTAACCGGTGTAGTAATCCCAGCCGGGACCACTGTGAAAACGTTCCGTGGCGGTGGCGGCAATCACCTGGTAGTTGTCCCAACGGCCGAGTTGGAATAGCAGTTGTGGCCAGGCGTACCGCACCGGAAAGGCGTCTGAAAACGCATGGTATGGGAACGGCGTAGCAAAGTCCACATCGTCGGCGGCCAAGCGCCACAGTTGACGCAACTCATCCGGCGACAACGCATAATCGCGGGGCTGACCGGCATCATCGAGATAGGCCGTCATCGTGCCGCGTTCGACGGCGTTTTTGGCAGCGGCAATGACCAAACCGGAAATACCGGCAGCCAAGCCGGCGGCCTGAGAGGAACAGCGCTCGGAAGGTATGGCCACGTGGATGTTGGCGCCATAGTTCGTACAACCGTTGAGAAACAAGTAACTTTCAGGAAAGGTCCCTGGCTCTTCGGGCGGCTTCAGCGAGTTGTGAACCAAGGTGTGTTCGTAGGCGGCGGGCCAGTTGTGGTGGTCGGAAGCCTCGTCCGCGGCGGAGGCGTTAATCACCACGCCGGCGCGATAGGCATAGGTGTGCGCAGCGGCGCCAAACGAAGTATGGTTCAGGCTGCCAAGCGCGCTTTCAATCACGGCAACCCCTTGGTCGACGGCGTAGACGACGGCTTGCGCATAATGGTTGGCGTCAACCACAAAGGAATCGCCGACGCGCATCGGCAGTACCATGCAATTGGGACAGGTGCCAGGTGTCGCGTCGACGGGCAGGTCAGCCGCCGGCGAACAGGGCGTATCCGCTTCAAAAGCTTCGGCAACTGCGTAACGGGCCTGATTACTTCCGTGCCCAAAGTCGACGTCGTCGCGCGCGTTGTTGTCATTTTCGAAGAAGTCCCACCCAGAAATATCATCGACATAACCGTTTTGATCGTCATCACGGCCATCGCTAAATATCAAAATCAAATCTTCGGGATCGACCCATCCGTTGCCGTTAACGTCAACGGCGCGTGCGTCCTGAGCATAGTCGGCCACATTGAAAACACCGTCACCATTCGCATCGTAGCCGCCAAAACGCGTATCGTCGGGGTTGGCCAGATCATTCGGCAAGGGCAACTCGCCGGCGTTGAGGTAAATTTTGTTGACCAATTCGCAATAACGCCGCTGATGCCAACGGATCCCGGAATCCAGCACGGCAATCACGACGTCGGGCCGACCGGTACTTACGCGCCACGCGGCGGGCAGCGACATACCGCGCACCCCGTAAAGCTCTTGCGGCGATTGAAATAATTCGGGCCGTGGATCGCGTTGCCCGCTCAACCACCAGTCGCGCTCCGGTTGGTAATTGGCAGGCGGCGGTTGATCGCCGTCGCGGAACAGGTAGGCCGGGTAATCGTAGGGTGAGCCACCCGGATTTCCACCAAAGGGAAAATTAAACGCCAACAACACGGGCATCACAGCAAACAAAAGACGGTCCATCCTGCGCCTCCTCAATTGGCAAGGGCAACCAGGCAACCTGGCAGCAAACAAAAACCTATCAGCATTCACGCCGAAAGGCCACGAGGCTGTGTTTACCGCGACAAAGTCACGATTACCAATATCTTAAAATAGAACGAGAACCTGACCGGTGCACTGCCGGGTATCATAAACGATGGTTGCGGGGCTCTAGGACACCGCCGGTCTTAGCGCAGGCTGACAGGGTGCGCGTGAGTTTCGGTGACCCGACCGGTTTTTTTACAGACTTTCACTTCGAGTTGAAAGCCGTGTTGGGCTTCCGCATCACGGGCCCGATAAATAATCGAAAAAAATTGAGGATTCTCGAGAACCACCTGGCGCAAATTGTCGATGTCACCCATGAAGGTCTGCACAATCGGCTCTTCAGCGGCAATTTTGATTGCATCTTCTCGATTGATGGTGGCTTCGGGGGGGATCACATCGGCCAAGACAGCCTCCTCAAGGATGGTTCACCGGCGCTGACGCCGCGACACCAAGCCGCAAAACGAACAATTCACGGTCGGTGAGAAACACGCAACCGCATCTAAACGGCAGAGGTCGTTTGCGCGGCGAATCAGAATTCTTACGCTCCAAGTATACCTGATGGCGGGCATCGACAAAAGCAGACGACCCATTCCGTGATCGACACGGCACAGTTTAGGGGCCGTCAAAGAGCCGCCGGCAGCACACACAGCGCCGCCGACGCCCTCACTTAATCGGCGTTATCCTTTGGATGCCGCTTTCTTTTGGTTGGCTTTCACACGCAGGTTTACCATCTCGACAAAAACGGAGAAGGCCATGGCAAAGTAGATGTAACCCTTGGGAATATGGAAGTGCAGCGACTCGCCGACGAGGGTTAAGCCAATCATCAACAGAAAGCTCAGAGCCAACACCTTAACGGTGGGGTGGCGATCAACAAAGGCGCTAATCGCGTTGACGAACATCAACATCACAATCACCGCGATGATGACGGCAATCACCATAATCTCCAACTGCTTAACCATACCAACGGCGGTGATAACGGAGTCAATCGAGAAAACGATATCCAGCAGCATGATTTGAATCAGCACACTCTTAAAGCTGATGCCCGTTTTGCCTTTCGATTCGGCATCGTGGCCGCCACCTTCAATTTTTTCGTGAATCTCAACCGTGGCTTTCCCGAGCAGGAACAATCCGCCCAAGCCCAAAATTAAGTCACGACCGGAAACACCGTGCTCGAAAACGGTGAACAGCGGATCGGTTAATTGGGCCAACAGGCTCAATGAAAATAACAGCAAAATGCGGGTGATCAGCGCCAGCATCAATCCAATCTGACGGGCCTTGCCCTGTTGCTCTTCCGGCAACTTGCTCGCCAGAATGGAAATAAAAATTATGTTATCGATACCGAGGACGATTTCGAGAACCGTCAAGGTGCCCAAGGCAATCCAAGCCTGTGGGTCGGCTAACCATGCAAATGAAAAATCCATAACGGGAAACTCCCCTCAGCAATACGTTTAAAAGGGCGGTTCCTTAGCGAACCAGCCGTAGCGCGACGTCACGTTTGATAGATCCAAAAAACCATGATCCCGGGCGGAAATTCAAGCGAAAGGGGGACAAGCCCGAGCAGAACTCACACCGACTTAACATAAGTGATGGTTTCCCCTGGTTTTAGCACATTCCGCTACGGCGAGCAAAGCGTGAGCACGCGCACAATTTCAACCCAAGCAAAACTTTTTCGCCGCTTTCGTTAAACCAGCACAGCCGACCACCTGTCAGCACCACCAGCTATAGCAATTAATCTGGGGATGGTGACCTGATGAAATCCGACCTTCAACTGCGGCCGTTACTGCTGACCGCGGCCGTTTTATGTTGCAGTTTGCCGGCCTGGGCTTGGCCAAACCAAAAAGCGGCCGCAACCCAAGCAACCAAACTTGCCCAAATTAACCAAAATTTCGATGCGCTCAATAGCCAGAACGAAGGCGGCTGCATTTTAATTCTCGATAAAGAGGAGAATCCGGCCGCGCTGAACGGCATCGACACGGTCACTTTCGCCAAAATGCAGGCGGACGGTGTGCCGATCAACAATTTGTGCGACGATGCCACCTTCTTGCGCCGCACCAGTCTGGTTTTAACCGGGCGTTTGCCCGACCCGGCGAGAACGCGGTCGTTTTTGAATGACGGCAATCCCGACAAACGCGCCGAATACATCGACGAACTCCTGCAAAGTGACGCCTTTAATATCCACTGGGCCTTTTACTTCCAAGAGTTTTTCGAATCGGCCGGCCAAGTCTTATTCGGCGCGGTCGGTCCCTATAACAGCTATTTTGCCGACGCGGTCACCAACGGCACCACACTCGATCAAATGGCGCGCGACATGATTGCCGCCACCGGCAACAATCTCGAAGACGGCCAACTCAACTTCCTGCTGCGTTCAGCCAACCGCGCCCGCGTACCACAAGATATACAGGACAACATCGCCATCGGCGCCACCACCAAGTTCCTCGGCATTCCAGCCGAATGTATCTCGTGTCACGACGGCGCCTATCACCTGGAAACGGTCAACCTTTACCTGGCCGACCGCAAACGCGAAGACCTTTGGAAAATGGCGGCCTTCTTCTCGGCGACCCGCTTTCGCGGCAACGTCGATCCCGAACGGATGATGATTGAATCCTTTGATATTAGCAACGTCCGCGCCGAAGGTTACAACGCCGACACTGAAGAAGGCGACCGTCCCGCCCGATCCGGCGGCGTGGTAACGCCCCAGTTCCTGCTGACCGGCGCCACGCCCTCCGGCAACGGGGATTGGCGTACCCAGTTCGCCGAAATGATTGTGAGCGACCGCCAATTCGCACGCCACTGGGCCAATCGCTTGTGGGGCCACGTGTTCGGTTTGGCGCCGGTCGAACCCATGGACGGTTTCGATATGTTGCGTATCGATCCCAGCAACAGTTTGCCCGAAGGCTGGGAATACCAAGCACTTGACCTCAACCTGTTGGAAAGCCTGGCTGACGCCCTTATCGAACGCGACTTCGATTTACGCGATTACCTGCGCTACGTGCTTAACTCGGCAACCTACCAAATGGCTTCCACTTTTGAAGTCGGTACCTGGCAAGACAGCTACACCCCCTACTACACGCGATACCCAACCCACCGCATGACGGCCGAACAAGCCTATGACGCCATTTTGGTCGCAACCGGCGTCCCCGCCAACTTGCGCGTCGGCGACCGTCGCACCAATACCTTTGAAATCGTCGATTGGGCCCACCAAATTCCCGATCCCGGCCAGCCGCGCGGCGATCGTTACCTCAATGACAGCATTTTCTTGTCGGCCTTCGGCCGCGGAAACCGCGTCGATATCGCCCGCGTCAACGACGGCAATATCAGCCAAGCCATGCTGCTGATGAACTCCCCCATCGTCCACGACCGCATGCTGGCCGACCAGGGTCGCTTAATGCAGTACGTGCGCCAAGGCGTCACCAGTGTCGACAGTTTGATCGACGATCTGTTCCTCGACACCTTTGCGCGACCCGCCACCGACAGCGAGCGCAGTGCTCTGAAACAAGAATTGGCCGGCTACAGCGAAGGACGCGACCAAGCAGCCACGCTGATGTGGTTGTTGATCAACCGCGTCGACTTCACCTTTATCTACTAGGAGGCGGATCATGGAACGCAGAAACTTTTTGAAATGGCTGGGCGGCGGCAGCTTGAGTCTGGCGGGTCTGGCCATGGCGGGCCGTCTGCAATCCGGTCGTGCGATAACGCGCAGCAAAGCCGATGTAACCCCACGCGGTTCGGCCGAGAACCTGATCATGGTGACCCTACAAGGCGGCCCCAGTCACGTCGACACCTTTGACCTGAAAACGGGCGCCTGGACACCGAGCGACTTCGAAGCAGGTACTTTCGGAAACCTCTACCTCGCAGGCGCACTGTTCCCCAACCTCAGCGCGCATACAGACAAGTTCTCCTTGCTGCGCTGCCTGAGCCACAACGAAGCAGTTCACCAACGCGCCTCCTACTTAACCGAAACAGCCCACACCTTTAACCCCGTTTTCGCCAAAGAAGTGCCACACATTGGCAGCCTGATTAGCTACGAATTGGCGGCATCGCGTAAAGACACCGACCTGCTGCCGCCGTTCGTCGCGGTCAACGGTCAGGTCCAGGGACCCGGCATGCTGCCCAGCACCTACTCGGCATTTGGCTTCTCGGCCGAAATCGGTGTGCCCGGCTTGCTTCACCCCGACGGCGAAGACCTGTTCCGCAAGCGCTACGAAAGCTTAATGCGCTTTGACGCGCAAAACCGCGCGTCGGCGGCCAACGGCTACACAATCAACGACTACCACAACTTCTACGACCTGGGCCAACGCATGATGTACCAGCCGGAAGTAGAGGCGGCCTTCGAAATGTCGGAAGCGGAACTGACCCGCTACGGCAACAACAATCTCGGGATCGGCTGCGGCGTGGCGGCCAAAATGCTGGGCCTCAATGCGGGCGCTCGCGTGGTTCAAATCACCAGCAACGGCTGGGATTCGCACTACGACATCTACACCGGCGGCCAAGGCCAAGCGAGTATTTACAACCTGTGCCAACCACTCGACCAAGCACTGGCGGCCATGTTCGAAGATTTGGCGGCGGCGCCTGGCAAACGGGGCGGTAGCCTGCTCGACGAAACGATGGTCGTTGTCACCGGTGAGTTCGGCCGCACCCCCGGCAACCTGACGCGCAACGGCGGCCGCGACCACTATCCCTATGCCTACGCCGCGCTGGTCGCGGGTGGCGGCATTGTACCCAACCAAAACTTCGGTGCCACCGACGACGAAGGCTGGTATGTCACGGATCGCTTTTGGTCGCAAAACCGCGACATCAGCATCCACGATTTGATTGCCACCATTTATTCATCACTGGGGATCGACTGGACTAAAGAAATCGTCGACACGCCGTCGGGTCGTGCCTACGAGTACTTGCCCAAGGTCGACGGCGACCCGGCCTACTACAAAGACATCGTCGAAATGTTTGGCTAAGACACGCCCAACACAAGCAAGGATCTCGCGTCGGCAATCCCGGTGCATGCAGGGTTTCAACCAAAGCATGGCCCCGTTTGCCGGCGCGTCACCTTTTAGCGGCCTCGCTATAGCTGCAACAAGGCGGCGACCTGAGTTTGGTCCGGCTCCAGTTGGTTGGTAAAAATTTTGAGGCTCAGCCAGGCGAGAATTAAGTCGCGTTTGGCACGCTCGACACCGTTGGCCGCATTTAACACGTTCTGTTCAGCCTCAATCACATCAAAGCTATCAATAATGCCGCGCTCAAAACGAATCTCGGCTACTTCCAATTGCTGTTGCGAGAACACCAAGTTCTGCTGACCAAGATCGACTTCCTTTTCCAAAAACGCAATCGTGCGCAAGCGGTCAAGCACCTCGCGTTCGTATTGCATCTGAAAATCGGTGAGATCCAACGACAATTGGTTCAAACGGTTCTCGGCAAGGCGAACGTTGATGCGGTTGCGACGCTGATTGAAACCGTAACGGTTGGTCAGCGACAGGGTTGCACCGTGGTCGGTGTCGCCGTCAAAAGCGGCAATGTCCTTAATGTCACTGGAGAAGTAGCGGCCGACGAGGTTTAAATCGGGCAAAGTCGCCTGTTTGGCGAGCCTTAAATCCAAACGAGCCTGTTCGAAATCGCGCTCCAATCGCCGGTAAGTAACTTGACGGCGACGTCGTTCCAGCAACAAACCGGGATCAACGTCGGTCACCTGGGGCATGGGCAAATCAATGGGCGCTAATTCAAAGGACGCATCGGTGGCCAAACCCAACAAATCGCTAAAGACACGGTATTGTACGGCCAGCTCGGTACTGTTGCGGTTCAAGTTCAACTCGGTACGGTTCTTAGAAAGACGCACGCGGTAGAGATCGACCTGAGAAACACGCCCAATGTTGAGTTTGATTTCGGTGGCTTCCAAGATTTTGGTCAGCCGTTCCAAGCTTTTGCGTGTGTGAACCAATGCCTGTTCCTGGAAACGGACGTCGAAATAAGCACGCACAACGGACAAGATGGTATTTTGTGCGCGGCGCCGATAGGTATCTTCGCTCGAAGCGAAACTGCGTTGGGCGGCCTGAAGGTCGCGTTCGTGAAAAGCGCGCCCACCGCGCTGTAATAGTGGTTGGGTGATGGTGACGCTGTAGTCGGTATCGTAGCGATCCTGCTCGTTTTCACTGAGATCTATGTCGGCGCCGAACGCAACTTCAGTGCCGGTCCGAAAGCGCTTCGAAGCATCGACGGAAAAAACACCGCCGGCTTCGGCTTCGTCACTTTTTCCAATGTCGAGGCCGCTACTGAATTGCCAGCGAAAGGCATCCTTGGCCAGAAGCACCCGCGCTTGCGCATTTTCCAAGTCAAGACGTGCACGCTGTAGGTCGCGGTTGCCGACCAAGGCGGTCTCGATGGCGTTTTGCAGGGTCATCTCAGGTGCGGGTGTTTGCAGCCACAAACAGCTCAGCATCCACCAAGAGGCTAAGGACAACACGGTCACTCCTCGCAACCAACGCGTGTGAACTCGGAATCGCCGCGCCACCCACCGCATCAAAAAGACGGCGGGTGGGCGTCACCGCTAGGCGGCGCGATTATTCCAGACAGGCGCTGTCTTCACTTTGTAATATAAAAATTTGGCGCGCTTCGAGATCGGGAATTTGCTCACAGCCGACACCGTCCAGGGTATTAACAATGACGAAATCGTCGGCAATGCCCGAGGTCATCAACGAGTTGTCCAACCCACCGCAATCAGGATTGTCGAAACGGGTGAAACCCGAGTCGTTGAGATCGAGAAATAAAGGGACTTCCTCGGTCACGCCGTCGATGGTGGAAGTGCGCACCTCCGGCATGGTCAAACAACGAAATTCGGGACAATCACTGCCTTGGATGAGCGGCGTTAAGGCAAACTCGGCGTTGCGCAAGTCAAGGGTGTGGAAGTTCGGACAATCTTTGATAAAGAGGGCTTCAAAGTCGGTAAACAAGCGGTCTTCACCGTTGCGTTCACCGAAGCGAATCGATTCCAAATCGTCGACACCTTCGATATTAATCTCGCGCAGGAGCGGCTGCTGCGGCAGGATCATCGAGCGAATGCCCGCGCGGCGATTCTCGGCACCGATATCGACGGTCAAAAAGATCTCGCTTAAAATCTCGAATTGCGAGAAGTCAAGGTCCAATGCACGATCACCTGAGGCGGTAATGTTTGTCAACTTCAGCGAAAAGAGGTTTTCAAGCTGACTGATGCCGGTCAAGTCCAGCGCCTGGTTTTCCACTTCCACAATGAATTTGGATTGCAAATCCGCACGTGTGATCGGCGCCCCCAAGGCGGCGTAGAAGTTATCGTCAGGGAAAAACGAGCGAATATCGACTTGTAAGTCGATGAGGGTCACCTCGTTCAGCGGTTGACCGTCCAAAACCGGACGCATCTCAATGCTGTAAACACCAGGTTCTACGCCCGACCGTTGATCGCGCAGGCGGTCGAGTAAGCCCAATTCACTGGATTGAAACCGGTACGTGTCATTCTCAGTAATCACGAAGCGCTGCTCATTGCCGTTAATCAAGAAACTCAAACCGTCACAAGGCGCGCAAGTCACACGCAGGTCGAAGGGGTCGCCCTGAATTAATCGCGATTCTTTGGCAAAATTGGCGCGTTTAATCTTGGTGGTCGACACGGCTGAAGCCATGGCGGTCTCCAAGTATTGCGGCGCATTGAGAAACAAAGAACCGGTCATAAACTGGTCACCTTCGACGAATAAGGACACGTCGATATTGCGCGGCACCGGCAGGTAGGCGAGTTGACCTGGCACGCCGGCACCCTCGCCGAAGAGCAACACAAAGGGTGCGCCCGGCTCAATCGGGGTCTCCAACTGACGTTCGGCCAGAACACCGTCTTCGTTAAAGGCCCGAATTAGCGGCGCCACCGGTTGATCGCCCAGGTTCATGATAATGGCGGCCGGCTGAATTTGCGGTCGTTGTCCATCGTTGACTAAACCAAACACCAACTGGCGACCGGCCTGCAGGTAAGTGGCGGCATTGGCTTGCGAAGGCGATGTGGGTACACTTTTGTCGGGCAAATTGCGACGCCCGCCCAAGGTCGCCAAGTTGACGCCCACCATTGCGTGGCTCGCGCGCACCGTCACCGCCATGCCGCTGCCGGATTCGGCGCCAAAAAGAGCCCCACTGTCGTACACCGCTTGCCGCATCGGCGCCAATTGCCGGGTTGCTTCGAACAACTCCCCATTGGCGCGGCGCCCTGAGAACGACAAGGTTACCGATTGATCTTGGCTGAGGTTGTTGACGACCAAACGCGAACGGAAGGCAAAATCACCGTCGAGACCGCTGCCACCATTGAGGTTGTAGGAAACCCAGGGCAGGAAAAACTCGCGCGGCCCGTCACTGTTGGGCATAGTTACCGCCGGCGCCATAGCGGGCTCCTGGCTGCTGTTAAAGAAAAAGGCGCTGCCAAGTAACGGCGTCTCGCCGTCGCTCGCACTGACCACGGCAAAACCCGAACGCGCCAAATCGCCGTCACTCAAGACAATCGCTTGCGGCGCCCAGGGCTCGATTGGCGCTATTTCACGAGACGACACAAAACCGTCGTTATCAAAGAACTCAAGCCGCGCGGCGGTTGCTTGCGCGCCGGAATTCACCACCACCAACACGGCTTCTTCAGCATCGCCGCCGGGCAAGTTTTGGAACACCAGTTGCGCACCGGCGCCGGCCAAATCAACGAGTTCGGCACGCGCGGGCGAGGCCTGCGAAGGTTTGGCGGCGTTACTGCCGGAGTAGGTCGCGTAACCCGCGGTAACATACGAGCTATCACTTTCGACCAACACGGCCATACCGTTTCCGTCAGCCGACCAAATCGGTTCGCTATTGAATTGTTGATTGAACAAATCGCCGATGAAGTTGTCACTCTCAGCGTCGAGAACCAACTGTTGGCCGGGCGCCAACGTGTAGTTCACCGCCTGACGCAATGCGGAACGGTCGTTGTTCGCGGCAAGCGCGCGGCGGGCGCTTAGCCGGACACGGGCCGGCGTCGCGCCGGTATTGGTCAACGCCAACACCGAGGTAAAACGGAAATTGCCCGCGGCGAGCGACCCGCCCGCAAGGCGGTGCGAGAACCAGGGCACCATCGAACGAAAACGCAGCGGGTCCTCAGGATTGTCGTTAATCGTTAGTTCAACCACACGCGGCGAGGAAACAACCAGGGTTTCGGGTCGATCAAAATCGCCGGCAACACGGTAGACATCAATCGGGAAGGTACCCTGGTGGTAAAGCAAAGGAACGGCTGTCTGCCCAAAGGCTCCGGGCAAGCCGACCGGGTTGAAATCGTAAAAATAGGTATCGTCGAGATCGTCGGTAAAGGCTTCCCCACGACGGGCGTTCCAAGTGGTCGCGGCCAAATCGGGCGGCTCGGGTCGTGCAACCACCTGATAGGAAACCTCACTTTCAACGCGATTTTTTTCGATATCTTCGGCCTGAACGCGAATGGTACCCGTACCCAAGCCGGCGGTATCCAGCAAAAAGGGTTGGGGTCCCTGGGCAACATTGTTCACGAACAGGGTGGGTTGTGTTTGCGGGTTGCCGTCGGCGTCCTCGGCGTCAATGATCACCTCGACTTCATCGCCACGCGCGAAATGGGCACCGCCGCTGCGAGACCCGTAAAAATCGTGGCGCAACGCCACTTGGTTGATGGTCGGTGCGCGTAAGTCCAAAATTTCGAGCTCGGCTTCGATTTGCGCACCCAAGGTGGCATTTTCGTCGGGGTTAAACAGAGAGGCTCGGAAAAGCTCGTTGGCTTCGGGGTTGCCGTCCTCAATCACGGGAATGGTCACCACTTCGCGCACGGAACCGGGCAAGAAGGTGACGCGCTGGGTGAAGGCGGGGAAATCACTGCCTTCTTCAGCACTGATGCCGTCGACGCGAATCGAAACACTGACCGACTCGCTGTTCAAACCGGTGCGCAAAATGGCGACGTCAATGCCTTCATTGCGCTCCCAATCGGCGTAGGTCGGCGCTTCAAAAGTAAATACCGAACCGGTTCCCTGACGGACAAACACACTTTGATTGCCGATCGAGATCAGTCCGACCCGTTCAGCGTTGCCGCGGTTGGGCGCCAAAGTGATGCGAAAGGAACCGGACCCCGTCTGAATTTCATTGACGCTGGGGGTAATCCAGTCAACGTCGATGGTTACCTGCCAGCGACATTCATTACCCGCTTCAACCTCAATGATGTCAACATCACCAACGCCTTCACCGTTGAAATACATCTCGGCGGGCGACAGGTTGTAGTTACAACCTTCCTGAATAATGTTGTGAACGGCGCCACCGACATCGAGAATGGCAACCCGTTGTTCGGTACCGGGGTTGGCGGTAATTGAATAGGTCACATTGGCGGGTCCGGTGAAGGGACCGGTGTCAATCGAAACCCACTCGGGCACGCTGGCAATTTCGTAAGAACAACCGCTTTCGGTAATGACGTCGAACTGACCGTTGGAGGCGCCGCTTTCGAAGGTGGCGTCGTTCTCGCTCAAAGACAAGGTACAACCGGCGCGGCCAATCGTAAAACTATCGCCCTCGGAATCGGGCGGCCCTTCGATGGTAATGGTGGCGGAAAGATCCTCATCGTCTTCGGCAGGCGCCACTTGGAAGGTCAAGTTGGCAATTTCAGAACCGGTGACTTGGCTGAAGGTAATCCAATCGGGCACGCCGACCAGGTTCCAGCGGCAGCCGGACTCGGTGTCGATGGTGACGGTGGCTTCGCCGCCTTCGGCGTCAAATGAAAAATCGGTCGGGGTCGCCGTAAACTTACAGATGGCGGCTTCTTGTGTGATGAGGTAGGAGACGCCGGTCGGTGAGCCACCCGGTCCGTCGAGAATCTGAATCTCGGCGTTGCGCTCAAACGCGTCTTCACTGAGCGCGACGACATATTGCAAGGTGTACACGGCATCGGTGTCGCCGGGCTCTTGGGCGTCGAGCACGCTCAACGACAACCAACCGATGTTGTCCGGCTCGTTATAAACGATGGCAAAATCGGCGGTACAGCCGGCGGATGCCGTTGCTTCCAGCGTCCCGGTAATGCCTTCGTCGCCAATGTCACCAGGCAGCGGCGGCGTGGTGAAGCGGTACTCGCAAGGCCGCGCGGCTTGACGAACGGTGACGGAGCGACCGCCGACGCGCAGCAAACCCACGCGGGGGCTAAGGTCGGGATTGGCGGTGACGGCCATTTGAAACGTAATGGTGTTGCCTGAATCAGGTGTACAGTCCAAGTAGCTTTCGCCGGTATTGCCGTTGACGGATTCAATCCACGGCACCAGGTTGCGTACGATGTAGGTACACGAGGGGTTGGTAAAGGACACACTGAATTGAGCCGTGCCGGCCTCGTGGGAAACGTCAACCGTCGCTTGATTGAGCACGATCTCCGATTCAGCACAATCGCCGTTGGCGCAGTCTTGGCCATATAAACCACCGACCGCGAACAGAATCGCGGCCGGCAAACACCAAAGTTGTCTCATGATCGATCACCTGGATTTGATAAAAGTACGAATCATTTCACACCGCTTGCGGGCCTCGTCCATACCAACCTGATCGATGAATTTAAAATAGAAGGTCGGCGCCGCACCGCTCTTGACCTTCACCAAGGGGCTGGGTCCTAGCAGGGGCACTTTCAAAGGCTCCAACAGCACTTCTGTATTCTCATGGTCGAGAATCTTTTTGCCATTGAGGTAGATCAGTAGCTGATCGTTGCCGAGATAGAGTTCACCCGTGCCGACCTGTCCGGGAAGATAGGTCTCACTGTAGGCGACACCGGGAACGGTAATTTTGTCTTTGGAAGCTGCGAGTTTAAAGTGGTCGACCTTGGTAATCAGCTTTTGGGCCTGGGCGACAATCATGAATTTGAAATCGTCGAGGGTAGAGCCTTCACCACTGCTGACCTCGGTCAGCGCGGCCACTCGCTGCGCCTCTTCTTGCGCTTTGAAGGTGCGAAACAGTGGATTGGTGAATTCGACGTTAATTGACACGGTGAGATTGTCGTACTTGAGGCCGACACCTTTTTCAACGAGGTCACACTTCACGACGACCACAAACGCCAAATCGGCTTTTTCGGGGTCAAAGTCAAAGGGCACACGGCGACGAAACTGATCACGCAAACGCAGCTTCAAATCGGAAACGGCCGAGTTCTGCAGCCAAGTCCCCGTGCGAAATTCGTCGCGTTTTGATTTGGAAAAATCAATGCCGCTAATGTCGGCTTCAATTTTGTAATTCACTTTGGCGGCTTCTTGGAGGTACCAGGCTTGGGCGAAAAGACCGCTGCCGAGCACCATTGCACCGCAGAGCATCCACTTAACGAATTGCATTTTCAAGCCTCTTCTTCACCAAACTTTTGCCGTCCAAGAACTTCAGGTAAAACACTTCGGAGCGGGTTACCAGTTCAAAAGGACTGTTTCCGGACGCTTCAATGACGTCGTCCAGGTAAATTTCGATGGGTTCTTCAGTATCGATGTCCAGCAGGCTCACGGAATCCCGTTTAAACACAAGCCGGATTTTAAAACCGTCTTCAGGGCGCCCGTTGCGTCCGCCCAGCAGGTACGCATCAAAGTTCACGTCCTCAGTCGCGCCAGGACGGCTGCTCGAGGAAACCGGCGCGTCGGTGCTGGTCGGCAATGCCATGTGAAGCACTTCAGGGCAATACAGTTGCAACAGGAAATCGAAGAAACTATCCGCCTTCCCGAAGGTGCGGCCGTCGGCGGTATAAAAGTAGGGCAGCTCGGGACGGTACTCGGCTTTAACGAGCATGACCTGGTGGCCCTTGGACTCCAGACAGGTTTTGATGTCTTCCAGAGGCGTTTCAACGGTGCCGCACTCAAGTTCATTGACGGTTTTGAGAATGTCTTCGTAATTCATGAAGCATTCGCGCTCTCGCAGGAATAAGCGATACTGATCAAAGGTCTTCACAACCAAAGCGGTGTCTTCCACAACCATCGGGTCGGGCGGCAGAACAATCGCCGGTTGTTCATAGGCAATAAGTAGAAGAGGCATCATCAAGGCAAGCGACATATTAACTCCTCTGACCTACAACCATTGGTAAAAGCATGAATTGGTTACCCTTTCTTTCTGATCTCAAGCGTAAATTGTACGCGCACCGGGATGGTGTCGGCATCACAGATGAAGGAGTCGGTGAAAGTTACCTCATTGCCAACCGCGCGCGCGCGATCCTGAATTAACCGCAAAACAGAACTTAAGTTAAGCCCTACGCGAATGCCGTTATTCTCATCGCCGTTCAATGTTAACGCAGAGGGCAGGTTGGGGGAAGACACCGATATCAGATCCGCCTCATAGTCAGCGTTGTCGACAGTTATCGTCGTTTGCATAAACAGTTCTCGCGCTTCACGCCGCAATGAGGCATCGATGTTGGGGTTGACATAAATGCAGAACTCAAACTCACCAAATTGCGTGGTGATATCTCTTTCGAGGGTCAGCGCAAACTCTTCCGTGTAGCCGCTCCCTTGGGAACCATCGGTGCTAAGCTCCATATCTTCACTGGGAAGTGGTTGAATTGAAAGGGTTACACTGGCTTGAGGGTTATCATCGCTGCTGCTACCAAGCACCAAGGCGGCCCCGACGCCGGCCAACAAACTGGAACCAACCCAAATGTTACGGCTGCGGCGCGCGCGCTGTAACTGCAGTTTTTGCAAACGAATTTGTTCTTCTTTGCCCAACAGGTTCTTAAGGTTGGCCAATTCAGCGGCCTGGCCGCTGTTGTATTCGGGGTTAAAAGAACAGCGAGGCGTGACTTCCATCACACCTGACTCATTAAAGGTTTCACCAAATGGGCTTTCGACCGAAATGCTGTATTCGAGCAAGCCACTTGAAATGCCCTGCATTTCCGGAGTCTCGGGCAAAAAGGCCCAAAACAAGGTTTCGTCTTCCACGTCGGAGAATAAGGTCAGCGGCACGTATTGCTTGTCGGGTAAAGAAGAGTATCGGTAATCCACGCGGACCTGTTTCCCGCCGCTGTTGTAAATGCGCGCCTGAATCAGGACGAACTCACTACCCGAGGTACAGTCCTGCTCGACGATACGAATCGATGGGTCTTGCGCCGTCACCAAACAACCCATCAACAACCAAACCAGTGCTAACTTCTTGAACAACGGATCCTCCATCGATTGGAAACAAAACCGTGTCGAGTCGGGTTACCCTGTCCCTTGCCTGGATAATGCGACACGGCATGGGAAAATGATATTCACGACGCCATTGACGGCGCCTCATCGGATAAGCATAAATGCAGTTGCGCACATGCTGTCCAGAAGCATGCGGCGCGTAATACCGCATAAGGCAGTCTCAACCCCGATTCGGCCCGCGCGGCAAGCCGAGAGATAGTACGTAGTGCGGAGCTGTTGAGACGTCTACACCATAACACAGGCGGCAATCCAGGTGTAACGCGCAATTTACTGAGTTTCCAAATCTAGCGAAAACGAAACAAATTTACTACTCGAGCAAATGATTCAGTCTCGTCAAACTCTGACTGCGCGCCTCTTTTGCCGTCAAAAAGGTCATTCGGCGATCAATCCATCACACTGGATCACACTGGGTAGGGGCACAAACTCCAACCACCCGGATAGTGCGTTACCTCGGGCGCCGTATCCTTGTAGCGACAGTCGACGCGTTCGCGGCGATGACACAAGCTGTAATACACACAACCGCCCGCGTCACCCTCGGCCATCGCCGATTCATCCAGCTCCAAGTCCTTGGCGCGCAATAATAGCTCGGTGTAGGGATGCAGGTAGGCGGCGTCCTCGGCCAACAGGCTCTCCGCCTGCGCTTCCTGAACCAACCAACCCGAATACAACACACCGATGCGCTCGGCATAACTGCCGACCAGGTGCAAATCGTGACTAATCATGAATTCCGAGACGGTTTCGTTCCCCATCTCCTCACGGTAGCGTTCCAGTTGTTTGAGGTAATAGGTTTGGCGAGCTCGATCGAGACCGGCGGTTGGCTCGTCGGCCAAAATGAGGCGCGGGCGCACCGAAAAAGCTTCCACCAACCCGAGTCGACGCTTTTCACCGCCGCTCATCTGCCGCGTCGTTTTGGGCAGACAGTGTTCGATCTCCAAATCTTTTAACCAACTTTTGGCTAAGTGACGATCGCCGCGCGCATTGACGGTTAACACGGCGTCCAGGTGCTGGTCCGAGGTCATATGCGGGTTGACTGCCTCGGAAAAATTCTGAAACACCATTTGGATATGGGGATCGTAGCCGTCCCACTCCCGCCGCGAACGGCCCAATACCAACAAATCCCCTTCAGTCTCGGTCATGCGCTCCACACCTAGCACCAATCGCGCCAGCGTCGATTTTCCGCTACCACTTTCGCCGATTAACGCATAGCGTTCCCCCGGCATTACGGTGAGGTTCACGCCGTGCAAGACCTCGCGACCATTAAAGGATTTGCGCAGGTCTTTGGCGTGAATCACCGGTCGGCCTTCCTGACGCGTTTGGCGACGGTTGGGCTGAGTTTCGGCCGGGATCAAGCCCGCCAAAGTAGGGTCCTCCCGCAGAAGCAACACATCTTGGCCTTCTTCACGGGTCAACACCCGATACGGCGTGCCGACACCGCTTATTTCGTCTTTCTTTAACACCAAAATGCGGTGGCTTAAGGCCTGAATTTGGTCCCAGTGGTGGCTGACAAACAGCATGGCAATGCCCTGCTCTTGGTGCAGGCGCTGCAAAAGGCGAATGACACGCCATTGGTTGTGGGTGTCCAAATTACTGGTGACCTCGTCACAAATGAGTAACTTGAGGTCGGGGCTGATTAAACTGATCGCGATCTGCACGCGCTGCGCTTCGCCGCCACTGAGACTGCGAGGGTAACGCGCCAGCCAACCGGCCAGAGCTTGCTTATCGGGCACCGCACAACCGACCATGTCCAGCACTTCCTGAACCCGATCAGCCTGATAGCGCATACCGGCAAGACGCGCGGCGTCGCGAAAGTGTTGCCCAACGGTTTTGAGCGGGTTCATCAAAGCACGGTGGTCTTGAAACACCATGCCGATACGCCCACGCAGCAGCGGTTGAAGTCGTTTTTGGTATGCGCGGTAATCGCCCTCGCCCGCAATCGGCGTCTCACCCAACACCTTCACCGTCGGCTCACCCTGCAGGTGGGTCAAGCGGTGATCGTAAAGACCGATCAGGCTTTGAATGGTGACCGATTTGCCGGTGCCCGAGGCGCCGACAATGCCCAAGACCTCGCCTTCGCCTAACTTAAAACCGACGTGGCGGATACACGCCGTCGCCGACGCACTTTTACGGCCAAAAGAGACGCCCCAGTTGGCCACCTCAATCAGCGGGCTGTTGCTCATTTAGCTACCCTTAACGGTAATCTTCATCACGTAGACGTTCTTGACCAAACTCCAGTTAACATCGATACTGCGCCCGCGCTGTTCGAAACCCTTGACGATTGAGGCGACAATGTCGCGCGACGTATCCAGATTCTCGAGAATCGGAAACTCCATGCTGGAATCGTTGTTGTAGGTCCGAATGCGACTAACCACGCCTTCGAAATCACTGCGAATCTGGCGGAAGATCTGCGGAATCATGTCCTTGGTTTCCGGGTCGAGACTGTTGTCGGGAACCGCATTGATTTTAAGCATGTTGGCCAAGGGCTTGAATTCGAGCTGAACGCTTTTGCTTTTGAGCGGCAAGGGCGACGGCGCAGCAGCCACCTGGCCGGCAAGGGTCACGCGCAAGTCGTAAGCCGGCCGCTCCGCGGTTAAGGCCAACGCACGCAAGTCGTCTTCTGCTTTGAGCAAGAAACCGTAGTCGGTCGCCACCAATTCGGCTTGGTCGGGCGTGGGATTGCCGAGCACCTGCATCACTTGTTGCCGCGTCATTTTACGCCGCGACACCACCATGCGCCCGGAACGGTTGTCGAAGCCAAGGTCGGCGAACTTGGTCAGGTCCAGCTTGACGCTGACATAACCGGCCAAATCTTCGCTAAGGTCCCAACTCACTTTTTGCGTGTTGTAGATCCAGAACTGACGACCACCCACTTGTAATTTCAAATCAAGCGGTCGCCCGTTTTTGATGGTCTCTTTGGTGGAAGGACGCAATTGAATTTCACCCTTCTCCACAAAAATCGCGTAGTGGCGTGCATCATTGCCGTCAACCGCAATATCGAAGGGGTGCACGTTCTCCGGAATTTTGAAAGAAAAGGTGGGATAATTCTTAGCGGCAATCCCTGGATCCATCACCTTGGGGCGCTCTTGCGCTTGGCCGTCGACCACCTCGTAAACCATGGTCACCATGCGACCGTTTAGCGGCGAAATATCCAGCAAACGGTGAATATGCTTGCTTTCCACTTGAGTCTCGGCCTTGCTCAGGTCAAAACCCCGGGTCATGATGGGATCGTTTTTCTCATCGTTACGCACAATGTAAAACAGTTGCGTCCCGTCAGCCGACCACGCATAGGTCGCTTCGGCGTTGGTATCCACCAACCCCTGCTGGCTGCCGGACTTGAGTTGGTCGACGCGACGAGGCTGACCCATGGGGTAAGCCGACGTGTAAAGAGCCGAAAAATTGTTGGTCCCTTCAATACCGTAGTAAATGAGACGTTGACCGGAGATATCCAGCTTGGGGAAGTGTTCGTTAATCGCTTCCTCACCACGGGTCAATCGCGCCGGCGACACCACCCGCTTCAATTCAAAAGGGCTGGTGATGTTGAAGCCAAAAAGCTTGTAACGGGACTGCTGATTCGTTTTAGCGGAGAAGACGACGCGGGTCGAGCCAGGCACCAAACGCGTGGTCATACTGCGAATGTTGTAAAACTCTTGGTTGAGTTGCAGCGATTCAATTTCGAAATCGTCACGGGATAAATCAACATAACCAATGGTGTTGCGTTCGTCGGTGTTCATGCAGAACAGCAAGTGGGACCCACCAAACATGACCCGCACCGCATACAGGTTCTGCCAGCGGTAGACCGGCACCGTGTAGCGCTTTAACTCTTTGAGCTTATTGTCCTGGTAACGGTTGAGAACAAAATAGGCGCGGTTGCTTTCCAACTCACGCAGGACGTAGTAGAAAAGGCCTTCTTCACCCCAGCCAAAAGCCATGATGTCGTAGCAAATGTATTCGTCGTCGAGAATGCCGTCAGGATCGCGAATCACTTCGAAGGGTTGGTGGACGGGCAGAACCTCGGGGTTCTTGACGTCGGGATAGATGAACAGGCTGCGAACTTTACAGGCAGCCTTGCGATCACGCACAAACCCAGAATAGGCAAACACGGGCAAATCCGGCGACCAACGCACCAGTTCAGACGGATAAACACTCGGGACTTGCGGCCCGGAAGGCGCCGCGGCACATATAAAAATTAGGCTGAGGTATAACATTAGAATTTAACGCCTCCGGACGTGGGCTCGATCTCAAGCTGAAATAAAAATTGGTAGGCACTGAACTTCTTGCTGTTCAAGTAGTTGCGCTCCTGGAAGTGGCCTTCCGGACGCAATACATCGGCCCCGTAGCGCAATAGCGCCAGCGTCGTCCCCGGATCGTAACTGCATTTGGCACGGCTGTTTTCTAAATCGTGGTGCTCCACCAAACGTTTGGCGGCGGCATATTCACCGATGCTAATCATTTTGAGGGCGGCTGTTTCCACCAAAAAATCGGCGGTCATCCGGTGCGGGTGAGCCGTGCTTTTGCGCCAAGCGACCATTTGATCACGCGACAGACCACTGGGTCGTTGCGGCTTAGGCGCTTCACCTTTCAGCAAATCGTAAGCGACGCCGGCATTGTCTTTAACGGTAAACAGGTCGAGGTAGTTCTCCGGTAAGGCCTCGAGCGTCATCAGCTTGCCAACGGCATCGGCCAAACCCGGCTTACCGGCCAAGCCGGCGGGCACTGACAGTGTTTTCAAAAAGGCCGCGCCTTCGCTTTTAAGTGTGCCGCGCGTAAACATATCGGCAACTTTGGCAATATTGCCGTAGGGTGCGTCGACAGGAACCTTTTTAGCAAGGTTCTGGATGATGGCGGCGGTTTCCCGCTTCATAACCAGGTACAACCAGGGCTCAAGCGGCGTTTTGGCCTTTTTGTACAAGCGCAACTTGCCCACGTCGACCTTGGCCAACGCATCCAGTTTGGCGCCGCTGTCGCTTTCACTTAAGAAACGATGCCAGTTCTTTTCATCGGCGGACTGCGCACCTTGCCATTTGGCGTTTAACAAAAAGCTGTTGAGATCGCCGTGCTGCGCTTCACCGCGAAACGCCTTGGCGGCATGAGCACCCAAACCTTGGGCCGCTTGCGGCTGCAAGGCGCCACTGTAATAGGCGTCAAATTGGGTCGGGTTCTCTTTAACCCAAGCTTTGGCACCGGCAAGACCCACTTCGGCCGTGAGGTGATACTGCAGTGCCGTCAGCAACTGTTGTGCGTCGCCACTAGGACAGGGTCGCACATTGACCAGCGTCTGAGCAGTCGCCCAGGAGCAGAACGTCAAGGCACAAAATAAGATACGTGCTGGTCGAGACAAAGACATGTTCATGAGAAGCCTCTTTCTATCCGTTGTCTAAGTACCAATGCTCCCAGGGTGAGCAAGGTAAAAAGGGTGAGTACCATTAATAAGGGATACCATAAGTCGAATCGTTCGAAAGCCGGCGACAAAGCCTGGTGTCGCGCCATCGATATACCGTAACTGACCTGGACCAAAATGTAACCCAATGAATTCTGATTGCCAATGCCGGCCATCGCGCCTTCGCTCATCTTCACCATAAACTGTATCAGGGTTTCGGCATAAATAAAGGCCACCATCTGACTGAAAACTTCCTGAAGCGGAATGACAAAGAGACGAAAGCGCCATAACTCCTTCAAGATCTGCCAGTGAGAAAAACCCTGACTGCGCCGCAACGGAATCGCATCTGAACCAATCGCGGCCTTGATTTGGTCCGCGATACGCGTCATTACCAAAGGCACACAGCTAATACCCAGCGGCAAAGCAATCATCCAAAAAGCTATCGGTTTGCGGAATTCGCGAAATAACAGGATAAACAAGACGATGAGTAGGAAACGCGGTAGCGCATTGATCGCGCCTTGCAGAATGCGAAAGACGAAACCCAACCAAAGTCCGGCCGGTTTGCCCCGCCCCCACCAAGCCACGCCGTAGCCCTGGCAGATCCCCAGCAACACACCGACAAAAATCGCGGGCAAGATGTACCACAGAAACGAGGAAAGGTAAGGCACGACTGAACGCAGCAAGTAAGGTGCAAACGGCACCATCCCGCCTTGGTCGATCGTCACCGACGGCGGCACCGACCCCAACACCCATACGGGCGAAAGGCTGTGAAACGGCAGTCGGTAAGAGAGAATGACGGCATTTTTAAACGACGGCGAGAATTGACCCGGCGAAATCAATTTCACAAACACGCCAACCGTCAACGGGCCAAAACGATCCAGCCAAGAAACCAACAAGGGATCTAAATCCCACGCAAACTCTTCACTTAACTCGTAGGCAATTTCGTCGCCGCTCAGCAAGAGCTCGTCCGCTTCCTCGGCCATTCCTTCCAAGTACCGGTAAAGCCGCAACACTTCGCTGGTGGGCTGGTCGGCCAGATAGGCCAAGGTCAGCGGTAGGTCGGTCGCGGTGAAGGATTCGGTCATGCGTTCCGACCAGGTTTTGCCGCCGTTGTTTTGGACTTGGTAAAAGATGAACCAAAAACGCCGCGCGCCGCCCTGATCGACACTCTCTTGCAGGGCGTGGAAAGGGTTGTCTTTTTGGGCATGCAGCAAGGGCTGCGCGCACAAGAACACAAACAAAATCGCGGTAAAGGCTTTCATCGGGACATCATCCTGGCCAAAAGGGCCGACAGACCGTTGGTCAAATGCACGATTAGGGAAAAGATCAGCGTGAGCGCCATCAGTTTGGGCGTAAACACGCGAACCGCCTCCAAACTGAAGTCGTAGGTTGAGGCGTACCACAACAAGCTACCCAGTCCGGAGATACGAAAAACGAATTCGAAAATGATCGATTCGGCCACAACGAAGGGCAGGAAGTAAAGAAATACCCGCAGTATCGGCAGCAACCAGTTGATTTTGATCATCCACAGGGTTTCGCCGAAGGCGGCGCCTTTCGCGCGATAGAAACGGATGAACAACTGTGAGAAAACCTCGTCGAGGGCGTCTTTAACCGCCACCGAGTTGGCAATGAAGTAGCTGTTGAACACCGAAAAAATCACAACCGGCGCCCACCAATCCCAAAAATTGAGGGCGACATGACCGCCGCGTCCGAGCATGGTGAAATCCATGACGCCCCATTTGAGCACCAGGTAATACACCGCAAAGGACGGTAACAAGGTCAAGGTACTGAGCACCGTAATCAAACGCAGCATGTGGCGTGGCGCCAACTTTTGCGCGTGTAAGACAATGCCCAAGCTACAGCACAGCAACAAGGTGCCGCTGTAAATGAAGGCGACAATCTTGAGACTGTTAAAGCTCGCGATCCACAGGTCCCGTGAAAGGTCGTCACTACTGGCGTCGGCGGAAAGTTCACCGCCCAGCAGGCCCGTCAGCCACTGGAAAAACGTCGGATCGGAAAGATCCAGGGGCGCGTTTTTCCAGGAAGCTAACTGGTAGATGACGGCCAGAGGAACCAGCACGATCAAGACCCCTTGTAGTAATGTCAACCACGTGCGAGGCTTGATAGTCACCCTTTACCTCATTTGGTCAATCGAAAATCATCGATATGTTGCAGAACGTTATAGGTTGAAGGGCTGTTGCTGTTTTGGATCAACAGCGTATTGGCGTTAACCATGTAAACCGCTTGGAAGTCCCACAGAAACAAAGCGGGCGCTTCGTCGCGAATCATGGTTGCCAATTCCTGCTTCACGTTACGACGCTGTTCGTCGCGCGACGTTTGATAGGTCTTAAACAGATCGCGGAACTTGGCGGCGTTGGCTTCAGAAGGAAAGAAGTTAAACACGTTCTTCGATGGAGAATCGGGATTGTACATATCGATGTCGGTGTTGCTGGACTGATACAAACGGATCAAGGCGAAGTGCCAAGACTTGGTTTGTTTGAGTTCTTTGTAGAAGTCAACGCGACTCAAGCTGCTGGAGTGCGGGTCGGTAACCTGAACACCGAAAGAACGCAATTGGTTAACGAGATCAACCAACAGGTTACGGTCGCGGGTATCAATGACTTTCTCGAAAATCAACTTAAAGGAAAGTTGTTTACCGGATTTGTCGACCCAAGCCGAACCCTTTTTGGTGTAACCCGCCTCTTGCAACAGCTCAGCCGCCTTTTCACGGTTGTTGGTGAGTTTGACGATCGCCATTTTGTCGCGGGTATCCGCCGAGGTCAGCGGACTGTGCATGATGTTGGAGTTTTCCGGAGCCTGGCCCACGTGCAAGTCTTCTTTTGACAACGCATAGTTGAGTGCCAAACGCACGCGGTAATCGGCCAGCGGGTTTTCCTTGCCGTCGATTTCCTCGGCACAGTTCAAAGCCACCATTTCGATCTGGCTGCCCTTGGTGTAGAGCTTGTCAACGGTTTCACTGGTGATGTGCTTTGACAAACTGGGCGACACGTTCATGATCATGTCGATGGCGCCGGATTGGAAACCACTGCGAATCGAAGCGATATCGTTGCCGGCCTGACGCGTAAAGTGAATGTTCTGGACAGAGAACTCGGCGCGGTCCTTACCGGGCACACGCGACTTCTCGCGCTTGAGAGCGATAAAGTCGTTGGCGCGTTCCTGAATAGAAAACTTGTAGGAGGTCTGTGGCGAGCCCCAGAAGATATTGCTGTTTTTCATGCCGGAATCGAGCTGGCGGAACAACAAAGGCAGCTCGGAAAAAGCTTTCAAACCGGAAGCATCAACCGTCACCTCGGCGGGCAAAAACACGGAGGCGGCCAAACCGTTGTTCACCGGTTCGATGTCAACGACCTTGAAATCTTTGAGCAAGTCGGGAAACAGGTTCTTATAAACGTAGAAGCTGTAGGCGACTTCGCCAAGGTTCAAGTTGCGGAAGATGTTGCCTTTGAAGCGGTCAATCTTGGTGGTTTCCAACAAAATACGGTAGTTGCCGTCACGTGGTTGGAAGTAGTTACCACTGCCCCAATCAACCAACAAATCTTTGATTTTCAAATAGTTGTCGGTCTTGGTCAGCATATCTTTGGCTTCGTGGTGGCTGCTGCTGTCGATAAACTTTTTGGCTTTCATGTCAAACAGCGCAATGTGTTCTTTGGCGAAACGTGCCGGCAGGATTTTGAAGTCCAACTGCTGTTTCAGCGTTTTGGTGTCGGGCGGCGTACGCAGCAACACCTCGAACTTCTCGTCGCCGTCGACGCGGAAACCGCGCACGTAGTTGGCGGTATAGGTGTTGTTACTCGCCTTGTTGGCATTTAAGTAGTAATAAGTGAAACGCACGTCTTCAGGGCGCACGAAATCGCGATATTCGGGCATCCAACGTACAAAACGGTCGACGACCTCAAGTGGGCGCGTCAAGGCGGAAGGCGAGGTTCCTTCCAATAAGTTGGCGTAACTGGGGCGTGTCCCACCACCGGCATCGACGTAAATCGAGTCAAACAAAACGTTTAACAGGGATTCCGCCTCAATACCGTCGTTGTAGTAAGGATTTAGCGTGGTGACCGGTTTCAATAGGGCCACATTCAATCGGGTTTTTTCATCCTGAGCATTCAAAACGCAGCCAAACGCGGCTACGACAACCCATACAGGGATCATCCAACGCATAACAAGAATCTCCAGACAATGGAAAGTGGAAAGGTGGCAAACAGACAGGAAGCGCCTAAAGCAGGTTTGCGAAGGGGGCTTTTCACAAACACTTCCTCATAAAGTCGGCAACCCTTGCTTGTCGTTCGAAAGCCAAGCAAGGGCAACCACCGTGTTGAAAATGTTTTCGGGCTAGTTGATACGAGTTTTCTGGTGGGTATCTTCCGGTGCGACCGGGTCCCCTTCGAAAATCCGTCCGGTACCCCAACTGGCATCGTACTCGGGCTTGGATTCCCGAATGTCGAACATAACCGCAAGGGTCTCTTCCTTGCCTTCCCAATCCAGGGGTTCCAAACGGACGGTTACGTCGAGACGGTTGGCTTCAGGGCCTTCTTTGTTGGAGGTCGCCTGTTGGATCTGACCTTTGTCGAGGCTGAAACGCAACTCTTTTAAGGCATCGGTCGATTTACGGGTGTCGACGCGACGGCCTTCCACAAGAATGTGAATGTTCTTGTTTTTAAACTTACTGGGAAAATCCCCATACATCCGGATCACGAAATTATAATCACCGCTGCCACCCCCGGCAGACCGGCCGGTACTCGTGTTGGGGCCTTTGGTTTCCATACAGGACACGAAAGCCAACAAGAAGCTGATCGTGGTCAACAGGGCTACATATCGTTTCAACATGGTTCATCTCTCCATAGAGCTGTTAGTTGGTTGTTTGTGCTTCCAGTTTCTGTTTAATCTCACGTAAGCGACCGTATTTGTCGGGGTTACTGTTCAAAACCTCGGCTGGGATATCGTCTAACCAGTAGTAGGTTTTCAGCGTTTGTTTTACCATCCGGCGCTTTTGCGGACCGGTACGCTCTTCGGCCAACTCAAAAAAGGCGATGATGCGATAGTAATAGAACAAAAACTTCCAGTTCGACTCTTTACGACCCGTACTTAAGGTGTTGAATTGTTTGACCACGTCTTCGTTGCGGCAAATCCGGGCAATCATCAAGTAATCCGGTGTGTCGACGGCGGACAAGCCACGCATGTAATCGAGGACGTAGTTGGGTTTGATCGCCATGCGTTCCCATTGGTTGGCATGCTCAAACAACTGGCCCAACATCTCGTTGGCGCCGGCCCAGTTCCCTTCGTCAATATGGTACTGCGCCAGCCAATAGCGCGGCATAAAGAATTCGTAACCATTGGCGGGGTCGGTCACCTTGGTAACGGCGGCCGCCAAGGCGGGTTGGTTTTTCTTCAAAAACAAGTCGCGGTAGTAAACGTTGGGATCGGTCGAGATGTCGAACACGAACCGGTTGCGACGCGTTACCGTGTAGGTTTCCGAGTGGCTCAGCGTTTTGCTTTGGTAGGTAAAGAAGTAAGTCCCTTCCAACAAGTCTTCCGTTTTGCCAGGCTGGGTCACTTTTTTAAAGCGCGTCCCTTCTTGGCTGATCAGAATGCTGCCCTCGGTAGTTTCGGCTTGGTTGATGCGAACTTTAAACGAAATCGGGAACTCGCGTTTGCGCAAGGTGAAGTTAACGCGGTAGGCGTCTTGGAAAACACCGCTTGAACCTTGCACGTCAAAGGTCACCCGTTTTTGAGCGGGCAACTTAACCGCGGCGATGCCGCGCGAGTTGGAGCGCACCGTTTTGGACTTGCCGTCCCAGTTAAAGGTGACGCGGCTGCCGGGGATGAAGTTACCGTCTTCGTCGCGAACGACCAACGTGTAATCCACCAGACCGGAGGCCTCGGGCAAATCAACCGGTTCGTCGGGAACCTTGTTTTTGGCCACCGTCGTGACCGGTTTGGGTTCCGGCTTGGGTTCCGGTTTGCGCTCAACCGGCTTGCTTTCCACCGGCTCAGGCTTGGCTTCGTTTTTCGCGACGGTCGTGGTCGGCTGGACGGGCGGGTCGTTTTGCGCGGTACGTGTGGGCTCCGGCTTTGGCTCCGGCTTTGGCTCCGGCTTGGTTTCGACCGGCTTGGTTTCAATCGGCTTAGGCTCATCGCGGACCGGTTCCGGTTTGGCGGCGACGGTCGACGCAACCTTGGGCTCCGGCTTGGGCTCCGGTTTGGTCTCTACCGGCTTGGGACGCGTGGCCGGTTGGCTGCTGTTGTTGTTTGCCACGGTGGTTGAAGGCTTCGGTTCAGGCTTGGACGGAACCGTGGGCTCGGGTTTGGGTTCGGGCTTCGTTTCGGCAACAACTGCCGCCGGTGCGTTGATACGCACTTCGATTTCATTGGAACGCCCAACCAACAAACCGTTTTCATAGGCTTCGACCGTGATCACTTTCAAACCGGCATTGTCGAAGGTCAAGGCCATCGAACCACTGCCGTTGTCAGCGACGGTAACGCCGTCTTCCGGCTCGGCACGTACGCGAAACTCAGTGTCGTCTTCAAGACCATCGGTCGAAAAGGACAGTTGCAAAGCATCGCCGACCAGACCATCGGCACTGGGTTCGTCCAAATCAAAATCAACGAACTTGGGTTTGTTGTCGACCGGATCACTAACCGGGGCAGGCGGATCGGTGACAGGCGGCTCACCGGTCTTAGCTACCGGATTTTCAGCCGGAACGGGTTCATCATCACCGCCGCCGATGAACAAGAAACCAAGCGCGAGGATGAGCGCAACGGCCACAAAGGCGACGATAGGAATAATCGGTAATTTTTTCTCTTCGTCCGCTTTCTTTTCCGGTGGCGGCGTCGCGGCGCGTTCCGCGACAGGCTTGGGCGGCTCGGCCGCCGGCAACGGCTCCGGCTTCTTGGCGGCGGGCGGTGTCGGCAACGGTGGATTCATGACGGTGGTCTTTTCACCGAGGTCGGCAGGCGGTGCCGCGGCCGGGCGTCGTTTCGGCTCCGGCGTCTGCGTCACTTCGTTCACAAAATCCATCGGCAAACGCATGGTCGATTCCGTGCGTTCGGCAACCGCCGGGTTGGCCGTCGATTGCGCCGCTTGCTGCCATGCGGCGACCGCTTGATTAAGCGCGTTTAAGAATTCACCACAACTGGGATAACGTTTCTCGGGCTGCTTGGCCAAGGCTTTGCCCAGCAAGGTGTCAAAGGCGCGGAAGCTATCGTCTTTTAAATACAACAGCGGCGGTGCATCCTTAAGTTGTTTCATCAGCACTTCGAGATGGGTATTGCCGCGAAACGCCGGTTCGCCGGCCAGTAAGTGGTAAAACACCATACCGACGGCGTAAATATCGGTGACACCCATTTCGGGCTCTTGGAACAGATCCGGTTCGATCTGTTCGGGGGCGACGTATTCCCCGCTACCAACCACCACGGTTTCTGAATCGCTGTGAATGCCTTCGAGAAGTTTGGAAATGCCCGCATTGAGAATGGTGACCTTGGTGCCGTCGGCCGAAACGCAAATGGAATCGGGCTTAAGATCGAGGTGCTGCACCTTTTTACCGTGGAGGTAACTCAAGCCGGTCAAAACCTGGCGAATAATGTCCACGGACTCTTCGACCTGGGGCGCACCCTGCTTGAGGATGTCGGTCAAAAGGTTGCCGTTAATGGCGGGCGATACGGCGTAGAGGTAATCGTTTTCAACGAAAAAGTCGCTAAAGGCTTGAATGTTGCCGTGGTTTAGACCCATCAAAGCGGCGGTCACCTTGCGGAACTGCTCACCGCCCGGCTGATAAGAGCTTTTGCCGTAGCTAAACTGGGACAAGGTCACCAGCGCGTTCGACTGCTGGTCTTTGGCTTGATAGAGCGCACTTTTGTCGCCGCCGCCGATACGTTTCATAATGAGGTATTTTTTATTATTAAGGGTCTCACCAATCATGATTTCACCAACACCAATACGGGTTCTTTTTCTATAGACTCAGACGGGATTCATTACCGAGGACCAGGTGATCGGGCGCGCGACGACGATAAGCCGAGGCAGCGTTTTTCCTGGGAGAAACAGGCCCACGCTCGAGTGAAATCTCAGATGCGAACCGAGATTTACGAGATCCGGGTTCGCCGCAAAGGGCAAAGGGATTCATTTTACTTACAGGACCTTATTCAATTTTCAGGGGATTGTAAAGTCGAAAAGGTTTGGTAGCGAGGCATTACGGCACTTCTTCATGGATTTCCAACACGGGCAAGGACCCCCGCGATATAAAGATTATCCTCGATGCGTTACGCGTGCATCTGCTGTCTTAACAAGCGTCGAGGCCGTTTGATCACATGTAATCCCAACCTTCGAATTTACCCCCCTAAAGCACTTTTACGGAAAAATTTAAGCGACGACTCAATTTTCTTCGCCGCCGGCGGATCTTTCGCCGCCACCGGCCTATTATCATTTTCCTGGGTCGTCATTGCTTCCCGTGTACCTTTGCGACTTCAAAACATCGTCGCTCAACGAACTACGATGCGGCAAGAAGACGCAAACATTTGAGTCAGTAAGGGTAACAGAAAAAAGCCGCGCGTTGCAAGAAGCGCGCGTTTTAGCGATATGCCGGCACCACCGCATTCTCATACCGATAACTCCGTGAGCTATGCCACGCTTTCCCTTGTTTTCGAGCCAGCCGTCAGGTTTTGTTGTATTTACTCTGCACCAAAACAATCCTACCAAAACGCCCTTTTTCATCATCTTCTGATGATTCAGAGCTTTTACCAGGGCTTTTTCAGGAGAAACACCCCGTCTTTCACGCCGCCATCGCCCTAAACAACCGGCCCCCACCTGTTCTATCGCCGCACTGCCAACCGGCAGCCGGTGCGTCATGCTAGCCGAGAGGGCCGGATTCAATGGTATGATGCCTTGACTTCGCGAACTAATCGGAGCGCCCGGCGCGCCACAACCGAAAAGGTAAGGTTCCATGATTCGTTTTGCCGACAGCTACCGCGTCCCCGGCAAGGTCCGCGCCACCTGGGTACTGCTTTTTCTGAACGTTCTCGCGTTTTATGTCACCCACTTCCGCATGAATCCCAACACTGTTTTTTTTGTGGGCAGCGTCATCCCGGCTGAGTTTTTTGCCCCAGACCAACTGCGCAACACGGCCGCCCAGATGGCGCTAGGCATGAACCCCGAAGTACTTATTGAGAGCCGAGCACCGGCGGTCGTCGGCCTGTTTTGGGCAATGTTCCTGCACGTCAATTTGTTCCACCTGTTGTCCAACATGTTTTTCTTATATATGTTGGCACCCAACCTGGAAGCGAGCATGGGTTGGAAACGTTTCCTGCTCTACTATTTTAGCTGCGGCGCCGTCGGCACCTTGTGCCAAGTCTTTTACGACATGAACTCGCCCGCCGCCATCATCGGCGCCAGCGGCGCCATCAGCGGATTACTCGGCGGCTACCTGGTGCTCTTTGGCAACCACGACTTCCGCCTCACCATCGGCAACATTCGCAGCGCCAATTACCGCGACACCATCCTTCCCTTTAAAGGCTTGCTCGCGATGTGGCTGCTCGGCCAAGGCATGAGCTTATTGCTCCAGTGGGGCCAAAACACGGTCAACGGCATTGCCTTCATGACCCACATCGGTGGTTTTGTCAGCGGTTTGTTGCTGGCCGGCGGTCGCGGCGGCGGCTCAAAGCGCGGACGTTTCCGTGTCTTTCAAGGCGGCAAGTCAGGTGGCGGCCAAAGCAAGGACAAAAAAACCCAGCCGTTCTGGGGACAAAGCGGCTAAGCGTGAAAATCGATATTTTTTGGTATATGATGCAAAGGGTGCAGAGATGCAGGCTAACATGATGCAAGCACACAGCGAATGACCCAAGCGAGGATGACTTCCTCACATTTGACTGATTTTGTTTCAGGAGGACTTTTATGTCTGAAAGTGAAGACAACACCGTCTACAAAGTAGTTTTCAACAACGAAGAGCAGTACTCTTACTGGCCGGCCGACCGCGAACTACCGCCAGGCTGGAACGAGGCAGGCAAGGAAGGCTCGAAAACAGAATGCCTCGATTACATCCAGGAAGTGTGGACCGACATGCGCCCCTTATCGTTGCGCAAAAAGATGGAAGAAATGGAAGCGGCCCAAAATTAACCGAAGCGCTCCAAGCCGCATCAAGCGACAGGGTCGCCACTGCATCAAACCGTTTTCGCCCCCGGGCAAAACGGTTTTTTCTTTTTGGGTAATCTCATCGATCAGTTGCTTTGCAGCTCGTGTTGCAATTCGTGAACGACGTAGGCGACCAACTCACGCGCCAAAGCCGCTTTATCGCGGGTGCCCAAATCGTGCTGAACCCCGTGGCGGTTAAGTGCGATCAAACGATTGCGATCACCGGCAAAGCCAAGACCAGCGGCGGCGACATCGTTGGCAAAAATGAAGTCTAAGTTCTTGTCGCGAATTTTACGGGCGGCATTCTCCAAAACCGATCCGGTTTCGGCGGCGAATCCCACCAAGCACTGACCGTCGGGCTTGCGCTGACCCAGCGTCGCCAAAATATCTTGGGTGCGGTCCAAGTGCAAGGCGCCGTCAAACTTGGCTTTTTTGAGCTTTTCCTTGGACGGACGAGGACGAAAATCCGCAACAGCGGCGGCCATCACAATAATATCGACATCAGGCTGGCGCGACAAAACCACATCAGCCATGTCGGCGGCGGAACGAACCCGCCGCGTTTTAATGCGCGCAGGCACCGCAACCTGAACGGGACCGTGCACCAACTCAACCTCGGCACCGGCATCGCGGAATGCGGCCGCCACGGCGACGCCCATCTTGCCACTGCTGCGGTTGGTGAGAAAACGAACGGGATCCACGTCTTCTTGCGTGGGCCCGGCACTGACGAGAACGCGTTTACCTTCAAGAAAGGGCAACTTGGGCGCGAGTACCCAGCGCACTTGGTCGAGAATCGCGGCCGGCTCGGCCATACGACCGGCACCGACCTCACCACAAGCCAAATCGCCGCTATCGCCGAGCACCACATGCACGCCGTCGGCTTCAAGCTGCGCCATATTGCGGCGCGTGGCCGGATGCTCCAGCATGGCGGTGTTCATCGCCGGACAAACCATCGTTTGGCCGCGATGCGCCAAATAGGTGCTGGTTAAAAAATTATCAGCAAGACCCTGCGCCATTTTGGCCATGGTGTTCGCGGTCAACGGCGCCACCAATAAAAGCTCGCAGCGCCGGATCAGGGAGATGTGTTCAATGTCGCCGTCGCGGCCGAAGCCGGCGGTCGCCATGCGTACCGGTTGGCCGGAAAGGGTCTGAAAGGTCAGCGGCGCCACAAACTCGGCGGCCCACTTGGTCATAATGGGGTAAACAGTGTGACCGGCACCAACCAAGAGACGCACCAATTCGGCGGCCTTATAGGCGGCAATTCCGCCGGTAATCCCCAGCGCAATCGAGGCACGTTCTCCAACGATTTCAGACGCTTGAAAGTCAGCGAGCACGGGGCATCCTTAACGCGCGCACCAAACGGCCGCCGCACAAAGCTGCAGCCGGTCACCGCACCAGGGCACACATAAAAGTAGAAGTGTCAGACAAAGGCCGCCCATGGCGGCCGTGCCTTAAGCGTACTGGTTTTCCTTTTCAAGCAAACCCTTGGGATGAAAGGTCAAGGTGCCGGAAGAGGCTTCACGCATCGCAATCGTGGTCATTTTCTGGGTTTCAACGTTAGACACGCGCGGTGCGGCGCCTCGTTGCAACTGGGCGACACGCTGGCCGGCCAAAACGATCAAACGGTACTTCGAGCCAATGTTCTCAGGTACGTTCATGGACCTCTCCAAATCATTCTAAAAACCGTCGCTGCTGACGGAAATTGAACCTATCGGCTTTTCAAAAGCCAAGGCCGCTGCAGCTAAAAAGAAACGGCTGCAAGCCGTGGGCGGAACGAAAACCGCACGCGCCACCGTGTTTGGTGTGAAGCATCCAGCAAGGGGGTACATCACACACGGCGCCGGGCACAAGCCCCAATTCTAGCCTTTTCGCTAGAAATGTTCAAGTAAGTCGCTTGCCAAAGCGCGGCGTCGGAAGCTGCGTAATCGGTCGGCGGCGACGACCGCCGCCAAATCGCGGTAACAACGATCGAGGTCGTCGTTCACCACCAAATAATCAAACTTGGTCATTTGCTGCATTTCGCCGCGGGCATTGAGCAAGCGGCGCTCAATCACATCGGCGGCGTCCTTGCCACGAGCCTCCAAGCGCGCCCGCAAGGCGGCGGCATGGGGCGGCGCCACGAAAATGGAAACCGCCGAAGCCAATTGCTCCTTGAGCAGCAAGGCGCCTTGAACATCGACATCAACCAATACGTCCTCACCTGCTTCCAATTGCGCCACGATGTGCGCTTTCGAGGTGCCGTAGAGGTTACCGTGCACCTCAGCCCACTCTAAAAAAGCGTCTTCGTCAATCATGCTGCGAAAAAGGTCGCGATCCACGAAGTAGTAATCCTTACCGTGAACTTCGCCCGCACGAGGTGCACGCGTGGTGTGGCTAACGCTGAACGAGAGGTGTTCGTCTTGCGCAATCAGCCGCTTGAGCAGGGTCGATTTCCCAGCGCCGGAAGGGCCGATCACCATGTAGAGGTTGCCGGGATACGTAAAGGAAAGCAAAGGTCCACTCCTTGGTAAAACACGGCGGTCGCGGCCAGGCGGGCATCGACCCGCCGGGCGGTTCGAAATCATTCCACGTTGAGCACTTGCTCGCGAATCTTCTCGTAGGTGGTTTTAAGGCCCACCACCATATCGGCAATCTCTTTGTGTTTGGCCTTATTCCCGATGGTGGTCACCTCGCGCATTTGTTCCTGCAACAAGAACTCCAACTCTTTACCCATCGGCCGTTTGTCACTTTTGATCAAATCGGCGGTGGTTTTGAGGTGTGCCCCCAGACGCGTGATCTCTTCGGTCACATCCAGGCGGTCGGCGTAATACACCACTTCCTGACCGAGACGGTTTTCATCTAGGTTGGTGTCTTCCAACAACATCTTGACGCGTTTGGTGATTTGTTCGCGCAATTCATCACGGCGCGCTTCCATCAATTCAGCCAATTCGCCGACTTTCTTTTCGATGCGCGCCAGCGAATCCAAAAAAAACGGTTCCAGGCTTTCGCCTTCCTTGCGTCGCGACTGTTCGAGTTGATCGACGGCGTCGTTGATCGTTTGGCGAATCACCTGCTCGAAGGACTCGGGCAAACGAAAACCGGTCCGTTGCGTCACGGTCAGGTCGCTCATGCGAATCAAGGTGTTGAGTTCCAATTCGCCTTCAACCGGGTACTCCTGCTTGATTTGTTGCGCCAGTTGTACCAACTGCTGCATGCGCGAACGATTGAGCGGCGTCGGCGGCAAAGCGTCGGGCGTGCGAATTTCCAACTCGCAAAAGACATCAATACGACCGCGAAACAGGCGATTTTTGAGCATGCGCCGCAACTCGCCTTCCAAGTACATAAAGTCAAACGGCAGCTTGAGGTTGATATCCAACCCCTTATTATTCACTGTTTTAATGCGGAAACCGGCGCGCAGATCGTCGTTTTCAACCACTGCTTCACCGTAACCCGTCATGCTATAAAGCACGGTGTCCCTCCTCTTGCATCTGAATCAATTTGCGATAGAGCCCGTTTTGGGCGAGCAGCGAGGCGTGATCACCGCGTTCCACCACACGCCCCTCATCCAGAACCAAAATTTGATCGGCCTTGCGAATCGTCGACAATCGGTGGGCGATAACTAAGGTCGTACGGTCACACATCAGCGCATCCAGCGCCTGCTGCACCTCGCGTTCACTTTCGGTGTCCAACGCCGACGTCGCTTCATCCAGAATTAAAACCGGTGCGTCTTTGAGAATAGCACGCGCGATGGAAATCCGTTGTCGCTGACCGCCGGATAGCCGCGAACCGGCTTCACCAATCACGGTTTGATAACCCTCAGGCAGGCGTTCGATAAAAGCGTGGGCAAACGCCTTACGCGCGGCGGCGGCAACCTGCTCTGAGGTCGCCTCGGGCATACCGTAGGCGATATTGTTGTGAACGGTATCGTCAAACAGCACGGTATCCTGGGTTACAAGCGCAAATAAATCGCGCAATTCGCTTTTGGCCATCGCGCGGATATCGACACCGTTAATGGTCACAGCGCCCTCAGTGACATCGTAAAAACGCGGCAGTAACTTGGCCAGCGTTGATTTGCCGCTGCCCGAGGCACCCACCAGCGCGGTCACCTGACCGCGACCCACCTCGAAGTCGACTTGATCCAACACCCATTCGCGCGTGTCCTCGTCGTCTTGATCGCGGTAACGGAACGATACCGCCTCAAAACGCAATGACGTGACGGACGGATAGCCGGGCACCTGTGCCGGTGTCGCCGGTTCGAGAATCTCGTTGTCCCACTGAAGAATTTCATCAATGCGCGGCAAAACCCCGATCGCTTGCTGAATATCGCTGTTGGCGCGCGCCATGCGTTTAATCGGCTGGTAGAGCTGATAGACCGCCAACAGGTAAAACAAAAAGTCACCCTGGTTCATCTCACCACGCTGAATAATCAAGCTGCCATAGCACACAAAAGACACCACCACGACCATGCCGATCAAACCCATCACCGGCGTAGTCACCGCCATAATGCGCAGTTCGCGCAAAGCGTACTTAAGGAACAACCGGTTAATATCACGCAACTTGGCGGCCTCGAATGCCTCTTTTCGGAAACCTTTGACGATCTGAATACCGACCAACACTTCTTTGAGGTGCGCGGTGAGCGCCCCTAAAAAGGACTGCGACTGGCGCGAATACTTGCGAATCTTGCGCGAGAAAATAGAGACGGGAATGCCGACCATCGGCACCAACACGAACAAGGTCGTCGACAGCTTCCAGTTCAGGAAAAAGACAACGCCGACAAACACAATGACGTTAGCGCCTTCTTTAATCATCTCACCGGTTTTCACTGAAATCGCTTGTTGAATGCGCAGTACATCGGTGTTGACGCGCGCGATCAGGTCGCCGGTGTTGTAATGCTTAAAAAAGTTCATCGACAGCGCCATCATTTTTTCGGTGAGCTCCTGGCGCAGCCCAACCACGACCATCAAACCAATGCGCCCCATGGTGTAAGTACCCAAGTAGTTGAAAAAGGCCTGGGTCGAAAACACGAGGATCGCCAGCAACGACCACGGGATCGGATTCACCAAAGCTTCGTCTTTGGCGCGACCTAGCGCATCGAGCGGCACGCCCAAATCTTTAATCGTCTGCTCTAAAAAAACGAGCTTATCCCTGTAACCAAAGAGCTTGTCAGCCTGACTAGCGGAGCCGCCGGCCTGCTCGGTCATCACGTTGTTCATCAACGAACTCACCAAACCGGTGAGCGCGGAGTTGGCGACGGCACCCATGACCAGCGCCGCCATGGCCAGCAAAAAAATGCCGCGATAGGGTTTTAGGAGCGCGAGCAACTTCTTCAAATTAGGTAATCCTTCACAACCGCGGCGGCACGCTCGGCCGCCCCACCGCCGCCCAAAGCTTCGGGCAAGCGGGCCAGCTCGGCTTCAATCGCCCGACGACGCTCGGGCTGCTCAAGCAACACATCCAGCTCTCGCAAAATGTCCTCGCAGTTAAAGGCGTCTTGGATCAGTTCGGGCACCACGCGTTTCCCAAGAACGATGTTCACCAAGGCAACATTATCAAGCTGAACCAGCCGTTTGGCGAGGGCATAGGAAAGGCGTTGCAAACGGTAGCCGACGATCATCGGCGTCCCCAACAGACCGGTTTCGAGGGTGGCGGTACCGGAAGCAACCACGGCCGCGTCGGCATGGCGAACGAGAGCACGCATTTGGCCGGGCAAAACCGGAACCTGGATCCCACTTTCCGCCATGATGTCGTCGACCATGGCGCGGTCGACGGTTGGCGCGGCCGGAACGGCGAACTGAGCTCGGTCTTGACGCGCCTGCGCCACCGCCAGCATGGTCGGCAGCAAGCTTTTCACTTCTTTGCGCCGGGAACCAGGCGCTAAGGCAACCAAGGGACGCGCCGGGTCAAAGCCGTTGGCGGCCATAAAGGCGTCGCGGTCCTGGTCGCAGGTTAACTCATCGACTAATGGATGACCAACCCATGTGGTTTTGAGACCGTAGCGATGGTAAATTTCGGTTTCAAAGCGAAATAAAACCATCATGTGGTCCACCAAATTGGCTATTTTTTTGGCGCGGCCTTTACGCCAGGCCCACACCTGCGGCGACACGTAGTACACAACCGGAATGCCCATCCCGCGCAAAGCCTTAGCAAAGCGCAAGTTAAAATCAGGCGCATCGATTAACACGACCACATCGGGCTGCCATTCGCGCACGGCTTCCACCAGCTCGCGAAACATCGCGCGCAGGCGGCTGAGTTGGGACAAGACTTCCACCAAACCCATGACGTTGAATTCCGAAACACGGCGCAACAAATGCATGCCTTCAGCGGCCAAACGTTCGCCGCCGACACCGCGCACGGACAGACCAGGCACCAAGGGTTTCAGCGCCCCCAACAAACGAGAACCGAGCAAATCGCCGCTGGATTCGGTTGTCAATAGAAACAGTTTCTTTTCGGAAGCCAAGAGGAAACCACCTTTGCGGCAGGCACCGCACGGGAAACAGTGGCGATCGCGCGCACCGTTCAGGACCCAAGGTTTTACCACAAAAGCCGGTGGCGGGCTAGGAACACACACTGCCGGGGCGGCTTAAATCAACTCCGCCGACAGGGAGACAAGGAACACTTGCCGGCGATACGACGACGCCCGATCGACAGGCCTTGTTTTTTTGGCGCGGGAGGGTGATTTGAAGATTGCAAAAAGCGAAGCAGGCATGGACAATGGACGCGAATGGATCCCACCGCTTCGGAACGCCTTCGCGCTCTGGAGCAAGAACTTCCCGTGCCTCTCAGCTACGGTTTACCGTAAGCACCGGCGAGGAGTGCTCCGCACCCCGCATTACCGACATATTGTGAGGAACAGTTTCATGAGCGTCGCCTACTTCATTGTGCTTGACCAAGACGACCCGGGCTTTGACCCATTTGTTAACGGCAAGGTTTTGGCCAGAGAAGCCGAAAACCTCGAAAGCGTGACCCAGGATCTTGGGATCAACAGTTTTGAAGATTGGCTCGCCGAGCCGGAAGATGATTATCTCGAAGAGGCACCCGATTTCGGTGACGACGATGATGACAGCGATTTCGAAAACGACGACGACAGTGATCCGCCCAGCGGCGGGACCTGGTTTGAGCCCGTCGAAGGCATCAACTGGTTGCAAACCCTGATCGCCCACATTGAAGAAAACGAAATCGAACTCGACCAACAAGAAGACATTCTCGAGGAGCTCGGTGAGTTCCTCGAGGTTCTGGAACAAGCCGAAGCCTCCGGCGCCCGCTGGCGCCTGCAGTTGGACCGGTAATCGAAACCAGGCCCCGTTAGCACGACGATCCATCGCCGCAATCAAAAAAAGAAGGCCTCCCGAGGGAGGCCTTCTCTAATTTCTGGGGTATCCCACCGCTTAGTAGCGGTAGTGCTCCGGCTTGTAAGGGCCGTCGACGGGGATACCGAGGTAGTCGGCTTGGTCCTGGCTGAGCTTGGTCAGCTTGGCGCCCAACTTGGCGAGGTGCAATGCGGCAACTTCTTCGTCGAGCTTCTTGGGCAACACGTGAACACCCAGCGGGTACTTCTCGGGTTCGGTCCAAATCGCGATTTGAGCCAAAACTTGGTTGCAGAAGCTGTTGCTCATAACAAAAGAAGGGTGGCCGGTGGCGCAACCGAGGTTAACCAAGCGACCGCGCGCCAAAACGATAATGGTTTTGCCGTCGGGATACGCAAAGGCGTCAACCTGCGGTTTGATGTTGGTTTCCACGATGTCTTCGCGGTTTTCCAGGTAAGCGATATCGATTTCACAATCGAAGTGACCGATGTTGCACACGATCGCGTTGTCTTTCATGACATCGAGGTGGCTACCGGTGACAATGCCTTTACAGCCGGTGGTGGTGACAAAAATGTCGGAAACCGGGGCGGCTTCTTCCATGGTGACAACTTGGAAACCTTCCATACAGGCCTGCAAGGCACAGATCGGATCGATCTCGGTCACCAGAACGCGGGCACCGTAGCTGCGCATGGAGTGAGCACAACCCTTACCAACATCACCGTAGCCGGCAACCACGACGGTTTTACCCGCGATCATGGTGTCGGTGGCACGCTTAATGCCGTCGGCCAAGGACTCACGACAGCCGTAAAGGTTGTCGAACTTGGACTTGGTAACGGAATCGTTGACGTTGATGGCGGGAATCTTCAACTCGCCACGCTCGAACATTTGGTACAAGCGGTGAACACCCGTGGTGGTTTCCTCGGTAACACCTTTAATGCCGCCCAAAAGTTCGGGATGCTTTTCGTGGATCAACAGGGTCAAATCGCCACCGTCGTCCAAGATCATGTTGAGTGGTTCGCCGTCAGGCCAGAACAAAGTTTGCTCAATGCACCACTCGTATTCTTCTTCGGTTTCGCCTTTCCAAGCGAAAGTCGGGATGCCGGCGGCAGCCATTGCGGCGGCGGCGTGGTCCTGCGTTGAGTAAATGTTGCAAGAGGACCAACGGATGGTGGCACCCAATTCAATCAGGGTTTCCATGAGAACGGCGGTCTGCACGGTCATGTGCAAGCAGCCGGCAATGCGGGCACCTTTCAGAGGCTTCTCATCCTTGTATTTGGCTCGGATGGCCATTAACCCCGGCATTTCCTTCTCAGCAATCTCAATTTCTTTGCGGCCAAATTCAGCAAGATTGATATCTGCGACTTTGTAATCCTTCGTGGAAGTCGTCATGCTTTATGCTCCCTATCCAAACAAAATTAAGGCTCGGCCCCAATCTCGGAGCCGAGCGCGGTTGCTGTTCCTAGCTAAGTTTATCGACCATGTCCAATTGTTCCCACGGAAATTCGGGGCGACCGAAGTGACCGTAGGTGGCCGAGGCGCGGAAAATCGGTCTTCTCAAACCAAAGCGCTCGATAATCCCTTTAGGCGTAAGGTCAAAGTGCTTGCGAACCAATTCGACCAATTCGGTCTCAGGACGCTTGCCGGTCCCAAAAGTTTCCACGTGGATGGAAACCGGGTCCACGACACCGATGGCATAGGCCACCTGAATTTCGCAGCGATCAGCCAAGCCGGCGGCGACCAAGTTCTTGGCCACGTGGCGGGCGGCGTAAGCAGCGGAACGGTCAACTTTGGTGCAATCTTTACCGGAGAAAGCACCGCCACCGTGACGAGCGTAACCACCGTAGGTATCAACGATGATTTTACGACCGGTCAAACCGGCGTCACCCATGGGACCACCAATCACGAAACGGCCCGTTGGGTTGATGTGGTAGTTGGTACCGCTGTGCAGCAGCTTGCCGGGAATGATCGGGTTGACCACATGTTCACGAATATCCTGACGGAGTTGCTCCAATTCGACATTTTCGTCGTGTTGGCTGGAAACAACCACTGCGTCAATCGCGATCGGTTGGGCACCGTCGTAACGAACCGAAACTTGTGTCTTACCGTCGGCGCGCAGGTAGCTCAAGGGGCCTTGCTTACGCACTTCCGTCAAACGACGCGACAGTTTGTGGGCCAAATCGATGGGGAACGGCATCAGTTCTTCAGTTTCGCGGCAAGCGTAACCGAACATCAAACCCTGGTCGCCGGCGCCGTCGGTGTCAACACCCATGGCGATGTCGGGCGATTGTTTATCCAGGGTAACGGTCACGGCACAGGTGTCGGCATCAAAGCCCATCGCGGAACTGGTGTAGCCGACATCGCGGACTACGTCGCGAGCAATCTTGGCAATTTCAAGTTGGGACGAGGTGGTAATCTCGCCACCGACGAGAATGAGACCGGTGGTTACGAAGGTTTCACATGCGACGCGACTCTTGGGATCGCCGGTTAAGGCGGCGTCAAGCACGGCATCACTGATTTGGTCGGCAATTTTATCGGGATGCCCTTCGGTAACGGATTCGGAGGAAAAAAGATGAGTCATTTCTCAGGTCTCCTGTATATGGTATGTGGTTGGGGGCTAGGGAACTGGCGGAAAGGAAAGAAGAAGCTTGGGGGTTCAAGCCGGAACTAATCATCATAACGGAGCGTCGAGGAAAAGGCAGCTTTTTTCTAAATCGTGCGGCGGTGATGCCGCGCCACACAAGCCTCTGAGCGCAAGATAACCTTCGCGGGGACCCTGCCACATCGACACCGAGACACAGGGGCCGAGAGCTCGCCGAGACGGCGCGCCGATCCTAAACCTCAAAGGCATTAAAGCGGTTAGCACGCGGCCCGTTTTCTAAATTCAAAACCCCGCGTGGGCACACGGCCGAACACATGCCGCAGCCGACACAGGACGCGCGCACGATGTTTTCGCCGCGCTGCGCATACCAACGCACGTCAATGCCCATCTCGCAATAAGTGGAACAGTTGCCGCAGGAAATACACTGCCCCCCGTTGGTCGTAATGCGAAAACGCGAGAAGAAACGCTGCAAAATACCCAAGACGGCCGCCATCGGACACCCAAAACGACACCAAACGCGGCTGCCCATGATCGGATAAAATCCGGTGCCGATGACACCCGCAAACATCGAATGCACCAAAAAGCCGTAACCGGACGAGAAACGACCCGACCACGTTCCCAGCAAGGCCCCGCCCCACAGGTGATTGGCCCACATCAAGCCCGTCGTAACCACCACCAAGACCAAGATGCTATAGATCATCCACCGCTCCACCCGCCAAGCACGCAGCGACTTGTCGGAATTTTGGCGGAACGGATCGCCCAGGGTTTCGGCCAAACCGCCACAACCACAAACCCAGGAACAATACCAACGCTTCCCAAAGAAGTACGTCAGTACGGGCGTGATCACTAAAATCGAAATGATCGACCAAAACACCATGAACTTGCCCAGCGAACCGCCGGCCAACAACCCTTCGACACTGTAGGGAAAGAGTTCGTAATACCGCAGCGGCCAAATGTTGGCCCACTCGAAATACAAACCGTTGTTGAGCTTGGCCAACAGGTTCGGAATCGTGAAGGCAAGTACCAACTGGAAAAACATTACCGAAAGCGTCCGCAAAATTTGGTAGCGACTGTGGCGGTATTTAATCAGCGCGCGCACGCCCATCACCAAAATAGTGACGGTGTAGAGGAATCCGTAAAGGAACCACTGACTCATGTTGCCCTGCGCATCCCACGCCGAACTACCCGAAAGCCACACTTGCAATGGATTCACCAACAACACCAACGGCTTGAGGTGCTGCGGGTAAAAGTAAAGGATGATGTAAAAACCGGTCATAAACACGGCCGCGGCCCAACCTAAGTACCCACGCGACATCACACTTCGAAACATGATGAAGTTGTTTTTGACGCCTGGCGGCCCGTCCTTACGCAATTGGATGATAAAGGTCAGGGCGCCGACAACGGTCAAAACCAACCCGGCGGCGGCAAGCCATTTACCACCGCCGATCAGCGACACGGTCAACAACAGCAAACCCACCGAAAAACCACCCAGCCCGGCTTTTTGGACAGCGTCCAAGTGATCGTGAACGCGCTCTGGAACCAACTGTAAACTCATATCGTACTGTCGCATACTCGCTTCCTCCCCGCCCTCGCGGCCGCGTTCACCTAAAAAATCCCCAGCACTTTGCGACGCTTGAGCGTCACCGGCTTGGCCGCGTTTTGGTTATAGACGCGCACCATCTCGGACTCAAACCGCCGAAAAAACTCGGGGTCAAAATTGGCTTGGTCCAAATGGGTCAACACATAATCAACGGTACGCTTCTCGGCCAACCAACGCTCAAAAACCCTGTGGCGGTAGCGAATACCGAAACTGTTCATGCCGATCAGCACCCCGTCTGCCTCGCCGTAAACCAACCGCATGCACTGCTTGCCGTCGGCGTGCTCCCAGTAAAAACTGCGTTCGCCCGCACGCGGCTCGGCCGCCACCAGGCCGTAGGTGTGGTACTCAATGTCGAAAAACTTGGCCGAGTTAAACCAAATACCGCGATCGTATTCGGTACGCTTGCCAACCAAAGTTTGCGCCAACGCCTCGGCCTGCATCTTGCCGGTGTACCACAACGGTTCAACCCGACCACGCTCCGCCTCACCCGCCATGATCTCGGCACAATCGCCGCAAGCAAACACATCGGCCACATTGGTTTCCAAATGGGTGTTCACGCGAATTCCGCGACCAAAGGCAATCGGCGTGTCGCGCGCCAAATCGATGTTGGGGTGCACCCCGGCCGTCAAACCGACAAACTGACAGGCTATCTCCTCGCCGGCCTTGGTACGCACCGCCCGGACACGGCCGTCATCGTCACCCAGGATTTCAGCCAACTCGCAGTTCTCGCGCAAATTGACGTGGTGCTCGCGAATGTGGCGGCCCACCAACGCGCCCTCTTCCGCCGGCAACACGTTGCCCCAATAACGCTGCTCGCGCACCAAAAAGGTGACCTCGATGCCGCGCGTTCGCAACATTTCCGCCATCTCAACACCAATTAAACCGCCGCCGATAATCACCGCGTGGCGGCAATTGCGCGTGTTGCGCTCCATCAACTCGAGGTCTTGCAAACTATATAACCCCTGCACGCCCTGCAGGTTCTGACCTGGCCACCCGAAGTAATTGGACTGCGAACCCGTCGCCAAAACCAATTGCCGGTAGTGCAAGTCATTGCTATTGGCCAAGGTCAATTTCTTCTGTTCCGTATCAATGTGGCGCACGTAATCGAAAATCAAGTCAAGCCGGTTCTTCTCCCAAAACCAATCCTCGTAGGGTTTGATGTGTTCGTATTTCATGTGACCCATGTAGACGTACATGAGCGCCGGACGCGAATAAAAATGTCGCGACTCCGACGATATGATGGTGATCTCCCGATCACTGTGTTTGCGCACATGCCGGGCAACCGTCGTCCCCGCCACACCGTTACCGATTATGACTAAATCCGCCATTCCCATCCCCTTGTTGTGATCCGCCGTCACGGTCCCAAACGGGATCCGTCCTAAAGCCATCAAAACGCAATAAATCGCCGCCCGCACAACCAAGGCGCCTCGATAAAATCGCGATGTTTCCTTTTTTCAAGAGACCACTTTCTTCGAACCAAAACACCCAACAGCGACATCAGCCCTAACCATGCAACGCGCTCGGCCGACAGCACTCACCCGCGGCGGCAACGACAAAACCCACTCGAAAAAGCGCCCTCGCTGCGACGACGTCACACAGGTAACAGGGTTGAAATCTAGATCATTCCAACCACCGCCAACTTTTTTGCCACCGAGGTTTCAGCGTGAGCACGCCCACATTTTGCTTGGAAGTTACGGAAAATATCTTATCATTGGTGAATCACATCCAGGAGCGGAACTCTGGATAAGCCTCTCGCCCTCACATCTGAACTTTCTCAAGACGCTTTTTCGCTGTGGCAAAATTTTTTGCTCGAACACAGCGGTGTGCTTATTCCACGCGAGAAAAGTTACTTATTCGAGAACCGCTTACGACCGCTCCTCCGTCGCTACCAATGTGCTTCGCTCGATGACCTGTTTGCGCGCGCCGTCGGCGAAGACGACGCCGAACTGGTTGGTGCCGTCATTGAGCTCATGACCACCCACGAAACCAGTTTCTACCGCGACCCACCCGCTTTCGTCGCCTTGGCGGCGGAATTCGAACGGCTGCACCAGGCGGGGAAACAAGAAATCAATGTATGGAGCGCCGCCTGCTCGACCGGCGAAGAACCCTACTCAATTGCGTTTGTGGTGGACCAGTTCCGCCGACGCCGGCCAGGAATCAACATCAATATTCTGGCTTCCGACATTGCCGACGAAACCCTGGCACGCGCCCGTGCCGGCGTGTATTTCAATCTGGGTTCGTACCTACCCAACGAGTACGAGGGCCGCTATTTTACTCGTCGCGAACGGCGCTGGGTCGTCGTCGAAAACATCCGCAATATGGTGCAGTTCGAACACTTCAACTTGCTGGATGTAAAGCGCCGCGGCCGTACCTTCGACATTGTTTTCTGCCGTAACGTCGCACTTTATTTCCCCGACGAGATCCGCCTGCCTTTTTTTCACGATCTTGCCGGCTGCTTAAAAAGCGAAGGCATGCTGGTCGTGGGATCCTCCGAGTCCATGTACCGTGCCACCAACCGCTATCATCGCGCGCGCCACGGCGAGTTCTTTTATTACCGCCGCGCCAACTGACTAACCGGCAATCATTCTGGGGCACCCGCGCGTGACCCGCATCGATGCAGCGGCGCGAAGCACGGGCCAACGCGGCACTTTGGTTGACCGGCCGGCGTGCAGCCGCGCTGACGTTTTCTCACAAACGCCTACCCCACAATGCTTTGCCCAAAATCACCGCAAACCCGCACCGTTTTTAGGTTAGAATGCCTGGCCCCGGGGAGCCTGAACCATGACCGACCAACCGCTTTTCTCTTTTGCCATCGTTAACTGGAATACTCGCGAATACCTCGACGCCTGCCTCGCTTCTCTGCGCAGCGCGAGCGGCGACCTGCCGATTGAGATCTTGGTCGCCGACAACGCCAGCAGCGACGGCTCCGCCGAAATGGTGCGTCGCCAATACCCCGAGGTCGTGCTGGTCGAAACCGGCGGCAACCTCGGCTTTGCGGGCGGCCACTTCCCGCTGTTCGAGCGCAGTCGTGGTCGTTATCACGTGCTGGTCAATAGCGACGTCCGTCTCACCGAAAACTGCCTAACCCCGATTCTGCAACGGCTCGAGCGCGCCCCTGATATCGGCGTGCTCGGTTGCCGCATCCTCGGCGCCGACGGACACCTGCAGCCCAGTTGCCGCCGCTTCCCCAACCTCTGGCACCAACTCATCGAAGGCAGCGGCCTCAACCGCCTATTTCCACACAGCGGTTTTTGGAACGCCTACAAAATGGGCGATTTCAACCATGATGAACCACGCGAAGTCGATCAGGTGATGGGCTCCTTCTTCGTCATTCGCCGCGAGGTCATTGATCGCATCGGTCCACTGGATCGCGGTTTCTTTATGTATTACGAAGAGGTGGATTATTGCCTGCGCACGCGACGCGCCGGCTTTAAAGTCTTTTTCGAACCGGCCGCCACCGTGTACCACGCCGGCGGCGCCAGTGCAGCCAAGGTCAAGGTGCTGACGATTCGCCGGCTGATGCGCTCCATGCGCCGTTATTACGAAAAAAACCACGGCATTTTGACCTGGCTCCCGTTGCTGGCGATCTTGTCGCTCGACGGGGTGACACACGTCTTATTCGCGCTGTTGCGCGGCCGCCAGCCCCTAACCACCGCCAAAGCCTACTGGCTCGGCTGGTGGGATGTCTTCATGCGCAAACCGGCACATTTCTAAAAGCGGCGCCGCCGCTGATTCCGATAGGACCTTTATTTTGAAACTGTTGATTCTAACCCGTTACCCGACTAAGGGACCCAGCTCGCGCTATCGCTTCCTCCAGTACCTCGCCGATTTTGAACGCGCCGGCTTTCAGTTCGAGGTGCAGCCTTTTTTTTCCGATTTGTACCTCGACCAAATGTGGGGCGGCCGCGCCATCAGTAAGCTCCACGTCCTCGGCCGCTACTGTCGGCGTTTGCTGACATGCCTACGCGCCAAACGTTTCGACGCAGTTTGGCTCGAGGGCGAAATGCTGCCGTTGCTGCCCGCCCTCGTGGAACGCGGCCTATACCACTTGTTACCGCGCGCGCGTTTTTACGACTTTGACGACGCGGTTTGGCTGCGCTACCGCAACAAGCCCCTTTTGGCTGAAAAATACCACGCACTCCTACGTGACGCGCGCGGCGTCGTGGTCGGCAACCCCTGGCTAGAACGCTACGTGCACGAAGTAAATCCCAATACACTGCTGGTCCCAACCGTCGTCGACTGGAATAAATACGCCGATGCGCAAGCACCGCTCTCAGGCCATACCATTGGCTGGATCGGCTCTCCCAACACCTTGTTTTTTATGGAAAACCTTTACCCAGGCTTGGCCGATCTACGCCGGCGGCAGAACTTCGACATCCATATCGTCGGCGCCGAGAGCCACCACGAGGCGCTCGACATTCGCTGCAGTCCCTGGCGCGAAGAAGACGAGGTTGGTTTTATCGAACGCTTCGACGTTGGCGTTATGCCTTTGGAACGCACCGAGTGGGCCGAGGGCAAATGCGGTCTCAAAATGATTCAGTACATGGCGGCGGGTGTCCCCGCCATTGCGTCACCCGTTGGGGTGAACCAGCAATACGTAACCGAGTCAGGCGGCGGCTTGCTGGCAGAAAATGACGCAGAATGGCAAAAGCAACTTGACAAACTCCTCGCCGACCAAGACTTACGTCGCGAAATGGGCCACGCAGGCCGCGTCTATGTGCAGCAAAACCTAACCGTAGCCGTTCAAGCCCCGCGCCTGATCGACTTTTTCAAGCAAAAGGTCGGTTAAACATGACAGAGCGGCGTAAAAAGCCCGTAAAAGCCGGCATTAAAGCCAAAACCGCGTTGTGTCACCGACAAACTGGCCCCTGATTTGCTCAGAGTAGACCCCGGGCTTGATCGTCATCCGCGATCAACCGCTGCCCGTCGTGATCGGTCCAACGACGGTGCACAGAGTTCACCTACCCGTCCTCAGCGCGGCTTTTTTCGTTTCCGCCCACGCACGTCGGCGCCCCCAGCCAACCGACGTCGCACCTGCCCATCACGTGGGATCGTGCCGCCGCCGGGTGTTTTGTGTTGTTTCATTCCGTTTTTAGTGAGCGTACTGTGATCTTTGCCATACAGCAACCAGCAAGCCTTTGTTTCCCTGGGCCGAACAGCACTGCTTTTGTATAATGACCATTTTGTTTGGCGCGACCCGAGTCCGACCTCGGCGTCTGCATGCTGAACGGAGGAATAAGTTGAGTTATTTTCTTTTATTCATTACTTCCCTCATCACGACCCTGTTGCTTGTTCCGCCTATTAAAAAATTGGCTTTTGTAACCGGCGCCTTGGATGAGCCGAGCGATCGCAAGGTCCACGCAAGCATCAAACCACGCCTGGGCGGGTTAGCCATTTTCTTCGGCTTTATCCTGACCTACTTGATTTACCTGCAACAGTATCAGCAACATCAAGGCATTCTCATCGGGATGGTGGTGGTTGTCTTTATTGGGATTGTCGATGATGCGGTCGGCCTCGACCCCAAACTGAAACTACTGGGACAAGTGGTCGCGGCTATGGCCGCAATGATCTTAAGCGGCGTCCATATCAATATATTGGGTGGCGTCCTTGGCTCCAATTTCTCACTAGGCTTACTATCCTACCCGTTGACCCTGTTTTGGATCGTCGGCATCACCAACGCCATTAACCTCAGTGACGGCCTTGACGGCCTAGCCGGCGGTATTTCCCTTATCGCATTCAGCAGCTTTGGCTTCCTCGCATACTACCGTCAAGATTACTTAATCTTTTCGCTTTGTTTGGTTTTGGTCGGCTGCATTTTAGGCTTTTTGAAGTACAACACCCACCCTGCTGAAATTTTCATGGGTGATACCGGCTCCTTGTTTCTCGGATATTCGCTCGGCACCTTGTCGATCGCCGGCCACTTCAAATCGATCACGACCCTCACCTTGATCACACCGATCTTGGTATTGCTGATCCCCATCGCCGACACCTTATGGGCCATTGTTCGCAGGCTTTACGAAGGACGAAGTCCGTTTAGCGCCGACAAAAAACACTTCCACCACCGCTTGCTCAGCACCGGCATGAACCACAGCCAAACCGTGTGTGTCATTTACGGTTTGTCCACCGCGTTGAGCGCCTGCGCCGTCGCCCTGGCCATCTCCAGCAAACTGCGTTACGTCTTGCTGCCCATGGTCCTCATCGGGGTCGTCTTACTGTTTACCCACGTGTCCGGTACGCTTAACTTCAGCCGCCAAGTTCAGAAGTTTTTTAGTAAGTGGGACCAGCTTTTCTCTTTTAAGGTGCAAAACCTTTTTTCTAAAGCTTCCCTACGCCTGATCCTCATCGGCGCCACGCTTTACGGCTTGATTTTTCTTGTCGCGTTACCTTCCGTTCCCACCAATGTTTTGTTCATTGCCGTATCGACCGTGGTCTTGCTCGCCTTCCTCTCGATTACCGGCGGTGAAAACGGCCGCAGTTACGTGATTTTTAGCCTGTTCTTTTTGGCCGCCGCCATGGTGTTGGTCATTAGCCAAATGATCGAGGTCAAACCCGAATTCCTCGGCGTCAACCTCGCCTCATTGGAAATGATTGGTTTCTGCCTGATCGTCACCGGCGTCTTCGGCAAGGTCATCTTCAAAAAGACACCCGAGATCATTCTCAGCACCCCGCTCGAGTTTTTCGTGTTCCTGGTTTTGATCGCCATCGCCATCGTGCCACAGGAAGTCCGCGCCGAGTACAACCTGGTTCACCACACCTTGCGCACCTTCTTCCTGTTTTTGTCGTTTAAGATCCTCGCCCTGAGCACCCTGTCCAAGGAACACTCCACCGCGTCCGTCATTATTTCGAGCCTGGTCTTTGTCTTTTTTAGCGCTTTGTTATAAGACAAGCGACCACTCGCGGTCTGAATCCACCGTGACAAACCCTACGATTTGCGCGGGTCGGGCCGCTGTTGCATAACCTGGGTCGACAATCGTCGGCCCGGCCTCGCGACGCAGAAGTGGACACAAGCACCGCTCAGCCCCATAGAGAGCCCTGCTTTTCATCTCACAGGCAGCATGTCACCCACAACGAAGACAGCGACTTATCACTCGCGGACAAACAGCGACAACGCCTCGGGTTCGTTGATGTTGGCAAAACAGGGAATCAAGGCCGCCGGTACCGCGACTTCGTGACGGTACCCGGCGGGCAGAGCGCGATGCAGTGCGCGCTCGCCAAGCGTGAAGTGTTCGGCCATCAGCATCAGCGCGTCGCGTTGGTACCATGCGCACAGGGGTTCACCGAAGGGGCGCTCGGGTAATCGCGGCCAAACAGCGAAACGCCCGCGCTCACGGCACACGGCTCGCTGCGCCAAAAGCCACTGTACCGCTTCAGCGGCAAGTCCGAACATATCGACGGCCACAACGAGAAAATCGGCGTCCCGGCAGTGATCCACCAAGCCAACCAAACCGGCCAAGGGACCTTGCCGCTCACCACGATCGCCACCGCGATCGGGCACCCACGGCGAGGTGGCCGATTCGGTTGCGCACGGATGGCGCCGCAAGGCGGCCGACGGTGGGCCGACCCATAGCGGCGCCCGCGCAGAGAATGGCGCCAGTAAACGACTTAAATGAAGCACCTGCGGCACACCGCCGCGCTCGATTAACGCTTTATCGCGACCCATGCGGGTCGAGCGACCACCAATCAAAATGGCCACCTGCGTCGGCGTCGGCTGACTCACTGGGATTCCGGCTTGCGTTCAAAGTAGCGACCGACAGCCGCGCGATGGCGCGGTAAAATCTGTTGGCGGTTGGCGCTCCCAGTTCCACCAAGCGCAACGTCGCGTCCGTCGAAGGTACCAACCTCAGCCCGACCGGCGGCTTCCGGCGCTTGGCGCGTCACCGCGAGCCGAACGCCGGTGTCGGGACGATTTTCGGAGGCGCGCGGTAAAACGAGCGCCTCAAAAGGATCTTGCCCGTCCGGTGTTTTGTTGGACCACTCAATCGGAACACTGCCAGGGCCACGCGAAACCGCCCCTTGCGCGCCACCCAGCGCCGCCATCAGGCCGGCGGCGGCGCGCGCCTTGCCATCGCCCTCGGCAAGAAAGGCGGCTAACGCCGCATCGCCGTCAAGCGCGCCCTCACTCATAATCAGCGTCGATTCGCCGCTGAGCTCGCCGCGCTCGAGCCGCTCCCGTAACGCGGCCAACTCCTCGGCACTTAACTTGAGGACCTTCTTGATTTCGGTCAACTGGGCGTCGATTTGCTCTCGGGTTTGTCCTGTGAAAGCGCCGGCTTCGGCCAAAGCCTTGTCAAAAAGCGCGTTATCACCCCGTTGCGAGGCGGCCCAATCTTGATAATCGTCCATCGCTGCTTGCCATGATTCGTCGCTCAGCGAAGACGCGCCGTTGATGTGGCGACCCAGTGCTGCGGCAGCTTGGGCCTCTTGTAGTTGCTGCTGTTGTTTGTTCCAAGCGGCGCGCGCTTTGGTTTCCATGGAACGCTGCATCGCGTCCAGCGCTTGCCAGGTTTGTGCGGGATTGCCGCGCTGGGCTTCTTGCGTAACCTTGCGCAATGTCTCGCGCAGCTTGGCCGCCTCGTGTTCGTCGATCAGTTTTTCCTGTTCCAGTACCTGGATTTGCACTTCTTTTTGTGCGATTCGACTTTGAATCATGATTGGCTTGCCGGTGGTGGAGGCAAACCAGACGTCGGGCAACGAGAACATCATCACGAGCGCAAACCAGCCGGCAAGGGTGAAAGCCACAGCACGACCGATATCGACCTGCAGCGTCGGCAAGCCCACCTGCGGTAAAGCAGCCGCCCAGGCGGGCGCCCCCTCTTTTTCAGCGGAAAGCAACAGGCCGCCACAGCGGTTACGGGCGTCGAGATCAGCGGCAAGGCGTTGATCGCTGGGGACGGAACGGCGGGCGATCCACCAAGCAGCGGCGGCGGGTAACAGCAGACCGGCAAATGTAAACATCAAGGGCGACGGCGCCAGTTGAAGCAGCCGCGCCGCCAAAACCAAAAAAGCGGCCACCAACAAGCACCATCCACTGAAACGAAAAAAGGCGGCGCGCCAGACAGCACCAAAGATACGTTGGCGGTATTGCGTGACCCATGTGGTGACTTGTTGTTGCATTTCAACCTCGGAATCGGCGTACCGCCATTATGCCATGGAACGCAATCCAACGAGGAGAAGGCGACGGCACCACTTTCGATATGAGCATAAGCGCAAGTTGGCCCCAAAAAGTTGCAGTGCCGGGGGTTTCAGTAGGGTGGTAGGAGACGACGCACCAGATGACCGAAGAGAATGGTTAGAAAGACAAGGTTGCGCAGAAACAAGGCGCCAAAAAACCAGGGAGACAAAAGGACGGGTGTCTGTTGGTCGGCGAACACATCGACCGATACGTTCATCAAACGCTTTACGCCGAGCGGATAATCCCGCAGACCAGCCAGAGACCGCCCTGGTAAGCCTCCAAAACCCAAACTTGCGCCTGCGAGGGCGCCGGCCATGGCGGCACAGGTATCGGTATCCCCGCCGAGGCGGATCACGGCGTTAAGGGTTGCGTCCAAGTCACCAAAGTGGCGCAACCAACTGAACACCGCAATCGGCACGACGAAATACACAAAACCGCCCTGGCTACGGCGAAACCCGATCGCCCCGGCAAAATCGGCAACGCTGTCGCGCTGTCGCCAAGCAGGTTCCAGCTTGGCCACCAGCTCCCGCCAATGCGGGTCATCACCGGCAGCCGATAGCTGGCCGAAAATCGCATCCAGATCGGGCATGCCGTCACAAGCCACGGCCAAACGGGCGAGTCGTGCCATGGCACGCGCCCCGGTGAGGGCACGCGGGTCGCGGTGGGTCAATTCGGAGGCGGTGTCGATCCAGCGATCGAGGTCAATCGCTTCGGGAAAACAGGCGCTGTAACAGCCAACCACGGCAGCCCGCATGGCGGGCCCGCTGCCTGGCGAGTTCACGGCGGCGTATTTCGCCGGTACGCAAAGACAGTGCTTGATCAGCGCCCGCAGCGTGCCAAAGCCAACACAACACGGCAATGAACACAGCCAGGCGATCAAGTTGCGGCGCAAGCGAAGGCGAAACCGTTCCAGATCACCACCCGCTTCATGCAAACTCTGCAGGGTCAAAAAAGCATGCTCCGTATCATCGGTAACCATGCCGTTCCCGAAAAGCCATTGGTAACCGGGCGGCCGAAACAGCTTGGCGACGCGCCGTGCAGACAGGTTTTCAAAGGGCAAACCCATCGCATCGCCAATCGCACCACCCAACAACGAGCCGACCGCTCGATCCCTTAACTTTCCCTGGTCCAAAAGCACCTCCATCCGCCACAGCGGCCACCACGCAATTCGCACCGGACGACTTACACGAGTATGGTAGGCTGACGCTTTGACCCAAAACAGGGCCGCTGATGACGTTGTGCAAAATCGTTAGGCGGCCGCACCGTTGAGGGTTTCACCTTTCATCGCATCTTGAGACGCGCCTGTTCGAACGAAAGACGAAATTGAACGGTGCCAACACGATCACGCCCAGGAGTTGACGGTATGTATGAACTTTTTAGCCAGTGGATTATCGACCATATCTTGCCGGGTGGTCCGGGCAATGTCACCCTGGCCCGTTTCCTCGCGCTGGTCATCCTGGCAACCATTATTTTTACACTCAGCTTTATCGCCAACCTGATTGCCAAACGCTACATTCTGCGCGCACTCAGCTTTCTCATCTCGCGCACCAAAAACAAATGGGACGACATCTTCCTTGAACGCAACGTCTTCAATCGTTTGTCACACTTGGCGCCGGCCATCGTCATTTACATCTCCGCCTCGATTGTTTTCCCACCCGGCGACGACCACCCGCTCGAGATGCTGATGCGCCGAGCCGCCATGGTTTACATGATCATGGTTGGACTGCTGGTGATCAACTCGTTCTTCAGCGCTATTGCCGAGATTTACAGCAACTTCGAAATCTCCAAGCACCGCCCCATTAAAGGCTACATCCAAGCGCTCAAAATCATCATTTACCTATTCGCTGCGATTCTGATGATCTCGACCATCATCGACCGCTCTCCGTTGATTTTACTTTCAGGTTTAGGCGCGCTGACCGCGATTTTGCTGTTGGTCTTCAAGGACACGATCCTCGGCTTTGTCGCCGGTATCCAACTGGCATCCAACAACATGGTTCGTCAAGGCGACTGGATCTCGATGCCCAAATACGGTGCGGACGGCGATGTCGTCGACGTCACCTTAACCACGGTTAAAGTCCAGAACTGGGACAAAACCATTTCCTACATACCGATTTACACCTTGATCAGCGACTCCTTTACCAACTGGCGTGGCATGAGCGAATCGGGTGGACGCCGCATCAAACGCTCGCTCAACATCGACATGACCACGATTCGCTTCCTGTCGGCCGAGGATTTGGCCGAAATGAAGAAAATCACGTTGCTGCGCGATTACCTGACCAACAAGGACAAGGAAATCGATGAGTACAACCGCAGTACTGGTTCAGATCCCAGCCATCTCGCCAACGGTCGACGCCAAACCAATATCGGCGTGTTCCGCGCCTACGTGGAGTACTATCTGCGCCGCCATCCAAAAATCCACCAGGAAATGACCTTACTTGTCCGGCAATTAGCGCCGACCGACAGCGGCTTGCCGATTGAGATTTATTGCTTCTCGGCCGACCAGGCCTGGGCCAATTACGAAGGCATTCAAGGCGACATTTTCGATCACCTGTTTGCGGTCGTGCCGTTGTTTAACTTACGCGTCTTCCAAACACCGAGCGGCCATGACTTCAAGGCGTTGGTACAGCCGTGATTGCGCTGAGGTCGGGTATCGACGCGGCCGGTTTTGCGGCTGTCGAACAGACCGCGTTCAGCCACGGCTGGCGTGCCGACCAGTTCAGCACGGCGACGCCCTACCTGGGCCACGGCCTTTACGAGGACGATCAATGCGTGGCCTTCGTCTACGCGATGATGCTCCCAGGCGAAGCAGAATTACTGCGCATTGCCTGTCGACCCGAGGTGCGCCGACGCGGGTTGGCCGGCCAACTGCTAACCTCTCTAATTGCGCGCTGCCGGGCGACCGAAGCCCATCAACTGTTTTTGGAAGTGGCCCAGAATAACCAAGGCGCGCGCGCTTTTTACCGCGCTCACGGCTTTGGCCAAATCGGTTGTCGCAAGGATTATTACGGCCCGGGCGATGACGCGTTATTGCTCGCTTTGACGCTGTAACCACGGGCGTTTTTCGCAGCAGGTTGGTACGCGGAAGCGATCGTTTTCAGCTATGATGATGTCGCATTCTCGACAACCGACGGGCGCCCAGGTCACGGCCGCCAAACTGAGCCGGCACCATTGTGCCGCCTGCGTTTTTTTTTACGCCCGCCCAGCACCGAGACTCAGGTTAGGAGCTGAAATCGATGACAATTCAATTGGACGCATTGGCCGAATTAATTAAAGGAACCTCCGCCGAGGATCTCAAAGCTTCGTTTTTCCACCATCTCAAATACTCGCTGGGCCTTTTTAAGACGGAGGTCACCGCCCACGACCAATACATGGCGCTGGCAATGGCGATTCGCGACCGCATGGTCGACCGCATGATGGCAACCGAAAGCCGCTACGAGGCGGCGGGCGCCAAACGGCTTTATTATTTGTCGATGGAATTTTTGATGGGCCGTTCGATGGGCAACAACCTCATCAACCTCGGCATTTTCGAACAAACGCGCGAAATGGCGGCAGCCATGGGTCTAGACCTGGAAGAGATCCGCGACACCGAAGTTGACGCGGCGCTGGGCAACGGCGGTCTGGGCCGGCTGGCGGCCTGCTTTCTCGACTCGCTGGCCACCCTCGATATGCCAGGCTACGGCTACGGCATTAACTACGAATACGGTTTGTTTAAGCAGGAAATCGCCAACGGTTACCAAGAAGAAAAGCCCGATCACTGGACCGAGAAGGGTTGCCCCTGGCTGATCGAACGCACCAGTGAAGCCTGCATCATTCCCCTTTACGGTTACATCGAACACGCCACCGACCGCACCGGCGAGTACAACCCGATGTGGATGGGCTGGAAAATTTTGGTCGGTGTTCCCCACGACATGCCGATTGTCGGGTACGGCGGCAAAACCGTCAATTACCTCCGCCTTTACTCGGCGCGTTCCTCGGAAACCTTCGACATGCGTATTTTCAACGAAGGCGATTACCTCAAAGCCGTCGAAGAGAAAATGACCTCCGAAACGGTTTCCAAGGTGCTTTATCCCAAGGACAGTTTTGAGGCGGGCCGCGAACTGCGCCTCGTCCAAGAATACTTCTTCACCGCTTGCGCGCTGCGCGACATCACGCGCAAACTGGAAGCCAAAGGCCTGCCCTTCACAGCCTTGCCGGACCAGGTCGCGATTCAACTAAACGACACCCACCCCTCGCTGGCCATTGCCGAGCTCATGCGCTTCCTGGTCGACGAAAAAGGCATTCCCTGGGAAACTTCTTGGAACGTCACGACCCGCACCTTTGCGTTTACCAACCACACACTCTTGCCGGAAGCGATGGAAAAATGGTCGCAACCCTTGTTTGAAAGAGTGCTGCCACGCCACCTGCAAATCCTCGACGAAATTAACCGCCGTTTTCTCAAGCAAGTCGCCGCATTTCGTCCAGGCGATGAAGCCTTGTTACAACGCATGTCGCTGTTCGAAGAAGGCCAGCAAAAGCAAATCCGCATGGCACACTTGGCCATGGTCGGCAGTCATTCGATTAACGGCGTCGCTGAGCTGCACAGCCATTTGCTCAAAACGCGCGTGCTCAACGACTTCTACAACCTGTGGCCGACCCGGTTTAACAACAAAACCAACGGCGTGACGCAAAGGCGCTGGTTACTCAAGGCCAACCCGAGCCTCGCCGATCTGATCACCAGCCGCATCGGCGACGGCTGGATCACCAACCTCGACCACCTGCGCGAGTTGGAACCCTACGCCGACGATGCCGAATTCCGGCAAGAATTTACGGCGACCAAACTGGCCAACAAAGGCAAACTGGCCAACCTGATCAAACGCCGCGTGCGTGTCGACGTCGATCCCAGCTCGCTGTTTGACATTCAAGCCAAACGCATCCACGAGTACAAACGCCAACTGCTCAACGTCATGCACATCATTCATCAATACCTCAGTGTGGTGGAGGACGGCGTCGACTTAGCCGTGCCGCGCACCTACATCTTCGCGGGCAAAGCGGCACCGGGTTATTGGGCGGCCAAGCAGTACATTAAATTAATTAACAACCTGGCCCGCGTCATTAACAGCGACCGCCGCACGCGCGATTTGATTAAGGTCGCTTTCATTCCCAACTACCGCGTCTCACTCGCCGAAATGCTGATTCCGGCGGCCGACCTCAGCGAGCAAATTTCGACCGCCGGCATGGAAGCTTCCGGCACCGGCAACATGAAGTTCGCCATGAACGGCGCGCTGACGATCGGCACGCTCGACGGCGCCAACATCGAAATTCGCGAGGAAGTCGGCGACAAAAACATGTTTATTTTCGGCCTGCACGCCGATCAAATTGACGAGCACCGCGCCAAACAAAGCTACGATCCGTGGGAAGTTTACCGCCGCAACATCCGCGTGCGCCGTGTGGTGGAAACCTTTAACACCGATCTCTTTTGTCCCCAGGAAGCGGGCCTGTTCCGCTGGATCTTCCAAAAACTGCTCGACCAAGGTGACGAGTACTTCCACCTCGCCGACCTGCCTTCTTATATAGAGGCTCAAGAAAAAGCGACGGCCGAGTTCGCCGAACCCGATCACTGGGCGCGTAAGGCGATTCTCAACGTGGCGCGCATCGGCAAGTTTTCCAGCGACCGCACCATTCGCCAATACGCCGCCGAAATTTGGAACATTCAAAGCCACACCTAAAGAAAACGGCGCGATCCTGGGTTTCCCCACGGTCGCGCCGCGATAACTTTGGGCGTGCGCTGTTTAATCCGCTGCGCCGCAACCGTTGATTTGATCGACGAGAGCGACCGCATCGAGCACGGAAACCACACCGTCGTTGTTGATGTCGGCATTGCCGGCGGCAGAAGTCCACAAACTTGCCAACACATTTAAGTCTTGGCGATCAACGTCCAAATCGCCTTCGACGTCGCCGGCCAGTGAGCAGGGTGAAAATTCGACCGCACCGAGGTCGAGGGTGCCACCGCGCAAGTTGCCCAGCAAGTCGTCGGCCGGACCGGAGGCAGCGCCGTTAATAGCAGGGGAGCCAACGCCTGGCTGACCATAAAGCTCGGCCAAACGCACAAACTCGGCGCGGATATCGGCTTCACCGCTAGTGAAACTGGTGCCGCCCCAACGTGGCAAGATAATGCCAACAGGTGCACCCAGAAGCGGATCACCAACCACGGCGGTGGCATCGTCAACGGGGTTCAACAATTCTTCAGCGTCAAATGGCAATTCGTTGCCACCGTTGAAATAGAGGTTATTGGCCAACAGGGTGGTGTTGGTGAAATCGGGCAAGCAGTCGCAAAAGTCGAGTACACCTTCGCCGATAAAACCACCCATGGTGCCGACTTGATCAGACCAGATATTGTTGTAAATGAAGATTTCGTTGTTTCTGATCGTGGGCGCGCTGGAGATCATGTGGAACGCGTAGGCCAACGAAGGAAAATCACCCGACACGGTATTGTTGCGAATGGTGATGTTGTTGACGTTCTCCAAGGTCATTGCCGCACGGAATTGCGGGATGCCGTCGCCGAGCATTAAGTTGTTCTCCACCAAAGCGTTATCGACGTCAAAAGCGGCGCTGTTGGTGCGGTCACCCAGTTGGATCATACTTTCGTTGTCCAATCCCTGCCAAGCCAGCATGATATTGCGGCGGATTTGGATGTTACCCGCATTGGCAACGTTGGTCAGGTTGGTGACATAAACAAAGGCACCGGAGTTATTGGTGTTGGTGCGGCCGCTGCCCGCGTAATCGTTGAAAAAGATGTTGTCGATGACAGTCACGTCGCGGCCACCTTCAACGCGAACGTGGTTGGCGTTGGACTGTAAACCGGCGTTGTAAAACACGTTCTGTTGGACGGTCACATCAACGGCACCCGGCCCCAAGTGCAGCAAGCTTAAACGCACCGCATCGTGGAAAATGTTGTTGTAAAAGGTGAGGCGCTGGGTGTTACCGGTGAACATCACCAAGTTGTCCTGCGGGAAACCGGTTTGCTGTTCAAATTCAAAGCCCTCAAAACGAATGCCTTGGCAGTCGGTCCCGACGATCACGGGCCCATTGTGAAGGAAACGCGCGCCATACGTGGTTTCGCTGCGCACGGTAATGCCATTGGCAAATTGGCGGGAAATCTGGTTTGAGCCTTGGTACAAACCCGCTTCGACAACAATTTCGGCACCGTCGGGTACCTGGCTCACCGCGTGTTCCAGCGTCGCCCAGGGCGAACCGGAAGAGCCGTCACCACCGTTGTCGCCGTCGGTGGCGATATAAAAGGTTTGTCCCACCAGGGCGGCGCTGCAAAATAGCCAGGCCAACGTTGTGGTAGAAGTGAGTCGAAGTGCAAATTTGAGCAACATGAAATGCCCCCATGTGATGTGTCGGGTGACGACCAACCGCGTTTATCACGTCGACTGGCGACGCGCACAACCGCGAAAGGCACCCGAGTGAGACCAACCGCGGCCTCGGTTGACGTCAATGCTTCCTTAATAAAGTGAAGCCGACTCGGTATAAGTTTCTTTTAAAAGACCATAAGCTAGACGTTCCGTCGCGTGATAGCAACGCGGCGAAGCCGTGGGCGGACCCACATATGATTGGCTACCCGGAATAGATCGATGTTTTCCGAGATAAACGACTATTTTAACGGAAAGCGGCGTCGAACCCGAGGAAGTTTTTTTCAAGCCGATCGTATGTTTCCGCCGCTTTAGCGCGGCTTGCCGTTCTCCTGAAAGCCATGAAATAGGGAAACCCGATGCAAACGGGCGGGCGAACCCGGCAAAATTCACCGGGTAGAATTCGCCCAGCAAACGCCCGCCCGCCAACTCAAAAAATCAAACCCAACAAAACAAGCCACTTACCCGCCGCATCTTTTGGCACTCCGGTTGCAACGTGGACAGCGCCACAGGAGGGCGACGATGGGTAAAGCTGTCACACATTACCACCGCGACCCAGTCACACGGATTGGACTGACGCTCGCGCTGTTGTTCATCGGGGTGCTGAGCACACCGCTGACGGCGCAACAAGTGCGCATCAAGGATATTGCCAACCTGGAAGGGGTTCGCGACAACATGTTAACCGGCTACGGTATTGTCGTCGGTCTCAACGGCACGGGCGATAAAGATCAAACCCGTTTCACCACACAAACCCTTGCTAACGCTTTGTCCAAGTCCGGCATTAAGCTCGACCCGACCAACATCAAAGTCGCTAACGTTGCCATGGTCTTGGTCCAAGCGGAGTTACCACCTTTTGCGCGCAACGGCCATCGCATTGACATTCAAGTTTCCAGCCTCGGCGACGCCAAAAGCCTGCAGGGCGGTACCCTGCTGGTCACCGAACTGAAAGCCGTTGATAACAAAACGTACGCACTCGCCCAAGGCGCCATTTCGGTCGGCGGCTACAGCGCCGGCGGCAATGGTTCCTCGGTCATCCAAAACCATCCAACCGTCGGTACCATCCCCAACGGGGCCATCGTTGAACGCGAAGTGCCTTTTGATTTCCTGACCCTTGACCGACTGCACTACATTTTTTACCAAGAAGATTTCACGACCATGGACCGCGCCGTTGCGGCAGTGAATGAGATGTTTGGCAGTAGTTTTGCCCGCCCGCTCAACTCACGCACCATGCAGGTCGTCATCCCGCCCGAATTTCAAGGCAATAACCTGGTCGCTTTGGTGGCGCGCATCGAGAACCTGACGCTGCGCCCCGATCAGGCCGCCAAAATCGTCATCAACGAACGCACCGGCACGATCATTATCGGGCAGAAGGTGGTGGTCGAATCGGTGGCGATCTCCCACGGCGATATCACGATCCAAATCCAAACGGAGAACCTGGCGGTGCCGGGCGGCGGCCAAGTGAACGCGCCGCCGACAGTGAACCAACAGAACACGGACACGCAGGTGCTCGAAGAGCCGGGGCGTGTGTTTGTCACCAAACAGTCGGTCACACTCGGTCAAATCGCCGAAACCCTGAACGCGCTCAAAGTCTCGCCACGCGACATCATTTCCATCCTGCAAGCCATGAAGGAAGCGGGTGCGATTCACGCCGAATTAAAACTGATTTAAAACTGATTTAAAACTGATTTAAAACCAACCCAAAACGAAGCCTAACCGAAGCCAAACCAACGACCCAGATTCGCCGGACGACAGGAGGACATCATGGACGTCGACACCTTTTCCGCCCTGGCGAACGCCGCCACCGCCCAAGCCGAATACCGTGGCAACACGGCCAAGGTGCAGCAATGGCAAAATTCGAACCCATCCGCGAGCGGCGGCCACCCGTTCAAGGAAGCCTTGGAAACCGCGCTGGCCACGCCCAACCCGTTATCCGGCCGAGAGCAGTTAAAAGAACCCAAAAAAGAAGGCCCCAGCATGGAAGACGCCGCAAAAGAATTGGAAATTCAGATGGTGACCTTTATGCTAAAGACCATGGACGAAAGCTCGCCAGGTGGGGGAATACTGGGAAAAAGTGCTCAGGGTTTAGGATATTTTCGCGACGAGTTTTTTCGACACACCGCGGAACAAATGGTTGAGAACCAGGGATTAGGATTCGCCCAATCTCTGAAGAACACATATGAAACCAAGGAGTTAAAACCCTGACATGCTTTCCGGTTAAGCTCATTCCCCAGTGAACCGATGAACTTGGTGGGTAGTCGGCAAAGAGAACCGGAGGGTTTCATGAAAGTATCAAAAGGCTCGGTATCCTCGAGCACCTACGCCTCGGCCTCCTCGGCTTACGGCAAAGGCGCTCGCGCAGGAAGAGCAACCGCCCCGGGTGACTCAGTCGAAGTTTCGGCTTCGGGATCACTGTTTCAATCGGCGGTGAATGCCGTTCGCGATGTACCCGACGTAAGAGCAGAGGCAATTTCCGGTATTCAACAGGAATTTGCTGAAGGGACCTACCATCGCGACGAGCGTGAAGTTGCTCAGAAAGTGGTTGAGGATCAAATAAGTAGCGGCTTCTAAACACTTTCTCCTTCCCTCCCAATTAAGGTTTTTCCATGTCCGATCCCGTCTTTCTGAGAAACATGATCTCGAACACCGTGTACGCGGAGCAGATCAACTCAGCACAAATCCAAGGGCACCAAGCAGCTAAGGAACGAGCGGCCCGTGCGCTGCAAGAGGCGAATCGCGAACAAGCGATGAGCATCAAAGCCCTTCAGGATTCGGCCGAAATCGGTGTTCGCGATGAACACGGACGGGGACGACAACATCCCGATCAACCACCTGAGGGAGAGGAAGAGGAAGCAGACGACCCAAGTTCTGCCTACACTTTGTCTGGAGAAGAAGCACCTAAGGAAATGCAGGTTAGCGGTTTAAATTCCATCGACGTCACCATCTAATCGAGGTTCACTCGATCGTCGGAGGGGTTACCGTGAATGCCCTACTCGCTAAATTAGAAGCCCTTTTGGCCCATAAAATTCAGGTCCTTACTGAATTGGCTGATCGACAAAAGGCTTTGCGCCAATTCCTCATCAATCCCGATTGGTATCGTTTCTTTGAAATGACCCAACCGCAAGAGGCCTTGCTGACCAACCTTCAGCAAGTCATGGCGGCGCAAGACGCCTTGTTAACCGAAATTGCGAAACGACGGGGTTTGCAGCGCTTTAAGTCGCTCAAAGCGCTGCTACCCTATGTCGACGCCGGCTCGCGCGACCGCATTAGCGATGCCGTCGACCAAATTCGACGCATCACTCAGGAATGCCGTAAATATTCGCGCCAAAGCCAATTGCTGCAGCAAGCCCAATGGAAGTTCCTCGAACAATGGGCTGCCAAAGGTGTGCCCGGCGCACTCCAGCAACCCAACGCCTACAACGCCCAGGGCTACGCTCACCAGGTGTTTTCAGCGCAAAGTCGCATCCACCAAGAAGTGTGAGGTACTGCCATGGTTACGCTTAACGCCAGTCTTTTCACCGGTTTGTCCGGCGTCCGCAGCGCCCAAATCGGCCTTAATGTCAGCGGTAACAACATCGCCAACATCAACACGGAGAACTACACCCGTCAGGTCGCCGACACCCGCATCAGCGGCCTCGGCAGCGGGGGTCGCTTGGTGGTGGGTGGTGGAAGCAAGGTTGCCGCAATTAACGGCCTACGCAGCCAAATCGCCGACCAATTGCTGACCCGCGAGGAAGGTCGCCACGGTTATCAGGAGGCCTTTGCCTCCGGCATGGGTGAGGTCGAAGGCATGCTGGCGGAATCCGAGTTCTCCGGCATTCGCGCAACCATGAGCCAGTTTTTCGATGCTTTTGAAGAGGTCACCATTCGTCCGGGCGATACCGGCGCGCGCCGCGAGGTTTTAGAGATGGGCGACCGCTTGGCCACGGAAATCCGCCAACGCGACAACGATTTGTTTACGTTTCAAAGCCGCACCAACCTCGAGGTAGAAGAAGTCGTCGACCGCATCAATCAGCTCACGGCGGAGATTGAGGGCCTGGGCAACGGCATTTTCCGCAACGGCAATCCGCCCCAGGACATCATCGACGAGCGTTACCGCAAAATCAACGAACTCAGCGAGTTGGTTGCCATCGATGTCTACGACATGGGTGACGGCCGCGTGCAGGTCAACATCAAAGACAGCAACCTTGTGCTGGTCGGCGAGAAACAGTACCCCCTGTCGGTGGCGCTTAACGGTGCCAATAACAACTTCTTCGACGTTCAGCTCGATAACGGCGGTGCGGTCCCGGTCGACATCACCAACTCGATTAACGGCGGTGTTTTGGGGGCAAAGTTAGAGCTGCGCGACACCGAGCTGGGCGGTTTACGCCGTCGTCTCGACAAATTCGCCGCCGGTTTTATCAGCCAATTTAACGCAATCCACGCCACCGGCTTTACCTTATCGGCCGCACCCAACGATACCGGCCTACAGTTTTTTGATCCACTCGATCCCACCAACCCCGGCGCACCACCACCGCCGGCGGTTGATCCCGACCGCTACCTCGGTGCCGCGAGTTCCATCAGCCTTTCGACACAACTCCTGGTCGATCCACTCGATCCCAACCAGGGTTTCGACCCGAACAAACTGGCGCTCAGTGACACGGCTGGTGAAACGGGTAACAACGTGGTCGCTTTACAAATGGCCGCCTTACGCACCGCCGCCGTGGTCATTGATGATGTCGGCGACGGCACCGCCGATACCGGAACTTTTGAAAGTTATTACACCGACACTTTGTCGGAACTGGGCCGCACGACCCGCAACGCAACCGACAAACTGGAATCGCAACAGCTCTTGCTGGAACAAGCCCAGGCGCGACGCGACGAAGTCTCCGGCGTCAACCTCGACGAAGAAGCGGTGCAACTCACCCAATACCAGCGCGCCTTCCAGGCATCCTCGCGCTTCATCGGCGTCATTAACCAGCTCACCGCCGACATCATCAACAAACTCGGCTAACCGTCCGCCGAGCGTTAAGGAGGTTCATCATGGTTTTTCGATTAGGCGAATTCAGCACCGAACGCCTGTTCCTGCTTAACAACAAACGTTCCAGCTTCGAACAAAGCGAAATTCTCGAGCACATTGCCACCGGTAAAAAGGTCAATCGCGGTTCCGACGATCCCATCCACTTCACCCGCATTGAGGAAACCAAAAACCAGCTCAAGCAGAACCAGGCTTTTGAGAAAAACGTCGAACATTTGTTGCAACGCAACCAAGCAATTGAAACGGCACTCGGCAGCATTCGCGATGCCTTTGACGCCGCCCGTGAGGTGGCCATGCAAGGCTCCTCGCACCTCAACGACGATTTGGAGCGGGAAACCATTGCCGATGAGATTGCCGAGTATCGCGAGCAAATCATCAATCGTCTCAACACTCGCCACGAGGGCGATTACCTTTTCTCAGGCACCCTTGTCGACGTGCAACCCTTTGACGCAACCGGTACGGTTTATTCCGGCAATACCACAATTACTCAGGCACGCATCAACGAAACCGATACCATCGCCACCAACTTCATCGGTTCCGACATCGCCTACGGGCCAACCGGTCCCGGCGACCCAACCGACATGATTGAGATCCTGACCAACTTGGAAACGGCCTTCCGCAACAACGATGAAGCGGCCGTCACCGCCGAATTGCCACGCCTGCGCCCCACCAGCGAACGGATTAACGAAACCGTGTCGGAAGTCGGCACGCGCAATGTGCGCTTAATCTCGGAACGCGACGAGTACGGCATTTTCGAGGAAAACCTCACCTCGGTGTTGTCTCAGTTGGAAGACGCTGACTTGGCCGAAGAAATCATTTCGCTAGAGCAGGTTCAAAATACGATCAACGCACAACTACGCTCACAACGCACCATAAACACCCAGAGCTTGTTGGACTTCCTCGGCTAATAACGCCATACCAATCCCATCCGCAACATACCGGCACCAACAGCGGTCAGCAACAATGTCTGCCCGCGAAGTATCTCGCCGTCAGCCACCGCCGCCGAAAGCACCACAGGGATGGTCGCGGCCGAACTGTTGCCAAAATGCGCCACGCGGTTTTGCGTTTTGGCAACCGGCACCGCCAGGGCCTTGCGCGCCTCCTCAATGAGACGCCCGTTGGCTTGGTGCGGAATCCACCAATCGATATCCTCAATCGTCAACGCCGCGTCGCCTAAAGCTTGCCGGCCGACCGTCGCCATATCGTGGACCGCCTCGCGAAACAACGAGGCGCCGTTTTTCATGGTCATTAAGTGACCACGCCGTTTCCAAGTACCGGCGCCAAAATTCGTGCGCGAGCCGCCTTCGGCAATCATGATCGTATCCCATTGGGTGCCGTCGGCGCCTTGCGCCAGCCCCATTAGGCCGGTTTCACGCTCGCTGGGTTGTAGGACGACCGCCCCGGCGGCGTCGGCAAACAAACAAGCGGTGGCGGGGTCGTCGGGCTTTAGGCGCCGCGATAGTAGGTTGGCCCCAATCACCAGTACGGTTTGCCGGCGCAAAGCAACGTGGCTCTCGGCCATACTCATGCCATAGAGAAAACCGCAACAGGCCCCGGCCAAATCAAAAGCGCCGGCGCGCGTGCAACCGAGTTTTGCGGCCACATAGGGTGCGGTGGGCGGCAGTAAGTGGTCGGGTGTGCTGGTGGCGAGAATCACCAAATCAACGCTGTCCGGCGCGATCTGCGCCTGCGCCAAAGCCTGGCGACCCGCCCCGATGGCCAGATCACTGGTCGCTTGTTGCGGCGTCGCCCAAGGGCGCGCCTCAATGCCGGTGCGACGCTGAATCCAGCCTTGTGCCAGTTGCCAACGTTCTTCCAATTGCGCATTGGTAATCACCCGTTCCGGCAGGTAGTGACCGCAGCCGGCAATGTGAACAGAGGCAGGCGGTTTTCTCATCGCAGCCAAACCACCTGACCACTGACATCGGCGTCGAGATCAAAGCGCTTGCGCGCGGCCAGGGCTCGCAGCGTTTGCCCTGCGTGGTTGGGCAAGTCGCGCTCAAAACCGCACTGAACCAACACGCGCGCAAGGGGCGCATAACCGTTGCGAAACGCATAAAACGCCACACCTTCACCCTTCACATCACGCAAATTCAAATCAACGCCTTTTTCGAGCAATAGCTGGAACACGGCTTGGTGGCCGCCACGTGCCGCCAGCATCAGCGCCGATTGGCCTTGATTGTTCTGGACCTGTACATCGGCGCCTTCGCGCAAAAGCAACGCAACGGCACCGTGATGGCCCTTCGGCGCCAGCCGCAGCAAGGCGGTATTACCATCCGCATCGACAGCATTCACCGGCACACCTTGGCTCAACAAAAAGGCGACCACCTGGGCGTTGGCGCGCTCACAAGCGAAGAGTAGGGCGTTTTCGCCCTTAGCATTGCACAGACTCAGGTCGGCGCCCGCGCTGGTCAAAGCAGCGAGCACATCGACATCTTCGCTATAGGCGGCCAACATGGCGGCGGTCAGGCCGCGGTTGTCTTGAAAATTGACGTCGGCACCGAATTCAATTAAACGCAAAAGCGTTTCGCGATGGCCTCGCAGTGCGGCGTAAAGCAACGGCTGCCAACCGCTACGTCCCACCACAACGCCGATGTCGGCACCCTGTTCTACCAACGGGGCAATCATTTCGGTGCGACCAGCGTCGGCGGCAACCGTCAAAGCGGTCCAACCTTTTTGGTTCCGCCAAGTCACCGCCTGGGGATGTTGTCCAAGAAACGCGGTCACCGGGTCGGCATCACCTTGACGGACCAACGCAAAAAAAGCGTCGACCTCGGCGGCGGCCGGCGCCTGCCACAGGCACAAAAGCAGCAAAATCGGCAATGAAGATCTCCCTCGGCACGACAAAGCGCCCGACTGCCGCGCCCAAGACGCGGACAAAATAAGAAAAGCCCCCAAACGGGGGCCTTCCTGTTGGCGTGATTGTAACCGAACTTGGTCGTTTAGCTGAAGCGACTGCCTTCCAAAAAGGCTTTCAGCTTACGGCTGCGCGAGGGATGACGCAGTTTGCGCAGCGCCTTGGATTCAATTTGGCGAATCCGTTCGCGCGTGACCGCAAACTTCTGACCCACCTCTTCCAAGGTGTGTTCGCTTTCCTCACCGACGCCGAAACGCAGGCGCAGGACTTTTTCTTCGCGCGCGGTCAGCGATTCAAGCACGTCGGTCGTTTGCTCTTTGAGGTTGTTGGAAATCACGGCTTCAACCGGTGAAACAACCTTGCTGTCTTCGATGAAGTCACCGAGGTGCGAATCTTCTTCTTCACCAATCGGTGTTTCCAAAGAAATCGGCTCTTGTGCGATTTTCATGATCTTGCGGACCTTGGAAACCGGCATATCCATTTTCTCCGCGATCTCCTCAGGGGTCGGCTCGTGACCGATTTCCTGAACCAGGGCGCGCGAGGTACGGATCAGCTTGTTGATGGTTTCGATCATGTGGACAGGAATACGAATGGTACGAGCCTGGTCGGCAATCGCCCGCGTGATGGCCTGGCGAATCCACCACGTTGCGTAGGTCGAAAACTTGTAACCGCGACGGTACTCGAACTTATCAACCGCTTTCATCAAACCAATGTTCCCTTCTTGGATTAAGTCGAGGAACTGCAGACCACGGTTGGTGTACTTCTTGGCAATCGAAACAACCAAACGCAGGTTGGCTTCGATCAGTTGGCGTTTGGCTTCTTCCGTTTCGAACTCACCACGGCGCAGTTTGCTGTAGTTCATTTTGAAACGGTCGATGGTTGCGCCCAGTTCGCCCTCGATGAGGGCCAAAGCCATTTGTGCGTCCTGGCGTTCCTTTTCAAGCTCACCGAGCTGACCCTGAAACGCAGGTTTACCCATTTTGGTATTGATGCGTTTGAGTTTGTGCTCGTAGGTCATGATGGAGTTGTAGTAACGCGCAGCCATATCAATCAGGTGCGCCAACTCTTTCTGACTAAAAGGGATATCGCGAATAATGCGCGAGGTGTTAATCCGGAGACGCACCACCACTTTCAACTGCTTGCGGTAATCGTTGGAATTTTGCTCTTTCATCGCATTGAGGGTGTTTTCCTCAGTAACGATCTGAGCTTCGCTTTCTTCCAGCTCATCGAAGCGCTGCAACATGAGCTTGCGTGCCTTGCCGTTTTCTTCTTCATCCTGGTCTTGACCATCGACCATGTTTTTCAATTCCTCGGGCGCGTTGCGCATTTTGCGCGCCAGCTCGAGGATCTCGGGAACTAAGAAGCGGAAACGTGACAGTGCTTTAAAGGTGATCTTTTTACCGCGCTCAATCTTCTTCGAAAGGAATACCTCTTTTTCCCGCGTCAACAGCGGGACGTTGCCCATCTCTTTGAGGTACATCCGCACCGGATCGTTGGTGCGTTCCAGAGCGCTCGGCGACAGGTCGATTTCATAGCCGGAATCATCGCGTTTGTTTTCCTGATTGTTGATATCGAACATATCATCAGAGGAACCCAGCCCGGAGGCCTTCGATTTGCGACTTTCACCACCCTCTTCCTGGAGTGGAATTTTGGTGCCGGAGTCGTCGATGAGCTCAACGCCCATGTTCGCCATGGCTTGAAAAAGGTCGTCAAGCTCTTCCGGCGTGGCCATATCGTCCGGCAGGGATTCGTTTATCTCATCGTACGTGAGATAACCCTTCTCTTTGCCGATATCGAGAAGGTCGTTAAATTCTTTGGGCAAATCTTCTTTCAAACTGTTCACCTCGCCATTTTGCGCGATGCCTCTTAAAACCCAGGCAAAGCGACAACTATTCCGAACCCGCTACAGACTCGTCTTCGGGGCAAAACCCCATGGCCATCCTTGGTGAGGAATGGATAAAACGTGGACTCATCTGGGAGCCCAATGGGATTGCTTCATGGTAATCGCGGAGGACTTGAGGGAATCAAACCTTTTCGTGTTCGCATGCTGGGATGAGGATCTTTGTTGCAAATGACGGTTTTTTGATAAAATCATTAGCTGAATAGCTCGCCTCTAAACTTCAGTACCTCTATCGGTCGAACAGGAAAGGAACTCAAATCTCGTTCACGATTTTTGTCGGGACACAACGCATTGAGATAACGTAACTGGTGCTTGCACTCAAGCCGGGGTATTGATTGACCACTCAGATTGTCTTTCCGCGTTCGGAAAAGGGGGTCTGGGTCAAAAACAAGTGACTCCCGCATCGTACAGTATCTTAATGTCGCTCACCTAATTTGACAAGCGTTGGCGACCCCCGGTTGCGATTTTTTTGCAATTTTTTACTTTTTTTCTGGACAAATCGCCCCCAACTCGTTCTATCAAACCACTTCTGCATCGCCGCAAACGCAGGTTCCGCCCGCAAATCACGCCAAACCAGGACATACCTTTTTGGCCCGACACGGTAATCCCCGCATTCCCATCCTCGATGCCGACACCCGCCTTTGCCTTTCACCTTCTTTAGCGCGTTTCTCCGCACCATTGTTCGGCTCAAGCCGGGCTGCTGTCGTTGTTTGCGTCGATGGGACACGCCGATCCTTTCCAATCCCGCCGGACGATTCACGCTGCGTCAAACGCCGGCACCGGGCTTACTGCAAATAGAAACGGAAAATCATGGCTTTTGATTCGGCTCAAATCTCGGTTTTCATTAGAGATAACCGAAAAAACAACCAACCTTGTCAACACGCGGCGTCTGGGTGCCCCAACAAACCAACCTTTACCAGAGCGTTACAATAACCACACCCATGTTAACCCGTACTTTCTCAAAACGCGGAAAAGTTGGGAATAAAGGACAATAACGACCCGCACTTCCTCGCTGTCAACCGGCGAAGTAACCCCAGGCCCGCAGTCGCGCCGTCAGTTCCAGCAAAGGCAAGCCGACAATCGCGTTGGGATCGGACGTTTCGACTTTCTCCATCAGGGCGATCCCGCGACGCTCGTATTTATAGCCGCCGACACAGTCCGTGGTTGCATCTTCTGCGATCATGGCCGTCAGCCAGGCATCGCTTAGGTCAGCGTAGAAGGTCAAATCGGCGTCTACGCAAAAAGATTGTCGCCAATCACGGGCGCTACATAATAAATAGACCGCCGTGTGTAACCTGTGACGTTTGCCACGCAGTTGTTGTAATTGGGCCAAGGTTCGAGCCGGCGTGCCCGGTTTGTGCAGGATTTTGTTTTCGAATGCCAACACTTGATCGGCCCCGATGATCAGATGCTCGGGAAATGCCGGCGCTAAGGCCTGCGCCTTATCGGCCGCCAGGCGCAACGCATTGTCACGCGGCGACAGATCCGCCACCGGCGTTTCGTCAACATCCGCCGCTTGCGCGTCAAAAGGCAAACCGAGTCGCGCCAACTGGGCTTTTTTGTAGCGGCTCCCCGAGGCCAACAGCAGCGGCGGTAGCTGCACCGCCGTCATCGCCACCACTCCGCATAGAGATCATCGGCTTCCGCGACGCGCAAGCGCTCGAGTTGCGCCGGCGCAAACATCGGCGCCAAGCGGTCAGCCAACACCATCGCCAGCGTTTCGGTGCTGGGTTGACGCGCGCTAAAAACCGGATCAACGACATTGAGATGGCGCCCGTCAAACCGGTCCACCACCTGCTCTCGAAGGATGCGATCCACCTCGGGCAAATCGACAACCATTCCTGTCGCTGGATCGGGTTGGCCGCTTAACCAAACCGTGACCGACCACAAATGACGGTGTGGCACGGCGGCGTCGCCAAAGCGCGCATGATTGTCAGCCGCACTCAAGTGCGGCAGGGCGTAATGGTGATGGGCGTGAAAAGACACCTTGCGAACAAAAACTATTTTGGGCAAAAGCCCCCCTCTCTCCGACGGCACAGATCAAACCAAACTGATGCCGCCGTCCACATTGTATAAGGAACCCGTCGTCCAAGCACTCTGCTCACCGAGCAAAAAAAGAATCATGGACGAGACATCGCGCACCCGACCAACCCGTCCCAAAGGGTGCTGGGGTCCCAAGGCGGCCATTTTCTCGGCTCGCGGTGGGTCTTGGTCCGTTTGCGGCTCGTGGATATCGGTATCGACCACGCCTGGCAGCACGGCATTAACGCGAATTTGGTCGGTCGCACATTCAAGCGCATAGGTCTGAACCAGCGAATTGAGCGCGGCTTTTGAAGCGGCATAGGCACCAGTCCCAGCAATCGGACGCGTCGACAGCGTCGAGGAAACACACACAATGGAACGGCCTTGGCCGGCGCGCAAACGCGGCAGTGCCATGTTGATTAATTGAATGGTGCTAATCACATTTACCTGAAAATAGGCTTGGAGCTCACTCGTCGGCGACACACTCAAACTGCGAAAGCCGTACTTGGCCGCATTCACAACCAAACCATCGAGCGCGGTCACTTGGTGGTCGGTCAAATGCCGGGCCACCTGGTCAACCGCTTCCGTTTCGGCCAAATCGGCCGCCACCGTAGTAACCGCATCGCCAAAACGCGCCTTTACTTCGTCCAAACCGGATTGGCCGCGTGCGACGACATGGACCCGGGCCCCTTGATCGACCAATAATGAAACACAATCGAGGCCTATCCCGGCGCTGCCGCCGGTGACTAAATAGTGCCGTCCCTGCATGGTTTCCCCCTTGAAATCACTGCCGGGCAAGCATAACACAGGCAACGCCAAGACCACGCTGCTTCCAACCGAAGCCGCTACCCATCACTAAAAAACCGCCGTCATCGATCACCGGATAGAATGCCGGTTTGCGCTTAACAAAAGATAAGGCGGATCCGATCCGCAACAGGTTACCGAGGAGGTACCCATGCCCAAAAATACCGGCTTCGGTCACATGCTGCCCGTCGGCACCAAGGTCGTGACGCGTGTCGATATCGCCGCCACCAGTGCCCAACCCGCCTTCCCACGCGGCGCGGTCGGTGTTGTCATCGCACAACCGGTCGATGGCCACCACAACTACCGCATTCGTATGGTCGACGACCATGTCGGCACCTTTCGCCGTGAACAAATCGCCACGTTAAAATCCTTCCAGCGCGGTGCCGACAGCGCCGAGAACCTGTTAGCCGAATACGATCTCGACCAACATGTCGCCTACCGCTGTATCGTCGGTTCCCGTGCCTACGGGTTAAGCCACGATGGTTCCGATACAGATCAGCGCGGGTTTTACCTGCCACCCGCGCGGCTGCATTGGTCCTTGTTCGGAGTACCGGAACAGCTCGAAGACAAGGCGTCGGATACCTGCTTTTGGGAAATTCAAAAGTTCCTACACCTTGCCCTGAAAGCCAACCCCAACATTCTGGAATGCCTGTACACACCGTTGGTCGTAGAGATCAACGAAATCGGCGAACGGCTGTTGGCGATCCGCCAGGCCTTTTTGTCGAAGCTGGCCTACCAAACCTATAGCGGGTACGTTTTGTCGCAATTCAAACTGATGGAACGACGCCGCCGCAACAAACCCGATTATCGTAACAACAAACACGCCATGCACTTAATTCGCTTGCTGCTGTCTGGGATTGAATTGTTCCGCAACGGCAGCCTGTCGGTCTCCGTCGGCGAACACCGTGACAGCTTGCTAGCCATCCGCCGCGATGAATGGTCGGACGAACGCATCGAGGCCTGGCGTTGCCAACTCCTGGCCGATTTCGAACAAGCTCACCAAACCACCAAATTGCCGGAGCGCCCGGATTACAACACCGTCAATGAGTTCTTGATCGAGGCGCGTCGCTGGGCGGCACGTGAGTGAGTCGTATTGCGGTGCCGGCGGCGCGACGATTGAGCTAGAATACAGCCGTTCGCCGTCGCCGGCCTAGCAAGGGCCGCCCCCAATCCGCAACGAACCCAAAGGAGACCGATCTTGGCCACGTATCAACTCTACAGTTATTTCCGCAGCTCTTGCTCCTACCGCGTCCGTATTGCCCTCAATCTGAAACAGTTAGATTTCGAGACCCTACCCGTCCACTTGGTCCGTAACGGCGGCGAGCAGCACAAAGCCGAGTACCGCAAACACAATCCGATGGGCCAAGTCCCCTGCTTGATTGCCGATGGGGCAAGCCTCAGTCAATCCATGGCGATCCTCGAGTACTTGGAGCAGGTCCATCCCGAGCCGGCACTTTTGCCGAAGGACCCCATCGCCGCCGCCCAGGTTCGTGCGGTTTGTGAAATGATCAACGCCGGTATTCAACCCATTCAGAACCTCAGCGTGCTGGTCTACTTAGAGGGCGACATGGGCGCGCAGGGGAAACGCGGCGAATGGTCGCGCCACTGGATCACCCGTGGTTTCGACGCACTCGAACAAATGCTGCAACCAAGCGCGGGCCGTTTTAGCTTCGGTGACAACGTCACCTTGGCCGATTGCTTCGTGGTCCCTCAGGTTTACAACGCCAACCGTTTCAAGGTCGACATGAGCCGTTATCCCATCATTAACCGCATTAACGAGAACTGCTTGGCCATGGAAAGCTTCGCCGCCGCCGCGCCCGCACGCCAGCCGGACACCCCGGCCGATTTCAGTGAGTAATCCCCACCGCCAACCTGGAAATTACGGCCGTCGCCGCACGCCGCGGTCGTGATCCGACACTTCGATTAATTGAGAGCTCCTATGACCCACGTATTATTGAGCCGAACCGACAACCTCGGCGACGTGATGCTAACCCTCCCAATGGCCAAAGCGCTGAAGCAGGTCCATCCCGAATGGCGCATTTCATTTTTGGGAAAGACCTATACGCGCAGCTTGGTGGAAGCCTGCGCCTCAATTGACGCTTTTATCAACTGGGACGACTTGGAAGCGCTGCCGGCGAACGAGCAAGCCCGGGCGCTCAAGGAGCACGCTGTCGATATTTTGATTCACGTGTTCCCCGACCGCACCATCGCCAAAATGGCCAAACAAGCGGGCATCCGTGAACGCGTCGGAAGCAGCCACCGTTTGTGGCACTGGTGGACCTGCAACCGCCTGTTGTTTTATTCACGCAAGCGCTCGAACGATCACGAGGCCCAGCTCAATTTAAAAATGCTCAAACGCTACGGGGTGCCCAACTACGAGCGCAACCAAATTGGCGACCTCTACGACTTAGGGCGCCGGCCGGCACTGCCTGACCACCTAGCGGAACGGATCGATCCAAAGAGGTTTAACCTCATTCTTCATCCCAAAAGCAAAGGCAGCGCACGCGAGTGGCACGCCGTCAAGTACCGCGACCTGTGTCGTCACTTGCCGACGGATCGGTTCCAGGTTTTTGTAACCGGCACGGCAGCCGAAGGCGACGCGGTGCGCAACGACTTTTTGGCACAGTTACCGGCGGTTCAAGACATGACCGGGCAAATGAGCTTAGCCGAGTTACAAGCCTTTATTCACGCCTGTGACGGCTTGGTAGCGGCCAGCACCGGCCCGCTCCACATGGCGGCGGCAAGTGGTCGCCACGCCTTGGGTTTGTTCGCACCAATGCGGCCGATTCATCCAGGCCGCTGGGCGCCGCTTGGAGCCAAAGCCGAGGTCCTGGTGGAGGACAGAAACTGTCGCGCCTGCCGTAAGATGACGCGCTGCGCTTGCATCGCCGGCATTGCCGTCGGCCGCGTTTTGGCCCGCGTCAACGCGTGGGCAGACGCCAAACAAACCACTTAGATCCAGAAACCTGCACGCGCGCCATCACCCGAACGACAGCCCCCTTGTGTTATGGTGACGGTTAATGGTCCAAGATTTGCACCATGCCTACCTACGGCTGAACCCAAGGTTGGTCACCCAGCGCCACAACTCGTCGCCACACCCCGACAACGGCCGAGCCGAGCGCAATCGTGACCACGGCGACGCCTTCACCAATTCCGCCGGCACCAGGCCCTTGAGTTGTGTCACAATGCACCGTTCCTTCTTGTGAATGATTGATTTTGGTTCCCCGTGTCAGCACGTTTTAACCACGGAGGTTTGCACGATGTTTTGTTCCCGCTTTTTCCGACTGGGCTGCACCCTTTTCCTCGGCTGGGTCGCGACCGCCGCTGTCTTCGCCCAAGACATGCGTGTCCTTAACGAAGCCCGTTTCTTAATCGCAGAAAAACAATACGATCAGGCGCTCGCCAAATTCGAGTCGATCCTCAAAACCCACCCCTCCCATCTCGAAGCCAAAATCGGCAAGATGGAAGCCCTCGGCAGTATGAAAAAAAGCAAAGACGTCGCTGCCGTGGCGGGAACCGCCAAAGCCGCCACCTCGGCTGAGGACCTGACGCTCTCCGGCTACAACAAATTCTGGTCAAAGGACTTCAATGGCGCCCTCAGCGATTTCCAGAAAGCCGTACAAGCCGACGATAAGGCCTACATGGCCCACTACCTTTCCGGCTACCTCAACTGGCGCTTGATCAAATACGATGCGGCCGTCAGCTCGCTCGAAAAAACCGTTCAGTTGAAACCGGACCTCGCCGAAGCCTATTTCATCCTTGGTGAAATCTACAAAACCAAAGGCGACGGCAAAAAAGTTATCCAAAACTGGAATGAATACCTCAAACGCATTCCCCACTCCGGCAGTCGCTTCGATTACGTCAACACCACCCTCAAGAAACTGGGGGGCCAGTAATCCGTGCGTAAAAAGCTGATACGATTCGGCGCGACCCTTCTTCTCGTTCTCGTCCTCGGTCTTTGGTTTGTTCAGAGTCCCATCCTCGGCGACCTCGTCTTGGATGAGATCGAGGACTTGGCCGCCGAAGCCGGGTACACTTTTGAAGCGGATTCCATGCGCTTCAACCTGTTTACGCTCAGCACCGTGATCAAGGGCCTGCGCGTGTCCGGGCCCGGTCTCTCCGCCCGTTTTGATAAAATTTATGTCAACGCCAACCTCGCACTCAGCGCCAAACACATCGCACTCGACGAGCTTCACGCTGAAAACGGCCAAATCGACGTCACCGAGGAACTTTTCGCGGGCGACACAACCGCCCCCGCCCAACCCGAAGCGGCCATGGAGCTGCCGCTCATCGATATTGGCATTCTTGAGATCAAAGACGTTGCCGCCACATTTCGCGATAAAACCGTACCGGTCGACGCATCGTTAAAGCAGTTTCAATTTGATTATCGCGAGCAACGCTTCAACAGCGGCATGACGCTACCGGCGGCGGTCGTCGGCGACCTGAAAACGCCCCCGCTCAAACTCACCCTCAGCGGTACCTCGCCTCATTTCCTGACCTATCAGGACCTTAACCTGAACTTAGACAGCGACGACGGGCGCCTGAAGCTGCAGGTTCGCGGTCGTGTCGGCGATCATTTCGAACCGGACTTTACCTTCGAAGGCAACCTCGATCCGGCGCTGGCGGCCACCTTTTTGCCGGCGGACCAAGCCGCCCCTCTGCGCGGTTTGGCGATGGTCCAACTCACCGGCACCCTTGATGAAAACAACCTGCACGCGGTGCTGACCAGCGCCTACGACAGCCGCGCTTTACAACAGCCTTCGCTGCAACCGATCACGGTTCCGCTAAAAATCAGCGCCGATTACGCATGGCGACAAGCCGACACGCCGACCGAGGTCGCTCTTGATTTCGGCACTTGGGGAACGGCCGCGCTTAACGCCCGCCTCTCTGACACCGACATAAAAGGAACGGTGCGTCTCGATTTGACCGCGCTCGACCAAATCCTGGTCGATGTCGACCCCGTCCAACATCTGCAGGCCGAGACATCGTTTCAACTGCCCAAAGCAACCCCCGCTGACGCCAAAGCCACCTTGCGTGCCACCCTCGCCGGCAGAGATTTACACCTCAACCTCGACGGCGCCTACGATCGAGGCGCCGCCCGTTTCACCGGCGCCGGCCGACTCTCACCGCAAAGCCGCGTCACCTTTAGCGGCGATTACCAAGAGGTTTTGCGCCTCGATGCCGCCGTCGCCTTGACCGGCATCCAAGATTTGGCGCCCTTTGTCTCCCTGCCGCCGGAGCTCTGCACGCAAACCATCAACCTCGATGTGCGCCATTTGGTGGTGGACCCGCGCGCCGACCAAGTCGCCTACCAAATCGGCGAACTCAAAGCCCACGCCCTTGCCGTGCGCTACGACGAATACTGGCAAGACGATTTGGTGCTGACCTTGAACGGCGATCAAAACCGCTTGCGTGGGAACCTGCGTTCAGTCGCAGGCCGTCAAGACCAACCTTTGGTCGTGTTTCAATTGCAACCCGAAAAACAAATTTGGGACCAGCTCACCATTGCGCTTGAGAACCTAAGCGTACCCGCCGATCCCTACCGCCTTACCGCTGAGTTTTACGCCGACGGTGCGGGCCCGCTCATCAATCCCAACCTAAACGGAACCCTGGCGCTCCATATCGCCGACGGCGAGGCTACGAACCTGGCCAAATTAAGCAGTCTGTGGCAGTTGGAGGCGCAAACGCTGACCCTCGAACAAACCGCGCTGAACAGCCACGATGTCAAGGCAACCGGCCGCACTCAGGTTTTCTTGGCGACCCTGCTGGAAGCTGAGGGCGACACACCGGCCGAGCTAAAATGGAACACCGACTTGCAGGTAGAGGGTACCGTCAACGAAGACTTTAAGGCCTTCACCGAACAAGTTTTACCGCAATTTTCGATTCACCTTCACGGCGATCAAGACGAGCTTCAAGCCGATCTCAATTTACCGCAACAACTGTTTGCCCTCGCCGAAACGGAACTCCCGCTGGCGACACCCGATCCCGCCCAACTCACGGTGACACCGAGCAGTGGCGAACTCGCCGGCCGTTTGGCCGAACTGCGCGTCGCCGGTCTCAAATTGCACGACCTGACCCTGAGCCTCGCCGACGGCCGTTTCGCCGCCGACGCCAAGCTGAGCCTCGACGAATTCGAAACGCTGCAAACCGCGTTGGCCGACCAATGGCCGGCGGGCCTCACGCTGGAACCACTGGCCGGTAACTTTTCGGTGACGGCCGACAGCCGTTTCGAGGATCTCGACGCACGGTTCCACCTCAACGGCGGCACTTTTTATTTCCATGAAGAACCGGTCGAATTTCAACCGATAGCCGTCCGCTACAACAACAGCCTACGCATCGAACCAACCAGCCTCCATTTCGCCGGCATCGATGTCACCATTCCCGAAACCGATCCAATGGAACAGGCGGAGTTGTTTGTGCCGCTCCAGATCGCCGTCAACGAAACGGACCGCCTCGCCGCCTACCTCAACGAGGATTGGCCCGACTACCTCGATCTATTCTCGTTTCGCAGCGAGGTAACCCTGGTCGGTCCGCTCGATGGTACGCCGCCGCATGTGGCGTTTCGCATTGCCGAACTCGACGCCGACCTCGGCGGCAAGAAGCTGCACATCCTCGATCTCATCGGTCATTACGACAACGGCATCTATCTCGATCCGGGCCGCATCGACATGGCCGACATCGCCTTCGATGTCGAAAACCGACCCGACGGTTTTAGCCTCAACGCCCTGCTAACCCCTAATGATTTCGATTTGCTCATCGGTGGTTTCGCCGGTCAAGGCACCACGCGGCTCACGCTTGATTGGATCAACCAGCCCCATCAACCGAAAATCAAAATGGCGATGGAGCAAGTGTCGGGTACCTTGGTTTACCGGCAACCATGGCTGGTTTTCTCGGATTTGGCCCTCGAAATGGAAACCGGCCCCGACTGGTCGTTTTTTCTGACCCGCGGCGTCGCCAACCTCAACGGCGGCACCCTGACCCTCGACGGCGAATTCCTGCCGTTGGCCGTCGACGGCGCCCAGGCCCGCATCGGTATTGGTACCCAAGATGTCGAACTCATCGAAGCCGATTACCAAATCAAACTTTCCAACTACTTGCAGTGGCAATACGCGCCCGGCGTCAACCAGGTCAATGGCACCATCAAACTCGACAAAGCCTTTTTGGTACCCGACCTCGGTCTGGCCGGCCTGATTCGCGACACCCTCAACAGTGGCGAAGAACTCTATTTCCCCGATCCCTTCCTCGAGGACATCAAACTCACCGTCGTTGTGCAAGCCACGCAACCCATTGTGGTCGACACCGACCTTGCCTTCCTGGAACTGGAAGCGCCGGCGGTGGTGGTTGGCGGCAACCTTGCCGAACCCATCGTGCTGGAAGGGCAAGTGTTCATCAACGAGGGTAGCGTGGTCTCGCTCGGAAATGAGTCCATTGCTTTTAAAGACAGCCAAGTCCAATTCAACGCCGCGCGCCCCAACGACCCCTACCTACAACTTTACATGGATTACCAAACGGCGACCGGCCATACGCCGATCAACATCATCAGCTACGCCGCGGAACTGAGCCAAAACCTCGACGGCAACAACCTCGCCGGTTTGGTTTCCAACTTCCTGGTAGGCCAGGTTTCGTCGTTGATTAGTTTGGAGAGCCAGTTCAACGAGACCCTGTTCAACAGTAGCTTCACGCTGGTGCTCAGCAAACCACTGGCGCGCCGGGTCGTCACCCGCTACGCCTTTCCGCTTCAGGAGGGTGCCAGCGCGCAGCGTTTCGAACTCCAGCTCGGTCCCAAATACGATTCCTACATTAACTTCATTAACCAGGAAGATACGCTTACCACCTCGTTGCGTCACCAACGGCAGTTTGGTTATTACCAAGGCAAACGCCCCGAAATCATCCGTGATCGAGACTTTACGCCAGGGAACCTACCGCGTTGGGTGCGCCGCAAGTTTCGCCTTAATGAGGAAGAGGAATACACACCGACCCGCTGGCGCCACGCCGAAATTGACCTGCGCCGGCGCGCCCGCGAACGCGGCTACCTCAACCCCGACATTCGCGGCGAATACGCCAACCATCGCCTGGAAGTGATCGTCGATCTCGGCGAAAGAATCGTCATCGATTTGGTTAAAACCGGCTTCGCTGAAACCGAGTTCAAGTTGACCGATGAGTACCGTCGCCAAATCATGCGTCGTCTCGGTCGCGATACAGAAACCGACAAACGCATGATCGGCCAACTCGTTGAACGCATGGCGGCATCGGAGGGTTATCCCAGCTCGTTTGCCAAGGTTGCCAAAAGCGACACCGGCTTTGTCGTCGAGCTGTTCACCAGCCCCAAGATCAACGATCTCGGCCTAACCTTCGGCGAGGCGACCCCGCTGCTCGAAGATCTGCTCAAGGACCGCACTTGGACCAACCAATTCATCTTGGAATGGCTGTCCTCCGAAAGCAGTGCCCGCGACCGTTTGCGCGCCGTGCTGGCCGCACGCGGCCACCTATTGGTCGACATCGGCCGGGGCGATTTCGTCGACATGCAGAATTACCGCATTCCGGTTGATCCCGGTCCACGCGCCAAGCTCATCAGCGTCCAGAAAAACGGCGAACCGGTGAAAAGCAATTTAATCGGGCGCCCCTTTGAGTACAGTTTCCTGGCGCGCCTCGCCCAAGAACTCTTCCCCAACAAAAGCGCGAGCGTGAAAGCCACAGCCGCCGACAGCGACATCATCATCAACGTCATCTACTACAAACCGCAACAGACTGAATACGAAGGACTTGAAATCACCAACGACGGTCGCGTTAACAACCGCAACCTCAACCGCTTTGTCGGCTACCGCAACAGTATTTCGCACAAGCAACTCATTGACGCTCAGAACCGACTCAACCAAACCGGCGCCTTCCGCATGGTTCGCTTGGAGACCCAGGGCAACCAAGCCAAACTCTTCCTGCGCGAACGCAATCGCTATACCGCCGGCTTTGAGGTCAACTACGACGAACGCAACAAGGCCGGTTACGCCATCCAGTTCAGCGACAAAATGTTCCTCAAACGCCTGGATAAATGGTCGCTGCGCGCCGAGCACAACAATCGCGTTGATGATTTCATCACCCAAATTCGCTTCCGCCGTTTGTGGTGGTTGCCGGTCGATTTTCAGCTCGGCGGGCGCCTGCTCGATAACAAAGAAGCGATTAACACCAACATCGAAGACGATGATTTCTTCGGCCAGCGGCGCCGGACCCGTCAGTTCGAGAAAATCACCGAGGCCACGCTTGAGGCTATTTACACCTTGACCGACCACCAAGAGGTCAGCGCCGGCGTACGGGTGCGTCGCTCACTACTCAACGATATCAGCGAAATTTTCGGACCCGACGATCAGGGTTTGCCCAACAGCAATCCTGACAACCTGTTGCTGCGCTCCGAAAACGAATTTGCCATTGACGCGCTGCCGATCAACCTGACCTGGGTGTATCGCAACCTCGACAACACCGCAAAACCGCGCAACGGCTTGCTGCTCTCGCTCGCGGCCGAACACGCCATTGAGGGGCTCGGCACCGACGAAGCCGTTGAAGGCACGCGCTGGCTCGGTAAAATGACCCGCTTCCACTCCTGGAACCGCTGGCTGTGGACGCACCGTCTCGAGTCCGGCATCTACCGCCGCACCCAAGATCTCGAAGTCTCCGGCGGCGGCAGCAGCGGCATCGATACCGTTTTTTTCCTAGGCGGCTCCACCACCTTGCGTGGTTTCGACCAAAAGTTCGCCGGCCCCATTGTCAAAGAAGAAAGCGGCGAACTCGACGAGGACGGCGAAACCTTCCTAGTAGCGCCCACCTTCCGCGGCATTGGCGGCGACGCCATGTTTTTCCTCAGCGAAGAACTCACCTACCACACCAATTGGTATTGGATCGAGGTCGCCGGCTTCGTCGATACCGGCTGGGTCTGGGACAATTACGACCAAATGTTCGATTTCGGCCCGGCCGTCACCGGTGGACTCGGGCTTGGTATTGATTCCCCCATCGGTTATTTCCGCTTCGACTATGCCTTGCCGATTGACGACGACGCGCTGCTGCGGGCGATTGACAGTTCCAGCTCCATTAGTGAACGCGACCGCGAATTCGCGCGCGACCGCGCCATGCAGGAATTCACCTTCCGGTTTGGGCGCACCTTCTAGGAAGAAGGGCGATTTGGGGGGCGGCCCTTTTTTCACGGATTCCGCCCGACGGAAGAAGCCGTTGCTTCGAAAGCGTGGGTTGGGTGGCGACCTTTTTGGTGGGTTCGCTTGGGCCTCGCTTTCGCTGTGGTGGGCCTTGGATGGGAAGGGCGTCCTTGCTTTCGCTTATTATTCAATCGGTTTTCCGCCTTGGAAGGATTGGCGCGGCTTTGTTCGTTTTGTTTCCTCGCTTGGTGTCGCGTTGTGGCTTGGGTTTGGGGTTTGATTGGATGATGGAGGTTGATTTGGAACGGGTTGCTTTGGGTGAAGCCCATGAGATTTGGTTGGGTTCCTTGCCGGCTTCGCTTTTGCCCGATGAAGACGGCTTTTCGCGACTTTGGGATGCTCGGCCGGATGCTTTCCATGTAGTGCAGATGCATGGGCGCGCCGTGCCCACACCACGTTGGCAGCAGGCCTTTGGGCGCGATTATGTTTATTCAGGGAATGTGAATCGTGCTTTGCCGATTTCTCCTGAGCTGCGACCTTATTTAGATTGGGCTTGTTCCGCCGTTGATCCGCGTTTAAATAGCTTGTTGTTGAATTGGTATGACGGATCCCTTGGTCATTATATTGGACGCCATCGCGATGCGACCGCACCCATGGTTAGCGGCTCGCCGATTGTGACGCTGTCACTTGGCGAAGAGCGCGTTTTTCGGATGCGTCCCTATCGCGGTCAGGGCAAGATTGATGTGGTGGTGTCCCATGGCGCCGTGGTGGTCATCCCTTTTGCCGCCAACCAGCTTTGGACCCATGAGGTGCCGAATTTTAAGCGTTATCAGAACCGCCGTATTTCGCTCACATTGCGGGCATTTGTTTAACCCTCGCCTCATTCTTTATCCCGTTCTGCATTTTCCTTGGTAAGATGATTTTCACGATCCCGCACTTAAAAACTGACACCTCTTCATGAAGCCGTGAATAGAGAGGACTGAATGGCGGAACAAGGACCCTTTCGCGCACTAGATCCTTGGCTGGACGAAACCAATTGGATTGATCACGGAAAACATCCATTTCTTGACGCCCTTCAAGGTTTGATCAGACGACAAATCGAGCCGCCTTTTTGTTTATCACTTAACGGCACTTGGGGCAGTGGGAAAACTTCGCTGATGCGCGCGCTTTCGAAACGATTGGACGGCGACGGCTTCCCGGTGCTTTGGTTTAATCCATGGGAATATGAACGTGCCGATGACGTTGTCCAATGCTTTCTCGCAAACTTAAGCCAAGCGGCTTTTTCCAAATGGGGCGTCGCCGCGAAGGAGTTGGGCCTGTTTGCGCTGAGCTTGTTTACCAGTACGCTGGATGCGGCCGCTCAATTTGTCAGTAATAAGGCAATCAGTTACAAAAACATCAAAGAAATCGATCAAGACATCCGCAAACACTTAGAAAGTCACGCTGAAAGGTACTCGGATCCCGTCGCCTTGATCCGCAAGGATTTTGCCGCTCTCACACACTTAGTTTCAGAGAAGGCATGCGACAACAAGTACCCCCTCATTGTATTCCTCGATGATTTAGATCGCTGCTTACCCGATAAGGCACTCGAAATGCTCGAAGCACTCAAGAATTTGTTTGTTTGCGAAGGGGCCCGGGTCATCTTTGTCGCAGGCATTGATACCGAAATCGCCAAACGTTTCATTATGAAACGGTATGAAGACAAAGACAGTTATTATGCTGCGAATTACTTTCGCAAAATCTTCCATGCCACGCTTGAGGTTCCCATACCTGAGCAACACGAACGCCAGAATACACTGACCTGTCGCACAGCCGAGCTCGCTAAGGAAACGGAGGCGATGGGCGATCTGATGCGTAGCGCAAGTCCCCGAATCACGATGAAAGCCTTTTTTCAAACCCATCTCAAGCAACCGCCCCTCAGTGCCCTCGCCGAGAAATATAGCGCATGCGAAGATCCGGTTACTTTATTCGAACGGGACTCGGAGAAAATTGAAATTGGGGATTTGCGTTGGTTATGAAGAACGAGGCGCAAGCTCGGAACCCTTGCCATGGGGCAACACCTTGGCTTATCGCCGCTTGCTGTTGGTCCCTGCCCAACGTTGCTTCCGCTTCAGACTTTAGCGATTTACTTCCTATTATGGCCATCGCTAGCTTGATTCCCGCTGTCATTATCAGCACGGCAATAACCCTATGGCTTTATTTTGTCGAAAAAAGAAAGAGGGTTCTCTGGGTGTTTTGCCCCATTCTCATTTCGACTTACGCCGTTTGCGCCGCCATCGTTTTCGGATAATTGTGAGGGATAAGTTGGAACGAAAGGAGGGTATAGGATGAAGCCGGATGACCAGTTCAAGAGCTACCGTCACGGGGCCGGCCCCTGGCTCATCGCGGCCGGCTGCTGCCTGTTTCCCAATTTGGCTTCTGCTTCCGACCCCACACCTTTGTATCCTTATTTTGTTGCAGCATGTTTGATTCCCGCATTGTTTATTGCCGTTCCAATTAGCCTTCACCTTTACAAAGTTCACAAACGTAAAAGGGTTCTCTTGTTGTTCATTCCCATTCTGCTTTTAGCATTTGTGCTTTGCGCCGTCATCCTTGTGAATTTGCTTGATTAGACTTTGGCAGTGCCCCGTGAACCCGGGGTCCATGCCATTGACTCATGGCCCAAAAGGTCTTAGCCGGCAACGCCTTTTAGGTGCCAACGGCCTGGCTGGAATTGGTCCCCGTTTTCTTCGATCCAACGGCCGATGTGGCGCGCTGCACCGATTTGGAGCTGGATCGGCATCTCTAACTCTAAGCGCATGTCGATGTTATAGCGCACGAATAGCTCTTGACCCAACCACCAGCGCAGGCGGTTGGCGTGGGTTTCCATCATCAGCGCCGCCACGCAGTTGGCAGGATGGCCCGCCTCGCCGCGGCGGTACCACACACCGGTGTTGAAGGCGCCCAAGTGGTCGCGCCACCAACCGTCCCAAGTCGTCGCTGTCTGTGACAGCGTCACCATGTATTCGCCGGCCAAGCTGCCGTCGGCCTTGCGCGCCGGCTCGCCGTTGCGCCACGCCTCGATTTCTTCCTCAAAAAGTTCGTCTTCGTCGACTTGCTCGGGCACAAAGGTTTCTTCAAAGAGATCTGCCCCTGTGATGAGGTTCAACGCCTCGGCCGCTTCGGCCGGGTAAACATCGGAACCCATGCACTGAATTAGGAAAGGGACCGCATCTGCATCCCCCAACAAACCCAGCGCCAGTAGGCCGTCACCGTGGGCAACACCTTCCGCTTTAAATTGTTCCAGCAAGCGTCGGCTCAAACCTTGATCGCCACACACCGCCAACGGCAAGTAGCTCCACGCCGGCACGGTGACATCCTGCAAACAGAATTGCATCAAACGGCGACTGCCGAGCCGCGCCAATCCCAGTGCCGCCTGGTGGCGTAACGCGTCCTGCTCACCCTTAAAGGCGACTTCTTCAAACCACGACAAGGCCGCCGGCAGCGCCAGACGCACCCAGGCTTCCAGTAACGGCGTGCTGTAATCGATTTCGCTGTATTGCAGATCTTCAAGGAAATCGAGGTGCTGTTCCAAACGCAACCAACCGACAATCTGAATCGCCGCGCCGACCAAGTCCGGCCAGCGTTCCACCACCTGCTCGATAAAACGCGCAATGTGCGCCGTGTTGCGCGCCAACACGAAAGCCGTCCACACCGCGTGGCGGTATTCCGGTTCCTCCAGGAACGGGTTTTCGTCGAGGGCCAGGCACACCAGATCGTAGCGGTCCCGTTGTAACAAAACACGCAACGCCGTGTGACACTCGCCAAAGTCACCGCTGCCGGCTTTGTCGATGCAAGCCTTTAACGCGGGCTCACCGCCGTGCAGTAAACCTTCATAATGACGCTGAAAACGTGCCTCGAATGCTTCGTGGTCGCGCCAGCTCAGTTCCACATCGTGGATCAGGTACATGCGTTGCTCGAAGAGGAACGAGGCCTCTTCCAAATGCTCGTCAAAAAGTTGTTCGTAAAAGCGACGGAGGGTCATAATTGCCGCCCACACGGCGCGAACCGCCAAAAGGCGTCGCACGCAAACTGCAGCCTGATATTCAAGCGGCGCGCCTCCCCTACCACAAAAAAATGAATGCCCAGCCTCGTCACCCGCACCTGCAGCGCGCGACCTTCACGGCGACCCCTTAGTTTAAGGGGGCTTGGGTCCTAGAGCAAGCCCCCTTGAACAGGGGCCGGCCTCGGTCACGAGCCCAGGCTATGCGACCCTAAAAGGCCTTGTTACACACGAGGCATTTGGGTTTTTCATCCATGACGATCACGATGATTGGCGCCTGGAGCACCGGATACGGCGCCGTGTTTTTCTTGTTGTGTAACAAGAGGTCAAACGCTCGCGCCACACCTTTGCCTTCGACCTTTACGTCGAACGACTTGGTCACGTAATCGCATTTGCCTTTGATTTTCCCCGAAATAATGCCGCCGAGCACGCCAGGTTCGTCTCCCGTCGACATCCGCATGTTCGACTTACCGTGCGCCACCGGGCAACCGTCGGCTTTCACCTTCTTGGCGGCCTTGGCTGTGTCGGCCGAACGGCCGATGTTGGGGTACGGAATAGGAACCGGACCGCCAGGGGTTGGCGTCTTGCAGACGTCGGGGAAACAAATGGTCACCCCGTTGCTGCGTTTGTGGACCACGGATCGGCTGTTAGCACCTACTGTTACACCCACGGCAAACTCCTTATTTATAGCGATAATCTTGTTGGTTAAGCAGCCTATAAAACTGCAAGCATTTGGGTTAAGCGGACATTTCGGACAATGTCCAAGTCGTGCCCGCCATCTCCATGAACGATTCAAAGGCCTCAAAATAACCGGCCCAGAGCAATACCAAACGCCGTGATTCGCCGCGAATTAGGATTTTCTCCAAACGCAACGGAACCGCTTGATCGGGCGCCGCATCGATGTTGACGGCACAGCGCGGTTGCAGACCTGGCAAGACCACGCGACAGGCGCCACCGTTCATACTAACAGGCTGTAGGCCTTGGAGCTCAATGGTTTCGTCACCGTTTACAAAATCCGGAAAACACTGACGATCGGTGACGGCATTGCAGAAACGCGGATCGAAGTCGTCGGGCAACAACGGCTTGCGCGTTTGTTCCCAGGCGGCATCATAGGTGCCCGCCTTACTTTTGCGCGGCTCCCAATGGGGCGGCACAAAGGCGGTACACATCGGTTCGGGTTTGTCGAACGGGGTTTTGATCAGCTTGCGTGGATCTTCCAATTGCGGCACCGCCAGTTCTGTAAAATCGACCTTGGTGTGCGCCAACAAGTAACCACGTCCAATAGGATTACGCGCCTCATAGCCATGTTTGTCGGGATCCGCGTGACGGGTATCGACGCCGCCAAACGCGTTCTCAAACAACAAGGGCACCGATTCAAAGGGTTCGGGCTCAGACAATACCGGAAAACCCATACGCGTTTGCCAACAGCGTTCACCAAATGCGGCAATCTCAAAACCCATGTCACCAACGCCGAAACGGAACAAGCCACGCCCCTGCTCACCGACAGCGGGATAAACCGATCCAACAATCGCTAACTCGGTTGTCGGACGCCCCAAACTGAGATCAGCCGCTTCGGTTAGGGTTGAAGCGCCCGGCTCGCCCAGGTACACGTCTTCCAACAGCAAGGGTTCCTGTTGCTCCGCGAGACTCAAAGCACCCTCCTCATCGAACAGGTAGGTTGCCTTAAGCAAGCAAATCAACTGATTCTTGCCCGCTTGGGTTTTACCGCCGAAGTGGCCGACCTCGGCAAAAGTTTCGTTCTTGGTTTCCATAGGCTGTCACATCGAAAACGGGCCACCGACACGGCGGCCCGATTAAAGGTTCGATACGCGACGCGAGTGCGCCTGTTAGTTCTCGGCGATTTTGCTGCCTTTGAGCTTCATGTTGCCGGAAGCTTTGAAGTTCAGCACCTTGCCTTTGAGTTGGATGTCTCCGTTTTTCTTCAAAATGATCGAGGCGCGGCCACACTTTAACGTCAACTGGTCCTTGATATTAAACACCGCTTTTTTGTTGCCGTTAATAGTGAGGTTATCACCCGAGGTCACCTTGGTCGTTTTGCTAATGTTAAGGTCGGCTTTCTTGGAGACTTTAAGCTTGTAGTCTTTACCAACGCTGACCGAATAATTTTCCTTAACATCGTGAGACATATTCTTTTTGACATCAAGCGCGTTGTTTTTCACGACAGTGGTCGACATGTTTTCGTTAACCGTAATCGTGTAGTTCTTTTGTACGCTTTCGTCGTAATTTTTCTTAATGGTTTCCGATAGGTTACCGCCCACTTTGATCGTCATGTTATCGCCGATCGATTCGGTGTGGTCCTTACCGATTTTAATCGTGCGGTGGCGGCCGACATCGTAGTCTTCATCGTTAACAACCAGGGTTTTCATGTCTTTATGAGCACGGATGTGGATCAGCTCCTTGCCGTCCTCGTCATCGAACATGATGTGGTTGTCTTTAATGGTTTTAATGATGTTCTGCCACTTGTTAGCCGGCTTAAGCGGGCAACTGTTGAAGTCGTTATACACACGACCACTCACCAACGGCCGATCAGGATCGCCGTTAATGAAGCTCACCAACACGTCGTGGCCGACGCGGGGAATCCACTGAATGCCGTAATCCTTGCCGGCATAACCATTGGAAACACGCACCCACATTGAGGAGCGGTCATTCATTTCACCTTCGCGATCCCAGTGAAATTGGATCTTACAGCGACCCAAATCGTCCAGGTAAACCTTAGAACCGGAAGGACCGGTAATCGTCGCGGTCTGAACGCCGTCAACCTTGGGACGACGGGTCACCCGCATCGGTCGAAAGGGAATGTCGGCGGGAATTGCGGTGAAGTGACAGCGGTACAGGCCCTGTTCAACCGAGATGGAGCACGACGCCAAAATCCATTTGCGGTTCCACGAACCGCGGAAGTGGTTGCCCAGCGTGAAGGTATGCCCGGTTTCAAACGAACGACACGAGGTGCGGCCTCGGGCGCGTTTGGAACGCGTGATCATTTCCTCTTTGCGCAAAGTGGCAATTTTTTTACCGGCCCCGGCGTCGGGATAGTTAAGGGTGTGGTCGTAAATTTCCAACGCGGGAAAATGCGGCACGGATCCTTCGGTATCGTCGGCTTTGATTTTGGTTTGGGCGGTCGTGTAGTTGTAGTCATTCGACGTGAACTTCCCGGTCCCAATCGCTTCTTCATAAGAGAACTGGTGAACCGTTTCGTCTTCGCCTTGATACATCCAAGCCGAGCCACCTTCGTAGTAATCGGCCTTAGCACTTGGCTTACAAGCCGGGTGACCACTCGGATCGTTGGCAAACACAACCTGGTTGGCCTCGTGATCGAAGAAATAAGTAATGCCTTCGTCTTCAAGCAGACGCGAGACGAATTCGAACTCAGATTCCTCGTACTGCAAGCAGTATTCCCGCTCGGGCGGCGCACCCTTGATGCCCCATTTAAAGGTAACACCTGCACCGCCGAGTACTTCGGAGATAATATCTTTTGCGTTTTTCTTTTGGAAAACTTTGGAGCCAAAACGCTGCGTGGTCAGCCAAAATTTGGGGCGAATTTCGACATCGTAAGCATAGTACTTAACGGTGGAGGTATCGACATCGCCGAAGTAAGTGGAGCTTTGCACAAAGCGGGTCACAATACCGCTAAACGTGCGGTCGTCGCTAAGTTTGTCACCGCACTTGAGCACAATCTTTGCGTCTTTGTGCAAGAAATCTTGAAATGATAAGCCTGAGTCTTTTGTTTTTATCTGGACTTGAATTGTGTAAAGCTCGGATAACGCCTGATTAACATTCATTGATAAAATGGTGATATCGCTACCGGGACTTTGCCACAGGAGGTCCGCTACATTATTTTGAAGCGCGCTCACGAAGTACCTCCGAGCAACTATAAAATGGTACAGGACTTAGAGCAAGGATCGGGCCAAGCCTGAAGACAGGTTCACTTTTCGCCGAAAACTAGCCTAAAGCCTCTTTTTCCAACACCTTGACACTTTGCGTTGTCATCCAACCCGCTCTCATATATTTATAGGATAAAGACGGGCCCGAACGGTTGTTCGGGATCTGGAACAAATCGGTCGACTTTGGGGAAAGAACCGTCGAAACCCATCACCCGATACCACGGGTAAGTTACCAATTGTGACAGTTTTTCGTCTTTTTTCAAAGCAGGGAAACCTATAAAACAGAATTTTTACGACCTTCACACCCTTCCCTGCCGGCTCAAACCCCGCCCACAAAGCCCAAATCCTTCGCTTTGTGATCCCCAACGCCGCTTGAGACTTGACAAACAACGGCCGACTCAAGGATGGTTGTAGACAGTCTGTTTCGGGCCTAAATTTGCCCGACATCCTTTACTTGCGACGAGGCGCCGGCGTGACCCAATCTCCATCTCCTTCCAACCCCAATCCCGCTCCCGAAGAGGAAGCGACCGGCGCACAAACGCTACTCGACCAGGTCCAACTGGCGCCCGCCCCCAAACTCCAGGGCATTCTGCTCGGCCACCTGAGTCGTATCGCCGACGACGGCACACCCATGATTCGCGTTCCCAACATCGAGGGCGAGTTCACCGCACAATCAACCGTCACGCTTGGCGAAGAGATGCTGGGACGCCAGGTCGCACTGATGTTTGTGCAAGGCATGATCGAACGCCCCGTAGTCCTCGGTGTCATTCAAAACCCCGAACCGGCTAAAAAATCGCTGGAAGTGGTTCAGGACGGGCGTCGCATTGTTCTGGAAGCAGCCGAAGAAATCGAACTCAAGTGCGGCAAAGCCTCTTTAAAGATGACCCGCGAAGGAAAAGTCATCGTCAAGGGCACCCACCTCGTCAGCCGCAGTTCCGGCGCCAACAAGATCAAAGGCGCTTCGGTTTTGTTAAACTAAACACAAAACCATCCGACACATTTTTTCGGGCACGTCCCAGCGATAAACCCTTGGAAGCCCGCATGTCCGGGTTACAATATCGGTTTTACGCGGCCGATTTCGCCGCGGCGGAGAAACCATGACGCGTGATGACGAACGGGTCCGACAATTTTTTCGAGTCCCCCGCCAAACAGGTACCGTGGCGGCATCTTCTTCGATCACACTGTGCCTGCAACAAGACCGTCGCCTGCTCGACCTCTGGGGCGGCTTGCAGCAACCACTCGTCTTTGGGCGCAACTTCGGTAAAAACCGGACCGGCGCCGTTTTCCGCTCGTACTTCAAGAAGGACGCGCACTACCGCTACCGCACGCGCAATGAAAACGGACGCCGGGTTGGCGAAACCAACTTTTCACGCCGCCATTTCACCATTGAAATCGACAATGAAAATGCCACTTTCGCCTTTACCTCGCACGTCGAATACGGCCAACGGTTGGTGCTTAACTACGTAAGGCATCCTGGCCGCGTCACCGCCGCCAACCCCATTGCGCGCGAACAAAAAGTCGCCGGTCTGTCCGGCATTGATTTCGTCGTCCCCGAACTCTGCGTCGACCTACACCAGAACCGCTTGCCCGACCTCAAACTCAGCTTCCAACTGGAACGCCACACCCAAGCGCTAAAGGAGCACCTCCTTCTCGCCGAGCAATTCCAAAAAGCCGGCCGTCGCAGCACCCGCACCACCACCGTCATCCTGCGCCGCCTGCCCACTCGCGAAAACGAGAACCGCGCCAAACTCACCAACTATCTCTTCACCGATTGGCACGACTTCTTCGCCAGTGACGGCCTGCCGTTCACCGTTATTTACCAACAAGACGGCCTGTATTTGTTACCCGCCGACCGCAACCTTTCGGTCCGTATCGCCCGCGAAAACGAAAGTTACGTCGTCCCCGTCGGAGAACCGGCCCCGTTGGCTGTCGGCTGGAGTTACCATTTGGGCGAGCTCGTCATCGACGCGCAAAACACCCCGGACAAACCCCCCACATAGCGCGCAACCAAGCGGCCGCTTTGCCCGGCGCCGTCCTCTTGCGATGACAGTCGATTTATGGCCACGGTTTGCCTACCGTGCGACCCACAAAAACATCGGCCGCCACTTTAGTTTTCGCTTCCAAAACGCATGTTGCCCAAAGCGAAAAAACAGATCCCCACAACAAAACGCCGGACACTTCCCCCAAAATCCGGCGAAAACTCACATAAAGGCGACACCCCTAACCACGGCGGCCGGACTCGCAGCCTCAAGCAATTCAAGTGATGACAGCGCACCGTCCAAACCGCGCCCCCACCCCGAGCCACGACACGCACCAAAGCCAACAAACCGCTTTTTCACAACACTTACACATGACTGTCACCCTCAAAAGGCGTTGTAATATCGCGCCAAAAAAGTGTAAGAAATCGCACAAGGTCGCCCCCTCTTTGCGCCGCACACCCTCAGGTTTCACTTCTTTCCACACCGGGTATGGTTTTTGCTGTTCACCCTGGCAGACCCACTTCCCTTGCCGCCTGAGGACTCCGCACCAAGGCGAGCGATCCGCCGAGCCCCCTTCCTCCCGGCCCGGCCGTCCCCAACGAATCCCACCGTCCCTATTTGACCCACGATCTCGCCTGCCAACCTGATTGCCATGCCGCCAAATTGCTTCCGACCAGGGGAACGCCATGACCGAGTACCAGGATTATCCTTCTCACACCGCTTCCAACGCCTTCCACAGCACACCCATTCAGAGCAAGCTCTTCAACCGCCAAGTCGGCGACCTTTTAGCCGGCAAGTACTGTATTGAACACATTCTCTGGGAGAGCAAAAAAAGCGGCGTCTACCTTGTCAACCGCACCATCAAGGGCACCACCGTCCGCGAAGTCCTGAAAATCCTCGCTTTAAACGTGGGCTCACACGACACCAAAAAGTGGGACAACCTTATTTCCGCCCACCGCCGTGCCAACCACCCCAACTTGGTCGCCATTCGCGATTCCGACGCCCTGCCCGACAGTGACGCTGTTTATGTCACCATGGATTTTATGACCGAAGGAACCTGGGCCGAACGCTTCCGCCAAGCACGCCAACGCGGCGAAAAACTCAACCTAGCCGAATTGCTTTCCGCCATGAGCGGCATCGCCGCCGCCATCGCCGCCCTCCACCGCGAAGGCATCATTCACCAGGACATCAAACCGGAAAACATGTTTGTTTGCCCCATTCACGGCGCTAAACTCGGCGATTTCGACGTCGCCGTCATGCAACACGAACTGCGCGACGACGGCCCGCAACGCATTGGCGGCACCATTGCCTACATGTCACCAGAACAAAAGAAGACTTGGTACAACCGCGATCAAACCCAAATCTCCTACGCCGGCGACGTTTACTCCTTCGCCGTCTCGCTTTATCACCTCATCACCGGCAGCTTCCCCTCGCGCCGCTCGCCCTCGCTACACGAATTTATTGCCGACGAAACCCTTGCCGCCGGTCTGGAGCATTTCCTAGACCGCTGCCTGGAAGAAGATCCGGCCGACCGGTACGAGGACGGCGCCACCATGGAAGCCGCGTTTAATCCCATTGTGCGCAAGTTCGCCAAGGGTGAGGACGAAGCCGCCCGCATTTACCGAGGCGCCTTCCGCTACGTGTTGCAAAACGCCGAAGAAACCGACCCCATCGAACGCGAACATCTCACCCAACTGCAGCGAGAGCTGGGCTTAAGCGAATTGCAAATCTTGCGCATCGAAGAGGCCGAAACCATTGTGCACGAAAGCGACGCGCCCAATTACAGCCCGATCATCCATCGCGAACAGGTCATGACGGCAGCGACAAACGCCGCCAAACCCCGTCGCCGTCGCGGCACACGCCTTTTAGCAATGGCCTTATTATGCGGCGGCTTGGCAACCGCCGGCTTTGTCAGCCTACCCGCCTACGGCCCCATCTCACGCGGCGCTGTCCTCAGCGCACTCCACCTCGACGGCGACCGCCGGAACCTGCTCGACCAATTCAACCAGGCCGCCCAACGCAACGATCTCGACGCCATGCAACGCCTCCATCAAGATTACCGCCTGAGCCGACCCCACGACGTTTCGTCACTAACGCGCATGGAACGACGCCTGGCCCGCGCCGAAAAACGAGCGGCCACGATTGAAAAAGCGCGCAACCAATTCAGCGAAGCCCTCAAAATGGGTAACAAGGCCCTGGCCGAGCTGGCCCTCGAACACCTCGACAAATTACAGGTCGACACCACTTCACTGCGCCAGGTACTCGCCAAGCACAACGAAAAGAAAACCCAACCCGCCACCACGCGCCGGCGCGAAACGGCCCACCCAAGCAAACTCACAGCGGAAACCCAAAACCAACCCAAGGCAAAACCCACACCGCAACCAACCAAAAAAACCGTCGCGACCGAAACCACCGCTCAAGCCGCGCCTACCCGCGAACAAAAGGCCGCCAAGCTCGAATCAGCCCAACCGGACGAAAGCCACGCCGCCAATAGCTTGGTGGTGAGCCCCGCCGAAAACCAATCGACGAACCCGCTCGAACGCTCCTCAACCACCCACATTCGCCTGGACAACCATCCCGCCTTGCAGAACCAAGAGCACGCCACCATGGTTGCCGTTCACGTGGACCAGACCGCAAACACCCACCAAGGCGAACAGGTCTCGCTGGAGCATCAACCTGAACGCACCGAGCACCAAAACCCGCGCCGCTCACCCGAGGAACATATCCAACAGTTCCTCAACCGTGTTTTGCCCAACCGCAAGGATGCGCAAGCCCTACAACAACGCGAGATTGACCGCGCTTTGCGCTCCCTCAATCGCGCCGTCCACCAACGCAACCCGCGCGATGCGGGTCGCCACATCACAACCCTCAGACTCCACGACGCCTTGGGCGTGATCGAAAAACGCAAGATCTGCAGCACGGGCGATGATTACTACAACCGCAGGCATTATCAAGAGGCGCGCGATTGGTACCAGTTACTGGACGGTGAACCCCATCCCGAAATTAAATATCGACTGGGCTTGGTTCACTACAACTTGCAGGATTGGCAAAACGCTTACCAGGCCTTTGAGTCGGCCTACAACATGGGCTTCGAAGACGCACAACCCTTCCTAGACCGCCTGCGTGGCAGCCTGTATCAAGCCGGCGTCAGCCACTAGTAACTACTGCTTCAGGAACCGTTGATAGGTTTCAAGAAAGAGCGCTTCCTGCATGGGCAACAGGTGCTTGGCGGCGGTAATCGGGTTTTCAATATTCAATTCGCGCAAACAAAAAGCCACAAAGGCGGCGGCACAACGACAGGCCGCTTCGTGATCGGGAGCGATGGGATTCTCCAATGCTGTATTGAGCTGTGCCAGCGAGCGAAAGCGGCGCGGATCAGCCTCCCGGAACGACATCTCGGTCAGGTAATAAGCCAAACCCTCGTCCAACCAACGCGGCGGCGAGGCTAGGTCACGACTCTCCGCTAAAAAGGCATTGAGAAAGTGGATCAGCTCGTGTTTAACCGTGGCCTGCAACTGTTCGGACGCATCATTGCCCTGAAAGAAGTCGCGATTAATCACAATCGTATCGCCGGCAAAGAAGCCACGTGCGTGTGGGTGCCGCGGTGTGCGCCAGGAATCAAGGCGCACTTGAACCGAGCTGGGGAACTCGCTGTACTCACGCAACTGACGCCGACCGCGCAGCAACGCTTCTTTGCAAAGCTGAACCAAATTGTTGCTGGTATCGGCGGGAAAAGCCAAGGTAAACGGCGGACAGGTCAAATAGTGGATTTCACTCGGGCTGAGCGACGTCAAAATCGATTGTTGGTACAACGCGGAAAGGTGGCGATAGCGCATTTGACGATCGCGGTAGGTGTATTCCCATTGCTTAATGGCCGCCGAAGCGGGAAAACGCGAGCGCACCAAGTGCAGCAAACGCTCAACCCAACCGTGCTCGCCCAACTGCGAAAAGGCCGAGAGCGCAGCCAGAAAATGGGTCGGATCGGTGTCGGGCGCGTGAATCGCTTTTTCAAAATAGATGCCCGACTGCAATGGCTTGTTCTGAAGCTGGTAATAAAACGCCAAAATCCGTGCGCGGTCAGCCGAGGGCGGCAAGTAGCGATCACAAAACTCCAGCTCCTCGGCCTCCATCGCCGACAAGGTGCGAGGGTCTTTCTGGAACCGCGCCACGCTTTGCGATGTCTCGTAACGCACGCCCATCTCAAGAATCACTGCTTTACTACCGGGCTTGAGGAAAACAATTTGTTCGTTTTTTAAGGTGCTGCGCACGGTAAGGTTGGCGCGCGCACCATTCCAGCTAAAACGCAGCGGCACGCCTTTAAACAAAGCCTCATGCACCAAGTCCTGGCGCAACATGGCCGCCAACAGGGGACCGTCATGTTGTTGAATGGTAAGAAAGCCCTGAGTTCGCAAGGTTAAAAACCGCCCGAGATATGGGTTTTGTTATTTTCTGCCCGGAAAATATCCAGCACAGGCTTATAGGGTTCGTCTTTGGTCGCGATTTGTTGAGCGAGCTCCTGGAGAAGCTGAGCCACCAGTTGATCGCGAAAAGGTAACCAGTATTCAAAATCGGTTTCGTTTAGAAATACTTCGATGTAGCGGTAGTAGACCTGACGGTGCATGAGCGATTGAGCGTTGCGCTTCACTTGGCGCACCACCTGTTCGCTCAGCTCTTTGATGGCAATCGGTTTCTTGGAAAAGCGAGAAAACACGCGTCCTCCGTCCGCCGGTCAAAAGATCAAGCGCGGCGCCCGGCGAGCGCATTCTATGGTAGCGCAAAGCGGGAGCCGGTGTCAGTAAGCCCCGCGAAATAAAGTCGATATCAGCCCAAATTTTTCGACAAATACAAGGCGTCCACCCACCGCCCCAGCGAAAACACCGACAAGCCGAAGCCGAGAGACAGACAAAGGTCCAAATCGGGCAAAACCGACATAACTGCGACGCACAGCGGCGTAAAACCAACTTTTCGACTCAAGCTAATTTCTACTTAAAATCTGAATTTTCTGCATTCTCATCCAACACCGAGGAAAGCATCTAACCACTACAAAGTTCCCCTACCAAGGTGGATCCTCAACGGCCAACCTCGACTTTTTTACATTTCTCTAGCACGACATCAGCGCCAAGAATTCGATACACCAATGGATAAGACAGCTCCCACCAATTGAAGACTTCTTCATTTTTTTACAAAAAACCATTGCTTTGTTGGCGCGAGGAGGTTATTTTTCTTCTCACCTTGTAATTCTTTTACAAATCATCAATTTCTGCCGCAGCGTTCCATGCACTTCGTTCTTTTTGTCCAACTGCGGCATTTACGGGAGTGAGTCATCATGACTTTTCGACTTCTCGTCCTTTGCGCACTTCTGCTGCTCTCACCACACCTGTTCAGTTTCCAACACGACGCCCAAATACCACCCGCGATCGATCCACATTTCCAAGAACAACAACCCGAGTTCATCGACCCCGCCCTCAAAGCGCTTCAAGCCAAAGCCGGCGGCAACGGGTACCCACTCATCCTGGTTCACGGCTTCACCGGCTGGGGCCGCGACGAACTGCTCGGCTTCAAGTACTGGGGCGGGTTCTTCGATACGGAGACCGACCTTAACAACCGTGGCTTCCGGGTCGCCACCGCCGCCGTCGGCCCCGTTTCCAGTAACTGGGACCGCGCTTGCGAGCTCTACGCCCAAATCCTCGGCATTCAAGTGGATTACGGCGCGGAGCACGCCCAAACCCACGGGCACGATCGCTTTGGCAAAACTTACGCCCGCGGCCTTTACGAGGACTGGGGCACAGCCACCAACGGAAAACGCAACAAGATCCACATCCTCGCCCACAGCCAAGGTGGCCAAACCGCACGAATCCTAGCCCATTTGCTCAAGTACGGCGATGCGGCTCAAATCGACGGCGAAAGCGACGCCGACAGCTTGTTCCAAGGCGGCCGCGCCGACTGGACCGCTTCGATTATGACGCTGGCTACCCCACACGACGGCACCACGCTCGCCACCGGCATCACGACTTTCGTACCTTTCGCCAAGGATCTCGTGGCCGCGATCGCCTCACTCGCCGGCGTCCTTTCCGATTCTTTGGTTTACGACTTCAAACTGGAACAATGGGGATTACGCCGTGAGCCAGGCGAGTCCTTTAACAGTTACAACCGCCGCGTGTGGAACAGCGCCATTTGGCGCAGCGATATGCGCGATATTAGCGCCTGGGACCTAAGCCCCGACGGCGCCCGCGAAATTAATCAGCGCTTCGAAACCATCGACGAGGTCTATTACTTCTCCTACAGCACCGAAGCCACCTATCGCGGCATCTTCTCCGGTCACCACTATCCCGAACTGTTTATGTTCCTGCCGTTTCAACCTTTTGCACTTTTCATGGGCGCCTACAAAGGAACCACGGTTAACGGCATCCGCATCAACAGTAACTGGTACCAAAACGACGGCATCGTCAACACGCTCAGCATGGACGGTCCCACCCTGGGTTCCGACGACGTCATTCGCGGCTGGAACGGCTCGCTCCAGCGCGGCGTCTGGCAACACTTTGGGGTACTCCATGGCTGGGACCACTTCGATGTCATTGGCTCAGGCGAAATCAACACACGCCAATGGTTCCGCGATATCGCGGCGTTTCTCGACAGCCTGCCCCAATAAATCCCCATAAATCTCAAGGAAGAGAGGCCGGTTTTTCCGGCCTCTTTTTTTATTAACCCCTTAGCCGCCACAACAAGACGCCGGCAGAATTACAGACAAAATAACAAGGCCAAGTTCTTCAACACAAACCGGCCAAACCAAACATACTTATTCAATGGTTTTCATCCACAATAAGCATTCTTTTTAATTCACAATCACAGCGACGCCTGCTTCTTCCAAGTCATTACAATGCACCGTTTAATCCAAACTAATCGATTTCGCCGCCAAGAATCGCTTAGGTTAGGTTTAACCAGCTCTCGCCACCCGACAGTCGTCTTACCGAAAACGTCAAAGAAAACCTCCAGCCGAACACTCCCGAGCAACCCAAAACCATGCAAATCACTCATTTAAAACACCATATTCAAAACCAACAACATAAAACAACACACCCAAGACGCATCGATAATCAAGCAGACCCAGCCAAGACAAACGAAGTGAACCCTAAGTAGACCCAAGACGCACGACGACTTCAGTACGGTTTTCCCATGAAATGTTAGGATATCCTGTTCTATCAATCACTCGAGACGTCCGATGAAGTTTCAAATACCAACCTTAGCGATTGTTCTCGCACTAAAGATCGACGAATGTTACACACCGGTAACCGCGGCCAGAAAAAGCATTCCCGAAGATATTGAATCAGCGCGACGGCGCCTTACCAGTCTAGCCAAAAACAATAGTTTCGGGGGCTACGGCAAGCGACAGAATGAAAACGAGCGCCTGTATCGGGTTCGTATGGGCAAAGAATTCGGCCCACTGGCGCCATTTATCAAAATAGAAGTCCAAGTCGCCCGGAACCGCAAGAAGTACCAAGCTTATTCCGGCTGTATCTATAAACTAGCGGTCGGCGAAATCCCGCTTCTGGCAGCAACCCTGGCCTTATGCAACCTCTTGCTTTTGCACCACAGGAGATTTCAACAACCAGCCCTGCCCTGTCTCGGCACACAGCCGTTATTCCCCGAGGCAGTCAAGCTATTAGAAACCCACCGTGTTCAGTACGAATTAAGCGAAAAACCCAGCAAAGTCGATTGGTTGCGATTAATTCCAGTCGGCGCTTTAGACGCGGTGGTTCTATGGGCATGCGGTATTAACATCAACTATCCCAGCGCAAAACCACCTGCCCAGGTTACCGCCGCATTTCTGTCTCGACTGCGCCCAAGCCCCCTCCCGCAACCGGCCGGCAAACTCATCCCGATCAGACCACGAAAAGGCGAGACGGCGGAACACCCGCCAAGCTCGCCTGAATTGACACATTTACGTTCAACAGAAATAAACCACACAAGAGGCGGGAACAGCCTAATTCCCAAACTAATTGGCTGGGCCGTCATCCTCGTTTTCATCGCGAAGATGGCGACCCAGCAAACCAATATCAAGAACGAAACCCCGATACCAAGCTCGCTCATCAGCGAACAAGCACCCATCACACCGCTTGATAAACCCGTTCAGGTAATCCACGGCGGGGAGGCCTCGCCCCCGGCGCTGCCATACAAAAGGCCGTTAATACCGATTCCCATGCCCTCGGTGATGGTCACACGATAAGTCTAATCCAAATGGAAAAAGACTAGTCTTGAGTGGGAGGAATAGGCGTACTACCAATCAGACCATCCTCCTCCAGCGGGGGCAGGTCATCAGGCGGCAATCCGGAAATTGAGTTCGCAGAAGCAAGCGCAAGGCTTTCTTGACTGAAAGAGAAGGAATCCGCATCTTCGGAAGCAACAGAAGAGCCCCCTTCGTTCGCCACCGTTGCGGGCTTCACAACATCGACGATTGGCGAATAAGTGGAACGAATGGTGGAATCAATTTGTGTCATTACAAGTCACTCCTATTATCACGAACACGGTTTTAACGCACGCTCATAAAACCGTCGCAACACAAAACATTTTTCTTTATTCAATCGCGCTTCAAAATACTCACGATAACGCCGCGGGTCGCTACACCGATCTAGGTAGGCACGAACAGTTCGAGCCCAGTACGGAACTTTCTGATCACGCGATTCGCAAATTTGATACGCTTCTTGAATCGCTTTTGCAGCAGCATCCTCTTGGCCCATTTCCATTCGATATAAACCGGCATACGCCTGACTATTCGACATCGCCGCGAAATCATCTTGATGTTGAAATTCATCGAACGCCATCAAGGCGAACTTCTCAGCAACACGCAACTTTCCAAGGGTATAAAACAAGATCGAACGAAGCTCGTAGAGGAAACCTTTGTTGACGTTCGCGCGCACCCCTACATAATTGGCTCTTTCAAAGCAGGTATCTGCATCTTCTAAAAGACCCTGGCGAAGATAACAATTACCCAGCAACACCAACGTATTGAACTCATTACCCTGAGAACCCGAGCTTCGGTAATATTCAATAGCTTGTCGAAGGGGCTTCTCCGCATCAGCGAATAGCTTCTTATGCAGAAGAATCTGTCCTTTCAGCATCGCTAAATGACCCGCGTGTTTGTCATCAATCGGCTCAGCAACATGAATGGTTTTTAGTAATTCCAGCGACTGATCGTACTCACGCATCAAAAACAGACTGTATGCCAAACCGTAGTAACACATATAGTCACCTGTTTCAGCATGACAATCTTCAAAGTACGCCAGCGCCGGCGTGGGGCCCTGTTGCACGGCAATCGCCATTCCCCGTTGGTACGGATTGGGGTCGGCTTTATCAAATGCCACATCTTGGGCGTATAGGAGGAAAGGGCAGAGGACAACGAAGACCTTAAAAAAATTCATCTGCGACACCTTTCTTGCGTGGCCGGATCGTTTTTTATTCGCGACAGCACATTTACCGCCGCTCACATCCTGACCACCAGTGATTCATAAACCAAGATCCTAGCATTTTTACGGAGCAATCCTTCTTGTTTTTCTTATTTTTCTATCATATTTTTTCTTAGATCAAGTCCGGTTATCCTTTAAAAAGACATTCCGATTTTTCATAAAAAAACGGCTGCCTCTCCCCTTACCTCTTGTCTCAGGTGCAGTTATGGCGCTAGCCGAGACCCACAAGGACCCCTCAACAAAGTGCATGGACATTAGTATTTATCCGCGAACATGAAACATATCAAAACACCGGCCACCCAGCGCCACCGGAACACCGCGTCTTAACCCACAGAACCCTATGTCTCCAGGCGATTTAGCCAAGACAATCCACACCTTCTTTACCCATCGCCATAAACATCCTTAAATCATTCTGTTTACGCGAACCAAAGGCAACGCGCGCCAAACGCGTACCCCAAACCCCACGATGATCACCTCATCACCAACGCTGTTTTTCGTGGTGAGGGGCACGCCGGCAGACATCACGACCCTAACGACACAGCCGCCGCCAGGCCGACCGTCCGCGCGACAGCGCCGTGGCAACGCGACCTAAACCCACAGGAATCCATCTCATGCACGATATTTTTCAGCCCGACGAGGGCGCACTTCAAACCGTTAATCCAGACTGGGACGAAGAAACCCTTCTCACCCAAAGCGGCCTGTTTTATTTAAAGGACGTTGCCAAGCTGCTGCCCATCAAAACGTCCCAAGCGATTCGACCCGCGCGGCAATGCCTGGAAGACGGCGGCGATCCGTACCGCGACATGGGGTTACGCCGGCTGTTTGGCCACTGGGTCGTGCGCATGAGCACTTTCGCGCCCTTTTACCGTGCGCAACTCAAACCGAGTTTTGATCGCCTCGACCCGAGCTGGGACGGCAACGACCTGATCCATCAAAGCGGCACCTACGTTCTGGCCGATGTCTGTAAGCTATTACCCTTTAGCGCGCACCAGTTGCGTTATCGCGCCAAACACGAAACCGACGCGCGCGAGAAAATGGGCGTCTACCGCGATCCAAAAACCAATCAGTACTTGGTCGACATGCGCGTCTTCGGCCCCTGGGCCAAACGGATTTGGACGATGCGATAGGCGCAAGCCGGCATTAAAGGCCAAACACGGGTGAAATAATAATCTCGGGGCTGTCCGGTGCCATTTCTTCAACGCGTCGCCCCCATGAGCGCCGCGTTTCTTCCGACAATAATTCGCCCATTTGCTCAATCGCGGTCGGCCCAACAAACAGGAAGTTGTTGTCGTCGAGATCGCCGCCCGGCAGGTTAAACGAATACAGCTCGAAGGTATCGGACATCTTCAGCGCCTCGCCGGAAATGAGGCAGTTGGGATCTTCAATGTGGTATAGCTTGCGCTGGATGGGGTCTTTAATGAACTGGTTAAACCGTCGGCCACTGTAAAGCATGATGTTTTCGGTGGACTGTTCGGAGGCATAACCACGCGACTCCATCTGACATGCCAAACACTGCACAGTTTCAATGACACACTTGGCGTGGTGGTAGGCTTTGGCGACAACGTACAAATCGGCCGGCGTCAGTTCGGTGTCGCACATCGAACAGGTCAAAAAAGGTTTGCCGGTTTGGTCACTGTTGACCCGGTTGCTGATAATGTCGTCGAAACTGTTGCGTCGAATCACTCGTCCCCCAGAAAACGTGGCACAGGTTGCCTTCCATTGTAAACCATCATGACGGCAGGCTCTATTGCAGTGCCTCACGCAAGTTGGCGGTAATTTTCCCGGTCACCCCCCAAACAAGACCTTCGTCAAACTCGAAATAATGGACGAGCCGTTCGGGATTCGGACCCCATGGTTTTTCAGCATGGCGCGAAGAATCAAACAATTGATGCATGTCGACTTCAATCACGCGCTCGACTTCTTCCTCGTTAAGCGTCGGCTCGAAAGCATCCACCAAGGCCACAAAACATTCAATGTGATAACCCCGTGGCGAATAAGCGTCGGAAATGCGACCCAAACGCGTAACGGCGGCAGCCTCTAAGCCGATCTCTTCATGGGCTTCACGCAAGGCGGCTTGCCAAGGCGTCTCACCTTCTTCAACCACCCCGCCGGGAAAACTGAACTGACCGGCATGATGGCGCAAATGACGACTGCGCAAGGTGTAGAGAATGGGAAAACCTTGCTTCTTGAGAATAGGAATCATCACGGCGGCGCAACGCATGCCGTGCAGCAGCGGGCGCTCCTCGTGTTGGTGGCCTTCCAGGACCTTGATCCGCTCAAAAAGCGCTTCGGAACAATACATCTTCACTTCCAACAATACGGTTGGTGACCGAACACGGCCGCCGAGGGCGTGTCGCTCCAATATTGGTTCGAAAGTGGCGGACTGTCAAATGGACATCATCCCGCCGGTGGATCACCGGCGTGCTCGCCGGGCCCGCACAAAAACCCACCGCGCGGACGGTGGGCTTGCGGTTCGCGGGCCCCGTTCAGGCGGCGCGCTTAATATTCATTAACAGGTGCAATGTCGATTTTGTGTTTCTTTTCGATCTCGTGGTAGTAGTTAATGATTCGGCGCACAAAGATGCGTTTTTGGCGGTAATCGCGGGGGAAGAATCCGCGCTTGAAACCGTAAACGATGATGCTTTTGAGGTCACGGTTAGAGAGACCAAAATGATCGACGGCCAGCTTAAGTTCGCGGGTCACGGTGGTGTGACTGATCAAACGGTTGTCGGTGCACAACGAGGTCGACAGCTTCAGTTCTTTCATTTGACGGAAGGGGTGATCGGCAATCGACGCCAAATTGGGATCGGTATCCATATTGGACGAAAGACAAACCTCAATCGTCAAACGCGAATCGGCGATGTATTGACACAGGTTGCGCACATAGGCGGCGCGATCTTCAATGGCCGGATTTTTAATGTAGTCTTCGTTAAGCAAGTGGTAGCCGTGACCGATGCGGTCGGCGTGTAATTTAGTGAGCGCCTGGAAGATAGATTCGGGACCGTACGCTTCACCCGCGTGGACGGTTTTTTTCATAAAGTGTTCGTGGACGTAATCGAACGCTTCTTGGTGATCTTCAGCCGGATAACCATACTCGGCGCCGGCAAGGTCAAAACCCACAATCGGCAAACCGGTGCGGTCGCGAATGGCAATCACGGCACGTGCCAACTCCAAACTAGCCAAGCCGTAAAGCTGGCGCTGCGGCATGTACTGGTGTGCCTCGCTGATCTTTTGGTAATAAGGACTAAAGCCGCCGGTAAAAAAGCGCATGGCGCAGGTGATCAAACCATATTCAAAAGGCGGCTCATCGCGGTTTTCGTGCAACAGGCGATCGTTGTACTCGCGTTTGGCGCGGCGCATGCCTTTGTCGACCGCCGTTAACACGTCTTCCAGGTTCATGCGGTCGTTGACGTGCAACATCGGTGCAAAACGCACTTCCATGTAACGCACGCCTTCTTCAATGTTGTCCCAGGCCAACTCGTAGGAAACCCGCTCCAACGCCTCGGCATCGTGCAACACGCCACAGGTGTATTTGAAACCGTGAAGGTACTCGTTTAGGTCGGCGTACCCATCCTTAAAAACCAACTCGCGCAGGCCCTCTTCGGTATAGGACGGCAGCTCAACGTCGTACTGCTTGGCCATTTCGATAAGGGTTGGGATACGCAGCGAGCCGTCCAAGTGGACGTGTAGGTCGGTTTTGGGCAGGTCTCGAATAAAAGCTTCTGTAATCATGAGCACCTCAATCTGGGTCCGCGCCGGGAAGAATCCCTTGATTATAACGCCGAATCGCGGCCCCACGTCTTTCTCAATTCAATCGCAACAGGCACGGTCTTCGCCGCTCGGGGCGAACCCGCCCAGAAGCGAACGCGGCGTCGGGCCGATAGAGCGGCCAAAACACAGCTAAAACAACCGGTTTGCCGCATATGGCGGCGATGCCCGTGAAAGGGACGCTTAGCTTACCGCCAAACGGGCCGGCTTCCAAGCCTCGTCGCCCAAAAAACCGTCACGTGGTCTTTTTCGACCGATCCCCGCGCGGGCGCACACCGCGAATTGCCTGGGCTTCCAAGGGGTTTTCCGGCCAGTAGTGTTTGGCGTAACGCGCGCGCAGCTCTTTGCGCACCTCGGCGTAGCCAGTGCGCCAAAAGCCGGCTAAATCTTCGGTGATTTGGACTGGGCGCCGACTCGGTGCCAACAAATGGCACAACACCGGTAAACGGCCGCGCGCCAACTTGGGCGTTTCTTCCAAACCGAACATCTCTTGAATGCGCGCGGCCAGCACCGGCCGGCCGGTGGCGCCGAGGGCGGCTTCGTAGTCGACCAAAATTTCGCTGCCGGAGGGTACGCGTAACCGATCCGGCAACTCGCGATCCAACATCTGCCGCGCGGGCCATGGCGTGTGATTCTTCAACAAGGTTAACCAGTCGAGCTTGCGCAACTCGGCAAGACTGCGTTTGCCGTAACAAGCTTCGCGCAGCATTTGGCGCAAGCCGGCCGCGCCAACATCGGGCCAGTCGCCGACATCGGCCAGGTGACGTTGCGCCAGTTGTAAGCGGCACAACAAACGCCGCGCCGCTTTGTCCGGTTGAAAAACGCGCTCAAAATCTTTGAGCGCCGCTTCGGCCAAAGCCTCGGCAATCGCATCGGGCCCAACCTGAACCCCTTCCTTTTCCTCGACGAGAAAGTCGCCAATCCAGCGCTGCCGTTTGCCGACCACCAACTGCCGTGCGTTGTCGTAAACAGCCACTTCCCGCACATCGATGGGCAAGGCGCGCTCAAGCAGAGGCTTGGTGACAACCACAACACGGCCGGCGCGCGCGCCGCCTTTGCCGTCGCGGACCTCCAGCGCCAAGAACAACGTTCCCGGTGCAAGCCGATCATCAGCGACCTGCAAGCCACGACCGCCGCCGGTGACGGCCGCCCCCGGTGCGGTAACGCGACACAGACGATCCGGAAAACCCTGCAGCAAAAACAAGGCAAGCCAGTCGGCAGGCGTTTTGTGCGGCGCTTTGGCTTGCGGCCAGGTCCGTTTAGCAAGCCCTTGCAGTTGGCGCAAACCACGCTGTGCCCTGCGCACACCGGGAAAGGGCGCGCGACCGCGTTCGTCGTAACACCAGGCCTGAAACGCGGCCAGGTGATCCGCAAGCGTCTCCCCCTCGTCGCGCGGCAGTTCAGGCAACAGCGCACACAGACTTAAGGCCGCCTCCAGCCCACCGTTCTCGGCCGCGTACCACAGCATCGCCGCCAAACGTGGATGCAACGGGAAGTCGGTCATGGTTTTGCCCTTGGCCGTCAAGCGACCTTGTGTGTCGAGCACACCCAAGCCGTGCAACAAGGTCAACGACTCCGCCAAACGGGCCTGATCCGGCGCTTCGAAGAAAGGAAAGGCGGCGAGGTCGGGACCGTGGAAATCGAGTATCGGCAGCAAGTGATCGCACAAATCGACGCGGTGAATTTCAGCGCGTTCTTCTTGCTCAAGTAGGGCCTGCTGCGTTTCGTCCCATAAACGAATGACACGTCCAGGCCGCTGACGCCCGGCACGGCCGGCGCGCTGCACGGCGCTCGCCAAGCTAATACGCTTCATTTCTAGACGGTTGAGTCCTCGAAACGCGTCAAAGGTCATTTGTTTGTGATAACCGGCGTCGATCACCGCGCTAACGCCGTCAATCGTCAACGAGGTCTCGGCAACGTTGGTAGCCAAGATGATCCGTCGTCCACCGCCGCCACGCAGCGCGCGGTCCTGGTCCTCACTCGACAGCGACCCGTGCAAACACAAAATTTCAGCGGGCCAAGTCTGCGCCTCTAAATGGCGACGCACACGTTCGATTTCCGGCACCCCGGGCAAAAAGACAAGTACGTGGCCGCCGTCGTCGTCCTTGTCGGCGAAGAGACAACGCAAGCCCTCAGCGACACCGTCACCAAAAGCGTGACGGGCAGGCAATGATTGGTATCGCGTCAGTAACGGGAACAGCCGTCCCTCGGCACGCACCACCGGACAATCATCGAGGTACGCGGCAACCGCTTCACCGCGCAAGGTTGCCGACATCACCACGATCTTGAGGTCGTCGCGCAACAGCCGTAACTCGTGCAAGAAGGCCAACAGTGTATCGGTGTGAATCGAGCGTTCGTGAAACTCATCCAAAACCACGCAGGACACGCCCTCAAGCAACGAATCCCCCACAAAACGTCGCGTCAGAATGCCTTCGGTCACAACATTGATTTTGGTTCGCGCGGACAGGCGCCGCTCAAAGCGAATTTGGTAGCCGACCAGTTCACCTAACGGACTGTCGAGCACATCGGCGATGGCACGCGCACAAGCCCGAGCGGCCACACGACGCGGCTGCAACAACACCAGTTGACCGTCACCCAACAAACCCTCGCGATAGAGAAACGGCGGGACTCGCGTTGTTTTACCGGAACCCGTCGGCGCTTCCAGCACCACGGCGCCGCAATCGCGCAAGGCCTGAGCGACTTGCGGCAATACCGTTTCAACGGGAAGGCTCACATGATCGGCCATCAGCGCCTCCGCATTTAAAGGCGTTCGACCTTAAAGTAGCTGGTGTAAGCCACTTTAGTCGCCACCCAGTAAGGGAAAAAGGTCAATTTACCCAACAGTGTTTGTGGGAGGTCAAAGGTTTTGGGTTCCATCAGCTCGTGGACCACTTTAAAGCCGCCGGCCTCAACCAACGCCTTAAATTCCTCGTGATCCCAGTGATAGGTGTGCGGCGTATCAAAGAACAAAAATCGTTTGATCCAACCGGCAAAGGTGTGGACATAAAGGCGCAACGAACCACCCGGCTTCAGCACCCGATGGATCTCGGCCAACACACGCGGTGCATCAGACACGTGGTCGAGCACATTAAAACAAATGACCTGATCCAGTGATTGGTCCAAAAACGGCATGCCCTCCGCGGGCAAACCGGCAATCGGCATCGGCTGCAGGTCGTCGCGACTCTCAATGAGGTTTTCACGCGCATAAACCTCGGCCAACGGATCCAAGCCAAACGGCTCCAAACCCTTGGGTCGCACAAAGTTCAACACCGAAACCGGACCGCAACCAACATCGAGTGTGCGACCGGACGCCAACTCACCGCCGGTTTTGGCAACAACCTCAAGCCAAAAATCATAAAGCGAGACGTGCTGGTAAAGCGTGTTTTGTCGCCAAGTACGCCAAAACCGCGCTTCCGCCGCCTGCGCTTTTTGCCAACGCTTGCGTTGCCCACCCGCTGCTGCACCCGCGTAGTACGCCTGTACCATCGGATCCGCCGACGACAAGGTGCGAAAATCTTCGAGCGTGGCACCGCCGCCCGGCACACTCAATACGCCGTGCTGACGCCAGGGCGTAAGACCCATGCCGGCAAAAATGGGGAAGGAAGCCTGCTGTTCGGCGTTTTTCAAGATCGTGACTCCGCATGCGAGGGTGGACGACGGCACAGGGCCGTAATCGGCTGCTAAGTATAGCGAGAAAGGGACCAAAGGCCAAAGCCGAGCCGTGTTAGCATGGCCTTTTTCGCCCTTGCGCGGCCACCGCCGCCGCCGTCGGCATCGGATCAACCCGAATCGAAACGATGCACGGTGACCCAGCCGCCGTCGCCGGCCGCATCGCCCAGCGCGGGTAATCAAGGAAGCGCCATCGTGAAATTCTTCACTCTGCTTTTGGCAGCCTTTGCCTGGCTGCCGTTAACAGCTCAGGAGCCGCTCGGCCCACTAAATACCCGCGAACGGAACCCGATTTTCCAACGTTTTCTCAACCCACGTGTCGACGGAACCGCGATCCTCGCACAGGGCACCTGGCAATGGACACTCGGCAGCGCCTACGCCAACGTATTCGAACGAGAATCAAACGATTCCTACATTCAAAGTGTCGATTTTGAGCTCTGGAGCCATCACGGCGGCATTCGGGTCGGCCTCGCCAAACATTGGGAAATAGGCCTCGAGCTGGCCCACCACGAAACGCGCGGCGGCTTCCTCGATCACTTCATCCAGGAATTCCACGGCCTGTTGAACCTGCCCAACGACAACCGCGAGGACGTCGCCAACAACAGCCACAGCTTCTACCTGGGCCCGCAAGACGGCCCCGCGCTAATCAACCAACCCGACCCAATCTCGGGCTTTAGCGACCCGGTGATAACACTCAAACGGGGCTTGTGGCAAGGCCGACGCGGGCAAATAAGCGCCAACCTGATTTGGAAAAGCCCCTGGGGGTCGGAAGGGTGGACGAGTGACAAAAGCGATTTCGGGACAAGTTTCCTGATGCGACGGCGCGGTGAGCGTTACCACCTACACGGCCAAGCCGGCTGGATCAGCTTGGGGACACCCGCCGGCTGGGAATCCGTTCAACGCGAGGACTTCGCATTTATGTCGATCGCGCTTGAACGCAGCCAAGGTCGCCGTAGTTCATGGGTCGCCCAACTCGATTGGGGCCGGTCCCCGTTCAAACAAACCGGGCTCAAGGTGCTGGAAGACGACGCGGTCAATTTTATCGTGGGTTGGCGGTTCGGATGGGGCGGCAACGGCGAAGGTCAGCTCACGTTTTCGGAAGACATCACGAGCGACGGGCCGGCGGTGGACTTTAGCCTCAACCTTCAAATCACCAAAAAGTTTACTTTTTGACACATGAACACCAAAAGAACAAGTCAATTTGACACCAAAACCAAATAGCAAGAAATGTCAAATTTGGAGAAAAGACAATTAGAATCGATTTTGTCCTATTTAAAAGCGTCACCAACGCGGAAAAGACAAGACGACAAAACACTGAAAACAAATAACTTAAACCAAAGAAACACGATGTGAACTTTTTGTAAACAACGTCAACAAGATTTAACGCTAGCTTTTGCCATGACGCCCCTCCTTCTGGTGTAGATTAAAGCCATCGCGTAACCCCAATTGCGCTGAAAACGGTGGGAGCCATGAACGACGCATTACACATCATCGGAACCAGTTTCAAACGCACGGAACTCGAACAGGTCGCCAAAGTCCAATGGGCACAGCCTGAAGACATTTCCGCGTTTCTGACGGAAGTTCGCGCCAATTTGGCAATCGACGAAATCTTCTTCCTGCAGACCTGTAACCGTCGCGAGTTCCTGATTTACGCCCCCAACCGTTTCGAGATCGACGACGACGCATTTTGCGAGGCCTTTTTGGCGGCAGCGGCGACGTCGATGGGTCGTCGTCTGAGTCGCGGCGATTTTTACCACTATCGCGATGCAGCAGCGGTCAAACACCTGTTCCGCGTGGCGGGTTCGCTGGATTCGATGGTGCTGGGTGAAACCGAAATCACCAAACAAATTAAAGATCAAGCGCGTTTCGCCAAGAAACACGGCCACCTGGGTTCACGCCTCAACATTGTGATCGACATGGCGCTGCGCGTTTCCAAACAGGTGCGCCACCAAACCAACATCACCAAGAACGTGGTATCGATGGGCTCCTTGGCGCACCGAAAAGCGCGCGATTACGTGGCAAAAAAACCGGGCAAACGCGTGGTTTTCGTGGGCGCGGGTCACTTTATCACCAGCATTTTACCGACGTTTGTGAAATCCAAAGATTTTGAGCTGGTATTTGTCAACCGCACACTGCCAACCGAACTAGCGGAAAACTACGGCGGCAGCGCCGTCGCCCTGAGCGACTTCTTGGAAACGCCCCAACCGTTTGACGTGATGATCACGGCCACCGGCGCCCCGCACGCACTCTTCAGCAAAGCCTGGTTTGCACGCCACAACCCCAACGCCCTAGTCCTCGACGCAGCTTTACCGCGCGACGTCGAAGAAGCGGCGGGCGAATTGGCGGGCGTGACCTACTTCGACTTGGCCCAAATGGAAGAAATCCTGGCGGCCAACCGCGCCGCGCGCCAAGCCGAAATCCCCAAAGCCGAGCCCCTGTTCGACGAGGGTTTAATGAAGGTCAATCAGTCCTGGCTCGACCTCGACTTGGCCGACTATAATAAAGCGATCTCCAATCACTTCCGCGAAACCGGCCAACGCGCCCTGCAGCACTTGCTCAAAGACAAGCAAAACCAATTGGGCGACGAGTTAACCGCGGAACTGCAAGCAACGATTGATGTTCTGGTCAAAAAGCTGACCAATATTCCTATTCTCGGCCTCAAAGGGGTGGCCAAAGAACTGGGCCCCGAGGCGGTCGACGCCTATACCCGCCAAATCGCCGAGAAATCACCACTCTTTAAATCGCAGGTATCATGATCAAAATCGGCACGCGCGGCAGTAAACTGGCATTGGTGCAAGCCCACTGGACGCAAGCACAACTTCAAAAAAACGGTCTCGACGCAAGCATCGAAATCATTCGCACCAAAGGCGACGTCGTCAAGGACCGCTTCGATAAAATGGAAGGCAAGGGTTTTTTTACCGCGGAAATCGAGCAAGCTTTGCTCGACGGCACAATTGACCTCGCGGTCCACTGCCTCAAAGACTTGCCAACCCAATCACCGCCCAACCTGAAAATTATCGCCATCCCCGAACGCGAGGATGCGCGCGACTGCTTGGTCGCCAAGCAGCCGCTCGAGAAAAACGCGGACGGCTTTTTTAACCTCAACGGTTTGACCGTGGGCACCAGCTCAAACCGCCGCGTCGCAGGCTTGCAGGCCCGTTCGCCCGAGGCCCGGTTCACGCCGATTCGCGGCAACGTACCAACGCGCATTCAAAAAATGGAAGACGGTGTCGCCGACGTGATTGTCCTTGCCTGCGCCGGCTTGAATCGCCTCGACATCCAGCGTCCCGACTTGCACTTTTACCCACTTTCAGCGCTTGAACTGGTGCCGGCACCGGCACAAGGCGCACTGGCGATGCAAGTCCGCGCCGACGAGTCGCGCGACTTCAATTTCCTGCACCACCCGTTCAGCGCGGCGGTCAGCGAAGGCGAACGCCGCATCCTCAGCGCCATGGAAGGCGGCTGCCAAATGCCGCTAGGTGTTTACATCGAAGCCGTCGATCAGGCGTTTGCTATTCACGTCTTCCAAGGCGCGATCGGCAACCGCACCGAACCGCTGTTTTTCCAACACCGCGCGCCCAGCATTGACCAACTGGTGGCGGACACCATGAAGGCGCTGAACTTGTAACCCACTCGCAAAACAGGGACGGCGTCATGAAGCTGTACTTCACCCAAATCGACCCGATCCCAATAGCGACCACCAACGCACTTGCCGACAAAGGCTGGCAAGTGATTCACCATCCGTTCCGCGAAGTGGTTTTCAACAAAACCGCGTCTCCCAATTGGGCCGGCTACGACGCGGTGGTGGTCACCTCGAAACAGGCAGCGACCTGGCTAAGCGAACAGGCGCCGACGACGATCCCGCCGGTTGCTGCAGTCGGCGGCGCCACCCACCGCCTCCTGGCCGGCTTCGAATGCTGGTTTGCAGCGGCCCCGCCGGCCAACGCGCAGGCCCTGGTCAGCGCGCTAAAAACACGCGTCGAAGCCGCCACGGTTAAGCTTTTATTCCTGTGCGGCAATCACAGCAAAGACACCGTTCCCAGGGCTTTCCCTTCCGGCGCGGTCGACTTATGCGAGGTTTATGCAACGCATAAACTTTCTAAAGTTTTTCCCCCCGTTGACGCCGGCAGCATGGTATATTTTCAGGCACCTACAACCGCGTTGGATTATTTCAGCTCCTATCAAAAATCTCCTCCAAGAGTCGCGGTAATCGGTCCGTCAACGGCGGCAGCGGTTCGCCGACTAGGATGGACCGTAGATTTTCAGCCAAGCCGCCCCGAGACGGCTACATTGATCCGAGAGTTGCCGACTCCTGATCACTGGGCCCCGAAGTAACCCAACAAACGGCGATTGTTGTTCGTTTCACCACGAACCTGGGCCGATTAACGTCAACCGAAAACGAAACGAAGGAAACTCAGAGAAGCGCATGAAGCAATCGAAAACACTGTACGAACAAGCAGTTAAAGTCCTCCCGGCGGGCGTCAACTCACCCGTCCGCGCCTTTCGTTCCGTCGGCGGAACCCCAATTTTCATGGAAAAAGGCGAAGGCACCTACCTAACCGACGTTGACGGCAACCGCTACCTCGATTTTTGCGGTTCCTGGGGTCCGCTGGTCCTCGGCCACCGCCACCCCGAAGTGCAAGCAGCGATTATGGAAGTGGTTCAGCGTGGCTGGACCTTTGGCACCCCGGTCAAAGAAGAAGTCGCACTGGCCCAACTCGTGGTCGACAAGCTCGACGCGGTCGACATGATGCGGTTTGTCAATAGCGGCACCGAAGCGGTCATGTCGGCGATTCGCCTGGCACGCGGCTACACGGGCCGGGACCGAGTGCTGAAATTTCGCGGCTGCTATCACGGCCATGTCGATTATTTATTAGTAGATGCGGGCAGTGGCTTGGCCACCTTCGGCACGGCAAGCTCGGCCGGTGTACCGGCGGCTTTTGCCGAACTCACGGCCGGCGCTCCGCTTGACGATCTCGCCGGTTTGAGCAAATTGCTGGACCAAATCGGCCACGAAATCGCAGCCGTCGTCATTGAAGGCGTGCCGGCCAACAACGGCCTACTGATTCAAGACCACGCCTATGTAAAAGGTGTGCGCGAACTCTGCGACAAACACGGCGCACTCTTAATTTTCGACGAAGTGCTCGCCGGTTTCCGTATGCCCGAGGTGATGGCTTACCGCCACTACGATGTCGTCCCCGACCTAGTTTGTTTGGGCAAAGTCGTCGGCGGCGGCATGCCGGTCGGAGCCTACGGCGGTCGCGCCGAGATCATGCACCACATCGCACCGCTGGGCAAGGTTTACCAAGCGGGCACACTCTCCGGCAACCCGGTCGCGATGGCGGCGGGCTATGCCACGCTGTCGGCGTATTTCGCGACCGACGTGCCCGCCCAAATTGAACGCCTGGGTTCCTATCTGGACAAGCGCTTGGCACCCGTAACGGCCGCCTTGGCCGACATGGATTACATTCGCCTGGGCTCCCTGTTTTGGTTCTACTTCAAACGCGCGCAAGCTCCGCGCACGGCTGAAGCCATCGCCGCCGAGAGTGGCGAAATCTACGGAAAATTGCACCGCTTTATGTTGGACCGCGGCATTTATCTGGCGCCGTCGTCCTACGAGGTTGGTTTCTTGAACACCGCCATGACCGAGACAGATTTGGATCTGCTGGTCGACGGGCTCAAGGCCGCCGCTGAGGAGGGGATTGTTCAATGATTTTTATTGATGCGTGTTATCGAAAACCCACACCGCGACCGCCGATTTGGTTTATGCGCCAGGCCGGTCGCTATCTGCCCGAGTATCGCGAAATTCGAGCCAAATATTCCTTCCTGGAAATGTGCGCCAAGCCCGACGTCGTCACCGAGGTGACGCTGCAACCGATCCGCCGCTTCGACGTCGACGCCGCCATCATTTTTGCCGACATCTTGCTGCCGCTGATGCCGATGGGTCTGCAACTGCGTTTCGCCAAAGGCGAAGGCCCGGTCATCGACAACCCGATTCGCACGGAACAGGACGTGGCCGCGCTGGCCGATCCCGATATCGGCAAAGACCTCGGGTACCTGATGGAAGCGATTAGTATGACCCGCGCCAAGCTGGCACCCGAAAAAGCCCTGATCGGTTTCTGCGGCGCGCCGTTTACGCTGGCCTGCTACGCGATTCAGGGCCACGGCGGCTCAACCTTTGAGTACGTACGTCGCTGGATGTACGCCAACCCGGTCGCCTTCCGCGCGCTGATGAAACACTTCACCTTGTCGACGATTGAGTATTTGAAAGCGCAGGTCGCCGCCGGCGCCAACGCGATTCAAATCTTCGACAGTTGGGGCGGCGCCCTGTCGGCTTACGATTACCTGCAGTTCGTGTTCCCTTACATTAAAAAGATCATCGAGCGCACCAGCATGCTGGGTGTGCCGCGCATTTTGTTCATTAAAAACGCGGCCCACTACCGCAGCTTCCTGCGCACCTCGGAAGCCGACGTCATCGGTTTGGATTGGACGATGCCGCTGGCCGAGTCACGCCGCATTTTGGGCGAGGACTACGCCGTCCAAGGCAACCTGGATCCGATGATCCTCTTTGCCGACAAGGATTACATCGTCCGTCGTACCAAGGCGATGCTGGAGATCAACCATGGTCAGTCCGGCTACATCGCCAATCTTGGACACGGCATCCACAAGGAAACGCCCATCGAAAACGTGGCCGCCTTTGTGGAAACGGTGAAAAGCTTCCGCCACGACGATCTGTAAACCGGCGCCGCCGCGGCGGTCGCGAGGACACCATGCTTTACTTCACGTTCAAAGCCCTGCACCTGATCGCAATGGTCACCTGGTTCGCGGGCCTGTTTTACATGTTCCGCCTGTTCGTGTACCACACGGAAAATGCCGAGGACGCCGGCTGCGTGCGCATGCTGAAAACGATGGAGCGCAAGCTCTACAAAATCATCACGGTGCCCGGCATGGTGGCAACCTTTGTGTTCGGCTTCAGCATGTTGGCCTTGCAGCCAGGCCTGTTCAAACAGCCCTGGTTACACATTAAATTGACCCTGCTGTTGGGTTTGGCGGGTTATACCGGTTTCGTCGGCAAAACCCGCCGCCGCTTTGAAAGCGACGATGTCCACCTCACCTCGCGTCAATGCCGCCTACTCAACGAGGTGCCGACCCTGTTTTTGGTGAGCATCGTTTTTATTGCGGTCTTCCGCTTCTACCTCACCGGCCAATAAGGCACTTGCCTCGAAAAAGCGCCGGCGGCCACGCGAAATGGGTTTTGCCGGCCTAAAGATGGTATGATTTGCCCTTCACTCCGACCTGAGCCGAAGCCGCACGGGTCATGACGCCTTCTAAAGCGAAAAACCAGGCCCTTGCCCACTCGGACTCGGCCGCGTGGATCGCGAAGGGATTTCATGACGCGACCCCCCGGACTCAGTCCCATTTTTAAGCGGCGCGCACCTTGCGCCCCCATGAGTCGGCCGGTGCAGTCACCGATGATAAGGAGCAGTTTGATGGCAAGAGACGAACAATCAGTCATTAGCCCGAACGCACGGATCACACGAGAACCCTTCCCCGCGTCACGGAAAATTTACCAATCGGGATCGCTTCATCCCGAGCTACGCGTCCCCATGCGCGAGATCAGTTTGACCAACGGTGAGACCTTCACCGTTTACGACACGTCGGGCCCCTATACCGACCCCGAAGCCACCATTGATCCGACCAAGGGCTTGGCGCCGTTGCGTCAAGCGTGGATTGAAGCCCGCAACGATACGGAAACCTACGAAGGCCGTCAGGTTAAACCGGTTGACAACGGCTACTCGGCCACGGCCGGCAAAATCGCCACCGAAGCGGATTTGCTACGCCAACCGCGCCGAGCCAAAGCCGGTGCCAACGTTACCCAAATGCACTACGCCCGCAAGGGTGTGATTACGCCGGAAATGGAATACATCGCCATTCGCGAGAACATCAAACGCGAGGCACTCAACGATGCCGTCAGCCGCGAGCGCGATCTGCGTTTGGCCGGCAACCCCTTCGGCGCCCAGATCCCACCCGTTATTACCCCGGAATTCGTGCGTGATGAAATTGCCAAAGGCCGCGCCATTATCCCGGCCAATATCAACCACCCCGAAATCGAACCCATGATTATCGGCCGCAACTTCTTGGTAAAAATCAACGCCAACATTGGCAACTCCGCGGTGACCAGTTCCATTGAAGAAGAAGTGGAAAAAATGGTGTGGGCGACGCGCTGGGGCGCCGACACGGTGATGGACTTGTCCACCGGGAAAAACATTCACACCACGCGCGATTACATTATTCGCAACGCTTCGGTACCGATTGGAACGGTTCCCATTTACCAAGCGCTGGAGAAGGTCGGCGGCGTTCCTGAAGAATTGACCTGGGAACTTTACCGCGACACGCTGATTGAGCAAGCAGAACAAGGCGTCGATTACTTCACCATCCACGCCGGCGTACTGCTGCGTTATGTACCGCACACCCAGCATCGCGTGACCGGGATCGTCTCGCGCGGCGGTTCCATTTTGGCGAAATGGTGCATGGCCCACCACCGCGAAAACTTCCTGTACACGCATTTCGAAGAGATTTGCGAGATCATGAAAGCCTACGACGTGAGCTTCTCGCTCGGCGACGGCTTGCGTCCCGGATCCTTGGCCGACGCCAACGACCGCGCCCAATTCGGCGAGCTGGAAACACTCGGTGAGTTGACCCAAGTCGCGTGGAAACACGACGTCCAGGTCATGATCGAAGGGCCGGGTCACGTACCGATGCACTTGATTAAAGAGAACATGGACAAAGAACTGCGCGACTGTCACGAAGCACCGTTCTACACGCTCGGCCCGCTGACAACCGACATCGCGCCAGGCTACGACCACATCACCTCGGGCATCGGCGCCGCCATGATCGGCTGGTACGGTACCGCGATGCTGTGTTACGTCACGCCTAAAGAACACCTGGGCCTGCCCAATCGCGACGACGTCAAAACCGGTATCGTCACCTACAAGATTGCGGCCCACGCCGCCGACATCGCCAAGGGTCACCCCTCGGCGCGCGCTTGGGACGACGAACTGAGCAAAGCACGTTTCGAATTCCGCTGGGAAGATCAGTTCAACCTCGCACTGGATCCCGAAACGGCGCGTTCGTTCCACGACGAAACGCTGCCCAAGGATTCTTCAAAGGTCGCGCACTTCTGTTCCATGTGCGGTCCCAAGTTTTGCTCGATGAAAATCACACAAGAGGTTCGCGACTATGCGCGCGACAACAACCTCGGTGAAGACGACGCCCTGCAAGAAGGCATGGATAAAAAAGCCAAGGAATTCCGCGACAGCGGTTCCAAGGTTTACGTCCCACTCAAATAGTCACGCGCGGGGGCGCGTCTTGCGTCCCCGCCGCGTTTTGAGATTGTTGAGGAGGCCCGTTTGAGCCGAACCGTGGGTATTGCGGGCGCGGGCCTGATCGGCCGCATGACGGCCCTGGCACTGCATCACGAAGGCTGGTCGGTGACCCTGTTCGACCGCGACCAACAAGCCGGTACCAACAGTTGCTCATATGTGGGCGCCGGTATGTTAACGCCGTTGGCCGAACTGGAAAAGGCCGAACCGCTGATCACTGAAATGGGGTTATGGTCACTCGAGGCCTGGGCGGCATTGATCGACCGGCTCCCCGAGCCGGTGTTTTTCGAACGTCACGGCAGTTTGGTGGTCGCCCACCAACAGGACCAGCGTGAACTCGAGGCTTTTCGCACTCAGGTTCAACGCAAAAACACCACCAGCGCGCGCTTACACGAACTCGATCGCCGTGGTTTGGCTGAGCTAGAGCCGGAACTGGCGCCGCGTTTCGCCCGTGCGCTGTTTTTGGAACCAGAAGGCCAACTGGAACCGCGAATGTTGTTGCCGGCGCTGGCCAAGGCACTGCAGGCGGCGGACGTGACCTGGCATCACGCAACGCCGGTTACGTCGGTGGCGCCAGGTGTGCTGGAAACCGACAACGCCCGTTTTGACTTTGACCTCGTCCTCGACTGCCGCGGCCTCGGTGCCCGTTCAGATTGGGCCGACCTGCGTGGCGTGCGCGGCGAGATCGTGCGTCTGCACGCACCCGAAGTCCGTTTATCACGGCCGGTTCGCTTAATGCATCCACGTTACCCGATTTACATCACGCCGCGACCCCAGGGTCAGGTGTTGATTGGCGCAACCCAAATCGAAAGCGACGATATGGGCGCCGTCACCGTTCGTTCCGCGCTGGAACTGCTCTCGGCGGCCTACAGCCTGCATCCCGGGTTCGCCGAAGCACGTATCTTGGAAACACGGGTACACTGTCGCCCCGCTTTGCCGGACAACAACCCGGCCTTGCGCGACGAGACCGGCCTGCTGCGCGTGAACGGCTGTTATCGCCACGGTTTCCTCATTGCACCGGCATTAGTGGCGGCCGTAACCGCTTTCGCGGCGGGTCGAGCTGCGCCCTATCCCGCCCTGTTCCACCCTTCGTCCAGCACCGCCCACCAAGGTCGCTAACGCGGCGACGGGCCAATTCAACCCTTGCCGTTGGCAGGGGTCCTGTTTCGTCTTATGATGGCTGCACACAGCAGCCCCGGAGGTCGGCTTATGATTGAGCTTAAGTTAAACGGCGAAGCGAATCGCTTGACGCAACCCACGCGTCTCGACAAATTCCTCGCGGAAAAAGGCTTTCAGGGCCGCGGATTCGCGGTCGCGCTCGACGGTGATTTTGTGCCGCGTAGCCGTTATCCCGAGGTGACCTTACGTGGCGGTGAATCGCTTGAAGTGCTTTCGCCCATGCAAGGAGGCTGATATGTGGCACCTTCCCGAATGTCGCGATTTGAGCCGGCTGTTGATCGGTACCGCGCTTTATCCCTCACCAGAAATCATGCGCCGTTCCATTGAAGCTTCAGGCGCCGACGTGGTCACGGTCTCGTTGCGCCGCCAAAACCCAACCGACGGTGGCGGCGAACAGTTTTGGGACTACATCAAAGATCTAGGCAAACGCATTTTGCCCAACACGGCGGGCTGCCGATCCGTCAAAGAAGCGATTACGGTTGCACAAATGGCACGCGAGGTGTTCGGCACGCCTTGGATCAAGTTGGAAGTCATCGGCGACGATTACAACCTGCAACCCGATCCGGTCGGCTTATTAGAAGCCACCGAGGAATTAATCAAACAAGGCTTTGAGGTGTTCCCCTACACCACCGACGACTTGGTGCTTTGCACGCGTTTGGCCGAAGCAGGCTGTAAAACCGTTATGCCGTGGGCCTCACCGATTGGATCCGGCCAGGGTTTGCTCAATCCGTTCAACTTGGAAATGATTCGCAAACGCCTGCCCCATATTAGTTTAATTGTCGACGCCGGCATCGGAAAACCCTCAGACGCGGTGCGCGCGCTGGAGATGGGTTACGACGGCGTTCTGATTAACAGCGCGGTCGCATTGGCCCAGGATCCCGTCGCCATGGCGACCGCGTTCGGTGGCGCTGTCGCCGCCGGCCGTTTGGCCTACGAAGCCGGCGTCATGCCGAAACGCAATTTCGCCAGCCCCAGTACGCCCACTGTCGGCACCCCGTTCTGGCATGGAGAACCGTCATGAACCCAACCCCGCGTGAAGCGGAACACCATCACGGCCGGCGACGCCCCATTTGTTGGACCATTGCCGGCTCCGATTCCGGCGGCGGTGCCGGTATTCAGGCCGATCTCAAAACGTTTAGTGCACTGGGCACCCATGGCTGTAGCGTCATCACCGCGCTTACCGCGCAAAACACGGTGACGGTTGCTTCCATCGCCATCACCGAAACCGAGATGATCCACGCCCAGTGCCGCACACTGCGCAGTGATCTTCCACCGCGCGCGGTCAAAATCGGCATGTTGGCCGACAAAAAAACAATCCTCGCGGTTCACCAAAACATCAACGACCTCAAGGTTCCAATCGTCATCGACCCGGTCATGATCTCCACCAGCGGCAGTGTGCTGTTGCAATCGGACGCGGTGCAAAGTTTGCGCGATTTGCTGATTCCGCTGGCCACAATCCTGACACCCAACTTGCCCGAAGCGGAAGCGCTGCTCGGCCGTCGCCTGGACAACCACACCGACATCGAAAGCGCCGCCGCCGATCTGCTTGCCCTGGGCTGCAGGTCGGTTCTCATTAAAGGTGGTCACGGCGAGCAGGAACTGGCCCAAGATTATTGGACCAATGGTGACGAATCGCTGTGGCTGTCGTCGGAACGTCTGCCGCGCGGTAACAACCACGGTTCGGGCTGTACCCTGTCGTCGGCGTTGGCGGCGGCACTGGCTTTAGGCTACGACGTCAAAGACGCCCTCGTCATCGCCAAAGCCTTTGTCAGCCAAGCGATTCGATTAGCCGAGCCGCTCGGCGCCGGCAGTGCGCCGGTGTGTCCCACTGATTGGCCCGAGTACGAAGGCGACCTGCCGTGGTTGACGTCCAGCGCAACGGCCGCCACCGACCGATTAAAGTTTCCCGACTGCGGTTCTGAACGGCTCGGGTTTTACCCGATTTTCGATTCCAGCGCATGGCTGGAACGCTTGTTACCGCTGGGTGTGAAAACCTGCCAATTACGGGTCAAGAACCTCAGCGGCCAGGCGCTTATCCACGAGATTCGCCAAGCCGTGGCCGTGGCTCGCCGCTTTGACTGCCGCCTCTTCATAAACGATTACTGGGAGATCGCCATCGCGGAAGGCGCCTACGGCGTCCATTTGGGTCAGGACGACCTCATCGACGCCGACCTCGCCGCCATTGCCGCCGCCGGCCTGCGCCTGGGTGTCAGCACCCATTGCTATTGGGAAGTGGCCCGTGCCTTGGCGCTGCGGCCGTCCTACATGGCGATCGGTCCAATTTTCGCAACCACCACCAAGGAAATGAGCTTCGCGCCACAAGGCATTGAAGCTTTGCGACGCTGGCGCCGCAGTTTGTCCTACCCTCTGGTGGCCATCGGCGGCATTAAAAAACCGCACATCAAAACGCTACTTTCGGCCGGGGCCGATTCTTTGGCCGTCATCACCGCGATCACCGAAGCCGAGGATCCCGAAGCCGAAACCCGTTTTTGGCTGCAGCACTTCGCCTGAGTCGGTCTTTACCGGGTTTGGCCGGCATCGGCGATGACGCCGTCACCGTTGATTTCAATGCCATTTAGTACCGGCTCCAAGCGATAGCCGCGCGAACAGCTATTGTCGACGCAGATGTAATCCAAACCTAAGTCGGCCATAACCTGCAGGCGCAGGTAGCGCAGATCGGGCCGGCTGGGTTCATCAAAACGGGTATGGCCACAGACCACACGACGCAAACCACCGGCACGAATGAAGGATTGATACAACAAACGCACCTGCTCGCTTTCGTAAGTCATTTGATTGAGAAAATCAAAGTCGGCCCACATAGGCCCACCGAACTCGGTAAAACCGGCGCGACCACCGCGTCGACTGCCAATCCCATCGATAATCTCAACACCACAGGTGGAACGGAATCCGACATCGCCGAGCGCGTTGTCAACCACTTGGCGAGCCAAGCGATTCACGCGATTGACCGCGCGCATCAAACCAAACCGGCGTGGATCCTCGGGGTTGTGGTAACGCTGCGAACTAAGGTGGTACATGACCCCGAAACCGAAGTGGTCAACCAGGGTTTGCGGCGAAAGCCCGCCGTGAACATACAGCGTATTCCCTTCCAAATGCATGACATCCATGCTTCGGAAAAAATCGCCGTAATGGCGACGCCAAACCATGGCAATGACGCGCCAATCCACCAGCAAAAAGCGCCGGGGTTGCAGGTTTTCGTCCATATCGAGCACCACGTTGGCAAAACGCAGGCGCGGGTCGTAACCGTCTTGGTCACCACAGGAGGCCAGCCAGGGCGGCAACAAATCCCACACATTCCAGTAGTCATCGCCCAGGACGCGTCGTGCAAGGCCGCGACTAAAGCCGGCTAAGCTTTCCTGCCAACTGGGAACAATCTCAAAGGAGAAACCGAAGGCATCGCCAACCTGGCCCAAGCGCCGCCATACATCGTTCCAACCGCCGACAACATCGTCGGCCAGCGCGGCGAGGTCGCATTCGTAACGATAGGTCACCTCGGTCCCCTGACCCAACGCGAAAGACAAGGCGCCGTCGCGGTAAAAGCGCTGTTGCAAGGCGGCAATCTCCTCGCCGTGAAGACTCATAAATCCGGATACACTTTGAACCAAACCCATGCGGCCAATGAAATCCATGACCTCCACTTGCATGTGCTCGGATTCTTTGTAGATTTGGAAGACAGCCAGTGGGTTCGCGAAAAATTGCAAATTGTGAAGGTCGTGGTTGCCCATCAGCACCTCAAGATCGATACCAAACGTGCGCCACCGTATTCGCTGGAGGAACTGGATTAAATGGTAACCCTGATGATAGCGGTCGAGCAAATCGCCGAGAAACACGAGCTGCACCCGCTGCGGCTGTGAAAGAACCATTGCCTCCAGTTCGGCGTGATCGCCGTTCGTGGCGCCGGCGCGCAAGAGGGCGATGACCCGCTCAAGGTCGCCGTCGTAACGCAACAGTTGCTTGGCGGCCAGGCTACGCAACGCGGTATCGAGATCACCGTGTAAGTCGCCCAAAACAACCGTGCGTTGGTAACTGGTTTGGTGATGTGGGAGGGTAGTTTGGTCGGCCAAGGCGTCCCCCAAGTAGAAGCAGATGCTGTCTAACAACCTATCGGCGCGGCGCAGGTATTTCTCATCTGAATTCTGAAGCAGAAATGAAAAACCCGCATTCCAGCCGTCAGGAACACCAGCAAGCATATTAAAACAAAATACTTAATCCCCAACCCCAGACCATTTAACCACCCTCCAACAAGCAACGTGTCAAAAGACGACGCCGCTCAAAAAACGGAAATATCGCCCCACGAATCATTTCACTTCCCGAAAAAAGCCACAGGCGGCATTCATTGAACACCACAAAACGACTTATTTTTTTGTAATTTCCGTCACCAAAAAGATGACCTACGAGCTTTTCTGCACTATGTTATCTATAGCCTTCTTCAGGATCAACACATCACCCTGACCCAGGAGCGTCACTCACGTGCCTGGCGATCAATTGTCAGAAACGGCATTCACGGACGCCAAGAAGCCACCCACGTCAAATTCATCAGGGACAAAACTTTTGACACACCAAGCACTTTTCATCACACTTCGCAAGTTTGATTGTTGTATGATTGAAAAACCCCTCGAAGTTTGCACAACCTCGCAATAACTTCCTTCTTTTTTATCCTTGCCCGCCGCACTTGATGGATCGGGTAGGTTTGGGTTTTCCAACCGTTGGATTGAGCCAGAGCAGGACATTGACAAAGCAGATGGGAAAGTGGTTTTCGGCACCCAAACCCCAAACAACCGCGTCTCGCCGGCAGGCCCGCTAGCGGCGCGGGATACGGGTCGGCGCTCCCATCACTTTGCGATAGGCCCTCGACCACCTGAACGCGCAACCTTCGGTGTGACAGCCCAATCATCCAAGGATACGAACATTCGTAAATGCCCCTGACACTTCGAAGGTAACCTCATGCAGCATCCCGTGAATGTCCTTTTGTGCGAGCGTCGCCCGGCCCTGCGCCAGGCAGTGATAGAAGCCGTCCGTCAAGTGGACAACCGCCTGTCGCCTCATCCCTTTCATATTGAGGTGGTGCCCCCCGAATTACTCGAGGAACGAACCCGCAGGCCGATCTTCGACCTGATCTTTTTAGACGTCGGCCTACCCGCCGACCTCCTCGCTTACGCTGATCGCCAAGTTTGGGCGCGCCTGTTTTTTATTGGCCGCCCCGACCAAATCGACCAACTGGAGCAGTTGCTGCACCACAGTAAAGGCAATTACATCATCGTCGATGGAGCTGGTCGTTGGTTGGAGCTCCTTCAAATGGAGTTGCGCCTGATGGCACGCCATTGCCGCCAAAGACAGGTGCCGCTCTCCAAACGCGAACAACGCTTCGCCGCCGCGTTACGTGCCGGCGAAACCGGGTTCTTCGAGCTCGCTACCGATCTCAGTCGTGGCTTCCTCGGCCCTAATTGCGACCACACCATCGCCGGCACCGCTGAAGACCTGCCCGAAATTCGATTCTTTTGGTTGTGGTTCCGGCGCCGGGTTCACCCGCAAGACAGCCGTCGCCTGGTCAAACAATTGCGCGCCTTGCTGCACGGGGAAGTCACCAAAATGGAGGCCGAGGTCCGTTTCGCCATGCCCAATGGCAACTTCCACTGGCTGGCCGTCTCGACCCAAACTGTGACGGCCGATCAACAGGGCCGGAGCCTGGCCGTAGCGGGCACCATTAAAAACATTTCGGCGCGCAAGGCTATTGAGGCAGAGAATTTCCGACGTGCCAACTATGACTCGCTCACCAATTTGCCCAACCGTGTTTTGTTCTTTGATCGCCTCAAACAGGCGACCAAGGCGGTCACACGGCGAGGCGGCAAACTGGCGGTGCTGTTCATTGACCTCAATCGTTTCAAATGGATCAATGATTTTCTCGGCCACGGCTGCGGCGATAAACTCCTACAAATCGCCGCCCGTCGCTTCGAAGACTGCCTGCGCGACAGCGACACAGTGGCGCGTCTTGGCGGGGACGAGTTCATCGCCATCCTCAACGACCTCATCGATCGCGAGGGCGCCGAGCGCGTGGCCGAAAAAATACTGAAGCGCCTGGCACAACCCTTCAACTTGGACGGTGAAGAGGTGTCTATTTCGGGCAGTATCGGTATTTCCATCTTCCCCGACGACAGCCTCAACCCGGAGTCGCTGCTGCAGCTTGCCGACACCGCCATGTACGAAGCCAAAGACATTAGCGAGAACACATATCGCTTCTACCATCCAGCCATGAGCCGCAACGCCGGCCGTCGTTTAGGCCTGGAGCGCGACCTACACCAGGCGCTGGCGCTAGGCCAGTTTCGCATTTTTTACCAGCCGCTGATTGATCCCGAAACCGGCCGTATTGTCGCCGCCGAAGCACTTTTGCGCTGGCAACATCCCCAACACGGCCTGCTCTTACCCAAAGACTTTTTGGATTTGGCTGAATCCAGCGGACTAATCTCGCCAATCGGCCTCTGGGTCGCGCGCGAGGCCTGTCGCGAGGTCGCGGCTTGGCGCGATCGCGGCTTACCTCGTTTGGGACTTAATATCAACTTATCGTCGCGCCAGTGCCTCGACGAGCAATTTTGCGAACACCTCGAGCACATTTTGGCGGAAACCCATTTCCCTGCCGAGGATCTTGCGCTGGAAATCAGTGCGGCGTGCATCCACAACAGCCGACACCACCAGTCCTTCTTCAAACGGATTGCCGGGCTTAAGGTCAACTTGGTTGTCGACAACTTCGGCGGCAGCGCTTCGCCACTGGATTGGTTAACCCAGTACCCAGTGAACTCCGTCAAGCTGGACCGGTCGTTTCTGGCCCAATACCCCAACGATCAAAACATTTCGCGGGTGTGCCGGGCGTTGAGCGAGCTGGCCCACAAGCTCGACATCAACGTCGTCGGCGAGGGCGTGGAAAATGTCGACGACCTCGGTTTCTTTTCCTCATGCGAGTGCAACCTTGTACAAGGTTTCTTCTTTGCTGAACCCTTGCCCGCCCCCGGTTTTATTCACCTAGCGGAACAACACGGCTGGGAGCCGGCCGATTTGCGCCACCGCGCCCCCAAAGCCTCTTCGTGAAAACCGGCTAAAACTGATCCTTCATGGCGCGCAAGACACGCAAAACCGAGGCCGGCTGTAAATCGTTGTCGGGTTCGTTGCGCAAAACCGTTTGGTGAATGGTAGCGCTGTCCAAACGCATAAACGGATTGGTCGCCCGTTCGGCCGCCACCGTCGTCGGCGTCGTGGTTTCCCCCCGTTCGCCGCACGCCCGCGCCCAGGCCAACTTTTCTTTTACCGCTTCGTTATCGGGCTCGACGCTAATTGCAAAGGCGAGGTTGGCGGCCGTGTATTCGTGCCCAAAAAACAAACGCGTGGCGGGCGGGTGACTGCCAATGACATCGTTCAAAGACCGTTTCATATCGGTCGCATCGCCTTCAAATAAGCGACCACAACCGGCGGCGAACAAGGTGTCGCCGGTAAAGGCCGCGTCGCCAAAGTAGTAGGTAATCGCACCGGTCGTGTGGCCCGGGTTATGGCTAATTGAACCGACCAGGTTCCCGATGGTGACGGCATCGCCTTCGTCCAAGAAAACGGTCTGGCGCGGAATCCGGTCGCGGTCACCGGCGTAACCGTATACGACGAGATCGGGAAAGCGCTGCACCAGTTTTTTATTACCGCCGACATGATCCCAATGATGGTGAGTATTGAGAATGGCGGTCAGGGTCACACCTGCCTCGGCGACGGCGGCGAGGACGGGCTCGGCCTCGGAGGGATCAACCACACCGGCCTGGCGCGTTTCCGGGCAAACAATGAGGTAGGCATAGTTATCGCGCAAGCAAGGAATCGTAATGATTTCCACTTAAACCCTCCAGTCGACTCGCGTTATGGATTACGAACCAATTACACCCGTTAATGGGCTGGAGAGCAAGCGCGAAGGTTGGTGCAACAGCAGCGGATTAACTGTCCGGCGCCTCAACCCGCCGGCGGTGAGGAGACGGCCGTAACCGAGATGGGGATGGTGTTAACCCTTTTTTTTCTTTGAGGATGCGGATTTTTTAGACGGTTTCTCGGCTTTACCCGGGGATTTCCCGCCTTTTTTACCAGAACTCTTGGCTTTCTCTTTGCTTTTCTTCCCTTTCTTGCTCGATGCCGATGACTTTTTCGCCGCTTTCGCTTTTTTGGCCTTTTTGGCCGCCTTGGCTTCTGCTTTCGCCTTTTCCTTGGCCGCCTTGGCTTCTGCTTTCGCCTTTTCCTTGGCCGCCTTGGCTTCTGCTTTCGCCTTTTCCTTGGCCGCCTTGGCTTCTGCTTTCGCCTTTTCCTTGGCTGCTTTTGCTTTCACTTTCGCCGCTTCTTTGGCTGCCTTGGCTTCCGCTTTTGCCGCTTTCGCCGCTGCTTTCGCCACTGCTTTCGCCGCGGCCTCGGCTGCTTTCCCCTCTGCCTTCTCCGCCGCTCTCTTCGCCACCGCCTGCGCAGCTTCCGCTTCCTCGGCGGCGCTCACTTGGGCCGCTTCAGCTTGGGGTTCCGCCGGTGTTTTTACCGCTTCCGGTTCAGCATCGTCATCGCCCGTTTGCTTTGGCGACGGAGGAACATCTTCCGCACGAACTGGTTCAGCGGCAGACTCTTTATCTTCCGGTTTGGCTAGGTGGGGCGCCACCGTATTTGGCTCAGCAGCGGCCGCCGTTTGTTTAACCGGCGGCGTGCTTGCCGGCGCGGCGTTGTCGGCCACGTCGTCGGCCGCGGGTGTGCTCGGCGCTTCGATTAGGTCATTGGCCAAACCCACCAGCCGCACGGCTTTGGCCGGTCCAATCCCGCGAATCTTGGCCAAGTCGGCGGGACGTGCTGCCGCGAGCTCGGCCACGGTGGTGATACCAATCTGTTTAAGGGCGCCCTGCAAGGCAGGACCAATACCGTTAATTTGCTTGAATTCGCTTTGGGTCATAAGCCGGCTCCCGGAATGGTTCAAAATGCGCCCGCGTTTCTCACCGAGAGGGTTTGCCAGGCCGCTTGGCGACGATCGCCAAGGTGATCGGGATTTCGACCAAACCACAAAACGCAGGACAAACCGCGCCGCATTGACAAACATCAAAGAACGAACCGTTTGCGGTCGCAGCACGACTTATTGGTGAGTGCAACGGATCGGTGGGCGACAGCACCACCTCGCCAAATTCTCTAACAGAATTCTCATCATATTCTACGCCGATCACCCAACAAGTAAAGCAAAAGTGCCGCGATTACGCCTGAACCATCGGTTTTCCAGATCGCCACCGGCTAGGAAATAGCCCCAACTTTCTTACTAATTGCTAACATTTGCCCCAATAAGTAAGTGCCTACCCGGATATTGTTTGCCCAACCAAGTCGACAGCGGCAGTCACCGCCGGACGCAACAAATTCCCAACGAACATCCCCACCGTCATGGTAATAACGAAAATGACCATGCCAGGAGAAAGAAACACCAGCGAGGTCAGGGCAGGACCAGGACAAATTCCGCCGACGCCCCAACCAATCCCGAACAAGGCAGCGCCGATCAGCAAGCGGGCATCCACCTGTTTATTGCGCGGCAACGACAAATCACCGCCGAACCAAGCGCGACCACGCGGTTGCGTTAACCGCCAAGCCAAAGCGTTAACCATCAAAGCGCCGCCCATGACAAACGCCAAGGCGGGATCCCAATCACCGGTTACATCCAAAAACCCAATCACCTTGGACGGCAAGGTCATGCCGCTCAACCCCAAACCAATGGCAAAAACCAACCCCATGAAAAATGCACTAAAACGCGCCATCTTGAATCACTCCTTCAGCCTACACGCGGCCATTCACGGCGCTGCACCCAGACAACCTGCCGCGCTGCATTACACCAGACCCATACGCGACATGTTTAACAAACACACCGACGCTTTCCCCAACGCCTTGCACGATGACACCCAATCGAGCCGTGGGGTTCACAACCATGCGGCGGCTCGGCCAATCAAAAACACCGTAAGAAACCCGGTTGCCATGAACGTGAGCGTGGCGGCCAGCGAGCGCACGGAAAATCGGGCGAGACCGCACACGCCGTGACCGCTGGTGCAACCGCTTCCCAAACGCGTGCCCATCCCCACCAGCAACCCGGCCAAGCCCATTTGCCACCAGCTCACCTGGCTGAGATCGGGCACAGCCGGCGTGTAGACCAACCGCAAAATGACACCGCCGGCCAACAAACCACCAATAAAACTGAAACGGCCGCTTTGATCACCCCGTTCGAACCAAAGACCGGACCAGATGCCGCTAATCCCGGCAATGCGCCCGTTAAAGAACATCAGCCCGGCGGCGGCTAAGCCAATCAAGCCACCACCCAGCAAAGCCATCCACCAATCATGAGGAATCGCCATCTTTCACCTCTCCCTTCGTCAGGCTAAGCGGATGCAGGCCTTGTGCCAACCAAACCCACCACCACACCATCTCCCTAACCTTCTTTTTTTCAGACACTAACAACCCACACAAGCTTAAACGAATGGTGTTTCATTCCAGTAACCTGAAACACTTAAACACCATTCGTTTCACTTGAAACACTTCCGTCTTCGCGTACGGCTAGGCGCGCTACCTCAACTAAACTTTACCCGCGGCCTCGTCTAAACGTGCGCAAAATTGGTTCAGCGTTTGGTGAATGAGTTGCTGGGCCGCGGCTATACGCGCATCGGTTTCCCGGAGAAGGGTAAGCTCGCGTTCGGTGAGCGCGAACAAGGCATCGGCACCTAAGGCGCGGTCAATCTGTAGCGATTGTCGGCGCACATCGCGCAAGGCCTGCAAACTCTGGTGACAGAAACCGCCCACCAACGGCGTTTCGTCAAGTAGGGTGAACACCGCTTGGTAATACCATTCAAACCGCCGTTGCAAATCATCATAAAACGTCATGTCGCGTAAAGGACGCGCCCGCAAAGCAACGAGCTCTTCGTCAACGGAAGCGGCAAAGGTCGCAAACTCTTCGCGAAAGCGCAGGTGCGCATCCATTTCGGCAAGGGTGCTCGCCACCAGGTCGCGCAATGCGGCCACTGGTAACGGCCGCGCTACAGCGGCGGCGGCGACGGCACCCGCCACATCGACACCTGGTGCATCGCGATAACCGGCCAGCACGTGGTCCAGGCGCATCGGCGTGAACCCGCGCAAAGCGGCGCCACCTTCGGTCGCATTGATTAGCCGTGTCGGCCGGCCCTGAGCGCGCAGCACGGCGGCGGCCTCCTCGTACCAATGAATAAAGGTCACGTAGTGAATCAGCGACGTGGCGGTCGTGCCGAAGTATCCCGGCACCGGGCGCACGTGTTCGGGATCGTAGGGAAAAGCCCGATTGCGGGCACCATCGAAATAAGACCGCCCGCGACTGACCGCTAAATCTTGCCCCGTCAGAATGATGGGATCGCAACCAAAGGCGAAAGCCAACGAAAAGGCATCGTTGGCGACCGAACCACCGCTGTCGACACGGAAGTGGCGCAATTGCGGCAGCAGTCGCGTCTTCCAGTGCGTCACCAAATTGGTATCACTTTGATACACCAGAATGTGCCGCGCCGGTAAGCGAAAAAAGTCAGGGTGGCACTGGTCGGAAAGTAACAGACACGTCTTCGCGAGACCGGAAACGCCGTAAACTTGGTTGCTGTAATCCTTCGATTCGGTGTGAACCAGAAAATCGGGCGTCAGGCCATGCCGCTCCATGGCGGCGACAACGCGCGCCACCGCGAACAACACGATCTTGTCACGGTAGGGTTTGATCGCCACCAGGTTGCGTTCCAAGGAAGGTCCGGCCGCCAAAATGACAGCGGGCTTGCCCTTAAAACCGCCAACCAGACCATCGACGGCGGGTAAACGCGTGGTGTGCCACAACGACTGCAGCGATGCGCGCAAAATATGGGGATAAACCTTGGCGAGGGTAACTTGGCGCACCTTGCCGGCCTCGAGCTTGGCGCGCACCAACTCGCGGAAACGGTCGTAGGCGGCCGGGTAGTGTTTGGGGTAAAACGGGAGCGCCGTTACGCGGAAATTTTCGCCGCGGTCAAAAGCTTGTTCCAGCGCGGCCCCAAACGCCGCTTCATCGATGAACAACTGGACCCGGTATTGTTCGTAAAGCGTCGGCAGATCAAGACCCTCTAAAGCCACTTGAAGCAAGTTCGGGTCGGGCTCAAATACCAAGCGACGACCGGCCGGCAAGGTGCCGTCAACCATCGCCAAGTAACCCAAACCCAGACCGAAATGCAAGGTAAGCTCGGCTGACCGCCCCGTGTCGGCGGCCGTCAGTTGTTCCGCTTCGCGACGCGGATGGTACTTACTGTGAACCCAAGCACGGCCGACACGCAGCGTGGTGCCCTCTTTTTTGGCGGGCAACACCGCCATATCACCTGTCGCCGGCGGTAAGGCCGTGATTTGCGACCACAGGGCGAGGTCGTGGCCATGCAGGTAATCCAAATTGTGTTGCCGACGGGACGGCACGCAAGACATAAGCCGCCTACCTGTGTTTTTCAAGTTGCCCGGCGTTTGATCGTTAGGAGTCACCGCGATTGTACACGAAGCATGCCGTCGCCGGCCAGAAGACGCGTTCTGGTACCGCTCTGACTCGCCTAACGCGCTCGCGTTTGTTAAAATACATTCTTCTTCCAGCCTTATTCCGAGCTTTACCATCATCCGCGTTGCCGAGTGAAAATCGCCGCGACACGGTCCTGAGAGGAAACGTCATGAGCGGTGAAAGAATTCTGATTACCGGCGGCGCCGGTTACGTCGGCGCAGTACTAACGCCCAAACTTTTGCAAGCCGGTTACGAAGTCGTGGTGTACGACCTCATGCTTTACGGCGAAGACGTTTTTGACGAATGTGACGCCGAGCGGCTGACCGTTGTCAAAGGCGATATTCGCGATCAAACCACTCTTCGAACGGCAATGCAGGGCGTCCACCAAGTGATTCACCTGGCCTGTATCAGCAACGACCCCAGCTTTGAACTGGACCCCGATCTGGGTCGTTCGATTAACCGCGACGCTTTTCGACCGCTGGTTGAGATTGCCCGCGACGCCGGAGTCCATCGCTTTATTTACGCCTCTTCTTCCAGTGTTTACGGCATCAAAGACGAACCCAACGTCACCGAAGATATGCCTTGCGAACCACTGACCGACTATTCGCGCTTTAAGGCCGAATGCGAGCTGATGTTGGCCGAATACCAAAGTGATCGCTTTACCACCGTCACCATTCGCCCGGCCACCGTGTGTGGTTACTCGCCCCGTCAACGCCTTGACGTCATCGTCAACATCCTCACCAACCACGCCTATCACCGGCGTCAAATTAAGGTGTTCGGCGGCGCCCAGTTGCGACCCAACATCCACATTGCCGACATGACCGACCTCTACCTGCAACTGTTGCGCGAAGATAAGCACCGCATTGCCGGCAAGATTTTCAACGCCGGTTATGAGAACCACCCCGTCCGTGAAATCGCAGCCATGGTGAAAGCCGCCGTCGGCGATGATGTCGGCATCGTCACCACGCCCACCGACGACAATCGCTCGTACCACGTCAGCTCGCAAAAAATAGCCGATGAGCTGGGTTTTGTCGCCACCCACACCATCGAACAAGCCGTCGCCGATCTAAAGCGTGCCTTCGATGCCGGACTACTGCCCGACTCTTTTGACGATCCCCGTTACTTCAATATCAAAACCATGCAACGGGTCGGCCTCAAATAGGTCGCCCGTGGTTTTTCTTCCGGCCAAATCCGCCGAGCAAGCGCTCGAGCACGCATCCGCCACGGAGGTTTTCATTCGATGAAGGTATCCTTTTCCTATCTCAAACAGCAATTCGCCCACCCCGAACCCATCTTGGAAAAAATCGGGACTTTGGTGAAATCCGGCGCTCTGACTTTGGGTCGCGCCGTCGAAACCTTTGAACAATCGTTCGCCGATTTTATCGGTGCCAAGTACGCTGTCGGCGTCGGCTCCGGCACCGACGCCTTGTTTTTGTCGCTCAAGGCCGCCGGCATCGGCCCGGGTGACGAAGTCATCACCACCGTCAACACCTTCGTCGCCACCGCCGGCGCCATTGAAACCGCGGGCGCCACCATTCGCTTTGTCGATTGCAATGAACGCTATGTCATGGATGTCGACAAGCTGGCAACCTGCATCACACCACGCACCAAAGCCGTCATCCCCGTCCACTACACCGGCCAGCCGGTCGATATGAACGCTCTGTGTGCGCTTTCACAACAGCACGGCTTCACCATTATCGAAGATTCCTGTACCGCCATTGACGGCGCCGTCGACGGACGTCGCTGCGGCACCATCGGCTTAACCGGCGCCTTTAGCCTGCACCCGCTCAAGAACCTCAACGTATGGGGCGACGGCGGCTTAATCACCACCAACGACGAAGCCGTGCGCGACCGCCTGCACTTGCTGCGCAACCACGGCATGAACGACCGCGACACTTACGCCTTTTACGCTTACAACAGTCGCTTGGACAGCCTGCAAGCCGTCGTCGGCCAAGAGCTGCTTAAGGATGTCACCAACATTACCGAGCAGCGCATTAAAAACGCCGCTCGTTACGACGCCGCCTTCGCTGACATTGACGCCATCACCATACCGCAACGCAAAAGCAACGAGCGCCACGTCTATCATTTATATATTCTCTTGGTCGAACAACGCGACGAACTGAAGGCCTACCTCAAGCAGGCCGGTATTAGTGCAAAAATACACTATCCGATTCCGCTGCACCTACAGCCCGCCAGCGCCAAGCTCGGCTACCAACGCGGCGATTTCCCCGTCGCCGAGCAACAGGCTGCACACATGATCACCTTACCCGCCCACCAACACCTGAGCGACGCCGAGTTGGATTACGTCATCGAACACGTCCGTCGCTTTTACGGCGCCGCCTGAGCGGTCCCCACGCCACCCCCATCAACTGAGGCCGCCATGCGCGTAAAATATGTCGACTTACCCGGACAATACCTGCAACAACGCCAGGAAATTCTCGACGCCGTCGATGCCACCTTGCGTTCCGGCCGCTACATCTTGGGCGAACCGGTCGAGGAATTCGAGCAACGATTCGCCGCGCTTTGCGGCGTGCGCCATGCCGTCGGGGTCGCCAACGGCACCGACGCTCTGATTTTGGCGCTCAAAGCGCTGGACATCGGACCCGGCGACGAAGTTATCACCGCCGCTAACTCGTGGGTTTCGTCGGCCTCGAGCATCGCCCTCGTCGGCGCCGTCCCCGTTTTTGCCGATGTCGGTGCCGATTACAACATCGACCCCGACTGCATTCGCGACGTCATCACGCCGCGTAGTAAAGCGATCCTACCGGTCCACTTAACCGGGCGCTGCGCCGACATGCACGCCATTAACGCCATCGCTCGCGAACACGGCTTGGTTGTAATTGAAGACGCCGCTCAAGCGGCCGGCGCCAAATTGGGCGATCATGCAGCCGGCGCAATGGGCGACGTCGCCTGCTTTAGCTTGCACCCACTCAAAAACCTCAACGCGGCCGGTGACGCCGGCGCGCTGACCACCAACAACAACGACCTGGCCGCCAAATTACGCCAAATGCGCAACCACGGCCTCGCCAACCGCAACCAAGTCGACTTTTGGAGCATTAACTCGCGACTCGACAGCCTGCAAGCCGCCATTCTCAATACGAAGTTTGCTCATTTGCACACCTCGATTGAACGACGTCGCCGCCATGCCGATCGCTACCGCGCCGGGCTCGCCGACTTGGTACTTTGCCCGAGCGCCCGCACACACGCCTACGACACTTACCATTTATTTGTGATTCAGTGCGCGCAACGCGACCGGCTCAAGGCCTTCCTCAAGGAACAGGGCGTTTCCAGTGCGATTCACTACCCCGTCCCGATCCATCTCCAGCCCAGCAGCCGGCACCTCGGTTACCAACCAGGCGCCTTACCCGTCACCGAAAGCCAATCGGCCAAAATTCTATCTCTGCCCGTGCATCATTTATTAGAGGATGATCAAGTCGATTACGTCATCGACTGCATCAGCCGTTTCTACACGCGCGGCTGAGCCGGACCAACATCCTAAGCCTCGCGCAGGTAAATTAAATAGGCGCCGCGACCGCCGTAGGCACGGGGCGCTTCCGAGTACGCGCGCACAAAACGTCGACCGTGCTGCAAGATCCATTGTTCCACTTCGCGACGCAACACACCGACACCGTCCTTGGAGTGGTGGCCCTTACCCGTAATCACCATCACGACCTGATCGCCGTGGGTAAAAGCTTTGATGATAAAGCGCTGCAAGCGCTCCAGCGCGGGCAGCAAGCGCATGCCGTGCAGGTCTAGCACCTGGCCCGTCTCAACGGTCGCATTTTTGCGCTGCTTGATGCGGCGTATTTCCTGATCGCGGGTCGGCCTGGCTTGGTCCTTGTTGGGCACTCTGTCACCCATATTGCGCATCGCATTTAAAAACAGCGATTTGTCTTCATCACTCACACTCTCGCGCGCCGCCGGCGCCACACGCGTGAACGATTCCTGAGCAAAGGTAAATGCGGTCGCCAATTCCGCTTCGTCCAAATCGTCGAGGCGTTGCACCGCTTCTTCATCAATCGGGCGCACGCCAATCGCCGCCATCATCCGTTCAAATTCACGATCATCACTCACAAGAACCTCACTTGGACCGGGACCAACCCATAAACGCCCTTAGTGTAAAGCGGCGACGGCAATCCGTCAAAGTGCGATCACCGTCGGTGTTTGGCCGGCCGGCCAGGGTGTTTGTTTGCGGAACAGTGGACGACCGTCACCGCTGCTCGTGAAACGAACAGGTTGTTTGGAAAGCCAAACAAATCGACCGTTTTTGAGCGGAAAATCGGCAAAAACAGCCGTAAAGAACCGCATTTCAAAGCCGGCACGGTCCCTGCAATTAGCCAACCACGTCAAGTTAACCACATAGGAGTTTTCACCATGACTGTTTATTCTTTCGTACGCTGCGGCGCCATCCAGGGTAAGGAAGCGGAAACCGGCCACGAAACCGACATCCGCGTTCACGAGTTGTACCTCAGCTCCAACCTGCCTGTTTCCGAATTGGACAACAAAGTTAAGTCCAAGCGCTCGCGTCAACCTTTGACCTACGTATCCGAAATGGGTAAACACACGCCCGTCACCTTCCAACACCTGTTCAACAACGTTGAAGTCCCTGAGCTCGACGTTTTGTTCTACCGCCCCGACATCGCCAGCGGCGACATGACCAACTACTTCACCATCAAGTTCAAACGTTTGAAAGTAGTTTACTCCGGCGTTACCAAGCGCAACGTTTACCTGCCCGAAAGCGACAGCTTCCCCGATGAGCACACCACCAAAATGGTTTACGGCAACGTTGTCTACTCTTACAACGAAGACGGCATCGAAGCTGAAGACGAAGTTAACGATCACTAGATTGAGACCCGCGTTTGATCCCTAAGCGATCATTGACCACCGGTTTATAACAGGAACTCCTATAGGTTTCCCGGTGTACCGCGACCCTCAACGAAAAAGGCCCCCACGCAAGTCGGGGCCTTTTTTGTGTTTGTGCCTCGATCAAGACCAAGTGTCGTTTGTCCGCAAAACAACCCCTGTGCGGAGCCCAGGGTTCCGCATCCGAACAACCTGTTTGCCAGGCCAAACACTTAGACACGGATTTCCCCCCAAAACGGCCTTTTTTGCGCCTTATCAGGCCGGCACGCATCCTGCTCTTACTCTAAGCGTCAAAGACAACTTAAAAGGAGATCCCTCATGACTGTTTATTCTTTTGTACGCTGCGGCGCCATCCCTGGCAAAGAAGCTGAAACCGGCCACGAATCCGACATCCGCGTTCACGAGCTTTCTTTGAGCTCAAACCTGCCTGTTTCCGAACTGGACAACAAAGTTAAATCCAAACGTTCACGTCAGCCTTTGACCTACGTTTCCGAAATGGGCAAGCACACGCCTGTTACCTTCCAACACTTGTTCAACAACGTTGAAATTGCCGATCTCGACGTCATGTTCTACCGTCCCAACATCGTCAGCGGCGACATGGAAAACTACTTCACCATCAAGTTCAAACGCTTGAAAGTTGTTTTCTCCGGCGTCACCAAGCGCAACGTTTACCTGCCCGAAAGCGACAGCTTCCCTGATGAGCACACCACCAAAATGGTTTACGGCAACGTTGTTTACTCTTACAACGAAGACGGTATCGAAGCTGAAGACGAAGTTAACGATCACTAGACCCAGACACGCGTTTGATCGCTAATCGATCACCGAAGGCCGGCTTATCACGACGTCCCTAAGACGCCCCGGCACGACGCAAAACGCTTTGAAAAAGGCCCCGCTTATCCAGCGGGGCCTTTTTTCATTTCTGCTGCCGCCTAACCACTACCCGTCATCAAACCCAAACAAAACACAGACTTACAGGGGTGTTCAGATCCTGAATACCCGTTTGTTTGCTTGAAAAACAGCGCGCGCGCCGGCCCGTCGCCATCCCAAACAACCTGTTTCGACATCGGGACAGATTCGGTATTCAATCGGCAAAATCAGCGCCTTTTCGCGCCAAAAGACGCGCATTCAAAGTTGGCACAGAGCCTGCAATATACAGTCACGTCGAAGTTAACTTATAGGAGTTCCCACATGACTGTTTATTCTTTTGTGCGTTGCGGCGCCATCCAAGGTAAAGAAGCGGAAACCGGTCACGAAACCGACATCCGCGTTCACGAATTGCACCTCAGCTCAAACCTGCCCGTTTCTGAGCTCGACAACAAAGTTAAATCCAAGCGTTCACGTCAGCCTTTGACCTACGTTTCCGAAATGGGCAAGCACACGCCTGTTACCTTCCAACACTTGTTCAACAACGTTGAAGTTCCCGACCTCGACGTATTGTTCTACCGCCCCAACATCGTTAGCGGCGACATGGAGAACTACTTCACCATCAAGTTCAAGCGCTTGAAAGTTGTTTACTCCGGCGTTACCAAACGCAACGTTTACTTGCCCGAAAGCGACAGCTTCCCCGATGAGCACACCACCAAAATGGTTTACGGCAACGTTGTTTACTCTTACAACGAAGACGGCATCGAAGCTGAAGACGAAGTTAACGATCACTAGACCCAGACACGCGTTACATCCCTAACGGATCGCTAAGTACCGGCTTATACCCGAAACCCTTATTGGTTTCCCGGTGCCACGCAAAACGCTTTGGAAAAGGCCTCGCTTCACGGCGGGGCCTTTTTCATTGGCGCTGTTCCCCCGTCGCGGCGGCACGGTTATAATCAGGGCGCCCTCATCCCCAACCAAACGGAAGTGACCGATGCAACTCTTCCTCGAAAGCCGCCGTAAAAAAACCGCCACCCTTGAGAAACATTATCCCGATGCGTTGATCATCGACCTGACCTCCAAGGGCGAGGCACCCTGGGTCAAGTTCAGCCCCTTTTTTCCGCACGGCGACATCCCGGTCCCTTTCTCCACAGGCGTAACCGCCGCATCCGTCGAGGGCATCTGGCAAGGGCTCAAGGTTTTTGAAAACGACGATGTCGACGTCGCCAAATTCGAAAACACGACCATGAAAGGGTTAAAACGCACAGTGCGCAAGTACGGGCCGGTCAAGGGCCACCGTCGCGGCGTCGCCGGCACCGAGCTACTGCCATACGTCACCGCCCGCCACGAGATTTACCTGCCCAGTTACCGCTGGGTGCTCGACCACAAGCTGCAAGCCGAATGCGAGGCCCTGCGCGCGGCCGCCGCCAAACAACCGTTGGTATTCCTCGATTACGAAACCAACGCCGACATCAACAACCCGGCCAAACCACTGTCGCACGCCTCGCTGGTTATCGCCTACCTGCAAGAGGAGGCCTGAGCAAGGAAACGAGCCCATGTTTGGTCCCGCCTTAATGATGAAGGAATGAATGATGGTGGTTGGTTCGCGCCGGTCCGTTCGCCTGCGACCCCGCTTCGTTCCGCGATGAGACCAGAACCATTAAATGAGGAAAGGCGCCGGGCCTGATATCCCTCGGTTGCCGATTGCGCCCGACGGAAGAAGCTGTTACTCCGAAAGCGCGGGACGGTCCTCGCTCAATTTCGGGGGTCCGCTTGGGCCACATCTCGTCCCCGCCCTCCCTGGTTAGGAAGGGCGGCCTTACTTTTTTATGCTGGTCGCGGCGCTTACCGCCTCGGAAGAGGGGTCGCACCGGCGCAAACGACAGTTACCTAGAGTATCGGCGCGTGGAGGGCGACGACACCCATGCGTCATCGCGGTGAAACGCCGGGACGAAGGCGGCGGACCCAGCGCGCCAATCCTCCCTCAAAAGGGTTTCCTTGATTTAATGGCACCGAGGCAACAGGCCGGTCGAGTAACCACGCCTTCGCGTAAAGGCAACGGCTTGCCGTATTCAACTTGGAAATTTCACGTCACGCACCAAACAACATCAGATTTACCAACCTCTTATAAAATGCGAACCTCAAATTACTCACGGAATTTTCACGAATTCGAAATTTATGCTAGGATTCTAGAGCTCAAGGCATTTTGATATTTTACACATTCCCCCACAGGACTTAATTGACCGGTGTACCAAAACAGGAAAAGTTTTGCTATTCGGCAAATCTTTCACCGAACACGAAAGGCCGTCAAACTTGTCTATCAAACAGGCAAAAGCCAAGCCGGTCCCGATGAGCCCCCATCAGTCTATAAGTACTTTGTAGAAAAAATAAATATATCGCAATATTTTCCCTTCCTTTTACGGCTATTTACATAGCCGCATCAGCCACTTAGACCAATGTGTCCCTTCAAGAGACCTTTGACCTGTTCAAGGAGTGATTTTTGTCTCACCCATCACACCCGCCGGAAGGTGACATAAAAGGATCCCAGTGGAAGTTTAGCCCACCGCTTTGCTTTTCTATCCTTTACCCAAACCATCTCGATTTTAGACGAGGCCGGCACCATGACATCAACCATAAACATCAACTATGAAACTGTTGGTCATCTTGACGTAGAAGAAAGCTCTGAAAATGAAAAAGACAGGACTCCTCGCTTTCATCAGGAATTTCTGAACGACAGCGGCTGGAACCATGATCCACTCGACGAAAACCAGCCCACTTATCAGCCTGGCGAGAAAATCGGTGATCGCGTGGTGATCAAAGAGCTAGGACGCGGTGGCATGGGCGTCGTTTATCTTACCGAACGAAGAAAACAAAACTTCACCTGCAAAGAAGCACTAAAAGTCTCTTTAAACCTAAGCGAGCCTTTGCGCTTTCAAAGAGAAGTGAAACTCCTTTCTGAATTAAACCACCCATCGATCTGTAAAATCATTGATGTGGGCGTTACCAAAAACAATGACCCCTATTTTGTTATGGAACACATCGACGGCATACCGGTAACGGATTTCTGCCAAAAAGAAATCAAATCGATTGCTAAAGCCCTCATGCTTTTTGTCAATATCTGCGAAGCGATTGATTATATTCATAGCAAAAGCATTATTCATCGAGACATTAAACCTTCGAACATTCTCGCCTTAAAACGCGGCGGCATTCGTGTTCTAGACTTTGGCATTGCAAAGTTCCTCCACAAGCAAAACGAAACATTCAACACAGGCATATCCTCACCATTCACACCGGCTTATGCTTCCCCGGAGCAAAGAAATCCGAACAGCGAACCTAACGAGATGTCGGATATTTATTCACTGGGTGTTCTTTTTGTCGAAATGCTAAACGGCGGACTCAGTTTAGAGCAACGGTCGAACTTAAGTTCCGTAATTCAGGATATGGAACAGTACACTTGGGAAGCTGAAGGGTTTAAGGTCTCAGGAAACCTAAAAAGACTCTTAAACAAAATGGTTCGTCACAACCGCGCCGAACGATATCAAACAGCGAAAGACGTTCTTGACGATCTGAAGGAGGAACTTCGCGTCATTCGCAGCCAAGAAATTTTATCAAATGTAAGGGTCTTAGAGAAAGAGAATGAATTAGCCATGCTCAACCGAATGGATGCGGACACACAATTGGTTCAACTAAAAAAAGAAATAGACATGGCAAAGCTATTAAAGAAAAAGATGATCGTCAAAGGACAATGCACCAAACGCCTTTCTGACCAAATCGCAACCCTTTCCATCAAAGCCAAAAGAAAACTGAGACTGGGGAAGGCACTCCAAAGGGGCGACATTTTAGATGGTCGGTTTGAACTCATCGCCTTTATCAAAAGCGGCGGCTTTGGCTCAGTATGGAAAGGCATTGACCTTAACCGCGAAGAACTGGTTGCGATTAAAATTCTTCACCACCAATTTTCTGCAGATCTCACCAGACGAGAACGGTTCTTTCGCGGCGCACGCAAAATGATGCAGTTAAAGCATGCCCATATCGTCCAAGTCATTCTCGAAGAAGGGTTCCACGACGGTATTTTCTACTTTGTGATGGAATATTGCAGTGGCGGTGATTTACAAGAAGCCATCCACAGTGAGACCTTGCGACCCACCGAACGCTTGAAAATTCTATCCCAAATTTCGGATGCGCTTATTTATGCTCATTCAGAGGGCGTCATCCATCGCGATGTCAAACCGGGAAATATTCTACTTGATGCAAACAAAAATGCGAAGTTAACGGATTTTGATTTAGTGCATGTCCTTGATGAAACAGGCGGGACCCGTACCGGCGCATTGGGTACCTTTATTTTCTCAGCACCGGAAACGATGGAAAATGCAAAAGTCGCGACACCTGCTTCCGACATGTACGGCCTGGCTATGTCAGCCGTATTCTGTTTATCAAACAGAAGCCTTTCGGTCGATATATTGAGAGATCCGGCCAGGTACTTTCAAGGAATGAGTGCACCGGAAAACCTAAAAAACGCGATGCAAACTGCAATTTCGTTTAACAAAGAAGAACGAACGATTGATTTATCACAACTCAAGCAGGAGCTCGACAGCGCTCATGGCAAATCCATGTCACAACAAGCCTCTTCAGACAAAACAACAAATGGCAAAGCAGGGATTTTTTGCGCCGTTCTAACTCTTCTAGCCTTCACCGTGATACTGCTCGCAACACAAACCAGATCATCACAAACAGAAGATAGAAACTGTGCCAACAAGAAAGACGTTTTAGAGAACATTATTTCGAATATTTCTTTTGATAATGACATTATTGGCTCTCGCTTTTTATCCTTCTCTTCCGACGGCTCGCAAATCGTCAACATGCTAAACGAAAAGAAACTTGGTTTCTGGAATATCAGCGATGGAGGCTTAGCCACCACGTACGAGCTCCCGACGACGCCTAGGCACATTGAATCCTCAAAGAACCAAGATTATTTTACATATGTAGATGAGACCGGCACTATTTATTACGGAGACACGAAAGAAAACCCCAAACTTCGAAACCTCTCCAAAGAGATAAACTGGGCACAAGTATCCACCCCTTTGAAAAGGGCATTCTTTGATCCCAAGAGAGACTTACTGATTGTCCCAGATATTGAATCAATCACAGTTTATGATTTAGTAAAGCAAGATGTTTCCACCAGCCCAAAGTTAACCATTAAATCACTTGACATCGCATTCGCCCCAGACGCAGGAACTTTGGCCTTCGTAACAGCGGGAGAGCCCAACACGAACGAGACGCGACCACATGTCGTTGTATTTGATTACACCACGAAAAAGGTGGCCTCTCACTTCGCCTTCAAAAGGACCCACTTCTTTCTCGATTTCTTCACATCAGAAAACAACCAGTACATCTCATTAATCGGGAAGGACAACACGATCAGTTCATACAAAACTGAAGACGGCCGCTTGTTATCCAAAATTCACCTGCCAAAAACCCAGATTTCATCAATTCATTTCATTCCAAATTCGGAATATTTCATCACAGTCTCTAAAAATCAAAGCATCAGCAGGTGGAACTTCTTTACCGGAAAAGGACCCCAACCAATAGCTAACGCAAAACGCACATCTTATCCAATGGCAATCGCATTTGGACCCAAAAACCAAATCGCTTGGAATGATACAAAAGGAAAAACGGTCATTTTTAATTATGAGCACAGGAGAGTCGCACAAACGATTGATCGACACACCCAAAACGTCAGGCTCCTCAACAACAGCCTGAAAGATCAGGGCTGTGTTACTTGGAAGAATGGCGGTCTTTTTACACAACGCTTTAACTTCCTCTCCAGCCAGGGCATCACGCAATACAAAGCCATGGACACATTTAAACATCTGGATTCAGAGGAAGACGTTGCTATTGAAATCAAAAAGGATGAGCTACTTGTTTACAAAACAGGCACTGACTTCCCAACCTACACTATCAAGCCAAAACCAGGATTCTTTTTCATCATCAAGGAAACCAAAAAGACTCATGGCTTTTTTGCAATCAGGCAATGGTCAAAAAAGAACAAATTCCTCATCAGTGTTTATAACACCAAGTCACAAGAAAGGGTCCTTGATTTCCCAACCGAAAAAACACCCCCTTACAGACTTCAGCATTGGCCAAATCAACGATCCATTTCTATCAAAGATGCCGACTCTTTGAAATTCTTTAGCTTAGACTCTGGAAACCTTGAGCAGATCATGACGCATCGCTCTGGCATTCAAATCCATACCTCTGCCGAGCATCACCCTCTTTTGGCAACCGTTTCCAAGGACAATAAGCTTTCTATCTTCAAAATGACCAATTTTAAGCCGATTTTACTGTTCGAAACTAAAATACCTCAAGGCATCGTGGAAACGATCACTTTTTCACATAACGGCAAACTTTTACTTTTATCTTCCGACCATTTTTGCAGCATGTACGATACTCAATCAGGTGCCCTGATTTCCTCATATGAAGGCAACTTTTCTTCTGGATTATTCACCAAAAACGGAAAACACGCCGTTGTCACCAAGAATCAAAAAGAAATCATTTTCTACGATGTGGCAACAGGAGAAATTGCACTTACTTTCAGGCCCCTGCTTCACAAAAACTGGTTTGCCTTCACCGAGGAGGGTTTCTTCACAGGCTCTGATGCGATCATAGAGAATTTATTTGAACGGACTTTAGACCTTCCCCAAGAAGAAAAAGAATTTATTCGGCTGAAACACAATCCCCGGGTTACCGCTCTGGCGTTGGGAAATTAACCTGATGATATAGCCATAGACCGGCGTGCCGCCACCCCGACCAACAAGATTCAGCATCCCGCATCGGCATCTGTTCATCGCTTGACGCGGAAAGAAACCCAGGCTACTCGGAGAAATCTTAGCCACACCTTCGAAAAATTCAAAACACGCAACGATGCACAACATTTTTATTCCACTTTACGGCTTTAACCATAGCCGACCGTTCCGACGTATGACGCCTTCCGTCAACAGCGCCAACCGAGCCCAGGAGTTTTCCATGCCACAGCCATCAAACCCGCCTAAAGGTGACATTACCCGCTATGCCAAAGCCTGGACCGAAGGCAGCCAAGAAGCCCTGAACGAACTCATCGAATGCAGTTACAAAGAGCTGCATCGCCGAGCGAAAAGTATCATCTACCAAAAACAAGCTGGTGATTTCCAACCGACCGAACTGGTCAATGAGGCATTTTTCCGACTTGCCGGGTTGCGGCCGCGCGCCATGGAGAATCGAGAATCCTTCTTTAAATTGGCCGGGCACCTCATGCGGAACACCTTGATCGACAAGTTCCGCGAGGTTCAGGCGCAAAAGCGCGGCGGCGGCATCGAAAAAACTGTCTTCCAAGAACTGTCTTGTCCCCTCGCCAACGGCAAACGCATCACGGTGGAACAGATGTTTGATTTCAATGATTCGATTGATGAACTCCGCCTGGCGGATCCGCTCGCCGCCCAAATCGTTGAGCTTCGTTATTTCGTGGGGCTAACCCAGGCGGAAATGGTGGAGATCCTAGGGATTCCCCTGTCGCGGGTCCGCAAGAAATACAACACGGGTCGTGAATTCATTCAGGACCGTATGGGAAAAACCGCAAAACCCAACGGAAAAGCCTAAAAAGCAGGACGCCTTTCGCCGCGCGATGGGTTTGCAGCGGCATTCAAAACCACCAGCCCGAATGCAAACGAGGATCACAGGATGACATCAAACAACAACATCAACCAAAACAACGCTGTTGGTTCTGGCAAAAAAAACACCGCCACAGATAAACGCGAAACAAACCCTCGCTATCAGCAGGATTTCCTCAATGACAGCGGTTGGGATGACGACCCACTTGATCAAAATCAACTCCCCTATCAGCCTGGCGAAAAAATAGATGATCGCGTGGTAATCAAAGAGCTGGGACGCGGCGGCATGGGCATCGTGTATCTGACGGAACGAAGAAAACACAACTTCACCAGCCAGGAAGCACTGAAGATCTCGTTGAACCTGAGCGAGCCCTTGCGCTTTCAACGAGAAGTAAAGCTGCTATCAAAGCTAAACCACCCGTCCATCTGCAAAATCATCGATGTCGGTGTCACAAGAAGCAATGATCCGTATTTCGTCATGGAACACATCGACGGCATGCCGGTCACAGGGTTCTGCCAAAAGGAAGTCACGTCCATCGCCAAGGTCCTCGTGCTGTTTGTCGATATTTGTGAGGCGATTGCATATATCCACAACGAAGGCGTGATTCACCGCGACATTAAACCTTCGAACATCCTCGCCCTAAAGCTAGGCGGCATCCGTGTTTTAGACTTTGGCATCGCCAAATTTCTCAACAAACGCGGCGATACGTTTAACACGGATATGCAGCGACCGTTCACGCCGGCTTATGCCTCGCCGGAACAAAAAGATCCCAACAGCGACCTCAACGAAATGTCGGACATTTACTCGCTTGGCGTCCTTTTTGTCGAAATCCTAAACGGCGGCCTCAACGAACAGCAACGCAACGATTTAAGCCAGGTAATTCACAAGTTAGAGCGTTATGCATGGGAAACAGAGGGCATCAAAGTCTCAGACAATCTGAAAAGAATCCTTGCAAAAATGGTGGTCTCAAATCGAGAAAGACGATACCAAACGGTCAAAGACGTACTCGTCGAACTCAATGAGGAACTTCGTGTTGTTCGCAGCCAAGAGGTCCTCTCCAACGTGCGGGTCTTGGAAAAAGAAAACGAACTAGCCATGCTCAACCGCATGGATGCCGACACCGAACTGGTACAGCTCAAAAAAGAAATAAAAATATCGAAACTCTTAAAAAAGCAAATGATTGTCGAAGGACAAAGCACCGAACGTCTCTCCGATCAAATCACCAACTTGTCTAATAAGGTCAAAAGAAGACTCCGCTCGGGAAAAGCCTTTCAAAAAGGCGACATTTTTGACGGTCGCTTTGAGCTTGTTTCCTTTATTAAAAGTGGTGGCTTTGGGTCCGTATGGAAGGGGATTGATCTCCATCGCGAAGAATTGGTCGCCATTAAAATTCTTCACCATCAATTCTCGGCGGATTTAACCAGACGCGAGCGTTTTTTTCGCGGCGCTCGCAAGATGATGCAACTCAAGCATTCTCATATTGTTAAAGTCGTCCTTAAAGAAGGTTTTCACGACGGTGTTTTCTATTTCGTGATGGAGTATTGCAGTGGTGGCGATTTGCAGGAAGCCGTTCAGGAAAACAGGCTGTCGCGCCACGAACGCCTGACAATTTTATCTCAAATCACAGAGGCCCTCATTTATGCCCACTCGGAAGGCGTCATCCACCGCGATGTCAAACCGGGAAATATCCTGCTAGACGCGAACAACCATGCGAAGTTAACCGATTTTGATTTAGTGCATGTGCATGACGAAACCGGCGGAACACGCACCGGCGCACTGGGTTCTTTTATCTTCTCAGCACCCGAAACGATGGAAAATGCAAAAAATGCAACGCCTTCCTCCGATTTGTACAGCTTGGGAATGTCGGCAGTGTTTTGCCTTTCCAATAAAAATCTATCACTCGATGTTTTAAGAGACCCAACAAAGTATACTCAAACCATGAAAGAACCGGCAAACCTACAGAAAGCAATCCTTGCAGCCATTTCATTTAATAAAGAAGAACGCAAGATTGATTTACCAAAGCTCAAGTTTGAATTAGACAAAACCCTTCGGCTGGTCAATCTTTTACCTTCAAAAAAAGAAAAAAGCAAAACCGGGATCTATTTATTCGCCGCCGCACTCATTTTAGTAGCAATCATATCATTATTTTTTATCAAAAACCGCTCTCCTCAACAAATCGACACAGATTACGCTCGCAAGGAAGAATCTCTAGAAAACCTCTTTGCGGACATTTCTTTTGAACAAGAGATCCCAAAGTCAAACATACTCGCCTTTTCAAGTGATGCTTCACGAATCATCAAGCTGATAGACAGCAGAAAACTAGGATTGTGGAAAGTTTCCGATGGAAGTCTTGATTATACGCTCGAACTCCCCACGCCGCCCCGGAGCATCCACTTTTCAAAAGAAAGCGATAAATTTACCTATACTGACAACCATGGAATCATCTATTTCGGCTCACTTAAAGAAAACGCAAAACTACGCAACATTTCAAAAGAACTAAACGGTCTTCAAGTTTCGGGTGCCAAAAGGACCGCCTTCATTGACAACAAAAGACAGTTATTAATCATACCAGACTCGAACACACTCATAGTCTACCACCTTTCTAGAAGAAAAATCAAAACCATCAAACAAATACCAATAATGCCATACGCCATCGCCTTCAACCAAGAAAGAGGCATCATCGCTTTCTCCTCCCACAGAAGAACAAAATCAGGCTTGCCCGTCAGAGCACTAACCACATTCAACTATATCAAAGAAAAAAAACTAGCCAGCTTCGATATAAATGACAAGAGGCCCCTTCACAAACTTTTCTTCTCTCAAGATGGCAACTACATTTCAAGAATCACTTTAAAAAATATTGTTTACACCTATGATCTCAAGAAAAGGAAACCCCTTGCCACAATCACACTCCCAAGAGGAAATCCAAGACTGATTCATTTCAACCCGAACAGTAATGAGTTCTTCATCCTCTCAAACCAACAATCTATAACCAAATGGAACTTCATAACAGGAGAAAATTTAGGCTCTATCTCAACCATCAAGTTCACCGGACGCCCACATACATCTGCATCCGGCTGTGGTACGGAAATCGCGTGGAGTGACTACCACGGCAACTCTGTCATATTCGATTGCGACCCTGGAAATGTCATACAGATCATCAATCGATATACCCACAGAGTCCAATTGATTGAACGTAGCTCTCAGGGTCAAGAATTTGTGGTATGGAGAAACGGCGGCCGGCTTATTCAAAACTTCAATCTCACTTCTGACCACGGCATTAACCAGTATGACTCTATGGATTTCTTAGGATATACAGACACACAACAAAAAAACTTCCTCGAGGCAAAAGGCACGGATATCCTTTTACGAGACACATATACAAAAGCCATAAAAATTGTCATCAAACCCAAGCCGGGGCATCAATTTGACCTCAGTACAATCCAGCTTTCAGCAAGCCTGTTTGCGTCAGAACAGCGAACAAATGAATTCAAGTCTATAATTTGCGTTTATGATATCAATTCAAGAAGTTACCTTTTTGAAACCCCAACAAGTGCTTTCTCACCATACCGGATTCTGAACCTGCCAAACCAGCGACTACTCTTAACAGAGAAAGATCAATCTATCCAGTTTTTCAACCTAGATTCAGGAAAACTCGAGCACTTGTTACCAACAAAAGGAATTGTTAGTACCTTTACATCTGCCGAAAATCATCCCCTTTTGGCCATCGTAACCTACGACGGTCAATTATCCGTGTACAGAATGGACAATTTCCAGCAAGAGGTTCTATTCGAACACAACGGGTTTAACCACCCTCTAACAAAGGCCAACTTCTCAAAGGACGGCAACTTCCTCTTTGTCACATCGACCGTAGCTTGCGACATGTATCATGTTGATTCACAAACCAAAATATTCTCCAAAGAAGGCTCTTTCTCTACAGGCATTTTCACTAACAACAGATACGTCACCGTCACTAAAAACAACAAAGAAATTATATTTTTCGACATCCGAACTGGACAAAAATCACTCACTTTCAGGCCAATGTTTATCCGTGACTGGCTGGCCTTCACTGAGGACGGTCAATTCGCCGGATCTGATGCCGTCATTGCGAACTTGTTTGACCGAACCCACGGTTTTACAAAGGATGAAAAAGATTTTATTAGGCTCAAATACGATCCTCACCTGACAGCCAAGGCTTTAGACCTGAATTGAGCGATTCGTGGCGGCGAAATCGCACAACCTGAGGGCTGTAACGTCTCGTAAAAATGCTCACCGTACTTACCGGTACGCGTCGTGCGCGACCCCGGTGGCTTTTCCCAACACGTTTCGCTCAGCTCAGGTAACAGGATTGCTTTGACGCCGCTTTCGACCCATTTACTTTCCAAACAAAGACCGGTTGCTTTTGCAAGGTGGCCAAGATTTTTTGAGATCAACTCACCCAAGGCCCGTTCCGGGAATCGCAGCATCAAACGCCGAAGATTTCGTCGACACAGGCGTAGATCATCGGCAGCATGTCTTCGAGAGCCTCGGGTAATTTGTTGTTTGCCTGCAGCAAGCGCGCGTGACCTTCCAAATGGAAGGACAAGGCGTGCAACGCGGCGGCGAGGTTTTTGTCGAGCACGGTTTGTTCTGCGCTGGTTTCGGCCAAGGTTTCCAGCGCCGCGTAGAGGTCGTTGAAGCGGGCGGCCGGCGGAGGGTCGGCCATCCGCATGCGAATCAAAATGCCGTCGTCGGCTTCGCTTTCTTTGAGGATCAGGTCGATGGCTGCTTGGTCCATGTTAAAGCCCCAGTTGTGAGAAGGTGACCACCTCGATGGCCTTGGGATCAATCTTACCCTCGACCAGCACCTCGGTCGATGCTTTCGCGTAACCGATCGAGCGACCTTTTAGGTATTTGTTGCGATTGGCCTCAACACTGAGGTCAATCACGTCGGCGACCGAATCCTTGGTTTTGTTCAAATCAATGCGCACCAAGGTCTGTCCTGGCTGCGCCCACTCTTGCAGCGCTTTCGGATCGCGCGCGGTGGAAATCCACTTGTCGCCTTTAAACCAATCGCGCGAGCCGTGTAATACGTGTGTATTGACGCCTTGCGGGTAGGCGAAACCCGGGCGCTTGGCCACGATGCCTTTGGCGATGTCTTCATCGGGACGCAGCAAGCGGTAGACGAAATCACCGTCGGCCTCTTTACACATCAAACCCAGCGGATCACACCAGTTAACCGGGTTCGGCGCGTAGTTGTAGGCATTGAGTCCGCCGAGCAAACCAATGGGATCTTGATGGATGAAACGACCCTGATCCGGATCGTAGTAACGGTGACGGTTGTAGTGCAAGCCGGTTTCGTCGTCGTGGTATTGACCAAGGAAACGCAATGGCTGATGGATTTCATCGACCAACATCTCCTGAATGCGACCAAAGGCGCGGTACCGGGCGGCCCAAACGCAGGTGCCGTTTTCGTCGGTCAATTCCTGCGGCGTGCCCAAATGATCGTTGTGGTAGAAATAACGTTTATCCTCGACCACCATCGCCAGCGGGGTCAGACCGTCTTCTTCGTACACGTAAAGCACGGGTGGCGCCGGCCGGCCGTGCTCCTCACGCCACTCGGTAATGACGGTGTCGCGCAGCCACAGGAATTCAGTGACCACGCCGCCCTTGCGTTTGCGCACGCGTCGGCCCAAGGCGTCGTATTCGTATTCGGTGGCCAGCCCGTCGCGCGTGGCACGACGCAACTGGTTACCTGGACTGTATTCGAACTGGAGGCTGTCGTGCGCACCCGGGCCGGCGACAGCGGTTTGGTTGCCGCGTGCGTCGTAAGTGAAACGGCGCTCACCCAACTGGGCGAGGCGGTTGCCGACAACGGCTTCAGCGCCGGCGGGAACCGGATTCCCGGCGGGATCATAGGTAAATTGTTCGGAAACGACACCTTGGCTGACAGCCAAACGACGACAGGCGTCGTAACCAAAAGCACTGACACCGCGCAAAAGGTCCTGAATATGGGTGATCGCGCCACCGGCATCGTGGTGATAGGTTCGTGCGGCAATATCGGCACGGCTCTGACGATTGCTGAGTCGCATGTCGCGCAGGCGGCCGACGGGATCGTAGCTGCGATGCTCCTCAAGGTGGTTGCCCCAAGCCCGAAAACGTTCGCGGCCGTCCTCGTCCATTTCGCGTCGTGCCAAAAGGCGGCCGTCCAGCCAGGTGGCAAGGCGGTTACCCGTGGCTGTATTGTCGAAGCGGACCTGGTGACCGGTCGGCATGGTGTAACCAGTGGCATTGCCGACGGCGTCGTAAGTACACGTGACCACATGGTCGTCTTGCCACTCTTCCACCAAACGCCCCAAGGTGTCGTAGAAAAAGCGCAGCTTGCGGAAGTCGTTATCGGCGCGCGTGAGTTTGCCGGCGACATCGTAGGCGAACGTCGCCACGTCTTGCCGGCCGCTTACGCTGTCCACACTTTGGCGACGCAGCAGGCGTCCGCTCAAATCGCGCTCGAAGTGGGTCACCACATCGCCGTCTTGGTGGCGAATCATGTTGCCGTTGGGGTCGTAATCGTAGGTTTGGGTGCGACCGTCGAAGCCAATTTCTTTGATCAGGCGCTCGTTGCCGTCGTAGAAAAACTGATGGGTTTCGCCGTTTTCATTAACCAAAGCGGCTAGGTTACGTTCGGTATCGTAGCGATACTGCACCACGGTGCCGTCGGGATTGATGCGTTGGGTGACCTGATCCAAACCGTCTTCATACAGGTAGCGGGTCAACGCGTTGTTTTGGTCGAGGATGCTGCTAATTTGGTTGTTGGCGTTATAACCGATTTTGAGACGGGTATTGTCGGGTTGGGTGATGCGCACGACGCGACCGATGCCGTCGTAACGGAATTGGGTAACGGCTTTGCCGTGTTGCGTGCGGACCACACGACCGAAGGCATCGTAGGCGTAGGACACAGTTCGGCCGTCGGGATAACGCTCTTCCACCAATTCACCGCGTTGGTTCCAACTGAGCTGAATGATCGCGCCGTCGGCCTGTTGGATCTGCTTTGGCAATCCCTGCTCGTTGTAATGCACATAGGAACGCGAGCCATTGGGGTCAATGGTTTCAACCACTTGACGCTGTTCATTGTAAAGACGACGCCACAAGCGACCCTGGACATCGGTCACATGGGTCTGGTCGCCGCGTTCGTTGTAACCATAGCGCGTCTCGCCACCGTTACACTGGGTGTGGCTAATCATCCGACCAAAACCGTCGTAGGCATAGGCTTCGACGGCGCCGTTGGCACGGGTCATTTGGGTGACTTCACCGCGACGATTGCGCGCGAAGGTGGTTTCGCGGCCACTGGGATCCACTTCGGCGATGATTTGCCCGAACTCGTTGTAGTGGTAGCGGGTGGTAAAACCGCGACTGTCGGTGATTTCGCTGCGCTGTTGTTCCGGGAACCAAGCGAAACGCACGTCGTAATTGCCGTCGTCACCCCAGTTGTGCAGGCAACGGGCGTTGGTGTCGTATCGGTCCCATTCAAAGTAGTAATTGAAACCGGTGCGCAAGGTACGCTGGACGAGCACATGGTTGCGGTACCGATAACGCTCGCCCAAATCCAGGGCGTCGTGGTTGGCAACGAGGTCACGCTGTTCATCGTAAGTATAGCGAGCAACCACATGGCTTTGCCCTTGACGACCCCCCTCTTCAAAGGTCAGACGTTCAATGAGGCGTTTGGCCGACCAGTGCAGCACCAAAGCACGACCGCAGCTCGTTTCAATGCGCTGCAGGTTCCCGTTTTGATGGCTGAAAGTCAGCACGGCGCCGTCGGCGCGGCGCAGGTGACGCAGCAACCAACGCCCACTCTGAAAAGTAAAACTACGGGTGAGACCGCTGCCGTCCTCGAGGTCGATTTGCCCGTCACTGGTTCGGGTTAAAAATAGCTGCTCGGCGGCCTGACCGACCGTCTCACCGACGGCGGCTTGCGGGAAGTTAATGCGACGCGCTTCGTCGGTGACGTAAATGAGGGTTTCGTCCTCATTAATTAAATGCTCGCAACCACTGAAGGTCCAACCAACCCCAAGCCCGTAGTCATCGTCGTGACCACTGCGATAAGTGCGTTCAAAGCGAAAGGGCAAACGGCCAGGCAACTCGAAATCGGTAAATTGGAGTAATTCTTCGCCGGTGACCAAGCTGATCGGGCAACCGCCGGTACAGGTCTCTTTGATCTTGGGGCTGGGCAACCCGTTTTTCACCTTGGCGGCAACGTTGTCGACTTTGCTAACCAGCTTTTTGCCACCTTTGAGCATGGCTTTGCCCAAACCCGTTTTTTTGGCGTACTTGGCGGCGGTTGCAGCCGCGCCGGCGCCGGGAATCATGGCGGCGGCCGACAAGGCGGCATCGGCGTAATTGCCTTCGGCGAGATAAATCAGCGCATTTATCCCGTCGGCAACCTCGCCTAATCCTGGCACTAAGCCCACTATATCTAGGGTCGTATGTACGATGTCGGATAAAGACAGGTTACTCACCGCGCTGGTGAGGCTCGACCACCAACTCGATTCTTCCTCGGTTTCCGGTGAGACATTGGGGTTGGTCTCACCCACAATCGCCCCGTCGGGGCCGATGCTCGGCCCGGCGGGGGCGGGTGTCGGTGCGGGGGCGGGCGGCCCTCCGAGATATCCCTGGTCGCCACCGCTGCCGGGCCCGCTGTTTGCGCCGCCGCCACCCCCGGCGCCACCGCTGCTCCCGCTGTCGGAACCGGCTTCGTCGAAGCCGTCAAAGGCAAAAAAGACACGACCGTGAACGAGGTTGGCAATCACCTGCCAATAGTCTTCGCCCCACAACAAACCTGTGCGGGGCACGGTATTTTCGTGCTCCGGCGGGATCTCGATGTGGAAGGCACGCAACATTTCGTGCAATTGCCACCATTCAAAGGTACCGGCAAACCATTGGTTCGGTTCGCGTCCCAAGCGCGAATAATAAAACTCGGCACTGACGATGACGCAATTGAACAATTTATCGGGCTGGGTTGAGCGCGCGTAATCAGTCAACAACAAGTGGTTGGTGCTCAAGGCTGTGTGCAATTGTTCGCTGTACTGCAAAATGTGACCGGGACTCTCGCACAGCAATAACTCCATGCGTTGACGCTCTAGGTGCCGCTGACGCCCAATCCAACTATCGGTAAACTCCGAGTCGCCAATCACAGCAGGCGGCACAATTAAATCCGAAGGGTTTTGCGCCATGCTCGCCAACCACTGAGCCGCCGCGGCAACACGGGGGGCTTCGTGACTAAAAAGCGGGTACAGGTCAGGTACCTCGTGTTGGTAGAAGTCCGGGCGGTGGCGAAAAAACTGAGTGGGCGAAAGCGGTAAAGGCGAGCCAAACGGCGGTTTCATAATCGGGTCCTTGGAAGAAAGAACGCGGCAAACAACCGCATCCCGCAAGTGGTTTCAAGTAAGAAACCAAAGTGAAGGGCACACAACGGCGGGAACCACAAATGTCGAACCCCGACGAAACGAATCAATGATGACGACCGACCAAACGGCACGAAGCGGCGGCGCGGTGCAGCAGAAACAGCCCTGCTGAACATACAAACCCAACAGCAAAAAGATCCGAGATAAAAAAGAAAAGCAACAAGACAAACAAGAGCAAGTATTGTTCCGACAAAGCGAGAGCACTCGAGAAAAAGGCCGAAAAAGCTGTCGACAGGCGCCAATCAGCAAACTGCCGTTGATATATACGGGGCAACCTCAGGCCGAAGCGACGGCTCGATTTGTTTGGATTCCAAATAGCGTTTGTTCGCATGTCAAACGGCACGTGGTTCAACACCGTTCAAACACGGAACACTCTGTTTCGGAGGACAAACAAAATGGGTACCGAAGGGTCAAAAAACAGGAAGAAAGGCCGGGTTTTGGTCACATCCAAAAGTTGGCACGTGCCCTGCAATAAACAACCACGTCGAAGTTAACTTATAAGGAGATTCCACATGACTGTTTATTCTTTTGTGCGTTGCGGCGCCATCCAAGGCAAAGAAGCCGAAACCGGCCACGAAACCGACATCCGCGTTCACGAGTTGCACCTCAGCTCCAACCTGCCTGTTTCCGAGCTCGATAACAAAGTTAAATCCAAGCGTTCGCGTCAACCTTTGACCTACGTTTCAGAAATGGGCAAACACACGCCCGTTACCTTCCAACACCTGTTCAACAACGTTGAAGTACCTGACCTCGACGTTTTGTTCTACCGTCCCAACATCGTTAGCGGCGACATGGAAAACTACTTCACCATCAAGTTCAAGCGCTTGAAAGTTGTTTACTCCGGCGTTACCAAACGCAATGTTTACCTGCCCGAAAGCGACAGCTTCCCCGATGAGCACACCACCAAAATGGTTTACGGCAACGTTGTTTACTCCTACAACGAGGACGGCATCGAAGCTGAAGACGAAGTTAACGATCACTAGACCCAGACACGCGTTACATCCCTAACGGATCGCAGCCCGCCGGCCTAAAACGAAACCCTTATAAGTTTCCCGGTGCAACGCAAAACGCTTTGGAAAAGGCCCCGCTTATCGGCGGGGCCTTTTTCTATTTCTGCATTCGGAAAAGGGGCTCCGCTTCACAAAACATTGTGGCCCAAGCGTTTCAAGGGTGTTTCAATCTCGAATACCCATTTGTTTGGATTACACACAGCCACATTACCAGGGTGTTTGGCCGACAAACAGCCTGTTTCGGGATCGGCACAGAATCACGCTAAAAGCGCTCGGTTTCGCCGTATCCGGCAGGGAAACCCCGCTTTTCAAAGTTGGCACGCGCCCTGCAACACACTACTCCGTCGAAACAATACGACACCCTGAGCTGAGCGGTGCCGGCGAGCCCTCTGCGACGCAGACATCGCTCAGCCCAGGCAACTAAAAGGAGATTCCAAATGACTGTTTATTCTTTTGTTCGCTGCGGTGCTATTCCTGGTAAAGAAGCTGAAACCGGCCACGAATCCGACATCCGCGTTCACGAGTTGGCCCTTAGCTCCAACTTGCCTGTTTCCGAATTGGACAACAAAGTAAAATCCAAACGTTCGCGTCAACCTTTGACCTACGTTTCTGAAATGGGCAAGCACACGCCGATTACCTTCCAACACTTGTTCAACAACGTTGAAATCGCCGACCTCGATGTGATGTTCTACCGTCCCAACATCGTTAGCGGCGACATGGAGAACTACTTCACCATCAAGTTCAAACGCTTGAAAGTTGTTTACTCCGGCGTTACCAAACGCAACGTTTACCTGCCCGAAAGCGACAGCTTCCCCGATGAGCACACCACCAAAATGGTTTACGGCAACGTTGTTTACTCTTACAACGAAGACGGTATCGAAGCTGAAGACGAAGTGAACGACCACTAGACCCAGACACGCGTTACATCCCTAACGGATCGCCATGCATCGGCTTATACCCGAAACACTTATTGGTTTCACGATGCCACGCAAAACGCTTTGAAGAAGGCCCCGCTTATCGGCGGGGCCTTTTTCTATTTCTGCTCCCGCCCACCCACCGGAACCCACCAAACCGTTGCGGCACAGCACTTTCACGGGTGTTTCGTTTTCGAATACCCGTTTGTTTGGTTCGCACACAGCCACTTTCACGGGGTGTTTGGCCGGCAAACAGCCTGTTTCGGGATCAGCACAAATTCGGGCTAAAAAAGGTCGATTTCGCCGTTTTTGGCCGGAAAACCCCGCTTTTCAAAGTTGGCACGCGCCCTGCAATACACTATCCCGTCGAAACAATACGACGCCCTGAGCTGAGCGGTATCAGCGAGCCCTCTGCGACGCGGACATCGCTCAGCCCAGGCAACTAAAAGGAGATTCCAAATGACTGTTTATTCTTTTGTTCGCTGCGGTGCTATTCCTGGTAAAGAAGCTGAAACCGGCCACGAATCCGACATCCGTGTTCACGAGTTGGCCCTTAGCTCCAACTTGCCTGTTTCCGAATTGGACAACAAAGTTAAATCCAAACGTTCGCGTCAACCTTTGACCTACGTTTCCGAAATGGGCAAGCACACGCCGGTTACCTTCCAACACTTGTTCAACAACGTTGAAATCGCCGACCTCGACGTGATGTTCTACCGTCCCAACATCGTCAGCGGCGACATGGAGAACTACTTCACCATCAAGTTCAAGCGCTTGAAAGTTGTTTACTCCGGCGTTACCAAACGCAACGTTTACTTGCCCGAAAGCGACAGCTTCCCCGATGAGCACACCACCAAAATGGTTTACGGCAACGTTGTTTACTCTTACAACGAAGACGGCATCGAAGCTGAAGACGAAGTTAACGATCACTAGACCCAGACACGCGTTACATCCCTAACGGATCGCCAAGCATCGGCTTATACCCGAAACCCTTATTGGTTTCACGATGCCACGCAAAACGCTTTGGAAAAGGCCCCGCTTATCGGCGGGGCCTTTTTCTATTCCTGCATTCCGACAAGGGGTTCCGCTTCACAAAACATTGCGGCACAAGCGCTTCACGGGTGTTTCAATCTCGAATACCCATTTGTTTGATTCGCAGACAGCCACTTTGCACAGGTGTTTGCCCGACAAACAGCCTGTTTCGGGATCGGCACAAATTCGAGCTAAGGAAGGCCGCTTTCGCCGTTTTTGGCAGAAAATCCCGCTTTTCAAAGTTGGCACGCGCCCTGCAATACACTATCCCGTCGAAACAATACGACGCCCTGAGCTGAGCGGTATCAGCGAGCCCTCTGCGACGCGGACATCGCTCAGCCCAGGCAACTAAAAGGAGATTCCAAATGACTGTTTATTCTTTTGTTCGCTGCGGTGCTATTCCTGGTAAAGAAGCTGAAACCGGCCACGAATCCGACATCCGTGTTCACGAGTTGGCCCTTAGCTCCAACTTGCCTGTTTCCGAATTGGACAACAAAGTTAAATCCAAACGTTCGCGTCAACCTTTGACCTACGTTTCCGAAATGGGCAAGCACACGCCGGTTACCTTCCAACACTTGTTCAACAACGTTGAAATCGCCGACCTCGACGTGATGTTCTACCGTCCCAACATCGTCAGCGGCGACATGGAGAACTACTTCACCATCAAGTTCAAGCGCTTGAAAGTTGTTTACTCCGGCGTTACCAAACGCAACGTTTACTTGCCCGAAAGCGACAGCTTCCCCGATGAGCACACCACCAAAATGGTTTACGGCAACGTAGTTTACTCTTACAACGAAGACGGCATCGAAGCTGAAGATGAAGTTAACGACCACTAGACCCAGACACGCGTTACATCCCTAACGGATCGCCACGCATCGGCTTATACCCGAAACCCTTATTGGTTTCACGATGCCACGCAAAACGCTTTGGAAAAGGCCCCGCTTATCGGCGGGGCCTTTTTCTATTTCTGCTCCCGCCCACCCACCGAAATCCACCAAACCGTTGCGGCACAGTACTTTCACGGGTGTTTCGTTTTCGAATACCCGTTTGTTTGGTTCGCACACAGCCACTGTCACGGGGTGTTTGGCCGGCAAACAGCCTGTTTCGGGATCGGCACAAACTCGGGCTAAAAAAGGTCGCTTTCGCCGTTTTTGGCCGGGAAACCCCGATTTTCAAAGTTGGCACGCGCCCTGCAATACACTATTCCGTCGAAACAATACGACGCCCTGAGCTGAGCGGTATCAGCGAGCCCTCTGCGACGCGGACATCGCTCAGCCCAGGCAACTAAAAGGAGATTCCAAATGACTGTTTATTCTTTTGTTCGCTGCGGTGCTATTCCTGGTAAAGAAGCTGAAACCGGCCACGAATCCGACATCCGTGTTCACGAGTTGGCCCTTAGCTCCAACTTGCCTGTTTCCGAATTGGACAACAAAGTTAAATCCAAACGTTCGCGTCAACCTTTGACCTACGTTTCCGAAATGGGCAAGCACACGCCGGTTACCTTCCAACACTTGTTCAACAACGTTGAAGTGCCTGAACTCGATGTATTGTTCTACCGCCCCGACATCGCCAGCGGCGACATGACCAACTACTTCACCATCAAGTTCAAACGCTTGAAAGTTGTTTACTCCGGCGTCACCAAACGCAACGTTTACCTGCCCGAAAGCGACAGCTTCCCCGATGAGCACACCACCAAAATGGTTTACGGCAACGTTGTTTACTCTTACAACGAAGACGGCATCGAAGCTGAAGACGAAGTGAACGACCACTAGACCCAGACACGCGTTACATCCCTAACGGATCGCCACCCATCGGCTTATACCCGAAACCCTTATTGGTTTCACGATGCCACGCAAAACGCTTTGAAGAAGGCCCCGCTTATCGGCGGGGCCTTTTTTTGGGTTAAGCCGAAGCGCTATCGACTCAGTCACCACTGTAACGGCGACGGACCGATGGAATAAGCAAGTCGTCAAAAGCCTTTTCGAAGGCATAATCAGGTCGCCAACCCCAATCGTTGCGAGCGGCGGAATCATCGAGATCGCGTGGCCAACTGTCGATGATCTTTTGCCGAAACGGCACCACCTCGTAGCCGAGATCGGCCTGAGCAAAATCGGCCAAAATGCGTCGGCGAATGGTTTCTGCCGAAACCGAGAAACCGTTGACGTTGTAGACGCTGCGCGTGAGTTTGCTCATATCGGCACGCGAAAGGTCGAGCAAAGCTTTAACAGCGTCCTGCATGACCATAAACGGCAGCTTCGCCTCGGGCTTCACGAAACACTTGTACGATTTGCCTTGGGCGGCGGCGTGTAACATTTCTGGACCGAAATCGCTGGTGCCACCACTCGGCATGGACTCGGCACTGATAATGCCAGGGAAGCGCAGGCAGCGGAAATCGAGATTAACCATCCGCTGTTCTTCCATGGATTTATCGCGTACACCAAAATAGTCCCCGAGACATTCGATATAGTGCTTGTTGATGCCGTACATGGTCGTCGGCAGAACGTTTTCGTGCTCTTTTAAAGCGCGATCCGGGTTGGGATCACCTTGTAGTCCGTAGACGGCGATGGAACTGGTGAACATAAAAACCACCGGTTTATGCCGGCGGTTGGCGTCTTCCTGCGCCAATTTCATGATGTTCATCGAACCGTTAACGTTGACTTCGTGGGCTAGGTAAGGATTCTTTTCTCCGCTGCTTGAGAGCAGACCGGCGAGGTGAAAAACCTTGTCAAAACAGTGGTTTTGATGAATTTCATCGACCAGACCCTGATCGAGAATATTACCCACATAAAAATGCGAACACAGACGTCGCAACGCCGGCGTCGGCTCGCGCAGGTCGCAACCAACGACTTGGTAACGGCCTTCTTCAGCCAGAAAATGAATGAGGCTATGGCCGATTTCGCCATTGGCCCCGGTAATCAACACTTCTGCCATGGTACCCCCTGTTCCAAACAGAAAACGCCTTTATCTTACCCGAAAGCAAGGCGTGAGCGCGGTCTTTTGCAGCGGGAAAGCACGCGGGCGGTATGCGGCGACATTCGCGTTTTTCCCGAAAAGATAATGAGGTAAAATGAACAACTCGCTTTTTCTCTCCAGCATGGCACGTTACATAAAAGGGGCGTCAGATGGCGGCAATTACCATCCCCACGGAACTTTGTGAAAAACTGCGTAACGCGAAGAAGGTGGTGGCTTTAACGGGCGCCGGGATTTCGGCGGAAAGCGGCTTGGCCACCTTTCGAGATGCCCAAACCGGTTTATGGGCCAAATACAGCCCGGAAGAATTAGCCACGCCCCAAGCCTTTATCGACAATCCCGAATTGGTGTGGAACTGGTACGCCTGGCGCCGTCAATTAGCGGCCGAAGCGATGCCCAACCCAGGCCACCAGGCGTTGGTCACCATGGCGGAGAAGGTCCCAGAATTTTTACTGGTTACCCAAAACATCGACGGATTACACCAACGTGCCGGCAGCACCCATGTCATTGAGCTGCATGGCAATATTCACCGCACCAAACGCTTTGACGACAACCAAATCGTGACGGATTGGGAAGAGAACGGCGAGATCCCGCCGCGCTGCCCAACCACCAACAGCCTGCTGCGACCGGATGTGGTTTGGTTTGGCGAAAACCTGCCGGCGGGCGCACTGGCCCAGGCCGCTATCGCCGCGGAAGAGTGCGACATTTTCTTTTCGATCGGCACGTCGTCAGTGGTTTTTCCCGCAGCCGGTTTGATTGGCGAAACCTTGCGCCACGGCGGGCTCACCGTTGAGATCAACCCCGGAGAAACCCCGCATAGCTCAGCGGTTTCTTTTGTATTGCGCGGCCCGGCCGGCAGCGTGCTCCCTGAACTCATCCAAAAAACGTGGCCCTAGCCGCCCAACATCCTTCTCGTCCTCACCCGCTCCAATCACCGGATTACCGTTCTCGTGGAGGCCACCTCATGACCCGTCGCACCCTTGTCCAAGCAACTAATTTCAGCGAAGATCCGTCGCCCGACTGGCTTTTTATCGACTGCCGCTTTTCGTTGGCGGATCCCGAAAAAGGGTTTCGCGATTATTTGGAAGGTCATATCCCCGGCGCACGATACGCCCACTTGGACCTCGACCTTTCCGGCACCATGGTGCCCGGAGCAACCGGACGCCATCCGCTCCCCAAACTCAAAGAAATGAACGCGGCAATGCGCAAACTGGGTATCCATCGTGAATCCAAAGTCGTGGCCTACGACGATTGTGGCGGCGCGATTGCCGCCCGCCTGTGGTGGCTGCTTTATTACCTAGGCCACGAGGACGCCTATGTGCTCGACGGCGGCTGGCAACAGTGGCGAGCGGCGGGCCTACCGATCCAAAACGGCGAAGAGCCTGAGGTCGAGCCCGGAAATTTCGCGGGTTTTGCCCAACCTGAACTGGTGGCCGACGCACTAGACGTGCTGGCCGTTTTGGAAGATCCGACACGCACGCTGATCGATGCCCGTGCAGCGGCACGCTACAACGGCGAAGAAGAACCCATCGATCCGGTCGCGGGGCACATCCCTGGTGCCGTCAACCTGCCGTTTCGCGACAACCTCGACGACGCGTTGTGTTTCTTGCCCGCCGACGCTTTGCGACAACGCTACCAAGAACACCTGGCCGGCTTTGAAACCCAACAGTGCATCGCCTATTGCGGTTCCGGCGTCACCGCCGCCCACCACGTGCTGGCGATGGTGACTGCCGGGCTGTGTCCCTGCAAACTCTACGTGGGTTCATGGAGCGAATGGATCACCGATCCCGGTCGCCCGATTGCCCCGGCACGCGACGCCTAACCCCCCATCCTCGCTAACCATCTTATTCTCAATATTTGCCCAACTCGCCGTCATGATCTACAACGAGGCATGACATGGCCGGCATTTGCCGTCTTTGTCTGCTATGGTTAGTTGGGTTTTTGCCACACCGTGACTTTTCCGGTTTTGGAGGTTCGCTCATGAAACTTTGTCCCGAATGTTTGACACCCCTAAAGCACATCAAACACAAGATTTTCGAGTGCTGGCGCTGTACCGAGGACCACGGCACACTGTACCCCAAGGGTGAGCTGGAAAAAATCGTCGCAGCCATGGCCGGCCTGGGTGAATTAAACATGCCGTTGTGGAGTGACCACGACCGCTATTCGGTGATTCAATCGCCATTGATCAACCCCGAGACCCATACGCCGCTGCTGGAAATTCGCGACAAAAACTACATGAACATCATTATCTACGGCGACCCCGTCACCCACGATTTGTGGGTCCATACCGGAGAAGAAGAGAAACTGCTCGAACACATTGAGCGCGCTCGCGATGTCGACTCCGTAGGGAGCTACCTCAAGCTCGCCGCCGTCGAGGCCGCCAAAATTTTTGACGACGACGAAGACGGTGTCGAAGCCGCCGGCCACTTAGTCGCCGCGCTTAAACTATTGGGCGATCGCCTATTACGCGCCTTCCCAACCTTCAGTATTTAGTGTCGCCGCTTGGCCGACACCCGTGTCGCCGACCTGTTTGAGGCCTGATTGACTGCTAACGTTGCCTTACTCAAAGCTCATATTGCCGTTTTTTTTATGGGCATCGCAGGTGTCTTAGCGGTTGCATCCGGTTTTGACGCTTGGCTGGCAGCGAGTTACCGCGTCAGCTTTGGCGCGGTCGTATTGGTTCTTTACTGGCTGTTGTTCGCCAAAGATCGCCGCTTGCCGGCGCGGCGAACCACCGTGGCCGCGTTGGCCATGGGTGGGGTGCTGGGCGTGCACTGGTTTGCTTTTTTTCACGGTATCAATCTGTTGGGCGTGATGCTCGGCAGCGCCACCATTGGTCTCGAACCGTTGATCGTCGCCCTCGCCGCGCGGCTTGTCCTCAAGGAACACCTACAGCGTAAAACAAAATGGGCCATGGGCTTGAGTCTCATCGGCTTCGCCGTGTTGGCCGGCGCCGGCAATTGGGATCGCCCCAACCTCTGGCTCGGTCTGGCATGGATGGTTTTCTCCTATATCCTGTTCGCTGCGCTGGTGTTGTGCAACCGCGTTTGGGTCCAAAAAGAACCACCGCTACTCATCACGACCCTGGAAATGGTGGGCGCTATTCCGGTAACGCTTTTGTTCTGCAGCACGCCGTGGTTGCCACAAACACCGATTGCCTGGGCCTATGCCTTCGGCCTTGGTTTTTTGTGTACCGGCCTCGCCTACGCGCTTTACAACGCGGGCATGCAGGTCTTGGCGGCACCGACGGTCGGTTTATTACTTTCACTCGAAGTGGTTTACGGTATGCTCGGCGGTCGCCTTCTCGGCGATAGCTTATCCACGGCGGAACTCATTGCGGCCGTTTTGATTAGCAGCATTCTGATCATTGATTTGGGTTTAGCGCTGCACCGCAAGTGGCAGACTCAGACAGCCGAACGCAGCACGCCGGCCTCGGCCGATCCCGGTTAGAATGGACGTGCACGAGGTCGTAGCATGACGGAAACACACAACACACAGCGGGTCAACGCCGACGAATGGGCCGCTTTTCAGGCGATGGCGATCGAATTGGGTTTTGCCGATGTCGGTGCGGCCCCGGTCCAGCCGGTTAAAAAGGCCCAAGCAGTAGTCGATTGGGTTGCCAACGGCTACCACGCCGATATGCACTGGTACGCGCGCGGTTTGGAGAAACGACTGGATCCGCGTTTGGTGGTACCCGAAGCACAGTCGATCATTGTCCTAACAACGCCTTATCACGCCGAACCCGTAACGCTGGCAGGCAAGAAACTCGCGCGTTACGCTTGCGGGGACGATTATCACGACGTCATCCTCAAACGCTTGCGCCAGTGCACGGCTTGGCTGGAGGGACGCTTCCCCGACTCAGCCACACGTCATTATGTGGACACCGGGCCGGTCCTCGAGCGCTACTGGGCCCAAGAAAGCGGCTTGGGTTGGATCGGCAAAAACGGCAACTTAATCAGCCGGCGGCGCGGTAGCTATCTTTTCCTCGCCGCGATGGTCACCACGCTCAAGGTGCCCTACGGGGAACCACACCGCGACTTTTGCGGCTCATGCCGAGCCTGCATCGACGCCTGTCCCACCGACGCCATCGTCGCCGACGGCGTGGTCGATTCGCGTAAATGTATCAGTTACTTGACCATCGAACATCGCGGCCCGTTTGAGGACGCCCCCGATTTTGCCGATTGGTTGTTTGGTTGCGATATTTGCCAAGAAGTGTGCCCGTGGCCTAGCAAGTTTTCGGAGGGCACCGAGCAGGAACCGTTCCTGCCGCGTCCGGCTTACGCCGAACTAAGTGAATCCGCTTTAGCAACGATGGATCAGCCGGCTTTCAGTGAACTTTTTCGAAAATCACCGATCAAACGCACCAAAAAAGCCGGTATCCAGCGGAATCTGCAACATTTACAAGCAAAACGCGAATAGTTATCTTTTACGCAGCGTTAACCGATAGGTTGGACATATTTCACGGTGCGCCTCTACCGCGCCGGCCTCCTGTCGCCGGCACCTCGCCGACGGATGCTCTGAGTTCCACCTCACCAGGTTGAACGAGGTGTATGCCAAGGAAAACAAGTGCCTCAGGGAGCCGCGAAAACGTGGCATTAGGTCCCGTCGCCCGACCTGCATGGTTGACCTACGATCTGCACGTATGTGTCAAACGCGATTTGGCGCGCCAGGCCTATTCGAGAACTGATTCACGCCGGTTGTTGCATAAACAGCTTCCGCCTTGCACTGAGACGATTCACCGTGCCGCCACGGCCTTGCGGCCCATTGATTGAGAGGCTGGTTCAGATTTGGGATGGGGAGAAAAGGACATGGTTAACAGCGAGGATCAGAGAAATCGCTTCGTGGGTGCGTTGATGGGGCTGGCATGTGGGGACGCGGTAGGCACCACGGTTGAATTCAAATCGCCAGGCACCTTTATCCCCGTGCGTGATATGGTCGGCGGCGGTGTTTTTCAACTGCAAGCGGGTGCGTGGACCGATGACACCTCGATGGCGCTTTGTCTTGCCGAGAGCCTGATTGAGCGGCGCGCCCTGGACCCGGTCGATCAGCTCACCCGTTACCTACGCTGGTACCGCGATGGTTATTTGAGCAGCACCGGGGTTTGCTTCGACATTGGCAACACGATTCGTGCCGCACTGCACGCATACGAACGTACCGGTGACGCTTTTGCCGGCTCCACCAGTCCCAATACGGCCGGCAACGGCTCCCTGATGCGGCTGGCTCCGGTACCGATGTTTTTTTTCAATGCACCGCGCGAAGCGCTGCCGGCGGCGGCCGACTCCAGTCGGACAACCCATGGTGCAGCCGAATCGGTCGATGCCTGCCGTTACTTTGCCGGGTTACTGTTGGGTGCGCTGGCCGGCGAAGCGCGTGAAAAACTGTTATCGCCAATGTACGAACCGATCCCCGGTGTTTGGCAACAGGAACCCTTGTCACCCAAGATCGAAACCATCGCCCTAGGCAGCTACAAACGCAAAAACCCGCCCGACATTCGTGGCACCGGCTATGTGGTCGCGTCACTGGAGGCCGCCTTATGGGCGTTTTACCACAGCGATTCGTTTGCATCAGGCTGTTTGGCGGCGGCCAATTTGGGTGAAGACGCGGACACAACCGCAGCGATTTACGGTCAGTTGGCGGGTGCTTATTACGGCAACGAAGCCATTCCGGCGAAATGGCGCAAGAAGCTGGTCATGGCAGCCGAGATCGAAAACTATGCAGTGCAATTGTTCCAACTTTCACAACGAGTCGCAGTCTGAAACGCCCCTAATCAAGGGTAAAACCGACCATACTCATATCGTCATCAAAGGGTTTCTTACCGGCAAAGCGCTTGACGTGGTTAAGGATATCTTCAATCGCCGCTTTGGCACCGGGATAGGCGCAGTAGCGCAATAGTTGTAACAACTTGCTGTCGCCGAACACAGCGCCCTGTTCGTTGGCGGTTTCCACCAAACCATCGGTGTACGCGATCAGAAAATCGCCAGGCGCCATGTTGATTTCCTCGGCCTCGTAACTGGGCTGGTCGAAAATACCAATTGGCGGACCGCCGCCCTCTTCAAAGGTTTTGATCTGATTGCCGCTAACAAAAACCGGACCGGGATGGCCGGCACGCACAAAACGAAACCGTCCCTCGGCCAGATCAAGAATACCGTAGAGAAAGGTGAAGAATTGACCGGTTTGTTCCATGACGGGAAAACGCCGGTTCAGCGTTTGCGCCACGTCGACCACGTCGGGAATTTCGTAGTAAGGCGGATGGTTGAGACGCCGTTTGAGGATACCGCCGTATTGCACAAACGGCGTCAACACGCGACTGATCGAAACCGACAAGAGCGCTGCCTGAACGCCATGACCCGAGACGTCGAGAATGTACATGCCCATGCGATGCTCATCGAGATAAAAAATGTTGAGCATGTCGCCGGCAACGGCTTCGCAGGACTGAAAGGCCCAGGCGGGCTGAATGCCGCGAATATTAGGCGTGCGTTCGGGCAACAACGAGCGTTGAATTTTACCGGCGGCTTCTAAATCGCGCTGAATTTCATGATGGGCCTTTTGTAGGTCTTTAAACTTCTCGGAGAGTTTGGCCTCGAGTCGGGTAATGCGTTCGGCAACCCGCAACTGAGCCTTGAATTCCATCAAATTCAAAGGCTTGTGAATAAAGGCGTCCGCCCCCGACTCCATCCCCTCCAGCAAATCGCTTTTCTCTTCCTTAGCCGACAACATAATAATGTGAATGTGCCGCTCACGTTTGAGGCTGCGCACCAAGCGCGAAAGCTGCAAACCGTTCATCCGCGGCATCATCCAGTCGGTAATCAGCAGGAACACATCCTGATGCTGGTTCAACATGGCCCATGCTTGCTCACCGTCGCTAGCTGTCAATACAACATGACCCCAGCGCTCAAGATGGTGGGTCAACATTTTTAGGGTCGTGCGGTCGTCCTCGGCAATCAGGATTTTCATGCGGGTCAGCTCATTTGAGCGGCGGCAACACCCATTCGGGCATGGCGCTCGCCGGGCAATCGGTTCAAAGTGGCGCGCTAAGGGTGGCCGTCACGGCGTCCGTTCCCAAAGGCGGCGGGTCAATTAATCTGGTCGGCCAAGCCACCACCGAAACTGAATGATTCTTGGCGGCGCAATCACCCAACCTGTTGGGCTGCAACGTACCGTAAAATGCACGGCGTACTTGCGGAGGACACGCAGAACGCGGCCCTGGCGTGCTTTTTCCAACACAAACCACACCAACATCTTGTTTGATTGCATCCACCCGATTCACCCACTTTAGGTAACAAGCGTTGCCGGCAGGGGTTTAGGTATTACTATTACCAATCGCCCATTCTGTGGATAGCTTGAGACAAAAAGCGTGGGTGTCGCGGTCAGACACCAGGACGACGGTGGCGGCACGACGCAGACGATCCATCAACGAGCGGCCGTGACCTTCCTCGCCACAGCCGTCAACGATAATGTGGGTCACGCCCTCTTCGTCCATTTGGCGCAAATTCATGTAGAGGTCGTGAATAAAGCGGTCGATTTCCTCGCAACCGTAAAACAACGCGGTCGCCTGATCGGTCACCACCTCGCGGCGCATGCCGATGTAACCCAAACGCGCGGCGGGCTGCTGGAGAATGAGCGCCTGTAACTCGACAAAGGCATCGTCCCCCACCTGCGGCTGTAAAACATACAGGGGGGCGTCGGGACTGTAGTGGCGGTACCGCGTGCCGGGCGAGCGATGGGCGGCGGCGACATCGCCCTCGCGCGTGACCGGTGCACCGAGCACTTCGTCGAGCTGACGGCCGGTAATCCACCCCGGCCGCAGCACGGCCGCACGCGGCTGCGATAAATCCAACACCGTCGATTCAATGCCTACACGACAAGGACCCCCGTCCAGAATCAGGGGAATTCGGCCCTGTAAATCGTTCCACACGTGTTTTGCTTTGGTGGGACTGGGTTTGCCGGAGATATTCGCGCTGGGTGCAGCCAATCCTAACCCGGACTTCTTAAGCAGTGCAAACGCCACCGGGTGGGCGGGCACGCGAATACCGACCGTGTCGAGACCACGGCAAACGGTATCGTGTAAATAGGGTTTGGCTTTCAAGATAAGGGTCAAGGGACCGGGCCAAAAGGCCTCCGCCAACAAAGCGACGCGTTCGTCATAGGCTTCACAGAACGCATCAATTTGTTCACGTTCGGCCACATGGACAATCACAGGATTGTCGTGCGGCCGATTCTTGGCGGTGTAGATGCGGGCGACGGCGTCGGCTTTGGTGCAATCGGCACCGAGCCCGTACACGGTTTCGGTCGGAAAGGCCACGGTGGCGCCCGCTTGTAAAAGCGCGGCCGCCTCGGCGATCGCCGGATCGTCGAGGCTCGGCTGGGCTACAGTGCGCAAGCGGGTTTCAAAAACCATGGTGACCTTGCCTTAGGCGACGCGAGGCGCCGTCTTACCATTCAAGTACGTGGCGACGTTCTTTAATCTCATTCGCCAACAGGGAGCGGAACTCATCAAACGACAGGGTTTTCTGTTGCTTGACCTTGTAGCGACGTACCGTCACCGTCTGCTCGAGCATTTCCCGTTCACCGATAATCAGCAAGATGGGGATGCGGCGCACGGTGTTGGTGCGAACCTTTTTGTTGAATGTCTCGTGCGAGTTGTCGATTTCGACACGAACCATGTCTTCCAACAACGCCGCTTCTACCTTTTCGGCCCATTCCGCGAATTTCTCGCTGATCGGGATCACTTTTACCTGAACAGGTGCCAGCCAGGTCGGGAAAGCCCCACCGTAGTGCTCGATCAGGAAGGCGATAAAACGCTCGTGGGTGCCGAGCGGCGCGCGGTGAATACAGAAGGGTGTATGTTCTTGGTTGTCGGGGCCGATGTATTTGAGGTTAAAACGCGGCGGCACGGCAAAGTCAAGCTGGTTGGTAGACACGGTAAACTCGCGATCAGCCACGGTCTGAAACTGGATGTCAACCTTGGGTCCATAGAATGCGGCTTCGCCTTCTTCAATGCGATAGGGCGCGCCGAATTCGTCCATGGCTTCCTTGATCAAACGCTCGGAGTAGTCCCAGGCTTCATCGTTTTCGACGTACTTACCTTTGGTGTTGTCCTTGTCGCGCATGCTCAGACGGAAGTAGTAGTCTTTGAAACCAAAGATGTCGTACAGCTTGCGGTGCAGCTCCATAACACGAATGAATTCTTCTTTAATCTGTTCGCGGGTGCAGTAAATATGGGCGTCGTTCATGGTCATGCCACGCACGCGGGTCAACCCCTGCAGGGCGCCGGAACGCTCAAAACGGTAAACCGTCCCATACTCGGTGAAACGCAGCGGCAGCTCGCGATAAGAACGCGGCCGTGAACCAAAGATTTTGTGGTGGTGCGGGCAGTTCATCGGTTTCAGGAAATAGCGTTCTTGGTGCATTTCCTCTTCGCCGTCTTCATTCAGGCGTGATTCTTCCAACACCATCGGTGGGTACATGCCTTCTTCATAATAAGGAAGGTGACCCGAGGTGTAGTACAGCGTTTCTTTGGTGATATGCGGTGTCGCCACTTTTTTGTAACCGTCTTTGAATTCCAACTCGGCGGCCAACTTTTCCAACTCTTCGCGCAACACGGTCCCGTTGGGCAACCACAAAGGCAAGCCTTTGCCGACTTCCTCGTCAATGTGGAACAGGTCGAATTCGAGCCCCAATTTGCGGTGATCGTTCTTAAGTGCCTCTTCTTTTTTAAGCTTGTAGGCCTTGAGCTCTTTGCGGTTGGTAAAAGCCAAGGCGTAAATGCGCGTTAACTGAACATTTTTTTCGTCGCCGCGCCAGTAAGCGGAAGCAATGCTGTCGAGACTAAAACCATCTTGTGGCAACTTGCCGGTGTTCTCGACGTGGGGCCCTTCGCACATATCCAAGAAGGCACCGTTGCGGTAAAAAGTCAGGGTTTCCAGCTTGTGTTTTTCAATCAACTCTTGGGCGTACTCGAGTTTGTGCGGCTCTTTCATTTCGCCGGCAATGCGGGTCAAGGCCTCGGTCGCGGGCAATTCTTCGCATTCAAATTCCTGCTTGGCCTTGATGATGCGTCGCATGATTTTTTCAATCTGGGGAAGATCGTCGGGTGTGATCGGTTCCGGCAGCAAAAAGTCATAGTAAAAGCCGTTGTGAATCGGCGGGCCGAAACCGAGTTTGGTTCCGGGGCGGTATTCTTGAACCGCTTGTGCCAGAACGTGCGACAGTGAGTGTCGCATTTTGTAGAGAAAACTATTTTCATCCATTTCTTTTAACATGGTCGATCTCCCGAAAAAACGATGTCCCTCTTCTGGTCGGATGTGATCGCGAGGCCTGCTATCCCATAAAAAGATAAGCGCTCTAAAACAAAATATTTGAACGCGTAAATGACGGCAAATCGCCGCATCTCGACGGCCTCGGCCCGACAGAATCAAGCATTATTGCACAAAACCAAAGGCAAATGTTGAAAGCGGCGGCGCCTTTCGCGCAGGAGGTTACCCAGGGCGCACAGACAGCACAAGCCACTGTCGGCGACGCCCTGCTTGACGTAACCTTCTGCCCGCGAACCTTTTGACGACAAGCAACGCTTTCCCGCCCGCACATCGGCGTTAACGCTTGAATGAAAGCCCGGAGTTTGCTTGGATGGTTTTATACCGTCCTGCGTTCACTGCTCACCGCTTTCGCGCCGCCCTCCATCGGCAACCCCGACGACCCGTTTATTCCCTTCTTCGCGCCTATACCCGCGACCTCCGCCGACAACCCACCATTCGTGTTTTGCTATTATCTAAGGAGCTTTGCCTCATGAATAAAGTATGGTTGATGTTTAAAAAAGTCGGTTCGGCTTTAGGCGCCGGCTTGGGCAAGCTATTTCGCGCTTTCCCGCGCGGCGCTAAAGGCGCCAAGCTCGCCGCCGCCCTTCTGTTGCTGTTAATGCTCGGCTTCGGTGGCCTCGGTTGGTACTGGAGTCGCGAACCCGCCGCCTTTGACGTGCGCAGCAGCAAGGTCCTGATGAAGTACCACCAGGGTGGCCAAATCGTCACCGGCACAGTCACCGCCGCCACCTTGGTTCAGGTTGCCGAAACCTTGCTCGACAAGCCGGGCGGCTACTTGAGCAACGATCGCATGCCACCGTCGGTATTCCTTGACAATATGCCCAACTGGGAATTCGGCGTGCTGGTCCAAACCCGCGACCTATCCCGCTCACTGCGCAACGATCTTTCGCGCTCCCGCACGCAGTCGATTGAAAACCGCGAACTAGCCGCCGCTGAGCCCTTGTTCAACTACGACAATAATTCATGGGTTTTGCCATCCTCTGAGTCGCAGTACCGTGAAGCCATCGGCCATGTTCGTATTTACATGGAAAAACTGGCCCGCAACCAAGACCCCGACACCCAGTTCTATGCACGTGCCGATAACCTGCGCGACTACCTCGCCATCGTCGAGAAGCGACTCGGCAGTCTGTCGCAACGACTCAGCGCCAGTGTCGGCCCCAACCGCGTCAACACCGATCTGGCCGGCGATCCCAACGCGGGTCAATCCACCGCCACCGGCCGCCAACGTGCCCACAAAACACCTTGGCTTGAGCTGGACGACGTCTTCTACGAAGCGCGCGGCGCCACCTGGGCCCTCGTCCAGTTCTTACGTGCCGTCGAGGTTGATTTCGCGGATGTGCTGGAAGATAAAAACGCCAAAATCCTACTGCAACAAATCATTCTTGAGCTTGAAGCCACCCAACAACCCATTTGGAGCCCCATGGTATTGAACGGAAGCGGCTTTGGCTTTTTCGCAAACCACTCACTTGTTATGGCTTCTTACATCTCACGCGCCAATGCCGCCGTTATCGATCTGCGCGCCATGCTCTCCGAGGGCTAATTCCGCCCCCGCCGCGCTTTTCTGTGAGATCCTTACCCATCGCGTGCTCAATCACCGAGCACGCGATTTTTCGTTTGGACGCGTTCAGCGCGGGCAAACCCCCCAATCCAGCAAAGGTGCGGCAGCGCCCCTAAAAACGAGGTCACCGTGAAGTGCTTGCTTTACTTGGTTCATGAATTTGCCTGGCAGCCGTTCCAACAGACGTGGCCCGACAGTCCCATCGCTGCAACAAGCGGTGCCGTCGATGAGGCAGTGGTCGTTTTTTTGCACGCCGAGGAAGAAGACATCGATAAACCCAAGCTCGTTACCAAACTCGTCAAGCAAATCAAGTGGCTGGCCGGCAAACGCGACCTGAAAACCGTGGTCCTTCACTCTTTCGCCCACCTGTCGGCATCCAACGCGCCACCCGAATTCACCATTGCCACCATGAATGCCGCCGCCGAGCGCCTCCAATCCGTTGGTTATCAGGTCCAACAAACCCCATTCGGCTACACCTGTGCTTGGCAAATCTCGGTTGTTGGTGAGACATTAGGGAAAGTCTTTAAATCCATTTAACGGCGGAGGCAACCATGGCTCGGGTTGAAGGTTTGGCGTTCCGGGTAACAGGACGCGTGCAGGGCGTTGGTTTTCGATATTTCACCCTCAACTGCGCACGCCGCTGCGATGTTCACGGCTGGGTTCAAAACGAAGCGGACGGCAGCGTCACCGGCTTTGCCGTGGGCGCGACGGCACCCCTTCAGCAATTTTGCGATCAGTTGGCAGTCGGCCCCGAATTTAGCCGCGTCGATCATGTCCATACCGAACACCGACGAGACAGCGATCCCGAGGGCGTTTTTTCAATTCGCCGTTGAATCAGCAACGCGGGTCGTCGGCGAGGGAATGCACGCTGCACCAATGGTTCATTTTAGGTATGATGGGAGCGCACCGCCCCCCATCGGGCCGGACCGATTTTTTAACGAGGTACCTCTTCATGAGCCAAGCTATCCCGTTTGTGGATTTACGCACCCAATACCAGCAACTTGAACCGCAGATCCGCGAGCGGATCAACGCCGTACTGGATCACGGCCGTTACATTAACGGTCCTGAAGTGGACACCTTGGAAGCCCAGTTGGCCGAATTTGCCGGGGTCGACCACGTGGTAGCATGCTCAAGCGGAACCGATGCCTTGTTAATTCCCTTGATGGCTTGGGACATCAAACCCGGCGACGCCGTCTTCACCACCCCTTTTACCTTTATCGCCACCGCCGAAGTCATTGCTTTACTGGGCGCCACCCCCGTTTTTGTCGATATCGACCCAGTCACGTTCAACATGGATCCCGCCGCACTTGAACAAGCCATTGCCAAGGTTCAAGCCGAAGGCCGTTTAACGCCGAAAGCCGTCATCCCAGTCGACCTGTTCGGTCTGTGCGCGGATTACACCCGCCTGGAGCCCATCGCCGCCAAACACGATTTGGTCATTCTGGAAGATGCCGCCCAGGCACTCGGCGCCCGTCTGGGTGATCGTGGTGCCGGCGCCTTCGGTCATGCCGCGGCCACCAGCTTTTATCCGGCCAAACCACTGGGCGGATACGGCGACGGCGGCGCCGTTTTCACCAATGACGCCGCATTGAAAAAGATCTTTAAGTCCATCCGCGAACACGGCATGGGCGACCATCGCTACACCAACGTGCGCGTTGGCATTAACGGCCGCCTCGATTCCCTGCAAGCCGCCGTCCTTTTGGTCAAATTGGCCGCCTTCCCAGCAGAGCTCGAAGGTCGCAACCGCGTCGCCGCCTGGTATGCCGACAAATTAAAAACCGTGAAAACGCCGGTCGTACCCGACGGGTACTATTGCTCGTGGGCGCAGTATTCAGTCCTGAGCGATGATCGCGACGCCATGATGGCCAAACTCAAAGCAGCCAATATTCCCTCGGTGATTTACTACCCCTTGTGCCTCCACCTGCAGCCGGCTTTTGCCCAGTACGGTTACAGCGAAGGCGATTTCCCCAATTCTGAAGCCGCCTCGCGCACCATTTTCAGCTTGCCAATGACTCCCTTCTTAACTGAAGAGCAAGTGAGTCGCGTCGCCGAGGTTCTGAACCAAGGCTAGGCGCGAAAAAAAGGCCGGTCGGCTGCGACAATACCGCTAAAGCAGGCCGGTCCATTTGCCCACTTTGCGCCTTGGGTATTGTCGCGTCCTTCCGGCCGAAACTGAGACAACACATTGGTTGATTGGGCCTGTCGGTCCATGCCGCGCCGGCGTATGCGTGTTCTGACCGTGCCCTTAGCCAAGGTCAAAAGCAGCGTTGCGGAACGAGACTTACCGGGACTGGTTTCGACGCTGTGTCCATCACACCCCGTGGCACGACATGGACCAACAGACCGAATGAATCAACGCGTCATCGTAAAATCAATGCGCAGCGTCATGCGCACATCAACCTTGCGGTTGTTGAGACGGCCAGGCAGAAATTCCCACTGCTTCAGGGCCGCTGTCGCCTCGTCTTCAAATCCGAAACGCCCCTTACCAAGCTGACGCAGTACCCGAATGTCATCAATGGTGCCGTCGGCGCGCAAAACGGCTTCCAACAAGACATAACCACTCATGCCAAGTCGTGCCGCGCGTGGCGGATAATTCGGCGCAACCCTGGCCGTGATCACCGGCGCCTCCAAACCCGCCGTCGACCCATCGTGGACCTTATGCTTGGGCGGTGCACTTGGAAAATCGTCCTCGTTAAAGGTGAAATCATCGAACACCGCCATTTCCATGTCGGGCATTTCCTCAACCAAAGGAATCAACGGCTCGGGATCCTGGGGTTTCGGATCCGGCACCGGCACGCGTTTTTTGTCTTTTTTCGCGACAACTTGGGCTGCCTTCATTTTGACGGGATCGAGCTTTAAAACCGTGTGCTCGAACGCATCTTGGTCATCTTTCTGATACACGGGCTCTGAACGAGATTGGGCGAAGGGAATATGAATCATGACCAACACCAATACCAAGCCGGCCAGCAATGCCTTTTGAGGCAAAGTGTCTTTCCGATCACACTGAGAGAAAGAAATATTATAAACGACACTATCATTCGCTTGTTCTTCTTTTGCCATTGGGGTTCCTCTAACAAATCACAGCGACCACCCAGAAAAGGGGTCGTGAGATATTCATGCGGCAAGGCAACAGGCATCGCTCCGGCACACAAGACCGGCCGTGCATCGCAAAGCACAGCAATGGCTATCGCGGCATCGCTTCACTTCATTAGACAAGGCACACCAAGGCATGCACGCCTCGCGAATCGACACGACGCGCCCTGTTAAAGTGATGCTTCGCGATGAACATGGACGTCGAATCACGTCCTACGAATCAACGCATACCATCGCCGCGGGCTATAGGTTAGGAATAATGGGGACCAAGGATGTTGAAGTTAAAAGCCAAACAAAAAAATGAAAACCGACTTAGCGGCGAGAGCTTGGCACGATAAAGGAACGCCGATCATTCAATCGATCAAGATGCAAAAAACATTATTGATTCCATGATGCTACGCGAAAACAATCAATCATAGTGTAAACACACAGAAAAAAAACGTAACCTCCTCTTCTCTTTTTCGAAACATTTTCGCAAACACTTTGTTTCAAACGACCTATAAAGCAAACACCAGTAAAACAGCGACCCAATCACTCGCAAAAAACAGGCGCCGGGCTTTACCAAAACGTCACAAAAAACCCCGATCGCACCAAAAGGACCGGTTAAACACGAACAGTTCATCCGAAAATCGGACCCAAAAGAGCCGAACAGAAGCAAGCTGCGATTCACAAATACCAAAACTACCCGCAGAGCGACACCCTCAAGAACATGCGTACATCCACGCTTTGACCACCAAGCCGGCCCGGGCGAAATTCCCATTGCTTGAGTGCCGCCACGATGCGGGCATGAACAAACCCGCGATCTTCGTATGTTGAGCGCAGAATCCGGACGTCATCGATGACACCATCCGCGCGCAACACCGCTTCGACGATAACGTATCCCACCTCGAGACCTTCGCCCCAATCGTCACTCCGAAAGGGTGCAACCCGTTTCGTGATAACCGGCAGCACCAGGCCAGGGGTCGCCGTTTCATAGACCTGCCGGTCAACGGCACCTGACGAATCCTTTTTGCCCGGCGCCTTGGCGAGGTGGTCACTTTCCTTTTTTTCAATTCCAGTGGAACGAACCGTTTCGGAACCCGATGGAGCAGTTTGGTTTTTAGATTTCTGCGCGCGGCCAGACTCAGTCGTACCAACCGCATGTGCAGGCGGTTCACCGACGCCCCCACCCCCGCCCAAGCGGCGAACCGACGCCCTCTTCTCAGGCGCCCGGCCCACACAGGCAGTCCATGATAGGCCGATTAAACCCACCAAAACCAAAACCCTTAACACCCTTAATAACAACATTTAATACTCACCCATCGCTAGAAATCGATCCAATAGCTCATACAAAACCGCCGAGAACCATTCGCGGGCCGAAAACCGCTGTTAACGCAAAACAACCCCGGTGAAAACCAAAGAGCGTGCTCCCAATCAGTATCGGTCCATTCCAAACGTCTTCAGCACAAAACGGTTTTTCAGGAACGAACAATGCCTTTGCCCGCCAAAGGAACCGGTGGCGGTCGTCAAAGCCATACCCTCCCGGCAACAGCCTCACAGGGCACGCCCACCCAACAAGAAAAAGAGCGAAAATAAACAGACACCCTAAGCATACGGAAAAAACACCCATAACGCCGCCCCACCCAGCAGCGCGCTTCGGGTACGGCACCCTGACACACGCCTTGCATCAGCCGACAAAAATTGCTTGAATGGCCCCCGCACGGGAGGTTTGCCTTGAAAACAATCCGCGATCCGGTTCACGGCGACATGAATTTCACCCGAGAAGAAATGCAGATCATCGACACCCCGGAATTTCAGCGCATGCGCGGTATTCGCCAGCTCGGCACGTCAAATCTCGTTTTTCCCGGCGCCCTACATACCCGCTTCGACCACTCACTCGGCACTTGCTGGATGGTCAAGCGCATGACCGCCTTCATCAATCAACGTGCCGCGGCGCTCGCCGACGACAGCCTTGCCATCCATGCCGATTTGGCACGAATCATTGCTATCGCCGCGCTTTTACACGACATCACCCACATCCCCTTCGGCCATACCTTCGAAGACGAACGTCGCATATTGCCCGCCCACGACGACAGCAGCGAACGCTTGCGTTTTTTTCTGGAACAAGGTGAACTAGGCACGGTTTTGGCCCGCATGGGTTTACAGCAAACACTCGTTGATTTTTTCCTAAAGGGCGTCAACCAAGACCATCCCTTTGCCTATCAGTTGGTGGCCGGCCCTATTTGTTCCGACCTGCTCGACTACCTCAAACGCGACGCATTTTTTACCGGCCTCCATTTAGCCTACGATGATCGCGTATTGCACTACCTGCACTTGGAACAGAATCAATTATGCTTTGACCTTTACAGCGACAACGGTTTTCGCCAGGACGCCTGGTCGGAGTTGGTGAACCTGCTGAGGATTCGCTACAGCCTGACCGAACGCGTCTATTTTCACCACACCAAAATGGTGTCGGGCGCGATGCTCTCGCGTCTGCTGGAAGTACTCCTAGAAAAAGGCCGCATTGAGGTGGAAGAGTTATACCGCCTTCGCGACGACAGCTTCCTGTACTTGCTGGAACAGCGGATCGGGAAAATTCGCGCGTATCGTCCACTGCTCGACGGCTATTTAGCGCGCCGCCTATATAAACGGGTCTACATGGTCGCGAAAAACCCACTTGATTTGGGTTATCCGGGCGAACCCTACATGACGCGTTTCCAGAAAGAGTTCCACCTCAATGAAAACGGCGCGCGTGCGGATTTGGAAAAACGCCTGGCGCGCCATTTGGGAATTCCGGCATCGGCCATTATTCTGTATGCGCCGGACATACACATGCGCCTCAAGGCGGCCAAGGTACTGGTCCGAGTCAGCGCCGGCCCGCTCAAGAGCTTGGGCGATTTCAAACATCCCGAACTGGAAGCCCTCAATAACCGCCACCAGGCGCTTTGGAAATTCTATTTATTCATGAGCCCACAATACGAAAATTTATTTGTCAAAGCGGGCCGGTTTTTGGAACAAGAAATCGGTTTACCGAACCAACTGGAACAATACAACACCGGCCAGCTCACGCTGCGTTTTTAACCTAAAGAATGCGATGTGGGTGAAGGCACGAGGCAAGAGGCCGGCGTGTGCGGAGCGTATTTTTACGGCACAATGCAGGCCAACTGACGGCAGGCGCCCACGACGGCGCATCGCTCAGTTCAAATATAAGCGCGGCGACCGGCGCTATAACGCAAGGATTAGGGTTGCGGATCCTGGTCGGCGCTGCTCTGCGCGGCCGGCGTGCTTTTACCGCCGCTGATGCGGCCGGCGACATGACGGGTGGGATTAGCCAGGTAACGGCGACCCCAAACGTGGTGTTTCTTGGCAGCATGGAACATGGTGCCGGGCGGCACCCGCTCTCCGGAACGTCCACCGGTCTTGGTCACAAACACGACCTTGCTGCTGCGTTTATTTTTGCGAATGTGAACCATCATGTTGTCCATGAGGCTGTTGCGGAATGTACGCCACACCTTGAAGGTGACGAGGATTTCGCCGTCATCGGCGAGATCGAGCGACACCACTTCGCCAATGGGTTCTCGACCGATCAAGACCAAATTGCCAGGCTGAAGCCCCATGGCGGTATGATTTTTAACGTGGAATACGGCTGGTTTTTCACTATCGACACTGGGCTGATAGCGATCCGCCGCCATCAGAAAAGGGCAGAGACAAACAAGACACAACAGGAACCATTGATTTTTGCCGATGATCACAATTTCACCTCGCTGCTGGGAAAGCAGGGCGTTGGCGTTCGACACCACACCTTTCTTACAAGCAATCAGGGTCACGATGTCTGACAATTTGATCGCAAAAACGCCGTAAGATCGCGTGAAGGCTCGGCTCTACCAGGTCAGTCGACCGGAAAGCAATCCGGTTAACGATCCGTTCCAGCAAACGAGCCGACGACCGCCAAGCGGCACGGTTCGGGTGTGTCAGCCTCAAGCGAACAAGGCCTTTTGGTTGGAAAGCGGTTGAAACAGCTCGGGCGAACCGAAGGGAACGCCCTCGGCCGGTGTCGCGACCCTGTCGCGGTTCGGACTAGGTTGTTTGAGCCGCCAAAAAGGACCTTGTTATAATGCGATTAAAGATTTAGGGTTTCGCTAAAGATTGGGAAAGCGTTAAGGTAACCCTAGCAGCGTTCATACATCAATTGAGGACGGACCGCCTTTTGTTGGAACCGTTTTAAGGTGGGTAAAGAACACATGATGAACAAAAACGTGTTGCGGAGGGCGCAATGAGCGAACCTAATTGGGACCTTCTGTTAGGCTCGAATCAGGCTTTGTCAGATGAACAACGAGCCCTCGTGAATCTCCTCAAGGATGACCCGGAAGCGCTGTCTTCCTTTAAAGATCATGTTTTGGTCGACGCCATGTTGGCCGAAGTATACGGGGCGACGCGCTTCGATTGCCTCGAAATTGACACCTTGGGCGGTATTGCTTCCGGCGCATACCGTGCCGACAACAGCGAACTCATCCACTTGGGCGGGTGCCGCCGTTGCCGCGAAGAGTTGCAGGAACTGGAGCAGTTCCACATGGGGCTCGAAACCGAGGAAGAAACCGCGTCATCCTGGTCGCAGCGTCTGCGCGATTTAGGTCGCAGTTTTGTCGACCAACTACACATACCGCAATCGGCACCGCTTTACGCAGCCACCGATGTTGGAAACTCGAGTCTGCCTGCGATTACCTGTGGTATCTTGAGCCAACCCATGACGTTTCATGTCGCCGCTGGAGAATTGAAGCTTGAACCAACGGCGCCGCTTGTGAAACCTTTGTTGGTAAAAGTTACCGCGGAACAAGGTGAATCCATTGTTTCCTGCGAAGGTGCCGGCCCCTTTCGCATTCCATTAGACCGCGTTTGGGAAATACATATCGGCGAATAGTGAGGTAAATACGTGGCGGTCGAGCCTTTTCAACCAGAAATGTTAACAGAAACGTTGCGCAAACAAGTCATTGGCTGCTTGGTAAAAAAATCAAATGATTTAGATTGGCCTCGCGCTGAAGAGTTCACCCAAAATGCTGCTTTAAAGATTTTGGAAACCCACGGACGCCAGCCGATCATGCTTCGTTCCGCCTTGCTTAACTACTGGTTAACCGCCGCGTATTACCTGTTTCTCGAAGAACGGCGCCGGGCCAAAACCCTGCGTAATAACTGGGGCGACCCCCTGCGAGAATACGACGACAACGGCGAGGGACGAACCGCCGTGGAGATTCCCGACGAGCGCGGCCCCCGCCCCGACCAAGAACTCTTTGACAAAGTCAAAGTCGACGGGCTCAAACTGATGAGCCGTGTCATTCTCAACATGAAAGGCGATTGCCGCGACGTGCTGACGGTCTACACCCGGCAACGCGGCGGTGATCTTGCCGACGGCGTTAAGCCTCACGAAATGCTGGAAATTACCCGCCAGAATTACGATGTCAAGGTTCACCGCTGTAAAAAGAAACTGCGTGATTTGCTCGAGAAAAAGAGCTGGTTCCGCAACAACCGCGACCTCCTTCTTTCTTAGTGCCGCTTTTTTGATTTCGGCCACCGGGTGTTCACCACCGTCGCATTGCGAACTTTGTAAGTTTTTTATCGCTATTCATTCTTAAACCGGCAAGCAGACTTCAACGCCCCTTTGCTTTTATTTTTCATGGCTTGAGCTGTTTCATGCGACCGGTTTCTATCGGGACGATCCGGTCGTTCACGGCAGAGTAGGCCCCCCTTGGTTGCTGGGGTGCGCCAAGCTGTATGCCGTTTCATGTTTGTTGTAACCGTGTCGGCGCTGATTGCGCCGCCGTGTGCCTTGACGCCGTGGGGGCGTCATTCCCTGGGGAGGGTGACCATGCGTGCCAAAACACCGATTGCTTTGAATCTCGACGATGTCTGGGAAGTCTTTCTCGATCACCTGCGTCGTCAAATGGAAGAACAAAATCCAACACTCGCCGCCGAAGAAGATTACCGACCGGCGCAAGAAGACGCCTTTATTGATTCCGGCGCCCACGCGGTTGTACCGACCGCAACGCCGGACCAAGGGTAGGGGTGTCGCATGGCGTGGAAAACACAGATAAAAAACCTGGTCAATTTGGCCGCCGTTAACCGTTATTTCGAAGAATTACTCGAAGTCAAACTGCCACTCAAACTCCAACCCGCCGGCGATTTGGCGCTGCAAGGCATCGACATCGTGCGCCAGTGCGAGAAGGTTGCGGAAGAAAATCGCGTCGTCATCGACCCTAAAAAAAGTGTCTACATGCACGAGTGTTTTATGGTCTACATCCATCCCGACGATTACCGCCGGCTGGAACCGCTGCTCGACGAGATTCGCAAGGACGCAATGGAACATCTCGGCGTTTTGCAGCGGCTCAAAAGCTATTTGACACGCAATCCCTTTAGCATTGAATTCCAAAAGGACCCGCGTGTAACCACCGGCACCTGCATCGTCGTTTCCAGCACACGCAAGAAGCTGATTCGGACCGTCATCGACAGCGTCCAACTGCCGCCCGATTCGCCGCTATCACTGGAAACCGCCTCTCTAAAGCTCGAGAACGAGCAAGCCGTCGCGCTCAAGGCCATCTTCGCCGCCTTTGATCACGGTGACCGTGAAGAAGCGCAGCAGGGCATTCAACGCTTAAACCACACCTTTCCCAATTGGCAGATCGGCCAAATGATCGAGTGTATGTTTTGGTTCATTAGCGGCAACAGCACCGCCGGCTTGCGATACCTCAACACTCATCCGCGTTTGGCGCGCAGCGAACAGGGCGCCTATCTGAAAGCTTTGGCTTATTTGGATGTGGCCGATGTAACACGGGCCGCCGACATCCATCAACGCACCTTCCAGCGCCAGCCCAACGCCCTCGGTTACCTGGTCAAAGGCTTGATTAATTTAGCCAAGGACGACCGTACGACGGCCGAGAAAGAACTAAAGCTGGCCGCCACCATGGACCCGCTCTTTAAACACCTACCCGCCACGTATTTACGCCAACATGCACATTTGTCGCGCGTCAACGCCGAGGTCCAACCGACCGACGCACCGCCGCCGGAAACCCAAAGCGCACCATTCCTGCGCCTGGTTTCGCCGTTCTCGCGACGCTCGTACAACATTTGCGTGCGGCCCAGCCTCGATGTGCAGCTTTTGAAACGCTGCCGGATCGCAGAACAGATGCTAAAACCCGTGACCAACGTCGACAAAAGCCATTTTCGAATCGGTCGCGATGCACAAGGCCTATGGCTATTTATTCAAGAATCCGTCGCCAAGGAGATTTTGCTCAACGGTCAGCCGCCCAACCACCGCAACGGATTTAAACTGCGTCACGAAGACATGCTGCAAATGGGATCGGTCTCGCTTGAGTATCGCTTTGAAACGGTCAAAGCCGGACCAAAAGCTCATTTAGGCCGACGCGACGCCGGCAAAGGCTGCCACTTCCTCATCGTTTCCGAGGAAGGTCATGTCAAAGAAACCTGGCTGTTCCCAATCGACGAGGTGGTCAGCTTGGGTCGCGGTCGAGATCGCGGCAACGACCTCTTACTCGATGATCGCGGCATTAGCGCGGAACACGGCGAAATCAGTTGGCACACCGGCAACTTCTATTTCACCGACAAACAAAGCAGCAACGGCACCGCCAAAAACGGAACCCGTTTTTCCGGCAAAGTCAGCTTACTGCATGGCGATGTCATTCAACTGGCCGGCCTCAGCCTAGAAGTCCGTTACGGCGGTATGGTCTCGCAACCCAGTTAACAAATGGCGGCCGGCGGCGGACAACGGTTCTCATGACCGAAGCTTTGCTTGACTGCACTGACCGGGTAAATCATGATAGGGATTTTGTCTATGGGCTGACACACTGTTTCCAGAGGTGTGTTGGGTCGGCCTGGCTTTTGCGCTTTGCCTCGTAAACCGGAGGTTGGATCACAACAACCAATCAGCGGTTATTCAGAACGCAGAACCTTGGATGAATTACCCCGGCTTGCCGTACCGGTTCACTTGAATCGCCGTCGGCGGCCGAGCGTCGGTGCCCGCGATTGGACAACGAGCACCGAGAGCCGTACCACCGCCTTAACGGCCGTGGTCACCGCAACGCTTGCTGGGTCGCCGACACGGGCTTGCTTTCGCGCCACTCGAATGGCCCCCATGGAAAGCACGCCCAACGCCATCTTTTTGTGTCATGCCATTTAAATTCGTGAAGGCGGTAGATCATGAAACTTGGAACCTTAAAACAAGCCGGTAATCGCGACGGCGAGCTGGTGGTTGTTAGCCGTGACAATCAAACCGCGGCCAAAGCCGGGCACATCGCCCGTTGCCTGCGTGACGCTGTTGAGAATTGGGCCGACGCAGCCCCTCAATTAGAAGCACTTTATACTGAACTCAATGAAGGTCGTGCCTCCGATGCCTTCGCTGTTGATCAACAGCAATTTCACTCGCCGCTACCACGTACCTGGGGCTGGATCGACGGTTCAGCCTTCATCCAGCACATCAAATTGGTTCGCCAAGCGCGCAACGCGCCCCTGCCTGAAGGTTTACACACCGACCCCTTGGTTTACCAAGGCGGTAGTGATACGTTCCTTGCGCCTCGCCAAGATGTGCCGTTGATTGATTTCAACCACGGGATGGATTTCGAAGGCGAAGTCGCCGTCGTCCTCGACGATGTCCCCATGGGCACCAAAGAAGCCGATGCCGCCCAATACATTCGTTTGGTCATGCTTTGCAACGATGTTTCGCTGCGCGGCTTGATTCCTCCCGAATTGAAAAAGGGCTTTGGTTTCTACAACTCCAAACCTTCCTCGGCCTTTTCACCATTCGCGTTAACCCTCGACGAGTTGGGCGACAACTGGCGCGACGGCCGTTTGCACCTGCCCCTGCACGTGACCTACAACGGTGCCTTCTTCGGAAACGCCGACGCCGGCCACATGCACTTCTCTTTCCCGCGTTTGATTGAACACGCCGCCATGACGCGTGCGCTTTCCGCCGGCACCATCATCGGCAGCGGCACCGTAGCCAATGAAGACACCAGCCGCGGCTCCAGTTGCTTGGCCGAAAAACGCATGCTGGAAAAAATCAACACCGGTGAGTTTGTCACGCCGTTCATGAAAGAGGGCGACACTATTAAAATCGAAATGATGGACCAAGACGGCAACAACCTGTTTGGCACCATCGATCAAAAAATCGTGCCGTTTGAAGGCTAATTCAAGCCGCGACAACGCATGATTCTTGCGACCCGCCAATGCCGCCCAGGCTGGCGCGGGTCGTTTTCATTTTATGCTCGGATAACAAAAAAACCGCCGCCACGTTCGCAAACGGGACGGCGGTTTTTGTTATTTCTCTCTGTCGCGCTGATTAACAATCGTCATCAGGTTGTTCACCCTGATAGGGCAATACTTGCCATTCCGTGCCTTGGGGTGTGTCCATCACGACAATCCCGTCGCCGATAAGCGCGTCCCTAATTTCATCAGCCTTGGCCCATTCTTTTTGCTCACGGGCCGTGTCGCGCTCTTGCAAGCGCTGGGCAACTTGGTCTGGGCAGATGTTGCGCGCGCGAATCAGGTAGCCCTGAATTTCAGCCAGCGCTTCGCCACTGGGTTTTTGCCCCAAACCGAGCACACCCAAGCAGGTTTTCACTTCGTCGGCCACGGCCAGAATCACCCCGGCTTTTTGCTTCATTTTCGGCTTCTTCGCCGCCAATAAATCGTTGATGAACTTGAAACCGGCATTGATCTCACGCAATGCGGCAACCGTGTTGAAGTCGTCGTCCATCACACGTTCAAACGCCTCACGAACCTTGGGTACGGTGATGTTGTCGAGCGGTTTCACCTCTGCGTCGGGAAACTGCTCGCGCAATTCTTCAACCCGTTTGAACGTGTTGTAAAAGTACAACATACGGGTGTAGGAATTGTGGAAGGCGTCTGCGCAAAAATCGATATTCGCAGTGTAGTGACTCTTCAAAATTGTGTAGCGAATGGTTTCTGGATGGTACGCAGCGACCGCATCCTGAATCGTGTAAAAGTTCCCATTCGACTTACCCATCTTCTGACCGTCCACTAGGATCAAACCATTGTGGATCCAGTAACGGGCATAGGAACCCTCATGCGCCGCACAACTTTGGGCAATTTCGTTTTCATGGTGCGGGAAGACTAAATCGCGCCCACCGCCATGAATATCAAAGGTTTCGCCCAAATATTTAACCGCCATCGCCGAGCACTCAATGTGCCAGCCAGGTCGCCCGTCACTCCAAGGTGAGGCCCAGAAAACTTCGCCCTCTTTGGCTTTTTTCCAAAGCGTGAAATCCAACGGGTCGCGTTTGTCGGGGCTAACCTCAATGCGGCCGCTCGAACGCAACTCTTCCGGATCGCGATTGGATAGGCAGCCGTACTCAGGAAAAGAACGCACGTCGAAATAGACGTCGCCATTGCTTTCGTAAGCATGGCCTTTATCGATGAGCTTCTGAATCATGCTGATGATTTCAGGTATGTGCTCACTCACTTTGGGTTCGATCGTCGCCGGCGCCACCCCGAGCAGGGCCATGTCCGCCAAACTCTGATCGATCATCTCTTGTGAATAGGCCAGCGCCGATTTGCCAAGCTGGTTGGCACGCGCAATAATTTTGTCGTCAACATCCGTGTAGTTGCGCACGTATGTTACTTCGTAGCCTTTAAACTCGAAGTAGTTCCGAATCATGTCGTAAATAATGGCCTGCATGCCGTGACCAATGTGACTGAGATCGTAAACCGTGAGACCACAAGCGTACATCGACACCTTGCGCGGTTCTTTCGTTTCAAAAGGCTCGCGTTTTTTCGTCATCGTGTTGTAGACATAGGCTGTCATGGGCTGTCCCCCGCTTAAATACAGATCCCCCCCGAAGGAACGGTCATCATATCCTAACCGAACGCTCCAAGACCAGGGGGATCCAGCAGAAAAAGCGCGCTACCCAAGGAAACACACGTTTTTTCAGCCACCGAATATCACTGGTATCTGAATTAGGCTTTATTCGTACGGCGGTTATAACCGTAGCTGTTGTAGCCGTAACCATAACCGTAGCCATAGCCGTAACCATAACCGTAACTGTAGCCATAGCCCTTGCCATACCCACCTTTACCACTGAACTCGGTGTCGTTGAACAAGGTACCAATCGGCGTAATCCCGTTGGAACGCAGGATTTGGATGGAGCGCGCGGCCTCATCGCGATGGGTCGCCGCCGCCTTGGTTACGAAAATAGTGGCATCAACCATGTTACCGATGATGCAAGCATCAGTTACCAACAGTACCGGCGACGAATCAAACAGAACGTAGTCAAACCGTTCACGCAACTCCTGAATGAGGTTCCGCATACTTTGCGAAGCCAGTAATTCCGATGGGTTGGGTGGAATCGTCCCCGATCCAAGCAACGACAAGTTGGGAATAAAGGTTTGCTGAATGCAGTTCTCCAGCGGTTCTTTTTGAACCAAGTGGTCAACCAAGCCCAGTTCGCCTGGCAAGTTAAATACTTTGTGCAGTTTCGCTCGCCGTAAATCGCCGTCGATCAGCAACACCCGTTTTTTGTCCAACTGGGAGAACGCAATGGAAAGGTTGATCGAGGATATCGTTTTCCCTTCACTCGGTACCGAGCTGGTTAGCAAGAACACGTGATTGCGTTCGTTATCGGCCTTGGAAAACAAAATATTGGTGCGCAAGTGGCGATAGGCTTCGGAAAAGACGTGGGCCGGTTTGATGTGCGTCATGCACCCAATCACTTTGCGAATGCCAATCCGTTGTTCCTTTTCGCTTTGGTTGCTGTACCCATAGGCGTCGTCTTCGGTTTCATTTTCGTGGCCGAGCGCCAACGACTTTGCTTCAGCCGCCAAACGACGCCGACTTGGTTTTTTGGTTTCGGATTTCTGCAGATCCTCGCGTATTTCACCGCTCCCCAGCGAGCGCGCGTAATTGGCAAGGTCGTAAATGCGCGTGAAATAAGCGATCCAACCCGCATTCTCGGTGCGCAAGATATCGTTTTTCCCACGAAGGTAAAGCGCAACGACCTTCTCCATATTCTGCGACATCTCGCTGGACAAACGCTCTAAGTCTTTGCTCTGCAGCTCTTTGGTCTCTCGATCCTTAAACAGCACGGCGATATCGACAATGCTTTTCAATTCCTGACTGGGCGCCGCCTTGAGAAGGGCCACGCCCTTCTCGTGGATCTCGGTAAACGCCTTAATTTTAAAATCTTCAGCCGCCTTTTCCAGTTGGCGCTCGCGAATTTTGGGCACCATCGTCAAGGTCGGTAGGCCGGTAATGCCCTGCAACATGTCGGCCGTGTGAATCGTGCGATCTGTAATTTCAAGCAGGAACATCACACCCATCGCCAACATGGCACCCAAAAACAGGCCGGCCAAAACATACCGTCGTAACGACGGCGCATAAGGCGTTTTGGGCAGTGACGCGTTTTCAACAATCACTTTATCCGTGCGGCCGATGTCTTTGAGGCCCAAGGCTAAGTTTAACGAAGCCTTTCGCTTATCCAGCTCCTCCAACGTCGTACGCAAACCGGTGATTTGATCTTCCATATTGACGATTGAGGTTTCCAATTCTTTTTTGGTGGACACACTGCTCGCCTGTAAACGCGCCGCGTCTTTTTGCAGCATTTCAATTGCGCCACCCTGGGCCTCCACTTCCGCACGTAAATCGTTCAACAATTCGCGATAAATACGACGCTGTTCCTTGCGCAATTCTGTTTGCTTGGCGTCGATCTTGCCCCGCTTGTCCTGCATCACCGCCGCTTCCGGTTTGTAGATCTTGAGGCCGGCTTGATAATCAGCACGCAACTGCGCCAGCTCCCCCGACATGCGCGTCACACTCGACATCTGACTAACGTCAATCGAACTCTCCGGCGAAGCGTTTTCCAATTTGCGTAACCGCGCCTCGGTGCGGATTAATTTGGTGCGGGCGTCGGACAAATCACGGTTGCGATCAATCAGCGATTGTTCGTCGGCAATCGTGTTGTTGCCCAGCTTGAAGGCGTTCGACTGTTTCTCTTTGTCCGCCTTTTCGGCCACCAAGGCCTCAATTTCCCGTCGCAAACGCGATGACTCTTGCGCCAAAAAGTTGTGGGCCTGTTTGTTTTTCACGTATTTCTGTTCCAGTTCGTACTGGATGTAGGCTTCCAACCAAGCGTTGACAACACTTTTGGCCGTTAGCGGGTTTTGCGAAACAAAACTCAACGACACCAAATTGGTCGAGCGTATTTCTTTGACTTCCAAACCATTGCGCAATGTGGACAGCAACCGTTCATAGTCCTGTTCTTTTTGCTGTTCCGGCGTTAACTTGGGCTTGGGTTTCAACGATTCACGCACAAACCCAAACAACGAGGTCGAGCGTTTGGGTGGCGGAAAGTGGGATTCGACAAAGGCTTCCGGCAAGCGACTGATAACGCGATCGATAACTGGGTTGCTCTCCATGATTTCGAATTCGGTTTTTAGGTATTCCTCACGGAAAAAACGCGTGTAGGGATTGTAAAACTCACCGTAATTGAGGATGTCGCGCGAGTTTTGATCCATCTTGAGCGTTGCCTCAGCCCGGTAAACCGGCGGCTTCATCCACCACAAACCCATGCCGATCAAGGCGCCAATAAAACTCGCCACAAACATGGTTTTCATGTGTTTGCGAATGATGCCCAAATATTCCAACACGTTAAATTCATTCTGGGGGACGGGTCCCTGAACGTGGGCTGGACGCTGGAGTTCTTCCATAAATGGATCCTCACTGTGGTGATGTTGCGCGGTCCGCTGAGAGCAAACGCGTTAAAAACCGAAAGCACTTAATAGCTTTATCGGGGCCGTTCCGCACCGTCGTAACCAGAAATAAGGAGAAACACGGCATACCGGCCGTGTGCCCTAAATCCAGCAGCGCGCTCATTGAACGAACACACCGCCGAGGACACGCCAAACTCACGTGTTCCAGCATGACAACGGCCATTGCGAAGCCCAAGGCAGGACAAGCGTTACAGCAGTTGCCGATGATCTCCACGCGGAACGCGGGCTAAAGGTACAGAAGGCTTGGCCTCATTCTAGCCCAACCCCTCGCCCCGCGCATCTGATTTTCTGCTTCACCCCGTCCGCCCAACCCCAAATAAAAAAAGCCGGTCTTTCGACCGGCAAAGTACCAAGACTCAAAAGGGTAGGGTGTGCGACTTTTGAGATTTTGGAGAATCGTAGAATTTAGTGCTCGTTGTTATCGCTTTTTGGCGCTTGCTCTTTAAGTTCTTTTAGGTGTTCTTCAAGAACCTTTAAGTTTTCATGGAGGGTACCCTCCATTTCGTGCAGCTCGTGGAGTTCGATGTGGGGCGCCGTCCCCTTGAATTCGAACCGCACGTCTTCGTCGCTGTTGAAGCTATAGTTGTAGGCCTTAAAACGGTGTTCGTTTTTGCCCAACTGAAAGGTCAGCGACATCGGCTTCTCGCGGCGAGTAAATTCCAAGGTCGTTTCATCACCAGGCTGATATTTGGCCAGCACTTGGCGCAGTTGCTTGGGTGATGCAATCTGTTCCCCGTCAATGCTTTGGATAATGTCGCCGGCACTCAGGCCCGCTGCTTCGGCTGGGCCGCCCTCAACCACACTCTCTACCAAAACGCCTTGATCAACCTTAAAGTACTGGGCCATTTGGGGCCCCAACTTACCCATGTTAATGCCGATGTAAGCCATGTCTTTGTCCGGCAAGACAAAAGCCATTCGACGCGCTACCGCATGCGGTACCTCTTCAAGCTTTTCCGCCAGGGTCGCCTCGAGTTTTTTCTGTTCACCGTCGCGAAATACCATCAGTTCCACTTGCTCCCCTGCATGGTGGCTCAGGATTTCGTGAATCAGTTCTGAGGAAGAAAGGACATCGACGCCGTTCACTTTGATGATCAGGTCTTCAGCAGCAAGGCCCGCTTTTTCCGCCGCCGAATCAGGCAGCACTTTCACAACACGGACTTTTTTTGTTCCGTCTTCGTTATCAATGGTTTCAATGTTCACACCAAGGTAACCCTTGTTGGGCTCCCCTGCGATCAGACTCAGGCCCGCTAGGCACAAGCCGAGCACCACGCCTTTCCAAGATTTTTGCCAATAGAAGTTGTTCATGGCCGTATCCCTCCCAGGATCATTCAGTTTTTGTTCAATTCATGTGTCGGCGCACAGCCCGTTCGGCGAGCCGGCACAACCGCTCGCCCAGACGTTGGCTAGCGCTTCGCCGTTAAAGCGTTTCGTAAGCAGTGTTGTTCTGGACCTTTTTCTCGGGCGGCACTTCCGTGTACACCCAAACCCGCTGACCATCGGCCAGTTCGTATTCACGTAGGATCATGACCTTCTCACTGTTGGTCGGTCGAATCGGGCCGGGTGAGGTCGCAAGTTTTTCTTGAAACAACTGTTCCAGGTAAGCCTTGTCGTATTTGGGATCCGCCGCCTGAAAAATGCGCGCGTCACTGAAACCGTTGTAAGATGCCGGCGAAGAATAACCGGCATCGCGGCCGCCCGCTTCCGTCGCACGCCATTCGGCGAAGCCGGAACCTTCAGCCAAAATCTCTTCCCCGGAGGCGCCTGACCCATTCAGGACACTGGGGTTTAGCAAGAGCAGCATCAACACCGTCGCCAACGCACTGCAGGTGAATAACGCCCCGTAGAATGCCGGCTTGTAGAAAGAATCAGCCGAACGTCGTCGGCTTTCCTCAATGAGGGCGCGCCGCAAGTCTTGCTTGAAGGATGGAACCTGTACTTTTGGTTTGTCCAACTCTTTCAGGGTGTTCTCTAAGTCGCTCATGGTCGATTCCTCGTTCTTCCAGAAGGGTTCGCAACGCGGCCAAGGCGCGGTGCGTCCGCATCGTCACTGCGCCGACCCGCTTCCCGGTAATTTCGGCGATTTCTTTAAAAGATTTCTGTTCCAGATAGCGCAACACGATCAGCGTTTGGTCGATTGCTTTGAGTTTGGTCAAACTTTCTTGGACCACCCCAAACGCCTCAAACCGCGCCACTTCCCGCTCCGCGGTGATGAGCTCAACATCCGCCGCCGTGTCGCCAAATGCCTGAGTCTCGTCAAAGCGAGCACCGTCGGTAAGCACCCGGCGCCGATGTTTGCGCAGGAAGCTGTTGGCTTCGTTGCCCGCGATTCGGTATAGCCAGGCCAGCACCGGAACACCTTGCCAGCGGAATTGCCAATGATTCTTTAGGGCTTTAAAAAAGGTTTGTGATGTCAGGTCTTCCGCATCCGCTACCGAACCGACACGATAGAGAATGTGATGAAAAATGGTGTCAAAATATCGGTCGTATAGCTGTTCAAACGGAACCAAGTTGCCTTGTTCGTCGCGAAAACGTGACTTGCCGGTATCGGATAAGGTGGGATGCATGGTCCTTCACTTCTCGCTCAAAAAACCTTTTGCTGGGATTCCCGCGACGCAAAACCGGGTTTGCCCATCGGCTTTCTGAATGACTGGAATTCTGGTTCGGGCAAGATCGACAGCCGAAAATCGGCTCTCGCTGCGTCAGTTGTCGCGAAACCCGTTACTTGCCGAGCACACCACCTAAAACACAGCACCAAACCAATCCTCACAAAATTTATGTTTTTTTTTCGACGAATTCGCCGAATGGCGCACACAACACCCCTAAACCCATGCCAATAAACACGTTATTCAACTTCAATCGGTAGAAACAGGCGAACGCGTGACCTTCTCGGCACGGCCGCTATAACCTTATACGATCATTCCCCGACCTGGTATCACCAAGATCGCCCTCCCAGACCGTGAAACAATGACAGCCGACATGCCTATCGGCAAAGCGGGCTCAGCCCCTGAAAAACGGCCTGTTAATCCACGAACATTGCCAATTTTCGTCTCCAGGCACCCTCGTCTTGTGCGATCCTAAGGCTCATCTTCATCAAAGAACCCCCCGACAATCTCCCATCGCGCGTCCTTTTGACCGTACCTTTCTCACGGTTCCAGGCCGGCCCCAGACCGATCAGAACGCTTTTAACCTTTGTTTCCAGGAGAAGGCCATGGCTCTGTTTACCACCAACAGTCCCGTTCAAGCCGAACACCACCTTGCGATCCCGCCGCTTGACCGAATAAACAGCACCGCCTTGCTCACTCACTTACAAGGGCCTGGCTTTCTTTTTTGTTTCGCGCCCCCCGGCTACGGCATGACCAGCCTCCTGCTCGCGCTCCGTGGCGAGTGGCTTGACAGCGCGCAGGACCACGATTGGCTGGGCGATCCGCTTTACCTCGATCTAGCCGGTGCCGCCCTGCCCGGACAACCACTGGAAGATCGTGTCTTGGCCGTCATGACCGAAATCGGACTACGCGCCCGTTGCGATCTCGACGAGCCGGAACCACTCAATTGGATTGAGGAGGTGTTTGGCATCCACGGCCCGGCCGCCTCGATCCGAACCCTTCTACAGCGTTGGCTCCGCTTGCGCAAAACCCCTCTCACACTGCTGATTGACGGCCTGCAAGGCTGTGACAACCAAGCCCTGCAGGTGTTCCTCCAGCAACTGGCCCCCCTTCACGATACTTTTGGAGAAAGCCCTGAGCACCGGCTCTTGGTTGGCGCGCATGGCTCCCACGACGCCTTATTTCCCGACGGTCGCCCCGCTTTTCTCAACCGCTCTGAAGCCTTACACCTGCCTGCATTTTCAACCAGTCAGGTCCAACAATTAGCGGAGCTGTTCCGCGTTCAGCACACACGCACTTTCAACCATGAAGCCGTCGACCTGATCTGGCAGTTGACCCAGGGCCATCCCTGGCTTGTCGGTTTGTTAATGGAACAAACGGCACAGGTCGCCGAGCACGAGAACCCGATTAGCGGCGAACACGTCGCCGAGGCGAAGGAACAGTTGATCGCCGGCAAGCACTCTCCACTCAATCGCCGGCGCGGCGACCTCAGCCGCGCCGGTGTCCAGTGCGTCATTGAGCCGCTTTTGGCCGCGTTGCCGCCATCCGGCTACATCAGTGGCGGCGACCTTGAAGAATCCCGGGCACTCGGCCTGGTCGCCGATGATCTGCCGATTCGGTTCGCTAATCGTTTGTTCGAAGAATGGGTACCACGCGAGTTGGTTCGCGGCAATAACGACTTACTCCAACGCCACGCCGAGACCTTTTTTGAAGAAGGTCGACTCCAAACCGACGCGCTTCTGCGTTTCTGCCAAGTCTGGTTTGCAGGCTCCGGTCGCCGCCTGCTCACTACCTTTCCCTATCGTCAGTCCGGCTATTTACTCCTGCTACAAGGACTGATTCTGCGCTTGCTTGAGCAGCGCGGCCGAATCGAGCGAGAATGTGACCAATCCAAACAATTGGTGACCCTGTTCGTGTTCCTTCAGGTTCCTGAGGGCATTCAAACCGTGATCATCGGGCTGATGTGCCAGGATCCCCTAAGTCGCGAACCCTTACACCGTCAGGTTAGCCAAATCAGCCGCTACATGGGCATGTGTGAAACCCAAGAAGGTCATCTAGCAATCCTCCCGCCGACCGATCATGCGGCCCAACACGCACCGAGCCAGACGTATTCCTCAGAACCCGTCGAGGATTTAACGGTTCATTGCTGGGGTTTTTAACCCCCGCCCAAGCTGGGACCGAACCTTTTTTAGCCAAAGGGACGAGCGCAAAGGCGCCTCCCCTGGAGACACGCGATCGGAATCGCCGCCTGCTCGGGAAGCCGGTTACGCGAACAATCAGACCACCAAAAAGCCTAGCCCCTTTCAGAAAAGATAATTAAAGACAAGTCGGTAAATCCCTGGGCGACCACAACCTGCAACATTGCCCGACACGCCTGCAGGGAGCGCAGCCCCGCTTCGTCTTTGCCAAAGTTGTTTCACGGCAGATCTTTGGGCAAGGTCACCCAGGCTGTTCCTGCTTTTAGAGAAAAGCCAACCGCGTCAATGTCTCAAAGCCGTTTTAACGGTCCAAGAGGGTTGTTCATTAAACTGTCATTAATTACTTTTGAAAGGAAGGACGACCCGACATTACGAAAACTGCCTCTAAACTAATTTATTCCAGACTCTTGCAAGATTTTAGAAATACACCTGGTCGAAAAACCGTAAGATTTTTCTTTTCCGAAAGAAAATCGCACAGGCCGATTCCGCCAAACGCCTGCATATAAAAGCCTTATTCATATTTCGCGAATAGAATTCTGGCCTATGCATTGCTCTACCGTCTTGTGTTCCACGACGGTATCCCAAATCAGGACACAGCCGAGGTTTGGCAGGTGGATTTCTCCAATTTGCGCCATCCGCCTAGAAGCGATACGTCATGCGGAACTAATACTTTTTGGAAGTGAACCCATGATGACACAGGTTACACCGTTTTCAATGTTTCGGCCCCACGTGTTACGAGTGATGATGACCGCCTTATTGCTGCTTTTGTCGGGCAACGTAATAGCCGCCGATGGTGCCAAAAGCAAGGGCGCAACACCGCCGCCGGCCGGCGTGCAAGCACAAACCAGCCAAACAAACGGGCCGCGCATCAACATCAACACGGCCGGACTGGAAGAGCTGCAAAAGCTCCCACGGGTCGGCGCCAAAACGGCACAACGCATCATTGAATTCCGCGCCGAGAACGGGAAATTTGCGGCACCGGAAGAGCTCATGAACGTCAAAGGCATTGGTGAGAAGACCTTCGCGAAACTCAGACCGCTCATTCAAATTTGATGACGCCTACCGACGAGGAACACGCCAACGGCATGCATCTTCCTCAGCGAACCATTAAACGATCTCCACGAGTTTCGGAAGTTGGACTCGGAAACTCATCACCTTCTGGGCAACACCATTGCGGGTTTTTCATGCCCATACAAAACACTTGAAGCGAGGACAATCGAAGGACCAAAATCGCGTTCCACAAAGGGGTGGCTTCTCAGGCAAGGTTGGCCAAGAAAAGGACACATCTTGCCGGCATCCATCCAGATGTGGTGGGCCGCTTCAACGAGTACGGCCTCGGTCCACCTGAGGAGGCTGCCTCATTGTGACAACGGTTCCTATGATCAAAGCTAGTACGGGGCCGCCCTGCACGTGATGGACGAAAGGCGGACTCTGCAATACTAGACCAACGCGCCACCATGCGGCACGCGCGGTCAAAAGGAAACACTCGCTTACCATCGTTAACTCATCCGGGAACATCACGGAGGACGCACCTACACGCTTGACCAGCTCGCATGGGTGCAAAGACAACCTCGGTCGGCGCAACCGCCAAACCCCCCTCGTGATGAAAACCCCGCCAAGGGAAGTTGACCCGTCGCATCATTCACGGAGGATTGCGGTGGGCGCTGTTGGAACCTATAAGGTACACGGTCTGTAATCATTCGCCGAATGAAACTGACTGGGTCAACTTCGTTTGCCTTCTCCATTCCGAATGGTTTCTTCTCGGCAAACCACCGTTCAGAGACAACACTTGTCACCTCCCTGCTTTGGCTTCAAACGAGGCCTTGAATCGCACAAAATCACACGGCAGGAACACCCAAACAACCCATGTTTTCCGACATGCAGAAAAAAACCAGACGGCACATTCGACGCACCTTCTGAAACCATCACAAAACCCCCCCCAATATCCCGGCGTCCAAAGGCCGTTAGAAACAGCCCCCACCTTGACCCTGAATTGCACCTATCAAAGGGGCCTAACTATATCGCACCAGTAGTCAACGCTCTCTAGTTACAAACCCCAATACTGTCTGAACAAAAAACCACCCCCGTAAATCAGACGACTTTCTAGTTGGTTTCAACACCCGTCGATATTCAGCCGACAACCCCAAGCTGTCACCCAAAAATCAACGCCTTCTACTTGAGCTAACGCAACAGATCCTCAGGGCACCAAAACACCAACCCATTGTCCTTTCCAATGAACCGGCCCCGGTAGTTCGGTTCTCCTCAACCAAGACGGCTCCACCTCGCATCCCGCAGGTCATCAGGGGTTCGTCTACTCCCCCGAGAATCAAAGAGCAGGGAAACTCGATTGGTTCCGAACGAAATGAGCAACGCATTTTATGGCCAGTCTACCGGGGAGGGCTGCAACCGCGTTGTCGCTTTGTCGGGATCGGCGTCACCGGTGGCGCTGCTGTGGCGGTAGTGCGGTCGCGTCGATCCCTTCCTCTTCACCACCCAGGTTGTCAGTCGCGCCCCTGTGTGGGCCTTGTCACCTAAATCCCTTCCGCTTACTGCGTCGCATCCTTGAAGGGCACGCCGTGCCGGCTCTGCGATCAAACCGCTCCCATCCCCTCCACCTCACCGGTCGCGCGGCTCTCGTTGTAGTGCCGCCGCGTCAACCCTCTTCACCTTCTTCACCCTCTTGGTCCCCAGTCGCGCTGCTCTCGCGGTAGTACGGTCGCAGCGGTCCGCTTCACCCTCTTGGTCCCCGGTCGCGCGGCTCTCGTGATAGTGCCGCCACGTCAACCCTCTTCACCCTCTTGGTCGCCAGTCACGCTGCTCTCGCGGTAGTGCGGTCGCAGCGGTCCGCTTCACCCTCTTGGTCTCCGGTCGCGCGGCTCTCGCGGTGGTTTGGTCGCTGCGATCCTCTTCAACCTCTTGGTCCCCGGTCGCGCTCCTATGTCGGCCTTGTCACCTAAATCCCTTCCGCTTACTGCGTTGCATTACTGAAGGGCACGCTGTGCCGGCTCTGCGATTAAACCGCGCCCATCCCCTCCACCTCACCGGTCGCGCGGCTCTCGTGGTAGTGCCGCCGCGTCAACCCTCTTCACCTTCTTCACCCTCTTGGTCCCCAGTCGCGCTGCTCTCGCGGTAGTGCGGTCGCAGCGGTCCGCTTCAACCTCTTGGTCGTCGGTCGCGCGGCTCTCGCGGTGGCCCGGTCGCTGCGATCCTCTTCACCCTCGTAGCCGCCAGTCGCGTTGCTCTCGCGGTGGTCCGGTCGCAGAGATCCTCTTCAACCCCTTGGTCCCCAGTCACGCGGCTTTCGCAGTCGTCCGACCGTGTCGATCCCTTCCGCTTCACCACCTGGGTCCCCGGTCGCGTTGCTGTCTCGATAGTGCGAGCGCGTCAGTCTCATTGACGCCGGCGCTGCCGCGGTGGTGTCAAATTGCGCCCGTCCTCTTCACCGGTCGCATCATGGCCGCCCCCCGGAAGTAGCTCCCGCCGCTAACGCCTCGTTGATTTTGATCAGGTATCGGCCCTCGCAAGGCCTAGCACATTTACCCACCCATCGGGCCGAATCAGGTTCACTTGTGTTGTGGGCTGTTCACTTCCTATCGCTTCCTTCAGACCTCGCTGTGAACGACGATGCCCTTGCGATTCGGATTGTCTTCCCGCCAAGCGAGACAAACATGGAAAAGGCCGCGAACAATGTCGCGGCCTTACTTGAGTTTGACGAGATTAGAAGAAATGCCGCCGGTACAGCGAACATTAGCTTAGCTTTTTTCTTTTTTCTCTGGATCCTTGAGCAGGCCCGCCTTGGTTTGCGTGAACTTTTTGGCGGTGAAATCACCCAGTAAGTACACCCAGCTACCGTGCCGTTGGTTAAAAGCCTGCACCTCGTTCATGCGCTCTAAGACTTCAGCTTTTTCTTCCAATTGCTCCTGGGAATCTTCCATCGAGACGCCGATCCGCTCATTTTGGTGGGTCGCTGCGATTTTCAAGTACGTACTCTCGCCCTTGACGGCCACCGAGGCTTGGTAACTGGAGTCGTCACCCATGGCAAAGGTCACCGTATTGGCAAACGCCAAGCCCTGAACCTCAGCATCATCGGCCAAGTAGACTTTTTCGAAGCGCAACCCTTTCAATGCAGAAGCCACGTTGTTTAGCTCAGTGTCGTCCACCTCTTTGCCACTGGGCGGATTGGCCAAAGACAGCTTGGTTTCCTGACGCTCAATGGTGAAATCAGAAGCGCGCACTGCTTGCACTTCGTCAGCCGCCACATCGAGGATCTCCTTATCCAGAAACTGGTCGTTGGTGGCGCTCAAGAAAACGCCTTTACTCGACAGATAAATCGTTTGGTCTTCACCGTCAAAGCGCTGCAAGTAACGGCCACGACCGTCCTCTGTCGCTTTGCCGATACTGAAATGGACCATGACCTTATCAGCATTGTTCTTCAGGGTGACCTCAACGCACTCAGCGCTGCCCGGCTTGGTTTCGAGCTCTTCGGCATAGCTGTCGCCACTGCCGACTTGTTTTTCAAGGCTAATGTCGAGCACATCGTTAATAAAACGGTTAACCGCCTCATTTTTCGCAGGGTAACCGTTTTTCCCGACAACCGCGAAGGTCTCTTCACCGCGCTTCAGTACCACGGTTTCCTCGCCTTTTTTCACCTCAATCAGGTGAATATTATCGGGATTGAGTTGAGACAAAAATTTCTGGCCCCGCTCAAAACGTTCGGCACGGACCTGAGAACTGCGGTAGGAAAACACTGACAACAGGAACAGCGCACAAGCGGCCAGTCCAAGTGTTAGGTTCTTATTCATGCGCGTTACCTCCCCGTCACATTGCGTTTATTGCGGCGTGACACGACGTTGGCTAAACCAAAGATGCAGACCAACAAGGGCACAGCCCCAATCATGCTACTGCGTACCCAAAATTCAACACCTTCAAGACGCGCGCGCTTTTGTTTGCGAATTTCACGCAACTTGCGGTTGCCGTCATTAATTTTGGTGTTGAGGGTATCGATTTCGTCCTGCAATTTCTTCTGCAGCAAGGCGGCATTTTTCTCGTTAATGCCGCGCTGTTTCTCACGCAAGTCGTCTTGGAATTGTTCGATGTCGGTGCGAATGCGGCGTTCCTGCTCAAGCATATCGGTATCGGCTTGGGCCTCAATGCGATCAAACAACTCGAACGGACGACGAATACGCTGCTTGCTGCGTACGTTCATCAGCTCTTTGGCGCCCAGTAGGTAGTCAACCGAGTTGAGCAACACCTTGTAGTTGTCGTTGGCGGCGGCCAAACCGAAGAACGAGCGCTGGAAGGCCAACTGATCGGTAATAAAGTCGACGTCGCTGAACACCAAAACACTGGCTTCACCGTGCACCGACGGATCCAAGGGTTCCTTTTTAATCATTTCAGCACCTTCGGGAGCCGGCATCTTCATGCCAGGCGGCAAGCCGGGTGGCGGCTTGGGCGCTTCTTTGGGGAACTCAAGGCCTTCGGGATAGGCGTCGGCCAACTGGCCGCGAATCAAATAAGCCAACACCACTTCTTTCTCGGCCGGTTGGTATTGGTCCAGAAATTTGGTCGGCGTATTGAGATCGGTGTAATGCAGGCTGTTACCGCCCTGATTGAAACCAGGCAAAACGGTCAACGTGGCCCCGGCGGTGGTGGTTTTCAGAACCGGCGTAAACTCAGCGGTGGCCTTGTCGGTTTTTTCTAAAGCACCGGCCAAGAAAAAGCGCAATGTGCTCAAACCGTTTGTGATCGGCATATCAGGATCGGTCACGGCGGCCATGTGTTTTTCCTCGATCATCAGGTCGGTAATCACCTTTTCGGCATGACCGCGACGATCAACCAAACGTTTGGCGCCGAGTTCATAATCGACGACAAATTGGTCCTCGGGACGGGCCAAACCCCATGCTTCGGTCAACGGCGCCAAACTAGAAGCCGGCTTGTACTGGATCGACGCCCAAGGGTTGTTGGGATTTTGTTCGGGTTGGTCTTCAATACTGTAGGGATCCAAAAACAAAATGGTGTTGCCACCGGTCACAACCCACTCGTTAATCGCCCACAACTGTTTCTCACTAAAATCACGCGGGTGGATGATCATCAACAGGTCGTAGTCGTCCTTTGAATACTGGTCGGCTTCGGCGTCGACCAACGAAACCTCGTACTGCTCTTTCAGTACTTCCATACTGGACCAAGGTTGGCTCGGAGCCTTACCTTGCGCCTGTAACAGTTGGTTCATGTAAGGATTGTTGTCCGGCAGCGGTTCAATGCCCGACACAACGCCAATCCGTTTTTTGGTCGGCCAGATCAGGTTGTAGATGCGCTTCGAGATTTCGTACTCAATGGTTTCCTGTTTGTCAGGCGAGAGAAACTCAATCACGTCGCGGCTGCCGGTTTGGGTTTGAAACACCATCCCGAAGAAAAACAGATCACCGTACTGGTTGATGGGTTTGCCGTCCAAACCGAAGTCGGTGGCGTCCTGCGCTTCATCGCTATCGGGCACAGGATCAATAAAGGACACTTTGATTTTGCCTTCGCCGTAACGCTCGTATTCTTTGAGCAAGTTGCGGATGTAGTTTTCGTAAGTAACAAACCCTTTAATCATCTGCGGTAACGATTTGCCGGCAGTGTGTGAGAAGTAGAGGCGCACCTCAATCGGTTTAACGCCTTCGTTTTGCATCTTCTCAATAATTTGATGGGTGCCCTCGGTCAGCGAGTAAAGCTGGGTTTCGGTCAAATCAACGCGAACACCTTGGGTGTGGTTGTGAATCAAGTGGACCGAAAAAATGGTGATCAGGGCGATCAAGAGAATGGTAAAAGATCGATTGGTTTTCACGAGGTTTCCTCCTAAGACGCCTTGAGTTGGTTAAGCAACATCATGCCGCAGCCCAGCCAGCCGACAATCAGCACGGCAAAGAAAGCAATGACACGGAACTCAAGCAACCCGCGCGTTAGAGAGTGGAAATGATCGAACAAGCTCAGTGCGGAAAAGATTTGCTCCAAGTAACCGCCGACGAAGGCGATGTTGCCAAAGAACTCAAGTACTTGTGGCAAGCCCAACGAAAGCAGACTGACGGAAGCCGCGACCGAGAGAATAAACGAGACCACCTGGTTTTTGGTGAGTGCGGAAAACAACATGCCGATGGCCAGGAAAGCGCCCGCCAACAGAAAAGAGCCCAAGTAGCCGGTCGCAATGGTGCCCCAGTCGGGATTGCCGAGAACGGCGACCCAAATAACCACAGGGAAGGTCAACAGGAGCGCTACGCCCAAAAAGGCCCAGCCGGCCAAGAACTTACCCAGATAAGAACCTTCGAGGGTAATCGGTAAAGTGAACAGTAATTCGACGGTACCGGTCTTGCGCTCTTCGGCCCAAAGCCGCATGGCGACGGCGGGCACCAACATGACAAAAATATGCGGTAAAAATGAGAAGAACGGCGTCAGGCTCGCCTGACGAATCTCCAGAAACTGGCCGAAATCGCGCGAAACAGTCAGCCAACCGCCGGCCACCAAAAAGATGACCAAAAAGATGTAGCCCAATGGGGTGGCAAAATACCCTCTGAATTCGCGTTTAAAAACAGCTTTAAGTCCGGTGTAACGGCTCATGCGCAAACCCCCTCGGTGATTTCACGGAAGAGCTCTTCCAAACGCCCCTCTTGAATGGCAATCGACTCGATCTCCTTGCCGGCGACCATGGCCATCACGTCGTTGAGATGGTTGGCGCGGTCTTTGGGAAAAATCTCCCAATCAGTTTCGGTGTGGCGCACCAAGCGTTCACACCAATCACGCGCGGCAATTTGATCGGCAAGGTTTTTGTCGGCCTCGCGTACCACCAAACGAATCACATTGTGGTTACCGGCACGCGCCATTAGGTCGCGCGGCGTGCTGTCGACCAGCATTTGCCCGCGCGAAATAATCAGCGCACGGTTGCAGACACGTTCGACCTCATCGAGGATGTGGGTCGACAAAATAATCGCCTTATTACGGGCAATCCGGTTAATCAAATCCTGCACCAAAGCCTTTTGGTTGGGATCCAAACCATCGGTCGGTTCATCGAGAATCAACACCTCGGGATCGTGGATCAGCGCTTGGGCAAGCCCGACACGGCGCTTAAAACCCTTGGACAGCGTTTCCACGGTTTGGTGCACGACGCGCTCAAGCCCGGTCATTTCCACGACCCGGGCGATGGCAGCCGGAATATCGGCGACACACCGTGCTTCGGCCACAAATTTCAGGAAACCGGTCACGGTCATTTCACCGTAGGCCGGCGCGCTTTCGGGCAGGTACCCAATCTTTTGGCGCACGGCCAACGAATCGGTCAAGGTATCGTGGCCGGCGACGGTCACGCGACCACTGTCCTGCTCCAAGAAACAGGTGATGATTTTCATGGCGGTCGATTTACCGGCACCGTTGGGCCCCAGGAACCCGAAGATGTCACCGCGTTTGACTTGAAAACTGATGTCGTCAACGGCTTTGATGGGACCGAAAGATTTTTTGATGTTGCGCACATCTACTAGAATTTCACTTTCCATCCTAATTCCCTCTTTAAATAGCAAAGATTGAATCCCGTTGTGGGTCCAGCAACAGAACGTGAACGGATTCAAAGAACCGGCGTCGCGGAAGGCGGCCACGCCGGCACCAACAAGTTGATGAAAAGGTTGCTTGAACGAGAAGGCCGCCTCTCGCAGACCTCAAAGCAACCACACGCGGGGCGACAAGATGTCGGCACCGGCGTCGAAATGGCACGAACCGCCCGACAAAAAGGCGCGGCCCACACCGATTCAAACTGCAGGAGCCAAAAACATACCAAAACAAGAGCGATATGACAGCGGCCTGCAAAGTGAAGTTAAGTCCCAGACTGTAACATAACTTTATGGGAAATTAGTTAAGCACACCACCGTCACCCTTTCCCCAGCCGACGGCACTGATTATCGTTTGGCGCCGGCGCCCGCTCGGTTTAGAATGTTGAACTCGTGTGATGAACACGGGTCATTTGCTCGCCGGCAGGACCCACTGCGAAGGTGCCGCGAAATGCGCCAAGGTCCGGTCTTGGGAACCACGAGCAATCTGCTTCGCCCCGCGACCGCGACCCACTAGGGTACGGGGATACACTTTTATGAAAGAACCGGTGGTTACAGTCGCGTTGGCCAAAGAACACGGCCTCACGGAAACGGAATTTGACAAAGCCTGCGCCATTTTGGGGCGCACGCCCAGCTTCACCGAACTGGGTATTTTCTCGGCCATGTGGTCCGAGCACTGCTCCTACAAAAGTTCCAAGATTCACCTGAAAAAGTTACCGACAACCGGCAAACAGGTCGTCATCGGCCCTGGCGAGAACGCGGGTGCCGTCGATCTCGGCGACGGATTGTGTGCCGTTTTCAAAATGGAAAGCCACAACCACCCCAGCTTCATCGAGCCTTACCAAGGGGCCGCAACCGGCGTCGGCGGTATTTTGCGCGATGTCTTCACCATGGGTGCGCGTCCCGTCGCCAACATGAACGCCTTGCGGTTCGGTACCATCGACCAGGCCCACATGCGCTACTTGGTTAAGGGCGTCACCAAGGGCATCGGCGACTACGGTAACTGCATGGGCATCCCCACCGTCGGCGGCGAGGTCTTTTTTGACCCCGCCTACCAAAACAACATCCTCGTCAACGCCATGACGGTCGGCTTGGCCGAACGCAATGCGATCTTCTTAGGCGAAGCGTCCGGCGTTGGCAACGTCGCCGTGTATGTCGGCGCCAAAACCGGCCGCGACGGCATTCACGGCGCCTCAATGGCGTCGGAGGAATTCAACGAAGACTCCGAGAAAAAACGGCCGACCGTTCAAGTGGGCGATCCCTTCACCGAAAAATTGCTGCTGGAAGCGCTGATGGAGCTGTACCCAACCGGTGCCGTCATCGGCATTCAGGACATGGGCGCCGCCGGCTTGACCTCATCGAGCTTTGAGATGGCGGGCCGCGCCGGCTCCGGCATTGAGTTCGACCTCAGCAAAGTGCCCATGCGCGAAGAAGGCATGACGGCCTACGAAATCATGTTGAGCGAAAGCCAGGAGCGCATGCTGCTCGTGTGTGAACCGAATCGGGTCGACGAAGTTAAACGTATTTTTGAAAAGTGGGATTTGTCGGCGGCGGTCATCGGAAAAGTCACCGACAGCGGCCGCGTCCGTATTAAGAGCCCGCAGGGCGAATGGGTTGTCGACATGCCGGTCGGTCCTTTGGCCGACGAAGCACCGCAATACGACCGCCCTTACAGCGATCATCCAGAGGTGGCCAAGTACCGCGCCTTCGACACCGCCCCGTATCACGAGGTGGCCGACGCGGATGCAGCCCTACGCAAACTGTTGGCATGCCCCAACATCGCGTCGAAAAAATGGTTTTATCGCCAGTACGACCACACGGTGCAAACCAACACGGTCCAAGGCCCCGACGCGGCTGAAGCGGCTTTGGTCCGCATTAAAGATACGCAAAAGGCGATTGCCGTCACCACGGATTGCAATCCGCGTTTTGTCCAGCTCGACCCCCACCTGGGCACGGCCCACGCCGTCGCCGAAGCCGCCCGCAACATTTCCTGCACCGGCGCCAAACCTCTTGCGATTACCGATTGCCTTAACTTCGGCAATCCCGAGAATCCCCACATCATGTGGCAGTTCAAAACCAGCCTTGACGGCATGGGCGAAGCCTGTCGCGCCCTCGACACACCGGTCGTTTCCGGCAACGTCAGCCTCTACAACGAAACCAACGGTAAAGCGATTTTCCCGACACCATCCGTCGGGATGGTCGGTTTACTGGCCAATCGCGCACGCCATGCCGTCAATAGCTTCCACAAAAGCGGCTTGCAGGTGTTCCTGCTCGGCGAAAGCAAAAACGAAGTCGGCGGCAGCGAATACCTGGCGACGATTCACGGTATCACCAACGGCGCCTTGCCGGCGCTGGACCTGGCCTTTGAAGCCAAGTTAAACAGCTTCCTGCAAGACACGATTGCCAAAGAAGTGATCAAGGTTGCGCGGGACTGCTCACTGGGCGGCCTGGCGACAGCCCTCGCCAAATGCACCTTCGGCCACGGCCAAGGCTTGCGCGCGAGCCTGACCTCCGACCTTGCCGACGCAGCTCTCCTTTTTGGGGAAAGCGCCGGTCGGGTGGTTGTCGCGGTAGAAGCCAAACAAGCCGATACGTTAAAGAATGCGGCTGCGGATCAGGACATTCCCTGCAGCTTCCTGGGCGAAAGCGGTGGAGACCGGTTCAGCCTGGAACTGAACGGAAAAACTGTCGTCAATGCAGCAGTCGCTGAGTTGGCCGACCTTTGGCAGAATGGATTGGAACGGGTTTTGAACTAGGGGGATCGACCTTGTTGGATAAGTTTAAAGATGAGTGTGGCGTGTTCGGGATCAAACCGCACAATGAAGCCGCCAACATGGCCTATTTGGGCCTTTACGCTTTGCAACACCGTGGCCAGGAAGCCGCCGGTATTGTCAGCAACAAAGACAATCGCTTGAGCTGTGTGAAAGCACGCGGCTTGGTTTCCGACGTATTTACGCGTGAGAAGCTGGCAAGCATGGGTGGTGACACCGCCATCGGCCACGTTCGTTACTCGACGGCCGGTTCCAATAGCGCAGAAAACGCCCAGCCGATCCTGATCACCTGCCAACACGGCCAGATCGCGGTGGCGCACAACGGAAACTTGGTCAACGCCATGCAGAAACGGCGTGAACTGGAAAAAATCGGTTCCATCTTCAACACTGACAGCGATTCCGAGGTGATTCTGCACCTGATCGCTAAAAGCAAACACACCAACTTGGAAGACGCGGTGGTGGAGGCCTTGAGCCAGGTGGAAGGGGCCTATTCATGTGTCTTCCAAACCGCTGACAAACTGATCGCGGTCCGTGATCCGCACGGCTTCCGCCCACTGATGATGGGCACCCTTGAAGAGGCGACCGTCTTTGCCTCGGAAACCTGCGCCTTCGACTTGCTGGACGCGACCTTTGTGCGCGAGCTGGAGCCGGGCGAGATGTTCGTGGTGAACAGTCTAGGCATGCGTCACTCGAGCAAACCGTTTGAGGCGAAGCCGATTCGCCAGTGTATTTTCGAACACATCTACTTTGCCCGTCCCGACGGCTACATGTTCGGCGAATACACGCAGCAATACCGCGAAGAGCTGGGCGCCATGCTGGCACGCGAAAGCGGCGTCGACGCCGATTTCGTCGTACCAGTCCCTGACAGTGGCGTCTCGGCGGCGGTTGGTTACGCACGCGAAAGCAACATTCCCTTTGCTTTCGGCCTCATTCGCAACCATTACGTCGGACGGACCTTCATTGAGCCCAAGCAAAACATTCGCCACTTCGGCGTCAAAATCAAACTCAACCCGGTCCGCCACTTATTCGAGGGCAAACGGGTCATCCTGGTTGACGACTCGCTGGTGCGCGGCACCACGTCGCGCAAAATCGTCAAGATGGTGCGCCACGCCGGCGCGGCCGAGGTTCACATGCGTATTAGCGCACCGCCGACCACCCACCCCTGCTATTACGGCATCGACACGCCCACCCGTCGCGAGCTGATTGCCAGCTCACATTCCACGGAGGAAATCCGCCGCTACATCGGCGCCGACACCTTGGAATACATCTCGATCGAGGGTATGTTGCAAAGCCTGCGCAACTCCAAACCGGAGGACTACTGTCGCGCGTGCTTCACCGGTGATTACGTGATCCCCTTCCCCTTGCAGCAAGGAACCCCCGTATGACGGTGGAACTGGGCCGCCTGGTGAGCCAACTCAACCAATACCTGCGCGTCAGTGACTTTAAGGAAGGCGCGATCAACGGGTTACAGGTTGCGGGTAAGAAACAAATCAAAAAAATCGCCTTCGCGGTTGATGGTGTTTTAGAAACCATCGAAAAAGCGGTCGCCGAGGAAGCCGACATGCTGGTGGTTCACCACGGCATCTATTGGGGATTCCAGTATCCGTTGCGCGGAGCGGATTACAAACGCGTCAAGTTGTTGATGGACCATGAAATGGCACTCTACGCGGTCCACCTGCCACTTGATGCACACGCGGAAGTCGGGCACAACGTCAACTTACTCAAACGCTTAGGCGTCGAACCGGAAAGCTTGGAACCCTTCGGTGACTACAAAGGCATGCCGATTGGGTTTGCCGGCAAGTTTGCCCGTCAACTGAGCCGTAGCCAGGTTACCGAGCAACTTCAAGAAGTCTTAAACGGTCCAGTGCAACTGCTGCCGTTCGGACCTGAGAAAGTTCGCACGGTGGCCTGTATCACGGGCCAAGGCGCCGACTTCGCCTCGGTTCGCGAAGCCAAAATGCGCGGCATTCACTACTACATTTCGGGTGAAGCCAACCACCCGCTCTACCACTACGCCAAGGAACAGGCGATGACGGTGGCACTCGGCGGCCATTACCGCACCGAAGTATTCGGCCTCTATGCCTTGCGCGAGTACCTCGAGGCGGAATACGGCGTCGAGACAGTTTTTATTGATTGCCCAACCGGCATGTAACACGACATTAGAAGCGCGGCCATGGTCGCGCTTCTTCATTTTACGGATCAAGCGTTTCGCTAACGCCACTCAGCACCAAAAACCCGGAAAAATCGTCGCGCGCCTGTAAGCGGGCAATCCCTTCGTTAAAAGTCTCGAGCAAAAAGGTTGCATGGGGACTGCGCTTAGAGAACACCAAATAGTACTGGATCGGGCTGATAATTTTGGGGTGCTGCTTGATTTGGGCTCGTTCCGCCGCCGTAAACGAGTGTGCCAACAAATGCTCACCAACGCGGCGATCCGCGACAAAAACTTCAATGCGACCGGCCAGTAATTTACGAAAGTTTAATAAGTCACTGGGCGCACGCTCCATGGGTACCACCATTGTTCCCGCTTCGTCTTTTAACGCGGGATATGAATAACCGATGGTACCGCCAACCTTCCAACGTCTTAAATCGCCGATCGTCTGCCAATCGAAATCCGTATTAACCTGATAATAAAGAACATCCTGCCCCTCAACAATTGGCACACTGTAGTAGAGCTCCCGGCTACGGCTTTCGGAAAAGGCCCAAATGGCCGAAGCGTCCCAACTTCCGTCGGCGGCGAGCTTGAGCGCACGGCTCCAGGGAAAATAACCAAAACGGACTTCAATGCCCATTTCGCAAAAGGCGGCCCGGACGATGGCATTGGCAAAACCCTCGCCTGGCAACTTTTTGCCATTGTAGGGCGGCCATTCCCCGGTCGTGATGGTGACCTGGCTGGTTTGCGCACCAACGCCTACGCCCATGAACAGGACCAACATAAGCAGTGTTCGATACCCCAGGCGGCGAGCGAACGACAAGGAAAGCAACAGCGACCCCACTTGGCGCATACGAGTGTGCCGATGGGGCGCACTCGCGTGTTTGGTTGAGTTGGCGGCAAGAACTGTGGATGGAATGGTGAGCTTATTGTAAGTCAAATTACGCGCCGGCGCGGTTTTCTTCTGCGCTCAAATATAGTTCAAGGCGTCACGCACGCTGACCGCCGCCACGCCTTGATAAGGCTGGCTTTGACGCCGGCGAAGCGCTAGAGTGGTTTGCATCAACCCCATCCAACGAGGCTCACCCCATCGTCCAGCGACCCCGATCGTCGCCGGCAGCGCGAAAGCCAGCCTCGGAAAGAGCATGCCGTTGAACGAGCTGGAACAAAAAAACCGCGCCTTTATGGCGGTTTATGACCCTGACTTGGCACGTAGCTGGGCACGCTTACAAGCGCGCCCTCTCGACCCGGAACCCGCCCGAAAAGGCGGTCTAACGGTCGCGATTAACCACCAATACGTGCACAGCCGCTATGATCCCGCCAAAGAAGCCGCCAAGATTTGCGAGGGCCACGCCAAGCCGGTTCATCTCCATCTTGGCTTGGGCTTGGGCCACTTTTTGGCGGCCGATCCCATTGCAACAGGCGAACAAATCGTGGTGTTTGAACCCATCGCGGAGCTTTTCCTGACCGCGGCGGCGCACATCGATTTCAGCGAATTGTTGCCGGCTAAAAATGCCCGCATCGCATTAGACGAAGAGCACCTCAACCTCATTCTGCGTGAAATGGGTTTGCGCCGACCCGATCAGCTCAAGATTATCTGGTCCCCGTTTCACCAAAAACACGTCGCCCAAATGGCAACCTGGCTACCGCAGTTTCTAGCGGAACTCTTCCGCGACGTGAGCATTTCGCGCAAAACCCTGGCGAAACTCATGCCGACCTTTACCCGTTCGACACTGCATGCTCTGCCAGAGAGTTTTGATAAACCACCCATCGACCAACTGGCGGGGCGCTTTGCCGGGATGGCGGCCGTTGTCGTTGCGCCAGGCCCGTCCTTAGAGCGCAATCTGATTGCTTTGCGTCCTTACCGCGAGCACTGTCTCGTTTTTGCGGTAGCGCGCACCATGCGCTTGCTCGAACGCTACGGGATCGAACCGGACTTCTTGGTGCACAACGAAGCCCAGGACTTTTATTCGGCCATTCACGGCTGCCGCAATTTAGGCCGAACGGTATTTCTGCTGGCCGACCAAGCCCACTACAAGTTTTACCGCGCATCGACAACCGCAACCTTTGTCTTCTTTAACCCCACCAATCTTGTTTGGCAATGGCTGGAGCAGGGCGGTCTGACCCAACCCCGTCAATTTCTGGAAACGGGCGGTTCGGTCGCCAACGAAGCTTTTTCAGCAGCATTACTACTGGGTTGTCGCGCCGTCGCCCTACTGGGACAAGACCTCGCCGTGGGCAAAACTTTTTATGCCGACGCTGAAATTAACCGCCAATTTGAACACGGCAAGGAAGACGAAGCCTGGGTGGCGGGTTACTACGGCGGGCAAGTCAAAACAATGGCCAACTACTACCATTTCCTCAAGTGGTACCAAAACCGCCTTAACCGCTTGCGTCGTGAGGGATGCCCAACGGTGCTGGTCAATGCCACCGAAGGCGGGGCCCACCTCAAAGGGTTTCGGCACCACCCGCTGCACCATTTTTTGGCGGCGCATGCAACCCAACCACGGCAGGATGTGGTGGACCAATGTCGCAGGGCCGCCGCCGACCACCAACCACCGGCCAAGGAAACCATGGCGGCGGCATTGCGTGGCGCGCTCGCTCAAATCGGCGTGGTGCGTCATTTATGTGCGCAGTACGCGCCTTTTCAGCAGCAAATATCAAACCTGTTGCAGCAGCCAACAGCGGAGGGCCTGCAACAACTCAACGCCTACATACAAACACTCGACCAGTTCAGCCGCGCCACCGGCGAAGTCGTCCAAGAACGCTTGCCCCTGCTTAACGGCTTCATTCAAAAAGAGCTACAAGAAAATATCCGCGAGACCGAACCCGAGGCGGCTGCAACCAACCCGGAGGAAGAATTGCGCGCGCTGCTGGCCGGCCTGATGGACGATGTCACCCATTTGACAACCACCTATGGCCACATCGCCGCGGGCTGCGATCATCTGGAACCGGAACTGCGCCAACTGGTGCTTCGGTTCGACTGAAGCGCGCCGGAAAAGCCAGGATGACGCGCGCGCAAGCCTATTTTTTTCGCCGAAACCGGCGCAGGCCCCCAAAACAAACCAAAATCCCCATAACAACTTTATTACCTGAGCATTAAACAAAAACTCACAAAATTACCCAAACGCCGGACCGCCAGGAAACGACATTCATTCTCTTCAGATGTAAAGATTTTCGCTAAGAATTCGATGAGGTGACATGACAGACATTTCCAACTGAATTGAACGGAACGCCTTGTAAACCACACGCCAACGCCTCGTTTTTCCAGTGAAACGCATGGCGCGTGTGGCTGCATCGCAATGATTCGGCACAACGCCAAGTAAGGCGCAGGTTCAAGCAGATGGGCTTAGGGAAGGCATACCAATGGCACAATCAGCGCAAAGCATCAAAGTCGGCATTGACTTAGACCACACCATTCTCGCGGTAGACGAGGCTTTGGAAAATTCAGAGGTCCTGTTCGGATTCAAAGCATTTGTGATGGACCATCGCCAATCCGGCAATCCACTGGTGATCGTAGCGCATGGTGCCGGAGAAGCCGCGTCGGTCACGCAACACTTGGAAGCCAAGAAGTTTTTTATCGCCATGGACAAAGGCGGCTTGGGCTTTGCCAAAGAAGACCTCATTTTTGTCGATTCAGAAGCAGAAAAGGTCGCCAAGATCAATGAAATGGGGCTAACCCATTTCATCGACGACGCCATGGAAACCTTCCAACACGCCGACCTCTCCAAAACCCTACAACCCTTAGTTTTTGGCAAAAAAGAAGGCGCCGCATGCCCCTACCCGGCGTTTGGCGAATGGTCTGATCTCACCAATTTTTTCTACTGGCAACAAGGGATCCGTGACCTGACCCAAAGTCGCATTGTCTCGTTGACCGGGCTCAAAGAACACGGCGACAACTTCATCTACAAGGTGGGCTGCGAAGACGGCACCGAGTTCATTCTCAAGCATTACTTAGAATCAAGTGAACACGCCGAGGAACGTTTGGCGGCGGAAATCAAACATCTCAACGCCCTCCACGGCGTCGGCATCACCAATGTCCCCAAACCCTCCTGGCATCGCGGCTGTTGGGGTCTGTTTAATTTTATCCAGGGTACGCCCGTCACCGACGCCGACGAAGGCGATGTCGACCAACTCATCGCGTTTTTGATCCAACTCGATCAGAAATCTCAAGCATTGCGCGATCAAGACGTGAGCCGTGCCCCCAACGCACGCTTTCGCCTGCACCTCTATGCCGACAAGCTCAATCAACTTTGGAACCAGGTCCTCCAGGCCTGCCAGCGTCCCGACGGGCCCAAAGACATTATGCTGTTCATGATGACCGATATGGAGCAGCTCCGCCAAGACAACCTCAACCACTTTTACCTCTGGCTCAAACGCGAAAAGTGGGAAAAGGAACAGGAGATCTCTGACAAAGAAACCATTTTCAGCCCGTCCGATTTCGGCTTCCACAACACACTGAAAGATCCCAACGGCAAACTCAATTTCCTCGATTTTGAGGAGTCCGGCTGGGATGATCCAGCCAAACTACTGGCCGATTTCTTTTACAACACGGAGCAGAAACTCTCCACGGAGAACAAACTCAAGGTGCTGGACGCCTTCGTCAAGCAACGTGAATGGGATGAAAATTTCCTCAAACGGTTTTGGGCGATTTCCGACTTGATTGCGGTGGAGTGGATCCTCAAGCACCTCAGCGTGGTCATACCCGACGTCATGCGCCGCATGCAGTACGCCAACCCGACTCTGGATCCCAAGCAGGTGGTCAAACAACACTTTCAGGCGGCGATTCAAATGCGCGAAACGTTCCAACCCATGGAGCACCTCTGCAAACACGATCAGCTACTTGACCAAGAAGGCGAAATCGAAACATCCGGCTAGCAGCCAACGCGTCCAATAAGGTAGCCACACCGCCGCTCAGGTGGCACAACGCACCAACCCTTGTTGAAGCGCTTGCGGGATGGGGACTTAATCTTATATTGTGACATAGGGTTATTTTGTTCGAGCGGAGGTAGGCAGGAGCATGGACGAACTACACGCAGGAGAAAGGCGACGCTTTTTCCGATACAGCATGGGTAGCACCATGCAAAAAGACTTAGAAGTTCGCACCGTCGAAGTTGTGGCACATATCGATATCAATGTGGTCGACGAAAATTTCGAACCGGAATTTATCGCGATGGTGGTGGAGCAATCACACCAAGGCTGCGGCTTGGTGCTGGTTCGCTACAATCAGGACTACGAAAAAATTGTCAAAGACATGGAAGTGGTGGTGCGCGTCGGACGCTTACACCCCATGAAAGCCAGGGTCCGTTGGCGTAAAAATCTCGACGAAGATTTGTTCAAAATCGGCCTCGAATTCCTCGAATAAACAACCGCCGCCAAGACTGGCCGAAAAAAACCGTCGCGCTCACGCTTTCGCGCTGAGCGGCGACGGTTTTGTTTTTAAGAGGTCTTGGGCCAGTTGGGGTTTTCCAAAGCGAAACAAATCTCGTGGTGGAAACGACCGTGTTTGTAAACGGCATTCATGCGCCGTCCCTCGCGGATAAAGCCGTTTTTTTCCAAAACGCGCATTGAGGCAAGGTGCTGCTCAAACACCTGAGCTTCCAAGCGTTTGAGCATGTACTCCGAGTTAAACACCACTCGTATGAATTGACCGAGCGCTTGCGAGGCAATGCCTTTACCCCAATAGTCTTCGCCCAACCAATAGCCGATTTCGGCGTTAAAACGGTAGATGTCAAACCCTTGTTCGGCGGAAATCAAGCCAACCAACACCCCGTCCAAGCAAATCGCACGCGCCAGCACTTGGCCGGCGTTGTTTTCAAGGTAATCAAGGAACTGGTCGGCATCCTCGCGCCGGTAGGGCTGAGGAAAACGATCGCGTAAATGCGCGGCGACCCTGGCGCTATCGGCCAGCACGGTCAAACGCGCTGCATCGTCCGCCACCAAGAGTCGCAACGTAACAGCCATTTATTCCTCGGTTTTCTTCTCGGCCGCCTCGCCACCGCGACGGGTCACCGCACCGCAGGTCAACATTTCAGCACCGTAGTAGGGATTGGCCAACGTACCTGATTTCTGCAGCCAGTAGCCACCGGTATTGTCAAAGGCCATGGGGCAATAGGCGGTCACAAAACCTTCAGCCAAAGGCTGATCCTTAATGCTGAGCGACAACGGACGAAAATGGGCGCGCAAGGCGGTAATGTCCTTAGCAGCGGCCATGGTGGCAGCCAAACTTTTAACACGGCTTTCGGTGGCACCTTCCAACGATTTAGCGGCGGCTAAGGCGCCCTCAAAATTGTCGGCGGCCAGTGTTTCCTGTAGCGCGATGTAATGATCCAACGACGTGCCTTGAAGTTCCAAGGATGGCGGAATCGGCTCGGTCTTTTTCTCGGGTTCGCTTTGCGCAACCTTTTCGGTTTGCGCGGCCGGCGGCGTCTCTTCAGTGGTCGCTTGGTTGTTACAAGACAAGGCACTCAACAGAAACAATACACCGCAAATAAACGGAACAAGTCGAAACATTTTGGAACTCCTGATGCCTCGCCGAATGGCTCGCTAGAGCGCAATGCCTTTTTTGGCGAGGTATTGATTGATGGTTTTTAACATGGGTCGACCAAACTTCTCCAGCTTGGCTTGGCCAACCCCGAAGACGGTCAAGAAACTCTCATTGTCGGTCGGTTTCACGCGAGCCATGTCTTGCAAGGAACGATCACCAAACACAATAAAGGCGGGCACGCCCAACTTGGCGGCAATTTGCATGCGTTTTTCGCGCAGAAGTTCGAACAAATCCTGATCGAAGTCGGCGGCACCGATAACAGCCGGCCGTTTTTGCGCTTTTTTGTCACGCTGCGTCTCAACCAAAAAGACGGGTAGCTGCTCCTCATTTTTGCCGTACTTCTCCGGAACCAACAGCCAAAAACCGGCCGGGGTGACCTTGAGCACCGGGTAGGGATCACCATGGCGCGCGAGGTAGCCCTGACTCTCCAACTGGTTAATCCAATCGTGGACCTGGTTTTTACTGTGCTTTTTAAGCAAGCCAAACACCGAAAGCGCGTCGTGACCGTTGCGCGCGATTTTCTGTTCGCTGGAACCGGTAAGCACTTGGGCGATATAACCGGCGCCGAAATTTTGTTTTACCTTGAGCGCGGCCGACAAAATCATGCGACTGTAAGTGCGTGCCTCGGCAATGCTTTCCACCTCACCCAAGCACACGTCACAGGCACCGCAATGCGCGCGCTCAAATTCTTGCCCAAAATACTCGATTAGGCTGCGGTGACGGCATTTGAGCTGAGTCGCATAGTGGATCATGTCCTGCAACTGCTGCATGCGCGGTTCGGTTAAGACGCCTTCATTGTCGATCAAGCGCTTCCAGAACTGAATATCCTTGGGCGCAAAAACCAAAATGCAATGGGCCGCCAATCCATCACGACCGGCACGACCCGCTTCTTGCTGGTAATGGCTCAGGGTGCGTGGCATGCCGTTGTGAACAACAAAACGCACGTTCGATTGGTCGATACCCATTCCGAAAGCAACGGTCGCCACCATCACCTTAACTTGTTCCTGGGAAAAGAGATCTTGGTTGTGCTTGCGCTGTTCGGGACTGAGCCCGGCATGATAAGGCAACGCACGATAGCCGCTCCGATTGAGGTGATCGGCAATGGCCTCGGTTTCCTTTCGCGTCAGACAGTAAACGATGCCCATGTCGCTTTTCTTGAACTGTTTCAGCAAGTTAAGCAACTGTGTTTTGAAGCTGTTGCGTCGCAAGGCTCGGTAAAACAAGTTCGGTCGATGGTAACTCCCGATGAACACTTCGGGTTGTTTTAAGTTCAGTTCACGCGCGATTTCTCCCTGGACATTAGGCGGCGCGGTCGCGGTAAAGGCGTGCACGCCGATGTTGGGAAAACGGTCCCGCAACTGTTTGAGCTGGGTATATTCCGGGCGAAAATCATGGCCCCATTGGCTGATACAGTGCGCTTCATCGACGGCAAAAAAGCTGATTTTTACCTGCTGTAGTTCCTCAATGAAATGGTCGAGCAGCAAACGCTCGGGTGAAACGTACAACATCTTGAGTTGGCCGCGAAAAAAGGCGGCTTTGATTTGACGCACCTGTGTGCCGTTTAACGCGCTGTTGACAAAGGCCGCCGGCACCCCGAGTAACTGGAGGCTGTTAACTTGGTCCTCCATCAGCGAGATCAGGGGCGAAATCACCACCGCCGTGCCGTCCATGACGGCGGCGGGAATTTGATAACAAAGCGATTTACCGCCGCCTGTCGGCAGAACGGTTAAGGAATCTCGGCCCGACTGGATAGCCTCGATCGTTTCCGCCTGCAGGGGCCGAAAATCAGGGTAACCCCACACCTGTTGCAGGGCTTCTTTGGCGAGTTGAAGAGATGTCGAGGCGCTCATGGTGCGGGTAAATTCCAAGTAGGCCGCGCGGCGGCGGCCACGCACAAGGTGCTGCGCCGGTGCCTTAGCCCGTTTTTTCGCCCGCCATCGGCGCCAGAATGTTGCGATGCGTCCCAAAAAAAGTGTCATAACCCTTGTCATTCCGAGGTGTGACACGGCGACGCCCGCGCGCAGAGCGGATCGCTGTTTACCACCGACCCGCACGTCACATGGTTGCGACGAATTCTGGAGACCAATGCGGACTAGGCGCATCTTAGCAAAAAACGCGGCAAACGCGTCGCTTACTTAGCGCATCCTAGCCGGGCTGATCGCAAGCACCGCGGCCTGAGGGCCCAAACACCCGGGATTTAGTTGCCGGTGCCGCCGAAAAACTCAATCACGTAACGCGGGTAGATATCGGGGTTCGGACGGAAGTCTGGCTGTAATCGCCGTACTTCCAATATCTCGGACCGCGCCAAATCCAGGACCGCTTCGTCCGGCTCTGAACTATGGTGGTGTTTGGCGAGCAAGAAAATCCCCTTCAACCAATGGAAGCTGGTCGAGGTCTCAGCGCCTTCGATATCGATTTCCAACAACTCGCGTAAAGCCGTCGCCGGATCGCCACGACGGTAAGGCTTGAGTGTCTCCAGCAAAGCGGCGCGCAATTCAGCCTTGCGAGCGGCGCCATCGGCCGCACCGTTATCGTCGGGCGGCGTGGTCACATTCGTGGGCGGTGTTTTGGTTTGATTGGCCAACGCTTCAGCTTGGGCTTTCTCCCTTCGCTTGCGTTCCTCTTCCCGAGCGGCCTCGCGGCGCAACTCATCTTCACGTGCCCTCCGTTCCGCATCGGCCGCGACGGTGGCAATGCGTTTCTTCGCGTCAACAATTTGCTGCCGCAAGGCGGGAATCTGAGCAAAGCCGGCGTCTATTTTCTCGATTTGGCCGATGATGCTTTCCGCTTTGGTGAAGTTGTTATCCATCACGGCGGTTCTGACATCAAGCGCCATCGTCTTCAAATGGGTTAACTTGGCGTTATCGACTTTACCCAGACCAACCTGCGCCTCCGCCCGGTTGGGATAGTCCCTAACCAGCTTTTGGAATGCTTGGCGCGCCTGTTCGTATTTCTTCTGGTTGAGCAATGCTTCGGCGTCGCGCAAAGCCAAATTGAATTGAGTCGCCAGGGCTTCGCGTTGTTTTTCGGCGGCCTTAAGAATGCGGTCCTTGTCGGCGTGATAGGCAGCCAGTTCTTTGCGCTGGCGTTTGATGACCTCATCCTCGAGTGCTTCTTCCGACTTTTTGATCCAAGCCTCGGCTTCAAGGATGTCCTGCGGCTCATAGGCCAGAGCGATCTTGTAACGCGGCAAGTAGTTGGCAAAAATAGCGCCTTCCAAACGATAACGCGTCGCTTTGTTTTCCAGGCGAAATGCCTCCTGGAAATCGGCCAAGGCACCGGCGTGGTCACCTGCTTCCAGCTTGGCTTCACCGTCTTTAAAAAAGGTTTTGAAGCCGGCCTGCATGGCAACCAACGGCAAACTAACAGCCGGCAGGAGCCCAAACACCAAAACAAAAAGAAGGGATCGTGTCCGCGCCAAACTCATTGCAGGTCCTCCAACAAGAAACTGTCCAATTCCAACTCGAACTCAGCGTGCGCCTTGGAAAGCGGCATCTCCGGCGAAACGTAGCCGGTCACTTCTTTGGTGGTGCCGCGATAATTGATGACAAAGGTGTACTTGCCTTCGGGTAAACGGAACACTTGCGGTAACTCGTTTTGTTCGTAGGGTACGCTGCCCCCCTGTTCATTGATAATTTTGACAATCGAACCCTTGGGGAAAGCGGAAACCAACATATCGCCCTGCTGCAACGGCGGCGGTTGCGGGTCGGGATCAGGCTTGGGCCACATCAACACGGCGATCACCACAATTAGCGCCATGACGGCCACACCGATGGCGAGCGGTTTAACCAAGCCGGCCGGTTTGAGCTCCTCAATGCCGGTTGCCGGTCGTTCGCCGGCCTCTTTTTGAGCATCGCGCTGCTCGGTACGAACCGGCGGTTTATCGGTAGCGACACTGGGAATCTCAGTTACCACGGTCGGCTCTTCCACCTGACGCAAATCCTGGCGGGTGGCGATGTTGTCCATCAGCTCGGTTTGGCGATTGACACCGCCAAGTTTGGTGTGAATCGCGCGCAGCGTATCCAGAACCTCGGCCGCCGTTTGGAAACGATTTTCAGGTTTCTTCTCGAGCATTTTGAGAATCACGGCGCGTAAATCGCGGTCGATCCCTTCAAAGAACATGTCGGGCGGCGGCGGCGGCTCGTTGATGTGCTGGTACAGCACGGTCATCCACTGATCAGAATCAAAGGGCACGCGCCCGGTGACCAACTCGTAAAGGGTGATGCCAAGAGAGTAAATATCGGAACGGCCGTCGATCTCGCGGCCCATCGCCTGTTCAGGCGAAACGTAACGCGCGGTCCCCATAAAAGTACCGGCGGCAGTCTGCCGCGTTTGGTCGGCGGCTTTAGCGATGCCGAAATCCATCACAATGCCGCGTCCACGGCGGTCGACGAGAATGTTGTCGGGTTTAATGTCACGGTGAACAACACCGCGTCCGTGGGCATAATCCAAGGCGGCGCAGGCATCCATCACAATGCTCAAGGCCTCGCGCTGCGGCATGCGGGTTTTGCGTACCAAGTCCGCAGCCGAGCGACCTTCCACAAACGACATGGTGAAATAAACAAAGGGTTCGCGGTGACGCTGCTGAATCTTTTCCGGCGCGTTGATGGTTTCCCAATCACCGCGCTTGTGAACTTCGTAAATGGTGACGATGTTTTGGTGCAAAAACTTGGCGGCAATACGCGCTTCTTTGACGAAGCGGTTAACCACATCGGGATCTTCGGTCAAATCAACGTTGAGGATCTTAATCGCTTCCTTGCGGTCCAAATCCAGGTTGCGCACCAAATAGACCCAAGCAAAGCCGCCTTTTCCCAGCGGCTTGAGCAATTCGTATTTATAGGGCGATTCCTCGTCTTCCTCAATCGGTTGCGGTTCGGTCAAATCTTCGTTACCGGCCGCCTCATGGTCGCCGCTAGGTCCGACCAGGCCCGCTTGCGTCACTTGGGTCGCGTCGACATCGCCGATCACGGTTTCGCGGGTTTGATCGGTCGGCTCGCCTGCCGCTGCTTCCTCTTTACCGGGCTCTTCAGGATGGTTGACCACAGGCGCCTCACTTGAATAAAAAGAAAATACCCATCGGTGGAACAACAACGCCGGTTTGGTTGGGAAGCGCCCAACAAAAGCGGGTAAACGCCGCCGAGGTTCGGCGGGTCCGGCATACAGAGGGTAACTTCCCAAACTTACCAAAAACCAGCGGCTCTCGCCAAGGAACCGAACCCTATTGAGTAAGTGATCGTCGGCGCTGTTTGGATGTGTTTTGGGTGACGACTACCAACAACAAGGCGGAAGAAGCCGACCGCGATCGCAGATCGGACAGCGGCACTGTCGCGTTAACGTCACATACGTTTGGAACGGGGTCTATTGTAACATCCTTTTCGACACTGTTTTAGCCCCTTAGAAACCGCGATTCCGTCGTGCCGCGACGAAACACTTAGGGAGCTAAACCCCACTTGATATATTTCCGCAGCAAGGCCTCCACCTTGGCCGACCAACGGCTGTCGTGCCGCATTTGGTCGACTTGGCGATCCGGCGCATTAGCTTGAAAAAAAACCGTTTGGCGCGCGCTCATCACCACCTTAAACGGACGGATGACGATCTCAATACGGCCGTCATGCTCGTGCCATCGCTGGCAGCGGTGCAGCCAGCGCTCCCACAGGTCCTGCTGCTGCAAGTCCAACATACTGCTTTTGATAACCTTATCTCGAAACAACAAACGGCGAAATGCCCACAACCGACCAGCCTCCACCTTGCTGTAAAAAGCAACGGTTTCGTCAGGGTCACCAAAGGTCTCGGCCGTCAAAGCAATCAACTCATAGGGCCACTTTTCGCCGGGGTAGTAGTTAAGGTAATTGGCGACCGGGCCCATATCGCCGGCGAGAACAAACGGTCGAACCATCTGGGCGGCGGTATGTGGCTTAAGCGAGGCCAACACCGCGTTGCCCTCTTTAAACAGCCATAACAAGACGCCTTGGAGCAGCGGGGTTTTAACCTGGTCTTGCCCGAAAATGGACGAAAAGGCCAAAGTCCCCTCGACCAAACCCCGGGTCACAAAATCCAATACCGGCACCTTGGCGTTTTCAAACAGGTGTCGATATAACCACAGATGCGCACCCCGCACGGCTTCCTGCAGCTTTAAGGCACTCAACTCACGGTTTAACCATTCGATCTCGACGGCGCCCGGCAGGCGGTGGTAAAGGGCATTTAAAATTTCTCCCAAACGCGGGTCACGGCGGTGCGCCATCACCAGACAAACCATGGTCAGCGCCCGCTCGTTCGGCGCCTGGCTGTAACCCACCCCTAGCACTTTGAGCTCGGAGCTTGTGAGCTTCATGGAAAACGCGGCCACGGCGGCGGGTTGCATGCCCGCCAGTTTTTCAAATAACATCGCGAGGTTGGTCGGCAGCGGCGGGCCGTCGAGCGGCCAACGCGCTTGCAACCGCTCAAGGACGGCCAGCATCTGTTGGGGGCGTGCTTGGTAGCGCGGAAACTTCATCGCCGTCTACTCCTGCAAGTCACGGTAAATCTCGGCGTACACACTCGCCTCACGCAGGCGACAACGGATCTCAATGCGGCGCGAACGCACCGGATCCTCCCGGCCGGTTTCGTCGCGGATCAGTCGCGAAAAAGAGCGACCGCCGGCAAACACGATTTCCTCGAGCCGGGCGCGATGGCTGCCGGACCGTTCCAACAGAAAGGTCATGACCGAGTAGGCGCGACGTTGTGATAACTCCAAATTGTACAAGTAGGTTCCATTGGAGTTGGTGTGCCCTTCGATTTCGATTTGCTCGACATGGTCGCGAAACTGCTCTGACAACACCACTTCGGCATAAGCTTGAAAAATGCCCGCCAGATTCTCCTTGCCGACATCACTTAATTCCGCCTCGCCTTCACCAAACAACACCTCGGCGTCGATTTGCAAAATGCCGGTGTCACGGTCCAACCGGACCTGCTCCTGATCGAGCCGCTCCGATAAGGCTTTCGACAGATCCAACTGAACCGAGTGAAAGGCGCGCAGCTTCTCGGCTTGTAGGTCAATGCGACCCTCTTTCTCGCGAATAAACTCCGAGTATTGATACAACACCACAATCACCAGCAGGATAAAGACAAACAACATCGCGGCCAAAAGGTCGCTGTAGGAAGACCAAAAATGGTTGTTATTCTGTTCGTCACCAAGGGTTCCAGCGCGTCTATATCTCATTTGCGCTTCCCAATCCACGAACCGCCACGTGCCGATTCTTGCAACGCGGACGGTTCGGCTTCATTCATTTTTTGCTGAATCGCCAAGACTTCAATCATCTTGCCGAACTCCAGTAGGCCGGCCTCAAAATGACGCATGCTTTTGGCCAAAACATCGTCGATTTCGCCGTGGACACCGCGCAAAGACTCGGCCAGCTTTTGGTGAAAGCCCTCGATATCGCTTTTAAGAAGCTGGTGGAGTTGTTCAAGGTGCGTGCGCGAAGTATTCCAGTGTTGCTCGAGTCGGTCGGTGTGGTTGATGAGCACTTGTTGGTTTTTCACCATTTCCTTGCCGGTCTGGCGCAACAGATTAAGCACCTTCTTCAGTTCGACCGCCCCTTCACCGATAATGGCGGCGGTTTGGTTCTGATGCTGCGCCATCGATTCAAAATTGGCGGCAACTTCTACGGCCTTGTACACCATTTCTTTGCTCTGGCCGGCACTTGCCTCCTGTTGGGTCATCATTTGATGCCGCTCTTTGAGCAAGCGATCAAACACGCCGCCCATGTCCTTGCTGAGTTGTGATATTTCGCTGTAACCGGCACTAATCACGGCCAGCTCACGGCCAATTTTTTCCAATAGCGGCGCGGTGTTTTCCCCGTTAGCGGGCGCACCGCTCTGCAGCGCGCCACCTTGAAAACCAATCTCTTCAAAGGCCCCCAGCATAGCGCGTTTGAAACTCGTCTCCAGGTGATTGAGTTGATGGGCTTGTTCGTTGAGGTAGCGTACCGCTTGGTTGTCGCGTTCTTCGGGCGTTAACAAGAAACTTTTGTCATGCAGGGTCTGGTACAAGTGAAAAAAAGCGGTTTCAAAATCGCCCATGAGCGCTTTTTGGCGCCAGGTCCACATCAGGGCACAAAAAATGCCGGCGATGGAGGTTAAAAAAGCAATGCTCATCCCGCCTAAAAGGGTTTTAACACCCTGAGTCAACTGAGCTGTATCAGTCGGATCCAAGCCTGAAATACCCACCGCCAAACCGGAAAAAGTAAACAAAATCCCCAACCCGGTCAACAAACCGCTCATGGTTTGCGTGAGTTCATAGCTGTGGTGAATGCGAAAATATCGCTTGCCGTCGCACAAGTAATCGAGATCAGTAACCCAGCCCGATCCAAAGGGTGTTTGGATGGGATCGTCACCGACGGTACGCAGGAGGGTTTGCACCACATCGCGACCGACAAGATCCTGTTCGTCGGCAAAACGCTGGAGCTCACGCTTAAACTGCTGGTCGGTCTTGCAGGGTGTCAGCTTGGCGTCTAATTGGCCGATGAGGTTGATAGTCGTTCGATAACCACCAAACAATCGAATCGCCTGATAAAGCGTAAAACCAATAATGCCAACACACAAGAAGATCGAAATTAAGGTAAGTAACATAAAACCCGCTTTCCGAGACGTCCGGCAAGCTGGTGCCGAACGGTAAATTTTGAGGACAGAGACATCCGGCGAGACCGGCAACCCGCACGCGGGTCAGGGGGAGGCTTGTGATCCAGCGACGGTGATCCGCATCAAACGGCAGCCCGACCCGATCACAGATTCGTACCAACAGGATGAAAGAGGCGTGTTTGGACTCCGGTTAGACCTAAAACGTGCGATTCAGGCGGAAAGTAAACGCGCAAGATGTTGGCGCGGAACGTGTTGAAAAACACACAGACCTACTTGAAAAGGTAGGGCGCGCATTTTTACAGCACGTTGCAGCCCAACAAGTTGTGTGATTGCGCCGCCAAGAATCGTTCTATTTAGGTTGTAGGGATTGGCGTGCCTTGAGGATACCACAATCGGCCCAAGCACTCGGAATCGCAACGTGGTCACACACCAAAAACCCGGCATTTTAAAGGGTCGGGCTGGGTGGGTGGAAAAAAAACCGTCATTTGTGCGCAATAACGCAACCAACAAAGGCAACCACACCGGCCTTGGCGTCGGCCTCCCCACCAAAGGGTCACACCCGGCCCAGTCTGCTTACGGGTCGACGGCACCAAATTCTTGCTGTAGTTCGTGAATTTCTGTCGAAAAACAGCCAGAGAGAATGGGATAACGCGCCCAGGTTTTGGGATCCAGATTGGAATCGTCAAGGTGAAATGCCGGCGCATAACGCTCGCGTTTCCACTGGCTTGTTGAAAACATGCGGCAAAATTTGACGGACCAAGCCAGCAGTTGATCGGCGCGATAGGTGCCGGCAAAACGCTTGCCTAAAATCAAGTAGGTATCGCGCAAAGATTGGCGACGACCGATCAGCGCCTCTTCTAAACTGTCCAAAACGGCGTAAGGCATCAGATCTTTTTCATCTTCCTGGGCGGCGTCGGGCGGACGCAACTCGGCAGTCGGTTCCTGCTCGTTCACGAAGCGTAGCGCATCGACAGGCGCCAAGCCGGCGACCCCCTCACGCCCGACACGCACCAACCAGCGCCGTAAGAAAGACTTGGCCACTCCGGCAATCGGCGACAAACCGCCGCAGGTGTCGCCGTCCATGGTGGCGTAACCGACGGCAACCTCGGAACGATTGCTGGTCGACAACAACAAACTACCGGACAGGTTTGCCAACATCCACACACTGGGTCCACGTGAACGCGCCTGAATGTTCTGTAAGGCAATATCGTCGCGGTCCCACGTCAACGGCCGCTGCAAGGCTCCGGTAATGGCTTGGGTATAGGCGGCGACCATCGGGTCTACGTCCAAGGCCAAATGGTTGGCACCCAGTGCTTCAGCCAAAGCAGCGGCGGCATGGCGGGTCACAGTGCCGGAATTGCGGGTGCCTTGGTAAACGGTGGTCAGCAAAACCTTCATCAACCGTTGGGGCGAATCGCAAGCCTCGAGCAAGGCGGGGAAATAACCAAACCAACGCTGACGCGTCTCCGCCGGCACTTCGTTGACAATGCGGTGGGCGGCAACCGCAACCAAAACCGCCACGGTGCTACTGTCAACGCCGCCTGACAGGGATAGGGTAAAACCGCGAGAATAACTTTTGCGCATGTAGTCGATCAGGGCGGTGGACGCCGCTTTAGCAAAGGCTTCGTCCTCGTCGCGGGCATCGCGCTCGCCCCGCGCCGGCGCGGGTGCAGGCAAGTCACCCAATGCGGCGGGCGCCAACTGAACGGCACAGGTTGCCACCGCCGCCGGCCGCGCGCTGTAAGGAAAATCATAAACGGTGACGGCACCATCACTGCATTGCAAACGTTCACCGCGTTGAACAATACGACCGTCCACGGCAAACAAGCACTCGCCGTCATAGATGGCACGGCCGGATTCACAACCGAGCAAATTGGCATAACCGTAACCGACGCCGAAATCGCGGGAAGAATCACGCACCAGGTTCTCGCGGATATCGGCCTTGCCCATGCTGAAATGGCTGGCACTGGCGTTAAAGATAAAGTGGGCGTCGGTGGCCAAACGGCAATTGCGTTTGTCGCGCGTCACCCAGGCATCCTCACAAATTTCACTGGAAAAAATGAAGTCGCCGTATGCGGTGGTGAAGCTACCCACCGGGATGGCTTCGTCGGCGAAGGTCACTTGTTCCAAACGACCACTAGGCCAAGCATCAAACCAACGCGGTTCATAGTGAATGCCCTGACGGGCAAGGTACGACTTACAAAAAATCGCCTGCACCCGGCCCTCGGCACAAAGCGCTAAACCGTTGTACAAGGCCTGGTTCAAACGCAGAGGAAACCCCACCAACACAACCTGGTCTTGCACCTCGGCGGCCAACTCAAGCAAATGACGTTTGGCGCGAACCGCCGTATCCTCATGCAAAAAAGCGTCTTCGCAACCGTAACCCGTCAGGGCTAATTCGGGTAAACACAAAATGTGGGTTTGTTGGGCGCGCGCCTGCGCCACGACGGCACGGATGCGGGCGAGGTTGCCGCCCCAATCGAGCGGTGTTTGGTTGAGCGAGGCAAGACCGAGACGAAGCGTGGTAATCATCGGCGACACTCCTTGATGAGGACTAAATCAAAGTGTAGTTTTTACACCTTTGCGTGTCAAGCCGGCCCGCTTACTTTTTAAGCAAACTTTGCATCACCAAGTCGACCCCGCGAAAGCCATGGAGAACACGTTTCTCACTGATGTCGAGGAAACCATGGTTGCTGATGTTGCCCATGAGCACCGCCTGCTTGGCTGCATCGGCTTCTTCGCCGTAAAACAAAATCGGCGTTCGGTTCTGCACCGTAGCACAGAACTTGCGCGTAAAGGACGCTTTTTCAGGGTTTTTCGCGTCCAGGTAAATCAACAACAAACTGGGATTGGTCCCCAATGCGGTCCGAATGTTGGCAATATTCGCATCCGAGGTCAACACCTCGTACTTGCGCGATAAGCAGCCGTACCAAAAATCTAAATCGGGCTGCTTGTTACCAATCACCAATATCGAGTTGGGAATCCGGTCGCGGTTGCGGACCAGCAGCGATTTGGTGGTGGCGATCGCGCCGGCACGTTCCGCTTCCATTTGCGCAGTCGACTGGCGAAACACCCATTGGTTCAGATCTTCTTGTGCCTCGTTGCTGAGGTTTTTGATGCGCACGCCCAAGCGGTAGGGACCGCGATCCGTGTCGGCGCCGACATGGCGAATTTCGGCATCAAAGCTCAGTTTAAAATCCTGCCCCAACTGGGCTTCCGCCTGGATAGAACCGCCCTTCTGAAACAGATGCCGGTTTTCATCGATGTTTTCCCGCAGCAAAAAGCCGAACCCGTTGGGCGACACATTGAGAATGGTGCCGCGGTAGAGATTCAGGTCAGGCGTGTTAAAGGTAAAACTGGAGCCGGCGGGAATCTGTTGGGTACGCTTGACGCTGCGCTTTTCATCGACGTACACGTAGTCGGGCCGGGTGAATTTGAGGCCGCGTAGGTTTTTGACGGTCGTTAAACCCACCAAACGAAAATGGCCCTTGAGCAAGGTCGCGCGAAAGGGAAAATAAAGGACCAGCTCTTGATTGCGCATTTTGCGCACATCGTCCAAATGAGACAGGTTGTTGTCGAGAATGAGGTTAATGTCGTCGACATCGAGAAACCTGGCGGAAAAGCTGTGCTGCTCAGAAACAACCCTGGCCGGGATGCGTCGTTTACACGCAACGCGCAACACCTGTTCGAGGGCCTGTTCCGCAATTTTTTTGGTTTTCTTTTTGAACATCATCGAGGTCTATCACCATGAGCGTTGCGGGTGAGCGCCGTTCCCACTGGAGAACCACCACTCACGACGCATGGAACCACAACGGGATTCGGAAGTGGACGCTTTCGCCAGGAAAGCGCTCAACGTCGATGTTACACGTCAAACCCTGGACAAAAACTGGGTGACGGTCGCGAGTTATCCCACGCCCCCTAGAGAAGCATAACCCGGTTTAGGCGTGCCATCGACGTTTGCATGCGAAAAAGGGCATTTTTTTATGCCGGCCAAGGTTAGCACCATGAAAAAACACCCCATCAAGAAAAAACGCCGAAACACAGCGTCTCGGCGTCGGGAAAGGCTGGTGGGAAGCCTAATCTTAAATGCGGAACTGCATGACCAAATCTTGTAATTTTCCAGCCAAACCGGAAAGTTCTTTGGCTTGATCGTTCACGCTGGAAGAACCGTGATACACCTCGGAAACCGAGGTAGACAGCTCTTTGGTGTTGTTGGTAACGACCTTAGCCCCTTGCGCGGTGTCTTTGGCCTTGTCGCTAATGTCGTGAATGAGGTTGGCAAGCGACGAAGAGTTGGCGGAAATGTCGCGTGCAGCCCGGCTCACATCAGAGACGTTGCGCGAAACTTCTTCAAGCGAAGCCGCCGCTTCGGCCGTGGTTTGCGAGACTTCGTTGGTGGTCACCGACTGCTCCTCGACGGCCCCGGCAATGGTCAGGTTGACCGAGTTCAGTTCATTGATGATCTCGGTGATCTCGCGAATGGCGGCAATACTGGCCTGGGTGTTCTCCTGCATTTTGTTGATTTGCTCAACGATGTTTTGAATGGCTTCGGCGGTTTGTTTAGAGAGGTCTTTGACTTCGTTGGCAACGACGTTAAAACCCTTACCGGCGTCACCGGCACGCGCGGCTTCAATCGAGGCGTTGAGCGCCAGGAGGTTAGTTTTTTCGGCGATTTCGTCAATGACTTGAACAACGCGGCCGACCGACTCGGCACTTTCGCCAAGTTGGTTCATCAGACTTTGGGTCACACCGGCCTTGTCGGCGGCGTTTTTAGAAACGTTGGCGGCGTGTTCGGTGTTTTTAGTAACTTCGTTAATCGTAGCCGACATTTCTTCAAGCGCCACCGCAATCGTGTTGGTGTTCTCGGATACCATGGTGGCGGTCTGGGACACTTGATCCAAGGTCGAGCTCATCTCTTCAACGGCAGAGGACACGGAGTTGACGTTGAGGGTCGCATCTTCGGCAGCGGAGGCAACGGTGTTGATGTTGTCGGTCATGTCGCCGGTTTCACTAGACACCGAAATCGTGCGCTGGTTCATCAGTTGACTGTTGGTCGTCATGCCGCCGGAAAGATTGTTGAGGCGGCCGGAAGCATCGTTCAAGGTTCCTGCATTGTCACTGATCTGGCGAATGGTTTCCTGGAGTTTATCGAGGAACAAATTAAACCAACCGGCCATTTCGGAAAGCTCGTTTTTACTGGTGATTTCGATGCGTTTGGTCAGATCGCCTTCACCTTCGGCAATGTCGCGCATAATCGCGTTCATTTTGGCAATGTTGTTAATGATGCCACGCGCCACAAAGAAGCCGACGATTAAGCCGAGAATGAGGCCGCCAAATCCAATAACTTGACTGGTGCGACGGTTGGAGGCAACCGCTTCGTTGAGAAATTTACGCGAGAAACGCATTTCGACAAAACCAGCGTCACTGAGCGGCGCCGACACTTCCGTAAACTCATTATTCTCAACACTCTTCATCGCTTCGACTTTGGTAACTTCTTGGTTGAAGATCTTGCCCTGGAGCTGCGTTTTCTCCCCTCCCGGGCCCATCCCTTCAAACTTGGTCCTCAGTTCGGTAGCTTGATCGGAACTGGTAATTTGTCCGTCTTTGAGGCCGACGATTAAAAAGCCGTCGACATCGTAGATGTTCAACAGGGTCAGCGTGCGCTCACCTTGTTTTTTCTGAAGCTCGTTAATGCCGGTCAGAACCGCTTCCACACCAGAGGCGTCCTGCAGCAAGCTATAGCTGGCCATGGCCGTCGCGAGGTTATCGGTCAAAAGGCTTGAGATGTATTCGGTGCTTTTTTGCGAAATGCGCACACCGAGATCCTTGGCCTTGATGGGGAAATAAAACACCATGAAAACGAGAATGGCGCCCAACAACAAAATGAGCGAAGCGATTTGGGCCTTAATCGTCGACGGAATCATAATCCAACCCTTCCTCACGAACGTAATACGCACCTAAAAAACACATGGCGATCAGTTACCACGAGCGGGGCGGCTTAGCCGCCCCGACGGGTTTAGTTAATGGTTGCGGCAACTTTCAAAATCGCGGGGTTCCAGTTAATCTCTTCAGCTTTACTTGAAGAAAGGTTGAGTATTATTTTCGGTTTTTTGTTTTCAACGCCGATTCCCAGGGTGACGCCGTCGTTGACGTAGCTGGGAATCCCGGTCACGCTGAGGATTTTCTTAGACTGGGTGTATTCGGTAATCCCGGCGGGATCGCTGCCGACATAGACAACCTGGGCGTCACCCGAGGGCGCGCCGCCGCTTTCGTTAACCGCGTTAAGCGTCGCTTTACCGGCGGTTTTGCCAACCAAAGCTTTGAGTTCTTTGGCGATATCAGGCGCACCGACCACGTGAATGGTGAACGGCTTATCGCCTAAGTTGGTGTAAAACGCCAGGATCTTGAGAATCAATGCCGCCTGCAACTTGGCCGGAGCTTGGTCTTGAGCGACAAGGGGGGATCCAAGGCCGGCTGCTAAGGCGACAATCATAAGTCCTTTGGCTAAGCCTTTTTTGATACGCATGGGCACACTCCTGAGCGAAATCATGTAATGACAGATAGAACCGCAGGATAACAAGCGGTTTTGCAAGAAATGGGTGCTGTGAATAGTTGAATGGCCTAGATTCTACCTCACACACAAGCTTCAGAGCTAGATTAAGTTGACATACAACCAGTTGTTTAGCCTGAAACCCCTTTCTTTCAGCAAAAACAGGTAGCCTACCTGTTTCTATCGGTCGTTTTTGTTGGAGGTTTAACTTAACCGGCAAAACAACAATCACTTGCGTTATCGATGAGATAAAAACCACAAGATAACTGCTGCGCTGAGGCTGAATTGCAACGGCAAGACACCGAAACCATCCGTCGTTCGGCAGCGGTGTCACCAGTGGTTAAGAGCACGAACAATGCCGTTTTATAAGAGCGATGGCGACAAGTGTCGGGGGAGGACTAAGAAATAGGAACAGGCGGGAGGTCGACTTTTCAGGCAAACGCCTCAGGACGAGACAGCCACCACGAGCCGTGCCCAACTAGCCGTCCCCATCCAGTTCACCCGGCTCGAATAAGCGGCCGGTGGAAAACTCCCTCGGCCCCGTCTCCGCGCCGAGGTTGACGATGTCGGTGTCGTTTTCATCGTTGCCCAACACCTGCACCCAGCCGGCGCGACGTGTTTCCATATCGGGCAAGAAGTCACGGTCGTCCTCGGCCAACAAACGCTCGAGAATATGATGGTACAACGGGTGAATCTCAGCCATAAATGCCTAGCTCTCCTGATAATACTGACGCAAAAACTGGGTCGCTTCGTCGTTGGCGGGGTCAATCGCCTTAATGCGCTTCCACAGTTCGATCGCCTTGTCGACTTGGTTCAAAGAGCGATGCGCCTGGGCCAAGTTGAGCAAAATCGGCAGACTTTGCGGGTTGAGATCGCCGGCTTGCTCCAAGAGCTCAAGCGCGGCTTCAGGGGTCGTGTCCAACAAGGCCAGCACGCCGCGATTATTGAGCACATCGACGAGATGCGGGTTGCGCTCGGCAGCTTTTTCAAAGGCCAAAATCGACTTTTCAGTGTGTCCCAAAGCAGCGTAGACAACACCGAGGTTGTTCCAGATTTCGGCACTGCCAGGTGCGTTTTTCGCGGCTTCTTCCAAAACCTGCAAGGCCTGGCCTAACTCGTTGCAGTAGTAGAGCTGAACGCCGTAATCGTTGAGCTGAACACTGTCATCTTCAGGTGACAATTGCTCTGAGTCGATCGGCCGTGTCCGCAGCGGATCACCGCCGGAACCCGCGCCACCGACCTGGGCCTCGATTCGTTGCAACGCTTCGGTGAGCTGCGCCGAGGTCTGCTGCATCAAGCGTTCAGCAAAAGCCTCAAAACGTTGCTCCCATTGCCGGTCGAGCTGCGCCAAGGTTTCCGGCGTTTCGGTTTGAGAAGAGATATCGTCCATAGCTGCCTACCTCGTAGCGGTTCGGTCTCAGCCGTTCCAATCCGCTGAAAAATTGAGCGTTTCGTTGGCCGGATCGTCTTCATCACCAAGCCGCATGACCGACGGGCGGTTGGCGACATTGACGACCTTCAACCGCGAATAAAGCGCCCGAATGGTTTCTGGTTTGCCGTAAGCGTCAATAAAACTGTGCCTCAAGAAATTAGGTAAGCGCGTGCCTGGCGGCTTCAAAGCGATGGCGCGCGGGGTCAACCCGGCGGCGTGTAAAAAGCTCTGGCGCAGTGCGACCGGGAGTTTGGAATCGGTGATGTGCAGCGCGGCTTTGAGGCGGTCACCCAGAGAAAAAGCGTATTTGCTTTCGAGCCAGACCCGCAAGTTATCAGGAGCATGGGTCAAATGCTTCAACAACGCCTCAAAACGCTGATGCTGTCCGGTGTGCAACAACCAATCGAGGGCTTTGCCGGGAACGGGAACGGCCTCGGTACCGGCGTCGCGGTTGCCGGCGGCGTCGAGCCAATGGCGCAACTCCAACTCGCGCACTTTACCGTAAGCCTCGGCCAAACGCTCGTACATCAAGGCCTTGTCATCGGCGAATAAGGCTTCGAGCTCACTAAATGGGGGCTCGGCACCGGACTCGCGCAACAAGGCATAAGCCTCGAGCCGAAACAGCGGCGCAGCCTCGCGCGTTTCCCAAATCTTGCGGAAGAAAAAGGCGGCTTGTTCTAAATCCTCGCGCACACTAATCCAACCGGCGTCGTGCCAGAAATCGAGACGGTCGGGGAACCGCTGTGCCAGTTGCACGTAAAGATCAAGCACTTGCATTTTGGCGCGATCATTTTCCAACGATTCCAACAGCTCAAAAGCCTTCTCAAACTCGTGCATTTCGTAGTAGACACGCGCTTGACCGGCCTTGGCCTCATCGCGCAGTTCCAAACTCTTGGCGGCTTCCTGCATCCAAACCAAGCGGTCCTGCGCCATGTGCCGACCGAAATCGGCTTGCTCACAGGCGATCAGCATGCGGCCGTGCGCGCCCCATAGGAAAAGAAGTTTGGCAAATTCGTAGAGCGCCTCACGGTTTTCTTTTTTCTTCTGCATCAGCACCCGGTAAACCCCTTCGGCCAGGGATTCCGCACGGGGCTTGTCCTTTTGACTGAACTCTTCAAGCAGCTTAACCGCCGCCACCGAGAAATCGTAATCGAGCGCAATGCGAATCAACAAACCGTAAAGGTGAACCACGTCAATCGAATCGGGATTCTTGCGCAGGTAACCGCGCAGGTATTGGTACACGGTTTCAGCGGCGTTGGGGACCTTGGCGGTGAGGCTGCGGAACGTATCCACGGCACGCGGCACTTCGCTGTGAACCAAATAGTAGCGGCCCAACAAAAAGGCGGGCTTGGGGTCCTGCGGGAATTTGAGATTGATCAAACTGGTAATATGAATCAGCGCTTCGCGAATTTCGGGATCACGCAGGTCGATGCGCGCCAAAGTCTGGTTGACGGCGTCGATATCACCGGTCTGTAAATGCCAAAAGGCGAGATCCAAAATGGCGCGGGCGGTGCCGACCTTTTCGGTAAAGGTCGATTGCGCCCGGATGATGAGGTCCAACTCTTGGGGTTGGTGCTGGTGCCATTGTTGAAGCAGCGGTTCCCAAACATGCTGGTCCTCGTGCAGCAAGGCAAGGTTAAGCACTTCTTTAAGCAGGTGGCTGTTCTCGGGGAAAACCAAAGATCCAAGACGGCGACGGTTGGTTTGCCAAAACCGATTTTGGCGCGAACTCAAACAGAAAAAACGCAGCGCCTCGGCCAGATGGCCGATGCCTTCGTAGGCATTGCCGACCAACTGATAAATTTCGGGTAGATCGCTCTGAAAAATCGGCTCGTTGATACATTGTTGACCGAGTTTAATCGCGTCGCCGAAAAGCCCCTTGGTCAACAGGAGATTAAGCTTGGCTTTAAGCCAAAAAATCTTGAGTGCGGGTGACTGAGCAAATTGGTCGCCTAGCTGGAACAAAGGCCCAAGGTCCTCGGGATGGCGTTTGGTCCAGGTCTCCATGGCATTGAGCGCTGCCGACCAAGCGCCGGTCTGAAAATGACGCATGATGGTGTTGCGCACTTCTTCACGAGCATTGCCGGCGGGCGGGGAGGGCGCGGGCCGATTCTTGGCCTCTTCGGCTTCAGATTTCTGTTTGAAATAACGCTCGGTGGCTTCCTGAAAATGTTTCATCAGAGCAGCCCAAGCGCGCGCGGGCTTGAGTTCGGGTTTCACTTTATCGAGCGCCCGCAGTAGGTCGCGGTAATCGTGCTGGTAATTCTGACACAGCGCCTCGGCCGGTTTGACCAGCTCACAGCTCAACTCGGGGTAATAAAGAATGAAGGCTTTGAGCTCGGGCAAGGCTTGGCGGTATTTCTTTTCGCGAAGCAGTAAGAGAATGAGCGCCAGAAGATAAAAGGGGCTGGGCGGATCCTTCGGTCGGCGTTGATCCAGCTCAGCCAGCAAGTCGGCGGTCGACTCTTGCGATTCCAGCACGCGCCACAGGGCCACCATTGAAGCGCCGTGGGCGTCGGTGGGTGCGATGCGATACAGTAAGGCGGCATAACCCGGGTGGTATTGCTGGAGAAGCTGGTCTTCGAGCAAACGCGCCAACGGCCGTTGGTATTCACCGACATCGCGCACAGCGGTAAAGTGATACAAAGCGCGGTCGTGATCGCCATCGGCCATTTTCGCCTTGCCGACGGTATAGTGCAGATCGGGCAGAATCGGGTAACGCTCGAGGACGGCTTCCATTTGCTGGATGACGTCGGGGTGTGGATCGTCGCTGTATAGGTTTTTGAGCAGCAGAGCGGCACTTTCCCAGCTTTGATTGTTGATGTAGGACTGGACCAAATCGATTAAGACGCGGCGTTTGCTGTGAGGATCGGCAATCTGCAGCATGGCGGTTTTCTTGAAATCGAACAACTGGTCCTCGGGCAGCGCGCAAACCTGACCCATGACTCGATCAAAAATTTCTTGATCGTTGAGAAACACGGCGAGCTTGAATTTAACCAAGGTAATATCGGCGCCGTCGCTTTCGGGAAACAGATTGTTGAGCTCGACGAGAATTTTGAGGGCGTAGTCGCGACTCTCGCTACCCATTGCCAGCAACAGCGACAAGGCTTCCGTACGTTTGTCGGCGGCAATAATCAGGCGTATCAGTTTAAGACGGTGGTGGAAGCGGTTCATGTCGAGCAGCCCGGAGCGCTGACAGAAGTTCATAATGCGTTTGAGAAATCGCGGACGACCTTTAAGCGCGCGAAACCAAATAGCCAGCGCCTCTTCCATCTCACCACGCACAAAACGCCCAACCCCGGCGGCCACGTAATAGGCACCGGCATGGCGATCGTCCTGTAGGTCGGCGGCGGCTTTCATCCAGTGATCGATAATCCAGCGTTGATTGGCGTCGGCGTAGAGACGCACCCAGGCGGCAATATTGTTGAGCGACTGACGGCTGAGCAGGAAATTGGCGAGGCCGGTGAGAAATCCGGGATGTTCTTCGACATAAGCGATAAAGGGTAAACGGTTTTCACTGTTGCACAAATCGTCGAGCTTAAAGTGTTCGAGGGCGTCTTTGAAATAGGACAGCGTTTCGGTCCAGTCGGAGCGCTGCAGCGCAATGGTGGTGCCTTCGCGGTAAAAGGCCAATTCCTTGCGGAAGCTGTCCTCGTACTGATTGCGCAAATCCGTAAAAGCCGCCCAGGCTTTTTCATAGCTTTCTTTGGTGCGGATGCGGCGGATTTTTTCCAGATGCTTCTCGAGTGCCCGTTCCAAGGTGTTACCTCTCTAAATGCCTGGTATCAAGTCAAAGGATTTCAGGTGCCGGTTCCGTAACCGGCGAAGATAAAGCGCCTTAAAGAAGATTCCAGCCAGGTAAGGCGTCCTGGGTGCGCTTGGGTCATTTGCGGCATACGCTCATGGAGGGTGACCCCAACTATAGCCCAAAGGCCTTGGTGAAACCAGTGTAAAACCAGGGTAGAACCGGTGGTCAGAGAGGGGCAAAGCCGGCGACGGTGACCGGGTCGGCACGACGGGTGCGATGTTCTCGCGCCAAGTGCGGTCGCTTCGGTTATAATGGGCGCCACTTCACCGAATAAAAACAAATCCCGACGGGACCTTGCCGTTTCGACTGACCGGGTCGACAACACCGCACGGCCGTAATAGCGAAGGATGGACGACATGAAACGGTTTTTGGCGGCATTGGCCGTGCTGACGACAAGCGCCTTGTGGGCCCAGGAATACATTATCGGACCCGGTGACATCATTAAAGTCTCCGAAATGAACTACCCGCAAATCGAAGGTGAATACCGCGTCAACAGCCTTGGTTACATCAGCTTGCCGGAATTGGGCCGCATCCTTGTTCAGGGTAGCACCATCGCCGATACGCAAAAGGCGGTCAGTGATGAGATGAAAAAATACCTCAACAATCCGCAGGTTCTGATCGAGGTGGTCGAGTACAACTACCGACCCATTTCGGTCCTCGGCGCGGTCCATCGTCCCGGCCGCCTTGAGGGCTACTCGCCCAACCTCACCCTGGTAAAGGCGCTTTCCCAAGCAGGTGGGGTCAGCGAAAATGCTTCCGACAAGGTCATCGTCATGCGCCAAACGGATGCGGGCCTGACCGAAACGCTGGAAATCAGCTACGAGCGACTGATGTTTAACGCCCAGGCCCATCTGAACATCCCTTTGTTTCCAGGCGATACGGTCAACATTCCGGTGGAAAAACCCTTCCGAGTCTCGATTATCGGCGAAATCAACAAGCCGGGCGAGATCGAGTTCTCGCGTCGCGGCAAGGTCACCATTTTACGGGTCATTGCGGCCGCCGGCGGCCTGACCGACTACGCGCGGCGTCGCAACCTTCTGGTCAAACGCGAGGTGGACGGCATCCCTAAAGAGTTTAAGGTCGATATTCGCGCCATCACCAGCGGCAACGACACCGATTTCGAAATGCAGCACGGCGACGTGGTGATTGTGCCTTAGCAGCCGACCGACCTATTAAAAAAGGCGCCCAAGAATGGGCGCCTTTTCTTTTAGGTGATCGATTCAAATGCGACAGACGAATACCGTGCGTCGCGCTCTAGTGATCGTTGACTTCGTCTTCCGCTTCGATGCCGTCTTCGTTGTAGCTATAAACCACGTTGCCGTAGACCATTTTGGTGGTGTGCTCATCGGGGAATCGGTCGCTTTCAGCCAAGTAGACGTTGCGTTTGGTGATGCCGGAGTAAACCACTTTTAGACGTTTGAACTTGATGGTGAAGTAGTTTTCCATGTCGCCGCTAACGATGTTGGGACGGTAAAACAAAACGTCGAGCTCGGGCACTTCAACGTTGTTGAACAAGTGCTGGAAGGTAACGGGCGTGTGCTTGCCCATTTCAGAAACGTAGGTCAAAGGCTGACGCGAACGTTTGGATTTAACTTTGTTGTCGAGCTCGGAAACAGGCAGGTTGGAGCTAAGCGCCAACTCGTGAACGCGAATATCGGTCTCGTGGCCGGTTTCGGCTTCTTTACCTTGAATGGCGCCGCAGCGAACAAAAGAATAAACAGTCATGGTGGAATCTCCTTCTCTAGAATAACGTCGAACACGGCAGGTTACTGCAGGCGGCATGCCAACATGAGGCGACTTGGCTGTCGGTGTTTTTCAACAAAAACCACCCACTCGAGCGGGGTTTTCGTTCCAATCGCGAAACAGGGTGTACAGCCTGCGAAACGCAGCCGGCGGCACCTGTTTTCAAAACAAACAAACGCCTATGCCGGATTGGAACAATGGCCGCGACCGGTTCGGGACGACGCCGCACCAAAGCGGGCGAAGACGTTGAAAGTCCTAAAAACGGCGGTGTTCCGGCCGTGATTGTGCGAGCTCGAGCCGAGCGCAGATGCAACCGGAGGTTGCCACCGTTCTCGGCACGAGTTTCAAGCGCGTTCTACTGTTCTTGGCAACCAGCGCCAAGGCACAATGAAACGCCGTAGATAATGGTGGTGTTGGTGTTGGGAATGCGATATACGATTTTGGCGGCGGAATTAAGAGACTTCTGCGGTTGTTCGGCAAAGAAGTAGTTATCAGCTTGAATCGACGGACAGTTCTCACACGATTTGCCTTTCGACTGAGTGCTCTCTTGGTCGGCATGAGTGTAAGTGATCGCTGTTTCGGCCTTACCAAAAGCCAGCTTGGCGCTGGTCGGTTGGATATTGGCATAAGAACGGGCAACCTTTTTGTATAAGTCGATTGAAGTGCGCACGATGAATTCAACTTGCGCACCACTCGGTGCAGTACCACCGGCTTTCAAACGCCCCTTTTGAACGAGTTCGGCGATTTTTTCGTCGATCATCTCTTTGGAGAACTCGTTGACCATGAACTTAACCTTCTCGGGGTCCTTGGTAATGAGTTTGCCAACGTAATGCTCGACACCTGAATCGTCGATCACGCCGAGGAATGTATTAAAGATAACGTCTTGTCCTTGAAGACTTTTTACATTCGCGTCCTTAATTTGCATCATCCCCGTTTCGTCAACGGTGATGATCAAATCAGCAACCGCCGCATCAACTTTCTCGTCAAAGTAAACACTTTGAGCAACCGCAATCACCGAATACACGTGAAACAATAAGATAAGTGCAACTCTCAAAGGAGGCCTCCGGGATAGGGTAATGTCCAACATGAACAGGCGCCAATCGCGGCAAAAGGACAAAAGGTCTGAAAGCGAAGAACCCGGCTGGGTTCACCCATGCACAAAACGACAAAACGGCGCGCGTCAAGCCGAGGAAAAAGCCGGGGCATGATACGCAACAAAAAGTTCGGGCCGTTTGCCAAACCGCTACTAAAGGAAGCGGGCGCGAAAAGTACGTTCAGGGCCGGTTGCCGTCATGCAGCTCCTTGGTGCTCGGTTCAGGTCCGAAAATGCGGGGGACAAATTGACTATAATTGGCGAGACATGGCGAGGTCAACACCAAATCGGACGCGTGGAACGGCGTTCTAGAGCTTGCGCGACGGCGCTTCACGCCGAAAGAACCCTCGGATAACCCCACGCATGGCCGTAACCTTTCACCTACCTGTACCGACGCAGTTCACCGATTTTAGACTTGGGTCGTTTGCGGTGCCGGATGTTCCATTAAGTAATAAACACCGGTATCGTCGATATGCTTAAAACCCAAGCGGTTGTATAGGTTGAGCGCCGGGTTGTTGTGCTCGACGTGAATCCGCACCGCTTTGCCCACGGCATTGGCTTCCTCGATTAACCCGCGCAGCAATTTAGAACCAATCCCGCGATTGCGGAAAGCCGGCAACAAGGCGATATCGATGATACGCAGTTCGGTACGGCGATCCCGATCCACGTACAGCCGGCCGGCGGGGTCACCGTCGACCAGGATGATATCGTAGTCAGCTTGCGGCCAGCTCTTGTGATAATGGGTGTGTTGCGCGTGGAACTGCTGGTCCATCAAGGGTCGCAGTTGCTCCGGCGGCATGCCGGCATTGATGAATTCATCCCAGCGCGTGGATGTAAAAACTTCTTTTAATAAAGGTAGATCGGCGTCTTGCCAAGCACGCAGTTGAATGCGCGGCGTGTCAGCCATGGCGTCCTCCTCAAAAACGGATTCGTGCGACGAGCGATAGCGCCACGTTTCCGGCTCAAAACCGGGAACGCGGCGCCAATCGCGGAACCTTAGGAACGCGAGGGATAGAGACCCTGGAGCGCGATAATGTAGTTAATCGCGATGAAGGGCTGCATGTTGTTGTGGGCTTGACTGCCGCCGCTGGAGGGCAAGATATCGGCCATATTCACCCGCGGGGTATCGCCATCACGATAGATCACGGCCCGACCTAAAGCCCGATCAGGGCCGGGCCCACCCAGTTCGCCCGGAAAGCGCGAGGCCATCAGGGCGTGGCTGTGGTTGGGCATTTGTGCTTCGGTCAAGGTCACGGTCTCGACGCCACCGCGTTCACCGAGACGACGCGAGGTTAAACCAGGCCCCCGACCGGGATGCATCGGCGCCCGTCCTTGTAAATCGGGCAGCGCGGTGGTGGTGCGACCATCGCCGCCGTAGGTGGTACCAATCAGGGAAAACAATGCGGTGTTCTGAGAAACCGGCAGCAATTGGCCGTTACAAAAAGCCCAACTGCGCGGGGCAAAGTTTCCCGCAAAAATGCGAATTTCAGCAATAAAAGGTTCTGACATCGCCGTGCTCCTTAGTGACGTGAGGGGTAAATACCGAAAAGCGCCACAATGAAGTGGATACACAAAAACGGCATGAGATTGGTGTGGGAACGGCTACCGCCAACATGAGACACGGCATCGGAACGCAATGGCGAGTCTGGCACTTCGACATTGTAGATATCGGAGGTCACAGTCTCAGCCACGGTCGCGTCTTCGGGACTAGCGCGGTCGGCGGGACCCGTGACTGCACGAAAATTGTGGCCGTGTGAAGGTAATTGGTTGATGGTCAGGGTCACTTTTTCAGCGCCGCCTTTGGCGCCGAGCCGGCGCGGGCTCAAACCCGGACCGGTGCCCGCATGGATGGGAAGCCGGCCACGCATATCGGGCAGGCCGAAGGTGGTACGACCGTCACCACCGTAAATGGTTCCGAACAAACTAAACAAAGCATCGTTTTGGGAAACAGCCAATAGCTGACCGTCGCAAAAAGCCCAACCGCGTGGCGCAAAGTTCCCCGCAAACATGCGAATTTCACCAACAAAAGGTTCCGACATGAGGTACTCCTAGTTTCGGGAAGGAAATAAACCCTGCAGGGCAATGCAATAGTTGACCGCAAGATAAGGTTGCATGTTCTCGTGCGCTTGGCCGCCACCAACGTTGGTGATGGTTCCAGAGTGAAGGTTTATGGCGCTGCCCGCATTAAACTCGGCATAAATCCGGGTCGGCACCGCGGCCAGAAGCGCCGCGTTTGTCGGGTTGGGTGTGTTGGCGTCGTTTGAGTTCGCCTGAACCACGTGGTTGTGGTTGGGCATCTCGTTGGCAGCCAAGGTATGGGTCTCTTCACCAGATTTTTGGCCCTCGCGGTGGCCCGGACCGACGTGAATCGGCGTGCGACCGCGCATATCAGGTAACGCAAAAGACGTGCGCCCATCACCACCGTACGTGGTCCCCAACAGTGAGTACAGCGATTGATTTTGGTTGATCGGCAAGATTTGACCGTCGCAGAAAGCCCAACCTCGCGGCGCGAAGTTGAAGCCGACCATGCGGACTTCCGCTAAAAACGGCTCGGACATCCATTCCTCCCATCTTGATTTAGCAAACAGGCACCGCGTCACAACGCGGCGATTCGTGGTTCGGTTGTGGTTAGCCCGAACGGCGCAGGAGCCGACCGCCCGGCATGAAACGGGACGTCGCCGTGGCTTCGGAAGAAGACCACGGCCATGAGGGGATTAAGGGTTGGCGCAGCCGCTCCCACCGGGATCATCGTAGTCGACAACATTCGCACCACCGGTCAATACCGAAATGGTATCAGTTAACGGGTTTTGGCCGGCAACATAGGCCTGAACGGTGGCGGCGTTGGTGACACCGCTCGCCCCCAAGCCTTCAATTTGGTAAACGCAAGTGCCGCGTTGGCGCAGGTAAACGTCCTCGAAGAAGCCACCAGTGTTTTCGTCAACATCATTGTTAGAGAACTCGAGGCAAAGGGTGCCGCTATCGGTGCCGAGAACGCCGGCGTAAAGCAACACAGGTACAAAACCGAGCGCGTCGGTACTGTTGATATCGTTCCCGGTGATAGTCGCAGCCAATGAGGCGCTACCATCCCGGCAAGAAACCACCAACGCGGAAGTGCCCCCGTCATAGTTCAAAGTGTTGTTGGTAATCGAGGTGGTCAGCGTCGAAACCCCCTGAGCGATAATCCGCATACCGTCGGTGGTACCGGCGGTGGTCGCGATGACATTGTTGCGAATTTGTCCACTCACCACTGACGAGGTCGACGTAGTCAAGGTAGCCACCGTCAAACCGCCGTTTACCGAAGAAACATTGGTATTGCCGTTGATGTCGTACGTCACCGTGGCGCCACCATCGGCCGACATTTGCAAGAAGTCGGCGTTGCCGGAGGCGGTGGTTGTGCCAATCGTCGCATCGGTCACACCGGTATTCGTGGTGTCGATCAAAATCGCCCCGGAGTTGTTGTTGCTAATCGTGTTGCCCGACATCGACAGCGTGGCTTGCGCACTGTCGTTGCCTTCGTACTTGAAGCCGGACTCAACCGTGGCGTTGTTGATGGTGCACCCGGTCACATTAAGCGAGGTCAGGTTGGTGGCACCGTTATTTAAAATGAACACGTTGAAACGGTCGTTGTTGGAGATGGTCGACGAGGTCATGGCCGAGGTACCGGCCAAATTGATGAGCCGGACACCGTGTTCGTTAACACCATTACCATGACCTGTGACCGAACTGTTGTTGAGCACAAAATCGGTAACACCGTTGCCGTTAATGCCGATCTGACCGTTGCTGGTGTTGATGTTTTCCAGCGTGATCCCGGTAACCGTTTGCATGTGGACCGCCGCGTTACAGCCGGTGTTACCGGTTTCCGTGGCGGTACAGGTCCCGCCGTCGGTGGAGGCGGTGTTGGTGAAGTCCATATTGGTCAGGGTAATGTTGTTGGCACTGATGAATTCGGCGCCGCGACCCGTTTTGTTTTGAATGGTGCCGCCGGTGGTATCGGTCGTGCCGACACCGGTGACGACAAAGCGACCGATGCCGGTGTTGTTGAGCGAAATACCGGTGGCACCGCCGCTGCTGTTAATCGAGCGCCAAACCACGCCGCCGCTCGAACCGTCACCGCCCAAGGTCGTGTTGGCCAAACTCAGGGCCTGACCATTGGTGGTGTCCAACGTGTTGACGCCGCCGTTGATGCTCAAGGTCCCGCCACTGCTACCACTGACGCCGAGGCCGGTGGTGGTGTCGATATCGAGATTGCCGGTGATGTTGGTCGCCAAAGTGTTGTTGCTTAGGGTCAAACCGGTTGCGGTTCCGGTATTCAAGGTGACAGAACCGCTCAGTCCCAAGGTGCCGCCGGTGTTGTTGGCAAGGTTAATGCCGGTCCCACCGCCGTTTGAGGTCAGGGTATTGGAGAAGGTCACGGTGCCGGAGGACTGTGCCGTCAGCTCCAATAACAGGTTGGACGTGTTGGCGACAGTACCGCTATAGGTCAAATCAGCCGACCCATTGTTCAAGTCAACCGCGATGCCGGTGGTATTGGATATATCCGAACCGGCGCCGCCGTTATTAATGTTAACGGCACCGCTCCAACCATCGACTTGCAAACCTGCGCCGCCGGTGTTGTCGACGTCGAGGCGGTTAATCGTAACCGGCGCGCTGATATTGGTAAATTGAACCCCCTGGGAGGTGGTCCCGGAAATCAACGCATCACCGAGGATATTGAAGACACCTGCGACCCCGTTCAGCGACAAGCCGGTGGTGGCGCTGCCGGTAGAGGTGATGTTGGTTAAATCGAGCTGCAAGGAGGAGGCCGTCAAAGCCACGGCCGGGCCGAGGGCGGCCACGATTTCCCCGGAGGGCGCCTGTAAGCGCAAGCCGCCGGTGTTGGCATCAAACACGCTGGTGCCACTGGTGACCAACCCGCCGCCGCTCGCGCTGTGGAGGCTGAGGCCGTCAAAGGCCAGCGAGCCGGACACGTTGGTCAACGACAAAGCGGTTCCACCGACGCTGTCGGCACCGCTCCCAATGCTTAAGGTCCCCAGGCTAACCTGGGTCAGCGGGAATGCGGTATCAGCGTCGAAGGTCACGGTGTTGGCAACCAAGCCGGCGCCACTCGTGGTACCTGCAATCGAGTTTCCGCTAAACGAGGTCACGAACAAGCCACCGGCGCCGCCGGAACCGTTGAGATTCACAGCCGTGCCACCCGTCGCGCTAATGTCGGCATGGTTGTCCATTTGCAGAATGATGTTACCGGTACTGGTAAGCGACACGTTGAGAGCGTCGCCGACCGAACTCAAACTGTTGTTATCCAAAACGACGGTCAAATCGCCGGAGTGGTTGTTGGTCACCAAAATACCTTCACCGGCATGGCCGCTCAGGCTGCAGTTACGCATGGTGACGTCGGTGACGGCGGTATTGGCGGTCACCGCCAGGCCGTTGTCGTTGCTGTCGCGCAGGTCAAGCCCTTCGATCACGACACCGGCGGCGTCGGTCACGCTGAGAATGTCGCCGGTGGTGTTGGTTAAAACCGGCGCGGTGCCGGCGCTAACCAGGCTCAATGTGCCAACGGTGTCGGGGTGGTTAACCGCCAACTCAAGGCCTTCACCGATCAAACGCATGCCTGGCCGCAATTGCCACAGGCCGTCCCATTCGCTGCCAGGCGTGGTGCTGGAGCCTTCGTAAACGAAAACAATATGGTTGTCCGCAAACGGCGCCATCGTCATGTCTTGCACGCTGTTGAACGGTGCCGACGAGGTACCTGCCGGCGTTCCGCCAAAGGTGTCGTCGAAATACCAAATCATGGTTGCCATGTTGAAGGTAATGGTACCGGTCGACATGCCGCCACTGGCATCGTTGAGGGTGTAGGTGTAACTGTCGGTGGTGGCACCGGCCGGCGGACGGTAGCTAAACGAGCCGTCGGCCGCCAGCGTGATGCTGCCACCGCCGACGGTGGCGAAGGTACCCGCCGTCACGGTCAACGCTTCTGCCTCGGGATCGCTATCGCCGACCAGAAGGTGGTCCTGAGCCGAGTCGTAAACCGGCACACCGGCGGGCGGCAAGCCGATCCCACCGGCTGAATTGATATGCAACAGCGTGTTGCCAATCAAGTTATAGGTTTCGTCATCGGCAGTCGGCGGATCGTTAACCGACGCTACGGTCACGGTTACGGTCGCGGTATCGCTGCCGCCGTTGCCGTCGCCGATGGTGTAGGTAAAGGTTTCCGTGCCAAAGAAATTGAGCGCGGGCGTGTAGTCAACGCCGCCACCGCCGGCGGTAATCACGGCGGTCCCCCCCTGATCGGTGGCACCAACAGCGGTCACGGTCAAGGTCTCGCCGGTGTCCGGCAAAATTTGGTCGTTAGCGAGCACGGTCAAAGTTTGGACGGGATCGTCTTCATTGACAGCGAAGGCATCGTCTACCGCGGTGGGGTTGTCGTTTTCGGGGGTCACGGTCACAGTCACGGTGGCGGTCGCACTGCCGCCGTTACCATCGCCGATGGTGTAGGTGAAGGTTTCCGTACCGAAGAAGTTGGCCGCGGGCGTGTAATTGACCGAGGTGCCGCCACCGGTAATGACGGCCGTGCCGCCTTGGTTGGTGGCGCCGACAGCGCTGATGGTCAACGTTTCGCCGCTATCGGGCGCATCACTGTCGTTGGCCAACACGGTTACGTTGGTAACACCGCTATCCTCCGCCACGGTCACGGCATCGTCAACGGCGCTGGGATTGTCGTTGGAACCCGTAACGGTGACGGTCACGGTGGCGGTATCGCTGCCGCCGTTGCCGTCGCTGACGTCATAGGTAAAGGTTTCAATACCGAAGAAGTCGGCGGCGGGTGTGTAAAGAATGTCAGTACCGGAAATAACGGCGCTGCCACCATTGTCGGGCACACCAACGGCGCCAATCGCAAGCGTCTCACCCACATCCGGGGCAAAACCGTCGTTGGCCAAAACCGAAATGGTGTTGTTAACACTGTCCTCGGCCACGGTGGCACTGTCGGCGACGGCGGTGGGTGGATCGTTGGTGTTGTTAACTGTCACGGTCACGGTAGCGGTACCGGTCAAGCCATTGCCGTCGTTGGCGGTGTAGGTAAAGGTTTCCGTACCGAAGAAGTCGGCCACCGGCGTGTAGGTCAAGCTGGTGCCGCCGTTGATGACAACCGTACCGCCATTGCTGGTCGCGCCGACACTTTCGATGGTTAACGTCTCACCGACGTCGGGTGCGGTTGAATCATTGGCCAAAACATCCAAGTCGTTGTTAACACTGTCTTCGTTAACCGCCAAAGCATCGTCGTTAATGGTTGGCGGGCTGTTATCAGGCACAACGGTAACCGTGACGCCGGCCTGAGCGGTGCCGCCGTTGCCGTCGCTGATGTCATAGGTGAAGGTATCGTCACCAAGGAACGCGGCCGGCGGCGTATAGGCAACGCGCGCGCCGCCGTCGATAATAACCACGGTCCCACCCTGGGAAGTGGCACTGACAGCGGTCACCGTCAGCGTTTCACCAGCGTCGGGCGCAAAGGAATCGTTGGCCAACACCTCAAGCGGCTCAGCCACGGCGGCGTCGGTCACCTGGAAGGTGTCGGCAACAGCACTTGGTGGATCATTGACCGCGGTGACGGTGACGTTAACCGTCGCAGAAACGGCCGTGTTGTCATTGTCTTCAATTGTGTAGGTGAACGTGTCGGCCCCGTTGTAATCGGCGTTGGGCGTGTAGCGGATTTGGCCGGCTTCCAGGACGGCGGTCCCGTTGCCAGGTGTGCCCACCACGGTAATGGTTAAACTGTCACCGGGATCGGGATCGCTGTCATTGGCAAGGACGTTGATTAAAACGTTGTCGTCTTCGTTGACGGTAGCGGTATCATCCAACGCGCTCGGTGGGTCGGCGCTGTTGCTCACGGTCACCGTGACGGTCCCGGTCGCATTCAAACCGTTGCCGTCGTCAATGGTATAGGTGAACGTTTCCGTGCCGGCAAAATTGGCAACGGGCGTGTAGGTCAAACTCGTGCCGCCGTTGATCACAACCGTTCCGCCGTTGTCGGCGGCGCCGACGGCGTTAATCGTCAGCGTTTCACCCACATCCGGAGCGGTCGTGTCATTGGCGAGGACGTCAAAGGCATTGTTACTGCTGTCCTCGGCCACGGTAAAGGCGTCATCGCCGGCAACCGGCGGATTGTTGTCGGGCACGACGGTTATGGTAACCGTCGCTTGATCGGTACCACCGTTGCCGTCGTCGATATCGTAGGTAAAGGTTTCCGTTCCCAGAAAACTGCCTGGCGGCGTATAGGCCAAAGCCGTACCACTGTTGATAATGTTGACGGTTCCACCTTGACTGGGACTGCCCACAGCCGTAATCGTGAGGGTTTCACCGGTATCAGGAGCATCCAGATCATTGGCGAGCACATCCAGGGTTTCATTGACGGCGGCATCGGTTACAGTGATCGCGTCGTCCACGGCTTGCGGCGGATCATTGAGCGGGTTCACGGTGACGGTCACGGTTGCATCAGTTTGTGCACCGGCGGCATCCTCCACGGTGTAGGTGAAGGTATCGTCACCGTTGAAGTCGGCGTTAGGGGTGTAATTGATCTGTTGACCGGCGGTAATTTGGGTGGTGCCGTTGGCAGGCGTGGCCACCGCAACAATCGTCAAGCTGTCGCCGGGGTCGGGGTCGGTATCATTGGCCAACACGTCAATGGCGACGGCACTGTCCTCGTCGGTGGTCGCAGTATCATCGACCGGTGCCGGTGGATCGGGCGTATTGTTGACGGTCACGGTGACGGTGCCAATCGATTCGTCGTTGTCGGTGTTGCGAACGCGGTAAGTAAAGGTATCTTCACCGACAAAATCGGTGGCGGGCGTGTAAGTAATCGTTTGATCCACTTCGGCAACCGCCGTACCGTTGGCCGGCTGACTCTCGACACCAACCAAGGTCAAATTGGCGCCAGGCGCACCGCCGTTGCCGTCGGTATCATTCGCTAAAACGGCAATGGAAACCGGTGTTTCTTCGTCGGTGGTCGCACTGTCGGCGACGGCATCGGGCCCAAAGGCCTCGAGATCGCTCACATCAAAACGGAAAAAGAAAGCGCCGCCACTATCGCACGCGTAAAAAGCAACGATATCGGCACGCGGGTTACCGCCGGGCGTATCGCCCACGGGATCAAGGGCAAGCCGCTCATCCGGCAACCAGTCACCGACTTGACCATCGAGCACGATGCTGCGACCGAATCCCATCAGCAACATGGCCAACAAGAAAATGCCGACTTGGGCACCCGGCCCAATATTTTTGCGGCGCAGGTAGATCGCCAAGGCAATCATCAGCACGATGTAGAGCATCATCATCCAACCGCCGAGGGTTGGAATCGGTTCGGGGAAAAAGTAAGTAATCGAGGGTTCGGCGCCAGGCTCGGAGCCGGCCAGCACGACATCGTAATCGCCGTCTTCGGCAACGGCTTCTAAAACCAGACGCAAGCGGTCGCTGCCGCGAAACAATTCAAGCGGAATGACGGCTTCAACAACGTCGCTGCCACCTTCGCCGGTGCCTAAGCCAACCGCCCAACCGCCACCGTTCAACAAAACAGGGGCGCCAAAGGCATTCGCGCTACAGGTTTGGCGACGAATGTCGCGCACTTCTAATTGGTCACCATTGCGAACCACGTCGAGGTGGATCAACTGATCGACCCCGCTCACGGTTTGCCCACTTTCCAGGGTATAGGTGCAGCCGGTCGCGGTATTTTGGTCTCCGTCGATGACAACGGTAAAGCGGTCGGCAATTTGTGCAAAACTGAGCGAACAGGAACATAAGCAGCACGCTAAGATGTAGCGCCGCCAAATACTTGGCGAAAACATAGGCATCACTCCCGGAAAGCCGCGTCACAACCGAGAAAAAGTGCGGATTAAGAGCAGGGCGCAATGTCGCCAACGAGAATATAAGCGTATTGCGGTTGTGACGGAAAGTTAAGAGGGGTATTGGGAGTTCATATTATCGAGTCCTGAGGCCGAGGTCAATTTGTAAATACAAGAAGATTCGCCCATTCAACAAAGCACTCACAATAAAAGTTCACGCAAAAATTCCGGACAATCCACACAAAAAACCAGAATATAAATCCATCGCAACACCCCTCTTTTCACCAAGAGGAACCCGCCGCCCGCCAACCCCGTATAAACACCCAGGCAATCGAGCAGCTATTTTCCGCCACCGACCAGGTTCGCGTCTCCCGTCCCGCCCCCAACGACAAACGACAAACGACAAACGACAAACGACAAACGACAAACGACAAACGACAAACGACACCAAGAAACCAGTCAATCTGATCTGCACCACCAAAATCAGCACCGATTTCGGTTAGAATGGAAAGATCACCTCACCCATGGTTGCAAAACAAGGCTTCTGAACATGATGTTGGCTTCCACACAAAATCGGCCTATGCCCAGACACCGCATGTTGGGGTTACTGTTTGGGTTGTTTCTTGCGGGATCATGCAGCCTCCAGGCCGCGAGCCCCCGTGCGCCAAACGCCGCCGCCCGCGAGGCGATCCTTGAAAAAGTCGGCGTGGTGTTAACCCATGAAGCCTTCGCGCTTGAGGTCGATTTCAAACAATGGCCTGATTTTCTGGCCAAACATCGCAGCGCCATTGAAGCCGCCACCACTCAAGCGGCCTTTATTCAAGCGGTCAATCGCGCGCTCGATGAGTTTGGTATTTCCCATGTCAAAATCAAAACGAAACGGGCCGAGCGCCGCAAACGACAAGGCAACAAACACGGGCTTGGTATTTACCCCATGCCCATCGATGAGGGTCTGCTCATCACCTGGGTCACGCCCAACAGTCCGGCCGAGCGCTTGGGCTTAAGCGGCGGCGATGTAATCACCCAGATCGACGGTCGCGCGGCTGCTTCGCCCAAACAATTGCGCAAAACCGACGATTCCCCCTATCGCATTTCCTGGCGAAACAAGGACGGTGCGCAAAAGGGCGTCCTGAGAAATGCTCTATATAATAAGGAACGGCCTGGCCCGATCCGCATCCTCAACCAGAACATTCACTTCCTGCGCATCCCCAGCTTCGACAGCGGCACCTACGATGAAGCCACCGTTGAGGCGTTATTCGGCAGCGCGGGCCAAGCCGAGGGCGTCATTCTCGACTTGCGCTCCAATCCCGGCGGTGAGATCAGCAATCTCAAACACTTGCTTTCATTCCTGATCCCGCACGGCAAACCCTTGTTCCACGAAATTCGCGAGGGCCGCCACCACGGCGAAGACCATCCGGTTGTCAACATCCACCGGGCCAAACGAAAATCGTCGTTTTACCAGGGCCCGCTCGTGGTCCTAATCGATTACTGGACGGCCAGTTCCGGCGAAATTTTTGCCGCGACCATCAAAGAATACGGACGCGGGCACCTCATCGGCACCACCACTCAAGGCCTCGTCCTGCCCAGCATGATCTACGACCTGCCACACGGTTATCGCCTCCAAATTCCCGTCGCCGACTTGACCACGCCGGCCGGTCGCCGCTTAGAGCAGAATCCAACCCATCCAGACGCACGATTTTCCGCGCGGCAAACCGCCAAGGAAGAGATCATGATTCTGGCCGCACTGCGCCACTTGGAAACAGAAAAGGAAAGCGAAGGCGAACGCCCACTCATTGGCAGCCGCCAACAACCCTAGGCCAAACCTATGTGGACGGGTTCAACCACACCAAGTGCCGCTCTTCGGCATCGCCGAAAGTTTTGAGCGCGTCGACACGCACCTTCAGACCGGCGGGACATGCCGCCAATTCGCTGTCAATTTTTTCGCGGCGCGCCTTGTGCAACATGTAACGACCACCGGCGTCGTAAAAGGGCCGCGTCAATTTCACAATGACGTCGATCGGCTTGAACGCGCGAGCGGTCACCAACTTAACCGCCTTAGGTAAAATGCCGTCGTCGGGAATCGCCCCCATCACTTCAATTTTAAGCGGTAACGAGCGAAAACGATTCAGGCTGCGGTTCTTTTGAGGACTTTTTTCGTACAACATAAACCGTGTTTGGGGACGACACAGCGCGAGGGGAATGGCGGGAAAACCACCACCGGTCCCCAGGTCGGCAACGGCTTTCACGTCGGGAAGGTGGGGCAAAGCCGCCAGCGAATCCAATAAATGAGCTTCAATCAGGGTACGCGGTTCCATTTTGCGGCTAAACAAATTGATGCGTTGGTTTTCTTCCCACAATAATTCTAAATAAGCGACCAAACCGTCGTAGGCAAACACGGCCACGCCCAAATCCAGCAAAGCATCGTCGAATTCTTCCAGCAGCGATTCCCAATCAATGGTCATGACGTCTCCCCCGCCCTAGGCGTTTACTTATTGCCAAGCCCGGCGGCGGTGCGTGTGGCCTCTTCGACGGCGCGAGCCAGCGTGGATCGGATACGGCCGTCTTCCATGGTGAGCAAAGCGCTAATCGTGCAGCCGGCGGGTGTGGTGACTTCGTCCTTGAGAGTGGCCGGGTGTTTGCCCGTATCCTGAACCATCATGGCGGCACCCAACATGGTCTGGGACACAAGCTGGAAGGCAATATCACGCGGTAATCCCACCTTCACGGCACCATCGGCCAAAGCTTCCAAAATCAGGTAAATGTAGGCCGGACCAGAGCCACTGACGGCAGTCACAGCGTCGAGATGACGCTCGTCCAGTTGCCACACCTTACCAACGGATTGAAAGATGTCTTGCGCCACGGCCGTGTGTTCGTCGCGGGCGTGACTGCCCGCCGCAAGAACCGTCACCCCGGCCCGAATCAGGCTGGGCGTGTTAGGCATAGCGCGAATCACCGGCACATCCGGCAGCGCCTGCTCAATTTGTTGAATGGTGGTGCCGGCGGCAATGGAAACCACCAAAGCACCCGGCTTTAAGGCGCGCGATTGTTTGAGTTCGGCCAAAACACCGAGCACGCGATAGGGTTTGGTGCAGATCAAAAAAGTATCGGTTAAGGCGATTTCATCGTGAGGCAAAGCGCGATAAACCGGAATACCCAGTTCGTCGCCAATCCGCTTCTGCGAGGTCGCAGTGGCGACAACAGCCCACAAGTTCTCTTGTTTCAGTAGGCCGGCGGCCAGCATGCCCTTAATCAGGGCGCAACCCATCACGCCTGCACCGATTACGCCAATGCGCTGTTGTTTCAGGTTCTCACCATTCATGTCTTCTGTCTCCCGGCCGGATTGCGGCCGCCGCACCCGCATGCTTGGCCCAAGGTGACCGACCGCGTGACGATGTTGAGAGGCTCGGTCAACGACGGAACCGCCGCAAGCCATAAAAACAGTCACAACGCATTATCGAACCATGGGTCAGCCGCGTGCCGGCACTCATGCGCACCGATCTTAGCGCACTTCGCCGGCAGACGACAGCTCGGAAGCGGGAAGGCCTTATTGCAGATCGGGGGCCAAGTAACACAGGCCGCGCGGCAAAATCATCCCCTTGTCGGCCTTGCAGCGAAACACCGCACCCATTTCACCATTGCGCTTGAAAACCGCGAGAAAATCGTCAGGCACGGCTTCATCACAGGGAAACGGTCGGCCCTCAATGAAAAAGGTATAAGCGCGATGAGGCAGCTCAATCTCGGCAAAACGCGGCAGCACCTGGCTGACAGGCATGCTCCAGGTCGCCAGGTCTTCGAACGTCAGGTTTTCCATATCGGCACAGGCCGAGAGCGGAACATCACCCACTTGATCGCGAACCAAGGTTAGCAACGAGGCACAGGTCCCCAGCGCTTCGCCGATATCGCGCGCCAAGGCGCGCACGTAGGTCCCGGTCGAGCAAACCACGCGGCACATGAGCCGGTCCGGCGCGATTTGGGTCAGCTCCAAATCGAGGATGGTAATGCGTTTGGGCGGCAGCGCCACCGCCTGGTTTTTACGCGCCAATTCGTAGCTTTTTTTGCCTTGAACCTTCTTGGCCGAAAAGGCCGGCGGCACCTGATCGTATTGACCCATGAAGGCTTCGCGCACTTCATTGAGCTTTGCCGGTGTCAATTCAGGCACCGGCAAACGCAAATCCTCTTCACCAGTGGGATCCAAGGTGTTGGTGCGCACACCCAACTGAATTTCCGCGCGATACTGCTTGGGCAGTTCGTGCAGATAGTCGGCAAACTTGGTGGCCTTGCCAATCGCCATTAGTAGAATGCCGGAAGCAAAGGGATCCAAGGTGCCGGTATGACCGACCTTGGTTTTGCGCGGCAATAGGCGCCGTAACTTGGCGACCATGTCGTGCGACGTCGGCCCGACCGGCTTGTGGATCGGCAAAAATACAAAGGGGTACCATGGTTGGTTCATGAGCAGTTATTCCTGATTGGCTTCAGACGCGGCATCGGAATCGGGCGTTGCGGCGTCATTTTCATGCATTTTCTCGAGAATTTTGCCGATACGGCGCTCGGCAACCACATCTTCATCGACGTGGAAACGCAGCTCCGGCACGCGGCGCATTTGCACCCGTTGGGCAATCAAGCGCTTGAGCGCACCCTTGGCGCGGCGGAACGACTCGAGCGGCACCTGCGGATCGGTATCATCGTCCAGTTCGGTAAACAAAACATCGGCAAACTGAAGATCGGGACTAAGACGAACCCGGGTAATGGTAACCCCGTCAAAACCGGGATCCCCCATTTCAAAACTCAGCGCGTGGCTCAGCACCTGACGCACTTGTTCCGCTAAATTATTGAGACGATGGGTCGACATAATGCCTCCTTCAAGCATGGGTCGGTATCCCGCGACACACACGGCAAAGCCATGCGGTGGCGCACCGACGCGGCCGACGTTGTCTTGAACCACACGGGTCCACCGGCAACGCAGTACCTGAAAAAAACAGAAACCAGGCCCAAACGGCCTGGTTCCAGTTAATGAATCGTGAATCGAGCCGCGCACGCGTCGCGGCCGTTGGATTGAGCGGGGCGACCGCGATCTAGAGTTTGGTCGGCATGACCTTTTCCATTTCGAAGAACACGAACTGATCCTGTTCCCGGAAACCGGAGAAGTCTTTAATACCGATACCGCATTCAATGCCTGCTTTTACTTCGTTGACGTCGTCGCGGAAGCGTTTCAGCGTGGCCAATTCGCCCTTGAAGAGTTCGTCTTCACCGCGCATCACGCGCACGCCGCAATCGCGCTTGACGTAACCGGTTTCAACCATGCAGCCGGCAACGGCGCCCAGCTTGGCAACGTTGAATACCTGCTTGACGATGGCTTTACCGACGTCTTTCTCACGCAACTCGGGCGCGATCAAGCCGACCATGGCCGCTTCGATTTCGCGAACAACTTCGTAAATAACCGAGTAGAAGTGAACATCGATTTGTTCCTGCTCGGCCAACTCCATCGCTTTCTTTTCGCCTTTGGTGTTGAAACCAATGATGATCGAATCGGAAGCAGCGGCCAACAAGACATCGTTTTCGGTAATGCTGCCCACCCCTTGGTGGACAATGCGCAAGTTGACCTTCTCAGATTCCAACTTGTTCAGCGCAAATGACATACCTTCCAAAGAACCCTGCACGTCGGCCTTGATGATCAAGCGCAGTTCTTTGATTTCGTCTTGTTTGAGGTTGCTGAACAGTTGATCCAGCGAAGTGTGTTTCTGACGACGGAACTGGTCTTCTTTGACCTTTTCCTTACGGAACGCGGACACCTGACGGGCCGTCGCTTCGTCGTCGACCACCTGGAAGATGTCGCCCGCTGCCGGAACCTCTTGGATCCCCAGTACTTCGACCGGCGTACTCGGCGTGGCAATTTCCACGTTGTTCCCAAGATCATCGTGCATCGCACGAATCTTGCCGTAGGTCGAACCGGTGATGTAGTAATCACCGATTTTGAGCGTGCCGTCTTGAACAATCAAGCTGGCAACCGGACCGCGACCGCGATCCAACTTACCTTCAATAACCGTACCTTTCGCTTTACGCGTGGGGTTGGTTTTGTAGTTGTTCATTTCGGCAACCAGCAGGATCATTTCCAGCAGTTCGTCGATGCCCTGACCTTTTTTGGCTGAAACCAAAACGCAGGGGCTGTCGCCGCCGAAGTCCTCAACCACCAACTCGTACTCGGTCAACATCTGCTTGACGCGGTCGGGGTTGGCTTCTGGTTTATCAATTTTGTTAACACACACGATGATGGGAACCCGCGCCGCTTTGGCGTGGCTGATGGCCTCCACCGTTTGCGGTTTGACGCCGTCGTCGGCGGCAACCACCAAGATAACGATGTCGGTAACCGAAGCACCGCGAGCACGCATCTTAGTGAAGGCTTCGTGACCCGGTGTATCCAAGAACACAATGTCTTTGTCGGAGTGGTTCACCGCATAGGCACCAATGTGCTGGGTAATCCCGCCGGCTTCACCGGAAGCAACCTTGGTGGAACGAATCGCATCAAGCAAGGTCGTTTTACCGTGGTCAACGTGACCCATGATGGTCACAATCGGCGCACGTTCGATATGGTGCTCGGTGCCGTCGTTGCCGTCAACGGTCAGCGACTCGTCTTCTTGTAGCTGCAAGTCTTCTTCGAAACTGACAATCTCGGCTTCATAACCAAAGTCTTTGGCGATCTCAATGGCGAGATCGTCTTCAAGAACGTGGTTAAGGGTCGCCATGATGCTTTTTTCGAACAAGCGCTTGATGACGTCTTTGGCTTTACGGTTAACCTTTTCAGCCAGTTCCTTAACGGTAACACCTTCGGAAAGCATGATGATGCCAAGCTCTTCAGATGGCAACTCAACCTTGCTTACCGATACCGGCTTCATGCGGCTGATGTTCTCTTCGTGTCTTTTCTTTTTGTTTTTCTTCTTGCGGGCCGAAGGCTTGGTGGAGCCTTTAAGACGCATCGTGTTGGCTTTGGCCGCACCTGGCTGTGGTTGAGCCATGGTGAACTGCTCGCGCAACATGTCGGTCGTTGCCGGTTGACGAGGACCACGGGGGCGATTGCCTCCGCCCTGACCACCACGACCACCGCCGCCGCTGTAACCGCCGCGTTGTCCGCCGCCGCCACCGCCGCCGCTGTAACCGCCGCGTTGTCCGCCGCCGCCACCGCCGCCGCTGTAGCCGCCGCGTTGTCCGCCGCCGCCGCCACCGCCGCTGTAGCCGCCGCGTTGTCCGCCGCCGCCGCCACCGCCGCTGCTGTAGCCGCCGCGTTGTCCGCCGCCGCCACCGCCGCCGCTGTAGCCGCTGCGTTGTCCGCCGCCGCCACCGCCGCCGCTGTAACCGCCGCGTTGACCGCCGCCGCCACCGCCGCCGCTGTAACCGCCGCGCTGGCCGTCACGTTGTCCGCCGCCCGCACCGCCGCTGTAGCCGCCGCGCTGGCCGTCACGTTGACCGCCGCCGTCGCGCTGGCCGTAGCCACCACGCTGACCGCCGCCGTCGCGCTGACCATAACCGCCGCGCTGACCGCCGCCGTCACGCTGGCCGTAGCCACCGCGTTGGCCGTCGCGCTGACCGCCGCCGTCGCGTTGGCCGTAGCCGCCGCGTTGGCCGTCACGTTGACCGCCGCCGTCGCGTTGACCGTAACCGCCGCGCTGACCGCGATCACCCTGAGGACGATCTTGCTGCCCACGAGGTGGCCGGCTGTCGCCGGATTGAGGCGGACGACGCTCACCGCGATCGGGAGCATCGGCACGTGCCGAATCAGCCGGTCGGCTCTCAGTGGCGGCCGTGTTGTCTGGTTTGGCTTCCGGCTTGTTGTCAGATGAGGCGCCGGCCGGCTCGTCTTGACGAGCCGCTTGATTGATGCGCTCTTCAAGTGACGTGTTGCGCTTGCGCTTTTTCAGCTTGGGGCGCTTCGGCTTAGCGGGCGCCGTCTCGGCGGCCGTCTCTTCAGCCTCTTGATTTTCTTGCTGTTGGTCGCGTTTGATAATACGAACCTGCAACTTCGGCGCGGCCGGCTTCTTCTGTTGCTTGCCTTTGCCGCCGCCTTTTTGTTTGTTTTCATTTTTCGAGCCAATGGTTGCTTTGCTTTCGCCGTCAACCACTGTCAGTTCGAACTTCCCAAGTTTGGCGCGCACGGTGTGGAGGGCATGTTGGTCTAAAACCGCCGTGTGCGATGAAACAGGGATGCCAGACGAACGGAGTATATCCATTATCTCCTCAGCGGAGCGTGAATACTCCTTCGCAATTTGGTACACCCTTACAGCCATTCAAGGACCTCCATCACCCTACAAACATACTGTTTGATCAAATCGTCTCTTACTCTTCTTCTTCGCTATCGTCTTCCTCGCCGAACTCCTGCTCGTAAGCTTTGGCAAGTTGAATAATTTCAGATACATCGTCTTCGGATAGTTCAGGAATCTTGTTGAGAACACCCGGGTCGGTGTAGAGCAGATCTTCGATGTAGAAAATACTGTAGGCTTCCAAGATTTTGCGGCGTTCTTCGGTAAGGCCGTCGAGGTAAACCAGCGACACACCTTCTTCACCGTCTTCGTCTTCGTCACCATCTTCTTCATCGTCATCATCTTCACCGGGCACGTAGCCGTCTTCATCATCCGGAACGACTTCGTCGTCGTAGTCATCCGCATCGGCGGGTACGACCTCGTTGTCCGGATCTACAGGGCGGTCGACGGCCGCTTCCTGCAGCGCTTCGGTTTCGTCAAGCTCGTCAGAGCCGCCGGCGGCCAGGGCTTCCATAGCCTCGCTGGCTTCGGCACGTTTCTGTTCTTCCGTTTTGACTTCAATCGTCCAGCCCACCAACTTGGAGGCCAAACGAACGTTAATCCCTTTTTTGCCGATCGCCAGCGAGAGCTGGTCTTCATCGACAATCACTTCCAAACGGCGGTCCATCGGATCGGCGATAATCACGCGATTGATTTTGGCGGGACTCAGGGCGTTGGAAGCGAACAGAGAGATGTCGTCGGAGTAACGGATAATATCGAGACGCTCGCCTTTCAGCTCGCGGATGATACTGCGTACCCGAGAACCACCCATGCCGACACAGGCGCCGATGGGGTCGACATCGCCGTCCGTAGAGTAAACGGCAATTTTAGAACGGTCACCCGATTCACGTGCGGCGTTTTTGATCACCACCGTTTGGTCGTAAACCTCGGGTACTTCCATCTCGAACAACTTGACAAGCAAGCGTGCGTCCGAGCGCGACACCTTAACTTGGGGTTCTTTGGTACTGCGGTCGGCGCCGACAATCACAACCTTGGTGCGGTCGTTCTGACTGTAGCGCTCGTTGCGCGACTGCTCGTCTTTGTGCATGATGCCTTCGACGTTGTTGCCCAAGTCGACAATGACGTTGCCGCGCTCGAAACGACGTACCACCGCGGTAACCACCTCACCGACGCGATCGGAAAACTCTTTAAAGACCTTTTCCTTTTCCGCATCGCGTACTTTCTGGAGGATGACCTGTTTGGCGGCGTGGGCGGCAATGCGGCCCAGCTCGGTCGTTTCTTTTTTAATTTGGATCATGTCGCCTTCGGAGACGCCCTCGTAGTAGAGCTGCGCGTCTTCGATCGGCAGTTGGCGCCGTGGATTGACCACTTCGCTAACAACTTCTTTAATCGCCCACACTTCAAGCTCGCCGGTGCTGCGATCTAACTGAACCGCGAAGTTTTCGTCGTTTTTGAAAACCTTCTTGGAGGCGGCGATGACGGCCTCTTCGACCGCGGAGATAATGATCTCAGGGTCGATTCCTTTTTCTCGACTTACCTGATCGATAATAGGCAAAAGTTGCGACGTCATCGCTTGCTCCTAAGAAAAGTTCAAAATCGGTTTCAAGGTCGCTTTGGCAATTAGGTCAAAGGGAATCTCGTATTCCTTTTGGTCGTGCTCGTTAACCACACACACCGAGGTCGGTGTACATGCCTTCAAGATGCCGGTAAAGGTCTTGCTTCCCTGATGCGCCTTATGGGTTTTGACAAACACGCGTTCGGAAAGAAAACGCTCAAAATCAGCCAGTTTGGTTAAAGGACGATCAACGCCCGGAGAGGACACTTCGATACGGTATTCGGTGGCGATTGGGTCATTGATTTCCAATGCGTCGGCCACCCGGTGGGTCGCCGTTTCGCAGCGGTCAATGTTGATCCCGTCGGGGTGATCGATGAAAACACGCAGAACCCATTCCTGTCCTTCGCGCTTATATTCAATAAGCACAATTTCCAGGTCGGTATCAGCCAGGGAGTTCTGGACAATGCTTTCGAATTGTTTGATTTTGCTCTTTCCGTGCGTTTGTTTGTCGGTCATGAAGGCATAAAAAAAAGTGGGTTGGCCCCACTTTACTCGGGTTCTAATCTTTAGCGCGTGTCTCGGTAGCCTGAGCTGGGAGATACGGTGCCATCGTACAAAAAAACTAGGCACGACGCAAGAACGAAGTCCAGACTCAGAAACCCTTGGGCGACTTACTTTCACCTCGGTTTTCCTCAAGGTCACGGAAAAGGGTGGCGAGCAGATCCCACGCGGCTAAGCAACCGTCGGATTTAACCATAAACCGCTGGATTTTTCAAGACGGGAAGTTGACCTAAGGCGTTTTCATCCAACATTAGGCGATTTTCACGACCAAACGACCACCCCGTAACCATCCCTCTCACCAAAGCTTCCGGCCGCCTCACGCTCAATCGCCGATCTTGCCGCGAAAATCCGGATAGGTCGATTCTTTGCCGGCGACGGTGTAGCGGGCTTCCTTATCGGTCGCGGTCACATTCTCGTACACGCCCGAGTCGCGTTTGACCAACTTCGTGAACCCCATGTTCTTCAATTCACTGTTCGTTTTGGGAAACGCCAAGCCCGGCGCGGCAATCATCCGCTCAACAACGGCGCTCGGATCCGTTTCCCCCGGCGCACAACCGGCCGTTTCACACAACTGGCCCCAGGTTTCCATCTTTTCAGAAATCCCATGCAGCACTTCGACCACGCGGCCGTTAGCGGGACACCGGTATTCATAGGTAGGCATGGCTTTCCTCCAGCTCGGCGATAAAACGGGTCACCGCAAGGGGCGCCCGCTGCGCCCCTACCCGGGACGCGGCACGCTAAAAATAGCGCGTTCGGTCGCCCACGCGCAAGCGACGAAGCACACCCTCGCACAAATCGACGGCCAACCCCGACTACCAACCACGGATTTTTGGGTGATTTCGAGCCGTGAGTCTTTGGTAAAAACAAGGCTCGCATAACAACACCCTTCCCACTTTTCGCACTCATCCATGATCAACCGGCACAACCGCCACCTGCGACGAATCCAAGCCGCGGCGGGAAGGTTGACCCAGATCGCATTTGTGAGAATCCCGTTAAAGATTCGCCTCAGCGAGGCCGATAATTACCTCTAAACGCACACCCCTCAGCGATACCGGCATAAGAAAGGAGCGCCCTGTGCTTACGACTTTGTTTTTCGGATTCCTGCTCATCGATACCCCGTTTATCAACGGTTCCGTCGACGACTTGTTTTCGGCGGCACGCGAACAAAACAAGGTCGTTATCGTGGATGTCTACACCGAGTGGTGCGGCCCATGCAAACTCATGGACCGCCAAACCTGGAGCAACAGCAAAGTCACCTCGTTCCTCAATAACAAAGCTGTTTCTATCAAGCTCGATGCCGAAAAAGGCGAAGGCCGTCGTTTCGCCCAGAAGTACAACGTCGTCGCCTACCCATGTGTGCTCATTTTCAACAGCGACGGCGAACTCATCGACCGCCGTATTGGCTTTTTACCGCCGCGCGAGTTCCTTTACTGGGCCGGCCAAAAGCTCGACTGACGCCTAAAACCACTCTTTCGCCAGTACCAACACACCCATCGCCAGCACAAACCAGGCAAAGGCCTGCCGCAGCTTTTCGGGCGACGTAAAACGCACTGCCCAGGCACCCAAAAAACTACCGCAGACGGCCGCCAGGGTGACGCCCACCGTGAGCATCCAGTTAATGTCGATTTGGCTTAAGTAACCCATAAAACCGGCAAAGCTCTTGAGCGCAATCACCAACAACGAGGTACCTATCGCCTCTTTCATCGGCAGACCGCCCAACAAAACCAGTGCGGGCACCACCAAAAAGCCGCCACCCGCACCAATCATGCCGGTGAAGCCGCCTACCAAAAAGCCCTCGAGCAGAACCAACCCCAAGCGCGGGGCGCGCTCGCCTCCGCCGTTTTCTGTTTTTTTACCGCGCAACATCAGCATCGCCGTCACCAGCATCATGCCCGCAAACAAGCTCAGCAACACCGTTGGGTTAATGTGGGCACCCAGCTTGCCGCCCAAAAAGGCGCCGCTCATACCGCCGACACTAAACCACCAGCCGGTTTTCCAATTCATATTGCCGCGACGGGCGTGCTGAACGGCACCCGCGGCACTGGTCACCCCGACCACAAATAGCGACATCGCGATCGCGGCGTGCGGCTCCAAACCCATGACATACAGCAAAATCGGCAGGGTCAAAATAGACCCACCGCCACCAAGCAACCCCAAACTCACGCCGACCAATAGTGACAAAGCCAACCCAAGCGCGATCATACAGTCACCCTCTCTCGCGGCGCCGAACGCCAGGCCAACATCCCGCCCGCCAAACTCCAAACACGGGTAAACCCTTGCTTGCGCAAAAGCTTGGCAGCGGCCAGACTACGCCGGCCGGAGCGGCACACCACCACCAATGGCGCGTGCTTCGCCAAGGGCGCGGCAAGATGGGTCAAATCCGCGGCAGGCATTAAACGCGCCCCGTCCACATGGCCCAAGTCACCCTCAAATTCCCCGCGATCACGCACATCGACAACGCGAACTTTGGCGCGATGTGCCTGTAACCAAGCGACATCCACCTCCAAGTGATCCATATCCGGCAGCGGCAAGCCGACATTTAAACCACACTGCATATTACCCGGCAAGGCTTCGTGAATGTGCTTGGGCGCCGGCAAATTCAACCCATTCATGATCGCCACAAAGGCGCCTTCGCTTTTACCCGCCAGACGAGGGTTATGCGCCTTTTCTTCGCCAATCGTCGACATGGTGAAACCGTGATAATCATGGCCGGGATAGACGCGGACATGGTCGGCGAGCGTAAAAAGTTTGCCGGTGATGGAGCGATAAAGCTGCACCGCATCGCCACTTTGAAAATCACTGCGCCCGGTGCCGCGAATCAACAACGCATCACCCGTAAAAACCATCTGGTCGTCGAGCAAATAACTCGCGCAGGTATGGGTGTGACCGGGCGTCGCCAACACCCGCAGCCGGTAACGACCAAACGGAATCACGCCCCCTTCGGTAAGCGGTAAATGAGCACATTTAACACCGGCCGCCTCACTGACGCCGATCGCGGCACCAGTCCAGGCCGACAGCGCGCCGCTACTGGTCACATGATCGGCGTGGACGTGGGTTTCCAAGCTGTAACGCAAGGTTAAATTCAACTCGTTAAGCAACTTAAGGTCGCGCTCAAGTTGATGGGAAACAGGATCAATCATCACCGCTTCGCCGTTTTGCTCGTCCGCGAGCAAGTAGGTGTAAGTGGCTGTTTCTCGGTCGAAAAGTTGGCGAAATAACATGAAAGCCTCCTTGGCGTTGCATTTGACACCAAGGGTAAATTCAAGGCTAATGCCAACTCAAAAACGTCTCCATTCAAACAACTTAACAACAACCCTTAACAAAACAGCCGGCTCGTGAAACACCCGTGAAACACCATCTGAAACAGTGTTTCAGCGCGAGACAAAACCCTGTCGACCACTATACCGGCGGCAGGGTGATCGTGAAGGTGGAACCCACATTCAACTCGCTGCTGACCGATACCGTCCCACCGTGAGCCTGCGCGATGTGTTTAACAATCGAAAGACCCAACCCGGTGCCGCCGACATCGCGACTGCGTGCGCGGTCCACGCGATAAAAGCGTTCAAACAAACGATTCCAATGTTTTTCGGGAATGCCACAGCCTTGATCCTCAACCTCAATCACGAGCTGCTCGTCGCGGGTATAGGCGCGAACCTCGACGGCTTTGTCGTCCAAGCTGTACTTAACCGCGTTGTCGATCAAGTTAACCACGGCTTGTTCCATCAGACTGGGGTTAAACACACCTTCGAGATCATCGTGACAACTGAGATGAATGGGAATCGGGCGGTTGTGTTTTTCCGAACAGGTGCGGATCGCATTCTCCAACACTTCCCGCAACCCGCGCTGCTCAACCGTCAATTCATCGGGGTTTTGCTCGATCTTGGACAAGCTGAGCAAATCTTCGATAATCGCACTCAGTCGCGTGGTGTGGCGCTCAATAATGGTCAAGAAGTGGCGCGTGTCGTCGGGATCTTCAACGGCTCCGTCCTGCAGCGTTTCGATGAAACCCTTGATGGCGGTCACCGGCGTGCGCAACTCGTGCGACACGTTGGCGACAAATTCACTGCGCATAGTCTCCAAACGCTTCAGGCGCGTAACGTTGTTGATCACAATTACAGCCCCGAGCACGTGGTCAAGCTCATCCCGCAGCAAAGCACCGTGTGACTCCAAGTACTTAGGCTCCGGTGTGTAAATAACAAACTCGGCCATTCCGCGTGCCTGGCCGTCGAGAATGCGGCGCACAAACTCGTTGAGCTGCTGGTTGCGAATCCGTTCCTGTAAACGAACACCGCGACAGGCTTCCAAGTCAAGGCGGAACAAATTGGCCGTCGCCTGGTTTATCTTGAGAATCCGCCCCTCGGAATCAACCGCAAGCACGGCCTCAGTCATGCTCGAAAGAATCGCCTCCACCTCGGAGCGCTGGTGGGCAATCGTATCGCGCCGTTCGTTGAGCTGATCAAGCATGATATTCATGGCTTCGGCCAACTCTTCCACTTCAAGCGCTTGCGACTCGGGATAGTCTTCATCGGCGGCGCCCTGAAAGAGACGCTCTGCATCGCTTTTAAACATCTCGAAGGGACGACTGATGCTGCGCGAGATGGTCAGAATGATAACCGAAGCCAGCAGAGCTGTAATCAGCCACGCGATGCCGATTTTCATTTGAATGGTGCGTAGCGCGCTGTCGATGGTCGTCATCGATCGCGCTACCCGCACAATCACATGAGATCCATCCGGCATTTCGCGGCGAATTGCCACAAACAACATCTTGCGCTGCAATGTATCGGAAAAGCGACGTACCACGGCGGTTTCGCCATCCATCGCCTTGCGAACCTCAGTGCGGCGCGAGTGATTGTCCATGCGCGAAATATCGTAGTCGGTATCGGCCACCACAATCCCATCGCTGCGAATGATCGTTATGCGGTGGGCCAAACTTTGACGCAATCGCTTAAACTGGTTATCCAATTCCTGAAAACTGCTTTCGGGATGACACTCGGACAACCGCGCACCGACAAGAACCGCGCTGTTGCGCAGTTCCTGCTCGGTTTGTCGGAGGTGAAAATTATGAAAGGAGGAGGTGGCAAAAGACGAAACTAAAAGCAAGGCCACCAATGTAATTAAAAGAAACGATGAAAAAATTCGCCAAAGTAGTTTTCGCTTGCGCACCTAATCATTCCTTGAATCGGTAACCGACACCGCGAACCGTTTCAATGTAATGCGCTTCCGGTCCCAATTTTTTGCGTAGACCCACGATGATAGCGTCGACGGAACGATCCGTCACGGCGTAATCTTCACCGCGAGCCGCGCTGACAATCTGCGACCGGGTATAAACCCACCCTTGGTGGGAAGCAAGAAAGTGCAAAATACGAAATTCCATGTTCGTCAGGCGAATGCGGCGCTCATCGATACGCACCTCGCGTTTGCCCGGGTGAATCACCATGTTTTCAATCGTCAACACGGCGTCGGCGTCGGCCGACGCTTTGCGGTTACGACGCAACAAGGCTTTGACACGCGCCAATAAGACGCGTGGGCTGAAGGGTTTCGTCAAATAGTCATCTGCGCCGACTTCCAGACCGGTTACGACGTCCGCCTCGGCATCCTTGGCGGTCACGATGATGACACTGACTTCGGTGGTTTTGCTGTTCTGTTTAATAAACTTACAAACTTCCAGGCCATCCATGCCTGGCAGCATCCAATCCAACACGATTAAGTTAGGTTTGAATTCGGGAATCACGCGGAGCGCTTCTTCACCGGAGGTAATACCGTGAACTGTGTATCCCTCGCGATTGAGGTTGTATGTGATTAGTTCAAGAATATCTCGTTCGTCTTCTACAACTAAAATGCGTTCTTTTGGCATGAGTGTTCCCACCACAGTCAAGAAAAATAAGCGCGCGAAGCGCGGTCCATTTCAAGATAAAACCCGACCGAAACAGCGGCCGCAACGTGCTGAGCGCTTACGCCCCAAGCACTTGGCTTCATCGCGAAGGATCTTAACACAGCGAGATGATGGGTAAACCTCTATGTCCGAACGATGGAACCAAAGTGGTCCCCACGAAACCGGTAAAAACAACACAAACCGAACAGTACCAATACTTTAAAACCACTGTTAAGGCTTCGTGAGATCAGCAAAAGGGTGTCAAAAGCCAAAGTGCAGGATTCGCGTGAATGCCGGCTCACAATCTCGTGTGCGCGAAGCGTACTGCACAAAGGCAAGCCGTACGGAGCCGAGCCGCCGCCCACACCGACAACCCGTTGCAGCCCAAAAGACGACCTGAGTGCGCCGCCAAATTCGCCCCTCTTTCGCATCATTTGAGACAGGACCCCCTTTTAAACCCAAAAGGTGGTCCCGAGTGGACCTGAAACAACCTATCTCCACCATCAAAAAAACCCCTCCAATTGGAGAGGTTTTAATGACATTCCGCGCCCGTTTGCGGAAAGTAGTAAGAAACGGCGTTAGCGATTACCGGAAAACTCCGGCCAGTGACCCAAAAGAACACCGATATCTTGATTGAGAAATGGTTGTAACAGATCGTCCTGAAGAATGGCCGTCAGCGGCTCAATCAAGCGCGCCCGCATACCGTCGGAAAGATGATCGGAATCTTCAGCAAGGGAAACCAAACAGTCGAGAACTTCGTGAATGTTAATCTCTTCGACCGCGATCTCTTCATCACCGACCATTAAATGACCGGCGGCTTGATGCTGGCTTTTTGGTTTTCCCCAGTGAGGCAGGATGTCGTTGTCCTCGGGACGCCCGAGAAATTCGATGGTCTGGATCGTTTGTTTAACGGTTCGCTCTAAAGCTTCAAGTTGGTTGATGTACGTTTGTTCTTGAATAAATTTCGACCCGCTCAATGATTGCTTGATGCGATGGAGCGTATCCAACGACTTTCTACAGCAAGAACCGCCGTCCTTGAGAATGTCCTCAAGTTTGGTTTTCCAGGCTTTCACGTGGGGGTTGTGAAAACCTTCCTTAATTTTTTTCAGGCTGGGAATTTCTTGCACCGACAGCTTAAGACTTTCGACAAGCTCGGCAGTTTCCACGCATCCACCTCCTAAATGTGGCCGACCCGGAGGCCGAAATAGGATAGTACCACGAGAACAAAAAAGTTTTCTGACTCAAAGGACATTTTTCTTGTGAGACTTTGCTTTTAAGCCCCAAAAAGGGGTGAATTTGCAACAGATTAGAGGGCGCTCAGGACCAGGCAAATTTGCGTCCCTACAAAAGCTCACGTTATCGAGGTAAATTACTGATTAAACACTAGGTAGGTCACTGATAACCCCAAGAGGCTCCTGCACCCTTTATTCATCGCCCGGTGTCGGCGGCCGCGACCTTTGAGTCAAAAAATTATACAAACCTACTTTTTTTCAAATCACCATCACCCATTATGCACTAATGTACATCTCCCAATTTTCATTTTCCTTGTCGCCGATCACATCCGGGCGCTTTGCCTACACGCAGGCGCTTTCCTTTCCTTTCTGCACTGCCAATTCGCTGGCGTTAAAGGGCTAACTCCACGATCTCCGCGACGCCTTTCCCCTGGCGAGCCACCGCATTGATCGCTATGATGGTCTCACCTTTCGTTGTCCGTCAACGCCCCGCTCTGGTTTTGCGCCGAGCCCTTTCGGCAAGGATGTGCGCCGATGATCTCTCGGAAATTAGGCCTATTTACCCGCACCTACTCGGTGGTCAAACGTTACCGCCAAATTCTATCCGTCTTAATCAAGTACGGTTTCGAGGATTTGGTGTACGCCATGCAAATCGACCACTACCTCGAAATGGGCTGGCAGATCTTCAACAAAACCAAGCGCTTTGGCGACGCTGAGTTATCACGCGCGGCTCGCATTCGCATGGTCCTTGAAGAACTCGGCCCCACCTTTGTAAAGATGGGCCAAGCCGTCTCCACCCGTAGCGACCTGCTCCCCATCGATGTTCTCGAGGAATTGGCCAAACTCCAGGACCGCGTCACCCCATTCGACGGCGAACAAGCTCGGCGCATCCTCGAACGCGAATTGGGCACGGATATGGCGCAAATCGAGCATTTCGACCCGCGCCCGCTGGCCGCCGGATCAATTGGCCAAGTCCATTTGGCCACACTCAAAGACGGCGAGCGAGTTGCCGTCAAAATACGCCGACCGCGCATCGCCCAGATTGTTGAGGTCGACGTCCAGATCATGCACAACATGGCCGGCCTGATGGAGAAACACCTCGAATTTGGGCAAATTCACCAGCCAACCAAAATTGTCGAGGAATTTGCCCGAACCCTCGACCACGAACTGGATTATGAAATAGAAGCCGCCAACCTCAAACGTTTCGCTCGCCAATTCGAGGACAATCCGCTCGTTTACGTGCCGCGTGTCTATGACGATCTCTCCAACCACCGCGTCTTGGTGCTCGAATTCGTCAAAGGTGTCAAACCGACGAAACGCGAGGAACTTGAGGCACTAAAACTCGACCCACGCGAAATTGCGCAACGTGGCGCCAAATTAATTATCGAACAAATCTTTGTACACGGTTTCTTTCACGCCGACCCCCACCCCGGCAATATTTTGGTCCTGCCCAACCACATCGTCTGTTACCTCGATTTCGGAATGATGGGACGCCTCGATCGCCAAAGCCGCGAACGCTTTGCCGACCTCTTTCTGGCCGTGGTCCAAGCCGACTCGGCCAAGGCCGCCGAGGTCCTACTCAAACTTACCCAGAGCCACAAACTGGTCGATCGACTCGCCCTGGAACGCGAAATCGATGAGCTCATCGACCAACATCTGTTTCGCAGCCTCAAGGATCTCGAGGTCGGCCCCTTGTTACGCGCCATCCTCGATCTCACCGTCAAGTACCGGCTCTCCATTCCTGCACCCTATTTCCTGCTGCTCAAGGCCATTACGCAAATGGAAGATCTGGGTGGCCAACTCGATCCCGACTTTTCCTTTACCGATCAGGCCGGCCCCTACATCCGTCGTATTTTGGTCAACCGTTACCACCCGCGTCGCCTGGCGGGCAACCTGTGGGAAACCAGCCAAGACTTGATTTACCTCGCCAAAGAAGTGCCCGGCGAGATGCGCGAATTGCTTAAGCAACTCAAGCAGGGCAAAGCGAAAATGGAGCTCGAGCACCTGGGGTTAAACCCGTTAATGGCCACGCTTGAGCGCGTCAGTAACCGCATTGCCTCAGCCATCGTGCTGGCGTCGCTGATCATCGGATCGTCGCTGATCGTGCACGCCAAGGTGCCACCGCTATGGCGTGAAATCCCCGTCATCGGTCTGGCGGGCTACGTGGTTTCGGCGGTCATGGGTTTCTCCATGCTGCGCGCCATTATGAGAAAACGCAACTAGCCCCACTTTTTCAAGTAAGCCATTGCGCTTTAAGCGCCTTGTAACGCGTTCGCCCGACCGGTAAAAGCGTGCCGTCCTCCAGCTCCAGTTCGTACTTGCTACCTTCATGGCTAAGCCAACGTCGCGCCTGACGCAAGTCAACCAGGTAACTTTTGTGGGTGCGCTGCCAATGATCGGGCAACAATTGCTCTAGCCGCTCCAGTGTTTTTCCGTGCAGCAAGCTGTGTCCGTCGCGCAGCACCAACTCGGCATATGGACCCGCACCGCGAATGTAAACCACCTGGTCGAGCGGAACACAACGCGTGGCATTGCCTTGTTTCACCGCCAGGAACCGCAACGCCGCCGGCTGTTCCACACGCCGAGCGCGGAAGCGCGCCAACGCCAGTTCCAGCCGCGCTCGGTTGAAAGGCTTGGCAACAAAGTCCAGGACACCGTACTCAAAAGCTTCGAGGGCACGCTCACCGTAGGCTGAAACCACCACCGTTTGAAAGGCCGAAGCCACGGCGTCTTGCAGGAGCGCAAAACCGTCTTTGCCCTTGAGGTTTAGGTCCAAAAACAACAAGTCCGGTGGTTCCCGTGCAAGGAAAGCACGCGCTTCAGCCAAAGTCGGCCGCACGTGAATACGATGGTCGCTGTCGGCCAAAATTTCGCCCAATAGGCGCGCCAAACGTGCGGCAATGATCGCTTCGTCTTCAACAATTAAGATGTTCATGGTGCCTCAGGATGCCGTTTCGTCAATTTCGATATGGGTCCGCCAGTGTCCCTCACCGGGCTCGGACCACAGGCGCCAGCGACCAGGATAACTTTCTTCCAGGCGCGCCTTAATGTAGCGCGTGCCGGTGCCTTCACGCTCAATCTCACCGATTTCCTGTTGATCGACCTCAAAGGAAAAACGCCGACCGTCCGCGCCGACCGTTAGGTGAAAAAAGTGAGGGCGGTCGGGCAAGCCGTGGGTCAAACCGTTTTCGACAAGCGTCAAAATCACGGCAGGCGGGATATGCACCGCCTCAATTGGGCCGGTGACGGTCAAGTCGTGTTGCCGACCGGTTCGGTAACTTTGGGTGGTGAGATGGGCACGACACATGGCCAACTCGTCGCGTAATGGGATCAAATTTTTGCCGGAAACAGCAAACAAAGCACGCATTTCGCCGGCTAAAGCCTCAATGAAACGAACCGCTTCGGCTGGGTTGCGCTCAACCCATTCCATGGCGGCGGTTAGCGTATTCATCATGAAATGGGGTTGCAGGTGTTTTTGAAGCAATTCCGTCTGCAAGCGTGCCGAGGTCAATTGCGCTTGGTGCGCACGGTGGCGCGTATCGCGCATACGTCGCCCCAAAGCCACCATTACTAAAACCATCAGCAGGAGAAAACAATAAAAAAACGGACCCTCAAGGAAGTCATAGCCCGTGGCCGCCAAAGTCGCCAAGTTCACACAACAACCGACAAAACCCCAGGCCGCATAAGCACGACCCAACCACAGTGCCCACGCGGTAACGGCCAAGGAACAGCTCAGCCCGGTCCAGTAAAAAGCGCGCGACAGAGCGTCGTGGTGGCCGGCGGACAGAGCGGCGGCAGCGACCATCAGTACCGGCAACAGCGGCCACCAGCGCTTTGAAAGGCCGTGGAAGACGGCGAAATAAGCGGGTAGAAACAGGTTGACACCAGCCGCCAACCAAACGGTCACGGTGAGGCGAAGCGCATGATAATGATAGGGATACCCAACCCGGGCCCACAGCTCGACCAAAAACAAGGCACCAACCAGCATGGCGGTGGCGGCAAACAGAAGGTTGGCGAACTCTCGGAAACTGAACCAATAAACCAAAACAAAGTAGAGCGCGGCGGTGAAGAAAGCACTCAACAACACCAACGGCAGCAGAATGCGGCGCAATTGCGCGATCATCCGATTGATTTCACCAAAACCGATTGCCAAAAAAAGGAAGTGATAATCACCGTGGTGGTTGGAGAACCGCAACACGAGTTGGTGGGGGCCGGGTGTGTCCAAATGCGCCGGCACCGGGGCCACAAAAATGGTCCGCCCTGGCTGCTCGCCGGCTGCATCGGCAGCGACGACCCCATTGCGCGCAATCAGTTCACCGTCCAAATAAACCTCGGCGGCGGCCAAAGCCATAATCGCCACCGCCCGATTCTCCCCGGCCTCTTTGGCATCAAAGGTCACCGTGCCGCGCAGCCATAAGTTCCCTTTGTAGCGCCGACCTTCCGCTTGACCGCGCCAAGCACGATAGGTTGGCGCCGCATCGCCGGCGGGAAAGGCATGCAGATAGGCGGGATCATCGCCGGTTTGCACTTGAAAGCGACGGTAGTCCTGGCCACTCAAAACACCGGCAAAAGGTAAAAACAAGAACACGCCCAGCAACAGGGGCCGACGACGGAAGGTTAATAACATCATGTGGCGCATGATAGCAAAACCAGCCGCCTCGGTTTGAGTCGTTGATAAGGCCGTTGAGCCGTTGATGATGGTTCGGCCGGCAAACGATCCAGCCGGCCGTTAGGGTGAAAAGCACCAGGCAACAGCCTGTGTTTTTTTGGGCGAGGTGCTTATGTTGTTAATCCAAAACCTGTCTCATACCTATTCGGGCGGCGTTACCGCACTCCAACAGGTCAATCTTGAAATTGAAAACGGCTTGTTCGGGTTGCTCGGCCCCAACGGTGCCGGCAAATCGACGCTCATGCGCATTCTGGCAACGCTACAACAGCCAACGGCGGGCAGCATCCGCTTCCACGGCGTGGATATTCTGCGCCGGCCACAGGAACTGAGACCGCGACTGGGCTATTTACCGCAGGATTTTGGTGTCTACCCACGTGAAACAGCGGCGCGTCTGCTAAATCACTTGGCTGTACTTAAAGGCGTGGTGAATCGCAAGCAGCGACGCCGCTTAGTTGACGATCTGTTGGTGGAAACCAACCTCTACGAACATCGCCACCGGCGTGTGGCCGCCTTTTCCGGCGGCATGCGGCGCCGTTTCGGCATCGCCCAAGCGCTGATCGGCGACCCCGATTTACTGATTGTCGACGAACCTACCGCGGGCCTTGACCCCGCTGAACGCCGCCGCTTCCACGATTTACTGGTGGAACTGGGTCAGCATCGGGTGGTCCTGCTTTCGACCCACATCGTTTCGGACGTCGCCGATTTGTGCAGCAAGATGGCCATTCTGGCGCACGGGCGCATCGTCGCCAAAGGAGCTCCTGATTCACTGCTAGAGCCGCTACGAGGCCGTGTATGGCAGGCGGTGAGCGACGACAACCCACCCGCAATCGATGTGGACCAAGGTCGCGTCCTGACCCGACGCCTCAGTGGTGGCCGACGATTCATTAGGCTATTGGCGGACAGCCCACCCGCGCACTTCCAGGCAAGCGAGGCGACACTCGAAGACGTTTATTTCTTGGCTTTACAAGAAAGCCGGCAAGACGCCGCGGCGGTGACGGCATGACATGGGCCCTTTTCCAATACGAGCTCGCCACCTGGTTGCGCGCCCGCCCCACCCAACTTTTGTTCATGGTCTGTTGCGGTTTCGGCATCCTGCTTACCGCCAACGGCGCCGAATTTCAAAGCGACGCGGCGGGCGCGCTGGTCAACGCCAACGCACCTTACACGCTGTTCCAAATCGCCATCACAGTCTGTGTCTTCGGCACGGTGATCGCACCGACTTTTGCCGCCGACTCGGCGCTGCGCGATCGTAACCACGGCATGGCCGACATTCTATGGGCCACGCCGTTGCAACGCAGCGGTTTTATCATAGGCCGCTTTCTGGGCGCCTGGTCGGCCTATTGCCTGGCGCTGTCCGGAACCTTGGCCGGCTTGGCACTTGGCGAAATCCTTCCCTGGGCCGACCCCACCGTGCTGGGCCCTTTTAACGCCGCTGCTTACCTGCAGTGTTTCTGGTTAATTCAAGTTCCCGCCACCTTCGCCTGTACCGCGATCCTGTTCACCATCGCCATTCTCACCCGCTCAACCCTGGCATGTTACGTGACAGCCTTGGTTCTCTTGTTTCTGTATCTACTCACCGGTGAGAGCGATATCTTGCCAGACGCTCTCGATCCCTATTTATTTGAAGTCGTTGAGTCCCAAACCCGCTATTGGACGGCGGTTGAACGCAACCAGTTTCTGCTCCCAATCGACACGGCGTTGGTCACCAATCGAATGCTGTGGACGGTGCTCGGCTTAGCTGCGTTAACCGTCGCGGCGCGGCGTTTCAAACCGCGCACCGCAACGGTCCAGGAACGACGCGCGCCCGTTCCGGCGACCATACCGCAACCAGCGAGCAACGGCACGCGCGGTGACGTCCATCGAGGCCGCACTGTTGCTTGGTACCAGTGGGGCTTTCGCACTTGGTTTGAAATCAAAACCGTGCTGCTCAGCTTCCCATTCCTGGTCGTCTTAATTGCCGGCGGCCTCTTATTAACCGTCACCTTGCTCGAACGCGAGATTATGTACGGCGTTAACGCTTTGCCGCTGACACGAATCATGGCGGCATCAATCAACAACACTTCGGTTTGGATGCTGTTGGCGGTCCTGCTGTTTTACAGTGCAGAAATGGTGTGGCGCGAACGGCGAACAGGCGTCGCAGCATTGTGCGACGCACAGCCCATCGCGGATATTGCCTGGTTTTCGGCAAAAGTGACGGCGTTACTGGTCGTGCTCACCACGATTTTGTTGGTCGGTGTCGCGGTTGCGGTCACCATCCAAACCCTTTCCGGTTACCCACATTACGAAATGTGGCTGTACGTCAAAAAGGTCGGTCTCCATTACGCACCCCAGTTCTATTGCCTCGCGATTCTGGCGTTGTTCTTTCAGGTTTTAACCGGCAACACCGCAAGCGGAATGCTGGCCATGATGCTCTATTTCGGCGCCGCTGTCGGCTTGATCGACGGCCTTGGTATCGAACATCCGTTATTGCGCTTCGGCCTCAATCCAATGGGCGCGCCGCTTTCCGACATGAACGGTGCCGGCCGCTTTGAAACCGCAACCTACTACCATCTGACGTATTGGGCGGCGACAGCCGGCTTATTGCTCATCGCCACCGCCCTGTTACAGCAGCGCGGCACCCTACCGCCGTTTACCGTGCGATTGCGTGCGGCGCTGCGCGCGTTAACGCGCCCGGCCGTCGCCGTACCGACAACACTTTTATTCATGATGCTGACGGCATCGGCCGCCGTGATCACCTACAACGTCCACGTGCTGAACCCCTACCAAACCCGAGCCGACAAAATAGCGGCGCGCATCAGCTATGAACAGCGCTACGGTCACCACCAACATTTGCCGATGCCACGCATCACCGCCGTCAATTTGGCGGTTGACCTCTTTCCCAACGCCTACCGCGCCGTCACACGGGGCACCTACGACCTATGCAACCAAACCGACCAACCTCTCGATGAAATCCATTTGGTTTTCCCTCCGGGAACCAAGGTCGACTATGTCACCCTAACAGACGCGCACCAAGATTCCTTTGATAGCAATTTCAACCATGTCGTCCTCCGCCTTACCCGTTCAATGGCACCCGGTGAGACGCGTCCGCTGAGGTTTCAGACCGAATTGACCCATCGCGGCTTTCCTCACGATCAACCCGACACGCGCATCGTTGGCAATGGCACCTTTCTGCACAACAACCACTTAACCCCGCACGTGGGCTTCAATCCCAGCTTGAGGTTGCGCGATCGACGTGAACGGCAACAGGCGGGCTTGGCGCCGCTGCCGGCACCCGGCCTCGAAACCGATCACGAGGCCGGCAAACGGGATCTATTGCGCGCCGACAGCGATTTCATCAACTACGAAGCCGTGATTTCGACCAACGCCGATCAGGCGGTCCTGACCGTCGGTGACCTAGTCCGCGAATGGCGTTATGAAGATCGTCGCTTCTTTCATTTCAAGGCCCCAACACCGATTCGCCATCTTTACGGGATCCTCTCGGCCAAATATCAAACAAGCCGCCAAACCCATCAGGGCGTGGCGATCAGCATCCATCACCACCCGAATCACACCGCCAACCTCGAACGGATGATGCAAGGTGCGGTCGACGGACTCGATTATTTCGGGCGCAACTTCGGCCCGTACACCTGGAACCACCTGCGAATCGCCGCATTTCCCGCCTATCGCAACTTTGCACAATCACTGCCAGGCCTGATCCCTTATTCCGAAGGCATGGGATTTGTCGCCGACGTCGGTCCCCACGATATTGACATGCCCTACTACGTGACCGCCCACGAAACAGCACACCAATGGTGGGGTCACCTGCTGGCACCGGCCGACCGTGAGGGTGGCTCGTTTTTAATGGAAAGCTTGGCACAATACAGTGCGCTGATGGTCATGGAACAGCGCTACGGCCCGAATAAAATGCGTCGCTTCCTGAAATACGAGTTGGATAAATATTTATCAGAGCGCGCCCGTGACCCTAACGGCGAGCGACCTTTGGCGCGCGTAGCCCAACAAGCCTACATTCACTATCAAAAAGGGTCTCTGGTGATGGTCGCACTCAAGGACGTGGTCGGCACCGAGTCGGTCAACCACAGCCTGCGGCGCTTGATTGAAGAACACGGCAGCCACACCGGTGGCTACGCTTCAGCCGGCGATTTCCTGCGCATCTTAAGGGAGGAAACCAACCCCGAGCACCATGCGCTGATCGAAGCACTGTTCGAACGCATCACCTTGTGGGACATGCGCGCCGAACAAGCCAAGGTAACGCGCACGGCAGACGGACGCTACCGAGTCACCGTTACACTGAGCCTGAACTGTCTTCAAAGTGACGCGCACGGCAATGAACGCAGCGTGCCGTCGCCGACCGCGGTCGATATCGGCTTGTTCAGCCGCCACCCGGATGACACGACTTTTGCCGATCAAGACGTCATCCTCCTGGAGAAACACGAGATTCACGGACAATCGCAACTCGTCTTCTCGGTAATACGCGCGCCGAACTGGATCGGCATCGACCCTTACCACAAGCTGATTGATCGCAACAGCAAGGACAACTTGCTAGCGGTCGCGCCGCAACAGGAAGACGATTAGGTTTATTTGGCGACCAACGCCCCAGCGACCTCGCGGATGAAGGGCAACACTTCATCCGCCTGGCGCGAGGGCAATGCCAGCTTGAGCACGCCTTCGGGGCTGAGGCTCAGCGCTTTTTTCTTTTGAATCCAGACCATCACCAAATCGCCGCGCACCTTGGCGCTTGCATGGAAACGCAATTGCAAGGTGTCCCGCTCACGCTCGACGTTGAGCACGCGTTGCTGACTGAGGAACAGGCGCAACTTGTGTTCGGCCATCAGTTGCGCCACCTCGCCGGGACAAGGTCCGTAACAATCTTCCATGGTGGTTTTCAACTCTTCGATTTCGTCGTCACTTTCGGCAGCGGCAAACTTTTTGTAGTAGTGCAGGCGCTGGTTGGTTTCCTCGATGTAGCGCCTTGGCACCGCCGCCCCAAAGTTGAGATTGACCAAACAACTCACCTTGTCCTCGATTTCGTTGCCGCTCAATTCGGATACGGCCTCCTCGAGCATTTTGACGAACAAGTCGTAACCGATCGAATTAATGTGACCGGCCTGGTTGGCACCCAACAGGTTGCCGGCCCCACGCAGCTCCATGTCGCGCGCGGCGATCCGAAACCCGGAACCCAAATCGGAGAACTCCTCGAGGGCGGCCAAACGTTGGCGCGCTTGGCTCGACATGCGCGCCCGCGGCGGCACCAACAAATAGGCGAAGGCGGGTCGGTCGGAACGACCGATACGACCGCGAAGCTGGTAGAGCTGACTCATGCCAAACATGTCGGCGCGGTTAATAATCATGGTATTGGCGTTGGGAATGTCGACGCCGTTTTCGATAATCGTCGAGGCCACCAAGACGTCGGTTTCACGTTTCATAAAACGCAGCATTTGGTCTTCAATCCGTTTCGGATCCATTTGCCCATGGGCGACCGAAATGCGCAGGTGCGGCATCAGTTCTAACAGGCCGGCAACCATGGCATCCATGGTTTCAACGCGGTTGTGAATAAAAAAGACTTGACCACCGCGCGCCAACTCGAAGTCCACAGCATTGCGTATCAAACCATCGCGCGACTCAACCACGTTGGTACTAATCGCCAAACGGTTGCGCGGCGGCGTTTCAATCACGGAAATATCGCGAATGCCGGACAAGGACATGTTGAGCGTGCGCGGAATCGGTGTAGCCGACATGCTGAGCACGTCGACTTGCTTGCGCATTTGCTTGAGGCGCTCCTTGTGAGCAACACCGAACCGCTGCTCCTCGTCAATAATGACCACACCCAAGTTCTTGAACTGCACATCCTTACTCAGCAAGCGGTGGGTGCCGAGAATGATGTCGACCTTGCCGTCGGCCAAATCGGTGAGCGCCTGCTTGATGTGCTTGGACGAACTAAACCGGGAAATCCAATTAATCGCGACAGGGAAGTTGCCAAAACGATTCTTAAAGGTATGGAAATGCTGAAAGGCGAGCACCGTAGTCGGACATAACACAGCGACTTGGAATCCTTCCATCACACATTTGAAGGCGGTGCGCATGGCGACTTCGGTTTTGCCGAAGCCGACGTCGCCCACCAGCAAACGGTCCATCGGTCGCGGTGACTCCAGATCGCTTTTGATTTCGGCAACGGCACCGGCTTGGCCGCTGGTCAGTTCGTGCTCGAAAGCATCCTCAAAAGAAATCTGCCATTCGGTATCGACGCTGTAGGGTTTACGCGTCGCCATTTTGCGCTGCGCGTAGAGCTGCACCAGCTCACCGGCCATTTCGCGCAAAGCCTTGCGGACCCGGCCTTTGGTCTTCACCCAGGCCGTCCCACCCAACTTGTCGAGTTGCACGTGGTGATCGCCGGAACTGAAACGCTGCACGAGGTGCAACTGGTTCAGCGAGACATACAGTTTTTGGTCGTTTTTGTAGGTCAGCGCCATCATTTCGTGACGCCCACCGCCGACCTCCATTTCCACCAACCCAACGAACTTGCCGATACCGTGTTCCTCGTGAACCACGAAATCGCCGACCTTAAGGTCGCGGAACTCCGATTGAAAGGCGCGTTTGCCGCCGGCGGGTTTGCGCGTCGCCTTAACCTTCGACCAAATATCAGGACCGGCAATCACCACCAAATTGCGTTCGGGCCACTGGAATCCGGTCGTCAAATCACCGCGCGCCGCATAAAAGCCAGGTGCAAGTTGATTTGGAATCGGCAAGGTTAAGGGATGAACAAAAAAACCCTCTTCCTCAAGCTGCTCCTCCAGGCGCTTAGCCGCGCCTGCATTTTGTGCCACAATCACAACCGCCATCCGTTTGGCTTGCTGCTTCCAGTGATCAATAAAACGACGTACATCGCTCTTGTATTGCGGTACCGACTGTGTCAGAAACTCTTGTTGCACTTCACGCAAACCAAGCGTGTGATGAACCATTGCAGAGATATTCTCCGGCAAATGAATCTGCTTTACATCGACTTGGTGGAACAAAGTTCGCAAAGGAACATTGAGCTGATTCTGCCCAAGCGCCTCGGCCTGAGTCGCCAATTGAGTCAGATATTGCTCCTGGCTCTCCTGCACGGCAGCGTCGTCTTCCACAAAAAGAAAGGCGGGTTGCGTGATGAGATCGAGGAAGTGAATCGGGTACTCAAAAAACAGCGCGGTCCAATGCAGGAATCCGGAAAATCGGCCACGATCACGTAACTCGGCGACCAGCGAGAGAAATTGCTTGCGGGCCTCGGTCTGGTTCCATAACTCACCGCCCTTACGTGCAAACACCTTGGCTTCACGTTCACCGACACGCCACTCGAACATCGGCAAAATTTCGACGCGATCGACGACACGAATCGACCGCTGTGTGGCCGGGTCAAATTCGCGTATTTCTTCCAGCTCATCGTCCCAAAAGTCCAACCGCCACGCTTTCTCGTCAACCGAGCTAAAAATGTCGAGAATGCCGCCACGCCGCGAGAAGTCACCAGGTTGCGACACCAAATCGTTGGCGAGATAACCCATCTCAACCAAAACACGGCACAGTTCGGGCAAGTCGTAGGTCGCCCCACTCTCCAACGCCAAGCGCGGTTTGGCGAGCGCGTCGGCCGGCGCCAGAGTCTCCAACAGCACGCGGGGATGGGTGACGATGAGATCCCAACGCTGTTCCAGCATGGCGTCGAAACAGGCCAGTCGGGTGCGGCGCGTCAGCGGGTGAACCGGGGTAAAGGCAAAGGCCGAACCCTCCAGCGGCGGCAATTCGAACACACGCGCGGCCGGGTTAAGCGTGCGCAGCGAAGCGGCAAGGGGATGAATGCGCTTAGTATCAGCGGTAACCAGCACGGTCGGCTGTGTTTGCTGCGTCAACAAATGCAACGCCGCCGTGCCACGCAAACCGTGGGCATGTTGCACCTGCTCGCCTTTGAGTTGGAAAAAAGCCATCTCCCCTCCCTGCCGCGCCTATTCTACCCGGTTCGCGGGCTGACTCGCGGGGAAAGGCGTGCAGAAGAGGGCGGACCGGATGAGGCGGAGAGACCAGGACCAGGAGGCAATTGCCGGTCACCTAAGCCAAAGCCGTAGATTTGGGGCTTTTACCCGCATCGCGCGCACTTGATAAAGTTGCCTGGGACAATTGAGTTTTAGCGCCAAGGCGTCGATAGGCCGAATTGTGGTGTTATGTTGTTGCCGGCAACAGTCTTAGATTTGGCTCATGGAACCCAAAAGGCGCGATTCTCCGCGACGACGGCGGCCAATGCTTGGGACGGCGACAGGTTGAACGAAACAAGGCGACCGCCAGGCACCCTACAATCTTCATCAACCCGTTTCACCCCAACTCTTTGGCCTAAACCATCCACGCCTATCTCGCTTTGTTTGGTAAAAGGATTGTCGCTTGAGTGCGCTTGTGCTTTTTTTGATCACGACCAGTTGGGCGCTAAACCCCGACCGAGCCTTGCATCACTACGTCCACCGTCAATGGCAAATCCAAGACGGTTTACCGCAGAACTCCGTGCGGGTGATGTGTCAGGACAACCACGGCTACCTGTGGATCGGCACCCAAGAGGGTTTGGTTCGTTTCGACGGCGTTTCCTTTCGCATTTGGCACAAGTACAACAGTCCGGCCCTGACCAATCAAGACTTCCGCGCCCTGGCACTCGACAGCCAGGGTCGCTTACTGGCCGCCAACCGAGCGGGCCAGTTGCTGCGTATGCAAGACGAAACCCTCGTCTCCCTCCTCGATGAGCCGTTGGAAGCGCCAATCCGGGCTCTCACCAGCCTGGGCCATGACCAGCTCCTCATCGGCACCGAAGGGTTGGGCCTGCTCATCAAACAGGGCCGTAAGGTCACGCCGATTGAAAGCCCGGCGTTCATCACCACCTTGGTCAAAATCGACGCGGAGTTGATTCTGGCGGGCAGCGAAAAAGCGGGCATTGGCATTTTCAAAAACGGCGAATGGATCTGGAAAGGCGTTCCCGAAGGTTTGCGCGCCAACCACATCACCTGCATCATGCTGGACCAGGCAGGTAGTCTTTGGCTCGGCAGCCAAGACGCCGGCTTACAGATCTTCCCGTCACTGGGTGGATTCCTGCAAGGACGCAAACGCAGCATGATCCTCGACCAACGCATCGGTTTAGAGAGCCTCATGATTTCGACGATTGAACAGGACCGTGACCGGAACGTGTGGGTCGCCTCGCAGGACAACGGCCTGATCCGCCTGCGCCTTGATCGCGCCGCCGTCGACCAAAATTGGACAGTGGTTACGCGTGTCGAGGATTTCCCCGGCCGGATCGACATCTTCAAAAATCCGTTCCCCATTACCGGCAAACGGCTCGCCTCGATTTTCGAGGACCACGAGGGCAACCTGTGGTTTGGTACTATCGGTCGTGGCCTGCACATGCTCAGCGACGGCTCGATCACGACCTACACCGAACGCGACGGCCTCGCCGACCGCATGACTTGGATTATTACGCCGGACCCGCGCGGCGGCCTGTGGATGAGCTTCGAAAACGGCGCCCTCCAACACTGGTACGCCGGCAAGCTGACCGACTACACCCAACGCTTGTTGCCCAAAGGCGCCAACATAAACGACATGCTGCGGGCAGGCGACGGCTCACTGTGGCTGGGCACCGACGGCGTTGGTCTGGTCCGCGATTTCGACGGTAAGGTCACGCGTTACACCCCAAAAAATTCGGACTTAAGTGAAAGCTGGGTAACCTGCTTACAGGAAGACATCGAAGGCCGCATTTGGATCGGAACCTATGAAAATGGTATTGATGTGTTTGACCCCCGCACGGAATCCTTTACCAAAATCAACCAAACAAACGGCCTGCTCGACAACCTAATTTTCGATATGGAGCCGGATCGGCACGGGCGCATGTGGGTCGCCACCGGCCAAGGTCTTATTGCCCAAGACGAAAACGGCGCATGGCAGCGGTTCGACAAAAGCAAAGGCCTGCCCACCAACCAATTTTTTCTAATTAAGCGCGACTCACGCGGCGATCTTTGGCTGACGACTGAAACGCGCGGTGTGATTCGTTTCCGCAACCAAAAATTCGAGCAGTTCACGGTTGAAAACGGTTTCTTCACCGATACACCGTTCCAAATTGTGGAAGATCGCGACAAACATCTGTGGTTTTCCAGCAACTACGGCATCTCGCGCATTCGCCTGCGCGACTTCGACTTACTCGCCGACGGTCAAATCGAGCGCTTGCCCTCACAGGTCTTTGACACCAACGACGGTATGAAATCGGTGGAGTGTAACTTTGTCGGGCCGGCGTCGGGGGGTCGTGACCAGCAGGACCACATTTGGTTTCCCACCATTAACGGCGCCGTGCGCGTCGATTTACGTGCTTTACGCAAGACCGAGATCGATCTGCCGGTTCACGTGGCGGGCGCGACCTACGGCGGCGACACGCCGATCCTGCGTGGCGCGACACTGCCGGCCGGTGCCGCGAATTTCAGCCTGCACTATTCAGCGCCCCATTTCCAACTCAGCGACAAAATCACTTTCCGCTACCGGCTCAAGCCGATTGACGACGATTGGGTCGAGGCGGGCAACCGACGGGTCGCCAATTACAGCCATCTACCGCATGGAAACTATGAATTCTCGGTGCAGGCACGTTTGCCGGGCGGAGCCTGGGCCGGCAACCGCGAGCCGTTTCGGTTTACCTTGGACGCCTTCACGTACCAAAAACCTTGGTTCATTTTACTTTGCATTTGCCTGTTGCTCGCCGGCAACGCCGCCATTTTCCGCTGGCGTTCCTTTCACCTGGAGCAAGCGCGCAAAACCCTGGAGCGTCAAGTAGATGCACGTACGCGGGAGTTGGCGGCAATGAATGAAGAGGTGCTGCTGGTCAACCGCCAATTGGCGGAAAGCGCGCGATTGGCGGGCATGGCCGAAAGCGCCACCAATCTGCTACACAATGTTGGCAACGCGCTGAATTCGGCGTTGACCTCGGCAGAACTGATGATTGAGAACATTCAGGACGAAGCCGGCACACGCCTGCTCAACCGCATTGAAACACTGGTGGAAAAAAACCAAAACGATCCCGAATATTTTGCCGCGAACGACATGGGTAAACGGCTGCCGTCGGCCTTAACCGAGGTCTCCCAGATCCTGATCGACACGCGCCGTGAAGCAGTCCACGAGCTTCAATCCTTCACCCGTAACATCGAGTTTATCGGCGAAATCATCGCCAACCAGGAAACCTTCGACCAGGAACACCGCCCAATTGAAGCGGTCGACATCAACCTCTTGGTGGAAGACGCGCTACAAATGAACGGCAACCTCATCCGCAACGGCAACATCGAACTCATCGAAGATTTTGAAACGCTGCCGTTTGTGCACCTGTGCAAGTCCGATTTCCTGCAGATTGTCAGCAACTTGGTCAAAAACGCATGCGAAGCAATTGCCATGAATCCAGCCGGAAGCGATCCGCGTCTCACCGTGCGCACCACGCTCCAAGAGCAAGGCTGGGTCGCGCTGATCATCAAGGACAGCGGCGTGGGTGTAGCGCCGGACCACCTCCAAAAGCTGTTCCAATACGGATTCACCACCAAACCCAAGGGTCACGGCTTCGGCTTACACTATTGTGCCAATGTGCTGAAAGCGATGGGCGGTGACATTCAAGTAAGCAGTGAAGGCAAAGGCAAGGGAACGACTTTCACCCTGCTGTTTCCGGCTGAAATCGAGCTGGAAGCCGTGCCGCCGGTCATCGACGCCGACGACGAAACGGTGGTGCCGGTATGAAGCGTTTCATCGTGTTCAGCTTGTGGCTGTTGGCGACGGCGCCGGCAACCTGGGCCCATTCCTACAATAAAAGTCTCGACCAATTCGTCTACCAAATTTGGAACACCTCGCGCGGCTTACCACAAAACTCGATCACCAAAATCGTGCAAAGCGAAAAAGGTTTTATCTGGTTTGGGACCCATGAGGGTTTGGTGCGTTTCGACGGTGTCGAATTCCGCATTTTCAACCACCATAATGTGCCGCAACTGGAAAGCAACAAAATCACGAGTTTGGTGGAAGACCAAGAGCGCAACCTGTGGTTCGCCGACGAACGCGGCAAACTTTACGTCCTCAACGAACAACTGCAATGCCGCCGGGGACCCTCGCTGGAAATTGAAGACGACTATGCAACCACCATGATCATTACTCGGTCGGGTGCGCTGTGGATCGGCACCTTCGAAAACGGCGTGTTCGTTTACGAAAACAATGAATTGCGACAGTTCAAGATGATCGAAGGGGAAAGCGGCCCCATCTGGGATTTCCTCGAGGACGATCTCGGCCGCATTTGGGTCGCCTCCCATCGCGGCCTGTTTCGTCTGCAAGGCGACCGCGTCACCCATTTCACCAAGGATTTGGGCTACAAAGCCGAACGCGCCTACTGTCTGGAGCAGGACATTCAGGGCCGCGTCTGGGTCGGCGACAGTCAGGGCATCAGTGTCATCGACGGCGAAACGATCCTCAAGGCCGACCCGGAAAACCGTCTATCGGACCGTGCGGTTTTTGATATTGAGGAAGACCAACAAGGCGAAATGTGGTTGGCGGTAGCCTACGGCGGCCTGGCGCGCATGCGACCGAACCTCAAGATCCACCAAACTTTTACGCGGGAGAACGGACTCCCCAATGACAATGTCGCCACCCTGCTGCCCGACCGGGACGGCAACATGTGGGTCGGTATTGAATCGGGCGGCCTGGCCTGTTTCCGCAACGGCCCGGCAATTACCTGGACCCAGAAGCACGGGCTACCGCACGATATGGTGCGCTCGGTGTTGTATGGCGCGGGCGGCAAAGTCTGGGTCGGCACCGACAACGGTTTGGCGCTATTCGACGGGGTGCGCTTTAACGCGATCGACCTGGGCATCGGCGGCGGTTCGATCACAACGCTGTACGACGACGGCAAAGGCGGTCTGTGGGTCGGTGCTTGGGGCCGCGCCCTCGTCCATTACCGCCCGAGCGACGGCAAAACCACCATCTACGAAGAGAAAGCAGGTCTGCCCGCCACTTCTTTTTCGGCCATTACCGGCGATGGTAACGGCAATATTTGGATTGCGACCCGCAAGGGGTTGGTGCGTTTGCGCGGTGGTTTCTTCGAAACCTTCACCGTTCACCAAGGCTTGCCCACCAACCTGATCACCAGTCTGTTGCTCACCCGCGCAGGCGTGTTGTGGATCGGCACCCGCGGCGGTGGCTTGGTCCGCTTTGACGACGGCGGTTTCACGACGTACACGCGCGAGGACGGCTTGTCCAGCAACCAGATTTTGGCGCTGTACGAAGATGCCGCCGGCACGCTCTGGATCGGCACCTCGGACAACGGCCTTAACCGCATGGATCAAAAAGGCTTCCAATATGTCAATGTCGCCGACGGGTTGTTTGACGATAAAATCCTTTCGCTGCACGAAGACGCCAATGGTCTTTTTTGGATGAGCGCCAATCGCGGCATCTTCGCTCTGGCGCGCGAATCGATTAACGCCTACCTCGACCAAGATCCGCATGCACGTGGCAAGACCCCTGAAAATCGGCTTCAAGGCCGCACCTTCGGCGTCGAGGACGGCATGAAAAGCAACGAATGTAACGGCGGCACCTTTCCTTCGGCCACGGTAGACGCGCTCGGCAACATCTGGGTCTCTACCATCGAAGGAGTTGTCTCACTCGACGGGAATCACGAATACCACCAAGGCGAAGCACCACCGGTCTTTATTTCCCAGGTCAAACTCAACGGCAAAATAAAGTCCAATTACGGCACCCTGACAATCCCACCCGGCTCGAACAAACTCGAAATCCATTTTTCAGGCGTAAACCTCACCCTCTCGAAACGGTTGCAGTTCCGCTACCAGATGGTGGGATTGGACAAGACGCCTCGCGGCGCCGAACGGGAACGCACCGCCTTTTTCACCAATTTACCGCCAGGCAAATATCAGTTCCGTGTCTGGGCCGGCAACGAACCCGACTTTTGGGGCGAGGAGTATGCCGAAATCGGCGTCGTGAAAAGTGCCGCCTGGTACCAAAAAAACTCCGTGCGCGTGGCGGTGGTCTGCCTAATTCTCGCCACGGTGTTCGGTCTCGACCGCTACCGCTTGCGGCGAAACTCGGAACGCCACGCCTTGCTGGAACACATGGTCCAAGAACGGAGCACAGTGCTGCAGGGCACCCACCAGCGCCTCATCAAGGCGCAGGAACAGGTGATTGAAGCGGCCCACCGCGCGGGCATGGCCGAAATCGCCTGCAACGTCCTGCACCAAGTTGAGGACGTGGTCAACCGCGTCGAACGCGAATCGCGGACCGCCAAACAATTGTTCGACGGCTACATCGCCCCCCAAGCGCTGATGAAAGCGGCGCTGCTGATTTCCGATCCGAACAAGGTTCGCGCACCCGAAAACGCCGCCATCGCCGGAGAGATCCTCAATCATTTGCGCCACTTACCCAGTCAAAAAGAAACATTGGCCGAACAGCTCAGCCGTATCAACAACCAGGTTTTTCAACTCACGCAAATCGTTAGCGCCCAACAAAAATACGCCAAACAGGACGACTTAGCGCACTCCGTTGATATCAACGCCCTCATCGCCGACGCGGTGAAAATCAAAAACAAGGATCTACGCCGTACCCAAGCCGAGGTAATTCAAGATCTCAACCCAGTGCCGACCTTTTACCTGCAGCGCGCTAAGATCCTGCGGGTCCTGTTGGGTTTGCTACAACATTGTTGCGAGTCGATGAGCCGCAACGCACCGGACCACGCACGCAAAATATTCATTAACACTTACTTACGCAACAACCACCTGGAAATTCACATTCGCGACACAGGACCCTGTGTGCCCGACACCGACTTGGCCGGTATTTTTGCGCAAAACGCATCGCCGCGCGCCACCAGCAACCGCTTCGTTCTACACGCTTGCGCCAACGCCGTGACCGAAATGGACGGCGAGATTCAGGCCTGTTGTGCAGCCGACGGCAATGGAATGGTTTTTGTCCTGCGTTTCCCGATTCAGGATGATGAAGCGGTCAAACCGGAGCCGACAGACGCACAATAAAAGGCGTGGCTAGCGACCGAAAAAGCGGAAAAACAGCGGGAACCACACGCAGGGCTTACACGGCCGGCGGTCGGTGGTACTATAGTGCCCTTACGCCGAAACCACGGCGATTTTTGAGACCAAAGCGCTCATCCCCACTTTTGTATGCAGAGGTACTTGAATCTTGAGTAACGCAGAGACCAACCACCCTGGCAAACCCGAAGGCGACATCAAAGCCAACAACTTTGTGCGCAACATTATCGAAGAGGATCTGGCGAGCAATAAGCACCAGGGCCGCGTCGTCACCCGGTTTCCACCCGAACCCAACGGCTACTTGCACATCGGCCACTCCAAGTCGATCTGCCTCAACTTCGGTTTAGCCCAGGAATTCGGTGGCCAATGTCACCTGCGTTTTGACGATACCAACCCCACCAAAGAAGATATTGAATACGTCAACTCGATTCAAAACGACATTAAGTGGCTCGGTTTCGAATGGAAAACCAATCTATTCCACGCCTCTGAGTACTTCGAGCAGTTTTACGAAAAAGCAGTCCTGCTGATCAACAAAGGCAAAGCCTACGTCTGCAGCTTAAATGAAGAAGAGATTCGCGAGTATCGCGGTACCGTCACCGAAGCCGGCAAACCCAGCCCCTACCGCGAACGCAGCGTCGCCGAAAACCTCGACCTCTTCGCCCGCATGCGCCAAGGCGAATTTGAAGACGGCGCCCACGTGTTGCGCGCCAAAATCGACATGGCGGCGGCCAACATGAAAATGCGCGACCCGTTGCTCTACCGCATTCGTCACGCGCACCACTATAAGACCGGTGATGCCTGGTGCGTTTACCCGATGTACGATTTTGCGCACCCGCTGTCCGACGCCTTTGAGAACATTACCCACTCGATTTGTACGCTGGAATTCGAAAATAACCGCGAACTTTATGATTGGGTCGTGCGCGAGTGCGAAACCGAAGCCGTACCACGCCAATACGAATTCGCACGCCTCAACCTCACCAACACGGTCATGAGCAAACGCAAACTGCTGCGCTTGGTCAACGAAAAGTTGGTCGACGGTTGGGATGACCCGCGCATGCCGACGATTGCGGGCTTCCGCCGCCGTGGCTACACCCCAGAATCGATCCGCAACTTCTGCGAAATGATTGGCGTCGCCAAAGCCAACTCCACGGTTGATTTGGGCCAATTAGAATTCAGTGTGCGCGACGATTTGAACTTCAAAGTACCGCGCGTATTGGCCGTTGCCAAACCGCTAAAAGTGGTAATTGAGAATTACGAAGAAGGCAAAAGCGAAATGCTGGAAGGCTCGCTGTACCCGCACGACGTGCCGTTGGAAGGCTCGCGCGAGATTCCCTTCAGCCGCGAACTCTACATCGACCGCGACGACTTCATGCTCGATCCACCCAAAAAGTTTTTCCGTTTGGCGCCAGGCCGCGAAGTACGCCTGCGTCACGCTTATATCATTAAGTGCGAGCGTGTGATTCAAGATCCCGAAACCGGTGATATCACCGAGTTGCGCTGCAGCTACGACCCGGCAACCCTCGGCGTCACGCCCACGGATCGCAAGGTCAAAGGGACCATTCAATGGGTTTCGGCCGCACACGCCCTTCCAGCAACACTGCGTTTCTACGACCGCCTATTTACGCTTGAACGGCCCGACCTCGCCGAAGGCGACTTCACCGAGTACCTCAATCCCCATTCCCTCGACCTGAGCGAAGGCTTTATTGAACCCTGGGCGGCGGCCTGTGAACCCGGTACCCGCTTTCAGTTTGAACGCATCGGGTTCTTCATTCGCGATGTGAAAGACGGCGACGCAAGCCACCCTGTCTACAACCGCATCGTCGGTTTGCGCGACTCGTGGGCCAAACAAAAAGAAACCAAACCGGCAAAACCCGCCGCGCCCAAGAACCCACCCAAAGCGGCACAAGCACCGGCCAAACCCGCCGTGAAACGCGATCCACTGGCGGATAAATCACCCGACGCGGTGGCCGCCTTCAAACGCCTGCAAGCCGCTTACAGCGATTTGAGCGAACAAGACCTCGATCTGCTTACCAGTGAACCCGCACGCACGGCCTTTTTTGACGCGGCGGTGACCGAACTCGGCGACGCCCGCCTGATCGCCAAGTGGATGAATAACGAAATGGCGCGTGAACTCAAAGACAGCAGTTGGGCGGCGCTAAAAGTCAGCGGGGCCCAATTAGCGGCGTTGTTAACCATGCTCAATAAAGGCACTATTTCTGCCACCATCACCAAAGACGTGCTGGCCGAAATGTTGGCCACCGGCACCGACCCGAAACAAATCGTCGCCGACAAAGGCCTTGAGCAGGTCAGCGACAGCAGCGCCCTGGAAACCGCCATCGACGCGGTCATGGCGGCCAACAGCGCCGAGGTCGAACGTTTCCGCGCGGGCGAGAAAAAGCTGATGGGCTTTTTCGTCGGCCAAACCATGAAAGCGACCCAAGGCAAAGCCAACCCCAAGTTGGTCAACCAACTGCTCGGTAAAAAACTCAAAGGTTAAACGCGCGCCCTGACACCGAAACGAAGCGCTTTTCAGCGATAAAATCGCCCAACCTGTTGCGCTGCAAAATTTTGCTCATTTCCATTTACCCGAATCGCTCAGTTTCGGTTACCACCCCGCCCCGGTCCAACCGCAGGCGGGGTTTTTTGCAACCCCCACACAATTCACACACAATCCACACGGAACCCACAAATGGTTCACAACGAGACCCGGCATTTCACCGACCTTTCTCACGCGCGGTTTGCTTAAGCTTAACCTTTTCGGAGAGGAGGAACGGTCATGACCGCGTTATTGTTATGTTTGTTGGCGGCAGCCCCGCTAGAGCTAAAAGGCCGACCCGCGCAAGGTTTTGCCTACGAGCGCTTTCGGCAAGCGCACCAAATTTGGACGGCGGCCTGTCGCGCGCACGGCGTCGATCCCAACCAAGCGGGCACAGGCCAATGGACAACGTCGTCCTGGCAGCTCGCGGTCGCATTGGAAGGCCACTATGCTTTGCCCTGGACCACCCGTGACATCCCGCTTGAGGTGACGCAATCGGTTCGCAACGACGGTGGCGCACTTTGGCAAAAAGTCGCACGCACCCACAAGGGAAAAACCGATCATGAGGAAACCGCCTTGGTCGGCGACAGTGCCCGTTATCGCGGCTTTGGCAGCAGTGATTGGCAAACCATCCCCTACGCCGATGATCACCAAGATTGGCAGAGTTGGCGTCGGGTCAACCAGCTACACGAGCCGGCGATCCTGCTACACCGCATAGCCACGCGACTCAGCGGACTGCAATGGGCAGGCGACACGAACGACCCAACAAAACACCGCATTTTAAGCTTCAGCGAGGAAAACGGTCTGGTCCGATATCTTTACTTCAACAAAAGTACCCACCTACTCGAGCGCATCGAGACCTTGTTCCACCATCACGGCTTTGGCGACCAAAGCGATATGATTCAGTTTGGCGACTATCGCAAGGTTGCCGGCGCGCAACGACCGTTCCAAATTCAGGAGCGCTACTACCAAGGCGGTTCCGGGTTTAGTCTTACCTGGACGCGTAGCACGGCCACGGCCCAGCTTGGTCAACCGGCGGTCCATCGCGCAATTTGGGGTGATATCGCCCCGCCGACCACGGACGAAACCAGCGCGGTAACCTGGCACGCCTTGGGCCAAGACGTTTACACGGTCACCTTTGCCGAACACGAGGCGCGTGCTTTTGTGGTCGCTTTTGCCGATCACAGCGTCGTTCTCGACGCCGTCGGCGACAGTCGCGCCGGCGAGCAAGTGCTCGATCTTGTCGACACCAAACTTCCGGGCAAACCCGTCACCAAGCTCGTACTCTCCCACTTTCACCCTTTCTACACTTGGGGTATCCGACCCTATGTACAACGCGGCATCACCATCATCACCACCCCAACGGTTAAACCCTACCTACAGCAACTCATCACCAACCCCCACGCCATGCTGCCGGACCAACAGTTCCTACAACCCAAGACACTGCGCCTGGACCTGGTCGCGGACCATTTGGTTCTAGAGGACGATGCTAACCGGCTGGAGCTTTACGATATCGGCCCACATACCAACCACACACCAGAATACTTGGTCACGGTTCTTCCGCGACTCAAGCTGCTGGTTCAGGGTGATTTGGTCTGGATGCGACCGGACCAAGCGCGCGGGCGCGCCTCATCGCGCGCCAAAGGCTTGCTAACCGCCATTGATGAACGCGCCCTCGACATCGCCACCATCGGCACCAGCATCGTGCACGAGAAATTTCTCAACTGGGTCCCTTGTTCACTCCTGCGCGAATCCGTCGCGGGCAACAACGCGGCTTTCGACTCCGGCGCCTCGCGCGGTGAAGCAATCACCCCAACGGTCTCTCCATGGCCGACGGCCCCGGCTTCGGAATAAACTGACGGGGTTTGGTGCAGGGCCAAACCCCGTTACCCGTCAAAGCTGTTGGCATCTTTTAATGGTCGGCCACGATTTGCGGCACTTTTGCTAGAAACCGGTGTCGCCTATTCGCGCGCCGGTAAAGCACAGCCTTTCGGGCTTGGGCGTCTCGTTTTAATAAAGGATTTCAAACAGGCAACATGCCGTTCAAACGGCCTTCGACATTCTCGTGCAAGTACCGGAAACCAAAAAGGTGTCTCAAAGGAAGCACAACCCGTCCACCGCATCGATCACTGACGGTTGGAACACCATCAACACGCCGCGCGCCATCGCGAAAATCCCGGATAGGGTAGGATCACACACCTAAATATAGGCGAGGCGTGACACTGACCATCGAGGCCCACGCCCGGCGCGTCGGTTCCCCCTCATAAAGACGTTTATGCGCTCGAGATAAACGAAGTAGCCATTTTTGGCTTACCCGATCCAGTCGCAACCCAATTTCAGACCGAGCGCCTTTAGCCCGATAACGGCGTCTGACATGCACCGATATGTCGCAAACACGGGAAACAGCGACGACCCACGAGGCGTAATAATCATGGCTCATTCAAACCGAGCATCGGATTGGCAGAGAAACCGGCCCTAGCTTGCAACAAAAAGAACAGGGAACATCGCTGTAACGGCAGGATCTTGCCGCTATTCCCCAGCAACAACGAATTAAACGCGGCATCGGCAAAAGGCGCAACCCCCTGCAAATCTTCTTTTTTTCTCCAAACTTTCTTCAAATTCAGGCCTTAAGTTAGGTGGTGTCACGACACACCTCGCCGGCTAACTTTCGAACGGGCAAGGAAAGAGGGGACGAACCGGCGAGGTGCTTCGTGATCACCATTTCCCCAGCGATTCGCGGTACGTGCTACGGCCAAGCATGCCGGCCACGGCGCCCACCGCGCTTCAACCAATCCATCCAGTCCACGATCACCGCGGCAACCGGTCACCACCCGCCTTCGTGCGGGTCCAACTTCAGCAACCACGGCCCGCGTTTCTCGTCAAAAACCGATTATCAAGCGGTGTTTGACGAGAGATGCGGGAGGCGCACCTCCGCCGCACAGCCACTTATCTCCGTAGCATTCCCACGGCCGCGCAGCAACCCTTCCCGCTGCGCGGCCTTTTTTTATTTTTCACCGCTTGGGCGCAGCAGCCAGGTCACTTCCGTCGCCGCGACCTTGCCTTTCAGTTCCTCGTCGAGCGCAACCTGATCCAGCAAAACCAAGTCATAGCCGCTTTCGTAATGTCGGCTCAGTTCCGGTGCCGGAATCGAAAACGGCGGCCCCGGCATCACACTTTGGTCATACTCAAAAACCACGACGAGCTGTGGGACCCTCCCGGTCAGCGCCACCAAGTGAGCGCTGTACCGACGGCGCATCTCCGGCGACAAGGCCACCAGCGCGGCCCGATCATAAATGCCGTGGATGCTACCGAGCTGTTTGGCGGTTAATTCAAATAAGTCGCCGACAAATACCTCGAGGTTGCCGGCGGAATAGCAGGTCAGCGTTCCCACGGGTCGTTTTTCGGGCTGCAGGCCGAGTTCCTCGAAGAGTTGTTCAATGGCGATTACCGATAACTCGGCGCCCACCACACGATAGCCGGCTTCGAGCAACCATTGAATGTCTTTGGTTTTTCCACACAAGGGCACCAAAACGCGATCACCGGCCGCGAGCTTCAAGGTGTTAAAGTGTTTTACCAAAAAGGGATTGTATTCTTGCTGGTGCCAGCCGATTTGATTCTCGGCCCAACGATTCAACCAAAATTGCGCTTCCATAACGGCTCCTTCGTGCATTGTGTAAAATAAAAGTCGCGATGCGGCTGTTGTGGCCGCCACGCTTTATCTACCGATAGCCTAGCGGTTCAAGTCAACTTGAGGTCAAGCCCCAAAATGGAAGAAAATCAGCTTTTAGATATTGGTGCAGTCACACGCGCCAGCGGTTTGCCCCCATCCACTTTGCGTTATTACGAGGAGCGCGGCCTGATCAGCTCGGCGGGACGACGAGGCCAGCGGCGCCTGTACCATCCCGAGGTGCTGCAGCGTTTGGCAATGATCACCACGGGTCGCGCGGCCGGGTTCAGTTTGGAGGAAATCGGCACCATGTTTCGCGAGGATTACGCCAAGGTACCGCGCGAGGTCCTCGAGCAAAAGGCCGAAGAGCTCGACCGGCAAATCCAACATCTCACCAGTTTGCGTGACGGCCTGCGCCATGCTGCTGAATGCCAATCACCCAGTCACCAACAATGCCCCACCTTCCAGCGCCTGTTAAGGGTTATGCAGAAGCAGCAAGCCCGCCGTTACCAGCGCAGCCGTTGATTTTTTTTTCAATCTCCTTGGTTTCTCCTCACTTTCTTCAAATTGGGTGATTAATTTAAAGGGTGTCGGACAACACAAGCCGGCCCACAACGACGAACGGGCACCCGACGAAACGGCCGGCACCGCATCCCACCCATAACTGAACATTTTTCCCCACCAAGGCACTGAAAACCGGTCCTCCATCCGGTTCTCACCATCACCCTGGCGCGTTTTTGCAACCACACCAACGCGCCGACTCCCGACTCCCACCCAACCGACAAGTCGGTCACGCCGCCCTGTACCGGCAATGCACATGGCGGCGTGACTGACAGGTCAACCCTTTTTGAAACAGCTCGAACCACCACATAAGAGCCATTAGCCGCGCAGGAGATTCTGCTCCGCGCGGCTCTTTTTTTTGGGATTGACGCGACATTCCAACGGCAACCACACGTGAAACTCGGTGTACACACCTTCTTCTGAAAAGACTTCCAAACGCCCGCCGTGATCTTGTGCCACCACGTCGTAACTAATCGACAATCCCAAACCCGAATTGCCACCGCCGGAGGGTTTGGTGGTAAAAAACGGGTTAAAGATCTTGCCGCGAATCTCCTCGGAAATGCCGCCGCCGTTGTCGCGCACAATCACTTTGAGCCACTCATCTTTTTGAAGGGTACATACCTGGAGTTGTGGCTGGAAGTGTTCCTGACGGCTAAACTTGGCGTACATGGCATCGAGCGCATTGTTGACAAGGTTCAGGAAAACGCGACCCAAGTCCTGCGGTACCACATCGATAATCGGCAGACCCTCTGCCAGTTGCTGATCCAGCGCTACTGTAAAACGACGATTCCCCGAACGCATGCCGTGATATGCGAGGTTCAGCGATTCAGAAACCAACTGGTTCAAGTCGGTCGGCTGAGCGGCCGCCGTCCCACCCTTAGACAGCATCATCATGCTCTGAACAATGGAATTGGCGCGTTTGCCGTGATTGCTAATAATTTCGGTATTGCGTTTCAAATCGGCTTGCAGCGCGCTCAGCTCCTCGCGTTGCGTCGGCGTCAAGGTAGCGACGAAGGGATCGATGATCGCTCTCATTTCATCGAGGAGCTCGAGATTGATCTCGGAAAAGTTGTTGACGAAATTCAACGGATTCTTGATTTCGTGAGCAATGCCGGCGGTCAGGGTCCCCAACGAAGCCATTTTCTCCTGTTCCAATAGTTGACGCTGGGTGCGCATTAACTCATCGGATTTGGCGGTGAGCTCACGCGTGCGTTCCTCGACCTTAAATTCCAAACGCCGACTGTAGTATTCAAGGTTGGAATAAAGGCGCGCGTTTTCTATAGAAACAGCGATTTGGGAAGAAAGAATCTGCAGAATCTCAAGCCGATCGGTGGTGAAAACACCAGGCGACAAGTTGTTTTCTAGGTATAAGATACCGGTGGTTTTACCTTGATTTAAAAGTGGAATGCACAACACCGACGCCGTCTGGTTTTCGCTGATATAGGGTTCATGACCAAAGTGGGGGTCTTTGTAGGCATCGTCGAGTACCACATTGCGGCCGGTGCGCGCGACAAAGAGAACCACCGCATGGGAGAGGCGATCGCTTTCGGCCAGCAGTTTCCCTTGCAGCACCTGAACGCGGTCACTTTCGATGTGGCTCTCGCCCTCAATCACCCAACGACCTTCTTTTTCCATCAGCAACAAGCCCTTTTCAGCACCGGCGTTTTCAATCACGATGATCATCAACTTTTCGAGCAACTTGCCCAAAACAATTTCGCCCGAAATGGTTTGGGAAGCCTTGACGACCGAGCTGAGATCGAGCAATTCGGCGCCCTCGTCAATGGTGGTCGACGTGGCCGAAAAAGTGGCGCCGGTGTGGCCCAACGCGTTGCGCACCATATCGAAAGAGCGCATGGTAAGACTGGGATGAACGTGTTGAATGTGACGCATTTTGGCGTTGGCGCCCCATTGCTCATAGTCCGAGAAAGCGTCCTGCAGGTAACTGCGTGCGACTTTTTCGTTGCCCATTTCGAAACACAAGCCGGCACATAACTCATTGGCAAGGGCCCGCTCTTGCACGAATTCAGCGACGTCGGCCTGAGCAATGGCTTGATCAAACAGCGCAATTGCACGGTATTTATCACCGAGCACACGCTCTTTTTCAGCTTCGATCAAACCCACCTTGTGACGGAAATTCATTGGTGCAAACTGCTTCCAATTACGCAACTTGGCCATGTCTGAATACAAATAACGCAAGGTCAAGCGCCGTTGCTCACGTTGTTGCGAGCCGGCCCGCGCCAGCTTGATCAGGCAACGCCAGAAATAAAAAACACTACCGTGGAAAAAACCCAACATGCCTTCCAGAAAGGCATAGGCGGCGTCTATGTGTTTTTCGGCCATTTCGTGTTGGTGGAACCAATAAGCCAACGCGGCCTTGTTGAGATAAAAAACGAAAAGTGCGTGTTTGTCGTCGGCGGCGACATGAAGGGGCAGCATGTCATCCTCATGGTAATGGTTCCCAGATAACAGCCAAGGCGTGGTGGTAGCCCCCATGAGATTGTGAGCGGTTTGCATAAAAATCTGGTGGTATTGGGCGGTGGTCGTTTGTTTGAGCTTTAGAACAGCCTCATTGTATTTGCCCATTTCCTGCAAAAGGCCCGGCAAGTGCGCACCGCTGAAAAAAGCATAGGCGGAGCGAATATAAATCGCGTGGGATGCGTATTCAATGTCACCCGATTCATTCACCGCGACATAAGCCTCGCGCAACGGCTCAAGCACCTCGCGCAGGTGTTCGCGCCAGGGTCGAATAAAACCATAGGTGACAAAAGCCGTGCGCGTCTTGAAGCGGCGCGCGTCAAGCCGCTCCAAAAGCGTTAAACCCAAGCTGCCAAAACGGTTACCTTGCTCAACATCGCCCAGAGCACCGCACAGGACCAGGCCGTAGCAGGCAAAACCGAAGGCGGAAATCGGCGCATTCCCGTAACGCAGTGAATGCTGCACGACCTTGAGCACGATGTAGGGAAACAAGGACGGCGCGGCACGGTGGGTGGCTGAAAACAAACTACCGATGAGCCGCATGAGCGCTAACTGATGGGGATCCTGCATCAACGGCATTTCGGCCAAATACGCGGGAGGCTTGCGCAACAGCATCATTTTGGTGTGAAACAGGGTGGCGACCAGATGTGGCTGCGAACAAACGCGCGGCAGCGAAATGCCCAATTGCTTCAGCCAGGGTCGCGCCAGGTCGATCGCTTCCAGCATGCGGTTACGCACCACCATCGCATCGATTTCCACCGCGTAAACACGCACCATGTCCAGCAGGGTTCGCGCATGGCGGTGAACCTCGGCCGCCAAGGCCTGCATTTCATCAAATTCCGTAACCAGGAAAGCCGCCTCACAGGCCGCCTGGTGAAGCTCGAGGGTTTCCGGGTAGCAACGCGACCAACCGTCGGCGCCAAGCAATTCAATCCCAATCTGAAAGTAACGGTAGGCTGGTTCATAGGCCGAGGATTGAATGGCGCGGCGACCCGCTTCGCCGTTAAGGACTGCCAAACCGTCGCGCTGCATGGTTTCCGTCAGTAAACCGCGGCCCAGGTTGAAGTGGTTGACGATGTCGAAAAGGCGCCCTTCGCGTTCCTCGGGATCCAGGTAATCTTGCAGGCAACGGGCCAGGTCCAAGTGGACTTGCGGTCGCGCCGTTTCCTCAATCAGCGCATAGGCCGCCTGCTGAACACGGTCGTGCTGGAAGCGATATTCGACCTTGTGCGGTTCGCGCTCAACGAAGAATTTATAGGCTTCATCCAGGGGCTCGATCAGCTCTGCGGCCAGCGCGGGCCAAAGGTCTTCGGCGGTATCGACGGCGGGCTCCTCCAAACCAACCGCCAGCAAGTACAACGGAAAATGGTTTCCGATACAGGCGGCAATCTTCAAAGCGCGTTGCGTAGGTTGCGGCAATTGTTCAATGCGGGTCACCATGAAGTCGAGCACATTTTCGCTGATATCGGCTGCCTGGACAGCCCTCGCGTCCCATGCCCATTCGCGCGCCTTGGTATCGAAAAAAATCAACCCGCGCTCGTACAAATCGTGAACAAAACGATTGAGATAAAAGGGGTTGCCGTTGGTTTTTTTCATACAAAGGTCGGTCAGCGGCAAACAGCGCTGCGCCGAACAGTGCAGGGTTTCAGCCAATAACTGATTGACGTGCAGTGGCTCCAGCGCCTCGAGGTGAATGCGCTCGTAGCTGCAACCGGCCTTGTCCAAGGTCACCAACATCTCGCGAACCGGATGGACAGCCTCGATTTCGCCGTCACGGTAAGCGCCGACAATCGTCAAGTAAGCGCACTCACCTTCCAACAGTAAGCGACACAGGAGTTTCAGAGAAGCGCTGTCGGCCCACTGCAAATCGTCGAGAAATAAGAACATGGGGTGGTCGATCGTGGGTAAGGCGTGAACAAACTGTTGAAAAACCAGGTTAAAACGGTTCTGTGATTCGGCGGGCGGTAATTCGGAAATCGGTGCACAGGGTCCCAACACCCGCGCCAGGGCGGGGATGACCTCAATCATGACCTGTGCTTGATCGCCGAGTACCGTTAACAACTGCTCACGACGTAAGGTAACGACGGTCTCGTTTTGGTCGGCCACATGCCCAGCCCAACGGGTAAAGGCTTGAACCAAGGAAGCATAAGGGATGTTGCGCTGAAATTGATCGAACTTCCCATTGATAAAGGCGCCGCTTCGCTCAATCACTGAACGCCGCATCTCACTGATTAACGTAGATTTACCAATACCCGCCGCACCTGTAACCAACACCAACTCGGTTGTACCGCCACAGGCCCTGTCAAAACGCGCCGCCAACTGGGCCGCCTCACGATCACGCCCATAGCGTTTCTCGGGGATGGCCAAGCGTTCGGCACTGTCGAAGCGCCCGACTTCGAAAAAAGCAGGCAAGGTCTGTTTCCCCAGCATGTGATCGCGACACGCGTCTAAATCGAGGCGCAGACCGTGATGCGATTGGTAACGATCCTCGGCATTTTTGGCCAGCAAGCGATCGATGACTTGGGCCAGCGGTTGCGCGATGGTGACGTCAAGGTCATGGAGAAAGGGCGGTTTCTTGGCAATGTGACTGTGAACCATTTCCATGGGATCGGTGGTTGGAAATGGCAAACGGCCGGAAAGTAACTCGAAAAAGGTCACCCCGAGCGCGTAAAAATCGCAGCGAAAATCGAGCGTACGATTAACCCGACCCGTTTGCTCCGGGGCAATGTAGGCCAGAGTGCCCTCGAGCCGCGATGGATGACCGGCACCGGCTTTTTCACGGCGCAACAGCGAGGAAATACCGAAGTCGATCAGCTTGAGGGTGCGGGTTTGGACATTAAACACCAAATTGGCCGGGTTGAGATCTTTGTGGACCACCCCCTGCTCGTGGACATAGGCCAAGCCGCTGAGGATAGCGTACGCCAACTCAAAAAACTCCGCCGGCGAGACGCGCCGACCACGCAAGCTCGTCCCCAGACCGATGCCGCCGAAGTCTTCGAGGACCAGCACCAAACCCCGACGGTGCGCGTGCAGGTCGTAACCCGTCACCACGCACGGGTGTTTGAGCCGACGCAGGATGTCGTATTCGCGTTTGAGTTGACTCAGCGCTTTGACACTCGGCAACTCGCTACGCAGGGTTTTAAGGACCACCGCACAACGATCCGCTTCACGCAGGGCTCGGTACACTAACGACTTGGGCCCCTCGTAAACGGGCTCGAGAATGCGGTAACCTTCAAGCGAAAGGGACATGCCTTTTTCCTGAGAGAACCGTATCGGCCACGGTTGCTCGACATTTGGTCGAAAGAGCGTGATGAAGGGAAAACGCCGGCGACATCAGATCCACCGGAAGATGAATGCTTGAACCAGGCAGCACCAAGAGCGCCACTGTCTGATCGCCGGCCGGCAACCGGAAAAAGCGACATGTTCCTACGCATTGCTACGCGAGACCGAACAAGCGGCCCGATTCGAAAATGGATGTCTGAAGAAAAACTTAGCCATATTTTGCCATACTTTCACAACTTAAGCGGGGCCATTTTGACTTTGATTGGCAACAAAATCGAAAATAGACGTGGTAATCAAAGCATGTTCAGGTCGATCATCACCATTTTCACCAGATTGCTTCGTCGTTTTCCAACAAGCGGCGGTGCAGAATGACGGTGGCATGATTGAAGATCCTCGTTTTTTTCAGCCGGTGCCGGGAAAACCAGGCTCGCGCTTCCGCCGACCCTCAGGTAAAATAGCGGTATCATCCCTGGACGGAAATTTTTGTTACCAATAATGCAATGGAACCAACGGTTCTCTCTGAACGAGTTTTTGGACTTGCGGTTGCTGCTTGGTTTTGTCTGCTGTGTAACCTCCCTGTGGGCGCTAGACCCGCAACGGGAGATTTCCCAGTATGTACACGAAGTGTGGCAAGACGACCGAGGTCTGCCCCAAAATACCGTCAACACCCTTATCCAGGATAATCAGGGCTACTTGTGGATTGGGACCCAAGAAGGTTTGGCACGTTTTGACGGCTCGCGTTTCCGCAATTTTAACCGTCGCGAGGTCACTGATTTCGACCTTAAGGAAATCAACGCCTTGTTTCCGGATCGCCGAGAAGGCGTCTGGGCGGCCAGCCAAGGCTATGGATTCATTTACCTTAACGACGACCAAGTCGCCAATTACAGCCTGGGTGAAGGGACCCAGGCGGTTTTTATTAATGCGCTTTACCAGGACTACGACCGCCGCGTTTACATCGGCACCAACCGCGGTTTGTGGATCCTCGACCCCGACCGTCGCGAAGCGCGTCAAGTGGGCGACGACCATCCGCTCTACCGCCTCGAAATCAACTGCTTCCTTGAAATCGGGCCGGGCGATTTTTGGATCGGCACCGGACGCGGCCTCTTCCGCTGTCAACAAGGCGCCGTGTCGGCCGTCCCCTTCACCAATCGCGCACGCGCCTACCCCATTTCCGCTTTAGCCACGCAAAACGACGGCCTGCTTTGGATTGGCACCGCCGGGTGGGGTGCCATGTTGTTTAACGGCGAGACCGTGGTTCGCAAGTTGCGCCGTGAGGACGGGTTGATCAGCAATCAAATCGCAACGATGGTGGTCGACCATGACGGGAACTTGTGGATTGGCACAAGCTTAGGCGTAAACCGCATTTACAACGATCACATTGCCACCTTTTCGATTGAGAACCAGCTTTCCTTTCCCGCCGTCCTCTCCCTGCTTGAAGACACCGAACAAAACCTGTGGATTGGTACGCTCGGCGGCGGCTTAAACCAATTGCGCGACGGGGCGTTCACCCCCTACACGACGCGCCAAGATCTGCCTGGCAACGAAACGATCTGCTTGACGCAGGATCGTCAGGGCCGTTACTGGATTGGCACCGCCGGTTTCGGTGTGGCCGTGATCGACGGCGAAACCAAAATCAACTACCGTCGCGAGGACGGCCTGCCCAGTAATTTCGTTTTGGCCACCTACTGTGATCGTGACGGTCGCATTTGGATCGGCACCGACAGCGGTTTGGTGGTACGCGACGGCGATACCTGGCGCCGACCGCTCTGGAGCGAGGATTTAGGCAGCCAGTTCATTCGCACGCTATTTCAAGACAGCCAAGGCCGCATTTGGGTCGGCACCCAAACCGGCCTGTCGGTATTCGACGGCTATCGCATGATTAACTTCGGCAAGCAAAGCGACTTCTCCATCGGCACCACCCGCGCCATTTTGGAGGACGAGGCGGGCCGCATATGGGTCGGCGCCCGCGACGGGGTCTACATGTTCGAGGGTACGCAACCCCGCCAGCACTACGGCCCCGAGCTCGGTTTGTACGACACCTTTGTTTTGAGCCTGCATCTCGACCACGAAGGGATTTTGTGGGCCGGCACTAACGCCCACGGCATTTTCGGCTTGTTCGACGGGCGCTTCCACGGCGTGGGCGAAAACCTGGGCCTGTTTAACGACAGCGTATTTCAAATCCTGCGCGACCCCCTCGATAACTTTTGGATGAGCTGTAATTTGGGGGTCTTCTCGGTGCCGCGCACGGCGCTGATCGACGTCATCAAGGGACGCAAAGAACGGGTTTTCTCCGAGGTTTACAATGAGGCCGACGGCCTACCGAGTCGCGAGTGTATCGGTGTCGGCAATGCCTGCAGCCTAATCGACAATCAAGGCTACATTTGGTTTCCAACGATTAAAGGCGTCGCCCGCATCAATCCGACCCAGCGCGACGACGCCCAACGCGAAGGACGCGTCCTCATCGAACAAATGGTGGTCGACGACAAAGTGTTTTACCCCAAAAGCGATCTCTTGCTAGAAGTCCCCGCCGGCAGTGACCGCATTCGCTTTTATTTCACCAGCATATATTTCTCGCTACCCCACCGTGTGCATTTCCGCACCAAACTCGAGGGCTGGGATAAAAATTGGTCGTCTCACGCAGAAGGCCATTACGCGTCCTACACCAACCTACCACCAGGCAACTACCGCTTCCTCGTCGAGTCGGGAACGCGTGAGGGCGAGTTCCGGCAGGGCACCGCCGCCTTTTCTTTTTACGTAAAACCCCACATCTACCAAACCCTCTGGTTCTGGATGTTGTGCGCGGTCAGTACCGTCATTCTTGTGTATGCCGGTTATCGATTTAAGGTCAAACGCTTCCAAATCCAGCAGGCTCAGTTGGAGGCCCTGATCAACCAGCGCACCGCCGAGCTCAAAAAAAGCAACGACGCACTGGCGGAAACAACCCAACAAATCCACGAGGCCAACCGTCGCTTGCGCGAAATGAGCGTGACCGATCCCTTGACCGGCCTTAAGAATCGCCGTTTCCTCAAGGACTTGATGGCGGGCGAAATCACCACCCAGGCACCGCGAGCTGAAAATGAACGGCGTGGCAACGGTCCACCCGATCCACATTTCTTTTTCCTGATGATGGACCTTGACCACTTCAAATCCTACAACGACCGGTACGGCCACAACGCCGGCGATATTATTCTCAAGACCGTTAGTCAATTACTGCAGGAAACCTGTCGCGAATCGGATGTGGTCACCCGCTGGGGCGGCGAAGAGTTTTTGATTCTGTTCCGCCACGCGCCGGTCGAGCTGGCCGGCAACATGGCCGAACGGATCCGCAACCTGGTTGCCGGCAAACCGATCGAACTCGACAACGGCCAAAGCGTGGTCGTGACCACCTCGATCGGCTTCGCACACTTCCCCTTTTCGCCTCATCACCCTTTTCAATACAGTTGGGAAGAGGTCGTCAACATCGCCGACCACGCCCTTTACGCCGCCAAGTTCAGCGGTCGCAACGCTTGGGTCGGCTTACACGCGGGTCAACTCAACCCCGAGGTCGGCTATAATGATGTCGTCCAAAACGTGCGGGACTTACTCGAGGAAGGGCAACTCGTGGTCGAGACCTCGCTCGAGCCGGACCAACTCAATTGGGCCACCACGAACACCTAAGGGCGGAGTCGGCAGCGCATGGAAAAATTGGATGTCGCCATCATTGGCGCGGGCTGTGTCGGCGCCGGGCTGGCTTATGCCTTGCGCGCAAGCGGGCGCGAAGTGTTTGTACTGGAACGTGAGGCGCAAGCCGGCATGGGCATGACCAGCCGTAACTCGGGCGTCGTGCACGCGGGCATTTACTACCCGGAAAACAGCCTTAAAACCGAGCTGTGCCGGCGCGGCAACGCCATGCTGCACCAATTTGCACCGGCCCACGACGTCCCTTTCGCCGCCGTGGGTAAATACATCGTCGCCACCAGCGACGACGAAGTCGAAGCGCTGCAGCAGCTCTACCACACCAACCAAGCGGCGGTTCCATTGGCCTGGTGCGATCCTGATCAGTTACCGCAAGGCGTGGCCTGCCGGCGTGCCCTGTTTTCACCGAGCACGGCGATTATCGATCCCCACCACTTGGTGACCACGCTGCTTGACCAAAGCGGCGCTGAATGCCTCTATCACCAGCAGGTTGAAGCTGTTAGCGCGCAGAACGACCACGTACTTCTAACCGTCAACGGCGAAACCTACGCCGCCGACTGGGTCTTTAATTGCACCGGCCTCGCCGCCGCCTCATGGTGCCCACCGGAACGTCACTACCTCGCACGCGGTGTGTATTTTCAGATTCGGCCGCCGCGCGATTTGACCCTACCCCATTTGGTATACCCGGCCGTGCCCAAAAATGCCGCGAGCCTGGGCGTTCATCTCACACGGAATCTCGCGGGCGAGTGCTACCTCGGCCCGGATTTAGCCTGGATCGAGCACGAACACTACCACGTGGATCCGGCGCGCGGCGAATCGTTTTACCGCGCAGCCAAGACCTATCTCCCCTGGTTACAACGCGAAATGTTACAGCCTGGCTACGCCGGCATTCGCGCCAAATTGAATCGCCACGCTTGGTCAGACTTTACCTTTCGACGGGCAGGCCGCGACGGTCGTTTGATCCACTGTCTGGGCATCGAATCACCAGGACTGACCGCATCCATGGCGATCGGCGCCTGGCTAACCCGGGAAACAGGCTTGGTTTAAAAAAGTTAGAATGGACACGGGCTGTAAAAGGTGACACGTTCGCCCTGTTGCGGATGGGTAAAAGTCAGCCGTTCCGCGTGAAGCTGCAGTCGCTCGGCGCGGTGCAGCGCATAGCGGTCTGCATACAACCGGTCACCCAAAATCGGATGTCCCAAGGCCTGCATGTGGACCCGTAACTGGTGGGATCGCCCTGTCACCGGGAACAAACGCAGCCAGGTGCGGTCGATTTCGCGAAAAACCACTTGCCAGCGCGTTAAAGCATTGCGTCCGTTCTCGTGATCGACCATTTGCCGCGGCCGGTTCGGCCAATCGCAGATCAGTGGCAAAGCCACCTCGCCTTCATCCGGCATCAGGTGACCCGCCACAATCGCGATGTAACTCTTTTCCACTTCGCGGTCATGGAACTGTCGGCTCAGCTCGCGGTGAACCCCTGCATCCAGAGCCAATACCGAGACACCCGAAGTTTCCCAATCGAGGCGGTGAACCGTGCGCGCACCGTCAAACCAACGCTGGGCCCGCAAAGCCAGAGAATCCTTGTTTTCAGGAAGGCGACCGGGGACCGACAACAAACCCGAAGGTTTATCCAGCACCAGCACCGCGTCGTCGTGAAAAAGAATGTCGAGTTCTTCAGCGGCCTCGGCCAATGCCGGCGCCGTATCAACAACCATGATAACCCCTCGGTTATTCCAGCATGTCCATCCAGCGGTAAAGACGGTCCCGGACCGCCATTAACTCGGCAACTTTGGTCTTGTTGATCACCACGATCTGACCTTTGCCACTGGGCGCATTCTGGAACTTAACCAGACTCAAACTGTTGAAGTACTTGAGGGCGTTGCTGAAGGTTACGTGGTTCATCGACTCCGGCAAACGAATGGTGCCAACGGCAAATAGCAATTTGCCATGACCCATACACTGTTTTAGCAGCAGTTTGCGGTCGACGGGATCGCTTTCGATGAGTTCCAACAGTACTTCAGCACAGACAAAATAGGACTCGAAGAAGTTGAGTAACATGTGGCCGTTAATGGCCACCAAATCACGGCCGTAGCGGCGATCACCATCAACGATCAGATCGCCGTCGCGACGCACACCACCCATCACAATCAAGGCCTTGAGCGCCATGTGCATGGCTTCCTCGGAAGGATAATCACTCTGAATAATGAATTCTTCCTTAAGGGTTTGAAAAACCTCACGGGCAAATTCAAGTATTTGATCGAAGGATCGCTCCTCCGCCGGCAGACAGCTATAAGCCGTTGAAAACAAAGCAAGTTCGAGAATGAAATGAAGTCCGTTGTTCTTGTAGTACTCCATTTCGACGCGTTTATCTTGCGGGATGTTGATGACGGTGCGTTTTGATACCTCCACCGTCACCACTGTTTCCCAAGTTTTGAAGGTTTCGAGAGCGTTCATCAAAGCCAATTCCAACTTGGGCTCGGGGAAAGCCAAATCAACACCCCGATTTTTCAGGTATCGGACCGACACCCCAAATAGGGTTTTTAAATCACTGAGCGTCATGCCGCGACGGTGGTTGCCCAACAAAATGCCGGCGATGATGTTGCCCGCCGTTAAGGTCACCCGATTGTTAACGCGGTTGAGCACGTCGGAGCCAAGCCGATGCACAAAGGGTACTTTGGTTTTAAAGCCAAGGTCTTCTTTCTTAAGACCTTCATCGGCAATGCGCTGGTTGAGGTAAATCGGATCATCGAAACGCAGACGAATGTATCCATGCTTGCGCTTGAGGATCTTGCGCGAGCGAATGACCGAGGTCAAACTCTCCTGCTCTTTCTCTTTACCGCTGGTTTCACGCAAGTAAGACTGACCCTCGAAAACCTTGCCGTAATCAATGGTGACCGGCACCAATGGCAAATCTTCAACAATTCCTTGGCGCCAAGCGTCGATCACCATGCTCAGCATGCCGACCTTGGGATGCAGTAACTTGCCGGTACGCGAGCGGCCCCCCTCCATGAAAAACACCAACACGTGGCGCTCGCGCAGGATGTGCCGCAGGTAGGCCTCGAACACGAGCGGGAAAATAACCTCGCCTTTGAAACTGCGCCGAATGAAAAAGGCGCCGGCACGACGCAATAGCGGGCCCAGCGGCCATTTAGACAGGTTTTCACCGGCCGCAAAACGCGGATAGTTCAAACCCTCTTTCTCAAATAAGTAGGCAAAAACCAAGTAATCCACGTGGCTACGGTGACAAGGCAGAAAAATGACCGGCCCCGCTTTCGTCATTTCGCGCACGCGGTTGAGGTCTTCTTTACTAACGTCGATGCCTTCAATCGTACGGGTCCACACGTAACCAAAGAAAATACGCAGCAGGTTGATCGTGCGTTCGCTGGTGTCGGAAGCAATATGACGCAAATTCTTTTCGGCGTCTTTGCGCACACTTTCCAGCGAACGGCCCGAACGTTGCGCCACTGCTTCGAGTTCGCTGTTGAGCCGACGTTCTTTGAGGATTTTGCGCACCTTGCGCTCCACCGATCGTTTGGTGGGGCCACGATAGGCGGCGTCCTCGTTGTTGAGGTGAAGCAACAGTAAACGGCCGAGTCGTTTGTCGATTTGGTCTTGGCTCAAATCGTGATATTTGGCGTATTCGGCATTCAAATCCAATGCTTTGGAGAAAATCATGCCGCCCTTCCTGTTGTTGAACAGCAGTTGCAACAACTTGCGAATGCGGCCGGGGATGTCATAGGTACCGAAGAAAATTTCGTAGAAGTTGCGTCGCGTGCCGCGTTTGCGGCGACGTGTCAAAAACACCGAGGTCGGCACCAAAATGGTGCGGTTCTCACGACTTTCCAAGGTACGCGACAGTTTGCCGAAGGTACCGTGGTAGTAGTAAACCTTTTTAGACCAGGCAAAACGCCCGCCGCGTTTCATAAAAATAAATGCGTCTTCGCCGCGGTCCACCGCTTCGATGGCTCGGTTTAACTCCATGGTGCGGCGCTCTTCGAAAGATTTGGTCAAGCTGTCGCGGGACAACGCCCACGCCTCTTTAAACGGCAACACCCAAAAGGGACTGAAACCGTGGGTGTAGCGCACCGGTCGCAGGCCGTTGCGTTGTAGGTAATCATTCACCACCAAGAAGTTGATGAAAGAGACCACATGACCAACCAACAAAATTTGGTCTTCTTTCTGACCTTGACGTAACGCCTCAAGGTCGACATTGAGGGCACGAACGCGACCCATTAAGGGTCGCAACACGAACCGAAAAATTTTATAAACCAGACCGAAGTCCTTGCTTTCACGTGACATAAAACGGATGCTCCTCAATATTCACACGACATTGGCGCAAGCCCGGTGACCCACCACGATCAAGAACTCCGCTGAAGCAAAACCACCGCATCGGCGGCCATGCCTTCCTCGCGACCGACAAACCCGAGTCGTTCGGTTGTCGTCGCCTTTATGTTGATACAGGAAACCTCACATTGAAGTTGCTCGGCAATGGTTTGGCGCATGGCGGGCAAGTGGGGGGCCAACTTAGGTGCCTGCGCTTGAATGGTGAGATCGCAGTTAATCACCTGATAGCCGTCCTGTTGTAGATCGCGCCACACGCGCTCGAGCAACACCGTTGAGCGAATGTCTTTAAAGGCCTTTTGATCGTCGGGAAACCAATGACCGATGTCACCGCGCCCGGCGGCGCCTAAAAGCGCGTCGATCAGGGCGTGCAGCGCGACATCGGCGTCACTGTGGCCCAGCAACCCGCGCTCTGCTTGAATTTCAATACCGCCCAGGAACAAACGGCGTCCTTTCGCATAGCGGTGCACGTCATAACCATGGCCGATGCGTAGTTGACGTAGATCGGCGACCGGTCCCGGTGCCTTTTGTGGTGATTCCAGCAATGTTAAATCCTCACGATGGGTAATCTTGCGGTTGGCGTGGCTCGAAGGCACCACCGTCACCGGCAGGCCCGCCGCCTGCAGCAAGCCCGCTTCGTCGGTGAAGGGCGTGACATCGCCGGAACGCGTTTGAGCGGCGTAAGCTTGTCGCAGCAGGGACCAACGGAACATTTGCGGCGTCTGCGCGTGGTACGTGGACGTCCGATCGAGCGTGCGCAGGATGACGCCGTTTTCATCAACCTGTTTGAGCGTGTCGACCGCCGCCGCCGCAAAAATGACGGCGCCTTTTTCGGCACACACACCCCAGGCGTCGTTGAGCGTGTTTGAATCAAGGAACGGTCGGGCAGCGTCGTGCACGGCCACCAAAGCATCGTCCGCGGGCGCGTAACGGGCAACCAGCGCATCCACCGCGCGTTTCACGGAGTCAAACCGGGTGTCCCCACCGGCCAGTACATGAACGTCCGGTTCATTGGCCAGCTTTTCGTGAAACAAGGGTGCAAAAGCGGCCGGAACCGGTACAAAAACCGGCATGCCGCGAAAGAACCGAATGCTCTCCTGTAGAACGGTGTGGTCGCCTAACGGCAGTAGCTGCTTGGGATAGGGCAATCCCATGCGGGTACCAACACCACCGGCTGGAATAATCGCGAAACGCTGCTCCATGGAACCTTCCCCCAAAAGATCCGGCCACCAAGACCCGGCCCTAGCGTGGCCGGCGGGCGCGACACCAAGGTACACCCGCCATCCCGAAAGCGGGTCGAGCCGGTGCAAAAACCCAATGGCACGGCGGGATCTGCCGTCGCCACAGGTGCGGGTGGGACGGCGAATAACATGAGCCCGGTAATCCCTTGGAATCGGAAACGATACCACGGTTAAGGGGCGCTTGGCCAGTCTGACGGCGGGCTTGCCGAAGCGAACCGAGAGCACCGCCGCCGGCGCTCGCCGACGGAATCAGGCGAACCGTCAAAGCTCGTCCATCCAAAGTCGGGCTGGGCCGTGAAAATGGCGTTAGCAGCAGTTGGTTTTGGCAAAAAATCGCCGGCTAACCGAAATCTCGGTCAAAAGGGGCGATGCGGGATCGCGCCGTTCGAGCTAGAGAATGTCAAAGGCCGGCGGTGTTAGATCCAAGAAGGTTAGGCGCTGCGCAAAGTCGTTTTGTATTTGTTCAGATAACTTTTCTAAATTATCAAAACGCCGCTCTTCACGCATGAACACCCCCAAACACAACAGCAGCTCTTCGCCGTAAAGGTCACCGGCGAATTCAAACAAGTGGGTTTCCACGCGCGTGCCAACCGCGCCGACAGTCGGGTTGGTGCCGACATTGGTAATCGCCCGATACCATTCACCGCGCACACGTGCCCAGGAGGCATACACGCCGAAGCGCGGCAGTAATTCATTGTAAACGGTTAAGTTAGCGGTTGGCGCACCAATCGTGCGACCGAGCTGACGCCCCTTGGTGACCTGCCCTTGCAAAAAGTAGGGCCGACCTAACAGGGCCACGGCCTCGCCAATGCGACCGGCAGCGACACAGGCGCGAATTCGTGACGAAGAGATGGTTTCAGCATCGCGACACTGCGCCTCAACATGCTCGAACTCGAAGCCAAACTCGGGCGCAAGCACCTGTAATGTCTGCACATCACCGGCACGTTGGTGCCCAAAGCGAAAGTTAAAACCCACCATAAGCGCGCGAATCTCGATCTGCTCACACAAGTTGGCGACAAAGGCACGCGGTGATAAGGCGGCCAAGGCATGATCAAAGGTTTTGACAATGTAAGCACCGATCCCGTAGTGGCGCAGCAGGGCTTCTTTTTGCAACGGTGTTTGCAACAGTTTTGGCGCCTTAGCCGGCGCCAGCACCTTTAGCGGATGCGGCTGAAAACTGAGTATCGCGGGTAGCGCCGCCAAACGCGCCGCTTTTTCGCGGGCACGGGCGATCATCGCTTGGTGACCGCGGTGAACACCGTCAAAGTTGCCGATCATCAAAACCACCGGCGTGGTCACCGCCTGGTTTTGATCGAACACCTTCATAACAACCACCTGATCGCAACCTGCAGCAAGATCATGGCATAGAGCCCGGCGACAAGGTCGTCGAGCACAATGCCAAAGCCACCGGGTAAGGTCTCCAACCGGTAGGCGGGCCAGGGTTTCCAAATATCAAAAATACGGAACAACACCAAACCAATAACCATCACTTCAGGCGAAAGAGGCCGCTGACAGAAAAGAAAGGTGGCGTACATACCGACGAACTCATCGGCAACCACAATGGAAGGATCCTTGGTTTCGGTTTTCTCGGCAACAAAACCCGAGGAAATCACGGCAAGCGCAGTAAACAATAGCAAACCAACAAGTTGGAGCGGCAGCGCGGCGGGAAAAATCCAGTAGAGAATAAGCAACGACATAATCGAGCCGGCGGTGCCGGGAGCAAAGGGACTGAAGCCGGAGCCAAACACGGTGGCCACGGTCCAATGAAAGTAGCCGATGGGTTTGAACGGCATTTTTTTTGGTGGCAGGGATCCCATAAAGGCCTCATTTCAAAAAAGAGCCGGACATCGGCAAAGTCTACCCCAAAGAAAGCTATTCGGGGCAAAGTCCTCGCACAATTGCCGAGCGGCAAGCCGTGGTGAGAAAACTCGTCGGCGGCGTCAAGCACACCTGCACTGTTCTCAACTCAGGCTGCCTCAACGTCTTGTGCGACTGCATCCAGCCATTTAGGTCTAAGCATAAACAAAAAAACGGTGAAGGGGACCGAAAAGGAAGAAAGCGAAGGTCCACAAACAAAAAGGACCAGACGTCCAGCCTGGTCCTTTTTGTAATGTTTTAACATCGGGTTGTTTAGGGATCAATGATGGGAAAGCGCTAGGAGAAAACCTCTTCGGTTTCTTCGACAAGTTGGTTCTCGTCGCTGTCGGTTTCACCTTTGGGCGGCTTGCGGGTAATCGCCTCATCGAGTACTTGTTGCAGGTAAGTATCCGCTTGATCCGTTTCCAGGTCTTTGACGATTTCGATTTCGTCGACCAATCGCTTGCGGATCTGGTCGTACATACGCTTCTCTTCAAAGGTGGCTTTGGTTTTGTTGATGAGGTGATGGATGGTGACAACCACGGTACCCATGTCGGTAAAGTTGCCGGATTGACGCATCAACTCGAAACGACTTTTGCGGTTTTTGTGGTGCAATTTGGAGATTTTCTGATCGGGAGTCCAAGACTCGACACAGTTCTGAAGTTCAGATTCGGATACCAAGCGGCGAACGCCTACGCGCTCAACGTTATCCGTAGGGATGCTGATTTTCGTTTTACCATCGCAAGAAACAAGGTCATAGAAGTGAAGTTTCCGACCCGCGATTGTCTTATCGCATTCTTTCTCGATGACGAACACGCCGCCCTTCGGATAGAATACATGGTCTCCAGGTTTATACATATCACGTCCCTTACTATCAAAGTCGCCCCAATGATACCCCAAAATTCGGTAATATTCAAGCCGACAGCCGTTCAGGTTTTAGAGGAACGCATTTTGTAAGCGCAGACCTTTTACGCCAAACACGTTTTTTTTGCGCAAATCAAAAACAGCAATCGCCAGGATCGAAACGACTTATTCAACCCTGGCGATTGCTAAACACGATGGCCGACGAGCTTCGCCGGCGCGTTTTTTTTCTTATTGACGACCAAACAGGACCGTCAGCTTATCACTCGACGCGGACAGCAAAACTAAGTCTTCGAAGTTATCCCCATTGATGTCGATAAAACGCGCCCATCCGGCTTGACCAGAGCCACCGTAAATACCATCCTGGCTCGAATCACGCGGCGTGTCGTAAAGCAATGCGGTATTTGAGGATTCTTGCACCATCAACACCGATCGACGGTCGGTCGTGCCCAGTTTCGGAAAGCTGGGATCACCGTACAACGCATCACCGTAGTCGGTCACAGCCCGCGTCGAGAAGGTCCCGTCATTGTTCGTGTACACGTGAAACTTCGTTTCAGGGCTGCCGTCACGATCACGCTCGAGAATACAGATATCATCGTCGCCGTCACCGTCGTAATCAACCACATACAAAGTGTGCTGGTCGGCGATACGGGAAAAGTCGTCGTCAACCTCATCACGACGATCGAATCCAAAGTCGTCGTCGTCACCCAGGGCAATTTCCACACCGTCAGGCCCGAAGAACACCAAGTCAGGACGATTGTCCTTATTGACGTTCATCAACTTGACGCGCTCCCCACTCGCAACGGTCGGCACCGTCTGAGCGGTAAAAGTTCCATCGCCGTCATGCTCGTAGAGGTAAGTATTGCCACTGTCTTGATACATCACCGCGGTCACACCCGCGCTACCGCGCAGATAGGAAAAGGTATTGACCAAGGCCGACCCGGTAAACGGCTGCTCAAGGTCGTCGATATCGTAACCGGAGCCGTCGTTGGGCAAGTAAACCAAGGTATCACCGGCAATCACAAACAAATCATCGTAATTGAGGTTGTCGCGGTTGCGCACGAAGTGAGCCTCGGTTACGCTCGCACCAAAATTGAGATCACTGGTGGTTTCAGCTTGATCAGAGCTGTTAAACGTCTGTAGCGTCAAAAGGTTACCATTCAACAAGGCGACGGTCGCTCGCGGTGCGTTATCGCCCACGCCAACCGCCAAACCGGTCGGAGTTTGCGAAAGATCAATGACAACTTCCTTGCGAAACTTGCCGGCGGAAGCGGTGGTCGTCTTAAGGACCTTGGTCTGGTTATCGCTACTTGGCGCCGTACTGTAACTGTTGCCACGATCCCGAGCGCGAACGGTAATGCGGTATTCGGTGTCCGCCTCCAAGCCCAACAGCGCATAGCCGTGCGCGCCTTCTGGGGTGACCACGGTAGGACTGTCGGTAGCCGTATCAAAGGAATCGGAGCTTTTGGCATACCAAATGGCGTAACTCAGCTCTTCAGGCTCTAACAGGTCGTCGGAAGCGGGCGCCCACGAGAGGGCAATTTGACTTTCACTGAGGGCGGTTGCGGTCACGGCACTGGTGAAGGTGGGCGGATCACCGGTCTCCAGCGGCTCACAGGCCGCGGTCAACGCGGCAATACACAATAAAACCAGACACTTCTTAATCATTCGAGGGACTCCTGAAAGTAAATCACACGAGGACAAAGCGACAAGGTGAGGACAAAGCCTTACCCGAGCGCAGTGTCAGCGATCTAAACCATGAGATTCGTAGATCGCGCTTACGAGGCCGTTCCTCGCCCGCATTTCTGACCAGGACCGATAGCAAACCCTGTCCTGGTAAAAGATACGGGCCAATCAATGGTCGCGTCGGCGGCGCTGAGGAATCATCCTACCCAAATGCCGCAACCCTGCCAAGCAGGACGGTATCGGCGCATCAGTCGCAAACGCGTCACGACAAGCACAGGGCGGCACAGCAACAACAGCGCCGCAAGGTCTTGCTTAGAAACGCGCGGGCCCTTGAAAAAGTCGAAAAAGAATCACGCCGGCGGCTAAAGGGCGTCGGCGGGGCCGGGCGACGCCGCCTCGTCCCAACAAATGCGATTGCGGCCGCCGCGTTTGGCGCGATAGAGCAAGTCGTCGGCACGCTTAAAAAAGGCGGCCCTGGATTCACCTGGCCGAAACAAAGCCAAACCACCGCTGATGGTGGTTTGAAACCGCTCTTTTTCAACCAAATAAGGATTGCGACCGACGTACTCGTGCAAGCGTGAGGCGATCATGCGTGATTGCTCGAAACCGCCTCCGGAAAAAATAACAGCGAACTCATCACCCCCCAAACGGTAGGTACGATCAATCTCGCGCAAGCCATTGTTTAGCACGGAGGAAAAGTTCACCAAGACATCGTCGCCAACCTGATGCCCACATTCATCATTAATGGTCTTGAAATGGTCGATATCAACCAGCAGCAGACACAGCGGCGCCAGGAACCGCTCGGCGCCGGCTACGGCCTCTTCGAGATCGCGATCAAACATGCGGCGGTTCCACAAGCGGGTCAGGTGATCGCGTTCCGCTTCGGCGCGGCGCTGCTTAAGCTCGCTTTCCAATGACGCAATTTGCTTTTGGTAGTAGGTCAACTCAACCGCGAGCCGACCCACATCATCCTGAAAACCCTGGTTCACGGAGTGCATGCGCGAACCGGCATCAATCACCATCTCGGAAAGCGCGCGCAAATTGTTGGCACTTTTAGCCTGCTGAATGGTGGCCATAATGCCGGCGAGGTCGCCACCGACTTCATGCGAGGAATGGAGCGCCTTTTCAAGTAATTCGAGCGCTTGGTCGAGGAGCTGGTTAACGGTTTTTTTGGCTTGCTGCTCTTTACCGGGTGCATCGGGACCGGTACAAGCCTGCTTGGCAAGGAGCGCATCCCGGGTTTCTAGGAAGGCACGAAACTTAGAGACAAAAATCAGATTGGAGGAAAATCGGGGAATGTCGTGAATAAATATGCGCAAAGGTTGCAGCAACGCTTGCAACTCTTCCGCCTCGGCAGGCAAAAGCGATTCCAAGATGATTTCAATGACTTCAATGTACTTTTTCTCTAGAGAAGAGCCCATTGACCGCTCCATGCTGCAAAAACGCGAATGACCCCCACACCCAATCTGAAAGACAGGCAGCCCATTGCGTCTAGCGACACAGCAATCCTACGACTCGAAAGGCAACCATCTGAAAACTTTCGTTCATGGGTTATCCACCAATCTTACGCTTCTTTCTCTTCGGAAAACACGTTTTTTTACCGGACAAATACAAATCCTGTTTAAACTAAAAACAACGTACAAATCAAAAGCTCCATCAATCAATAGCACAATGGAGGAAACCCGAGCAGCAGCGACGTCGCTCGCACCGAACCGCCTAGCTAAAGGTAGGCGGTGAGCTCGTTTTATTTCAGTACCCTCTGCTCTGGAAGCTGGACAGCCTGCTCCTTTTCCCCTATGATAGAGCGCTTGAATTGGGAGTCGTCATGGATCGTTTAGAGGAAATCATTCAATATAAGTTCGAAAACAAAGAACTTCTTTTACAGGCCCTGACGCACTCTTCCTACGGTTACGAACGATCCGTGCCCCACAACGAACGCCTGGAATTCCTTGGCGACTCGATCTTGGGTTATGTGGTTTCGCGGAATCTGTACTTGCAGTTTCCCAACAAAAACGAAGGGACCCTTTCAAAACTCAAATCGGTATTGGTGTCGTCAAAGACCTTGGCCCGCAAGGCCAAAGAGATCCAACTCGGCGAGGTACTTCGCCTGGGTCGCGGAGAACGAAAAGCGGGCGGCCACAAAAAAACATCCATTTTAGCTGATGCGGTCGAAGCACTTATCGGCGCTGTTTCACTAGACGGCGGCCTCGATCAAGCCGACCAACTCATTCAATTTTTACTTGGCGAGGACATCGCCAACGCAACCATAGAAATAAAAAACGCGGTGGATTTTAAAACACTGCTTCAGGAAAAACTTCAAGAACAAGGGCTGGGTTTGCCGAAGTACATCTTAAAAAGCGAGGAAGGACCGGCACACAGTCGTGTTTTCCGCGTCTGCGCCGAAGTTGGTGATTACGCAGGACCAACCGGCGAAGGGACTTCCAAAAAAAACGCCCAGCAAGAGAGTGCCAGACTGTTGTTGGAAGACGAACGCTTTTGGAACGTATATCTCGTCGAAAACCAGGCGGTTCAGGCCAAATAGGAGCCTACTTTGGAAGAGCGCTTACAGAAAATTATCGCCCGCGCCGGCGTAGCGTCACGTCGTGACGCCGAACTGTTGATTCAGCAAGGACTGGTCACAGTCAACGGGCAAACGATCACCGAACTCGGTGCCAAGGCAGATGCCGCCAAGGACCACATTAAGGTCAAAGGGCGCCTGCTTCAGTTGGATCAAGTCACCAACTATTATGTTCTCCTTAACAAACCCAAAGGGGTGGTCTCGACGGTCCACGACCCCGAGGGCCGCGTCACAGTTACCGATATGGTTAGAGGCATCAAAGCCCGCTTGTACCCGGTCGGACGCTTAGACGTGAATACCGAAGGTGCGTTGCTGCTGACCAACGACGGCGAACTCACCAACCAATTGCTGGCACCGGCCTCGAAGTGCCCCAAAATATACGTGGTCAAGGTTTTCGGCACACCTTCTGAAAACACACTGCAACGCTTGCAACGCGGCTTAACAGTCGAAGGCACGCGCTACAACCCATGCGAAGTGGAAATCTTGAAGCCAGGCAATAACACCTGGGTAAAGGTTGTGTTGTACGAAGGCAAGAACCTGCAAATTCGCAAGATGTTCGAAGTGGTCAACCATCCGGTTTCCAAGCTGAAACGCATCGCTTTCGCTTTTTTGACAACCAATGGGTTGGCACAAGGCGAATGGCGTGAGCTAAGCGATATTGAAATTTCACGCCTAAAGGACCAGCAGTACAACCCGCTGATTCCCATCAACCCCTTGCGTTTCCTGCGCGAATTCGGCGTTGAAGTACGACGCCGCCCGGCAAAATCCTCTAAGTGGACTCAAAAACGCAGCACCGACGGCAAACCCAAAACGGTGGGCCGGCGCACAGAAGGCTTCAAGGGTCGCTTCAAACCTCGTGGCGAAGGCGGCGACCGTTCTGAACGTGGCGAACGCTCCGAGCGCAGCTATCGCGGCGACCGCTCTGAACGTGGCGAACGCTCCGAGCGCAGCTATCGTGGCGACCGTTCTGAACGTGGCGAACGCTCCGAGCGCAGCTATCGTGGCGACCGTTCTGAACGTGGCGAACGCTCCGAGCGCAGCTATCGTGGCGACCGTTCTGAACGTGGCGAACGCTCCGAGCGCAGCTATCGTG
>JAUIFE010000006.1 GCA_030429565.1 Holophagae bacterium | reverse complement strand
ACGACTTGCATGTGTTAGGCACGCCGCCAGCGTTCATTCTGAGCCAGGATCAAACTCTCATGTTGATGCCTGTATGCTCGTTCGAACAACAAGTTGTTCGATACGAACGAAACTGACTGGTTGATTACCAACCTCGTGTTGATAATCAGTAGTTCTCTCTTCCATTTTCAACTTTCAACCAACTCGGCGTTGTGTGCCGCCGACAAGATGCAGATTCTAGGGACTCGCCTCCAAACTGTCAAACCCTTTTTTGGCACTTTTCTCACTTTTTTCTCAAACAACTAGTTATAAAATGGTTATTTTGCAAAAACCCAACTTCTCTTCGAACACCCACACCGTGAAGACCGCCACATCGCTCGCAGCGCCGCCAAATGCCCCCCATCGACGCTCCCTACATTAATTTATTACACGGATCGAAACGGGCCTATTCAGAGACCGGTTTGGCCACTGTCCAGGCAGTGCGTCACGGGGTCGTCCAGCCATCGTGACGGCGACGGGATAAAACAGGCGTCGCCAACCCTCAAAAAATGAACAGGTTCAACGACAAACCCTTTATAGCGCAGGCCTGAATTCGCTTTTGAACTCATTTTTTTTGTGGTTTAATAGGGCCGTTTGGCGTGGCGCAGCCATGCCTTTTCGCAAGAACACACCCCACTTCATGAGCTGTTTTCGTGTTCTTTTTAGTAATTCGGTTGCCTCCAGTCTGGTTTGAAATAGGCAGCCACTTTTCAGCTTTTAGGAGAATACCCCCTATGGGCGATTTCAATATTTCGAAGGGATACACCGTCCCGGCCAAAGGAGAGGCGGCCGAAGAAGTCACCGACGCAAAACACCCACCGTTCGTGGGTGTCTGTCCCGGTGATTTCCCCGGACTGAAACCCAAATTATCGGTAGCGGTTAACGACGAAGTTAAAGTTGGTTCACCGCTTTTTTTTGATAAGAAAAACCCCGAACTCGTTTTTCTCTCACCAGCCGGCGGTCGTGTCACCGCTATCAACTACGGCCCACGCCGTGTCATCGAAGAGATCATCATTGCCACCAATGACACATATCAACACGAGATCTTCGAAAAACACACCCCGGCTCAGATCTCCAAGGTAACCCGCGAGACGTTGATCCAAAAATTGCTCGCTGGCGGTGTGTGGCCGTACCTGCGCCGTCGACCTTTTAATAAGATCGCGGACTATTCGGTGCAACCGAAGGCGATTTTCGTCAACTGCATGGCAACAGCCCCGCTGGCCGCCAAACCCTCGTTTTTCTTGGCAGACGCCAAAGCCGAATTCGAGGCGGGCATTGAAGCGCTGAAGGTGTTGAGCCAAAAGGTTCACGTGGTCACCGACGGCACCGACGCCAAAGCTGATTTATTCCGCGGCGTTCAAGGCGTCCAACAACACCGCTTCACCGGCAAACACCCTGCCGGTTTGGTCGGCACCCACATCACCAAAATTGATCCGATCAATAAAGGTGAAACGGTATGGGTTATCGACGCCGCCAACCTGGTCATGATCGGCCGATTTTTGACGAGCGGACGTTACCCGATCGAGCGCACGGTTGCGCTTGCGGGTAACGGTTTGAAAAAACCGCAGTACGTCCGCACCCAGGTGGGTACCAAGGTGGCCGATTTGGTGAACGGAAACCTAAATGAAGGTGAAAACCGTTTCATCAGCGGCGACATGTTGTCCGGCCTGCAGCGTTCGCAAGAACGACCCATGAACTTCTACGACAGTTTGTTGACGGTTCTGCCTGAAGGGCGCGAGCAACATTTCCTGGGATGGATGAACCCCGGCATTTCGCTACCGAGCTATACCCGCGCATTCGTTTCCGGCTTCTTGCCAGGCGGCAAATACGCACTGAACACCAACATCAATGGTGGTCACCGTGCGATTGTTGTTTCCGGTAATTACGACTCGGTCATCGCGCTGGACATTCACGCGGAATTTCTCGTCAAAGCCACCCTGGCCAACGACATTGAACAAATGGAACAACTCGGTATTTTGGAATGCGATCCGGAAGATTTCGGTCTCGCCACCTACATTTGTCCCTCCAAAACCGAGGTTAGTCGCATCATTGCCGACGGCCTTGAGCTGATGGAAAAGGAAGGTTAGACAAGTGCAATTCTTAAAAGATCTTCTTCACAGTAAAGAACATCTCTTCCTCAAGGGTGGCAAGCTCGAGAAGTTCTACCCGCTCTACGAAGCAAAAGAGAGTTTTCTCTTCACCCCACGCACGGTCACCGACACCAATGTCCACGTACGTGACTCATTGGACTCAAAGCGATTGATGATTACAGTCGTTATCGCCTTGATTCCTTGTTTGTTGTTCGGCGCCTACAATGTCGGTTTCCAAGAAGCCAAGGCGGCGGGTGAAGCCGTCGACAACTGGCTGCCGTTGTTCATGAACGGCATGATCACCATCATGCCGATTATCGTTACCAGTTACGCGGTTGGCGGCATTTGGGAAGTCCTTTTTGCCGTGACGCGCGGCCACGAAATCAACGAAGGTTTTTTGGTAACGGGTTTGCTGTTTCCGCTGACCCTGCCGCCCACGATCCCACTGTGGCAGGTCGCCATGGGTATTTCGTTTGGTGTTGTAGTCGGTAAAGAGATTTTCGGCGGAACCGGCATGAACGTGCTGAACCCGGCATTGACGGCTCGGGCCTTGCTTTACTTCTCTTACCCGGTCCAAATCTCGGGCGACAAAGTCTGGATTTTGACCAACCCGGAGAAGATGGTGGACGGCTTCAGTGGCGCGACGGCGCTGTCCGTTGCGGCATCAACCGCACCCGGAAGCACCGCCGGTGAAACGCTGCAAGCCTTTAGCTACAGCAGTTTCGACACGGCTTCGCTGTTCTACGGTTTGATACCGGGCAGTATCGGCGAAACCTCGGCGCTGTGCATTTTGATTGGTGCAGCGATTTTGATTTTGTTCGGTGTGGGTAGTTGGAAGATCATGGCGGCGGTCGCCATCGGCGCAGCCGGCACGGCTTTCGGCCTGAACGCACTGGCCGGCCCCAACCTGCCAGGTATTTTGAGCCTGACACCGGCCGACCACTTGGTCACGGGTGGTTTGTTGTTCGGCGCAGTTTTCATGGCGACGGACCCCGTCAGTGCGGCACGCACGGAAACCGGTAAATGGATCTACGGGATTTTGATCGGGATTTTGACGATATTGATCCGCGTGTGGAACCCGGCGTATCCCGAAGGTGCGATGCTCGCCATTTTGTTCATGAACATTTTTGCCCCGTTGATCGACCACTACGTGGTTCAAGCCAACGTGAAAAGGAGAATGAACCGTGTCGCAAGCTAAAAAAGGAGCCGGTTACACCTACGCATTCGCCATGGGCCTCTGCCTCGTTTGTAGCATTGGTCTTTCTCTGGCTTACACCGTCCTCAAGCCGATGCAAGCCGACAACGTCCGTTTGGACATTGTACAAAACCTGTTCAGTGCGGTTGGCACCACTGCCGAGCAACTGAAGGGCATGCAACCGGCCGAGGTTATCGGCAAGTTTGAGTCGGAATTTGAAGTCAAAGTCCTCGACAAGAACAATAACGAAGCCGACACCGCTTTCATGAAAAAAGAGTTGTTGGGCCTGGGTTACACGGAAGAGGCGTTGGCCAAAGAAAACGCGGCTTCCATGATGAACCTGTTCAACCGCAAGGTGGGTCTGTTGGCGAAAAAAGCCGACCAAAAGCTGGAGGCCTACGATCCCGGTTACAAGGCGCTTTACGTCTACAAACCCGGCGAAACCATCGAAGCCTACGTTGTGCCGATCCAAGGGAACGGTCTGTGGAACATCATCAAGGGTTACATCGCCCTCGACCTGGACCTGAACACGGTTAAAGGTATCAGCTTTTACGAACACGCCGAGACCCCGGGTCTGGGCGCCCGCATCACCGAAGACTGGTTCAAAGAGAACTACATCGGCAAACACATCCTCGACCCCCAAGGTCAACTGGTATCGATCACGATTGCCAAAGGCAGAGTGGAAGACTCGATTCCCGAAAACAAGCGGGACCACTGGGTCGACGGCATCAGTGGCGCCACCTTGACCTGCAAGGGCGTCAACCAATTCTTACTCGCGGACCTGCAGAAGTACGAACCGTACTTCAAGACGCTGAGAAACTAAGAGAGGAGCGATCATGAGTGTTGCGGAGGCCACGGCGGCCCCAGTCAAAAAGGTCGAACTTTTCGGAAAAAAAGAGCGACAAATTGTCAAAGATCCCCTCTGGGACAACAACCCCATCACCCTCCAGGTGTTGGGCATTTGCTCAGCGTTAGCGGTTACCACCAGCATGAAACCGACGGTGGTCATGTGCATTGCTTTGACCGCGGTTTTAACGGGATCAAACGTCATTATCAGCCTGATGCGAGACTTCATTCCCGGCAAGATTCGCATCATCGTCATGCTGTCGGTTATTTCGTCACTGGTTATTCTGGTTGACCAAATGCTGAAAGCGTTTTCCTACAGCATGAGTAAAGAACTCTCCGTTTTCGTTTCCTTGATCATTACCAACTGCATCGTCATGGGGCGTGCAGAAGCTTTTGCCATGGCCAACAAACCCTGGCCGTCCTTTCTCGACGGTTTGGGCAACGCCTTGGGTTACAGCGTGATTCTGCTCATGATCGGTTTCGGCCGTGAATTATTGGGCAGTGGCGCACTGTTCGGCTTCAAACTCATCCCTCAGTTCATGTACGACATGGGTTACGTCGACATGGGTTTGATGATCACACCGCCTGGAGCCTTCATCCTGCTCGGATTCATTATTTGGATCCAGCGTGAATCCTCCAAGCATTACGAAGATTAAGGTAGGCGCCATTATGGAAGAGTTATTTAGCATTGCCACCAAAGCCATCTTCATCGAGAACATCCTGCTGGCCAACTTCCTCGGCATGTGTTCCTTTCTGGCTTGTTCAAAGAAAATCGATACGGCGGTCGGTCTCGGCTTCGCGGTTGTGTTTGTCCTTGCGGTCACCACGCCGGTAAACTGGATCATCACCGAGTACATGCTCAAAGACGGCGCCTTGGCGTGGGCGGGAATGCCCACCGTCGACCTGAGCTTTTTGCAATTGATTTGTTACATCGCCATCATTGCGGCGATGGTTCAGTTGGTCGAAATGATCCTCGACAAGTTTTCGCCCACGCTGTACAACGCGTTGGGTATTTTCCTGCCATTGATTGCGGTTAACTGCGCGATTCTCGGAACCTCGTTGTTCATGAACACCAAGGGTTACGGTTTTGTTCAGAGTACCGTATACGGTCTGACCTCCGGCATCGGCTGGTTGCTTGCGATTGTCGGCATGGCCGCCATTCGTACCAAGCTGCAATACTCCAGTTTGCCTCCCGGCCTGCGTGGGTTAGGTATCACCATGATCATTACGGGGCTGATGGCCATTGGGTTCATGAGCTTTATCGGGATCAACATCTAGGAGGAACTCGTGGAAATCGTATTACTCAGCGTGGTCGTCTTCTCGATTGTGATCCTCACGTTGGTCACCATCTTGAACGTTGCCGAGAAAAAACTGTTGCCGCAGGGAGAAGTCCAAATTCTCATTAACGGCGACGCGGAAAAAAGCCCAACGGTTTCGCCGGGCGGCACGCTGTTGGGCGCTCTGTCCAATGCCAAGGTCTTCTTGCCTTCGGCTTGTGGCGGCGGCGGTACCTGTGCCATGTGCAAGTGTCAGGTTTTGGAAGGCGGCGGCGATATCCTGCCGACCGAACTGACTCACATCTCGCGCAAAGAAGCCAAGGACAACTGGCGTTTGGCTTGCCAAGTGAAGGTTAAACAGGACATGAAGATTCATGTTGATGAAGAAATCTTCTCGATCCAGAAGTTCAACGCAACGGTTCGTTCTAACGACAACGTGGCGACCTTCATCAAAGAATTCGTCTTGGATTTGGACGACGGCAAGGTGCTTGACTTCCATGCCGGCGGCTACATCCAGATCGACATCCCCGCCTACAACAACCTGAAATACAAAGACTTCGCCATCCAAGAGGAATACCACGAGGATTGGGACAAGTTCAACATGTGGCGCTACACCGCCAACAACCCAGAGGATTGCTTCCGCGCTTACTCGATGGCCAACCACCCCGCCGAGGGCAACATGGTTATGCTGAACGTGCGGATTGCGTCACCACCGCCAGGTCGCGACGACATTCCTCCCGGTATCGCTTCGTCTTACATTTTCAACCTCAAACCCGGTGACAAAGTTGTGGTCAGCGGTCCCTACGGTGAATTCTTCGCCAAGGATACCGACCGCGAAATGGTTTACATCGGTGGTGGTGCCGGTATGGCGCCGATGCGCAGTCACATCTTCGATTTGTTCCACACCAAAAACACCAACCGCAAGGTCAGTTTCTGGTACGGCGCGCGTTCCAAGCGCGAAATGTTCTACGATGACGACTTCAAAGACATCGCCGAGAAGTGGGACAACTTCAGCTACAACGTCGGTCTGTCCGACCCCAAGCCTGAAGATAACTGGGAAGGCTACACTGGTTTTATTCACCAGGTGGTTCTCGACAACTACTTGAAAAATCACCCCGATCCGACCGAAATCGAGTACTACCTGTGTGGTCCTCCCATGATGATTTCGTCGGTCAACAAAATGTTGTTTGATCTGGGTGTTGAAAAGGAAATGATCGCGTACGATGAATTCTAAACAGAACGCAACACGCACGCGCAGAGGGCACCAACTTCGGTTGGTGCTTTTTTGTTGGTGCCTGTTTGTCACCCTCAGCCATTGCACCCGTCAAGCGGAAGTCATGCACTTCAGCGGCCAAACGATGGGTACCTTTTATTCGGTCAAGGTCGTTGTCGACGATCCGACCCGTTATCAAGATTTGTCCAACGAGATTCAAGAAACACTGGATCGTGTCGATCATCTGATGTCGCACTGGAAAGAGGCCAGCGAAGTCTCGCGCTTCAACCGCCTGCATCCCGACTCATCGCTGCAATTATCGCCGGAAACCGAAACGGTCGTAGCCGGCGCCTTGGCGATGGCGGCCCAAACCAACGGTCGCTTAGATCCGACGCTGGCCCCGCTGATCGAACTGTGGGGCTTCGGCAAGCGCGAGCGCAGCGGCTTTCCGGAGCCGGAAGCGATTGCGGCAGCCAAGGCCCGCTTCGGTTACCAACACCTCGTGCTGGAAGACGGTCGCCTGCGGAAGACCATGGAAGGGCTCACGCTCAACCTAAGCGCCATCGCCAAAGGTTACGGTGTCGACGCCGTCTCGAAGCTGTTGCGTGAACAAAAGCTGTCCCGCTTTATGGTCGAAGTCGGCGGCGAAATTTACGCAGCCGGCCAAAGCCCGCGCAACCAACCCTGGCGAATTGCGGTCGAGAACCCGGTTTTACAGGACCCAAACCAACCGATTGCGATTAGCAGTTTGCAAGATGTTGCCCTGGCTACTTCCGGCGATTACCGCAATTACTTCGAACACGAGGGCAAACTCTATACCCACGTCATCGACCCAGCCAGCGGTTACCCGGTCGAACGAAACGTGGCTTCGGTTTCAGTGATCGCGCCAACCTGTATGCAGGCCGACGGCTTGGCGACAGCCTTTATGGTTTTATCGCCCGCGGAGTCCATCGCACTATGCGACGCCGATCCCACACTGGCTTGCCTGATTGCGGTCCACGACGATGTCCACGGCTACCGTCTGCTGCGCAGCAAAAACGCGGCGCAATGGTTCAACGAACTGGATCAGACCAAACCCTAATGCTTTTACCGCCGGCGAGGTCTGGTCTCGCCGGCTCATTGGAACGCCTCATGCGCCTTAGGGCCGCACCACCATGGCATCGGTGGCAAAAGCGATTTCGCCCCAGCGCTGTTTGTAGGGCATATCGGAACCGAGGTCGTAAGACAGCACCTGTTCTTCGCAAAGCTGCTGAATCATATTCATTTGCAGCACGTTGCCAACACCGAGTTTGCGAAAACGATCATCGAAACTGAATTGCAAACCGCGAAAGAAGCGGTCCATCAAACCGCCAAACAAAAAGCCGACGACCTCGCCGTCACATTCGGCAACCACGGCGCGAAAACGGTTACGCGGCGCCAGCAGGGCAACCATCTCATGGTAGAACAGTCGCATTTCGCCATGATTGACACCCTGCTCGCTCAGGCCTTTCCAACTTTGCGCTTCTACGGCCATAAAATCCTGCAGGTGATTGCGACCCGCTTCGGCCGACATCGCCCCGCTGATCAAACGGAATTGCACACCCCGTTCGGCACAAGCGCGTTGGTTACGGCGCAGGTTCTCGCGAAACTTACGGGTGCGGCGCCGCAAGAAACCATCAACACCGTCGTCAAGGGCGGCGACCCGGCGCACACTTTTGGCACCGCGAAACAGGGCGAAGCGATGGTGCAAGCGCTCGAGCAAAAGTTGCCACAGCGGTTGATCGGCGTTGAGCCCGCTGAGATAAGCCAAGCGCCAACGGCCGCCCAAATGACGGGCGGTCTGGAAAAACAAATCGGCAAGCACGGTCGGGTCGGGGCCAATTAACGGCGAAGCCAAACACCAACTGGACTCGAGCGGCAAAAGCGCTTGACCGACGCCGGGCAGTTCGCGTTGGACCAGCGCCAAATAATGCCCGTCCAGGCATAAGATGCGCGCCTGCGATTCAGGGTAAAAAGCTTTCACAGCAGGTAAAATCCACCCGGCGGAAGAGCAAAAGGGATCGACACCGGCGGTGGCCAACACCGCGCGATCAAAATCGTCGAAATTCTCTTGAAGGGCGGCAAACGAAAGGACCTGTTCTCGGTTCATACGACTCGCAGCAGGGTTTTACCGGATCTAAGATTCGGACGCCGAGGGTTGGACAAAGGGTTTCACATGATCCAGGTGCTGTTTCAGCAATTGAATCACATCAACGAATTCATACTCAAGGATATCGGCAATCAGGGTCATGTCTTCACCCTCTTGTGCCTCGTTCAATTCGCGTGATTTTTCGTTGAGTTCGCCCAAGAAGGCTTCGAAATCGGTAACCAACGCCTTGGGCACGCCTTCGCTTTGAAACAAGGTCTGAACAAGCTGGAGAATGGTCGTCATGCCAACCATGGCGTCGGACATCATTTGATGATGCTGCCGGCCGCCCTGTGCACGAAAGAGTTCGGCCAATTCGGCAAAGCCACTCTCAAGGCGGGCCAGGTAGACCTCAGCCTCCTCAAGGATTTGCCCAATGTCGCGCGTCATCTCGTTTTGATCGAGCCAAACGGTGACGGTTTGTTGCTTAGCGGGAATTTGTCGCAAGGTAGCTTCGTCCAACGTTTGCACAACGTCACCATCAACAGCAACTTGCAACAAGCGCCGCCCATCGCCCCATAAGTTCGTCTGCGCGTGCATTAACACGTCGAGAAGCGTGTGTTCCTCGGTGACCTCAATTTGATGCTGGTCACCGTCGTGAATCTGAAGGGTTACCATGAAAGGGGCTCCTGGTTACCGGGTAATATTTTCCGGGCAAAAGTTAACAAAATCATGGCACAAACGCTGCTGAATAGCTAGTTAGGAAGCCAACCTCCACAAAAAAAGGCACTTGCCCGCGTGCCAATCCCGGCACACAGCTTGCTTTGTTGCAGGTGACGGAGTGGTGCCGGCACCCCAGCCGGGTGGGCGCTGCACGAACAAGGAGGTTCGCTTATGGTGGCGATTGCACAGTATTTCGGCCAGAGTCAGGCCTTAAACCGGTTAAAACAGTCTGAGCTCGGCCTCAACCAGGCCTACAACCGGCTTTCCAGCGGAGAGCGCCTGACCCAGTCTTCTGACGACACGCTTGATTTCCAAATTTCCAGCCAATTGCGTTCCGATATCCGCACGTACCGCCAACTGCAACGCGGTCACTACGAAAGCGTTAACTTTCTCCAAGTGGCCGAGTCGCACCTGGGTGAGATCAACAATGTACTGACCCGTGTGGCCGAGCTAGCGACGCAAGCGGCGTCGGGCACAAGTGGGGCCGATGGATCCAACGCCAAGCTGGCACTGGATGCGGAGTACCAATCGTTGCTGGAAGACATTACCCAGATTAACAACGAAGTGCGTTTCAGCAACGTTACGATTTTCGGTTCGAGCGGCACCACCATCACGGTCCACTTGACGGCCGAGGTTCTGGATCCCACCGAGACGTTTCAAGTGGGCACTTCGTCGATTTCCCTGTCATCACTGGGCTTGGCCGCAACGGATTTGACGACCGAAGCCACGGCGAGCGCGGTACTGGAACAGGTCACGGCGTCAATTGAGCTGGTCAACCGCCAACGCGGTCGCCTGGGCACGGCGGCCATCCGATTAATGGACAACATGGACTACATCGAACAGCGCTTGGTCAACATGCAGGACCAGGAAGGTTTGATTCGCGATGCGGACGTGGCCGACGAAACGGTGTCCTTAACCAAATACCAGATTCTCAATCAGTCAAATGTCTCGGTGCTGGCACAAGCCAACCTCAAAGCCGAATCGGTGCTGCAACTTTTGGGTTAATGACGACCCGTCCCCAAGGAACCCGCCGTGTTAGGAACCCCCACGTACCATCGCTATCCACCGCCTGCGCAAATGGCGCGCATGCGCAAGCCGAGCAAGATGCCGTTCAGCGAGGCCGCGCAAGCGGCCGGCACAACGGCGACGGCGCCGACCCGTGCGACGCCGAAAACCCCGGCGGGCACCGGCGGCGTCGGCCATGCAGAAGATTTGGTAGCCCGGCTCAACGCCCGACTGGCGCCTTACAACGGAACGCTATATTTCGAGATTGCCGGCAACCAAGCGGCACCACACGTCCACATGAAACAAAGCACGGACCAGCATTTGGTGCGCAGCTTTAGCGGAGGCGAACTGCTGGAACTGGAACGCGGCGTTTACGAGCTCTCGGGTTTCCATCTCAGCGTGACCGCCTAAACCAAAAACAGCCGAACCTCGGGGCACGGCGACGGGCAAGGACACGGCTCGGGAGTTGGTTGTCGTGTCGATCTGTTTTATAGTATGGCTTGCGATGAAAGCAGCGGCGCACCGCGCCGACGGGAGCCTATCATGATTAAACGGATTTTAACCCGCGAGGTCGCTATTGGCGGCATCACCATCGGCGGCAACCAACCCGTTGCGGTCCAGTCGATGATCGTGGAGGACACGGCCAATATCCAAGGCTGTGTCGACGAAATCCTCAAACTTCACGACGCGGGCTGTGAAATCATTCGCGTCACCACACCCAACCTCAAGGACGCGCACCATCTAGGTTTGATTCGCGACGGCCTCGCCAAGTTGGGTAAAGACCGCATCCCGTTGGTGGCCGACATCCACCACAACGGTGCCAAAATCGCCCAAGAAGTCTCGCGCTATGTGGACAAGATTCGCATCAACCCGGGCTTGTTTGTCTTTAAGCGGCGTAACCCAGACGAAGAATACAGCGACGCCGAAATTCGCGAAGAGCAGAACAAAATCCGCGAACAAATGGTGAAGGTCATTGCGGCTTGCAAACAAAACGGCACCGCCATGCGCATTGGTGTCAACCACGGCTCGCTGAGCGAACGCATGTTATTCATCCACGGCGACACACCGGAAGGCATGGTAGAAAGCGCGCTCGAGTTTATCGACATCTGCGAAGACGAAGGCTTTTACGACATCGTCGTCTCGCTAAAAGCGTCGCGCGTGCCGGTCATGCTGGCCGCCAATCGCTTAATCGCACGGCGCTGGGCCGATCGCATGAACGCCTACCCCTTGCACCTGGGCGTGACGGAAGCGGGCGACGGTCAATACGCACGGGTCAAATCGACGGCGGGCATCGCCACCTTGTTGGCGGAAGGAATCGGCGACACCATTCGCGTTTCCCTGGCCGAAGACCCGTTGCAAGAGATTCCGGTGTGTTACGACATTCTGCAAGCACTGGGCCTGCGCAAAACCAAGGTCGAGTTCATCGCCTGCCCCAGTTGCGGGCGCACCAAATTCAACCTCACCGAAGTCGTCCCCAAAGTGCGCGCCGCCACGGAACACCTCAAAGGCCTCGACATCGCGATTATGGGTTGTATTGTCAACGGGCCGGGTGAAATGGCCGACGCCGATTACGGTTATGTCGGTAAAGGCCTCGGCCGCGTCGCCATTTACCGCGGCCGCGAAGAAATCCTCAAAAACGTACCCGAAGACGAGGGCGTCACCAAGTTGATCGCCCTCATTAAGGAAGACGGGCGCTGGGAAGAACCGCCGGCGCGAAAGGCAGCTTTATCTTGATCTACTGCCAACACTGCACCACCGCCAACGAGGCGGGCAATCAGGTTTGCACGAAATGTGGCAATAAGTTGTTATTGCTGGGCGGCAACCAACGCTGGGAAGAGCCCGACCTACCGCGACTCTCGATGGAAGACCATTTCCTCGAACGCATTTCCCATTTGGAAGAACTGACCAACCAGCTCCAGGAACAGGTGGCGCGGTTGGGCGAAGCCCAGGACATGTTCGAGCGCAACGCCTTTGTAACGCGCGCGGGCGTGACCGCCCTCGTCGATACGCTGAAAGAATCGAAACTCTTGCGCGAAGATCTGTTGTACCAGCGCTGGGAAACCACCCTCGCCGAGCAAATGGAGGAAGCGCGCCACCGCGAGCGTTTCTCCCACATGAAAAACCGATTTGTCGCGCTTTATCGCGGCGAAACGCAACACCGCGCAACCTTCCTCAAGCTGATTGAAGAAGCCGAACTGCTGATTTATTCCGACCGCTTTTCGGAAAGCACGGAAATTCTCAGCAAGGCGTTAAACCTCGACCAAGCCAACTACGAGCTGGCCTTTTATTTGGCCGAAGACGAGCACCAGCTCGGCAAAAGCGAAGAGGCACGGGGTTATTTGGAAATCGCCCTGGCCGCCAAACCCGATCATGCGGGCGCCTTGCTTTTGCTCGGTTTACACCATTTTGACGAGGGCGAGCGCGAGGCCGCACGACGCTACCTGAGTGAATGCCTGGAAGTGAACCCGACCCACCCGCGCGCCATGCTCAGCCTGGGTGCCTTGTATGTGGCCGAAGGCGAGTACATCGCCGCCCAGCCGTTGCTGTTACAATCGGCGCACCAAGAACCACAAGCGCAGACCGCTTACTTGTTGGGCATCATCGCCAAGAAACAAAACAAACTCAAGGAAGCCATTGATTACTTGAGCGAAGCCACCGAATTGGATCCCGAACACGAGGAAGCGGTGTTCACCCTTGGCATGGTGTACTTGGAACGCGGCTGGACGCGCAAAGCACGCGCTTGTTTTGCGCGGGCGATGGAACTCAACCCCAATCGCTTAGGGGTTTCCGAGGACCCCGTTATGGAGAACCCACCGGAACTCGAGGGCGACACGGAAATTGCCGGCGACGACCTGCAGCGCCTTGAGTTCGCCGAGGGTTTGGTCGGCAAGGGCAAGCTCAAACAAGCATTGCCGCACTACCGCCAGTTGGTGAAGCAATTCCCGGAAAGCTATCCGTTGCGCCTGAGCTACGCCATTGTCACCTTCAGTTTGAAACGCTACGAGGAAACGCTCAAAGCCATCCAAAAAACAATGTCGATGGAACTACCCGACGCCGCGCGCTGCATGGCCTACACGCTGGAGATGGAGTCCTTTCGCGCCTTGGCCCGCTACGACGAAGCGGTCGCCTCACTGACCGAGATGGCCGAGGTCTTCCCCAACGGATACGGCCGCACCATCGCCAATTACGGCTTGGCGCTCACCAAGGCCGATCTGGGTCAAGACCTCAAAGCCGCCGAGGAATTGGCCAAGGAAACGCTGCAAATGAGCCCACCTGAGTTCCGCCACAATGCACTCGACGCCTTGGGTTGGGTCTACTTCAAACAGGGTCGTCTCGAGGAAGCGCTCGAACTTTTGGAAAACGCCTTGTCGATGCAGGAAACCATCAAACACCTCTACCACTACGGCATGATCTTGTTGGCACTCAACCTTCAGGAAGAAGCCTTTAAGGTCTTTGAGCGTACGGTAAAGCTGCGTCCGGCGAGCAACCCCATCGAGGATTTTGTGTTTCCCGAGTTCCCGTTCGAACTCGACGCCTAAGCATCCGCGGCGCGACCGTCCTCGACGGCCGCCGCGTTCGCCTCACCATCAGAGCGCAACAGTAGCCGGGAACCAGTAGGCTATCGCCTTGCCGGCGCCTTCCTTGATATGATCTTGAAGCTGTAATTTGCTGTTGGCATCAAGCGAAGGGGTATACGGCCATTAAAGAGGTTCCCGAACATCTACAAAAACAACTAAAAGAGTTGCCGATCGCACCCGGCGTGTACTTGTTTTCCGACGAAAAGCGCAAGCTGTTGTACGTTGGCAAAGCGCGCAATTTGCGTGCACGCGTGCGCAGCTATTTCCAAAAAAGTCTCAAATCGCCGCGCATTGAGCGCATGATTGCCCGCATCCAACATTTGGAAATTGTGATTACACAAACCGAATCGGAAGCCTTGCTGCTGGAAAACAGTTTCATAAAAAACAACAAGCCGCATTTCAATGTTCTGCTGCGCGATGACAAAACGTACCCCTATATACGCATCACCAAAGAACCTTTTCCACGAGTGACTTTTACGCGTCGTCGCCAAAAAAAAGGCGACATTTTCGGGCCATTCCCAAATGCCAAAGCCGCTCGCCAGGCAATTAAACTCATGCACCAGCACTTTAAAGTGCGCAATTGCGATTTAAAGCTGGGAGAAAAAGAGTATCGCCCGTGTTTGCAATACCATATAAAACGTTGCGACGCGCCTTGTGCGTTTTTGGTGAACGAGGACGAGTATATGGGCGGCATCACGCGTGCACGGCTGTTTTTGCAAGGCAAACGCGACGACTTGGTGGTGGAAATATCCGAGCAAATGCAGGCGGCGGCGGCCGATATGGCTTACGAACGAGCTGCTTACTTTCGCGACCTGCTGGGTCTGGTCACACGGGTTCAGCTCAACCAACAAGTGGCCAACCTCAGTTACGCCAGGCTCGACGTCGTGGTGGCTCGGGTCGAGGGCTGGGAAGTCGTCATTTTGATCACGGTCATTCGCGCGGGCGCGGTGGTACGCAGCGCCCAGTTTAAGGTTGATCTGGAAGACGATGCGCTCAGTGACATCGGTAAATGGCTGACCCATTACTACTTAAACCACGAGGATCCACCTGACGAAATTGTGGTGGAAAACGAAGATGGTTTGTCTATGTTGGCCGAAGCGATGACGGCACGCGAGAAACGCGCGATTCAAGTGACGGTCCCCCAACGGGGCACAAAAATGCGTTTGCTGGAAATGACCCGTCAAACCTTAAACGCCAATCTGGAACTGCAGGCGGCCGAAAAAGAGGAACACCCGGGTGTCGTCCAACTGGCGGATGTACTGGCTTTGTCACAGTTACCCAAACGCATGGAGTGTTTCGATATCAGTAATACGATGGGCACCCACTCGGTAGCGTCAATGGTGTCGTTTTACGACGGTCGCCCCGACAAAAAGAACTACCGCAAGTTCAATATTAAGACAGTGGAGGGCCCCAACGATTTCGCTTCGATGGCGGAGGTTGTCGGACGCCGATATCGCCGTCTGCTCGACGAAGCGAAGGATTTGCCCGATCTGATCATCGTCGACGGTGGTTTGGGTCAGTTGCATGCGGCCCATGAGGTATTGCAGGAATTGGGTTTGGGCGATCATCCTCTGATTGGTCTGGCCAAGCGCGAGGAGTTGATTTACCGCACGCACACCAATGAACCAGTGGCCATTCCCCACCACGAGCCGGCGCTGCGTTTGATGCAGCACATTCGCAACGAAGCACACCGCTTCGGTATTACTTTTCACCGCCAGAAGCGGGCCAAGGCCATGGTTCACTCACAACTGGAAGAGATCCCCGGTTTGGGGCCGACCCGTATAAAAAAACTGTTGCACCATTTTGGCAGCGTCAAACGCATCCGCGATGCCGACCAAACCCAACTGGCCCAAATCGTAGGCCCGCGCATCGCGCAGAGCATACGCGAGCACCTGAAATAGGCCGACCAAGCAGCCAAACTGTTGCGTCCCAAGGCTTTCCTCAAAACGCCCCACCGGCCTCCGACGGGGTTCGCCCCAAACGCCCTTCGCCAGAAGCTGTACCCGCTTACGATCTTGGTAAAAACGGGCCTCGTGGTTGCGGCGGATAGGGTTATAATGGCCATATTTATGGGATAAATCGAGAGGGTGTGTCCAATGAAATTATTGATTCAGGTCTGTTTCGCACTACTCGTCGTCGGTGGGCTTACCGCCTGCAAAGACGAAAAAGCGGAAAAAGCCAAGCTGTTGTACGAACGCGCGGAACTGTATTCCGAGCGCCGCCAATTCAGTCAGGCGATTGAGATTCTGCAGCGCATTCAAATCGACTACGGTGAAACCGAGTACGGTCCTCGTTCCGAGCAGATGATTGAAGAATTCCAGCGCCTGCAGGACTTGGTTCTAAAAAACGACCGCGATGAAATTCGCTCCAAGTTTTCACGCATTAACCGCGCCCTCGACAACTACCGCGTGCGATTTTTGGCTTATCCCATCACCCCCGAGGACATGAAAAAATTGCCGGCGGTGGTCAACCCGGAATGGGTCGATCCCTGGGGTAACCCCATTTACTACAAGCCCACCTACAGCTCAGAGCGCATTCCGCGCCGTGCGCCGGACGGCTTTGTGCTGGGATCCTTCGGCAAAGACGGTTTGCCAGGTGGTACCGGTCAGGACCTCGACCTCTTCTACCGCGACAACAAAGAGATTGAAAGCATTTTCGAAGAGTAGCAAACCCATCCGTCATCCCGAAAACCTCGCGCGGCTCCGGCCGTTCGCGGGGTTTTTTTGTGTCCACCCAGCGCGGCGCCGCCTACCGCCGAATCGTTTGTTCGCCACCCTGGCAAAAGGAAATCACCGTGAGTATTAAGGAAACCGTTCTCAAACAGCTTGAATCCGTCGTGCACCAATTTCGCAATGTCGAAGAACAGATGGCCGACCCTTCCGTCATTGCCGACGCCAAACGCTACAGCGGCTTAGCCAAGCAATATCGCGATTTGGAACCCATTATCGCCGCCCACCGTGAGTACCACGAGGCCAACGACGATTTGACCGAATATGAAGCGGTTCTGTCCGGCAAAAACGAAGATCCCGAATTGATTGAGATGGCCCGCGAGGCCTTGCCCGAAACCAAGGAACGGGTGGAGCAGGCCTTTTTCGATCTGCAGCGCTTGTTGCTGCCCAAAGATCCACTCGACGGCAACAACGTCGTGCTCGAGATTCGCGCCGGCACCGGCGGCGAGGAAGCGGCGCTGTTCGCACAAGAGATGTTCCGCGCCTACCAGCGATTCGCCGAAACCAACGGTTGGAAGCTGACCGTTTCCAGCATCAGTGAGTCCGGCATCGGCGGTTACAAAGAAGTGACGGCGGTCGTCGAAGGCAACGACGTGTTCTCCCAGCTAAAATACGAAAGCGGTACCCATCGCGTGCAACGCGTGCCCAAAACCGAATCACAGGGTCGCGTGCACACCTCGGCGATTACCGTCGCCATTATGCCGGAAGCAGAGGACGTCGACATCGAGGTCAAAGACACCGACCTGAAAATCGATACCTACCGCAGTTCCGGCGCCGGTGGCCAGCACGTCAACACGACAGACTCAGCGGTACGCATCACGCACATGCCGACCGGCGTCGTGGTGCAATGTCAGGACGAGCGGTCTCAAATCAAAAACCGCGAAAAAGCGATGCGCGTTTTGCGCGCACACCTGTACGACCTCAAGCTACGCGAGCAACAGGAAAAAATTGCCGCCGACCGCAAGAGCATGGTCGGCAGTGGTGACCGCTCCGAAAAGATCCGCACCTACAATTTCCCGCAAGGCCGCGTCACCGACCACCGTATCAAGGTCACACTCTATCAATTAAACGACTTCATGAACGGTGGCATGAAGGAAATGGTGGAAGCCTGTCGCTCCAATTTCGAGGCGCAACGCATTAAGGACGCGTTCGGCGAGAACGCCTAAATGCGTTGGGCTGATTTCCTCGAACAACAAGTGATCCGCTTCCCGGAGCCGGACCGAGCGCGAAGCCGGCGCGAATTACGCGCGCTGGCAGCGGCTTACACCGGCAAAAGCACCGGCTTCATAACAACGGCGCCCGACTGGATCTTGCCGGCGGAGCTGCAGCAACGACTCGCCGAGGCTGCGGCAGCAGCTTTGGCGGGCAAACCCTGGGCTTACGTGTTCGGCAGCTTGCCCTTTCTCGACCACGAGTTTAAGGTCGACAACCGCGCACTCATCCCCCGTCCCGAAACGGAGTGGTTGGTCGACGCCCTGATCCGCGCCCATCGCAGCCACCCGCCTCGGCGCATTCTGGATTTGTGTTGTGGCTCAGGCTGTATCGGCCTCAGCCTTGCCGCGGCATTCCCGGAAAGCGAGACGGTGTTAACTGATGTGAGCCGGGAGGCGCTGGCACTCACCGCTGAAAACGCGGCCGCGCTGGGGCTGTCGGAACGCGTCGCCTGTTATGCGGGCGACTTATGGGCGGCCCTACCGGACGAGACCCCCTTCGATTTAATCACGGCCAATCCGCCGTACGTGGGTCGCGAAGAGGTACTGGACGCCTCGGTGGTCGACCATGAACCCCATGTAGCGCTGTTCAGTGACGACGGCGGCATGGACCATATCAAACGAATTTTGAACGATTTAGCGCGATATATGAACCCTGGCGGCTGTGCGGCATTCGAACTTTCTCACCTACATCGACAAAGTTTAGCGACATTTCTTGAACAAAAATTTAACCGAGACGATTACAATTGGGAGCTTGACGCGAGCGGCGTGGCACGCTTCCTATGGATTTTTCCCAAGGGACGCAAGGCTTGAAGGGCCATCCCCGCGCGCATCAACTGTCTTTCGTCGGCAACTTTCGCCCCCACGCGATTTTGATTCGCGGTTAATTTCAAGATCGTTGTTCGGCACTTTTTTTGGGGTTCATCATGACTTCATATTGTTTTCATGTTCCCGGTTGAAGATGTCCTAGGTCGACACGGCGCTGTAAGAACGCGCCCATCCCCTACTCCCCCATGGCGATTAGCCGAACCCCAACCGACGAAACCCTACCGCTGTTTTTTTAAAGGATTCTACGCATGGATAAACTCGTTCTCATTGGCAACGGCCCCCTCGAAGGTGAAGTCCGCATTAGCGGCGCCAAAAACGCCTCGCTGCCCTGTCTCGCGGCCTCCATTTTAACGGCCGGTACGGTCAACCTCAGCAACTTACCCTGGGTACGCGACATTTACACCATGTGTGACCTCATCCGCGAACTGGGCCTCGAGATCGAGGACAATGACGATTCGGTTGAAATCAAAGGCGCCAAGATCAATTCACACATTGCCCCCTACCAATTGGTAAAAACCATGCGTGCCTCGATTTTGGTGTTGGGTCCGCTGCTCGCGCGACTCGGCCGCGCCCAAGTCAGTTTACCGGGAGGCTGCGCTATTGGCGCGCGTCCCGTTGACCTGCACCTCAAAGCACTGGAACAAATGGGCGCCGAGATCAAACTGGAACACGGCTACATCGACGCCCGCGCTGAGCGCCTGAAAGGGGCGCATATTAACTTCGAAAAGGTCACCGTCACCGGTACCGAGAACATTATGATGGCGGCCACGCTGGCCGAGGGCACCACCATCCTTGACAACGCGGCTTGTGAGCCCGAAATTGTCGATCTCGCCGAAATGTTAATCGCCATGGGCGCGCGCATTGAAGGCGCGGGCACGGAGCGTATCGTCATTGAAGGCGTTGACCGCCTGCACGGTTGTGACCATCGCATTATTCCCGACCGCATTGAAACCGGCACCTACGTTTGTGCCGCGGCGATTACGCGCGGTCGTGTTTCGATTACCAACACGGAACCCCGCCACTTAGAAGCCTTTCTCGCGGCCATGAAGAAGGCCGGCCTGCCGATGGAAATCCATCCAGATCGCATTGAGGTTTTCCCACACGAGGGTTTGCGCGCGGTCAACATTACGACCGAACCGCACCCCGGTTTCCCAACCGACATGCAAGCCCAATTTATCGCGACCATGACGCAAGCCGAAGGCACCTCCATCGTCTCGGAAAACATTTTTGAAAACCGATTCGGCCACGTTCCCGAACTTAAGCGAATGGGCGCCGACATTGTCATCGACGGCAATCGCGCCCTCACGATTGGACCCACGCCGCTTTCCGGCGCCCAGGTCATGGCCACGGACTTACGCGCCAGCGCCTCACTGGTCATCGCCGGCCTGATTGCCGCCGAGGAAACCACCATCGATCGCATTTACCACTTGGACCGCGGCTACTACAACCTGGAAGGCAAACTCGGCAACCTCGGCGCCAAGATTCGCCGGGTCAAAAACGGATCGGACACGGTTCAGCGCGCGGTTGAAGAACTGAGCAACATCTAACCCAAAGCAGCACAACAAGAAACACTTCTCAAAAAACCACGGGGACGCGGCTTATAATAAGGCGTCCTCGTGGTTTTTTTATGGGGAGGAATCCATGACCCACGTTGTATTGAGCCAAACCATCCACCCGGACGGCATGGCGGCTTTAGCCGAGGCGCCAATTCGGCTTACCGCCCTTCAAAGTGACAGACCCACGCTGCCGGAAACACTGGCCGCCCACATGGCTGACTGCGACATTTTAATTTCGATGCCGGGCGACCGCATTGACCGTAATTTAATCGAAAGCGCCCCCAATCTTAAACTTATCGCGCAGCATGCCGTGGGTTACGACAACATCGACCTGGAAGCAGCGGCGGCGCGCGGTATTTTGGTCACCCATACCCCGGGCGCGGTCACCGAAGCGACCGCCGAAATGACCTTTGCGCTGCTGCTGGCAGTGGCACGGCGCCTCAGTGAAGGAGAACAAGTCCTGCGCAACGGATTGTTCTTTGGGTGGCACCCGATGCAATTGCTGGGCATGGATTTATATGGCGCAACCCTGGGCATCGTCGGTTACGGTCGCATCGGCCAGGCCGTTGCGCGCCGCGCAGAAGCTTTTGGGATGAAGGTATTAATCCACTCGCGCCGCGAAGGCCTGCCGCTGGCAGAGTTGCTCGGCAAAAGCGACGTCGTCTCGTTGCACTGTCCACTCAACCAAAACACCCACCACTTGATCAATCGCACGCGCTTAGCCCAAATGAAACAAGGCGCCTTGTTGATTAACACGGCGCGCGGTCCGATTATCGACGAATCGGCACTGGTCGAAGCTTTGGCACAAAACCATCTCGGTGGCGCGGGCCTCGACGTCTACGAACGCGAGCCCAAAGTTCACCCGGACTTGCTACAGTTCAGCAACGTGGTAGCGGCACCACACCAAGGCACATCCACCTGGGGCACGCGCAAACGCATGGCGGCCCTAGTTCTGGACAACGTCCATGCTTTTATAAACGGAAAGACACCGCCCAACGTGGTACCTTGCCCGAGCCCTCAAAAATAAGACGCGACAACAAACACAACCATATTCGCTTTTTTGCCAATTCAACAACTTTTTTGGATGTTTAACTTTATCACTTGATGTGAAAATGTTATAAATATGCAGTCAAAGCAACGGGAAACCCTAACCGCTTGCACGACAGCCTACGCAGTCCTGCATTTCTCACCCGAACCCACAACCACAAGTCATCGACCTTCTTAAAACATCATCCGGCTGCATATTGTCCGCCCAGCGGAACAATGCGCCGGAACGGCAAGCGCGGTTTGACCGTCCAAACCAGCCTTGCCCGCGTGTTCACAACCCAGCCGTGATCGCGTCGCCGGCCGACCTGTGCCGCCAACGCGAGGGCTCCGGTGAGAAATGCGGGCGCCATTCCCGATCAGGAGACGCGATGTTATGAAAAGTAAAGCAGGTCGACCCATGAAGTACGCCCACCTCTTGCTCGCCTTGGACGACGAGCAAATCTACACGCCGGCAGCAATTGTCAACCACGCCCTCGCCGAGGGACGAATTAACCCAACACGCAACGAGGACCCCAAGCAGCTTCGCATTAAAATTCGTCACAGCCTGGCCCGGCTCAGCAAAAACCACGGCTTCCCCGAGGAAGGTGACGGCATGGTTGCCTTACTCGGCCAAGCGCCCACGCGCGGCTGGTTTGGCCGCCGCTGGAAAGCCGCGCTCAGCGCCCACCAACTGGCCCGCCTGCAACAGCAGACTTAGGCCCTGACACCGCCGACCATCACGAGATCAAGCCACCGCGACACAACATGCACCCGCCTGTTGCGTCCTGCATTTGCCGGCGCCAACCGCCGCACTACCGCCACACCCCCCACCTGCTTGACCCGATTTCCCACATAACCTTCGTGGGAGCCGCCTCCAGAATTTGTTATGATGCGGCATCTTAACCCCCCACGAGGTTTTATTATGGTAGAAGCTATTACCTGGCACGGCGACCACCTCGAGTTACTCGACCAGCGCGTGCTCCCTTTTGAAACCACTTATATTCAGTGCCGCAGCGCACAAGAAACGGCCGATGCGATTCGCAACATGGTCGTGCGCGGCGCACCCGCGATCGGCGTCACCGCCGCCTACGGCCTGGTCCTCGCTTTACAGCAAGACCCAACACCGGCCGCCTTCGAGGCCGCTTGCAAAGTTTTGGCCGCATCACGCCCGACCGCGATCAATTTGTTCGACGCCATCGACAACACCACCTCGCGCTTAGGCAACCTTGCCGACCTGCAGGACCCCGCCGCCGAAGCCGAGCACATCGCCGTCGCGTATCACCAGGACGACCTCGCCAAAAACAAGGCGATCGGCCGTCACGGCGCAGGTTTTCTCGCCGGCGCCCGCAGCGTTCTCACCCACTGTAATACCGGCTCGCTGGCCACCTCTGGCTGGGGTACCGCCCTGGGGATCATTCGCCAGTTACACGAAGAGCAACGCCTCACACGCGTTTATGCCGACGAAACCCGCCCCTTCCTACAGGGTGCCCGCCTAACCGTTTGGGAATGTCAGCAAGACGGCTTACCCGTCACGCTTGTCACCGACGGCATGGGCGGCCATTTGATGAACAACAGCATGGTGGATTGCGTCATTGTCGGCGCCGACCGGATCGCCGCCAACGGCGATGCCGCCAACAAGATCGGCACCTGCATGCTGGCCATGGCGGCCCGCTACCACAATATCCCCTTCATCGTCGCGGCACCCACCACCACCATCGCCCCAAAAACCCTCACCGGCAAAGACATTCCCATCGAGGAACGGCCGCATGACGAAGTTAGCCACGTGCGCGGCAACCCGATCACCGCCCCCGACACCGCCGTGTTTAACCCGGCCTTCGACGTCACCCCGGCCGAACTGATCACCGCGATTGTGACCGAAGACGGCGTGTTCCATCCGCCTTATCGCTTCAATTAGGTCGCATGGATTGGCCAGGCGAGGTCCACGAGGCCTCTTTCATTCGCCGTTACAAACGGTTTTTCGCCGAGTTTCACGACGCCGACGGGGCAGTCATCACCGCCCACTGCCCCAACACCGGCAGTATGGCGACCTGTTACCGCGAGGCGGCGCGTTGTTTGGTGACCTATCACGACGATCCCAAACGCAAACTCGCCTACTCCTGGCAAGCGATCCATATGCCCGACGGCTGGACCGGTATTAACACCGGTCTGGCCAATCGCTTGGTTCAGGAAGCCATTGAAAACGGCACCATCACCGAATTGCAAGATTACCCGACACTGAAACGGGAGCAGCGTTACGGCGAGAACTCGCGCATTGATTTGTTGCTGCGTGCGCCCGACCGCGCCGACTGCTACGTCGAGGTCAAAAACGTGACCCTGCTGCTGGAACCCGGTTTGGCCGGTTTTCCGGACGCGGTTACCAAACGCGGCACCAAACACGTGCGCGAACTGGCCGCCCAACAGCGCGCCGGCGACCGCGCCGTTTTGTTTTTTTGCGTGCAGCGCGCCTCGATTACCCGCGTCACGGTAGCCGAGCAATTTGATCCCGAATATGCGGCCTGTTTACGCGAAGCCGCCGCTCAAGGCGTGGAAGTTCTGGCCTACCGCGCTGAATTTGACGCACGCGGCGTGCGCTTGACAACCGCCCTCCCGGTCGATTTATCGCCCTAAACACCGCGCCGCCGATCCGCGCCCACAAGGAAGAGACTCATGTTTTTGGTTTTCTGCTGCATCTTGCTCCAAACCCCAACCCAAACACCCGTCGATACCTGGTCGGATTTATTGGACGCGCGAATCTATCGCCACGCCGCCACCATCCCGCCAACCCGATTTAACCTCCAGCAACAATCACAACTCGTGATTCAGGAATATTTACTGACACTCGGCCAAAACGGACACCCCGACGGGGCGAAAGTCATCGCCGGATACTTCAGCCATCCAGATCTGCAAAGCACTGCGCTATTTGCCTATGGCGAACTAGCAGCCCCACTCCAGCCACTACTGAAGGCCGACATCGCCGACAAAAACCGTTTGTTTTGGTGGGAAGCCCTCGCCAAATGCGCTGATGAAAACGAGCGCGGCCGCCTGCTGGAACTGTGGCAAACACGCCCTGAGCAAGAACGCGGCCGCGCCTTGCGCTTCCTTTATCGCCATGCCCACGAAGCGCTTAACACGGCGGTCATCAATGCCCTATTGCGTCGCCCACGCGGCGATAACGGCGATTATTTCTTTTATTTGTACCGCAACGAAATTGCGGTTCCGCGCACACTGTTCACCACCCAGGCCGCCAACCCCGACAACGGCACCCAGGCGCGCATTTATTTGCTGCGTTTGGCAGTTAAAGACGCCGACGACGGCGTGGTCAAAACCCTGGTCGGCTTCACCAAAGCCCGTGATTGGCGTATCCGCGTCAACGCCGTCAATGCGCTGGGCGCCTTAGAAGCAGCCCACGGCGAACAACCCAGCCCCTTCCTGTTGGCAGCGCTACCGCTCATGGAAGACCCCAACCCAAACGTGGTCACAGCAACCTTGACCCAACTCATTCAGCGCAACGAGCCCGACATCGATCGCTTGCTGGAACCGCGCCTGGCCGGGTTAAGCAATGCGCAGAAAGTGGTGCTGCTGGAGAACATGGAAGGCGAACGCAAACGACGTTTTCTGCATCTCATTCAAAACTGGCGCAATACCGGCCGTAGCTGGTTTTTGCGGCAATGGATTGTGCACGAGGGCCCCAACCAGCCCGATGAATTGAAGCAATGGGCTGCCGCCAAACACCTCGGCTTGGCCTCGTTGAGTTTCCAAATCCTCACCGACACCGCCAACCCCGAGTTCCGTCGCTGGCTCAACGCGGCCTTGGCAAGCAACGACCCTTACCTAACAGCAACCGCCGTGGGCCCCATCGCCGACAACGAGACGTTGCGGACCACCTACCTAGCGCGCATTAACACCTTGTTGACGCAGACATTTCCCGAGCCGGATTTTCATTACGCGGTCATTGACTCGCTTGAAGGGCTGTACCCTGACCCAGCCATCCGCGCTCGCATGCTGCAACAATTGCAAGGTCACCCGGACTACTTGGTGCGCCTCAAAGCCTTCAACACCGCCAACAATGTTAACTTTGCGCAGCGACGCAACCTGTTCAACCGGCCCTGGCGCCACAGCCTACCAGGCCCCTTAAAACGCCAAGCCGCGTTGTTTGCCCAAGGCGCCGGCGAACCGGTATGGGTCCTCAACACCAGCCGTGGTCAAATTCGCATCCAATTGCGCAGTCGCTATGCACCCATCACCTGCGCCAATATCATTTACTTGAGCAGCCAAAACTACTTCGACAACATGCCGATCCACCGCGTGGTGCCCAATTTCGTGGTTCAAGCCGGAGATTCGCGTGGCGACGGCTCAGGCGGCCCCGGTCACACCATTCCATGCGAGATCAACACACTGCGCTATCAGCGCGGCACTGTCGGCATGGCGCTGGCCGGAAAAGATACCGGCGGGAGTCAATTTTTCATCTGCCACTCGGCTCAGCCGCATCTCGACGGCAACTACACCGTCTTTGGGCAGGTGCTCGAAGGCATGGCCATTGTCGACCACCTCGAAGAAGGTGATGTCATTATAAATACACGAGTTACCCACTGACCGACAGGGGTCGATGCAAAAACTCACATTTTTTTTGAGCTTTTGCTTGACCCCTAAAAGTCGGATTGGTATAACTGTCGAGCATTGGATGCCGATGTGGTGAAATTGGTAGACGCGCTGGATTCAAAATCCTGTGGGGGTAACCCCGTCTCGGTTCGACTCCGAGCATCGGCACCATCCAATCCCAGTCTTCTTGGCGCACCGAAAGGTGCTTTTTTCATTTTCGGGCTATTTTTTTCAGCGCAACAGCCCCGGTTCAGAAGACGGAGCACAATCAATGAAGGCGCAGCAACAACAGTGGCTTATTAAGTTCCTTATGTTTGCCCCGCCGATCTTGTTCATCTTGTATAGCGGCCACAGCATTGCGCTAATTCGCGGCTTATTATCCAAGTCGTCGAGCTTTCACCTGGACTACGCCAACAACCTGATCCAAGACTATTTGGAAATGAGCTTGGCAATTGACCTCAACAAACTGGAAGCCTGTATTAGCGAAGGCCGACAAAAATGTCCGCCGGGAAAATGGACCACACTCGGCGGCAGCGGCGACCCGTTAACGTTCGTGCAGTACGGCAACAAACAGTATCCGGTCTACTTGCGCGAAGAGGCATTGGCCGAGGTGCTCAGCGATTATTTCAGCACCAAACCCGGGCTAAAAGGCTTACTCACCAGCCGTTACCATGAACCGGTGTATTGGATCCAAATCCTCGACCCCGAAAAGCAGGTCGTCTACCGCTCCGGCCCGCAACCGGAGCCAGGCGCCGATCACCAAGTGTACGAGATGTCGCGCACGCTCAAACACTACAGTCTCGATATCGTTTACCGCTCATTCGGTCCCAAACAACTGTATTCCGTCGCTAAGCGACGCATCAACTTCGCCGCTGGATTTTTGCTGTTCTTCATGGCGGTCTTTAGTTTGATTTTGATCACACGCGCCATTCGTCAGAAAATCTTACTGGCACGGCAGAAAACCTTCTTCGTGACGACGGTCTCCCACGAGTTCAAGACCCCACTGGCAATCATTCGTCTGGCGGCGGAAACACTGGCGGCGGGTCGCACCAAAACGAAGGAAGACGAACAGAAGTTTCACCGCATGATTTCTTCGGAAATCAATCGCCTCGACCATTTGGTCCACAAAGTACTGAGCTTCAACAAAATCGAGTTGGGCCAAATCAGCTATAACGCGGTCCCCCTCGACCTGCGCACCATTGTACAGACGAGCTGCGATGCATTTGCGATGCAAGCAGAGTCGGAGGGCTTCACTTTTGAGGTCGCCATAGGCGAGGAGCCCTGCCCGATCTTGGGCGATGCAGGCCTGATCCGCCACGCCATCGACAATATTTGCGACAACGCGTTTAAGTACTCGGGCGACAACAAATTCGTCGCGGTTTCGCTGACGCGCGCGGGCGACAAAATTGAATTGACGATTCGCGACCGCGGCATCGGCATCCCCGCCGACGAACTGCCTCACATCACCAAAAGTTTTTATCGAGTAGAAGACCAAAAAGCGGGCGGCATTCGCGGCTCGGGCTTGGGACTTTCGATCAGCCGACACATCCTCAATCACGCCAAAGCCCGTATGGACATTGACTCCGTTCACGGTGAAGGAACGACCTTCACGCTGACCTTCGCGGTTCACAAATCCGCCTAAGCGACAACCTAACGCACCAAAAAACGAGGTTTCACCACAAGCGCTTTTCGAGCGCGGCGTTTCCATGAGTATAATCGGAGGGGCTTTATCTATCGGGATGGTTGGACATGAAAATTCTTCTGGTCGAAGACGAGAAGGACTTGCGCTTTTCGCTGGTTCACAATTTGGGTTTCGAAGGCTATGAGGTGACCGAAGCCGGCAACGGCCGCATCGCGCTCGAGTGCTTCGCGCAAAAGACCTTTGATCTGATCATTCTCGACATCATGATGCCGGAGGTCGACGGCCTGACGGTGCTCAAACACGTGCGCAGCCAAAACCAAGATGTGCCGATTTTAATGCTCACAGCCAAATCGACGGAAATGGACAAAGTCATCGGCTTCGAACTGGGCGCAGACGATTACCTCACCAAACCCTTCGGTCTGGGCGAGTTCCTTGCGCGCGTGAAAGCCCTGCTGCGACGCCGACAGCGACGCCCCAACAGCGACGGTGCCGCCGTGCGTTTCGCCGGGATTACGGTCGATTTTGAGAATTACGCGGTCACGCGCAATGACGAAGCCATCCATTTCAGTCAAAAGGAGTTCCAACTCCTAAAGTACCTGATCCGCCGACCCAACCAAGCCATCGAAAAAGGCGAAATCCTTGAAGCAGTGTGGGGCTACACGTCCAATGCGACCACCCGCACCATCGACACCCACATCGCCCGCATCCGCCGCAAGCTCGAGGATCAGGACCAAAACAAAATCATCCAAACGATTCCAACCGTTGGCTATAAGTTCGTAGCTGAATTAGAATAAAGCCGACCGTCCATATTTTCGGCGGTCTAGTGGTTGCCCATCGATTTATACCTTTTGCAACCACCGACGCCGGCGACAGGTGTCGTTTCGGCCGGTTCACTTCGGCCCACCCTAAAGCGAGGAGTTAACATGATCGTTTTAACGCTGGCGTTAAGCCTGCTGATCACCACCCCCAAAACCTACGGAACGGCCCCAAAAGCCGAAACGCCGATGATTACCATCGAAGCCTTCCGGCAAAACCCGGCCGCCTTCCTCGACAAAGTCGTACGCGTCGAAGGCAAAGTCAAAGAAGTCTGCCCCATGAAAGGCTGCTGGATGGATATCAGCGACGGCAACAATCAGGTTCGCGTTCAGGTCAAAGACGGTGAAATTGTCTTCGAGAAAAACCTGGTCGGCCAAACCATCGTCGCCGAGGGCACGGTTTACAAATTTGAATTGTCCAAAGAGCAAGCGGTGAAATACTACGCCCACCTTGCCGAAGAAAAAAACGAGACCTTTGATCCCGCCTCGGTCAAATCCGGCACCACCATTTACCAAATCGGTGGCATTGGCGCGCAAACCAAACCCTAACGCACCGCGCCGAACCAAATCATTCGCCCGCACGTGACCCACTCGGTCGCGTTGCGGGCGAAACGCGTTTTAGGATCCATGACACACCGGCCGGCCAATTTGACCTCTTATGCTGTCGTTTTAACCGCACGGCGACGAACCGATTACTGCAAACCGCGCTCAATGAGGATTTCGGTCAAGCGCTCCGGGGTTACCTCGGTTTCATAGACGCCGTCCAGTTCTATCACCGGCGCCTCACAACAATTACCGGTGCAGCCGCTGATTTCGTGGCTCACGGCAAGCCCGGCACTTTGCAGATCGACACACCAAGTCACCAGGGCGTCACTGCCCATTATGCCGCAGGTCGGACCGCGACAAATCGTTAGGTGCAAATTTTGCATAGAGTCCGTCATCTCGGGAGACCTCCCTGGTCACCGTCGCTTTTTCGTGTTCTAAACCCCGACAGCGTCGATCCGTTTTGATCTTTTCCACCGATCCAAGTATGATCGGGATGCCTCTGGGCACAGACCACGCGTGGAGCAACAAACAATGTCAAAACCGCTCAAACCGCAAGACAAGGTGTTTCGCCTCGAAGAAGTCCGCTCACTGATCCCCTGGCTGATGGAAATCAGCGCCGATGCCGAGCGACAAATCCTCGAAATCCAGCAAAAAGAGCCGGATCACGAGCAGGCCAAACAGCGCGTGCAGGCCATTATACATTACTGGCTTGAGACGGTAATCAAGCTCGGGGCCATCCCCAAGCAACCCTTTACCGTCGATTTCGACAGCGGCAGCGATTATTTTTGCTGGGAGTATCCCGAAGAAGACATCTACTTCCGCCACGAGTACCATCTCGGTTATGCCGGGAGACACCACATTGAGGAATCGTCATGACATCATTTTCTTTTTTTAAACGGTCCGCCTTATTCTTGGTCGCCCTCGCCGGTCTCCACCTCTCTGCCCAATCCTACTCCGTATCCAGCGGCAACAAACAAGGTTCGGGTTTTTCTTATGTTTCTGATCCCTTTCCCAGCGGCGTCAACGTCACCGATATAGAAAGAAAAAAAATGACCCTAGACGTACAAGGCCCCGCCCTGATTCAAGTCTGGTCGACCTGCTGCGGCGGCGAACCCGAACTCTGGTCCTACCTGTCCGGTCTGCGCGCCTCATATGAACCCAAAGGCCTGCATTTTGTCTCGGTTAACTTCGAAAACGGCGTCAGTGCTGTACGTCAACGCTTGCTGGTCAAAGATTTTTTCAAATCACAAACCAAACCCGACGTGCTGTACCTGGACAGCATGGGCGATGCCGTCGACAAGTTAAAGATCAACGGCTTCCCGACCTATGTCTTGGTCGACAGTAAAGGCCGGATTATTTTTAAAACCAACGGTAAAGATCAAGAGGGCGTCGCCGTTCTCGAAGAAGAATTGGCGAAGCTGCTGCCTTAAGGAACGCACCAATATGATCGATTCACACAGCCACATCTACGGCAGCCGCTTTGACAATGATCGCGAAGCGGTCATTCAACGCGCGATCGAACGCGGCATCCATCAACTGCTGCAAGTTGCCTGCAACCTGCCCGAGTGCCGTCAAGTGATTGAACTTGCCGAGCGCGTGCCCGGTATTTACGCGTCACTCGGGGTGCACCCGCACGATGCCGACACCGTCAATGATCAGGTACTCGACCAAATCGAAGCCCTGCTGACGCACGAAAAGGTGGTGGCTTGGGGTGAAATCGGTCTCGATTTTTATTACGACAACAGCCCGCGCGCGATCCAGCAGGATGCCTTTGAGCGCCAACTGGCGCGCGCGATCAACAACGCCATGCCGGTGGTGATCCACACGCGCGACGCCGAACCGGAAACGCTCGAAATCATGCGCCGCAACCCCAACCCGCGCGGCGGCCACGTCCACTGCTTCACCGGCAGCCTCGATATGGCCAAAGCTTTATTGGATCTAGGTTACGACATCGGTTTCACCGGTATCATTACCTTCAAATCAGCGGCGTCACTGCGCGAGGTGGTCGCCATGGTTCCGCTCGAGCGCCTACTTATTGAAACCGACAGCCCTTACCTGGCGCCGATTCCCTATCGCGGCAAACGCAACGAACCCGCATACGTGGCCGAAGTCGCCGCCGCCGTCGCCGAAATCAAAGGCGTTACCGTCGATCAGGTTCACGAGCAAACCAACCAAAACTTTTACCGCGTCTACGACAAAGCGGGCCTGACGTGGGAAACCCTCGCCGCCGTCGCGACCTAATCGAGCGCCGACCATGGCAGACTTCGCTTGGGAACAGATCGGCGAAACGGTGGTTCACGACTGCCTACTCGATTACAGTCATAGCGAGCTGAAAACCCTGATCCAATCTTGGGGTTTCAAAACGCTGCACGCCGACCGGGTTTTCGCCGCTTTGCAACGCCGCGACCACGGCGACCCGGCCTTGTTCGACGATTTACAGTTGCCACACCCCTTGCTCGCGCGCCTACAGGCACCCGACGCGCCCAAACGCAGCCCGTTCACACGCATCGACACCTTCCCCAGCAACGACGGCTCAGTCAAATACCTTTATCACCTCGCCGGCGGCGCCAAAATCGAAAGCATTTTCATGCCGTTCGCCAACCGCAACACCTTTTGCATCAGCTCCCAAGTGGGTTGTGCTATGGGCTGCACCTTTTGTGCGACCGGCGCCATGGGCTTCCGCAAACACCTTTCCGCCGGCGAGATTGTCGGCCAAGTGTTAACCATGCGACGCCTGCACCCCGACCCACCTGGCAACAAATCGCGTTTTAACGTCGTGTTCATGGGCATGGGTGAACCCTTGCACAACCTCAACAACCTCATGAAAACGGTTGATATTCTCACTGACCGCCACGGCTTGGTCCTTTCCGAACGCGATATCGCCGTGTCCACCAGCGGCCTGGTCCCCAAAATCGAAGCCATGGCGCGTTTTCCCAAGCGACCGCAGCTCATGGTGAGCATTGCCGCCACCCAAGATGCCGACCGCTCGCGCATCATGCCGGTCAACCGCGCCTACAACCTGGAACACCTGCTTACCTGCCTTGAACAATACCCATTGCGTCGACGCGAACGCATTATGCTCAGCTACGTGGTCATCGCGGGCGTCAATGATCGCGAACAGGACGCCCAAGCACTGTGCGCCATGAGCCGCCGCTTCCCATCGATGGTCAATCTCATCCCCATGAACGAACACGAGCTCAGCCCCGGCATGCACGAGCCGCAAGAAGAACGGCTCAATTGGTTTTACCAATACCTGATGGACGAACGCGTTTTTGTCACCATCCGACGCAGTCGTGGTCGCGATGTGGCGGGCGCCTGCGGGCAACTGAGCACGCGTGGAGAAAGTCCGACACCCCCGCCGCGTTCGGTCTAAAAAGCAAAAAACCCGGGAGGACCCGGGTCATCGACGGAACCATGGGGTTCCGTTTAGGCAAGGCGCGAAAAAGGCGCGGATTAATTTTCTTTAAGGCCGACGTTAACTTCGAAGGGACCGAAGTCGGTGTTAAAGGGAATGGCGATACAAGGGATGCCCTTACGCGCAATGGCGTGGCCTTTCCCCAACACAATGTTGGGCAGTGAAATGGTGACATTTTTGCCCATGGCAACGAGCGCGCGTCGCGCGTCGCCGACAATGATGTTGCCCATTTCCCCGATTGCGTCCTGGACGTTTTGATCGACCTCGGTACATTCTTCCATGAGTAGGTTACTGGCCACTTTACAGGCCAATTCCTTAGGCATAGAAACAATAATCGAACCCTCTACTTCGCCGGTCAAGGAAACGATACTGGAGATATCGTAGGTGGTGATCAAATCCGGCTTGAGCGAGAGGTTATCGCGCGTGGCCGTAATTTGAGCCATCATCTCCAAAGACTTCAGCGTCGATTCGATGAAGGGGTTGATATATTCGACTTTCATAGGCGCCAACTTCCTTCGACAGGGGTTTTGGGCAGTTCAAGGGATGAACGGCCTTTCGGTTCGGAACAAATCAATCGTGGGAGTGCTTAACTTTAACATAAGCCGTTGGCGGGGAACCAACATTGATTGATTTTTTTTCGACACAACCTTGGTTGATTCCCCGATATAAGACTCTTCGGAACTAAACCATCGCCAACATTAATTTACTCGGACATTCCAAGTATTGCTTTACTTCTTGGGCGAAGGTCGCGCCGACGTCGCCGTCAATCACGCGGTGATCGAAGGACAACGAAATGTTCATCATGTTGCGCACCACGATCTGGCCGTCGCGCACCACCGCGCGTTCTTGCATGTTGTGGATGCCGAGAATGCCGACTTCGGGGTGGTTAATAATGGGTGTCGCCAGCAAACCACCGAGGCGGCCCAAAGACGTGATGGTAAAGGTCCCGCCGCTGATGTCTTCCATGGTGGAGCGCTGTTTGCGGGCGCGGTCGGTGATTTCCACCATCTCTTTGGCCAACTGCAGCACGGTTTTTTGATCACAACCCTTGAGCACCGGCACGGTTAAACCGGAAGGTGTCGCGGTGGCGATGCCGAGGTTGTAGTACTGCTTGTAAACCAATTCGCCGGCTTCTTCATCGATAGAAGCATTCATCATGGGGAATTTTTTCAACGCCAAAACCACCGCTTTCACGATGAACGGCAAAAACGTCAGCTTGATGTCCTGCTGGGCGGCGAGTGGTTTGAGTTGGTTGCGAATATCGATCAAGCGATCCATTTCGATTTCGTCGACATAGGTGAAGTGCGGGATGTGGCGCTTGGATTTGGCCATTTGTTGGAAGATAGCCTTGCGCAGACCGCGAATTTTTTCGCGGTGCTCGCCGTCACCGGCGGGAATCGCCACGGGTGTGGGCGCCGGAGCCGCCAGAGCGGTTTTGGCGGGTGCCGCCTTGGCGGGCGCTGCTTGGTCGGCGCTTTTAGCCGCACTGACGACGCGTTCCACATCGGCACGGGTAATACGGTGGTTGGGACCACTGCCTTTGACCCGACTGAGATCGATGCCGGAGGCGGCCGCCAAACGCCGTACGGCGGGCGTGGCCAAAGGCGTCCCGAAGGCACTAATCGACGGATTCTGACCGGGATCCACTTCAGCGACAAAGGCGGCCGGTGCGGCGACACTTGGCGCGGCGGCACCTGATCCGGCGGCAGCGGTACCGGCGGCTTGGGCGGCGGGTTGCGCCACCACGACACCCTCTTTCGCGCTGTAGGTCATGATCACTTGGCCGACTTCGATAATGTCGCCAGGTTCACCGACGGTCGACAGGATTTCGCAATCGTGCGGCGCGGTAATTTCCACACTGGCTTTATCGGTCAACACGGCCACAATCGGCTGGTCGTGCATCACTTGATCGCCGACTTTGACGTGCCACTCGACGATTTCACCTTCCATGACGCCTTCGCCGATTTCAGGTAATTGAAATTCGGTCACCGTGCCGGCGACGCCGACCTGGGCCTGGGCACCGTTTTGCGGGGCGGCCGGTTCGGCCGCGGGCGCCGCGACGGCACCGACGTCACGCCAGGTCAACAACACTGAGCCGACCTCGACAATGTCGCCGCCTTCGCCGCGAACAGCATCAATTACACCGTGAAAATCCGCCGTAATTTCGACGGTTGCTTTGTCAGTCAAAACCGCAACCAGTTGGGTATCCGGCTGAACTTCGTCACCGGGCTTCACGTGCCACTCGACAATCTCGCCCTCGATGACCCCTTCACCGATTTCGGGCAACTTAAACTCGTGCGCCATGGATGTCTCCTTCCATCAATTGAAAACAGTTTGTGTGGTTCGACGGAACCACCGCCTCTCCCTAAACGGAAAAAGGCCGGGAAGCCGATTGGTCGTGCTCCCGTTCAGCCGCCGCCGGCGGGTTCTCTTGCCCCCGAACCCGATAAGCCTTTTGGCGTGCAAGGTGGTTGGCGAGGAAATATTCGCCCGCCTTATAAGACGAGCGGACCATGGGCCCGGCCGCCACATACAAAAAGCCCATTTGCCGCGCGTCTTCGGCAAGCGCGTCAAAGCGTTCGGGCGCTAAGTACTCCACCACTTCCAGATGTTTGCGCGACGGTCTCAAATATTGACCCAGGGTCACGACATCGACGCCGTGACGGCGCATATCGGCAAAGGTCTCGAGCACTTCATCACGCGTTTCACCCAGGCCCAGCATCAGACTGGACTTGGTGATGCGTTCGGGTTCCAGCTCTTTGATGTAAGCCAAAACCTCGAGCGATTGTTGGTAACCGGCACGTGGATCGCGCACGGTCGGTGTCAGTCGTTTCACGGTTTCCAGGTTGTGAGCGAACACATCGGGCCCGGCATTGGCCACGGTCGCGATGTTTTCCCGCACGCCGGCGTAGTCAGAGGCCAAAACCTCGACCAAACAATCCGGCTTGACCCGTTGAATTTCGCGAATGACGGCGGCAAATTGGCCGGCGCCGCCATCGGGTAAATCATCGCGATCGACACAGGTGATCACCACGTAATTCAAGTCCATGGCAATCACGCTTTCGGCTGTTTTTTGCGGTTCGAGCGGATCGAGCCACCCGCGTGGGTTGCCCGATTTGACGTTGCAAAAACGGCAGCCACGCGTGCAGGTATCACCCAAAATCATCAGCGTCGCCGTTCCTTGACTCCAGCATTCACCGAGGTTGGGACAACGCGCTTCTTCGCACACGGTAAACAGTTTCTTTTCCCGCAAGCGGCTTTTAATCTCGTGGACTTGGTCGCCCCCCGGCAACTTCATCCGCAACCATTCCGGCTTGCGTGCCGGTTTCGCTTTTGCTTTCATGAACCTTCCCTTTGCGCCCGTTCCCGGTCCACGCTTAACGTCGCCGGGCAATGAGGTCGGACCCACCTTTAATGATCTGACCAACGCTTACTAAAATGTCGCATTCGTCGGGGAAATAAAGATCGACACGCGATCCGAATCGAATTAACCCAAAACGCTCACCCCGCGCCAGGGTATCTTGCTGCTTGGTCCAACAAATAATGCGGCGCGCCACCAGACCCGCGATTTGGATCACTTCCATGACAAAATCGCCGTCGCGAACAACCACTTTGTTTTGTTCGTTGAGGGTCGATGCTTCTTCCTTGTACGCCGCCAGGAACTTGCCCGGCGTGTGCAGCACCGTCTCGACCTCGCCCGCGATCGGGCTACGGTTAACGTGGACATTAAAGATATTGAGAAACACAGAAATCATGACGCGTCCGTCGTCGAGATGACGGATCGCTACGATCTTACCATCGGCCGGTGAAACAATGCCTTTGGGATCGTCGGGGATTTGACGATAGGGGTTGCGAAAGAAATAAGCGATGTAAACGGCCAACACCGCGGCAATACTCCCTAAAATGGTAAATCCGAAGACAAACAGCACCAGGGCAAGCAAAATCGTTGGGAACAAAAAAACCCAACCTTCTCTGGCGATCAATTCTTCATGTTTTGTGGCCAAGCGAACCTCTTTTCATCCAATAATAAGCCCAATATCATACCTGATCCGACGAAAGAGCGCGAGTATCGCGTTGGCGGGCGCGCGCTTCTTACCCAGGCCGACGACCACAGCGGGCCGCCCTTGCCGGCATGCCGCCCTTTTACTTTGCCGCACGGCGGGTTAAGCTACGGCGCAACCCAATCGGCACCGCGCCAAACCAAACGGCGTCACCTACGTAGAAGGCCACAAGGCTTTATTCTAAAACCGACGCCGTCGCGTCGCTCGCGCCAAAGGACATCCCATGACCCAACCAACTCGCCGCCGCGGCGTTTGGTTCCTTCTCGCACTCGGCGTTTTGTTCGTGCTGCGCATCGATGTGTGGAACCAGCACAACACCGCCCGCCTGCTCGGCCTCCCGATCGGCCTCACCTACCACATTCTCTTTAGCCTCGGTCTCATCGCCTTTTTTTATCTCATGGTCCGTTTCGCCTGGCCCTACGACGACCATTCGGGAGATGAATCATGACCATCGCGCTTTTGATCGGCTACCTGTTCGTCGTACTCGCCATCGGCCTGTGGAGCCGCCGTCGGCTCAGCAATACCGGCGAGGACTTTTTCGTCGCCGGCCGCACCATCGGCCCCTTCGTCCTGTTGATGTCGCTGTTCGGCACCCATATGACCGCCTTCGCCTTGCTGGGTGCCTCTGGAGAAGCCTACCGCGAAGGGATCGGCGTCTTCGGATTAATGGCCTCCTCCTCGGCGCTGGTTGTCCCCGCCCTGTTTTTCTATGTGGGTACCAAAGTCTGGCACATCGGAAAAAGCCACGGTTACCTGACCCAAATCCAATACTTCCGCGACCGCTTCCAAGCCGACCATCTCGGCCTGGTCTTGTTCCTGGTGCTGGTCGGCCTGTTGCTCCCCTATCTGCTCATCGGCGTCATGGGTGCCGGTCTCACGTTTGAACAAATCACGAACGGCCAAATCCCCTACTGGGTCGGCAGCTTAACCGTGTGTGCGGTGATTTTTGTGTATGTCACCAGCAGCGGTATGCGCGGCACCGCCATGGTCAACACGTTCCAAACGCTGGTTTTCATGACCCTCGGCGGCTTGGCGACCGTCGTCATCATGAGTAAGCTGGGCGGACTCGGCGCCGTCATGGACCACCTGCAAACCCATCAATCGCATTTGCTGGTGCGCGGCGAGCATATCTCACCCGCGCTGCTGGTTACATACAGCGCCATTCCTCTTTCGGCGGGCATGTTCCCCCACCTGTTCAACCACTGGCTCACCGCCCGCAGCGCAGCCACCTTCAAGGGACCGATCATTTTTTACCCGCTGTGTATTGCGTTGGTTTGGGTGCCCAGTGTGTTGCTGGGCATGGCCGGCGCCGTCGATTTCCCCAACTTGCAAGGCCCCGCCGCCAACGGTGTGCTCATCATGATGGTGGAAAAACACGCGCCGGGCGTGCTGGGCGGCCTGCTTGCCGCCGGCGTCTTCGCCGCAATTATGTCGTCACTCGACTCGCAAACGCTGGCCCTCGGCAACATGTTCACCCAAGACATCGTGCGTCACTACCGCATCGGCGGCGAAGTAAGCGAAGCCAAACAAGTCTGGTGGGGCCGCCTCTTCATTTTCCTGGTACTCGCACTAACCTTTGGCATCTCGCTGGTCGCCCCACGCAGCATCTTCAAGCTGGGCATCTGGTCGTTCACCGGCTTTGCAGGTTTGCTGCCGATTTTGATTGCCGCCCTGTTCTGGAAACGCGCCACGGCCGTCGGCGCCTACGCCTCGGTTTTCACCACCGCCGTCGCCTGGCTGTACTTCTTCTCCTCAGGGAGCAAAACCATCGGCACCACCGACATCATGGCGGTTACGGCCGTCATCGGCTTGTCGAGTATCACCATGATCCTGGGCTCGCTTGTCTCCAAACCGCCGGGTAACTTGGCCAAATTCTTTTGAGGAAGGGCGCCTTGCGTTTCGCCCTTTATTCGGTGAGTGCACGTTGGGCAAAAAGGGTTGGCGCCGGAATGACGCCGTTTTGTTCACGACAATACGCCGCTCAACCATTCCTCACCGGCAGGAAACGTGGTTTGTGGGCCATGGCCGCCACCCATGCGGGGTTCCGCGACAACACCGCCTCCTCATTGCGAATCCGGAAATAGAGCACCACGCCGTTGAACAAGCTGAGCCACAACGCGCTCCAGTAGAGGTGCCATACCAAGGGTAGACTCAAGAGTTCTAGGATTACGACGAGGTAGTTGGGGTGACGGATGTAGCGGAACGGGCCGTGCGACACAATCGGGTAATCGTCGCCGTAAACGACCCGCACATTCCAACTGCGGCCCATGGTGACCAGCGTCCAAACACGCAGCGCCAAGGCCAACACGAGGATCGCGGCGGCAACGGCCGATAACGGGAGTGCCAGGCGCGGCCCGCCGAGGAAATATTCGAGCGGTAGGACAACAAATAACGAGCTGTGCAACAACACCATCCACAGGAACAACGGCTCGCGCAAGCGGCGTCGCTGCTCCGTTTGATGGGCCTTCCAGTTGCGCTGGGAGACGGCCAGCTCCAGCAGGCGCAAGCCACCGAAAAAAGCCATTACAGCGAGGAACAGGAGCACGGTTTCCTCCCCTAGCCGACAGCCTCGGCCTTGAGTTCGCGCGCGGTGTTTGCGACCCAAGCGTCGATCAAAGCATCACCGCTGGGCGGTTCCACGCGTGTGCCACTTGTCGCGGTTTGAGGCACAAAATCAACCACGACCACCGCTTCACCATTGGTCGGGCAGGTTTCCGGCAGGGCCAGGTAAAACTCTTGCATGAGACGCGCGAAGGTCTCCAGCGTGTAAAACTGCTGCACGTCCACCATCTTTAACGGTTCCGGTAACTCGAGATGCGCCAATTCGGGCATGCGCCGCAACACCATCGCGCGACCCTGCTCGGTGAGATAGCCGGTCGGTGCCGTCAACACACCGCCGCCCAATTCTTGGTCGAGCAATTCGACGGCATTACGGTCCGAAAACTGAAACCCAAAAAATTCGTCCATGGCGAAACCGAGTTCAATCATGTCGAGTGAATCGAGACCGATCTCACCCATCAAGGGGCGGTCATGGGGCACCGGCGTAGTGGCTAATTCCGCCGTTTCATACAGCAGTTCTTCAACTTTGTCAGCGAGTTGCGCTAACGAAGGCAGGTTTGGCATGGGTTCGTCCTATGAGTAAAGTGGCGTTCAGCATACCACAGGCGAACGCCTCCGCTCAGAACGCGACCTGCATTAGTCGGCCCCATCTTCGTAGCGCGCAAAATCGAGCGGAACCTCGGCAAAACGCAAAACGCGCAAAGCGTTGGTTGAGGTCAGTTGCCCGCGTTTTAAGCGGTAATCGAAGAACATCGCCTCGTCCTTAATGTGCTCCTGGAAGTGATAGTTGAGGATTTCACCCTGGTATTCGCCTTCCAAGGAAATCAGTTCCAGGTCATGGGTGGTAATCAAACCACTGGCCTTGTGATGGATCAAAAAATCGACCATCGCCCGGCAGGCAATCAAACGTTCACGCGAGTTGGTACCCTTGAGGATTTCGTCGAGCAAATAAAACGCGGGCGTTTCATCGCGGGCGATCTCATCGAGAATCAACTTAATTCGTTTGACCTCGGCGTAGAAGTAAGACACGCCTTCAGCGAGTGAATCCTGAATGCGAATGCTCGTCCACAGGCGCGGCACACTGCACGTCAAGGCCTCGGCACAAACAGGCGCGCCCAACCGCGCGAGCACGAGGTTTACGCCGCAGGTGCGCAGGAACGTACTTTTACCGCTCATGTTGGAGCCGGTCACCAAGTGCAGCAAGCCATTGCCTTGCAACTGGTAATCGTTGCCGACCCGGTCTTCGGCACGAATGCCGGGATGTGCCAGTGCCGTCGCCTCAATGTGCACGGCGTCGGCATCAACCAGGGTCGGAAAGGGGTATTCGGGAAAGAGGCGATGAAAATTGGCCAGGGCCGACAAAGCTTCAATGGGAAACACCTGTTCGCCCCATTGCGGCAAGGCCTGGCCATAACGACGCCGCCAGCCGGCCAAGCGACGCAACTGGTGCTGATCCCACAGGCAAAGCACATTGAGCAACACATGGGCGAAACCGTTGCCGCGATATTGCAGTTTCTCGTTGACAGCCAACAGCAAACGCAGGCGTTCGGTTGCGCTTTGGCCTTCGAAGGCCAAGCCGGTTTGAATCTCTTGTAACAACGGCGCTTCGGGACGCAATCGTTCGAAATGGCTCATAACCGCGCAAACCGCCGCAATCGTGCGTCCACGCTGCATGAAGGCCGCGTAGAAACGCTTCTGAAAAAAGTCGAAAAAGGCAAAGACGGCAAATTGCCACCCGAGCACGGGCAAAAACATCGAATCGAGCAAGCCTTTGTAAACAAACAAGGTGTCACCCGGCGCCACCAATGCCGGAGAATTGACCAACACCAACAAAGCGAAATAGATCAAGGCCGCCGCCGCCGACAGTCGGCCGAACACATAGGCGGGCAAACCCAGGGTCCAAGGCTCCGGTTCACGCAGCCAAGCCGCCAAATCGCTGGGATCCAAATCAGGCCGCGAATCGAGCCAAGCCGCCAAACCAAAACGCGCACGCAAACGCACCCGGGGCGCCAAATCGGCAACGGCGGCTTGACGCGCTTCAATCGAGGCGGCGCTATCAGTCCCGTCAATCCATTGACGCAACAATGCTTTGGCGCGTTGGTGGTAGCAGTTATCGATCAACTTCAGCACCGAATAAGGGGTGCCGAAATCGAGATCGTGGGCAAAGGGATGGTCCGGTGGAAAGTCAATCGGCGCCGTAACCTCAACGTCGGCAAGGCGACCGGTAACCCGCGCTAAATCGTTTTCAGCAGCGCGCAACATAAAACGGCACCATTCGCGGAAACGGTAGCAGCGATCGTGCACAACCATCAGGTAAAGGAACACGCCGGCCCCGCCAAAAAAAGTAGGCAGACCCAGCCAGCGCACGGCGGGTGAGAAAATCAGGGCGCCACCGACGAGGGATACCAAAAAGACGGCGATCCGCACCACCGCCAAAAAATTAATGCGGGCCTGAATGCGGTTCTCGCGGCTGCGATAAACGGTGATACGGCGTTCAATCGCCTGTTGCGGCGTCCAGGCCATGGCTCTGCCTCCGGGGGTGGCAAGCACGGGCGGCCGCCTGTGAGGGCGACCGCCGGCGGCTTACAGGGGATATCGTTTGACTTCGTGGTGGAAACCGAGGCGACCCATTTCCGCCAAAATCGGCTGGTAAATTTCGCGCGCAATGGGAATCAGGACACCGCGCTGCGGGAAGCGCTTCTGCAACACCAGGTGTGCCGAAATCGCGGTCGGAATCCCAACCGTCAACGCCATCGCGGTTTTCTTTTCGGCGGGCAGACCCTCGAGCACCAGAGAAGAGGTCCAACGCTCGCGACGGCCGTCTTTTTCAACAATGAACTCGTGGTGCAACACCACCAGATCGGCTTCGTCGGCGTCGAATTGACAGGTCGCCAACGCACGTTCCAAGAGGATGTCGAAGCAAGTGTATTCGCCACTGAGGCGCACGTCGTCGTCGAGCAGGCCCAAGCTCGCCAAAATCTCGAGAAAAACGGAGGCGTGTTCGGGCGCTTCGGCTTGCACCAAGGCGCGCAACGAAGTATCGGCGGGCAAGCCGGCCAGAAGTGCCAACGCGCGGCCCGCTTGTTCGTTGTCGAAGGACAATTTGTTGTCGCGATTGGTGAGGTTGTGGGCCAGCATGAAACGCCAGAACCGCGCCCAACCGGGATAACGCAAGGTGCCGCGACGCAGGGTTTGCGCCTTGTCCAGACCGTAACTGTCGCCGTAGAACAAGGAATCGGCATTGGGCGTGGATTCGAACACACCGACGCCGGGAATATGCAAGACCTCGGCATGGGCCAACATGTCTTCGCCCGGCACCTCGAGCACAGCACCATCGCGTCGGAACTTGGAAGGACGCTGCAGGGCGCCGAGCACGCCGGCCGGTGACCAACTGAACTTGTAACGCAGCGGGTTGTTGGCGGCTTTACGGCTGGGCAGGCCGCCGCAATGGGATTCGTAGGAAACGATGTCGTAACCTTCACTCGCGGCCAAATCGATGATTTCCATGGTGGTCATGTGATCCAAACCGGGATCGAGCCCGATTTCGTTGAGAAAAACCAAATCTTTGGCGGTCACTTCGTCGGCAAGGGCTTTCATAGCTTCGGACAAATAAGAAGCGGTCAGGAAATGTTTACCGGCAGCCAGGGCAATGCGCGCGACGTCGATGTGCAGCGCCGGCGGCAACAAACTCACGGTTAAATCGTGGTCGCCGACCAGTTCGGTAATGCGTTCCGTTTCGGTGCTTTCCAGCTTAAGGGCCGTCGTGTTCGGGCGACCGTCGGTGACGGCCTGAGCCTGTTGTTCAAAGCGATCACACAGGGTGACCGCGTACCCGTTATCGAGCAGATAATCGACCAAAGGACGCGACACCATGCCCGCCCCGAGAACCAGAACTTTTTTCATGTTTTCCCCCGCAATAAAGACGGCGAGCCAGGAGCTCGCCGTTAACCATTTGGTGGTGGATGACCACGCGCGTTTAGTTTTGAACGAAAATCGGGTTGCTAAAGGCCAGCGGTAAGTGACCGGGCATAACGACGCCGTAGACGCCGCCGGCGGCGGCACCGCTTTGCAGTTGCTGCAGGGAAGCGCCGGCCTCAACCACAATCCAGTGACGGCGGCTGCCTTCCAAGTTCAGCGTAACCTGACCGTCGAAGCGAACGACCTCGTCGCTGTTCATGGCGAGGTCCACGGGTTGGGCGACACCGTCGACAATCACACGAACCTCGGAAACGGGAACCCAAGGCGCCGCGCTCACTTTGAGGTTCAGCGTGACTTGGTTGCCGTTGGCATTGGCTTCTTGGCCGAAGGAAGCTCCGTTAACGGAAGCTTCAATCAGGGGCCCGTTGGAAACAAAGCTATTGCCGGCGGCGGCGTTGGTCCAAAACTCGACCAAGTCATTGTCGCGATGAACGGTGTTTTCAACCGCAACCCAGGTGCGCACGGCACCGACGGAAAGCTCGCGCAAACGGCCGGCGGAAGAGCCACCGGTCGCCGGTTTGAAAATACCGGACTCCAGCAAGTTGAACCAATCGGCCCGGGTCAACAGATACTCATCGTACCGGTTGCCGGCGAGCACTTGCAGCAAGTCGAAATCAATTGCACGTGTGCCGGACCCGGAACCGGAGGCACTTTGGAAAACGGAACTGTCGACCGGAATCGGTTGGTCAAGCGGCAAACCGTTGCGTTGCGCGAGCGCGTTGAAGTAACCGCCTTCGGTTTGGTCGCTGTTGCGCGGACGAACGACTTGAACCAAAACGCCGGGAATCTGGTCGCGAACGGTGTCAAAAAACGCGCTCGGCGTACGTTCAAAAGGCGGCACGACGATGTCGGTTTGCTGCTCTTCACGCGGCAGGCTCAGAAGCGCAAATCGACCCCAAGCCCCCTCGCTGTCGCGCCCCAGTACGGCGGTAGCGCGCGCGGCGGTCAGTTCGTCGAACAAGCTGTCGACGTCGTTATCATTGTCGTCGGTATCAAAGGAACCGAGCACCAGCGCCTGGGCGCGCAGCAACAATTCGGTACGTGCCACAACGTCGCTATCGGTATAAAAAGCAACGTCGAGATCCTCGGCAAAAGCATAACCAATCGACTCACCGGTATCCATTAAGCCGGCACGGTCCAACAGGGTGCGCGCGTCGAAATCGGCACTGAAGTAACCGGGAAACTGAACCGCTTGCGCCATCTCAAAAGACAGGCGGCGCGGATCGGCGGCGGTCGTGTCTTGCCCGTCGTCATTCACAGATTCTTGGGCGACCACCGGCGCGATGTTCACGTTGAACAAGGGACCGTGGCTCATGTACACGTTGTAGTTACCCAAAGGAATGCGGGTATCGATTTCGGTGGTCAAGGTCAACAAAATTTGGTTGCCGTCGTTAACGCGCGGCAAGTTACCCAAGGAAAAGTCAATCTCACCGTTTTCCTTGGTAAAGATCACGCGACCCATCAGTTCGCGCTGCTCAGTGGTGGCGAGGTTGAGACCAAAGGGAAGGTGCCGCTCTTCAGCAAGGTCGATCCGCGGCAGGTTGCGCTGCTCGTCAGCGCTAATTTCAATGGTGTTCTCAACGAAAACGGTGTTGCCGTCTTCATCGGTAACAATCTGGCCGTCGTCGTCACGCGCCGCCTCGTTGACAGTTTCCGTATAAAAAGGCGGGTTGTTAATCGGCTCGGCATGAAACGCAATCTGCCCGGCAGGCAGTTGCACCAGCCGTGAGTTGTTGGGCAGGCTCGACTCACCGAGGTAAGGATAGTCCCGCCCTGCTTCCAACGGAACGTAGGCTTGGCCGTTAAAGTAACTAATTGATTGGTTGATGTACGAGGCCCACCAACGCCCACTCGGCGCATCCTGGAACCCAAACACAAACGACATGCCGCCAAGTTGGTGAAGCGGGCTGCCGGCGGGAGGACGATAGCCCAAATCGAGCAGGGCGGCGTTGTTGACACCCAACGGCGTCGTGTTGCCGAAAGCCATCATTTTCCGAATGTAAGTGTACTGGCCGCCAGGTGCCATGGTTTGGTTCGGTAATGCGGAGCGGCCGACGTATGTGTAGGCAAGACGCTCTTCCGGCACGATTTCGTGCTCGGCCATGACCACACCGGTCATGTCATCATAGATCGCGTAACCAGCAGTGAACTGCTGCAGCGGGACCAGTTGCACGTAGTGCGGGTAGGCGAAACGCTGCGCTCGGTCGGCAACCTCAGGCAAGGCATAACCCCAATCGGGATAAGGAATGAAAGGCTCGAGACCCTGGTTATCGTAAGCCATGACGTCGTTGACGGTAAAAATGGGCAGCTCACGGTCACTGTTGTTGACAATTTGGGTCGTGACAATCGTGTAACGCACGGTGGAATCTTCATTAACCGTGCCGAGCTGGCTGGGCAAATCATTGCCGCCGGTACGGGTGCCGCTCTCATCACTGGTAAAGGCGGGATCGTCGCCGCGACGGTCAGGCATGCTGTAGGTCGTTTGAACCTGCACCCCGACGACGCGACCATTGCTGTCAACCGGGACCCCCGACGCAGCCAGGGAACCGTCACTGTCGTAAACGAAACCGGTCAAGCGCAAGGCGGCGGAACTCTCGCGATCCCGCAGCACTTCAATGCGCTCGTAGGCGATCGGGGTATGGCGGTTCATGTTAACGGTTTGCGTCAACAGGTGCAGGCCATCGTCATTAAAGGAACGAAAACGACGATCGGAACCCAGGGTCACACTGGAAAAATCGATGACCGCGCCCGAGCTTTGGGCCAAAAACTGATTGCGCGCCGCACTGCCGACCGCGCCGTCTACCACCATTTGGATTTGCGAGTTTTGCAAGAGGTAGTCGCCGATTTTGCCCGTGCTTTCTTTGCCGGTCGGTAACAGGTCCCGCACATCGTTGGTGATTCGGGTTGCCGTCACCGGCAGAACATCCTCGCCGGATTCGCGGTAACAACCGACGGCGATTAGAGCGAACAAAATGAATGAAAAACGGGCATGCCTGAGAAACATAAGAGGCGATCCTCCCTCGAATCGTGGGGACCGGTAACGTCGATTGACCGAATCCCGATAAACAAAGTACTCATACAACGCCGGGCGCCCATCGTGGCGACCGATCCTCAACGAGTCCCGCACAACGCGAAGCGACACAGAACCCCGGCTTGCGGCGAAGCCGAATTGACCATCTTAGGAAACGCACGAAGCAACTGTCAATTAAAGCGTGCGTGCCAAACAGTTGGGCGCCAAATGAGGGCGCCGGCACAAGGGGGGGCGAGAACAAGGCCAAGGTGAGCCGGCTTGCGCACCCGGGCGCCAAGCAGCAAGTCCCAAGCCAAGTCTCAAGCCCACCGCCCGACAGACAAAAAAAACGAGCAAAACAACTAGCTTAACGCCACTTAATACCACACCAGCCTGTCTAGCAATCACGGGCCACACCGCCGCCGCGGCACGATAGCACGGCTTTTTGGCGCAGGGTGAGGACCTGTGAACCGCAATTCGTGAGCGATCTCGTTTTCGCGCCCAACCAATCGGGGCCAAAATAGCGGACCGGGTTTTTTCGCAACGCTTTGCGCCTCACCTGATCGCCAAAACAGACAGGGTCCGTCAGCTTTAAGCGACAGTTCGATGTACCGCGCGGTGGCGATTTCCCTATGCCGGCCACCTCTGCTTCGCGGTAGAATCACTCGCGACAGCCCCATGACTCAATCAACCCGGTTACTCTCTTCGCTCAAGGAGCTCTCCATGTTTCACCCTCGGCACTTACTCGCGTCCCTTTGTTTACTGGGTTGCTTGACGCAGGCAATCGGCCTTGCTTCGGAACCCCTCTCAGAGGACAGCATTGACTTTGCCCCACTCGACGGCGCCCTTTGGGAAGGCAACCTTGCCATCCAAATCGACGGCCCGCTGTTTAGCCAGTACATGGCAACCCGCTTTGAGAAACGCGGTGAAGCGTCCGTGCCGGTTGCTTTTTTTAAAGAGAAGAGCGATTTCAAGGTCGACATCGACGTAACGTTGCGCTTCCAGATCAACGACCTCGGTGAAACCAGCATGTTGTTGACCCACACCATCGAAGGCAGTCAACGTTTGTTATTCGAGAAGCGTTACCAATACCGCGAAGAGCGCCACGTCGCCAAAACCAACATCACCACCGATCATTTGATCAAAGTCATGGAAAAACGCGAAACCGAAATTAACTACGATCAAAATGTCGCCTTCAACCGCGGCGGCTTTGATATCGGCGAAGTCACCTTCACGCCGAGCGGGCGCATGAAGAAAAGAGGTGAAATGATCATCCAAGGCGATCTGAACTTGGAATTTTGGGGCGAAGCGCGGTCGGTATCGATTGAAGAGAAAGACCCTTCACCGGAAGACTACGCCGCCGTTAAAAAGGTCGCCGAGTACCGCAACAAATTTTCGCTACCGGTGCGCTTCACCATCACCGTCAAGCACAAGAAAAAGCAGATAACCGGCAGCTTCACCCCCGAACTGGACATAAACGATCCGATGGTTCCCGAAAGCGATGTTGAGGGCGGCCGGCGCGTGTTTAGCCACAAGCTCGTCGCCGTCGGTAGCTTCACCTTAGACCCATTGTTCCAGAAGTAGGGACGCCGCACGAAGCCCACCAACCGGAGAGTTCATCATGCAAGCCATTGTCACCGCCACGCAAATGGCCGCCGCCGACCGCTTTACCATTGATCAATTGGGCGTGCCCGGCATCACCCTGATGGAACATGCGGCGCGCGCCTGTGCGCAGGAACTGGGAACCTTATTGGGCGAGCAGGATCAGGTGCTCGTTCTCGTGGGACCAGGCAACAACGGCGGCGACGGCTTGGCGATCGCCCGCTTGCTCCACGAGCGCGGCGTGACCGTTCGCGTGCGTTGCATCAGCGACCCCGGCGCTTTTCAAGGCGACAGCGCGGTGAACTACCAACGCTTGACGGCGGCCGGGGTTCCCTGCGAAGCACCGAACGGTCCCTTGGCCACCGAGATCGACGAGACGGTCACCTGGCTGGTTGACAGCCTCTTCGGCACCGGCCTAAGCCGACCGATTAGCGGCGATTTAGCAACCCTCGTCAACAACGCGAATGCGGCACCGGCCAAAATTTTAGCCGTCGATGTCCCGTCCGGCCTCAACGGCAACCACGGCCGTGTCGACGGCGTCGTCGTCAAAGCCGATGTCACCGTCACCTTTCAACGACTCAAAACCGCCCACGTGGTCACGCCGGCCTGTACCTTCTGCGGCCAAATCCGACTGCACGACATTGGCATACAGTTCAGCGCCGATGCGGGCGTCAACCGTTTCCTCATGGAAGCAAGCGATTATGATCGGCCGCCACGACAGCAGGACAGCCACAAGGGTCGTTTCGGCACCTTGGCCGTGCTCGGCGGATTTCGCGGCATGCAAGGCGCCGCCTTCCTTGCCGGTCGTGCCGCCCTGCGGTTCGGCGCCGGCAAAGTGCGCCTTTTCAGCGACGCCCCCGAAGGCTTTGGGCAGCCAGGTTCACTGATGGTCGGAGACGCCGGCGCCGGTCCCGGCACCCAACACTACGACGCCCTCGTCGTCGGGCCCGGGCTATCCCGTAACGCGACCGCACAACAGGCGCTGGAGGCGTGGAACCTGCACGAACAACGCGTGGTTTGGGATGCTGACAGTTTGGCCTTTGTTGCCCAGTTTCGCGAGTCAATGGGAACAGAATGGGTGATGACCCCCCATCCAGGGGAAGCGGCCGCCCTGCTGGGCGTCACCGCCGCCCAAGTTCAAGCCGACCGCACCGCCGCCATTGCCGCTTTGGCCAATTACTACCCGGGCGGCTGGATCGTGCTCAAAGGTTATCGCACCCTTATTCAAAGCCCGGACGGCGAACTTTTCATCTGCGGCACCGGGAATGCGGCCCTAGCCACGGCCGGTAGCGGCGACGTTCTCAGCGGCATGATTGGCGCCATGTTGGCAGGCGGTGCGGCTATCGGAGACGCGGTCCTCAGCGCTGTTTTGCGCCACGGTTTGGCGGCCGACCGCTGGGTACAGCAGTACCGCGACTACAGCATGACGGCTGAAGACATCATCGAGGATTTGCGTTTTTGACCGACGCGCCCCATCGCGCCCAAGCCGACACAGACCCAACAAACACAACAGACACAAACACTTCCAAAACACACCCGCAATTCCTCGACGCGCCGGAAACAGTCACCGCCGCCGTCGCCCCGACCCCTGTGAAAAATGTGCTTCCCCGAGGCGCCGCTTCTGGTTAACATGCAGCCATTGACGAGCCGCGTCAAAACCGCGACCGCCGACCGCTAAATTGGTCCGTCATTCACTTAGGATACTCGCGCACGGCCCATTGCCGTTGGAGAACCCCGCGATGATTTTTCCCTTCCTCAAACAGACCCGCAACGAAACGCAAACCCGTCAGGTCGCCACCCAATTCGCCGAGCATGTCAACCCCGGCGACGTGGTATTGCTCCAAGGCGATTTAGGCGCGGGCAAAACAACCTTTGTACGCGGCTTTTGCGAAGGGTTGGATGCGCGCAAAGCGTGGGAAGTCGACTCCCCCACCTACACCATCGTCAATCATTACGCTGTTGGGCCCGGCATCGACCATATCGACCTGTACCGACTAGAAGGCCCTGAAGCACTGGAAAGTATTGACTTAGATGAAATACTCGCCGCACCCTCGATCAAATTTATCGAATGGCCGGAACGTTTGGCCGATTATGGATTAACCAAAGTTCACTTTTTGATTAAAATCGAACAGAGCCAACCGACCAGCCGCGACATTCGCATACTAAAGCTCCCCCAAGACGCAACCTAAAGACCTTGATGGAGTTAAGCCGGCATCTTCGACCGCGCGACAAGGTTACCCCATGGAAAAAACGCCCCACATCTTGTATATCGAGGACAATGAGTTCAACCAACGCCTCATCAAAAAAATCCTCGAGCCGGCCGGCTTTAAGCTCTCCTCGGCGTTTGACGGAATTCAGGGAATCAAACAGGCGATGGATTTGCGCCCCGACCTAATATTGATGGATCTAGAACTGCCGCACATCGACGGCCTCGGTGCCGCCACCAAAATTAAGTCCGTGCCAGGCCTGGCGGATATTCCGATTATTGCGCTGACCTCGAAAACGTCACAGCGCGACCGCGATCAAGCGCTGGTCGCCGGTTGCGACGGTTACATCGAAAAACCGATCAACGCGCGCACCTTCTCGGATCAGGTACACCGCTATTTGGAAGGCGAACGAGAAAAACCCGCATCGCACAATAAAACCCGTATATTGCGGGACTTCAACGTCACCCTGGTCAACAAACTCCAGGTCAAAATTGAAGAGCTCGAACGCACCAACCTGGAGCTGCGCCAAAGCAAAGAAGAATTGCAGCATGCCTACGAGCAAAGCCAGAACTGGAACCTCGAATTGCAGCGGTTAACCCGCCTTAAAGAAAACATCGTCGGTATCACCTCACACGAGTTGCGCACGCCGCTGTCGATCGCCTCGGGTTACATCGACGTGTTGTTGGAAGGCATGCTGGGCGAACTCAATCCCGACGCGCAACGCGTTTTGCAGATCAGCCAAACCAATTTGGGGAAAATGAGTGATTTGATCACCAAAATTACCGACTTAACACGACTGGCGTTAAAGAAGTTCCCCATGAAATTGGCAGAGGTCGATCTCAACGAAGCTTTCCTTAAAGTACATGAAGGCATGTCGTTTTTTATGAAACTACGTCATCTCGAATTCAGCATGACACTCACCGAAACGCCGCCAATCATTAAAGGTGATCGTAATCTCATTGATCAAGTTTTGAGTAACTTGCTCAAAAATGCGATTTGTTTTACACCCGACCACGGCAAGATTCTGGTAAAAACGTGGATCGAGGAAGAACGCGTATGGTTCGAGATCCGTGACAGCGGCATCGGTTTAAAAGAAGAAGATCTCGACAAAATTTTCGATGAATTCTACCAGGTCACCAACGTTAACTATCATAAAACGGGACAGTTTGAGTTCATGACACGAGGGATTGGAGTGGGTTTGGCACTTTGTAAGGGGATTTTAAACGAACTTGGTGGTAAGATAGAAGCTTCAAGCTCCGGTCTCAATCAAGGTAGCTCCTTTACTTTTTACCTTCCAGTGGTTACACAAGAATGAACCTCAATCAGATGGTGCAACTAGCCACCCAGGTGTTTCTGAAGCACGCCTATCCCAAGGGCGTCCCTTCGGCGATCCAGGAAATGTCGAATGCCTTGGCAGCCCTGGATTCGGAGGAAGAACTCCTGCAGTGGTCGCGTTTGGAGAAAGAGAACGGGCGCTTTCACCTCCGGCTGGGCAATCACGCGTACCCTCACATGAAGCTGGTTTTCCTTCTCGAAAGCAAACATCCCGTTTTTTACGTCGACGCACACGACTCCCATTTCAATTTGCCGCCCAATGTACCGGGCCATGAGAAGTTAATTGCGCTGCGCAAGTTCAATTCCGATCTCAAAAAAGAGATTGAAAAAGCGTTACTTGCCCAAGGCCTCACCATTTTCGGCCACAACCAGCCGACCCAAGTGAAAACAGGACACCGTTGCCTCGGCATGACGGTTCTGGCGATTGACGACGAGGACCAAATCCTAGACATGCTCAGCATTATTGTGAAAAGCATGGGCGCCGAGTTTATTCGCGCCACCTCCGTCGAAGAAGGACGCCGCATGATTCGCGGCCGCAAGACACCCGACCTCATCTTTTGCGACATCATGATGCCCAAAGAATCCGGCTTCGATTTCGTTAACTGGTTGCGCAAAGAAGGTTACTCGGTCCCCACTTATTTCATCACCGGGCTTAATATTGAAAAGATCGATCGCGACCGCGTGACCGCCGTGCTGCAGAAGCCTTTTACGGCCAAAAGCGTCATGAACATCATGAAAAAGCTGCGCAAGAGCCAATCCGAAGAAGCCGGCGAACCCAAACAAGCCGAGTGAGTTAGTGAAAGCCGGCAAAGTCGGCTTCAACAACCGCCGCTTCATCGGCAAACACCTCTAAAAACCGTTTCACCAACGGTCGAGCCGCCGTATTGGTGCGCATTACCCAACTGACCGGGCGTGTCAACTGCGGTCCCGGCAAGCGTACCAACTGGTGATCGGGCACCGCCAATGAACGCGCCACCCCCAACGGCACCAATCCGTGCCCCAAACCGGCAATCGCCATTTGCGCAATTCCGGTAAAGGTTTGCAGGGTGGCCGTCACATCCAAATTGAAGTGGTACTGCGATGCCAAACGGGGCAAACGCAAACTCAAACAGCGCCAAGTCTCCGAGTGCCGTTCAATCGTACGCACCGCCAAACGGCCGCCTAGCGTAAACGCCTGCAGGCCCGAAGGAATCACCACCATCGGCTCTTCCAGCACATGGCGGGTCTCCAGTTCGTCGCGATCCAGCCCCGCTACCAAAGCCAGCATGGCCTCGCCCGCCCGCACGCGCTCAACCGCCATGGGTCCCGAATGGGCATTGAGGATCAGGCGCAAGTCCGGCAGGGCCGTCAAACAGGAAGCAAACAAACGCGGCCCCCACGACGCCAAAATCGACTCGCTGACCGCAACCACCAACTCCCCTTTCATAGCCGCGGTTTCACCGTAAAGGGCGTCGCGTAAATCGGCCATGAGTGGACGAACCCTTGCTAACAACCGCACCGCAAACGGCGTCAAGCGCACACGCCGCCCCTCGGGCTCGACCAGCTTGCGGCCCAACTCACGCTCCAAGGCAGCGATGCGTTTGCTAACGGCCGACTGGGTCACCCGCAGACGAAGTGCAGCTTTGCTCATGGTGCCGTACTCGGCCAAGGCCGCCAGCGCTTCCACCAAACTGATCATGTCACCTCCTTATTGATGAATTTTTGGAATTTATTGTATGCGATCAAATCGCTAGTCGCATCAATCATTTCACGGCATATTAGACGACAACAGCCGACCGACCACGACGGCGCTGATGCGGTTCGCCTCCCACGGCGCCGCCCCAACATGGGATCTTCGGTTCACCTCTTGTTAAACACACCTCCCCTTTGGCACCACCCCGGTCGGCCGAATCGAAGATCCCTCCCCCCCACTAGCACGCCCGGCCATTCCGACCGGGCCACCATCGGTCCGGCACCAGTCCCCACGGCGGCGCCGACCCCTGACGAGACAGCCCTTAGGGTTGCGGCCACGCCCTGTGCCGCCGACCGTCGACGGCTGTGCATTTGAAAGCGAGGCCTTTCATGGCGAGTATCGCCCTCATTACCTGTTTCTCAGTTCTAGCGACCAGTTTCATTTCGGCCGCGCTCGGCATGGGCGGCGGCATGATCATGATGGGGATTTTCGCCTGGATGCTTCCCGTTGCGGGCGCCATGGTTATCCACGGCATCACCCAACTCAGCGCCAACAGTTTTCGCGGCTTTTTATTGTGGCGCCACATTTATTGGTCCGGCATCGGCTGGTACGCACTGGGCATGTCACTAACCGCCGCCATGGTGCTAAGTGCCCACATCGTTTTGGAAAAACACCAACTTTTTCTAATGCTGGGTGTGATCCCCTTTATCAACTTGCTACCCAAGTTGCCGCATTTTGATTTCGCCAAACCGAAACACGCCGTGCTGTGCGGTCTGCTGGTAACCTTTGCCCAACTCACAGCCGGTATTGCGGGCCCGTTGCTCGATATCTTCTTCATTCGCGGCAGCCTCGACCGCTTTGCCGTGGTTGCGACCAAGTCGGTCACCCAATCGGCCGGGCACATCATAAAAATCGCTTATTACGGGCCCCTGTTCCTGGCGATGGAGGAAAGCGCGACGGTCACACCACGGCTGATTGCGATCATCGTCATGACGGCCATTGTCGGCACTTGGCTGGGCCGATTCGTGCTGGAACGTTTGCAGGAACACCACTTCCGCAAACTCTGCAGCCGCACGCTACTGGTCGTTGGCTCGGTTTATCTGTGGCGCGGCTTGCAGGCCGTTTTCTGAAAAAAAAGCGGCAAAATGGAAATAAAGAATCACCCGAGCGCGTTTTCACCTTGACGGCTCGGATAATCCAGGCGACGGGCGGCCCGCAAGCACCGCAACGCGGCGGCTCGTGACGCGCTAAAGGCGTTCGAGCAACACCGCGTACCACTTCGTTTTGATTCAAGAAACCACCGTCACCAACCTCCATCAATGCCGGCCTTGCGCCGGCATTTTTTGGTTGGTCGCGGCGGTTATTCGCCGACCGGCTGCGCTTCGCGAGAACCGACCGGGGCGTTTTGAACCATCAGGGCTTCGAACTTCTCGTCGAGCACTTCCCACATGCCTTTGAGGTATTCCATGCGCTCGTCGAGGGTTTCCGTCCAGTGATCAGCTTTGACCGACTGTAACTTGAGGCCGTTGAGGCGGTAAGCCAACGCGTCAAATGAGAAGGCCAGCTCGCCATAAATCATTTTGGCGGCCAACAGTTCGGCGCCTTCTTCCAGGTAGTGGTCGAGTTCACCCAAAACTTCGCCGGTCAACGTGACTTTGGCGTTGGAGTGGGTTGCCAGCTTGATGCTGCCCTTCTCGGGTTCAACCATAAAGTCTTCGGCATTGAGTAACTCTTTTAAAAAGCGGCTACCGTGCAACGATTGGCCTGGCTCCTTGAGATCAACCAAATCGCTGACTTCTTCTTCCCAACCTTTTTCCAGCCAAGGTGTTTTGTACTCAACCTCAATCCCAACTTTTTGGAGCAGGGTCAAAACCGTGCCCAGGTGGGTTTTCGAGGTACTGCCGATGTAGAGGATCGGCCCGTCGATAATGCCTTCAATAACCTTGGAGCGCGGTGCGGAACGCGCCAGGATTTCATCTTCGGCCAGTTCTTTTAACTTCTTTTTCTTCTTGGGGCCGAGCCGTTCACCGCGATCCAATTCGGTTTTGATCAGTTCGCGCAAGCGTTCTTTAACCAAGGTGGAATCGACGTTGATTTTGTCCATGCGCACGCGAAAGGCGTAGCGTTGCGCGCCCCAATCGTAGGGCTCATCAATCTCAAACGGTACAAAACCAGAGCTTTCCGTAATGCTGGAGCCAGGTTGAATCAAGCGGAACGCGGCCGCCTCAAAGTTTGGTTCCTCAGGAATGGAAACGACATTAAAACGTGTGCAGGCCAAGCTGCCAGATAAAAAACCCATCGAAGGTCCTCCTAAAAGTACCGCATTGAGGAAGCCGGAAGGCTGCCGACCCGATGCCGAGCCGCGTGCGGCAATCCGGCATTATACCCGATCCGCGCGGCGTCAAAGCAGCGACGGTGACGAGGGTGATTCAGACCGCGCCGGGCCGCGGCGCGCGCAGGCGCATGCGGTAGAGCGAATCGAGCGAGAACACCAGCAAACCCAGCCAGATCAAAGAAAAGGTGATCAACTGCGCTGATGAAAAGGGCTCTTTAAAAATGAAAACACCGAGAAAAAACATACAGGACGGGGCCAGGTATTGGAAGAACCCCAGCGTGGAAAGGTTGAGGCGACGAGCGGCGGCGGCAAACCACAACAAAGGCAGCGTGGTCACCAAGCCGGTCAATAACAGGTAAACATCGACGGTGCGATCCAGGTTCAAGAACACAGCGCGATCGGTCACGGCAAAAATCACCATCACGACCAAAGCAAGCGGCGTCAGCAATACGGTTTCGACAAACAATCCCTCAATGGCGGACACGGCAATTTGTTTGCGCAGCAAGCCGTACAAACCGAAGGTCCCCGCCAGAGCGAGCGACACCCAAGATAGATTGCCCGTCGACCAGGTCAGGTAAAAAACCCCGCTTGCGGCGGCGGCAACGGCAAACCACTGACGCCCATTGAGCCGTTCACCCAAAAACAGCATGCCGAGCACCACATTCACCAATGGGTTGATGAAGTAACCCAAGCTGCTTTCCAACACGCGGTTACTGACAATCGAATAAATGAAGACCAGCCAATTGGTGCCCACCAGGAGCGCGGACGCGGTTAAACCGAGCATGAGGCGACGGTTACGGAAAAGCGCCAGAGCCGGTTTGATTTTGCCCATCGCCGCCAGCAACAGCCACAGCAGCACACAGGACCACCAAACACGGTGGACGAGAATCTCATAGGCGCCGACGCGGGTCAGTAACTTAAAGAACAGCGGCGCAAAACCCCAGAATAGAAAAGCGGCAAGCGCATAACCGGCGCCGGCACGCGCCTCTGAGACGGAAGAATTCATGGTAATTTGGGCGCTCCTAAAGTGGTGCGGGCCGCGGTACGGGGCCGCCGCTCCTGCAGCAAACGACTGTAAAGACAGCCGATATCCTTTACGAGTCGGTCGACATGAAAGGTTTCACGGATATTGGCTTGCACTGCCGGTTCAAGGCGCTGCAAGCGCGCCGGCTCGGCCAAAAAGCTTGCCAAGGCTTCGGCCAGCGCCGCCGGCGTGATATCGGCGGGGACAATGGTGCCGCATCCATCGTCGGCAAAATCGCGAATACCACCGACGTCGGTACTGAGAATGGGAATGCCGCAAGCCAACCCTTCAATCAAAGTAACCGGCGTGCCCTCGTTTTTGCTGACCAGGACATTGAGGTCGAGGTCGGCGTAAATTGACGGGGTATCGCGTTGCCAACCGGTAAACAGCACCCAAGGTTGGATACCCAGTTCAGCGACACGTTGTTCCAATTGCGGCCGCAACTCGCCGTCGCCGATAATGAGGAAGCGCACTTGATCGGGGCCAATCTCGGGAAACTGTTGGCGCCAACAGCCAATGGCCTCGATGAGCAGTTGGTGGTTTTTGATGGGAACCAGCCGCGCCAAAATGCCGACCAACTTGGTTTCGTCGCCCAAGCCCCACTGGCGGCGAAACAGGCCGCGTTGACCGCCCGCCATTTTGTCCAATTCAAAACCCAAGCGCACCACGTGGCACTTCTTGGCCGGCACGGCCCGGTAGACCTGCACCAAATCTTGGTATTGGCGCGGCGAAATGGCGATAATCGCGTGCGACAGCGCCGCCAAGCCCCGTTCAACCGCGACCGCTAACTTGCTTTTAAGCGCGCTGAAGTAGCCGTGAAAAACGTGGCCGTGAAACGTATGCATGCGCACCGGCACACGCGCCAAAAACGCGGCCACCCGCCCCAAAGCGCCGGCCTTGGCCGTGTGGGTGTGGACGATGTGTGGGCGGTACAGGCGCATCAGTTTCACCAACTTGCGCAGTGCACGGAAATCGTCACTCCAGTGAATCGAACGCCCCATTTCTTCAAGCAGGTGCATGGCCGCACCGCGATCCCAGGCAAAAGGTTCCATACTGCGTTCGTCGTCCAACAAACGGCCGCCCACGGTAAGCACCGTGAAGGTGTCTTTGGGCAAGCCGCTGCTCACCAACAAGGTGTTCAGCGCCGGCCCGCCGATGCAAATGCGTGATTGGATGCGCAAGACTCTGACTTTTTCGGGGGCGGTGGATTGCATGACGACGGCTCTCGCTAGGCGGGGTGTTGGCGGAAATGTAACGGCAAACGGCCGTCAAAAAACCATCCGCATCACGGCGCGCCGTGGCGGGAAAGGGTATGATACCTGATGCAGGGCAAGGCGCCAACGCCGGCCTTGTGCCACGCGTCCGCCAACACCAAATTTCACGTCAAGATCACACCAAAGATGGACGATAAAGCCAGTACAAGGGCCCGCATCAGGAGGAGGTAACAGGTGGCGCTTATGGAAACTCACCCCTTCCTTGCCGGCGTCCTGCTGTTAAAGGGCACGCCAACCCAGGACGATCGACCGGACCACGGCCTCGATCCGGTGATCCTGCAAGACCACGACAAAGCCTTTCACCGGCGGCTTGTCTGTCAGGCGTGCAAGGAGCTGGTCACCTTTGACGAAGCGCGCCTGGAAATGAATGAAAAACACAGCCACACCTTTTTCAACCCGCAGGGTCTTGTATTTCGCGTGGCCTGTTTTGGCATCGCACCGGGCACCATGGCCGTGGGTCAACCCTCGGACGATTTCACCTGGTTTGCCGGTTACCGATGGCAAATCGCCCTGTGCAACGCCTGCCGACGCCACCTCGGTTGGTATTTTTCGGGTAGCGGAACCTTTTTCGGCCTCATCGAAAACCGCTTAATCGAGATCGAACAAGAGGAATAAAACGAGGGCGCTACGGCCCCAGGCGACGCAGACGCCAGCTTTTTTCTTCCGGTAAATACTCAAAGCGATCATGCAGGCGGCCGGCGTTTTCCTGCCAAAACTCAAAACGTGTCGGCGTCAAGCGGTAGCCACCCCAAAACTGGGGACAGGGAATGGTTTCCTCGCCAAATCGGCGTTCCATTTCGGAGTATTTTTTGAGGAGGTAGGTCCGCCCGGGAATTTCCTTGGATTGCGGCGAGGTCCAGGCACCGAGACGACTGTCGCGCGGGCGCGATTGAAAGTAGGCGTGGGATTCAGCCTCTTCGACCTTGTCGATGGTGCCGGCAATGCGTACTTGACGGCGTTGAATTTCCCACCAAAACACCAGCGCGGCGCGTGGGTTGGCAGTCAGGTCTTGCGCCTTGCGGCTCTCGTAGTTGGTGTAAAAAACAAAACCGCGTTCATCGACGCCTTTGAGCAAAACCATGCGCGCGGAAGGCATGCCGTCGGCGGAGGCCGTGGCCAATGTCATCGCTTCGGCCATCGCTTCGCCGCTCTGCCGGGCCTCTTCAAACCACTTTTGGAACGCCTGAATGGGGTCGCCGTTGAGATCGCGTTTATGCAAATCAGCCAACTTAAATCACCTCCGCGCAAGGATCCCCAAGTATAGCCTTAAACGCCGTGAAAAGGGGCGCGGCAAAGTTGGAAAAAAGGGATGAATTGCCGGCGAAAGAGGTGGCCGCATGGCGCGCGACCGAGACAAGCGCCGAATTCACAAAAACAGGCGTTTCCTCAGCCAATCCAGCTTTTCTGCTCTTCATGCCGGTTTCAATGGGGTATGATGGCATAGATACCCAGTAACACAGGACGCGCGCATACCATGGAAAAAATGGAACGCCGGATTTTCATCCAAAAGGTGAACAATCTACCGACCTTGCCGACCATCATCCAAAAAATTATCAAAACCACAGAAAGCCCCAGCGCCAACGCCGCCACTTTGGGCAAAGTGTTGTCCAAAGATCAGTCGATCAGTTCGATTATTTTGCGGTTGGTGAATTCGGCTTTTTACGGCAAGGTGCGCAATATTTCGTCGATCAATCACGCCACCGTGATACTGGGTTTCGCGATGGTCAAAACCATCGCCATGGGTGTATCGGTTTTTCAATCCAACGCGTCGCAGGGTACGTTCGACCGGCAAAAGTTTTGGATTCACTCGCTGGGCGTTGCCTCCCTAGCCAAAACGCTCGCCAAGAAAGTACCCATGCCCAAACACATCGACAGCGATACCGTTTTTCTTTCCGGGTTGCTGCACGACCTGGGTAAGGTCATTTTTGACAACTACTTCAACGAGGAGTACACCGAAGTCGTCAAACTCGTCAAACAGGAAGGGCTCTGGATAGGCGAGGCCGAGCAGCGGATACTGGGCATGGACCACGCCGAAGCCGGCTACCATCTGGCACGCAAGTGGCAATTCCCCGACCCGGTCGTCGAAGCGATCCATTTCCACCACAATATTACCGGCGCCCAAGAGTCCAACCGCTTGCTGTGCGCCGTGATCCAGGCCGCCGACTACGGCTGCCGCCAAATTAATCTGGGTTCCGGCGGTGACAACGCCCAAGTCGAACGGGACCCGATCGCCATCAACACTTACGGCATGACGGACGACCTGTTGGCGCCGGCCCTCGAAGATCTCGACAATCATCGTGGCGATTTCGAGGCATTTGTGACGGGGTGATGGAACATGACACAAGAAGCGGCCTTGCAGGCCGAAATCCAAAAATTAACCCGTGAACGCGACGCCTATGCCGAGGCGCTGGCCACCTCCAACGCTGCTTTTGTCGACAAGGTTAAAGAATTCTCGATTATCAAACGCATCAGCGATTCGATTAGCTGGAGCCACGACAAGCAACGAATTTGTACCGAAATTGTCGATCTCATTATCGATGAAACCACCGCCGAGAACTGCTCGCTATGGTTGTTGGATCCCGATGAGAAGTTTTTAATTCTCGTCTCGGCACGCGGGCAAGAAAACACAAAACCCAAATACTTTCCGCCCGCTTCCAAGCTACAGCGCAAAATGAAAATTGGCGACGGTGCCGCCGGTTGGGTCGCGGAACACGGGACGTCACTGCTGATTGAAGACGTGAGTAAAAGTTCCATTTTTGTTCCCATTGAGTCCAAGGTGTCCAACCGCATCCAGTCGCTGCTGTGCCTGCCGATTAAGGGCCGCGGTAACACTCTCGGCGTTTTAAACTTATCGCACCCGGATATCGGTGCCTTTTCACAGGAAAACGAACGGGTATTGCAATTGATCACCGACCAGGCCGGCATCGTGCTCACCAATTACTTCCTCTTCGAAGAAATCGAGAGTTTCAACCGCAAGTTGGAGTACAAGGTCGAAGTGCGGGCACGTAACCTACGCATGAGTGAAGAGCGGTATGCGCGCGCCGTAGCAGCGGGGAAGGTCGGCATCTGGGATTGGAAAATCGGTTCGTGGTGGCTGTATGTCGCGCCCAACCTCAAAGCGATGCTGGGTTTTTCCGATCACGAAATCACCAACAACCTCAAGGACTGGCTCAAACTGATTCATCCCGAGGACCGCCAGAGTCTGTTCCGCCGCATCATGGAACAGTTGGCGCACGAGCCGCATGTGTACGAAGGCGAACACCGCATGTTCCACAAGGACGGCCGCATCGTGTGGTTTTTCGTGCGCGGCGCAGCGGTCCTCGACGACAAGGGCCGTGTCATTCGCCTGTCTGGATCCAATACCGACATTACCCAACGTAAAAAAGCCGAGATCGAGCTGCAAAAAGCACAGGAAACCTCGCTGGCCCAAGCCCACACCGTCGGCCGCGCTGAATTTGCAACCGGCGTGCTTCACAACATCGCCAACGTACTCAATAGCGTCAACGTCACCGGCAATTTCATTCAGGAACTGGTGTCGCGCAGCCGGATTCCGCTGCTGTCTCGAGCCTTTACCTTACTGGAAGCCAACACCGACAACTTGGTCACCTTCCTTACCGAAGACGCCAAGGGTTCCAAGCTGCCGGAGTACCTCACGCGCGTCGGCGGGGTCATCGAAAAAGATTTTAAAGAACTACAGCGTTTGGTTTTAGAGATTAACGACAAAATCCACTTAATGCGCGACGTGATTGAGACCCAGCAGACCCACGCCAAAAACAACGAACGGCTGGAAGCGCAGGACATTGCCAAACTCACCGAAGACGCGCTTAAAATTCAAATGGAAGCGATTAAGAAACACGCCATCCGCATCCACCGCAACTACCGTCCCATCCCCAAGGTCACCATCCCGACCTCCTCCTTCCTGCACGTGTTGATCAACCTACTCAAAAACGCCATTGAGGCCATGGAGGAGTGCCCTCCCAGTCGCAAGAACTTGCAGATCGACATTAGCGAAGAAGACAATTGGGTCGTGCTCAAGATTTCCGATTCGGGCGTGGGCATTAGTGAACCCAACATTAAAAATTTGTTCCAGCACGGATTCACCACCAAAAAGTACGGGCACGGCTTTGGGCTGCACTTTTGCCGTAACGCGATTGAGGCCATGGGTGGCACCATTCGCGCCTCATCGGGTGGAAAAGACAACGGTGCCACCTTTATTTTGTCACTACCGGTCCATCACCACGTCACGGTGACCGTTGAGGACGACAGCGAGAGCCTGACCGGCCACCATTAATTCTTTTTAGTTCGCGTCCGCCGCGAGCCCCCTATCTCTATTTTTATTAAAGGTTTTAATATGTTTGCTATTCGACTTCTACTCGCCTTTTGCGCGCTGACGACGCTGCTCGCCGCCGCCAACCCAAATGCGCCCGCCAAGCACGTAGCCACCGCAAGCCCCGCCCTTTACGGCGCCGGCACCTTCTCGCGCGCCTTCAACGAACGCGAACCCAGCTTCTCGCCCGACGGCCGCCAGGCCGTTTTTTGGTTATTGCTCGGGCACCACGGCCTTATTCTCCACACCCAGCGCGAGGACGGACGCTGGTCACCACCTCGGCCCGTCCCTTTCTCGGGGCAACACAGCGATTTCGAACCCGTTTTCAGTCCCGACGGCAAAAGCGTCTATTTTGTCTCAGACCGACCCCGTCGCCTTAGCGCACCTGAGGGCAACAGCGACATTTGGGTCGTCACTCGCACGGATGACGGCTGGGGTGAACCGCGCGTGTTGGACCGCCGCGTCAACGGCCTCGGCATCGAATTTTTCCCGTCCATCTGTCACAGCGGCATTTTGTACTTTAACCGCGTCGCCGCCGACTTCTCGCGCAGTGATTTGGTGCGTGTCGATCTTGGCACAACCGATCCCGCAACCATTGTTGCCGGCATCCTCGACGAGGCCGAGTTGGGCGCCAATGTTTTGGTTTCACCGGACGAACGGTTCCTCATCATCCCCAAAAAAATGCCTCGCCTGGGCGGCGCGCGTCGCCTGCACATTTACTTCCGCAACAAAGACGGCGGCTGGGGCGAACCCAAACCGCTGTTGCCGGCCGACGTATTACTGGCCGATGACGACGGCATGCGCCTCAGTCCCGACGGGCGGGTGTTGTACTTTAGCCGCGCCTGGGTGCCGTCCCAACCGGGAATCTGGGGCCGCCCGCTGTCACTGCCGCGCAACAAAACGTTGCAAGCGGAAGACCTTACCCAGTTCCAGGCCGGTCCGCAAAACGGTTTAAAGGATGTTTATTTCGTCGACATCGGCGAACATACCAAGCCGTAAGCGGCGCATCGCTTTAACCGCCGCTGCCGAGCGAGATCGTTTCCGATTTGCCGGCAATAGTCAACACGGCCGTGTTGCAATCACCGGTGTTGTAATTAAGTGAACCGGAGAAACCGGCATTGCTGTAGAGCTGAAATTGCACCGTGCCACGCGTCGGCCAGGCACAGGTGGTGAAGTCGTAAAACAGCGGATCACCCGCCTCAATGACGGCGGTAATGTCGTAACTTGAAGCGCCGTTGATTTGCGTTTGGTAGGCGCCCTGCACCGTGAAGCCGGCCTCGCGGCGACTGACCGCCAAATTCACCGAGGCGGCCACATCCCCACTAGCAAAAGCCGACAGCGCCTCAGCCTGCCATGCGCCGTTGAGTTGGAAATTGGCCGACAGCGTCGAACCTTCCGCTTGAACCGTGCCGTTAATGCGAAATTCCTCGCCCTGGTAGCGGGTCACAAATTGATCAAAGTTGAGTTGGCCCGCCATCCAGGCCGCACTGACACCACCGTCACGGGACAACGACAAACCCAGCGCGCCGGCGTGATAGACACCGAGCATGTTGGTACAGCCGGCGCCCCAATCGAGGGTGGCCGCCAAAAAACTTTCCGACTGTGCGGGGTTAAAGGTCGTTTCGACCGCGGGACAATCCTCGCGTTTGGGCGTTTCGTTTTTGTTAAACACCACGCTGGTGGCGGTGCCGTAAGCAGCGATGATTTCGGCGCTGCTGTTCATTGTCATCACCAGTTCGTCGAGTTGGGCGCTGTTAACGGCGGGGTTCGGCAAAGCGTTCATCAGCGAAGGTTCATTGAGCGTGTTGAAATTAAACACGCCGCCAACCATCGCCTGGGCGCCGACGACGGTGATGTAACTGGAAACGGTGAGTTCGGGCAACACCAAAGCCATGAGCTGCGGCAAAGGCCGCCGTGGTTCAAGGCGAATTGGATTGGTGGCCCACACGAATCCTTGTTCGGTAAACACTTGCAGAACAATATCTTGAGGTTCATCACCCATGTTCACTAAAACGAGCGCGGTATTGGCGCCGAACATGTAGGGCAAGCTGGGGAAAACCAAACGCGTGTCGGCGCGTGTCGCCGAAACCGCCTCGGCAATCGCCGGTGAATCACCAGAGGCCGTATTGAGCGAGGCGACCTTGGCGCTAATGGTCCAAGCATCGCTTTCGGAGACGGCAAATAGCGCGAAACCACCGCCGGAACCGAGCTCGGGAAAAAGGTCACCAACGGTGCGAATCACTTGACCACCGGCCACCACCGCATCTAGGTTAGCAGTAAAGGTATCGCCATTTGCACGAACGGCCGTGAGCTGCACGGAAGCAGGCGCTTCACCGTGATTGTTAAAGGTCACCGAAGAGGCCCACTCACCGTCGCGGTTGGAGAGCCAGGGCAAAACCCACTCGCCGGCAGTGACCGACCCGATCAGTAGAAAGCTCACCCAAAAAATTCGTAAAAAAGGCATACTATTATCCTCGCTTCACAGCGCGTCGCACCATGGCGGCCACTTTGTCCTCGACCTAAACCATGTACCCGTCGCGGACCTTTCGCCCCACCGACACCGCACCTTTTAGTTTTGCAAACGGTTCTTTAACTATGAAGAAAAATGAAGGGCGAGGCAACCCCAATCAAGGAGCCCCCTTGTTTCATCCAGACAACGTCGCCAAAGAGATCGCGGTTGCCCTGGCTGAAGGCATTATCGACAGGGTCGAAGCCGAAGCATTGCGAGCCGAAGCGCTGGAACGTCAAAGCGGACCGCTGGCGCTGTTGGAAGAACGGGGCATTTTGTCGCCGGTGACCCGCCTGCGCTTGCAGGCCGGCGGCCAGACGGTTTCGTCGACGCAAACGCCGGACATGACCCTGTACAACCGCGAGGAGACCTGTGACGATTTCCCACTGGTCCATTCGGATCGCTATCAAGCCGAACGCTTCCTGGGTCAAGGCGGCATGGGCCGTGTGTTTTTGGCTTGGGACACGCGTTTGCAACGCCGCGTGGCGATTAAATTTCTGCGCCAGAACCGCCAGAAGGACGCCAAACGCCTGATCCGCGAAGCCCGCGCCCAAGCCCGTATTCAGCACGAACGCGTGTGCCAGGTTTACGAAGTGCTAGAGGAAGAAGGCCGCGTCTTTATCGCGATGGAGTACATCGAAGGTGCGCCGCTGAGCCAACGCGGCGGCGATTGGACGATGACGACCTACATTCATTTATTGTGTGACATCGCCATGGGCCTGCACGCGGCCCACAACGCGGGTTTGATTCACCGCGATATCAAACCTGGCAACATCATGGTGCGTGCGGAAGGCGACGCCGAACCCAAGGCGATCCTGATGGATTTCGGCCTCGCTATGGCCTGGACCGAAGAGGATACCTTGGCCTGGAGCGCGGGCACGCCGTCGTTTATGTCGCCGGAACAAGCGCTCGGCCAAGAAGGCTGCCTCGACCCGCGCAGCGATGTCTACAGCCTGGGCGCCACTTTGTATTGGTGCCTGTGCAAACGCCCGCCGATTATGGGCAAAAACAGCCTCGACACGATTAGCATGATTCCCAATACAGAACCGCCTGACCCACAGAGTTTGAACCCGGATATCAAACGCGATTTGGCGTTAATCATCAAAAAGTGTTTGCGCAAGGAACGCGCCGACCGCTATCCCTCGGCCAAAGCCTTTGCCGACGATCTCCAGGCCTACCTGCGCGGCGACGCGGTCAGTGTGCGCGGCGCCGACTGGTGGTACCTAACCCGTAAAAAGCTCAAACAAAACAAAATCACGGCTTTGGCAAGCCTGGCTGCATTCATTCTGGTCGCGGCTTTGGGTTTGAACACACAACACCTTAAACACCAGGCCGAGCAACGGGAAAAATGGGCGCGCAGCTTTAACGAAACAGCCGAAGAAATCGAAGCCACCATCCGCTACTCGCACATGCTGCCGGCCCACGATATTCGCCGCGAAATGAAATCGCTACGATTACGCCTTGAAGACATGCAGGCCATGCGCGAGGATGCAGGTCCCATCGCCGACGAGGCCGCCGATTGGGCGATTGGTCGCGCCTACGCCGCATTTGACGACCACGAAGCAGCACTGGAACACTTGGAACGTGCTTGGCAACGAGGCGCCCGTCAACCGGCGCTGGCCTACGCCATTGCGCAAAGCCGCGGCGAACTCTACAAAGAAGCGCATTTAACCGCCGAAAACATCAGTGACCCCGCGCGCCGCGAACGCATTCTTGACGACATTGAGACCCGCTACACGGCACGTGCTTTGAGTTTGCTCAAAACAGTGCCACCTTCAAGCACGCGTTTCCCTTCCTTTGTGAAAGCACAAATGGCGTGGTTTGCGAAGGAACCGCGCCGCGCCTTGGAAATCCTGCGACAAAACGCCTTCCAGCCTTGGTTCTACGAGAATTACGAATTGCAAGGGGTGCTTTATTCAGAGCTCGCCGGCCAACTTCGCACCATGGGCAAACACGAAGAAGCCGATGAGTGTTTCCAAAAAGGCCTGTACGCCTTGCGAAAAGCGATCGACATCGCCCCCAGCAGTGTCGACATTTACGTGAGCTTGGCGCACATGTACCACCAGCAATACGATTACCACACCATCCGACCTGGCAACCACGAGCACTACCTCAATGAGGGCTTGGCGCAGTTGGAAACCGCCTTACGCGTTGATCCCAATCATGTCGGTGCCCGCCTTTTACGCGCGCAATTAAACAGCCGCTCGTTTGCGGCCGACCTCAATCAAAGCGCGCCGATTGAAGAGGCGTTGTCCCGTGAGCTCAGCTCGGTCGCACAAATCGTGGCGGAAGGTTATAAAAAAGATCGGGCCCTGCTGACCTACATGCGTTTACTCTGTCTTCGCGCCGTCATGAACGCCAACAGCGCCGAAGACCCTATGCCCGCCCTACAACAACTCTGGCCAATCGCGGCACAAGTCACGGAAGCGGAACGTTCCGACAATTACTACTACATTCTCGGCCAAGCGCACCAAGTGGCTGCCAAACACGAAACCAATCGCGACGGCGCCAAATTAGCCCATGTCAATCAAGCCGTGCAGGCCTATCATGAGGCAATTGCCCTATCGCGCGAAAAACAGCGCGCCCGTATGAACCTCGGCTTGGTGTATCTTGCCAAACTTGAGCTCGAAAGCGCGGAAGAGCGCGCCAACACGCTGGCGCAAGTCATCAACACCTTTAGCGAAATTCTAGTGTCGGATCCACAAAACATGGCGGTACATTATTACCTTGGCAACAGTTATCGCCAAGCGGCCGCCATCGAGGTCGACCATGGTGAAAACGACACGACCCTGCTGGAAAACAGCTTGTGCCATTATCAGGCGGCCGAAAGCATTCAACCCAAGGTCCCGAATTTCGCGCAAAGCCAAGCCATGATTTGGTCCTTGTTGGCGGAACGACGTATGGCACGGGGATTAGATGCGAGCCACGAGCTCCAAACTGCGGCGGCCTGCGTGAACCGCGCCATCGCGGTGAACCCCAACTACGGCTATTCCTACAATACCGCGGTGTTATTGCACGGACGACGCATCCGCAACAGACTGCACGACCCGGCTCAAGGCGAAGCGGCCCTCAAAGCCTGCCGCAATGGCTACGCGCAAGGGAAACAGGTCATGCCGTCTTCGAAAAGTGTCGACTACAGTCTCAATATGTCTCTTTACTACCTAGCTTTGTGTCGCAAGAAAAACAACCTTGCCTACACGCGCGTGCTGGCTGAGGCAGAAACCGGGACACGGGTGTTGCTCAACACCAAACCGGACGATGCTCTGAATTTGTCACTATTGGTAGAAATCCTGTTTTTCAAACAGGTCACAGCCTTTGCTCAAGGTGGACCGAGTGCCGTCGACTTGGCAGAGCTACGGTTTTTCCACGGCCAAGCCGTCCCCAAGAATCCACGTCTCGTCGAACCGCAGCTCAACCAACTACGCTTGGCTTTTCTAGAAGCGCTGGTCCAACCGCCAGGGGAAGCCGCCGATGAAGCGGCACACCGATTTCACAAAGCCGTTGTACAGTTTGAGACCCTTTTTCCCAGTTTCGTTGAGGCACAAAGCCTGACCGATGAATTGGCCGTTTGGCACGCGTTAAAGCACAACCAAAGTGCTCTGGCCGAAGCGGCCTTCACCCGGTTAAAAAGGTTGCAGGCGAGTTTGCCCAACACGCTTATTTACAGCTTGGATCTCAACCGAAGTTTGCAGGGCCAAACGCGCGATCACCAGTTTTAGCGGGACAGCGCGACACGGCGATCGTCCGTCATCAGCCAGGTCGCACCGAGAGACATCCGGCAGCGCACGCCAACCCTTCCCTTGGAAAGGATTGGTTGCGAACGCCGCCGATTAGGTTTTAAAAATCGGTGGGGGGATCGGGAGGATCCAAAACGATAATCTGGCCGTTGGTATCTTTTTCCTCATCGTCGCGGTCATCGTCGGAACCGTCGAGTTTCTTCTCAGAAAATTTGAAGGTCACGGGTTCGAGCGGTGCCGTGCACAGAACCTCAAGTATGCGGCGATCACCTTCTTGACCATGGGCCGCCAAGATAAACTTGGTTTTATCTTCCGAAAAGATGCCCGCAGGGATTTTCACTTTGACGCGATGGTATTCGTCACCGTTAATAATCATCACCGTGTCACCATGCGCCAAACCGTCAACAACCACCACTTTGCTACCGTCGGGCAGGGTGACTTGATAGTTTTTGTGGGACTTGTACCAAACTTGATTGATTCCCTCGTACCAAATTTCAAGAGCTGTCATCGTAGGACCTCCGTTTTATCGGCTGAAGATAGGAGAAGCAACGGGTAGGATCGGTGCAAAGGCACGACCGTCCGTTTCCGAACACAGACAGGTCCCAAGTCGACGGACAGCGCCACAAGGCACCGCCGACGGCGTCAAACCCCTCTCTATTCGGAACGACCGCTCAGTCGAAACCCATGGCGCGCAGCCGTCGGGTCAGCGCCACCACTGAAACTTGCAGTTGTCGGGACATTTGCGCGGTGTTGCCGTTACAGCGCTGGTAAGCGGCGTTGAGCTCCTCCTCGGGAATATCGTTGGCCACGCGCAAGCTCGTACTGCGGCGCACCAAGTCATACACCGACGCACGCGAGATGCCGAGGATTTCGGCGGCGACCTTAGGTTCCCACGATGCGTCTTCCATCGCTTGCGCCAATTCTTGCTCGGTGATGGAACGCGGTTTGCGTTTGGGTGTGTCGGTGGCGACACTCGGAGCCAGGTTGGCCGCCGGCGTTTGTGTCAGCGGCAAAGCCCCAATGTCGGCATCGAGCACCCGGCTGATTTGCGGCGTTTCCACCAGCACGTCGGAACCGCGATTGCTGATGTGCAGTTGGCGCACGAGGTTGCGAAACTGACGAATGTTGCCCGCCCAGGGATTGGCGACAAACCGTTCCATCAGCGAAACCGGCAAACGCGGTGGTGCCAACGGATCGCGGTCATCGCTACGCGAATTGATACCGAGTTCTTTTTCGGTTTGTTGGGTAAAAGAAACGTACAGCAAACCCAAGTCTTCGGGCCGCTCGCGCAAGGGCGGAATCAACAGTTCAAAGCCGGATAAACGGTGCAACAGCGGTGCTTTAAACTTTTGCTGCTGAATCCCCTGCTCCAAGTCGGCATCGGTCGCGGCCAGCACGCGCACATCGACGGCAACCGGTCGTTGCCCACCGAGCGGCGTGACCTGCAGCGTTTCCAGCGCGCGTAACAACATTGCCTGCACCTCTTCCGGCGCTTCGCCGATTTCGTCCAAAAACAAAACACCGCTGTCGGCGGCCACAAAATAACCGCCACGGTCTTGAGTAGCGCCGGTAAAACTGCCGCGTTTGGCGCCGAACAATTCGGCTGCAGCCAGGGTTTGTGGCAAGGCGCCGAGGTTAACAGAAATAAACGGGCGGTTGGCGCGGCGACCGTAACGGTGGATGGCCTGCGCCACCAATTCTTTGCCAACCCCGGTTTCACCGCGTATCAAAACCGGCACATCGAGATCGGCAACTTGGTGAATTTCGCGCCGAATCCGCACCACGCCGTCGGAAAAACCGACCAAGCCAAAGTCGGGTAGATTGTGCGGCACGGCGTCATAGTTGGAAAAATGAAGCAGCAACACCAGGTGTTCCGCCAAGGTGATGACCACGCCTCGGGTCAACGCGGCCATGTCCACAAACAGTTCTTGCTTGAGGGGGACGCCGTTCACACGAAGCTTGGTGCCGTGTTCGTCGCGCTTGATCAACAATCCCTCACGAGCGCGGGGAATCAAAAAAAAAGGCTTGCGGCTAATGCAAGGTAACCCCAACGGGGTGCCAATCATTTGGCTGGGTTTACAGAAGTCGGGCGTGCGCCGCGAAAGCTCAACCGGACCTTCGGGCAGGGCGACGCGGTCACCAATGCGCGACGCTTGCGGATGCAACAAAATGGTTAAATGAAGTCGAGGAATCATAACAGGCCGAATTAAATGTCCGTTGCCCAGCCCCGACCGCGTTGACATATCAAGATAAGGTCCTTTCTCGGAAGCCATGTTCAATCTCACCTGGGTTGAAGTCGCACTGTGGCGAATTATACCCAACCAAAGAGGTTACGGCGAGCGCTTCGGGTTGCTGTCCTGGTTTCAGTAATGCAAAAGCCCTAACCCCGGCAGGCGATCCTCCCAACTACCCCTCTTTCCCAAATCGTGGAAGGGTCGGCCTGCCGCGGTAGGTATCACCTCGGGCGGTAAAGCCTTGTGGTGACGGAATACCTCTATTACAGGTTTGATGCCAAAATCACCAACCACAGATAACCTCATCAATTCATGAAGGTTACCCGAACCCCTTCAAAACCAACTGCGCTGCGACACCCATTTCGACACGTCGAACCATGTCGAAATGGGTGTCGAAAGGTGTCGAAAGTCGCCGAGGCCGTCGCAAACCAATCGGAAAACTGAAGCCACACTCAATGAAAACACTTGGAAAAAGGGACTTACCGGTCGCCGCGGGCGTGTTATAACCTGGCTCACTTCCGGCATCCACGCCTGTCGCCACCGGATTTCAGGTTTATCCATTGAGCGGCACTGCCGAAAAGCGCTTTAATATCTCCATACCCGCGCCGCCAAACAACCGTTCCTCTGGTTTTTCGTCGTCCGCTTCCGCACTTTTGGACGACGGCGCCCGCAAGCACCTTGTCCCACAAGGCACCCCATGGCAAAAAGGATCAAATTATGACATTGCAAGCAGGAAACCCGACCAATGCCAGCAACAGCATTACCATTCGTTTGAAATTGACGCATACCACGAACGTCCTGGCTCAGGTCACCACCCTCGTCGGCAACCTGGGTGGGGCTATCGGCGCCATTGACATCGTCAAGGCCGGCAAAGATTACGTGATTCGCGACTTCACCATCGACACTTCGGGCGAAGCCCACATCCAGGAACTCCTCGACGGCATCGCCGGCATCGAAGGCGTGGAAATCGTCAACTTCTCCGACCGCACCTTTTTGCTCCACCTGGGCGGCAAAATTGAGGTCAACAGCAAAATGCCGCTGAAAACCCGTGACCAATTGTCGATGGCCTACACGCCGGGCGTCGCGCGCATCTGTCTTGCCATTGAAAAACGCCCCAGTGACGCCTTTAAACTGACGATCAAACGCAACACGGTGGCCATTGTCAGCGACGGGACCGCCGTTCTCGGTCTGGGTGATATCGGCCCCGAAGCGGCAATGCCGGTGATGGAAGGCAAAGCCATGTTGTTTAAAGAGTTCGCCGGCGTCGACGCCTTCCCCATCTGCCTCGACACCAAAGACACCGAAGAGATCATTAAAACGGTGAAATACCTGGCACCGACATTTGGCGGCGTCAACCTCGAAGATATTTCAGCACCGCGCTGTTTCGAAATCGAGCGCCGCTTGCAGGAAGAACTGGACATCCCCATCTTCCACGACGACCAACACGGGACCGCCGTTGTACTGGTGGCCGCCCTGATTAACGCCATGAAGCTGGTCGACAAAAAGTACGAAGATCTGAAAGTCGTCGTTGCCGGCGTCGGCGCGGCGGGCACGGCCTGCACCAAAATGATGATGGCCTTGGGCATTAAAAACATCATCGGTTGCGACCGCAAAGGGGCCCTCAACAACAAACGCACCGATCTCAACGACGCCAAACGCGAATACGCCGACATCACCAACCCCAATCAAGAAGAGGGCACGTTGAAAGACGTGGTGCGCGGCGCCGACGTGTTTGTCGGCCTTTCCGCCCCCAACCTGCTGGACGAAGCCGATGTGGCCGCCATGGCCAAGGACTCGATTGTGTTCGCCATGTCGAACCCCGTGCCCGAGGTTATGCCGGAAATCGCTGAAAAACACGCCAAAGTCGTGGCCACCGGCCGCAGCGATTACCCCAACCAAATCAACAACGTGCTGTGCTTCCCCGGTATTTTCCGCGGCGCCCTGGACTGCCACGCCTCGCACATTAACGAGGAAATGAAAATGGCGGCGGCCATTGCGATTGCCGAATCGATTGAGGACGAAATTCTGTCGCCCGACTACATCATCCCCAGCGTCTTCAACCAAGACGTGGTCCCCAAGGTCGCGCAGGCCGTCATGGAAGCGGCCATTCGCACCGGCGTGGCACGTCGCACCAAAATCAGCGACGACGAAATCTAAATCCGTATCTCGTGGTGAAGGCGGTCGCAGGACCGTCTTCACCAAAACAGCCTCTTCACTGCCGGCCCGCAAAGTGGGTTAAGATACGACCATACGACATTAATTTTTGTTCCACGAGGCAAGTATGGCTAAGGATTTAGAAGCGTGGCGAAAGCTGGCAGAGAAAGAACTACGCGGGCGACCCCTGGACGCGTTGACCTGGCAATCGGATGAGGGCATTGATGTAAAACCCCTCTACACCGCCGCCGATCTTGAAGCGCTCCCCGATACCGACACCTTACCCGGTCTGTATCCATTTATTCGCGGACCCCGCGCCACCATGTACACCGGTCGTCCCTGGACGATACGTCAGTACGCCGGCTTTTCAACCGCCGAGGCGTCCAACGCCTTTTACAAGCGCAACCTCGCCGCCGGCCAAAAAGGTCTGTCCGTCGCTTTCGACTTGGCCACCCACCGCGGCTACGATTCCGATCACCCGCGCGTTGTCGGCGATGTTGGCAAGGCCGGTGTCGCCATCGACAGTGTCGAGGATATGAAAATCCTCTTCGACGGTATTCCGCTCGACAAAATGTCGGTTTCTATGACGATGAACGGCGCGGTCCTGCCGATTCTGGCCGGCTTCATCGTCGCCGCCGAGGAGCAAGGCGTCGATCAAAGCCTGTTGGCGGGCACCATTCAGAACGACATCCTCAAAGAATTCATGGTGCGCAATACGTATATCTTCCCGCCGACACCGTCCATGCGTATCATTGCCGACATCATCGCCTACACCTCCCAGCACATGCCCAAGTTCAACTCGATTTCAATCAGCGGCTACCATATCCAGGAAGCCGGCGCGCACGGCGCGCTGGAACTGGCGCTGACGCTGGCCGACGGACTCGAATACGTGCGCACGGCGTTGGCCAAAGGCCTCGACATCGACGCCTTCGCACCACGCCTGTCGTTTTTCTTTGCGATCGGCATGAACTTCTACATGGAAGTGGCCAAGTTACGCGCCGCACGCGGGCTTTGGGCCAAAATGATCAAAGGCTTTAACCCCAAAAACGCCAAGTCGATGATGCTGCGCACCCACTGCCAAACCTCCGGCTGGAGTTTGACCGAGCAAGACCCCTACAACAACGTGGTACGCACCACGATCGAAGCGATGGCCGCCGTCTTTGGCGGCACCCAATCGCTGCACACCAACGCACTCGACGAGGCGGTGGCACTGCCAACCGATTTCTCGGCCCGCATCGCCCGCAACACGCAGCTCATCATTCAGGAAGAAAGCCACATCACCAAGGTCGTCGACCCCTGGGCCGGCAGTTACATGATGGAGAACTTGACCCAAGGCCTGATTGAGAAAGCCCAGGAAATCATCAATGAAATCGAAGCCCACGGCGGCATGACCAAGGCGATTGAGGCCGGTATTCCGCAGCGGTATATCGAGGAATCCTCGGCACGACGTCAAGCGCGCATTGATCGCGGCGACGAGGTGATTGTCGGCGTCAATAAATACCGTTTGGACAAGGAAGACGAACTCGACATTCTCGAAATTGACAACACCGCCGTCCGCGAAGCACAAATCGCACGCTTGCAGCAGATTCGCAACAGCCGCGACAACGATGCCTGCAACGCGGCGCTGGCAGCCTTAACCAAGGCGGCCGAAAACGGCGAAGGCAATATGCTCGAGCTGGCCGTCGCGGCCACGCGCGCGCGCGCTTCGGTCGGCGAGATTTCGGACGCTTTGGAAAAAGTCTACGGCCGTTACCGCACCACCGCCCAGCCGATCAGCGGTGTGTACGGCGCCGCCTTCGAAGAAGATCCCGACTGGCAAGCACTCCAAGCTGAAATCAAGGAATTCGAAGCGGCGGAAGGGCGGCGACCGCGCATTTTGGTCGTGAAGCTCGGCCAGGACGGTCATGACCGCGGCGCCAAAGTGATCGCCACCGCCTTCGCTGATTTGGGTTTTGACGTCGACATCGGCCCCCTCTTCCAGACACCGGAAGAAGCCGCACGCCAAGCGATGGACGCCGACTGCCACATCATCGGCATATCCAGCCAGGCCGCCGGCCATAAAACGCTGATCCCCGCTTTAATTGCCGAACTCAAACGGGAAAACGTCGACGACATGTTGGTTGTTTGCGGCGGCGTTATCCCGCAACAGGATTACGCATACCTGCGTGAGCAAGGCGTGGCGGCGATTTTCGGGCCGGGCACCAACATTCTGCCGGCGGCGCGCGAGGTCCTGCACGCGACGCGCGCCCTGCTCGCCAAAAACGACTGACGAGGAGTTCCCCATCATGGAACATTTAGCCGGGCAGGTCGCCTTAGATGCGGCCACCCAACGCCTGGCCGAAGGGGTGTTGGCGGGCCAACGCCGCGCGCTGGCCAAGGCAATCACCTTGGTCGAAAACACGCGTGAGGATCGTCGCCGCCAAGCGGGCGCGCTGGTATCGCATCTGTTGCCGCGCAGCAACACGGCCGTGCGACTGGGCATTTCCGGCACACCAGGCGTTGGTAAAAGCACCTTTATCGAAGCCTTCGGTCTGTACCTCATTGAACAGGGATTGCGCGTCGCGGTGCTGGCGATTGACCCCAGCAGTAAAATCAGCGGCGGCAGTATTTTGGGCGATAAAGTACGCATGGAACACTTGGCCCGCCACGACCGCGCCTTCATTCGACCCAGTCCGTCGGCGGGCACCCTCGGCGGCGTGACGCGACGCACCCGTGAAACCATGATGCTATGTGAAGCAGCCGGTTTCGATGTGATCCTAATTGAAACCGTCGGTGTCGGTCAGTCGGAAACAGCGGTCGCCGACATGGTCGACTTCTTTATGGTGCTGTTACTACCCAACGCGGGCGACGAAATTCAGGGCATTAAAAAAGGCATCATTGAAGTCGCCGACCTTTTGGTCATCAACAAAGCCGACGGCGATCTGCGCGACGCCGCCAAACGTGCGCGGCGCCATTACGCCAACGCGGTTAACCTGTTCCGCCCCAAGAACCCACACTGGAGAACACCGGTGCTGTGCGCTTCGGGATTGGCGGGTGAAGGCATTGAGGCCGTCTGGCGCACGGCGGGCGAGCACCGCGCGGTACTGGAACAACACGGCAAACTGAAGGCGCTGCGGCGCGAGCAGCGGCGACGCTGGTTTGAACAGGCGTTGGAAGAAAATCTGCGCGAACGGTTCCGTGCCAACCAAGGCGTGGCCGCCCAGGCACCTGCGCTTGAAGCCGCCATCAGCGACGGGCGCCTCTCACCGCACCACGCCGCCCATTATTTGGTGGATTTGTTCCTGAAAAACCCGGAACCCGGCGACACGAAAGACATCTGACCAGTCACGCCCACCCCGTCGACATCGCCAAAAGGCTCACATTGCCGTCACAAGATGGCTTGTCCTCGTGAGGCTTTCCTGGTTAAGATAACGCTTTGTTCAACCTGCCGGACTGCGGCAAGAATGATTTTTAGAGAACCATCGTTGAGCAGAATGAACCCGAGCGACATGACATCGTCCCGCGTCGAAATCCACGCGACACCGCCCCTAGCGGCATACCTTCGCGTCGGCATCAGCGACCCCGTGACGGCCCCCCTGTCGACCCCGACGTCTTCTGCTTACCTGTCTCTCGAAGCGGCCCCCGTTGTTGGGCCGCTTTTTTATTTTGACGCCCGTGCCGCTTCTCCCGAGCGCGCATCAGGGCGTTTTTTGTTTTTCAACCGACCGAGCGTGCCCAAGCGCGCCAACGGTCTCACACCTTTTACCGCCTCCACGCGGTGCAATGTTTTTCTACGGAGCATGACATGACCAGTGCCGAAATCTTTGGATCCCACGTTCTTGATCTTCAGACCTTCAAGAAACGCCTCCCGAAACCCACCTTCCACGCGCTGCGCGACGCCATTAAAAAAGGCATCCAGCTCGACGGACCGCACGCCGACACCATCGCCCAAGCCATCATGGAATGGGCTGTCGCCAAAGGGGTTACCCACTACACTCACTGGTTCCAACCGATGACCGGTCACTCGGCGCAGAAGCACGACGCCTTCCTCTCCTTCGACGCCAACATGCAGCCCATCGATCGCTTCTCCGGCAACCAGTTGATCCAATCCGAACCGGACGCATCCAGCTTCCCTTCCGGCGGCACGCGCACCACCTTCGAGGCACGCGGTTACACGGCCTGGGATCCTTCCAGCCCTGTGTTCATCACCAAAACCGGCGCCGTATCCGTGTTGTGTATCCCCAGTGTGTTTTTCTCATATACCGGCCACGCGCTCGACACCAAAACGCCGCTGCTGCGCTCCGTTAAAAAGTTGAACGAAGCCGCCGGCGCCGCGCTGGAACTCTTGACCGGCAAAAAACTCTCCGTCAGCGCCACGCTCGGTTGTGAACAAGAGTATTTCTTGGTCGACCGCAAATGGCACGATATGCGCCCCGACTTGATCATGGCCGGCCGCACCGTGCTGGGTGCCTCACCCGCCAAAGGTCAGCAAATGGAAGACCACTACTTCGGCGCCATCAAAAGCCGTGTTTTGGCATTTATGGAAGATCTGGAAACCCAATTGTACGAATTGGGCGTGCCCTGCAAAACGCGCCACAACGAAGTGGCCCCGCACCAGTACGAAATGGCGCCGATTTTCGGTGACGCCAATCTGGCGGCGGACAACAACCAGTTGGTGATGGAAGTCGCCCGTAAGGTCGCGCTCGAGCACGACCTCGCGATTTTGCTTCACGAGAAACCGTTCGCCGGCGTCAACGGCTCCGGCAAACACTTGAACTGGAGTATGTCGGCCGGCGACGGGCGCAACTTGCTTGAGCCAGGTCACACCCCACAAAACAACCTGACCTTCCTGTACTTCTTGGTTGCCGTGGTCAACGCCATCCACAAACGCGGCGATCTGCTGCGTGCCACCATTGCTTCCGCCGGCAACGACCACCGTCTCGGCGCCAACGAAGCACCGCCCGCGATTATGTCGGTTTTCCTGGGTTCGCAGTTGACCAACATCCTCGACACCATCGAAAAAGTGGACACCTTCAACGAAGAAACCGTCGCCTCCATCGACCTTGGCCTGTCTGAGCTGCCCAACATCATGGTTGACCGCACCGACCGCAACCGCACCTCGCCGTTCGCCTTCACCGGCAACAAGTTCGAGTTCCGCGCTTGCGGCTCCAGTCACTCGGTATCCTTCCCCGTTTCCGCGCTGAACGCGGCCGTTGCCGAGAGCTTGCTGGAAATGAACGCCAAATTGGAAGACATCGGTCAGGTCACCGAAAAAGCGTTGTTCGAGTTGCTGCGCCCCTTCATCAGCGCCTCCAAAAACGTGCGCTTTGAAGGCAACAACTACAGTGATGAGTGGGCCGCCGAAGCCGCCAAACGCGGCTTGTCCAACCTCAAAACCACACCTGAAGCGCTGGCTTTGTGGCAAACGGACGAAGCCCAACAGTTCGTTACCAGCACCGGCTTCCTCTCCGGCTTGGAGCTGGGCGCGGTCATCAACGTGCGCTTGGAGCAATACGCCAAGCACCTCGACATCGAAGCATCCACCATGCTGCGCATGATCGACAACTTCGTTCTGCCCGCCGCGGTTTCGTTCCAAGGCGAAACCGCCGCTTCTCTGAGCGCTTTAAGCGAAGCATTGGGTGAACGCGCCGCCAAAGCGGTGACGGTTCAAGCCGACCGCCTCGCCAACCTGGCCGAGACCATCGCCAACTTGATCGAAGCCCGCAACAGCTTGGAAGCCGAACTCGAGGCCGTCCATGAAATGCCGGAAGACGACCACGCCCTGGCTATGGCGCAGCGTGTTGTGCCCCGCATGGATACCGCCCGTGGTTTTGCCGACACCCTGGAAACCATCGTCGACGCTTCAACCTGGGAACTGCCCACCTACAACGAACTGCTGTTCCTGATGTAAGCCGGCTTCCCACCATTCACCCGCTAGCCGGGGTGCGCCGCCAGGCGCGCCCTGGCTTTTTTATTGGCCGCCTTAGTAACCCGCCTCTTCCCCACAGCCGCCACCTGAGCTAAGTTAGCCCTAACCATTTGCCGTAACCTCCCGAGCCGCCCCTGCGTCTCGGTACTTTTATCACCGCGAGGGGGACCGCTTTGTCCGCATCCGATCTCACCATCAGCCAACAGGGTTTTGTGCGCCAGATTGTGCTCAACCGACCCGACCGCATGAACGCCCTCGGCCGCAATTTGATTACCGCTTTGCGAACCGAGCTCGAGCGCTGCCGCTTCGACCACCAAACGCGCGTCATTATTTTGACCGGCGCCGGCGGTCGCGCCTTTTGTGCCGGTGCCGACCTTAAGGAACGCGCCGACATGAGCCAAGACGAGGTCGACGCCTTTGTCACCGAACTGCGCACCACCTTTCATCTATTGTTCAACCACCCTAAGATCACCATTGCCGCGCTTAACGGCGCCGCCCTCGGCGGCGGCCTGGAGCTCGCGCTGGCCTGCGACCTGCGTTACGCCCACGACTCCGTGCGCCTCGGTCTGACCGAAACGCGCCTCGCCATCATTCCCGGCGCGGGCGGGACGCAACTCTTGCCCCGCGTGATTGGACCCGCCAAAGCCAAGGAATTGATTTTCCGCGCGCAACCGATCAGCGCCGCCGAAGCGCTAACGCTGGGTTTGATCAACGACGTTTTTCCCAACGACGATCTGCTCGACCAGTGCCTGGAAATCGCCGAGCAAATCAGCCAAAACGGCCCGATCGCCTTGGCCCAAGCCAAAAAGGCCGTCAACCAAGGACTGCAATGCAGCCTCGACCAAGGCCTGCAAATCGAGCAACTTTGTTATGCCGGCGTGATCCCAACCGAAGATCGACTCGAAGGGTTGCGGGCCTTTAAAGAGAAACGCAAGCCTCAATACCAGGGTAAATAACCCGCTAACCCCGCGCCGGCGAACCCCGAGCCACACTGTTCCAGCGATTTGTGTCACGTTCGCAAGTTCGTCGGCGACCGGAGCGCCCAAATTGGGCTAGAGTATTGCGGCAAGTGAGAGCGCATCCACCGGACAAACCGGCTGCAAGGCGCTGATTTTGGTGTGATGGAGAGCTGCACGTGAACCTGCTGTTGTTGTTGCTTTGTTTGGTGGCGCAAGCCCCTGAGGACACGGATCCCCTGGACCCTGAACCCGAGTTCAAAGTCGATTACGAAGAAAAAGTCGTTTTGGTCGATTTACCCCTGCGCATTGTGCGCGACGGTCGCCCTGTCACCGATTTAAAAATCGAAGATCTGCGCGTTCAAGAAAACGGTGTCAATGCCGAGATTCGCAATTTGACCAAGGTCCAAACCCCGCTGAAAATGCACATCCTCATGGATCTCAGCACCAGCAATGCCGACAACATCTTTCAGATCAAAGCCGCCACGCGTTTTCTGATCAAGAAGATGCGCAAGGGCGACAGCGCCAAACTCAGTTACTTTTCCAACACCTACCAAGAGTTAACCGAGTACCACGACAACCGCGATTTCTTAATCCAAAAGCTGGCACGGGTGACCCCGCTCGGTTCGACCGCGCTCTACGACGGCATCGACGCCGCCCTGGAGGACTTGCGCACCCAAGAAGGCCCCAAAGCCTTGTTTTTGTTCAGCGACGGTCATGACCTGATGAGCCACACCAAGGAAACCGACCTTGAGCTCAAGGTCAAAAACTACGGCATTCCCATCTATATGATTAGTTACGAAGCCCACAACGCCAAGCTACCACCGCTGCTGGCACGACAAACGGCCTTCATGACATCGCTGGTCGGCCTCAGCGGCGGCCACCTCTTTCGCGGCGACAGAGAATTCCAGGGCGACCTCAACGCGGCCTTACGCCGTGCACGCACGCGGTTTTTGGTCAATTACATTTCGCCCAACACCGGCAGCGCTAAGTGGCGCAGCATCATGACCACCATCGACGACTGCACCGACTGCACCCTGATCTACCGACGCGGCTACGAAATGCTGTGAGGAAGGGCGGCCGCAGGTCCGCCTTCTTTAGTTACCCCTGCCGCCTTGGAGGGAGGAGCGCGCAGGTTTTGCCGCCATCAGCCCATGCATGGTTCCGCGTTGTTACTGGGAACACCTTATAAGGAAAGGCGATGGGCATCGCGCCCCCTTGGCGCCGCACTCCGCCCGACGGAAGAAGCCGTTCTCCGAAAGCGCGGGAGGAGGCCGACTCTTTTTGGATGACGGCGCTTGGGCCAAGTGACGCCCCAACCTCACCAGGAGAGGAAGGGCGACCGGGCTGTCGCGCGCCCCCCGAAGCGACTACCGCCTCGGATAAAGTGGCGCGCGGGTTTTACCGTCTGTCACCACACTTGGCGGCGCGATGGAATGGTGACGCGATGTTGGCAAACGCCTTCGGTTGAAACCCTTTCCGCTATCGAGGAGATTTATTTGGCGCGCGCAGGATGCTTTTTTGTAAGCGGGCCGGCGTGCGCGATGGGCGCTTTGCCCTTTTTCGTTAGGGTTCGGGGGCATTTGACACCGGCCTGGGCCTCAAGTGCGGCAATGCTTCGAGGCGGTGGTGGCAGAAAAGAAAACTCTGGTTAGGTCGCCCCTATTAAACGACCCGCTTGCAACGCGCCGTCAAGCAGGGTCGGCAAGCGTTCGATCCCGCGCGCCACTTCTTCCGTCGGGCGCAACCCCGCAACCAAGGGAAACCCGGCTCATCGCCTTTCCTCTATAATGGTTCCAGCTACCCCGCGCGACCATGCTTGGCACGACACGGCCAAACCCGCGCGCTCCTCCCTTCGACTTTCCTATTGACAAGGCGCCACCCCTTGGGTAGACTGCGGCTTCGGCCGTTTGAGCCCTGTCTCTTAGGGAGGATTGCATCCATGCAACCATACGCAGTTATCAAAACCGGTGGCAAACAGTACACCGTTTCCGAGGGTGACACCTTACGTGTTGAGGTCATCCACGGTTTATCTGAAGGGGAAACCGTTGAGCTGGAGACTCTGGCAGCCAGCAACGGTACCGATCTTTCTGTCGGCACCCCCGCCCTCAATGGCAAAGTCAAAGCCACCGTCCTCCGAGCGGAACGCGGCGACAAAGTCATTATCTTCAAAAGCAGAAGACGATCCACTTACCGTCGTAAGAACGGACACCGCCAGAACTACCTCGCGATCCGTATCGACTCGATTCCCGCAAACTAATCGCGAGTTTCCAAATTTGCGCCGTCGTTGCATTGCAACGTCGGCACTGAGAATGAAGAGGTTTAGTCATGGCTCACAAGAAAGGTGTCGGTAGTTCCAGAAACGGCCGCGATAGCGAATCCAAGCGATTGGGTGTAAAACGCTTCGGTGGTCAAGAGGTTCTCGCCGGCTCAATTATTGTCCGTCAACGTGGCACGCGCTTCAAGCCTGGTAAAGGCTGTGGTCGCGGCGGCGACGACACGCTTTTTGCGTTGATTGACGGCAAGGTCGCGTTTCGTGATCGCGGTCGCCTCGGCAAGTTCGTCGAAATCCACCCTGTGGATTAATACCGCGATCCAACCCAACCGTTTTTCAAGAAAGCCGCAGCCAGGTTCACCCGACTGCGGCTTCTTTGCGTCTGCCCATCGCCGGCTTTATCCGCGCGTCCCGTCTCCGGGCTGTCTTCAGCCGTCCCGTCCATTGTTTACCCGCCGCCTTGTTGCGGCCATCGGCTCACCCACCCGTATTGCCGACCCCGTGCGACCCGCACGACGGGGCCGGCCATGCGGGTTGGCCGCGAGCGTCAAGGATTCGTTTTCATGTTCATTGATGAGTTAGAAATTTTTGTTGAGGCCGGCAACGGCGGCAACGGCGCGCTCAGTTTTCGTCGCGAGAAGTACGTCGAGTTCGGTGGACCCGACGGCGGTGACGGCGGCAACGGCGGCAGTGTCATTGTTCGCGTTCGCCCCGAGCTCAACACGCTGTTGCCATTGCGCAACCGCCGCAAGTACAAGGCCGGCCACGGTCAAAACGGCCGCGGTTCCAACATGACCGGCGCCGGCGGCGACGCCTTGGTTTTGGAAGTCCCCGCCGGAACCATCATCCGCGACAAAGAGTCCGGCACCATCATCGGCGACCTCACCCGCTACGACAGCGAAATTGTGGTTGCCCACGGTGGTCGCGGTGGCAAAGGCAACCGTCACTTCGTGTCGAGTACCCACCAAGCACCGCGCTTCGCCCAACCCGGCGAAGAAGGCGAAACCATGTGGATCAAACTCGAGCTAAAAGTCCTCGCCGATGTCGGTTTGGTTGGGTTCCCCAATGCCGGCAAGTCCACCCTGATCAGCCGTATCTCGGCCGCCAAACCCAAGGTCGCCGATTATCCCTTTACCACTTTGAAACCCAACCTGGGCGTCGTTAAAGCCACGCCGATGGACAACTTCGTCGTCGCCGACATTCCCGGCATCATCGAAGGCGCCCACGAAGGCGCGGGCCTCGGCCTGCGTTTCCTCAAGCACATCGAACGCACCAGTCTGCTCTTGGTGATGATCGACCCGGCCGATCCCGAACGTGAACCGGCCGACTGTTACCGCATCCTGCGCAACGAACTACAGTCGTTTAGCCCCAAGCTGGCGGAAAAAGATTTCCTGGTCGCCTTCACCAAGGCCGACGTCACCCACGACCGCGAGGAACTGCTGAACGACCTTAAAGCCGAGCTCGACACCCAGGGGATTTGGCACACCACCATCAGTTCCGTCACCGGTGAAGCCATTCGCGAATTGGTGTTTGAACTCAACGGTCGTGTCAAGGAAGCCAAAGCCGTCATGCGCGCGCAAATGTTTGCCGCGGAGGCTGCCGCGGCGAAAGAAGCGGCCACCGCGCCGGCCACGCCCGAACCAACCGCCGACGGCGACATCGATCCACTCGACGAGCTCGATTTCTAAATCAGCGCGTAAAACCGCTTTGGGTGTTGCTTTTAGCGCCCAAGGCCACCAAGTTAACAATAACCAATACCCAACCTGCTTTTGTGTGTTGCAACCACGCGGTTGCGGTTTGGCCGTACACGCCACCCCGTGTACACCCTCTTTCAGGAGCATCATTTGACCGAACAAGCACCTACGAAATTGGACCTGAGCACCACCCAAGCCCTGGTGGACCTCGTCATTGAAACCGCTGAAGAATTCAAAGCCGCTGATTTGCGCGCCCTGCACGTCACCGACGTCTGTTCGTTTGCCGACTACTTCATCATCATGACCGGTACCTCGTCGACCCACATCAAGTCGATTACCGAAGAGATCATGTTGCGTTGCAAAAAGAACGGCCGCAAGCCCTCTGATATTGAAGGCATCGCCGCCGCCGAATGGGCACTGCTCGATTTCGGCGACGTACTCGTCCACGTCTTCAGCAACGAAAAACGCGCTTTTTACAATTTGGAAGCGCTGTGGGAAGAGGCGGAACAGACCTATCCACCCGTTGACGCGGAGCCCGCCTAATGAAGATCCACCTGCTCTGGGTGGGTCGCATGGGCAAACGAGAACCGGAAAGCGAATTGTGCAAGCGCTACATCAGCCGCTTGGAAACGCGCGTTCGCTTTTCGGAACAAGTGTTAAAACCGTTCCAGGGCGGCAACCAATCAACAGCGGAAATCCAGCAACGCGAAAGCGCGCGACTGCTGGAGGCGCTGGCCGCCACCGACTACCTCGTGCTTTGCGACGAACGCGGCAAAGGCCTGTCTTCGCCCAACTTAGCAAAACTCGTACGCGATCGTGAGCGCGCCGCCCAAGGGCGCCTCGTTTTTTGTATCGGTGGCGCCATGGGCGTCGCCGACCAACTGCGACAGCGTGCGAATTTTATGCTATCGTTGAGCCAAATGACACTGCCGCATGCACTTGCACGGGTGCTGCTGGTCGAACAAATCTACCGCGCGCATTGCATCAACAGTGGCCATCCCTATCATCACGAAGGTTAGCCCATGAAAACCTCAACGCTGATTGCCTGGATTCTCGCCCTGCTTTTTTTAGGCGCCTGGAGCGCCGTGGTGCTGCCCATCGGTAATCAGCACGCGCTGTTGCAACCGCTGACCGTCGTCGGTTTCACCTTTCCACTCATTAACGGCGTTGTCGGCTTGATGGTGTTAACCACCACCCTACCCGCCGCTTACCTCTCTTACCTTTACCTTGGTTTGGTCCGCCAGATGCGCGGCGTCAAACGCGGCAACCGTCGTGAACTCCGTGCCGGCGAACAACTCGTTCACGCACGCGGCCTGCTCGCCCACCAACACTACCAGGCGGCGCTCGATGTCGTGGGCGACGATGACAGCCTCGAAGCCGTTCTGATTCGCGCCGAAGCCCATTTCGGTCTCGGCGAATTAGAGGCCGCCACCGCCCTCCTCCAACCGTGCTTCGCCGAAACCGGTGACGCGCGCCTTGGTTACCTGCTGGCGGACATCCTCGAGTGCTTGCAGCGCAGCCCTATCAACGTCCTCGACACCCTCATCGAGGCCGACAGCGCCCATGCCCGCGCCGCCCTCAAACGCGCCGCCGCTCACTACGAAAACGAAGCCGAGTGGGACCGGGCCCTGACCGTCATCGATCAGCTCGAAAAAATCGGCCTCGACGATTGCAGCCACCAGCGCATGCGTTACAACTTTAAACAGGTCCAGAGTTCACCCGACGAACAGAGCTCGCGCAAACACCTGGAGCGACTGCAGACATTCACCAAAAAAGACGCGACCTTTTTGCCGGCCTGGCTTGAACTCGGCCGGGTTTGGTGGGCCGCCGGCAACCTTGAAAAGGCCCAACAAGCGCTTCACAAAGGTTATGACGCCACCCACCACCTCGCCTGCCTCGACTTGCAGGTCGACTTCCTTTTAGAAGACAGTCGCCCCGAGGACGCGATTCAAGTGTACCTGGCCCACGCCGACGACAAACCGGCGGTTCGTTTTCAACTGGCCAAACTTTACCTGCGCCTGATGATGCTGGACGAGGCCTTGGACCAATTTGAAATTCTCGAAGGCGTGATTCCCCAACTGCCCGCACCGGCCCGTTACCGCGCCCAAATCAAAGCGCGCCGCCACCGTTACGAAGAGGCCGCCGCCGACTTCAACCAATTCATCGAGGAACACCAACCGCCATTCAGCGATTACCTGTGTCAGTCCTGCCGTCAGCCCAGCCGGGAACGCCGGGAACGCTGTGAACAATGCGGTAAATGGGACAGCATTGTGCTGGAAGCGGAAACGCTGAAATTTGAATTGGCGACCACCGTTGGGCCGCGTTACCACGGTGCCTAACCGTGTTGTGGACACTCGACCAAGTCGCCGAAATTACCGCCGGCAAACGCATCGGTGGCAACGGCAACCATCTCATCCGCGCGATTGAAACCGATACCCGTTTGGCTTTTCGCGCCGACGCCCTGTTTGCCGCGCTCGACGGTCCCAACTATCGCGGCGCCCGCTTCCTCGCCGCCGCCGCACAACGCGGTGCGGTCGCAGCCTTGACCGACGCCGACGCCGCCCCCGGTGATACGCCGTTACCACTCATCCAGGTAACCAACCCCCTGCGCGCGCTGCAACGCTTGGCGGCCCATCACCACGCAGCCCTGCCTGCCGAGACCTTGGCCGTCACCGGCAGCAACGGCAAAACGATCCTCAAAGATTTCCTCGCCCACAGCCTCATGAACCGCGACTTGGTTTACGCCGGACCCGGCAGCTTTAATAGCCAGGTCGGCGTCGCGCTTTCCTTGCTGGCACGGCGCGCCCCCGTCAAACTCGCCGTCATCGAAGCGGGCATTTCACAATGCAACGAAATGGAACACCTCGCCGCCATGATCCGCCCACGTTACGGCGCCTTGACCAACATCGGCCTCGCCCATTTCGAGGGTTTTGGCTCCCGCGAAGCGATCGCCCGCGAAAAGATGAAACTCTTTTCCGATCTGCCCGCCGATGGTTGGCTGTTGTTGCCGGACGAGCCCCTGCTCGACGCCGCCTGTACCGCCGCGATCCGCTGCCCCATTTACCGTATTGGTGTAGATGAACGCTTACCGCGTTTGGTGGCGGCAACCCCGGCCGGCCGCGGCCGCTCCCAATTGGAACTAGCCTTTCCCGACGGACATCAGTGTTTCCTCAATGTCGGTATCGACTATTCCTGGCAAGAAGTTTTTCAAACACTGCTCACCGGTGTCTGTGTCGCATGGTTGTTCGGTCACAGTGCCGAGGATATCGCCCGCTTTGGCGCGGGTTTTAACCCGCCGCTCAACCGCCTCGAACTCTGGCAGTCGCCGCGCGGCTGCGTTTTGGCCAACGACAGTTACAGTGCCGACCCGGTCTCGACCCGTTCAAGCCTGTCCCTATTTGACCATTACCCCAACAAAAGGACCTGGTTCATTTTCGCCGGCATGAACGAGCTGGGCGCACGCGGCGAGTACGAACACCGCGTGATTGGCGAACTGGCCGCCCGTAAGCAGGTCAAACACCTGTTGCTGACCGGCCCCCATGCGCTTGCCGTCGCCGATGGTTACCGAAAAACGCGGCCTGAGGGCGCCGTCCACCTGTTCAACTCGCTCGCCGAGCTCACCCAATACGCCGACACCCACGCCAAAGAGGCGGAAGTCATTCTCATCAAAGGCCCGCGCGAATCGCGTCTCGACGCCTTGACCCACCGCTTCAAAAGCAAACTCACGCAAACCCTGTACTACATAAACTTAACCAAGGTGCGCGACAACGCGCTCGCCTATCGCAGCTTGATGCCCGCCAACGGCAAGCTGCTGGTGATGCTCAAGGCCTTTGCCTATGGCACCGACGCCGGCACCATCGCCCGTTTTCTGCAGACCCACGTCGATTTTTTCGGCGTCGCTTATGTCAAGGAAGCCGTCGACTTACGCCGCCAAGGCATTAACAGCGAAATATTGGTGCAACTCGTTTTACCCGACGATGTCGAGGAAGTGGCGCGGTTGGATTTACAACCGGTGGTCTTTAGTCTCGACGTGGCCCATGCACTTAACGAGGCCGCTCGTGCCCACGGTAAAACCATCAAAATCCATCTCAAAGTGGATACCGGCATGGGCCGTTTCGGCGTGTTCCCCGACCAGGTTAAACCCCTGGCTCAGGCTATCAAAACCTTGGCCCACCTCAAAATCGAAGGTCTGATGACCCATTTCTCGTCGGCCGATGATCCGGCCGCCGATGCCTTTAGCCTCGAACAACTGGCCGGTTTCGCCCAGGCCCGCAACGCCCTCGCCGAACTCGATATCCATCCGCCGCTATGCCATGCCGCCGCCAGCGCCGCCGCCGCCCGTTTCCCCGACGCCCGTTTCTCCATGATTCGGATCGGCTTGGGCGTTTACGGCATTTATCCCTCGCCGGAAGTCGCCGCCGACGTTCAGCTTCAGTGCCCGGTCACCTTGCTATCACAAATCGGCTCGCTTAAAACCTACCCGCCCAATTACCCGATCAGCTACAACCAGCGGTTCACCACCAGCCGCGAAAGCCAAATTGCCTTTATTCCGCTCGGTTATTACGACGGTTTGTCACGCAAGCTCTCCAACCAAGGGTACGTGTACGTGCGTGGCCAAAAGGCACCGATCGTCGGCTCGGTTTGCATGGACTTTACCGCCGTCGACGTCACCGAGATTGCGGGGGTAAGCGTCGGTGATCCGGTACTGGTGTTCGGTGAATGGCACGGCAACACCATTCGTGTGGAAGAACTGGCCGCCATGGAGGGCACCATCCCTTACGAAGTTCTGGTGCGCTGGAGCCGCCGCATCCAACGCATTTATTTGATGCACGAGGAGTGATGCCGTACCGCGTGAAACCAGGCACCGTCGCCACCGCTCGCCCGTGCTAAGATGCCGCACAACCGGCGCCCACACCGACGTAAGAAATCAGCGTGGCGATCTTCAGGTGTCATGCCCGGCCTGTTCAGCTAAACCGGCATCTCCGCACCAACAGGTTGCGGACCCGCCTCGGCGCGGTTTTTATTTTGCATCGTACGGAGACATGCACCGTGGTAGCAGCAACCCCTTCTTCATCGATTCCATCTCAAAAACTGACGGTGGCCGTCTTTTTCGGCGGGCCCAGCAACGAACGCAACATTTCCCTGGACTCGGCCCGCACCCTTTACGACGGGGTTCGCAAAAAATTTGAAGAAACCAACATCGCGCTCATTTTTATCGATCGCGATTGCCGGTTCTACCAACTCGACGCTAAATGGATTTACTCCAATACCATTGAAGACTTTGAAAACCTCGACCATCGCGCCTTAGACGAGGCTGCTCTAACCGATTTAATTCGAACCACCGACGTGTTGTGCCCAATTGTTCACGGCGCCTTTGGGGAGGACGGTCGCCTCAGCGCCCGCTTTGAAGCGCTCGGCCGCCAGGCATATCTGGGCAGCCCGCCCGCCGGCTTGGCCACAACCCTCGATAAACAGAAAAGTGTGGCGATGGTGGCGGCGTTAAACCTGCCGACCGTGCCCAACTTTCTGGTTACGCGTGCGGCTTGGCAAGCGGATCGCGACGGCGCCTGCCGTACCGCCTGCACGCGAGTTCCCGCCGACGAACACGGCCGTTGGATTGTCAAACCCAACGCCGCCGGCTCTTCGGACGGGGTTGCACTGTGCGATACCGCGTCCTTGGCATCAGGGATCGAGGCCGCGTTGCAATTTGGTGACGACGTTTTGGTGGAGCAACGAATTGTCGGCCGCGAGTTCTCGTTAATTGTGCTGCAGGACGAACAGGGCGCCGTGGTGCCACTGGTCCCGACCGGCATTGACATCGAAACCCAGGAAGACCAGCCACAACTGCAACTTTACACACGCAACAAAAAATACATGCCGGGCGCCGGGGCACGCCACCAAACCCCATTCGCCGCCGCGGAAGCCGTGCTGGATCGCATGCGCACCGAAGCTGTGACTTTATTCCAAACACTCGGCTTACGCGATTGGGCGCGTTTTGACGGGTTCCTCGACGACCAAGGTCGCATCTTCTGGGCCGACCTCAACGGTATTCCCGGCTGCGGCCTCGATTCGTTTCTGTTCCAACAGACGGCCTTGTTCGGCATGAACCACGGCGATGTGTTTTCCCTGCTGATTGCGCGCACGGCGGCCCGCGAAGGACACGCCATCGATTTCAGCGACGCCGGCAAGGACACGCAAACGCCGCCGTTGCGGGTGGCGGTCGTCGGTGGCGGCGCCACGTCCGAGCGCCACGTTTCGCGCATGAGCTGGTTCAACGTTACTCAGAAACTCGCCGCGCTGGCTTGTTATGACATTCACACCATTTACCTGGACGCAAACGGCCAATTCTGGCGGGTACCGCGTTTTGTGGCCCTACAACACACGGTTGATGAAATCGAAACCCTGCTCGCCGACGTGGACAGCTACCAAGCCGCCATCCCCCGCATTGAAGCATTGCGCGGCAACCACTTTGCCGGGTACGGCGGCGACGTGCGCACCCAGAACTTTGCCCCTCACCGGCTCGACCTCGATCACTTTCCGCAACACTTCGACTTTGTGTTTTTGGCCTTACACGGCGGCACCGGCGAAGACGGCACCCTGCAACGTCGTCTTGACCGGCTCGGGTTGCCTTATAACGGCAGCAGTCCCGAGGTAGCGGCGCTGTGCATGGACAAACAAGCAACCAACGAAAAGTGTCGCGCCTTCGCGATTCCGGGTTTCTCCGGACCCAAGCAAGATCTTCTGCCGCGCCAAGCGATTCTGCAGGCATTGGAGGCGCTCGGCGGCGGGGATGCGGCCGCCCGCGCGCGCCTGGTCGCGAACTTAGCGCAACTTAGCGATCCCGCCGGCCGCACTCGCCTCCCCGATTTCAAACCCTGGTGCGACGCCGTTGCCACCTGGGCCGCCCAAAGGCAAGAGGCCTTGGCCTCGCCACTCGGCCTGGTGTTAAAACCCAAGGCCGATGGTTGCTCCAGCGGCGTATTGGTCGCGCGCCGGCCCGACCGACAACTGCCCATTTTCTTTTTGTACTTGCTGGCCGGACGCACCCGCATCCCACAGTACTTACTTTATCCGCACGTACAGGACCAAGAGTTGTTCACCGCCTTACCTGAATTCGAGGAAGTGCTGGTCGAGCAGTTGCTGGCCGCCACCGAACCCGACGACTTTATGGAAATGACCGTCGGCGTATTGGGTTCCGGTCGCGAATTAATCGCCCTCTATCCGTCCGAAACCCTGGCCCAAACCGATGTGCTTTCGCTGGACGAAAAGTTTAACAAAGGCATGGGCGTCAACCTCACACCGCCCCCCTCGTTATCGGCGGCGACCGTCGCACGGGTGCGCGAGCGCGTCGGCGCCTACGCCCGCCGCTTGGGTGTGGAAGGATACGCACGCATCGACGTCATGTACCATCGCCCCGATGATCGGCTTTATCTGATCGAGGTCAACAATTTGCCCGGGTTAACCTCGGCCACCATTATTTATACGCAAGCTTTGGTGACGCCTGAGTTCGGTCTCAAACCAGCCGAATTCCTCGACCGCTTGATCCATCTAGGTCGTTTGCGCGCCAACGCTTGAGCGCATTTCCTCGGACCGCCGACCCCGCGTGTACGAAGTTTTTTCAGCCTCGTGCGGCCACGCGGTGACCTCGATCACCGTCATTGAAACAATCAAGTGAATTGACTTCGTTTATTGAACATAGGTAGCATGTAAGAGGAATCGATCCATTTAATAGTTTTCATGCGCGTTTGCACAAAGATTATAAACAGGAAACGGTCTACCCCGTTCCAGGTTGACCTCACAGATCCAGAACTTTGGTTTAGAGCTATGCGGAGGCTTCGGCAGTATGGAAGGCATCAAGAAATTCAATAAATATTACCTGCTCGAACGGCAGGAAGAGACGGGAATTGGAGCCCTTTGGCGTGCCGCCAATATCAGCGACGGCAAAATCCAAGAATATTTCCTGCTCAACATGGTCAGCGAAAAACTCGCGGGCAACGATGATTTCGTCGACCAATTCCTCAATCAGAGCATGACCACGTCGAAGCTTGAGCACCCCAACATCCTGCGCCAAGTGACCAACGCCCCGGAAAACGGGCAACTCGCCTCCGTTTATGAATTCCACGAAGGTTTTTCACTGGAAAAGGTGCTCGACCGCTGTAACTCCGACGGCTTTCCGCTCTCCATCGACCACGCTTTGTTGGTCACCTCCAAAATGTTGTCGGCCTTGGCCTACGCCAAATCCAAACACATGACCCACGGCTTCATTAACCCGGCCGTCGTGTTTGTCACCCACGAGGGTGAAATTAAGCTGACCAGCTTCCAGTTCAACACCGCCTTACGCGCCCTGCCAGGGCTCGTCGCCGACTTGGAGCCCACCTATCGTCCTTACGTGCCCGCCAACATGGACTACACCTCTGAAGATCGCGACATGCTCGACATCTTCGGTTGCGGCTCCATTCTGTTCGAAATGCTGACCGGCGAACGCTTCAACCAGAACGGTGCCGGCGATGTGGCCGCCCGCATTAAGAATGCGACCACGGCGTCTGAAGGTGAAAACATTCCCGCCGCGATTGCCGACATGTTGATCGCATCCCTGGATGCCAACGCCGCTTCGGCCTACACCGATATTCAGAAAATGGCCAAGGACATGGACGATCTGCTGTATTCCGGCGAATACAGCCCGACCACCTTTAACCTCGCCTTCTTTATGCACAGCGCCTTCCGCATTGAAATGGAAGAGTTGGGCGAGAAAATGAACAGTGAACGCGAACGCAATTTCAGCAACGAACTCAAGGCAAGCGCCGCCGGCGCCGCCGTGGCACCGGTTGCCAAGGCCGAACCCGCCAAAGTCAACCAGGCGCGGGCGCCGCAAACCACGCCGACACAAGCCGCACCGCCCGCCAAGTCCAAGCTGCCGTTGTTTATCGGGATCGGCGTGGCGATTGCCGCTATTGCCGTTGTCGCCTTGCTGATGCGCCCCAGTGGTGAGCCAACCACCAACAAAACCGACGATATGGCCGCCAAAATCAAGGCTGAAGGCCTTCAGAAAGAAGAAGAGCGGCTCGAGCAGTTGCGCATTGAAACCGAACGCCTGACCATTCAAATGGCCGAGGAAAACGCCAAGCGCAAGCGCGAAGCGGAAGAAGCCAAGGCCAGAGAACTTCAAGAAGACATGAAGAAAATGGAAGAACAGATCCAACAAGCCAAGATGCTCCAAGACCAAAAAGAGTTGATGGCCAAGTTGGAAACTCAGCGTAAAGAATTGGAAGCCCGTCAAAAACGCCTGGCCCAGTTGGAAGAGGACCGCAAACGCCGCGAAGCCAACGAAGCACGTCGCCGTGCCGAGGCCCAAAAACAGCGCGAACAGGGTAGCAACACCATCGCCAATGTCGACCGTCCCGAAACCAACACCACCAAGTTGAACCAGCCGAAGGACAACAACACCACCGCCAACACCACCAAAACGCCGACGCCGACCGAGCCGGCCTCAACCAAACAAACGGTTTCCAACGTCGCCGCCGATACCCAAGAGGACGCGAGCGCCAGCGTCACACCACCCAAACCCGGTGAGTTCGTCCCCACGGAAGATCCCGATCTCAATCGCCCGCAACCCGTGGTAACCATTGAAACGCTGAAAGTCCCCAAAAAAGCGGTGCGCAACGACGTCGTCAAACGCGGTACCACCATCGTCTTCCTGATGAAAGTGTTGGTCAATGAAACCGGCTCCGTCGATCAAGTCAACCTGATCCGCAGCCCGCTGAAACCCGGTGAAAGTGACTACGGCATGATTGACGACGCCATTAAGACAGCGCGCAACATGCAGTTCTCAACACCCACCAAACTCGGTGTACCGGTCAAAACCGAGATGTACATCGGGATTAACTTCCGCGCCAACTAAGGCGTCGCCCACTTACGCACGAGGGAGCTTGTTGACTACAACAACAAGCTCCCTTTTCTTTTCCTAACCCCTCGCTAGGAGTTCACCATGACCATTTTCCAAAAGATCATTGATCGCGAGATTCCGGCCGATTTCGTTTACGAAGACGACGATGTCTGCGCGTTCCGCGACATTGCCCCGCAGGCCCCGACCCACATTCTTGTGATTCCCAAAAAACCACTCACCAAAATCGCCGACATGGGCGAACAGGACGTGACCCTCATCGGTAAATTAATGCTGGCGGCAACCCATATTGCGCGGGAGCAAGGCCTGGAGGATTATCGCCTGGTCATCAACAACGGCGAAAAAGTGGGCCAAACGGTCTTCCACCTGCACCTCCACATCCTGGCGGGCCGTCGTTTCGGCTGGCCGCCGGGCTGAAAAAAAGCGGCGCGGCCGTGACGCCACGACCGCGCCCGCGAAAAATGCACGAAAACGCCGTTTCCAGACACTTACAGCGCTTATTGTAAAAATCCGATAAATCGCTTGCTGTGCCGCATCGCGCTCATTAGGTTTTAAGTACAGGCGTGATGTTTCCGATAAGACAATTGATTTTCCACGGCGGAGTTCGTTTCATTGAATGGGCTGATTTTATACACCTTAGCAATGCTTGTTGGTACGCAACCCAGCGTGGATGCAGTGTGGCAATACCATGCGCGCGATTGGCGGGTCTACCAGGAGCAAGAAGCATGGTTTCGCGCCGGCCGTAGCTTGGCCGCGTTGCAGGAACGCAACCCGCAACGCTATCGCGATGAAGGCTGGCCGTTGCGTGAAGCGGCCCTTGCCAAAAGCCGCCGCCATTGGAGCAGCGCCCTCGCCGCACTCGCCAAAGCCGACGATCCTGAAGGCGCCCTGCTGCGGGAACGCATTCTCTGCTTGCAGCGTATTGAGCGCCACCGGGACATCCTCACCCTCACCGACCCGCACACCGCGCGCATCGCCAAACGCGACCGTTTATTTGTCAAGGCCGCTAGGGCTGAAGCCTTGGGTCAACTCGGCCGCAACGGCGAAGCCGAACCACTTTTGATTGAGCTAACCCGGGCCGGCACGCCCGCCCTTTATCGTCTGGACGCCTACCACCAATTAGCGGCACTTTACTACCAGCTCGACGACGCCAAACGCGCACGACGCTATGCCCACGTGCTGCAAGAGAAGTGGCCGGGCAGCGACGAAGCCCTGTTCACCATGCGCATCCAGCAAAAACACGAGGACCCTACCTACCTGGCCCGTCTCGAAACATGGCAGCGTTTTGCCTGGGTTGCCTACCGCAACCGTGACTACCAAAGCTCGGATTTTTACTTCGATTTAATTCGCACCAAGGCGCCGGGCGCCGGCGATCGCGACCGCGCCCGCTATTTCCTGGCGTTGACCCACACCAAACGCGAACGGCCCGAACAGGCGGCGCACGCCCTCGAACAAGCCGCCGCCACGCTCGAGACGGATCGTTATCGCGGGTTGACCTCGTTTCAACTGGCCCGCGCGCTTCTCATGAGCGGTCGTGATGAAGACGTACTGGCCGAGGTTCGTAAAAAGCCACGCGGCGCCGCCAACGACCGCTGGTACCGCGAGAGTCTGCGTTTGGAGATCTTGGCCCTGCGCCGCCTAAACCGACCCGAAGCCTTTCGCGACCTGCGCAAACACCTGAGCAAACGCAACGCCAATACCGACCTCTACCGTTTTTACTACCGCAACGGCGTGATCTGGGCATTGCAAGAACACCAACCCACTCAGGCCTTGGCTTACCTGCAAAGTTACCGCAAACTCGGCCTGCGCGGCTTTGACGCCATGGAAGCCGATGTTTGGGAAGGGATGATTCGCTGGGAACAAGGCGCCGAGGAACAGGCCGTGGCCAATTGGCTCGACGTCGTCAAAAAAGACCCCAACCATTTCTTCGGTCTCATCGCGCAATCGTTCCTGAGCCACGAGAACATGTCGCCGGTTTTTTACCAAGACCGTCTGCAGCGCTACCACCGCAATCCCGACAAAGCCGACCGCGATCTGCTTCAGGAATTGTTTTTCCTTTTGCCTCAAGGCCCGGAACGCGCCGCCGTCGCCACCCGTTTGACCGCGCTTTTACCTGATTTCAGCAACGACCTCGACATCGCCGCGCTGTCCGCCAAACATCAAGCCCATCAATGGACCGCCGGTGGCCGCTACCAATTAGCCGCCGACAACCTCCACAAAAGAGATACCGGCGGCGTCACCTACCATTACCTGCGCGCGCACTGGTACGGCCTTAGCGACCATAATTACAGCTCCATCGCGCACGCCGAAATTTTGGCCAAGTACTATCCCCGCTGGGCACCTCACGAATTACTGCCGAATAAAGTTCAAAAACTCCTCTACCCCATGGCCTACGACCACCTCATCCAACGCCACGCCGCCGACCGTCACGTCGACCCCTATCTGCTTTTGGCGATCATTCGCGAGGAAAGTCGTTTCAATCAGTTCGCCAAGTCCGGCGCCAGCGCCCGCGGCCTGATGCAGTTCATTCCTTCGACCGCCAAATCGATTGCCGGCCAAATTGAAGGCTTGGAAGATTTCTCCGTCACTCAGCTCTACGAACCACAAACTGCGATTTCGCTTGGCGCCAAATACGTTCAAAACCTGATGGAAACCTTCGACGGTCGCTCGATCCTTACCATTGCCGCCTACAACGCCGGCGAAGGCGCCGTCAATCGCTGGCGATCCTTTTCAGGGACCGAAAACCCAGTTCATTTCGTCTGGGACGTCACCTACAGCGAAACCAAGTTCTACTGCCAAAAGGTCTTGCGAGCCTACCACCATTACAAACGCGTCTACGAAGACACCGCCGTCATTCAGGCACCGACCCTGCGCGCACGTTAACCGCCGACACGACGACGATGAGAACGTCTTGTCCACGCATGCCCAGTACGATACAGCTCTGCGCGGGCCGTTTCATTAGAAACAACGCCCTATGCCGGTGGCGTTTTCGGCGGCGCAAACACCACCAAGGTCACCTCGCTTAATGACGCGGCAACCCGTTCGATTTCCGGTTTAACAAGGGCCCAATCGAGGCCGCCCAAACCACAACCCAAAGCCGGCAGCGCCAATGAATCAATATCGTTAGCCCGAATGACCCGAGCTAAGTCAAGCAATCCGGCTTGAATATCTTCCAGCCGGCTTTTTGCGCGCCAATGTCGTTTCGTTGGAAAGTTGATGAGGAACCGCAGCTTGGCGCCGGTTTGGGTTTCTGTGACAAACATTCGACCTGGTTGCACCCGCCCTTGCTTGCAAGCCTCGGCATAAGCCCTAAAGTTATCGGGAAATGTCCGTTTGAATTGTAGCGCCAAGCCGCGCCCCATCACCCCGACACAGTTAACCGGGTTAACCAATGCCGTTACATCTTCTTGGAACAAATCGCCCTGACGCCAAAACAAAGCCACAGCCCACCGTCCTTTTTACCGATTGCCTTCTCAACAGGCCCACAGTTGTCAAACGCCCAATTTAACAACCAACACCAACTAAAACAACCGCATGTCACATTCATTGTTTTTTTCCCGCTGGATAAGAGCCGGCGATTTCGAAAATGCGTGACTTTGTTGCACGCAGCATCAAGCAGCGTGTGAGAATATCGGTGGCCGGCCACCACCAACTTCGGCGCCACAAAGAATCCAGGGACTTCATCAGGAGCACTGCTTGCTGCACTTTCACCAAACCGAGGCGACCTTTTTCGTCACAGAAGAACTACTTTACCCACCGGAAGGGCAGGGCCCCTTTGTGTTTGCGTGTTTCCGCAAACGCGCCCTCAGCACCCAACGGCTCAAGCAGAAGCTGTCCGAAATCACCGGTGTCCCGCTGGCCCACATCGGTCACGCAGGCCTCAAAGATCACCTGAGCACTTCGGAACAGTGGCTCTCGTGGCCCGCCGACCGCCAACGCCAAGCACCGCCACAACGCGGCGAGGGTTTCGAGATTATTCGCATCACCCGTGGTGCCCAAAGCCTGAAACCGGGCTTGGTCGCCGCCAATCACTTTCGCTTGAGTTTCATCAGCAGTGACCCGCAAGCCGACGCCGCCCGCCTAACCGCCACCACGCGTTTCCCCAATTTCTTTGGGCCGCAGCGTTTCGGTTCAGCCGCGCGCCGCCTTAATCGCGACCACTTTTGGCCGCAAAGCAATCGCAAACAAAGTAAAGGCAAACGCGCGATGGCGGTTTCGGTAGCGCAAGCCTATTTGTTCAACCAGTACTTGCAGCGCCGCTTGGATCATTTCCATTTGGGTCAGGACGAACTGTGGCAGAAACGCGGCGCCAAACGCTTTTTCCAAGCACCGCTGGATGAGACCATGCAACAGCGCTTCGAAATCGGCGACGTCAGCCCGAGCGGCCCAATGTATGGTTACAAGGTCCAACTTACCGACGCGGAAACCGCCTTCCTCGCAGAGTTCGGCAAAACCAGCGAGGATTTTCGGACCTTCGGTAAAATTGCACTGGGCACGCGCCGCGCGCTGTTCGTCAACGCCGAAAACGTAACGATCACGAGCAACGGATCCCGCCTTGATTGGCATTTCTCGTTGCCGTCAGGCGCTTATGCCACGGTTTATCTCGCTTGGCTGTTACAGAAAACCCGTCTCAAAGCACCGATTCAACAATGGCCTAATTACAGCCAACCCGTTTATTTCAGCGAGGCCGCACCATGAACCAAGCCGCCGACATTCTATGGTCGTTAAAAACATTTGACCAACTCAGCGCCCACGAGCTGTACGCCATCATTCACTTGCGCGAGAAGGTGTTCGTGGTCGAACAGGATTGCGTTTACCTAGACGCCGACGGCCTCGACCAGGCGTGTTTGCACCTGGCCGGTCGGCGCGCGGATCAACTCATCGCCTATTTGCGGGTGGTACCGCCAGGGGTCAAGTACAAAGACGCTGTCGCACTGGGACGGGTCGTTACTGATCCCGAAGCACGTGGCGACGGCGCCGGTAAGTCCCTGATGCGAGAAGGGATCAAAGCGGCAAACGAGCACTTCCCCGGCCGTGACATCAAGCTATCGGGACAGCAGTATTTGGAACGTTTCTACCAAAACCTGGGCTTTGAAACGGTCAGTGAGCCCTATTTGGAAGACAACATCCCTCACGTGGCAATGCTGCGACGCCGGCGACCCGAATCAAGTTAAGCGGCGTTTATTCGCCGGTGTAACCCAGAGAACTAAACGTGCCGAGTAAACGCGCTTTTGCTTCGCCGGCAATGGAACTCTGCCCGCCGAGATGCGCAGCAAGACGCCACTGTTCTTTAGCCAGGTCGCGACCCTCCCGTTCACGGTCAAGAAAACTACCGGCAAACAGGTGGTAACGAGCCCGCTGATAATCGGGAAGTTGTTGAAAGGCGGAAGACGCCATAAAGGTCGTCACGGCGGCGGCATCTTTTTTAAGGGCCTCGCCACGACGCAAGATGGGATGCGCCATGAGCTGGGCGCCACCACGCAACAAACGCAGATAAGGGCAATCGGGGGCGAGATCGACGGCCTTATCCATGAGACGAAAACCTTCGCGGGCGTATTTGAGCCGCTTTAACACGGAAGGTTTCATATCGAGCGCACGAGCACCGGTCGCAAGCCCTAAATGCATCAGCAGTTCGGCATCCTGCGGGGTTTTGTCCAGCGCTTCGGAAAAATGGGTACAGGCCCGCTCAAGCAAATCAAAGTCGCGCGATTCGGAAACACTAAAATAACTCAGCCCAACTTCAACCATGGCCTTGAGGTCGCTGGGGTTCAGCGCCAGATGAGCCAAGTCGGCATCGAGGTGCGCACGCGAGCGTGGCTCTTTGTCGAGCTGAATCAGTGTTTGGGGTTGTTGGCCTTCAATGACCCTGAGGTAATCGGTTATTGTGCATTGGTGTGGCGTGGCCGCCGGTGAAGCAAAACAGAAAAAAGAGAGCACCGATAGCGCAACAGTCATTGGAACAACTCCAACAGATGGGTCGGCCGAGCAAACGGCTGAGAAGCAGGCTATCACAGGAAGGTCGAAAAAGGCACAAAAAAATCCAAGAAAAGAGTTCCATATTCCACGTCACTGTGCTAAGTCACATTCTTTTACAAAGGAACGAATTTCTGGAAACTCGCAAAAAAACCAGAGCGGCATAGCAAATTGGCGGTTAATTTAGGTCGTCACCTCGCGGCGACGCTGGTGGCGCACAATCCGCGCTTCGACGTAGTAGATAACATCTTGCGCGATTGAGGTCGAGCGGTCGGCAATGCGCTCCAGCGAACGCGACACCGATAACAAACCCAGTTCGGCCATGGTGACCCGCTCCTGCCGACCACGGATTTTGTCGGCAATGATTTGGTGGTGGCGGCCGTGGAGCCGGTCAACCTTGTCGTCCATTTCGATGACTTCACGAGCGCGCTGGGCGTCTTCTTTGAGCAATGCGTCCAAAGCCATGCTGAGCATCTTCTGGGTAATCCGGCCCATTTCATCGAGACGCATGCCGGATCGATCAACCGCTTCCTTAGGGACATAGTTAATTTTCTGGGCGATGGATTGGGCAAAATCGCCCATGTGTTCCAACTCGTTGTTCACCTTCAGCGCCGACACAATGAAACGCAGGTCGCGGGCGACCGGCTGATACAGCGCCAAAATTTTCAAGCAGCGTTCCTCAATTTCCACTTCGAGGCGGTCGATGTAATCGTCGCCCTGGTGCACCTCGTGGGCCAAACGGTCTTCGCCTTCTTCCAAACACTGCAGTGCCTTACCAATGGCATCCTCAACCAAACCCCCCAACTTGGCGATTTCGGTTTTCAGATGGCTGATTTCACGGTGAAAGTGAAGTTTCATAGCAAGGCTCCTTGGTACATGAGAAGGTCGTTGGCGCGTGCCCTAGCCAAAACGGCCGGTAATATAGTCCTCGGTACGCGATTGGTCGGGCATGGTGAACAGCGTTTCGGTTTCGTTGAACTCGACCAAACCGCCGTTGAGGAGAAACGCGGTGTAGTCGGCGACCCGCGATGCCTGCTGCATATTGTGGGTCACCACGACTACGGTATAACGCTCACGTAAATCGTGTATGAGTTTTTCAATTCGAGCGGTCGCAATCGGGTCCAGCGCGGAACATGGCTCGTCCAAAAGCAGGACCTCGGGATTGATGGCAATGGCACGCGCAATACAAAGACGCTGCATTTGGCCGCCGGAAAGGGCGAGCGCATTGGTATCGAGGCGATCCTTCACTTCATCCCAAAGCGCGGCGGCGCGCAGGCACTGCTCGCAAGCTTGTCGCAACAAGGTACGATCCTTAATGCCGGCAATCTTGAGACCGTAAACCACGTTCTCGAAAATGGTCATAGGAAAGGGGTTGGACTTTTGGAATACCATCCCGATACGACGACGCAAGCCGATCACATCCGTGGAGGAACGGTTGATATCGAGGCCGTCGAGCACGACGGAACCGGTGGTTCGCGCGCGGTCAATGAGGTCATTCATGCGGTTGAAACAGCGCAATAAGGCCGATTTCCCACAGCCGGACGGCCCAATCAGCGCGGTCACGCGATTTTTGGGGATATCGAGGGTGATGTCATTGAGAATTTGTTTGTTTCCGTAGTACAAGCCGAGGTTGCTGATTTTCACGGCAATCGGTAACTCAACCGGCAGTTGATAGCTCATTCAGCCCCCTCCTTAAAAGACATATTCGGTAAAGCGCTCGCGCAGTTTGGCGCGGAAGTACATGGCGGCCAAGCTCATGGTTAACACGAGCAACAGCAACAACGTGGTGGTCACATAAGCCAGGGGCAACGCCGCCTCAACGTTGGGCGACTGGAAGGCTGCATCGTAAATATGGAACCCGAGGTGCATGAACTTGCGCTCGAAATGCAGGATCGGGAACGAATCGTCAACGGGTAGCAAGGGTGCCATTTTGACCACACCGACAATCATAATCGGGGCCACTTCACCGGCGGCGCGGGTAATCGCGAGAATGAAGCCGGTCATAATGCCGGGCATCGCCATCGGCAAAGTGACGCGCCGCAGCGTTTGCAATTTGGTGGCGCCCAGGGCGAGCGAACCTTCTTTTACGAAACGCGGTACTGAGCGCAACCCTTCTTCGGTACTGACGATCACCACCGGCAAAGTCAACAAGGCCATGGTTAAGCCGGCCCACAAAACCCCACCGGTCCCAAAGGTTGGGATCGGCAAGCGCTCGGGGAAAAATGACCGATCAAGCCAACCGCCGACACCGTACACAAAGAAACCGAGCCCGAAAATACCATAAACAATACCCGGAATCGAGGCCAGGTTGTGAACGGCCAATCGCACCGTGTTTAACACCCAGCCTTCACCGGCATATTCGTGCAGGTACACGGCGGCAACCACGCCAAACGGCACACAAAACACGCTCATCAACAGCACCAACAACAAGGTCCCAAAAATCACCGGAAACAAGCCGCCTTCGGTATTGGATTCACGCGGGTTCTCGCTGAGCAGCGCCCAAAAACGCACGAGGTAGAAACCCAGTTTGTCGAGTCGGCTCATTTGGTTGGGCTGGTAAAAACGCAGAATATCGCTGAGCGGAACCTCAAGACGACGACCTTCTATGGTTTCAATGATGGCGGCCTTTTGGCGCATTTCGTTGAGCAGTTGCACATGCTTGCGGTCCAGTTCCAAATAGGCTTGGCGCATGCGCGCCTCTTCCAACAGAACGGCGTTGTCGGCGGCACCGGCATGGCCTTGCTGTTTGAGGCGCTTGAGACGCAAATGCTCAAGGCGCTGATTAATTTTGGCCATCTTGGTGCCAAGCAATTTCAACGCATGGTTTTCTTCATTCATAAGGCGCTGGTGACGCAACGCGAATTGATCCAAATCCAAACGCACGATTTCCCCGGAACCGGACAACATCATGCCGCGCAAGTAGCCGATGGCACGGCCGTATTCAACGCGTTCGAAGACAATCACTTCTTCGGGATGGGTCACCGACACCACGGCGCCGATGTCAATGCGGGAAAAATCATGACCATAGACCTCGCGGTTCCCGCGAAACACGCGCCAACGGGTACCGTCGTGGGTTTTGCCTTCGATGTGACCGAGCACACTACGGCCGTCGATGAGGCCGACGGCGGCAACCGGCTTGACCCAAAGCGCGGCCAAGCCGCGCGTGGCAATCACCCCTAGCAGTAACAGGTACAGCAACAGGACCACACTGGTTGCGGCGGCACAGACCCAAACCAAACCGTCACCCTGATAGGGAATCAGGCTTTTGGAGAGGCCGGAAAACGGGAAACGGCGCAAAACCAAGCCACCTTCCTCGACATCGCGATAACGACGACGGCGCCGTTGGCCGGCGCGCGGGCTCATGGATTTCGTCATAAGCCGACCCTCCGAGAACGACCGAAAGTGGCGGAATTAAAATTCATAGTGACCTCGCTTCATGCGCGAGCGCAACAAGGCGGCCAGAGTATTCACAAAAAAAGTCACCAGCAATAACATCACAGCCGACAAAATCAACACGCGATACAGGTGGCTGTCGACCGAGGCCTCGGAGATTTCAACAACCATGTTGGCGGCCAGACTGCGCATGCCGCTGAGCGGGCCGGTGCTGATGATGGGTGTATTACCCGAAGCAATGAGAACGATCATGGTTTCCCCCAGTACACGGCCGAAACCAATCAGACCGGCGACGATCATACCGGGAAAAGCGCGCGGCAAAACTATGTAGCGCAAGGTTTGCCAGCGACTGCCGCCGAGAGCGGTGGCGGCAGCGACCAAACTTTTGGGCACACTCGATAAGGCGTCTTCAGCTACGGTAAAAACCAGCGGAATCACAGCCAAACCCAAGCCAAAAGCAACCACTAAGCTGTTGCGTTGCTCCAAACGCAACTCAAAGCGCTCGAACAACCACAAACTGAAGCTGGGCATAAAGAAGTGGGTTTCCAGATAGGATCCCATTTGGAAAGCGCCCCACAGCGCAATGAAAAATACCGGCATGCCCCACAGAAACTCGCGACCGGTGACACCGCGTTTGCTGCGCAATAAGATGAGCAAGGCCACGCCGATGAGCACGGGAAACATAATCATGACCCCGACCAAACCGAGCAAATCGTCGCGCACAATCGGGGCAAACCACATGGCGACAAAAAAACCGATGACGACGGTGGGAATCGCCGACATCAACTCGACGGCCGGTTTAATCCACAAGCGCCATTTGGGATGCATGAGGAAGCTGACGTAAACAGCACACAAAACCGCCAGGGGAAAAGAAAACAACATGCCGTACACGGCGCCCTTGAGGCTACCCCAAATCAGGGGCACCAAACTCAGCTTGGGTTGGAAACTGCCGGCGGCGGAAGAAGACTGCCAAACCCAGGCGGGCTCGGGATAACCCTCGTACCAAACTTTGCCAAAAAGCGACCGCCACTGAAACGCTTTCTCGAGCTGTTCCAAGCGCCAAATGTGCAGTGAGTCGTCGGGCGCCAAACCCAAAACGGAGGTACCGCCTTGACCGAGCTGAAGTTGCGCCAGCTCAGGAACCTCGGCTTCATGCAAAAGCGCCTCGGGTCCAATGAGGTTAAACAAACGCAAACCGTCGCCTTGAGCGTAAGTCAAAAAAGCTTTGCCGGAGGGAATGGCGACGGGCAACAGACCCGCACGACGCGGCCCATGGGTGGTTTGAATCGCAACCAAGCGATCGGCATCAGTCCTGGCGGTGATGTAATTCCAAATACGCACGCGCCCCATTTGATCGACAATCACGCACGACACATCACCGGCGAGCAGCGCCATTTGCTCAATACGCCCTTCGCTCGCCTGGGTACGCGCACGCAGTTCCGAGCGACCGTCGGCCACTTCCCAAACGCTGAGGTACCCATTCGGCTCGGCCACGTAGAGGTAACGACCCTGATGGTCGAGCGCAAAGTCAACAGCCCTCTGATCGTGGTCCCGCAACAGGTAACAAACCGATTCGACCACCTCTTGGTCGCCCTCAACTTCCAGCCCGCCGATGTACGGCGAACGCGGTGAGGTCGGCGCCAACCACCAGTGTTGCAACTCAATCCCACCCTGAGCGTCAAGCCGAGCCACGGTTAATTTCTGTTTGGCGGTATAGGCTACGGCAAGACGGTCGCCGATTCGGAATGCGCCCTCCGCGGAGACTTGCAACACGCGCTGCGACACAAACGAATAGCGTGGCGGCGCCGGGCGACGTTGGGTAAATTCAAAACCCAATCGGTAAACTTGAATGGTGCCGTCTTCCCACAGTAGAAAAAGCAAATCGTCGTCACCACGCGCGGCATGCACCAAAGGCACGGGGCGACCGGCGCCGCCGGCCGGCGTTTGTGCGGCAAGATCGATTACCGTCGGCTCCGTCTCTTCACCGAGAAAGGCGGTAAACCGCAACACACCGCGACGGTCAAGGGTAAAGACTTGACCCAAACCGGGATCAGCGCCCACAAGCAAGGGCGAATGCGCGTCGTTTTCAGTTTGAACTTGACCGAGGTAGGTCAGCGCGGGCGACTGAAACAGCGGCACTAACTCCCAGAACAAAAAACCGACCAGTACCACCAGGCTCAGCAAAACCGACACCCCACCCAGGGTGAAAAAACGCGCCGCCAAGCGATCGCGAAACATGGGGGATGAGAATGGCTGAACCATGAAATGCTCCGGGTTAATGGGCCAAGGCCCTAAAAAGAAAGACGATAGTGATCGGCGATATCACGCGGCAGCGGAATATAACCACTCTTCACGACAATGCGCTGACCTTCGTAAGATAAAATGAACCGAATTAATTCTTCGACAACCGCCGGCAGATGTTCCGATGGTGGCTTAACGATATAAATGTAGAGGGCACGCCCCAGCGGATAGTCACCGCTAATCACGCGGTGGGCCACGGGCGCAACCGCCGGGAAATCCTGGTCCTGGGCAACGTGCAGGGCGCGAACCCCTTCAGAGCGATAGCCGATCCCGGCGTAACCCAAGCCTCCGGGGTCCTGAGAAATCGACAACACGACGGCCGCCGATCCCGGTAACTCTTTGACACGAGCCTGGAAGTCTCCGCCAAACAGAGCCGCCGCTTTGAAAAACCCATAGGTGCCGCTGGCTGAGTTTCGGCCGTACAGACTGATCGGGTAGCGACCCAATTCGCCGGTAAGGCCCAAGTCCGACCAAATGGCGACACGATGGTTCAAGCCGCCGCGCCGCGTCGCCGAAAAAACGGCGTCCAGCTCGGGCAACGAAATGGAAATCAAGGGATTCTGGTGATGGACGTAAATCGCCAAGGCGTCGAGCGCCACCGGTACCGGAGTGGGTAGGAAACCCATTTTCTGGCGGAACGCGTCCAGTTCGTCCTTGGTCATCAACCGCGACATGGGCCCGATTTGCGCAACGCCTTCAGTTAAGGCGGGCGGCGCGGTACTCGAGCCCTTCCCTTCGACCTGAAAGTTGACGCTGGGATAACGGCGACGGAAACTCTCAGCCCACAGCGCCATCAAGTTGTTCAGCGTATCCGAGCCAACACTGTTAACACTGCCGGAGATACCACTTCGGCGCTGGTGACGCGGGTAATCATTGAGCGCGTCTAGTAGCGAAAATTCTTGTGCAGCCAGCGAGCCGACGAACCACAAGCCACACCAAACCAAGCTACAGCGCACTACCAATCGGTGCTTGCTCGGCATCAGGCTCGCAAGGCGACGCAACAAGTTGTACCGGTATTCGATCACCAAACCCTCCGCGTGGGTCACATGACCTTGAACCATTCACCGGTTTCGGCGAGAAAACGGGAAAGCGCCCAGAGTCGAACGAGATGCACAAGAATCGTCGGCCCGGCCCGGTCTCAAAGCCCGCGAAACAACGAGCTTTGGCGTCACAATCATCGCGGACGGAAAACACGACGGTGCTTTCCTCTTGTACGAACCATACTTCTACCAAGCGTTTGTTAGCCTTTGATGAGAGCCAAATCCTTATTGGCCGCGCTTTTCGCGAGAAAAAAGCAAAGGCGCCGTCGCCTTCTTGTCTAGAAGTAGCGATCCACTAAATCACGGGTTAACAGCAGCACCTTTTTATCGCCCGCCTGCTTCACCAAATAGTGCTCGTGCGGATTGAACTCGATGCCGCGCATAATGCGCTTAAACACCATGCGCAGAGCACGTGCACCCAAGCGGTGATTCTCATACGCGTGTTCAGCAATGCGTTGAACGGCTTCTTTGGACGCTTGTAGTTCGATCCCCATGCTGGCAAAGTAGCGCCGTGCTTCGCGAAACAACGAGTTTGGCGGATCGACAAAAATGCGCATCAAGCCTTTGATCGTTAAATCGTTAAGGACAATCACTTCGTCGAAGCGACCGAGAAACTGCGGGGTCATACCGTATTCAAACATGTCCTCATAACGCACGTAGTCGTTGAGCGCAAAATGGATTTTTTGCTCCATTTCGTCTTGGCTTTCGGTCACCACGTATTCTTGAATCAGCTTGTCGCGGGTTTCACCGCCGGCCACGCGGCGGTACACCATATCGTAAAGGCCTTCGAAGGCACCGCCGCAAATGAACAAGATGCGACTGGTATCAATGTGAACTTTGTGTTGATCAAAACCACCCTGGTCGTTGCGCACCGACAACGGCAAACTGACGCCCTCACCTTCGATTAGGGTCAGCAGCGATTCCTGCGCCAAAATACCGCGTGGATTAGGCTTATCACCCACATAAGCGCGAATTTTGTCGACCTCGTCGAGAAAGACAACCGCATTTTCCACCAAGTCGCGGAAGCGGTCGACATCGGCCTGGTCACCCATCAACTTGTGGGCGTTTTGCGAGAGACGGGCCAAGATGACACTGGATTCCAAATCAGTGGATTCGTCGTTGGAGACAATGTTGGCGTTGAGGCGAATCGTGTTTTGGTAGCCGATTGCAGCACCGTGCTCAAGGAACAACCGTTCAATCGCACGCATAATGGTGGTTTTGCCGGTGCCGCTGTTGCCGATCAGCATGATGTTCCCGACTTTGATTTTTTGTAGGTGCTTGTAAAGCGCGACAGAGATTTGCTCAAGCGCAACGGACTGGTCAACCACATCACGACCCAATTCGGCATGGACAGCCACGGGTGAATTAAACGCCTTCTGCATCATAACCTCTTTACCATCAACGAATTAAACGATAAGAACCAGGAGCTCGCTCGCGCAACTCACGCAACGATACCGCCGCATGCCGATCACCGATCAGGGTATAAACACCGACAATGGCGCCACTGCGACTAAACAGCGGCGTACCCCGGCCTTCCGCACCCAAACCGTCATCGAGCGTCCAAAAGTTTATTTCATAGTTGTTGCTCACAGCGTTGGTAACACGGACCTCTTTAAGCGCGGGTTCCGGTGCGTCGGCATCGAGCAGGAACAACTGGGTACCAAGGTCGAGACTGGTGTCAAAATCGCGGGTGGCATCGGCACGCAAACCGGAACCGCTCTGCAGTAAGGTCAAGCCGAACTCGGGTAACGCTTCGACCAAGGAACACGGCTCCCAGACCCCATCCGATGAGCGAACTTCGGGCTGAATGAACACCATTTTTTGCTCGAGGCGACCGAAACTGGAAACGTTGCGTTTCTCAGTGCGAAATGCGCTGTCGACCACATCGGTGGGCACAAAAAATTCGCCGTTGCGGCCAATCAGGGTCCCCTTGACACGCGCATCCTCAACCCGGACCGGCAGCGTCGCCTGCAGCGCCAAGGCAAGAATCTCCGTTGCCGGAATACGCGGCTCATCACGCTCGGAAGGCATGGTTTCCTCTTGCCAAGCCTCGGTGAGGTCGCGCTGTTCTTGCGTGGTGCTGAGCGCTTCCAGCAAGGCTTGTGTTTGCACGTCGGAAGCGGCACCCCCCGCCGTCGTCTCGGTGCCCTCGCCCAATCGGTTCAAATCCACGACCGGAACCGGCGCTTTCGGCGGCTCCCAGATGCTGTCCACCAAGTCTTGCCCGAAAATCAAAGACAAGGCAAAAATAAAGGCACCGATACCTGGCAACGCCCACCAGTACTGAGCTTTGGGTAGCTCGGTTGCTTGGGTTTGGTTAAGCGTCACCCCGGACCGTCTCAGCCAGGCGGCAATGCGCTGCCATGCGGCCATTTGGTCACGCCCAATGGTGACCCCGTTAAAACCGTTTTTAAACGTGAACGTCAACGGAAATCGGCAGCCACCGCATTCCGTCGCGTCACGCTCACATTCAGTGCCGCATTCAGGGCAAAACCGCATTGGTTTCTCCTTGCATCGCCGTCACGGGCGGAACCGCCGGCGCTTGCCGGTTTCGATAATAACAAAGGGTGAGGTGGGTCAGCGTCAAAAACATGGTTAACAGGAATACCATCAACGGCTTAAAGAAAGGCCGATCCGTCGTTGACGGGCTGGTTGCGGCCGAAACAGCGCCGGCAATCGCCGCTGAACGAGACCGCGTCGGTTCAGCCGATGTCGGCTCGGCTTCCTTAAAATAGCGTTGCAGCGAAGGATCAACCGACGCCGGCGGGGCCGGCGGGACCGTCGCGGGCGTAGTGGCAAACTGATTATCACCTTCGACCACCATCGGCGCGCTGCGCGGCGCCACCGGCGGCACGAAGGGTTCCTCATCGGAGGTCGTGGCCGTATAAGCCTCGCCGTCTACAATCATGGGTCGGCTGCTCGCGGGCTCAGCCGGCACGGGGTCGCCAATCGTGGTCACCGGCGTTTTTTCCGTCGCGCCGGTTTCGACATCCACAATCATCGGTGAACTATAAAACATGTCGTCCACCGGCAAAGGCGTCGTTTCGCTCGGCATCCCCGGTGTCACGCGTGCGGTGGGTTGGTCCCAGGACGGCGTGGACGGGCCCGGCGCCAAATCGACACTGTCGTCTTCGTCTACTAAGTAAAGTGACTGATCCGCCGCCAGATCCTGATGGGCGCCGAGATCACCCGCCCATTCCGGCTTGGCGCCGTCGCCGCCGTCGTTCGCACCGTTTTCATTGAACAAAATCAGACTGTCATCAGCGGGATCGGCCGCTTCAACCGGCTCCGGCACCGTCTCCGGCTCTGCAGCGGCAACCGGCTCGGATTCAGCGGCATGCTGGTGGAGGGCCAAATCAACCACCCAAGGCAATTCTTTGAGCCGCGTGCCCTCCGGATCGTGGCGCCAGTAGGTGTCGGGCAACCACAGGTGGCCGCCGTGGGTCAAAAAAGACGCTTCAATCGGTGCGCCGACTACGGCCTGCATCAGGGAAATGAAGGCGCGACGTTGCTCGGCGTCAAAACGCCCGTCGTGAACGATGGCTCGCCAGAAAAAATGATCGCGACAAATGGGGCATTGATCGACGGGATCGGAAAGCGACATCCCACAGGCGCCGCACGCGAATGTTTGAACCATGGCCCCTCCTTGCCGCCGGCCGATTGCTCGGACGGCCATGATCGGCCTAGACTAGCTGACTTTCGTGCTTCTCGATGTAGTTTCAATCACCGGGCCGGCTTATGACAAGGACAAATCCCGCACAAGCACCCGGTTTTGCGCGAACATGGACAAAATAAATACGCTACAATGAGAGGCAACCCTACTAAGCAAACCCGCCTGTCTCGGGCAAAAAGAGCCCGAATCACCGGCAAAGGCCGAATCCATGAACGCCATCCTCGTCAAAGCCGTCGATCAATTTGAGGCCACGTACCCACCGCGGCTGAAACGATGGTCGCTGCACATTCAGGCCGACGAGTTGGAACGCGTCACCGCACTGCTGGCCGAAGCGCAACAAGAGAGTGAACGTCTGAGTGCCCTGATCAAGGCACAGGGCACGCCGCTGCTGAAAACCCGTTGGCTCATGATCCTGGAAGCAACGCTGGGCTACTGTGAACCGATCAACCAAAGACTCGTCCAGCTCCAGAAAGAATCGCACGTGGCGCGCCAATTATTGAGCAAAGGGCAGGTCGGATTGACGGGTTATCGACAAAATTTAGGCAACAAACGATTAATTTTGGACTCCCAAGCCTAATGTTTTCTGCCCCTTGATGTGCTTCATCACGCTTTCCCGAAAAATTTATTAATGATCGAATCATGCTGCGTCGATAAACAGAATGTAGGTCAAGGAAGGCCTATATCGACCACTAAGGATAGTGGTCACGACAATCAGGGAGGATAGCATGGCTTCGATTTTGAACAACGTCCCTGCCATATCTGCGCAACGCAATCTGGCTGGGTCACAAAAAGGTTTGAACGCCACCATCAACCGACTTTCCACCGGTCTCCGCATCAACAAGGCTTCTGATGATGCCGCCGGTCTGCAAATCTCTAACAACCTCCGTGCCGACATTCGTATCCTCGGGCAAGCCGAGCGGAACGCGAACGACGCACTCGGTCGTCTCTCCACCGTTGACGGTGTATCGACGGAAGCGGTCAACCTGCTGACCCGTGCCGCTGAATTGGCCGAGCAGGCCGCTTCTGGTACCACCTCGTCTGCAGGTCGCGTCGCTTTGAACTCCGAGTTTGCGGAGATCAAAACCGCCTTGGACGCGCTGCAAACCAACGTTCGTTTCGACGGCACCTCGGTTTTTGGTCGTTCATTCACGGCTCGTGTCGGTGAGTTGGGCACAGAAACGGTCACCGTTTCCAGCTTTAACATCGACAGTGCGTCTTTGGGTGTGGGCTCGACGTCCAACCTCTTAACATCCGCCGGTGCTTCCGCATCGTTGAGCCAAATCACATCAGCCATCGAAAACGTATCGTCGTTTTTGGGTACTGTTGGTGCTAAATCACAACGCCTTAACACCATTGTGAACGCACTCAGCCTCCAACGGGAAAACATCACGGCTGCTGAATCTCAGATCCGGGACGCCGACGTCGCGTCAGAGGTCGTTAATTTGACCAAGTTCCAGATCCTGAACCAGTCCGGTGTTTCGGCCTTGGCCCAGGCTAACCAGTCCGCTCAGTCCGTTCTGTCCTTGCTCGGTTAACGCTAAGGCTGCTTAGCGTTCCGTACTGAAGGAACGGTCTTGAGAAAGGGAGGTGATGACTTTGTTAACCGATGCCTTGAACACGGTGAACTCTGTCGCCACAACGGCATACCCGACGGTCAAACAAACGACGTCATCTCCTTTCTCCTCCGAGCCATCACCGTTATTAACCAACAACAGCGATGGCTCGCTCCAGGAGGAAGGCGCAACGTCGTTCCCAGCCGCCCGAGGTCCTACCACGGAAACATCCGGCTTGGATCAAGACCGCGACGATACCGAGGCGCCCAACTCAGAGCTCATCGAATCGCTCCAACAACAACTGCTTGAAGAAGAAGCACAACGACGTGAAGACTTAACCACCCAACTCGACGAAACGTTCAAACGCAACTTAAAGCTGTCGTTTAGCGTGGACGAAGAGACCGGAACCAACGTGTTCCAACTGATTGACGAGGAAACCGGCAACATCGTCAAACGCTACCCGCCGGAAGAGTTCCTCAACTTCATTAAAAATTTCAAGGCCGTATCCGGCATGATCCTCCGCGAGGACGCCTAACCGAATCCGGCCCGTCACAAATAAAAATCCGGTTGTATCGCCCGATGCAGCCGGATTTTTGTTTGTGGCGATTGACGCGCCTGAGCCGCCTGAGTCGGCAGAGCCGCCTGAGTCGCATTTGGAACCGAGGCATGCCCCCGATCTCGCCAAGCGACCGATGCCATACGCCCCTCCGCCGACCGGCGCCGACCAAAGGCCGCCAAAAAATATAAGACGCGCTCCGGGCGCGACCCGCCCCAAACCGATCTTTTCCGAACAACCTTAGGCGACACTCACCCGAGGCATGGGTCTATATGTAGAATGGGACCGCCCAAAATGCGGCAAGCCGACAACAAAAAAAACGGCGCCGCCCCACCCAAATAGGACCAAAAGACGTGCCGACACCGACAAAGCAAACCGAAAAGCGGCGCAACAACCACAAGCTAAACACCTCATTTAATTCACTTTGCTTTAATTTTATCTCGAATTTATTTTTTTCATTAATGTTTGACGACCCCAGCGACGATGAGATTGGTGTAGGTTAAGGATGACTTACATTCGGCTACCAAGGATGGTGGCCTTGCACAATCAGGGAGGATTCTCATGGCTTCTATTTTGAACAACATTCCGGCTATTTCTGCGCAACGTAATCTGGCAAAATCACAACAAGGTTTGAACGGCACCATCAATCGGCTGTCCACCGGCCTGCGTATCAACAAGGCTTCTGACGACGCCGCCGGTCTCCAGATTTCCAACAACTTGCGTGCGGATATCCGCATTCTCGCTCAAGCTGAACGCAACGCAAACGATGCTCTGGGTCGCTTGTCCACCGTTGACGGCGTATCAACTGAAGCAATCAACTTGCTGACTCGCGCCGCTGAATTGTCCGAGCAAGCCGCTTCCGGCACGACCTCTTCCGCCGGTCGCGTAGCCCTGGACTCTGAGTTCACGGAAATTAAAGCAGCGTTAGACGCTTTGCAAACCAACGTCCGATTCGACGGTACCTCCGTCTTCGGCCGCTCCTTCACCGCTCGCGTAGGCGAATTCGCCACTGAAGTTGTGACGGTTTCCAGCTTTAACATCAACGTCACGGCGCTGGGTATCTCAGCAACGTCCAACTTGCTGACTTCCACGGGTGCTTCCGCATCACTGAGCCAAGTCACCTCTGCCATTGAAAACGTGTCTTCCTTCTTAGGGACCGTAGGTGCTAAATCACAACGCCTCAACACCATCATCAACGCGTTGAGCTTGACCCGCGAGAACATCACCGCGGCCGACAGCCAAATCCGCGATGCCGATGTGGCCTCAGAAGTAGTAAACTTAACCAAGTTCCAGATCTTGAACCAATCCGGTGTTTCCGCTTTGTCTCAAGCCAACCAGTCCGCTCAGTCCGTCCTGTCACTGCTCGGCTAATCCCGCGACCGCGCGCCGCCCATTCAGGAACGCGCGGTTTTCGGCATGACGGTGATCGGATCCGCCCGAGGCGAACCCCGGCACCGTCATGGTTCAGCCGACCGCAACCCAACCGCCCCCGGGCGGTTCACCCACGACACAGGATCTCAGCATGGCAGGAATTCAGTTTAACGGTCTGGCGACCGGCCTCGATTACGAGGCTCTTAAAGAAGCGCTTTTGGCGCGCTACCAGCGCCGCGCCGACTCGATCAACACCAATATCGCCAAACAGGACACCACCAAGGCGGCTTTGTCCGACCTCAAACGGGTGTTGGGCACCTTTGGTGAAATTGCCGAGAAACTGGACGCCGACGTCTTCGAGAAACGCGAAGTCGAATCATCCGACGAAGATATCTTCACCGCTAACGCCATCAACAGTGATGCCGCCAACGGGGAATACGAAATCTTCGTCAACCAGTTGGCATCCAACTCCGTGGCTACCATTGGCAGCGCCCAAACTTCGGCCAACGACATCATCGGCGCCGGCACCTTTAATATCGAAACAGCCAACGGTACCGCCTATTCGGTCAACTTAACCGACGCCAATTCAACGCTGGCCGATTTGCGCCAAGCGATTAACGATCAACACGGCGAAAACCTCAACGCCAACATTATTGAAGTGCAGTCCGGTAGCTTTCAGTTAGTGGTCAGCACTGCCGCCAGCGGCGCCGACAACAACATCATCGTCGGCGCGGGCCAATCGGAGATCACCGGTTTTGATGCGGGCTTTCTCGGCGGCGGCGTCGTCAACGAACGCGTCGGCCTCAACGCCATCTTTGAAGTGGACGGCATCCAAATTCAACGCTCGTCCAACGAAGTGACCGACGTCATCGAAGGCATCACGCTCAACTTCAAAAATGAGTCCACGGTCGGCACCAAACAATCACTGCGCGTCGCCAACGATTTCGACGGCATGGTCGACGGCGTCAAAGAGTTCATCGCCGGCTATAACGACGTATTGACCCAAATTGGCGCCCTCACCGACGCGGAACGCGGCGGCCCCCTGGTCGGCGACTCAAGTGTCCTGGACCTGGCCCGTCAAGTCCGCTCGATGATCACACGCGCTTTACCGAATGCATCAGCCTTGAACCTGCGCGACGACGGAACGGTCGGCTTCACCGCGCTGTCCCAAATCGGCTTCGAGAGCGACAGCCAAACCGGCGAACTAAGCCTCGACGAAACCGAATTTAAAGAAGCCTTGACCGACAACTTCTCCGAAATCAAAAACCTGTTTTTGGGCAAATCCTCGTCGAGCAACGCCAACGTCAGCTTGGTTTCAGATTTTGGCGAGACACCCTTTTCGGGTTCAATTAATCTCGACACCATTAACGACACCGCCACCATTGACGGCCAGACCTACAACCTCGACCGCACCGGAAGCGCACTCTCGTTTCAATCGGGTAGCGCCTACGAAGGACTCTCCTTCTTCTCCGCCGCATCGGTCGGCTCGGTCGACATTGAGGTCAGTGCCGGTCTCGGAAAATTAATCGAAAACCTGTCCGATACCTACGCCGGGTTTGCCGGCATCTTCGACGACCGGACCGACTCTATCGACAACCGGACCCGTCAACTGGAGCGCGATTTGGTGCGTGCCAACACGCGCATTGACGACGAGCGCGCGCGCCTGGATCGCATTTTTGCACAAGCAGAAACCGCGGTCAGCCAACTGCAAGGGTTGCAGAGTAGCTTGGGCGCGCAAACAGGCGGCTTCCGCTAAACAAGACCGACACCTAACCCCAAAACGGCGGCGCTTTAGCCGCCGTTTTGCGTTTGGCAACGGTGCTAATCGCAGAAAAAAAAGGGACACAGCTTTTTTGAGAATATCTGACCCCTCGTTTGGGTTCTGTTGTATACTTACCCGAATGATTGTGGTATCTCCACTGAAAGCCACCGACCGTACTTTCGCGTGTCGCTGACCATGGGGTTCACCTTAAGCGTGGGGTGTAACGTCCGTGGTGGTAGTTTTGTAATGTTTTCCGACACAGTGGCGATCTCAGTCAAATTTTTAAGATTTGATATACCGTGAATGAATAACAAAAATTTCGATGCCGTTCATTCGAAAATTGGCCAGGCAGTCCTTTCGGGTCGCCCACTAATCTTCATCCGTTCAAGTGAAGAAGATCGACTGCAGCACCACCTGCGCACCCTGGCCCAAGCAATGAACAAATCACTTTGGACTTGGCAAGCCAATACCGGATTGAACACGGGCGACGGTTTCCGGCCCGATACCCAAGACGCGGCGAAGACGCTTGATTACCTTTGTAGCTTGCAGGACTTACCCCTTGTGTGGTTTAAAGATCTTGATCACCACTACAACCCTGCCGTCATTCGCTCCTTGCGCGATCTTTATTACAAATGGCAGATTACCGGATCCGCCGTCGTCCTCAGCTCGGCGCGCCCTTCGGTGCCCGAAGAGCTGGAACGGGAAATGGTTTCCATTCAGTTGGAGCTCCCGACGAACGCGGAGATCCGCGCCGTGGTTAGCGGCTGGGAAGCCGATAACCAGACGACGCTGCCCCTCAGTGCCGAGGTGATCGCCGCGACGCTGAAAGGGTTAACCACTTCGGAAATCCGCCACGCCCTCGAGAAACTCAAAATCGACCCAGACGAAAACCCCCTGGCCTGTCTCCAAGAGGAGAAGCGATACCTCATCGCCAAACAAGGCACGGTGGAATACATCGCCAAAGTACCGGCGCTGGAAGAACTGGGCGGTCTCGAGAACCTCAAAGAGTGGCTAAAGAAACGCAAAGAATTGATTTTGCAGGGTGAAGGCAGCCATGAGATCACCCCCAAGGGTATCTTGCTAATGGGCGTCTCCGGTTGCGGTAAGTCACTCTGCATCAAGGCGCTCGCCTCGGGCTGGCAATTGCCCCTGTACCGTCTTGAGATGGTGCGCATCTTCTCGGGAGCCCATGGCAACCCCGAGCAAGCATTTGCCGACGCCTGTCGTCTGATGGAAGAGATGGCGCCCGCCATTTTATGGATTGATGAAATTGAAATGGGGCTGTCCGCAAGCGGCAGCACCGCGGTTGATCCGGTTCTGTCCCGCATCTTCGCCTTTTTCTTGACGTGGATGCAGGAAAAACCGCCAGGCCTCTTTGTCGCGGCCACCGCCAACCGCATCGACCTATTACCCGCGGAGATGATTCGCAAAGGCCGCTTCGACCAGGTCTTTTTTGTAGATTTGCCGGGCGTTGTTGAACGCCGACATATTTTCGAAATCCACCTGAAGAAACGCGGCTTCGACCCCGACCAATTCAACCTCGACGTGTTCGCCGACGGTACGGAAGGCTGGAACGGTGCCGAAATTGAACAGTGTGTCATTTCGGCCATTACCAGTGCCGCCATGGAACAACGCGAACTTGAACTCAAAGACATGTACGCCGCTCGCAAACAGATCGTTCCGATTTCGACAACCATGGAAGAACAAGTCCGTCACATTCGAAATTGGGCCTACGAGCGCGCGGTCAAGGCTTCGGCCGAAGAATAAAAGGAACAAGGGTTCATAAATGAATACATACCGGAAAAAAAACTATCGTGGAAAGAGAAGTTACAGCGGCCGCACGCATCGCCGCTCGGTAGACAACTATCACCAACCATTGCCGCCGGAAAAAGAGTCCATCCCCTACGCACGCCACACGTTGACCAAACCCGATGTGGAAGCGGTTGTAGAAGCATTGCTCTCCGGGACACTGACGCAAGGTAAAGAGCTCGAGCGTTTCGAAGCGCTGTTGTCCAAGTTGACCCACAGCGATCACGCCATCGCCATGAGCTCGGGAACAGCCGCGGTCCACGCCGCCTTGGCATGTCTTAAACTGGAGCCCGAAGACGAGGTAATCACCTCCACCTTGAACTTCTGCGCCATCACCAACATGGTGCGCCTGGTGGGTGCAAAGCCGGTGTTGGTCGACTGCGACCCCGACACCTTAACGCTGAGCGTTGAGGCGGCACGCGCGGCGGTTACGCCGCACACCAAGGCCATTTTCACCAACAATTTCGGCGGTCACGCCTCGGATCTAACCGCCTTGCGCGAATTGTGCGACGAACACGCCCTGATGTTAATCGAAGACGCATGCCACGGCCTGGGCGGTAAATACCGCGGTCACTATGTCGGCAACCAAGCCGACATCACCTGCTTTTCGTTCCATCCATCCAAGGCGATTACGACCTGCGAAGGCGGCGCCGTCACGACCAATAACCGCGCCATCGCAGAGTGGATTCGCGTCTTCCGCCAACACGGCATCCAAAAAGACAAACGCCACTTTACCACCGGCGACGACTTACCCGGCTTCCACCAAGAGCTGCAGTTCCCCGGCATGAACTACCGCATGAGCGAATTACATGCCGCGCTGGGCCGCAGTCAATTGACGCGCCTCGACCGTCACATTGAACGCCGCCGCTCTATCGCCCAAGTTTACTTCCAGAAGTTGGGCAATGTCGCCGAACTCAAGTTGCCATTTGTCGCCGATTGGGCCGACAGCGCGTATCACTTGTTCCCAATTCAGTTCATCGGCGCACTGGAAGATAAACGGAATCAAATCTACCAAGAACTTCGCGACAACAACATCGAAGCCCAGCTCCACTACATCCCCGTTCACCGCATGCCGCTGTACGCCGGAGCACTCGGCAAACCCGAGCAGTTCCCCAACGCAGAAGCTTACTACGCCCGTGCTTTGAGCATGCCGCTTTTCCCCGATCTCTCTTACAAGGAAATTGAGCGCATCACCGAACTGTTGCTGAAAATCATCGGCAAGTTTCTCAAGACGGAAGAAAGTGAGACGGCTGAAGAACGCGAAGAAAGTACGCCCATCGAAACGGCTGAAACAAACGACGACCATGATTTTGACGATCGTTCGGACGACGATGATGACGACAGCGACGATGACGGCGACGACTTCGACGACGATTACGACCAGGGCTTTGACGACGATAGCGACGACGACGATAACGACGACGACGATGACGACGACAGCGACGATGATCGCAACGACGACAGCGATGACGACGACGATGAGTCCGCCGATGAAGCTGAGGACGACGATGAACCCGTGGCCGAAACCAAACCGGCCAAAGCCATGCCACCGGCACTTAGCTTAGAAAAAGCCCCCGAGACAACCGATGGCAAGGACAGCGACGATCAAGACGATCAAGCCGAGGAACCCAAACCGGCGAAAAGTACGTCACGCGGACGCGGCACACGCGCCAAAAAAGCCGACAAAGACGGCGACGCCGAGCCACCGAAAAAGACCCGTACAACCAGTCGTCGCACCGCCCGCGCCAAGAAAAGTGACGACGACAAAGGGTCCGACGCCAAAGGCGGTGCCGGCCGTTTGCGCAAAGTCCCAAAAGCGGATGAAGAAGAGGCGGAAACGCCAAAGCCAAAACGCACCACCCGCACGCGTTCCCGCAAAGCCACCCAAAGCAGCGAAGACGGCGACAAAGCCCCGGCGCGCAAGACAAGGACCACCCGATCGCGAAAAAGCACCAAAGCCGCGACGGAACCGTCCTCAGAATCGTCCTCAAAAAAAGCTCAATCAGGTAGCGACGAGACTGCAGAATAAAAAAAGGCCGGGTCTCATCCCGGCCTTTTTCAATTCTTGTTTTCTGCGCCAATCCCCACCTGTGACAACATTTCCTATGAACTATTATGCGCCCGCTTCGTAATCAACAGAGTATCGAAGGTGGTAGATCGATTCAATTGGTGGAATACGGGAGGACTCGACATGTATCTTAGATGGCTGAAGGGGCTGGGGCTGTGCTCACTGCTTCTGTCTCCGATCCAAGCCCAGACAAAAACAATTTCGTTACAGGAAGCCCTTAAGACCGCGGTCGAACGCAACTTGGACATTGAGCTGCAGCGGGTCAACATTGACGATCAGCGTTACAACTTTGACTTAACCATCGCGCGCTTCGAACCCCAGGTCACCGCAACGGCGGCCAGTTCAAATCAAGAAGGTCAAGCTCAGGACGTCAACCAAGGTGAAGCCGGTTCGACCTACAGTGATAAAACGCGTCGTCTCAACACCGCATTCCGTAAGTCGGAAGATTTCGGGCTTGAGTACTCCGTTACCTTTAACAACAGCCTGTTTGACAGTAGCCAGGCCTCGCGCCAGTTATTTGGTGAAATCTACAGCAGCAGCCTTAACTTCCAAGCGACCCAACAGCTTTTGCGTGGCTTCAATTTCGACAAGGAAGTCTACCGTCGCGACCAGTACGTGGCCAGAGGGACCTACGACGCCTCGGTCGAAGACCTGAACATCCAAGTTCAAACCGTGCTGAAAAATACCGAGGACGCTTACTGGGACCTGGTTTTCGCCGCTGAAGACCTGAAGGTCGCACAGCAGAGTTTGGACCTCGCCAAGCAGCTTTATGAGCAAAACCGCGTCAAAATCGAAGTCGGCACCCTGGCCCCCATCGAATTGGTCAACAACGAAGCCGAGATCGCCAGCCGTGAAAACGATATTGTCACCAAGGAAAATGCCGTTCGCGCCGCCGAGGACCGTCTCAAGCGGGTGATGAACCTGCCGCTCGATGATTGGGCCCAACAATTGGCACCGGCCGATCCCATTGTGATCGACGACCAAACCCCGGACCTCGCCGCCGCTTATCAAACAGCTCTGGCCAACCGTCCTGAAGCGAAGAAAAACAACATCTTGCTTAACAACGCCAGACTCGACCTCAAGGGTCGCCGGAACGAGAAACTGCCGCAATTGTCCGTTACCGCCGGCTACGGCACCTCGGCCACGAGTGCCAACGAAATCGGCGTTGATGAAAATGGCAATCCCGCCATTGTCAGCACCGGCTCGATCAGCGACGCCGTGTCCGACGCGGCGAGCTTTGATTTGCCCGGTTGGTCGCTTTCCCTTGATTTATCCTGGACACCGTTCAACCGCCAAGCCAAGTTAAATTACAAACGGGCCGAAATTGAATTACGCCGTCGTCAATTGGAAATCGAACGCAACAACCAAACGATTTTCGAAGAAGTACGCGCGGCCATTCGCGAACTGGAAAACGGCGCCAAAACCATTAAAGCCCGCGAGAAAACACTGAAGTATCGCGAGGAGAACCTCAAGGCCGAGGAACAGAAGTTCCAAAACGGTTTGTCCACCAACTACCGCGTGAGTGAGGTTCAGGAACAGCTTTCACAGGCCCGCACCCAGCTTATTCAAAGCAAGGTCGCCTACAAAAAGGCGCTGACCCAGTACTACCAAGCGGTTGGCAAACTCAGCCAACACCATAACATCAGCCTCTAATCACGGAACCCACACTGTAAAAAGCCGCGAGCGCACCCTGCGTTTCGCGGCTTTTTTTGTAGAAGAGCGCCCCGATGTCGGCATGTACCAGAGCCGATAAACATCAGGCCGTTAAAGACCCGAACCACATTGGTCGAAACAGCCTTAAAGGCACCATGGCTTCATCTTCTAACCTAAAGCCATGGGCGATAAACCCAGGTCAAGTCGCCCCCTAACTCCATGACGCCGTCCCCTGTGCCTTCGTCGACAATCCGCCGGCGCAACGACCTAGCAACAAAGCACGTGAGGAAAACCATGCAAGCCAATGATTTTGTAATCGCCCACTTAACTGAACCCAAGGAACAAATCTGGGGGCGCCTCATCGAGCTTAGCCCAACCGGTTTGATTATTCGCGGTATTGATCTCAAACAAACCGATACCTACAAATACCAATTTCGTGGCGAAGAGCAGCGGGTTTTCCCACAAACGCTGTTTGTGCCCATGCGCCGCGTTGTTCAAATAGCCATGGACGAATCGGTCGACGATTTCCCCGCAATTGTGATGGGCATTTGCGACTACACCAACCTGGCCCCGGAAGACTTACTCAAATAATCAAAACGAGCCCACGCCACGTGATCGCCAAACCAAAAAAAGGCCGCACCCAAGGGATGCGGCCTTTTTTGGTTTAAAGAAAAGTGGTTCGAGCCTAGCTGGAACCGTGCTTTTTCAACAATTCTTGAATCTTGGGCATGTTGGTGAAAAGCTTCAGGTCGTTGCAACGCTTGGCGTCGCGAACGTAGCGCTGCATCGTTTCCAATTCAGCCTTAAGGCGGTTTTGGTCTTCCTTGATCGCTTTACGACCCGCTTCAACAGCCGCTTCCAGCTCAGACGTCCGCTGGGCTAAAAGCAATTCCTGGTTGATTTTCAACTTCTCAGTGTTGCCGGCAATTGACTTCTCAAGGTTGAGCACGTTAGTCACGGCCGCCAGGTGGTTGCCGTTATCCGTCGCCAAGTTTTCTTCGAGAATCGCCAGGTTATCTTTCTTGCGGCCCAACTCTTGTTGGATTTTGCTTTTACCCTGACCGGACAACTTGGAAATTCCGTTTTCCAAAGTGGAAACGGCTTTTTTGTAGAGCGGGATGTCGGTGCTGTAACACTTTGTCTTCTGCTCTTGGTAGCAATAAGCGATGAAGGAGTACACGTTGTGGTTCCCGGCTTCACCGTTTTGGATGGCTTTTTCAAGACTACCAATGGCTTCGTTGTATTGCTTGGCAGCCATTTGACAGCTACCCAAGGAGAAGTAAACCGAGCCGTCTTTGGGCATCAGTTTGCTCACCAATTTGAACTGGGAAACCGCTTCACCGTATTTCTTCGCGCCCTGTAAAGCAGCGCCGCGTTTGTTCATCATGTCGGGCTTGTCGGCCCAAATGCTGAGGTAACGGTCGATATAGCTCACCGTTTCCAAGTAACGCGCGGGCTGTTGCGGTTTGGCCGAAGACTGAGCAACGCGGAAAGAAAGGTCAATCAAGAACTTGTGTGCGCGTTCTTCGCGGGCATTGCGCTCAATGACTTTATTGAATTCAGCAATGCTGATTTCCAAGGACTTGATGCCGCCCTTAGCGTTGCCGATTTTGTACTGCGCATAGGCTTTTTGGAAAGCCGCTTCGACTTCTTGCTCTTTCTTCCCGACCGCGTTTTTGAGCGCTTCAGAGAAGCTCACGACCGACTTACTGTAGTAGGTCTGGGCTTTTTTGGAATCGTTGGCGTCTTCCGCTTGCTTGGCGATTTGCATTTCGCTCTGACCACGGTTCAGGTACAGGTCGAACTTGCGCGAGGCGGGCGCGACGGGAATCAAATCGTCGACCGCGTGAATCACCTTGGCGTAGTCCCCTTTTTGGAGGTAACACTGCATGATGTAGTATTTGACGACGGGAATTTGTTTGGGGTCGACCTCGAGAGTCAGCGCATCGTTAAAGCTGCGCAGCGCATCGTCGTAATTTTTGAGCTTGAGGTTGGCTTGGCCCTTGAGCACGATCGGCGGCCACCAATCCGGATAACTCGCGATGGCTTCGTCGAGTAACACGACTGCTTCTTTGTACTTACCCTGACCAATCAGGTCGCGTGCGCGCTTGTATTCGTCTTGTGCCATACCCAACATCGGCACGCACAGAATTAGAACAAAAAGAAGATTTTTCATACTTCTCATCAAAACTTCTCCTCGGGAGATAGACACCCTACTCGAATCATATGAGGCGGACCAGTCACTCAGGGTTCTTTAATGATTTTCTTTAAACCGGCGGTCAATTCCTTGGTTTTCTCAGGTCCTTCCAAGATTTGCGCGGCTTTGGCAATTTGCGTCGCCGTTTCGATGACGGCGGCAAGGCCTTTCCCCTGATTAATACTTTTAACACCATTGGCGCAATGGCGCTGAATCACCGGATGAGCGATCTCTCCCAACATGCTTTTACTAAATTGATAAACTTTTTCGATCTTGTTGGAGAGCCATTCTTGTTCTTCCTCGGGAGAACGTTGGGAACTTGAACTTTTTTTAGCTTTATTCTCGAGTGGGTTGGAGTCGGGCTGCGCCTTAGGCGACTGCCGCAAATGAACCAAACCGCTGGCGACCAGCCCGTAAATCAACTTGGCCACGTCAATGGCGGCCATTTGGGTCATCCCGGCAATTTGGTTGATCGAGTTGACCCCATTGATGCGCGACAAGACGTGCCACTCTTGGGTGTTAAAACTGACCTTTTTGCTACCGAGCGATTCAAGTTCCGGCACGAGATCGAGTGATGGAATTTTTTTCTTGAGGACACGCCACTCTTCGAGCTTGCGCGCCACTTCCATAAGGATGTTGGTGTTCCGTTTGGTCACCGTTTTAACCGGTGGTTCGTCCCCTAGAAGAAACCGAAAATTGCCGCGGTCCCAAATCGCAAGAGAGTAGATGGCTTCTTCACCAACGACCTCGCCGATAAAGGCGTGCACGATCTGACCGTTTTCGAGATAAATACGTCCAGTGATTTTGTCGTTTTCGATCACAAAACAACCTGTTTTGGAAGAAACACTCATCAACTGGATGATATCGGGCAGTTTGACTTCTTCTAGGGAACCCTGAAACATGGTTTGAACACCTGTTGTTAAAAGTTGTTACAGAAGACCTACTGTAACACGAAGTCGATTTTCAGCGTCATGCGAACGTCGGCGGGGCGGCCGTTCACTTTACCGGGCAGGAACTCCCAGCGGTTTAACGCTTTTTTCGCTTCTTCTTCGAATCCGAACTTCCCTTTACCTAAGCCACGCAACACCTTGATGTCGTCGACAGTTCCGTCGCGGCGCAAAATCGCTTCCAAAATAACGTAACCTTGGAGTTTGATTTTAACAGCACGCTCAGGGTACTTCGGCGGCACTTTACGCGTGAAAACGGGCGGTTCAACACCCACCTCACCAACGCGGGCAATGGTATCGCCCTGGGGTGCGGGGGGGCCGTCGGGAATCCCGATTTCCCAGTCATCGGTCGGTAAAACCTCAGGCTCGGGCGGGGGATCCGGCTCGACAATCGGTTCCGGCTCATCCGGGGTCATGTCGGGCATCGGCAGTTTTTTGGCTTTTTTCTCTTTAGTCTGAACCCGTTCGAGTGGTTTTTCGGGCGGCGGCTTCAAGACTTTGCGCTTCTGAGGGGCGGCCTCTTCCTGATTGACATGAGGAATGGTGGCGTTAAAACTGAAACCCGGCATCCAAATGATGGCGAGCACCAGGTATAAGGCGATGCACACCGAAAGCCGCATAAAACGGCCGGTGTTGGCATCGTTAAACGCCATATCCATGAGCGCTGAGTGGTCCTTGCCGTCTTGGAAGTCGAGATCGACTTTTTGGTTGGTTTTGGCCATGAACACTTCTCCTTCGGTTACCTGCCAAAAAGCTCCGTGGCGGGCGAGCCGCTGGTCGGAGCTGAACCCAAACCGGGTCGGTCCAAAAGACACCAACCCGGCTCAAGACGTGTTACTTGTTAATCCTTTGATAGAGCTCGCGTTCCTCAGGCGTTGGAATCGTAACCGCCAGTTCGCGTCCCATATCAACGGACAAGACTTTGAGTTGATCCAAAACCGCAACCATGTCGCCGTAGCGCGCCTCAGGATTGGCGTCGACAATAATCGGCTTTTTCGCATTGACCTGAACTTTGGCGTTCACGTACTCGTAGACCTTATCGACGTCGTCAATCAGGTAGCTGGTCGAGTCCATCGTGAACTGGCCGCTCGGGAAAATGCGAATGTAAATGGCGTCGTCCGGCTCGGTTTCTTCAGGATTGTCTTCCTTGGGCGGCAGGATATGCTCCATCCCTTTGTTGGCGGAAAAAACGGTCGTCAACATGAAGAAAACAATCAGCAAGAAGGCGATGTCGGCCATCGACGCGGTTGGGATTTCGGGTTCTTCTTTTTTAGGCTTCATTTTCATGGTAGGCCTCGCTTAGTCCGCTTTGGACTGTTCAGTCAAAAACTTGAGGTTCACCACGCCGGCGTTGCGCAGGTGCTTCAGCACCTCGTCAACTTGACCGTAGCGGGCATCGGCGTCTGCCTTGATGACCACGGGTTGGCTGGGACGCTTTTGCATCCAAGAAGCCGCCAAAATACCGATATCTTCGATATTGACCAAACGCGAATCTTCCAAACCGTCGGAAGCTTTAATCGTTCCTTCTTTGGTAACGATGACGAAAGCCGATTCCTTCACTACCTCAAAACGGGTTTTCGCGTGGCTTTTGGGCAGCGCAACGCTGGTTTTATCAACCTGAAAAACCGTTGAGATCATGAAGAAGACAATGAGCAGGAATGCGATATCGGCCATCGACGCCGTCGGGATGTTTGCCTCAAGTGCTTTGGTTTTCTTTACTTTCATGGGAATTCCTCTCTATTGAGCAGTTGGCGGTTGGGCCTAAAATTCCCGATCCATTTGCGAGAAGGCTTCCATCAAAACGGCAGAAGCAGATTCGATTTCCCGGATGAAGCTATTCACGCGGGTGGTGAAGTAGCTGTAAGCGAGCAGCGCAGGAACCGATACGATCAAACCACCGGCGGTGGTGATCAGTGCCTGAGAGATCCCCTGGGCAACGGCGCCGGGATCGTTCAACTGAGCCAAAGCGTCGAAAGAGGCGATCATACCGGTAACGGTACCCAAAAAGCCCAAAATCGGCGCCAAGTTGGAAATGGTAGAAAGAACGGGAAGACCACGCTCAAGCCGTGCAATTTCGTGCATGGCGGCGTTTTCCATGGTTTTTTCAATTTCTTCTTGCGGACTGCCGTACTTCATCAAACCCGTTTTCAGGATTGATGCGATGGGACCTTTAAAGGTCTCACAAATCTTGACAGCCTCTTTCACATTTTTGTTTCTCAGAGCAGCGCGAATCTTGGTCAAGAATTCAGCGGTATTAATCTTTGCTTTCGCCAAGTGAAAGAAGCGTTCGAAAGTGTACGCAATGGCGATGAGAAAAAGCAGCAGCAGTGGAACCATGATTTCCACGCCACCTTTGATGATGTACTCCAGTATTGCTCCCACGAGTCATTACCTCCCTAGATACGGTCTCAAAAAAAATGGAATACTGAGGTGTGCATGTTACCTAAGCGGTTGAACAATCGTCAACCGAATTTACAAACACAGATATCTCGTCTACCGAGAGCCCCGAAGGGGCCGATAAAGCGAAAAATTGTAGAAACTTAGTCCCGGTAAGGCCTAGCCTATTTATATTTCGTCCGCCGTAAATAACGCAAGCGATTTATCCAAGATTCTCACTTGTTTTACAGAAAACTTACAGACTCCTCGCAGGCAAAAACCGTTGGGGGACAAGCGTTTCCACGACTTGCGCCACCGTCAAAAAAAATACGCCCAGCCCCTTCGACACACCCACATCAAACACCCAAGCCGCTCATTTCACAGAACTTAAACGCACAAAATGCCGCGAACAACCGCTTTGTGCGGCCGTTGCGGCACCTGCCACCTTCCTCACATTTTGTTAACACAAAAATCACTCAAAAATCGCCGCTTTCGCTTGACAGCGCTACTCAGCCTCCGCTTTCGGCCCCTCCGCCACGGTGAAGACTTCGTTGATGCGCTGGTTCAACCACTGCTTGCCGCGATAACAACAAGCGTACACCACCGGAATCACCAACAGCGTCGACAAGGTCGCACTCAACAACCCACCAACGGTGGATCGCGACAGACTGGCAAACATGTCCAAGGTGACCTGCAGGCCCGCATTCTCCAGGTTAACGGCGGCCAAATCGGCCCGGCCAAACAAGGTCAATATGCCGCGTACCGGCGGAAAATCGAAAAACCAGGTGACAAATTCGTCAAGCAGCGGCAAGAGACCGACAATGGTGGTAATGGCGGTTAATAAAATGGGTCGCAAACGATCACCGGCACCACGCACAATTGCTTCAGAAAAACTTAAACCCGTTTCATCCATACGACTTACTTCTAGATTAAGCTGGGATACTAACAGAATCGAGTTATTCACCACAATCCCGGCCAAAATAATCAAACCTATATAAGACGTGGAGTCAAACGAGTTGCCGGTATACCAGTAGATCCACCACACACCCGTCGCCGCGAGCGGGACGGTGGCAAAAATGACGAGCGGATCGATGAACGACTCATACAACGCGGCAATGATCAAGAAAACCACCAGGACCGCAAAGTAGATCACCATCTCCAGATTTTCCGTTTCTTCGCGCGACAAGACGCGCTCGAAGTCCAACTCGGCCTTAAAGCCCGGCGGCAAAATTAATTCTTCGTAGATCTTTTCGTTAAATTTGCGCGCCTTTTTGTAGGAGGCCTTGTAGTCCCACTGCACCGTAATCGCAAACTGCTGGTCCTTGCGGTCAATTCCGCCAGGCACCTTTCTTTCCTCAAACCGCACCAAATCCACCAAGCGGATCCGTTGCCCACCCTGAGTGTAAATAACCAGCGATTCTAGATCCTTGATATCGAAATCCTCGGCATCTTCGAATTTCAGCTCGAGACGCACATCCTCGCCGCGAAACTTGGTGCGCGCGGTCGACTCCAATTTCAGGTTTCTTTGAATGAACGCCATCAAATAGGTAACACTAATGTTGTACTGTTTTAGCGCTTGGCGATCCACGATTAAGGTCGACTCGGTTTGATCGCGCGAACCCCAACGAATGCGCGAGGTCTGGATGTTCGTCTCGCGCACGCGCCGGTTGCGTTTGACCTTGCTCAGAATCTCTTCCGAGTAATCCATCAGCTTTTTGTAGTTGTAGCCCAGCAAACGGATGCTGCTGTTGTACGATTCGAAGCCGGTCGAGCCGGAATAGAAGTTATCGTCGGAGTTGATCCCGTTCACCGAAACGTTTAAGCCGGAAAACCCCTGAGCGATGCCGATAAGTCGCGATTTCAAGGCAAGCGGGTAAGGCGAAGCCAACATCTCGGGCGTAAAAGAAACGGCCAATTCGGACCATTCTCGCCGCACAATCACGCTGACGTCCTTGTAGCCTTCAACCTCGAGCAAGGGTTTCTCAAATTGGCGAATGACATCGTCGGCCGTTTCCAACTCGGTTCCCTCCGGCATACGTAGGTAAACCCGCACTTCATCATCGCGAAAGAAACCAAAAGAAAAACCACCGCGATCAATTTCCGTTTCGTAAATACGATCAAACATAAACAGAAAAGAAGCACTCACGACCAACACCAATAACTTGTGGTGCAGGCTCCAACGCACGGCATTTTCGTAGCCGCGCTGCAGCATTTCCACCGGCCAAATCAGGATGCGCTCAAACAAGGACGGTTTGCGTTCCTGGCCAGGCTTCAGGTTGGAACCGCGAATCATCAAACTCAGCAGCGGCGTAAAGGTAAAAGACACTAAAAGCGAGGCGGACAACGAGAAAATAACCGCCAGGGCCAACGGCAGGTAGGTCGCCGCCAAACGGTCTTCCAGCATCAACATACACATAAACGCGGCAACGGTCGTCAACGTTGCCGCCAACAGGGCCCAACCGACCTCTTTCACACCTTCGAGCGCGGCGGCCACCTTTTCGGCGCCCAGTTCTCGGTGACGGAAAATGTTCTCCAAGACCACGATTGCATTGTCGACCAACATGCCGAACCCAATCGCCAGGCCGCTTAAGGTAACCACGTTAAAGGAAACCTGGAAGTAATACATGAAATTAATGGTGATCAACACCGAAAACAGGATGTTGAGCGTGATAACCACGGCGGCACTGACACTGCGCAAGAACAACAAAAGAAGCAGCACAATCAGCACAACACACCACATGGCGCGCTGATACACCGACTCCAGTTGCTCCTTCATCATGCGGCCTTGATCGGTGATCCAATCAATGCGAACCCCGGCAGGTAGCTGGGCAAGGGCCCGTTCCGTGGTTTCCTTGAGGTGGCTCGAGGTTTCAATGACGTTGGCGTTGGTTTCTTTACTGACAATTAAGCGCAAGGTGGTGTTGCCGTTGAGGCGCGAGTAGTTTTGCGCCTGGGCTTGACCGAAGGTCACACGCGCCACATCCGCCAACCGCACGGTGCGCCCGGTTTTACCAACACCGACAATCAGGTTTTCCAGCTCGGAAACGTCCTGAATGGAGTTTTGAATGGTAATCGCGTACTCATTGTTGTGGTAATAGCTGCGTGCGGTTTCGTACTGAATCGTCATCGAATTCACTTTGGCGGCGACGCCGTCGGGTACCAACCCGTAAAGCTTCATCTGCTCGCGATTCAAACTGATAAAAATGTTGCGCTCACGGTCGCCAAAAATCTCGATATCGGCCACGCCTTCGACACTGCTCATCTCGGGCATCAGTTGTTCTTTGATAATTTCGGTGAGACGCTGGTTGTCGTAAGGCCCGGAGATACTGCATTCCATGAAGGTGGTGCGCGATCGTTGTCGCGATTCGCGCATTTGAATCTGCGGCTGCGTGGTGCCTGGCGGCAAGTTACTGCGCAGCACGGAAATGCGTTCGTTGAGATCGAGACGGGCGAACTCCATATCGGTATCCCGTTCAAATTTGAGCGTCACCGAGGAGTAACCCAAAATGGAACTGCTCTCCATTTCGCGCAAACCTTCCAACTGAGCGGCGGCTTCCTCAATCGGCGAAGTCAAAAAGACCTGGACCACCTCGGGCGAGGTCCCAAACCAACTGGTACCGACGACCAATTGCGGCAGTTCGGTTTCCGGTTGGCCTTCAACGGAGAGATTGAGGAAGGAGATGACGCCGAGAATCGAGATGGAAAGGTAAAACATCGAAACGGCGACGGGGTGACGCAACAAATAGCGGATCACGAGAGAGCCTCCTCAACAGCCTCTTCGGCAGCGACGGCCTCGCGTTTTCCAGCGGCCAGGGTTTCGTATAAAACAGGAATCAGGATGAGTGTTAACAAGGTAGCCAAGCTCAACCCGCCAATGACAACCAATGCCAGCGGCTGTTGGATTTCCGCACCGCGTGGGCTAAAGAGTTCGGAGATGAGTGGCAAGGCGTAATGGGCGGCGATACTGTCGGCCCAAAGTACGAGCGGCCGAATAGGCGCGGTGTTCATGAACCAAGGGACAAAACCGAAGGCCATGGGAATCAAGGCCAAAACCGTGGTGGCGGTGGTCATCAAAATCGGTCGCAAGCGCACCTTCGAGGCCGCCAAAACCGCCTCGCGCAGGCCTAAACCCTCAGTGCGCGACTGGTTGATAAAGTCAACTTTGACGATCGCGTCGTTAACCACAATCCCGGTGAGCACAATCAATCCGATTAAGGACATGATGTTGACACTGGTCCCGGTCAGGTTCAGGATGAGAACGGTGCCAACCAATCCCATGGGCACGGTGAAAATAACCACAAACGGAAACCGCAGTGATTCGAATTGCGCGGCCATGATCATGTAAACCAACAAGGCCGACAGCACCAAGGCTTTCAGCAACTGCTCGAACGAGGCGTCAATGCCCTCTTTCTCGCCGGCCATGCGCACCTGCACGCTGGGCGGCAAGGTCAGCTCAGCCAACGACGCTTCCACGCGCGGCAGCACATCGGAAATTTTCTGCGCACCGATGTTGGCGGAAACCAGGGCGACGCGACGCTGATTCACGCGACGAATCTCTTTGGTGGTTTGTTCGACCGCCACATCGAGGAATTCGGACAAGGGGACGGAAATGCCGGCAGGCGACACCAAACGCGTCTGCAACACTTTTTCGAAATCCTCGCGATCATTCTCGGAGAAGCGCACACGCACGTCGATACTGCGATCAAATTCCTTGAACTGGGTGGCGAGCGCACCCCGCATCCCACCGGAAAGGAACTCGCCAATTTGGCGGATCTCGAAGCCGTAATGGTCGATGCGGTCGCGGCGTAAGGCGATGCGCATCTGCGGAAAGTCGCGGGTCAAAGTGGTTTTCACGTCTTTAAGCATCTCATCGGCGGCCAGCACATCAAAGACGGACCGGTTGGCGTCGTACAAAGCATCAAAGGTTTCCGCTTCAATTTGCACAACCAAGCCACCGCCGCCGCCACTGGCGAGCAAGTCCTCCATCGAAGAATTACTCTCTTCGAATTCGACCTTCATGCCGGGAATGTCGGCGGCGAAACCACGGACAAGTTCGGCCAAGCGGCGTACTTCCACCAGTGTGGCGTCTTGCTCGCGCAGACGCACTGAAATTTGGGCGGTATTGGTGCCACTGTCTTTGAGTAATTGGCTGAGGTTGGCCTCCGAGGCGCCGATTTGAGAGAAGACAAGGGCGACGGTTTCCTCTTGCTTCAGTAGCGATTCCACTTGTTCAATCACACCGGCGGTAATCTCCAAGGCGGTGCCCGGCAACAGCTTGGCATCAATGGTGAACTGCCCGGTCGCGGCCTTGGGCATGAGCTCTTGTTTGAGATCGCGACCCATTTGGTAGGTCAAGGCCACCAATGCCACGGTCAGCAAAAACACAATCAACTTGCGGTCAAGCGCCCAGAGCAGTAGACGGTGGTACAAATGTTCGAAACCGCTGTAGGCCGCGTTGAACACCGGCAAAATGGCGGTATTGAGAATCCACTGCACGAAATTGTGCAGCGACACAAAGGTAAAGGCGATGGCTTGGAACAACCAAGAAAGGCCAAAACGCGCGACCCACTTTAGAATGAGCAGCGCGGTCGGCAATAAAAACAAGCCGACGGCCAACATCAGGAACTTGGGCCAGTCACTTTTGAAGTAACCGGCGACCAGCGCCAATGTCAGGAAGCAAATAACGTATTCCCACCATTTCCAAAAGACGAACCCACGTGGATAAGCGGCGGCGTCCAACTTTTCAAGCGGCGTCAAGCGTCCTGGCAAACTGTCGCGGCCTTTCAACAGACTGGCGACCGCGGTCAACAGGGGCAACACCGTCAGTGAAACAACCAAGGAAGAGGCCAGCGAGAAGGTAACAGTGAGCGCTTGTTCGCCAAATAAAGCGCCGGCCACGCCTTTGATGTACACAATGGGAAAAAACACGGCTACGGTCGTCAAGGTTGAGGCGGCAACCGGCATAGCAACCTCGCGTGCGCCCTTAAAGGCGGCGTCAAGCGGGCTCTCCCCTTCTTCGCGGTAACGGTAAATGTTTTCCAGAACAACGATTGAGTTATCGACCAGCATCCCAACACCGAGGGCGAGGCCGCCCAGTGACATAATGTTCAGCGATAACCCAAAGAAGTACATCAGCACCAGGGTGACGATGATGGCAATCGGAATGGAAACAAAAATGAAAAATGGCGATTTGAGATCGGCCAAAAACAGAACCAACACCAGGAAAGCAAAAAAACCACCGAAAATCAGCGACGACCACACGTTGTTCAACGCTTGAGAAATGAATTTGGCTTCTTCGAAAGCCAAAACAACCCGTAAGTCGCGCGTCCCACCGCCAAACTCTTTGTTAAGCGTCACGATTAAGTCTTTCACGGCGGCGGTGGAGCGAATGGTGTTGGCCCCAGATTCTTTGTAAACAAGCAGGCCCAGGCCTTCAACGCCGTCAACGGTGGTTTGCGCGTCGCGGTCCTTGGCTGTATCGTGAACGACGGCAACATCGGAAACGAGGATTTCGCTACCGTTGCGACGGGCGACGACGACCTCGTTAATTTCGCCAACCTGATTGAACTCACCCAAGGTGCGCAAGGAGTAACGGTAACGCCCTTTTTTGATGGTGCCACCAGGAATATTGGCGTTGGCGGCGTCAATCGCATTTTTAACGGCATCAATGTCGAGCCCGTACAGAACCATCTTCTCGCGATCAATCTCGACGTCAATTACCCGCTCAATGTCACCCGAGATTTGGGCAAAAGCAATACCGTCCAACTGTTCGAGGCGCGGTTTAATAACATCCTGCACCATGTCACGCAATTCGAGTAAGGGTGCATCAGCGGTAATAGCAAGGCCGACAATCGGTTTGGCCGAGGGGTCCCAACGCAAAATGTTGGGGCGTTCGGCATCTTGGGGAAAGCTGGGCTGAAAGCGCACGTTGTCCAGTTTCTCGCGCACATGCAGGGTCGCGAACTTCATCTCGTGACCCCATTCGAACTCAATCGTGATCAGCGACATCCCTTCACGGGAAATGCTGCTGATCTTGCGTTTACCGCGAACGGTGGACAGCGATGATTCCAGCGGCTTGGTAATAAATTCTTCAACTTCTTGCGGTGCGGCCCCCTCATATCGGGTCATCACCGTCAGCGAGGGATAAGCAATATCGGGCATTAAATCGCGGCCCAACTCGGTATAACTTTTCACACCAAAAACAAGCAACGCGGCCACAACCATGGCCACGGTAACGGGGCGTTTGAGAGACACAGCGATCATGAAACTTCATCCTTTCCAACCGGCCCGCCCAAGGGACGAAACAGGTTCGGGTGCGTGATCAACAAACCGGCGCCACGCACAACGGTTGACCGTCATCGGTCGAGGCACAAAGCAACGCCCCGTGTGACCGTCGCCGTGATTATTGGTTAACGACCCGCACCAGGGTTCCGTGACCCATCGTAAAGTGATTGTCGGTCAGCACCCAGTCGCCCGCGGTTAACTCACCTTTGGTAATTTCTACAAACTCATTGTTCTCAGCGCCAATGGTGACATAAATCCATTCCGCCCGATTCTCAGCATCCACCTTAAAGACAACGTGTTTTTTGTTGCGCAACAACAAGGCGGTTTTGGGAATCATTAAGCGGTCGGCAAAAATGCGCGCATCAATCGAGACTTCGGCAAACATGCCGGGGCGCACGCGACCGTCGCGATTCTTAAAACTGACAATGGTTTCCACGGTTTTTTCTTCAGCATTCACCAAAGGACTCACGGCCTGAACCTGACCCTCAAGGCTACCGAGGTCGGGCAAAGCGGTAAATTGAACCGAAGCACTGCTCCCAGTACGAACGGTCCCAATTTCCGACTCAAGAACTTGGGCTTTGACAACCAAATCATCCAAATTGACGAGCCGACAGAGCACGGTACCGCCGTTGAGATATTGCCCAACGGTAGCTTTCACATCGAAGATCCGACCGGCAAAAGGGGCGCGAATCTCACAACGTTCCAAGTCGAGCTTGGCGCGATCCAGGGCAATTTTGGCGGCGGTTAAGGTCCGCGCTTCGATAACCGAGTTGCGGCGCCCCTCGGATTTCCCCATCTGAAGTTCTATTTTTAACTTCTCATGACGATAGTCGTTTTCGCTCACCAAGCCGGCACGATGGTCCGCGTCCAATTTGGCCATCGCTTGCTGCAAGGCCTGGGGATTATTGGCTTCACTTGGCGGTAAACTGCCCACCTTTTCGGCCAAAAACTCCGCTTCCGCTTTAACCAGGTTGGCCTCGGCTTCGCGCAAAGCCAAACGGTGCTGACGCTCGTCGATGCCGCCAATCACTTGACCTTTTTTAACTTGATCACCGTCACGCACGGAGAAGGACACCAACTTGCCGGCAATCTCGTTGACCAATTCTAAATTTTTATAACCGTGAACCCGACCCTGCGAGGCCACGTTCTGAACGAGATTGCCTCGCGCAACCTGACCGGCCTTGACGGGGATGGCGGTTTCTTTACCGCCGAAGGTCTTGTCCAAACTCGACATGGCCTTACCCAAATCTTGTTGGCTTTCTTTTTCCTCGCCGGCCGACTCGGTTGCGGCTTTGGCGAAATATCCATATCCAAAAAAGCCCGTAACCAAAACGAGCACCAGGGAAATGCCTAAAAACGGCCTGCTATATTGCATTGTTACCTCGTCTTACTTTAACCACCAGAGCCTCTCTCCAAAACCTCCCTAACGCGGGGGGCCTCGGTTCCTCACAAATCGCGTTGCCTGGTTTGCCGTCGACCACGTGGACGTGCGCCAAATAGAAGTCCTCTTTGGGGGGTCCTTATTACAGACCCGCGCAACGGACGTCAGACATTAACGCGCAAAAAGCAGTGCAAAAGAGCACGATTAAATAAGTTGTTACCAAGCAAGGCGGCGACAGCAAGCCTGGCATACGGCGAACAAGACATGAGCCAAGGTCCCGAAAACACGCCGCAGCCGGGCCTCGGTCTTTAAGTCGCGCAAACATCGCCTTGAGTTTAAATCATCCGATGATTTTACGAAAGTCGTCAAAATTCCCAGCCGGTCGGCAAGCAAAAAGCTGCTGTTACTTATCCGCGAAATAAAGCCGACCAGGGTAGCGCAAAGCATCGGCCGGACGCTTTAAAGCCACCGCGATATCGTGCCATCCCTGAAAATGCGATTGGGTGTAATAACATAATAAATACTGGTCACTGAGCTGGCCGCCGATGGCGTCAAAAGCCTCGCGTACCTGCCTGCCACTTTTCAAGTCGTAGTAGGTGCCGCCCGTGCGCAGCGCCAACTCGGACAAAATATCGGGGTCGGTATCGCCGCCAACACCGAGCGTGTAAATGGGGACGCCGTTGCGCGCGGCCAAATCGATACAGTCGGTTAATCCTTTTTCATAAAGATCGGGCGCATCGTCCAAATCGTGGCGCCCGTCGGTAAACACAAGCAAGGCACGGCGTTGACTGGACTGGGTCAGTAATTTGATCCCCGAATAAACGGCCCCGTACAAATTGGTCGATCCATCGGCCTTGGCAGCAAATAGGCGACGACGGACTAAGTTTTTGTCGGTTTCGGGCGGCGACACTTCAAAAACCCGATGGTTGAAGCCCACGACCTGAACGCGATCACGGTCATGCAGTCGCTTCAAAAGATTGGAAACACCGCGCAACACAATCGGTAGCCGTCCCTCCATGGAACCGCTGAAATCCAACACCAACACCAAATCCAACGGATGGTTGTCGTCGAGTAAGTATTCCAGCTTTTGCTGCTTGCCGTTCTCCTTAAGCTCGAAGTCTTTTAACCCCAGAGCCTTGGTTTCACGAGTGCGATCTACCTTAATCGGCACACGCACCAAACGCACATCGGTTTCATGGAAATGAGGATGGTTGGTGCCCTTCATGGTCGCGGTAAGCCTGCGGTCGTCGAAAAAAGCAGCGACGGCACGCAACTGAATGTCGCCGGCGGCAAAACGGCTAAAGTCGATGACGGTGTCGAACGGCGCGGTTTCAAAGTAAGCAACAGACTCGTCGTTCACAAAGAGTTCCACCCCGAGTAGTTCGTCTTCCTGCACCCCGCTCAGCGCGAGCACCACTTGGGTCGGCCCGGCAAAACGCGGGCTCTGCGGCTCCTGAAATTGCAGCTCTCCGGCAAAACAAAAAACAAAAACAAGAGAGATGAACACCGCGGCCTCGCTTTTTACGAATCACCGGTCAACCGCGAATGGGCCGATCATCGCCGCCATAACGACGTGGATGATCGTCAGACCCGGTCGGGAGCCGGCATCGCCGGCGCAAAAGGACGCGCCGACACAACGACGTTTAGGCCAGCAATTCGTCAACATTAAGTTGGTACAACTCCAATTTCTTGTATAGGTTACTACGCGGCGTGTCAATGGCTTCGGCTGTTTTTGAGATATTTCCATTAAATTGGCGCAACTTGGCAATAATGAACTCGCGCTCCATTTCCTCTTTAAACTTTTTTAAGGTGGTAAAACTCTCAAACGAAAACGGCCGACCTGCAACGGGTTTAACGGCGGCCCCGTCGAGCACTTCCTCTTCGCCAAGGATCAAAATACGCTCCACCAGGTTTTTCAGTTCGCGAATGTTGCCGCGATACTCACGGCTCTGCAAATAGGCGGTCACACGCGGCGAAAGGTCACGTGGCTTAATGCCGTTTTCAGCCTCAAATGTCGCCTTGAAGTGGCTGACTAACTTAGGGATATCCTCACGGCGATCGGCCAGCGGCAAACTCTGAATGGGGACAACGTTAAGTCGGAAAAACAAATCTTCGCGAAACTTGCCGGCCTCGATCATTTCTTCGAGGTTTTTGTTGGTGGCCGCGACAACCCGCACATCAACGGTCAAAATCTTATTGGAGCCCACTGCCTGGACTTCCCCTTCCTGAAGGACGCGCAGCACCTTGGCTTGAGTATTGAGGCTCATGTCGGCGACTTCGTCGAGGAACAAGGTCCCACCGTCGGCCAACTGGAACTTGCCCATTTGGTTGTCGGTGGCACCAGTAAAGGCCCCTTTGACGTGACCAAACAATTCGGATTCAATCAATTCTTCGGGAATCGCGGCACAGTTGACCTGAACAAAATGGCCACCCCGACCCGATTGGGCGTGAATGCGGCGGGCAATCAATTCCTTGCCGGTGCCGGACTCACCGGTAATCAAAACGGTGGCGTTGGTGGCGGCAACGCGATCGATGCGGTCCTTGAGCTTGTCGAGCTGGGGGTGTTCACCGACCATGGCATATCGGTCGGCAACGCGTTGTTGCAAGGCTTGATTCTCTTCCTGCAAACCCTTCTTCTCAAGCGCATTACGAACCACAATCAGCAAACGCTCGCGATCGAGCGGTTTCTCGAGAAAATCAAAAGCGCCCAACTGGGTGGCTTCAACGGCGGTCTGAATGGTGCCGTGTCCACTTATCATGACAACCGGCGCGCGGGTCCCCTGTTGAATCAAGGTTTGCAAGACTTCCAAGCCGTCCATGCGCGGCATCTTAATGTCTAAAATAATCAGGTCGGGCTCTTCCTGCAGGGCCAGGTTCACGCCCTGCATGCCATTTTCGGCGGCAACGGTTTCGAACCCTTCATAACGCAAAATTTTGTCGAGGCTGCGGCGAATGCCGTCGTCATCGTCAACAAGCAGGATTTTGGCTGGTTTTTTTTTCATGGCGACACCTTGAATCGAGGGATAGCAAACGCGCGGCGGCATGATGTCCCAAGGCGTCCAACAAATGCATCAGGCGTTGCGGCGGATCAACAGCAGCGTTAAATCGTCCACCATTTGGCCGGAACTGAAGGTCATTGCCGCATCGACAATGTGACGCCGACCCGAACAAACATCCTCTTCATGCCGGCACCGTTTGACCAATTCGATCAACCGATCATCGCCCAATTCCTCACCGTCACCATCGGCTACCTCGGACAAGCCGTCAGTGTAAACCAATAACAGCGAGCCCTTTTCAAAGGGAACCGTGCCCACTTCGTACTGCGCATTGGGGAACATGCCCACCATCATACCGCCCTTATGCAAGAGTTGCACCTTTTCTTCAGAACAGACCATGATGGGTCGGTTGTGACCGGCGTTGATGTACTGCAGGGTGTGGTCTTGGGGATTGAGGAAACCAAAAAACAAGGTCACAAATTTGTTGGACTGGGTCGAATGGTACAAATGAAGATTGAGCTTCTCAATCACTTGGCGAGGGCACATGCCTTCAAAAGAGGTCAGTGCCCGCAGCGAGGCCTGGGCGGTCGACATAATCATCGACGCCGGCAAACTTTTGCCGGAGACATCGGCCAAACAGAAACTTAGGCTCCCGTTGGGGTGCTCCATGAAATCGTAAAAATCACCGCCGACCTCGTTGTACGGTCGCATTTCCGCGTCAATTTGGTAGCCGTCAAGTAGGGGAATCTTTTTGGGTAACAGGCGTTGTTGAATCTCGCGCGCCAACTGTAGCTCGCGTTCCATGCGTTTCTTTTCGAGCACCTCGGCTTGGAGCCGAACATTCTCCAAAGCAACCGCGGCTTGCTGTGACAAGGACACCATAAACTCACGGTCGGCCTCACTCAAAACCTTGCGGTCTAAGCGCGACCCCAAAAGCAAGACACCCAAGTAAACGTCCTCGGAAAAGATCGGCACGCCGTAGGCCAACTTGGCGCGCGCCATGAAAGCCTGCACCTGCGGGCACGGGATCTGGTCGCGCTTGAGTACCTGACGCGGCCAATCGGCCAGTGATTCAGCGCCCAAGCTTTCCTTGATGCGCAAATCGCGCGAAAGACCTTTGGCGAAGGCGGGCACATCGCGGTCAGGCTCGGTGAGTACGGCACAGCGACTGATAAAAAATTGGCCCATGAGATTGTTGGCGAGGATTTGGTATACATCGTCGGGTTCGTAACATCGCGCAAAGGCACCTGTGATTTCATAAAGCGTGTTGAGCTGGAAGACGCGGCGCTGCAGTTGGCGGTTGACCTTCTCCAAATCAGCACGGTAGAGACGGTTCCCCATGATCACGCCGCCGAAATCGGCGAAAAGGTTTAACAGGGTCAGTTTCTCTTCACTCAAGCGGCCCAACAAGGATTTGCCAAGACAAATCAAACCAACCAGTTTGTCTTCGTTGCGTGCGCTGATCACCACTTCAAAGGGGAACTGGTCACGCAAATCGGCAAGTGGACCGTCACCGACGTTATCACCGGCGGTTACCGCGGGCAAATCAGCGAGCTGGTCGGGGCGTGGCAGGCGGTCGCCGGCAGGCCCTTTACCGCGAAACCCTTTGCTAATGCCCAGCCGCCAAGAGGTGTCGTCGCGAACGTACAACAAAGCTTTGGAACAAGGGTGCTGGCCCATGATGGTGAGCAGCAGGATGTCGAGCATTTCGTCCAACTCACGGGCGGTGTTAAGGGTCGCCAACAATTCGCTTAGCGCGATTAACTCGTTGAGACGGCGTGAGATATTGCCGTCGGCGGGATCACCGACGCGCAGTTGCTCGACCAAATCGAAAAAGAGATCAGTCTGCTTTTTTGGCACCTTTTTTACCTGTTTTGTTGCGGTATTTGGTCATGAGACAGCAGTTTTCATCGCCGTCCAGGTAATCCACTTCGTCCATGAATTTGTTAATGATGAACAGGCCTAAACCGCCGGGCTTCTTTTCTTGCAAGTACTCTTTCATTACCGGCAGCTTGATGTCGCTTTTCTTGAGGCCTTTACCCGAGTGAGTCACCTTGAGGATCAGTGATTCGGGCGTGATTTCGACAGTGAACGAAATCATGCGGTCGGAACGGCCTCCGTATGCGTGACGGATCACATTGGTCACAGCTTCATCGGTAGCAATGGCGACTTTACCCGCCTGCTTGTCGTCGAAGCCCGCCACGGTCGCAGCATTACTGGCCAACATCGTGATCATATGCACGAATTGGGTGTGGCTGGGAAATGTGATTTCGACTTTGCCTGTATGGAGATCGTTCATAAGATCAGTCTCCGCCCCTACGCGTTGATCGCCCCGAGCGCTTCTTCTTCCGTTTGATAAACGTTAAAAAGATGCGTAAAGCCCAGGGTGTCGAAGATGTTAAACACGGTTTCGTTCATGTTTGAGAGCCAGAGAAAACCTTCGTTTTCAGTTATTTCCTCAACGACGCCCATCAAGACACCCAAACCAGAACTGTTGATGTATTCGAGTTCATGGCAGTTGATGATAATTCGAAAGCCGTTCTCTTCAAGAATCGACTGAATCGATTTTTCGAACTCCTGCACGGTATGGGCGTTAATGTAACCATTGGGATAAAGCACTTTCGCGCCTTCCTTCTGAACCGCGTGAATGGTTAATTCCGCCATTAAATACTCCTCGAACCGCCCCGCACCTTAGCGAGGCTAGTGTGTTGTGTACGGGATTATAAAGAAAAAGGTTGCAGTCCTTGTTTTCAAGCCGTGGCACAACGGATAAATTTGGGTAACCTGCCCCGTTTTATCAGGAATCGACAAGCGAATCAATACGATTCGGTATCGGTACCCCGTGCACCCCGCCGTGAAGCGCAGGACTTGTCACGATTTTTTATCCGCCGTCGCCGCGAACAGGCGGCCTAAGCCGGCAGCAAACCAGCCTGCGCGAGTTGCGCGAGCAGCGCCCGAAAAGCCTTGCCACGATGGGATATTTTGTTTTTTTCAACCGGGTCGATCTCCGCCAAGGCCGGTCCATCCGGCGCCAACAGAAACAGAGGGTCGTAACCAAAACCATCGGAACCACGCGGCGCCTCGGCAATCCATCCTTCAACGGTGCCGTCACAATGGAACCAACGAACACCGTCATAGAAAACCGCCATGCAGCGGAAGCGAGCGCTGCGCTGCGCGGCGGGTACGCCCTGCATCAGCTCCAGCACGTAATGATTGCGCGCTTCAGCCGTGGGCAAATCACCGAAATGGGCCGAATGAACACCGGGACGCCCTTGCAAGGCGTCGATTTCCAAACCCGAGTCATCGGCCAATACCGGCACATCCACGCGGGCGGCGTAGTAGGTCGCCTTTTCTTTGGCATTGTGTAAAAAGGTTTCACCCGTTTCGGGCGCATCCGCGGGCAACCCAAAGTCGGCCAGCCCCTGTACCGCAACCGGATACTCGCCCAACAAGCGACGTAACTCTCTCACTTTTCCGGGGTTCCCGGTGGCCAACAGCCAGTTTACCGTCACAGCCATTTGGGATCGACTCCGTAATCGAGCAGGGCTTGTTTTTGTTTGGCAAAGATCACATCCAAGGCCGCGCTGCCGCGCGCCAGAACGTCCATCATCTGCGCTTGGGTAAACGGCCGATTCTCCGCCGTACCTTGTATTTCAATAAAGTGGCCCGCCTCGGTTTTGACCAAGTTCATGTCCACATCGACCTGCGAGTCTTCCTCGTAATCGAGATCGACCAGCACGCGACCGTCTTGAATCCCCAGCGACACGGCGGCAACACGACCGGCCAACGGCGGCGAGAAAAACTTTTTGCGGTGCTTCCACAGGCACAGGTATAAAGCGGTACAACCACCGGTAATCGCGGCCGTGCGCGTTCCGCCGTCGGCTTGAATCACATCGCAATCAATCACCACGGTGCGTTCGCCCAAATCTTGGCAATTGACACAGGCGCGCAAACTGCGGCCAATCAGGCGCTGAATTTCGACGGTCCGCCCCTGTTGCTTGCCTTTGGCCGCTTCGCGCATGGTGCGCGTATGGGTTGAACCTGGCAGCATGCCGTACTCGGCGGTGACCCAGCCGACCCCTTGGTTTTTGAGGAACCCCGGCACGCGGTCTTCGAGAAAAGCGGTACAAAGCACCTTGGTGTTTCCAGTTGACACCAAAACCGACCCGTCGGCGTTTTGGGTGAAGTCACATAAAAATTCGAGCGGTCGCGCCGTGTTTTCATCACGGTCGAAGGATCGTTTAGCCATAAATCGAATGTCCTCTTCTCGGATCACGCGGCAAATCCGCGTGGCCAATGGGTTATAAATCGGCGAGTGACCAGGAATCAATCGGATAGGGCGCTAAAATTCGCGTCCCCAACTCTCGAAAACCCGGCGCCAGGTCGGTGGTGAACACATCAATCCCGCCGGGACGCGTGGTAGCGGCGAGTCTTCCGCGCATGATGTCGTTTTTGACGACTTGCGCGGTGGTTTGCGCCGAATCAATGACGGTCACGCCCGGTCCGGCCAAACGCTGTACCACGTGTTTTAACACAGGATAGTGGGTACAGCCGAGAATCAAGGTATCGACACCGGTCGCCAAGGGCTCGCTTAAATAGCGTTGCAGGACCGTTTCGGTCACGGGATCGTCGGCCCAACCCTCTTCCACCAAAGGTACCAACAACGGACAAGCCTGTTCCACGACCTGCAGGCCCGGTTGTAGCCGCTCCAAGGCGTGGCGATAGGCTGAAGAAGCCACCGTGGCCCGCGTCGCCAAAACGCCGACGGCACCGCCTTGGCTCGCGGCCATGGCCGCTTGGGCACCCGGCTGAATTACCCCGTATAGGGGCAGACCGTGTAAATCGTCGCCTTCCAGCACCGAGGACGCGGTGTTACAGGCCACCACCACGGCTTTGACCCCCAGTGATTCCAGGAAGGCGACATTTTGGTGAAGGTAATTGCGAATCGTTCGCGGCGATTTGCTGCCATAAGGCAAGCGGGCGGTATCGCCCAAGTAAACAAAGGGCTCGTCCGGAAGCATTTGCTTCAACGCCCGTAACACGGTCAATCCGCCGATGCCGGAATCAAAAACCCCAATAGCCGCCAAAAATCCCACCTTTCTCCAAAATTAACCGTTGGCCAGCTTGTCGACCAGGGCAATGTACTGCTCTTTGGCGTCGTCGCCGGCAGTGCCTTCCAACGCGGCCCAGGCATCGTACTTGGCGCGACCTTTAAAATCAAAGGCGCTGGGACGGTCACCGGACACATCGCCACTGGTACCTTGTTTAAACAAACCGTACATCTTCAACAAATCTTCGTTGCTGGGACGGCTGGGCAAATCTTTAGCACGGGCGGCGGCATCTTGAAAACGTTCGTCTAAACTCATAACTCGTTCACCTCATGGGCACTTCCAAAGGGAAGTGAAAAATGGGGACCGGCATCGCCGAGGACTTGATGCCGATCGGCACGCTCGAACGTGGTTCGGCGTGCCCCCATCAAAGCGAATCCCACCCCAAGTTTCAAGCGCAAACCCCGTCACCCGCACAAAAGGGCGCCACCGGGCCCGGCGCCCCAATAGAAAACGCCGACCGTCCCGGGCGGGATGATCGGCGTGAGTGGGGCTGGTTGTAAGTGAAACTTACAGCAAGCCGGCGGCGTGGTCCCAGTTAACCAGAGCCCAGAAGGCTTCGATGTAACTGGGGCGCGCGTTGCGGTAATCGATGTAGTAGGCGTGTTCCCAAACATCGCAAGTCAAAAGTGGGGTTTTGCCGTCGGTCAACGGGCAACCGGCATCTTTGGTTTGAACGATTTCGAGACTGTCGCCGTTTTTAACCAGCCAACACCAGCCGCTGCCAAACAAAGTGGCGGCTTTTTGCGTGAACTGGGTTTTGAAGGCGTCGATGGAACCGAAGTCCTTGATCAAAGCATCGGCCAAGGCACCGGAAGGCTCGCCGCCGCCATTGGGGCTCAAGGAGTTCCAGTAAAAAGTGTGGTTCCAGATCTGAGCGGCGTTGTTGAACACACCACCGCTGGATTTTTTGACGATGTCTTCCAAACTCATATTGGCAAATTCAGTGCCCTCGATGGCGGCATTCAGTTTGCCGACATAACCGGCGTGGTGCTTGCCGTAGTGGAACTCAAGCGTTTCCTTGGAGATGTGGGGAGCAAGGGCATCCATAGCGTAAGGTAATTCGGGAAGCGTAACAGCCATAGCCGTCTCCTTAAATGTGGGGGGGGTCCAGCGTGAACAAAGGGACACAACGGTATATGCAACGGCACAACCCCGGTTTGCCGCGCGGCCGTAAAAGCGCCGAGGCACGCACCGCGCGCGCCTCGGGCTTGGTGAACGGAGATTCTAAAAGCGGTCCTAGACGACGCTTTTAAAGGTTAGAGGCTCTCGGCGTTTTTGCTGAGGTAGTCGGCAACACCGTCGGGAGAAGCGGTCATACCGGCATCGCCCTCTTTCCAACCGGCGGGACATACTTCGCCGTGTTTTTGGTGGAAGTTCAAGGTGTCAACCATGCGCAGCATTTCATCGATGTTGCGGCCCAAAGGCAGGTTGTTGATGACGGCGTGCTGAACCACACCGTCTTCATCGATCAAGAAAGAACCACGCAGCGCAACAGCACCACCGTTGCCGTCTTCATCGCGGCCGACCAAAACGTCGAAGTTACGTGCGATGGACTTGTCGAGGTCGGCTACCAAGGGGTAACCAACTTGGCCGATACCACCGTTGTCAACGTTGGTGTTTTTCCATGCCAAGTGAGAGAACTGAGAGTCGATGGAGCAACCGAGAACCTGAACGCCGCGTTTTTCGAATTCGGCCAAACGGCTGTTGAACGCGAGCAACTCGGTGGGGCAAACGAACGTGAAGTCGAGCGGGTAGAAAAACAAAACAACTTTTTTGCCTTTGTAATCCGACAGGCTGATTTCTTTGATTTCGTTGTCAGGCATAACAGCGGTTGCCTTGAAATCAGGGGCTTGCTTGGTCACTAACATATCTAAAGCTCCTTTTGGATGTCTTAATGAAACAAAATGAAGAGATTGGGTACCGCCAAAGCGATTCGTTTAGGGTACCGGCGGCCGCGCCAACAACGGGCGGCGGGGGACGGAACAACTCAGTCCGTAAGAGAAACGAACGCCTGTGAGATCCATGGAAACGAGACAGTATGCACCTGAACGCGCGAAACTGCAAGCGCCGGCTTGGTTGCCGACGCCGCGCACAAAAAACCCGTAAACAGCGCGGTTAACGACCCGAAGAGCCGCTGCGCAGGTTCTTATCCATGGCCCAGGCCCGAATATCGTCAGAGGTAATGTTGTAAGCGTCGGCCAGAATTTCAGCGATATCCCGGCCGTCGAGCTGAACCGGCGATGCGCCCAACTTGCGGATGGACGAGTCCGGTACCGATTCGCTAAAGGGGTCCAGAGGGGTCGATTCATGGCCGTCTAAATGTCCGTTCCAGTAGGCTTGATAGTCTTCCATGGCGATCTTGGCGGGATTGGCGGCGGTGAACCCGTTGCGGTTGGGTTTGCCCTGACGCCAATAATTGCGCAAGAACTCAATGATTTGGGTTTTCAAGCGACCCCGCCACACAAAGATCAGGAAGGGGTCGAGGTCGAAGTGCTGGGCGAGGATGTAGTACGTCGCCGCGATGTGTTTACACGGATTGGACCAATCAGGGCAATCACAACTGCTCTCCAACTCCTCTAAGCGAGCCGGAAATAAGCTGACGTGAGCAGACGCGAACACCGCCTCGACGTCTTGAGGCATTTGGTCTTGCAGCAATTCTACCGCGTAAATCGCCTTGCGCGTCAGATTGTGCATCACCTGCTTCCAAGCCGAGTCGGACAAGGGTTCAAGGCGAATACTGACGCGGTAACTGGCCTTGCGGCTGCCCTGGACAGTGGCGGTGACAATACCGCGCGACATCGCCAACTTCAGGACCTTTGACTCCTCGGCGTAGGCCTTGCCGCGCGCCAAGCGGCTACCCATCTTGAACGATTCTAAGACCGAAATAAAACGCTGCGACCACCAGGTCTGCTTGGCTTGCGGCGGCGTGCCCGTCAGCGCAATGACCGTCGTGTTTTTGGGTCTGGGTTTCGCCGGCAGGACTTTGCGCGTCACCGGTCTTCTGGCTACCATCGGTTACCCCTCGTTGAGTGAAAGCGTCAAGATATCGCGCAACGCATCGGTCGACAACTGTGTCAACCAAGCCTCGTCAGAGCCCACAATATTCTCGGCCAGTTCTTTTTTCTTCTCGATCAACATATCGATGCGATCTTCCAGGGTCCCGGTTGAAATCAACTTGTGAACCTGAACGTTGCGTTTCTGACCGATGCGGAAAGCACGGTCGGTGGCCTGGTTTTCAACGGCTGGGTTCCACCAGCGATCGAAGTGGAAAACGTGGGTGGCGGCGGTCAGGTTGATGCCGGTGCCGCCGGTTTTAACGGTCAAAATAAACACTTTCGGTCCGTCGGCACTCTGAAAACGGTCGACCATCTCCTGGCGTTTTTGCTGGCTGACGCCGCCGTGCATGAAGAGAATCTCCTGCTCAAACTTGTCGCCCAAGTGTTTTTGCAGCAGCAAACCCATTTGCGTGAACTGGGTAAAAATCAGCGACTTATCCCCTTCAGACAGGGCTTCTTCGAGCATTTCCGACAAACGCATTAACTTGCCCGAACGGGCTTCCATGTCCGATTGATCGGCCAAAAAATGCACCGGGTGGTTGCAGATTTGTTTGAGTTTCATCAGCGTGGTCAAAACCAACTGGTTGCGGTGGATGCCTTCCGCGTTTTCGATTTGGTTCATCTGCTGCTGCACATAACCCTGGTACATGGCCGCCTGCTCGTCGGTGAGACCGCAGTAAACCTTCATTTCGTTCTTTTCCGGCAAGTCTTGAATAATCGCCTTGTCGGTTTTCAAGCGGCGCAGAATAAACGGCTGCGTCAGCTTGCGCAGCAGTTGGGCCTTTTTGCGATCACCTTGACGCTCAATCGGCAAGGCAAAACGCGACTGGAAACTCTTCAAGGTGCCCAGGTAGCCGGGGTTGAGAAATTCCATAATCGACCAGAGTTCCGACAGCTTGTTTTCCACCGGCGTACCGGTTAACGCAATGCGCTTTTCAGCGTCAAGCGCCACAATCGCGCGCGTTTGCTGGGCGCCCGGGTTTTTGATGTTCTGCGCTTCGTCGAGCGCAATTCGGTGCCACTTTCGTTCGTGGAACATCTCGGCGTCACGGTTGATCAAGTGATAAGTGGTAATGATGAGATCGTAACTTTTGCATACCTTAAAGAAGGTTTCCGGCCCGTGGCGGTTGGTGCCGTGGTGAATCATCACGCGCAGGTTGGGCGTAAACTTGGCCGCCTCGCGGTACCAGTTGGTCACAACCGACATCGGACAAACCAGCAAGGTCGGCGAACCAGGCCCTTGCACCAAACCCTGCTCGCGCTCGTACAGCAGTAAAGACAACAACTGGATCGTTTTACCCAAACCCATGTCATCGGCCAAACAAGCGCCAAAACCAAGCTGATCGTTAAAAACCAACCACGACAGGCCGCGCAACTGGTAGGAGCGCAAGGTGCCCTGCAAGCCCTCTGGATGCGCGAGCACCGGCAATTCGTCGCCCTTGCTGTCGAACAACTGAGCCAGGGTCCCTTCGTAATCGAAAGCCACATCGCCAAACGCCGATTTAAGGTCTTCGCTTTTGAGCCCCATTTGCACGGCTTCGCGCAAGGTCATCTCTCCGCGCGTTTCGCGATCCGCGAAGAAGGTCACCGCCGTCAACAGGTCGGCTGAAGAGATTTCAACCCACTGGCCGTCAATCGGCAACAGTGCCATTTTGTGTTTGACCATCTTTTGGAAGGCTTCGTCCGAGATGGTTTTACCGCCGACAGCGGCCGTCCACGAGAAGTTGACCATCGAATCGAAACCCAACATGCCGGAGCTTTCAAAGGTCGAGCTGTCGATTTGAATGCGGGTCGTCAAGCTTTTGGTGTTTTTCTTCCACCAGTTGGGCACCACTACGCCAAAATCGGCCGACTGTAAGTGCGGCACCTGTTCACCAAGGAAATGATGGACTTCCTCGGTCGAGAGATCGAGATGGGTCGGATACTGGAATTCGAGGATTTCGCGCAGCTTGGGGACGTGCTGCAAGGCCCGGCCCAAGTCACGCAAAAACTTTTCAGGGAGCGATTCGCCGCCGGTTTGGGTCGGCACTAAGTTCTCCCAAATCTCCTGCGCATAGATATGCTGGCTGGGATCTTTTGAGTTTTGCAGCGAAAAGACAACGCGCCATACACGCGCTTTGGGGTTGAGGTCTTCAATTTTGGCGTTGCCGATTTCGGGCGGCAAAATAGTGAAACAGGTCTGCCACAGACGATTCCCCGACTGCGACGAGGTTCCCAACCAGTTGGAGACCATGGCCACAAAAGCGGTTTGTACATCGCGTGCGGCGCTAAAACTGTTCTGCTTGCCGTACAGCGCCTTGAGCAGCGGCAAAGTCAGAGAATCAAGCGGGTTCTGCTTTTTTCGTTTGCGCTGATTGCGACCGTCGGCAAAGGCGTTCATGGCCGAAGGCCCGGCCACATTGCGAATGAGATGGTCGATCGAGGTGTCAAAAAAGTCGCGAATGATCGAGTCTTTGGTACGGCGCGCCCCTTCGGCGTTCCATTCCGAAGCACAGCAATCGGGCAAACGCTTTTGCAAGTGTTCCAACTGGTTGGACAGTATTTTGGCGTTTAGCAGCCAATGCGCGCGAATTTGGTGATCGACTTTTTCCAAAATCGGCTGATAGGTGCCGTGAATCAGACTGTAAAAAACAAGGTTGGTGGCGTCTTTCCAAAAACGAATCGACTCACCGAAAATCAGACCGGTACCGGTGCGGGGAATGCGCATCCCGACCAACCACTTGAGCGCCACGGCCGGCGCAAGATGAACCGCGTGGACGCGCCACGAGGACAAAATCAGCTCACCATTAATCGGTTTTTTCCCGTACATCACCTTTTTGAGGTGTGGCGACGGAATCGGCATTTCTTCAATGCTGGGCACCATCAGATCAATCTGGGTCGTCGTCAGGCTGGGCACCGAAGCGCCAAAACTCCCTCGCAACAAACCCTTTACCGCCACTTGCAGGTCACGGCCGTCCAATGCAAACGGATGGGCATCCGGCACGTGCAGACTTTTACCGCGAACCTTGCCTTTTCCGTCCGGCGTAAAATCGGAAATCGGCTCAAACAACTGGCTTTTCAGTCGCATGGATTCGTCTTCAAACCATACGAACAACCCTGGACCTTCTCGTTTCGTGTTGGTCCACAAACCATGTACGACTTGCATGATGCTCCGAGCGAACGCGGTCTCGTTCAACTGGCTCAACTCAACAGGAACGACCGCTCTTTCTGGTATAGGTCAAAACATACAGGGCCGGCGCATGATTATTTCACTTGAAATGCTTTTTGCTCAAAACGCGCAACAGCCACTTATAAACGCTTATTCTAAATGCAATGGGAAGGAACACCAAGCAAAAGTTCATACCAAACCGGGGACTTACAACGCCGCCGCGCCGCCACCCAGCCGACCCACTGTCGCCAAACCAATACAGCCGGATCGCCGACGAACATCGAGCTCACAGGCGGCCCACTGATCGCGCAGGCGGCGCAGGGTTTCAAGCGCGACATCTTCGAAGCAAAAAGAAGGCACATCCAATCCGAACAAACGCCCCGTATGCGCCAGGGCGACGGCATCGTCGGGCGTCGCCGATCCCGCCTGTTCTCGGTAATAACGCAAGCACTGCAACAGCCGCAACCCGTCAAGGCGCTCGTAACAGGCACGCACGAACCGATCGCAGTCACCCGCAAAATTGCGGCGCATGCGCTGAAACGGCGCCAACCCCTTGAGACGATCACGTAGGAAACCGTCGATCGGCAAGACCGTGTCCATCTGGTGGAGACGCGGCCACAGGGCGTAAGTCGCGCCAATTAGATCAAAATGGGCCGGATCGTAAAACGGAAAACGTGCCTGCTGAAGGGCAAGGTCCGGCTGCGCCAGGACCGGCCCGGTCCCAAAAGGCACGCGCGCCGAGACACGCGCCGCCGGCGCCACGCCGACCGGTAACCACACCGCTACGACGCCGGTTTTGCACAACTGCTGCAACAAATAAAAATCCTCACCGGCGGAACGCACTGGAAACCCACCGGCACGCTGATAGGCCGTCCCTCGAAAAGCGAGGTTCGAACCCAGGGCCGTAAACGCAAACGGCGAACCGATCCGCCACAAATTGAGCTGGTAATAACGCATGTATAATTCGTAGCGCAACAAAGCACGCGCCGCCGTCGGCTCGGCCGGCTCGGGATGACGGTACGGTGCACTCAAGGCGGTAACGCCCTCATCGCCGGCAAAAAGCGCAGCCACGGCGGCCAAATAACCGGGCTCGCAACGGGTATCGGCATCCAGTGACACGCCGATATAGTCGACGCCAACCGTCGCCGCAATGGTCTCAAACAAAAAACGCCGTGCCCAGCCAACACCGGCCTGATTAGCGGCCGGCGCCAGGGCCCCAGTGGCGTCCAAAACATGAAGGCGAAACGGAAACCGGTCGCGCTCGGCCTTCAACCAAGCCAAGGTGCGGCGATTAGCCACGGCCGCCGGGTGCTCCGGCGCGAGGGCGGCGGACTGATTCACACACACCCAAACCTCGAAATCACCCGATTGCGAGCCGGCCAAGTCGACCAAGGTGTCGCATAGCCACGGCCATTCGTCGTAAACGGGAATGCCGACATGAAGCGGAGCCGTCAACGCAGCCGCTTAGTGTAGTGCCGCGCGCGGCGGTACCGCCAACATAGCTTCCGTTTCACGCTCACGCCACCAGGCCAAGCGCTCTTGAATCACCGATGCGTCAAAGTAATGGCGTGCCAATCGGGTAAAAAGGTCGGCGTGGTTGGCCTCGGACTTCGACAAACGCGTGTAGAAGCGCGCCAAACCTGCATCTTCAATGTGCGCACCAACCAAACCAAAACGCTCGACGCCGCGCGCCTCAATCACCGAACCCACCAACAAACGGTCGAGCAAACGCTGCTCGCGTTCGGTCGCGATTAAATCGCGCAAGGCGGCAACATAGGGATCCTTGACATCGCGCTCCCAAATCAATTGACGCTCGTGAACCAGCGCCATTACCTGTTGATAGTGCAGCAGCTCTTCCCGGGCCAAACGAATCATCGGCGTGTGTAGCGCGTAACGGTCGGGGTACTGCACCACAAAAGAAACCGCCATCGCCGACGCCTTGCGCTCAGCGGCGGCATGATCCAACAGGAATGCGTCGAAGTCGTCTAAGACCGCGCGAATCCAGGTTGCCGGGGTTTTTTCCAGCAAGATCGTTTCTGCTAACACCACAGGTCTCCTTGCATCAAAAAAGGGCGACCTCGCAAGATCGCCCCGTTCACACCGTCAAGGGTGCGCTTAACCGATTTTCTTGAGCCAGCCAAACACATCTTCGCTTTTGCCGCGATGAATGTCGACCAAGGCCGAACGCAGCTTGGCGGTTTCTTCGCCGTACTCACCACTACCGACTTGGTAAGACTCCTCGCGGTAAACGAGTTGGCCCACGCCGCCGAGCACCGCGGCCGTCCCGGAGAGCGCTGCTTCGCCGGTTTTGGCCCAGGTCAGCAGTTCCTCGATGGAAATTTCGCGTTCCTCGATTTCGTAACCCATGCGACCGCCCAACTGCAGCAGAGAATCGCGGGTTACCCCATGCAGGAAGCTGGGATCAAGCGATTTGGTCACAATACGGTCACTGGAAATCATCAAGAAGTTAGCGGCACCGGTTTCTTGAATGTAACCGTCCGGCGCAAACAAAACTTGATCGGTGCTGTACTTAGCGCGCGCCTGGCGGGTGGCATACAACGCGGCGGCATAGTTGCCACCGGTTTTGACCATGCCCAAGGTTGGCGCGGTACGCAGTTGCTCGGCGACCAACAGCTTAAGTGGGCGCAAGCCGCCGGAGAAGTAATCGCCGACCGGCGAAAGCAATACGTAAAGCATGGCTTCCGTAGACGGACCGGCGGCGGCACCAATGCTGGGCAAGGTACCGATTAAGGTGGGGCGCACGTAAAGCGAACCGGGAAATGCGGGTGCCCAGTCTTTGCAGGCGGCCACCAACTCACACACCATCGAATCCACCAGCGGCGCATCCGGTACCGGCAAGCACAGACGCTCAGCGGAACCTTGTAGGCGTTGGATGTGGCGGTCTAAACGAAAAACATGAACCGAACCGTCATCCCAACGGTGGCACTTAAGCCCTTCGAAACAGGTACTGGAGTAGTGCAACACGTGCGCGGCCGGGTGCATCTGAAATGGTTTGGTTTCTTGTATCTCAAAAGGGGTCCAAGACCCGTCCACAAAACGCGCCACGGCCATTTTGTCGGCGTATACGGTACCGAATGGTTTCGTGAGTGCTTCTTCGACGAGTTGCTGCGTGGTCATGGGTTTCCTCCAAAAAATTGATCGGGATCCAGCGGACTAATTTTGATCGAATCATACTTCTTGAGCGTCACTTTACCCGGCGCGAGGCCGGGCGGTTTAGAAACATTTTTGCAGGTGGTCCAGTGGACCGCGACCTGCCCCCCCGTTTTGGCTTTGCTGAAGAAAGCCGCCAAACCCGCTGCAACGCGTTTAATCTCGCGCGGGCATTGCAGCGGTTGATCGGCATGGCGGGCCACCACATGGGAACCCGGCATGCCGGCCACGTGAAACCAAAAGTCACCGGCTTTGCCGATGCGCAACGACAGGCGGTCATTGTCCTTGGCCGTTTTGCCGACAAGAATTTGCCAACCGTCGGGCATGTCGTAACAACGAACACCGTCGAGATTTGGGTTCACACCGACTCCCCAACGGGAGCCAATTTTCCTTTTTCCATCACCTGCAGCTCGGGAATTTCACGCAATAACGCATCCAAGCGCTCGCTAAAACCGCGAAAGTGAACGCGCATCCCGTTCTCCAGGTGTTGGGTGTTGGTAATTTGACCAAAGTCATTCAGACGATAGAAGCTGCCCATCGCCTCGTTGGGTAAGAACAACTGTAGCTGGCGCAGACGATGATGAAACCGACGCCGCACAAATTCGCGCATATCGTCGAGGCCGACGCGCTCAATCGCCGAGACAAACAACGCATCGGGGTACTCGCGCTTCAAACTCTTGAGCTCCATTTTCGAAAGGTTGTCAATTTTATTGAAAACCAACACCGTCGGCACCGCTTCATCCAACAAACTGTCGATGACGCCTTCAACGGTTTTCTTAAGCTCTTCCAAATGCGGGTGGCTGGCCTCCATCACGTGGAACAACAAATCGGCGTCCTGAACCTCGGTTAAGGTAGAACGGAACGAGGCCACCAAGTCATGCGGCAGTTTTCGGATAAAACCAACCGTATCACTGAGAACAATTTTCATCACAGGATCGACCGGCCACAACCGCGAGGTGGCGTCGAGGGTCACGAACAAACGGTCGTCGGCCTCGACGTTGGCTTTGGTCAACTGATTCATAAGGGTCGACTTACCGGCGTTGGTGTAACCCACCAGCGCAATGTTAATGATGTCTTGGCTGCGCGCTTTTTTGCGCGTCTTGCGGCCCTGCTCAAATTTAGCGAGCGTTTTCTCCAAGCGCTGCATACGGCGACGGGCAATACGACGGTCGACCTCGAGCTGCTTCTCCCCTTCACCACCACGGATCCCGGTACCACCCGCCTGACGGTGTAAGTGAGACCACATGCGCTTTAAGCGCGGGTATTCGTATTTCAAGCGCGCCAAATCAACCTGCGCTTTGGCTTCCTTGGTTTTGGCACGCTCTAAGAAAATACTCAAAATCACGAAGGTTCGATCGTAGACCGGGACCGGCAATAACTTTTCTAAATTGCGCTGCTGGGAGGGGCTGAGCTCATCATCAAAAATCACGGCCTTTAGCGATTCGTTCACCACCAAATTGTGGATTTTCTCTACCATGCCGCGGCCGACAAACAGCGCCGGGTCGGGCTGTTCGCGCTTCTGGACCAGGCGAAACTTGCCGCGAAAGTCTACATTCTCACAGAGCATCTTCAGTTCATCGAGATAGTTCTCAACTTCCCAGGCTCGATCCGTGGGGCGCTTGACCCCTATCATTACAACGTCTTGCATGCGTTCCTTAGTCTTCGTTTTAACCTGAGAAACACGATCACTCGCGGCGGAGCTTGCGAAACCTCTGGTCTGCAACGGTCTGCAACAATGCACGCCGTGCGCGGGCCCGGTTCGTTTTCCTCAAACCATTTCGCGCCAGATTGTTTCTCAAAACCGCTCACGCTTATCACAGTGCTTCGGTTTAATGACTACCATGGCCGGCCGCACACGACGGCGGACACATTGCGCCGCTTACAATCTTATATGAGGCGACCCACCGCCCGCAAGTAAAGCTACCGCCAAAAACCGCGACCGTACGCCCCAAGACAAGGACACGCGCCGCGGTGCAAGGCGGCGCGGTTAACGTCGGAAAAAGTTCTTTTCAATTTCCTCATTGGAAAATTTCAGCACGATCGGCCGCCCATGCGGGCAAAACATCGGCGTCGCACTGTCGTAGAGCTCGCGAATGAGATGCTTCATTTTTTCCGGTGTCAGCGACATGTTAATTTTGACCGCCGCCTTGCAGGCTTTGGTGGCGGCATAGTGGTCAATCATGGCTTCCAACGCCGTCTCAACGCGTTCGCCGCGCGCCTTCTCGATCAACTCACCGACCAGTTTTTCTAGATTTTCCCCCGCCACAAAAACCGGGCGCTCGCGAATCACAAAGGTATGTCCGTCAAAGGGATCCACATCAAAACCAAACTGCGCCAAGGTCGGCTTCACCTGCTCAAAGTCCACCGCCTGCGCCGGTGACAACTCAATCGTTTGCGGCACCAACAACGCCTGACGCTCGACGCGGTTTTCCGCCAAGGCTGCCGAGATTTGATCGTAGAGAATGCGCTCGTGGGCGACGTGTTGGTCAATCAGCAGCAGATCGCCCTCTTGCTCGGCCAAGATATAACTGTCACGGAACTGCCCGATGATACGCGGCAAATTCAGCGCTTTTTGCTGATCCTCGCTGAAGAGCGACGCGGCCGACGAATCGGCGGCGGCCGATGATGCAGGCGCGGGGCCGGACGATGTGGCGGCGGCAGGCGGCGGCCCCGGTGCGTCGGTCGACCCGGAAGGCCCGGCGGCATCGCGGCGCTGCACAAAACGGTCATAAGCCGAACCCGGCTGCCCACCGACAGGCACAGCAGGCGCAGCCGCATTGGCGGCCGGAGCCGCCGCGGCGCCGCTGAACATCGGCCCCTGATCGCCCCCACCCGGCAAAGCTTGCTGCTGTTGGCGCGGCACCGACCAGGGATCGCGTTTGGTCGGCATCGCCTCGGTCGGAAACTCGTGGTATTGCTCGCGAAAACGGTAGGGAATGGTGGCCCGTTGTTGCAGAAGCGGCTCGCGAATTAAATCGCGCACGCCGTCATGGACAAAATTGGCGTTAATGAATTTGACTTCGGTTTTGGCCGGGTGCACGTTGACGTCCACTTCTTCCGAAGGGACCTCGATAAACAGAAAAATGACCGGATAGATTTTACCTTCGCCAAAGCCCTGATAAGCCTCGCTGATCGCGTGGCCCAACACTTTGTCTTTCACCAAACGGCCGTTAACGAACAGGAACTGATAGTTGCGGCTGGTTTTCAAAAACGAAGGCAAGGAGGTCAAGCCCTCGACCTTTAGCCAGTCACGCTCACCCTGAAAGGGCACCAAATGGTCGATAAACTGCTTGCCGAAGTGTTGATACACCCGTTCTTTGAGCAAGGTCACCGGCGCAAGATCCATGAGCACGCGGCCGTTGTGTTCGAGGATAAAGTGTTTGTCGATGTGGGCCATGCTGTACTGGGTAACCAGATTCACCATCCAACTCAATTCCGTTTCCGTTTTGCGCAAAAACTTCTTGCGGGCGGGAATGTTAAAGAAAAGCTGGTCGACTGTAATGGCGGTTCCGGGCGGGCGACTGACCTCGGTCACCTTAAACATTTTGCTACCGTGCAACTCGACGCGAACGCCGGCATCGGCATCGGCGCGGCGACTCTCTAGGGTCAAACGCGAAACCGAAGCAATACTGGGCAAGGCTTCGCCACGGAAGCCCAGGCTGCGAATGGAAAAAAGATCTTCGGCACGGGTCAGTTTCGACGTCGCGTGGCGCTCAAGCGCCATCAGACAATCGTCGCGATCCATGCCGCAACCGTCGTCTTCGATACGGATCCGCCTTTTACCGCCGGCTTCAAGCACAACCTTAATCTTGCGTGCACCGGCATCCAAACTGTTCTCGATCAATTCTTTAAGCGCGGACGCAGGCCGTTCGACAACCTCGCCGGCCGCAATTTGGTTGGCCAAGTGATCGGGCAATACCCGAATGCTACCCATAAATAAATCCCCCTCGGCGGCCCAAACCGACGCCACCGGCAAACGTGGTTCCGTATCATACAACAGCGACCGCAAACCCGCATCTTTGCGGCCTAAATCACAGATCACCATCCCTTGTTAATGCCCCTGGCCGGAGTCGCCGATAAGCTTTACCGAGCCCACAAAAAGCGCATGTTAGCGAAAAACCATCACTTCCAATTGTACGCACGAGAAAAAAGCCGCTATAATGGAAGGATCCGAATTACAATTTTCAGTTTTCCGTAGTCGCCTGATTTATGGCGAAACATGGGGAGGAACAACGTGAAATATTTTTGCATGGTGCTGTTGGCCACTTTGACTTTCAGCGTCACCGCCCAAGACGAGGGCGAAACCAAAACCATTGACGGTCAGAAATTAACCTACAACAAAGGCGTCTGGGTCCACGATGACCTGGGCTCCGACTACAAAGTCACCGAAGAGTTCAACGCTGTTTACCGCAGTAAAAAGTGGCGTACCTGGTACGACGCGGGCTCGCCCACACTTAAAAAGATTCTCGATCTCGGCCCCAACGTTGTTTTTAACTTCAAAGGCAGCGACGGCAACGTTCACGTCTACAGTGTCTTCGCCAACAAGAAATTGGCGAAACGCGCCGTTGCCGGTGGTGCTGCCGCCATCGCAACCGGATTGGGCGGCGCTGCCGCCGGAGCCGGTGCCGCCGCCGCCGGTGCAGGCGCCGCTGCAGCGGGCGCCGGTGCCGCCGCCGCGACAACCGGGACCATTCTCGGTGTCAGCGCGGGAACCGCCGCCGCCATTGGTGGTGCAGTTGTCGCCGGCGCTGTGATTGTCGAAAACAACGACGACTCATCCGAGGCCTCCACCGCCAAACGTTAATTAACCTCCCGCCGATGTTTCCGAAATCTACGGCTCGAAAAAAGCTCTCATGATCCATGAGAGCTTTTTTTATGGCTCGTCCCCCTCCGGTATTTTCTTTAAAGCCTTGGTTTATCCACGATATTGTGATGTGTTCCCGCGCCGCGAAGCAGGCGGGCTTGTGGTATGATGAGGCGCGAATGGAGGCGAACATGCGCAAGCGAATTTTGGTTGTTGAGGACGAGCCCAAAATCAGGGAAGGCATCGTCGACGCTCTCACTTTTCAAGGGTTCGACGTGCTGTCGGCCGAACGCGGCGATGAAGCGCTATCCAAGGCGATCATGCAACATCCCGACCTGATCTTGCTCGACATCATGCTCCCCAAACTCAACGGTCTTGATGTTTGCGAGAACTTGCGTGAGAGCGGCATTAAGGCACCGATTATTTTTCTCTCGGCCAAGGGTCGTGAGAGTGACCGCATCGAAGGTCTCGAAAAAGGCGCCGACGACTACATCACCAAGCCCTTTTCTGTCAAAGAGTTACTTGCTCGTATTAACGCCCACTTGCGCCGCCGCGAACTGGACAAAGTCGAGGCCATGAATCAGGACAAGCGTAGCGGACCCGTTCGGGTAAAAGCGCTGACGGTCGATTTCGACGCACGCTCGTGCTGGCTCAATGAAAAACGGCTCCATCTTTCCGAAAAAGAATTCATGATCCTCAAGATCTTGTGCGAAAACATTGGCAAAGTTGTTGACCGCGAAACCCTGTTACGCGAGGTGTGGGGCTATAAAAATGTCGGCCTGGAAACCCGCACCGTTGATGTCACCATTGGCAAACTTCGACAAAAGATCGAGGAAAACCCGTCGCAGCCGGAGATTATCAAAACCAAACGCGGCAAAGGCTACATCATCGAGGACACAATCTAGATGAAAAACCGGATCCGCAAAACATTTTCCGGTTATGTTGTGCTACTCCTGATCCCCGTCAGCATTTTGTTCTATCAGGGCACGGTTTCACTAAAAAACCATAAACGGCAGCTTGAAAGCAGTCTTGACGCCCAACACGAGCGGGTTGCCAACGACTTCATGCGCGATTTGTCGATGGAGTGGCAACGCTTTATGGAACGGGAGAAGGTACGCCCCTTCTCCCACTATCTGCCGGTTATCTTTTCAGAAGGCAGCCAAATTGTGGTCGCGGCCGGGACCCCGGTTAAACAACGTTCGCCGCTGTATCTCAACAAAGTACGCCAACTGAAAAACTTAAAACCCAGTGATTCGGGCATTCTCGACGGCATGGACCAAACCACCGAGAGTCTTTACAACATCATTGAAAACAGTGTCGTGGGTTACTTTCAACTGGATCCAGCCGGGCGCACCATCATCACGCCCTACGACCCCACCGACACCTTTAAAACCTCGGCCGAGAATCAGGTGCTGATTGCCGAGTTTCGCCGGTTTCTGGAGGACGAGGTTACACCGTTGTTGATCGCACGTTTAGCGGTCGACGGTGTCGAGCAGCCCGACAATAACGCCATCTTGCGCAACTTACGCGCCAGCCGCCGTCTTAACAAAGCCAAAGAATCGCTCAGCGACCTGGCCACCCTCGCCGAATTCGCCGGCCTCAAAACGGAAGCACTCGAGCAAACGGATCGGAACTGGGTCAACATCAGTTATTACGACTTTTCGGATCGCGCCTTTACTGATACCGCCGGCAACGAACACGTCATCATGTTCCGCATTCTCCTGATCGACAACCACCTTTACATCCAAGGTTTTCTGGTAAACCTGCTGGTTTTTCACCAAGCCGCCCAGAGTAACTATCTCGAGCATCGCCAACCCGAGTTCGGCAGCGTCGTCATCCGCAACAGCACCGCCGTTCCCAGCGGCCAACCGCTGGTTGAACCCTTCAGCCGACTCGCCTTACAGAAACGGAAAAGCGACCAAGTCGACTACCTCAAGAGCTACTACGAGGAACGCAACCGTTTCTGGTTCAGTATCTTCTGCCTGATCATGGTGCTCGGCGCGTCCCTGTTCCACCTGGGTAAACTCATTTCCGCGCAAGCCTTCCTCACCCGCAAGAAAAATGACTTCATCTCGGCCATCACCCATGAACTCAAGGCGCCGTTGACCAGCATTATTATGTATACCGAAATGCTGCTGGAAGGCTGGGCCAAGGGGAAAGAAGACACCTACTACAAGTACATCTATTGCGAATCGGAACGCCTCTCGCGTCTGATCAAAAACGTGTTGGATTATTCAGGCATTGAACGCGGCGTGTTCCGGCTCAAGAAAAACTCCCTGCTTCTGGACGAGTTTATTGAGGAAACCCTCGAACCCCTTCAGGTCTGGATTGAGAACAACGGGCTGAAATGTTACTACAAGGTGCGCTCCACGCCCTATGTTCGTTTCGACAAGGACTCTCTCGCTCAGGTCATTTACAACTTGTGTGACAACGCCATTAAGTATGCCCGTACCGACCCCAACCCCTCGCTGACGATTGTGGTCGACGAAACCGATACCGACGCCGTGCTGACCGTTTACGACAACGGCCCCGGCGTCCCCAAAGAGGACGAAACCAAGGTCTTTAATCGCTTCCACCGTTGCGAAAACGAATTGACCCGCGAAAGCACCGGCACCGGGCTAGGCCTTTCCCTGGTTAAGGAACTGGTTGAATCCAACGGCGGCCACATCACCCTGTACTATCCCGAAAACGGGACCGGCTTTGGCGTTGAAATCCACATTCCCAAGTCGGTTGATTCCTCCTTAGAAACGGCCGCCGGTATTTAAGCAAAGCAGCGCGATCAGCGTGCTGGGATTTGCTACGTTTTTACAGACCAGACTGCCGTCCCCACGGGGCATTGGTTCGTTCAAAAACCTGGCGAAAGGCTTTTAGGAAGAACCAATGCTGTTTGGATCCTACCCAGGGGTTTTACCAAACCAACCCTCGCCGCCTCGGCCGAGCTGCCGAATTTTGCCACGAAGTCTTTGTCGATGGTCAAACCGCCGGCAGCGGCGATGAAAGCCTGATCCTTTCGACCTTTGCCAATGTGCGTGCTTCTTGTTTGTACCTAACACCTAACCAAGTGAGCGCGGCTGATCGCGCTTCTTTGTTCCGGCGTTGGTCGCCGGTTTATTCGGTATAGCCGAGCGAACGCATCACTTCCAACTGTTCCGGACTTAACGACTCAATGCGACCGGCCTTAAAGGCTTTGCCTTCCAGGTAGCTCTGCAAAAACAAAAACAAGGCGTCGCGTTTTTTAATCGCTTGGTCAGACAGGTTATTGCGTTCCTTGGGATCTTCGTTTAGTGCATACAGCGACGCGCTAAATTGACCGTGGTTGCGCATTTGGATGAGTTTGTCGTGCGCTTTCCAAACAGCCGTCAAACGCGGTTCCTCGGCTGGAACATGCGGCCCAAAAAAGAAGGATTCGGCAAAAAGGGAGCGATTGGCGGCGCGCGGCACACTTAATAGATCGAGGCCTTCGCTTTCCGGATCGGCCGGCGCACCGACCATTTGCAGAACGGTTGGCGCGATATCCACAATCGAAACCGGTTCTTGAACGACCCCCTGCTGGTTAACGCCACGACCGATCATCGCCAAGGGAACACGGGTTACTTCCTCGTACAGCGTGTCGGCGTGCAACAACCCACCGTGATCGCCAAACTCTTCGCCGTGATCGGAGGTCAAAATCACCGTCCAATCACCACGCTGGACGAGGCGCTGCACCAAGGGCGTCAGCATTTGATCGGTATAAGCGACCTCCCCGTCGTACAGCGCCTTGAGGTGGTCAAGCTGGTCTGGGGTCAAATCGGCAAACTCATTATCGAGCAACCACTGGGTCGCACCCATGTTCTCCGGGTCGGTCAAGCCGTCGTGAGGCAGGTAGGGACAGTGAACCTCGTAGGTATGCAAAAAAACAAATAACGGTGCCCCACCCTCGTGGGTCGCCAAGGCTTGGTCAAGCCGGTCCAGGTTGGCTTGCAGCCGCGACGCGCGTGAGGGATCTTGCTCCATCATAAAAGGTGGATCTTCGTAGTAAAGGTGAAAACCTTGGGTCAAGCCGTAAAGCTCGGCCATGTAATTGCCTTCGGTCAAACCAATCGTGAAATAACCTTGAAGTTGCAGGCGCTCGGCCAAGGTCAAGGTGTCGCGATCGAGAAACTGCATCGGCTCGCGTACCCCGTGTCGCGCGGGCGTATAGCCGGTCAACATTGAAGCATGAGCGGGCAATGTCCAAGGCGCCGTCGTATAAGCGCGATCAAAGCGCAAACCCGCGGAAAAAAGCGCGCTCAAACCTGGCATTTTATCGGACACAAAGCGATCAGCACGCAAGGTGTCCACCGAGATCAGCAAAACATTGTGTGCTTTGTCGGCGCGTTCCGGCAACACGTAGATATCGCCAAACCACAATTCGCCTTGATCCCACTGAAAAGAAACTTCGGCGTCCGAAAACTGAAGCGCAACCACCTGCCACTGCTGAGCCGACAGGGTGATCTGTGCGGGTTCGGCACCCGTGATCTGGACGACCTGGTTCTGGTCACCGCCATTGCCCAACAACAACCAAGCACGGCGGCCGGCTTCGACCGGCATGGTAAAGGTTTTCTCGGCGATACGCGCGGGCAAGACGGTAAACCCGGCCCGCTTACTCAAACCGTCGACTTGGGAAACCGTATAGCCAGGCTGCGACTGACAAGCCGCGAGGACAAGAAGCGCCAAGAGCAATAAGGCCGGCAAGCTGGTGGAACGGGACCCGGCACGTTTCATCAATTCCGAAAAACCAAACATGTCATCACCTACTCAGATTAAAAATGGCGGCCGTTCACGGCCAAGGCGGCTCAGTAAAGCCCTGGCTCAAGCTGCGCACCGCGTCGTAGGCCACCACGCCGGTCGCAACCGCCAAGTTCAAGCTGCGAATTTGGCCGTACATCGGAATGGTAAAGCAACGCTCGGGATAACGCGCCAAAAGTGATTCAGGTAAACCCTTGGTCTCTTTCCCGAAGATAAGGAAGTCGCCGTGGCGGTGTTGGGCCGCGGCATAGGGACGATCCGTTTTGGTGGTATAAAAATGGAGCCGTTGCGGATCGCTACAAATGTCCCAAAAGGCGTCGAGGCTGGGTAATGTCTGCCATTTTAGGTGCGGCCAATAATCGAGCCCGGCGCGCCGCAATTGTTTGTCATCGAGGGTATAGCCCAGCGGCTCAATAAGCGTGAGCGTGATATCCAAACCAACACACATACGACCGATGGTTCCGGTGTTACCGGGAATTTCCGGTTCAACCAACACGATGTTGAGCGTTGCGTCATAGTCGATATCAGGCCAAGGCTCCGAAAGACGTCGTTTCGATTCAGTCACAGCACACTCCTTGTGGCGGCCCATTGTACCTGACCTGACGCCGCCACGCACGCTTGATCCACCAAGCGCCCGCCCCTGCCGCTACCAAACACGGCATTTGGCGCGCGCCTTCACCGCAAGCCCATCACCAATCACAGGCGCGGTGTTTGAATCATGATAAAAACCGGCAACAACACCCAGCCGGACCCAACCCATAAACCGGTTCAAAAAAAACCTTACCCGCGCGTCGCCTTAGCGCTTTAAAACACTGTCCCAAAACTCATCCCAAATGCCCAGTTGGTAGAGGGTAACAACGGCCCCAAACACCAATAAAACAAAAACGGCCGACACCAAAAGCGACCAGCCGCCAAAGATAAAACAACCGCCCTTCCGGGATGTGCCTGTCGCCATCGCGATCCTCTCCTCACCGTGGTTCAGCGTAAAGGTCCCGGCTCGATGACCCACTCACTTAGCGGATCTCCTCACCTTCAACATCAATCACCCGCCCACGCGGCGAATCCTGTGGTTCGCGGTCAAAATCGCCGGGGCGCGAGAAGGGTCCAGCGAAGGTACCGCCCTGATGAATCACAGCGCGTTTCTTAAGCGCCGCCAGGCTCCAGCGCGCCACCGCCAAACGGATGGGCGGCACAAGCATGGTGAAAGCGACGGTGTCGGTAATGAACCCCGGCGTGAGCAACAAGGTTCCAATGACGACAAGAATCAAACCCGAGACGATTTCATCAGCGGGGACCTGGCCCTGACCCAAATTAGCTTGAATTTCCTTTATGCAGCGCAAACCTTGCCAGCGGACCAAACCACCGCCCAACACACCGGTCAAAACACACAACGCCAGTGTCGGTAAAAAGGTAATTTGGTTGGCCACGACCACAAGCAGGTACAACTCGCCCATGCTGAGTGCTGTAACCAATAAAAAGAAACGCGCGACAAAACCCATGACCCATCCTTTTCACCACAAGCATTCGAGCGTCGGTCGTCGCGACAGAGAATGCCGGGGCACCCATGGTAACACGATGCAAACGACGATGCGGGCGCTACCAGGTCAAACAAAGGGCAACACGGCGCTGAAAGAATGGCGCGTGGGTTAGCCGGCAGGTTTAGCGTCGGCGGCGGCCGGTGCGGGTGCCGCCGCCGGTTTGGGCGCGGCCGGACCTTTGCCGAAACCACCACCAAAACCGCCGCCGGCCTTGCGTTTCATCTCGACCGGAAAATCACCGATGTGACTGAGATCCAATGCGGCCAATTGACGCATAGCACGGGTTTCCATTTCAGCGTATTCCGGTTCAAAGGCTTTGAGTTTACGTGCCGCTTCCAGCATAAAGCGCCAGGCCTTGCCGGCCAGCTTGGGTTCGAACTGGGCAACGCGAAAATATTCCAGTTCTTCAACCAAACCGCGCAACAAGGCATCGGCCCATGCGGGCTGGTCGGCTTCCAGACAAAAGCCCGCGACTTCCACACGCATGCGCATCTTGCCGCGCGGATCGGCGGCGGCGTCAATGGCCGCTTGGCCGGCTTTGAGGGCGTCGGCAAAAGCGCCGGCACCATGGCCACGCAATTCGCTGCGAAGCTCGGCGGCCGGATCAGGCTCACCGCCGCCACCGCCGCCTTCACGGCTTATTTGCTCCAACCAATCCTTGGTCTGCGGAGAAGCCAGCGGCATGCCGCCTTTGAACTTAATATCGAGAAGATCTTCAAAGCGTGCAACAAAGGCTTTGGTTTCGCCTTTAATCACGGCCAGAATGTCGTCTTGGTTCTGGTTCTCGGCGGCTTGCGCAGCGTAATACTGTAAATCCAGCCACAACGGCGCCGAGTTAAAAAAGCCTTCCACTTGGGCTTGCAGCGCCGTCCAGTTATTTTTACTGCTCGCCAACTCAATCTGCTTCAGCACGTTGGGCTGCGGGCCGGGAATCAACATCTCGCGATTGTTGTTCACCTTCGGTGCTTTCACACGGGCCCAGGTCCCCATGCGCCGCAACTGGTAACCCAAAGGGTGGCCCGGATCGGCGGTGCGCAAGGCGCCTGCCATTTGCACCAGTGCCTTGGCGACATCGTCTAAGGATGCATCGCCGGAGACTTGCGGCGCTTGAATCGCGGGTCCGGCGGCGGCGGCGGGCGCAGCAGATGCAGCCGCCGGGGCGGGCGCGGCGGCAGGCGCGGGTGTGGCGGCCGGGGCTGCCGCTGCCGGTTCCGGTTCAGCCGGTTTCTCTGGTTCGGGCGGCGCCTCCGGTTGCGGTTCCGGCGCTTGCGCCAACCATTCTTCCAGGGTGGTGCGAATCTTACGGAAGTTAACCGGCGGATCTTCGAACTTTTCGTAAACCGCGTTTTTAAGTGCTTTAACCGCATCAATCCCCTGCTGCAGGACCTCGCGATCTTCCGATTTGCAGCCATCAAGCTGCTCGAGCAAACGCGCGTGGTACCAATCGACCGCACGGGCACGAATCCGTACCTTTTTAACGCTGGGATACATGTCGTCCCAAAACTTGAGCAGCGCTTCGGCGGCGATATCCATTCCGGCGGCCATACCGGCCAGCTTGTACTTTTGCGCCCAAACATAACCCAGGTAAGCGAATAGGTTCAGTTCTTTGGCCGTGTCTTTGAGCAGCTTGAGTGAGTTAACTTCGACTTTATCCCAGTCGGGCGACCCCGACCCAAGCGCCGACATTTTGGCGACTTCTTCTTTGATCTCGCTGTACTCATCTTCGTACTTGGGGTCTTCACCGCAGGGATCACTGTCACTGATTGGTTTTAGAATTGCTTCTTTGTGTGCAAGAAAATCTTCCATAGTCGTGCTCTCCCAACCCAAAAGTCAAAGCCGATTTCGCCGCATGGCAAGACACAAAAACCACGCATCCCTGCGCCGCGCGGTTAGGCGCGGTGGGATCCACCGTTTAGCTAGGTGGATCCTTAAGGCCCAAACCCTCAAGGTCGAGGGGTCCGGCGCTGTCATTCGGATCAAAAATATCATCGTCGTGGAGTTCGGGAATCTTACGGGACTTGGCCGCTTCCAATTCGGCTTGCGCCTCTTCCACTTCCCAATCGCTGTATTCGCGCAACGGCTCGCCGTCGGATTCATCTTCAACGGGACGCGCTTCTGTGCGCCCTTCGTTGTAAATGGTGTCGAGCGGCATCGTCGAATCCATATCGTCGTCAAGACCGGCGGGTGTGGCCGCCCGAGGTGACTGACCCAAAACCATGAGAGGCTGGGCCGGCTCACTGGATGACGGCGGCTCAGCGGGAGGCGGCGGTTCGGCCGGCGGCGGCAAACGCGACTCAGCGGTCGAAGCCTCTTCGGAAGCATTGGGCATAGGCAAAGGTTCCGGCATACGACGCGCGGCCCGTTGCGGCGGTTCACGACGTGGCGGTTCACGGCGTGGCGGTTCGCGGCGTGGCGGTTCCGCCGGTGTCGGCATGCTCGATGGAACGGACGCGCCGCCGCTGTCCGCGTCATTTAGGTTTTCGCTGGGGCCGGCATGGGGAATGGGAATCGGTTCAGTCCGAGTATCCTCTTCGTCATCAGCGACTTCACCGCGACGCACACGCAAGGTATCTGCTTCGTCGTCATCGTCGCGAGGTTCGCCAACGGCTTCGGTCGCTTCGCGCTGCTGATTCGAAGGATGCATGGGGTGATCTTCTGAAAGGCCCGGCACCGGCTCCGGCTTACGCACACGCGGCAACGGCTGAACAATGGAGCCGGAGTCTGTCACCGACGGCTGTTCACCGCCCGGTCCGTCCAAGTTCGGGGTCGGTCCTTTTTTAGCCAGTAACGGATCGTCTTTAACCGGAGGAAAAAAGCGAATGTTGAGATCGCCCATGCCCTTGCTGCCCAGATAAGCCAGCGTGGTACCGCGATGTTCGTCGCGCCAACGGGTGACCGGCCACAGGATAAAACTCGGATTGCGTTTTAAACACAGGCCGTGGATGACCTCGAGCTCCTCGAGCGCACTAATGCTACTCAAGTCGATGCGGCTCAACATGCCGCGTTCGAACTCGCTACGCGCCTTGTTGGCAAGCGGATGGTCTTTGACCTCCCACTTAACCGGTTCATAAGACTCAATTTTATGGTCATCGCCCCGCACGTGTTTGAGGATCCCGGTCGAGCTGTCATAAGCTTCCAGTTCCTGCTTTAAATCTTCGAGATAGCACCAGATTTGTTCCAATGTCTGCCAAAACTCGGGAAAAGAGGCTTGGCAATAGCGACGTGGCAAGGTCATGGCCGTCATGAAGGGAAAGTAACGCAAACCATCGCTACTATCCCAAATACAGCCGACCAAACCAACTTTCTGGTCTTTCATTTCGACGAAGAAGCGCCGCGCGGGTGAGACGTAGGGATTGGGCATACCGCCGCGAATAAGACTGTCGAACCCCCGATCCAAAAAGATCTTCCAGTCGGAGAAGGCGGGGCTGCAACTGGCGAAAAGAAAGTCTTTATAGCCAGGCAGCTTACCGTAGATCCCCACTCCGAACGGGGGTATTTTGACACGGTTGCGAAACCGGTCAAAAAAACGCATAACTACTTCCTCAGGATACGACTCCAATCCGGGGGAGCCGGAATGGATCGCGAAGTCTTGAAGTGGAACAAACCTTTAACCTCGGTGTTACCGGTATTGAGCGGCAACGTAATTTCACGCGTGAAGCGGTCACGCGTATCGTTGGCGGTACTGCCGTCCAAAGCGAAAGCGAAGATGCCGAGGTAGCCACCTTCGACGATAACCAACGATTCGGCGCGGTTGCCCGGGGTGTCGTTAAACAAACGAAAGACCAGTTTATCATCCTCGGCCGCGTCGTTTTTCTCCAGTTTAGTAAAACTTGGCGAGTTCAAGTTGAGGTTACGCCCGTTAAAATGGCCGCTCAACTGAGCAAGGGTGAAATCGGTCGAAATGTTTTTGGTGCGACCAACCGGTTCAAAGCCAGGCTTGTCCTCCATTTTATAGGAGATCTCCAAACCTTCTGACAGCATGACCCGCACGGCTTCTTCCCAGGCAAACGCTTCTTCCAAAAACCCTTCCAAACCGTTTTTCTTGATGTAATTTTCCATCGCCGGGGTACGGTTTTTCGGTTTATAGACCTCGAGCACACCGAAGAGGTGGTCCAACTTCTCGCGTGGCGTAATGCTAGGCGAAATCAAGGCGCCCTCACCCGTTTTCGGGGTCACGCGTACTTGAGAATCGAAACGCATGGGGAAGCCAATCCCGGCGTCACGCACGGCGTCACCCAGTTTACGACGCGAGGAACCGCATTCGGGACAGGGATCGGCGCTGCTAACGCGACGGAAAAAGGCCTGAATGGCACTGGTCGACCATTTATCCAACGCGTCCAAGTGTGCTTCCAGATAAACCGGCACTTTGCGTTTGTCGCCGTATTCGGCGATCACGTTGTCTTTAATGCGAAGGTCGGCGTATTGCTCGAAGCGACCACTCAGATAAAAACTTTCGTTTTTCTTCAGGTCCTGGGTCGAAATCGCATTCAACGACGCCAGCGCGGTACTGAACTTCTCCAACACCTTAATCGAGGTTTTGGCGTAGAGGTCAACCGCCGGAATCGGTCCGCCGCCGCCCAGGTAAATGCGTGCAATATTGCGCTTGGGACGACCGCGGAATTCGGTTAACAGCAGATCGGGCAACTTCACAAAGCCTTCGAATTTCTGACCATTCTCGGTGATGTCGTTGAAGTTATTCACAATGCCGCGCCAGTCGCCGGGTGATTCCGGCACTTCGTCGGGAATGGTTAACAAGACATCATTGAGGGTTTGTTCCAAAGTGCGCGTCTCACGAGAGATCGACGCCTTTTTGTAAGCGCTGACAGCCTGTTCAAACCGTTCCATGGCACGCGGCTCGTCCTTGAGTTCGTCGTAGAACTCGAGAATCTTCTCGTCAAACAGATCGCGCAATGCCGACACGCGGTTGGCACCTTCGTTAAACAGGCTGTCCAACTTGCCGTTGAGTTCGTTTTGCGAGTCGACGATGCCTTTGTAGGGCACGTTGTCGTCGCTGAATTTGGCCATGTATTCGGCCAGCAGGCGGTTGTAAAACTTGAAATGGGTTTCGTTGTAGGACAGATTGCCTTCGGGTCCTGGCGGGAAAATCTTGCGCGGATCCGGTAACTGTTCCAAGTCACGGCGCACCAAGGTTTTCATGAACGAACTGTGGTTCGGCAATTTGCCACGCATCTCTTTGAAGCGACCCAGCGCTTCGCTGGCTTCGCCAAACAAACCACTTCCCTTTTCAAGAAGCGAGCGTTTGTCTTTGCCCTCGCCTTCCGCTTCCTCGGGTTTGGGCAACAAATTGACGTATTCCTCACCGAGCGCTTTGGCGATTTCCTCGCGGATGACGGGAAAGGCCAAGTAACGGTCGTTTTGGTTGGCCATGACTTCGCGTTTGTTCTCCGCAAAGAAACCGGCCAAAGAGGTCAATTTATTGTGGTACTCGAGGCGATCCAAATTGGGTCGTTTGATGGCTTCGTAAAGCTCGCGCATGTCCTCGAGAATGCCGACCTTCTCGCGGTACAAGTCCAACTCGCGTTGGTTGCGGTAGAAGTTGTCGACCTTCTCGTTAAGCGTCAGGTACATGCCGGTGCTTTTTTCCACCATGTAAGATTTAAAGAAGTTGCTCAGACGGTCGGAACTGCGGGTATCCACCTCGCGGAACCAGCGTTGCAAGGTGCGTTTGAGCGTGTCTTCACCCAACAACTCTTGCAGCTCGATGTTCCACTCGTCGTTAATGACCAAATCCAAGAAGGGTTCAATCGAGGCGTCGTTGAGCTCGTCCAATTTGCCTTGGGCGGCGGCGTACTGCCAGCGTTTGAGTTCTTTCATGGCGTTGGTCAACAGTTTGAGTTCGGCCTCACTGGAGAGGTCGGCGCTGCCGCTGGCCACGTCAAAGTCGCGCAACTGTTGGTCGACTTGGTTAAACATCTCCAACATGATGCGGTCGAGGAATAGGTAACCGAAGGTGTCTTGCAAGTGTTCGGTTAACTCGTTTTGGCGTGTTTTGAGGAAAAGCAAGAAGCCGCTGTCACGCGTTTGGTTGACCGACGACTTGAGACTCTTCAGCGCGGCAAAGATTTGGTAACGCGCTTCCTTGTCGCGGAAAAACGAACCGTCGACGTTGTTCAAGACGCTGGTCGTTTCCTCAATGGCGACCATCGGCGGATTCAAGCGTTTGCTCAGGCTGTTGTACATAAAGAACACGAACAAGGCACCAAGTATAAAAATGGCCACGTTGATCGAGTAAATGAAACGCCGTTTTAGTTTGTCTTTGCGCATCAAATCAGCGGCCCGTTGCACCAGACCTTCCTCGGGGAACACTTTCTCCGAGTAAAAGTCACGGATGAAGAAGGCGCGCGAGCGCGTGAAGACTTTTTCCAAGTTCTGCGGCATGGCGCCGCCTTGGAACATCTGCTGACAGGCCTTGACGATCGGTTGGCCTTCCTGGAGACCGGAGGTCAAATAGTAACCGCGGAAGAACAGTGGATCTTTGTAGACACTGCCTTCGAAGATCAGGTGCATATAGCGCTGCAACGGTTCTTTGATGGTGCGGAACTCTTCCGGGAAAATGAAGGTTTTATCGACGTCGTCGTGTAAGTGCGGCTGGCTAAAGTGGCTGTTGCGAATTTGGTCAATGCGCGCCGAGATTTGGCCGAAGCTATCGCCAAAGGTGTCCAGGCTAAACCCTGAATCTTGCTTGGGGTTCGACCAGCCGAACATTTCGCGCTGTTGGTCGGCGTTCAGTTTGTTAAAGAACTGCGTGAAGCCGTAGATTTGGTCGCACTTGGTGATCAGCACGTAAACCGGGAACTGAATCGCCAGTTGGCGTTGGATCGTCAGCAGTTTGTCGCTGATGTTGCGCGCTTTGACTTCCATCATTTTGTCGTCGTCATTGAGTAAGGCGTCGACGGGAATGACGAGGATCACGCCGTTAATCGGACAGTAGGGGCGGAACTTGGCCAGCAGGCCTAAAAAGTGTTCCCATTCGGCTGAATCGGTGGCGGTCCCTTCTTGGAAGGTGAAGCGGCCCGCGGTATCGAGAATGACACCTTGTTCGGTGAACCACCAGTCACAGTTACGCGTACCACCACCGCCGGAAATCGACTCAACCCCGATCGGAAATTTGAGACCGGAGAATTTCAAGGTGGTGGATTTACCCGACTGCGGCTCGCCGATCAACATGTACCAGGGCAACTGGTAGAGGTCGATACGGGTGTTGCGCAGGTTTTCAAGCGCTTCATGCCATTTTTCGTTGAGTTCGCCAACGGCGACCTTGACTTCTTCCTTGGACGGCCCGGCCGATTCTTCCAGGGCTTTCCCAAAAGCGGCGCCGCGACGGTTTTCGCGCCACTTGACGATCATGTTGAACAGCCAAATCGCAAGGCCGACAACGATGACCCCGATCAGCAGGGTCATGGCGGCTTTGGCACCAAAACGGGTGTAAACGTAAAATAGGGCGCCGCCCACCAACACCAGGAAGGTGAGGACTTTGGCACTGCCCGGAATCAGGCGGAGGAGTTCTAAAAGTTTTGCCATTAGTTACCTTCCTTCAGCGTTTCAACCAGCTTTTTGTCGCGCATCTGGAGCAGCACCTTGTCGGATTTGTCCTTCACTTCGTCAACTTTGCTGTGCCAAACAACCTGGAAAAAGACCATGAGCATGACGGAGAACACCACGAAAATGATGACCGAACGCCACAGGGAAAAAAGCGGATCGAGGCGGCGAGCCTTTTTGGGAATAACTTCGTAGGCCTCGGGCGACAATTTGATGTCGTGTTGTTCAATGCGTTGCGGCAGTTGGCGATAAAGGCGCAACAGGGTTTCTTCCCAGCGCGCTTCTTCAAAGGCCAATTCCCCGCGAAACCCGAGCGCCAGGATGTAAAACCAGGCCTCAATCAGGTCGACGTCGGCGGGCGTCAGCGACTTAATCAGCTCGAAGCAGTGGTTGCCGGCAATGTTGGTCGCGTAAAACTCGAGTTCCAGCACGGGCCAGTTACGCGCCTCGGACCAAGTCGAGCTAACGATTATTTCGTCAATCAGGGCCACCAGGCCGTATTTGATTTTGCCGTAGCGGGCGCTCAGCGCCGGATTCGACACCACTTCTTGATCCATTTTGTCAAAAAGGATGCGCACTTCTTGGTAGAGGGTCTGAACCGGCGGCAAGCTGCCTTGGTTCAAGCGTTCTCGGAACGTGGCGGCAAAGAGAAAGAGATCACGGGTTACATCGCGAAGATCCATGGACAATCACCTAATGAAATGACGTGTCACGAGGGGCACCGTCGGCCAACACGACCAAGCGCGGCCGAACCCGCTCGTAAAACAGGTTGCTGTGAGTTGATAAGCGCATAAGAGGGTTCATGGGCGAAATACTCCGAAACCCAACCACGGCGAACGCGGTTGGGAGCGGGTCATTTCTTTTCCAATATATATAGAGTGACCAATTCGGCGAATTGGGTGTTGCCCCAAATGGATAAAACCGGATGATCTTGCAATTTGCGGAAAAGAGCATGGCCCACAGGGATTTTGAAGTAGTGGTGATAAGGTGATGTTGGGATGTGACTGAGGTGCCGCACCGGCCCCTCCAAGTCGATACCACGCATCCGTCGCTGATTGAGGATGGGAACAATGTTCTCCGGGGCGATTTTGAGCCCGCCCAAGTGGCGCAACACCTCGGGCTCTTCCTGTTTCGCCTCAAAGCAGATGTAATGCTCGTACTTGTCGTCGAACCAACGGGCGTCGAACTCAACGATAAGCGACTCACCCGAAATCTCGAACACGCGCGCTTCGTAACTGAGCTCTTCCAACAAGGAAAGCAATTTAATCATGTTGGCGTGCGCCGATTTATAGCACTTCGCCAGATTGTCGTGGTCGTAGATCGGCACCTCGACAAAGCGGTCATCCTCGCAGTAAATCGACAACATGCCGATGATTTCGGCAATTTTGTTGTAGAGCACGAAGGGGTGAACCACCGCGCCGCTGCTGAGCTGCAAAAACGAGTTGGTCGACACTGCCAAACTCTGCACCTTAAGCGCGTCGCGCGCTTTCATGAGCGTGGCCGTGTCTTTTGACTTCCAGTACTCACGCAAGGTTCGGTTCTTGGCGATCAGTCGGTTCCCGACCTCACGCATAATGTGCTGCAAGTAGGCCGAAGCCTTCACCGAATAACAGGGCGGCACGTATTCCTTGTCCAACTCGGGTACCGAGTTAAACTGCCCGCTGCGCTCGACCTCGGCAATTTTGACGACGTCGTAACCAAAGGTCGATTCACCCGAAAACAGAATCTTCGGATTAAACAGTTTGACCTCAAGCTCTTGCGTGTTTTTACCGGTCACCAAGTCACCGATTTCTTCAACCTTGGAAATGTAGCGGTATTTGACGCCGCCCAAAGGCCGCGAATCGTAGCGCAACACGTTGGGTTCCACCGTGTTTAACTTGGGCAACCCCAAGAAAACCTCAATGCGACCCTGGTTAGAATCAAGCCGTTCTTTGAACTGACGGCTTTCGATGACGGCGTTGCCGGGATAGGTAACGCGGGTACCGTCGGGAAAGCGACAAGAGATCTCTTCAATGTGAAAGTTGTAGTTCTCGCAGTCGCTTTCGGAAATAGAAAGCTGGGAAACGCCGTGAAAGTGCGGAACATAGTCCGTGGGAAAATGGGCGAGGCGTTCTTCCAGATTCAGAAATGCCTGCTGGAAATGGTGAGGCTGAACGAACAGCCCCTCACTCCAGTTAATGTCGCGGGCTGACAATACTTCCCCCTGGGATCCGGCCGGCCGGATCGTGAACTAACGTGTCGAGGTAAGCCGGAATTAGCGGCTGCTGCGCATATAGTCGTCGTAAACCGATTTGGCTACAATGCGCAAGCGGTCGCGTTCGACCAAAACGTACACGTCGCTGGAGCGGTAGTACTTGTCACCAATCAGCAGCTTTTGCTGGTCGGCACCTTCAACATCGGCGAAATCGACGATGATCATGAAGTCGTTGCGGTCATTGCGCCGTTCGGCGTTAACCACTTCACTTTGCGCGCCGCGCAGGACACGTTTTTTAATACCGGTCAGGGTATTGACATCGTCACTGATGAACCACTCTTCGGCGGTCATCCGCTCGAGTTTGACCCGCAGGGTTTCGTCAACGGGAATGACATGAACCGGTAAAGCCCGACCATTGTTGGTTTCAGGCAGACTCAGAAAATTGACCTTGGTCAGGGGTTTGGGCCCGAAACAGCCGACCATCCCCACAACCATAAGGGAAATCAAGACATAACGCATGAGCACGCTCCGTTTGTTATAACCGTGAACTCAAAATACGAGGATTCAAGCCATCATAGACCAGAATTCTCAAGGAATAAAAGGCTAAATAGCCTATCCTGAGCAGCCGTCGCGGCGAAGCTGTGTCCCGAGACACACACGACTTCTCATAAAACGGGCCGAAAACACCGCACCGACAAAGCCGTCGACCGCGGCGCAAACGATGAGCTCCCAACCGTCAGAGCACACAACCCTGGAACCACGGCGCGCGTGGCCCAAAATGCGGAAACAAAACCTGGCAGGGAACGTCGCTTATCCTATGTAATTTGCAGCACCCCTGTCAAGCCGCGCGAAGCCCGCCTAAAATTCGCGATTTTCCGTTGAGCGGCCCCCATGCGAAGATACGCACAAGCCGGTTCCCACTCAGATACACGACTTCCAAAAATACCTTGTTTTTTTTCGCTTGGTTTTGCTAGGCTGTGAAAGCTTAAGCCAACATCTTTATGAACTGTTTCTACGCGATCTTTTTCGCTGGTACAGGATCATTACGTCAGATTGAGGAGGCGCCAATGGCTCGGGGCAGCTACCAAGACGAAATCCCCGCTTCACGGGTAAATATTAAATATGTCAAGTACGTCGGTGACGCAAAAGAAGAAGTCGAACTCCCCTTGAAATTATTGTTATTAGGTGATTACACCATGCGGGACGACGACACCCCGCTGGAAGAGCGCAAAAAGATCTCCGTCAACAAAAACAATTTTGCTTCCGTTATGAAAGAGCAAAAGCTGGGTTTGAACCTGAACGTCAAAAACAAATTGAGCGGCGAAGAAGGCGACGAAATGAAAGTCGACCTGAAATTTTCCAGCATGGACGATTTCAACCCCGAAAAAATCGCCGAACAGGTTCCTGAAACCGCCGTTTTGTTGGAAGTACGCCGCTTGTTGATGGACCTCAAAGGCCGCGTGGTCAACAATTCCGATTTCCGCAAGGAACTCAACCGCATTGTCGGCGATCCCGAGAAAATCGAAGCGTTGCGCGGTCAACTCGACGCTTTGGCACCTTTGCTTGAAGCAAGCAAGGACGAGCAGTAAGCCACGGGAATAGCTTTTAAGGAGAATGGTATATGACGACCCCTGAGAATCAAGCCGAAGGCCAAGCAAGCGAAGCGGCGGGCGAACTCTCCCTTCTCGACAGCCTGCTGGGTAAAGTCGATCTTTCCGCCCCTAGCACGCCGCACCCAAAGTCGACCGCGGGTGAGGACGCTGGTTCCAAGTTGGCCACGGCCATCAACCACTTGATTTCCGAATTGACACGTGACGGTCAGAAGCTCGACAAACTCGACAAGCCCATGATCGACTCCGTTATCTCGAGCCTCGACGCCAAATTGAGTGAGCAGGTCAGCGAAATCCTGCACCACCCCAAGCTGCAAGAACTCGAGTCGGCCTGGCGCGGTCTGAAGTACTTGGTCGACCGCACCAACTTCCGCGCCAACATCAAAATCGAAGTGCTCAACGTGAGCAAAGAAGATTTGCGCAGCGACCTCGAGGACGCGCCGGAACTGCTCCAGTCCGGTTTGTTCCACCACATCTACAAGCAAGAGTACGATCAGGCCGGTGGTCAACCGATCGCCTCTGTGATCGGCAACTACTTCTTCGACCAGTCCAGCAAAGACGTCGCCATGATGAAAAACCTCAGCCACGTCTCCGCCGGTTGCCACGCGCCTTTCATTGCGGCCGCCGACGACGCCATGTTCGGTGTCAAAGAAGCGACCGACCTGCACAAGGTCAAGGACTTCGAAGAGCTGTTCGAACAGCAGGAATACACCAAGTGGCGCTCCTTCCGCGACAGCGAAGACTCGCGTTACCTCGGTTTGACCTACCCCAAATTCTTGCTGCGCGAACCCTACCACCCCGGTAACCACACCATGCGCGATTTCGAATTCCACGAAACCGTCAGTGGTGAAGAACACAACAAGTTCTTGTGGGGCAACGCCTCCATCGCGTTTGCCAGCCGTCTCACCGACAGCTTCGGCCGCAATGGTTGGTGTGTCAACATCCGCGGTCCGCAGGCCGGCGGCCTTGTTGAAGACCTGCCGATCTTCCACTACGAAGATCAAGGGGAATTGAAATCCAAAATCCCCACCGAGGTCACCATCTCCGACCGCGTTGAATTGGAACTCGCCGAAAGCGGCTTCATGCCGTTGACCTTCTACAAAAACAGCGACTACGCCTGTTTCTTCTCGGCCCAATCAACCCAGCGCCCCAAGAAGTACTCCACCGCCGAAGCGACCGCCAACGCCAAGCTCGCCGCCAACTTGCCCTACATGTTCCTGGCCTCGCGCCTGTCTCACTACCTGAAAGTCATTCAGCGTGAAAACATCGGTTCTTCCAAAGAAAAAGCCGATTTGCAGAAGGAACTGGACGAGTGGATCCAAAAGCTGGTTACCAAAATGGAATTCCCCGACGCAAACCTCAAGGCTCGTCGTCCCCTCAAGGACGCGAAAATTATCGTTTCCGACATCGAGGAATCACCAGGCTGGTACAACGTGGAAATGTTCATTCGCCCTCACTTCCAAATGGAAGGCATGGCCGTCGACCTTTCCTTGGTCTCCAAAATGCCTGCCGGTAAAGGCGAGTAAAAAACGCACTGACGAGGTCTCATCTCCATGGTTTCCCGCGATGACCGGGTCTACTACGAGGAGGAGCTGCGTTACCTCGATCAGGAAGCCGGCATTTTTGCCAAGCGCTTTCCGGAAATTGCGCGGACTCTCGGATTACACGCACGTGATTCGGGAGTTCGCGATCCCCACGCCGAACGGATCATCGAGTCCTTCGCCTTCCTTACCGGAAAACTCAATCGCTTCCTGAACGCACAGTATCCAGAGCTGGTTCATTCCCTCTTCGAACTGATTTACCCACAATATTTACAACCGCAACCAGCACGGACCATTGTAGAGTTTACACCGCAACAAAGCATGCTCGACAAACCCGTTCTCATACCACGGGGCACCGAGCTTTATGCCAATGGGCTGGGCCCACGCGGCGAACGTTATACGTTCACCACCTGTTGGGATCTATGGGTGCAACCCCTGGAGATCAAACAACTGTGGGTGGATCCCGATGCACCCGGCGACTACACCCGTAGTCTCGAACTGCAAGTTCACGCCGGCACCGATGCCACCGCGTGCGATTGGGACAAACTCGAGTTCGGCATCTACGGCGATCCGTCGACCATGTATGAACTCTTTCTCCAGTTTGCCGAAAACCTCGAAGCCATCACCCTCAAAGGGATCGGCGTACCACCAGGGGCTTTAAAACTAGTGTGGACCGGCTTTGACGGCGAACACGACTATCAAATCAGCGAAAAAGGCCGACTCGGCCAACTCCACCTTCTGCGCGATTACTTCCTCTATCCCTACCGCTTCTTCTTTTTCCGCATCGAAGGTTTACAGAAAATACTCAGCATCCAAGAGGATCTGACCACCGTCCAAATCGATTTTCGTTTCAAGCGCCCGTTTGCGACCGGGATCGTTATTGAAACCAAAAACATTCGTTTGCACGCCTGTGTCGCCCAGAACCTCTACACTCTCGATTGCGAACCCTTTCGCATTGACAACTTGCGCCCCGAATTCCCGGTCATTCCCGATTCGGAGCGCGACGACATCGAGGTACACAGCGCCGAAGAGGTGGTGGCCAGCTTTGAACAGGACCAAGAAGTGGTCCGGCCCTACTACCATTTCGGCGTCAAAACGCTTAAAAACCCCAAACAATGGTTTTACATGCACCGCCGCGACAAAGCCATCGAACGCGGTTGGGATTTCTTCTTGCGTTTCATCGACATGGACCACGACGGGCCCGGTGCGCTGCAGAACCAAGTGATTTCGGTTCGCGCCAAATGCACCAACCGTCACCACGCCCAAAAACTGAAAATGGACCAACTCAACCGGATCAGCAACAAGATCCCCGAAACGATTTCGGTCCGCAATATCGCGCCGGCCTCACAAGCATTTTGGCCGCCGCTTCACAGCATCCACGAGTGGGACTTTCTCGCACACCTTGCCCTGGATTACACGGAACTTTCGGATTTGGACGCCTTGCGCGCCCTGTTCACCATGTACAACTACGGCAAAAGTGAATCGGGGACCCGCAAGATTCAGGGTATTCACGAGATCCGCCTCGACCGCGACTACATGGTGCGCCAAGGCTGTGTTATTTTGGGACAACGCGTTGATTTAATGGCAGATAGCTCTTATTTCCCGGCGGTGGGCGACATCGCGCTATTCACACGCGTCTTTGGGCACTTCCTCAAAGGTTATTGTCCTATTAACAGTTTCTTCAAGCTGGTGATGACTGAATCGACGACCAAAAACACCTTTAGTTGGACCGCCTGGGGGTAATTCCTCATGAAAGAACTGACGCTGCTGCTGCATGAGCTGCGGTGTATTGCGAAACAAGCCCAGGACGACGGTAAAACCATCCGTTTGACCCAACCGGTCAAACGCGGTTATGCCGACGACTGGGTGACGCCCATTGAAGAATTCACCGATTTCGGCGACCGCGTCTTTGAGGTCGCCCATTTCGGCTTGTACGGTCGCTACGGCGCCTTACCTGATTACTTCACCGACCAAATGATCCAATTGGCGGAAGACAATCAGGCCATGCGCCATTTTATGGACATCTTTAACCAGCGTTACTTCCGCTTGTTAATCCACATTTGGCAAAGTTACCACTTTTTCAACGAAGACACCTTGCGGCCCCGCAACGACTACACCCAACGCCAGCAGATCATTCTCGACCGACTCTCGGGTGTGCTTGCCGGTCACCGTCAGGATTACATGCACGGCCTGCGCTGGCACCAGATGTATCTGTACCGCCAGGGTTCGCGCACCATTCTCGGCCTGCAATCCATTTTGGATTCGTTTTTCCCTGGGTTGGAAATCGAATTAGAGACCTACGTGGCGCAATACCGCCGCATTCCCGAAGATCAGTTCGCGGTGATGGGCAAAAGTCTGCGCATCGGCCGCGAGGGCAACTTCCTGGTGGGCTCAAAAATTAAGGATCTCAGCGGAACTTTCCAAATAAATGTCAAGAATCTCCACTATGATGATTACACACAACTTTTACCCAACGGCAGTCTGCGTCGCCTGATGCAGCAAATGGTCCACAACTACACGCAAGGTCAATGGGACTGCAAGATGAGTCTCGAGTTGCGGGCCGACGAAATTCCGCAATGGTCCCTGGGCGAGCGTTCCGTCGGACGCGATATTTGGGTTCATTGTCTGCCAATGCGTCAAAACGCCTTAATTGAGACGGGAGGTCTGGATCGATGAGAGACCACTACTTTATGGATGTGATCGCGGGCGGCGAGGCCCGTCATCGTGGTCTGGCTGAATCGATCCAAGAACATTTGGGTTTGCTGCTCAACAACCGCAAGGGTATGACGGCCCACATTCCCGATTTTGGCTTGCCCGACATTCACTATGTGTACTACTCGCTGCCGCAGTCGTTGGAACACCTGGGCAGCGAAATCAAACGCACCGTTGAGAAGTACGAACCGCGTTTGGCCAAGGTAGAGGTCAAACTGGCGGGCACCTCGGAAACCACGTTCCGTGCGACCTTCAAAATCACCGGCGAAGTCCACGAAGACGGCCGCGTCTCTCAATTAACCTTCCAAACCAATGTGATGCGCGACGGCAGCGCGGAAACCTCGGTGGTGAACCCTTATGAGCACTAAGGACACCAATAAAACCAAAGGTGCCCGCGACGGCAAAGCGATCCCGGTCGACAAAACCGCGCCGTTACCCGTGTTTGACGGGGCGATAGAGGAAGCCCACAGCGATACTTTGACAACCAATATGTCGGAAGATGATTTCCGCGCTTTATTAGAAAAAGAAGGCGCGACAGCAACCCCTGCAGCGGCAACGTCACCTACCAGCAGCGACCCTGCCGCTGAGGATACGCCGAAAATGCTGGATTTGTTAGATGACATGGACGCGACCATGGAAGATGGCGCGTCAAGTGATAGCGCGACAAGCGATGCCGCCCTAAGCGAGACCCCGTCAAGCGCAGCGGCCGACGTGCCGTTTGACCCGGACGCTTTGGGCCGACCCTTTGATGAAAACGCGCTGGATGCTGCGCTCAACGCGGCACCGGCGGCCCAACCGTCAACACCCGCAAGCGCGCCCGAAACCCCGCAAGCGTCGGCGGCTGAAGAACCCTCCGTGCCCGCACCCGAAACAGACCCAACCCCGGTATTTGAAGCTGAAGCAGAAGCGGAATCCGAAGCGGGAGCGCCCCCCGAAAACGACCCGGAATCCGAACCCGAACCCGAGCCAAGCGGCCCGGCCTACGGCACACCCCAATGGGAACGCGCCTTACGCATTGCACTCGATCAAGCCGTTTGTAAAATCAACGAACTGGTGGCGGCGCAACTCGCGGAGATCATGGCGCACAAGAAATTTCTGCATATGCAATCCTGCTGGCTGGGTGTGCATCTGTTGTGTGAGAAATCGATGGGCCGCAGCGACTGCGAAATCGAAATCCTCGATATCAGTAAAGACGACCTGATGGACGATTTCGACGACAGCCCCGACCCCAGTGAATCCGGGCTCTTTTTTCACCTGTACAAAAACGAATACGATCAGGCCGGTGGCAAACCGTTTAGCGCCATCCTCATGCATTATGAGTTCACCCACAAATCGATGGATCTGCGCCTCATGAAAATGATCTCGATGGTTGCCGCCAGTTGCCACTGTCCAGCCGTCGGCAACGCGGGCGCGGGTTTGTTCAGCAAACGCAGCATCCGCGACATCGAGGAGATTACCGACTTCCGCCTCCACTTTAACGGCGGCGAATTCACCAAATGGCGTTCCTTCCGCGAGGCGGAGGACACGCGTTACATGGCGCTGACCTTGCCGAACATAAAGCTCCACAAACGGCGCACCAACCTGCCGCCGCTGTACTGCCGCCACTGGTTCCTACGCGACAGCATGCACGGCTGGATTCCAGCCACCTACGCCTTTGGGTTGGTGCTGATTCACTCATTCCTCCGTCACGGCTGGTGCATCTACATTCGCGGCCCACGGACCGGCGGCTTGGTCGGCGACATTGTCCCCGCCGACATGGGTACCAAGGGTTTCACCACCCGCGATATCCCCTTGGAAGTCAGTATTTCCGACCAAAACGAACACGAAATTGCGGGTCAGGGTTTCATTCCCTTCACCTACTACAAGGAATGGGACCGCGTCTGCCTCTTCTCGGCCCCGTCCCTCCAGAAGGCGGAACGCAAAACCGGTGGCGAGTCGACCTTTGACCGCATTGCCGCCAGTATGGCCTATCTGTTTCTGGTCTGCCGTTTGGCGCACTTCACCAAGGTGATCCAGCGCGAAAACATCGGTACCACCAAAGAGGCACTGGAACTGGAACGCGAAATTAACGGTTGGTTGAAAGGATTGATCACGAAAATGCCGAACCCGGAAGTCCAACTTCGGTCGATGTACCCGTTGCGGGACGGCATGGTCCGTGTTACCGAAGATCCGAGTAGCCCAGGATTCTACCGCGCCAAACTCGTCGTACAACCGCACCTTCAACTCGAGGGTGTTAACGCCGAATTAACGCTTATCTCTAAAATGCCACGGGAGAAGGAGCAGTAACCAATGGATGCAAGCCAAATCAAAGCTTTGATGGGGAAACTCAACAAAAATATGACCAAAGCGTTGGAGTCCGCTGCAGGAACCTGCATTCAACGCACACATTTTGAAATTTCAGTCGATCACGTGCTGCTCAAGCTCCTCGATCAACCGAAATCCGACCTTTCGATTTTGTTTACCAAGCAGAGCATTAACCTCGACGACGCGCGCCGCGAAATTGAGGACAGCTTGAATTTGTTGAAGACCGGCAACCACGCCAAACCCAAGTTCTCCTCGATCCTGCTGGAAAGCTTTGCAGGTGCCTGGAACTTTGCCAACTTGGAGCGTGGTGAGGGCCGGATTCGCTCCTCCCACATGATGATCGCCCTGTTACGCGATCAAAACTGGATCGCCGGCTCGCGTTTCCGATTCCTGGAGCGTTTACCCGAGCAACAACTGGTCCACCAACTCAACGAACTGACGGTCGGCAGTGAAGAGGTCGAGCGCCGCTCGCCGGACGCGGCCGAAGTCGAGGGCAACGAAGCCCTGGAAGCCTTCACCGTCAACGTGGTGGAGTTGGCCAAAAACGGCGAAGTGGACCCGGTCATCGGTCGCGACGCCGAGATTTACCAAGTTGTCGACATCTTGTCACGCCGCCGCAAAAACAACCCCATCCTGGTGGGCGAGCCAGGCGTCGGTAAATCAGCCATTGTGGAAGGTTTGGCGTTATTGATTGCCGAAGGCAAGGCGCCACCGGTCTTAGAAAAGGTACAAATTCGCACGCTCGACTTGGGCATCCTGAAAGCCGGCGCCAGCATGAAAGGTGAATTCGAAGAACGCGTAAAAAGTGTTATCGAAGCGGTGCAAAACTCGTCGACCCCGGTCATTTTGTTCATCGACGAAGCCCACAACTTGATTGGTGCGGGCGGCCAAGCGGGCGCGGGTGACGCGGCCAACTTGCTCAAACCGGCTTTGGCACGTGGCAAACTGCGCACGATTGCCGCCACGACTTGGTCCGAGTACAAGAAGTACATCGAAAAAGACGCCGCCTTGGAACGCCGCTTCCAAGTCGTGAAGGTCGATGAGCCCAGTGCCGACGTCGCCACCAGCATGTTGCGCGGCCTCAAAGACAAATACCAAGAGCACCACAATGTCGAAGTGCTCGATTCCGCCATCGAAGCGGCGGCCCAGTTGGCCGACCGCTACATTTCCGGCCGTCAATTGCCGGACAAAGGCATCGACCTGCTCGATACGGCCTGCGCACGGGTGCGCATGTCACTCAACAGCCAGCCTTACGAGCTGACCCAGCAAGAAAACGGCATTCACCTGTTGAAGGGCGAAATCGAGCAAAAAGAAAAAGAAGAGAAGCTGACGGGTAAGTCGATTGAAGTGCTGCCCGAACTGCGCGAGAAACTGGCGGCCAAAGAAGCGGCCTTCGCCACCTTCCACGAACGCTGGGAAAAAGAAAAGCAGATGGTGGAAGCCATCCTTGAGATTGACCAGCAAATGATCGAGGCGCGCAAAGAGGGCAAGGAAGATGCCGAGCATGGCGCCGCCCGCAACGAAAAGATTCGCGAACTGGAAGCGCTGCAGGGCGACAGTCCGATGGTCGAGTTCCAGGTCACACCGGTCACGGTTTCCCAAATCGTCAGCCAATGGACCGGTATTCCGGTCGGCAAAATGGTCAGCGACGAGTTGGCCAACGTTTTGGAAGTCGACAAATCCCTCAAAAAACGCGTGATGGGCCAGGACTTTGCGGCCGAACGGATCGCCAGCGCCATCAAGTCCTCCAAAGCCAAGGTCAACAACCCGGATACCCCGATTGGTTGCTTCCTGTGCGTCGGCCCCTCCGGTACCGGTAAAACGGAAATGGCCCTGACGCTGGCCGACACCTTGTTCGGCGGCGAACGGTTCGTCATCCAAATCAACATGTCGGAATACCAAGAGAAACACACCTTGTCGCGTTTGATCGGCTCACCTCCCGGTTACGTCGGTTACGGCGAGGGCGGTGTCTTGACGGAAGCAGTCCGCCAACGTCCCTACTCGGTCGTCTTGCTCGATGAGGTGGAAAAGGGTCACCCCGACGTCATGAACCTGTTCTACCAGGTCTTCGACAAAGGCCACTGTGCCGACGGCGAAGGTCGCATTATCGACTTCAAAAACACGATCATTATGATGACCAGTAACCTGGGTTCCTCCGTCATTGAAGAGATGTGCGCCGACGAAGAGTGGCCGGACGTCAACGACTTGCTTGAGTCGATTCGTCCCCACTTGAACCAGTTCCTGAAGCCGGCGTTGGTCGCGCGGATGACGGTTATTCCGTACTTCCCCATCAGCGAAAAGGTTATGAAGAAAATTGTCGGCTTGAAGTTGCGTAAAGTAGCCAAGCGCCTGATGGAAAACCACGGCGTCACGGTCAACGTCGCCAGCGACGTCATCCAAGGGATCAGCGACCGCTGCCGCTTGGTTGAAGCGGGTGCGCGTAACATCGACAAAATCATCAACGCCGAGTTGCTGCCACTGACGGCCGAATCAATTCTGCGTCAACTCATGTCGGAAGGCGAACTCAAGAAAAACCTGTTAGTTTCGATGGACGACGACAACGAGTTTGCCCTTGAGTGGAGCTAAGTAAGAACCCACCTAGCGCTTAATGAGCGAATCTGGATCGCGGTCGCACGACCGCGATCCACCGCTTTCATGAGGAAAACGTTATGGACCAATTTGAGGTGTTTCACCGCATTCTCACCCAAAGTAATCCCTCTTCGATGGTCTCGATGGCGACCCAGGCCTGCCGCGAATTGGCGGGTTTTAGCCAGGCCGAGGTCGTGGCCTACTACGCGGTGCACGCGGGTGGCATGGATTGCTTGGCGGCTTGTGATGCCTTTGACAACGAGATTGTCGATCTCCAGCGCAACATCAACGCCAATCTGGTACAACAGGTTTCGCTGTCCGGTAACCTGCAAACCCAAACGCTGAACCTCAACGACCTGGACCGCACCCAATCGCTGTCCAAACGGCAGCATGTTGTGGCGGTCCCCATTCTTTCAACGGCTTCGGTCACCGGCGTGTGGTACATCGCGCGCTCGACCGACCAAATGAATTACAGCGAAAACGAAATCAGTATGCTCAAGCACCTGTGCAAAGACATCGGGCGCTTGATTCAGAACACACGCAGCATGCAGGAAACCCAGTACGAGTTGGACACGACCCGCTCCGAGCTGGAAATGAACCGCATGGGGATCATGGGTGATCACCCGTCCATGGTGCAAATGTTCGAGATCATTAAGAAGTTGGCGCGCGTGCCTTCGACCGTGCTCATCCACGGTGAATCGGGAACGGGTAAAGAACTGGTCGCCGGCGCCTTATACAAGCTGGGTAACTACGAGGGCCCCCTGATTTCGCTCAATTGCGGCAGCGTCGAACCGAACCTGCTGAAAAGCGAATTATTCGGTCACACCAAAGGCAGCTTCACCGGCGCCGTCAAGGACCGACCCGGTCTGTTTAAACGCGCGGAAAACGGCATCCTGTTTTTGGACGAACTGGGTGAAATGCCGCTCGACATGCAGGTTACCCTGTTGCGCACCTTGGAATGTGGCGAAATTCACCCGGTTGGAGCCGATGAACCGCAACAGGTCCAAACCCGCATAGTGTGCGCCACCCACCGCGACTTGCGCAAGATGGTCGCCGACGGGAAATTCCGCAACGACCTGCGCCAACGCTTGAAAGGCCTGACGATTCGGATTCCGCCGCTGCGCGACCGCCGCTCGGACATCCTGCCCCTCGCCGATTACTTCGTCACCAAATACAACGAACGCTTGGGCCTCAATTTTAAAGGGTTGCGCAAGGAAGCCAAAGATCAACTGATGCAAATGGATTTCCGCAGCGGCAACGTGCGCGAGTTGGAACACACCATCGAACGCGCCATGGTGTTTGAAGACGATCCCGACTTCATCACCGAAAAGTATCTGGAACCCCATGAAGATGATCGCGAGGAATCCGGCCACGAAGTCGGCCTACCGCCCAAAATCAGCGGCGGCGGCACCTTCGAAGAACAAATGAGCGCCTACGCCAGCATTCTTCTCAAGGACGCGATCGAAAAAAGTAAAGGCAATAAAACCAAAGCGATGAAGCGCTTGGGGTTGTCGCGCACGACTTTCTACAGCTTGTTAAACCGCCACGGTATCAATTAAGGGAGCAGCAACCATGAACGATATTCAGCCACATCTCGGCAACGCCAAAGAGGTGGAAGGCGTCAAACGCACTTTCAACATCAGCTTGTTTGGCAATTTCGCCGGTAGCTATCAAGAACGCGCGGAACTCAAAGAACAGCCTCTCACCAAAAACAATTGGGATCAGCTTTTCGACATCATGGCGCCCCAATGGCAAGGCACAGCCCAACTGCCCAAGGTCGAAGACCTGCGCCTCACGCTCAAGTTTGCGAGCTTAAAGGATTTCGACGAAAAAGGTTTAATCAACCAAATCCCTTTCCTCAAAGCGGTTAAAGATCTCAAACAGCGCGTGGACAGTTGCAACAAAGAAAACAGCCTCGTGCCCGCCGGCCTGGTCCAAAGCCAACCTGAACTGGTGCGGTTGCGCGACATGGCCGCCGCCCAAAAAGCAACCACCGTCGTCAACCTGCTGGACATGGTTGATATCGGCGATGAAGAGGGCGAAGAGGAAGAAGGCCTGCGCTTACCCAACCTCAAGAACTTCTTTGGCGCAGCCACCTACGAAGGCGACAAACGCAGCAAAGTGGCCGCCGAACTGGATACCGTCACCCGCTATGTCGTTGACCAAGTGCTAGGCGACAGCCGCTTCGCCGAGCTACACGGCTTGTGGCGCGGCCTCAAGCTGTTCGTTGGGAAACTCAAGGCAAACCTCAAGGTCAACCTTGTCGACTGCATGAAAGGCGAGCTCTGCGACGCGACCTTCCTGCTTTACGTCAAACCAGAAACCCACGATCCGCTGCCGCTCGATTTGGCCATTTACGCCGATTTTCTCGACAACACCGACGACGATCGCCACACCCTGCTTTATCTGGGCAAAATGGCGGAAAGTCTTTCGGTTCCCATGGTGCTCAACGCCGCACCAGCCGTGTTCCGCGCCAAGTCTTACCGCATGTTGTCCCACATCCGCGATTTCTCCGGCAAACTCAGCACGCCGGCTCACATCAAGTGGAAGAAGTTGCGCGACGAACCAGGCTCAACCTGGCTATTCTTGGCGCTCAACCCCTTCCTCGTCGGCGACTCCGATTTACGCGAGGAACTGCAAGCCTACGCCCCTGCCAGTTTCTACATCGCACTGGTGATGATGGTTCACTGCGGTATCAACGATTGGCCTTCTGAGCTGCTCGGCCCACTCGGTCAAATCGCCATTTCGCCGGCAACCGCCGTCGAGTTCACCAAGGACCAAGGTGACGACCTCGCCTTTGAGGGTTTCTCCGCCATTTCCCAATTGGAGGGCCGCGAAGTCATCTCTCTGCTTGGGATGACCTGCTTCGGCACCATTAAGATACCGGCCTCCGATAAATTAGACGCCCGTAACTTGGTTGAGTACACCCTCCCCTACCGCTTCTTTGCCGGCTGCTGCAGCCGCTCGTTAAACAAACACCATCCCGACGACGATCTCAAGGCCGCGTTGTCCGCGTATGCGGGCCTGAAAGAAGGCACCGAGATCCGCGAGGAGACCGACGACGAAGGGCGCCGCTTGCTGCAATTCCGCGCGCCGTTCAGCATTCTCAACGCGTTCCCCAACCTCATTATTGCGGTTGACTAACATCCGCACCGACACGCACTGAAAAGGCGCCGCTTGCGGCGCCTTTTTTTGTGGCAGGTACGCGAATCACCACGGGATGGGCGCACCATCCCAAGCAAAGAAACCACCGTGGTGTTCGGCCTCGAGCCCGTCCATCAACGCCCACAAATAGGCGGCGCCCTGGCCGGCACTGAACAGTTTTTCTGCCGGAACATTGCCGCGAAAGGGCGCGGACAGATCGGTGGCACAGGTTCCGGGATGGTAAGCGATACAAATCAAATCACGGTGGCGCCGACCCAACTCGATCGCCAAGTTTTTGGTGAACATATTTTGGGCCGCCTTTGAGGCGCGGTAGGTATACCAGCCACCGAGGCGATTATCGGCAATCGAACCGACGCGCGCGCTGAGATTGACCCATAGGCAGCGTCCCCGTCGCGGCAGGCAACCATGTAAGTATTTGGCCAAAAGCAAAGGACCCAACGCATTGACTTGAAAGCCGCGCATGACCTGCTCCGCCTGAATGTCGGCCAGTTTTCGTTCCGGTGCCATGCCCGCCTCGCCGTGCAAGAGCCCGGCAAAATGGACGACGACGTCCAACGGCATCGCTTCAGCATTCACCGACGCGGCCGCCTCGGCGAGCGAGCTTTCATCGGTGAGGTCGGCATCAACAAGGCGAACGGAAGGGTGATCGGTAAAAGGCAGATCGTCCCGCTGACGAATCGCACGGCCCAAGGCCCAAATACGATCGACGTCGGGTGATTCACACAAACGCTGGACAAAAGCGGCACCTAGGCCACGCGTAGCCCCCATCACCAAAACCCGAATTGGCCGAGAAAACCCAAAAAGCGCCATAAAGCCTCCTGGCCTCAGGTAAAAAACTGAAGACCATCTCAACCTTTATTCTGCCGGCAAACGTGAGCTGTCACACTTTTGTAGACGTAATTATCTTACGCCGAATCGTTAATTTTCTTAGAAATATGTTCATAAACACAAAAAAAATCACAGGTTTAGCGCATTGTTCCTGGTATATTAGCGGTACGGCGAGTGCGTTCGCTCGCTTACGCAAAGCTTTTTACCTTTGATTTTTACATAAGTTTAACGTATCTTTTACAGCCTGGACAAGGTGTCGGATTCTCTGTCGGTATATGCCGTAATCCGATGCGGGCGTTTCTTGAAGGTCTCTTCCCTTCCTTTAAAAAACCTCTCTTTGCAGGGGTTTGGCAAATCTCTTCATCGCCGTTCGGCGTGGACCATGACGACGCACTCGATCCGACCGCGTCGATCAAACGAAGTCCACATAGCCGGATCGGTCTCTGCCACATCATCAATATTTGGGGGTACTTTGTCATGCCTCAATCAGCTTCTTGCACGACACGTGAACTAAGCGCCACAGAAAAACAAATTTTTGACCAATTCGCCGATCACATTACGGCGGCGGTCAACACCAAGGTGCCTAAGCGCTACCAAACCGACGCCAGAGGTTTGTACCGCAATATGGCAGCCTTGATTCACCAGTCCTTGTTCTACTTCAAACCGGAAGACGCACAGATATTGTTTCAGCTCCTCAAGAACAACCAATCGAAAGGGGCGCAACTGCTGTGCGACTTATTGGAAAATCCGAAACCGGATTTGTTTCTCACGCACTTAACCCATCTTCACCAGGAACGCATGTACCGCGAAGCCAATGAGCGCAAACGACGCAGCCATGAAATCGCACGTGCGTACCACAACACCGCGTGCCATGCTGCGAATTTGGTGGCGGGCTCCGCCAACCAAACGCAGTCCGGCGCGATCGTCCTAATTGACTTCTTGGAAAAGTGGGTTAATCCACTGGAAATCCCAAGCTTGGCCAACGTCGCCTACACCCAGTTTTGGCGCGACGAGGCCAACCGCAACCTGCTCCGTCAGGAAATTAACCAACACATGATGTACGCGGTTTTGATGATCCTGCAGGAATTGCACTCGCATTTGCGACCGGTTCAATTCAAAGTGCCACGGACAATTGCCGACGAAATTAGGCCGCTTGTGGTCGACACCTTGAACGTGGTCTTCGCCCACGTCATGCCAAAGATCGATCAAGGTCAGTTCCGTTTCAAAAGCAACGCTTTTGGCAATCGCGGCGACCGCGTCACGGACCGGTCGTTGTTTATTGGCAAACCACGGGGCGACAGCGGAGTCTTCCGCATCATCAACACGGTCGATGCGAGCCATTTAAACGCTTGGCAATACGCCTAACTTAGCCGAATCAACCAAGCATGACGAAGCGTGATCCCTCCCAGGATCGCGCTTTTTTTTTGTGCACCCAAGGAACGGCCGGCGAAACCCAAACAAAAAAGGCGCGAACCCAATGGGTCGCGCCTTTTTTGTTGGTGAACGATGCGTTGCTTAGTATCGCGAACGTTTAAATGTTTTGAATTCTTCGAGGATTTTCTCTTTGAACTCTTTGGAAATCGCGATGGACTTCTCTTCCGAATCAACCAAACGCGGGGTAATGGTCACGATCAACTCGCGTTTTGAGTTGGAACTGCTGCGGTCGGTGAACAAGTGACGCAACAAGGGAATGCGCTCGACGAAAGGCACGGTGTCGCGACTCCACTGTTCCTGGTCAAAAATCAAACCACCCATGACCACGGTTTGACCGTCGCGCACGATCATTTCGGTTTCCAAGTTATTGCTGCTAATGGGAACCGCCTGGGCTGAACTCGTTTGCGCACCGGCTTCAGAAAGATCCAGCGAAATGGTCATACGAATAACGCCGTTGGCGTTGATGTGCGGGGTAAACGAAAGCGATACACCGGTCTGACGGTACTGGATGGTGGAAGACGAAGCGGGCGTAACGCTGGAGCCGTCGGTGATTTGGTTGATGTTGGTGGTGGTGGTTGCAATGGGAACATCACTACCCACGGAAATACTGGCCGCTTTGTTGTCAATCGCCATAATGTGCGGCTGTTGGAGAACATTGACATAACCACGATTTTTGGCCGCCGAAATGCTCGCCTGGATTTGGTTGGTGGCGGCGGTATAGGAATACGCCAAACCAAAAGAAGAGGAATCACCATCGCCGCCGCCGAAGTTGCCGGCTACGCTGTTGGGATTACTGGGCGGGTTGGCGGTTGCGGAGTTGTTAGCACCCCAAGCAACACCGATCGACTGGGCGTCGTTGTAACTAACACTGAGCACGGCGACTTCCAAGAAGACCTGACGAGGCAAGATGTCGAGCTTTTTGAGGACCTTGCGAACACGAGCATATTCACGCGGCGTGGTTTGGAAAACCAACGCATTGTTCTCGACATCGACAATCATGATCGGGCCTTCACCCGGTTTCACCTGATTCTGACCGCGCTGATTGCTGCTAATGGTGCCGTTGGCGTTGGGACCGTTCGGGTTGTTGGCACCGGCTGCACCGCCGCGCTGGTTGCTATTGCGCGAGTTTCGACCCGAGGGGTCGCGGTTGGGGTCGGTGGTGCGTCGACGCGAAATGGGGTTCGCCCCGCCGCCAAAACCACCTTGGGTGCCGCCGTAGGACGTTTGAAACCCAAATAACTGGGTGACGGTGTTGGCGATGCTGTCGGCGGTGGTGTATTCGACGTGGTAAATGAAGATGGTTTCTTCTTCAAACTGGGCTTCTTGGTCGAATTTCTTCATCCAATAATCCAGTTCCTTAAAGATTTCCTCAGCGTCGGCCACCACCAAAATCCCGTTTAGGGTTTCGATGGGAATCATTTTGAGCCGTTCGGACTCTTGATCGTAACCGTAAACCGCCAGAATTTCGGCCAACTTGTCGCCGGTCTCGATGGCATCGACGTGGGCCAACTCGTAGAAACTCATGCGTTTGTTGCCAAGCACATCAACATCAAAGGTCGGTACCAGTTCCATGATTTTGGCGATGAATTGGTACTTATCGATCAAAATGAGCAGGTTGTTGCGCGTCTCTTCCAGCAAGCGACCGGAAGGACTCATAAAATCTTTAACGACGTTGGCCATATCGGCGGGTTTCACGTACTTAAGCGGGATGATTTGAATGGCCAGCTCTTCGCGACGCAGATTCTTGTTGGGGGTGGTGCCGTAAAGGATCTCGAGACCGGGGTTCACTTCCGGTGAAGCAATCGGCGCAATAAACAGGAAGTTGCCGCGTTTGATCATGGTCAGGTCGTGCAACTTGAGCAAAAGATCCAACAGCTCGCTAATCTGAATTTTGGTGTCACCCTCAACCATGCTGATGGTAATGGTCTGATCCTTGACGCTGGGGTCGAGAATGTAGTTGATATTCATGGCCTTACACAGAATATCGATGACGTCGAACAGTTGCGCATCTTCCAGCTTGAGCGCTGGAGCCTCCGCATCGCCGGGGAACATTTCTTTGACGGGATGTTCTTCCGTGCCGGTTTTTTGGAAGGTCGAGGTTTCGGTCTTCTGTTTGAGGTTGTCCACCAAAACCTCAACGGCGGTTTCACCTTTGGATTCCTCGACGGGTTCTTCAACCGGATCCTTGTTCACTTCGCTTTCAAGGCGTTGCTCAAAACGATTTTGCTGGAAGGCTTTATCAATCAAATCTTCGCGTTTGGAGCAGGCACCGGCAACCAACAACAGCGCGGCGACCATGGCCCAAGTAAGGAGTCGAGTGGCGAACAAGTTCTTTTTGTACATGGGAAAGAATACCTCTTTAAACGATGGGGGACCTGAATACGTGAGCGCAAGCGCGCTCGGAGCGTGTGATTCGCAGCGTCGTCCTCAACCGCTTAAGGTCGAGACAAACATGGGACGGATCGCAACGCGTTAGGGTCTGAATTTTCTTCGCATATTGGATTTGGGCTTACTCGATTCCGTCAAAGGACGAGCCGGCGGTTTAAGTTTAGGGATGTCGGCGCGATCAGCGGAACTTTGATCAACCGGCGGGCGACGTTTTTCGGGCAGCGTTTGCGGTGCACGTTTCTCGTCATCATCGCGGCCTTCATCCTCGAAATCGTCTTCGTCATCGCGGCGAGCTTCCACATCCAAACGCGGCAAATCTTGTTTTTTAGGTTGCCCTTGATCGGCTTTCACATCGCCACCTTGGCCGGCGTCCGACTTCTCGGCATCCGGTTCGGCCTCGTCCGAGTCGGCTGGTTGGCTCTCAGGACTGATGATCACGGCTTGCCGGTAATCGCTTTCTTTGCCGGCGGCATCCTGCTTGAACAAGGTGCTGATGAGGGCGTTGCCGTTGAGCCCCTTCTTGCGGGCATTGCGCCCCTTGCGCCGGTTGCGTCGCAAGTTGTTGCGCCGACTGGTCACATTCACCTGGTGCAACACCAAGTAGTAGGGCTCATCTTCCAAACTCTCCATCATCGTCAGCAATTCGCGTAAATCGCTGTTAAAGGCGAAGTAGGTGCGCAATTCCACCAGCTCACTTTCCTCGCCAACTTCTTCGGCGCGACGGCCGCTAATTGAAGTTAGCTCAACGCCGGCGGCAAGCGCTTTTTTGTTGAGGGTCGAACTGACAATTTCCGAGGCAACGCCGCGATTGGGCAACCCCATAATTTTTTGGCGCGCGCGTTTGAGCTGATCGTCGAGCGCGGCGGCATCGTCGAGATACTTCTGCGGGCTTTCGCTTTGAAGCTGGCTCAGTTGACTGGTAATTTGCACGCTGGTCGCCTCAATGTCGGCCTCGAGATCCATTTTGCTCTGCAGATAGATGTCTCGGACTTCCAAGGCAACCCAAACTCCGATCACCGCAAGCATCAATCTCAGGATCGTTTTTTCTCGTCGGTTAAACTTTTTCAAGGTCCGGTCCTCCGAATGACGGTTAGCGGGTGGCGATCTTCAAACAAAACGGCCGGGTTTCAAACCCGGTCGAAAAAAGCCGACGGCAACCAAAACTCACAAATTAACACTGCCGCGCGACTGACTCAAGCTGGAAAGGCGAGGGTGTGCGTCGCGGCTCACTCCGGCAAGCTCTCCAGCTTGATTTTGGCGTCGATATTAAATTTCTTTTTCCCATCACCGCGACGGCCGGTGGTGATGGCATTGGGCGCTTTGATATCAACGAGAAACGGTACGTTGCGCAAAATACGCTGCACCTGAAACGGATCCCCGGATTCACCGCGAATTTTAAGTTCGTTGCCGTTTTGCAACCGCAAGTTGGTCAAATAGGTATCTTCCGGCAGCTCATTGGCCAGTACGTAGAGCAACTTGCTAAACAAGTAAGATGCCTGAAAGCGCTGAAACATCTCCACTTCTTCGCGTTTGGCTTGGTACTTCTCGCGCGCGGCGGCCAATTCGTTCATGCGCGCCATGACTTCCACCCGCTGCTCTTCCAATCGGTTGTACTGGCGTCGCAGCCCCATGTAGTCCTTAATTTCTAAGCCCAACATCACGATCAGAACGAGCGCCACGACCACGGTGCCGATCATGACCGGCAACTGCTTGTGACGACGGCGCAGGTTTTCAGGCAACATGTTGAGGCCGAGCGCCGGTTTTTCTAAAACGGCGTTGACCGCGGCCCCATACGCCGGCACCGCATCGATTGGCAAAAGTTCGTTGGCGGCGTCGCGCTGACTGTTTTCGGGAAAACCGAATTCTTCCTTCAGCAAACGGCCAATATGCTCGGGTGGGCGTCCCACCCAAAAGTAATTTTCGAAATCCCCCGGCTCCCGCCGCGTTTGCGAGAAACCCAACTCCAAATCGGCCACCATTTGTTGCCGCGCCCGCTCGGGATCTTCCCAATCGGGGTACTTCAGGAAGAAGCTGCTGGTCAGGCGCCCCTCGCTGCAAGACAACATCTCCATGCCGTCACTAAAGAAGTGGAACATCATGTGATGGCGTTCCTTGAGGTCCTCGGCGTAGTTGCGCACAAAAGCGTTGAACAAGGCAAAGGTGTCGATGGTGACGCCGGCGAGCTTGAGGTTCCAACGGCGAATAAAACTAAAGGCGTGCCCGAGAACTTCTTTTTTCACAGCCACAATCATGACGCGTAACTGATCGCCGCGCGACACTTCCTGCGGGAAAAACTGCCACAGTTCTAAGTCGCCGGGAAAGTAGTTGGCCATTTGGTAACTGACCGCTTCATCCAAGTTCTCCTTGGCCTCCAGCGGGAAATCAGCCATCTGAATGCGCACCTGGTTGCGCGGCAGCACCAAAAAGGCGTCAGCACGTTTGACGTGGAATTTGGCTTGAAAATCGTCAATAAACTCCAACACTTCTTCTTCGCTTTTATCCGCGAACTCCGGCAACACATCCTCCCCGGTAAGGGTCATCAGGTTGCGTTTGTTTTGGATGGCGGCCAAACGCAGTTCGCGCTCGTCAAAAGAAATGCCCCAGCCCTTGCCGCGCAAGTTGAGTTCGAGTTTTAAATTTCCAGCTTGTACCATGGTGTTCTGCCTTGTGCTTAGTTAACTTCGGGATCGATTTGCTGCGTTTCGTCGACGTGCTTGAGGGAAAAATCCTTGTGCGACAGGTTGGTGAACAGGCGATCACCCCCGGAGAACCGCACCTCGTCTTCAACGGTATACCGCGCCAACGAATTGGTTACATAACCGGTGGCACGGATCTTAAATTGATTGCCCTGATAAACGGTAAAAAATTGCATCAGCTTTTCATTGAGTTCGCCGTTAAACAGCTCGCCCACTTGGATAACGGTTTCAAAACGCTCGAGTTCGCGCGCCGCTTTGATTTGGTCGGCCTCTTCACGGGTAATCCCCAGAAAGGCCATCAACATACCACTCGGGCAGGTGTTGATATCGAATTTGGTGATCCGCGGTCCCTGGGCGGTGAGCAAATCGCGCAAACCCGGTTTACCCGAGCCAGGTACGCCGTAGAACAAGTCCTCGGTGATGCCGCGCACCAACAACAACTCTTCCACACTGTGGAACTCACTGTTACGCGGGAAATAAGGCGGGTTTAGACCCAAGTAATACTCTTCCTCAATCCCGTTCAAACGCGGCAAATCGTCTTCGTCGACCCAATCAAAAATGGCGTCGATCAAAGCGTCGCGTTCCGTTTCTTCGATTTCGTAGTAGGAAAAAAGCTGGTCCCACAGTTCGCGGTTCGCCGAGTTGATCGACATCAGGTGGGTGTGGTTCAGCAACTGCACCACCGCATAGCCGTCGGCAAATTCGTAGGTGTACTTGGTCCGTTGCGGAATTTCCTCGTCGGCCCGCATCTTGGCCAAGGCGTAATCGTACTTGGCGCGTTCAACAGCGCCACGCGCCAACCAGTAAGCCCGGGAGCGGTCGCGAAAAAGCATGGTGCGTTCCACATCGCTGCGCGCTTCGTAATTGAGACCCAAGACCAACACGGCCATGATCATGATGATCCACAGCACGGTGATCAGAATATTGCCGCGTTGCGCGGCCGGCGGGTTAGAAAGGCGCATTGTTGCCTCCCCGCATGAGGTTGTTGGAATCGTAAATCGGCAAAACCATGCGGATGCCCGGCAGCTCTTCGGTCGGGATGTCGTCAGTCACGCCTGGCTGTTCGTAAAACAAGGTGAATTCAACCGCCGAAGGGTAACGGCCCTCGGTTTCCAGGTCCCAAGCCTCGGCCCAATCTTCGGCCGTATCTTCCTCTTGCACGCCGCGATTGAGTGGGTACCGGTACCGCAAAGAGAAGGAACGCAACGGTCCGATCAACGCCATTGAGCTCGTACCGACAGCTTCAGACGGCGCCCCGGCTTGGTCTGAGCTTGCGTCATCCCGTGATTCTCCAGAGATAATGGTGGGCTCCTGCGCCGTGGCGGCATCGCCGTTACCATTGTACTGGGCCGTGTTTTCGGCGCTTTGCGATAAAAACAAGTTGGTTTCCTCAACATACAGATAAAGCTCACCTTCGAGCGGCGGTGGATAGTCCAATTGGGTTCCACCTTCAAAACGCTCAATAAGGTTGGCGTCGCCACGCGGATTCACCGTACGCGAAGAAGGCAACGACATCAAATCCGCGCCATCCTCGAGGGAACCTTGCACCACGAAATATCTGACGCCGACTTGCCCGGGAAAGTCGGATAAAAATGAAACCGTCGACAAAAAGTTGAGTTCTTGCGGGGTGCCTAAAAAGAAGTGAGAGCCTTCCGGCAACTGAAAACCCGTGGGCGGTTGCGGACCGGCCGCTTGCGGGTTGCGGTCGTTGTTGGGCTCGGGCGTCGGCCTGCCGCCGGTACGACGCGGGCCGCGACCGCGGCGGCTGGTACCGCTGAGTTGTTCCGCTTCGGTGCGCAGGAACAGCGAGGAGGTCTGGCGTTTGATCAGGTCGAGCACCATGCGACGGTTGTAATTGACCCCGACCTTTGCCTGTACGGTTTCCCACGCGAACATACTGTTGCGCAGCACACCGGCGACCATCATGATGATGAAGGCCCCAATCAGGACGGTGGCAACCATTTCGAGCAGGGTAAAAGCGCGCCGGTGCGTGGCGGCGAACGGCTCACAAATCATGGCTCTTCTCCCCACAGGTACCAGGTTTCCAAGGTGTAATCGCGGTCGGCGACGCCTTCGCGCCAAGAGGTGGTTGCCACCACACGCAGCATCACGACAGGCGTGTCGAATTGCATTTCCATCTCAACCGCTTCAATTGAAACGCGCCAGTTGTAATCGCCGTCAATGCCGCTGACGTCTTGATAGTCGCGCCAGGATTCCGCTTCGTTGAGGTCGAGGAAGGTCCAGTGGAGGTTGTTCTCGGTAATGAACACACCGCGTTCGTAACGTTGAACTTGCGTGACATTGCTAATCGAAAGCGTTTGCGACCGCAATAGGATGACCAAGCTAATACCGAGAATCGCCAAGGCCGCCATCGCTTCAAGCAACGTAAAGCCGGCGTGTTTGGACCCGGTGGAGCCGCGTAATTCGCGACGGGGTTTAGTAAACGCCTTCATTGTTTTCCGCCTCGTATGAGATGGCGAACAGGTTGTCAAATTCCCGCTCGTCAATTTCGGTGACCGCGCCTTTCCCAGTGATCAGGTTGAGCGAACACATCACGATGTTGCTGAAGTTGGCGACATCAACCGGGCCGTCTTCCTCTTTGAGGACGGCAAAAATCACGGCGATGCGGGCCATACCGCGCCCCTCGGAAATGAACAGGGCGAACTCGTCCTCGAAAGCCAGAGCTTCACTTGCTTCCTGATCGCCTTCGCTGTCGCTTGCCACCACCGGCGTCGCCATGCCGCCCGTCGCTTGGCTGTACATCCGGTCATTGAGCCGAATCCCAACCACGTAATGACCTTTGGCCAGCGAGGCTTTTTTGGTTTTTTGGGTGCGTGGATCGTAATAGTGAAGCGTGCCGTCCTGATAATTGGGCCGAAACACGAGTGGTGCGCCGCTGGCCCGCGTATGATCCCAAGCGTTGCGCAGGTAAGCGAGCATTCGGGCGCCTTCGTCTTTAACGACGACACCGTCACGGCTGCCGAACACCAAAACCACGGCCGCGCCCATCAGGACGGCCATCAGGGTGACGACCACAATCATTTCCAGCAAAGTAAAAGCAGGGCGGCGCTTGCGCAACATGGGAACTCCACGAGCGACCCCGAATGGGATCGCGGTTACAGATTAAAGGGAACGTGCCCGCACCGAAAGACAGCGGGGCACGAGATCGATCGGGTTAATCTTCCTCTTCCCAACCTTTGATGTCGGCTGCGTCACCCTCGCCGCCTTCTTTGCCGTCGGCGCCAAGTGACCAAATTTCGAAATCGCGGCCGGAGTCGCCGGGCGCACGATACTGGTACGGGTTATCCCAGGGATCTTTAAGGGCTGCTTTCTCGACGAAAGGTTTGAAGTTTTTGACGTTGTTGGGCTCAACCGCCAAGTCGACCAATTCCTCGGGAAGACTGCTGTGCTGGAAGCGGAACAGGGTAACCTGGCCTTCCAGAGTTTTAATGTCGCGCAAGGCAGAGGTGCGTTTGGCACCGGAAACTTGGTTAAAGAACTTGGGGGCGATGACCGCCGCCAAGATGCCGATGATGACAACAACCGCCATCATTTCGACCAGGGTAAAACCGCGACGAAGGCTGTTTTTGCGTTGTGTTTCGGTTTTCATGGAACCCTCCAGACTAACACTAACTTTAGAATGTACTTGTACTTAAGCTGGTTACCGCCATCAACATGGCCGCAACAATAACGCCGACCACCACGAACATCACGAGAATCATGAACGGTTCGAACAGGGCCAGCAGGCGTTTAATGGTTTTTTCGATATCGCCCTGGTAGATCTTGGCGATTTTGAGGAACATGTCGCCCAAGGTACCGGTCTCCTCGCCGACGGTTACCAACTGAACCGCCATCTTCGGAAACACACCGGTCTGCGACATAGGAAGGCTCATGCCGTCCCCCTTTTTAACCCCTTTGATAATGGGGTCCATCGCTTTGATAAAGACGCGGTTGTTGGCAATTTCCTTGGTAATCGACATCGCCTCTAACAAGGACACCGAACTATTAAGCAAGATGCCCAAGGTATTGGAGAAACGGTTCACCTCGATTTGCACGAACAGCGAACCCAAAATCGGCATTTTCAGCTTGATTTCGTCCCACTTGTCGCGTCCTTCGTCGGATTTTTTCCAACGCGAGAAGGCGATCCAGCCAATCGTCGCCACGGCCAATAACGCAAACTTGTAGTCGGCGATAAAGGTCGTAATGTCGACCATGAGCTTGGTAATCCAGGGCAGTTCTTGACCGACCTGGTCAAAAACCTGTTGAAAACGGGGCAGAACAAAAAACACCAAGACAAGGACGGTGCCCATGCCGGTGAACCCCAAAATCGAGGGATAAATTAGCGCGGAAATCAAATAGGAACGCATGTTCTGGCGAGCTTCCAAGTACTCCGTCACATTGTCGAGTACTTTCTCCAAAACACCGGCGGCTTCACCGGTGCGCACCATGTTGACGTACAGTCGCTCAAACACCCGCGGATGTTTGGCGAGACTGTCGGCAAAACTGTTACCTGCTTTGACGTCTTTGAGCACCTGACGGACGACATCTTTTAAAGGTTCTCGGTCGGTGGTATCAATTAACAGGGTGAGGGCTCGGGCCAACGGCAAACCAGAACGCAACAAAGTCGCCAGTTTGTCGGTAAAATCGAGCACTTCTTTGCCGCTAATGCGGTTGAGCGGCAGCAGGTCTTCTAATTTGAAATCGGACAGATTAAATTCGGTCACCTTTTTGGGTTTGTCGGAAACCGACAGCGGGAACAACCCCTTGCGTTCCAATAACGCCAACGCTTGGGGTTTTCCAGAGGCTTCAAGCGAGCCGCTTTCCAGCTTGCCGCCGGCATTGGTAGCTTTGTAGTAAAAGGTGGCCATGATTCGTCCTCGTTGATAAACGGATAAAGAGGCGGCGGGCAAAACCCCGTCCATTGTGGTGGAAATACGACGCGGTCACAAGCCCGACCCGGGGGCAAAAACAGCGTCGGCCGCGTGCACCACGCGGCGTTGCTCTAAAGTGATTCTTGCGTGACCCGAAACAACTCCTCAACCGAGGTTTTGCCGGCCAGAACCTTCTGCCAGCCGTCCTCACGCAACAAACGCATGCCTTTCTTGCGCGCCAGGGAGCGCAGCGCAGCCGTATCCGGTTTTTGCATGATCAGGTGACGGATCTCGTCGTTGATCTGGAACAGCTCGTAGATGCCGATACGACCGGTGTAACCGGTGAAACCGCAAGTCTTGCAGCCTTCACCACGATAGAAGTGGACGGCGGTGGGATCGTCGACGTACTTGATAATGTGTTTGTGGAAACCGACATCGGGCAAATACCCTTTGCGACACTCGGCACACACCACCCGTACCAATCGCTGCGCCAGCACGCCGAGCAAGGTTGAGGTCAGCAGGTAATCTTCAATCCCCATATCCAACAAGCGGTTTACGGCGCCCGGAGCGTCATTGGTGTGAATCGTCGAGAACACCATGTGGCCGGTCAAACTGGCTTGAATGGCGACCTCGGCGGTTTCCGCGTCGCGGATCTCACCAACCATGATGACATCGGGATCTTGGCGCATCATGGTGCGCAGCCCGCTGGCAAAAGTCAGTCCCACTTTTTCGTTAACGTGGATTTGGTTGATGCCTTCCAACTGGTATTCAACGGGGTTCTCAACGGTCAGAATTTTGGTTTCTGCATCGTTCAGCATGTTGAGGCAGGCGTAAAGTGACGTTGTCTTACCGGAACCGGTCGGTCCTGATACCAACAAAATACCGTGGGGCGACTCGGACAATTCGACAAACGGCTTTTCGATATATTCGGGCATGCCCAACATCGACAGCTCGATAAAGGAAATCGATTCCTTGTCGAGCAAACGCAAAACCACCGACTCGCCGTGCAAGGTCGGCACGGTCGAAACACGAAAGTCAATTTCTTTGCCGAGCACGCGCATTTTTAGACGACCGTCTTGAGGAATGCGTTTTTCGGCGATATCCAACTTGGAAATAATTTTGAGGCGGGAAATAACGGCGGGCGCCAAACCGCGCGGCGGCGATTCAACTTCTTTCAAAACACCGTCGATGCGATAGCGCACCTTGAGCGACTTTTCGAAGGGTTCAATATGAATGTCGCTGGCGCGCGTTTCAACCGCGCGCGAAATGATGATGTTCACCAAACGAATGACAGGTGCTTCACTGGCGAGGTCCTTGAGATGCTCGACGTCGTCGTAGTTTTCATCCATTTCATCGGCGTTATCGACGATTTTGTCGAATTCACTGATGCCCTCGCCGTAACCGCGTTCGAGTGCATCCTGAATATCGGAGCGGGTCGACATGACAACGTCGAGTTTGCATTCCAAAAGCTCGGCCAGGTTGTCGAGCGGAACGCGCAAGTAGGGATCTTCGACAGCTAACTTGAGCTGCTTGTTTTCTTCGTCAAAAGCGAGCGGCAGGAAATTATTTGCAATAAAAAATTTAACCGAAATGCGGTCGAGAACGTCGGGCAGCTCATCGGGAAACTGCTCGGGATCGAGATAGGTAAAACCAAGCTGCTCGCACAAAATCAAGGTGCAGTCGCGCTCGGTCAAAAAACCCATATCGACGAGAATGCGACCGATTTTGATGCCGGACTCTTCTTGAAGCGCGAGCGCGCGTTCCAAATCTTTGGCGGTAATGCGATTGCGTTCAATCAGGTATTGGCCGAAACGTTTGCGACCCAAACGAATCACAGGTTTGGGAGCGGGCTCGGCGGCCGGCACGTCCGCGGGAGGTTGTTCCACGGTCGGCACGACCAAATTTCCATCTTCGTTGCTCAAAACGTCATCCTCACCGAACAAATTTCAGAATGGGAGAGTGTACCACAACGCCGAAAGTTGCGATCGGCGCGCGCCCATTCCCGGTACAGGTAGTGACGTATCACCCCGAAGGGAAGTCTAAAAAAAATTGGGTTTTGCGGGAGCCGACGGGAAGGCCGACTCAAACCGGGAATTAACCGGTAAAGGTAAAGCGGCTGGAGCCGGGCGGTGGCGGTGGTGGCGCGGCTTGCGCGTCGGCGGCAATTTTGGCCCAAGCGCCGCGTAATTCGCCGACGAGTTTCTCGACATGGGCAAGGACTTTGAGATCGTTGCGCATGCCGACTTTCATAAGCTCATTGGCGAAGTAAGTGTAAACGCGGTCGAGGTTGCGGGCGACTTCACCGCCGCGGTTAAAGTCCAAGCTGCCTTGGAGCTCGTCGACAATCGCGAGTGTTTTGTTCAGGAATTTGACCTTTTCCTCAATGTTATTTTGCTCAATGGCGTGACGGGTTTTCTGAATAAACCGCAACATGCCGTCGTAACACATGACAACGAGTTGCAAGGGTGAGGTGTTCACACTGTTGGTGCGGTAAGCATTCGCCGAGTAGTTGGCGGTATAGCCTCCCCCCTTGGGATTGTATGCATGCATTCAAGAGCCTCCATGTTCTCTGGTATCAATCGGCCTCCGTGCCTTGCATTCTCTATCGGGGGCGCGGAAGCAAATCTTTAACCGAAGCTGATGGGTTCATGTAAGGTTTTTGATTGAGGAAACTTGGTCGAGGAACTTGTTCAACGACGCCGTCGCGAACATCGTGACGACCCAACCGTCGTTCAACGGCGCGACACCGTGGCATCGCGGCGCAAGGATTTCGTGTCACAGAACTAAACGGCCTATTTTAGCATGAGCCGCCGTGATTTTTCGAAAAGCCCGGAAAGTTTTTTCGCGCAAACAACCAGCACCACGCAGGCCGCACCGGCCCTGAGCCCCGCGGCACCGGCGGTGTCGGCGCCGTCACCAAGCCGCGGCTTCGGCAAAATTGCAGGCTGGAACCGGCGGTCGGCCTGTGATATAGTTCCGACTTTGTTATTCGGCTGCTTGGGTCAAGAACCGAACAGGCCGCTCAGCCCGCACCCTTGGGTTTTCGGTTTTTTTCAAAAGCACGGTGTTTGTTTCAGGAAAGACGGGTCCAGATTTCAGCCGGGTATGAGGATACATTTGACTGCGGAAGCATACCCTTGTTTAAGTTTGCCATTGCCAAAAAGGATCGAGATAGCTGCGCCCGTTTAGGGCGTTTAGAGACCGCACACGGCGGTGTCGACACCCCTGTTTTTATGGCGGTCGGCACCCAGGGCACCGTTAAGGGCGTCACCCCACAACAGATCCGCGATTGCGGTGTCGGCATGGTGTTGGGCAATACCTACCACTTAATGCTGCGCCCCGGTTCCGAGCGGATCGCCAAACTGGGCGGTCTACACCGCTTTATGGCTTGGGACGGACCGATCCTCACCGACAGCGGCGGCTTCCAGGTTTTCTCACTAGCCGACCTCACCAAACGCGATGATCGCGGCGTCACCTTCCGTTCCCATATCGACGGCAACCTGATCCGCCTCGATCCCGAACGCTCCATGAAGGTCCAACGCGATTTGGGTTCGGACGTGGTCATGGCCTTCGACGATTGCACGCCCTATCCCGCCGACCGCGCGGCGACGCGGGCTTCCATGGCGCTCACCCATCGCTGGGCCGACCACTCACTGAACCATTTTCAGGGCGGTCACCAATCGCTGTTCGGCATTGTCCAAGGCGGGATGTACCCCGATTTACGCGCTGAAAGCGCGCGTGAATTGTGTGCCAAACCCTTCGCCGGCTTTGCCGTCGGCGGCTTGAGCGTGGGCGAACCCAAGGATTTGATGTATCCAATCCTCCGTCATACGGCTCCTTTGTTACCAGAAGAGAAACCGCGCTATTTAATGGGTGTTGGAACGCCTGCAGATTTGGTCAACGCCGTCTCGGCCGGCATCGACATGTTCGATTGTGTGATGCCGACCCGCAACGCCCGCAACGGCTCCGCGTTTACCAGCCTCGGCAAGGTCGCCATTAAACAAGCCGCCCACAAGGACAGTGATTTGCCCCTTGACCCGGCTTGCGCCTGTTACACCTGCACCCATTTCACGCGCGCTTACCTGAATCACATCTACCGTGCCGGCGAAATTCTCGCTTCGGTCTTGATGACGATCCACAACCTCAGCTACTACCAGACGCTGATGGCCGGCATCCGTCAAGCCATTGCCGCCGACCGTTTCCCCGCCTTCAAGGCGCATATTCTTCAAACTTACGCTGCACGCGACATCTTCGATTACCCAATGCCGGACACCCAAACCGGTGAGGTGCCCGCGCGCAACGTGGAGGACCATCCAACATGTGGCTAAACCTGGCTTTTTTCTACTATCAGGCTTCCGGCAGCGAACCCCCCCTGTGGTTCAGTGTTTTGCCAATCGTCGGCATGATCGCCATTTTCTACTTTCTGATCATGCGTCCCCAGATCAAGCAGCAAAAAGACCAGCAGCGATTTGTGGACAACCTCAAGAAAGGCGACAAGGTCGTCACGTCCGGCGGTATTTGGGGCGAGATCGATGCGATCGATCAGCAGGTCGTCGTCCTCAAAATTCACGATAAAACCAAAATCAAAATGACTCGCTCCGCGATTAACGGACCCCAACCCGGCAACGAGGCGGGGGCTACGAAATGATCACGGGTCAAGGACACGTACGTCCCCCCCAATACGCTGACTGCGGTCGAGGCATCGATCAAGGAGTTAACCCATGAGATTTAGATGGATCGTCATTTTGGCGGCCCTTATCCTAAGCGCATTCGTCTTATTTGAGAACGAGGGTGAAGACGGTCACACCGTTTCACTCGCAAACGTCGCCCAAAACATCCAACTGGGTCTCGACCTAAAGGGCGGGATCTTCATGCAATTGGAAGTGGATGTCGAGGATGCAGTCAACCACTATGTGGAAGAGCAGGCCGGCACCATTAAAGCCAGCTTGGAAGCCGAAAACATCACCGTCGGCAGCTCCGAGCCCAAAGTGAAAGAGCGCAAGGTTGTTCTGCGGAACTTGGCCAGCACAGTTTCACTGGACGACGCCCTGCAAAAAGTCAAAACCATGTACCGCGGCTACTGGAACATCAGTGGCGACACCGGCGAACTGATTTTGACCCTGCGCGACGCCGCCAAAGAAGAAGTCAAAGACGAAGCGGTCAAACAAACCGTTTACAAGATTCAGAACCGTATTGACCAGTTGGGCGTTTCCGAGCCCAACATCAACCGCGTGGTCGGCACCAACCGCATCGTTTTGGAATTAGCGGGTACCGACGACCAAGCACGTGTTCAGAAATTGGTAAAAGAGCCAGGTCAACTCGAGTGGCGCATGGTCGCCAACGCGGCCTTAAACACCGCCCCCCGCGCCGAAGATTTGCAGCCGTACCTCAAGCCCGGCTTCAAAATTCTGCCCATCAAAGAAGGCGAAGGCTTCTACCTGCTGGAGCCGGTCATGATGACCGCTTCCAACGTCAGCCGTGTCATGGCCTCTCGTGACGAAACCGGCTTTCCCGCCATCGGCATCACGCTCGACCGCGCGGGCGGTCAAATCATGGATAACGTCACCAAAGATGCGGTCGGCCGTCAATTGGCCGTCATTCTCGACGGTAAAGTGTTGACCGCACCGGTCATTCGTCAGCGTTTGAGCAACAGCTTCGTCATTAGCGGCAGCTTCTCCGCCGGCGAAGTCGACGATAAAATTCTGCAAATTAAATCCGGCAGCCTGCCCGCCTCCGTACGCATCCTCGAAGAGCGCGTCATCGGGCCAACCTTGGGTCGCGACGCCATTCGTCAAGGAACGCGTGCCGCCGTCGCCGGTTTCGGCGCGGTCATGCTGTTCATTTTGCTGTACTACCGCCTCGCCGGCTTGTTCGCCATCGGCGCCCTCATGATCAACTTGATTTTGATGCTGGGCATGTTAGCCGGGGTCGACGCCATTCTGACCCTACCGGGTATTGCCGGCTTCATTCTCACAATCGGCATGGCGGTTGACGCCAACGTCCTGATTTTTGAGAAGATCCGTGAGGAACTCCGGCTCGGAACCGCCGTTAAAAACGCGGTCGATATCGGTTACAAAAGTGCCTTCGTCACCATTCTCGACGCCAACATCACCACCTTTATCGCGGCTTTCTGTTTGCTTCTGTTGGGCGAAGGTCCCATCAAAGGCTTTGCGATTATGTTGATGATCGGGATCGTGTGTTCGATTTTCACCGCCGTGTTCTGCTCACGCACCTTCTTCATCACCTATCTCCACTTCAACGCGAGTGTTCGCAAACTTTCCATCTGGCCGATCTGGGGCGGTTCGCCCTCGGCCACACCCCAATAACCCGCGGAGGTATTAGATATGCGCGACATCCAATTTATGGAAAAAAGAAAGGTGTTCGGCCTCGTCTCCGTGGTGCTGTTCGTTGTGTCCTTGGGTCTGATCTTCGGGATCGGCATTGAAAAAAGTGTCGACTACGAGGGCGGTACCAAACTCACCGTTCAATTCGAAACCAGCGACGTGCAAATCGGCGCGTTACGCGAGCAGGTCAGCCAAGTTGACAACAAGGCCTCTTTGGCCAGCATGGACCCTGAAACCCACAAGGTTTACAGCGTTAAAATCAAGAACCCCGACGTAAAAGAAGGCCAAGAGGCCGAAGCCTCTTTGGCCCGTCTGCGGGGTTTGGAAAAAGCGTTCGGTTCGTTTTTTGACGCCGAAAACCAGCGCATGGCCTTGCTGAAAGGCTTTAGCCGTCAGCAAATCGCCGCCGGTTTGGTCGCCGAGAACCCCTACGTCATCGAGGGCACCGACGCGGAAAAACAATCCCAGTACGACGCCGTCGCCGGCCAAATCGTGGCCAAGTTGAGCGAAAACCCGGCTGACGTAGAAGCCCTGGCCACGGCCGTTGAAAGCGACACCGCCAAGCAAGTCGCCCTGAGCCAAAGCTTGTTGCTGATGACGCCCGCACTCAACCGCACGACCGAAGACCTGTTGGCCGTGTTGCTGAAAAACCAAAACCCGTTGAACCGCGCGTCCAGTGATAACTACGAAGACGTCGCCCGCAACATCATTGCTTACCGCGAAACCCAAGGTGACTTCATCAAGGACTTTAGCGCCATGATGGAAGGCGTCACCCTGCGCGCGAACGAAGACAAAGCAGTGCTGCAGCAGTTCTTCGAAAAAAGCTTCACGCTGGGCAGCTACCGCATTGTTTCCAACGAAACCTTCTCGCCCTCGATTGCTTCCGAGCAGTTGACTGAAGCAGCCGAAGCCATCATTTTGTCGTTGATCGGCATTTTGATCTACATCGCCTTCCGCTTCCGTCTCGGTTACGCGATTGCGTCGGTTGTGGCCTTGATCCACGACGTCGTGATTGCCTTGGGTGTGTTTGCCATCGCGGGCAAGTTGCTCGGTTCTGAGCTGTCCAACCCGGTTGTTGCGGCGTTCTTGACGATTGTCGGTTACTCGCTGAACGACACCATCGTTGTTTTTGACCGCATTCGCGAGAACTTGCAGGGCGCCAAAGGCGGCGAAGTGGCTGATCACATGAACCACTCGATCAACCAAACGCTGAGCCGTACCATCGTCACCTCCTTGACGACCTTCTTCGTTGTCGGCGTGATTTACTGGTTCTCCAACAACGCCACGCTGGAAGATTTCGCGCTGCCGTTGTTGATCGGGATTGTGATTGGTACTTATTCCTCAATTTTTGTCGCCAGCCCCACCCTGTTGCTTTGGCACAGTTCACGGCCGATCGACAGCTAATCGTTTTGTGACTTGAACCTCATTCTCAAGGCACTTAAATTAAAAAGGACACTTACACATTGAATGTAAGTGTCCTTTTTTCATTGCCCCCACCCCTTGCATCACCGCGCCAAACCCCCAATGACGCCCCCGTCGATCGTCGAAAATATCGCTATTTCAGCCGACGCTTTTTCATCGTTTTATTTTGACGGCCCCATTCTCTGACAAAACCTGTACAATGCTGCAAAACCGTTTAAGAGCATTTCTCACACGGCTTTCCCCTCTCGACCCCAAACGCATCTTGCGTTAACCGGACGCGATCTTCACGGCTCACCACAGCATTAAAGCTCGTCAGCGTTACTTTTTCGGCGGTACCATGACCTTAAAAGAACAACTAACGGCCATAAAGGAATGGGCGGGTTTGTCACGCAACAAACACCGAACCATTGAAGATGTGAAGCGCGTTTTCCTGGAAAACCACCCGGACGGCGACGCCGAGTACCTGCAGCGGGCCCACGATTTCGCCACCAAAGCCCACGAAGGGCAAACGCGGAAATCAGGTGAACCTTATATTATTCACCCGATTGCGGTGGCCTACATTCTGGCCGACCGCAAACTCGACTTAGAAACGGTGGCCGCCGGCTTTTTACACGATGTCGTTGAAGACTGTGACGTCGAGATCGCCCAGCTTGAAAAACACTTCGGCGCGAACCTGGCGCGCATTGTCGACGGTGTCACCAAGATTGGCAAAGTTAAGTTCCAAAATAAGGACCAGGCTCAGGCGGAAAATTACCGCAAGATGATTATGGCCATGTCCGAGGATATTCGCGTCCTGGTCGTCAAACTCGCCGACCGTTGCCACAACATGCTGACTCTCGGCCATTTACCCGAAGAGAAACGCCGCCGCATTAGCCAGGAAACCCTCGACATTTACACCCCACTTGCGCACCGCATCGGCATGAGCAACCTCAAACTGGAACTGGAACGCTTGTCCTTTCTCCACATGGAGCCGGAAGCCTACGCCGACCTGGACCGCCAGTTAACCGAACGCGAACGCGCCAACAAAGGGGTTCTCAAAAATATCGCCAACGAAATTGAGTCGTTAATGGACGAGTTCGAGGTCCATGGCGACGTTTCTTCGCGTATTAAAAGCCACTACTCGATTTACCGCAAGCTGCGCCGCAAAAAGTGCACCCTCGACGGCCTTTACGATTACTACGCCTTCCGCATCCTGACCGACTCGGTTGGCGACTGCTACAAAATGTTTGGTTTGCTGCACTCAAAATGGCGTCATATCCCCGGCCGCATCAAGGACTTTATCGCAACCCCCAAATCGAACCTATACCAGTCCATCCATACCACCTTGCTCTCGGAACACGGTCAACCGTTCGAAGTTCAGGTCCGTACCCGCACCATGCACCGCATTGCCGAGGAAGGGGTCGCCGCACACTGGACCTACAAAAACGGTCGCCTGCTTTCCGTTGGGAAAAACGAATTTGTCAGTTGGTTGCGCCGCGTCGCCGACGACCACAAAGAGGTTCAGGATAGCGACGAATTTCTCGAGACCATTAAGGGTCAGCTCCAGACGGACGAAATTCTCGTGTTCACGCCCAACAGCGAAATTAAAACGCTGCCCAAAGGCGCGACCCCGCTCGACTTCGCCTACCACATTCACACCGAGGTCGGCCACCAGGCGGTCGCTGCCAAGGTCGACGGCAAGATGGTGCCTTTGCGCAGCGTGTTGCAGAGCGGTTCCATTGTCGAAATCATAACCAGTTCCAGCCAAACCCCCAGCGAAGAATGGTTGCAGTACGTGCGCTCCTCTTCGGCACGTTCCAAAATTCGCGCCTGGCTACGGGCGCGCGAACGCGAAAAAGCCGTGGAAATGGGCCGCAATCTGTTTGAACGCGAACTCAAACGCTGTCGTATCCCACTTAAAAAAGTCTCCAACAATGTCATTCAAAGCCGCCTCAAGGGTTTTGGTTTTAAGAAACTCGACGACTTTTACAGCGCCATCGGCTTTGGCAACCTGACCCCCAATAAGGCCGTCAAACCTTTCATTCCCGAGGATCAAGTCGAGGCCGGCCCCTCGGCCGACCAAGTTCGTCAATCACGCCTGCAGCGCGCGTTTCAGCGCATTTCGCGCAAATCGCGCAACATGGTGCTGGTGCGCGGCACCTCGGACGTGCTCGTCAACCTCTCCAAATGCTGTAACCCCATCTTGGGCGATCCCATCGTCGGCCACATCACCCAAGGCCGTGGTGTCATGGTCCACAAAAAAGACTGCAAGACCCTGCTCAGCCAAAACGTGCCCATCGAACGTAAAATCCCGGTCGAATGGGCCGGTCCCATCGAAGACCAAGTTTTCGAGGTCGCCATCCGCGTCTATACCGAGGACCGTCCCGGCATGATCGCCGACGTCACACTGGCGATTTCCAACACCCATACCAACGTCTCCAACATGAACGCCAACACCGACAACGACAAGAGCATGGGCATTTTCGACATCGTGCTACAGGTTAAAACCCTAGCCCACTTCGACAAGGTGGTCGGCAACCTCAAAAAGGTACGCGGCTTCTTAGGTTACGACCGCATTCGCTAAACAGCGGCCGTTTCAGTTTTGCCGCGGCAGGGCCGCTTTCGGCGGCGGCGACTGAAATTCCGGGCCCCGCTCGTCCAGAGGGAATCGGATCTCAAACTCGGCGCCCAAACCAAGGCCTTCACTACTGACGTCCAAAGTGCCGCCCATTTCCGTCATGAAATTGGCGCAGGTGTGCAAACCGAAGCCATGACCGGTGGGTTTGGTGGTAAAGCCGTGGTTGAAGATTTTATCTTTGTGTTCGTCGCTAATGCCAATCCCGTTATCTTTAATGGCCACAACCACTTCGTTGTTTTCCACTTTGCGCATAATGATTTCGAGGATTTGTTCCTTGTTCTTGGAATCGTTGTCTTGCATGGCCTCTTTGGCATTTTTGATCAGGTTGGTCAACACGTGGACCAGTTTGACCTTGGCGACACTGCCCTTGGGATCGGAGGTGTAGTTCTTCACGACCTTAACCCCTTTCTTTTGCAGCGAAGCCAGGTTGAGCTTCAGTGAATCCTCAATCAAGTCGATCACCGATACATTTTCGGTGTAAAGGCCGGCCTTGGCGTAGTTTTGCTGGGTACTGATGACATCGCGCATCATATTGATTTTGGTGGTCAGCGCGGTCACCTCATCGGTGAGCGTCTTTTGTTCCTCGGAAATCGCTTCGCCGAGGCTGAGGTAATAACCGGGAATCAGTTTACCCTTGGGGTGCGCGGTGAAAAAGGCCCCCAGATCGCCTTGGTGGTTGCGAATCATTTCGTTGGCTTTGAGGAAGCCGACGACCTTGGAATTTTTGAGGGTCAAGCCCATTTCCTCGGTGGAAATGTTGACACTGTTGAGAATGTTGCCGATGTTGTGCAGCACGCCGGTGGCAATTTCAGCCATGCCGCTGCTGTGGGCCGTCTCAAGCAGACGTTGCTGCGCTTTACGCAACATTTCTTCGGTTTTCTTGCGTTCGGTGATGTCGCGATAGACTTTGTGCAAAACGGGGCGGTCATCCAACTCAAATCCGGTGACAACGATTTCACTGGGGAACTCGGAGTTGTCGAGCCGTTTGCAGGTCCATTCGAACAATTGCGAACCATCTTCCAGGACCTTTTTATACTTGTCCCGAATCAGTTCGGCCGAAGAGCCGCCTTCCGGCTGAAAACGCGGCGACAGGTCGTCGGGACTCATCGCCAGCAACACGTTTTTATCGTCACAACCAAGCAGCCGCAGCATGGCAGGGTTACAGTCGAATAATTCGTTTTCATCGCCGAGCAAAATGGCGTCGGCGGATTCCTCAAACAATGTGCGGAACTTGCGCTCACTGGCCACCAATTCTTTGGTGCGTTGTTGCACTTTCTCTTCCAGAGTTTTGTTGAGATCGGCCAGGGCGTCGTAACTGCGTTTGAGGTCGGCGGTCATTTTGTTAAAGGACGAAGCCAAAATTTCGATTTCATCGCCGCTGTTGAGATCTACGCGGACATTGTAGTCGCCCGAGGCAATGGTGTCGGCGGCTTCGGTGAGCTGGGCCAGCGGACTGGTAATGGTCGCGGCCTGACGCCGGGTGGCGAGAAAACCGATTACCAGAGCAATCAGTGAAACCAGCAATAAAATCGATAAATTAAACAGCAAATCATTTTGGTAGGTGGCTTTGGCTTCTGCCAAATCGCGCTCCATTTGCGCGGTCGAGAACCCATAGACCAGCGAACCCACATGGGCGTCGACGCCGGGATCGGTCAGCGGTTCAACATTTTCGTCAATATCAACGCCGAGCGAGGAAGACGAGGCATAAATGGGGGTGGCCACCTGAATCACGTGGTGATTGTCGCCCAGTAACACCTCGCGTTGGGTAATTCCGGTTACGGACAGGGCCCAACTGGTGGTTTCTTCAATATCCTTGAGCTTTTCGAGCGGCAAACCCGTGGGCACCCCGTCGGGTGTTTCGGGTGTAACCCAGGCCACCGTCTGGCGGTCATTGCGGAAATAGGCGGCCATAATCAGCGATTGCTGTTCGGTGAGCAAACTCTCGCCGTCTTCGGACTCAAAGCGGCCGCGCACGTTTTCAATTAAAATTTCGCGCAAAGTCGTCCACGAATTGTCTTCGGCGTAAGTACGCAAGGCTTTCTGTTTGTCGGAAATCAACAAACGCGAGGTAACGTCCAAATCGCGGCGAAAACGCGTGGTGGTGGTGTCGATCTGGCGCTTGTAGGCGCCGTAGTTTTGCAGCGCATAAAAAACCAGTACGGCAATGAACACCATCAACATGACGAACATATTGCGGATAATCAGCTTCTGCTTGAGGCTTTTACCATTGGGCGGAATGGTTTTATTGGTGTTCATAGCACGACCGGTCGCGTTGAAGGATAAAGGTAGGATCTCTCAAGTATAGGGCAAAACAGCAAAAAACGAAGCGTTGACCGAACCACGGTGAATATTAGGCCACGTACTTAACGCAACACATCTACCTCGTTTAACATTTCAGCGGTGATTTCAAGATACTTCTTGGCAAACTTGCGGTCCAGGTGTTTCTGAACCGAGTGAGGATTGGTCGCACCACGAACGGTAATGACAAAATCATTTTCTTTGATTTCAATCGCCAAATTACCAACGGTTTGGCCCAAGCCGTAGTGGTCGGGCAACACGCCGAAATTGCCGAAATTGGGAATGTCCATCAGGGTTTCAACCCCAACAATTATGGGTTTGCGGTAGCGCTTTAAGCGCGGCAACCAGACGTTGCGCACATCGCGTTCATTCAGGAGTTTGTTGTCATTCAGCACCAGCAACACATCGACGTCTTCGGTCGTCAGCAAGTACTTCAAGCCATTGCGGATTTCTTTGGAGAAAATTTTGCCGGCGGCTTCACCCGACCCCTTTTGGAAGGTCACTTCCACCTTGTAACCGACCAATTCAATGCCCTCGCGTTGACACAAAATCTTCTGATCGTTGAAGTAATTCGTGTGTTCGGCACGGTACAAGACACCGACACGTTCGACCGGATTCTCAACCAGTGCGCGCAAATGGGTCAATGACACAATCGGCGGCACCTCGTAACGCACGCCAACCACATTCTCCATGCCTTGAATCGATTGATCGACAAACAGCGCCATGGTCACAATCGCCGGCGGGAATTTGAGCCGACCCCGGTGACGGTCTTGAAAGAAGCGGTAATAACTGACGGTCACGTTGTCCATCAGCACCAGCAGATCCGGTTGCACTTCGAGAATGTTGCGTTCGAAATCAACGTAAGGCGTCTCGCGGTCAACGCGGCGATGGATAATGTCGAACTCATCTTCGAGCTCGTCGTTAATGGCGGTTAAGACTTGGTCGTAACCCACGCTGTCGGGGCCGACCACCAGCAGCCGATTCTTGGCGGCGGCCGCCAACGGCTCCCCAAGAAGCAGCCCCGCCAATAAAGCGAAACGCAACCACGCCACGTGGACAAGCAACAGGTGAATCAACGGTTTTGCCATTGATCCACCCCCAATAGATTGGAGACCTTCGGCTCCAGCTTCTCCAGCGCCTCGCGCAGTGTTTTCTGGGATTCCTCCTTTAATTCCGGGCTGACAAACATCATCGGCAAACGGTAAGACACATCGGGCAAACGTGTGATCACCAGGTTCAACTTGGACCGCTGTTTGTAGTACTCCAGCCGGCTTTCAGGTACCAATATCGCGTCAACGTCCTCGAATTGCAGCAGGGACAGTAAATCTTCCAGCTTGGTGACCGTTTTAATCGAGATTTTGCCGACCTTAAACTTGTCGGCCAAAAAATGCCCCATCTGGCGGCGCCCCATCAGGCTAACCACACCAATCGCCGTTTGATCGATCGCATTTACTTCGATCTGTCGATCAACCGCCAACAACACGTAGGGCTCGTCGGTTTTTTCGTTTTTCAGGCCTTGAATCAGCGGCTTAAAACCCAGACTTTCGCTCTGGGACATGTACTCAACCACCATCGGGAAGGTCAGCACCGCATCGGGCTTATTTTGAAGGACCTGAACCTCAAACTCACGAAAGCGCCCGAAAAAGGTGATATCAACGTCGGGAGCTTCGCGGCCCACCAGTGTTTGCAATGCGTGCGGTCGCACGTTTGACGGCAAAAACGCGTAGACTTTGGGACGTTGCTGACCAAAGCATAGCGCGGGCAGCCCCCCAATCAGGAGACACCACAAAAATATGCGTTTCATGCCTAGCCATTTCATAGAGGACCTATCAATGGTAAATCCGGTTCGGGTGGTTAGCTGATATTCTAATGGATATCGACTGCTTATTGGTAACTAGTTCAGAAATAGTTCGATTGCCACGATCCTGTGTCCCTTTATTTTGGCGTAACAACAAAACCCGCTAAAAATTCTCGCCGACAATGTAATCCACTTCCCAGGCGGCTCCATCCCGCAAGGCTAAAGGGCTGCCGAGATTGCTGCGATTTAGAATCTTTTCGACACTAATCGGCGCATGATAACGGCCGGCGGGCAATTGCCAATCATTTTGTTGCGCCATCCAAATTAAATCTGCCGCCTGGCCGCCCAAGGCCAGGTGGTCGGGCACCACCGCAAAATGCCCCAAATCCAGCGGTTTCCGCATGAGGCGATCAACCCCGACCACCACCGCGCCGTTAAATCGCTTCAACACCGGCCGCCACACGCGGCGAATGTTCTCGGTCCGCAACAGCTCGCTGTCGTTGAGCAACCACAGCGCGTCGACATTCTCGCGTCGGATCAATTCACGCAAGCGCCGTCGCAACAAATAGGCATTCGACTTATTGGTTGTCGGCACCATGCGCCCAACCAACGAAATTTGTTCTCGCTGTAGCGCCGCCCGCTGGTGACGGATAAAAGGTTCAAGCCTTTCACAGTAAACGACCCCGACTTTGCGAATCGGCGCCGTGGTTAGCGAGCGTAGATGGGTGAAAATGGTAATCGCCTGCACTTCGTAGTGAATGCCGGTCCCCATGGGAATCCCATTCATTTCCTTGTCGAGATAAACCGCCATCAGACCGATCACGGGCCTCAGTCGGCCCGTTAACGCACCGGAACGCCACAGTTTTTTGTAGGCCCGAATGGGGTAATTACCCATCAAAACCAAAAGATGAGGGTCTTGTAATTCAATCCAGCGCATCATGTCGGCCCGCGTGGATAACGCGTCAAAGGGCACGACCATGACCTGACAGGCTTCGCCCAGCTCCTGTTTCAAACTCTCCTGGACCAGGTCGAAATGCTCGATGTCCGGCGAAAAAACCAAGATATCGCTTTGCCCAACCGCCACATCACACAACAAAACCATCCAAAGCGCAAACCAACACACAGGCCGGGTGCGGCGGAGACGGAAGAATTGGTTTTTCTGCATGCTGCGACTCGGAAAAGGAAAAGGTCGGGATGGCGCCGGCACACCGCAAAAGGTTGCGCCGGTCGGCTGCGTTGCGGACACAGGCAGCGCCGGGTTGATAGGGAGGCATTGACACGTTAATTCTATCGACTCGAATCGAGGATAACTAAAAAAACGCCGACCAGCCTGGCGCGACCCAAGCGTCCAGAATCATTTGGCGATTGTTCCCGCTTGCTCTAAATTAGAGCCATCGATTCAGCGGCAACCCGCCCCACCGACCCCCACACAAGAGGAACCCCATGGCCCGTATTATGATCTGCGACGACGAACCTTCGATTCGCAAAACCCTGGCTGAAATTCTCGAGGACGAACACCACCACGTCGAAAGCGCCGACTCCGGCGAATCCCTGCTCAATCAGTTGCGCCGCGCCGAAGCGCGTTTTGACGCCGTCTTTCTCGACGTTTGGTTGCCCGGCATGGACGGCGTCGAAACCCTTGCCAAACTGCGCGACCAGGGTTACCAGATGCCGGTGATCGTCATCTCCGGTCACGCCACCCTCGATCTCGGTGTTAAAGCCACCAAACTCGGCGCCTTTGATTTCCTCGAGAAGCCGCTCAATCTCGACAAAGTCATGGTCACCCTTAACAACGCACTCAAGCAACAGCAACTGGAACGACGCCAAGCCCAACTGGAAGCGCAAATCCCCGAAGAGGAAATGATCGGGAACAGCGCCGCCATGGTCGCCCTAAAAGAGGACATTCAGATGGCCGCCCCCAGCACCGGCCGTGTACTGATTCTCGGCGAGAGCGGCAGCGGCAAGGAGTTGGCAGCACGTCGTATTCACTTTTTTTCCGACCGCGCAGGCGAACCTTTTATTGAAATGAACTGCGCCGCCATCCCCGAAAACCTCATTGAGAGTGAATTGTTCGGTCACCACAAGGGCAGCTTTACCGATGCCAAAGAAAGCAAAGCCGGCAAATTTGAGCAAGCCGACGGCGGCACCTTGTTCCTCGATGAAATCGCCGATATGTCGCTAAACACGCAAGCTAAAGTGTTGCGCGTTTTGCAGGAACAGCGCTTCCATCGCGTCGGCGGCAGCAAGGTCATTAAAGTGGATGTTCGTGTCATCGCCGCCACCAACAAAGATTTGGAAGCCGAGATTGAAGCCGGCAACTTTCGCGAAGATTTGTACTACCGCCTGAATGTGATTCCCTTACACGTGCCCCCCCTGCGCGAACGCGCCGAGGACATCGTGCTGCTCATCGATTACTTCATCAAACACTACGCCGGTCGCTACGGGCGGCCACACCTGCAGTTCACGCCCGCCGCCGCCCGCGCGCTCTGCAGCTACCACTGGCCGGGCAATGTGCGCGAGTTGCGCAACATCGCCGAGCGCTTGGTGATCATGAGCCGCAAGGAAACCCTCGACGTCGCCGACCTGCCGCGTCAAGTGAGTGGCAAAAGCGATGAAACGAGCTGGTTCGGTAAATTCGAGTCCTTGCGCGAGGCGCGCGACGATTTTGAACGACGCTACATCGAACACCAATTGCACGACCAAGGTTGGAACATCACCAAAACCGCCGAACTTCTCAAATTGGAACGCAGTAACCTGCACAAGAAGATGAAACACCTCAAGATCACGCCGCCGGGCACCACCTAATCCCGTGAAATTTCCAAGCACGGCGAAGATTCAGCCTTCTCGAACCAACATCGAATGCGTTATGTTTTGCGAATACATCCGGAAAAAAATGTGTTGTTTAACCTGAGGGTCGCGCGCGAACCGGCCTTATGCCGAGAGGGCCGTCGACGACACGGCGCCAGACAGTGCGCCTGACCCGGTTCGAGGATGCAGCAATGATCTTATTGGTGGTTGAAAAGAAACCAAAGTACATCGAAAGTTTCCGCAAGCATTTGGACCTAGCCGACCACCAAGTGTTGTTTGTCAACAGTTGCGCCGACGCTTTGGTGCTGGTGCAACAGGGCGGTGTCGACTTTCTGCTGGTCGACATCGAACCCAACGAAGACCTGGGTCAAGCGCTCGCACTGCTGCGAGCGGCCGAGGCCGGTCAGCGGCCCTGCCTGATGTTGGTTCACCCCAAAGCCGACCAACTCAAGGCACAGCTTCACCACCAATGTGAATACGGCCAATACCTGACCCTGCCGGTCAAAATCCCGGCCGTCAATGCCAAAATGGCGCAAATGCAACGCGGCGAGGACGCCATGATCGGTGTCATTCTGGGTGCCGAGGGCCATCAGGTCGTACTGGAAAAACGGTTGGGTGCGGGTGCCATGGGCACAGTTTACTTGGGTTGCCACCGCGCCCTGGGCCGAAAAGTCGCGGTCAAATTTCTCAGCCACAAGTACTTGGCCGAAGACCCCGACGCCGCCGCCCGTTTCGCCAACGAAGCCAAAGCCGTCGCCGGTCTGCGCAGCAACCACATCATTCAAATCTTTTTCACCGGAACCCACGACGGGCGGCCCTACTCAGTCATGGAGTGGTTGCCAGGACCGCCACTCGACGACGTCCTCCGCCAACGCGGCGTTCTACCCGTCAAGGAAGCGCTGGCCCTCGCGGGCCAGATCCTCGACGGCCTGGAGGAAGCCCACCGTCGCCGCATGATTCACCGTGACGTCAAACCCGCCAATATCATGCTCGACGATCGTGGCGAGGCCGTTTTGCTCGACTTCGGCCTGGTCCGCGGCAATAAGTCACAGAACCTCACCCAGCACGGCGCGCTTTTGGGCACGCCGCGCTACATGGCGCCCGAACAAATTAACGGCGGTACAATCGACGCCCGCATCGACTTGTACGCCGTCGGCATCGTGCTTTACGAAATGCTGCTCGGCGTGGCCCCCTTTCGCGGCAAGGACCTTGTTTCCGTGCTTATGAAACACCTCAATAACCCGTTGCCGCCGCCGGAAAGCCTCGGTCGCCGTCTCGACCCCGCCCTATTCGCGCTGCTGGAAAAGTTTTGCGCCAAGGACCGCGATCAGCGTTTTCAAAGCGCGGCCGAAGCCAAGGAAAACCTCAGCGCTTACCTGGCCCGTTATCAGGAGCCGCGCTGGGGCGAAACCAATGTGGCCCCGGAATACGCCGCCGCCGCGCTCCAGCCCTACAGCGCAGCCGCCTGTCGCGACGGGCGTCTCGACATCACCACCCAACAAACCACGCGCGGCGATCTCCTCCAAGCCTTACCGCAACTCAACGCCATGTTTGAATTCTTCGCCGCATGGCAACCGGAACTGGGAGACTTCGAACAAGGTAGCCTCGACAGCAGCTCTGGTTCGGCGGCCGTGCTGGCCGACGGTGACGGCTACGCCATGGTGTATTCCGAAGCCGAAAAGGCGGGTGAATCACTGCGCCATTACCACGTCGATGTCCTGCGCGAATTGCTGCGCGCCAAGGGGCAAGCATGATTGATTTCCGAGACCTCACCACTATTCCCGGCTTCCGCTGGGGGTTTCAGGTGGACCAGCGTGGCGATTACCACTTCAGCCAACCGCACCCGGCCGGCGGCCCCGACCACAACCGTGCCCGCGCCTTCCTTCAACTTTGGCAAACCCTGCCGCAAGACGTCTTCCTTGCCGATTATTCGTTCCGCAACGGCCGCGTTTTTGTGCGCGTGGTAAGCGACGGCATCATCGTCTTGTTTTGCGACAAACTGGTGCGCCGATCGATCATTAGCACCGCCCTCGACGCCCTCATCCACCATCCCGAAGCCTCCACCATTCTCAGCCCGCCACCCGCACACAGCCTGCGTCCGGCGCCACTTACCGCCGCCCCTCCGCCGCCGGCACCAAGCGATTCCGGCAGCATGACCCGCATCAGTCTCACCGGCGAAGCGACCAACCCGGCCGCGCCCCTTCCCGACGATGTGGTTCGCGATCTAACCGCCTATTTCACGGAAGAGATCGGCCCGTTGGCACCGATGATTGCCCGCAAAGCCGCCCAAAAAGCCGGCATGGACCTAACAGCGCTGGTACTGGGACAGTGGCCGGGTTTGCTCAACACCCTGGCCGACATTATCGAAAACCCCGCAAAACGCGAGCGCTTCCTCGACAAGGCCGTCCTTCTGCGCAAACGTTTCTAAGCGCGGCGATACCACCCTCGAGAAATCCGCCGACGCGCCGAAAGGTTACGCAGACGACGCACCGCGCCGACGGCTTTTTTCGTCCCCATCGTTTTTTTTCGAATAGCCGCGACCGGCCCTTTGTTCTTCCTTTTGAGGTCACGTCGCCTGCACCCCACTACATGGTCCCGGCGTCGGCAGACGCGGCCGACTGATGGAGGATCCGCTCATGAGTTTGACGGCAAAATTCGCCCTGTTCACCTCGGCCCTGTGTTTGGCGATTATTTTCAGCATTACCTACCTTTCGTACCGCATTTCCTATCAGGAACTTGAACGCTCACTTGGTCTTCAGCTCGAGGCCATCGTGCGCACCGGCGCCACGCGCATCGATGGCGATGCCCACGACCAAATCCGCACGGCCGAGGACGAAACCACCCCCACCTTCCTCGCCTTGCGCGATACCTTGCGCCAAATCAAAAAAGCCAACGATCTGGATACCGAGGTGTACACCTTCCGGCAAAAAGGGGAAACGCTGGAGTTTGTGGTCATGACCAACGAGAAACCCTTTATCGGTCACACCTACAAAATTCGTCCTGAGATGCGCGATACACTTATTAAAGGCAAAGCAGCCCACACGGCACTTTACGAGGACACCCACGGCCAGTGGATTTCAGCCTACGCACCCATCTTCGACAGCGCGGGCAACATCAGTGGCTTGCTGGAAGCCGATTACGAGGTGCACACCTTCTTCACGCTGCTGCGCGACAAATTTATGTACCTCATGCTGAAAGCGATGGGTTTCGCCCTGGTCGCGATTTGCCTCAGCATGCTGCTGGCGCGTTCGGTCACGCGCAAATTGGTTTACCTTACCAACATCACCGAAAAAATCTCGCTGGGCAAAATGGACACGCCGATCGTGGTCCAGGGCCGGGACGAAGTCGCCAAACTAGGTGGCTCCTTGGAGCGGATGCGCGAGAGTTTGGTGCTCGCCGCGAAGATGTTGGACTAAGGCCGACAAACCGCCTTAAGCCATATAACATCAAACAGATAAGCCACTTCAAAGCATCTATCCAGACGGGCGCCTCCAGCCCCATCTCCGACGGCTTTGAGGTGGCTTTTTTGTTTTTTGAAGGGCAGGGCCGAAAAAAGTGTTTTTTGGCGTTGACGAGGTCATGGGCCTATGGTTCAATGTCGATATTGAGATTTGATCTCAATACAAATCACAGCGAAACGGTTTCATCTCCTCCGTTTCATGTGCCGCGATCCCAAACCACACCCAACTCCCGAAAACCAATCGGTAAGGGATCGCCTCGACCTCCATGGTCCCCGCCTTGGTTGCCCAACCACCCAAGGCCGCGTCCCAACGCAAGGGCCCGACTCAGTTCTTCGCCGGAAACCCGCCAGGGTTCCCGGAAAAAGTCCAATCTCCAAAATTCCCCGTGAGCCCTGTTCCGAGCCCACGGGTCCTTTTATCCGGAGGCGGCCGGCCCGCCTCCCCTTTTTTTCACACAAATTATCCTCGCTCCGGCTCGGCCACCGCACGAGCCTCCGGCGACCGACCCTATTTGCCGTGGGGGCGAACAGGGTCGGGCGCCGCTTCCTCTCCTCCGTCCATGTCCCGGTCTTACCACCCCGGGTAAGACACGCCGAACGGCGGTCGTGTGTCTTTGTCGTGGGGGCAAAGATGCGCGACCGCCGCAAGTCGCAAGTGACACCGACCGGCTCGAAAACCCATCGAGCCCGAGAATTCCCCGCTCCCCAGAAAACAGCCAGAGATAACCCAGGCCGACCTAACCAAAAAAGCGCTTTTTAGGCGGTAAATGGTGACTAAGACCTCGCGTTAACAATAAAAAAGGTCAGGCTGCAGTCAAGCGCGGCGATTAGTGATACCATGGGCAAAATTTTGGTAAAGGCAACGCCGTGGTGCCCGATCAAGAAGCCGTTTCTCGCACCCTCAACCAACTCAAGCACCAAAAGATTCGACCCATCCCCAAGTCGCCGCGCTATCACCTCGCGCTGCTTTTTGCCGCCTGTGCGGTCGTCTTTTTGCCGCTCGCCTATTTAGCCCTCATCAGCGGGCTAAGTGCATTACTCTGGGTTTACTACGATTATCTCGGCTGGAAATTTGAACTATTACAGGATTTGATTTGGCTGCCCCTTTATTTGGGACCGGCCATCAGCCTTGCCACTTTGGTCGCCTTTTTGCTGTATCCCGTGTTCACCACCCGCGCAACCCACCTCAGCCAACAAGTGGTTCATCCCAAACAGCAGCCCCACCTCTACGCTTTTGTCGCGCAACTCTCACAAGTGCTCGGCGTGCAGCCGCCACAACTGATCAGTATTACCCACGAGGCCAACGCCTTCGCCGGACCGGCCGGCGGATTTTTGGGCGTACTTCGCGGTGAACGTCGCCTCGTCATCGGCTTACCTTTGGTGGAAATGCTTCAGGTAAAACAGTTTGGCGGTATTTTGGCGCATGAACTCGGCCACTTCAGTCAACGCAACGGCCAAATCCTCGTCACCCTCATGCGTTTGATTCAATCCTGGTTCCGCCGCGTCGTCGCCGAGGAAAACCACAGCCTCGACCGTTTCACCCAACGTTTGTCACAGGAATGGAAAGCCATCGCCGTCTTCATCCTGTTTGCCCGCGCCTTGCTCGTCATCACGCGTTTCTTTTTCGTTAGCTTTGGCTGGATCGCCGATGTCATCACCGGGTTCTTGTTGCGACAAATGGAATACGACGCCGACCGCTATGAAGCCCGGCTGATCGGCCGCGATGTGTTTGCGGAGACGACCCGCGAGCTGTTCCACATTCAACTGGCCCACGAAATCGCCATGAACGAACTCATGCTATACGTGCCTGAAGGCAAACTGGTCGATAACCTGCCCGCGTTTACCGCCTACCATCGCCGCCAAATAAGCGGTGAAGCACTGGCCCATTTCAAACAAATGCAAGAAGCGGACGTACGTGCCTTGTCGGACTCACATCCAACCTTTGCAGCGCGCGTCAAAAATGCCGACAGAGCCGCCGAACAACCCATTCTCGTCAGCGAGGCGCAGGCCGCCACGCTGTTCGAAGATTTTCCAGCTCTGTGCCGCGACTTTACACGGACCTACTACGAAACCTTACTTAAAGAGCAATTCCAACCATCCATGCTTTACGACGTGGCCACCCTCAATCTGCAACGCAAAATTGAACGCGAAGGCGCTCAGGCGCTGGCCCGGTTTTTCCATGGCTCGCTGAATTTGTCAACGGGCACCCTGCGTTTCCCTTCGCGGCCGGCCAAGGAGCATAAATACCGCGTGTACAACCCTGTCGGCCTCGCCAAACACCGCCGCGATTTCCTTTTGGAAGAACAAACGACCTACCGCGGGTTGCTCAATCAGTACGAGGGGTTGCTGCAGCAAAAACTGCAATACCGCCGCGTGCACATCAAAGCCACCTTTCAGCAGGAAAACAACGACCCACCCGAAGCGATAACCCACGATCATCTCGAGGTTCTCAACGACCAAATGAACCGCGTACGCGGCTTCATTGAACAACACGAGGAACGGCTGGGACGCATGTGGCAGTTGAGCAGCTTGTTTTTTGCGCAAATCAAAGACGACGACTGGCTACAGGGCGCGTTACGCGCGCTCCCCAACTGGCAAGCGCTGCTGCGCCTGCTCAACCAGAACCTGCCCAAAATTGAACACCTACGCGAGGTGCGCGCCGAAGTCGCCGCCCTGCTGGAAAGCAGCGAGGAAAGTGGCGGCCGGCGTTCGTACCAACTGCTGCTACAGCAAAAAACCACGACCATGAACACCATGACGCGGCTCATCGCGGAACCCTTGCGCCAACACACCTTAAAGTTCGAAGGCACCAATAAAGAAACCGGTTTGGGGTCGTTGCTGGCGCTCAACCGCCCACGTGACGGCAGCCCGCGCGGCATGTTTAACGCCACCACCTTGTTTATCGAGCAGTTCCACGACTTGCGGTGTCGTCTCATCGGCCGCTTGTGTTTGTTAGCGGAGCGCGCCGACCACGACGCCGGCTTGGAACCCTTACCGGTGCCAACCCCGGGCGAAAGCCCCGCCAACGTGTTGTTTTAATTTGACCTCGACAAGTGATCAGCACAAAGTCAGCCGCCATCCGGCCCCTTAAACAGGCGCGCCTTCAAACATTCGCATCAGTCGCCGGATGAAAAAGCGAGCTAATCGATCACCCAACGGGCTCGACAAGATAAAAACAAAAGGGCGGTCAAGCCATGTGCTTTGACCGCCCTTTTGGATGATGCTTGTTGGGTGACGCGCGGTTTATTCGCCTTCAGTGAAGTAGCGGAAAACCTCGGCCAACCAGGGGCCGGGTTGCAAGTCGCCGAAGGCGGGCACGCCTTGCGCCATTGCCTCAATTAAGCGTTCGCTCGCCTCACAGGGGCCGGTCACTTGTTGCAGGCAGATCGCCACGGCGGCAGCGGTTTCGGTTACGCCGTGTTTGGCCGCCCAGGCTTGAATCGCTTCATCCAAGGCCGGGTTGGGTGCACAGGCTTCTTCGCTTTCCAGCGGCGGCCCGATCTGATTGAGCGCTTCAACCACGGCGTCTTTGCGCGCCTTAAACGGCAACTCGGCCAAGGTGTCGGGGTGAATCGGACGGCCGAAAACAATGTCCTGGCGGCCAAAACCCAACGGGAACTCCAAACGCTGATCGAGCGGTTTCACCGGTAGGCCGCCGACAAAGCGCACAGGCACCAAAGGGATCCGACACGCAATCGCCAAATCAATAAAGGCGGCGCTCAATCGGGTGACCGGTTTGCGACCATGCAGCGAACGCGTGCCTTCGACATGGGCGGTCAAGTTGCGTGGATCGGTTTCAAAGGCACCGACCCAAGCTTTGAGCAGCTCAGGCAAGGCAGCGGGATCTTCGCGCTCGAAAAACACCATGGTGCGCGGGTCGACCGCACCCGGCCAAGCCAGGTGAAAGTCGCGCAACTTGCCAATCCAACTTTGACGGTGCTCGGCTTTGGCCAGTGTACCGGTCGGCAACCCGGTCAGGGCGGAAGCAATCAGCGTAAAAATGACGGACTCAACGCCAACTTGGTGGTTGGCGAGGAACAGGGCGGGCTTGCCGCGCAACTGCTCAAAAGCAAGCGAATCTTCCAGGATCACGTCCCCGGTAAACTGCTCGGCCAGGCCGATGTACATATCTTCAAGCGGCCAATGAGCCAAGCCGCTCCACTGGCGCCAAAAGTCGCGAACCTGAGTAAAATCACGACCGCGCTCGCCCTCGTGACGTACCCGCCAACAAACCCCGTCCTTCTCCACCGAAAACGCTTGGTGCAACAAGGGGCGGCGCGCTTCCCATACGACACCGCGCGTGGCATCAATACGGATTTGATCGGGGTGACGGTTGTACATCGCGGCAAAGTGATCCTTGACGGCGACTTGCATGGCGAGGTCGCCCTGCTCGGGATCGATGCGATAAATCGCGGCGACGGTGCCCGGCAACCAATCGTTGGCGCGCAGGTCGGTCACATTGAGTTCGGTTTGTTCGGCGCCGACCACACTCAGAGCGACACCGGTACCAGCTTTGCGATCGCGTAAAAAAGCACGCCGAGCGAGCGGCGGTTGGTGACCAATCGGTCCCTTCGGCAGCAAAATCTCGACAAACTCAAGCGCACACCAAACCGCGCCGTCGGCAACGAATTTGGCAAGGAAACGCGGCAAACGGTCATCGTCGGCAAAACCACCGAATTCGACCTCGCAACGCACCTCTCCTTTGGGCGCCGGCCCATAAAAATCGGCGCGCACCAAACGGTGTGGGTAAGCAATCCAATCGTTTTCTATTTCCGCCGACCAACGATAAAGCGTGTCGTGCGGCATCATGTGGGTCACGCCGTCCAACAACAGCGGATGCAATGCACCGCGCGGTACGGTATCGCGACCGGCGTCAAGCGAAGCAACGGCACCGCGATGGTCTTGGCGCAATCCAGACATAATCTGGAAGGCCGGTCCGTGGAACAACACACCGGCCCCGTAAGGATCCTCGTCGGTGGCGTCGTCGGCCGGCACAAACGGCTGGTAAGTGGGCGCGGCACTGTAGGACCCGGTTAACAGGCGGGCACTCGCCACTTTCTCAAAACGCGAGAGCTCGGCCTTGGGCGCTTCACGCCACACGGATAACGTGGCCTCAACCCAAGCGTCTTCGCCTTCAACCAACTCAATCTTGACCTGGGTTGGACCGGCCAAGGTCAGCCACCGGAAAACCTGTAGGTCTTCCAGCGCAATCACCGGCTGCTGCTTGCGCGCTTCAACCGCTTGCGCCAAATAATCGGCCATGGACATCATCGGCACAGCCGGCAAGGTCCAAGTGGGACGGTGGTCGAACAGCCAAGTATCTTGATCGGGATCAATCACAAAAGACTCATCGCGTTCGTAGGAGATCCTGCTGGGGCGGCCTTCGTCCGGAACCAAACGCATGCCCATTTTTTCGGTACTGTAGATGCAACGACCGTCACACCACAGGTAACCCTCGGCAATAGCATAGGGATAGCCGTCGGCGTCGACGCCTTCCTCGATGATTTCTACCTCGGTGGTAATCATTTTGTTTTTGGGAATCACCTGACCACGGTAATGCCAAATCATGTCGTGACCCAAGGCAAGCGGTTCGAAGCGCAACGCACGATCACCATCGTGTTTGCCGGTTTCCAGCATGTAGAACTGCAGCAGTTGGATCAGCGCTTCCAAACCAAGTGAACCTGGCTGCACTGGATCCTGGAAGAAGTGCGCCTTAAAGAACCATTCGGCCGGATCGACGTCTTTTTCAGCACGCAGTTTGCCCAGTCCCTTTTTACCGCCTTCGGGCCAAAACCCGGTGACGCGGTCGAGCATCAGCAGCATGGGCGCCGGCAAACAGGGAGAACCCTGTTGGTAGGGCGTCTCGCCGCCTTTGAAGTCGACCAGATAATCGCTGGGTTCAACAACGGCTTCGGCGCGCGTTTTGGTCGCAGGTAAGCCGACTTGGTTGGCCAAAGCTTCGGCCGGGAAAAACCCAAACACGGTTTTAAGGGTGTAAATCTCGCGTTCGGCTTGGGTACAGCGCACATCAAAGTTGACGATAATCATGCCGCCGGCTTTGGAAATGTTGGTCAAACGCGTGTGGGTCACCAGTGGATCGCCACCCGGCAGCAACTCATTGTGCAACTTGCCGTCGCCGTCGAGGTTGCGGAAATACAAGTCCTGCTCGGTCGTCAACGCGCTGCCAATGTAAGACGCCAACCAACCGCAAGGCTGTAAGGCGGCCTCGAGCAGGACGGCGAACGGCATGGTCGGCCATGCGTTTTGGTCGAAGTACCACACCGAATCGGGAATGTCGTATTCAACGGTGACGGCGGAGCCGACTTCCATGCCGCCCATCTTGCCTTCAACATGGGCAATCCGCGACATGAAGTGGTACGGTGGGCCGGGCAAACGCGGCACCTTGCCTTGGTCAAAACGCTGATACATCGGGCCAAAGGCGTCGGAGGGCTTGCCCCAAGCACAGGCTAACAAGCTGGCGTAATCCAGTTTAAAGCCGTCGACAGTGGCGAACGGCCGACCGCTGTGGTCTTCCGTCAGCGCGGCGGGCTGGGTGGTCAACGGCCAATCGGGCACAAGCCGCAAGCCACAACGACGCGCGTGGAAGGCTTTGAGACCGTCGGCGGTACACAACAGGTCGGCGTAAATCATCGGGTAAGGACCTTCGACGACTTCTTCGATAAACAGCTCGTAGGTCAACTCTTGACTGGTGGGTGTCACCTGACCGCGACAACGCATTTCAATGGTTTCACCCTGAACCGGCTCAAAACGCCAGCCGTCTTTGTCGAGCGTGTAACCCAGTGCCGCGAGGTAAAACGCCATCGCCTGCAAACAACCTTCGAACATCAAGGTACCCGGCATACAGGGATCGTTTTTGAAGTGACCTTCAAAGAACCATTGTTCGGGTGAAATCTTTTGGGTGGCGCGCAGGTAGCCGCGTTGCCAAGGCCCGCCCTTGCGGTCGAGCACGTCGATTTGGTCGAAGAACAACATGTGGCCGCCCTGAATGTTGGGCGTGCGGTTGTGGGTTTGCGCCAGTTCGAATCCGGGCCCCATACAGGCGTAAAGGTCACCGTGGTCGGCCCATGCACGCAAACGGTGCTGATCGAACTGGGGCGCAATCTCGGCGACACGCGGTGCGTCCATGCGCGGCGTGGCGGTGTGATCGCCTTCTTCCGGTGTCCACAAAATACCGGCCGAGTTGGCCAACTCTTCATCAGAGAAGAAACCGGCTTGGCCGTTGCGCACGCTCATGCGCAAGTTCCCTTCACTGTCGTGGCAATCGTATTTGAAAAACATCAAACGCGTTTCCCCGTGTTTGGCGTGGCCGTAAACGTGGATGTCGTAGCGCAGCGTTTCACCAACGGCGGGCAGCGGTCCGTGATAGGTCAGATCACAGCCGAGCAAACGGTAAATGCGATCACTTTGATTGTGGAAATCAATGCCGAGCCAGGAGATGAGCAACAAGTCGGCTTGGCCCGATTCAATGAAAACACCGGCGGGCATACGGCCCATGTGCAAGTACCAACTGTCTTCGCGTACGTCGGTTTCCGTCCAAATCGTGCCTTTACCCATCGACTTGGCGGCGGCGTCAATGCCGGTGACGCGATCGGCGAGGAGCAACGGCGGCTCGGGCATGCGCACCTGGCGGTGATACTGATCTTGGCCTTCGAATTCCGGACCGAAGATTTGTGAAATCTTGCCGGAGGCCAGCACCTCGAGATCGGCGCGGCTACATTTCAGACCTGGCAATTTGTCAGGCTGGTGTTTGTCATGACGCGGATTAGGATCGGCCGGTTGCCAACCTTGCGGGGTCGGCGCCGCTTGCTTATCGCTTTTCACCTTGGCGGGTGCGGCCGGAGTTTTGGCAACAGGTGCGGCGGCCTTGGCAGCGGCCGGAGGCGTGGCGCGCGGTGCGGGCACCGGTTTCGCGGCGGGTTGCGGTGGCACAATCGGCGTAGCCACACGGGTCGGCACAGCAACCGGGGTGGCTACCGACGGTGTGGCAACCTCGTCGGCCACGGGGGCGGGTGCCGCAACAGGCGCGACCGGTGTCATGTCGGCGACAGTGTCCATCGGCGTCAGGCCCGCGCCCAAATCAGCAAGCGTTTGCAGCGCTTGGCCACGCATCGCCAAAAACTGGTGGTGAACCTGTTGCTGTTGTTGCAAGTAGTGTTGGTGGGCGCTGGACAAAGTTTGGTGCCAGGCACGAAGCGCATCACCAACGGCATCGTCGCCGGCAACGGTCGAAGCGAGTGTTGGTACTGTCGGCGGCACCGATTCGTGCACGACTGGGGCAACGGCCACCGAAGTCGCGACGCCGGCAGCGCGGGTAGGCGCCGGCGGGGCGGGCGCAACTGGAGCGACGCGAGGCGCAGGCTGATCGAGTTCGGTCACCGGTGGCAGCCAAGGCGCGGCGGCCATCATTTGCGGGGTCTGGGACTGGGTCATGACAATCTTCTCCGGGCGCGGCAAAACAATTTGAGGCGGGTGGGCCGCGAGTTTAAGAGTCGGGGCATTTAACGAGGCCGTTTGCGGAAGCTGGTCCGGCGGCAACGGCGGGCCGTCGTTGTAGAAGTGTGTTTCGGCATAGGCGCCATGCAGGCCGTGTTCGGCAACGCGTGCGAGACGGACCCCGTCCCAACGACGCGCCGGCGCACCAACCTGGGGTTGCAATCCGAATGCGGTCGCTAAAACGGCGGTGGCGGCATGCACCAAACCCGAAGCCGCGTGGGCGTCGCCCACAACGCGGCGCACATCAAAGGCGTCGGGCGCAGGGCTAAAATCGAGGGCGGCGGCTTGGGGCCGGGATTGGTCACCGAGCTGCGCCAGCACCACATCGCCGGCGGCCAGGGCATCGGCTTTGCGTTTAAGCACCAACACGACGGCGGCGTCGGCGGGTACATGATCGCGACCGAGCGCGGCGGCGGCCTGCTGCTGAACCGATTCGCACGCCATATCGACGGCGGCCACGACGGCTGCGTCGGTTTCACCGGCGCGCAAAGCGCGTGCGGCGAGGCGCAGAGCACTCAGTCCCGACAAGGCTTCACTTGCCACGGTAAAACTGGGCCCGGTGAAATCGAATTGGCTGTTTAAACGGTTGGCGGGAATGTTGGGCATGGTACCCAAAACGCCGGCGGCGGTCAGCGTCGGCAAAACGGTCGCCCGCGCCTCATCCAACCAAGCCTGGTCGCGGTTCATCAACGCCGCCCATTCCTCGAGGCTCCAGCGCAAACCGTAACGGGCAATTTGGTTGTCAGCGCCCATGCCGACAAACAGCGAACTGTTGCGCGGTAAATCGAGAGGCGCCAACGTCTGACGGGCGGTTTGCAGCAACATGTTCTGCTGACCGAGGGTCTGTTCCAAATCGCGCGGGGGAAATTTGAGACCGCGCAGGGAAAGTTCAATGTCTGAGGCTCGCGCACTCAAACGACCTTGTTCGTCAGCCTTTAAGGCCGATTCTCCACCAAAGAGGCAATCGGCAAAGGCGGCGGTGTCCTGTAAATCACCGACGCGCACACCGGCGGCGACCACAACCAACTCGCCTTCCGGCGCGGCCGGTAAAAAGACGCGTGGCGCATGGCCGGGTTCGTATTGATCGACAATTAAGTGGGCGTTGTTGCCGCCGAAGCCAAAGGCACTGACGCCGGCACGCATCGGCCGTTCACCGCACCATGGCGCAGCTTCGGTTTGCAAACGAAACGGCGCGTCGCGCAAAGCCGGGTTCGGTGCGGCGCCGGCGTGTAAGGTCGGCGGTAGCGTTTGATGGCCAAAAGCGCCCAGCACTTTGATTAATGCAGCGGCACCGGCAACGGTAATCAAGTGGCCGAGGTTCGATTTCAACGAACCAATCGGCACCGCTTCCCGGCCGCGTAAGGCATCGCCGAAAACGCGGGTCATGCTGTCGAGCTCGGTCGCATCACCAACCGTGGTGCCGGTGGCGTGGCATTCGAACAGGTCAACGCTGTCCAAAGCGAGCTCGGCCTGTTCCCAAGCAGACGCAATCGCCTGTGCTTGACCAGCGGCGGCCGGCACCAACAAGCCACGGCTGCGGCCGTCGTTGGAGAGCCCGATCCCGCGAATCACGCCCGCGATAGGGTCGCCGTCACGAACGGCGTCTTCCAAACGTTTGAGCGCCACCAGGGCACAGCCTTCGGCGGGAAGTAAGCCGTCGGCGCCGGCGTGGAAGGGTCGACTTTGCCCGCTTTTGCTAAGCGCACCCAAAGCACAAAAACCCATGTGGATGAAGAGATCGTCGGCGCGGTTCACACCACCGGCGAGCATGATGTCGGCGTGACCGTCGTTGAGCATGTCGCACGCGTATTTCATGGCGTAAAGCGATGAAGCACAGGCGGCGTCCAGGGCAAAAGCCCCCAAATCGAGGCCAAGCCCGCGCGCGAGTATTTCGCCTGGCAAGCCGGACATAAACCGGTTGGCGGGATGGATGTTTTTCACGCCCAAGTGCTGCCGCAAGGCCGGATCCTGCCAGTCGGCGCCTTGTTGATCCAACCAATGGGCAACCGCGTGGTCGACCATCGACTCGGTGGGAAAGCCGAGGTTGCCGAAGACGGCTCCAGCCCGTTGCCCGGCGCGGCGTCGCTCACCGAGCGCTTCAGCACCGCAGAACAACAACCATTGCACCAGCGGATCGTATTGGAGGATTTCATCGGCGCTAATCTGGAAGCGGTTGGGGTCGAAAACGCCCTGGAAACCGGACACGTAACCGCCGCGATCAGACCAAGTGCGATCGGCGCTGTCGCCGTCGGGCGCGCAACCGAGCCGGTTAAAGCCGACACGCCAACGGTCGGCGGGCGCGGCTTGCAACAAATCGCGGCTTTGGACAACCTGATCCCAGAGTTGCTGCGGAGAAAGGGCGCCTGGCAAGACGCAGGACGAGCCAATGACGGCAATCGGCGAAAAAGACATGGATGTTCCTTGGTTCAGCGTGATCGAAACAGACAAAGAAAGGGCCGTCGCCGGCCCTTGCTCTGCTTAACTGGGGACCAAATGGGTCTCAACATCCAGCATTTCGGCCAATACGTTTTCACCGTCGTGGAAAACGATGTTGCTGATGGTTTTGGTGCTACCGACCGCGCGGCATTCCAAACTGGCTTTCATTGGTCCTTCTTTGAGGGAAGGCCCGTAGGTTTTGAGCGAGCCGACCGAGGTGGGCAAGGTCGCGGCACCCAGCTTGTGTTTGCCCCACAAGAGGGCAAGCTGCAAGCCGCCGTCAAAAGCGGCGACGTCGGTTTGCCATCCGCCCTTCCAGCCACGGGAGTGGGTGCTTTCCAACTCGCCTTCAATGCCTTCCTCAGAAACGCCGCTGAGCGCGCGAATCACTTGGAACTCGGGGCCGTGGAACAACACTTCGCCGTCGTAGATGGGCGCAGTCCACTGCTCTAACTTCTTTGTTCCAGGAATCTTGCCAGGCAGCGACAGGTTGACATCAAGCTCCGCGACGGCGCGGTAGTGGAGCGCATCGTTTTCGCCGTGCAACGCCAGTTCCAGCGTTTTGCCGTCGGCCAGCGGACGACAGTGGACGCGGTAGCGGTTGCCGCCGTTGGTATAGCGATCGAGTTGCATGCCGCGCACCACTTGCACGTCGCGGATCGCGACCAGTTGCAGGTGGGGACGGAAGGCCTTGGCGGCGCGGGTAAACCATTCAACCACCATGACGACCGGGGCGACGGGCACGCCGCGAATGCTGTGATCGTTGAGGAACGGGTAAGACTGCGCGTCAACGGCAACTTCCAAACGCGCCTCGCGTTCTTGACCACCGCCCAGCGACGCGGCCACCTTGGGCGCACCGCCGACGGTGATTTCGACTTGGTGTGGCTGTGCATGGTGCAGTTCGTCGACCATCATTTGCGCGCCTTGTTGCAGGCCGATGATGGGGATACCGGCGGCTTCGAAACGCGCTTTCAAGGCGTCGTTGACCATGCCGCTTTCCCAGGGGCCCCAGTTAAAGGACTTCACCAAAATGCCGCGACGAGCGGCTTCGCTGTCGGCGACCTTGTTGAGCACTTCGTTGGCCATGGCGTAATCGCACTGGCCCTGGTTACCGCAGCGACCGGCGACGGAGGAGAACATCACCATCATTTCCAGCGGGTCCTGCGCGGTGGCATCCAGCAAACACTTGAGGCCTTCAACCTTGGTGCGGAACACACGCTGGAACTGCTCGGCGGTTTTGTCTTTAATCAGTTTGTCGGCCAAGACGCCGGCCGCATGGACGATACCGGTGATTGGGCCGCGCGCGGCGCGCACACCGTCGAGGGCGGTTGTCAAGGCGTCACGATCAAGCACATCGACGGCGAGATATTCAACGCCGCCGCCGGCAATGCGGATTTCACTCTGGGTTTTGAGAATTTCGCGGTTGGCGAGAATGCGTTGCACGCGGCGGTTCAACAGCGCGGGCGTCAGTGCTTCGCCGCGTTGCTTGGCATCGCGCAGCAGGGCTTTTTTGAGTTCAGCCTCGTCGCGAATGCCGGCAGCCGCCTCGGGTTCGTCTTCCAACGGTGTGCGGCCCAGCAACACAAAGTGGGCTTGGCTCGCCTCGGCAAGCGCAATCAAGGTCGCCGCCGTGACACCGCGCGCACCGCCGGTGGCCACAATCACGGATTTTTCGTTAAGGGTCAGTTGGCTCGGTTGTGCCGCTTCTTCGCGACTAACCAAGGTTAAACGTTGGCCGTCGGCACACAGACCAACTTCAATCTCGGGACCACCGTTCACCAATTCATCGATAATTGCGGCCGCCAGTTGAACCGCGTCGCGGTCGCCACAGGCGAGGTCGAGCGCTTTCACTTCAATCTCGGGCCACTCAATCGCGGCGGTTTTCACCAAACCGGTCAAACCGGCCGACCAGGCGCGTTCACCGGCCGTGCCACTCAACCCGAAGTCGCCACCGGTATCTTGTACAGTAATCAGCAACGCGCCGGCGTCGAGGTTGGCGCTCGCATCTTTGACGCGCTGGAACACGCGTTCGTTAACGGCAATCGCGGCGTCCACATCGGCAAAGTCACTCAAGCCGTCGAGTAGAATCAAGCCGTCGGCGTCGGCGGGAACGGTGTCAACCACACTTGCGTTGAGACCGTAGTCATTGAGCTGGGCGACCAGCGCTTCGGCAATGCCGCGTCCGTCGCGTGTGACGACGATGTTGCGGCGACGGCTAAAACCGGCCATAGCCAAACCACCGGCGGGGGTGGGCACGGCTGCCAGCGCATAGCGTTTCACTTCGGCTTTCACGGTCGGCGCCTGGCTCGAGCTCACTTCGGCGGGGGCGGGAACGTTAACAGGTGCAGCCACACCCGGTGATGCCTGACCGTCCATGTACTGGCAAATCTGGGCCAACGTCCGCAGTTCCGCCATTTCGGCCGGATCAACTTCGGGCATATTGGGGTTTTCGTCACGCATGGTAGACAGAATCTCGACGCGTTTGATCGAGTCGACACCCAAGTCCGCTTCCAGATCCATCTCCATGTTCAACATATCGACCGGGTAACCCGTTTTTTCGGCAATCACGCGCAACAACAAGTCTGCTGAGTCAACCGACGCCGAAGCCGCCGATGCCGCGGCCGGAGCGCCGCCTTGGGCCGCCATGTAATCGCGGATTTGGGCCAAGGTGCGCAGTTCCGCCATTTCGGCCGGATCGATTTCGGGCAGGTTCGGCTCAGCTTCGCGCATCGCCGACAGGATTTCGACGCGTTTGATTGAGTCAACACCCAAATCCGCTTCCAAATCCATCGCCATGTTCAACATGTCGACCGGGTAACCGGTTTTTTCAGCAATTACGTTCAGCAACAACCCACTCAGATCCTGGGTCGTAGCGGCGGGCGCAGCGACCGGTGCCGCCGTGGGCAAGGCGCCGCCAAACTGTTTCTCCAAGTAAGTCACAATGTCTTGCAAGGTGCGTAACTCGGCCATCTCGGCCGGATCAATTTCGGGCAGGTTGGGTTCGGCTTCGCGCACAGCCGACAAAATTTCGACGCGCTTGATCGAGTCAACACCCAAGTCCGCTTCCAGGTCCATACTCAACTCGAGCATTTCCACGGGGTAACCCGTTTTGTCGGCAACCACGGTGCGCAGCAAAGTACCAATCGAGGTCACAGGTGCCGCGGCCGGTGCAGCAGCCGGAGCGGCCGGAGCAGCCGTTGGCTTGAAAAGACGCCCCAGATACGCGGCAATGTCGTCAATCGTTTTGAGTTCGGCCATTTCGGCCGGGTTGACTTCGGGCAAGTTGGGTTCGGCTTCACGCACGGCCGACAGAATTTCGACGCGTTTAATCGAATCAACACCCAAGTCCGCTTCCAAATCCATGGAGCCGGCCAACATTTCGCGTGGGTAACCGGTTTTGTCGGCAATCACCGTGAGCAGCGGATCGAGCAAATCGGTCGCAGCCGGTGCCGATGCGCTAGCAGCAACGGTTGCACTTGCTTGCGGCATTTGGTCACCGAGGTATTCGGCAATTTGTTGCAGCGTTTGCAACGAGGCCATTTCAGCAGGATCGACCTCTGGCAAGTTGGGTTCGGCTTCGCGCATGGCCGACAGAATTTCAACGCGTTTGATCGAGTCAACGCCCAGGTCCGCTTCCAAGTCCATGCTCATTTGCAGCATTTCCTCGGGGTAACCGGTTTTGTCGGCGACGACCTTTAACAGTAAAGCAGCGGCCGAAGCGCCCTTGGCGGCGGGGACGGTAGGTGCCGGCGCGGCTTGGACCGGCGGTGCTTTAGGTGCAACCGGCTGCGGTGCGGCCGGCTTCGCGGCAACTTGAGCGGCAGGGGCGGGGGCGGCTTTCACCGGTACCGGCTGAGCGACGGGGGCAGGGGCGGGCGCCGGCTTGGCGGCAACCGGGGCCGGACCGGCCACGGGTGTCGGCGCAACAACGGGCGCGGTGTCGAGAACCAACCCGGATTGGCGCGTGTCGACGACGGCACCGCCGGCCAGTTGGGCCAACTGCTGCAATGCCTGCTCGGCCGTCTTTAAATAGGTAAGGTGGGCCTGGGCCGTGGTCTGCTGATACACCTCATGGGCCTTGGCTGTCTGTTGTTGGACTTCGCTATACGCCGCCAGCCAGGCATTCATCGCGCCGCGCGGTTTCGCGGCTGGTTTCGGCGTGGGTTTATTTGAGGTGTTGCTTTGGGTCATGACGGCTTTGGCCTCCACTGGTTTTACTGGGGAATGCGGCGCGGAACGGCGCACTTCGGGCGCGCGTGCGGGCACGGCATTCGCGGCGGTCGTCGATGCCGCCCGGGTCGAAGCCGTCGGCGCAGCGGCCGCGGTGCCTGATTTTAGCGGTTGCCGCGCGCTTTTGGGAGAGTTTGCCGGAGCAGAGGCCGCTTTGACCTCGGCATTTGGTTTTGGCAACGCCGCGGCACCACCAACCGGCGGATAGGGTTTGCCAACGTTGGAACCGGTAATCTCGACGCCTGCTTTGGCGATTACTTTGTCGGCCGGGTTCAACGGTGCGGCTTGATCGCGCCACAGAACACTCAGATCCATGGTCACGCCGGCGGTGAAGAGACGGGCCAGCGCCGCGTTCAGCGACACCAAACCGTGACGACCCTTGCGGTCGAGCGGCAAGGCTAAATGCGGGCGGTCACCCAGAATGCGGCCGACCAGACCGGTCAACACCGAACCCGGGCCCACTTCCAAGAACACGCGGGTACCCGCCGCGTACATCGCTTCAATTTGTTCGACGAAACGAACCGGCATGGCGATTTGTTCGCCCAAGGTTTGCGCAATGGCGGCGTTACCTTCAGGGTAAACAGCGGCGTAGGAGTTGCTAAATACCGGGAACGCCGGTTTGGCCATGGCTTTCTCGGCCAAAAACTGCTTAAACGGCTCGGCGGAATCGGCCACAATCGGTGAATGGAAAGCCGTCCCAACGCTGAGCTGCTTGCAACGCAGGCCTTTTTCTTTCAAAAAGGTTTTGGCGGCGTCAACGGCGGCGGTGTCACCGGCCAGCACGACCTGTTCGGGCGCATTGTGGTTGGCAATGACAACGTCAAGGCCGGCTTCGGCCAAAACGCCTTCCAATTGCTCGCGGCTGCAAGAAACGGCGAGCATGGCGCCTGGCTTTTTCGCGGCTTCGGCCATCAAACGGCCGCGCTCAACCGCAACAGCCAAGTAGGTTTCGGTATCGAACACGCCGGCGGCGTGCAGGGCGGCAACCTCACCGAAACTGTGACCGGCGGCGGCGTCGGCTTTAATGCCGAGCGCGTCCATCAGGCGCAACAACGCCAAGCTGGAGACGGCCAGTGCGGGTTGTGTCACATCGGTGCGCATCAACACCGCGTCTTGTTTTTTGCGGTCGGCGTCGTCAAACACCGGAATCGGGAACACCGCGCGGTGAATCGTCAGCGTTTCGTCCAGGGTTAAATCGGCGGCATCGTCCCAAGCGGATAAGGCCGACTCAAACGCCATGGCCACGTCGCCACCCATATGGCGGTACTGACTGCCCTGACCCGGGAACAGAAACGCGGTTTGCGGCGCCGTCTCGACATTGTCAAAATGCAAACCGTCGGGCGCATGCAGGGCGGCGTCGCTCTTGGCAAGGTGCGCCGCCAGTTTGTCGAGTTTGGCGACCAGTTCACTTTCGTTTTGCGCGGGCACCGCCGCGCGATAGCGACCTTGCAGCGTTTGGTGCTGACTGGTGTAGGCCAAGTGCGCCAAAGCACCCTTTTCCTCGGCTAAGCCACGGTATTCACCGATCTGCTTGCGCAGCGCGGCGACGTCGTCGGCGGCAAACACCACCAACTCGTTGGGCACATCGCGCAAGCGCGGCGCACGTTCACCTGGCCCTTTGTATTCTTCACAGGTTAAGTGGAAGTTGGAGCCGCCGAAGCCGAAGGAAGAAACGCCGGCACGACGGGGATGGTCTTTGCCGCGAACCCAGGGGCGCGCTTCGGTATTGAGATAAAAAGCGCTGTCTTCCAGGCCGAGGTTGGGGTTGGGACGGTCGATCTTGGGCGTCGGCGGCAGCACCTTGTGGTGGAGCGCCATCACGACTTTAAAGAGACCGGCTGCACCGGCGGCGGCTTTGGTGTGACCAATTTGGGCTTTTACCGAACCCAAAGCACACCATTGTTGCTGCGCGTTTTTCTCGGTGTCGAAAACCAGCTTCAGACCACCGAACTCAGCGGCGTCGCCGGCTTTGGTACCGGTCCCGTGGGCTTCGACCAACTCGACCGTTTCGGGACCGTAGCCGGCACTTTCGTAAGCGCGTGCCAGCGCTTTGGCTTGGCCTTCGGAAACCGGGGCGTAGACACTTTTTGAACGGCCGTCAGAGGACGAACCGATGCCGCGCATCACGGCGTAAATGCGGTCGCCGTCGCGTTCCGCGTCTTCCAAACGCTTGAGCGCCACCATGCCAATGCCTTCACCGAGCATGGTGCCGTCGGCTTGGTCGGAGAACGGACGACAGTCACCGCTCTTGGAGAGCGCGGGCGTTTTCGAGAAACACATAAACATAAAGATGTCGTTCATGGTGTCGACACCGCCGGTAATGACTACGTCGGATTGACCGGTGCGCAGTTCATTAACCGCCATACTGATCGCCGACAGCGACGAAGCACAAGCGGCGTCGGTGACGCAATTGGTACCGCCCAAATCCAAACGGTTGGCAATGCGGCCCGCGATAACGTTGCCGAGCAGGCCGGGGAAAGTCCCTTCCTTCCAGTCGGCGTAGTTGGCGGCGATGGCGTCACAAATGGCGACAACCTCGGATTCCGGCAGACCGGACTCACGCAGCGCCTTAACCCAAACCGGGCGTTGCAGACGCGAAACCATCTCACCCATCAACGTTTGACCGCCGGTGGCACCCAAAATGACCGAGATGCGGTTCTTATCCAGCTTATCGAACTGATTTTTAGAAGCATCGTCCAACACCTGGCGCGCCACAATCAACGCCAACATTTGCGCGGTATCGGTTTGCGGCATCAGTGAGGGCGGAATGCCCCAGGTCAACGGATCGAAGACGACCTTGTCGAGGAAGGCACCGCGCTTGGCGTAGGTTTTGTCGGGCACGCTGGGATCGGGATCGTAGTAGTCCTCAATCAACCAATGATTGGGCGGCACGTCGGAAATCAAATCTTTGCCCGCGAGAATGTCGTGCCAAAAACCACTTTTGTCCAGAGAGCCTGGAAACAAAGCGCTGACGCCGACAACGGCAATGGGAGGGAATTGAGCGGTCATAAAAGCTCCTTACAGCTCGGTCGTCTTAACCGAAATTCGGGCGTGTTTGCATCGAAAAAACGGGCGTCGCAACGCCACTGTCGCCCACTTAGGCAAAGGCGGCCGTAGCGGCCTGCAGTGGTCGGGGGGTGAAGTGGAAGGCGGTATCGGCGACCGGCACGCCGTATGTGCGCAGTTGATGCGCGCGCGTGGCAATCGCGGCCCCCTCCAACAGGTTCAGTGCAATTTGAACAACGGTGCGGTTTTCAGGCGCTTCCAAGAAGGAACCACGCGCCCAGTCATTGAAAGCCCCCATGGCGGGCCCGCACCAAATTTGGTAATCCATCAAACGCGAGGCGTCACCGGCAATCGCCCAGCGTGAGCTGAGCCCCAAGTAGGCGCGGAAGGTTAAGGCCATTTGGTGTTTGGGGTTGGCCTCGGCACGCTGAACTTCGCGCGGATCGCGCTCTTGCCAGAACCGGCGCGTGCTCTCCCAAGCCTCTTCCAGTGTGGCGCGGAAATACTGTTTCTCCAGCACGGCACGGTCGGCGGCGGGAATCGCGGCCAGCGAGGGATGGGCGTTGTAAAGCTGATAAAGTTTTTTGGCGCGCACGCCGAACATGGTGCCGCGCCGCAAGACCTGGACTTCGACACCCAATTCGAACATATCGGCGGCAGGCGCCATCATGACGTCGGCCAAGCCGGCCTGCGCCAACATTTTTTTGCCGTCCTCGGCCAAACCCGACTCAATCGCACCTTGGTTGATCGAACCGGTCAGCACAAAGGCGGCGCCGAGGGCAAATGCGGCGGCCACAGCGGTCGGCGTCCCCAAGCCACCGGCGGCCCCCAAACGAACGCGGCGTTCGAAGCCAAAGGTGGCTTGACACTGATCGCGCACGGCCGCAATCGACGGGAACAACGAACCGAGCGGGCGGTTGTCGGTATGACCACCGGAATCCGATTCGACAATAATGTCCTCGGCGACCGGTACTTGGCCGGCCAATTCGGCTTCCTCGGCGGTTAGGTGCCCTTGGGCGACCAACTGTTGCAGCATCTCGGCCGGTGCCGGCGACAAGAAGTGACGTGCCACCTCGGGCCGTGAAATTTTGGCAAACAGCATGTTGCGGCGCTGAATGCGGCCCGCCTCGTCGCGGAACAAACCGGTGGCGGCGTAGCGCACCACAAAGGGCGTCAGTTTCATATAGGCCGAAGCCGAAACGCGACGAACCCCGCGCCGTAGGTAAAGCTCAACCACCGACGCTTCGAGATCGGGCTCATTGGGCGAGTGAATGAGGTTGCTGCCCCAAGCGGCGCCGATCGGGTCAAGCGCGGCTTCAATTTCGTCAAGAGCGGGTTCAATGCGATCGGGATCCAAGCCGGCCGCGCCAAAAAAGCCGAGCATGCCGGCACGACCCAATTCAATGACCATGCGCGCGGTGGCAATGCCGTTGGCCATGGCGCCGCCAACATAGGGGAAGCGCACGCCGTGAACTTCTTGAAAGGCGCGATCACCCAACCATTCCGGGAACAGCGCGGGCAAGGTCGCCAAATGCGGCCAGCCGGCGACGTCGGCGTGGCCAGGCTGAACCGCACCGTCAAGCGCGATGCCGATGCCGCCGCTGTGCGGATCGCGCACCACGTGTAAGGGCTGCCGAATCTGTTGCAGCGTCGCGGTAATCGAGTCAGGTGCGAACGCGGGCGGCTGTTGGTCCGCACACCACAAGCCCAAAGGCGCAAAAGAAGGGTGAGTCATAGGATGATTACTCCGGGAATGGGCGAGCCAAAGGGCCCGCAAAATAGGAAGGACGAGCCTGAGGGTTGAGGCGGCGCAAAAAATGAAGGCATCGCGACGGCGGCACGACCGACGCGGGCACGCATGCAGCGGAAAACAACGGGGTAAACGGCAAACATGACCTTTCTCAAAACAACCAGGGTGCGCAAGCACAACCTCAACAACAACCGGCGGGTTCCGACCATCGCGGCCGACCAAACCGGCGAAAACATTCAGCCGCGAGTCGCAAGCGCAATTCGCGGCGGCCCAAACACGCCGTCAGAGCGCGAAAGAGACCGACATTAAGCTCGGCTAAGAACCCGCTATGTTTACTGATTTTGGGGGCGACGTCAAGGCAGTTAGGCCTTGGGAGACAAGCAACTCAGCCGCTTTGTGAGCCATTTGGCAAGCATTTGACGCGCGATTCAGCCAACATGCGCTTGGGTGGAAGGGTTGTCGCGCAACACCGAACCGAGTTCGGTCGAAAAATTGGCCGCCGCCACAATCTCGACGGGTGCGTCAAATTCCCTTTTAGCCGGGTCCTCTATTCCACTACTTAAAGGTGCGCGCGCCGATACTTCGCCGAGGACCCCCTATTTGACGCCGCTTTCACCTTCGTCTAGAAATGAAAAAAAGCGGTTCACCCGGTGAGGCGACCGCTTTTTTTGTTGATGTGGTGGGCAAAGTATCAAGCGGTACGCTTGGTAATTTTTCCTTTTTGAATGCAGCTGGTGCAGATCCACTGGCGCTTGGTGCCACCGTTAGAAAGTTGCACACGCACGCGCTGAAGGTTGGGATACCAGCGCTTGAGGGACACATTGTGAGCGTGAGAAATCTTGTGCCCTTTCTGATAGCCTTTGCCACAAACTTCACAACTTTTAGCCATGGTAAGTGCTCCATTACGTCTGTTCACGACAAAACTGTGAGTGTGTCGTGAGGCCGAAAACCGGCGCAGAATGCTGACGATAGCAAAAAAAACAATGCCACACAAGAAAAACCACCAATCAAAGACGATTTTCCCCATGAGGCACCGCGCCGACGGCCCATGCGTGCGATGTTGATTCGCGGCTCGGATGCTTGTGCTATATTGAACCAGCGTGTTCCCATCCAACCCGTCGCAACCATCCGGCTCACTTGGCCGTGCCGCCGAAACCGGTGCCGATGCTCGGGTTGTCGCTTTGGCGGCAAACGCCGCTCGCCCGTCGCCCAACCTCTATCCTTCGCCCCAGGAACCCGGCCCCATGTTTTTTAAGAACCAGCGGATTGGCAAATACGAAATACAGGATACGATCGGCTCCGGCGGCTTCGGCAGCGTTTATTTGGCCAAAGACATTTGGATCGGCAAACGGGTCGCCATCAAGGTACCGCACAAACAGGGCGAAAACGTCGAGAAGCTCCTGCAAGAACCGCGCATGCTGGCCGAGCTCAACCACCCCAACATCGTATCGGTGATTACCGCCGAACAAATCAACGATGTCTTCTTTATAGTAATGGAGTACGTCGACGGCATTTCACTGGAACAATACCTGCGCCAACATAAACGCCTACCGCTCGACCTTGCGCTGCACTGGTTCGAGCGCATGATTGACGCCATTGCTTACGCCCACGGCAAAAACGTCCTCCACCGCGACATTCGCCCCGCCAACATCTTGATTTCGTCGGAGAACCAAGTCAAACTCGCCGACCTCGGCACTTCCCGTTTCCTGGTCAGCCAACACTTTGCCTCCACCCGCATCGGCTCACCGCCCTACATGGCACCGGAACACTTCCAAGGCAAAGCCACCTTCCAATCCGATATTTATTCGTTCGGCGTACTAATGTACGAAAGCCTAACCGGCCGCCTGCCCTACTTTGATCGCGACCCGGTGCGCCTCGCCAAAATCGCCCGCGAAGGCGCCATGGTGCCACCCCACCGCTGGAACCCCGAAATCCCACTCGAGCTCTCGCAGCTCATTTGCAAAGCCATGCACCGCATGATGGGCTCGCGCTTTACCGACGCACGTGATCTCCAAGCAGCCCTGCGCAAGGTCACCCTACACACCATGAAGTTTGCAGACAAAAACGAAGGCACGACGCCCGTCACCGGCTCACAAAATCTGTCACAATTGGTGGAAGAACAGGTTGAACCCGTCAAACTCTCGCGCCGATTTAAAGACGTGACCTCACGCGAATTGTCCGATTTATTTTGCTGGAACTGCAGCCGCCCGGTGCAACGCCGCTCCAATCACTGCCCGCACTGCTCGGTTGACTTGCGTTAAATCCAAAGTGAACCCGTGCCGGGCGACGGACCCTCGCCAGACAAAACCGGCCCCGCCAGGCACTTTATACTTTTCGCCAACTTCCTGCGATTCCTTACCAACCCCTGGCGCTTTGTTACAAACCACGACCCAACAGGATGCCGACACCGTCGACCCCCCTCACCGCCGCCACCATCACCACGATGCACCAACCCCATCCGCCGGCCAACCCGCAACCATGCGCACACCGTCAGATCCGCAGCCATCCGGCAAACCGCTCGGCCCCAAAGGGACCCAAACAAATTTCAACTTTTTTAAGCGGCGTTTGATCACTTTTTGCTCGCTTAAACGTCTCAAACAATGTCGCGCCTTGGTACCGCCGTCGAACACCCAACTTGGCGACCCACCATAAACGTCACCGACCCTCGTCAAGTTGGCGCGCATCGTGCTGTTTGACAGCCCTCATTGGGTACCGCTTTGGCAAACCCAATCTTTCTTATCGCTTCAAAACAAGGTAGATTAGGCGCAGTGCTGTCTAGCCCTTCACCCTTCCGTGTCAATTCGATCAGCTAACGAACACTTGGAAAAGACACTCCCAGCATGAATTTTTTGCCCGAGATTTTTAAGAACCAAGCCTGGAAGGGTTTCGCCGCCCCGGTTTTGATGGTGCTGTTTGGTTACCTGACCCTGGTGACCTTAATGTCGCCGGAGCCAGTTTACGAGCTGATCTACGCCACCCAAAAAACCCAGGGCCAAGCGCCGGAAGTCGCCTATCGCGCCCTGCCGCGCTTGTTCCTTCTTATCACCTCCGGCCTGCTATTTAACATCTTCTTTTTCTTAAGCTTACGCCAGTGGGCACGCTACTACCTCAACCGCAAGCTGTTCCTTTCCTACCTGGTCTTTGCGATTATCCCGATCATCACCACCACCATGATTTTCAGTGAAATGGTGCGCACGGGTTTTGGTTTGTACAGTGTTAAATCGGTTGAAAAAACGCTCGACCAATTCGCACGCGAGCTCGAAGAGTGCGTCACGCGCATCCACAACGAACTGCAGCTCAGCTTCGAATCGCAAATGACGGAAGCGGAAATCGCCCAATTCGTGAACGAAGTGCGCAAAAAAGAGTTACCGCGATTCTCCGGCAGCGACGAATGTTTAATCGACGTCTACTACCTCACGCCAAAATTCCCCGGGGCCCCGCGTCAAATGGCCTCGATTTACCGCGAAAGTGACGGCGAACAAGCCGACGCTTTTGTTGCCGAGGACAGCCGCCCTTTCGAACGCATCTACCCGACCTGGATGCGGCGCCGCTTCACCGACATCATTAGCCGTGACGGCAACCTGTACCTGTGCCATATCAGCATGGTCGACCTGGGCGACAACGGCAGCTACCTGGTCGTGGCCTCAATGCCGACCAACATCGGCTTCCTCAACAAATTACGCGAGGCGGAAAACGCGCGCATTTCACTGGTCAGCGTAGACGGCACCATTAGCTCGGACCGTTCCGAAGGCAAATGGTACCTGCGTCTTTTGCTGCGTATTTTCTCCTCGACCTGGGACATCCAAGTCCTCGACTGGCAGACCGGTTACTACGACCATTACGGCAAGATGCGCTTTGACATCGAACCATCACTGCTTTCAGAAATCACCGGCCGCGGCGGCTCGCTCAACATCTTCCATTCCGAAGAAAAAGAGCACGTCCTTAAAATCATCATCGGCGTCGCCCTGTTCTTACTGCTGGGTGAGTTCATCGCCATTATTTACGGCATTTCTCTGGTTTCCTACATCACGCGATCCCTCAACATTATCGCCACCGGCCACGAACGCATTGGCCAAAGCCAATTGAACTACCGCCTGCCCTACTTGGGCAAAGACCAAATTGGCTCGATGGGCCGATCATTCAACAGCATGGTCGACAACATCCAATCCCTGGTTCAGCAGGTCCTCGAACAGCAGCGCTTCAAAGAAGAGCTGCGTATCGCCCGCGATATTCAAATGAGCTTGCTGACCGATGTGGCCGCGCTCAAATGGGTCGACGGCATTGCCGCCACCTGTATCCCGGCGCGCGAGGTTGGCGGCGATTACTATGAAATCCTCAACGTAGAGAGCGGCGAGGTCGGCATTTTCATCGCCGACGTTTCCGGCAAGGGCACCTCGGCCGCGTTTTATATGGCCGAGCTCAAAGGGGTTTTGCTCGCCCTCACCCACCTGTGGAACGATCCCCACGCACTCATGCTCAAAATGAACGAAATCTTGTTTCGCGCACTCAAATCCAACGTGTTCATTTCCGGCGCATACCTCCTGATTGACCCGGCCACCGGTCGCGGCCGCCTGGCGCGGGCCGGCCATTGCCCCGCCTATCACGTCAAAAGCGACGGCACCGTCCACGAACTGGCACCACCCGGCATGGCCATCGGCATCGCCAAAAATCAGGTGTTTGGCCGCATTATTAAGGTTGCCGACCTGCAGATGGAAGCCGAGGACAAAATCATCCTCTACACCGACGGCCTCGATGAAATGACCTTCCACAACGAAATGTACGGCATCGACCGCCTCAAAGAGGTGTTGAGCAAAAACGCCGCACTGAACGCCTACAGCCTTAAAGATCAAATCCTGGAAGACGTGCTTAACTTCCTATCGTCCGGCGAGCAAAACGACGACTTGACCTTGGTGGTTTCCGGCTTGCCCAAACGCACGGACAACTAGTTAGCTTGCCACTTCGGCGGTTTTTTCGGCGGCCACGAGCCGTTTCTCCAGCCGTTTCACCTGAAACGCCCCCCACTTAAGCTGCAACCAACCGACCAGGCTGCTCGCCACGGTGAAGTACAACCACAAGCGGAAAGGTTTGAGACCCGGGTGCCAATCCCGTTCCAGCATCACGAAATCCGGTGCGATATCGGCGTCGGCCTCTTCGAAGGCGCGCTGCAACGAACGCGGCACCTCGCCGGCCGGGGTCAGCCAACCCGATACTGTTTCTTCGCGAAACAAATCGTTGAAATGGCTTTTGAGGAAGGTCTCACGCGCCTCGTCATCACGCTGCGCTTCGAGCTCGGCGGTTAACGCAAGCAAGTCGAGGCGATCGCGTTCGACCAACACAATCCGCGCGGCCTGGGCCGAATCATGGTCGCGTCGCACCGGCACCAGCAACAGGGGAACCTCGCCGTTCTCACCGCTGTCCGTCTGCCAGGCCTCCGTGTAGTTAATGCTGCAATGAGACAGCCGCAACAAGCGGTCGCGTGGACGAAAATCCAGGTACGCGTCTAAACTGAGCGCCAACGGCTCGCGGTGATCCCAATAGGTCAAAAAATGATGCTGCATTTGATAAAAACCGAACACCGCCAACAACATCCACAACAAACACCACAACCACGCACGGCGCTTAATCGCACCTTTGGTCGGCGGCGCCGGCGCTGCTTTGGCTTTTTCGTTCTCTGTTTCCTTTGCCGTCATGCTGCCTCTTTGGTTTGGCGTTGCCCACAATTCCGCGTTGGTGGGCGCCGTTTATTCTCGCACGAATCAGGTGGGCGACAACGCAAGTGTCGCTTTTTCAGGTGCGCACACGGCACCAACAACAGCCAACCGGTGTAAGAAAAAAGCAGAGCACTTCCCTATCGGCGCAGGAGGTGAAGCTGTGTCCCATCCAGAGTTTTCAACCGAACCGTTCTTTTATGAGGAAGCCGCCGAACGTCGCCAAGGCGGGTCGCACCGAGAACGCGCCGCCAAACCGGCCGGCGATGAAAATGCCTGGGAACGTCCGCTCAAACGGGTCCAACTTCGCGACGAACCCACGCAACCAGAGACACTTGACAAACCACTGAGCGGGCGACAACCCGATCCGCCGGCAGCGGCGGGCGCCGAGCCGGCCAGAGCACGTCGCCGCACCGCCATGACCGGCATGCGGGCCGTCTTCACCAAGGGGGCGACACGTGCCGACCTCAAAAACCTACGCGTGTTGAGCCACGCCTTTTGTTTTATGCTCGGCTTTGCCTTTTCCGGCGCCATCGCTTTTTGGTACTGGCCGATACCGCCCAAAACCCCGGCCTCCCTCGTCGACACCGCGCTACCACCACTGCCCGAAGCGACCCTAATCGAGGACGACCCTTTACAGCAGGCGGCCACGCAGCCAAGCACAACCCCTAGCGCAAGGCCGGAGACGGCAACGCCGGCGAAGACTCCGGCGGCAATGCCGGCGAACAGGCCAGCCTCATCCAGCCCCGCGCTCGGCGACAGCGTCTGGAAACCGCACCGCATTAAGCCGGGCGAAACCGTTCGCAATCTAAGCGCCAAATACGATACCGATGAAAACGAAATTTATATGCGCAACGGTGGCCGCTTTGTACCCCGTGTCGGTCAAGTCATTCTTTTGCCTGGCCGTTCGTTCAAAATCCACACTGTCAAACGCGGTGATTCGCTGCACCTGATCGCCAAAAAGTACCGTACCGACGTCGCCTCGCTACAGGAACTAAACGGCCTGTCCAGTACCAACATCAAAGTCGGGCTACCCTTGCGAGTGATGTAACCAAAAAGGCGCGATCCCTGTGGTTGATTGCGCAAAAAAGTCTGAAGCCAATTAAGTTGAAAAGGCACCTTGTGTCACGAGCAAAATCGCCGCAACCTATCGCGCCTTGGCAATGCAAGCGGCCGTCACCGCGGCCGCTGAGACCGGGAACCCGTTCCCGGTCTTTTTACGTAGCAAACACCGCGCAACGCGAACATCGCGCCGCTTCCGGTCACAAAGTGCTAGACTAAATTCAAATTCGCCGTAAAAATCAACAGCCAACGCGAAAAGGACGACCTATAGTGGAAAATGGTGCATCCTTTTTGCTTATGATTGGGGCCGTCTTTGCCCGCATCGCCCGCAACAGCGGTCCCCACTAGAGCCAACCCGTCACCCGTGAGAGAGTCCCCCCTATGGCGCAGACCGATATCACCGATATTCAAGAAAGCCAAAACGCCGATTATTTGGAAGAGCTGACGCTGGAAGTGCAGCAGATTTGGCCTGGTTTTCACCATAAAATTTTGGGGAAACTCGGTGAAGGCGGCTGCGGCCGAACGCTTAAGATCTTGTGGACCTTGTCGCGCAAGCCGGCCGTGCTCAAGTACCTGCTGTCAGCCGCCAGCGCGGCACAAATCAACAACCCGGAAGCAAAATTCAACAATCTCAGCCACAAGTCATGGAAGTTGTTGTTGGAACAAGAAGCCTCGGTACTGTGGGCGTTTCGCGAATTTGATGCGGCGGTCACCCCCTTGGAGTTGCACAGCAGTTACGTTGCCTTTGTCATGGAATTTGTGCCGGGCGGCACGCTCCAACTCAACCTTCACTCCAACCTCGACTGGCGTGAAAAAGTAACGCGGATGTTGCCGGTCATCGAGCTATTAGCCGCCATGCAGGAAGACGGGCTATACCACCGCGATATTGCTCTGGACAACTTGTTCCTCACCGCCGACGGCCAACTCAAGCTGGGTGATTTCGGCTTGGTTCACGACATCGACAAACCCATTGTGCAACTGATCGGTTGCGGCAAACCCGGTTACCTGCACCCCGACATCCAGAATTTGCGCAAACCAATTCGCGGCCAATTTCTACGCAACGATTTGCAGGACGTCTACGCCCTGTGTATCTGCCTAATGGGTTGGATCAAAAATGTCGAACCCAACGCGCAAAAATCGCGTAACTGGTTGCGGGAAGGTGTACCCACCTTAACCCATGCGCTCGATCCCTTTTTATTTCCCACCACGCCCTACGACGACTTTTCCGAGGGCATTGGTTCCTTTAGCTACTTGCACGAAGTCCTGACCAAAGTTGCCAAACCCGAGGGCCGCGGTGTCATCAAAACAAGCGGCAATTCGACGCCCTCGCGCGTCAGTCCAATTCACGAAACTTACAGCTCCATGCAGATTCAAATGAAGCAAATGCGCGCCTCGCGCTTCGACCACATCGTGTCGTCAAACTCGGTGATTTCGGGCGCGCCGGTGCTGGCTTGGATTGATCATCCCGATCTTTCGCTGCAATTTGGGTTCGTGCCTGAATCCATCGTGCGCGAACTGTCCCAGGCCGATCCAGCTTGGCCGGAGGCGCCCTTGGTACCGCGCCACCCCTTCCCCGACAACGAACATATTGCCGGTTCGATCACGTGGGACCAAGCGATGTTCTTGGCCGCCTTTTTTAACCTGCACCTGCCCTCGCCGCAACAGGCCCGCGTGTTGCCGTTGCCAGGCGGCGCCCAAACCCAAATTTGGACCAATCACGCCGCCGATCAAAGCGATTTGCGCTACACCCTGGTGGAAAACACGCCGACCATCGCCGAGAAAAACGAGTTCCGCGGCAACGCCAATCCCTACCGAATTTGCTGCCTGATTCGACCCTTCTCCAGTTAAGCCGCCGTGACGGCGGCCGCGATTCACACCTGAGGTGAAAGGTCCAGGCCGCATGCCCCTCTCTGCTCGGTGTCAACCGTCGTCGGGTGGTCAACCAAAGGGAGAGGGAGAACTTCGTGAATCGACTGGAGCGGGCTTCGGCCTTCGTGTCCCAGCGTAAGTCGCTGTGGCTTCGTATCTTGCTCACCGGTGTCGCGCTTTATGTTATCTGGCAGGTCACGCTGTTTGTGCTGCTGGTTTTATCGGCGGAAAATCGCCCTTTTTTATTGCGTGCCGTCTTGCAAAGTTTAGAAATCGTTTTAGTCATCATTCTGGTGAAACGCATTGTACGCGCGGGGCCGACCGCCCCTGAAATATTCGAGCGCCGCTACTTGTTGGCGACATGGGTCCTGTTTGGGATGTGGTTGTGTGTCATGGTGCCTTTGGGTTTTGATATCCGCGATCCCTACCTTTACGGCAGCGCCAATTTTGAGCCCTACAAACACCTGGTAATCCCCATGATCACCGGCTTTCGCGGTTACCTTTTGGCCGTTTGGCTGATGTGCGGCGCCGCCACCTTGGTGCTCTACGGCGTCAAGAAACGCTGGGCCGACGTCGACGAAGTCTTGCTGCCCATCGTTTGCCACCTCATTTACACCGGAATCCTCGTGCTGGTGCGGCTCGGCCCTGACCGCGCCAAAACCGCCATGATCGGTTGGAACCAAGCCGTCTTCTTCTTAATCGGCGCCATCGCCTTCGGCATTGTCGTTTCACCGGCGGTACGCGAACGGGTCATGAACTTCGCCGACCGCTATCCCTATATTGTTTTGCTGATCACCATCGCCCTCATCGGCGGCACCTTTTTCTTTGGGACCGCACTTTCCGGCGGTCGCAAACTGTGGTACCGACTGGGCCCCTTGACCATTCAACCCATTGAAATCTCAAAGATCCTTTTCGTTTACGTGGTCGCCGCCTTCCTCGAGAAAAAAGCCTATTCCTTCCAAAAAAGCAGGCGTCTCTCGTCGTTGATCTCACTTGCCGTCATGTGTTTTTCGTTGTTTTTGGTGCTGTTACTGCAAAAAGACCTGGGCCCGATTATGGTGTTGGTGCTCGTCTGTTTGTGGATGTTCGTATCCGTCAGCGGCCGCCTCGATTTATTGGCGGGCGCCTTCGGTGCGATCGGGTTGGTGGTGTTCCTAGCCTTTTGGTTCAAGCAGCCCTCGATGGTGTACCACCGCATCATGGATTTCGTCGACCCACTCCAGTATTCCAGTCAAATGACTTATGCCCTGTGGACCCAGGCCTCCGGCGATCTGTGGGGCACCGCTCTCGGCATGAGCCGCGCCTACAAAGTACCGGTCATTGAATCGGATTACATATTTACGGCTGTCTTGGCCGAAAAAGGCTGGCTCGGCGCCGCCACCCTGTTGGTCGCCTTTTGGGCCTTCAGTATTCGCGGCATTCAACTGGCGCGTTTCCTCGTCAAAGGTCACAGCCGCGACGCCACCTTTATGATGGGCGTCGTCATGGTGCTTTTCGTTCAGCAAGTCGTGATCGTCGCCGGCAACCTCAACTTGCTGCCGCTTTCCGGCTTAACCCTTCCCTTTGTGTCGGCGGGCGGCTCTAGTCTGGTCGTCAACCTCGGTGTGCTGGCGCTGATGCTCGGTTTGGTGGCACGACACACTCGACCGGCCCAAGTCACCGCCACCGGTCAGGTCATGAGCATCCCAATGCCGATCGCCATGGAAGCACCAACCCTGAACCGCGATCCCGATTTCAGCCAAATCGAGCCCGGCTTCGGTCAAAGCGCGCTCAACGACGAACTGGTACTCGGCGGTCGCGCCTTTCGCGCCGGCTCCACCACCACGGAACCGGGAGGTGCCTCGTGAAACAGCCGGAAGAACGCGACGAACTCAGCGGCTACCATTGGCTGATCCCCTTATTCTCGATGACCGGCGTTACCTTGCTCTTGTTGGCCGGCGCCTTTCGCAACAGCGTGCTCGATCCGTTTTCACAGGGTTACATTGAAGATTACGAACACCAGCGCAACTTCCAGACCTTTGTCGATGAAGGTTTGCTCATTGGCACACGTCGACGCGGCGTTCAGGCTGACTGGGATGCGTTTTATCGGTACACGCGTGTCAACTTCGGTCTCGGCCGTCAGGTCGCCGCTTTCGAACAGGCACTGGCACAAGGTGAATTACAGGGCGTCACCGAACAAACATTGCCGAGTAAGTGGCAAGCGCTGGCCAAGAAACGTTTGATTAAATGGCAAGACGGCGCCCCCTACTGTGATCAAGCGGCGTACCATCAGCGCATGTTAAAAACCACCTTCGGCCGCCACTTTCTGATGGCCGCCAACAACGTCCAGCGCCTCAACAATGATGACGGCGTCATTTCCGCCGACGAATTTTACTTCCGCGAGACCAACGTCTTTTCCGTCACGCGTGTCTTGCCGCGCGGCACGATCTACGACCGCCACAACCAGTTAATTGTCGGCTGGGACAAAGGTCGCCGTCAAAGGGACAACCTACACGAGGGCGTCTTCCACGTCGTGGGTTTACCCTATCGCTTTGGTATTGAACAAAAAATGGAAGCAGCCCTGGCCCCCAAACCGCACCGCGGCCTGCATGAATTGGCCGGGTTACGCGGCCGTGATCGCAAGGGCGATGATTTACAACTGACCCTTGACAGCGAGCTGTCGGCACACCTGTACGAATTGTTTGAATTCCCCAAAAAGGGTCGTCTTAAAGGCGCGGCTGTTTTAATGGAAATCGAGTCGGGTCACATTTTGGCGGCGGTGAGCAGCGAAGCCCCGAGCACCACCGCATTGCGCAAAAATTACGACGCCCTCATTCGCGACCGCGACAATCGCCCACTGCTCAACCGCGCCTGGGATGAGCTACATTTTCCCGGCTCCACCTACAAAACCGTAGTGGCGACGAGCATGCTCGAGCATCCGGACCTCACCCGACCCAGTGTGCGCGTCAAAGAAAAGCCCGTGTACCTCAAAATTCGCAACAACCAAAACAAGGTGCACCAGTACCCAATCAATATGCGCCAAGCTTTTGCCTTCTCTTCCAACACCTACTTCGCCGAAAAGGGCGTGGTCTTGGGTGGCCGCACCGCCGAAACAGCCAACCGCCTGGGTTTCAACCAGGTCATGAATCTCACCGACGGCGTCGCGGACGCCAAGGAATGGCTGACGGCGGCACCAACCGCCTATCGCGGTCCGCAACACATTGATTTCGACAAACGCGGCGACTTCCGTTTGGTGGCGCAATTTTCGTTGGGTCAAAACCAAATTAAAAGCCATCCCCTGCACATGGCCGGTCTCATGGCGGCGGTCGCCAACAACGGCCGCTGGGTGGCGCCGCGTTTAATTAAAGGTCGCCGCCGCGGCGCACTGGTCACAGCCGACCACAACCCGCTCCCCTTTTCACAGTTGCAATACGGCAAGGTCAAAACCGTCATGGCGGCGGATGTGGCACAGGAACTACAGAAAGCCTGTCGCGCGACCATGAACCTCAGCGGCGGAACCGGTTATTACGGGGCGCAGATTTATCGCGGTGAAATTGACGGCCGGGTTGTGTTTCGCAGCGCCAAACGCGGTCAGATGGACGCCGGTTTTATGCTAATTCCCAGCGCCGGCAAAACTGGAACAGCCCAGCACGGCCGCAAAGGAAAACGACCGCACTCCTGGTTTATTGGTTACGCACCCGCCGACAACCCCAAGCTGGCGGTGGCGGTCGTGGTCGAACACGCGGGTTACGGCAGCTTGTACGCATTGCCGATTGCAATGGAAGCCTTGGCCGGCGGTTTGAACAGTTTGGCACGTGAACCCAGCCAAGATTTTATGCAACCGCCGCAAACGCCCAGCGCCGACGTCGATCCAACTTTTTAAAGGTTTCGGTTGGCGCAGAACCGAGAAGCCCGCATAATGATGGGACGTTCTTTTCGAAGATCCCCGTTTCGGAGCCCAGGTCATGTTTTGTACGCCCGACCTCTGTGACGCCCACGACGACGTCGTTTCCATCGCCGACCCGATCTTTCGGAGTTTCGGCGGGCGCAGCGCGTTCGCCGGCCGCATCGAAACCATTAAGTGCCACGAGGATAACTCGTTGGTGCGCGAAGTTTTGGGTGAGCCGGGAGAAGGCAAAGTGCTGGTGGTTGACGGTGGCGGTTCCATGCGCCGTGCTTTGGTCGGTGATCGTCTAGCGGCCCTGGCTGCACAAAACCTTTGGCAAGGCATTCTCGTTTACGGCTGTATCCGCGACGTCGATGTCGTCGCTGAAATCGATCTCGGCGTCCAGGCTTTGGCCGCCCATCCGCGCAAAACTGAGAAAAAAGGCATGGGTGAACGCAACCGTACCGTCACCTTTGCCGGTGTTCATTTCAATCCCGGTGACTTCCTTTACGCTGACAACAACGGCGTGATCGTGTCGCCTCAAGCCCTCGTCTCCTCGACATCACCCACGTAATTCGTCAGAAAACCAACCGCTAACTATTGCATGCGCTTGACAACCACGGTTTAGCCGCGTTGTGCGATCAACCACGACAACGCCTGTTTTTTCTGGATCGATAGATGGGACGCTACCTTGGCCCGCGGTTCGGTACTTCGTCACCGACACCAAGCGGCCTCCCTTACTTACCCCGTCCAACCAGTGTCACCCTGCCGGTGGTCACCTTGGTGACGCCTGGCAAGGCCGCCCCACTCGGTGGGTCGAATTTAGTGTAGGAGCAGCAGCCATGATAGCCAGTAATCGCCGCATCTTAGAACGCCGCCACTTGATTTTTTACCTCGGCGTCGTTGACCTCGACACCCGACAGCAACTCGGATATATCGTCGATATTTCCGAAGGCGGCATCATGTTAATGAGCAACCAGTCTATTGAGGTGGGCGAGGTCTTCCGACTCAAAGTCACCCTTCCCGGATCGGGTGAATACGGAGAAAGCTTTTCATTTGAGGCGCAAAGCATTTGGAGTCGCCAGGGCCCTACCGAAGAAATTTACGATACCGGTTTTAAATTATTGGATTGCAGCAAGGAGCAACTCGAGGCCATTCGCCACGTGATCGAAGAGCTCGGCTTCGACCACGCTAAATTCTGAGTCACCTCGTTGCCCACTGTACTTAAAACGGTTTCCCTGTAAGCTTAAAGGCGATCAACCATCGCCGACCCGGACCGCCGCCTCTGGCGCCGGGTACCCGCACCTTTACCGGGAGACACAATGTTTAAATGGGTGTTTCGTTTTGCCGCCGTCATCGCACTCTTGGCGGGGCTTGCCATTTTTCTACTTTCTTACCAGATCATCCAAACCGAGTCCGGCCTCCATATCGTTCAAAAAGACGAATGGGGATTCGACAAAGCCTGGGTCGACACGCGCGACTGGGGCGCCATGGATTACATCAAAAACACCGATATCACCCAAAAACTCGCCAAAATTGAATGGGACAAGTTCGGTGACCGAGCCCGTGATCGCTGGCAACAGCTCCAGAAAAAAATCGACAAGGCCTTTGAGAGCGACGATCAAACGGACTTGAGCAGCCGTGCCCGCGAGAAGTTGGCCGATTTGCGCCAAGCAGCGGAAAAAAAATACCAACAACTTGAGAAACAGTTCCAGAACGGCGATTTCAGTTGGGAAGCGTTCCAGAAGAAATTGGCGGAGTTGGAAACCTGGCTGAACCAACAGATTGAGGCCGTACGCGCCAAATTTAAGTAATTTTGTCTTGCGTCAACACCTGCATGGCGTGGTCAATGACGGTTTCGTAAAGCGGCCGTTTAAACCAAACGGCCGTTTCCGCCGCATCGGTCAAGGGCACCCAGGCCACATAGCGAAATTCAGGCACGCTGACCTCAGCCAAACGCGGCGGATCGTTTTCCTGTAATTGCACCAAAAAATAATGCTGTTCTTGACCCACACGCGGGGCAAATTTTTGACCCATGCTCGCGGGAAATCGGTAGCGCAAGCCAAACGGAAAACGATAAAGCACCGCAACGCCGTTCACACCGATTTCCTCGGCCACCTCGCGCTGCAATGCCTGCTCCGGCGTTTCCCCTGCCTCAATGCCACCTTGCGGCCAGTGCAACGCGCCCGGCATATCCAATCGCTCGCCCATCAGTGTTTCAAAACGGCCGTCGATGCGGCGCACAATCAGCGCGGCGACGTTGGGTCGAAACGGCCCGTCACCGGCGCAGAGTGGCTCAACCCCATCGGCGACCCTTGGTTCTTTAAAGTGAAAGGCGTTGGCGGATTTCATCATGATCGGGGAACCGGTTCTCCTGGTGTTTGGAAAAAATGAGACGGTCATCGACAAACACATCGAACACACCGCCGGAACCAACTTCGAGTTTGGTTTCAAACGAATCGAGCTTTTCTAAATAGGCAACCAAACTGGTTGCTTTGGGTTTGTAGTTTCACATGCCGCAGTAGCGAATGAACAGTTGCTTCACAGGACACCTCCGAAAATTCATACCCAGCCGGAAAACGGCGAGACAGGCTCCATCATACCAATGCCGGGAGTAAAATCAGACGACGAAAAACGCAACACCCTCGTGACGAACACACCACCCGCGCCCGCCGTCCTGGAAAAAGGCGCTGAAGAACGCACGCCGAGGCCGGTACCGCCTTTGTCTGAAATTTTTTGCGCACCGAACTCGCTGCATGCGCCAGAATAGGGCCATCACACTCAATTCGGAGGTTTCGATGGATATCTATTGCAAGGCGCTCGCCGACACAATTCCCTTGTTTTTTGTCAACAAGGACGACCTGCAGCTTTTCCGCGACGAGGCCGATTCGTTCACCCAAGCATTTTTGAAGCACACCGGCTTCGAGGCCTCCTTCGGAACGACCCTTGTTATTCCCAATACCGACGGCAACGCCGCCAAGGTCCTGCTCGGCACCAAGGGTTGGCCGGAAGACCCGCGCGGTTGGGTCATACTTGGCGCCAAGGCGGCGGCAGGATTGCCGAGCGGAACAGCGGTTCATTTAGCCGACAGCGATTTCGACGCGGCCGAACTGCAACAATTTTTGCTGGGCTGGGGTTTGGCCGGCTACAAGTTCTCGCGTTACCTCAGCAAGGAAGACAAACCGCTCGCCCAGATTTTTGTGCCGGAAAAAGTAAGCCGTGCGGCGCTTGAACACCAACTGACGGCGGTATCTCTGGCGCGCGATCTGGTTAACACCCCGGCACAGGACATGGGCCCGGGCGAGTTGAGCGCCGAAGCCCAACGCATTGCCGCCGATTACGGTGCCGAGGTGTCGATTACCAAAGGCCAAGCTCTACTCGACCAAAACTTCCCCGCCATCCACGCCGTCGGTCGCGGCAGCAGTCGCGAGCCGGCTCTGATCGACCTGCGCTGGGGCAATCCCGACCACCCCAAACTCACGCTGGTCGGCAAGGGCGTCGTATTCGACACCGGCGGGCTCGATTTGAAGAGCGCCGCCAACATGCGCTGGATGAAAAAAGACATGGGCGGCGGCGCCGTAACCATGGGATTGGCGCAGCTCATTATGGCCGAAAAACTGCCGGTTCGCCTGCGCCTGCTGGTGCCCGCTGTGGAGAACTCACCCGGTGATTGCGCCTACCGACCCGGCGACATCATTCAAACCCGCAAAGGCATTTCCGTCGAAATCGGTAACACCGACGCCGAGGGCCGCGTGGTGATGTGTGACGCCTTGGCGGAGGCCTTGACCGAAGATCCCGATTTGTTAATCGACATGGCGACACTGACCGGTGCGGCACGCGTCGCGCTTGGCCAGGATTTACCCGCATTTTGGACCCAGGAAGACGAACTGGCACACGCCCTGGAAAAGGCGGCCGGTGAAGTGGCCGACCCGGTCTGGCGCATGCCGTTGTGGCACCCGTACCGCAAAATGCTGAAAAGCCCGATTGCCGACCTCAACAACTGCGCACCTAGCGGGCTGGGCGGTTCAATTACGGCGGCGCTGTATCTGCACGAGTTTGTTAAACCGTTCCGCAACTGGATCCACTTCGACATTTTCGGCTGGCGCAACGATGCCATGCCGGGCTCACCTAAAGGCGGCGAAGCATCGGCCTTGCGCGCGGTTTTCCGTTTCCTCGAAAACCGCTACCGCGAAAATGCTTAGTTGACGTTTGGACCGTGGACGGCCGGCGCTGCCGGTCGTCGCGGCACTTAGCCTTCGGCCAGCTTGACCAAAGCATCGCCCTGCAGGCGATAATTCCACCACTCTTTGCGGTACTCGGCGCCCAAGCCGTCGTAAAAGTTGACGGCGGGTTTGTTCCAATCGAGCACCTGCCAATCAACACACGACCACCCGCGTTCTCTGGCGATTTGCGACAGACGACGCAGCAGGCTCAAGCCGGCGCCGCGGCCACGTGCTGCCGGCGTGACAAACAGGTCTTCTAAATACAAGCGCGCGTGACCGGTCCAGGTCGACCAAGTCGGAAAAAACAACGCCATACCAATCACTTGCCCATCAATTTCGGCTATCAAGCACTCCCACAACGCATGCGGGCCAAAGCCGTCGCGCAAAATATCAGCCTCGGTGCAGGCCACTTCATGCAATGCTTTTTCGTACTCGGCAAGTTGTTTGATGAGGTCGAGAATCACGGCGGCGTCGTCGGCCACCGCCATGCGAATCTGCACGTCGGACATGGGGAACTCCTTAAGGGGTGGAATGGCTCGTTTAAGCGGACGGCTCCAGGCCGGCGCCACGCATCCATTTGCGTTTGCCGCGTTCGCGTTTCTCTCGGAAGAAGGCCTGAATTTGCGCTTTGGCTTCTTCTTCTAATACGCCGGGCACCACTTCAATTTGGTGATTGAGCCGGCCGCGTTGCGCGTCGTCGAGAATGTGCGTGAAACCTTGCTTGGGATCGTAGGCCCCGAACACAATGCGTTTGACGCGGGCATGGACACACGCGGTGAAGCACATCAAGCAAGGTTCAAGCGTTACGTACAGCGTCGCGTCGAGCAGACGGTAGTTGTCGACATACCGGCATGACTCGCGCAGCGCAATAATTTCGGCGTGAGCCGAGGGATCGCACAGGGTCAGATTTTGGTTGTAGCCCTCACCCAAACGCACGCCCTCACGCACGCACAAGGCGCCGATCGGTACTTCATCGGCGGCGGCGGCATCGTCGGCAAGTTGAAAAGCAGCGCGCATATAGTCTTGGTGATCCATCGTAGCTCCTCTCAAAGCGGCCGCAAGCGGCGTTCAGGCGGCATTATACCCGATTGGCGAAAGTGTTCGGCACGGCGCCCTCATGAACAAAAGCTCGACCACTGCCGCAACCTGACAAACCGGCCGGTCGGAAATCGCGTGAACGGTCGCGGTGAACGAAGACACACACCCGCGCCAAACCCCACCGAAGAAAAGACTTACTCTTGAGGACAGGCGGACCCTCTAGCCGTTGCCGAAAGTCGTCTTTGTTTTACATTGCAGCCATTGAAATCGCGACCGGCCAGGCATAGAATGGAACCACTTGGACGGTCTCATGAAAAGTTTCAGTGATATTTATAAAACCTTTCAGGGTGAAACGACGTCTCACCCCAAAAGGGAACCGTCTCTGCTTATCATTTATAAAATGTTCCAATCCCTGTTTCCAAAACGCAAAACCAACCGTTATCAAAAATGGACCGCACCGGTTCCTTGGAGCCTATTGCGGTATTGATTGAGGCCTACGATGGTGGCGACGCTCATTATGCAAAACGTCAGAAAATGGATTGCGGAAGCGATAGAGGATTTTGCCAACAGCGACTTACTCGGGGTCACCCAACCCTGGCTCACCATCTACGAAGCCCTTGCCGATTACCTGACCCAAGAAATACCGATCGACCAGCAACTGCTGTGGATGATTGAAAACACGGATGAAGCGCTGCCCGACATCATCTTCCAGCTACAGCGCTTAAAGAACGCGATTGTGGCGCGCATGGTTGACGCGGGTGATACCGAAGATCTCGCCAAGTTGCTGACCTGGTTCGATCAATCCATTGTGGTTTTGACGGAAAAAGCGTCGGGCAAGGTGGCGCGTACCCACAGCCTCATTGAACCCTATGAGACCATTTTCTTTAACGCTCGCGACGGCATGTACATCTCGTCAGTCGAAGGGCGTTTCCTGCAGTGCAACGACGCACTGGTCGAAATGTTGGGTTATCGTTCGGTCGAAGATCTACTCGAACTCGACATTGAACACGACCTCTACTTGGAGCCGCACAAACGCCGCATCATGCTCGACCACCTCGAACGGGACGGCTTTTTCGACCACCACGAATTTGCGTTTGCCTGCGCCGACGGCACCGTTAAAACGGCACTTGAGTCCTGTTACCTGGTGGAAGTACCAGGCGGTCGCACATTCATCGTCGGGGTGATGGTCGATATCACCACGGAGAAGGAAGCGGCCAAACGCAACGACGATTTCGTCAAGCAACTCGAAAAAAGCGTGATGGATGCCCATCTGAAAGCCAAGGTGTTGCGCAAGCGCTGCGACCTTCTATTGCAGGCCTACGACCATCCGGTCGTTTTAGTCGAACCCACTTCGCTGGCCTTGATCGACTGGAACAACGCCTTCACCAAACGCATGCGGTTCTTAAAACGCCAGCGCCCCGAGCTGAGCCTGCGCGACCTGTTCCCCACTGAAGAATGGCTCGAGGTGTTCGACCAAATTTCGACCTCGCTTAACCGCGCCCACTACCACATCGTGCGTACCCAGTGTAAAAGCGCCACCGACGAGGTTTTCCCGGCCGATCTCTCAATTGTCGATTTCGGCGACGATCAAGGTCCGATGCTGTTCATCGAAATCATTGACCGCGAAGACCAAGCCCTGCTCAAACAGGGCTTGGAACGCATGCACCGCAACCTGACCCACACCCTCGACGTCGCCCCCTTGGGTGTGCTCGGTTTCCGTGCCGACGGTTCGGTGGCCCTGGTCAACCGCTACTTGCGCGACAAAATGGGTTACTCGGACCGCAACATGCGTCGCGTGTCCTTTATCAACGACCTCTTCATGCGCGAGGAGCAGCGCCTCAAATTCAACAAGTACATCCGTCGCTTCTTGCGCGGCAACCACGTCGCCAATCAGGAGATTGAGCTGCGCGCCAAAGACGGCACCTCGCTGCGGTTTTTCCTGCACACGGCGGGTTACCATTTCGACGAAGATGCGGAACCAGGTTTCCTGGCGTTTTTAACGCCACGCCCGCAAGAGGTCGACGGCACGGCGCAGCAAACAAGCGGCAACCTCACGCTGCAAGAACAGCTCGCTTTTTTCCGCAAAACCAACAGCCAACTACAACAAGACCTCACCAAGCTGGTGCGCACCACCCGCGACGAACGCGGCTTCTCCGAAACCCTCGTCAAGCGCCTCAAGGTGCCGATTCACGTCATCATGGGTTACGCGGGTTTGTTGCGCAAAGATTTGGAAGACAGCCTCAGCAACGAACAAAAAGAAGATGTGCTCATTGTTGAAGAACAAATCAATTACACGCTCGACATGCTGGAAGCAGCCGTGGAGTTTCTCCAACTCAAATCCGGCAAAATTCTAGCGCTGCCCGAGGTCTGCGGCGTCCGCGTCATGGTCGAAGAACTGTTCTCGCGCCTCCAAGAACGCGTACGCGACAGCGAAGCCCACTGTGAATGGGTCAACGAAGTCCAGGAACTCGGCATTCAAGTGAGTACCGACGTCCATTTGCTGGAAAGCCTTTGCTGCCACTTGCTCGACAATGCCGTGCGTTTCTCCGGGCGCGGCAAGGTCACCATTTCGGCGTTCCTCAATGATCGCGGTTTGGGCATGAAGTTCCAGGACAGCGGCCCCGGCCTCGACCTCGGTGAGTTGCCCAAGCTGTTTGAACCCTTCTACCAAAGTCGTGGTTCACGCGGCAACAACGGTCACCTCGGGTTGGGTTTAGCCACGGTCAAACAGTACCTCAACTTAATCGGCGGCGACATTGAGGTTCAATCCCGACCAGACCAAGGTTCCTGTTTTACCATCCAGGTCGGTCGCTTTACCTAAGCGATCCGCGGCGGTGAAAGCAGTTGGGCGGCTGACGCGGATCGGCTAGACTGGGGCGAAACAGGATTTGGAGCGCCCGTGACAACCACCGAACCCGACATCCCCGTGCTCGCCTTTCACCGCGCCACGCTGACACTGAAAGGTTTGCCCGCCGAGCCTAACCTCGGCCTGCCCGATCTCAAGTGGGACAAACGCTCACTGTGCCGACGCGCGCCGGCACGATGTTACCGCGAACTGGTCACGCTCCTGCGTGATCGCGGCATACGCTACCGCGACGAGGCACGCCAATACGGGGTCCTCGATTTCCCGCAGCGCGAAAGCCTGACACCACGCCCCTACCAAAGCGAGGCGCTCCAAGCCTGGCACGACAACGGCTGCCGTGGGGTCGTGGTGCTACCGACCGGCGCGGGAAAAACCATCCTCGCGGTTTTGGCCATGGCGGCGGCGCGACGCCCCACCCTAATTCACGTGCCGACCATCGATCTGCTCCTGCAGTGGCACGGGGTGCTGGGCAAGTTTTTTGACATGCCGATTGGGCGCCTCGGCGGCGGGTTCAGCGAGATTGAGGCTGTCACCGTCAGTACCTACGACAGCATGTTGATCCACCTGGACCGCATCGGCAATCGCTTCGGCACCATTATTTTTGACGAATGCCATCGGCTCCCCGGCGATCAGTATCAATTTTTAGCGCTTGGCAACCTGGCTCCGTTTCGCCTGGGGCTGACCGCCACGCCGGAACGCAGCGACGGCCGCGAAGCACAGCTCTACGAACTGTGCGGCGACGCCGTTTACCGCGCCTATATTCACGACCTCACCGGTTACACCCTGGCGCCCTACGAGGTCGAAACGGTCGAAGTCGAAATGGATCCCGACGAGCGCGATGCTTACGAAGCCGCTTACGCCGAGTACATCGAGTTTCTGCGTGGGTCGCAAATCGACCTGCGCCAGCCCAACGGCTGGGTCAAGTTCATTTGGCAAGCGGGCAAAACACCCCACGGGCGCGCCGCCTTGCGCGCCTATCAAACCCAAAAAAAACTGAGCTTGGCCTCACGCGCCAAACGCGAGGTGCTTTGGCAAATTTTGCAGCGCCACGTCGACGACCGCATTATTGTGTTCACCCAAGACAACGAAAGCGCGTATGACCTCGGCCGCCTCTTTTACCTGCCGGTTCTCACCCACCAAACCAAAGCCAAGGAACGCGCCGCCTTTCTCGACGCCTTCCGCTCCGGTCGCTTCCGCGTGTTGGTCACATCCAAAGTGCTCAACGAAGGGGTCGATGTTCCCGACGCCAACGTGGCGGTCGTGGTCTCCGGCAGCGGCAGCGTGCGCGAACACGTTCAGCGCTTGGGCCGCATTTTGCGCGCACGCCCTGGCAAAACCGCCGTCCTCTACGAACTCGTCGCCAAAGACACGCGCGAGTACTTCGTCAACCAACGTAGGAAAAAACACCATGCTTACCAAGGACCTGATTCGCTATCGCAACATCAAGGGCGCGATCAAACCGACCTGGATCAAGAAGAAGGATGAAGACGCGGCGGCACTGGCCGACTGCCTGGCGACTTATTTCCAACAGGCGATCGGCCACACCAAACGCGAAATCAACGACGAAACGGCCCGCATTTTAGAAGGCTGCCCGATCAACATCCAGGTTGCCAAAGGGTTACTCAAGCTGATGTGGGACCGCTGCCGCTTCCAAGAGCCGGCCACCGACGACCTAATGGTCGAACGCGAGCAATTGTTCGACAACGCCAACGCCTTGTTGGCCCGGGGCGACTGGCCTTCGTTGGACGCTTACCGTGCGGCGGTGGCAAGCGCCCAAAACAGCGACCCCGAAACCCTCGACGCCCGTATTTACAGCGACCTCGACATGTACCAACCCCTCATGGAAGTGCGCCCGGTCGACGGCCAAAAACTGATCAGCCGCTACAATGCGTCGCTGGTACAAAGCCTGTTGCTGCATGCCGAGTCGGTGGTAATTAAGGTACCTGCTAAAGAGATCACCGTCTTGCGCAACCTGTTCCGCCACCTGAAGTTCCACCAGTTGATGGTCGATGTAGCGCACGACGGCGACGGTTACCGGCTCACACTGGACGGCCCACTGAGTCTGTTTCAACAGACCAAACGCTACGGCATGAATCTCGCCCGTTTCTTTCCAGTATTACTCCACGAAAAGCACTGGCAGCTCACCGCCGAGATTCGCTATCGCGGCAAGGCACCGGGCACACTGGTGGTCGACCAAACGCATCCCTTAAAACCGTACACCAAAGCTTCGGGCGGTTACATCCCCCCAGAATTTGAGCTGCTGTGCCAAGCCGTCGCCGACCAACTGCCAGGCTGGCGTGCGCAAGCCGGCGAACAAGCCGTGCAGCTTCCAAACGGCGACTACGTATTCCCCGATTTCGTGCTACACCACGGCGACCAAACCCTTTATTTAGAACTCTTCCACCGCTGGCATCGCGGCGCACTGCGCAATCGACTGGAAGCCGGTCTCAACCCGGCAACGCCACTACTGTTGCTCGGCGTCGATACAGCCCTGAGCCGCGATAAAACGGTGGCGGCGATGTTAAGCAGTCACGACTACTTCCAAGAATACGGCTTTACCTTTCGTGACATTCCCACCGTGACCAAACTCAAACGCATCCTCAAACGTTGGGCCGCTCGCGATCGTTAAAGAAGCGCGGCGGGTTGTCTAGGTTGGCACCCCAACGCTTGGCCCACATGTTGCGCTTAATTTTGCCAATCCAGGGCAGGCGTTCCCAAAAACGCAGCGGCAAGCGATGCTGCACGGGTAAACCGGCCAAACCCGATGCAGGCACATCGAGCAGATAAGAACCGTCACCGAGAATGACGTCGAAACAGCCGGCGATACCTTCGTTTTCCTTCAAAAATCACCTTCTTGTTGCAAGGCATGACGCCGTGCGGCCAGGGCACCTAACTCGCGCGCCAACTCCGCTTCGCTGATCAATCCTTTGCGGACCATGATGTGGAACAGCGCCGTAAGTCGATCGCCGGGCGGCGCGTTGTTAAAGCGGTTGGTCATGCCACGCCCCGGTAGCGGTTGATCTTCGGCCACGGCGACGTCGGCCGCCGCATTTAACGCCGGTTCACCGGGTACCCCTAAATAAAATTGGTGAATCCCGCGTAAAATGGCCGAGTAGGTGGTGAGAAAAGGACGCGGCTCATGTCCGGTCAAACGCGCCACGGCGGTCAAGGCTTCGTGGTCGGTTGGGTCGGCACAAGCCACCGACAAGCGGTTTTCGACCAAATCGAGCGGGATCAGATTGTACTGTTCCGCGAGTTTTTGTGGCACTTTTTTGAGAATATGTGGCAGGATTCTGGTTTTGAAGAGGTCGATTTCCTCGAAACCGGTTTGTTGCGCAAGGAAACGCAGCAAATCCATTTCGCCGACCGCGCCGGTCATGACCAGGTTAGAGCCTAGCCGACCGCCCCAATCGCGCTGCCGCGCCAAGGCTCGTTCGAGTTGAGAATCCGAGATGAACCCCGCTTCCAGAAGCAACGCACCCAAACGTTTTTGTTTCTCACCCACCAGGTCACCTCTCGCTTGAAACTTTCATAACCCGACGGCGACGGCCGGCCCAACGGCACAAAAAATGAACCGACGCTTTTTCTAGACGTATTCAAATTCTACGCGCACATCCAAAACGTGATCAAGGAGAAGCCTTGAAAGCTCAAAAGTTGATTTTTCTATCCCTCGCCGCATGCTTACTACTCATTTCCTGCGGCAGTAACAGCTCGCTTTACGAAGCCAACCTCGATGGTTTTGACAACGGCAAACGAACCATGAAACTGAGTTATGACTTGACCAAGGTCGGCGAAGATTCCGGCGCCGCGATGAAAATTGATTACATGTTTCAATTTTCGCAAGGCACCAGGGTCCGCCGTTCCAAGAAACGCACAACCTTGGTCGATAAAGACTACCACCTGATCTCCACGACCGCCGACGAAGTGCGCGGCCTCTCTGAAACCAAGTGGACCACCAAGATCGTCGACGGCCACCTGGTAACCACAGCCGTGGAAAAAGGCGGCGACACCCGCGAAATCAAGGTGCCGGTGACCGAACCGGTTTACATCAACGTGTTTCCGCTGATGTTCTTCCGCGACCTGCGCAAGGCGGGCGACGAGATCAGTTATCCGATCTACCTGGAAAACGAAGAAAAAATCGCGCCCATTAAGGTGCGCTACATCGGCGAAACCCGCGTTTACATCAAAAGCATCTCGGTGCCGGCGCGCCATTATCAGGTGCAAATGCAACCCGAACGCGAAGAATACCAGGACTACTACCTCAACCCCAAAACCGGGGCCATCGTCAAAATGGCGTTCGGCAAAATCGAGTTTTTGCCCGCCAAAAACTAAGGGGTTTGTACTTCAGGCATACGGGGCTTGGGCAAGGACTGATCGGGTTTTCCGATGAGCTCGGATCGCAAGATATGGTGATGCACCATGTAAACGCGTTCCTCGCCCAGGCCGACCATCACATCACCCGACTTGCCATGCGCAAAGGTGTAACGCCAATCCTGCGCGCCGGCACGAAAGGTTAAACGCGTCCCGCCACTCGGCATGGCGTCCAGGTTCCACACAAAACCGCGTTTGGCAACCAGCCCAACACTATTACCTTCGCCCAAAAGAACGGACCCACTCCATACCAGTTCCTCGCCACGGTAATAACTGATGTGAAAGAACTGGAGCCAAACCACCAAGGTATTAATCCGGCCGTAGTGTTTGTTGGCGACCGTTTCATCGATGAACACAAACTCGGGTTTCACCATAAAGCGCTCGCTCAAATAAGGCAGAACGGCGTCGAAATCTCGCTGGGCGTTGGGCGCTTGCGCTTGTACATTCGCCGGCAATCGGAACATCGAAGGCGCCGGTGCTTCCGGCATTACCGTTTCGGGCGGCGGGGTCTCAGGCCGATTACAGCCAACCAACAAAACAGCGCCAAGAAACAAAACTAAGATACGAAGGGCCATGCAAAGACGCTCCCAAGCGGTGGTCAACCGCCGAATGTTTCACCAAAAACGCAGGCACCCAAACCTGAATGCACGACGCTTTGCCGGATCACACCAGAACACGGATGCCACGCGCTTGTCAATGCGCCGAACCAAAGTGTGCTAGGTTGGCCGTAACGCGCGCGCGCCGCGTTTGTTTTTTAAAGAGGATACCGTGTCTCGTTTACAGCATTGCCAACGCGCCCATCGCGGTGCCCCCCAAGCCTTCCACCAAGTGGTGGCAACCCTCGGCGGCCTCACCCCGCAACAGGCCCAGCTACTGATCACCATGGGTGGCGCCTATCTCGGCAAACACCGCTGTAAAAACCAGCACGCCACCGTCAAAGCCGGTCAAGTCGTTCAGCTTTTTTTCCGTTTGCCACTGGTTTACGAACCGGTCCCCTTTCAAGAAGATTGGCTGCTGTCGCGCCACAAGGGTTATCTCACCGCGCTGAAACCGAGCGGCCTACCCACCCAAGGCCGCCGCGATGCGGATTACCACGCCTTCTACGAATTGCTCAAACAACATGTCGGCGGCTACGTGGGTTTGCACCACCGCCTCGATCAGGACACCTCGGGCCTGATGATCTTCACCACGGCGCAAAGCTGGAACAAGGACGTCGGCCGGTTGTTTAGCGAACATCGCTTGGAAAAAACCTATCTGGCTGTCGCACAGGGTGCCTGGCCCAACCCGACCCAGACGCAATTGCGAGTCACGGCACCAATCCTCGCCCAACGCACATCACAAGGGACACGCCAGGTCGTCGATCCCAGCGGCAAAGCCGCCGTTACCGAATTCACCTGCCTCGCTCAGGCCGACGGTCTTTTGCTTTTGGCCGCCAAACCCATCACCGGCCGCACGCATCAAATCCGCGTCCATGCCGCTCACCTCGGCATACCGCTATGGGGCGATGCTTTTTACGGCGAACCTCGACCTGATCACAGTTTCCTGCTCCACTGCGCCCACTTGCGCTGGCCGAAAACCGGCAAAATGACCGCGGGCGATGTATCCGCGCCACCGTCTCACCCGGCTTGGCACAACCTACCGACGCCACTGCGCGCGTTAGCTTTGGCCTGGCAACCCGCGCCAAACGCCACCCCACTCGCCAAGGATCCCTTATGTTAATTCTCGCCGCCACCCCGATCGGCAACCTCCAAGACGCCTCACCTCGTCTCGCCCGCGTTATGGCCGACGCCGATTTGCTATTCGCTGAGGACACCCGCCAAACCCGCAAGCTACTGCAACATTTCGAGATTGAACGACCACTGCGCGCCTTTCACGAGTTTTCCGACGAACGCGCGCTGGCCGCTGTTCGCCGCGAACTACAGGCCGGTAAAAAAATCGTTTACGTGAGCGATGCCGGCATGCCCGCCGTCAGCGACCCCGGCTACGAACTCGTGCAACTCGCCATCAACGAGGACATCGAAATCGACGTCATTCCCGGTCCCTCGGCGGTTTTAAACGCCTTGGTTTTGTCCGGACTACCCAGCCACGAGTTTTGTTTTCTGGGCTTCCTCCCGACAACCGATGAAAAACGCCGCCGCCTCCTCGCCCGCCTTGGTGCGTTGCAAATGACGGCCATTTTCTTCGAAGCACCGACCCGTATTGGCTACAGCCTGGCCTGGCTGGCCGAACAGGCACCCCTCGCTCAAGTCGCTCTCTGCCGCGAGCTCACCAAATTACACCAACAAGTACTGCGCGGTACCGCCGCTGAAGTCGCCGCCGCTTTAACCGTGCCCAAAGGTGAGATGGTGCTGGTGGTTGGCCCGTTCAGCGCCGACACCGCCACCGAGCTGTCACTGGAAGATCAGTACCAACGCTTGCTGGAGAGCGGAAAGTCACCATCCCAAGCCGTGCGTGAACTGGCCAAAACCCACCGCATCCAAAAACGCGAGTTGTACCGCCGCTTGCAGTTGGACGGCAAAAACTAAACGGGCAGGTACACCCCCGTCGGTCTGCTAAACCGGAAAGGCTTCCTCCGCCGCCGGTTCGCTCGCCACACGGTAGGTTTGTTCGCGCAATTCAGTACCGTTCATTTCGCACATACTGATCATCTTGCCGTTGACCGGCAGCTTAAAGGCACAGGCCGCCACCCGCTCACGACCGAGCTCCGTCTCCAACGTCGTGCGATCCATAAAGTTATGCACCACAAAGGCCGTCGGCCGCAGCCGCAATTTAAATCGCAGCGCCGCCCACAAAGTGGCGGGAATCCAGCGCCGCTCGTCCCATGAACGACGCAGCGCGTATCCCGCCGCACGCAGCAACAGCAGCGGCGAACGCAGCATCATGCCCAAAATCCGCGCCACCGCGGTCGACAGCTTCTGATCGTTGAGGTTCACGCCGCCCAGTGCCGACAACAGCCCGACCATCATGTGGCGATCACTGTCCCGATCCAGCCGCACCGCCGGCAACAGGGCACGCTTGTCGCCGAAATCAAACATCAGCACCAGTGCAAACCAGGTGCAGTCGGGATGACCGAACTCAGCCGGATGTTTGGCCAATTTCATGCCCATCGCTTGTTCAAGCGCGTGCCACACGGCGGCGCCGTCAACGCCGTCGCCCGAATCGGTACGCCCGGTTTCAGCCTGAGGCTGAAAACTGAGGATGCGGAAGGTGTCGGCGTGGTCGAGGAACCAATGCACGACATCACCGAGCTGGCTTAGGTTATGGCGATTAACCGTCATGGTTGTGGCCGCTTTGAGCTTGCGGCCGGTGCGGGCACGGGCACCGCGCAACAACGCCGCCATTTGATCGCGCAGCGGGTTTAGCGCTTTCTCCTCGTCAACCCGCGAATAGTTTTTGCGACCGCGCTGGGTTATATCGACATGGATGCTGATCTTGCTCAACCGCCCTTCCGTAATCAAGCGGTCGAGATACGCGGGCTCGTGCAGCAATACATCGCCGTGGGTCATCACCATCGGCACCAGATCTTTTTGGCGTGCGTACTGCAAAATGCGGATCAGCTCGTCCGCCGGCAATAAAGTCACCTCGCCCGAGGTAATTTGAATGTTGCCGCCACCACCGAGATTTTCCGCCAATACGTCGATCTGCCGCGCCACTTCTTCAAAAGGTAAGGGCGGCTGGTGATTGGCCGTTTTGCCCAGATAACAGGCGGTGCAACCAAAATTGCAACGCTCGTGGATACCGTGGGTCGCACCGCAGCCCCACAGGTAACGGCCGATCACCTGGGTTTCGGTTTTCAAAGTTTCCGGCAACTCGAGCCAACGCCGGGCCAGAGCCTGGCGACGGGAGACATCATAGGGCTTTAGAACCTGGCGAACGAGCGATATCATAAACCCACCTCACGAGAAAAGACGGACGCACGCGGTACCGCGTTATGCTTTGGTTTTTAAGTGAAAAGAGAATTGCTTTTCCATGTTAACCGAGGCACAGGCCTCTCGGGCAGGTTAATTCACAGTTTTGGCGGCGAGCATCCATGCACGGCACCCCTCCACTTTCTTCCAAACACACGCCGCCGGTCCCAGACTTGGGTTTTGAGCCGGCCGCCGATGCACTCATTTTGACAATTGGTTGTTCCGGCTCCGGGAAGTCAACCGTGGCCGCCGCTTGGTTTGACCCTCACGAAATTTTTTCATCCGATCAGTTTCGCCTGATGTTGACCAACAACGCTGCCGACCAGAACTGTAACCGCATCGTGTTCCCCTTACTGCGCCGCTTTGTCGCCCATCGCCTGCAACGCGGTCTGCTCACGGTTCTCGACGCCACCAATCTGGGCGCATCGCAACGTCGCCCCTGGCGCAAACTGGCGGCTCAGCACGGCCGCCCCTGCTACGCATTGGTCGTGATGACGCCGCCCGCGCTATGCCGAACCCGCAACCGCCGCCGTCAACGCCGCGTGCCGGCGTCGGTGTTGCGCGAACAGACCCAACAGTGGCGCCGCGATTTGCGCCGCCTGCCCCACGAGGGTTTCGATCGCCTGATTTACCTAGACGGCAGGTGCGATCCGCGCCACCGACCGCCGCCAAGGCGAGCACGCCGGGACGAGCGCGCAACATCGACGCGATAACAGGCTGCGCTCTAATTTTGGATTTTCACTGCAAATAGAATTGACGACACACCCAAGAAGAATGCTTAAATAAGATAGAACTCAATCTACAGCGCCCACGCCAAAAGCCAGGCACCGCTCATCGGCCGCCGCAAATACCCGCTCCCGAGGATGCTATGACCGCCACCAACGCGATGAAGGTCTTGATCGTCGATGACGAACGGGTGTCGCGTGCCATGTTCAAGCGCGAGTTGCAGAAGGGTGGTTACGAAATCTTGGAAGCCTCCGACGGATTCCAAGCGCTGCACCTCATTCACAATCACCAAATCGATTTAGTCACCCTCGACATCGACATGCCGGACATGGACGGTTACCAAGTTTGCTCCTGGCTGCGCGGCGAGCAATTCAACCGCCAGATTCACGAGCAGGAAAAAAACTACCTGCCGATCATCTTCGTCACCTCCGACACCTCCAAAGAAAGTCGCCTCAAGGGTTTTCGCGCCGGCGCCACCGATTTCGTCATCAAGGGTTTCAAACCCGGCGAGCTGCTCGCCACGGTTAACCGTTTCCTTAAACCGGGTAACGTGCTCGAAGGCCTGACCGCCTTACTCGTCGACGACAGCCAATTGGTACGCGAACTGGTCAGCAAAATGTTGCTGGAACAGAGCATGACGGTGATTCCGGCCGTCAACGGCAAAGAGGGTTTCGAAATCCTCGAACACGAAAGTCACCGCGTCGATATGGTCATCACTGATTTAGAAATGCCGATTATGAACGGCGACATCTTTTGCCGCAAAATTCGTCAGGACCTCAACCTCAAAGAGTTACCCGTGATTTTTCTGACGGCGGTACCTGACCGACGCGTGCTCATCGACCTATTTAAGGCGGGCGCCAACGATTATTTGGTCAAACCTTTTGTGAAAGAAGAACTGATTGCCCGCCTGCGCGTGATGCGGGAAATGTGGGCCAACCTCAAGCGCGAGGTCTCGGAACGCCGCCAAGTCGAAATGCGCCTCAAACAGCAGGAGCAATTGGCCGTTGCCCGCGAAGACGCGCTCAAAAAGGGCCAAGCCGCCAACACCGTGCTGCACAACGTCAACAATGTACTTAACTCCATTTCGGTCAGCGTCGCGCAATTAGAAAGTTTGTTGGCGGGTTCGCGCTTGCCGCAACTCATGCTGGGTTTGGATTTGATCCATCAAAATGCAGCCAACCTCGACACCTTCTTTACCGAATCCCCCAAGGGCCGCCGCTTACCCGAATATTTCCATGCCGCCGGCGAGCAGGTGCGCGACGAACGCCGCCAATTAGTGGAAGAAGTGGAGGAACTGCGCAAAAAGCTCAACCTCACCCGCGACGTGATTATCGCCCAGCAAAACGAGAGTACGCTTAAACAACGCGCACAAGTGGCGCCCCTGGTCGAACTCCTCGATCAAGCCTGCGCGGTGGTGCGTCCGATTCTTGACGAACACGAGGTCGATTTGCGCTGGGGCGAACGCTGTACCGCCAAGGTGGCGGTCGATCCGGTTTCACTGGTCCATGTCATGGTCAACATTCTCAAAAACGGCGTGGAAGCTTTACAGGACACACCCGCCCCGCAAATCACCCTAAGTGTCACCCGTACGGAAAACGGCATGGTGCAGGCGGCCTTTGCCGACAACGGCCCGGGCGTGAGCAAATCCCAAACTGAAAGCATTTTCGAGGATGGCTTTACCACCAAACCCGAGGGACACGGGGTTGGTTTGGCCTATTGCCGACGCACAGTAACCGCCGCCAAAGGCCGGTTGTGGGTGGAGAGCCGCGAGGACGGCGCGACCTTTAGGATGGCGATACCGGAAACCTAAGCAGACAGCGCGGCAGGTTCCGCCATTTTGGGGACATTTGCGACCCGCCAAAACGATTTCGCACGAAAATTTAGGCGTGAAACTGGTCAAGGATCCTGCAAAGAGGTACAATCACAGGGTCTAGCCTGAAATTTCCATCCCTGTTCATAAAGCGTCATCGTAAACCGTTGTAAATTCTAAGCGTGCGACTCGCCCCACCGGACCCTTCGCACCCTGAACACCCCCAATATTGCGGCGCCGCTTCACGGATCAGGACGGGTTAGTCGCCACGCCACCGCCTAGACCGTCCCGAAACCACCCATTCGATCACCAACCTGTCGCCAGCGATCCCCCGGTCCTTTTCAACTTCATAGAAAGGCTGCTAATGTCACGCACCATTTTGATTGTTTCCGGCATATTTGAAGGCAAAACGTACGATCTCAAGGAAGGTATGGAGATTCGTATTGGGCGTGACCCGTTTAACGACATGATCTTGGCTTACGACCCCTGCGTTTCCGGGTGCCACGCATTGCTGAAGTTGGAAAAAGGCAAAGCCTACATCAACGATTTGAAGTCGTCGAACGGCTCGTTTGTCGGTCGCGTGCGCATTGAACCCGGGGTTTATAAAGAAATACGCGACTTTTTTGTGGTGGGCTCGACCATCATGCGCATCGCCGACAACCCAGTTCGCAACATGGGTGAACCGCTACCGGTCGCCTCGGAATTGGCCCACTCGTGGATGCCGCAACCCTTATTCGCAACCGCTTTACAAATCGCCGGCGACGATCCTTTTATCAAATCGGTCCACCTCTTTTTAGCGCTCATCGAAAATTTCAAAGATGAACTGGCGCCTTTCTGGCAAGACATTGGTTACGAGATGGACATCGAACGCCTCGCCGAAGGCGTGCGCAACCACCAGGTATTCAGCGGCGACTATCAATGGATTAACAACTTCCTCATCTTCCACCACAAACTGGTGAAAGGCCGCGCCCAACAGGTGACCCCCAAGGTCCGCCAGTTTATGGCCGACGTCCAGCAAAACCGTACCCCCGACCCGGTGCGCTTGCTAAAAACCATGCTCAGCGATGAATTCAGTTTGATTTACCCGATGGTCGATTGGCAGCGTACCCAAGACGCCTGGTCCCACGGCTTTTCTGTTTTTTCTCAAAAAATTTCCGGCAAGCTCAATCGCCCGCGCAAGAAATCCAGCTTGGTTGGTTTTGCCTCACACCTGCAGTTGCCGCTCGAGTTTTGGGTCACCCTGGAAAGCGCCTGCAAACAACACACGGTGGTCGCCATCGCCGGCAGTCGCGGCTGCGGCAAATCAAGCGTCCTGCGCTTCTGTTTCGGCGAGAAAAGCTCGTCACCCGCCTTGCCCGAGGCCTTTAAGGCGGAAGACAAGTTGTTATTTGACCCGTTGCTGTTCCTGTCGATGGATGGTTCCGATTCCTTTGGCGATTATGTCGCCGGCATTGCCGCCTCTATCCGCGGCGGCGGCGTCATCGGCATCGACCACGTCGATGCGCTTTTGATGCACCTCGGTGAAGGCGACGCCCATGCCCAAGACTTCCTCAGCGCGCTGCGCGAACCCGAGGGCACCTTGGTTTTCTCCGTGAAAAAAGAAAACCTCGACATGGTCACCTCGGCCGTTGATAACCTGCGCGTCATCGATATGGACCGCCACCTAGAGGGTGTCCTGCCACGCATTTACGACAGCCTTATGAACGGCTTTGAGAAAAAAACCAACAAGGCGTTGTCGCGCGAAGCACGTTCCTTCCTCATGGAAAAAATTGCGGGCGACAGCACCGACATCGGCCGTTTCCGCTCCTTCCTCATGCTGTGCCAACTCGAGGTCGAAGAGCTCAACTCATTCCCGGTCAAAACCGGTGGTACCCAACGAGAAATTGGCGAAACCTTTGTGCGCAACATCGCCGAAAACTACGGCGATTGGCAGAGCGCCGGCGCCGATAAAGGCGGCGTCGAAGAGGAAGTGCTCAAGCAAGTGGAAAACCTGGTCCACAACTTCGCCAAACACATTCTCAAGGTTCATATCAATTACGGCGACCAAACCCGCCACTTCTATGAAGCCGGTCGTCTCAGTCGCGAAGAAAAACTCGGCGAACTCAAGTTCCACCTCGTCAACCTGCTTTCGACTTATGAATCCAGTTTCCGCAAATGGTTTGAACAGTTCTGGAAACGCGTTGACCCCGAAACCCTGCGCAAAGAATCGGGCTCTGGAAACCCACGGCGGCTGTGGAGTGAGTTCGAAAATCACGCGCGCACCATTGACGCCGACTACGCCGAAGACCATTTCCACGAATTCTTTGGTCAGAAATTTTTGGAAGCGTGGCGCTCGCAACGCGTCGGCGCCCAGGGCCCCAACTAATCGACGCCGTCGTCACACCCAACCATGTCGCATTTATGCCGGTCGGCTTACAGAATTTAACAATCCCCCTCTCCCCACTTGCGCATGTCGACCGAAAGGGTGGTATGCTGTGGCCACACAATAAGCCCCTAGTTGCGAATGAATAGACGCCGGAACCGCAACGCAGGTCCCCCTTATTGTCACGATCTATGGTGAGACGGCTTCCCTCAACCCGAGGCACGGCACCCAGTCACGGCGCCCACGCGGCCCAATCCCGCTCATGCCGAGGGAACCCCTTCAATCAGGATCGCTTTTTCCTACGACCAACCAGAGGCGCCGTCTACGTTAAGCCGGCCAGGTTTCGATTCATTTGTTCACGTGCTTCTCAGCTCAGTTTTTGCTAGGCTAGATGTCACTCTTGTATCAGGCCCGAATTTGTGAATTGTATTGGTCGCAGGGACCGCCTTTTATCCAGCTTCCCCCTATTACTCGTGTCGAGAGGTTGCGCTGACAGATATGGATCACCCTAAAAGAATCGGTAAATATACGGTTTCCGCATTCTTGGAAGACGGGCCGATCGGCTCCTCGTTCCTCGCACGCGACTCGGTTAACGGACAACTGGTCGCGCTTCAAGTCATTGAACTCAATTTCGCGGACCAAACCGCCCGCCAGACATTTTTGTCCAACCTCAAAGAGGAAGCCCGCGTTTGCGCGTCCCTCAAGGACGATCGTATTGCACCTGTTTACGATATCGACCTTGCCGACGAAACGCCGTACATGGCGTTAACCGCACGTGAAGGCACGCCGTTGACGCGTTGTTTGCGCGAAGGCAGCCTGGATCTCAACGCCAAAATCAAGGTGTTGGCCGAAGTCGGCCAGGCACTTGATGAAGCCCATCGTCAGGGTTTGATTCACGGCGCGCTAAATCCCGGCCAAATTCTCGTCAACGACCAGGCCGACATCCAAATCATCGACTTCGCCCTCAACCGCATCAGCGAAGAGGAAATGGCGAAGTTGGGCAATCAGATGGGTGCAGCCACCTATGCCAGCCCGGAAAAGGTAAAAGGCAAAGACGTCGATGCGCGTTCCGACCTTTTCTCGTTGGGTATTTTGGCGCACGAAGTGTTGACCGGCGCCTCGCCGTTCCACGCCACCAGCGCCGTCACCATGATTTACCAAATCGCCGAAAGCGAGCCACAGATTCAAAGTGTGCCGGGATTGCCGACCGACAAGCAGGAACGCTTAAAAGCCTTTTTCCTGCGCGCACTCAGCAAAGAACCGGGTGAACGCTTTCAAAGTGGCAACGAATTTTGTGCCGACATCTACGACGCCTTTGACGCATGGGACAACGACGCCTTTGACAGCACAGAAGTCCCCATCATCAGTGAAGGCGACACGGGAACCGGCATGCCGCCGGACATGACCGGAACGGTGAAGCTCGAGTTCACCGAAGATATGAAAGAGATGTTGTTCGGAGGGCCGACGGCACCACCGGGCCGCCGAGAACCGGCGCCGCCCACCCCGTCCCCGGCTGCCGCTGATCATTTGGAAGACACCAATCCGGATGCGTTTGACGATGTCCCAGATGACATGGCGCCAACGGTTCAAATGACGGCCATGCCGGACCCCGAAGCCGGTCAAGACCCGGGCCAAATGCCGATGGTCAATTTGAGCGACACCATCCCGCCAGGGCAACAACCGCGTGTCGACGTTTCACGCCCACCCGATCAACTGGACGAAAATTATTTCGAGGATACCGCACCCGGCGAGAACCGCACCGTTGGCAGCACGGTCAAAATGCCCGTGTTTGACCAAGACGCCTACGAGGATTTCCAAGCCGAGCAGACGCCGACCGCCGCCACCCCGGAGAATCCGCCGGTCGCCGGCACGGTGCGCATGTCGCTGAGCGAGCTGGGTCTCGACAAAATCCCGGAACCGGAAGAGCGGCCCCAACCGGAGCCGCTGCCCGTGCCAAAAGCCGAACCCTTGCCGGTCCCGCAAGCCGAACCCTTGCCGGTCCCGCAGGCCGAACCCTTGCCAGTCCCGCAACCGGAACCCGCCGCCCAGCCCACACCGCCGCCGGCACCACCGCAAACCGGAACAACGCCACCACCGCCGGCCCCGCCCAAACCACCAGGTCAGGGCAAACCTTGGCTGCTACCAGCCGTCGGCGCCGGTGTCGGCTTGTTGGTCATTATCATTGCGGTCGTGCTCCTTTCGGGACGCGGCGACACGGATCCCGATCCCCAACCAGATCCCGACCCGACCCCGGTCAATAAAACGACCGAGTGGAAGCTATCCGGTCCCTTTGACGGTGCTTCGGTTTACATCGACGGCAATTTGGTCGGCACCTTGCCCATGACCATTAAACGCGATCTGTCCGAGGCCGACGATCTGGCTGTGACCTTGTTTTGTTCGGGGTTCCAGGCACAAACGATTGATCTCGACGATCAAACCCCCAGCAGGCTCGAGCCGATCCTTCATCCTGGTAAACCCGCGCGCTACTGGGAAGACCACGATCCCTACTTCGACCACGCCGACGAACCGTTGGTCATCAGTGTCGCACCGGCCGGCGCCGTCGTTTGGGTCAATGATCGCTTCATCGGTACCGAACCGCTGTTCCTCTTTCCGCACGATTGGCAAGACCAAGACATTAATGTCACCGTCTACTGCCCCGGCTACGACGCCGATACCTTAATCCTGCCGGCTTATAGTTGGGACGCTGGTTACCGCACACTTGAGTTGTCACCCGACAAAACCGATCCCCAGCTTCTTTTTCAGGATCCCTTTTGGACCGGCGACGAGAGCTTGCTCGAATCAGCCGAACCCGACCCCAAAGCCGATGATGAGTCGCAGTTTGCCGTGGCAAAACGCAGCGATTCGATCAGCGGTTACAACCGTTACTTGAGAGCGTTCCCGCGCGGTAAAGGCGCCGCTCAAGCACGCAAACGCATTCAAGAACTGCGCATTGAAAACAAACTCGACAAAGCGATTGACTCCGGCAAGCTCAGCGACCTCGAGAAGGTTATTGAGCAACACCCAGAGCTTAAAAACACGGCCAAGGCCCAAGCCTCGTTGCGTGACCTGGAGTTCCAAGAGCGCTTCCAACGCGCTTTTGACACGTCCGACATCGACCTCGCTAAGGGCATGCTCGACAACGCCGACAAAATTGGCCGCCGCTACGTCCGTTGGGCGGAAGGCCGCTACGCCGACATGAAGGGTTTGCACCTTTCCAGCAGTAGCTTCGAAACCATCCTTAACGCCGGTGATTTCGACCGCCTGCAAGCCTTTGTCGAAAAGTGGGGTCCCAAAAACGCCACCCGCGTACGCCGCGCCCGTGCCGCCATTGTCGCCTTGATGGACCAGCGCGAACGCAATGCAACCCAAAGCCTGCAGCACAAACCGGAAGCACGCGTTCGCCTGCGCCGTCGCCGCACGCTGGACCTTGAGTTCCAGTATCCCAACGGCCTGCCGTTCCCCATCACCAAAGCCGAACTCCATTTTGATAATGGCGGCAAGAACCGCGTTGTCCCATTGAAGATCAACGGTAACAATCTGAAAGTCTCGATTTCCCACGCCGACTTGAGCGAAGGGCGAATGAGCTATTTTGTGGTGCTTAACGATCCGTACGGTAATCCCTACAGCTTGATCAACAAACAGTTCAAGATCATGCTGCGTTAAACGCGGACGCACACAACCAGTCGAACAGGGGCTCCCAATTTAGGGGGCTCCTGTTTTTTTTCGGCTTCTCAAACAGCCTAAACACCACAGAACACGTGCTTTCCCACCTCATCACGACAAAAAACCGCACGCGTCCCATGACCCCAAAACATGACTTTGGGTCTATTGAGGCAAAACGCCCTCTCGCTTAGAATCGCATTTGTCAGGACGAGGCGGGTTCAACGCCTTGGACGCCCCCGAAACACGCCCGACGGATCAGGTTCGGCTCCACCGCCCAAGCGTTGGAATTGCAACCACTTACGCGGCACCGGATGATGATTCCCTCATTGTCAGCATCGCACTTATCTTTCCAAGCGGCGTTGTTTCAAAGCCAACCAGAGCTCGTTCCGAGCACCTTATTCACCGGAAAGCGGTTTAACGACCTCCCCCGACGGCGGCTGTGTGCGACCTTGCGGCGCTCATGGTTCACCGACCTTTGGCCACCCCGCCAAACATCGCTGAGCCATGCGAGCCCGCCGCCGTCGTTCTTTCGCGGCACCATTATGGACCGCAAAAGTCATCGGTATGCCGCCCGCACCACAAACAGCGCGGGCGAATTCACGCGCCTTATCATAGCCACAACCGACTTTCCCAATCATAAAGCCCAACCACCCTAGGCCACCGTCATGCGGACGGGGTCCCACAACCATCGCACCCAGCGTCGTGGTCAGGTCGTTTTGCGTCACGACCACGCTTGCTCGGACATGGTCCCCGTGCGCCCACACGGCGGTTGGCCCGCATCACACGAGAGGTATCACTCAATGTTTCGTAAACTCGTTTTATCAGCCGTCTTTGCCTTTAGTTCCATGAGCGTTTTCGCCGATGTTAACCTGAGCACCACCATCACCGAAATGAGTGTTCGTGCCACCTGTGAACAATCCGGTGCCATTGACTTCCGCGTTAACGGCAACGATTTTGCCGAGGCGTCCGAAGAAAATCCCGTTTACATCCGCCTGCGTTTCGATCACGGCGCACTGTTGTGCCAAACCTTGGTTCACGAGCCCAGCGGCATGGAACCCATCCAAGTGCCCGCCGCACTTGAACTCGGTTCCGGTAACGAAGGCGACACCATTAACATTCCCGCTGACGGCGTCACCATCGTTCGCTGGAAACAAGGTGAACCCGAGATGTGGATGAAAGTCACCAGCAGCTCGTCTACCTGGATCCGTTCCGGTCAAGATTTGGTCGCCCCGTCACCTGAGCGTCCCGTTCGCTTTAGCATCGGCATTGACGGCGCAACCTCACAAGCCATGAACGAAATGTTGTTCCAAATGCAGCGCGCCAACTTGGCCGCCAGCCTGCAAAACAACGCCGTTGTCGACACCGAACTGCGTTTTGACCTGAGCCAATCCAACCTCGAGCCCATTCCTGCGCCAATGGAAGACTCCACCTTGGCCTTCGATCCCATCACCTTTGACGCCCAAACCGAAAACGTCGAAAGCGCAGAAGCCTTCACACAAATCTACTTGGGTCAGTTAACGTCCGCTGCGTTTAGTGACGACCGCATCATCGGTCGCGGCTTTGAAGACGATATTGTCAACCCGCCGAATCCTGGCAGCTACGGCGTTGATCTGCGCACCACCATCCGCGACGTTGCCATCAACAATGATAACCAACCAGCCGGATTGATTAACTTCCACATCGACAGCGACGACTTTGAAACCGCGTCGCCGCAAAACCCCGTCTACATCCGCATGCGCCTCGACCATGGTGCCACTTTGGCCGATAGTCGCGTTGTCCCCGGCGCCGACCACCAGCCTATTTATCTCCCCATCGCCACTGAATACGGCCCGTACGACTACGATGTCGCCGCCCCCGCAACCGCCGTGTCCATCGTCCGCTGGGTTGCCGGTGAACCTTCCGTGTGGCTCAAAATCACCGCGCCGACCAGCACCTGGTTGCGCAACAACCAAACCGGTCAACTGGAAGCGCCTAACGCTGATGCGCCTGCCGGCTTCACCCTCGGCTTGAGCGCCGGTCGTTCCATCAGCGACAACAGTGACTTGTTTGCCGACGGAAAAGCCAACCTGCCGTACGCCACCACCAAAGGCACGCGTCATCTTCCTTCCGACACCCAGTTCAATGTTGACCTGACCGAAGGCAATCTCGAACCATTGCCTGCACCGCCAATGCTGTCCGCGCTGAACTTCGACCCCATCGCTTTCGACAGCGACACCGAAGGTGTTGAAGAAGAACTCGATTCAACCGACATCAACCTCGGTCAACTGGAGCCCATTCCCTTCAGCGACGACCGCATGATTGCACGCGGCTTCGCTTCCGGCTTCTCCGAAACCACCGACCTCAACGGTTCTTCGCGCGAATTGAACTACGACCGTAACAACCAACGCCTCGGTGTCTTGAAAGCCGACATCAAAGGCAACGCCTTCGCCTACCTTGGCAGCGGTGATGAGTTCATGCTGAACCTCGGTCAAGGCTTCACCCTCAGCAAAACCCTGGTCGCCCCAGGCGCCGACCCCATCAATGTCGCCTTGAAACTGCGCAACGGTTCCGAGCCCGGTGTTGAAATGGTTGCTGCTGAAGATGCTGTTTCCATCGTGCGCTGGGTTCAGGGCGAAAGCCAAATCGTCTTGCGCGTCAAACAAACCAGCGATACTTGGTTGCAACGCGGCGGTGAGTTGTTGGCGCCTTCCGAGCAGAACCAAGTTCGCCTGATTATCGGCAACTCTGCCTCCTCTTCACTGCGCAGCTTCCTGCGCAAGTACAACCGTGGCTTGGCCAACCTGCCCGCTAACATGAAAGTGAACCAAATCAACGGTCAACCCCAAGCCGCCGATACCCGTGCCCGGGTCGACATGGACCGCGCTGAAGTCGGTGTTGGCACCACCGCAACCTTGTCCTTGGGTTACAGCGGCGAAGTCGCCAAACTCGGCCAAGTCGTAGAGAAGTAACAACCCCACGCGATCCTCCAATCGCTTAAAGAACACCGGTCCATTGTGGCCGGTGTTTTTTTTTGCCCATCCCCTTCATTTTGTCCTAACCCTTGACCATCATTTTGTTTTCAGTGAGTCGCACGTTTTCTGCGTTTTACCTTTGAACACCGATACCGAAATATGTTTCAAGAGGCTCCTATTCATGTTTTGCAGACTTCTTGTTTTGATCGTTTTTGCCCACAGCTCGCTTTTTGGATTCGCAGAGCTTGGTTTGCGCACCACTATCGAATCCATGGCCTATCGCGCCGCTTGTGAGAAGAGCGGCCGAATCACTTTCCGCGTTGAGGACAACGCCTTCGCCGCCGCCTCCCAAGATGAACCTTTCTACCTGCGCCTTCGCTTCGACCACGGCGCCGTGCTTTGCCAAACGCTGGTTTCCGAATCCGAAGGACGCGCCCCTATCTTGATTCCCGCCGCCCTCGAAGCCGATGCCGACACCGAAACCAGTACCCTTAACCTTCCCGCTGACGCCGTTTCAATCGTTCGCTGGAAAACGGGCGAACCCGAAATTTGGCTGAAAATCACCAGCAGCTCCTCGACCTGGATCCGCGACGGCCAAAACCTCAACCCACCTTCTCCGACACGTGCGGTTCGCTTCAGTATCGGTGTCGACAGCCAAACCTCATTGGCAACCAACGAAACGCTGTACCAACAACAACGCGCCAACTTGCCCGCCGCCCAACAACAAGGCGCACACGTCGGGACCGAAATGCGTTTTGATTTGCGTGACGCTGACTGGCTGCCGGTCCCCGCCCCGATGCCGGATTCCATCCTCTCCTGTGACATCATCGCTTTCCATCGCGATACATTAAACGTGGAAACCAGCGCCGACTTTCGCGACATTGAATATGGATCCGTCGCCAATATTGCCTTTAGCGGCGACAGCATCATTGGCCGAGCCGTCGACGATCAACAGCCGGCGGAGCCAGGTGCGTCCGGTATTGAACTGAGCACCACCATTCGCGATATTGCCGTGGACCACAACAACCAAGCTACCGGCACGATTAACTTCTCCGTCGACAGCGACGATTTCGCCGATGTCACCCCGCAAGATCCCGCTTACCTCCGCCTGCGTTTGGACAAAGGCGCAACCCTCGCCGATAGTCGCGTGCTGCCAGGCCCATCCCACCAAGCGATTTACCTGCCACTCGCCATTCCCGACGATGCTTTTCATTACAGCGTCGCCGCAGCAGCCGACAGCCTCGCCGTCGTGCGCTGGGTCGCCGGCGAACATGACCTCTGGCTTAAAATTTCCACGCCCACCTCGGCCTGGCTGCGCAACCTTCAAACCGGAGAACTGGAAGCACCCAACGCCGACACGCCCGTCTCGTTCACCATTGGTGTGAGCGCAGGCCGCTCCAGCGCCGATCACCGCCGGCGATATACCACCGGCAAAGCCAACCTGGCCCATCAAACCCTAAACGGCCCGCGTCACTTGGCGGCCGACACCCAGCTTCACGTCGATTTGCGCCTAGCCGACCTCGAAGCGATGCCCGCCCCCTTGCCTTTGTCCCTCTTAGCCTTCGATTCTCTGGCGCTAGACCACCATACCCAAGGCGTGGAAACCAGCATTGACCCCAGATTGATCGAGATCGGATTACCGTTAGACATCACGTTCAGCGCCGACAACTTTATCGGTCGCGGCGTAGCCGACGACATTGCCGCCAAGGTCGACCTCAAAGGCCGTTTAGCGACTGTTGATTATGATCGCACCGACAACCGGTTAAGTATGGTGCGATTCGACATAACTGGCGATCTCTCCGCCGCCGTCAACGTCAACGGCGAATTCGATCTCACCTTACCCGCGGGCTTTACCCTCGCTGAAACGCTGGTGGTCGATGCGACCGACGCCATCCAAATCGCGCTCAAAGTGAAGCCCGGCGCCGAGGCTGGGGTGACCATGACAGCCGGCGCGGATAAAGTCACACTCATTCGCTGGATCAAGGGAGAACAACAGATCCGATTCAGGATTGGCGAGCCAACCGACACTTGGCTGAAACAGGATGGGACGATGAGGGCCCCATCAGCGCAGAACCAGGTGCGTTTCATAGTGGGCAACAGCGCTTGGTCGTCGCTGCAAAGTTTCCTGCCCAGCTACCACCGCGACCTGGCAAATTTACCGGCGAACCTGAAGATCAATCCCAACAACGGGCATGCCCAAGCAGTCGATACCCGCGTCGCGATCAAGATGGACCGTGGAGAAGTGGGCGTGGGCACAGGGGTCACCTGGCGCTTGGCGGAAAGTGGTGCAGTGGTCAAAGTGGGCCGGGTCGGGATTCGCTAAAAAACCCAGGGAACAACCAAAAAAAGCCCCTAAAACTAAAAAGAGCCAGGCGGTCATTTCGACGGCCGGCTCTTTTTCTATTAGTTCGCCTTCGGCAGGCAAGTGTAAGTACTTTCTTAGGAGGAAGCTATTCAGCAGAGCCTCCATATTTTAAAAGCTGGTTATGTAAGTCCTGATCTGGCGGGTTAATCCCAACCTCCTTCTTTTGGAACCTTGCACAACCCAATATGGTGTTTGGCATCCTGAAAGTCAAGAAATCGACCAAAGTTTTGTTAACTTTTTGTAAGATACTCGCTTTACACAACTTGGTTATCTATTTGTTTCCAACCCATCACCCAAGCCACCTCTAACAAGGCTAAATCGCTTAATTTAAATAGCTTATATCAACACCCCCTAAGGATTGATTGGCGAATCTCAATTGTGACAGGCCGCGTTTTCTTGTTGGTTTTGTTCGAACGTCGGTGAAGGGCCCGATCCTCGTAAAATTGCATAAAACACCGGCAAAAAATGAAGCTTTTTCTCTTTATCCATAATTTTCTTATCCGCTCACATTCCTCAATCAGCTATTTATTCTGCATATCTTCACGTCATCTCATCAGCCACAACTGCTGTTAAAGGTGTTCCAACCGCAAACACCCGTTTGTCTGTCATCCGAACGCAACCTCAACCGCAAAAAGGTCACTGCAACCGCCATTATCCTTATTTCACAAACAAAAACCCTAAATACAACCCAATTCAGCAAAAAAACCGAAACATTCACACACGGTCAAAGCCGGCACGCACCCTGCTCTAAGAACTCCCGCTGAAGTATTTTCAAGGAGTTCCACCCCATGACTGTTTATTCTTTTGTACGCTGCGGCGCCATCCAAGGTAAAGAAGCCGAAACCGGTCACGAAACCGATATCCGCGTTCACGAGTTGGCCTTAAGCTCCAACTTGCCTGTTTCCGAGCTCGACAACAAAGTTAAGTCCAAGCGTTCACGCCAGCCTTTGACCTATGTGTCGGAAATGGGCAAACACACGCCCGTCACCTTCCAACACCTGTTCAACAATGTCGAAGTCCCTGAGCTTGACGTGCTGTTTTACCGTCCCGACATCGCCAGCGGTGACATGACCAACTACTTCACCATTAAGTTCAAGCGCCTTAAAGTGGTTTACTCCGGCGTCACCAAACGCAACGTCTACCTGCCCGAAAGTGACCGCTTCCCGGATGAACACACCACCAAAATGGTCTACGGCAACGTTGTTTACAGCTACAACGAAGACGGCATCGAAGCCGAAGACGAAGTCAACGATCACTAGACAGGTCGGGATGCTTCGGCACAACCCTCACCCATGTCCGAAAAAGGCGCTGCCCCTGGCAGCGCCTTTTTTTATAACGCCACAAGCCGCTCCTCGCTTTGGTCTGTTTCAAATACGAACAGCCCTGTTTGCCAAAAAAGCACCTCTTTTTAATCGGCCAAACACTCTGTTTGGTATACCGAACAGAAAAAGGCGTTACCCGGTCCAAAACCAGACCAAACCCAAGAAATTCACTACTCTAAAAGCCGGCACGCTTTCTGCTTTTTACAATCGCGCTGAAGTTGACTTATAGGAGTTTCACCCATGACTGTTTATTCTTTTGTTCGTTGCGGCGCTATTCAAGGCAAAGAAGCCGAAACCGGCCATGAAACCGATATCCGCGTTCACGAACTGGCCCTTAGCTCCAACCTGCCCGTTTCTGAGTTGGACAACAAAGTTAAATCCAAGCGTTCACGCCAACCGCTGACCTACGTGTCGGAAATGGGCAAGCACACACCGGTGACCTTCCAACACCTGTTCAATAACGTTGAAGTCCCTGAGCTTGACGTGTTGTTCTACCGCCCCGACATTGCCAGCGGTGACATGACCAACTACTTCACCATTAAGTTCAAGCGCCTCAAGGTTGTTTACTCCGGCGTCACCAAGCGCAACGTTTACCTGCCCGAAAGCGACCGCTTCCCAGATGAACACACCACCAAAATGGTCTACGGCAACGTCGTTTACAGCTACAACGAAGACGGCATTGAAGCCGAAGACGAAGTCAACGACCACGGTTAAACCGAGACGAATCGCGACTTCCATCAATGGCGTCGACGATTCATCCCCCATTGCCCCCAACCGGTTCATCACGAAACCCACGATCGGTTTCCCGGCACAGGGCACAACTCGAAAGGCGCTGCATGCAGCGCCTTTTTTCTTATGTAAAGTGACGGTCTAGGATCAGCCGGCCCAAAACCCAAAGGGATGACAACCAACAGGAACGGCCTTCCTGACTAAGGCAGCATCTATCGCCGTCCCGAACACTCTGTCCCGTTTCACAAACAACCTTCTTTAAAAGAGCCACTTAGACACAGGATAACCACCCTAAACAGGGATTTTTCGGCCGGCACGCATCCTGCTTTACCCTGCGCACGAGCTTATCTATTGATATTAGGGAGTTTTCACCATGACTGTTTATTCTTTTGTGCGCTGTGGCGCCATCCAAGGTAAAGAAGCCGAGACCGGTCACGAAACCGACATTCGCGTTCACGAGCTGCACCTCAGCTCCAACTTGCCCGTTTCCGAGCTGGACAACAAAGTGAAGTCCAAACGTTCACGCCAGCCTTTGACCTATGTCTCAGAGATGGGTAAACACACGCCCGTGACCTTCCAGCACCTGTTCAACAACGTCGAAGTTCCTGAACTCGACGTGCTGTTTTACCGCCCCGACATCTCTTGCGGCGACATGCAAAATTACTTCACTATCAAATTCAAACGATTGAAAGTTGTTTTCTCGGGTGTTACCAAACGCAACGTTTACCTGGCCGAAAGCGACAGCTTCCCCGATGAACACACCACCAAAATGGTCTACGGCAATGTCGTTTACAGCTATAACGAAGACGGTATTGAAGCCGAAGACGAAGTCAACGACCACTAATCACACGCCGGCGACGCGCGCCAAAGACCGCGCTCGTCGCCCCGTATCGCCGGCCCGCCCGGTACCAAGGCTCCGCCCAGCGGGGCCTTTTTTGCGTTCGCCCTTCACTCTAGCAAAACAACGCGCGGGCAACGCCTTAGCTCTAAAGAAAGGCATTCTTCCTTGCCAGGTACATTCCTGATCAACGCCCGCACCGCGTCACGCGCGGTCACGCCCCAAGCCCAACTAATCCTCTACCAAAATTTATACAAGACTTCGGCTGTTTCATATAGCGCACGTTTTCTGTTTGCATTTGAAATACCCCCAAACAAAAGACCATGCCGATTCCGAACACCGTGTTCAAACCTCAAACAATTAATCCCGCTAAGTGCTGTAATTTCGCCCTAAACCCAACATTTACGAACCCGCCAAAGCCGGCATGTTTTCTGCTCTAAGAGCTGCGCTGAAGTTATTTTCAAGGAGTCACTCTCATGACTGTTTATTCTTTTGTGCGCTGTGGTGCGATCCAAGGTAAAGAAGCCGAAACCGGCCACGAAACCGATATCCGCGTCCATGAACTGTCCCTTAGCTCCAACCTTCCTGTTTCCGAGCTGGACAACAAAGTTAAGTCCAAGCGTTCTCGTCAGCCGCTTACCTATACTTCTGAAATGGGCAAACACACGCCCATCACGTTCCAACACTTGTTCAACAACGTTGAAGTTGCCGATCTGGATGTTTTGTTCTTCCGTCCCAACATCGTCAGCGGCGACATGGAAAACTACTTCACCATCAAATTCAAACGCCTTAAAGTCGTTTACTCCGGTGTTGTCAAACGCAACGTGTACTTGGCCGAAAGCGACCGCTTCCCCGATGAGCACATCACCAAAATGGTTTACGGCAACGTCGTTTACTCCTACAACGAAGACGGCATCGAAGCTGAAGACGAAGTTAACGACCACTAAACTGAGACCCTTGCAAACCGAAGCGCAAGATCCCTAAGCGATCACCCACCATCGGCTTATAACCGAAACCGCTATAGGTTTCCCGATGCCGCGCAACAGGTATCGAAAAAGGCTCCGCATGCGCGGGGCCTTTTTTGTTGGCACCCGCTGTCGACCATTCCCCAATAAACAAAAGTCCGCCGTTCGCGTTGACCAAAATGCCGAAACACCCGATGATGGCAACACGGCGCGTTATCCAAGAATGGTTTTACTCGGGGTTTGACATGAATGAGCCACCCGCGCAGCAGCGCACCGAATCAGAGCCGACACAAAAGCCCTCCGAGCCAACCGTGGACGCGGCGACCACGGACGAAACGCCGGCGGCACCCACGCCGGACGACCCGCCCGCCGCCGCCCGCGCTGTGATTCTGCCCGATCAGCCCGAGGCGATTCCCCGTTGTCTCAATTGCGATCACCCGGTCACACTTCTTTATTGCAGCAATTGCGGCCAGAGCCTGCGCCAAGTACGCGTCTCGTTGCACACCTTGCTGATGGACTTTTTGGGCGATTACTTCACCTTCGACTCCAAACTGCTGCGCAGCATGAAGCCGCTGTTTTTTAAGCCAGGAGAATTGACGCTTGAGTTTATGCGCGGGCGGCGCGCAAGTTACATTCCACCGCTGCGCATGTACATCTTTTTCAGCATTCTGTTTTTCCTTTCGATTAACCTCACGCGTGGTCCGGTGAACGCCGCCTCCCAAGAGTCGGCAACCGCACGCGAGTTGATGCTGCTATCGGAAAACGAAACCTTACCCGAGGAACTGCGCAAGGCCAACGGCACCCATGCCGCCGTACTGCTCGAAAACGAAGCGGCCAAAACCTTTAACATCACCCGCAAAGCAGTGGGACTCAGCCCGATCGAGGTTGGCACCAACCCCAAAACGATTGAGGACAAACTCCCCTTCGAGCGCGGTTCCACCGCCTACGATCAATACCGTGACGCCCTTGAAGAGTACGACGATGCCATGGACGATGTCGGCGAATTGCGCGAGGGGAAATTTAAGTTTAACCGCGGCATCCGCGTGAGCAACAGCGAGATTGGCAGCGACACCGAATGGGGCGAATATTTCGAACAAAAGATTGAAGAAAAGGTCAAACACCTCAAAAGCATGGACCCCGAGGTAATGGGCGCCACGCTATTGGACACCTTTTTTAAGCTGTTGCCAAACGTCATGTTTTTGCTGCTGCCGCTGTTTGCCTTTTACCTAAAGATCATCTACATTCGCCGCGACCCGCTCTACATCGACCACCTCATCACCGCTTTCCACTACCATGCCTTTGTGTATATCACCTTCTCGTTGGTGACCTTACTGCAAGCATTATGCGACAACGACGTCTTTTCCATTCTTTCGTTCCTCGCCATGGTTGCCATCGTGCATTGGTACCTTTACGCAATGCTGCTGCGCGTTTACGGCCAAGGGTACATCAAGACCTTTTTCAAGTTCGGCTTGATTTGGCTTATCTACGGCATCACGTTAAACGTGGCCATGGGCATAACGATCCTGGTGAGTTTGTTCCAAATCTAACCATTCGCAAGCACTTAACTAACCAGCTCACCCGCTTGGTCGGCACGGCGGCGATAGTTTTCGGCTTGGGCGGTGCGTCCCTGTTCGCGGTAAAAGGCGGAAAGGGCGCCCAAGGTCAGGGCTTCACCTGGCAGGTGTTCCATTTTGCGGTAGGTCTCCAAACCCATGCTCAGGAACTTAATCGCCTGCTGTTTGTTGCGCAGCAGTGCGTGAACCTTGGCAAGACGCAACAGGAGCCGCGCCAACGGCGACGCCACGCCGGACTTATCGAAAATGTCCAAGGCCATGGAACCTTGACCCAACGCCAGCGCCCATTGTCCCGATTCGGTCAGTAAGTGGCACTGAATGGAACGCGCCATACCCTCGGCCTCGCGAAAACCGCCAACCTGGGCGAGACTCATCGCCTGGTCGGCAAAACTTTTGGCTTCGGCGGCGGCATCGCGCTCTAGTGCACACTCGGCCAAACGCACCAAAGCTTTGGTTTGCACGTAGTGATCTTCCACGTCGCCCGCCAGTTGGAACGCTTTTTCGAAATATTCAACGGAACGGTGATCGCGCACAATCCCACCCAGACAAAGGTAGGCCTCGGCCAGGTATTCGAGGTAGCCGCTATCCGCCAACAGGTCACGGCCATTGGAGGCGTGTTCGAAGGCACTGCTGACATGACCCAAACGCGACAGCACCAATCCGACCAGACACAGACTGCGCCCACGCACGACCTGGCTCAAACGGCCGCCGTGACTGTCGAACAGTTCACCCAGTAAGGTCAGTGCGCCAGTCGTTTCACCCAACTTGAACAGGGTCGAAGCCTGCATCATGCGGCTCTCTTCGTCGGTTTGCAACGACCCGGAAAGTTCGTTACGGGCTTCACGCCACAGGCCTTGGCGCCCGTAAATCGCGGCGCGCAGGCGGTGAACCGAGCGATCCAGACGGGTATCGTGCAGCGTGGCACCGGCTTCAATCACTTCGCTTAAACAGAAATTGGCTTGATCCGGCGAACCACCGCCCAAAGCAAACCAACCCCACTCCAGCGCAAGCGCCGCTTTTTCCGCACCGCTTTTGACCGCGGCCAGCACTTGCGACGCCTCTTCCAAGTAGACCTGGGCACGCGCCCGTGCTCCTTGCCAACGCGCCACGCGCGCCTGCTGTAGCGTAATGCGCAGCCGTTCAGCCGGATCGTAGGTTACTTCGGCGGCGGCGTTGAGTTGTTTTTTGGCGCTGTCAAGATGATCGTATTTGGCGGCCACGCGGCTGAGCCGGAACAACGCATCGCCACGACGACGGCGTTCTTTGGCTTCACCCACGGCGGCCTGGGCCCGCTGCAAGGCGGCCTCGGCTTTAACCGGCGCGGCCTGGAACAAGCGCTCATAACGCGAGAAATCGACAAATCGCGCGGTGTAACACACGGCGCGGTAGAAGTTGGGCGCGGCATAGGAAAGCCGACTTTCAACGATTTGTGGACAAAACAAAATCCAGCACTGCTGTTTCTCAATCACCCGATCGTATTCGTTCTCCAAGTGGCTGTAGAACAAACCGAGCTCTTCGGTCAGCCCGTCACTGCTCCCGCGAAAACGTTCGTAGGGAAAACCCCGTAATAAGTGAATGCGGTGATCGGGTTGATGTTCATCCCAAGTGCGGTACAGCGGGTTGTAACCCGACCCACAGAGTGACACGCGGTCCAGCGCAAATTCATCGGTGAGGGCCGTTTCGAGACGGCCGACAATTTCATTTTCCAGCGCTTCGGTTTCGCTGCAAATAATGACAAAAAAGCCGTGCTCGGCACGGTCTCGCATATGCTCGACCAAGGTGGGAAACTGAAGCAGGTCACGGAAACGGAACATGGCATTCTCAAACGTCACAAAACCATCCAATCCAATAAAAGGGGCGCGGGCCGACGGCCGACGCGCGGCGTTCTTTCTGAAATTTCAACCCAATAGGTCGCGTGCAAAAGGGTTGACTGTGCAAAGAGCGAAGAAGCCATACCAAATAAGTCCGGCAAAAAATGAATGGGCCTATTTTATCATTGAATGGGAAGCGGCACGGCACCGGAATCACGTGAAAAACCCGAAGGCCGCCGCGCCCGCCGCCAAGGAGGCGTAACATCATGACAATCCGACGAAAATGGCTTCGCAACCTATTGATTCTCCTCGCACTCCTGATCTCAAGCCCAATCATTCTGGTGAACTGCATGTCGTTTGGACCCTCGACTAAAAAAATTCAAACCGCCTTCGAGAACGCCGGCATCCAGCCGGAAATGCAAACGCGACAAACCAATCACGGCCAGGTCCATTCCGTCGCCACCGGCCCCGCCGACCGCCCCATGATCGTTTTTGTTCACGGTTCACCGGGCGGTTGGCACAATTTCCTCAACTATCTGGTCGACGACGAGCTGGTTTCGCGCGCGCGTTTGGTGGCCCTCGACCGCCCCGGCTTTGGCGCCTCTGATCGCGGCAAAGCCCAACCCAGCCAAGCGATTCAAGCGGCGGCGGTGGCGGCGATTTTGCGCGAGAACCAAAACGCCCAAAAACCGATACTGGTCGGCCACTCACTCGGCGGTCCCGTCATTGCACGGGTCGCCATGGACTACCCCGACCTGGTCGGCCGTAACGTCATGATTGCGCCCTCCATCGACCCCACCCTGGAAAAAACCAAGTGGATTCAAATCCCGGCCCAGTGGCGCTTGATCAACTGGATGATTCCCATCGACCTGCTCACCACCAACCGCGAAATCCTGCCGCTCAAGGGCGAACTCGAGCAAATGCTGCCGATGTGGCCGCAAATCACCGCGCCGACGACGGTTTTCCACGGCACGAAGGACGAGCTGGTCCCCTACGGCAACGCGCTGTTCGCCGAGGAAAAAATCGTCTCGGCACCGGTTGAAATCATCCGCCTCGAGGACCAAAACCATTTCATCGTGTGGTCACATCACGTCTTAATTCGCGATTACCTGGTGCGCTGTTTGGCGGAAGCAACGGCGACACCCTAACTCAACGCCCCTGTTTAAGCCAACCCTTGGGATCTTCGGGTTTGGTGCGGTTGCGAATTTCAAAGTGCAGCACCGGCCCTTCTAAGGATGCCGAATCACCGCTGGTCGCGATTTCCTGGTCACGTTCGACAAAGTCGCCGCGTTTCACCAGAATTTGCTCACAGTGAGCATAGAAGGTGGTAATGCGTTCGCTGTGATCGATGATAATTAAGTTGCCGTAGTTCTTAAACCAATCGGCATAAATAACTTTGCCACTGTAGACGGACTTAATCGGGGTGCCTTTATCCATGCGCAAGGTGACGCCGTTTTGACGGCGTTTGGTGGCGTACTCGGGATCGATGTAGACGCCAAAGCGGCGCAGGATCTTGCCCAGCGCAGGCCAGTCGAGACGGCCTTTGTAACGGGAAATCGGCACGCGTAGCGCCATCGGGTCGGCGTCTTCCTCAGTTAAGCGGCGCACCATCAGCTCGAGCTCTTCTTTTTCCAACTCAAGCTCTTTCAGCAGAGTCATTTTCTGCTTAGACGTGCGACGAATGGTACGAAGTCGTGCGGCGCGTTTCTTGAGCAGCGCGTCCAATTCGGTCTGTTGCTCGGCCAGTGAGGCGCGCGTTTTGGCCGCTGAATCGCGGAAAGCACGCAACTCGGCGGCGGTTTCCTCAAGCGCACGCTGGGTCTCGCGGTACTCAGCCAACAGATTGTGATCGCGCTCGGTCAGAATCTTGGCATAGTGGTAGGCGGTAATTAAATCGGCACGCTCCGATTCTTTCAGCAAAAACTGCGCATAACCCAAGTTGCCGCGCTTGTAGAGTTGCCGCAAACGCTGGTGAATCCGTTCTTTTTGCGACGCGGCCTGTTCATCCAAGGCACGGTGACGGCCTTCGGTTTCATCCAATCGCACCTGTGTTTGCGCCAGCTCCAGCTCGTGTTTCTGAACCTTGGCCGAAATCAACGCCCGTTCCAATTCCAAAGCGGAAATTTCCTCGGAGAGCTTCGAGGAATCGGAGCGAATCGAGGTCAACTGTTCTTGCAAACGCGAGACGTTGTCGTCGATTCGCTCCATTTTTTGTCGGACCCGGTTGAGCTCCGGCGGCTGCGCACGCGTGGCATCATCGCCCGCCGAGGGGGCGAGAGTGAAGCACAGGAAAAACGCGGTCAGGAAAAAGCGGAGCATGCCGGTCCTAAGATTAAGCCTCGAAATGCGTGTAGGTCACAAATTCGCGATAACGCGCTTCGATATCGTCGCGGGTAATCGACGCCAAACGGTCGACCGAAAACGACTCAACCGTGAAGGAGCCCATCACGCTGCCGTAGATGACGGCTTTTTTGAGGGTGTCGAAGCTGAGATCGTTTTGTGCGGCCAGGTAACCAATGAAGCCGCCGGCAAAGGAGTCGCCGGCACCAGTGGGATCCACCACCGTGCATTTGGGATACGCGGGCGCCATGAAGATTTCTTCACCGCGAATCAACAGCGCACCGTGTTCGCCTTGTTTGATACACAGCGTTTTCGGGCCCATCTCGGCGATGGTTTTGGCCGCTTCGATCAATTGGCGTTGGCCACTCAGCATGGCCGCTTCGGAGTCGTTGATCAGCAGGAAGTCGACGTGCTTGAGCGTCTCAATCAAGTCGGCGCGTGTTTCTTTAATCCACAGGTTCATGGTGTCGAGCGCAACAACTTTGGGTTTGTCGACCTGGTTAAGCACGTCGAGCTGTAAGGATGGGTGGATGTTGCCCAAAAAGACAACCTCACTGTCGCGCAGCGTGTGCGGAACCTTGGGTTTGAAATGCTCAAACACGTTGAGTTGGGTATCGTGCGTGATGCGGTCGTTCCAGTTGGCGAGGTATTCGCCTTTCCAGAAAAAGCACTTGCCGTCGACTTTCTCCAGGCCGGCCAGATCGACACCTTTGTGTTCGAGCAGTTGTTCATCGGCGAGATTAAAATCGTTGCCGACGACGGCTACCAGGGAAACGGGCGCAAAGTGGCGGGCCGCAATCGAGAAGAATGTGGCGGAACCACCGAGCGCACGTTCACGACGATCAAACGGGGTAATTACCTCGTCATATGCAACAGAACCAACGGTCAAAATGTTCATTTGGGTCACCTTAGTTTCTAGGAATCTGTGTCCATGTATTTGCCGATAATGGCGGCGAGGGCGCGTTTACGTTCAACCGGAATATTTTCAGGTTGGGTTAAAATGGCGAACTGCAACGCATCGTGAATCGGATTGGATTTATCCAAATCGATGTTGTTGACTGCCTTGGCAATGGTCGCGGCGGCAGCATCGGCGTTTTGCTTCAAAATTTTGAGGACCATGTCGACGGTTACTGCTTCCTCTTCCTCGTGCCAGCAATCGTAATCCGTCACCATCGCAATGGTCGCGTAAGGGATCTCGGCTTCACGCGCCAATTTCGCTTCCTGCAGGTTGGTCATGCCGATCACATCGGCATCCCAAGAGCGGTACATAAAGGACTCGGCACGGGTGGAGAACTGCGGACCTTCCATGTTGACGTAAGTCCCGCCCAAATGGGTCGTGACACCGACCTCGCGGGCCGATTCGTATAAAACGTTTTGCAGGTAGCCGCAGATCGGATCGGCCAAGGAAACGTGGGCGACAACCCCTTCGCCGAAGAAGGTGTCGATACGGTGACGCGTGCGGTCGATAAACTGGTCGGGAAACACAAAATGGGTCGGTGCGTAGTCGCCTTTAAGCGAGCCGACGGCACTCGCCGAGATCAAATACTTCACGCCCAACTGCTTGAACGCGTGAATGTTGGCACGAAAATTCAGCTCGCTGGGCATGATGTTGTGCTTGCGATTATGGCGCGCTAAAAAGGCGACCGACTTACCGCCCAATCGACCCACTAAAAAAGCATCGCTGGGTTTACCATACGGGGTGTCGATCTCAACTTCACGGCGGTCAGTCAGCTCTTCCATACGGTAGAACCCGCTGCCACCGACAATGCCTATATCAATTTTTTCTACGGTTGCCATGACTTCTCCTGTTGTTTGGTTTTCTCCGATGAGGGATCTTCAGGGAACAAAGCTCGGTAAATTTCCGTTTGTAAACCGCTTGCGCCGTCGGCATCAAAAACCAGTGTTTTGGTTTTTGGTTTGGGCACCAGTTTGACCGGGACGGTGAGGACTTTGTTGGCCCGGGAAACCAGCACCTCGACAACATCGCCGGGATGCGACCACTGCAGTAACTTCTCAAAGTTTTTCTTGGTAACACGGCGGTTGTTGACCGCAAGGATTTCGTCGCCAAAATCAAGGCCCGCCTGCCATCCCGGCGCATCGCGCCAAACGTGGTCGATAAACAAGGTGTCGCCGTTGGCGCGCGTTTCAATCCCCAGGCTCACTTCCGGTGGTGGCTGATAGGCCTTCTCGGCGGCGTCTTTCTCGTCTTCAACTTCTTTAAACGACAACCCGGCGTAACCCAAAATCTTATCGAAAGGAATCACGTCGGTGCCGCGCACGTGGCGGTCGAGAAAAGAACCCGCCGCCTTAGTACCTTCTTCACTGACAACTTGATGCACAATCTGCCAGTCGACCGAAAGGCCTTTGGCGCCGTATTCCTGGTACAAGCGCCGCATGACCGAATCAAGGCTCGCCTTGTTCTTCGAACGGTGACGAATCACCAAATCCAAGGCAAAGGCCGCCATCGAACCAGTCGCGTAATAATTGTTGCGCGAGTTTTTAAAGCTATCGGTGCGCTGGTAAAAATGGATCCAAGCGTCTTGGGACGCTTCGACCAAACTTTGGCGCGTGTTGCCCGGCACCCGGTAGTAGGTGTTGAGTTCCTTGGCAAAAGAAGCCATCAGGCGTTTCTCGTCCCAAAAGCCGGCGCGTGCCATCAGCAGGTTATCGTAGTAAGAGGTCCAGCCTTCGTGCAGCCACAGCATTTGCGTGTACTGCTCGTTTTGGTAATCAAATTCGGCCAAGGCGCGATCGTGAATCGCCTTGACGTTCCAAGCATGGACGTACTCGTGAATCAATAAACCGAGGAAATAGTCCCAGCCCTTCGCGGTACGGAAAAAATCGGAACTGGCTTGAACCATGGTGCTGTTGGCGTGTTCCAAACCGCCGCGCGCGCCGTCGAGCCGGAACTGCGAGAGAAAGTAATAGCGGTCAAAAGGATAACCGCCGTAAAGATCACCGACGACCTCACCGATTTTCTTAAGCGACTCGGTCATCCCCGCTTCGTTCATGTTGACGTCGCCCGCAATCACCCAGTAATGAGGAATGCCGGCCACCTCGAACTCGTGGCGTCGCAGGGGCCCAAACACCAGTGGCGAGTCCACCAACACGTCGAGGTTGTCGGCCAAAAACACGTGTTCGGCGATGCGCGGTAACGCGGTTGCCACATTCCACCCTTCGGGTGTCACCACGGCCACTTGATAACTGGTTTTCTCTTGGCCTGGCTCGTAAAGAAAGGCCGAGGCTGGGTTGATGTAACCGTAAAAGGCGTCGATGTAACTGGTGCGCACTGAAAATTCGTAGGCAAAAATATCGTAGGAAAGGGTCACCGCCGTTTTGGCCGGTACCTCAATCGCCCAGGTCGCTTTGTCGAGCTTGCGCCACGGCAGCGCCTCGCCCGCCGCGTTGCGGGCCGCAAAGGCTTCGACATTTTTGGCGAAGTCACGCACCTTGTACGAGCCCGGAGTCCACACCGGCATTTGGAAGCGACGCGTGGTGGCTGTATTCATCGCCGGAAAGGTGAGTTCAATACGGAAATAGTGCTGCGTCGCCAGCGGCATAGCCACTTTGGCTTCAATCATGGGGGCCGTCTGGTTTTGCGGTAACCAGTGGGCCGTCGCGGTCATCACGGGGAGGGGCGCGCTTAACAACGGTGCACTTACCGCCGCGGCCAAAAACAGCAAACTAACAACAAGACGAGTTAACAAGGGAAAGCCTCCCGCGGTGTTCCCAAACCGAGCCGGCACAACCATCCCAGCGCGAAGCGGCACCGGCGTCGTCCGGATGAGCGAACCTTTTTTCCGCGCTTTTTCGGTCGGGTGACACGGTGCCGATTCACCGTCGCCACATCGGACAAAATCAAAAACCGCAGCAATTTAACGATCAAAAGGGCCGTGAATCCAGTGAATTTCGGCCCTTTCCTCGGTTTCGTACAACCCAGCATTCTAACAGGCACCGCCGTCTCCGACCATGTTTTTGCGGATTTACGGCGTTTACCATGCTTCGCGGGGACGCGGCCCGCGCGCATAAACCGCGGCAAGCTGTGCCGCCGTTTCCACCACCGCCCGCTCGTCGAGGAAAGCCGCATCCTTGAGACGCGTCATTTCCGCCACGATCTGGGCCCGCTGCGCCGGGTTCTTGGCCAGTTCCGTGGCCGTGGCCACATAGGCCTGGTCGTCGGTCACCGTCAAGCCGCGCAAACCGATGCGTTGATACAGCGCGTCGGTCACGCGCCCACACATCATCGAACCCGGCCGCGTCACGACCGGGGTCCCCACCGCCAAGGCTTCGTAAGACGTCATCCCACCGCCAAAATGGTGTGGGTCGAGCATGACATCGGCCAATTGGATCAAGTTCACGAAATCGTCTTGCGACATGCGCGGCAACCAGCGAATCCGCGCGGCAAGGGGCCCCAACACACGCTCGAAGCGGGCCGTCAGCAAGCGCCGCCAAGCCGGGTAACTACCTTCAATCAGCAACAGTTCGGCTTCGGCGTCGGCCGTCAGCAGTGCCCGTAGCACCGCGTCGAAATCCGGATGGAACTTAAACAAGCTCTGCGGACACACGTAATAGCGCCGCTCGGGCACCAGCCCGAAATCGGCGCGGCTTTTCGGCCGGCAGGCGGGAGCGGCCACCATCATCGCCGGCACCTCGCTCAACAACAGCGCCTCGCTGTAATGCTCGGCCGCGTTGTCCGGTTCCATGCCGCGACTGGACAGGAAGTAATCAATTGTCTCGATGCCACTGGTGACGGGGTGACCGATCGTCGCCATTTGAATCGGCGCCAAGCGCATAAACGCCAGCAGATAGGTGGTGATGTCCATGCCGATATCCAGGTAAAACAAGATATCGCAGCACGCCGCCGCCACCAGGTCACGGGCGCGGTTGAGGTGAGCCGGAACGGCAACACAGGCGTCACACTCGGCACGCAACGCCGCCACCACGTGATCGTCACTTTGGTCGGGCACAAAGGCGGTCACATGGAAACGATCGCGCGGCAGGTTGCAAATCAGGTGCTGGTACAAGCGGCCGATCGTGTGGTTGCGCAGGAAACGCGAGATGAAACCAACCGCAATTCGGCCGTCGGCCCGCGCTTGCGGTTGCGGCACGTGGGCGGCACGGTAAGACAGCGCCGGACAACAGCGGCGCAACACCTGAGCCGCCTGGGTTTGCAGATCGCGCACCGGACGACCACCGTAGGCCAGAAAAAACAACGTGCGGTTGAGATTCTCCTGGGGGTTGTCGATGCGCAAATCCTGCCCCGCCATCGCCGTCAATGCTTCGGCCGTCGCCGCATGGGCCTGTTCAATTTCGGCCGTATCCGCCGCAATCACCGGCAACACCGTCGCCAGCTTAAATAAGTAGGCACCGGCACCGCTTTGGTCGTAGGCGGCTTGGTAGGCCGCCCGCGCCGCCCGCCAATCGCCCTGATCCTGGAGTAGGTCGCCGAGGTTGGCCTGGGCCCGCACGTATGCGGGATCGCGGGCAAGACTCAGCTCGAACTGGGCAACGGCGTCGTCCCAACGCTTGAGATCGCGCAGGCAAATGCCGTAGTTATTGTGGATTTCCGCCATCGGCTGCAGCGCAAGCGCGCGTTGGTAATGGCTTTCGGCTTGTTTGGGCTGACCCAAAGCAACCGCCGTCAACCCCAAGTTGTTGTGAACCAAGGCATTGTCGGGCACCAATTGCAACGCGCGCTCGAAGATCTTGTGTGCCCCCACATAATCACCGATTTCGCAGTGGTAGCGACCGTAGTGATTCAGCGCATCAACGTGTTCGCGCTGGTAACCCAAGGCCTTCTCCAACCGCGCCTTACAAGCCTCGAGCCGGCCGGTGCGCAGTAACACGAAACCCAAATTGGCGTGGCCGTCGGCAAAATCGGGTTGAAAGGTCAGCGCTTGTTGGTAGGCGGCCTCGGCCTCGGCCCAACGCTCCACCTGCACCCATAAATTACCGCGCGTGTTGTGGTAAAAGTGCGAGCTGGGTTTGGCCGCGAGAGCGCGCTTGATCACCTTGAGTCCGGCCTCGGTTTCACCGCGCTGATGGTGAAAAATCGCCTTGAGGTGCAACGAACCGGGATGACCGCCGTCGTAGGTTAACGCCTTCTTGGTCGTACTCTCGGCAGCCGCGAAGTCACCGCGCTGAAACGCGGCGGCTGCCTCACGGTAAGCCGCTTCCGCCTTCTCCGGCTGCACTTTGCGCGGCGGCTGACTCGGTCCTTTTTTCTTTTTATCGCGTTTCTTGTTCTTCGCCGCCATCGCCAACCCCGACCTATATTTCGGCCAAATGGCGTGTCAGTGCGTCTTGCCAGTCCGGCATACGGTGTTTGGTCAACGCCTCGAACTTGCTGTTATCGAGAATCGAGTAATTGGGACGCTGCACGGCGCTTTGAAAAGCCGATGCCGAAATCGGCTCAATCGCAGCGGGCAACTTTTTCGTTTCAAAGATGACCTTAGCGAAATCGTACCACGTCGTCTGTCCCGACTGATTGATGTGAAACAAGCCCTGCCCGCCGGCCGCCAATAGGCGGTCAATCGCCACAGCAAGATCGTAAGTATAAGTAGGACAGACTGTTTCATCGTTAACAACGGTCACTTTGTCGCGCTCGGTGCCCAGGCGAATCATGGCGTTAATGAAGTTCCCGCCTTTGGCACGGGTCGGCACCTTGCCGTACAGACCGCAACTGCGCACCACCGACCAATGGTCGCCGTAGGCCGCAAGGGCGTGCTCGCCGGCCAGCTTGGAAATCGCGTAAATGCTGAGTGGGGCCGGAGGATCGTCCTCGCAATAGGGCTGCCCTTTACTGCCGTCGAAAACGTAATCGGTACTGATGTGACACAAGTGCATGCCCAGCTCGGCACAGGCCCGTGCCAAATTGCGCACGCCGATGACGTTGACCTCAAAGGCCGCCGCGTATTCCGTTTCACAGTCGGGGACGCGGTGGAAGGCCGCCGTATTCACAACCGCTTTGACGCCGCTCTGCGCCAGCCAGTCGCGCGTTGCATCGAAATCAACGATGTCAAAATCTTTGTGGTAGCCCGGAACCGGCGCCTTCAAAACGCGCATTAAATCGGAACCCAACGCCCCGTTGGCACCAATCACCGCGACCTTGTGCGGGTAAACCGCTTGCTGTTCTTGCTCCATGTCATCTTCTCCCGAGCCTGCGCGCGGACGAATCCTTGAGGACTCGCAGGATCCAGCAACGCATCACTTGTTGGTTTTTACGATGCCCAACGTTTTAGCATTGTCGGCCGGCGGAGTCACGATTTTTCCCGCATCAAGGCGCAGCCCGCGCGTCGGATCGGCACGCAAAACCCTGCTTTATGATATGGTTGAGAGAACATACCCCAACCCGTGCCCTGCACATCAAACAAGGCGCCACGCGCCGGGCGGTCCCCATGTTATTCCGCTGCCATATTCCAGCCGAAACCGACGAGCAACCCAACTGGGAGCCCTTGCGTCAGTGTGTCGCCCTCGCGCACGTCGTCGCCGCCCGCGGTTACCGTGTGGCCTTTGCCGTTAACCGCGCCCAATACGATCAGGCCAAGGCGATTTTGGGTGAAGCCGCCACCGTGTACCGCGTGCCCGCCAATCCCGATCAGGACCTGACCCGTCTCGGCTTTTTGCGCCGCACCCACAATCACCACATCTGCGTCGTTGCTTTACCCGACGCCGACACCGCTTATTACTTTGGTGTGCAACGCCGTTTTGCCTTTTCCGTCGTGCTGCAGGCCGATGCGCGCCGTCACTTGTACGGCAAACTCCTCGTCAACCCGCACGTCGACATGCCCACCACCTCGTTTCAATGCAGCGCCGAATCGCGCCTTTTGTTGGGCCCGCGTTTCTTCATGCGCGATCCCGGCGAGTTCCCCGAGCCCAGTGGGGTCACGCCCCGCCACTTGATCGTGGCCGTCGGTCATGATGAGCGTCTGCTCGACAAACTTCTGCGCGTGCGCCTACACCTGCCGGCCGCCCTGCCCGTTACCTTGGTTGGTTTTCGCAACCCCGACGTGCGTCGCAAGTGCGCCGCCTTTTCTGTCGGCCATCCACACTTACCACTGCAGTACTTCGTTATCAAACGAGATTCGGAATTTCCCATCGCGCCCGAAAACCTCTATCTGGTCGACCCCACGGTGACCTACCTCAACCTGGCCCAACGCGGCATGGCGATCATGACCGTCGCCGGCGACACCCACAAGCTCAACCGCTGCTACATGCTGGAACAACTCGGCGTCGCCCCGACCTTGGGCTGGTTTTCCACCAAAAAAGAGGCCGAAATGGCGCAGGCCCTGCTGCGCTGGCGCGACGACGGCGGCGCTTTGCTCGCCCAACGACGCCGCGCCCAAAAAGTGGTCGACGGCCTTGGCGCCGAGCGCATCGCTCATTTCATACCCAGCGAAGTCGAGGTCGGCGCCAAATCCGTCGCGCTTTCCGACACGCCGGACTTCGCCGACTAAACCGCGGTCACACCCCGGCCACCGCCGAGCCCTGCTTTTCCGGCACCAGGTAGGCGGGATCCGGTAACAAGGCGACCGCCAGCAAATGGGTTTCGGTCTGAACCAACTGCACGCGCAGCGACAACAACCCATGCGGACCCTCACCGTTCAACGCCACCCAGGCCCCGCCGGGATCCACCGCGCCACGGCGCCAATTAACCGCCGCCGACTCGGCCCAACAAAGCGCTTGGTTGGCAGCCGCCACCGCCGCCGACCATGGATCCACACTCGTCGTTCGTGGGGCACAAGCCAAACCCGGCACAGCATCGGCCGCTGTCAAAGCCCACACCTGGTCGCCGTCCTGCGCACAGGCACAAGCGCGTGCAAATCGTTGCGCCGCATGATCGGTCGGACCAACCCAAGCTCGATCTCCGGCAACGAAACGAACATCCAATTCCATCGGTAACAGATCGTGATTTTCGCTCGTCCAGGCCGCGCGAAACGCGTCCTTGGCCACCGTCTGCAACGCCAGTCGGCGGCGCTGCTGCAAAATGGGTTCGTGCTGCTGAGCCTGCAAATACAGGGTGCGTTCTCGATCGTTAAGGACCGTAAACGCATGTACGTTTTCGCCGAGCGTCATCAGTTTGGCGCCAGGATGACGGTAGGTTACCAGGCTCGCCGCAAAAGGCGGCCGCGAACCTTGCCGTGCCAGCACCTCGGCCACCAGGTTTTGCGGGAATCGCCAAAAGGAAGCAATCGAGGGCGGCGGATCGAAACGCCACGCCCGCCATCCTTTGGCCGATAAAACCAGGCGGCCCGCCTCAGCGCCCTCTTCGTAGAACAACCACATATCTGCCGTTAAAGCGCGTTCATCAACCGCCGTCACCTGCACACATAAACGCAGCAAAGTCCCGGCCGGCAATAGCGGCGCATGAAAAGCAACATCTTCCAAAAGAACAGGATAGATATGCCGAGCGTCAGGCAAATTGGCATCGCTCCACACGCCCAACAACTGCCCTAAGCCGTCCAGTAGCACCGGGTCCATACAAAACGCCGGTGTCGGCGTTTCGGCCAACAGCCCGTCGCGTGGCAACACGCGGATCAAACCCTCAATCCCCTCGTGCGACATGCCGTGGTAGTGAACCAAATTGCGAAAAGCAGGGCCGTGGAATAGCTTGCGCGACGCATAGGTCTCAGCCGCCTGTTCGCGCGGTTCCTGCATCGATTGTGCTTCCAACCGCCAAACCGGCCCCGTCGCCGGCGCAAAACCGGCACCGGCCCTTCCGAAGTGCAGCACGGCTTCCGCCAGAATCCGGCCCGGTTGGTCGGCATACGCCAAGGTCACCAACGCACGGTCGGGCGCTTGCCGCTGCGCCGTCATCTCGATTTGCACCGACGCTTCAACCTGAACCCACTTGATTGCACGTGCTTGCGTCGCCCGCAGCAGCACCGCGCCAGGTTCGAACAGGCAAGCCGCCGCTTCCGCCATCATTTCGAGGCTGACCGTGAACGGGACCAGCGGTAAGCCACGCACCGGCGCCTCGGGCCGACCACCAAAGGCACCGAACTGGTGATCCAACAGGAACAGATCGCGCTGCAAGTCGAGGCGGCGCAAAACGCGCAGGCTCTCACCGTCGGAACCACGCGTTATCGAATCCACAAAAGGGGCACGCGCTTGCTGAGATGCCGCGCCGTCGTGGCGCCTGACCCAATCGCGTAGGAAATCGTCGGGCAGGCGCACTGCTTTCATGTTGAGGTCGACAAAAGTTCGCGCCGGCGGCTGCGCGCTAGCCGGCAGCATGCGCCCTTGCGCCAAGCGCGTCAAATCAGGCGCAAATCCCAACACAAACAACTGCGCCAAAACCATTTGTAGCTGGATTAGGTCCGGTTGATTGGGGCGATCCATCGACAACACCACGCCGTCACGATCACCCAAGCAGGCCCGTACAAAGGGACTGAGATGACCACTGGGACCGACTTCCAAAAAGACCCGTGCGCCGTCACGAACCTGGCTTTCAATCGCGGCATGGAAGCGCACCGGGTCGAACAATTGGTTGGCAACCTGACGCGAGAGCGGTGGCGCGTCACCATCGAGCAAGTCACCCGTCGTACAGGAGTACACCGGCAGACGCGGCTTCTGCATGTCAATTTGATCGTAATCCAAATCGGCAAAAGGCGCGCGCGAGTAGGGTGTGTGAAACGGATCCTCAAACCCCAAACGCTGAAACCAGATGCCTTGCTCGCGTAACTGAGAACAGAAAGCCTCGGCCTTTTCGGCCACCACCGTGAACACCACGTGTTCGGGCGAATTCTCCATCGACACAAAACAACCCTCACCGAAACGAGCAGCCATGTCCTGGGCCTTGTGCGGTGCCAGGTAACTCAGCAGCACCGCCATGCGCGGAATGTCGCCTTTACGCCGGCCCGCTTGGTAGTCGCGCATCAATCGCATCACCAACAAACTTAGCTCCGTAAGGTCTTCGCGCAACATGCCCGCCGCCAACGCCGCCGTCAACCCACCCGAACTATGACCCAATACCATGTCCGGCTCTAAACCAAATCGGTGTAACAGAATTAAGTAGGCCGCATTGGCAACCGCCGCTAACGCCGCCGCATGGTCGACATCAAACAAGGCCGCCTTTTGTGCCGCCGCCTCGTCTTCGTCGCGCGCCGGTCTCGGAAACACCAGCGCGGCCAAATCAGGACGGTCATCGGTGCGGTAGTAATCAACACAGAGGTCAAAGGCTTGGCGTGTTTCGGGAAAGTGAATGGCTATATCGCGCAACATACCCGGATAAGCCGCGCCAACACCGGGAAACAACCAACTCAATTTGCCTGGGCGCCGGCCGCCGCCGAAAAAGACACCGTCGTATTGGCCATGTTTTGGCGTCTGCCCACGCGCAAGCAAGGCACCGACCTGTTGTAATTGTTCAGCCGCCGTGCCCCCATCCTCGGCCACCAAAGCCAGACGAAACGTCGCCGAAGCCTTTTCCTGGTAGCCGTCAAAGGCCACCGCGCGCAGATCCGTTCCCGCCGTCAACGCCAGTCGCGCTGTTTCAACTTGCTGCGCCAATGTCGATAACGAATCAGCCTGAAAAACCAGCAGTTCAGCCGGCCACACACCGTCAAAACGGGTCAAAACCGCCTCATCTTCACAGGGATACTCTTCGAGAATGACGTGGCTGTTAATGCCGCCGAAACCAAAGGCGTTAACCGCCGCACGACGTGGCAACCCATCCGCCGGTGCGAACCAAGGCCGCGCCTGTTCGTTAAGGTAAAAGGGCGTATCATCGGCCAAAAGCGCGGGATGGGCGCCCGCTCCAGCCGGCTGCGCGGGCAACACGCGGTGGTACAGGGCCAGCGCCGCCTTTATTAAACCGGCCGCACCCGCCGCGGGAAAACAATGGCCAAAATTGGCTTTGGCCGAACCCAGGGCGATGTGGGGACCGCTTTGCGCGCGACCAAACACCTCGTGAAGTGCTTCCAATTCGACCGTGTCGCCAACCGGCGTGGCTGTTCCGTGACCCTCCAACAATCCAATCGTCGACGGCGCCACGCCCGCACGTTGGTAAGCGCGCCGCATCGCCAGCGCCTCGCCGTTCGGGTTCGGCGTCGCCACACCGCGTCCGCGACCATCGCCGGCGCTGCCGCAACCTTTGACCAGCGCCAAAATACGGTTGCCGTCGCGTTCGGCGTCCCGGCGTCGCTTGAGCACAACCAACCCAACGCCTTCACCTGGCAAGGTGCCGTCCGCCTCGTCCCCAAACGGCAACAACCGTTCGCTTGCCGACAGTGCATTGAGCTGCGTGAAAATTGTCAAAAAGGGTACGTTGGAACACACATGACTGCCGCCCGCAATCACCATGTCGGCGCGGCCTGCTTGTAACTCATTCACGCCTTGCTCCACCGCAATGAGCGACGAAGCACAGGCCGCATCAATTAAGTAGTGAGGACCCATAAAACCAAGCCGGTTACTGAGCCGGCCCGCCGCTAGGTTCGTAATCGAAGACGCCACACTGTCGGGATTAAGCGGGTCCAACTGACGGGTCATCGCTTGTTGCAGTTCGGCCAAGTCTTCGGCCGCGACCCTGGGAAAAAGCGCCTGGATCAAACTCATGGTTTGCGCCATAGCCGTCGTGTGTTGGGCCAGGTTGGCGGCACCCACCCCCGGATACGCACCTTTCCCGATGTACACCGCCGTCGTTTGTCGATGGTCGCCCTTTTTGTCGATACGCCCCATAGCCAACGCCTGCTCAACCACTTCCAACACTAAGAATTGGTCTGGTTCCGCTCCGACCAGCGCCGTCGGCATAATGCCGTGTTTGGCCGCATCAAAGGGAATGCGGCTCGGTAGGAAACCACCCCTTGCCGTCGACAAGCAACCCTCCGGCCGATCCACCGTGCGCAAGAAGTTAGGTGATTGCAGACGTTCCGACGACATTGGCGCCAGCGTGCTGCGTTGATCCATCACCGTTTGCCAGAAAGCGGCAGTGTCGGTCGCCCCCGCGTACAGGCAACCCGCGCCGACCAAGGCAATTTCGTCTGGCTCGGGTTTTACTCTTTTTTCGTCCTGGCTATGTTCCGTCACCCGACCACCTCGCGTGCATTCGTTTCCGTCGCCGCCGACAACCAATCACCGAGCACGACCTCGGCTTTGTCATCAGTTTGTGCCAGTTCAGTCATCAAAGCGGCCGCCCCATCGGCGACATCGATCAAATTCACGCCCATGCCGCGAAAAATGTCGGCCAAACCGGGGGCAACCATGCCGGAGACCGGTGAAATCGATTGCCACGGGCCCCACTGCAGACAGCAAACGCGGCCCGCGCGCGAACCGTTGGCGCGATGAGCCAATTGGTTCAAAATGTCGTTGGCCGCCGCATAGTCGGCTTGGGCACGGTTACCAAACCGGCCGGAAACCGAGCCAAACAAGGCCACGCAGGTCGCCGAAGCGGTAGCTTTGTGATTGAGCAGATTCAGCGCTCCGAGAATTTTGGTGCGACAGACCCGCTCAAATGAAGCAGTGGTTTTGTCTTTTAACAGCTTGTCTTCCACGATGCCCGCACCATGAAGCACGTAATCAAAAGCACCATTGGCCGTTTCACGATCAAGCACAGCGTTAAGCGCGGCGCCATCGTTGATGTCGCAGGCATGGTAAACCACCGCCGCGCCGGCGCGGCGCATCGCCGCCAAGTGCCCATGAATTTCGCGTTGCTTCAAACAGCGCCGCCACCGAGCGTCAATCGCGGCCGGCGTCGCCGTATCACCCGCCGCCTGTGCTCGGGCCAACAATTGGCGTTTGAGTTCGAGCGGATCTTCAATGTGACGAAACGCATCGTCGGCGTCGAAATCAGTCAAATCCGTGCGACCCAAAATGACCAAACGCGCGCCCGGCAAGGCCGCCAGTTCTGTCGCGCAATAAGCCGTAATGCCACGCGCACCACCGCTGATCAGAATACGCGGCTGCGGACAATAAGCCTTGGTCGGACCAGGCGGCATGGGTTTCGGTGCCGTCGTGTAGGCCACGCCGTCGCGATAACCAATCTCAGTGGGGCCTTCGTTGCCAATCGCGTCAACCAGCCAAGCAGCCGTTGCCGCCGCCGGCGCCGTCGGCGCCACGTCGAGTAAGCGTACCCGCACAGCCGGCAACTCCAACGCCAAGGCGCGCAACAAACCGAATCGGCCACTTAAGGGCGCGGGTGCGACGGCGGGCAATGTTTGAAAGACGGAACCGTCACCGGCCAGACCCACCACCGTCACGCCGTCGCGCGGGTCGGCATATTTCAGGAAACCCTGAACCAAATGAAAATCGCGGCGCAAACCTTGCCAAATCAACGGCCAACGCGCCGGTTCTGCGTCCATACGGCGGTCGTGAAGCAAACACAAACCGCGCAGCCGACCCGCTGCCACGTCATTCGCACCAAACCAGGCTGCGGCTGTGTCGGCGTTGTCCCAATCATGCGCTTCACCGTGGCAGGTGACGCGGACCAGCGCACCCGCCGTGCGCAATTGCTCGGCAAAGGGCGCCGCCTGTTCGTGATCCTCGGCGCATAACACCCAAACCCCGTCGAGATCGGCCTCAGGCGTTGGCTGCGGCGGCAAGGGTACCGCCGTCATCAGCGAACGCTTGAGGCCGCCGCCTTTTTTGTGGGCACGTCCCCACCCCCCTGGTTTTCACCGAGTCGGTTCAAAATCCAGGCCCGAATTTCTTCGAGCGTGCGCAACCCACTGAGATGATCCATGTCCTGTTGTTGCAGTGAATCAATGGGAATCGCCAAACGCTCGAACAAGCCCGCAAAAATTTCAATGCGTTTAATGGAATCAATGCCTAAATCCCCTTCCAGATCCAGTTGAAAATCCAACATGTCGGGTGGGTAGCCGGTGCGCTCACTGACCGCTTCCAGCAACACTTCTGTAAGCTGACTTTCGTCCCAAACCGTAGCCGTCACTGATGTCGCTTGGGCTTGGGGTTGCCGATGGGGTTCAGGCCCACGCGCCGGTGTCGCTTGGGCTTGGGGTTGCCGATGGGGTTCAGGCCCACGCGCCGGTGCTACCAAGGGTTCAACCGCCGCCGTCGCAAACAAGGGGGTCGTCACCACCGGCGTCTCGCCCACCACATCCATTTGCGGCATCGGTAAATCCACCGGGGTCGGCGTTGCCGTCGCACGCGTTTCATTCTGATGGTTGGTAAATACGCTGCCCGAAGCACGAAAGCGTTGCCAACGGTCGGGTTCGGGCGCGGCGGGCACAGTCTCCGGCGCGGATCCTCCTTGAAGGTATTGCATCATCAGCGTTTGCTGACCCTGCAACACGCGCTCCATCATTTGAAAATAACTCTGCATTACCGCTTGACGCTCACCTGGCGCATACGATGGTTGCTCACTCATGCTGGGACTCCGTTTCGTTGGGGTAGAGGGTATCGAAGAAAGGTCGGACTTAGGACGCGGCGTTTGCACACCGTACCCCGCCGGTGACGGATCACTCACCTGAAACGGCGAGGGTTTAAGGCTGCGTTTGTAATCGGGACTGGGGTCGGTACCGGGCTGCGGTGTCGCGTTGGTTTGGTTTGCAGCCGAAGCCGCCGACACCTGCCGCTCGGGCGCCTGGGCTGTCTGAGCCGGCGCTGCTTTCGCTTCGGACACCACCACTTCCCGCGTGCGTCGCGCGTTTCGGCCGTCGACCCAAAAGGTCAAGGCGGATAACCCGGTATCGGCTGCCTTGGGTTTAGCCAACAGAGCCGACTCGCCCAACATCGCCGCCGTCCATTGACGCAAATCGGGCGAATGACCCGCCGCCCACAGCGTCGCCAACACCTGCGCCATATCATCCGTACCCGCCGCTGTACACACCGGCAACACCGTTACATTGCGACCAGCCAGCGTGTCGGCCGCCAAACGGGACAAAACACGACCCGGCCCCACTTCCAGAAACAGGGTTGCACCGGCCGCCGCCATCTGCTCGACCATTTGCTGGAACAGAACCGGCTCCCCACTTTGCCGCAACAACAAGCCGCGCATGAGGTCATCATCGTCAATCGGATAACAGGCCGCTGTCACGTTGCTGTAGACCGGCCGCTGCACCGCGTGGAACGGCGTTTCAGCGACCGCCTTTGTCCATGCCGGGTTCAGTGATTGCAGCCAAGGCGAGTGGAACGCCGCCGCCACCGGAAGCCGCCGCACGCCAATCTTTAGCGCGCGCGCCAGGGTTTCCAAATCGCAGAGCGCCGCTTCGTCGCCGCACACCACCGTCTGATGGGGACTGTTAAAGTTGGCCGGCCACAAACTGTCACATCCCGTTTCGCGACAAACCGCCTCAACCAAAGATACCGTTTGCGCCGCACTCGCTTTTAGGGCTGTCATGCCGCCACGGGCGGCTTCGGCCATGGCCACGCCGCGCTGTGCCGCTAACAATGCCAGGCCCTGGGCGTCGATCACCCCCGCCGCCGTCAGCGCCGACAACTCGCCGAAACTGTGGCCCGCAACCATATCGGCCTGAATCCCCAAACGCGTCAACAAGGTCAACAAGGCGTGGTTAACCGCCGCTAACGCGGGCTGCGCCCACTGCGTTTGTTGCAAATGCGCCCGTTGTGCCACACGACCCGCTTCGTCAAAGGCCGGCGTGGGATAAACGGCGTGGCTTAAGGGCCGTGTCAGGAAAGGCGCCGTTTCGCGATCAAAAAGCGCAAGGACCTCCTGTATGAAGGGAAAGGCGGCCGCCAGCTCGGCCGCCATGTACGGCGCTTGCGAGCCCTGGCCGGGAAAAAGCATGGCAATTTTGGCCGGTTCAGCAACCACACCCACAAATAAATCCGTTTGGTCTTGGCTTTCACCCGCCAAATAAGCGCAGGCACGCACCGTCAGCACCGCCAGCGTCTCTTTATCCTTGGCGACAAACGCAAGTCGATACGGACCCTGACCAGGTGTCGCGAGCATATCGGCGGCACAGTCGGCCAACGACAACCGCGAAACCTTTTGCTGAAAAAGCGCCAGGCACCGCTGCATCGCCGCGCGATCCGCCGCCATCCATGCAAAGACCACCGGCGCTTCGGCCCGTTGGGCAAAACGAGGCGCCGGTCGTGCCGAGGCATCGCGCCACTCTTCCAGGACGACGTGGAAGTTGGTGCCGCCGAAACCGAAAGAGCTAATGCCGGCGCGACGCGGCCAGGGCCCAGCCACCCACGGCAACGGCCGGGTGCACGCGAAAAAGGGATTGTCCTCGGCGGCCACCATTGCATTGGGCACCCGCACATTGGCGGTCGGTGGCAGCACTTGTTGGTGCAGGGCCAAGGCCGCCTTAATCAGCCCGGCCACGCCGGCGGTACACTTGGTATGGCCTATTTGTGATTTCACCGAACCTAGAGCAACGCGCGGGGCCGCCTCGCGGTCGTCGCCGATCAACGACTGCAACGCACTGAGTTCGGTACGATCCCCAACGGCCGTGCCAGTGCCGTGTAACTCAAACAAACCAACCGTTTCCGGGCCGAACCCTGCTTGACCGTAAGCACGCCGCAACGCGCGTTGTTGCCCCTCGCGGTTCGGCGCCGTCATTCCCATAGCGCGACCGTCGCTCGAACCCGCTGCGCCCTTGATCACGGCGTAAACCGCATCGCCGTCGCGTTGCGCGTCGGCCAAACGTTTGAGTGCCACCGCCGCGACCCCTTCGCTAATGACAATACCGTTGGCATCGCGGTCCAAGGTGGCAATGCGACCATCCGGCGAAAGAGCGTGTGTTTTCGAAAAAGCGGTATAAGCAAAAGGGTTATTCGCCGTGTCGACCCCACCGACTAAGGCCATGTCCGCTTCACCGCTGCGCAGTTGGTTAACCGCCAGCACCACCGCCGCCAGCGACGAAGCACAGGCTGCATCCACCGTGAAGTTGGGGCCGCCCAGGTTGAAGCGGTTGGCAATACGGCCCGTGATCACGTTGGCCAAAATACCCGCAAAGGAGTCTTCAGTCCATTCAGGCAGCGGCAATTTCACCCCCGCCAAAGCTTCTTGCGGTGGTTTGTCAAAAGCTTGCGGTAGCCAGGTCCGCAAAATGTAGTGATGCCCCAAATCGCCCGTGCCCGACGCGCCAAACAACACGCTGGTGGTTTCTCGTTTAAACGGGCGCCGCGCATATCCGGCCGCATCCAATGTTTGCGCTGCAATTTCCAAGGCCAGCAGTTGGTTTGGATCGATGCTCGCCATCGAGTTGGGCGGAATACCGAACTTACGTGGATCAAACGGGATCGGATCGATAAAACCACCCCAGCGGCTGTACACCTTATCACGGGCCGAACGCTTTTCGTCGAAGTAGTGCTGCGTCGACCACCGTTGGTGCGGCACCTCGGTAATACAATCGCGGTTGCTGTAAATGTTTTGCCAAAAGCCGGCCACATTGTCTGCTTTCGGCATAATGCAGGCCATGCCGATAATCGCAATATCGGCCGGCGCGGCGGTTGTGATGCGCGGCGGTTCGGGCGCCACGCGTCCAGTCAACCACCGCAGCGCCTCGCCGGTCAGCTCAGCGTGCAAACTGCTGAGATCGGTCACCGCCGTCCGCAAGGTCGCGACCTCGCCAATCATGTACATACCTTGTGTGTATTGGGTTTCGTCGTCGACCGCAACCCAATGGGCGCCGTCTTGGCCGGCTTGATAAACTTGGCCGCGTGTCGCAGTCCGCAAACGACCCAGGTTAAGCTGCTCCAAACGTTGCATTTGTTCGCGAACATCTAAATTCTCGGCGCGCGCTTGCTGACGCGCCGCTTCGAACTGGGCCACGTAGGGACTGATCGCACAACGCGAAGCCTGGCCCGGCGCCGTCTCTAGCAGTACCGTGTGTCGCCCCGTGCGCACCACCTCCTGGAATTGCGGCACCACCGCACCCAAACGCACCGCCTCGCGGCAGAAAACGTAAGCCGAACCACACAGCAAACCGATTTGCACGCCCGCCGCCACCAACGGCGCCGCCAATGTGGCCACCATCGCCGCTGACAAGCTATCGTGAATCCCACCCGCAAACAGAACTTGTGTTTGCGCCAAAACCTTGCGCGGCTGCTCGAGCAATGCCGCGATCATCGACTGCCATAAATGAAAACTCGACGACGGCCCGACATGCCCGCCACACTCACGGCCTTCAAAAACAAAACGGCGCGTGCCTTCCTTGAGGAAAAGCGACAATAACGCGGGCGAGGGCACATGCACGAAGGTCTTAATGCCACGCTGCTCAAGCGCGGGCGCTTGCCCTGGCCGCGCACCGGCAATCAGCGCGAATGGCGGCGAATGCTCGTGAATCGCCGCCAGTTGCGCCTCACGCAAGGCCGGCGGTGTGAACCCCAGGAGCCCAACACCCCATGGCAAGTCGCCTAGTTGTTCTTTGGTAGCACGCAGTAAGTCGGCGCTTTGCGCACCGGATTTCACGGCTAAAGCCATAAACGGTAATGCGCCTGCTTCAGCCACCGCACGCGCAAATTCAGGTTTGTCGCTGACACGTGTCATCGGTCCTTGCACCAACGGAAAACGATGCTCGTCGCCGCCGGCAATACCGCCCCCCAATGACAATACCGCCTGAGCCTGCGCCGCACGCGGATGCGCCGTCATGGCGTCACGTACTGCTGCAATCATGCCGCTTACCGTCACGTAGCGCGCCGACCAAGTATCGGCCCAAGCGAGATCAACGCCTGCCGGCAAAAGATCGGGCCGCAGGCCACACACATGCGCTTCATCCAGCCCCCGCCCTTCGGGAAACTGAAGCGGCGCCGCATGCTGCTCTAAATAACGTACATACTTCTGTGATCGTTCTGCTTGCGCAGGCAATGCCGAGGTCCTAGTGCTCACTTGCGCCAACCGCGCCAGCAAGGGCCGCAACAGCGAATCGGCTTCTGTTTCACGCGCCAAAGCCAACTGCTCGCGCAACACCACGCCGCACGCGCCGGCGACACGAGCCGCCGCCGCCGTTTCACAGCCGATCCCACCCCAAACAACGAAATCACCCGACCATTGCTGCACGACCTGCTGGATCAACATGAAGCTGGTTGTTTCGCCAACCAATCCAGCCGCCTCGAATCCTTTCACCAACAAGCCGGCAACCGGGACCGGCCAGGCCGCGACCAAGGCCAATTGCGTGATCGCGGTAAGTTCTACCCAAAGCGGGGCGGGTTCCGCGCCGCCGCGGAAAGGCTCGGCGAGGCGATACGCGTCATCACAATCGCCTGGCACCACCACGGCATGCAAGTGGTCACACCAATCACCGCCCCGAACCTCCGTTGCACCGTTGAGCCGCAACACCGGCCGCAGCCCACCGCCACAGGCCAACCGGGACCAGTGCGTAAAATCGGCGTGGTTCGGTTCAAGCACGAGCCGTGCTTCGGCCTTCAACGCGGCGTTCGCCAACCAGCCATGAGGATCGCGGCCCGGCGGCGCCACCCAGATTTCGGGATTCTCAGGTAATTGCTTCATAGCCGCACCTGCCTATTTGGAGCCACATCCGATAAACCGGAAATCAAACCATCGTCGTCGTAATCGTAAAAACCGGCGCCGACATTGCGCCCGTAGCGGGCCGCATCTAGATACTGCTTCACAAAGGCGGCGTTGCGTTGGAGCTGGGGATCACCGCTAAGTCGCGCCCACAATTCGTTGATGTGGTACACGGTTTTAAGACCGACAATATCCATCTGTTGGAACGGGCCGCGCGGTGTGCGCATCACCGTCAGCCAAGCCTCGTCAATTTGATCGATACGCGCAATCCCGCGTGAGGCCAGGCTCAGCGCCGCGCGGTTAAAGGCGTTAAACATAGTATTAAACACGTAGCCATTATGCTCTGTTTCCATCACAATCACCTTCTGCCCCAGCGCTTCAGCAAACGCCGCCAGCGCGGCGGTCACACGCGGTTCGGTGCCCGGATGCGGCATCACCTCCACCAAATTGGCGTACCAGACCAAGGGATGAAAGTGGAGGGCGGCAAATTGGCCCGGTCGTCCGCCCGTACGACAGATCTGCGACGGCACCAGCGACGAACTGTTGGTCGCGAACAAGGTATGCGGTGGGCAGGCCGCGTCGAACTCGGCAAAAACACGCCGCTTCAGTTCCAATTGCTCGGGCACCGATTCCAGCACCAAATCGGCCTCGGCGGCACGCGCCAAACGGTTGGTCAAACACAGGCCGGCCAAAGCCTCGACCACCACCTGACCGGCAAACACCTGTTCGTCAATCATGGCCTGCGCGAATTCGGCAAGTTGGTCACGAGCACGCGTTAAGGCTTGCCCCTCGATATCGTAAAGCACGGTTTCAAAACCGAAGCAGGCGGCTTGCAGGGCAATTTGCGCGCCCATAAAACCGGCACCCACAACCGTAATCCGTTGCGGCGCGGTGGGCCCGTCCGAATGGGGACGGTAAAGGTAGGGAGGAGACGACATAGGACAACCCCTGAAGAGCAGCGTCGTCGCGGCAGATCAGCGACACACTCAAGCAATGTCAGGCTATCGACCAAGACACGGCAAAGCATCGGCAACCGTTAGCGGCGGCAGGGTTAGAAAGTTGATAATCGGTGAATAAGGCGTCGTCGGCCGGCAAAGGCACCATATGGGCGCGCAGCAGCACAAGACCCGACAAACGTGGCGTAGGTTCACGGCGTTTCCGATCAGACCGCATTTTTATAGGCAAACACGACCGATAAAGAAAACACGCACTTCCGCCGGAAGCAATCAAACCGGAGGAAAGAAACGAACAAACGATTTGGCGAGAAGTCTAGAGCGAAAATTCGCTAGGCGCAAGTAGAATTCTGCTCTATCTCAACTTCTGTGTTTTGGCCGACAAAAGCGGCCACGCCTATGATCTTGCCAAGTTTCCCGACGCCGTCGTGCACCGTTTACCAAAGTAAACCCCACCGACGGCGCCGGCCGAGGCCGCCAAACAAAACCAAAAAAAGCGGTTAGGCACTTTTTTCGGAACGCGCCTTAAGCCGGTCTTTATAGGCGAGAATCGGTGATTCCAGCACTTTGAAGCTCACCTCGGAAATCACCCAGGTCACCAACAAGCAGCCGACAAAGCGGAGCAACGCATTTTGGAACAGGTGCTCGGGCAAAGCGCGGCTCATCGCCTCGCGTACGAACATGTGGTAAAGGTACATACCGTAACTCACCATACCAATGCGTTTAAACACGAAGGAACGCAGCGGCCGGTCGAGGTAATGGTCTTCGCGCACCACGCAGCTCAACAACAGCAACGTCATCAAAACTTGCGCCGTCAAGCGTGGTAAACCGGAAATATCATCGAGCGGCACATTCAGAAGTGCGAGCAACAAGCCACCGTAAACCAACGGCATGGCGGGGTGTTGCACCAGCGGCGCCAACTTCTCAAAACTGTGGCGGTAAAAACAAAGGTGGGCCACCAACACACCCAAACAAATCGGCGTAAAGGTCGCTTGGAGGACTTCCAGCTCGGCCGTGCCCAGCAGCGATTCGAAAAACGAGTCGAGCAAGCCGAAATTAACCAATTGGTTAAGGCCGATAAAGGCGATAATCACGGGTACCGCCCAACGCCGCATGAACTTCTCTATCGGCGGGTACATCAGATAAAACTGTTCTTCGCAGGCCAGCGACCAGGCCACGGCAAACACGGCGACGTGGGTCCAGTTCGAGGTGTACGTCAAATAAAACGGCAGTTCCCGCCAAAAGGCTTGGGCCATATCGGAGCCGGAACGGACGAACAGGAACAGCGCGGCCAGCGCCGCCATGATGGCGTAATAAACGGGAAAAATGCGCAGCGTCCGACGGATGTAAAACCCTTTGAGGGAAATATCGCCGGTGCGTTGCCGTTCGCGCAGCAGCAAGGTCACAATCAGGAAGCCACTGATGACAAAAAACATGTCGACACCGAGAAAGCCGACCTTAAGCATTGGCAGCGACTTAGAGACGATGTCTCCACCCGTGTGGTGCCAGATCACGGCAATAATACTCAGTGCACGGAAGCCGTCGAGCGATCCAAAATAACGTTTCTGGGCAAAGGCATCGTAAAGGCCGGCTTGGGCGGTCATGGCGTCATTCCTCGATAGATAGATGTGGCAGAGAGATAACCCGGAGAGCACGCCGTAAATCATACCCCGTCCTGTCAGGAAGGGCGACCGTTTACAACGCCCCTTTCGTTACGCGTTCAGCCTCGGAAGGATTAGCGCGCGGGTCTGGGCCTATGCAACCCGGCACAGCGCGCGTTGTTTGGGAAGGGCGACCTTGCTTGGCCCCCTATTGTTTGCCTATTGCGCCTCGGAAGGAGTGGCGCGTTTGTGTGTTTGTGTTGTCCGTTGCTTGGTTGCGCGATGTTTTTTGTAGGCGTCTTTGCCGTGTCCTCATTTGTCACCGGTTGCGCTGCTTGGATTAGGGAAGGGCGACCGGTTTTTTTGCCCTTTGGTAGGCACTACCGCCTCGGAAGATTTGGCGCGCGGGTTCCTCGGTCTCTTGCCTGGCTGAGTTGCGCGATGAGGGATTGGAGAGCGGCCCTGCTTTAGCTCGGGATGGGTGTCGCTTTCCGCCTTGGAAGGATTGGCGCGCGAGTTCTTGGGTTTGCTTGGGGAGGGTGCCATTGCTCTGCTGCTGCATGGGGGCTTCGCGGACTGGGAACGGTGCAGGCGGTGCTCAATCTAGGTGGTTGGCGTCGGCATATGCGAAATGAGGGAACGCTTTCTGGAAAGGTTCGTGTGGCCTCACGCCGTGCAGGCACATGCTGAAGTGTCGGCGCGCTCGCCCACGCGATAAGCCCTTCCCGGCGGAAGTAACGAACAATGGGCGCGACAGCGCGGGCGCTTTTGCAAATCCATCAACGCGCAGGCCGGCAGGGCAAGGGTCGCCAGGACCCGCGCGCCAAATCTTCCGAGGCGGAAGTCGTAAACGGTGGGTGCGGCGGCGGGGACGCCCTTCCTAAACATCGCGGGCGGCAGCCGGGAGAAACCCACAAAAAACAAGCGCGCCCATTTTTCCGAGGCGGAAGCGGCCCCCAAAAAAGAAAGGGCGAGGACGCCCTTCCCTAACGGAATTCGAGCCCATACGCCATGATTTCTAGGAGCTTGTCCCAGGGGACGCCGAGCGATTCGGCCAGGCAGTATTCTTGGTAGAGGTCGGTTTGGAAGTAGAACGGATCATCCGTGTTGAGTGTCACCGGCACGCCCAATTCCAAAAAGGTCAGGAACGGGTGGCGGCTCAAGTCGGGCACCACGCCGGTAAACCTATTCGACGTCAGGCACACGTCAATCGCCACTTGGCGGTCGCGGAGTTCGCGGCACAGCGCCAAATCGTGACCCGCCGCGCAGCCGTGCGCAATGCGATAAATGTCGGTGTACTTCAACAGCGTGCGAATGTTATCGGTGCCGTCGACTTCGCCGACGTGGGCCACAAGCTGTAAACCTTCCTTGTGAGCGCGTTCGAACAGCGGCAGGAATGGGACCATATCGAGGTCGGGGTTCCCACCGCCAACCGAGAAGCCCGACAGCCAGGGACGCCGGTCCGCCAGAACCAAGTCCAGCGTTTTTTCCATAAACGGAAAACCCAGATTGAGCACCGTGTCGAGAATAAAACTGACGTGAAGCTTGGGGAACTTGGCCAATCCGGCCTGAATACCGTCGTGAATGTCCACCAGATCACGGTGCAACTTCTGAACGTAAACGCCTGGCGAATAAAGAACCTCAGCGTAAATCACGCCTTGCGATTCGAAACGGGCACACAGGTCTTCGGTCACCATTTGGAAGTGGTCTTTGGTTTTGAGCAGGCGGTACCCGAGCATAAACTGTTCGATGAATTGCTCGAAGTTGCCAGGCACGAAGCGCCGTTCCAGCGCCTCGACCGCCAGTCCGTTCCAGGCATGGTCCGGCTTGGCTGCCGCCAGCGCCAACGCGCGTTGCGGCGTAAAAGAGCCTTCCAAGTGAACGTGTAACTCGGCCTTCGCCACCTGGCGGAATGTTTCAAAGTGCATGATCCCCCCTCCCGGATTTAGGTCGCCGGAATGGTCGCGGTCTCAGGTCCGGGCCAAAAGACCTCCGGTACGCGGTACACAACACCGCGAATCACCAACAAACAATAGCCTCGGCCAAACGCGAACTGTTGGAAGTAGCGATGCAGCGGCTGGGTCAGGGTGACCGCCAAGCCACAGCGCCGTCCCAAGCGACGACCGGACAGGTAAACAATATGATCATGACCATCATACGCGATAAACCGCCACGGCTCGTAACCGCACTGCACAAAAACCGGCTGGGGCAGTAAGCGCACCTCGGCCAGCCCGTCGGCAAAACTAAACGAAGCCTCGTTGGGGAACTTGCCGCGCGGTTCGTGCCAGCGTCCGCGAGCGTGGTCAAGCCGGCGCAAGTGATCGAGGGAACCAGCCAGTTGCGGCGCCCATTGCCACGGTGCCATTTGGATCGCAGCCGTCGGAAACAGCGTTCGAAACTGCGACAAACTCATGGTTTCATAGCCGGCCTTTTGCTGCAACGCAGAGAACCAACGCAACAACGCGGGCAGCGGCACATTATTTTGCGCAAACCCCAAATCCAACGCGGTGTAGCCGGTCGGCGTCGCGCCCAGCGAGACAGCCACACGCCAGCGACAGCGATTGTGCCAGCGCCGTGTCCAACCCGTATAGGGTTTGGTGCGACGTTGACCCGAATCGAAGGTCAAACCCAATTGCAGGTCGTCACAATCGGTTTGGCTCGCGAACCAGCGTCGCACCTGACGTGTCCAGCGCACGAAACCTTGTGGCGGCGGGCGCCGTGCCGGACTGGCGGCCACCGTTTGCCACAGCGGATCGCTTTCCTCGGAATGGAGATAGCGGTGCGCCTCGCACCATGCGCGTTGCGCTTCACCCTCAGCGTCGATATGCCAAGCCCAGCCACGTTGTTGGTGGGTTGTCACCAAGGTACTCATCGATCACCCCGCAACAACAGCGACGGCGTCGCCAAACTCATGGGAATCGACTGATTGCGCTTCACGCACCAGTGAACCACCGGATCAACCGTAAAATCTTTGCCGACGCCGACGATACGCGCCAGCAGGTCCCGCACCGAAAAAGTCATCGAAGTCCAATTAATATAGCCGCGCGGCTGCCCGTATTCTGTATAAAAGGTAGGGCCGCACAACAGCTTGACGCGTTCGCCCGCCGGCATCCAGTTACCGCTCTGCAGCCAACACACATAATAAGCGCGTGGGATGCCTTGCAACCAGTCGAGTGGGTCGCCCGTACCGGCTTTAACCACAAAGTTCGAAGCGCGAATGAGCGGCAAATCGCGGTAACTGGCGCGGCGCCAAACGCCGTTTTCAGCCGCCAAACACCCCACCAAAATGCCGCGATGAACCAGCGTCGTCGCCGTTGCCGGTCGACCCGTATCGTCGTGGCTCATACTGCCGGCCATGTCGCTTAAATCGGGCCGATCCATGACGGTTAAATCGTGATGCGAGAGCAGGTTCCCCGCCGCATCGGCCAGCGGCCCGCCCGCCAGATAATCGGCCTCAAGCGTGTGGCCCAACGCTTCGTGGAGCAAGGTCCCGCAGTACGGCGAAAAGATGATCGGAATTTTGGGGTCGAGTTCCTTGACCGCCGGCAACACGCGCGGCCAGTTTTCCCAGGGCCCGCGCCGAAAAACCGCTTTACCGTCGCGATTACTGCCAAAGGCGCCGTCCCAACTGCCACCCAACATGATGCGGCCCCAAAAGCCTTGGAACTGCTGCTGGTAATCGGCCACGCCCGCCACCATGCGCCGGCGCAACAACAACCGTGCCTGCACCTCGGCGTTGGCCGTTTTCATATCGCGCAACTGCACCAATAAACGGCTCAGCCAGCGTTCCGCCTGACGCACCATGCTCGCGTCAACCTCGAGCGAAACCGCATCCTGGCGCCGTTGGCGGCCCCGTTCATAATAGCGAGCGGTACCGGCGCGGCGCTCCATCGTCCATTGCGGTCGCCGTAAAGAGCCGCGCAGAACCAGGGCGCACTGTTGTTCGGACATCACATGTTCGCGTTCAGCCGCCATAAACGGGCTTCCACCTCACCCCAAAAAGTAAACACGGACCGGCATCGGCAAGGCCCCCGCGACGGTACCGACACGGCCCAAACCTAAAGTGGTCTCACGGTGGAACTTGAGTGCCTGCCCATCATAGAGGAAGGGCGGTCGGGCGTCCACCGTCGCGCATCAACCCAGCCCTATACAGTGATCCCAGGGTAGGAAAATCGCGCCGGCCGAACCGCGAGAAAAGCGCAAGCGAGCGCCCGCCGTCCGTGGTAAGATGCTGGTCTTATGAACGAGCAAACGACGACCCAACACCGATTCCAACCCCTACCCGACGCCGGCGAGCGCGGTATCTTTATAAGCTTAGAAGGCATTGAGGGTTGCGGCAAAAGCACCCAATCCGATCTGCTCTCTCGCTTCCTCTCCGAGCGCCGTATTCCGACGATTCGGACCAAGGAACCCGGTGCTACCGCGATTGGCGGCGAAATCCGCAAAATCCTGTTGCACGCCGACCACGTCGGCATGTCACCGATCTGCGAAGCACTGCTGTACTTGGCCGACCGCGCCCAACACCACGACGAGGTCGTCTCACCCGCCCTCAGTACCGGTACCTGGGTTGTCTGTGACCGCTACCACGACAGCACCCTCGCCTACCAAGGCGCGGCCCGCAAAGTCTCGCACCACGATCTCAACAACATCTTCATGTTGGCAACCGGCGGCCTGCAACCCGACCTCACCATTTTGCTCGATCTCGATGTCGCCATCGGCTTGAACCGTGCGCTGACCCGCAACCGCGAGCAGCAAAACCAAATGACCGAAGGTCGTTTCGAAGCCGAAGCCGAACCCTTCCACCAAGCGGTGCGCCAAGCCTTTTTGCGCATGGCCGAAGAACAACCGCACCGGTTCATTGTCGTCGAAGCAGCCCGCACGCCGGAAGACATTGCCGAAGAGATTCGCGGCATCGTCACCCACCGCTTCGCTAATTTCTTTTAAGCGCGGCCGCCCCGCGCGCGCCACGCCCCGAGGCCGTTATGTTTGATTTGGTTTACGGACATTCGCGCATTAAAACCATGCTCGCCAAAATGGTCGAAAAGGACCAGCTCCACCACGGTCTGTGTTTCCACGGTCCCAGCGGCATCGGCAAACGCCTGCTCGCCACCGAAGTCGCCCGCGCCATGCTCTGCGCCACCCGCACCGGCTGCGGCACTTGCAACCACTGCCGCAAGTTCTCCGGCGGCAACCACCCCGACTTCACTTTCATCGAACCGGACGGCAACGACATCAAGGTCGATCAGATCCGACAAATTTCGGAGAACCTGCACTTTCGCCCTTTCGAAGGCGCCGTGCGCATGATCGTGATGGACGGCATGGAACGCATGCGCGAGGAAGCCGCCAACGCCTTCCTCAAATCCCTTGAAGAACCGCCCGCCTACGTTTATTTCATCCTCATCACCGCCGACCTCAAAGCGCTGATCCCCACCATTCAATCGCGCTGCCAAAAGGTCGCTTTCCAAAGTCTGACCCACGATGACAAGGTCCACATCCTGCGCGACCGCTTTCAGGTCGACCAAGACCTTGCCGACAAATTGGCCGGCATCAGCTTTCGCCGCCTTGAAACCGACCCCGCCGCCTGGGACAGCTTCCGCGCCGACATCAACAACGCGCTCAAATTCTTGCACCACACCGTCAAAGAAGGACAAGCGCTCGATGCACTCAGCGAGTTGGTGCGCGACAAAGAAGGGTTCAGCCGCTTTAAAGACCACCTCATCGCTCTCCTGCGCGAACTGGCCTGGACCGCCCAAGGCATCGCCCCCCAACCTTTTTTCGCCGAGTTCCAGCAGCCGATTCAACAACTCGCCGGCGCCCGACCCGCCCGCCACTGGCGCAACCTTTACGAACAATGTCTCTGGCTGGAAGGCCAACGACGTCGCAACCTCAACCAAAACATTTGGTTTAACGGGCTCAGCGTGATCGAACCGAGCTGAGCCCGCAACCACACGCCCTCCCGTTCCAACCCACAAGGAGTTCCCCCATGTTAGACGCAGTTCGTTTTGCCGGTTACATGGCCGCCGGCGCCGTCGTCACCCTTTACAACAACCGCAACATCACACCGCAACTGGCCTACGCCGACGGCCAAGGCAAAATGGGCCGTGAAGCGCTCGCCGAGGAAGACCCCACCCTTGCCGTGGAACGCGGCCGCCGCCAACTGGCGCAAGGCGCCGAAGGCTTGGTCCACGCCGTATTCATGTACGAAGGCGAATTCGACTTCGAAGGCGCCAAAGGCGACGCCGTTTTTCTTGAAGTGCGCACTTACGGCGAATCACCGGCCGCCCTGTTTATGGCCGTTCCCTACCGCCGCACCACCCAACTGCAAGTCTTCCGACCTAAGTTCCTGGCGGTCGAACAGGTCGAAGAGAAGGACCTGCCCGTGCTCAGCCAAGGTTTCTTCCACGGTATCGAGAACCACGAAGACGGCGCCACTATTTGGAGCGCGAGCATGACGCTCTAGACAGCTATCTAAAAACCTAGATCGCCTAGAAAATATCATCGCGACTCGGCGTTTTTACAGCAGTTCCTTATAAGGGCCGCGCGCGCCCAGGCGCCCCTTCAGCAAAAACACAAAAAAACACCGGCGCCGCCGTCAAGCAACATAAACCCAAGCTACAACACGACTTACACGAAACAGCCTGCGGCCAAACGCGGCTTTCACAAAATTTTTCAAGGTATTTCGGCAGTTTTTCTTTAACTTTGGCACGCGACTTGGAATAAGATAGCCCTGTCGCAAGGTTAAACTCAGGTTTACCACCCGGAAGATTTCTTCCACTTTTCAAAACAATTGCGACCATCATATGAAACCGTTTGCAGAGGTCCCACAAGGGGGAACACATGGCAGTAGTACAGTTTTTTCAAAACGTCCACCTCATTAGCGAGAACGTGGATTTTGGCCTGTCGTTTCCCCAACCAGCAGGCAGTCGAGGAATAAAGCACACAACACTCGGTACGAGATTCCGAGGTTGGTGCTCATAACTCGACCCCCAGGAAACGGCAGGCAAAATTACCGATCCGGTCTCGGCGATCGCTAACGCGAAACGCTGATCCGAACAGAGCAACAGTCACCCGCCCTGAAGACAAGAACGCAGCAGCGACGCTTCCGCCAATTGCTGCCTCGCCTTGACTTCGGCGTGAAATGCTGTTTGTTCGCGGTAATCACCCTAAACGTTTGCGGTGCGCGCGTGAACACCCCTAACCGAAGCGGCGGAGCCCTTTAGTTAGGCATGAGTGTTCATAAGATATATGCCGGCGTAACCATTTTGGATGTTTGCTGTGGACCTCATTCCACGAGCGTTTGATTGTCCTAACCGCCTTGCGCGGTAGGCTCCTTGTCGCCTCCCGGTGCATCCTCGCGATGTGCAGGGCGGACAAGGCGGGCGTGGCGACGTGTCGCCCTGCGATGCGTCGTGCACGCCCTCGGTTCTCCGACCGATCGAGCCCCGACCGGCTCGAACCGGTTGCAGCCCAGTCGTTTCCATTAGCACGTTTTTTTTATGTAAAAACCCAGCAGGTAACCCAACCGCTCGGCGTCGCGAACGTCTCGAGCGGTTGTTTGTATGGAAGGTTGGCCGAACGGTAAGGCGTCCGCTTGCTAAGCGGTAGCCCGGTATAACCGGAGCAGGTTCGACTCCTGCACCTTCCGCTTCCATCGTTGTCCATCCGGCGTCGCCCGTAATCACTTCACGGCGGGGCGCCGGACGGCGAGCGATGGGTCGGGCCGTATTCAAGCCCAACTCACAACTCGGGAAGGTTGGCCGAACGGTAAGGCGTCCGTTTCGAACGCGGTAGCCCGGTATAGCCGGAGCAGGTTCGACTCCTGCACCTTCCGTCACCAGCGCGTGTCACGCGCTGCCCCAAACCCAACCAGGCGACATGGCCGAGCGTCGCCACCACCTTCCCGGAAAGTTGGCCGAACGGCAAGGCGCCCGCACCAGCGGGACCCGGACTCACGGAGCAGGTTCGACTCCTGCACTTTCCTCAACAAAAACCCCGACCGGGCCGGTCCGACGTTTCACCACGCGGCACCGCGAAGAATCGGAGCCTCGCGCCGGCCTCGGCGCCGCGCCCTCCCTTTCACGGTCACGATCTACGCTCAACGGGCGGCACCCAACTGACAGCCGGTGCCCCACCGCGAGTGCGGGTCGCGTTTTCATGCCACGCGGTTCACATGGGCTGAACGGTAAGGCGCCCGTCCACAAGGGCGGGGCCCGGTACGCCGGAACAGGTTCGACTCCTGTATGGGACACCGCGTCCCCCACTCGCGGCACCAACCGCACCCAAGACGACGCGGTTGGTGCCGCGGGCCAACCCAAAACCAGGGGGCCGTGGGTTAATCACTGTCATCGCACGCAAGAGCCGACAGCGATCAGCCCACGGCCCCGCTCCCACAAGTTGTCACCCACACGAGACTACATGATGACGACAGCGAGACAGGCTTTCACCACCAAAAAGCCGGCAACGGGCCGGCACACACCATCGTTCACACTTTTCAAACCAACCTGCTTTCAGGCATTTAGAATATCCACCCAATCCCCGACGGCTTTTTCATCATTTTGGCACGCGAATCGCTTATATGTGCATTACCGTGGCAAAGACAGCCGTCTCCACCAAGGAAAATCCTTATGGTTCTCTCACTCAAAGAAATGTTGGTCATCGACCTAGAGGCAACCTGTTGGGAAAACCAACGCCCACCCGGCCAAGTTTCGGAAATTATCGAAATCGGCATCGCCAGGCTCGATTTAGAGCGCCTGGAGCCCATCGATAAAACGTCGATTCTGGTGCGGCCCGTCCTCTCGGAAATCAGTCCGTTCTGTACCGAGCTGACCAGCATCACCCCGGCCATGGTGGCCAAAGACGGCATTTCGTTTGCCGAGGCTTGCAGCAAGCTGCGCAAGCAATTCGGCGCGAAAACCAAACCTTGGGCCAGCTACGGCAACTACGACCGCGCGCAAATCGAACGACAGTGCACGGCCGCCGGGATCACCAATCCCGTCTCTCCCTCCCACCTCAACATCAAAACCCTGGTCGCGCTCCACTTGCAACTACCACGCGAAATCGGCATGAAAGGCGCCCTCAAGGCGCTGTCCATTAAACTCGAAGGCCGCCACCATCGCGGCGACGACGATGCCTGGAACACCGCCAAAATCGCCGCAAGCTTACTCCGCCGGCTGCGAAAAACTCAGACTCCGTGATCTTTCCCACAGGCAAAGTTTCTCGCACTTGCGCGGGCGCACCGACAATTCGTCTCGCGGCCTTTATTCTTACAACATAAAGACCGCGGTTAGCCTACCGCCTTCCTCCCCCACGAACAGGAACCTTACCCCAACCGTCGCCCCGCCCGTTGGCGACGTGTCGCGCGAGGATCGCCATGCACTTGACCTTCGATTCCCTTACAGTAGAAATCACGTCCAGCCCGACCAGTAACGGCCTGGAACTTAAGATTCATATTCAAATCCATAACGAACAAGAATTGGCTGCACTGGAAAATGCAACGAAGGATTTTTCACCCAGCGAGCCACCTACTCAGCAGCACCTAACCCAAGTTGCATCGTAAAAAGAGGTCCCCCCATGTTGTACATTGAATTTGACGGCAAGAGCTACCAGCTCGAGCGCAATGAATTGAACTTAACCGCACGAATGAAGGATTCTTTTATTAAAGAAACCTTGGCTAATTATTTTAAGGTCGAGCCCAAGTGCTTGGATCGCTACGAAGTCCAACACGGCGACGCCGGCGAGCTGCGCCTACAGAAGGCGAACTGCCAACGGAGCGGGCAAACTTGTTAGGCGGGCCGATCTTCAGCCGCCACCCCAGCCAACCCGACACCACAACCCACACCTCCCCCACCAGGCCGACCGTCACCGATGGTCGGCCTTCTCATTTTTAGGCCGCAAAAATGGCAATGATCCTACTGCAGCCCATCACCCAACACCCTGAAGCCGGCGCCATTTGGGTGCCCGCCACACCACCTTCCTAGCCGGCCATCTGACTTAGCTCGGACGGGTCGACAGCATTCATACGACCTTGAGGTAAATGGCCTGTTTTCACCAAAATCAAGGTATCTTCGGTGACGAACGGATGGTGCGTACTCAAATGCGGATTGCGCAGCCAGGTATGGGCCGGGTATTCGCCGTGCTCATCGCGGAACCGCCCTTTTAAAACGAATATTTCCTCGCCACCATAGTGCCGATGTGGCACAAAGGCTTCCCCCGCCGGCCAAAAAACCAGCGCCGTATTTTCTGTTTCAAAATGATGCAAGGGCATCACAATCAAATCGCCGTGACCGCGAAACCAAGCCCCCTCGTCAGTATTAATCCTGACCGCTTCCGTATCCTCCGCGGCAAATTGGGACAATTTCACAAAAAGAGTGCAGCCGCTTTCGCTGTAAGGTTCGTGGCTACTCCCTGGCGGATTGCGCAGGTAGGTTCCCGCCGGGTAGTCACCATGCTCATCGGAAAACACCCCCGCCAACACAAAGATTTCTTCCCCACCAGGATGACTATGACGCGGGAAACGCGCCCCCGGCGTGTATTGGACGATACTCGTGGCATGGCCGGATGGGGTTCGTTCACGGGCTAACAGCTTGCGCGAAACCCCCGTCTCCGGGCTCGCAAACCAATCGCGTTCTACAGTGTGAATTACGACACGTTCAGAAAAGTTCATGTTCAACATAGACATTGCCTCCATCGTCACATAGGTCCAGAGAGGGCGCTTGCCGAAACGAATCCGCGAAGCGCCTATCACTCAGGCGATTGCCGTTACAGTTACGGCATCGCTAATTGTTCGGTAGTTGGGCGAATTTTTGCGAACCTCGGCAATCAAGTGATCGTACTCGGCCTGTGTGCCACTGCCCGCCACGTCAAAATGAAACTGTATTTCGGCAAACCCGACCGGCGCATCGGGGTCAACCCCCAGAAAACCGCGCAGGTTCAGGTCTCCGCGAACAGTCAGCGTGACCGCGTCCAAGCGAATACCCGCCGCCGTTGCTCCCGCCACAAATCCCACCATCATGCAGCCCGCCATGCCGCCCAAAAGGTACTCCTGTGGCGTGGGAAAAGCGTTGTCGCCAAGCAACTGTTCCGGTTCGCCCACATGAAACTGAAAATCCTTGGGGATTTCGGTTTCTCCCAAGCGTTGGTTGAGGGTATGGATTTCGCTATGCACCCCACCGCACCAGCGCGCCTCAATGCCGTAAGACGAAACGGCATCACCTGGCACTTCCGTAATCTGGTCGGTGTAGACTTTCAGCGCCTTCAGGTCAATCCCATTCAAATGCTTCTGACTCATGGAAACCTCCTCAATTGCGACCGGCCATCACGCCACCGTCGATATCCAAAATCGTGCCGGTAATCCAGCCGGCTCGGTCGGACAACAGAAACTCAATCGCGTCGGCAATATCGTCGGGCGAACCAATGCGGCCGATCGGATGGAAATCGTTAAAGCCCGCCAAGGTTTCTTTGATTTCGTCTTCAGCAATAAAGGATTTGTAGATGGTCGACATCACCACCGCCGGTGCGACCGCATTGACGCGAACCCCGTACTCGGCCAGCTCCATCGCCAAGTTTTTGGTGAGTGCATGCAGTCCCGCTTTTTGCATTGAGTAGGCCGAAGAAGGCGTCGCTTTCACCGCTTGATGAGCCCACATGGAGCCAATATTCACAATGGAACCACCACCATGATTTTTCATATTTTTGGCAACTGCCTGGGTAATAAAGAAAAAGGACTTGTTAATGTCCAACTGCAGGTCGTAATCGTGCGCGCTGTGCTCAAGGAAGGTCACCGGTTTAAAAAAGCCGGCGGCGTTAACCAAAAAGTTGATGTGGCGCGATTCCCCCTCAATTTGCTCGATAAAGGCATTGACCGCCGCCGAATTGTAAAGATCCACCAACGCGGTTTCCACCCGACCGCCGGTTTGCGTGCTCAACTCTTGTTGGGCAGCAGCCAGTTTTTTTGCTTCGTGGGCGAGAATCATTACGGGATAACCCTTTTCAAGCAAACGCTTTGCTGTTTCTTTTCCCATACCGCTGGAACCGCCGATGATCAAAGCAATGGTGTCTTTCATGATGTACTCCTAAAGGTTTTTGAAAACTTACCTATCACTAGGTAGACAACCACATCATAAGAGCGCCATCACCACACGTCAACACCTATCTTCCGATAGGTAACTTTTTTCTGTTACACTCTTCCCCAACACATCACCAAGGAAGAGACGTTCCATGACCAATTCAACCGCTGACCGAATCATTGACATCGCGGAATCGCAGATGCGCTCTGGTGGCTATAACTCGTTTAGCTTCCGCGAAATTTCCAAAGTAATCGGCATCAAAAGCGCCAGCATCCACTACCACTTTCCCACCAAAACCGATCTGGGCGTGGCCATTGCCAATCGCTACACGGAACGTTTTCTCGAACAGCTCGTTCTTATCAAGCAGGAGGTTGCCGAGCCTGGCGAACGCCTCCAACGCTACATTGCGCTGTTTCGCTACGCACTCGAGAAGGACCAAAAAATGTGCCTATGTGGCGCCCTTGCAAGCGAAACCGATATCCTGCCCGAACCGATCCGCCTCGAAACCAAACGCTTCTTCGAGATTAATCTCGATTGGCTCAACACTGCGGTGTTTCCCGATGCACCCGAAAAAGCGACCATCACGTTGGCAAGCCTTGAAGGCGCCCTCATGATGAGCAAAATTCTGGATCACTTTGAACCCTTTGAGCAGGTTGGTCACAGGCTGGCAGCTTTGTTTGAGCTGTGTTCGGAAGAAAAAGCGCCCTAACCAACCCTGGGCCCCAAGGCCTTTTGGTAAAAAACAGAAAGCACACACCCACCCACGACCCAGCTTCCCTCGACACACAAACCAAAGGCAACCAACTGCCGGCAACCCTGGCGGGCCGACATATTCCGGCCCCAGGTATCAACTTTGAGTGCATGAATTTAACCGGCAAGTGCAATCAGGGCCCGCCGGCAAAAGCGACGCCGGCCAACGGTTTAAAAAGAGACAGCATCCAAAAAACCCAAGAGCCGCCACGGTTTCTACCAAGCACCCGTTCAACATGCGGCACGACGCGGCCCAGGGCCGTTCAACCAAGGCAGGTCTTGGCAACAGACGATGGGGCATAGGGATCATTCAAACGGCACAATCACCAATTAGGTATCAAAAAGGCGCGGCCCGCCGGTGAACTCCCACTCATTCACGGGCTGCAAGGTGTCGCCAATCAGGCACGATTCAAACGCCTCATCAGTCAGCATCCACTCGTAGCGGTAATCGCCCTCAAACAGTTCGGAATCCAGGTGGACCACAGCGCTAAACCAATACATCTTGCGCAACAGAGCTTCAAACTTTTCCAGCCAACGATCCCAATTCTTTTCCAACGAGGCATAAGACGCCCCGAAATGAATCACCTGCGAGGAGTAACGCGCCTGGGCCGGCGCAATTGAAAACATGCCGCGCACCAGAGCTGGATCGTCGTCGTCGTCGCGCAACGCAGCCAAAGCCGCTTCGTTTAACGCATAGTGTGGGTTCAGCGCATCCTCGCGCTCCAATTCACCCGCATCGATCATGCCGTAAATAATGGTTTCGTGACTCATCGCGCGCACCTCGTTCCTGCTTCAACTTCGCTTCAGGCGCATTAGAGCAAAGCTCGACCGCGAACACAATCCTTTTAGGCGTCGGCTTCCCTATTGGCCACTCGTGTCCACGGCAATTTTCTCAACCATCTCGCGCACCACTTCATTTTTGTCGCGCGCGTATTTGGTCAGCGCCGTCCGCGCCGCCGCGTGTTCGCTGGCCGCCAAGGCTTTGGCCGCCTCGGCCCGCAAGCGCCCTTCGTCCTTCGATTCAAACAAACGCGTTTTCTTGAGAATTTTGTCAAAAAACGCAATCGTGTCGGCGCTGTCCAAGGTAGCCAGAATGTGAATGATGTCGATCTTTTCTTTTAAGTTCTCTTCACCTTCGTACAATCCCGCGATGAAACGCGCATAGGCCGGCTCTTTACTCAGCCGCACGTACTGAAACAGCTTGGTACGCAACCCACCGCTGGCGCGCTTCAGCAACATTTTTCCCTTCTCAACCGCACTGCGATCATTGATCAGGAACAAACAGCGGTACACCAGATCCAGAATCCGCGTGTTGCGTTCTTCCAGGAGTTGGTCCAAAAACGGTAGCAACTCAACCGGCGGATCCTTGGCCATAATCGTCAGTAAGTTGCGTTTAATGTACCAAGGCGAATCACGGCGAATCGCTCGATCCACTTCTTTGAGCAACAGCGGATAAATCATCGGCCCCAAACGCATGAGAATTTCCAGCAACTTGCGTCGCACAGACCGGTCCTCGGACAAAAACAACGCCTGCATGCAAGGCTCAACCACACCCAATCCATGCTGAACGAACAGCGATTTAAAGTAGGGTTTCACCTCGGGAATTTCCAGCCGCATGAGTTCTTCCATGAGCGACAAGTCCAACAAGTCCTCGAGGTTTTTCTTCACCACGGCTTGAATTTCGGCCGACTTGCGCATTTGTTCGCGCGCCAGCAAATCAAGCGCAAAAAACAAACGCACGTAGTGTTTCTTGCGGCGCATCCACTTCAAAATCTCGAGCAGCGATTGCAAGTGGACGTGGTACAACTCTATTTCTTTGCAATCGCGCAAGTCGTTGTCCAAACTCTTCAAAATAGACGACAGGGGCCGCAGTTGATCTCGCGCCGCCAAGCTCAACACCACCACGTGGTAACTGGAAAAAGCGAGCCGGCGCACCTCGTACTCGGGTGACGCCATATCGCGCCGCATCATCGTCAACGACTCGGCCACTTTCTTGAGCCGATCCTGATCGATGAAACGAAACATCGACTGCATTAAGGTTTCGCGATCTTCTTGGGAAATGAACAGGTGCACGCCCGATTCGTTTTGGCCTGAGCGCTGCTCCGCCACGGGATGACTGCGCTGAAAGCTCTCAAAACCCATCGGTGCCGCCACCGGACCACTGTCGTAACCCGTGCGCTGAAAACTCTCAAAACCTTCCGGCGGCGAGACCGGCCCTCTCTTCGGGCGACTGCGTTGAAAACTCTCAAACCCTTCCGGCGGCGAAACCGGCCCTTTATCCGGACGGCCCCGTTGAAAACTCTCAAATCCGGGCGGCGCCCCTTGCGGCGTCGGTGCCACGTCTTCCGGCTCGCGGTACTCCGAGCTCTGCGTGAATTGGTGCGTCGGCACAATCTCCGGATCCAGCTCGGTGGTGCGCGAAAATTGGTAGGAATCGCGACGCGGTATGTTCAGCCCGTCCAAATCGGAGAAGGTCGCGTCCAAACTTTCCGGGTTAATCGCGATCGATTGCACGTGTTGACGGAACAACATCTTCGAGGCCGTGTCGCGGTCTGAAAAGCGTTTCGACGGGTGGAACAACATCGCAATGAACTTTTGCAAGTCCTTCAGCGTCGTCCCTTCCTCAAAAATCAACGTATCAATTTGGCGCTCGCTGCAGATTTGCTGCAACCACTGCACCCCTTCACTCATCCAGACCACACTGGGAATCGCCACCCCGTTGACGCGCACCTCGGTCGGCTCGAAATCGATGCGAAAGTCTTCATCGTCGAGAAAGGCTTTAAAACTATTTAAAAAATGCTTGTAGAGGTTGACCACCATCGGGTTGGTCACCGGGTTGCGCTCACTTGCGTCATAACAAGCTTTCAAGCTGTTGAAGATGTTTTGAATGGCTTTGGGCTGCATGGACTCGCCTGAATTGGAGTTTAGAAGACTTATCGCGTTTCCAGAAAATTCCTTAACGGTCGCATCCCGGATCCGGGTGCCGTCCAACGATTTTTCCAGGGAATGGTTCCAGAGGATCACCGATCCACCGTACAATGGAGCGCGCCCCGCCGGCGGTGATCCCGGTCGAAAAACGCCCCCTCGTCGCAAAAAACAAACCAAACGTGAGCGCGCCGACAGCCGCTACCGCACGATTCTTTTTGCCACACAACCGACCGGAAAAGTCTCATCTTGCCAAATCTTTCCGATTTGTCAACGCCTAGCGCCGCCAACATCCCACAAGGAACCAACCCGCAACACCATGAATTTCTACCAAGACGTCAACTGGCCGTTCCACATCTTTTTCACCGCATTTTTCCTGGGCGCCGGTCTGCTATTTTTATTCCTCGACCAAAAACGCCGGCGCGCCATGCGCAACGCCTGCCAGGCGCTCGGACTTCATCCCCACCGCAGTTTCCCCGAAGCCGCCCTCAAAGACCTTCAGCGCTTCGGCCTTTTTAACGATATTTTGATCAACCCCGACACCCTGCACGTCACCGGTCGCTTCCAACAGCGCCGCAACTTATTGCTATTCGACCTCAACTACCGCTCCACCAATCCTTCCGACTTCCCTAGTCTGGTGCTGCTTTGCATGGTCGTCGATTTGGACGCACCGGTGCCGCCCATCACCTTCATGCCCACCAGTTGGGCCGAGCAAAACCAGGCCGATCCCAGCGAAGGTCGCTTTTATCCAGACCAACCGGAATTGGCCGAAACCTTCCACATCTATTGCGACAACTTTAAATTCGCACACACGCTCACCGAACAGGCCGACCTCGCTTGGCTCACCCAACCCGCACCCTGTTTCTGCGAAACACGCGGTAGCCAAGTCCTTCTGGCGCGTCCCAGCGGCTTGTTCCCGCAGGATTTGGCCGACCACGGCGATTGGGCCGAACGCACCGCCGCCGCATTTGCCGCCGCCGCCAAGCAGGCGTCCGCCTAAAGCGCGGTTTTTGAAAAAAGCACCGTCGGTACAAACGCGCCATGACAAGACACCAAAATCAAAAAAGAACGACTCCGGTGCTCCCATCCAGCATTTTCCCTTCCCAAAAGCCTTTCACCCAAAAGAAGGTTTTTGGGAAGGGAAAATGCCTTTCGCCAACGACGGCCGCCCCCCCCGCGGCTGCGCAGGCCGGAACGCGGCTCAACTGGGCGGCGCGCCTTTACCACCGACGATATCCGATGCCTTCAACCCAAACTTCATCAAGTACTTGCGCAAGCGGTCACTGTCGTTGGCACTCGCCTTTTTGGCGCGGCTGGCCGCAAACAGCACCCGGCCCGCCTCGGCCAAGGAACGCGCCGTTTCGCACACCTCCAGCACCTTGCCGAGCTGCGCACGATCAAACAAATCTATATCGGCCAACTCTTCCTTATTGAAGTATTTGGCCAGCGTTTGATCCGCCTTTTCCGGGCGCTCCCATTGCCGGCGCAGGCGACCGATCTCTTCACCAACAATGTCCTCGTTAATGCGGTTGCCGCCGGAAAGCGTCGCCATGCGCGTCACCGCCGCGTTCAAATCGCGGAAGTTGGCCGACCACCGTCCCTTCGGGCCCGTCGCAAAGCTTAAAAAACACTGGTACGCTTCTTTGTTAAACGTCGTAATGCGGCCGTGCTCGCGCGCAAACCGCTCCAGCTCATAGCGCAAGTTGGGCTCCAAATCCTCCGGTCGCTCCGACAGCGACGGCAATTTATAGGTCCACAGGTTCATACGCGCCAACAGGTCTTCGCGAAAGTCGCCGCTGTGGACCTTCTCCCACAAGTCGCGGTTGGTACCCGCTATCAACTGAAAATCACTGTTGACCTCGCGATCCGAACCAACCGGCATAAAGCTTTTATCCTCAAGGGCACGCAGCAGCATCGCCTGCTCGTCAGAACCCAACTCGCCAACCTCGTCCAAGAACAGGACACCGTTGTGGGCGCCGCGCAATAACCCCGGCCGGTCCGTGATCGCACCGGTAAAGGCGCCGCGCACGTGACCAAACAAGGTCGACATTGCCGCATCACCGCGCAGCGTCGCACAGTTCACCTCGACAAACTGACCGGTAATCTGGCGCCGCATCTTCTTGAGTTGGAAAATCCGCTTGGCGAGGTGCGATTTACCCGCACCCGTCGGCCCCATCAGCAGAATCGGCGACTTCGAACGAATCGCCACCTTTTCAATTTGATCAATCATTTGGTTAAAACGCGCATTGCGGGTTTCAATCCCCGACTTCAAAAAGGCCGCGCCCTCTTCTTGCTCTTTGGCGAAACGCGAGGCAATCGAGTCGTATTTGGAGAGGTCGAGGTCGATAATTTTATAGTAGCCAGGCCCCTTCTCCTTGCGCATCGGCGAACTTTGGATCAAATTGGCCGGGAAGTAACGCGCCTCCGTCAACAGAAACAAACAGATCTGCGCCACGTGCGTACCGGTGGTAATGTGAATCAGGTACTCTTCTTGGTCCTGGTTAAACGGGTACTGCTGCGCGAACGCCATCAAACTCGAGAACACTTCCTCGAAATCCCAAGGATCGCTAAAGGTCATGGTGTTCAAGTTGACCTGAGTTTCCGGCGCAACCGTGCCGATATCGGCGACCAGCACCTCGGCCGCGCTGCGATGGTCTTCCGAAACCAAAAGCTCGAGCCGGTCAATCATCATGTCTTCGTGCTGGAACAAGGAAACCGTGGGCCGCCAACGCTGCCAACGTCGCCGCCCGAGCCCGCCGTCCAAGGTGGTCCCGTACAAACCAATCACAACCCGTTTCACCAGCGCCTCCTTGTGCCGAGCCTTAAACTCAAAAAATTATATATCTCAATACGACTCTATGCAAAAAGATAAAACCTGCATTCGTCACAAAAAAAATGTCACCGCACCACCGCCCCCAAATCAAAGCAAAGCCCTGAAAGAAAAGAACTTACTTGAAAACGAAGGCTAGACAACACTTTTGGCATTCGACCTGCAATAACCACAAGCAACAGGATCCGACGCCGGATCAACCCAACCTACGAGGTCTTTTTTGCTATGACACAGTCTCCTTTTCGTTTGATCGAACAACACGGATCCGCCCCCATCAAAGCATGGGTCAACGGCGTCCCCTTTGATTCCGGCGCGGAACAACAAGTCCGCTTGGCCGCCCGGCTACCGATCATTTACAAACACATCGCTTTAATGCCCGATGTTCACAAGGGCATCGGCGCCACTGTCGGCAGCGTCATCCCCACCACCAAAGCCATTATCCCGGCCGCCGTCGGGGTCGACATCGGCTGCGGTATGATGGCCGTCCGCACCGACTTAAACGCCGCCGATCTGCCCGATAACTTGAAACCGATGCGGACCGCCATCGAAAAAGCCGTGCCGCACGGGCGCACCAGCGGCGGCCGTCGCCAAGACAAAGGCTCCTGGCAAGATGTCCCAACCCGGGTCGCCAAGAATTGGGCGTCTTTGAACAGCCGGTTTGAGGCGATTACCGCCAAACATCCGATCATCGAAAAATCCAATCACATCCATCACCTCGGTACCCTCGGAACCGGCAACCACTTTATCGAAATCTGCCTTGATGAAGCGGATCGCGTGTGGATCATGCTCCACAGCGGCTCGCGCGGCGTCGGGAACCGCATCGGCTCCTACTTCATCGAACTGGCTAAAAAAGATATGCGCTCCTGGGGCGCGAACTTGCCCGACCAGAACCTCGCTTACCTGCGCGAAGGGACCGATTACTTCGACGACTACGTTGAGGCCGTCGCCTGGGCTCAGGACTTTGCCCGCCAAAACCGCAACGTCATGATGGAACACGTCATCAAAGCGCTGCAGGAAGTTAAAGGCGTGCGTCGTTTTAAAACTGAGAAACAAGCCGTCAACTGTCACCACAACTACGTTTCCCACGAAAACCACTTCGGTCAAAAAGTGTGGATCACCCGCAAGGGCGCCGTCAGCGCACGTCGCGACGAACTCGGCATCATCCCCGGAAGCATGGGCGCCCGCTCGTTTATCGTGCGCGGCCTCGGTAACCCAGAGAGCTTCCATAGCTGCTCCCACGGCGCCGGCCGCGTCATGTCGCGCACCCAAGCCAAGAAACGCATTAGCCTCGACGAACACTTAAAGGCCACCGCCGGCGTCGAGTGCCGCAAAGACGAAGCCGTCATTGACGAAACGCCGGCCGCCTACAAACCGATCGACGCCGTCATGAAAGCCCAGTCCGACTTAATCGAAGTCGTCCACACCCTCAAACAAGTCGTGTGCGTTAAGGGCTAGCCGCACCCCTTTCGCACCACCAACGCCTAGACAAGCGCGCCGGACTCGCCTGGCCCCGCTTGTCATCCACCCAACCGGGCGCCGACCCTTTCCCAAGGTTGAGCGCCCGGCGCCAACCCGCGCCCGCACTCGCTCCCATCCTTCGTTTTGACGGAGCCGACCCGCCGGGCCGCTCATCTCAAACCCGCGCCCACGCGCGGCCCATCGCGGCGTTTTCGATTTGGCCTTCTCGCGCTCCTTCGTGCCGGCCCGCCGCACTCAGGAGTAATGCTCATGTTATTTATCGACGGATCTCAAGGTGAAGGCGGCGGTCAAGTCATTCGTAGCGCCGTAGCGCTGTCCATCCTCACCGCCACGCCGATCAGCGTAACCCACGTGCGCGCCGGCCGGAAGAAACCCGGCCTGTTACGCCAGCACCTAACCGCGGTCAAAGCCGCCGCCCAAATCAGCAACGCCCACACCGAGGGCGTCACGCTCGGCAGCCAAGCCTTTCGGTTTGAACCGGCCGCACCGCGTTCCGGTCGTTATCATTTCGCCATCGGCACCGCCGGCAGCACCATGCTGGTCCTGCAAACGATCCTCTACCCTTTGCTGGCCGCCGACGGCCCCAGCGAAGTGGTGATTGAGGGCGGCACCCACAACCCCAAGGCGCCGACCTTCGAATTCATCCAACGCACCTTCCTGCCGCTGCTGGAACGCATGGGTTTACAGGTCAAAATCCGCCTCGCCCGACGCGGCTACATCCCCGTCGGCGGCGGCCGCTTGGAAATCGAAGTCACGCCCAACCCAAACCCGCAGCCCTTGCACCTCAGGGACGGACACGACAAAGGCGAACTCACCGCGCAAGCCTGGGTCGCCGAGTTACCCGCCAAAATCGGGCACCAACAACTAACCCGCGTCGGCGATATGCTTTCAATCCCAAGAGAACGGCGCTTCTTGCACCAAGTGAACGACGCCATCGGCGCCGGCAACAGCTTCGAAGTCAGCATAGCCGACACCCAAGTCACCGAAACCTTTACCGCCATCGGCGAAATCAAGGCGCGCTCACGCCACCTTGCCACCGACCTTGCCCGCGAGGCCAAGGCCTTTCTCGCCGCCGGCGTGCCCGTCGGCGAACATCTCGCCGATCAACTCCTCATCCCCATCGCCCTTGCCGGTGACGGCAGTTTTTACACCGTCACCCCCTCACTTCACACCCACACCAACATTCGCATCATCGAGCAATTCCTGCCCGTGCGCTTCCAATGCGACCCCGTCCGCGAGGACGCCTACCGCATTGCGGTAAGCGCCCGCTAATGGAACCGCCGTCCCACCATTTCACCAAAATCAAACCGCCAACCCGGGGCGCCCCTTTCCCATTCGGAAAGAAGGCGCCCCGACTTATTTCAAAAAAAGCGCCCAAACCTCGCCAAAAGACGCTTTTTATGAATCGTTAAATTTTGAATTTTCCGTTATGCTATACCGGAACCGAATCTCATCGCTAAAACCCATGAGTTGAAGAGGGTCAGTTCGCGCTCTGGTCCGCACCAGAAGCCGACGCCGCGTTGTCCGTTCGCCGCTGATCTTCGTTATCTATAAAGAAAAGTACAACGTTATGCTCTTCCTAACTCACGTGTTGCGGCTCCGGATTCTTGGACAAAAGCCCACCGCCACGTCCAAGGTTCATCCCGTTGATTGCGACGACCTCGCATCATCGCCCAGCTTGGCGGCCGCCCTTGTCCGCCCAAGCTAAGATGTTATTGCCAAGGGGCTTGTCCGCCGCTGTCGCCCGTCGCCGCCAAAAACCACGCGTGCCCTGCGCTTTTCCTAGTCGGCAACATTCCCCTTTCTTTAACAGAATACTCACTAAAAAAGGTGCGGTTATCGTTAAAATTCGGACATCAATTCGTAAACTTTGTAGAAATCGACCGATAAGATAAGCACACGCACCCTGCGATCGCGTCCACCCTCACGGCCGGCGCGGCACCCTCACTTCGCGAAGGGTGGTCGAGTGCGGGGTTTTGCTCGTCGAAACACCGCTGATCGGCACACCCACTCAACCCCTTCTATGCCCTAACCATAGATACAAAATAGTTAAAACGCATTTGAGCGCTTTATACCGCTCACCATACTTCTATCGCCGGATACAATATGCCCTCCACCCTTTTTTATCTTCAGCCACACGAAGCGGCCCGCTTTCGCGAGTCACATCTTGACCTCAATCATCTCAAGATGTTAGAAGATTTCGTTTGCCCGTTGGCTAAGCTGAAGCATGCAATTGTCGGGCGAAAAGGGGCTTAGCTTGAAAGTCGCATCACTATCCCTGAAATATTTTAAAAAATTTCACGACCACGAATTGTCATTCGTCAACGAGGAAACCGGAGAGGTCAACGACTTGGTCATCCTGTACGGCGGCAACGCCTCGGGCAAGTCCACCATCCTCCAGGCCATCTCCTCCACGCTCGGGGTCGCCACCGGTCGCCTGCGCCGTGCCTCCGATCTCGATTGGCCCGGCTTCTATCTCGAACTGGCCGCCCGCTCCTGGCAATTCCCCTACGAAGTCCTGCTCGGCATTCACTTTTCCAAAGCCGAGCTCGCCGCCGCCTGCGATTACTTTTCGCGCGTGCCCGATTTCGCCGAAAACCCCGAGGCGCTGCTGCCCTCTCAAGAGCAAGACGTCATGCTCACCCTCGTCGAAGGCAAAGTCAGCGCCCCCAGTCGCGGCCAGTACTTTCAGTTTCGCGGCCGCGAGTACGCCCGCAAACTCGTCCGTCAGGCCCCCGAAGGTTTTGACCTCTTCAAAAACGTCGGTTCCGTCTTTTGGTACAACGAGTTTCGCGGCTCAACCGGCCTCAGTGTCGACGAACACGACGATCGCAAGGGCAACTTCGACGAAAACATGCTGCGCCGTCGCCTTGCCGACTGGATGTACTTTCACCAGCGCGTCACCGAAGGCAAGTACCAACTGCGCCCCGGGCAACGCGACCTCTACAGTGACTTAGAGCGCGCCTTTAAAACCCTGTTCCCCAATCACAGTTTCGAGGGCGCCGTCCCCCGCGAAAGCGGTTCCGAAGTGCCTTGGTTCTTCCTCTACGACGGCAAGAACCAATACGAAATCGCCGAAATGTCCTCCGGCGAACGCGCCGTGTTCCCGTTCATCTTCGATTTCGCCTTCATGAATATTCACAACTCCGTCATCCTCATCGACGAGTTCGAGCAGCACCTGCACCCCGAACTACAGATCGCCATGCTCGAGTATCTGCCGAAACTGGGCCTCAACAACCAGTTCTTTATCACGACCCACTCGGAAGCCTTGGCCGACGCCGTTCCACCGGAATGCGTTTACGACCTCAACGAGTACGAAGAAGACTACTAAGCCGCCACACAAGCCACGCCGCCCCACGAAACCGCGCGGCGGCGTGCGCAAGCCCTACTTGCGACCGCTTAAATAAGCCGCGAGCTTGGGGGCAAAGTAGGTCAGAATCATGTCGGCGCCCGCGCGTTTGATCGCCAGCGTGCTTTCCAACATCGCCCGCTCCAAATCGAGCCAGCCCTTTTCCGCCGCGGCCAAAATCATGCCGTATTCGCCGCTAACGTGGTACGCCGCCACCGGCACATCCACCGCGCGACGCACATCGGCAATCACATCCAGGTAGGCCAGTGCCGGCTTGACCATCACCACGTCGGCGCCTTCCTCAATATCCTTTTTGACTTCCTTGACCGCCTCGCGCCGGTTGGCCGGATCCATTTGGTACGTTTTCTTGTCGCCTTCGCGTGGCGCACTGTCTAAAGCACCGCGAAACGGCCCGTAAAAACAGGACGCGTATTTGGCCGCATACGACATAATCGCCACATCCTGAAAACCCGCCCCGTCGAGCCCGCGCCGAATCGCGCCAATCCGACCGTCCATCATGTCGGAAGGCGACACCATGTCCACCCCCGCTTCGGCATGGGACACCGCTTGTTTGCACAGCACCGTCACCGTTTCGTCGTTCACGATTTCACCGTCGACGACCAAGCCGTCGTGACCCGTCGTCGTGTAGGGATCCAACGCAATATCCGTCTGCAGATACAGCGACGGGCACGCCTGCTTGAGCGCGCGCAAAGCCCGCTGAATCAAACCCTCTGGGTTATACGCACCCGTGCCCTTGAGGTCCTTGTCTTCGCAGTAACCGAACAAATTCACGGCGGGCACGCCCAGATCGACCAAACGGCGACCTTCTTCCACCAAACAATCAATCGAGAGGTGAAAATTACCGGGCATCGTGGAAATTTCCTTTTTGACACCCCGGCCTTCAACAACAAACATTGGATAAATTAAATCGTTCACCGAGAGCTCGGTCTCGCGCACCAAACGGCGAATACCGTCGTTGCGGCGATTGCGTCGGTAACGGTGGGTAAGTGGCAACATGAATCAACCTCCGGGAAGTGGTTTACAAAAGAGCAAACCTACCACGGGACGGGCGCGAAGCCGACCAAGAAAAGCGCGCCGAGCCACCGGGAAACATGATAGGATGCGGAAGAAGTTGGGGTCGCCCGAAAAAAAACGGGACACAGCATATGGTGTGCTGCGCCACCGCGACCACAATATTTTCCCGCGAATAATTAAGGTTTGCTCATGTCCGTTGTTCAAGATGCCGCCGCTCCGGCCACCACCGATCACACCGCCACCGACCTCGATTTCCGCTTAACCGTCCTTGGCAGCGGGAGTTCCGGCAATTGCAGCCTCATCTCCAGTCAGGACACCCACCTGCTCATCGACGCCGGTTTTTCCGGCAAGGAGATCTGTGCGCGTCTCACCGCACGCGGTTTTGATCCCAGCCACCTGACCGCCATCCTGGTCACCCACGAGCACTCCGATCATGTCCGTTCCGTGCACACCCTCAGCCGCAAGTTCGGCGTCCCCATTTTCAGCACCCAGGGCACCTTTAGCGTCGCCTTGCGCGAGAAAAAGTTCAGTGACTGGTACGAAATGGTCCCTGGCCGTTCGATTCAGCTCGGCACCATGTGTGTCCACCCCATTTCTCTGCCCCACGACGCCGTCGACCCCGTCGGTTTCCGCATTGAATGCGACAACCGCGTGCTCGGTCACATCACCGATTTCGGCTACGCCAGCGGGCTCGTCATGGAAAGCCTCAAGGGCTGCGATACCTTGCTCATCGAAGCCAACCACGACCTCGACATGCTTAAAGAGGGCCCCTACCCCTGGTCACTCAAGCAGCGCATTGCCGGCCGCCTCGGCCACCTCAGCAACGCAAGCATGCTCGACATGTTGCCCGACATCCTCCACGACGACGTCAAACACCTCGTCCTTGCCCACCTCAGCGACAGCAACAACGACCGCCGCCTCTTGACCTTGCAACTCAAACGCGCCCTGCGCCGGCTCGGCCTCGAGAAAATCCCCTTCACCCTCGCCGAGCAGAACGAGCCCTTGCGGACCCTGGACATATGAGCGAGACCCCGCCCAGCAGCAAGCCCACCTACGGCGCCGCGATGCGGGTCGCCCAAATCATCAACTGGTTACACGAACACCCCATCGGCATCAGCACCAAAGATCTCGCCCAACGGCTCAGTATCTCTGAACGCACCTTGTCGCGTTACCTCAAGGAGATTCGCGAGAACTTCCTCGATCACGACGGCGAATCGACCGTGGAAATTGTGCGCCAAGGTGGCGGCTCACGCCTGCGTTTTCGCCGCCGCGACGTCAACATGCAAGGTTCCGCCTACGAGCTGATGAGCCTCTACATGGCCCTCGATTTCATCACCTTCCTCGACGGAACCTTCATCCACGAAGGCGCCCTCGACGTGTTTGAGAAAATCCAGACCGCCATCTACAAAGCCCAAGGCCACCAAGTCTCGCTCGTCATGAAGGACTTCAAAAAGAAGTTTTTCCACTTTACCGAAGCGCCCAAAGACTACAGCAACCACAACACCGTGCTCGAACAACTCGTCAAAGCGCTCGTCAGCCAAAAGAAGATCCGCATCGCCTATCAATCGCCGCGCACCGATCCCAAACAGCACGAACTGGCCCCGCTCAGCATGCTCATGTACAAACGCGCCCTGTACCTCGTCGGCCGCCGCGACATCGATCCCAACCGGCCCGACCGCAAACGCGACCTCACCTTCGCCGTCGAGCGCATCGCAAGCGTGACCCTGCTCGAAGAGGCCTTCCCCTATCCCGAGGATTACGATCCCGGCCAACGCTTCCAATCCTCGTTTGGCCTGATTTCCGATAACGAACCTTGCCGCATCGTTCTGCAATTCACCAAGCTGGTCGCCCCCAACGTCGCCGGCCGCCGCTGGCACCACAGCCAAAAGACCCAAACCAAACGCGACGGCAGCCTGCACATGACCCTCTTCCTGCAACCCACCGTGGAACTGCGCAGTTGGCTCATGAGCTACGGACCCCACGTCAAGGTCCTCGAACCGCAAAGCTTGATCGACACCCTGCGCGCCGACCTCCAAGCCGGCTTCGCCCAGTACGACCCACCCGCCGAAACCTGAAGTAGCCGCCCCGAACAGGAAAAAAAACCAGCGCTCTTTTATTTTTTTTTCACAACGAAAGCGCTGTTTGCCCCACTCACCCTATGAGTCCCGCGCCCGGGCTTCCGCCTGGAAAGACTTGCGCGACACCGCCTCGCGGCGATGCGTTCGCTTTTTCCCGACGAATCGTGCCACCGGCTTAAGCAACCCGGCACCTCGGGCGCGGTGGTCTCCAGCTTGCCCTTGGGTCTGTTCTTCCCGTATAATTGGGCCAAAATTTCGTGAGTACGCGCTATGAGTCAAGTCAGAGTGGTCCAGGTCAACGGCCTGACCGATGTAGGTTGTGTTCGCTCCGGAAACGAAGACTGTTATTTAATTCAAACGACGAACCAGGCTCGGCCCGAACTGAATACGTCAGGCACGTTCACCTACGAAAACGAGACCGGCATTTTCATCGCCGTTTCGGACGGGATGGGTGGCGCCGCCGCCGGCGAGGTCGCCAGTCAAACCACACTACAGGCCATTCGCGATTACATCGACGACCATCGTCAGGACCTCAACGAAGCCGCCCCCGAGGAAATCGCTCAAATTATCGAGGCCTCCGTCCATTGGGCCAACCGCGCTATTTTCGCCAAAGCCCGCGAACTCGACATTCGCAAACCCATGGGCGCGACCCTCACCGCCGCCTTCCTCAAAGACGCCGTGCTTTACCTTTGCCAAATTGGCGACTCGCGTGCCTATTGTTTCCGCGACGGCAACCTCTTAAAAATCACACGTGACCAGAGTTTCGTCGGTCACCTCGTCGAGCTCGGCACCATTACCGAAGTGCAAGCCTTGCGGCACCCGCAACGCAACGTCATCCTGCAAGCACTCGGCACCCAGGACAACCTCAAGGTCGACGTCTCCTACCTACCGCTGTGCAAGGGCGACATCATTGTCATCTGCAGCGACGGCCTCTACTCCGAGTTCACCCCGGAAAAGCTTCAGGAACGCGTGCGCGCCTCCTGTAACGGCAGCCTCGAAGATTTTGTCAAAGCACTCGTCACCGAAGCCAAATCGGCCGGCGGCAAAGACAACATCACCGTCGTCGGCATGCACGTCAACGAGGGTTTCCCCGTGCGCGAGCCAGGCGAAGTTCCAGGATATCTGGCCTTCCCGTTCCTCAACTCGGACAACCCGCTCAAACGGGTTAACTCTATTTTTCACTGAGTTTTTCGCCTCATTTAGGGACTTTACCGGGCGCGACGGTTCCCACCGCTGCGCTTTGACGTTATGATGCGGGGTGCGTTTTCGCCAGGCCGCCCGCCGCCATCTCTCCCGGAAAGGTAAACCATGACGCAAAAAACCGGCGTTTTACTGCTTAATCTCGGCACACCCGACGACACCAGCGTGCCCAAGGTCCGACGTTACCTGCGACAGTTTTTATCCGACCCGCGCGTCATCGACATCAACCCGATCGGACGTTGGATGTTGCTCAATCTCTTCATCTTGCCGACGCGCCCCAAACAATCGGCCGAAGCCTACCGCGAGATCTGGACCGACAAAGGATCGCCACTGCTGGTTTTCAGCCAGAACCTCACCAAAGCCGTCGAAGCACAGCTCGGCGCGTCCTATATGGTACGCCTCGCCATGCGTTACCAAAACCCATCGATGGACTCCGTCATGACCGAATTCCGCAACGCCGGCATTGAACGCATCATCGCCGTGCCGTTGTACCCGCAATACGCCTCGTCGTCCACCGGCAGTTGCTTGGAAGAGTTGTACCGCATCGCCGCCGCCGACTGGAACACGCCGTCGCTGTCGGTGGTGCCGCCGTTCTACGATCACCCCGCTTTCCTCGACGCCCAGGCCGCCATCGCCAAAGAAGCCTTGGGCGACCTCAACGATTACGACGCCGTACTGATGAGTTACCACGGCATCCCCGAACGCCAGATCCTCAAAAGCGAGGTCGGCAACGGCGGCCACTGCCTGCAGAAGGACAGTTGCTGTGATCAATTGGTTACCGCCAATCGCTACTGCTACCGCGCTCAGTGCTACCACGTCTCGCGCGAGATCGCCAAACGGCTCAACCTCAGCGAGGACCGTTACCACGTGTCCTTCCAGAGCCGCCTAGGCCGTACCCCCTGGATTCGCCCCTACACCGACCACGTACTCGAAGAACTGCCCAACAAGGGTGTCAAAAAGCTGGCCGTCCTGATTCCGTCTTTCACCGCCGACTGCCTCGAGACCTTGGAAGAAATCGAGATGCGCGGCAACGAGAGTTTTATCGAAGCCGGCGGTACATCCCTAAAAATGGTGCCGTCCCTAAACGATCACCCGGAATGGGTCGCCGCCGTGTGCCAAATGGTGCGCGAACAGGGCGTGGCCGCCACGACCGCCGCCATGACCGTTTAATAAGCAAAAGGTTCGCGGCGCAACCAAACGGCGCGCCCAACCGCCAAAAAGCGTTAAAAACCCTTCTTACTCGCACAGGGCGGCGATGGCAAGGCCTGCCCGCCCGCCTGTTCCCATTGGCTCGGGCTGTACAATTTCAGCGACAGCGCGTGCACACCGCCGGCCAGTTCATCAGCTAGCAACTGGTTGACCTGGCGATGGCGCGCGACCGGTTTCTGGTCGGCAAATTGAGGCGCCACCATCACCACGCGAAAGTGCGTTTCACTGTTGGGCGGCACATTGTGCTTGAAGCTTTCGTTAATCACTTCTAAATGGCCTGGTGCGAAGTGGGCCGTTAACTTGTCCGTAATTTGTTGTTGCAGGGTCATTGTGGGCCGCTCCTACTTCTTTTTGCGGTACCAGCTCCCGCGCGTAAGCCGGTAAATCGTATCCTTCGACGATTGTTCGGGCCGAACATCCAACATCAAGAAGATGAGGATACAGGCAACCGACGAGATGGCAACCGACAGCACCAGCGAGAAGTCGGTGATTTTGGCAATCCCCAACCCCAACAAAATCGCGGCCGCGATCAAAATAAAAATGATGGATATGCGCTTCATTCGTTACCTCTCGTCGCATCGGGCGGCATGACACCGAAGGTACAGCCACACCGGGAGCACGGTGAACCCCAAACCTACCATAGGAAGCCAGGCTTGGCCCAGCACAAGGTGAGGCCTGAAACCAAACCCTTTGCAGCCCACAACGGCGCCTAACCGCCAAGCCGCCACAGCAGCCATACCGCCGCCGACCGCTCCTCGGCCGTAGCCAAGGCGAACACACGCCGCCGACCACACCGCAACCATGACAAATACAAAAAAGATCCAAAACCAATAAGCCGACCGATACCGCCTACCAAACCTATCGGCCAAATCGAGCACCCGCCGGCGCCGGCAACCCACCAAACAAGCCAACACCAACAAACCAAACAACTTAAAACACCCACAAGCCAACCGGAGCGCCGGCCAAAAACCCCAAACCCGGAACCAAACCAAGAATTCAAAAAAATGCTCAATTTCTGTTTGACATCAAAGAATGAAGGCGTTACTATTCCCACTCGTGTCGGGGAGTAGCGCAGCCTGGTAGCGCATCTGTTTTGGGAACAGAGGGTCGCAGGTTCAAATCCTGTCTCCCCGACCATTTAAGCGCCAGTAGCTCAGTTGGATAGAGCAACGGCCTTCTAAGCCGTCGGTCGAGGGTTCGAATCCTTCCTGGCGTACTTCGACGACGGTTTATCGAACTATGCACCCCTCGTGGTTTACGAGTTGGGTGCTTTTGTTGTTTATGGGATCAGGCTTCCCAAACACTTGCTTTAAAAGACTTTCGGCTTTGATTGCGTGAAATTACCGCACGGCCAAGTCACCCGAACCGGAGAGAAAACAGCGAAGCCCCACGCCCAAAACAACGAAAACCGAACGCCTGATTTCGGTTCGCTCTCCATTTTCTCCGTTTTATCTACTCATTTGGTTTAGGAAGAAACCGACAAAAGTTCGAAAAAAATCGCCCACCGGTTTCAGGTTCTAACTTTTTCCGTCTGGTTTACAAGTCAACTTGTAAACCAGAATCGCCGTTATTGGCCAAAAGTTCGAAAAAAACAGCTATAGGGATTTTCTGTCGAACTTAAAGTTCGAAAACAAGAACCGTCATAGCAGTTTTCTATTCGAACTTTTTTATTAAGCACCCGATTTCGACGACCTTCGTCGGCTTTCTCGTTGCTACACAAGGGTTTTCGGCCTTTCGCTTCCTAAACAAAAAAGTGCTGGCCAAATTCGAAAAACGGAGATAGTGTCCTGTTTACACCAACTTTGTGCAAACAGGGGGCACCTTTGAACCAAGCAATCGAACTTCAGATTCAAATGCTCGATTCCATGACCACCGCCGAGTTGAAAGCGGCTTATATCGAGGTTTTCAACGAAAGGCCGCACTCGCACCGTCGCTTATGGCTACATAGCCGCGTGGCGTGGGGCATCCAGGCCAAAGCCGATCGCGGTATGTCGCAACGCTTCATTGAACACGGCTTGAAGCATGCCGACCTTTCCGATATTCGCATGCACGCGCCGCGCTCAATCAAACCGAAGCAACCCGAACCGGAACCCACAACCGAACCCGGGCCGCAAGTCGAAAGCGAGCAGCGCGACCCGCGAATTCCCGCACCTGGCAGCGTGCTTGAGCGTGACTTCAAAGGTCGCAAGATTTCGATCAAGATTCTTCCTCACGGCTTCGAGTGGAACGGCAATGTTTACCCCAGCTTTTCTAAAGCCGTCAAAACCGCGACCGGGCAAAGCTATTCACCTTATGCCTTTTTCAAGCTGGGACCCAAGCCAAAACACAAATAGCGGCGCGCTCGCGGCGACCAGCTAGACGCAACCACCTTTCGCGCTTCAGCCTCCAGCCGTTCCGGCCGGGGGCCATGGCGACAGCCTGTCTAAATTTATGAGGTACCACGATATGACCAAGTTAAAGAAACACACTAACACTATTGCTGAATTGGAACCCTTTCGCGTCGCCATCTACACACGCAAATCAACCGCCAAAGGACTCGACAAAGAAGACAATACGCTTCAGTTTCAGCGCGAGGCCTGCGCCGATTTCATCAAGTCGAAACGCGCGTTCGGCTGGACCGTCGAGCCAACCGAGTACAACGACGGCGGCTTCACCGGTGCGAACACCGACCGGCCCGCGCTGCAACAGCTACTTGCCGATGCCAAAGCGGGCAAGTTTGAAGCGATTGCCGTTTACAAGGTGGACCGGATTAGCCGCAGCGTGCGCGACTTGGTTTCTTTGGTCGAAGAGTTCCAAACCTTAGGGATTGAGTTCGTCAGCGTGTCGCAAAGCTTCGATACGTCCACGCCGATTGGTCGCTTACTGCTCAACATCTTGGGTTCGTTTGGCCAGTTCGAGCGCGAAACCATCGTTGAACGCGTGCGTGACAAAATCGGCGCGGCCAGGCGCAAAGGGAAATACGTCGGCGGCGCGCCAATCCTCGGCTATGACATTTCGCCCCACAAAAAGGGGCTGGTGATCAACGAAGCGGAAGCGGCGGCCGTGCGCGACATCTTTGAAAACTACCTCGAATTGAAATCTGTCGCGGCGCTGCTCGAAACGCTTCAAGCCCGTGGGTTCCGCACGAAACAATGGACGACCAAAACCGGCAAAACCATCGGCGGGCAACCTGTTAATCGCAAGTACCTGATCAAGATGTTGCGGAACCCGATTTATCGCGGCCAAGTCACCTATCAAGGTGAAGTGTTCGAAGGGGAACACGACGGCATCATCTCACCTGAGCAGTTCGCACGCGTTCAAGCGACCCTGGACCGAACCAACCACGTCGATTCAATCGCGCATCGCACCCAGCGCGACAGCATCTTGCGCGAGTTGCTGACCTGCAAGTTTTCAGGCCGGACCATGGGCTTCACCCATACAGCAAAGGCCGGTCGCAAGTACTTCTATTATGTATGTCGCGAGCATCACCAGCTTGGCCGCTGCCGCTGCAAGGGTAGCCGCATCGCAGAAAGCCGGATTGAACAAGAAGTGGTCGCCGAATTGCGCGCCATGGCGACCGACGAAACCCAGTTGCGGCAAATGACCGAACGCTTTCAAGCGGATCGTCACAAGGCAGAACAAGCGCTAACCCAACAGCTTGAGCAACTTAAGACCGAGCGCGTCAAGCTGTTGCGCGATTGCGGCAAGCCAGGCGAGGAAAACGCGCGCGACCTCGTGCGCCTGGAAACGCTCAACGGGGAAATAGAACACGGTCGCGCGGTCATCGACCAGTTACCGCCGCACCCTTCGTTTGCGCAGGTGCGCGCCGCGCTGAAACCGTTCGGCCCGCTGTGGGACGTGATGCCGCTTGCTGACCGGTTGCGAACACTTCACGCCTTGGTCGGCCGCGTCGACTATGACAACACCAAAAGCAAGCACGGCTCATTCTGCATTTTCTTTCGGCTGTCTCACTTCCTGTCACCGGATGGCTCTAAGCCGCTGCCGCCAACCGTAAGCGAACGCTTGGTTCCCGGTGAAAAGCGACTCGTTGGTGCACACACCGCAGCCGACGAACTGAGGTTGTGGGGACTCGAAAAGAAGGTGAAGAAAGGTCGCGTTCCCAGAATTAGCCGTTTGATGAACTGCGCGGTACTGCTCGACCACAAAATCAAATCCGGTGAGTACAGCAACCAGGCCGAGGTTGCGCGCCGTTTCCAGGTTTCCGAGATGCGGGTGAGCCACCTATTTAAGATGCTGCTATTGGCACCTGACATCGCCGAGGAAATCATGTTTTTGCCCCTGGTCGAGCGCGGCCCGGACCCGATCAAAGAACGCATGATTCGGCCGATACTCAACGAGTGCCGTTGGTCGGAACAACGTAGGTTGTGGGACGATCTGAAAAAAAATCAAAATTCCTGTTGACGGTCCATTAGCGGGCGGGCTAGAATGGCAGCCTTTGAGATTTAAGAAAAACACCCACATGGTTAAAGTCAATAGTTCCAGCGTCTTACCTCAACTTCTTTTTTATACAAAAAATCACACTTAGAAAAAATTCAAAAACAGACTTCTCTAAAATTCCAAGACATAGCAAGAAAACTGAGCGACATTCAAAAGCAAAAAGCAGCAAAACAGGGTGAGTATTCCAAAGCTTTGCACGGAAAAATACGTCTCTCTGAATGGCTGTAATCGGTTCGAAAAGATCAAGCCCCAAACTTGTCAACCTCCCCCCTTCAATACCCGATGATTGCCAAGAGGAAATCGCACAAACAGCCGACGAAACAAAACTGCAAAACCCTGGGTTTCGGCACCGCCTGCCAGTCCGGGAAAACAGCTTGGTGCAGCCTACCTGTGCCAGCCTAGCGGCTCAGGTTCGCCACGGCTACCGCTATTTCTATTTTGGCATGCTTTAACATAACAGGTCACTAGCAGCTCAGAACCTCGCCCTTGCGGTTCTGATTTCCAGGAATGGAGAAACTGTCTATTGTCTACCGGCAAAACCAACTCAGGCACCAAAACAAAACCAGTTCCCGACATTACCAAAATCGACTATTACCAACGAATTACAGCCGTTCCTATCGGCGAAATTGCCCGCGAACTGTTGGGCTCCAGAATCACCGCCCAAACAGCAACCCAATTAGAATGCGACTGCCCCAATCATGAGAGCGTTTCTAAACGCAGCCTTCAAATCTCTTTAGACAAGGGGCTTTGGCGCTGTTGGGGTTGCGACGCCTACGGCGACGTGCTGCAACTGGTTGAATTCCTGAAATTTGGGGTCACAACGGTAAAGCAGCGCGGCGAAATGCCCGAGACCCACCGGCAGGCGCGAGACTTTCTTGCGGAACGCGCAGGCCTGCCACCCTTGGGCCAAACCCGTGCCTCCGAACGAGCCATTCAGAACTACGAAAACTTTTCGCATAGCCGAGAGCGAACCTTTGATGCACTTCGGGTTATGGCGGATCTGTTCCACAAAACCCTACTGAGCGACGAAAAGGCGCTTGCTTGGGTCCGCCAGAATTACGGACTCACGCTTGAGACGATCAAAACCTTAAAGATCGGCCTTGCCCAGTACGGCCGCACCACCATTGAACAACTTGAAGAGACGCACGGAATCAAACGGCGGGACGTCGTTCGCACCGGTCTTTTCAGGCTCGACGAAGCCCACGGCACCTTGACCACGCTTAACGGCCGCGTCATCTTCCCCTACTGGAAAGAGGGCCGAATCACTTTTATGATCGGTCGCATTTTGCCCTGGGCCAAGGACGCCGGCAAGCAGCCAAAATACAAAAAGCTTCCGGTCCACGATCTGTTTACCCGGGCTTATGTAGATCCATCCATCAACAACGGCGCCATCTATAATGAAGACTGCATGCGCGCCAAGCCTAAAGAAGTGCTGATCACCGAAGGGGTAACCGATTGCATCGCAGCCATGCAACAAGGGTTTGCCGCCATTTCGCCGGTGACCGTCCAGTTTCGGGACCGCGACGTTCCGCACCTTCTCGAACTGCTGAAGCACAAACCCATGGTTTACATCTGCTTGGATAATGAACTAAGCGGCGTCGGCCTAAAAGGCGCGCTCAAGCTCGCGAAAACGCTTGAAGAATCCGGGATTCGACCAAAGATCATCACGCTACCACTTGGCGAGACGCAGCAGGCCGCGCGCCAACTGTTGGCAACAGCCTATGGTGTGAGCGCGAGCGCCGACCCCAAGAACCTCAAGGCCGGGGTTAGCAATCCAACACCTGAACGGCTCGCCGAGGTTAACCGGTTGATCGGTCAGTCCAAAATCGACCTAAACGCCTACTTTGCGGCAGGAAACACACCCGCGCAATTCCGTTTGGTCTTGGGCACGGCGCGGCATCGCGTCGAACTCATGATTGATCAACTGAGCCTTGCAGTTGATGATGAACTGATGTTTCAAGAGCGAAAAGAAGTCCTGACCGAAGTCGCACGACAACCTGAGTTCTTTATCAAAAAGTGCTTGGACCGGATTCGCAACCATTACGGCACAAAGGCGATGAGTTACCAAACCTTACGGTCGGAATTGAAAGAAGCTAAAAAGGCCGTCAAGGTGGAGCGGGACTATCAAGAGGTGAGCCAAGCACTTGAAGAGGAATGGGAAAAGGCCGAGCCCGGCAGTTGCCGCGAAGCCATTCTCCTATACGAATCAAAGCGGCCGCCCTACTGGCGACAGTCGAGCGAACGAATCGCCGAAATCATCTTTGAATGGTTCCAAGAGAATGGCGGCGAGTTTGTGAGCTTGCCCGGCCCGCGCGCGGCGCTGTTCTTTGAAAACGAACTGCTCGAAATCAACCATAAGGACAATGCCGTCTACAAACCCTTTCAAACCGCGTTCCACACGCATACCGGTTTCACGCGGGTTGACATTCGGGGCCGCGAGATCATCGAACGAATTCAGTACATGGCGCTTGAACATGGCGTTAAGTGCAAAGAGTTCACGTGGATGCACACCGTCCTTGAGGAGTACGCGGTCTTTTTCAACCTCAACAATGACGCGGGCGAGATTGCCAAAATCACACCGTCCGGGGTTGAGATCATCCCCAACGGCGCGAACGAAGACGGCGTCTTCCTGCGGCGATCCGAAAAAATCGACCCCATCACCTACGTTCCCGACGTCGACATTCGGCAAGCCGACGAGATTCTTGCCCGACTCTTGGATGAGAACCTAGCCTGCTCGGCCGGTGACCGCCGTTTCTTGTCGGCCTGGCTACAATGCTTTCTGTTGCTGGACTTTGCTGGAACCCGACCGATGACACGGTTTGAGGGGCCTTACAAGTGCGGGAAAAGCAACGGTGTGAAGCTGTTGACAACACTACTTTATGGTGAGCCGCAGCAAAAAATTGACACCGGTGCGGCGCGGTATGCAGACGCGGCCGCGAACCCGTTGACGGCACTTGACAACGTCGAGGTTGAAGACGCCGACCGGCAAATGATTCAGTTCTTGCTGACGGCAACCACCAAAATCATTCGCGAAAAGCGCGATGTGAATTCAAACTCGGGCACGGTTCAAGAGCAGGCAAAATGCTTGATCGTTACAACGGGCATCGAACCGCTTGGTGAGCAACTAGGCGAAATCTTGTCGCGGCTGTTCACGGTGAAATTCTCGAAAAAGCACATGTCGACGGAGTTCAACGAAACCGACATGACCATTGAGATTCGCAAACAACGGGACTACCTGATTTCGGCGATCATGCACAAAACCGCGCGCGTTCTCGCGATGATCGAGCGCGGCCAGATCCGCACGTGTATGAGCTTGCTTCGGTCTTCGCTTGGTGAATTCTTTCAGGATCGCGCCAACGATTACCTTAGTTTGATGTACCTTATGACTCATTGCGCCGACACACCCGAAAATCAGGAAGCGGCCTTGACCAAGCTTTCCCCTGAATTCGTTGCGTCACTGCGTGGTTTCGACACCAAAACCACCGAGATCGCAACGGAAGGTCACCCGATAGCGTTGGCGCTCTCGGCGTTCTTCCGGTCGTTCGGTGCGGCCCTTGAAGCCGACACCCTCAAAAAAGGGAAAGGCGCGGAAGCGATCCACTTGGAACGGTTTCTGCTTAGGCCGAACCAGCCGAACGAGCTAAAAGACGTACTAACAAAAGATCTGTTTCGCACGCTGGCGTTGGTGGCTTCAACGTATCGGTTGAATTTCCCATACACCAGCAACTACCAGTTCGCCCAACGGTTCGCGGACGAACTTGGCGTCGTGGAAAAAGCCGGTTTCAAAATCACGCGGCGTAAAGCTGGCGGAAACAAACTAAGGTACACCATTGCTGTGTTAGATGATGACATCGCCGAAAAAACCGCAGGAGACACGAATAAACCGAAGCTTTCGTTAGTTAAATAGCACCTGGCTTTATGCTGGGTCGACGGGTTGGGAAAATGGTGGAGGAGTCAACACAGCTAACCCCCTTCTAACCCCCTCTCTAACTAGGCCTAAAGCCTTGGTACTGCTCGTTTTCTTTATCTTTTTGTTAGGAGGTTAAGTAAAAAAAGAAAAAACACCCCCCTAAATGAAGTGGGGCTGTTCCCATTACAGTGAGAAGCAATGCGTTTTCTATCCCCTAAGGGGGGGGCCTTTTTCGGAAACAGTAGGTAACCACCTAACTCTTTCCGCTTAAAGCACTGGTGCGCAAAGCTTTAGCGCGGGTTAGGTTACACTGACAACAGTCGTACACCGTTAACCCCTGCACTACTTTTGCGTCTGAACGCCGTGCTTGCTGATGATTTACCGAACACCGGCAGGCAAAAACGACACGTCTTCGTTTCCATTTCTGTATTGCTTTGTCAAACAGGCATGGCCGCATCAACTAGAACCAAACCCGTGAGCCATTTTCTTCCTAAGAAGCTGCGCTCTCATCCGAACCGAGAATGAAAAATCCTTTTTCTTCGCCGAGTGACGTAGGAGGCCCGGAACACCTTAACTTTACCTTAACTCTAACCTTAACCACAACCTTAACCACCACCTTAACCATCGTAATAATGCTTGATCGGCGCTTCCCACGACTGGCATTACCTCCCCGTGCTCAAGGCACAAGGCCAAAGGAGCCACCATTTGACACACCCCATCCCAGTATTCGCACCCGAGCCGACCACGGATTCCCCCGACTTCCAGCAAAGCGAGGATTATTTGACCCCTACCAATTCCTACGTCTTGACCCCCGATTACAAAGGCTTGAGCGGCGTTCTTGCTTCGATCATTACGGTGCTTGAAGACCTCAGCGTGAATCGGAACCTTCTTAAAAGGGCGAACGAACACCAAGAGGAATTCTACGCCGACGACATCGCGCGATATTTCGTCAACTCGGGAATGAGCAACTTGGAGCACACCCACCAACGCCTTGCCAAGCTCGCCAAAATGGTTCAACCAGCCGATGTCCCGGCGACCGGCTACCAAGCACCCAACCTGCCAACTGTTGAACCTGACACCCCGCTTGAAGAATTGATGCGTTGCTTTTCGGAAATGGTTCAGCACGCCCAAAATTGGCCGCGCTTCCAGACCTTTAAGCCAACGCATGGATTGCTGAGCATGACGACTTATAACCGCTTGGTTGAATTGGTTCGCAGCACGGAATTGGAGCTGCTCAAGGAAACAAAACCCTACCCCTTTCAACCGGTAAAGAGCGGACAAGTCTATGCCGGAACACTGTTTTATGAAGATGCGAAACAGTTGTTTTTCGCTATCGATGAAGCCACCAAAACCCTTTTCGATGCGAATGGTTCCGAGCAAGAAACCAACCCATGTGTTGAGCCGGTGACCGAAGAGGATGTGCAAATCTTGGTTGATTTTGTGCGGTACCTTCAACGCGAATGGTTCGAGTTGATGAGCGACCTCAAGCCGGGATCCTAACCGGCACCAGTGGTCGAATCTTCCACACGAACCGTTGTCAACTCGACCCATTCTTCAAAGCTGAGAGGTTTTTTTGACCAGCATGACCCAAGCCCCTCCCAAGCCCGAACTCAAGGGCTTAACAAGCGTCCTGGCCGCTATTGACGAGGCTGTATTTCAAATGGACGAACATCAAAAGCTACTGAACAAAGTCGCAAGTCGCGAGGCGTCAAACGCTGACCCTGACGCGGCGCGCGGGTTCTCTCACAGCTCGGCCTTTGAATCGCTGGCCCTGTTCCAAGAGCAGCTTGCAACCGTCGTCCAAGGCTACGGCCAACCTAAGCTTGGCTATGTGCCGCCTAAATTCCTGAACCCTGATCCGGGCATGCAGCGAGACCAAATGGTTTTTCTGTTCTATGAACTGAAAGGGAAAATAGAGCGACAACATGAATTTCAGGAATTCTTGGCACGGGACGACCAAATGGGCATGACGACTTATAACCGATTGGTTGGCCTTGCCCTGAGCGCAGAACAGGTTTTAAGCACCCATCTCGCCGCGCGACCTTGGCGATTTCGCGATATCAACCTTGTGAGCAAGATGGTTCCCGTTTACGAGGACTTCAAACGGTCCTTATTGGCCATTGATGAGGCCTCGAATGCGGTGATCCAAGCGAACTGCCTTTATAAGGAACCCGACCCCTTCGCGGAAGTCTTGACCCGCAAAGACATCTGCACTTTGGGGTTTTACCTAAACCACCTAACTCGGAAATGGAACGGTCTGTTTGCAGACCTCGAAAGTGTGTTCCACCGCATCTTGCCCGACAGTGTGATGGGTTAACGACGCATCGGCACTGAATTGGCGGCGCGTCCGGTTTACTGGGTGCGCTCGCCTATCTGTCTCACAAAAGGAGGACGCAACCTGCGCCATTTCATGCGTTGTAAATGGGCGAAATTGGTCGCCCTACCGCAATTCAATGGTTGACAAATCAAACATGCAATTCAACTAAACCTTACGGAAATCTCACACAAGACCAGGAGTGCGCTTCACCATGATTTCAATGGAAATGCTTCAAAAGGCGATGATTGCGGACCGAGCAGACAAGCTAAAAAGACAGGCCGAGACGGAACCCAAGCCAGAGATTAAACCCGAACCCAAACCTAGACACCTGTTCGACAAACTGCTTACCGCTGATGATTTCCCCCTGTTCCTGTCTTTGATCGCCGCGCTTGAGCGAGATTTCAACCTCAACCGCTCAAGTGACTGCCTGCGGTCGCTGTTGATCGGCGCGAACACCGTCAAGCTCATCGGTGCTTTGGAACGCGGCCACTATGCCGACGCCGAGCGCATCAACCGCATGTTGTGTTCCCACCTTGACGCGTTGCCAACGGTCCAGGCCGATGACGCGGGCGGGGAACCCAAGCACACCCAAGCGTGGGCATCATCGATGCTGCGTGACCTTCGTCAGCGTGAACAGCAAGCGGCGGTGTAAACACGAAAAAAATTGGGGATAAGACCTTGGCCGCCGGTTTCACGACTGAGTGATATCAAGGGCTTGAGCGCGGTCGGTAGTGCTGGAATTGGGGATAACACTGATTATTCCCAGTTATCAGCACGCACGCCGACCGCGCCAACCCCAAACGAAAAAGACCGGCAACCTAGCGGGTTTCGCCAAGCTGCCGGTCTTCTTTCGCCGTGTTTCGGCGCGTGCGGTCAAAGCCGCTCTATCGCGTCGGCAAGCGCTTGATTGCTCAAGTGCGTGTAAATCAACGTGGTGGAAATGTCGGCATGGCCAAGCGCTTCTTTGACAACCAGCAAATCACCGGTCTTTTCGTAAAGGTGCGTTGCGAACGTATGCCGCAAGGTGTGCGGCGTGACGTGCTGCTCAATCCCGGCCTTGGCGACCCAGTACCGAACGCGGTTGTCGACCTGGGCCGCCGAGATTCGGGTGAGTCGGTTGGAAAAGAACAAGGCGTCGACGTCGGCCGGTGCTTTCTTGGCGCGCTCGCGAAGGTAACGGCGGAACAGCGCGCGCAAGTCGGTTTTCAAGAACTTGGCCTGCGGCACGTCGCCCTTACCGACGATCAACAGGCGCTTGTTGTCTAAGTCGACGTCGGCCACGTTCAGGTTGATCAACTCTTGTAAACGCAAACCCGTACAAAGGAAGGCTTCAATCATGACCCGATCACGCAAAGCCGCGAACCCAGTTCGCGCACGTAGTTCACTCAACACCAACGTCTTGGCCCGTTGCGACAAGAATTCAGGAACCTTGCGACTCACGCGGCGAAGCTTAACGCGTTGCGCGGGATTGTCGGCGCGCAAGCCTTCGTCAACCGCCCAACTGAAGAACGACCGCGACGCGGCCTTGAGTCGTTCAATGGATCCTGCCGCGCGCGGCTTGCCGTTGGGTTTGTTCTGAATCGTTGGCGAGGTGAGCGCGGCGATTAGCGCTTGGCTGTCCACCCTGAGCAAGCCCGACGCGGGCGCAACCGTGAGAATCGCTTGTTCCAGCAAGCGAAGGTCGCGGGCGTAAGCGGAAATCGTTTTGGCCGCTTTCCGGTCGGCTTTCTGTTGATCGGAAAAGGCTTGAATCGGGTCGCGCTCAGACTGCCGTACCGCGCCCACCGGACGGACGATGACAGACGAACGCGACGTGAAAGGGGTTTGGGTGTGACTGCGAACGGAAAGCTGAGAGACGGTCATGTTTTGCACCTTCTTAAAGTGTGTAATTAGCGCGGAACATGTCCTAAACCAACAAGTTACGTGATCGGCGCTAACCTATTGTCGCTCCGTTTGGCACCCGCGCCAAGCCCTGATTTACTTCGTTTTAATTCCCTGGGAAACCCTCAACAAAACCACTGAAACAAGCACTTTGGAGGCTTTTTTTTTGACTAACCACGTGTTTGCACCCAAAAAGGTCGCGTTTCTACTCGAAACCGAAGCCGCCTTGGGTAACGCACAACTCATGCAAGTTGCGACCGAGGAACCAGCACCCGAACCGCCGAGGTACCGGACCAATTACATCGGCAGCAAGCAACGGCTGATTGACTGGCTTTGGTCCCAAACACCAACGGGAACAAAAGTGGTTTTCGACGCGTTCAGCGGATCGGCGGCGGTGGCGTACATGTTCAAGTCGAAAGGCTTGAAGGTGATCACCAACGACCGGTTACGAATCGGCTACCACATGGCGCGGGCGATTGTCGAAAACCAGCGGGAAACACTCAGTGATGATGCCGTTGACGCGTTGCTTGCGACCAACCCCAAGGCGGGTTCGTTCGTGCGCGACAACTATTCCGGCCTGTACTTCCATGCAGGCGTGCATAAACGGATTGACACGATTCGGGCCAACATTGAACAGCTTGGCGGCTACAAGAAAGACATCGCCTTGTTTGCCTTGCTGCGCGCGTGCTTGCTGGCAACCGATCACGGGACCTTTGCCAGCACCGCCGCCGACACGCGCGGCTTGGTCACCAACGGCGAACAGTTCGACAAGGCCTTTCGCAAGTTCGTCGGCAAGGTCAACGGGCTTGTGTTCGACAACGGCCTTGAAAACAAGGTGTTTCATGGTGATGTGCTCGCGGCCTTGCCCAAGGTTCAGGCCGACGTTGCCTATTTCGATCCGCCTTACCTAACGCAGTTCGGCCGTTGGAACTACGAGACGCATTATCACTTTGTCGAAGGGCTCATGACGAATTGGGCCGGTTTGGAACTGGACGACGGCAAGTTGAAACGGTTCAAAACCGACCACAAGGCGTTGACCGAGCAGACCGCACCGGACTTTTTTAAGGCGTTCTTGGGCGCGGCCGGTCACATTCCCAACTGGTTGCTCAGCTACCGAAACAAGGCGATTCCAACTCGCCGCCAGATTCAAAGCATCCTTGAACGTTCGGGCCGCGCTCTGAAGATTCGGACCCAAAAGCACGTGTATAGCAAATTCAACAAACACAAGACCGACGCCAACAACGCAAAGGAGCATCTATTCGTGGCAACACAGGACCAGGACCCGCAAGCAGCGGAAGAGACCACCGCGCGCGCCGATAGCGGCGAACCACTTGGCCGCGCACGGTTTGAGATCGACGGAAACGTTGAACTCATCGAACCACAGTCAACAGCGAAACTCACCCGCGACGGCGCGCCCTTGCCCCAATTCCGTTCGGTTCTGTGCCATGCCGGAACGAATCGCAACGGCGACCATTTCACTTTTGAAGAACTGACAAGGGCGGCCCGAACCGCGATCAACAAAAAAGTGAACCTCGAACATGGGCAAGCGATTGAAGACATTGTCGGCGGCATCGTCGATGCTGAATTCATCGCCGCCGCTGACGGGCCACGCGTGGAAATCATCGGCGAACTGTTCACCGACGAATTTCCACTTGCCCGCCGCGTTCGCAAGCTGATGAAAGTCGGCATCGTCAAACAGGTATCAATGGAATGTTCTTACCGCGAAGGTGAGTGCTCAATCTGCCGCAAACGTTTTAAGGAAACCCACGCGTATTGCTTGCACCTGGCCAGGTTCAAAGGCAAAAAATTTCAAGGCCAACCGGTTTACGAGATCCTGCACGGCGTGGAGTTCACCGGTGTTGGCTTACTGAGTCGCGAAGGTGCAGACCAGGATGCCAAAATCACACAAGTTAGCTCAATAAATCCACACACCATTAGTCCCCAAGTCGAAGGAGAGTCATCAATGACCCATGATGCGAATGAATGGAAAATTCGCTATGAACAAGCAGAAAGAGAGAAACAAGAACTGTCGATGCGTCTAGAGCAACAAGCGAAGTTAGTTGAGGTAAAAAAAATCATGGATCTTTACGAACTGAACAATGTCTACTTCCCGTCTGAGGAAGCACGCGAAAGGGAGTTTGCACGCCTGGCCGACCTGAGCATGGAAGCACTTGAGGCCACCAAAGTTACTGTAGAAACATTTACCAGAAACCGACCATTAGACCAAAAAGCAAGCTTGGAAAGCGTTCGCCCTCGTGATGTCCCTGATGAAGAGATTTCAGGCCGTGATTGCCAATTTGGCGGCAAAAACCTAGAGGACAGCTTAACCCGAGGCTTAATGCTGGCCTATCATGATCGCTTCGTCGAAAAAATCTTTTAAGAGCAATCGAAGGAAAAAGATCGCTTCTTAATAAGTCTTAAAATCGTAGATTTGTGATAGTGGAACCGCGCAGCTCACAGAACCAGACAGGGTTTTACACGCCTGTCGCTCTCTGTAATGCTGCGCGGTTTTTCTTTTGAACAAGGAAGTTCATTGTTTTTGATTAGAGACCGTATTAACGCTATGCCCCACATAGCTATATCAAGAACGTTTAGAACCGAGTGAACACCTATCTATTGAACAAGTTTGAGTTCAATCATGGATTGCTGCTTTCCAGCGCCAACCAAACCAAGCCGGAACAGGCGGCTGTCCGCGCAAGGTCACAAACCCGTCGCCTTCGTCAGGAAAGCGATGGTTGTTTGAAAAGCGCCCCATCGCAATCCTTACTCTTCGCCTGGCAAGCAGCCCTTCCTCGGTATTTGAAGGCGGAATTAACCCGTGTGACTCTGCAAAATCAGCGATCAGGGCTGGCGTGTAAACTTGATCTTCGTCTAAAAGTTCAATAATTGAACTGTACTTCATGGGTCGTCCAGTGGGCCGCATCATCATCCCACCACCCCGCAATCAGAGAAACAACCCGATCTATCATTTACAAGCCTTTCTGCCATTGGTTTTTGATCCAAACGGAAAAAATTTCCATGTCAACGACGTATGTTTTTAATTCCTCATCCTTGAACACACCAATATCGGCATGAGGGTTCCCAGCTCGCTTAGATTGATACCGTAACTGATGTGAGCTGAAGGGTATCAACTTACAAACATCCGAAAGAAAAAACAATCCTTTCTGAGTAAGCAAGCTGTTCCCGTCCCAGTGAGGTTCAGTTCTACGGATGCGTGAAATAAAGTTATCTTGATAATAAGCACGGAAGACGGTCATCTTCACAATCCAGTGGTTCCATATTTTACGAACACCCATCACTTTCCATGCGCTATTGCCGCTTCTCTCTATCTGGTTCGCTTTGCGCTTCACGGCCGCCGAATCTAATTCAAGTACACTTATCAAGTCTTTCAAATAAAAAATTCCTTCCATCAATAGAACCTTGTCCTTAGTCCAGGTAGAATCCGGCTTCCTTAGTTCCATCTCATCAATTGAAAACACCTTCTCACTCATAACGTCTCCTCGAATGGTTCTCTAGTAACAAATGAAAAAGATCGCGGTCGCATCGGCTAATGCTCACAGTGTGCTCGTAAGGCAGGATAGACATTGATCAGAACTCAAGTCGAACCTCGACCGCGATAAAGAGCCCAAAAAGGCCCATAGGACGGCGAATCGCCAGGACAATCACCAAAAGGTCGAGGGCATAGTTTTCGCGCAGCAATGACAGCCTTTTAAGGTTTTGTAGGAGGTCTAAGGCGGCACGAAAGCACGCTTGCGACCTGCCGCATTTTTAGAAACCCTGCACTTCAGTCGGAAGCGCTTGTTAGATGCAGGCCTCAAAAGCCATTGTCGTCGCTTGTTGAGCAAGTTTTACACGATAAAAAACACGAGTCGCAACGGAAAATCTGCATATCCATGGGATTTTCAAACCATAAAATTAATTGAATACCGCAGGATACAGGCACAACCACGTCAAATGAGAATTTCATAAAGTAGACAATTTAAAACCAGGCACTTAGGATAGCTCCGCCGATAGAACCGGCAAATACACCAGAAAAGACCATAGCGCCGAATCCACCCAAGCCTACCTCTAACAGAAAAGATCCCGCGCAACCCAATTGTTTCCTGCATTAAACGGTAAATCCTTGAGATCCATTCCGACCGAATAGCAACCGCCAAGAGAAAGGAAAGTCGCCAGCGTTTCAGATGAACAGACATCCAAATGATCTGAAAACAGGAAAAACATTCAATCGTAAGCATCTGAATTATTTATGTATACGCTGTTTCTGTTGTCCTCTTCAGCCTAAAAGAGTAAGCTTGCCTTGTCGTGAACATTAAGCGCGAATAATAACTAGCAACAGCCTTGCAAATACCAAGAAGCGCGTCACAAAAGATCCCCGCGACGTCTCAAGCTACCTCAAGAGGTTGGTTGACGTGGAAAACGTGTCTGCATAAAATACTTTGACTTTCTCAAAGGTCAAAGGAACGGTTGCACTCCGAACCGGTCAAAGCCCCCTATGGGTCTCGGTTTTTGCTCATGCTGCCCTATGCGGTAAACCGAAAGGGGCTTTTACTTCCTACCTATATAGATGATTGGAGGACGCATGCCGGAAAACAACCAGCCTATCGAAGAAAAGGCGGCAGCGGAAAAACGAAACTTGGATCATGAAGAACTCTTGTTGTTGCTTGAATTGAATGTGGTCTATTCAACCGGTGACATCCTAGACCACTTGCAGCTTGACGTCAGGGTGCCGGAAGCCGAAAAAAGCGAACTGCGAGACAGGCGAAGCCGTGCCCAGTCCTATTTAAGTCGCTATCTGTTTCAGAAGGAAGGCGCGTTGCATCGTTTTTTTGAGTCGGACCTTTTGCTAGCGGAAAACGCGAAACTGATCCTAACCCCGATCCGAAAGGAGCCCTATCGCGGCAAAAGAGTCAACCAACGCTTGTACCTCGGCGCGCAGTATGTGTATGTGGCCGAGCGCTTGTTAGGCCGCAAGACAACCATCGCCACCAAAGAATTACTAGGCTTGATCGCCCAAGCACAGGAAAGCCCCACGCGTTTCAGCAAAAGTGAATTTGTGCGCGGCATTTACAAGGGTCGCCATGGCGCCAGCGTGGTTCCTCACACCAAGATCCAGAGCCTATTAAAGTGGGCTGGGTTGCGTCGGCCTGCCACGCCCGGAGTAACCGTGGCTGCATCTGGAAACACCTCTATTTCCATCCCAAAAAGCTTAGTGCGAGGTTTTTTATTTGTTGCGCTCGGCTTAACAGCAGGTTTGGCCAGCGGAAAGTATCTCTATCATGAAACCGACGAAGAGATCTTACGCCGATTTGAAAGAATCTGGGTCGAAAAGGGGCCGTCTGTATTTGAATCCATAGACAAGACGTACAATCCACAGAATGATGCTGAGTTAGTTATCATGGCCTGGCAAGCAGCCATTGACCCCGAGCAAAACTTCTCCAGCGTAGAAAAGCTAGCAAAACCTTTAATAAACCACAAGAGTCCAAAATACGCAGCCAAAGGGTATTATACCTTAGGGGTCGCCCAACTTAAGAGAGGAAATCTTGACTTAGCTATCATCCATCTCAATAACAGCATTTCTATACTAGAAAATGAACCCGGCCAAAAAGGCATACTAAGGGTAGCTTATTTGTATCTTGCCGAATGCTATTTCTACCTCGGAGAAACTGAAAGTGTTTTCAGCTCAATAGACGAAGCCAAGAGTGTTGACACTAACAAGTTTCGAAGTCAACTTTATCGCTTTGAAGGCCTTTACTGGTTAATGATAGGCAACCTAGATCAAGCTGAAGTCAGCATCGAAAAAGCGCTTCGCCTATCTCTCCTAGAAGGAGACAGTAACATGACAGGTGTATATCATTCAAACCTAGCTCTTGTGATGATTGGACAAAACGATCTTCTTTCCGCCTACCATCACATAAATGCCGCCGAGAACCTCTCCATTGAAACCAAAAACGACCGCCTATTAGATTTCGTCTTAGGCTTACGGATGTATTGGTCTGAAGAAATGGGCCTGCCATACGAAAACATCGCCCACCGGTTGCGCCAAACAACCGATCCGGTCAACGGAGGGTACGTCAATTCTCTAATAGACCTTAGCAAAAAGGCCAAAATCAAAAATAAGGACACAAGTAATGAAGATTGAACAGAGCACTAATCAATACTCAAACCAGTTTAGACTTGAAAACATCAAAACATCGCAAACCCCACAGGACAACACCCTACTTCAAAAAACCGACGGCGATTCTATTGATTTGTCCCAAGAATTTTTCAACAAAGCCTTAGAATACCAAAGCACCCAAGAAAGCCCTCTAGGGGACACCCCTCCAATAGAACCAGACGACCCCGATGATCCCAGTGCAGGGTAAACACCGTTTCAAGATTCTTGTTAATTGACTCACAAGATAAGCATGGGAACCCAGAGGGCTTCACAGCCAAAAACTTTCGACCTCTACCAAAAACTACACCTACAAAGGAGAGCACCAAGAAAGATCAAGGCTCTACAACTCCTGCTACTTGCCACAGGCAACTCCTAACAAAAGGATGGGGGATCTATTTAAATGACCTACCTTTGAGACGCTCTACGAATGGAAAACGCGAATCAGGCGCCCCATGGACCGGTCAACCTACAACCTCCGCCCTACCCACTTCTCCCCATGTGTAACCAATATTCAACAGGAAAAGGTCTGGATTCGGGCTCAATTCCAGCAAATCAAAAGTGACTCAACAAGCAGATAACCAAGGGGCACCAGGCGGTTTCTTGCGCGACCGCTCCGAATTACAAGAATACCCGCTGTTCACTAACGGATCGTCTGTTTTCCAGGAGGGCCCCAATGCGCCTTCCTAGTCGCATGCGCCATTGAGCTAGGTTCACGAAGCTCCCCTTCTCGCCCAACGCAACACAGTCTCTAATAAGATACTATATTTACTGTCTCTTTTATTTACGCTGAACAACAACACCTCAGCCGCTTTTTTAGTGATTTTTAACCTAGACAAGCAAAGATCCTCATGGTGAAATCTCCGGAGTTTCTGCGCCAGGCAGCGCCAGCGACTGAAACAGTAAAAACTATGTAGTAATGAAAGCACTCAACCCTACATGGATGATATGGAGATTTTCATGAAAAAGCTTATAGTCCTTCTTCTAGCCTCCTGCGCCTTCTCTTCGCTATCTTTCGCATCTGCACCAGACTGTCTTGATATTCTTGACGAAATCTATGATTGCTCGGTCCAAGATTACCCTTATCCCTGCCGCCCTGGCGACTGGGAAGCCATCGAGCGAGACTGGGCCGAATGCGAGCTTCAAGACCTTTAAGTCTTCACAAAGCGGCTGGCTTGACACCTTCCCAAGTCAGTCGTTTCAACTTACCTTTTAATACATTAATTAGACAAGGAATCAATCATGCTCACTTGTGTTTTTGTTTTATCTATATATGCCTCAGAATTACACAGCACTAGCTTTCCGTTGTCGGATTACTTTGTGCAAGATCTACACGGGGCAGCCCAGAATAGCGGCCACCTAGCTGTGTTAAATTTTTCTCAAATGAAAACAAAGCTATGTATCATTGATCTTAAAGAAGAGGTAGTTCGCGAACTCGACGACCCACGTCTAAAAATCTTTATTTCAAGAAAAATCATCCCGTTCAAAGACGGCTTTTTGATAATCCGAAATAAGCTTGCTTATCACGTTTCAGCCAACCTAGATTTAAAGGAAACGATTCATCTTGATTCATTTCAGGGCTTACCTCCAAACATGCTTTGGGTTGGAATTCAGCCAATTCAGCGGGCCATGTTCTTGTGCAACTTCATTGATGATGAGGGCTTCCATGTGCTGACCGTGTTAGATCTTGAACAACGAAAATTCCAACCGCTGCACCGGTTTCACTCAGAGAAACATCACACCGTTTTCTTTTTCAACAACAACGGTTCTTACTTTGCTTTTCACAGCAAGTTTGGCTCTCTTATAGAGCACGATTCTTCATTTGCCGTGGTTCGACGGTTGCTACCTGAGCTTCCACCGGTCATGCGAAAGAAGAACAGCAGGCTATACAAGCGAAACCCATATAACGCCCTGGTTCACACCGTCTTTTCCGATGCGACCGCCATTTGGTTCGATGTTTACCCTACGGATTCAGCTACCGGCAAGGTAGCACGCAAACGCTTCAAAATAGAAAACGGCAAACTGCACGCTGTTTCCGATGATCTTGTGACCTTAGCCCGTTTTAATGGAAAAGCTCTAACCCTCGATACCGAGGAAGGAATGATGGCAATAACCGCGGCAAAGCCTTAAATCTCGACCACTTGCTCTTTTTTTCGGTCAGTTTTCGCGGCCCGTTTGCGAATCGGCGCAGGCTATTCGATAACGATTTACACTACACGGCTATCCCACTTTGTGGACCTTCGAATCCCTCCGACGAGTTACGGGCTGCCACACTTTTCCCCCACAAACCTAAAGTCAATTTAAAATGGAGTGCGAATTCTAATGATCAGATTGTATGCTGCTTTTCTGCTTATTCTTGCTGTTTCATGTTCCCCGACAACTGAGACTGTATCTGCCGCGCCCCCGAGTGCATCGAATACTTACCCTGTGAATCGCGATAGTGACAAGGATTCAATTCAAGAATTCCAAAAGGTTAAGGATTTTCGTGATCTTTTTGAAATAGAGAAGGTGATTGAAATTGATTCAACCATGGTTTTGGCTGAGGTGTTTCGTTCAGTTGTTCACCCCAAAGGCTATCTGGTCGTGATCGACTCTATACAGCACCGAATCATAGTGTTCGATATGAAGGGCCAATATGTGCGGGACATAGGAAAAAAGGGCCAAGGGCCTGGCGAATACGCTGAACCATTGGGTATCAGTCTTGGGTTTGATGATTCCATTATTGTTCGCGATAACGGAGCTAGAGTTCACGCATTCGCTATTGATGGCTCGCATTTGGCATCAACAGGTTTTGGTGGTGGAGTTAGGCAAACGTTTGGAGGAGTTGCCCTTTGGCCAAAGAAGCACCAAGTTATCCTTGCGGGAATTGATTCGGTAAAAAAGACCGACCCATTGCACATGGTAATTGATCACTCTACAGATACTCCACAAGTTCAACATAAATTTGGGCACCGGTTTTTCTCTAGTCATCTTGATGGCCATTTTCACGATCTTTTCACGGTTATCGAAGGCGTCATTTGGTACCACTCTCCCTATACCTCATACATCGAATTCTTTGATCTCGAAGGGCATTACCTAGGCTCCAGCTCTCCGTTAACAGGGGCAAAGCGTGTTCAGATGGCTGAACTGATGGCACTGGAGCCGCTAACTAAAGAAGCCTTAAAGACGTACCTACGAGACCGCTCAACACCCTTTGGCTTTTATCAATTTGAAGACTTGGTGATTTCAGACTTCTTGTTGAAGTTCGATCTGTACAGTAGCGGCGGCGCTCTTTTAGCTCAGGATATAGGCCGAAAGAAGGTTGGCCAAATATTGGGCCAATATAATGGCCGGTTATTGACAAGAATGGGCGCTATAGAGAACTTCGAGCGGTATGCCGACGACTTAAAGGCCCACTTGATGGATCTGTCCAATGGAGACAAAGAGAAACTTATTGACAGTAATGGTTTTATTATTTTCTGGAGAAAAAGGTGACAGCTTGCATTTTGCTTCTTTTCATGCTCGCCCTCTCTGGTCAAAGCGCTGATCTAGACTTGGTGATTGGAGAAGCCAAGCACAGAATTCCATTAGGCGTTTCGCTTGAAGAAAGCCTTGGCAAGCAGCATGTTCTAGCATTAGACATACCGAATCTTTCTTGCAGCACCTGTATCAATGAAAAAATTAAAAACCTTGGCTTACTGTGCAAAGAGTACAATCTCGGAGTCATTGTCTTTGTCAGAAAAGGGTATAACTTCCAGTACATTCGAAACCTACAAAAGCTCACCGGATTAGAAGCCACGTTCCTTGTCCTTGAGAGGCCTGCTTTTACGTTAAGTAATAGTTCAGGCCTGATTTCCATGACATTGTTTTCAAAAGATGGCCGGTCTCTCACGGAGCCATCTGTAGTTGAAAACGAAAACTGCTTAAGTTTTATTGAAAAAATCACCGAAAAATAGCTTCACCAATAGAAATCTTCAAGTCAAATACCATAGGCTTTGTTTTCGTTGCCATAGAACGCCAGTGCAAAACGCGGCATTCATCAACGCACTAAGCTTGCGTATTCGCATGAGTTTATTTTGTTGCATTTTTCGAAAAACAGCGTTCTAAAAAAAAGGAGAAAATATGAAAAAAACAGCATTAGTTTTTGCGATTCTTTTAGCATTCTCGGGGCTTTTGTCAGCGCATGGCGTCGAGGTGAACGACGATCCGGGTCCTCCCGCTGACGATGGAAAATATGGTGATCACGACGTTGATAGCGATGATGGTTCAGGTGATGGAGGGGGTGTAGGAGAATCCGGCCGAGTCTACTTTTTCTTTACCGAAAACGAGATTCCATGCACTTATGTCGGTGACGAAGGTTATCCGATTCCAGCTCGGAGAACCATTTGCGACCCTTCGATCTTCAATAATTGCGATTATGACCGCGTGTGCGCCCCCATTTAGGCTCCCCCGAAAGAGTTGAACATTAGCAGAACCCCCCATGGCGGCCCCGCCACCATTGCAAACTAATAAATCCAAGAACTAACAAAACACACAACCAGGCAACCGTTTTAGCTCAGAAATCTCTTGGCTAAAACGGTTGCTTCACCTTCGTTAACAAAGTGGGGTGAAGGGGTTGTCTTCCAAGTCGCCTGAGCCAAAACATCGGCAGATGCAACCCGCAGCTAAGCCGCCGCAAGTTTGCAAAAAATGGTTTTCCGACGCTCGCTCTTCCTCTCGTCGGATTCGCAAACCACTTTCCGCCGGTCAAAAAGCGGGTTTTATTTCTCTCTGTCTTGTCTTATCATGAGAAATAAGGGGTTCGGCGGAATCAAAACCGCGTTCCGCGATATCCGTAAATCACGGGTTACAAGCGGTTTTGCCGGTTCGAAGCGGAAAATTCCGCTGTACTTCGACACCGGCTTTTCGAACTTTGCACCCCTCGTTGTTTACGAGCCGGGTGCATTTGTTGTTTATGGACCCAAATCTCACAAACACTAACTTTAAACGACTTTCGGCTTTGATTGCGCCCCACCATCGCACGGCCAAGTCACCCAAACCGGATAAGAAATAAAAAACCAAAGCACCCAAACAGCGCAGTCAAGCGGTCCCCGCAAGGGCTTTTCTCCATTTTATCCGCTTTCTCCGCGCTTTTTGTTTAGGAACAAACGCTCCAAATCGACCCAAAAGTTCGACACCCATCGGGCTCCGGGCCACTTTTCGAACTTTTGGATTTTTGTTTACGAGCGGACTCGTAAACAAAACGGCCGCCAGTTCGAAAAGAAAGCGCTAGGGGCCGGAAATCGAACCCAAGGTTCAAAAACAAAAACACCGGTAATCCAGGCCAATATCCCAACCAATAAAGTTATTTTATCTACTCATTCCCGGCCCTACGGTTCAAATGAAGGCCTATTTGGAGACAATTATAAAAACCGGAATCGGCTCCCCCCCCTGCCACATGGACCTGAACAAGTAGCGTACCAAACATAGGCCTTCACTTTGGCAGATACCCCTTTTCATTTTACAGAACCCCTCGCACTCTTTGCCGAAAAAGCGAGAACCTACTAGGCCTCTTATTCTTGGCAGCGGTTTTCAGAATGTTTACCCCACGAAAGTTTGCCTGCTTCTGGCCCAAGCGAATGGCAATATTTTCCTGACTGGTGAACCAATCCCAAAAGAAATAATTAACAACCGCGATTACAAACAATCCAATCATCGGCGTTATGGGGTCGATCTGGTTGACAAGAAGCATCAGTTGAGAGGCTATTTTGAGACTGAAGAAAAGCGAAAAGCAAACCATGACCGCCTTTAACACTTTGAAACCGTGGGGTGCTTTCGCTTTATCAAACCTCATCTGACCGTCTTCAAGCGTGTAGTAAAGCCTAGCTTTGTAGATGCTACGAATGGGAAAGCCGGTTTCTTCAGAGACCTGATTCATTCTCAGAAGGTACTCCTTCGATTCCCTGATTCCAAAAGTGATCTGAAGAGAAAGCTCATCAGCTTGCTTTAGAAGCATGGCTCTAACCGCTGGATCAGAGTCGCTTCCATCAATTTTCAACCTCTCCAAGCACGCATCCAGCCGCACCTTGGTCCTTCCCAAAAAAACCGATAAAGCAGGCGATACAAAAGGAGCGAATAGCCCTTTAAACAACAAGGACAATAATCCAAAATCCATACTTCCTTCCTTCTTAAGCTATGGTCAAAATCAACTATTCCCGAACCATCTCATACGCAAATCGCTAAAACGAAGTTTCTCAGATTAACATTTTTACTACTTTTTTTGATTTTTCAAAACTCTCTCGTTATGGAAAGCCAGGACACCCACTTTTTGATCCGATGGTTGGCAAATGTGGGCACGGATGGCGCGCGTTCCAATTGGTCCCGAAGAGCTACCCGACCCGGAAAAAAGTGGCCGCCCAGGCTTTACCTTCAACGCCAGGCGACAACGACCATGACGGTCGACAACGGCCAACCTGGGCTTCGGTAAGGAGATTATTGTTTTTGGGCGCCATGCCGAAAAGCCAATTGGTCCTAATCGCAAGTAACTCACATGCTAAATCTAAAACCAGCCCGACACCTGCCATGCAACTCATTGTCTGGGTTAAATCGCAAGGCTGTCGAAAAGGAGGTGGTTGTGAACGAGAATGATCCATGGTTGGCACCGGAAACGCCGGCAGGTGAGCAGGACGGGGGCGAGCCTCAAGCAGCGCCTCCACGTTCCATGGTGTCCCTGGTGTTGGACGGACTTTTGGTAGTTCTGGCCTGCTTTTTATCTTTAACTTACATGTTGGGTATCGCAGTAGAAATGATGCGTGAAAACTCAGAGTCTCGGTTCCTTATGTATCTCCTCTCTTCACTGGCGGTCCCACTCATGGGTGCGCTTTTCATGAAGTTTGTATGGAAGCTGCGCGTTCGCACCATTGCGATGATCTATATTGGTTTTTCAATGTTGCTTTACTGTGGCAAGTTCGCCAGTCAAGTCACAGAAAACATTGACGCGCGTCGGGTGACCTACCTGGAACGACCCACTGCTTTCAAGAAACCATTCGGCCGGCTGGCATAAATTGCCAGGACACCTAAATTGCCAGAAATTGCCAGGACACCCACTTATTGACCCCCTCTCCACCATCAAGACGAATTGCTGCCGGCAACGCCAGACTCCTACGAGAGACAACTTGGACAGAAAATCCCTGGCCAAGTTCTCAAAACGGAGTTAGTGTCCCAGTCACACCACCACTCACCAAGAAGGGACACATGAACCGCGCCGTCGCGCTTCAACTTCACATGCTTGATTCGATGACCACCGCCGAACTCAAGGCTGCCTACATCGAAGTTTTCAACGAACGACCCCATTCCCACCGTCGCCTTTGGTTGCGCAGCCGCGTGGCGTGGGGCATCCAGGCCAAAGCCGAACGCGGTATGTCGCAACGCTTCATCGATCACGGCTTGAAACACGCCGACCTTTCCGACATTCGTTTGCACGCGCCCGGTACCGTGCTTGAGCGCGACTTTCAGGGCCGCAAGATCTCGGTCAAAATCTTGCCGCATGGCTTTGAGTGGAACGGCACCGTCTACCCCAGCTTTTCGAAAGCCGTCAAAACCGCAACAGGGAAAAGCTATTCGCCTTATGCCTTCTTTAAGCTAGGCCCCAAACCCAAGTAACGGCGCTCTAGCAGATTCCCGTTGCCTAAACCCCCCACCGCATCGCACCCGCCAACGTTTCCGCCAGCGCCCTGGCGTCAGCCTGCCTTTCGCCATGAAGGATTCCCTCATGACCCAAACCACAAGACGCACCAAACCCGCCGCTGAACCCAAACCTTTCCGCGTCGCCATCTACACCCGCAAATCAACCGCTAAAGGCCTCGACAAAGAGCAGAATGCCAGGACACCCACTTTTCAAAGAATGAGCAAAGCCAGGACACCCTCTTTTTAATCCGAGGCAATACAACCGCCGGCGCAGATCGTGGGCGACTCCGTTTGGCTTATTTGTCCGCCGTCGATGGACTTGGCGTTGGGTTGCCGCCAAGGCTCGCTTCAACCCAACGCACCCATAACGGGGAGAATTAGGGTTTGCCACATCGGTCAAACCAAAGAATTTGCCAGATCACCCGTGTTTCGTTCTCGCGAATCCATCAGCGCCCGAACCTGCCTTCGGCGACCGGCGACCGGCACACCCTCACCGAGTGCACAAAGACCAAACTGGGAAAGCCTCGATCTGCGCCGGCGTTTATTTCTCAACGGAGAGAAAAGCGCATATTCCACTTAGCTTAAACGTTCTGAACACAACCACCTACGTTGATATCGCAGATATTCAAAACCCAAGCAAAAAACGAACTCAACATGCTATCAATCAGCACACTATATCCTTTCCCACCAAAACCACTTTTCCAGTTGACTTCAAAAAAGGTACATGCGTAATGTATATTGCGATTCACTGAGCTTCCAAATCTAAACTTTCCCAACCCATGAGCAAACTTTAGATCAAGGAATTCCATCAGGCTCTTCAAGGCTTTCGCTTGGAGCATGATTCATTTATGTCCTCCTCCCCGGATTGTTTTCGCCTAAAACACGCGAAGACAATTTGTTAACTTTTTCCAAACATCAAAATGAGCACCTTCTCTATGTCACCACACACTCTTTCGAACGATACACCTCCTCAAATAAACACTTGGCTATCACCCAAACTAAGCAATTCTTGGCGGCAAAATCACACAACCGGCTGGGCTACAATGTCTCGTGAAAATGCTCACCGTACTTGCCAGTACGCCTGCGTTTTTCCCAAAATGTTTCGCACCAACGTTTTGAGCGATTTCATCCACCCGAATCGCTCAGTTTAGGTATCAAAGCCCAGGCCTTCTACCCTTCACGACATGTAACGCCCTAGCCCAGCTTTTTTGAGCTGCGTTGATCCCAAAGCACACCCAACATCAAACACCACAAAACAACAGATGAAGGAGTATTAGATTATGTCTCAAACAGCTAATGCAAAAGAATTTCTCAGAAATTGTTCGGAGGATGTCGATATTGACGTTGGCAACCTATCGCCCGTCGTTGAAAGTGACTTGAGAATGGCGATTAGAAATAACTTGGCTGGAATTAAAATCACCAAAGGCGTTCACTATGCCTTCGGTGGCGAAGACCCACACATTACTTTTGAATTTCAAAATAGAACCTGGCACGCATACCTAAACAACAACCGTGACGGTGTTGACAGGATTGATGGCAGCGGTTTTTTCAAGAATTTTTAATTGTTTGCCCGGCGCTAACCCGCCTAATTCGCCCCCCACTTGTGTTTAACCTAAGAAGCGCGATAGCTCGCTGTGGTTTTAGCGAAAACCTCTCGCTCTTATCGCGCCTCTTAGGTTGAAACCTCAGGCAACCGATTTGGCATCGCCTGTTCTCACCGATTCAAAACTTGGCACACCGGGCCGCGACATGTCGCTTCGTCCTTTGGATGGGCACCTCTCCGACCGCAGGCGCAACAGCACAACCAATGAGATCCCCCCCCTACTGTGGTAGGCTGCCGAATCTGCAGGAGGCTGCCGGTTGTACCAGATCGAGAAAGACGGTGTTGAGATACTGCCAGGTTTTGTTTCGGCCCAACAGCTTGCTGTGCTTCGCGAGACCTTGAGCCAAACCTTCGCGGACGTGGCGCAGCCTGGCATTCGCAACCTCGCCCAAAAATGCCCCGCCGTGAGCGACCTCGTTCGCTCACCACCCTTTGTCACATTGGCGCAACGGTACTTGCCAGGCGCAGCCCAGCCATTTCGCGTCACGCTTTTTAATAAGTCTCTTGAAAATAACTGGTTGGTCCCGTGGCACCAGGACCGCATGATCGCTGTCGACGCCCGTGCAAAAGTACCCGGCTGGGGACCCTGGAGCCGCAAGGAAGGGGTTCACCATGTGCAACCGCCGGCAGGGGTCCTGGCCCAAATGATCAGTTTCCGCCTCGCCTTGGATGATTCCGACCGCGACAACGGTTGCTTACAAGTGATTCCCAAGAGCCATAAGCACGGCATTCTTTCGATGGCGGATAGCCAACAACTGCGCCAAACCCATGCGCCGTATTGTTGCGAGGCCAAAGCGGGCGATTTAACCCTCATGCGGCCCTTGATCCTTCACGCCTCCCCAAAAGCCAAACGGCCAGGTCGGCGCTGGGTGCTGCATGTCGAGTACAGCGCTTGCCCGCTACCTAAAGGACTCAAGTATCTGGATTTATAGGCGCTTTACTTATCACGATCGCCGGAACTTCATCAACGCCGTTTTTAGGAGTGGGTCGTTTCGACAGCCGCCCGGAAAGCCGCCGCGAGCCGGCCGCTTCTCTCCCCGGCACCGATGGCTTCGACAGCCTCACGCGGGAACAACTCGGGACGTTGTGCCATGGCGTGGGTAACCGATTGGCCGCGCTCAAAGACATCAGCCCGCATATCGGCCACGGCCGCGCAACATTGTTCCAGCACGGCCTCGCAATCGGCGAGAACGCCGGCCATGGGTCCTGTTTCCTTTTCCAGTTCGTCGGCAATCTGAAGCAACACCGCTTTAACAATCGGATTCACTTGAGCCCCCTTTTTAATAAACCAATCATCACAAGCATGTTACGACGCATCCAGCCCACAGCATATGGTTTCTATCACGCCATCAGCGACAACAACGAGGGCGCGGTGTTTGTCACCTTACGCTGCTCGCCTTTTCATGTTGAAGAAGCAGCTCAACGCGCGGTGGCACCAAGGCCGCCACGACGCAATGCCCTTCGGCGAGCATGGCACAGATGCTTGGCCGCCCTCTCATTCGGCGACATTCAATTAGCCATGGCGACGGATTAAGCTTCATTTTGCGCGTCTCATAGTAGCGGGATAGGAAGCGATCACAAGGCCGACCCCTGCCCCAACCAATCTAAAGAGGATCCAGCATGATCTACATGATTCTTGGCATTACGTTTTTCTTGGGTGTCATCATTGTTTTGGCCGAATCATTCGGCGAAAAAGCCGATATGGACCAGGTGATGAATGATCTTTATCAACATACCGATCACCTTCCCGACGGCAGCGATACAAAAACCTAAACGAGGGTTACGAAAGCAACTGCTTGATCGTCAGACCTCAAAATTACCGTGCCATCGCATCGCTTAGTGCCATTGCAAAAGCAAAAGCCAAAAGCAAAAGCCAGGACACCCGCTTTCTGGTGCGACCGCGATGTTCGGCAACCGTCGGCGTGTCGGTTTTTCGCGCCCATCAACCGCCACCGCTCCCACCACCTTCGAATTGAGCAGCGGCAATGGGCACGGTATCTGGAAGAAATAGAAAAGCAGAACAAGGCTTGTCTGTGTCGAAGCACACAGGGCCTCCCGGTGAAATCCGACTTCAGGAGTTGATTGAAGGTGCCTGCCGTTGCCTAGCCAGGCCCGTTTCAAAAAAGACCTCGCACAATTTACAAATTAGGAAATCAATAAGGAACCCAATGTTCAAGGAAACAAAAATACCCTGCACCTCTGTGCAAAGCCTGGCCTGGTCGGACGACCATTTGATCGATTGGATAGGCGGCCGGTGTCGTTACTATCTCGATGGATCGAAAAGCGCCTCGGGCTATTACTACGCATACAGTTTTGACGCTTGCGCGGTTTCACCCAGCGGCAATTATGCAGCCATATACAAACGCCTGGAAACAAAGGGGCTGATATGCCGACAAGAGCAGTTAATTCGCGAAATTAACCGCAGTTTTTACCAATCGGAGGCCTACGAATACCCAGTTTGCCTGTTTACCGGGCCCAACAACCGCGAACTGATTGCTCACTGCCCCGAAAACTACAACCAACTCGAAATACATGACCTGGAAACCGGCGAATGTCTCACCAAAGCAGACCGACAACCAACAGACTTTTTCCACTCGCGCCTAAGCGCTTCGCCCTCGGGGCGCTATTTGCTGGATTGCGGCTGGGTCTGGCACCCGTGGAGCGTGGGTCTTGTGTTTGATCTTCATCAAGCGCTTGAGGACCCAACCCACCTGGACGGGGTGCAATCGGATATTGCAACGGATGCGGAACTTTCAACGGCGGTCTTCCGAACCGATGATGAGATCATCGCGTCCACCAATGACGAAGATAAAATTTACGGGTTAGGCGTTTGGAACCGCCCCACCCGAACATGGACAACGCTTCACGAGAAAACAGAACCCTTGGGCAACCTCATGCCGCTGGGCGACCATTTCGTGGTCAGTTTCTACAACCACCCCAAGCTGTTTGATCTGCGCAATGGTGAACTCGTCCACGAATGGCCACACTTGCGTTCGGGCAAACAAAATTGCAGCATCATCCGCGGGCTTGACCCACTACCGCCGCTAGCCTTGGACCCAGCAAATGGGCGTTTTGCGCTAGTCCAAGACGAGCACATCCATGTAATTGAACCCCTTCCGTCACTTTGACGGCCGGCTCGGCTCGCCTTGTTGCCGAAGCACCTTGGTGCGCCGTTTTTTCCACACCGGTTTCACAGAACAGTCACTGGACAGCCGCCAGGTGGTGGGTTAAGTTGCCATCATTAACTTTGGAGAAACGGGAACGCCATGCCTGATGCCGCCACTTTCGATACGGTTCACATGTCTCCCCCGCTTTACCCCCATCTTCAATTGATATGGTTCATGTCGCGTCCGGCCTCGACCCATCCGCAAGAGCGCCTGCTCCCCAGCGCGACCACCGAAATTATTTTCAACCTCGACGAACCCACCAGCCTCATTCACAACCCGCTACGTGACAAGGGTTTGCAACCTTACGGCGGCGAAATTGTGTCCGGCCCACAAGCGGGCTGGTTCACCATCGGCACCCACACCCCTCGTCGCCTGATCGGCCTCCATTTTCGTCCCGGCGGCTTAGCACCCTTCGTGAAGCTACCCATGAGTGAGCTAACCGGACGGCACATTTCAGTTGAGGAAATTTGGGGCGGCGAGGGCCGCCGTCTCAGCGACTTAGTACGCAGCCAAAACAACTTTAAGATTCAGGTAGCAACCATCGAAGCCTGGCTGAAGAAACAGCTTCACCGCGAAACCCATCCAGCGGTGGCGGTTGCCTGCCAATTCCAAAGCGCCTGGACGCCCGAAAAACGGGTCGCGGCCATGATTAATCATCTCGGCTTCAGCCGACGCCATTTCAACCGGCTCTTCCAAAACGCGGTCGGCCTGACGGCCAAAACGTTCTGCCGTGTCTCACGGTTCCAAGCAACGATCCGCCATCTAGAAACAACTCAGGTCGTCGACTGGGCCGATCTCGCCATTCGGTTCGGGTATTACGACCAAGCCCATCTCATCAATGAGTTTCAGACCTTTTGCGGCTTTACTCCACCGGTTTACCTGAAACGGCGTGGCAAACAACGCAACCACCTGCCCCTTTGGGAATGATGTCCTTTTTTTCCAATACAGCAGGCGGTCAAAGATCTCACAATCCAACTCATGCCGGCTTTATCACCCTACAGGCATAAGGCACGCGCCAACAACCCGTTAATCCATAAGGAGATATCATGGCAACGTTCCAACCCCCCAAAGGATACTTCACCGCTTGTGCTTACCTCGTTATCGCCGACCCGGAAGCGGAACTCAGCTTCTTGAAGACGGTTTTTGATGTGCACATCAAAGAAACGCTGCATGATCAGGAAGGTCGCATCAAACATGCCGAGGTTGTGTTCGGCGATAGCATGGTCATGATTGGCCGCACCGACAAAAAGGAGAACGCATTGCCGGCAATGGTTCACGTGTATGTGGCCGATTGTGACGACAGATATCAGGCAGCCCTCGCGGCCGGCGCTGAATCAATCATGGCACCGTCCGACCAAATCTACGGCGACCGCTCGGCCGGAGTTCGCAGCCAAAATGGCGTATCCTGGTGGATCGGTAGCCAAGCAGAGACCATCGATAGCGATGAAGTCCAACGTCGCTTGCTGCAGCAGGCTTAAAAAAGCCAGAAAAAGCCAGGACACCCACTTTTTGATCTCTCCAACCATCACTGATCGCAGTCTTCTTTTCTGACAACGGAATCGAAACGAGCGGATTGCCGAGGTCAAGGGCCTGTCCTGGCTGATCCATCCCTGTTTGGCTGACAAATAGGCGCCTGTCCCCAATCATCCCCATTCATCCTTTGCCGGCCAACCCATGGGCTTCATAAAATCCTGTCGCTAATTAAGAAGAGCCAGGACATCCACTTTTCGCACCTGTTCGCCATGGGAAGAAAACCCCAAGCACGCGCAGGCCAACAGGCGTCTCAGCGACCAGCCTTTGAATCCAATCAGCTTACACCGAATAATTAATCCCCTCGGTTAATGTTTGAACTTGTAACCCAACCGATGGACCGTAATTAAGTGATTTGGCTTTTCAGGGTTGGGTTCGATCTTTTTGCGCAAATTGGCCATGTGGGTATCTACCGTTCGGGTCAAGGTCTCCCCTTCGTACTCCCAAACTTCCTGCAAAAACTCGGTGCGTGAAATAACGCGCCCCAAGTTCTTGGCAAAATAAGCCAGAATCAAGAACTCGCGCGGCGTGAGGGTTAACGGCCGCCCCGATTTCCAGGCGGCATGGGCTTCGAAATCGACTTCCACCTCGCCAAACTGTAAACGCGCTTGGCGCTCGGTCGCTTGATCGAGGAAGCGGTTGCGGCGCCAAATCGCCTCCATGCGCGCCACCAACTCCGCCATGCTGAAGGGCTTGGTCACGTAGTCATCCGCGCCGATCTTCAGACCCAACACGCGGTCAATTTCGGTGCCCCGCGCGGACAACATGATGATCGGAACGGTGTCGCCTTCGGCGCGCAATGCCTGACACACATCCAGTCCGCTTTTGCGCGGCAACATGATATCCAGTACGACCAAGTCGGGCCTTTCGCTTCGCACCATGGCCAATGCGGTTTCTCCGTCGGCGGTGTGCAATACCTCGAAACCTTCGTAGGCCAAGCCATCCTTCAAACCCAAAATTAGCGCGGGATCGTCTTCAACCAACAGAATTCGTTTCTTCTCCACTCTGTCCACGCGTCCCCCCGGCAACAGGCAGCTTCATCAAAAAGCAACTGCCCACCCCTTCATCACTGGTCAACCCAATCCTACCACCATGACCCTCGACGATATGCTTCGTGATGGCAAGCCCCAAGCCACTACCCCGCACCTGATGCACGGCACCGGTAGGCACCCGGTGGAAGCGCTCGAAGATGCGTTGGCGCTCATGATTGGGAATCCCGCCGGCCTGGTCCTTGACCCACAAGATTACGTGGTCGCTCTCAAAACCGACGCCCACCTCGATGGTCTGCTCAGCAGGCCCGTATTTCACGGCGTTATCGAGCAGATTAAAAACGGCCTGGCCCACCGCGCTTGCATCCAAACGAATGGGAGGCAACTGGCGGGGAAAAACCCGCTCAAAGCGAATGCCTATGTGGCCCGGTCTTTGTTCAAAACCCCGGATCATGTTGTCCACCAAAGGGATCAGATGCGTTTCGGCGAAGAAATATTGCTTCTGGCCCGACTCGATTTTGGAAAAATCTAGGATGTTCTCGATAAGCCCACCCAACCGGCGCGTCTCCTGTTCGATGAAACACCCGTATTCGGCAACCTTCTCCATGGAACCAATCTTCCCATCACGCATCAATTCGCCAAAAACCCGAATCGAAGCAATAGGTGTGCGCAGTTCATGGGAAACGTTGGAAACGAAATCCGATTTCATCTCGGATAATTGCCGATAATTGAGCGCGGTTCGCATGGTAAACCCAATCCCCACCGCCACCGCCACCACCAACAGCAAAGAAATAAGCGCATTGGCTGTCAGGGTGGTCGCGACCAAACCGGGGGTAGGCCCGCCGTTGGTGTGAACCGCCACACGCCAGTCTTCGAACACAAAAGAAAAGGGGCGAGCCACTTTATCTTGGCGTCCCGAGGCAATCTCAGCTTCGGTCTCAAAACGCGTGATACCACCCAGATCGATGACTTCGGCACGTTTGCCCTGCCCGGAAAAGATCGCATTCAGCGTCACAGGCAAGGTCTCGGCAAGGAACTGTTCAAAGACAACGTCTTCCAACACGACGCCCACCAAACCAACCACCGTCCCTTCGACGTCGGAAATCAGCTTCATGATGATTGGGTGATTGGGAAGGTAATGGCTGGTCACCAAGCCGTCCGGCGCCCCGTCCAGCTTCTTTTTGTGCCACGCCCACCAATGGATAGCCGACAGGTTGATCTTTTTGTAGGTACTTTCGGGAATCTCTTGGGCCCAATCACCGGTGCGAGGATCAAACAAAAAGGATTGCTGATCGAGTTTTCCCACAAAACTCATATGGAATACGAAACGCACCGGCTTGAGCTTCTCGCGTGGAATGCTTCGATAGTATCGGCGTAGCGGCGGCAGCTCGCCGAATAATAGTTCAGGGGGAAGCTGAACAAGGTCACGCACCAAACCCCGGTAATGGTTCTCTGTTTTTTCAGCGACAATATCCAAGAAGTGCGACATATTAGCCCGCTCGGTCTCGCGAGCCATGGTTTCCACATGGGTTAGCCGGCGATATTGCATAAGCAGCAACAAGCCCAGGGGCAGGCAACACAAAACGCCCCCCCACCACATCAAGTTTCGAGGGGAACCCCCCGGAACGCGCTTTAGGGCGTCCAACCATGACGCCATCACCCCTCCCTTGTGGCCGATCCTCGATCGGACGGTCGCCATAAACCGCCTGCCAACTTTCGCCCTTAAGCGACATCTTCCATCAACTTTACAAATTTTAACAACTCTTTAGCATCCTTTGACGGCCGCTCCACCCGTTTAACGGAACCAACCTGTACCTTTCCTTCTGTTGCCGCGTTTTCAAATGACGGGCATCAATTCACCTCAAGGAAAAATCATGTTGAATAAAAGAACCCGTTTCTTGTGCTGCATCATGCTAATGGCGACCACGACGGTTTCGGTTGTCGCCGGCGACACCCTCGCATCCATCGCCAACGGTCCCCACCGATCAAAGGAACACAAGGCGCGCAATGCGGCCCGCCATCCAGCAGAAACGCTAGCGTTTTTCGGCATCAAGCCCAGCATGAAGGTGATTGAAATTCACCCCGGCGACCAAGGTTGGTACACGGAAGTACTCGCCCCCTACCTCCAAAAAGAAGGCACCTATATCGCCATGAGCCACCCCCGCGATTCCGACAATAAATGGGTTCAACAGGGGCACAAAACCTTCGACACCAAATTGGCTTCCAACCCGATCTACAACAAGGTGCGCCTCGCTGCCATCCGCGATGCTAAAGCGGAAGGCGTTGCGCTTGGTTCCGCCGACATGGTCCTCACCTTCCGCAACGTACACAATTTCATCACCCACGATCGCAACCCCGACGGCATGTTTTCCATGTTCTACGACTTACTTAAACCTGGCGGTATTTTGGGTGTGGTGCAACACAGAGACACGGAAAAAACCGCCACAGGCCCCCTGGGCGAACGGGGTTACCTAACAGAGAAAGTGGTGATCGCGCTCGCTGAAAAAGCAGGCTTTAAATTAGTCGCCAAATCCGAAATCAATGCGAACCCAAAGGACACCAAAGATCACCCCTACGGGGTTTGGACGTTGCCGCCAACCCTCTCTCACAAAAACAAATCGGCCGACCCCGCCAAATGGCGCGCCATCGGAGAAAGTGACCGCATGACCCTCAAATTTATCAAGCCGGACAAAGGGTCTTAAAACGAGAGCTTTGGCGCATCGTGAGGCGTGATGGTCCAATCACGCCTCATTCGCAAGTGCCACAAATGCCAGACAAATGCTAGGACACCCACTTTTTAAACACAAATGCCAGGACACCTACTTTTTGATCTTTTCAGCTTCTACCAAAGCAACCTCCGGTTTTGCCACAATCCTGCAACACAACACACCTACCTTCCTCCCGTAAAAGCCGCGCCTCGTCCGACCACGATTTAGGTGCGTGTCCCAGTTCGATCATCTTTATCCGCAGCTCGTTCGCCCGGCCTTGATTTCGGTGCGTGTCCTCGTTTATCTCTCGTTTATCCACGCCTCGTCCGAACACGATTTAGGTGCTTGTCCCAATTCGATCATCCGGCCTTGATTTGGTGCGTGTCCCAATTCGATCATCCGGCCTTGATTTGGTGCGTGCCCTCGTTTATCTCGACCTTGATTTGGTGCGTGCCCTCATTTATTCGCGGCTCGTTCGCCGAACCTTTTTTGAAGTAAGCAACTGACTCGACGCTCCTTAGCCACAGCAAACGGCCAGGCGGTTAGCAGCAAAGCGGCGGCGACGAAACAAATGCCCACCACCGGCCCGAAAATCAATGCTAAACCCTCGCGCGTCGCCTCGCTTTGTGTGGCAACGCCCTGTTGAAAGCCTATGAAAGGCCAGGAAATGCCAGGACACCCACTTTTTACCTTTTCAGCTTCTACCAAAGCAACCAACGGTGTTTGCAACAACGCTGCAAACACGACACACCTACCTTCCTGTCGTAAAAGCTGCGCCTCGTCTGACCACGATTTAGGTGCGTGTCCCAATTCGATCATCCGGCCTTGATTTGGTGCGTGTCCTCGTTTATCCCGTTGGTACGTGCCCTCGTTTATCTCTCGTTTATCCACGCCTCGTCCGACCACGATTTGGGTGCGTGTCCCAATTCGATCATCCGGCCTTGATTTGGTGCGTGTCCCAGTTCGATCATCTTTATCCGCAGCTCGTTCGCCCGGCCTTGATTTTGGTGCGTGTCCTCATTTATACGCGGCTCGTCCGCCGAACCTTTTTTGAAGTAAGTAACTGATTCGCCGTTCCTTAGCTACATCAAACGGCCAGGCGGTTAGCAACAAGGCGGCGGCGACAAAACAAATGCCCACTACCGGCCCGAAAATCAATGCTAAACCCTCGCGCGTCGCCTCGCTTTGTGTGGCAGCGCCCTGTTGGAAGCCGATGAGTTCCAACAAAAAGCCGCTCAAAGCCAGGCCCAGTGCACGTGCCAATTTCGCAAACAAACGTTGGTAACCGAAGTACAATCCCGTTGCGTTACTACCCAGCCGCAAGCTATCCCAATCGGCCGCGTCGGAAACCATCGCATCCAACAAGAACACGGCACCGATCATCAAACCCGCCGTCATCCCGTAAAGCGCCGGCGGCCAAGCCGTTCCCGCCGGGAATAACGGATAAACAACCATGGTACTCAACCCCAAAAATAAGATGCCCACCAACGCCGGACGTTTTTTGCCGGCGCGATCCGCCACCCGAATCCATCCAACCACCGACACCGCCAACAGCGCGGTGAATGGCAGCAGCACGGCCAAAAACACGGTTTGCTCTGACAGCAACAAACGGTACTGGTAATAAAACAACGCCACCGCACTGTTTAGGGTTCGCCCCATCGATCCCAACAGATAAGCGCCCAGTAGGATTAAGAAACAGGGATTGCGCAGTGGCGCCGCCAAGAGGTTCACATCCAGCAACCTTGCGGGCCGCATGCGGGCGGGCCGGTCATAGCCACGGGTCATCCGCCAGGTCACCATCGACGTCACCACAATTAACATGGAAATTACAGCCGTGATGATGCCGACTGCCTCACGCGGATCCGCGACCTGTGCAGTAACCAAACCTGGCACCACCACGGCAATGATTAAACCCAGGTTTGCGAAAACAAAACGCCGACCAAATAAATCGTTGCGTTCGGCCGGATGTGAGGCCATGTCGGCGGCCAACGCACAATGCGGTACAGCGATCACGGTCATCGCGGTGTTTAGGAGCATGGTCCCACCCAACAACCAAACAAAGGCGCCCGCCGGCGATAAGGCTAACGGCGGTGAGAACAGAAGGAGGACAGCACCGGCCAAGGAGAAGCCACCCACGGGCAAGTAAGGCCGACGGCGACCACCGCCCCAACGGGTCCGATCCGACACTGCTCCCATCAATGGATCGGTCAGCGCATCCCACACCATCGCCAAGGCCAGAGCCAGACCGGCACTTGCCGGCGAGAGACCGACCGAATCGACATAAAACTTAAGCAGGTACACTTGTAGAAAAAACTCGGCGGCGGTCATGCCGCTTTCCGCGACGGCGTATCCGGTTTTTACCCAGCCGCGCAGCCTCTGGGCCATCAGAACCGTCCTTATTGTTTTGATACCACTACCTTCGTCGTCGCGCAGAGCCCGGATGCAAGCGAAACCCACCCCGGACGGCCATGCTAAAATGACCGCATACCCAAGCCACCATGCGCCGCCGTCCGGCACAGGAGCCCACACGCCATGAATATCATCGACGGGATTCAAGGTTCGCCGCTCACACCCGATCCAACCATCCGAGCCGCACTCGACGACGTATCGCGATCACACTTGCAATCTCAGCTCCATCAGGTCGCGGTCCCACGGCACTACCATGCCGAAGCCGCAAGCAACCGGCGTATCGGCGATTTCCTCCACCAAGAATTAACGAACCTGGGCTTTTCGGTCACTTTTCAAGGTAACTACCGCAACGTGGTCGCTCTCCCCAAATCGCCCCACACAAAACCGATCATCCTGGTCGGCGCGCATTACGACAGCGTGCCTGGCTGCCCGGGTGCGGACGATAACGGCAGCGCCATGGTCGCGTTACTCGAGTGCGCACGTGTCACCGCCAAACATGCACCGCAAGCTCCGGTCGGGTTTGTATTGTTTAACCGCGAAGAAGACGGCTTGCTGGGCAGTAGTGAATTTGTGGCGGAATACTCCCGCGACAAACCCTACGCGATTGCCACCGTTCACATCCTGGAAATGCTGGGTTACTGCAACCACGACCCCAATTCTCAAGGCAAACCGAAAGGCCTACCGCTGCCATCGGCAATTCCCAATCAAGGTAATTTCCTAGCCATCATGAGCAACCATCGCTCCAATAGCGTGAACGACCACTTAATGCGCATCGCCGCCACCTATACCGATCAGTACCAAGTACTAGGCCTTAAAGTCCACATGGGGGTCGAGCGGTTTTTTTCGGTTCTGCACCGCAGCGATCACGCCCCGTTTTGGAAAAGCCAATTGCCGGCGTTGATGTGGTCCGATACCGCGGAATTCCGGAACCCCCATTACCACCGCGCCACCGACACCATCGACACCATCGATTTTGATTTCCTGCACTGGGCAACCTGTTTACTAACAGCGAGCATTCTCGATACCGCGTCCGCCAAAAGCTAATGTGGGTCGTTCAGGAGATTGTCATCACAGAGTGCGTTGAAAAAAGTGGGCGAAACTTGGAAAGGGTACCGCACATTGATACAGCATGCGGTATCCCAACAGGGTGCCCGAGAGCGAGGCCAAGCATGGTTTACTTTTGGTTAAATCGCAAGACCCAACGCAGCGGTCAGGTCACCACAGAGCGTTCACCCCAATTAATAAAGACATGATCGATAAGGCCAGGGTGGCGTCTGCCAACAGCTCCCCGCCCAAAAAACACCAACATGTCCGTGTGGTACAGGCTGCACAGGACCCAAATAAAAAAGCGCGCTAACCCGCCGAGACGGATGCGCGCTAGAACCAAAACAGAACGATGGCCCAACCGATTCACAAAGGCTTCGGGTGGAAGCAAAAGCGGGAGGACGGCTTGTTTAAGCTAAAGTGTAACGGGTATCGCGACGTTCACCGTCACGCTTAACCTCGCCCTTTTCAATGAGCTCTTTAATGCGAATGTTCCAAGTGGAAGCACTGACCCCGGTCGCCTTGAGAATTTCGGATTTTTGCAACGACGCACCGGCACCACGCAGGGCACTCATAATGCGATCACGTGCCTCATCGGCCGACATACGCCCACTGCCGACACTAACGGGACCGGCACCACTTTCATCTTTAAACGAGAAAACCAAGGTATTGGCGCCGCGACGACGGGTAATGCTCACGGGAATACCCTCTTTCTCAGCCACAAACATAAAGGCTTTCTTGACCTCTTTGGGCTTCTCGGACTCTTCCAAATCAAAATAGATGTGGTTATCACCTGAATCAGCCTGGGCTTCCCGCAGAATAGTTAAATAGGCATCGTAATCTTCGCCTTCTACCAGGGGTCTTACTTTTGGCTCAAATCTAAGCTTTCCCATCACACATCCTTTACTAAAATGATACGGCATAATATCACAGCCAAAACGATTATCAAGCGGCGAATTCACGGGCGCCGGCAAAAAAGATCCGCAAACTGAATTTGTTTGCTTTTTTTCATAAGATAATTATCGCCACAAGCCTTACCACAACGGACACAAAGGCTTAGTGTGGTGGCGAGGCTAAAGCCTTTACTTCCAACAGACCAAGACCGTCTGGATACCCGCGCGAGACGGCTGCGGCGCTGCGTACCCAAGCACTCTATTAACAGTCACTTAATAAGGGTTATCAGCGATGAATCAACCAAAGCCGGCAAACGCCTGAGTTAAACCCGGGCGTCGCCGTTCCCTAAGCCGCCGTCGGCCAAATTCAAAGGCCGCTTTCGCTTATCAACGTGAAGGTATTCGGAGTTGTTTGACCTCGGCTTTCAAGCCGGCACGATCACGGACAGAAACATGCCAAGGCCCGGAATCCGCCGGCGCTTCCAAAATAATCCAACCGCGATCACCATCATAACGGGCGGGTAAGTTCCCGCTCGGACCGCGTACCGCCACCGAATCACGATCTATGCCACTACCCCGTTCTACTATCGGAATCACCACCCGGTTACCCACAAAGTAACGATGAATTTTGGGCGCCCGAATGGTCGGCGCTGAACGGTCTCGTGCCAACACCAACGGGGTTAAAACATCGATCGAGACCCCCTCTTTATCGGCAACAAGCGCACTGTGGTAACGCCAGCGCTTCTTAACAAACGACCAATAATAAAGCGCCACCTCGGTGTCGGCGGCGATTGCATCATCCACCACCAATCGCACACCAGCCGCGGGCAAACCGTGACGACCAAATGAAAGAACGGATGATTCGAACTCGAGAACACCTTTGCCCTGTTTCGGATCAGCAGGTTGCACCAGCACCCCGACTTTGGCAAACGCGCTGTCGGCCACACGCAGCCGGAACGGGCCCAAATCGGTTTCACCCGCGCTTAGCCAAGCCAGCCGGCGCGTCAAGGAGCCGGCATCGGTGCGCCAAATCAGCGAAACCGGCGCACTATCGTCTGTCGGCCCCACCTCAAACGCATCTCCCGGCCCCATCGCACGCATTTCGCTCGGTAACACCAAGGTCCCCGCCAACGCGGTCGGCTGGATGAAGAAACGATCACCGTAACAGCGCACCCGCAGGCTGGTCGGCTGAATCGGGAGGTCAGGATCGGGACGGCCGCGCGCGCCCCCCTTATCAGGGTCCAAAGTCCAAGTATGCCCATGAACGGCACCGTCAAAACCCCAAATCTCGACGCGCAAGGTGCGCGGCTGATCTCCCAGGTCTAGCACCCCGTCAACACGTAAACCAGGCGGTACCGGCGCAACGGCCGTACGGTCATCAAAAGCATACCAATAGCGGGTAGGACCAAAACCCGAGAAGGCCTGATCCAGCACCGAACCGGCCTGGCGGTAATGGTCGAAATGAATTTGTTGCGGTCGCCAAACAGCCAGCTCGCGACCGTCAAGCAAAACACGCACCCCACGGGGGGCCAAGGTGTTATCGCGCGGAGCCGCCAAATAGGCATCGACCTGAAGCCCCAAACGACCGCGCGCCTGAATCACGGTATCCACGGTGCCGAACACGCGCGGGAAGGCCCCGCCACCAACCCGTGCATCGGCGTTCAAAGGCAAGAGACGCAAACCGCGAATGACGGGTCGAATGGGGGCGCTCAGCTTGGGAAAGGGTAAATTCAGCGGATCGCGTGGTCGGTTATCGGCATCGCGAACCTCAAAGTGCAAATGCGGCATGCCCGCACCACTTTCGCCTGTCCAAGCCAAGGTTTCCGTGTGTTTCACGGGGTAAGCCAGAGCGAGGGTCCCAAAGTCGGCGGCTGGATCGCGACCCTTATCGCGAATCGCGGCTTGCAGCCCTTTCCCAAAAGCGGCAAGGTGGGCATATACGGTTATAAAACCATCGGCATGGCGGACGTATACCGCTTTACCGTAACCACTTTGGGATGCACGTACTTGAAAGACGACACCGTCCCGAGCCGGCCGCAGGATCATCCCCTCGGCGCCCCCGGTCGAAAAATCGAGCCCCATGTGAAAACGCTCTCCGCGGTACTCGCCAAAGGTGGCGGACACGCCAAATTTTGGTTCAATCGGCCATTGCCAAGCGGGCTCAGTCGCCAAAAACAGACACCAAAACGCGGTCAATAACATTGTTTTTCCTTGTTCATTTGTGCTCGGCAGCGATCAACGATCACGGTAGCTTCGGTCCTACCCCAAGCAACACATTGGGTTTTCAGTCACTGCTTGAGGTTCGCGACACGGCCAATCTAACGGCAAAGCAACGCGCCCTGGTGATTCCTCAGCGGGGTCTCAGCCAGGCGTAAAAACCTAGAAAGCCATACCGTAGTAGATAGAAAACACGAAGAAGGCATTGAGCGCTCCGTGAATCCAAATCGCGACCAAAAGGTTAGCGGTCCGATAAAACACAATCGAGCAAGCGACACCAATACCAAACACCATCAACCAACTCGATAAAGGGCTGAACAACATAAAAAACAGACCCGCGCCCAAAACAGCGACGCCTGGCTTCACATTACCCAGCAAAACGCGAAAAATTAAGCCTCGAAAGATGACTTCCTCAAAACAAGGACGTACCACACAAAGGTAAAGCAGGAACAGCACACCGGTCAGTGGGTTTTCGAGAATCTGTTGGACTTCCGCCGTGGGGTCACTGCCTTCATAAGGCCATAGCGAAGAAAACTCAGCACCCAAAAGGTATAGGGCAAAAACAATGCCCAAGCCGCCGACAATCTGGAACACGGTATACCAACGCATTTGCAAATTACCGATCCCCAAGGATTCAAAAATGGGGAACCGAGAATCTTGGAAGAAGACCAGCTTCACCCAAACCATGGTCAACGCTATTTCCAAAATACCTGGAACAAACTCGGAAACAGCCGGCGGCCACCCCTCAAAAAAGGGCCCGACCAACTGGTAAACAATCAAATTAACCACAGAGTATCCGGCCATGAAATAGAACAGAGATTCAAACGGCAAATACAGCGGCTTTAGTTGAAAAAACTCCTTGCCTTCCAACTTCAAATAACGATTGGAGAAGTACATGCTTAATAACAGGCCCATGCCGACAGTGGCCAGGCCGTACACCAACATGATCAAGTGGAATCGCGTTTTTTCTTTTTGCTCCAAATGACGCAGGCGCAGCAACATCTCAGCCGCTTCAGCACTTTTGTTGAGGCGGGTAAAGGCATAGTGGCTTAAGGTCATCCCGACCCAATCGGAACTTATCGAGGCCTCCCAATCGGGCGGTGGCCGCTCACGCTCACCAAGAACGAAAAGCATGAGATCACATTCCTTGTTTTTCTCGAGCGAGTGGAGAATGTCACGCGCCTTTTGAACATCGCCCTCCTCGTAAAAAATCAGGGCAATCGGCACCAGCAGAATCGGTTGTCGCTGGTTTTCCTTGGCCTTGGCGGCCAATTCCTTGATAAGCGCATCAGGGGTCGGCACATTAGCGGCACGCAATTGGAGGTAATCGACAATAATGCGTTGTCGTTGGAGCAGCATTGTTTTGTTGGAAACCGACACCATCGGGGTATCGAGAAAGTGGACCGTAATCAAGACCGCGAGCGCGGCCGCAAAACACAGTCGTGAACGCCATGCAGAGGTCATCCGTGCGCCTTTCGTTTCACCGCGAGCAAAGCGTGCAATAAATCGTGCGCGTTATCAAAACGCAACTGCATATCCTTCTTCAGGCATTTAAGGATTATTTGACACAATTCCATCGGCAAATCGGGCCGAAGCAGTTCCAAGCTCAGCGGCGTCGCTTTCAGTATTTTGGAGATCGTGGCGAAAGCATTTGAAGCATCAAAGGGGTTTTTGCCGGCACAGAGTTCGTACATCACAATGCCGAGCGAAAAAACGTCGGTTCGTAAATCCAAGGGCCGCCCACCGGCTTGCTCGGGGCTCATGTAACCAGCGCTGCCGATCACCATTCCGGCCATGGTTTGAAAGCTGTCCTCGTTGGAACGCGAACCATCCAAAAACTTGACCAAGCCGAAATCGAGCACCTTGGGAGTCCCGTCGGCACAAAGCTTGAGGTTGTCGGGTTTAATGTCGCGGTGAGCTAACTGATGATCGTGGGCGCAGGCAATGCCTTCAACAACCGGCAACATCAAACGCCAAAATTCGGCGAGCGACGCCCCGTCGGGCCGCCGCGCGATAACCTCGGCATAACTTTCACCGTCGACGTACTCCATCGCCAGGTAATAAGAACCTTCAAACTCGTCCGCTTCGTAGATCCGGGCCAAAGCAGGGTGTTCCAGGATGCGGGCCGCGGCCAGCTCGCGCAGGAAGCGCGCCTTTTTTTCTTTGGTGAGCAGAAAGTTGTTTTGCAAGATTTTCAGCGCAAGGCGGCGTTCGGTACGCGGGTCGACGGCCTCGTACACCACCCCGGTGTTGCCGCCGCCAATGCGCTTCAGTATCTGGTATCTCGCAAATGTCTTGGCCATAGGATTGATCATCCCCGAATGCCTCAGCCCGGAAACGGCGTGAGGTGATCACCGAGCCTGTTGGCGGAATGCATGTCAAACGCTGACTGACCCGCTCCCGGCGGTATCACGAGGTTTGGAGGGACATGGACATCGTCTCGGTGTTTTCACGGTTTCCATTCTACATGATAAACCAGGCGACCTCGGCTATGCCCAAAAGTTTTTGCCCAATCCGGCGCATTCAAGTCGGTGTTAAGGCGTATCGGCAAGAAGGTCCTGAAGGATAAAAGCTTGTATCGCGGCGGCCTGTTCATCGGTCAGGGGCTGCGGCTCAATGCGCTCCAACCACATGCTTTTAATTTTGGCTTGGGACACGGCATTGCGGCGGAACGGGGGTCCGTAAACAGTGTTTTCATCCAGTGCCAAGCCGTCGCCGAGATTATGGCAACCGTCACAGCCGCGGAAGAAGAGATCCGCTCCGAGATTCAAATCGTCGGAGGTGATTTCCGCCGTATCGTTGCGCGGCGCCCCGGCTTCGCTCCAGGTAATCAGCATGGCTTTCTCGGCATCCGTCAACGGCGTACCATAATCCAAGGGCATTTGACGCGGCTGCGAGGTGTCGTCGTAGTACGTGATCGGCTGATCCAAAATGCCGTCGTACAACCAGCGACCAATGCTGTCGCCACCACGGATCACTTGGCCGTCGACCAATCGCGTGTCGTAGTGGTTCAGGTCCAAGTCCGTCACAATGTTGGTCGGTGCCACTTCGGGCCGAGGTACCGCGTGGCAGTAGCCGCACTTCAAAGCGACCAACTCACCAATACCGTTCTCCCAGGTCGGCGCCCCGTTAATCACAATTTCGCGGGGCGGTTCGTCACCGAGCGTATCGGCATCGGAACAACCCGTCAGGGCAAAAGTCAGAATCGCCAACACGATCATCCCTGTTTTTACCGCAACACCGGCGGTCCAAGCAGCGCGTTTTGTCTCATACATGGGCGTTACTCCTAAAACCGGTAACCGACACTCACGGAAATGAATGCGAGGTAATCGTCGGTAAAATTTTGTTCGAAATTAAGCTGCCAAGAACCGTGGTAATAGGTCAGCCCCAGGCCCGCATAGGGTGCGTCGTCCTCATTGCGCAACAGGGCTCCATCTGACTCAATCAACAATTCTGTTTCGATGTCGTTGCGCCCCACAAACACGTAGGGTTTGAACTGCTTGAAGCGTTTGCCCACACTGAGATCGAAACCGTTATTGGAAAAGTCGAACTGATCCTCGACCCCTTCTTCGGTAATCGGACCTTCCACATCTCCCTCAGCATAACTGGCGCGCAAACCGAAGTCCCAGCCACGCAAGCGCACGCGGTAACCGAGCTCCAGCGAAATGTAGTCGGCGGTATAGTCCTCAAAAGTAATACCAGGGACATAGGTTCCACCAAACATCCAGCCTTGCGGTAAAAGCAACCGACCGCGTAGCTTGGGCACCACCGAGGGCGGATCCAGCGGCTCGTCCTTGGAACCGATGCGCGAGTTGATGCTCGGCTGAGGATACAGGTCAAAAGCGGCTTCGAATCGCATTTTGGTCACCACATCCGGGGCCGCACTCGGTCGAAAATCGAGCAAATAAGCGTTTATGTTTTGCAGGCGGTCCGCCTGCTCCTGAAAGGTCGTCTGACCATAAAGTCCCATGACCGAAAGCAGGACGCCCACAATCATCCAACGCATGCCGTTCCTCCGCGCGCCTTCGCGCTTTTCATTCGTAAACTCTTTCCATCATTACCCTTAGCCTAAATCAACTCACACACCTTTGCGTCGAATACCTCTACAACAAAGGCCGTATTTACTGTAAAAGCGCATGTTAAAAGGGGGGAATTAGATGTTCATTAAAGGCGATCGCCCACCAAAGATCAAGCGCTAGTCGGCCCGTGGCCGCATCGAACACACCTGGCGTTCGGTCGCGGCAAGCAACTGCCGGCATCACGCCCGCACCCATCACCTCACTCACTCGAAACGCCGGCCATGGTCACGGTTTCAAGCCGGCTGACGGAGCGACCCCCGTTTTAATCGTCCCTAAATACAGGACACTCACCTAATGCACGCACCAAAACACCAGTTGGTGGAAAAAAGTCTAATAAAAGCAAACTAATTCACTCACCGAACCCCACAAACAACACATAAACAGCCACTTGCATCACAAAAAATCTCAACACCGACAAAACCGGACAAAACCGGAACGCCCACTTGTTTGACAACAAGGCAAAACCGGGACACCCACTTGTTTGACAGCAAAACCGGGACACCCACTTGTTTGACAACAAGGCAAAACCGGGACACCCACTCGTTTGACAGGGGCAAAACCGGGACACCCACTTGTTTGACAGAAATTACCGCATAACCGGCAGGCAATGCTCATGCAGAAGCGCTCGAACAAAAAATAATTAAAAGCGCCGAATGTTCTCACTCGGACACAAAACCGAGACTAATCTTTTATATTTAAATAACTTACTCGCCCACCCAGAGTTGCTTTATCAAAAATGCAGTGGTCGATCATCTTTTCAAATCGGCAACTCGCTCACCAGATTTCCCCATCGCTTTGCCATGAGGACGCACAAACCAAGACGAACCTATACCCAGCGCCCTCTGAAGTAGGGCAAGCTTCGATTTCCAAATTTCAAGCTTCCTTGGACGAATCCAGGTCGAAACGAGCTGTTCACTCCATAAAAATAGTTTTCCCAGCTCGAATGCCGCAAACCCACTTCTGCCCCATCCTTGCGGCCGCTTCCTTCATATGTGTTTCAGTACCGGCGGCCACAGAAAACAAAGCCCCAAACCGGCCTACACCCTCAAGCCAATGATTTGGATTGATGGACAAACGTGAAAGAATCGGCGGTAAATGATCAGGAATCGCACCTGGCTTGCCTTCCACAAACTGTCGCCCGGTCCAATCCAAGATTTCAAGATAACGCGGCAGGTCTATCGACAACAAACCCCGCCGATCGGGCGTATTCGCCAACGGGCAAAGCCATTGGTCACAACAAGCATCGCTTCTATTTCGCAAAGCCCTGTCACGATCTTCAGGGTTTGGTAATTGTTTTTTTGCTTCGCGAGCACGATAACCGCGAATACGCTCTTCGGCAGAAGTAAACTTGCTCGTATCAGGAGTTTCAGCAAGCTTCGCACGAATGGGATTAAGATCGATGTAAACCAAACAGGCTAAAACAGCAGCATCGTCTAAAAGAGCGGTACTTTTGAAGCGCGCCTCCCAAAAACGCCCACTGCACCCGTCTTCCGCATTGGCTTTGCGCGAAATGTATTCTTTTAGGCATTTCATCAGCCAGGATATGGAAGCAAGCCGCTGACGTAGTTCACGGATACGATCTTCGTCTTCGATCAATCGTTCAATGTCCCGCTCGGCGGGTGCAAGCGGCCGACCCTCAGCATCGCGCTGCTTGGGGCAGGCAAGCAAAACCGGGACACCCACTTGTTTGACAGGGGCAAAACCGGGACACCCACTTGTTTGACAACAATTACCGCATAACCGGCAGGCAATGCTCATGCAGAAGCGCTCGAACAAAAAATAATTAAAAGCGCCGAATGTTCTCACTCGGACACAAAACCGAGACTAATCTTTTATATTTAAATAACTTACTCGCCCACCCAGAGTTGCTTTATCAAAAATGCAGTGGTCGATCATCTTTTCAAATCGGCAACTCGCTCACCAGATTTCCCCATCGCTTTGCCATGAGGACGCACAAACCAAGACGAACCTATACCCAGCGCCCTCTGAAGTAGGGCAAGCTTCGATTTCCAAATTTCAAGCTTCCTTGGACGAATCCAGGTCGAAACGAGCTGTTCACTCCATAAAAATAGTTTTCCCAGCTCGAATGCCGCAAACCCACTTCTGCCCCATCCTTGCGGCCGCTTCCTTCATATGTGTTTCAGTACCGGCGGCCACAGAAAACAAAGCCCCAAACCGGCCTACACCCTCAAGCCAATGATTTGGATTGATGGACAAACGTGAAAGAATCGGCGGTAAATGATCAGGAATCGCACCTGGCTTGCCTTCCACAAACTGTCGCCCGGTCCAATCCAAGATTTCAAGATAACGCGGCAGGTCTATCGACAACAAACCCCGCCGATCGGGCGTATTCGCCAACGGGCAAAGCCATTGGTCACAACAAGCATCGCTTCTATTTCGCAAAGCCCTGTCACGATCTTCAGGGTTTGGTAATTGTTTTTTTGCTTCGCGAGCACGATAACCGCGAATACGCTCTTCGGCAGAAGTAAACTTGCTCGTATCAGGAGTTTCAGCAAGCTTCGCACGAATGGGATTAAGATCGATGTAAACCAAACAGGCTAAAACAGCAGCATCGTCTAAAAGAGCGGTACTTTTGAAGCGCGCCTCCCAAAAACGCCCACTGCACCCGTCTTCCGCATTGGCTTTGCGCGAAATGTATTCTTTTAGGCATTTCATCAGCCAGGATATGGAAGCAAGCCGCTGACGTAGTTCACGGATACGATCTTCGTCTTCGATCAATCGTTCAATGTCCCGCTCGGCGGGTGCAAGCGGCCGACCCTCAGCATCGCGCTGCTTGGGATACAGGCGCAACCAACGCCAAGCAACATCACGCACGGAAGCCGAGCGAGAAAGGGAGGGTCGGTTTGTCAGGAGTATGTGAAGGTGGTTGTCCATCAGTGAATATCCACCTACATCTACCCAAAAGATTTCAGCTAAAAACTTAAGACGCTGATGCAGCCAAACTTTGCGATATTCGTAACAGTTTCCGGTCAGCGGATCTTTGCCATGCAGATAGGCTCGGCGAACGCACCGAGACACACAGTGATAGGTTCCTTCGACCTGATCGTTAATGAGAAGTGAACGGGGACGTGTCATAAGGCGACCTCCAAGTGGTAAGGATAGAGACACCTGGCAACATAAGTCCGCTGTGCGACAGCCCCTGTCATGGGGTATCTTTTTTTACAAAAAATCATTTCTCAAGCCTAGCAGACACCCCTAAAAAAGAGACATAAGCCATTTTTCATCAACACATTAGCAAAAAGAAAAAAACAGACTATCCAGAAAAATTAATTGAGGTAACGATTCGGCTATTCGGTTCGAAGCATGCCGCCCCCATCTCTCTGCCAAATTGAGCCAACCATTTGACCACCGATTATCGGCAAACGGTGCGTGTCCCGGTTTTGGTAAAACGGTGCGTGTTCAGGTTTTGCCGCCGATCGTTAAACGGTGCGTGTCCCGGTTTTGCGTGGCCGATCGTTAAACAGTGCGTGTCCCGGCTTTGCGTGACCGATCGCTAAACGGTGCGTGTCCCGGTTTTGCTTCACGTGTCCCGGTTTTGCTTCCCAGAAATGTTGAACTGACAACTATCCTGACAGATAGGGTGACCGATCGCTAAACGGTGCGTGTCCCGGTTTTGCTTCAGGTTTTGCCGCCGATCGTTAAACGGTGCGTGTCCCGGTTTTGCGGTTCCGATCGTTAAACGGTGCGTGTCCCGGTTTTGCGGTTGTTAAACGCGTTGTCTGTCAAGGTAGTTGTCGCATGAAAGTGTGTGTTCCTTGTCGGGAAACGTCCGTCCCGGCTTGGCACTTTTTCTCCCCAAAACCCTTGCCTTCTTTTGAAAGGCTTTTGGGGAGAAAAAGT
>JAUIFE010000056.1 GCA_030429565.1 Holophagae bacterium | reverse complement strand
GCTTGAGCCCTTCGCAATTCGGCTCGAATAACTTTTTGACCGCAGACTCCCGGAATTCCTGTGAATAAGACATGGCCGCACCTTTGTACCAGAAATGTTGAACTGACAACTATCCTGACAGATAGGGTGATCCAACAACGGAATTAATGCTCACCTTGCCGCCTAACTGTTCCCCGCACGCCCGGGGATGATCCGCAGATCAGCATTTCGAACCGGTTCAGCGAGCGCTGTTCCCCGCACGCCCGGGGATGATCCGGTTATGGACTGTTGATTTCGGGTAGCGCCAATCTGTTCCCCGCACGCCCAGGGATGACCCGGCGAGGTCCACCGGCTCTGCCTCGCCGATGATTTGTTCCCCGCACGCCCGGGGATGATCCGCGCGAAAAATGGGGTTGGCAGGTTTTTAACATCTGTTCCCCGCACGCCCGGGGATGATCCGAATGGAATATTCTCTCGGCCAACAATTCCGACGCTGTTCCCCGCACGCCCGGGGATGATCCGTCACATTTGTACAAGCGTTTAGCGCGGGCTTCGCAATCGCGGACAGCTACGAATGCGAGGATCGCGACGGCCAACGCCATTGCACCGTCTACAACGATGATGGCGACGAAATCGGCATCATCGTTTTCAAATTACCCTAAATTAGGCAAATTCACTCGAACCGGCTAATATCAACCACCAACAACCAGGGAGCGCCTGCGCTCCCATTTTCCGCGAGGCCGACCATGACAACGCTCTTCTTATGTCTTCTGCTTTGGCAACCAGAAACCCAACTGCGCCTGGGCGATTCGCTGCGTATCGAGGAACATCACGACGCGTTTCTACAGCGACCCAGTAGCGTGCGCATGAGCGACAATGCCACCGTGGTACTTGATACCAAACAGAACCAGTTCTGGGCTGTCAGCCCTGAAGGTCACGTGACCAAGGTTTTTGGCGGCAAGGGTGAAGCACCGGGTCAAATCTCTGGAAAAGTTGTTTCTTGGTTCATCAAAGACCAACAGATCCACGCCATCCATGGGGCCGGCCATCGCCAGGAAGTGTTCCAACTAAACGGCACCCTCGTCGCAAGCAAGAAGTTGTCAACGAAAGGCACACCACTTTTCCCCCTAGGCGACAATGGCTGGATCGGCGCCGGCGACAACCCAAAAGATGCCGTGATCCTGAAGCAAGACAGCAAACAAAACTTTGCGCTTTTCCCCTCAGATCAACAAAAAAACCTCGCTCAGATTCAGGCCGCAAACTTTGGCTCCTGGCTTTTTCTTGCCAACAGCCACGGCAATACCAACACCGTTTTCTGGGGTATTGTCGATCTCAAACACGGCAAATTGCACAAACAGGGATCATTTCAAACGATTTGCACCTCTGACCCTGAAAAATTCCCTCCCCTTCCTCCTGGCGCAGAATTTTTTGCGATCACCGTAGGAGGCATGGCCGCCGGCTACGACAACCACCTCTACCTGACTGAAAGCGGGATGCAATCCCTGAAACATCCAAGCCAGGGCCGCACCAATATTGTCCGTCGCATCGATCAACACGGAAATACCGAGGTGGTTCGAATTTACAGTGGCGACATCAGCTTCACCCAATTGATTCCCATTCGCCAAGATTGGTGGCTTGGTACGGCGACAAGTGAAGGACAAATCATCATTTTCGAGGCGTTGCCGCTGTGAACGATTAACGGGCTGATCGACAGCGACATGAAGGATCCATTCCGTTATCAAGGGGCATCGCTACCGACGAAAGACGCCTGGATTTGCCGGCGCGGTGCTTTTCCAACGCTATCTATGAGCCAAGGTACTCAGAGCGAACCCAAAACCTTTACCGCACCCCAGGCCTTTCTCCAAAACGCCGCCCCCCACCCCAGGGCCACGAACAGATAACGTCTACTTCGAACTAGAACCCAGCAGCGATCGCACGCAAGAACCTCGCTATTCTTCACTTAAGCCCCCCTAACTCAATCGCTTTCCGCACACCGGGGATGGTTTGCCGCGAAACATTGTACTCACGAAAGCCACCGGTCAACGTAGGTAGATGTCGGGAATTCTCAATAAACCGCCCTGTCCCTATGTTGCGCCTTCAAGTGGCGGGTGAAACCAGACTCAGAAACAAGATAGTCACCGAAAAAGACCCCAAACCATGCGTGAAAGGGGTGGATGTCTCAGGTTAAATCGAACCGAATAGGCGCCCTCATGGTTCTGACAACGAAAACAGGTAGCGCATTGACAGCCCAAATGGGTACCGCTTTCCCGCAGCATTTTTTCTTCCCCAAAAGCCTTTCATGACAGGCGCATGGCTTTTGGGAAGAAAAAATGCACTGGGGTCCATTTCGGTTTTTATTTACCCAAAAGTGATTCCCCTTTCGGTTGGTATATCCACCTCCATTCAGGGCAGGCTTCTTTCCGAAGGAAGTCTCTTTAAAATCACTATATAAAGCTAATCACATAAAGGCGCGTCAAAAAAAACCAAAAAAAATGCCCCGCAAACTGACGGATCTTTCGGTTTTTTGCGCATTGATTAACATGCACCAAGAAAATGCTTTATTCCCGAAAACCAGAACGCCCGGATTAACACACAGCCAAGTTTACGCCGCCAACTCTAAGGATGAGACGCGCCACAGGAGAAGGTGAAAACCTGACGGCTGTTTTGAAAATTGAATCTGCCTGCGTTGTTCATAACCAGGCTATTCCTGCTTCGCCCACGACTGCCGCTCTCGCTGTCTGACCCATGTTAATGCTCTGTCCTCTTGAATGAATTGATTTTTGTTGCCGGAGCCATTCACTGTGCCTAAAACCCATCTCGCTTTTCAACCGCGTGGCTTTGACCCAAGCGAACTTTGCCTCTGTTGGGGCAAAATAGATGAAAAAACCAAGTCTTCTCCCAGAATCCACCGCCTAATCTTCCATCTGTTTGATGTTGCAGCGGTCGCCTACGCTTCCTTTAAGCGAGAGCCGTGTCTCCTGGCCCGTTTCTCTAACTTGAACATTTTCCCTATGGACGTGCAGGTTCGCTTGTTGGTCTTTTTGGCGGCGGCCCACGATGTAGGAAAAGCGTCACCAGGTTTTCAATTTCTGAAACAGGAAAAGGTTCTTACCATTTTGGATCCGATCTGGGGAGAACTTGGAGCCCATCCCCATTTGGGCGATGATTTCCGCGCATGGCAAGACAGTTGGTCGCGCAAGAATCGTCCACCCAACCATGGCTTCTTATCGACCCTCGCGCTATTTCGTTTTTTTAACCCTGAGTTTTTTAACGCCACTGAAAAGTGCGCACCCGATAATGACATTGCGGCATCCCTTCTTTGGCAATTGAGCACCGCCACCGGGTTTCATCATGACAAACCGTTCAAATCCCTCGATGACGACTTGGATGTAGCCAGGTTCGCACCTGAAGCGCGCGGTGGTCCCAATTGGACCCGCCACAGACAGAGAATGCTGCAAACCTTGTGGCAGGTCCTGTTGGGTGGCGGGCCTTCACCGGAGGAAGTTCGCGACGCCCTTGCACCTTTCCAAACCCGACAAGGCATCTACTGGGATCCGGCCTTCCTAGTCGAACTTTTGTTATTTGCTGGACACACTACGGTTTCCGACTGGATTGCTTCCAAGAACGGCGCCTTTCCCTTTAGGGACGAGGTTGCCCCCGACATTGATTTTGCTCAGTACTTCCAAAAATCTGTGGTGCAGGCCGACCGGATCCTCGATGAATTGATGTGGACCGGTCACCACTTGCGTCGTATCCACGACGTTCCCTGGTCAACCTTGTTTCCCGAATACTCAGAACCTAATCCGTTGCAACAAAAGATGTTGCATCTCCGTAAAAAGATGACCCACCCAACGCTCATTATGATTGAAGGCCCAATGGGCGTTGGTAAAACCGAAGCGGCAATGGTGGCCCTAACAGCCGCCTCTGACAATGATCGGGGGTGTTTTGTTGCACTGCCAACCCAAGCAACCAGTAATCAAATGTACTGCCGGGTACGCGACTTTTTGAATGAAGCCCTAGGTGGGGAAGCGCAAACGCTACAACTCCAGTTGGTTCACGGTAACCGTTTTTGGAATCCTGATTTCACCAAAACGTTTGGGGGCGAAACAAACGGCACCGCTTACCTATTTGAAATGGTTTCGTGCGATGAAGCGAACGACAGCGCCGTGGTTGCCACTGAATGGGCGGCTAACGCGCGTACGGGTTTGCTGGCTGAGTTTGGCGTGGGAACCATTGATTCCCTACTTGCCGCCGTTCTGCTCACGCGCAAACACTATTTTGTGAGATTCCTCGGCATCTATGGAAAAACCATCATCGTCGACGAAGTACATGCCAACGACACCTATATGGACGGTTTGTTCACGCGTTTGCTGGCTTGGTTGGGGCACTTAGGTTGTCACGTCGTCCTCTTATCCGCGACCTTGCCAGACCGCAAACGCCGCGATTACCTGAAGGCGTTTCTCGGTGAAAACCAAGTGTCATGTGAAGCACAGGCCTATCCGCGAATCACCACAGCGACGCGATGCAAAACCCCGATTGTTGTAGCCGAACACATTCCACTCGATCAGCATCGAATCAAACAGACCAAGGTGGTCTTGCAATCCGTGGGTTCAATGGAAGATGTGTTGCAGCATGTAAAAGCGGATGTCAACCACGCCGGGCGCCAAGGCGTATTTGTCATCATTTGCAGCACCGTACAGTTTGCACAAAAGTTGTTTGCCATCTTCCACAAAAAAGACGTCTTTGATGACGGCGAGTTGATATTGCATCACGCCAGATTTGTATTAGAGCAGCGTGTTGCCCATGACAACCAAGTGACCACCAAGCTAGGTAAAAAGCGGTTCGAATCTTTGGAAAAAACGGGGGCGCCAAGACCGTTGTGCATTCTTATCGGTACCAGTGTGCTTGAGCAATCACTCGATTACGACGCGGACTACCTATATAGCTTCCCTTGTCCGATTGATCTGTTCTTTCAACGCACCGGTCGCCTGTTACGCCGGTTTTACTGGTTTCCTCACCGACCGTGCCCAACACCGGGTAAAGCAACTTTGTTCCATTTTGGCCCGATTGAGGATCCCGACCTGAGCACCTGCGGTGGACAATTCATTTACAGCAAATACCTCTTGCTGCGAACGTTACGAGAATTAAGGACAGCGTCACAAGGTAAAGAAGCCTGTCTGCTTAATGATCGGGAACATTTGGACGCGATGGTGCAAGCCGTCTACGCTGAGGTTTCCGAAGGACTTAGCGAGCGAGAGATATCCGCTTGGCAAGCAGACCAAAAAGATCTTCATACCGACTATGCCCGGGCGCTTGTGTCGCTATTACCCAGCGCGGAGAAACAACGCTGGATCCTCGAGGATGAATTCCGCTCCTGGTTCACAGCCCTTGTAGAACAGCGGGACGAATCAGACGGCTTAATCCCACGAACGACAACCCGTCTCGGTGAACCATCGACCCAAATTGTGATTTTGGTCGACGTGAATGGGCAGACCAGGCCACTCGATGAACGCGGTTGGCCGCAACAAACTTTTGTCGTTCCTGGGGGGCGCCCTTTGCGCGAGAAGGCGCTTGTACGTGCGCTTTTAAAAAGCAGCATTTTTTTGCCTCTTAAGAAGCGCGGCGCCCTGATGGCGCATTTGAAGACTTTTAAACCATGGGACCACGCCGCGTTGCGCGGCGCAAAATTCTTGGTAGGCGAATGGCAGTCACGCGATGAACGTGTCTCTTTCCCTGGACTGCGTCACACCTTCTACGATCCCCACCATGGTTTCGTTGAACCGTCCAAAAATTATGAGGAGGGATAATGCAAAAAATTGGCGAACTCTGCGCGCCGACCAAAGGTGGTGGTGCCCATGGGCAACTATTTTGATGAAATCCCTTGGATTCCCTGTATATCAGAGCAGGGGCCAACACTACTAACACTCAAGACCCTTCTCGAAAATTGCGCCAAATACAAGGATTTCGCGGTTGGTGGTCCGACCCAAAAAGCATCGCTGTGGTTGAGTTTGTGCGCTTGGAGCGCGGCTGCCGTACTGCGTCGCGGACTTGATCCAGAAACCTTTAGCTTTAGCGATATAAGCGCCTATTACCATGACAATAGGCAGTGGTTCGAACAGGAAAACTTTTGCCAATCAAGGAATTACCACAGGCTGTCGCAAAAAAAACCGGCTCATTTAATGGACCTCGAAACAGATCGAGAAAGTGGCCAAAATGCCAATTTCTTCACTAAAAGCGACAGTGATCGGCCTCAAGCGTACACCGCTGCTGAGGTGGCTGTAACCCTGTTGCAAGGCCACTGGTTTGGTTTGGCCGGACCCGGTGGCGGCTTCGGCAAAGACAGACAACATTTTCTGGATTGTCCCGCTGCGCGCTGCCTCGTGGTGGTGAACAAAAAAAATGATTTAGAAACCAGCCTACGCCGGAACGTCTGGTCATTCTTTGAAGGGCAAGGCACATACCAGGATTTTATGCCCGTTTGGGAACGACAAGACGGCGGTGCCGGTATCCTAGAGAGCAATGAAAATCAGGCCGGCTATGTTCCGCTCTGCCTTAGTTTTGGCTTACACCGGGCCTTTCAGGTTGTATGGCAAGGCGACTTCGCCACAGAGTTTCGCCGCGCCAAGGGCTGGGAAGTTAGCGAAGACGCACTGATCCGTTGCCGGATGATTGCCGCCCGCGAACGTGAGGAGCTCAGCGCCGCCGGCTCAAAGGTACTGAAAATCCGCGCCGACCCGAAACGCGCGGTATGGCGTGATTTGCATTCGATTCTGGAGTGTTTTGGAAAAAAAAGTGGCGTCTTCCAGAAAGTTGACCGTGCCTGGGTGATTGAGGTCTTCGGCATGTACACACCCAATCAGGCCAAGATTGAAGGGGAAACGCGATCACTGTTTCACGTGCCGATAGAAGTAGTTCACGACCAAGACATGCGGGACCATCTCAAACGCGGTTTGGAGATTTTTGAAAACGGTGGGCGATATCTTTACGCGGTTCTCAAAGACGGTAGCGCGAAAGCGTTTTCCGTCGCAAAAAAGCGCCCTGACAAAAAGCGCATTCAAAAACTTTTAGCACGTTCCGCCGCGTTTGACACCTACTGGGATGCGTGTGCGGTTCATTTTTTAGGAGAACTGCTGCCAGGGCTGGTGAACGACCGAACCCAGGTCCTGAAAGCTGCACAAAAGGCGCAATTTGGTTTTCTGCGTCGGGCCGAGAGTATTTATCTTTCAGAATTTCCGAAGGGGCGTGGTTGGTACCAATTGGCCGGTTACCTGCAAAGCCGCACCCACTCAAAATCTAAACAACGGGAGGCTCAATCGTGAGTGAAACAAAGCGATCCCGCGACGACCTAAAGGACATTTTTACCGATATCGCCTGGAAAATTCATGAATATGGCGCGCCAAATTCAAGACAGCGGGCACGTTTGGCCGGCTTACGACGTTGTCGGCAAACGTCAGAAGAACGGCGCGCAATCATGATTTGGACGATTTTGGGTCACGCATTACCGAACAATTTGCAGGACGAAAGATCCTCGCCACCTTCGGCTAGCCTGGCAAACATGGAGCAGGATTTTTTGGAAACGCTTTACCTATTGGCTCCGATTCAGGCGACTGTCAAACATGGCGTTAACGACTATGCGCCGATGACGCCCCGCGCAGACTTGGCGACCTCACTGATTCAATGTGTGCGAACCGGTGCGCTGCAATTCGAACCGGTTGAGCGGCGCTTCAACCGTTTGCTGATGACGCCGCGCCGGAATATCGAAAAACAGTTGCTGTCGTTGTTGCAGATTCTGCGTGGCACGGAACGGGTCGGAATTGATTGGCCTTCGCTGTATTGGGACCTGTTCGATTGGGAACAACGACGGCACGCCCTTAATCACAATACCGTGCGAACCCGTTGGGCACGCCACTTTTTCGGGATGCAAGAAGAAGAAACGAACCCTGTATCAAAGGAGAAATGAGTTATGTTCTTAGAAATTAGTGCCATCCAGCATTTTTCATCAGTGAATTTGAACCGTGACGACGCCAACGCCATCAAAACCATTCAGTTCGGCGGCTTCGAACGGCAGCGCGTTTCTTCACAATGTTTTAAACGGGCGATGCGACAGCATCACGCCATGACCGAAGCGCGCGGCGGCAACCAAGCCTATCGAACCAAATACGTTTTCGACAACTTATGCGCTTTATTGGAGCTTTCGGAAAAGGGCAGCAAGGAACAGGAGGCCGTCGCCGATTTCATCACCACAATTGGTTTTGGTGAATTCGAGGCACCCAAAAAGCCCAAGAAAAAGAAGGGTAAGGTTGAGGAAAATCCGGAAGACGCCGACGAAAACACACAAGTTTTAAAAACATTGGTGTTTACTTTCGATCAAGAGATGAAACTGGCAGCCGAATGCCTGCGTGCATCGGATTTTACCGTAAAAGCGGCGGCCGATGCCTTTAAGGACCAACGTAAGGAAATGCCGTTCGCCTTGGAGGTTGCACTTTTTGGCCGCATGGCAGCCTCGGATACATCCCTCAACGTTGATGCCGCGACCCAGGTCGCCCATGCCATTTCCACCAATGAAATTGTGGTTGAAGACGACTTCTTCACCGCCGTTGACGACCTGGGGAATGGTCGGCGCCAAGGTGCCAACATGATTGGTGTGACTCAGGTCGCCAGTCCTTGTTTTTATCGCTATGCTTGTCTGTCCCTGGATATTTTGAAAAAGAATTTGGGAAAGGCTTGGGATGCCGACCGCGATAGAGCCGTGGCCGGTTTCGTTGAAGCTTTTGTCCTCGCCTCGCCGACGGGAAAAGCCAATAGTACCGCGCCGCATTCCGTGCCCGATTTTGTGCTGGTCAGTGTCGGTAACGCCCAACCGATCAGTTTGGTAAATGCGTTTGATCGCCCTGTTTACCCAGATTCCGGCCAAGGTTTAGGTCAAGCCTCCGTTGACGGCTTATTGCGTTATCTCAAGCGAGTAAACCGCTTTTACGATTGGCAGCACGGACGCAACGCTTATTACGGAAGCACCTTGGATGTTGATGCTGTAGCAGTTAAGCAGATGGGTTTGAAACAGGCTGATGGCTTCCGAGCCTTGATTGAAAAAGCGGTGGCCGAATGTCGCCAGGTTTCGTCATGAGTCGCGGCACGTTGTTCATGCGTCTGGTTGGACCCATGCAGTCTTGGGGCCATGAAAGTACCTTGACCAGTCGCGGCGTCGGTGATTTTCCCACGCGATCCGCCGTCACGGGATTGGCCTGTGCCGCGCTGGGTGTCGAACGCACCGATGAGGACGGATTACGCCCTTTTCACGATTTGCGTTTTGCCGTATGCGAACTCGCGCGCGGTGTTGTGGAGCGTGACTTTCAAACCGTCTCGGGGACCGTTGACGTCACAGGCAAAGATCGTGGAACCTTGCTTTCTCCGCGCTGGTATCGCTGTGGTGCCGCCTATTTGGCGGCATTCGAGGGCGATGCGAACTTTCTCGAACGGTTACAACAAGCCCTGTTGCGTCCTCGATGGCCGTTATTCCTCGGCCGCAAAAGCCATGTGCCGGCGGCACCGGTCGCCCTAAAAGGCGCCGGCCGGGACGGCAACATCGAGCGCTTCTTCCAAGCCCAACCCGACGCACGGGTACGCTGTCTGAAGCAGGTCAGCGGCAACGAAGCCGCCAATCCCGTTCGCAATCCCCTGCTCCAAGATCACCCCCAATCCTTTGCATCACGCGAGTTTAGCGCGACCTACTACCAAGAAATCCGGGTGCAGGTTGCGCCTGAATTAATCACTGAATTCTGGGCCGGATTACCCGGCCGGCCGAAACAAACACGTTCGCTCAAAGGAGATCGACCATGAACCGTGAACTGTATTTTTTGAAGGTCGCGCTTGCCGCAAAGGGTTTGGGTACCGGGCCTGGGCTCGAGGACGCGTACCAGATGCACTGTTGGATTGATGGTTTGAAAAGAAAGGAGCACGACCCCAAAGTTGATCGCATCTTATGGCGATTGGAACCCGGTAAGCGCAGGACGACACCCTCCATTTTGATTCAGACCAATTTCGTGCCAAATCCCACCGCCCTTAAGGCTTTTACCGGAAACGGCCTGATCCAAACGGTTGATCATAAAAGAGTGCGTCCCGAGTTTGAAGAACGCCAAGTTTTTCGTTTCCGTTTACGGGCCAACCCAACCAAATCGCTCGCACGAGGCGAGGGCATACGGGGGCAACGCAAGGCGATACTGGGCACTGCTGAAGCCGAAACCTGGCTGATTCGCCAAGGTGAGAAGCATGGCTTTTCCTGCAATTTGTCTAACTTGGTCGAAGAAGGGGCGGTGATTTTGAAAAAGAAGAGTCCAACTAACCGAAAGAAAGGTTATCCGGCCATGCGTTTTAACTCGGTGCTTTTCGAAGGAATGTTGCGGATTCGCAATCCAAAAAAGATGGCCGAGGTTTTCGAGAAAGGCTTGGGACGCGGGAAAGGATTTGGCTTCGGCCTGATCTCGTTGGCCCGTTGCTAGGTGTCGGCATCTCCCCATCAATCCAAAAGCGCCATGTTTGTGCAGAGGGTGCCTTTTCTTTTGGCGTGAGGCCTGGAGCCGGAATTGTTCGGGGAGCTGAATCGGAACACCCGCCGTTATCGCGTTTCGTTTTGGTGGCGGCCTCCGTTTTCTTATCACAACGGCACCTTTCTGCAAATACTGATTCAAGGCAGGCACCGGCCTTCGGACGTGTTAAGACTGTTGTCGCCTGTCTGCTGATTTGGGTTGGCGAGGCCGGTGTCCGGCTTTACGCCGCTGGGCAGCCAGGCGGGGCGCGGGCCGATAAGCTTTTGTATCAGGCCGGATTGGCGTTGGATGAGGACGCGCGGCTTAAGGTCGTGCGCCATATGTTTCAGGTCCGCTTTGGTGAAGCGGCCCCGCCTCGTCGCAGCGTCGATCAGTTGCGCGGCATTGAAGGCCGGCGCGTGCGTTTGATTTACCAAAAGATGGGCGAGCGCTTCGGCGTCAAATGGGGCAAACGCAACTACAACCCCGAGCAATGGGACGAAAGTGACAGCATCAACCAGTGCCTCAGCTCGGCGACGGCGTGTTTGTACGGCATCAGCGAGGCGGCCATTTTGGCGGCCGGTTATTCGCCCGCGATTGGTTTTGTGCACGTGGGGAAACCGCGTTCTTTTGTGTTCGACATTGCCGATTTGGTGAAGTTCGAAACCGTCGTGCCGGTTGCCTTTGCCGTCGCCGCCGATCAGGTGGCCGACCCGGTGCGCGAGGTGCGTTTGCGCTGTCGTGATCTGTTCCGCAAAACCAAAATTCTCGACCGGTTGATTCCGTTGATTGCTGAAGTGCTCGATGCAGGCGGCTTGGCGAAACCGGCCGAACAAGGGGTGGTCGGGCCGGCGTTTGAAGACGAGACAAGGAGCGGCGATGCTGGTCATGGTGGTTGAAGCGGTGCCGCCGCGTTTGCGGGGCCGTTTGGCGGTGTGGTTGTTGGAAATCCGCGCCGGCGTGTATGTCGGCCAGGTGAGTCAACGCCGGCGCGCGATGATTTGGGCGCAGGTCGAAGAATTGGTGGACGACGGCAACGCGGCGATGGCCTGGGCCGACACCAACGAGCAGGGTTTTTCGTTTGCAACCTGTGGACGGAACCGACGAATTCCGGTGGATTTCGACGGCGTCCAGTTGGTTTCCTTTTTCCCGGAGACGGACGAGGGCGAAACCAACGCGGCAGCGAAAAACGAAGACGAAGTTCCCTTTTAGCCCTTGTGCCTGGCCTGGCCGGGCACAAGGCCGCGCGCGAGACAAAGCAAACACAGGAACCCATGGTAGGATGAAGCGGATAAAACCCGCAACAACAACGACCGAAAAAGCCGCCGCCTCTCAGCGGCAACCATGGATAACTTTTCAGCCATTCACCCGATCAAAATGATCGACCGGCTTTTCTAAAAAAGCACCACCTACAGCTTGCAAGACATATAAAACCAAGTACTTAAAGAAAACTTTCTGGTAAAACGATAAATCGGCCAAAATCACACTTTTTGTCTCCAGTTTAAACGACACCAACTCGACAACTCAAACCCCTTAATTAAATACACTTACCCGAACACAAACCACAAAGCCATCCAACCATGAGATCTCTATGCAAAATCGGTACAGTTTCCCAGAAACCAGAAGCAATGGTAATATAGTTTAAATTTCGCTAGTCTGTTCCCCGCGCGTCCGGGGATGATCCGGAGGGCCTCTTGCTGCTCCTCCGAGACCTTGGCTGTTCCCCGCGCGTCCGGGGATGATCCGGCGCCTGGAAATGTTAACCAAATAGGGCAAATCTGTTCCCCGCGCGTCCGGGGATGATCCGGACACCTCGATTTCCATTTTTCCGTCTGTGCTCTGTTCCCCGCGCGTCCGGGGATGATCCGCCAAAAAATCGGACGACGACAACGACCCAATCCTGTTCCCCGCGCGTCCGGGGATGATCCGATATCGATCTCGATGACGTTTTTGGGTCGACCCTGTTCCCCGCGCGTCCGGGGATGATCCGTTGGAGATCCTACGGGCGTATTCGCGGAGCCACTGTTCCCCGCGCGTCCGGGGATGATCCGTTACCACCAAGAAATAATGCAGGGCGATTACACTGTTCCCCGCGCGTCCGGGGATGATCCGCCCCACCGTATTTCATACCGGTGACTGTCAAGGTAGTTGTCACTTCTTTTTGCAGAGAACAGTTCTACGACGGCCGTGACGAGCAAACGAACATAAAGCGGGCGCTCCAGCCTAGTTTTGGGACCCACCCCTAGAACCCCAGAG
>JAUIFE010000035.1 GCA_030429565.1 Holophagae bacterium | reverse complement strand
GGCTCAGAAGACCGACACATGACAGCGAAAGGCTTCAGTCCTAAGTGCCGGGGTTGCCGTTCATTCACGTGTCCCCGTTCATCACCGCCCTCGTTCATCACGCAATTGATGCGTGTCCCCATTCATCCCGGCTCAGCGCGCGGGGATCCCGGCAGGACATTTGGCAACGACCCGGCACGCCCCAAAGCGGGCGTGCCCACCACCATACGAACCACCCACGGCCGGCTCAGAAGACCGACACATGACAGCGAAAGGCTTCAGTCCTAAGTGCCGGGGTTGCCGTTCATTCACGTGTCCCCGTTCATCACCGCCCTCGTTCATCACGCAATTGATGCGTGTCCCCATTCATCACCGCCCCCGTTCATCATGAAACGCCTTCGAGGACCCGAGCCAAAGATCCGGCTTCCGTTTCACCTACCCGAAGCGCTATCCTTGAATGAATCGTTCCAACATCGGGGGTACAGCATGGCACCCAACTACATTGCGCTCGCCATTCCCTTTTTTTTCCTGTTCATGGGCATCGAGTTTTGGGTGGCGCGACGTCGGAACCGTCAGGTATATCGCCTGAATGATTCCGTCAATGATTTGAGTTGCGGCATTATGCAGCAGGTCGTCGATGTGTTTTTGAAAACGGTGCTGATAGGTGCCTACGTTTGGGTTTACACCTATTGGCGACAGTTCGAAATCGCGGTGGATTCGATAGGGTTGTGGCTTCTGTGTTTCCTCGCCGTGGATTTCGCCTATTACTGGTTCCATCGCTCAAGCCACGAAGTCAACGCGATTTGGGCAACCCACGTCGTCCACCATCAATCTGAAGAATACAACTTGAGTGTGGCACTGCGTCAAAGTTCACTGCAGCCTTTGTTCGTCATGGTGTTCTACCTACCTTTGGCGTTAATCGGCTTCCCACCCGTCATGTTCCTCGCTAACGCCTCCTTTAACAAGCTTTACCAGTTCTGGATCCATACGCGCCTGATCGGCCGCATGGGTCCCCTTGAATGGGTCTTCAACACGCCCTCGCATCACCGCGTACACCACGGTCGCAACCCCAAATACATCGACAAAAATCACGGTGGCACCCTCATCATCTGGGACCGACTGTTCGGCACCTTTCAAGCGGAAGAAGAAGAACCCACCTACGGCATCACCAAACCACTCGAAAGTTGGAATCCGTTTTGGGCGAATTGCCATTACTGGGCGGACCTTTTCGAGACCGCACGAAGAACCCGCACCCTCGGTGACAAACTCCGCGTATTCCTAAAACCGCCAGGCTGGTTCCCTGCCGACCTGGGCGGACCCCAAGCACCACCGCCCGTTTCAAACGATCCGGCTAAGTACGATCCACACCTCGCCCCAGCTTTAAAACGGTATGCGACGACCCAATTTCTCGTGCTGCTGCCACCGGTGACCTGGTTGCTCTTTATGGAAGCGTCCCTCGCCACAAGCGTCAAAATCGCCGCTGTTTTGTTTGTCATTTGGAGCCTGATCGATATTGGCCTTCTTTTGGAACAAAACCGCACCGCCTATCGGCTGGAGTGGATGCGCATGGCCGTTACCGCGCCCTTGATTTTTTGGGCAATGCCCCATGCCTACAAAACCATCGGGCTAGGTGTGGCCATGATAATCGTTTGCCTGATGGTGAGCATGTTATTTAGCCTACGCCGGGACTTTAATGCCGAAACGCCGGGCGTCGAGGCGCACCCGATCTAGGCCCAGGCACGAGAATCCTCCAAGCCACGATGACAGCGAGGATGAACCAACCCAAGGTTTACCGCCGGGAAAGTCATGCGGCAACCGGTATGCGGCAGAAACAGTTGACATCTGTGCTCATCAAACGCGGTGTACCGTCGTCAACGCCGGGTGTACCTGGAAGTCATGGCCAGTGTTCAGGCTCATGCCGCGCCCAACCCATTTTGGTGTCCGCCGCCTGGGCAGGATTCCTAAAACAACGGGTATCGCTCGAAACGAACAGCCACCGCCAAGGGCATGATGCCGAACAGCTTTAACCTGGCTTTTAAGGCGATGAACACGGTGGGGAAATGGTCGTATCAGGATGCCTCAGCCCATCCAGACCCCATGGCTTACACCGGAAGTCGGCCTTTGTTTTCCCTTTTGGCCCAAGGCTCTTGGCTGTTCTGGTTCGCTGGTGCCAAGCGATGCTTGAGGCGAGCAACGACGCATTTACGCTACGGCAAACTACCGGTCCCGCTTCATTTGCCGGCAAATGAACCCAACCCAAAACAAGCAATCATCCAAAAGCGTTTCATGCAAGCGCCACCCACCGGAATCGCTCGGTTCAGGTTTAATAGCGCCAAACTGTGCCCAGTTGCGATACAGGTGTCACTCGGACAGTGACGCTCACTCTAATACCAAGTGATAGCGCTCACATTAAAAACCAATATAATGTAAAACTAAAGACTGGGTATATATGACATGATCCAAAAACATGGCATCCCGTTTGCTTTATTTAGCGCTCGAGCGAATCCGGGTCACATTGATCCAAATTCGTTCTGCGACAATGGGAACAACCAGATCACCGACTGAGAGACCTCCCCAGACTTTCTCTATTCCTCGGCCTTGGTTTGGTTCATTCCCTTATTAAAAGCGCCGCCAATACCATCATACTTTAGGTTTTTTAAACGCTAATGGTGGTGGTGTTCGCGTGCCAATTCTCAAGAGGTTTCCCGTGAAAAAAACAGTACTTACTTTGTCTCTTTTATCCCTTATTTCGGTTATGGGTTTTGCCCAAGAAGCCAAAACCATTGCTAGAAAGACCGACCCTACAAAGGAAAAATTTGGAACCTTGATTCCGGTTCTCGTGCGCGCTTCGGATTTTTTTAAATCGGCACTGCGTCAAGAAGAGAATCCACAGTTGAGATTAAACGGAACTGGTATCTACCACGACAGCGAATGCTCCGATCAACGGTTCGGAAACGTTGACCTAACGCCCTTCGATTCTTTTGTTACCTACGAACTCACCGTCCGTCCCCACCTGGTTCGCTTAAGCTGGTCGTTTGATCGCTTTGATACTCCCGATGCGTTGGGTCACCGCGGTTTTTACACCATCCGTTACAACCCTTACAAAGACTCGTTCGAGGAACGCGTTAACTTCTACGATCACGACCGCAACGAACCGGCCATGCCCTACTGGGAGAGCATTTTCAACACCATCCTGCATGTCTTCGATGAAACGTCGGCCTTGCGTGAAAAACGTCGTCAGATTGACTTTTACCAAGATGTGTTTAATCCCTCGGAAGATTTTGGTGAAGTGTTCTACACCAGTATTTGCCATAACAACAACCCTGAACAGGTATATGCGTTTTCCGTACCCAACACCCAGTACATCACCTACCGCATTCAAAATGGTCTCATCGAATGGAATGCGACCTTTGACGACTGCGAAGATTACGATGCATGTCACGGCTCGGTGAACTACGAGTACGGTTTGCCCGGCGATTGGACCAAGTTCCTCCGCCTCGACGTATTGCTTGAGCGCGACTCGCGTCCTTTTTAAGAACGGTGTCCGCAAACCTACGAAAGCCCCGGTTCGTCCGGGGCTTTTTGTTTTGGGGATGACCCGCACGGAGAAGCCGGCGTTACGGTTCCCATCAAACCCCTGCTTGATACGAAAGCGGGCCCTCCAGACCAAAAGTTGGGTCTTTTATGTAAACCCCTGAGGGCCGACGGTACGCGATTGGCAGTCGGCCCAGCTTCGTTTCGATAAAGGGTCCGGCCAGACGGTGTGCACACCCGCGTTGAATCGTGCCACCCTGTCGCCGGTATAGGGTTTGTGGGAGATCACCCGTGCCTTAACGTCGCTAGCCTTCAGGCTGAGACTTGGCTTGTTGTTCCGCGTAAAGATCTTCGACGTCCTCGGCTACGTCTTGCTGCAACTCTTCCAAGGTAACGCCCTCGTCAACCGCACGGGAAACCTTATGGGTGAGGGTTTCGTCGCGTAAATCCTTGGGTTCGGTAAAGGTCTCAAATAAGTTGCGGCCACCGACACTGCGACAGTAGGAATTCGCCGCCACCAACAGCGGTCCGATGGGGCCGAGCACCAGGCCCGCCAAAATACCGCCACCGACGTGGGCCAAGCCCTTTTTGTATTGGCCGTCAACCAACAGCGACGAACCGGGCGTTAACAGGGCTTCACCGGCGATTTTTACGCCACGGTGGAGCGTTTCATCACCAGACCAGGACGTTTTTTTAGCGTCACTCATAAGGGACTCCTTGGCACCCAGCCTCGCAAGGCATTGACGGAAAAAGGTTAACCGGCACCGTGTTGCGCCGTGAGGAAAGAGGATGGCTCCAGTCTAGACGATTGCCCCGTCCCTTGCCCAGCCCTTTTTCATGCGAAACGCATGACAATCAGGGCGCCTAATTATTCTCACGACAACGTCGACCAAAAAGCCACCGGCTCAGACCTACACTGAGCGATCAGGGTTGGTGAAACGTGCACTATGTTGGCGGTAAACCTGTTGGAAAAAGCACTATGGCCGCGAACGGCTCGTCCTATCGAGTATGACGCGCAGGGTTACGAATTGCTGCAGCCCAACAGTCGACTCGATTTCGCCACCGAGAATCGATCGGCTTAAGTAAGAAGAGTTCCCGAAATAACAAAACAACTAAACCAAATCAACAAACAGAAGATAACACCAACAAAAATAGAGAAGCTTGACCCCCAAAAAAACAAGCCGTAAAATATCCAAAACAACCAAACCCCGATCTATTTAACAAATTCAGTCCTTTTGGCTACTTTTTCTAACTGCATAAAGCAACCTCCTGTACCACAGGATTCAACGAGCACATCCATTCAGTAACCATGCGTTAGACCTAAACTAAGCGATTTTTGGCGGCGAAATCGCTCAACCTTTTGGGCTGCAACATCTAGTAAAAATGTTCGCCGTACACACCAGTACGACGGTGTTTTTTCCAAGATGTTTTGCATCAACATCTTGTGCGATTTCATTCACCCAATTTGCTCAGTTTAGGTTAGAACAAGCCAACAACGCAATCTCTTGAAACTGTGCCACCTAATTAAAAAAATCTCTAAAACATTCGAAGAAACACCCATCAACTTAGATAAAATTTAGCAAGGCCGGATTCATGAAATTAAATAACAGAGATTTAATCGTTCTAGGTTTCTTATTCATGGTTTCTGGTTCTTTCTTTTCGCGACCTACCGAGGCTCAAACCCCATGGACACTTCAACAACTTTGGGATCAAAAATCATTGGCCTGTGAATGCCGCTGCAATATTGTCATAGAGACGACATGTAAAGTTTGGTTTTGCGCCCCCAGTCTTTACACAAGCTGCCACAAAATGTTTCAAGACGATTGCACCGACAGCGGCTTCGGCGGCCAATGTTATGACTTCATTACCTGGTGCGAAGCCATGTGTGGCCCGCTATGATCTATCGCTATACATCATGGTCAATCTTTTTCCTAGGCGTCGGGTATTTCGCCATTGCCTTCATTGGCACCAACACCAAAAAATCATACACGTTAACTCAAAAGCCGGGCCCATTAATAAATTTACAAGACGCAACCTACTTTGAAGATTTGTTTCGTTATGAGGTAGCTTTTCCCATCGAGCAGACCGGCACCGTTCTCTTTGATCAACCAAAGACTTGCGTCGCTTTGTCTTCCTACCTATTCATGACAAACGACAAGGGTAATGAACTCTACAGATACCATCTTGACGGCACCTATAAGGACACCATTGCCGTTCAAGGCGAAGGCCCGGGTGAAATCAGTAAACTCGTCTATGGCACACGAATATTTGGGAACCAAGTCGCGTTTTGGGATCTTTTTCAGCATAGCATTCACGTCTATGATGAAAACGGTCAGCATCAAGGCTCTCTTGATTTTCGCAATCCGCGTCTTACCAGCGGAACCTGGATTCCTCAGCCCGCGGCATTTAAATGGCCTACACCTGATGAAATTATTTTTTCAAATGCACAAATCCGAGAACACCCAGATGCTCAAGGTGCGAAGACAAGTGTGCAACGCAACGATTCTGGAAAAATCACGCGAGTGGCACTAGCGCAACCGCTCGGCAAACGAGACAAAGAGCTTGAACGGAAATTTGGCGAAAGTCTCATTTATCATTTTGAAACTGTAGGTGATGTTTTTTGGATGGGCAATCCATCTTACAGCAGTATTTCAATATGGAATCCAGTGACCCAACAATCAAAAAGCCTGATGGTTCAAGTCCCGGAAAGTCTAACTTTGGACGCTTACATGGAAATCCCTAGAGACGACTTAAAAAAAATTAGCATGGTTGAGAATTGGCAGGGCAGTATTCACCGGATGATTTCATTACCGACCGTTGTGTTCGCCAAAGTGGGCATGCGTGGCTATGTTCCCTTCTCTGCCGAAGGGAAACAACTCTTGAACAAACGACTGATTTCTCGCTTTCCTCGATATCAAACGAACCTTGACGACACCATGGTCTTTATCATGGCGAGGAAAAACCTGAAAGTACTAGAGGAAAAAGTCGTCAAAAGTCCCTTGATTGAAAATGAGGAAGCTGTGCTAGATGAAGACCAGCCTTGTTTGGTTTTTGCAACGCTAAAACCCGAGGTGCAGCGGCTTCTAGCTCAGCCCTGACCCTGGCGCAAAAAAGGCGGGAATCGCGTCCCGCCTTTCCGCTTTTCTTTGGCCGATTCGCCGGCCTTACTCGGCAGGCAGGATGGTCAAGGTGACCGTGGCGGTAGAGCCGCCAGGCAAGGTGTAGGTAAAGGAAGTTTCCGCTGCTTGACCGGACAAGTGCATGTAGGTCCAATCGCCGTTGGACCAAATCAAGGCGCCGTGGCCGGGATTGGTGTGTTCAGGCGCGGTGCGCGGGTTGTGCTCGTAGTAAACATCGTTGGCGAAGGTGTTCAAACGAATCGATTGCCCCACGCGTAACGTGTAGGCGTCGTCGTTGGCCACGCTCTCCGACGGACCGGGCACGTACAACTCAACGGTTGCTTCATCTTCCAAGCGACCATCGGTAACCCAATAGGTGAAACGGTAGGTGCCACCGCGCAAGGCATAGGCGGCCATGGTTTTGCCGTCGCCCCATGGATGCACGATGAAGCTGCTGTTGCTGGGTGCGGCGTAACGGGCGATGGTCAGTTCGTCGCCGTCGATGTCGCGGTCGTTGCTCAGCAACGGCAAACGCGTGGGGAAACTGGGATTGATGCTGATTTGGTAGTAATCGTCGTTGGCTTCGGGCGCGTAGTTGCCGGTGATGCGAATCACCACGCGACCCTGAGTTTCCAATTCGCCATCGGTCGCGCTGTACAGCAGCACTTCTTCGTGATCGTCGCGTGAATCGCCAGGCGTGTAAATCCACTCGCCGGGGCCTTCCTGCAAGGTGCCGAACTGGGGTTGGCTGAGCCAGTTCAAACGCAGTTCGGTGCCGTTGGGATCGTAGTCGTTGCTGAGTGGGTTAAAGAACAGGGGTGCCAAGTGGGGCGTGTCGTAGAGGTCGTCGACAACCACGGGTGCTTGGTTGCCGGCAGTGACGTCGACGGTCACGATGGCGGAGGCGGGAAAAACACCGTCGTTGATGGTGTAGTTGAACTGGGTCCGGCCGACAAAATCCGCGTCGGCATGGAAGGTGACGCCGTTTTGGGTGAAGGTTACCTGACCAAATTCGGGTTGGGTTACGGCCACGACTTGCAGGCGGTTGCCGTCATCGTCGCTGTCATTGGCGAGCACGTCCAAGGTCGCGCTTTCACCGGCGCGTAAGGTAAAGCTGTCGGCGTTGGCAACGGGCGGCCAATCACTGGTGACGGTGATGAAAGCGGTCCCTACCGCGGAAGCGCCTTCGGCGTCAATGACGCGGTAGGTGAAACTGAAATCACCCGAGGTGCCGGCTTCGCTTTCATACACAAAACCGCCGTCTTCGTTGATGCTGAGGCGGCCGGCATCCGGTGCGGTAACAATAGCGGCACTCAGGACATCGCCGTCGAGATCGATATCGTTGCCCAACAAACCCGGCGAGGCAATGGTCAAGGTCGACCCGGCACGCACACTGAAGTAGTCGGCAATGGCCAGCGGCGCTTTATTGCCGGCGGTGACGTCGATGGTCACTGGCGCGAAGCTGGTGTCGCCGGCTTCATCGGCAATGCCGTAGACGAAGGTGACAGGACCTTGAACGCCGCTCTCGGGAACGTACACAAAGGAACCGTCAGCTTGCAAGGTCAAGGAACCGGATTGCGGAACTTGCGCCAAGGTAGCGGTGAGTGCACCGGCGGCAGAGCGGTCATTTTGCAGGAGGCCGGGCGCACCAACGTGCAGCTCTTGGTCCCAAGCGGTGGTGTAGGTGTCGGCAAAGGCGGCGGTCTCAGATTGAGCGCAAGCGGCACCGGCGGCGAATAACCCGATGAGGGTCGTAAGAAGCGTCTTCTTCATAATGTGGTTACTCCTAAATAAACACGCGCACCTCGCCCCAGACCGCTAGCAAAACGCAAAAATCCCGTTCACGACGACAGATCGCGTTCACCGGCACGGAGCGGTGGAAGAAAGGCGTGTTGAACTGTGGCAATAGGTGGCGACCCAACGAGAACGCGTTCACAGCCTGATTGCGTCAGGCAGGTCGGTACGCGGGCCGGCGAAGGATAAAATCGCAACAACCTGAAAACAAGCTCAGGCCATAAAACAAACAAACCGAGTGAATTCAATTAAGATCGAAGAAACCCAGCCAATCAAAAACATCTCCTATCTGAGACTAAGCGTGCATAACCTCAAACAGACCCTAACTGACGTCTTTGATTTGATTTTCATCCTAGTAAATGACGACAACCAAGGTCAACCCACAAGACTCAACCTAACTGCTTTTTTGCGAAATTCATATTTTTCACTAAAAACCCACCCATTTCGGCCCATGGCCGGCAAAGGGTGCAACGCTGCTACGGTGGCGGCGGAAAGGGTGCCGATCCAGACCCCGCCCAACCGATGAATGGCTTGCATTTAATATTCCGGCAGCACCAAATCGAACACATAACCCACTATATTCAAACAATATATATTAACCCCACAAAACACCAACGTGATTCAGAAGCAATATGGGCGGCTTGCGCGCGGGATCGGCACGGGTTGCCCCAATCGTGGTTCCTACACCGCATTGCGACGACCCGTGCACGTTGAAGCACGAGCGCCCGCGAAAACGGCCGCAAGCCGATCCATTTGCTACTCAGCCATGTGGTTGAGGGCATGGCTTATCTCGCCAACCAAAGCCCCGGTCAAGGCTCGTACCAACTTGCCACGATTTTCGGGCGTATCCGGCAGATCGGCGAATTCAGCACCTAATTCGTGGGTGGCGATGGTTGCCAAATCGGTGGTTTGGTGTGGCTCGCGCATCCCGGCGAGATCACCGCGACCCAACTTGCGGAAGGTTTGGTGGCCCTCGTAGTTGTAACTTTTGGCCGAACCGCCGGCGCTCTGGCCGGCTTCGAGGACACGCACCTTCATGCCGGACAAACCATTGAGAACCCCGGCCATGGTTTCGCTTTTTTGGGCGGCGGACACGGTCATGCCCACACCGGCATAAAGCGAATTCCCCAAGCGTTGATTCCAAGCGTCCTGACTCAAAAATTCGGTAGGGTCATCCATGCCCATCTTTTTCATTTGAGCCGCGACCATGGCGGTCGCCTTATCATCGACATCGGTAGCACCGCCGGCGAAGTAACCGTCACCGGTAGCGGCCGCGCCTGCCTCCTCGGTGGCAGGTGCAAAACGGATAAGGGCACCCTTCTTATTGGCATTGCGAATCCCATCGACGGACACGGAACCCGACGGAACCCCATCGCCTGCGGTTGTCCCGGTTACAGCCATCACGGTAATGTTGGCCGGTTTGGCAACAGCGGTCATGTCCTTGCCCTCGCCGGGATTGGTCCCCTCGTGTGGCGGCGCTTCCGCTTTTTTTGCTTTGCTTTTAACGTTTGTTTCCGGCGCGGCTGCAGCACCGGTATTTTTGACAGCGCCTAAATTGAGCCCACTCATCGGTCATACCTCCTTTAATGTGGCTTTTCAGGTATCAACAAAACACACCATGGCGGGGCAGGCCCCGTGTCACCGAAGCGGTCGGTTCGGCAATAACCCCAACTTGCTCAAGATCTTGAGCCAGGACCTCAACGGTTTCCGCAAAATTTGCAAGGATGTTGCGAAAAGCAACGAAATCGCAGTCGACGAAGCTGTGGCGATAGCCAAAAACCAAATCCTCGCTAAGTGGATCGATGGCAACGGCGCCACCGTTGGTTTTCTCCTGGTGAATGTTAAGCTGCAAGGCCTTTGACAAGAGACGACCCGAAACGGGTGCGGCCGCCAAGACGGCGGAAAAATGGAAGAAGTTCCCGCGTCGGGGCACGTTAAATTTCAGGCCGCGAGCACTGCCATAACGCAAGTAACAGGTGCCGTTGTCATCCAGTGATAAATCTGGATTGAGATGATTTAACCAACTTGTGGCGATATCACGATAAGCGGACATGATGTCTCCTTAAAACCAAGGTAGAAGCCCAACCAAACACCAAGGCATGGCACGGCCATGCAGCCTGCCGGGACCGACCCCGGCGGCAGAAAAACGGCGACAGCGGTCATGGGTTGGACGCTACTAGTTACACGGAGGAGAAAAAGGGTTTGATCGAGAAAAGGACAAAAACCGGACGGATCACGCCGCCCGGCGCGTTAACGCTCGCGGCGGTTGCGACGTTTGCGCGCGGCTTTGCGCTGCTCGGCCTGGCGTTTGCTCTCGTCGCGATCGAGTTCCTGGGTTTCGGCATTAAAGTACTTGGCTTGGGCGCGAATGGTCGGGTACTCGAACAGTTCGGTCAAGGGCACATTGCGCTCGAAGCGCTCCTGCAGGCGTCCCTGTAGTTGAACCATTTGCACCGAGGTGCCGCCCATCTCGAAGAAGTTACGCGCCACGTCGACGGCGTCCATGGCCAAGACCTCGCGCCAAATGTCGGCGATGCGCTGTTCGCTTTCGTCGGCAGGTTCCTCGAAAACGGTTTCCTCGCGCAGGGCGTCGGGATCGGGCAAGGCGGCGCGGTCAACGCGACCGGCGTCGTCAAGTGGCAGGCTGTCGAGCAACAGGTAACGGGTGGGCACCAGCGTTTCGGGCAGACGCTCACTCAGGAAGTGACGTAGGCTCGCGGCATCGACCTTGGCCTCGGGTGGTTTTTGCGTGCCTTCATCCATGGCCTCGCGAATGGTGGTCACCATCGGTGCGACGGCACCGCCAACGAGAACGTGAACCAAATCGGCGTCGTCGTCGAGGTCGAACAAAGACCGAATCGGCGCAAAATCCAAGCCGCCGAGCGGGGTCAAACCCAGTTGCAGCTCGGTGGCCGAATCACACAACAACTGCGCCATGTAGCCGGCCTCGAGCAGACAGAAGTCACGCGCCAAACCGGGATAGAGCGGCGCGACCGCGCCAAACTTCCCGACGAGGAAAATGCTAAAGGCGGCCTCGGCGTAAATCGCGCGGTTGGGTAAACCGTGGCGTTCGACCTCAATCGCAACGTCGGCATGCAACAGGCACAGGTGACAGGCGACGGGATCGAAATAATAAGTACCGGCGGCCAAACCGGCGACCCCGTCGGCTTTGATATGAAGGTAGGTTTGCACCGGATACAAGCCGCCGCCACTGGGGTAACGGTACTTGGGCAGCGGCGTGCCTTGCGGTTGCTGCGAGCGCAAACACGCCAACAGGGCGCTAAAGGCCTCAAACGGTGCCGGTTCGCTGAGGAAGTGGCGGTAACTGCGCCGTTTGGCCCAGGCCGCTTCCAGGTCGGCGACGGGTTGCTGCGTCAACACGACGTGGTCGGCGAGGGCGTCGTCGGCGCGAACGGCGCGTTTCTCTAACTTAAACTGCAGGCGACCGACGGGATCGAAGATGGCTTCCTCATGCCAATCGGGTTGCTGCGGCCGCACCAGTGCCCAGTGATCGCCGTCGCCCTCGTGTTCGGCGGCGGGCGCGGCGGTGACGACGGCTTTGCGTTCGGTCATTTGTTGGAAGTCGCGGCTGTCGAGCTGTTCGCGCAAAAAGGCCTCGCGCAAATCCTCGGCGGGTGGCGCGACACTGCCGCCGACGAGCATGTGCACCAAGTCGTCGCTGTCATCGAGCGCAAACCGGTCGCGTACGACCCCAAAGGCCAAGCCGCCAAGCGGACACAAGCCGAGGCGGGCGGGTGTGTGTTCCATCAATAACTGACTGATGTAACCGGCCTCGAGCACACAGAAATCGCGCCCCATTTCGGGGTAAAGCGGCGCGACAGCATCGAGTTTGCCCACCAAGAAAAGGGTGAAGGCGGCGGGCTCGGCAATCGGCCGGTTCTCGGGCGCGTGGATGGAGACGGGTAGCTCACGGTCATCGAGTAAGGCGAGCTGGTGCTTGAAGGGATGGTAGTAATACAAGCCGGCGGCGAGGTCGGCGACACGGCCGGCGGCCACGGCGACGTAGACCTGAACGGGATACAGGCCACCACCCGATGGATAACGGTACTTGGGTAAAGCGACGCCGTCGGGCTGCAGGGCGCGCAGCAGTTCCAACAACGCGGCGAAGTCGGCGGCGGGCACGGGTACGTCAGCGAGGAACCGGCGCCGGCTGGTGCGGTGAATCCAAGCAGCGTCCTCACGCGCGTCGGTGGCCACCGGCGCCAGGGCGACTTGTTGACGCGTTTCGCGATCGGCGCGCAGGCCACGTCGTTCCATTTTGAACTGCAGCCGTTCGAGCGGCGTGAACACGGGTTCAAAGGTCAAGGTACGGTACAGCGCCTCGGGATCGGGCATGCGCGGCATCTCGCCGTCGTGGGCACCCCCGTCGGGTGGCGCCGGCGGCAATGCGGGCGGCGCTTGACCCTGCTTGGGCACAACGTAGGCGACGAGCCGCTTACTCACATCACCGGGAGCCGCGTCACGTGGCGGAAGCGCGGCACAGACGGCGTCGGCGACCCCCGGATAGGCACGCAAAATGGCTTCGGTCTCGCAGAAACGGAAGCGACCACGTGGCAAGCTAACAGGCGACGCATCGCGGTCAAGGAACTCAAAGGAACCGCAAGGCAGACGACGTACGACGAGGCCGGTGCGGAACAAACGTCGCGTCGGCCGTTCCTCGGCGGGACCGTCAGCGAGCGGATCGGGTACTTGCAAAAAGAAACGGCGAGCGCGCTCGGGATCGTTTTCATAACCCTCAACCACGGCGGCCCCACCGACATACAAATCACCTGGCACCCAAGTCGGACGCACACGCAGTTGTTTGTCGAGCACAAATACTTCGCGGCCGGCGAGTGGTGCACCGTAAGGCACCACGGCACATTCGGGATTCAGGGTGGCGGCATCGAACCGATGCGACCAAAAGCCGCTTTCGACAGCGCCGGCGAGATAGACCGCGGAAGCCGGATTGCGTTGGTGCAGGCGTTGCCAAAGGTCGGCGCTGGGCGCTTCGCCGTCGAACAGCCAGGCTTTGGGTAAACCGCGACCGTCGCCGTCGGCCGCGTTGAGCAGGAGGTCGGCGACAGCGGCTTCACCGAGCACGGCGTCGACACCGCAGCGTTGTTGTAGATCGAGCAAATATGCCGCGTCGAGCAAACGATCCTGACGCGGCACAACCCACTCGCCACCGCAATACAGGGTCCACAACAGGTGAACCATGGTCTGCGGGAACGCGAGCGGGCTGCTGGGCAAGACGCCGCCGCCACAGAAGGCGCGCAGGTCGTTCAAGCTGTTAAAGGCCTGCGCCAAGGACGGTTGCTTGACGTTGACAGCGACAATGCGGCCATCCCCGGCTGTTTGCATCACCACCAGCGACGCGGTTTGCGCGGGCCAGCCACGCATGGCGGCGGCCTCGACGGGGTCGGCCGCCGACGGGATCCAATCGGCGAGCAATAGCGGCGTCTGTTCGGCGCTTTCTCGGCACAAGGCTTCGGTGGCGATTTCGCCGAGGATCAGATCGACCTGAGCGAAATCGATGAACTCGCGACGCCGTACGGCGGGCAAGCCGGCATCAACGGGCACAACGGCCAGACCGGCGGCCATGGCGCCAAGCAGGGCGGGCACCCAGGCGGACGGCGACTGCACCATCAGCGCCACGCGGGCGCCGGGTCCGAGGCCGCGTTCGCGCAACACGGCACGCACAGCTTCGACGCGCTGAATTAAGTCGCGACGCGAGAGCTGCACCACGCCGTCGCGACCGTCCACGGTTAAAGCGGTGCGAGCAGGCGCGTCGAGCAGGCCAAGGAACAGGTCGGCGACCAGGTTGCCGGACGCATCCGGCAAACCCAAGCCGGCCTGGTTCAGTTGACGGAAGGCGTCGCGTTCCTTTTCGGGCACGAGCGACGGGACGGGTTCGTGCCACAGCTCGGGGCGACAGGCGAGGTCGGTGAGCAGTTGGTGGTACGCGGCGAACATATCGTCGATCATGCCGGCCGGGAACAATTGGTCGATGACGTCCCAGTTGTAGCAAAGCGCGCCGTCGCGTTCGGTGAGCTGGTGGTCGATCCACACCTGCGGTGTCTGTGAAATGCTGTAAACGATGTCGCCGATGTGGTCTTCCCCACCCGCTTCAAAACCGCGAATTTTAAACAAACGACTGGTAAAAACAATCGGCATGGTGACGGCGCCGGCACGACCGCGCGCCCGCTGCAGGTCGCGCAGCACCCGCACACCGCCGTAATCGCCGTGATCGAGATCGGTCCAAATGCGTTCCTGGGTAGCGCGGGCACGCAAGGCGAAACAGTCGTCTTCGCCGGGAGCGGTATCGACGGCGACCAAGGTCATCGAGGTAAAGTCACCGAGCAACATGTTGACCTGCGGGTGCAGCGGCATGCGGTTGAACATGGTGACGTTCAGCGTGAAACGGGGGTCGCGACTCCAGGTCGCCAATACCTCGGAGAAGGCCGCCATCAGCATGCCGGTCGGCGTCACGCCCAGCGCGGCGGCGGTCTCCTGCAAACCGGTCCACTGCTCGGCGGGGATGACGCCGTCGTAGCGGTTGAAGTGGGCTTTGGTGAGGTCGGCGCCGCGCCGCAACGGCAGGTCGGGCGCCATCGGCAGCGTTTTCACGGCTTCGTGCCAATAACGTTCGGAGCGGGCGAAACGGTCGGTTTCACGCATCTTCTGCTCGGCCACGACGTAGTCGCGAAAGCTGATCTCCAATGGCGCCAACTGCTTCTCTGGGTTGCGCGCCAATTCGGTCATCTCACCAAACAACAACTGGAAACTCCAGGCGTCGGCCAACAACAAGTCAAACGAAAGGTGCAGACGGTAACGGCTGTCGGTGAGGCGCGAGGCCTTGACCTCAAAAAGCGGCCACACTTCGGGCGGCAAGACTTGGTGGCTCATGCGTGCGCGGGTTGCGGCGAGGACGCGGTCGCGTTCGGCCGCACCGCCGTGGCGCAGGTCATCGACAACAACCTCGTACGGCGCCAGGGTTTTGGGATCGAGGATGCGCTGGAAGCCGTCGCTGTTGAAGACCAAGCGCAAGGCGTCGTGGCGTTCGATCATGGCGCGCAACGCAAACACAAAACCACCGAGGTTAAGGCGTTCCGATTCGACTTCGACGTAGTAGTGCGCCGAGACCTCACCCATGCCAAAGGCACCCATGCGACCGACCCAATACGCTTGTTGGATGTCGTTGAGCGGGAAGGGTTCGTAGCGGTTGACGAGGTCGGCGCGCAAAGCGGGCAACTCGCTGACGAGTTTGGCTTCGCCGGTGGCACGCGCGCGCGACATGGCCAGCGCCAAGGTGCGCACGGTCAGGTTCTCGAACAGGGTCCGCATCGACAGTTCCATGGCGAACTGGTCGCGGACGGCGTTGAGCAATTGGATAGCCACGACCGAGGTCCCGCCGAGATCGAACAGGTTATCGTCGATGCCGACTTTATCGACACCGAGCAGATCGGCCCAAATGCGGCACAGCCGTTCTTCGGTGGGCGTGCGCGGCGCGTGTTGTTCGGCCTCGAAGGCGGCACCAGGGTCGGGCAAAGCGTTGCGGTCGACCTTGCCGTTGGCGGTCAACGGCAGGCTGTCGAGCACGACGTAGGTGGCCGGAATCATGTAGTCGGGAATCAGCTCGGCGAGGAAGGCGCGCAGGTGGTCTTGGTCAACGGGATCACCGGCTTGAGCGACGATGTAAGCGACCAAGCGGCGCGCTTTGGAACCGGCCGCCAGGTAAGGCGCGGCCGCCACCGCTGAGGTGATTTGCGGGTAACGGGCCAGGGCGGCTTCGATTTCGCCGAGTTCGATGCGGAAACCCTGGACCTTGACTTGGTTGTCCTCGCGACCAAGAAACTCGATGTTGCCGTCGGGCAAGTAACGACCCATATCGCCGGTGCGGTAAAGGCGGCGGCCTTGGCCGTCCTCAACAAAGGCGGCACGGGTTCGCGCGGTGTCGCGGTAGTACTCGCGCGCCAAGCCGACACCGCCGATGTAAAGCTCGCCTGGCACATGGAAGGGTCGTTCCTGCATATGGCTGTCGAGTACGTGGAAGGTCTGGTTGGCCAAGGGTTTACCGTAGGGCACCGACGCCCAGGCGGGTGTCGGTGTCGGCACCGGGAAGTAGATCGACCAAATCGAGGATTCGGTGGCGCCGCCCATGCTAACGGTGGCGGCATTGGGCCGTGCGGCACGCAGGCGGTCAGCAATGTCGACCGGCAACCAGTCGCCGCTGAGCATGGCCAGACGCAACTTGGCGGGGACTGCGCCCGCATGGGTTTCGGCGAACGTCAACATCATGTCGAGCAGCGCGGGCACGGAGTTCCACAACGTGACCTGATGTTGGTGCCCAAGCTCGGACCACACCAGCGGATCGCGATAAGCCTCAGCGGGCGGAATCACGGTGGCACCGCCGGCGGCCCACACGCCAAACAGATCGTAAACCGACAGATCAAAGGTCAGGTTCGAAAGCGCCAAGACGCGGTCGTCGGCGGTGACGCCGTAACGGCGGTTAATATCGAGCAAGGTGTTGACGGCACCGCGATGTTCGATGGCGACCCCTTTGGGCGCGCCGGTCGAACCGGAGGTAAAAATCACATATGCCAGGTCGTCGCTGCGCGTTTGGTGGGCAACCAAGTCGGCGCCTTCACCGTCGAAATCACCGTCAACAAGCCGATGCAAAGCGACGCCGTCGGGCAAGGCCAAGCTCGCGGCATCCGCGTCAGCCAGAACCAGAGCGACGCCGGCTTGGTCGAGAATGCGGTCACGCCGTTCGTGCGGCCATTCGGGGTTAATCGGCAAGTAGGCGGCACCGCGACGTTGGACGGCCAAAACGGCAACAGCCTGTCGCCAATCCTTGGGCAACAACACGGCGATCATGCGGTTTTCCGGCAGTTCGTAGGCCGACAAACGCACGGCCAAGCCGGCGGCGGCCTGCCACAAGGCGTCATAGGTTAAGGTACGCGTCGGTGTAATCACGGCTGGGCGCGCGCCGTGTTTGGCGACGGCGCGGCCGACGAGTTGATCCATCGTCAAATCAGCGACCGCACCGAAATCGAACTCGGTGCGGTTGGTCTCGCGGTAAAGCGCGCGATCGGCGGACGGACACAACGACAGCGCGCGGTCGCGCCAGGTCTGTTCCGCGCGCGCCAAACGCTGCAAGAGCTGGGTGTGCGCATCGAAGAGGCGGTCGATCAAACCCTGCGGGAACAAGTCCTCGACCACGTCCCAGCTCCATTTCAAGACACCGTCTTCCTCCTGAACCTGGGCGTCGAGCCAGACCTGCGGCGTTTGCGAAACGCTGTAGACCACTTCCCCGTAAGGGAAATCCTCAGCGCCCGATTCCTGAACCACGCCGGGATCGCGGAACAATCGACTGGTAAAAACAACAGGCATGAGCGCGCCTGGCGCTTGGCCGCGCACACGACCAAGGTCGCGGATGACCTCGACACCACTGTAGGTGCGGTGATCGAGGTCGGCCCATAGTTGTTCCTGCACGCCGCGTGCGCGCTGGGCGAAGGTCTCGCCGCCGCGCGGTGAGGCGTCAACCTCGAGCAAGGTCAACGAGGTGAAATCACCGACGACGTTGTTAATGTCCTCATGCAGCGGCATGAGGTTAAAGGTGGTCACGTTGAGGCAGAAATGGGGTTGGCGGCTCCACGCGGCCAAGGCCTCGCCATAAGCGGCCATCAAGAGGCCGGACGGTGTCACGCCCAACCGCGTCGCCTGCTGTTGCAAGGCAGTCCAGTCTTCGCGGGCCAAGCTGCCGAACCGGCGCACAAAGGTTGGCTGCGTCAACGTGGCCGGGTCCTTCTCCAGCGGCAACTCGGGCGCGGGCGGCAGCGTGTCGAGGCGGCGGCGCCAGTAGTTGCGATCACGACGGTAACGGCCGCTGAACTCCTTGTCGACCATGGCCAAGGTATAGTCGCGGAAGGTCACGGCCGGGCGCGGCGGCACGGCCTCGGGTTTGGCGTAGAAGTAGGCGAATTCGAGAATCAGCAACTGCGACGACCACGCGTCGGAGATGAGCAAATCGAAGCTGTAGTGGATGCGAATTTTGTCGGGCGCCAAACGCGAAATGCAAATTTCGAACAGCGGCCAGGTCGCCGTGTCGAGGACCTGGTGCGACATGCGCGCGCGCGTCGCCTGCAAAGCGGCGCTGCGCTCACTTTCGGGCATCGCACTCAAATCGGCAACGGGAATTTCGAAGGCGGGCAAGGTGGCCGGATCGAGCACGCGCTGCTCACCGGTTTCGGCGATGACGGCGCGCAACATATCGTGGCGTTCAATGAGGATTCGCCACACGGCCTGGACCCGTTCGGGATCGAGCGTGGTCGATTCCAGCTCGGTATAACTGTGGGCGGCGACCCCGCCGAGCTCGATGCCCTGACGGCGACCTAGCCAATACGCTTGCTGCACTTCGTTGAGCGGGAACGGCGCAAAACGGTTGGCCGGATCCAACTCGAGTTTCAGCTCATCGGGGGCCTGGCTCTCGTCACCGCCGGCAAGGCGCAAACGTGCAACGGTAGCGGCTAACTCGGCGATGGTCGGCGTTTCAAAAAGGTGGCGCAGCTCAAGCGCGACGTTGAGGCGGTCCTGCATCATGGCGACCATGCGAATGGCGATCAGCGAGTTGCCACCCAGCGCGAACAAGCCGTCGTCAACGCCGACGCGTTCCAAGCCGAGCAGTTCACACCAAATGGCGGCGAGTTGTTTCTCGACCGGCGTGCGCGGCAGGTTCAACGCGCCGTGGTCACCGCTCAACGCTTCGGGCACGGGCAACGCTTTGCGGTCGAGTTTGCCGTTGGCGGTCAGCGGCAAGGCACTCAGGTCGACCAAGGCGGCGGGGATCATGTAGGGCGGCAGGTGGTCGGCGAGGAAGGCACCAATCACATCGTGGTCGAGTTCACTGTCGGCTTGCACGGGCACCAGGTAACCCACCAAACGTCTGTTCCCGCGCGGGTCGCCAATCGCCTCGACAACGGCGGTAGCGACGCCTGGCGCTTTGGTGAGCGCGGCTTCGACCTCGCCCAACTCAATGCGGAAGCCACCGATTTTGACCTGAAAGTCGCGGCGACCGAGGAACTCGATCAAACCGTCGGGGCGACGGCGACCGAGATCGCCGGTGCGGTACAGGCGCGTGCCGCTGCGCGGGTGGGTGATAAAAGCGGCGGCACTTTTGACGGGGTCGGCGCTGTACTCGCGCGCCAAGCCGACGCCGCCGATGTACAGCTCACCGGTTACCCACGGCGGTCGCTCGCGCAGGGTGTCGTCGAGCACGTGCATGGTTTGGTTGGCCATCGGCCGTCCGTAAGGCACGCTGTTCCAACCGTCGAATCCTTCGGCCAAGGGATACAAGATCGACCAAATAGCGGCCTCGGTGGCGCCGCCCAAGCTGATCACCTTGGCGCCTGGCACGAGGCTTTGCAGCCGGCTGTGGATGTCGGTCGCCAGCCAGTCACCCGACAACAGCGCCAAGCGCAAACCGGCAGGTAGGCGTTGGCCGTCGTCGCCGGCGTGTTCCAAAAACATTTCCAATAATTGCGGGACCGAGTTCCAAACGGTGACGTCGTAGCTGCGACACAAACGCGCCCAGGCCTTGGGCTCGCGGCGTTCGCTTTCTTCGGGCAAGACCACCGCCGCACCGGCCAGCCAGACCCCGAACAGGTCAAACACGGACAGGTCGAAGGTCAGCGCGGAGAGGCCGAAAACGCGGTCGTCGGCGCGCAGATCAAAGCGTGTGCGCATGTCTTCCAAGGTGTTGACGACGGCGCGATGTTCGATGGCGACGCCTTTGGGACGGCCGGTCGTGCCCGAGGTGAAAATAATGTAGGCCAATTGGTGGTCATCGACGACAAGGGTCTCAACGCGGTCGGCAAGCGCGTGGCGCGGCTGCTCCACCACCACACAGCTCTCACACGGCAGGCCCGCGCTTTGGTCGGCCCAACGCGGTTGCGTCACCTGCACGGTGGCACCGCAATCCTCGAGGATCATGGCGACCCGTGCCTTGGGCCAACTGGGATCAATCGGCACATAGGCGGCGCCGGCTTGCACAATCGCCAACACGGCGACGGCTTGGCGCCAACCTTTGTCCATGTAAACCGCCACGTTGTCGCCAGGCTTCACGCCGTGGTGCTTGAGCTGCAGGCACAAGGCGTTGGCTTCCTGAATCAGGTCGCCGTAACTGAGTCGGCGCCGTTCACTGAGCACGGCGTCGGCTTGCGGATTGGCGGCGGCGGCCTCGGCAACCAAGCTGTACAAGTCACCGCGACGGAAGTTGCGTTGGGTGGCGTTGCTGTCGGCGACCATCTTGCTCGCAGCGGCGGGCACCAAATCCATCGAGGTCGCATGCCACCAGCTCTCGTCCTCACCGAGGCGGTTGAGGATGGTCGCGTAGGCGGCAAACATGGCGTCGAGTAAATCGGGCGGGAACAGCGCTTCGACGGCGTCCCAGGTCCAGGTAAGCGCGCCGCCCTCTTCGCCAACCTGCATGTCGAGCCACACCTGCGGCGTTTGCGAGACGCTAAACACAACCTCGCCGCCAGGCACGGCCTGTTCTCCGTCGTCGTCATGCACGCCGCTCGCCGAGAACAGCCGGCTGGTAAAGACAACCGGCAGCAAAGCGCCGGGCGCGCGCCCCAGCAACCGCGCCCAATCGCGCATGACCTGCACACCGGAGTAGGTGCGGTGATCGAGATCGGCCCATAAGCTTTCCTGCAACGCGCGACAACGCATTTCGAAATCGCCGGTAACGGGTTCCACCGACAGCAGTGAAAGCGAGGTGAAATCACCCACCAGCGCTTGAATTTCCTCGTGGATCGGGAAGCGGTTAAAGGTGGTCACGTTGAGGGTGAATCGCGGCGAGGTGCTCCAACAAGCCAGCACCTCGGCGTAGACGGCCAAACACAAACCGGACGGCGTCACGCCAACCCGCGAGGCGCGTTGCTTGATGCGTTCCCAAGTGGCGGCGTCGAGTCGACCGGCGCGGCGGGCAAAGGTCGGCTGCTCGATCGTCGAAGGATCAACCATCAACGGCAACGCCGGCGCCGGTGCCAGGTTCTCAAGACGCCGTTGATGGTAGGCGCGGTCGCGGGCGTAGCGCTCCGTTTGCGGCAAGGCTTCGACGGCTTGCATGTAGTCGCGGAAGGTCGTCGTCAACGGCGCGAGCACGGTTTGCGGATTCTCGGCTAAGGTCCACAGCTCGAGGAACAGAATTTGCGACGACCAAGCGTCAGCGGCCAGCAAATCGAAGCTGATGTGAATGCGCATACGCCCGCCGGCGAAGGTGCTGATGCGCAGGTCGAACAAGGGCCATTGATCGGCGGGCAAAACCTGGTGCGACAGCTCGTCGCGAATGTCGCGCAACAAGGCTTGGGCTTCATCGGGCGCCATGGCGGCGAGGTCGTTAATGGGAATACTGTACTCGGGTACTTCTTCGAGCACGCGCTGGGTGCCGTCTTCGCTGAACACGGCGCGCAACATGTCGTGGCGCTGAATCAAGCGGTTCCAGGCGTTGACGATACGACTCGGATCACCTTGGGCGACTTCAATTTCGAAGTAGGCGTGGGCGGCGACGTTGCCCAACTCGAGCTGCGACATACGGCCGAGCAAATAGGCTTGCTGAATATCGCTGAGCGCGAAGGGTTGGTAACGCGCTTCGGGCTGGTGCACCAAACGCATGGCGGCGAGATCGTTGCCGTCGGCGCCGGTTTCACCTCGCGACGCTTTTTGTCGACCAACGGCGGCGGCCAAACCGGCCACGGTCGGTGCGGCGAATAAGGTTTGCAGGTCGACGGCGACGCCAAAACGCTCCTGCAACAAGGCCAACAGCCGAATCGCAATCAGCGAGTTACCGCCTAAATCGAACAAGGTCTGGTCGACGGCGACGACCGGCTGCTCCAACAACTCACCCCAGATGGCGGCCAGCTCAGCCTCGAGCGGCGTGCGCGGTGCGGCGCCGTCAGCGGCGAGGTCGGCACCGGCGGCCGCGCTTTCGGCGAGACGGGCGCGGTCGACCTTGCCGTTGGCGGTCAGCGGCAGGCTGTCGACGAGGAATAACGACGGCGGCACCATGTACTCGGCCAAGTGGCGCGCGGCATGTTGCTTGAGCGCTTCGGGTTGCAGTTCGGCACCCTCGGCGGGCACGACGAAGGCAACCAACCGCCGTTGCCCTTGCGGCGGGCCGACAGCCAAGGCCACCGCCCGCCCCACCCCTTCGGCACGGGCCAGTACGGTTTCAATTTCACCCAGTTCAATGCGGTAACCCTGCACCTTGACCTGCGTGTCCTCGCGTCCGAGGAACAGGATCACGCCGTCGGCGCGGTAGGCACCCCAGTCACCGGTACGGTACAGACGTTGGCCGGGTTGCGGACCGGCCGGAGCGGCGGGACCTTCGTAGCGAATAAAGGCGGCGTTGGTTTTGTCCTTGTCGCCCAAGTACTCGCGCGCCAGACCCATCCCGGCGATGTACAGCTCCCCCGGCACGTGCGGCGGGCACAGTTCCAAACGACTGTTGAGCACGTAAAACTGCTGATTGGCCATCGGCTTGCCGTAGGGAATGCTCGACCAGGCGGGATCGACCTGCTCAATTTCGTGGCAAATCGACCAAATCGACGCTTCGGTGGCACCACCCAAGCTGACGACGCGGCAGTCGGGTACGTAACCACGCACGCGGTCGGCAATCGACAGCGGTAACCAGTCGCCGGAGAGCATGACCAGCCGCAGCGACTCAGGCCACAGCACCGGCGTGTGTTCCGGCCGCGCCTCGCTGTAGGTGCACAGCAGATCCATCAGCGCCGGAACCGAGTTCCAAATCGAGACTTGGTGGCGATGCATCATCTCAAGCCAATGGCTCGGATCGCGGTCGGCCCAGGCTTCGGGTAAGACAACGGCGGCGCCGGCGGCGAGGCTGCCGAACAGGTCGTAAACGGAGAGATCGAAAGTCAGTGACGAGAGACCGAACACGCGGTCGCCGGCACCGACATGCCAACGGCGATTGACGTCGAGAATGGTGTTGACCGCGCCGCGATGTTCGATGGCGACGCCTTTGGGTAAACCGGTCGAGCCCGACGTGAAAATGACGTAGGCGAGGTCGTCGGGCCGGGTCGCGCGCGACAACGGCGTGGTCGCGTATTTGTTGGGTTCGGTACCATCGACGGCCAGCGTTTCGTAGCCGTCGAGATCGAGCGCGGCCTGTTGGCGTTGATCGACAAGCACAGCGCGCACACCCGATTGCAGCAGAATGTGATCGCGCCGTTCCTTGGGCCATGCGGGATCAATCGGCAAGTAAGCGGCACCGGCCTGAAGTGCGCCGAGCGCCGCCACCATTTGCGGCCAACCTTTTTCCATAATGACGGCAACTCGTTCACCTGGCGCGACGGCCTGCGCCGCCAGCCAATGGCCAATGCGGCGCGACATGGCGGTGACATCGCCGTAGCTCAGCGTGCGCTGCGCGGTAATAATCGCGGGCTGCTCGGGCGCGGCCTCGGCGTGAACCTCGAACAAGTCGAGCAGGGTTGCACCGGCGCCGGGCGCTTCGGTGCGGTTGGCGCCGGCCAACGGCTGCAATGCTTGGCGGAAAGCGGCGAAGGCGGACGCATCAGTCGCGCTCAAGGCGGCGTCAAAGCCTCCGCGCTCGCGCCACAGATTGCGGTTGTGGGCCAAGGCTTCCAGGTAGCCGGTGTAAAGCGCAAACATGTGGTCGAGCAAGCCGACCGGGAACAAATCTTCGACGGCGTCCCAGTTGAGCACCAGCGCGTCGCCGCGTTCGACGACCTGGTGATCAAGCCAAACCTGCGGCGTCTGCGACAAGGCAAACACTTCTTTATAGTCGGCCACTTCGCCGGCACCGGCACCTTGATCGCCTTCGTAACGGGTCAATAAGCTGGTAAAAACGACGGGCATCAAGGCACCTGGCTTGCGCCCCTGCCGCCGCGCCAGGTCGCGCAGGACCTCGACACCGCTCACCGCGCGGTGATCGAGGTCGGCCCACAGTTGTTCCTGCACGGTGCGCGCCCGTTCGTTGAGGCTCTGTTCGGGGCGGCAATCAATCGCCAGCAAGGTCAGCGAGGTGAAGTCGCCGACAATCGCCTGCACCTCTGAATGCAACGGCAGACGGCGGAAGGTGGTCGCGTTGAGCGTGAGCGCCTGGTGGCGGCCGAAGCGCGCCAGCACCTCACCGAACACGGTCAACAACAGCCCGCTCGGCGTGAATCCTTCCTCGGTGGCATGCGCTTTGAGCAGCGACCAGGCGGCCCCGTCGAGACGATGGACGCGCCGCACAAACCGCGGCTTATCCAAGTCGGCCGGGTTCATCACCAGCGGCAACGACGGCGCGGGCGGCAAAGCGTCGAGGCGGTCGCGCCAATAGGCACGGGCGGCTTGCAAGGGCGCACTGTCGTGGAGATCGGCGTCGGCCAACAGGTAATCGCGGAAACTGAGCACGGGTTGATCAATCGCGAGGCTGGGGTCCTCCATAAAACGGCGGAAATCGTTAAACAGAATTTGCGCACTCCAGGCGTCGGCAATCAGCAAATCGAGCGAGAAATGGAAGCGAACCTGGTCGTTAATGCGCGTGGCGCGGAACTCGAACAACGGCCACTGATCGGTGGCCATGACTTGGTGCGCCATGCGTTGGCGCAAGGCCTCGCGTTCGCGTTCTTGGTCGGCCGCCGACCAACCGCGCATGTCGGTCAGGCTTACCTCGTAATCGGGAACCTGCGCCAATATCTGCTGCATGCCGTCGCCGCGCACCACCGCACGCAACATGTCGTGGCGCTGAATCACTTTGTTCCAGGCGCGGTTGACGCGGACCAGGTCGGCGTTGAGAATTTCGAATTCTAAGTAGTACTGCGCCGCCACGTTGCCCAGCTCGAAGGTGTCGAGGCGGCCCATCCAATAAGCTTGCTGGATCGGGTTGAGCGGGAAGGGTTCATGGCGGTTACGTTCATCGGGCGTCACCGTCGGATACTGGAACACGGCGCCGGCCTCGCGCTCCATTTCGTGGATGGCGTGCGCCAAACCGGCCACCGTTGGTGCTTCCAACAACAGCCGCAGCGGCAAAGCCACACCAAAGGTTTCCTGGAGCAAGCCGTTAACCTGTAATGCCGTCAGTGAGTTGACGCCAAGGTCGATTAAGTTGGCCTCAACACTGAGTTCACTTAAGTTAAGCGCGTCACGCCAAATTTGCGCCACCTGCTCTTCCATCTCGGTACGCGGTGCCACAAAGGCGGCGGGTTCATTGCTAAGGCGCGCGCTGTCGGGTGCGGGCAAAGCGCCGCGGTCGACTTTACCAGTACGACCCAGCGGCAAGTGGTCGAGATGCACGACGACGGCGGGCACCATATACGGCGGCAGGCGGTCGGCGAGGAAGTTGCGCAGCGCTTCCAAATCGGGCGCACCGCCCTCGTCGCGGGCGACCAGATAGGCGGCCAAACGGCTGTCACCGAAACGTTCGCCGATTTGGACGACGACCACTTCGCGGACCTGCGCGTGTTTGGCAATCGCGCTTTCAATTTCGCCGAGCTCAATGCGCATGCCGCGAATTTTGACCTGAAAATCTTTGCGCCCCAGGATTTCAATCGAACCGTCGGGCAAAACGCGGCCCAAATCGCCGGAGCGGTAACGGCGCTCGCCACTTTCCGGGTCTTGGTAAAAGGCGCGTGATGCTTCCTCATTCCGCCAATAACCACGCGCCAAACCCGCACCCGCAATACACATTTCGCCAGGAACCCAGTTGGGACGGGGTCGGCCCGCTTCGTCGAGAATGTGGTAGCGCGCATTGGCCAGCGGTTTGCCGTAGGGAATGCTTTTCCAAGCAGGGTCGACCTGCTCAACTTCGTTCCAAATATCCCAAATCGTGGTTTCGGTGGGGCCGCCGGAGGCAATGAAACGCAAGGCGCCTACTTGGCGCCGCAGCCGTTCGGGCAAATCGAGCGGAATCCAGTCACCGGCCACAATCGCCCAGCGCAAGCTATCCGGGCGCGGCGCTTCGTCCGCTTGTTTCTCCAAATGCTCGACCAACATCTTCAGGAACGTTGGCACCGAGTTCCACAGCGTCACCCGTTCGCGCAGGAGTAAGCCCAGCCAATGAGCGGGGTCGAGGCGCAGGTTGGCGCGCGGCAGAATCAAGGTCGCGCCGGCGGCCAAAACGCCAAACACATCGTAAACCGACAGGTCGTGGTGCAAGGCGGTCACGCTCAGCAAACGATCGTGGTGATCGATGCTAAAACGGCGGTTGATATCAAGCATGCGGTTGACGACGGCGCGGTGTTCGATCATGACGCCTTTGGGCACGCCGGTCGAACCAGAGGTATAGAGTACGTATGCCAAATGACCGGGGCCGGCGTTACATGGCGGCGCTTGCTCGCAATCGACGGGCAAGGCGGCGGTTTCGCGTTCGCTGTCGAGAGCAAGTAAGGTCAGGCCGGGCGGCCAAGTCAAACGCGTTTCCAATTTGCGTTGCGTCAACACGACGCGAATGATGCCGTCGCGCAGTAAAAACTGCAGGCGCTCGCTTGGCAGCTCGGGGTCGATCGGCACGTAGGCGCCACCGGCCGCATGGATGCCCAGCACCGCGACGATTTGCTCCCAGCCCTTTTCCATGACCACACCCACCAGTTGATCGGGGGCGGTGCCGTGCTGTTGCAGCCAGTGACCGAGCCGGTTAACTCGCCGCGCCAGTTCGGCGTAGGTCAAACGCAGCGATTCTGTGGCGACGGCGGTCTGACCCGGCATGGCGGCGACCCGCGCGACGAACAAATCGCGCAGGGTTTTCTCGGGCAGTTCGGTTTCGGTTTGGTTGATGAGCCGCCGTTGTTCAAGCTGAGCCGGGTCAATCAAATCGCGCGGTGGGCGGTCCCACGTTTCGGCGCGACCGAGCTGTTGCAGCAGGCGCCGGTAACCGGCAAAGAGATCGGCAATCATGCGCGGCGGGAAAATCTGCTCGACGGCATCGTAACTGAGCAGGAGTTGGCCGTCGTCCTCGATGACTTGGTGGTCAAGCCACACCTGTGGCGTTTGGCTGATGGAAAACACAATGTCGCCGAATTCGCGTAAGGCACTCGACGGTGCCGACGAACCGCCGTCTTCGAGGTTCAAGAAACTGGTGAAAACAACCGGCATCAGTGCACCGGAACGGCTGCCACGCACCCGCGCCAATTCGCGCAGCACCTGCACGCCGCTCACGTGGCGATGTTCAAAGGCCGACCACAGCGTTTCCTGCACGCGACGCACGCGATCGGCAAAACTGTGCTGCGTTTCGTGACGCATGCCGAGTAACACCATCGAGGTGAAGTCGCCGAGGATGTCGTTGATTTGCGGGTGCATCGGCAAGCGGTTGAACATGGTGACGTTAACGGTGAGCGCGGCTTCCGCCGACCAATTGGCCAAGGCCTCGGCAAAGGCCGTCAGCAACACCGCCGGCGGCGAAAAACCGCGCCGGCTAATCTGCGATTTAATCGCGGCCCAATCGTCGCGTTCGAGCACGGCGCCGCCGTGGTTAAAACGCGGCTGTTCGCCGGCGAGCAGTTCACGCTGTAACGGTAGCTGCGGCGCAGCGGGTAAATCAGTAACGCGACGGCGCCAGTAATCGAGCGATTCGCGGTACATCTCGGTTTCTTGCAGCGCTTGTTCGGCCAAGACGTAATCGCGATAAGACAACGCCAGTGCCGGCAATTGGGCCTCGGCGTCGCGGTAATAAGCGGCCAAGTCACGGAACATCAACTGCAGGCTGCCGCCGTCGATGTGCAACAGGTCGAAGGAAAAGTGCAGGCGCGTGCAGCGCGCATCACGGCGTGTGGCGGTCACGGCAAAACCCGGCCACACGGCATGGTCGCGATCACTGTGCGACATCTGCTCGCGAATCGCCGCCAAACGCGTTTCCTGCTGCGCTACGGCCATACCCGACAAGTCGGTAACGGCAATCGCGTAGTGCGGCACCTCGGCCAAAATGCGCTGTTCACCATTTTTCTCAACCACCGCCCGCAACATGTCGTGGCGCGCGATCGTTTGGTTGAGCGCCCGTTCCAGCGCGCTCAGATCCAGATCGGTGCTGTCGATTTCGGTGTATATGTGGATGTCGACGTTGCCCATGTCGAAATCCGACTGGCTGCCTATCCAATAGGCTTGCTGGATGTCGGTCAGCGGAAAGGGATCGTGCCGTTGCTCGGGATCGGGCACAATGCGCGGCAAACGCGTCTGGTCGCGCCGACCTGATCGCGTGCTCAACAAGTCGAGCAGTTCGCTTTTCGCGTCGGCCAAACGTTGCTTGAGCGCGGCGGTCAACACGCCTTTGGGCGCCTTGATCTTGAGTTGGCCGTCCACAACGGCGAGCTTAACGCCGAGCTCCGCCAGTTCAGTTAAAAACTGAGATCCATTCATAACCGTTTTCCTCCAAAGAACCCGTCACCATCGAATTTGGTTCTAAATCGAGAAAAAAACTGTCCGCAAAGCAGGCTAAAACCCCGGTGATGGAACAAAGGCATGAACGGCGAAACGATGCACGAAAGCAAGCGGCGCCATGGAAACAGGTACCGGAACGGGTAGAAAAGCCAGTAATTTACTGAAGCGGTCCTAATACGGAATACCGTCGCATGCGCGATTTCAAACTGGGGGCGGTCAAAACCGGCGCAGGCACAACGAGCGCGCGTGATAGGAATAGTTCATCTCGGTTCAGATATCGAATCAATCGAAATAATGGTGTTATTTTAGGCGACAACCCGTCTTTTTGTCCGCAACTTTATTGCAAGTTTTTCCGGTGAATCGCGGAACCCACCGCAAAACGCGTCAAGATCGAGCGGCCCGTTCCAGCAGTTTTTCGGAGAGCTCGCGGGTTACGTACAAAAGGAATTTGGCCGCTTGAGTGCCGTAACCTTTAATCAAGCGTTTCAGCGTGCTGTGGTTAAGCGCCAGCAGCGTGGCGCCGTCGGCACCGACAACCACATCGCTCATCCGCGTGCGCTGGGCAAAAAAGGCGACTTCCCCCACCAGTGCACCGCGCCGCGTCACCTCCGCCACCTCGCGTTCACCGTCCAACACGCGCAAGCTACCGTCGAGGAGGATGTACACCGTCTGCGATACGTGGTCTTTACGAATGACGGCCATTTCGGCCGGGCAGCGAATGAGCTGGCTTTTGGCGAGCAAAACCAAGGCCTCTTCGCGCTCGAACAAACCACCGCACAGGCCGTGCTCGGGGTCGTTGAGCAAGGTGTTAACCTCATCCCAAAAGTGTTCGGAACGGTCGACTTCACCAACGACGGGCACGTGGTCGGCCAAAATGCGCCGCAACTCCGGGAGATAGCGTGGTGGCGTCGGCCGATTCAACAGCGCGGGCAGCATCGTCGATTTTATTTGGCGATGGTATTCAAAATCGCCGGCCAAACAGGCGACCGGCACCAACATGCCGTTGGTTGGATGGTTTGAAAGCGCACCAAACGGCCGAAAGCCGATTTTGTGGTAGGCCGCCACCAAATGCGGCTCGCAATTGCCCAGGTAAACCTCAACGCTGTTGCGCGCGGAAAACTCAAAACAAAACCACAGCATCTGGAACAACAACAAGCCGCCGCGAAACTCGGGATCCACCAGCAAGCGCGTGCCAATCATGATGTCGCGATCTGCCAAAACCCCGTTAAAAGCGTCGAGGTTGTAAAGTTCGCGGTATTCCTCGCTAAAAGGCGCGTCGGCGCCCCAGGTCAAACGGGCGGTGCCGAGCAGTTTGCCCGACAGTTCCGCCATCACCAGGTGACCCTTGCTGTCGCCGTCATCGGTTAACCACTTGCGCTCGTGGTCGGCTTCCTCTTGGAACAACCCTTGTTGGGTCACGTAAAGGTCGTAACGAAAACGGAAAATCGCGTGGCGGTCGGCCTCGCTTTCGGCGAATCGAATTAAAAACGACGGCATGGTTTTATCTCCAATAGGGTTTGTTCAGCCATGAAAAGCCATGGTGCTTGCCAAAATCGTAAAAATCCAACTCGCCGGCTTCGGCCACGGTCACGCCCTCACGCAACTGAATGGCGAGCCCGTCGGACGTGCGCACCACGTAACCGGTGCGCCGGCGCCAAGCCGTGTCGTCCCAGCCGGCCAAGGCGGCGCCGACTTCGGGATGCAGGCGGCGGTCGTTCCAAATCACGTAGCCCTCGCCTTCTTGTCGCGCCTGATCGCCGGTAGCGAACAGAGGTTCGTCGGGGGCGGCGCTTAACCCGATGGCAAGGCGATCGCCTTCCAGCGCCACGCGCACATCGGAGCGCGGTAGGTAAATCACCTCGCCGGCGGCGGTGCGCGACCAGCCCATAAAACAGCCGGCATCAACCTCGGCCGCGCCGAAAAACTGCAGGATAAACAGGTGTTCCACCACCGGTGCCAGCAGGTCGCGCAGCAACTGCTCCAAGCCGGCGGGCATGGCGTACCCACCCAGCGACAACAACAGCGTCGACGGCAAGGCAAACCCGCCGTCTAGATGTTTGAGCAAAGCATCGGCAAGGAACAGCGGTTGCCCCGTCAACACCGTCGGGTGCTGATCGGCGGCGGCCAATTGCAGCGCCCGCGTCAGCACGCGCGGGCTAAGATAGGTATCGATGGTGACGCCAAACGAAAAGGTACCCAGCGCGGCCGGATAAGCGTTCACCACCACCACGGTGCCGTTGACAAAATGGACGGCGATGTCGGGCCGGCGCTGCAGCACCTCGGCCAGCGGATTGGCGCCGCCGCCCAATTTTCGGAAACCCTCCGGTCCGGTTTGCGTGCTACCGGCGGAATAAGAAATCACGTCGCCTGGCTGTAAATTGAACCGCGAGGCTGGAGTCGGCTTGGCAGTCATAGTGTTCCTTGGTTTAATAAAAAGTCGAAAATTGAGCGGGCAAAAGAAAGTCGCCACCGTTTATCGCCGCCCCTCACGCGTAAAAAACGTCTGACTCAATAAATTGTCCGCACGCGATAACCCTCATCCTAATGAATCCAGAATGCCGCTTCAAGCCCATTTTTGACCGACCCTGTTTTACCCGTTTCGGTGGTACATCACGCCTTTCCCATCGCGGCTTTATCCACCTTAGCCTCAACCTAAGAAACGCCATAAGTCGCGGAGGTTTTAGCTAAATATCTGGGCTGCAACGGCCTGTAAAAATGCTCACCGCACCCAACGGGTGCGAGCCGAGCGCGGCCCCGGTCCGCTTTTTTCAAACCCATTCGCTCCAGATCTTTAGCCAAACCCTCTCGCTCTTATCGCGCCTCTTAGGTTCAATTTCCCCTGCTCTATGAACGTTCATTTTTATATAGGAAACTTTATGACTGCTTTTATTGGACTTGTTTTCATTGGCGCCCTTGCCTTGGTGATTCACCAGATCGCCCGGCCGGCTATTTCAAAGGAACGGCTGGATTATCATTTATCGCAGCTCCCCGAAAACCAAAAAATCCAACCAGGCCGAACCTTTCCCTTGATGCCGGGCGTGTCTACCAAGGTGTTTAAAGAAGAACGCCACGATTCTTCGGGCAGCCGCCTCTGTCTGACGGTCGAAGTCACGCTTAACAAGGGTTTGCCCCCTCTGCCAATCACCCTGACCACCCACCGCTCGCGCTCCAGCCGCACCATCGTCGGTGGTCCCCACGATCAGCTCGACATGGATACCCCGCGTGACGGTGATCTGCTTGCCTTTTGGTCGCTGATGAGCCGCGACATGCGCATTTGGCTGAGTCACCACGAAGTCACCATCGAAGCGCGCCGCGTGACCGTCGCCTTGCTCGACAGCCGCTACGATCTTCCCGCCAAAATCGCTGAAGTGGTGCCGCAACTCGAAACGGAGATCGAACCGCTAACCGAATTAATCACACGGCTGCGTGCGCCGCACCACGCCGACGCCTTTTTGGCCGTTCTGAGCGAGAATCAGCCCGGCACCATGCGTCGCCGCGCGCTCGCCGATTGGTTTAGCGGCGATTTCCGCAAACAGATCACCCCCGAAACGTTGCAACCGGTCAACGAGCCGGCCACAGTCGAATGGTTATGGGTCGCGCTTGATTGCGGCCGCATGCCCGAGGCAAACGAGCTGGGCACCTTGTTATACGCCGACGCCGATAAACCCACCGAAGTCGCCCACATCAAGAATCTGCTGCGCATGGTTTTTAAACGGAAAACAGCGGAAGGTCGCCAGGAGCTCATGAGCGCGCTGCTGCAGGCGCCGGCCTTAACCAAAGAAATTGGCGACGTATTGACCGATTTTCAAAACCCGATCATGAATGACGCCCTCATGGCGGCCTACCAAGCCGCGCCGGACTTGACCCATCTTTTACGCTTTTTAAGTGTGGCCGAACAACCACAGGTGATTGCTTTTTTGGTGGAAGTGGTGCGCAACGGCCGCCGCGCCGCCAAGGAAGAAGCGGCCAAACAACTCGCCGAATACGGTGATCGCACCGCCTTAAACGCGCTAAACGTGGCGCGCCGGGAGGTCCGCATGCTGGGCAGCGCTACGATTGAGCGCGCCTACGCGCGACTCCTGCAGCGGCTCGGCACGCGTGACGAACAAAACGTCGGTGCGCTCAGCCCGGTTCAACATGACACCCCAACTGGGGCGCTCAGTAAGGCCGAAGAACAGGGCGGTGAGGTTTCACCCGTTCCCCACGAAAACAGCCCGACCTAAGCCGCGAAGGAGCAACCCAAAATGATGGTCCATCTCGACATACTGCCTTGGCTGCTGCTGAGCGTCTGGGCGATACCAACGCTCTGTTGGATTGGCTTCGTGCTTGTCAAACCCCCTTGGTTCGGCTACTTACTTGGCCGCCGCCTGCGCCGACTCCCCACCAAAGGCATTCGGCTTAATCAGCCTTTTCCATTTTTGCCAGGCTACCAGGCAACCATGACCTTAACCGGCCCCCACATATTGGGCCGCAAACGACGCGCCGGCACCCGCGCCCTGGTCATAACCATTGTTGCGGATGAAACAAAGCCGGCTTTTCCCTTTCGGGTTTACAGCTACCGGCACGCCCCAGCCCACGGCGGCCGGCCGTACAACGCGCCTGACCAGTTGGATACACGCGCCCCGGTTACCGGCGATCAGGTTACGTTTTATGCCATGCTCAACGCCGAGAGACGCATCTTTCTCGATAGACACGAGTTTTCCGTTGAAGAACGCCAATTGTGCCTGGTCCTGGCTGACAGCGCGTTCGACAGTTATCGGACCATCACCCAACTGGCCGAGCTTGACTGCCGGTTGGAACACCTGCGCGCCATGGTGCGACAACTATCGGGGGCCAACCGCACCCACGATTTCACCAAACGTTTTGCCGCCGACGAACCCGCCGCTCTGCGACAGCGCGCCTTGGACGCTTGGTGGCAAACATCGCCGCAGCCAAGCCATGCAGCCATCCCCGTGCCGCCCAAAAGAGCCACAACCACGCCGGAAATGATTTGGTTTCGGCTGGACCGCGGCGAACATATTGATGGGCTCGCACAGGTCAAATTGTCCAGCACGGTCAACACCGATCTGAGTGATCCAGCGCAAGACCCGTTCGCCCAAAACTTGCGCAATCTATTACAACGCCTTTCCCCAAAAAAACGTCGGGATGTGATGCGGACGGTTATATATCTGCCAGAACGTCAAAGTGCTGTGGCTAAGGTTCTCGTCGACTTCCCCGAAGCCTGCGACAACGCGATGATCATGGCCGCTTATAAACGCGGTGCAAACAATGCAAACCTGCTGCGTGCCATCGTCGACGAAGGCTGCGACAAAACGATTCGCTTTCTGATCGGGATCCTGCGCACCGGCCGGTTCCAAGCCCAAGTGGAAGCGGCGCGCCGTCTCGGCGAGGTCGGTAACGGCGAGGCGATGGTGGTACTGGAGCAGATCGCACCCACCATGAGCCCGCAAAACGCTACCGTTTTCAAGGAAGCCGCCCTGCGCCTGCGCGAGCGCTTCGCCGGTTACCATGAACCGGGTGCCCTGTCGCCGGTAAAACCCGAAGGAAACACCGGCGCGCTCAGCCAAGCCGACACGCGCACTCAGGCCTTGACGCCGGTTCAATCCCCACCGACGCCGGCCGGTTGCTCGGCAAGGGACTAAGGCCATGTTTGTGGATTTGTTAATCACGGTCGCCGTGGCAGCCGTCGTCGGTATTTTTTTATGCATTTTGCCAAGCGCCACCCATAAATGGTTCATCACGCCGCTATGGAAGCGACGCTTAGCGAAAATAGCACCGGCCCTGCCAACCATCGGTACCCCTTTCCCATTTTTGCGCGGTTACCAAGCCTGTTTGGTCGAGGAATCCGATTACTTTCTCCGCCGCCAACGTAACCCCGGAAGGCGCGCGCTGATCTTGCGCATCAGCGGCGATGAGGAGATGAGTGCCTTCGCTTTCGACGCAACAAACGAACGACCCCGAGAGAGAAGGGACGACCTAGAGAATGAACATGGGATTCGCGACCTAAAGTGTACCTTCTGGGGCAACGAGCCGGCGGCTTACCACTTTCTCGACCCACCGACACGTGCCTTTTTGGATCGTCACGAGTTCTTAATTTCCGGCAAAAACCTTACCCTTGTTTTGGTTGACAGCGAACTCGACGGACTGGCGGCGCTGAGCCGGCTGCCCGATGAGTGGCCGATCTTGCAACACCAAGTGCGCGCGCTTTTGGTCCGTCTTTTGAACGCGGACACGTTGAAGGGGTTCCCGAAAAGGTTGGCCCCGTTTGAGCCGGTTGGTTTTCGTCGCCGCGCTTTGGAAGCCTGGTTGCTCCGTCCAAAAAGTAGTAATGATCCGGTGTTTCCCCAAACGGACAAACAGGGCGACAGCAGTCTCGAATACCTGTGGTTTCAACTCGACCAGGGCGCGTCATTGGACAAAGCCATGCTGGATCGGCTTAATCAAGTCAGAAAGCTTGTGGACAAAATCGAGACCTATGACGCATTTGAGAAACCGCTCCGCTGGCTGCTTGAGCGTCACACACCCGAGCGGCGTATCACCATATTGCAACCCTTGTTGCAGGTGAACCAGGGTCGCCAAGCCGTGATTTCGGTGATGGCCGCTTATCCCGCGCCGGCCTACAACCCCGACCTCATCACCCTGTTTCGGGACAATCCCACCGACCCGGCACCACTGACCGCCCTCTGTGTAAAAGACCAGGCCGACATCATTGATTTCCTCATCGAAGTTCTCAGCGATGCTCCAAAGCTCGCCCAACGGGCTGCGGCGGCGCAACTCGGCGTACACGGCAACCAAGCCGCCATGATCGCCTTAAACAGATTGCGCCGAGAGAAAAAGGGGCGAACCCGCGCCGCCTGCGATGCCGCCTTTCTAAGCTTGCGCGAAAAGCTGGGAATCCCGGACGAGAGGGGCGCACTGTCGCCGGTTCAACCCGATGAGCACAACGGTGCGCTCAGCCCCGTCGCATTAAACGGCGGAACACTGGAACCCAGTGAAAAACCCAGGTTACCAACTGATACCCCACACCGGCCCAGCGCCGACGCCTGAGCAAATGCCAGGACACGCACGTCTTTCAAATGCCAGGACACGCACGTCTTTGGGAAAAGAAATGCCAGGAAATGCCAGGAAATGCCAGGACACGCACGTCTTTGGAGAAATGCCAGGACACGCACGTCTTTCAAATGCCAGGACACGCACGTCTTTGGGAAAAGAAATGCCAGGAAATGCCAGGAAATGCCAGGACACGCACGTCTTTGGGATGGAAATGCCAAGGAAATGCCAGGACACGCACGTCTTTAAGCCTGAAAAGGAAATGCCAGGACACGCACGTCTTTAAGCCTGAAGAAAACACCTGGGTACACATGTTTTTGATCCAAAAAGGTTTACAGGGGCGAGAGCGGGATGCCGGCAGCGCAGGACTGACTTTCAAGGAAGTCTTTTCCTTAGGGTGACTCGACAGAACCCCACTTTTGAAATTAATAAATATTGGCGGCCGATTATTGAAATTTCGGTATCAATAAGAAAGCCTTCTGATGATAGTCGACAGATCAGCAAAAAAGGAACAGGTATCAATGGAGAAAGGGGGCTCGACAAGGTAAACCACGGTCAGGAGAACTGCCAGGGGTGGAAAATGAAAATTTTAATGAGGAAATATTTGGAAAAGCTTGAGTTTCTTATCCTGGGTTATATATTGCCAGGTGCCCTGATCCGAAATATTTGGAGGCCACCTCATGACACGTCCTCGTTCACTTCTAATCAACGATCAGGTTGAAGGCACCTATCATTGCGTTTCCCGCTGCGTTCGGCGAGCCTTTCTTCACGGGCAAGATCCGGTCACTGGAAAATGTTACGAATATCGCAAGGGTTGGATCCATCAGCGTCTGGTGTTCTTGGCGAAAGTTTTTCTTATCGACGTGGGCGGATACGCCGTAATGGACAATCATCTACATGTGATTCTTAGGAATCGGCCTGATTTGGCAAAAGCTGCTTCTACACAGGATGTAGCGCGGCGATGGTTGTTACTTTATCCAAAGCGCCGTGACGCCCTTGGATTGCCGCTTGAGCCGTCAGACGAAGAAGTGACGGCTTTGGTCGCTGATGCGTTTCGAATCAACCAATTGCGGCAGCGTTTGTCATCTATTTCCTGGCTTATGAAATGTTTAAAGGAATACATTTCACGGAAAGCAAATGCTGAAGACGATTGCGGGGGCAGGTTTTGGGAGAGTCGTTTCAAAAGTACGGCGCTTTTGGATGATGCAGCTGTTTTGACCTGCTTGGTTTATGTAGACCTCAACCCGATACGTGCAGGGATTGCGGAAGTTCCAGAAGAAAGCCTGTTTACATCCGCAGAGGAGCGAATTCGCGGGTATCGTGCACGTCAAGCGACCCAAGAAGGCGACAGGCCAAGTTCTGGTGAACGACCAGGGCCGTGTCGGCCTGATGCGACCTGTGATCAGTGGCTTTGCCCCTTGGAAAGTAACAGTCAGCGTCGCGGTTTTATGGCTATAGACCTGCCAAGTTACCTCGAAATCTTAGACTGGACAGGGAGGCGGATTGTCGAAGGAAAAAGAGGGGTGATACCAGACCATTTGCCACCAATTCTGATTCGGTTGTCTGTAAACCCTAATCGTTGGCTCGACAGTGCAAGACGATTCGGTTCACTTTTTTCCGTTGCTGCGGGCACAGAAGCACATATGAAGGAAGCCGCGACCCGAATGGGCCAAAAGTGGGTCTGTGGTGTTCAGGCAGGGAAGGCCGCCTTCCTCCTGTAGTCAACATCTGCCAGCGTTGGCCTCATGCAAAAAGGCCGGTTAAGAGATATATCAAGTAGGGAGCGGGCTTACGGCTTTCGCAATACTCTAACTATTCTGGGGCTGTGGCGTCGATTGGTGACGGAGTCGGTGTTGAGTGAGGCCCTTGATAGCGTTTTCGGTTAGGTTTTTATGGTTAAATTAGCTCTTCTCTTGCCCTGACTGGGTTCAGTTTCAATAAGCGTTGTACGGCAAACGACGGGTATCCTGGCATTTTTCTGTTCTGGCTTTTCTGGCTTTTTGAATAAGCGTTGTACGGCAAACGACGGGTGTCCTGGCTTTTGGTGTTCCTGCCTTTTGGTGTTCGTACGGCAAACGACGGGTGTCCTGGCTTTTTGCTGGCTTTTTGGTACTGGCTTTTTTTCTCCAATAAGCGTTGTACGGCAAACGACGGGTGTCCTGGCTTTTTGTTTTCTTTCTCCTGGCTTTTTTATGCACGGCAAACGACGGGTGTCCTGGCTTTTTTCTGGCTTTTTTCTCTAGCCCTGACTGGGTTCAGTTTCAATAAGCGTTGTACGGCAACAAACGACGGGTGTCCTGGCTTTTCTGGCTTTTCTGGCTTTTCTGGCTTTTTGAATAAGCGTTGTACGGCAAACGACGGGTGTCCTGGCTTTTGGTGTTCCTGGCTTTTGGTTTTCGTACGGCAAACGACGGGTGTCCTGGCTTTTTGGTACGGCAAACGACGGGTGTCCTGGCTTTTCTTGAGTGAGGCCCTTGATAACGTTTTCGGTTAGGTTTTTATGGTTAAATTAGCTCTTCTCTTGCCCTGACTGGGTTCAGTTTCAATAAGCCTTGTACGGCAAACGACGGGTGTCCTGGCTTTTTTTCTAGCTCTTCTCTTGCCCTGACTGGGTTCAGTTTCAATAAGCGTTGTACGGCAAACGACGGGTGTCCTGGCTTTTTTCCTCGGTAAACGACGGGTGTCCTGGCTTTTTTTTTCTGGCTTTTTTCCTGGCTTTTTTTTCCTGGCTTTTTTTTTGTACGGCAAACGACGGGTGTCCTGGCATTTTTTGTACGGCAAACGACGGGTGTCCTGGCATTTTTACACACCCGAGCGGCGTATCACCATATTGCAACCCTTGTTGCAGGTGAACCAGGGTCGCCAAGCCGTGATTTCGGTGATGGCCGCTTATCCCGCGCCGGCCTACAACCCCGACCTCATCACCCTGTTTCGGGACAATCCCACCGACCCGGCACCACTGACCGCCCTCTGTGTAAAAGACCAGGCCGACATCATCAAATTTTTGATTGAGGTTGTCCGTGACGGTGCGCACGCGGCCAAAACGGCCGCCGCCGATCAGCTCGGCAAACACGGCGACCAAGCCGCTTTGTTTGCCTTAAAAAAGCTGCGCAACAACCACCGTGGCCGCACCCGCGCCGCCTTGAATGCCGCCTATCAAAGCCTGCGCCAACAGCTCGGCCCCCAACTTGAAGTTGGCGCCATTTCGCCGGTTCAACCCGGAGCAATCGAAGGCGGCTTGAGCGTAGCGGCAACAGAAGTTGGAACACTGGCACCCAGCGACAAACCGGCGCAGCACGATTCGACCGAGGCCCCTAGCTAGATCGATTTAAGGACAGCGGCGCAGCCGAAAGGAATCAGGCAATGTCTCTCTTCCCGCCACCGACGCACCCAAAAACCGGCCCTAATAAGACCCACCCGCAGGTCACAATGTGCGCCCAATAGCGACCCTATCGAAGCCGGCAGCCGCTGGATCGCGCCATCTCGCGCCTTTTTTCTCAAAGCCAAACCGACACCTTGCCCGCCGGCGGCGCCCACAAGGCCGAGCGGTCTTAATGCTCGCGCCATTCCGCCAAATACCGTCGGCTTTGTTTGAAGAAAGGGCGAATGTTGGCGGCGATGTGACGCGTCCATGTTTCGTCCTCTTCATCGCGCAGGACCGCGTACCGAGCCAAGGCGTAACCCAGCATTGCTTCGCTCATGACACCGCGCCGTGCCCCTTGCCAACCCTCCATTTGCCCGTCCTGCCACTGCGTGAATTGGTACGCGGAGTTCGCGGTAAACAACGCCATGCCCAGGTAAATCGAAAGTAGCTCGGTAAGAAGCGCCGCGTTGGGCTCTTCCGCGTCAAAGTGGCGGTTGCAGTAGAGATGCCATGCCGCCACATGACGCCCAATCGCCGCCGCCAAGCCAAACGAATCACCCAAACTTTGTAGTGGCAACACCAAGACCGGCCCATCCTCAGTCTCTACCAAATCGCCCTCATTGCTTTCCAACTCGTAGAGCACACCCGGCACCATCTGGTTGGCATCCGCATTTTGGTTGTCGTAGAAGTGCACGCCCAACCGTTGCTCCGGCACGTCGAGGTATTCGAACAGACGTGCCGCCAACACCAAACCCGAACGAGAATGCGGCCGGAATTCATCTGGAAAAAACTGGGCCGAAGGCAAAATCACCGGTTTTTTGCGCAGCCAATCATTGCCGAACTCGCGCTGAAACAGCGCAAAAGAATCTTCAACCCAAGCTTGTCGTTCTTCATCTAACGGACACCGCGCCGCTTTTGCGATCCCGAACAGCTTTCCCAATGACCGAAACACCATGTTTTACACCTCACCTACCAATATCTCCTACTTATCGCGCAAAACAACCAAACATCCGCTAAACGGTGCATGCTTGTCTGCTCACACGCGTCAAAGGCTAAAGCATGTCGCCAAAGTTAAATCCCCACCTCAAGACGCAGTCGGCGCACGCTCAGGCTAAGATAAATGACCATCAATCAACACCACAGAGGTCCGTTATGTTTCATCCCGCCCGCGTTCTGGCGACGCTTATTTTCGGTTTCGGTATGCTTTACGGCGGCGACGGTTACTGGGTCGCCTTTGCCTCGGCACGCAGCGGGAACGGCGATTTGTTTGCCGTCAATACCGCCACCGGCGTTACCAAACCCCTGCGTGTCAATGACTTGGCTGAAGGCACCTTGCGTTACGACGCCGCCCGTCAACGTTTGGTTTACACCCGCTTTCAGGACGATGCGCCCCAGGCCACCCTTTACAGTGGTGATCAGAAGTTGTTCGTCGATCCCAACGGCGATGTCGCGCCGCAATGGTCGCCCGACGGTCGCACCATCGTTTATGCCGCCAGACGTGACGGCCGCGACGACCTGTACCTAGCCGATAGCAACGGCGCAGGCGAACGCGCCCTCACCCAGGACGCCGAAATCGACCGCTACCCCGCTTGGTCGCCCGACAGCCGCAGCGTCGTTTTTGCACGCCGTACCACTGCCGGCTGGAACCTCTATCGCCGCGACATTCAAGGCGACGCCGCCCCGATCGCGCTAACCACGTTGAATCAATACGTCGGCCACCCGGTTTGGTCGCCCGATGGGAAGCACATCGCCTTTGATACGCTTTACGAGGGCCAAGCCGAAATTGCGTTGTTAACCCTCGCCGACGGCGTGGTTCAACGCCTGACCCAGCGACCTGGCAACGATTTAGCCCCGGCTTGGTCACCCGACAGCCGTGCGCTCGCCTGGGCCGGCGAGCCCAACAATAACGGCAACTGGGATGTGTGGCTGATGCACCTCGCCGACCGCAAAATCGTGCAGCTCACCCAACAAGAAGGCTTTGACGGCGGCCCCGTTTTCGTCGCAAGCCCGGCCGCGCTCAAACCCTAAACGCCACCACAGCCCCGCACGCCGTCCACCGACAGCGGCGGGGAAAAGACCCGACTCGACCAGGCTTCAACCGAGTCGGGCCAATTGGAAGATCAGCCGCCTCGGCAAAAACTAGGCGGTGATATCGAGGTTGGCCAGGGAAGAAAAATCGTCGTCGGACGGCGCTTCAGCAGGTTCCGCCGCGTCGGGCGAACTGGTCGCCAAGTCCACTTGTTGGACCGTTCCGACACCACCGCTTTCTTTGAGGAACACGCCGCTGCGCCGCACTTGCGCCAGCGTTTCATTGTTTTCGTCTTTAATGGTGAAGGGCGTTTCTTCATTGCCGAGATAGATCGCACCAACATCGTTTTCGGCGAGGGTGCTGACCAAATCATTGCCTTCGGCGTCTTTGTTATAAATACGTAACTGGCTGAAAACACTGTCATTTTCATCAATAAACTGGTTCCCGTCTTCGTCGTAAGCGGCCAAATCGGCAAAACCGTTGCCCGATTTGGTCCCAAACAACTCGCTACCGTCGTTGATCACGCCGTCGCTGTTGCGATCAATCGCCAGGAACCCGCTGCCACCGGAAAGGAAACGCATTTCCTCCGCTTCGCCGTCGCTGTCGAGATCGAATTCAAACGAACCCGAGCTGAGTTCGGCGGCGTTGCCGTTGAAATTGAGCACCAACGGATCGGTGAGCTGTTCGCCGGCACGGATTGAAATCGAGGTTTCGGTGCTGTAGGAACGCGACATGCTCAAGTTGACGGCGAAGTTAATCGAACGGCCGTCGGCGGTTTCCACCACGCCGGCAGCGGAAAACTCGGTACGTTCGCTTTCGGAATAGCGCTGGTAGAAGTCGTATTCCAACCCAAAACCACCATTGGGTCCACCAGGTTGACCTTGTGGCCCTTGTGGACCTTGTGGGCCACGCGGACCTTGAGGGCCGCGACCCGGCACGTTACCCGCGGCGGGCGGTTCTTTGAGGAAGTCGTTGGCGTCGGGTAACTTCACTTTTTGCTTAAAGACTTTTTCAAGTAGTTGCTTGACCAGTTCAGCCTTGGGATTGTTGACCTTCGGCAGACCGTCGTCGTCCTCGAGGCCACCGATGGGAACGGTTGGACCGGGAACGGCACGCGGCGGGCGCGCGGCACTGCTGATATCCACCGAATCACGCGGCAAACCGACGGCGGTTACCGAAGCACCGCGTTGACTTTCCGTGCGGCCGCGCAAAACAAGGCGGTCGGCAGAGATTTGGGTTTGCCCGTCGCGCAAGCGCAGGCGTTCACGTTGTTCGAATTGCTCGGTATATTCACGGCCGCTTCCGAGCTGCACGGCTGCACGCGTCACAAACATGATCCCATCCTTGGGTTGCGGTGAATTCATCCTTGAACCGGCGGACTCGCCCCACCTGCGGCCGATAGAAACAAGCCAAACAAGGTGTACGGGGCGGCTTTAAGCCGGATTATTGACCCTATCGGCAAAAAGTGACGCGACGCACAAAAGAAATGTCATTTGCTTGAAAACACACGCTGTTAAGTCGCACAAAAAAAGCCGGCCCCTTTTACCCCACAACGCCGCCCGTGCAGACAGGCAACAACAACCACGACCTGTTATGGGTCCTGGTTCTCCTTGAGGTGCGAGATGGCGAGGAACGCGTCATCTCCGCCACACCACACAGGTGTCTGGGCGACGGCTCTCATCCTCACTCCCACGACCGTCGCCCGCTCCCACTGATCCGCACCGGTTCTCTCAGAACCGGTGCCTTTTTTTTGCCCGAAACCCAGCGTGACGGCGGTCCCGTCAAAGATAATCACCAAAAAGTGCACGCCGTGCGCAAAAACACCTGCCTTTCTGACTTTTTATTTATTTTTCTGTCCTCGTTTGCCGAAGACCTTCCTGATACCGGTTCCTTTTCCAACCAAGGCCCCCACCCATTTTGCGGCGAACGGCATCGGAAGTCGCCCTTTGAGCCGGTTGATCGCGTGATAGACCGCGCGCATCAAGCTGTGAGAGAGGTTCGATTCCCGTTGCATATCGTCAACGGGGTCAAGGCAAGGACACCCTTTTCCATGAAAAAAAACTTGATCCTGTTTTCCATTGTTTTTGTATTGTTTTTTTTGATTTCCATTTTGGTGCTCAACCAACAGGTTCAATCACAGGTTCGCAACGAAGTCGCCGAAACCATCAAGGGTGACCTGGACCAATGCGCGGCCTCACTCGAACAGCACCTTGAAAAGCACAGCCGCAATGTGCGATTCCTAGCCGCGACACCACCCATCCAAGGCATTATTCGCGCCACACAAAACGACGGCATCGACCCCTACGACCAGACACCGCTCACCCTTTGGCAAGACCGCTTAGCTGTCATTTTCACGAGCTTCTTGGAGAACAATCCCGATATCGCCCAAATTCGGTATATCGGTGTAGCCGACAGCGGCAGAGAGTTGGTGCGTCTCGACCACAAACACGGTGCCATTCGTCGCGTTCCCAGCCACGGTCTTCAGAAAAAAGGTAACGAACCTTTTTTTAAGGATACGCTCCTTGCGCCGGTCGGCTCGGTCCGCATTTCCGACCTCAACCTCAACCGCGAAAAAGGCGAGATTGAATACCCGATTTGGCCGACCCTGCGCTTTAGCGTTCGCATAGAAGACGCCATCGGCGAAACCTTCGGTATCGTGATCCTCAATATCGACGCACGGCCCTTGCTGAACTCGATCGGCACCGGTAAAAAAGACAATCACTTGCTTTATCTGGTTAAAAGTAACGGCGAGTACGCCTACCATCCCAATCGCCGTGCGGTGTTTGCCAAACAGCTCGGTGAAGATATCGGCTTCGAAACCGAGTTTTCCGTACCGGAGGAAAGCGAGGAAGACACGCTGAGTTTTATGATTAACCTCAAGGAACGCAGTCGCTATCTCTACGAACACCACAAAGTGCGGCTCTCAAACCTCGGCACCAACCGTTACCTCAAGATCATCCTTGCGATTCCCGGCAGTCAGTTTAACCATGCCATTAGCACCCGCCTGCGCTCCTTCATCCTCATCCTCGGTTTGGTGCTAACTGGCTGTTTCTTCATCATTTTTGTCATCCACTATTACTCCGCCGCGGCGCTCACCCAAAGTGAAACGCGCGCCACTTTTGAGGCTCTGGTCAACAGTTCGTCGGAGTCGATTATCGCCATGGATCTGGACGGTGCCATTACCAGTTGGAACCGCGCCGCCGTCGATATGTTTGGATTCACCGAAATGATGGTGCTCGGCCAACCCCTGTGGCAAATCATCGCCCCGCGCCTCCATTCTGATCTCAATCGCCAGACGATTCAGCAAGTCGCGGATGGACAACGCATCCCAATTCAAAACCTGACCGCCATGACCCGCAACGGTAAATCGATCGAAGTCGATGTCACCTTTTCGCCGATTGTTTCCAGCGAAGGTACACATGGCGTAGCCGCGATTTTTCGCGACGTCACCGAACAACGCCGCGCCGAAGCCGAGATCCGCCATTTAAACCAATCGTTGGAGCAACAGGTCCGTGATCGGACCCAAGAATTGGAAACAGCTCACGCCCACGCCCTCGCGGCCAGCGAAGCCAAAAGCGCCTTTGTCGCCAATGTTAGCCACGAAATTCGCACCCCGCTCAACGGCATTCTCGGCATGCTGCGTTTGCTGAAGGTCGACCCACTCTCCTCCGAACAAGAGCGCTACCTGCTCATGGCCGAAAACAGCGCCCACACCCTGGCCGGTCTGATCAACGAAGTCCTCGACCTCTCCAAAATTGAAGCGGGCAAGTTGACCATGGACGAAATTTCTTGCGATTTGCTCGACGTGCTCAGCGACTTCGTACGCTCGATGTCGATTAGCGCCCAAGCCAAGGGCCTCGAATTTGTCGCCGACTTGGCCGACGTCACCCCCAACCGCATCATTTGCGACCCCCATCGCCTCAAACAAATTTTGACCAATCTCATCGGCAACGCCGTCAAATTTACCAACTCCGGCGAAATCGCCGTCAGCGCCGCCACCGCCTTTAACCACGTCGGCGACATTACTTTCGAATGCACCGTGCGCGACACCGGTATCGGCATTGCCAAGGACAAAATCGACCTCGTCTTTTCCGAATTCACCCAAGAAGAACGCGGCACCACACGCCAATTCGGCGGGACCGGCCTGGGTTTGGCCATTTGCCGCAAGTTAGTTGAACTGATGCACGGCAAAATTTGGCTCGAAAGCACCAAAGGCCTTGGCACTACCTTTCACTTAGTCGTGAAAATGCAAACCACCGAAGGCACCCATATCAAACACAAACCGTTGTCACTGGCCGGGAAGCGCGTGCTCATCGTCGAAGATCACGGCACCAGTAGCAAAGCCCTGCAGAAACTGTTGACCTCCCTGGAAGCAGAAACGACCACCTTCTCGCGGGCCCTCGAAGCCGAGGCTTATGCGCGACGCACCGCACCCGACACCTACCACTTCGCCGTCATCGACCGCAGCTTGCCCGAATACGACGGCGCCATCTTGGCCGCACATCTAATCAAAATGAATTTCCTCGCACCCCATCAAATCTTTTTGGCCGCCTCGCTCTACAGCGATCACACCTTGCCGGAGAACGAAACCGCCAAACAGGTTATCAAAATCACCAAACCGATTACCCCGTCGGAATTGCGTTACTGCCTGCACAAATCGGAGCTCGTCGCCAACCCAGCTTCCGCGGCCGCTACCACCGAGGAGACCGCGACGGTTTTGCCCTCGCCCTCGCCCATCCCCCATCGTTTCAAAGTTTTGGTCGTCGACGACAACCAAGTCAACCGCGAAGTCCTAAACGGGTTGTTGAAATCCTTTCAGGTTGAGGTGGTTTTGGCCAAAAACGGTGCCGAAGCGCTTTACGCGTTGCAACAAAGCCATCAACCACCCATCCACGCCGTCTTAATGGATTGCAACATGCCGATCATGGACGGCTATGAGGCCACGCGCCAAATTCGCAAGGGCAATGCCGGTTCCGGTATGCGTACCATTCCCATCATCGCCGTCACCGCCAACGCCATGTCAGGCGAAAAAGATATCTGTTTACAAGCCGGCATGAACGATTACCTGTCGAAACCAGTCGATGCCGATTTATTGCAAGCCAAATTAGCCCGTTGGGTCGATATCACCCACACGCACGACAACCAAAACGGCGCATTGGTATCGACAGCATCCGCGTTGCCCGAATCATTGAGGGCGCTCACCGACGTCCTCGACCTCAAAGGCGCGCTCAAAAATACGTCCGGCGACGACAGCCTGCTCTTACACCTGATCAATGTGTTCGTCGACACCATTCCCGAGCACATCGGTGCCATGAAAGCCGCCGTTTATCAAAAGAATTACGAGCAAGTCTACGCCGTGGCTCATCTGATGAAAGGTGCGGCGGGCACCATCGGGGCGCGATCGGTGGAGCAGCTAGCCCTCCAGTTGTGTGAAGAAACCCGAAAAACGGATCCCTCACTCAACGAAACGCAAAACCTGTGGCGCCAGTTTTCGGAAGCCTGCTCGGGGTTGTTGGAAAGGCTCAGCAACTTCCTACACGCCTAAAACCGAAACGATTCTTAATGGTAAATAGGCCGCCATCGGGCGGCAATGCTCGTGAAAATGCTTGTCGCTAGCCGCTTAAGCTCGGCACCGAGGCACTTTGAATCATCGAGGAGCAAAACGCTGCAGCGCGGTAAAGCATCGGTGCTTGTCGCCCTTGAACCAAGAACTTTGGACCCAGAGCAGCCCTACTTGTCGCGCGTTTCAGGTTGAACCGTCCTTTAGCATCCTGATTGCAGCAACAAGCAAAGCTCATCATCAAACAAAAAAACGGCACCCCTAAGGATGCCGTTTTTTTGTTTTTTAATGGATCGGGCGTTAGTCGCAGCCACCCGCACTGAAGAAGATGACGCCGTCTAACACCGTGACCAACCCGTCATTATCCAAATCGGGATCGGTAATGGTTTCTTCACGCCAGGAGGGCAGGAACGCTTCACGGGTCGGCAGGTTTTCAAAAACAACCACCCGCAGGGGATAAATGCGCGCCAAACCGGTTTGCGCGTCGGTTACCTCGGCAAAGACATCAACCGTTTGCGGCAGGTCGGGAACATGCCAGAAGTCGGTGTCGACCCCAGGTTCGGCTTGGTTGCGGCACAGGCTCTCGGCACTGTCGAACCAGCGATAGATGTAGGTGCTGTCGCCGAAGATCGGCAGGCGAATACCGCCGCTGTCGCAAGTGCCCCAGTAGACAACCAAGCCGTCGAGATCAACGTTGTGAGGGTTGTTGTCAACGCAGCCAGGCGTAATCTCAAAATACTGAGTGTAGCTGTGTTGCGTGCCCAACAATTCATAGGAAGTCGTGATCGAAAAGCGGTAAGGATTGTTGGCATTACAGATGCCGGGAACCCGCAGTGGTTTAAACCACAGGTCAGTCGACAGTTCCGCATCGGCGAATAAGCTCGCGCTCTGGACCATGCGACGATCACCACAAGTTTGGCTTTGAATGCCGGTATTGGCGGTGCCAAAACCGAAAACGGCATCACTACCACCTTCGAAGGCCAGGTCAAGCGTCACGTTCTCGAGGTTAAAACCCGTGTTGTTGGTGAAGGTAAGCGGCTGCTCCAAAATTTCACCAACGTTCAGTTGGGAGTCGTCCTGCACATCACCGAAAAGGATGGCGGGTTCAGCCAAGGCTTGATAGCTGAACCCATGCGCGGGCGATTCAACGCTAACCATCGAACCACTGGCTTCATGGGTGATTTGTGCAATGACTTGATAGGCGTCGGCATTGGCAACCGGCAGCAGTAAATCGGCTGAAAGCGCTTTCGAATCAAGCGGGTCTTGCGTGGTACCAGAGACTTCGAGAAAGTCGTTGGCGGCACGCGCAAACCACCGAACCGAATACCCGTCGCGCAAATCGCCGCCCAATTTCCAAGCGGCGGGTACGTCGACGGTCACCGAAGCGCGGCCTTGGTTGTCGAGCTGGAAACGGGTGAAGGTTGCGGCTTCGGCATTTTGATCGTCACCAAAAGCGGTTGCCGTGCTGCAGCCGTTGAGGTTGACCAAGTAAAGTGCCGACGAGCGGTAGCTGATGTTGAACTGGTTTTTCTGAATACGCAGCGTGCGCAAATCGGGAATGCTGCCGACCCCGTCACGGACGGTGCCATTGTCGAAAGGAAAATCGGTAATGTCCCAGAAGTTCCAAGTCTCGGCATCGCATTCGGCCTGGTTGTAGCGACCGGAGCCACCGATTTCGTCGAGGGGGAAGGTATCGTTGGGACCGCGAAAAATCTGAGTGTCGGTGGGAATGATGTCAATCAGGCCTTGCGCCATAAAAGCGCCCAAGTTAAACAACAACAGATCGTTGGAAAGTGGGATCTGAATACCCGACAACGCCGTGCCCCAGTTGAATTGGCCTTGCTCGGTGTTGATGTTGAGGCTCCAGTTCACGCCGTAGTAGATACGGTTGTTGTCGTTGCGAACCTGCGCGAGATCGATGCCTTGGTCGCGTACTAACACGCCAAAACTTTCGGTATAAGTTTGGCAGTAGCCCTGAACCCGCGGGCGCGGATCGGTATCCCACAGAACATCGACAATTTGGGTGCCGTTGGTCGGTGGGTTGTTGAACACCAACAACTGGCTTTGATCGTAAACAACCGGCACTCGTTGGGTCGTCCCATCAAATGAAAACAACAATTGGAAGGTCAGACATTCAGCAGCCAAATCGGCGGCGGCAGTGGCCGGACACATCAAATTGTTGTCGTACATGTGGATGTTAAACCACACGGTTTGTTCGGTATTGCTGTTCCAAATGGGAATTTCACTGGTGCTTAAATTCCCTAACGAGGAACCGTGGCCCAGGTAGGTGATGTTAAAAATCTGACGGTTGCCATAGGTCAAACACTCGGGCTGATCTAGATAGGGCACCACACCCTGCAGTTGATTACCACCCGTCATGCTGACAGTATAGGATACCGTCAGAGAACCGTCACGGTTGGCAAAGTAACCGGGATTGGCGGAGCGACCGCCAACACTAAAGATCTGGCCAAAAAGAGGTGTCGTTGAGGCAACAACACCCAGTAACACAAGGGCGAAAAACGCACGTTCGCAGAAAGTCTTTCCTTTGCTCAAAAGAGGTACCCCCACACATCGGTTGTTCAGTAATGATGAATTCATCAAAGCTCGCCACTTAATGGGTCGAGCGAAATATAACGAACTAAAAGACGATAATTATCGTCATGTATGTTCAAACGGGTTAGTGACGACCTATGTGCATGCTTCTGACAACTTTTCTTTCCCTTGACGTGAAAGTCTTGTTGTCTCCCATGATCCGGCTCAAAAACTAACATGCAATTCAGAGGCCAACCTCTCACTCACGTTTTCTCAATCTAAGTCCGCCAAGCCTTTCAGGCAAGCGCTCCCTTCACCATTTTTTTGCCGGCACCCACCATTTTTGTTCAAGACCAGCACTACCAGACACTTGGTCTCAAAAGCATGAAACTCAAAACGCACTTGTGATCAGCGCGGCAAAGTCCCCTTCATTATAAATAACAGGCCAAGCGGCCTTTTCCGTCCTTGCCCCCCGCTTTCTTCCTCGGAAAGTTTTGCCTATTGTGGTGCGGGGCACTAATTCGGCCACCGGCTATCGACTGAACCCACACTTCAAGCACCTGTGTTCAAACACGTTAACCAGAAACTCTGCGCCCAGCAGTCGACCTGAACCACAACCATACCAACCATTCACCCGCTTGAGCGACATTTCCTGAAGGCTTTGGGCAAGTCCTTGAAGCCGGTTGCTTTGCCGGGCCCGGCCAGACTCGCCTATTGTCGGCCTGAACCGTCGCCGGCACCGTGAGCCGGCACAACTTTTCTCGGCTTTCGGGTGCCGGCCTCCCTTTTGCAACTAAATTGTAAAAAGAATGTCACCGCTGTCGATGCGCCTAGACGACATCGGTTCACCATGAGGAGGTCGTCTCGTGTTGCATGGTTTGAAGTCCTACTTACTTATTGTATTCCCCTTGTGCTTGCTCGGCTTATCGACCAAGCTTGCCGCCCAAGAGCTGTGTGGCTCGCAAAACCAAACGATTTGCCTGGAAGGTTCGTCGCGTGTCTCTTTTGTGAACAACACGGCGATCACACCTGGCAGTCGAATTGTGCTCGTTCTGCCAGGACTCGATATTAACAATCGCTACGAGGTTTCCGGCAACGTCACCGTCCCCTATCGTTTCGCCGACCAGGGATCGGTGACAGACAGCCAGAACGGAGTTTGGAGCGATTTGGAAGTGATTGCGGCCGACAACCGCGGCTTGAGCGCCATTGCCTTCACGCTCGAACAAAATGCGCTCGACGAAGCAGGTTTAACCATCGATATCAACAGTATTCGCCTCTGCCAAACCATCGCCGACGGACCTGGCGAGGTCAACATCACCGTACTGTTCTTCCAAAACACCAACAAGGGTAAGCGGACCAAGGTTACACGCAAAAATCAAGCGCTGACCGCGTTTCGCGAATGCAGCCAATACGCGGGCGATCTGCCACTGCTAGAAGACGGCGATGCACTTTATTTGGTAAACCCCCATGATGAGCGCGTGTGGGTCACCTTAGACGATACGCGTTTTGCCTTGGCGGCCCACGCGCAAATGAGCGTCGCGCCGCAATTCGGCGGCCAAGCGCTCGGCTTCAGTTGTAACCGCCCACTCACGGCGGCGCTGCTGCGCGACGGCACCGATTTGGCGGCGACGGCCCTGACCACCACCAACGCCAAAGATTGGCTGGTGCCACATTTAGCCCGCGACAACGCCAACTGGGACAACCAATGGATCTTCGCCGGCGGCAGTGCCGTTTCGCTGTCCTGGGCCCAGGGTGAAAACAACGGCGGCGCTCAATTTCCAGCAGGCACCTCGGCGCTAGCGTTTGCGCCCGATCCCACCGAGTCGGCCGGGTGGTTGCGTTTACACGATAACCAAGGCCACAACGGCTATTTCCAATTCTCGGCGCGCAACGGGCTGGGCAAAGCCTGGGTGGGTGCCGAACGCATCGACCCATCCGGCGACAAAGGGCACCGCTTGTTGATGCTGCCGCACATCACGCAAGATCACGTCAATTTTTGGACCGGCATCTCGCTAGCCAACGCCGAACGCGACGACGCAAACTTGGTGATGCGCGGCTATAGCCAGGAAGGTGATTTAGTCGCAGAAGAAAACCTCGACCTGCCGGCTTACAGCAACCGTTTGGGTGTCATTGGCGAACAGTTTTTTGTGGACAGTGCCGAGATCGCCTGGCTGGAGATCAGCAGCGATACACCGATTGCCGGCACAGCGCTACTCGGCAGCCGCTGGGGCTTGGGCGTTGCCGGCATTTTATTGCCGCACCAAGGCCAAATTCAGGCCGGTTTCCCCATCTTGCGCAGTGACGGCGAAACATGGAGCGGCGTGGTAATTGTGAACCCCAACGACGAAACCGTCGACGTTCAGTTCGACCGTTACCTTGCCGACGGCACCCTGCAGGGTCGCGAAACCCTCACCTTGGCGGCCAAAGCCAAGGTCACACGGCTACTGCCGACGGGTCTCGCCCACGGCGCCCTACAATGCGATTTACCGGTGATCGGCTACGCATTTATTGGTCGCACCGAAGACGGCGCGCTTAGCGGTTACCTCGCCGAACCACCGCCACCGACACCGGAAAAACCCTAACCAAAGCAGCGGCCGTCACTTAAAGACGGCCGCTTCCGTTTGATATCACCCTATATTCATTCAACTTAACAACATCTTACAGAAAAAACCAAAACGGTGATTTAAACCAAGCCGATTTCCATTTGGTACTTCCGTCCTATATCCAGGTCGGTCGAGAGCCACCTAGACTGATGCTCAAGCCGGGAGCCCGCCCAACCCTCGGCACGTAAATCCGAAAACCGCGATAAGTGCCGATGATTTCGGTCAAAGATTTGGCGCCAAACTGTTTGGGAAAAGTGGATCGCAACCGTTAGGTAGGCGAAACATGGAGACAAACGGTTGGCGCAGCGTTTTAGACGAGATCGCGGCAGCGAATTGCGGCTGCCAGGTGAAAGCTACCAAGGAGTTTAGGTTATGTTTTATGAATCGCGTGGGTCGTTGACCGCCACGCTCTCAACTCGCTCGTTCCCACGGAAGACGGCCGTCCGTCGTTCGTGCGCCGTATTAACCACATGGTGCTTAACATTTTTCGCCCTCCTCCCCCTCCTTAACGCACAAAATTTCGAATTACTCGTCGACCCGCAATTGACTTTACAGGGTGATGAACCCATGACTTTCACCGTCCGTGCAAGCGACGAACGCCGCTTAACCGCCATTGAATGGCGCCACGGCAACTTGGACGTGCTGGGTCACGAAACAACCCTGACGGTGCCGCCAACCTTTGAAGAGAACACCATCCTTTACGTAAGCGCTCAAGACGAGACCGGCAGCGAAGCAACCGGCTGGACAACGATCCTGGTGGGCGACGGCGAACAACCTCTGTCCGCTTGGATTGATCCGCCCCAGGTAACCCAAGGCCGCGATCGCCTGTTGTTCCATGCGCAGGTGTTGCCGCCCAATGCGGTCGTCACCTACGAGTGGCGCCGCATGGATACCAACACGGTTGTGGGCAACGCTGCAGAATTGGAACTGCCCGAAAACTTCCAGCATTCAACCGCGCTGTTGTTGACGGTCAGCAACGATACAGGCGACGTCGCCGAGGCGAGCAGCACGATCCACGTGGAAGACCCCAACCAACTCGAGGTCCTGGTGACACCGCCGCTGCGCATCCAAGGCCATGAACCGCTCGAATTTGAAGCGCAGGTCGAGGGCAATCACGACATCATTGGCTTCGAATGGCGTCGCAGCGACACCCAAGAAGTATTGGGCGAAGGCCAAAGCGTCACCTTCCCACCGATCTTCACCACGGCCACGCCGATCACGGTGACGGCCACCACGGCCGGCGGTGTAACCGGTATCGGCCATGCCTTTATCGACGTCGATCCGGCCGGCGATTTCATCGATGTCGTCATCAACCCCGAGTACCAGGTACAAGGCGAGGATCCCCTGGTCTTCCAAGCCCGAGTCGACCATAACCGCCCCATCACGCACTACGAATGGCGCCGTGAAGATGACGGTAATATCGTGGGGGACGGACCGGAGCTGCGTCTTGAGCCTCGCTTTCAACAAGATACCGGCATCAGCCTGTTGGTTCGCGACGAAGAAGGCAAAGAAGGTGTCGCTTTCGCCACGGTCTTAATGGAAGAACCGCCGCGCCCACTCGACGTCCACGTAGACCCACCCTTTATCCTGCAAGGCAACGAACCCATGGTGTTCCGCGCGCTGGTCAACGGCGACGGTGATCCCAACGGCGGCGGTCCCGCCGGCAAAGACGACACCCAAGACCTGCGCTACCTGTGGCGCAACGACCTGACCGGCGAAACGCTGGGCGACACGGCCGAAATCACCTTGCAACCCATTTTCAACATGCCGACCCCGATTAGTGTCGAGGTTCGCAACGCGGCCGGTGACCGTGGCTGGGGTTTCAGTTTCATTGAACTTGACGGCCCACCCAACGGTTTCATCCAGGTAGAAATTGATCCGCACCTGATCGTGCAGAACAACGAAGATTTGGTGTTCACCGCCGTGGTCAGCCACGACGCACCCATCACCGCCTATTCCTGGGTTAATGAAGAAAACGGCGATGTGTTGGGCGACGGCCCCCGCTTAGTACTCGCGCCCAATTTCACCAATAACACCTGTATTGCCCTGACGGTACGCGATGAAGCCGGCAACCACGGCTTGGCCCATGCGACCATCATGACCGAAGACCCCGCCAATTACCTGTTGGTCCACATTGAACCGCCAATGGTCTTCCAAAGCGAGGAAATGATTCGCTTCAGAGCCTTCGTCGAAGGCGCCGACGACACCGTTCTCAGCTACACCTGGACCAACGGGATCACGCAGGAAGTAGTTGGCACGGCGGCGACCCTCGAACTGGAACCCACCTTCACCGAACCGACACCGATCCACTTAGAGGTCCAGGCCGACGACGGCCGCCACGGCGCCGCTGCAGCCTTTATTGAAGTAGAGGGCAATCCCAATGGCGGCGGCTACGTGTTCATCGATCCGCCCGTTCAGGTTCAGCAAGAAGAAACCATGTCTTTCCAAGCGGTTGTCGCCGATGACATCACGCCCGAGCACTTCCAATGGTTCAACCTCAATAACGGCGATCTGCTCGGCGAAAACGCAACCCTTGAACTGGCGCCTACCTTCCAAAAAGAAACACCGATTGGTTTAACCGTGACCGACGTGCAGGGTGCGGAACACAAAGCAAGCGCCTTAATCATCATGGACCACGGCGGCGGCACCTACCTCGATGTCTTCGTCGATCCGCCGATCGCCGTGCAAGGTGTGGATGAACTGCACTTCACCGCCCGCGTTTTCGAAGACGTGGCCGTCACCTCCTACACTTGGACCAACGAGCTGACCCAGGAAGTCCTGGGCACCCAACAAACCCTTGATTTTGACGAACCCTTGAGTGAGACCATGCCGATTCGGCTGGAAGTGCGCAGCGCCGACGGTCGCGTCGGTGAGAATTTCACCATGGTGCTGGTCTTTGAAGAAGGCGTCGATCCCAACGGCGACGGTCAAAACGACCTCAAAGACCTGCATACCTTGTTGCCACGTTGGCAGGTTGACCTCAATGTGCTCAGCCTGAACAGAGTCAAATTCAACTAATCCTTTGAACTGAGCAATTCTTGGCGGCGCACTCACCCAACCCGTTGGACTGCAGCCGGCCCTAAAAATGTTGGCCGTATCCTAAGTACGCTTTCACTTTTTCCAACACAGGTCGCACCAAATTCTTGAGCGGTTGCGTCCGCCCGAATCGCCCACCTTAAATTTGATTTACCGAGAGGGAATCGACGTCAAGCAGAGAAAGCCGTCGGTTCTCGGTCCTTCTCGCCGGAGAATTTCGATTCTCCGGCTTTTTTTGATCCCAACCCCCCACCTGTGAGCAAAACCCCACAACCGCTGTTTGTGACATTTGACCTATTGAGCCTGATCGCGTTTTTGCCTTTGATGAAAACAGCGCCCAGCGCTTTGTCAACCCACCCGCGCAACGCACGACCGAGGAGGATGCCGTTGTCCTATATCCCGAGAAGCTCCAACCCGATACGACGGCCTTCGCTGTGGCTGATCGGCGTTTTATGCCTAACCCCGCTCAACGCCGGTATCTTCATTCTCCCCCAGCCCCGCGAACTAACGCCCGACCAGACCGTCGCTCTCGGCGCCATGCTCGAAGTTCACCTCGACGGCATCGAACTCCTGGATGTTTCCAACGACCATCCCCGTCACCTGCGCATGCGTTTGCCGGCGCCGATGCAGTTGCGGGAAACCCTGGTGGGCGCGGGTCAAGCGCCGATTAACCTGGCCGTTAGCCTCATCGTCCCAATCTCCGGGATGGAACGCGTCATCGCCCCGCCGACCAGTGTACAAATTGTGCGTTGGCGCGCCGGTGAGGACACCATTTGGATTCGCTTTGACACCGCTTTTGGCGAATGGGTTACCGGTTTAGACGACCCCAACGGCAACATCCCAATCGTCGCCTTCAGCCTGGGCTTGGAGCTGGGCCAATCACTGGAATTCAACCTGCCCGCTTACCAAAACCAATGGGCCAACCTGCCGTTTAATACGCGTCTTCAGCAATCAGAACCCGATCTGCGCAATGAGGCACCGACGCCCTTGCAGATCAACCTCAACGGCGTGCAAACGATGCCTGGCAACTCGCTGGATCTACAGGTCGATTTGGTGGAAAACGCGACCGGCGTCGAAAGCACCGAGGACCCCGATCAAATCGATCCCGGCCAGGTCGTGCAAACCAGTGAAATCGCCCCCGTCCCCCTCTTTTTCGTCGTCAGCGAGCCGCCTGATCACCAGGAACCCCTGTTGCTTGAGGCCGAAGCCACCACGATGGGCAAAAACGAAGCCTGTGCACCCGCCGGCCAGGCCACCCTGTGGTTCAACAGCATCGCCGTCCCCCAAGCCGAAATCGAATCCCCCTTGTACCTGCAACTGGAACTGGCGTCCGGTGCCCGTCTCTGTGAAACGCGGGTCGACCCAATCAGCGGCGGCGACCCTATCTCCCTTGCCGTCGGCCTCGGCGAGGACGACGGCAATTGGGCGATGGAAGCACCGTCGGACGCGGTCCAAATCGTGCGGTGGCGCGCCGGTGAACGCGCCGTGTGGTTACGCATTCAGAGCCCGCCAATCCAATGGCTGTACCCCATCGGCGAACCGGACCGTCCCTTCGAAGAGGTGCGGTTCTTCGTCCAGGTCGGCGTGGACGCGGCCACTTCGGAGGCCACCATGGCGCCCTTGCATGCCACAAATCGCGCCAACCTGCCTGGTAACCGCAACGGCAACAGCGAAGCTCCCGTCGACACCAATCTAGGCGTTGACATTCGCAGCGCAACCCTGTCCAGTCTCGATCCAAACCTCTTCCTCGAAGCTCGCAACTGGCTGGAATCAAGCAATATCACCACCAGTCCCGACGAAACGGATATCAACCCGGGCATTTTTTTGGGATTTAGCACCGCCGACGTGATTGCCCAATTGGCGGGCGGCAACCCAGCCGGATCGCGCGGCCTGCTCCTCACCAGTTTGATCAAAACCGTCAATCCCACCGGCCGCTGTGAAGAGACCGGCAACCTGACCATGGAGATCAATGACGATCTTTACAGCGAAGCCACACCAAGCCAACCCCTTTACATGCGGCTCGAACTCGACAATGAGGCCCTGTTGTGTGAAACCCAGGTCGCCCAAGGCGCTGATCCGATTTACTTGGCATTGCGGCTGCGCGGCAACCGCGACGGCATCCAAGTGGTCGCCCCGCCCGACAGTGCGGCCATTGTGCGCTGGATTGCCGGCGAAAAAGCGATCTGGCTGCGGTTCAGCCGGCCCAGCAACACCTGGCTGCAAAACCAACGCGGCGACGCCTTGGCCCCGACGCCCGAACGGCCGGTTACTTGGTCGATCGGCATTAGCGCGCAGACCAGCAGCGGCCAAAACGGTGCCGATTTTCAAGCCGGTTGGAGCAACCTGCCCGCCAACACCCGTGAAAACCAAGGCGCCCACACACCGGTCGACACCAAACTCACCGTTGACCTAAGCAATGCCGTGATGGACAGCGACCAAATTAACTGGAACGGTTTGCTGGCAGCCGCACCGCAGGCCTTTCTGGAAGCCGATGGCGTCGAAGACGGCGAAATCGTCGATCCCGGGCCGCCGCTGTCGTTGCGTGTGCTCGGCAAAGCCGAAGTCGCCCAAGGCGCCTTGGCCACGGTGGCGCCGGTGACCGTGCAAGGTGTGACGCCGGTCGTGATCACCGCGCGCATCGCCAAAGACATCACACCGACCGCCTTCCGTTGGGAGGACACGGAAAGTGGCCAAATCATCAGTTTGTCGGGACGCATTATTTGGGATCCCATCCCACCCGCCGACCGCCATTTCCGCTTGACCGTCACGGACCGCCACGGCCGCACGACCAGCATGGTCGGCAAGCTGTTGATCAACCCCGAAGGCCACGACTTCAACGGCGACGGCGTCAATGATCGCAAAGATCTCAACCAAGCCTTGCCAGGCTGGCCCGCGCAGCGTTCCGTCCTGAACCTGTTGCGCATCCGCCTTGATTAGGCAAGCATAGACCGGGGTTCGCCCCATACCCCAAGTCGCGACCGGCCGCCGCGCCGGTCGCGCGTTTTCCCGTGGAGTGTCCCATGCCGTTGTTTCGATTGTCCGTTCACTTGGTTGCCGTGTTCGCGTTGGTGGCCGCGTCGGCAAACGCCCAAACGAAGCCAAGTGCACCGCCTCAACCCGAGGCGCAGTGGCTGGTCCACCAGATCGGTCTCGAGCAAGGTCTGTCCCAGGCCGGCGTTCTAGCGACAGCTCAGGACCAACACGGGTTTCTGTGGTTCGCCACCCAGGACGGCCTCAACCGCTTTGACGGCTACGATTTCCGCGTTTTCCGCAAAACCAACCCAGACCAGGTCAACGCGCCGGCGCTGGTCGGCAACGTATTACAAACACTGACTTTCGACCGCACAGGCCGCCTGTGGTTCGGCACCCGCGACGGTGGCTTCGGCGTTTGGAACCCGGTCGATCAATCAGTGAACGCCTATTTGCCCGAGCAAACCCTCGACGGCCGCAAGTTCGCCGCCGTCACTGACTTCCTGGAAGATGAAGATCGCATGTGGGTCGCCACACTCGGTGCCGGTTTAACCGCCGTCGTCGACGGCGTTCTCGCGCCGGCGCTGTGGCTCGGCCAACCCGATCAAAAAGCCGCCAACCACATTCACGCACTGGCGCAGGGAGAAAGCGGCGACCTGTGGCTCGGTACCGAAGACGGCTTGTGGCACAAACCGGTCGACAATGTCGCGCGGGCCGTGCCCTTGCCGAGCAACATCGATAAACCCATTCAAATCATGGATTTGGTCTGGGGTCCCGCGGGCGATTTGTGGGTCGCTTCGCTCAATGCCGGTTTGTACCGCGTCGACGCCGGCGGCCGCGTCGTCGAACACTGGACCCACAACCCTGATCAACCCGCCGGCCTGCTTTCCAACCGCTTGTGGTGTTTGCTTTTCGACCGTGATCAACGCCTTTGGATCGGCACCATGAGTCACGGCGTGCAATTGTTCGACCTGGCTACCGGCACCTTTGGCAAGGTATACGAAAGCGGTGGTAATCAACAGGTCCAAAGCGATATCCGCGTTTGGTCTTTGTTTGAAGACACCGCCGGCAACGTGTGGATTGGCACCGCCGCGCGCGGTCTCCTCAAGGCCGTCCCCAACCTGACCCCCTTCGTCCATGTCGGCGGCGAACCCGGCGCGGCCGGCAAACAAACCATTTATACCAGTGTCGCCGTCGCCGCCGACGGCGGTTATTGGCTGGGTACTTGGGGCAAGGGTTTGCAGTACTTCGACCCAATCACCAAACAACTAACCTCGGTCGTGCCCGCCGCCGATGCCGGCGAAGCAGCACCGCAACTAATCACCCATCTTTACCAGGACGAACATGGTATTTTGTGGCTGGGCGTGTGGCGTCGCGGTCTCGTGCGCTACGATCCCGCCGGCGGCGGCATGCAATCCTTCCGCTGGGCCGCCGATCCAGGCGAACGACCCATTTACTCCGTCGTGCGTATCCTGCCCGACGGCGACGGCCTGTGGCTGGCCACCTACGGCGCCGGCCTCGTTCATTTCTCCCGCGCCGAGCAACGCTTTACCCGTTACCGTGCCGACGCCGCCGACCCCAACGCGCTCAGCCACGGCCAAGTCATGGCGCTACAACACGACGACGACGGTCGCCTGTGGGTCGGTACCGTCGGTGGCGGCGTCAACCGTCTCGACCCCACCGATGGTCGCTTCCAACGCGCGCTCGGTGGCGGCGGCACGGTCACGCCCGGTCAACGCATTACCGTCCTTGCCCGCGACGGCGACGGCCGTATGTGGATCGGCAGCGAAGGCGACGGCCTGTTCCGCTACGACCAGAACCAAGACCTCTTTGACAATTGGCGCCGCCGCGACGGTTTGGCCGCCGATGTCGTCAACGGCGTCACCTTTGATCAAGCCGGCCAGGTTTGGGTCAGCACCTCGCGTGGTTTGTGCCGCCTTAACCCCGACGACGACACCATTCAACGCTTTGGGCCGCGCCACGGCCTACAGTATGAATATGTCGCCGGCGCCTACGACCGTGCCGCCGACGGCACCCTTATCTTTGCCGGCACCGCCGGCTTCGATTATTTCCATCCAGATTGGCTTCAAACCCGCGCCGATCAACCCTCCGTTGCCTTCACCGACTTTCGGATTTTCAACCAGGAAACACCGCTGCCAGGTCAACTCCCCACCCTCGCGCGGCTTGAACTCAATCACCGCCAAAATTACTTCTCCTTCGAATTTGCCGCCTTGGGTTTCGCCTTTCCCGAACAGGTTCGTTACGCCTATAAACTCGAAGGTTTCGACCGTGATTGGGTTGAAGCCGGTGATCGCCGCTTCGTCGGTTACACCAATCTCAACGGCGGCGACTACCGCCTGCGGGTGCGGGCCACCAACGGCGACGGCGTATGGAGCCCACACGAGGCCGCCATCGATGTGCGCGTTGTGCCGCCGCTTTGGCAGCGAGGCTGGTTTTGGGTCTTATTGGTCATTCTCTTGCTACTGCTCACCGCCGGCGGCGTCGGCGCTTGGTCGCAACGGCGAGTGCGTTTCTTTGTCGAGCGCGCCGAACAAGAAGCCGCCATGAGTCGCGGTCAAAGTGAAGCACGCGAGGCCGAACGCATGCGGATCGCACGCGACCTGCACGACGGCCCCATCCAAGACCTGCACGCCGTGCAACTGCGCCTCTCGCTCGCGGGCGGACCGCTGAGCCGCGAGGCCGATACTTATTTGCGCGGCGTCATTCAACAGTTGCGCCGTCTTTGCGGTGAGTTGCGCCCACCCGCGATTACCCAATTCGGCCTCGGTGTCGCCATTCGCTCGCTTATCGAAACCCAGCAGGAAAAAAACCCACGCCTCCAGTTCACCCTCGACCTCGCCGAAGACCGCAAACACCTCAATCCCGAACAGCGCCTCGCCATGTTCCGCATTTGCCAGGAATCCATCAACAACGCCGTCCAACACGCGCGCTGTCAGACCATTCACATTCAATTACAGTGTGAAAGCGACGCCGTGACCCTCGTCATAAGCGACGACGGCGTCGGCTTCCAACAGCAGGATCACTGGTGGTGGTTGCAAAAGGGTCGTTACGGGTTACTCGGCATGGTCGAACGCGCCCGCGCCCTCGGCGGTGAGTTAACCATTAACTCGCGCCCCGGTGCCGGCTGCAAGGTGGCCATGGCGCTTCATCGCCCGCCCGAGCGCGCCGCCATAGCATGAGGCGGCGCGTCATAACGGGGGTGCTATTTACCATTCACCCCCGACCAAGCGCAAATGGGTCGCCGCGCCGGTAAAAACCGATTGATCCGCCGGCGTTTGCCACCAGTGGGAAAAGCTGTGCAACAGAGAACCGCGCGGGGTAAAGGTCGGCTCGCCAAAATTGCGTTCGATGCAAGGATGGGGATCCTGAAACAACGCCACCGCGTGGCGCCAGCGCGAGAATTGGCCGCGATAGGCCGGTTCAAAACCTTGGGCCATCAATTGTTTGGTGTTGCTCATCGCCGCGCTGGGTTTAGCGATGAGGTTGTAACAACTGCCGAAATGGTCACCACCCCGTTCGAGGGACGCCGAAAAGGGCGAGGCCACACTGGGACGTGGTTTTTCTTCGACAAACGAGTAAGCGAGGGAACCATTGGCCGCCGCCACCAGCAAGAGCAAACCCAATTCGCTTTCAATGCACAACAAAACGTCGGACTCCGACAAAATGTAACAGCGTGGCGAGGTCGATTGAATCAGTGGTAGATAAAATTCTTGGAACTGCTGCTGGGTCAATGCTTCGAGCACACCCAACGCGCGATTGATTTGTTTGCGGAAGGGTTTCGCCACCTTTGCGGCATAGAGACAAACCTCTCCGTGTTGCTTGACTTGAATAAGAAACTCCACAATTTTCCTCCTCGGTTTACGCATAGGTAACCCGCGGCATGAGAAGCGATTCGATCCCTGGGGAAATCGAGCCGTAAGGCGAAAAATGCCGGCGTGAAGGGTCACAAACTTTGAGTAGACGCGTCACCAATTCAAAAACGCGCATTATTTTTCAGAAAGCGGTGACAAAAAGTAAAGATTTCACTTAATCCACTTAAAACAAAACACTTTCCCTGAAGGACTCTCTGCCAATCTGCGCTGATTACCCCTTTCCGCCCACCCTAACGCGCACGACCGTTGACGATTCGCCCGCGCGCGTCTATGTTTAGGGGGATCGATGATTTTTTTGAGACGTTGACTTTATGCTTGTTTAGAACACCCCCGACAATTCAATCGTGCCCGGGATTGAACTGAAAAGATCAACCCTAGCCGCCATAGAAAAACCGTAGACACAACGGTATGGCGTCAGTACGTCTGTTCGGCAATCGAACAGTAAGGGGTGTTTTTTCGCGACCACCATTTGGGAGCGTATTTTTAGTCATGACAAGCAATCAGTCTCATTCTTCTTTCCATCATCTCGACGCTTGGGGCCTCAACGACGCCGTTCGTGCCCATTTTCACGACCATGAGCAACCAGGTCGTATCACCGCCGTTTATCGCGGACGATTCGAACTGGCCACCCAGGTCGGCGTTTTTCGTGCCGTCACCGCCGGTCGCTTTCACCATCATGCCGAAAGCCAACCCGTCACCGGTGATTGGGTTGGGTGGCACGGCACGCCCGGTGTCGACGAAGACCTCGTCATCGACCGGCTTTTGCCCCGTCGCTCTACCCTCACGCGCAAGGCCGCCGGCGCCAACAGCGCTCAGGTACTCGTCGCCAATGTCGATTGGGTTTGGATTGTTTCCTCGCTTAATCGCGACTGGAACCCGGCCCGACTTGAACGCTATCTGACCTTGGTATGGGAGAGCGGCGCCAAACCCGCCGTCATTCTCAGTAAGTGTGACCTCCAGGACGATCCCGGCGTTTGGTACGAGGAAGCCGAAGCCGTAGCCTTCGGCACCCCGATCTACCCGCTTTCGGCCTTGACCGGCGACGGCGTCGACGCCTTGGCCGCAACCTTAAAGCCTGGCGAAACCGCCTGCTTGCTGGGTTCTTCAGGCGTGGGTAAATCCACCTTAACCAACGCCCTATTAACCCAAACCCATCAAGAAACCGGCGCCGTCCGCGACCAGGACCAACGCGGCCGCCACACTACCACCCACAGAGAACTGTTTCGCCTACCCAACGGCGCTTTGTTGATCGACACGCCAGGCCTGCGCGAATTGGGTCTGTGGTCGTCGGAAGAAGCCTTGGCCGAATTGTTCCACGAGGTATCACTGCTCGGCGAGAATTGTCGTTTCCGCGACTGTCACCACGAAGGCGAACCTGGCTGCGCCGTAAACGCCGCACTGGCGGACGGCAGCCTCGACAAGCGCCGCTTCGACAACTACCGCAAAATGCAGAAGGAGGTCCAACGCCTCGACGAACTTCAAACGCTCAGCGGTCGACTCGCCCGCAAGCAGCGCGAGAAGTCTCTGCATAAACACATCCGCAACGTCAAAAACCGCTAACCCGCAAGCAACCGATGCCGTGACCTGAACCCGTCAGGCACGGCCCACTCGCTGTTTGCCCATATTGCCACAGTAGGGCGCGTTGAACAGCGCGCCCTACTTTTGTGCCAAAGGGAGGCCCCGTGACTCATGCCGGTTTCTCGGTACTCGACCCCGACAATCCCCATCGCCGCTTAATCGAAACGATTTACGCTAGCCGCCGTACCCGGCGCTCCAAAGTTCCACACCGCAACCACATTGACGAAGGATTGATGATTCTGCAGGCTCTCCAAGCAACCCAGGTCGAAGCTGAGGCGTTTTGCCTCCACGCGCCGGCCCAAATCAGCTACCACTTCGGCGCACGGCCTACCGCCGCCTCCTACAGACTGACCGAACCGCAAGGACCACGCGACACCTGGCTTCTACAAACGAGGTTCCCATTGGCGGCCGATGCAGTGGCACTCGCATGGCGGTTCGCGGTTCAAGCCGAGGCCTTCCGCCCGAATCACCTCAATGACGAAATAGAGCCACCATCATTCACCATCGACACCGCCGTCCGAAAATTACTCATCGCCGATAAGGTGCAAAACCGCAAAGATTTCGAACGGTACCACCGCGACAGCCACCCACGCGCGCCGCAGCTTACCCAATATTTTGCGTGCTGGTTCGCCCTGCTGGAAATTAGCGAGCACGTGTACCAGAAGATGTTGGCCATGCTTGCACAAAAACCATCCTAAATCGGGTCCCCATGACCGCGCGACAAAGCAGCAAGCAAGGCACAAAAAACGACAACGCGCATAGTCACCATTCTTTATTTTCTCGAACATCGCCGAATTTACCCAACCCAAGATAACCGCCATCAAAAAATTCACCCAGCAAGAACGGCCGTTCTGTTGTTTCTGATGGTTTTATCTGTCGCCTTAAGCCGTCAAATGTGAGCCACGCATCCTTCTTTAAGTTGCGCCATTTTCCTGATTTCTGTTTTTTCTCATTTTTCATATTATCGAAGTCGCCCTTGTTCGATCCCAAAGCTCAAAATCAGCGAATTTAATCTAAATACAGGAGATTTTTCATGGCACTTCGCTCATTCATTTCTCATTGCCAAGCACTTAGTCTTGGCTTAGTGGCTGCCTGCCTGCCCCTTAGTGCTGCCGAGACGCCCACCTTTAAACCGCTCACCGCCGATTACGTCGGTGAAGGTGCCGGCGCCAGTCACACGGTTGGCTATTTTTTCCTGGATATCGACAGTAACGGCGACGGCATCCCTAACTTCGCCCAAGTCAAGGACAGTGACGACCTTGACGGCGACGGCATCATTAACCAACTAGATGACGACGACGATGGCGACGGTATTCTCGATGTCAATGATCGCGCCGGCTATTTCCAGGCCGATGGAACCGCCGCCGGTGAGGCGCCGCCCGCCATGCCCGCGCGTTTCTTCGCCCATGGTGAAGCCGCCGCCGCCGCCGGTCTGCACGCCAACGACTACTGGCAATTTGTGCCAAACCACTTTTACGAACAAAAGGGCGCAGCCTACAGCGACGACAGCGGTCGCAGCTTCAGCAACCTGTTCCAACATCCCGGCGCTTACCTGTATGTGGACCGCAACCGCAACGCCGTCCCCGACGCGCTCGAAACCGCCCTCTCTGGCAACGACCAAATGCCGCCCCTGACCGTCGATCGCCATTTCCTTGCCGGCGACGCCGTTGCCGGCGCCGACGCCCCCGGTCTACTCGGTCTTTGGCAGGGTCGACTCACCGGTGAAACGCTTTTTTACCAGTGCGATGACGATGGTGACAGCAGCCATACGGGTGCCTTTTTCAGCTACAACCCCTACTTTCAGAGCGGTCGGATGCCCGGCATTAGGGACAGCGCCAACAGCAGCGACAGCAACCCCGATTACCCGCTGTACTTCACCACCGATCCCGTTTCGCCCGCCATCCCCAACGTCCTCAAGGAGAAAGATGCACGCGGTGTGGATAAATGGCGTTACCGCCGCCTGGGAGCCACCATTTCCAGCGCACGCGAAATTGTATTGTTTGCCGCTGTCTTTTATCCCTATCAAGGGAGCCAGGTCAATGTTCACTACTCAAAAGCCGCGTTCAACCGATACAGTCAAGGTCAAAATCAGGTCAGCCCGAGAGACATCACCGGTCGTCACTACGGCGGCGGGAATTGCGACCGCGTCAATTGGATTCCGGCGTTCCGGAACCTAACAGACCACAACTATTTGGCCGAATGTTATTTCGGGAGCGGCACCAACTGGCGTGATATCGCCGACTTCCCCGAAGATCCCAATCGCATGCCGCAGGCCCACAACCCCGCCAACCAAGCATGGGTCGATCAATGGGCCAACCTCAGTCTTCAGAATCAATTGGTCAATTACATTAGTCTCGCCAAATGGTTTGATGAAACTTCCATCAACGCCCGCTCCGTGATTGCCGAACGCTACGGCTACGATGTCGGCGACCTCGACCGCGCCATCGCCATTCGTTACCAAAACTTCCGCGCCCCGCAAATGGTGACCCATAGCTTTTCAGTGGTCGGCGAAGCCGGTCTCACCAGTGGTGTGATTGTCGGCATTGAGGATTTACCCGTGCCCAGTGACAACGATTTCGAAGATGTCATCCTCGTCCTCAGCCGTCCCTTAGGCGCCCACTAACCCAAAACGCAGTGCACGACAAAACGCGTACAGAGGCGCCGTTCAGGTTTTGAGCGGCGCTTTTTTATGCTTGGTAGGTTTTTTTGTGCAATCGCAAGCCCAGCCAACCAAGAAACGCGTTATAATATTTGCCACCCAACGCTTCTTTTCCTTTAACCTTATTTTTACAGCATGCAAACAAAGGTTGTTTTTTCTTCCCCGCAGGCTCTTTCCCAGCCTCCCGCAGAACCCTACCCCGGACCGACAAGAGACATCTTATTGGTATTTCAGAAGCCCGTTCCGGTACTTAATGGAAGAGCGCATGCAACGCCGCTTGCCGGCGACCTCGGCGCCCCCCTTTCATTAACCCGCCATTGACCTCGTCACCGGCCATGCACGCCTTTGCCCTCCGCCCCTTTACGAACCCGTCGCCCGCATTGCGGGCGTTGCGAGCCCCAACGCGACACGGGAGGATCTACATGAGAACGCCCCCGCCCGCCGACGTTCAAACGAATCGTGACAACCACACTTCGCCCACCGGCCTCATGCACTGGCTGCGTTCCTTTCGCGACCGCATTCCACTTCCCGTTCGCGCTCCCACCTTATCGAACGACATGGCCGCTAGCCCGGAAGATTGCAACCCCGACCGTTCCGTTTTGATCACCGCCACCGCTTGGTGTGATCTTGAAGAAATGTCGCTGGCCGATGCTGTCGCCGCCCTCTCCGAGGCTTGCACCGAGGCCGTCCGCTTCGACGAGGGTCTGCTCGCCTGCCTTACCTACGACGAGCGTGATCGCTTGGCGGCAATCCTCGCCAACGCCGCCAACGCCCCGCGTGATCGGCGTCGACTCAATCGCCGGCAACTGGTTCAAGCCCTGACCGCACGACAACCGGCTGCCCCGGACGAAACCCCCGCACCGCGCCGACCACGCCGAGAGTTTCACGGCAACGTCCAGCTCTCAGCAAGGCGCCTGCACGAACTCTTCGAGGGTTTGCTGCTCATGGAACCCTTGCTCGAAAGCCTAAACTTGAGTGAGTTACCCGTCGAGAAAGCGCTTGCGAATGCCGCTGAGGCGCTATTTGCACGCGGCGAACACCGCCCCATGCTGTGGCTCGAACTCGACGAGCCACGTCGCCGCGATTTGATCGGTGCTTTGCGCTTTGCGCGCGAGACGGTGCAAAGTTGTCGTCTCGGCGGACTAGCATGGCCCGAACTGCTCGAATTCATGGCGCGGCAACTGTTTGAGGCCAAAGCCTATCACGTCAAACGCGCCGCACTCCCCTTGCGCCCCAGCCGCATCATCGCCAAAGACGATCACACCCAACGGCGCTTGCGCCGCGCCGTCCCCGTTCTTTATTGCCTCGGGCGCCAATTGAACCTGATTGATCTGCCCCTGCCGCTTGCGCTGCATCGGCTTGAACAGGCCTTGCTCGACCACGATCCTGGCTGTGCCATGCTTTACGACGACGAACAGCTACAACTGGCCGCTGCCACTGCCGCTTTGTTTTACCGTGCGGAAATGGCGCGTCACATTCAGGCCGAATGCCGCTGGCCCGACGATCTCGCCGCTTTGTTTGCTTGGATCAAACTCATGACCACCGCCATTCCACACCGCCGGCTAAAACGCGCCTTATTGCAGCCCCGTTAACCCTAAACCGGTCTGCTCGATGCAGCGGCTCACATCCCCTCAGCCACAAACGGCCGACACCCTACCCGGTGTCGGCCGTTCTTATTTTTAGGTCCTTCTGGTCGTTCGTCCCGCGTTTGGTTGTTCATCCCAAAATGGGAATCCATCGCCAAATGCACCCCGTAAACTCCTTCCGACAAAGGGAACAGCCACGGTCGGTGACCGCGCTGCCCGGCGTAATTTTGGGAGGAATTTCATGAAAACAATCAAACCAATCATCGTCCTTACCGCTTTGTTCTTGGTCGGCCTCAACCTCACCGCACAGTCGCGCCATGGTCACCAAAAACAACAGCAACAACAGCAAACCAAGCACGACGCCAAAGCCGGCCACGGTCACCACGGCGAACAAACCAAAGCCGGCCACGGTCGCCACGACGAACAAACCAAAGCCGGCCACGGTCTGATGCCGATCACCACCACCTCACCCGAGGCTCTAAAGCTTTACCACCAAGCAATGGCGCTCATGGATCAGTCACGCAACGTGGCCGCCGCCCCGCTGCTCGATAAAGCCCTGGAACGCGACCCGAACTTCGCCATGGCCCTGTTTCGTCGGGCCCGTACCGCCGCCACCTTTAAAGAGGGCCGCGCCTTTCAAAACCAATTGGCCGAATTATTAAAAACCGTACAGCTCTCGCCTGGCGAAACCGCCTACTTTGCCGCCCTAGCCAAGGCGCGTGCCGGCGACATGCCAGGCTACTTGGCCGACATGGAAAACTTGATTGAACAATTCCCGCGCGATCATCGCTTGCTGATGCAATACGCCGGCTACTACTACGCACGCGACCGCCAAAAGGCGTTGCGTCTTTACAAAAAAGTGGCCCACCTCGCCCCGGAAAACCCCGAAGTCTACAACATCCTCGGCTACTGTTATATGGATTCCGGCGACAAGGCCAACGCTGAGGTTTCCTTCAAAAAAGCGATCCACCTCGATCCCAAAAGCCCTTCCGCCTACGACTCTTATGGTGAGCTCCTGCTCTCCCAAGGTCGATTTAAAGAGTCCATCGCCCAATACGACCGCGCACTCGCCCTCGAACCCCTCTTCCCCAGCGCGCAAATCGGCGTGGCCTCCAACCTGTGCCTGCTCGGCGATTATCCGGCAGCCCGCGCCCGGCTGGAGCAACTATTCGCCATTGCTCCCCACGACGGCATCCGTTCCGGCATTCACTGGGCACTATCGGTCACCCACGCCGACGAAGGCAATTTTGACAAAGCCTTGGCCGAGCTCGACAAAAACTTCGCTATCTCAAAAAAGAATAACGACACAACCGCCATGCGCGTCGACCTCTTCAACATGGCGACCATCCACCTTGAAGCCGGGCGCGTCCACGAAGCCGCCCATGCTTGCAAGCAGGCGATCGAGCTGATTCGCGCCGACGAAGCCGTGCCCGCCCGCAACAAAGCCTTCATGGAAGCCTTTTACCTGATTTGGGAAGGTCGCATAGCCGTCGCCGCCAAGGACCTGCACAAAGCCGAAGCCAAAATGAAAGCGTTTTTTGAAGCCGCCGAACCCATGAACAATGCCAACTTCCTCAAAAACGGTTTCAACCTCAAAGGCCTGATTCAACTCAACAGCAACCAGTACGCGCAAGCCTTGGAAAGTTTCGAACAAGGCACCCCACACGATCCCTATATCATGTATTACAAAGGCCTTGCCCTCCAGGGCCAGGGTGAGAACGAACGTGCCCAAAAAATGTTTGGTTACGTCATCAACGCCAATAGCCCGCTCAACTACAGCTTCTCGTTTGCCCGTAAACGCGCCGCCGATTTGGTCACCGGTAATCACGGAAGCTAACCGCTCACGCCGTATTCTATAACCTCGCCGCCTCAAACGCCGCCACGGCTGGTTGCCTCCCTTCACCACCTTGGGTTTCCACCTCCCCCAACGCAATCACCTTGGCGCGTTTATCGGCACCGGTGTCGCGTGCGCACAGCGCGGCACCGGTCGCCTCCCTCACCAGGACCTCAATCACACCCAGTCCTCCAATTCAGGCCTCCGCGCCCGCAACGCGTGTGGATTCGGCGCGACGCACCATTCAACAACCCTCAGTGGCTGTCTCACCGACCAGGCCGACCGGCGGGTTGGGTGTCGTCGCGCCATTTTTTGCTAGTCACCGCCGTCACCCAGGGCGTCTTCAATCGCTTCGCGGTAGGCACGGCCCGATGTCAACACCGTGCCGTCACTCATCGTGAACTGATAGAGATGGTTGTTGCCGTAGCGATGCCACTGCACTTTACCGAGATGAACCGTGATACCGCGATGGATCCGCAAAAAGCAGGCTGGATCCAATTGGTCGCACAACGCACGCATCGCCGAGCGGTACAAGAACCGCGAGCCATCGTCCAATGCAAGGTTGACGTAATTGCCTTCGGTTTCAAGATAAACCAGGGCGTCTACCGCCACCGTCCGCGGCACCCCGCGGTGTTTAAAGGAAAGCTCATGCAAAAAATCGTCGCGTTCCCGTTCAAACTCGCGCATCAATCGCCGCATCTTGCTGCCGAGCGCCGCCGATTGTGCCGTGGCCATGCGTTGCCGCACCCGCTCCAAAGCACGCTCAAACCGGCTCGTCGTAAAAGGTTTAAGTACGTAATCAACCGCCTCGACATCAAAGGCGTTCAGCGCAAAACCCTCATGCGCCGAAACAAAGACAATCAGCGGTTTCTTCCCCAGCCTAGCCACCAACTCAAAACCATTGGCACCTGGCATCTCGACATCGAGAAACACCAAATCGGGCCGCATATCACGCACCACGTTCAAGCCCTGCACCACCGAGCCGGCTTGGCCGACCACGCGAAAATCATCGCAGGGCCGCAGCAGGTTGGCGATGCGTTTCCGGGCGGCCGGTTCATCGTCAACAATCACCGTCGTGATCATGGCGCGGGGTCCTCCGTGTTTTGGGGAATCAGTAAACGGACCTCAAACCCACGCGGTGATAACGGACCCGCGTGCATCTCGAAGGCCGCACCGTATAGGGTCGCCAAACGTTCGCGAGTGTGGTTCAAACCCACCCCGGTTCCGTCATTTGACGTGACCGCTTTGGCGCCGCTACCACCGTCACACACCGTTAAGCACAGGCGTTCACCGTCGCAGTCGGCACGAATCGCGAGACTGGCCCGCGCTGGGTCGGCGTCCAACCCGTATTTTACCGCGTTCTCCACCAAAGGCTGCAGAATCAAGGGCGGTACCGGCCAATCGGCCAATCCCGGCGCCACCGATACCGTGGCCGTGAACCCGTCGCCACGTCGAAATCGCACGATTTCCAAAAAGGTCTGCAAATGAGCCAATTCGTCTTCGAGTCGATGCAACGGCGTCGCCCCCAGGCTCAGGATCGTACGCAGGAAAGACCCCAGTTCGGCCAACAAGTCGGCGGCGCGCGCCGGGTCGTCCTCCATCTCGCCCGCCGCCGCATTCAAGGCATTGAGCATGAAGTGGGGCGGCAGTTGCAAGCGCAGCGCCTTCCAACGCGCCTCGGCCAAGTTCCGTTCGCGTGCCAACAGGTCCATTTGTTGTTGTTTGGCGCGCCGCATCAGCACCAACATCGCCAACCCGCCGATCAGCACCAACCCCTCGAGCAGACTTTGCAGCAAGCGCACCTGAAACGGCACCACCGCCGCCGCGCTCAAATTCACCTGATCAAACAACAGGTAACGCGCCGCAAACAACCAAAATGCGGCACTGCCGTGAACCGCCGCCAACAGCAGCGACAGCACCGCCACCAGCACCGCCCGCCTCCGCAACGAACGCCCCTCGTCCAGCGCGTAAACCGCCAAATCATAGCCAAGTGGGGCCACCGCCGCCCACAGCCAAAAGGCGATCAGCGTCGGACCCAAAACCGCGTAGAGGTCGAGCGTTCGGCCGCTCATCAAAAAGGGAATCAACGCTTGGAAGCCCACCAGCAAACCGGCCAAGGTCGCCACCGCCGTAACGGTCACCGCCGAAAAAGGAAAACGATGATGGAACGATCGCAACATTGCCCTAGACCTCGTGCTCGTGGTTTGATGGGGAATCATAGCCATTACAACAAATCGCGATCCGTGCATGTGGTGAAAAATCACGGGTCTGCAGAATTAGCCATCGGCGCCGCCACGGCCAACCGACGCCCCTGGCGGTAACCAGAGGAAGGAACCAAATGACCAAATGTTGGATCAAAACAAGCGTCCTGTGTGTCTTGTTAAGTCTCTTCGTGGCGGCCTGTCATCCCAATGCCGACGAAAGCCCCACCGCGAGCGCGCCCGACTTGAATCAAAAACTCGGTGCCGTCAAAAAAGCCATGAGCCGCGCCGACGTCATGGCCGTTCTCGGCCCACCAACCTGGCTTGGTTTGCCAGATGATAAAAACGATTACGGCGTGCGCGACCCCGACACCGCCTACATCCTCTATTGGCGCAACCCTGGCTTCCCCGTTGTCCAAGTCCACTTCGACGGCAACGGTCAAGTACGTTGGGACACCGGCTGGAGCGGAAAAGAAACTTATACCCACGTGTTCGAGCCGCGCGACAGCATGTCGTGCCGCGATCCAGCCCGCGCCCCCTACTGCCAACCCTAAGCTTTGACTAAAGCAATAGATAGGATTGGCGATAATGGCAGCGAACCTGTTTTTTGTGGGACTTGTAACCGAAAAACGGCCCTACCGCGTTCGACGGCCCATTTCGAAAACCATGGCGGCCGGCGGCGCCAATGCCGCACCGCTGCCACCTCGTTCATCCGACCACACCCCTCATGGAGCACATCATTCGATCTATTCGCAAGGAATGCTTCGACCATTTCATCATTTTTTCCCAACTGCAGTTGGCAGTCCGGTTGCGCGTTGATTTTTGACTCATTTTCGGGTGGACGCCTTCCTGCAAGATATTGGTGCGAAATGAGTTGGAGAAAACACAGGCCTACGGGTAAGTACGTCGAGCATTTTTACGGCTCGTTGCAGCCCAACAGATTGTGGGAAGGCGCTGTCAAGATTCGCTCATTTTAGGTAAGCATGTCGCGGCGGCATTGCCGCCATTCGGGTGCCCCGCAATCAGCCACTTTTTTCTTTCTAGCGCAAATGGTCGAACCGCATTCTCGATAAGATTGTCGGCCATCTGCAAATGATCTGCTTCCACGTAAGGCACTAGGCGTTTCCAGTTACCCAGGGCGTAGTTTTCCACTTTCCCAAAAAGACCTTTTGGCGGCGTCTTGCCATGAAGCTCGTCAAGCAAGGCTTTGATTTCCACCAAGACGAGGACAGCCGCTTGTTGCCGCTTTTCCTTGACGGCGGAGGGCATTTGGCAACGCGACCCGAAAAGGCGACCAATTTTGAGCCAATGACATCCAAAAAGGGATCCCGGCCTTTTTTCTTGCCAAAACCCTTATGCCTGTCTTAAAAGACTTTTGGGAAAGAACATGGCTGAGGGGAAGTGGTACCCAATTGGGTTGTCAAAGCGGAACCCGTTTTTGTGGTCGAATCCAATCGATAAAGCGACACAAACGGAACGAGACGCTCCCCGCGACACCTAACCGCGGAGCGCAATCGCTCAAGACGGTTCATTTAAACGCCCGATCGACTTGCCAATTTTAGACGCCCCGCTCACCGGTGAACCAAACGGCAACCTAGCTATCGGGCCATGTCCTTACAGTCAACCGGGATAATGAGCGGCATGAAATCGCCTAAAGGCTGGGCACGAGGCCGCGACAGCATACGTCACTCAGGACCTAGAACCAGGCTTAACAAAGCAACCAAACATGAATGGCGACAAGCATCGACACCCTCGGCAGACCGCGTCCAAAGCAAACCCCGCCCACAAAATTTCACACTCAACCATTTTCCAAAACCGACATTTACAAAATCTCGTGATATCATTAGCGCCCACCATTTGTAAAAACCGAACCTTTTCATATTTATTGCGCTTCGCCCTTCTGTTTCATATTTATGGAGTTTGCCATGCGATTTGTCGGATGTTTGCTGTCTCTGATTTCCTTGTTGTCCCCACTGAGCGCCCAGGACCCGCCCAGTCTCACCCTGCAGCCTTATGACCGCATCCAAAACAGCGCGAACGTCACCCTTGCCGGCAGTGTTACACCGACCGATGCGCAACTCCTGCTCAACGGGAACCCGGTCGCGCTCGATGGCGCCGGCACCTTCAGCCACAGCATGACCCTGCTCGAAGGCATCAACACCCTGCTCTTTCGCGTTGCTCATGCCGATCACAGCGCCCGTACCTTCAAGCACACCCTTGTGTTCGACCAAACCGCACCGACCTTGGTCATCGATAATCCCAGTCTGCCCCACTACACCAACCAGGCCGCGCTTACCGTTATCGGCCGCGTCGGCGACAATATTAATGATCCGCTAACCCTGACCCGTGACGGAGAGCCTGTTTCATTACAGCAGTTTCAGTTTTTTGATCAGGACATCGCACTCAGCGAGGGCTTGAACCAGTTTACCTACCAACTCAGCGATTCCAGCGGCAACACCACCGATTTGACCATCGATGTTTACCAGCGCGCCACCGCGCCGATCGTGACCTTGACCATCCCCGAACGGACCGCCGCCTTTGGGAGCTTCAACCTCGCCGTAACCCCGACCCTCGCCGAGGATTTGGTTTCGCAAACCCTGACCCTCGACGGCGCCACCGTTTTTTCGTCCCAAGACGGTGCCGCCTTTTCACAGACGTTTAACCACAGCGGGGATCGCGACTTTTATGAAGTGCACTACAGTGCGCGGGATCGTTTCGGCAATAAGCTTGAGGAAAGCCACACCATTGTTGTTGATTTCCCCGTCTACGTTTACGGTCAAGTCCTTGATGACACAACCAGTTATCCGTTACCCGGCATCACCGTTCAGCTCACCGCTCCCGCCGGCGGCGGCAGTGTGGTTACCGACGAAAGCGGCCGTTTTGAAGCCTACTTGACCGGAACCCCACTTGGCTTAACCATCGATTCCCCCGATTACGTGCCACTCGCGCGCCGTTTCACCGTTACCCGTAGCGGCGGTTTGCGCGTCCATGATTTGCGCCTCACCCCACGCGCCGACGCCCAGTCGCTGTCCTTACCCGTGAATCTCGACGGCGTCGCCCTCACCCTCAGCGGCTTCAGCGGCAGCGTCCAGGCCACCGCCTTCAGCGACCAAGCCTTGCCCGCCATGTTGCCAACCGGCTGGTCACCGCTGCGCGGGTTTTCATTGCTGGGTGCGCAGGGTCAGGGCCGTTTGCTCGGCAACGTCCAATTCGCGCAACCACTGCCAACCAACACGCCATTGGTCGTGCTCTTTCAACAAGCCACCGCCTGGCGCGTGGTTCAAAGCGGCACCGCGAGCGGATCACGATACGATCTCGACCTGAATAACAGCAGCGCCGGCAATTGGCTCGTCGCCGCGCCCGACCCCGGCTTTCCGCTGCCCGCGGTTGGCGATTTGCTCGCCCGTACCAACCCTTACCCCTCACCGCGCGCTGATTTACGCAAGTTGACCATCGACCCCGAGGTCTTCTCACCCAGCCAAAAAGGCGCCACCACCGTACAACTCACCGCGAGCACCGGCCTTCCATCCGGCAGCCATGCCGTTTTGCTTGTCAACGAGCAAGCCACCACCTACGACGGCACCGACACGCTGCCCAGTTACCCGCTCGACCTATTTCTCTACCACCGGGCAGGGGCTGCGCGCATCCAGGGTCGGCTATCGTTTTTGATGCGGACCCCCACCTCCGTGCAAACCACCCGGGCCGCGTCCACCCATTTCAAAGCCTTGGGCGGCACACCCGTGGCCGACAACTTTTCCTACAGTGACAGCTTCACGCTTGAACGATTGCGCCTCGAATTCGGCCCGCAGCCAGGCGGCGCCACGCCCCGTGCCGTTCAGGTGCTTTTGAGTACCGAAAACACGCCGCCCTTGCCACCCGACGCCGTTCTCGCCACCGCCTTCCACGCCGATTTCAGCGCCACCTTGGCCACATCGCCCCAGCTTACCTTTGAACAACCCGGCGGCGGCTCTTTGGTCCTCCTTTTTAATGACGACGGTCGCTGGCGCACCGTGGCCGTTTTGACCCACAACAATGGCGTTTGGCGCAACGACCCGGCTCAATCCGACATCACTTTATCCGGTGATTACGCCCTCGTCGCCTTGCCACAAGCCCTAACGGAACTGCGCGGAACCGTCCGCTTTGGCGGCACGCCTCAGTCGGCGGCTTGGACCCAAGTCCAGGGTTTGCCCTGGTTCGGTCGCACCGACAGTGACGGACGCTATCGTTTGCTCGCTTACCAAACCGATCAAAGCCAGGTCATTGACGCCTTTGATCTGACCACCGAGCGACGCATTTCGCAAAGCTTGCCCGCAACCTCCGGCACTGCACTTATCGATCCCTACGATCTAACCTTGGCCCAACCCGAATTCACCTTGCTCACGGTCACCCCCGACGCACAGCCCAACCTGGTGCCGACCTGGCAAATTTTCCGGCTCAACTTCAACCGCCCGATTCCCCACGACCCAAATCATTGGGGTTCGTTCATTCGTTTCCGTGATGCGACGGGTTCCGTCACACCGACCTTTACCTACAACCGAAGTGATTTCCAAATTCAGGTGCGTTCCAGCCAGTTGCAGCCTGACCGCGATTACACCCTTGAAGTTGACGCCGGTTTGCAGGGTGCCGGCGGCTCCGGCCTCGACCAAAACTACCGCCTTCCCTTCACCACCCGCCTTGCCGGACCCAGCGAAACACCGCTCGCGCTAGATCGCTTTTACCTGGAGCTGCAAAACGACCAAATTACTTTGGTGATGCCCAACGAAAGCTATCCCCATCGTTCGCAACTGACCCTGGTCAACCAAAACACCGCCGCCGGTTGGTACGAAACCCTGCCGCGCGGCGGTCGCCGCTTGCCGCTCACCGGCTCGCCCGGTCATGTTTTTGCGCTGAGCCTGGTCACGCCCGACGGTGTCGAACACCAGCGCCTGCTCGACAGCCTCGTTACCGGACCCAATCAGGTGCGTCTCGGCCTTTCCGAAACCCGAATTGAAATTGCCGACGGCGCCGTGTTACGCTTGCGCGCCAACCCCTCCGATGTCGGCCGCGAGCTGCGTTTTACCGCACTCGACAGCGCCGCAGCCCGCACCCGCCGCAACTCGGTGCCCGCACTCACCGATCTCGAAGGTGATCCATTTCAAGCCTTTACCATCGACATCGTCGACGGCGGCCCCGCGCTTAATCTGAACTTCGACTACGAGATCCAACCCACGTCCGAAGTCCCCGACGGTTCACTCAGCCTGCTTAACATCGCCCAAGATGTCGAAGCACCCGCCAACCCCTTCGAACCGCAAGTCACCACACGCTTTAACATCGCGACCGTTCTCAGCGAAATCGAACCCCAAGCCGCCAATAACGCCGCTTCGAAGAAAAATGTTTTTGGCGCCTGGGTTCATTACAACGTTACCTGTCCTGTACTCGAAGCAGGCAATGCCATTATGGCTCATTTCGGCGTGTCGAACCAATACGTCCACTCCCTGCGCGAAACCCCGCCCGCGAGTTACACCGGCGACCTCGCCAACCTCTCAATCCTCAGCGCTGACAGTCCGCCGGCTTGGTATGAAGGCCATAATCGCGCTGTTTGGGCCGGCTATGACGAGCCGCTCCCGATCAGCGGTGTCGCCATTTACGACGTCATTCGTTCCGACAGTTTGGTGTCCTACAGCTTCCGCGGTTACACCGACCATCGCGGTTTTCTAAGGGTGCCCTACTCCAGTTACCTTGTCGGCGGTCGTTTGGTCGGCAGCGACCCCTTCAGCCTGGCCGTACGCAACGTGACCGCCGTTGCCATTCCCCACTTTGATGTGGTCTTTCCCTGGATCGATTCCGGCCAAGACCCCAACCTCGCCAAAATCAAGTTGCGTTGGGAAGTGATTGAACGCGAAGTCGGCAACGACGATGCCGAGGTGACCGTGGTCGCCGCCCAAACCGACAACCTCACCAACAACAACTTCTTCGTGCGTCCCGATCCGCCGGCCACCGTCGCAGATCCCACCTACGAACGCGGCCTGCGTCTGACCGCCGTTTCCGACAAAGAACTGGCGAGCCTCACCCTCGATATTCAAGGCTTCAACCCGGTCACCGTCGATTCTCAGACCAGCGCCGCCGCCAATCCCTTTAACCTCCAAATCGATTGGTTTAACGTCCAAACCGGCACACAACGGCTCATCGTACGTACCATCGCCAAGGTGAAAAGCGACCTAAACGAAGACGAGCAGCGCTTTCGCCGCGTCATCCTCGTCCGCAACCCCACCACCCTCACCGTCAACGACCCCGAAAATCCGCCCATGGTCCTGGAAGCACGACCTTACGACGGCCAACGTGACCTGTTGCCCGTCGAACCGATCCATCTGAAATTCACCGAATCGGTCACCGGTGTCAGCCCCACCACCGTCACCTTAAGAGACGACACGCAACCCCTCGCGGTGCGCCTCTTGGACGTCAATCTCGAAGAAGTTGACGCCGCCATGCCGCTCACGGAAATCTACCTGGTACCCGAATCGGAAATGCGTTTCGGCAGCAAACACACCATCAAACTCATCAACCTCGTCGATACCGATAATCAAGCGCTGGTCCACTACGACGACAACAACGAAGCCAAGCCGGGTTTTGAGTCGAGCTTCCATACCGCCGAACCGGAAGCCGCCGACCTCAATGCCGGCGGCAACATTCATCGCGCCGTCGCCGGTATGCGTAACCTCACCTTCCACCTCATCCCCACGCTCAATGCCGAAAAAGTCAGCTTGACCTTGGTGGTGGACGACAGTCGTTTCGAAGAGCCGATCCGCCTGCTGGAACATCCCTTCACCGCGGGTTCCGCCCACTTTCCGCAAATCGCCGTCTTCTCGCCGGAGGAACTACGCGCCGGCAAGGGACAGGAACACAACGCCCTCGCCCATACCCTTGGCCGCCGGCCGTACCGCCGCATCCCGCAAAATACCGTTGTTGTCGTTAAATTTTGGTCTGGTTTTAACAAACCGCATTTCGTCGGTCTTGAGTACAAAAACGGCGCCTTTGAAACCCTGTTCCGACTGGACGTACCCAATGCCACCGTGCGTGGCGGTTTGGGAAGTATCGGCCCTTATTTACTGGTCGGCGGTTTTGACAACACCGATGCCGGCCTCGTCGGATCCACCGATGTCGTCGATATGCGCGACCTCATTGGAAAAATCAAAACCAACCTCACCCGCATGCCTGCCGGCCCGGCCTATCACGATGCCTGGCAAAAAGCCGACCGCACCCTTTATCCCTACCCACGCGGTGTTTTAAACCTTACCGGCTTTCTGCGTTCCGACAACCAGGGACGCCGTTTGGCCGTTGCCGCCGCCGCCGGTGCCTTTCCCGCCGTCACCAACCTCGTCGACCGCGGCCGCACCCCCGTGTCACCCGTCGCCCAATATTACGACCCCGAAGCCGTCATCGCCACCCGCTGGGGTAATCCCGCCACCGGCGACAATGCCCCCGGTCGCTTTGGCATCGGCAATTACCAAGTCGGCGTCGTCGAGGGCTATAACTACCAGCGCGGCACCAGTTTACACACTCGCGACCTAGCCATATTCTTGGAACGCGACCCCGCCCAACCCAACCAAAGCAGCGTGGTTTACCTCTACGAACTCCCCCCCGAAACCAATCTCGATCAACTCAGCCAACCCACTTTGCGTTTAAAAGTGGACGCTCCCGTCATCAGCATGGCCGTCGACCGCGCCTACGGCCTGCTCGCCCTCTCCTACCACGATGGGAAAGGGCCAGGCATTAAGGTCTGGTCGCTTAAAACCCTTTTTAACAACCTGGCACACCATTGGGAAAGTGGTGAGCCCGCCTTACCCATCGACTTCAACCTAACCGACAACGCCAATGAAGCGCTGATCTTTTGGCAAACCGAACTCGACTCCGGCAGCACCGTAGCACCCGTGGGTGAAACCCTCCGTTTTTACCAGGGCCGTTTATATTACAGCGGTCGCGACGGCGACATCCAGCACCTTTCCCAAATCAACCTGATGCCGTCTGCCTACCGCTTTCAGGGTTGGATGACCTACGATCCCAGCTTCCTGTTTGAAAACGAAAACAGCGACACCCGCGAAACCACCGAAAACGCCGTCACCTATTTGCCCTACGGCGTGCTGTACGCCACCGACCTACCCCAGTTGCAGGCCGGCACCGAACAGTCGGGCTTCCATGTGGAAACCGGCTCTTGGGCCATCGAGCTGCTTAAAGACGAAATGCTGGAAGTCACCATGAACGGTCCGGGTTTCGCTCGCAACATTCGTACCGGCGTTCGCCGCACGCGCGGCATGGTCGGCCTCAACACATCCGAGTTAACCAAACACCTCGTGAAAGCGCCACAAGCCGCCGCCCTGCGAGAAAAAGGCCTGTTGTACTTCGAACTTCAATACACCATCACCAAATTCGGCCAGACCGTCGCAACAGACAAAACCAATTTCGTCGTCGCCTATCGCCAAAGCCCAACCCACTACCAAGACGAGAACCGTTTCAGCGGCATCATCGACCTGCTCGACGGCACCCCGTCACTTTCCAGTACCGATATCGCCATCCCGGCCCGAGATCCGCGCATGGATCTTTCGCCCACTCGCGTTTACCGTTGGGATTACGCCTTGTCGGTCGGCGATTACGGCGTCGGCATGTTCGACGGGCGCCGACTCTTCGCCGCCATGCCCATTTGGTGGCGCAACCACCCGACAAACACCGATGATTTTCTGAAGCCGAATTTCCGTCCTGTCGTACAGCTCCAACTCGAACATCCGGGGCTTTGGCGCATGCTTGGGGAAGTCACACCCGACCTAAAACACGTGGCCTTGCACGGCGACGCCGCCTCAACCTTTGCCCCTGCCAACGGTGGCTGGGAACTCAACCACCGTGGCAACATGCTTTATCAAATTGCCGCCACGCGCGAACTACCCGACCTCGTCGCCATCCTTGAAACACTCAACAAACAAACCAACTTCGACGCCGAATCACCGCAGCCGTCAAAGAAAGAGGGGGTTGAACGTCTGCTGTTCCCACTCGTTCGCGAAGTTGCGGAACCCGAAGCACCAGGCGCTTTTTACATCGGCCTCAAGGAAACAAAACGCGAAGACAAACCCTGGGGTAACCTCATGTGGCCCAGCGGCAAAACCCCGCGCCGCCGGCCCACCACCATCGTCGACGACCCCAAAGACGGCGGCGAACGCAGCGTCACCCAAACCTACAAAATCACGGAACAAGGCGCTTTGATCGAGACGTTCAAAGAAAACGGCCTGGAGATCACCTACGACTACGACGAGGACGCCTACCTCAAGGAAGTCACCGTTCTGACCCATGGCAGTGATCGCACCCGGGCGCGACGCACCCTCTACACCTGGGAACCCCTGAAAACGGCCGGCGGACAAGCGATGGTTTTAGGCAAAATGCCCATCAAGCGCCTCACCAAAGTGGAACGCGCTCAAGGCGACGAAAAAGAAGCATTGGTCAGCCTGACTTATGCCGACGCGTCCGCCATCGCTGTCAAAACGGTCAACTACGGCCTATGCGACAAAGCGCTCACGCTCACCCGCGACGACACCACCAAACAGGTCACCGAGGCCACCCTCGCCGGCTGCAGCACCTTCGACGAAACCATTACCTTCGGCGATGTCAACGGCATGTGGCTCAGTAAAAGCATCTCACCCGGGCCGGGTTACAGCTACAATATCACCTGGGCCAGGGCGGACTTAACCCACGCCTTTTCCCCACTGCCGGTAGCCATTTTCGCTTGGCGCATCACCGCACACGGCTATGGCAACATGGTGGTCACACACGATGCCCACAACCGTCCAACCAAGATCACTCATTTCAAGAAGTCCCAAGAGATCAGCTACATGACGCCCCACCCTTGGTTCTACCAACCGGCCTCCCTGACTGTCGGCGAGGCAACACTCAATCTCGAATGGGATGATCTTGGTTTCTTCATTGCAAAAGACACTAAATCCAATCACGCGGTAACCACTTGGATCAGTAAAAGCGGCGTGCCCTTCGCGAGCGTCGACCCTTTTGGCGTCGTTCAGGGCAGCAGCGACACCTATCACTACTTGCCTTTCGGCGGTCAAACAACCGTCGACCGTGCCAAAGCCACGACAAGACTTACCATGCAAGACGACGATCTATCGCAGACCACCTTCAATCGCTACGGTGAAACGGTTGGCTTCGAACAACTCGGTGAAAAGGGCAGCATCGAGCGCGATCATTTCGGTCGTTTAACTAAAACAAGCTTCAACAACCAGGACTTCCTTGTCGACTACGAGGACACCTCCATTGGCGGCGCTTATCGCACCATTGCCAAATTTGACGACCATGCCCGCGACAGTCGTTGGCAAGAACGTTATGACGAGCGCGGTCTTTTGCGCGAAATCAGCACCAGCAAACCCACTGTTTCCCTAACCCGTTTCACCTACGACCCACTCGGCCGCCTCACCGACCAAGTCACCACTGAAGGAAATTCAACGCAACGCCTCCGCTATACCTACCATTTCGACACCAACGTCGTCACCAACGTCGACGGACCCTTTGCCATTTCCAGCTCGCAATCCGTTGAAACAAGTGACGCCGGCATCATTGTCAAGGGCGCTAAAAATCACGTTGCCGGCCAAACGGATGATGTGATCCACACGACCAGCGCCGACGGCCTAACCCAAACCAGTGAACAGCCTAATATCGGTCAGGTCGAATCGAACGTCGACAGCTTTGGTCTACTCGTCAGCGCGAAAGCGACAAAGGACGGTAAGACACTCACGCCCGAATACAAATCAGGAGAAATCGTCACCAACAACCCGTTTAGCGGCCTGCACACCACCACCACTTTTGACAACTTAGAGGGCACCCAACAAACCGTTGTTATGCAAGAGCGCATCGCTCCATCCGGTCCGGACAGAACCGTAAAAAACGAGATTTCGGTTAAGAACAATCAACTTATCCGGGAAACCACCGTTGGCGACAAAGTCTACCGCACCACCGTCAACGGCAAAGGCTGGGTTGAAAAAGTCGAAGCCGGAAACCAGGTTGTCACCTACAGCGATTTTCATGCGAGTGGCACGCCGGGAAAAGTGTCCGTTACCAACAAAAAAGCCGCCGGTGAAACCAGTGCCGACACCACCTTCGATAGCCATGGCCGCCCACTCACCGGCTCCGACATCCATGGCAACTCCTGGTCCGTCACATACAATGATCGCGGCCTGATCGCCTCAACCACCAATGACCGCGGCCTGACCCTTAACTATACGTGGCACTCAGAAATCGACATCATCGATGCAATCACCACCAACGCCCCCAACCGCACCGGCCAAGATAACTTGAGTCTGTTAAAAAGGGCGACCGGCCCCGAGGCGCTCTTATCCACCCAGCTCACTGATTGGCGTGGGCACCAAGCCACGATTACCAACTCGATTGCCGAAAATAACAAAAAAATCACCGTGACCGAAACCACCAACAACCCCAACAATCCCGCCAAACGGGCGGTGACACGAACCATGACGGCGGAGGAAACCACCGGGCTCATCGATCAAAGCAGCGGACCTGCCGGAACTACCGAGTTCGATCACGAAGCATACGGACGAACCACCGAAACTAAGTTCCCAAACGGGCGACGGTCGAAACAGGAACAAAACGGCTTCGGCGATTTAGCCCGTCAAAGTCGCGACGGCCTGACCCAGCTCAAAATTACGCGCGATGAACGCGGTCGCGCCAAACGCATGCGCACACCGGATCGTGAGATTCGCTTGGACTACGACGAAGATGCCGACACCGTCAGCCGAATCGACGGCTTAAACGAACCCGTGGTGTTCAGCAATTTCAACCACCTCAGCCAACCCCGCCGCGTCGATATCGGCAACGGACGGGTGACCTTCGACCTCGAGTACCACGTCGGCGGGCGCTTGAAATGTATGACCCAAAACACCCGGGGCGGGATACCTTCCTACCGCAATTACAGTGATTTAGGCGATTTAACAAGCTTGCGGCGCGGTAATCAAGCGCCAATTCGCTACACCTACAATGTGTGGGGTGCCGTCGACACCATCAGCTACAAAGGCCGCGATT
>JAUIFE010000034.1 GCA_030429565.1 Holophagae bacterium | reverse complement strand
GACGGCGTTCCAGGTGAAGGTGAGGTCCGTGCCGGCGGCGACCTCGGCGGGCGCGTTGAGTTCAATCGTGGGCGGGGTGATGTCACGGATGATGGTGCGTGTTTGGGTAACTTGACCGCCGCGACTGGTGGCGACGGCTTCGAGTGCAAGCGACCCCTCGCCGGCGAGCGGCAGCACCAATGACCAGGTGCCGTCGACGACGGGCGCATTCACGTTGTTCACGGCGACGGTGGCGCCGGCGGGCGTGACGGTGCCGCTGACGGTGATGTTGTCGGCACGGGTGACGGTGCCGGTGGCGGGCGTGGTGATGGCCAAGGTTGGCGCGGCAAAATCGACGGCGACCAGGTGTTCGGTGGTGGCGGCGGTGTTGCCGGCGGTGTCGGCGGCCTCAATCGTGATACGAATCTCGGTGAACTCGGGATCGAGCGGTACGGGCCAGGTGATTTGGCCGGTAGCATCGGTGGAAAGGGTCTGGCCGTTGACATGAATGGCGGCGACGACGTCGCTGACGGCGTCGGTCACTTGCCAAGCGAAGACCAGGTCGGTTCCCGAGGTAACGTTGTCGGGCGCTTCAAGTGCAATGGTTGGCGGCTCAGTGTCGACGGTGACAGTGCGCGTCACCTGAACCTGTTGGCCTGACCACAGCGCTTGTGCGGTGATGGTTTGAACACCTTGCTCCAGTTGCAAACTGTCTTGCCAAGTGGCGTTGCCGGTACCCAGTGAGGAGCCTTGTAACAGGACTTCGGCGGCATCGGGTGCGACGCTGCCTTGAACGGCGAGCGGCAGGCTGGTGATCACGGCATGTTCAGCCGGTTGATCGATGCTGAGGGTCAACTGCACGGCGCAGGTGCCGCTGTCGTCGTTGGGGTTGGTATCGGCCGGATTGACTTGGCCTTGTTGATCGACGCCCAGGCACGCGATGAGGCTGTTGCTACCGGCGCCGGTGGTGCCGGTGGCGCTGATTAAGGCACCGGCGGCGACGGTGATGCGACCCCGGCGTGCGCGCACTTGGGTTTGACCGCCGTTGCCGCGGCGGCCGCCGTTGTCAATCACTGTTGCGGTGAGGGCGCTGCCGTCGCCGGCGAGGTTCACATGTTCGCCGGCGTCAATGATGAGGCGTGCACTGTCGTTGTTGTCGTTGCCGTTATCGAGGGCGTACCCGTCCAATTGGACATTGCCGTTTTGGCTGACGACGGTGATGCTGCCGCCAATGGCGTCGCTCAGGCCGGGTTTGGTTTTGACGGCGACGGTGCCGTAGCTGGTCAAGGCGTCGAAAGGGGGGTGCAGCAGACCCATGCGTACCAGGCCGTCGTTTTTGGCGGGTGAGGTCGTGGGGGCGACACCGGCGGTGCGGTTCTTGCCGACCTTGGCGCTGGGTGGCTTGATGAGTGCGCCGAGGCGCCAGCCCTCGCTTTGGGCGGCGACAAGGTCGCGGGCGCGCAAGCCAGGTGCGCGTACTTCAAATTGAACCTGTTCGTGGATGTCGTCCTCGGGCCAGGTTTGGCCGAACTCAATGGCGACATCCCAGTTACCCGGAGGTTGCATCCAGAAGCCGCCGACGCTGTTGACAGCGTTAGCGCTGATGTTGCTCTGATTGACGATTTCACCAACGAGGTTGAGTTGGGTGAGCAGGGTTTCATCGGCGAGGTTGAAGAACAGGGCTTCGATATCACCACTACCGGCGGTGACGGCCAAGCTGACGGCGACGCCGTTACCGTCACTTAGATCCGTCAGACTGACCTGTAGCGGAATGGTCGTGCTTTGGTTGCGCATCTCATCAACCAGCTCGAATTGCAGCGGCCCAGCGTCAAAAACGGGTTCATTACGATAGCCCTTGACCTCAACTAAACCCATTGCCTGTAAGTGGATGCGGCCAGGAACCGGAACGCCGTTGGAACGGACACTGATGCCGGAGGCGAGGCGGCGATGGGTGTCCGGGTCATTGCCCAGCAGGTTACGTCCGTCGATCAACAAGCGGCCGGCGAAGGCGACGATCTCAATTTCGGGGGCGCGTCCATTTTCAAACCAGGCGTCGACGAGCCCGTCGATGCGGATGTCGCCACCTTGTCCGAAGGCGAGCAGGTTGAGATTGGCAACGCCTTGTTGGGCGCCTTTGAGTTGGATGCGGCCACTTGGGGTGACGTGAATATCGCCTGACCCGCTGACGAGGGCGAGGTTACCGGCGGTGCCCCAGGTCCCTTCGACGAGATTGGCGACGTTGCCGGCGAGGGTCAGGCCGTTGCCGGCGAAGAGGCGCAAATCACCGGTGTCGGCGTTATCGCTTTGGAGCACAATGGCGGCGCCGGCATCGACCTGAATGTGACAGGTGGTTTCGATGGTCAGACTGGGGGTGGCGGCACGACTTTTTTCGGTAGGTACTTGGACCATGCGAATGACGGCGCCGTTGGTGAGGTGCAGGGCGCGATTGCCGAGCGTGAAAACGGCACGGCGCCGGCTGGGGCGGTCGTTTTCGTTTTCGAAGCGGAAGAAGGGGATGAGGTCGGGGTCACCTTCAACCCGGGGCGGACTCACGTTGAAATCGATGCGAACCTCTTGGTCAACCACGACGGTTTCGCCGCCACATTCGGCGGGCGCGGTCACCGGCGCTTGCAGCGCGGCAAAATGCTCGGGCGGCAGGGCGGGTGAGGGGTCGGTCTGGGCCAAGGCGGGGCCGAAAGTGGCGCAGAAGAGCAGAGTCAGGTGTGCAAACGTTTTGATCATGAAGGTAAATCCCAGGTGTGAAAGCTCAGGTTGACGGTGGTGAAGGTGGCTGCGAGCGGAGTTCATCGGGCACCTCCACTGTTGGGCAGGTCGAAGCGTATGGGCGCTGCGCCGATTTCGAGTGAGGCGGCCAGTTGGACACCGAGTTGGCCATTGTGACGGACGGCTTGGATCACGCGCACGGCGTGTCCGCGATGGTGCAGCCACAGGCCGGCGACGTCGGTCGGCTCAAGCGGCGTGGTCAGCCACAGCCAGGTATCGCCGTCAGACGCGTCGGGCGGCGGCGCGGTCAGCACCGGGTACCCGGTGAAGCCGGCGTCCGCGATGGGCGCGTCGGCGCCCCAGCCGTTGAGCGTCAGCGGTGTTTGATCCGGTTGCGTGACGACGAGACTGCCGGCGGCGGCATCTTGTCCGGTCACGATGGCACCGGCGAAGGTCAGGGCTTTTTTCAGATGGATGGCAATCCGCCCGCCGCCTGCCGCGCGGACCTGACTGGCGTGGCGGCCCCCAACGGTGCCGCCGGCCACGTCGATGCGACCCGTGCCCAGCAGTTGATCGAGGTGCAGCAACAGTGCACCACCGGAGCTGAAGTCGCGACCGGCTGCGCTGATGCGTCCTTCGAGCAGGAGTTCCCGTGCGTGCAGCACCAAGGCACCGCCGGCGGCGGTACCGCGCCCGCTTTGGGTGGGGTGGAACGGTGAATCGTAGGTGCGCCCGCCGTTGGGATCAACGCCGAACCCTTGCGGTAAGCCGCCGTGAGCGGGGTATCCTGGCTTGCGCACGAGGCCGTCGAGATCAATGGCACTGTCGCGGTCAATAACGAGGTCACCGCCGACGTGGATTTCGAGTTTCTCTTGGGTTGCGGTGGGTTTGATCCGTGAGCGCTGGAGCGCCAGCGCGTCGACGGCGATGCTTTCGACTTGTAGTTGGCAATCGGTGAGCGTCAGTGCACCGACAACGGTGAGGTCGGCGGCACGGAGGTCGGCGCCCTTGAGGATGCCGCCGTGCATGGCGGTGATGCCGAGCATGGTGCCGCCGTTGACGGCGAGCGTATCGGCACCGTCCGGGTGGACCAGCCAGGTTTGCCCCTCACTGCTGCCGAGCGTGCCCGCAAGGTGGAGGCGGGCTGTATCGAGGCGCAGAACCCCTGTGGCCAGGGGTGGCCCAAGGAAGGCGTGCCTACCGATGCGGAGCTCGCCACAAAGCAGCGAGGCAACGGCCAAGCGACCGGCCTCGAGTTGCACGCGACCCGCCTGTAAACCGGCCTGATTGCCAATCCTGCTAGGTGTGATGCGCACGTTACCGCCACTGATAACCAGGGTTTCGACTTCGAGCGAGGCATGGGCGGTGAGCGAGGTACCGGCAGGCACGACCAAGGTGCCGTACCTTGTTGGCTCGCGCAAAACCAAGGCTTCATTTGGATGCAGTTGATAGTCGCCGCGATAGTGTCTGACGCCTCTATCGAATTCCAGCCGGTCGGAAAACCTGCGATCGGTTTTTTCCGCCGCTGGGCTGTCTTCAAAGGCAACCGTGTAATTACTGTCGTCGGCGACAACCAAGCGTTCGAGCACGCGCACGCCGTCGTCAGTGGTGAAGTTGGCCGCACCGTAAACCTCGACCTCGTCGAACTGGTGCAAACCAAAATAAGTAGTGACGGCGGTTAATGCGGCCGCGTCGGCGACTTGAATGCTTTCAGCGTCTTGGTCGATAATCGCGGTTTCATCGCCGAGATCGTTGATGAGACGCATGCCGACCAGAGCGCGATAGGCGGGGTACTCGCCGTAAATGCGATCACCGTCGGCGCCTTCGAGGAAGAAGGAGCCCAGGCTGGGCAGACGCGTCGAGCCCGCCGGCGAAACGGTGCCGTCGTTGTCGATCAACAAACGGCCGTTGGGCCATTGGTTTTGGTTGCGGTAGAAAACGGTACCGGCACCGGCGTTGTAGTTGGCGACGTTGATGCCGGAGCGGCCGCCGAAGGCGGTGACTTGGCCGGTATGGCCGCTGACGTCTTCGACCCACAGGCCGATGCGACCGCCGCCGCCGGCGCTGCGGTACTCGCTGCCACCGTTGGCGATCAGGTTGCCGGACCCGGTCAACACGTCGCCACGCAAGAAGATTGAGCCGCCGGCGCCGTGGTTGGTGCCGGACACGTCGATGTCACCCTCAAGCGTGAGTGTTTGGAAATCGAGGCTGACGGCGCCACCGCCATAGACATTCGCGCCGGAGGCACGGCCGTGGGTGAGCGGTTGGTACAGGTTACCCAGCGTTGACACGGTATCGTAGTCGACGACGGCGCCGTAGCCGCCGTGGCTCGAATGATAACGATTGTCGGGGTTGGCGGCTTCGCCTTGGTCGCGGGCGGTGATGCGCGTGCCGCTCGCTAGGTCGATAGTGCCCGCTGCCAGCGGTTGTCTCAGGTCCAAGCCCGCGCCGTTGCGCAGTTGCAGGCTGTCGAGGTCGGCCGCGAAAGTTGTGTCGAGTTGGAAATCGTCGAGCACCCAATCGCGCAAACCGGGGTCGGTGTGTAGTTGCAGGCTGCCGGCGTTGAGAACGGTGCCGGCCGGCAGTTGCAGCGTGCCGGTTTGAAGCGCGCCGCCGTTCCAAACGACACCCTGCAAGACTTCGACGGCGTCGTCGGTAACGAGCTGGGCCAACCCGTGAATTTCGAGCACGTCCAAGCGGTGCAAGCCGAAGACTTCGCTGCCTTCCGATTGGATGGGGAAGCTGCCGGACAGCGGCGTGATCGTGTCTGAGCTGTGGGCGCCGATTGCGACGGTCTCGCCGCTTTCGAAGACGAGGTGCATGCCGGTTAGGCCGCCCAAGGCGGGGAAGCCACTGCCGCGAATTTCGTCGGCGCTGTTGGCTTGTTCAAGGATGAAGCTGCCGAGTCCTGGCAAGCGAGTTGAGCCGGGTACGGTTTCGGTGTCGCCGTTGTCGACGATCAGACGTCCGTTAGGCCACTCGTTGGGGGTGCGCAGGAAAACGGTGCCGGCACCGGCGTTGTACTGGGCCGGGCCGATACCCGCGCGGCCACCGCGTGCGCTCCAGGTGCCGCTAAACGCGCTTAGGTCGTTGACGTGGATGGCAATGCGACCGCCGCCGCCGCTGTTGCGGAATTCGGCCGCACCGTCGGCTTGCAAGCTGCCGCCGCCGAGCAGGCGATTCCCTTCGAGCAGGATCGAACCACCGGCGGTGCGCCCGCTGCCGCTGACGTTGAGCGTGCCGTCCAGTTGCAGTTCGTCAAAAACGAGGTGGATTTGACCGCCGCCGATCATCGACGGATAGTCGCCACGACCACTGTTGCGCGGTCGGTAGAAGCTGCCGTGCGTGCCGTAATCACTGGTATCAACCGCACCGCCCAGACCGCCGTGGCTGTTGCGATAGCCGGTTTCGTCGCTGCTCACCAGCTCGCTGCGCAGGCCCTGTAGGGTCGCGGTCGCCGCAATGTCGATACGGGTCGCATTCAGCGTGTGACCGGACCTGACGGTGGTGTCGGCGCCCAAGCTCAGGCTGTCGAGGGTTAGGGGCAGGTGTAGGTTGAGTTGGAAGTTCTCCACGCTGAGATCGCTTAATCCGGGATCGCTGTAGAGGTCCAGTGATCCGTTGCGCAAGCCGGCGTCGGCCGGTAATTGCAAGTCGCCGGCCGCCAGGCTGCCGCCCTCAAAGCGGAAGTCCTGCACAATCTCCAGGCCGTCGATGGTCGTCAACTGGCCCTCGCCGCGTACTTCGAGGACGTCGAAGCGGTGGAAGGCGGTCAGTGTTTCGCCGGCCTGAACGGGCGGGAAGGACGCGCCTGTTTCGGGATACAGGGTGTCTTCGCTGTTGGAACCAATGCGGTGACTGCTGCCGTCGGGGAAACGTAACCACATTTGTGTCAGGGCGTTGTAAGGCGGAAGAAGTTCGGTGCGGATGCGCGCACCCAAACTGTCTTCGGCGACCTGGATCGTGCCCATGCTCACCAATTCGGTACTACCAGGACGGGTGACGGTGCCGTTGTTGTCGATGACCAAACGGCCGTTGGGCCACTGGCTCTGGTTGCGGTAGAGAATGGTCCCCGCGCCGGCGTTGTAGCTCGCCGGCCCGATGCCCGCGCGACCGCCGTAGGCAGTGACGCTTGCGCCCATTTGCGAGAGGTCCTCAACTAACAAGGCAATGCGACCGCCGCCGCCCGCGCCGCGGAACTCGGTGCCGCCGTTGGCGCTGATGCGGCCCGCGCCGTTAATGCTTTGGCCGCGTAGGAGGATTGAACCGCCGGCGCCGTTGGTGGTGCCGTCGACTTCCACGCTGCCGTCGACGGTCATGGTCGCGAAGGTTAGTTCGATGGTGCCGCCGGCGGTGCGCGCCGTGCTGTTGCCACGACCACTGGTTTGCGGCAGGTAAGGCGAACCGAGTACCGATGCCGCCGGTGAGAAGCCGCCGCCGTGACCGCCGTGGCTCGAGCGGTAGCGGTTGTCGGGGTTAAGGTCGTCAGTGGTCATTCGCGAGAAGATGCTGCTTTCCGCGCCGATCTCAATGTGTTGGGCGACGGCGATGGGCTGGTTGATCTCCAGGTTGGCACCGTTCCGCAAGGTCAGGTTGTCGAGACCGATCGGCACCGACAGCTTGAGGTCGTATTGGTCCAGGGTCAGGTTGGGCAGACCGGGGTCAACCGTCAGCTCTCCGCTGCCGTTGGCGAATTGATAGTTCGTGGGCAAGGTCAAGGACGGTGTGTCGATGAGACCGTTGTCGAGGATCAGGTTTTGCTCAATCCGAATCGGGTCAATGGAGCGCAGATTGGCGCCGCCGCGAACCTCAAGCACATCGAGCACGTGCAGACCGGTGAGGACGTCGCCTTCGGTCACCGCCGGCAAGCTTTGGTCGTCGTTGGCGACGGTCAGCGTGGTGGCGGTATTTTCGGTGATGACGCGGGTCTGGCCGTCCGGGAATACCAGTTGGCTGCCGCGCAGGCCACCGCGACGGGGCAGGTCGCCACCGTAGAACAGCGGTTCGCCGGTGGGTTCATATTGCACCTGTTCGCCGACGCCCAAGATGGTGGTCGAGGCGGGCAAGCTGTTGACGCCGCCGTTGTCGATGATCAGACGACCGTTGGGCCAGACGTCGGTGCGGAAGAAGATGGTGCCGGCGCCGGCGCGGTACTGGTCGACATTAATGCCGGGATGGCCGCCGTAAGCTTCGGCAGTGCCGGTGAAGGCGCCGGTGTCAGGCACGTGGACGGCAATGCGACCGCCGCCGGAAGCGTCGCGGAAGTTGGCGCCGCCTTTGGCCGTGAGCAGGCCCGCGCCGCGCAAGACGTTACCGCGCAGCATTATCGCGCCGCCACTGGAGTAGCCGTTGCCGGCCAACGCGTCGGCGTCGATGCTGCCGTCGAGTTGCAGCGTATTGAATTCCATCTCGATAAAGCCGCCCGGAATGGTGCCCGTACCGGCGTCGCGTGGTTCGTAGAAGCTCCCGTAAGAAGGCGCCAAATTCCGGTTGCGGTAGGAACCGCCCTGACCACCGTGTGAACCGTTGTGCATGCCGTCGGGGTTGTCGGTCATGGCATTGCCGACGGCGCGAATCGTTCCTGCAACGGTGATGTCGTCGGCGACAATGCGCAGGCTGATGCCCGGCGTATTCAGGCGCGTGTTGAGCGAGCTGAGCGCGTCGACGTCAATGCTGCCGGCGATGATGGTGCCGTTGGCGGTGGTCAAGCTCGAGCCGTTGCGCAGTTGCAGCCGTTCGACGTCGATGGGGAAGTGAACGGTCAGTTGGAAGTTGTCCAGCTCGTAAAAGTCGTAGCCGGGATCCTCGACCAACTCAATGCTGCCGTTACTCATGCCGCCGTTGCCGGGGATGTCGAGGTCGGGCGTATCAATCGTGCCTTCGCCTTGAACCAGTTCGGACAAAACGCGAATGCCGTCGATGGTTTTGAGGTTGGCGTTGCCGCGAATTTCCAATACGTCGAAGATGTGAATGCCGCTAAAGGATTCGTCCACCGCGACAGCCGGGAAGCTCTGGCCGCTCGCCGGAAGCAAGGTGTTGGCGTCGTGGCTGCCGACGGGGACGGTCGTCTCATCGGCGAAACGCAGGTGCAAGCCGGTGAGGCCGTTGAACTCGGGCAAGGTGGTTGTGGTAATGCTGGTGCCGTCACCGGCGTTAGCAGCCGTGCGTTGTCCCAAGCCTGGCAAGGTCGTGGAGCCAGGTCGCGACAGGGTGCCGTTGTTGTCGACCACCAAACGGCCGTTGGGCCAGCGGTCGGCGTCGCGATAGAACACCGTACCCGCGCCGGCTTGGAAACCGAGGTTGCTGGTGTTGTAGCCGCCACCAAAGGCGGTGGCGCCGCCGCTGTAGCCGCTTTGGTCGGCGACCAGGACGGCGATGCGACCGCCGCCGCCGGTGTAATACTCGCTGCGGCCGTTGGCGCTGAGGTTGCCGGCGCCAACCAAACGGTTGCCTTCAAGCAAGATCGAGCCACCGGCCGAGCGGGCGGCGCTTCCGTCGACATTAATCGTGCCGCTAAAGTCGAGCTGGTCGAAGATCAAATGGACGCGTGCGCCGGGACCGGTGCCGTTATATTGTGCCGAACCAATCGTTTGCGGACGGTACAAGGAGCCGTAGGTGGCGACGTTGTCGTAGTTGACCTGGCCACCCACGCCACCGTAGCCACCGTGACTGGCGAAGAAGCGGTTGTCGGTGTTGTTGCTATTGCTGGTGCTCTGACCGATGATGTCGCCCGCGAGCGTCATGTCGGTGACGTCAAGCACCAAGCCGGCGTCGCGCAGGTTGATTTGCGTTTGGATGCGGCCCGTTGCCGCCAGGTTCAAACTGTCGCCGTGCAAACGGCCGTTGAGGATCAGGCTGCCGTCTTCAATGACGGTCACAGCCACGTCCATATCGCGCGTGGCGGTGAGGGTGGCGCCGTTGCGCAGGGTGAGGTTGGTCAGGTTGAGTGGGAAGTGCACCGTCAGGTGAAAGTTGTCCAGGGTCAACTCACTGAGACCGGGGTCTTGGTACAGGGCAAGCGCCCCATCGGTGTAGATGAAATCAGCCGGTGCCTCAAGTGCCGGGCTGTCGATGCCGCCGCCGGCGACTTCTAAGCGATTGAGCACGCGCAGGCCGTCGACCGTGCGCAACTGCCCTTCGCCGCGAATGATCAGTTCGTCTAACAGGTGCACGCCGCGATAGGTTTCACCCGCCGCCAAGGCCGGGAAGGTGCTGCCTTCGGCCGGCAACAGGCGTGTGCTGTCGTGGTAGGCGATGCGGTGCAAGCTCTGATCGGGGAACAGCAAGTGCAAGCCGATCAGGTCGTGGAAGGCGGGGAAGTCACCGGCCAAAGCACTGCCGTCACTGTCCTCGGACAGGGTGCGCTCACCGAGACCGGGCAAGGTTGTTGAGCCAGGGTGCGTCGTCGTGCCGTTGTTGTCGATGACCAGTTTGCCGTTGGGCCAACGCGTTGCATCGCGATAGAAAACCGTGCCGGCACCCGCCTGGAAATCCAGCCGCGATGTGTTCTGGCGGCCACCGTAAGCCGTGACCAGGCCGCTGTAACCCGCTTGGTCTTCCACCAACAAGGCGATACGGCCGCCTCCGCCGGTGTACGAGTTGGTGTAACCGTTGGCGCTGATTGGACCCGTGCCGCTGAAGCTTTGCCCTTCGAGCAGTACCGACCCGCCCGCCGAGCGCGTGCCGATCCCGTCGACATCGATCAAGCCGCTCAGCGTCATGGTGCTGAAGCGCGCGCGAATGTGGCCGCCAGGCTGACCGGAGCGATAGCTACCGCCACCACCGTTTTCGGGTTGGTAGAGGCTGCCGTACGTGCGTTGCACGTCGTAGTCGATGCTGCCTGCCGAACCGCCGTAGCCACCATGGGTTGCGTGGTAAAGATTGTCGCCGTTGGCGCTGTTGGGGTTGGCGTGGGCGCGCAGCGCGCCGGCCACCTCGATCTCGGTGACATCGAGGAAGTAGCCTGCGTCGGCCCGATTCTCCGGTGTTTGCACCATGCCGTTCGCGGCGACGAGCAGGCGATCACCACGCAATGTGCCGTCTAAGGTGAGCGTACCGTCAATAATGTCGGTGCTACTGCTTTCAATGAGGTGCTCACTGGTCAGGCTTGCACCGTTCTCAAGCCGCAAGCTTTCGAGGTTCAGCGGGAAGTGCACCCTCAGTTGGAAGTTGTCCAAAGCCAAACTGGTGTAACCGGGGTTCTCGAACAATTCCAACGAACCGTCGCGCAGGACGGTATCGGTGGGGACGTCGAGGTCGGGCGTGTCGATGCCGCCTTCGCCGATGATGAACTCCTCCAACACCCGAATACCGTCGATGCTGCGCAGTTGCGCGTTGCCTTGGATTTCCAACACGTCGAAGATGTGCACCGCACTGTAGGTGTCACCCACCGCCAAGCTCGGGAAGGTCGCGCCTTCGGCAGGGAACAGTTCGTTTTGACTGTGGCGTTCGAGTCGTTGTTCGCTGCCGTCGGGGAAGATTAGGTAAAGCCCGTGCAGGCTGTTAAAGGCCGGATAGCCGAAACCGCTGATGCTGTCGCCGCCGGTGGCGCTGTCGGCCGTGCGTTGGCCGAGGCCTGGCAAGGTGGTTGACCCGGCGCGCGCGGTGGTGCCGTTGTTGTCGACGACCAAGCGTCCATTGGGCCACTGACTGTTGCGGTAGAATACCGTGCCCGCCCCGCCCTGGAAATTGTCGTTGTTGCTGCCATAGACACCGCCGAACGCGGTGACCGCCCCGTCGTAGTTCTGCAGATCTTCCACCAGCAGTGCGATACGACCACCGCCGGCGCTGGAGTAACCGCCGAAGCCGTTGGCGCTCAGAGCACCGCTGCCGGCGATACGTTGACCTTCCAGCAGGATCGAGCCGCCAGGCGAGTTGATCGCATTGCCGTCGACGTTGATTGAACCACTCAGGTTGAGGTTGGTGAAGCGCAGGTGCAAGCGGCCACCAGGCTGATCGATGGTGGTTCGCGCACTGCCGTTGGTTTGCGGATAGTACAAGGTTCCGTAGGTTTGCTGAACATTCAAATCGACCTGGCTGCCCTGGCCGCCGTAACCGCCGTGGCTACCTCGGTAGCGGTTGTCGGCGTTGCCGCTGTTGGGATTGCTGTGGGCCAGGATGTTGCCCGCAATGTCGATTTGCGCCACCTCGATCAGTAGGCCCGCATCGACCACCGCATTCGGGGTGCGCAGTGTGCCGGTTTCGGCGACTTCAAGGCTGTCGCCGCGCAGGGCGCCGTTGATGATCAAGGTGCCGTCAAGCACGCGTGTCGTGGTCGCAACGACGTCGGTCGTGCTGTACAGCTCGGCGCCGTTGGTTAGCGTTAAGCTGTTGAGATTGAGCGGGAAGTGGACGGTCAAGCGGAAGTTGTCCAGTTCGAGATCGGTTAAACCCGGGTCCTGGAACAGTTCCAAGCTGCCGTCACGGTAGCTAAAACCGGCGGGCAGGCTGATGCTTGCGGCATCGATGGCGCCGTCATCGGCAATCAACTGCTGCAGCACGCGCAAGTGGTCGTCGGTTTTGAGGTTGGCGTTGCCGTGAACCTCCAAAACGTCGAGCACGTGGAGGCCGTGAACTGCGTCGCCGGCGGTCAGGTTCGGGAAGTTTTGTCCGCTTGCCGCTTGCAAGGTCGTTTCATCGTTGCCGCCGATGCGCGCGGTACGACCGTCTTCGAGCAGTAGGTGCAAACCGGCCAATGCGTTAAAGGCCGGTAAGCCGTCGAGATTGAGCGTGGCGCCACCACCTGCTTCGCTGAGCACGTGTCGGCCCAGGCTCGGCAAGTAGGTCGAGCCGGGTCGACTGATCGTGCCTTGGTTGTCGAGTACCAAGCGGCCGTTAGGCCAGGTGTCGGTTTGATAGAAAATCGTGCCCGCACCGGCTTTGAACTTGATGTTGGACGTGCTGTAGTTGCCGCCAACCGCGCTGACCGCACCACGGTAGGCTGTGATGTCGTTGACGCGAATGGCAATGCGACCGCCGCCGCCGGTGTAATAACCTTGGCTGCCGTCGGCCGCCAAGTCACCGTCGCCGCTCAGGGTTTGACCTTGCAGTAGGATTGAACCGCCCGCACCACGGCTGTTGGGTTGGCCGTTGGTGTTGATGGCACCGTTGAGGTTCAAGCTGTCGAAATCGAGGCGAATGGCGCCGCCGGACCCGAAGTTATTGTTGTAGACGGCCCCGATGGTTTCGGGTTGGTACAGCGAGCCGAGGGTTGTTTGCGTATCGTATTCGACGAAACCGCCGCCGCCGCCGAAGCCGCCGTGGCTAGCGTGGTAGCGGTTGGCGTTGTCGCGATAGTTGGCGCTGTTGCGTGTATGGGTGCTTTCCAAGCGACCGTCGATTTCCATGACCGGCGCGGTCAAATACATGACCGCATCGTCGGTTTCGTTGGGCGTGGCCAGCACGGCTTCGGCCGCGACGACCAGGCGATCCGCATCCAAGCTGCCGTTGATTTCAAAGCGGCCGGTGTTGATCGTGAGTTCTGGTAAGCGCAGCGAACCGTTAAATCGTGGCGAGGCGGCGTCGGTGATGGTAAGCGCGTCGGCAAGTGTCAGATGACCTGTCACTTGGCCGCGGTCACCGAAAAGTAGGCGCCCGTCGCCGAAGGCCATACTTCGGGTGCCGAAGTCGAGGTGGGCGTTGGTGACGGAGAAAACCGCGCCGGGGTCGTGATCGAGGCGGAAGTGGGCGTTGTCGCGGACCTCGATGTGGTCGACGGCGAAGGCGACGCTGAGCAGGTCGCCGTCGGCGAAGTCGCCAAACCGCGTTTCACCTTGGCTGAACAAGCGCGTGTCGGTTTGGTTGGCGATGCGGGCCGAGCTGTCGGGTGCCGCGCTGTTAAAGGCGCGTTGACCAATGAACACATCGGGCGTCAAAACCGGTGGATCGATGAAACTCAGTACTTGGCGGGGAATGCCTTGCGGGCTGATTTCGTCGGTGACATAGACCTCACTGCCGACAACCACGTCGGTTAAAGTCGGCAGCCAGGTCAGGTTGAACCGAACCGCCTCGGGGTGGTTGGCGACTACCAGGCGGTCACTGTCGTTGTGGCGCAGGTAGACGGTGCCGGCACCGGCGTTGATGCCGCCAAAGGCTTGGGCTTCACCGCTGAACGGGCCGTAAATGGCAATGCGGCCGCCGCCGCCGCCCAAGGAGGTGGAACCCAGGTAAGCGTCGAAGAAGCCGTTGGCGGTAACCTGACCGCGACCGGCAAAGGTCGTGCCGGTGAGCCAGATACTGCCGCCGGAGCCGAGGTAAGACCCGGTCAATTGGCTGTTGGCGTGAATGTCGCCGGCCAGCCACAAGCTGTCGGCGCTGATTTTGACCGCGCCGCCGCCGCGACGTGAGCCAGGTTTGCTGGGTTCGAACACCGACCCGTAGATGTAGCTGGTATCGGTGCCGCCGTAGGGCAAACCACCGTGAGCCGAGTGAACGCTGCCGCTGCCGACGCCCGGCGGCATGCCACGGTAGCCCTTACCGTTGAGGTCGATGGCCGCACCGAAATCGATGACCAACCCCGCGGTCAGGGTCAAATCGGTCCAGGCCGGCAAACTGCTGTCGCTGCTGGTCGCGGTTTGGCTCAACTGGGCGTCGTTAACCAGCACCAAGGCGGCGAACTGATGGGCGCCGTCAATGATGTGGGCGCCACCGGCCAGCACGACCGTTTTGTCGCGCAGGCGCACGTCCCAGGATTCCAGCGTCAGCGGATTGGCCGCGCTAAACACTTCGGCGTCGTCCGCTAGCGGTGCGTTGATCACCCGCGTGATGACCTTGGTCGGGTTGCCACCGAGGTCGGTGAAGGTGACCTCGACGAGTACGTCGGCGGCGTCGCTGAATTCGGCCGGTAGCGGCAGGCGTTCATCGATGACGGCGTTGGTGCCGCTGACGGCGGCGTTGTGGACCGCGTTGCCGTTGATTTCGACGAGCACGCTTTCCAAGCCGTCGGCGTCTTCGGCGGCGGCGTTGACCGCCAACAACAGGCCGCCTTGCAGGTTAAAGGGTAGGGGGATGCCGTTTTCCGGCGCACGCAGGCTCACTTGCGGACCGCCTGCGCTGGAACGCGGTGAAATCAGCAGGTCGCGGGTGACGGTGGTGCTCAAGCCTCGGGCACTAACCGCGGTGACCGACAGGGTTTGTACCTCGGGGTCGACCACGCCGGGTGCGAGGAAGTCGATCGTGTAGGGGCGCGTATTGTCGCTGCCGACCGCATTGCCGTTGAGGGTGGCTTCGATGCGGTTAATGCCGGCGGGGTCCGTCGCATCGGCCGCGACCGTGATGGTGTCGCCTTCGAGAAAGGTCGCACCGGCTTGGGGTTCATTGAGCGTCAGGCTGGGCCCGCCACTGTCGTAGACCAGCGTGCTTTGGCCTTCTAAAATTGCCGTTTGCCGCCACTGGTCAAGGACCGTCAGGCGCCAAGTGATCACGCCCTCCGTCGCTGTACCCGGAATGGCGGGACTAATTGCGCGTTCCACGTCGGTGCCGTTCAGGTTGCCCCCCACACTGCCGACGTAGGCACCGCTGAAACTGAGGACGTAGCGGGCGAGGGCTCGGTCGTCAGCGGCGTTGAGTAGGATTTGTGGACGGGTCGCCAAATCGTAGCGATCGGGGAAGGCGAAGGCGTTGATGGTGGGGACTTGATCGGTAATCAAGGTTAGGTCACCGACATCGATGCTGTCGCTGTCGACGGTTTGTGGCGTGTTTAAGTACTGCAGCAGGTCGCGCGCTTCGACTTGGAGCTGGTATTCGCCGTAGGGCAACCCGTTGAAACTGAAGCGGCCGGCATCGTCGCTGACGGTGGTAACGCGCAAGCCCGCGCTGACGGCCGCAACCTCGGTGGCGCCAACGACGGCACCGTCGCGATCCAGCAGGCGTCCGATCAAATCGGCGGCCGGGCTCAGAATCAGGGTGACCTGCGCGGTTTGGTTTTGACCCGACACGGTGCCGCCGGCGGCATCACTGCGTTGCCCGTCGGCCGAGGTCGCCGAGACGGTGAAGTCCCGAGCGAGCACGTTGTCGAACTGGAAGCGACCATCACTGCCGCTGACCGTGGTTTGCTCGAGTTGCGCCGGTAAACCGGCCACCTGCAAACGCAGGGACGCACCGCCAATCGGTGTCACGCCGTCGTCGTCAAACACAATGCCGGCGACCGCACCGAGCGCTTCCAGGTTCAGATCGCCCAGGTCCAGCGTTTCACCGTTTTGGCTCAGCGCCGCCGGTTGCAAGGCCGTTCCGGTCGACGCGTGGCTGACCACCAAGATGTGGTCGCTCAGATTCAGGTAATCGAACAAAAAGGTGCCGTCGCTGTTGGTGTGCTCCTGGTGTGCACCGATTTGGAGGGTCGCGTCGGCGACGGGGTTGCCGTCCAGGTCGAGGACGCGGCCGCGATAGTTGCCAAAAGGCGTCAAATCAATAGTTTCCGTTTGATTGACTGCGTCGACCAAATTCAGGCCGGCACGGCCGCCGAATTCACCGTCGCGTGCTTTGAGGCTGTGACGGCCGGGGACGATGCCGTTGTAGCTCAGTCGACCGTTGTCGTCCGTCGTGCGCCAGGTGCCGTCGTCGAGGCGGACTTGGCCGATGACAGGGTTGCCGCCGCGGCGCAGTTGGACCACCAAACCCAACCCGTTGAGATCCAGCGTCAACTGGAACTCGGCCGTCGCTTGCGCGCCGTGTTGGTTGGCGACCGTGACCTGGATTTGGTTGTTGCCGAGCACGAAACCCGCTGGGAATGGATCGAAGTCGGCGACAAGACTGACGCCGTCGTTGGTGAACCCGTCACTTATGTCGACGCCGTTGACCGAAACCTGGCCCGCCTGCACATCAACCGCCGAGTCGGGGTCGTTTTCGGTGAGGTTAAACACCATGCGGTACGGCGTGCTGGTGACCGTGGCGCCGTTGTCGGCAAAGGCAATGCTCGGTGGCGTGGTGTCGAGGTAGAGATCGCCTAATTCACGGTCGGCACTGAGCGGGTCAAGTGTTAGGTTGCGTTGGTGACCGGCATATTGCAGGCGAAGATTGAGGGCTTGGTCGGCGGGGACGCCGTCGAAGACAAAGTCGCCGGCGGCGTTGAGCGTGGCGGCCCGCGTCTTGTTGTTTACCGTTACCTGGACCGAGGGTTTTGCGGCCGGCGTGCGAATCAAAATCGCGCGACCCGTCAAGCTGTGCGTCGCGACCTCAATGATCGGCACACTGTTGGCGCCCGGGGTCAACAAGCCCGAGGTTTGGCCTTGGATCCAACCGCCGTTGAGGTTGTAGCTCAGCGCATAAGAACCGACTTCCAGCTCTTCGAAGTCAAAGGTGCCGTCGGGGTTGAGGCGTTTTGTGGTGGCGCGACCGTTTTGGGTCAGGGTGACGGTGCCCAGGATAAACGGGTCGCCGTCGCCGTCGGTGAGTGAACCCAGCATCCAGGCACGGGTACGCAAGCTGATTGCGGGCAGGTCCAAATCTTCATTCGGCATGGTGAATGGGGCGCTGTAGTTACCGGTTAAGGCCGGATCTTCCGCCACGAGTTGGTAGGGGCCGGGATAAACGTGTTCAATGCGGAAATAACCGTCGCGGTCGCTGTAGGCCGCGTAAATCAAGGTCAGGTCTTCCGGGCGATCTGGGTCGGGGCGCCACAATTCGACCAGGCCGCCGTCGACCGGTTGCGCGCCGTTGGTGCCCATCAAGCGACCGGTCAGCTCGTAGCTGGGTTGAAAGATCAGATCTTGGGTGACGGTTGCGCCATCGCTGTCGGCGCTGGTAAGGACGGGTTCCGAGAGTTTGTCGAAACGGCGATCCAACGCCCGTAGACTGTAGTCGCCCAGCGGCACTTGGGTGAAGTGGTAACGGCCGTCGCCCTGAATCAAGGTATTGAGTGTCAGGTCTAGGTCGGTCACCTCGAGCGTGACATTGCCCGTCCGCAGTGGTGTGCCGTCGCTGTAAGTAACGAGGCCGCTGATGTTGGCGACGCCGCCCAGGCTCACGTCCAAGTTCTCGACCGGTACCGGGGCGCCGTTGACGACCGCGATGTCGAGCGTGACGGCGGCCTTGCGTTCGCTGTCGCGGGCTTTGGCGTATAGCGTGGTTTCGCCTTCCAGCACGGGCTGCAGCAGAAACTCGCCCATGTCGTCGGTTTGCACCAAAATGCGATAGGGTTCGTTGACCCACACGTCGGCGCCGACCGCCGCGCTGCCGTCGGCGAAGCTGACGCGTCCGGCCACGTAGGTCGCCGTGCGGAAGGTGAGATTGACCTCGGCCTCCTCACGGTGTTGCGTCAACTCAATTTCGCGGGTGGCCGCTTTCTGAGTGGCGACATTGACGGCGGTTACGTCGATTTGTGAACCAACGGGCAGGCGATCAAGGCGGAAGGCGCCGGCGCTGTCGGTTGAGATGGTTTGCGCCGTGCGTTTTCCGTTGATGCGGTATTCGAAGTTGACGTGGACCGGTTCGGCGAGCGGTTGACCGGTGGTGTCGCTGACCACACCGCTAATCGCACCCCAGCCGGTGAACTGCACCGCTCGTTCCGCTGGTTCGCTGTCGGCCTCGGTGATCGTGAACCGCCCGCTCAGGGGCACGGCTTCCGCCGGGTGACTGCCACTGATGCGATAGGTGCCGGTTGGCAGGTCGGTCAAGAGGGCGATGCCCGCCGCGGTGGTCGTGGCGCTGTTGCCGACGACCTGTTTGTAGTCGAGGTTTTCCACCGTGACCAGTAAGCCATCGACCGGCAAGCCGTCGGCGCCGGCCACGTACAGCGCTACATCGAGCAGGCGCCCGAAGGTCAGATCGCGCTGGTGGATGACAAAGGCCTGGTCCAGCGTAACGCCGGTTTTGATTTTGCCGAGCAGGGACGGCGATTCAGCGCGAATTTCGTAATCGCCGAGCGGCAAGTTGCGGAAACGGTAACGGCCGTCCGCACCGGAACCGGTGACGACGCGCAAACCCCGGTTCTCAATCGTGACCTGAGCGTTGGGCACCGGTTCGCCTTCGTGAAACAGTGTTCCTTCAAGGCCCGCGACATCGTCGAGACGCAGCACGACCTCGGCTTGGGGTTGGTAGGGTGAGGTAACCACTTCCAGGTTGCCTTGCAAGCCGTCGGCCGGGTTGGTGCCGTTCAGGCGGTAGCTGCGCATGGGCAGGTCGGGGAACAAAAAGCGGCCGTCATCGTCACTTAAGCGTTGTTGCAACAGGCGGCTGCGCTCAAGCAGTTGAATTTCGGCGGCGGGAATTTCGGCGTCGTCGTGGTCCAGGAACACACCGCTAATTTGCGAAGCAGCCTCGAGTTTAATCGTCAGCGGCACCACGCCGCCGTCGACCGGAATCACATAGGAGCGCAGACCGACCAGGCCGTTGCCGCTGCTGACGCGCACCGTGAATGGTCCGGTTGGAATATCGTCAAAACTGAGGAATTCGGTGCCCGCCACGATTTGGCCGGTCTCGCGAATCGGTTCCTCTTTCATGTCACCCAAAGCGCTCGGTTCGGTCGGTGGCACGAAGGTGACGTCGCGGTAAGTGACCTCGACCGCCGCGTTGACGGCGGGCGTGCCGTCGCCGTTGATGACGCGCACCTCGGCCGTGCCCTTGGTGCGTAGGCTGAGATCGTAGCGGAAGTTGATGTCTTGGTTGAGGTCGACCCAGGCCGTGTCGTAGCGACCCGAATCGGGGTGACCCGCAATGATGCTGATGCGCACCGGCTCGTCGGTTTGAACCAGGCTCTCAAAGCGATAGTTGCCCTGGGCGTCGGTGCGCACGCGCGCCTCCAGACCCGGGCCTTTCACCTGGACCACCGTGCCTGCAGGCGCCGGCGCAATACCGTCGCTATCGAACACTTTGCCAAACAGGTTGGCCGGTTCCAGGCTGTCCGGGAACACCAAGGTCACCGTGCGCGGTTCGGCACCGTCCGCTTGCGGCTCTAAGATACTGCGCAAGGTTTCGGTTTCGCCGAGCAGGCCGCTCTCACCCCAAACCTCGAAGTTGCCCACGTTCAGATCGCGAATCGTGATTTCGCCTTGCGGATCGGTGAACTGATCGATGTGGCTCAATTTCAGCGCCGGCAAACCCAACGCCAAGGTGAAGTCGTTGGGTAGCATCGAACGCACGCCGACCTTGGCCACCACCGGTTGGCCGGCGCTGTTGACCAGGCGCACGCGCAGGTCCGCCGTTTCCCATTGCTGCAGCAGCACTTGGTCGGCGCCGCTCTCCGTCACCTGCAAGTTGTCCACGGCGGCAATATGCGGCCAATCGACGGTCGTGATCGCGTAAGTTCCCGGCTGCGGCAAGGTGGCCGACCAATAGCCGTCGGCGTCGGTTTGGGTCAGTGGTTCGATCACCATGGGATACGGCGGGTTAAAAATGTCCGCGAAGGGGATGGGTTCCCCGGCTGCGTTGACAAAACGACCCGAAACCGTAATTGGGCGGCGCAGGACGATTTCCGAGGTTTCATCGCGTTCGCTGTCAAAAAACAGCGAGAATGTGCCGCGTCCGTAATCCGGGTGGCGTGCGGTCACCTGATGGTTTAGACCGCGCTCGACGTGGTCGATGGCGAAACGGCCGAGCGCATTGGTTTGGCCCAGCTTGCCGTCGACGACCACCGTCGCCCCTTCAATCGGTGTACCCGCCGTGGTGCGCACCAGCCCGGCGACCGTGCCGCGCGGGACTGGGTTGCCGTCGTATTGGTGATCAATGACTTGGTCTTCGCCTTCGATGACCGCAATTAACCGCTCAAAGTAACCGTATTGCGGCGCGTAAACCCACCAGAAACCGTTACCAACCGGGTTCTCGGGCAAGCTGTAGCCGCCGTCGGCGTCGGTGGTGGTGATCACTGTATAGGGATAGGATTTGCTGCCAATGCGAATGCTGCCGGTTAAACCGTTTTGCAGGATGAAGGCTACAATCGCGCCTTCCAACGGTCGCGCCTCGCCGTTTTCGAGCACGCTGATCGTGCCGCTTAACGCGCTGCTCGGGTTGGCGATGGTGATGTCAACCGTTAACGGGCTGTTGTTTTGGGTCAGGTAACCCGAGGCGTAGCCAATAATTTTTTGATGCGACGATTTCACCAGAACTTGGCCGACCTCCAAGCCGTCGGCGCGGTAACGACCGAACTCATCGGTTTCGGTTAACACCGCCGACAGTTCGTTGCTTTGGTTGACCGCGTAGATCGTGGCGCCCGCGACCGGGTTGCCGTCGGCGTCGCGCACCGTGCCACGCAGGCTGCCCTGCTGCAGGAACGAGAAGTCGGCGACCAACTGTTGGCCCGCGCCCGCTGGATAAAACTCGCGCTCTTCATAGCGGCCGTCTTCCAATAGGACGCCGATTTTGAGCGTGCGCAGCTTTTCGTTGGCGGTGTCGCTAAAGACCGGAAACGGTGAGAACGCGAACTGGTAACGGCCTTCCGCATCGAGCGTGGCTGTCTCGAAAATGCGCCACTTGTATTCCTCGTTGGGGTCCGGTTTCCAGTGGAAAATCTTAGCGTTGGCGAGGTCGGTGCCGTTGCGATCGACAATGCGACCCAACACCGAGCAGCCGATGAACCAGGGCGAACCTTGGATGGTGCCGCTCAAAGTGCTCAACTGTTCGCCGCTTTTGGCCGCCGGCTCGCGCAGTTCGTAGGTGATGGGGTGGTAGGGGCCGAGCGGCATGCGCGCACTGACAATCAAACTCAGACCATCGGGCTGGAGTTTGGCGTCAACGGCGCTTTTGCCGTTGATCAGGATGTGTTCTTCGATGCTGTCCAAGCTATTCAAATCCAAAGGTTTGGAGAAGGAGAATAGCAAGTCTCTGCCGAAAATATCGGCGCCTGGCAACACGGTTGGATCGACTTGGCGTACGTCTTTGAGCACAAAGGGTTTGGGTGGGATCAGCGTGCCGCTGATCCGTTCACTTAAGCCGTCGCGAGGGGCCAGCCGCAGGGTGTTTTCCGCCAAATCAAAGCTGATCTCCAATTGGGTGTCAAACGCAATTGCGCTTTGGCGTGCCAGTTGACGACCGCCGTCCGTGCTCGGGAACAGCGCCGTGATTGCCGCGTTCACTTGTCCCACATCGCGCCGTTGCACGCTGAAGCGCGGCACCGTTTCGCCGGCCTGCAGCCAGAACAAGGTGCGCGTCGGGCTCAAGGCCAGCCGTGTGCTAAACGGCGTCGTGCGGCTGCCCGCCGCCGTTTGGTTGCGGCCGTCGAGCAGCACGTCGACCGCTTCGTCGCTGTCGACCATCAGCACGAACAGGTTGGACAGCGTTTCGTTTTCTTGCGCCAACAAGCGCAGTAAGCTCGTATCGTCGAGGCCCGCCGTTTCGGCAAAGGCGCGCGCGAAGGCCGGCTCAGGATTGCTGGTGCCCACGTTGATCTGGCGCCGGCGCACAGCATCCAGCGGCGCGTAATCATTCACCGAACGCACCCACAGGCTGAACAGGCGTGCCAATTGCTCGCCGTCGCTGAAGCCCATCGTGCCCGCCCGCGCTGTGAACAGCGCCAAGCTGTTGAACTCGCGCACCGCCGACGGCGTCACCGGCACCAGGCCTTGCGGCAACTCGCTTTCCGTCATTTGGGCAATGTCGAGGCCGGTTTTGGCAAACTGGCGCAAGCTGTCGGTCAGGTACAGCGGGAACTCGGTATGGAAAATCTCCGGGAAATGAACCACGTAGGGTGAGATGCGTTGGCCGATTTCACCGACGCCGACGCGCAGTTGCAGCGCGCCCTGCACTGCGCCTTCAATTTTGAAATAACTGGAAATCACCGTGCCGGAAAGGCCCGCGCGCAGATCGTAGCGAATCTGACCCGTGCCGCCGACCGGAATGTCGGGCGCTTGTTGAACAGGATGTGTGTTGTAGAGTTCACAGCCGACCAAGGTGTCTGGATCAAGTGTGACTGAAAAGCCCTCGAGTGGTACTTCGCCGCGATTGACGATGTTCATCACCAGCGTGTAAACCTCGTTTTCGGCGACCGCGTCGGGGTGCTCGAAGTTCACGTTAAACTCGGGGCTGCGCACGAAAATTTGGCCGCGCGTCACCGTGTTTACCGGTTGGGTTTCCTGCGGGAGTTGCACTTCGCCGGTGACCTCGACTTCCACATCGTACATCCCCGGAATGTTGCCAATCACCACATAACCGGCCTCGGCTTTCTCTCCTGGCAATATGAAGTCGCGGTCATCGCCGGTGCCCAAAATGCCGTCTTCACCGGGGAACACCATGTCCTTCAGTGCCTCGTCACGCAGAGTCAGCGGCAGGCCGTAACGGGTCGGATCAGGCAACCTCAAACGCGCCTGCAATTGGCTCACGCGCACATCAAAACCTTCGGGTGCGGCGTTCAAAACCAACGCCGTTACATCAAAATGAGAACGCAAATAGTTGAAATTGCCAGGAATGAGGATGAGGCCGGGAATGTATTGTTGGGCTGAAGGTGGGTCGGGCAGGGCGCCGGGCGGCAGGCCCTGGCGTTCGCCGCTCACCGGGAAGGTCAGCATGCGCAGGTAGGGTTTGAACGGATCCTCGAGGATCACCGGTTGGAACGATTCCGTTTCTTTTTTAGGGAAAGCGACCGGGACGCTGACGTTTTCCTCTTTGGAGCCAATCATCAGTGCCAGTTCAAATTCCACCGTGTAGTAGTCTTCGTCGCTAAATAAGTAGCCGCGATCCACCAAATCTTGTCGGCTAAGTGGGGTGACTTGAACTTCGCTGAGGACGAAGTTTTCGGCCACTTGGATTTCGGCGCGGTCCGGTTCGGCAAAGGCGATCACCTGACCGGCGCGTACCAGGCGCGTGTTGATGAGGTGGTAGACGCCTTCTTCGCTGAAGGGCTCGCGCGTCAGGCTGATGCGCCCTTCGGCGGCAGGCACCGAAACCGGGTAGGGTGTGTCGAGACCGGGACCGATGACGGCCGCCTCGAACGTCATGTCGGCTTGAAAAGCGCCGTCGTAGCTCAGGTTAAAGACGACGGGCGGCCCGTTCGGGTCAAGTAGGACGGCTTGTTTCTCGGGGGTCAGGCGCAGACCGGACCGTGCTTGCACAAAGGTCGTTTGGGTGAGGGGTTCCCCGTTGGATTGCAAGCAGAAAAGCATAAACCATAAAAGCGACATAAAGCGACATCCCTTGGTGGCGGTAATCGGGCCCATTTGGGCGGCGTCCAGATCTTTGAACGCGCCGAAACGGCAGCGAGCCCGGCGACCGACCCGCTCGGGCGGTGGCGCTTGATCGCTCTAAATTCGGTAAATCGCAAGGGTTGTCATTTCGATGGCAGGTGGCTTGTCGATGTCAGGTCCAGGGCGTCGCCCATGGCACGCACCGGCGCCGGCGTTTGGGCGGGCAGGGCAAAAGGGCGACGCGCGTGGCGGTAATCGCGGCGGCGCGCTCAGGGCAAGGACAAGTTACGAACAGAAGGATACGCGGTTTTTATACTGCCGCGAGGCCGTCATCATCCGTGTTCCGATGCAGGGTTCGCGTCATGAGGCGACCATCCTCGGCCGTGATGGTCCCGTGTGCATCCTTTGTCCGGTAGCGCGCGAACGCGGCTTGGTCGGCGAGTGCAAAACGGTTGGTTTCACGACGGTTGGGTGGTGGCATGGAGACACACACGGAGTTCAATCGAAAAAACACCCTTAAAAACAATGGCACAACACAGCGACCCCAACGTGCAGTAACCCGATCATGGCCGTAAAAAGAGAGGCTCCGTAGTGGATGGGTTGGTCACGGTTCGCGCCGAGTAGGCGCGAAAAGTCACTTGTCTTGATATTTATACTTGTTTTTCTTCAGACGGTTTTGAACCTGTTTCCGGATACCGAATCGGCTCGCGACCGCCTCAAAAACTGAGACACAAGGATAAAGCGCTGATAAATGTAGAGATCGGCTGAATTTAGAGCGAGCAAAAGGCTCGCGAGGTCGTATTATAGGCGAACGGGAAGCGTGAGTCACCCGGAATTTTCCCTAAAACCGAATAGGAGTGAAGTAACTTTGGTCGGCCTTTTGACCATCTCGAGCTATTCTGCGGCGAGAAAAAGTCGTGTTTTGGGATCGACCTTCGTTGCCCTTGAGAAATTATGTTGTGGGTTAACGGCACCCTCGTTTTGGACGTGGCAATTCGCTCTATTTCGGATTTAGCAAGGCATCCGCCTTTTTTGCTAGCTGCTTCGCTTGTGTATCGTCGTTCCGGTAAATTTGGCGAAAGGCTTTGGCGCAGGCCGAGTGATGAAACCCAGGGGTACACATGCGCTCTATCCGTTCTTGCGCGACCTTTTGATTCTCAGGGTCACTCGTTTCGAGTAACCGAAAATTAGAATCGAGCGCCGCGATGACTTCTGCGCGTTGGAAGATAAGTGTGTGCCTGTTGCGGTCGAAAAAATCAATGGTGACCATGCCTCGTTTTTGTTCTGGGCTGCCAGGTTGGCCTTTGGCGATTGCCAAATAACCATAAAATCCAATTAATTCCTCTGGATCTGTATCAAAATTTCCGAGTGGGTAAATGAGAAGGGCCTTTTCATTTTGTTGGCGCCTTGGATCGCGGGCCTTCGTATTGCGGCGCCCAGCGATAGGGAAAAAATCGGCTTTTAGACTGGAGTTACAGGGTTTACAGGCGGTTAAAAAATTGATGGGATGGTGCCATAGTTTCAGATAACCCTCGCATGACGCCTCCCCGGTTTTAAAGCTGTATTTAAGGTTTCGTTCTTGGGTGATCTTGTCCGTAGGCCATTTAGAAACATTGTTTTTGGGACGAAAATGCTCAAAATCATGACCTATTTTGCCGTAGCGCGTGCTTTCCAACCATCGCTCACAATAAGCACACTTATTTTTTTGGCGTTTCATGTAAACAGCTTTTATGTCGCGCCAAATACTTTTCTGTAGTTCGGTTGTACCTGGTTTATACCTAAGAAGCGCGATAAGAGCGAGGGGGTTTTGGCTAAAGATCTGGAGCGAAATGGCTTGGGAAAAGCGGAAGCGCACCCACTGGGTGCGTTGAGCATTTTCACCGGCCGTTGTAGCCCAGATGTTTCGCTAAAATCGCCGCGAGTTATCGCGCTTCTTAGGTTTTAGGGGGCTTTGGTGAGCGCTGCCGCCCGCGCTCGCCGGCCTTGCTTTTCTTTTTCAATTCGTCGGTACAAGGTCTGGGCGCTGATTGGGTACCGAATCATGACGGCGAGCCTTCTGTTGCGGCGAGCTGGTCCATGTAATGGCGTGCAGCCTCTAGATCACCTGCCTGAGCTTTGTGCAGTAACTCGCTAAGTTCCCGTTCCTTGCGCGATGCACGGGTGCTTTCCATGCCGAAATAGGGACTGTGAAGGATTTGTTCGGCGCTGAAACCATGGATGATTTCACCGCGTTCGCGAACGGTCATCGCACCATCTCGTTCCGCTTCGATCGAGAGTGGTGGGTGGCGGAAGGTTCCGGCGACAATTGGGCTGTGACTGGTGAAAATAAACTGGAGTCGCGGAAGTGCTTGACTCAAATGGGCGACAATCTTTAACTGCCACTCGGGATGAAGGTGTAAATCGATTTCATCGACAAGAACCACACCGCGAATCTCGTTGAGTTTCATCTTGTCGGGGGCGCAAGCCGCCAGGTGAGCGATCATATCGGTGGTCCATGCAATATAAGCGCGGTATCCGTCCGACAGAGTCGACAACGGTAAGGTCACACCATGTTGTTGAAAAAGAAAATCACCGTCATAATCTTCGTTGAGTAGCTGAGTGTCTTCAGGCAGCAGGCGATTAATAAGCGTCAGGATTTCCTCGAAACGTGGGCTGTTGCGATATTGCGGCAGCCACGATTCCAAGGGCATTAAGCCTTCATTTTCTTCGAACAACGTGACGACGCGATGGTAGCGCAACCAACGCTTGCGGCGGATGGCGCCCAGGTTGTACTCTCCGGTCTCCATGCGGCGGGTCGCGCCATAGCCCACCAGGAAAAAGGCTGGGTTGGACTCCTCATGATAAGCTGTGAGCCACGCGTTATTAAATTTTGATACTACGGTTTCACGTGCGTGCTCGCCGGCAAGCCGATTGAACGTCAACACCGTCGGCCAAGATTGGAAGGCGGTGCCGCCTTCGGGCTCGTGGAGAAGTAAGGATCCCTTTACCTGCGCTTTTTTGGAGCCCTCGCGAACCATACGGTGTGAAACATAACCGCAATCGCGAATGATCGGGGTGAGTGCCGCCAAGGCAATGGCTTTGAGCAGTGTGGTTTTGCCGGCGCCGTTTCCGCCAACGATCAAGTTGGTGTTGTTGGTGGCATCTTCGTCGGTTGCGCCGATATCAGGATGGCGCAAGGCACATTGGGTATTGCGAAAACAGCGCAAGTTGCGAAGGCTGACGTGGCTGATGTATATGGCTTCCCGCCTTATGTAAGGTACACCATCCTAGCACGGACCTATGCTACTGAAACGCGCCCTTTATCGAGGGGTGCCGCCCGCATGTCATGGTTTGAGTGCTTGGGCACCGGTCGGGCTAAGCGTATTTGCGCAGGGCGTCGAAGCCGAGGCCGGTGGCGACGCTGGCCAACTTACCGCTCTCCGATAAGGTTGCGTTGGGGTACGCCTCGATCACGCTGCGGCGCAGGTGCGGGTTCTCGGTGGTGCCGCCGGTCAGGATGACCAAGTCCAAGTCGGCGGCTTTGATGCCCGCCAACTGCACGCACTTTTGCGAGCAGGCGATGATTTTGTCGACGATTTCCTGAATGCGCTGGTTCAGTTCGGCTTGTGTGACCTGGGTTTGAAACGCATCGTCGAGGAAGTCAAAGTCGACTTCGGTTTCGCTTGCATCGGACAGCGCAATTTTGGCGTGTTCGACGCGGTCCAGCACCTTGTGGCCGTTTTCTTCTTCCAACAACGCGACGAAACGACCGAATGCCTGCTTGTCCTTCACCTCGCGTTGGAAGCTACGCGCCTGATCCAACACTTGGCGATTATATAATGTATGGATCTCCGACCATTCGGACATGGTGTAAAAGAGCAGGTTCGGTAACGGCAGGTTTTTGGCGCCGTAGGTGCCGCCGAATCCGAACGCCGCCATAAAGGTGCTCAGGCAGAACTTTTTGTCGAAATCGTTGCCGCCGATGCGCGTGCCGGTATTGGCCAACACGTCTTTGCGGCGATCGAGGTTTTGGCTTTTCGCTTTGGAAAGGCGCATCACCGTGAAATCCGAGGTACCGCCGCCGATGTCGACCACCAGGGCCAGGTTCTCTTGGGCCAGTTGTTGCTCGTGGGCAAAGGAGGCCGCAATCGGTTCAAATTGGAAACTCACTTCCTTAAAACCAATCGATTTGGCGATGCGTTCCAGCTCGTTCTGCGCACGCTGATCGGTTTCCTCATCGCCGTCCTTAAAAAACACCGGTCGGCCCATCACGACCGTATCCAAGTCGCTCTGTTGTTGGCGCTCGGCCTGGCGTTTGGTGTGGGCCAGGAAGTCGGCGATAATGGTTTCGTACTTTTTTTGGCGACCGTTGACGCTGGTACCCTGACCCATCAAACGCGTGCCCAAGATGCGTTTCAGCGAACGCATGAAGCGGCCTTCTTCACCGTCTTTGAACAGCTCAATCGCCTGGCGACCAAAAGCTGTTTCGCCCTCACTTGAATAAAACACCGTGCTTGGAATGACCGCGTGTTGCTGTTCCAATTCCGCCAAACGCACCGCGTTGTCTTGCACGCATGCCATCACCGTGTTTGATGTTCCGAAGTCAATTGCACAGATTCCCTTGCTCATCCAGGCCCCCAAAAGAGCGCGATTCTATATCAGGCGCGACCCGCGATGCAAGGTAATTTGGCACTTGCCTGTTGCACCTCTGGCGCTGTTGTTTGCGGCGGTGACAGGGCCGTTGTTTGGCGCCCAAATCATGGTGGGAAGGGGATTGGTTTCCCAAGTAAAGCCCGCATGCCGCCGTTGGGCCATGTTGCCGTTTAAGGTGGTGCTTTGGCGCATCCGCCATGCGTTTGCGCCGGAACCGACCCTAAAGAAAACCCGTCGGCATCAGGTTTTCTTACCGAGTGGTTCCTTTTTTGCTTTAATTCCCAACAGGATCTGCTCTTTCCACTTCCGTTTGACGCCTATGCGCCGTGTCGGCGCCCCGCGAATACCTGCGACCTTTCATCAGGAGCGCGGCGGCCTTGGGTGGGGACGCCAAAATTGAATACCGCGGACGCCGGCGGCTTGAGGCGTGTTTGCCGGTTGGTGAATACGTGAACCAAAAGGTGATGCGTGAACCAGAAGGTGAACACCTGAACCGCATGCCGGTGTAACTAAATAGCGGTGAGTCTCGTCCTGTGTGACAGCCCCTTTGATAAGGGCGTTTTGTTGAAAAAAAGACTTGATTTAGACCTCGATGCTGGTGTTAGGCTGTGCGCGAGGCTGTGGTTTTGACGGGCTCTAAATAATGAATATAAAGTCAATCTGTATTAAATGCCCGCACGGGAGTTAAACCCGGTCGACCACCAAGGAAAGGTTAAAAAAATATGGCTAAAAATCGTTTTCCGCTTCTCTGGTTAATGCTGCTTCTCCCCATTCTGGTGCCGTTGCAAGCGGCTGATGTTCGCCTCGAACGCCTTGGCGTTTGGGGTAATGACGGTTACCGCTTCATTGAGTCAGGGCCTCACGGCCTCTACGGCCTGACTTCGCATAGTCTCGATTTTCTGGAAATTGGCGAGGGTGGGCAACCACGTGTCGCCGGCAGCGTTTTTATCGACGATTATCAAATTCATGGCTTGCAGGCTGATGGTGAATTTCTGTGGATTGCCACCACGAATTCAATCCAGTTAGTCCAACTCGGCGCCAATCAAGTGACGCCCCTTTTGCGGTTTACGCCCAGCGTCCGCACCTCGATCTGGGCCGGCGACCGCGGTCGTTTGGTCGTTCGCTACCGCGACATGCTGCGCTACTATCGGGCTAATGACGAAGGTGATCTGGCTCTCGAACGCGAGTTGGCTTGGCCCGAAAACATCACCCAGTTGGCGCTCCTCGGTGATGACCTGATCGTCCAAGGCGACAGGCAAATTTATGTGCTCGCCCTCAGTAACGGCGACCGGCAAAGTGCATTACCTTTGGATGTACCGGGCACGGTAACCTTCGCCAACGGCGGTTTGGCGGTAATGGACCAGACCGTCTTCGCGGTCGATCAAACAAACAAAACCTTGTCGCGCTGGGTCCGTGACCCAAATGCGTGGACGACACAGCCGCCCGTTCCCATTAATGACGCCAACGACCAGATATTTGTGCGTCATCTCGATGCCCATTACATTGTCCTTGGCAACGATTACGACATGGTTTGGGCGTTTGAGCGTCGCGACGATCGTGAGCCTCTGTTCGTTCGCGCTGCAACCGAGATCAGCCACGACGATGTTTTGCCGCTTGGCGCTGATGATTGGTTCGTCGGTAACCGCATGGGCCTGCAGCGTTGGATCGCCGACGAAGACGGCATGTCTGTCAGCGCACGTATTGCGCAAGGTGGAAGCGGCGGCGATTTGGTGATCAAGGGTTCCGTGATTTACTGGGTCAAAGGCGATGCCGCTTGGCTGTTTGATCGCCGCGATCCTTTTAACCCGACCCCGCTAGGGACCTTGCAAACCGGTCCCGTCCATCAGTTGCGCCTGGAAGGCAACGTGCTTGCCGTTGTGGGTGATGTGCTGAGTTTGTACAACGTCTCAAACCCCTTCGAACCGCAATTGCTCAGCACGCTGCCGATTTCCTTCGCCGGTGTCGCCATGCAGGAGCGTCTTTTGGTCGGTTTCTATTTCGATTATCGCGCGGATCGCGGTCACCTGCAGCTCTACAACCTGAGCAATGCGGCCGAACCGCAATTGCTGCATGAGCTGACCGACCAAATTTTCTTTAAGGATGTTGCTCTGTCGGGTGACCAGGTTTTTGGCCTGGGTTATTCCGATGTTTACCAATATCAATGGCATGCCGACGCTGCGCGCTTGGAGAAAGTGGCCCAGGTATACACCGGCACCGGCCACGTGGAGCACGATAACTTCACCGTTCGCGACGGCCAAGTGCTGACTTACTGGAGCAGCGGTAACCTGATGGCGCTGGATTACGACGAAAACACCGCCTTGCGCCCAACGGTGAACACCTATATCGCCGGCGGCAGCCTTTTTAACGCTTCACGCCTGGATTATCGCAATGGCTTGGTTGCCGTTGGTGGCAAGGACCTCGTGGTGGTCGACACCAACACGCCGCACCAACTCGAGGAAATCGGCCGCTTAACCATGGCCGGCGTGCGCGATACCGCGTGGCTAGGCAATCTGCTGTTCGTTTCAAGCGGCGGCTCCGGCCGTTTAGAAGTGGTGCGCCTCAAGCAGGTTGTGCCACCGATTTACTTCCCTTGGATCAGCAATAGCCCTGACTACCCCAGTGACTTGACCGTCGTCAATGAAGGTCCTTTGGCCCAGACCCTAACCTTCACCGCCATGTTGCGCAACGCACCAGCGCAAACCATCACGCGTACGGTCCCCGGTGACAGTGCCCAGGTTTGGTCGGTCGAATCCTTGTTTCCGGGCCACACCGGCTACAGCTTAAAAGTGGCTTCCGAATCGCAAAAGGTGCAGGCCTTCCTGCAACGGCGCGATCGTCAGGGTTCCGTTGTGCAACCCGCCGTCCTCGCCGACAAGGCCGGAACCGACCTCGTGTTTCCCGCCTTTCAGGGCGCCGCCGCTTTGCGCGTGATCGTCGTGACGCCGCTTCGCACGGGTTCTTCGCCCTTGCTGGCCCGCATTGAAATGCTGCGCAGCAACGGCTCCCGGTCTGGTGAATTTCCCGCCTTTTTGCGACCTGGCGAACCAAACGTGGTCTTCCTGCCAGAAGGGGATTTCCGTTTTCGCGTCGCTGTTGAGCAGGAAGTTCCGCTGCTCGGCGAACAGTTTCACTTCGACAGCGACGGCGGTCATGCCAGTGTGCTCGGTTGGTCGGCCGGTGCCGATAGCGCCATGCGCGCGCCGCTTACCGTCCACCATCAGTGGGTCAATCCCGACGCCAAGCCGTGGCGCGCCATGGCCTCGTCCTTTGATCGCGTAGCGCTGGCCGATGCCAAAAGTGTCAAAGTCTTGGGTGCGCGGCTGACCGGTTTGTACGAACAGGCCTCCATCGACGGCTTTGACGATATCCGCGATCTCACCTGGGGCGACAATTACCTCGTCGTCGCTGACAGCCAAGGTGTGTTCATTTACGATGTTGACGACTTTGGGACCGTTACCGAATTGGCCCAAATCCAACAGGACAAGATCGTTCAGATCGAAGTGTCTCGTTTCCCCAACCGTCATCTGATGGTCGGCTTTGAGGTGGGCTTCCGGTACGGCAACTGGCACCTCTATGATTGGTCTGAACCCGGTAAACTGCAGCGCATCGCCGAGGGGGATTACGGCTTGCCGCAGCGTTTCTCGTTTGAGCGTGGTTTCTTTAGCTTCTTTGAACCTTACCAAGAAGTGATCATTCTGGACATGCGCAACGCCCCCACCGTGACCACCGAACAACGCTTGTACCACCAACTGTTGGTCGACGCCGGTAACCACCAGACCATCATCCACGGCAACCAGGTGTTGTGGTTGCATCCGCACCGTGGTTTGTACAGCCTGTACCGGCCTTGGTTCCCCGATTACAGTCAAGCCTACTTCGGTTTCAGCCCGCTGTTTCAGGCGGAAGAAATGGCGGTTATGGAAGACGCGGTGCTGGTGGCCGATCGCACCAACGGTCTCAAATTGGTCGATATTACCAACCCGTTTGATCTGCAAACCGTAGACCATTTTACTGATCTCAAAACCAACCTCGTTGCCGCCGATGCCGACCGCCTGTGGGCTGCCGATCAAAGCAACGGCGATGTTCGTTACCTGCTGCGCGGCACGCCGCAACCCCAGTGGCACGTGCCTCACCTGGCCACGGATCTGGGTGTGCTTTACCTCGAGTACCACCGTCGCCTTGCCGATTTAAACTACCTCCACTGGACGGCCGACGCGGATGCCGGTTTGATTCCCATCGCGGAAAGCATCGGCACCATTGCCGTCGACAGCTTGGCCGGTGACGGGCCGCATGCCGCGCTCAGCTTTACAGCAGACATGCCGACGGCGGCATGGCTGCACGGTGGTGGGTTGCGCTGGGTTCCCACGGTGCGCGACCACGAATTGGGTTCCGCATTGGTGGTGCCGCTTTTGGGCGAACAGACGCCGCGTGTGACGCTGATGCACGGCGGTGTCGCCGATGAAATCCGTTTCACGCTTTTTCTGGCGGACGGCACCGAAGTGACGCAAGCCCTCGGCATCGACGCTGCACCGACGACGACCTTCACCTTAAGTGAACTGTTCGAGCCCGAGCAACTGGCCCTAGCCAAGGCGCTGCGTCTCGAAGCAAGTGAGGACGCGCGCTTCTCGGCCGCGGTTCACCTGTTGCAAAGCGGGACCTTGTCGCAGCTCATTCCCGCGACTCGCGTTCGCTAACCCAAACAATGCCGCGCGTCCCGGCGCGCGGCGTTTCCTCCGCACCGATGTCTCTTCGGTTCAGTTAGATGAGGTATTTGGGTGTTTTTACTGTGGCGGGTTGTGTTTTTGTTTGGCATGTCTGCCAATCGATAACGCGGCGCAAAACCCAAAGTGGACCGCGCCAAAACCAATGCGCTTTCGGAGTGGTTTCTTTTTTGCTTTATTTCCCCCAAGGATCTACGTTTCTTATTTCCGTTTGACTGCTGTGCGTCCATTATGCGCCGCCGTTCTCTATAGGCCGGCGCGCTTGGCCTTTCTTTTTTCCATCGAATCCGCCGACCTTGACGGATTTTTGCGTGATGGTTCGTTGGTTAATTCGTGAATCGCATGTCGTTGGAATGCGTGTCGGTGAATTTCGACATTTGTGGCGGCGGTCTCGATGATGGCCGCATTGAAAAAGACTTGGGTTAGACCGCGCGTGCGCTGTTGGGTTGTGCGCGAAGTTTTGGTTAGCGCAGATTTTAAATCATGATTATAAAGTTAATTCGTGTCGATTGTCCGTGCGGGAATTAGCCCAATCGACCACCAAGATAAGGTAAAAAAATATGGTTAACATTCGTGTTTCGCTTCTCTGGTTGATGCTGTTCCTCGCCGCCGTGGCGCCGGTCCAAGCCGTTGATGTTCGCCTCGAACGTCTGGCGGCCTGGGGCAACGACGGTTACCGGTTCATCGAGTCCGGGCCCCACGGCCTTTATGGTTTGACGTCCCACGCGCTCGATTTTCTCGAAATTGGCGAGGGTGGGCGGCCAAGTGTCACCGGCAGTGTTTTCCTCGACGATTTCCCCATTCAAAGCCTTCAGGCTGACGGTGAATTCTTGTGGATCGCCACGACGGCATCGGTCCAACTGGTGCAGCTCGGCGCTGCCGAGGTGACGCCCCTTTTGCGACATATACCCAGCGTGCGTACCTCGATCTGGGCCGGTGACCGCGCTCGTTTGGTCGTTCAGCAACGAGACCGGCTCCGTTTTTATCGGGTTAATGACGGCGGCGAATTGCTTGCCGAGCGTGAGTTGGCTTGGCCCGAGGCCGTCACCCAACTGGCGCTGCACGGTGATGACCTGATCGTGCAAGGCGAGACGCAAATTTATGTGCTCGCTTTTAACGATGGCAATCGAGAAAACGCCCAGGTACTGGACGTGCCGGAATCGGCGGCCTTCGCCCACGGTGGCTTGGCGGTGAGGGGGCAGACCGTTTTCGCGGTAGATCAAGGCAACAACAACTTGGCGAGTTGGGTCCGTAGCCAAAACGCTTGGACGACGCGCACGCCGGTGCCGATCAGCGATTCCGACGATACGGTGTTTGTGCGGCACATCGATGACCATTACATCGCGCTGGGTAATGACGATGACACCGTCTGGCTGTTTGAGCAGCGCGACAACAGCGAACCTCTGTTCGTTCGCTCCGAGAATGGTATCAACCACCACGATGTTTTGCTGCTTAGCACGGATCGTTGGTTCACCGGCAATGCCCAAGGCCTGCAGGATTGGGTCGGCGACGTCGACGGCATGGTCGTCAGCTATCGCCTCGAGCAAGGTGGCGACAGCGGCGATTTGGCGATCAAAGGTTCGGTGATCTATTGGGTTAAAGGCGATGCCGTTTGGCTGTTTGACCGCCGTGATCCCTTTAACCTCACCCCGATCACGACGCTGCAAACCGGCCCTGTTCATCAACTGCGGTTAGTGGGCAATATCCTTGCTGTTGTGGGTGATGAACTGAATCTCTACAACGTCTCAAACCCAGTCGAACCGACCTTGCTCAGCACGCTGCCGATTTCCTTCCGCGGCGTTGCCATCCAGGATCGCTTGATGGTCGGTACCTTTTACGATCACCGCGAGGATCTCGGCCACCTCCAACTCTACAACCTGAGCAATGCGGCGCAACCGCGCTTGCTGCACGAACAAATGGATCATCGCCTCTTCCTAAAGGGTGTCGCCCTGATGGGTGACCAGGTTTTTGGTCTCGGTGTTTCCGATGTTCATCAGTGGCACTGGCATGCTGAAGCCGCACGTCTGGACAAAGTGGCCCAAGTCTACACCGGCGTCGGCCACCTGGAACTCGATAACTTCATCGTTCGCGACGGCCAAGTGCTTGTGTACTGGGGCAACCTGCTGGCTTTGGACTACGACGACAACACGCCTTTGCGGCGAACGGTGAACACCTGGCTCCCCACTGGCGGGATTAATGACCTCTCGGGCCTGGCTGAGCGTGACGGTTGGGTCGCCGCCGGCGGCAAGGACCTGGTGATTGTCGATGCTAGGACGCCACACCAACTCGAGCAAATCGGTCAGCTCGCCATGGCCGGTGTCACGGACGTCGCTTGGCAGGGCAACTTGTTGTTTGTTTCGGGCGGTGGTTCCGGTCGTTTGGAAGCCGTGCGTCTCAAGCGGGTGGCGCCGCCGAGTTACTTCCCTTGGATCAGCAACAGCACCGACTTTCCCAGTGAACTGACGGTTGTCAACGAAGGACCTTTGCCACAGACCTTAACCTTCACCGCCATGCTGCGCCATGCGCCCGCGAAAACCATCACCCGCACCATACCCGGCGACAGTGCGCGGGTGTGGTCGGTCGACGCACTGTTCCCGGATCACACCGGTTACAGCTTAAAAGTGGCTTCCGAATCGCAACAGGTTCAGGCCTTCTTGCAACGCCGTGATCGCCAGGGATCCGTGGTTCAACCCGCCGTGGCTGAAGACCAGACTGGTGCCGACCTCGTGTTTCCCGCCTTTCAGGGCGCCGCCGCCTTGCGCGCGCTGGTGGTGACGCCGCTGACGACCCAAACGTCCACCCTCGCGGCACGCCTTCAAAGGTTAAACGCCGCCGGCACGGTGGTGGGTGAAGACCCCATTCTGCTTGAGCCGGCCGAACCCAATGTCGTGATTTTGCCGGCCGGAGACTTCCGTTTCCGCGTGGCAATGGAGGGCGGCATTCCCCTGATTGGCGAACAGTTTCATTTCGACGCCGACGGCCGTCACGCCAGTGTGCTCGGCTGGTCGGCCGGCGCCGATGCCGACATGCGCGGGCCACTCACCGTGCTTCACCAATGGACCAATCCCGAAGCTAGACCGTGGCGCGCCATGGACGCATACAGCCGGCGCGTGGCGCTGGCCGACAGCAAAAGTGTGAAAGTGTTGGGCATCCGCCTGACCGGTTTGTACGAACTGGCAACCCTCGAAGGTTTTGACGATATTCGCGATCTCGCCTGGGGTGGCGATTCCCTCGTCGTGGCCGACAGCAAGGGTTTGTTTTTCTATGACCTTGACGACTTTGGCAACGTCACCCCATTGGCGCAAATCGAACAAGCGAACGTGATTCAAGTTGAAGCTTCCAATTTCCCCAACCGCATGTTGATGGTCGGGATGGAGGGCTCGCCTAGTAGCTACGGTAACTGGGATCTCTACCAATGGCGCGAACCAACCGAACTGAATCTGGTTAACGAGGGCCACTACAACTTGCCGCAACGTTTTTCGTACGAAGATGGTTTCGTCACCTTTTTTGAAGGCTATAACGAAATGGTGACCTATGACTTGCGCACCGGATATGATGTCAGCATTGTGCAGCGTGTCCATGTGTTGCAACTCGTTGACGGGGTTGAACATCAGGCGTTTTACCACGGTGATCAAATTCTGTGGCTGTACACCGGTCGCGGCCTATTCAGCCTGTATGCGCCTTGGTCCTCCGACCTCAATCATGCCGCCTCTGCTTTTAACACGCAGTTCCTGGCCCGTGATGTCGCCGTCATGGAGGATGCCGTGTTGGTGGCCGACCGCGACAACGGTCTCAAACTGGTTGACGTTACCAACCCCTTTGATTTGAAGACGGTTGCACACCACCCTGACCTCAAAACCAACCTGGTTGATGCCGATGCCGGCCGCATGTGGGCCGCCGATCAAGACACCGGCGATGTCCGGTTCATGGGTCGCGGTTTACAGCAACCCCAATGGCACGTGCCCTATTTGCCTACCGATCAGGGTCCTTTGCGCCTCGATTACCATCGACAACTGGACAGCCGCGTTTTCCTGGATTGGACGGCGGGCGCGTTAGACGGCTCGATTTCCACTGAGCAACGCGTCGGCGCCATCGACGTCGATGACTTGGTTCGCGACCACATCTTGTCTAGCGTGAGTTTTGCCGCCGGCATGCCGACCGTGGCGTGGTTGCGCGGTGAGTCGTTGCGTTGGGTACCCACCGTGCGCGATGACGAATTGGGTTCCGCGCTGATGGTGCCGCTTTTCGGCGAGCAGACACCGCGCGTCACGCTCAAGCACGACGGTGTCGCCGATGAAATCGTGTTCACCCTGTATCTCGCCGACGGCGTTGACGTGACGGAAACCCGTTCAACCAACGCGGCTCAGGCGACCACCTTCACCCTAACTGAGATCTTTGATACCGACGTTTTGGCCCAGGCCAAGGCGCTGCGCCTCGAAGCAAGCGAGGGCGCGCGCTTTACCGCCGCTGTCCACCTGTTGCAAAACGGCGCATTGTCGCAGCTCATCCCTGCCACCCGCGTCCGCTAAACCCAACGACGCCGCGCGTTCCGACGCGCGGCGTGCTTTCCCGGCTTACTGCTGCTTAGCATCCGCGTTGCCGCCTTTTTGCGGAACCCAGGCCCCTTTTTTCAGTGGGATCGAGACTCGGTTCGATGAACCGTTGGTGGGATGCTGTGGTCGCCGAGGACAAACGGGGCCGTTTAGCCTAAACTGAGCAATTCTTACCGGCGAAATCGCACAACCTGCTGGGCTGCAACGTCCCGTAAAAATGCTTGCCGTACTTGCCAGTATGGCTTTGCTTTTTCCACGACGTTTCGCGCCAACATTTTGCGCGATTTCATCCACCCGAATCACTCAGTTTAGGTTTAATAAAGCGGTGTTGTTCCAAAAACAAAGCAATGCTTGCCGAGCGGTAAGTCGGTCGCGCCACGTCGGCCGCGCCACGCCGGCCGCGCCATACCCGCCGCGCCATGCCCGCTAAATTTTCCTGGTGCGTTTGTGTTTTTTTGCTGTACATCAGTCTCTTTTTATGACGAAAGATGAACGAATGAACCACTATTGATGGCGTTTTTTTTACCCTATTAGAAGGAAATATTCCTGTTGTTTCTTTAAAGCGACATCAATGGCCGGCTTTGCACACGCGACGATCGTGTGTTTAGTGTGGAAACCTTTTACCGAGGGTTTACAGAAAATGGTGCCTTTGGGTGACGGTATTTTTATTTGTTTGGCACGTAGATTTATAAGCCGGCGTTGATGCGTCGGCAGGTGAAGAGCTGGACGGCCAGGCGCCAACCCTCGTCCTTACACGCGTTGTTTTCGCGTTAGGGCAATGGTTGGTGAACCCATCGCGTTGGGCGCGATGGCATCGTTCTTCGCCACGTTATTGGAATGAGTCGACCTGAATTACGATCGCCGGCAGCCTGTCGTCTGTCGGAGTGACGCTGTTGCACTTGGTTAAGCCGGCGCGGGAAAACAGATGCCAAATGGCACTTAGTTCAGTCAAACATCGATACTGGGTTTACTCGGTTTGTTCGGTGTGTCGATTGTTCGCCATCGGTCATGCGAGTAGGAGGAGATATGTCAGGCTGGATACGTGTTCTGGGTTTTGTGAGTGTGCTTTTTATGTCACTGTATCTTGTTCATCGGGTATGGCCCTATGTTTATTATCGCGAGCCGGTCCGCCGCCTGGATAAAGATGTCCGCGTCGTGCAGCCGGAGCCGGAGGACCGGGCGGCCGAGGTGTTGGTTGGCTTTGCCAACCGTTTGGATCGAACCGGATTTGGTTTTCCCCACTTTGACGGGGTGCCGCTCGCCGAGCTCCGTGCTTATTGTGAAACCCATGCCGATACGCTCGCCGATTTTTGGCGTTGGTATGACAACGGCGGGAAGCAAGCCTTGGCAGCACAAAGCCAGGCGCCGATGGCCGCGCGCTTTCATTTGTTTGAACTGGCCTCACCCTATGGCGTTGACCCCATGGTTTCTGCGCGTCGGCTGGGACGGCTGCTTTTGACCCAGGCCCACCTCGATTTTAGTGCGGGTCGCCTGCCCGGTGGGCGTCGGGCGCTTACCGCGACCTTTGAACTCGCGCATTTCCATCTGCAAAATGCCGATTTGTTTCTTTCCTGTATGGGGTACGTCCTGCTCAACGACGCCCAGTACTACCTCTCCGAGCTGGCACCTTACGAGGTATTGACGTCCGAGTGGGTGCCCTATTTGGCCGACCGCGACTTGTTGACCGATGTTTGGCGCAAGCTTCACTGGGTCTATTCCGTGCGGTTGACCCGGTTCGCGCCGTACCTTGTGCGGGGGTTGAACCAGATCGAGGACGCGCCTTTTCCCGTACTGCGGCGGCTGGGCGGCGGCTATCATGTGGGCCACACCCAGAACCTCATTTACGACGCCCACCAAACCTTTTGCCGCGACATTGCCGGTCCGCTCAATCGTGCCGACTTTGCGTACCATCGATTGGCAAAACCGGTGGGTATTTTCTCATTCAACCCCATCGGGCGGACCTTCCTAGAGATGCAAGATTTAAATCTCAAAAGTTTTATTTGGATGGATGCCCTGATTACCGCCCGTGCCGACGTCCTGCGTGTGCGCATCGAGTTGGCCGATGTCGGTTTGCCGTGGGAGCAGCGACACATCGTCGAACAAATTGAAAAGCTTTCACTGGTCAATCCGTTTAGCGGCCAAGCCTATCGGGTCGGCGAGGACGGCTTCGTGACGGTGTTGCCGGCCGACGATCCGCGCTGGCGCGACATTTACCTCGCCGATTGGCGATTCACGGCTGTGATCGGCCCCGCTCCCGGCCTGTTGGTGGATTCCTTGGTCCTCTCAGGCGGTCCTGGGAAACTTGCGACCCAATTGTGATAGGCTACGTGGGATCCAGGCGGTGAGCGACCGCCATTGAACGACGTTTGTTGCAAAAGCGAGGCTTTATGGCGCGTTGGTATCGCAAGGCCGCCAAGTTATTCTCGGGTTTGTTGGTTTTGTACGTCATCCACATGACGTGGCCCTACATTTACTACCGCGAACCGATTCACGACGTTCGGGATCAGGCAAAGATCGTGCAACCGCTGCCCGAGGACCGTGCCGGCGAAACCTTGTTGCGTTTCAGTGCCGATGTGGCAACAACGGAAATGGAAATCCCTTTTTTCGCACACATCGATGCCGATGAACTCAGCGCGTACCACGAAGCGCACACCGACACCCTCGCCGCTTTTTGGAACTGGTACGACGACGGCGGTCGTCAGGCACTTGCGCCGCAAAGCCATGCACCCAATGCCGCCCGTTTTTATCTCTACGAACTCGATGATCCGCTGCTCGAGTTGTCGCCTGCGACACCGCGTGGGATCGCGCGGTTGCTGTTGGTGCAGGCCTACCGCGATTACGCCGCCGACCGTGCCGAAGATGGACGTCGCGCATTAACCGCTGCCTTCGAAATCGGTCACTTTCTCCTGCAAAACCCCGACCTTTTATACGCCGTTTTTGGTTATTGGATTCTCAACGATTGTCAGTTTGTCCTGGCCGAAATGGTGCCCGCGTCTGAGTTAACCGAGGATTGGTTGGTCTATTTGCCCAACCGCGCCCTGTTGACGGATGTTTGGCGCAAGGTAGATTGGGTTTCCGCCGCCGGCGGTGCGGCCATTTTTTCCGATCCCATCGCCGCCAATGCCCGAGCCGGCGAATTGGATTATCCCTGGCTGTACCGACTCGCCGGTGGTTACCATGCCGGTCATACGCTCAACATGATTCACCAAGCCCATCAGGACTTTTGTCGCGACATTGCCGGCCCGATTGACGATTCTGATTTTGCCTACAACCAAAACGCCGGTGAGTTTGACATCTTTAGTTTGAATCCCGTCGGTCGTCTTCTGTTTGCCATCAGTGTTCCGATGATCAAACGGTTTATTAATCGCCACGCGCTGATCACCGCGCGCGCCGATGTGTTGCGCGTGCGGCTTGCACTTCAGGCCGCCGGCCTGCCTTGGCAACGCGACCACGTTATCGCCCAATTCGAAGCCTTGGGTTTGCGCGATCCCTTCACCGGCGAGGCCTATCGCGTGCTCGAAAACGGCGACGTAGACGTGTTTCGCGCCGACGATTATCGCTGGGAACGGATTCCCTCGGCCCATTTCAGTTTTACCGGCATGGTCGGGCCCGAGCCTTATCTGCTCTCGCCTGGCAAACAAGCGCTTTGGCTAAAACAGCGACCCTTGCCGCCTTTCGCCACATCGCTTCGTTTCGCGCCGCCACCCACACCTGTCGCGCCCGGCACCTTCTTCGATTACCAAGTTCTGGCCGAACCCAATCCACGCCTGCGTCAATGTTTCCTGGAAGCCGGTCCCGGCGTCGCCGCCGTCGACGATTCCGGCCGCGTCCAATGGCAGATTGACGCTGCCGATCGCGGCGTGGTGCCGATTCGCATTAGCTTGGTTGACCACGAGGGTGCCGTCGTCTACCACGACTTTGTGGTGGAAATTCGTTAAAGTGCAGTTTTGTACAGCTCGGTGTTTTGTGTCCTCCGCTACGCCTCTTTCGAAGCGGCGCCGGTTTTTCTTTAGGCATTCGAGTCCGTTGCCCATTCATCGATACTCAGGAGTTGTTCATGCGTAAACCACGGCCAGTCTTTCAGTTTTGGATCGGTCTCCTCGAGACATCTCCGCTAATTTGGCGCCGCTTCCACATCTCGGATTTGTGCACCTTTTGGAGCTTACACGTCGCCATCCAAAGTGCCATGGGGTGGGGGGATTTCCACCTGCATGAGTTCACCGTGCAGCAAAGCGCCTTTGGGATTCCGACGGATTATGACGAACGGGTTCAGCCAGGTTGGGACCACAAGGTGCGCAACTTCGTGTCCTTGGCCCAACCGAAGTTCATCTACGAATACGACTTTGGCGATTCCTGGCGGCATGAGGTTCTGTTAGAAGCCATCTGCGATAAAGACATGCGCTTCAAATATCCGCGCTGCCTCGACGGTCAAGGTGCTTGCCCTCCGGAAGATGTGGGTGGGGTCCCTGGTTACGAGGCGTTTCTCGCCGTGCTTGGCGATTCGAGTCATCCCGAGCACGACGAATATCTGACCTGGGTTGGTGGTTCTTTTGATCCGTCTGCTTTCGATCCGGCGGCCGTTCGTTTCGAAAATCCCACCAAACGGCTGAACCAATTTTTTGGAAACGACACCTAAGATCGGCCCTTTGCGGCGCCTGATTCGCCCTATGACCGGGTATGGTTCTGAAATAGGTGGTCCGCTGATTGTGGTTGCGCCGCTTTTTCTAGACATCGGTACCTGACCATGGGGGGTTTTATGAAGGGTTTTTTGCGCAAGGGTTGTCTGGTTTTGCTGGGCTTGCTCTGTCTGGGTGTGGTTTCTTTTTTGTTCCTGAGGGTCCTTAACAGTCGTTCGGACAGTGATCTCAGCGCGCACGCCCTGGTTTTGCCGCCACTTCCCGAGGATCGCGCCGCCGCGATGCTTGATCAATTCGGCGGTATGGTTCAGACCTCGCCGGAACGCTATCCCGATTATCGGCAAAACAAGCGCGAGGACCTGATCGCCTTTCGCGCGCAATACAGCGAGTCGCTCGCCGCCTTTTGGGAATGGTATGATCACGGTGGGCGCCAAGCGCTTGCTCCGCAAACGGAGGCGCCCAAACGGGCCCGTTTTCCCGTTTTTGATTGGATTAATCCCAATGATCGTATGCCCATCATCAAACAACGCCGTTTGACACGCCTGCTGCTGGTGCACGCGTTCCTTGAATACGAAGATGGTCGTCTCGAGGAAGGACGCCGCGCCTTGACCGCTTCGTTTGAAATCGGCCGCTTTATGCTGCAAAACCCCGACATGTTACTTGCCCTACTGGCGTTCCCAATTCTCGAGGAAAGCCAGTATTTTCTGTCTGAACTGGCGCCGGCCTTTGAGCGAACCCTTGATTGGTCGCCGCTGCTCGCTGATCGCGCGTTGTTCCTCGATGTGTGGCACAAGGCTTTTTGGTTGTCGACCGTGGGTCTGAACGAATTTGCCGCCGACTTAAACACGGAATTGGGCAACAAGTCGGTGGCCTTCAGGTTCTTGACCTATAGCGAGGGTCATATGCGCAACACCATTGCGCGTGTCTACGAAACATTTGAGCGCGACATCGCCGGGCCGCTTGATGACGCTGACTTCGATTATTTTGGTGCTGATAAACCGTTTAACGCCTTTGCGTTTAATCCAGCGGGCCGTTATCGCCTGGCCGAGGTTTTTCCGCGCATTGAGAACATGGTTGGCCGGCATGCTCTGACCACCGCGCGTGGCGATATTCTGCGTGTTCGGCTGGCGCTCCTGCACGCGGGTTTGCCCTGGCAACGGGACCACGTTTTGGACCAGATTGAAACCATGGGTTTGCGCAATCCCTTCAGCGGTCAGCCCTATCAGGTTGAACCCAACGGCAACATCGTGGTTTTTGCGCCGACTGCTCCCCATTGGCGCCGGCTCGATACCGCGATTTGGCCCACGACCGGCATGGCCGCGCCGCATCCGTTGGCGGCCGACCGTGATTGAGTTTTGCGCTTGGCGGCCTATTTGCAGGTGTGGTAAATAAAGGGTATCCCGAAAAAGTAGGTACCTCATGGAAAGCGTTACCAGCGCGACGGCACCGCTGTCGCCGGCGGCTTTGGCCGAGGCCGTGGCCGTCGAGACACGCCTGCTGCTTGATCCCGCCACCGGTTTCGGTGAACTTTTCCAATCGGTGCATCGACTGCACACCTTGTTTGTCGCCATCACCGGCTTGCATGCGCGCGACGAAATGCGGGCCGTCTTCCGCTCGGAAACGCGTTTGCCCTGCGGTCGCGCCATCAGCATGAAACACGCCGCCCATTGTTTGCTTGAGTTCCAGCGTACCGCCGTTTTCCTACGCGGCATTTACCAGGCGCTAACCACGCTGCAGCAGCGTTTCCCCGGCCAAACGCTCGACATCGTTTACGCCGGCTGCGGGCCCTACGCCACCTTAATGACACCCCTGCTGCCGCTGCTGCGCGATCTGCCGCTGCGCCTGACGCTGATTGACATTCATCCGCAAGCACTGGCTATGGCGGCTTCGATTCAAACCGCCATGGGTTTTCCCGCACCCGAACTGTGCGCTGTCGACGCCGCCACCTATCGCCATCCGGCCGGGCGAACGCTGCATTTGGTCATCACCGAAACCATGCGGCGCGCCTTGGAAGGGGAGACCCAGGTCGCGGTGACCGCCCACTTGGTGCGTCAACTACACCCTGACGGCATCTTGGTGCCTGAAGCGATTGAACTCAAAACCTTCCACAAATGGCACCGTTACACCGAAGAAGACGTGGCGCCGGCGCAAATGCAGGTACCGCTCGCTTGGCGGCTGCGTGTCGATCGCACCTTTCTGACCGCGCTCGACGATGAAGCCCTTCAGAATGACGCGGACTACGCCGTGCCTTGCGGCGTCATTCACTTGCCTGCCGTGGGTTTGCAGCGTCACAGCCTCGCCGTGCAAACCCACATCACCACCTTTGCCGATCATCAGTTGCGCGACGGTGAATGTAGTCTCAATGAAGTGGTCAAGCTCGGTGCGCGCCATTTTGAAGAGGTCGGCAACGACTTGGCCACCTTGCTTTATGTTACGGGCCGACCCGGCCTCCACATCGCGGGCCTAAAGCGCCCTCGCGTGTGAGCACCTCAACCTGGCCGCCAATTGTGGGATAGCCCACAAAGTTGCAAATGGTTGGGTTGAACCGGCGCGGCTTGCAGAGGTCGTCGGTACGCCGGCGACTTGGGTCGGCAAAGCGGTGCGTTTTCGCGAACATTGCTCGCGGGGTTTTGTTGTTTACTGTTGAGATACCAGTTGTTTAGTAGTGGTATTTGGATGGTGGGGTGTTGTCCCTGCTGCGATCTCCACTTGTTTGTGGTGCGGGTGTCGCATCCATTAAAATCGATGCCGTTAGCTTCATCGCGGCTGGTTTTGCCCAGTCGCCACCGTCCAAAAGGTGAGTCCGCTTGCTTTTGCCGGCCTTGTGCTGTGGTTTGATGGTACGTAATACGGCTCTCATTCGACACACACTTGGGCCGGTTCATCGCCAACCGCTGGAGAAAGGGATTCCGGCGCTACCTATTGATTCCACGACGGCCTGTCGTTCGGCCGCGCTATGGCCGTGTTGTGGCGGTGGGGAACGAGACGGCTTTGGCTCTCTCTATCAAAATCAAATCAAAAGGTGATAATTATCTAACTTCTGTATGTTTTTGCATTGGATTGTGTGATTTCGAGAATAGACATATTAATTTTATATCGCTAAGATTCGGCTAGTGTCGAAATACCCCCTTTTCTGATCTCTATTTCCTAAACTGAGCGATTCGGGTGGATGAAATCGCTCAAATTGTTGGAGCGAAACATGTTGGAAAAAGCAGAGGCGTACTGGCAAGTACGGTGAGCATTTTTGCGACATGTTGCAGCCCAACAGGTTGGGCGATTTCGCCGCCAAGAATCGCTTAGTTTAGGTATTTATGCTGCCTCCGATGCGTTCGCGCGTTTCGTCTGCTTCGGGCATGGGATACCTGTGCCTTCGCGCGCTCTACCAACCTTCGGAATCGGCCTCACTGTCTTTGGAAATGGGGCGTTGTTTTGATTCATTCATTTAATTCGAGGAAAAAAATGCAAAAACAACTTCATCATTGGTTGATGCTCCTCTTTTTTAGTGTCCTTGGCAGTGGAACGATTTGGGCGCAGCAGGCCACTGTGGCGCCCTTGCAACCCTTTAACCACGATTCCGTCTCATCTTTGGCCGCCGATCAACGCGGTACCGCCGGCATCGAGTTCGCCGAAGGTGTCGAAGTCGGCCGCGTCGCCCAATCGGTGTTGGACGAAATTTCCGGCATGGCTGCGAGTCAAATCCAGCCCGACATCTTGTGGGTCCACAACGATTCCGGTAACCCACAACAGGAACACATCTTCGCGATTCGCCGTGACGGCAGTGCCGTCGCCGACTACCGCATTAGCAATGCGCGCAACGTCGATTGGGAAGACATCGCCGTCGGCCCGGGTCCCGAAGCCGGCAAAAGTTACGTTTACGTCGGCGACATTGGCGACAACGGCGGGCGCCGCAACACCAAGGTTTTGTACCGGGTGGAAGAACCGCGTATCGGCCAAACCTCGAGCACGATTCGCGCCGACGTGATTAACCTGCGTTACCCGGACGGGCCGCGCGACGCAGAAACGCTGTTGGTTGATCCGCGCAATGGCGACGTGTACGTGGTGGGCAAACGCGACCAAAACAATCGCGTTTACCGCTTTGCCGCGCCGCTGGTCGACGGTACCACGCGCGTTGGCGAAGAAGTCGCCCGCATCAATATTCACTGGCTCACCGCCGGTGACATTTCGCCCGACGGCAGCCGTATCATCATTCGCACCACCACGCGCAATTACTTGTGGACACGTGCCGCCGGCGAAAGTGTCGGCGCCGCCTTGTCGCGCGATCCCGTCAAAATTCCCGTGCGCAGCGAGCCGCAAGGCGAAGCCATTGCCTGGGATCGGCTGGGTGTTGATTACTACACCACCTCCGAACGCGCCCGCCAACCGATTTACTACTTCCAAGGTTTGGGCGGTTGCGGCCTCGATAACGGCATTACCGCCAGCGGGCAAAACTGCCCCAACGAAACCAAAGACAAAGCCTTTGACGGCAATTCACGCACCAAATGGCTGACCTTCGCCGATGAAGGCTGGATTCAGGTCGACCACGACAACAACCCGATCTTCATCAACGGTTACCAACTGACCTCGGCCAACGACGCCCCCGAACGCGATCCCATGGATTGGCGATTGTTGGGTTCGCAGAACGGCCGCGATTGGGTTGAACTGGATCGCCGCAACGGTGAACGCTTCAGTGCGCGTTTCCAAACCAAAAATTATCGCTTTGACAGTCAGGGTGCGTTTCGCGTGATTCGTTTGGCCATTGACAGCAATCGCGATCCGGCCGCCGCCAATTCGACCCAGCTCGCTGAGATTCAGTTCATCGATGACGGCACCCGGCCCGATACCACGCCGCCGGTGATCACCTTGCGCGGCGCCAACCCGATGACGCTGACCCGTGGTTCCTTTTTCGAAGATCCCGGGGCCCGCGCCCTCGACGAAACCGACGGCGACCTGAGCGCCGCTATTCAGGTTAGCGGCAATGTCGACGCGGGTCGAGTGGGTCGCTATGCGTTGCGTTACGACGTCAGCGACGCCGCCGGCAACGAAGCCAACACCATCACCCGTATCGTGAATGTCATCGACGAAGATTTGCCGTCGGGCCACCGCACGCCGCGTTTGTTGGTGGGCGAGGGTTTGAACAACAACCAATACCTCAAAGCCGACAACGACGCCTTCCGCTTTTACCTGCAAGGCGACGGCAATCTCGTCTTGCGTAACCGCGGCAACGGCAACGCCGAATGGTCGTCGCGCACGCATGGCAAGGGCGCCACCCGCTTCGTCTTCCAGGACGACGGCAACTTGGTGCTGTACACCGCCGCCGGCGCGGCCTTGTGGGCAAGCAACACCGTCAATTCGGGTGCCGACACACTGGAACTCACCAACGGCGGCGCGCTGCTGCTTTACGCCGGCGCCGACATTGTTTGGTCCGTGAATTTCGATCCCGGTCAAAACGCCGTCGACGCCCGCAGCTTAACCGGCAAGGTCATGGCCGGCTATCAAGGTTGGTTTATGGCCGCCGGCGACGGCAGTGGTGCCGGTTGGCGTCATTGGTCGCGCCGCAAACCCGCCGCCGACAATATTAGCTTCGAGATGTGGCCCGATCTGCGCGAGTACGACGCCGACGAGCTGTTCGAGACCAGCTTCAAAAACAGCAACGGCCGCACCGCCGGCCTGTACAGTGCCTATACGCCGAAAACCGTCGAACGCCATGTGCGTTGGATGAAGGATTACGGCATTGACGGCGTGTTCGTGCAGCGCTTCATCGGCGAAGCCGTCAACATGCGCAATGTGCGTGACCGCGTGCTCAACAACGTGCGTGCCGGTGCCGAGCAGCACGGCCGCGTGTTCGCCAACATGTACGACATCTCGGGTGGGAACCCGAACACCTTCGTCAACGACCTCAAAAACGATTGGAAACACTTAGTCGACGATTTGCGCATCACCGAAAGTGACCGTTACTTACACCACAACGGCCGGCCGGTCCTGTCGCTGTGGGGTTTCGGTCTCAACGGTCGTCCTGGCTCCACCGCGCAAGCGGCCGAACTGGTGCGCTGGTTAACCGAAACCGCACCGGAACGCTACCGTGTCACCTTGAAACTGGGTGTGGATCCCGGTTGGCGCAACCACAGCGCGGCTTGGCGCAGGGTCTACCGCGCCGCCGACGTGATCAGCCCGTGGGCGGTTGGTCGTTTCGCCAACGACGCCGGCGCCGACCGCTTCCGTGACACCAAAATCGAACCCGACTTGGCGAGCTTGGCCGGTTCCGACACGGCCTATATGCCGGTGGTGTTTCCGGGCTTCTCCTGGCGCAACCTCAAAGGCGACGGCAGCCCGTTTAACCAAATTCCCCGTCGCGGCGGGCGCTTCTTCTGGCGTCAGGTCTACAACGCCGTTGATGCAGGCTGCGAGATGATCTACGTGGCCATGTTCGACGAAGTCGACGAGGCGACAGCCATGTTCAAACTCGCCGAAAACGCGGGGCAAACGCCGACCACCGGCCGGTTCTTAACCTTAGACGCCGACGGCGAAGCCCTGCCAAGCGACTGGTACCTGCAACTGATGGGCGCAGCAACGAAAATGCAACGCGGCGAAATCGCGCTGAGTGATCAGTTACCGATCCGGCCGGCAACCGCCTCCGTGGCCCGTGCCGAAGCGGTGAAAAAAGCCGACGCCGATCAACAGGATGACGCGGGCGCCAGATTGGCCAGGATGATCGACGGCCGCTACGACCTGTGCGATGCAACAGCGGTTACGTTGAACTTCGAATTCAAAACCGTCGGCATGGCGGCAGGCGAGCGCTTGTTGGTCGAGCTATGGGACGGCGACACATGGACCGAAGTGGCGGCCTACACCTACGGCGACGATTTCGCCAACGAGGAACCTTACCGCGCCACCATCACCCACGCCGCCGGCGATCAAGGCTTTAGCGATACGGCCGACGTGCGCTTCCGTGCCGAGTCCGACGACGACGGCGACCGTGTCCACGTCTCGGCGCTGCGCCTGATGTTGCGCTAAGCCGAGTTACCAACAACAAACCGAACAGGGTCGCCGGCCAAGGTAGAACCATGCCGGCAAGCCGGCGGCCCGTTTTTGCAAATCAACTGAAAGCAAAGCTGATATGACCCCCATCGAGGTGATGGGTTGGCAGTCAAAACATTTTTTTCTCCCCAAAGACCTTTCACAAAAAGAAGGTATTTGGGGAGAAAAAAATCCCTGTGCGGGTAACGTCGGCCGCGACTTCTGGGATACGCCAAATTTGCCCCAACGGGCAGGGGGTTACGCCCTGACGGCCACAAACGCCATATGATTCAGGACGTTCTCCGGTAAATTCAAAACCCATCGAATGGGAAAACAAGAGTGACGACGGCCGGTTGGTGTGCAAATACGGTTGGTTTAACCCAAAGCTGAGGCGCCACAGGTTGGTATAATCCGCGTGATGACCCGAACCTTAAGATGAAACCCGCAACGGAGTGAATGTTGGCGGTGACATCGGGCAACCTACTGGGCTGCAACATCTCGCAAAAATGTTCACCATAAGCAGGACGCGCCGTGAGCGGCCCCGGTCCGCTTTTCCCAAACTGTTTCACTCCAAACCTTTGACCAAAATCATCCACACATTTCGCGCTTTTTAGGTTAAAGCTTGTGCGAAATCATCCACCCGAATCGCTCTGTTTCGGGTTTATTCGAACCTTTTAATAAACCATCAAGACCCTTGGTACGTTGCCCCCATCATGAGTAAACCGAACCCACACCACCGAACCCCTGCCGATTGGATCTTTCAGGCGCCCGGCCAGATCAAACGTTTCGAAGCTTTTTTTGCCGGCAACGCCTACGACGCCCATCGTCACGATACTTATGCCATTGGGCTGACGCTCGCCGGCGTGCAAACCTTTGACTATCGCGGTGCCGTGCGACGTAGCTTGCCGGGCCGCACCGTGATCGTGCATCCCGACGAGCTGCACAACGGCTTTGCCGGTACCGATGAAGGTTTTCGTTACCGCGTCCTTTACGTTGAGCCGGCCCAGATCCAGGCCGCACTTGGCGGCAAAGCCTTGCCCTTCATCGCCGACGGCGTTTCCGACGACCCGCGCCTGTATGCAGCGGTCAACCATTTGCTCGGCCGCTACGACGACCCACTTGCGCCACTCGAATACCAAGACGGCGTGTTCGATCTGGCTGTTGCGCTCGACACCGTCGCCGGCGCGGCCGCGCCCGCCCGCAAGCGTTTCGATTACCCCGCCGCCGAAGCCGCCCGCCAGTACCTTTGCGCCCACTGGGACCAAAACGTGACCCTCGACGAACTGGAAACCGTCACAGGTCGCGACCGTTGGCAGCTCTCGCGTGATTTCCGCGCCTTGTTCGGTACCAGTCCCCATCGTTACTTGATCATGCGTCGTCTCGCTAAGGCCCGCGAAATGATGGCGAGCGGCCGTTCTTTGGTTGAGACCGCCGCCCACTGCGAATTCGCCGATCAGAGTCACATGACCCGTCACTTCCGTAAAACCTACGGCATGACGCCTAAGAAATGGTTGGCGACGCTGCGTTCCCAAGTCGCCTAACCACGTCTTTTTCTGTTGTTTTCCGACTTAAGCACGAAACAAGCGGCCGGGTTAACCCCCGGCCGCGCTGCGTTTAGGGCAGCGGTTTCGCATGCGGCTTTGCCGTTTGGCCCGTGGTTTGGGTTACTTCCGGTTCGTCGTCTGCCGCTTCCGTCTCGACCGGCATCACATTGTCGTCGTGATCGCGATCGATGAAGCGCAGCAGGGGATCAATCCCGGCGTGGCTGGGCTTTTGATCGACAACCAACGCAAGCGTGTTGGTGCCGGCTGTGACGCGGTGTCTTGCCAGGTAAAGGATGCCCGTGTCATCCGCCATTGTGTCTGGATCTTTGTTGAAAAGCGCGATCTCGACCGTTTCGTCCAAATCGATTTCATTTTCGCGACCCTGACCGTCGGCTTCGAAACGGGCTGCGTCCAGTTCCAAGCGCACGTCGTAACGACCGTCCACGCGTGGCGTCACCGTGGCCGCCGTCATCTTCAGATCGTACAGAATAATGCGCTCGAATAGATCGGCGATGACGGCTTGTTCGCCTGCGTCGGCGACCTGGTTCAAGTGCTTCTGCAAGTCGAGCGAGGTTGGATACGGACCCTTGGCGAAGCGGTGTTCTTCGAGCAGGCTTTTGATCGCACCGTTGAGCCGCGCCTCTCCCAGCAACCCGTGCAGCGCCATCATCACCAGCGAGCCTTTGTTGTAGTGAATGTAGTTCTGGTTCTCGGTCAGCAACAGCGGCTGCTCCTCAAAAACCTCACGCGTGCGGCCACGCAGGTAGAGGTCTAACTCCACCTTCAGGGCACGGCGCACACTCATCAGACCCAAGTTCTCCTTCATGACCATCAACTCGCTGTATTGGGCCAAGGTTTCCGAAAGAACCGCGCCGCCTTGCACGTTGGCGCCGACCAACTGATGGCCCCACCACTGGTGAGCGACCTCGTGAGCGGTGGTGTTGTAGGCCGTATCGACCTTCAGCGGATCGCGTAGGTCACTGATAAAACCCAATTCCGAGTAGGGCACCGTGTTGGCGAAGCTCTGCGCGTAATTGCGGTAACGCGGGAACTCGATAATACGCAACTGGCGGTGTTGATAAGGACCAAAGTGCTGGGTCATGTAATCCAGCGTGTCCTTGGTACTTTGCACCATGCGGGCCACGTTCATGGCGTGCTGCGCGTGGTGGTAAATCTCGATGTTGACGCCCTTGTGGTTGTCACGGGTGACCTCGAGCCGTGCCGAGGTGAAGGCGTAAAAGTTGAGCATGGGTGCGTCCATTTTGTAGTGGAACCAGCGCCGTTCACCGTCACGCCATTCGTTTTGCAAGTAACCAGGCGCCACCGCGATTTGGTCGGCCGCCGTTGCAATTTTGGCTTCAAAATCAATGAAGCCATTGCCCGGCCCCAGAAAAGTTTGGTTGTGGAACCGTTCGTCGTGCAGCTTGTTGGCGCGGTGCGGCGGCGGCAAGTCGTGGCGCTTGCGCGTGACCGCGTCGGTGATTTGGAAGTCGACCTGGTAGCCGAAACTTGGGAACAGTTCCAGATTGCTGATGAAGGTTCCGTTGCCGACGACCGTTGTGTCCTCGTTCCCCTCACGGAAGCCTTGGCGCCCCCGTTCCACGGTCATGCGACCGCGCCGTTCTTCTCCTGGCTGCAACGGCTGCATGAATTCAAACCAGTAAGTGTTGCCAGGACCCGCCGTTTCGTTTAGCGCGCCGCCTGCTATTTCCACGGTGAAGGCCTGCGTGTATTCCGGTTTGGCGACCAGGAAGCGGTTTATGGGTTGGTGACTTTTGTTGACCAACACCAATTCGGCGTCGGCCAGTAGGCGGCGCTGTTCGGGGAAGATTTCCACGGTGACATCGACTTTGGTGATTTCGGGGACTGGCGCGGCGATGTACTTGGCGAAGGCCTTTTCGTAGGCGATTTGCTCCGCTTCTTCCTGGGCCGCGCTATTGTGCTCGTTGCGCACACGGGTGTTGGTGTAGATGAACAGGCCGGTGGCGAGGAACACCACGCAGGCGGCGCTACTGACGATTTGGCCGCCGCGACCGAGGTTGCCGAGGAACCCACGCAGCCGCGTCCGCAGGCCTTTTCGTGGTCCGCGTTGCCACAGGGCGTAACCGGCGAAAGCCATTGCTGTTGCCAGCGCACCCCAATACAACATATACCAAGCATGTGTCTCCAAAAACCAGCCATAACCGTTTAAGTCTGAACTGGTTAAGCCAGGTGACGTGCTGAACAACAAGAGGTTGTTGCCGAAACCCGCGAGGTTCAAACCGAAGCCGCAACCCAGCAGCGCGACAAAGGCGAACATGCCCGCGTATTTGTTGGGGCACAACACCTGCAGCAGAAATGCCGCCACCGTGAGCATCATCCAAGGCAAAGCCGAGAACAGGGACAGTGTCGTCAGGTATTGCGGCAGGTCCAGGTGTTGGTGGCCGGCGCCAAGCTGGGTCAAAATGGTGACCAGCATGCCGATCGCCAAAATCACCAAGAGCACCAGCCAGGCCGCGACCAGTTTCGCCACCCAGAAGACCGCGTTGGGTACCGGCATGCTGTCGACGATATCGCCGATGCCGGCGCCGCGTTCGCGCCAAACGATTTCGGCACTGTAGAAGGTAATGATGACGATCGCGAAGGTTTGTAAGCCGAAGCGGATCGTGTCGACCATCGTCATCGTCAGCGGCCATTTGTAGATTTCGTAGACGTTGGTTGGGCTGAACAGTATCCCCAGCAGCAGGGTGACCGCCAGGGGGATCAACAGCCGGAACGACGAGGCGCCGAGCACCTGACGCACCTCAAACCAGATGCTTGTCACCAGTTTGAGGCCGTTGCGGCCGGGTTGGATCGGGATCGTGATGGTGGTGCCTTGGGGCGGCGTGTCGGCTTGTTGGCGGCGGCGTTTCGGTTTGGCTTTTTTGGGGGGATGCAGGCGCAGCGGTTGGTGCAGTCGGCCAAAGAGCAGGGTGGCAGCGAGGCCGAGACCGACCCAAATCAGGCGGTTCCACAGCAGGAGACCGTCGAGCGGCAAGCTGAGGTTGTTTTTGTCGAAGATCGTCCAATAGCGGGTGACCTCCATAAAGGCCGTCATGCCAAACGGATCCAGCAATGCCGCCGTCACGCGTTGGTCGGGCGAGGTGAGCAGGTCGTTGCCAATTTCGTAGCCGATGAGCAGGACCAGCGCCGCCAGGTTGACCGCCATCACCGAGCGAAAACGCAGGGCGAGCACGTAGAACAGGCACGAGAAGCCGAACAGGGTCGGCACCGAAACCGCGGTGAAGGTGGTCAGGTAGACGGCGGGATTCAAGGGACCGAGTCGCGCCGGATCGACCCAGGGCATGAGCGTGCCGCTGAAGAGCCCGAGTGGGACGGCGGCGAACAGGGTGACCACCACCGCGAAGGCGCCGAGGAAGCGGCCGATCTGGTAGCGCGCGGCGGGAATCGGTTTGCAGTAGAGCAGGCCCGCCATGTTGCTGCTGTGGTTGCGGGTGGCTGTTTGGCTCATGAAGGTGGCTGCGAGGAACATCCCAAAGATGCTGAACACCAGGCTGACCAGGGTCGTGGTGTAGACGCCGTTTTTGAACAGGTTGGCGCCACCCATGCTGACGCGGTTGACTGCCGTGATGAGGAAGGCGGCGATAAAAAGGAGGGAGCCGGCCACATAGAAGGAGGCTTGACGGATTTGGTAGCGCCATTCGAAGCGCATCATTTCGAATACCATTAGGCTGCTCCGCGATGAGAGAAGAGGGTGGCGAAGTAGACGTCTTCCAGGTCGGCGTCGGCGCTGTTAAAGCCTTGCGGGGCGTCGTCGGCGAGAATATGGACGATGGTGCGGCCGCCGGCGAGGCGTTTGGAGATGACGTCGCGTTCGGCTTCGACGACCGGCAGTTCGTCGAGGGACACCGTTTTGCGCCAAATGCGGCCGTTGAGCTGGGTGATCAGGTCGGCCGGGTTGCCTTCGCACAGGATTTTACCGGCGGCCAGCACCGCCATGCGTGGGCAGAGTTCGGCCACGTCGTCGACGATATGGGTTGAGAGGATGATGACCTTGTCGCGACCGAGGCTGACCAGCAGGTTGTGGAAGCGGTTGCGTTCCTCGGGGTCGAGGCCGGCCGTGGGTTCGTCGACGATCAGAAGATCGGGATCGCCGAGCAGCGCTTGGGCAATGCCAAAGCGTTGGCGCATGCCGCCGGAGAAGCCGCTAACCGCTTGCTTGCGGTGTTGGAAGAGGTTGACGTGGTCCAGCAGGCCGTCGACCACTTCGCGGCGTTCGGCACGTTTGTCGATGCCTTTGAGAATGGCGAGGTGGTTGAGCAGGTCGTAGGCCGAAATGCGCGGGTAGACGCCGAAATCCTGGGGCAGGTAACCGAGCCGGCGGCGCAGTTGTTGGGGATCGGCGTGGACGTCGATGCCGTCGAAACGGACCGTACCGGTGTCGGCATTTTGCAGCGTGGCAATCGTGCGCATCAGCGAGGATTTACCGGCGCCGTTGGGGCCGAGCAGCCCAAACAGGCCCTTGGGGATGCTGAGGTTAATGCCGTCGAGGGCGCGAGTGCCATTGTCGTAGGTCTTGGTCAAATCGGTAATGTCTAACATAGGGTGCACATGTTCCTTTCCGCGAAGTACGGCCGGGCGGTTTGCGACGCAACGCCGGCGACAAGGTTTAATCTAGGGCGCGAACCGGGGCGGAATATAGAACGATTGTGCACGTTCACCATTTTGGCCGAGGCCGCACCGTCGCAGCCGGCAGCCAACGATCCAAGGGAAACCCCCGAAATGGCGGAGGCAAACGGCGGGTGTCCCGAATTGGCCGAAATGGCACCGATCAAACGGAAACGTGGAAAAAACAGCGATCCGGCACGCCCCAAAGCGGGCGTGCACACCGCCATGTCGGGCCCACCATTAAAACGATCGTGAGCCAACGGCGAACCACCTACAGCCGGCCCAACGGGCCGACACATAACAACCCAGGGTTTTAACCCTGGGCCTTTGGGGTTCCCGGAAAGCCGGCGCCGAAGGTGCCGCACAAGATCTCAATCAACCGAAACCTTCCTGCTGCGGACCGCCCCCAGCGAGCGCAAACGGTGGGTGTCCCGAAATGGTGCATGTCCCGAATTGGCGCCCGAAATGGCGCAAACGGCGGGTGTCCCGAAATGGCGTCCCGAATTGGCGCAAACGGCGGGTGTCCCGAAATGGCGTCCCGAAATGGCGTCCCGAAATGGCGCAAACGGCGGGTGTCCCGAAATGGCGCGGGTGTCCAAACGGTGGGTGTCCCGAAATGGTGCATGTCCCGAATTGGCGCCCGAATTCCGAATTGGCCCGAATTGGCACCGATCAAACGGAAACGTGGAAAAAACAGCGATCCGGCACGCCCCAAAGCGGGCGTGCACACCGCCATATCGGGCCCACCATTAAAACGATCGTGAGCCAACGGCGAACCACCTACAGCCGGCCCAACGGGCCGACACATAACAACCCAGGGTTTTAACCCTGGGCCATTGGGGTTCCCGGAAAGCCGGCGCCGAAGGTGCCGCACAAGATCTCAATCAACCGAAACCTTCCTGCTGCGGACTGCCCCCAGCGAGCGCAAACAGCGGGTGTCCCGAAATGGCGCAAACGGTGGGTGTCCCGAAATGGCGCAAACGGTGGGTGTCCCGAAATGGCGCAAACGGTGGGTGTCCCGAAATGGCGCAAACGGTGGGTGTCCCGAAATGGCGCAAACAGCGGGTGTCCCGAAATGGTGCAAACGGTGGGTGTCCCGAAATGGCGCAAACGGTGGGTGTCCCGAAATGGCCGAAATGGCGTCGATCAAACGGAAACACGAGAAAAACAGCGATCCGGCACGCCCCAAAGCGGGCGTGCACACCGCCATGTCGGGCCCACCATTTAATTGATCGTGAGCCGGCGGCGAACCACCTACAGCCGCCCCAAAGGGGCGACACATAGCAGCCCAGGGTTTCAACCCTGGGTCTCTGGAGTTCCCGAAAACCTGGCGCCAAAGGTGCCACACAAAATCTCAACCAACCGAAACATTCCTGCTGTGGCGCGCCCCCAACGGACCCCTCGTTCCAAACCAAAAAGGCCCAAACCAAAGGCTCAAACAACGGGCATGACAAACCAACGGCCACCCACAACCATCGTGCATCCAAAACCGGCGCAAACTAAGGCTGGGCCGTCACCATTTGGTACATGGCAAGGGCAAGGTAATACTCGGCCATCGTGCTCAGTCGACGTTTCTCGGCCTTTTCCGCCGCTTCTTCGCGCAGGTTCACCGTAAACAGGTTGCTGTCACCCAGCTCGTAGCGTTCCTTTTCCAACGCTTGCAGCTCACGCGCCAGCGCTACTTCCTGGCGCAACAGCTCGGCTTTTTCGTAGCTGAGCACCACCGCCAGTGCCGCCTCGCGCACCTCGACCCCAATCTTATCCATCAAGAAACGCTCTTTTTGTGCCAACTGACCCAACTTAGCGTCGGTCTTCAACTGCTTACCGCGTGCCTTGCGCTGTTGCACCGGAAACTTAAACGCCAGCCCGACCTTAACGCCGTCGGGGCCGCGCTTGACGTCTTTATTGGTGCCGGACTCGCTCATGCCGGCCAGCGAGAGGTCGAGCGACGGCAAACGCAGGTTGTTGGCCAGCTGTTCGTCGAGGCGGACCTGGTCCGTCTCTGCGCGCAATCGCCGCAACTCCGGCCGCCGCGCCAGCGCTTCCTCAAGGTCGCCGGCGACCCGATCCGGTGCAAAGACCTGCGCGCCCGGAAACGCCGCGGGCAGTTGCGCTTCCGTCGGCACCAGCGGTCGACCCTGCCCATCCCGATAAAAAAGCGACAAATAAATGGCGGCCTGACGCAGCTTCTGCTCTTCCTCGAGCACCGTCGCACGGCGCGAAAGAATCGCGCGCTGATTGTCGAGGATCTCCACCGAGGCAAGCGCCCCGGCGGCCACGCTTTCGCGCACCAAATCGTCTCGGGTCAAAGCCAGATCCAGCACGCTGCGCGCCACGCCGAGTTTCAATCCGGCCGCCAGCCATTTCCAGTAGGCTGAAGTCGCCAGCCGGCGCACCAACAGCCGTTGCTCGTCGACCGAACGCTCGGCAATAACCACGCCCAGTTGGCCTTTCTGCAGGTCGGCACGGGATTCATCGATGGCGCGATCCCGCAGGAGCGGGAGTTTGATGCCCGCGCGGAACTCACCGCCGTCGCGGGTTTCCAGCAAGCCGTCATAGGCCGCGAAACCGCCTTGGCCCGTGCGCCAGCCCGTATAGACCTTGGCGCCCCACCATTGCAACGCCTGCTCGAGACCGACGTCGATGCGCTCGTTCTCATAGAAGCCGAACCGATCGATTCCGGCTTTGAGGTTGAGTTTGGTATCGAACGAGCCTCTGGCCGTCATCAGGTTGGCGTGGGCTGTTTCGATGTCGCGCAGCGCCGCCAGCAGCGGCGGGTAGTGTTGTTCCGTTGAACGGAGCACGGCGTCGAGATCCAGGGTTTGGTTTTGGTTTGGTTGGGCCGCCTCGGTTTGGGCCGCAGCGGCCGGTGGTGCCAGTAGGATTAAGAGTAAAAATGCCTGCTTCACTTCTTTTTCCTCGCGACTGGATCGGGTTCATCCATCGAGATGACCGGTGGGAAACCGTTGAATTGGCGCCACAGTTCGTACCACAAGGGGACGGTCTCAAGCAGCACCCAGCCGTTGGCGCGCACGCCTTGGCGCAGGAAACGTTTGGACGGCCACGGCTCGTCGTTGGGATCGGGCTTAACCAAAATACGGAAGCGGCCTTTGCCGTCATCAGACGCGTCCACCAGGGACACGACCCCGCCGAAGGTGCCCACCGCCACCGACGGCCACCCGACGAACTGAACCGCCGGCCAGCCTTCAAACTGGAGTCGAACCGTATCGCCGTCTTGAATCAACGGCATGTCGTTGCCCTTGACCCACAGCTCGACGACCGGCTCGTGGACGTCGGGGACCAGAACCGCGAGGGCTTCACCCGATTTGACGTACTCGCTGCCAGGTTGCACCAGCAGGCGCATGATCGTGCCGCTGCGAGGCGCGCGCACCGACATTGTCGATTGCTTGGCGAGTTTGGACTCAATTTGCTGCATCGCTGCTTCGTTGGAGGCGACCGACGACTCAGCCGAAGCCAACGACGAGCGCTTGCTCTCCAGCTTGGCACGCGTATCGGCATCGGTCTTTTCCAACTGTGCCCGTTTGGCCTTCAGATCCTGGCGACCGCCGATCAGATCGGCACGCGCTTGATCCAACTCCGCTTCCGATTTCGCGTAATCGAGTTCGGCCAGTTCTAGGTCGCGCACCGAGCGCAAGCCGCGTTCGTGGAGCCGTTTGACGCGGTCGAGATTGAGCTTCGACGTCGCCAGTGTGCGTTCGGCGGCATCGGCCTTGCGTTCCCGGGCGCGCACTTTCTGCACCGCGATCTCGACGTAGTTTTCCGCCGCCGCAATGGCGCTCACCCGTGACTTCTCCAGGCCGAGCAGTTCCTGCGCGCGGGCCGTTACGCTGTTACGCGACGCTTGTAGCTTTTGCTGATAGGCTTCGCGCTCGCGTTTCAAGCGTTCGAGAATTTGCGGATCGTTGTCGGCGATGTCCACAATCGGGTCGCCTTCTTCCACGCGGCTTCCTTCACTGGTGTACCACTTGGTGACCCGCCCCGATACCGGCGCGCCCAGCGTTTGTTGGCGCTCAATGGGGGCAAAGGCCGAGTACTTGCCCGATCCTGGCACGTTCTGCTGCCACGGAACCAAGGCGATCACCAAAATCATGAACACAAAGCCGGCGGTGACCCAGCGCGCTACCGTGCGGAAGGAGTGAGGGGAGCGTGCGTCTTGCATGACCGGCAAGCACTGGTCCGACGTTAGAAAGTAGGTGGGGTTCTTTTTCATTTCATCACCACCTTGGTGAGCTTGCCTTCGATCAGTTCGTGCACCTCGTCACACCGTCGCAAAATGACCGGGTTGGCCGACACGATCATCAGTGTCCAGGCCGCTTTTGGCGAGAACATGGCTGCAACCGCCGGGTCGTCTTGTAGGACCGTACCCATGCGATCCAGGGTCTCGTCGATCAGGACCAGCCTCGGTTTGGCTAAGTGCACCCGTGCCAGCATGAGCCGCAAGCGTTGGCGGCGCGTCAAAAGCGGTGTGCCCATGGTGAGCCGCGTATTGAGTCCCTCGGGCAGCAGTTCGATGTCTTTCATCAGGCCAACGGTTGTGAGTGCTTCGCGCACCTCTGAATAACTTGCTTTGGCACCGCAGAGCGCATTGTCGTAGATGGTGCCCTCAAACAATTCGGAGTCTTCGATGAGCATTATCTGGGAGCGGAGGTCGGTTTTGTTGACCTCCTTGAAATCGTGCTCATCGATGAGGATCGAGCCTTTTTCGGGATATCTCAGGCCGTACAGCATTTCAAACAAAGTGCTTTTGCCACGGCCCCGGTCGGCCATAAAGCCAATGCGGGCACCCGGTGCGACGCGCAAGTTGATGTTGTCCATCAGGGGGCCGCTCGAGTGCAGGTTGCGGATTTCGATGGCGGCCGGGCTCATGATGGCCGGCAGTTCCTCGGAACCGGGACGTTCGGGCGGTAAGTCGGTGAGGTGGCCGACTTTGTCGATTGCCGCCAGCAAATCGTAAAACAGCTCGAGGTGTTTGCCCAGTTTGGCGACGCCCGCGACAATCAGGGCCACGACGAGTTCGGCCGCAATCAGTTGGCCCAGTGTCAGTTGGCGGTCAATCACCAGCCAACCGCCGACGGCCAGCAGGGCGGACAGCGAAACGGCTTGCAGTCCGAGGAAGCCGACGATTTGGCGAATCAAAATGCGAAAGTGGAGTTTGCGGTGATCCAAATAGCCGCGAATCAGGCCGTCGGCGCGCTGAAAACCATAATGGCGGCCGTTGGTCGTTTTGAAGGTGCGGGGAAAGCGGGCCATTTCCTCAAGCCAGGCCGCCACCGCGTATTTGGACTTAGATTCTTTGATTGCCGTTTCAATCGCACCGCGACCGACCGGCAGCAGGACGATGATGATGGCGATCAGCAGGATTAAGTCGAAGGCGATCAGCCAGGGGTGGTACAGCGCCAACAGCAACATACCGGTGATTGTTTGCATCGCAACCGACAGGCCGTCGATCAGCAGAATCGCGCCGCTTTTTTGCAGGGTGACCACGTCGAAGAAGCGATTCACCAGTTCGGGGGCATGGTGGTTGTTGAAGACCTCGGCGCGCGCGTTGGCCAGCCGTTGCGTGACCGTGGATGAGATGCGCACAAACACGCGGCGCTGGATGAGTTCCACCACGTAGGTGCGTTTGATTTGGAGCAAGGTGGAAAGCGCGAGGACAAAAAGGACCAGCAGTGAGAGCACCACCAGGGGTTGCAACATGTTGCCGAAGGCCACGGTGTTGACCAGGGATTGGGTGGCCACCGGCACGGCCAGGGTGAACAGACCGATGCCGATCGAGTAAACGATTGCGATGGCGAGATCGCTGCGCTCGAGGGTGAGCAGTTCCCATAAACGGGTCATGGGTGGGACGTTGTGGTAAACCGGTTTGGTATGACCCTCCGGTGGATTTGCGCCAACTGGGGAGCCGATGGACTCCGCTTGAGCTTCTATGGACACCTAAATCTCCTTATGCAGCGATCAATAACCCAACCATGCCGACCCCCTGTGTGCGACGGCATGAAACCCTATCGCGACAGTCGGTCGAAGCACACCACCAAATTCGGCTGGAATATAGCAACATTGGGCGAACGATGGCAATAGTGACGCGACTGTGGCAGGGTCTTGCGGAACGAATGCGGGAGGCCGGTATCGGCTCCTAGAAGTGGCATCGGATCAGGCGCCGGGATCCTTAGCCCTGCGCCTGAAGATGGCGGATCCTTTTGGAAAATTATCGGAAACGCCGTGGTGCGCGCTCGAGAAAAGCCCGCTGATTTCGGGTGGGTTCGTACTCGCGCAACAGGCGTGCGTCGGCGTATCAAAAGTGAAGTGGCGGTGGATTGGCGCCAAGGGTGGGTGTCCTGGACCCACGAACCGCCTTTTTGTAACCGGTGGTCGGTTTGATGGGCCGGGTGAGCGGCGCCGCTTTCTTGTGACGCGGTACTTTGACAAAGAAGCCATATATATAATGTAGAACCATGATCCGATGAATTTTGAAAGAAGGCATCTACCGTCGCTCGGTCCCAAGGGATGCCCCATCACAAGCCTGGGCTTCGAGCCCGTGCGGGTTTCCGGTCAAGTTGCTGAATAAAACCAAAAGAACCCATCCGAGGTGTAAAAGGGGGGACGGCCCGCCGCCCCGTTTTTGCGCGCGGCAGGTTCCTGGCTTGACCGGCAGCGCAAGGCCTAGGGTTATCATCATCAAAACGGTAGGGAAATAGTGACAGACATGTTTAACGGTTTGGTAAACAAGGAGTTACGCGGGTTGGTTCGGTGATCCTCGCCGCTACCGTAATCGAAACCGGCGTGGGAAGTGTCGAGAACAGCAAGAAGCGCAGCACTTTGCATAAGACTGTCACCGCCATCCAGAATCGATCCGCCATACGGCCATGCGGGAACCCCAGAATCGATCCGCCATACGGCCATGCGGGAACTCCAGAATCGATCCGCCATACGGCCATGCGGGAACCCCAGAATCGATCCGGCACGCCCCAAAGCGGGCGTGCATACGGCCATGCGGGAACTCCAGAATCGATCCGCCATACGGCCATGCGGGAACCCCAGAATCGATCCGGCACGCCCCAAAGCGGGCGTGCACACCGCCATGTCAGGACCACCACTCAAATGAACGTGAGCCAACGGCGAACCACACCCAGCCGCCCCAAAGGGGCGACACATAGCAGCCCAGGGTTTAAACCCTGGGTCTCTGGAGTTCCCGAAAACCTGGCGCCAAAGGTGCCACACAAAATCTCAAACAACCGAACCATCCCCGCCAGGGAAACCAAACGGAAATGTGCCAAAACCGGCACCTGTACCAAACGGAAATGTGCCAAAACCGGCACCTGTACCAAACGGAAATGTGCCAAAACCGGCACCTGTACCAAACGGAAATGTGCCAAAACGGGCACCTGTGCCAAACCGGCACGTGTCCCAAATCAAACCGGCATGTCTCCCAAACCGAGTTGACGGCCCGCACCAAGTCCATCCGCCGGTTATGGGGTGGACTTGGCGGGCGCGCCGGCTGTGGCATTGGGTTTTCCACGCTGAATGCGGTACCGCACCAGCGTATTTTCATCGTCCTCGTCGGTTTCGATGGTGTAGGCGTAACCGTTTTTAAACACGATGGTCTGCAAACCGGCATTGGGATGTTGAAAGCTGCCGCAGAAGCGACCGTCGGTGTCGAATAGGTCCGCGGTACTGAGACGCGTTAACCGGTTGTAATCGGTAATGACCAACAAGCGACCGTCCTCCATGACCTTTAAGCCGTTGATCGGCATTCGTCCGGGCAGAAAGGCCGCGTGTTCGATGGCTTTTTTAACAACCCTCGGCGTCACGACCGCCGCCACGTCCGGTGGCACCTGCGCCTTGATACTTTGCCGAATGGGTCTGATGACGGCCTCGATTTCGGCTTCGGTCAGGCGGTTTGGTTTGAAGTCACGGGTAATTGTACGAATTTTGCTCTTGCCGTCCACGTGCCAGTGGGTGATTTCATAGCGTTGACCCACCGCCGTGTAAAGGGTGCCGTCGGGTGCGAACGCGCCGAAGCCGCCGAGCCCCTGTGCCTGTTTTTTTAGCATGTCACCGATATATTCGGCCCAGAAGTCGGGGTCCATCATTTGTTCCTGACGGAAATTGATGACCTGGTGGGTTTGAATGGTTTGGCGGATGTTGCCGTTTGCTTCGAGAATCAGGGTGCCGCGTTCGGTGTGTCTATCGGTGTAGCGCACCGTGTCGGCCCAGGCCAAGTCGCCAGCGGGCGAGAATTCATAATGGTGCGGCAGGTAGGTCGTGCGTGGGGTGACTTTTTTGAGATAGTTCAGGTTCTTGTCAAAAAAAGTCATGGCAAAGTAGCCCTGAGCCTCAAAGGCGACCAAACGCCCGTCGGCCAAAAATTGAACCCTTCTCAGGTGTTGAAACTCACCCGGTCCCTGACCAAAGCCGCCCAAAATGCGGTTGAAGGATCCGTCGGGATTAAAAACCACAATCCGGTTTTCGCGATCATCGGCGACACACATCAAACCCGCCGAATTGACGGCGACCTTTACCGAAAAGCCAGGCCAAAAGCCGACTTCCTCGTGGGTTTCCGGCCCAATCCGCAGATCCTCGACTAACAAAATGTGGCGCGGGTCGCCCTCGGGTTGTGTTTTGTTTTCCACCCTCGGCACATCGCCAAAGAGCATCATTCCCGCCAAAATCATCGTCAACATCGTGTTCATTGCCACGCCTCCTAGGGTTGTCCTTAGAGTGAGTCGCAGCGAAACGGAGAAAAGTTGGTGGAACAAAAAAAGAGTGCTCGTGACAGCCCTATTCTTCGGCAGATAGCGCGGTATTTTTCAGTTTCCCAAGCTGGTCTCGTGAGGCGTTTCGTCGCGCGTGGCCGGCCAATAAACAAATGGCTGTGTGTTTTGAGGGCGTGCGCGGCATGGTGAATAGGGAAATAGGGAAATAGTGACAGACATGTTTAACGGTTTGGTAGACAAGGAGTTACGCGGGTTGGTTCGGTGATCCACGCCGCTCCCGTAATCGAAACCGGCGTGGGAAGTGTCGAGAACAGCAAGAAGCGCAGCACTTTGCATAAGACTGTCACCGCCATCCCGACCGCCATCCCGCCATCTCCAGGATGCAGAATCGGGCGGCTGGTTCGGAGTCCCCTGGATGGGCAAAGCGGGTTCCGGGGTGTCACTCGCGCGGGTACTACCTGAATCTCGGCAGGATTCACAAGGCGGTGTGAACCAAACGGGGGCGGGTATGGTTCCTCTATAGAGAAGGTGTTTTTGATTGTCTAAGTGTCTGTCTCTTATGGGTTTGTGGTTTTTGGTGGCAAGAGCGAACGCGTTGGCAAACTTGGCATAACTTCTGCTGTTTGGAGTTGGTATCGGCGACCGAAGGGTGCGCCTTTTCCCGACCCAAGGCCTGTTGTTTCAGGTCCTACCCGCGTGGGTTGGAACGAACTAACAGGAGATGGATATGACTGGAACTTATGCTGTTTTCCGCCAGGGCGTTTTGTCAACCGAGGTATTTCCGGTCCCGCCGGCAGATCACGACGGGCTGGTTATGTTTCAACGACCGGGCTCTCGCGAAGTCTTGCCTATTTACGCTTACCATCCCTATCACGAGGATGGTGTGCGCGGTGCGGCCTTGGCGGGCTTTCACCGCAAAAGCTTCCAAGGCGTTGAAAGTCAATTAAATGATTTGCTCTCACGAGTGACCCGTGATTACCCGACCGCCGCTTGGTTTTACGTGATGGTGGGTCACAGTATGAAGGTCGTTAAGTGGTACTTTAAATACCGGGGTTTAACCAATATGGTTGCGCTTAATGTGAGCGGCGTGCAAAGAGATAGTGTGGCCACCCCGCAGTTTCATAGCTACCTTCAACAGAAAATCCGTAAAACAGGTGGTCAGAACCTGTTGGTGATGGACTATACCTACTCGGGTTCCGGTTTGGCAACGATTGGGAATTTGATCAAACAGCAATACCCCCAACGGACCGTGAGAACCTTGGCTTTGGCGGAACGAAGTGAACTCCGCCGCATGAATTCCAATGGCATCGACGCGATTTCATTAACCAACGGACCCGACTGTTTGGCCAAACAGTTGCGTGGTGAAAACTTAAAAGCCTTTGGGCGCCACAAAGTGAAAAATACGCTGGACCAATGGCGCGCCGATGTTCCTCAATCACCGGATGCCGAGGAATTTTTGGTTGCGAAGCACCGATTCTCCCAGGAAATACAAACCGCGGCATTGTTCGACTATTACGAAGCCTTGAAAACCTACCAGAGGGCCCGCCAAGACGCAGGCGACGACCTTGGCTTGGTGGGTTCGGTGTCGGGTTCAGAAGCCGGGGACGGTGGCGATGTCTTCAATGACGATGATTTTATTTAGAGCCCAATGGGAATTAAGGAGATTTTATGACGCTTTATATCGCTTTGTGGCAGGTTAATACCTATGGCTTCAATGATGCCTCGGCTTCCTTGGCCGCGCTTGAGACGGCGCTTGCCAAAGCCGAGGCCGAATGCACCGAAATGGATGCTACCTGCCTGTTCGCCGCGCCGGAGTTTCTGTTCACCAAATCTCGGGACGAACACTTTATGGACGAGGATGCCAAAGAAGAGTTGCTACAGCGCTTATTGGCACTGAGTGGCCAATACAACCGCTGGTTGATGGTACCGGGAACCATTGGTTGGTTTAAAACCACGGAGCGCATGCCGAATCGCGAGGCGCGGAGGGTGAGTAAGCATGGAAGCACGGCGGCGCGTAACCCGTTTGCCTACCTCCATCGTGCGGGGAACGTCCCCATCGCCACGCTGCCGCCTGAGCCCACCAATGGCGACCCGGACCCTTTGGGCACCAGTCGTCTCGAATTGGGTGAATATCTCGGAGACCGAGACCGTGAATTGGCCTATATCAATTCAAACACGCCGAACAAGGCGGATCTTCGTTTTGCGAGAAATACCGCTTATGTGTTCCATCAGGGAGCCCACATCCATAAATACGGGAAACAAATCGCATCCTATGCGAACCGTTTAGCCGACGTTGGGAGCCATGATCAGCGAGAGAAGACGGTGTTTTTACCCGGTAGAGATTGGCCGATCTTTGAGCATGGCGGCTACAAATATGGGCTCGAAATCTGTTCCGAGCATGGGGTGACCCACTTGGCAAATTTAACGAGGCCGGATCCGGACGCATTTAACATCCACATTCTGCTTTCCGCCTACACCAGTTACTTTCCAGAAGCCATTACCGGTACTTGGAAGGTCTTGGTTCATGCTGACTCAGAAAGTTCCAAAATCATCTATGGGGAGAAAACCCTGGATCCTGGCAAGGAAATCAAACTCGAGCAAGGTTCCGTTAAAATCTATGAGTTTGGCTAAAAGGCGGTGTTTTTGAGTTGAGGAAACCCCCAAACGCACAAGAATCCGCATTCGGGGTTTGTCGCGCGCGGGTTATGGCATTCGGGGAGGCGGCGGGTGCTGTGCCCACCCTCCTCACACCTTCTTCTTTTTCGGCATAGGAGAAGAAAGGTTGACAGGCGTGTTTAATGGTTTTGTAAACAAAGAGATAGGCGTTTTGATTAGGTGACCCACGCCGCTCCCGTAATCGAAATCGGCGTGGGAAGTATGGCGCAACCCGTCAACACCGACGCGGCCAAGCGTTCGTGTTCGGTGACGGCCTCAAACGGCGGCGCCCACGCTTTGGTTTCGGCGCCAAGCCCAGGTTGATTCAATCGTCACATCGGGTGTGAGCATTTCGGGCTGAAACGGTTGTACCGCTTCGCCCTGGCTCAGCTTGTTCGGCCAGTCCGGGTTGGCGAGGGCGCCGGTTCCCAGCGTGACCAGGTCACCCTGTCGCTCATCCAACACCTGCGCGGCTAGGTCGGCTTGGTGCATGCCGCCGTTGACCATCACCGGTAAGCCGGTTATGTCCCGTGCCAGTTGCGGCAACACCGTACCGTCCTTGAGCACGCACCCGTGCCGGTACCCGCGTCCTTCCGAGGCGAAATGCAGATAGTCCAATTGGGATTGGGCCAATAGGGAAAACCAAGTCCGAGCGGTGTTTTGTCCGTCAGGCCACTGGTAATCGAAATCGTTAACCTTGCCCTGCGAGAGGCGCAAGCCCACCGTGAAGCCGGCCGGCACCGCCTGTTTGACAGCGGCAATCGTGTCCAACGCCAACGTGGCGCGTGCTGCCACGGAGCCGCCGTAGCGGTCTTGGCGCTGGTTGGTGGTGTGGGTTAGGAATTGATCGATCAAGTAGCCGTTGGCGCCGTGAATTTCGACGCCGTCAAATCCGGCCGCGGCCGCGCGCCGCGCCGCTTGGGCAAAACCCGCAACCGCTTGCTCAATCTCAAGTGCCGTCATCGCCTTGGGCACCGGCCAAGGACCTTCGCCGCCGTAGTTCTTCAATTTATGGCGCAGCGGTTGGATTGGTGAGGGCGCAGCCGTTTGCGGCAAGCACTGCGACAGAGCGCCCGCGTGCATCAATTGGCAGAACATTTTGGCGCCGGCCGCGTGGACTTGAGCCACAACCGCACGCCAGCCGGCGACTTGGGCGTCGTCGATCAGGCCCGGTTGATAGGTGAAGGCTTGCGCGTAGTGGGGATCGGTGTAGGTTCCTTCGCTGATCACCAAGCCAAAGCCACCCTGGGCGTATTCGGCGTAGTAGCGCGCCATGGCCGCGGTAGGCACACCGCTCGCGGGGGTGCTCACACGGCTGAGCGGCGCCACCACGGCGCGGTTGCGCAGCCGGTGGGCGCCGAGATGGAAGGCGTTTAAAACGGGATGCCCACTCATGCCTGCCTCCCCGTTGTGCTGAAGAATTCTGCGCAGGCGGGTCTACCGCTGTACCAAACATTCATTGCGACCTCCGTCGACGTTTAAATCTTGCGGAGAGGTGCTGCTCTCCACGGGGCTTGAATCTAAACGGTGTCGGCGTGGGTGGAAAATGATCGGTTTTCAGCCTGAGGTGAATTTATTTCATCTCAAAGGGCGCAGTCAAAAAAGTGCGGCGGGTAGGTGGTTTTAAAGGTCTTGGTTTCGGCGATCAACCAGTCGCGAAATTTGTGGATCACCTGCTTTTTGGGGTGGTTCGGCAAAAAGATCAGCGCGCTGTGAAGCCCTGGCAAGGAGCCCGCAAAGGGCACGGCGAGTTGGTTGTCCTGAATCAGCGAGGCGGTCATCAGGGAGCTGCACAGCGCCAGCCCTTGGCCTTGGCGTGCGGCCTGGATCGCGTGGGTTTCCTCGCTCAAAAACAGGTCGGCATGGTGATTGCGCGCCGGGCCTTGGCGTCGGTGGCAGGGAAAGTGTTGAAACCACAACTGCCAGTCGGGATTGTGTGGGTGTTCGCTTTTCCAAGTGAAATGAAGCAGGCGCTGATTGCCGACACCGTCGCGATAATCGGCCTTGCGTTGCGGGGCGCAAACCGGGAAAAAGCGATCGCGGAAGAGGGGATAACACACCCAATCTTCGGGTGGGGCGTGGGTGTAGCGCACTGAGCAATCGGCTTCGCCTTTGGTCAGATCGGCGCAGCGTTCAGAGGCATCGACCTTAATCGTGATTTCGGGATGCTGGGCGTGGAAGCCTGCCAGGCGCGGCAGCAGCCAGTAACCGGCAAAAGCGTGCGTCATGCTCACGCGTAGTTCGGCCGGCTGGGCCGCGGTTTGAACCGCGCCGACCGCCTTGGCGAGAAGCTCGAGGCCGCGTTGGCTATCACCGTAAAGTTCGGCGCCGGCTTGGGTCAGGGCGAGCGGGCGTCGGGTGAAGAGTGCCCGGCCGAGGGCTGTTTCCAACTGTCGGATTTGATGGGAAATCGCCGTGGGTGAGACATGCAGTTCTTCGGCGGCGCGCTGAAAACTGAGATGACGGGCGGCGGCTTCAAAGACGCGCAGGCCATTGAGGGGAAGGTGGGTGTACATGAGAAACATCCGTGGCGGCTGCTGCAAAAAGTTGCTCGCGGTGTGGCGACCGAGGTTGGGCGCTCTCGCGAGACGCGACTTCATTGTAGTGGTTTCACGCTGCAAAGTCCGACGAAAGCGATGCCGAAACTCGGTTTGGATTGGCGCAAGCGGTTGGGAAACAGCCTTCCTCGCTGTCGGGATCACCGGTGCCGTCAAGACTGCTCGTGTTCCCGGCGTGGCGGCAGCCGGTGACCATCCTCAGCAGGAATGAAACCGTGACACACTTCTCTAAGGTTAAACGCGAGGCGGTTGTTGGCAGGGTCTTGGCCCGCCCTGGTTATAATGACCCTGCACGTGCCGTTTCTCTCGTGGCTGAGTCGAGATCGCGGCGGAGGGGGACCGCCGTGGCGGAGACCAAGTCGGGGCGATTCCAAATTGGAAGCGTCCTCGCCGATTTTGATACCAATCGCATCCACGCCGAATCCGGCACCGTCAAAGTTCCACCGAAACCGATGGCGCTGCTGTTCCTATTGGTCGAACGCGGCGGCCAACCCGTCTCCCGCGACGAACTGATCGAATCCATTTGGGAAGGCAATGCCTACGTGGGCAAACGCGGCGTAACCGATGCCATCCACCGCCTGCGCAAAGTCCTCGACGACCGCTCCGAGCAGCCGCGCTACATTGAGACCATTCCCAAAACCGGTTATCGCCTTTTGGTTGAAGCCGTGCCCGAAGCCACGGCGGTGGAGCCTGTTCCAGCCGTGCCGGTTGCGGCCGCGCCTGCCGCGCCCGCCGCCCCGGACCCTGCCGACCAGAACCGTCGCGGCTTGGGGTTGCGTCGTTTCGGCCAGGCTGCTCTGACGCTGACGATCGTGTTGCTCGGTGCGAGCCTACTTTTTCGGGGCGACGAACTGCCGCAACCGCCGGCCGGCGCACCACGGCCGGGAAACATGGTGCCGGTTACGTATCAGCCAGGTATTGAACATGATACAGCGTTATCGCCCGACGGCACCCAATTGGCTTATGCCTGGATCAACCAACGTGGCCGCTCGCGCATCATGCTGCGCGATCTTTCCCTGGCCGGCGAAACCGCGCGCGCTTTGAACGACGCGCCCGGTCTGCAACGGTTTCCGACTTTCTCCCCGGATGGGATGCGGCTCGCTTATGTGCGTTTGGGTTTGCCTACCGGGCCGGCCATCGTCGTCGCCGATGCGTTAGGTGGCGAGGAAACCGTCTACGACGGCATCGGACTGGCGGCCGGTGTTTCCATTGATTGGTCGCCCACCGAAAACCAAATCGCGTTCTCGCGTTACGATGCCGACGCCGGCCTTGGCGGCATCGCGCTGCTCGATCTGCAAGACGGCGGCATGCGTTGGCTGACCTCCGCCACGGGTTCCCATTATTTTGTCGATCGTGGGGCGGTTTTTTCACCTACGGGCGATACCCTTGCCTTTCTGCGCACAAGCGGGATGGGCGTGGATCTGTTCACCGTGACCACCGACGGTGCCGTGCGTCAAGTGACGCGGGTCGGCGCGGACATCTGGGGCCTTGATTGGATGCCGGACGGCTTGTCGCTGGTGTTTGCGTCGTCACGCCTGGGCGACCAGGGCATGAACGCGACCCTGTGGCAGACGGACCTAGCGGGCGCCCTGCAATTCATCGGCGGCGGACCTGAGAGCCACTATTTTCCCGTGGTCGATCCTTCGGGCACGGCGGTTTACGTCTACGTGGCTAGGCCACGAATGGACATCAACGCCGTCACCCTCGGCGGCGCCGACGTCGTTCAGCCGGAACCGAGAATTACCTCCATCGGCGCCGACCAAGACCCCCACTTCGACCCGGGCCGGAACCGATTGGTGTTCGCATCAACGCGTGACGGCGGCGGTGAAATTTGGACGGCGGATCGCGACGGCGCCCACCCGCTACGTCTCACGTCGTTGAAGGCGCGGGCCGCCTTTCCCCGCTGGTCGCCCGACGGGTCGCACATCGCCTTTATCGCCCATGACGGCGTACGCACGCTGCATCTCTTGGAACCCGAATCAGGCGCGATCACGCGCTTGGGCGAAGTCGGCGCCATGCACGTCTGTCCCTCGTGGTCGCGTGACGGCCGGTCCGTTTATGCCGTGAAACAGGTCGCCGGTTCGCTTAACCTGTGGCGCATTCCCGTCGCCGGCGGTGCCGGTGAAGCTGTTATCGAGGCGGGCGGGTTTTACGGTCAGGAATCACCCGACGGCCAAACCCTCTACTTCACCAAGCACAGCGACGACGGCTTGTGGGCCAAACCGGTCGGCGGCGGCGAGGCACGTTTGGTCATCGATTGGCAGGGACGTAGCGGCATCACCTGGCTACCCTTATCTGACCGCATTCTGTTCCTTTCGAACGATGCCGACGGGCCCGCGATCCTTGCTTTTGATCTGGCGTCGGGTCGGTCTCAGGTGTTGGCCAAGTTCCCGCCCGAGATAACCGTGGCGTCCCGACCTTGGACCTTTGTGCCGCAAACCAACCGCCTCTTTTTCACCGGTGCCGTCGAAAATGAGGGCGATATTCACAAGCTCGAACTGGATTGGACGCCTTGATGTTGGGTTTTGTAAAGCGCTGAAAATAAAAGAAGATCGAATAAATCGATAAAAAATCGAGCGGCCGTGACCTGTCCATTTCGCCGATCTTCTCGTAGGCTCCTACACATCCCCTCCTCGCCCGCACCAGGTTGCAAGAGGTCGGCCCTATTTGCGGCCGAATACCCGCGCCACTGTCGCTCAGCGACGGTGTGATTTAACCAGCGAAGGCCTCGCCGGAGCGGCTGCTTAAAAGCATCATTTAAAGGCAATGCGGGTTCGGGAACTTATCGTTGTATTTTCAGGAGCCCTCATGAAACTGTTGATGTCTGCTTTCTTTCTTTTGCTAACCCCCTTGCTTTTGGCTGAGACGCGTTTGATTTTTCCGTGGGTCACCCATAACGACACATTCCAAGCGACGTTGATCATCAATAATCTCGGCGCTGACGAAGCCGAGGTTCGCCTTCACGCCGTCCGGCCGGCGGGACAAACGCCCGACATGGCGGTGCGCACGATCCGTCTCGGCGCCTTGGCCCAGCATGCGGCCCCCGCCGGCGACCTTTTCCCGGAGCTGGGTATGGGCAGCGGGTTCATGGTCCTGCTGGAATCGGAGAGCCATGCCTTGAGTGCGGGCCTGGTGGTGAATGCGACCGGCAGTGCCTCGGGCAGTTCGCCGGCTCAAGCCGACGTTTTGGACGCAAGCCAAAGCGCCAAAACCCTTTTGTTCAATTTTCTGACCGCCGGTGCCGGTCAGGATCCATCGGCGCCGGTGATTGTTAACCCGGGTGATGTCGCGGCACAGGTCACGTTTTTCGCCTACCAGGACGGCGCCCAGGTGGGCACCGCGCAACGCAGCATCGCCGCCAACCGGCCTTTTGCCGAGACCGCCGGTGGCTTGTTCCCAGAGCTGACAGGTGCCTTGTACGTGGTGGCCCAAAGTGATCAGCCGATTATGGGTATGGCGTTTATATTTAACGATTTGCTGGAGCCGGCCATGGCGGCGGCAACCCCGCTTGGCGGCTTGCCAGGTTCCAATGCTGCAGTTCAGCCGTATGTGGATACGTTTCTGTCCGAGGGTGTGGCCATGGATGGGTTTATCGCCGATGAAGCCGGAAACCTTTACGGCGCCGGCGGCTGGTTGCGCGGCGATGTGATTCGCATTAGTCCGAACGGGGATAAAACCACCTTGGCGACCGGATTAAACGGACCGGTTCACATGGCTCGCGACACAGCGGGGAAACTCTACGTGTCTTGTTTCAACGATACAACGGTGCGCACCATTGATGAGACGGGCCAGGTGGCCGTCTTTGCTCGTGGTTTCGATGCGCCGGTGGGTATGGCTTTTGACGCCGCCGGGAATTTATTTGTCTGCAACTACGGCGGCAACGCGCCGGGCCATGTCATTTCGAAAGTGACCCCTGACGGCACCGTTTCCGTGTTTGCCAACGATCCGTTGTTGCACACGCCCATCGACGTGGTCGCCAATGACGACGGTTCGCTGTATGTGGCCAACCAAGTCGGCGGCGCGATTCTGCACGTCAACGCTGACGGGTTGGTCAGCCTGATTGGGCAAATCCCCTCGAATTTGGGGCACATGACCGTGGTGGACGGTACGTTTTACGCGACCGGCAGCAGCTTCATCTACACGATGGATCGCGACGGGCGCGTGACCATTTTCGCCGGACTCGGGTTTGAAGGTGATGCCGACGGCGACCTCGCCACGGCCACCTTTCGCAAACCGAACGGTTTGGCGCTCGGTCCCGACGGTCGCACGCTGTACGTCGGCTCGGCGTCACGCGGCGCGCTGATTGGCGCGGTCCGCCGCATTTACTTGAAATAATCGGCGCCGGTGCCATTGAGGGCGGCAGGCGCAGCCCAAAAGCAGCCACAACCACCAAACGATGGGTGCCCTCGCGCTTGGCGACCAAGTGTGGTGGGGGTGGCGAAAAACAGCCGACCCAGGACAAGGGACACGCCTTGGGTGCGGCAATCGCGCGGAAACAAACCCTTTCCGCGCGATTTTTTTGGTTTATTCGCGAAGTGCGGATATCGCTAGGAAAAACCGGCTGCGGATAAAGGTTAAAGTGGCGGCGTCAAACAGGTTGCCGGTTTCGCTCAGGCTCTCCATCGCATTTTTCCTTCCCAAAAGCCTTGCGCGAACCCGCCGGTTTTTGGGAAGGAAAAATGCCCCGCGCACAACCTCATTGACCCATCGGCCGCAGGCCGGAAGTGCTCAGCCGCTTCAAGTCAAAGGCCGGCGACTTTATCAAGATGCCGTTCGAGCGCAACGGGCTGTTTATTTGGGGCGGAGCGTTTCAAAGATTTTGGTATCCACCCAGTAAATGTCGACCTGTTTTTCGCCGTTGACCCGTTCGCCGACCCGGCGGTCAAAGAAAAGGAATTGACCGTCGGGTGACACGCTGGGGTAGTTCTCGGCTGCGTCGGTATTGATATCGGCACCCAGGTTGATCGCCGGGCCCCAGGTGCCGTCGGCCGCGCGAAAGCTGATGTAGAGGTCGGAGGAGCCGTAGCCGTTTTCGCGGCGGCTATCAAAAACAATGAAGGATTCGTCGGGTGCAATGTAGGGGTGGGCGTTGTAGGTGCCGACGCCGAACTGCGGGCCCAGCGATTTGGGTTCTTCATAGCGGCCGTCTACCAAACGTGAATACCGCAGCGGCGTATCCAATTCTGGGGTGAATGTATCGAAGTAGTAGGTACCGTTGGCCGATGCAGAAAGCCGCATGATGTCGATCTTATCGAAGGGCGCGCCGAGGCTTTTCGGGGCAGACCAGCCGCTTTCGGTGCGTTCCATGTACCGTGTTTTCAGGAAAATTGTTTTGCCATCGGGTGAAATGGAAGGTTCGCTTGCGTCATCCAACACAACCGATTCAACCCACTGATGGTTCTTGTATTTAATCACCCGCAAGCCGTGGTTTTGATCTTTGCCGGGGCGTCTGATGAAGTAAAAGGTCTGCATATTGCCACCAAACAAACCCTCAATTTCACGATGATTTTCTGTATTCACAATACCTGACGCAAATATTTGCGGCTTTGAGCCTGGTGGTTTTTGGCCGAGGTAGGGGCCGCTGGGGACCGTGCTTTTGGATTGCGCAAAACTCGGGTTGCCGATCAGCAACACCAAAAAAAACAGGCCAACGGAAGAGCGTACAGGGTTCGTCATTTATTCCTTTTTTGCCTGACCATGGCGATTACGGCGCCAAGCATTGGTTCGTTTGGGTTTTACGGTGGCGGCGGTGAAAGGGTTGCGCCGTGTCGCGGTGAGCCGGCTGCATGGTTGAGGGATAAAGCGGGCCAAGCCAGGGTTGTGTCATTTACCGATCGTAAACGATTCTTGGCGGCGCACTCACGCGCCGCGTCACGGGATCAACACCCTGAGGTTGGTTTCCCAGCCAAAGAGCATGCGCCCGGGAACCCGAAACGACGGGTGTCCCGCAATGGTGTCCGGCACCGGGAACCACAGCGATCCGGCACGCCCCAAAGCGGGCGTGCACACCGCCATGTCAGGACCACCACTCAAATGAACGTGAGCCAACGGCGAACCACCCCCAGCCGCCCCAAAGGGGCGACACATAACAGCCCAGGGTTTTAACCCTGGGTGCCGGGAGTTCCCGAAACCTGGCGCCAAAGGTGCCACACAAAATCTCAATAAACCGGCATGCCCCTGCATTGCATACCGCAATAATTGCGAGCCACCCCACAAACACCGCGTCCCCCTTGATTTCCCCTCTCGCCGGTGTAGCGAAAACATCGCACCTCCGGTGCCTGCATGGCAACAAGGCAAGCGCCCTCAAATGCCGGCACCTCCGGCGCCTGCATGGCAACATGGCAAGCGCCCTCAAATGCCGGCACCTCCGGCGCCTGCATGGCAACAAGGCAAGCGCCCTCAAATGCCGGCACCTCCAGCGCCTGCGGTTCGGGAACCCCGAGCACCCAGGGTTAAAACCCTGGGCTGTTATGTGTGGTACCTTCGGCACCGCTGGATGAGGTTCGGCGTTGCCTCACATTCATTTGAAGCCCCCTATTTGGCATGGGTCGCGGCGGCACCTCCAGCGCCGCTGCCGGCACCATCCTCCGGTTCGCTCGTTATTAGCCCGCGCATCTGATCCAATCCATCCTGGCGGGACGCGCAAACCGCGATGCCGGGTCGTGCAAATCGATGCTCCCAAATTGGGACATCGACCAAAGAAAACGGTGGGTGTCCCAAAAATGGCGTTAGACCCGAATCGCACACTTTAGGTCAAAAAGTAGTCCGGTATGTTTTTTTTAAATGGTTGACCGGGATGTGGTTGTGATGGTAGGTTGGAGCTATCTATAGTTATGCTTTTGTTTAAAAGCTTGTCCTTCTTTGTCTTGTCTTAGTTGCTGCTTCTATTTCAAGGAGGCGTCATGAAGACTTTTAAAAAAGTTATCTTTTTAGGATTAGTGGTTCTTGGTTTTAACAATGCTGCAGTTGCATGTGTTGGAACGACAACACCGTTTTGTTTAGCCGGCCTGCGACCGGAGTGGAAATGGTGTAACTACTCAACGGGATTGGAACATGAAATTATCTGTCATTTTGAGATAGGTACTGAGTGGGCGGGAAACTGGGGGTGCGCGCCTAATCCCTGTAATTAATCTGATAGGCCTGTGCTGGTTTAAGAAGCGAAGATGTTAGGGTTTTTCATGTGGAACCCTTTTTCATTCTGGGTGCTTTCTTAGAGCTGTGGTAGGTAGTGTTTTATTGAATCCAATCCTTGTAGTTTTTCTGATCAAATTTGTGAAACTATGTTGAGGGTTAGCCCTTGCATTTGAGGAATACCTCTTGTTGGAATAATGATGAGAGGTATTCCTTTGTCTCGTTGATGTAAGTGTCTGAGGGTGGATTTTGAATGTTTCTTTTAAAAAAATGAGGTTATGATATGCGTATTTCGTTGAGCATTATTATGTTATTGGTGGTTGGCGTTTTTATTGGGTGCAATCAGGGATCAGCCTTGAACCCTTCAGAAGCAACTTTTGTTGCTGGTGATATCGTTGTCGAAAAAAGAGACGAACATGAATTTTTGGAGATATTTAACCTAAATCGAATTGTAAGAATAGGTGAAGGTGAAGAGGTTTTGATCGGTGGTATTGATAAAGTGATTGTCAACCCCAAAACTGAAGATATTTTTGTTGGTGATTTTGAGAAAAGCAAGGCCGTTTTTCAATTTTCCGAAGCTGGCGAGTTTATCCAAAGCTTTGGTGTATTGGGCGAGGGTCCTGCTGAGTTTTATGCACTGCGTGACTTTTTTGTTACGGCGTCAGGCGATGTCGTTATTGTTGGAATGATGAAGATGGTCCGGTTTGACGCTGACGGCAATGTGATTTTGGAAGCAACGTTTCAGGATATAGCCGGGAAGCCTTCACTTGGTGCTCGTCAAGGTTTATTTCACAATGGTTTGTATTACTGTATGAACCTGAACGGCGCTGAGGCGAAAAGCGTTAATGTGGTTGACGAATCTTTTAATTTGGTTCGTTCTTTTCATCCCATGGATAAGCGTGACCGTCTGTTAAGCTTCCCGCCGACGGCATATTTAACAAGCTATGGGAATCAAATTATTATTGGCGATTTGTTCGATTTAGCGCTTTGGAATTACTCTGCCGATGGAACGCTTCTTGGAAAACATCAACTAGCAGCATCTCAAATTAAATTTGATGAGTTGCAAGGTTTGAACCCCAACGATCATGGTTCGGCCTACTTTAAGTACCTTAAACAGGTGGTCCGTTGGGATTATGTTTTTGGGCTTGAAGAGTGTGTCTTTCTTTTTAAAATTGATTCGCCAAAACATGTCTTTATTCCCTCTTTGTATTTTCCTAATGAAAAACGTCTCATCGAGTTTGGTGATCTTCCTTTTGTTCGTACTAAAGCCGGCGCGTCTTCACCGGTTGTGCTGGGCGATATGGTAGGTAGGTATCAAGGGCAGCTCATTGGATACCAGTGGAACCAGGAGGACTTAGAATTTATGAAACGGCAATTCCCGCAAATCACCGATACCGACAAACCTTACTTGTTTTTCTTTTCGCCGAAAATGGATCTCGTCCGCAAGAATTGAGTTCCCGATCCCTGTACTTAAACCTGAGTGGCGCGATTCGTGGCGGTCAACGATGTCACACAAAATCACCCTTCACCGATTCATTCCCGTTGTGACCCATAAACGGTTAACGCCTGCCTCAGTGCGCTGAATCTCCGCCCGCAACGCGATCCCCGAACCCGGCGTTGGCGGTTGTTTCTTCGCGGCGGTGGTCAGTCTTTGAGATAAAGTTCGATCACCTCTTTTCTAGAGGAAACCAAGGTCGACATGAGCAGATGGGTCTGATTGACATCGGTTAGATGGCTGACGTTGCCGCCAACCTCGCCGAGTGTTTCCAACACGCCCGTATCCAAATGATAGCGCCGCAGCTTTTTTTCCGGGTCCATCCAGTAAAGGTGCCGGCCCTTAACCCGAAAAACCTTGGCGTCTTTTCCTATGGCGGCAAGGGGTTCGATTTCCTTGGCTTCGACCGGTCCTGGCTGCCAAAAACGGCCGCTGGTATCGCGAAACACCAAGGCGCCGCTGCCGTCGCGGTCGGCCCAATTGACCGGGCTCTCGCTCACGACGGTGACCTGGCCGCTGTTCAAATCCACCGTGATCAGTCTGTCGGCGCCGTCGCAACGTGCCCTTACCAAGGCGTTGTTGCGCACGCTGTCCCACTGGTAAAGGCGAACGACGGGCTGTTCCAATGGGACCGGTTGTTGCCGGCCATCCAGGAACACGCGCACCAAGCGGTTGTTGCCGTTGACCAGAATGCTTTCGCCGTCCGCCGCCCAATCGTAACCACGGATCGCGGTGTCCATCGGGAAATGGGTGAGTTGCCGAGGGTTAGCGCCGTCGCTCACCCAGACTTGGTCGTCGCCGGTACGGTCCGACCAGAACGCGATCAAGCGACCCTTGGGCTGAAAGAGGGCGCCGCCCTCACCCAGAATGGAGCGTTCGAAGCTGGGCCGGCTTTTGGCTGCCGTTGAATCGGGCTGGGTGAGCTCATCGCGCGCCACCAACCACACGTCGGTATCGATCGGGCCCTTAATCAGCAGTAGCCGCGTTCCGTCGGGATGAAATTCAGGCAGCAGCATGGTTTCCGCATGGGGCATGTCAATTTTGGCGACGCGGCCGTCATAGGAAAGGGTGTAGAGTTGGCGCCCCGTGCTAAACACCAGGCGTTGGTCGCCAGGATCAAAGGTCGGGTAGATCGGTCGGTGTTGGGGGGCATCCGCCGGCATGACGATGGGCCGGCTCGCGCGCAAGCTGCCATCCAGGTTGCATAAATCCAGTACCAGTTGGTTATCGCGGCCCCAACGGATGATCGCAAAAAGTGAATCGTCGCGCGCGTAATCGAAGTCCAGCACCTCGCCGTCCTGGGGATCGTACAAAACCTCGCTTTGTTGGTCGGTGACCGAGTACAGAATTAACTTCCAGCGATCCGATGGGTTTTGCAACAGGGCGAGATGGTCGTTATCCACCCAAATCGGGTTTTTGAGCTGGGTGTTTTCGCAGCGCAGCAAAAGGTCCGGCACTTGCGGGCTCAGCAAGGCTTGTTCAAAGTCCAGGTAAACCAGGTCATAACAGCTTTTGGTGCGCGCGCTGCCGGTGCAGGGTCCGTTGGCCAGGAGGACCAAGGTTCGGCCGTCCGGTGACAAGCTGTGTTTGCGGTAGGCGCCCCAATCTTGGGTGAGTTGGTGCTCTTTTTGGGTGGCGATGTGCTTGGCCCAGACCTTGTTGACGCAAGTGATGTCGTCATAGCGATGGAACAGGATGTATTGCCCGTCGGGTGAATAATCGGCGTCAAATTCCTTGTCGTCGGTGGCGGTCAGCGATTGGATTTTTGTGACCGTGAGCGCCGCGTTTGGTTGCTGCCGAGAAAACATCCATAAACCCAACAGGGTGAGGATGATGATGGCCGCGAGCAAGGTCGTCCGTTGCCTTGGGGTCGTTCGTTGGCTCGCGGTCGCGTGTGCCTTGGTCGGCGCGGGCGGCGTTGCGGGCGGCGTTTCAGGTACATGCGGCTGTCCGGCGCCGGCGTGTGTCGCTGCCGGGTTTGCCGCGCCCGCCGCGACCTTTTCACGTGTGGCCGGCTTCACCGACGGCGGTTTCGGGGTGAGGTCGTGGGCGACAGCGGTTTGTTCATGGCGGCGTACCGGGACTTCGAGGCTGTAACCCTGCTTGGCGTGGGTCTTAATGGTGGTCTGACGTTTTGCGTCGTCGCCCAGTGCTTTGCGCAAATGGGCGATGGATTTTTGCAGGGTGTTGGCTGAAACAACCGCGTCAAACCAGACTTCATCCAGCAAGGTGTCCTGGCTAACAACCCGGCCTTGATGTTTGGCGAGGTAGGTCAAAACCGCCAGGGCTTTCGGGGCCACGGTTTGGGATTGGCCCTGATGGGTGATTTGGTTGCGCGTACAATCAATAAAAAAATCACCGATCCAAAATTGTTCCGTCATCGTGCCTCGGCCTTGGAATTCGTGGCCTCATCTTACCTGAAGTGCGCCGGGTCCGTGGCTCAAATCGGGATCCTTCTGCAGCGCGTGCCAAAACCATGGCGACCGTCGCGGGGTCTTCGACGGTGCGGACCCGTGCCGAAGGGTCGGATCCCTGTGCCATTGGTTGGTCGTGGTTTTGGTGCGACCAACGTTTGTGCCACGATCACGACGAACACTGGTGAGTAATGCGGGCGCGCCACCGCGTTTTGGTGCCGGGGAAGCGATCTGATGTTCTTCTGCAAGGTGTTGGGCGTTAAGGATTTGGGTTTTGTCAGGAAAACGTAAGCCGGAATTCAGCCGAAGGTCAGGTGTTTGTGCCGTCGGTTCACTAGATTGGCTCCTGTGGCGTGTGTTCCCGAGTCGGCGCGCACAAGCGATCCGCCCGCCGAACACACTGCTGAGCATTGCATAAAGGATAGGAACACTATGAAATGTGTATGGACCATGATCGTGTCGGTGTTTGTTTTATTCGCGGGTGATGGGGCCCTGGAGGTGCAAACCCCGCAACCCATGTTGAAGGGGCCCTACTTGGGACAAAAACCGCCGGGTATGACGCCCGAACCCTTCGCGCCCGGAATTGTGACGACGGAGCGTTGGGAATACTGCCTGACGTTTATGCCCGACTTAAAAACCTTTTATTATTTCGAAGAGGAGCAGGAGACCGACAAGGACCTGTTAATGATTTTTGAGGAAAAAGCCGACGGCTGGCACAAGTCCTTCGACTCGGCGCGAGTCGGTCAGCCGTTTATCGCGCCGGACGGCAAAACCATGCACCTGGGGCGGCGTTACAAGGAACGCACCGCCGACGGTTGGTCGGAAGTGAAAGAGTTGGCGCCGATGTTCACGGCCCACAAGATCATGCGCCTGACCGCCTCGGCCAAGGGGACCTATGTGTTCGACGACATGGGCGCCGAGGGCGGACGTGGCATGATCCGTTACGCGCGCCTTGTGAACGGGCAACACGAGCAACCCAAAAAGTTCGGGCCCCAAGTCAATTCGGGGAGGGCCAACGCGCATCCGTTTATCGCGCCTGACGAATCCTACTTAATGTGGGACAGCCGCAGGGAGATCGGTCACGGCAACGCCGATCTGTACATTTGTTTCAAACGCGCCGACGGGACTTGGGGCGAGGCGATCAACCTGGGTGACACCATCAACACCGAGGCTTCTGAGTTTTGTCCGAGCCTGACGCCGGATGGAAAGTATTTGATTTTCCACCGTTCGCTTAGACGCGGTACCGCCGACATCATGTGGGTCGATGTCAAAATCTTGGAAAGCCTGCGGCCCAAATAAACCCAGGCCGGCGGGCGCCACCGTCGGCCGTGCTTGCGACCCGCCTTAACCAGGGCACACGGCGTCGGCCGGTCGTGAAGGTCCTGGCTGAGGCGGGTGAGGTGTGTGGATGGCCGTCGATGGGCCGGGCCGCGTTTGAATGGCGCGCGCGGGCTGGGTGGTTTAGTGGATGATGAAGCGGTGATTCACCAATTTGGCGAGGTCCGGCCGGTTTTTGGTCGCGTTCTTATCGGCCACCACCGCGTTGTTGTAGTCTTCCAATGCGCGTAAGACCGCGCTGCGGTTAACGATACCGACCAGCTCGTGATCCTCGGCGACCACGGGCAGTTGACGGACGTTGTGTTGTGTGAAAATCGAGGCGAGCGTGAAGATATCGGTATTGGGCGAGACGCAAACGGGATGGCGTTTCATGGCTGCCGCGACCGTTTGATCGGGATTGGCGAAAAAGATCTCATTGGCCAGGTACTCGAGGCAGTCGCGTTCGGAGATGAAACCGATCAGGATGCGGCGGTCGTTGTCGCTATGAACGACGGGCGCGTTGGCGACCTGGTTTTCCAGCAGGGTACGGGTTGCCTCTTCAAGCATGGTTTCGGGCGACAGGGTGACCAGCCGCCGGGTCATGAGGTGTTCCGCGATGGGTTGTGGTGCATTGTTGGCCATATGATTCCCCCTATTAAAACAAGTTGAAAAGATGGTTGTGTGCCGTACAGGGGAGCAAATCAGATGCCGGCGCACAGGATCACGGGCTGACCGATTATTTGGGGCGTCGGGGCCGAGGGTGCGATGGAACCTGCTGGAAAAAAGAGCTTTGCCTGGGTGTGGTAAAGCGGCGGGTTGGGTCGCGCCAGCCCGAGTGGCGCCAGCCGGCCGGCACATAGCGCGTTCCTTCGCACCAACTGTGGATTATGGCCCGATGCCGCAAGTGTTGGGTTGTGCCGAGGGTTGCGCGGTGGGGCCTTGCGGTTTCGAGCGGGGCGGGGCGCAGGTGGTTTTGATTAGTTCTGGGTCCAACACCATTGGACCATGCCCAGACGCGCGGCGAACAGGCCGGGCGTCGCCGAGACGCATGACGAACAAAGGGTGAACGCCCGCAAAGAAGATTCTTTTTTAGTTTGAGGGGATTGTCGCAAATAAGGTAGGTTGGCTTGAACCAAAAATTGCGAGGGATCCATGAGCCGCCTGTTAACCCTAAAGATTGTTCTCGAATACAGTGAGCCGCTGGTTTGGCGTGAAATTGGGATTGATGGTCGAATTCGGCTATCGTGTTTGCACGAAATCATCCAGACGGGCATGGGTTGGGAAAATTGCCACCTGCACTTGTTCCACAAGAAACGCGAACTTTTCGGACCGATGGTGGGTGAGCTTCCTGATTTGGGGGTCGAGGACGAAGAAGAGATCGCGGTTGTTGATCTGTTGCCACGAAAAGGAAGCAAGCTCTTTTACGAATACGATTTTGGCGATAGTTGGGGTCACCACATCGAGGTGCTCAGTACGAGGAAAACGGACGGTCCTTTGTTTCCGCCTGTGCTTTTGGCCGGCGCGGGTGCTTGTCCACTGGAGGAAATCGGCGGCATCGAGCGTTACTGCGATTTAGTGGCATTGTTGGGTCGACCTGATCATCCCGATTATGATCGTCTGGAATACACGATTGGCGAAGATTTCGATCCCAACGCGTTTGACTTTAAGGCCGTGTACGACCGGCTCGACGCCTATGGAAAAAAGCAAAAGCGCCCGCGAAGGGTTTTCCGTTTTTAGGCCGTGGTCGTGAACTGGACGCACTTTGCCACGCAACCATGGCGGGGACGAGCCCACGCCGGCGCGCCACGCTGAAGCCGGCGCCAACGCTCCAGACACATAGGGAACATCCCCGGACGCGCGGGGAACAGAACAAACACGGGATCTTACGCATTCCGGCCGCCGGATCATCCCCGGACGCGCGGGGAACAGGATTCAAGATGGTGAACACGTAATTCAAGATCCGGATCATCCCCGGACGCGCGGGGAACAGGCGGCGCGGATCGATGCAAGGCGCTCGCGCTCCGGATCATCCCCGGACGCGCGGGGAACAGCATATAATAATGTTCATCTGAAAATTCATTATCGGATCATCCCCGGACGCGCGGGGAACAGGCCGGCCGCCGAGCGGCAAGGCGTTACTGACCCGGATCATCCCCGGACGCGCGGGGAACAGAATAATATAACCTTTCCCAATGAAACGGTAGCCGGATCATCCCCGGACGCGCGGGGAACAGGCCCAGGCCAAAAAAATATTCGGTGAAGAGGCCGGATCATCCCCGGACGCGCGGGGAACAGGCCCAAGTGCATCGCTGGTTAAAATCGGCGCACGGATCATCCCCGGACGCGCGGGGAACAGGAACCAAAAATTTAATCATCCTTTGCCAGACCCGGATCATCCCCGGACGCGCGGGGAACAGAATAGCATCTCTGAGTATCCCTATCTGTCAGGATAGTTGTCAGTTCAACATTTCTGGTACAAAGGTGCGGCCATGTCTTATTCACAGGAATTCCGGGAGTCTGCGGTCAAAAAGTTATTCGAGCCGAATTGCGAAGGGCTCAAG
>JAUIFE010000033.1 GCA_030429565.1 Holophagae bacterium | reverse complement strand
CCGGCGGCGGAGGCGGCCCGGTCAGCAAGGACGACCCAAGCGAGGGCGGCACCTCGCCGGACCGGGAGATCGTCGGCACGGTCTCCGCCGTTGAAGAGTTCAGCTATGACACCGAAATCCCAACGCGTTTGACATCTTACACCGACGGTAACGGTGTCCCGCAGACCTACACCTACAAAGACAACCGATTAACCGGCATCAACATCGCCGACCAAATCGAGCTTGTTTACCAATACGACACCGGCGGCAACCTGACCGAGGTTACCGTCGCCGACATGAACGTCACCTACAACGATTGGGCCGGCGGCTATCCCGGCACCATGACCTGGGGCGACGGTGCCTCCTTCAGCGTAACCACCGACGACACCGGCCGGTTGACCGACATCACAAGCGAAGCACTCGACCTCAAATTGGCCTTAACGTACAGCGAAAGCCCGGTTGAGGATGCCTGTGATTCAACGACGGCGCCAACCCAAGCGACCATCACCCGTGTGGTGCGCGGTGGTCCAACGTTAAGCGAAACCCTGACGCCGACCTACGCTGAAAAACGCTTACAACAAGTGTCGGTCGAGCGGCGCGTGGGGCCGGGCGCCAACCAGCCACTCCCGGAACCGGAGTCTGGCCAAGAGCCGCCAGAGCCCAGCTACCAAACCAAAACCTTCACGGAAACCTACGGCATCACCGAGCAAGACTTGCTCAACCAAGTAAGCCTGGTTCTCACCGAACAGATTGGCGCAGGGGCGAACACACCGCGTCAACTCGCGTTGCGGCAACGATCCATGCGTCCCGAAGCAGGACCACGCCAAGCACAGGTAACCAGCTACAAACCAAAATCCTTAACGGCCGCCACCCCAGAAGAAACCGTGCCCGCGTGGGAAGTCGACAATGACCAAACGATGGCGTACGAGGAAAACTCCGGAAATCTCGTCGGCAGCCTGAACACCAAACCCAACACAAACCGTCGTTTCACCTGGGACGGCAACCGGCGCCTCCGCGAATTAAGCATCGACGGCCAGGTGTATGCCTACGATTACGACAGTCGCGGCAGACGCATCCGCGCAACCAAAGAAGGCAGCCAGACAGCGTTCGTTTTCGTTTACCAAGGTTCAAAACTCATCGCGGTCGGCGTCGAAAAGGAACCAACCTCATCCGAAAGCTCGCCACCGGAACAAAACCAAGACGCCACGGCCACCATTGAATGGACCCACGTTATCGCCCATGGCCCGTTTGGGCCGGCGTTCATACGCAGCCTCGAAAACCCAAGCGAAAGCTACTACATCTTCAACGATCACTTGGGCACCCCGTTCGCGTACAAGCAGGTCAACACTACCAACATCTTCTACACGCCAATGAGCCCTTACGGCGAATCCTGGTGGAACAGCTTCGACTTATTGGGAGGAGAAAAAGTAGATGCCATGGCCGAAGGTTTCGCATTACCCACCTTCGGGGAACGCCTAACGAAACCTTTCCTGGGCTTAAGCGGCCACATGCGCGACGCCGACACCGGCTTAACCTACATGCACCACCGCTACTACGACCCGCAGTTAGGCCACTTCCTGAACCCCGACTTCCGCGCACCCGACATCTACGATCCGAGTACCTTCACCGAGCCGTACGCGTATGCTGCGGGTAACCCGATAATGTTCTGGGATCCTAATGGACTGGAGACTATAAGTAACATACTCACTGAAGTTGCTGCGGACTTGCAACATGAAGGAGGGTTTTTTGAACAAGTAGTTGCCCACAAGTTGATGGCAACGAATGTGCTTTTTGTTTTCATTGGAGGTTCAGTAGACAAGGTTATCGATGCACACACAACTGGCGATACTAATATAAGCAATTGGGATTACGGCTTCGCTCTGCTTGAGATAATTCCTTTCATGAAGTTAGCAAAGGTAACAAAAATCTTTTCATTTTCGGATGACCTACTCCGGCACAGTGATGATATCGCCAAAGGTTCGAATACAGTTATTGATCTTGTGTTTAACCCTAAAACCGGTGCATGGGAATTTCCCAAAGTATATAACCCCTTACCTTTGAGTTCCGGCATAGGTGATGCAGGAAGACTTCTGGGCATTGGTCCCGGAGCTTCAGAATCTGCGTTATCAACGGCTTCAACTGTGGGAATTTATTCTAGAACGGTTTCGAGCCCATGGAAGTTTTCTGGTGGTCACCCTCGATATGAGATGGTCGCTGATTCAAATCTATTTATAATGAAACTACCAGGAGCGACGCGACCACTTTTTGATCAAATTTTAGATAATGGAAACTTTAAAATTTTCGTTGATCAAGTGGTCTTCACAGAAGCCCTTGAACAAGCAACCTTGTCCTATCATGACCAGCTTACTAGGTTCATGATGAACTTCAGAATAGAAGTCACGGACCTTAAAAGAGTTGCTCTTGGAACGGCTCATGCGCCTCGGAAAACAACACCAAAAGGGCTAAAGAAGGTGGTTTTTACCAGAAAGTTTGATCGGATGGATTTTGTAGTTGCTTATTCAGCCATGAAATTAGGACGTCCACTGGTCACGGCGAATGCCAATTTGCCGAACCAGATATTTGAAAACATAGTGACTCGTGAATTTTTCAAAGATCTTCAATATTTAACCCCTAAAACATCCATACACAATGCTAAAGTAGCTGGGCGATTAAATGCAACCAACAACGCAATGGGCAACATAAATATCTTCTCAACCCTAGAGGACCTGAAGAAAATCCTAGACAAATTGTCTAAACCAAAGAAAATTCAGGAATAACCAACACGGAGGCAATTTTTTGAAAATCCGAGTTTATGGACACTTTATTTGTCCCTGGTGTCAAAAAGAGTTAACAAATTGCGCCCAGATCATTTGGGGTGCTGCTGGTGAATCTTACGAAATGGGTCAAAAGTTACGCTGGTACCAAGCAGACAACTTCACAGTCAATCCAAATACTTATTACGGTGATTTTTTGGTTAACTATGGAAGCCCTGTTTATAATGACGTACTTGCTTTTGATGTCGTTGAATACAGTCCAGAAAGCGAGTGGGTTTGCAGATCCTGTTCTCAGGTCATAGGCGGTTTAGCAATAAAAATCGTCAATCAAATCATTCAAGGCTACAAAGTTTTTAACTGCACCGAAATCAGAACCTTACTCAAGGATGAAGACGAGAACATTGAAGTTTTCATCCTAAAGGAGGACACCTATGTTCCGTACAAGTTCCCTGACGAGTTTGGTATGAGCACAAACACGAAAACTGGTGAGATCTTCAAAAAATAGAATGTCGCCGCGTAGTGTCCCAAAAATATTCCGGCACGTTTCCCAAGCCAAATAGCTGTGTCAGCATGCGCTTGGCAACCCCGCTCAAAGGAGAGAATGGCCAAAAATCACACTGCCACAGAGAAAATTATTAGGTTTTCTGCATCCCGAGACGCACCATTGCCGGTATCATTAATGTTTCCAGCAGATAAATCTAAGAGGCGCGACGGCTGTAGTGATTCAACAAGCCACCGAGGCGGGTCTGTTTTTGGATCGGCCCGGTAGTGTTGCTTCGTCGTTTGACGATGGTTTCGTTGAACAAGCTTTGATGCGGTCTTTCGTTGTGGTAGTGGGCCAAGTATTCGCGCAACAATACTTCAAGATGACGTTGGGAAAAGATGATGAAATGGTCGAGGCATTCTTCGCGAATGGTTCGATTGACGCGCTCCATGTACGCGTTCAAGTTCGGCGAGCGCGGCGGCAACGGGACAGCGATCACGCCCCCGCCGGCCAAGGTTTTTTGAAAGTGAGCACCGAATACGGATGCACGGTCATGAATAAGGTAATCCCCGTAGTGTCCCAAAAAGTTTTCGCCGTGTGGACGAAGGAAAATCCCTGGGCTTCCAATCGCTTGCCCAGCTTTTCTCGGAGGTTTTAGGGAAAAATTGTCTCGCCCAAGCTAGAATAGTACCGTTCAACCTGTACCGAGACGCACTGATTCCCTGTATCGCTTTCGTCAACAGTAGAACTTAAGCCGCGCGGCGACTGTAATGATTTAATAAACCAACCAGGCGAGGTTGTTTTTGGATCGGCCCGGTGGCATCGCATCGTCGCACGACGAGGGTTTCGTTATTCAAGCCCTGATGCGGCCTTTCCTCATGGTAATGGGCCAGGTATTCGCCCAGCAATACTTCCAAATGTCTCTGAGAAAAAACGATGAAGTGGTCCAGGCATTCCTGGCGAATGGTTCGAATGATCCGCTCCACATAAGCGTTGAGGTTCGGTGAGCGGGGTGGCAAGGAAACAGCAGGCACCCCGCTCACCGCCAAGGTCTTCTGAAAGTGCTCGCCGAACACCGCCACCAAGATAAAGCGCCAGGTTCAGCATTAAGGCAGCGCCGGCGACGGCGGCAAAACGATGGATGGCGATGCGCCATCGGTCAGACTGTCGAAGCGGCCGTTGGGGATAAAACCTAAACTAAGCGATTCTTGGCGGCGAAATCGCACAACCTGTAGGGCTGAAACATCTTGCAAAAATACTCACCGTACCTGCCAGTACGCGCCGAACGGGGCCCCGGGCCACTTTTCCCAACATGTTTCGCTCAGTTTAGGCAAAACCGTTTTCTTATCAAAAGGCTTACAATCACGGAAAAGCTTTTGGTGAGAGAATGGGCGGCGTTGTTTGATCCGCATCATCCAACATCTGGTTTTAGGGTAAGTAAAGACTGTTCTTGAAGCAGCTTCAGTGTTACCGTCACGCTTAGCGGCCGGTTTAACGAGAGCTCTCATGTGTCGCCCCCCCAGGCTTCATGAGAAACACCCAAACCGAATAAACATCCATGATTTGTTGCCGCAGAAACGCATCATGATCGCGCTACGAGGTCTTCCACTATGCTGGTTCAGTTTGCTGGGTGTCAATTTGCCGATCCCCGCATCTTTGTTGAAAAACCAAGTGTTTGGTTTAACACGCCGCTAGCCATGCACTCAATCAACGACCACGATCGCTATCTGGAAACCCGGTTCACCTACAAAGGGGAAACGATCACCGTCTCGGCGCCGTTACAGCCGTTTTTTGATCCACAAACAGCCTATGCGTCCTTCCTGAGACAAGACGCCACCCACGTTTACCTTTTCCCCAATCACCAACTCCTGTTCGACGTCGCTTTGGGCAATTTTCAGCACTACCAAACCGCCCTCGAGGCATTGCCGACCCCATGTGAACCCATTTACCTTTTTAATAAATGGGCTGTTAAGGGTGTCGAAGGCGCCATCCAAAGCGGCGTGGCTTATGAAAAGCGCTTGCGGATTCATATTTCGCGTGTCACCAATCTCGGTAAACGACAGGACGAAGACCAACAGGCCACCTTCTTAGAACTGTTGGACGACTTAATCGCAAACAAGCGCGACGCGCCGACTTGATCGACGAAGGCGTAAAAAGTCCGTGAATTGCATGAAACATAAGAGTTCAGGTAGTCTTTGAGGACGCCGATTCTTTAAATTGAATTTTCGGCCGGTCCTTTTGATAACCAGGGATAATTCATGACCTATTTATCGCTTTACGGCAGCAAAGCTGCCGGTGCCACGTTTCTCAGCCACGTGTTGGCGTCTTATCTTGGCGTTCAAACGGAACGAAGCATTTTCATGGAAACCGATGCGATCATCGACTACAGCTTTTCCTACGCCGGTAAAAGCATTCAAACCACGACCCTGGTTTGTCCCGCCTGGCATTACAAGCACTCAATCCCGAAGATCATGGCCGGCACAAACCGCATGTTTTTCTTTATTTCAAATGTCAAAAATTGGTACGAAGCCGGGCTATCAACCACTGATGGATTTCTGGCGGCCCGAACGAAGGAACATGAACAAATTCCCATTACGCTGGTTTGCAATAATTTCGTTTACAACAACCCTGAGGTTTCGTTTTATGACCCAGAGGACGTCATCGAAGCAACACGCGCTCGAGGCTTAACTTTTACCGATACTTTGGTGACACAAATCGGCTCAAAACTAAGCTGGTGTGATACGCAAACGATTGATTGTTTGCTCCAAAGAATGTCGCAAGGATGAGGCCACCTTCACCAAACCGTTAACCGTCTAAGCTGCAGGAGGTTACCCAATAGCACCTCTTCTCTATACATCAGAACCCACACTCATCCGACGGACCTCACCCGACACGATGAATGAAGGCATAGAAGCATTTGCCGAAGTGCTTGCCAATGCCTGCCTGATGCCGCTTCCCGAATTATTTCTCTTCAACACGCAAATCGAATCATACGGCAACGCTTATCACTACACGACGAACCCTTCGGATCCGCATGCTCCAGAGCTCACCGTCAGCAATCCTCGAGCGATTCTAAGCCACACCTGGCTCAGCATCGACCGCGTCTTTTTTTCGCAGCATTTCCTACCACCAGATGAAGACCTAGAAAAAGCGGCCTCATATTACCGTTATGAGATTCCCAACTCAATCCTCAATGCCCTTCCCTTTGGCGACAATCTGTTTTGGTATGATACCGACGTCCTTGGCAAAAAAGTCGCCATTTATATTTGGATGAAAAGTTGTTTCGGCCCCCATAGAAACGCCTCGCAGCAAGAAAGAGTGGTGAGTGCAGACCCCCTCATCAAAAAACTCATTGAACTGTATCCAGATCTTAATACTCCTGCGGTTTACGATTTCAATAGCGTTGAATTGACGAAAGAGATTGACCAACGGATTCAGCGGGATCATGGCCGCGCCTTCTTCGAGGACTTACTTTACGCGTGTCATATCCAGCCAAAGGACTGGCGTATTGCGCCGCTGAAATAATTGTAGCTGATCACAATAAATGATGAAGTTGGCGGCCGTGCTGATCAAAATAAGCGAGGCAACCCGTTATCAAACAATCGTCAGTTTTCGGTACGGATGGATCTAAATAAGACCAATCGCCGTACCTGACGGCGGCGGTGATCTCAAGAATGGATACGAGGTCAATGAGATCCTGCTCCAGGGTTTTCCTTGAGTTGTCCTATAAAATCAACGTCGGCGACGGCTTTTCCTGCAAGGTCATCGGTTTTCACCTGTTTGCCCTCGGCCTGTGTGCACGAGACAAGGACGTTTTTATGACACATTGTGGGCCACTTCCGTCTCCGCAAAGCGGCCCACAACCAGGCACAAAAAAGGCGACCGGTGAGGGTCGCCCTTTGGTAAGCATCTACTTGCGATGCGCGATGAATTCGGGTCGCGGTGACCTGCCGCAGTAGGGTGCAACCAGCCGGTTGTCGACGTGGTTGTACACAAAGAACAGGTTGTTACGCGGGTGCGGCGTAATGTTGCCGTTGGAACCGTGCATGGCGTTGCAGTCGAAAAAGACGACGGTGCCAGGTGGGCCGACCATGGAGTCGATGCCCCACTTCTCAACCAACATCGAAAGCGCCTCTTGCGAGGGCACGCCGATCTCCTGCTTGCGCAGCGACTTTTTGAAGTGGTTCTCCGGGGTTTCACCGGGACATGGGATGAACAACTTGTGGCTGCCAGGAACGATCATTAGCGGACCGTTGTGAACCATGTTCTCGTCGAGTGCGACAACGCAGCTCAGTGCGCGCATGCGCGGCATGCCGTCTTCACTGTGCCAGGTCTCAAAATCGGAGTGCCAGTAAAACTCCTTGCCTTCGAAGCCGGGCTTAAAATTGAGGCGGGTCTGGTGCAGGTAAACATCGCCACCCAACAGTTGGCGGGCAATCGGCGCCAGAGTTTCGGAACGCATCAGGTCGGCCATGATGTCCGACTGCTGGTGAATAGCGAAGATCGAGCGAACTTGATCGCCGGTTGGTTCCACAACGACGCGATCGTCATTGCGGTCGGCGTGGTCACGCATGCGTTTGGCTTCTTGATTGAGCGTGGCGAGATAGTCCGGCGAGAGCAGGCCGCTTAAGTGCAGGTAACCCTTTTCTTCGAAACAGCGCAGGTCGTGGTCGTCGAGCGGCCCCTCCCCTGCTTCGAGTAACGAAGGATAGACAACGGGATCGACACGCACCATGTAATCGCGCGCGCTGGTTTTTTGGCGGGTGGGATAAGCGTCGGTCTGGACGGTCATAACGTCACCTCCCGGTTACTCAACCGCGGCGGCGGCGGGGTAGGCACCGTGTTCGTCGTGAACTTCACGACCGGTAACGGGCGGGTTAAAGACACAGACCATGCGCATGTCTTCAAAACCGGTTAACACGTGGTGATCATGCTGATCGAGGGCGTAGATGGTGCCGGTCTCAATGGGGTAAACCTTGCCATCGGCCAAGGTTTTGATTTCACCGCGACCGGCAATGCAGTAAACGGCCTCTAAGTGATTCATGTAGTGCATCTCGGTGCTGGTACCGGCCTTAATGAGGGTTTCGTGCATGCTAAAACCCATTTTGTCATCGGCAAGCAGCAAACGGCGGCTAATCCAGTTTTCAGCGTGGACCTCGCGATCGGTCCCGTAGGTATCTTTTAAGTGGCGAACAATCATGAACAATAATCCTTATTCCAAAGCTGCGCATGCTGGGCGGCGCGCTCACACTGTCAATTGGGCGAAAGGGTGTCGTAAAAAAGCGCGCCGTACGTGACACGTACGCTCGCGCTTTTTTCTACCGATGTCGCACCAACTGCTTGTGCGATTTCAGCCATCTGAATCGCATGCATTTGGTTTTTTTGGTTAAGCGTTGACGGTAGCGGGTTCAACGGTGACGACGGTTTCGGCAACAGCTTGCGCGATGATGTCTAAACCGGCGTTGAGTTCTGCTTCGCTGATGGTGAGCGGCGGCAAGAGTTTCAATGCTTGATCGCTGCTGCCGGCGGTTTCAACCAACAGGCCTTTGGCGAAACATGCTTTGGCCAGACGACCGGCCAATTCAGGATCGTTGAACTCAATCGCCCAAACCAGGCCGCGGCCGCGCACTTGCGCTTCCAAGCCGGGGAAAAGGTCGGCAATTTCAGTAAGGCGACGGGCGGTCAAGGTGGCTTTGCGTTTGACTTCGTCGGTCAAGTTCTCATCGCGCCAGTAAAGCTTAAGCGCTTCAGCAGCGGTCACAAAGGCAAGGTTGAAGCCACGGAAGGTGCCGTTGTGCTCACCTGGGGTCCAAACGTCGAGTTCGGGACGGAACAGGGTGAGGGCGAAGGGCAAACCGAAACCGGAAATGGATTTAGACAAGGTAACAATGTCGGGTTTGATGCCGGCTTCTTCAAAGCTGAAGAATTTACCGGTCCGACCGCAGCCAACCTGAATGTCGTCGACAATCAACAAAACGTCGTGGGCCTTGGCAAGCTTGGCCAAACCTTGTAACCATTCTTTGGAAGCGACGTTGATGCCGCCTTCACCTTGAACGGTTTCAAGCACGAAAGCAGCGGGTTTATCGACGCCGCTGGAGGTATCGCGCATGTAGCGTTCGAGTACCTTAAGGGTATCGATATCCTCACCAAGATAGCCGTCAAAGGGCATGCTGGTGGTGTGGCTGAGCGGCAGACCGGCGCCGGCTCGCTTGCTTGCGTTACCGGTAATGGCCAAAGAGCCGAGGGTCATGCCGTGGTACCCGTTGGTGAAAGAAACAATGTTCTGACGACCGGTAACTTTACGCGCCAGTTTGAGCGCGGCTTCAACGGCGTTGGTACCGGTGGGACCAGGGAACATGACTTTGTAGTTGAGGTCGCGTGGTTTGAGGATAATCTCCTCAAAAGTCTCCAAAAACGCGCGTTTGGCGGTGGTGTACATGTCGAGAGAGTGAATAACTCCGTCACTGGTGAGGTGCTCGACCAACCGTTGTTGCAGGAGCGAGTGGTTGTGACCGTAGTTCAACGCACCGGCACCGGCGAAAAAGTCGAGGTAGGTGCGACCGTTCTCATCGACAAGTTTGGCGCCTTTGGCGGTTTTAAACACGGTGTCCCAGTTACGGCAGTAACCGCGAACTTCTGATTCAATTTTTTCGAAAATGCTCATGAACTTATCCTTCGTAATTGCGCAGTGGACCAATCACCAAACGTGGTTCGGCCTCGTGGTTGCCGTCGGGAAAAAGAGAAACGGGAAAGCCTTCATCCTCGTGGATGGCGGCACCGCGTCGGGCGGCAAATTTTTCAAAGAAACGCCGAGATGCGCTATTACTCGGCGAAACGGTTGTTTCAATGGCGTGAATGCGGTCACCAAGCCGGTCGACAACTTCATCAAGCATGCGGCCGGCAAGACCCAAACCGCGTGCCGAGTCAGCCACGGCGGCCTGCCACACGAAAAGGGCGTGAGGACGCGAGGGCGGAATGTAGCCGGTGAGGACACCGACGACGCGGTCGTCTTCGCGGGCAACCACACTGGTAGCGGCAAAGTCGCGGCAGATCAACAGGTAGGCGTAAAGTGAATTGACGTCGAGCACACCGGTGTCGGCAATCAACTGGTGAATGCCGGCGGCATCGGCGAGAGTTGGTTCAGCGAGAACGATCTGGGTCGCGATAGCGGACATGGATCCCTCCCTTAAACCAAGGCGGCGACGGGTTGAACCACGTCTTGAAGCTCGAGCCAGGTGGGCCCAAGGCGCTGAGCGCGTTCGCCGTCTTCCAGGCAAATCTCGTGGAGGCGGGCGACCAAGTCGTCGGTTTGTGCTTGTTCATCGACAAGCAAGGTGACGTCGCGATCACTGTTGCGGCCAATGTGGCGCAATTCGCCGGACTCAAAGCTGTCCAAAACCGGTGCGAGCCGGTCGGTCATGCCTTCGAGTCCGCCACCGACGAGGCTGACGGAGTGCACTTGCGTGCGCTTGCCGGTTTCAGCGAAGTCGTTGAGCTCATTCATAAGTTGGTTCATGTCGCGATCATGGATCGGCGTCACCAAGGGGTCGACGGTGGCTTGCAGGCGACGGGCGCCGGCGGAAACCATGTTGACCTGGAGCTTGCGGCGATACAGCGCATCGGAAAACTGCGGCAGGTATTTAAGCGGGGTGTCGGAACGCCACTGGGCTTCAAACAACCACAGACCTTCACGAGAAGTAACGGCTTTAACACCGCCGGCGGCATGGACGGGCAGCGACTCAATGAGGGTGCCGCCCCAATCGGGACGTTTCGTGCTTTTGATAAAGACGGGCACACCTTGTTCGCGAGCAGGCGCAATGCTGCGCGGGTGGAGGACTTTCCCGCCGGCGAGAGAAATGGCTTCGGCCTCGCGGTAGTCCAGGCGATCAAGGCGGCGCGCGGTAGGTATTTGGTGAGGATTGGCGGAAAAAACGCCAGGCACGTCGGTCCAGATTTCCAACAAACATGCGTTGAGTTTGGCGGCAAAATAGGCGGCTGAGGTATCGGACCCGCCGCGGCCAAGCAAGCAAAGGCCGCCGTCGTTATCACCGGCGATAAAACCCTGCGTCAACACCATCGAGGTGTCGGCTAATTTTTGTTGTAAGGTGCGGTCTTCGCTGTAAGGCACACTGGCAGAGAGGTAGTGACGCGTTTCGCGGCTGCCGTTGTCGTTGACCTTCAAGAGGTCTTCGGCGTCGCGCAAATCACAGTCGAGCCCTTTCGCGGCCAAAATGGCGGTACCGAGGCGGGTGCTCATTTTTTCACCGAATGCGATGATGCGCGCCCGTAGGTCGGGGGTGCAGTTGTCACGTGCGGCAGCACACAAATCGGCAAGTTGAGACCAATGCGTGTGCAAAACGGGGCCGCAGTCGAGACCACAAGCCTGAGCTAAATCGTGGTGAAGTTGTTGAATATCGTCCAATTGGGATTGGACAGATTGGCCACGGGCGGTCGCATCGGCCGCGGCAACGAGTAAGTTGGTGACGCCTTTCAGCGCGGAGCAAACCAATAAAACACGGTGACCTTGAGCTCGGTGTTGTTGGGCAACAGCGCGGATATTCTCCCAGCAAGCCGGGTCGGCCACGCTGCTTCCGCCGAATTTACATACAACCCAAGTCGAAGAATCGTCGTCATTGAACAAAAGAAGCCTCCTGTTTACTTCGGGTCCGAAGTATATTCACATCGGGCCCTAAAGTCAATTCCTAATATATTTCGTCTTTTTTTTGGCTTTCACTCGGAAACATCCTGTGTTTTACTCGTTAACCCAAAGTATTTTTGTTTCGTGTAATAAGTATGAAAAATCCGCGAGAAGGTGTATTTCATGGTGGTTTTTGTCAGTTTTTCGATTTTCATGGTCGCGTTTGCCCTGATTGGCATTGCTTCGGTTTTCCGCCGGGCAACCACCACCGAGGACTATTTACTGGCAGGTCGCGGGGTTGGCCCCTTCCTGACCGCCTTCTCTTCGATGGCAACCAACAACAGCGGCTACGCCTTTGTGGGCTTGGTTGGTTTCGCCTACCGTTTCGGTGTGTCCACGATTTGGCTGTCAATCGCCTGGATCCTGGGCGATATGCTGGTTTGGTATTTTGTCCACGAGCGCGTGCGTCGCTATTCGGAAAAGGTGGACGCGCGCTCGGTGCCGGCAATGTTGGCCCGCGACGAGCACGGCGAAGACCGGCTATTGGCGATCATCGCGGGCTGCATCACCTTCCTCTTTTTGGGTGTTTATGCAGCGGCTCAGCTCAAGGCGGGTGGTACAGCCTTGGAAACCCTGTTTGAGTGGCGCCCCGAAACCGGGGCGATTGTCGGGGCCGTGATTGTGGTCGCCTATTGTTTCTCCGGTGGCTTGCGTGCCTCGATTTGGACAGACGTGGCACAAGCAATGGTGATGATTGTCGGCATGCTGACGATCCTCTTTTTATGCGTCGGCCAAATTGGCGGGCCGGCGGCGTTGCAGAGCCAACTGAATGCGATAGATCCTGCACTGGGCTCCCTGTTCCCGACAGATACGGCGCTTGGTTTTCCGCTCTACTTCTTGGGTTTTGTGGCCGGCGGCTTTGGCGCAATTGGCGCACCACACATTCTCATTCGCTCGATGGCACTGACCTCACCGGAAGACTTTAAACAAACACGCCGCATTTACCTGGCTGGGTTTGTGCCCTTTGTTTTGGCTTCGGCGGTGATCGGCCTTTACGCACGGCTGGTCGTGCCGGAGCTGGCTCAGGTACCCGAGACCCTGGCTGCGGCGGAACAAAGTGCGCTGTTGGTACGCCAAGCGGAATCGGCACTATCGGCAATCGCGGTCAATCTGTTACCCCAGGTGTTGGTCGGGATGGTGCTGGCGGCGATTTTTGCGGCAACGATGTCGACGGCCGACTCACAAATTCTGTCGTGCTCAGCGGCGGTCACCCAGGACATTCTGCCAGGACAACGGGACAACTACCTGGTGGGCAAGTTCAGCACCCTGCTGGTCACCGGATTGGCCTTAACGGTCGCTTTGTTTGCCGGTCAAGGCGTGTTCCAATTGGTCCTTTACGCCTGGTCGGGTCTGGCGGTCATGCTCGGGCCGATTTTGCTGGTTCGTTTGGCCGGGCTGCCGCTCAATCGCGTGCAAGCCATCGCCATGCAGGTCACAGCCCTGGCAACAATCATTGCTTGGGAAAACGGACCCTATGCCGGGGACGTCTACAACCTATTACCGGGCCTGTGTGCCGCCGGCTTGGTTTACGGTGCGGGGTTCCTGCTGGGCGCGGGCAAAACGGTTTCGGCAGAGCAAACGTCAACCTAACCAGGAAACGACCTTCTGGGGCGACCGGCAAATCGGCAGCCCCTCCCCTGCCACGGATCAAAGCAAAAATGGCATAAAAACTGCTTTAAAATTAACTTAATTACGCTTGTCACCATTCTCAACCTATCGCTGATGAAGCCACGTTCTGTCCGAATTTAGCGGACGACAAGCGCAAAGCCCAAGGCGGCAAGCAAAGGTACAAAAGCGGGATCGACTGTCGAAATACAAACAGTACGAGTGTCAACATATCAACAGTGGCAACATGTCGACATCACTATTCGCCGCCTCAAACCAGCAAGCATCTATTTTTATGGCACTTACACACCTTTCAAGTAAGTGACCCTGCTGGTATCGAGGTTGCATTCTATCTGAATTATCTGATTTTTCGGTAAATCGAGCGCACTAATGCGTTCGGTCGCACGAAATCAGCTTCATTCATTAATGAACGGGCGCCCTTTCGGCGAAACCCGAGATAAAACACCCATCCACCGTGCCTCCCAGTGTCAGCCGCTCCCTATAAAGCGGCACGACACACCTGCGCGATTCCCGGTCAAACCCCAACGACGAGGCCGGTGCGACTTTCGCCCGCCCCAAAACGGCGGCGGCGGCCAGGGTTTCGCAAACGCTTTCTTATCCTAAATATTCTAATAGCCGACTGCGACCGATTGCCCCCATTCAGCTTTCGGTCCCCTCGAGGAGTACTTCATGACTGGAAAACACGATTTAATATGGCAAAGTCCCAACTTCGGGCCCAAAGACAGACAATACAAGGACGAGAAAACCTTCCAGATCCATGCGCTCCAAGGCGAACAACACATATCGGCTTGTGGCAAATACACTTTGCAAGTGACCGCCAGACAAGAAGATCTCAAATTTGACAACTTCCTTGGCAAAACCGCAACCTTCACGCTCAAGGTCGGCTACGGACATACGTTAGACAAAAACTTTACGGGCATTATCACCGGCTTTACCAAAGCCGACACCTGTTTCGGGAACCTTGACAAAGTAGCCGGTGTGGACCGCCACTACAACTACCGCATTGAAATCCAGCCAAAGCTGTGGCTTTTGACCCAAAAATACGATTCGCGGGTGTTCAACTATACTCACGAGGATGATCTCTTTAAGGTGCTGGATACTATATTTAAAGAACACGGCATCAAATACTCGCGCAAGAAGGCCGAAAAAAAAGAAGAAAAGAAACCGGGTGAACCGGACAAAACCCCGCCAAAAGAGCCGGCCAAGGCGCCGCCGCGAGACTACCACGAGGCCTACTACTACGTGCAATATCGTGAAACGGATTTCAATTTTGTGTCGCGGCTTTTGGAAGAAGCGGGGATCTGGTACTACTTCGATCACGAGGACGATACGCTCATCCTTTGTGACGCCATGAGCGACGTGCCATGGGTCGGCCCGCACCGTGAAGTAAGCTATAGCGAGGACAAAACGAGTTACGGAAAAGTCGGGCACGAAGAGACCTTATTCGACTTTTATTTTCAGCGGCATGTGGGCCCGAACCGCTTTATGATCAACGATTACAACTATGAAACGTCGCAAACGGATTACCTTAGCGAACAAAACGCCCAAAAACCCAAACAAATCCCCGAATTAGCACACTACGAACACACCCGCGATTTTGCCAATCGAGACGGCAAAAAATGTACGAACATGACCAAAACGCGGGACATGCTCAATCAAACCATGCTGGAGGAAGCGGTTACGGCGGCGCAAGTGGCACGGGCCATGTCGACCTCACGTTCGCTGCAGGCCGGCTACAAGTTCACCTTAAAGAAACACTTCGTCAAGGACTACAACCAAACCTGGCTGATTACCTCCATGACGATGTCGGTCCGCCAAGGCGACTATACGGTTTTGTTGGCGGGGGTACCGATGGAAAACGCCTTCCGCCCACCACGCAAAACCCCGACCCCGGTGATTGTCAGCCAGCAAACCGCAACCGTCGTGGGTCAGCCGGGCAGCGAGGTTTACACGGATGACCTGGGTCGCTGTAAGTTGCGTTTCCACTGGGACAAGGACAGCGAACACGACGATAAAGCATCGATGTGGGTGCGCGTAGCCCAAGGCTACGCCGGCCAGAATTACGGCATCCAATGGACACCAAGAGTCGGCCATGAGGTGTTGGTCAGTTTCGTCGACGGCAACCCGGCGCATCCGGTCATTAACGGCCGGGTTTACAACAACATCAACAAACCACCACTACCCAAGATAAAGAAGTACCAAAACATTATCAAAACGATCAAAGACAACCACATCATGTTCGACGACCGCGACGGGGCGGAACTGCTGGACCTGCGCGCGCAGCGGGACATGAACACCCTGGTTCTCAGCAATCACAACCTCACGATCGGCGGCAACGCCACCGAACAGGTGGGCGGAGACAAATGCGTCACGGTCCAAAAGGATATGCAGGTCATCGTCGAAGGTTTCTCCAAAACTCGGATCAAACAAGACCAAGTTACCGAGGTAGAAGAAGGAGACCGCTGGGTCACGGTGAAACAAGGCGATGAATTCAACATGATCGAGAACGGTGACATGATCACCACGGTTGGCGGCGACACCCTCACCACGATCAATGGAACAGCCGTTGAGCGATACAACAACGGCTTAGAAATTTCAGTATCAAAAAGCCCGCGTTACCTAGACGTCCACAAGGATGACATCAAATGGGTTGGTGGCAATGTCTACCTGAGATGCGAGGGTGATCGATTCACCAGGGTGGACAAGAAATACATGATGGAGGCCGTCAACTACGAGTGCATCGCCGATGAGAAGGTCGAAATCGCAGCCAACAAAATACTGATTGATGCGGGAAGCGAACTCGTGTTGCAGTGCGGGTTGAACGTGATCCGATTGACCGAGGAAGAAATCAAAATTGAAGGGGTCAAAATTACATCAACCAGTGTCGGCATGCATAAAGTGGCCGGCGGCTTGGTCCTGATCAACTAAGGAGGCGCATGATGGAAACCCTAATTAACGCCATGCGCGAACCCGTCCTGAAGTTCATTGACCAAGAAGAAAAAACCCTGCACCTGACGGTAGGATCAGGGTTCGAACAAGGTTGTTTGGCAAAACTGATCAAAGACATGGACCGTGGCAATCAATGTGATTTGTTTTTCCTGGAACAGGAACCCTTCAACAACGCGGACGACTACCTCGACCATTTGGCCGAACGGCTCGAATCGGAATACCGCGACTATCTGTTATGGCTTGATTTGCAAGATGAGGTCGACCAAGTAGCGGCGAAAAAACCAACTAAAAAACCACGGCACCGCCCTGAGAATTTCCCTTCCGGCCCGAAACACCCCATTGCCAAAGCGCCCAACAGCGAAAGGAAAAGTCGCCCCAAGCCACCTCATCGGCGGCACGACCGGCCGAAGTCCGTTGTAGATCCCGCACCGGTTGATTTAACCCTTTTGGCGGACGGCCCCAAAGCCAAACGCGCCTCGGCCGATTTGATTGAAAAACGAAAAGCAACGCAGCCACAGTCAAACAAAACCGATCCAACAATGCGCTCGAAACAAAAAAGTAAAACCGGCGCCGCGCTCTCGGCGGGTCTGCCCCCTGCCGAACCCAGTCTGCGGTGGCAGCCGGAGCTTACGCCGGAGCAAGCGGAACAGCGATTTAACGAACTCCTCGAACGGCACATGCCACCTGAATTCCACGAGGCTTTCGAAAACCCAACGCTTCCTGACATCGGTCCCCTGCTTGAACGACTCAACCCGGACAAACCGCCGCCCCCGGCGATTATCAGCGACCGTACACAGCCGGCATGGGTGCGGCTCCAGGCAATATTCGACTACGGTCTTTGCTGCCTGCCGAACCAAGAGGATCACCGTTTCGTTTTTGTATTGTTACCCTCCAAAAACGAAGCCCCGGATGCGTGGCAACGGTTACTGGAGAAAACCGCCGATTGCCCCACTTACCATCCCCAGTCCGCGTTGCGTTTGGTTGCCGCTTACCAACCTGAAGTCGACCAAAAACACCGTACCCAGGAGAAAGAAAACCAACAGCCGGTGCGTGCTTTGCTGGAAACACGGGATCATGTGGGCTGCCATTACCTCGATCTCAGCGAGGAAAGTCGCTACCGCGCTGAAGAAGCCCTGATAAACGATCCCGAAAGTCCCATCAACGAACGTATGGCAACCTCAATCACCTTGGCGGTTCGCGACGGTATAGCCGGGCGAAAAGAATTGGCAATGGAACGGTTTACCACCGCCGAGCATTTTTTCAGGGAACACCAAGACCCGGCAACCGCCGCCTTCGCCGCTATCGGACGTGGCGACATTTACTTACGCAATCACGAATGGGATCTAGCATTTGAAACCTACCAAGCGGCTCTGCCAATGGCGATTGAAAGCGCAAACCCGATTGTTTTGTTTCACATCGGTAAAAATGGCGGTGAGGCCGGTTTTCGCACGGGCCGCCTTCCCGAGGCCGCGCGTTATTTCAGCACAGCGGCCCACGCCGCGGAGGTCATCGACGACAAGCCGGCCCAAATTGCCGCCTATGAACGCCACGGCGCCACCTGCATGAAGTTAGCAATCTGGCCGGCAGCAGCCGATTCTTACGAAAAGGCGGCCGAGTTGTGCCGGGAAACCGACACCCCGGAACCGGTTGACCGTATCCTGAGGGCTTTGAAAAAAATCTACACCAAGCAAAATCGCAAACAAGCTTGGTTTGCTTATCGCGACCAAATCCAAACACTTTCAAAAGGAGCCTAACAATGAAAACCAAAGTGGGTAACTTTTGGAAGGGTGCCGGCCGCATCACCGGAGCGTCAACCCGTCGGCGTTACTACAACTTAACGAACCCGGATGGAAATCGGAGTGTTGCCTTTTACATGGACAACCGAGCCAACCAAGGACTGCCGGGACTCCCGCCGCCAAGCCCTGGTTTTAAAGCGTCAAATATTGTCGGCGATTGGATGGGAAAGCTTGTTACCTATCCCACCGAATTCCTCATGGAGGGAATCAACCAACCCTGGGCTCGAATTACCAGCGGCGACCAAAAACAGTTCAATGCGGCCGCCGGCTGGCTAGGCGATCTTCAAATGAACGCACAGGCTTTCTTGGGACTCGATATCTTGAAAGACTGCCTCGGGATTACCGGCCCGCTCGCGATCGCCTCACTCGATGCCGTCGCCTACGGTTCCTATACCCTGGGTATGCCGCACGCGCACCACTTACACCCACCCAGCCTAACACCTGCCGGCATTATTCCATTGCCGTCCTTTGGGTTATTTACCATTGGCGGCTCGTACCAAACCCTGATTAATAAACGACGGGCCATGCGCGCGGGCGATATCGGTTTTTCCACCTGCGCCGGCATTCCACCGCTGTTCGCCATCTATACCGGGTCATCCAGTGTGTTTGTCGGCGGCGCGAGGGCGGCGCGCACCTGCGATATTGTCAACCACTGTCACTGGACCGAGCCAAAAACCACACCCAACAGCAAACTCCAGAACAGGATGTTGATGGCGGGTCAATGGATAAACAGAGTGATGGCGAGCATCTGGTTGATTGGGACCACCTCGGTTGCGATCGGGGCGGTCAAAGACGGTGTTGAAGCCGTAAAAGCATCGCAGCGAGAAGATAAGACGTCAAAAGCCATGAGCAAGGCGCTGGCTGTTGCTTCCCTAGCTGCCGCCGCCCAGGTTCGTTCAGATCTGATTGCGGCGGCCATGAGCAATATGATCGGCAGAGATCCCTGTCAGCCTTTGAAAAATTTCGGTATGGCGATTGGACCAGGCTCGACCGTCAAAATCGGCGGCTACCCAATGCCTCCCTGGGAGGCCGTTTTCGGCTTTTTTTTCAAGCGGTTGGGCAGGGTCGGCCGCGCTTATGGCGACCTCAAAGGCCGTTCGCTTCCGGCCAAAAAAGGCGGTGGCAAGAGCAACAGCGCCGGTACCAAAGCGAAAAACAACAAAAAGCAACAGACCAAAAACAATAATACCAACAACAAAAACAACAATAATGGTCCGAACAATAATAAAAACACAAACGGTAACAACGGCAAACGCACCACCAAGGGCCCTCGGTTTCGTGCGCGTTTCCGCAAAGCGCGAATGGATTTCAGAAAATTTTCGAACCGAGTACGGCGTTCGGTCAACAAGGCCTACAAGTCGGTTGTTTCAGCGGGCAAGAAGGTCTGGAAGGCCACGGTTCGTATCACCAAACGCGTGGTTCGCGGTACCCGCAAGGTTGTCGCCAAAACTGCAAAAATGACCAAAAAAGCCGCGCGCTACGCCGCCAAGCAAACCAAAAAAGCCGCCAATTGGACCGCCAAAACATCCAAAAAAATCTACACCAAGGTGACCAGCACATTCTCGCGCACCAAAAACGGCAACGCCAACCCCAAGAAGGGCGGGCACAAAACCAAGGGTTGTCCGATCAGTCTCATCACCGGCGAAGAGCTGCTGAGCCTTGAAGACTTTACCTTGCGGGGTTCGCTTTCTTTAACCTTTGAAAGGACCTACCGCACCGGCCACGACGACAATGTCGGCATGGGTTGCGGCTGGACCTTCACTGGCTGTCAGCGTTTGGAAACCAACGACGACACCTGGCTTTTGCATCACAGCGATGGCCGTCAAATCGCATTTTGCCCGATTGAGATCGGCGAAGCCGCGTTTAACACGCGTGAAAAAGCGACCTTAACCTACCTGGACCACGGTTTAATGCGCCTGGAAATTGACGGTGACAAATGGATTATGGAACCCTTTGCGCAAGGCTGGCTGGTAACCCACCTCGTTGACGCTTTTGAAAACTTCTATCACTTCGAACGCGACGATCACGGTCGTTGGTCGGGCTGCCATGGCGACCACGGACGCGGGTTCCGCGTCGACTGGAACGACCAAGGTTTTATCGCCGGTTTCATTCCCAGCGGTAGCTGGTACCACCATGCCGAACGAGAGGAGACAGAGCCCTACCAAGCCATCCCTTTCGCCCGTTACAGCTATGACGACGAGGGCAACTTAACGGCTGCTTTTGATCGCATTAACGCTTGCGAACGCTACGATTACCGCAACCATGTCCTGATTCGCCGCACCCTGAAAACCGGCTTCAATTTTTACTTTGAATGGGACCGCTACGATATTCATGCTCGTTGCCAGTCGACGTGGGGCGACCACGGAAACTATCGCTACCAATTCCAGTGGTACTTAGACGAACGTCTCGTCGCGGTGACCAATGTGCTCGGTCATCAAGAGCTGGTCGCCTGGGATGAAGCGGGGAACATCATCAGCGAGCGAGACGGCAACGGCAATACCACCGCCTATCGTTATGACAAAATCGGCAACCTGGTGATGGTGATCGACGCACTTGATCGCAAAACCGAATATTTGTACGACGACATGGGGCGTTTGGTGCAAGTCATCGACCCGATGGGCGGTAGCACGCTGCCGGCCTATCGCCACGATGGCTTGCCGGATTTTATTCAGGATCGCGCGGGCAACGCCTGGCTCACCGAATACAATGCGCGTGGCGCTGAAGTTGCCACTTGGGACCCGCACAACAGCGTTACCTTTTATGAAAATGACCGCCGTGGCAATCGTACGCGCACCACTTATGCCGACGGCACACAGGAAGTGCGTCATTGGAACAGCGCCGGCGATAACGTCATGATTGTGCACACCAACGGTGGTATCACCCGACAAAAATTTGACCACGACGGCAATCTCATTGAACAAAGGCAACCTGACGGCGAGGTCCTTCGTTTTGAAAACGACGCCATGGGCCGACCGACGCGCGTGCTGTTCCCCGACGGCACAAGTGAATTGTTTTTCTGGACCGCCGCCAACGATATTTGGAAACACTGCGATCGCGGCGGTCGCGTGACCCGCTATGACTATGCCGGCTTGCGCCAACCCCAATCACAGACCAACCCGGATGGAACGGTGATCCGTTATCACTACGACAACGAACGGAACCTGATTCGCTTGGACAACGAAGAAGGCGAAAGCATGACGTTTGCCTACGACGGTGCCGAAAACCTGGTCGAACGCGTCGGCTTTGACGGTCGCCGACACTGTTTTCAGTACGACGCTGCCAACCGTTTGCTCGTTCGCGAAGAGCCTGGCCAAACCCTTCTTAACTACGAATACGACGCCTTGGACAACCTCATCACGGTTTGTGCCGAAGATCCCCGCGACGGTTCCAAAACCAACAGTCGTTATGAATACGACCACGCCGGCAACCTGATTTCGGCACTCAACAAAGAACGGCACCTTTCCTTCCGATACGACGCGCTCGGCAACCTGATTGAGGAGTGGCAAGACGACGAACCCCTCTTTTTCCACTACGACGCCGTCGGCAACCTCATCGGCAAAGAGCTGCCCAATGGGAAGCGGGTTAACATTAAACGCGATCACTCGGGTGATTGGACGGCCGTCCATCTAGAAGATCACTGCTTGGCTTCGGTCACCCGTGACCGACTCGGCCGCGAGCGCGAACGTCACTTTGGCAACGGTTTGATCGGCCTCACCGAATATGACGCCGCCGGTCGCATAAATCAGCAGCGGGTCCACAAACAACCGCTTCGCTGGGATTTACTCAACGAACGCCGCTTCGACTACGATCATGTCGGCAACTTGGTCACCCGCGAAGACGCCAAACGTGGAACCACGCGCTTTTGCTACGACCGCTCGGACTTCCCGGTCCGGGTAATGCAACCGCCGGCCCTGGGCGGCGACTTGGTTCTGGCTCATGATCGCGCGGGTAACATCATCGGCGACAGTCGCGGTAACCGGTTACAGCAGTTCAAGGACCAAGCCTACGCTTACGATGCACGCGGCAACCTCATCGAACGCCGACGCGGCGCAACGCAAACGGAAACAACAACTTTTGAGTACAACGCCTTGGATCAAATGATTGCCTGTACCCATGAAGGCCGACGCACAACCTATGCCTACGATGCGCTAGGTCGCCGCATCCGCAAAACCACCGATGATGAAGAGACGGTTTTCTATTGGGACCGACTTTCCCTCCTGATGGAAGAACAGGACGACACGCAGCGCTGGTTTTTCCACGAACCCGAAAGTTGCATTCCACTGACCGCCATCCGCGACGACGAAACCTTCTACTTTCATGTCGATCAAGTCGGCACCCCCTGGGAAGTGAGCGACGCACGCGGACGGGTTCAGTGGTCGGCGAGCTACGACACTTGGGGCGGCACACACGCGGTCGAATGCGGTCGCTTCGACAATCCGTTCCGTCTCCAGGGTCAGTATTTCGACCAAGAAAGCGGCTTACATTACAATCTCAACCGTTATTACGACCCGGAAAACGGACGTTTTTGTAGCCAAGATCCGATCGGTTTGGCAGGCGGGCTTAACGCGTATCTGTATGCGCCTAATACCAATCGCTGGGTCGATCCGCTCGGCTTCTGTAAAGAAAGCATGCAACAGAAGTACGAGGCCTACAAGGACCGCAAAGGCACCAAGGCCATGGATTTCGAGAGTTGGTATCAGCGCACCAAAAACGTGACAGAAGGGCGGGCACGCCACAAGTATTGGAAAGATTTTTTCAAAAACGAAGGCAAAATGCCCGACCACGCCAAATTCACCACGGCCAAGATGGTCAAGCTCACACCGGAAATGAAACAATTCATCGACCGAACCGGTCCCATGTTGGCCAAAAAAGCCGGGGCGACGCGACCGCAAATCTGGGTTTACGGCGGGCAAGTCGATCAAAAGGTTTGGGATTACGCCAAAGGAAAGGTGGATATTTTCGTGTTTTAACGGTGCACGGCGTTTAGCAACACCAACCCAGAATCGGGATTCGGCCGGCGCGGCAACAGGTTCACGGGCGCCAACTGCACCGTGACCCATGTCGCCAAGGTCGGTCCCCCCATTGCCGTTTTGATCGCGGGCCCGCACGGTCAAGGTGCGGCGTCCGCCCGCTAAACCGGCAAGGTTAAGCATCGCCAACTCGCTGCAATGCGCAAAGCAACGATCGGCGACGAATCGACGGTCAACTGAACCACGAAAACGGGCTGCACCGGCTCGATCCGATTGGCAGAGCCGACGACGACGTGCAAGGCGGTGTCGGCGGCGCGCACAAGCTGCAGTCAGTGGCCATAGGGTCAAGCGGGTTTTTGGCATTGGCGGATGCGTCGTGTGGGGCGGAGACAGACGATTTCCACGGCCGCCTCTCTCCTTCCCCACCAACCATCATTCACAACAAACCCGTTGTCCCCCAACGGATGGCCACATATTTGCTCTACAGTATCACCAGCGAGAAAACGCGATGCGGCGCGGATATCAAACAACCCGCGAACGACGCGGACATCAAACCACGCACGAACGACGCGCATGCCGACACAGCGAACGAACCCTTTTTAAGGTCCACGCCGAGGACGGCCACCACCCACCAAACAAACCGATGCTTTATCGGAAAACAAGCGGGGTGGCGGGCCCAACTGTCAATATAACAACACCTCAGACTGTCAACATTTGGTCAGTGTCGATATTTCGACAGGGTCACATGGCATCGCCATGCCGTAAGTGTATATATTCAAAACACTTGTGCTTAAAGCGCTATTTTTCAAAGCTGGTACCACCGTTGCAAGCTCTCGTGTTTATCTGATTTTCCGGCACCATGGGTGCGTTAAAGCCCGGCCGGGTTGTCTTATCGATGTATCGTCCACGGTTTTGGTCGCCTATCGCAACCGAGCCGGTCCCGCGCTTCCCTAACACCCCAGCCAAAAACGCAAGTCGCTCCCTATAAACCGACTTGTCGTCAGCGACCCCCCCTTTCCCCCGCTATGAGCGCCTTGCGGGCGCAGGCAAAGACCGCTTCGGCCGTTATGAACCGCCGGTCACGGGAACGGTTAGGTTGCCATGCCTTTGCAACAACATCTCCATCATTCTCATTTTAATCGGCTTCGGTCGGGTTGCCGCGGTGCGCCCGATCCTCCTTGAGGAGTTCCCCATGACTGGCAAACACGACTTGTTGTGGCTCACGCCCAATACGGGTCCCAAAGAAAAGCAGTACGACGACGACAAAACGTTCCAAATTCACGCATTACAGGGCGAACAACACATTTCGGGCTGTGCCAAGTACAGCTTGCGCGTTACGGCCAAACAAGAAGACTTGCTCTTCGACGATTTCCTCGGCAAAACGGCGCAGTTTACCCTTCAAGTCGGTGATCAATTGGGGCTCAAGAAAACCTTTACCGGCATTATTACGGCATTCACAAAAGCCAATACCTGCTTTGGGAACCTCAAAGAAAAAGCAGGTGTTGATTGCCACTACAATTACCGCATCGAGATCCAACCCAAGCTGTGGCTGTTAACCAAGAAATACAATTCACGGGTGTTTAGTTACACAAGCGAAGAGGATCTTTTTAAGGTGGTTGAGACGGTTCTCAAAGAACACGGCATCAAATACTCACGCAAAAAAATCAACAAAGAAGAAGAGAAACCGCACAACGACAACAAAACGCAGGCCGGCCAAGAACCGGCGCCGGCCAAAGTCCCGCCACGGCCGTATCAGGAAAGCCGCTACTTTGTCCAATACCGCGAAACCGATTACGCCTTTGTCACACGCCTATTGGAAGAAGCAGGCGTGTGGTTTTACTTCGACCATGAAGACGACAGCCTGATTTTGTGCGACGACATGGCCGATATTCCCTGGGTTGGGCCGCACCGCGCGCTGGTGTACAGCGAAGACAAATCGGCGTATCACAAAGAGGGTTTCGAAGAAACGCTGTTTGATTTTTACTTGCAGCGCTGCGTCGGCCCCAATCGCTTTACCCTCAACGACTACGGCTACGAAACACCGACGACGGATTGGCTGCGCGAGAAAAAGGCGGCCAAGCCGGACCAGATCCCAGAGCTGGAACACTACGAACACACGCGCGAATATGCGGACAAAGCGCAAGGTGCAGTACCAGCGATGGACAAGACGGCGAACATGCTGTGCGAAACCATGTTGGAAGAATCCCAAACGGCGCATCAGGTAGCCTTTGCGGTTTCCACGTCGCGCTCACTCCAAGCAGGCTACAAGTTCAGTCTTAAAAACCACTGGATCGATCGCTATAACGGAGCCTGGCTGGTCACTTCGATGACGATGTCGGTTCACCAGCGCGACTACACGGTCACACTTAAAGCAGTGCCAATGGAAAGCACCTTTCGACCGGCCCGCAAAACACCGGTGCCAATGGTTACCAGCCAACAGACGGCAACGGTGGTGGGCCCGGCCGGCAGTGAAATCTACACGGACGAGCTGGGTCGCTGCAAACTGCACTTCCACTGGGATAAAACCAATCCGAAGGACGATAAAGCGTCGATGTGGGTGCGCGTGGCCAACGGCTATGCGGGCAAAGATTACGGCATTCAATGGATCCCACGCGTCGGGCACGAGGTCTTGGTGAGTTTCATCGATGGGAACCCGGCCCATCCAGTCATCAACGGCCGCGTTTACAACAAAACCAACACACCGCCGCTTTCGAGTGCGCGCAAGTACCAAAACATTATTAAGACGATTAAAGACAACCACATCCTTTTCGATGACCGCGACGGCGCGGAACTGCTCGATTTGCGCGCACAAAAAGACATGAATACCCTGGTCCTCAACAACCACACGCTGACGGTCGGCGCCGATGCCGGTGAATCCGTCGGCGGCAACAAAACCGTTTCTGTCAACAAGGACTCGCGTTTCTACGTTGAAGGCTTTTCATCGCGCTGGACGCGCAAGGATGAGATCACCGAAGTGGAGGAAGGCGACCGGTGCGTCACGGTCAAAAAGGGCGACTACTACACCGAAGTCAACACGGGCGACATGATCACGACGGTGGGCGGCACCGGCATCAGTGTTTACAGAAGCGGTTGGGAAATATCGGTGTCGGGCAGCGATCGCTACCTGGACGTGCACAAGGACGACATTAAATGGATCGGGGGCAACGACTATCTCAAGGTGGACGGCGGCCGCACGGTTCACATCGGCGAAGCCTATAAAAACGAGGCGAAGAGTTACAGCTTAATAGCTGAAGATAAGGTGGAAATACACGGAAAAAGTGTCACCATCTCGGCGGATAAAGAAGTGATCATGCAATGCGGGAACAACTCGATTACGATCACACCGAAAGACATCCAAATCCAAGCGATCGAAATCACCTCGACCAGTGTCGGCACCCACAAGGTCTCCGGCGGCTTGGTCATGATTAACTAGCGGGGGTCGCCATGCAAAGCTTGATAAGCGCCTTACGCGACCCGGTACTTGATTTTATCGACCAAAAAAGCAAAACAATGCACCTCGCGGCAGGCACACCGTTTGAACAAGGCGCCTTGACCAAACTGACGCAAGACATGGATCGCGGCAACCAAAACGATTTGTTCTTCATCTCGGCCGAGCCGTTCAGCAATGCCGATCAGTATTTGGATCATTTGGCGCATCGCTTGGCGCTGGCCTACCGCGAGTACTTGCAATGGCTCGACTTGCAAGCAGCCATGGCCAAACTCGAGCCATCAGAACCGCCGGCCAAACAACGGCCCCCCATGCCGGCCAAACTACCGAGTGGGCCGAAACGGCCGATCGCCGACACGGCGGCCAAACCGCGCAACCCCATCGGCCGGCGGCGTCGCCCGCAAGTGCCGACAGCACCGGCGGCGCCATTCGACCCGGCCAAATTAGCACCGGGCCCCAAAGCACCACGTGCCTCGGCGGCGTCGCTCGAGGCGGCGCCGCAACCAGTCCCGGTGGGCGCAACGGCGCCCGAGATCAATACGCCGGAAATCCCCGTTGCCAAGCGGGCGGCGGCCCCACCTGAGGTGCCCGACACGCCGGCTGAGGATCAACGGCCAACGCTCGCCCCGGTCGGTGCGCGTAACGAAGCGGAATTCCTCCAGGAAATTGACACTTTTCTAGAGAACCACGTCCCCAGTGCACTGCGCGAGGCGGTCGACAACCCCAGCCAAGAACCAACGGAACAATTAATCGCTCGCTTGAACCCGGAAAAGCCGGCGCCGCCCGCGGCCATTACGGACCGCACCATCCCGGCGGCCGAACGGTTACGGTCCTTCTTCGATTACTGTATGAGCAATCTGCCGGAGGAGGGCGACCACCACTTCGTGTTCGTGCTGATCCCGGCGAGCAACGACGCACCTGAAGCCTGGCAAGACTTATTGGAAGCCACGGCCGATTGGCCGGCCTACCAAAGCGACACACCGCTGCGGTTGGTGGCGGGCTACGCGCCGGCGGTGGATGAGGCGCGACGGATGAACGAGCGCGAACAGGAGCGCACGGTTCGGCCGCTATTACCAGAGCTGGACCACGTCCAATTCCAGGCTCTGGACCTCAGCGAGGCGGCACGACGCGAATCGGAAGAAGCGATGGTGGCCGACCCGGAAACGGGCGAACACGAGCGCATGATTACCTTGCTGACCCTTGCGATCCGCGACGGCGTTGAAGGACGCCAGGCCTTGGCATGCGAACGTTTCGATCAGGCCGCCGCCTTCTTCGAAGAAACCGAACACTGGGATATGGTCGCCTTTGCCCGAGCGGGTAAGGCCGACATTTACCTACGGCGGCACGAATGGGAAACGGCGCGCGATCTTTACCGGCCCGCCTTGGCGCCGGCGGTCGATAGCCTCAATCCCTACGTGCTGTTTCACGTCACCAAAAATCATGGCGAAGCGGCCTTTCGCGCCGGCAACTGGGAGGAGTCGGCACGTTCCTATGTCACCGCCGCCCACGTGGCCGAGCTGCTGAATGACCGCCCTTCGCAAATCGCCGCGCTGGAACGGCACGCGGCGGCCTGTGTCAAGTTGAAAGGATGGGAGCCCGCGAGCCAAGCCTACGAGCAGGCGGCCTTACTCTGCCGCCGTCACGAGATTGACGAGCCGATTCCGCGCATTTTACGCGCACTAAAAAAGGTCTACACCAAACAGAACCGCAAACCAGACTGGGCCGCATTTCGGGACCACATCGAAAGCCTCTCGAAAGGAGCTTAGCCATGAAATTCTTTAGCGGTGGCAGCCGTTCCAACAGCTCGGCACGTGCACGCTATTTCAACCGCACCAGCCAAACGGCCAACAATCTGTTACAGAATCATACCAATGCCGGCCCGCCGGGGGTCCCGCCGCCCAGCCCTTCGTTTAAGGCGAGCAGCAGTGTTGCCAACCTGATTGCATCGGTTTCGACCTGGTACCCAACCATGATCAATACCTGCCTCAATGAACCCTGGGCCACGTTGACAGCACAGCCGGCGGAACGTTTTAAGGAAGGGATTCACACCTGGGAAGCGTTCAAAACCAATGCGAGTAAATTTCTTGGTATCAGCTACGTCAGTGATTTTCTCGGCATCAACGGGGTGTTCGCCATCGCCTCACTCGATGCCTTGTCACTGGGCTCCTATGCAGTGGGCATGCCGCATGCACACTACACCCATCCACCCAGCATGACGGGAGGACCCATCGTCCCGATGCCCGCCTTCGGCACAATCGTCATTGGCGGCTCTTATCAAACCTTAATCCACGGTCGGCCGGCGTTGCGTTCCGGCGACCTGGGCCTGGCTTCCTGCTGCGGCTTCCCGCCGGCGATGTCGCTCTATACGGGGTCGTCGAGTGTGTTTATCGGCGGTGCTCGTGCAGCGCGTACCTGCGACATTGTGCAACATTGTCACTATACCCCACCCAACAATTCGCCCAACAGCCCTTTGCAAAACCGTTTGCTCAAAATGCGGCAATACTGGGATATGGCGATGCGTGTGATGTGGCTGGGCGGCACGACGGCGGTGGCGATCGGTGCGGTGTACGACGGTGTGGCGGCGGTGCGCGAATCGCAAAAATCGGGCGAAGAAGCGGCGGCCATGAGCGCGGCGCTGGCGGTGGCCTCGGGGGCGGCGGCGTTGCAGGTCGCCTCGGATTTGCTCGCGGCAACCCTGGCGGCGTCGATGGGCAAAGACCCGCAAACCCCGATCAAACCACTGGGCATGATGCTCGGCCCGGCCGCCACGGTCAAAATCGGCGGTTTCCCAATGCCGCCGTGGGAGGCTTTTTTTGGCTTCTTCCTGAAACGCTTGGGGAAATTCGGCCGTCAGTTCCGCGATTTAAAAGGCCGTTCCTATCAAAAGCGTGGCGGCGGTAGCCGCAGCACCAGTGGCGGCGGCGCCAAAGCGCGCGGCAAACAACAGAAGAAAGTCAACAACGCCAAAAACAAGAAAACCAATCAAAATAAGAAGGGACCCAACAAGAAAAACAGCGCGCACAACAAGGGCAAACGCACCAAAGGCGGGGCCCGCTTCCGCGCCCGCTACCGCAAGGCGCGCATGAACTTCAACCGCTTCAGCAACCGCATGCGCCGCAACGCCGCGCGTGCGTACCGGGCCTCGGTGAAGGCGGCACGCACGGCCTACCGCATGGGCGTTCGTGGCGCCAAGTACGTGGTGCGAACGACGCGCACGGTGGCGGCCAAATCGTATAAGATGGCGGCCAAAGCGGCCAAGTACGCCGCCAGGCAGACCCGTAAGGGCGCCAAGTGGGCCGCCAACCAAACCAAAAATGTGACCACCAAAATCGGGAACTTCTTTTCCCGCAACAAAAACGGTGTCAAAAATCCCCCCAAACGAAAACACAAAACCAAGGGCTGCCCGATTAGCGTCATCACCGGCGAGGAATTGCTGGTCTTGGAAGATTTCCAAATTCGCGGGGCTTTGTCGTTTAAATTCGAACGCATTTATCGCACCGGCCATGACGACAACGTCGGTCTCGGCGTGGGTTGGACCTACACCGGTTGTCAGCGCCTCGAGATGGGCGACGACGCCTGGACTTTGCACCACAGCGACGGTCGCCAACTGCAGTTCACCCCCATCGAAATCGGCGAAGCAGCGTTGAATATCCGCGAACAAGCCTCGCTGACCTACATCGACAGCGGTTTAATGCGCTTGGAGATCGACGGCGATGAGTGGGTTATGGAACCCTTCGCATCGTGCTGGTTGGTGACCCACTTGGTCGACCGTTTCCAGAATTTTTACCACTTCGAACGGGACGAATACGGTCGTTGGCTGGGTTGCCACGGCGATCACGGTCGCGGCTTCCGCGTCGATTGGAACGATCAGGGTTTGATTGCCGCCTTCATTCCTTGCGGCCCTTGGTACCAGGCAGCGCATCACAAAGACAAGGCCGCTCCCCCACCCGCGCCGGCGCGCTACCGCTACGACGAGACCGGTCACCTAATCGCCGCCTTCGACCGCGCCAACGCCTGCGAACGCTACGATTACCGCAACCACCTACTGATCCGACGTACCCTGAAAAGCGGTTTCAGTTTTTATTTCGAGTGGGACCGCGACGGCATCGATGCCCGCTGTGTTTCGACCTGGGGCGACAACGGCATTTATCACTTCCGTTTTGACTGGGATCTGGCGCAACGCCACGTGGCGGTCACCAACGTCTTGGGCGCCCGCGAGCACTACGCCTGGGACGAGGCCGGCAACCTGACCATGATGCAAGACGGACGCGGCAACACCACCATTTACAACTACGACGAGCTGGGTCGTTTGGTGATGGTGGTGGACGCCCTCGACCGCAAAACCGAGTTTCGCTACGACGACTGGGGTCGATTGGTGGAAACCACCGACCCGATGGGCGGCACCACGCTGTTGGCCTACCATCGCAACGGTCGCCTCGATTTCCTGCAGGATCCGGCTGGCAACGCCTGGCTTACGGAATACAACGACTACGGCGCACCGGCGGCACGCTGGGATCCCCTCCTCAACGAGACAACTTATCACTACGATCGCCACGGCAACCCCACCCAGGTCACCTTCGCCGACGACACGACAGTCACGCTCTCGTGGAACCGCGCCGGCGACAACGTCATGATCCAACATGCCGACGGCGGCATCACCTACCAGGAATTTGATGTGGAAGGTCATGTGATCGCCCAAATTCGACCTGACGGCGGGGTGACCCGGTACGAACGCGACGCCATGGGTCGCATCATCCGCCAAACGTTTCCCGACGGCTCCGACTGCGAAATGACTTGGACCGCCGCCGGTGATCTCTGGCGCATGCGCGACGGTTTGGGTCGCGAAACCCGCTACGACTACGCCGGCCTGCGACAGCCGCAGTCGCAGACCAACCCCGACGGCTCCATGGTGCATTTCCACTACGACGCCGACCGCAACCTCATCGGCCTCGACAACGAAGCGGGCGACAGCATGGTGTTCCGCTACGACGCGGCCGAGAATCTGGTCGAGCGGATTGGCTTCGACGGGCGCCGTCACCTTTTTCACTACGATGCGGGCAATCGTTTGGTGCGGCGTGAAGAACCCGGCCAAGTGCATTTGCACTACTGCTACGACGCCTTGGACCGCCTGACCGAAGCGGCGGCCGAGGACATTCGCAGCGGCGAAAAACCGGCCAACCTCTACAGCTACGACAACGCCGGCAACCTCCTCTCAGCCGTTAACAACGAGCGTACTTTGTATTTCCGCTACGACGCGGTCGGCAACCTGATCGAGGAATGGCAAGACGATGAGCCGACCTATTTCCACTACGACGCGGTCGGCCAACTGATCGGCCAACAACGCTGCGACGGTCGCCGTATTCGCATCGAACGCGATAGCGAGGGCGCCTGGACGAGCGTTCACTTGGAGGACAAGCTGCTGGCTGCGGTCAGCCGTGACCGGCTCGGTCGGGAACAGGAACGCCGCTTCGGCAACGGTTTGGTCGGCTGTAGCGAATACAGCGACGCCGGTCGCCTGATCAGGCAATGGGTCCACGGCCCGATCTTAAAGTGGGATCTGATCAACGAACGCAGCTTCGATTACGACGCAGTCGGCAACCTCACCCAGCGCGACGACGCCGGCCAGGGACTCACCCGCTTCGGTTACGACGCCTGTGATTTTCCAGTCCAGGTTTCCCTGCCCGCATCGCTCGGTGGCGAGCAACGGCCGATGCGCGACCTCGCCGGCAACCCGCGCGGCAACGTGCGCGCCAACCGCTTGCTGCAATGGGAAGATCAGCACTACGCCTACGATGCACGCGGCAACCTCATCGAACGCCGCCGGGGTCACACCCACATCGAAACCACCACCTTCACTTACAACGCCTTCGATCAAATGACCACATGCACGGTGGCGGGCCAAACAACGAGCTACGCCTACGATGCCTTGGGTCGTCGCATTCGCAAGCGACAAGGCGAACAGGAGACGATCTTTTATTGGGATCGGGTGAACTTGATGATGGAGGAAACCGACACCGAACAACGCTGGTTCGTGCACGAACCCGACAGCTTCATTCCTATGGCCGCCCAGGTTGACGACGCTTTGTATTACTATCATGCCGATCATTTGGGGACACCCTGCGAAGTAAGCGACCCAGGTGGTCGCCTGCAGTGGTCGGCCGGCTACCGCACCTGGGGCGAAGCACGCCCGGATCGCACTCGCTTCGACAACCCATTCCGTTTTCAGGGCCAATACTACGATGCGGAAAGCGGGCTCCACTACAACCTCAATCGCTATTACGATCCCGGCAGCGGTCGTTTCTGCAGCCAAGACCCGATTGGCTTGGCGGGCGGTTTAAACGCCTACAGTTACGCGCCCAACCCCACCCGCTGGATCGATCCCTTCGGTTTTTGTAAGGAGCAGTTCGACGCCAATAATCCACAACACGTCAAGCAATACGAGGCCTACAAAAACAAAAAGGGCGACAAAGCTATGGACCCGCAAGCCTGGTACGAAAAAAGCCAAACCCTGGCCGAAAACAAGCAGTTCTACAATGAGGCCAAAGCCCATTTCAAAAACCATGAGAACATGCCGGACCACGCCAAATTCACCACCGCCCAATACGTCAAACTCACGCCGGAACTGAAGCAATGGATCGATTACACCGGACCGCGAATCGCTAAAAAAGCGGGGGCAAAGAAACCGCAGATTTGGGTTTACGACGGCGTCGTCGATCCCAAAGTTTGGGATTACGCCAAAGGTAAGGTCGATATCATTATTCTCTAAGGCACGCCGTTCTGCGCGGCAACCAGGTCCAGAACGGAGACGGGGTCCGGCCATAGGGGTAACAGGTTCATGGGCAGCAACTGCACCGTGACGAATGCCGCCGAGGTCGGGCCCCAATTGCCGTTTTGATCGCGGGCCCGTACGTACAAGGTGTGGCGTCCGCCGGCCAATCCGGCACCGGCAAGGTTGAGCGTGACCGCTTCGCTACTTTCGTCAAAGAACCCGTCGTCGGCGTCAAACTGCAGCGCGCCGCTGTCGTCCAGCCAGGGAGGCGTGTCGATGGTCAATTGAACGGCGGAAACGGGCTGAACCGGCTCGACGCCGTTGGTGTTGCTATAACGGCCGTCCTCGGCCACGGCCGTAATGACCACACTTTGGTCGGTGCCGACGTGCGTACGGTCCAAACTGAGCGGGGTTACGTCGGGACCGGCGGGTAAGGCAAAGGGCGCGCGGGCCACGCGAGCGCTGTAATGTAAGGCCGCCAGGTTGGGATTGAGAACCAGGCCTTCATAGCTGTCGCACGATTGAAAGAAGGTTGTGCCGACCTCAAAGGTAAAAGCGGCCAACCCCAAATCGCCGTAGGCCCAATCATCGCTGGTGCCGTCGGTATTAAAGGACGCCGAGGCTTTTTCGGGGCGGTAGCCGTTTAAAAACGCCAACTTGCGTCCCATTCGTTGCAGCGCGGCGTTATCGGGTCCGTCCTGAACAGTGTACCCATAGGGCCACAGCACGTAACCGCCAAAACTGTGGATGTCCACAAATACGCCGGCGGCGTCGGCGGCCACGCCGTCTTCAGGGTTTGGACCGCGATTATCGGGGAATTGAGCGGTCACATACTGCATGATCGCCTCGGTTTCCGGCTCGGAACCGGCACTGGGACCGCGAAAGGTCTCATTACAAGCGCTACCGCTGGACCCGGAACAACAGCCCCACTGAAAGCTAAAGTTGCGATTAAGGTCGACACCGCGATCATTGCTGTCGCTGCAAAAATCGTTGTCGGTGTTTTTGCGCCAAAACAAGCCGGCTTCGGCCTCGCGTCGGCCGTCGGGATTGGCAATCAGCAAAAAATGAAACACCTGATGGTCGAGCATCCAGGTGATATCGGGATCCACGTCGTAACCTTCGAGTAGGGTCTGGGCGAACCGGGTCAACAGTGGCGCGGTGGCGTACTCGCGCGCATGCAGCGCACCCATGGCAAACCAGGGTGCCTTGTCGGCGATTTGGTTCTGTCGCGTCAAACGCAGCACCAGTAAGTCGTCACCCATGCCCTCATTTAACTTGCGCCACGAGTCACCGATATCGACAACCTCAACCAAGTCTGGGTAAGACTGAGCCCAAGTGTTGATTTGGGCCAGGGTCTCGTCCACCGTGGGATAGCATGGAAAACCATTGATACCACCGTCACCTCGCTGATAGGGAACCGAGACATATTGTGCGTCAATCGGCTCGAAACCAAGGGCAATCAAACGATTGATGTGGGTGTCGTCGGCCAAAAGCAAAACCGTGCCGGCGGCGCGATCAACCTCGAGCGGTTCCATTAGGGCGGCCAAGGCCTGCAACTCAGCGCGGCTTTGCACGGCAACACGCACCCACCAAAGATCGGCGGGCCCGTCATTGCCGTCGGCGGCGGCGCAAACGGCCCCCAAACCCAAAGCAAATAAGAAACACAAAAAGAGTCGCATCACGTCGTCCTAAAGAAACGGGTTGGGCCGAAAAGGGCGTGGGTTCCATTGTAAAACAGCGGCGGTCGGGGGGGTTAAATTTAAAACCGAGGCGGACGGAGACGGGTGGTTTGCGAACGGCAATCAGGAAGCAATAGGCATAACAAGCAGGCACGATTGATATATAAGAAAGATGGGCTGGTTGCAGCAACCCTTGGCGTACGCGCCTGGGCTTCCGTCAGTTGGCCGTCGCGGCACCCAATCGCCGGCCGATGCAAAAGATAACTCTTTAGTATTGTAAAATTTTTCGCTTCCTTTACACGGCGCTTCATCTTTGGATTGTTTTTCGAGGTTGCCTTCTGTAAGGTAGAAGGTCGTTCACTTGAGCTTTATCAGCGACATCATCTACTATGACGCGGGTGAACCACCGATTGGCCCGAAACATGCTACAAACAAAAAAGTCGAATTTTCGCGACTTTCTTGCGCAGAGGGCATCTTACTTAAGAATGAGTGTGCGGTTGATCACACACCCATTGAGTCCTTTCATGGTCTGTTCTTTTGGAATTCTACTTCGCTGCTGTTTTTTTGGTGCTGAAAACAAAAAAACTTAAATAACATCACTGGATTTCCGATAGGTTTTTTAACCGGGCAACCATGCAAGCGACGCTATTACAAATACACCCACAATGGTGGTGTTAACGCTGCTTCCGGTCTCATATTTGCTTCTCCCGACTAGGGGTCGTTCGCGCATCACCGTTTGCGCACCTTAATTCGTTCTCTACTCATGACTTAGATGTCTACCGACACCAAAAGTCCCGCCTTTCTATCTATCGACGCGGCCGCTTTTGAGTGTCGCCTCCCTGGATCGTTCGTTCTCCGGCCGTTCGGCTGCCGCAACCCACGAACCACCAACACTTGATCCCTCAATCGTCAAAAACTACGGAGGACCCGTGCGAGGAAAATTAAGAATCGAACCCAGATTTAGCGCCGCCGATGAGAACTGGGCCGAACAAACCATTTCAGCATGCCTTGATCGTCAGGAAGACCACAATATTTACTACGACTATGACGAATGGGAAGACCCCCAATTCATCAGCGAGCTACTGAAAAAAGTTGCCCACGACACTTTTTCTACCCTTTTAAAAACACGCATTAACCGCGCAAAAAACACGATTTCATTAGTGTTTTCTGCACTGGAAACGACGTCTCCGCAAGCCACGCTCCCATTAGGGGAACCCGATATGGACGACGACTACGCAGCGCTGGCCGGTTTCGCCCCTGTCCCCCCGGTGGAGCCCGAAACAAAACCCGAGGCCGCACCGAAAGCGGGCACGGCCGCGAATGAGCCCGAGCGCGCCTGGTTGGATTTTTTAACCAACAACGAACCCAAGCGGTCAAAGCAAGCCGCCGGCGTTCAAAAAGGCGCGGTCACGGTCTTACCACCCGACCCCAAACTCAAGCGCAGTGGCGATGATCGCGCGAGTCGAGAATCGCAACAGCAAGTCCTGATGCGCGATATTTTGCGCCGCGAAAAGCGCCCACTCAGCCAAGACGAGCTGATGGAACTCAGCGGGCTCAACCACTTACCCAATGTTCCCAAAGGGGTCCGCGAAATCGTGGTGCGCAAAAAAGACGGCACCCGCTCTGTGCGTTACGCCCTGGAAGCAGGCTAAGCCTCTCACTTTTCTTTTATAAGGATGGCGCCTCACACGGCCGCTGTTTGAACACCGATGATGCAGCGCGGCACGCGCAAGCCACCATTGCTAACTTTTGCGTAACTCCACGCTTGGGTCTTTGGTTGGCTCGGTTATAATAGGCCCGTTTCAACGTTTCGTGTGGTCGGCGCCGTCAAACAAAGCAGTGTCCCGGCGCCCCAATGGTGTTTTCTAGCTTGCAAGAAACCACACGTCTTTCTAAAGATTTAGGCCGTTCAGCCACCTGCTTCCCTGAACGGCGGCAAACGATTAGGAGTCATCATGTCCAAAACGGTTAAAGTGGCGATTACCGGTGCCGCGGGTCAAATTGGTTACAGTCTTGTTTTTCGTATTGCGTCCGGTGAGTTGTTTGGTCCGGACACCAAGGTCGTTCTCAGCCTGCTGGAAATTCCTCAAGCGGTTACCGCACTTGAAGGCCTCGCCATGGAATTAAACGATTGCGCCTTCCCCACCCTCGCCGGCATCGAAATCAATTCCGATGCAAACAAAGGTTTTGACGGCGTGAACTGGGCGATTTTGGTCGGTGCCAAACCGCGCGGCCCAGGCATGGAACGCAAAGATTTGATTAGCGAAAACGGCCCGATCTTCACCGGCCAAGGCAAAGCCCTGCAACGCGGCGCAAGCGATGTTCGCTGTGTCGTTGTCGGCAACCCCTGCAACACCAACGCGCTGATCGCCGCCAAAAACGCGGGCGATGTTCCGTTCAACCGCTTCAGCGCCATGACCATGCTCGACGAAAACCGTGCCCGTTACCAGTTGGCTGCTAAAGCCGGCGTGGCGGTGACCGAAGTGCAGAACGTCACCATCTGGGGCAACCACTCCGCCACCCAGTATCCCGACTTTTACAACGCCACCATCGGCGGTAAAAAAGCGACCGACGTCATCAGCGACCACGAGTGGCTGCAAGGCGACTTCATCACCACCGTTCAAAAACGCGGTGCCGCGATCATTCAAGCCCGCGGTAAGTCCTCCGCCGCCTCCGCCGCCAACGCGGCCCTTGACCACGTCAAGAACTTCCACTTCCCCACCGAAGACGGCAAGTGGTTTAGTGCCGCGGTTCCTTCCGACGGTTCTTACGGCGTTGAAGAAGGTCTGTTGTTCAGCTTCCCGATCCGCACCAAGGAAGACGGCAGCTACGAAATCGTACAAGGCCTGGCCCACAACGATTTCGCCAAGGATAAACTGGCCAAAACCGAAGCCGAACTCAAGTCCGAACGCGAAGTTGTTAAAGACTTGCTGTAGGGTCTCGCACCCAACACGCACCCTTAAGTTCAAAGAAACCCCCGCCGCCGTGCGGGGGTTTTTGTTTGTGTGGTGCTCGCGGCACAAACGGCGCCCGGCTGCTTTTTTAACCAAAGCCGATATTAGTATTGCGACTTTCTTTTTCAATATCACAACCACCACCGCCGAGGCCGCTGTTTTTGTCGCGAAACCGATGGGAACACATGCTATTATGCCGCCATAAACGCGAGTGTTAGATGGAAGGACATGACCGGCACCGTCGAAGATGAACGCGCCATTATCGGTACAAAAATCGGCCCCTACCGGATCCAGCGCGAGTTGGGACGCGGTGGTATGGGCGCCGTTTACCTTGCCGAACGCGAAGATGACGTTCTGCAAATGCGTGTCGGCGTCAAGCTGCTCCACAAACATTTGGTGACACCTCAAGTCGAGGCGCGCTTCCAGCGTGAGCGCCAGTTATTGGCCGACCTCAAACATCCGCACATCGCGGTCTTACACGACGCGGGCAAAACCAGCTCTGGCATTCCCTACTTTATTATGGAGTTTATCGAGGGCCACACCATCGACATGTGGTGCCAAGAAACCCACCCCAGCCTGCCCGAAATTCTCACGACGCTGCTCAAAACCACACGCGCCTTGGCCCACGCCCACACGATGGGCGTCATTCACCGCGACCTTAAACCGCACAACTTGATGGTGACCCACGCCGGTGAACCCAAGCTCCTCGATTTCGGCATCGCCCACCTAATGAACCCCGACCTGACGCGCCACGCAGCCGTCGCCGAACGCAACCCAATGACGCCGGCTTACGCCGCACCCGAGCAGTTTCTCGGCGGCAAGATCACACCGGCGACCGACATTTACGCATTAGGCCTCGTGCTACTGCAATTATTGACGGCACGCCCACCAAAAAGTCTGTCGAGTTGCCCCCTGGATACCGTCGACGAATTGGTTGAAGGCCGCTGCCGCGCCACCGTGACCAACCCGTCCGGCGATCAAACCACGGTTGATGCACCTGTGCCAGGCGCCCCTGTAAAAGTGCAGCCGCCGCAGGTGGCCGAAATCTCGCTGCCGCCGTTACCCGAAGCGGTGGGTTACGTGCTGCGTCGCTGTTTGGCACAGGAGCCGCACGAACGGTTTGCGAGTGCGGACGATCTGGCGGGTGCGCTGGAACGGGTGATCAACGGACTGGGCCAGGAAGGCAGCCTGCGTGACGGCGGCAATAAAAAATACGATGTGGTGTTTTGGTACCACGCCGACGACCACGCCGCGGTGGCCGCGCTGGCGGCACAGACGGCGTCGGTTCATCGCATCAAGATGTTCCCGCCGTTCAACAAAATCACGCCGGGCAACATCTCGGATCGCGAGTGGGAACGCGCGCTAACAGCGGGTCGTGCCTGCGTGGTGTGTTTGGGTCAATCGGAGAAAGGGGTCGAACACGCGCCCTGGCACGAACGCCCGGCGTTGCGCGACGCGGCCGCCTTCTTCGCCGGGGAACTCAATTTGGTGCCCTTGTTGTTGCCAGGAACGCGTTATCCCGAGAAGCAAAGTGCCCTGCCCGCCTTTTTGCGCGGCCGACGTTGGTTACGCGTCGATGCACCGGCCGAAGAAGAAGACATCAACCAACTCTTGGAAGCGGTCGGCGGTTTTCGTGCCGAGGGACCGAGCCCGATCGAACCCACCGGTGAATGTCCGTTTCGCGGATTGGAAGTTTTCCGCGAGCAGGATCACCACTTGTTCTTCGGACGTGAAGCGCTTTCGCAACGGATTGTCGAATACCTTGAAGCCAATCGCTTTATTGCGGTGTTGGGTCCGTCTGGAAGTGGTAAATCATCCGTGGTCCAAGCCGGCGTTATTCCGGCGCTGCGCGGCCGCGACAGTGCCCTTGCCCTGTTTAATCCGTCAAAAACACCGCTCGAGGAGTTGGCTTACGCGCTCGACAAATTGTTGCAATCCCACGGACAACCAAGCGCGGGTCCGCAACTGTTAGAACGGTTGCGCGGGTCAATTGAATCGCTGCACGGCATTGCCAAGGAAATCGCGGCGGCCTGCGGTAAAAAGCGGCTGTGTTTGGTAATCGACCAGTTCGAGGAGATTTTTACGCTGGCCGGAGCCGAAGAAGCCGCCACCTTTGCCGCGTCCTTGTGCCACGCGGTCGACCGCCCGGCCGGGAACCTCGACATTCTGCTCACGATGCGCTCCGATTTCCTGGGTAAATGCGTCCTGTATCCCGATCTCAACGATTTGGTTATGGACCACGCGCTCCAAACCAAACCGATGAACCGCAAAGAGCTGCGGCGTGCGATTGAAGAACCGGCGCGTTTGGCCGGGCTGTCGTTGGAAACCGGGTTACTGGAGCGTTTGCTCAACGATGTATCCGGTTCGGCGGGAGAATTACCGCTGCTGGAACACGCGTTACTGGAATTATACGAACGGCGTCAGGGCGGCATGTTGACGCGCGGTGCTTACGACCAAATCGGCGGAATCGCGGGAGCCCTCGCCAAACGGGCTGAAACTGAGTACAGCGCGCTCTCGCCCGATGATCAGCAAACGCTGCGCAAAATGTTTGTCTTGTGTTTGGTTCAGCCTGGAAAAGGTGCCGAGAATACGCGCCGGCGCGCCAACATGGAAGAGTTGCGTCGCATCGGCGGCCGCCAAACCGACAACCTGTTGTCGCGTTGGACGCGGTCGCGGCTTTTGACCGGCACGCGTGACGCGGCGCGCAACCTCGAACTGTTCGACGTCGCCCACGAAGCACTGATCCGCAACTGGCATCGCATTGACGAATGGATGGCGGAAGACCGCGAAACATCGCGCCGCATGGATCAACTGCGTCGCCGTGCTGAAGGTTGGGACGAAGCGGGTCGCGACCCGGACTACCTCCTGCGCGGCACGCCGCTACAACAAATGGTGGAACTCAAACAGGAACACGAACGTCACTTGAGCCGCCTGGCGACCACCTTCCTCGATGAAAGTGTCAACCAGCGCGAGCGGGAACGGCGCACGCGGCTGCGGATCCGTCAAGCGATTGCCGGATTGGGTGTGGCCAGCACGATTTTGGCAGTGGTGGCCACCTTTTTGTACTTGCAGAGCCGAGCAGCCGAACACACCGCTGTCCAGGCACGCGAGGAAGCGCTGATCGAAAAAGAACGCGCCGAACGCAAAACGCTGGAGGGCAATTACCACCTGGCCCAAACGCTGAATGAACAAGCGGGCGACGCGCTCGACGAAAACAACGCACCCAAGGCCTGGTTGCTTTCGTTGGCGGCATTGAGCCAAGCCACGCCTGCCGATTTGGGTTTACCGGAGCCGGCGGGACGATTTGTGGATCCGCGCATGGAAGCCAAAGCGCGGCTGTTGTGGACGTCGCCGGTGGCACCGCCGCTGGCGAGCCTGGCGATTAGCAACGACGAACGCACCCTCGCGCTCACCGACCGCAACGGCTTGATTCGCATCCTCGATGCCGAAACCGGCCTGCAAAAAGCGCTGCTTACCCAAGCAGGCCACGGTCTCACCATGCCGACCTTTAGCCCTGACGGCCAGTGGCTGGCGGCGGGCACGGATCGCCACGAAGTGTATTTGTGGAACCTGGTCGATACCCATTTTCGCGTACTCACCGAAGACCATCGCGACGCGGTCAACACAGTCGCTTTTTCCGACGACAATCGCCTGATCGCCTCGGCCGACGAACACGGCTTGATTCTGGTGCACGATGTGCGGCGCGGCGAAATCAGCGCGCGTTACCAACACGAAGCGCCCATTCAACATTTGGTTTTCCAGCAAGAGCGCCTCATTGCCGCCGGCGCCGACGGCGCCCTTTTCATGCTCGACCAACACGAGGCAACCGACACCAGCCACAACATGATCACACCGCAGCGTTTCGAACGTGCCGCGGCCACCACCATTCAAGCGCTGGCGGTTTACCAAAACAATCAAGTGGTGACGGTCGATAGCGACGGCAATTTGGATTACTACAATCGGGCGGGCCGCTTGGTCAAAAACCAGACTTTAGAACGGCCGGTTGAGATAGCGGCCCTCTCGCCCAATTCACCTTTTGCAGCCATTCACGGACCGGAGACCCCGCTGTCGGTGTGGGACATGCGCAACGAGCCGCGAATGATCTGGCAAAAGGGCGGCTCGTTCAAAACGGTCACCCTGAATGCCGCCGGTGTCACCGTGCTCGATACGGCGGGCGCGCTTGCCCGCTTCCGCATTAACGATGGTCAGCCGTTGGCGCGGCTGGTCGGTCACGCCCAACCGGTGATTAGCGCCGTTTTTTCGCCTGACGGCAACACCATTGCCAGCAGCGCCGAGGACCACAGCATTCGCCTGTGGGATGCACACAACGGAACGGTAAAAGCAATCCTCACCGGCCACAGCCACACCATTCACGGCATCGCCTTCTCACCCGACGGCACCCGTTTGGTTTCGGCCTCACAAGATCGTAGCTTGCGGCTATGGCGGCTTGATGACGAGGGCGGCGCCACCACCACGGCGGTTCTGGAGGGCCACACACAAGGGGTGTGGTCGGTCGCCTTTGCACCCGACGGCACCCGCTTCGCCTCGGGCTCAACCGACGAAACGGCGCGTGTGTGGCGAATTGAGGGCGACACGGCGGTGACTGAAACGGTGCTGAGCGGACACGGCGGCCACGTCGGCGGGTTGGCCTTTTCACCCGACGGCACCCGCTTGGCGACGACCTCAACCGACCGCGCGATCCGCCTGTGGTCACTCGACAAAAACTATCGACCCCGCCAACAGGCGCTGGAACTGCGCGGCCATGCGGCGGGCGTTCATCGCGTTTCCTTTTCACCCGACGGCCGTTACCTGGCCTCATCGTCGGATGATGGCGCCGTCGGCCTTTGGGACACACGCATTGGCGACCCCAAAACCGCCCTTCAAACGATGTTAACCGGCCACAGCGCCAGCGTGTACGGTTTGGCCTTCTCCCCCGACGGCACCCGCTTGGCTTCCTCCTCACTGGACACCACCATCCGCCTATGGACCCTTGCCGACGACCGTAAAAGCGCCCGCGCGGAGGTTCTCCAAGGTCATTCCAGTTTTGTCTACTCACTCGATTTTGCCCCGGACGGGCACCGCCTGGTTTCGGCATCGGCCGACCGCACCATTCGCCTTTGGGAAGCCGACACCGGTTATCGGGGCGCCACGCAGACCGCGGTGCTCAGCGGCCATTCGGCAGGCGTTTTGTGTACCGCCTACGCGCCGCAAGGCGACCGCATGGCGACCGGCTCCGCCGACCACAGCGTTCGTTTGTGGTTGCATAACGCGCCGCTCGGAACCGAACCCCTGACCCTGCGCGGCCACACCCACGAGGTCTTCGGCGTGTCTTTTTCACCGGACGGCACCCAACTGGCTTCAGCCTCCGTGGACCGCACGGTGCGCTTGTGGAAGCTCACCGACGACCAGCCTGAAGCCCGGGTGTTTCGCGGACACGAAGATGCCGTCTATAGCGTCGCTTTTGCGCCGGACGGGCACACCCTCGCCTCGGCCTCGGCTGATAAAACGGTGCGCCTGTGGAACCTAGACGATCATCGCCAAGCACCGCGCATCATCCAAAGCCACCAGGACAAGGTCCATGGTCTTGCCTTTTCACCCGACGGTCGCTTGCTCGCTTCGGCCTCGCAAGATCGCAACGTTCACTTGCACCGAGGCGACGGCGATACAGACGACGCGCCCCAAATCCTAAGCGGCCACGCGGGGACGGTCTGGGCGGTAGCATTCTCTCCCGACAGCAAGCGCTTGGCCTCGACCTCGGTCGATTTAACCGTGCGTTTATGGGATGTGGCCGCGGCGGCCAAACCCGTTTCGGTTTTGCGCGGCCACGCCAGCACGGTTTGCGGGGCGGCCTTCTCGCCGAACGGTCGTTACCTGGCGACGTCCTCGGTCGACGCCACCGTACGCATTTGGGACAGCCAGGACGGGCATCCCTTGGCTGTCCTGCTCGGCCACCAGGGCGGCGTTTACTTCACGCCGGCGTTTCACCCCAGCGGCTCGGTCTTGGCGACACCTTCCGAAGACAAAACGGTGCGTTTGTGGAACATCGACCGTCTCCTGCTCCCCCAGGACCGCCACCACCCACACCGCTTCTATCGCGACCTACTCGACCGCTCGCTTTACCACATGGGGTACCACTTCGACGGTGCCAAGCTCGCCTCCTACCCACACTTGCTGCTCAAAGGTGTGTCGCAACCGTTGAAACCGTCGGCCTGGGACCACCTCAACCAACCACGCCCGGTCACGCTCGACTACGTGCCCTGGCTGACCGGCCAAAGCCGGCGGTAACCCACAGAAGAGAGGCCGGTTACACATCGCCGCACCATTGGTGTAGGCTAATCAACGATTTGTGGCTCATTTTTTCCGTCACAGATTCTTTTATTTTTAAATATTCCTTTTCTTTGTCACTTTTTTCTTCTGCATTACGCATAAATATCGCGTTTCTCAGGTTTTCAACTCCGTCCGTGCGTCCTTTTCCGATGAAGTGACGCTTTTGATCTCGTATGCCGCATGATCAAAGGCTGCCTCCTCTATCCGCACGCCCATCGGCCGCTCTTTAGCGAGCACGTGACCATCCGAGAAACACCAACAACATCTTTCGCTCCAACCCATTCAGGCCCCCCCCGGAGGACTTTTGAAATTTACACTTCTATTGCTGTTTTCTATGACGCTACCGCTTTTTGCGAACGACACAGTCATTCCCTGGCCGCACTCTTTTATGACGGACGCACCCGACAAACTGCTACACACGGTGCGCGCCATTCAGGCGGACCAACCCACCAGGCCCCCAACACACCTTTTTCACGAAACGATCTATACCCTTGACGAGGCCGGCCGTCGCACGCAAACCATACGCAACGTTTATTTCATCACCGATCATGACGCGCTCGAAGAATATGATTCGACCTCGGTTCGCTGGCGCCCGTGGTATCAAGGCCGCCCCGAAATGCGGGCGCGCGTGATTGATCCAGAAGGCGGCGTCCACGCCCTGCAGCCGTCCGCAATCGTCGAAACAGCCACTGACGATGACGACAACCAATTCAGCGAGGACCGGCGCCTGCAGGCGCCCTTACCCAACGTACGCGTGGGCTGCTTGATTGAAGTCGAAAAGGTGATCCCCGGATTACGGCCGGTTTTTGAGGCGGGCGACGCCTGGCAAGACTACTTTACGGCATACCCGATTGCGCAACGCATTGTGGTCGAAACCCCGGCTAAAATGCCGTTCAGCTTTCACCTCGACGACAGCTTCAGTACCAAATACAAGCGCCATAAACGTGCGGGTCGGCGCATCCATAGTTGGACCCTAACCGAACCACCACCGGCGATTGACTACACCGCGGCGCTCCGTGCCGGCGGCATTTACAGCGGTCGCTTGACCTTTGCAACCGGCGCCTCATGGAAAAAGGTAGCCGCCGCCTATGCCGCCGTTGTCGACCAAACCGCGACCTTTACCGCGCCGCCCTTCGACCTGGAAGCCTTGAAAGTAAACGGCGATCCGCGGTCCACCGCCGTTAATCTGCTCCAAGAAATTCACAAACGGGTGCGCTACAGCGGCCTGTATTTGGGCGATAAAGATTTAATGCCGACGGCGCCGGATCAAGTCTTGAAACGGGGTTACGGTGACTGTAAAGACACAGCCGTGCTGCTGATTGCCATGTTGCGGGCCCTCGACATGCAGGCCGATTTGGCGCTGGTCCACAACATCAACCGCAAAATTAGCGCCGACACACCAGGCATCGGTCTCTTCAATCATGCCATTGTGGCGGTGGCCTTGCCGAATGGCGAAAGGGCCTGGCTTGACACGACCGTGACGCTTAACCGCGACGGCGCTTTGCCCTTCCAACTGCACGGCAGCCAAGCGCTAATCGCCCACCCCCGGACCCGCGCATTGACGCAGATTCCGCCCGCCAATCCCGCCGACCACGGCATGGACTTTCATTTTGATTTCCACCCAACGTTTTCTGGTAATGGACGCATGAAGGTCACCTACAGCGGCCGTGGTAATCACGAGATTACCTTTCGCGACCAGTACCTCAACTATAAAGAGGGCGCGGAAGCGCCGGACACAGAACACGCGCGCGTCGCATCAGCGGACATGAGCCAACCCTGGTCACGCACCACCGAGAGTGAATCCTGGGAAGGCCTTGCAAGCGATTTTAAAGGGGCAATGGTTTCGGTTCCGCTCGGTTGGTCAACCGAAGAAATTCCAGACATCGTTCAATTTGCGGCGGATGAACCCAAGGTGCCGGTGACCCTTGTCGACGCCGGCGTTTTTCGCCTGTCGTACCAGTTCCACCTGCCATCGGGTTACCAATTGGCCCAGACCTTTGCGCCCGTGACATTTGAAAGCGAGCATGTGGTTCTCGCCGACGAACGCTCAAGCGAGAATCCAACCCACGGCGTCCTCACCCTGACACTTAAGCCCGGCGTCATGCCGGTTGAGGAAGTCGAGGCCGTCAACGCATTATTAACGCGTTTGTCGCAGACCAACCTCTTACTTACCTTCAAGCACCAAGGCATGTTGCTGCTTGAGGAAGGCAAAGTGGATCAGGCCTTCGCCATTTTGAAGCAGGAACACGAGCAGGCGCCGTCGGTTCAAACGCATTTTCGTTTGGCGAGTGCGTTTAGCCGTTGGGGCATGATTGAACCGGCGATGGAGCACGTGGAGCAGGGCGTAAAGTACGACCACAATGCCTTAGACATGATTTTTGCCATTCCCAGCATGATGGTAAATTATACCGGCACCGAGGTGGGTCCCGGTTACTTGCGCGACCGCGCGCTGGCTGTTTTAGAAGGTGAAGCCGAAGCCTTTCCCGACTTCCCGATGCTCTATTTTTTCTCGGCCTACACGCGCGATCACGGCGATAACGGTCTGATTATTGAAGACCAAGCGCTGCTCGAAAAAAGCGCAGCCGAATACGCCAAGGCGAACATGAAAGTGTTGTCGAAGGAAACCCGTGCCCATCACGTCATTAATCGCTTGTTGGTGGGCGATAACGCCACTGCCAAAACCCTAGCCGACACGCTCGACAGCCTGCGTCGCGATGTGTTTCAAATCGTCATCGCGGCCCAGGAACAAGGGCCCGAACAAGCGCTCGTCATTGCACGTCGGACGGCCAACCCCCAACAACGCGCCGGGAGACTGTTGCAGGCATCCGACATCCTGGCTCGCCTGCGCAACTATCCGGCCGCGAGCGCCACACTAAACGCCGTCACCTTGCCCCAATCCCAAGAGTTGCTCCGCCTGCGCGCCAATATGTTGGCCAATGCTAAAGCGATTGACATTAACGCGTTTGACGACAGCCAACCGTTTACCCCGGTGCTTCGTCTCTTCGCCAATAAGGCGACCATGGCCACGAACAAACCCTTCAGCGACACGCAAATCCAGTTACCCACCTATCAAGCAGCGCTGCCGTTTCTGGAACCACCTTACGACGCCATCCTGTTCAACATGGCCGCCAAAAGCAGTGATCAGGCCGCCCACAACCAAACGAGCATATGGGATTTGTTCCTGGGCAACCTGGCAATGACCTACGCGGACGGCCTGCCGGAATCCGACACCACCTCAGCCCGTATCGTCAAAGTCCTCTGTCCCGCCTTCCAGGTCATGAAACCCATGTTTTACTGGGTCGTGCCGACCAAAACAGGTTATCGCATTGCCGCCACGACCAGTGAACCCAACAAATTGGGCCCGGCGTTCGCCCATGCCTTGACCCGTCGGGCAGGTGCAGAAGCAGCCGCGCTCTTCGACCACCTGCTCACGTTGACGCCGATTCAGGGACGCCCAAGCGATTCGGACTTCGTCACCCTTTGGCCCGCGCTCAGAAAACTCGAGAAGAACCCGTCCAAAGCGGCCGCGCTCTTGTTTCATTACGGCGACAGCCTTAAAACCAAAGACGTTCGCGCCTTGGAAGCCTTGGTTGATCAAGTCGAGGACGATGCGGCCAAAGCAAGCCTGGTTTACCGCATCGCCTTGGCCTATACCCACTCCCCGGACAAGCAACGCGCCGCCGACTACTATCGCGCGTGGTACGAGGCAGCCCCCGACGCGGACCGTGCCCTCAATCTGCTGACCATCTACGATGAGACCGGTCAAGACGAAGCCTTTAAACAACTGCTGGATATCTGGCTGGATAAAAAGGAAAAACCGCTGGAATTCGCCCAGCAGCACGGCACCCTCTACGAAAAGCAGGGTGATTTTGACGGCATGGCGAGGGTATTGACGGGCATTCGCGAAGACCCGATTGCGAAAGGCGTCGGTATCCAAAACTCACTGGCCTGGCTGGCTCTGTTCCGTGACGACGCCGACCTCGACGCCGCCATCGCCGACGCCGAAAACGCCGTCGCCACCACCATTCCAGCCATGGGGATGAGTGGCGCCTCGGCCGCCACGTACCACACCTTGGCCACACTCTATGCAACCCAGGGCAAAAACCAAGAAGCCGTCGACACCTTGCGCAAAGCCGTTGTGTCAAACCACCGCTTCACACCAAATGGTGCCGATTGGTATGTGCTCGGCTTGGTCGCACAAAACTTGGGTTTCAACGACATCGCCCGCACCTACTACACGCGCGTCGATTCGGATGAAGCCGATCCGAGCGACACCATCCACCTGGTTCGCCGCCGTTTGGCCGAAATGGACAGCGCCGTCACCCAAGGCGCCGGCGACGAACCCTAACAATCGATCATGCCGCGCGGGTCGGCTTGGTTTCACCAGGATTCGGCCCACGGCCTCATCGGACCCAGACGGCATACCCCACCTACCAAAGCACCGTCCGTCTTGGCCCGATTGGCAGACATCAACCTCAACTATCAACCTCAACTGGTTTTTAAATGCGCCGACCATCAGCTTCACTATGTCGTTTTTACAACCCCAACCTATGTTCAAGGCACCGTTTGATGCCACTGATCCTGGTTTATTACTGCCACCGGAGGCACATGTGAAATCTATTTTTTGGCACGCTCTCATTTATTGCCCATTACTCCTTCCCTCGCTTAACGCCGGCGATATCACAGCCTGGCCCCACAAGTTCATGAGCGAAAACGCTGAGGTGCTTACCACTTCGGCGAAAGCCGCCTACACCGACGCTTCACCCACGCAACTCTGGCGCGAAATTCGCTTCGACATCGACGCCGAAGGTCGGCGCACCTTAACCGAACGCAATGTTTATTATGTTTCCAATTACACGGATCTCGAGACCTATAGCCACCTGACCACGACCTGGTTACCTTGGTATCAGGCACGCCCACAATTGCGCGCGCGCGTCCTTCACCCCGACGGGGCTATTTACCAACTCGACGCGGCCCATGTTGTCGAAACCTCGGCGACGCAGGACGACCCCAACCAATTCAATCAAGCCCACAACCTGTCCGCCCCGTTGCCACGTTTAATGGTCGGCGCCGTCATTGAAACCGAAGTCGTCATTCCGGCTATTCGCCCCTTTTTTGCGGGCGGCGAGGCCTGGCCCACTTTTTTTACGGCCGCTGCTTTTCCCCAACAGATCCGCGTCAGCACACCAACCGGCACGACCCTCCACTTCGAGATCGATCCTTCTTGCGAAGTCGATCACCACGTCAGCCAAAGTGGCGGACAAACCCTTCAAACCTGGACCCTGGTCACAGCACCTGAACCCATGACTGTCGATCAACATCAGCGCTTGCAAACTTTCACGCGAGGCCGCATCGCCTTTGCCACCGGTGAATCGTGGCAGCAGGTCGGCGCCGCCTATGGTGCCGTTGTCGACCAAGTTGCCGTCCTCGACCAACCGCCCTTCGACCTACAAGCACAGGTCGTTCCTAACGACGCCCGCGCCACCGCCGCGCGCTTCTTGCGCGAAATCCAAAAAACCGTGCGCTATACCGGCCTTTACCTAGGCGATAAAAATTTGATGCCCACCCCGCCTACCGAGATTTTGCAACGCGGGTTCGGCGATTGCAAAGACGTCTCCGTCCTTTTGATCGCCATGCTGCGCAAGGTTGGTTTCGACGCACAAATGGCGCTCGTCAACTCGGTCGAACGCAATCTGCCACGCAACACCCCCGGTTTGGGCATTTTCAACCACGCGATTGTCGTTGTACGTGGTGAGCAACCGGTTTGGATCGACACCACCGTTTCGCTGAATCGCGAGGGCTCTCTCCCCTTCGAATTACACGGTACCCAGGCCTTGATTGCCGCTCAAGACAACGCCGAACTCGTCACCATCCGCGCAGCCGACCCGGCAGAAAACGGCTTGGCCTTCGACATGACCTTCACCGCGCAACCCAACGACATCGGCTCGGTTAAAATTCAAAGTCACGCACGCGGCAACAAAGAGATCTACTACCGGTACTATTTTCGCAACCAAGGCCCGCCGAAACCCAGCCAAGACGAATCGCTGTTCGAAACGGCACGCCTCCTTTCCGATGATTTCAGCAAGCCTTGGACGCAAACATTGATGCTGAAAAACGGTGACTACATCAAAGCCGATTATCGTTTCGCCGCCTTCACCTTGCCAATGGGTTGGCTTCTCCACGAGCTCCCGAACCAACTATTATTTGAAGAAGATCAAGAGGTTGAGCCCTTGTTCCTGGCGGAAGCGGGTACCTTCCGGCTCAACTACCATTTCCAGTATCCCGACGGTTATCAGCTTGTCGCCCCTCTGCCGAAACTCAGTTTTGACGATCACCACCTCAAGATCGTGCACGAAACCCATCCCGAAGATCCCAGCCAAGGCAGTTTGATCGTGACCCTCACATCGGGCCACTTCGATGTCGCGGAACTCACGCGCATCAACACAGCCATTCGCCAGGCGCTTCAAACCAATATGACCCAGGTCTATTACCACGAAACCCATCAATTATTTCTCGGCGAAAACCCGGAACAATCCTTTGCCGCCTTGTTGCGCGAGAGTCAGTCCAAACCCAGTTTCGCCAATCACATGCGCCTTGCTTTGAACTTTTCACAATGGGGCATGGTCGACGCAGCCGCCACCCAGATTGCGTTGGCCTTGGCCCAACCTCACACGAGCAAGGACGCCCTGGCCGCCTGTTCCCTTTTACTCAAAAACCACAATGGCGACGAACTTGGCATTGGCTATCCTCGCGACCAAGCCCTGACCCTGCTCGACCAGGAAGTTGCCAACTTTCCCGAAGAACCGATGCTGCCCTTGTTGCGTGCGGTCATGCGCGACCACCACGCCAACGGCATGATGGGGGTCGGCCCGGAACAACTCGACCGCGCCGCTTCCGATTACGCGCGTCTCGGTCCAGAGAACATGACCGGAAAGCAAGCCGTTCTCTATCTTTGGAACCGGCTGTGGGCCGGTGATACCGAAACAGCGCAAGTTTTGGCGAACCACCTCGATGACGCTCAAAAAACGGCGTTTCTCCTTACGGCGCTTGCCATCCGTAACGATGTCGACCAAGTGCTTGACCAATTGGATAAGATAAGCGACCAAACCCAGCGCCGCGAAATGTTAATGGATGTGTTCGGCAAGCTCTCGAACCTGCGCCATTTTGAAAAGTCCTACACCATGCTTGAGCGCGGCCTTTCTGCTGAAGACCAACGAGAGAACGCCGACCGAATGAGCCGATGGCGCGCACGGCATCGCGACGTGATGCAAACATGGCGAGACAACGATCCACGGACTCCGGTACTCCGTTTGGCGGTCAACCAACTGGTCCCTCACGGCGACAAGCCCTTTACCGAGGAACAAATCTTTTGTGGTGCACCGTCGCGGAACTTCACCCAACTGCGGATTGAACTCAAATACATGGGTTTTGGTCTCGTCAAGGCCGCTTTATCGAAAGAGGCCGCCTCGCAACTGGGGATCTTGGAATCCTTTTTGCCCGCTATCCAAGTTGAGGTCGTTGCCGATGCACCCAACCATAAAAACAGTAAATTGGTAAAACTGACCTTGCCCAAAATGCGCGCCGGCTACTACTGGGTCGTGCGTGAAGGCAATCGTTACCGGCTTGCCGGCAGCTTGCACGCCATTCGTTATATTGCGGGCGCCGTTGAACACGCCGTCAGTCACAGCCAGGTCAAACCTGCCGTTAAAATGTTGGATTACCTGCTGGCAAAAGAACAAGATCACCTCTGGGACCATCAAAACCCCCATGACCGAGCCCTATGGGCCCTGCTAAAAAAGCACAACAAGAAAGCGCTTCCCGAGTTACTCGCCCTCATCGGCGGCAAAACCAAACAGCCCGAACATGTGTTCCCAAGGCTGCTCGCGCAGGTCGAGAACTGCGATGACGGTCCCCTGGCCAAGCATCTCATCAAAATCATCGCCGCGGCCCAGTTAGACCACGGCCTCATTGACGCGGGTCTGGCCACCTACGAAGCGCTTTACCAAAAAGAACCCACCGACAATCATGCGCTGGTGATGCTCAACTTTTACCGTAAAACCGAACGCTTTGAGCAACACGCGGCGCTGTTGGCCGAACGCCAAAAGCAAACAGCGCTACTCGCTCCTGCGTTTCGCAGGGAAGCCATCAAGTCGTTAAAGGTTCAAGGCCGTCTGGCCGAGGTCAAGGTCCTTCAGGAACGCGAGTGCAATGAATTTCCCGAAGACGACCTGGTCGGGCCGAATAACCTGGCTTGGCTGCATCTCTTCCTCGAGAATGCCGATCTCAATGCGGCAATTAAACGCATTGAAAACCACAAAGAAACCAGTAAAAATTCCGCCACGCTTCACACCTTGGCCACATTGTATGCCACCCAAGGCCGCAACCTGCAGGCGACCGACGCCTTGAGAAACGCGATCAAAGTCAGGATCGACAAAACGCTCGATGGCGATGACTTCTACGTGCTGGGTCTGGTCGCCGAGAACCTCGGTTTCCCCGACATCGCACGTGCCTATTACACCCGCGTCGAAATTCAGGAAGACGAGCCTTTGGCGACCGAAAAATTAGCGCGCAAACGCTTGGCCGCCTTGGCCGACACCGACACCGCCGCCGACGTTCAATAACCCAAACGGGCGGACGCACCGCGCAGGCCGTCCGCCCGTTTATTACCTACAAAAAACCTACTGAACCCTGGGTACCGGTAGATCATTGGGTTGGAGCGTAATGTCAACGCTCGCAATGTCCCCATTGCTGTCTTCAACGCTTGCAATTACCCTACCTCTCGCACCAAACGGCAGCCGACATTCCGCAACATTGCCTGGCGCCAGGACCTCGATCTCCATCTGCGAACCGGAGACCCAGGAATAGTCAAAATCGCCGCAGCCACCTAGCGCCTCTAGGTGAATCCGATAGTAGTGATAACGGAAATCAGGTTCGGTGAGGGGCGGCCCCGACCGATAGCTCAATCGAAGCAGCCTGCCGTTGTTGAGAGTATCGCAATTTGTGTTGCGATCAGTGTAGGTGAACGCGAACGGCATCCCATCAGAAATGCGCGTATCAACCGACAATGTCACGGTACTGGTGCATTCGGTGCCGCAACGCCGAGAAGAAAAATCCAAGTCGCCAAATAGGTAGTAGCCGTCGTCCTCCAGCTCGCGCTCCTCTGAAACCTCGTCGGTGGTTACATTGATGACAACGCTTGCGGTACCGTCCGAAGTGCCGGCGATGCGAAAATGCCCCGTTCCCCCTTGCGGCGTCGCTTTGGCGCTCACAGACATTTTTGCCAAAGTTTTTTGCACCGACGCCTGTCGGGGATCCAGCCGTTCGAGACGACCCTGATCGAGAAACTTCACCAAGGTCGCTTCGCGTTGCTCCAGTTTGACCAAGGCTTCGTTTAATGCGCGGTTGTCGGCACCCTGTTTGGTTTGTGTCAACAGATCGCGCAGCGTGTCGATGTGGTAACTGACCGTGATTAAATCATTTTGAAACGCATCCACGCCGGAGACAAAACGCACCCGTTGCGCAGCGCTCCCCTTCTCCCAAACACCGGGTTCCGTTTCAATCCATTGACCGGGAATGGCCTTAAATGTAGCCGCCGCACTTTCGTGCACCGGCGAGCTGAAGGTCGGTGTTTGCCAGGCGAATAGACACAGTAAAAGGTAACCAATCATAATCGCTATCTCCTTTTTCCTTCTATCATGAGCTTTTACAGACCGCGCCACGGACAGGCACCGGCATACCCGGTGGCTGTCCTACCAAACAACGGCGTTTTATTGGGCACCCTGTTGATGGACAAATGGATCTTCGAGATCCGTATTGTCGCCGCCGCCATTACCACCACTGCCACCGTAGCAGTCGGGAATCCTCGGCTCGTAGCCACCCTCAGGGTCTTCATCCCGTTCGGGATCCTCGGCGGGTTCTCCCTGCAGATAGACCCGACCGTAGGAGGCGTTCCCGTTGAAATCGGTCACTTTGACGCGCACCACGGCGTCTTCACCAAAAAACAGCACGAATTGAGCTTCGGGTTCGTCAAGCGAGCCCAGGTATTCAAATTGAGACGGTGGTTCCCATTCATAGCGATAGGGCGGACTGCCCCCATAAGCCGAAGCTTTGGTTTGGAAAAACAAATCAGTGCCGAGTTTGCAACGCTGTAAAATGGTGGTGCCAACACGTAAGGACGACTTCTTCACAGGAGGTTCCGGGCTGTGAACGCTACGATGTCGCTTAAAACCAAGACCAGCTTCCACCTGAAAAGACTGGAACGTCGTCTGGCTGTCGCTGTCTTGAACCACTAACTTCACAGTAGTGGGGCTGTTCCTTGCCGTCTTGAATCTAATCAAATCGCCTTGGTAGCGACTTACTTGTTGCCCTTGGGTAACCGTCCAGTAGAAGTGGTAGGGTTCAACCCCGCCACGTACGTTTGCGCGATAGGCTGCATCCAGGTGGTCATCAAACACGCGTACTCTATCGAAAATTTCAAGTTTGAGTGGCGTGGAAGGCAAGGCACAGTCTTCGTTTTGATCACTCACATAGAGTTCAAAACCTTGCCGGGCATCGTCACAACCACTCAGAAAGGCGCTGACGTAGGTGCTACAGTTGAAGCCACCGGCAGGGTGAACTTTTGACAAGTGACGCTGGAAGGCACGACCTTCGCCGCGCTCGATGTGCCGTGTCACGACATGGTTCACCGAAAAATCAACCTTGGCGGAGCCAACCCCCTCGCAGGCACCGTCGTAAGCCATGTGCGCGAACCCTTGCTGGACACCGGCTTCCGCTTGGACCACAATTTTTTGCAGCATTTTCTCAAGCGCGCCGTCGCGCGGGTCAAGCAACGCGGTGTCACCCGCCGCTAGCAGTGACGCTAAGTGTTCATGGCGGGCCACCAGGTGTTGGTAACGGACGACATCAGTCGGCGAGCGGGTCGCAACCTTGAAACGCCCCTCAATGCCGGCCAGTTCACGCGTTAGCTCGTCATAGGAATGGCTCAAAGCCAAGGTTCCCGATGCGAAACGAATTACTTTTCCATCACTGCTTTTCTCAAATACGCCCGTTTCGATTTCGCGCCACTCGCCGGCAATCGACGAAGCATGATCGGCCAACGATTTTACCGGTGCCAGGTCAAGGTCGGAGGCGAAACAACAGAGACTACACAGGAACCAAAACAATTTAACTCTCATAATGAACTCCTTCATCATCGCGGCCGAAAATCTACCGATTCACGAGATATTTGTTTAAAGGGCAGACTGGTACCACTGATAAGGAACGGATGAAGAATGAATATTTGATTTTGCGAATCGGAAACCAACACCTCCACCCAACCTACCTTGTCACCATCAATACGGCACAAAGCCACCGCACCAGGGTTGGTTGTCTCCATCATGACGCCCGGTCCCGGCCGCCACTGAAACTCAAAGGGCGCACAACCACCTTCTACATCGAGCGAAACGACAAAACGAACATCAGTCGACGCCGGTATTGGTTCCGGCCGGCTGACTTGATAGGTAACCCTTAAAGGGCCGTCACTCGCGTGGGCAAAAACCGAAAGCAACAGAACACAAAAAACAGTTGTCTTATTCAAAGCTTGAATCCTTCCCTGCGAAAATAAATCGCTTTAATAGTCGGTTCCCAAGGAACCGTACCGGCCTTCGTCGCCCGGTCTTTTTCAGGACATCGTTGCGCGGCGGCAAGGGAGCACGGCCCGGGAACGGGCGACCACTCGAAATCGCAGAACGTCGACGGGGGTCCGCCAAGACGGCCGGTTGCTCTGGTGAAAACCTTTGTCGGAAACGGTTTCAGCCTCGCGGGCGACGACTTTCGGGAGCCGTAAGGACCAGGATCACGGTCACGCAATCGCCGAAAGCATCCGTTGTGCGCAGTTCGATTTGGGTTTCAGCGCCGGCGCGCATCTCGACGACGAGCCGTGGTGTGTTGCTTGCGCTTCGGATATGCGCTTGGTCGTCGTGCAAGGTCCATTGATGAGAAAAAGGACCTTCGCCGCCACCAACAACCGCGACTAATTCGAACAGGACTTTGTGACCGAAGTGACGTTCATCTACCTGCTGGATTTGGACCTGAAAAGCGCCGTCCTGATTCAGGATGCTGTTGTTCGATGATTCTTCAAACTTCAGGAAAAGTATCGCTGGTGATTGCATGTAATTTTTGTGATTTTTTGCCAGGTAATTGGCACCGGGCAAAAAATGGCCGGCAGTCGACAATTCAACATCTAAATGGGGCGAAACCGGTACAGCGATTCTTTGTGTCAGGGCCGCGGGAATAGGAAGAATCGCACACAAAATATTCATTATCAACATCATATGATGTTCTCCTTTGTAGTTTCTCACAGAAAGAAGGACAAAGGACAAGGCTTTACTCGAGGCGGCTGTTCGTTCGCAGGTTCATGAATTTACCCAACCCTAACAATTTTCATTTCCTCTATCAACATTTTATTTTGGCCATTAATAGAAACCCTAATTCTAATAAAGTTATTTATTGCATAATCATAAATTCTGTTGAGACTGGCTGTTCGCTTCCCTGCGAAACACCAAGGTTCCAGATCTAAGCAACGCGATGGGCGTGGGTACCCGTGTCTATCGATCGAGAATAAAACGAAGGTGGCGTCGGAATCGCTCAACCTGTCGGCCTGCAACATCCCGTAGAAACATTCGCCGGTCATGCCAAGTACGCCGGTTCTTTTCCAAACCGGCCCGCACCACTTGCACGATTTCATCAACCCCACATGCTTCGTTAAGTTAGAAGCGGTCGGCGAGTGGTTGGGTTTCTTTGGTCGGCGAGCCCTGCTCGGCGCCTGGCTCAACCAGTAGGATCCAAAACCACACCACGCCGATTGTGATCGGCAAAGCGATGACCGAAAAGGCGCTGATGGGAGGATCCTCAGGAAGAGGCTGATTGGCGGGCTGACATGTTTTGCTCGGCAATAGCCACGAAATGTTCGTAGTTGGCCGCGAAAAGGTCGCACATGTCGGGCTCAAACGCGCCGCCGCGCATGGCCAGGATCTCGTCACGAGCTTCATCGAAGGAAAAGGCCGGCTTGTAGACGCGCGGAGAAATGAGCGCGTCAAAGACGTCGGCCATTGCCATGATGCGCGCCTCTAGGGGAATGCGCGTGCCGGCGAGGCCGTCGGGGTAACCAGAGCCATCCCAACGTTCGTGGTGCCAGCGTGTCATGGCATGAGCGACTTCGAGCAGTGGATCGGGTTCGTCCAACTCGGCGGCAACGGCCGCAATCGCGTCACCCCCCAATGCGGCGTGGGTCTTCATGGTCTGCCATTCGTCCTCGGTCAAACGACTTTTCTTGAGCAAGACGGCATCGGGAATACCGACTTTGCCGATGTCGTGGAGTGGCGCGGCTTGAATGACCCGAATTGCTTTCTGTTCATTGAGTTGGGTGGCGTAATCAGCGTGCCCGCGGAGCAGGGAAACAAGCAGCTTGACGTAGCCTTGGGTTCGTTGCAGGTGGCCACCGGTATCGGCGTCACGAACCTCGGCCAGTTGCGCAAGAGCGCGAATGGTCACGCCTTGAAAACGCGTTGTCTCCTCGGTGCGCCGCATGACTTCCTGTTCGAGGCCGGCATTTTGGAGACGCAGCCGATCCCGTGCTTGTTTAAGGGCGATGTGGGTACCGACACGGGCTCGCAGCAGCGGCGCCTTAATCGGTTTGGCAATGAAATCGACGGCGCCAAGAGCAAAACCACGCGCCTCGGTGGCGGCATCGGCGCGGCCGGTTACCAAAATAACGGGAATGTGACGCAAGGCCTGGGATGCTTTGAGGGAATCCAGTACGTCTAAACCACTTTGGTCCGGCATGCAAATGTCGAGCAAAATAAGGTCGGGTTGTGGCTCGCATGCGGCCGCCCGCAACGCTTCGGCACCACTGTAAGCTTCGCGTTGCCGATAATCCTGCAGCAACGCGGCATGTAAGTTGACGACCATCGGGTCGTCATCGACGATCAAAATAAGGGGCTGCACCGAGACCTCCATAAAGACGAGGCACCCCAAAACCGGCGCCCAGCTTGAATTCTCTATCGGCAGCTTTAAGGCTTTTGCTTTAATCGAAGAACAGGGCGATGTGGTCGAGAAGCCCACATCCTCATAAAAAACCAGCTATCTACAAAAACCCACTCGAAACCATAAAAAGAACACCGACAATAAAAAACCAATGCTCCCAATTTTACCAAAAAGGTGTCGGCGTGCCGACATCGCTGATGCCGGCCTCTCCCCGTCGTGACCAAAAAAAGGGAAGGCGGTTAACCCGCTGTATCGGGATATACGGGACGGGTCAACCGCCTTCCAACTCCAGCCAATCGTGACACCCTCACACGCCGATCACGCTTGAGGTCACCAGTGTCATAAATTCCTGACGCATCAAAATGTTTTCTTTAAATTCACCTGTGACACGCGTCGTAATCGTGCCGCATTCGGTTTTGTGAACCCCGCGCGTGGTCATACATTGGTGCTTGGCGTCAACCAGCACGGCAACGCCGCGCGGTTTGAGCACCTTCTCTAAGGTTTCGGCGATTTGCGAGGTCATGGTTTCCTGCGTTTGCAGGCGTTTCCCAAAACAATCCACCAAGCGCGCCAATTTCGAAATGCCGACCACCCGCCGATCCGGTAGGTAGGCCACGTGGGCCATGCCGATAATGGGCACCATGTGGTGCTCGCAGTAGGATTCCAACCGCATATTTTTGAGGAGCACCATTTCGTCGTAACCTTCAACTTCTTCAAAGGTTTTGGCGAGGATCGCCGCTGGGTCTTCGGTATATCCGCGAAAAAAATCTTCATACGCACGCGCCACTCGCGCCGGCGTTTCCAACAGACCTTCCCGCTCTGGGTTGTCACCTGCCCAGCGGATGAGGGTTCGCACCGCCGCTTCGGCTTCGGAGCGACTCGGACGTTGTGATTCGGCGCGGTGCGCACATGACATTCCGGTGCGATCCAGTGTTTCTTCTTCACCGTAGGGATTCAAGTCCATTGTTTCTTCATAATGACCATCAACTGCATCCAGAACCGGGCTGTCTTGAGACATCGATAACTCCTTGGCGCTCGTGACTTTCTGGCTGGAATGTCGCGAGCAGGAAAATGGGACGAAAGGGCAACCTTCAGTTTTCAAAGCTTAACGGCGGCTGCCGAAGCGGCCAAGCAGAATTATCGACAAAGACTGGATAATACTTAGTCAAACCATAGACAAAAATAAAAATCCCTTTGTGTCACCGCCGCTTCCCCTGCGCTCACTCTTGATTCTCCCGCCCTTTTTGTACTAGGTTAGTGGGTCATCAAGGCTATGCCCTGTCCAGGTTCCCCCCCTGGACGCACAGCCCGGCCAACTGGTTGGTTCTCCCCGGCGCACAGGTCTCCTTGGCCAGATTCCGGCGGCGTTTCCTATACCGCGCTGCAAATTCCCCAAATGAGGTGCCGATATGGCAGGTTTAATAGAACGCTATCGCGAATTTCTCCCCGTCAGCGACAAGACCCCGATTATTTCCTTAGAAGAAGGCAACACCCCACTGATTCCGGCGCCCCACCTTTCGGAGCTCACCGGCGCGCGCGTGTTCCTTAAATATGAAGGTGCCAACCCAACCGGTAGTTTTAAAGATCGCGGCATGACCATGGCCGTTTCAAAAGCCGTTGAAGACGGTGCCAAGGCCGTGATTTGCGCATCCACCGGCAACACCTCGGCCGCCGCCGCCGCTTATGCCGCGCGTGCCGGCATTAAGTGCATCGTCCTAATTCCCGAAGGCAAGGTCGCCCTCGGTAAATTGTCCCAAGTCGCCCTGTCCGGCGCCGCCATCGTACAGATCAAAGGCAATTTCGACGAATGCCTCAATATGGTCCGTTACCTTTCCGAAAATTACCCAGTCGCCTTGGTCAACTCGGTCAACCCTTACCGCATTGAAGGCCAGAAAACGGGCGCTTTTGAAATTATCGATCAACTCGGCTTCACGCCTACCTACCAAGCGATGCCGGTTGGCAACGCGGGCAACATTACTGCTTACTGGGCCGGCTACAAAGCCTACAAAGAGGCCGGCAAAAGCGACAGCCTGCCGACCATGCTCGGTTTCCAAGCCGCCGGCTCCGCGCCCATTGTCAACGGTCACGTGGTGGACGCGCCCGAAACGGTTGCCACCGCCATTCGTATTGGCAACCCCGCTAGCTGGAAACAAGCCGAAGCGGCCCGTGACGAATCCGGCGGTTTAATTCAAGCCATCGACGATGCCGACCTGCTCAAGGCCTACCACTTGCTGTCTTCCAAGGAAGGCGTGTTCTGCGAACCAGCCTCGGCCATCGGCGTCGCCGGGATTCTCAAGCTGGCCCGAGAAAATTTCTTCAAGCCGGGCGACAGCGTCGTTTGCATCCTCACCGGCAACGGTTTGAAAGATCCCCAAACCGCAATGACCTTCTCCGAAGAGGTCGAAGTTTTGCAAGCCGACGGCCAAGCGCTGGCGGAACACCTTGGTTTTGTACCTGTCGCTTAAGGGATTTGCATGCTGTACACCGTTTCTGCACCGGCCACGTCCGGTAACTTGGGCCCGGGTTTTGACTTGCTCGGGCTCGCTTACGATCTGCGTCTGACGATTCGCGCGCGCCGGGCCGACCACTTCGAAGTCATCACTCAAGGTGAAGGCGCGGAAAGCCTGCCGACCGACGAAACCAACCTGATCGCCAAAACCTACCGTGCCGCCTGCGAACGTTTGCAAAAGCCGGTGATCCCCTTGGCGATAATGGTCGACAACCCGATTCCGGTTTGTGGCGGTTTGGGCTCCAGTGCCACGGCCCTGGCCGGCGGCGAAGCGCTGGCGGCGGTGGTTCACGGCCTGGAACCGGATCGCGACGCCATTTTTCAACGCTGCGCCCAAGCCGAAGGTCATCCCGACAACGCGGCCCCGGCTGTCTATGGCGGTTTGACCCACTGTGGTCAAGCCGATGGTTTGTTCACCAGCCGACAAGCGCCGCTCGACCCACGGCTGCGCGTGTTGCTGGCGACACCGTCGGATCGCGCCGATACCGAAACCATGCGCGCCGCGCTGCCGAAGAGCTGGCCGCAAGCCGATCTCGACGCCAATCGCGAGCTGGTTTCGCGCCTGTTGGCCGGATTGGCAAACGGCGATTCGGCCGGCTTAGCCTGTTCACGCGAAGACCGCATCCATCAACCCTATCGCCTGCCGCTTTTGCACCAAACGCGGGCCCTCTTTAACTTGTGGTGCCAAGACCCGCGTTTGCCAGGCTGCTTCTTGAGCGGTTCCGGCCCGACCGTGGCCGCCTGGGTACTTGACGAAACGCTGACCACCGCCGATTTCGAAACCGCCATTCGCGCACTCGGCATCGAAGCCAAGCTGTGGCTCGTCGCCATTGATCGCGACGGGTTAATCGCGAGTAGCTCGGCGTGAACCAGGCTCAACCACCCATCCCTACTCTAGAGCGAACCTCATGAGTGGAGACCCCAAGGCGACACGGCATTCCTGGCTGCGTCGCCTTTTTTTATCGTTCCTGCTGGTTGCGGCCATCGCATTTTTTTATCGTCGCCCCGACAGCTTGACGGCCCTGGCCCACCTGCGCCCGAGCCACTTGCTCATTGGCGGCCTGATTTTGTTGCTCAAAACACTGCTCAAAGGCGCGCTTTCGTACCTCATCGCCATCCGTCTCGCCGATCATCCACCCGCCCCGCGCGCCTGGTTCCAGATCCACGTCCACGGTCGCACCATGAACTTTTTCACGCTTAAGGCCGGCGACCTCTATCGCGCGCACCAAGCCAAAACCCGCTTTGGTTTAAAACTGACGCACTACGCGGCGACCCTGCTGTTCAATGCCTGGCTGGAACTGCTCGCCATGTTGGCGGCGGCGTTAGCGGCCACGCTCTTAAGTCGCAGCCTACAAACACCCCTAGTGCTTGATCCTGCCGGGCTAACCTTCGCGTTGCTGACCATGTTGGCTTTGCCAATCGCAGTCAGGCCTTTGGCACGCAGCGCCGGCGACAGCAACGGTTGGCGCGGTCGACTGCAAAACCTAGCAGCCATGCTCCAGCAAGGTTTTGCACGACCACTGGCCGAGCCGGCGTTGGTGATACGCCTTACGGCCTTAACCCTCATCAACCTGGCGGCAATGGTGTGCCTGTTGTGGCTGCTATTCGCCTGGCTGGGTAGCCCAATCCAAGCACCAGCCGCCGCACTCTTACTTATCGTTTGGACCCTAAGTGACGCCGTCGTGATCACACCCGGCAATGTCGGCGTGCGTGAATGGTCGCTGGCCACCGCCTGCCATTTGCTCGGCCTCGATGCCGCCACCGGCTTGCTTGTTTCGGTGCTACTACGTGGTTTAAACCTAATGGGTTTGGGCGCGGCGATGCTGTTGGTTCACGCACCGCTTCCCCGCTTACGACCCTCGCCTGCTCGAGAAAACGCCGTTCAGGGTGATCCGACCTCGACCGGCGAACTTTGAGTCCCGTCATGTGCTACCTTTTCCCCCGAGCCGCCTTTTTTCACGCACCTCTTTAGAATGAATCCGTCGCAACGTCCCACGGACCGGAACCCCAAAACGGAGGATCCCTTGCTGAAGTTTTCGTCTTGTCTCTTGTGGCCCGTCATGCACCTCGCCATTTATTGGGCGGCTACAATCAATGAACCCTGGTTTGAACCCTTAATCAGCGAACGTTTGGCCATTTCGTTTTGGCAAGCCATGCCATACATCGCCTTGTGGTTTCTCTTGATCTCACCCAAGCACCGCCACGCGAACCTGCGTCGCATCACCGTTGCTTCGGCCACGATGTTGGCGCTTTACGCAGCCACGGCCGCCTATGGCCAAGGGATCAATATCCAGGCTATTCCCTGGTTGCGCAACTTCTATAACCTACAGTGGCCGCTGGTTTTTTTGACTTTTTGGTACGTCGCCCACTGCATGTTACCGCAAGGGTCGATCCGCTTTGGTGACCAGCGCTGGGGCTGGTTCAAGGAGAGCCGGTTGTTTATGTGGACACCCTGGCTACAATTATTGTGGACAACGTTCCTGCTGTGGGACAACCTCCGCGGTGAATACGACCAACTCTTTTTCAGGATTGTGCTGGTTGGCTCCTGGGTTTACCTGCCACTCCTCTTTTTGGCACTCCTGGGCCAACACTTGCCGGGAACACGGACCGTCGCCAATATTGGGAACGGTTCATTACTGCTCGTTTCCTTGGTCGTGCTTGGCGGGCTTTCGTTGTTCAGTGATCTGCAGGACCCGATATTTTTGAGCGTCATTTTGCCGCTCTTCCAGATGTTGGTGGCAAGCGTGACCACCTTGGCCGCGTACATCATCTTAAAAAGTCGCGCCAACAATGCCATAAGCGCCTTATAACCCTAAAACCGAAACCAAGCGAATTAAGCCGTCGAAATCGCACAACCCACCGGGCTGCAACATCTTGTAAAAATGTTCACCGTACTGACGGCACGCGTCGTGCGCGACCCCGGTGGTTTATTTCACGCACCAACACTTGACGTTTCCTAGGTCAAACCTTGCACCGTTTCATCCACCCGAATCGCTCTGCTTCGGTAAAAAGCGACCGCTAAAGCAACGTACTGTTGAACGATCCTCGTTCCGTGGATGCGGGCGCCGGTCGTTTTGCGGCCCGACCACAGGCCTCGGATTTACCAAAGAAAAAACACCTTTGGCGCGCGAATCGCGGGGCGGGCGCTCCAGTTTCAGGCCGCGCGGGGCCAGGACCATACTACAAACTATTCGCATGCGCGAGCCTGGCTATCCATACTCCTAAACTGTATATATAAATGTATCGAACTTTCGGAATCCCAAATTCACGGCCTTTTCACTCAACAACAGGCAAACTCAATTATTCAAACAATTTACATACAAACCTCAACGCCTTTCTCAAACTTGGCACCGGCCTTGTAATAGCCTTCTGCGTCACGGACGACGTCGCCACCGCGACCCGCCAACGACACCATGACCTACATATTCAATTCATTCGCGTCTCTTTTACATATCTATGAAAACTCTAAGACGCTATTTACCTCATACCAGGAGCATCCCGATGGTTAACACTGATCTTTTCCAAACTCGAACCTCGACCCCTGTGGCCAACACGGTGAACGAAGCCGGCGGCTTGGCTTATGCCCTGCCGGCCGAACACGCGCTGGCCCAATTGGCGGCGACCGGATGCTTCAACAAAACCTTTTACACGGGTGCCGAAGACCAGCTCGCCGAAGTTTTGTCGCTTTGCAGAAAGGTTTCACCGCGTTACATCGCACAAACCGCGATCTACGCTCGTGAACAAGGCCATATGAAAGATATGCCCGCCCTGTTGTGTGCGTTGCTGGCAACCCGCGATCCCGATTTGCTGGTTTCGACCTTTGCCCGCGTCATCGACAACGGTCGTATGTTGCGTAACTTCGTTCAGTTCATGCGCTGCGGCGTTACCGGTCGGCGTTCCTTAGGTACACGCCCCAAACGTTTGGTGCGCACCTGGCTGGCCGAAAAATCGCCCGAAGCCTTGTTCCGCGCCTCGGTTGGTAACAAACCGTCCCTTGCCGACGTGATCAAAATGGTCCACCCGGTGCCTACCTCGCCCGAACGGGAAGCCCTTTACGGCTACTTGCTCGGTCGCGAAGTGGATTGGGAGTTGTTACCTGCGTTGATTCGTGATTTCGAACGCTTCAAATTGCGCGGTGGCACGGTGCCCGCGGTTCCTTTCCAAATGTTGACCTCGCTCGACTTGGATTGCGACGCCTGGACCCAAATCGCCCGCAACGCCTCTTGGCAAATGACGCGCATGAACCTCAACACCTTCTTGCGTCACGGCGTTTTCAAAGATGCCGCGATGTGCGAACTGGTGGCGACCCGTTTGGCCGACCGATCCTTGATTGAACAAGCCAAAGTGTTTCCTTATCAACTGTTGGCCGCTTACATCAACATCGATGCAAGTATGCCTGCTTTGATCAAAGAAGCATTGGAAGCAGCCATGGAAGTCGCGGTCGATAACGTGCCCGAATTCGCCGGTCGCGTTGCCGTTCTGCCCGATATCTCTGGTTCCATGGGTTTCCCGGTTACCGGTTATCGTACCGGTTCCACCACCAAGGTGACCTGCGTTCACATCGCAGCCTTGATGGCGGCGGCCGTCATGCGACGCAACCGCGATGCCGTGGTGTTGCCGTTCGATACCAGCGTTCGCACTATTCCGGTCGAACGCGCTGATTCGATTCTCGCCAACGCCGCCAAACTGGCGGTTAACGGTGGCGGTACCGATTGCTCGGCCCCCTTGGCGTACATGAACCGCAACAAAGTTCGCGCGGATCTCGTCATCTTCGTTTCCGACAACGAATCGTGGATTAAGGGCGGCCAACATTCGGCCCGCTTTTCGCGGGCAACCGAAACCATGAAGCAATGGGACCGTTACAAAGCGACCAACCCCAACGCGCGTTTGGTTTGCCTGGATATTCAACCCTATGCCCATACCCAAGCGGTAGAACGGGACGACATCCTTAACTTGGGTGGCTTCTCCGACGCCGTCTTCCCAATGATTCGCGACTTTGCCTTCGGCAACACGCAAGCGGGTCTGTGGGTCAACCGCATCAAAGCGATTGAGGTGTAACCCAAAACGGGACCGGCCCCGCGTCGGTCCCTTCTTCAAACAGGTTCGACGAATGCCCTTGTGACTACAGGGCGCCTCATGTCCCGAGTTCGATTCTCGGTCTGTCCCCCCAACGGGGATGGGTAGCTCAGTGGCTAGAGCAGGGGCTTAAGTCACACGCCTCTTGTCGTCGATCCCTTCTTTCCGGTTATCGTTTGGCGAATGCCATGGTGATTACATGTTAATCCAAGGGTCCCGAGTTCAATTCTCGGTCCTGTTACGACGTAACAGGGTAGCTCAGTGGGAGAGCACTGGAGTCTATCACCACCCTCCTTGTCGCCAATCCCCAATTTTCACTAAAACCTTCGGCGCATGCTGAGGCGACTACATGCACCTTTCAAAGACCCGAGTTCGAATCTCGGTCTCGCTGCTGAAGCGAGCTAGCTCAGTTGGGAGAGCAGTGAAAAGAACGTCAAATCAACCTTGGCGCCGATCCCCTTTTCAAATTAGCGATTTTTCTTTCGGCGAATGCCGGTGTGACTACATTAACCATGCACAGGTCCCGAGTTCGAGTCTCGGTCCCGCTATTGTGGCGGGGTAGCTCAGTTGGGAGAGCGGTGAACCGTCACATCATTCCTTGTCGCCGATCCCTTGCGCCACACAACCATTTCTGTTCGGCGAATTCCGCTGTGACTACAAACTTTCACTTTGTGCGACCTCGTCGCGTTTCGTCACATCATTCCTTGTCGCCGATCCTCATTTCCAAACAACCACTTTTGTTCGGCGAATGCCGCTGTGACTACAAACTTCGTAACTTTGAGCGACTTGGTCGCGTTCAGTCACAGCAATCTTGTCGCTGATCCCAAACCCAAAAAGGAATTCTTTATGCAATGGAAACCGGTAGTACGTGCGCTGTTACGGCACGCGCAAACGACCGGCGACCGTTGGCCCCAACCACCCGTGACCCGAGTTCAAGTCTCGGCCCTGCCACCGATTCGGCAGGGTAGCTCAGTCGGTAGAGTACGTGGTGTCTGGTTCCAACGTCGTCGCGCGGTCATGCGCCCCGCCCAACTCGCCCTGCATCGCGGCCTGCGTTCCTGGCAAGCCGAAATTTAAGGAAACATCATGTTGGCCTGCTTACCTATCCTCGTGCGAACCTTGGCCGAAACCGCCCAAGGTTCGCGCCCTCCTTACTCCCGACCCGTCACCGGCACCGCCATCAACAAGGCCGGCGTCACACTGACCCAGGTCCCGCGCAAAACGACGGATTGAAGCGGTTGATCGCTGATGAGATCGATGCGGTCGCCCTCGCCAAGCGTCGCAAACCAGTCCCCCACGAGATGGGTGCTTTTGGCCGAGGCTGCCAAGTTCTCGTGAACCATCACCTCATCTAACATCACACCTGCACCGTCATATCGTCGAGCGAGCACTTGTGCCGGCGTATCAGCGGCATTCACGATCGCCACCCCGTCGAAAACCAGCGAGGGGTTGCCGCTGTAAAAAGACACGTGTCGCCAGGCAACTTTTTCCAGCGGAACAGTCGCCAACGTCGCCGAAGTTTGCTGGTGACGGTAACCAATTTGGGCCGTTACTAACGCCGGCGCCGTTACCAAAACCTGCGCCGGTTTGACATCGCCAAAACCGTTGACGCCGTCGAAAACCGTCGCCGCGCCCGCCGCCATCGCCATTTGCCGATGCGCCAGCCACGCGCCTTTATCATCCAGCGCGGTCACATCGACCCAAGCCGACGCCTCGCCTCGGTTGACCAACCGCAGGTCGGTGGTGAAGCCGCGGCCATTGGCGGTGACATGCACCAAGCGGCGCGGCCCCGGCACAAGCCCACAGGTTTGGCCGGATTCGCGGTTAAAAAACAAAGCCTGATCGACGCTGAACGGGCCGTAACTGGTCTCCAAACCGTCCGGCCAACGTACCGACACGCGTTCCACTTGCGTAACTGCACCCAAACCAAAATGCGCCTCCGCCGGATTCTGCGACACGTAATTGCCGCCGTTGCGCACTTCGCGCACCTGTTCGCCCGCACTTGTTTCAATGCGAACGCGCGCACCCAAGGCCAAATCCTCACGGCCGTCGCGCGCCAAGCTCACACGCAACCAATGGTTTTGGTTGCCGCCGTTGTTGCGATAAAGCTGCAGCGGCCCGGCATTGTTGGCCACCAGCAAATCGAGATCACCGTCGTCGTCGTAGTCCCAACTAATGACACCGCGACCCTGCAAACGGTCGTCGATGCCACGTGCGACGGCCTCTTCCCCATAACGGCCGCTACCGTCGTTGACAAATAACTTGGTGGCGTCGCGGTCGTAACCGGCGGAAAAGGACCCCAAAAACCCGTTGACGTGAAACAGATCCAGGTCGCCGTCGTTGTCGAAATCGCCAAAGGTCGCGCCCCAACCCCAATGACCCTCGCGCACGCCACATTCGTCGGTCGCATCTTCAAACCGGCCGTCACCCAGGTTGCGGTACATGCGGTTTCCGGTTGAAGTTTGGTTGGGGTTGCCTTCGACCACGCCGACGGAACTGACGAACCAATCCAAATCACCGTCGTTGTCGATGTCGCCCAGCGCCGATCCCATGCCGTTGCCGTCGGTCAGCGGCGTGCGCTCCCCTTCCACAAAAAAACCGCCACCGCGATTGAGGAAATAGGTGGTGGTACGGAAGTCGGCGACCACCAACAAATCCGGCCAGCCGTCGTTGTTCACATCGCTAAAGCTAGGCGTAAAGGCGTTCACACCCAACAAGGCTTGATCAAGACCCACCGCCGCATCGGCCATAGTGAAACGACCCGAGCCGTCATTGCGCCAAAAGTAACCCTCGTGGTGCTGGGCCCAAAAAGCCAGCATGAGATCCAAATCGCCGTCGCGATCGGGATCGCCAAAGGTGACCCCGTACACATCGGCACTCACCGTCAGACCGCTCGCCGCCGTCGCGTCGACAAAGGCACCCGCGCCGTCGTTTAGCAGAATTTTGGGGCCACCGCCTTTAATCGCCCCCAGAAACAGATCCGGCCAACCATCACCGTTGAGGTCGCCAAAGTTAGGCGCATTATCAAAGCGGTCGGGAAACACCAGTCCAGCCGCCTCGGCCACGTCGACAAAGGTACCGTTGCCCTGGTTCTGAAACAACGCATTGCGCCCGTGCGAACCGGCCACCACCATCAGGTCGAGATCACCGTCGCGGTCGTAATCGGCCACCGCCGCACCGCCCGCCATAAACTCCGGCTCGGTATTACCGCTGTACCCGTGTTCAAAAATCAGTCCGGCCTGACGACTCACTTCTTCAAAAGACCAATCTTGCGCCCATAACGGCAGCCATAACAGGCCGACCCATAAAAAACGTTTCAACATAGAACCCTCGAAAACCCAAAAAGGAAGAGTCACCCGCACGATCAAATGACAATGCGGGTGTGATGTTGAAACCTGTACGTAAGCAAAAAAATGTATAAAGCCGCATTATAACGAAAACCAAAAGGCCTGGCGGCAAAAATCCACATCAATCCTATGACAACAACAGGGTGACAAATCCACCACGCCCCCACCTAACATGTTTCCTCCTCAAAAGCCTTTCACCAAAAAAAGGTTTTTGAGGAGGAAACATGCCCGACGTCGGCCTAGGTTCATCAACCCTGGATAAAAAACGCGGCACGGATCAAAAACCCGCGCCGCGTTACCCATTAGGTGCTGTACTTGCGACGCACGTAGTTAATCACGTCAATTTTGGTGATAATGCCCCAGAAGTGGCCGTCATCGTCGCGCACCAGGGCAACATGGCCCTTGGCGAACATCGACATTAAGTCTTCCAATGACGCCGTCGTCGGCACCCATTTCAAGTCCGTCACCATAAAATCCTGAACCGATTTGCCGAAGGCGCCGGGATCATTATGAACCGCGAGCAAGAGGTCGGATTCGTCCAAAATACCGACCAACTTGCCTTCTTCCATAACCGGCAACTGCGAGATCTCGTGCAGGATCATGCGTTTATGCGCCGAAATCAGCGGCTCCGCCGGACTGATCGTAACCGTCGCCCGTTCGCTCATCAAGCGACCGATGACGTCGCGCACGTCGCCGAAGGTTTGTTTGCGATCCATCAAGCCGTGATCGACCATCCAGTAGTCGTTGTAAACCTTGGACAGGTATTTGTTGCCGTTGTCGCAGCAGAAGGTCATCACCTTCTTGGGTTCGGTTTGACGGCGACACCAGGTCACGGCCGCGTGGAACAGCGCACCCGTCGACGAGCCGCCGAAGATGCCTTCCTTCTGCAGCAATTCACGGGCCGCCAAAAAGGCTTCGCGGTCGGAAACAGAAATGGCGGTTTTGACGCGGCTAAGATCGGCGATGCCGGGAATAAAGTCTTCACCGATGCCTTCGATTAACCAACTGCCCGCTTTTTTGATTTGGCCGGTGTTGACGTATTCGGTCAGGATCGAGCCGACCGGGTCGGCAATGACCAGTTCCACGTCGGGGCCGTTTTCGGCGAGGTAGCGGCTAAAACCGGTTAAGGTACCGCTGGTGCCGACGCCGACCACAACGGCATCCAATTGGCCGTCGAATTGTTCCCAAACCTCTTTGGCCGTCCAGGTTTCGTGGGCAATCGGGTTATTGGGGTTGCTGAACTGGTTGATGTAATAGGCGTTATCCGTTTCGGCCAAAATCTTTTCGGCCAGGTCTTGGTAGTATTCCGGGTGGCCTTTTTGGACGTCGGAGCGGGTCAGGATGACTTCGGCCCCCATCGCGCGCAAGTGCCCAATTTTTTCCTTACTCATCTTATCCGGCACCACCACGATCATGTGGTAACCCTTCTGCGCCGCCACCAACGCCAGCCCAAGGCCGGTGTTCCCCGCGGTGGCTTCGATAATGGTCCCGCCAGGTTTAATTTTGCCCTCGCGCTCGGCCGCTTCAATCATGACCATGGCGATGCGGTCCTTAATCGAACCGCCGGGATTTTGACTTTCCAATTTGACGTAGAGCTCGCAGGGACCCGTATCGATGTGATTGATGCGCACCGCCGGGGTATTGCCAATCAGGGATAAAATGTTGTCGTGAATCATGTCGTTCAACTCCAATTAAATGACGAACGAGGCTGTTGGCCGAACCCGCACCGACGGCATAAACCGGACCGATGCTCCCCAGAAACAGAACGGGAAAACCGCCGCGCGAAGCGGGCACCAACACAACCGAACCTTTCCCCACCACGACAGGCCGAAGCCGCAAACGCGACGTTTCGAAAACGCCGTCCGGACCATTCGCGCGAACCAAGCGCACGGGGAATTGTTCTTCGCGTCCGAGATCGTCGTCCATTGTAGCTTGTCGCGCCGCCAAACATAAGCGCATTCCCACGGTATAGGTGGGGGCGGCCGCCGCCGTATTTTCGCATCGAGTCCGCCTAAAAAAACGAGGCGCCGATTTTTCTAACCGCACACGTGCCTCACACAAGCCCAATAGAACCTTCTTCGATTTTTAACCGCTTTAAAACAAAGGCTTGATAGCTTTGTCCGGTTTGCAAAGCACAACCTGCAATACGCATTTTTTCATCAACCCGCGCCGTCTCAAGGCCGCCGCACCGCTGCTTTTTCGTTTTCGTTCTTTTTTACATCTCGCCGTTGTTGTCGTTCTTGTCGCAAATTCACCGGCGTTTGTGGTCGGGTCGGGCCGTCCCGGACGGGTTTTCATCACGAGGAGATTTATGTTTCATCTAGCTTGTGCCCTAATGTTTCTGTTGGGCACGCCCCAACAACCGGCTTCTACCAATGCCGTCCTGGTTCCTATCCAACACAACGACAACCTTGCCGTGCGTTACGACCCCAACCTGTGGCCCTTCTACCACGGTGTGGCTTCGGGTGATCCCCTTGCCGACCGCGTCATCATTTGGACCCGTGTCACGCCCCAACAAGACGGTACCGTCAACGGCACCTGGCGTGTCGCCACCGACGCCGCCATGACCAACGTCGTTCAAAACGGCAGCTTCGCTACTGACGCCGGCCGCGACTACACCGTTAAAGTGGATGTGACCGGCCTCGACGCCGGCCGCACCTATTACTACAGCTTTGAATCCTTCGGCCGCACATCCACGGTTGGCCGCACCCGCACCGCGCCCAGCGGTCCCGTTGACCACCTGCGTTTCGCCATTGTCAGTTGCTCCAACTACCAGGGCGGTTATTTCAACGCCTACGCCCGTTTGGCCGAACGCGCCGACCTGGACGCCGTCATTCACCTCGGCGACTACATCTATGAATACGCCGACGGCGGCTACGGTTACGATCCCGAAGTGGATCGCGGCCACGAACCCGCCAACGAAATCATCAGCCTGTCGGACTACCGCGTGCGTTACTCCTTTTACCGCCTCGACAACGACCTGCAACGCGTTCACCAACAACACCCCTTCATCGCCGTTTGGGACGATCACGAGTTCGCCAACGACGCATTTAAAGACGGCGCCGAAAACCACAGCCCGTCCACCGAAGGCAACTGGGAAACCCGCAAACAAAACGCTTTTAAAGCCTACTTCGAGTGGATGCCGATTCGTGAAAACGCCGTCGCCAACCGCATTTACCGCAAACTGCAATACGGCGACTTGGTCGACTTGATCATGCTCGACACCCGTATTGAGGGTCGCGAAAAAGATCTCGAAATGGAAAAGATGGGTTTCCTCAACAGCTTGGCCTCGGTGCAGAACCTCAGTCTCAAAAAGGCCGACCAAATCACCCAAGCCGATATTCGTTTGTTCGTTGAAGAGTTTTTGACCCAATCGGTCACCCTCCAGGGCGGAATCGTCGCCAAAAACGAAACCTTCGCCGGCTTGATGGACCGTTTGGCCGCCGCCTTGTGGGCCGACCTGCAACAAGACGACAGCGCCAAAAAAGCGCCGTTCAGCGCCGACGACTGGGCCGCCTTGCAACAACAACTCAGCCAGTCAGAAAGCACCCAAAACAAAGCCGACCTCTCGATTCTCGGCGCCGAACAATTGACCTGGCTGCTCGACAACCTGCGCAACTCTTCGGCGCGTTGGAAAATCCTCGGCAACCAAGTCATGATGATGCCGGTTGTCGGTTTCACCAACAAAGACGCCTGGGACGGTTATAAAGACGAACGCGGCCGTTTGCTTAAAACCATTCGCGATCGCGACATCGACAACGTGGTTGTTTTGACTGGTGACATTCACAGCGCCATCGCCGGCGATGTTCCTGAGAACATGTGGGCCTACTCCTTCTTCCGCACCACCTCGGCGGCGGTTGAGTTCGTTACCCCATCCGTCACCAGCGACAACTTGGACGAGTTCGTCGGCATTCCGCCGTCAATTGTCGAAGGTCTGCTCAACACGATTAACCCACAGGTCAAAGGTGTCGACCTGAGCCACCATGGTTACTACGTGCTGGACGTGCGGGAAAACCGCGTGCAAGCCGATTGGTACTGGGTCAACAGCATCGATCGTCCCGATAACGGCGAACAGTTTGCCTGGGCCTACTACGCCAACGCCGGTCGCTCGCGTATTGAAAAAACATCGTCGCCGGCCGCCGCGAAAACCGTCATTCCGGCGGCGGCACCAACCCAAACCAAGGGCGACCTCGCTTGGGGCGCGCCGCGAACCGACGCCTTGCAACACGTCGAGGTTTTGGGCGTTTACGGCCTGCCACGCGCCGGCGAAGCCCACCTGCTGTTGGGCCTGCCCGCCGGTGAAAACGTGACCGTGCGCCTGACCCATGCCGATCACGACAGCCAAACCGTCTACCGCGGCAAAGTCGGCAGTGGTTTGTTTAACCTGACCTTCGACCTGCCCAAAGGTGCCGGCCAAGGTGACTGGCACATTGAAGTCCAAGCCGGCGACCATCAAGTTACGCGCAAGCTGGTGCTGCGCTAAGTCTTCATTCATCGATCTATTATTCGATCACGACATTGTGGGCCCCACACGGGGCCCTTTTTTTATGCCGGCTTGCTCGCCCGCGCACATCTGCTTCATTTTCGCTTTCAGGCCGACGCGGAAATGGTAGAGTGACGCAAGACGCACACCCCGAGTCACCACCCACGCCACCGCGACATACCGAGCACTGCGCTTGGCAACCCGATCCTTCATTCGAGCGTCGCGATCCGCACCGAAGTGGGTTATCCTTGGGTGATAGCCAAACCCAACCCGTCGCCTGCCGGCCGGGTTTTACCATGTATGGAGGCTCGCCGATGCCGATAACCAATCGCGAGATCATGAAAGTTAACCAGTTGATCGCCAAACAAAAGTACGACGCCGCGCTCAAGGCGCTCGATACCGTGCTCAAAGCCGATCCCAGCAACCACTTTTTCCGCAAGCAAAAAGCCGACATTTTGCATCGGCTCGGCAAGAAACGCGAGTGTTATTCCGTTTGCAGTGCGATTGTGCAGGATTACATGAAGGCGGGCTTCTTCACCAAGGCCCTGGCTTCTTTGAAACACATGAAACGCCTACTGCCCGAGCGCAATGACGAGCTCGTTCAGCAGGAACGTTTGATCGTTTCCAAAATCGCCAACGAGCAAAAAGAAAGTCAACCACAACCCAGCTCGCCCATGGATTTAAGCGCGGGGATTCCGATTGCCCAAGCATCCGACGACGACCTGATCATTCAGTCACAAGAGTTGGAAATCAACTTCGAGCACGTCGACGAGCCGGAACTCTCCGATGCGCTCACCTTCTCGCCGCTGTTCCGCCGCTTCTCGTTAGAGGAACTGACCGCGCTCCTCGAACGTCTGGAAAACCGCTCCTATCAGCCAGGAGAAATCATCTTTACCGAGGGTGAACCCAGCACCGGCATGCTGGTGTTGGTCCACGGCAGCGCTCGCGTTTACGTGCGCACCCGCACCGGCAAAAGCCAACAAGTGCGCCACCTCAATGAAGGTGCGTTTTTCGGCGAAATCGGTTTAATTACCGGCAAGCCGCGCACCGCCACCATTACCTGCACCGAAAACGTCGAAGTGCTCGAACTCAACTCGCAAGCACTGGATACGCTGTCCAACAGCCATCCCGAAATCTACGACATCATCATTGGTTATGTGCGCCAGCGCTTGGGTTCCCCCGAAGAAGTCGAGGCCCGCACTCGCGAGTAATTGCATCGCCCATATAAACGCGGCGGCAGCACGCCGCGCCACCACGCAACCTACCGCCGTTGAATGCCAACCGGTAGGTTGCTTGCTTTTTGGAAGGCTTCTTCCTGCAACAAATCGGGGTTGCGCGCCACCGCCATCGCCAAATCGGTGGCATCCTCGCCCCAAAAAGGTTCGCCGTGAACCAACAGTGTCGGTACACCGAAAATATTTTCACGCACCGCTTGTTCCGTGTTGGCGATCAAACGGTTTTTAACCGCCGTGCCCGCCACCGCCTGCAGCGGCTTTTTCACATCAACCGCATGACCCAAGGCTTCAAAGGCGGCGTCGTCTTCGAGCGCACCACCTTCAGCCCAAATAAACCGAAAAATGCGGTCGACGGCGTCCGCGCGACAGTCAGCGGCCACCGCCAAACGCAGAAAACGAAGCGGGTTAAACGGATGCGCCGAGGGCATGCTAAAGGGAATCTCAGCTTGGCGCGCACGCCATACCACGTGGCGATAGGTGAAAATGCGTTTCGGCGCAATTTCGGCCGGGCCCAACTGACCCCAGTGCTTCAGCAAACCCGCGAACAAAATGGGCTGGGGTCGCAGCGCGATATCGTCATAGTCGTTTTGCAGGCGCACCCACTGCAGGTACGCAAAGGGCGAAATGAAATCGAAGTACCAGTCTACCGTGAGCACGGTGCCTCCTCGTAACGCCGACTGACATCACCGTCAGCCTAAATGGATCAACGCTTTAGTCGAGTGTCGCGCGATTCCAAAATTCGCGCAACCCTTCTTCCAAAACACGCGTGTGGTTGACCCGATATAGCGACCAAAACGACGGTACCATCGCAAGATAATCCGGCGAGGTAAAGCGCGAATCCACCAAACACACCACGCCGCGATCCCCTTCGTCGCGAATCACGCGACCGGCCGTTTGCAGCACCTTGTGAAATCCCGGTACCCGGTAAGCCGTATGGAACCCGTCACCGGCACCAAAGTGGTCGCGAATCAGGTCCCGTTCCAAACAAATCTTGGGGAGACCCACGCCGACCACCACCACGCCGATCAAACGCTCGCCGACCAAATCAACCCCTTCCCCAAAAACACCGCCCATCACCGCAAAACCCACCAGGGATCGCGGTCGGTCGGTGGTAAAGGTCTCGAGGAACTGTAAACGTGCGGCTTCATCCATGGCGCGTTCCTGCACCACGCAATCGACCTCGGGGCACAGCGCTTGGAATGGTGTCAATACCTGCTGCAAGTACTGGTACGAAGGAAAAAACACCAGGTAATTACCGCGTTTGGCGCCGACAACCGCCGCGATCAACGCCGTCAGCGCCGTCAAGCTTTGCGCACGGTCGCGGTAACGCGTCGAAATGTGATCGGCAATCACCGTGTACTGTTGTGCCGCCGCAAACGGGCTGGGCAGGCGCAATCGACGAGCCGTCTCATCCAAACCAAACAACCGTTGATGGTAGTCAAACGGCGCCAAAGTCGCACTGAAGAAAGTCGCCGCGCGCACCATTTCCAAACGACGACGCAGCATCGGGCCGGGATTGAGACACAGGATTTGAACTTTCAAGTTCCGCCCAAATCGCTGCCACACCCACACAAATTCTTCCTGAAAGAAGTCGCAAAGGCGACGGAAGCGCGCTAACTCGCGCAACACCTCGGGCAAAGGCTCGTCAAACAGGGTTTGCGCCGGCTCGCTTTTCCAAACCGCCAAGGCCGTGCCAACCCGCTCTAAACCACTGACGAGCTTGGCATCGCAGGCCTGCACCACGCGCTGCGATTCGCCCGCTGCCTCCAGTTCGCCGTGCACCGCCTTCAAGCGCCGGTTCAGACCGGCCAGTGCGCGCGCCACGCTGGGCGCGGCTTGTTTGAGGTCCCGTCGTGCCGCCAGAACATCGCGTTTCTCAAACGAAGCGGAAAACATCGAACGCGCGCGATCGACAAGGTTGTGGGCCTCGTCGATCAACAGTGCGGTTTCACCTTTTTCCTCACCAAAAAACCGGCGTAAATGGGCGCCGGGATCAAACGCGTAATTGTAGTCGGCGATCATGAAATCAACGTAGGGGGTCATATCCATACACAGCTCAAAGGGACAAACCTGATGGTCGCGGGCCACTTCGGCCAGTGTTTCGCGGTCCAGCAAATCGCGTTCGAACAAGGCTTCCATCGCGGCACGAAAGCGGTCGTAGTAACCCAAAGCAAAAGGACACCGCGATTGGTCACAAGAGCCTTCGGTTTCGAAACAAGTTTTATCGCGCGCATTGACCACCAGGCTTTTGAGTCGCAAACCGACCGCGTACAATTGCCGCACGGCATGATGTGCGGCAGCTTGGCCGGTGCCCTTGGCGGTGAGAAAAAACAAAGAGTCAAGCCCGTGGGCGCCCATCGCTTTTAGCGCGGGAAACACCACGCCGAGCGATTTGCCAATGCCGGTGGGCGCCTCGGCCAAAAGCACGGCGCCGTCGCGCACGGCCCGAAAAACCTCGCCGGCAAGGCGACGCTGCCCGTCGCGAAAGGCGTGGGGAAAGGCCAAGGTCTGCAGCGAGGCATCGCGTGTGGCGCGCCAATCAAGCAAACGAACCTGCCAGGCGTAGCAGCGCGTCAATACATCAAAAAAGAAGGATTTGAGCGCAGCGCGGTCCAGTACTTCGCTGATTTCGTGTGTTTTCTCCGTCTCTATATGAAAGTAGGTCAAACGAGCCGTCACTTGCGCGAGGTCGTGTTCCTCCGCGTACATCCACGCGTAGAGCTTGGCTTGACCGAGATGAACGGCAATCGCATTGGTCGGCAAGCGATCAAAGGTCAACAACGTGGTTTTGATTTCTTCAATCACCACCTGGTCACCGTCACGCTGCACCCCGTCGATGCGACCCCGAATCTCACAAACATAAGATTCGCACTGAACCCGACAGCGAACCGGCACCTCGGCTTGGTAGCCTTTGCCGCGCCGGCGTTGCAGGCGCTGGTGGCCTTGAATGCCCTGGCGGCCGGAGGGCGTTCGGAACCAATGCTGGAACAGATCACCGTTGCGCAAAGCAAAGGCGGCCATGTCGCGTACGGCGAATCGAAGCAGCGGGCCTTGAACATCAATATCGGGGGGGACGAGCGTAAAACGATCCATGGCGCGCATCATCGCACGCTGGGCCGACGCGAACCAGCGGAAAGTCTCCATCGCCAACGGTGACCACAAGGTAGAGAATGCGGCGCGGTTAAAACACCAAAACGAATGACGGCTATCTAAGTGACGCCCTCAGTTTCGGTCAGAAACAGAACCAAGTCACGATGCGATGGTTTTCAAGAAACGCTTTTTTTTCGATATCCAACTTTTATAACTTTAACTTTGTTTATCGGAATTATCTGAACGAACTGTGCTTTCAAAAGTTGGCCTAAAACCTGCTTACTCATCGGATCAAGGTGCATTTGAATATTGGGCACCTTTACGCGGTGATAGCTTCTCCCCTGATCACCGATCGATTTCTATTCATATGACCCTAAGCGCGGCGGATTTACTCAGAAACCGCCGCCTACCTACCGCCGGGATAGGTGGTCGTTATGCCCATATGCCGCCTGCACCTAAAAAAATCATCCATGAGGTAGATTCATGAAAAAGTTATTAATGATTCTCGTTACGCTCCTCACCACTGCTTCCTATTCTTTTGCCCAAGATTACCCCCCGGCCCAGGGCAATCCCGAAACGGAAAACTACAGCTTCATCATTCCCCGTCTGGCTTATGCATCTTCTTTGTTTAAGAACGCTTTACGCCAAGGTGGTGCCGATCAGATGTTCCTACACGGCAGCTTTCTGATTGGTTCGTCCTGTGCATTTGGTCCCTCATTGACGCTGGAGTTAAGCGGTGAAACACCAACAACCTGGGAACTGGCAACCAAACCAGGCCAAGCGACCTTGAGTTGGGCTGGTGCCAATGCTTCGGCGGCAGGCGCCAAAGGCTCTTACACCATCAGCTACAACGCCCTTCGGGACACCTTCGATCACGCGGTTTCCCTGCAAGATGCGACCAATGCCACCGCCCTTCACTGGCAATCGGTACTCACCGCGCTGGTGGACGCGATCGACCACTTTGATCAAACCCAACAGTCAGGTCGTCGTCCCGGCATGGTTGACTTACACCAACAAACGGTTTCATTTTCACGTGGCTGCAAGTTTGAAACCGCCCCTGCATTCCAACTCCAATCAACCCCGCAAATCATTTGGACCATCAACCATAGCCCCAACTTCGAAGGCGATGCTTTTGGCCTTAGTTGGGAAATGCCCAGTGAAGCTTGTGGGAAAACCGGCAACTGTTACGGCGCCATCGGCATTGAGTATTTCAGTCACAATCAAGGTTTTCCTTTCAACGTAACTCACATTACGGTCCAATAACAAACTACCTCCCCAAGAAACTAAGAATCTACACTTTTTAATGAACCACTTGATGGTGGTCTGCATAAGGTGTATTTATTAGTACCTTTAGGAAAGGGCCCGCTGTTTTATAACAGTGGGCCCTTTTTTATGTTTGATGCCTAGAATATTGCTACTCAGGTGCGCCATGAATCTCTTCCTATTGTATTTGATCGCCGTAAATCCCAGTAACACTTTTTGTTAACCACCTGCAGGTAAGCGCCGATTTTTGACACCCCATGCGACACACTTCAGCCAAAGCCGCTAAGCGTCACCTCACCTCTTTGCCCAAATTTCCCCAAAAAAACGGCCTCGTCCGCCGGAAAGACGAGGCCTCGTACACAGAACCAACGACATGGTTGCGACAACCACACCGACCGGGTCGACCAATCAATCGCGGCCGACGACCCTAAGCCGAGCGTTCAAATCGGCTTACCAACGCAAGGCCGCACCGGACTGATACTCCAGCACACGCGTTTCGAAGAAGTTCTTTTCTTTTTTGAGATCAACCGCCTCGCTCATCCAGGGAAAGGGATTGCGCGTTCCTTCATACAAGGGGGCCATGCCGATTTGGCGACAACGACGGTTGGCGATGTAGCGCAGGTAGTCGCGGAACATGGCGGCATTGAGCCCCAACACGCCGCGCGGCATGGTGTCGACGGCGTAGGCCTCCTCCAGGGCGACGCCTTCCTCGATCATGGTGCGGATCTCGCCCTCAAAGGTCGGCGTCCACAACTCGGGATTTTCGGTCCGGATTTGGTTGATCACGTCGATGCCGAAATTGAGGTGCATGCTTTCGTCACGCAGGATGTACTGAAACTGTTCAGCGGTGCCGACCATGCGGTTCTGGCGGCCAAACGACAGGATTTGCACAAAACCCACGTAAAAGAAAATGCCTTCGGTGATCAGGTAAAAGCCAATCAGGTTGCGCAAGAACTCGCGGTCGGCGGCGGTGGTGCCGGTTTTAAAATCAGGATCACACAGGGCCTTGGTAAAACTCAGGCTAAGCGCCGCCTTGGCATGCACCGAGGGCACCTCGCGATAGGTGTTAAAGACCTCGGTTTCGTCTAAACCCAAACTCTCAATTACGTACTGGTAGGCATGGGTGTGCAGCGCTTCCTCAAAGGCTTGGCGCAGCAAGTACTGGCGGCATTCGGGGTTGGTCAGGTGACGGTAAATCGCCAGCACCAAATTGTTGGCGACCAACGAATCGGCAGTGGAGAAATATCCCAAGGAGCGTTTGATAATCGTGCGCTCGTCTTCCGATAACCCGCGTGGATCTTGCCACATGGCCACATCGGCCGCCATGCTGATTTCCTGCGGCATCCAGTGATTGTTGCAGGCGGTCAGGTACTTGTCCCAGGCCCAGGGATACTTAAAGGGAATCAATTGGTTGAGGTCGGCGCGGCAATTAATGAGCCGTTTCTCGTCGACGGTGACCCGCCCCGCCCCCAATTCAATCGCCTCAAGCCCGGACGCGCCGTGGCTCTTGTCTTTGCTTTCCGCCTGCGGCGGTTCAGCCACCGCGTTTGTTCCCGATCCATCTTGCCAATCCAACATATCGTTCTCCTTTTTGCTTTGGCCAAACCGGCCGATGTTCCAACATCAAGTCGGCGCCGCGCGCGACGCCGCATCCGTTCTACTGACAGGCGTCGCAATCGCCGTCTTCAATCGAACAGCTTGCAGCGCTCTGGGCCCGTACGGCGTTGAGTTCGCCCTGTTGAACGGTCACCTTTTCGGCATGACTGGCCCCCATACTCCTGAGGTAATAGGTTGTTTTTAAACCACGTAGCCAAGCCAAGCGGTACATCTGATCGAGCTTCCGACCGGAGGGTTGGTCCAAGTAGAGGTTGAGTGATTGGGCTTGATCGAGCCATTTCTGGCGGCGCGCCGCCGCTTCAATCAACCATTCCGGTTCCATTTCAAATGCCGTACGGAAACGGCGTTTGAGGTTTTCGGGAATGCGTTTGATCGGCGCGAGGCAACCGTCGTAGTACTTGAGATCGGCCAGTGTGGCTTCGTCCCAGATGCCTTCGGCGCGTAGGGCTTCAATCAAGTAGGGATTGATGACGGTGAAATCACCGGACATGTTGGATTTCACGAACAGGTGGCGGTAGGTGGGTTCAATCGATTGACTAATTCCGCAGATGTTGGCAATGGTCGCCGTCGGTGCAATCGCCAGGCAGTTCGAATTTCGCATGCCGTCGGCGGCGATGCGGGTCCGCAAGGCGTCCCAATCGAGCGTGGTTTCACGGTCCACTTCCAACCAACCACCGCGCCCCTGTTCCAACAGTGCCAGCGAGTCAATCGGCAGCACGCCTTGCTGCCAGAGCGAACCTTGGTAACTGGGATAGGTACCCCGTTCGGCCGCCAAGGCACTACTCGCCTCCAGCGCGTAATAGGAAACCGCTTCGCTGCTGCGGTCGGCAAAGGTCACCGCCTCTTGGGAATCGTAAGCCAAACCCAGACGGTAGAGTGCGTCTTGGAAACCCATTTGTCCCAAACCCACCGGCCGGTGGCGCAGATTGGAACGGCGCGCTTGCGGGACGGTGTAGTAGTTGATGTCGATGACGTTGTCGAGCATGCGCATGGCGGTGTGGATGGTATCGCGCAAGCGTTCGTGGTTGAGGCCGTTTTCGTCGATGTGGGCGGGCAGGTTGACCGAACCCAAATTACACACGGCGATTTCCTGATCGCTGGTGTTCAGCGTGATTTCGGTACACAGATTCGAGCTGTGAACCACGCCCGCATGTTGTTGCGGGGAGCGCAGGTTGCAGGGATCTTTGAAGGTAATCCAAGGGTGGCCGGTTTCGAACAACATCGTCAGCAGCTTGCGCCACAGTTGCAAGGCGGGTATGGTGCGTGCTTGGCGCAGTTGGCCCGCGGCGGCGGCGCGTTCATAGGCAAGGTAGCGCTGTTCAAAGTCGGCCCCGTAACTGTCGTGCAGATCGTTGACCTCATCGGGTGAAAACAGCGTCCAATCCCCTTCGTTTTCAATGCGTTTGAGGAAGAGGTCGGGCACCCACACGGCCGTGTTCATGTCGTGGGTACGGCGGCGGTCGTCACCGGTATTCTTGCGCAGTTCCAAAAACTCTTCGATGTCCAAGTGCCACATTTCCAGGTAGGCACAGACCGCACCCTTGCGTTTGCCGCCCTGGTTAACGGCGACGGCGGTATCGTTGGCCACCTTGAGAAAAGGCACAATGCCGAGTGAACGGCCGTTGGTCCCTTTAATCGGGGCGCCCATAGCCCGAATACGCGTCCAGTCGTTGCCGATACCGCCGGCAAACTTAGACAACAGCGCGTTGTCGCGCACCGCGCTGTAGATGTCACCGAGATCGTCGTTGATGGTCGTCAGAAAGCAACTGGAAAGCTGAGCATAGCGGGTGCCGCTGTTGAACAGCGTCGGCGAAGAACACATAAAACGAAACGAAGACAGCAAACGATAAAAACGAATCGCGTGTTGCTCGCGGTCAATTTCGTTGAGCGCCAAACCCATGGCGACCCGCATGAAAAACAATTGCGGCAATTCAATCGGCGTGTCGTTGTGGCGCAAGAAGTAGCGATCCACCAGCGTTTGCAAACCGAGGTATTGCAAGTCGCGGTCGCGTTGCGGTTCTAGAGCGGCGGCCAATTTATCGAGATCGTATTCAGCCAAACGCGGATCCACTAATTCGGCGGTGATGCCGTGCTGGAGTGCGAGGCGGAAGAGGCGGCCGTAGTCAAAGGCTTCGCCGTAACGGTCCTCGTCGCCGACGGTACGACGCACTTGGGCGGCGGTTTGATCGAGCAAGAGCGCGACGGCGATTTGGTTGTAAGCCGGGTCGACCTCAATGCGGCCGCGTACGGTGAGGATCAGCGCGCGGTAAATATCGTCAATGCCGGCGCCGTCGAACAGGTTTTCGACGGTTTGGCGATAAAGCACGGCGATTTCTTCAGGGTCCAACGTCTCACAGGCACGCGCCAGCACGCCTTGCCACCGGCCGTGATCGAGTGGTGCGGTGCCGCCGTCGCGGTCTTTGACTTGCAGGACGGGCAGGCCGTCGTGGGTGGCAACCGGGCCCTGTTGTTGCTTGCGCAACGACGCTTGTTGCTCACGGTAAAGCACATAGGCGCGCGCGAGGCGATGTTCGTCGGCACGCATCAGTGCCAGCTCTACTTGATCTTGAATTTCCTCAACATGGATCGGCGTTTCCGCCGTTTTGTGGCGCGTCAGGGCTTGGCAAACGCCTTCGGTCAGCCCGGCCACTTTTTCGTGCATGGTTTGTGATTGCGCTACGGCGGCGCCATGCACGGCGATGCAGACTTTGGTTAACGCCAACTCAATTTTGTGGGGGTCCCACGAGGTGATCTCGCCATTGCGGCGAATGACGCGGTAGGGTTCGGTGGTGACCGGCGCGGTCTGGATCTCAATACTCATACGTCACCGCCCACGGTGGCCGCTTCAGCGCTAACGGCAACGGGTTTGCCGTGGTGGTTGAGGGCGACCAGGGTGAAGGTGCCGGAGGCGCAGAGGGTGCGATCTTCAGAGAGGGCGTCCTCGCTAAAGAGTTCGGTAAGCACCTGCATCGAGGTACGGCCGACCTTGGTCAGGGCGGCGCGGACTTCGACGAGGTGACCGACCTTAACCGGCGCAATGAAAGAAACATTGTCACTTGCAACCGTGACCACGTGACGACGGGCGCGGCGGGTGGCGACGATAAAAGCAGCTTTATCCATTAGCTGCATGACTTGACCGCCAAACAACGTACTGTAGTGATTGGCTTTATCGGGAAAAACCATTTCGAAGACCGATAGCTGCTCGAGCGGCGGCGTGGTCGTAGCAGAAGCATTCATGGGGGCACCTCCAAAAGTCGAGGTGCCGAGCCGGCGTAGATGGGGAAAAGAGGGTCGCAAGCACGTCGGCACGCGCACCGTCGGCGGCGCGATACAACAGAAGGGACCCGTTTTCCGACGGCCTTTAACGCGAAGGCTCGGACACCCAAGGCGGGCCGCGTGGGCGCGCCAAGGATCCGGCAGGTCTTCGGACTTATGGACGTGGCCAAGTGGCCGCCTACTAACCGTGGCTTCCCAAAACCGTGGGGGTTTCAGTGCCGATCCGAACGCATGGAGGCGCCGGAGATCGCGCGCACGACGATGTCGCCGCACGCGACGGTTTTCGTTCCCAAATACCGCTGCGCGACAGTCCCGGAATCTCACCGGGTTCCCTATTAAACCGCCCGCCAAATCGGGCTAGTGCCAGGATCAGCCCCAATATACGGCGGCCCCTCGGGGAGGTCAATACCATATGTGGGGTCAACCATATCCCCGCACCCCACAAATTCGCCGAAAGGATTGGCTGGGGCGGCGTGCGCCCTTTTAAAAAAATGTGCAAAAGGCGTTAAGGCTCACTTCCCGAAATTAATATCTTGAAGCGCCAGATCCCTCGAACTGTTGATTAATTTGCTTAGCCGCTCATGGCTGAATCATGAATTCTCGAAAGGCGCCTGATACGTCTTCACCGGCCTGGGATAAGGCACCGCTTTTTTTTTCAGCCACCACGGGGCTGATGCTGCCGCCTCGCGACAGCCCGTGGCGCAACTGTCAGGCCACAATCGATCACGCATGGTTTGCCGCATCCTCGTTTTTTACTTGGTTGCGAAAGGGCGCCAAGGTGTTCACCGCCGCCACCGATCCAATCACCGCCAACACGACGGAACAGAAAACCGGCCAAAATCAGGAACAGTCGTACGAAAAAAATCGCGCCCATGGCCGCCAATCTAATCCGCCGAGGTCGTAGACGATGCGACGCGCACCGTCTTTGGTTTCATCGGGCGCTTTGGCCGCCAGCCTTTAGCCGCCGGCGAGACAACACCTGTCACGGACCCTACCTAATCCCGCGTCGAAGGCGACAAGTCGCCATCTTCGGCGGAGGCGGGCGATAAACACCCATCATCCGACTGGACAAGACTCAAGGATCCCCCGTCACCTAACAAACGGTGACGGAGCTGCAACTCGAAGATAGCGGTCTCCAGGTGACCGCTATCTTCGAACGTTATCAAATTGCGATATTCGGCCAGTTTGGCCACGGTGGCCACGGTCCCAATTTCACTCAAGATTTCGAGGCACAAACGGACATGTTGTTTGCGTTGCAAACATCGCCAAACAAGACCGAGCGTGTCTTCATCGGTTCCCATGCCTGCCAGACCACGAAGCATTTCTGGCAGGCGTCGGCGGTTTCTGGGTAGAACGTTGTCGTGCATACGCTCGGCCTGTTGCAACAAAAACCGGCGCACGCGTGGTCCACCCAACTGTTGTGCCGCCTCGAGAGCCAGGTTAAAACCACGATCTTCGGTGATGCCGTGGGCGATTAATGCCAGTTGTTCATGGTCGTCCCAAACGGCGATATCCTTCAAGAAAACTTTTTCCAAATACGCACCGCAATGGGGTAAAAAAAGAGCATAGGTCGTCGACGTCTGTTTCCCAACCACGCGACCAAACAAAAAATTAAGCAGAGGATCTTCGGCGTGTTTGCCGATCGGCTCCGGCCATGTCGGATCCTGCAGCCGACCCGCGTCAGCGGCCTCACACCACAGCGCCGCCAGGTGGTCACGCAAGGCAGGCACGGTTTCCTGTAGTAGGGTTTGACGCAGGCGGGTCCCGATATCCAGCGGTTGATTGAACCAACGCCCAAGCGACAACATTTCAGCAAGATACCAGCTCAAGGTGCCGCCTAATTTGCGCACAGCGGCATCCTGCTCGTGGTGGCGACCCGACCGCCAACCATGATAAAAGTCCTGGGTCCATCCCCCAAAATCGGCGCCAGGGCTCAAGCGCAAACTCGATTGATCACCCCTCACACTGCGTAAGTGCAGCAGCCGTTGCCGTGTCGGCCGATCGAAGTAAGCCAGAATCAGCGGATCGGCGCTGACGAGGCTGTAGTATTTGTCGAATACGGGATCTTCGGTTAATAAAGGGATTTCCGCCAGAAAGGGATCTTTTTCAATCGGCGTCAAGGTAAAGGGGCTCGGACCGGGATCGGCCAACATCACTTCCACGCTTTGCTCGCTGAGCAAGACGTCTTGGTCTGCGAAGCGGCCCTGGATACCGTGATCGGTGTTTTTCCAGCCAGGCAACTGCTTGCGCAAGCGCGCCAGGCCGCGCACGGGGTTGACCAGGCGTCGCTGCACCAGCCAACGAAGCAAACGATGGCTGCCCAACCGCACAAAAAACCAACCACCGATGCCGGCGATACCAAACACCAAAAGAACGAAAAACGTCTGAACACCAATCCAAGGATGGTGCACCACCTCAAAGTGATCCAACGAAACCTCCCCCAAAAAAGGATCCCCGGCACAACACCGTCACTTTGTTAAGCGCAATTGAATCAAGAAACCATCACAAGTCATCGTTTCACTCGATCAAAACAAGAAATTAGGTTCAAGCTTGAAGTAACACCGACCTAGGAATACCCACTTCCCCTCTAGCATTGTTCCTCCGTCAATAACGGCAGACCCATCGGCCGTCATGGCCTGGCCCCTGCTGGAACTGAATCACCCACCAAAAGCGCGGGGCGTCTCATCGCTATTCTTCATCCTCAGCCGTCAAACGCCCGCGCGCCTCGTTTGCCGACGACAGAAAACCATCCGCCAAGGTCGCCGGTGACAAGCTGCCGTCCGAACGGACCGGCGCACCAAGCGCACTCAAGGCGCCTTGGTTGCCCTCGTTTTCGAGGCCGTAACGGTTTTTTAGCCGGTCAATCGCGCTTTCAAGCCTGGCGCGATCGTGTGATTTCACCTTTTTGCGTCGCATCGCCAGTTCGGCCACCACCGCCACCGTGCCAACCTCTCCCAAGCCATCTAAGAATAGGGATGGTTCCGATCCCCGGTCAAACCCCCGCAAAAGAACGGCATCAATGCTTTCGTGCGGCACAAAACCTTCTATCACCGACACAGGTGGGAGAAACCAATTTTCGTTGCGACCGCGCGGTCGATGCAACATCGCATGGAGGATCGCAACCAACAAGGGGCGTGCGAAGGTTTCCGGCAACCGCTGGGCGCCTTCAAACGCCAAGTCCGACATGCCCTCCGCCACAACCGCCGCCGCCAAAATATCAGCTTGCTGTTGGAAGGTAAAACGCGCGATATGGGTTAGAAATTCCGCAATTAAGGGGAGGGGCAGCCGTGGTGCCAAATCGAGAAATGCACCGTAATGATTGGGTTTAGCAACGCGCAAGTGAAGAAACAAACGAACCGCATCGGCGCCTTCCACCGAGCCGGCACCGGACACCGGTGCGGGCCACGCGCTGTTGCGAATCACGCCCATACCGTCCCAAGCACACCAGACCTTGGCCAATCCGGCACAGGTTGTTGCGTTCTGGTCCGTCTGCAATAACTCGCGCAACCTGGCAATCACATCACCTGGTTCGGCAATGTTTTTCGCCAGCGCCATCAGCTCGTGGTACACCACGACATCTTCCAGAAACGGGTCATCTTCGGCACGCGGAAACGGGCCGGACGGAATGAAACGCAAACCTTCGGCGTCAACTAAAACCCGCCCTCTTTGCAACAGCGCCGCCACCGGCTCCCCTTTCATATACAGCGCCACCCGCACATCGTACGGCATCAACCGCGCTACTTCCCTATCGATTTCAATCCCTTCGTCCGCAAGCCAGCGGCATTCATCGGTTAACACGTCGCCGGGAAAAAAAGGAAACGGAAAGGTCCGCGCCTTGGGAAAACGGATGTCGACCTGCAAGGTACTGAAAAGAACGTCATACCCGTCCTCGTGATGGCGCAACCCGTTTTCATCCAGGGTCGACCCGCGCAAATGGGCCTGAAATCGGAACAGCGAAGCCGCGCCGACTTCACCGCTTGATGCCGGTTCACTGTCGGACGAAAGTTTCAAGAATTCTTTGAGGAACACGTATCCCAAACTCGCGATCCCAAGTGCCCAATACATCCATTCATAACGACCCACGCCGCCTCCTTGGAACCAGCACTACCGCCCTACAACCCAAAGGGTCCGACCCCTCATGCGCCGGCACAAAAGAAAAGGGGCCGAAAACCAGATTGGTTTCGACCCCCATTGTAACGCTTGGCCGGCGTGATTAGTTGCCGATTGGGCTTCCTGGCGGAACTGCAACCGGATCGCCTCCTTCGTGGTAATCCTCTTCGGCCAACATCGCCTCAATCGTGTCAAGCAAGTACTTGCTGTGGTACTGCACGGTTTTGTCGCCGGCGCCGGCCGTTTGGTGTACCAACAACAGCAGGTTGGCACGCACCAGCGAACGAATATCACCACGTACATTGCCGTCGCGGTAAACCGCCAACAGCGCCCGCACCGTTTGCTCGCGCGCTTGCAAAACCAGTGCGCCGTTTAAATCATCTTGATACGGTTCGGCCACCAGCGTTTCCGTTAGTTGTGCCAACAGTTCGGCAACACCCAACTGGTCTGGATCGTAGGCATGCTGCAAGGCGACACGATGCAAACGGCTAGGTTCAAGTAGGGCGTCCAAACTCAGCGATAGGCTGGTTTCGGCCATCGACATCGCATCCAAAACCGGACCCGTGCGACGCGCAAACAGTTCGCGATAAGCAGGATATCCTGGCGCATGCGGCGGCACGGCGTGGTGTAAATGTTTCGGCAATGCCAAAAACTCGGGCCGCAACGTCTGCAGCAAACCCTTCAGGGCGCGCCGCTGGCGATCAGCCGCCACCGGCTGGTTACCGGTTTGCGTGCCGGCGTCAACCGCATCTTTCACCCGATAGTCGAAGTGAATGCCGCCGATACTTTTGGCGGCCGCCTGCAACTGATAACGGTGGTGCAGGTAAACGGGTACCAACACCTCTTCCAACGTGCTGTAGGGTCGATCGGCCGATAAATTGGCAGGCGAAAAGCCGGCCAACAAAAAGGCGCGCAGTTCCACCAAACGCTCGAACTCGTCGAGCGGGTCGGCGCCGTTGTCCCACAGGTTGGCCAGCGGATGCGCGTCGCTCACCTCGCGCGAATGTTCGTCGGTAATGTAGGGCAAGCCGAGTTCGTCCGTTTCGCGCAAAACACCAGCCAAGCCTTTCGCTTCATCAGACCATTCGCCGTACAAATACTTGACCGCTTGCTTGTCCCAGGCACCAATGCCAACGCCGTAAACCTGACTGAAATCCAGTTCGCCGTCGCGCAAGGTCACCAACGGCGCCGGGTAATCCATTACCGACGCACGGTCATGGGCACTGGCGGCAAAGTTATGCGCAATCCCCAAGGTGTGACCAACCTCGTGCGCCGCCAACTGACGAATGCGCGCCAAGGCCAATTCGACCGGGTTCCATTTGCCACGCGTGCCGTCCTTTTGCAGCGGCAACATGCCTTCAAAGATCAAGCGATCTTGCCGCACCCGTTGCGAACCCAAGGTCACAAACCCTTTGATGATCTCGCCGGTACGCGGATCGGGAATGACCCAGCCATAAGACCAGCCACGCGTGGCACGGTGGACCCATTGAATGACGTTGTAACGCACGTCCATCGGGTCGGCGTCGGCGGGCAACACTTTGACTTGGAAACCATCGACAATGCCGGCCGCTTCAAAGGCCTGATTCCACCAAGACGCACCTTCAATCAGCGCGTCGCGAATTTGGGCCGGCGCACCGGGATCGACATAATAAACCAAGGGTTCCACCAGTTCGGAACGCTTGGCCTTGGGTTTCTTGCGCACCAAACGGTGGCGGTACAACCAGTGTTGGTCGAGCGGCCGGTCCAACGGGGCGGCATAGTCGCGCACGCTGTAGGGAAAACCGCCACTGCGCGGATGGTAAGCGCGCGGGCGGTAACCGGCCTCCGGCAATTGCACCAATGAAAAGTGTTGGCGCACCGAAATCCGCGTGCCGTCGGGCGTTACGTCGGTCACATAATCTCCTGGCTGCGAACCACTTAGGGTTAGCATGACTTCGATTTCGCTGTTGCGCGGAAACGCTTTGGTGCGCGGTAAATGAACGTAACAGGCCGCTTGATCAACCGCAAAGGAACCTTGCTCGGTTTCGGTCAGGCGCCGACGAATGCCACTGCGATCGGCAAACAGGAAATCGTTAAAGGGTACGTAAACCACGCCGCTTTCTTCGGCCTTAATCTCGCCTTGCCATAAAACAGAGACGGCAAAGCTGTCGGCCACGGCGCGTTGCTCCGTCGCACTTTCCGTACGCGCCCCATGACGCGTATTGGGTTGCATTAAAAAAACTTTGGGACCGACCCGTTTGAAAAACACCAACCGCGTGTCTTCCACCATGCCGCGATCCAGGCCGACATCGTTGGAGCCCAACCCGCCTGCCAGCCCAGACGCCAAAATAAAAGGTTGCTCAAGGCGGTCGAGGGCCAAGTAAAGCTGTCCTTCGCGCGCATCCCAAGCCATGTCGATAAAACCCTCGATCGGTTGTTTGCCGTCGAGGAAAGAAGAAGGGTTGGTCGGCGCTTGAAAAGACAAGAGCCAACTCAAAAGTACAAGTGTCATATCAGCCTCATATCATTTGTATCGATAAAACGTCATTTTTGATTCTACAAGGAAGCCGCCGACCCGTCGATGTCCGCGTTGGTTTCACCCGGTCACGGCGTGGGCGATTCCCCCGCCGCCGGCGTCTCGCTGGCACCTGTCGCGAACCAGCGCGGCGCATCCCAGCTCCCGTTTTGCTTGAAGCGCAAGGACGCTAAGCCGCGCCCATTCACGGCAGGATTAAAGCCGGCATCGGCCGCGGCAACTTGGTGAACCAACAGCGCCGCGAATAGCGGATGACGGTAACCGTCGGCAATCGTCTTTAGGGTCACAAAGGGATAACGCCGCGTCAGGGTTTCGGCGTTCTCGGCCGTCATGGTCGAGGTCGCGACCTGGGCCGCCGCCGCCAATTTGGGTAAGCGCCGCGAGGCCGTCGCCATCGCCACGCCCAGGCTAATCAAGCTCCCATCGGTTGTGCGCAAGTCCAGCCGCATAGATGCACCGTCGTGTAAAGGCACCTCGATATGCGTCCCAAAGGGCGGCACCTCGACCATCGGGACCATGGCCCGAAACGCCGGCGCAAGCACCGCTTCCGGCAATACCTGCCAAGCGGGGCGACCCTGAATGGGATCGGCGATCACCAGTGGGGAGCCGTAGAACTGTTGGGCCGTCGCTAAATACAGCGGCGTCCATGCCGTCGCCTCGGCCTCGCGCGCAAGCGCCATAAAGGGTTTAACGGCCGCTTGATCCAACGTGAGTCGCAAGTTCACTTCAAACGCCTCGGCGCCACCGTCCGGTAGCGTGAAGTCACCCGCCGACGAGGCAAAACCAAAGCCGGCCAACAACTCGCGCGCCGCCGCCAGTGTGGGCGCATCCACATTCGGATGATTGAGCGAGGACGTAATCAGCCACGAAAGACCCTCAGGCGTAAACGGCGCGGCAAGGTTGGTGTCGGCCGCGTGGCCGTTGACCTGCAGCGATGTCGTGCCCGTCCATTTAAACGCGTTTTTGGTGATTTCCTTCATCAAGGAACCGGTGAACTCGGCCGTACGCGTCGGCGGTGGACCCGTCAAAACTTCGAGTCGACTCTCTTGGAAACGTTTGGTCGTTTCCTTGGCGCTGTCAAATATTTGGCCGAGTCGGTTCAAAAACAGGCTCAGGGTCGAGGTGCGCAAGCGACTGCTGGTGAACACACATTGGTTAATGCGAAACGGCAACGCGTCCTCGTCGTCCTCTTGCGGTAGATCAGCGAGAAAGCCGACCACATCCAAAGCCTGGAAACGCGGCCACAAGGCGCGCATTTTGGCATTGCTGCCGTCGATGAGCATATCGAACAGGCTCGCTCGTTGCACCTCGTACCCAATTTCGGCACCGACCGAGAACCCCAAATCGCCGTTGAGTTTGCCCAACGCCTGCTTCCATGCCTCGTCAAAGTTATTCACTTTGCCGATAACCTCGGTAACTTTTTTCGCAAAGCGCTGTAAACGGTCCAGGTCAGCTTGGTTCACTTGGTCAAGCGCCTTGCCCAACAAACGCGTAATCAACCGCTGCATCTCGGCGCTTAAACGCGACGCCAACTGGTCCGGCGACGTGAGGTTGTTTTGCAAAAAGGCCGCCACACCGGCAATCCCCGATTCCTGTGCCAAGCTGCGCCAGCGTTCCATGACCTGTTGCGGGAACGATTCAATGAAGGTCAAACTCTGCTGTGCCCGTTTGGCCGCCAGTTGAATGAGTTTTTGCGGTTGCGAACCCAGTCCGGTTAATAACTGTTCCAGCGACGTCCCTGCTAGAGCCTCGACCATGCCGATCTGTTCTGAGAACTCGGGATCGAGCAGCTTTTTCACCGTCTGCGCCAAAGACAAACCTTGCAACGCCGCAATCTCCTGCAAGGTGGTGCGAATTTTAGCGCCTTCGCCCAAATCCGCCTTAAACAGCAGACGCTGCCAAAAGTCCTGCAGCTCGGCGTCTAAGTTGTTGTAAGCCGTTGTGATTTTCCGCGCCGTTTGCCAAATTTCATCAAAACGACCTTCGGCCAAGAATTCGCGTAAATCGAGCCGATCCGCCAACTCACCGGCCGCTTTCTCACCTAACTTGGCGACAATGCCCTGCCAATCCCCTTGGGCCACCGGTTCAATATCGTCGGCGAATCGCGTCAAGGCCGCACGGAACTGCTGCACCGGACGTAGCTCGAGAATGTCTTCCAAAAGCTGAATCAGCACACTGCCGAGATTGTACTGAACCTGTAACGCGAACGACAAACCGGCGGTAAAGCCGCGTTTTCGGCTGCGATCCAAGCGTACCCGAACCCAAGGTGACGCCAGGGATGTGCTCGGCAAGCTTCCCATTATAAGGTCAAATTTTTCAAAGAGTGAGACACCCATCGACGCTTTGAGTGAAGCCTGGGCGTCAAACTTCAGCGCGGTGTCGGCAAATAAGTCACCCAACAGCTTAAATTGGTGTTCGTAGCTCGCCCCTAAGCGCACGCTTAAACCAAAATCCAATTCGTATTGATAAGTGAAACGCTGCACGGTGCCGCTCGCACTTAAATCAGCCAAATCGATGCGCAGCGGGAAGTGCGCTTGTTGGATTAAAGCCGTCAGCGCATCGAGCCGCGTCATATTGGCAGGCGGTACTTGGTACAGGGTGTAGGACAGGTCACCCTTGGCACCGGTGGAAACATCGGCCGATGCAAGCGGGCCGAGCGGCACATCGGCCGAGCCGCCGACGCCCGCCCCCAACTCGAGTGCAAGGCTGATTAACGCGGGCAACGCCTGTGGCGAAGCGCCCTGTAAATCATTGAAGATCTGGTTGAAACTGAGATTGGGCGTCACCGCCGCCTGCAACTGCTGCTTGGCGTTCACCGCCAAAGCCCGCCCCAGCACATCAAAACTCGTACCTTCGGGGAAACCGAGGCCCTGGGTTAGAAAAACGCCACTTTCGGGAAGTGGTTGGTTGAGCAGGGCAAGCTGAGGGTCAAGCGATAAACGCAGACTTTGGTTCTGGAAGAAATCAAGATCTTCGGTAAACAAGCGGACCTCCATGGGTGGGGTTCATGCAAGCAAAAAATGTGATTTTGGGGTGGAGCGGATCCTCAGGTGAATTCTAGCGCGCTCATGGGCCGCACCGGCAGGAAAAACAAACGCCGTACCGGATAACCTACAGCCAAGCCGGTACCGTTAACGCCACCACCTCCATCAATAAATCCAGGATAAACTTTTCTAGCTAAGACAAAACTGTAACCACATCAAACTTCGATAGTACAGTTGTCAAATGTCTGTTCAAGCAGCACGAAACGCGTCAGCGCTTGTGGAATCGTGCTAGAGGCGGCATCTTTATTGAAGATTTGCCGCATGACCGGATTTGGGGGTGAACTTTCGCGGTCGCTCCCATAGAATGGTGTGGTGGATTTAACCGTGACGGAACCTTGATAAGGGTTGGACCTCACCAGACCCGTTCCGTCCAACGCGACGCTAGGAGAACCTATGACCCAATCGCTATACCCGATGCGTGCTGTTTGTAAACTGACCAACCTCACAGCCGACACCGTGCGTGCATGGGAACGGCGCTACAGTGCAATTACACCGGGTCGCGTTAAGGGCGGTCGCCTGTATTCACAAAACGACATCACCCGCCTCAAATTATTGAAACGGGTCGTGGATTCCGGTCACCGTATCGGCAGCGTCGCCCACCTCAACGACAACCAACTGCAAGACATCCTCAAAGAGTTCCGCCAGTTCCGCGATCCCGGCCCAGTCCGCACGGTAAACGCCAAAGTGGACCAGATCATTAAGGCCTGCAAAGATTACCAATATTTAGAGGTAGATTTAGAGCTTGAGAAACAGGCGTCGCTAACCAGCATGCGCCGTTTCCTCAATGAAATCGTGGTGCCGCTGTGCGAACGCGTCGAAGAGGAATGGTCCATGGGCACGGTGACCATGGGCCAAAAACACATGCTGTTTGTCTTGATCCGCAACCTGCTCGGCACATTAATTCGCTTGCGCGGCAACCGTGCTGAACCTGGCTCAGTCATGCTGTTTTCCACGCCCATGCAGGGCACTTACGAGTTTGGCGCCTTGATTACCGCCGCCATGGCCGGCGAAGAGGGTTATTACGGTTTATATTTGGGCCCCAACCTGCCCGACAGCGAAATCCTGATGGCCGCCAAAAGGACCGGCGTTGCCGGTGTCTGTTTGTGGCTGTCGGAAGGCAGCGGCCGCGACCCGCGCATGGCAGCGCAAATGAAAGCGGTCAAAGATCAATTGCCCAAAAACTGCCGTTTGGTTGTCGGCGGCCCGGTCGAAAACGAAATCGCCGCCACCATGAGAAAACACGGCATCATCGTCACGCCCTCCTACGAAGATTTCGACCAATACATCAACCAAAAAAGCGCCTAACCAGCTCTTATAAAGGCCATTCGGCATCCCGGTTCACCATTGAAGTAGCTAAAAAAACCCGATGACGTTCCGCCATTTAAACATCAAAAAACGGGATCTGGTGCTCACCTGTTCCAGCGGTGACCTTTTTATTCGTTTACCGAATGGGGGCGATGGCCGCTGTGCGCTGATGGTTAACCCCCCTCACCCACTCCCCGATGCCCCCTCGCCGGCAATCATCGGCTTTGTCCATTTTCCCGCGCCATCACCCGGCAGATTATTGATCCCATTGGGTTTCCAGTCGACCGATAAGCTTCTTGAATCCTTAAATACGTGGCTACAGGCGGCGGGTCCGCTGATTCAAAAAAACCTCATCAATTTTTGGCCGCACGGTTTCGCTTTGTATGGATCGGTGAAGGAAGAGCTTTGCATGATCGACTGCCGGGCAAATCCATTGTGAGACCGATTCTCCATCACTTTTGACAGCGCCGTCGCCGCTCAATGGCGGGCGCAAATCCAGCGCGGCATCGCTTTCCTGCAGGCGGCACGGTAGACCGATTAAAAGGGGCGCAACCGGCCGCCGCAGTTGGTTTAATTTTTGGGTTTCTGAAACACCAGCACGAAACGGTCGGTTTTGCCGCGAATCGCTTTATCGAACACCATAATCGTGTGGTCATCGCCACTTTGCGCCAGCATGTCTGATGCCTTAACGAAGGAGAAACCGGCCTCGGTGAAGTCTTTTTTGGCATAAGCCTTTTCAATGCGGTGCAGGTCTTGCGCGGCTGAGCTGCCGCTGCCGGCTTTGGCGTTGTGATCAATAACCACCATGGTACCACCTGGTTTCATGGCGGCGTAAATCTGTTTCAAGAAGTGTTTGGCATCGATTTTGGACCAACCGTCTTTTTCGCTCACCCAATACAGGTCGTGGTAGGCCATCACCATGATTGCCATGTCAAGACCTTGTGCCGGCAGCTTGAGGTCGTCGGCTTCGCTGGTCAAATGGGTGACGTTGGGCAAACGACCCTCGGTAAAACGTGCCGCCGCGCCTTTGGCACCGTAGTTTTTGTAAGCCTGGTTGTTGTGCGCAATGACTTTGCCATTGGGCCCAACCGTGTGCGCCAGCAACTCGGTGTAATAACCCGAGGCCGAGAAAATATCGGCCACCACCCAGCCGGGTTGCACGCCGGCAAAAGCCAGGACTTCGGCCGGTTTGTCGGTTTTGTCGCGTTCGCGGTCTTTTTCCGAGCGTTCGGCATGATTCACCGCCGCTTGATAGGGATTACCGGCGATGAGGATCGGACCGGCCGCCACCAGAAAAGTAAAAAGAAGGCGTTTGAGAAGTGTCATGGTGTGGACTCCTGCGTTTTCAAAATAATCAAACGAACGATAAGGGTTACGCGCAGCCCAGGTAATTCGCTCATAAATTCTTCTCGAACCCCTGGTTTGGTCGATTGCTAAAAGGTTTTTCCCCGCATTCTAACCCAATCAGGCATGGCGACCGCACCAAACAGATTAGGGTCCCAAACACAGGCGCTACCTGAGACACACACAGCGGCGTGTCCAAAAACACCATCGCACCGCCGGCAGCCATCCGCCCGATGCCTCACCAAGACTGAATTTCGGCAACTCAAGTCAATTACTCACAGTTATTTGTGTAATCGCTACGGTTACAGGTGAACTTTTGCCAGATACACTTTTAAGGTCGAATTGAACTTTATCCGCTCAAGCACCCAACGCTTTTAAATGATTAAAATGCTTGCTTCTAAATACTTACTCGCCAAGGTGACAGCGATCACAAAGCCGGCCCGAGGTTTGCCTTAGGTGTTGATAACCTCTCTCGATCCTTACGCCCTTTTTATTTTTTTTAAATTTTATGCGTTAGCCAACGAGGGCGGTTTCCCACAGTAGGATGCCCAACGCATCCATTGATCGAATAAGAATCACTGGAGCTGTTATGCCGTTATTTCGCTCTCTTTCACTGTACTTCATGCTGACCGTCGCCGGTTTTGCCGGCACCTCCGTACCAACGACCCATTTTCTCTTTTTTGGTGAAACCCAACGATTTATCACCGCCAAAAAAGCACCCGTCCCTGCACACCCTCCTTCCGATGCCCAAAAAGATGATCGCGGTTCAAGACCATCCGCAAGCGGACATATCGCCAAGGTCGTCATCACCGACGGCGCCTTAACCGATGGAGAGGAACCACAGGACAAAGATCCCAAGAAGGTCAAAAAAGTCAAAAAGGCCATGCATGCCAATGCGGGAGTACTTGGCTTAATCCCTGAACACTTAGACGAAATGTTACTACTCGACGTCCGTTATGTGCCTAGCGAAAGAATCTATCATTATTATTTTCAGCAACGTTATCGCGGGTTCGACATTTTGAACGGGCGCCTCCACCTTAAAATGAATCTGGACCACAATCAATTGGAAGTCACCAACGGCTTTTTTGCCTTCCACCCAAGCGCTATTCCGAAACGCAAAAACACCATCGACGCCGTCGCAGCAGTCCGTCAGGCGGTGCTTGCCGCCGGCCTCGCCGAAGGCCCACTCCAATGGGTAACAGGCCCGAACCAGGAAGAGAACCTCGTCTACGTGTCGGCCCCGACCTGGTCCGACACACCGCTGATCGTGAAAAGCGCCTTACAAGCCGACAGCGACAATCATCTGCAATTGGTCTGGGACATCAAAGGTCGCCACCGCGAGACCGGTCATACCTACCACTGGGTCGTCGATGCCGCTGACGGCTGGGTTCTGAAAACCACGACGATCAACCAAGCGCCCATCAATGAAAGCTTCGAACATAACAGCGAAGCGTGGACGGCAAGCGGCCTCTGGCACCTTGTCGAAACCAGCGAGGCGCCATGTCTGCCTGTCGCCGACGATCCTGGTCAACTCGCCGCCTATTTCGGCGACAGCGAAACCTGTAGCTTCGCCACCGGCGACCGCGTCAGCGGCAGCCTCACCTCGCCGGTTTTCAAGAGTCTCGGTAAGGATGCCTGGTTGCGATTCGATTATCTGCTGGAAGTAGAGCCCTACGCCTTTCAATTTGACCTCAACGCCGTCACGGTCTTGATCGGCGATCGCGAATTCGCCCTCATGCAACTCAACCCCATCGAGGACGCGACCGGCGAATGGCGCGAAACGCCGGCCATCTCCCTGGCCGCTTTCGTCGGCCAGGACATCCAGCTTCGTTTCACGTTCGACAGCATCGACGGTTTTAACAACCATTACAGAGGTTGGCTGATCGACAACATCGTCGTTGAAAGCAACGCCGACCACGAGTAAGCCGACACAACAACCGGGACACCACAACGGCTTCCGGCATTTGGATCACATGCCGTGAAACAACTGCCGGACATAGCGGATGTCCCGGTTTTCTTCTCTCTATCTATCATTTAAAGTTCAAAGACCTCAGCATGCGAGGTCGCACAAACGGGCGAGCAGCAGGGAAAAACGTTCGGCCAAAATGACAAACTTCAGTGTGTCCGATTCGATGAAAATCACCGGCGGTTCATCGGTTGGCTCGCGATAATCCAATGCCGTCCAAACATGTCCATCACCGTGAATGAGCACCAGTGGTTCGGGAAGTCCCCATTCTTTCACCAACTTCTTGGAATCGAATAAAGCGCTGTCTCGTTCCAGATCTACGCCAAAGAAGCCGTCGTAGTAAAGGCAACCGTCACCCAAAAAATAGGGCATTTGTGCGACCAATGATGGTTCAACCGGCAAGTAGGCCGGCCGTGTTTCCCGCCGATGGTGAGCCACGACCCAGTCTTTATACGCTTGCGGCAAAATACGTTGAAATTCCTGTTCAAATCGCGCCAGAAGCGCCACGGGATCTTCTCGATCTGCATCCCAAGGCCGCGTTGTGCAATCACCGCACGAATCGCAAACATAAAATGCCGTGCCGTCAGATACGATGGGTAGCGGCATTGGTGATCGACACAATGAACAGTTCAACCTGCATTTCCCTTAAGTCTGAATTATGCCATTCGCTGCAGCAACATCTCACGACTTGCCGGCCCAGCCACCAATTTATCAGGCGTTTAACCAATACCAAAACCAAACGCGCTTTTCGGCCATCATTGCTTGCGCAACGCCGTGCTTGACGGCCCGACCGGTAACAAAATGCTTATACCTGAGTTGAGCGATTCTGTTTTTGAACAGTGCAGTCGAGTTGCGGTTTCTCAAAAAAACGACGGTCGACAGAATAAATGTTCAAAGCTGATTTTTTTATCTTCGCTACAGGAGGCGTTTTGCCC
>JAUIFE010000072.1 GCA_030429565.1 Holophagae bacterium | reverse complement strand
GTCGAAATGCGTTGGGATCTTTGATCACCGACCCCAAATCGCGCACGATATCGGCCGTTCCCTTGCCGGTGGTAACCGCTGTGAGCAGCGTGCGCTTGATTCCGTCGGCCAGCTCGCGTTGGACGTCTCCAGCCAACACAACCGTGTAATTGGCGAGGAAGTCCAGCGCATCCCGATCAATCAAGGTGAAGGCGCTGTTGGCGAGCGAGGCTGTATCCTCTTTTTTTAAATTGGCGAAACCCGGCCAGCGCGCTTCCACCAGCTCTTTGAAGCCTCCAAGGATACCGTTTCGAAATGCTCCCTTGGTCACACGACGGAACCTCAGGGTTTGGTCCTTTTTCAGGTTCCGCATGGTTTCGTTGATGTCGGCCTGTAGTTGTTCGAGGCCGGTCTTTGCTTTGAGCTTGTTGTCGGGAAGCGATCCAAGCTGGTCATAGCGAAGAATCGAGCGTTTTACAAGGTCCTCGGTCTGCGCAAGGCTGTCGGTTACCTCGCGCACCACTTTTTCCGTATACCGGTTTCGAGACAGCGCACCACGTTCGGTCGCGATGCGAATGCGTTCGACGAGCTGTTTGTCTGCTTCGGTTGTCATCATACGTGAAGGGCCGCCGGATTCGCTTCGAAGAAACGACAGGAAGGCTCGTCGAAAGCCCGCTCGGCATCGTGGATGCCGCAATGGTTGGTGTCACCGTTGAAATGGGCGCATTGGTCGCAATGAAGCTGCCCCATGGTCTTTTCTTTAAGAGCTTCCGTCCACTCGCCTGGATCAAGCGAGTCTTTGAGGTTCAGCAGGTTGCGTGCGGTTTCCGGGGAGATGATGCCGGACGCCACGGCCGCGAGCAAGTTTTTCACTTCGCGGTCGTCGCTGATGGAAATGTCTTTAGCTTCGTTGGCTTGGTTGGTCTTTTCCCGATCAGGGTCTAGATCCATTTTGAGCTGGAGACTTTTGCGACTGATTAAATTCCGGTCGTACAGTTCCAGCAGGATCCGTTTGAAGTCAATTGCATCGGTCGGATCCAAGTCGTTGAAATGGTATTGGAGTGATCTCCGGTCGTAACCGTTCGCATCCAGCCAATCATCAAATACCCACCGCAGCATTTTTTTTGCTGATTTTTTGATTTCCTTGATCATGATCAGCATTTTCTGAAGCGAAATGCTGGCCGTAGCAAAATTTGGCCCATCACCACTTATGAGTGAACGACTCATCCCAAGTGCAACCATGATGTCTTCTTTGGTCTCGTGAACCTTTGCTTCGGTGTTGAGCACGTGGGATTCGGTGCCATGCGTTTCGACGCTGACGTAATAAGGGACCACGAGGCCACTTTTCATATCCATGCGATTGATCATATCCCGAACGCTTTCCAGCATTGTTTGGTCCGGCATGATAATTTTTGGACCAAAGGCACCGCCGACCTTGATCAGGCGCAACGGCGTGGCCCACCTTTTTGCGATGGCTTGTTCAGCGCGACGGTAGTCGCGAAGAATATCGATATCACGGAAGGCGGGAAGCACCATGGAATTTCCGCGCGGGCTGAAGCTCGGCGCGTTCCATTTCAAGTGGCAAACCTGGTGCAAGGGGAGGCTCAACCAATCGTGTTCAAACTGGTTTTCGGGGCGCTGTTCCACTTTTATTAGGCGGCCCTGGTGATACTTGACACGAATCGACAGCGGGTTGACGGCTGTTAGATCCGAAAGATCAGGCTGCTTAAACGCAAAGGCGTCGCCCTTGATCAGCAACTGAAGAATCATGTCTTTCAGCCAGCCCGAGATGTCTAGGCGGTCGGCCAGCTCTTCCGCCTGTTCCTTAAGCCCGTCGTCGTCAGAGGAAAGCCGGATCTCTTCGCCAATAGAGAAGGTGTGCCAAGCGTTGATGGCATTGCTAACAAGTGGCTCTTCGAGGTAATAGGACCACGCTTTTTGCGCGCGGTCTTCCCAGTTGGCTGGAATTGGATCATCAGCATTGAGCGATGAAAAAGCTGAAGGCGCCAAGGTGGCAACTGTAGCCAAGTTGGAAGGTGTTGTCGCGTTGCTTGGTGTTGCCGCGTTGTTTGGATCGATTGATTCGGTCTGAGCGGACGTTGCGTTCAAGTGAGCCTCCTAAAACAGCTTCTAAAAGAAAACTATCGATTTGGCGTCAAAAGTCGTTCAAAAAATTTCAGGCTGGTGTGTTCAGCGTGTAGCTCCAAAGAATAGCAAGCCAGTGGAACCGCCTTGGAGAAACGGCACCGCGAGTGCAGGGCCGCGCGGGTCCCGTGCAATTGGCGCGTAATGGTCGGCCAATTTGCCGAGCTGCAACTGATCTTGATCAAGTACCGCGTCAGCAAACCAACGCGCCAGCGACAAAGATCTTGCCCGGAAATCGTTGATGATCAGGTACCGGTCTTTGTTTTCTTTCATTCCGCTTAGATGAAAAAGGTCGTCCGCTTTTTTTCTTGAAATGGAAATTTTGGGATATGGCTTCAAATAGTCAACAGCGGGTAAGTTCATCGGTTGCATGCTACCGTCACCCCAGACGATAACACCTGAGTTGAGCGATTCTGTTTTTGAACAGTGCAGTCGAGTTGCGGTTTCTCAAAAAAACGACGGTCGACAGAATAAATGTTCAAAGCTGATTTTTTTATCTTCGCTACAGGAGGCGTTTTGCCCG
>JAUIFE010000032.1 GCA_030429565.1 Holophagae bacterium | reverse complement strand
AACGGCCCACTTGACGCCGCCGGCGCTTCATTGGCGCCGCTGTTTTGACCGGCTAGCATCGCATCAATCGCCGCTTGGTCTAACAACCCGCCGCCGTCGTCTGCCGGCGCTGCTGTTTGGTTGCCACCGCCTTGGCCGGCCAGCATTGCGTCAATCGCTGCTTGGTCCAACGGCCCACTTGACGCCGCCGGCGCTTCATTGGCGCCACTGTTTTGTCCGGCTAGCATCGCGTCAATCGCGGCTTGATCCAGCGCTCCACTCGACGCTTCCTGCGCTGCCGGGGCTTCCTTTGCACCGCTGTTTTGACCGGCTAGCATCGCGTCAATCGCTGCTTGGTCTAACAACCCGCCGCCGTCGTCTGCCGGTGCCGCTGCTTGGTTGCTACCACCTTGGCCGGCCAGCATTGCGTCAATCGCTGCTTGGTCCAACGGCCCACTTGACGCCGCCGGGGCTTCCTTCGCGCCACTATTTTGGCCGGCTAGCATCGCGTCAATCGCTGCTTGATCCAGCGCTCCACTCGACGCTTCCTGCGCTGCCGGGGCTTCCTTTGCACCGCTGTTTTGTCCGGCGAGCATTGCGTCAATCGCAGCTTGATCCAGCGCTCCGCTCGATGCGGCGGTCGGGGCCGGCTTGGCCGCGCTTTTGTTTTGACCGGCCAAAAGCGCATCAATCGCCGCTTGGTCCATCATCCCGCCGCCGTCATTGCTCGCGGCCGGTGCCGCCGGCTTTTGCGGCTTGGGCGGCGACGCGGGCATTTCACCACTTTGGTGCTGTTTCAACAAAGCGTCGATCGCCGCTTGGTCCATCATTCCGCCGCCGTCATTGCTCGCGGCCGGCGCGGCAGCCGGCGGTGCCGCCGTTTGGGGAGCTGCCGGTTTCGCCGGCGGTGACGGTGACGGGGCGGCCTTTCCATCTCGCTGGGCCAAAAGCGCATCGATCGCCGCCTGGTCCATCATGCCACCACTCTCGGCCGGCGGCGACGGGGCAGACTTTGCCGGTTGGGCAGTTTTTTCGATTTTCCCCTGTTGCGCCTGTGCGATCAGTTTGTCGATATCGGATTGATCCATCAGGCCGCCTGCATCCGCCGCGTCGGGCGTCTCCTCAGCCTGATTGCCGAGTAACATGCTGATCTCTTCCTGACTTAGCTTCTCTTTCATGAAAAAGAATCCAATCCTAACTAGGTAATTGTTGCCGAATAAGGTCGGTCGACGGGCGCCTTACGGTCTCTTATTTGCAGATCCCATACCGATTTCTCGCCACACTTATAACTATCGACCAAATTCACCTGGTGCTCAAGCCGGCGTTCCACCACAAATGCCCCAGCCCCCGGCCAGGTCCGCCCCAACCACCTTTAACCTGATTCAACGCCAACCTTCAATTTAAGGTAAAATCTCAACCAAACCGAAATACAATACAAACATCGTCCGGCGACCCGCGCCGCCAAGGGGTCCGCACCCCCACCCAGTCGGCGCATCCCGGCCCGTCACGTACCATGCCACGCGGAGGCCCCTGTGACCAAAAACCGGAGAACCCACAAACGTTTTGAGACCGATATGGTGTTTTGGATGAAGGAGGTTGAAACCGACAACGGTTTTAACCCATTCTTCGTCGAGAATATTAGTGCCGGCGGTATTTTGGTGAATACCCGTGTCCCGCTGCAAGTTGGCAAACACATGAAGTTGAGCTTTGAACTGCCGCAACACACCGATCTGATCGAAGCCACCGCGGAAGTTCGCCACACCAAAGAAATCAAAAAGAACCACTTCCAGTCCGGTCTCCAATTTGTCGCTGTTGACGGTGTCCCACCGCCGTTGCTGATCGAATACCTTGAGGAAATTTTCCAGTAAACCCGCACCGTAAGACCGCTTATTCCTCGGGGTCAGTTTCCACCGGCAGGACCAAACTCAGGAACGCGGTTCGGTCGGCCGTTGAGGTTTCGACTTGCAAAGAGCCGGAGAATCCAGCCAAAAGGCGCCGACACAGGGCAAAATCCAACCCGGCCAGGCTGTCGAGATCCGGCTCGCCGGCCAAGGCTTGCAGTTCTTCAAGTGAATAACCCACGCCGGAAAAACCAATCTGCACCTTGACTTCGTGCGGGCCGGCGCTGCGCGTCGTAATCATCAGCTTTCGTATTTCATCTTTGCCAATGGGTTCCAACGACTTGCGTCCACAGCGTACCAAAAGTACCAGCACCTGCATCAGGCGCGCCTTGGGCACCCTGACCAACGGAACCGGTTTGAGATCCTGAATCAAAGCCACTTGGTTCTCAAGCAGAATCGACTGTTTAATACGGCAAACATCCTCAACCACAATGTTGAGATCCACCGTCTCTTCGAACGAATTGAGTTTGGCGTATTGTTGCTGGGCCTCAACCAAACCACAAACCTGATGCACCAACTCGCGGAACAGCACAACTTGATCCACTTGTTCATCCCAACGCGCGATCAAGTCGCGCCGGTGCTCGTGGAATTCGGCAATAAATTCGGCGGCCTCCGCCGTCGACCAAGATCGTCCTTGGGCCAGACGTTGGTCGAGACGTTCGGCCGTTTGGCGCAAGCCGGCGACGCCGGTTGTCTGACTCAAACCCCGTTTCAAACCGCGAATGTACTGGTCGAGGCGATTGAGCGTTTGATCGACGTTTTGCAACACGCTCATGCCGATTTCGGCCATGCCGGCATAGTGAAAACGCTGCACCATCACCTGGTTGAGTTCGCTTTGTTGCTCCGAGCAGGCCCGTAACTCGCGTTGTCCCGCGGCAATGGAAGCCGTCAAACGCTGCTTGGCAAGGTGCTCGCGGCGCACCAAAAACACGCCGACTCCCAGAACCAACAACCCCACCAACAGGGGTAAATACCAGCGCATACGCCAAAAGGGGAAATCGCCGCGCACCGTCAAATCGAGCCGCATCGGCGTTGCATGGGGTTGATTGGCCTGCTGAATCGCCAATTGGTAGGTGCCTTCCGGCAAAGCGCTCAAAAACACAGAACGACGCTCACTGATCGGTAAATCGCGATTGAGCGGCCCGGTCAACTGAGCTCGAAATGTCGGCGGCTCGGTAAACGTTGGCTGCGCCGCCGAAAAACGAACCTCAACCCGTCGCACATCACCCGCCAAGGTGAGCCGCTCATCGGGGAAAAACGCCTCGCCGTCAACACGGACCCCCACCAAAACCGGGGTCACCGGCGCTTCGGCCACCACAGCCCGGTCGGGATCAATGCGCACCAAACCAGCCACCGTTGGAAACCAAAGATCGCCGTCGGGCGTCATCATTCCGGCCGGCTGTGTGCCGCCGTTGCATTCCGCCGTCACCATGCCGTGACGCTCATCCAACAGCAAACCCTCGAGCCGGCGACGCGTGCCGGCAACAATCTGATTGAGATCACGCCGCGCCACACGCCACACACCGCGGTTGCTGCTCAACCAAAAAAAGCCGTCGCGATCCTGCAGGATCCGAAATAATTTATTGTCGATTAAACCCTGTTCGGTTGTCATCGCGAAGGTTCGACCGGCTTGCAAACGATAGAGACCTTTGCCGTAAGTCGCCACCCACAAAACACCGTCTTGGTCGGGTAAAATATCGGACACAAACACGTTTTCCAGGACCGACTCACTGTCACCGTCACCATCGGCGGGAACGCGCAACAAGCCCGCCGACGTTCCCAACCAAACGCCGTCCCCTTCAAAACAAAGGGCCGCCAGTGCGCCTGGCAAAGATCGTTCCCAGGCGATTTGACCACGCGCCATATCGAAGACGGTGAGGCCGTTGCTGCCGCCTGCCCACATCTTTTGCGTGCCTGGCTGAATTTGCATCGCGCGAATCGTGTGCCCCCGGTGCCAACGGCTGAGCGGTGCCACATCGCGCGCACCCTCGTCGTCTAAACGCCAAACCGCACCATTATCATAACCAATCCAAATCGCACCTGCCGCCGGCTCTTCCGCCAAACTCAGGACCAAATTCCCCGGAAACCCCTCTTCTTCCCCATACCAGCGAACCCCTTTCTCGGTTTTACACCCCAGGCCGCCGTCCGTGCCAAACCAGATGCGTCCACGCGCATCGGTCAAGGTGCAGCGAACAACCGTGTTTCGCAAACCTTGATCGGCCCCGTATGAAACCACGCGACCGTTGCGAAACCGCACCAAACCCGAATGGTAATAACCCAACCACATATTGCCCTCGCGGTCGGCGTAAAGCACTTGTGCGAAATCTCCTTCGGGTCGTTTCTCGAATTGCGGCTTTTCTTCGCGCCAGTCAAAGCGATACAAAGCCCGCTCACCCGCCAGCCACATCAACCCCGAGCCCGCCAATTCTACCGCGCGCAAGCGGCGCTCCAATTCGGGCTGATCGCGACCCACCCACGTGAAGACACCGGCTTCCGCGCAAAGCAATCCCGCCGAAGTGGTAAACCACAAGCGGCCGCGCGGATCGCGTTTAATGTCGTGAACCGGCACACCACGATCCAAGTCGGGCAGCGCCACGGGTGTTACCGAGCGACCGTCGCAACGGTACAGACCGGAGGTACGGGCCAGCCAAACGCCGCCCTCACCATCGAGCACGATGGCATTAACGGGATCGGGCACCTCGCCGTCGGCGATGCGACGCACTTCGCCGCCGCCCACAAAAAACAGTTCACCGTTGTCACCGCCAACCCACATTTCTCCCGGACCGGCCAGACACATCGCCGAGATACCGACCTTTGACAAAACCTCAAATTCATCGACGTCGCGACGGTAGGCGCCGCCCAAGGTAAACAACCCGCGATTGGTACCCACCCACAAGTCACCATTGCGCGCCTCCGCCAAGGTCCGTACCTCGCGCCCTTCTAAACGGGGCACCGCGCTTTGGGCCCAATTCTCGAACACAACACCGTCAAAACGAACCAAGCCCTCCTGGGTCCCGATCCACAGAAAGCCGTCACGCGTCTGCAACAGGTCGACCACGTGATCTTGGGGTAAGCCGTGCTCAACCGACCAAAGATCGCGCACCAGTTGGTTAAACTGACGTTGGCCGTCGAGCGCCCACAACCAGGAGACGGCCGTCAAGCCGATCAGGCCGACCATCCACCGCGCCAAGCGGTCACCGCGCCTATTCACAGCGAATCCAAAGCTTGAAGGTAGCGCCGCCCAGTTCGCTGGAACCTTCCACGGTCAGATCACCGGCCATCTCACGCATAACCTTGCGGCAAAAATGCAGACCAAAGCCATGGCCGGTCGCTTTGGTTGTAAAGCCATGGCCAAACAACAAGGGTAAATGCGCTTCGGCAATGCCGGGCCCGGAATCGGTCACCGAAACTACCGCAAATGCGTCTTGTCGGTAGCTATGAATGGCAATCAGGCGATCACGGTTCTCGTCATTTTCCACCATCGCCTCACAGGCGTTCTTCACCAAGTTCACCAGGATTTGTAATATTTGGGATTTTTTGGCGCGAACCGGTTCCAGCGGCAGTAAATCGTGCTCCACTTCGATCGCAAACTTGCGCAGGGTGTGGCTTTGCATTTTCACCGCATCTTCAATCAAAATGTTGATGTCAAAAAGCTCGAAGATGGGTTTTTGAATTTCACTCACCGACAACACCAGCTCTTTCATGTGCGCCGATTGAACCTGTAAATTGGCGACTTCATCCAACAGACCCTGTTGATGTTCGTCCAACAGATCCGCAATTTGACAATAGGTTTCGGGCAAACGGTGGGCACGGGACGACCCACTGAAAAACGCCTGCTGTTGATCGGGTGACTTGGGAAAAAGCGCGGCAATCCGCGCGAGCAACGCGTAGACACCGGTTCCGCGCAACAGTTTCTCGATGACGCCGGCGGATACAGACACACTGTTAAGCACATTGCCCATATTGTGCAGTAGATGGGTAACTACCTCATTTTGCGAGGCCTGCCCGCCCACTTCCTCAATTTGATGTTGGGCGCGGGTCAGTCGTGTACGGCTCTCTTCTACCTCGAGATAAAGCTTCTGGTGCCTGGCCGACTGGGTTGCCGCGCCCTTGCGTTGGCGACGAACAAACACCCTTACCACCAACGAACCCCCCACCAAAAGCAACAAACTCAACCATACCGGTAGGTTGCGCAGCGCAAACCAAGGCGCACTGACCCGAATCGGCAGCGTTTCGGTGGCAACCAATTCACCCCGCCCAAAGGCGCGAACCTCGAACTGGTAGTCGCCAGGTGGAATTTGGCTGTAATCGAGACGACTCAAGTCGTTGACCGCGTCCCAATCGCGATCATGGCCGGCCAGCCGCGCAAAAACACGCAGTGCGCGCGGCGCGTAGAAGTCGATGACCGAAAATGATAAGGCCATCTGTTGAAAGCGGTAATCCAACTCGGCGTCAGCCTCCAGCGATACGACCCGCCCGTCCACGACCAAATGTTCCAGTAAAACCGTCGGCGCCGTCCAGCGCCCCACATAAGCCTCTAAATCGGCGGGATCGGCCAATGCGACGCCGCCCGTGGTCGCAAAAGCCATGCGACCGTCGGCGGTTTGGTGCGTTGTCGGCGAACCACCATGATTACATTCAGCGCGACGCATGCCGTCCGCTTGACCGAAATGATAGACACGATTGGGGGGTTGGGGCGCGGCCAAAGCCTCGCGGTACACCGCACTCGGCACCAGGAAGATACCGGTGTTGCTGGGTAGCCAGAGGTTGCCCTTTGCATCAGTTTCAATGGCAAACAACGAGAGCCCACGCAATTCGGGAATCTCAACCCGACGAACCTGCTCGTTTTCCAGCACCCACAAGCCGGCACCGGTCACCGCAAAAATCACCCGATCGTCCGAGTCAACCGCCACACTGAGAACATCGTCTCCGTCAATCCCACTTGCCTCGGGATCGTAATGACGTTGGGTCTCGCCGTCAATCGCGATCAGGCCTTTGTCCGTTCCCAGCCAAATACGACCCCGCCCATCTTCGGCAAAACTCTGAACGGTGGCGGCCGCCAAGCCTTGATCGCGAAACAAGCGGTATTCTGAACCGACCAACAATCCCAAACCGTCGGCTTGGCCAAACCAAACACGGTCTTGGGAATCGACAAACATCGGCAACACATAACTGTCCAAGGCCGGTTGACCGGCGGCGTCCTCGGCCTCAATTTTCGTTAAACTGATACCGTCCCACCGATATAAGCCGCGAAAGGTTCCCAACAGCACCTTGCCGTCTGCCGTGCGCCCTAAGGACAACACGCGTTGCTTTTTAAGCGCCGGCGGCAACGGCAAGGACGCTCCGGTCTCGAAGTCGTACCAGGACAAAATGCCGACATCGTGGACCGTCCACAACACGCCGCGATCTTCAAACACCGACCAGGTTATTTCGTCGCGTTTGGTGTCGTCACGCCGATAAGTACGAAATAATCCGGTGCGCAAGCGATGAACACCACTGCCAAAGTTCGACAACCAAATGGAACCGTCGCGATCTTCAAATAACGCGTTCACCCGATTGAGCGGCACGCCGTGTAACGTCTCAAAGAAGGCGCTCTCACCGTCGGCGAACAAACCCAAACCCGCCGAGGTTCCGAACCAAAGCACCCCGTCGCCATCTTGTAACAGCGTCAGAACACTGTTGCGATCACGCCGGCGTTGGTCGAAAAAAATCGCCCGCGGCCCTTCTTCCTCAAGCAACCACAGCCCTTGATTTTGATCGGCAATCCAAAGTCCGGCATCGCTGATCAGCAGCGCATTAACAGTGCTCGGTTCAAAGCGCTCGTCGCCGACCGTCTCCACGTGGTCGCCCTGCAAACGGCGCAATCCGCCGTCACCGCCGATCCAAAGGGTTTGATTTGGACCCTCCGCCAAGGCTTGAATGTTTTTCATCGCAACGGTCGTCACCACCTCGGCACGACCCGACTGCCAACGCAGCAGGCCGCGGCCGTCGCTACCGATCCAAAGCACCCCGTTACTGTCGCGCAACAACGCCGTCACCGGCCGACCACCCAAAGCCTCCAAACCCGGTAGGGGTTCGGAAACCCCAGCCGCGTAACGCCAAACACCTTGCGTTTGGGTCCCCCACCACAACACGCCGGTGTCGTCGCGAATTAAACAACGCATATCATCACGGGGAAACGGCGCCTCACCGTCACGGCCCATCCAGCGCATAAAACGGCCGTCGTAGCGAATCGGCCCTTCCTGACCCGCAAACCACATAAACCCACGCGGATCTTGGCTGATGCCCTGAATCGAGTTATTGGGTAATCCGCCGCGATGCGTCCAATGACGGTGGGTTTGCTGGTTCAAATCCGGCGGCCCGCCCAACGCGGCGCCCGAACAAAACATCCCCCATACCAGCACCCAGACACGCATCGACCGATGCAAGGGCCGGCTCGTGATCATCGAAAAAAAAGGGAGACGCATGCTTTTGTCCCGTGCTTTGATTAGGAAGTCGGTATCGCCACACTGCTGCAGGAGCGTGCCGTTTCCGGGAAGCGCCTGAAGACCGACGAAGCGCGGCTTCGTGGGAAGCGCCGAATGGTAAGAGGTGTGCTGCAAGCATACCACAAGACACCCTATCCCAGCGGTTTCGCATCACCCACCCAAACCTGCTCACCACCTCGATACGCCAAAGGATCGGCATGAATCCCAAGAAAAAAGCGCGCGTAAAGCAAACCCGAATCGATGAATTGCTCGTGACCCGCGGCCTCGCCGACGACAAGGCACACGCCGTGCGCCTGCTCATGAGCGGTGCCGTTCTTGCCAACGACGCGCCCATCGCCAAAGCCGGCGATAAAATACCCGAAGACACCCACCTACGCCTGCGTCGTAAAAGCCATGATTATGTGGGTCGCGGCGGTTTAAAGTTGGCGGCCGCCTTAGACCATTGGCAGATCGACCCAAGTGGCACCATCGCCCTTGATTTGGGCTCTTCCACCGGCGGCTTTACCGATTGCATGTTACGCCGCGGCGCCCAACGCGTCTATGCCGTTGACGTCGGCAGCAACCAGCTTGATTTTCGGCTGCGCCGCGACCCTCGGGTCGTCGTTCTAGAACAGACCCACGCCAAAAACCTCTCGCGTGACCTGGTCCCCGACCCCATTTCCTTGCTTACCGCCGATGTGAGTTTTACCAGCCTGACCTACGTGTTGCCGTTTGTGTTCCCGCTGACGGCGGTGGGCGCCAAGGCCCTGCTGCTGTTTAAACCGCAGTTTGAACTTCCCAAAGAGCGGATTGGCCCTGGCGGCATCGTCACCGATCAGGCCGCGGTCGAAAGCGCACGCATCGCCACCAAGACCTGGCTGGAGAACCACGGCCAGGCGGTGTTAGGCCAAATAAAAAGCCCCGTAAAGGGGCGTGAAGGAAATCAAGAATTTTGGTTTTACACGGAAAAGGTCGGCTAGGAAGACGCGCCCTTTTCCTTGAACTTAAGACCGTCTTGGTAGGTAAAGTCGGGGTATTCACTTTCTTTATTAGGAACACCCAAAGCTTCCAGCAGGTATTTATCTTCGGAAGATTCGATGACGCGGTAATCACGACCCCATGGATCAGTCTTTGGAACCTCGGTGGTGTATTCCAGAAGCGGGGTTTCAGAAGAAGACAACTGAGCCCAATCGGTGAAAACAGGGTACTTACCTTTTTCCAGGTAGTGTTTTTCCATCGCCTTAGCCACCTCGGTCAATTGCAGACGCGAGACTTCATAGTTGGCTTTGTTTTTCGTATTTTTCCACATGGGATGAGCAATGGAGGCAATCAAGCCAATGATCGCCAGGCCGATCAGAATCTCCAAGAGGGAAAACGCTTTATTTCTTTTCATTAATATCTCCACACGCTTTAGGTCGGTGAACATTGATTCTGGTTGCCTATTTTAGCAAATACCCTTGGGGCATTAACCAAAAAATCCGTGTTTCGTCTGCATTGAAGACGATGTAGGGCCTGAATTGGTCGAAATTAGTTCACAACTTATTGAAAATAACCCAATTCCTTACCTTTACTCAAGTAATAGCGAAAAGATCGGAACGACATACCCAAGAGTTCACACGACTTATTTTGTACGCCGTTTTCGCGCGAAAGAGCCAAGGCCATGTAGCGAAAGCGCAAATCGTCGAGAAAGGTTTCCAGATCCATTCCGTCCATCGGCAGGTTGAGCTCTGTTTCCGGCGGCTTGCCCTGCTCTTCTTGAATGTAGTCCGGCAGATCGTCCATTTCAATGGTTTCACCCGGCGTCAGCGCAACAATTCGCTCAATCGTGTTCTCCAATTCGCGAACATTGCCCGGCCAGTCATAGCTTTCCAGCGCCCTGCGCGTTTCTTGCGTCGTCAGCTTGGGTTTTTCACCGTATTGATCGGCGAAACGATCAAGGAAAAAGGAAACCAGTGGAATCACATCCTCGCGACGATCCCTCAACGGCGGAACTTTGATCGGTACCACGTTAATGCGGTAGTACAGATCCTCACGAAAGTTGCCCTCTTTTACCTCGTCGACGAGATTGCGGTTGGTGGCGGCGACCAAACGGAAATCAACGGCAATCTCCTCCGTGCCACCGACGCGCCGAATCTTTTTCTCCTGCAGGACACGCAGTAACTTGATCTGCATCTTCAGCGGCATTTCGCCAATTTCATCCAAAAAGAGCGTGCCACCCTGCGCACTTTCAAACAGGCCGGCGCGCCGTTCGTTGGCACCGGTAAACGAGCCTTTCTCGTAACCAAACAGCTCACTCTCAAACAGAGACTCCGGCAAGGCACCACAGTTAACCGACACGTAATTCTGCTCGCGGCGATTGGAAAAATCATGAATCGTTTTCATGATCAATTCCTTACCGGTCCCACTTTCTCCGTTAATGAGAATGGTCGTGTCCATCTTGGCCACCCGTTTCAGGGTTTCGATGAGCTTGCGCATTTTGTCGGACTTAAAGACCAGCGCCACTTTTTGTGAATCGGCTAAGGCCATCTTCAGCTTGCGGTTTTCATGAATGAGCTGTTTGGTACGCACATTGTTGCGCACCACAATGCGAACTTCATCGACGTTAAAGGGTTTGGTTAAATAGTCGACAGCACCCAGCTTCATCGCTTCAACAGCCGTCTCAGGGCTGGCATAAGCGGTCATCATAATAACCGGCACATCGACGTCTTTCGCTTTGCACGCCGAGAGAATTTCCAAACCCAAGCCGTCGCCCAGCTTGATATCGGAAAGCACCAAGTCAACATCTTCGCGCTGAATTGCCGCTTTCCCTTCAGCAACGCTGTCGGCGGTGATGATATGGTATCCCTCGCGCTTGAGCGTCACTTCAAAGAAGCGGCGCATGCTCGGTTCGTCGTCGACAACTAAAATGACACCTTTGCTCTCAGACATGCTTTGATTCCTTTGGTCGTTGGTTATTCTTCGTAAGAAGGGAATTGCAAAATAACTTGGGTTCCCTCACCCGGGCGACTCTTGACCTGAATCCGCCCCTGATGCGCCTGCATAATTTCGTAAACCACCGACATCCCGAGTCCGGTTCCGTTTGAAAAACTGCGAAACGGTGTAAACAATTCGTCAATCTGTTCTTGGGTCATACCGATACCGTTATCGCTGACCGTACAACAGACAAGGTGATCGCGCTTGTCACATTCTAAGACGATCCGCCCGTTTTCTCCAGTTGCCTTGGTACTGTTGCGCAGAAGATTCCACAGGATTTGATTCAATTTACCTTCGTCGGCCAAAATCGACAAGTGGCCTTGACCGACATTTAAAACCAAGGTCAGGTGCTGATAGTGCTTGTCGTTTTCAAGCAACAAAAAAAATTCTTTAAGGACCTGACCCATATCAACTTTTTTTAACAAGGTTGGCGTACCCGGTTTCGCATAGGTCAAAAAGGCGGAGATCGTATCGTTTAAACGCAACGACTCTTTCTCGACAATTTCCGCCAATTCCACCGCCGTCTCATCCGCGGGCAACAATTCACGCAGCACTTGGATGCTACCGGATATCGCCGCCAGCGGGTTGCGGATTTCGTGGGCCACACCGGCCGCCATTTTACCAATCGCCGTCATCCGGTCCGCCAGCCTTTTCTCTTCCTCAAGCATTTTGATTTTAGTGAGATCCTGAAAAACAATCAGGTACCCCCGTTTCCCCGACTCAAACTCCAAAGCACTGAGCGTCACGCCGACCGTCCGCAATTTCGAGCCCAGGGTTACCCGACCTTCTGTTCGCAGCGGCGGCCGGTCCAAGTCGATCCCTTCCAGTACCGAATCATCAAGGCCAAAGATTTCCCAAACCTTAATGGTCGTCGCTTCTTTTTCCGGATCCAAGCCCAGCAAGCGCAGGCCGACCCCGTTGATAAACGAAATGTGACCTTCCAGATCACAGATCAACAAACCACCCGGTAAGCTCTCGACAATTTTTCGGCGCATATGTCGCAAAGAACGGATGTTACGGTCTTTCAGTAGCAAAACACCGCGTGCATTTCGGTAGGAGGTTTGCAAAAAACCACTCAACAAAGCTGTAAAGAAACACAGAACAACCTGGCCGGTAATATGCGGACTAATACTTCGAGACAGGTAAAAAGGATCCTGGCCCATCAGCCCCGAAACCTTGGGATAAAAGATCATCACCAGGGTCACGTAGTACATAGAAAGTGAGCAAACCATAATCGCATAAATTGAGAATTTATCGAGAAAAACGGCCGACACAAGGATCACCGCAAGATAGGCAAATCGGAACCCCGATTCAACGCCACCCTCATAGTAAATCACCAAACTAATGATGACGAGATCGATCAAAAGCTGAAAAAGAACAAAGCCATCAAGGCCGATTCGATCTTGGTCCTGCGCGGTGGTTATGTTTTTTTGGCGCCGATTTATGACTTGCCCCATATACCCCACAAAAAAAAGGGTAATGACACTTACCATAGCCACCATCAAAAGAATGGACTTAAAGTTGGACAGGGGAAATTGAAATATCAAGGCCAGCACCTGATAAAAAAGAATCATGGTGCAAAATACGGCACGGTACAAAATAAGTGATAAAACCCGGACGATCAATCACCCGCTCCCAACCAACGCTTTTCTTGGTACATCTCAACTACCCCAATTAAACCGACAAACCACCGCCGCCCTGCCCAAATGAAAAACCCCAAAGAGGCTGACTCTTTGGGGTTTTCACTTAGGTTGAATTGGGTCGCTGCCAACTAGGTGTTGTTGGCCATTTGGAAAATCGGTAAGTACAACGAGATAACAATGTAACCGATGACCGTACCCAAGCTAACGATCAGCAACGGCTCCAGCATACTCATCAAGGCGGCCACCGCGACGTCAACTTCGTCTTCGTAAAAGTCGGCAATTTTGTTGAGCATGATGTCCAAGGCACCGGTTGATTCACCGACGCTAATCATGGAGACAACCATTTGCGGAAAGAGGGACAACTTGCCGAGGGGCTCCGCAATGGTTTTACCTTCCTCGATTTCCTTCTTAACGCCCATCAACGAGTCTTCAATGATCGCATTGCCCGACGTTCGGGCGGTGATTTCGATACCGTCCAAAATAGGAACACCCGCGTTGATCAAGGTGCCAAGCGTCCGACAAAAGCGGGCAATCGCAATCTTTTGAAGCAAAACCCCCAGCACCGGAACTTTGAGAAGGATCTTATCCAGAACCCGGCGACCATGATAGGTATTGTAGTAACGGTTAATGGCCCAACTGAACAACATCATGAAAATCACAATGAAGATGGCGTAATTTTCAACAAATTTACTGGCCGAAATCGTCACCTGAGTCATTGCGGGTAACTCACTGCCTGAGTTGGCAAACATCGAGGCAAAGGTCGGAATAACGAAGTAAAGGATGATGAAAACAACCACACCCGCAACCAGCATAACAATGGCGGGATAAACCAAGGCCGATTTTACCTGGGCTTTCAGGCGAACCGCTTTTTCGATGTATTCGGACAAACGCTCGAGGATTTGATCCAAAATACCACCGGCCTCGCCGGCCGCGATCATGTTGACGTACAGCGTGTCAAACGCCTTGGGGTGTTTGCGCATGGCGTCGGAAAGGGTTGAGCCGCTTTCAACATCGCCCCGTACCGCCTGGATCATCGCCGAAAAGTTTTTATTTTTCTGTTGGCCGCCCAGAAGCTCGAGACATTGAATGAGCGGAAGACCGGCATCAATCATGACGGAAAACTGGCGCGTAAAGATCGAAACATCTTTGGCCGAAACGCCACCGCCAATGGAAGGCAGTTTAAAACTTTTGCCTTCTTCGCGAATACTGCTCACTTTGATGCTTCGTTGTTTTAACAGCGACATCGCCTCGTCACGGGACTTGGCAACCAACACACCGCGTTGGTTTTCGCCGGACTTGGTTTTGCCCTTCCATTCAAATCTTGCCATTTAAGCCTCCGAGATCTAGCGGTACTTGAGTTTGGGGTTGCGCTTAGCCGCTTGTTGATACCCGTCGCTGGAGTGCTCAACTAAACCGGTACCCCGCTCGATCATCTCTTTGAGTTCCTCACCGTTCGAACTCGTGCGCAACGCCATATCCATCGTAATTTGTTTTTTGAAGTAGGCGGTTGCCAACGCCTGGTTAAACGTCTGCATGCCGTGTTTTGCTTGGCCCGACTGCATTGAGGAGTAAATTTGGTGAATTTTGTCCTGGCGAATCAGGTTGCGAATGGCCGAATCAGGAATCAGGATTTCCATAATGAGCACCCGACCCTTGCCGCTGGCCTTGGGTAACAAGGTCTGACACATAATGCCTTCCAAAGCCAAGCTGAGCTGCGCCCGAACCTGAGCCTGCTGGTGCGCAGGAAACGAGTCAACCAAACGGTTAATCGTTTCCGCGGCGGAATTGGTGTGCAGCGTTGCAAAGGTTAAGTGACCGGTTTCTGCAATCGTGATCGCCGTTTCCATGGTTTCAAGATCGCGCATCTCACCGATGAGAATTACATCGGGATCCTGGCGAAGGGCCGAACGAAGTGCCGCCGAAAATGCGTGGGTATCGGCGTGAATTTCACGCTGATTGACCAGGCAATTCTTGTGCACATGGAGATATTCTATCGGATCTTCGATCGTCAAAATGTGAGCATGACGATCTTCGTTGATTTTGTTAACCATTGAGGCCAGAGTTGTTGACTTGCCCGAACCGGTCGGACCGGTCACCAAAACCAAACCGCGCGGCTTTTCGCACAACTTGGAAACCACCGGCGGTAAACCCAACTGGCTCATCTCGGGAACCTGATTCGGAATCGTCCGGAAGGCACCGGCTGTCGCCCCTTTTTGGGTGTAGACGTTGGCACGGAAACGAGCGAGACCTTTGACGCCAAACGAAAAGTCAATCTCGAGGTCTTCTTCTAAACGGTGCTTTTGGGCGTCGGTAAGAACCGAATAGCACAATTGCTTGGTTTCCGATGCTGATAGTGGCGGACTTTTCAGCGGAATAAGGCGGCCGTCAACCCGAATCTGGGGCGGCGAGTTGGTCGTGATATGCAAATCAGAGCCATTCTGCTCGACCATCGTTTTTAAGAGTTGCGAAAGTGTGACTGACATAAAACTACACCTCTATAGCACCGTCTCGCGGACAACTTCTTCAACATTGCTGACCCCCGCGATAATTTTGTGAATACCGCTGCGACGTAGCGTAATCATACCGTCCTCGACCGCCGTTCCCCTAAGCTCAATGGAGTTTGCACCCAACAAAATCTGCTCTTTAAGGTTATCGGTAACTTCCATCACTTCATAAAGGCCGACGCGCCCCTTGTATTTATTACCGTGACAAGTGCCGCATCCGACCCCTTCCATGACCGTCGCCGCATCCGCTTCCTCAGAGGTCATGCCGATATCCAACAGCGCTTGTTTGGGCAATTCAATCGGCTGTTTGCAATCTTTACAGACGCGCCGAATGAGACGCTGCGCCACAATGCAGTGGACCGAGGTTGCCACCAAGAAGGGTTCGATCCCCATGTTCATGAGGCGGCTAATCGTACTCGGTGCATCGTTGGTGTGCAAAGTCGAAAGCACCAAGTGACCGGTCAAACTCGCCTTGATCGAAATCTCGGCCGTCTCAAAATCACGGATCTCGCCGACCAAAATGGTGTTGGGGTCTTGGCGCAGAAACGAGCGCAACGCCGCCGCGAAGTTCAAGCCGATGTTGTCGCGTACTTGAACCTGATTAATCCCCGCCATGTTGAATTCGACGGGATCTTCAGCCGTCATGATGTTGGTATCAGGACGGTTTAAGCGCTGAATGGAGCTGTACAAAGTGTTGGTTTTTCCACTCCCCGTCGGGCCGGTAACCAACACCATGCCCCACGGCTTTTCAATCGAGGTTAAAAAGATGTTCAGAGAGTGTTCTTCAAAGCCCAATTTGGTTAGGTCCAACATCAGGTTGTCTTGGTCCAACAGACGCAAAACGACCTTTTCACCGAACAAGGTCGGCAACACGGACACGCGGTAATCGAGTTCTTTTTTGCGGCCGTCGAGGTTCATTTTGAGCTTGATGCGGCCGTCTTGCGGCAAGCGTTTTTCCGAAATATCTAGCTTCGCAAGGATTTTCAAACGGCTGATAATCGCATCGCGCATGCGCAATGGCGGGGTCATGACCTCGTGCAACATACCGTCAATACGGTACCGCACCCGAAATTCTTTCTCGTAGGGTTCCACGTGAATGTCACTCGCACCCTTGCGCACCGCGTCAGTCAACATTATGTTAACCAGCTTTACGACCGGCGCCTCGGCCGACGAGTCTTGAAGCGTGTTGACGTCGAGTTCGTCTTCTTCTTCAATGACCTCGAGGTCGGGATCCTCGAGTTCTTCCTCTTCCTGCTCTTGCAGGTCATCCATAATTTGTTTGAGTTCCAGCGCGGTATTCGACCCGTAATAGCGCACAATCGCTTCTTTGACCGCCATTTCGCTGGCAACCACCGGCTCGACGTTATAACCGGTCATGAACTTAATGTCGTCCATGGCAAAAACGTTGGTCGGATCGACCATGGCCAGCGTCAGCGTCGCCCCTTGGCGGCTGACCGGCAGGACTTCATACTTTTGGGCCACATCCGACGGAACTAACTTAACCACCGACCCGTCGATGTTGAGCTTGGCCAAATTAATCGCGGGCACACCGTATTGCTTGCTCAAAAACTGGGTAATTTCGTCTTCACTGACATACTTCAGCTTGATCAGCGTGTGTCCCAGCCGTCCACCGTCCTTATTCTGGACACTCATCGCCGTTTCGAGCTGCTCTTGCGTGATGAGACCGGCTTTCACCAGGAGCTCGCCTAGCTTTTTACTCACTTGTGCCCCCCAGGGGTACTGCGATTGGATACTTTAGCCTAATCTTTGGTTGCAACAATGTCAATCATTGTACGCCGCATTCATTTTTCGAACAATCTGAATTTAAATGCGGTTAACCAGGTGATGTGGATATGCCGACACCGCGGCGAGACACCATCTAGCCAAAGCCGGCGTCACGCGACGAACCGCTCACCCACCCAGGTCAACGAGGGATAATCAACCTTGGGTAACCCAGCCTTGGTGCGTCAACCGCTCGTGCAAGGTCGCGGCAATGGTGGCCGCGTCCGGCACCGTCGTGCTCTCTGGTTGCCAGACCATCTCGGCGCCGCGATAAACCGGTAAACGCTGCTGGTAAAGGGCTGCTAAGGACGCCCGTGACCGAGCCAACGGACGGTTTGAATCACCGGCGACGCGTTGGTATAAAAGCTCAAACGGCAAATCTAAAAATATCGTGAGCCCTCGTTCGGCCGTCAGCGCCCGGATCGCCGATTGAATGTAGGCCCCACCACCCAGCGCAATCACGGCCGGCGCTTCGCAGGCAGCCAAGTAGGCCGCTTCCAAGTCGCGAAAGCGGGCCTCACCTTCTTTGGCGAAAATAGCTGAAATCAAACGACCTTCGCCACTTTCAATGCGTTGATCCAAGTCGATAAAAGGCACCTGGCAGCGTTCAGCCAAACAGCGCCCAATCGTGGTTTTCCCAGCACCCATGAAGCCGGTTAGAAAAATCGTTTTATTTGGACGCTTCTCGTTCAAAGAATTGCTCCATGAAACGCGTCGACATTTCACCCTTAAGGAAAAAGGGATCGTCCATGATGCGAGAGTGAAGGCTGATGTTGGTGTCAATGCCTTCAATGACCGTCAAACCCAAGGCTCGCTTCATGCGGGAGATCGCTTCATTGCGGTCGGCGCCATGAGTCATCAGTTTCCCGATCATGGAATCGTAGTTGGGCGGCACCCGATAACCGGCGTAAGCAGCGGAATCAACCCGTACGCCGGGACCACCTGGCAAGTGGAAGTGTTCGATGAGGCCGGGTGACGGCCGGAATGTTTCGGGGTGCTCTGCGTTCAGGCGACACTCGACAGCGTGACCGTTCATCACGACATCGCTTTGATTCAGGCTCAATTTTTCACCGGCCGCAATCCGAATTTGCCATTTCACCAAGTCCAATCCCGTGACCAGCTCGGTAATGCCGTGTTCTACCTGAATCCGAGTATTCATTTCCATAAAATAGAACGAGCCATCGGCATTGTAGAGAAATTCGACCGTGCCTGCGCCGCGATAATTGACCGCTTTGGCGGCATTAACCGCCGCTTCACCCATCTTCTGACGCACTTCCTCGGACAAAATCGGCGAGGGCGCCTCTTCAATAATTTTTTGGTGGCGGCGCTGAATGGAACACTCGCGCTCACCCAAATGAATCACATGACCGTAATGATCGGCCAATACCTGGATTTCAATGTGGCGCGGACTGGTGAGGAACTTTTCGATATACACATCGCCGTCACCGAAGGCAATCTCGGCCTCGGAACGAGCCATGTTCACCGCATCGACCAATTCGTCGGCTTTGTTCACGACACGCATGCCGCGCCCACCGCCGCCGGAACTGGCCTTCACAATGACCGGATAGCCAATTTCATCGGCAAGCGCTTTAGCCTGCGTGGTGTCTTTGATTGGACCGTCGGAGCCGGGAAGAATGGGGACACCGGCGTCTTTCATGGTGTCGCGCGCCATTGCTTTGTTACCCATGGTGCGAATCGCATGGGTTTCAGGACCGATAAATTGGAGCTTGCAGGACTGCGCCACTTCAATGAAATGCGCGTTTTCACTTAAGAAACCGTAGCCAGGGTGGATAGCTTCAGCACCGGTAATCTCAGCAGCACTAATGATAGAGGGAATATTCAGGTAACTCTGGTTGGAAGGTGCCGGGCCGATGCACACATCTTCATCGGCAAAACGACGGTGCAGCGAGAGACGATCCGCTTCGGAGTAAACCGCCACGGTTTTAATGCCCAATTCTTTACAAGCCCAAATGACACGCAGTGCAATTTCGCCGCGATTGGCGATAAGAATTTTCTTAAACATAAAATGCCGTTCTCCAACAGAGTCCCAGGACCCTTAGCCCACTTTAATGCCCATCAATTTTTGACCGAACTCAACACCCTCGCCGTTTTCGACGAAAATCTTAACGACTTCGCCGGAAGCGTCGGCCGCGATTTCATTCATCAATTTCATCGCTTCGACAATACAGAGGGTTTGTCCCTTGCGCACCGTGCTACCCACGCTCGCAAAAGGCTCAGAATCCGGGTTTGGTGCAGCGTAAAAGGTCCCGACAATGGGGGATTTGACGATAAATAAACCGGCATCGTCATCTTCAACCTGAGCCGCCGCAACCGGTGCGGCAGGCTGAGCGGCAACCACAGCAGGCGCCTCGGCGGCCACCGTGGTGACGACCGTTTTTTCTTTGCCCAACTCCAAGGAAAATCCTTCTTTTTCGAGGGACAAGTGATCGACGTTGGCGTCGGAAAATAGCTTAATCAGTTCTTTTAATTCTTTAATATCCATGGTTTCACACCCGAATGAATGTCGATAGGCGCAGGACCTTCGAACGTGTTTGGCAATAGCAATGACATGGGCATCTTAGCCCACACGCCGCCGAGGAGCAAACACAAACCGGTTTAGGCGATGGCGGAGTACCATTCATAGGACTTCAGGGTAAAGCGGTATTGAACCAGCCCTAGATATTGGGGATCACTCAAAACACCGAGCAATAAATATTCAGAGGTCACCATCTGGATCGCAATCATGGTGTCTTCGTATTGCGCGGTTAAACTTTTGAGTGGACCGGCTTCCATCTCTTCGCCAAAACGCTGCACATCTTTAATCAAACTGGCCGCTTCAGCCGCCACAATATCGTCTTTGTCGCTTTCGTGGTGGCGGGCGATAACGATGCCGTCAATACCGGAGAGCAGGACATTCTCAAGCCCCGGGGTCGTGGACCAGATCTCTTTGATTAAACTATGAAACATCGTAGACCCCTTTAATCTTATCCAGCCAGTTCGACAGTTTGCGTATCTTTTTGCGTTTTTTGGACTCGCCCGACAAAACGCCCAATAAGCGATGCAAGTGGCCCGTGACAACCACATCACCCGGTCGGTGGCGCAGCAAAAGACGGTAGATTTGCTCTGCTTGCTCAAAGTGTTCCATTTTCTCGTGCTTTAAGCCTTGTGTCATTTTATGTTCAAATTCCTCGGATGACAAGGGATCACCCGGCGGCGGCGGCTCGTGCGGCACGGACTGCACCGCCGTCACTAAATCGTCTTGAATAAGCTCATCGTCGGCGCCGCTTAAAGCACGCTCAAAATGCAAATCGATCGCGTCTTTTTCGCCCTCTTCAGCATCATCAGCAAGCAGCGACGCTGTTTTTTCAGCTTCGTCGGACGCGTCGGGGTTTAAGTCAAAATCGAGGTCGTTCACCGACGTTTCAACGTCAGCCGTATCGTTTTCATCCGCTTCAAACGCGGACGGCTCGACCTCGGCGCCGGGCGGCTCAGCCTCGATGACCGGCGGCTCAGGCTCAACCATCTCAAATGCGTCGTCATCGAGTAAATCGCTTTCCGGCAAATCAGCAGCCGAGGCAGCGACCTCGGTTTCCCCTGGCCAAGTGGCGGCGCTCTCTGACGCTGATTCAAGGGAATCCGTGGCGGTGATTTCGAAAGTCGACAAGGCGCCCTCAGACGACGCCACTTCAGCCACTTCCTCATTCGCTTCAGAGGCGGAACGTTCGGGTGGCAGTGTCGCGGACTCATCAACAGCAGACGCCGCCGGCCCTTCGGTAAAAACAGCATCGCCGGGATCGTCCAAAGTCTGTAACGCGTCACTATCCATCGGTAAACCTGGCAAGCTGTCGGAAATGGTCGCTTCCAGCTCATCAAAGGCGTCCATGGTTTCGGCGTCTTCAAGCTCCTCGGCACTGGGCCCAGGTTTTACCTGCTCGGCTTCACGGACAGGCGGTTCGGCATCATCCTCAGCCTGATCCAAATCACGGACTGGCGCTTCGCGCTCATCCTCAGCCTGATCCACCTCGTCCAAAGCTTCTGCATCCAGAAAAGCATCATCGTCGGCTTCAAGCATCTCAGCTTCCAACGCGTCTTCGTCCGGTGCTTCTTCGTCGGGATTGGTATCAAAAGCACCGACGCGGGCGATAGAAGCAGCATCGAATGCCGTCGGTGGTTCATCGGCCTCGGCGTCGGCCAACGGCTGATCGACAATCATGTCGCGGTTGCCTTTGGTAATTTCAACCGTTCGCGTTGGGTCGAGATCTTGTGCCATCTGCTCAGCTTCGACCTGTAGGGCACCGTCTTCACATTGCTGTAACCAATCGAGAATTTGTTCATCGGCCGGCTCTTGGATCAGCAAGCGCTCGAAATAAAGCCGCGCTTCGTCGAATTGGCGACGATTAAGTGCAATAACCCCCAAACCACGAAGGGCATGAGGGTTATCGGAAGAAAACTCTAGTACTTTTGAAAATGCTTTTTCAGCCTCAAGCGGCCGACTCAAGCTTTCGTGACATCGGCCCAGGCAAACCCAGGCCGGCACGTAGCGCGAGTGGTGACGCAGGCCGTCCTCGCAAACGCGAACGGCCTTGTCGTACATCCCACCTTTGCGGAACTCTTCGGCCAACCGAAGGAAGACCCGAGAAGTCGGATCGTTCCTTAGTTGTTGTTCTAACGAAGAGACAATGTATCGGTTCATGGAACGGTAACCGTCAACACTCGGTTGAAGGTTGCCGAAGAGGAATCAGCATCCGAGGCCGTAACCGTGATCTGATAAACCTGATTACCGGAAGCAGGCAAGTTGTAGTCGCCACCGGTGTTTTGGAAGTTAGAGGGGTTAAACGCCATGAACCAACGAGAAACACCGTCGGCAATCGGCGTACCGCTTGCGGCTGTGGTAGCACCCGGGTTAGCGAAGTAACCGGCGAAACTGAGGTTACCGGCGTTGCCCGCGGCACCAGGCGATTGGAAGTTGCGCGAGAACTGCGCGGCACTCACATCACCGGGGTTACCAGAACTGTGAAGCAGGTCGAATACCGCCGAAGCATCGGCCACAGGTTCGGTCAAATCGCTGTCGCGGAAGAAGTTGAAATTACCACTACCGGTTCCAGGGAAGTACAGAATGTAGTCAGCGATCTGCTGCGTGGTCTGAACGCCGCCAAAAAGGTTGTTGTAAAGACCGTCAAAGCCCAACGTGATGGGCAACGTGTTGCCACCACCGTTGCCGCCGTCCGGCGTCACACCCTTATCAATGCGGAGAACTGCAATATCAAACTGAGGGAAAGCAACCCCACGCTCGGCGATGCGAACTTCGAAAATGACGGGATCGTCAGGGGTGTCGGGGTCATCGCGGTATTGAACGGAAATATCACCTTCACCGGTGTTAATCAAACCGGCATTTGGCGTCAAATCGCCACCGAAGTCACCACCGATAATACGAATTGACCATTCCAGGGCTTCGGTATCAGGGTCGGCGAAAGCGAAGGTGATCACGCCGTTAACACCGGGAATGGTGTCTTCGGGTTCGTCACCAGCGGTAATAAAGGCAGGATCTTCAGTAAAGCGTGGTACTTCGTTGGTAGGATCGTTGTCGCCGCCATCGGTGGTGAAAGTGACCAACTCAACGAAACGCGTGGCATCGGGCGTCAAACCAAACAGGTCGTCATCCCAAGCCGAAATTTCGAAGACAATGTAGTCCAAATTGCTGTCCACACCGTCGCGAATCGCAACACTGGCTTCACCTAAGCCTTCGTCAATCTTACCTTCCGTGGGGAAGTGAGACGCACGGTCACCGGCAATGCGGCGCACACGCCAGCTAGAATCTTGACGATCAGGATCGTCGACCCGGAAGTCAAACGATGCGGTACCGCCGTTGGGAATGTCGGAGCCAGGTTGTTGGTCCACGTTCGAGATGGAGATGGGTCGGTTGTCATTCAAGTCGTAAACAACCGAAACATTCTGCGCTTTGATAACGCCGTCGGTGCCCGTCACAACCAAAGTATAGGTCTGGGTCCCTTCGAGATTAACAGGTGGTGCCAAAAAGCTGGTGCGCGTTGATACGTCGACACGGTTACCGTTGATGGGGAATAATTCGATTTTGCTAAACGGACCTTGAACATCCCAAAACAAAACAATCTGACTGCCGACGGGAACCGGGCTACGCGATGCGGAGAAAAGGATGATCTCAGCTTCTGCGCCGGCCGGGGCGGTCACATCAATGCGAGAATCGAGGAAGGATTCAGCAAAGGAGCCGTCGTTTTTCTCGGCCCGCAACAAAGGCAGAACGGAACGGTCGGGACGAATTTCGATAGAGTCAAATGACAGGTTTTTGCCTTCGAAGTTCACAACTTCGCCACCGTAAGAGGACGGCAGAATTGACAGACTGTCCGGTCCGCCAGTGATGGACCAGTTCAACGTGACACTTTCGCCAAGGTTAATCGCATCGCGGTCCGGGAAAAACTGGTCGATGGAGATCGAGGTACCACCCGCGGCGGCTGCCGTAATCGTGACGTCACCATCAGATTCTGCAACGGTTGAGCCGAAGGGGTTGAAAACAAAAAGTTGCCCATTGGGAAATGCTTCGGATGCGCCGGGACGGATACGATCTGAAAGCGGGTTGGTATCAACCGCGACACCACCAAAAGGGAACTGGCTCGTCGGAACATTTAATTCCGCACCCCAAGGCAAAATGAGGGAGGCTTGGGTAACACCAAACGGACGAGGTTCAAAGCTCCAGTACATCCGGTACGGATCACCCAAGATCACGTTTTTGCTTTCGTTAATCGAAACGACTTTCGGAATCAGGGTTTCGTTGCCGACGAATACACCAACGGTAACCCGAAAGCCGAAGTCGCGGCTCAAGGTTTGACCGGCAGGGTTATCACCCCAAACGGTGGCAACCGCGTTGAACTCGACGGGGTTTGGGTTCTGCCGGAAGGCCACCGCAAAGTCAGAGTACAACTTGGAACTAATGGGCACGACGACAATGTCTTCAATTGCTTCACTCGAAAGCCCTTGAGATTGAGAAATGTTGCGAACCTCAAAGGTCTCATTTATCGCACCATCGACGGTTGGTAACGTTGGCGAACCGCCGTCGATGCGCTCGAAAGTAATGCGATAACGACGCAGGGTAATCACGCCAACCGTTGGATCAACAGGCGTGGTGGCGGTTGTCCCCCCGGTAATGGTCGCCGTTGCAATGGCATTATTAAGCACAACCATATCGGTGATGATGTGGTCCTCGGCATCACCATCATTTGCATCAACATCGAGTGTAATAAAAACAGAAGAGTCAGGCGGGTCGTCATTCGCTCCACCACCACAACTCACGCACAATACCACAATCACACAAACTGCGACTGTCAAGATCCAGTTATTTCTCCACATCGGTTAAACATCCTTTTTCGAGCAACGGTTCAACATGACCGATCTTGATTGATTAGTATTTGACAATTTTTGGCGTGATGAAAATCAACAATTCCTGGTTTTCATATTGCTCAGATTCAAAACCGAACAATCGCTTCAGGAAAGGCACGTTTCTCAATTTGGGAATTCCCGACGCCGACGACTGCTCGTTTAAGGTGAAAATCCCACCAATAACGGCGGTACCACCGTTCCGGACCAAGAGCCGGGTCTCAGCCTGTCGAATAGAGATGACGGGGTTACCGTTAACCGACCGCGAGAAGTCCGCTTGAGATTTATCAACTTTCACATCGAGAATGATGGTTTCGTCGGCAGTGATGTGAGGCGTCACGTGCAATTCCAAAACCGCATCGATGAACGTCGTGGTAACCGTACCCCGTTGAACTGTCTGGATAGGAATTTTTTGACCGTTTTTAATCGAAGCCGTTTTGTTGTTCTGTGTGGTCACCTTCGGTGCCGAAATAATCTGACCTTCACCGTCGTTTTCAAGCATTTGCAGTGAAATATCGAGTTTGAAATTGTCGAGGAAGTTACCCAGCGAAAGACCGATCCCCGAGGGGTTCTCGGAAACAACCGGGAAGTTCACGGCATAACCGCCTTGCAGACCATTGATGTTGGTGGTACCGATGGTTGGACCACCGACGCCGACGCGGTTGGGGAAATCCAAACCCGTGTCGGTCCCGATCTCAGGCGAGTAATCGCCCGAAAGACCCCACTGAACGCCCAGCTCGCGCAGGAAGCGACGAGAAGATTCAACGATCCGGGCTTCGATGGTGACCTGAGAGATCATTTTGTCCAATTTCTTAATCAAGGTACGAATGGCGGTCATTCGTTTGGGAATGTCTTCAATGATCAGGGTGTTGGTACGTTCGTCCATAAGAATGGTGCCGCGAGGCGACAGGTATTCTTCAACAATGGGGACGACTTCTTTGGCGTTGGCATAGCTCAACGGGAACGTCACCGTGACCGGCGGCACTGATAATTCACGTTGCAAGCGCAACTCAGCGCGTGCTTCTTCCTCTGCACGAAACTTGTCGGTCGTTGCAACACGCAAAACGCCGTTTTTGAACTGTTTGTCTAAGTTCGCATTCGTGAGAATGATATCCAGCGCCTGATCCCAGGGGATGTTGCGGAAGCGGTAAGTGGCGCGGACGTCACGAACCGAAGAATCAACATAGAGGTTGATGCCGACTTGATCCGCGATGAAACGCAGCAGGTCGACCACATCGGCATCTTTGACGTCAATGATGGAAATCTCTTCACCGCGATATTCAACCTCACCACCGTCAATGGTTTCGTAGGGATCATCGTTCTCTTCAAACAAAGAGGCAAAGTCACGTGAATCGCCTTCTTCGTCGTCTTGAATCATGGGACGCATTTCTACGAGCTTGGAAGAATCAATCGCGTTGTTAGTGACAACAATCGTGCCGATCTCATGGTGGCTACTGCGTTGATCGCGCATCATTTGGTACAGGGTCTGTTTGTGACCCGCGCGATCAGCCGCCAACACACCGTTCACTTCTTCATCAAAATCCGACGCCATCTGGAAGGAAGGCATGCTGTCATCAACTTCGTCAATGATCGGCTCGGGCAATGATCTCGGCGTGGCTTTTTGTTTGCTGTTTTGAAAATCGGCCATGGCGTCCATCGCCTCTTCAAAAACAGGCAAGCGTGAGCCCGCCTCGGCCGTTTCCGTAACGGTCTCTGCCGCCTCAGTGAAGGTCGGCAAGGTTGCGGCGGGCGTTGCCGCAACAACTTCCGTCGCGGGTTCTTCAACCACCGGATTAACTTCGGTTTCGTCAACCGCCGGCAAGCTTTCTTTCGTCGCTACGACGGTTTCAACTTCGTCCGTGACGGTTTCAACCTTGTCGGTTGCCGTTGTATCTGCTGCGATCACTTCGGCCGTCACGTCGTTGGCATCGTCCGCAACCGCTTGATCATCAGACGGCTCGGAAACGGGCGCCATGTCGGCAACCGTTGTTGATTCCATGGGTGGAACGACTTCGACGTGCTGTGCTTCGGCCTCGTCGGCTACGGCAGGTTGCTGAAGGGCAACCGCGGTTTCGACAACCTCAGCTTCGGCATTCTGTTTTAAATCAACGGCACCTTTTTCAAGCATGCGAACCGCTTGAGCGAGCTGCATGTCGTCGGCACCGTAAACCAGAGCCAAACCCTGCTGGGTTTCGCGAATAGCGACGGGGATGCGGGCCCCCAAGTCCAAAACACAGCGCGTAATGGGGCTGGGCTCGCGTTGGAACTGGCGGACGCGAATCTGTTGCACCAACTCACTGTCGACCGCAATGGTCGGTTGAGTGACGCGCACCAAGGTGTTTTCCAAATCGATAACAAACCGGTTTGGTTCCTTAAGATAAAAGGTGCGGTATTGGTTGAGTCCAACCACTTCAAGGCGCAACACACCAAAGGTTTGCTGATCCGCAACATCTAGATGAACCAGACGCTTGAGTCCTTCGCCACCTTCTAATTGGGTGACCATCGGCTGGGCGGACTGGGGCAACGCTTCTACTTCTTCGTTGGTCGGCGCCACCGCGGCGATCGCCGTCTCGGCTGCCGCCTCACCTTTAAAGAAAAGGGTGATTTCGCCCTCGGCACCATCGTAAACGGAACAGTTAACCGTACCGTTCAAGAAAAAACGGACGCGGATACCACTTTCGGAGTCGGTATCAAGCGGTTCTTGCACGATCCGGGACGCCTGGGGGAAAACCAGCTCGCTGAAATCCACCGCGCTGTTGGCACCGGGAAAATCAACGGAAAATACGCCCTCGGCCACATCCAAGGCAAAATAACTGAGTTGAGGGGCGCCTTTATAAAAGACAACCAGCGAGGTCTTCCCTTCGTTGGACATGGGGACCGCTTTTTCGATCACGACATCGCTTGCTAATAAAACTGCGCCACTGAACAACAAAGAAAAAGCAGCGATCCATTTCTTAAACATGACTACTCCTCACCACGGTGCAATTCTTTAACCACTTCACGGATGTGATCACTGTCTTCCGAGGTATAGTGCTTGAAGAAGACGGCCTTATCGGTAATGTTAACTAAGTCGGCATCACGGAAAAGCGTTCCAACTTGAAACCAATCGTATTCACCACCGATTGAAAAAATCGCCCAGTAACCAGTCCGGGCGTCGAGATAAATACCTTTCAAATCCATTTCTGAAATGGAATGTGGTAAACGGTTTTCCGCATTGGGAATCCCCAGAGCGGCGTTGTTAGAAGAGTCCCGCTCTTTTTCTATTTCAAAAGGGGATTTAAACGGGTCGCGGGGCACTTCATCTTCTTCAATAATCGGAGAGTATGTAATGCCACCGGTGATTGGGGTATCTTCGTTATCCTCGGCCGGTTCTTGCGCCCAGGCAACGAAACCGGACAGGAGGATCGTGGTCAGAACCACGGCTTTAAGCCATGTTAAAGCAGTCATTTAACGCCTCCTCCCTCTTCTGTTTTTCCCGCCACCCGACGCTTCGGCGCGCTTGGCGTCAATCTGGGCCTTCAGCTCCTCGGGCGTGGGTTCGCGATAGGAGAAAACCGAAACGACAAATTGTCCCTGCACCGAACCGCGCGGGGATTCCTCCGCTTTGGACAAGCTGAGACCTTTAATGTTCACGATGCGCGGGTAGTTGGTTAATTGAGCAAAAAAGCGCCCGAAGTCGTGGTAACTACCTTCCGCCGTATAGGAAAAGGGGTGTTCGATAATGACATCGTCTGTAACCGGTTTGTTACTAATGGCGCCAATCACTTCGATACCATTTTCGTTTGCGTAGCGCTTTACATCGGCCTGAAATTTAGGTTTGTTGATTTCAACAGGGAGAACCTTCTTCAAACGATCAAGTTGCGCTTTCAGGTGCGTCATCTGCTCCTGAAGTTCATTCGCGGTATTTTGAATGTTTTTGGCCACGGAGATTTTGGTGTTTAACTCTTCAATGTCAGCTTTTGTTTGCTCAATGCTCATCTTGACATCTTTTAAGAAAAAGAAGTTAGTCAACAATAAACCGACGATGACCACCACCAGACCAACCAGCAACTGATGGAGCTTGGTTAATTTCACGGGGCGCCCCCTTCAGGCTTGGGATTGTTTTTCTTGACCGGCTGAACCTTGAAAAAGAGTTGAAAACCAAAGCCCGTGCCATTTTCACTCTCAAAGGCCGTCAAGCTGTACTGGTTGAGGTCAATCTCAGAATAGCGGTCTTCCATATTTTGGACATTGCGCGCGAAAGTCGTGATGGCGTCTGTATTCTTGGCAAGCCCGACAACCCGAACTTCCTGAATGTTGGAGATACCTTTTTGGTTGGTGGTAGAACCTGCCGTCCGGCCGGGTTTGGTCCCCGAGAGAAGGGCACGGTCCATCCCCTGGGTGATGTCCGTCAACCAAATCGTCTCAGGCAAGACATTGTGAATGTCCTCCATCAACTTAACCGGTCCTTGGCGACGATCTTTGAGCATGCTTATTTTTTGGATTTTCTCGTTGAGCAATTCTTTTTGAATCTCGAATTCCTCGCGCTTCTGAATCCAAACTTCGAGCTTTTTGTACTCGGCTTCTAAAGCAACTTTTTGCGCGTAAAGGGACTCTTGCTCTTTCTTGAACACGTGGTAGTTCGCGTAGCAAGCACCAAGAGTTACCAGCACCATCACAATCAGAACGAGGTTTTCCTCAAGTTCACTTGTTTGGCGGGTCGCCTTCTTTTGTGCCTTAGGCGCGCCGGCTTTTCGCTCAGCTATAAGGTTGATCCGTATCATGGTCATTTGTCGTTGACCCTCCTCATCGCCAGGCCGACCGCAACGGCGGCACTCGCTCGCAAATCGTGAATAAGCTGTGGGTTAAACTGCTTTTCGTTGTAACTGATATTTTGAAACGGGTTCAGCATCTCAACCGGCGCCTCAAATCGCTCCGACAAGAACTGGTCCAAATTCAGAACCTTCGAACTGCCGCCGGTCAACATGATGCGGTTGATTTTTTCTGCAGAGGTCGTCGCCTTGAAGAAGTCAAAGGTCTTCTGAACCTCGACACCGAGATCATTGGTCACACTTTGCAAAATGGGAATCACGCTTTCGAAATTAATGTCGTCGGCGGATTCGCCTCGCTTCAGCATCTCAGCCGTTTCAAAGTCGACCCCGAGATCTTTTTGAATGGCGTCGGTATAAACGTTGCCGCCGAAAGAGATGTCACGCCAGAAGATCGAGGTGTTGCCCTGCATGATGTTGATGTTCATAACAGAGGCACCAATATTAATGACGGCGGTAACCTGAAAATCAGAGATGTCGTAGTTTGCCGTGAGCGCGTTTTGCAGCGCAAAAGAGTCCACATCAACCGTAACCGGCGTCCGCCCGGCCTGCTGAACCACACTAACGTACTCTGATACTTTTTCCTTTTTGGCAGCTACCAAAAGGACATCCATGTTGCCGTCGCCGCGATCCCCTTCATCGAGGACCTGAAAGTCGAGATTGACATCATCAATATCGAAGGGAATGTAACTTTCAGCTTCCCAGCGAATCGATTCGTTTAATTCTTCTTCGGACATATAAGCCATGGTGATCTTTTTGATGATCACAGAGTGGCCGGAGACGGCAATGGCGACTTCGCTGGTTTTTATTTTGTTCTCGTTAAAAAGCTGGACCACACCGTCGACAACGACGCTGCTGTCCATAATCGAGCCGTCGACGATCACTTCGGGCGCGAGGTGCGCCACACCGAGGTTCACCAGCTTCCACTTGTTTTCGTCTTTGGATAACGGTTTGAGCTCAACCAGCTTGATCGCGCTGGAACCAATGTCTAGACCGACAAGCCCTTTGGACTTCCTAAACAGCACAATCGCCCCCTTTGATCCATGCATAACCCAAGAAAAATCAAACTTATGGACACTAAGTGTGTGGAAACATTAGCATTTTCCAAGTTTGGGAGTCAAGCTACATTAACATCGGCTTATCCCGGAAAACGTTTAACGATTTTCCGCAATTATTTGACGTTTGACAGCCCGCGCTGATCTCGATGAGCCCTTCATGACGCCCCGGTCAGAATCCGGTTAGCACCCAGAAAGGCCCTGTCAATTCAGTTCTTTCGCCGGCAGCATCACGAGACCGTTGCCGCAACAACACCGGTACCGCCGCCATGCAAAAGTGCGGTACACCATTATCCATGTCATTACATCTGATAATGGCTATTAGTATTATCGTCCCGTTCTTCGAGCGTCTGGCGACAACACCCGAGCACCGCCACCCTTAGCTCACACACCCATTCGAAGGTTCCATTAAGGTCGCCCCCGCTAACAACACAAGATCGCCATGGGGGATGATCTGAAAATAACTTTACCTGAAAAAACTTCAAAACGTGCCCATCTAATTGAATCTAAGCAGCTAAGTTTGCGCTTGCTCACACAAAAGGACGTCGAAAATGCGTCGTTATTCACATATTCGCACTAAAGCGACGGTAATATTGTCGTCCCCACCTTTGCGATTGGCGGCATCCACCAATTTATGGGTCGTCTCGTCCAAAGGCTCGTCGCGCCCTTCCATCATAATTCCATGGATCTCGTGGTCCGTAAGCATGGAGTTCAGGCCGTCCGAGCACAACAGCAACATGTCGTCGCCCTTGAGCAACAAATCCTTGAGATCCGCCTTGACTTCAGCGCCGCTACCCAGCGCCTGGGTAATCACATTGCGAAACGGATGATTACGCGCATGCTCTAAGGTTAAAAACCCTTGCTTGAGCTGCTCGTTCACCCAACTATGGTCCGAGGTCAAGGGCGAGAGCTTGCCGCCACGAAACAGATAAGCACGGGAATCACCCACATGCGCCACGGTGCAGTGCACACCGCGTACAATAGCGGCCACAATCGTGGTCCCCATCCCGCGACACTCAACACGCTCCATGGTGGTGCGGCGAATTTTCTCATTAGCAAGGTTTATCGCAAAACGCAGCTTGTTGGCGGTTAACGAGACACCTGTATCGTATGTATCCGGCCAGGTCCAACTTTCGTCACCTTCTGACTGAAGCAAGACGGTTTCAATTTCTTCAACCGCAAGCCGGCTCGCCACCTCGCCGGCGGCGTGGCCACCCATACCGTCGGCGACCACAAACAAACCGATCTCGCGATTGGCGCAGAAATTATCCTCATTCGCTTTTCGCTTCATGCCGACATCGGTGGCAACATATGATTGGAAGTGCAAGATACCGTCTCCTACTTTTTACCGAACAAGCCACCCAGCAGGCCGCCTTTTTTACCCGCCTTGTCTTGACGGTCGTCATCGCCGCCTTCCATTCCCTGAGCAAGGACACGCAATTCTCGATCACCAGGCGCCGCCTGCAAGCCTTTCTGCAACGCGTTGCGCGCGCGCGTTTTCAGCCCAAAATGCTGAAGCGTACGCACCAGCTCGGCGTAATAGGCGCCGTTACGGGGATCCATCGCAATGGCGCGCTCTAAACTGCGCACGCCCTCTTTACCCATGCCGGACACTTTAACCTCGGCCATGCCCTTGTAGAACCAGCCTTCCGCCGTCTCCTGAAAGTAAACGGCGCGCTTGAGTGCCTCAACAGCGGACTCGTACTGGCTTTTTTCCAGACGGGCTTGACCCATTTGCAGGTAACGCTTGGCCCGCTCCTCGTTAGACTCTTCTGCTTGAGGACGGCCGGCGGGCACACCAAGTTCTAGCGTACGATCATATTTTTCGCGCTGGCGTGCGTCTTTTAGCGTGTTGAACGCAATAACGATTTGTTGGTACTTTTTTTCAGCTTGGTTTCGCTCTGACTCAGGGTAGCTATCAGGGTGGTGCGACTTTGAAAGTCGACGAAACGCCTTGTGAAGCTCCTCACGCGAGCAATTGCGCGAAACCTGAAGGGTTCGGTAGTGATCCATCCGGGTGCCAATGCCTCTCAGCTTAAACGTCTTTTCTCCATTTTAGGATAAGGCGTCTACTTGTCAATTACCATCATCAATAAATCTGGATTCCTATTCAATTTTAGCGCTCCCGCCGCGATCGAATCCCACCGCAAACAAGAGCTATTTTCCATCGCGCATCATCCGTCGAGCCAAGGTACGCAAGGCTTCCGGTACGTTTTTATCGCGAACCAGGAAACGCATATCGCTTTTGTTTAAGCGGGACATCATTTTCATCGAGAAAGCCAGCGGCGTTCTTGGGTTTTTTACCAAATTCACCACAATTTTATAATTCTTGATCCATTCGCGGTTCTGCGCAATCAACCGCAAAACATCGGCCTGCACATTTCTGAGATTCGAGTAAAATTCCACTTCCGACTCTGTAATACGCGGAGATTTAATCACCGCACAGCATACCAGCTTGTTTGAATCCCGCACCAAGGCGCCGCGGTACTCGCGATCACCCTTAATCGCCGCCTGAACCTTCTGCGGAACCGACATCTCTTGAATCAACTCCAAAACCGGGCGCTTTTGCTTAGCGGCATCGTCGGCGATTTCGTTCAACGTATCCGAACGATCCGTCTCCGCGTCTTTTTGATCCTGACTCTCGGCGGCATTCTTCTTAACCTTGGCACGGGTGCTTTCTTTCTCTTTACCAAATACCTCGACAAACTGTTTGGCCTCGGCGATGGCCTCTTCTTCAATCTGCTTGGTAGTTTTGCCGGCCAGCTCTTCATCTGAAGAAACCAGCTCCTTCAACAACAGACGCTCGTATTCATCCAGTTTCTGGGTATGAATTACGGAAAGCGAGGGGTTTCGCCGAAGCGCTTCCACCATTGGCGGGTGCTCTTGGATTTTGACCTGGTTGTTTACCAACAAATCCAACAGCGACGCCTCAAGCTCAGGCGCAATCTCGGCCAATGCCAAGGCAGGCATATTGGCGTTCAACAGCAAAACCTCGGTAACGCCCGCCGGAAACAAAAACTCACGCAAATAAAAGTCTAGAATTTCGGGTTTTTGATCGCGCCCTTGAAAAAACGGCTTTATGACCTCTTCGCTCAAACCGGCGACCGTTCCGCGTGCCTCGTCCAACAAACTCGTGTTGCCTTTGCAAATGTGAAAAAGGGCGGTCAACTGATCTTCAATCTCAAGGGGAAAAACACCACGAACCACCGCCAGGGTTGCCTGCTCCGGCAACTCACCTTTAATGATTTGGTCTAATATTCCTTCCATGTCACCCGCCTTTTATAAATAAACCCATTGCCTGCGAGAGCATTGGGTTAAGGTTCCTGCTCAGGCGGCAAAACATCGGCACGCTCAAGTCGCGCCAACACTTCACCTGGCTTAAAATCCTCGATCAGGACACTGCCAAAGACTTCGGCCGGGGCGCGATAAACAGCGTCGCCCGACTGAATCACCACATCAGCAATATTCCATATTTTAACGACATGAAGGCGACCCATGCGATAAATACGCCGCTGCCCGGCGGGCAAGAGGCGATTGGTTAACATCTCGCCGTCGATATAGACCTCAACACGAACATCGCGCACGGCTTCGATCACAAAAACATCATCCAGCCCAGCTTCGCCAACGGCACCTGAAGGCGCCAGCAGCGTCTCCCCGTCCAAGGACGCTAACGGCAGCCCGCTGGGCAGCGGCCGGTTTTGCGCTGCAACCTCGCCCGCGTCGCCGGCGTCTGAGTCTGCGGCGGTCGCCGACGTCACGACACCTGACGCCGCCGCGCCATCTGCCCCATCCGTCGTCGCCGGCTCGGGATCAACCGTGGAAGAGGCGGCATTCGGCTCTGGGCCCACATTCGTATCAACGACCTGCGGCATTGTCGGCGGCGGTGTTTCGGCACTGGTCGTCGCTTCACGCGTCACACTTGAGGTGGCCGCCGGAACAGTCTTAACACCCGAAGGTGTGCGTGACACCCATGGCTGGTAAATTAAAACCAAAACAATCGCCGCAACAATAACCAGCACACCAATCACCAAAAGCAACTGACGACGCTGCTGTTTGAAGGCCGAGTCATCCCGCTTGGTTTGCTCCTGCTGCAGGACAAAGTGCGGCTTTATGTCGAATTGATCGTGAAATTCGGCGGTAATGATATCCGCGTCGAGCTCGAGAAATTGCGCATAGGTCCGCAAGAAATTACGGGTGTATACGCCACCGGGCAAAGCGGAGACGTCATCTTTTTCAATGGCGATAAGAAACATTTTGGCAATCTTTGTTTCTCGCGCCACGTCATCAAGATCATAATTGAGTTTTTTTCGTGCTCGCTTTAGCTTTTCACCGATCGTCATGTGAAAATGCTCCCCCGTTCTTACAACCACAGAGACAAACCACGTCACGCAGCAGACTGCGACAACTCAGATGCATCGCGAGAACCTCGACGCCGGCTCTCATGACAATGATAAACCTTCCCGTACCAAGTCTTTTATCCTAATCTAAACAGGTCACTTGATGCAATTGTGACCCGCTATCCGTCTCGATATTTCTGCCGAACCACCTCAAGAGTTCGGTTCAAGAAGGCGTCCCCATGAACGAGACCCACTGCTTTTTCGATTTTCAAACATGCCAAACGCGCTTTGGTCGACCGGATCCCGAGCGCCTGCCCTACGGCTGGCTCTTGGTCACCGACGCGGCCCAACTCTCATCTTGCGAACAAAAATTGGCCTGCCTGCTTTCGTTAAAAACCGACACGGGACACCCACTTCTCCTGCGAGGCGAGGCGAGCGGTTTCATTGATGCGTTGCGCTTTTTCGAAAATCTTGCAGCGGATCGAATCAGCGCAAGACTTCCCGACCGCCTAATCTGCTACTGGGCCGACCTAAACGATCGCAGAACATCAGCGACCGACTTCGCCCTGGAACGCGCGCATTTCGGCCGTCAATTCCGTCTAAATGAACCGCGCTTGGGCCTGGAAGGCTTTTTGAACAAAAACCGAACCCCGTTTAACAACGGAAGCGCAGCCAAGGCAGCGGCCCAACAAGTGGCGGGCTGGATCAGCCGCACCCTGGAAAACGGCAACTAACAAACGAGGTCGGAAACGAAAAACAGCCGGGATCACCGGCTGTTTTCAGGTCTTATTCGTTGCGATTCTCTCGTTAACAGCAGCGCTTATGCGCCGGCACCAGCGTCGGAAGCAGGTGCCGCTTCATCAAGCTCGTTCAACAAAGTTTCCACCTTGCGGTAGATCGGCGGACGTTCGGCCACTTCTTTGTCTTTATACCGGTCAATCACGGCATTGGCGAGGCTACGCGCTTGGGTCAAATCGTTTTTGGCTTGCAAGCAGCGCGCGCGATGGTAATTAACGAAATCTTCCAGTTTCGGAAAAGCAGAACCGGCTTTAGCCAACTTTTCGTAGTAAGAAAGTGCTTGATCGTACTCTTTGTTGGCAAAGTAGTAGTCAGCCAAACCTTTGTTGGCAAAAACGTGATAACGACTATCGCCTTTGAGAACTTTTTGATAGATATCAACCACTTCATTTTGACGGCCAAGCGCCACCAAACAATTGGCTTTCAACAACAAGGCCTGTTGCAAAGCAACACCGCTCAAGCTAGGGATCTTTTTGTCGGCTTCAACCAGCGCTTGCTCAAACTTTTGGGCACCACTGGAAAAATCGAACTTGTCGCGTTCGTCGTCAAGCTGCGCATTTAAAGGCGCTTCGATTTGATAAACCTCGCCGGCTGCAGCATTGGCCGCCTGTTGGCGATAGGACATAAAAAAGAAAACCAGACCCAAAACAGCGAAAGCGGCAATCGTGCCACCGATCACCACACGCGGTGATTCTTTGGTCTGGGAAATACCGCTTTCCAGAGCGGCTTTGAATTCATCTGTTTTCAGCAGTTCTTTGCGTTCGTCTTTGCGTTTGGTCATTGCAGGGATTCCTCAAGCTTCACAGTTCTTGTTCAGCTACGACTCTAAATGAACCCTGGAACCTCACGTCTTCGCGAATGAGACGACGGTCAAAAAAGTGATCGGGGTTCGCATCGCAGGCAATTAAGTTGTGGTGTTCGCCAAAAAGTCGGCGCAACTGTGGCCACAAAGATGATCATGATACACCAATTGCCTACAGAAAAAAGTAAAACCTAACGCGAGTGACGGCCAATGTTCGCACAAAGCCGAACTTCGTCCAGAACAACCCAGGGCGGTGGATCGCGGCCGCCTCACACCGCCATGCCCCCCCAAGAACCGGCGTAGGGCGCGCCAGACAAGGCGATCACCGCGCGGGCTAACATTTCTCAATTCAGTGTGAGGGCAAACGGCAAGCCGAGGAGAAACGGGGACAACAGGCGCACCCAACACGGGCACAGCATCCCATTAATGCGGTCGACTTGGGCGCTCCCTAGCTGACAAGTTGCATTGCAATAGGTTTAGAGCGATAATCATGCTCCGAAAATGAGGTGGTTCTGCAGCACCCTCGAAGCAACACCGAAACCTTTCGCAATCACTGCATGCGAACCGATTCAATTGTGACTTAATTATTTTGGAAGAAATCGCTTCGGGGACGAGCAGACAGAGGCTCACGCAACCACTAATTGGGAGGCAAGGATTGAAAGAAGTTGGAACAATTGAGCTAAAAACCGGACTGGCTGAAATGCTCAAAGGCGGCGTGATCATGGACGTCGTCACGCCGGATCAAGCACGTATTGCGGAAGACGCCGGCGCCGTTGCCGTCATGGCATTGGAACGCGTACCCGCCGACATTCGCGCACAAGGCGGCGTCGCCCGCATGTCCCCACCGGAACTGGTGGCTTCTATTAAGGAATCCGTCAGCATCCCGGTCATGGCAAAATGCCGGATCGGCCATTTTGTTGAAGCGCAAATTTTGGAATCGCTCGGCGTCGACTTTATTGACGAAAGCGAAGTATTGACACCCGCCGACGAAAGCAACCACATCTGGAAACACGATTTCAAATCACCGTTCGTGTGTGGCGCCACAAACCTTGCAGAAGCACTGCGTCGTATCGGTGAAGGTGCGGCCCTGATGCGCACCAAAGGCGAAGCCGGCACCGGCAACGTCGTCGAAGCAGTTCGTCACATGCGTAGCATTCGCAAAGGCATCGCCGAATTGCAGGCCATGGACCAGGCTTCCTTGATGAGCGCTGCCAAACACATGGGTGCCCCCTTTACTTTGGTTCGCTACGTAGCCGAACACGGCAAATTGCCGGTCCCCAACTTTGCCGCAGGCGGCATTGCTACACCGGCCGACGCTGCGTTAATGATGCAACTGGGTGCCGAATCCGTTTTTGTCGGCTCCGGCATTTTCAAATCCGGCGATCCGCTGAAACGGGCCACGGCCATTGTCAAGGCAACCACACACTTCCAGGATCCCGCCGTTTTGGCTGAAGTATCCAAAAACCTGGGTGAAGCCATGGTCGGCATCAACATCAGCGACATCCCGCAAGGTGAATTGCTGGCCGGTCGAGGTTGGTAAGCACTCGATGATCGGTGTTTTTGCGATTCAGGGCGGTTTTGCCGCCCACCTCAAAACCCTGGAGAAGCTCGGCGTCACCGGTAGGGAAGTACGCCGAGCCGACCAACTCGCCGACTGTGACGGCTTGATTCTGCCGGGCGGCGAATCGACAACCATGCTGAAGTTGATAAAAGCGTTCGATTTGAAATCGGCGCTGGATCAATTCGTGGCGGCGGGCCGTCCTGTTCTGGGCACCTGCGCCGGCGCGATCCTGGTCAGCGAACGGGTCATCCATCCCGAACAAGAGAGTTTGGGTTGGGTTCCGGCAACGATTGAACGCAACGCCTACGGCTCTCAGGTTGACAGCTTTACCGAAAATCAATCGTGCCCGGCATGGTCGCTGGACGAGTACCACGCTTTGTTCATTCGAGCACCCCGCTTCACCCAAGTGGGCCCGGAAACCCAGGTTCTGACGCGCCTGGGTGAACAAATAACGGGCGTCCAGTATCGCAATGTAACGGCGATCACCTATCACCCAGAGCTAACCGACGAGACGCGTTTTCATCGCGCTTGGTTAGATCATTGTGTATATTCAACCTAAAGTTTCGGTTGGGACCATCCCAACCGAAATTTTACTTACCGCGAGCGGTCCTTGATTCCCGTTGCACAGAGTTTCATTTATGAACCAACAGCCAGGCGCCTTGGACCACCAAGGCGATTATCAGCTCTCAGAGAATTACGGCGCCGCCGAATACGACGCACTTAAACAGCGTTGCGGCCTCGTCGATTTGACCCAAGACCGCCTGCTCTCCCTGCGGGGCGGCGACGCGTTGTCATTTTTGCAAGGCATGGTCACGCAGAACTTGCACGCCATGCCGGTGGGCACGGCCAAACCCTCACTCATGCTGGATTCAGCGGGCAAAATACTCGCTAAACTCAACTTATATCACCTCGAAGACAAGCACTTGGTCATTGAATGCCCATTCGAACAGCGCGACAACATTCAGGCGATCCTGGGCCGTTACATCATCATGGAAGACGTAACCTTAGCCCCGTTGAACGATTTTTACTTTTTTTCCCTGCAAGGTTGCGAAGCCGCCATTCACCACGAGGCACTAGCTAAAATCTACCCTCACTGGCATTTCATCAACCACGACCGCTGTGGCTTCGGTGGCTGGGACGTTCTCTGCCGCAAAGAAGAAGCCGGCGACGCGATCACGGCGCTGATCGACATGGGTTTGATACCCATCGGTTACAACGCATTAAATGCCGCGCGGATCGCCGCACTGATCGCCTGGTTCGGCGTCGAGATGCAACCTGGCCAGAACCCGTTAACCTGCGGTATCGGCGGGATTGCTTTTGACAAAGGCTGCTACATCGGTCAGGAAACCGTCGCCAAAACGCATGATCGCGGTCACCCGCCCCAATTACTTTGTTTGGTACAGGCCGAGGACGACCGCGAAATCGGCCAACTGCCGCGTCCGCTTTTATCGAATGACAAACAGGTCGCAACTTTGACGTCGCTGGCACGACACCCCGAGGATAACCATCTAATTGGTTTAGCTTTGGTTAAGTACCAGCCGGCGACCCAAGCCGCCGTCCTTCAAGACGCGGCCGGTACATCATTTCGCGTCACCCAAACAGTGACCCACAAGGTTTAAACCACCATGTTCGTCGATGATAAAGAATACGAAATCGTAGTGAGCGTGCAAAAACACTTCCGCGCTTCCCACGCACTTCCTTCGCGCCCAGAACTCCACGGCCACTTATGGGAAGTTGAATTTAGCGTATCCGGCCCTCTGGATCGCGAAACAGGCATGGTCTACGACATGCTGGACCTGGCCAAGTTCTTTGACCCTTATGTCAAGGAGCTTGACGACTGTAACTTGCACGAATGCCCCCAGTTTGTCAGCGACAACCCGCTGGTGGCAGCCACCAAAAACTTCCCAACCTGCGACACCCTCGCCCACTACTTCCTATGGCGGCTACAGCCGGTCTTTAACCAGGATCCCCGCTTTCACGCACTGCGCATATGCGAAATTGCCGTGTGCATTTGGGAAGAAGATAAAAGTGCACGGTGGGGTCGCGCCGCCATCCGACCCAAACGCGATTAGGCCGTTTAAAGCGCCTCGGCGGTGAGACGCTGTTGAAAAACCTCGCGTTTGGTGGTGTTTTGCGTTTCTTGGTACAGCGATAAAATGGTCTGAATCGCCTCACGTGTGGCTGGATGCTCGTTGCCAAACTGACGCGCGAAGGTCTCGTAACAAGAAATAAGCAAGGGCTCTGCGCCAAGCATGAGCTTCTGATCCATATACAGACGCCCGCGCAATAATTGCAAGCGCAAGCACAGCCGATTCTCCGGCTCAAAATAGAAGGTCGCAGCCCGATAGGCATAACCAGCGACCACCGCGGCTTCCTCATAGCGAAATTGAGTGCGCAACCACTCGGCCCACAATGCTTCGAGCTCCAAGGCGCGCAACTGAAAACCGCCGCCAAACTGGCGCACCGCCGACCGACTGCGTTCTAACCAAATCGACGCCTCGTCCGGCTTGTTTTGGGCGAGTGCGATTTTGCCACGCAAAACTCCGGCCCAAAAATGCTCAAAGGCGAACTCGGACGAAGTAGGCATGCTTAACGCCTGATCTTCAATGAGCGCCAACGCCGCTTGGTAATCGCCGACCCAGATCCAACTGTTGACCATTTCGTTCAGCGCCCGGTAAGCGAGGATGCCCGCCTCGACGTCGTGATCTTGCCCGGCGGCACGAATCTTATCAAACAAAGACAAAGCCTGTGGGAACTGACCCAATCGCGCGCGAATGGTCCCCTCCCATAGATAAAGGGACAATTCATGCGCCGGCAATTGAGTCCCCACTTCAACAGGCAAACCACTCACCGCTCGCAATTCGCGCAGCACGTCACGATAATCACCAGCGGTAATGCGCAACGCCAAATGGTTGAGCACGAACTCGCGGCGAATGTGCGACGAGGGCGACCCCTGGGCGGTGACGGCTTGATACACGGCAAGACGTTCTTGGTTAAGGAAACGCCAACGAAAATTGGCGGGCAACAAGAGCTCGCGTTCCACCAAGCGGCGGTAAGCAGCATAGGGTGCGCCGGCTTCGCCTTCAGGCGCATCGCTAATCTGCAGATACAACCACAACTCACGGATCGCCATGGTCATCGGATGATCTTCACCAAACACGATTCGCCCGTGTTTCAGCAACAGATCGGCTTGCTCCACGGCTTGTTCACCCTTGCGATTGCGGACCAAGGCCACGCATAGCTCCAATCGCGTACGCAACGTGCGCGGATGCATCGGTCCATAGTTGCGTTCCAACAAAACACATCCATAATCAAGCAGGTAAACGGCATCGTCGGTGCGGCTCTCATTGAGTAACTTTTTCCCGACTAAAACAGCGACGGCAGCCTGGATGCGAGGCTGATAGGCAAATTCGATTTCAATGCGCTCGACAATTTCACGCGGCTCCAAAGGAATCGCCACCGACAACGGCTGGGAGCTTTCCCACAAGGTCGAGGCCTCAAAATCCACGACCAAATCCTCAACAAAGTTCAAGATGGTAACGGCCTTCTTCGATTCTAGCGACGCAACCTGACGGGATGCGGCGGCGTCGTCGGCGGCCCGATAGGCCCGCAACATCGCGGCGGTGGTCCCCAACAAACCAGCAACCAATGACAGCAACACCAAAAAAGTGGCCAACACGGGATAGCGGTTTTTTTGAATGAACTTAAAAAGCAGGTAGACCGGCGTAGCCGGGGTCGCGGTCACCGGCTCATTGGCCAGAAAGCGGCCCAAATCGGAAGCGAGCGCCAACGCATTCTGGTAACGTTCCAGCGGATCTTTCTGAATACATTTCATGGTGATGTTTTGCAAATCCTGCGGTAGATCCGGCTGAACTCGGCCGATCGGCTCAGGCTCCTTCTCCATCACATCCAGAAGTACCTCGACCGTGTTTTCACCGCTAAACGGGGCCCGACCGACCAGAAGAAAATAGAGCGTGGCGCCGAGGTTGTAAATATCGGAACGATGATCGAGATCGACACGGCCCTCGGCCTGCTCGGGCGACATGTAAGCGGGCGACCCTTTGACCTCACCTTCAATCGTGTTGCTGGGCGCGGTCTTTTGTTTGGCCACGCCAAAATCCATCAGGTAAACATGGGCAACGTTGCCACGCTCCATCATGATGTTTTGCGGTTTAATGTCACGGTGAATCAAACCGCACTCGTGAGCTTTGTGCAAACCCTCGGCGATTTTTTGAATCGCCAGAACCTTCTCGCGCAAAGACATTAAACGCACAGCGCGATCAAGGGTAATGCCCTCAATGTACTGCATGACGACGTAGGGAAAACCACGCAGAGAACCCGTTTCATACACCTTGCAAATGTGTTCATGGTCAACGGTCGCCTGGTTGCGAGCCTCAACCATCATTTTTTGGGCGCGTTCGGGATCGCCGGCGTGGTGAAGAATTTTGATGGCGACCCAGCGGTTGAGCTGCTTGTCAAAAGCCTGATAAACGCGCCCCATGGCGCCCTTGCCGAGAAATTTCCAAATCTCGTATTGGTCGACCATTTCGCCAGGCTGTAGCGGCACAAATTCATCGTTCATGCTGGGGCTCTCCACGCCGTGAGTTTCATCGCTGCAAGCCAGGCGACGAACCCATAATCGCAACCAACCGCACCGCCAAGACGGCGCTTGCAGAAAACCGAAACAGCCACCGCGCGCACAAGCGTGATAAAAAAACGCGGTTAAGTTCCTGTCGGGTGGTCAAAAGATTGGTGGTTATAGTAACACCATCGCGGAAGAATAATAAAGGAGCGTGCGCAAGACGGCCCCGGCGGGACAAGTAAAATCCCCACCAAAGAGAACAGGCCGGCAAAAACCGGCCCGACGCGACGCAAAAAGCGCCCTCATCAACAAAAAAGCTTAAACCGCGAGGATTTCTTCTTCCTTGCTCTTTGACATTTGGTCAATGTCACCGATTTTGCCGTCGGTGATTTTCTGGATTTCGTCCAAACCGCGGTGCATATCGTCCTGGGACAGCTCTTTGTCTTTTTCCAAGCGCTTGAGATCATCGTTCACATCACGACGGATATTGCGCACAGCGGTTTTGGCGGTTTCAGCAATTTTGTGAACCTGCTTGACGTATTCCTTACGACGCTCTTCGGTGAGCGGCGGCACGCTGATTCGGATCAGGGCTCCGTCGTTGTTTGGGGTCAGGCCCAAGTTGGCGCCGAGAATCGCTTTTTCAATCGGACCCAACATATTGGGTTCCCAAGGTTGAATGGTGATCAGACTCGGTTCCGGGTTGGCAAGGGCGGCCACCTGATTGATGGGCGTCGGCGAACCGTAATAGTCGACTTTAACACCGTCAAAAACGGCTAAGGAGGCCCGACCGGTACGTACTTTGGACAATTCACCGGCAAACTTTTTAACAGCCTGACTCATACGAGTTTTCGCATCTTTGTAATGTTCGTCTAACATCATTCCTCCACTAGGGTTCCGATTTCTTCACCACATACCGCTTTGACAATGTTGCCAGGTTTGGTCATTTCGAACACCAAAATAGGCATACGATTGTCCATACAGAGGGAAATGGCGGTCGCATCCATCACCTTGAGCTGTTTCTCGAGAACAGTCATGTGATTGGTACGCTCGATCTTCTTCGCATTGGGATTTTTCACAGGGTCTTCCGTGTAAATCCCGTCAACTTTGGTCGCCTTCATAATGATTTCGGCACCGACTTCCACGGCCCGTAGTGCGGCGGCGGTATCAGTCGTAAAAAAGGGGTTACCGGTGCCGGCCGCAAAAATCACAATCCGCCCGGACTTAAGGTGGTGCATCGCGCGTGGGCGCGTATAGGTCTCGGCAATTTGGCGCATGTCAAACGCACTCATGACGCGGGTGGGAATGTCGTGTTTCTCAAAGGCGTCCTGCAGCGACAAGCTGTTCATGACGGTCGCCAACATGCCCATGTAATCGGCGGTGGCGCGCACCATACCGGCGGCCGCGTTGGAGACGCCGCGAAAAATGTTGCCGCCCCCGACAACCACGGCAACCTGAATCCCCATGCGATGAACCTCGCGAATTTCTTCGGCAATCGCAGCGACGGTGGCGGGATCCACACCAAAATCACGCGGGCCCATTAGGGCTTCACCCGAAAGCTTTAACAAAATACGTTTGTATTTGGGTTCGGACAATGCGTTTCCTCCTCGGGACGGGTTGCCGTATTCTAACCTATAAATGGGTGCCGGCGCCAAATGCTAAGACTTGAAAAGCCTGTTCTTTTTGCCGAAGGGCCGACACCGAAACACAAACAAAAAAACCCTCCCACAGTAGCCTTGACCGCGCGCGGCGATCGGCAACTGCCGAAGGGTTTCTGGATCGGGTTCGGGCGATTGGACGACCGATTTACACGTTGAATTTGAAGTGCATAATATCGCCGTCGGCGACAACGTATTCTTTACCTTCTTGGCGCATTGCACCACTGTTACGGATTTCCGCTTCCGACGTGTGCTTCACCAAATCCTCAATGGTGAATACCTCGGCCCGAATAAAACCGCGCTCGAAATCAGTGTGAATCACACCGGCCGCCTCGGGCGCCTTGGCCCCGTTCCGAATGGTCCACGCGCGAATTTCTTTTTTGCCGGCGGTAAAGTAACTTTGCAAACCCAACAAACGATAGGTTTCGCGGGTCAAGGCGTGCAATCCCGGCTCTTCCAAGCCCAATTCCGCCAAAAACTCGATCGCCTCTTCCGGCTCCATGTCTGAAAGCTCGGACTCAATCTTGCCGGAGATCAGGACAACCCCGGCCTGCGCTTTAGCGGCGTGGGCCCGCAACGCGGTTACCTGGTCGTTTTCTTCGCCCAGTTCGTCCTCGTGGACGTTGGCAATGTACAAAACCTTTTTCATGGACAACAGGAACATCGGCTTAAGCGCTTCACGCTCTTGGTCACTGAAATCAGCGTGGGCCAGCCACTCACCCTCGTTGAGCTTATCAAGAGCACTGCGAATAGCGGCGGCCTGAGTTTTGGATTCTTTGTCCGGCATTTTGGCAATGCGCTTGAGACGCTTGTCGAGCGAATCCATGTCAGCCAGCATTAGCTCGGTTTCAATGGTTTCCACATCGCGCAACGCGTCCACGCCGCCGTCAACGTGCACCACATCGTCGTCGGCGAAACAGCGCACGACGTGCAAAATAGCATCGACCTGACGGATATTGGCCAAAAATTGGTTGCCCAAACCTTCACCTTTACTAGCACCGCGCACCAGACCGGCAATATCGACAATTTCCAGGGAAGCGGGAATCACTTTCTCGGTAGGAATAAACGATTGAATTTGTTGCAAACGCGGATCGGGAACAGGAACCACCCCGACATTGGGATCGATGGTACAAAAAGGATAGTTGGCGCTTTGCGCCTTCCCTGAAGTTAACGCGTTAAAAATAGTGGATTTACCCACATTGGGTAAGCCGACAATACCCGCCGATAAGCCCATTTCAGCCTCCAAAAAGCAACGCCCGCGGGCGCGAGGAAATAAAAAACCGACCGGCTGCAACGGGCCGATCCATGGAACGGCCGAACAAGACGTCTGCGTGCGCGAGAAACCCTCGCGGCGGCCGAGCACGGCGCCGGGCATTGTAGCACGCAAGGCGAAGGCGAGGAAGAGGCCTGCGACGCGGTGCGCCATTTTGACAACGGCCCCGAGAAAGCGCTAAAACCCGCTGTTGGCCAGGCTCATAATCACTTGGAATTTTTCGTTGGTGGTGCGCAGTCGATCCGTCAGCGTACGACAAAAAGCCCACAAAAATTTGTAGGCGATCGCTTGATTGCGATCAAACAGGGCAACTAGATCAGACATGGTAATGGCGAACAACGAGGTCTGGACATGGGCGATGGCATAAGCCGAGCGGGGTTGGCGATCAAATAGCGCCATTTCACCAAAGAAACTGCGCGACTCCAAAACAGCCAAAGCTTCCTCGGTACCGTTGTGCATCTTGGAAATGCGCACGGAGCCGGAAACCACGAGATAGATGGTGTCGCCGGGATCGTCTTCGCGGAAAATCACCGTATCGGCATTGTAGTTTTTCACACAGCCAATCATGACCACTTCGAGCAACTCTTCTTCAGTCAGCTCGCTAAAAAGAATGGTTTGACGCAAAAACTCTTGGCTGAGCAATTCAGGATCTCCCGCGCGATGAGAAAAGGTTAGAGATTGTCGTGAATCGTCTTGAGCTGACGACCCATATCCTGATTGACACGCTCCAGCTTGGCGAGATTCTCGGTTCTAGACTCGTTGATCAGTCCTTCAATCTTTTTCTCGAAACTGACAACGTGTTTGGTGAGTTCGGTAATGCGTTCCTGTAACTCTTGCGTTTCAGTGAGCTGCCGTCCGCGATTGGGATCGGGTTGCTTGAGAATAAAGAGAACCACGGCAAGAAGGATGGCGTTGAGGATTCCAAAGATGAGACTAAGGAATACAAGCATGTTCATAAAGCCAACCTGAAGGTTAAAGGGCGGGTAACGTGGAGAAACCGACGACACGCGGCCTCGGAATCACGCTGGGTGCTGTTGGGCAAGCGGGTTTTAAGCGGCCGCGAAGATAAACCACGCGGCCCGCCGTTCACCGAATGATGATCAAGAATTAATCAGCAATTCGATCTTTTCTTTAAGGGTCTCAGGGGTGAACGGTTTAACAACGTAGTTGTTAACCCCGGCCTGCAAAGCTTCCACGATATCTTCTTTGGCGGCGTTGGTGGTAACCATGAGGATCGGCACTTCTTTGTAAGGGCCGGAACGCACCCTTTTCACAAATTCAAGACCGTCCATTTCGGGCATGTTCCAGTCGGTGATGATGACGTCGACGCCACCTTCATCCAACTTTTGCAGGCCTGTCTTGCCGTTATCGGCTTGAACGACGTCTTTATAACCAATGCGGGCAAGCGTATTAATAATGATGCGTCGCATGGTGGTTGAATCATCAATCGTCAGGATTTTCAAAATCAACCTCCTGGGGTTAGCTCTGGAGTTTTTTATTTGGAGATGCTTTATCCTACCGAGTTTGGCACAAGAGAAGCAACACCGGAAACTTATCTTGCGTGAAAAAATTCCGGGGAAACAGGCAGATCTTTTGCAGTTCGAAAAGGTTAAAGCACGCCCATTCTAACCGAAGTCACGGATTGAACGGAAGCAAAACTTGGACAAGTTCCCCTTTCTTCAAAGCGGCCCCCGGTGCGACCCGTAACAGCGCCTGACAAAACGAAAAACGAGCCGCATCACCCGAGCCGCTGGTCACCAGCGGGCGAACACTCAAGCCACCGTCGCGGTTGTGGCATACGGCCGGCACAAACAACGGCAATCGGCCGCGGTTGTGAACCGCGTCTTCGAGCGGGGCGTTAACCAAAGGCGGCACAAAAAAAGGCGTCCCCTGAAGCGCACGCACCAAAGGTTTGCCAAACAGCCAGGTGCCAACCAACGCCGAAACCGGGTTACCCGGCAACCCCAGCAATAAAGGGCCGTCTGGATGGCGCCCGAACCACACCGGCTTGCCCGGTTTCATACGTATTTTGTGAAAGACCGGCGCGTAACCGGCCTGTCGCGCGGCTTGCGGCACATGGTCAAAGCGCCCCATCGAAACCCCGCCGGTGACAATCACCAAATCGAGGTCGTGGCAACGCGCCAAACAGGTTTCGGTTGCCTCGAGATCGTCGGGCAAGACACCAAGCTGCTGGAGCTCCATGGCACCATCGTGAGAACCCAGGGCGGCGGCAACGGCTAGCGCATTACTGTTATAAATTTGACCTGGCTGCAGCGCACGCCGGTAATCGACGACCTCGTCACCGGTCGTGGCAATGCCGACACGAAGTGGCCGGGCGACGCGCACACGCCGCACCCCTTGCCCCAGTAAGGCGGCCAGCATCGGCGCGGTAATGCGCGCGCCGGCGGGCGCAGCGGGCTCACCGGCGCGCATGTTTTCGCCGCGTCGACGCACATGTGCACCAACGGCGACCTCCTCTACCAACACGGCCCGCTCCGGGTCACCCGCTTCAAACCGGACCTGCTCAACCATCACCACCGCGTCGCAATTTCGCGGCAGAGGCGCCCCGGTCATGATGCGAACACAGGCCCCCTCACGCGGCAACAGGGCGTCGGGTTGATCGCCGGCGGCCACCACCCCGTCGACGGGGCAAACCAGCGTTTGGCCGGGTTGCTTAAGCGCGGCGGCAAGCGCAATGCCGTCCATGGCACTCTGATCAAACGGCGGTTGATCACAACGGGCGGGCACCGCCTCAGCCAAGACCCGTCCCAAAGCCGCCTCAAGCGGCAACGACTGGGTCTCCCGCTCACCGGAAACATCGGCGGCAACCTGAGCCAAAAGCGACCAGGCCTGCTCCAGTTCAATCATGGTTGGAAAGGACGCGTTATCCAAGGCTTCGCTCATGGCAACCTCCACAAGGTATTTGGGTTAGCGAATTCGATGCAGCCGCCAAATCGAAACGGCGTGATTTTCGTCGGCGCGTCGCCACAATGGGTCGACCGACAAGGTGCGATAAATCGATGCGCCCTAACTTCCGAGCAGACGCCCGCTATCTCCAACCCATTTCGCATCAACATTTTGCACGACTGCATGCAACCGAATCTCGTATTTTTTATCGCCGCGATCGGCCATTGCGTGTCCGCATTGTAGCGAACCAGCCGCAAAAACCAACGAGATTTGCGCCGAGAAGGCGGCATGCAACGACAGCAGCAGAGGCTCCCGGTTACGGTCAAACACCTCGGGTACAAGGATTTCGAACACGGTCGTAAGACTCACGAAAGCGCTCGGCCGCGACCAACCGAGACGCTGCCGCCGGACGCGTCCCAACGAGAAGCGTGACGGCCCCGGGTATTCGCGTCCCAAAAGCTTGACAAATCGGGTCAGGCCAAGCCTAATTGTTGGTTTGGGTTGCAGCGGACAGTGTGTTAAAGTTTGTCTTTAAATCTGGTGCTCTGATTGCAAAATCCATGATGCTTTTTTCTTCTAACATTCGGCTGGGAAAATCCAAGGAGCCTCTATGATTATCGCCTGCCCTTCTTGCAATGCGCGTTACAAAGTCAAAGACGAACTGATCAAAGAAAAAGGGAAAAAGGTCAAATGCAAAAAATGCAGTGCGATCTTTAAAGCCTTCCGCGATCAAGATTCCGTTCTGCTCAAGGCCGCTCCCGGTCAAGAAGACGCTTTGAAAACGCAGCAAGTCGATTCGGCCGCCGCCTCTGCCGGCATTAAGGTCAGCGTCGGCGCGCAAGCGCAAGCGGCCCCCAGCCAACCGGCGAAAGACGAACCGGTTACCAGCCAAGCAACGGTTCGGGTTGATCGCAGCAAGTTACAAGATTATATGAAACAGGCGCAGCACGATCAGCCGCCACCGCCGCCATCGTTGGACGCGTTTAAGCAGGATCCCGAGGACGATTTTCCCTTGGGCAATTTGGACCAACACGGCGGCGACGAAACCGTACGCGTCGATCCGAGCAGTTTTGCGCCGACGGGCGGCCAGGACGCGGGTGCGACCATGGCGGTTGACCGCAACCAAATCGACCAATTTTTGAAGCAACAGGTCAATGAAGAAGAGGACGATCCGCTGGGTAACCTGGCGGGCGAAGACGATCCGCCCGACGCCGGCGCCACCATGGCCTTCGACCGCTCGCAAATCGACGCCATGATGAAGTCGGGTCAAGACGAAGAAGAAGACTTACTGGGTCTCGGCAACGTCGACAATGATGCGCCCAGTACTGGGGGCGGCAGCACAGAGGAAGCACCACCCGACGCCGGCGCCACCATGGCGGTCGACCGTTCACAACTGGACGCCTTCCTCAATCAAAACCAAGCCCCGGGCGAAGACGACCCGTTCGCCACCCGCGAAGCACCACCCGCGCTAGAAACCGACAGCGATTCAGGCGATGCCGCCGGCGGCGACAAGGCCGATGATTCTGATGACGACGACTTTGCCGGAGATTCAGGCGCCACCATGGCGATGGACCGCTCGCAACTGGACGCCTTCCTCAAACAAAACCAACCGCCTTCGTCCTTTGAAACTCAAGAAACCGAATCGGCAAGTACCGAGGAAGAAACCGCACTGGACGGCGACGATGCCGACTCCGGCGGCTCTTATGCCGACTCCGGCGGCTCTTATGCCGACGCCGGCGGCTCTGATGCGGGCGCCACCATGGCGGTTGATCGCTCCCAAATCGACGCCTTCTTGCAGCAGAACAGCACGGGCGAGGAACCGTCCGACATGCTCGGCCTGGAAAATGATTCAGACGACGATTCCGACGATGATTCCGATGTCGGCGCCACCATGGCGGTTGATCGTTCGCAAATCGATGCTTTCTTAGAGCAGAACCAACCACCTGCGCCGCCGACGGTTTCCGACGATGATTCGCTGACATTTGACGAATCGCCCGACACAGGCCCCGTCGACGACGAGGTCGGCGCTACCGTGGCCATGGACCGCTCGCAGTTGGATGCGTTCCTTTCGAAAGCACAAGAAGAGCAGACAACCGGCGAAGAGAACCCCTTTGCCGACACACCGGCTTTCGATGCCGCCGACCAAGGCGGCTCTTTTGCTGATGAGCCTGCCTTTGCCGAAGCGCCGGCTTTTGACGGCGCCGACCAAGACAGCTCTTTTGCCGATGAGCCGGCCTTCGATACCGCCGGCCAAGACGACCCCGCGAGCGACAGCCCCAACTTCGGCGACGACCTTGATGATCCTTTTGCCGATGATTTCCCAACCAACGAGGCCACCAAAACCATGGGTGACCCGGACGTCATTGACGACGCACCGGTTTCCGAACCAGATCCTCTCGATGTCGCCGCCCACCAGGGCGATACGTCTGATCCGTTCCATGCCGAAATAACACCGCCAGGCTTCCCCTCGGACGACGAACTGGGTATTGCCGACGAAGCGGCCGCATTAGACCAAGACCCAGCCACACCGGGTCAAAGTGATCCTTACGCCACGGTGGTATCGGATGAGCCGCCCGATTTCAACGATATCGATCCTTCCGATTTTGGCGACGACCCGCCACCCCCACCGCCGCCCAGTGACACCATCCCTCACTTGGACGCCGAGCAAAATGCCCAAATTCAGGCGGAAGGCGCACTCTGGCAAGCGTGGATCGACGAAGACGTCTATCCCGATCTCACCTTAGAAACACTGGAACGCTGGGTTATCGAGGACCGCTTACTGGAAACCGATCGTCTCGCACCGGCGGGTACCGAGGACTTTAAACGAGCCGAAGAGATTCCCGAAGTGGCGGCCTTCTTCGTCAAGTACAACAAATCGGGACCAAGCCAAGCAGCCGCCGCACCGGCCAAGAAAGGCTTTTTTGGGTGGCTCAAGTCACTGTTCAAAAAATAGCGCTGTTCGCGGCGGTCACGGCTCCTTAGAATCAAAGGAACCGTCTCGCCGCGGAAGCCTCGCCGTCACAGCTTGAACCGCGGTTGATCCGTCGGAACGGCGCGTTTGGAAAAAGTGGGTTTTCAAGCGTAACCGCTTATGTCCGGGCCATTCTCGACCGAAGAATAAGCAACGCCCGAAATGATTGCAGTGAGGCCGAAAACCATGTCAGCCGCAATGGACCTCATCCTCAAAATTGAAACGAACTTTGCCAGACTTCGCAAAGAGTACACGTTATTTCTCAACGACGTGAACACCCTGGAACCCTACGAGCTGCGCAATACGCTTGAGGCCGATCTCAAACGCCTGCGCAACATGAGTAACCTTCGCACCGAAGAGAACTTCCGCTCGCAGAACATAATTGCCAAGGTGAACTCCCATCTGCAGCTCTGGAAACGCCAGGTCGAACGCAAGTACTCGGGCGATCCTGTCGCAGCGGCGCGTATGGCGCGCATGAAAGCCAAAAAACAAATGGCGGACAAAGAGGGCAAAACCAAAGAAAAGCGCAAAGATACGTCCAAAAAGCGGGTTGTCATTTCCGATGTGGGCAACCAGCGCGAACGGGTTGTGGAACTCTACGACGAATACATGCGCCTCAACCTTCAGCTCGGCGCACGCAAAATGGCCAATTTCGCCAAATTCCAGTCGTTTATTCAGCAGCAAACACAGAAAATCCAAAGCTCTAAAAAAGTCGACAATGTCGCTTATGAAGTCTCTGTTCAAGACGAAAAAGTCGTCATCCGGTCGCGCTCGGCCAAGTAAGCGCCGTCGCCTGCCCATCCACGAGCTTTAAAACAGGTCGGCTAGTGCGTCGAGTCCTTCGGCGGTAAATGCCGCATGCCAACTGTACAACTCGCCGTCGACCAAATGGAAACACTCGGGCGCGATGCCGGTCTTGGCGGCCAACTCGTCAATGTGTTTCTGTTTGAAAGGAAAAGGTTCGCTACTCAGCAGAACCATATCCGGCGCGTGTGCAGCCAAGGCGTCGGCCTCAAACGACGGAAAAGGTGCGTCCGCGTCGGCAAATACGTTTTCAGCGCCGCTTTCGGCAATCAGGTTGCTGATGTAGGTCGTGCCGTTGACGGTCATCCAGGGTTTGCGCCAAATCAAGTAAGCGAAACGACGACCCGCGCCTGCGGCTTTAGCCTGCAAGCGTGTACGAGCGGCCCGAATGGCGGCGTTTTTGGCTTCGGCCTGCGCCTGGCGATCAAACAAACGCCCCAGCTCGTCGATAAACGCCAAGGTATCGTCGACCGAGCACGGATGCGAGGTGTGTGTTCGCAGGCCCTGCTCCTGTAACCAAAGCGCATCCGGCAAGCGATTTTCCTCGCGGTTCAGAAACACCCAATCCGGTGCTAAGTCGCGAATGCGTTCGAGTTTGGGGTCCTTGGTACCGCCAACCTTTTCGACAGCGTCCACCACGGCGGCGGGGTGAATACAGTAAGGGGTTACCCCAATCAGGTATTGACCCAACTCGAGGTCAACCAATAGTTTGGTGATACTGGGACAAAGCGATATCAGTTTCATGGCGACCTCGCAGGAGATGGTGTTTCGACAGCAGGTGTCGCGTCAGCGGCGGGCGGTTTTTGGAAACGATGCCGGATGTAGGCCAACACGGCACGCACTTCGTCTTCCTTAAGGATGGGGCGAAAAGCAGGCATTGACCCGTAGGTCCCCTTCTTGCCGTCCATGACGGCGGCGATCAAAAGGTCGTCAGATTGACTTAAGACCCCGTCAACACGATTGAAATCGGCGGCGTAAGGCCGCTTGCGCAAGGTGCCCGATCCGTCGTGATTGTGGCAAGAAACACAGCGTTTAATATAGATGGTGCGCCCGATGACAAGGGGATCAACAGGTTGCTCGGTCTGTTCGGCGGTCCCGCCGCAGCCAACCAAAAACGGCAGCAGGAAAAGCCACCACGGCGTCCGGCCTGCCGGTTCAAATCGTTTCATTTCAGGTCCTTTTTTTGGCCGCCCGAAGGCGGCACGGCGCGCTCAGCTCGGGCGCGCTTCATTATAGCGGTCAAAGGGCAAGCGCCAAAGGCACAGGGCGGCGGCCGACCAAGCCAGACCGGCACCGGCGGCAAAAGCGTAGGGTTTACCGAAGGCGGTCCACAACCAACCGAACAACAAACTAGCGGGCAAGGCGGCCAAACCCATGACGGCGTTAAAGAAACCAAAGCGCCGGCCTCGGGCATGGGCTTCGCCGAAATCCGCGGTCAGTGCCTTTTGACAGGGCTCCGTCAAACCAAACACCACACCGTAGGCGATGAAGAGCACACACATCGGCAGCAGGGTTTGCACCCATCCAAAACCGAGGTACATCAGGCCGTATAAAAACCAACCCAACACAATGAGGCGCAAGCGACCGACACGATCCGAAAGGCGGCCGGACCAAGCCGAAACGACCATTTTCAAGGCGTTGTGAGCGGCCCAAAGAACCACCAACCAGTGGGTCGGCACTTTGGCGTCGGCAAGGGCGAGGAGCAGAAATGCGTCACTGGCATTGCCGAGTGAAAAAATACCAATGGCGCCCAAGAAGGTGCGAAAACGCGGGTTAAAGGTCTGCCAAGCACCGCTGAGACGTGGCACCGGCTTGAGTTTGGCGTGCGGGCGTTCCTCGACACGCCACACGGCAATCACCATCACCACCATGGCGGGCAATACAGCAAACAGGAAAACCTGGCGCAGGGTAAAACCGAAACCCAACAAGAGCAGCGCGACCAGCGGCCCGACGACCGAACCGGCATGATCCATGGCGCGGTGAAATCCGTAAGCGGCACCCAATTGATCCGGTGGTGTCACATCGGCGATGAGGGCGTCACGTGGCGCGGAGCGAATGCCTTTGCCGAAGCGATCGAGAAAACGCAGGACCACCACCATCGGCAGGTGAAAAGCGAGACCAATGAGCGGTCGCACCAAACCCGCCAAGCCATAACCAACCACGATGAAGGGTTTGCGTTTGCCGGTTTTATCGGTGAAATAACCGGAAAAAAGTTTGACCAGCGACGCGGTCGCTTCGGCGAGGCCTTCCATCAAACCCAAGCCAACGGCGCCGGCACCAATTACGGTGGAGAGAAAAACAGGCAACAGCGGGTAAATCATTTCGCTGGAAAGGTCGGTAAAAAAGCTGATCCAACCGAGCGCAAATACGGTGGGCGGCAAACCTCGATAAAGTTTCACAACACGGCCTCGCTGCAGGGTTCCAGAGCAATCGATCAACAGCGCACGCGGCGACTTTGGCAAAGGGACGCTTTATCAGAGCAGTTTCGCGAGATGAACACAAGCACGGTGTGTGGGTCAATCGGTCACGAAGGGTCGACCTCGCGATCCAGAGCGGTCTCAAACAGCCCAAAGCACGCAAGGAGTAGGGCCGAAGCCATGACGAGGCTTTACGACACGGGCACCGCCGATGTAGGATGAGCCCACACCACACGCTCGCGCACTGTTCCCTCCGCAACCGTTGCGAAACGGCTTTCGGCCGACGGTGAGCGGGTGCGATTTTCCCAGAAATTCCAGCGCCGCCCCGAACCGACCCGTTTCATGATGACCGCACGCGGCGGAACCGAAAGGCAAGGACCGCTTTACCGCCGCCCACCCGTTTCCAAGAGGAAACGATTACGACGCTTGACGGTCGCCCGCTAGGGATTTAGCAAAGAGGATTACAAACCATGTCTTATCAATACATCTACACGATGAAGGGCCTGACCAAGATTTTCCCGCCCAACTACACGGTACTCAAAAACATTTGGCTGAGCTTTTTACCCGGCGCCAAAATCGGGGTTCTCGGTCTCAACGGATCGGGTAAGTCAACGCTGTTAAAGGTCATGGCCGGGCTCGACAATGAGTTCCAAGGTGAAGCTTGGCCGGCGGAAGGCATTAAAATCGGCTTCTTGCCGCAGGAGCCGGATCTCAACCCCGACAAAACAGTCCTGGAAAACGTCCAGGAAGGCGTTGCCGAAGCCATGGAGCTGCTGACCCGCTACGACGACATTAACGCCAAATTCGCTGAAGAAATGACCCCCGAAGAAATGGACAACTTGCTGGCGGAACAGGGTCGTTTACAAGACGAAATCGATAACCGCAACCTGTGGGACATTCAGTCCAAACTGGATATGGCCATGGACGCGCTGCGCTGTCCACCGGGCGAAAGCGCCGTCACCCACCTCTCCGGTGGTGAGAAACGCCGTGTGGCGCTGTGTCAACTGCTGCTGCAGGAACCCGACCTGCTGCTGCTCGACGAACCCACCAACCACCTCGACGCGGAAACGGTCGGCTGGCTGGAACGCTACCTTGACAAATACAGCGGCACGGTTGTCGCCATCACGCACGACCGCTACTTCCTCGACAATGCAGCGGGCTGGATCCTCGAACTGGATCGCGGTGAAGGCATTCCGTTTGAAGGCAACTACTCGAGCTGGTTGGAACAGAAACAAAAACGTCTGACGCAGGAAGCCAAACAAGAAGAAAGCCGTCGCAAGGTTCTGGAACAAGAACTCGAATGGATTCGCATGTCGCCGAAAGCGCGTCAAAAGAAATCCAAGGCACGGATTAACGCCTACCAAGAAATGGCGAACGAAAGCGGCCGCGAGGACCGAAAGGTCGGTCAAATTTACATTCCCTCCGGCCCACGACTGGGTGACCAAGTCATTGAAGCCAACGGGATTACCAAGTCGTTCGGCGACAAACTTCTGTTTGAAAACCTCAGTTTCAAATTGCCGCCAGGCGGGATTGTCGGCGTAATCGGCCCCAACGGCGCCGGTAAAACCACCTTGTTCCGGATGATCACCGGGCAGGAAAGCCCGGACGAAGGCAGTTTCACCGTGGGCTCCACGGTCAAAACCGCCTACGTCGACCAATCTCGCGACGGCCTCGACCCCAACAAATCGGTTTGGGAAGCGGTATCGGGCGGCCTCGATCTCATCGAACTTGGTAGCCGATCCATGAACTCGCGCGCCTACGTCGGCAGCTTTAACATTCGCGGCCAAGACCAACAAAAAAAGACGGGCGTTTTGTCCGGTGGCGAACGCAACCGCGTTCACTTGGCGATGACGGTTAAAGCAGGCGGCAACCTGTTGCTACTTGACGAACCGACCAACGATCTCGACGTCGAAACACTGCGCGCGCTGGAAGACGCCTTGGTGGCCTTTGCCGGCTGCGCCGTAGTCATCAGTCACGATCGCTGGTTCCTCGACCGCATCGCGACCCACATTTTGGCCTTTGAGGGCAATTCCGAAGTGGTTTGGTTCGAAGGCAACTACCAGGACTACGAAGCGGACCGCCGCCGTCGTCTCGGTCCCGAAGCCGACCAACCGCACCGCATCAAGTACCGCAAGTTCACGCGCTAAGCACTTGCCACCGGCCGCAACAAGCGGTCGGTTCCCACAAAAAAAGGGTCCGGCCGCCATCGGCAACCGGACCCTTTTTTTGGTTATACACGCGCCCTTAGACGGGAAAATCCAAATCCGGTGTAATCGTCCCGAAGCCGGCGCGGCTCGTTTCTTTGAAATCCGGGTGCATGCGTTTGCCGTTTTCGAACATTTTCTCAATAACTAAGTCCAGGCTAATGCGGTGATCTTTGAGCGTAATCGCATGCTGAGCGGCGGCCAAAGCCTTGGTCGCGAAAATGCCGTTGCGCTCGATGCAGGGAATCTGCACATAACCTTTCATGGGTGTACACTCCAGCCCGAGCGAATGCTCCATGGCCACCTCGGCGGCATACTCGACTTCCTTGGGCGTGCCCTCAAACAGTTGACATACGGCACCGGCGGCCATCGAACAAGCGGCACCGACCTCCCCTTGACAACCCACTTCCGAACCGGAAATCGAGGCATTTGCTTGAATGAGGCCACCGATGCCGGCGGCGGTGAAGAGTACTTCGACAATTTGTTTGTCACTGAAATCATCGAGGAACATACAGGCGTACAACACCCCTGGCAACACACCGGCCCCCCCGTTGGTCGGCGCGGTGACAACGCGGCCGGAAGCGGCGTTTTCCTCGGAAACCGCGTAGGCAAAGGCGGTGGCGTAACGATTGATGTCGTTGCTGGCAAAAATACCCTTGCGCTTGGGTCGTTTGGCGGCCTCAAACAATTGCGGCGCCCGCCGTTTGACGCGCAACGCACCTGGCAACACTTTTTCGGTGGGCTCTAAACCGCGCTCAACCGATCGCTTCATCACCTGCCAAATCTCCAGCATGCGCGCCTCGGTTTGTTCGAGCGTCAAGTGCTCCAACGCGGCGCTGTTGCGTTTGACAATCTCCGACAGCGACACGCCTTCACGCAGGGCAAGCGCCAACCATTCGGAAGCCTTTTTGTAGGGGTAAGGTTCCGCACCGGCTTGGTCGACCCCGCCCTGATCGGCCTCACGGACCATGCCGCCGCCAATCGAGTAATAAGTTTTGTTCACCAGCTCAACGCCTTGAGCGTCAAAGAGCTGAACAGTTAAGGCGTTTTCGTGGCCGGGTAAGCGTTTGTATGGTGACCACAACATATCCTTGGCCGGATCGAAGGTCACTTTTTTGACGCCGAGATCGAGCGTTTTACTCGCCAACACCCGTTCCAGCGTGCTGTTAATGTCGTCCAACTCGGCGCTTACCGGATCGAACCCGGATAAACCCGCCAAGACGGCGTTATCGGTCATGTGACCGCGACCGGTGCGCGCCAAACTCCAAAACAAAGTAACACGAAGCCTTTGAAACCCATGAAGCTGTGGCTGTTGTGCCAAATAACGGCGAAATAAGTTGCCGATCACAATCGGTCCATGGGTGTGAGAAGAACTGGGCCCTACCGAACGTTTAAACGTTTGGAAGGCGCTAATCGTAGATGCAAGCACACAACCCCCCTGCTCCTTGCCTAACCCGGTGCCGTGCAGGCGATCCGGTGGGCCGTCTGAAACGGCCAAAAAATATCGGCGCACTGCGCCCTCGCGATTTCGACCAAGACGCGAAACGGACGTTGGCGGCGCAATTAAACGCGAAACCAAAAGCGGCCGTTCCAGCGGGTGAAACCGATTCCCATCGGTAGAACAGGAAAAAAACAGCCCACCGGTTGCGCGGCACCACGACAGCCGCAAAAATCGGCACGGTCCAGGCGACCCGCATCACGGGGTGGGCGTTGGCTGATATTCAGAATCAGCATCAAAGATCACTTTATCAGATCACAAGACACGACGGAGGCGGAAAGCGCGTCGGCAGCCACGTCAGAAGAAGGTGGGCGCCGACGCTTGGTCCACGGTGACAACCGTGGAACGTTGAAACCTATCTAACAGGATGCGAGGAAGAAACACGTCGGATTCTCCCATCTCCTGATAGAGGCTAAAGTGCCGCAATCACCGCATCGCCGAATTCGCTGGTGGACCGGCAGCCGCCCAAATCGGCGGTGCAGTTGGTTTTCTCACCAAGTACCTTGAGAACGGCGGCGTTAATGCGTTGCGCCACATCGTTTTGCCCCAAGTAATCCATCATCATCATGGCGGAGAACAACAGCGCGGTGGGGTTGGCTTTGCCTTGACCCGCAATATCGGGCGCCGAACCGTGGACGGCCTCGAACATGGCGTAACCACGACCGATGTTGGCTGAACCGGTCAAACCGAGCCCGCCAACCAATCCGGAAGCGAGGTCGGACAAAATATCACCAAACAGGTTGGTCGTAACCACGACGTCGAAACGCTGGGGGTTCATCACCATTTGCATCGCCATGTTGTCGACAATCAAATCTTCAAATTCGATTTCGGGATACTGTTTGGCGATTTCACCGCCGCATTTCAAGAACAACCCGGTTCCCAACTTGAGAATGTTGGCTTTGTGAACCAGAGTTACCTTTTTACGGTTGTGTTTTTTGGCGTAATCAAAGGCAGCACTAATGATGGCATCACTGGCTTCTTTAGTGATCAGCGCGATACTTTCGGCACGCGTTTGGGCTTCATCGGCCCAGCGCTCGATGCCGCTGTACAAACCCTGTGTGTTTTCACGGAACAACACCAGGTCCACGTCTTTGAAGGGCGTATCAATGCCGGGCAAGGTACGCGCGGGACGAATGTTGCTGTAGAGATTGAATTCCTGACGCAGTGAGACGTTGATGGAACGGAACCCGGAACCGACCGGGGTCGTCAACGGCCCTTTCAGGACCACTTTGTGCTCTCGAATCAAATCCAAGGTCGCTTGGGGTAAAGGATTCCCTTGACCTTCGTAAGCAGCCATACCTGCTTCCGCCTCTACCCAATCAATCTGGGCCCCGGCGGCGGAAAGAATTTTAAGAACGGCGGCTGAGATCTCAGGACCAATACCGTCACCAGGGATCAGCACGACTTTTTGCATGATGTACCTCCGAGGGTGTCATTCTAGCGTAAATCCCGACGATGCCAAGATGAAGGTTGCGCGGGTGTGATCCCCCTGCCGGCCCAAGTGGGGCTTGCCCCAGCGCCAAAGCCGGCAGCGCGGCGCGAGCAACCATCATCCGAACCCCGCGCCAAGCGACGCAGCCCACATCAGGACCGCAAAACACCAAGCCAAACACCTGGCTTCAATGCACTTCAGGAGAGCTTTCAAAAAATATCAAAAAAAATGAAGTGGGTTTTGAAACCTTTGGCGGCTGTGGCGGTCTTCCCCTACCGCAAGCGACGCAGCCGGCGCGTCGTGCCAGATTTCGCGGAACCACCGCCCATCGCCCCAAGGAGCCCGATATGTTTTCATCAGCCCGTCCCCAGTCTCGTCGCTTTTCTTTCGCTTTGCTGCTCACATTGCTCGCCGGCTTTCCGGTCGTCGCCAGTTCACCCGCCCCAACGAAACCCAAGCAACCCAAGGTGCAAATCGCCTTTTTGCTGGATACCAGCTCGAGCATGAACGGTCTGATCAACCAGACTCGCACCCACTTGTGGGATATTGTCAACACCATCGCCACGGCCAAACGCAACGGCCGCGTGCCGCAAATTGAAGTCGCCCTCTACGAATACGGCAACAGCACCTTAAGTCGCGAAAGCGGGTTTATCCGCCAGGTCGTGCCGCTTAGCCAGGATTTGGACCGTCTTTCTGAAGCGCTGTTTGCATTGAGCACCAACGGCGGTGACGAGTATTGCGGCCAGGTGATGCAAACCGCCGCCCAGTTAAACTGGTCCTCTGAAGCCGGGGTCTACAAAGCCGTTTTTATCGCGGGTAACGAGTCATTTACCCAAGGCTCAGTTAATTACGAACCGGTCGTCGGCGGGTTAAAAGAGCGCGGCATCACGGTTAACACCATTTATTGCGGTCGCTATCAGGACGGCATTAACCTCAAGTGGCTGGCGGGCGCGGTCGCCGGCGGCGGCCAGTACTCGGTGATCGAACAAAACAAGACGGCCACCCAAGTCGCCGCGCCCCAAGATGCAGCACTCCTTAAGTTAAACCAAGAACTCAACCGCACATATGTAGCGCTGGGTGCTCCGGCCAAAAAAGCCAAAGCCCGTCAAACAAAGCAGGACGAATTGGCCGGCAGCATGAGCCCAACGGCCAAAGTTGACCGCACCATTGCCAAAACCATCGTCGCCAACGAAGCAGCGAGCTGGGATGTGGTCGGTCTCCTGGACGAAGGCGACGCCGCACCGATGGAAGAAGCGATCGCCCAGGAAGTGGAGGAACTGCCCGAAGCCGAACGCGAAGAACAAGCGGCCAAAATTCGCAAGGACGTTACCGAGCAAGTGAACGAACGAAAACGGATAAAAAAAGAAATCGCCAAGTTGAGCAAAGAACGGCGCGCGTTCCTGGACAAGCAGAAGAAAAAAGAAGAAGGCACGATGGACGAGGCGGTGCGCCGCATGATCCAAACCCAAATGAAGAAAACCGGCTTCCAGTTTTAATAAGCTTTGCGAATCGACCCCCAATGGTGGCGGCAACAGCCCAGCGCTCGCGCCGCCGGCCCTACCAAGATGACGCTGTCAATGAGGTTCACTATGTCTTTTTACCGCACGCTGTTTTGTATGTTCATATCGATCTTGGGTTGTCTCGCCCCGCTCAACGCCCAAGTTCTTTTGCCCGACCCGGTCGCGCCGCGCGGGACGGCGGGCGTCCTTACCCAACCACTTGAAATCAAAGCACAAAAGGTCGCGGTTGCCATTGAAGACAACGTCGCAAAAACCACGATCGAATGGACGTTTTACAACCAATACAACCGACGCATTGAAGGTACTTTTTATCTGCCGCTGCCGCAAAGCGCGGTCATTAAAGATTTCGAGATGGACATCAACGGACGCCGCACCCCGGCCGAGTTGCTGAATGCCGGCAAAGCCAACAAAATTTACGAAGATATCGTGCGGCGTATGGTCGACCCGGCGCTGCTCGAATACCAAGCGGCGGGTTTGATTAAAGCCCGTATTTTCCCTATCGAACCCCGCTCGACCAAGGTAGTGGCACTCAGTTATCGCCATCCTCTGCCGAAACCCGGCACCTTCCACGAGTATCACTTAGCGCTCAACAAGGGCAAGCAACCGATGCACTTCCAGTTCGAAGCCGACATCAAAAACAAACAGCCGCTGCAAACCCTGTACGCACCCAATTTCACTTTTAGCGAAACCCATCACAGTGATCACCACTGGTCGGCGTCCCTAAACGAAACCCATTTTAGTCCGCAACACGACCTGCGCCTGTATCTCGCCTACCGCAAAGACGACCTGGGCGTCGACCTCCTGACGCACGCCGAAAACGGCGAAAACACCTTTATGCTGCGGCTGACACCCAACCTCGACCGCGATGGCCCGCAACCGGCCAAGGACCTTTTGTTTGTGATGGATACATCCGGAAGCATGGCAGGCGAGAAGTTGGAACAGGCCAAACGGGCGCTGCGCTTTTGCCTCGCCAACCTTGGCCGTGACGACCGCTTCGCAATCGTGACCTTTGCCACGGAAACCAACCGCCTGAGCGACACCTGGCTTCAAAATAGCGACGCCAACCAAACCCGCGCCAAACAATTTGTCGCGGACATTCGCGCCCTCGGCGGCACCAACCTCGAGGAAGCGCTCGACCGTGTCAACGACATGCCCAAGGCATCCGACCGTCCCATGATGGTCATGCTCTTATCCGACGGACACCCCACTATCGGTAGCCGTGAACCCGATCCGCTCGTCGCCAAAGTAGAAGCGGCGGCCGGCAAACGCATCTTCGTCCTCGGTATCGGCCTGAAAACCCACACACTGTTGCTGGATCGGATCGCCGAAAAATCCGCCGCCACCAGTTTCCACGTCTTGCCTGAAGAGGATCTGGAAATCAAAATCTCCGACCTCTACCGCCATATCCAGTATCCCGTTTTAAGTGATGTTCGTTTTGAATGCCGCGGTGTCACGCTGAGTGCCGTTCACCCTAAAAAGATTGCCGATCTCTTTGCCGGCCAACCTTTAACCCTACTGGGCCGTTTCAGTGGCCATGGCCGCGCCGATTTCCGAATTCACGGCACCAGCGCGGGCAAAACACACACCTTCAACTACCAGCTCGATTTTAGTCAAAGCAACCATCACGATTTTCTGCCGCGTCTGTGGGCGCAACGACGCATCGCATTCCTGTTGGAAAACTACCGCAAGGGCGATAGTGAGGTAGAAGAAGAGATCACCAAACTGGCGCGCCGCTATGGCATCGTCACGCCCTTCACCGCCTACCTCATCATAGAAGACATCGCCGAGACACCGCCCGCAAGCGAGTCACGGCCCGTCTCGTCAACCCGTCGCGAGCACGCACCAAGCCCAATGCGTGATCTGCGCGGTACTCAGGGTCGCAGCAACGTAGAAGCGGTCAAACGCATGGCTGAAATGCAGGAGAGCGATCAGGTCGCCGACGGCTACCTTGCCATGCCGGCGCCGAAACCGGCGGGCGACGATGAGGCGAAGATCGACCGCAAAGACACGGCGAATACGACTAGCCAACAAGCCGTCCGTTTCATCCAAGGCCGTGCTTTTTACCAGCGGGGCGCCGTATGGCAAGACGCATTCTGGCCCAAGGCCGACAAAGCCAAACAAAAGATCGTCGAGCTGCAATACGGCAGTGACGCCTGGTGGCGCCTGTGGCGCAAGAACCCGTCGCTGGCGGGCATCCTGTCGCTCGGCCCCGAGGTCCAGTTCACCTTCGAGAAGCAGCTTTACCAAATCACCCGCTAACGCGTGCTCCTGGCGCGCATAAACAAAGAGGTCGAATCGCACGGCGGTTCGACCTCTTTTTTGGCTTAGAAAGACCCCTAGCGTTCGCGGCGAATATCGACCGTGATCGACCAGCCGTCAGGGTGTTTCAGTTCAAGTCCTTTGGTGGTAAGCGGTAAACGGTCCAGGCTGAGAGTACCAATCAGTTCGCGTTTGGTGCGGCTATCCCGGTCGTACACATTGAATTGAATGGCTTGACTGCTTTGGGCGGTGAAATTGCAAACGTAATCCCATTTCGGGTTGCGGTTGTTATTCACCACATCGGTGGTGCAATTGGCCTCACCACTTACCAGCTCAACCAAACCGTCGGGATCACGGTTAAACCCTGACTTTTCACGGGGAAGGTTTGCGGCACCGCGAATCACGATGGTTACCCCGCCGCTGTAATTGTTCACCAGTTGGTCGTAGCGTTGAACGAGGGTTTGCAAGCGCTGCTTGGCGTAAGGCAAGCGGAAGTTGCCTTTTTGGAGGCGTTCCAAAATATCACTGTAGGCCACACTTGCTTTACCGCGAGCATCTTTTTCCCATTCGATCAGGGTATTGAAGGCCCCTTTTTCGCGATCGTAAGCACTGCGTGCTTGCTGCAGCCAGGTGAAATTTCGGTCCTTGGAGAAGTCCTTGTAGTCATTCATGGTGGCATCCAAGGCCGCCAACATTTTATCGTAGTCGGCACTCGACTTTTTCAGGCCGGCCACTTCGGTATCAAAGGCCTTAACCCGTTTCTCCAAAGCCTTTTGCTGGTTTCGGTAACTGCGCCAATTAAGCACCCGTAACACTTCCTCGTAGATATCCAGTGCGGCACGCGCATTGTCTTGAGTAAGCGCTTTAATTTGATCGTCCTTAATGCGGCGGAACGAGACCACGGCTTGGCGGGCGATTTCGTTGGAAGAATCCAATTGCCGCAAACCCAAGGCAACCTTGCAAGCCTGGGCCAGATTATTTTGCTCGGTAAAACGGGTGATGCGTGCCTCGAGATCGTCAATACGACTTTGGTTCAGGGAACGGCTGAGCTGGTTACGCGTTTCGGCAAGGGTTTCGTCCTCAGGTTTAATCGTGACCAGCACATTGAGGTGTTTCAATGCTTGTTGCTGATCGTCGGCCTGCCGCGCCTGTTCTAATTTATTGGCGTAGTCGTCGTACACCTCTTGCCAGCGTTGTTGAATCTGCTGGGAACCCGGAACCACTTCTTCGAGGTCACCGGTAATCTCCATGGCATCTTCCCAGTTCTGCGCCTTAATGGCCCGGTCCAGCTTGGCAAGACCCGGCCCCAGCAGATCAACTTCGAGCCAGGAACGCAGGCGCTGTTCGACGTCGGGATTGCTGTACCCGGTTACGATGGCCTTGAGGTCCTCGTAACGCGCTTGCGCTTCCTGCATTTTGTTTTCGTCCATCAACAGGCTGATCTTGTTCGATTCAATCGAAGCCATTTCATCGTAAACGGCTTTGATCCCTGGGTTGGCAGGGTCAAGCGCCTCTGCTTTTTTGAGATAGCTGGTGGCGTTATCGCCCATATTGCCCACCAAAAAGCCGGAGGCAATATAATCGCGGGCTTTGCTCAGGTAAAGCTTCAGCGTTTCGTCACGGGCGACAATATCGTTTTCAATCGAGTCGCGTCGCGCACGGACGTCTTTGTAATCGGGGAACTCGCGCACGGCGGCTTCCCAAGCGGCGAGGGCTTCAGTCCATTTACCGTTTTGCTGCAAGCGGTTCGCTTCTACATAAGCGGCTTCAGCGGCCTTTTGGTAGCTGCTGCGTTTAGCCATAAAAATGCCGCCGCCGATCAGCACCGCCAACAAAACAACAACCACACCGCCAATCAGCGCAAGTGGCATTTTCTTTTTGGCGCCTTTGGTGTCGCCACCCGTGGCCGGCACCTCGGACGGTGGCGGGGGCGGGGGATCGACTGCTTCAATGGTTTGCTCGGGAATCATGCCCTGCTCGCCATTTTCCAGCGCCTCTAAGTCAATTTTGAGTTTCATGGTGGCAGCGGGACGCGGCACCTCAAAGGGGTCGGCGTCTACCGGCCCGCTGGGCGGCGGTAGGGGTCGTTCACCCAGCAGCGGCGCCGATTCAGGCGCCATATCGAAATCATCAACGTCACCGAGCGAATCGTCGAGGCTGTCGTCGGCCTCAGGCAGGTCAAACTGGCCGGGATCGTCGTTAAAGCTGTCGTCAACGGCTTCGTTCTGCGCCGCCAAGGGCGGTAAGCCGGCCGGGATCTCAGTTGGGGCGGTGTCCTCATCCGGGATGGGGGCGGCTTTGGGCGCTTGCGTGGCGTGACGCAGGTGGTCGGCGGGCGCAAGCGGACCAACCGGTGCGGTGTCGGGTTGGTGCGCCAAGTAATCGTCTTCATCAAAACCCAAGTGATTGCGCGGTTCCGGCGGCGGCACGGACCCTTCCCCTTCAGGCGTTGGTACCGATACCATCTCCTGAGGATAGGGATCGTCGTCGTAGTCGAGATAATGGTTGTCGGGCTGCGGAACTTCGACCGGTTCCGGCGCCTCGGCAACCGGAGGTGGTGCCGGCGCCGGTTTGTCGTCCGGCTCAAAACGCGTCGGGCTACCGGTATTGCGCAGACGCTGGTCGAGTTGGGCGTCTAGGGCTTGATCGAACAAATCATCGTCGCCTTCAAACAAGGCTTCACCACCGGGGCTATCCGGTTCAGCAGTTTTGCTTTCCCAATCAGCGGTGGTTCTGGCTAAGCCGTCAAAAGCGCCGGCTTGCAGCAGATCCAGCGTGTCTTTGGCAAGCCCGGTCGTTTCAGGACTACCAACCAGGACACGGCTGTAGTGAAAAAAGGCCTGCAGTGAACCGGCGGCGGCGCGATCGCCCTCGGCCTTGACCTCGGCGGCATCGAGGCCGCCCGCAAAGACAGGGGCTTCGGCGCCCAACCACAGAAAAATATTGCGCATCATCTCGTGGGCTTTGCGGTGGTTGGGCTGAACACTGATAACCTTATTAAGCGTTTTTAGCGCCTCTTCAGGCCGGCGTTTGCTCATTTGTCGCTGGGCGGTGTTGAGGAGTTCGCGCACCAAAATATCGTGGCGCGCCGACCATATTTCCTCGTAAGCGGTATAGGCATTTTGTTGATAACCGAACATGCGAAAGGCGGAATCGACCATTTGCAAAGCCGTATCAAAATCATTGGCGGCGGCCGATTCTCGGGCCGCTTGCAACTGCGCCTCAACCCGTGCGGCTTCTTTTTCGTTGAGGCGCCGCAACGGACCGCCCGCTTCTTTCATGAGCGCCAAACCCTCGCCCATCGGCAACAGGGCAATCAGACCGCGTTGCAGTTCGGAGAACCCGGAAAAACGTTCGTCGGGTTGTTTGGCCAGCAAACGCTGGATAATGCGCACCATGCCTTCACTGAGTGTGGTGTTGTAGCTGCGCGGATCGGCAGGCGCGTCGGCCAAGGCTGCTTGCCGAATGTCGGCGGCGGTGCCGCTAAACGGTGCCTGACCGGTCACCATTTGGTACAGCAGAAGACCCATTTGATACAGCGCCACGGCGGGCCCGGAACCTTGCCCTTGAATCTGTTCGGGAGCGAGAAATTGAGGTGACCGCAAGTGGTCCAAGTGCAGCATTTGCGCCAGACTTTGTTCAAAGCCGTAAAGTCCGAAATTTTTAAGTTGTACGGAACCGTCGGATTGGAGCAAGACATCGGCGGGCGTGAGTTGATCGTGACCCAAACCAAAACTTTCGAGGGTGACAAAGGCGCGCGTCAGATGCAACATGAGACGGCAGGCGAACTCTTCTTGGGCGATCCCCAGTTGCTTGAGAAAACGGCCCAAATCGACGTTCGGGCGATAGTCGGAAACGACGCCGATGACGTTGCCAAATTGACGCAACCCCTGGCATTTGGCCAAGCCAGGGTGGGTCACCGTGGCTGCCGCCGCGGCGGCGGCATCGCTTTTCCACAGGTGCTCAACCTCGCCAAAGGCGGTTGGCGCCACCGGATACAAGCGCGCGCCGATTTGGCTGCCGGTTAATTCATCGTGCAACCGAACCTCGGTCGCGACATGATCGAGGGCGAGCACTGATTCGACACGAAACCCCTTACCGATTTTGGTCTGGAGACCTTCTCGCAGGGCATCTATGATAGAGTCCAGATCTTGAGTATGCTGCATGCGATCCTAACCACCTTCACAGGTACCGGGTATGTTTTCACAAGCTTGTCATCTTTCGATTCCAGCTATCTTAGCACTTATTGTGTTTTCCTCAACCTCCCAGAATTCAAATAGTAGGGAGCTTGAAGCGGCGGCACAGGGCCACCAAATTTCACTGCTCATGGGCCCCAACGACTCCACTGAGCTTTTTCTTACGGTAGCAAACTTTTGGCAGGCAAACAGTCAAAACTTAGCCTTCCCTAAGATCATCACGCCCTTACCAGGACCAATACAAACGTCGTCCGGACTTCGTCTTGTTGCCAACGAATTCCCACCTCACTGGACACTCCCTGACCTTTTAATCATTTCCGGCTATGGCAAATGGGAGCTCACCCCTGCGATTCAAGCGCTTGTCCGACGCATGATTAACGAAGAGAAAGAAATCTGGGTCGTCGGCGAACAGCTCCCCACCCAACTTATAGACCTCGATCTACATCGTGGCTTCAGCATTCCACTCGTCAAACCGGCCCGTTTGGCAAGCGAGCTCGAACAGTGGAAACGCTGAGCGATCAGCCCTTCAGCGGCACCAACGCAACCGTCGACCGCCCGCGCCATTTCTCATCGAATTTTCACCACAAGTTGCGTTATGGTTAAGCTGATCCCAACCCAATCCGCTTGCGCGCCGCGCCACCCCAACCGTACCAGGTAAAAACACGACCTCCCGTAAATTTACGCATAAATCGGTCGCCGGTTTTCTTTTTTTGGTTCGGCCGCGTCCAAGCACTTCCGCAAAAGAGGTATCCCCATGAGCAAACTCAAAGTAAACAAAGTGGTTCTCGCCTATTCAGGCGGGCTCGATACATCGGTCATCATCCCCTGGCTGCGTGAGAATTACGGCTGCAGTGTGATTGCCTACACGGCCAACGTCGGCCAGAACCCGAAAGAATTCGACGGCCTTGAGCAGAAGGCCCACGACTCGGGTGCCGAGAAGTTTGTCATTGAGGATTTGCGCGAGGAGTTCATTCGCGATTATCTCTACCCAATGATCCAAAGCGGCGCCCGCTACGAAGCGCAGTACCTGTTGGGGACCAGCATCGCCCGGCCGCTCATCGCCAAAAAAATGATGGATTTGGTAGAAGCCGAAGGCGCCGACGCAGTCGCCCATGGCTGCACGGGTAAAGGCAATGACCAGGTGCGCTTCGAGATGGCGTTTAAGGCCTTTAACCCCAAGATTCATATCATTGCACCGTGGCGTGAGTGGGACCTGCGCTCACGCGAGGACTGCATTGCCTATGCGCAGGAACGCAATGTCAAAATACCGGTAACAGAAAAAGGGATTTACAGCCATGACGACAACATCTGGCACCTCTCCAGTGAAGGCGGCGAATTAGAGAACCCTTGGACCAATGCGCCAAAAGGCGTCTTTGGCCGCATTTTACCGCCGTGGGAAGCGCCGGACGAAGGCGTGGAAGTGGTTGTCGGCTTCCGCAAGGGGAACCCCATTTCGATTAACGGCCAAGAAATGGATCCGGTACCTTTGTTAGAGACCTTGAACAACCTGGGTCGCGACCACGGCATCGGTCGCATCGACATCGTCGAAAACCGCCTGGTCGGTATGAAGTCGCGCGGGGTATACGAGACGCCGGGCGGTACGATTCTTTACACGGCTCACCGCGAAATTGAAAGCCTGGTGCTTGATGCCGAAACCATGCACTTTAAGAATCAAATCGCCCCCAAATATGCGGAGTTGATTTACAACGGCCGCTACTTCGTGCCATTGCGCGAATCACTGGACGCCTTTTTCCGCAACACGCAGGAGAATGTAACCGGCGAAGCGCGGCTGTTGCTCTACAAGGGCAACGTGTTAGTGCAAGGCCGCCGCTCGCCGTATTCTCTGTATCGCGAAGACTTTGCAACCTTCGGCCAAGACGACGTTTACGACCAATCAGATGCGGAGGGTTTCATCAATTTGTACGGCCTGAGCATAAAGGTCCGTTCCCTGATGGAAATCGAAGGTTCAGATCGCTTGCAAGGCTATCGCGCACCCGATTATTCCAAATTTAAACGCGACTAAACACAACCCCAAGCGGGAGTCGCCACGGCTCCCCCTTCCGTTCCCATGTATTCAAGCGCGCCCCCGTGCAATTTTATTCAACTTTATGCAGCATATTTCGAGCGACCGTGTATGATGGGGGCTTTATGTCGTCGCCACCCGCGCGATGACCGAAATGATTGACCAGGTGGACCACCATGAAATTGTACAAAGGCCGTATTCCCAACGATCCCAACCCACTGATGGACGAAATTAACCGCTCACTGCCGTTCGATATTCGTCTGTTGCCCCACGACGTCGCAACCAACCGCGCCTGGGCCGCCGAATTGCAGCGATTAGGCGTTTTTAGTGAGGAAGAGTTGGCTTCGGTTCAGGAGACGTTGACGGCGATTGAACGCGAATGGGCCGCCGGTGGTTTTGATCCGCTCCCTGACGATGAAGACGTCCACACCTTGGTCGAACGCAAGTTAACCGAAGCGCTGGGCCCCGTGGGCGCGCGCATTCACACGGGTCGCAGCCGCAACGACCAAGTCGTCACCGACCTGCGCTTGTACTGTATCGCGCAGTTGACGCAACTGAGCCAAGCACTCAAAACCTTAATTCACACGCTGACGCGGCGCGCACGCGAACATCGCGACACCTTGATGGCGGGCACCACACACCTGCAGCCGGCTTTACCCGTCACGCTTGGCCATTATTTACTGTCGTTGGCGGCAGCGATTCAGCGCGATCTCAGTCGCGTCCAAAGCGCGACGGCCCACACCAACCGCTGTCCCTTGGGCGCAGGCGCCATGGCCGGTTCGGGTTTTCCGGTTAACCGCCGCGCTCTGGCTGACGCGCTGGGGTTTGCCGAGGTGCTGCCGAACAGTATCGACGCCGTGAGTGATCGCGATTTTTGCATTGAAATCACCTCGGCTTGCGCCCTCATCACGACCCACCTCTCCCGTTACGCCGACCAGCTCATCGTCTGGGCCAACCCGGCGTTTGGGACGGTACGTTTTTCCGATCAATGGTCTACCGGCAGCTCCATGATGCCGCAGAAACGCAACCCGGACGCGATGGAACTGATTCGCGGCAAAGCGGCCCGCGTCCACGGTAACCTGGTTCACTTGTTGAGCATGCTCAAAGGCGTGCCACTCAGCTACGCCAAAGACTTACAAGAGGACAAGGAACCCTTGTTTGAAGCACTGGACACGACCTTATTGTGCGTGCGTGTGTTTGAGAAAGCCATCGGCAGCGCGGTCTTTAACGAGAAACGCCTGGCGGCGGCGCTGACGGACGACATGTTGGCGACCGATCTTGCCGACGCCTTGGCCAGAGCGGGCGTACCTTTCCGCGTCGCCCACGAACGGGTCGGCGCCTGGGTGTCTGAACTGGAAGCCGCCGGTCGCGGCATCCTCGAAACCACCTTACCCGAACGCGCGGCGGTGTTCCCCGAATTGGGTGAAACAGGCGCAGCCCTGAGTTTTGCCGATTCAGTGGCGGCCCGTTATGTCGCAGGCGGCACCGCGCCGGCGTCGGTCGATCAGCAGATTGCCGACCTCGAAACCTTCCTCAAGGCCGAAGGATTTGAACCCGATGCCGACTAAGCGGCCCTCAATCGGAAAGGGTCACGACTTTGACGGTGTCTGGTAGCTCGGTACCGGCTGACACATAACCAATACCGCCTTTGTTCTCGGCAACGTAGTTGATGACGTCTGAATCAGACGACTTCTCATCCGGTTTGACACTGGTCCCGGAAAAAGCCTGCTTCAGCCAGTACTTCTGCAGGACGGTTAACGGCCGTTTGTGGATTTGATCGGTAAAGGCAACGCGAATGGCTGCACTCTCGACTTGATCAACCGGACTCACCACCACACCGCTGGGCCATGTCGTTTGCTTTTTGAGAAACAGTTTCGAAACGTCACGATGGGAGAGCGAAGTGACGCCGTTGCCGGCATTTACGATAACCAAAAAGTCACCGGCGCTTACCGGTAAACAAATCAGGAACGTTACCATCCATGCGATACACACCCTTCTCATGGTCTCACCTCCTCAAACCTATTTCCCAAAGATAAAGGAACAGTCAACGCGGACCTCGGGATAATCCACCTCTTTACCGTTCAACGTATAGCGGTGAGCACTAAAGTCGACCTTAATCGCGGTACTGGGGTTTGGTCGGTAGGCGAGCCCAACAGTGCCTTTCGTAAATTCGCCGTCATCGGCGGCACCGGCCTCATTGTCTCCGCCATAGGTTTTGTTTTTAATGGTTTCAGGATTGGAATACCAATCCCATTGTAAATAAGGAACCCATTCGCCAATTTGGGTCAAGTGACTGTAACCGGCACGAATGTACCACGTCTTCACATCAAAGTCGGTTTCGGTGCGGACGTTGGCGGGCGCAGCCGGCGCATTGGGAAACAATAAAAACCGTTCGCGCTGACTGGGCAACAAGCCGGCGTCTTGAACAAGCGTTAAAACGGCGTCAACATCGCGCACGGCGTCATGAGAAGCACGCCAGTACTCAGCCTGGAGGGTTAAGTTGTTAAAGGTCCCCTCCCAAAAGGCGCCGAGAATGTGAAATTCATCGGCAGCCATCCAAGGCAACACACCGCCGTCCGGAGAACCTTCGCCCACACCACGATCGCCGGCCGTCTCCCCGCCGGAGGTATATCCGGAAATGCCGATCACCTGACTGTCGAAGTTGAAGGTGTAACGCACATCAAAACCAATCGGCACGGTGTCGTCGTCGCGATCGCCCTCCCCGTCGTCCAAAGTTAGACTGTAACGAAGGGTGCCGTTCTCACGCTCGAGGGAACCCCAAAACATGAGGTTGGTTGTGCGGCTGATAAGCAGGTGATCACCGTCAAAGAGCTCAGGCGGCTCAATGCCAAAATACACCGGCACCGCATCCAAAAGTTCGTTATAGAGCCCAAAGGTACGGTAAATTTTACCGACCCGAATGTTGACCATGCGGTTGCGCGAATACTCGCCCCAACCATTGGCGATATCCAGCGATTCAAAATCATCGCCGTGAATGTTGATGAACACTTTGAACTTGTGTGAAAACTGTTGCTGAAGCATCAGGCTAAAAAACGGGAAGGTAAATTCGCCAGGGGCCGAGGACTCCTGGATCAGACCGTCGACAAGTTCGGGTTCATCCCAGACCTTCTCGTAGCGGGTCGAAAAGTATCCGTAAATATGCAGCTTCTTTTGCAGTTCAGAGAGCGTCTCGCCGACCCCGCCGTCTTTGCCGAGTAACAGGCCCGTCGCGGCAAAAAGAGCAACCACGGCGACGATCCAACGCATGTAACATGCCATCGCTTTTCCTCCGTCATTTCTCGTCCAGAACATGGTTAATGAGGTCGGCTTGAAATCAACCCGCCGACCGCTATTTGAAACGGAACTGTTGCATCTTCTGACTCAGCTCCTGCCCTAACTCGGACAGCTCCGACGCCACAACCAAAACCGAATGATTCGATTCCAACATTTTCTGAGTAGATTGGTTTATGAGGTTGATATCGCCCGCGATTGCATTGGAAACGGAGGCCGACTCACGCAAATTGCTGTCAATTTCGCGAAAGTTAAGGGCAACATTCTGAATGTGCTCAGCCACATTGCTGGAGGTTGACGCCTGTTGATTCACGGTGCCGGCCACATTGGCGGCGACCTTGTCCACCTCGGACATCACCTCGAGAATCGATTGAATATCGGTCACGGTTGTTTTAATTGCGATTTGAATGCCCTCGATTTGGCGCTGAATCTCGCTGGACGCCTGGTTGGTCTGTTTGGCGAGGTCCTTTACTTCGCCGGCAACCACCGCAAAACCGCGGCCTGAATCACCGGCACGCGCAGCTTCAATGGTTGCATTCAGGGCCAGCAATTTGGTTTGCTCGGCAATATCGACAATCGTTGAGACGACCTGATTGATTTCCTGAGCCGCCTTTCCTAGCTTACTCACGGTGCCGGCGACATTTTCCGTGTGACCCACAGCGGATTGGGTAACCTTCAACGAGTGTTCCGTATTGTCGGCAATGGATCTGGCGGCCGTGTTCATCTCTTCCGAGGCCGAAGCCACCGAACTCAATTGGGTCGTCGATTGATTGCTGTATTCAGAAACTTCATCCAAGCGACGGCTGACACTTTGCGCATTGGCGGTGGCGGAATCGGCCTTGTCGACGACCAAGGTCGCCTGACGCCGCATCTCACCGGCGGACAGCGCCAGCTCGTCGGATTTGGTCGTCAATGTCCCGCACAAAACATGAATCGTTTTGATGATTTCTTCCAAGCCGGCAACGAATTGGTTAAACCGCTCGGCCACTTGGCTCAGCTCGTCACCGCTGGTGACGGGTATCCGTTCAGCGAGGTTTCCGCCCGCCATCTCATCGATCGCATGAATCGAGTTTTGTAAACGAGCCATGATCCGGTTTGAGGCCCACCATCCCAAAATCAAACCGAGCAACAGTGCCAGTAGTGTGGTCATCAAACCCCGTTGTTTGGAAGCACTGCTAATCTCACGAATTTCTTCGAGCGCGGCAGGAAATGCCTTGTTCTTTTCCTCACGATAGCGCCGCATGTCCTTGTGCAAGGTGGCGGCGGCCTCCGCCATTCGTTTCATTTTTGCCGGGTCATAGTCGCCGCCATCCACCAAGTCACGGGCGATGCCTGCCGACAGCTTGAGCCAGCCCTTTGCCTCGCGATTCAAATCGGAAGCTTGGTCGTCTTGGGTGAGCTGGTCTAAACGTTCAAAACCCTCGCCGACCGACTGAGCCAGGGCTTCGGCTTTGCTAAGGGTCGTCTCATCCATTTCGATGATGGCCGACTGGTAAAGATCGCTCAGCGTCTGCACCTTCACAGCCAAATCATTGGTCAATTCGAGAATGGGATAGAGTTCCGTTTCAAGCCGCTCGACGTTGCGTTCAGCGCGACCCGCGTCGCGAAAGAGCATCATCGACGAAATAAAAGGCAGAACGAGGACACCGACCAATCCGATGGAAATTTTCCACCTAATTGATACGTTCACAAGCACCTCCAGCAACAAAGTACTGTACCGGCAGCAAGGCTGCCCGCTTGAATCACGAAATTAACAAGGAGTGTCTAAGACATCTTATCGCCAAAAAGTCGAGCCTCTTTAAAAGTCAACAACTCAACTTATCGGGGATTAAATTATTCACCCACTAAAACAGCAATACGCAGCGACCGCTTCACACCACCCGCAATTCGGGCAAGTACATCCCTGTCGGCGGCTTTTTAGCGCTGGACGGCGAGGGGGTCGGAGAAGGCTGTGTCGAAAGCCGCAGCGGGGAAAATGATGGTAAAAACGCTCCCACGGCCTGGTTCGGAAGCCACCTGCATACTGCCCCCCAAATCGGTCACCATCTGATGACTGGTAAACAAACCCAACCCAAGACCTTGACCTGGTTCCCGCGAGGTAAAGAAAGCGTCAAACGCTTTGTCCACCCTTTCGGCCGGCATGCCACAACCATTGTCGGCCACGGTTAACTGAATCCCCTGGTCGACGCGGCACACATCGAGGCGAACCTCGGCATCGCGCTCGTTGCCCTCGCTGAAGGCTTGACACGCGTTGCGCACCAAATTCATGAGCACATGGTCCAACACCTCGGCGCGACCCAATACCCAAGCATCGGGCTCGGCAGTCAGCGTGAATTGAACCAGCGGGAAACGGTTCCGAAACACCGATATCGCACCTTCAATGGAGTCAGTCAGCAGCACTGATTGGGGGCCGGAATCGTCGAGGTGGGTCAACTGCATGAGGTTCTCGATAATCTCGCCGATGCGACTGGAGCCGGAACCAATGAGCGCCAAGTTCTGATGCAGCTTGTCGAAAGCGGCGTCAAAAGTCTGTAACAGCTCATCATCGGGTTGATCGCCCAACAGTGACAACAACACCCGCCGGAAAGCCGTTAACTCCTCTTCCATTGCTTGGCGCCCGCCTTGAATGAAGTTGATGGGATTGTTAATTTCATGTGCCAAGCCGGCGGTTAAGGTACCCAACGAGGCCAGCTTCTGCTGACGAATGATGATTTCCTGATTTTGGACAATGGCTTCTTTTTGGATTTGGATCTCGCGCATCAATTGGGCGCGTTGGACGGCCGCCACGGCGTGCTCGCGGAAGCGCTCCAACCGGTTCAACTCCACTTCATCAAAGGCGCTTGCGTCTTCGGTGTTGGAGAAAATCAACAAACCGGCGACCTCGCCTTCAAGAATCATCGCCAACGCCAGCAGGGAACGCGACGGCTCGCGCAGGCGCGGTGCCGCCAGCGGGATCTCGGCCGCCGGGCCGCGCAAACGATAACAGGCGGTGCCAATCTCTTCACCACGTTCGAGATAATGGTGCAAGACGACGTCGGTTGGAAAAACCACGCCGCGAATGACGGGACTTTCCTCGGAAGGATAGCCGGCAAGCGCAACGATACTGAATCGATCACCTTGGCGCACCATCATAGCTGCCCGTGTCGCACCACCGAAGAGTCGCAAACCCTGTTGCAACAGCGCTTCGAACACCTCGTCCAAAAACACCAAGTGATTGAGCCCCTGCACAATATGGTAGAGGTGCTCCAACTCGCGGTGCTGTGCCTCGACTTCGCTGTTGCGGTCGCTCAGGCGTTGGGTCCGATCGGCCACTTTGTCCTCTAGGTTGCGATGCAAATCAAGCAGCACGCGTTGTGTGTTGAGTCGCGCCAGTAACTCCTCGCGGGCGACCGGCTTGGTGAGAAAATCATTGCCACCCATCTGGAAAGCCTGCACCAAATCGCCAAGCCCTGCTTTCGCCGTCAAAAACAGCACGGGCAGCGCTTGCAGTGGATGCTCGGCGCGAATTTGTCGGCACACTTCAAAACCCGACATACCCGGCATCATGACATCGAGCAAAACGATATCGATCTCAGGACCCAGTGCAGCCAAGGCCGCCGACCCGTTACCGACGGTCGTCACGCGGTAGCCGGCCGATTCCAAATGGCGCTGCAGCACCTCGCGATTGACGCGTTCGTCGTCGACAACCAAAACATGGAAGCCGTTGGGCGTCGCGGATTCACGGCCTGCCGGCGAAACCTCGCTTACACGGGATCCAGGAACACGCATGGCGCTCGGCGCTACGGGTTGCCGATCACTTGCCACCGGCAATGCAAATGAAAAAACGGCACCGCGCCCAAGCTCACTTTCGAGATGAAGGTGGCCACCTAGCTGGGCAATTAAACCCTTGGTAATACTCAAACCCAATCCAGTGCCACCGTGGCGGCGCACATCTGAACCGTCCAATTGAAAAAAGTCCTCGAAGATCAGTTGCTGATGTTGCGGTGCAATCCCGATCCCGGTATCACTGACCCACATGTGGATCTGGTGATCTTGTATTCTGGCGCCGACGCGGACTTCACCGTGGGGGGTAAATTTCACGGCGTTGCCGACCAAGTTGTGAAAAATTTGCTGCAGGCGTTCCTCATCGGCGGCAACGGCCGGCAAATCGGCAGGTACGGCGTTCACCAATTTGAGGTCGCGACCAAATAGGCCGACCTCGGTCAGCGCCAAGACACCGGCCACCAAACTGTGAACATCAACCGGCTTGAGATGCAGCGCCAAGTTGTGGTGCTTCAGTTGAGAAAAGTCGAGCAGGTCGTTGACCAGCAACGCCAGCCGCCGGCCCTCATTAACTATTAGACCTAAATCGTTGCGTGCCCGTGCACTCAAAAGATCCCCGTCACCTTCCAGCAGCGCTTCACTCAAGCCGATCATCCCCTGCAAGGGCGTGCGCAACTCATGGGAAGTGTTGGCCAAGAATTCGTCTTTGAGGCGGTCGAGACGGCCCAGTTGATCGGCGACCTTTTGCGTTTCGCGCGCCAGTTGGCGGTCCTTGGCGGCATTGTCACGGGCCGAGCCGGCCAATTTCTCAGCTTGGCGGGTGATTAACTTTTGCCCGGCCAGTTTGAGGCGTTGCAGCCGCAGATATAGACCCAAGAGAACAGCAACCACCAGAAAGTAAAGGGTTTTACTCAGCGGCGACCAATACCAGGCCGGGCGCACATGCAAACGCAGCACGGCGCCGTGCGTATTCCAAACACCTTCACCGTTGTCGGCCTGAACGTGAAACGCGTAATGGCCGGGGGTGAGGTTGGTGTACTGCACAAACCGCTGGGCGTCGGTGCCGTCGCGCCAGGCGTCTTCAAAGGGTTCGAGCCGATAGCGAAAGGCCATGTTGGCCGCGTTACGGTATTGGTAGGCGGTAAAATCAAAACGCACGGTGCGTTCGGTTTCGGAGATGGTCAAGGCATCGGTAAATTCGGGCAGCGCCGCTAACGGGGCCAACGGTCGCCAGGGTGTCCCGCGTCCCGCTTGAAACGCCAGAGATCGACCCCCGAGGCTGATGTTCTCGATAACCACCGGCGGTACCTGCGCGGCGCGCTGAATTTGGCTCGGCTCGAAACGCACGACGCCGGCACCACCGCCAAAAATCAAGCCACCGTGCCCATCGCCAACAACACAGGTGTTGGCGAAACCGGCGGGCGCGATGCCGTCATTGCGGTTGTAGCGGTCGAGCTGTCCACTGACCGGATCGAAACGCAGAAGGGCGGCGGTATCGCTGAGCCAAAGGTACCCGTCGGCGTCCTCGGTAATGTTTGAAATCGACGTACTGAGGCGACCGTGCGGGTCGCGAATGCGACGAAACAAACCTCGTTGCGGATCAAAGGACTCGAGACCGCCGCCCATGGTCCCAATCCACAACAGCCCGTCACGGCTTTCGTGCAGCGCGATCACATCGTTGTGGGACAAGCTATTGGCAGCATTTTCATCGTGCATGAAAAGTTCGAAACGCACCTGTTCTTCATCGACCCGGGCCAGCCCACTACTGAGGGTGCCTAGCCATAGGGTGCCGCTGGGCCCGCGGTGCATGGTCATTACGGCGCGGTTGCGCAGCATCCCTGGCTCACGCCCTACCGGAAAACGCGTGAAGCGTCCGTCAGAGAGATTGAGACGACACAAGCCGCCGTCGTAAGTCGCGACATAAACGCGATCCTGCTCAGGAAGAACTTGGTAAACGCGTCGGCCCGAGAGGCTGCCGTCATCCTCGGGATCGGCTTGGTAATGGGTTTTGGCACCGCTCGGTCGATGAAAATAGTCCAAACCGCGATCCCAATAACCCACGTACAACCCGCCTTGTCCGTCCTCGGCCACACTTTTGACGTTGTTGCTCGTGAGCGGTAAATCGTCGCTTTGGTCGTTGTAATGAACGGCGGCACCACTGTCTAAATCAAAATAATCTAGCCCACTGTCAAAATAGGCGACCCACAGGCCGCCGTCAGTGGCTGGGTTGATATTGGCCACGGTCGGGGGAAATCCCTGCTGCTGCTCCAAGTCGTGGTTACGGTAGTTAATGAAGGGTTTGGCCAGACGGTCGTAGCGCACCGCGCCCGAACCATGGGTTCCAAGCCAAATGCCACCGCGCCGGTCGTCGGCTAAAGCCAGCAAAGCCTCGCCGGCAGGTGCAAAATCGGGATCGGCCTCAGCGCTCAGGTGTCGAACACGGCTGTCACCCGCATCAGGGCCACCTGGCTCAATACAACTGAGGCCGGCATCCTGAGTCGCCACCCAGAGACGACCGTCTTGGTCTTGCACACATTGATAGACGGAGCGGCCTGGCACCTCACGCGCATAGGAACGCCAGGTTAAGGTTTTTGGATCCAGACGAGTCAGACCGCTATAACGGCCACCAACCCAAATGAAGCCGCCACGATCTTGGTACAAGGACATCACCAAGCGCGCGGGAAAACTGCGTGCATCACCCTTTTCAGGCTTGAAGACGAGCGGATCACCCCCACGCGGATCAATCCGCCACAGACCGGCGCTACGTGTGCCAAGCCACACAACGCCGTCGCGATCTTCCAGCACTGAAAAAGCGGCCGCCGACAGGCCGCGCTCCTCTTCGAATGCACTGAAATCATAGTGTGTCACTCGCTCGGTACGCGGGTCAAAAGCTTCCAAACCGCCGCGAATCGAAGCGGTCCAAATCATGCCGGATGGTCCGGAAGCAAGGCTGTACAAATTATTGTCAGTGAAGACACCCTCGGCGTCTTGGCACGGCCCATAGGCACGAAAGACCCCGCGCCGGCGATCGAAATACTGCAAACCCGCGCCGCGCGTGGCGATCCAAAAATCACCGGCGGCATCCTCAACGATTTGGGTTAAGTGGTTGCTTTGCAGGCTGTCACCCACGCCATCACTGTAGTAGCGCACAAACCTTTGCCCGTCAAAGCGGTATAGGCCGAGGTCGGTCGCAAACCACATGAGCCCTTGCCGATCGCAGAGGATATCGGAGATTTGGCTGCCTAACAAACCCTCGTCGACGCCGTAATTGCGGAACTTAGCGGCGGGCGGGGCCCAGCCTAGAAGCGACACTTGCAGCAAAAGTGCCGTCCAACAAAACCCGATCCATCGTGCCATGTACACAAAACCTCAGCAAGTGAATGCCCCCACAGGGGCTGATGGTTTGCTTGCAAGCAGCCAATTATCACAACGCGGCAAAGCCGCGCAAATCGACAAAAGAACACGTTCAAACTAAGGTTTGTTGAACGCGTGATCTCGAAAAAAACCAATCAAAACGGCTCGATGGAGAAACATAATAAAAAAACGCGCCGTCGCGTTTTGTCCCGATTAAAAGGTTACCATGAAAACCGCGTTATCCCGACGAACGGGCAAAAAATGTGACCGCTAACATTAATCGCCACCGGGGAAGCCCAAAGGATCCACCACCACGGTAACCAAGCGGCGTGGCCCGTTTCGATACTTGCCTCGAAGGGTGCCGCATTCGACCTTTACGATCCAATCACGACAACTAGGCGGTTTAGAAACAACGCTGAAGCAACAGAAACACGAGCATCACCAAAACTTAGACACCACACCTTCGATCGGCCCGTCCCTTTGCAGCACGACCCAAGCAACCTTATAAAGGCCGAACCCCTCATTTTCCAACGCATAAAACCTGGTCGTTTGCACGGGGTGGCACGAAGAACGGCGCCCTTTGTGGATTGAGGCGGTCGCAAAGGACGGCGCAGCGCGCCGTGTCGGCGGCACTGTATTTGGGCGGGTTACTCCACACAAGCCGCCGCGAGCAGCCGAATTCGGCCCAGTTCCTCCGGCAATTACCTCGCAAGATAGCCCTTATCTATTTGGGCCGGGAGGCCGATAAGCACTCAAACCGAAGCGAGGGAGTGCCTCATGAGTCAAGGCTCCGAGAATCGTCGTGCCTTTGAGCGATTCCACTCTGAAATGAGTATTTGTTGGATTCGTCCGGTTGGCGAAGAGGGTGATTTTCTTTTGGCCGAAATCACCAACATTAGCGCCGGCGGTTTGTTGTTCCAGTTAGACTATCCCATGGATCATGGTCGCGAGCTCGACGTCCGTTTTGAACTCCCACAAAACGACGAATTGGTCGAGGCCGTCGCCGTCGTGCGCCACTGTAAACAAGAAAACGAACAGGATCATGTTTATTTCATGGGCGTTGAGTTTAAGTCGGTCAAAAACTACTCGATCCCGGTGCTCATGGCTTACCTGGAAGCCCTGTACAAATAAAGTTTTCCGTTTCTCAATCAGTTACCGCCCAACACTGAACGACACACCATGCAAAAAAACACCCTCAAAACCAAGATCTTAGACCTATATGCGGTTGGCGAAACTGATCGTATTAGCGAGCTTATTGAAACCTCGCTCGGCCAGTTGCGCGATAAAACAATTACCGCCCTAGAATCGTTGCTCCTCGAAGTCGACGGCAAATTTCGCCTCAAATTGCTGGAAATGCTCATGCAGGACGGTGCCGCCGACCTCATCCCACTGTTCATTAACAGCATTCGCCACGAGAAAAACACGCTTTACGCCAAGTCGCAAATCCTGCTCTTCCGCGAGTTTAAACACCAGGAAGCCTTGCCCGCGTTACTCTCGATTGAAAACGATATCGATACGGAACAACGACCGACCTATCAGCGTGTCTTGGGCCGCATGCTCTCGCAATTCAGCGAGCAGTTTTACATGAGCGAGTTCCGCTCGGGTTACGGCAACCGCCGCCGCACCAAATTCGCGGCCGACATGATGCTGCGTTCGCCGCATCCCGATTACATTCCCTTCCTCAATGAACAAATCCTGCAAAACGACGCCGGCTTCCGTCAGGAAGGTTTGCGCATCTTGCAAGAATTGGGAGACGGCACCTCGGTTGAGCAAATGTTCACGTTGCTTTCGAAGCTTCGCATTCAACGCGACAAAGGCCGCGCGCTCGACGAATTGATTCGCGGCGATCACGGTGATCCCAACGCCTTCTTCAGCAAGCTCAACCAAATGGCCGGTCTGAACTGGAGCGAGGAGCAACTTGAACAATTCAGTGAAAGTCTCGCCCGTGGCGAGGTCAACGACCTGCTGGAGCAAGTGATGGGCGGGTTTTTGTTGTTCGAGGACGTCCATCGCAAAATCCGCCCATTGCTGCGTGATCGCCTCAGCGGTCGCGTGAGCTCGGCGTTTGACGAGTCGCGCGCGCAACAGACCATGACCGAGTATCTCGAGGAACTGGAGCAGTTACTTCATCAAAACGTGACGTCCATGGGTACGATTTCGCAACGTGTTGAAGACGAAATGTTTGTGCGGCGGATGGAACAATACCTGCCGCTCAACGATCCCGACCGCGACCGCCTCTTAATTAGCACCTTGGCGGGCTTCCAATCCGACGAAGCCGCCGATCTGTTGGTGGAATACGTCAACACCGTCGACGATCCCGCCCTCCTTGCACTTTCGATGGACGCTTTGACCCACTTCGAAGCCGCCGAAATTCCGCGCGGGGTCGAGAAACACTGCGAGGACGACCAAAACGCCATTTTACGCAGGAAAGCCATGAACCTCCTGGGTGAATGGGGCCTGGGCGAAAATCTAATCGCCCGCGCCATGGAGAACCCCTCGATCGCGGTCCGCGTCGACGCCTTGCAAACGGCGGCTAAGTTCCATTTCGAAGGCACCTATGGCCAAATGCGCAAACTCTTGAAACCCAACGTTCCAGACAGCGTGTTACTGGCGGCGGTTGAGGCGGTGCGCGTATTTCCCGGCGAACATACCGGCAAAGCCGTACGCCCGTTCATTTCGCCGCCACACAGCCTAAAAATCCGCCAGTCCGCGCTGGAAACCGCCTTCGAAGCGGGCGGCGACGACGGGCTCGACACCTTGCTCAAAATGTTTAACCAAGACGGAGGCGCGAAGCTCGGCGATTTGGCTGAATCACTGCTGCAATTGATCCTCAACGGCGACATGGTCGGTTATCAAGACATTTTGCTCAAACACAAAGAATACTTTTTGGATCTGTTCGTCAAAAGCAACGAACCGGCCGTTCGCAATCGTATCCTTCAAATGCTTGAGAACATGGAAATTAGTGAAGAATACCACCTGCGCACCTTGGTCAGCGGCCTACAAAAAATCATGCGCACCTTTAAGGGCCAAGGCGAAAATGAGGAAGAATACCGCTGTCGTAAGTTGGCTGAACGCCTGGAAAACCTCACCAAAACCCGCAACGTCGCCGCACAACGCACCCGGTTGCTCGACTCGCTCCTTGACGCGGTCGAAAAACACCAAGGTTTCCCCAAGGTCCAAGCGTTGCGCAAGCTCGGCCAAAATTACCGCGCCGATCTGATCTCCAACCATCCGTTGGGTTTGCAGCGCATGCTCACCCTCGTCGGCGATGCCTTAGACGATCAAACCACCGAGGTCCGCCTGCAGGCGATTGCCGTTGCGAGCAAGATTCGCCACCCGCGCCTGCACAAAATCTTGCGCAGCATGACCGACAAACACAGCGGTGCCGCGCTTAACGCGCTCAACAATGCCTTGCGGACCGCCATCGATCCGCTATTCATCAAACCGATTAAGTCGGTTTTCGTAATGGACGACTCGCGTTACGTCACCAAACAACTCTCGAAAGTCCTGGCCCAGGCGGGCTTTGAGGTCGACTTTGAAACCAACGCTCATTTGGGCTTGGCGCGCCTCAATCGCGGCGAAGGGTTTGATTTGCTGCTGCTCGACTACATCATGCCGGAAATGGACGGGGTCGAGTTTCTAAAAAAAGCACGCACCAAAGAAAGTGCACCGGAACGGGTGATCGTCATTACCTCGACCCGCAATCAAGAGGAACTACGCGAATTTCTCAATATCGGCATCGACGGCCTTATGCTGAAACCCTTCAAAATGGATGATTTGGTTCAACGCATTCGCGATCTCAGCAACGCCGTACAGCAGTCGCACTAAGCAGTCGTCGCAACGACGGCCCCCATCACCAGTGGTGCAACCTGGCGGTTCAGCACCGCCTGCCTTTTATGAGTTTTTGACAAAAACCGCCACGTCCCCAACAAAAACACAACATTTACATAAACACAAAATACTGAAACCAAAGCCCTTACCTCCAAAGCACAAATTCTCCTAACAAAAACCTAACATTTCGATTGCCTTTTTGTTAGAGATCGATGAGAATTCTAACTTGTCGTTCTCCGCTTTTTCCTCGCTTTGGAGTTACTCGAGTTATGGGCTCTCAGGATTTGTCGTCGGCCGAAGTCGTTCTTTTACACGGCATTCGCACCACCGGTAGCTTTAACGTTTTGCGTTTTGAACAACCGCTCCAAGCAGCCGGCTACAAGATTCACCCTTTTGATTTACCGTTTACCTTTATCCGCGAAGCCGTTTTCAATCCCAGCGCCGATCGCCGCCGAGCCGCCGACCTCACCGCCGCCTTGGCAGGCAAACAGCCACACTTGATCGCGCACAGCAACGGTGCCCGCGTCGCAGCCCTCGCCATGGCGCAAGGCGCCCGCTTTGATACCGTCGTCTTCTTTGCGCCTGCTTGGAGTGCGACCAAACGGTTTCCCAAACACGCCTTCAAGCGTTTGTTTGTGATTCACTCGCGTGCCGATAAAGCGCTGCGTCTCGGCGGCATGATTCCCGGTCACGATTTTGGCTGGCTTGGCCTACACGGCTATCAAGGCCCCACCGATCATCGCATCCGCAATGTCTCGGCGGGCAGCACGGCCCATATGGCCTACTTTAAAGGTGAAGCCTGGCAGCGCTGGCGCCGCTTCGCGCTTAAAGCGCTGGCACACCAAGCGCCGCTTTCCCAACCACAAGAGAACTTGGCCCGCCTTCGCGCCTGGTTACCCCACCTCGACCTTGGCCGCCAAGTTGCCCGGGAAGCCGCAACCCGACCCGCACCTTCCATGGTATGGTAACGCTCGAGCAGGCGCTACCGCGCCGGTGATCGCGACTCGGAGCATTCCGCCATGAAATCGCCGCTGTACCAAACGCTGGCTCAGCGTGCCCGCAAGGCACTTAACCAAAGCCAGTTGGACGAAGCACACACCCTGATCCACAAATTAAAAGAACAAGAACCGATCACCCTCGAAACGCGCGGGCTCGAATTAGAACTGGCACTCAAAAGCAACCATCTGCGCGAAGCCGGCATCCTTGCCACGCAACTGGTGCAACTCTTTCCCGCCTCTAGCCGCATTCAATTCCTCACCGGTCAACTGGAATTCCAGCGCAAGCGTTACGGCAAAGCCGAGCGCCATTTTCGCGAAAGTCACCACATTCATCCCAGCCCACGCACCCTCCTATGGCTGGGCAAAAGCCTGGCGCTCGCCGGCAAAAGCAACGAGGCGCTCGCAATCCTCGAACCGCTCAACCGCGACACCGGTCGTGGCGGCCTCGAATTAGCATGGGTCTATGAAAACCTTAAGCGCGACCAAGATGCACGCGCCTGTTACGAACGCCTGTCGGCTCAAGACCCGGACTACGACGAGGCTCAACAACGTCTGGCCCGCTTAATCAATAGGTAACCACCGATAGCACCCTCCCAGCCGCCCCCGACCGACTCAATCACCCGACGCAAAACCACCAAAGTTCGGGTAAACCCGCCCCAAAAAAGCCGAAAAATGCACGCGAAGTTGACCAAACCTACCAAGTTTCTTAAAAATCCACGCTCAGTCTGTTATATGCTTGAGCCCATCACCTTCCCTGCAATTCGTTTCTTGTGCCTGCCTTATGACGGCGGGTCGCCGTGTCGCACTTCGCCTGAATCGGCTTTGTTACGCGATTCGCACGTTTTCCGTCCTTGCCCTATTCCCGACCCTTCGCCTACCACGCACGGCCCGCGCGCCACCCACCTCGCCCATCGCCGCCCGCGACGGCAAGGTTGTCCCGGTTTCTTAAGGACACGGTTATGAGCAAACCACGCATCTTAATTATCGAAGACGACGTCGATATCGTCTTGGTCCTGCGGCTCAAACTGGAATCGGAAGGTTATGAGGCCCACCACGCCGCCAACGCGAAACAAGGCTGGGAAAAAATAATCACCGGCGAATTCGGCGCGATTCTACTCGACCACAACTTACCGGATCGCAAAGGTGTCGAGCTGCTGGAGCAAATCAGCCATGCCTATCCCGAATTACCCGTCATTTTCATGACGGCTTTTTCCAGCGTGCCCCTGGCGGTAAAAGCCATGCGCGTCGGTGCCTTTGACTATCTCACCAAACCCTTCAATCTTGACGAGGTTCAAATCGTCCTGCGCAAAGCTATTGAAATGAAAGCTTTGCGCCATGAAGTCAACCAAATTCGCCAACAAAATCGCGACACCTTCGACTTTTCAAAAATCATCGGCCGCGGCCCACGCATGCACGAACTCCTCGAGATGTGCCGCACCGTGGCGGAGTCGGAAGCCTCGAGCATTTTGATCACCGGCGAAAGCGGCACCGGTAAAAACCTAATCGCGCAGGCCATCCACTACAACAGCCGCCGCGCCAACTGGCCGTTCATGACCATCACCTGCACTGCACTTCCCGAACAATTGCTCGAAAGCGAGTTATTTGGTCATGAGAAGGGTGCCTTTACCGACGCCAAAGAACGCAAGCGCGGGCTGTTTGAGATGGGCAACGGCGGCACGATTTTTCTGGATGAAATCGGCGATTTGCCGCTTCAATTGCAGGCCAAACTGCTGGGTGCCTTGGAATCAAGGAGCTTCCGCCGTGTCGGTAGTTTGCAGGATATCGCCATTGACGCGCGTTTTATTGCCGCCACGAACCAACACCTCAAGGAGCGCATCGCCGAAAAAGCCTTTCGCGGCGATCTTTTCTATCGTCTCAATGTAATTCAACTGGAAGTACCGGCCCTGCGCGATCGCCGCGAGGACATTCCCGACCTAGTGACCTATTATCAAGGGTACTTTAACAAGCGCCGACGCCGTCCGATTCAGGGCATGAGCGACGAAGCCTTGGACGCATTAATCGGCTACGATTGGCCAGGTAACGTGCGCGAATTGCGCAACGTGATCGAACGGGCCATGATTTTATGCAAAACCGATTCAATTACCATGGTGGATTTACCGCGAGAGGTCGCCCACCATACGCCGGGCACACCGTGCCACGCAACCTTTGTCCTGCCACACGAGGGCATCGACCTTGAAGAGGTTGAAAAAGACCTCTTGCGCCAAGCCCTGGAACGCACGGACGGCAACCAAACGCGCGCAGCCCAATTACTGGGATTGTCCCGCGACAAGATGCGTTACCGCGTTAAAAGCCTGTAGGTACCCGACCAACCTATCACATCGGTGTCGTGCGCGTGTCAGCGCGATCGCCGCCCTGTCCGTCAATGGACCCCATGACACGGTATGGGTCCGCGCCGGTTTGTCCAACCCCTTGGCGTCACCGGCGCCGGTCCTGTTCTAAGCCGGGACCGTCGGCTGCTTCGTGTATCCTTGCGAAAGAACGCTAGGCTAAGAGCACTTGGCCAGCGTTTCCGGTTCAAGTGAACGCTGCTCGCCGACAGCACGCGACTTAGCAATTTGCACAAACAGTGATTGGTTAATTGTCAAAAACGGCATGAGCTGAGGTTTAAAGCGGTTCTGCTTACTGGCCAGCATTGCGTTGGCGACCGACAAGAACCCGCGCCCTTTGGTCAGCGAAATCTCGTTCACGTCGTCGAGGAACTCGCCTTCAATCTGCAGCCCGGAACGACAAAAGAACAACAAGCGTTTTTCGGGATCCACCATTTCAAAAAAGTGACTTTCAAAGAATGATTTTTCCTTGGCGGCATCCTCGAAGGCACACTGGATATCGGTTAGGGGTACTTCAAGTTGAACATGGCTTTCCGTTTCGCGACCGTCAAAGTACCGCACCGCTGCCTGGTTCACCAGGACATGGTAACCACTAACGCGGTGCCAATCTTCGGATAGGTGGGGAAAATTTAAAGCGGCAACAAGACCAAAGTGTTTTTTGCAGAAGCGCTTCTTGATTTTGGGAACATCCATTTTTCCGGCAATCCAACGGTTGTCACACAAAATGTTTACCTTGATCAGCATAAGATCTCCTTTCATAGAGGACAAAGAGTCATTGTGGCAATGTTCGCTCGATGACCGGCAAAGGGTTCATCCATGAAAACGCGATTGACAAAACAAAGAGCGAAGCATGAGCACCAACCGTCAGCCAAAGCGGCCCGAAAAGTGACGCGTTTTTTCGTGATCGGCATCACACATAAAGCGAATGGTGTGCCAAAAGTGACGTCAAAGACGAACTGACGTCAAAAAAGCAAAAGAGCCCTGAAAAATAGCCACTTACTAAAATTGCCTTAACAAATCCAAATTGGCACGGCGGCGCGCGGCTCGGCCAAATGGGGCAGGTGCCCCAAAAGGGGTGGGCATATAACCCACTTATTGAGCACCCGATCCGCGCACAGGGCCGACACCCGAAAAAACCAAACCTATAAAACCAAGATAAATCAACAACTTACGCGTCAAAAGACGTAACAGCCGACAACTGAGTAAGCCATCCCCCACTCGGAAAATAGCAACGCCCGCTCCAGAAAAAAACCACTGGAAACTCACAATAACGGAATAAAGAAGCACGACGGCGCGACTGCCGTTAAAAACAAACTTCTTCTTTATTTTTTGCTTTATCCAGAAATTGTTCCATTTTCTTAAGTGCGTTGGCGCGGATTTGCTGTGCGTCCTGGTGACGCGGATTGAGCTTTAGCACTTTGTCACACAGTTCAATCGCCAGCACATAGTGACGCCGTGCCATGTGTTCGGCCGCTTTATTAAGCGTTTCCAGCGTGAGCTGCACCGCAAACTGTTTCTTTTGCTTTTGGACTTCGAGGGCGTGGGCTAGTTCTTCGCGCAAGGTGGCGATGGCGCCGTGGTCACCGCCAACGCGCTGCAACTGGCGAATGTGTTCTTCCGCCTGACCGAAGGCCTCGTTTTTGATGTGCTTGCGAATGGTTTCCATGCGCATCTCGAGCATTTTGCGCAGCATCTCGGCATGACCGTCGTCTTCTTGGGGAAACGCATAAGGTTCTTCGGGCAAGTTGACCTTGCGCAAGACCTGTTCGAGATCGGCCGCCATCAACTTGCAACTGCGGTAACGTTTATCGCGCTCTTTGACCAAGGCCTGATTGAGCACCCGCTGCAACCGCTCCGGCAGATGGGGAATGGTCCGCGGGTTTTCATTAACCAGGCGCACCATTGTCTGGCTGATGTTACGACCCAAAAAGGGGTTTTCACCCGAAAGTAATTCGTAGAGGATGACGCCGATGCTAAAGATATCGGAACGATAATCGATCTTCACACCGGTAATTTGCTCGGGCGCCATGTAGTTAATCGTCCCCAGCATGGCACCGGAATTGGTTAGGCGACTGTCCTGAAACGAAGCGACGCCGAAATCGAGAACTTTGACATGGTCGTCGTTACTTATATAAATGTTGGCCGGTTTGAGATCGCGGTGAATCACGGACTGACGGTGGGCGGCAAACACGCCCTCACAAACCTGGCGAATTAAATCAACAGCACGCTGCGGCGAAAGGCGCGCCTCACTGCGCATCAACTGATCGAGGCTGATGCCCTCTAAATACTCCATCGCGATGTAGCATATATCGCCGTCAACACCGACGTTGTACACGTTAATGATGTTGCGGTGTTGCAATTGGCCGAGGATAGCGCCTTCACGGTAAAAACGCTCTTGCAAGGCCGGATCTTTGAGAATTCGCTGGTTCATGGTTTTGATCGCGGCGAGCTTGCCAATCCGTGGATCGACCGCCTTATACACGACCCCCATTGAACCACGTCCAAGGATCTCCATGATTTGGTACTTGCCAAGACTCTTGATCATCGGGTTCTGTTACGCTCCTGTGCCGGCCGACGGAAGCCATGCTTAAAGGACCCATCGGTCAAAGGATGACGACAGATAACTTCGTCACCTCAAAAACCGCGACCCGCGTTCTCGCGGAAGACGAAACCGGGTTAAAAACCACCGAATCGCCAATCGAACAAGCGTTGTGTCACCGCAACTCAGGCGATGGATCACAAGACCACACCTTTTCCGAAACCCATTCATCCAAACAGAACCCGCGTTCCCCACCCCGACGGCAATGTCGGGGAAGTCCCGGCAAAAGGGAAAAGATGCTTCCTGGTCGATTATTCTGGCATAGGCCCGAAACCGAGGCAAGCAGCCAGGTGACGGAAATTACCAATCCGGAAGACACACTCAGTCTTTTTCTTAAAAATTATCAACCCAACCCATGCGATTCAATCAACCTCAATCCAACGCAAAATCGATGTCTCAAAAAGTTTTGAGCAATCAAGACCTGTTTGGCGGCGAAGCCAACGCCCCAGGGCACATTGCAGCGCGACCCAACGGTGTTAGGCGCCGCCAAGAATCGTCCTGCTTTAGCACAGCCTCCTGGAGACACGCATTGGCCGGACTCGAAACCATTCTCATAACCATTAAATCAAGATACCCAAGCTTCACAGACTGCGCTTCATCCAACTTCTCGAACGGCGACGCCTCATCGCTTTGGTAGAATCGAACCGATGCCGCCACGTCCTTTCGAGAGGTTGTTGTGAAACCCAATTGGTTTGTCGCTTTTCCCGTTGCAGCCGACACTTGGTTCGCGCCGCTGGTTCAGAATTGCCCCGAGGCGTGCCGTGTTTTTGCCGACAGTGATCTCCATCTGACACTCGCCTTCTTCGGCGCACTTGAACAGGATGCCGTCGACCGGGTGCGTGCCTTTTTGCCCAGCATCCAAGCGCCCCGTCTCCACTTCCGCTTTGACCATGTGCTGTTATTGCCGCCGACAAAACGTTTCAGCGCGGTGTGCCTCGGCTTAGGTGAGGGTCGTGAGGCGGTAGCCGCGACCATGGCGGAATGGCGCAACGTCTTGGCGGAGGTCGCCGGCATCGCCGCCGAAACGCGGGCGCCACTGCCCCACGTCACCATCGCCCGACCCATGCGCAAATACAAGCAGCAAGCACAAACAGCGGCAGCGGCCTGGGCCGAACAATTACAGCCACCCGAGCAACGTCTTACCCTTGACCGCCTCGCACTCTACACGTGGTCGGACCAACGCCCGCGCGTCCAGTTTCGTATCGACCGCGAAGTCCCGCTCAGCCGAAACGAACCGACCTAAACGTCGCGCTCGCGCCGGTAGAAATCTGTTTCGCCGTCAACGCCGTGTTTAAAGCGCTTGTGGACCCAGAACCAGTAGGGCGGATTAAACATAATTTGGTTTTCCAAACGGCGGTTGATTTCGCGCGACAGCCGCAAGATTTCGGCTTCCTTATCAGCATTGGGATCGGCATAAAGCAGATCGCCAAAGGACAGGCGATACCGACCGCGACCGATGGGCACGGCGTATCCGGTGATAATTGGCGCGCCGGTTTTGTAAGCCAAAGCAGCGGGCGTCGGCGTGGTGGCGGCTTCCCGACCGAAAAATTCGACCATCAGCTTGTTGCGGTCGTGCACGTTTTGGTCGTTTACCAAACCGACAACCCGGTTCTCTTTAAGCGCACCCAACAACTTTCGCACCGCTTTGTGTTTGTAAATCACACGGTTGCCGTTACGCGTGCGAATCCGCTCTAAGTAATCGTGGACTAACGGGTTATCAATCGGACGCGCGACCACCGACATCTCGATTTTCATCAATCCCAAAACCAGGTTCATCATTTCCCAGTTGCCGTAATGGGCGGTACACAAAATGAGGCCCTTGCCCTTTTCGCGAGCTTCAAAGAAGCCGCCGAGGTTGTCCAGCTCCACCTGTTGCATGAAGTTACCTTCGTGAATCAGCGACAGGCGTAGGGTTTCCACAATCGCCAGGCCGAAGTGGTCGTAACAAGCTTGCACAATAATCTGTTTTTCGATGTCGGTTTTGCTATCGAAGAAGGCCTGGTCGAGATTGAGCATGGCAATTTTGCGGTGTTTTTTATCGAGGGCATGGGCCAAGCGACCAATGCCGAGCCCGACCAAACGCGCCAAAGGTCCTGGCAGGAGCCAAACCCAAAAGGCAATCCACCGCAGGGCCAGGTATTGAATCCAGTGAACCAAGGTCACTTTTTGATCGGGGCCCGGCGTCCGGTACACCGGGCTTTCGGGCTGTTCCTGTTCGGCGGCAAGCGCCGATTCGCGATTCTCTTGGGCCAAAACGTCACCTAACGCACAACAGTTGCGGCCTGACCGAACCGGTCGCCGCCTCAAAGGCCAAATCATACCCGAGTTCGGAAAAACTTCGAAATCTTTCCCGCGACGTGTTAGCCTGCGGGGCTTTGTCTCACCCAAGGTGGCAAAGCAGCCACCACCATTGCCGTTCTGGAGTCGTCTATGGTCGATCACTTGGCGTTGACCGTCACCAACTACACCACCGCCTTTCAGTTCCTCACAAAAGTGCTGCCCGCCCTGCAGTTCGAGTGTGTGGTTCAGTTGCCCAATCAAGCCGGCTTCGGTCGCGGCGGCGTCCCGACCTTTTGGCTGCGGGCGGGCCAAACGCCGACCCCAGGGCAGCCGCTTCATTTTCGCGCTAATAGTCCGCAACAATTGGAAGCCTTGTGTTTGGCGGCGCTCGCTCACGGCGGTCGCGCCGAAAAGCCGGCACCGTTGAAGGCACCGGCTCGTGGCTTCGGCACCCGCGTGCACAGCCCGTGCGGCGTTACCCTGGAAGCCGTATACCATTCCTGACGAGGCCTGGCGGCGGTGATACGCCCGCCGACGAACGCGATGCCAAGCGCCGCGAATCCAAGACACCGATGTGATCCACACGCCGTGTAACAGCGCCTCGCCTAGGCGTGCGCCGCGTGCAAGGCTCGACCTTTGCCGCGACGACCGGTACAATGGAACCCTGTCGCCGTGGGTTTCGTGTCACCTGCGCCCACGCGTCTACCGACCCGCCCAGCTTTTGACAGCGAGATTTTGTCAGTGGGTCACCGACTTCCCCCACAGGTTCTTTTGCCGACATTCATGATGACCCATACGCATTCCACCGTCGACGTGCCCGGTTTTAGCGAGAAACTGCGCGCCTATGTCGCGCTCACCAAACCTCGCGCGCTGGCCATGATTGTCTTCACATCCGCGCTCAGTTACCTAATTGCCGCAACACGCGCCATCGACTTGGGCCATTTGGCCGCAACCTGCTTCGGTATCCTGCTCGCCGGCGGCGGTTCGCTGGCGCTCAATCAATACATGGAGCGGCGTCTCGACAGCCAAATGGCGCGCACGCGCGACCGTCCGATTCCGGCTGGAAAAGTCAGCGCGACAGAAGCGGCCGTCTTTAGCTGGGTCACCATGCTTACGGGTTACGCCTTTCTGTGGTTTTTCATTAACCCGTTGGCGTCGATGGCGACCATGGCCTGCGGCGTCTCCTACAACTTTATGTACACCCCCATGAAGCGCTACTCCTCATTTAGTAGCTGGGTCGGCGCGATTCCCGGCGGCATGTTGCCGATTATGGGTTGGACGGCGGTGCGCAACGAACTGGAACTGGGTGCCTGGGTCTTGTTCAGCATTCTCGTGCTGTGGCAAATTCCCCACGCCTTGATTATCAGCATCCGTCACCAAAAAGATTATGCAGCCGTCGGCATGAAACAGCTTCCCTTGATCGCTCCCTACCTGACCAGCGCGCGCCAAATGGTCATCAATGTCCTCATTTTAGTGCCGATCAGCGTCATGCCCTTTTTCCTTAACATGACGGAGCTGACGTATCCACTCGGGGCCCTCATCTTGGGGTTCGTCCTTTATGTGCTGGTGGTGCGCTACGCCTTTCAACCCAATGATCACCATGCCAAATGGGTTTTTATCGCCCTCAACGCTTACCTACCGCTATTGTTTTTGCTGATGTACTTTGACCGGCCCGCCTAGACGGCAGTGCCGGTTTCTCGTGCTTTAGGAGCCGCCCATGATCCGTTTCACGTTGCTGTTGTTGTTCCTGCCAAGCCTGGTCGCCGGCCCGCCCGAGGTTGTCGATGCCGAATTCCACCAGCACTGGTACCAGGGCAAAGCCGAATTAAGTCGTTACCAACTGAAACAGAGCCGCTATGGTCAACTGCGCGAAGGCAACAGCGTCCTGATATTTGTCACCGAACCACTGTTACAAAAAGAGCAAGTCAAGCGCGAACGCGGTGAGGCAGCGGCCGATACCGTGCTCAAACTCAACGCCCAGCACCAATTCGTGACCGGCATTTATGCCTATTCCTTGATGACCTCAACCTTTACCAAGGTCGATTACCGCCGACCCACCACCCAGAAAGTCACCTTTACGGGCCAGGATTGGTGCGGTCACAGCTTCATGCAGGTAAACCGCCGCGACAGCCGCTATGCGTATCAAGTGCGCTCCTATTTCCAAAACCCAGGCGATGCAACGGGAACCTTCGAAAAAGGGGCGGTCCTGGAAGATGAACTGATGACCTGGATTCGCCTTGCGCCGGCCCACTTGCCAAGCGGTAAAATCCGCATCGTGCCCAGCCTGCAGTACCAACGGCTCAAACACATCGACGCCGTCGCGCTCGACGGCGAAGCAGAACTCAGCAAGGTAACCAACACCGAATTCGGCGAACAAGCGTTGTTTCGCTATCGTGTTGTCTTCCCAAAACTGCAGCGAACCCTGGACATTTTCTTTGAGACCGAGGCGCCCTTTCGCATTGAGGGCTGGACCGATCGCTTTCCCGACGGCGGCCAAACCATGACCACCAGCGCGCGCCGTACCCACACCGTCTGGGAACCCTACTGGAGTCTCAACGGCAACGAAGATCTCGGTTACCGTAATCAATTGGGACTGCCGCGATGAGTACCGTCACCGAACAAACCACCACCGCCGGCGACACGGGGCTGGACGGCACACCGCGTCGCCCCGAAGACCTGGTGAAATTGTTCGATGCCTGCTTCGCGCTATCGCACCAAACGCGTTTGGTTTCCGGTGACGGCGAGCCGATCTACCTGGCCGCACGCGCTACCCGTCCGGCCCAAGTCGTTTTCGCCAACGGCTATTTCGCCAGCGCCTTACACGAAATCGCACACTGGCTGGTGGCGGGTAAAAAGCGCCGTACCCAGGATGATTTCGGCTATTGGTACCTACCCGACGGCCGCACCCAAGCCCAACAAGCGGCCTTCGAGCAGGTGGAAGTGAAACCGCAGGCACTTGAATGGATTTTGGCCGCATCCTGTGGCTTCCGTTTTCGCTTTAGCGCCGACAACCTATCCGGTGAAGCCCACGACATGGGCCCGTTTCAATTGGCCGTTTGGCAGCGTGTGATGCACCTGCGCAAAACCGGCCTTGCCGCGCGTACCCGCCGCTTTAGCGCCGCTTGCGCCGCCTACTACGGCGTGGTTGATCCACTCGATGCGCGCCATTACCCCAAACCCAATGCTGAAATGTGAGCAGAAGCCGTCTTCCTTGTGAGAACTTGGTAAATCACTTGATCGGCCCTATGGCCCATGGTACAAAGCTTGGCTTGGTTGCTCGGCAACCAAACCGGCACCGGCCGACTACCTGACCCACCGCGCCCGATCCAGGTCATCCTGTTTGTTCGCTCACGAGGTCAAGGAAACCAGGGAGAACACCATGACCTCGCGTCAAACCAACGATGCTTTGCGCAACATTGCGATTATCGCCCACGTTGACCACGGCAAAACCACCTTGCTCGATTCCATGTTTCGTCAGAGCGGCATGTTCCGCGAAAACCAAGACGTTGACGACCGCATTATGGACAGCATGGACTTGGAAAGAGAGCGCGGCATCACCATCGCCGCCAAAAACTGTTCCGTGCAGTATCAGGGCACCAAAATCAACATCTTGGACACCCCCGGCCACGCCGATTTCGGTGGTGAGGTTGAGCGCGCCCTGATGATGGTCGACGGCGTTATTCTGCTGGTCGACGCATCCGAAGGTCCTTTGCCGCAAACCCGTTTCGTCCTCAAAAAAGCCCTGGACGCACACTTAAAAATCATTGTGGTCGTCAATAAAATTGACCGCCCCGACGCGCGTATCGCCGAAGTCCTCGACGAAGTTTACGAACTCTTTTTTGATTTGGACGCCGCCGAGGACCAAATCGAGTTCCCCGTCCTTTACGCCATTGGCCGCGACGGCATCGCCCAACACAACGCGGAAGACCAAGGCACCGACCTGCGCCCCTTGTTCGACACCATCGTCAGCGAAGTCCCCGGTCCGGCCTTTGACCCCGAATCCCCCTTCCAAATGTTGGTTTCCGACCTGAGTTACTCCGAGTACCTGGGCGGCTTGGCCATCGGCCGCATCAGCAACGGCACCTTGAAAAAAGGTCGCGAATTGGTCGCGATCCAGGAAGACGGCAAACACCTCAACCTGCGCAGCACCAAGCTGCAGGTTTACGACGGCTTGGCCCTGACCGAAGTCCAAGAAGCCGGTCCGGGCGAAATCACGGTCATCGCGGGCGTTGAAAACGTCCACATCGGCGATACCGTTTGTTTCAAAGACGAACCCAAAGCCATGCCGCGTATCTCAATCGACGAACCCACCGTTGCCATGTTGTTCACCGTCAACTCCTCGCCGTTTTCCGGTCAGGAAGGCGACCATGTGCAATCCAACAAAATTCGCGAGCGTTTGCACAAAGAAACCCTGCGCAACATCGCCGTCCAAGTAGAACAGGGCGAAGTTCCCGAAGATTTCATCGTCAAAGGCCGTGGCGAATTCCAGTTGGCCATTTTGATTGAAACCATGCGCCGCGAAGGTTTCGAACTGACTGTCGGCCGCCCCAGCGTCATTTATCGCGAGGTAAACGGCCAGCGTCACGAACCGATCGAACACCTGTTCATCGACTGTTCCGAGGAACACGTCGGCATTATTTCTGAAAAACTGAGTCAGCGCAAAGGCCGCATGGTGAACCTGGTCAACCACGGTACCGGCCGCGTCCGTCTCGAGTTTTCGATTCCCGCACGTGGTTTGATCGGCTACCGTAACGAATTCCTAACCGACACCAAAGGCATGGGCCTGATGAACGGTTTCTTGGAAGGTTACGAGCCCTACCGCGGCGACTTCCCCTCACGGCCGACCGGCTCACTGGTCGCCGACCGTCAAGGCGAAGCCCTGGCCTACTCTCTCGGTAACCTGGAACCGCGCGGCGTCTTACTGATCGAGCCGGGCACCAAGGTTTACGAAGGTATGATCGTCGGCATTCACAACCGCACCAACGATCTCAACGTCAACGTCACCAAGGGCAAAAAACTGACCAACATGCGCGCCTCCGGTCGCGATGACGCCGTTCAGCTCAGCCCGGTGCCCCCCATGTCGCTGGAATCCGCCATTGACCTGATCCGCGATGACGAAATGATTGAGGTCACGCCGCAATCGATCCGCCTGCGCAAGTCCGTGCTGAACGTAACGGAACGCGAGCGTGCCGAGAAGCGCAACCGCCTCGGCAAATAACCAACACCAAAGGGGTCGCATGCGGCCCCTTTTTTTATGGCGTCACGGTAACTGTTGGGAAAGGTCTACCGACAACTTGGCTTTGCGCTAGAATGGGGCACATTCAAAAAAATAATCGCAAACGCCGAGGTGCTTTTTGGAAATTCGCATCAACCACCGTTGGGATTTGAGCGAAGCAGAAGCAGCACGCCTACAACTTGAACTCGCCGATCAAATCGTTTTGTGCGACCAATTTGGCGACGTCGACCGGGTCGCCGGTATCGACTTGGGCTACGAAGACGAGGACCGCATAACTCGCGCCGCCGTCGTCGTGCTCAAGTTTCCAGAAATGACCCTGCTCGATTACGAGATCGCACGCCGACAGACAACCTTCCCCTACGTGCCCGGCTACCTGTCATTTCGCGAAGTGCCGGCGGTGCTCGACGCGATGCAGCGCCTGCGTGTTCAACCGCAAATGTTGTTTTGCGACGGTAACGGCACCATTCACCCGCGTCGCTTTGGTTTTGCCTGTCATCTCGGGTTGGCGCTCGACCTGCCCAGCATCGGCGTCGCCAAAAACCGCTACGTCGGCAGCCACGAACCCTTGCCGGACACGCAAGGCGCCTGGCAACCGATCCTCGACAACGGCGAGACCATCGGCGCCGTCGTGCGCAGCCGCGCCGGCGTCAAGCCGATCTACGTTTCGCCTGGGCACCGCGTGTCGCTCGCGTCCGCCGTCGCCATGACCCTACGCGCCTGTCGCGGCTTCCGCCAGCCCGACACCACGCGGTGGTCGCACCGCGTTGCTTCCGGGCCCCCGCTTGAAGACGATAACCTTGGCATTGGGAGTACCTTATTATGAGTTGGGTAACACATGCCCCCGAATGGTGGGCCTGGGTTTGGCCGCAAGCCAAGCAGGCTCATTTCAACGCCGACAACCTGATACCGGTTGTGTGGCCGCCGGCCCTGACCTACCATCCGACCGACAGTCCTTTACTGGCTACGGCTTGGCGCCAACTCGCCGACGACCTACACGCCTGCGGCAAAACCCTGCAACCGGTCGCCAAATCCCGGCCGGCCATGATCCAGCTCGAAAATCGCCGGAAGAAACACAGTGCCGGCGACGATCATCGCGCACGTGAGAGTTTTAGCGTGCTGCACCACAGCCACAGCTTGTTCATCATTGCCGACGATGAGCTCGGCATCTTTCGCGGTATCCACCAGCTTGCCGCGATGGTGCGTGCCGGTGCCGACGTTTTGCGCCAAGCCGGCGGCCTGCAAGAATTCGCCATCCTCTCCGAACCGGACTTCAACGTACGCGGCGTGTGTCTTGATATCAGTCGAGGCAAAGTCCCCACCCAGCAATATTTACAGGAAATGATCGACGGTTTGGCCCGCTTCCACGTCAACCACCTACAACTCTACATGGAACATACCTTTGCTTACGAAGGACACGAAACCGTGTGGCGCAATGCGTCACCGCTAACCGGCGACGATCTTGATCGCTTGGTAGTTTACTGTCGCGAACGCGGCATCAGTTTGGTCGCGAACCAAAACAGCCTCGGCCACTTTCACCGCTGGCTTGTCCACGAACCCTATCGCGCGCTGGCCGAGGTCCCGCAGGGTTTCGATCATCCGTTTAGCTTTGTGCCGGAACCTTTTAGCCTGTGTCCGACTGATCCCGGCGCCCTCGAACTATTGCGCGATCTGTACGGCCAACTTCTGCCACACTTTGAGAGCCCTTATGTCAACGTCGGTCTCGACGAAACCATGGATCTCGGCTCAGGTCGCTCGCAAGCGGCTTGCGAAGAACGAGGCACCACCCAGATTTATCTCGATTACCTCAATCAAGTACACGAACTGGTCGCCGCCCACGGGAAGCGCATGCTTTTCTGGGGCGATATTTTGATTGAAAAACCCGAATCACTGGCACGCGTCCCACGCGATGCGATTGCCATGGAATGGGGTTACGAAGCCGACCACCCGTTTGAAGACCATTGCCGCCACTACAAAAAAAGCGGGCTACGCTACTGGCTATGTCCGGGCACCAGCAGTTGGAGCAGTCTCGCCGGCCGCATCGGCAACACCCTTAACAATGTACAGCGCGCTTGTGCCGCCGGCCTAGAGCACAAGGCGGACGGTATCGTGGTGACCGACTGGGGCGACTACGGCCATTGGCAGGCACCGCCGACGGCGTGGCCGGGCCTCTTGGCGGGCGCCGGTCTGGCTTGGCAAGGCATACCGCTTGAAAAAGATATCGAAATGGAACCCTGGTCAGAACGCCTGTTCCACCACTGTGACCTCTTCCCCACCCTGGAACACACCTGGCTGTGGTTCGAATTGGGCGAACTGTACCGGGTTTGCGGCGCCAAAACCACCAACGGTTCGGCTTTGTTCTTTTTACTCCGTTTCGCCGACAGCGATTTGAACCACCCACGATTGGGCGGCCTCAGCGATGCGGGCTTAGCCGAGGTTGGCGCCAAGCTCGAGAGTTTGGCCGGACGCATCGCCAAGCTGCGGCCTTACAGCGAACACGTCGCCTATTTAGACTGGACCCGCCGCATGTTGGCGTGGTGCGTCGCCTTCGGCCGCGCACGCTTTGCCTGTGGTGCGGATCAGCCGGTCAGCGCCATCAACGCGGCAACCCGCGCCGAACTGGCGGAGGACTTAGACCACCTCAGCCAAACCTTTGCCGGTTTGTGGCCGGGCCGCTTTCGACCAGGCGGCTTACAGGTCGCCACCGCCGGCTTTGACCGCCTTATTGCAATCTTGAAAGACAACACAACACTTCAACCGCTGAATTAATTTCACAATCACTTTTCCTTGTACTCCGCACAGAACAATAGCCGTCCAGAACAAATTCACAGGGGCTTTCAAACGCAAGCGACGACCTCCAGTAAGCGGCACTATCTATCATTCCAAAAAGTTTCAGAGCACAGTTATCAACCAAAGTGTCAACCAACAGACAATGCCACTGTAAAAATACAGACAGTGTCGAAACTTCGACATCGCCCAGCCTGCACCAAAATCCACAATAACCTGATTTAATTCAGGTTATCTAAAAACCAAAAGCCGGCCCACCTTTTGCCTTTTAGGGAAACGAACTGGATGGCGGCAGTAGTCTACCTCCCCCCGATGCTTCGGGCATATCCCATAAGCTACATCGCCGTTTGTTTTGAAACACCCCGTTCGACCGGCCGTTACGGCCGTTAACCGAGACAGGAAAAAGGATTGACTCATGAAGAAATTATTAATGTTCACACTGTTTGCCTTAACCGCATTTGCCCAAGCGGCTGAACCCATTCACACTGACGCAGTCGCGGTAGGAGATTGGGAAAAGTTCATCATTCGTGATCGTGGCTCGTGGCACCTCAAGAAGGAATGGAATCTGCATGTAAAAGAGATCACGATTGAAACCAAACGGGGTTTCTATCTGACCGCCGTAGAGGGTGGTGGTCAAACCTGCGATGTCGTTCATACCGACCGCCACATCAACAGTGGTTATGCCGACTGGGAACGTTTTTATTTAGCCGAACTGGATAATGGTGAGGTCGCCATTCTGACCCTCGACGGCTTTTTCCTGACTGCTGTCGGCGGCGGGAACCGCACATGCCGTGTTCTCTACACCACCTACAATGCCGTTTTCTATCAGCCAGGCTACGCTGAACGCTTTCGTCTGGGCACCGTGCGAGAAGGCTACGGCCCGATTTATTCGGAATACACCACCATTATCGCGCCTAGTGGTAACTACTTGACCGCCTTCCGCGGCGGTGAACAAGGCAGATACGGTAATTGCTGGTTCTGCCCGTAATCACTGTTCCTTACCACTCCTAATAGTAACTATTTGACCGCCGCCAAGGCACTGAACCGGGTCGAGATACGGTCAGTGCGGCTGTCCCCCTAACCTAAAATTAGGTGCTTCTTGGCGGCACAATCACACGACCTTCCGGGCGGCAACATGCCGTTAAAATGCTCGCCGTACTAGCTAAGAACACGGCGACACATTTCGCTCCAACAACGTGCGCGATTCCATCGACCCATATCGCCTACTTGAGGCCTTAGAACCTGAGTTGAGCGATTCCTAATAAGTGAAACGGTCGCCAGAAATAGCAAATGGCTCTTTTTGTTATAGGTTATGATTAGTTACCACACCAATTAAACCCTACCCAATGGGTGACAAAAAGAGCCA
>JAUIFE010000055.1 GCA_030429565.1 Holophagae bacterium | reverse complement strand
GTGGTTTTTTTTGGTCACCCAATGGGTGTGTTATACGTTTGTGGTAAAGCGATTATAACCTGACCAAAAGGAACCACTTACTTTATTTCTGACCTTCTTTTTTTCGTCTTATCGCGCCGCCTAGGTCGAATCGCGGCCTTTCTTATTGGAGGCCGGCTAAAGTCGAGGCGGCCAACCAAAACACGCGTTGCCGGGAACGGCTTGACGCAAATATACGCCCCATCCCCTAACCGCAAAGATACGAACGAATCAACATGCCCAAACGATCAACGCGAACAATTTCACAAGATTTCCACATTCTCCATTTTTCCTCCATAATCCTTTTCTATCTTTTTGGCACAGGGAGGCGAACAGCCCTAACCAGCTCTTTTTTCAAACGTGTGACGCTACACGACCTCGCCCTCAAAACGCTCAGCATCATTGCGCTTACACAGCGTCGTTCGTGAGCTACTCAATAGAACAAAAATCCATCCCACGACTGATGCTTCAAGGGATAAAACAATCCGTGCCAAATTGTGCATCTTAGAAATGTGCTTTGATGGTATTGATAACGTGATCTTTCCTCAACGTTGACACTATCTCTCGAAAAGCGAACCGAATTCACCTTGTTCGCCTCCGAGTTCAGTTATCTGCATCGAGAGGCAGTTAAGTCAAACCCAATGATCCAAACCGCCCCGCTTTTATGCTGGGCCCGACAGGGGTGTGCTGTTGTTTCGCCATTCACCAGTCACGAGCTGGAGAACCGTTGCGGTTCAACGAACACCGCCAAACACGCTTCACCTAGAGCCGTTTCGCTTTGAATACGATGCGTGGGACTTGGTTTGTTCGCCGCCCCCACGTACCCAAAAGATACCCCGTCGAGCAGCAATGTTCACCGTGTCCTTGGATTTTTTTGGGTTTAAGTCTTAGCACGTAAGCAAAGTGAACCGGTACGCTGAAACCCAATATCGGGTACGACGCTGCTGTGTCAAAAACAAAAACAATAATCCATCCATATTAAATCAAAAAACCATGTTTCGGGAATCGGAAAAAGGTTAAACCTTTAATCTAACACGGTCAAGTGCAGGTAAACCAAATCACTCCTATCGATAAAGGCCGGCCCGAAATATTTTCATAAACCACCGAGGAGCGCGACTATGACAATCCAACAGGCCCGAACCAGTGTAAACCAATGGCTTTCCGACATGTCCCCAGAGTTAGTATTGGATGATTTCAACTATTGCGCCATAACCGCCGAGAACGGCATCGAGTGCGCGCTTGAAATTGCACCCGGCGGGGAAACTTTGAGCTTCTACGCACCGCTGGTAGAAGTCGCTGCCGAAGACCAGAACCATACCTTCCGCAAAGCTCTAAGTCTCAACCTCTTTCAAGTCGAAACGGTCGGTGCTTCAATCGCCTTTGATCGCCACAACGGTTTTGTCGTTCTCAACCTTCTGCATACCGTAGAAGACCTAGATAAAACGACCTTTGCCAACACACTCAACAATTTTGTGGCCACAGCACAAAAGTTAAAAACTGCTTTAAAAGAAAACAGTTTTGAGCCCGACAACCGAACCGAATCACAACAACAAAACTATTTAAACCCATCATTTATCGTTTAAAGAATCAAGGAGTATCATCATGAGTGGTCTGAAGATTAAAGATCTCGCGATAAAAACGTTCCAAGGCATAGCAAAATCCTCGTATAAAGCAAGTAAAACCTTCCCAACCGGGCTCAAGCTGGGCGATCAAATCGGGAATAATTCAGGCAAGATGTCCCAAGTACCGAAGCAAACCCAGTTTTTTAAGCTCGGTGTTTCAGCCAAAATGTTCGAACACAAAACCCACTTCTCTGATCAAACCAAGATTAGCGAAAGTGCAAAATTCGGGACCATCGGCGGCAACATTTCAAGCGGGAATCACGAGTATCAAGTTGAAGGCGATGTCCGCCTGACGCTCGCGGAGGTCTCCATGAAAGGTGGCTCGATGCCCAAAGGAAAGCTCGGCCAGGTTCAAGGAAAAGTCACCGCCAAAAAACAAGGCTTAACCGATGACAGTTATTCTTTCCATGGTTCGATCGGCGGCAAAACCAGCGTCACCGGACTTACCCCGATGGTACCTAGCCTTTCAATGGGATACGGTGATGCCCGCACCGGCGATGGTTATACGCTGACGTTCAAGCAAAAAGACGACTCATGGATTCCCGATCGATCCCTCACCAAAAATAATGAAGCGCCTGAATTCAAAGAAGAAAAGAAAAAAGCGCAGGAATTTTTGCAAGAGAATCGGGTCAAAAACGAAGAAGCGAACGGCCTTGTCTTCAACGAGCATGTGCGCCTCCCAGGTGGCGACCACGGTTTTGACCCCGAGGTTTTGGTTGACCTGATTGATAAAGACACCAACCGTGATCCGGCCAAAACCAAAGCACGCGAAACGCGCAACGAAACCACCGGAACACAATTCCAAAAGGACCTCAGTGACGAACAAATTTTTGGCAAGTAAGTCCATTAACGCAGCACCCATCTGAAAGGCGCGATAGGTTGCGATCATTTTGGCAAGAATCATCGCCATGATCGCGCTTTTCAGATGACCCTCGCCCGCTGAGCGCTTCAAACGATTTGGACTCAATCCCCCACCTGACTTGGACGTCGCTCTTAATGCGCTCGATCGCCACCACGACAATCATGATCCGCCCTTGATCGGAGAAACCGAGGTGGATCCAGCCACGTCTCCAATGACCCCAAGCCACACCGCAAACCGTCACACTTCGCAACGCGCAAAGCGCCATGGCCGCGGGCAAGGTTTGTAAGTTACCCGCCAAACGTTGGCATTGGATCCCGGTGCCATGTACCCAAAAGCTAAAAAGCGGGACCGAGTCGTTCTCAGTTACTAAATCTTGTAACCAAAAGACCTACAACAAAACATGGGATGCGTCTCGTCACGACATGTTCACGTTCTAGCGGCCCCAACCTCACCGCGTTTTATCGCTTGAATGAGCTTTGAATGGCTCTCGAACGCAAGGAAAACCCAAGGCCGGCTGCGCAAAGAGCACAGCTCCTTCAGATGGCGAAAACGCCATTTTTTCTTGACGACCGATACGGTTACGCCAATCAGCGCGAAGCAATAAATCATCTTTGCAATATCTGCTGATGCTCCAATCGAGAAAGGACTCTCCAAATCTCAGAGCACATCCCTCCCTAGGCGATTAAACCAAGACAGTATAGTTTCTTTTAACACAACCGTTGTGTTTTGCTTGCATTTTTCTATTATTTCAGATCAAAGGTTTTTATTGAAAACCTTCTTACCGCCGTGTTAGATACAGTTTCAATACTCCTGCTAAGGGATTTTTTTCCTTTATCCGCCCTGCCCTCCGACCTGACCTGGCTATTTCTCAGCTCAGCTTCGTCCGAGGTATTGTGGTGTTTCAATTCATGGTGATAGCCGCCTCGCTTATCGCCTCTCCGCCGATCTCCCCCGACCGTCCCATCTTTGAAAAACGAACCACGCGCGACGGCCTGTCCCAAAGTGAAATTTTTTGCATTACCCAAGACCATCAAGGCTTCCTTTGGATTGGAACAGAGGATGGTCTTAACCGCTTCGACGGCCACAAATTCACCGTCTACCGCGATAACCCCGATGCAACCCATCGCCTTGGCGGCAACGCCATTCGCGCCCTCGCCGTCGCCGCCGACGGCACACTTTGGATCGCCACGGATCGCAGCTTGGTTCATTTCGACCCATTGACGGAACGATTCCACCCTGTCGAAGGCGCACCGCGTGATCAGGGGCCGCACTGTCTGTTTGTCGACAGTGGCGGAACCCTGTGGGTCGGCTCGAAACGCGGAACTTATAGCATGAAGCCTGGGCAACCTGTTCTGCGTTTTGACAGCGACCTGGTAGCCAATGCCTTTGTCGAAAACCAGGGCATCCTCTATCTCGGCTCGCAACAGGGCGGGCTCTTCGCTCGCCATGACAATGACACAGCCTGGCAGCCGGTGCGACCGACCCTTAACTGGGGAGCCTGGCCCAGCCCTCGCCCTATTCAAGCCCTTCACATCGACCACCAAAACACGCTGTGGATTGGCACCGACGACGGCCTATTCCAAACCGATTTAAGCTCCTTTGCGACCCGAATGTTTCAAGCGAATCTTGACGATCCCCGTTTCAGCCTGAGCCACGACCATATCACCACCCTGACTTCAACCCACGACCATCTTTGGGTAGGCAGCTACGGCGGCGGACTCCAGCGAATTGCTTTCCAAAGTCTGACCGTCGAGCACTTTGGCAATGTCACCATGGCTGCGGTTTGGTCGCTGTTTGTCGACCGGACCGGCGTGCTTTGGGTCGGCAGCTCGACTGGCGGGTTCCTGCTCAAATTGCCCCGTCAACACTTCAACCGTTACAGCACCGATAGCATGATCTGGCGTTTTGACGAAGGACCGGAAGGCATGTGGGTCGGCACCTACAAAGGCCTCCACCACTACCCCCAATCCGGCGGGATCCAAACCTTTCATCACGACCCGCAGGACCCTCACAGCCTGAGCAGTAACAAGATCTTTTCCTTGGCGCGTGACCATAACCGCAAGCTCTGGGTCGCCCATCACGAAATACCCGGTGTTCGCGACGGCGGCCTCGATGCCCTCGACGTTTTGACTGGAAAAGTCACACGGTATCCCATCGGCGTTGAAAACGATCAAGGTCTGCCCCATCAGAAGATTTGGACGCTCCTCTGCGATTCCCGAAGAAAACTTTGGATCGGCACCGAAGGCGGCGGGTTGCATTGTTTTGAACCACAAACACAGCGTCTAACCAGTTACACAACCGACAACTCCGGCTTGAGCCATAACGACATCTGGCCACTTGTCGAAGACGCAAACGGAAATCTTTGGGTAGGAACCAACGGCGGCGGCCTCAACTTTTGGCAGCGCGCCACCCAAAAATTCACCACCTTCAGGCGGCGAGCAGACCAACCGCAAAGTTTGGCGAATGATCAAGTCTGGGCCCTCGCCTTAGACGATCACGGCGATCTTTGGGTTGGAACCCACGGCGGCGGCCTTCACAAACTCCGTGCCGATCAGCAAAGCTTTGAACGTTGGTCGACCCGCAATTCATCCCTACCCAATGACACCATCTACGGCATTTTGTTTGACGAACAAAAGCGCCTTTGGATCAGTACCAACCAAGGCCTGGCTGTGCTCAACCAAGACCGCCAAACCTTCATCCTTTTCACCCAGGACGACGGCCTACAGGACAGCGAATTCAACTACAATGCCGCGTTCAAAGATCGTGCGGGCCATATGTGGTTTGGCGGCCCCAAAGGCTACAACTGGTTCGACCCGGCCCGTGTCTTACCGGTCGAACAGCCCCACATCCGCATGACCGGCTTAACCCAAACCGGCGGTACGTTTACCTGGTTAAACGACAAGACCCCGGAAATTGTGATTCCTTATAATCGGAACAGCTTCTCGATCACCTTTGCTCTTTTTCAGTTTCAAAACCCGTACCGCCATCGCTTTCGCTATCGCCTCCGCGGCGCTGAAACCCATTGGACCCAGGGCTTATCATCGAACCCGCAAGCGACCTATACCTTTGTTCCGCCAGGTCGTTACACCTTCGAAGTAACCGGATCCGACAGCTACGGTCAATGGGCGGCGCAGTCCGCCCAACGCCAAATCATCATTCCCCCACCGATCTGGCAGACTTGGTGGTTTCGCATTCTTGTGGGAACCCTGGCGGTCTTGAGTATCGTCGCATTCTGCACCGCCCGCGCTCGCCACCGCTTGCGTCAAGCACAACAAACCCTGGCCCGCAATAAGGCCAACGCCCGCTTGATTCGACAGAAGAAGGCCCAAGAGCGGCAAAGTATCGCCAACCGCATCCACCGCGGCCCGATTCAAGTCATCACCTACCTTCACCTGCTTTTGGTTTCCGAAATAGCAAAACTCCAAAAAGCCGCGCCTGATCGTGAGCCGGCTTTTCACCCGCTTTTCTTCGAAATCCCCAACCAGTTGAAAACCGTAGGTAAAGAACTGCGCCAGGTTTGCACCGATGTCACCTCGGGCTGGGATCATCAACACCGCTTGAACGGCAACATAGAGGCTCAAATTAACCGTTACCGTGCTTTGGGCGCCACCCCGAATTTCACAATTAAACTCTGTAACGACACCGAGGTACGACCCGAAGTCGCCCGCGCTGTTTTTTGGACTTTTCGTGACGGCACCGACAACATTCTCAAACACGCCGGTGCCGGAAGCATTACCGTCATCACCCATTGGGATCACAACACGTTGGTTTTCCATTTGCGCGATGACGGCTGTGGTTTCCAGATCCCTGCCAACCCCGATTACCTGCGCGGAACCGGTCACCTGGGCATCCTAAGCATGATCACAGAGACTGAAAACGCAGACGGTACCCTTTCGATTCATTCATCCCCTGGCAACGGCACGCAGGTCGAAGCGCGTTACCCGCACGGCCATCAAGCCCCAGTCGCCGACACCCGTCCCAAGGAGTCATCATGTCCCAGCCCGGCGTCCCCGATTTAGTCCGTATATTACTGGTTGACGACCACCCCATGGTCATGGTCGGCCTGCGTCTTCTGCTCGAACGGGAAGCCAATTTTCACGTGGTCGGCGAGGCAACTAACGCCAAACAAGCCTTGCCGCTCGTGCGCGAAACCCAACCCCACGTGGTGGTTCTTGACCTCGATTTGGGCGAATTTTCCGACAACGGTGTTACCCTCGCCCGCAAAATCCGAACCTTTTCGACGACCAAACTCCTCATCGTTAGCGGCAATGACTCGCCCGTCTTGGTCCAACAACTGCTCCAACATCGAATTGCCGGATTCCTCCTCAAAGAAGAAGCGGCCGAAACCATTGTGGCGGCAGTGGCCAAAGTTAGCACCGGCGGCTTGGCCTACAGCGAAAAAATCCAGGGCCAACTGGCCGACCGCGCAGCCGGTTCCGGCTTTTTTGCATTGAGCAAACGCCAGCAGGAAATCGTGATTTGTTTTGCCAACGGGCTCGCCGACAAGGAAATCTCAGACCAGTGCAACATTTCGGTGCGAACCGTGCAAAACCATGCGAGCGTGATCTACGCCAAATTGAATTTGGGAACGCGCCAAGAAGTCTCCACCTGGGCATGGCGCAACGGCGTCATGCTTGCCATTGATGCCTTTGCGGTGGGTAATCGCCATTAGACCGGCACAACCGTCGAACATCCTCAAACAAAGATACCCCAGGCATTCGGACAAAAATGCAGGGTGCCGCCTGTTCATACCGGCAACCGGGTCGGTTGTGCCACAGCTAAGCGGTACCTCGTCTCAAAAATAGACCTAGGTAATTTTACTTAGCCAATCTCGGCCAATCCTACTCATTCAATTTGGGTAATCACGTCGATTGTAGGCCGATTCAATTATATATAAACTAAGTGCATCCCAGAGAAAACTGATAATCACACACTAAAAGCATCTATGGTTTTTTCACGGCAGCAGCACAGCTCTGTCACAAAGGAGAAAAGCTTGTCTGGATTTTTTCTATTAATCCTCATCTCCTCGCTTTCATCTTATAAGAAGAGTAGCGATTCACCCGTAAAGGAATCTGTTTTCCTGCCACCCACGCCGGCCATTCCTAATAATCTTCCCTGGCCCGTCCCGAAACGCGACGTTCGGCATGTGTCTCTGTTCTTTAATGAAGAAAAGACGCTTAAATCGATCGGCCGCAAATGTGCCACCCCCAATTTTGGTAAAAAGAACCATTTTTACAAACATCTCGGTATCGATATCTTTGCAAAAGCAGGGACCCCGGTGCGGGTGATTTATCCCGGCCAGGTCATCCAAATCTTTGATGACGGCCAGGCGGGCTGGGGTAAGGCCGTTGTCGTCGCCCATGACGACAACGCCTGGACTTCCGTCTACTGGCATCTAAAGGAACTTCGCGTTACCGAAGGTCTTCGCCTAAGCCGCGGTGAACAAATTGGATCGCTCTTTGACACAGCCCATATGGGCGACATCGCCCACGTTCATCTCGGCATACGGCGCGGCCCATTTTCAACAGATTCACTACGCGGCTACGGCAATTGCGGCAATCTCACCTTGGGATTCGTCAACCCTTTGGATTACCTGCAGAACAGCGAGCACCATTTGCTTGATGATTTCCATACGTATCATACCAACAACTGGATCCATAGCAATAATAACAACTTGTATCACGGTATAGGTTATCACACCTGCGACGACGACTGGGGTTTTGCTCGGTACGATGTCAATGTTTCATGGACGGGGTGGTACTCGATCTATGCACGGTTCCCACCCTACCGAGATCGAACCAATCATGCAACTTTTAGTGTATTCGCTAACCAAACCTATAAATTCTCGAAAACATTCAATCAAACAGTGATGACTGCTCGCGGACAATGGCAATTCATTGGCTCCCTTTTTCTGAAAAAAAATTGCCACGTTCAAGTTCGGCTTGACTGCGAGTCTGATGGTGCAACGATCAGCGACGCAATCCTTCTGCGAAAACAATAAATCCGTTTTTAGTATCTAACCTAACTCGCGCTAGCTTCACAAGATTCTTTTCTTCAACCTAAGCAGCGCGATAAAAGCGAGGGTTTTTGGCTAAATATCTGGAGCGAAATGGTTTGAAAAAATCGAAAGCGCACCCACCAGGTGTGTTGATCAATTTTACAAGCCAATGTAGCTCAAATATTTAGCTAAAACCGCCGCGAGTTATCGCGCTTCTTAGGTTCAAAGCCCTTACTTTCAAACACAAAAGATTCCATGCAAAGCGTCACTTCTTAAAAAATTTTGAGCTGTAGCAGTTTTCAAAAGAACCGGTCACTGTGCCCAGCAGGTCTGTGTCCACTTTTTCATACTGTCTCATCCAAATTTTTTAACCAAAACAATTCGCTCTTACCTGCACTGAGCGATTCGGGTGGATGAAACCGTACAAAATGTTGATTCGAAAGGAGTTGGAAAAGCCACCGGGGTCGCGCACGACGCGTACCGGCAAGTACGGCGAGCATTTTTACGAGACGTTGCAGCCCAACAGATTGTGCGATCTCGCAGCCAAGTATCACTCAGTTCAGATCTTAACGCGTCTTTTCGAACAAACCGCAACTACTTTTCTATCTAAAGGAGACACGATCATGAAAAACATTCTTTTCTGGCTCATTGCCACACCCCTTGTCCTCTCCTTGAATGCACAATCACCCAAAAACGACCTTGCGGTACTTCACGGTGACGAGGATCCAGCCTTCATTTGCATGTTGGAAGATGCCCTTATCGCCGATTACAACTTCATCCACGGCTTTTCCGACGAAGAACCCACCCATTGCCAAAAATTGCCCCCTGCCGTCGCCGATCGCCGCCAACAGCGTCAAAAATTCGCCGCCAAACAATACTTGGGTGCCCGCGTCACCGCATTCCAACTTGAACTGAACGATGTCGAAATCCTCGAGGCCGACGTGAACCGCCTGACCGTGCAGGCCCTTGAGCACACCAGCCTGACCTATGGCACGGGTGACGATCAAATCATCGGCCGGCTCACCAACACACGCCGTTTTCTCCTCGAGCGCGCCGACGATCTTTGGCAGCTTGTTTCCATTGAGTTGGTCGATGAGTCCCAGGCAGGCGGATTGCTTCCTTACAGCATCGAGGGATTGACCATGCCCAGCCCTGAATTTGGTTTACCCGACGACGCTTCGCAACAGCAAGAGCCCATGCCGAAAATAGCGATCGCTTATAACCGTGAAGCCGCTATGAATTACGCCCTAAACCACGCCGAAAACCCCCACTCGAATTACCGTGATTTTTCGCCAAATGATTGCACCAATTTTGTGTCCCAATGCCTGCTCGAAGGCGGTTGGCAAGAAACGTTCGGCTGGTATCGCTCACCCAATGCCTGGTGGTACAACCGCATCACTCAATCTTGGGTTTGGATCAACGCCCAACTTTTTTCCGATTTCCTTGCCCGCAGTGGGCGCGGTCAACGGACATCCAGTCGCTTCGGGCTCGCCGTTGGCGACATCCTTGCCATTGATCGCGACGGCAAAAACGGTATCGACCACACCATGATCGTCACCAGGGTCACCAACCGCGACATCTACCTCAGCGGCCGCTCTAATAACCGCATCAACCTCGCCTTCGGCACCATTCAAAACCTGCATCCCAACGCGGGCTACATCTTCTGGCGCATTGTCGCCACGGAATAAACGCTGCGGGGAGTGGGTTGCACCAACCCGCTCCCTGCACCGCGTCGCCTGGTGTCGCCTCGAGCCTGGCTGATGCGGCCGCCTTTGCCAAATCCCACGTCCTAATCAAATAGCTGAATCACCAATAAGATAAAGGATGTAAACCCATGAGCCGCGACCATTCCAGCAATTCAAAACGCCGCACGTCTACGCTTCAACCATGTTTGATGACGCCACAAATACGCTCCGCCCTCGTCGCCTGCTGCGCCTTTTTTACCGTATTCATGGCAGCCGCCCCTGCCGCCCCTCCAAACCCGTTTCCGCTTCAGATTGACAACGTCGGGGCGGCCGGAACCGATAACTGCCCCCTCGCGCTTAGTCCCAGCGGCTGGATCGAAACGGAATATTTTTATTATCGCATCACCGCCGATCGCACCTACTTCCTTGAACCATTCCTACACCTCCAAATCCAACCCATTAACGGCCGCTTTCATTCCGTGGGACAGGTTCGCATTCGCCGCGAAGGCACCCCCATCCTACTTTACAGCGATAGTGATCTAAGTCATTCCCTGGGGACACGTTTCACGTACACCCAAGATCACGACAGGGTCGACCTTTGGGTTCACCACAATGCCCCAGCGGACACACCGCTAAACCTGCGCATTACCAACACTGCTGATCGTTCAGCCAACCTGGATTGGACCGTCACCGCCACGTGCACGGATCCAGAGCCAGGCAATGTCGTTGTTACCCCCGCTGCCGGCCTCAGTGAGGAAACCATTCAAGACGAACCCTTTGACCCGGTCTCCCAAACATACGGCTTTCACAACCGCCACAGCCGCGCCGTCACCCTGACCAATCAAGTCACCTACACCGGTTCTTCCGCCGATGGGTGGGTCTCGCTCTCGCGCACCCACCTCACCCTCCAACCCGATCAAACCGGCAACCTGGTGGTCACCATCAGCGCACGGGCCGCGTCCTTACCCACCGGCGTGCATCGCGCCCGCGTCACCTTTACCAACAGCGCCGATCCCGAAGAACAAATGGTCCGCGATATCACCCTATCGGTCATCGACAACAACGATCCTGGCGGCGGCACCATCGTCGTGCTGGGTCCCAACGGCGGTGAGAACCTTCGCGCGGGCGAAAGCTTTCCGGTGCGATGGTCGGCCGACCCCTTCGCGGGGACCGTTCAAATCCAGTGCTCGTCCGGCGGTACCGCGTTAGCCACTTTTACCGGCATCGCCAACACCGGCGAGTTTCTTTGGCCGATTTCATCAACCTTAAGCGGCAGCCAATTAACGCTCACCATTTCCTCGGAACAGGATTCATCGATTCGCGATCAAAGTGACGACACCTTTACCATCTCACAGGGTATCGATCACAGCTTACAGGTCAACGTCAACGGACCCGGTCGCGTGGTAGGAGATCCCGGCAGCATCGATTGCGGCGAGGTGTGTGACGACCAATTTCCCCACGACCAAATGGTCACGCTCACCGCGACACCAGAGCCGGGCGCGTTTTTTACCGGTTGGTCGGGCGGTGATTGTTGGGGTACCGCGCCTTGCACGCTCAAAATGGACCAGTCCTTTCGGGTCACCGCCAATTTCGCCGAAACCGAACCACTCCACCTGCTTTCCTCGGTCCCCAGCAATGGGGTAACCGGTGTCGATCCCGGCGACCACATTTGGGTCAAATTTAGCGAACCGATTGTGCTCGGCCCTACTTTTGAGCAAATCACACTCGTCGACAGCAACGGCAACACCATGTCGCGCCAAGTGGTTGCCCGTGACAACCTCATGATCGAGCCCAGCGGTCTCGAGGAAGGCACCACCTACACGGTCACCCTTCCGGCCGGTTGTGTTGCATCGAAGGCCGGCGGCGAAACCCTGGCCGACGAATACAGCTTCTCGTACACCACCGTCACCCAGGGCGAGCCGGTTTTTTTTGTCAGCGCCTATCCCCGATATTTACGTGAAGATGATCGCACCACGGTTTGGATCTGGTTTGACCGCGTTCAGGATCGTGACCGTCACGTCAGCCTCACCAGCGACAGCCGTGATTTTAACGACCTTGCCGTTACCATTCCCGCCGGTTCATTTGGCACGCACGTCCAGATCGAAGCCAATGACGACCGGCGTCATGCGCCCCACCGACAAGCAACCCTCACCGCGACCACCGACAGCGGGTCCTCTGCGGCGGTAACCCTAAACGTGCTCGACGATGATCGTTTTTACAACAGTACTTTGATTCTTTCCGGAAATGGTCATCCCAACAACGACGACAACGGCAATGGCATTTTTGAGGCAGGCGAAGACATCGACCTTCTCCTGGAAGTCTTCAACAACACCGAAAATCCGATTCCCAACGTCGTCATAACCGTCGAAAACGTCGGAACCGCCCCCTTCGATTTACGGGTTCTGGACAACGGTCAATGTGACCAAGGCACCATCCGTCCGAGAGGCTATGGTGATTGCAGTGTCAGCCTACGCGCCAGTAACGATCTCCCGACCGGCACCTACTTTCTCCAGGTCAGCGCAGATTCTTACCAAAACGGCGTCCCCACCACTCACTTTATCCAACTAATCCGAATTAACGTCGTCAACAACAGTGTTTCCAACTTTCGCGTCAGCGCACGCGACTATATCTTTGAAAACGCGCGTCCCGGTGCGCTGTATGAATGGGATTTCCATACGAACAATCAAGGCGACGGCTTCAGTGAGCAATTGCCGGTACTTCAGATTTGGGAACAGAACAATCAAGAAGAGCCGGTGTTACGCCACCAAACCTGGGCCGAGGTGCCTGGCTTCAATGCCACCCAGCATTCGCTAACCTATGGTTTTATTGCACCGCAGGCGCCGGGACGTTACACCTACTGGGCGACCATTAATCCCGAGGGCCCCGACCACATCGAAGAAACCAGCTCCGCCGACAACGTCAGCGAGCACTTGGTACTAATCGTCAACGAACCCAACCTGGCGCCGAGAATCACCCCGGTCGGCAGCCAGGTCATTTCCGCCGATCAACCGTTCAGCTTGCAAATGGCGGCGTCCGATCCAAACCCCAACGATTTGTTGACCTTCTCGTTACTGACGGCACCAAGCGGTATAACCCTGTCACCTAGCGGTTTGTTGCGTTGGACCCCACATCTGGACCAAGCACCCGCCACCTATGAGGTCACCGTTCGCGTCGCCGACAACGGCCGCCCGGCGCTCACGACTGACATGCGTTTTCACATTGAAACCCAACGCCTCTGTGATGTCGGTGCCTTCTGGCGCGGCGGACAACAACAGGTCCTTCCCGGACAAGCTTTCACCCAAACCCTTGTGGTTCGCAACAGTGGCCCACATACTGTCGAAAACCTCGCCGTCGCCATTCCCGTCCCCACCGGTATCGTCGACGCGCAGTGGACGGCGGAAGTGACCGACGCGACCCTACCCGCTGTTTCCGGCAACGGTCCGGTTAACCATCAATTCGACCTCAGCACCGGCGCTAGCGTGACCTACACCCTGAGCGCAATGCTTGCGACAGAGGCCGAAGCACGGATCGAGTACCGCGCACTGCTGACCTTACCCACCGGCTACAACGACCTTATCCCTGCCAATAACCAGGCCGCCACCACCATCGAACCAATCCCCTCCGACTTCGGCGATGCACCAACGACGGCTGACACGCCCTATCCAACCAGCCTGAGCCAAAATGGTGCGCGGCACCGCATCGTGACCGGCGTTTATCTCGGCAACGACGTGGACGACGACCTGGACGGACAGCCGAGTGCGATGGCCGGCGGCGATGATGACGATGGGTTCGACGATGAAGACGGCGTCCTGTTCACCTCGGAGATTCGAGCCTGCCAGACCGCTGATCTCACCGTCTCCGCATCCACCACGGGGTTTCTCGATGCCTGGCTGGACTTCAACGGCGACGGTGACTGGCAAGATGCGAACGAACACCTCTTTTCCGCCCAAAGATTGAACCCCGGCGCCAATGATTTGGTTTTCACCGTGCCCTGCGACGCAACCTACAGCGAAAACCGTTACATGCGGTTTCGCTTTAGCACCACTGGGTCCAGCCAACCACAAGGACCCGCCGCCAACGGGGAGGTCGAAGATTACCGTGTCACCGTTTATGAGCCACTGCCGGTTTGCCCTGAGCTCACCCTTCAACCTGAAAACCACCAAGTCTGTCCCGGCGCCGTCGTCACCTTCCAAGTAAGTGCCGACGGCAGCGCACCCTTCACCTACCAATGGTTCCACGACGGTCGACCCATCGCCGGCGCCACGGCCGACAGACACCACCTCAACGGCACCACCAGCACTGACTTGGGCGTTTACGAATGTGCCGTTACCAACGCCTGCGGCACGGTCTTTTCCGATCAGGCGATCCTCGCACCAAACGGCGCCTTCACAACCCCCCTGCAAGTAGCGGTCATTGCTCTCGGGGTGGAACCCGCCTGTTTCAACGCACTTCCAGCCTGCGCCGAGGGTACGGTCAGCCTCATCTGGGAAGATTGGGAAACGGGAACCGTCCTCACTGAAGACCTCAACCCCTTCTGTCCCAACCCACAACCAACCCAGACCCAGCACTATTTGTTAACCGCAACTGACAGCAGCGGTCAAACCGATCAGCGCTTGGGAACCATCTTGGTTTCGCCTTCAGCCATCTTCCGCGACTACAACGGCGATGGTGAAAATACCGTGGAGGATATCCACGCACTGGCTCCGGCCTGGCGGCAGCGTCAGCGGCAAGACGCCGACCAAGACGGCCGCATCTGCATCCTTGACTTTGTGTACATTAATACCAGCGGTTCTTTTCCGGCGAGTCCCCTGCCAACACGCCGATAAGCCGACAAAGATCCGACCCAACCACGATTTTCAGATAAAACCACTCATAAAAGAAGCTTGAGGGCCTTAAAACCAAGGCGGCGTGATTTTCTGATTGAAAATCACGCCGCCGTTTTCATTAAAGGATCGATAAGGTCAAGTCCCTCAGGATCCAAACTAGGACAGGCCGATCCAAACTTGGACACGCTTCATTTTAAGTCGGATCCAAACTTGGACACGCTTCATTTTAAGTCCAAATCCAGATCCAAACTAGTAAAGATCAAAACGAGGACACGCATCATTTAACAAGAAAAGAGGATCAAAACGAGGGATCAAAACGAGGACACGCATCATTTAACAAGAAAAGAGTAAAGTCCATCCAAACTAGCCAAACTTGGACAAGGCCAAACTTGGACACGCTTCATTAAAGTCCAGATCCAGATCCAAACTAGTAAAAATCAAAACCAAGATCAAAACGAGGACAATCACGCCGCCGTTTTCATGATCAAAACGAGGACACGCATGATCAAAACGAGGACACGCATCATTTTAAGTCCAAACTAGGACAATCACGCCGCCGTTTTCATTAAAGGATCGATCAGATCCAAACTAGAGTCCAAAAGATCAAAACGAGGAAGATCAAAACGAGGAAGATCAAAACGAGGATCAAAACGAGGACACGCATCATTTTAAGTCCAAACTAGGACAATCACGCCGCCGTTTTCATTAAAGGATCGATCAGATCCAAACTAGAGTCCAAACCAGGACGAGTCCAAACCAAAGTCCAAACCAGGAGTCCAAACCGGGACACGCATCATTTAACCTGAGTGGCGCGCTAAGACTTAAAAAGATCTTTCTTGCGTCTAAACATAACGAATTATCGAATGTCCCCAATATGACATGAGTCTCTTCAGTTCCTGCAGTAAAATCACACAGCTGAAGCAAGT
>JAUIFE010000031.1 GCA_030429565.1 Holophagae bacterium | reverse complement strand
GTTGATAATCAGTAGTTCTCTCTTCCATTTTCAACTTTCAACCAACTCGGCGTTGTGTGCCGCCGACAAGATGCAGATTCTAGGGACTCGCCCTCAAACTGTCAAACCCTTTTTTTGATTTATTTCACTTTTCTTGTAAGTCGCTGATGCCAAATGTCTTAACCAAAGAACTTATTTCTTCCCAGTCATTTACCGCCAAAACCCGCCTTGCGTGGCACCCGGACCGACCCTTTTCCTTTTATATGAACCCCGGCCAACCGACCTCATCGTTCCGTCACACTCAAGGCCGACCTTACCCCGCCGCCTCAAAAGGCGTAACTCAGTCCCAGGGACGGCGTGAACGATAACCAATCGCGACTTTGGAATTGGATCGCCGTTTCGTCGCCGCTAAATACCAGGGCGTGGTCGTCAAAGCTGCGGATGTTTTGGTGGTCGTACAGATTAATGAACTCCAGGTAGACATTGAACTGATGGGCGCCGAAAAGAATATCCCGTCCCAATCGCACATCGAGTCGATGGTAGTTAGGCACCCGATCCCCAAACCAAGGACCGAGGGCCGGCTCGATCTCGACGGAGCCGTCCGGCAAGACGCGCTCATTGACCACCACCTCGGTGGTGGGCCAGCCACTGTGGAATTGCCAATTGGCATAACAGTACCAACCGCGCCGATCATGAAAATTGAGACCCAGGTTGAGGCTGTGGCGCTGATCCCACTGACGGGGCACCGCCCTTCCCGCAATCCGATCATAGGTTTTCGACCAGGCATAGCTCAGCACCCAATGAAAGCGACCCAGGCCGTGGTTGGCGTACCACATCTCTAAGCCACGCGCATTGCCCGTCTCAACGGGCAACACGATGTAATCGGCCCGAACCTCGGGAAATCGAACCAGCGGCTCCAGATAATTGACCGGCCGAGGATTGAGCTCGCTAAACCGCTTCTGGTACACCTCGAGCCGAAAATTGCCGGCGGCGCCGATGTGGGCCTCGTAACTCAGCACCAAATGGCGTGCACGTTCGGTTTCGAGGTATTCCTCTAAACCGCGTTCGACTTCAAGCTCGTGCACCCCTTGCGATTGATAAAAGTCGCCCCAGCCGGCTTTGAGAAAATGCCGTTCATCCAGTTCATATAATAGATGGAAACGCGGGCTGACTTGATCATCGTCGAGATAGTTCTGACGGTCGTAGCGCAGCCCGGCCTCAAGCGTCAGCGCAGGCAGGACCTGAATATTGCTGGAGAAGTAACCACCCCACTGCGAACCCTCCAGACCCCGTTCCGTTTGGGTGGTGCCGACATTGTCGGGAAAGATGGAACCGTTGTCACTGCGATTGTTGGCGTAATCAACCTGGCCGCGCGTCCGCTTGAGATACAAACCCCATTTCCATAGCGGTGAGCCGCCGCGCGCGGTGTAGCGCCAATCTTGGCGCAAATGGACGCGTTCGAAATCACGCCGATCGTCAACACGGTAACGGCGATTGCCAACCTCGTCCAAACCATGGGTGTCATTCTCCCAGCCCCCCCAATTAATGTGCTGTTCAAAGACCAAGCCGGAATCCCATTGCCCGCGAAAGTTCGCCCATAAGTAGCGGTTCTTTTCACGACTGGCAACGGTCTCAAACTGGAAAGGGCTGCCAGGCTGCCCCTTTTGCAGCAGCGAGCCATCGGACTCCCCGATCAGCGTGTGCAGGGATAATCGCCACACCGGCCCGACGTCCTGCACAAATTTGGCGTAAAAGTCGTCGTAGTCGGCATCGGCGTCCACGCTGGGGTCTAAATTAGCGAAGCCGTCGGTGTAATCAAAATAACCTCGCCGCAAATTGACCAGATAAAAACCGTCACCGACTGGAGCCTGACTGGTCACCCGACTATTGAAAAAGTTGGCTTGAATGCTGTGGCGTTGCGCGCTTGCTTCGTGGGATTTGGCATTGATGACCCCACTTAAGTGGTCACCAAACTGAATGGGAAAACCACCGGTCATCAACTCCAGTTCGGCAACAACCTCGCTATCGAAGAGCGACACCGGACCCCGCGCCAAAGTACGTAAGTGGAAAGGATCCTCAATTTCGGCACCGTCCAGTAAGATCAGGGTTTCGTTATTACGGCCGCCACGAATATGAAAATTGGCACTCAAATCACCACCGGCAACGCCTGGCAGCGTTTCCACCGCGCGCATGAGATCGTTGGCGAGATAGGGACGGTGGTACAAATCCTCGGGCAGAATCAAGGCGCCATTGCTGAGCCGTTCACGGGAAAGGTGAATGCGTGGATGGGGCTTGATCTCCATCTCCTCGGTCCAGGTGAGCAGTTTGATGACATCAAGGCGGCGGAATTCGCCAGGTTTAAGCCGGATCCGACCGAGAGGCACCGGTGCGTAACTCTCCATGGCGACGACCAGTTCGTAGGTGCCGGGTGCCATGGTCGTAAATTCAAAGCGACCTTCGTCATCGCTGCGTGTTTGCCACGTGAGCGCACTCCCCGAGCCTTGGAAACGGCCCACGGCGCGCGCGACAATCTGAGCAAGCGGCAGTGCTTCGCCCTGAAGCGAAACCTGACCGGCGATTAACCCGGGTTTGTCGGCGTCGTAAATAATCAGCCATTGCTGACCGCGTGCGCGGAACGTCAAGGGTGTGCCCTGTAAAAGCGTTTGCAGACCTTGCTCAAGCGAGCAATCGCGACAGGTCGCGCTAACGCGATAAAAAGCCGCTTGCTCGGGACGAAAGCCGAGCGGTAAACGGTACAGACCAATCATTTCGGTCAACGCTTGATCGAGCGGGGTGCCATTGTAGTGAAAATCGAGGCGCACAGGGGTTGTTGGCTCCGGTTCGACTGCCCAAACCGTGGAGACCAAACAACCTATCGATAGAAAAAGAGCCAAAACAAAAGGCTTGCGCCTAGTAGATGACAAACCCACCTTCTTCACGACGACACTCTCGTTCGAGCAGCGTACAAATCGCGTGAATCAGATCTGTTGGGTTTTTGTCGACAAATAGTCCGGTTACTTCCAGATCGGCAAACTCTTGTGACGCCAGGTGAATCTGGACGCCATGACGCCGCTCTATTTCGGCCACGACACGTCCCAACTTGGCACCGTCAACAATGAGCTGCTCGCTTTGCCAGCCGGGATAGTTGGGGAAGCGTACCGTTTTGGCGGGCGCGGGGGCCGCACCATTCACGGAGGAAGTCATGTTGCCGGCGACAAGACGCACGGTCTCACCGGCGGCGGCGACATTAACAATCCCTTCTTGAACAACGACTTCGGTCAAGCCGGAGCGCGCATAGACATTAAAAACAGTGCCAACGACGGCTATCTTAACCTGATCGGCGACGACCTCAAAAGGGAATTCCCCTTTAACCACGTCAAAGGCGGCTTCACCATCGAGCGTCACGCGACGGTGCGAGATCCCAAAGCCGGGCTCTGGAACCAAACGGGTGGCGGCATTCAAGGTCACAACGGAACCGTCCGGCAAGGTCGCATGGCGCGTGGCGGCAATATCGGTGGCAACCATCGGCACGGGTTCGGCGCCGACGCGGTACTTGGTAGCAAACAAGCCGAAACACACCAAGACAGCGGCCCCCAGCAACAAGCCCCAAAACAGTCGCGGCACCGCGGGCATGCGACTCGGCGCAGCTTCGGCACGACGCATTTTGGCGCGCATCCGCATTAGGGCACGGTCGGTATCGACCGGCGGGGCGGGCTCAGCCGACTGAGCGGCAAGCCACAAATCGCGCATGGCACGATGCTCTTCACAGTCATAGGGTGCCGTGGGAAGCGTCGAAGCTTCGCCTTCAGCATGCGAATATTCTGTTTGAATCTGTTCTTCGGCGGCAACACCCTCGGTTGCCGGGTCCATCGTCCATTGGTGGTCGCCTGAGTTGCCCGTCTCAGCGTCCACGCGCGATGGATCCTCTAACCAGTCAAAAAAAGACGGCATTGGGAATCCTCCAACACTATACCCTCACAAGCAACCAAAACGAATGGCGGCTCCAAGTCACCCAAGATGGATCGCACATTTTTTGCGCAGCACCTTGAGCGCATTATAGAGTTGGTTTTCGACCGTTTTCCGTGAAATCGATAAAACTTCTGCAATCTCAGGATTTGAAAGGCCTTCAACGCGGCTCAACAAAAAAATCGTGCGACATTTGTCCGGTAAATCGTGAACCACCACCTGGCGAATGCGCCCTTCCAGTTGCGCCAACTGAACCGCATCATCGGGTTTCCCCGGCGGCACGTCCATTTGGCTCTGCACGTGATCGCGGTGTTTGCTGCGCACATTCTCTCGTTTGTAGTGATCCAACACCAGGTTGCGCGCCATTTTCTCGACGTAGGGAAAAAAGGAGAGCTCGGGCTTGATGCGATCGCGATGGACCCAGAACTTTAAAAAGGCGTCCTGGGCAATATCCTCAGCCAACCCTTGATCTTTAAGTTTATAAAAAACAACACGATAGAGCATGGCATAGTACTTCTGAAACAGGGTCTCAAAAGCCTCACGATCCGATTGTTTGACACGGGCTAAAAGCGCACTTTCGGCCTCGCGTTGCTCCTGGGTAAAACTCAATAGTCCAGCCACTCATTTGAAAAGATGTCGAAAACACGCCTCGGGTGTTGGCGCATTGTAACGCGAGGAACGTGTCAAAAACCACAAAAGCAGCCGTCTAAATCACCGGACAGGACCCAAGCGCACATGGAGAATATAAGTTATCAGCGAGAATTCCAGCCAAAACCAGACACCACAAATCCAAAAACTTGTGTTTTTTTTCACCGGCAGTAGCTAAAGCGGCTGCAGCACCCACTTTTCGGCACAAATCTCGCTAAAAGACGCCTTTCACCACAAACTACATCACCTAACGATCACCACTGGCGACAACCACGCCTTGCCGTCGATCATCAGGCCGCCCTCCCTCCCGAGGCACCACATAACGCCCAAGCCTTTATCTAAGTTAGATTTATATTTAAACCAAGAAAACTTCCAGACCTCTCTTTGGCGTAAAAAAGCGGGCAGACAAAAAACAATCTTACGATTTCCTTTGAAAAAACACTGTCCCATCGAAAAGAGACAAGCTACAATGAGCATCTGATTCGCGGTCACCTTCATTTGCTACACGCGATTTCGTGGGGTAACGCCCCTGACTTTCATCCTTATTCACGGTGAGAACGGTTTCTGTCTCTCTGCTTCCCAGCCGGTCTCATACCCTTTTCTAATTGGTGCTTCTACGTGCCCACGCCGTTTCGGCGAACACCGGCTTCCCTGCAACCCATGAGACACGAGGTATGGTCGTGACCCCACATCACTCCCCAACCCTGGAGCGGCAAAATGCGGCCGCCGCATCCCAGCAACAGTTACTCGATAAAATGCAGACCCTGCTCGACGGTCTCGCCATGATCGACCCCGGCCTGCTGCCCCCGAGTTTCACCCAAGACTTGATTCAACCGCTCCAAGAAGAACGCGGCGCCTTGGGCAAACTCCAAGAACAACTCGCTTGGCAACAGGTCTTTAGCTACATTAGCGGACTTGCCGATCAGGCGGGCGACCGCCACTGGTTTTTTTGGGACGCCGTTTGCACCCGCTTGGCCGACTTTGCCAACGCCGAACAGGTCGCCGTTTTCCAGGAACACGCCGGCAACCTTTCAAAAGTCCACCCGCTGGAAGCCGAAGAAGATCTGATGACTTATCCTCTGCCTACCTTCCACGAACCCATCAGTGCCGGTCGCATGGAAGAGGCCGCTCAATGCTGGTGGCTGAAGTTAAGTCCACGCCCGGCGGAAACAGCCGCCCTGCTCCTGCGCTTCAGCCGCCAAAAACCGTTACCGCGCATTCACACGGGACGCATGCAGTGTATTGTCGAAGCCGGGGGCCCATTGCGTACCGTGGTGCGCGCCAAACTTCCGCACCTCACCGCCCCACGCCAAATCAGGTTCCAGGCACGCCCCCCCAAAGAAAATGAAGGCTCACCGCTGCTCGGTGATCATCCCGATTTTCTCGAAGCCGTCTCACAAACCAAACAAGCCGCCTTATCCGAGGCGACGGTTTCCATTTCCGGCGAGTCCGGCACCGGCAAAGAACTATTTGCCCACTACCTCCACATGCGCAGCCGCCGTCACAAGGGCCCGTTCATTCCCATTAACTGTTCGGCCATCCCCAGCGAACTCATTGAATCCGAGATGTTCGGTCACGAAAAAGGCGCCTTCACCGGCGCCTATTACCGCAAGATCGGCAAAGCGGAACAAGCCAACGGCGGCACTTTGTTTCTCGACGAAATTGGCGAAATGCCGCTATCGTTTCAGGCCAAACTCTTGCGTTTCCTCCAAGAGAAACAGTTCACCCGCGTCGGCGGTAACCAACCCGTCAGTTCCGACGCGCGCATTGTCGTCGCCACCCACCGCGATCTCAAGAAAATGGTCGAAGAAGGCAGCTTCCGCGAGGATTTGTTCTATCGCGTCAACGTCATTCCGCTCAAGATTCCCGCCCTGCGCCGGCGCGGCAGTGATATTCGCCTGCTGAGTGAAACCTTCTTTAGTAAGTACATCGCCAAAAGCCGCGCCAGCCGCCGCGAAGTCGACGAAGCCGTGTTTGAGGTCTTGAGTCGTTACCCATTTCCAGGTAATGTGCGCGAGTTGGACAACATCATTCAGCGCACGGTCGTGATGACCCAAAAACCCACCATCGAAGTCACCGATCTCCCGCCCGAAGTCCTGGAGAACGGTATCGAACAGGAACAGGAAAAACATTTCCGCCATCACCCGTTCGAACACTTTGACGGCATGGTCCCCACCGACCGCGACACCTTACGTCACTTAAAAAAGGAAGTCGAAGACGTGGCAATGAGTTACCAACGCGATTTGGATCGCCGCTTCCTGTTGGCGCTGCTGCGTGAAAGCGGCGGCTCGGCCCGAAAAGCGGCGGAGACGGCAGGCATCAACCGCACCTTGTTCTACAAGCTGCTGAAGCGCGCCGGCATCGATATTTCCATTTTAAGTTGAGGCATTCATGGCGAACGGCAAGCTGCGTTTGGGTATTTTGATCTCCGGTGGCGGGACGACCTTCGTCAACCTGCACGAAAAAATCAACGCGGGCAGCTTGGACGCCGAAATCGCCTGCGTCGTCAGCTCGCGCAAACAAGCGCTGGGTTTGGAACGCGCCCACAAGCTGGGTTACGCGGCGAGCGCGGTCAACTACCGCAAACTGGGCGGCGATGCGGCGGCAAGCGCAGCGATCCACGAAATCCTAGCCGAACACAAGGTCGACTTAGTCGTCCTGGCCGGGTTCCTGCGCGTGTTTTTGCCAGGCGAACGCTACCACAATCGCTGCATTAACATTCACCCGTCGCTGATCCCCGCCTTCTGCGGGCACGGCTTCTACGGCGCCAAAGTTCACGAGGCCGTGTACCAACGCGGCTGCCGCGTCAGCGGCTGCACGGTGCACATGGTCAACGACCGCTACGACGAAGGGCCGATCATCGCGCAACGCAGTGTTGCCCTCGCCGAAGACGACGACCCGGCCGCCATCCAGAAAAAGGTATTCGCCGCCGAATGCGAAACCCTACCTGCCGTCGTGCAGTGGTTCGCCGAAGACCGCATCGCGGTCAACAACGGCCGCGTTTTTGTCCGCCAAAACAACACGTGACTCAAGGCAGCACCTGAATATAAAACGTGTATTCCTGGCGCACCTTCTCGCGGTTCTCAACTACAAGTTGGGCCTGATGCCCCTGCGCCAAACCCGAATAGACAGGGTTGTCCCAAGAGAGCAGACCCTCTTGATCCACCTTTAAACCGGGTGGCCCACTGGTTATCGCGTAGCTGGTCGTATCGGAGGAACTGAGCAACTTAATGCGTTGCTGAAAAGGCCGGCCGAGCTGCACGACGCCGCCAAGTCGTTCCAAGAGAAAGAGATAGGATTCATGCTGGGCTCGAGCCAAAACCTCATAATCCAATGACAAAAAGTAAAAGGCCTCGTGATTTTCGCCGAGATAAACGAGCAGGCCGGCGGTGCTATTGAAAAAGAAGCGCCGCACGCGAGGGTTGACCTGCCCAGATCCAGTGGCGTGGTATACATCTGGAAGGTACGCAACTTTTCGACCCGCTGCATCATACACGGCCATACCGCTCATCGGTGGCGGAGAGATGCCCTCGCGGTAATCAATGAGCAAATAGCAACCGCTAAATGGGTCCATCGCAGCACGAATCTCGCGCGCCTCAAACGCCACGTGCCCGCCAAAGACGATCTTATCCGGACCCACCAGGACACCATGCCGCGTAATCGTAGGCACTGAACCAGCCGACTGAAAGTAAAATGCGTTGACGTTGTACCCATCATAGGTTTTGAGGTACCAATCGGCATTTTCTCGATCATGCACGGTAAAAAATCGCCCCAAGGGATCCATGAGCAAGGCATAAGATCGTGGTTCAAAACGGTGCCGCAACGGTCCCTCGTTGAGCTCGTAACTTGTAAAGTCCTCAAGGTCGATCAGGGTCATGTGAGCCCGCTCTTCCTTACCCGTATCATGCAGGAGGCTCAGCCGACGCGCGTTGGCAGAACCCATTCCGAGCGCGACAACCGGATATTGGCCGGCGAGGGAATGGGTGCCGATCTGTGCCAAGGATCTCAAATCGTAAACACGCAGCGCCGACGCCTCTGCATCATGGACCACCAAGCGACGACCCCCCGCGGCAAAGGAGGCCCGTTCAGAGATGGGGATGAAGCCACGCCACGACGCCGTCTGCAGATCCAGCACACCCAAAACAGCGGTCTGTTCCAATGCAACGACCAACACTCGGCCCTGCTCGGCGGCTCGGATGGTTGTAATGAATCCAGGCGAGGTCAACGCTCTTTGGCTTTCCTTTTTTTTGAGCGGCGACGACCAATCGGGGCCCTCGATGACAAAGGCTGATTGCAGATCAGCGGGAATGGGACGCAGTCCCTTCGTCTCAGCGTCGGGTTCTCTTTTTTCACCCGATGGCGAGATCATGGATGCAAAAATGGCATCGTCCAAATCGTTTTCAATGCCGGGAACAAAAGGCGCGTAATAAACAGGTTCCGGTACACCTTTCCGACGCACCCATACTTGGTACCAGACCGGCGTGAGCCATGCACCCGGCTTTTCAACCACCCAATGAATGGGCTGATCCGGCCGAACCGGACTCGTGGCAACCGTGGAACCAAGCGCCTGAAAAGGGGCGCGCAATTGTGCACGCGTCGGAGCCTTTTCAAGCCGCTGTAGCCCAATTTCCTCGAGGCGGAAAAAGGGATCGGCTAAGGATACCTCGGCAGTCACGGACGCCGATCCGTTAAGCGCAATGGCACCACTTTGTTTTTCGTCGATGACCAGGTTGTCGTAGGTCCCGTCAAGAAAACCCTGAAGCGTGTCGGCCGAGATGGCAAAACTAATCGGCTCACCCATAACCGTTGCCACGGCTACGCCTACCACTTCCCCAACCGCGTTAATAAGCGGTCCGCCGCTGTTACCAGGGTTGAGTTGCTGGTCAATCGTGAGTACCGTCAATTCGTTGTAGTTTGAATAGCCTAATTTTGAGATGTTTGCACGGTTTACGCTGGGCGCAGGAGACCGTTGCTGATCCAACCGGTGGCCATAAGGGAAACCAAACACGACGACAGGCATGCCTTCAAAAACGTGGTACGTCGTTGCGACGGTAAAAGGAACGACTTCGGGCGGGCAAGGATCAACAAACACAACCGCAAGGTCAGAGGCCCGATGTTTGGAAATGACCACCCCTGTACGGCGCACCATTTGGGCGGTGCCACTAAAAAAAACGGTCTCAACTGTGTCATAGGTCGCATTGGGGTCATCGCTGTAAAGACGTTTGGCGGCCTGAAGAACGTGCGCATTGGTCACGACATAAGCCGCTGAACCAGCGCGCCTTATTACAAAACCCGAACCAGAACCCTCCGGTGTCAAGATGAAGACCAGTCCTCTCTTCGCTTGATCGACCTGTGCTCGGGTCAAATCATGCACCAAGCGCGCCCTTTCCGCCGCACTCGGCGCCGGTCGCGTAGTCACCCGGCCCTGTTCCGTCTGGTCGGACGAGGCTGGATCGGTGACCGTCGCCAAGGGGGTCCCAGCCTCGGGCGTCGACGAATCGCGACATCCAAAAATGAATAGCGAGAACAGCAAACAGGTTATCCCGCGCGCGACCATAGCTTGACCCGACATCACCCTGCCCCCTTCTAAATCTCGAATCCAAAAAAGGTTTCGCCACCCCCCTTATTGCGAATGCGCAAAAGAACGGGCTCAGTCGTTTTCCTTTTAGCCGTGTTTTTAAAGGAAACCGTGCCATCACGCTTGAGGCTAAAGCCTTTAGGCGCCGTCATGATTTCAAAATGAACGCCACCGCTGCCCGATAACACTTTGAGTTTCTTTCTGACCTTCTTCCCGGCTCGTGGAGAATCGGGCGGCCGCGAAATCACCACCAAAGCAGCGGGACTCAAGACGCGAGAGAGAGAAGCAATGGAAACGGGAAAGACTTGGTAGAATTTTCGATGAAAAACCAAGATGACTTCATTTTCGAGAAGGGTCAACACCGTCGGTCGAGAAGTGAAACCGGGGTGGTTGAGACCCGTATCCTCAATGACAAGCTCACATAGAACTCGCATCTGATGGCCGATCTCCAAGGTGCCCGACCATTGGTTCTCTTCATTATCATAAAATCCGCCGAGTAAAAGGCTTCCGGCTGCATTAGAAATTTTCGGAACGCCCCGCCTTGATCGTTTAAAGCCCACCAGGGCCCCCTGCCACCGGATAAAACTATCCCCAAAACTGGTAACACCAAACATCGCGGGCGAGGTGATGGGATAATTACCACCGCCAAAGACTTTTGGAAAAAGGGGATCGTAGAAAGCCTGGACCCGGCCTGAATGCACCAGTGGCACAACGCCCCAACCAGGTGGCGGGGGGTGCATGATGACCTTTCGCTCTTGGCGACTGGACATCGAAACCGACAGATCTTGGACCAAGACGTGTCCTTGGCCAGGGTTATCGAGATCAACCAAACCGAGCGAACTCCGAGAGCCACCATGAAGAATATAAAGGTGGCGCTGTTCCGGACCGTGCAGCGCCAGTCCGCGGATCGGCCCCTCAAAGGGCGAAGCAAAGGAGGCGGCGGTTTTTAAGGACGGCAATGACAACAATCTAATTTGATTGTCGTCCGTTCCCACCACCAAAACATTGTTGTAGACGGCAACCACCGATCGATCACTAAGTCCTTTGATGGCGGATCGATGAATGAGGCCGGCCGCTGTAACTTCGTAAAGCATGCGATTTTGATCATTGAAAATGACCAAAAAGCGACCGTCGAGCACCGGATTAATCACCATCTTCTCTGCTAAACCAGGCTGCCTTATGTAAGGGTGATCTGCCTCGGGCACAACCGAAAGAGTAAGCCGCGCGCGCCCTTCTTCGTTCACGAACGCGGCAGTGTTTCGATCCTTTTCCCCGCCACCGAGAGACACCAGACCGCTGGGAACCTGCCAGGGAATTTGGGAGGGGCTGCTGCCGGCCGGCTGGTCCTCGGGGAGCTCATCCCGCCAATAGCGGCCGGCAACGTTGGTCGAACCGCATCGTCCAAGTGTGAAAACGAGACAAAGCACCAAAACTGCTTGAAGAAAGGCCTTCATCAAGCCTTCCGTTGCAACGGCTTTCCCTTCCAAACCACACAAGGCAGAACGAGTTTGATGCGGCGGAACCGAGCGTCCGTTTTTGCAACGGTTGGCTGTGGCCTCACGCCTTGTCCTAGCGCCCACCGTGAATCGCTGCATGGGCGCCTCCTTGCAAGTGGTTCTTGCCTGTTGCGGCAAGCCTTGCCTTTAACCGGCTCGATGCCCTCGCCCACCACGGCACACACACGCGCCCCTTTTTTGGCCCGGGCGATTTGGCGGCGGGTGACGGCCTGAGATTTCGGGCCAAGCTTGCCTGCTGTGGCCTGGTTGACAATGGTTTGCCATGGTTGCCATACGCGCGTCTCAAACAGCACCACTCAGCGCAGACCCAACCGATCCTGCGAGGCAGGTCGGCACCCCTTCGTGAGGAACCGAAGATCCCCACTGGCAAAAAAGGAAAAAGACGGTTACGTCCACTGTTCATGGCATGACCTGAAGAAAAAAATGATGCTCGAGGCGGATTTTTTCTCGATTTGAAACCAAAATCCGCGCCTGATGGCCACGCGGTTCTTCCGAAATGTAGGGCCGATCCCACACCAATCGACCCGTGCCACTAACCGTTAGCCCCGGCGGACCCTCGATCAGTTTGTAGGTTACCCCGCCGGAAGAGCTCCAGACCTCAATCGCCTGTTGAAAGGGTCGATCCGGGGCGACAACGCCCCCGAGTTTTGAGGCAAGAAACAAGTACGATCGGTTTTGCCGTTTCGCAAGCGCCTGAATGTCAATCGGCACAACGTAAACGGCTTCCTGAGCTTCGCCGACATAAGCCAAGTACTTGGCGGTGCGATCAAAGAACAATCGCGGCAACGGGTTTGACACGCTGTGCTCGCCAAGGGCGAGGTAAACATCATCAAGACGGGCCACTTTCTGACCCGTAGGATCAAACAAGGTCACCCCGAACCAGGTCCCTTTGTCGCGATACCCTCGCTGATCCACTAATAAGTAACAGCCGCTTTGAGGATCCATCGCAAGAATCTGATCTTGAACACTTAGCAACTGATAACGATGATGCCCCATGCCCTTGCTACCGTAAGTGATACCGTGCGGCGAGACCCCAGTGGCGAAGCCTACTTTCTCGAACTGCACGGCCACTTTGCCGTCTTCAATCGCAAGGAAATACCGAAGCATGGATTGGTTGCTGCTGCGAAGGAAAAAGAAACGCGCCAGGGGATCCATAAAGATTTCGGGATACACCCAACGCCGCGGCGCCCGTCCTGACATTTCCAGCGGATAAAGCTGAAAATGTTCAAGATCGTACAGGGCGGCGCTTAAACGGTATTCTCTGCCTCCTTCAAACAACAAGACCAGCCGTTTTTCGTTATAGAGACCCATTCCCATGGCAAAAACAGGCCCGTCCACGGGGACCTTTCGCGTCGCGATTGGTTTGAGTGTCGCCAAATCGTAACAGGTTAATGTGGTTCGGGTCGAATCACTCACCACCAAACGCCTACCGCCGGCGGCGAACAGCGACCCATCTGGAAAAGGCAAAAAACCCCGCCACACACCGTGCTCAAAATCCAACACCGCCAAGGCCGCAACATTCTCCAACTGAACTACCCACAGCCGCCCCTGATCAGCCCTGCGCACGCTCTTGAAATGACCTGGCATGTCAATAGTTCGAATTTTTTGGCCCGGTTGCGCGGGCAACGACCAATCGCTTGCCGGCATTTCATGAGCGGGAAATAAATCATCCGGTACGGTCGCCATCGGCAGGTTGGTGCGCGGATCCGGCCGCGATACTTTAACCGACCCCCGCTCCAACCGCTCGGCGGCGGCAAACAAACGGTCGTAACGATCTGCCGATTGGCCTGGTGCAAAGGGAGCGAAATAGGTTTTCTTCGCGGTATCTTTATGGCGAACCCAGACTTGGTACCAAACCGGCGAGCGTCCATCCCCGACCACAACCAACGGAACGACAAGGTCACTGCCGGGTGTGACCTTGCGCGTTAAAACGGGTTCCCCAAGGGCGGAAAAGGGTGCCTGGATGGCGGCTATTGGGGGCGGCCCGTTGTGCCGTAACAGTCCAAATTCGACAATGCGCTGAAACGGGTCGGCCAAGATCATCTTCGTTTTAACCTCGCGTCGGCCTTTCAATTTGTCGAAGTCAAAACCCGCCGGTCGCCGAAAAAAATCCAAGGCTCCATCAAGAAAACACTGCAGTCGATTCCCGGCAACGGCAAAGGTAATCTCGGTGCCGTCCATCCCACTTCCGGCAATCGGCACCACGGCAACACCCATCACCTCACCTTGCCCATTCAAGACCGGTCCGCCGCAATTCCCCCAATCAAAACTTCGATCAATCTGGAGCCGTTCCAGCACGAAGGTTTTGCCATAGCGCAAGCTTGAAATATAGGCCTGGCGATGGGTTGGCGTTTTAGCATGCGGTCCTGTCAGCGGATTATCGAAGATGTAGCCCAAAACGGTAACCGGCATGGTTTCATAGGGTTCCGCCCCCTTTGCAAGCGGGCAGGCTTGAACCCCTTCGGGACAATTCTCGACCCGTAACATTGCCAAATCACCCGTTTCAAACACGGCATAGACGCCGGTTTTCCGGCGAACCTCGCGTTCAGTGCCCCGAAAGAACACAACCTCCATCGCCTCGTAGGTGCTGCCAAACCCATTGTTGCCGCCGACAAAGGTTTCGCGCACCAACCGCAGGTTGGTAACAATGAAGACGGTACTTTGCTCTTTTTTCACCACAAAACCACTGCCCATCCCTTTGGGGGTTCGGATAAAGACCAGACCTCGTAACGCCCGTGCGGCATGCTCCGGCGGCGTTGCCGCGGTTCCAACGGCAGGCTTGGCCGCAAAGGCGCTCGCTGCAATGTGATTCACGCTTGGTACTTCGCCCCCTTTAAGAAGCGACCATCCCGTCTGCGGATGAACAACCACGATACCCATGACCCCGATGAACAGGCCTAAAATTGGCCGAAGCCTTGATCGCGGCATGGTCCCGTGCGACATCAGGCGCCTCCTAAATCTCAAAACCAAAGAAGATTTCGCCACCCGCTTGATTGCGAACACGCAACATCACCACCTCGGCCCGCTTGCGTTGGCCCGAGGAACGGAAACGCATCTTCCCGTCGCGGGACAGTGAAAAGCCTGCCGGCGCCGTCATGACCTCGAAGGTAACGCCACCACTCCCTGAAAGCACTTTCAAAACTTTTTCGACGTCTTGGTCCTGTCGCGGCGTATCCGGCGGCTTTGAAAGCATCACCAAATCCTTGGGTTCTAGAAAGCGCTGAAGGTTTTGTAACGGGACAGAAAAGTATTGAATGTACTCGGGACGAATGAGCAGCAGGGCTTCGCGTTCAAGCAAGACGAGGCCGCAGATTTTGTTCAGTGGATCATTGAGCAAAGGATTTTTAGGGTACGTAAAAACCACATCAACCAAGTGTCGACGCCCGTGTTGCGCCAAAAGCGGCCCTTCGAGACGGAAATCCACATCCGAGGTTTTCGACGTAAGGCCAAGCCATAAGGTACCGGCCATGTTGATGATGAACTTCAAATTATCGGGGTTGCGATGGTGCAGATGGCTCTCTCCCGAATAACGCAAAACCCGCTTCTGATCGTCCAGAAGAATGCCCTCGGTCGTTAACGCCATATCCCGCTGAAGAATCATTCCTTCTTTCTCAGGGTCAAACACGGCACAGGGTAAACCTTTGGTTGCCAGAACCGGCCGACCCCATGCCGGGGCAGGAGCTGCAAGCATGGGATCGCCCTTGTAAGTCGACCGACGAAGCCGTCCCTTGGCTTCCCCCACCCGTTGCGGGAAGTTCATTCGATCAAGATTGAAGGTGCCGATGCGCGGCGGATAATTGCCATAAGCAGCGTACAACTGACGCCGGCCGACACCGTGTAAACCGATCCCCGAAAGCCGACCTTCAAAGGGCGATAAAAACCGCTGGATCTCTTGAAAATCCGGCACGCTGTAGACCACAATTTGGTCTCGCGCCGTATAAAGAGCCAACATATCGTCATAAACGGCAAAGACACTGCGCTCATCCAGCCCCTTTAAGGTGTGTCGGTGGCGTAACCCAGCGGGTGTCACCTCAAAGGAATGTAATGCTTCCCCTGTGTGACAGATCAGATAACGCCCATCCTTCACCGGAATGATATCCATTCCCTTCGTGAGCAACGGATGGGTTTCGAGCGGTATGGCACGAGTTTTGTCAAAAGGAAGGATTAACTGCAACCGACCCCTATCCGTTTTTTGAAAGACGGCGGCAACCGGCATTCCCGCCTGACCTCCGTCATCGGCCGCCGGCAAGCGGCTTTGTAAAATCACATCGACCAAACCGCTGACCAACCCTTTGTCGGCCACAATCTGATTCGGGCGAGTCGGCACCGGAGGCAATGCCCAAAGGACGGGGCAAAAAAGAACAACAAGCAGGGACAAACGCCGTCGTTGTTTCATGGTTGCTTCCATCGCCATCACGCCACCACTTCGTAGAAATGGTCGTGATAAACCAAACACAGAACACGCAACGCCAAGCTTATAAACAGAAGTGACGGAAGATAGATAGCTAAAGTGGTGAGCCACCACTCTAAAGCCGTTACCGCATAGTCATTTGAAAAGAGCATGGGCGGCAGGCCTGCGAGAAGCAAGCACAGGGTTCCGACGAGCATCGCAGGTATCAGAGTCCTGAATTTCTCAAAAAAAATCCGCCGGGACCGTTTCATGGCGGGAAACGGTCCCAAACCGGTCTCAACCATTACCACAGGAACGAATAGGTGCATCCAAAACAGGAGCAAACCTGGAACAAGGCAAAGGAAACCGCCCAAAAAACTGGACCCAACGATCACATTGCCGGCAACAAACATCGATCCAACCGGCACAACGCCCGCATCTGGAAGGACACAATCGGGAAAGCTCCGTGAAAAACCTTCGAGGAACCACCGTGTTGCCGCTGCGTAAAACACCCAAATATCAAAGACAAGCAACGCACCGCAACTCACATAAAATTTCGCGCCTGCTTGAAAGTAAACCCATTTAAAGTAGAGCATCGAAAGCAGAGCGCCCACCAAACCCATGACGACGATGGTTTTCGCAGACGTGAGCAACAAAAAAAGGTAATGCTTCGCAGGCACCCGAAAAGCTTTGGCAAAAAAGGAAACCATCGTTGCCGTAACGCCGTGACGTGCTTGCATTTGGCTTAAGTGAGCGCGGCGACCGGCCGGGGGCTCAGAAAGACCTTTCCTACGGGTCGCCAAGACAAAATCGTTCGGCATGCTTTCCACAGCCGGCATGCCTCGGTCTGCATTGGAGGACGTCACAGCTTCAGCATCGGAACTTAGGGGGCTCCCCATCGACGGATCTCGTTTCTGGGCGTCACGCACTCGATACCTCGCTTGGGTTAGCCCTCCGCCGGCCCCTTCACACCACACATGGCGATCGCACCTAAAGGTTGAAGTGAAAACACAGCGGAAAATCCGCGCCCTAAACCCAACAACAGGTCACCACCGCGAAGGTACTGGTCAAAGGTTGTAATTTTTTTTGGATGGTTGTTACCTTGAAAGTATAGGTCCGTCACGCCCATTAAACAAGTCGCCTTAACCGAAAATCCCAAAGTTCGCCCCGACCCTCTCCGGCAAGGGCGCAGACCAGGGAGATTTCATGCAACAGATTACGCGAGTGCGACGCCAAGAATCGCTCACTTTAGGTTTAAGCGATGTCGCAGCCAGACAGGTGATGCAATTCGCCGTTAGAACCAGCTCAGTTTAGGGTCAATTCGGCGCCGGCGGAGAATAGTACGAAGATTCTCCCAATCGACCGACACAAGGTTTTGCGAAAGGCGAAGGTCAACCGCGTGTTCCACCACCACGGCTAAATCGCATGACGCCCGATCAAGTTAACCGTTCTCTCATAGCAAAGCGTGCAACCGAGCAAAATCCGACGGAGACAACACCATTGGCGGCGTCAGCACGTCCAACTCGTTGGCGGAACCTTCGATCTTCGGATCGGTGACATCGACGAAATGGGTATTTTTGACGGCGACGACCGTCGCGGTTTCACCACAGCCACCGCACCAATCGAGCGCCAAGCCGTAATAGTTCTGATCAACGGGGTCCGCGAGGACATCCCGCGCCAATAAGCCGTTAATACGCCCTTGTTCCAAAGATTCCGTAAGGCTGTCGTCTTCGTCATCGCGATGAAAATAAAGCGTTTCACTTTGGTCAGCCCAGCGGTTACACGACTCACAAAAAAGTGTTTGATCCGGCCTGGAACCAAACGCGGCGACCGCACCGACCAACAACGCTTCGAACGCCCACAGCAACGAGGGCAGCCATGCGGGCGGCATGCCGCCGACAAAACGCCGCCACAGTGAGCTGTGCATCGGCGTCGCCAGAATCCCCTGCCATATAGCAGCCGGATCGGCGGCGGTTTGGAGCAAATCAAAGAGGCGAAACTCAGCCTGAGCGGCAGAAACAAGTGTCAAATATACGGCCCAAGAAACGTAAAGCGCCGTCGTGCCTGCGATTAAACCCATCACACGCATAAACCAAAGGTTGTCACACTTACTCCAGTACGTGCCGCGCTTCAACAACCCAGCCAGTGATTGACCAAGCGAAAGCGAGGCCGCCAAAGCAATGGCACTGATGATCGGGTTATCCGGCGCACGGAAATGAATGAAACCATGGAAACCGCCGAACACGACGGCCCCAAACAAAACAAAAAATGGCACAAAAAGTGGTGCGGCCCCGAGGCGGCCACGGGTTTGATAGAGCTGCATTGTCATAAAAAAATCCTGAAACGAGGCCGAACCAACACAAGGGTTCGAGCAACAAAAATTAAAAGACACCATACCATGCGTTTAGAAGCGCTAAATAGGGCCGGCCAGGAGATTTCATGGGCCCATCAACCAAAAGCGCCGAGACTTAGGTGAGGTAACCAAAAAGTCGGCATCAACCCTTTTCCCAAACCTCACGAAATGATGCCTCTACCGGAAACATGCCGCCGGACAAGCCAATACTCGCCACAGGATCACAACCAAACAACAACGACCTCATTAAGGGCCGGCTACCCTTGACCAACCGTTACGTGCAGTCGCTCGCAAATGATTTGGCCGAGAGATGTTGCCCGCCAAACATCGTAATTGCCGACAACCAAAAGGGTTTTTTTGGCTCGCGTCACGGCGACATTAAGCAAATTGGGCTTGCCTTGGACAAAGGTGGTTCCCTGTGCCTGGTTCGGGTCGCACACCAAGCACAAGATGACAATGTTCGCTTCCTTTCCTTGAAACGTGTGCACCGTGCCGACATTGTTGTCAAAAAAGGGGTCCGGTAAAACATCGCCGGCCTTTTTGCTCCAGGCACGCAACGCCCGCTTCAGTTCGTGACACATGGTGCGAAACGGCGTCAAAAGGTAGAGCTCGTCGATCCCGATGCCGTTCGCCAAAAGCTCGCCGATTAACACCAAAACCTGATCAATTTCCCCGGGATTGTAATACTTACCGTTCTTAGAAACGCAGGCTGTTTGAATATCAAACCAGGCACTCGCCGGCACCAAATCATTAGCCGGCAACACCGCCGAAATCATGGTACCGGCGTAGGCAATTTGATTGGCAATCTCAAACATCGGCGACTGACAACGGCGATGAACGCGCAAAGGCAAACCCACCGGCACCTCGCCGATAAAACCTTGAAGGGGCGATACCCGATCGGCAAGATCCTGCAAGGAGCCCTCCGTCACCAGCCAAGGACGCCACGGGGTAAGTTCCTCGGAACCGAAAACCGACGCAGCCTGTTTTTTATCGAAAAAGGTCGGCACAGTCACGACCGGCTGAAGCTGCTTGGGATCACCAACAATTAATGCGCGCCGACAACGCTGCAACAAACCCAAAGCATGGTATTTAATCGCCTGACCGGCTTCGTCCACGACGAGCGTGCCAAACCCACCTACTTCGTTAAACGCCGAAAATTGGCGTTGCACCGAGGCAAAGGTGGTGCTGATCACGGGGCAGATCAGGAGCACCAAAGACCACCAAGCACGCATTTCCCGAGCATCAGCCTGGCCAGGAACACGGCCGCCGATGACATCCGGCATTTGTTCCAGAGCCCATTGGATTTTCCCCGCCGATAATTCAATGAGTCGCTGGTTAAAGGTAACCGCCGCAACAAAAAGCGCGGATCGAAGCGCATTGAAACGCGGTACGCCCCAAGGCATGGCGAGCTGAAGCCGTTCTTCCAGTGCGTGCTCATCCTCCTCGCACGAAAGGGCGCGCCAATGACGTGCTTGTGTCAGGTAAGGGCGCGCATCATCGGGAAACGCCAAGGCTGCCGCGAGCTGTTTCATTTCCTCAGACAACCGGTGTATCTTGCGCTGAATCTTTTGAACTTCGGCTTGGCAACGCAGGTAGGGCAAATGGTCGGCGGCTTTTGCCAACTCAGCGGCTTGTACCGCGATGACTTCCTCGCGCTGTGCCGCTTGGGTTTGAAGCGCCGCAATTTGCCCACGAAGGTCGGCAATTGCCGCCTCTGTATTGGGGATGAATGAAAACATCCAAAATCCCTTGCTTAAGAGCCGCCGCCACCAAGGCAGGGCTGCGAAAACCCGTTGCGTTTGTTCCAAGGTCGCCACCCGTTCTTGGGCGGCCGCAATGGCAACATGACAAGCCTTTTGCTCATTGACATAACGCTGATAGGCTGTTTCTTTTTCGTCATACGCCCGCAACACTTCTTCAGGGTCGGTGGCGGCATAACGTCGCGGCACAGCCAACGTCTTCAGTTCAGCTTTGATGATTGCTAAACGGCTTTGGAACTTGGAAACCGCAACGCTTTTGTTCCAATATTCGATACATTGGTCACGATATGAAACAACCGCCAGATGATTCGTCAGCAACACTTCACGTGCTTGTTCAAAGGCTGCCTTTGCCCGGCGATCTGCAGTGCGGCGGTGATCGGCCGCCATTTTTTTCAACAAAACAACAAGGGTCTTTCGTTCCGGTTCACTTAGGTCGCCCAGAAACGCGTCGGCCGCCGACCAGTCATCGCCATTCGCAGCGCAACCCGATAAAACACACGCAAAAGCGGCACCTGCCGACTCGTTTTTAAGGCGGGTTATTAAATCGGGGAAATGTTCGCTTTTCACCCATTTCCGGTAAGTGGCTTCATAAGAAAATCGGGCACCGTGCTTACTCAAAGTATTGGCAAACTTAGCGAGTTGCAGCGGCTCACTGATGCGTGAAAGGTGGTCTTTCAATTTTTGAATGACTTCAGTACCGAAAACAGTACGGTTTTTATTGTTGCCCAAAACGGCACAAAAAGGCCCCCAGGTTTCCGGTTTGGCGATCTCCGGAAAATAGGCCAATTGCGAATGAAGCGCGGGATCAATGCCGTCGCGTTGCGGTAATTCCCGCGAGATGTTTTCCACCGCTTTGTTGTTGGCACTTGCAACAATCACCGCGTGCTCCAACACCGGTTCAATGGCGGAAAAGGCGTGGCCCGCACGGTAGGCAAACCAATCCTTTGTAGGATTCTGTTGTGCCAATTTGAGTGAGCGCTGAACAAACTGCTCTGCGATGAAATCTTTAACAAGGGTCGTTTTTCCCGTCCCCGGCGGTCCATTTACCGCCAACAAAGGTGTTTCGTCGCAGAGCCGGCCACAACTGCTGTTGATCGCCAGTTGCTGCATCAAGGCGAGACCAAACCGCGGCGGGGCCGGCCACCGCCCCAAATTGAGCGCGGAAGGATGCAACAAAGCCTGCATCTGCTCAGCTTCATGTGCGACAAACCGTGGTACAGCCACCCCCTGAATCGGCGGCGATAACAGGGTTTTGACACAGGGCGACAATTTCTCCGCCTGTTGTAGATAGGCTAAATCACAATCAAAAAACGGTCCCATGTAATCGGGTTTCAAGCTGTCATCGGTCATCATCCAACGCCAGGAGAAATTGACGTTACCGTTGTTATCAATAGAGTAATCGCCGTCCTTGTTGCCTTGATCGTCATACAACTCAAGTTCAGTGCAGCCGTTTTTCGCCATGAAATCCGCATTTTGACCGCATGTGTGCCACAAATTCTTAGCCAATTCACGGTTGACCGAAAGTAATGCCTGCTGGACCTGCCTGCCAAACCGTTCCACGTCGAATGGCGCCTCTTCCCTTTCGGACGCCGGTACCAAAACTTGCGCCCACTGGGTCATGAGGTCTTGTTGCAAAGCCGTGGTGACGTCGCCCAGTGGTAAATCGCGCTGACGGTTCCTCGGATCTTGAGTAAGCGTTTCCAAAAGTAAACGATTAAAAGCCCAATGGTAATCAGAGAAAGTAATGAAGGGCGCAAGCGTGGCCGATTTTTGTGATTCAAAGCAAAGCAAAAAAGTGACCACACAGGTTTTAGGCGGTTTTTTGAAAGCGGCGTGCGGATCGCCCTCGAGCAGGTAACGCCCGGTGTGGCACTGAAGATGAACCAGCAAGGCAAAGCGACGACGCTTAAAGTCGCGTTTTTTGGCGACCGCTTCTTGTTGACGCAGGTCCTGATCTTCTTCGAAGGCGCGATAGCGTTGCCAGATGCCCGGCCAATCCTGGTGCCAGCGAAGCGCCGGTTGCGAACCGTCAGGGCCACCGCGCCATTCTGGAATAAAGTAATTTTCTATTTTTGCCCAATACTTCAATATACGGCGATAATATGACAAATCATCATGATCCATAAGTTAAAACCCTCAAATGTTGCCGGATTGAAACACACTCAAGCGACAACAACAAAGCCAAAACAAGAAAAAATCGACAATCAACGAAAACCCAACAGGCAAACACCGGTCTTCCAGCAAATAAAAGGCAACCAATCGCTTCTGACAGAAACACGACAACACTCATAAAACCAGCCACAAAGATTAAACCTTTGTCCCCGACGCGAAAAACTCGCCCCCGCCGGTTTTCCGACCTGACGGAACCGGCGCCTTATTGCGCGTTGAAACCTGAACGGAGCAATTCTTGGAGGCGAAATCGCACAACGCTTGACGTTTCCTGCGTCAAGCGTTGGACTGCAACGTCTCGTAAAAATGCTCGACGTACTTGCCTGTACGCTTGTGCTTTTCCCAACACGTTTTGCTCCAACAACTTGCGCGATTTCACCCACCCGAATCGCTCACTTCAGGTGAAATAGAGACGCCCTACATTCGCGGTTCGCCCCCTACGGCTAACTGACAATCATCTTCAGGAACAAAGCCATGAAAAAACCGATTTGGCTCTTCATCGTCCTGTTAAATGTCTGCGCTTGGTTTCTCGTTTGGTGGGCCTTACGCCCCACTCAATCCAACCCACCAAATCAAGGTGACCAGGAAACCGCGAAGGCAGTGACCTCGGAAGGTCACCACGCAAAGGTTTCCGAGCAGGCGAATGACCCCACTCAAGCGATACCCATCAACACCACGTCAGAGTCCGCCGAAGCCGTGACTTGGCAGGTTCAGGTTCAGGATGCCCAAGGCCAAGCCCTGCCAAACGCACGGGTCCGCTTGCAAGCCGCACCCGGCGACGGTTTGATTTATGAGCGCGCTTGCGACCAACAGGGCAACACTCGGTTCACCGGCCCCGATGTCGACACCGTCGACATATCCGTCGCGGCGCCCGGCTATGCCCCAGGCGACGCCCGTTTGCATCGGGACGCGCCGCAAACCAGAGTAACCTTAACCAAGTCGCAAACCCCGCCTCAGCTTAGCCAAGCGCAGGTCGTCACCGGCAAGGTCCTCGATGAAACGGGTCAACCCCTTAGCGACGTCAGGGTCACTTGCTCACGTTGCCTTGGGAAGCGTCAATTTAACACCGGTAACAACGGCCGTTTTGGTTTTGAGGCGCTTTTTCCCGGCGCCGTATTGCGTTTTTCCAAGAAGGGCAGGCGCCCCGTGAAAATCGAGGGGTTCACCAGCGGCGATACCGTTGTCCTCCAAGCCTACCCCACGTTTCAGGCCCAGGTCGTCGACCGCGCCGACAACCGCCCCATTGAAACTTTTGGGTACAGCTTGGTCGCAGAGAAGAGTTCCTTTTACGCCGAGAGCAAGCTTCAAAAACACGCCGACGGATTGTTCCAGGTGGCGGGTGTTCCCACCGATCAGGAACTAACCTGCCGCATCAAACTCCCCAACCGTTACACTATCGAACACCACATTCAGTACGAGGCAAACGCAGCCACGGCGGTCCATCGCCTCTGGATTGATAGCCGGCCCGGCCGGGTCAGTATTCAGGTCGTTAACGAAGCCGGCGACCCCCTGCCACAAGCAATGGCGCGGTTTCATAGCAAGGGCCTGATGTTTGACCAAATGGCCAATCCATTGGGCTTGATTCGCAGCCAAGAGCTGCTGATGCAGCAACGCTTTACCATCCACGTCACCGCACCCGGTTACTTAAGACAAAGCTTGAACGAACGCGAGCCAACCCCCCTCGATAGTCCACAAGATCCGCTCGTGGTCATCCTCGAGCGGGCCACTCAAGTCACCGTTATTGTCAATCAAAACCAATACCCAGGCGTAGACGACTTGAATGCCGCTGACCAAGCGGGGGCCGTGTACCGAGCCAGACGCACAGGGAACCAGACATTTATCTTTTCAGGGCTACCACCAGGCGCCGTTACCCTTGAAGTGATGGGCGAAAAGACATGGCACGTTGACGCCAATATCCTGGCACAGGACCATCAAGAAATCCTGCTTGGTGACCAAGGCGTCACCATTGCCGGCCGCTTTTTCGTGGGAAGCACCGCCAAACAAGAGGGGGTTTTGGTGTTTGGGCGCGAGGGAGAGCCGCTTCGAAACATTGTTTGCTCGAAAGATGGCCGGTTTCAGGCACGGCACTGCTTACCCGGCCGTTATGTCATCGGCTTACCGCACGATCAAAACGCCTATTTTCGCAGGTTGGGTGATCAGGCCCCGTTTCTACGCAGCATTGAGGTCGGCAACCAGGATATGCTGGACCTTGACCTGCATGTCGCGACCCCATTGCGTCTCAAAGGTTGCCTGAGCCAAAGCACCCATCTCAAACTGACCGGCACAACCGACGAGGGGGCGCCCTACAGCGAAATCTTGTCGCACAACCGAGGCACGCGCTTCCTTTTTTACGGATTGCCCCCTGGCCGTTACGACTTATTCTACGAAGCAGCCGGGCCGGGCAGCGATTTGGTGTTGCTACAGCAAGGTATCGCGCTTAGCCGGGACGTCGACCTCTGCGACCCCCAAAAAAAGCCCGCGCCCCATCTCTGACGGCGGCAAAACACAGGTAAAACCATGTCACCCGCACAAACGAACCGCTAGGCAAAGCGAATTTGCCACGATAATGCCGTGGATAGGCTACACCGGCCTTTCCATTGGGTTGGCGCTTGAGTTTGCAACCAAACCTCGAAGTGGCGGCGCGCCGACAGCAGGCCGCCACCCACCCACAAACTCATTAAAACAATTACTTCAAAACGACTTTGCCGTTGCCGGACTGGATGTCGCCCATGGCAACGGGGTCCAGGTTTTGTGCACGGCAGTGGTCGATCACCGCTGCTTCGTGTTCGGCTTCCACGACCAGGATCATGCCGATGCCCATGTTAAACACGCGGTAGGCTTCCTCGCGATCGACGCCGCCTTTTTCCACCAGGAACTGGAACAGGGGCGGCACTTTGTAGCTGTCAACGGCAATGTGGGCCGACAAATCCGCCGGTAACACGCGCGGCACGTTGTCTAAGAAGCCGCCGCCGGTGATGTGCGCCATCGCCTGGATTTGGTCGTTGTCCAACAGCGTAGCCAGCGGTTGGTAATAGGAGCGGTGCACGGCCAGCAAAGCTTGTTGCACGGTTTGGCCGGAGCCAGGCAGTTCGTCGCCCAGCTTGAGCCCTTGCTCTTCGAAAATGATTTTGCGTGCCAAGGAGTAACCGTTGGTGTGCAGGCCGGTTGAGGCCAAGCCGATCAGCTTTTGGCCGGCGCGGACGCGGTCGGCGCCAAGTAATTTTTTGCGGTCAACCACGCCGATGATGAAGCCGGCCACATCGTATTCGCCGGCTTTGTAGAAACCCGGCATTTCGGCCATTTCACCGCCCAAAATGGCGCAGCCGGACGCTTTACAGGCGATGCTCATGCCTTTGACGACGTCGGCGACGACGTGCGGCTTGAGTTTCCCGGTGGCGACGTAATCCATAAAAAACAAGGGACGCGCGCCCTGCACCAAAATATCGTCGATGCAGTGGTTGACCAAACACTGGCCGACGGTATCGTGAACCTCGGCGTCGAAGGCAATTTTGAGTTTGGTGCCGACGCCGTCGGCGCTGGCAACCATCACGGGTTGCTCCATTTCCGGGAAGCGAATGTCAAACAATCCGCCGAAGCTGCCCAGGTCGGAGAGCACGCGCTCAGTGTTGGTTTCGCGAACGTGACCGCGAATTTGCTCGATAGCTTGATCCTGAGCGTCAATCGATACGCCGGCTTCTTCGTAGCGCGAAGGCTTCATGGGGCTCTCCTGAGATGGCTTGAATGGCGGTGAATACCGCGTGATCGCCCGGATCGCAGCGACCGGACAACAAACGGCCCCATTCTACCCAAAAAGCTCGCAAAAAAGCGACCGTGGAAGTGATCGCACTGCGAATGAAATGACAACCGCCAAAATCGAGCGGCGACCAAACCCTCGCGGAACCCACCTCATCGGCACCCGCGGGCAGCGGAAAATCAGGGCCGGAAAAAACCAGGGTTCGCCCTCGATATAAAACGCTCCATCTTAAAGAAACGCAAAAAAAAGCGCGCCAATGCAATTTGGGTTGACGTTTTTTTGGCGACGGTAACTTGGCTCACGCGGCGCCGAATAGTTGGGTTTGTTCGCTGTACAACCAAATACCTGTTGCTTTAGGTTGAAGGTGTCCTACCTCGTTTTTTACGTCTCGGTCTTTTTGGTCGGTTCGAAAACCATCGCGACACCATTGATTTCGGCGCCGACCTGCTGCCAAGCGGCGCGTTTCCGACCACACCGAGAAAGGCTGTAAAAACGGGCTCACACACTTCTTTAACCGCGTTTTTCGTTCACGCGGTTGCTTGATTCCAGCCTGACGCTTGGGTTAGCCCGCTGCGGACAGCGCTGTCATCGATCTATCTCATCATTATAGGGGCTTCATAAAATGAGGAAATTATTGCTTCAGACCTTGTTCTTGCTCTGCTTCTCAACCCTCTTTACCGTCGCCGCCCTCCAGGCGGCCCATCCCGTTCCCGGCCATATCGAGGCCGAAAACTACGACGCGGCGTTTGATCAAACACCAGGAAACATAGGCACCGCAGCCGGCGCCGGCGATGTCGACTTGGAAGCGAGCGACGACGTCGGTGGCGGCCTTAACGTTGGCTGGATTGACGCCGACGAGTACCTGCGCTTCCGCATCAATGTCGCCCACGCGGGCAGCTACCGCATCACGGCGCGAGTTGCTTCCGCGATGGATAGCGGTCGGTTCCACTACCGCTTGGACGGCGAACGCCTCAGCGACGACCACATCGTGCCCAACACGGGCGGCTGGCAAGGCTGGATCAACCTGGAACAGGAAGCCTGGCTACCGGCGGGCGAGCACGATTTCGAAGTTTACTTCGACGCCGGGCCGTTTAACCTCAACTACCTCAAATTGGAAAGCTTAATTCAGTACCGCGCGGTTCCCGCTAAAATTGAAGCGGAATCCTACGACGAAGCGCGCGACCTCTCGCCTGGCAATATCGGTACGGCGCCGGGTGACGGCGACGTCGACTTGGAAGAAACGACCGATGCCGGCGGCGGCCTTAATGTCGGCTGGATTGAAGCCGGTGAGTGGCTGCGCTTCCACCTGGACGTTCCCGAAACCAACAGCTACCGCATTACCGCGCGGGTCGCATCCAACACAAGCCAAGGCGCGCTGCACCTGGCAAGTGACGGCCAAGCGATCACAGCCTCAACGGCGGTCGCCAACAGCGGCGGCTGGCAGAACTGGGAGAACCTAGAATGGCAGGTTGACTTAGAAGCCGGCCCGCAAGCCTTGGATGTGGTTTTCGACGGTGGCGAATTCAACCTGAACTACCTCGATATCCAACCGGCGGGCAATGCCGTGACCTTGCCGGCCAAGCTGGAAGCCGAAGATTACGAAGAAGCCTACGACGCAACGGCCGGCAACCAAGGCGGCGAGTATCGCGAAGGCAACGTCGACATCGGTCTCAGCTTCGACAACGACAACGGTTACAGTGTCGGCTGGACAGATCCAGGCGAATGGCTGTCGTTTCCTGTATACAGCAGCGAAAGCAAGGATTATGCGCTTAACCTGCGTTTGGCAACGGCGCTCGACGGCCGCAATGTACTGATCCGCCTCAACGGTCAGGACGTGTTAAACGCGGCCGTGCCCAACACCGGCGGCTGGTCCAACTGGACAACCGTGCGTGAAACACTCGCGATCCCCGCCGGCCTCAGCACGCTGCAAGTTGTTTTCAGCAACGGCGGTCTCAACGCCAACTACTTCGAGCTGGGTACACCGAGCGAACCGCCCACGGGCGATTGGCGTCTGGTGTGGCAGGACGAATTTGACGGCGGCCAAATCGATGCGAGCAAGTGGAGCTTCGAGGTTAACGGCCAAGGCGGCGGCAACAACGAGCTGCAGTACTACACCGATCGTCGCGAGAACGCCCACATCGAAAACGGCAAACTGGTTATCACGGCCCGCAAGGAAACCTTCACCGGCACCGACGGCACCCGTCAATACACCTCGGCACGCCTGCGCACCATCAACAAAGGCGACTGGCGGTACGGCAAATTCGAGATTCGCGCCAAGTTACCACGCGGCCAAGGCATGTGGCCGGCGATTTGGATGTTGCCGACCGATTGGGTTTACGGTGGCTGGGCGGCCTCGGGTGAGATCGACATCATGGAAGCAGTTAACCTGGGTGCCGGCGGCGGCAACCGCATTTACGGGACGCTGCACTACGGCGGTCCCTGGCCGCAAAACGTGCATTCCGGCAACAACGTCGACCCCGCCAAAGACGTGTCGCAAAACTTCCACACCTACACGGTGGAATGGGAAGAAGGCGAAATTCGCTGGTATCTCGACGGCCAACACTACGCCACCCAAACGGAGTGGTGGTCGTCGGCGGCAGCTTATCCCGCCCCATTTGACCGTCGTTTCCACATGATCTTAAACGTCGCCGTCGGCGGCAACTGGCCAGGTTCGCCCAATGGGTCGACCCAGTTCCCGCAGACCATGGAAGTCGACTACGTCCGGGTTTACGAACGCGCCGAATAACGACGCTCGTCGGCACACTTTCGGTCTAAACCACGGCCCGAGCCCCGTGCTCGGGCCGTGATGGTGTGCCCTTTTCCGCCCTTCTTATTGCATTTCTACCACCACGCACCTCGGCAAACGTCCGGCCGGCGCGACCGCCTTTTGGCGAATCGGCCACGCCGACGCCAACCGTTTCATCGCAGGTTTTCGCCCTTGTCGGACCCGATCCGCACGGCGAACAGGCCGTGCTCTGCCCGAGTGTGCCCGCGTTTCCTCTGGAGGAACCATCATGTTTTCGTTTCGCAAAGTGACCACGCTGCTGCTCGCCGGTTTGCTGTGGCTCGCCGGCGGCATGCCTTTGGCGGCCCAGCCCGGCGTCGTCCCGGTCGGCTCGGCCGGCAGTTACACCACCCAAAAACCACAACACCGCTGGGCGCCGTCGACGGCCGAAGGCTACGACCAAGTGACCAATCCCGACGCATGGGGCATTTACATCCCGCGCCGCGAACAAACACCGTCGCTGTCGCAAGCCTTTCGTGCAAGCGGCAAAGCTACGCCGACCCACGAACCCTGGTCGTCGACGGCTTGGGAGTTTACCGTCGCCAACCTCACGCCGGCGGGCGTGACCAGTGTCGCCCACGTGCCCTACTCACACGTGATGAGCCTGCCGCCGTGGACGATGCAGTTCGCCAAAGACGGCGTGCGTTTGGCTTACAGCGCCACGCCGTCGCTCACGCCTTACCGCAATGCGGCCGGTAACTTGGCGCCGAACGCCGACAATCCGGCGATGGTCGCCTACAGCCACGATTACCCGCGCAACGAGGCGGGTGAAAGCGATCTCAACGTCTTTTTCGAAGGCCTCGACGCCGAAGAAACGCTGCTCGACGATTACGGCGACTTCCACGGCAAAATCTTGTTGAGTCAACGTGGCACCGGTGAAAACAACGACTCGGTGCGCATTACCACCGGCCAAGCCTTCCCGTTCATTTACTTCGAGAAGCAGGGTTTGGGCGAAGTCGTGATCCGCGTCGCCCCCGGCACACGCCTGTGGTACGACGAAAACGGCACCGTCGCCTTTAGCCGTGAGGACCGTCGCGCCCATTACGCGATTTTCGCACCGCCGGGCGCAACCTGGTCCTATCAATTCGACAACACCGCGCTGCGTTACATCAGCCCGGCCGGCCTGCGCCTGACCCTGCCCGCCAACCAGAGCTTTTTCTCGGTGGCGGCGTTGCCCGACGAAGTCGAAGGCATCATCCGCATTACCAAACCGCTCAACAGCCCGGCCGGCACCATTCCCGCCGGCACCGCACTCAAAGACATTTCCCGTTATGTAATCGGCAGCCCTGCGGCAATGCCGGTCGCACCTTTGTTCCAAGACTTTTTCGAAAACGACGCCGCCGGTGTCGCCAATTTGGCAGGCCTGGTGCGCAACATGCGCCGCCACGCCTTCGTTTGGCCACGCGACACCCGTTACGACTTCAGCTACGACGAAGGCCGCGCCGAAGTAGCGCAAACCTGGCGCGTGGTTGGCGAAACACGCGTCAGCGGCCCCGAGTTCAGCGATGTTCCCTTGATGTTGTTGTTCCGTCACCAGTACCGCACCATGGGTTCCGTCGACAGCCAATATTCGTATCGCGGCCCGCGCGGCACGATGCGCGTGATTGCCGCCGACCAATTCAGCAACCGCCTACAGCAGCCGGGCCTGTTGCCGAACATTCCCACCCAGTTGAGCAGCTTCAACCAGGAACGCCTGCGCCAAATGCTGGCCGCCGATGTCGCCGAAATTCTGTCGCCGGGAGACGATCTCGCGCGCGGTATGGACACCTACGGCAACGGCAAGATCATCAACCGCATCGCGCAATTGGTGCCGATTGCGGCGCAGTTGGGCGACACCGCCCTGCAACAGCGTCTGTTGAACGTGCTTAAAGGCCAACTGGAAGACTGGCTCGACGCGCGCGATTGGCAAGGTGATACCGACACCAACGGCGGCGACGCAAGCCAACGCCGCAAGTACTTTTACTACAACGCCGATTGGAACAGCCTGACGGGGTTCCCGGCGAGTTTCGGCAGCGATGTCGAACTCAACGACCACCATTTCCATTACGGTTACTTAATCGGCGGCGCGGCTACTATCGCCCGTTACGATCGTGCTTGGGCGCAGCGCTGGGCACCGATGGTAAACCTGCTCATTCAGAACTGCGCCAACTGGGACCGCAACGATCAGCGTTTCCAATACCTGCGTTTCTTCGACGTCTACAACGGTTACTCGTTGGCCAACGGCCACCTCAACATGGACGCCGGCGGCAACCAGGAATCCTCATCGGAAAGCGTGCACTTCGCCGCATCGGTGGCGATGTGGGGCACGGAGACCGGGCAAACCGAGATTCGCGACCTGGGCTTGGCTTTGTATGCGGCTGAGAAGGAAGCGATTCACCAGTATTGGTTCGACGCCGAAGAACAGGTGTTCCCCAAACAAATCGAGTTCTACAACACCGACAAAGGCGTGTGGGAACGGCGCGACTTCGACCGTTCATCGGTTGGCATCGTCTGGCACAGCAAGGCCGATTACGCCACTTGGTTTGGCGCGGTGCCGCAATTCATTCACGGTATTCAGTTCCTGCCGGTCACGCCCGCGTCGCTGCACTTGGGTCAAATGACGTACAACGGCAACAATGCGTTGGCCAAGGTGTTCCAGCGTTTGGAGGGCAACAACCGCATTTGGCTCGACCACGTGGCCGCACCCGACTACTTCAAACAGCGCACGCTGTTCTGGTCCGACCTCTTTTGGGAAATGCAGGCGATGTTCGACGCGCCGGCGGCGTTGGCGGCGTTTGAAGCCAATCCCGGTTATGTGCGCGAATGGGACGGACCGGCGCCGCCACTGCCTACGCTGGAAGTTCGCGGCGAGTCGGGGGAAACCACAAGCCACACATTCCACTGGCTTTATAACCTGGCCGAGCTGGGCACGCCCAATGCGGATGTCTCGGCCAACCAGCCACACTTTATGGTGTTCGACGGCAACAACGGCCGTAACCACGTCGCCTACAACCCAACGGCAACGGCCCGCACGGTGACCTTCAGCGACGGTGTCGTGATGCAGGTGCCGGCCCGCACCATGGTCGTCAACGGTGTGCCGGACGGCTCCGGCGGAGACGGCTCGGACGGCGGTGACGGCGGCGATGGCGGCGATGGTACGGACGGCGGTGACGGCAACGAACCCGACACGACCCCACCCAGCCGGCCAGGAACACCGCAATTGAACGCGGCCACCACAACCAGCTTGTCGATTTCCTGGCAGGCATCCAGCGATGATCGCGGTGTGGTCGATTACCAGGTTTACCGTGACGGTAACTTGGCGTCGACGACAGCGGCGACCCAAGCCACCCTGACCGGTTTGCAACCCGGCCAAAGCTACAACTTGCACGTGGTCGCCCGCGACGCCGCCGGCAATCGCTCCCAAGCATCCACCACGGCCACGCTGCGTACCGAATCGCAAGACACCGGCTGTAGCGCTGAGTTCTGCGTCGAAGAAGTCGGCAGTGATCGCGCCAAGTTCATTATGAGCAACGGCTTTGGCGGCATTGTGCTGATCCATGTCAATGATGTCGATCGCGGCGGCTGGTTCCTGAGCGAAGACGGCGACAGCTACAGCTTCACCACAACTGCCGACGCCGTGCCATTGCAGGCCGGCGACCAAATCCGCTACAAGTTCGTCATCTTCAGCAATCCGCAAACCGAAACCGATTGGTTCACCACCACGTTTCGCGGTGACGGCGCGGACGGATCCGACGGTGGTGACGGTGGCGATGGTTCCGATGGTTCCGACGGTGGCGACGGTGGCGATGGCGCCGATGGTGGCGATGGCTCGGACGGTGGCGACGGTGGCGACGGTTCCGATGGTGGCGATGGCTGTACCCGCACGACTCTGCCCGCCAAAATCGAAGCCGAGGCGTATTGCTACGAAAGCGGCATTCAAACCGAAACAACCAGCGACGTCGGCGGCGGCCAAAACATCGGCTGGCTCGATGCCGGTGATTGGTTCACTTATGCGGTTCAGGTGCCGAGCGCGGGCACAAAACGCCTCACCTTGCGGGTTGCCGGTCAGAGCAACGGCCGCCTGCAAATCGAAAAAGCCGGTGGCGAGGCCGTCTATGCCGTCGTCGACATCCCTGCAACGGGCGGCTGGCAAACCTGGCGCGACGTCACGCTTGAGCTCGAACTCCCCGCCGGCGACCTGGACCTCGGGTTCGTCGTGCTGCAACCCGGCTTCAACCTCAACTGGGTGCAATTCAAAGCCGCGCCGCTGCCACCGATCCAAGTGGAAGCGGAAGCCTACGAGGCCATGAACGGCGTGCAAGTGGAAGCGACCGGCGATAACGGCGGCGGTGAAAACGTGGGTTACATCGACCGCGGCGATTGGTTGAGTTACCCAGCCGTGGCCATCCCACGCGCGGGCCGTTATCGCATTGAATTCCGCGTCGCCAGTCAGCCAGGCGGCGGCGTGCTGCAGTTCGAGCGCGCGGGCGGCGAAGTGGTGTACCAACGATTGGACGTGCCGGCCACCGGCGGCTGGCAGAGCTGGCAGACGTTGGAAACCATCATTGAGTTGCCGGCGGGCGCGCAAGCCTTCGGCATTTATGCGTCGGAAGGCGGCTGGAACCTGAACTGGTTCCGCTTAACCGCACTCGACTAAATCGACCAGCGACCTCCCCACCAACAGGCGCGGCTCCAGGGCCGCGCCTTTTTTCGTTGCGGAAGTGTTTAAGCGAAGACACAAGCCGGCATAAAAGTCGAATACCACAGCCAACTTTTAAACAAGAGCACTATCTTATCAATCATGCAAATCAAGAAAACCACACAGCTAACACAACACACAAAAGAAAGCATAGATAATCACCCCGCTACGCAGACCACGAGTCAGAATCCATCCACTCTCAGAAATTACCGTTGTTCCTTTTTTCTAACCTGAATTGAGCGATTCTTGGTGGCGAAATTGCACAATCTGTTGGGCTGCAACGTCTCGTAAAAATGCTCGCCGTACTTGCCAGTACGCCTGTGCTTTTTCCAACACGTTTCGCACCAACATCTTGCGCCATTTCATCCACCCGAATCGCTCAATTCAGGTCTAAACCTCAAACTTGCACACCGAACATCATCCTGTTATTCTTCGAAAAATCCATCCATCAGCATTCCCAACTCTGCCCGTCCATTGCCAAATTTGAGCTTACCGGGAAAACCCCAGTATGTTTAACGAAAAATGAATAAAAAAGGAGATCGCAAATGAAAAACTACCGGCACCTTTCAAGTCTATTTATTATAACTTTGTGTTTCTTTTCTTTTAGTTCATTTCGACAACAAGGATTTTACTTAAATCAATACAGCGGCACTGCTGTTTTTAACTGCAAGTGTTATTGCATTGCGATTGAGTACCGTTGCGATTCTCTATGGTGCGCTCCCTCATCCATAAGAGGTCCCAAATGTCATACATTTTACTGGACGGAGTGTTCTAACGGTTGGTCAAGTCCTTGCGAAGAGGTTGAGGCAAACTGCGAGTCCTTCTGTGGGCATTTTTAATGATTCCGATATTTATTTTTTTATCAGCGCTAACAACCCCATCTTCCACCTCTCATACATTCAACGTCAACCACACCAATATAAATTCTCTATTCACGGATGCGAAGAATTTTTACAACATTCTTGAAATAGAAATTGCCTTCCCTCTGGAGCAAACCGATATTGCACTGTTTGACAACCCATTTGTTATAGTCATGACCGATTCAGGTTATTTTTTAACGAATGACCAAGGTACACAAATTCTTAAGTATTTTCCCGACGGCTCCTTTGATCGTATCATCGCAAGAAGAGGTGTGGGCCCTGGCGAGATACAACGCATTACTTTTGGCACTCGAATCTACAACCAAAAAATAGCCTTCTGGGATTCAATCAAAGGCTCTGTTTATATATTTAATCAAGAGGGTGATTTTGAGCGCGAACTAAATTTAGCAAACCTACTGCGAAAACATCGCGCCACACCTATTGGACCGGCCTTCGCTTGGCCAACAGAAGAAACGTTCATATTGAGCAATGCCAAGTTACTCGACCAACCAAGAGTTCAGGCCATAGTCTTAAATCTAAAAAGGAATAAGAAGGATAACCATTTCGAGGCTTCCATTAGACATAGCCTTAGTTTCCGTGAAGTCGATCATGAGAATAAGTTTGGGATCAAGGCCTGCACCGTGTTGTCACAAGTCGAATCGCGCTTTTGGATCGGGAGTCCCTATTTTTCAAGTTTCACTATCCTTAATCCTCACAAGCCTCAAGCATCCGTTCTTGCTCAAAAAAAAATCTTGTTTCCCGAAGCCTTGACGCTCAAGGATTTTCAAGACGTTACATCTGACGACACAAAAACGCGATTCAAGCTCAACAACTTCAAAGGAAGTGTATTCAGTATCATGCCTATGGAATCGTTGGTTTTCGTGCAAGTTGGCGCCCTTGGTTTTGTGCCTTTTGACAAAGACGGTCACCAACTTGCCGAAAAACGATTTGTCTCCCCTCTTACCGGATTACGCGACACCCACAAGGGAACAGCTGTATTCGTAACCTTCCGAGAGAATATTGCTAAACTAGAACGTCTTCTAAACGTTAGTCTTTTCGAAGAGTCACCTTATGACATCGGCGATGGTGACCAACCCTACATCGTACTCATGCGTTTACGGGAAAAGTTCAAACGCTATCAACCACAGCACCCACCTCCTAATCTATAACAATACAAATAAAGTAAATTTTTTCTATCTTTATTCTATCTTTAATACCCTCACGATCACCGTTACGTCTTCTTTGTCTCAGATGTAACAGGCCCAACCAACTATGAATTAACGAAAACAACAAGCATAGACTCTCCAGGTAAAAAATGCAGATATACAGAATTCTAATCTCATTGCTCATCATAACATCTTTATTCACCTGCAACACACAGATCTCTAAACTGCACACCAAAGCGTCACAGAATCCTTTCAACGAAGCAAAATCGTTTTTTGACATATTTGAATTCGAAATCGTTTTCCCACTGGAGCCGACCGAAGAAGCGTTTTTCGACTTACCCAAAGTCGCCTTAATGGTTGAGTCAGGCTACTTCTTCAGCAATGACCAAGGCTCCGAGATTTATCGGTATCATCAAGACGGCAGCTTTGATCGGACAATCGCAAGGAAAGGAACAGGGCCGGGAGAAATCCACAAAGTCTCCTTTGCGGCGAGAATTTACAATAATAAGATTGGTTTTTGGGATTTATACAAGGGAAGCATTCTTGTTTTTCACTCTGACGGAACCTTTGAATACGAACTTGATATTAAAGATAAACTCAGTCCGTTTCGAATGATCGCAACCGGAGCTTCTTTTGCTTGGCCGGAAGAAGAAACCCTTATTCTTGGAAATGTCACCGCTTTGGATCAGCCAAATATCCAAGCTTTGTCATTAAAACTAAAACGAGATGACAAAAACAACATAAGTATCGCTCGCATTGACAAGGTTTTATGTGTGAAAGAAACAAACTACGACCTCGAGCTTGGATCGAAAATCAACAGCACCCTAACCCAGGTGGGCCCACGGTTTTGGTTGGGTAACGAATATGTCTCAAGCTTTGCTTTGCTGGATCCTGCCAAGCAAGGAAACCCAGCCAAGTTTCGCATGATTCAGTTCCCGGAAGCCTTAACACCTGAAGATTACGAAACACTCGATCCTAATGATCGCCGTGCACGCTTCAGACTCATCAACTTGAAAGGCACCGTTTTCAATATCATGCCCCTCGACCCTTTTGTTTTTGTGCAAGTAGGGGCGCTTGGTTTTGTTCCCTTTGATCAGTCGGGAAACCAACTTGCCGAGAAACGCATTAAGTGCCATGTCAGCGCCTTGGCCGACACTTATAAGGACACCGCACTTTTTGTAACCACCCGCAAAGGTATCCAAAAGCTGGAGATTCATTTCAACTTTGAACTGTTTGAGGAATCGCCTTACGACATCGGCGACGACGACCAACCCTACCTTGTTCGAATGCGCCTCAAGGAGAAGTTCAGGAAACCTTGATCCAACGACGCACCTTCGCGTTGGGGGCGGGGTTTCCTGGGTCGCATCGATACCCCGACAAGCGTTTCGACCGTTTGGGCACCGTCAGCTAGGACCGTGATCACGTTGGTTCAAATTAACGAACCTGGCCCGGCCTATTCGGCCGATGTTGCCCATCGATAACGCGAGGGCATTTTTCCTTCCCAAAAACCTTCTTTATCGCGAAAGGCTTTTGGGAAGGAAAAATGCTTATGGGGACAACCTTGGTGCGACAGACCTGGGCCACTTGTCTTCCCTTTTGCTGCTGACACCCCGCCGCTCGCGCCTGCGGGCATTTGGTTTTTCCCACCACAATTTGATGTCAACCTTGTTGGCTTTCACAATCTGCCGACCGTCTCCGCAACCGGCCGCGCCGGCCGTTCACTTGCCCGTTCCGGCCAATTGACACAAAGTTGCAAAAGCCCATTGACAACGCTGTCATTTCTTTTTATCTTAGCATCAGAACACATTCCGTTTACCTTGCGGCGCGGTTTCGATGCCGCTCCGGGCATGGCTTCCCTTTTTCTTAATTCACTGCTGTACATACGTTTCAACTCTGCCCGAGCGCTGTCCTTTTTTCGAGAACCTGTCGACCGCACGCCCTTCGCCCTGCTCTACCGCCCTGTTTTCGCCGGCGTCGACGTTTATGCGTCGCCCGGCGAGAATTGCGGGCTTTATCCCGAGACAATTGGTCTCCTAGGTGAACTCCTTTTGGCCGGCGTTTCACAACCGCCGCGCCGCTTTTTCACCGCTTTCGGCGTCCCCGTGTCGTAACCGGCGACATGCAACGGGACACGCCTGCACCCTGCAATGGGCAAGACGTTCCTGTGGCCGCGCCGTTTTTTTTTCGGCGCTGAAGACGTGTTGCCCTCATTTGGAAGGATGGGAAAAATGACATGTTCGACGCTGCGGCGGTCCCTCGCCGTGCTCTGCCTGTGCTGCCTCCCTTTGGCGGCGCAAACCCAAGAACCCGAAACGAAAAGTGGGCAACGTGCGCAAAAAACGGCGGTCGAAACCGCTGAAAGCATTGTGGTCACGGCCCAAAAACGCGAAACCGACCTCCAAAAAACCGCCGTCGCGGTCACCGTGCTCGACCCCGACCAAGTCGCCATGAAAAGCACGTCCGATATCCGCGTACTCGCCGAAACCGTGCCCTTCGTGCATCTCGGCGTCCAAGAAGGCAACTTCGAACTCAATATTCGCGGCATCGGTAGCAGCAACAATACCGAACTCGGCGATCCTGCCGCCGCGCTGCACATCGACGGTGTTTACATCCCACGCCCGCGCGGCTCCGGCGCCATGTTCTTCGACTTGGAACGGGTCGAGGTTTTGCGCGGCCCGCAAGGCACGCTTTACGGGCGCAACGCCACCGCCGGCACCATGAACCTAATTAGTAAGAAACCCCAACTCGGCCGCTTTGCCGCCGACGTCGAACTCTCACTGGGGAACTACAACGATATCAATAGCCAAGCCATGGCCAACGTGCCGATCAACGGTCAAACGGCGGTGCGCATTGCCGGCATGGTTGAACGCCACGATCCCTACTTGGAGAACAGCGGCTCACCGGTCACCAACGTAACCGGCACCGAAGACGCCGACGACCGCGCCTTCCGCGTGCAATGGCTGTGGCAAAGCAACGACCGCGTTTCGCTATTGCTCGGTTTCGACCAAGTGATTCAGGACGGCAACGGTTACTCGGGCATTAACGAGTTCGGCGGACGCGCCGACAACCCGCGCGTCACCAACTACTTCGACCAACTGGTCCACCGCTCCGAAAACAGCGGTTACTCAGCGGTCTTGACCTGGAACCTGACCGACAGCCTGCAACTGGTGGGTCAGCTGGGCCAACGCTCGGTGGATTACCTGCAGGAAACCGGCGCCAACAGTGCCACGTCGACGGAACTGAACTACTCAAAAACGTTTTGGGACAGCCACTCCGATGCCAACACCTTGGAAGTGCGTTTGATGCAGGAACACGACCGCCTGCGCTGGACGGTCGGCGCCTTCGGGTTCGACGAGGACCAAGACGTGTTCCTGGGCAACACCGCCGACCGCTCGGTGGTTTTTGCCGGCACGGTGTTCGACCAACCCGAAGTCACCTCGGAATCGCGCGCCATCTTCGGCGAAACCACCTGGCGCCCGGCACCCCGCCACGCGTTGACCCTGGGTTTACGGGCCACACGGGACAAAAAGTTCCGCCAAGGCACCGGTCATATTATTTTGTTCCAATACAACGACGGCGATGCCTATGCCGAGGGTCACCGCTTTGGTACCCCCGGTTTTCGCTGGACCGGCAACGGCCGCGAGGTCGGCCAATACGGCCAAGCCGACACGCTTGACGAGTTGATGGGCGCTGATGAATCCAACGACTTCGTCAACTACGGTGAAGCCGAGTGGGACAATACCGATTTCAAATTCGCCTACGACCTCGAAATCGACGACGAGCATTTGCTGTACCTCTCAACTCAGAGCGGCTACAAAGCGGGCGGTTTTAACGACGGCGACCAACGCGATAGCAGCAGCGACGTCGTGCAGAACAACCTGTTCACCTACGAACCGGAAACGCTGATCGCCTATGAGTTTGGCTCGAAGAACCTGTTCTTTGAACGCCGCTTGCGCGCCAACTTCGCGTTGTTCCACTACGACTACCAAGATCAACAGTTCTCGACCGTGCGCGAGACGCCGGCGGGCGGACGCCTGCTGCTCACCACCAACGCCGCCGACTCGGTCAATACCGGGCTCGAATGGGAGACGACCTGGTATCCGGCGGGCGGGTTGCGTGTCGATTTTAGCGGCGTGTGGATGCAGGCCGAATTCGACCGCTTCAACACTGTCGACACGCGCGTGGGTTTTAACCCCGACGACCTGCCGACGATTGACCTGTCCGGCCGGCAGTTGCCGAAAGCGCCCGAATGGACGGCGCGGCTGGGTGTCAGTCAACGCACGGTGACCGAGTCCGGCGGCGTCTTGCGCTGGCGTGCGGCGGCCTATTCGCGCGACGAACACTACCTCAACATCTTCAACGACGAAGCCGACCGCGTCGGCGGCTACACCTTGTTCGATGCGGGCATTGGTTACACCAGCCCCAACGGCAAATTTGAAGTCGATCTTTTCGGCGCCAATCTCGGCGACGAGACCTATCGCACCAGCTTGATTCAAACACCCAGTTTACTATTGGGTTTTTACAACGTCCCGCGCACCTACGGCCTGCGCCTCAAGGTCAGCCTGTAACCGAAAAGCCACGCACCGCGTGGCTTCTCCCCGTGCCCTGCGACGTTTCCCCGTTTGAATCCCGACACCAAAGGTCTCAACCATGTTTCTCACCACGCTCGACTACGCCGTGATCGCGGCCTATTTGGCGACCACCGTCGTCATCGGTCTTTGGGTGCGCCGCCGCGCCGCCAAGGACCTCGACAGCTACTACCTGGGCGGGCGCACCCTGCCCTGGTACATGCTCAGCTTGTCCAATGCCTCGGGCATGTTCGACATCTCGGGCACCATGTGGCTGGTCACGCTCGGTTTCGTCTACGGCCTCAAAAGCATCTGGATCCCTTGGCTTTGGCCGGTGTTCAACCAGGTTTTTTTGATGGCGTATCTGTCGATGTGGCTGCGCCGCTCAGGCGTCCTCACCGGCGCCGAGTGGATTCGCACGCGTTTCGGCGACGGTCCTGGCGCACGTCTGAGTCACATGGTGGTCATCCTGTTCGCGTTGTTAAGTGTGGTGGGTTTCCTGACCTACGGCTTCGTCGGCATCGGCAAGTTCATCGAGGTCTTTGTCCCCTGGGAGACCATCGCGCCCTACGTGCCCTTCACGGTGCCGGCGGATTCGGTGGCCCATGTCTACGGCATCGCCTTCACGGCCATCGCCACCTTCTACGTGATGTTGGGCGGCATGTTGGGCGTGGTGTGGACCGACCTCATCCAATTCATCATTATGACCCTTTCGGCATTGATCATCGGCGTCATCGCCATCCAGCAAACCGACGCGGCGCAGCTGGCGACACTGCTGCCCGAGGGATGGCAGAGCCCGTTCTTCGGCGCGGTGCTCGACCTCGACTGGCAAGGTGAACTGGCCGTCGTCAACGAAAAAATCGCAAGCGACGGTTACCAATGGTTCGGCTTCTTTGTGACGATGATGATGTTTAAAGGCCTGCTGGTCAGTGCCGCCGGGCCGGCGCCCAACTACGACATGCAAAAAATCCTGGCGACGCGATCACCGCGTGAAGCGGCACTGATGAGTGGCTTCGTTTCGGTGGTGTTGATGCCGATTCGCTACTTCATGGTAGCCGGTTTCTGCGTCCTGGCCGTCACCCACTTTCACGACCTCGACCTATACGTCGGTGGGCGCCTCGACTTCGAAAACATTCTGCCAGGCGCCATCAAGGCCTTTGTGCCGTCAGGCGTGGCCGGCTTGTTTTTGGCAGGGTTGATTGCCGCTTTTATGTCGACCTTCGCCTCAACCGTGAACGCCGCGCCGGCCTATCTGGTCAACGACCTTTACCGCCGTTACATCAATCCCGACGCCTCCAACCGCCGTTTGATTTACGCCGGTTACGCGGTCTCGGTGGCCGTCGTTTTGGTGAGCACCATGATCGGCCTGTACGTCCACAGCATCAACAGTGTGCTGCAGTGGTTGGTGTCGGGCCTGTGGGGCGGTTACGCCGCCGCCAACGTGCTCAAGTGGTACTGGTGGCGCTTTAACGGCTACGGCTTCTTTGCGGGCATGGCGAGCGGCATTGCCTGCGCCTTGGTTTTCCCCACCCTGTTCGGGCCAATGCTGCCGCACATTGCCGCCGACATCCTGCCGCTTTACCTGTTCCCCGGCTTACTCGCGGTCTCCGGCACCGCCGCCGTCGTCACCAGTCTCTGGACCGAACCCGACGACCGCGAAACGCTGGTCCGCTTCTACGAAACGGTGCGGCCATGGGGCTTTTGGGCCCCCATTGACCGCCTCGCTCGCGAACGCAACCCGGTCCTGGTGCGCAACACGGCGTTCCGCCGCGACATGTTTAACGTCGCGGTCGGCATTGTCGCGCAAACAGCGCTGGTCGCGTTGCCGATATTTATTGTGATCAAGGAGGAATTCTCGGTGGCGGTAACGCTGGTGCTGACGGCGCTGTGTTGCGGCACACTGAAGAAGACATGGTATGACAAACTCGAACATTGACCTGGAATACACGGCTCCTGAAAACCTCGTGCGCACCCGTTTCGGCCGTTTCGACGACGACGCGCGCGAATACGTCGTCGAAACCCCGTACACGCCTTACCCTTGGATCAACTACCTCGGCAACGACCACTTCCGCGCCCTCATCTCGCACACCGGCGGCGGCTATCATTTCTACCGCGACGCCAAACTCCGCCGCCTGACCCGCTACCGTTACAACCAGGTGCCGCGCGACCAAAACGGCCGGCTCTTTTACCTGCGTGAGGGCGATCAGATCTGGTCACCCACCTGGCAACCGACACAAACCGACCTGGAGCACTTCAGCTGTCGCCACGGTTTGGGGTACACCCGCTTCAACGCCGAACGCGACGGCATCGTCAGTAACCTGTTGTGTTTCGTCCCGCGCGACGCCGATTGCGAGGTACAGCGCTTGACGATCCACAATCGCAGCGCGCGCCGGCGCCGGTTACAGCTGTTTGCGGCGGTGGAGTGGTGTTTGTGGAACGCCCATGACGACCAAAACAACTTCCAACGCAATTTCTCAACCGGCGAGGTGTTGGTCACCGACCGCGCATTGTGCCACATCACCGAGTACCGCGAACGCCGCAACCACTATGCCTTTTATGCGGTTAACCACGACCTGGTCGGGTTCGATACCGACCGCGACACCTTTCTCGGCCCGTACGGCGCTTATCACAAGCCGGCGGTTGTGGCCCAAGGCTTTAGCACACAATCAATAGCCAACGGTTGGTCGCCAATGGCGGCGCTGCAACTGGCCGTCGACCTGGAGCCAGGGGAACAACGGGACTTGGTTTTTTTGGTCGGTTACGTGGAAAACGCGCAGGCCGCCAAGTTCGATGATTCGGGCGACGTCAACACCGCACCGATGAACGCGCTTCAACAGCGTTTTGCCGACCGCGCCGCCGTCGATGAAGCCTTCGCCAAAGTGCAAGAGCACTGGCAAACCTACCTCGAGCACTTTCAACTGCGCAGCGAAGAACCGCGCCTGGATCGCCTCGTCAACATTTGGGCACCGTACCAGTGCGCGGTCACGCACCACCTCTCGCGCAGCGCCTCGTTGTTTGAATCGGGTGTGTCGCGCGGCATGGGTTTTCGCGATTCGAACCAGGACCTGCTGGGCATTGTCTACGCCATGCCGGACCAAGCGCGCCAACGCATCCTCGACCTGGCGGCGGTTCAGTTCCGCGACGGCGGCGCCTATCACCAGTACCAACCCTTAACGAAACAAGGCAATGCCGACATCGGCGGTGGTTTTAACGACGACCCCTTGTGGTTGATTTTGGCGACGGCGGCCTACCTGCGCGAAACCGGCGACGAAACGATCCTGCAGGAACAAACACCTTTTGCCGACGACACGGAGCACACACCAACGACCTTGTTCGACCATCTGCGTGCGTCGTTCGAGCATGTCGGCAACCATCGCGGCCCTCACGGGCTGCCGTTAATTGGGCGCGCCGACTGGAATGACTGCCTTAATCTCAACTGCTTCTCCAACAATCCCGACGAATCGTTTCAAACCACCGACATCGTCGAGCAAGGCGTGGCGGAATCGCTGATGATCGCCGGGCTGTTCCTGTACGTCGGCCCCGACTACCGCCGCATCTGCAAACGGCTCGATCGACATGACTTGGCTGAGAAAGCAGCGGTCGACTTGGCGGCCATGCGCACGGCGGTCGACCAGCACGGCTGGGACGGGCGCTGGTTCTTGCGCGCTTACCGTCACGACGGCGCCAAGGTCGGCTCAAGCGAGAATCGCGAAGGCCGCATCTTCGTCGAACCGCAAGCCTGGTGCGTGATGGCGGGCGTCGGTCACGACGACGGCCGCGCCGAACGGGCGCTTGACTCGGTGCACGCGCTGCTGGGCTGCGAGCACGGCGTGGTTCTGGTTTATCCGGCATATTCGCACTACGACCCGGCTCTCGGCGAAATCAGCTCGTATCCCAAGGGTTACAAGGAAAACGGGGCGGTTTTTTGTCACACCAACCCGTGGGTTGTGATTGCCGAGACGCAACTGGGTCGCGGCGAACGCGCTTTTCAAACGTTCTGCAAGACGGCCCCGCCCTGGCGTGAAACCCACGCCGCCCGCCACAAAACCGAACCCTACGTCTACGCCCAAATGATCGCCGGCAAAGAAGCGGCCGTCCCGGGTGAAGCCAAGAACTCATGGCTCACCGGCACCGCCGCCTGGAGTTGGTACGCCTTAACCCAGCACATTCTCGGTGTGCGGCCGGATTTTGACGGCCTGCGCATTGACCCCTGTATCCCGCCCTCGTGGCGTGGCTTCAACACCAACCGACGCTTTCGCGGCGCCGATTACCAGATTGAGGTCACCAACCCCAACCGCGTCGCCAAAGGCGTCGCCGCGATCACAGTCGACGGCGAACCGATCAGCGGCAACCTGCTGCCCTTAGCACCGGCGGGCGCAACCGTTCGCGTGCAGGTCACACTCGGCCGACCGAGCGGCAAAACCTAAAACGCGCGATTGGGCGAATGATAAAGGCCAAACATCAGGCACAACATGATTTGCAGGCAACACAGGCGCACCGGCAAAGCGCGTCAACCATTGCCACAAATTGTTGTTGCCCAGAGCATTGGCCAACATCGCCGCCGTAAATAACGCGGTTTAGGTCGTGGTCGGCGGTGGCGGCGCAGTTGACTCGCGACGCACCAATTCGCAGTGGAGCAGGTGGCTGCTGTCGCCACCGTTCTCGCGGCGAATGCGTTTCAACAGCACCTCGGCCGCCAGCAAGGCCACCTGGTGGATCGGCTGGCGCGAGGTCGTCAACGGCGGCCACGAATAACGCGCCATCGGCGTATCGTCGAAGCCGCACACAGACAACTGATCCGGCACGCCGACGCCCTGCTCGTGGGCGGCAGTTAATACACCCATCGCCATGTGGTCGTTGCCGGCGAACACAGCGGTGGGGCGTTGCGCGGCCGCCAACAAACGTCGCCCGGCACTGTAACCCGACTCAAAATTGTACAAGCCCTGTTGCACCCAATCGGGATCAACCGTCAAGCCGGCCTCGCGCATGGCTTTCAAGTAGCCGTGATGACGATCATGGCTGGAACCGTGGTCGGGATGCCCGATCACAAAACCCACGCGCCGATGACCCAACTCAATCAAATGGTGCGTTAACCGATACGCCGCCTCTTCATCGTTTACCGAAATGCAGGGCGCCTCACCCAAGGCCCGCTGCGAAATCCGCACATGGGGAATCTCGCGCTCATGAAGCGCTTCAATGAGGGCCGGATTCTCGGAAATCGGCTGTGATAGTAAAAAACCGTCAACCATCCCCTGGCTATGTAAATTAACAATATCCGACACGAGGTTCGTCTGTTCCTCATGACAAGGATGAATCAACATATGATAACCATATTGACGACAGATTTGCAGCGCGCCTTCTTGAATGGCAATAATGTAGTCTGACTGTGGATTATCATACAACAACCCAATCACAAATGCTCTTTTGGCCGCCAAACGCCTGGCCGACAAGTTCGGCTGATAATCTAAAGCTCGTGCTGCTTCCATCACCCGTTCACGCGTTGTGGGCCGTACGTTGGGTTCCGCGTTAAACACGCGTGATACTGTTTTAATCGATACCTTGGCCAAGGCCGCAACGTCGTCGATCGTTGCTTTTTTGCCTATCGGTTTTCCTGTTCCTGAATGTTTCAATGGTCGACCTTCTCCTTAACCCGTGCGCTGTATTCCCGCCCCCGCATCCCCACCAACGAGGCGTTTACCAAGCGACAACAAGCCGTTTAATCCCAAAAAACCACCGCTACCGGGCGCGTTTTTAGGTGCCATCCCACGCCGGACAACCGAAATCCCCACGGCAACAAGGCCGCTCCCCTACGGCCAACCACCGGAAAATTCACCGCTAACCGGGTCCATTTTCAAGGTGCCCCCCGCGCCTCGAGAACCCTCAATGCGCCGCGTCACCCAACTAACCCAGCTTATCCCAGTTGCTTGTTTAACCATCACGCCCCCGTCGAAGCATGCCGACCAGGGGCAACCAAGCGACATCACCTACCGCCGTGATAGCAGCTCGGAAGTTGCAATTGCCGGTGTGGTTCTGTCCCGCAAGTATTCTAACGCAAAGTGGTTGGACGCTCGGTGCAAATTTTCGCGGGTAGCCACGCCAACCCCTTGAGTACAAATCCTCGGCCGCGAAATACCGTGCCCGATCAAAACGTGAGATCGCTCAATGACAGCGTTGTCACACAGACCTAAGATAACCTTGTCCTTCACAGGAAACACTTTTTCCTTGTTTCTTTTATTCATTCTCTTAATTCATTAGCTGCACACCCGCGTCACTTTTTTAATGACATGGATGATCTTCATCTCAGCTACACCACACACTTTTGGTTCCTCTTTTTGAACCATTCTCTTTTCTTGTTTTCGTTCACACACAAACCCAAAATTCACGAAATCGACAGCGCTTTTCCTTACTTTTAGACAGCATTCATGATTGATCACACACAGCACACGCGACCGCTGTTCTTCACAATCGATCACGCCATGCTTCACAAATATTAGGCAACACGCTGTAGCCCTTTTCGCGCTTTTTCGGCAACACACGAATGGGACCCGCCGCCCTGCTTCCTTCGCTTGGTGTCCCTTCGTTTCTAGGTCTTCTAACCTCGCCCGGTTTTGGTACGCCCATGCCTTTGTGCCTGTTCCAAGGCAAACAAGGGACGGCTTTGCCATGCCCAAACCGCGCTTTACCTTCTTTCACTTTTTGAGGAGAGTTTCATGACCTTTCGATTAGGTTTTCTGCGACAGAGCCTCGGCACGTTGTTTCTGGCGGCGTTGCTGATCGTCGGCGCCGCTGCGCCGGTCTTGGCCCAAACATCCGACACGCCCAACTACGGCGAGGTCCTGCAAAAATCGATGTTCTTTTACGAGGCGCAACGTTCGGGTCCGCTGCCGGCCGATAACCGCGTTTCCTGGCGCGGCGATTCCGCCCTCCAAGACGGCGCCGATGTGGGCCACGACCTAACCGGTGGTTGGTACGACGCCGGCGATCACGTCAAATTTGGTTTCCCGATGGCCGCCACCACCACCATGTTGGCCTGGGGCATGGTCGAGTACCGCGACGCCTATGTGCAAAGCGGTCAGTACAATGCAGCTTTGGCCAACCTCAAGTGGGCCACCGATTACTTTTTAAAATGCCACACCGCACCCAACGAATTTTACGGCCAAGTCGGCAGCGGCCAAGCCGACCACAGCTGGTGGGGCAGCGCCGAAGTTATGCCGATGGCGCGCCCTGCTTACAAAGTGGATGCAAGTTGTCCCGGTTCCGACTTGACCGGTGAAACGGCGGCGGCTTTGGCAGCGGCCTCAATGGTTTTCCGCGAAGTCGACGCGGCCTATGCCGACACGCTGCAAGAACACGCGCGTCAACTCTACAACTTCGCCGACACCTATCGCGGCGCGTACCACGAGTGCATTACCGACGCCACGGCGTTTTATCGTTCGTGGAGCGGTTACCAAGACGAACTGGTGTGGGGCGCCTTGTGGTTGCACCGCGCCACCGGTGAAGCGGCCTACCTGAACAAAGCGCGTGAAGAGTACGAAGGTCTGAGCACCGAGCAAGGCCAAAGTGCCAAGAGTTACCGCTGGACCCATGCCTGGGACGACAAGTCTTACGGCTGTTACGTGATGATGGCGGCCGCCACCGGTGAAGCGCGTTACAAAGAAGACGCCCAGCGCTGGCTCGACTACTGGACGGTGGGCACCAACGGCAACCGCGTGCGTTACACGCCAGGTGGCTTGGCTTATTTGGATACCTGGGGCGCTTTGCGTTATGCGGCCAACACCTCGTTCATCGCCTTGGTTTACGCCGATTACCTGCAAGCCAACGGCGGCGACGGCGATTTGGTTGATCGTTACCACGGTTTCGCCGTACGCCAAGTTGAGTACATGCTCGGCAACAACCCGCGCAACAGCAGTTATGTGATTGGTTACGGCAACAACGCACCCACCAAACCCCACCACCGCACCGCCCACGGCAGCTGGAACGACGCGATTAACGATCCCGTTGAAAACCGTCACATTTTGTACGGCGCACTTGTCGGCGGCCCGGACGACAGCGACAACTACAGCGATTCACGCGACGATTACATCCGCAACGAAGTCGCCACCGATTACAACGCCGGTTTCACCTCGGCCGTCGCCCGCCTGTACCTGGAATTCGGCGGCGAACCCGACGCGACCTTCCCCCAACCCGAACCACGCGACGACGAGTATTTTGTCACCGCCAAACCCAACGCTTCCGGCAACAACTTCATCGAAGTCGCCGGCACACTGCACAACCATTCGGCATGGCCGTCGCGCAACGACACCAACCTCAGTTATCGTTATTACGTTGATTTAAGCGAAATCTACGCGGCGGGCTTCACGGTTGAGGATGTCAGCGCACGCACGGCCTACAACCAAGGTTCGGGTTTCACTTGGCCAAAAGTCTATGACGCGGCCAACCACATTTACTTCATTGAAGTTCACTTCGACGACGTGTCGATTGCACCCGCCGGCCAGTCGGCCTCGAAGAAACAGGTCCAATTCCGTTTGACCCTCAACAGCAACGCGGCTGTTTGGGATAACAGCAACGATTTCAGCTTCGCCGGTATCGACGGCGGCGGCGGTTCCTTCGGTGTCAAAACCGAACGCATCCCGGTTTATCGCGGCGGCCAACGTATCGCGGGCATCGAGCCGGCGGGTGGCTGCAACGCGGGTTGCCCACCAACGGCCGACAACCAATCGCTGAGCACCTATATCGGCGTGCCGGCTGCTTTCACCCTTCAAGCCGACGACGCCGACGGCGAGGTCACCGCTTACGAAATCCTGAGTGTCCCCAATCGCGGCGCACTGAGCGGCAACGCACCGGCCTTGACCTATGAACCCAACGGCAACGCCGCCGGCCAGGATCAGTTTATGTTCCGTGCGATTGACAACGACGGTTTGTCATCCGCCGCCGCAACGGTTTCGATCACCATCGCCGAACACGCACTCAGCTTGGCGGCACCGCGCGACGGCGAAAGTTTTGATTGGAACCAAGCGGTTCCGCTGCGCTTCAGCAAAGACAGTCCCTACGATGTACAACTGGCTGTCGATGGCGAAGACCAAGGCGTGGTCACCAGTCCGACCACGCTCGAAGAGCTCGCGGTCGGCCCCCACACCTTAACCTTAAGCCTGGTCGGTCGCCCCTCAGTACGCGCCGAGGCAACGATCACCGTCGTCGCCCCCACGCCGCGCCTGAGCTTCACCGCCCCCGCCGACGGCACGGTTGTCAACAAACTGGAAACCAGCCAAGTGTTGGTGCGCTTCGACGTGGCCAACACCGACAGCACCGTGCTGTTGAGCAACAACGGCATCGACTTGGGCGACGTCACCAGCCCGGTTGTTGTCAACTTGGTTGACGGTCCCAACGTGCTTGATGTGCAACTGGCCGACGACCCTTCCGTCGGCGACAGCATCACGGTGTTCCTGCAAGTTCCCGAACCCGAACTGTCGATCACCGCGCCGGCCGATTTCGACAGTTTCACCATCGGTGACGCGGTTTCGGTGACCTTTAACGCCACCGGCGGCACAGCCGTTGCCGCCCGCGTGAACGGTGCCGACCTGGGCACCTTCCCACTTAACGCGCCGATGACCGTCAGCGACGGCCTCAACCTCGGCGAAAACACGATTGAACTGGAGCTGTTAAACGAGAACAGCAGCACCGGTGTCAGCGACTCGGTCACGATCATCGGCGTTCCGGTTGCGGGTGGTAGCTGCCGTTACGTCATCCAAAACGTGTGGAACACCGGTTTCGTGGCCAACATTGAAATCACCAACGACGGCGATACGCCGATCGACGGCTGGAACATCAGTTGGACCTTCACGCGGGATCGCCTCGAACACGCGTGGAACGCGGTCATTGACGGCGAGGGATCGGGCGAAATTCGCGCGGGTCACCTCGACTGGAACCGCGTCATCCAGCCTGGCCAAACGGTGGTTTTTGGTTTCAAAGGCGTGCTGGGTACGCCGAACGGCGAGCCGGAAATCCCGGTCATTCAAGGTTCGGTGTGTCAGTAAGTTGAACCCTCCCAGGGCGGTGCGGGTCGCCCCCCGGCCCGTGTCCGCCCACCTTTTTTCAATCGATTTTTGAGGAGAAAACGATGTTTCCAATTCATTTCATTCGTTCTTTTCAGCGCAGCTTGCTGCTGTGTCTGCTCTTTGCGTTGACCTGTGCCACCGCCTGGGCGGTCCCACCGCTGACCGTCAGCGGTAACCGCGTCGTCAGCGGCGGCAAAGCAGTTAGTCTCGGTGGCGCCAGCCTGTTCTGGAGCAACAACGGCTGGGGCGGCGAGAAGTTCTACAACGGCGACGTTGTCGGCTGGCTGAAACGCGACTGGAACGCCACCGTTGTACGCGCGGCCATGGGTGTTGACGACGGCGGCGGTTACTTCCAAGACCCGGACGGCAACCGACAAAAAGTGATGCGCGTGGTTGATGCAGCGATTGCCAACGACATCTACGTCATCATTGACTGGCACTCGCACCACGCCCACCAGTACCCCGACCAAGCGGTCAGCTTCTTCCAAGATATGGCGCGCCGCTACGGCAACCATCCCAATGTGATTTACGAGATTTACAACGAACCGCTGGGCGACGCGTCATGGGACAACCACATCAAACCCTACGCGGAACGCGTGATTGGCGCCATCCGCCAAATCGATCCCGACAACCTGATAATTGTCGGCACGCGTTTCTACTCGCAGGAAGTCGAAGAGGCTTCGTGGAACCCGATTAATGCCAACAACATCGCCTACACCTTGCACTTCTACGCGGGCACGCACGGTCAGTACTTGCGCGACAAAGCTCAAGCAGCCATGAACAACGGCATCGCCTTGTTTGTCACCGAGTGGGGCACCGTTAACGCCAACGGTGACGGCGGTGTGAACGAGGGCGAAACCCGTGCCTGGATTAACTTCATGAAAGCAAACGGCATCAGCCACGCCAACTGGGCCGTCAACGACAAATCCGAAGGCGCTTCGGCCATGTGGCCGGGCGCAAGCACAAGCGGCGGCTGGAACGACGGCGCGCTGACGCCCTCGGGCCGTTTGGTGCGCAACCTCGTGCGCGCGGCCGACCCCATCCCCGGTGGTGGTGACGGCGGCGATGGCGGTGACGGTGGCGACGGCGGTGACGGCGGCGATGGATCCGACGGCGGCGATGGATCCGACGGCGGCGACGGCTGCGATCAAAGCGCCACGCTGCCAGGCAAAATTGAAGCCGAGGCCTATTGCGAAATGGACGGCATTCAAACCGAAAATACCAGTGACCAAGGCGGCGGCCTCAATGTCGGCTGGATTGACCCCGGCGACTGGCTGAGCTACGCCGTCAACGTCCCCAGCGCGGGCCGCTACACGATGAACTTGCGCGTTGCCGGCTTAAACGCGGGCCAACTGCAAATCGAGCAAGGCGGCGGCGCGGCGGTCTACGCGATTGTCAACATCCCGGCCACGGGCGCCTGGCAGAACTGGACCAACGTCACGGTTGACCTGGATCTGCCCGCCGGCGAACAACGCCTCGGCCTGCTCGCCCTGACCGGCGGTTTTAACATCAACTGGTTCGACGTCCAGGGCGGTGACAACCCCGGCGGCGAAACCCTCGTCATGCAGGGCGAGGATTACCTGGTCATGAACGGCGTCCAACTCGAAGGTTGCAGCGACCAAGGTGGCGGCCAAAATGTTGGCTGGATTGACCCCGGCGACTGGATGTCCTACCCCGAAATGGACCTGCCCCGTGCCGGCCGCTACCGTGTCGCCTTCCGCGTCGCCAGCCAGAACGGCGGCGGTGAGCTGCAGTTCGAAAAAGCCGGCGGCGACATCGTTTACCAAAAGCTCAATGTGCCGCGTACCGGCGGTTGGCAAAACTGGGAAACCATTGAAACGGTAGTTGAATTGCCTGCGGGCATGCAGCGCTTCGGCATCTTCGCACCAGCCGGTGGTTGGAACCTGAACTGGTTCTCGGTCACGCCACTTTAAAACACAACGGCGTCGCCGTGATACGCAGGACGACGCCCATCTCTCTCAGCCACTCTTCTGTATCAAGGCTTTTTCCGCATGCCGCCCGGCATGCGGTTTTTTTTTGGGGGATCGATTTTTTACCTATTCCGCCAAAACTCTGGCGCCTCCTTCATCGAGCTCCAGTCCATGAGCACAAGTGACACCTGTATCTCAACTGGTTTCAGGTCTCAAGGCCACCCGGGCACCGGTATTCTCTCACCCACAGTTGTCAAGACCACCCGACTTGTCTCGGACAGCAGCGCCCACAAAAACCAACAAACACATTAAAAACAAACATTTAAACACAACACAACACCCTGGTTTGAATTCGTGAAACCACCTTGTCAGGGCGTTCCGGACCGGCCCCGACAGAAAAAAGGCCGCGGTAACCGGCGGCATCGTCCTTGCAATTTGGAGGTCCCCCATACTCAGAACCGGCTTTGACCAAACCATGGTTTCAACCGGCGTTTGGGGGTGTACCCGAGTCCGAGTGAATTGGGTGCATCATTTATAAACCAATCAGGAGTCGTGTATGTACCAACACAATAACGGTCAGCCGTTTACTGCCCCGATACCCCTTGTTTACCCAGGGCCGCCACAAGGTCAACCCATGCAGCAGCAGTTTGTTCCTCCGATGCCGCCGCAAGGGATCCCCATGGCTCCCTACCCCGTTGATCAATTTGGTCAACCGATGGCTCCCTTGCCCTTATGGGTGGGCCCATATGGACAACCAATGTTTACGCCACCTCCGGCCACGTTTCCATACCCCCAACCCGTGGATCCATATGGCCAACCCATGTACGGTGCTCCTCAAGCCTTCCATGCAGCGCCCCCGCCCCAACCCCACCAGCCGGCACCCCCCGCCAATCCGGTGGAGGCTGCCGCCCAAAACGGAAATATCCGCTTTTTGTCCAGCGGATCTAAGCACTTTCGTGATGGTTCGACAACGCTCACCCAACCCAGGGTTACAGGTTTCATCAAGAACAATTTCCATTTGTTTCGAGCCACCGATGATGGTGCCTATTGGTACCAAGTGGAAAGGGGCCAATCGATAAGATTCCGGTTTAGGAACCAAACAATTGAAGTGTTCCACGTCGGTCCGGAAGGTGGCGGAGTTCCGAACACCGGAGCAGGTGCCCAATCTTCCAATTGGCGCAAGAAAACCTAGCCGGCACCCTTTCGCGGGCTCTCACTAAAGGAAATACGAATCGCGAACCATGCCCTTAGGACAGCGGCCTCTCCATTAGCCAATTCTAACCCTCTGCGCTAAACCGTTAATCATTGCGACACACCGCATGCCCTACGGCATGCGGTCTTTCTAGGAATAAGGGATCAGCACCAGACACCGTTTAAACGAACATAACCCGCCATGAAACATCGCCGTGATGCCCAGTGGATCAAAAGAACTAGAGCTCGGCCGGTTAACCCATCTTGAGGCGTCACCGGGAAACGCCCAATCACCCGGCTTGGCTTAAGGCCGCCGCAAGCACCGCCCCGCAATTGCCGTTCTACGACAGTGCCGATTTCACACCACGCCGACCCGACACCGAATCAGCCACGACCGAGGTCGGCCGTCACCGCATCGCCGACTTCCAGTTCACCAACCAACAAGGCGCAACCGTGCGTCGCGCCGACCTGCTGGGTAAGATCCACGCCGCCGATTTCTTTTACACCAGCTGCCCGGGCATTTGCGCCACGCTCACACGCAACCTCAAGCGCGTTCAAGACGAAGTCGCCGAAGTAACGCTCATTTTCTATTCGGTTACGCCCGACATGGACAGCCCGGCCGTGCTCGCCGCTTACGCCGCAAAGTTTGGCATCGACAGCACGCGTTGGCAGCTAACCACTGGTGACAAGGACGCCACCTACCAGCCGGCGCGCGGCTCTTACTTTGCCGACGGCCTTAAAACCTGAAATGAGCGATTCTTAGTGGCGAAATCGCACCAACATTTTGTGTGATTTCATCCACCCGAATCGCTCAATTCAGGTAAAAATCAAAACGCCGGCAGCGAAACCTTCCTGCACCCCGAAAACCTGTTCCTGGTTGACGGTAAAGGACGGATTCGCGGCGTTTACAACGGAACCCGCACCGTTGATGTCACGCGATTAATTGAAGACATCAACATCTTGCAGCGCGAGACGCCGAAAGCTGAAACAGGCCGCTAAATCAGGAACAATCGTCGACCACCGGCCCCCATTTCCGACCGGATTTACGACTAAAATCCTGCAAACCATCATTTATAAGGATAAAGGACGACGGCGAAACAAAATTTCTTGTTAACTGAAAATCACCTATGACCTCATGGGTCAATCACAATCAAGCGGGCGAAAACAAACGAAAAAACGAGGGGAAAACGAGGGGCAAATGGTCCCCAAAAAGGCCCAACAAGCTCATTTTAGTGGATCTATCGTTTTTCCCCGCCGAGATTTGTGTTATCATGCTTGAACTGGTCCCCCGCTTACCATCACCTTTTGAAGAAGATAGCGCTTTTGGTGCATTGCTTTGCATCGCCTTGGCGGAACTTTAACGGAAGGCCGGCAAGCAGGTACACCACGCAAGTTACCAGGTGAAAAGGTCGACGACAGACCTTCTCCGGAGGTTATCCAGATGATCAAGATCGACATTGCTGAGAAAATTACCGAACGTGTGGACATTCCCCGAGTCGTTGCCTTAAAAGCAGTAGATGTCATTTTGGACGAGATGAAAGATTCCCTGGTTCGCGGTGAGCGAATTGAAATCCGTGGGTTTGGTGTCTTCCAAAAGAAACTCCGCAAAAAAAGCGTAGGCCGTGATATCCAACGCGCGAAAACCATCGAGATCCCCGAAACGTACACCGTCAAGTTCAAACCAGGCATCGAAATGCGCGTCCTCGATTAACCGAGCCACCCCTCCAATTAACCCACGACCCCAAACCTTCGCCGCGTGTTCCACGAATAGCGGCGATTGATTTGGGGTTGTTTTGTTTGCGGCGTCGTTAGCGGGCGTTTTGGACGGCGTACATCAGAATGTGCGCCGCACCCGCGACATTAAGGCTTTCCACCTTGGCGCTAATCGGGATCGCCACCAAATCGGTCACACGGGCACGCACCGAATCGCGCAAACCGTGGCCTTCATTACCCATGGCCAACACCAAATCAGCCGGCCACTGGATCCCGCCCAAGGCACGGCCCGAGCCATCGGCACCGAACACGGGCAAAGCGTTTTCCCGCAGCCACAAGGCCAGCGCCTCTTCCGAGAGCACATAATGGTGCGTGTGAAAAACCGTGCCCGCCGAAGCGCGAATACAGGCGTGGTGAAAAGGCGAACAGCCAGGCAGAGCGTAAATCACCCCGTCAAACCCGAAGGCCGTTGCAGCCCGAATCAAGGCACCGGCGTTGCCTGGCTCCTGAACAGCATCGAGCAATAAGAAACGCCCCTGTGACGGCGGCTTCTGCTTCAAGAGCGGCGTTTTATCGAACACCGCCAGCGGCGCATTACCCGAACGCGTCGGCGACACAGCGCCGTACATTTCGGCCGGCACTTGATAAGTGCGACAGTTAAAGGTGACATCACAGGCGGGCGTGGTCCACAGCGCTTGCGGCCGCAACCCGGCGGCTGTCGCTTCGCGGATCAGCTTCACACCTTCAACCAGCAGCACCGGTGCACTTGCACCGGCGCGTTGCCATTGTTTGAGTTCTTTGTAACGGGGATTCGCACGACTGCGAATCTCCATAACGTCAGCCAAAAGTCGGCCTCTCTTCGGCGCTTAGGCCTCTTCCGCGTTGTCGTCGTACCAGTGCAATAACTGCTTGACGATCATACGCGCTTGCTTCTCAGAGCTGATATTGAACTTACTTTTGCTCATGTAACGGCCGCGTGACTTCTGGTAGCGCTGAACGCGAACCTTGGGATCACTCCAAGAGCCGTCGTTTTTCTTTTCGCGATACAGGAACATGATCGTTGACCAGGCACCCTTGGAAAGAATAAATTTATCAAGCTCTTCTACAATCACATCCCCGTCTTGTTCCCAAGCACAGGTCAAGTCGTCAATTGTTTGTTCTCCATCCATGGGTCCACCCTCTCTTTCGTACGATAAATCTCAATAAAAGCCGCCGCCCAAGGTAAAGCAGGGAATCAGCACCGTCCGGCGATAAAGCACACAACCGTGCGTAGCGGCAAGCTCGGGGCTGTCCAGTACAACCCAAAACACCCCGAGCATAAACGATTTTTTTTACGCTGAAAAGCCCTCATAACCGCCTGCAGCCGGCACAGCAAATAAAACCCGAAAATTCAGCCTTTGAGAAAATCAAAACAAGTTCGCAAAACGACCTTAGTTAAGCCCAAAAGGTGGGACCGAGGAAGCCGGTGGTCAAAGTGCTGGTGCGCCATGAGATTCAAAAGCACACCGATCCTCGACGAGGCCATGAGCACTTTTTCGGCCGGTTGCCCCGCAACAACTGATGCGAGGCGCCGCCACACAGCGCGCAGGTTGGGTTTAACTCACGCGCAAGTTGGGACCCGGCTTGGCAATCGGCGTGGCCAACTGGCCGCAAGCCGCGCCAATATCGCGACCTTTCGACCAACGCACGGTGTTGAGAATCTTAGAGCGGTTGAGAATCTCTTGAAAACGCTCAATCACAGGCAACGGTGGTTGTTTGTAGGACAACTCCGGCGTTTCGTTAAAGGGAATCAGGTTAATCTTACAGCGCAAATTGGCCACCAAACGCACCAACCGTTTGGCATCGGCCGCGCTGTCGTTCAAACCTTCAATCAGCACGTATTCCAAGGTAAGACGCTCGCGCGGTGGAATCGGCAACTGGCGACAAGCCGCCAAGAGCTCTTTGATGTTCCACTTCAAGTTAACCGGCATCAAGTGATTGCGTTGTTCATCGGTGCTCGCATTCAGCGATACGGCGATACGTGGCAAACGCTTGTATTCGCCAAGTTTAAGCAAGTTACGCACGTGCCCGCTGGTACTGACGGTAATGCGGCGTGGCGATAGATTCAGCCCTAACGGATCGATAAAGTGATCCAATGACTTGGTCAAGTTGGTGAGGTTTAACAACGGCTCACCCATGCCCATCATCACAATGTTAAAGGGATCGTCCAACTGCATCTCGCGGGCAATCACGAAGGCCTGGCCGACAATCTCGGCCGGCGACAAATTGCGAATAAAACCCATCTGCGCGGTCATACAGAAACTACACGCCTGGGCACAGCCAACCTGACTCGACAGACACATGGTCACGCCTTTGGTCATCGGCATGTACACCGCTTCGACGTCGCCGCCCGCTTCCAGATGAAACACGTATTTAATCGAGCCGTCGCGCGATACGTGTTTTTCGTAATCCAACGGGGGTCGCACTTCACACGTCGCCTGCAACTTCTCGCGCAACGACTTTGACAGGTTGGTCATTTCGTTAATATCGAGCACGCGTTTGACGTAAATCCAGTGGCGGATCTGCTTCTCGCGAAAAGGCGGTTCTTCGAGCTCGGTTAACAGTTTTTTGAGGTCGTCGGCGCTCGCGCCGAACAGGTTAAATTTCGTCTTCGTCTTCAATATCGAGCTCAAAGCTTTCATGGTCATCGCTGGGATCTTCAATCTTTATTTTGAGTGACGCCAAAAATTCTTTGTCGTAACGGTTGAAGTTTTGGTCGGCGGCTTCGAAACGCTCTTCGGGTTTACCGAGGAACAACACGCCTTCGCCTTCTTCTTCGCGTTTATCCAACGCAATATTGGCTTCCATAATCAAGTAGATGTCGTAGCCGTTTCCCTTGATTTGGTCGGTCACTTTTTTAATTGCTTGGTCTTTGGTTAAGGCATGGTGGAGCGCTACCCCTAACTCTTTGAGCAGAGTTTTCATGTGGTCGTCAAGTTCCATGCACTTCTCCTTATGGGCCTTTCACCGAGAAAGGACTTGGTTGGCCAAACCGGGTTTGGTGTTAACAAGCTGTTCGGCAGGTGAAAACGGTCTAAATGACCGCGCAAGCCAAGTCAAGATTAAACCATTTGGGATCGTTCGTCCATGGTTATTCAGGTTGACGGGGAGAGGCCGCAAGCGGTCGTAAAGCGCACGAACCGGCGCCGAGCAAACCAACAAAGGCCTTTATTTCAAGTAGATTACAAAAGTCCACTCAAACACAATCGCTCGCCCAATCAACCCGCAAAAGACGCCATGCAAACGACAAAAAGTCGTCTCCTCAACGCGCACCTGTGTGACCAAAACCGCCTTCACCACGTTCGGTTGTCGACAGAACTTCAACCTCTTTCCAGGTTACTTGGATCACCGGCGCCACCACCAATTGGGCGATACGCAGCCCGCGCTCAAGGGTCACCGGCACTTGGCCGAGGTTCACCAGCGGCACCAAAATCTCACCACGATAGTCGGCATCGATGGTGCCAGGACTGTTGATCACCGTTAAGCCTTGTTTCAGACTCAAACCGGAGCGTGGCCGAACTTGGGCCTCATACCCGGCGGGCAAAGCCATACACAACCCGGTTTCACACGCATGACGCGCGCCCGGCTCGAGCACGACGGTCTCGTGGCCCGCGTAGCGCAGGTCTACACCCGCACTTAACGCGGTCGCGTAGGCCGGTAACGGCAGCCCTTCGTGGTGCGGTAAGGTGCGGATTTCTACTTGCAACGACATCGGTCTTCCTTTTTCGGCGGGATAAAGCTTGAAAAGCGCGATCCTTCGCGGCGCGTTTCAGGTTAGATAGGGAGCGGCGCGGCGGCAAGGCCCATCGTCGCCATAAAATCGGGGTCGGGACGGCCGGAAGCGGCCCCCAAAGCGGCCAACCCCCGGGTTTCAACCCGAAAGGCGGTCTGAGCAACCGCGGCAATATCGGCAGCGGTAACCGCCTCAATCATGTCGACCCATTTTTGTTGATCGTAAATTTCGCCATGCACCATCAGGGAACGCGCCAGCGAGGAGGCCCGATTGTAGGTGCTTTCGTACCCCATCAGCAAGGTACCGAGCACCTGTTCTTTGGCGCGCCGCAACTCGGCTTCGCCAATCCCGTCCTGTTGCATTTTGCCAATTTCACCCAAACACAGGCCCAGAACCGTTTGGTAGTTCTCGGGACTGCAAGCGCCGTAAATATTGAAGTACCCGCAATCGGCATAAGGCACCGTATAACAACCCACCGAATAAGCCAGGCCACGTTCCTCACGGATCGTTTGGAACAAACGCGAACTCATGCCGCCACCCAGCGCGACGCTCAACAAATTGAGTGCGTGGCGACGCGGGTCAGTGGCCGAAAAACCTTCGTAAAACAGGGTAAACGAAACTTGCTCCAGCCGTTCGTCGGGCAAGTATAGATGGAAAGGGTGCGCGTGCGGGGCGTCGACGACCACAGCCGGCGGCGGAGCCGAAGACGCGGGAAAAAGCGCTTCACAGAGCGCACACAATTGGTCGTGATCGAGATCGCCGGCGGCGGCGACCACCATGTCCTGTGTGCGGTAAAAACGTTGGTGAAACGCGGCCACTTCATCGTAATCAAAACGTTTGACGTTGGCAACCGGTCCCAAAATCGGGCGCCCCATGGCGTGACCCCCCCAATAACGCTGAACCGCCTGTTCGAAAACACGATCCTCGGGATCGTCCTCGCCCATTTTAATTTCTTCAAGCACAACCTGCCGCTCCAAAGCTAACTCGCGTGCATCGAAGGTCGGATGCTGCAACATGTCGGCAAGCAACCCTAATGTGCTTTCCAAATGGCAGGCGCGCACCTTAATCGAATAGCAGGTTTCCTCGCGCGCCGTGTAGGCATCGAGAATACCGCCGACGCCGTCGACAGCCTCCGCGATATCACGGGCCGAATAACGCGGTGTCCCTTTAAATAGGGTGTGCTCGATGAAGTGAAATAAGCCGTTTTCCGTCGGACTTTCGTGACGGGAACCGCGATTTAACCAGATCCCCAAGGATACGGTGGCGACGTGGTCGACCTGTTCGGTCACGACCTGCATGCCGTTGCGCAAATGGGATAAACGTTTAACCATAGAACCTCAATCTCAAAAAAGCCCGATCACGCATCAGCGCAATCGAGCTTGTCACATGCTACAGGATTCAAGCGCCGCGTGGCGCGCTTGTCTAATTTTGTTCGGCCACGGGGATTAAAACTCTCGCTTGGGCACACTGCGACGCACCGGCTGCGCCTTGTTATTACGGCGGTTATTGTTGTTGTTCGGACGACGCGCATTATTCTTTTTGGGTTCGACCTTACGGACCGGCGTGGGCTTGGCGTTATTTTTGTTCTTATTCTTGGAAAGCGCGCGCGCATTGTTGGCCGGGCTGATCACCTTCTTCGGTGCCGCTTTGGCGATTTTTTTCGAGCCGCCGCGATCCTCTTTGCTGCCGTTAAACATCCGCAGGGTCAACTGCTCACGACCTTTGGTCAAAACAACAAAATCGGATTCCACTTGGGTCAATTTGTAACCCTGCAACGATTCATTCAGCGACAAACGGCTGCTTTCGGTTTTCCTGTTGGAACGGCTACGATTGCCGGGCCGGCGTACCGGTGAACGACGCGCGGCATTGCGGCCGCGTTTCGGCGGCAGCATGCGGGCACGGTTCACGGCCGGCTCGGGCTCCGGCGTGTATTGAATAATCGCCATGCGGTTGTTTGGAAAAATCACCGTACCGTCCAGCACAAAGGCCACGTTTTCCGGCACAACCTCAATCACTTCTTCTTCTTTTTCTTCCTCAACGACCTCTTCTTTTTTACCCCGGTTGGGATCGAAAGGATCGCGATCGACGATGTCGTCAATCTGATTCTGGCCGAAGCCGACCGCAGTCAGACAAAACAGAAAGCTAAAAAGAAGCGAAATCTTGAGTGGTGATGTTGCCACGGAATCCTCCATTTTGGCGCGCCAGAGACGCAGCCTTTCATCTTAGAAAGGCGGCCGACCAAGTGTCAAGCGGCGGTCAGCTTCCATTGGACGCGGCAACCCCTCGAAAAGTCGGAAGAAATATTCACAATTTTGGAGAGAGGTCACGTACCGCCCTCGCCCGACAGCGCTTGGCGGTGCTGTTTCCCCAAATAGAGCAAAAAGCGATGGTAGTAGGAAGACACCAAAAAGGTCATCGGCAGGGCAATAATCAAACCCAACATTCCCAGAAGCTTGCCCCAAATCGACAAACTCAACAACATCACTGCCGGGTTGAGCCCGGTCACATCACCCATAATTTTGGGTACCAGGAACCCGTCTTGAATAATTTGGACCAGCCCAAACACCAACAGGACCAGCAACATCATCACCCAAAAACTCCGGCCGGTTTCCAGGCTGTGCACCAGCGCGAAGAAAGCGCAGGGAATTAAACCCAGGGTTTGCAAATAGGGCACCATGTTCAGCACCCCAATGCCCAGGCCGATGACAATGCCCATTGGCAGACTGATGAGTTCAAAGCCCACGGCAAAAAGCACACCGCAAATGCCGGCGATCAGCGCTTGCGCCCGAAAATAGCCGCGCATCGCCGAAGCAAAATCTTGAACCACTTCAATCGTCATTTCACGGTAGGACGGATGCAGCAAATCCTTCCAGCCTTCCATGATCGTGTCGTAATCAAGCAGGATAAAAATCAAATACAGCAAGATAATGAATAGACCGACGATGCCAATCACCACATCCATCGCCCCCGAGAACAGACCCCACACGCCGGGCAACACCGTGCGCAGCGTGTTGATGACCAACTCGCCGAATTTCTCCGTGTTAAAAAAGGCCTGTACTTCCTCGCGTTGGGCCAGATCAGTCACGTAAACCGAGATGTCCTCCGGTAGGTACTTCTCAACCTTGTCCTTGAGCTTGGCGTCGTTGGCCATCTTGGTCACCAATTGGCCCACGTGGCGAATTTCTTTGATGAATACCGGCACCATCGTCATGCTAAACAAAACCAACGCCGTGGTGATCAATACCAAGCTGCCGATGATGGCCGCCAAGCGATTTTTGATGCGCGCCTTGTGCTGGAGAATGTTCACCAATGGATGAACCAAGTAGGCTAGCAAAGCGGCGATGGCAAAGGGAATTAGCACATCCTGTACAGCCCGCACCAGCAAAAACAAACCGTAGGCCACACCTAGGGTAATCAACAGCCGGACAATTCGGTCCAGGGTAAACGGTTTGTCGCTGAACAAGCCCATCGCGGTTACCTCGAAATCGTTCTTTTTTGGCGAAACATGGGAGCATTATAGCCGAAAGAAGAGGCGTTTCGCGAGGCGGGCCGGGGTCACCAAGATTTTTATTTCAAGCGCTTCGGAAAAAAGCGTCCACCACGCACTGCGATTTTAACCGCACCTAAGCAGCCCAATTAATTCTGAACCACTGCTTCAGCGCCGCTTTCATGACCGCCTTGCGCTCACCGCCGACAGCCCTATCGCCACGCGCGCCGGGGCCGGGCCCATTACCGCCGCCACGGCCCATACCGCCACGACCCATACCGCCACGACCGCCGCTTGCACCGGGACGCGCACCACGCTCGTCCGGTCGCGCGGCAACCTCACGCCGTTTTGGCCGCTGCATTGTTTCCAAGCCCAGGCCCAGCTTACGACCGGCGACAGCCACCGCGTAGGGCGCCGCCTCAGTGCGGTTCAATGGAACACACAACTCATAATAAAACCCGGTTTCGGTATAGGTCATGCGGTGCTCAAGGCCGCCTCCCTCGCCGGGTTCCAGCTTTTTGCGAAAAGCGCCGTCGCCGCCGACCACCACCAAGGCGTCGGCGCTGTTGTCTTTTGGCGGCGGGTTGCGCAGCGCCGCCTCCAAACCGCCCGCTTCGCGATCGGGCCGCTGCGCCATGTGCCCTGGCAAGTGAACGCCCAACACTTTGCCGCGCCCACCTTCAGGATCCAGCCAAACCGTCAGCCCGCCCATCCGAATCTTGCGTGCCAAGTAGGGATCCTCACCGCGTATCGCCAGGTAAAAGTACCGCCCGTCACGGCACGTCGCCAGTGCCACCTTTTGCTTCGACAACACTTGCCACTTTTCGTCGGGCCAGTCGGCGAGCGACCCGTCAATCACCGGCACGGTCTCACGCACCGGGCAATCCAGAGGCTTTACCACCCAGAATTGCATCAAAAACAACCACACCATGAGGTTACCTCCGCAAGTCACGCTGACGACGGACCTGGCTAAATCAGAGCACGCCACAATCATGGCAGGCCCCCGACAATCATTTTCGGTAATGCCGGTCCCTTGCTTCAAGCGCGGTTACCTATTGTTACAATGGGCCGCAGCCGACGACCCCTTGTCGCCGTTTGTCTCGCCTGACCCTGCGGCGGGCGACGCGGCCTATCCGCGCCCACGCGGCCGGGCTGCCGGGCTGCCAGGCGCCGTCATGAAGCCGCCATGCTTTCCCAATGGGCTTGAACTTATCCCAACACGACAGGCGACAGGCGTTGGTGCGAGGCATCCCCCTGATCGCACTCGATTAAGCACCAAGCCGATTCCCAAACCCTGCCACTCAAACAAGGACATGCCATGCTGAACAACGAACGAGAACGTCGCAAACGCCGGGACCGGATCACCGTGATGGTGGCCGTGCCGCTGGTCCTGCTCATGCTTTGGGTCGTGATGGGATTCCAACGAAAGGCCGAAGGACTCGCCTTGGATTTCGGCATGTCCCTGGCGGCAAACGTTCAACATGATCCCCAAGGCTTGCGTTCCTGGCAGCCGGAAAACGTCACCGGGTGGCCACCCGAATTAACGATGCTTCTGGAGCAAGCACCTTGGGCCGGCACGGACGTTTCAGTCGCGGTGGATCGCAACGACCCTTTTTACCGCGGCAAGACCGGAAAACCGATCATCTTGACGCTATGTCACCCCACAGAAACGGCATGCATTCACATCCGTATGCGCGGCAATTTCACCGGCCAAGCCTGCAACATTGAGAATTTTTGGCGCTCGCACGGCAACCGATGCAAGCCCTTATCTGCCAACGACCAAGCAAGGAGTGACACCCCATGAAACGACCCCGCAACGTTCAGAAACGCGCCGCCTGGCTATGCCTCTTGATCGGCCCAACGATGGCCATTTATTTCGCGACCCTGCCCGGCCAAATGCACAACGACGCCGTCGCATTTGGCGATGAGGTCGCAGCCCACCTCAATCAGGCCGACGCCACTTCTTTTGACAGCCGCTACGTTCGCGATATCGGCCCCGAACTCGTAGCCGGTCTCAGTGCGCTCGAGCCTGCCAATGACCCGCTTCAAGTGCGCGTCTCCCCCGAAAACGGCGCCGACGACGGTGCGCTTATCGTGACATTCAGCCGTTCAGGTGACCCGGCCCAACACAATATTCGGTTGCGCCAATCGCTGTTCGAGACCCAACCCCATTTCGCCGGCTATTGGACCACCACGACCGCGCCCACGGATAAAGCGGGCGGCGGCAAGCCCGAAGTGATTCGCTGAAGCGGCGGGATCAGATTTTTCAAATTTAATTACAGAAAAAACAGCCGACTTGCGCGTTTATACGAAAAGGCGCGATGCGTCGCGAGAATTTGGTTCAACATGCTATAGCAAAACAGCTTGGCGCAAGGGAATTAAAAGCGTGTACAGCGCCAATCCCTCGGTGCACCCAAGCCTTTTCTAACTGTTGAAGCCGTGGGCTCGGTTCATACCGCCACAAAATCGCGCATTTTTGATGCGCGAGGCAAACCGACACCCTCGGTTTTGACCAGAGTTATCGAAATATTCATTCATGACAAAGGTGATTTCAAATGATTATGACCAACTTAGAAACCGTTCCCGGTAAAGAGATTACGGCCCATTATGGGCTGGTTCAAGGCAGTACCATTCGCGCCAAACACGTGGGCCGCGACATTATGGCCGGCATTAAAAACGTCTTCGGCGGCGAGTTAACCGGGTATACCGAACTGTTGAAGGAATCGCGCGACGAGGCCACACGCCGCATGCAGGAACAAGCGCATGAGTTGGGCGCCAATGCAATCGTTAACGTGCGTTTTTCCACGTCCAGTGTGGCCCAAGGCGCCGCTGAAATTTTGTGTTACGGCACGGCGGTACGCGTCCAATGATGGAAATCATCGCAAACCTTTTCCCCTTCATTCTCGCCGTGGGTTTGGTGGTTGCCGGTGGTCTGTTCGGCGCCCGGCGCGAAAAGAAGCATTACACCTCGATCAAAACGCGTGAAACCGCTTATGCACGCCAACCCATCCTCAACACCAAAACGCTGCCGCCCCAAGCCGCTGCCGCGCGCACCGAAATGGTCTGTGGTTCGGTTGTCATCTCCATCGACCGCTTCAAACAATTGCTTGCCGGCTTGCGCACCATCTTCGGCGGCGAAGTTCACGCCTACACGAGTTTGATTGATCGCGCGCGGCGCGAAGCCGTCTTGCGTATGCGCGAGCAAGCGCTTGGTGCCGATATCATCGTCAACCTCAAAATGGAAACCGCATCGCTTTCGCAAGGTGCCAAGAAACAAATGGGCACCATCGAAGTTCTGGCCTACGGAACCGCCGTTTGGTACGGCAGCGAACCACCACGTCACCGCTCGCAACAAGCCGTTTAAACCCAGCCAGGAGCGCCCCCGTGCACATCGAACCAAGGGTCCCAAAAGAAACCGCCGACAACAGTCGCGGTCAGCGCAGCAAACTGCGTTTTTTCGTCAACAGTTTGTTGGTGCTTTCGTTTTTTGGCGGACTCTATTTGGTGCTCGGTTGGGTCTCTCTTGGTTTGGTCCACATCATGCCAATCTCGTGGGAAAACCGTTTTAATGCGGCGGTCCCCGATGATTGGCAGACGGAGGCGCCGGCCGAGGTCCAGCGTATTTTCGAACAACTCACGGTGGCGGACGAAAGCGAGCGCCGCTATCGTTTGTTCATCATCCCCGAAAACGACCCCAACGCCTTCGCCTTGCCAGGCGGAACCATTGGTGTCACACGTGGTTTGTTGGCGGATTGCCATTCCGAGCAGGAGCTGGCCTTCGTGCTCGGCCATGAAATCGGCCACCTGCAATCGCGCCACAACCTCAAACGCCTCAGTCGCGGCGTGGTTTACGCCCTCGCAAGCGCCTTGCTTTTCGGCGACAACCAAGCGCTGGTCCCACTGCAACAAGTCGAACAACTGGCCGGGTTGAAGTATTCGCGGGATCAGGAAAGCGAAGCAGATCGCATCGGCCTAGCGATGGTTCAACAGCGCTACGGTCACATCGGTGGGGCCGATCAATTCTTGGTGAAAATTGCCGCCCGGGAAGGATCTTCCACAGCGTGGGCATCAACCCACCCGGAAGCCGGAGCACGTTGTCGCGCCCTCCAACACTACGCCGCTGAACAAGGCTGGCAGGCGCAAGCCGTCACGCCCTTGAGCCTAGAAACAGGTAAAAACGACGGGGTGTCAAAGCCCCAATAGACGCCGATCAGCCGCTCAGTGCGCGCCGACAGCGATCCAAACAAAGCAACCCACACTCTCTGACATCGCTGGACGGTCTCGTGAAAAAGAAAAGGCAACAAACCAAACAACGCCCCAAAAAACCGCAACCGGTTCATCCACGCCACATTCAGCCACCGCTTTCGGAATTGGCGCCGATCACACCGGAACCCCGGCGCGCCAAAGAGAATACGCCGCTGATAAGCCGGCGCACCGCCGTTATGCTGCTTTTGTTTGTGATGGGTTTTGGCTACGAGTTTTGGCGTCGCGACGTCCAGCAATCTCAGGTGACCGCCTACGGCGAGGCGCTTGTTGCATCACTATGCCAAGATCAACCTTCACCGCCTTGGCGTGGCTTCAGCGAAAACCTATACGCCGCCCTCAAACGCGATCACTGGTCGTGTGACACCCAAACAACCGTTGGCCGTATATCGCGCAATAAATACCGTGCCGATACGATTGAACTGGTCTTAAGCCAACCGGGGCGATTACTGCAAGTCCACATTCGCCTGAAAATGTCGCCCTTCACGCGCGACCTTTACTACCAGAGTTATTACGCAACGGAAGGCGACAGGGAACAAAGTATCAATTATCCCTAACGAGCAACCCATACCGATCAAACCGCAGGGCGTTCCCGTTACCGGGCCGGCGGCACCGCGCGCTCGGCCGCCGGTTCGACGGTCTCACCCTGAACGGGTTCGGTGCGGAAATTGCGCAAGAAAGCCAGCAAATCTTCAATTTCCTCGGCTTCCAAGCTCAAGTTAGGCATCACCGTCTCCGGTTTAACCGCCGGCGGGTTCCACAACCAATGGCGCAGGTAATCCGGGTTAATGTGGGGCTGTTGCATGGAAAACGCAAAGGACGGCGCCGACGAAAGGGCGTGCCCTTCGCCGTCGACCACGTGGCAGCCGATACAATAACGCTTGGCCGCCACTTTGCCGCGCGCGGCGTCGCCGGTGAGCGCCGACCATTGCATGGGCGCATCGGCAAAAGCCGTCGGCTCGGGCATTTGAGCGGGCCGGCCACAACTAAAAAAAAAGACCGCCGCGAGCAGCGGCAGTCCGGGAAGAAAACGCGCCGCAGCGCGTTTTCGTTGTTTGGTTTTCATAGTGAAAATCCGTTCTTAGTGATCACCGTGATCGCCGTCGTCTTTTTTGGCGGCGTCACCTTGATCGTCGGTAGCTTTTGCGTCACCTTCAGCGTCATGGCTGTCACCGTGACCGGCATCGGTTTCACCGTGGCTGTCGCCGTGACCGGCATCGGTAGCACCATGGTCGTCACCTTCAGCACCGTGGCCGTCGGTAGCGGGGGCATGGGTGTCACCGCTTTTACCGTGATCGTCGCCATGGCCTTCGCCGTGGGCTTTTTTGGTGATGGATTCAGGCTGGTGAACGTAGAGCTTGGAAATCGGCGCCGGCTCGATGTACAGGTCGTTTTGGCGACCTGCATAATCGACAAACAGGGCCGCGAGCAAGGTTGCCAAAAGAATGATTGGCGCCCAAATGAAACCCCAGGTTTCCAGCTTCTCGTGTTTACCGTGCATAAACAAGGTGATAACAAGCGTCGCTTTGATGGTTGCAATGACCATCGCCACAACGTCGTTCAAGAAGGCGTTACCCCAATTGATCCGAGAAGCGGCAACAGTAACAACGGTCAAAACAACCAACGCCAAGAAGGTGCCCAAGTAGACTTTGAAAGGTTGAATGTGACCCATTTCTCCGGCATGGTCGTCGTGATGATCGTGTGCCATTAGTGAGCCCCCAACAAGTAAAGTAATGGAAAGAGGAAGATCCAAATGATGTCGACCAAGTGCCAGTACAAGCCGCCGACTTCAACGCCGGCGTGGCTGGAACCTTCATCGGTGTAACGACCCTGAAGGGCACGGAAAAACATCAAACCAATGTAGTACATGCCGATCAGAACGTGAATCAAGTGAAGACCGGTTGTCATGTAGTAAACGCTGAAGAAAACATCGGAGCCAGGCAGGATGCCGTGACTGATTTTGCCACTCCATTCGATGTACTTGATGACAAGGAAACCACAGGCGCCCAAAAAGGTCAGCGCGAGCATGGTCACCAAACGGCCTTTGTCTTTGCGTTGTGCCGCGTCGACACCCAACGCCATCGTAAAGGAACTGGCCAGCAGGATGACGGTGTTAGTGGCGCCCAACGGAATGCTGAGCTGAGCCGAGCCCAAGGAAAAGATCTCGGGCCATTTGAACTTCATGATGAAGTAGGCGGCGAACAATCCACCGAAGAACAGAACTTCGGTGGCCAGGAAGATCCACATGCCGAGTTTGAAAAACTCGTAGGCCACCAGGGGCGGTTCTTTGTGGAAGTTGAAAAAGGTACCATCGGGTGCATCTTTATGATTGAACATGAACGTAAACCCCTAACTATGCCTTTTGTTGGTCGCCGTAACCGTAAGTCCAATCGGTGACGGTGGGAATTTCGTCAAAGTTGGTCAAAGGCGGTGGCGAAGGTGTTTGCCATTCCAGTGAAAGGGAACCGTAGGGGTTGGCGGCGGCGCGCTTGCCCTTAAAGACGGCCCAAATCAAGTTACCGAAGATGATGAAGTAGGCTAAGCCGTTCACCATCGCACCGACGGATGACAAGAAGTGCATGTCATGGAACTCGCCGAGGTAGTCGGCATAGCGACGGGGCATGCCTTGGTAACCCATGATGAATTGTGGAATAAAGGTGGCGTTAAAACCGATGAACAGGGTCCAGAAACCAACCTGGGCCATTTTCTCGTTAAACATACGACCGTACATTTTCGGCCACCAGAAGTGCAAACCACCAACCAACGCGACAACGGTGCCGCCCTGCATGGTGTAGTGGAAGTGCGCGACAACGAAGTAGGTGTCGTGCAAGTGAACGTCGGTCGCCAGGGTTGCCAAAGGCAAACCGGTCAAACCGGCGATGGTGAACAAGAAAATGAAACCGCACGCATAAAGCATCGGTGATTCAAAACTAACCGAACCCTTGTAGAGGGTCCCGATCCAGTTGAAAACCTTGATCGCGGTCGGAATGGCAACAGCGAAGGTCAGCAAGGAGAAAATCCAGCGCGACCAGTTTGACATACCGGAAACGAACAAGTGGTGACCCCACACGAAAAAGGAAACCAGGGCGATCGCCAGTGAAGAGTAGGCGATGGCGCGGTAACCGAAGATCGGTTTTCTGGCGAAAACGGGCAGAATCTCGGCGACGACACCCATGGCGGGCAGGATCATGATGTACACAACAGGGTGCGAGTAGAACCAGAACATGTTCTCAAACAGAACCGGGTCACCGCCCATGCCGGCGTCGAAAATACCGATGCCGAGGACGCGCTCCATGATGAGCAACAACAGGGTGATGGCGATAACGGGCGTGGCCAGTACCTGAATCAAAGACGCAGAGTACAAAGACCACACGAACAACGGCATCCGGTGCCAGGTCATGCCTGGTGCGCGCATGCGGTGGATCGTGACGATGAAGTTCATCCCGGTCAGAATCGAAGCAAAACCGAGGATGAACGCACCCAGGGTTACCGGGATAACACCCGTTGACGAGTCAATCGAGTAGGGTGTGTAGAAGGTCCAGCCGGTGTCGAGCCAGGAAGAACCCGGGGGGCCGACCAAGGAACCCAGAACAACAATCGCACCCAACAGGTACACCCAGAAACTGAGGATGTTGAGGCGCGGGAAAGCAACGTCTTTAGCGCCGATCATCAGCGGCAACAAAAAGTTGCCGAGCGTGGCGGGAATGCCGGGCACGATGAACAAAAAGACCATCATGGCGCCGTGCAGGGTGAATAAAACGTTGTAACCGTGGTGATCGACGATTTGCTCGCCGGGGTAAAACAGCTCGGCCCGTACGCCCAACGCGCACAAACCGGCCAACAGGAAAAAGATTAAAATGCTGTACAGGTACATGAGACCGATGCGTTTGTGGTCAACGGTCCAGAACCAGTTGTAAAGCCCCTTCGGTTCAAGGTAGGGACGATATTCCGTTTTCTCGTGTGCCATATCAAGCGCCTCCCTTATTCCGACTTAATCGTTTTGATGTAGGTGATGATATCGGAGATTTCACTGTCCGATAACTGACCGTCAAACGAAGGCATCTGGTTCGCGGGATACCCGGCAACAATTTGGTTGTTGGGGTATTTGATCGAGTTGGCGATGTAGTTATCGTCAACCGTGTAAGCTTCGCCGGAAGCAAAAGTCGCGGAACGACCGAACGCATCCAACATGGTCGGACCGACCAACTTGGCGCCGTCAACCGAGTGACAACCTTTACAGCCGCGATCCGCAAACAACTTCTCGCCGTTTTCAAGCGGCGTCAGTCTCTCTTCACCCAACATCAAACCGGTTTTTTCCCAGTTCTCCCAGTTGTCGGCGTCGAGAACGCGCACCTTACCCAACATGTGCGAGTGGTCTTTACCGCAGTATTCGGTACAGAAGATGTTGTACTCGCCCGCGTGTTTGGCGTTAAACCAAAGGTAGGTGTACATCGAGGGAATCACGTCTTCTTTGACGCGAAACTCGGGAATAAAAAAGCTGTGAATCACGTCGGATGAGATCATGTTCAGCTTGATGTTTGTCCCTTGTGGAACAATCAGTTCGTTACCGGTAGTCGCACCATTGGGGTATTTGAAACTCCAAGACCATTTCTGACCGGTCACGCCGATTTCATACACCGGCTCGTCTTTCGGCGGAACCCGCAAGTCTTTCCAGACAACGACACCGTAGTAAAAAATGATAAGGACCAAAATACAAGGGATCACGGTCCAAACGATCTCCAAAGTGTGGTTCCCTTTAATATTGGCAACCTTGTCATCCGGCCCCTTGCGCCGGTACCGCAGCATGAAATAAACCAACACCGCGTTACAAGCAATGAACCAGAACGCCATCATTCCAAAGATGAAGATCTGGACCATATCAACGCGTGCGGCAACTTCGGTAGCATCTGAAATCACGTGCCTGCCTCCGTTTTGTTTAAAAGCTCACTTCTCCAAAGGAAAAACCCGATCACAACCATGAGCAATAACGACAAACCCCCGCCTAAGCGCATGAGGTTCATCGCGTCTTTGACGTACTTGCCCGCCAGTGGATCGTATTTGAAACAATAAATCAGAACCTTATCCAACGTACGACCGACCTTTCCGTCGGCGGCTTCTACGAGCCCGAGTCGCACGTCTTTGGCTGGATAAGACACACCGTATACGTATCGGGTAATCACCCCTTCAGGGCTGACCAAAACGATGACACTCGTGTGACTGTATTGTTCGTCCACTTTTTTGTATCGAAAGCCAATTTGATCCATGGCGTTTTCGACAACCTGGCTTTTCCCTGTGAGGTAAAACCAGTTTTTCTCAGCCGGCTCGGGACGCGCGAGCGTGGCGAAATAATTGGCGGCCTTATCCGCGGCCATCTGTGGGGTGTTCTCCGGGTCAATGCAAATGTTGACCACGCGGTAGTCCTCACCCAAGGTGAGCTCCATCTCGTTGATCAAGTCGCGCACGCCGTTCAACACCAACGTGCACAATTGCGGACAGGAATAATAGACCGGAGCAATGATCACGGGTTTCCCGTCAGCAAAAATCTCGCTGAGTTTTACCGGGTTCCCGTGACGGTCGGTAAACGTTTGAGCCAAGTTGATATGCTGACCCAGCTTCTCGTCCACACCGACATCACTGATGAGCGGCTTGGTATCGAGTTGGGCAAATAACGGCATCAAACCGCCGAAACTCCAGCACACAAGCAAAACATAAAGGCGCATTAATTCGAACTTCCTGTGGGGACGCGACTCATTCCAGCGGCTTCTTCAAGCGACAAAACCGTGAAAAATGTAAGGTTTCTTTGTCCTACCAACCGGGCACACATTTTATGTGAAAGTGGCATCCCTTTCAAGGATATTCTTTGGTCGGCAAACACCGCCATTCACCACTTAAATCTATTGATTCGTGAGTTTTAAACTCAAGAAACCGGAATTTGAGAAGATTGGATCACTGCCGGCTTGCGGCGAAACTGAATCAAAGCCCCGAGAAAGATCCCGAACGTTCCGAAGCTAATCCACTGGATCGTGTAGTTTAAATGGCGCGATGCGGGCAGCACCTTGTGGCTGATCGGCAGTGGATATTGCCAACCCTCCAGTGCTTCCTCCTGCTCCAGAAAAACCGGTAACACCTTGTATGGCAACTGCTTGGCCATCTTATCGACTTCCAAGCGCAACCAACGCCTTTTCCACGTTCCCGCCTCCGGGTCACGCGTTTCCGGCGTCAAGAAAAAGGCTTTGGCCTGAGACGGCCGCAAGCGCGTTGTCAAATGCTGCTCCCCTTGCGGTTGGTACAGCGTTTTTTTGCTTTCGTCCATAGTCCAGTCGAACGGCAAAAAGCCCCGATCCACCAAGACGGCCGCCGAACCATCGCGCAACCGCAGCGGCGTCACCACTTTGACGCCCGGTTGATCGTTGTTCGAACGGTTGATCAAAAACACTTCACGCTCGTGGTCGAAGGTCCCGCTCACGGTCACCTGACCGTGAACCAAACCCCCGAAATCCGCCAGGGTGGGATCGAGCGGGGCCGAACCCCGCTCGCTTTGTTGTTCCAAGGTCGCAAAATAAGCATTTTTTTCATGAAACCGGGTCCATTGCCAGTAACCCATGCTGTAACACAGCACAGCGGCGACCCCGACCAGCAGGGTCGTTTCCAATGAAAATTGGAAGACGCGGTTTCGAAAAAAGGCGATCACAGGGGGCGCAACCTCGTCAGCGGTTATTAAATCGTTCTTTCGCATCATGCCGAGCCCGCTCAGGCCGGCGTTTCACCCTAAAACAAGCTCATCGGGCGAGACGTTTCACTCATTGTGGCACGCCCACACCGTCGTGGTTCACTCATTTTGGGTCTAACAACACAAACACTTGATTTCAAACAACAAGCTAGGAATCAGCAGCCTTGACGGCCTCGCGATTCTTGCTTGTCGCGGCATGGTTGACGTTGTTTCCAACTGCGCTTTCCGATTGAACCGGTACTTTATTCACCTTTTGGTTCGACTGTTCAGCGCGTTTCACCGCTTGGATTCGACGTCTCCTCCGCAAGCTAACCACTTTCATCCTCCATGGACATGTTTACCTTAGTTCGGTTAATCAAATGATGCTTCAACCCTACGCAACGGCGGATTGAAGTTCCGAATCTGATCCAGCAAAAAAATCAATGCAAGAAAGATCGCCGCACGAACGGCGTGGAACGTTTTGATCAGAAAGTCAATCAATGATCGATGAAGTAAATCGATAGACAATCAAGAAAAAAAGACTCAGAAAAAAGCTGTCAAGACGGCTTTATTCTAACCCCATTTAGAGTTGAATCATGACTGCAATGGCTAAAAAGATCCCGGATGTGACCATAAACATGGCAAACAACGGGAGCATAAACCGCAGCCAGCGATCGTAGGGAATGGACGCCAAGCTCAGCATGGACATCAAAATCCCCGAGGTTGGAATGATTAAGTTGGAGAAACCGTCGCCACACTGAAACGCGAAAACGGCGGTTTGACGGGTGATTCCGAGCACATCGGCCAGAGGTGCCATCAGCGGCATCGTGACCGCCGCCTGACCGGACCCGGATGGGATTAAGAAGTTCAGCACCGTCTGAAAGACCAGCATGCCCTGAACGGCCACCATTTGGTGCATGCTCTCCAACAGCGATGCGCTGTGATAAACAATTGTGTCAAGGACCATGGCGCTGCTCAGCACCACTTCGATGCCGCGCGCGAAGCCGACAACCAGTGCCGCGACCACCATTTCTTCCATGCCCTTTACAAAGGCCGCCGCCGCTTCGTTCACGCGCAGACCGGCAATCGCCGCCGCCAGCAGGCCCATTAAAATGAAGCCGCCGCCCATTTCCGCCATCCACCAATGTTTCTTGATGACGCCAAACAAAACGCCGCCGAAAATGAGCGTGCTCACCACCAAAATGGCGGCGTGGCGTTCATTGAAGGCGACTTTTTCACCTTCAAGTGCTTGGCCCGGAATGTCGGCGACCAACGAAAAGCTCGGGTCGCGGCGCACGCGTTCACCGTAATAAACCAAGTACATCAAAGTGAGAATTAAGATCACGCTGTAAAAAATCAGCCGGAAAACCATGCCGCTGTAAATCGGCACCTCGGCAATACCTTGCGCGATCACGACCGTAAACGGGTTGGTCGTTGCCGCCGCGAAACCCACTTGCGCCGCCAAAATGACCATCGCCATGCCGTAAATGCGGTCGTAGCCCATCTTCGTGGCCACGATGACGAAAATCGGCACCAACGGGATGAACTCCTCGCCCATCCCCAAGGTTGAACCGCCCAGCGAAAAAAGCAGCATCACCACAATCGTCAACGCCCACGGTGCCGTGCCCATCATGGCGACAATGCGCTGGATCGAAGCGTTAATCACACCCGTCTTGCTCAAAATGCCAAAAACGCCGCCGATCACGAAAATGAAAAAGATGATATCGGCGGCCTTTTCCATGCCGCGCGGAACCGCCGACAGGAAACCGTGAAACGATGTCGGCACCGCTTGCGTGTCTTTCTCCGGCGGCACATCGAGGAATAAGCCTTCCGTACTGACAAACTTCTCAATCGGTTTGTAAGTACCGGGTACAACCACCGTACGCGTTGAACCTTCGATCTCGACTTCTTTGCGTTCATATTGGCCCGAAGGCAGCAAGTAGGTCAGCACCGAGCAAACCATAATCACGCCGAGGATTAGGGCGAAAACGTGGGGGACGGGGAGCTTTTTCAGCAGGTCAAACATGAGATTCGGCCTCGACTGATGTTCAAAAAGGGCCTTTGACCAAACGCCCACTACCAGTCATTGTGTTTTAGTCAATCAATCACTCAAGATATGGGGTGAGCCTCAATGCTCGACATACCTCTACCCTCACCAAATTAGCGGCATTATAACGTGACCCTTCCTTCTTTCCAAGGCACGCTGCTGAAAAACCATGAGCATTTCTTAAAAAAGTTTCGCCCTTTTTTTCGGGAAAGCACGCCTCTTGAGCGCCTTAGCGCACACCCGCACACGCAACCCGCTGTGGCCGGATGAGGTTAGCGTGAGGATTTACCCAACCAACGCTTGCCCGCGATCCGAGCGTGCCGTTTCTCCCCCGCTCAAGGTACAATGACGCCACTTTTGGCTGAGGAGTCCCCTTTGTCTTTACCCCACCCTATTCAATACGAGATTCTGGTTTTCGCCGCTCTGCGCGATGCGGTCGGCCACGATACCTGGCAACTCAACTGCGATCAACCGCTTTCGGCAGCGCGTTTATTGGCTCACTTTTTTGAGGCCTTCCCCGCTGTCGCGGGTTTGGCCGATCATACCCGTGTCGCCGTCAACCAGGAGTTCCTCCACGCGGATCGCCTGCTCGCCGTCGGCGATGAAATCGCCCTCATTCCGCCGGTTTCAGGAGGGTAACCCATGACCACCACCCAGGACCTGCTCGAGATCACCACGCCTTTTGATGAAGCGCGCCCCCGGTATGTCGCCATTACCCGCGCCGACATCGACCAGCACGGGTTAGCTGACCGCGGCGGCCACCCCGCCTGCGGCGCCGTGCTCACCTTCAGCGGCACCGTGCGCAACCATCATCTGGCCCGACCCGTCGTCCAACTCGCCTACGAGGCATACGCACCCATGGCGCTCAAGGAAATGGACCGCGTTATCGACGCCATGTACGATCAATATTCCGATGTGCGTTTGGCCCAAGTGGTTCACCGCTTCGGCACCATGCCCGTCGGCGCGTCGTCCATTTTTCTGACCGTCGCGGCGCCACACCGACCCGAAGGCTTTGCCGCTTTGCGGTTCCTTATCGACCGCATCAAACGCGACGTGCCCATCTGGAAAAAAGAGTTTTACGCCGACGGTGAAACCGATTGGCTGCATCCCGAGGACGGTTGCTGTCACCATCACCTGACCGCCAAACCCAAAACCTGATCAGGCCGCGCTAATTTGCGCGCCCCGCACCCCAAGTCTGGGTTTCCCGCTGCGATTGCGGTACAATGCGGGCCGACTTTGAAGCATCCGCCCACGTGGGCCAAGGGGTATTTTCGATGAGCCAAAAACGCAAATTAATTACTTCAGCACTGCCTTACGTGAACAACGTACCCCACTTGGGCAACATCATCGGCTGCGTGCTGTCGGCCGACGTCTACGCGCGTTTCTGCCGCCAACGCGGTTACGAGACCTTATATATATGCGGCACCGACGAGTACGGTACCGCCACCGAGAACCGCGCTCGCGAAGAAGGCCTCACGCCGCGACAAATTTGCGACAAGTACCACGCCATTCATACCGACATCTACAAAACCTTTAACATCAGCTTCGACACTTTCGGCCGCACCTCGACCGAGAAACAAACCGAAATCGCGCAAGGCATTTTCAATAAACTCGATGAAGCCGGCCTGATCGAAGAGAAGGTGGAAGAACGCGTGTTCTGCGACGTCGACAACATGTTTTTGGCCGACCGCTTTGTCGAAGGCACCTGCCCCTACTGCGAGTACGAAGACGCGCGTGGTGACCAATGCGACCGCTGCGGAAAATTACTCGATCCCGAGAAACTGATTAAACCGCGCTGCAAACTGTGTGGCACACCGCCCAAACGCAAACCCACCGCCCACTTGTTCCTCGACCTCGCCGCCCTGCAGCCACGCCTCGAAAGCTGGTTCGAAGCGGCCTCCAAAGCCGGCAACTGGACGCGCAACGCCATTCAGACCACACGCGCCTGGCTCGACCAAGGCCTGCAGGCGCGCCCAATTACGCGCGACCTCAAATGGGGCATTCCCGTGCCTAAGCCAGGCTATGAGGATAAGGTTTTTTACGTTTGGTTTGATGCGCCTATCGGTTACATCTCCATTACCGCCAAGGATTTCGAAGACTGGCAAAGCTGGTGGTTAAATCCCGACAACGTCGACCTCTACCAGTTCATGGCCAAGGACAACATCCCGTTCCACACCGTTATTTTCCCCGCCTCGTTGCTGGGCACCGGTCAGAATTGGACCACTTTGCACCACATCAACAGCACCGAATACCTCAATTACGAAGATTCCAAGTTTTCCAAGTCGCGCGGTATCGGCGTGTTCGGCACCGACGTCGTTACCACCGGCATCCCCATCGATCTGTGGCGTTTTTACCTGCTGCGCGTCCGTCCCGAAAACAACGATTCCAAGTTCAACTGGGAAGAGTTTTATGAGCGCGTCAACAAAGAGTTCATCGACAACCTCGGCAACCTCATCCACCGCAGTACTACTTACGCCTACAAAAACTTCGACGGCGAAATCCGCGATTTCACCTTGGACGACAGCCACAACGCCTTCGTCGCCGCCATTACCGCCGAGTGGGCTCAGTTAACCGAAGCCCTGGAAGCGGTACGCCTGCGCGATGCGCTGACCTTTTTGCTGCGCATCGGCGACATCGGCAACAAGTTCTTCCAAGAGGAAGCACCCTTCAAACGCATCAAAGAAGACCGCGACGCCGCCCACATGACCGTGTCGTTGTTGCTGTATTTGGTGCGCCACATCGCCACCGCGTTGTTCCCTTACATGCCGGAAACGGCTGAGCGCTTGTTCCAAGTCCTCAACCTGGAACCCGCAACCTGGCAAAACGAGCCGGCCTTTAGCGGTCTCGACGGTCATAAAATCAACGCGCCCACCATGCTTTACCAAAAGCTGGACCCCAAAGACGCCGAGAAATGGCGCAAGAAGTTCAGCGGTGAGCAAGTCAACTTCGGCGTTTTCAAAGTGGTTGTGGGTCAAATCACCCAGGTGAGCGACCATCCCGGCAGCAAACACAACTTTTTGCTGCAAGTGAACCTCGGCGAGGATCAGCCACGCCAAATCGTCGCCGGCCTCAAGAAACACTATGCCGCCGATCAGCTTCAGGACCGCAAAGTACTGGTTTTGGCCAACCTCAAACCCGCCGAGTTACAAGGTGAACGTTCCGAGGGCATGCTGTTAACCGCCGAAAAAGGCAAGAAAAACGAACTGCTCGATGGCGGCGCCCATCCCATCGGTACGGTTGTCGCAGCGGCTGATCAGAAGGTCGATCACAAGGAAATCACCATCGACGTCTTTAAAGGTGCACCTTTTAAAGTCGCCGACAACCGTGTTGTTTTTGACGATGAACCCTTAACCATCGCCGGTTTAGAAATCGCCACCAGCGTGGTCGCCAATGGAAAAGTCCGTTAACACGATTAGCTTGCGCAAGTGGGTCAAACTCAACCCGCGCAAGCAACATCAGCTTCTGGCCGACTGGGCGGGCGGCCTGGCCGCCGTCGACACCGGCTTCACCGAACGTTACCGCGAACTCTGTCAGGCCGCGCAACTGGATCACTACCAGGCGCCGGCCTGGTTATCCGACAGCGAACAGCGCGCCGCCTTGGTGGCTTTTCACCAGGGCATCGCCGGCCTCGACCAGACGGAGAGCGAACCCATGCCAAACGGCGTGTGGTCACCGCGTTTCAGCGTTGAAGTCGTACTCGATCAGGTTCACAATCCCTACAACGTCGGCTCGATCTTGCGGTTAATCGACAACTTCGGCTTTGCCGGTTTACGCCTCAGCCCACCGCATCCGAGCCTAAACCACCCGCGTTTACAACGCGCCGCACGCGGCAGTCAGGCTTGGCTACCGGTGGTGACCTGCCCTGATTTAGCCGATTACCTGGCCAAGGCTGAAGTGCCCGTTTACGGCCTAGAGTGCGGTGAGGACGCGGTAGCCGTCGAGGCGTGGCAACCGCAAGCGCCCTGCATCTTATTGCTCGGCAATGAACGCTTTGGTATTGCTGAAGGTTTGCGCCAACACTGCACCCAACTCGTCACCATTCCCATGTTCGGCTTTAAAAACTCGATGAACGTCAGTCACGCTTTTGCCGTTGCCGCCCAGAAAGTGGTTGAGAATCTAGGGCGACTCAAGTAACCTGCACCACAATTTAGCGTTTACCCCCAAACGCGACTTCCCCATAAGCAGGTGACAGCATGGATCAACTCGGTAAGCTTCGCGAGGAAATCGACGACCTCGACGAACGCATCTTAGAACTGCTCAACCGTCGCGCCAAAATTGCGATGGAAATCGGCCACTTAAAAAAAGTGCTGCGCAAACCCTTTTACGTACCTAGCCGCGAACGCGCCATTTTTGAACGGTTGCGCGGCAAGAACCCAGGCCCCTTCCCCAGCGACGCCATCGAGACCGTGTACCGCGAGATTATCTCCGCCTCGCTGTCGCTCGAGTACCCCATGAAGGTGGTATACCTCGGCCCCAAAGCCACCTTCACCCACGTTGCCGCGCTACAAAAGTTCGGCAAGCTGGCGCAACTCGCCGCCTGCAAATCAATTAGCTCCGTCTTCGACGAGGTCGCTTCCGGCCGTGCGCTTTACGGCGTGGTGCCAATTGAGAACAGCAACGAAGGTGCCGTGACCCACACCTTGGATATGTTCCTGGAATCGGATCTAAAAATCATTGAGGAGCACTACCTCGAAATCAGCCACGACTTGCTCGTCAACGACGGCGAATTGGGCGACGTGCGCCGCATTTATTCGCACCCGCAGGCCTTGGACCAATGCCGCCGTTGGATTGAGGATCACCTGCCGCACGCACAGCAAGTCGTCGTGACCAGCACCGCTCGCGCCGCCCAAATCGTCGCCGACGAACCCAACTCGGCCGCCATTGCCAGTCGCCACGCCGCCAACCTCTACAAACTACGCGTGCTCGAGTCCAATATTCAAGACAACCACGAGAACTATACGCGTTTCCTCGTCATCGGCCGCGACCTGCTGGAACCCACCGGCCACGACCGCACCAGCATCTTGTTTGCCTTCCGCGACCGTCCCGGTGTCTTGGGCGAAATGCTGGAGCCGTTCAAAAAACGTTCACTCAACCTCATGAAAATCGAAAGCCGTCCCATCAAGAAAAAGGCGTGGGAATACGTCTTCTTCCTCGATCTCGAGGGCCACGTCGAAGACCCCCCCATTAAAGAAGCGTTGGGCGAACTCGAATCCTTCGCCACCTTGCTCAAAGTGCTCGGCTCTTTCCGCCGCGCCCGTTAATCACCCAAAAGCAAAACAACCAAATCTGAAGCGGGGCCGGCGGCCCCCTTCACGCCGTTTTATCTTTTTTCCGAGTATCTCGAAGACAGTTCGGTCACTGTCACTCTCGGAGCAAGGTAATAGCCGTTGCTTTTGACCCGAATCTCTTTGGGAGACGACGGCTTTAGCTTGTCTACCATCTGCCTCTGATTAACGGGACAAAGGCACTTATTGCATTTGGACCAACCAAAAAAAGCCGGGTGAGGTACCCGGCTTTTTTTGATCGTGTTTTGACCAGGCGTCTGGCGGACGCCGGTAACAAACGCGAGGCGCGTTAGCTGATGATGTGGTGGTATTTCTGCAGCATGTCTTCGTACTCTTCGAAGTTCTTGACCGGGCTGATGCCAATCTTGCGCAGTGCCCCGTAAAGGCTTTCATTATGGTAAAGGCCTTCGAGGATGATGTCGGTTTTAAGTGACAGGCCTTTGCGCAACTGACGCAGGTAGTTGGCGCGGTCGTGGAGTTTGGTCAAACCGGGTTTGACGCCGATCACGACGGCGGCAGGATGGGTTGCATCGGCGGCTTGGATGATTTCATCAACCGGCAGGTTGGTACCCAAGTAAACAGGACGCAGGCTGGCGGAGGTGGCCAACATCGAGGCGATCATAATACCGTGCTGGTGTTCTTCACCTGGCAGGGTTGTGAACAGAACGTTGGCGGCCGTATTAGGGCGGTGGATTTGGCGCGCCAGAAGCAGCATGGCGTTGCGCATCGAGGCGGCGGTCATGTGCTTTTGTGCTTCCAAGGCACCGTCTTCTTGCCAGGTTTCGTTCATGTGCTGAAGGAAAGGGATCGCAAAGGCGTAAACAAATTCGCGCGGGGTGACCAGAGAGATGACTTTGCCGATGAGTTCGTCGGCAGCTTCCTGATCGTAGGACAAAAACTTCTCAGCCAGCTCGGCCACAGCGTCACTAAAGTCATGGGTACGCTCTTCACGGGGACGCGGCTTGCGGTTGGGCGCGTTAAAAGGCAGGTTCTCGAGCTCGTCGGTATCGAGGTTGGCGATTTGACCAATACTGTGACCCATACCGACGGCGCGCTTAAGGAGTTTGAGACGGTAGATGTCGCCTTCAGAGAAGAGGCGACCGCCTTTGGCACGTTCGGGATTCAGAGCACGGTAACGGCGCTCCCAGGCGCGAATACAGTCAACAGAAACACCGGACAGACGGGATGCGGCCCGAATCGGGACTTTCACACTCATTTTCGGCCTCCTTGGTTTTAGACCTTAAAGATGGCGTTTTTCGGAGACTTTGTCAAGATTTTGTCCAAAGAAAAAGCCGATCATCTTGACAAGACCTTGTCAGAAGGTCATATTTCTTACGTGTGAACCGCGCAAGAAGATTCATGAAATGTAAACAAGCGTCCTTTTAACCTTATTCCAAGCAAACCACATTAGGCGGAGATCAGCATGAACCACGACGACCCCAAGCCCTTGATCGGTATTTCCATGTGTTTGCTCGGCAACAATGTCCGTCATGACGGCGGTAATTGCGCCAATTCGTTCGCCAACAAATCACTGAGCGCCTTCTTTAAATGGTACCCGGTGTGCCCTGAGGTCGGGTCGGGCATGAGCACGCCGCGCCCGGCATTGCGATTGGTGGAAAAGGGCGGGTCAATTCGCCTGTTGGAGAGCAAAAGCGGGGTGGATCACACCCAACAAATGCTGGACTACAACGCGACAGTTGTCCACAAGTTGTCCAAGGTTGGTCTTCAGGGTTTCATTTTAAAGTCGAAGTCGCCTTCGTGCGGTATGAAGCGGGTCACGGTTTACGGTGAAGCAGGCAACAAACTTTTCATGCGCAACGGCTTATTCGCCGAAGCTTTGCAAAAAGCGCTGCCCTACCTACCGGTTGAGGAGGACGGTCGGCTTAACGACGTGCCCCTACGCGAACATTTTATCGAACGCGTCTATGCCTTCGGCCGCTGGCAGGCTTTCCGCGCGGAAGCCCCCAGCCGCAAGGGTTTGGTGGCGTTTCAACAGCGCCACAAAATGCAGTTACACGCCCACAACCCGGTGCTGGCGACAAAGCTGGGCCGCATTGCCGGCAACCACGACCGTCTGCCACTTGGACAACTCTTGGACCGTTACGAAAAAACGTTTTTTACCTGTCTTGCCAAACCGGCGCAGAAGGGTCGACACGCCAATGTCATGCATCATTTGATGGGCTTCCTGAAAAACGACATCGACGCGGGCGACAAGCAGGAACTCTTGGAACAAATTGAGGCCTACCGCCTGCACCACACGCCGTTAAGCGTACCGCTCACCTTGCTCAACCACCACCTGCGCCACCACCCGCATCCTTGGGTTCGCAGCCAAACGTACCTGCAGCCTTACCCCGGCGCGTTGCGACTCGGCCAAATTTTGGTCGGCTAATACGGAGGCACCCACAATGCGTATTTTGGTGGCGGGCGCATCCGGCTACATCGGTCAGCGTTTGGTCCCGGCCCTGCTGGATGCAGGCCACCAGGTGATTTGCTTGGTGCGTGACCCACGCCGGCCGAATTCGCTGCGCGCACCCCATCCCGGCCTAACGGTCATTCGCGGCGACTTGCTTGATCCGACAAGCCTGGACAGGGTGCCGGCCGATATCGAGGCGGCCTACTATTTGGTTCACAGCATGAGCGGGGTGGGTGGCGACTTTCGCGCGAAGGAAGCAGCCTGCGCGCGCCATTTCATCGCGGCGCTGGCAGGAAGCAACTGCCGCCACATCGTTTACCTGAGCGGCATTGCCAACGACAACGAACTCTCCCATCACTTATCGTCGCGGGTCGCGGTGGAAACCATTCTTCAAGAAGGCCCGATTCCCGTCACTGTCTTGCGCGCTGCAATTATCATTGGCTCCGGCAGTGCGTCGTTCGAGATCATCCGTGATTTGGTGGAGAAACTGCCGGTGATGATTACACCGCGCTGGCTCAACACGCGCTGCCAACCAATTGCGGTGCGCGATGTCATTTATTACCTAACCCACGTGCTGCGCAAACCGGCGGCCTACGGGCAAGTCTGGGACATTGGCGGCCCCGATGTGCTGACCTACCGCGAGATGTTGCTGGGATACGCGCACCAGCGCAAGTTGTGGCGTTTGATTCAGACAGTGCCGGTGCTTACGCCGCGTCTTTCGGCCTATTGGCTGTACTTCATTACCGCGACATCCTATCCCCTCGCCCGCAGTTTGGTCGATAGCATGAAAAACGAGGTGGTGGTGCGCCGCAAAGGCATCGAGCAAGTGATCCCCTACCGCACCACGGACTATGCGACGGCCCTAGCGCGCGCCTTGCAGATGATTCAAAACAACCAGGTTTTATCGTCGTGGAAAGACTCAGTGGTCAGCGGCCACGTGCGCGAGGATTACCTGGACTTCCTGCATATCCCCAGCAACGGCGTTTGTCGCAATGTGCATGAGTTACCCATAACCCGCACACCGTCCGAAACACGCGCCCTCATTTACGGAATCGGCGGTCGTCGCGGTTGGTACCACATGGATTGGGCTTGGTCGTTGCGCGGCAGCTTGGACAAGCTGGCGGGCGGTGTCGGCCTGCGCCGTGGCCGCCGCAACCAGGAATCTCTGCGCGTGGGCGATGCCCTTGATTTTTGGCGGGTTTTGCTCACTGACCAACAAAAAAACCGATTGGCGCTTTTCGCCGAAATGAAGTTGCCGGGAGAAGCCTGGCTGGAGTTTGAGTTGGTTCCCGGAACGGACGGTCTCAACCTGCGACTGACCACCAGCTTCCGACCACGCGGTTTAGCGGGGCGGCTCTACTGGTACGGCATCTTGCCGCTGCATCACTTGGTATTTCGCGGTTTGGCGCGTTATTTGGCCCAAGGTCGCAAACGTTCGCCCAAACCGATTAAAACCCGCGAGCAAGAAGAAACGGCGTCTCGAGGCTGCGTTTAACCCGGCCCCAGCAAAACGGCACTCGCGGTACCGGTCATGTCCAAAGACAACACCAAGGACGACTCAGCCGAGGCGGCACGATTTTGAAAGCTCCAGGTCACCATACTCAGGTTGAGCGCGCCGAACGCCGCGCCAATCTCACCGACACTTTCGCCTGGCGCATGAACGTTGGTCCGGTCCCAATCGATGACCCCGGCCAAACGAACGGTGACCTCGGCCAACACGAGTTCATGGAGCCGAACCCCGCTTGCATCCCAATAAAGATCCCCAACAAACGGCGCCTCCTCATCGAAGCGCGTTTCAAAAACTTTGAGGATGGCCGCTTCTAATAAGCGGGCCAAAGCCGTCACCATTTCGTGCTGAGCGCCACGAGGCACCTCACCGCGCTCAATGGCGACATCCATAACTTGGGCATGGCCGGCCGCCTGCTCGCGCCCAAAGAGGAGCGCACCGGCCGCTTCACCGGGCAAAAAGCCTTCGGTCCCATCGGGTTTCGCCATCAACTCACTTTCCAGTGCGAAGTTCAGGCTTTGGATGTCGAGCAACGAATCGGTGGCCAACACCACGACGTGATCAACATGATCATTGCACAAGAGGCCGTGCACAGCGGGCAACGCATGGGCGACAGCGGCGTGGTCTTGCTGGGCGGACCATGCAGCACCGACACGCGGCGGCTGAACGAGATGCTCAAGCAGAATTTGGTTAAGACGTGCCGTTTGAGCGTCGGCCACGGGTGCAGGCCACCCGATACGGGCGCCGCCAAGACTGGGCAGCGCCCAGTAAAGAACGGTTCGCTCCCAGAAAGCGGCGGCGTCAGAGAAGCGCGGCTGCACAAAAGTGCGATCCAAATCTTGCAGCGCGGCGAGCCCCAACCGAATCCAGGCGCCGGTATAGTAAAAACCGTCGGTAAAACCGCTAACCGGACAACCAAACAAGGGGGTTTCCAAATCATCGGGATCAAAAGTGGTCAGATGCCTGATTTCAGCTTGACGCTGGATGCCGGCCCGGATGGAAAGAATCGACGACAAGGCATCCATACCAACATTGGTGACAGCACCGTATCCAAGAATTTTAAGCACAGTTGTCACCTTCTTACTCGCCGGATGTAAAGACATCAGCGATCGTTCGCCAGCCGTCAAGTGGTGGCGTCACAGCCTTACGAACCCGAGCGAGCGAAGGCGCCAAGGGGTAGTCGAGATCGGGCGTGATCCCCCTACGTTCGGCCAGAAAAATCCAAGTCAGCACTTCGGTAGAAATATGGCAGAGTGTCGCCTCGTCTTCGGCCATTAGTAAATTGCGCTCAACGCGTTCATCGAGCCAATCCCGCATGGCGTCACAGGCGTCGGCAAGCCCCTCGGCCAGCTCATCGAGATCCTCACCCAAGAGAAGCGCGATAAAGTCAAAACGAAAGTCAGGCGTGCCGTCCAAATAGTTCTCCCACTCCGTGAGCAAGTCTTGCAGCGCCTCGGCGTCGGCGACCCCCAGTAGGATTTCGGCAACCAAACGAATGTAGAGGTAATCTTCTTCATATTCGAATTTGGGATTGTGCTGAGACGGAGTATGACGGGCAATGGTCTCAGCGAGAGCGAGGTGACCGCCGGCAACAGCGTCGAACAAGCCGTCACCTTTGGCGGTAAGGCGCTGATCGTCGGGTGCCTGCTGCAAGAAATGCAGCCACGCAGCACCACTGTGCCCGGTGTAGGTGGAGAACGGCGTCTGGCTCCCCTCCAACAACAGCTCGGCCACGGCGACGCGCCGGGCGTTCAGGCACACGGCCACATAGGTTCGCCAGTTCAGATCGCCGGCGGCACCTCTCGCACTGTATTTAAGCAAGTCCATGCCGGCATGCTTGCGCGCAAGCGGTAGGAAAATAGGGGGCATGTCACAAATCCTTGGATGGGACCGAGTGATTAATCCGCGTTTGCATTGGCCTCGGCTTCAGCTTCGGCCGCATGGGTATCCTCTAACTCAAAAAACCGCATGTTGACAACGGGCGGGTCTAATTGGGCCAAGTCATAGGTGAAGTCCGAGGAACAAATGTAGCGTTCACGATCCTCGACAAGACGAAATAAGTCTGGTGCTTTCATGCCTTTACGGGCATCAATCACAGGCTTATCGAGTGAAACCACATCACCCTCGAACATTTTGATGTCGGAGGCTTCGTGATCGAGCGCATCGATAGAACCAACCGGGTTGACAAGGAAATAGTCTTTGGAAGCCAAACGCCCTTTGTGGTTGTAAATCCAAACGGGAAGATATTCGACATCGTCGTTAATTAACTCAGGGGAAGCAATCACTTCTTTGACACGTTTGCTAACCACAAGCATGGAGGAGACGTTGCCGATTAAGTCGGGCAGAACCATGCCCTGGTGGCCTTCATCCATATGGACCTTGGGTTCGTCGGGATACTCTTCAGAAGCCGCCCGAACACCGCGCGAGATCACATAGGACCAGCTTTTAATTTCTTCCGGGTAGGGGTGTTTGATAAATACAAAGTCGTCGTCAAACATGGGCATCAAATTGATTTCAAACCATTTCATTGATGAACTCCTTGGAATAAGAGACACACCCCGGCAACCACAGGGCCGGGGCGATCTAAAGGCCGGAACAGTTGCGACACGGTCGCGAAATTAGGCGCGTCCTCTGCGCGAGGAACGTCCCGCGCGCGTCGACGGCATGTCACCGTCAAGACCAAAACGGTTGGCGGCGGAATCAATCGATTCGCCGGCGTGGGTGGCGCTGTGCGTCACAATCCAATCAAACAGTTTGTCGGAAAGGTCTTCAAGCTTCTTCTTCGACAAACGAAACTTAGGGACTTGGTGTTTGGTCGGATCTGCTTTTTTATTAGCCTCAACCACAATCTCATTAAAATCATTGACGATGGAGACCAACTTCTTTTCGGCCAAGCTATTGTATCGCGGGTGGTTGCCCACCTGCGGACTGGTCATATAACCGTCCTGATCGCGCTGTTGCAAGTGCCGCAAAATACCAATGTGGGCGGCAACCTCGCGATCTTGCGGCATGAGCAGCATATTGACGTGGTGATTGACATTGTACTGGGCGTCGAGTAGTCCGCGCTGGATCATTTCGTGATGATCGGAAGCCATAATAGAGCTTTTCAGGGTCCCTTTGGGAATGATGTGGTGGGCATTATTCCAGTAGGGCCAAGTTTGGGCGTAAAAGTTGGCGCCCTTGGGCACATTCTCGTAGCCATTGGAGTATTTGGTATCCTGGGGCCCGTCTACGCGCCAATCGTTTTTCCGCTTGGGCAGCGGGATGGTCATGCGGTAGTAGAGATTGTCGTTGCTCGGCACGTCTTGACCCGGCTTGGTCACAATCGAAGTGTTCACCACCGTGGTGGCTCGTTTGGTTTTATAGCCGTAAAGAATGTCTTGCGTGTCTTTACTGCGGTGGCCGCCTTTCAACCGGTGAATCGCTTGGTAGCGATAGTTGCACGTGGACCCAGACGCCTTTTTCCCTTTAAATTCATCATCGTCGGCATCACGCACCCACATCGACCCTTCATGACCGGTCAAACAGGAGCCGTTTTCGTACTCGTGAAGGGTCCGATTGTCCTTGTGAATGGTTGAACATTCATCCTTGAGGACAAAGTGTCCACTGTCTTTTGCTGTCGCCATAGAATACTCCTTACTCGACCGAACCCTCACGCGAAGCCATAGCGGCCTCGAAATTCGATGATATACAAACGATGAAAAAGGTTAAGGACGAGATTTTTATACGTGGCTCTCTCTATGCCGCGAGCTTTCGGAGGCATCGGTGCCATTGAATAAAGGGAGCCGAGATTATTTTACACCCTGGCCACGCCGGTAGGGATATGAATTTCCGCTCAGACCGGCCCCAAAAGCTGTTTACGTGACGGCGGGCAGTGCGGTTCACCTACAATTTGAGCTGATCACGCTCGAGCGAGGTGTCCAACTGGATTTGACCACGCTCAAGGCAACCGACCAAATCATCGCGAATTTGTTTGAACAAATCTGGATCCTGCGGCCCCTCGCCGGCGCGAATACCCAACCAACCGTTGCGGCCGGATCGTTTGACCACGTACAGCGCTTGGTCGGCAATATCGATCACCTGCTCCCAAGTTAAGCGACCGGCGCTTTCGGGCAGAAAAGGAATGCAGGCAAAACCGATTGAACAGGTGCGGTGAATGGTGACGCCGTCACCCAAATCAAAGTCAAAGGCGGCAATCGCCGAACGAATCCGCTCAGCAACATCATTGGCAAAACGGCGATGGGTGAAGCGGCTCACCACGAGAAACTCTTCTCCGCCCCAGCGCACGATCACATCCGACTGGCGACACACCTCGCGCAACAGCTCGGCAAATTGCGACAGGACTTTGTCACCGGCGGCGTGACCGTAGTTGTCATTCACGGCTTTAAAATGGTCCAAATCCAGCAGCAGGAAAATAAGGTCCTTGTCCTCGCCCGCGGCCGGATCCGGGCCGTCGGCGTAATCGCGCAAAACCTTGTGGACGTCGCGGTCAATGTAACGCACCAAATAGCGGCGGTTGCGCAAGCCGGTTAGCGGATCGGTCAAGCTAACATCTTCCAGTTTGGAGTAAGCCTGCTCTAACTCCTTGTTTTTCGACTCCAGCTCTTCCGACTTGGCTACAATCGCCTCGTTTTTGTTGCGCAATTCTTCAAGCACATGGGCCTTGGAAACCGCGGCCAATGCATGTTCGCGAAAGCGGTTAAGGCGAGAGGCGGCGGCTTTATCGAAGGCTTTTTCGCGCTCCGTATTGACCAACACCAACAAACTGTCGGGTTTGTTCCCTTCCGGCAAAGTCATCACCAGCATCGAGAGCGGTGTGTTCAAGGGTGCCAACACTTGAGTAAGGCCGAGCGCACTACAATCAGGCACGGGGAAAATGCCGTCGGCGACATCGCGCAAGCGACGCAGATCTTGGACCACATCTTCACGGGACAAAGAGCGACGCTCGAGTTCGGCGAGCGGGTAACCGGCGGCGGCAACAAATTGGTAGAGGTTAAAGCCTGGCTGCCACATCAAAAAGACGGCGTGGTCGACTTCGGGCAACAGGTGCAGTGATTGCGCCAGCAGGGTCTCCAACACCTGACCCATTTCCATTTCGCGGTTGACGGCTTTGACGATGTCGTCCAGAGATTCCAACTCGGTGTTGCGAAAAGCAAGCTCACGCGTGCGTTCTTTTACCTTCTGTTCCAGGTTGCGGTGAATATCCAGCAATCGGGTGTGGGTGTTGATGCGGCTGACCAGCTCGTCTTTGCTGACGGGTTTGGTGATGTAATCGTTGCCACCCGACTCAAAACCGGCGACGACATCGGAAATTTGGTGTTTGGCGGCGAGGAAGATGACGGGCAAATCCTGTACGGCGTAACGCTTGCGGATGCGACGACAGACTTCGTAGCCGGAAATACGCGGCATAACCACATCGAGCAGCACCAAATCAAAATGGAGCCCCTGTTCAATGGCCCGCAACACTTCGCGTCCGGTTGCCATTTCGGTGACGCGGAAGCCCATCACCGCCAAATGGTTGGCCATTACCTGGCGATTGAGCGTTTCGTCTTCCACGATGAGAATGTGGAATTTTTGGTTGTAGGCCGAACCCTTGACGGTGGGAACCGGGTCGACGAGCGGCGCTTCCTCAATCGGAACCGGTACCGGCACGGCGGCATGTGAGCCGGTATCACCGTCACCGACGGTAAAAAAGCCGGTGCCGGCCTCACCCATGGGCAAGGTAAAGACGACACGGGTACCCTGGCCCTCGGAGGATTTGACGGTGACGCGCCCGCCGTGTAACTCGATCAACTGTTTGGTAATGGCGAGTCCCAAGGAGCCGCCGTAACGCACCCGTCGGCCAGGCAAGGTGGAATGCTCGATGGTGTCGAAAATGGTTTCGATTTTTTCCTGGTTCATGCCGACACCGGTATCTTCGACGTAAATCTCAATGACGCCGGCGACTTTGCGCGCGCCCACACGGATTTCACCACTTTCGGTAAACTTCAAACCGTTGCCGACCAAGTTGATGAGGATTTGCTGTAACCGGTTTTCGTCGGCGAGGATCGGCTGTAGGTTCGGGCTTACTTCATTGATGAGTTTGACGCGTTTGCCACCGATGAGCGGCTGCATCAGGGTCATGACCACGTCGGTAGCGGCGCGCAGATCCAAATTGCGCGGGTTGAGCTCCAGGCTGTTGTTTTTGATGCGCGAGAAATCCATGATGTCGCTAACCAAACTGACCAAACGACGGCCGCTGGACTGGACCATTTTCAAATCGGACCGAGCTTTTTCACTGAGTGGGCCGGCCACCCCGTCGAGAAGCGACTCGACGATGCCGATCATCCCATTCAGCGGCGTGCGCAATTCGTGCGAGGTGCCGGCCAGGAATTCGTCTTTGAGTTTGTCCAGTTGCATCAAGCTTTGGTTGACCAACTGCGCGCGTCGCAATTTTTGTTTTTGCAGGAACCACAGACCCAGTAAACACAAAACGGCGATCGCCACGTAACCGATGAAGGCAATCGGTGAACGCCACCATGGCATGGAGACTTCAAAACGGAAGGCGGCCCCGCTTTCGTTCCAGACGCCGTCGTCGTTGCACGCTTTAACGCGAAAGGTGTAATGACCGGGACGCAAGTTGGTGTAGGTGGCTTGGGTGCGCGAACCGGCATCAACCCATTCATCGTCAAAGGGTTCCAAACGATACGCATATTGATTTTTGTGAGGCGCGGCAAAATCGAGCGCCACATAACGAAATAAAACCACGTTTTCGCCAGGTGCGACCATCGCCACGCGATCCGGTTCAAGGTAGGGGGTCAAGGGGGCTTCATCTAAATTGCCGCGAAAGTAGGTAATGTGAACCGGCGGTTCGTGCAGATTGTTGCGCACCTTCTCGGGCTGGAAGCGGTTCAAACCGCGATTACCACCGAAGTAAAACCAGCCGTCATCGGCCACGGCGGTGGCACGCGGTAGAAAACCAAAACCCTGCAAGCCGTCCTTGGGATCGTAATTCCGGAATCGCCGCGTTTTGGGATCGAAGCGGCACAAGCCGCGGTCCGTACTAATCCACAGGAAACCGTCGCTATCGCCTTCAATCCCGAAGATGGTGTCATTGGGCAGGCCGTCTTTGATTTGGAAGGTTTCAAAGTGCGCGCGAATGGGGCCGGCCTCGGTATCGGCCAACATGCTGAGCCCACCGTCATTGGTCCCGATCCAAAGCTGATTATCGCGATCCAAATAGAGCGAAACAATGCGGTTACTCGGCAAGCCACCGTCGTTTAGGGCACTTTTATAGTAACCGGTAAACAGGCCGGAGGCGGGATCGAAGCGCTTGAGGCCGTCCTCGTAGGTGCCGATCCACAAGATGCCGGAAGGTTCGATCGCAAGGGCGTTGAGCCGTTGTTGCTCTTGGCTCGGCACCAGTTCGGGTGGTTGATAACGCACAAAACCGTTGCGGTCGGCGTCGAGGCGGTTGAGACCACGGTCCGTGGTAATCCAAATGGTGCCGTCACCGTCTTCGGCCATGTCGAGTACGGTATCGTTGCTAAGCGAACGCGGGTCGTCGGGATCGTGTTGGTAGCGCGTAAACGTCTGAGACTGCTCGTCAAAATGGTTCAACCCGCCTTCCCAGGTGCCAATCCACAAGCCGTCACGAGCCGATTGCAGCAAACACAGAACGCGATTGCGACTCAACGAGGCGGGATTGTCGGGTTCATTAAAGTAAATGTCCTGGAAGGGGCGATTCGTGCGGTAGTGGATTAATCCCTTGGTCGTGCCCAACCAAAAATCGTCATCGGCACGCGGCACAATCGCGGTAATCCGGTTAAAGGCGGGGTCAATGGCCTCTCTAACAGAAACGCGGTACAGCTCGAACTTCAATGAATTCAAATTAATACGATTAAGCCCCCCGGCACGGGTACCAACCCAGAGGCTACCGCCGCGATCTTGATAAACCGCGCGAATGTCGTCCTGGGTCAAGCTGCCGGGATCGAGTGGGCGATAGTGAAAGCGACGCACGGTAAATACCGGCGCCCCTGCGGCGCTACCAGTGGGTGCGGGGGGGCGCCGTTTCAGGCGAAACAAGCCGCCATTCATGGTACCAACCCAAATAAAATCAGCCGCATCGCGATAGATCACGTTCACGCGGTCTTGCAGCAACCAAGAACTGTCGGCGCCCTCAAATACCGGTTGTTGAAATCGATCCTGAACCGTGTCCAGCAAGACCAGCCCGCCTTCGGTGCCAACCCAGAGGGTGTGCGCACCGTCGTGCATCAGGGTCCGTGCTTGCGGATGCGGCATGTCGATAGGGCCGAGCGATTCAGGTTTGGGGCAAGTCACTCGATCAACGCCTTCGACGTAACAAAGTCCGCGTTGACTGCCGACCCAAAGGCGGCCGCGCTGATCCTCAGCCATGGCCCAAATGCGGGTGCCCGGCAAACCCAGCTTTCCTTGACTGACACGGGTAAAAGACTGATCGGCGGGATTAAAAAGGTTGAGGCCGGCACGACTGGTGCCCACCCACAAACGGTCGCTGTGATCCAAATACAGGCGGTGCACTTCGTTGTGACCAATGCTGGTTGGGTCGAGTGGGTCGTGGGAAAAGTGCTGAAAGGTTTCGGTTTCGGGATCGAAAAGGTTGAGACCGCCACCCCAAGTACCCAACCAAAATTTTCCGTCGGGCCGAATCACCATAGAACTAATACCCTTGGCACTGAGCGATTGGGGATCAAAGCTATCGTGAACATAGGCTTTAAAGGTCAAGCCGTCGTAACGGTTGAGCCCGTTTTGCGTGGCGAACCACATGAAGCCATGCTCGTCCTGCAACACCTCGTAAACGGTGGCGTGCGAGAGACCATCCTCAATGGTCAGTGATTTGACGGGATAAATTTGGTAGGCGCACAGCCACGACACGGTCATCGGCAAACTGCAGAAAAGCAGCATCCCACGTAGTACCAGGAGCGCGCGTGCTGAAAGCGCACGTCCGGCGTTTGGTTTTACCGACTGTTCCACCAAAAAAAGGTTCTCCCACCACCGGTCTTCACCCATCGCCAGGGATCGAACCGATCCATTGTCATTCATCGAACTGGGCGTAGGCCGCCCGGGCCGCCGCAATAAATGCCTGCACTTTTGCCATATCTTTGCGCCCATCCGGCGCTTCGACCCCGGTGTGAACATCAACACCGGCGGGTCGTACAGCCGCAATCGCGGCGGCAACGTTGTCGGGATTGAGTCCACCCGCCAGAATCACCGGCTTCGGGGAAACCTCGGTTAAGGCCCGGCTCACCCGCCAATCGTGCGTCAAGCCGGTCGCCCCGCTGGCACCCGACGACGCATCGAAGGTATCGGTAATAAACGCATCGACCCAAGCGGCTGTTTCCTGAACCTGGTTTTGCAAGTCGGTCGCATTGTCGGCGCGCACCACCAAACTCTTGATGATGAATAACTTGGGTTCCAATTCTCGCAAACGGCGCAGTTCACCAAGGGTAATCGGCCCGTGGAGCTGAACACAACGCGCGCCGAGCGAACGCAAAAAAGCCACAATGGCGTCGGCTTGATCGAGATAGGTGATGACCACGCCGTGGACGCCGGCGGGTAAAGCAGCCAGCAGTGCCGCCGCATCGGCCTCCGACAGATCCGGCGTATGGACGTCGAGCCGCAACGGGAAACCCAACCAGGTCACACCGGCCGCGGTCAAGGCATCGCATTCAGCGCGATCGATCACGCCGGCAATTTGGATTAACGGCGGCCCGTCGGGCCAAAACGAGACATTCATTGCCACCTCAAGCGTTCGCAATCATGCACTTCTCGGTCCATGAATCAATTTCACTAAATCAGAAGACGCCGGCGAAGGCAAGCACCATCCACGAAGCAAGACATTTACAGGCGGGTCCCGAAAGCGATAGGCTGTGGCTTATCACTTAATCGATAGGGAGTCTCCTATGGCCGAACGCAAACCCACGATCGAACATCCACTCTACCGCGCTTTCCTGTTCGGTCACTTTATGTTGTTGGTCGCGACCTTTCTTGTCTTCTCCTCGTTTTTACCCATCGAAGACGAAAACGCACCCAAGCCGCCCGAACCCACGCGGCCCGGCGTCAGCTTTGATCTGACGGCGCGCTACGGTCTCGGCCTTCAGGCTTTTTATCGCCAACTCGGTTATGGTGAAAACGACGCCAATGTCGCAGCAGTGCGCGACGATTTACTCCTCAATTTAGAGAAAACAACGCAAACCCCCTACGACCATCTGGCATTTGCCGTAGTCACAGCCGAAATGAAGGGGCCGGAAGCCGCGGTCACCTACCTCGAAGCGCTGGCAACCGCTGACTGGAGCGAGGCGGCCGGTCAAAATTTAGCGACACTGCGTGACCTGTATCGCGCACCCGACACGGGGAACGACCACGAAGGCCGACAACGCCTAGAACAAGATCTCGGCCTCTACGGCCGGCTGGCGACAACACGCCACCTTCAAGACGCCGAGGGCGCCGAAAACAGTCGCCACAGCCAGGTCCGTCAGGAAGTCGTCGGCACGGCCATGGCGCTGGGCGGCTGGATAAGCGTGCTGTTTGTTTTGTTTGTCATCGCCATACCCATCTCGGTTTACACGGCTTGGCGCTTCCACACCCAGCGCAACCGCTGGGGCCAGGCCAACCTCAACGAAAAACTACCCAAGCAACGCGCGGCCTTTCTGGAGGCCATGTCGGCCTTTATGTGGCTGTTCTTATTTTTTGCGATCCTCAGCACCTGGCTACCCATGGTGTTTCAATGGCTGGCGTTTGCCTTGCCGGTCACTTGGCTGGTCCTGCGTGGCGTCGACCTCGACCACATCATTTTCGGCGTCGGCCTCCACAAAGGCCGCGGCCTCCTGCGCGAAATCGGCGCAGGCTTGGTCGGCTACCTCGCCGGCGTCCCGGTCTTACTGCTGGGCATTATGCTGACCCTGTTGTTGATGAACTTGACCCAAGACGAAGCAAGCCACCCCATTGTGGAACTATTTGCCAACGGCGGTTCCTGGCAAAAACTGAACCTCATCTTAATGGCCTGCGTGATGGCGCCGATCTTTGAGGAAATCATTTTTCGCGGCATCTTTTATCACTACCTGCGCGGTACCGCCGCCGCCGCCGGTGCCGCACTGATCACCGGCTTTTTCTTCGCCATTCTCCACCCGCAAGGTCTGGCGGCGGTGCCGATGCTGGCCGCCATCGGTTTTGTTCTGGCGATGATTCGCGAGTGGCGTGGCAGCCTGGTTGCCTCGATGACGGCTCACGCCTTTAACAACCTAATTCCAATCAGTCTGCTGCTGGCAATTTACTAGCCGACGAACAAACGCCGAGCCCCGCCTTAGAAACGGTAAAGCACCGAGGACACCAGGGCGTCGAAATCTTCAGAGGCAACATAAGCGGTATCGATTTGAACCTTGTTGTTAAAGACGTAGCCAAGGCCAAAGGTGTATCCCAACAGCGAATCGTTATCGCCGCTGACGTTGTAGATGAACTTTTGGATGTCGTAGAAGATTTGCAACTCTTCAAGGTTTTCTGCGTCGGGGGCGGGCTCGCCGACAAAACGGGTGTTGTGGTCAGACTCGCGAAACAACCCACTGCGCACGGCAAAAATGTGACGGCCACGCGGCCACAAAAACTCGGCCCCCAAATGCAAGCTCGGTTCGTTGCTGTTCTTAAAATCGGCCGTGTCAAACTGGCCCAACATGCCCTCAACCTCCGGTGTCGAAAGCACGGTCATGTTGTCACTCAGTTGCTGGTACTGAACCCAATTGATTTCGCCGACAATGGTCCAGAAATCGTTGGGGCGCCAAGCCGCCCCGAACTGATAAGAATCCGGCGCTTTAAAGTTAACCGAAGTCGGCGTGCGGTTTTCAGGTAGGTCCGGCAAGGCGTTCTGCTGACGATTGTAAACCTGCTCGGTAAAGGTAAACTTGGGCAGGCGTTTGGCGGAGAACGCGAGTGAAAGTTGATCGGAAACCTGGTACATCAACCCAAAAACAAAGGTCAATTTGGTGGTCTGGTGGTCGCTGGTCGAACGCACCTGGTCTTGAATGAGGATGTCGTTGGAAGCCAACGAGGTGCGGTAGGAATATCGCAGGTCCAGTTCGGAAACGCCCAGCGAAGCCCCCCAAGACAAACGACCAATACGATTGGAAAGGCTCAGTCCGTAGGTGTCGAGCCGAATAACGCCGACATCGAACCCGTTGATGTAGCTAAAGGACACACCGTCGCCGGACTTAATCCACTCGGTGGTAATGTCACTGCGCGACCGTCGGTAGTTCAATTGATTGGTGTAAAAAGCGTTGAGATTGTAACGACCGCGCGAAACGCTGACAGAAGCGAAGGTCAGGCCGCTGAGGCGACTGCTGTCGGTTTCGGGGAAACCGGCAATCAGCTCAAAGGACTCGTTGCCGGTCAAGGGTGAGTACTCGTTATCGGTTTGGCGGAACTCAAAGGAGAACTCCGGCGCACTCAAGACGGCCAAACCAGCCGGGTTATTGTAAGCAGCGGTGGCCTCGTCGCTGAGTCCGACAAAAGCGCGACCCATGGCGTTGGCGCGCGCACCCGGGGTGCTGAAATCGAAGCGAAACTCGCGGAAAATGGTTTCGTCGGTTTGCGCCCACAACGGCGCCGACACCAGCACGGCGACGATCATCGCCGGCCACAGGCCACGGCGCCACACGCGGCCGACCGGCCGAGCCATGGGCGAGTCAGGCGGAGATAGAGACGGCATGACCCGCATCATATCATTCCTAGTGGAACCAAAGGTTGGGTAACGAATTGAAACACTCTCCATTCACCTAATCAGAACTGGAAAAACGCCGGTTGAAACGAAAAGGACCGTGGCGAACCACTTGAAAGTCAACGCACCCATCCCATCGGGATCGGCGACGTCGCTGATCGACGCGGCGGTCGATCATGGCAGTCGCTGAGAATGTCACCAGCGCCGACAATGGCGCGATAACGCGACCAACCTCCTCGAAACAAAAAGGAACGGCAAATGGGTCGAGATCAGCACGGCTGAACCTCGGCTTGCTTGACTGACGCGTCCCTTACATCTGAACGAAGCACCTGTCTCTCCAACAAAAACGAGCCCGTCTCGACACGGGGGTTTGGGTGACGCCAAAGGCGACTGTCTCGAATCCGGTGAACAAGTGTACCCTGTCCAAACACAAAGGCTCCCTCAATCCAAAAGCTCGGTGAAATGATTCAATAAACCAACCAAATAAAGGGGATACATTGCATCCATGGAACAACGGGGCATAGCAACCCCAAAGCTAGAATCATAATTGATTCGCGGCGAAATGGAGATAAAAAAATGGAACAAATGTGTTCCCTTACGGAATACGCCGGTTTGACGGCTTTTTCACCACCTGTCTCTTTGGCGGAGCCGTCACATGTGATAACCGATTTACCGGCGGTGTCGCGAACCGCCGGTATTCGGATTGACGCGTCGGGCTTAACCCAAGACTTCGTTCCACTTGTTCACGTTATCCTGCCGGCTTGCCAACAAGGCGTCGACGTCGCCGTCAACCTTTACCGAAACCATTTGGTCGCCGCCGACAATGGCGTTGACCACTTCCTGGTCGGCATCGCCTTGGACCGCGCCAAACACGGTGTGGCGGTTATCCAACCAAGGGGTGGGCACGTGGGTAATGAAGAACTGACTGCCGTTGGTGCCGGGGCCCGCGTTGGCCATGGAAAGAATGCCGGGACGGTCGTGAATTAAGCTGTCGTCAAACTCGTCGCCAAAACGGTAACCGGGGCCGCCGGTACCGGTACCTTGAGGGCAACCGCCCTGAATCATGAATTCGGGAATCACACGGTGAAATTTAAGGCCGTCGTAGTAGCCGCGTTTGGCCAAATTGACGAAGTTGGCCACCGTCATAGGGGCTTTGTCCGCGAAGAGATTCAAATTGATGGTGCCTTTGTTGGTTTCAATGGCAGCGGTAATGTTCATAACGTCGTTAACTCCTTAGGGTGCGCCATGAGGCGGGCGTCGCTTGCGAACAAACGCGTCTCGGTTCCCGACATGGCTTTGGTGGATGTAAGGTTTTACCACGAATCAGGGTGGAAGCCGCAACCCAAGTGGTAATTAGCGGGGATTGGCGGCGGTCCATTGCGGCCAGAGCGCTTGGTAACCGGCGCGGTAATCCGGATAGTGCAGTGAAAAACCGGTCGCGCGCAGGCGCGCGTTGCGGCAACGGCGGTTGGCGCGGCCGGGCGATGTCCCCGCCCCCGGTGCGGCAAGCGCCATGCCGTCCGCCGCCATTTTGTCCCGCAGCCAGTCCGCGATTTCCGCCATGGGCGCGGGCACATCATCACTCACGAGGTAAAGCGGCGCTGCATCACTTCGATCAAGCAAGAAAACCGCAAAACGTGCCGCGTCTTCGATGTGAATGCGATTGCTGTAAACAACCGGGTTCGGGGCATAGGTCGCACCGTCACGAATTGAGCGCAGCAGCCAAAACCGACCCGGTCCGTAAATACCGCTCAAACGCAAAATGGTATGGTCGAGACCACTTTCGCGCACCAGATTCTCCGCCTCTAACAAGATGCGGCCGCCGAATCGCGTCGGCTCCGTCGGCGAATCTTCGTTTACTTCGGCGCCTCCGCCCTGGTGGTAAACGCTGGTGCTTGAGGTGAAAAAGAGCCGTTTCAAGTTGGGGCACCGCGTCTTGGCGGCGGCCAACAGCCGCGACAGACCGGTCACATAGGCGGCGCGGTAAGCAGCCTCCTCGCGACCGCCGGCGGCGGCGGTGTAGTAGATGACGTCGAGATCAGCCGGCAACAACGGCGCCAGCGTATCGAGGGTCATATCAGCGGCGAGCGGCTGAATCTGATCAGGCAAACGACTTACCGTCCGACGCATCCCGTAAACCAGATGCCCTTGCGCCGCCAGCATGGTGCCGATACGCCCGCCTAAATCACCGCAGCCTGCGATTAATACCTTCATCAAGAGCCTCCTCCGTCCATGATCAGCCTGGCCACTGAACCTTGTCGTCCAACCCCATTCCAGCACCAAAAAAGTGCGCGGACCAGGGGCGCGACACCTTTGTCGACAGGGATTTGCCGACAACCGCGGCGGTTACGCGGCGCAACCGGCGGTTGTGGCGACAGGCGCGCGCCGCTCAATATAGCTTAAGATCGGAGCGGATCAAACAAAGGACGTTTTATGAGTGCCAAAACCAAAATTTGCCTGGTCTGGTTGCGTCGCGACTTGCGCCTCCACGACAACCACGCCCTGTTTCAAGCGCTGAGCAGCGGGTTACCGGTTCAGCCGTTGTTCATTTTCGACCCCACCATCCTCGAAAAGCTGGACAGTAAAGAGGACGCGCGCGTCGCCTTCATCCATCAGACCTTGGAAACCATGGGGAACACGCTGAGGGATCGCCAAAGCAGTTTATGGGTGCTTCACGAAAAACCGCTCGCCGCTTTCCAGCGTTTGGTCGAAAGCGACGGACCGTTCCAAATCGCGGCGGTCTTCACCAACCGCGATTACGAACCCTACGCGCGCCGCCGCGACCAACAGGTTCGCGATTATTTACACGAAAAGGGTGTCGATTTTTTCGACTTCCAAGATCAGACCATCTTTGAAGCACGGCAAATTCTCACCAAAACAGGCGACAAACCCTACACGGTTTACACACCTTACAAGCGAACCTGGTTACAAAGCCTGCACCCGTCGCAATTAACGCCGTTCCGAGGCCTGAGCGATTTTGAGCCGACACGCCTGGCCACTTTCCCCGACGCTTTCCCGCTTCCCAACCTGGGCGAATTGGGTTTTGCCCCCAGCGCGATCCCCTTCCCCGACCACCAACCCGACACCCGCGTTTTGTGTGAATACGACCGCTTGCGCGATTTTCCCGCTCAGGCCGCCACCTCGCGACTCGGTCTCCATTTACGCTTCGGCACCGTCAGCGTGCGCGAAACCGCCGCCATGGCGCAAACGGTCAACGAAACCTTTCTCAGTCAGCTCATTTGGCGCGATTTCTATTTCCAAATTCTGTTTCATTTCCCGCATGTCGTGCGCGCTTCGTTTCGGCCCGAATACGACAAAATAGATTGGCGTGACAGCGACGCGGACTTTCAGCGTTGGTGCGACGGTCAAACCGGCGTCCCGATTGTCGACGCCGGCATGCGCGAGCTCAATCAAACCGGCTACATGCACAACCGTGTCCGCATGATTGTCGCCTCCTTTTTGTGCAAACACCTGTTGGTCTACTGGCATCGCGGCGAACGTTATTTTGCGCAAAAACTGCTCGATTACGACCTCGCCCTCAACAACGGCAACTGGCAATGGGCGGCCGGAACCGGTTGCGATGCGGCGCCATACTTCCGCGTGTTTAATCCGTGGATCCAAGCCAAGAAGTTCGATCCAGAAAACCGGTACATCAAAAAGTGGGTACCCGAAATGGGTCGACCCGGTTACCCGGAACCCATGGTCGATCACAAGTTCGCACGCGAGCGGGCCCTCAACGTGTATAAAAGTGGTTTGGGAAAATTGGAAAACAACCGATAAATGCCTTGGTAAGACCTTTGTCCCGACCCAAGGAGGCACCATGGTAGAACCCCTGCAACGTTACGTCTGTCTGGTGTGCGGTCACATCTACGACGAAGCACTCGGCGATCCCGAGGCAAAGGTCACAGCCGGAACCCGCCTCGCAGCCTTACCCGACGACTGGCAATGTCCCGACTGCGGCGCCGGCAAAGAAGATTTTGAACTGGATGTACTCTGACCGAAACAGCAGGTCGTGGCGAAACCCTCGCCGCTAACCGAACCGCACGCGTTAGACCGGCACTCAGGTCTGGGTGACTTCGACCCATTCTTGCGCGTCAGGGGGAAGGGTCGGCTTTTCAGGCGGCTCGCTGATTTCGCGGTCGGGCCACCGCGCAGCCGGCAAATTATCTTCGTGTTTTATCTCGAACGGATTGCAATACTGCCATTCCACGTGTTCTCGAAAAGAAACACTGTCCTCAATCGAGGCAAATTCCCATTGAAGAGACGACGAAAGAAAGGATGTCTCTTCCCAAACAACCATGACCCCGGAAACCGCCACAAACAGGCTAACCGACAAAAATAAGCTTATATTTCTAATAACTTCAAAGTTCATATCCACACCTCGATAGCTGAGGGAGCACCATGTCAATCACTTCTTAAGGCGAAAATGATGCCAACTATCCAAGTGTGAGCCGAGACACAGGCGAACAGGTCGTTGCAAGATCGCCGCATCAACCGGTGATGCGTGCCGGCCGCGGGACGACATGTGCCGAAAAAAACAATGGTTCCGTGGGAGATTAGCGCGCCTTCGATGGGGACGCAGCCGCCCGAAACAATGCTACCGCGCCGTCTAGAAACGCCTCGTTCAAGCTTCTCCGGTTTGAAAAAACGAGGTCATGGCCGGGCTAATACCCAAGCTGGCCAGCACCGCTTCCCAGCGTTTTTGATAGGTCATGTTCAACACCAAATCGGTATCGACCTCCTGAATCCACCACGCCCCTTCTTTGAGTTCGTTGTCCAGTTGGCCGGGCCCCCAACCAGCATAGCCGCAGCCCAAGTGATAGGTGTGCGGTCCACGTCCCTCGGACAAGGCGTTCAGCACCTCCAGAATAGAACTCATATGAATGTGGCGGTTGATGACGGTGGTGGAGTTGCCGGTGTATTCACTGCTGTGAACAGCCCATAAAAACTCCGCTTGAACCGGGCCGCCCAACAGAATCGGAGACTTAATGTCGGTGGTGGGCACCGCCTCTTCGTTGAGGATATCTTTCACTTTTACAGGCGAAGGGCGATTGATGACGACGCCGAACGCGCTCTCTTCGGTGTAATCGCACAGGAGAATCACAGTTTTTTGAAAGTAGGGGTCACGCAGGTTAGGCAAAGCTACCAACAAACTCGGTGTTTGAATCGTTTGAATCATGAAAGACTCCTCGCGGGGATGGGCCGAGATGCCAACCAATAGGTTCGTCAATAGGACAAAGCACGGTAGGGACCGAGTCATAAAGGATCAACCGTCGCTGCAATAAAGAGTCGGGTGTGACAAGCAGCGAAACCAGCCCGCACGCAGCGGGGTGAATTGCAAGCAACAAGCGTAAGCCCGTCGTTAAAACCAAATGGAGGGTTCTACTGGCGGCTATTCTACCTGGTTTGGTTGCGCGTTGTCCTTGCAAATTTTTTTGAGGAAAGGCGATAGACGGCTTGGCCCTCGTTTCCTGGTTCCGCCCGACGGAAGGGGCCGTCGCTTCGAAAGCGCGGAAAGGGTGGGCCTCCTTTTAGAGGGTCGCGCTTGGGTCAGGTGTCGTCCCGGCTAAACCGGGATGGGGAAGGGCGTCCTTGCATGGGCACCCATTTGTTCAGCTACCGCCTCGGAAGAAGTGGCGCGCGGGTTCGCTCGCTCTGACTCTCAGCATCAGTGCGCGTTGTTGGGTTGATGCCCTGGTTGGTTTGTTCGCATCATGGCTTGAATCATCTGCCCCGGCGCATGTCGCTTTTCTCTGCCTTGCATGGGCACCCATTTGTTCAGCTACCACCTCGGAAGAAGTGGCGCGCGGGTTCTCTCGCTCTGACTCTCAGCATCAGTGCGCGTTGTTGGGTTGATGCCCTGGTTGGTTTGTTCGCATCATGGCTTGAATCATCTGCCCCGGCGCATGTCGCTTTTCTCTGCCTTGCATGGGCACCCATTTGTTCAGCTACCACCTCGGAAGAAGTGGCGCGCGGGTTCTCTCGCTCTGACTCTCAGCATCAGTGCGCGTTGTTGGGTTGATGCCCTGGTTGGTTTGTTCGCATCATGACTTGAATCATCTGCCCCGGCGCATGCCGCTTTTCTCTACCTTGCATGGGCACCCATTTGTTCAGCTACCGCCTCGGAAGAAGTGGCGCGCGGGTTCGCTCGCTCTGACTCTCAGCATCAGCGCGCGTTGTTGGGTTGATGCCCTGGTTGGTTTGTTCGCATCATGACTTGAATCATCTGCCCCGGCGCATGTCGCTTTTCTCTGCCTTGCATGGGCACCCGTTTGTTCAGTTTGTTCGCATCATGGCT
>JAUIFE010000030.1 GCA_030429565.1 Holophagae bacterium | reverse complement strand
GAGGTGTTCTTGACGTTCCATGATGCTCTTATTATAGGCAAAACAAAGGAATAAAACAGCTTAGGTTTTAATATATAAGTCGTACGGTACGGTTTGGGTTGCGGATAGACCCTTTTCGGCTAAGGTCCAGCTCGCCATGGATCTAAACACCCTCACCGGTCAACCAAAACACAAAGTACTGTCGTTCTTTGGTGTATATTAATTTCAATCATCCCTTAAAAAGTTCGACGCGGCCCCCCCACCTCTCCCGGCGCCGCCCAACCTCGATCACGAGGTAACCACTGGTTCATGACAAAATCCGCCGATTACACCTTTATCAAAAACTGTTTTTTTTGGGTTCAGCGCCGGCAAGGTTCCGACGCTGAATCTGAATCGGCGCCCAGTGAACCGGGGCCACGTCGCAACGCGTCCGAGTGCTGTCGGATTTTCTTGGTCATCCTGACGTTGACGACGGCCACTTGTGGCTTGGGCGACCGGCATCAGTATGTCGGCCCCGGTCAACCCACCCCGCATGCCGCTTGGTCAGCCTGGGTCGAAGCCGTCGAAACACAGAACTACCAATTGGTGCGCGACGTTGTTCGCTGGACCGGACCCGAGTGCGGCGGCATGGCCATGATCGCCCTGAATCCCAACCGAACCGACCACATCGACCTCTGCGTCAAGGACCATGTCGACCACAGTGCGGATTCGATGATCAACGTCCAAGGTCCGCTATACCGCGACCAGCCCCGCGACCAACGCTTCGCCGAACTCTGGCGGCAACGCATCAAACCCTTTCGCGCCGCTTTATTGGTGTCCCTACCGGTGCTCCGCGCCGCCACGCCCAAACCCGTTGACACCGACACCTGGGTCGTGGCTTACCCCAGAGCGCGCTACGATGCCGACCACCGGCTCCTCGGCTTCAACGAGAACCTCACCAACGAAATTCACATAAAACGGCACAACGGCGCCTGGTACATCACCGACTTTAACTGCCACGCCATGAACGAAAGCAGGCCTCAATAGCAACCCCTCTACAAGATTGCAGGCACTCCGACAACCGGACCCAAACCCAACAACATACCTAAAACCAACTATTTAAAGAAAAAAGAACCACATTATTATAGACCACCCCAAAAAACACGAGCCCAGCCCTCCATTTCTGGAGAACCTTTCGCAAACAGGACGTTGCGCGAGGTTGGCACCAAATAACAAACATCCCGAACGGCGTCGTTGGGTACACTTTTTAATCGCTTGTTGGGACACCTTCCGCCTTCAGGGATCCACGGTTGTCACCGTTTCGGTCAGCTCGTTGAAATTTTCAAAAGAGAAGGCATGTCGGCGAATAATCACAACATTTGACGCGTTTGGTTAGCGGCAAAAGGGAATCCAATATCCCCGATATCGGGCCAAAAACCATAACCCAAAAAAAGGATCAGGTGACGCCGGCCCTCATCAAACATGCTGAAGGTATCGGTATCTCGTTCTTTTTGCCGTAACCAATCGGATCAAAGGGCCCCAGATCGGTTTGGCGGAAGTCGGCAATGGCGCCCTGATCCAAATCTAAGTAAAGCTGCACAATGGTCCGGCGCCGCATGCCCGCCACGAGCACGAGGCGACCGTCTTGACTGAAAAGACACATGGTCAGTGGATGATCGGGATCCAAATAGTTGGGCTCGACGCGAAGACGGCGTATCGCCGTCAATTCGTTGCGTTCATCAAATTGGCGCAGGGTCACCGAGGTATCCGTGGTGCGAAACCGAGTAGCAGCCGGCGCGCCGCCACCCAGGGCCGGTGGGTCATCGAATCAAGCGCCCATGCTTGCTCGCATGTGGACGTGCGATCCGGCATGAGCCGGCCGTCGGCCTCATCGCGCCGCAAGCAGCCAATCGTCCACTTTGATCGCGCGCAATGTAAACGGCAAGCACAATGCCAAACACCCGCGACTTCGCCCAAATCGCCCCAACACTTAAACAAGATCATTAAAACAACTTACATACAAAACACACTAACGTCACTGCTAGGGGTGACGCCATGTTCCAACAGGGTTCACGGGTTAAACCGCCCACCCCAATAACCCACCCTTCGCGGTGACCGGCATCTTTTTTAGGAAAATCGAGACAACGCATGAACCCATCAGGCCAAGCGGCTTTTTAACCTATAAGTCGCCAATAACCGCGCCGGTTAACCACCCGACCCGCCGCCTGGTACGACCCTGCTCGCCGCGATCGGAACTTATACGGCGTCCGCGTGGAACCCAATTCGAGGAGTCGCCATGCCCACCTCAACGATTTACCGCTTGGGCTTGCTGCCCAACGGCCAACCCCTCACCTCACCCATTCAGCCACAAGCCCTCGCCGGCTTGCTGAGCAGGGGCGCAGGGGTGCCGGAAGTAGCGGTGCTCAAACAACACCTAGCACGCCGTCGAACGGCCTACCTCAATGTCATCCACGGCATCGACGTCAAGGATTTGGCCTCGGCCGGTTGGGCACTGGCCCTGCCGCGCAACTGTGATCCGCGCATCTTGGAACAATTGGCACCGCTGATCCAGCACCGGCGCGACCAGGCCGGTGCACGCTTCCGTTTAATTCACGGTGACGCGGGGCTTGCCCCAGGTGAATCCAAACACGCCTTCTTAAAACGCCACTTCGTCGGCGCGGGTCCGGTTGATCCCGCCAAATTGCCCTACTACGTGTTGCTCGTCGGTGATCCCAACGATGAAATCAGCTTCGACTTCCAAAATCAGTTGGATGTTCAATTCGCCGTCGGTCGCCTTCATTTTGACGACCTCGAAGATTACGGCCGTTATGCGCGTCAGGTGGTCGCCGCCGAAACGCGCACCCAGAACCGACCCGAATCACGCGAGGTCGCGTTGTGGAGCCCCAACCACGATAAGGCCACCCAAGCCGGACACCGCCTCTTGATCGAGCCCTTGCGCGAGTTATTAGCCCAACAGCCCGCGTGTCGCGTGCGCACTTATTTCGGACCCAACGCCGAAAAAGCGGCGTTCATGACGGTGGCCGGCGGCGCAAAGGCGGCACCGTTGATCGTCAGTCTCGGTCACGGCGTGGCCCAAGACGCGGTCATCGGCAAAAACGACAGGGACCGTCAGGCGGCGCAGGGCGCCCTGGTTTGCGGCGATTGGCTCGGACCGGGACACCCCTTTTCGCCGGCGTATCTTTTGGGGCCCCAGGACATAGGAGCAGGCTGCCACGCGGGCACGATTTGGTTTAATCTCTCCTGCTTCGGCGGCGGCACGCCCGTCTGGCAATCGTACAACCGCGATTGGCTTCCGGCCCAGGTCGCCGAAACCGCCTTTGTCAATCATTTAGCCAAAAAACTATTGGCGCGTGCGAACGGTGCCCTTCAGGCCGTCGTCAGCCACATCGATTTGCTGTATCTGCAATCATTCAAGGGCGTTCACCACCAACCTTACCCAACTGCTTTCACCAGCGCCGTGAGCGCGCTTTTAGACGGTTTCCCGATCGGAGCGGCCATTGATCCGATTAACCAGCGTTATGCCGAATTGGCGACCGATTTCACCGAAAAAATCGAGGCTCTGAAACGCAGCCAAGCCGTCGATCCCGAGGAATTGGCCTCGATTTGGTGTGCCCTCAATGATGCCCGCGGCTATCTCGTCATCGGCGACCCAGCGGTCCGGCTGACCGCCATGCCCACCGCCGACAAAGCGCTATGGTAACGCTGACACTCCAACTGCAACCACTGGGCAACGGCGACATCGCCTTACGGGCGACACTCACGCAGACCAATGACGCACCGCGTGTCGTCCAGGCGGAGCTGCACCTGCCCGTCGATGACGAAGCCGAAGCAGGTGGGGACATCGCTCGCTACGGCCGCGCCCTCGGTGCCGTTTTGTTCCAGGGTGAAACAGCAGCTTTGTGGCGCGACGGCTTAGTACTCGCGGCGCGCACACAAGACGCCGCGTTGGTGTGCGTCTTGGACTTGGTGCAAGCCGCAAGCCTCGCCCCAATTAATTGGGCGTGGCTGCAAGCCCCTTTTGACAACGGCTGGGACTTCTTGGCCGTCAACCGGCGCGTTGATTTTGGCTTGCAACACCACAGCAACAGCCAGCGATCTTACCCCGCCATCGGCCCCCACGGCGCACGCGCTCTGATTCTGGTTGCCCCGCCCGGCGATGGTGCCGCAACCGCCCCCTTCGACGCCGCCGCCATGCTCGCCGACCTATGTGCGGTCATGACCGACTACGAGCTCAGTCTGCTTGCACCGCTGGATATCGTACCGCCCGCGTTTCGAACCGCCTGGTCGGGACCACCCACGTTGACCCAACTTGAGCAAATGGTTGCCGAGACGGCACCCGCCGTCGTTCACGTGGTGGCGCACGGCGATTTTTGTCCTCATCTAAAATGCAACGTGCTCCATTTACAGGATTCACAAGGTCGCGATGCGCGCATTGACAGCGACCAATTCCAACGCGCACTCGCCACGCGACACCCCCCGCGTTTGATCTTCCTCGCCGCCTGTTTAAGTGCGTACCAAGGCGTCGATCATCTCGGCGTCTATCCCCATTTCGGCCAAGTCCTCATCAAGAACCTGGGGACGCCGTGCGTGGTCGCCATGCGTGATCTGCTGGAAACCAGCCTGGCCAAGGCGCTGTTCGGCGGGTTTTACCGCAAGCTCGCCAACCATTACGGCGTCGGCCTTGCCCTCGGTGACACGCTCGCTGATCTCAAGGATGTGGCTGACACGAACGACTTATTGGTGCCCACCGTCTATTCACGATTAGCGGGCAAACCCTTGTTTGCCAAAGACCTTCACGATCCCTTGAGTTTGGAGGAGGAACGCCGAGGCAACGAACGACTACGCACCCTGATTTTGAATCATGCGCCAGGCTGCGCCGCCTTCCTCGACCCACTCGCCACCTTGCAAAGTTTGTTGCAGGTCGAACACGAGCATGACCTGAGCTTGGTCGCGCAGACGCAGTGCGACGACCTACGCCGACGCCGCGACGCACTCTGTGCCAACAACCTCGACCTGCGTTTCGAAAGCCTGGCACGCCGAAAAACGCCGCCGACCTTTCCCACGACTTTGCCGTTCCCCGGCACTGCCGCTGTCAACGAGGTCTTACCACCCAAAACCCATCCCGACCGTCGTTTGTTAACAGCTCTATTGGCCGAAGCCGGCCCGCTGGTTATCCAAGGCCCATGCGAAGTCGGCAAAACGAGCCTGACCCGCGCCGCATTGCGCGACTGCGGCCGACCATTTCGCTACGTTGATGCCAACGACCCGGCGAGTTGGGTGCGCCGGCCCGAGGACAGCCGGCTGGTGTTCGATCAGCTCGACGCGGTTTTGGACGACCCGACTCACCGCGAAGCGCTGCAACAAAACCTCGCAGGCGACGTCGATTGGTTGCTGGTTTGCCACAGTCGCCATGCCGCGACCTTCGCCAATAACGCCCGTGTGATAGCAATCACAGCACCTTCTCCAGAAGCCGTGGTCGCGACTTTGGCCTACCAGGCCCTGGTCCACGGCTTCCAATTCGACGCGGCCCTCCCGGCCCATCTGCAACGCGATTTGGCCCGCTGCCGGCGCCCCCTCTTTTGGGGACAAGCCTTGTTAGTCGCCTTGTGGCACCAACGGACCGGGCGCAAACTGCCTCTGGCCGGCTACCAACGCTTGGGCGGTCTCGACGGCCTTATTCGACACACGGATCAAACCGTTCAAAGCACCCTTGGCGACCGGCACCAACAGCTTTTCCGCAACAACCTCTTGCGACGTTTGACCTATTGCGACGCGGCCAAGCTCCCCCTCAATCGCCTGATTCCCGCCCCACCCTTTGCCGACATCGGCACCACACTCATTCAGCGTTTGCTCGCAGCGGGTTTGTTGGCCCGCACCCATGACGGCGACCGCGTTTTAATCGCGCCGGTTCATCCAGTTGTAACCGAACCCTTTCGTCATCCCGCCGAACCGGAACAAGCCCGTACCCTGCTCCGGCAAGCTGAAAACTGGGACCATTTGGGGCGTCGCCACCAGGATCTACCGGATACCGGCGATTGGGAGGCCCGGGAACAGACGCTTCGCCAAGCAGGATATATCCCCAACGAAATCGAGCAGGATTTTGTCTCGGCGGCACGCCTCAAACAGGCCAAGCAATCGAGTACCAACCGCCGCCGTGTCATCCTGCTTTTGCAATTAACCCTGGGCCTGGGCATTGCCCTCATCGGTGTGATGAAGTTGTACCAAGAAGCCCGCGAGCAAACCCGACGAGCCGAAACCGAAGTGGCGTTATCGCAGGCCTTACTGGCCGAGAACAGCAATGACCAGGGTCAACACGCCAACGCATTAACACACGCCACCAAAGGCATGCAGGCATGGCGACGTATCAACCATGAACAACGCCACGCCCAGTTGGAAAAAGAAACCTATCGCGCGCTGGTCCAACAAAACGACCTGGAAACTTGGTCGCTTGAACAGGCGCCGCTACGCCACATCATGCAAGCCGACTCCGATCATTTAGTGATCATCAGCGAACGAGCCGTCGTACTCTGGGATCGCCGCCGGGCCAAGGTCGTGCTGCGTTATGCGAGCAGTCATGTCAACGACCACTGGGCACTGTCGGCCGATGGGTCCCATTGTGCGACAGCCGATCAGCACGGCGTCGTGTCCGAATTCAACCTGCGCCAACACCGCCCGCCCGCCCAACACCGATGGCACAGCGGCGCCGTCACCGGGCTCCACTATCAGCCACAAACAGGTGCCTTACACAGCTATGGCAAAGACGGCCGCAAGATCACCTGGTCGCCCCCGGCACAACCCGTCGTGGTACGGGGATCCCTTTCCCTTCTCGCCACCATTCCCGGAAAGAACTCAGCGTTCATAGCCGACGGTCAAAACGGCCAATTGGTTCGTTTGACCGTCGCCGCGCAGGGTTTTGGTGAACCCCAAGTGACACCTTGGCCCGCCGGTGCGAGGCTTTTCCAGCCACATCCGCACCTACTGTTAATCGCAGCCGGCCATTCGCTGATTCGTGTCGGGGCCGACCAAACTCAAGCTTACCCGCTCCCTTTCCCCATCTTGCAAGTGGCAACCAACGGACCCAACGGGATTTGGCTTGGTTTGGGTCACGCCGGCTGGTTGTGGGGCGCTCAAAATTCCGATGAATACCGCGTGGTCAAAACAGTGAACCCCTCGCCCTGGCAAACCCTAGCCGTTTCGCCTGCGGGCAACCTCGTCGCGCTCGCCGATCAAACCGGCCGCGTTGTCTTGGCACAAACCCAATCCGGTTTTATTCTAGCCACACTCAACCCACACTCATCCGGCCCACCCATCTTCACCAAATCGGCTCCGCGAGTCACCGCCCTTGCATTTAACCCGCAAGGCGACACCTTGTGGGTCGGCTATGCAAGCGGGCGTTTAGCCCGCTGGTCAATCCCGCTCGCGCGCCGGCCGCGCCACCTTCAACACGGTCGCGAAAAGACCTTGCCGATCGGTGTAACCGACGATGGTCAACGCCTACTTACCCAATCGCGGTCCAAAACCGTCTTGTGGGACCTCTCCATTGATCAACCCATTCGCACCGTAACGCACGCCGATAAGCCGGTCAGCCAAGCCGTTTTTAACCGCACCGGCAGCACTTTACTGATCGGCACCCATGAGGGCGAGGTCCTGTGGATTAACACGGAACGCGGTCGCGACCGCCGTCGTTTCCCTCGTCCCATCATCACCGCGACACCAAGCCACCCCACAAACCGATTGCCGTCCTATGCAAAAACAACAGTCATGGCGACAGGCCCAGCCACCGTCACCGCGCTTGCCCTCAACGAAAAAGGAACCGTGGGTTTGGCCGGTTATGCCGACGGAACCACCGCACTGTTGCATCCAGGCATGGCGGAGGCACAGGCCAAACGCCACAGCGAATTCGCGGTCACCCTCGCCGTCGCCGGCGACGCCGATACGTTTCTGGTGGCATACGCCGACGGCGGCGTGCTGCTGGTACAGGCCGACGGCCAAGTCAAGGCCCGGTTACCACAACATCAAAAAGCGGTGAGACACGCCGCTTTCGGTCATAACCCGCCACTCTGGGTCATCGCCGATGTGGATCGCTTTTCGTTTTGGGATGCGAACGGTCGCTTGCAGGACCTGATAGGGAATCACCAACCCGTCACGCATTTACGCTTTCACCAAAACCACCTTATTGCAGCACACGACAACGGCGACATCCAGGTAACCACGCTCCGTCACCGGCAAGCCACCAACCGCGCGGCACCCCATTCGCCAAGCGCGCCCCCGGCGCTGGGTTCGCTGTGTGACAAGCGCTTCATCAGTCACAACTCGACCGAGCCGGTAAGCGCGCTTTCAGCGCAGGGTTCCAAGCTTCTCGTTGCCCGCCAAGGGCAGGCCGAGTTGTGGGATTTAACCCGTCTCGAACGCGTCGCGCTACTTGAAAGCCGGGAAACCCACCTTGGCGCTGTCGCTATTCGCACGTCCGAAAACCTGTTACTCACCATCGGAATGGACAGCGGCTTGCGCCGTTGGCCACTGGATCCCGTTACCCCCTTTTTCAATGCCACATTTGCCGAGGAGGCCCACCCATGATTCGCTCTATCGCGTTGACCATCTTGCTTTGGCTTTGGCTGACCGCCCCCGGAGCGGCGTTTGCCGGCACCCGCCGCGCTCTTGTTGTTGGTGTTCCCGCCCCCTTGGGCACCCAGGCCCCCGCGCTGACCGGCGTGAACCACGACACCGCCGCGATCATCGATTACCTCAGCGGCCAGGCCGGTTTCTCAAAAACCGACATCACTGTGCTTCAAGGTCGCGAAGCCACCAGAGCGCGGGTCGTCAAGGCACTGACCGACCTGGCCAAACAAACTCAAAAACAGGATCAATTGCTGTTTTATTTTTCCGGTTACGGCGCCGCCCGCGCCGGTGAAGCACTGCAACACAAGCACCTCGACCTAGTCCTTGCCGACTCTCGTGGTGGAACCGGTCACGATCTCGCCCTAGCCCACATCAAGCTCATTCTGCTGGAACCAGCCACATCCGGCGCCTCGGTCACCCTAATTATTGACGCCGGTTTTCGCCACATGCCGCCAGGGCGTTTCCCCTCCAAGGCCCTCGACCCCAACCCACGTTCCCCCCCCGTCACGCCCGCGCCGAATCAAGCCGGAACCGCGCCGCGCCGGCTTTTATGCACCACCTTCGGCAACCACCGCGCCGTCGACACGCCCCAAGGCGGCGCCTTCACTCGCACCTTACTCGCCGGCCTCAATCAGCATCCACCCACTGTTGCCTACGCCACCCTGCTCGATGATTGGCGCACCGCGCTGGCCGCGTACGGCATGCAGCCACTTTTGGAGGGCGACGTCGATCAATCCGTCGTGCCGACAATCCCTCAACCGTCTCCCAATCACCACGGTGGCTATTGGCGCATCACCAAGGTCCTAGACCGGCTGGAACTGGAAGGACCACCCAATCCCGGTTTTTCGGTCGGTGCCGAGCTAAAAGTGTTGGCCGCCGACAATCCATCAACGACCAAAGGAACCCTCCGCATAACCCGTCTGCAAGGAAATCGCGCCATCGCAACCATCGCCCGTGCGGGTAAAGGCAACCCAGTCCAAATCGGAGACCGCGCCGTGCTGATGTTGCCTGGCAACGACGTGTTTCGATTGCACTATCACGTGCAAAGCAAGGGCGCCGCCGCCGTCTCGCCAACCTTCGCCGGCCATTTACAGCAAGCACTGGCGAAAACGGCCCTCGGCGCCCTGGTGCGCCCGGCCGCGCACGGCTGGGATTTCCAAATTTGCGAGCAGGCCGACGGCACGCTTTCCCTCATCGACAACCAGAATCAAACGCGCTTCCAGGTTCAGGCCGGTTTATTGGCCTCCGAACAACACGCCGCCGGGGAAATCGCGAGCAGGCTGTCGGCCTTCGCGCGGATCCGTGGTTTCACCGCGCTCAAAGGTGACGGCGGCACCCACCTGCAAGACAATGTCACCTTACGGATTCGTGCCGTCGCGAGTCCCCACCATCGGCTCCAATGCACCCGTGGCAATTGGCCCGATCAGCAAGTCAACCAGCCGCAACGCATCCCTCTATGTTTCTTTTGGCACGTCGAAGTCACCTTGATTGACGGCCCACTCGCGACGCTCGCCGTCGGCGGCATTTTGGCCGGTTCGGACGGTTCGCTCCATGGCTTTCCGGCCGATGGCGCGCGTGTCTTGGTACAAAAAGGTCGCAGCCATGTGTTCGAAGGGGACCTATACCTCTCAGGTCCCCCCTTTAAGCAAAAGGGCCGCCTGTTCGTATTCGGGTCGATGCCCGACAACCACGTCAACTGGACCCATCTGACCACTGCACTTCAGCACGGCGCCAAAAACGCGGGTTCCGATTTAGAACGACTGCTGCGCGGTTACCTCGCCCGCGACGATAGCACCGGCAAAGACGGTTTCTACGAGGAAAACCTCTGGACCCTCAGTCAAGTCAGCCTGGAAGTAATCCCCAACAAAGACGTTAGCGAACGAGATTTCTTCAATGCACTCAATGCTCAATAGTGCAAAAAAAATGAACAAAACCACAATAAAGGCATTTCTTCTTTAGAGAACCAAAACCCTTTTTTTGGTTCTCACTAAGCACCGCTCGAATGGACTCAAATCTTGTCAAACACCTATTTTAAATATGGTTATTACGACATCACGAAAGACCAAGAGCATGGTGCGTTTTGGAGGTTTTATGCTTTTCCACCGCCTTTTCGTCTTACTAACTTTGACCACACCTTCGACAGCTATGTTTGTCGCCGCGAACCCCGCCCCCGAAGTCGTCGGTCAGCTCATGCACGTCTCCGGTCTTAATGACATTGAACACCATCCGAACCGTCGCTGGATTGCATCCGCTAGTGCCGAAATGATCATTCTGTGGGAAAGCACCACCGGTAAATCCATTCGGGTCTTCCCCAGTTTCAGCAGTGACTGGACCAGTTTAGCCTTCTCACCCGACGGCCGCTACCTTGCCGCCGGCAACCTCGACCACCGCATTTACCTGTGGGATCTGAACCAAAAAAAGGAACCCAAAACACTTGAGTTCCACGAACTACCGGTACGCGACCTCGCTTTCCATCCCAAGGGTTGGTTACTCAGTGCCGCCGCTGAAATCGATACTTTTGGCGAAGTTATCGGTGAAATCATCGCCGTCGACCCCCACGACGGGCAACTCATCCATCGCATTCCGCGCAAGCTGGGCGCGCTCCAACCATTGGCGTTTACTCCTGATGGGAAACGCTTTATCGCCGGCAGTCTCTACCATTCGGCTGTCATTTGGGACAGTGAGACGTTTCAACCCTTGGTCACCATGCCTGGTAATGATTTGCTACGCAAAGTAGCCGTTCACCCCGCCGATCATACTGTCGCCGTTGCTATCGAGAGCATGGATTGGCTGCCGCCGGAAGCCGGTGATGAAGAGGCGCCGGACGCCGAGGACGGCCGTTACCGATTGCAGCGGCTAAACCTCAGCGACTTGACCGTGATCCACCATTTTCAGGGCTACGGCCGCTGCATTACCGATCTGCGCTGGAGCCCCAAGGGCGACCACCTCTATGCAAGTATTGCCGACAATCGCGAGAAACGCAGCAAACCCGTCACCACCGTCGCCACCAAGCGCTCACCCGCCGGCACACAAAAAATCGACACCAAAAAGACCCTGCGCGAAACTGGTAAATTGCTTGGCAGGCTCTCCAAAAACAAGTGGGTCCAAAAAAAAGTCGGCAACAGAAAGGTCGCGGGCCTGATCGGTCTCGGTCTGTTTGCCAAACTGGAAACGCTCAAAGAGGGCGCCATTTACCCCGGCCGCGAAATCCCCCAGGACAAGTTCTTCAGCATGAGCCTCCTGCCGCTGTTCCCCACCCGCAAGGGCGGTATTCGACGCTGGACCGCCGACGGTACCCATTGCTTGCAAATCACTTACGGCAAACCCGTGTTTTCATTGACACTCTCCGCCGACGGTGCCTATTTAGTCGCGGACGGCACAAAAGGCACCCTTGAAATTTGGGATACCCGCAATAAGGCACTCGTGAAAAGCATGCGCGGCGCCACCCGCAAGGTCGAAGCTGCCGTGTTCAGCCCCGACGGTCAAAGCATCGCCGCGATTTACGGCGGCAAGTCGTTTTTCCTGTGGCATCTAGACGGTCGGGTCAAGTTACGCCTGTTGCGCGGGCACACCCGCCGTGTGACCTCTCTCGCCTTCAGTCCCGACGGCCAAAACTTACTCAGTGGGTCGGTAGACGGCACGATTCGCATCTGGGACGCCAAAACCGGTGACCATCGCAACACCCTCGAGCAGCACAAGCAACCCGTCGTTTCGCTCGCCTTTTCAAAAGACGGCACCAAACTGATCAGCAGTGGCGCCGCGCGCCTGAGGACAGGCAACAGCAATGGAAAAATATTGGTATGGGACCTACTTAATCCAAAAAAGAAACCGGAAAACCTCGCGCCGCGCGCCGTCAATCCTCTCAACAGCCCCTGGCACACCTACCAATCGGTTGCCTTTGCCGGCGACAACTTGGTAATTGCCAACCAGCAACGGACTTATTTGGCGTTGGGCGAGGAAGAGACCGGGACAATCATCCAAAGTCTCGATGAAGACGGGCCGGTTTATATTCTGGCCACCGGCGAACGTCCCGTCCAAACGCTCATCGACGCCGCCGGCAAACAGATCTTCACGCTTACCTACAAGAACCGCGATCTTTTCGGCGCGTTCAACCGCAATCATGGCGAAGTCACCTGCTGGACCTTGCCCGAGGGCGATTTTATCGGGCGCCTCGAAGGCCTTAAGACCGAGATCATCGCCATGGCACTGCGTCCTGACGGGCGCGTCCTCGTCACCAGCGATACCCAAGGCGACGTCGTCTTCTGGGACACCGAAACTCGCCAGGCGCTTCACCGCAAACGCCTTCACGCCCACGCGCTCCAATTCGCGCCCGCCGGCGACCAACTCTTGTTGCTCAAACCCGATGGACAAATGGAATTCTGGGACGCCGACTTAAAACAACAACAGTTCGCCGCGGTCGGTATTGTCAATACCGACGAATACATCATCACGACCCCGGATCACTTCTACACTGCAAGTGGCCGCGGTACCGACGCCGTCGCCATCGTCGAAGGCGGCAAAGCCCATTCCTTCGAACAATTTGACCTGACCCTCAACCAACCAGCCAAAGTGTTGGCTGTGACGTCACCCAACAACACCGCCCTGCGCGACGATTACCAACGTGCCTACCAACGGCGGCGTCGCATCATGGGCTTTGAGACACCTGCCCTAGCCACCACCCGCCTGCCCACCGCCACCATAAACAACAAGCAAAAACTCGCCCTCAGCACCGATCAAGCGACCGTCACCCTCTCCGTCAAAGGCGCCGACACCAACGGCTTGGCCCGCTTACATGTGAAGGTCAACGATGTGCCACTCTACGGCCGACGCGGCCTGACCCTAAAGGGCCAAAAATCATTGCTTAAGCAGGTTCCGATCACTCTTGCCTACGGCCTCAACAAAATTCAGGTCGCCGTGCGCGCTGTCGAAGGAAACCTCTCCCGACTCGATACGGTTTTCATCAAACGCGAAGGCACGCCGCCGCGTCCCAACCTTTATATGCTCCTCATCGGCGTCAATGAATACCGCCACAACCCCAACCTAACCTACGCCGTCAAGGACGCCGGCGACATGTTGGCCCTGTTCCAAGAGACCACCTTATTCGAGAAAGTGCACCACCGTTTGCTCACCAACCAACAAGTCGACCGTGAAACCCTCGACCAAACCCGTGCTTTCTTGGAACAGGCCACCGTCAACGATCAAATCCTCGTGTTTTTGTCCGGTCACGGCTTGCTCGATCCCAAAACCTTTGACTACTATTACGCCACCCACGACGCCGATCCCGACCAGCCTAGCTTACGCGGCTACAGCATTGACATGCTTGAGCACTTGCTCGATCAGCTCAATTGTCGCCGCAAATTGGTTATGCTCGACACCTGTTATTCAGGCGACCGCGACCCCGAGGACATCGGTACCTTGGTCAAAAAATTGCCGATTGGCAAGGTGACGGGGAAAAACGTCTACACCGTGCGCAGCAATCCAAAAATTGCCCGCGCCGATACCTACGCCCTCATGCGCCAAAACTTTGTCGACCTGCGTCGCAACTCGGGCTCGGTCATTCTCGCCTCTTCCTCGGGTCGCGAAATCTCGATCGAAGGCGAGACCTGGCAAAACGGCGTCTTTACCTTTGCCACCTTTACCGGAATCAATAGCGGCCTGGCCGACGTCAACGAAGACCAATTCATCCAGGTCTCCGAGTTGGTGGATTATTTAGCGCTCATGGTACCCCAACTCAGCCAGGGCATGCAGACGCCAACCCTCCGTCAGATTAACCTTTACGATGATTTCGCCATCGCCGACACCACCGAAAGCCCAAAACGCAAACCTTTGACCCAAAAACTCAAAACCTATCTCACCAAAAACAACCCATTCCGCCTCAAAGACTTAAAAGCCGGTAGCAGCAACGAAGCCAAAATGTTCACCAACATTCACCGCTGGACCCACAAGCTGCTTACCCCAACGCCCTTGGATTACCCCAAACGCGAGCAGACACCCGCCACCCCATCCCCCGAAAACCAAAACCACTTCTTTACCCTTGGCTCGCGCTTCGTCAAGCTGGGCGCCAAAGAAAACGCCACCCAAATCGCGGCGCGGCAAAAGACGCTTGAGCAAACCGCCAAGGAGCCCGCAGCGCCCGATCAACCGCAACCCCTCAAATCCGTTGCCATGGTGTATCAGTGGACACGCCACTCGGAAAAGCAAGCCCCGCTCTTCGTGGAGGTGGGCTTCGAACCGCGAAGCTTTGAGCAGCTCAAAGAACATTTAGTGTCCCGATCCTACGAGCATCTGGGCGACGTACAAACAAAGTTCGCTCAGGAAACCAAGCGCACAATGATCCTTGATGAACAACAACTTACCGTCGATGGAAAAGCCGTTCATTATTTGATTACCAAAAGCTACTTCACCCGAAAAGAACACTTGGAAGACGTCATCGACAAGTTCCAAAAATCCTTCCTGGAACTGGCACAACGGCAACAAGAAAAACGCGAACAACGGCGTCGAAGCGCAGCCTTAGCAGATCAGCCGGCAAAATCGGAACGGGATGCAGTTTCTAAAGCCAAGCCGCAAGAAGAACCCGTTAAAACCCAAACCGCCGCTAAAAACCCACCCAAGGGATCCAAGTGGAAGTTGCCCAAGCTACGCCTGCCAAAAGTCAATTTAAAACTAAGCGTAACCATGCCAAAAAAAGAAAACAAAGAAAAAGAAGCAACTTCAAGCCAACAAGAAACACCACACGCCGGCAATAAAACACTCGAACCGGCGAAGGAAAAAGCGAGCTGGCTCAAGAAAAAAATCGCCCAACTGCGCAGACGCAAGAAAGCAGAACCCAAGCCACCCCAATTCCTCGAACAATGCACCCGTGTCTTTTACCACTACGTCTACCGCAAAAATGATCAATGGGTTGTTTTTAGTTTCCCAGCAGGCGACTTTCAGATGGCCGGTGAATTCGACGGAACCCACTACCAATACTCCTTCGACTACGACGCCGGCTACGAAAACGAGATACGCGGACTTTTCGACAACATCAGCCTCCACTGAAGCAAAAATCCCGGGGCCGCAAGGCCCCTTTTTTATAAAGCGCCGTCACTTTCCACCCGCAACTGAGCTCATTTTAAAAACCAAAACAGCCGCCAGAATGAGCGAACAGCACTTTTCACAAGCGACAACAATTCGAAGCTAAAAAAAATTCCAAACCCTCCCCTCACGCAAAAAATAAGCCACCTCAGAAAATACACAACACTTCACAAGTTATCGCTAGATTTGAAATTCTCCATACCGAAACGCGCGACCGAGCCAGACTCTTCGAAGCGACACAACATGTGCCAAACAGGCAAAAGTAAAAAATGTGTATCGTTAAAAAGCACAACCAACACTGAGTCACGCGCCCTTAAACAGCAAGGTAAACACCAAGTAACGCCGCCCTCACACGTCTCTAACAATCGAATTAATCCAATTATTCAAGCCTCTTAAAAGACCCATCTGCCATAGTCACCGCCTGACGAGACAGTAAATCGCGCCGTTTCGGTCGAGAAGATGGAGCCCACCCGCCCTCCTCCGAATTACATGCCTTTACATAAAAGCGCGTTCCCGAAGGTGCCCCACTTGGTATAGGATTCAGGTAATGGGCGTTCGTCCTAACGCTATAACCAATTCAATCTAGACGAAAATGAGTCGCGAAGAAAAGTAGGCAGGTAACCGGGGCAAATATCGCCGCCTCGCCTCACTTTTTGAGACGAAACTGTAAAAAGAAATGGTTCGGAAGACAACTTTGGATCCGCTAGGTTAGGCCAATTCGCAGGGCTGCGAATTCTCCCATCCCCCTAAACCGGCGCCGAAGATCCTTATTCCCCCACCTTCACCTTCGTTTCGAGCTCTATTCGATAAACGACGCTTAATGTCTATTTCATTTTTACGAGTCCCGGCAGCGATATCGCACCGGGATAAAAAGGAGCCGATATGGTCTCGGTATTAATGACCTTATGCTTTCTCTGGGCCGGCGCAAGTGCACCGGCTGAAAATGTTGTCCTAATTGTAGATTCCCAAGTAAATGCGGCCGAAGTCGGCGGCACATTGCTCGAGGATTACGGTCCTTTCAAACTCATTCGCCTACCACGCGCCGGTCTCGACCGCTTACCAAGCGACGTGCGCCGCCACGTCCGTCACCAACCCGGCATGAACACGCTGTGGGTTCCCAACGCATCTTTTGATACCCAAGGCGCGATGCCCGAGATTCCCAAAGACGGCTTAGCGCTCGAATCCGAAGGCCCCTCATTACAGTTGGTTCAGTTCTACGGACCAGTGCGCAGCCAATGGCTGGATGAAATGAAACAGGCGGGCATCGTGCTCGTTCACTACCTCAACAGCAACGGTTATTTGGTATGGGCCGACCCGGCGGGCCGCGCCTTCCTTGCCAACACCCTTGCGGCCGGTGCGCACCTGCAATTCACTGACGCCTTCCACCCTTTTTACAAAGTCGGTCCCTCCCTGGTCGACAGTGTTTACCGTGGCGCCGATCGCACAGGTCCGGTAAAAGTCACCATCCAGATTTACAACCACCCCGACGCCAAGACGACCCGTAACTGGATCGAAGATCGCATGTTGGATCGTCTTTCCGATTGGTCCCCCATCCTGAAATACGAAAACATCACCGCCGTCGTTGACATGGCGGATGTTGCCAAAATCGCCGCCCGTCCCGATGTCGTATACATCGGCGAACGCTTTGAAAACGAAATGGACGACGAAGTTCAAGCCCAGATCATTGCAGGCAACTTCGACGCGACACAAAGCGGTCCAGAGGCGCCAGGTTACCTGAGCTGGTTGGACACCCTTGGCTTCAGTCAAAATCCGGCCGATTACCCCGTCGTCGACGTCACGGACGACGGCATTGGTAACGGCACCGTCGATTCCGGCGATCCCACCCTGCACACCATGGGCGATATCACCATGAGCACCCGTTTGGCTTATGTGGGCAACTGTACGGCCCAAGGCAACGGCGAAGGCGTCGGTGGCCACGGTCACATCAACGTCAGCATTGCCGGTGGCTTCGACACACGTGCCGACGCCCCATACCGCGATGAAGACGGCTACAACCGCGGCCTCGGCATGAACCCCTACGGCCTTTTCGCGGGTACCCGTATCTTCGGGCCCAGCTTCGATTTGTCAGCCTGTGGCGACACCTACAGCGGCGTAATCGCTGCCAGTTACCGCATGGGCGCACGCATCAGCACCAACTCTTGGGGTTGTTCAAGTTGTGCGGGCAGCTACAACGACGGTAGCCAGGCATACGACGTCGGTGTTCGTGACGCCGACCCGGAAGAGGCCGGCAACCAGGAACTGATCATCTTCTTCTCGGCCGGTAACAGCGGTTCGTCGGCAAACACGATCGGCACCCCCGGCAACGGCAAAAACATGATCACTGTTGGTGCCTCGGAAAACGACCGTGCCACCTGGACCGACGGCTGTAACATCGGCCCCAGCGGTGCCGACAACGCCATGGAAATCATCGGCTTCTCCAGCCGTGGCCCGGCGCCCGGCAACCGTACCAAGCCCGAAGTCATCGCGCCAGGTACCCACATCCAAGGGACCGCATCCACCGGTGCCAATTATGACGGCAGCGGCGTGTGCGATGCGAACCAGCCCGGCGACCAAACGGTTTTTGCCGCATCTTCCGGCACCAGCCACTCAACCCCGGCCGTCGCCGGCGTCGGCTCATTGATCCACTACTGGATCCGCGAAAACCTGTATGTTTCACCCAACGGCGACACCGAGGTCAGCCCGGCCTTGATGAAAGCCTACCTGATCGCCCACACCACCTACCTCACCAGCGGCAGCGCCACCTTACCTGACAACAATCAGGGTTACGGTATGCCGAACCTCACCGACAGCTTCGACAACACCCCGCGCTACCTGCTCGACCAAACCACGGTTTTCGACAACACCGGCGACACCTTCTCGCTGATCGGAAGCGTCGCCGACCCCGGCAAACCCGTCAAAATCGCCATGGCGTTTACCGACCAAGCCGGTCTGGTCAACGCGCCCAACCCGGTTGTTAACAACCTCGACCTGGAAGTCATCGTTAACGGCGAAACCTACAAAGGCAACGTTTATTCCGGCGCCTTATCCGTCACCGGCGGCGACGCCGACGTGGCCAACAACTACGAAGCCGTTTACCTGCCCATCGGTACCTCCGGCCAAGTTGAGATTCGCGTCATCGGCACCAACATCGCCGGCGACGGCATCCCCCAAGTCGGTGACGAAACCGACCAGGATTTCGCCATTGTGGCCTACAACGTCTCCCAACAACCCGACTTCTACCTTGCGCCTGAAGCCGGCGCCCTCGAAGTCTGTTCACCCACGGACGCGGTTTATCAAATTGAGGTCGGTTCCGTCCTCGGTTACACCGATGCCGTTGAGCTGAGCGTCGCCGACGTGCCCACCGGCGCCATGGCCGCACTCAGCCAAACCCAAGTCGATCCCGGCACCACGGTCACCTTGACCCTGAGTGATATTGACCAAGTCGAAGCGGGTACCCACGTGTTCCGCATCATTGCGACATCCACCTCAGGTACCAAAGAACGCGACCTGACGGTGACCGTCGCCAACCAGGCACCCGCCACCGTCGCGCCCACCGCGCCGGCTGATGGTGTCGTTGATCACACCCGCGATCCTGAGTTCACTTGGGCAGCCGTGGCCCAGGCCCGTGATTACCAATTCGAACTGGCCACCGAACCCACCTTCGCAGAACCCCTTGTTGCCCAAACCCTGACGGTCCTGAGCTATACCGTTAGCCAGCGTTTGCAACCCGTGACCACCTACTACTGGCGCGTCCGTGCACGCAACATCTGTGACAACGGCGCCTATTCCGAAACCCGTTCGTTCACCACTGTTGACCAAGCGGACTACTACACCCAGGAAAACCCGGGTGAAGGCGCCCTGGTCGGCAAAACCTTCACCTTCTCTCCTGGCAACAACACCAGCTTCTACGACATGTGTGTGAGCGACGCGCCCGGCCTGCGCAGCGATCCCATCGACGGCACGGTGGTAACGCTCTCAGACGACGCGTCTCAAGAAATCGCGCTCGACACGCCGTTCACCTTCTACGGCGTCAGCTACGACCAGGTATTCCTCGGCTCCAACGGTTTCATCACCTTCAGCGAGGGCGACAGTGATTTCAGCGAGTCTTTGGCAGACCACTTCCGCACGCCTCGGATCTCGGCCATCTTCGATGACCTGAACCCGAGTTCGGCCGGCACGGTCTCCACCAAAGTCTTTGACGACCACATCGCCATCACCTACCAAGGCGTGCCTGAGTACTCACAGACCACCGTGAACACCTTCCAAATCCGTCTGTTCAACAACGGCAACATCGACATCACCTACGAAGCCTTAGCCGCAAACGACGGCATCGTTGGTCTGTCCGCCGGCAACGGCGTCCCCGACGACTACGAGGTTTCCGACCTGCTCGCCGGCACCAACTGCTGCTTCATCGAACTGCGGGAAACCCTTCGCCAATGGGCACCTAACTGGCAAATCGCGCCCGAGGAACCCCAGGGCGGCGAAGAGATGCCAAACGTTCTGGCAGGCGTCCTAATCATCAACAACGCGGCACAGTGTAACTAAACAGCGCGTTCGCTAAACCAAACCGGAGCCCATGCCTCTTCCGAGAGTCATGGGCTCTTTTTACGTCCGGGCGGAAGGCGGAAAACAAGCCGGGCATTCTGATTTAAATCTTGGATAAGTCCACAATTGGCGCTTTTCAATCGAGATCTTAATAGATCTTTATTGCGGGTGTTAATCCTCAACAAAGAGAACGAATGCCATCGACCATTGCCCGCCAATCGGGTTCCAACGTTTTGTGTGACCACGAAATTCGAACGGCACCGTTAACTCTCTGCTCCGAAAGAGACATTGCCTGAAGAACATGACTTGGCAAATAACTTTGAGACGTGCACGCCGAACCGTTGGACAGTGCCACAATCCCTTTCAAGGCAACCATAACCGCTTCAGAATCTAACCCTTTAAAGGAAACATTCAGCGTATTGGGAATCATCAATTCCAATCGACCATTCAACTCATACTCGGTCTGAGACAAGGCGCTAAGAAGCTTTTCCCGAAAGGCAATACACCGGTCTGTTCGCTCGCCGAATTCTTTCAGGGCAATTTCACAGGCCTTTCCGAAACCCGCGATGAGAGGAACCGGGAGCGTTCCTGGACGCAAACCCTTCTCCTGACCCCCACCAACGAAAAGAGGTTTCAAAGGCAGTCGGTCATAACCCCGACGACGGGCAATTAAAGCACCGACCCCCATCGGTCCGTATACCTTGTGCGCTGACACACTGATTAGGTCAATTCGCGGATGTCGCAACGGCTCCGAGCGTTTACCAAATCCCTGCGCCGCGTCGGTGTGAAAAAATGCTTCATGCCCTTCGAGTAGTTCTGCAATAGGGATGAGCGGCATCTCGACACCCGTCTCGTTATTCACGTGCATCACCGACACTAACAAGGTTTCAGGACGCAAAGCCTTCATTAGGGACTCAGGGGAAACCACACCATCTTGATTGGGCGCAACAAGTGTTATTTCGAACCCTCGCTTTTGCATGACCTCCAAGGGCTCGAGCACAGCTTTATGTTCGACTTGAGTACTGATTAGATGCGTTTTACCTGTTGCCAGACCGTACTCGGCAAGTCCGAGGATTGCGAGGTTGTTACTTTCAGTACCACCACTCGTAAAAACAACCTCATCTCTTTTGGCATCAACTACTTGAGCAACACAATCCCGAGCTTCCCCGACAGCCTTGTTAGCACGAGAACCATACTCATGAGTACGACTTCCGGCATTGCCGAATTCTTCCTCATAAAAACGCCACATCCACTTGAGAACTTCGGGCTCAACCGGCGTTGTAGCATTGCAATCTAGGTAAACAGTCATGAAACCTCGAATGAATGGGCTGCGTCTCACTGAAGATTGCGACAAGCTCCATTTCAACACCTCAATTTAGGAATGGATTATAATGGAGACGAATTTCGCCCGGGGACAAAATACGGCGAAAGGGATTCACGGCAGTTCCCTTTGTGCAAGCAGCCCACCAGAGCCAATGAATCGAAAAGGCTAACCCCGCAACAACCTAGCTCTACACATGGTGCCAAAGGCGACCAAAAGATTTTCGCCTTTACGCATCTCTCAGCAGAATCCCTTAATCCCTTTCACAAAGGAAACGACACCAATACGTGTCGAGGAATAAAATGAACAAGTCAGTTTTCAAACCCCACGGACTCGAAAAAACCATCCAAGAAACAATCAATGAGGTCCAGGCGATCTACTTGTCTGATTCTTTCCCTTGGGTTATCGGCTACAGCGGCGGAAAAGATTCTACAGCCGTGCTTCAGCTGATCTGGAACGCTCTGGAAACGCTGCCAGTTCATCAAAGAACCAAGCCAGTCTATGTCATCAGCACCGATACCCAAGTCGAAAACCCGATTGTATCCTTGTGGGTGCAAAAATCCATTGAGAGCATGGGCATCGCGGCGAAACAAAAAAACCTCCCGATTTTGCCGAACATTCTCAAGCCCGCTCTCCAAGACACCTTCTGGGTGAACCTAATCGGCAAAGGTTACCCCGCGCCACGTCACAAGTTTAGGTGGTGCACTGAACGGCTAAAAATCAATCCATCAAACAAATTCATTCGAGAAGTTGTCCGCGATAGCGGCGAGGCTATTCTCGTGCTCGGCACGCGAAAGGCAGAAAGCAGCAAACGCCACAGTGTCATGTCGAAATTAGAGAATCAGAGAATCCGTGACAACCTCAGCCCAAATCAATCCCTGCCCAACTGCCTCGTTTACACCCCAATCGAAGCTTGGACCAATGACGACGTATGGCTGTACCTAATGCAGAAGCCCAACCCCTGGCAATACGACAACAAAGCACTGCTAACAATGTATCAGGGCGCAACAACAGACGGTGAATGTCCTTTAGTTGTCGACACTTCTTCACCCAGCTGCGGGGACAGCCGCTTTGGTTGCTGGGTTTGTACCATGGTTGAACAAGACAAATCCATGGCCGCCATGATCCAAAATGATGAAGAAAAAGAATGGATGATGCCTCTGCTCGAACTTCGAAATAAATTGGACTTTCGCAGCTTGGGCAATAAGGCCGAGGGTGATCGGCGACTACGCGACTTTCGCCGAATGAGCGGCCGCATTCAACTCTACAACGACCGCCTCATCCCCGGTCCCTACATCCAATCAGCTCGCGAGAATTGGCTCCGAGAAGTTTTGACGGCTCAAGCCTGGATTCGCAAAAACGGCCCGAAAAGCGTTGCCGACTTAGAATTGATCACCAAATCTGAGTTAGATGAAATACGCCGGATTTGGGTCGTTGAAAAACACGAGTTTGAGGACAACCTTCCAAAAATTTACGAGGAAGTCACCAATGAATCCTTTCCAGGCGCGCCTTTGGACGACAATCTTCCCTTTGGCGCAAGCGAGCTCAACATTCTCAAGAAGTTATGTGGCGACAATGATATGCGCTTCCAACTTGCGCGCGAACTTCTAGACATTGAACGCCGCTACCAAACCAAAGCAAGAAGAGCCGGTCTGTACGGCGAACTAGAAAAAGCACTCACGCGACATTTCTTCAAAGACAAAGACGACGCGCTTGCTTTTGCCAAACAAAAGCAAGAAATCAAAACCCACCTTTTCACGGCTGCAAGAGAAGCAGCCGCGACCACGACCACTTAAAGCAGAACAATGATCATTAAAAAAGTAGCCCTCCACAACTTCGGTATCTTTAAAGGACACCAAGAAGTCACACTAGAGCCGCCATCAAAGGATAAACCCATCATCCTTTTCGGTGGACTTAACGGCGCTGGAAAAACTACCTTCCTCGACGCAATTCAGTTAGCCTTATTTGGCAAATTGGCAAAGTGCTCCAATCGGCGAAACCAGGCCTATGACAGATACCTCCGGGAATGTATCAACAGGGATATAAACCCGTCTGAAGGCGCCTCCATCACGCTAAGTTTTTCTTTCAATTCGGAAGGACAAACCCTCTTATACAGAATCTGCCGACACTGGCACGAGACAAAAGGCGTGATTCAAGAACACTTAACTATTTACATCAATGACGAAGAAGATCCAGTTCTCAGTGACACATGGGCCGAACACGTCATACACTTTGTGCAACCAGAAATTCTAGAACTATTTTTTTTCGACAGCGAAAAAATCGCAAAAATTGCCGAACCAGACCAAGCACCACGTTTTCTAAAGACCGCCATCCAATCCATGCTCGGGCTAGAAAACGTTGATCGCCTTGAACAGGACCTAAAGACGATTATCAAGCGCAAGACTGCAACAGAGCTTGCACCAAAAGAACGCCAAAAACAAAAAGACCAAGAAAAACTGCTCACTGAAACCGAGGCAGTCATTGCGAGATTGCAGGAACGACAATCCCGCACAAGCGATGAACTAGAAAGGTATCGCAGTATTAAACGCCGGCTAGAGAAGAAGTTCCAGTCAGAAGGCGGCGAATTATATTTACGCCTTGAAAGCCTAAAGCAAGAAAAAGACGAAACCATCTACACAATCAAACAACTCAAAAAGGAACTTATCAGCATTGCCTCAGGCCAAGCCCCTTTAGCCTTATTAGAAAATCAACTTAAAGATTTAAAAGCAGCCATCACCAAAGAGCAACAGGCCACAGCCAACAACCTGCTAAAAGGCCTTCTTGAGGAAAGAGATAAAGCCACGTTAAATTTCCTTAAAGAACATCAGGTCCCAAAAATCGTCGTGGCTTTGACTAATTTTCTTGAACAGGATCGTTTTAATAGAAAACCTAAAGAGGACCAAGAAGAAACCACTTATGGCTTTGGCGATCATGAAGCAGCACAGCTAGATCAACTCATCGCGGACATTCAACCAGGCCGAACTTATATCTCATCAAAGATAAGTCTTCTTCAATCCCTCCAAGACAAACTCATGAGCATTGAGCGCCACCTCGCCAACACGCCTGATTTCAGCATCATCGCGACAACCGCCGAACAGCTAGAAAACACCAACATCAAGATAATCAAAAACGAAACCATTCTCAAAACCCAAACAGAGGAAATTGAGAAAAACAACAAGAAAAAAGAAAGCATCCAACAAAGCATTTACTCTTTCCTAGACAAAGAGGCGGCGATTGCGATCTCTAATAAAGAACACCAAAGGGTCATAGCGGAATCCAGGGCCATGATTGAGTTAATGAGCCAATTCAAAAAAGAAACCATTGACACAAATTTAGCAAAACTCGAGGCCAGTATTCTTGAGAGTTATCATCACATCCTCCGAAAGACAAACCTCATCGCAGGCCTCAGAATCGACCCCCAGACCTATTCCTTAGAGCTTCAAACGGAGAAAGGTCACACATTGCAAAAAGAACGCCTCTCTGCCGGCGAGCTCCAGCTTCTGGCAGTCGCCATGGTTTGGGGCCTTATGAAAGCATCTCAGCGACCTCTTCCGTCGTTAATCGACACCCCACTGGGCCGCTTGGATTCGGAGCACCGCCGCTTGCTTTTAGAAAATTACTACCCGAATGCAAGCCACCAAGTCATTCTCCTGTCTACTGATGAGGAAATTGACGCGTCTTATTTCTCACTAATCGCCCCCCATGTAGGCAGGACGTACCATCTGATGTATGACGAATCATCCGCATCAACCCGCATCAATCCTGGTTATTTTCCAGAGGTTTGCCATGCCTTTTGAAACAATCAAACTCTCCCAACGCGAAAAAGACCAACTTGTCGCACTGAAGCGAACAACCGGTATCATGAATTGGAACATCCTCTGTCGCTGGGCTTTTTGCTTTTCCCTTGCGGAACAGGAAACTCCGCCCAGGGTCACCATTCCAACCGACAGCAACGTCGAAATGACGTGGAAAACTTTTGCCGGCGATCAGCAAGCGATTTACCTCGCCTTGCTGAAACAAAGGGCGAAAATAGACGGCTACGACGAAAATAACCCCAAAGAGCTAAATGAGTGTTTCAAAACACACTTGAATCGTGGTATTGGTTATATGTTCGCCAGAGACCCAAGAGACCTAGAGACATTCCTAGGCTTCATTGCAAGTCCATTCTCAGCATGATCTAACGAAACGATGTGAGGTTTTTTTGTCTGAACTTCTGAAAATCAGAGACCAACTCATTGAAAAAGAACTAGCTAACAAAGATGAGGCCACACAGCAAGCCTTTCGAGAAACAATGAAGTTGATGGATAAAGCATATAGCATATGGCATTTTCGCGGCGTACACCAACAATACAAACGAGACCTCGACAGGATCATCACTCAGAACACAGACAGCACACAAAAGCATAAATAACTCAAGTAGAATTTAATCATGTTTTTCAAAACGATCAAGATTAAAAATCTTTTCTCATACAAAGATGTAGAATTCAACTTAAAGAAACCAAGCGCTAGTAACAAAAACATCGTTTTAATTTTCGGACGTAACGGCTTCGGAAAAACAAGCTTTCTAAACAGTATCAAGTTGCTTTTTCATGGCCCGAACGATGAACTTTTAAATGAAGCCCTTCCCGGAAGAAAACTCTCCATAAAAAGCTTCACCCAAGGAAATCTTCCTGATTGGTATGGGATACTCAATCAGGAAGCACGTACATCGGAAGAATACAAATGCTATATAAGCATAGACTGGGAAGACGATGACGGTAATTCAGTCACGGCATCGAGAGTCTGGCGCTTAGATGTAGATTCAGGAGCTGACCTTAACGGAAAACTCACGGTCATTATAGACACAGGAATCAAGAGAGAGAGATTATCAGAAAAACAGGCTCAGGATTACCTGGAATCGGTTCTCCCAATGGATTTCATGCCGTTTTTCTTTTTTGACGGGGAAAAGATTTCCTTTTTAGCTCAAAGCAGCGAGCGGTCTCGAGAAAAGCAAATAGAAAAGCTTCTCGGGCTACACAAATTCGATCTAATTATTGACACCCTAAAAAAAATCGCCAACGAAAAGAAAAAACACTTCACTAGTGATGAAACCCGAGAGCGGTTCGACCAGATCAATCTCGAAATCACAAAAACAAAAAGGAAACAATCAGACTCTAAAAACAAGCATGCTTTTTTAAAACACGAACTTGAAGACCTAAATAATGACTTAGCCAAAACAAAAAGAGACCTAGAAACACTAACACAAACTACCTCCAAAAACACCACTATCGATTACAGCTCAAAAAAAGAAACCCTAGTTGAAAAACTTCAAAATGCAAATGACACAATATGCCAACTCATGTCAGAATTACCACTACTTACAAACCGAAATCTTACAGAAAGAGCCTTAACAGAACTCACATCCATTACTTTAAGCGATAATGCAAGTCAAATCGATCTTCTGAAAGAGTTAAAAGAAGAAATCCCATCTAGAGTTTTTGTTTTCAGCCCGCATTCGGAAGTCCCCTTAACTCTCGACCAGAAAAATTTCTACAACAACAAGCTAGAAAGAGCACTCAATGAAAAACTCGAAGGTTTTTCAGAACTAAACAAAAGCCTCATAAACATCCCCCAAAGCATAGCAAGAATCACCTCTACACAACTCGCAATTTTCCTCGAAGACAAACACAAAAGAAAACAACTAACAGAAGCACTTACTACCGCACACGAAGCACCTATAAAGATCAAAGAAATCGAAAACGAACTAGTATATAATACCACAACGCAAAACCCCCAGGCAAAAGACGAAAAAATCAAAGCTCTCCACGAAAAACTGTCTACCCTTAGCAGAGAGATCGGTAAAAAAGAAACAGAACTGGAAAGCTTCAAAACTGAATACAACAGCAAAGCTCTAACAGACCGCATTAACAAGCTCCAAAAAGAGAGCGACACTTTAAGAGAAGAAATTACATTTAGCGACAATGCAGAAAAAGCATGGCACAAAGCTAAATCTCTTCAGAGATCATTCAGCAACCTCAAAAACCAGTATAAAAAGGAAGCCTCAACACGCTTAAACGATGTCATCAACCAGAAGTTCCAATGCATTATGACCTCACACAAACAAATAGCAAAAATCATACTAAAACCTGAAAACTTCACATGGGAATTATTCGACAGAGAAGGCGCAATTATCGGCGGCGCCAGCATCTCATCAGGCATGAAACAACTAATTGCCACTTCTTTGGTCTGGACCTTACAGCAACTAGCAGGTAGAAATTACCCCCTTGTTATTGACACACCACTCGCAAGAATTGATCGAGGAAACCAGGAGGCTCTTCTTAAGGAGTATTATCCTAAAGCTAGTCAACAGGTCATCATTCTCCCAACAGACTCCGAACTCAACTTAAGCAAATTCAACATCATCAAAGACAACATTTACAAAACAATCACTCTCAAAAACACAAACGGGACAAACACAGAACTCAGCTACACTTCACCATTTATAGAACCGGAGGAATGATGTGGCCGATATCCGCACAAGCAGAACAGACGAACACACCATTTTACAATTATCAAAACAGTTTGATCAAAACATCCCAAAATACTACATTCTCCGGCTTGCTTTATCCATATCCTTAAAGATCACCAAAATCCCCGATCCAGAATGGAGCAACAAACCCGAACAAAAGGGTTCTTCATACAAGCCACCACAAGTCACCGGAGCAGGAAAGAAAAACTCCGAAGACCATACTTATGCATATAAAAGCCTACTTTCGGTCCTTCATAATATAGACCTCTTCAATGAGACCGCTTTGTTCACAAGTATTTTACAAGCCCACATACGCCGAGGGTTACACGAACTACAACTCCAGATCGAAGCCAACAACAACATACATCAGTATCTATTACACACGCTCTTTGACGACACGCCAGAATCACACCAAGAGTCAAAAGAAGAACAAGACAATCTTGAGATCACACTTCAAAGCCTGGGAGTGGCCTGCACTATCAATAAGCGAATTGACGGACCCCGAATATCCAGATACTACATAAAGCTCCAAAACGCAGATCAATACAATTCTTTAAATAAAAAACTAAACTTATTAACTATTCAATTAGGTCTCAAAGACCGCCAGCCATTGTTAGATCAAACTAGCGAGCCTCTCACCGTAAGCCTCGATATTCCAAGAACCCAAGATACTTGGAGACCTGTTAGCGGAGATGAACTTTTCCGCCGCTTAGAACAGAAAAACCCCAACCAATGGATTCTTCCAGTCTGGCCTGGTGTCAATGTCGAGGGCAAACCTTTTGGTTTTGATTTGGCTGAAGCACCCCATTTACTTGTTGGCGGGGCAACAGGAAGCGGCAAAAGCATGTGCTTGAGGATGATCTTATTCGCACTTGTTCGTTTGGTTTCACCTAAGAGCCTTATGGTCTGTCTTATCGACCCCAAAAAAGTTGAATTTTCTTCACTGTCCTCACTCCCGCATCTGTTCAAGAATAAGGTATTCACTTCTCCTCGGGAGATACTTGACATAATTCGTGAAATCCGCGAAGAGATGGACTCTCGAATGAATAAGCTCAAAGAACTGGGTTTTAGCAGCTTGACAGCCGCTACCGAGTGCAACGTCCAACCTTTTCCCCGACTGGTCGTTTTCGTAGAAGAACTAGCAGACCTTATTTCGCGAGAGAAATTAATTGAAGACGAACTCATTAGAGTAGCCCAGATGAGTCGAGCAGCTGGAATTCATTTAGTATTGGCGACACAAAGACCTGATGCAGCCACTTTTGACGGAAAACTGCGTTCCAATGCGCCTTACCGAATAGCTTTGATGGTTCAAAAATCAACCGAATCGAAGATTATTTTAGATGAAGAAGGCGCAGAACGATTAACAGGCAAAGGTGATATGCTAGTGAAAATCGATTCTCAAGCACCGATACGCCTCTTAGGTGCTAGTGTCACTATAGATGAAGTTTTGAATAGGGCGCAGAAGTTTTAGGAGAATCAAATGGAACGCAAACTCACAGTGGAAGGATTCGAGCCCCTATTCTTAACTCTAGACAGAGTAGGCCCATTCCAAGAAAACCTAGAAGAAATTGACTTCACAAGCGAACAAAACAGCCCATGCAATTTATTCATGCTTATGTCAGCCAACGGAAAAGGCAAAACTACATTACTAGAAATAATGACACATTTAATGGGACTTTTAGATAAAGATCAGCTATATATCGAGAAAGGGGTGTTCTATTCGGATGAATTAGGTCATGAGGACTTAGAAGAGGGTCGAGGAAGAGCCCAATGGGATCTATTGCTTACACTTGTGACACCTGAGGAGAAGAGCCGTATAATCTTCACCATTGCAGCGGGTGGAATAGCTCCTTGGTCTCTCAAATCCTGGGATCAGGAAGATCTTCAAAGGTACGACGCCAGTGAACACTGTGTTCTTGGTTTTGAAAAGCAGGGCCGAAGATTTAGTAGAACGCTCATAGACGAAAACAACTGGGTCCTAGATCTCCAGGATCTCATATCAGAAAATATTGGCAAGCAGCCACTTGAAGTTCAAGATGAAGGCTTACGGGTTCCTAAACTCATTTATTTCACTGCTTATCGCGACATTCTTCACATTGATTCTAAAGCAGAGCGCCCTATTTCTGTCCCCACAGGCCGTGGTTACACTCCTGTCAGGACATTTGATCGTGGCAGTGTCTCCTGGAATGATTCACCTGATCAATTATTGGTTTGGCTTAAATGGCTCGATGCCAACAATGGCACTCAACTCCTTGAAAAAACCATGAGAATACTCAATGAAAAATTCTTTGAAATAGTCTATCAAAAGCGCAAGAAACTAACAGGAACTAAGGCCTATCCCCCAGAGGCCATTATTCGGGTCGATGGACAGAACCACCGACTTGATCGGCTAAGCAGTGGCGAGAAAAGTATTCTTCAACTGATGCTACGAATTCCCGCAGAAATGACAGGAAAGACTCTAGTTCTTATCGATGAAATCGGAGTTCATTTGCACCCAAACTGGCAGCGACTCGCTTACCTCCTCATTCGAGAAATGGCTATCAGTTTTCCAAGCTTAACGTTTATTTTCTCTTCCCATTCTTTGGAAGTTTTTGATGCCTTCGATTATGAGCGTGAAGAGGAGGGCCTTGTCAAAGGCGGCTTTATCATTGAAGACAACCTGACCTAGGAGCTGATTAATATGGCAACCCTTAAGTCCAAATCAAATAATCGTGCCCGTCAAAAATTCCTTAACCGATCCCGCCTTTTTGTTGAGGGAAGAAGTGATAAACGCATTTATCACCATTTTTTCCGCTTTGGTACTGCTGCCTACAACTGGACCATAGAAACCCCTCCAAATTCAGACGATAACGGCGGAGGCTCCAGTAAAGTCATCTCATTCCTAAAGGAGCACGGTACCGCGCAAGATTACGGTCTTCTGGATCGCGACACGCTACTTGATCTAAATCAACGTGATTTACTTCTTGAAACCAACGATGAGCAATTTTTCAAAGCAATGCCCTTAAGGAACAACCTCTATTTTCTCCATCGCTGGGAGCTAGAAAACTATCTCCTTAACCCTACTTGTGTCCACCATGAAGACGCAATAATACTAAGAGCTGACTTCGATCATGATAACGGAGAAGAAAGAGCAGCCGAACGGCTCACGCACATCGGTCTTTGCAACATCCCAATTCAAGCAGCGAACATCTGGATCAAGGAAATCAACAAGGATCTATCAAGAATCCAAACGGATTTCAACAACATTCAAATCAAACCTCTAAATCTGTTGAGAACCGAATTCTCTCACCTTTCTTTCCAAGCTAGCGATGCCTCAATCATCCAGAATCTCTGCATAGGTTATTTAAGAGACCAAGCATCAATCCGCAAAAATATTCGAACCGCCACAGAACAGGATGCGTCTTTACTTGAATCGACTATGCAATCCATAGCTAACATTACCGAAGAAAAATTCAAAGAAAAAATAGAAGAAATTGCTACTTTCGATCACAAGGAAGCTGTAACTTATCTAGATCGTTGGGAAAGAATATCCCGCATTATCGAGGGCAAAGAGGTAATTAAGCTTTTCAATAAGAAGCTTGAACCAGACCGCTTAGCCGATAGAATTTATATCGAGAAACAAATAGACCCTGTTCTCACACAAATCTTCAGCTCAATAAGTACTCGATCAGATACAAAAAAACACTAGTGTTCCTACTATTTTTCAATTCACAAAATGGGCGCACAAAGTAGAGCTCATACAGGAAGCCATAAAAAAGCTTCCACCACAGTACCTTCCTCGGGCTCAAGAAACCAACACCGGTTCTTCCTGTTGGCAGTAGAGCCATTTTTTGTAGATCGGGCGCAGCACCACGTTGAATTGGAACAGCAGGTGATGCAACAGCAGCAGTGCCGCGTCGTTTTCGTCTAGGCCGAACTGTTCGGTGACTTGGTCGACGACGGCGTCCTCGTGGTCGAAACGTTGGTACAGAATGCCCATCAGCTCGTACTCGGTGCAGGCGACGACGTCGTCGGCGCCGACCGGGACACCCAGGTATTCGAGCACCGGGCGGAACGCTTCGAAGCAACGGCCGTACAACACCAGCATGAGCAGGCGCGCGACTTCCGCCGCCAAGACCCGGCCACCCTCTAGTGGGTAGAGCACGGCCTGGAGTGCTTCGATGCTCGGTGCGGTTAGCAGCTTTTGCAGCGTCGCCACCGCCGCCGGCGCGCTGCGCGGCAGCTCGCCTTCCAACAAACGCTGCTCCAGCGGCGTCGCTTCGCGGCTATTTAATATATGTAGGATAATTGCCGGGCGACTGTGGTAGCCCAGGAACCAACGCCAGTCTTTTTGGCCGCGATGGTTGATCGAGATCAGCGTGCTGCAGATGTAATCGTAGAATTCGAACACACCGTCGTAGTCGTCGAAGTCCGCCATCACCTCCGGCGGCACGCGGTACGACGGCTGCAACAAATCGACGTCCTTGCTGCGGCCCGCCGGCGTGAAGGTGGTCGTCTGCTCTTCCGGGATCTTGTTGTACTTGTAATCAAACACGCGCATGCCGCAGATGGCCGCGCCGCCACGACAGGTCTCGGTCAAGCGATGGCGGTTGTACTCGCGCATGGTTTCACTCAACGAATAGGGCGTCAGGAAGGCATCGCCCAAAAATAGCGAAAACACGAGCGGCGGCAGCTTGTTGTACTTTTCGCGAATGGCGTAGTCGTCTTTGATGAACTGGATGGCGTGTTTGGCGCGAAACGGAATACGACCCTTGCGCAACTGATCGTTGTCGTAGGACACCACGTCATTCCAACTGGTGGTGAAACCCGAGCGGTACATGAAATCCAACTCGTCGCGTGAGATCCAGCGCGGCAAGTGGTAGGCCTTCCAGTTCAGGGGCCGATCACCTAAACCTTCGTTGATTTTCATCATGCGTTCGGCCACCAACAGCGGGAACTCGCTGCTGCCGGCGTTGAGCTCGGAGCAAATGAACCAAAAGTTGCGCAGGTCCTTGCGCAACAAGAAGCGGATCTCTTCCTCAACCAAATCCAGGTCGCGCGTGAACACCTTCTGCCCCTTCACCAACGGCTCGGAACAGAAATAACAACGGAAACGACAGCCGCGCGAGACCTCAATCGGAATGGTCGGTGTCAGCGACAAAAACACGTTGCGGCGATGGGCGTCGAGATCGAAACCCGGGCCCCAGACATCGTCGCCAGGCGGCATATCGAGGTAGCTGCGGCCGTGGGTGATCGAGCGACCGTAATAGGCGATGATTTCGTCGATCATTTCGTCGTTGTACTCGAGCCCGTCGAAGGGGCCGGTGAACAGGCGGCGGTTCTGCTTGAAACGACCGTCCTCACGGTAAATCAGGTTGGGCACCTCGGCGAGGTTGCGGCGGTCGACGAGAGCTTGGAAGTGATCGATAAAGGGATCGCAACTACCTTTGACACCGTAATCCAAACCCAGGTACTCGGCGATTTGGATGCCGGCCGAGGTGAACCCAAAACCACCGACGACGACGGGTGCGTCGGTCCACTGTTTGACTTGGCGGATGCTGTCGCGCAAGGTGGCGACGGGATAGTAGCGGTCTTCTTCGCAATTGACGTAGTCGCGGAAGATGTAGGAATCGGTTTGGCGTAGGGTAAAACCAATCATACGCGGCTGATGGGTTTCGACAGCGCGCTTCAACCAAAATTGGGTTTCAGCGGGGTCGAGGTTGGAGAGTTCCAAGCGCTTGACGCGTAAACCGGCGCGGCGCGCACGCGCGCTGACCATCACCAAGGCGTAGGGGTAAAAGGGTTCGTAAGGGTAATTGGTGCTGTGTACCAGCAAGAAGTCCGCTGCTTGGTCGCAATTCATAGTGGGGTCCTAAGGCAAAAATGATCCTCGCCCGGGACGTGCGTTCGCGAAAAAGGCCGCGCCGGCGGCACACGAGGACGAATAACGCGAACGAACTCAGATCGAAAAACACCCTGAGGACGGAAAGGCGGTCGATAGGCGGGAAAAGTTGACGTATTCTCAGGCGCATTGCCCGCCGCCGTCAAGTAAGTTTTCGGTGGGACGGGCGGCGGCAACAGGGCCGGCCAAGGTTATCCCGCACCGAAGCGGCCGGAGGCGACAGGGCTGATTTTTACGGTTTTCTCATGCCGTGCGCATGACCGAAGGATAGGGTGACGCGGTAGGGGTCGCATGGCCGCACCAAAGTTTCAAAAAGCTGGGTTTGCGGCATTTAGGCTAAATGACACGCCCCAGATCGGCAAGCAAAAAACACAGGTAAACTTCTTCTTCGCAACGACTTACCTCACCTCTTCACAAAACAGGCTCAAAACAAAGGATACGACAGCCGCGAGGATTCGCACGCTCACCGAAAAAACGCGCACTGGGTAAAAATCAACCGGACCGACTCTTGCCAGGCCTATACGGCCGAGCTATAATCGGCCTCCAAATTCCTGAACATCCTTATGCTCTTGGATTTATGAGTTTTTCGTTAAGAAAACACTCTCGTCCTTATTGCTAAATCAGCCGTCGTACGTCGTTCCGCCGCCGTCGCTTGTCTGCATCCGCCCTTGTTCCACCGCCTTGCACCGATTGACTCGGTCTGCCGGGCGCACAGGAGAGGTGTCTGTTTTGCCTGCATCCACGCCACACCCCATGGAATCCGACCCAGCCGTTGTGATCCGGCCTGCCTGTGCCGCCGATCTCGACGCCTTGGTCGTTTTGGAAACTGCCTGCTGGCCGCACGCCTTGGCGGCCGACCGCGAGGCGCTCGCCGGCCGTCTTGACCGTTACGGTGACGGTCAATGGGTCTTGGTTTACGAAACGCGCGTGGTCGGTGCGATCTACGCCCAGCGCATCGACGACGTCAGCGCCTTGTACCAACACCACCACCGCAACGTGGACCAAATCCACCGCCCGGGCGCGCCGATACTGCAGTTGATTGCGGTTAACGTCTTACCCGAGGTGCGCCCGCTCGGTTTTGGCGACCGCCTGCTTGCCCACGCCCTGGACAGGGCGCAACAAGCGCCCGATATCACCGGTGTGGCGGCGGTCAGCCTGTGTCGCGATTTCGACGGCGGCATGGCATTGCGCGATTACATTGCCGAAACCGACGCCGCGGGCCGACCGATCGATCCAATTCTGCGTTTCCACCACCTGCACGGCGCCGAGATCGTCGGCCTGGTGCGCGACTACCGTCCCGAGGACCGCCGCAACCAAGGCTGCGGTGTGCTGATCCGCTACGATCTGAAACAGCTCGCGCAAAAGACGCAGCCGACACCAACGCGGCGCATCCAGACACCCGATCAACTGAAAACGGCGATTGACGGCGCCATTGGCGCGCTGTTGCGGGAACGCGGCCAACAGACGTACAGTGCCGGCCGCGCCCTGATGGATCAAGGGCTCGACTCGCTCGATTTATACAGCTTGCGCATGTCGCTGGAACAAACGCTGGGGCGCCCGCTCGACACCGATCTCTTCTTCCGCGCGCCCTCTGGTACGGCCCTATTGCGTTACTTCAACGCCGAGCTGTTCCCTCAGCCCAAGACGCCGACGGCCGAACAAAGCCGACCGACCACGGTCCCCCACCAAAGCAATGACGACGGTGGTTACGCGATCATCGGCATCGCCTGCCGCTTCCCCGGCGCGGAGGATTTCGAAGCATTCGGCGATCTACTTGCGGAAGGCCGCGAGGGCGTCACAGCGGTACCACGTTCGCGCTGGAACGGCGATTCCTTCGCGGGCGACGCGCCGCAAGCGCCGGGCAAAATCGCGGCTGATCGCGGCGGCTTCCTCGACGATGTCGCCGGGTTCGATGCGGCCCGTTTCGCGCTGTCGGCGCGCGAAGCCCATCATACAGACCCACAGCAGCGTTTCTTGTTGGAAACCAGCCTGGCCGCATTGGAGTATGCAGCCCTGAATCCAGACCGGCTACAAGGGTCCAACACCGCTTTTTACGTGGGCAGTTACAGCCACGATTACGAGACCTTGAACCTACGTCAAAACCGCGCAGGCGACTTCGATGCTTACTACAGCACTGGCAACGCGGCCGCCATGAACGCGGGCCGCTTGGCCTATTTTTACGGTAGCCACGGCCCGGCGATGACGATCGACACGGCCTGCTCTTCATCCTTGGTTGCGGTCCACCTGGCCTGTCGCGCCCTGGCAACGGGCGAAACCGACTTGGCCTTGGCGGCGGGCGTCAACCTAATGCTGTCCCCGGAATTGAGCCTGAGTTTTTCACGGGCGGGCATGCTCTCACCCCACGGCCGTTGCGCCACCTTTGACGCGGCGGCCGACGGTTACGTACGGGCCGAAGGCTGCGCGGTGGTGGTGCTGAAACGCCTGGCCGACGCACGCCGCGACGGCGATCCCATTCAAGCGGTCATTCGCGGTTCGGCGATCAACCACGACGGCGCCAGCAACGGCCTCACGGCACCCAACGGTGCCGCCCAGGAAGCGGTCCTGCGTGCCGCCCTGCGCGACGCGAGATTACAAGCCAACGATATCGATTACTTGGAAACCCACGGCACCGGCACGCCGCTCGGTGACGCGGTCGAGCTGCGCGCCTTGGGTGCGGTTTTCGCCGACAGCTTCCGTCAAAAGCAGCCCTTGCTGATTGGTTCGGTCAAAACCAACATCGGCCACGCCGAAGCAGCGGCCGGGCTGGCGGGCCTGCTCAAGGTCGTCGCCGCAATGCAGCGCGGGCGCATTCCGCGCCATCTGCACTATCGCCAACCGAACGGCGAGATCGACCCGCAAAGCCAGAATTTACAGGTCACGGCGACGGCCCACACCTGGCCGACACGCGATGCGGCACCGGCCCGTGCCGGCGTCAGTTCTTTTGGCTTTAGCGGCACCAATGCCCACGTGATTGTGGAAGCCGCACCAAGGCAACCGTCGACCCACGGCGAAGGTGCGCACTTGGTTTTGCTCTCGGCCCACAACGCGGCGGCACGAACCACCAAACAGCAAAAGCTCTTGCAGGCTTGCGAGCGTCACCGCGACCTTAGCCCTGCCGACATCGCCAAAACCAGCGCACTGGGGCGTGCCCACGAAGCCTATCGCCAGGCCTGGGTCGTCGAGGACGCCGAGGACCTGTGTGCCCAGTTGGCGGAACCGCAACCGGCCCGAGAACCACGCCACGCGCCGCCACCGTTGGTGATGATGTTCTCCGGCCAAGGGGCGCAATACAGCGGCATGGGCCGCGTCCTGTACGAGCGCGAACCCGTTTTCCGCGCGGCAATTGACGCCTGCGCCGAAGTCGCCGACGAGCACATCGACCTGTCGCTACAAAAGTTACTGTTCAACCCCGGCGGCGATGACCCGCTCGTCACGGCGATCAACCAAACGCAGTACACGCAGCCCGCACTGTTCGCGCTGGGTTACAGCTTGGCTGAACTGTGGCGCCACTGGGGCCTATCCCCCACGGTGTGGCTCGGTCACAGTGTCGGCGAATACGTGGCCGCTTGTCAGGCCGGCGTGTTCGACCTGGCCGACGGCATGAAGTTGATCGCAGCACGCGGCCGCCTGATGCAGGCCTTGCCCGAATGCGGCACAATGGCGACGATTATCGCGGGCGCCGAGCAAGTCGCCGAACTGCGCCGCCGACACAACAACGCTTTCGATATTGCGGCCTACAACAGCCCGCAAAACACGGTCATCGCGGGACCGGAATCGGCGCTCACCCGTGCGATCCAAGCCTTTGAAAACCAAAACATCCGCTGCATTCGCCTAAGGGTTTCGCATGCCTTCCACTCCCACCTGATGGACCCCATGCTCGAAACCTTTGCCGAGGTCGCCGCGAGCATCCACTTACAAAGGCCGCGACAAACGCTGTACTCCAACCTGACCGGCCGACCGGCCGACGAAGCGATCATCACGCCGGACTACTGGGTACATCACGTGCGCGAGCCGGTGCGGTTCCAACAAACGCTGGCGCAACTGACGCGGGACCTTCCCGACGCCTTGCTGCTGGAAGCGGGCCCCAAACCGGTGCTGTGCGGCTTGGCACGGCGCTGCCGAGCGGATCAAATCGCGGTCGGCAGCCTGGCGCCGGGCGAAGACGACCTGCGCGCCCTGCAACGCGCCATGGCCACACTTTACGAACAGGGTTTCGACCTAAACTGGTCGACCGTTTTCGAGAATCAGCCTGGTCGCCGCATCGCCATACCGACCACCGCTTTCACGCGCCAAACCTATTGGTTACCGGAACACAAAGGCGCAGCGGCCGGCCGCACACTGGGCACAGCCCACCCGACGGCAAGCAACCCATTCCTGGGCGAAGCACTGGACACGCCGCTAACCACGCAAGTCTACGCCGGCGAGCTGGACCTGTCGCACCTGCCCTGGCTGGAGGATCACTGCTTTGCGGGTCGGCCGTTGTTGCCAGGGGCCGCCATGATCGCGGCCGCGTTGAGCGGGGTCAAAGAGGGCGTGGTGTGTTTGCATGACGTGCTTTTCGCCGCGCCCCTGTTCCTAGAGGAAACCCCAACCGCGATTCAAAACCACATCGACCCCAAACAGACATGGACCTTCTACGCCAAAGACCTGAGCAGTGACACCTGGATCAAACACGCAAGTGCACGGCTGGACGGTGCCGCACCAGCCAAACCGGCCGCCATCCAGCCGACCCAATTGGCGGCAACCATGGCAAACCAATGGCACGGCAACGAACTTTATCGCAGTGCCGAGTCGGGCGACGGTCTGTTCTTCGGTCCCGCCTTTCGCGGCCTGAAACACTTATGGCAACAACCCGATGAAGCGGGCGGCGGACGCGCCTTGGGCCAGGTTCAGTTGCCCCATACGCACAGCTTAAGCAACCACCCGGCGTTGCTGGACAGCGGCTTGCAAACGGCGGTTCACGCGCTCGCCGGCGAGGCCGAAACACCGTTCCTACTGATGGGTATCGAACGCGTCACCAGCTACGGCCCCTTGCGCGGCGAGCTGTGGAGCCTGGTCACCTGGGACGCCCCCGAAGCAAACACACCGGACCTGCGCCACGCCGATGTCACCTTCTACGACCGCCACGGCCAAGCGCTGCTCGCCTGCCAAGGTCTGCACCTCAAACGCGCCGCCGCAAGTCACCCACCACGCGACCAAGCGCTGCTGTACCACACCACCTGGACCCACTTCGATGATCACGGTCAACAGGCGGCGACGGCTGAGTTGGGTGCGCTCGCGCCACTGCTCGAGGTCGCGGGCGCCACCGTCAACCACGAACCCGACGGCGCCCTGGCCCAATTGGAGGGCTTGAGCCTGGCCTACATCCAACGCGCGCTGGCCGAGCTGAATGAGGGCGAAACCGACGTGCGGCCACGCCCGCTGAGTTCGATTCGGCGCCGACTCGGCATTACGGCCAACCACGAACGCTTGACCGGCCGCTTGCTCGCCATCCTCGCCGAAGCAGATCTAACCTACTTCGCCGGCGGCACTTGGCGATGCGAACCCTTACCGAAGGTGAGTTTGGATGATTGCCGCGCGGCGCAAAACGCCATGGTACAGCGCTTCCCAGAACTGCACACCGAAACGGCATTGTTGGCCCGCTGCGGCGAATCGCTGGCCGAGGTGTTGCGCGGTCGTCGCGACCCACTCGACCTGATTTTCCCGGATGCCGACCTAACGACGGCCATCGAGTTGTACGAACGCTCGCCGACCTTCGCACCACAGAACCGCAACCTGGCGGCGGTGGTCGAAAAGCTGTTACAGGCGTTGCCCGCGGATCGCGGCCTGCGCATCCTCGAGATCGGTGCGGGCACCGGCGGTACCAGCGCCCACATCGTGCCGCTGCTGGGCACGCGCTGCACGGAATACGTTTTCACCGACATTACCGCGTTCTTCAGCCAACGCGTCACCCAGCGCTTCAGCGACTACCCGTTTGTGACTTTTAAAGTGCTCGACCTGGAAAAGGACCCGGCGGCGCAGGGCTTCGAAGAAAACGCCTTCGACCTGATCATTGCCGCCAACGTGGTCCACGCGACCCGCGACATTGCAGCGAGCCTGCGGCAAATTCAACGCCTGACGGCGGCGGGCGGCTTGTTTTTGCTGCTGGAAGGCACGCAACGACGCCGCTGGCTCGACCTGATCTTCGGGCTCACCGACGGCTGGTGGCGCTTTAACGACGACCATCTGCGTCCCGATTATCCCCTGCTCAACAGCGCAGCCTGGCGCGAAGCGCTGGCGGCAGCGGGTTTTGCGGACTGCGCCGAACTGACACCGGCGGCGGGCGGCGACGCCTTATTCCCACAATCGGTGTTCGTCGCACGCAAACAAGCGGCAGCGGTCACCACGCCACCGCGCGAGCACTGGTGGGTACTGGCGGATCGCGGCGGACTGGGCGGCCGACTGGCACGCGACCTGCGCCGCCAAGGCCAACGCGTCGATCTCATTTCACTGGGCGACGGCTTCTACGAAAACGGCGAAGGCCTAATGCTCGATCCACGCGATGCCGTCAACCTCAAAGCGCTGCGCCGCCAACGCGAAATCCCCGACGCGGTGGCTGTCGTCTGGGGTCTGGACTTGCCCGACCGCATCGATCTGGGCGAACCCATGGTGCGCCGCACTACGAGCTTGCTCAATCACGGCCTGCTCAACCTGGTACAAACCTTCGTGGCCGAGGCCAATGGGCGCACGCCGCAGCTACACTTGGTCACGCGCGGTGCCACCGTCGCGGACGGCGACAGTGACGGCTCGCCTTCGCAACGCACGCTGTGGGGTTTTAGCGCGGTGTTGGAACGCGAGTATCCCGAATGTCAGCCGACCCTCATCGACCTACCGCAAACCTGTGACGCCGGCGAGGTAACCTCGCTGGTGCGACTGCTGCTGCAAGCACGCGATCGCAACAAACCCCAACCGAACCGCATCCGCTACCGCGAGCATCGCGCGTCGCGACCGCTGTTGACACCTTTCACAAGCCGGCCGGCCCCGGTCGAGCTCGCCGAGGACGGTGCCTACCTCATCACCGGCGGCCTGGGCGGCACCGGTCTGCACAGCGCACAACGGTTAATGGCGATGGGCGCCCATACCCTGGTTTTGGTGGGCCGTTCCGCGCCGAACGCCTTAACCGAAGCCCGCTTGCAAGCGCTTCGCGACCAGGGCGTGACGATTCACGTGCGCACGGTCGACGTCGCCGATTATGAACAAGTCGAAGCACTGATGACCTGGTGCGATGCGATAAAACTCAAGCTCAAGGGCGTCATCCACGCGGCCGGGACTTTTGCCGACCGCCTGCTGGCCGACCACGACTGGGCCCACTTCGAAACCGTGTTCGCGGCGAAGGTCTCGGGTGCATGGAACCTCCACCTGGCTACGCGCGAACGCCACCTCGATTTCCTGATCCTCTACGGTTCGGCGATGACGCTTTTACCCACGCCGGGCCTGAGCAATTACACGGCGGCCAACGCCTTTCTGGAAGGATTGGCGGGACAACGACGCGCGCACGGTCTTCCGACCATGTGCATCGCCTGGGGACCCTGGTCCGACATCGGCATGGCGGCCCGCGTCGACGAACAGCGCCGGCAACAGTGGGCCCGTTTTGGTTTAACCCCGCTGAGCCGCGAGGAAGCGCTGGACACACTCAGCCATGCTGTCGCCCTGCTCGCCGCGACCGAAGACGAAGCGCCGACGACCCTGGCGGCGATGCGCGTGGACTGGTCAAGCTTTGCCGCTTTCCACGGCCAAAGCTTGTCGACCTTCTACCAAAATACCGTCGCCGGCAACGTACCGAACCCACACCGCCAGACGACAACCACAGCGCGCGACTGGCGCAACCGTTTGGCCGAACTGCCGTTCGAACAGCACCAGCGCTTTTACGAAACGGCGCTAACCGAGCTGGCGGCGGCGGTCCTCGGCCGCGACGACGCCGACGATCTCAACCCGCGTCTCGGCTTGTTTCAGCAAGGCCTCGACTCGCTGGCGTCCATGGAGTTACGTGCCCGCCTACAACAGCAAGTCGACCTGCCCTTGCCCACCACCTTGTTGTTCAAATACCCCTCGATTGCGGCTTTGGCCGCGTTCCTGGCCCAAGTCCCATCGCCCGCCACCGCTGCCCCGAGCACACCCAACACCACGACCACCCCCGAGGATCCCGACCTCAGCGGCCTGCTCGCCCAAGTCGACGCCGCCGCCGGCGACCCGTCACTCGAAGCCGAGTTGGCGGCGCTGGAGAACCTACTGGAAGAGTAAACCATGTCTGAAACTACACCGAATCCCGCTACCGCCGACCGAATCCGCAACGCCCTGCGCACCGCCCAGAGCAAACTCGCCGCCGCCGAACGCGCCCGTACCGAACCCATTGCGGTTGTCGCGATGGCCTGTCGCTTCCCCGGCGGGGCCGATACGCCGGCGGCACTGTGGCACAAGCTGCGCGCGGGTGACGACCTGACCTGCGACTACCCCGCCGCCGCACGCGGCATCCCCGAATCCCTGTTCGCAGCAGGCGCGCCTATCTACACAAGGCGCGGCGGCTTCCTGCGCAACGTCGACCTCTTCGACGCCGCCGCCTTCCACCTCTCGCCGCGCGAGGCCGAGGCCTTGGACCCGCAGCAACGGCTGGTACTGGAAGTGAGCCGCGAAGCGCTGCACCAGGCACACCTGGACCCGGACCAACTGCGCGGCACGGCGACGGGCGTGTTCGTCGGCATGGGTCAAAACGATTACGGCCGCCACCGCTTCCACGCCGACGATCTGACGGCGGTCGACGCCTACGACGGCACGGGTAACCTGGCCTGTTTCGCGTCGGGCCGGCTCGGTTTCACCTTGGGCCTCCAAGGCCCCAACCTGGTTGTCGACACCGCTTGCTCCTCCGCCTTGGTCGCCTTGCACCTCGCCTGCCAAAGCCTGCGCGCGGGCGAATGCGCGCTCGCGCTGGCGGGCGGCGTCCACGTCGCCCTTGCCCCCGAAGTATTCGTGTTCCTGTGCCGCACCGGCGCCCTCTCGCCGAACGGCGTGTGCCGCGCCTTTGACGCCGGCGCCGACGGTTTCGTGCGCGGCGAAGGCTGCGGCATGCTGCTCTTGAAACGGCTCTCCGACGCGGAACGCGACGGCGACACGGTTTTGGCCACAGTACGCGGCTCGGCCGTTAACCACGACGGCCCCAGCGGCGGCCTGACCGTGCCCAACGAAAACGCCCAGGAACAACTGGTCCGCCAAGCACTGCAACGCGCCAAGGTCAACCCCGAGCAAATCGGCTACTTGGAAGCGCACGGTACCGGAACCGCGCTCGGCGATCCCATCGAAGTCTCGGCGCTGGCGGCGGTTTTCACGACCGAACGCACCGAACCACTGTACCTGGGATCGGTCAAAACCAACATGGGCCACCTGGAATCAGCAGCGGGCATGGCGGGCGTCTTCAAAACCATCCTCATGATGCAACACGGTGAAATCGTGCCACACCTGCATCTGGACCAACCGAACCCGGCGATTGCCTGGTCGTCGCTGCCATTCCGCTTAACGGGTAAATGCCTGCCTTGGCCAAAAACATCGGGTCCGCGCCTCGCCGGTGTCAGTGCTTTCGGCATGAGCGGCACCAACGCCCACGTTGTGTTACAAGGGCCGGACGCTGATCGTGTCGCGCCGGCACTGCAGAACGAAACCCACTTCCCCTTCCAGCGCGAACGTTATTGGTTACAGCCGCCCGACCCGACGCGCACCGGCAACACTGAAAACACCTTGGCCCCGACACAGCTCGCCCTGCCACTCAGCAACCGCCAACGGTTCCAATGGCGTTTAGCGCCCACGCGCCAACCCTACCTCGCCGATCACCGCGTCTTCGACAAACTCGTCGTGCCAGGCGCCAATCATTTGGTGCTCATGCTGTGTGCCTTGCAGCAGGTCCGCCCCCAAGTGGCGCCACGCCTGCAGGACGTCTTTTTCCAACAAGCGTTGATTCTCGATGACGAACGGCTGGTCCAAGTCCTGCTGGAGCCTGAGGACGGCGCCGACCAGGTCACTTTGCTCAGTCGCAGCGCGGCCGACGCGGGCGCGCCTTGGCTGGTTCACATGACGGCACGCGCGCTCCACACCAACACTCCTGCGCCGACAGTCCCCAATGCGGCAGAGCTCCGTGCGAGCTGCGCCAACCACCTCGCGGGTGAACGCCTTAATGCGGACCTCGCCGGCGCGGGTTTTGACTTGGGCCCGACCTTCCAGTGGAACCAGCAGTTCCACCACAATGACGATACCTGGCTGTGTGACCTGGCAACGCCGCCAGGCGATACCAATCACGCACCGCTGCCAATTCACCCCGGCCTGCTCGACAGTTGTTTCCAAATGCTGAGCCTGTTTTGGCCACACCCGCCCGCGACCTTGGCCGAGCAACCCTTCCTCTACGTGCCTTTCCGAATCGACGAACTGATCCTGCACCAGACACCGAGCGCCGGCGAGCGTTGGTGGTGTGTCGGCCGTCGCCAAGCGGAGACGCAGTTGCTACTGTGCAACGATCTCAACCAGGCGTTGGTCTCGGTGCGCGGTTTCGCGTTCCGCCGCGCCGAACGCGCCAACCTGTTCGCCAAACCAAGCGACGCCCATTTGGTGTATCGCCTCAAACGCCAAGCGCAAGACGCGGCCGTCGCCGTGCAACGGGGCGCGCGTTATTTGAGCTTCGTTAATGCCGACCCCGTCGCCGACGCCCTCCACAGCGAAGCCCAAACCCGCGGCGCCCAACTCATCCGCATCACCGCAACGACCCGCTTCGACGCAAGCCACGCCGATCACATCAGCCTCAACCCCTTTAGCCCCGAACACTGGACGCGTTTGTTCGCCAAACACCCGGCGGCGGACTTTGACGGCGTGATCTTCGCCTGGGGTTTGCAAGCCGACAGCGATCGAGAACCCGACGGCAACGATTTGCTCGACGGCGAACTCGACGCGGGCGAAGCCGCGCTGCACCTGGTCCGCGCCCTTGCCCAAAGTGACGGCGAACGTCGGCCCAGGCTGTTGTTCGCTTGCCGCGCCGGCTTTCTGCAAGACCGCGGCGAAGCCTTTATACCGCGCGGCGCCGGCCTGTGGGGCTTGGCGCGCTGTATCGCGCTTGAGCTGGCGGACTGGGCACCGATCAGCGTTGATTTGGCACCCGAGCCGGCCCCGGCCATGGCGCGCCGCCTGCTCGACGAAATCGCACGCAACGACGGCGAAGATCAAATCTCGTACAGCAACGGCCGCCGCTACGTCCTTCGCCTCTTACCACAACCGAACCAGGCCCGGGGCACCCAACAACCGTCGCTCCACGGCAACCGCACTTATCTGGTCACCGGCGCCTTCGGCGGCCTGGGCCAACGCCTCACGGCCTGGCTGATTGCGCAAGGCGCCCGCCATTTGATTCTGTGCGGCCGCCGCGAGCCGGACGCCGAAGCCCGTCTGCGCCTGACGGCCTGGCGCGATGAAGGGGTGTCGTTTCACTTAACCGAAACAGATATCGGCCGAGCCGACGAGGTTCGCGAATTGTGCCAATCGGCACGCACACGGATGCCGCCGTTAGCAGGCGTCTTCCACGCGGCGGGTGTCATCGACGACCACGCGGTGTTGACCCAAACCCGCGCGGCCCTGGCCAGGGTCTTTCACCCGAAGCTGCTCGGCGCCTGGCATCTGCACCAGGAAACACGCAACGAAGCGCTCGATTGGTTCGTGTGTTTCTCCTCCAGCGCAGCGGTCTTCGGTTCACGCGGTCAAGCCGGATATGCGGCTGCCAACGCGTGGCTTGACGCTTTAACCGATTACCGCACACGTCTAGGTCTTCACGCCTTATCGGTTAACTGGGGTGCATGGCGCGGCGCCGGCATGGCCGACCGACTCGATCTGAAACAACAGCAAAAACTGCACGATATGGGCCTCGATGCCATGAGCGCCGACCAAGCGCTCGGCGTCCTCGGCGATCTGCTCCGTCAAGGCACGACCCGCGCGCTTGTCGGCGCCTACCACCCGGCCAAACTTCGTCGCCACTTTTTCCACGGCAAAGCACCGGCATTACTCGGTGACTGGGGCCGCGAAACGCCCGTGGCCGAACGCAAACCGCAAAACACGGCCCTGCAAAATGCCGATCCCTCGCAACGCGCCACCCTGCTCAACCGCCTGCTGCGCCAACAGATCGCCGCCGTCCTCAAACTCAAAGCGGCCGATCAACTACAACCTCGCCAACGCCTGTTCGATATCGGGCTCGACTCGATTATGGCCATGGAACTCCAGCGCGCCCTGGAAACCGAACTCGCGCTCAAACTGCGCGCCACGCTGATTTTTGATTTTCCCACCCTGGAAGCGCTGCACCGCCACCTGCTCGACAAGCTGGCACCGGCTGAAAAAGCACCGGCACCGCCAACGTCACAGCCAACGACGCGCCAGGCCGGCCCGTCGTTGTTCAGCGACATTCGCGCCATGACGACCCAGGACTTACTCGACCAACTGAAACGAGGACCAAACCCGTGAAGCCATTACCCCACGCCACCCCAACCCGCCGTCACGGAGGTCCGCGATGACGAACCCAATAACCGGCATGAACGCCTTGGAACTGGCCTATGCCGCCCGCCAAACAGCGGCCAATCACGCCGTTTTACAAGCCGAACCGATTGCGATTGTCGGCATGGCCTGCCGGTTTCCCGGCGGCGCCGATTCACTGAACGGATTCCAAAAACTACTGGCTGACGGGATCGACGCGGTCGGCGACATCCCGGCCACGCGCTGGGATCTGACAGCGCTGTTCGACAGCAACCCCAAGGAACCGGGCAAGATGTACTGCTTGCAGGGTAGTTTCTTGAAACACATCAACCGTTTCGACGCGGCCTTCTTCGGCATCACCCCGCGCGAGGCCCGCGCAATGGACCCGCAGCAGCGGCTGTTACTCGAAGTCGCCTGGGAAGCGGTCGCCAACAGCGGTAGCGACCCGCGCGACCTATACGGTGCCGAGGCGGGCGTGTTCATGGGCGTCAGTACCTTCGACTTCGCTGCCCGGCGCTTGCAAGCAGGCGACCGCCGCGACATCGACCCCTACTTTGTCAGCGGCACGGTGTTGAGCGCGGGCGCGGGCCGCCTGTCCTACGTGTTGGGACTCAAAGGACCGAGCCTGATTGTCGACACGGCCTGCTCATCGTCGTTGGTGGCAACCCACTTGGCCTGTAACGCCCTGCGCCGGCGCGAGTGCGACATGGCCCTGAGTGGCGGTGTCGGCTTAATCCTCGCCCCCGAACCGCAGATCGCCTTTTGCAAGGCGGGCATGCTGGCACCGGACGGGCGCTGTAAAACGTTCGATGCGAGCGCGGACGGTTACGGTCGCGGCGAGGGCTGCGGCGTGTTGGTGCTCAAACGCTTGGCCTCGGCCTTGGCCGACGGCGATCGTATTTGGGGCGTGATTCGCGGCTCGGCGGTCAACCAAGACGGCGCCAGCGGCGGCTTGACCGTTCCCAGCGGGCCATCGCAAGAAGCGGTTATCCGCAAGGCCTTAAACGGTGCGGGCCTGAGCCCGGACGATATCGGCTACGTCGAAGCGCACGGCACGGGCACGGCCCTGGGCGATCCCATCGAAATGGGCGCGCTCGGCAACGTGTTCGCAAGCGAAAGCCGCGAAGCACCACTGGTGGTTGGCTCGGTCAAAACCAATGTCGGCCACTTGGAAGCGGCGGCGGGTGTGGCGGGCATCATGAAGACCGTGCTTGCCTTTAACAGCGGCTTCATTCCCAAACACTTACACTTCGAAACCCCCAACGACAAGATCGACTGGGACGCTGTCAACGTGGTGATCCCACGCGAAGCGATGCCGTGGCATCCGTTGGCGGGCGGGTTAAGGGCGGGCGTGAGTTCCTTCGGGTTCGCGGGTACCAACGCGTTTGTGGCGCTGGAAGCCTTCGAACACGTGGCTTCGCCCGCACGAGACACGCCGGCACCGGCCTACCAACGCAAGCTCTTCAAACCTGAATTCACCAGCGAGCCTACGGCCCCCACGATCCCCTGCACTCTTCCTGGCAAACAACTTAAGCTCCCAGGATCAAGCGAGATACGCTTTGAAATTGATTACAGCGCGGGATCGCCGGCCTTTATTAACGACCACCGCATTTTCGGTGAGTTAGTCGTCGCCGGCGCGGCCCACTTGGCGCTGTTACTGGAAGCGCAACGCAAGGCGTTTGACCCGCGTCGCTACGAACTGCGCGACGTCACCCTCCAACGCGCCTTGACCTTGCCGGACCAGGGCACGCGCTCGGTGCAGTTGGTGTGTCGTCCGCAGCAGGAGCACTACCAGTTCGAATTACTAAGCGCGGAAGCGGCACGCGACAACGCCGAGTGGTTGAACCACGTCAAAGGCATGATCAAGGGTCGCGCCGCGCGCAACACTCCGGTCCCGGTCCCAATTGCACGCTTACAAGCGGGCGGCACCCTGCTGGAAGGCGAGGCACTGTACCGCGAGATCACGGCGATGGGCCACCACTTGGGACCGTCATTCCGACGCGTGCAACGCTGTTGGTCGGGCGAAGACAGCGCCCTGACCCTGCTCGAGCGCCACACCCCTTCCACACAACCCTATTATTTTCAGCCAGGTTTCTTGGACTCTTGTTTGCAGTGGTTATGTATCGAGGGGCCGCGCAAGTTGTTTGGCCGCGAAGCCGCGCAAAACAAACACGACGAAATTTACATCCCGTTTTTTGTCGAGCGCGTGCGTGTTTGGCAGACGACCCAGCGCGACGGCGCTTTGTATTGCCACACCCAGCTAAGCGGCGACCAGACCAACCGCGAAGCCGTCAGCGGCGATTTACGCGTGTGCGACGCCGACGGCACCGTGCTGTTGGAACTGCTCGGTTTTACCGTGCGGCGCTTGCAACGTCAGGCCATGGACAAGGTTGTCAGCGCCGGCGCGACACAGTTTTTACATGTTCTGAAATGGCGCAACCAACCGTTGCCGATTGATCGCGGGCCGTTGCAGGACGCGCGTTGGTTGTTGGTGGGGCCAGGTGTCGAAGCCGCCGCCGCGTTCGAGCGTTTTTTGCAGGCGCGCGGCCGGCAAGTGCAAACCATGAGCGATACCGCCGCCGCCGAGCATTTACTCAAAAGCGAGCAGCGTCCGGGCGTCGTGGTTTATTTTGCGCGCGATGATCGTCAAAGCGCGCCGATGCAAAGTGTGCCGACCCGCGAATGCAGCATGCTGTTGACCTTGGTGCAGAGCATGACCGGCCACCCGCGTGGCAAGCGGCCGCGCCTCGATATTGTGACGCGGCGAACCTGGTCAATCACGCCAGGCGACCATCCGACCAACCCCGACGGCGCCGCGCTGTGGGGCATGGCGCGGGTGATTCAGTTGGAGTTCCCCGACTGTCGCTGTCGCCTGCTGGATTTGGACGAATGGCAGGCCGCCGACCCGGCATGGGCTGAACTGATCCAAGATGATCGCGAAGACCAAATTGCCTTCCGTAACGGGCGCCGTTACGTGGCGCGGCTGCATCCGCAACCTTTGCCGCCACCACGCCGCGAAGCCTTCCGCGTCGACGGCACGGTCCTGATCAGCGGTGGTTTGGGCGCACTGGGTTTGGTCACCGCACGGCGTCTGGCGCAACGCGGCGCCCAGGTGTTGGTGTTGGTTTCGCGGCGTGCGCCCGACGCCGCCGTCCGCCCACAGCTCGAAGCGATTGAGGCCGAAGGCGCCGAAGTCATCACCATCCAGGCCGACATCAGCGATGCAGATGCCGTCGCCGATGTCTTCCGTCGCATTGATCAAGAACTACCGCCGCTAAGCGGGGTCGTGCATGCCGCCGGCGCCTTGGACGACGGCCTAATCGGCACCCAAAACGCCGCCCGTTTCGAAACGGTCATGACCGCGAAGACGCAAGGCGCTTGGCTGTTACACCAACACACGCGCCGCCGCCGACTCGATTTCTTTGCCATGTTCTCGTCGATGAGCGCCATGCTCGGTCGTCGCGGTCAAGCCGCCTACGCCGCCGCCAACGCCTACCTAACCGGCTTGGCCCACCTGCGTCGCGCCCTCGATTGTCCGGCCACCGCGGTGCATTGGTGTGGCTGGGCCGAGATCGGTATGGCCGCGCACATGGACGCCACCGCCCATCAGCGTTTGGCCAAAGAAGGCATTGGCCTGATTAATACCGAGGACGGTCTCGACTTGCTCGAACGCTTGTGTCGCGGTGAGGCCGCCGACGTCGCCGTGTTACCGGTCGATTGGTCGCGCTACCTCAACCAATACGGTGGCGATGTACCGCCGGTCTTTTCCGCCTTGGCGCCGGCAACCATGCCGGTCACCGAGGTGGTGCCGGTCGCGAGCGAACCCGGCGACCAGTTGCGTCACCTACCCGAAGGCGAACGCGCGGCGTGGCTGCGGGATTTCATCGCGGCCAAGCTGGCCGAGATCATTGGGCTGGATAACGCCGCTGCTGTCGACCATGCGGCGCGGCTGTTCGATCTCGGCGTCGACTCGATTATGGTGATCCAACTCCAGGAAACACTGGAAGACGCCTTCAACATCGAACTCACGCCGAACCTGGTGTTTAACCATCCCACCGTCAACGCTCTGACCGGCTACCTGCTCGACGAGGTGCTGTCATTCGAAACGGCGGACGAAACAGCGAACGAAGGTGCCGAGCAGGCTGACAGCGCAACGCGCCAACCGGCACAAACAGCGCCGCCACAAGCGCCCCCCGCCGTAGCACCGACCGCGCCGCCGGCCGAAGACGGCAACGAACTGGACAACCTCAGCGCCGACCTTGACGCCAAACTCAAAAGTCTCAGCAAATGGATCGACCCATGACCACACCCGACGCCACGCAACAGCGACTCATTCAGCAGCTCAAACAAGCCTACAGCGCGCTCGAAAAAATGGAGGCCAGGCTGGAACAGGCCGACGCCTATCGCAGCGAAGCGATTGCCGTCGTCGGCGCCGCCTGCCGCTTTCCCGGCGGCGCCGATTCGCCGCAAGCCTTTTGGGAGCTACTGCAACGGGGCGGCGACGTCATCGCCGAGGTGCCCGCCTCGCGCTGGGACAACGAAGCCTTGTACGATCCCGACCCCGATGCGCCAGGGCGCGTCGCAACGCGGTTTGGCGGTTTTTTGGAACGTATCGATGAATTTGACGCACGGTTTTTCGGCGTGACGCCGCGCGAAGCCGCCGCGCTTGATCCGCAACACCGCTTGCTACTGGAAATTTGTTGGGAGGCCCTGGAAGACGCGGGCCTGCCGCCGACGCAGTTGGTTGGAAGCAAAACCGGCGTGTTCACCGGCTTGAGTACGTTCGATTACGCCGCCATGCAGTTCGCACGCGGGACCTTCGAACAAATCGATCCCTACCTGATCACCGGCAGTTTCCCGTGCATGGCCGCGGGTCGCATCGCCTACACCTTGGGTCTCAACGGCCCCACGCTAACGGTCGATACCGCCTGTTCATCGTCCCTGGTGGCCGTGCATTTGGCCTGCCGCGCCCTGCGTTCGCGCGAGTGCGACAGCGCGCTGGCGTGCGGCGCCAACCTGATGCTGACGCCCGAGGTCACCATCAACTTCTCCAAGGCGCACATGCTCTCACCCGACGGCCGCTGCAAGAGTTTCGACGCCTCGGCCAACGGGTACGTGCGCGGCGAGGGCGGCGCGGGTTTGGTGCTCAAACGCCTGAGTGACGCCGAAGCCGCCGGCGACCGCATCTACGCGGTGTTGCGCGGCAGCGCGGTCAACCACGACGGCGTTAGCGCGGGCATCACCGTGCCCAACGGCAAGGCGCAACAAGCGGTCATCCGGGCCGCCTTGGCCGACGCCCGTACCGAAGCGGACACCGTCGCTTATGTGGAAACCCACGGTACCGGCACGCCGCTGGGTGATCCGCTCGAGGCCGAAGCCCTGGGCGCGGTGTTCGGCGGTAACCGCGTCAACCCATTGCTGCTGGGCGCGGTAAAAACCAACCTCGGCCATACCGAGGCCGCCGCCGGCTTGGCCGGTCTGCTCAAAACGATCCTGAGCGTGCAGCACGGCGCCATCCCGGCCACCTTGCACTACCACACGCCCAACCCCAAAATCCCCTGGTCACGGCTACCGCTCGAGGTGGTCGACGCCGGCCGCGCCTGGCCCGAACAGGCCGCGACCCGCATCGCCGGGGTTAGCTCGTTCGGCGCCTCGGGTACCAACGCCCATGTGGTCGTCGCCGGCCACGATCCCGCACCGGCGACGCCGGCCCAAACCCAGCGCCCCTACTTGGTGCGGCTCTCGGCCAAAGACGAAGCCGCCTTGCAGGCCGCCGCACAACGGCTCGACACCTACTTGGACCAACACCCGCACACCGCGCTCGACGACCTGTGCCACACACTCGCCACCGGCCGCACCCACTTCGAGCAACGGTTGGCCGTCGTCGCCGCCAACGGACCCGACCTACGCGCCGGCGTCGCCGCTTACCTGGGCGGCGAACACCACGGCGGCCTGCTCGCCGCGCCACGCGAGCCACGACCGCGCGCGGCGCTGTTGTTCACCGGCCAAGGTTCGCAATACGTCGGTATGGGTCGCGAACTCTATCAATCGGAACCGGTTTACCGCACCACCTTCGACCAATGTGCCGACATGCTGGCCCCCCTCATGCCGCATCCGCTGCACCAAATCGTTTTCGCCGATGATGCCGCCGACACGGCCATCCACCAAACCCAATACACCCAGCCCGCCCTGTTCGCACTGGCGGTGTCCCTGTACCGCACCCTCGCGGCGCACGGTTTACAACCAAGCGCCTTGTTCGGTCACAGTGTTGGCGAAATTGCCGCCGCCCACCTCGCCGGCGTCTTTAGCCTGGAGGACGGGTTGCGCTTGGTCGCGGCCCGCGCGCGCCTGATGGGCGCCTTGCCGAGCGGTGGCGCGATGGCCTCGGTTTTCGCCGCCGGCGAAACCGTCACCGAAGTGCTGGCAACTTATGGGGATCGCGTCGCCGTCGCCGCCTACAACGGCCCGGCCCTGACCATGATCTCGGGGCCGGCCGCCGATGTCGACGCTGTTTGCCGTGAGATGGGTACCCGCGACATTCGCTGCATGCCGCTAACCGTCTCGCACGCGTTCCACTCAGCACTGATGGACCCCATGCTCGACACCTTCGCCGACGCCATTGCCGGCTTGCGCTTCCACCCGCCGCAACGCGCCCTCATCGCCGGCCTATCCGGTGACTTCGCCGGCGACGAGATCGCGACGGTTGATTATTGGGTCAACCACGTGCGTCAACCGGTTCAGTTCCAACGCGGTATGGAAACCCTCGCCACCAAAGACCCGTCGCTTTTCGTCGAGATCGGAGCCAAGCCGAGCCTGTGCGGCATGGCACGTCGCTGCTTGAGCGAAGTTGGCGCCGACCGCTGGGTGGCCACCCTGCGGCCCGACGCACCCGACGAAACCTTTCACAAAGCCTTGGCGCGCCTGTACACGGCCGGCTTCGATCCAGCGCCACAGCGCCGTCCAGGCGCCCGCCTGCTCGCGCTACCGACCTACCCGTTCCAGCGCAAAAGTTACTGGGTCAACCTGGCCCGGCAACGCCCGAGCAACGGCACCACGGCGGCTCGTTTTACGATGACCGGCGCCGCTTTGGCCCTAGCCGGCGAACGCGAACAACGCTTTGAACGAAACGTAACCGCAAGCGACCCCGCGTTCCTCGCCGACCACGTCATTCACGGCAGTGTGATCATGCCCGCCAGTGCCTACGTCGACACCGCCCTGTGCGCCGCCCGCCAAGTTTTCGACAGCGATCAGGTCGCGCTGGAATCGCTGCAAATCGGCCTGCCGCTGCAGTTCCACGGCGCCGAAACGCGCTGCACCCAAGTGCTGGTGACGCCGCGCGACGCCGACCACGCCGGCCTGGAAATCTACAGCCGCGCCTTGCAAGGCGACCCGAGCTGGTTACGCCACGCCGAAGCCGTTATCGTGCGCCGCGAAGCCGTCGGCACCCCGGCCACGCTCGCTCAAGCACGCACCGCCTGTACGCAAAACTTCGACCCGGCCGAACTCTACCGCTTCTACCGCACCATCGGCCTTGAGCTGGGCCCGCATTTCACCGCTGTCAAAGCCTTGCAACTCGGCGACGGCCAAGCACTGGGTCGCATCGAAACCTTGGAACCCGACGCCGGCACCCTGCTTCATCCGGCCGCGCTCGACGCCTGTTTCCAAGTCGTTGGTCCGCTGTTCCTGCACCTCATGCACGACCACAACTATTTACCGGTGGCGATCGACGGCGTGCAATGGCTCGCCCAAAGCCAAACGACACTGTGGTGTTACGGCCGATTGGCCGAGGCCTTACCCGCCCAAGGATTACCGGAAACGCTGCGCGCCGATTTCACGCTCTACGACGACACAGGCCGGCCGGTCGCGCTCGTCCACGGCCTGCGCTTTCGCAAAACAACGCGTGCCGCCATTCTGCGCGGCTTGAACGCCGGTCGCCGCAACCCCTTGCTACAAATCGCTTACGAGCCGGTCCAACTGACCCAATCGGACAGCGCGCCGGCGTGGCTGATCTGCGCCGACCGCTATGGTTTGGGCGACGAACTGGCGGCACTGATTCGCGAACAAAACCAAAACGCCGCCGTTACCATGGTCCGCACCGGCGCTCGCGATGAGGTCACCGACGAAGGATTCATCCTCGATCCCTTTACAGCCCAGCGCAACGAATCCTTCGAAAACGCCTTGCCCGACGGCGAGCCACTGAACATTCTGTACCTATGGGCACTGGATGTCGACGACCACGAGCAAAGCCACCTCGCCGGCTTGCTACACCTTACCCAAACCTTGGTTAAACAAGGCGTCAAGGGCCGCTTGCTGCTGGTCACGCGCGGCGCCGTCGCCGTCGACGGCCAAACCACGGCCGACCCCAACCAACACGCGCTCTGGGGTTTCGGCGCCACCCTGCAACTGGAACACGCCGAACTGGGGCCGCGCCTGCTCGACCTCGACTCGGCCGCCACGCCCCATGCCGCCGATTTGCTCGCCGCCCTTCAAGCCCAAGCGGGCGAATCACGCCTGGTCCGGCGCGGCGACCAATGGCTGGGTCAACGCCTGCAACCACTTGAGGCCGACGTCAGCGGCCAAGCCGCGCCGATTCGCGCCGACGCGGCTTACCTGATCAGCGGCGGCTTCGGCGCGCTCGGTCTGCAAACGGCGGCCTGGCTGGCGGAGCAGGGCGCACGCGAGTTAATTCTGCTGGGTCGTCGCGAGCCCTCGCGCCAGGCCCAACAACAGTTGGATCGCCTGCGCGACAGCGGCGTGCGCGTGCAACCGCTCACCGCCGATATCGCCAAGCCCGAGCACGTAGCGCGCGTGTTCCACGATGCCGCCGAAATCCTCAGCCCAATTAAAGGGGTGTTCCACTGTGCCGGCGTGCTTGACGACGCCGTGCTGACCCAATGCGATTGGCCGCACTTCCAGCGTGTCCTCGCCCCCAAGATCGCGGGCGCCTGGAACCTACACCAACAGGGCGGCGAACTCGAGTGGTTCGTCACCTACTCGTCGGTTGCGGCCGTGCTCGGTTCGGTCGGCCAAACCCACTACGCCACCGCCAACGCCTACCTCGACGCGCTGGCCCAACACCGGCGCGCCTTGGGTCTGCCTGCCTTGTCGGTGAACTGGGGACCCTGGGCCGGCGCCGGCATGGCGGCCACCGCGCAAGCGCGCGTGCAAGAGGGCTGGCGTCGCATGGGCCTCAACCTGTTGCCGGCGGCGCAAGCTTTCGAAACGCTCGACCGCCTGGCCCACAACGCGCCGGCGAGTGCGATGGTGGTGGAAATCGCCTGGCCACAGTATTTAGAGAAACGTTATCGCGGCCAAGCGCCGGCGCTGTTCCAACACCTACGCCCCAAAAACACCGCCGCCAAACGGCCCACCCAAAGCAAACGCGCCCAACTCGCCGCTGCCGATACCGAACAGCGCGCCGGCCTCGTCGCCGACCACGTGCGCGCCTGCATCGCCGCGATTATGTCGCTCGACGCCGCCGAGGACCTGGAACCGCGCCAACCGCTGTTCGATTTCGGCTTGGATTCGCTGATGGCCGTGGAAGTGCGCAACCAACTCGAAGCCGATTTCGAGATCGAGCTCGGCGCGACGCTGCTGTTCGATTACCCCACCGTCGAAGCGCTGGTCCGCCACCTCGTCGACGACCAACTGCCCGCCGAACTGTTCGCCCGCCAAGACGCCGCACCCGTTACCCAAACCGTGCGTCACCAAGCCTTTGGCGCTGAACTCGAAGATATCCCCGCCGACATCGACGACCAACAAGTGGTCGCGTTGCTGCTCGCCGAGCTGCAGGCGATTGAGGAAGAAAACCATGACTGACATCCCCATCGACGGCACCGACGCGCAAGCGCTGCTTAAGAAAGCGCTCATCGAACTGCGTCACCTACGCAAACAGGTACACGGCTTTAAACGCCGCCAACACGAACCCATCGCCGTCGTCGGCATGGCTTGCCGCTTTCCCGGCGGCTGCGACACGCCCGACGCCTATTGGTCGCTGTTGCGCGAAGGCCGCTCCGGTATTCGCGAGGTGCCCAAGGACCGCTGGGACATCGACGCCTACTACGATCCCGATCCCGACGCCAAGGGCAAAATCTACACCCGTTACGGCGGTTACATCGACCGCATCGACGGCTTCGACAACGCCTTTTTCGGTATTTCACCCAAGGAAGCGGGCAGCATGGACCCGCAGCAACGGCTTGTGCTGGAAGTCGCCTGGGAAGCGCTGGAACACGCCGGCATCAACCCACAAAACCTGTACGGCTCCAACACCGGCGTCTTTTTGGGGATCGGCAACTGGGAACACGCGGTGCTGCGGTTTGGTTTGGAAGGCCCGCAAAATATCAACGCCTACACCGGCACCGGCAGTTGCGGCTGCGTCGCCTCGGGCCGCATCTCGTTTGCGCTCGGCTTGAAAGGGCCGAACTTCGCCGTCGACACCGCCTGCTCGTCGTCGTTGCTGTCGACGCACCTCGCCTGTCAAAGCCTGCGCCGCGGCGAATGCGACATGGCGCTGGCCGGCGGCGCGCATTTACTGTTGTTGCCAGGCATGACCGTGTGTTTTTGCCGTGCACGCATGTTGGCGCCGGACGGACGCTGCAAAACCTTCGACGCCAATGCCGACGGCTACGTGCGCAGCGAAGGCAGCGGCATGTTGGTCCTGAAACGCTTGAGTGACGCGCTCGCCGCCGGCGACACCATCCACGCGCTGGTGCGCGGTTCCGCCACCAATCAAGACGGCGCCAGCGGTGGCTTAACCGTCCCCAGCGGCCCCGCCCAGGAAGAGGTGATTCGCGCCGCCTTGCGCGACGGCGGCGTCGATCCCGCCGAGGTCGGTTACATCGAAGCCCACGGCACCGGCACCAAACTGGGCGACCCCGTCGAAATCGGTGCGCTCGGCAACGTTTTCTGCAAACAACCGCGCCGCAAACCCTTGGTGGTCGGTTCGGTCAAAACCAACATGGGTCACCTGGAATCCTCGGCGGGCATTTCCGCACTGATCAAAACCATCATGATGCTCAAACACGGCGAGATCCCGCCGCACGTCAACTTTCAAACACCCAACCCACACATTCCCTGGGACCGGCTCGCGCTGGAACTGCCGCTGCAAGGCAAAACCTGGTCGGTCGACGACGGCGAAGCACGCCTTGCCGGCATTAGCTCGTTTGGGTTTAGCGGCACCAACGTGCACGTGGTCTTGGAGGACTTTCAAGCGACGCAAAAGGTTGAGGCACCGCCTGCCGAACAGAACAGCGACCAAATCGCGCTGCTGGCGCTTTCGGCCAAAAGCCCGGCGGCGCTGCAGGCGATGGCCGCACGTTACGCGGCATGGCTGCAAGATCAAGACACAAATGCTTGGCTGGATTTGTGTTACAGCCACAACACCGGCCGCGCCGTTTTTAATGTGCGCGCCGCGCTGTGCGCCCGCGACGGTGCCGAACTGCAAAATGCGCTGACCGCTTTGGCCAAAGGCCTTTTACAGCCAGGCGTTTGGGTTTCCGCCGGCTTGGGTTGGGATGCCGCCGAAGCGCCCGCTTGGCTGAGCGAACCCGTGCACACCACCGCCGCCCAATTTGTCGCCGGTAAAACGCCGGCCTTTTCCTCATTGGACTACGGCCCGGCCCCGCGCAAGCGCACCCTGCCGTTTTACCCGTTTCAACACCAAGTGTTCCCATTCCAGGCCGAAGCCGGCAATGCCCCCGGCGGCGCCGTCGCCGCCCCGATCCATCCCTTACTCGGCCGCCCCCTCCACGCCGCCGGCCACGAAATACTGTTCGAATCGAGCGTGCTTGACGCCGGCAGTGGTTACCTTGGCGATCACGTCGTCGCCGGCCGCACCCTGCTCGCCGGCGCCGCCTTCTTCGACATGGCGCTCGCCGCCGTCGCCCACGTCAGCGGCACATCCGCACCCTGGTTGGGCGAGATCGGTATTCGCGAAGCCCTGGTCCTCGACACGCCGCGTTTACTGCAAACCGTGTTGCGACCCAAAAGTGACGGCTTTTACCGCTTCCAAATCTTTAGCCGTGCCGCCGCCGCTGTCGACGGTGCTTGGACCCTGCACGTCGAAGGCGAAGCGGGCGTGGCAAGCGCCGCACCGGATGTAACGCCACCCGGCCCGCCGCCGAGCCTGCAACGCGACGCCGCTTGGTACGCCCAATTCGCCCGCGCCGGCTTCGACTACGGCCCCGCCTTTCGATGCTTGGACGCCGTCGCCGTCGTCGACGATCAAGCCTGGGGCGAGGTCGCACTGCCACAAGACAGCGCACCCGAGGGTTTGCTCGATCCGCGTTTACTCGACGGCGCCTTTCAATTGGTACAAATCGCCGCGCAACAACAACGGCCGCAAACGCGTTACGTGCCGGTCGCGCTACAACGCTTGACGCTGTGCCGTCCCGTCGCCGGCAAGCTGCAGATTCACACCCACATCCACGCCGCCACCGACGAACACCTCAAGGCCGCGATCACCCTTTGCGATGAACACGGCCACTTGGTCGCCCACATCGACGGCATCGTCGGTGCGCGCCTCAGCGAAGCGTCCGCCACCGACCTGCGCGCGCTCGCCTACCACCGACACGCGGTGCACCTGCCGGCACCAACCGCAACGACAGAATCGCCTACGACCTGGCTGTTGCTGGCGGCCGCCGACGACCCACTCGCCGAAGCGCTTTGCCGTCAAGCACCCGGCACCGACGACCGCTGCCTGATCGCCGCACCAGGACACCGCTACCAACGCGATGAATCAGGTAACTACCGCCTCGATCTCACCAACCGCAACCAAGTGGAGCGCCTGTTCGACGAGGTGCTGCTCGCTACCGAGTCGGCGAGGCCTGCATGTGGCGGCGTCGTGTTGATGCCCAGCCTTAGCCAAGGCGAACAGGTCACCTGCGCCGAACGCGCCGCGTTAATGGGTGTCACCGTGGCGCAAGTCTTGGCCGCACGCGCCGACAGCGCCCCACCGCGCCTGTGGTTCGCCACCTGTGACAGCGCCGCCTTGCTCGCCCACGACGAGAGCGCGCCGCCCTTTGGCGCCCCGTTGTGGGGTTTGCGCCGCGTGCTCGCCGTCGAAGCGCCCGCATTGCAGGCGAGCTGCATTGATTTGGCCGGCGACATGAACAACCAGGCTGACGATCTGCGCCACGCCCTACGCCGCGCCGACAGCGAAACCGAAACGATTTGGCGCAATGGCGAACGGTATGTTCCGCGTTTGGCACGCGGCCTGCACCAACGCGCCGACAATTTGTTCCGGCCACCGGCAACCGCTGTCGCACTGCGCTTGGAGGCTTACGGCAACACCGACCGCTTGAAACTGGTGCCGCAAACGCCGCAAGCGCCCCAGGCCGGCGAAGTCCAAATTAAAGTGACCGCCTCCGGTCTAAACTTCCGCGATGTCTTGCACGCGCTCGGCATGCTCGAGCAACAGGCCGCCGCGATAGGGATCCACGGCGCCGAGGACATGCCGTTCGGCTTCGAATGTTGCGGCGTCGTTAGCGCCGTCGGCCCCGACGTCGACAGCCTTGCCGTCGGCCGCGAGGTCGTCGCCGTGCTGTGCGCGGGAAGCCTGGCCGATTACGTCACCGTGCCCGCCGCCTTTGTCATCGAGAAACCGGCCGGCCTCGACGCCAACCAGGCCGCCACGCTGCTGACCACCTTCCTGACCGCGCTGCACGGTTTAGAAGATTTGGCCCAGGTTCAAGCCGGCGACAAGGTGCTGATCCACGCCGCCGCCGGCGGGGTCGGCCTTTCAGCCGTGCGTTTGGTGCAAGCCCTCGGCGGCGACGTTTACGCCACCGCCAGTCCCGCCAAGTGGGATTTCCTGCGCCGTCAAGGCGTCAAACACATCATGAACTCGCGCACGCTCGATTTCGCCGATCAGATCAAAGACTCAACCGACGGACGCGGTGTCGACGTCGTGCTCAACAGTCTCAACGGCGAATTCATCGACCACAGCGTCGCCGCCTTAGCGGAAGGCGGTCGCTTCATCGAAATCGGCAAGCTCGGTATCTGGAGCGCCGCAACCATGGCGCAACGCCGACCCGACGTGCGCTACCACGCCTTTGACCTCAACGAAATCGCGCAGCGCGAGCCGGCCGCCATCCAAAGCCTGCTGCACAAACTGTGCACCCGCATCGATGGTGGCCAGGTCAAACCGCTGCCGATGCAGGTCTTCCCGATCACGCAAGCACCGCAAGCGTTTCGCACCATGGCACAAGGCAAACACGTCGGCAAGGTCGTGCTCGAGGTCAATCCCAAGGCACCGGTTGTGGTGCGTCCCGACGCCGGCTACCTGATCACCGGCGGGCTCGGAGCCCTCGGCCGCCGTGTCGCCGCCAAACTCATCGAACTGGGCGCACGCAATCTGTTGTTGTTGGGACGCGGCGTTCACAACCCCGACGGTGATGCACTGTTCAACCGCGACGACGTCACGGTTGTTTACCGTCAGGTGGACGTCGCCGACGCCGACGCGGTGGCGCAATTGATCAAGGATTGGGACGGTCCACCGCTGCGCGGCCTGATCCACGCCGCCGGTGTCTTGCACGACACCGCGCTCGACGCGCTCGACGCCGAAAGCATGCACCGCGTCGCTGCCGCCAAAATCACCGGAACCTGGGCCTTACACCAAGCCTGTGCCGACCAGGAGCTCGACTTCTTCGTGTTGTTCTCCTCGATTGCCGCCTTGTTGGGCAACCCCGGCCAAGCCAATTACGCCGCCGCCAACAGTTTCCTCGACGCCTTGGCCGCCTATCGCCGCGCGCGCCAATTGCCGGCGACTACCATCAATTGGGGCGCCTGGGCGACGGAAGGGATGACGGTTGATGCGGCACACCTGGCCCGACTCGGTGCCAAGGCGCTGGTCCCGGAACAGGGTTTGGCCGCCTTGGCCGCCGTCCTCGCTGAGAACATCGGTCAAACACTGATCGCCGACATTGATTTGGACACCTACGCGACGCGGTTGGGCCTCGACCGCAACCGTGGTCTGTTGGCCGACCTGCTCGCCACCCCCGCCGAAGCGGCCGAAACCGGTGCCGATTTAGCCGCACAGATTGCCGGCGCCGTCGCCGGCGAACGGCCCGCGCTGATGCTCGACCACGTGCGCGCCACCGCCGCCGCCTTGATGGGTTATCGCGAGGATCAAATCGCCGTCGATCTGCCGTTAACCGATCAGGGCTTCGATTCACTGATGGCGGTGGAACTGCGCAACAAACTCGGCCGCGATGTGAACCGCGACCTGCCCGTCTCGCTGTTCTACGACTACCCCACCCTGGAAAAACTCGCCGGCTACCTGCTCAACGATGTGTTGGCAGCCGCACCGGCTGCTGAACCCGCCACCGCCCCGCAAGCGGCACTGGACAGCAACGATGTGCTGGCCGAAATCGAAATGTTGCTCGACTGAGCGAATAGGAGACCGCGCCGTGGATTCGCAAAAGGAACAGAAGTACCTAGAAACGCTCAAGAAGGCGTCGCTCAAAATCAAAGCGCTCAGCGATGAACTAGACGCGCTTAAGCACAGCGGCCCGATTGCCGTGATCGGCATCGGCTGTCGCTTTCCCGGCGGGGCCGATTCCGCCGCCGCCTTCTACGAGCTGCTGACAAACGGCCATGACGCCGTTGGCGAGGTGCCCGCCACGCGTTGGTCGGCCGAGGATTATTGCCAGTCCGGCGAACCGCGGTCAGGTAAAAGTTACACCGCGCGCGGCGGTTTTCTCGACGCCGTCGAGGATTTTGACGCCGCTTTCTTCGGCGTCTCACCCGCCGAAGCGACCGCGCTCGACCCACAGCATCGCCTGCTTTTGGAAGTAGGCCACGAGGCGCTGGAACACGCCAACCTCAACCCCGACGACCTGCGCGGCGGCCGCGTCGGGGTTTTTGCCGGGCTGTCGACACGCGATTACCTGCAAGCGCATCTCGACTCGGGTGACCCGCACAAAATCGACGCCTACAGCCTGACCGGTGCGGCCTTCAGCGCGGCGGTCGGCCGGCTCAGTTACCTCTACGACTTTCGCGGACCCTGCCTGGCGATTGACACGGCGTGCTCGTCGTCACTGGCGGCACTGCACCTCGCCGTGCGCAGCTTGCGCGCGCGGGAGAGTGACTTGGTGCTGGCCGGTGGCGTCAACCTCATGCTCACACCCGAACCCTTCATCGGCTTCTCACAACTGCAAGCGCTTTCGCCCGACGGCCGTTGCTACACCTTCGACGAACGCGCCAACGGGTACGTGCGCGGTGAAGGCGCCGGCTTGGTTGTGCTCAAACGTTTGGCCGATGCCGAACGCGACGGCGACCGCGTGCTCGCCGTCATTCGCGGCAGCGCCGTCAACCAAGACGGCGAAAGCAGCGGCCTGACCGCCCCCAACGCGCTCGCCCAGCAACAAGTGGTGCAAGCCGCGCTAGCCGATGCCGGCGTCGTCGCCGATGATGTCGATTACCTGGAATGCCACGGCACCGGTACCAGCTTGGGCGATCCCATTGAAGTGCGCGCGCTCGATTTGGTGTTCGGCCAACGATCGCGTCCGCTGTCCTTGGGTTCCGTCAAGACACAGATCGGTCACTTAGAAGCCGCCGCCGGCATTGCCGGTTTCATCAAAGTCGTGCTGGCGCTGCACCACGGCCGCATCCCGGCCCACCTGCATTGCGACACCCCCAGCCGCCACATCCCCTGGGACCGCATCGCCATGGAAGTGGTGCGCGAAGCACGCGACTGGCCCACCAAGGAAGGGCGCGCCGTCGCCGGCGTCAGTGCCTTCGGCTTCAGCGGCACCAATGCACACGTGGTCCTGGAAGCCGCACCGCCGCGGGTTAAATCGACGCCGACGGCCGCGACGGAACGCGCCTTGTTGCTGCCGTTGGCGGCCGCAAGCGCCGAGGCCTTGCCCCCATTGGCCGGGCGCTACGCCGCGCTGCTGGAAAACAACGCCCACGACGCCGCCGCCGTTTGTCGTGCCGCCGCTTGTCGCCGCAAAGCCTACAAGCAGCGTTTGGCCGTAAGCGCATCCGATCGTGCCGGCTTAATCAGCGCGCTGCGCAACATTGCCGACCGGCCCGCGCCGAACCCGAACGCCGCCGGCAACGGCCGTGTCGCCTTCCTCTACAGCGGCCAAGGCGTGCAGTACCCCGGCATGGGCCGCGCACTCTACCAACGCGAACCGGTCTTCCGCGAGGCGCTCGACACCTGCGCCGCCGTGTTGCGCGACGAAGGCCTCGACTTGCTCGCACTGCTGTACGGCAACACCGACGCCGAGCAGTTACGCGAAACCCGCCATACCCAACCACTCGTTTTCTCCATTCAATACGCGCTGACGCGCCTGTGGCAGAGCTGGGGCGTCGCGCCCGCCGTTGTCGCCGGTCACAGTCTCGGCGAATTCACCGCCGCCTGCATCGCGGGCCTGCTCAGCCTGGCAGACGCACTGCGGTTGGTGACCGCACGGGGACGCCTAATTCAAGAACACGCCCGACCGGGCGCCATGGCCGCCGTGTTCATGGATGAAGCCGCCGTCCGTGACGACTTGGCCGGCGAGTTCCAGGCCTTGTCGATTGCCGCCCTCAACGCGCCCGACCACGTCGTTGTCTCCGGCGCCGCCGAGGTTGTCGAACGCTACCTGACCCTGACCCATGATCGCGGGCTGCGCGGCACCCGCCTCAACGTCACCCAGGGTTTCCATTCATTATTAATGGAGCCCGTACTCGAACCCTTCGCCGCCGTTTTACAGAACGTGCGCTTCGGCGAAGCGCAGATCCCGCTGTTTTCCACCGTCACCGCCGCCCCGTTGAGCCGCACGCAAAGCGCCGATCCCGCCTATTGGTGCCGCCAATTACGCGAACCGGTGCGTTTCGCCGACACCTTGCATGCCGTCGCAGCCAATAAAATCGAACTGTTCCTGGAGCTGGGCCCACACGCCGTGTTGGCGCCGCTTTGCCGCCAAACCCTGGGCGAACAGCCACGTGCCGTGTTGCCCTCGCTGCTGCGTGACGGCGACGCCTCGGCAACCATGCTCGCCGCCGCCGGCGAACTCTACCGCCACGGCTTGGCCCTCGATTGGCGCGCGCTGTACCACGACGTCGCCGACCTTCGGCTCGACCTGCCGACCTACCCCTTCCAACGGCAACGCTATTGGCTCGACCCAGTCAGGCCCGTATCGGCGCAACAAGAACCGTCCGCCGTCGCAGCCGTGGTCGAAAAGCCGGCGTCGGCCCCACCGCAATCCGCCGCGACAGCACTCGCCGCCATCGAAACCAAACTGAAACAGATGATTGCCGAGATCAGCGGTTTCGACGCCCAGCGTATCGACCACGACGCCAACCTGTTTAAGATCGGAATGACCTCGATTGCGCTGACCCAACTCAAACAGCGGGTTGAGAACCGTTTCGCCGTTGATGTCACCATGAGTGGTTTTTACGGCGAGACCGATACCGTCGCCAAACTCGCCGCTCACATCGACCGCCACCTCGACGAACCACGACGCGCCCGGCTCGACGTAGGATCCACACCGTCGGCAGCGCCCACACCGACCGGCGCCGTACAAACCGCACTCGATAACGGAACCGTGCCCGGCGATTTACAACACTTGGTCCAGCAACAGCTCGATCTAATGGGCCGCCAACTGGCGTTGCTGGAAGCCGCCGGCCAAAGTAAACCAGCCCAGGCCGCACTCATCCACCACAACCCACAAGCCGATCCCCGCGCCCGTCACGAAAAGGTCGACCTGCGTTCGATGACCCTGATCGCCGACCGTCTCACGCCCGCACAGCAAACCACCGTGCAGCAGTTCTGCGCCGCTTACAACGCGCGCACGCCCAAATCGAAACAGGCCATGGCCGAACACCGCGCCGACTTTTCCGATTGGATCAACTCACTCGGCTTCCGGCTCTCGTTAAAAGAGCTGATCTACCCCGTCGTCGCCCACCGTTCCGAAGGCGCTGAAATCGAGGATATCGACGGCAATCGCTACATCGATTTAGCCATCGGTTACGGCGTTAACTTCTTCGGCAACAAACCCGATTTCGTCACCGACGCGCTGCGCGCTCAAATCGATGAAGGGTTCCAGCTCGGCCCGCAGTTCGACGAAACCAGCGAGGTCGCCGCGCGCATCTGCACCATGACCGGCGTCGAACGCGTCACCTTCTCCAACACCGGTACCGAAGCCGTTATGACCGCCTTGCGCATTGCCCGAACCGTCACCGGGCGCACGCGTATCGTCATCTTCGCGGGCAGTTACCACGGAACCTTCGACGGTATCTTGGCGCAGTCGGCCGGCGGCCAAACCGTGCCTGCCGCGCCAGGCACCACCCCCAACATGATCGCCGACGTGACCGTATTGACCTACGGCGATCCCGACAGCCTGACCGTCATCCGCCAACACGCCGAGCAACTCGCCGCCGTGTTGGTCGAACCCGTGCAGAGCCGCAACCCCAGCCTGCAACCACGTGCCTTTTTACAAGAATTACGCGCCATTACCGAAGCAAGCGCGACCGCGCTTATTTTCGACGAAATCATTACCGGTTTCCGCCTGCACCCCGGCGGCGCCCAAGCCTTTTACGGCATTCGCGCCGACCTGGTCACCTACGGTAAAGTGCTCGGCGGCGGCATGCCGATCGGCGTGATTGCGGGCCGCGCCAAGTTCCTCGACGCCATCGACGGCGGCCCGTGGCAGTACGGCGACGAATCATTCCCCGACAAGTCGGTCACCTTCTTTGGCGGTACCTTCTGCAAACACCCACTCGCCGTCGTCGCCGCGCGCGCTGTACTGCGTCGACTCGAAGCCGGCGGGCCCGCACTGCAACTGGCCGTCAACCGCCGCACTGCCGAGCTCGCCTTTCGTCTCAATCATCTGTTCGTCAGCGAACGTGTGCCGCTGCGCGTGCGTTACTGCGCCTCGTTTTTCCGCTTCGAATCCTTTGGCGAGTACGACGCCGAGCTGCAGCCGATCTCGCTCGATCTGTTTTTCTACCACCTGCTGCACCAGGGCATTTACACCTGGGAACGGCGCATTTGTTTCCTGTCGACCGCCCATACCGACGCCCACCTAGCGCGCATCGTGACCGCCGCCGGCACGGCGATTCGAGCGCTGCGCGACGGCGGTTTTGCCTTCCGCGACACAACCCCCGCACCGCAAGCGCAAATCCCCTTATCGGCCTGCCAGCGCGGCATTTATTTCCTCAGCGGTCTGGCCGGCGGTGAAGCCGCCTACCACGTCAGCGCCGTCGCCGCCGTCAGCGGGCCGCTCGATCCCGGTCGCCTCAACGACGCCCTGGCGTTGTTGGTTTTACGCCACGACGCCTTGCGCACCTGTTTCGTCAACGACGGCGAAACGGTGCACCAGGTTGTACGTCCCGACCTGCGCTTCACCCTCGAAACGCGCCTCTGCGAAAAAAGCGACATCGACAACATCATCCGCAACTATCTAAAACCATTCAACATGAGCAAAGGCCCATTAGCGCGCGCCTGCCTGTTGCAAACCGATACAGACCACGCCTACCTGATTTTTGACGCCCATCACTTGATCGTCGACGGCCGCGCACTCGACCAGTTATTTGCCGAGTGGATCGACCTCTACCACGGCCGCCACCTACCCGCCGTTGGTCCGGCTTACGCCGATTACGCCACCGGCATCGGTGCCGGCACAGACCAAGGCGGGCGCGAGTACTGGCTGCAACGCTTCCACAACCCGCCCGCACCGCTCGCCTTACCTTGCGACCGCGCCCGCGCCGCCATGCCGAGCTTTCGCGGTCACAGCCTGCACCGCCCGCTGAGCGCCGCCCAAACAAGCGCCTTGCGCGCCTTGGCAGCCGACTGCGGCGGCAGCTTGTTCCACCTGCTGCTCAGTGTTAGTTACTTGTTCCTCAACAAGTTAACCGGCCAAGACGACCTCGTCGTCGGTGTGCCCGTTGACGATCGCGGTGACAGCTACACGCACACCCTCGGCATGTTCGCCAAATCGCTGCCGTTGCGCGCCCATCCCCAAGCCGGGCTCGGCTTCCGCGACTTTGTCGCCCAGGTACGCCGCGACGTGCTCGCCGATTTCGACCATGGCGATTTCCCGTACAGCGCCCTCGTCGACGCACTTGATCGCAAACGCGACCTCAGCCGCAACCCGTTGTTCGACGTCATGTTCGTCTTCGAGCAAAGTGACGGCCGCACCTTTAGCCGCGACGGCCTGACCTTTAGCCGCCATCCCTTCGAGACCGGCGTCACCCAGTGCGACCTAACCCTGTTCTTCGAGGAAATCGGTGACGAACTGAGCCTGACCCTGACCGCCGACCAACACCTGTTCCTCGCCGACAGCTTGCACAGCCAGGCCGATTTGCTGCTGCACTTGCTCGACCAAGTCGTGGCGCAGCCGGATTGTCGCTTGGCCGCCATGCCCGCACTCAGCGAGGCCGCCTTGCACCAGGTCACCCACGCCTGCAACCAAACGCGTCGGCCGTTCCCCGACGACACAAGTTTGGCCGAAGCCGTCGCCAAGCAGTGCGATGCCTACCCCGACGACGTCGTGCTCGTCTGCAACGAACGTCGCTGGACCCACGCCGCCATCCGCGCGCGGGCCGAAACGTGGGCGCGTGTGCTTATCGCCGAGCACGACGTGCGACCCGGCGACCACGTCGCCATCGTTGCCGATCCCTCCGACCACATGTTCATCGCGCAGGCCGCCGTTGTTTTGGCCGGCGCCGCCTACATCCCACTGGACGCCAATATCCCGGCCGCGCGCTTGGCCTTTGTGCTCGAAGATACCCAAGCCAAATTGCTGTGGACCGAGGGCGCCCACCTGCAGTACAACGCGGTTGCCGTGCGCGACTTGCACGAGCAACCGGCGAGCCACAGCGACGCCGTCCTGCCCGCCCCCTGTGGGCCGCACCAAGTGCTTTACACCATTTACACGTCCGGCACCACCGGCCGCCCCAAGGGCGTGCCCGTCGCCACGCGTTCGCTGTTTAATTACATGCACTGGTACGTCGGCGACCACGGGATCGGGCGCGGATCACGCATTTTGCCCGCCACCTCACATGCCTTCGACATGGCGCAAACCAACTTCTGGGCCGCCATGGTTTACGGCGCCTGCCTGCACGTCTTACCCGACCGCGAACGCCGTGCACCGCACAAAGCCGCCGCTTACCTGCACGCCCACGACATCGCATTCATTAAAACCACGCCGTCCTTTCTCCACGTCTTGGCCGAACTGGACGGCGCCGACTGTCGCCGCTTCCCCGCCCTGCGCGGCGTCGTGCTCGGCGGTGAGAAAATCCGCGTCGACGATGTGCGCCGCTTCTTGGCCGCCAACCCCGATGTTTTGCTGATCGACGAGTACGGCCCCACCGAAATCACCAACGCCTGCACCGGCCGCCACATCTCGGCCGCCAACCTCGCCGATTACCTCGCCGCGCCCGACATCGGCGGCCCCGCCCCCAACACGCGCATCTACTTACTAGACAGCGCCTTAAACCCGGTCGCCCCTGGCGTCATCGGCGAAATCTACGTCGGCGGCGTGGGGGTGGCACGCGGTTATCTCAAACGCCCGCGCCTCAGCGCCGAACGTTTTGTGCCCGATCCCTGGGGCGACGGCGCGCGCCTGTACCGCACCGGAGACCTCGCCCGACGCCGCCGCAACGGCTCGTTGCAATTCCTCGGCCGTGCCGACGATCAGGTCAAAATTCTCGGTTACCGCATTGAGCCGGCAGAGATTGAGGCCACCTTAATGCGCATGCCGGAAATCAAGGCCGCCGTGGTGTTGGCCGTTGAAAATGCCGCGCTAACCACCGAGCTGGTCGCCTTTTACACCGCCGACGCGCCTGTTGATCCGGCAGCCCGTCTTGCCGCCGAGCTGCCGCCCTACATGGTGCCGCAGCGCCTGGTCCCCCTGGAAACCATGCCGCTCACCGCCAACGGCAAGGTCGACCGTCGCGCCTTGGCTGCCTTTGTGACCGACACGCCCACAGCCGCGCCGGCTGCCGGCGACGACGACACGGCCAAGCTGCTACTCGAAGTCTGGCGCGCGGTTTTGCAACGACCCGACTTGCACCAAGACGACGACTTCTTTAATGCCGGCGGTGATTCGATTAAAGCCATGCTCATCGTGTCGCGTCTGCAGCAACGTCGCTACCAGGTGGCGCTAACGCAGATTTTCCGCCACCCAACTGTGGCCTTATTGGCCGCCCATGTCCAACGCGCGCCCCTGATCCAACGAAGCACCAACCAGAGCGGCCCCGTCGCCCTCAACGCGATGCAAGCCCGCTGGTTCGCCGAACAAGGACGCCTGGTTACCGGTTACCAGTTGGGGCTGATGCTCCACGCCGAACAGGCCCTCGACATCGAGACCTTAACCCGCGCCTTAAAAGCGCTCATCGATCATCACGAAACGCTGCGCTGCTGCTTCCGTGAACACAACGGCAAACTGCAGGCTGCGCTGCGGCAACGCGGCATCCCCTTGGTTTTCGACGTTGACGATTGGCGCGGCGATACGGACGCGGCTCAGCGTGTCGGCGCCAAAGCAGCCGCTCTCGCCGCCGGCATGCAAATCCGCAATAGCCCGTTAATTGCCCACCTTTTCCGATTAAACGACGGAGACCAACTGTTGTTGTTGGCACACCACTTGGTTGTCGACGCGGTCTCCTGGCGGTTCATCATCGAAGACCTGAGCAGCGCCTACACGCAAGCCGCGACCGGCGCGACGATCGAGCTCCCGCCGGCCCCGGTGTCGTGGCCACAATGGACGCAAGCGCTGCAAACCTACGCCCAAACACTGTCGGCCACGCCGCAAACATGGCCCGACGCCCGAGACACCTTGGTCGATCAAGGCGTCGCCGACTTGCGTCACGACGCCATGCGCGAACAGGTTTTGTCGCTGGAACCAGAGCACAGCGCCGCCTTGATGCGTCACGCTACGGCCGTGTTCGGCGTAGACCTGCAAGCGCTGTTGCTAACCTGTTTGTCGCGCGCGCTACACGCAACACGCGGCATCAACGCGCTCACGATTGATTTGGAGAGCCACGGCCGCGTCGCACCGCCACGTTTCGCCGACGACCCGCGCCACCGCGAACCACAGCGCAACGTCGGCTGGTTCACCGCCATTTACCCCTTCGCACTTTCTCACCACGACGACGACCTCGCCGGCCACGCCCACCACACCGCCGCCGACCTGGCCTGTGTCGACCACGGCGGCTTCGATTTCGGCCCATTGTGTTACCAGCGCGCGGCCGTACCGCCCGCGCCTTCAGCACTATGTTTCAACTACTTAGGCCAATTCCAGCGCAACCTGAACGGCGCCCCGTTCCGACGCGTCGAAGAATGGACGACCGGCACGCGCGCCGACGACCTGCGCCGGGTGTACCCGCTTGAAGTAGAAGCCGCCGTCGTCGACGGCTGCCTGATCTGGCACCTGCACTATCACGAAACGGCGTTTGCGCCGGCCACCATCGCAGCCATAACCGCCGCCTTGGCACAGCAAACCCGGCAAGCCGCCGCCCTCTGTGTGCGCATGCACGAGCAACACGGCGCCGTGCTCGCTTTGGCCGGCAAACACCTGCCCGCCGCGCGCTTGCAGCAGGCACTCCAGCAACACGGCCACGCCGCCAACACCCTGGACACCGTTTACCCCTTGGCGCCCATGCAGGAAGCCATGCTCTACAGCGCGCGCTGCGAACCCGATAGCGCCGCCTACCGCGAGTATTTTCAATTCAGTATTAGCGGTGACTTCGATCCCGACCGCTTCCGCGCCTGCTGGCAAAGCCTGGTCGACCGCCACGCCGCCTTGCGCACCTGTTTCCTGTGGCAGGGTTTGGAACAGCCGCAACAGGCCGTGCTCAAACAGCAACAACTCGAATGGTATGACGACGACGGCGATCTCGACCGCGATCACCTGCTGCGTCCGTTTGATTTGGCCGCCGGCAACCTGATGCGACTCGCCGTTGTGCGCGAAAGTGAAAACCAGTGGCGCGTTCACTGGTGTTTCCACCACATCATCCTCGACGGGTGGAGCTGCGGCATTTTGGTCAACGAACTGCTGGCCGACTACGCCGCCCGCCGCGCCGGCACCACGCTCGAGCTTACCGAACCCATCCCCTACCGGCGCTTCATCGACTGGTACCAGCGCCGTGATCGCAGCGCCGCCGAAAGCTTCTGGCGCGAAACCCTCGCCGATTACGAGCAACCGACGGTTCTGCCCGACAAACGCCGCCACACCGATCCGGGCCGCTTCCGCAGCCTGCACCACGCCTTGCCCGCCCTGCTAACACAACAGCTCAACCAAGCCGCCGCCAACGCCTCGGTGACACTCGCCACGCTGGTGCAAACGCTGTGGGCACTGCTGATCGCCGCTTACGACGACGCCGACGATATCGTCATCGGCAGCGTCGTCTCCGGCCGACCACCGCAACTCGCCGGCGCCGAGAAAACCGTCGGCCTGTTCCTCAACACCGTGCCGCTGCGCGTTCATTGTCGCCGTGACGACGGCCTGCGCACGGTGCTCACCCGTGTCCAGCACGCCTGGCTGCAAAGCCAACCGCACCACACCCACGCCCTCGCCGACATCCTCGCCGCCGGCGAACACGGCCGCGCGCTCTTTGACCACGTCGTCGTTTTCGAGAATTACCCGCTCAGCGGCGAGCTCGCCGCTGACCCTGCGGCGCTCGGCTTCACCACCGCCGACCTGCAAGGCCTTGAAGAAACTGAATTTAACTTCCACATGGAAATCAACCCCGGCGAACGCCTCGCCCTCAAGCTGAACTACCGCGACGGCGTCTTCAACGGCACCGATGTTCAGCGCTGGGCCGCCGATCTCGAAGCGCTTGCCGCCGCCTTTGTTGCGGAACCCGACCTACCCATCATCGCGATTCGCGACACCGTCCGCCCTGCCGTCGCCGACGAGGAGCACGCCCGCTTCCTCGAATCGGTCATGGAATTGGATGACGACTTTTAAGCCACTTGGAGTATCTGTTATGACGACGCCCAACCGAAAATTACTGCACCGCGTCTTGGCCCACAACGCCGCGAACTTTTCCGATCAGCCCGCCGTGGTTGATCCCGACGGCGACATCAGCCACGCCGAACTGCAGGCCTTGGCCGACCATATCGCCGACTTTTTGGTCAATACCGGCACCAATCGCGACGCCACCGTCGCCCTCTACCTCAACAAAGGCATCGCCTTCGTGGCCTCGATGTTGGGCTGTATGAACGCCGGCTGTCGCTTCATGGCACTCGATCCCACCTACCCCGCCGCCCGTTTGCGCACCATGCTCGAGCTCAACCCCGCCGCCGCCTTGCTGACCACACCCAGCATGGCCGAGCAGTTTCCCGCCGACGCCGATCAAGTCCCCGTCCGCATTACCATCGACGCCCAACACGCGCTGGCCGTCGACGACCGCCGCACCAATACCAACACCGCCGGCGTCGTCAGTGCCGAAAACCGCCGGCCCCTAGGACCAACCGACCCCTGTTACGTCGTGTTCACCTCCGGCTCGACCGGCACCCCCAAAGGCGTCATTGGCAGCTACCAAGCACTCAGCCATTACATTCACTGGCACGCCAAAGAATTTGCCATCAACCGCGAGGACCGCATCGCGCAACTGGCACCCGTCGGGTTCGACGCCTGCTTTAAAGACATCTTCGTCGCGCTGCTCGCCGGCGCAACCGTCGTGATCCCACCGCCCGATATCACCACCACGCCGACGCGGTTGGCGCGCTGGATCGGCGAACAAGGCATCACCACCCTGCAAACGGTGCCGGCCCTGTTGCGTTTGATCCTCGCCGAATTGGAAGCACAGCCGGACTTGGTGCCCACTTGGCGCGCGCTTAAACGCGGCCTCTTCGCCGGCGAACCGCTCTTCGGTCGCGACGTCCAGCGCTGGCGCCAAACCCTCGGCGCCGACGTCGAAATCGCCAACCTCTACGGCCTCACCGAAACCACCATTCTCAAAACCTGTCACCGTCACGTCGCCGTGCCCGACAATCCGCGCGACCTGATCCACGTCGGCCACCCCATCAGCAACAGTGCCGTGCTCATTATTAAAGGAAAACAACTGTGCGATATCGGCCGCATCGGCGAAATTTACATCAAGTCGCCCTTCCTGACCCTCGGCTTTCTCGATCCCGAGCAGACGCGCGAACGTTTTGTCGTCAACCCACTGACCGGCAAGGACGACGACCTTTTGTTCCGCACCGGCGACCTTGGCCGCTACGGTTCCGAGCGCGAAATCACGGTACTCGGCCGCCAAGACAACCAGATTAAAGTCAACGGCGTGCGCATTGAAACCAATGAAATCGAGACGCACCTGCTCGCGTTCCATGCCGTGCGCGAAGCCGCCGTCGTCGCCCTCAAAAACAAACACAACGACGTGCAAATCGCCTGTTATTACACCGAACGCACACCCGTCAACGTCGCCGAACTTCGCGCCCACCTCGCCGAACATCTTCCGGCCGTCATGATCCCCGGCTTTTTCATTAAAATGACGGAACTACCGCTTTCACTCAACGGCAAGGTCAACCGCAAAGCGCTACCACAACCTCAGGCCTGGTTGGCCGGTGGCAAAGATTTCGAACCACCACGCGGCGAGACCGAAACCCGTCTCGCCGCCATCTGGGAAGACGTGCTCGCCCTGGAAAAGGTCGGCGCCACCATTCCCTTTTTCGAAACCGGTGGGCACTCGCTCAAAGCAACGCGCATTTTGGCGCGCATCTACCGCGAATTCGACTGCGACATCAGCCTGCGCGACTTTTTCCAAAACGACACCATCCGCCGCTTGGCACGTTTGATCGAACAGACGCAAAGCGACCAACCGGCACCAATTCCCCGCGTCGCCGAAGCCGACCACTACCCCGTTTCACACGCCCAGTACCGCCTGTGGGTGCTCGACCGCATGGACGAGGAACGCATTGCCTACAGCATGCCCGGCGCTTACATGTTCAGCGGCAGCCTCGATTTGGATTGTCTGCAGCAGGCCTTTGCCACCTTAATCGAACGCCACGAATCCTTGCGCACCACCTTCAATTTAATCGACGGCGAGCTGCGTCAGGTAATTCACCCGCAACTGCCAGGCGGCTTTCAGATGACCGTGATTGAAAGTGTCGGTGGTGAAGAAAATGCCGAGGACACCGCCGTCCGCGCCGCCCGCGAGGACGCCAAACAACCCTTCGATCTGGCCCACGGCCCGCTGCTGCGCGTCAAAGTTGTGCAACGCAATGCCGAACAGTGGGTCGTACTGTTTAACGTGCACCACATTGTCTGCGACGGCTGGTCCGTCAACACGCTTGGCAACGAGTGGATCGCGCTCTACCGCGCCTACCGCAACGGCGCCGGCCACAACCTGACCCCGCCGCCGCTGCAGTACAAAGACTTTGCAGCCTGGCAGAATGCAGCCCTCGCCGGCGACGAAGGCACCCGCCTCCGCGATTTTTGGCGCCGTCAGTTCCGCACCCTGCCGGCGCCGCTGGATTTCCCCACCGACTTCAAGCGTCCGCCCGTCCCCGGCTATCGCGGCCGAACCTTGCAGGTTCCCTTTGACGACACCGTCGCGCGCGCTATCGACGACTTGGCCCGCCGCCGCGATGTCACCCGCTTCCAACTGCTGACCGCCGCCGTGTTTGCCTTGATGCACCGCGCGACCGGCCAAACCGACTTGGTGCTCGGCAGCCCCGTTGCCGGCCGACCGCATCCCGACTTGCATGGCCAGGTTGGCTTTTACGTGAACATGTTGGCACTGCGCCAAGACATTGATCCACGCGAGTCCTTTAACAGTTTCTTGGCGCGCGTCAAGCAAACCGTCATCGCCGCCGCCGACCACCAAAACTATCCCTTTGACCGTCTCGTCGACGAACTCAAACTCAGCCGCGAAAGCAACCGCGCGCCGCTGTTCGACGTGATGGTCGCGCTTGAGTCGCCCGAGGTCCCGCAACTGGAAGAGGACGGTCTCTCGATTCGCGAGTTGACCTTCGAAACCGGTACCAGCCGCTACGATTTGCTGTTTGTGTTCGTCGAAGAGGGCGCCCAACTAAGCCTTAAACTCAATTACAACAGTGATTTATTCCGACCCGAACGCATGCAGCACCTGGCCGATCATACCGCCACTTTGTTGGCCGCGATTTGCAGCGGGCCCGACGTTGCCGTTGGCAACATCAACCTACTCAGCGATCAAGCACGGGCCAGGGCACTCGCCGCCGCACCAGGTCCCATGCGTCATTTTCCCGTCCAGCGCCGTTTCGTCGACCTCGTCCAAGCCCACGCCGTCAGCGAGCCGCGCGCCTTGGCCATGATCCACGGCGCCTCTCGTTTAACTTACGCCGAGCTCTTCGACAAAGCCCGCCGCGTCGCCGCCCACTTGCAACAGGCGCCCCAGTTCCGCGTCGGCGACCCAGTCGGGCTCATGGTCGCTCGTGGTGAACACGCCCTCGTCGGCCTACTCGGCACCTTGCTGGCCGGCGGCGTCTTCCTGCCGCTCGATCCCTTTTACCCCGCTGAACGTTTGGCCCACATGCGCAAGGTCAGTGCTTGCAAGCTCTTGCTTTGTGACGCAGCCCATCGCGGCAGCGCCGGCGACGCCGCCGTGGTCGATCTCGAAGCCGCCGCCAACGACGAAAACGCGTTCCCACACGACCGCGACAACGCCTTCGTCAAAGCCACCGCGCTCATCTTTACCTCCGGCTCGACCGGCCACCCCAAAGGGATTTGGGTACCCGACGCCGGCTTGGTCAACACCGCCTTCAGTTTGGTCGAACGCTTCGGTGTGCAAGCCCAGGACCGCGTGCTGCAGTTTGCGGCTTACTCGTTCGACATCTTCCTGGCCGAGGTCTTCACCACCCTCTGTGCCGGCGCGACGCTCGTCGTTGCCGACCGCGACTGCATTAACGAACCCAGCCGCTTCATCGCCATGTTGGCCGAGCAGGGTGTCACCGTCGCCTCGATGCCGACCGCCTACCTCAACGCACTCAACCAACAGCCGATGCCGAGTTTGCGCGTGCTGATCACCGGCGGCGAAGCGCCCAACCCCGAAACCGCGCTGTTTTACGCCGCCCGCACCCGCTACTTCAACAGTTACGGCCTCACCGAAGCCTGCGCCTACTCGACCGTGTTCGAAATTGACGCCGGCGGCGATTATCGCGCCGGTGTGCCCATCGGCAAACCCTTGGCCAACATGGAGCTACACCTGCTCGACGGTTTGGGTCGTCCCGTCGCCGACGGTCTGGTCGGCGAGATTTGCATCGCCGGCGCCGGTCTGGCGCTCGGGTATGTCAACGATCCACAGCGCACCGCTGAACGTTTCGTGCCCCATCCGTTTAAAGCCAAGCAACGTATGTTGCGCAGCGGCGATTTGGGGCGCCGTCTCGCCGACGGCAATATCTTGTTCCTCGGCCGTGCCGATAGTCAGGTCAAAATTCGCGGCCACCGCGTCGAACCCGGTGAAATCGAACGCTGCGCCGCCAAACACGACGCCGTCGCCGAGGTACACGTGTGCAAATTCGAAGCACTCGGCGAACTGGTCGCGTACCTGATCCCACGCGGCGCGCTGGACGTGCGCGATCTCAAAAATTTCCTGAGCAAAACCCTGCCGAGCTACATGGTGCCGGCCTATTTCGTAACCCTGGCGCGTTTCCCACTCTCGTCAACCGGCAAAATCGACGGTGCCGCCTTACCCGATCCGCGCGACACCGCACTGACACCGGGCGCGCAACGCGAAGCGCGTAACCCACTGGAACAAAAACTACTGGCCTTGTGGCGTGACATCCTCGGCCGACACGCGCTGAGCATTGACGACGACTTTTTCGAGGCCGGCGGTACCTCGATTTTGGTGGTCAAACTGACCGCCGCCGTCAACGAACAACTCGGCTTAAACGTCGCCGCCCGCCAGGTCTTCTTGCACCCCACCGTTGCCGAATTGGCCGAGGCATTGGACGAGACCGTTGAGGCCGACGGCGACCAACCCCTGAACAACGCGCCCGCCCCCGTGAATCAACCTCTTGAACCCGCTTTTGAAACGCGCTGCTTGTTGCGGCTCATTGCCGCCGGCCGGCTCGCCCCCGTCGACGCCGTCGCGCTCGACACGCTCAGCGACGACCTACCGGCCCACACCGGGCTCAGTCGCGCCGCCATCCTCGCTGATTGGTGCGGTCACCTGCCGGTCCTCTCCGGCATCCGCGAAACCGCCTGGGGCCGTATTGGCCTGATCACCCTGCCGCGTTTCGACAGCACCCTGTTCGACGATCCCGCGGGTCTGGTCGCCAACGTGGCCGCCGCGCTGGCGACGGCGCGTTGCATCGGCGCCGACGCCGTCTCCCTGACCGGCTTGTTGCCGGCCGCGCTCGATCATGGCCGCTTGCTCGCACCGCTCTGGCAACAAGACAATACCCTGCCGCGTTTGACCACGGGCCGCGATACCGTAGCGGCGGCAACGGCCGCAACCCTGGCGACAAACCTGGCCGACGCCAAGCGCGAGCTCGGCAACGAACAGCTCGGTCTGCTCGGGCTCGATGCCGTCGCCCTCGCTGCCGTGGGTTTGCTCTTGAAAAACCACCGCCACCCGCAACGCCTGCTCGTTTGCGATCCCGACCCACGACGCCGCGATACGCTTCAAGGACTCTTACAAGAGGTCGGCTATCGTGGCGCCGTCCAACATTGCGCCTTCAAAAACGGCCTCGAAAACACCTTCTACGCAGCGACCGTCGTGCTCGGCAGCGGCGACGTTCAAGCCGCACTCCAGTTGGACCAACTGCGACCCGGCACCCTGCTCATCACCGAATCCGGTCGCCCCGCCGTCGACAACGACGCCCTGCGTCGGCGTATCCAAGAACAAGACGACATGCGCGCAAGCGAAAGCGACATCCTGCAATTGCCGCAAGAAAGCCGCTTACTGCGCTACCTGCCCGCCGCCGTCGCCGCCGCCTTACCCGACGACGTCAAAAATGCACCGCGTTATTCCGGCACCATCACCGGCTGCGTGCTCGCCGGCTTGCTGCTCCACCACGACCGCGACCAACAGGGTTTGCGCGGACCCGTCACCGTCGCCGCCGCACAACGCCAAAGCGAGCTGCTTCAACGACGCCGCATCAGCGCCGCCGTGCCCCATTTGGACGGCGAACCACTTGCGCCCAAGCACGCGCAACCCTTGGCTGCGAACGAATCAGCGATAACACAAGGTAGTTAATTTGATTATCGTGAAATCTTGCCCGTTCGCGAAAAATGCTTTGACCCTCGCCAACCGTGAAGGCTACGATTAGCCCAGTTACCCCTCTCGAAAACAGGTCCTTCACCGCCCTCTTGCCGCCCAAAACGCACCGCACGCGTTCGGCAACGGGCATCGCCGCTTTCTGAATTCGGTCTACGACCAACCATCACGGCTTGCGGCGCCACGTCTTTCTACCTCTCAAAAGGGAGCTCCAAGTGAAAAGCAAAGTGACAGAACCCACTTCGACGCGGCCCGGCGCCGGCACCGCTTACCAACTCGTGCGTAACCTGATCCTGAGCGCGGTCGCTTTGACCGCCCTCGGTCTATTGCTCAACTGTTCTGATGACGACGACGATCCGCCACCCGTCACCGTCGTCGACACCACCCCCGCCTTTCGCTTCGTTGAATGTATTCAGCCCCTGGCACCCGGTTCACAAACGACCTGCGGCTACATGAGCGTGCCGGAAGACCGCAACGATCCCGACAGCCCGATGATTGAGTTGTATGTCAGCATTTTGCCCGCCGCCGACCAAACCACCGCCACCGCGCCGTTGTTTTTCCTGACCGGTGGACCCGGCGCCACCACCGAAACAGCCAAGTACCTGTTCGAGAACCCCGACCAAGTCGCCGCCTTGGACGTGTACCGCGACAGCTTCGGCGATAACCGCGACATCGTCATTCTCGACCAACGCGGCACCAACCAATCGTTGCCCGCGCTTTACTGCACCGAGGAACTGGCGCCCGAACTCACCAACGCCTACACGCTCAGTTACCCCGAAGCCGCCACCGTGCGCCTCGGCCTGATGGAACAGTGTTACAACCGTCTCAACGCCGCCGGTAACAACCTCAATGGCTACAACACCAGCGAAAACGCCGCCGACGTACGCGACCTCGCACTCGCGCTCGGCTACGACAAAGCCAACCTGTTCGGCGCCTCTTACGGCACCCGATTGGTTATGGAAACCATGAAGCTCTACCCCGACTTCATCGAAAACGCCGTCATTGACTCGATTCTGCCACCCGAGGTCAACCCCTTCAACGAGCAGGCGCTCGGCACCGCTTACGCGCTCGGCGCCTTCTGGCAGGCCACCGCCGCCGACTTCCCCGACCTCGCCGAAATGTTCTACGCCACCATCGCCCGTTTGGAAGCGACCCCCGTCCCCACCGTCGCCCATCATTACGACAGCAGCGGCAATCCCATCGACAGCTATACCGTCAACGTCAATGGTGTCATCTACGTCAACTACGTCGTCAGCCAGTTGCGCAGCACGCCGATTAACAACGCCTTGCCGGCCAACATCGTCAACATGTTCAACTCGCAGACTTACCAAGTGGCGGCCGACGCCTGGCTGGGCACGGCCGAGTTCCTGTTCCCCACCGGCGGACCCGGCACCGACGCCGATGCGTTCGGCATGTTTGAATCGATTAACGGGGCCGCCGACGGCGCCTTCACCACCACCACCATCATCGAGAAAAACATCGACAATTTCCTGGCCACCGAATCACTCCAAACCTTTGGTCGTCAGGCTTTTATGCGCATCAACGCCGATGTCATGGGCTTGTGGCCCGTCGACACCTTACCCACCGATGTGCAGCTCCCGCTCGTCAGCGACATTCCCACGCTGATGATGGTCGGCAGCCTCGACTCCGCCACACCTGAACCCTTTAGCTGGCCCTCCGCCCGATTCCTGCCCAACAGCTTTTACTTCGAAATCCTCGCCGGCCACGCCGTCACCGTGCGTCCTTGCGCCGCGCAGTTGCTCAACAACTTTCTCAAAGATCCGAGCACGCGACCCGAGGATCCCTGCGACAACACGCCCGTTTGGACACCCGCCGCCAAAATCAAAACCGAAACCACCGCCGAACAACCCGCGTTTAGTTACGGACCTTTTAAGTACAACTTCCGCGACAAAAAATAAGAAAAAAGGAGAGCACCGCGATGTGCGGCATTGCCGGTGTCTACGACCCCCACCACCAACTCACCACCACCGAAGCCCTCCTGGAAACCATGACCCAGGCTTTTGCCAATCGCGGCCCCGACGACGAGGGCTACCATGTGGCACCAGGCCTGGGTTTCGGTTTTCGCCGGCTCGCCATCATCGACCTGCGCAACGGCAATCAGCCCATGTTCAGCGCCGACCGCTCGCTCGTCTGCATTTGCAACGGTGAGATCTTTAACTACAAAGAACTGCGCGCCGAGCTGATCGCCAAAGGCCACCGCTTCGAAACCGAATGCGACGTGGAGGTGCTGATTCCGCTTTACCAGGAACACGGCGCCGATTTCGTCAAACGGCTCAACGGTCAGTTCGCGCTCGCGCTCTATGACGCCGGTCGTGAACGCCTACTGCTGGCGCGCGATCAGGCCGGCATCACGCCGCTCTTCTACACCCGCGTCGGCGACGCATTGATCTTTTCGTCCGTCATCAAGGGTTTGCTGGAACATCCCGCCGTGGCGCGCGACGTCGACTTGGTCGGCTTAGACCAATTGGCCGCCTTCCCCGCCGTCATTAGTCCACGCACCATGTTCCGCAACATCCACGCTTTGCCCGCCGGCCACATGTTACTCGCCGACCGTCACAGCACGCAGACCCACACCTATTGGGACCTCGATTACCCGCGCGAAGACGCCGCGCCGCCCGATCGCGGTGAAGCCTATTATTTGGAACAACTCGAAGCCGTCCTGCAGGAATCCGTGCGCCTGCGCTTGCAGGCCGACGTCCCCGTCGGCTGTTACCTCAGCGGCGGACTCGATTCATCACTGCTCGCCGGCCTGATCCATCGGCACCGGCCCAACCATTCGCTCAGCACCTTTTCAATTGGGTTCACCGAAGCCGCCATCGACGAACGCCGATACCAGCAACTCGTCGCCCAACACATTGGCGCACGTCACCACGAAGTCGTCTTCGGCGCCGACGAAATCCAAAAACGCATGCACGACATGATTTGGCACGCCGAATCGCCGCTCAAAGAGTGTTACGACACCTGCTCGCTCGCACTGTCCGAGCTGGTTCACCAACGAAATTACAAGGTCGTGCTCGCCGGCGAAGGCGCCGACGAACTTTTTGCCGGTTATGCCGGTTACCGCTTTGACGCCCAGCGCGACCACGTACTGCTCGACGACGATCCGCTTACCGAGGCACTCGAACGCGAGACCAACCTGCATCTGTGGGGCGATGAAGATCTGTTTTACGAAACCCGTTTCAGCGAGCTCAGCGAAACCAAACAAGCCCTGTTCAGCGCCGAGGTTTCCGAAGCCCTTTTGCACGATGACGCCTTAAACTCGCGTCCTGTCGACCCCGCCAAACTCGACGGCCGCCACATTCTACACAAACGCGCCTACCTCGATTTCAAGTTGCGCTTGGGTAACCACCTGCTCTCCGATCACGGTGACCGCGTCGGTTACGCCAATTCAGTCGAAGTCCGTTACCCGTTTTTGGACCCGCACGTCATCGAATTTGTGCGCACGCTGCCGCCGCACTACAAATTCGACGGCCGCCTGGAAAAAGCACTGCTGAAGAAGCTCGCGCCGCGTTACGTGCCTCAACCCGTGATCGAGCGCGAAAAGTTCGGTTTCGTCGCCCCTGGCAGCCCCTACCTGCTCGGCCGGCACATTGAATGGCTCGAAGACGTGCTATCCTACGAGCGCATTAAACGCCAGGGCTATTTCAACCCCGATGTCGTCGAACGCTTGAAATCCATATACCGCGCCGAAGGTTTTATGTTGCAGGTCCCCTATGAGACCGACCTGCTGATGATTGTGCTGACCTTTGGTTTGTTTCTCGATCTATTTCGTATGCCCGACCGCCGTTAAGGCCGTCACGCAAGGATTGTGCTATGCCGTCCCGTTCGCCCACCGACGCCACCGACATTCTACTGATTAACCTATCGAACCCACCGGCGGAAAGCATTTATCCCTACGCCTTTGTGCAATTTCGCGCCTGGGCCCGCCATTACGGCGTGCGTGTCCAAACCCTGGAAATGTCGTACGTTACCCGTGCTGAAGTGCGCCAGTGGCTCGTTGCCCACATCGAGCGCACCAAACCCGCGCACCTGATGTTCCTGTTGCGTCAAACCGATACCCAACGGGTTGAAGACTACGCCCGCACCTTCCCCGGCACCAATCTCAGTGCCGCCGACTGTTTTCCCATCGACGTGCTCGCCGCCGCCGTCGACTTGGCCCGCACCGTTTGCAATTGCCCGATTGGTGTCATCGGTCGCGGTTTTGCCACCGCACCGCGCGACTTGGCCTCCCTGCTCAACGTCGATTTCGGCGTGCTCGGCAACGGCGATTCCTTTTTGCGCGATTACACCGCGTTTTGCAACGGCCACGCCGACAAACTGCCCAATCTCGTATTGCGTTCGGCCGGCAACTATGTCGTCGGCCCGCGTGAGTTCAGCGCGCCCGCGCCCTTTGCCGAATACGACCCCGACCAGATCGATGATGTTGTCGCCCATTACGGCCGCATCTTCTGTTTCGGCCGCGAGAACTTGCGTTACCACCGGCGTGGTTTGCCCTTTTCGCTCGGGCTCGACGTCTCCCCGCCGTCGCTGTTGTTGCCGCGCCGCCATGTACCGACCGTGCCGATGGAGGTGGTACGCGGATATCCGTTTAACTGCAGCTTCAGCGCCGAAGCTGCGCTCAGCGGCGACAGCGTGCGCTACCGCGACCTCCACGCGCTCGAAAACGATTTACGCGCACTCGTCGACGCCGGCTTCCGTCGCTTCTGGTGTGCCGCGCCCGTCTTAAATCCTGGTGATACCCGTTACTTGCGCGCGTTGGCACGGCTGTTCGAAACCGTCAACCGCGAGCTCGGACAGCACCGCCTGACCTGGGGCGGCTTTTTACAACCACAGGGTCTGCGCCGCGAGGATTTGGCCTTGTTATACAGCTCCGGCTTCACCAGCAGTGCCCTGGAAACGCCGTCCCTAGATGACGAGCACCTGCGCGCCATCGGCGTGCCCTACCGCTCCGCCGACTTGATCGCCTTCCACCGGCACGACGCCGCCATTCGCGCCGAACACGGCATTGGCGAACGCCTGCCCTTCTGCCTGGCGCTGGGCACGCCACACTGGACGCCGGCGACCCTGGCGCGCACGCTGCAAGCATTCCACGAAGCCGACCTTGCCGCCGTTTGTGACGGAACCGTGGTCGTGCCAGGCAAACGCGTGTTCGCGGCAAGTGCCCGCCACTACGACGAACAGCACCTGCAGAGTTTCGGCCCCGCCGGCGCGCGCCCACGCGACCTGGCCCAGCCAACCTTCTGCGTGCCGCCACAACTGGTAATCGACGGCGATTACGACGGCGCCTACACCCTGCTGCAACGGCTCGTAAACAGCGCCATGACGCGCAGCAATCCGGCCATGCGCGATTGGTCGACCTTCCTCGCCCGTCACTGCACGCCGACCCAACTGCACACGTGGCTGCAAGACTTGGTCAACACACCCTTTTGGCGTGACGAGGCGCCGGCCTTTGCCGAAACGAACGGCATCGCCGCCGGCCGCCTGAGTGCTCTCGAAAACGCCGCCGCCGATCTCAAAAAATGCCGCGCCTTAATCATGCCACGTCCCGCCCAAGTGGACGCCGCCCGCCAAACCGCCTACGCCCTTATTCTGCTGCTGACCCACGACGGGCGTTCGCGCCAAAAACCCCTGCTCAACCTCCTTTTCGAGCTGAGCCCCGACGCGGAACCCAACCGCGAAACCACCCCCTACGTGATGTTGTGCCGACTCAACCACCGTTTCTTCGACGCGCAAGCCTTGACCGACGCCGTCTGCCACGCCGCCGACCTCGCCCCCGACAGCCTCGACCTCATGCTGTTGCAGGCTTTCCTTTTCGGTCGCGGTGTGTTTGTCGATGCGCGCTTGCGCCCGCTGTTACAACGCGAACCCACCCCGGTTTAGCCGTCACCGCCGCACGTCCCCTCCAGCCCCCAACCCAACAACTTTGCCACCGCAATTATCGATAGGTGATTCACATGAAACAGATGGTTATCTCTTTAGATCAGTTTGCCTCCGAACTCGAACTCGACCCCGAAAACCCCGGCCTCCACGATCCTGAATACGTCGCCCGGCGTACCTACTTCTTCAACCTCGCCCGCGATTATCGCCTGGGCAATCACCCTTTCCCCGACATTCCCTACGAGGAACACGAGCACGACATTTGGCGTGTCGTCTGGCCGCGCCTGCAACAGGTCCACGCCGATTGGGCCTGCAAAACCTACCTGGAAGGCAAAGCCATCCTCAATATGTCCGCCGACCGCATCCCGTGCCTGGTCGACATGAACCACCGCCTCTCGCAGGAGACCGGCATCGGCTTGGTGCCGGCTGAAGGTTTGATGGCCTATCGCGAATTTTTCGCCTTCCTCGCGCAAAAGAAAATCCCGTGCACCATGTACCTGCGCCACGGCTCCCAGCCTGAATACGCCACCGAACCCGACTTGGTCCACGACGTCATCGGCCATTTCCCGATGCTGACCGACAAGGCCTACGTCGACTTCATTTCGATGATCGGCCGCGCCTCCCAAAACTGTCCGGATCAAGAGCGCCTGGTGGCGTTTAACCGCCTGTACTTTTGGACCATTGAGTTCGGCCTCATCGAAGAAGGCACCGATATCAAAGTCTTCGGTGCGGGCATGCTCTCGTCGTGGGGCGAAATGCAGCACTGTTATTCGAGCGACGTCAAATGGCTGAACCTCGACATGCAAGACCTCATCAACCGCCCCTACGATCCCTACAACATGCAAAACGTGTTTTACGTGATCCCATCGTTTGAGGTATTGGTCGAAGAAACCCGCAAATTGATCCGCTCGCTCGGCATCGACCCCGAGTAAGCGGCCAAAGCAGGGGTTGGCCGGCCAACCCCTACCCCGCGAGCATTCGATTACACCGCTGCTTCGCGGTACCGTTGCGCGAGGCGTAGGATGGCGGCTTGATCGAAATGACCGCTCGCCGCCGCGAGTTCGGCCACTTCGTCGATAGCGTCTTCGTCGACTTCGGCCATGTCTCCGGGAACCGGCAGGGAGCGCTGCTCGCCGGCCGCGAGTTCAATGCGGTAAAGCTGCCAGGCAAAATAATAGAGCGCGGAACCAAGCACACACAGCGCATGCGACGCATGTTCCTCGGCCGCCATCGACTCCATTTCCACCAAGGGTGCGATCAGGTCGTACACCTCGCGTGCGGGCATCTCGTCGCCGGCCAACCAAGCCTTGGCTTTGGCAACCACAACCTCGGCAATAGTGCAGGCTTCGGGCTGATTGCGCAGGTCAACCAAAACGGCGGCGGCAAGGTCAAACACAAAAGCAACGCGTTGCGTCACCGGCAAGGGGGCAAGCCATTCTGAAAGCGGTTGATCCATCGTCAAACACTCCTCGACCGATAGGAAGATGACACCGGCGGCATCACGAGCACCATGGCCTAGAGAATACCGCCCAACAATCATCCGTGTGTTTTTTTACCACGGTGAATTGCGGGCTTATACCTAAAGTGTGCGATTCGGGTGGATGCAACCGCACAAGATATTGGTGCGAGATGTGTTGGAAAAAGCGGCCTCGTACTTGGAAAGTACGGCGAGCATTTTTGCGACACGTTGCAGCCCCATAGATTGTGTGAGTGCGCCGCCAAGAATCGCTCAGTTTAGGCTATAGTCCTCATCTCAGGAGACCGTCCCACACGCCACACGAACCAAAGACACTTGACCCCACGCGGGATCCGCGTTAGGTTGTCGGCGTCCCAGCACAGGTCGCGATACCGACGCCCAGGACCCACACAACGCAACCAACGACGTGAGGACGACCGCACCGCTCTTGATCATCCGGGGACGGCCCCGATTCATAAAGGAGCGGACACATGTCTTGGTTTTTACTGACCCTTGCCGGCATTTTCGAAGCCGGCCGGCTGATTTGTCTGGAACGGTCGCAATCATTTTCCCAATCAGGCTACCTTATGCTCGCGATTGGTTCGATGGGCTTAAGCCTGGTTTTATTTGCCATCGCGGCACGAACGATTCCCATCCACATCGCCTACATGGTGTGGTTGGCGGTTGGTGTCGCGACCGTCACCGCCGTGCGTTGCCTATCCGACCAACAAAACATCATCCCGGCTCAAGTTTTATGCCTCATGCTCATTACCATCGGCATTAGAATATCATCGCGGAACCACCAAAGAACGCCTAGCAGTTCACAAAATGCTCACACGGTATCCTTACAAGGACAAAGCAACTACTTCTATCATCAAAGAAGGCATCAAGTTTCTACGAAACCTGAAAAAGGCTGAGAGAAAAGCAGCCCAGGACTAAACCTAATTCTTACAATCAGGATCACCGCCAATGGCATTCAAACATCACACTCCGAATTCATTGATCATTCTTTATTCTTTAGTGTTTTTTTCACCCCTCTCAGCACAGACGATGCATCATGCGGATGGATATAGTGTTGAGATGTTCCCTGCCATTGGCGGTCCCATACCTGCCTGGGCAGATAACACAAGGATATGGTCACCAATCTGGTGGTCTTCATCGGACGGCTCACCCACACCCTACGGCACCTTTCTCGAACTGGAGGTTTTGATCAGGGGCAAAACGGATGACGCGGGCGTACGCTCGGTCATCATTAGTGATGACCGCTTCCGCACGCCGGAGGGGTTTGACATGTGCACCCGGATTGAGGACCTCATCGCAGCCGAAGACTCACTCGTTGCCATCACCAACGTTTGGAATATGCTTTATTTTCATTTGAAATCTGGCTGGAAAGTATATTTTGAACCCTCACCCACCGCAGGTTATAACATTTGCTATTTTTACAACGGCCGAGATCCAGTTACGATACTGCCATAGAACGAAACAACAGGAGAAACAAGACCAGAACACCCACCTTTTGACCGACGCAAAGCCACCAGCAAAGCCAGGACACATAGGCATGTCGGCCAAAAAAGTGGGTATCCCCGTTTCCCATTTCCCCTTTCAAAAAGTGGGTGTCCCTATATTTTCTGAGGTTTTCTCAAGCGTGTAACTATCTAGAATTATTCATTTTGAAAAAATGGCCAGGTGGTTTCCCGACATTTTTTCCGACATCTCGTCAACTTTCGCTTTGTTTGCGCTTTTTACAATTTGTTACATATGATTTACATTGCTGTTTGTGAACCGGTCCGTTTCTGGTTTCATCGCTTTGGTTCAGGCGATCTGTTGGCGGTTTGGCAAGGGTAACGCAGGGAGCGATTGCCAACTTTTGGCCAGGAAGTTGTCCTCTTTGGACCTGCCCATTAGTCATTTTATTACGGACATGAGGAGCCGCGCGACAATGATCGGCTTTAGGCGCTATCCGACCTCTCGGCCCCGCCACTTGTCGGAGTGTGTTGGCTCACTGCTTGCTTTGAGGTTCAGTCGCTAACTTGGTGGAAGCCCGGTTCCTCATTCTCATGGCCAGGGGAAGTGTGTTGGCCCAGCGGAAACCGTAGCCCAAGGTTGATCTTTTAAGAAATTATAGCCGACTATTTGTATGGTGGATTCCTTGGGATGGTTCGCCTGCGTCGACGAGCCTCCGTTTGCATTTTATCCCGCCAATCCCATACTTGTTGTGCTGTGCCCTCCAGCATATGCAGTGGTGTTACATACTGCAGAGCCGCATGGAGCCGATGATTGTTGTAATGGGCAATGTCCGTGTCCAAATTTTTGACAGTATCCTCATAACTAAGGACCACAGTTTTGCGAATTGCCGCCGATTTAATAGTTTTGTGGGCACGCTCCAGTTTTCCGTTGGATTGAGGATAGTAGGGGGGTGGTCCTGACTTGCTTCATACCTTTCAAGCGAAGTAAGTTGCGGAAATCCTTCGCTATGAATTGACGACCATTATCCGAGATCAAGCGTTCCCCGGCACGACCGGTCTTTTCATTAGCACGCTGTAGGGCAATTTCAACATCATCGGCCGTCATCGATTCTCGCAATTCCCAATTAAGGATGAACCGGGAATCACCGTCAAGAACAGCGATCAGGTAGTAGAAAGTGCCAAGAACGTTCCCATAGGAAATGTCGATGTGCCAGTGCTCATGCGGCTTCGTTGGCTGATCAAAGCCGGTTCCTTTTTTAGAACTTTGGGTGCTCCATTTTTGAAGGCGTCCAGCCGCCGAAAGCACCCGATAAGTGGTTGAAGGGCTAACTGCAACGACCTCATCATCCATCATCATGTAGGTGAGCACGCGGTAACCTTCCTCGGGATGTTGGGCCTGATAGGCCAGAATTTTTTCCTTCTCATCATCAGTAATCCAGTGTTTACGGGGGGTTTTACCGTTGTGGCGATTTGGGTGAAAAATGCGGCCAGACCATTCGTAGAACTTGCCTTCACGAAGGCCGAGCCATCCAAGAAGCTGCTTAATAGGAATTCCTGTTTTTAAGGAATAACGGCGAATAAGGGCCACCACCGTGTCGCGAAGGTCTGGTTCGACCCAGCGACCGGTTAATGGCCCCCATTCTTTTTTTTGGCAGCGATAAACTCCTGGGTAATTTCGGCAATCACGTTGTCCTTTTGAAACAAGCGGGCCTCAAGGTCATGAATCTTCTGCTGATCCGCCGATTCCCGATGAGGTTTTTTGCGCTCAAATGCCGAGCTTCCGTTTTCGAATAGAAGTTGTTGCCACTTGTAGAACATACTCGGTGCGATCTGAAACTGGTCGCAGACCTCCGAAACGGGGATATGGTCTACGAGATGCTTTTTTAGGATTTTAATCTTCTCGGCGGGGGTATATTGTTTCCTGGGTTTTTTCGTCATTGAAGACCTCCCTAGTGGGTGCAATGACCACGTCGGAACAGGAATCTTCTAAAATCTCGCTAAGCGATAAAGAGGAGCACTCCTGTGGCCAAAAAAAAGCGAAACCAATTCTCCGGCGAACAAAAAATCGCCATTCTCAAGCGTCACCTCGTCAATGGTGAACGTATTTCTGATATCTGTGATGAAATCAACATCAACCCCAACATGTTCTACCGATGGCAGAAGATCTTCTTCGAAAATGGGGCAAAAGCGTTCGAAAGTGGTGTAAAGACAAAGGTCGATACAGAGGCCCGCCGACTCCAAGAGCTTCAGGCCAAGCTGGGGCAAAAAGACAGCGTCATCAGCGAGCTTGTCACCGAACTGCTCAAAGCAGAAAAAACATTGGGGACATTTAAAAGGTCGCTTGGTGGTCCCGGATAAACGGGACAGTCTGGTTGACTTTGTGACATACCTGGTCGCGCTGACCGGAGTAACCTACAAAAAGGTTCTGCATGATCTCCAGCTTCACCCAGCTAAGTTTTACGATTGGAAGAAACGCTACGGTTAAGTTAACGAACACAACCGCTTGGTCCCGCGAGATCACTGGCTGGAGCCGGAGGAAGTGAGTGCCGTCATTGCTTTTTTTCATGAGCATCCCGATGTCGGCTACCGACGAATAACCTACATGATGATGGATACCGAAGTTGTGGCTGTGAGCCCGTCGACAACCTATAACGTGCTCAAGCGAGTCGGTTTAATGGGAAGACGTGCGCCTGTTAAATCAAGCAAAGGAAAGGGGTTTGATCATCCTGAGGCGGCCCATCAACACTGGCATATCGACATCACCTACCTCAATATTGCGGGAACGTTTTACTACATGTGCAGCGTTCTCGACGGCTTCTCGCGGGCCATAATCCATTGGGAGATTCGCGAGACGATGAAGGCGCAGGGTGTTGAAATCATTCTCCAGCGCGCAAAAGAAACGACGCCGGGAGCTCGGCCGCGAATTATCTCGGACAATGGCCCCCAGTTCGTTGCCCGCGATTTCAAGGAGTTCGTTCGAATAAGCGGGATGACCCACGTGCGAACCAGCCCCTATTATCCACAGAGCAACGGCAAGCAGGAGCGGTTCCACAAAACCTTGAAAACGGAATGCATCAGGCCTAAAACCCCGCTATCACTCAACGAAGCCCGAATAACCGTCGCGGATTACGTGCACGAGTACAACACAAAGCGACTTCATAGCGCGATTGGCTACATCACCCCGGTCGACAAGCTTGCCGGTAGAGCCGGTGAAATATTCGCTCGCCGTGAGCGGCTGTTGGCCGAGGCATGTCAACGACGGAAGGCAAAACGCGCGAAGAACCGTGTTGCATAAGTGACGAAACGACAAAAGCATTTCTCTGTGAAACATCAGGATTCCAGGAGGCCGGACGGCTCCAATCTAGCGCAAGCGGAGAGAAAAAATTGGAGGCGCCCATCCGAGCTTGCTCGGTTGGGAGGGACCGATTTTTTCTCGGAGCGGTCCTTGACGCTGGTGGTAGCGCGCTAAAATCAACGCCGGGCGGCGGTGAAATCTTTCGTGCTACATCAGTCTTCCCGTCGGCCGTATGGCTCCTCAGCGCATCGGCCCCACCAGGGTCAAGGATGCGCGGTGGAATTCCAACCGAGTAGCGATGGAACCCCACATCGGCATCAGGGGATTGACACTGTTCCCGCTGTTCCTTATGCTCGCCTTCTGAAATTCCTTTTCACGCTTGGGCTGCACACCGTAAAGGACGGGGACGCAACCTGGAAGCCTTTATGCGCGAACTAGCGCCAAAGCTTCGGGGATGGGTCGCGTACTACAAACTGGCTGAGGTTAGGGGTGTGTTCGAGGAACTGGACGGATGGATTCGCAGACGACTGCGAACCATCCTGTGGCGGCAATGGAAACGCCCGTTCAAGCGATACACGATGCTGCGCAAGAGGGGGATCCCCGAAAAGACAGCACGGAAATCGGCCGGGAACGGGCGTGGACCTTGGTGGAACGCCGGGGCAAGGCACATGAACTTTGCCTACCCGGCAGACTTCTTTATTGGCCGTGGACTCATCCCACTTTCGCTGTACAAACTCAGCATGGGAAAAATGAAATGAACCGCCGTGGTACGGAACCGTATGCCCGGTGGTGTGGGAGGACGGCGGAGGGCAACCCCGCCTCCTACCCGATTCGGTTTACTGGGCTTTGAGGGCCGACATTTGTTCGCCGTCTTTGCTGATGATGAGCTGGAAGCCGGCCAGCGGTAAATCCGCCTTAGCTTCCAGCCAGCCCGGCAGCGCCTTGGCGTCGCGTCCCTCGGCCGGCAATAAGTTGGCGATGGTTTCCACCAGCTTTTGGCGACCGGCCAGTTGGCGCGTTGCCGTCTGCACCACCTCGCCCCGGTTGTCGTACAGCGTGAAGGTGACGTTTACCGCTGCGGCATTCACGTTGACCACCGAGATGCCTTGGAAACTGCGGTTGCTGCTGTCGAAGTAAGGGAAACACAAGGTGTTGCGTACCCCGGTGGTCGCTTCGAGACCCGCCATTTGCTTTTGGTTGTTGGTTCCGAATAACTCGAAACCCACGATGTCCGCATCGGCACTGACCTTTAACCAATCAATGTCCGCCGGTGAACCGACTGTTTTTAACAGGTCACGTGCCAGAACCACCACTTTTTCGTTGGGGGCCAAGCTTAGCAGCACGTTACCCACCTTGTTACCGACCGGCCCGAAGGCGTCGATGACCGCGCTCAGGGCGGTCTCGCCGATATTGACCAAAGCGATGCCGGTCCAAAACTGATCCACGTCACGGGCGATGTGGGTGAAGTAAATGGTGTTGGGCACGTAGGTGAAGTTGGGGTTGTCGCGGCCGGTGTCGACCAGCTCCAGTCCCGCCGAGACCCGCGAACCGTCGACCGTGCCGAATATCTCGCTGCCGACCAGTTGGTTGTTGGCGCCCGTTTCGCGCATTTTTGCCCATATCTGATCGTTCGGCAGCGCGCTACCGAAGCGGTCGATGAAGTCGAACTGGTCCTGACTGAACTTGTCACGCAAGCTGAGTTCGCTACTCACGCCTTCCGCCATCGATTGGGTTTGAATCACGGCGCCAGTTTCCTTGTCGCTTGCGTTAACGACCGAGGCACGCGTGAACCACTGGTCAACCTTTTCCGCGATGTGCGGTACGAAGAGTTCGCTGCTCAATTTTTTGCCAGCGCCGACCAGGTAGGTCTCCTTTCCGTCGCGGGCACTGGTGCGCGCGTAACCGGTAATGTCACCGGTGGCGTCGACCTGAACCCAGGCGATTTCTCGCTGTTCCCCGTCGAAGAATTGGCCGACCTCTTGGTGAGTGCGGCCGTTTCCTGGCAGGGTGAAGGGGGCGCGGGCGAGAATGCTCCCGCCTGCGTCGTAGGCAATCGCCTCGACACTGATTTCGCTGTTCGTGGTATTGACGATTCCGATTTCGGTCGTAAACATTTCGTTTGATTGGACATCGGTCAGGAACAAACCGGGATTGAGTACGCTGACGGAAAAGCCGTAGCTGAGCATGCGCTTGGCACCGCCGGCGATTTGTCGGAAGCCCAGGAAGTAGTCGCCGCGGCTCAAACCATTAATTTGCAGCGTACCCTGGCTTTCGATGATGCGGCTGTTGATGGGACGTTGCAGGCCGTCGAAAAGTTCGGCGCGCACCGTGCCGTCAAGGTTGATCTTAACCACGATGCTTTGGCCGTTGTTTTCGACGCTGATACGGTAGATATCAGCCGCGCTCGCGTTGGGCAGGGTTTGGTTGTTGTAGTTACCGGGGGATAGGGGTTTGGCTTGGCTGAAGGTGTCGTTGGGTTCGAAGGTGTCCTCGTCGACCTCGCGCACGGTGATGGTGCGCCGCGCAGTTTGCGAAACCAGGCCGTTGCGGGTGCGGACGAAAAGGGACACCGTGTAAACGCCTTCACGGGTGTAAAGGATGCGGCCAGGTGTTTCCAGGCTGCTGGTGCGGCCGTCGCCGAAATCCCAGAAGTAACTGAGATCTTGGGTGCGGAAGCCGCGCGGATCGCGGATGCGCGCTTCAAGATAAACCACGCCCGCCTCGGGGACACGTTTGCCGCTGCCGAAGGGTTCGATTTGCAGGTCGGTGGGTAGGTTGATGTCAACCACCGGCGGCAGGTCACCGAACACGTAAAAGGCGACGCTGTCTTGGAGCAGTACGTCCTCGGCTGGATCGCTGGCGACGATGGTTGCTTGGTAGCGGCCAGGGGTGGTGAAGCTGTTGGTGACCGAGATGCCCTCAAGCTGGGTGCCGTTGCCGAAGTCCCAGAAGAACTCCAGCGCCTTCTTGCGTTGATCCGGGTTGGCGACCTCGGCGTCAAACTGGACGACCTCACCCACGGAGAACACCGCCGCCGGCTCGGGTCGGGTAATGGTGAGCTGAACGGGGCGCAGGTTTTCGAGGGAAACCAGGATGTTGACGTAGTCGGTGGCGGTGAGGCCGTTGGTTGCGGTTGCCTCGGTCACCAGGGTGAAGCGGCCCTCACGGGGGAAAGCCAGGCTAAGTTCGCGACCTTGGCCGACGTCGCTGCCGGGGTCGTCGATATAGTACCAGCGGACGCTGACGGTTTCTTCGTTGGTGGCGGCGATGAAACCGACCGTGTCGCCTTGGGTCAGGTTGAGCAGGCCCGCGCTGGGTTCGATGATGTCGATGGTGGGTGGGATCGCCTCGCGGATGCGGAAGTTGATGCGGGCGGGGGAGAGGTCGCGGTTGCCGGCGGCGTCGACGCTGTAACTCAGGGCGACGTAAAGGCCGGGCCGTTCGAAGGACGCGCTGACGGTGGCGCCTTCAAGGGGGCGGCAATCGCCGCTGGACGCGCAGATCTCCCAGAAGAAACGCAGGCTGTCGTCCGCGCCCTCGGCCCCGGCCGCGCGGAACTGAACCGCTTGACCGGCGGTGAACTCAGCCGCATCGGCGGGTTCGGTGATGGTGGTTTCGGGGGCTTCGCCAGAGTCGCCGCCGTCTGTACCGGTATCGGTGTCGTCGTCGAGGATAGTGATTTGGTGGGTGGCCGGTAGGACGGGCACCACCGTAGTTGGCAACAGTTGCAGGCGAATGGTTTCGCTGCCCTCGGGCAGATCGTCTTCGATGATGGAGAACAGAACGTTGGCGCGGGTGGCACCGGCGCCGAAGGTTAGGGTGCCCTCGGTGAGGTTGTGGTCCTCGCCGGCGGTGGCGGAACCACCGATGCTGAAAGGCACGGTGAGCAGGCCGGGGTTGGGGCTGCCGAGCACGGCGCTGACGGAGACGGTGGTTTTACCGGTACCCTCGATCACGGTTTGGGCGGCTTCGCTCCAGGCCACGGTGGCGAAGTCGTTGTCGCCAATCAGCACAACCGCGTTTTGCGGGTTACCCAGCACCGCGCTGATCGGATCGCGCAGGCTGACGCTGAAGGATTCGATGTCTTCGATGTCGCTGTCGTCGCGAATGGGGATGGTGACATCAATGCTGGAAACACCGGGTTCGAAGGTCACGGTTTCGTTCACGGAGAGGTAATCGATACCGGCAACGGCGCCGCCTTCGTTGGTGGCCAGGGTGACCGAGGCGGTGGTTTCGACACCGGGACCGTTGCCGCGAATCAAGGTGACGACGGCGTTTTCATCGCCTTCGGTTACGTTGTAAGCGGCGGCGGAAAGTTGGATCGTGCTGAAGGCGGGGGCGACCTCGTTGTCAAAGATGGTGACCAGCGCCTCGGCTCGGGTGAGCACGCCGTGGTTGGTGACCCCGCTGAGGGTGACGGTAAAGGTTTCGTTGTCCTCGAACAGGTCGTCATCAATGATGGGAATGGTGAAGTTGATGGTTTCGTCACCGTTGGCAAAGGTGAGCTCTTGCGAGGCGGCGGTGAAATCGCTGCCGGCAAGGGCGCTGCCGTCGGCGGTGGCGACGCGAACGTTAACCGTGTCCCAGGTTACCCCCGCTCGGCTGACGGAAACTGTGAGCAAGCCGGCGTTTTCTTCGACACGGTAGTGCCCGGCCGAAAACGCGATGTTCGCCGGTCCCAGCGGGCGTGCTTCGTTGTTAGCAATCAGGGTGGAATCTCTACGAGGTGACCCAAAGGATTGTGGCGCCTGCGTGGCGTCATCGGGATGGAGCCAAAATGATGTGCCGCTTTGATCGGTGACGAACACACGGGGAATGCTCTGATAAATAATGATTTCCAAGGTGCCCGTTGCCTCGGGGATGCGGCGGGCGGAAAGGCTGCCGTCCGTTAGGTCATAGATTTGCAGCGTGTCGGTTTGGGTGGTGATGAACAAACGGTTGTCATAAATCGCACCGCGATAAGGGGCACCCGGAATAGCGATGGGTTCCCCGCTAAGATCGTCCAGGTTGATACGCATCATCAGACCTTGATTGGGTGCAAAGGCATAGAGGTTGTCGCCGGATGGGTCAATGACACCGCTTCTCAAGGCCGTATCGAAAGCAACCTGTTGGGTCAAATTCTTGCTGTCGGCGTCAATAACTAGGAGGGTGCCGTCGCTGCCGAGTGCATAGGCCTCGCGACGCACGGGGTGGAACAACAAGGCTTGTGCATTGACTGCTTCCGGTATGCGCAACAGTTGGGTTTGTTCGGTTGCCACGGTGTAGACGCCCAGCTCAAAGGGTTCGCCATTCTCACTTTGAAGGGCGGTGTCTAGCAGGAACCATGCTTCGCGGTTATCGGGTCGAACCGCGAGGTTCTTCGCGGGTGGGATTTCGGCGATGGTGTCCAAAGGGACGTGGGTATCGGCCGCATAGCTACCGGCTCGTTCCCACCTAGATGATGGAACAACATAAATTGCGTTTCCATCTGGAGCGGTGGCGACGGCACGCGCGGAGCCGTTAATGAACAAGGTTCTGTTAACCGTTCCCGTGTCGGCGTTCATCGAGGAAAAATCGAAGTTTCCAGCTTGGCCAAGATACACTTGGGGCCCGGTGACCGGCTCCGGCGCGTTGAAGGTAACTTGGTAACTTGTTTCTCCGGGTTGAAAATCAATTTCAAAATTGTTGAATGGGCTTACGAACGGATCCTCAATCTGATTGCCGGAAATGGAAGTGTAGGTTAATAGGGTGAGCGTGGTGCTGTCTCGGATTTCGTTCAAACTGTCTACAATTAAGCCCACGTTGAGAATCACCCGCCCGTCCACATTAATTTGGTCGCTTCCCACCTCCAGTCGCCCATCAAGATCCATTTCAAGGAGTCCTTCGTTGGTAAAGTCGGCGCCGATGTTCAAGGTTCCTGGTGTGCCGATACCGCCGGGCCAAAGGGATTCGCCGTTGTAAAAACCATTTACTGCTTGTGGCAGGAGGATGGTTCCCCGTGCGCTAAAGTTTCCCAGCGTATTGATGTCGCCATTGAGTACAGTTAGGGCGGACTCCCGAAGATCTACACCGCGACGGTTGGTAAAGACGTCGGCGGGGCCGGCCCGGTCATCGGCGACAATCGGTGCGCTGCCGCGAATCGTGGTATCAGCTTCAATGATCAGATTGCCTCTGTTTAGCAGGGAACAATCAAGGAGCCTGCCACCTCCGGCGCCCGGTTCGATTTGGAGGGTACCCGCATTGGTGAAGAATTGGCCGTTGCTGAATGCAAGCGCGACATCGGTGGCTGTGTTGCTTGTTAAGGTGATTGTTCCTTGGTTCTCCAGGGTTTGGTTGAAGGTTAGGGTGGTGGGGTTGCCCGATCTTCTGGTATTGCCATGAATTTGAAGGGTGCCGGTTTCACCATTGGTTGTGCTCTGATCGATGGAGGAAATGCCATAGGCGAATAAGGCCCCATTGTTGGTGAGCGGGATGCCTTTTTTAGTGGCACTCGATGCATCCATCACCGCCTCTTGGGGCGTGATAATGCTGTCGACCAGGGTCACAGCGGCATTGGCTGCAATGGACAGGGTGTTGGTTGTAAGGGTCTGGTTGTTCACAGTTAGCGATGGTGAACCGGTGCCACCATGTGTGATAGAGGCCGCAACGGCCGGCTGGTTGATGAAGACCACCGCCGCGCCGTCGATGGTGACATTGGTTCGGCTGCCGGGCACCGCGTTGGGGTTCCAGTTGGCGGGGTTATGCCAATCGCCGTTGCTGTCGCCGGTCCAGGTCGCGCTTTCGGGACCGGCGTTAACCAGGGTGACCGAGCTGCTTTCATAACCGATTTCGAGGCTTGATCCGACAGGGGTGCTCACGGCTGTGTTGTTGAAGTCACCCGCGCCGCGTGTGCCAAAGGTGATGGGGGTCAGGGGGACACCGGGCGGCGGTTCGTAATTGCCGGGGAAATTCACATTGAGGTCGCCGCCAAAAGAAGCCCTGGCGAGAACGGTCAGTTGATCCACCGCCGGACTGCCCGATGCGTCCTGAACATTGAGGGTTAGGTTCCCGGTTGCGCCTTGGGTGAAGTCGCCGTTTACGTTGAGACGGCCGTTGGGAGAACCGTCACCGAGGGTTAGGGTTCCGTTGTTGATCAAGCTGCCTTGGAAGGTTCCGGGACCGTTGAGGGCAGCACCGCTGGGTAGGGTGAACAATTGGCTCATTTCAATGGCGCCACCTGAGAGATTGATCGTGGCGCCGCTGCTTGTGGTGAAGGTTTGCGCAAAGGTGATCCGTTCATTGCCGGCGTCAAGGGTGCCGGAAAGTGTGGTGGGCACCTGGATGCTTGCGGCGCCCGTTCCAATCTTCGCTATTTGCCCCGCAATGGTGAGCCGCGGGTCGGCACCGGAGCCATCAATGCCGCTTCCATTGTCCAGGTTCAATAAGCCGCCGGGTTCGATGGTCACGCGCGCGCTATCTTCAATGCGAAACGCACTGTTGGGGTTCATTTGGAAGACGCCGCCGTTGTTGACACGAAGCGAACCGCGAGCCAACCAATTGTCGGTAGCACCGCGCACGATTAAGGTGGCACCGGGGGCGACGACGAATTCAGCATTTTGGTTGGCGATGCGTCCTCGGATCCAGTCCATCGTGCCCAGGAGGGTAACGGGAACGGGGCAGTTGATGTCGCCACCGTCTTGGAGCACGACGTTTTGGAAGCTTGACGGGACGTTGAGGGTTAGGTTGGTGTTGGTGCCCACGGTAAGGGTTCCGGTGAAGTTCGGGGCCACGTCAAAAAATTCAGCATTTGCGTTGGTAAAGGTGACATCCCCGGTGCCGGATAGCCCACTCGTAAACCGAACGGCGCTGTTCCCGATGAAGTGGGCCCCAGCCGCGACGCTAACGTTACCAAAGGCTTCCAGTTGGTTGTTTTGGGAAAAGGTGCCGCTGTTAACATTGACCGCGCCTTGAAATGTTCCCCGAACTCTGTTGGAAAAAACTTCCCCTTCATCGAGGTTTACATTGATGGTCGCGTTGGCTTCGGTGGTGATTTGCGGGCTCCCGCCTGTTGCAATAAATGCCGGCGTGGTGGCTACTGATGTGACGTTAAGTGTGGCATTGTCGCGGAGGTTGAATGTGGCCGTGTCACTCATTTGAAGGGTTTCATTGGTGTAATCTACGTTTGTTTCGAAGTTAAGCGTGTAGCCGCCCCGAATAAAACCTGGGTCAAGAAAGTTGAACGTGTTTCGAGGACCGGAAAAAGTGGCAACTGGGGCAGGATTGGCACCAAGACCGTCAAAGCCACCCAGCTCCCAGTATAAAGTGCCCTGTACGGTTAGTGAACCTGGGCCGGTGATGGTGGCTCCTGCTATTTCCATGCCAACGCCGGAAGTGAAGACGGTACCTAGAGGGCCGATCGTGGTATCGCCTTGGAGCATAACCAAACCGGCTCCGCTAAAGGTCGCACCGTTAATGGTTAAATTGTCATCATGTAATTGGAGGGTCGTGCCGGCACTATCCAAATTAATGTCAGCATTAATTGTGGTTGGTCCATACCAGTTTGGATTGGCGCTATTAATGTCCATGGGCGCATTGATATTTAATCCACAGGTAATCTGGGAAATATCAAGTGGATTAGGGTTATCCGGGTTGTCGGTGATGACACTGGGGCTTTCCAGGTTGATTGTACCGACACCGTTTGGCCGTGTGTTGTCGCCCCGTATTTGAGTACCCGCGTACATTTGAAACACGCCGCTGTTGTGGTTGATTTGGGATTGTTCTTCGACGTTCAGAACACTGTCATCAAAAAACGTCATGATGCCGCCGTTGTTGTTGAGAACAGCCGCGTTGTTGAGTTCTTTGTCCCCTCTAGTTGAGACTTGAAAGTCGCAATCGGTGGCGCACTCCATGGTGAAGGGACCGGTCATATTGCCGCCCGTCCAAAGTGCTGGGCCGGTTAGTGTTAGTGAGCCGTTTCCACCTATGGAGCCATCCTGTAGACGAAAGGTCCCACTAAAATCGTGGTTTCCGTTTTGAAATCGAACGTTTCCGTTTGCTATTAACTCTCCGGAGCCATTAATTCTTGTGCCTCGAAATTCAAAATCTGAATTTTCGCTTGAAAATACTGCTGCTGTGCTAGCGGAGATGGTCAGGATAGAACTCATAAATCCACCCTGACTGAAAATCAATCTTCCTGTGCCAATCATGACTCCTTCTGTTTCTGGAGCTATATTTTCGGAATAGGGAATATTGAAAGTGAAATCGCCGCCATCATTTTTGTCTACTAGAAGAAAGTTAGTAAAGGTTGCGGAGCCACTCGCTTCGATGCTGCCTCCGCTAAGCAACTCAAAAATCCCACGGCTCTCGATAGAGCCGTTTGCCACTTGCAGCGTTCCGTTGCCTGAGAAGGTTGTGTAAGAATTTAGTAGAAGCGTCGTGTTATTAAGTGTTTTAGTGTTTGTACTTGTGAACCGAAGAGAACCGCCGTTATCGGTTGAAAAAGTGGAATTTTGGATGACACCACCTTGCCAGTCAAAAGGAACTTCTGAACTGAGAGCGTTGTTATTACATTCAATCACTCCGTCTCTAAAAACAAAAATACCATTTCCCAAAGTGTGATCGTCTTGTAGGCTAATGGTGCCCCCCGTCAGGCGGGTTCTAGCAAGGTTGACACTCGTCAAAGTATGAACGCCAGCGGCAAAGACGACTACGTCTTCGGGGCTTTCGGTAGTAAAACTACCAGTATGTATCCCGCCGCCGCCTAGAGAAAATTCATAACCATTGTTGATGACAACGCTTCCGTAGTTGTCGAATCGAGCTGTGACAGGAAAAATTGTTGGGGGTAATTTGCGTTTTACCACGGCGAGATTGGAACCTACGCTGGGAACACCTACTCTGAGTACGGTGTTACGATTGACGGTAAACAAACCTGGATTTCCTGTCATTGATCGAATTGACGAGGTTCCACCTAGGATCAGTTCACTGCCACTTGTGACAGAAAAACTGCCACCGTTGTTGAGCTCCATGTTGATTCCTGGTGAGGCATTCAGGCTTCTTTGCAGATCCACGGTTGTTGCGTCAATAACCCAGGAGAACAGCGCAGGAACCAAAAATCCCCTAGCAGGGTTGAGATTGATTGTGCCTTCACCTGTGAACTGCACATCTCCCATTTGGATTCTGCCGTTAAGGTCGATATTGACCGAAGGAGAGCCTGTCGTAAGAATGCTGCCATTTTCAAAGGTGACGGTATTCGTATTTCCGGTGCTACTTGTACCTTGGGTTACGGTTAAATGGGCACTACTGGTCAGAAGCAGGTTAGGTGTTCCCCCACTGACACCTAGTTCAAATCGTTGGATCGTCACAGGCGCGGTAATTCTGACGGTGGTGCTTCCATTGTTTATCAAGGCTTCATCATCTGTTCCCGGAATTCTGGCCGGACTCCAGTTATTAGGATCTGCAAAGTTTAAACCATCGCCTCCTCCGGTCCAGGTGATCGGTGCGGCGGTTGCGAAGGGGCCTGCAAGGCCGAGCAAAAGCAGGAAAAAAGTGAATTTTGAAATGCCGACGGGCATAGCGAAACGACGGGTTGTTGGTACGGTCAATGGGTTCCTCCATAACGGAGCGAGCGGCGTTTGCAAACACGCGCGTCTGTGGCGCGGCGCCGGTCGCAAGGCGAAACAAGGAAGGGCGGTTTCGCGGAATATTGAATTTTTCCTGGAATAGGTATTGAAAATGAGCGCAGAGAAACCTATAAGGTCTTCATTTTTTTGAAACGCAAAAAAACGTATAGGACGAGGGCTCGGAGGGATCTTAGAGAATTACCGGATTTTTTTCCATAAAAATCGCAAAGAAAAACAATGACAATTTCATTTTGAAAAAAATAAATGAAATAAATAGAGGCAATCGCCGGTGAATATCAGCCAGGTATTGTTCGCCTAAAGTGTTTAAATTTGTGCTGGTTACCCTTGCGGGCTCGGCTAACTTTTAGCCAGTTGTCAGTGTCACCGGCGGGGAACGCCGGTCACCCCGCTTTGGAGCACCCACCCCTCGTCACATCGCGGCAGACGTGGACAAACAGCCGGCACACCGTGGCGGCCCCGATTGTTCCAAGTGGACCACAAAGAAAAAAACCGCGACAGTCATCGGACTGTGGTGGTTTTTTGGTTTGCCCAGCGTAGCAGGCAAACCCGGCCGACTGAAAGAAGTCGGTGTCGCCCCGATCAGGGGGAAGACAATCCGAATCGCAAGGGCGTCGCCGGTAACAGCGGGGTCTGAAGGAAGCGATAGGAAGTGAACAGCACATAACGCAAGTGAACCTGATTCGGCCCGGTGGGTGGGTAAGCGTGCCAAATAGCGCAAAGCCCAATACCTGATCAAACCCATTGAGGTGACTGAGGATGGCGTTGTTCACAGGGAGCCTGAGGTAACTGGGGAAGCCTTGCACTGTCCCCTACGGGCAATGCCGTTAAGTTAAGGAGCGAACCACAAGGGAAAGCCGCTACCTGTTCGATTTATAGCCAGGCGCGTAAATTTGGATCTTCACAATGTATCGCCCTGATTCTCGCCTCTTTGCTGTGCGTCCTGGTGAACTGCCCGTCAGTGACTTTCTAAATATCTCGCTCAAAGCTTGAAGAAGAGGTCCCGGCCACTTCCGAAAAAACAGAAGCGCTATCGTGTTCTTCATCTTCGCAAGTGCCTGGGTGATACAGAGTTTGTAATGGTTCAAGGTTCGGTCGTTGTAGGCGTCGACGCTCTTTTGCTCCTGAAGCAGGAGTGCCGTCGTCAGGGTTTCAGAAAAAATTTTGGCATGGAAATCCTGGCGTGCGACCTCAGGATCAAGACCGCTTAGTTCTTCAATTTTCAATCGGTTTTTTTTGACCTTGAATGATTCTTCTATCTGCCATCTTTGATGATAGAGCTCGATGAGGTCTTGTCGGCTGTACTTGTTTTTTTCGATAAGAGAGGTCATGAGAATGTACATTTCGCCCTTTATATGAAACCGAATCATGCGCACCTTCATGGGTTTTGTAAAAAGCGACCCCGGCGACGCTTTTCGCGCGACCTCTTTGGGTACGGCCAGCATCATGACCTTGTCCCTTTTGCCGCTCTTAACAAACGACTTGTAAATACTTCGCTCGCTTGAAACGCGAACGCAAAATTGGTGGCCCAGTGTTTTGATAGACTTCAAAAGGGCAAAACTGCAATAGCCACGATCAAGCAAAATGATGCTTTTGGCGGGGAGTTCCGTTTCTTCCAGGTGCCGGAAAGCCGCATTCCCCTCGGAACTCTTGTTGTGATCGAGGATTGCGTCGTATGTCAGGCGATTGAGAACGTCGTGAAGAATGGAGAAACGCGGCAGGATGCAGCGATGATGGGCTTGCCGAATGCCCCCAAACTCTTTCTCAAATTTAGGCCGGTTTGGGACACGGAACGTGGAGCCGTCAATGGCAAAGACACGGTGGTTTTGGTACGTAACAAGAGGGGCATGCTGATCGACAAAGCGGCAGGTTGTATCGAGAAGTTCAATAAACGCATGGTGAGAGAGCTTTCGTCGCGCTTGGGAGACCGCGCTTCGCGTTACCCAACGCTTCGCAACATCCCAGCGAAATAAAGCTTGGAAAAACTGGTCGAGTTCGTCTTGGAGTGAGCCCTTTAGGAAGTTGGCAAGAAAAAGGACCAAAATCGGGAAGATGAGTTTGCGACAGCGCGTGAAGGCCGTTGGCGAAAGCCTGTGTTTTCCTTTAAAGTCTTGAGAAAAAACAGCTTCCTTGATTTCTTCGAGTAAAACAACGTTGAACGACTTCGTCTATAAGAGAACCTCTTACGCGAGACGACTTTTCGACCCCGTATAGAGTGTATCTGATGGCTCTTTAGACTCTTCCTCTTGTCATAAAAACCTCATTTGAGAATGATTTTCGGTGGGCTATCAATAAAGCCCCCCAGAGTATGTCTCATCCAGTAAATTTACCATAAATAACTCATTATAAATATCTTAAGTTGCTCTTTTCTCTCTTAACTTAACGGCATTGCCCCTACGGGTAGGTGGCATCAAGAGGAAAGTAAGCGGGAATTTAGACCGTCTATCGAGTAAAAAAAGAGTCGGCTATGATGGCTCTATTGCAAGCGCAAGGTCTTGTAGGTAGTTGGTATAGTCAGCGCTCAAATAGGAAATTGTTGGAATAGGTTGAGCCTGATTTGGTAACAGTGCCCGCAGTTCTTTGTCACCCCTTGCATTTGGCAGCCGGTCAAAAAGGAATCGGAAATAAGCATAGGGGTCCCACCCGTTGGCGCTTGCCGTTTCCACCAAGCTGTGGAGGGTGGCTAAAGCCTTTCCTCCCGCAGGAGAAGCCGCGAACAACCAGATGGTATGACCCTAGTAAGCGGTTTACATGCCGATAAGTTTGATAAACCAGCTTTTGGGAGGATGCCATGAAAAAGAGGTTGTTCGTTGGATTAGATGTTCACAAGGAGAGTATTGCGGTAGCCGTTGCGGAACCAGAACGACACGGCGAGGTTCGTTTCGTAGGAACAATACCAAATACGCCCGAATCGCTTAAGAAGATGGTTGCCAAACTTGGTTCTGAAAATCAGCGCACCTTAAAACCTGAGTTGAGCGATTCCTAATAAGTGAAACGGTCGCCAGAAATAGCAAATGGCTCTTTTTGTTATAGGTTATGATTAGTTACCACACCAATTAAACCCTACCCAATGGGTGACAAAAAGAGC
>JAUIFE010000029.1 GCA_030429565.1 Holophagae bacterium | reverse complement strand
ACTCCCAATCTGCCTCCTTCAGCTTTATTCCCAATGCCAAAGAAAGCAGGTTTTTGGTTAGCGTGGGTCCCTTTTCGATTGTCGCCACCCTTTTTAGTGGGTCCCTTTTAGCCTAGCGTTTCCAGCCGTGAAATCCCTCGTTCCACCTGATTCGAACATCATGGTGCTCATCATGAGCGAAGCTTTTGGCGGATTTGAAGCCGGCTTAGCTTCGACATCACAACTGACCTACATCGGCGCCTACGAATGGCGTGTCGTTTGAGGAAGGTTTAGGAATACCGGCTTCTTGAAGTTTTGCGAAAAATGGGAAAAATGGTGACAGACTTCCCGAAGTATTTGGTTTGAAGTGACAAGAATGGTGACAGACTTCCCGAAGTACTTCACCGCCGGCCCGCCGTAATTGCACTCAACCTGGGCAATCCTGGCGAACGACATTCGGCAATGTGCTGAATTTGGGCCGTAACCTAAACTGAACGGAGCTGCAATTGTTCGATGTCTTGTTTCGGCGGTCGGCCAAACTCGCGTTTGTACTCGCGATTGAAATGCGACGCATCTTCGTAACCCACATGGAAACCGGCTTCAGCAGCATTCATTCGTTCGCTGTGCATCAAGCGCCGCGCTTCCTGAAGACGCAATTGTTTCTGAAACTGAATCGGGCTCATTGCCGTCGCCGCCTTGAAATGGGCATGAAAGGTGGAAGCGCTCATGCCCAGCTCATCGGCCAGGTCTTTGATACGAATGGCTTTACTGAAGTTCCGCTTGAGGTAAGCAACCGCTGCCGCCATCCGATGGGATTGACCACCCAAACGCGCCAAGTGGCGTAAGCGACCGCTTTGCGCGCCCTTCAGCAGCCAGTAAATGATTTCACGTTTGATTAATGGCGCCAAAACCGCGTAATCGTCGGGCGCTTCGGTCAACTGTACCAAGCGAGTGGCTGCGTCCAATAAGTTGACGTCGATCGGGCTCACATCCAAAGCTTTGAGGCAACCATTGCCGGGTGACGAGACGCCAACCGCTTCGGCAATGACCGACGTCACTATTTGGGGGTCGAGCACAAGTTGCAAACCCAAGTAGGGATTTTGCTCTGAAGCATTCATTACCATGCCCACCATTGGGAGCTGCATCGTCGAGATCAAATAATGGGCAGGATCGTAGTGAAATGTCTCGCCGGCCAAGGTCACATTCTTCCCGCCCTGAGCAATAATGCAAAGCGAAGGTTCAACCACACCGTGAATAGGTTCTCCCGTTTTCGAGCGTCGGTGAAGAATCACACCCGGCTGGACTTCATCTTGGCCGTCAGTAGTAAGCAGTGCCGCGATACGACCCGCCAATTTCTCGAGCTGTCGCGGTGCGATTAAGGTGGTTGGACGAAGGTCCGGTTGATTCATTGGCTGTTACCTCCCCAATTTGACGGCCGGTAAAACCGGTATAAGCGCAGACTCACCCGTAATTCTCACCAGGTTTCGTCGCGAGCACGTGAAAACGCACCGCGAAGCCCAAGGCTTGCGAACGTGAGGCGGCACAGGCGTAGGAACACTACGTCGAAATCGACTCGACCGAGCAAGCGCCGGGATATCAAGTGTTTTCACGTGCCTAGCAGAACGCTGGTGAGAAATGCGGGCGAGAGAATTCCGGTGGCGGTCCTCAGGCTTCATCCAGGAGCTTAATCCAACTTTCGCAATTTCAAGCATGGTCTTCTCCAACCTGTTGGCCTGCAGTGAGTTAGCCTCACGCTCGACGCAGCTACGCATCCCGATCGACACACTTCCAGTGGGCCATCGGGCCTTCTAACCCCTTTCGCTTCAATCGTTTGATAAATCTCGGGTTTGAAATTGCAAAAGTCGGATTAACAGGGCAACTGAAGGCACATGCCTCCAATTAAAGAATCCTACAACAATTCAAGAGAATCGTTATACACCCTCGCCTGAGTTTTCCCATAAATTAATGCCAGAAAACATTCGCGAGGTGAAGCTTAGCTAAAGCTTTACCAAGTGATTTTTGTGACAGATGCTAGCAAATAACTGTTTCAAAAAGCTTTGAAGGGGATTTGAACGCGCCTCGCCCGAGCGCAACGACGCATTTGGCAAAGTTTTCTGATTCTAGCATCTCAGCCCAAACCATTTCCAAGAATCGCTTGATTCAAGGTAGTGCCAGAGTTTTGTTTTATCACTTTTGCTTGCATTGGACCCATTAATCATGGGACCCACCGAACAGCGGGCAAACCCAAATGATCAGGAGGTCTATTGATGAGCACCCAAACAGCCAACACAACCGTTCGCGCCTATGCCGCCAAAGAACAAGGCCAAACACCGGAGCCTTGGCAATACCAACCGCGCCAACCCCGACCGGATGATGTTTCGATTGAAGTACTGTATTGCGGCGTGTGCCACACCGACATCCATTTCGTAGAAAACGACTGGGGTATGACCAACTACCCGGTCGTGCCAGGCCACGAAATTATCGGCCGCGTCACCGCCGTCGGCGAGCAGGTGACCCAATTCAAAGCAGGCGATATGGTCGGCGTCGGTTGTTTGGTTGATTCCTGTCGTACCTGCAGCAGTTGCGACAACGGTTTGGAACAGTACTGTAGCCAAGGCGTTTGGACCTACAACGGCGTCGACCGTCACGACGGCAAGCTGACCTACGGCGGTTACTCTGAGAGCATGATCGTCAGTGACCGTTTTGTCGTCCACCTGCCCGACCAGCTTGATCCAGCAGCCGCTGCACCACTGCTCTGTGCCGGCATCACCACTTACTCGCCGCTGCGTTACGTGGGCGTCAAACCCGGAGACAAAGTGGGCGTGGTCGGCATGGGTGGGCTGGGCCACATGGGGATCAAATTCGCAAAAGCGATGGGTGCGGAGATCACATTGTTCACGCGCTCCGCCGGCAAAATCGAGGAAGGCAAACGCAATGGTGCAACCCACGTGGTTGTCTCAAGCGATGCCGACCAAATGCAACGAGCAGCCGGAACACTTAATTACATTCTCGACACGGTTCCGGTGGAACACGACCTAAACCCCTATTTAAGCTGCCTGGCTGTCGAGGGTAAGTACCTGTTGGTGGGCCAGTTAACGCCGCTCAACCCGCCAATCGAGGCTCTGCCGATGATTTTGGGCCGGCGCGCGATCATGGGTTCAGCGATCGGCGGCATGCCGGAAACTCAGGAAATGCTTAACTTTTGCGCCGAGCACGGCATTAGCTGCGATATTGAAATGCTCGATATTCGCAACATCGGCGAAGCTTACGAGCGCATGAAACGCAGCGACGTGCGCTATCGCTTTGTCATCGACCTCGCCACGCTCAAAGGTGACGGCCAGGCTTAAACCGAAACTAAGAGATTCACGCAGTGGCTTAGCCCGTCTTTTGCAACTCAGGATGAACGAGTCTTCAACATATTGGCATTAAATGGCTTAATAGGTCCGAAGGCGCGCTCCGAGCGGGTCTTTCGCGCTCCGAGCGGGTCTTTCGCGCTCCGAGCGGGTCTTTCGCGCTCCGAGCGGGTCCCCAGTGCGTCGAGCGTAATCCTGAGTCGTTGTAGCACAACAGGTGGAGAAAGATCGTGTTTTGAATTGCGAAAGACGGGTTGTTTGGGTGTAAACGTCGAAAAGCCGGCCGGCCTGGAAGTAGTGTAAAAAGATGAATAGATGGTGACAGACTTTCGGAAGTTGTTGGTTTGAAGAAGCTTATCAAGGTCGTGTCGCTGTTGGAACTGGTCCAGAAAGGTTGCGAGCCGTGCCGTCGATGGTGTCGGAGTATTCGTCTGTGCGGTAACGGGAACCGCCGCCCAAAGAGAGAGGACGAGAACCATTAAACGAAAAGACATCAAGGGGGGCTCCAGGTGTGTGGGAATGAGCGTTGGTTCCTGGGGCCTTGAACCAAATCGAGATGCTTGCTCAAGCAGCGCTCGAAGAAATGTACGTGAGAATGGTTGCACAGTGTCCCGTTTGTGCGGCTGCCGGCTGCGATGGTTTTGCGTGCGATATTTGTTGTTCTTTTTTATAAATATCTGATTTTGAATTGTTTGATTGTTGGGTGGCCAGGTGATAGGGGCGAATCGTGACAGACTTCTAGCAGCGTTTATTTGGCTTGTGAGGCCCAAGCGAGGGTTGTTTTCCTGACTTAGAGAAGATCAGCCTGGAGGGCATGCACCGGGTTCACGGCGTTGGCGTCGGCGGGATTTGCGCGTGCCAAGCGTGCATGAACATGACTTGGAAAAAGGCGGTGGGCGCAGCGAAACCCGCTTGTGCGATGAGTTCGGCAACCTTCGCCGGTGCAAGCAGGGCCACCTTGGTGCCGAGCAGAGTGCGCAGTTCGGCCAAACTTTCTTGCGTGGCGCCGTTGTAGCGCATCGTTGCCAGCCAGTCGTCCAGCCGCTTCGGATAGTCGGGTGCGCCCATGTCGGCGGCTAAATCCGCGTTGATCAGCCGGCCGCCTGGCCGCAAGCGTCCCGCAATTTCTTCGAAGTAGCCGCGGCGGACTGTTGGCTCGGTAATGAAATGAGAGACGAGCAAGGAGGTAGCGATATCGTAAGGCGCCGTGGCGGGCATGGTGTTGAGATAACCCTCGTGAAAATCGCACCTTGGTTCGATGCCCTCGGTTTCACAGCGCTGACGACAAACGGCGAGCATGTCCGGCGAAGGGTCGACGGCGGTGAATCGCCACCGGGGGAACGCTTTTGCCAAATCCGCAATTTCAAGACCGGTGCCGGCGCCGACCACCAAGACACGCGCGGCTTCCGGTGCATCCTGGCAAAGGATTTTGATGCATAGATGAAGCGCTTCCCGCATAGCGGCAATTTTTTGGAAACGCTGGTCGTATTCTCGTGCCATCGTTTGGTCAAACACGAGGTTATTTTCGCTTGTCATTGGCCGTCCTTTTTCACGCTTGCCGGCGCGGTTGTTGTTGCCCGCACTGTTCTTTGTATTGATATACAGATATCATTTAGGCGCGCTGATTACCAGGCATTTTGTAGCGGTCCGCTCGCTTTGTGTTGCCGGCCCAGAGCTAATCGACCTGTACTTGGCGCGTACATGCCGGCTGAGGTTCAAAAACGGGGCTTATGCCTATTGGTTGGCGTTGGTTTTAGCCAGAGCCAGACCCTGTTCGAGGACTTTGATTGCCGATGCGGGGTTGCCGACGCCTAGATGAGCGATGCCGGGATTGAAGATTGAATTGACGCGGGTTTGTTGGGCTGGTTTGGTGTTGTCGCTGCGCCTAAAGGGCTTGTGAAAATGATGGTGCTGTTTGAGTGGTCGCGGTAGGACCTGGCAACAGGTTTTGATGGTCTGTTGTCGTGAAGGGTGACAGTCTATTTAAACAAAAAACGCAAAGTTGTCTCACGGTTTGGCGGCGCTATTGAATTGCTTGGTTTCAATGTGTTTGACGGCATTGGCAGGCTGCTTGCGTTGCATCAATTTTGTACCTGTGTTGGGTGGCATGTGCGGCGTACGCGGAAACATTCGCTCTGCCTACATACATCACAAAACGCCGGCTTGGTTTACGCCGGGCTTGAACCAAGCCCCGTGAAAAGCGTACAATTTAGGGTCTATGGGAATTTTGTCTTGTATCTTAAAGTTTCCCTTTTTTTATACATATCCGCTCTCTGACTCTTCTTGTCTCAACACCACCTGAAACCTCAACGACACGCCCGTCGTGCGTTTTGGTGTTTCGTCCAGACCATTCGATAAAGAGGGCCGGCCCATATGAAGTTTTCGTCACCTCCCCGCGACGCGTTTCTTCGCAATAAGTTTTTCCGACACAAGAATCTTTTTTACCAGCATGCGGTTCCCGATCTTTTTCCGCTGTACAGTCACGCGACAACCGCACTTGACACCGTTCAGCGTTGGTTCAAGGCGATGCGCAACAATCCCGGCGATATAGCGCACGCATCAGGCAACTTGCTCGATTCCGAGTTTACCGACGGCCTAATTCGCAAGCAGCTTTTGCTGGAGAAGCAGCGTTTGGAAGTGTTGCTTAGCGAAAATCCCGGCTTTGTCCTGCAATACGGTGAACAGTTGCACAATAGCTTGGGGACGAACCACAATTTGGTGACCGAATACGCGCGTTCCGTGCGTCCGGACAAACTGTTTAACAGCGTCATTGTTTCGGCCGAGTTTTATTTCACCCATGTAGGTAACGCACCACAGCAGTGGTTTGGCGGGTCGTTCGAGTGGTGGGATTTGATGGAAATGATTCGCGCTTACGGCGTTGAGCTTCCACCGGAACACCAAAACCCCGTGCCGCGCACCGGTTTGTTGTGTGGCGAAGCGTTCTGGCAAGCGGTTGCCAACCTGTGTCACGGCCGTGTCTTTTTCCCGCTTGATTTACTGAACGAATCCGGCGACGCTGCCGCTGCCGGCGGTGGTGGCGGTGGTTCCAGCTCTGGTGCGGGTGCCGGTGCGGGTTCCGGCTCCGGTCAAGGTTATCTCGGTGGCGACAGTGGTGCTGTTGCAGGTCCGGCCGCGCCCGCCGGTCCGACGATTGGGGCCGACGGTTCGATTCAAGGCGAGACCAACCCACCGGCTGCGCCTGAAACCGAGGAGGAAGGCGGCTGGTGGTCGAGTTTGACCAACGCCGTTGCCAACATGTCGCTGTCCGACATCGTGCACACCACGCTGGATGTGGTGGGTTTAATTCCCGGTTTGGGCGAAGTAGCCGACGGCCTCAACGCCTTAATTTACTTGGCCGAGGGCAATTATGCCGATGCCGCCCTTTCCGCCGCCGCCATGATCCCCGGCGCCGGCGCGGCGGCCACCGCCGCCAAATACGCCAAAAAAACCGGCCTGGGCAAAGCGATGCTCAAGGGTGGGAAAAAAGTGGTGTCCAAGGTCGACAACGCGGCTTCCAAGGTGAAAAACGGCCTGCCCAGTGCCAAGATCAAAGAAACCTGTACCGGCGGTTGCCCGATCAGCATGGTCACCGGCGAGGAATTGCTGCAGTTTACCGACTTCCAGCTACCCGGTCGCTTGCCGCTGGCCTTTGAACGCACCTATCGCACCGGTCACGACAACCAAACCGGTCTGGGCGTGGGTTGGACTTACACCGGCTGTGAAACGCTGACCCAGGAAGAAAACGGCGTGGTTTATCACACTGACGAGGCCCGCCAGGTGCACCTGCCGTTACCGGCCGTCGGTGAAACCGTGGGTCAGGCCCACGAACAGCTTTTGATGACCCGGCCCAATGAGGCGACGCTGATTCTGGAAAACAACACCGGGTTGCAACGTGTCTTTGAAAAAGGCGCCGGCGCCTGGCGTTTGCGTGCTTATCGCAAAAGTGACGGCGCTGAGGTCCTGCTTTCCTACCGAAACGGTCGCTTGGACCGCTTGACCACCCAATGCGGACGCGCGTTGGTGTTCCATTGGTCGTCGGCAAACCTGATCGAGCGCTTGGGGTTCTTGGACGGTCGCCAAGAGCAAGAGCACGGGGTCATGACCTACACCTACAATGATGCGCGCGATTTGGTGGCCAACCACGATGCGCTTGAGCTGGGTGAGCGCTATCGCTACCGCAACCACGTCTTGGTTCAACGTACCTTGCGCACCGGTTTTAGCTACTACTTCGAGTGGGATCGCTACGACACCCAAGCGCGTTGTTTGCACAACTGGGGCGACGACGGCAACTACGATGTTCGTTTTGCCTGGTTCCCGGAGCAACAGCGTAGCGAAATTACCGACAGTCGCGGCCACACCATTCAGTACCACTACAATGAACTGGGCCAAATTATCGGCGAAACCGACCCAACCGGCGCTGAAACTCGTTATGAACGCAATGCTTTAGGGGCGGTAACCAAAACCACCAAACCCAGCGGCGCCACCCACGATATTCGCTACGATGAATTTGGCCGCATTTTGCAGAAAACCAATGCCAATGGTGCCCTGACGACCATGGCTTACAACGAGACCGGCGATCCCACCCATTTCACGGATCAGTTGGGTCGCGTCTGGCGTCGCATTTACAATGACAGCCGCCAGGTGGTGGCCACCGTTGATCCTTGCGGCAATCGCTCGACCATTGAGTACAACGAGCAGGGTTTACCGGCGAAGCTGACCCGCGCCGACGGCACGACCATGGTTCTGGCGTGGAATGCGCGCGGTGAATTGGTGCGCGAAGTTTATCCCGACCGGCAAACCATCGATTATGACTACGACGATTTGGGTCGCGTCGTCGCCATGCAGCACGGCGACGCGCTGACCCGTTACAGTTACGACGCCGTCGGCCGGCTAACTTGTGTGACCTACCCTGACGGCACCGCCAAAACCTTCGGTTACCACAGCAACGATTTGATCAACCGCATCGTTGATGAAAACGGCAACGTCACCCGCCTGGAATATGCCGACGGCCTCAATCAAATCACCAAACGCATTAACGCCGATGGATCCGTTGTTTGTTACGAATACGATCGTGAACGCAACATGACGGCGTTGGTCAACGAACGCGGTGAGCGCCACCAAATCATTTACGACGCCAACGAACGGGTCATCCAAGAAATTGGCTTTGACGGCCGCACGCAATACTACGATTACGATGCCGACGGGTTCCTGGTAAGTCATCGTGAAGATGGTTTTGTGACCACCTTCGAGCGCGACGCGGTGGGTGCCTTGCTGCGCAAAGTGAGCCGTGATGCCAACGGCGGCGCACCGGATGTCACCGAATATGCTTACGACGCGGCCGGTAAATTGATTAAGGCCGACAACGACCATCGTCGCTTGCGGTTCATCTACGATCCGCTGGGCCGCATGATTGAGGAATGGCAGGACAATTACGTTTCCAGCCATACTTTTGACGCGGTCGGGAATCGCCTTGATTTCAAACTTCCGACCGGACCAACCCTGCGCTACCAAAATGACGCGGCGGGTACGCGCATCGGCACTTGGCTGGATGACCGCCTGCTGGCGCTCAGCGAATACGACGGCAACGGTCGTGAGCGGGTGCGGCAATTGGGTAACCAACTCGAAGAGCACAACGATTTTGATATCAACGGTCGGTTGCAGCGGATTCAGGTATTTAACCGTCGTGGCAAAGACGCCGGCCCGGTTTCGCAGCGTCGTTACGCCTATGATCCGGCCGGTGCTTTGACCGAGGTCGACGACCAAATGCGCGGCAAAAGCCGCTTCCAGTACGATCCGCGCAAACAGTTAAAACAAGTCTTGGGCAACGTCGAGCAACAGTTTTACTTCGACCCCACTGGTAACCCGATTGACCCGGCCGTTGCCGAGCCGGTTGTGGGTAACCGCATTCGCGCCTTTAAGGGGAAGCGTTACCAGTACGACAGTCGTGGCAATCTCACCGAACGCCACGATCCCGCCCAACAGGAGCGTCTGCAGTTTACTTACGGGCCCGATAACCAGTTGCGTCGTGTCGAACGCGACGGGTTGGTGACCGAATACGCCTACGACGCATTGGGCCGCCGCGTCAGCAAACGCAAGGGGCAAAGGGTCACGGCGTTCCTCTGGGACCAACACGCCATGATTGCTGAATCACAGGACGGCGGCCATTGGAAAACCTTTGTTTACGAGCAAAACGGCGAAACGCCGCTGGCGATGATCGATGGTGATCGGTTCTATTACTACCACAACGATCACCTCGGCACGCCGCAGGAGTTGACCGACGACGACGGGAACTGTGTTTGGGCCGCCCAATATCTCGCTTATGGCGGGGTTCATCGTTACTTGGTCGAGCAGGTGGATAACCCGCTGCGGTTCCCTGGGCAATACTATGATGATGAAACCGGGCTGCACTATAACCGCTACCGTTATTACGATCCTGAGTTGGGGCGTTTTATTCACCAGGATCCGCTGAGCTTACTGGGCGGCATGAACGCCTACGCTTACGCGCCCAATCCCGTCAACTGGACCGACCCGCTGGGTTTGACCTGTAAAGAGAAAGTGAACGTGGATGCGGGCACCGCGCGCGCCGTGGTGGCGCAAGATTCGCCGGTTCGCCACGAAATTAAGGCCTTTGTGAAAGACAAAGAGATGGTGATGACGCAAACCGCCCACGACGAGTTCTCCGAAGCGTTGGGCCGATTGGGGGGCGCCAAGGAAAAAGCGCGCGGCAAGAAGTTCCTGGACCGCGTGACCGTGATTCCCGACGATCCCTCGGACCGCGTCATGAACCTCAAGCCGACCAAGCGCATTAAGCCGCCCGACCAAAACGTGTTTGGGACGGGCGACAAAATGGGCATTACCACCATCACCAGTGACAAGAAGTTCCCAGCCTCGGCGGCGGATCGCGGCTTCCAAAAAGACGGGGCCGTTGTTCTGGACGTCTACGTGCACCAACCCTTCTCATTTATTGGAGCTTAACCGTGACCGAACCACTGCATTTCAGCCTTTACAACCTCAACGGGGTGGGCGTCATCGTCAAGCACCCCAGTGGGGTGATTTACAGCAATCAAACCGGCGGCCACGCCTGCTTTCAGCCGGAAATGGAAGGCGTGTTCCTACCGCTTGATACCGACCACCTGCCCGAGAATTACAACGACGGCAACATGGCCGCCCTGGAGTCCCTGGCTTGGCGCGGTCATCGTGGCTTGACCCCGGAACTGGCCGACCAAGTCGACGCCATCCTGACGCGTCACAACTTCTCGGAAGGTATTTTGGTGGACCGCGCCAAACTCGAAGAAAGCCACGAAGCCTGGGTGCACGTGACGCTTGCCTCCAGCGAGTACAGCGTTTACCAAGGGCCGGCCGGCAAGCAAGGCGTGCTTACCTGGGTCAACAGCGATTAGATCCTCATGGCAGACCGCTGGGATTGGTACCTGGCAGATAGTGCTCCGGCCAAGCGTTGGGTTTTTGTCCAACCCATGCCGGAGCACTGCTATTACCAGGTCTTCTCTATGGTTTTTCCGTCGACCTGGAGCCGCGCCACATATTGAAAGGTGAACTTGCGCCAGTCCCAGCGCCAGGTTTCGCGGACCTGGGCGGCACCGATCATTGCTTCGAAGGCGTCGAAACTGCCGTGGCTTTGGCGGTTCCCGACCACCACCGCCCAGGTTTGGCCGCGCTCATCATCGCAGGCGATGTGGCCGTTGATGATCGTGTCGCAGTGTCGGTAAACTGCGACGTAACCGTCATTTTCACGGCCCAGGACCCACCGGCCCTGTTGTCGTGTTTCGTCGAAGCGGTCTTCCGGCCAGTACAGCGCCACGTCTGTTTCGTCGAACCCGAACAGGGGCAGGTCACCATTGCGCTGATACATAATCAGCGCGACGTTGTCGTTTTGCTGAATGTAGGGGAGATGGGTGTTGGCGTTGGTGCTGTTGCGGTCGGCCCAATTTGCTTTCACCTCGCCCGATTGCGTCCACACGGCGATGGTTCCGGTGGAAGCAACCCAGGGAAACTGTTGGTAACCCAAGCGACCGCTCCAGTAATTTTGTGCCGAGGTCAGCGAGACTTGGCCGTCTTTGTAGATGTCGATATTCACGCCGGTTAACACTGAGCTGCGTGTGATGGAGGCCAAGATAACCGAACCGGTTGAGGCGACCCATGCCGGGAAGCCTTCGAAGCCCGCGAAATCGTTGAAATCGTGGTGTTCCCATAGGTTGAGCTCTTCCAGCATCCACAGGGTCTCTTCGGCCAAATCAGGATGGAAGTACCCGCCCGCGCTCCATTGGAAGATGACTTTGTCGATGTCGTTTTGGTCGGCGTGAAGCTGATCGACCTGGGCCAGCGGGTGACCGAGCGTGATCGATTGATTGACGTGCGAGCGCCATGACGCGACAACGTCGCTGAAATCCACGGAAGAGGTCGCCAGAAAGGCGCTTGCATGCGAGGCATTGGTCGGTGCCTGGCCGTGGCCGGTCAGCAGATAGTTCACCTTGTCGTGGTTTTGGTCCAGCGCCGAGGTGTACTTGCCGACGTAGTTGCGGCCGGCGGCGGGAAAAAAGGCGCCTTGGTCGTTGACCAGCAAAAGCACGTCGCGTAATAAGCGCTGGGCGGCGCTGTTCGCGAGGGCGGCGATCTCCATGTCTTGCGAGAAATCGGCGAGGTTGAGCAGGCCGCTGAGTGTGTAAGGGAAATAGACCGAGGAGAAAAATTCGTAGTAGCCGTATTCGATTTTGAGGTTGAGGTAGTGGACCAGGCGCTTGCGCAGGTCGTCGTCGACCGTCCAATCGAAGCGTTCCGCCATCAGCCAGTCGGAGGACATCCACATAATCATGTGGTTTTCCGACCAGTACACGCGCAGGTCTTCGTTTTCCCGCAACCAAAACGGCAGTTGGGTGATGACGGGGAGAATGCGGTCGTCGTAAGCGTCGGTCAAACAAAGGATGCGCATCAAAACCACCAGGACGAAATCCGAGGTTTCGCGTTCCAGCATGCCGTTCATCAGGTCGTTCAGATGCACCTCGCTGAGCGGCAAGCCTTCGTAGGCCTGGACGGGAAGACTGTGGTTGTTGAGGTTGGTCAACGCCGCTTGGCGAAATGCCGCTTGGCGTGTTTCGAAATCGGCTGCGGGTTGGCCGAAAAGGAACGGGCCGGTCAAAAGCAAGCACAGCATGGCGGCGATATAAGGCCTCGCCTGAAAACCGCAACGGGTGGTGTGAACGTGGTTCATCATCGATGTCCTTTATTTGCCCGCATGGCTCCCAAACATTTGTTGCCGGTACCCAGCAGAAATCCCGGTGAAAAAGCGGGCGCGATTTGGAATGAAAACAGGTTGGCGAAACAGAATCAGGGCAAGCGAAGGCTTGCCCGGGTGCGGCAGGAAGGTGTCGGCCGCGAGTGGGCAGAGTCGCAAGGATTGGATCAGGCTACTTGGTGGGATACAGGGAAATCCTGAGCCCGCGAGGTGCTTCTCCACTGAGAACGGCGCATCCAATTTTCGCGAAAGCGAGATAAGCGAACGGGGAACCCTTGTCTTGTTGGCGATCAATAATGAATGCGCTCATGTGTGTTTTTACTTATTGGTTCAAGCAGCCCTATCGTACTAAAAATCTTTGCTGTTGCAGGTTTCCTTAGCTGAAAAACGGACTGAAAAATTAGCTGAAAGGTGCCTTTATTTGCCTTCGAATCCGGTGCGGTTTGGTTTTCTAGTTAGCTTATTTCGTTTTGGCAAACGTCAAGGCGACCGGACCAATGGCGCTTACCAAAACCTTAACGCCTGTGAGCAAAGGTTTTTTGGCTAAGAAACGAAGAGAGATGTGGTAGAGATGTGGTGACAGTCAATTTGAAATAGTTGGGTTTAATTCGTTTGTTGGGTTTGCGCAGGGCAAGCCGCTGAATGGGGAAAGGGTGGCCGTCAGGTTGAAGAAGTGGTTTTTTGAACTGGGGTTGCGTGATGCCGAAATTGAAAGGGTGGTGGCTGACCGGACGCGACGCGGCCTTTTGGCCGAATCGAAAGCCGCTGTAAACGAAAGGCATTTTTCCTTCCCAAAAACCTTCTTGTGGTGAAAGGCTTTTGGGAAGGAAAAATGCTGATGGGGAATACTGTCACCTGGTATTGGCGGCGTCGCTGCTGAAGGACGGCTTGTTCCTGGAATCATGGGTGGGAATCACCTGCCGATGCGCAAGCCGGCACCTGGAAGTGGTAAAATGGCGGCACTACTTTTCATTCACGGATTTTTTTGGGTGGTTGTCGCTTGCCGCTGCATCGCATTTGCGGCAAACTAGGGGACCCATTTCGAATATGTGAGAAAATGGTGAGAATTTCTGACGGAACGTCTACGAGGGAGTTCACCGCGATGTTTGAACCCATTCGCTTTATGCTCAACGACCGCGAGATCAGCGCAACCCTGTCGCCTGGCACGGTTATGCTGGATTTTTTGCGCAAACATCAACGCTTGGTCGGCACCAAAATTGGCTGTCGCGAAGGTGATTGCGGCGCCTGTACGGTGCTTGTCGGTGAACCCGAAGACGGTGGCGCCATGCGCTACCAGTCCATGACCTCGTGCATCATGCCGCTGGCCAACGCCCACGGCAAACACATCGTCACCATTGAAGGCCTCAATGTGCGTGACTTAACCCCTTACCAACAGGCGATGGTTGACGAGGCCGGCACCCAGTGCGGTTTTTGTACGGTTGGGTTTGTGGTTTCTTTTGCCGGTTACTGTTTGGCGCAAGGTAAAGCAACTCAGGAAGATGCGATTGCCGCTATCGACGGTAACATTTGCCGTTGCACTGGTTACAAGTCGATTGAACGCGCGGCTGAAAAAGTGGTCGCGCTGCTACAAGAACGACCCGCCCAAGCCGGCGAAGCGCTTTCGTGGCTGGCCGAACACCAATTTTTACCGGCCTATTTTCCCAGTGTGCCGCAACGGTTGGCGGCACTGCGCGACGACCTGACAGCCTTGACCCAACCCGAGGAAACGGTGGTGGTCGGTGGTGGCACCGACCTGTTCGTGCAAAAACCCGAACACATGGCGCAACAACGCCGGCTGACGCTGGTTTTTGATCGCTCGCACGGCGAACAAATTTACCGCGATGGTGACAAGGTCGTCATTCGCAGCTCGGCTACGGCTGAAGACATGCGTTCCTCACCGCTGATGAATCAGCTTTTTCCCCAGATGCGGCGTTACATGAAACTGGTTTCCTCGACGCCGATCCGCAACATGGGTACGGTCGCCGGCAATTTGGTCAACGCCTCGCCGATTGGCGATTTGACCTGTTTCCTAATGGCCAACCAGACCGAGGTGGTGCTGAAAGGGGAAAACGGCGTGCGCGTCGTGCCGCTGCGTTCTTTTTATAAAGGATACAAAACGTTGGATCGCTTGCCAGGCGAGGTGGTGCAGGAGCTGCGCTTTAATGCGCCCAGCGGGAAGGTCCTGTTCAATTTTGAAAAGGTCTCCAAACGCACGCATTTGGACATTGCTTCTGTGAACAGCGCGCTGCGGTTGCAGCTCGACGGTGACCGCATCACGCGTGCCGATTGCTCGGCGGGCGGCGTGGGGCCGACGCCGATGTACCTCGACGCGGTGACGGCGGTATTGGAAGGCCAAACACTTTCGAGTGAACTGATTACCCGGGCGGCCGAGGCGGCTGCCGGCCAAGCGCAACCGATTAGTGATGCGCGCGGCGAACACTTTTACAAACGGCTGCTGTTGCGGCAATTGATTTACGGCCATTTCGCGATCTTGACGCCGGAACTGGTGAACCTGGAGGCGGCACGATGAAAAACATCGATTCACGCGGTCACGTACGCGGTGAGAGTATTTATGTAGACGATATGCCGGTTCGCGAAGGCACTTTGCACGCGGCTATTTTTGGGGCGCCTTTCGCCCACGGCAAAATCACCAAACTCGACGTGACGGCGGCCGAGCGTGCGCCCGGCGTGTTTCGCGTGCTGACGGCGGCCGATATCCCGGGCGAAAACCAAATCGGCGGGATCATTCCCGACGAGCCCTTGCTGGCCGAAGACGCCTTCCACTTTAACGGCCAACCGATAGCCATGGTGCTGGCCGACAGCGAAGACGAAGCGCGTGCGGCTTTGTCGCTGATTGAACTGGATTACACGCCCTTACCGGTGATTGTTGATCCGCGCGAGGCACGCGCCAAAGGCGAGTTGTTACACCCGCCGCGTACCTTCCAATTGGGCGATGTTGATGGCGCTTGGGCCGGTTGCGCCCACGTTTTTGAAGGTCGTGCCGATTCGGGTGGTCAGGAACACCTTTATTTAGAGGCGCAAGGCGCCTATGCGTATCGGGTTGAAAACGGTGCGGTTAAGATTTATTCGTCGACGCAGGGGCCGACGGCGGTACAGCGCCAAGTGGCGCGCGTATTGGGCATTCCGATGCACCTGATTGAGATCGACGTCACCCGCTTGGGTGGCGGGTTCGGCGGTAAGGAAGACCAGGCAACGCCTTGGGCGGTGATGGCGGGGTTGGGTGCAATTTGCACGGGACGTGCGGTCAAGGTGGTTTTACACCGCCTCGACGACATGCGTATGACGGGCAAACGTCACCCCTACAGTTCGGACTTCCGTATCGGCCTCGACGCCGATTACAAAATTGTGGCCTACGAGGCGACCTTTCATCAGGATGCGGGCGCGGCGGCCGATTTGTCGCCGGCGGTTTTGGAACGCACCTTGTTCCATTGCACCAACAGTTACTTTATTCCCAATGTGCGCACGACGGCTTATCCGTGTCGCACCAATGTGCCGCCCAATACGGCCTTTCGCGGGTTCGGCGGGCCGCAGGGTATGTTCGTGATTGAGGCGGCGATTTGCCATGCGGCTGAGCAGTTAGGCATTCGCCCGGACCAAATCCAAAAGGCGAACCTGCTTGCGGAAGGCGATGCCTTTCCCTACGGTCAAAAAACCGAAGGTTGTTTGGCGCAAGCGGCCTGGCACCAAGTGGAAGAGGAAGCGGGTTATGCGGCCTTGATCGCCAAAAAAGAGGCGTTTAATGCAGCCAACAAGTTCTTTAAGAAGGGTTTGGCGCTGCAGCCGATTTGTTTCGGTATCTCCTTCACCAAAACCCACATGAACCAGGCGGCGGCGCTGGTGCACATCTACCAAGACGGCAGTATCGGTGTCAGCACGGGTGCGGTCGAGATGGGTCAAGGCGTGAACACCAAGATGCTGCAGGTGGCGGCGCAAATTTTTTCGGTCTCGCCGGAACGCCTCAAAATTGAAACAACCAACACAACGCGCGTGGCCAATACCTCGCCGACGGCGGCCAGTGCCAGTGCCGACCTCAACGGCAAAGCGCTGGAAAAAGCTTGTTACTGTTTGCACGAACGTCTGTGCCAACAGGCGGCGGACGGGTTGGGTCACGGCGATGCCAAACGCATCACGCTGCGTGACGAAACGGTTTACGACAACGGCCAAGCGACCGACCTGAGCTGGTGCGACCTGGTGATGCAGGCCTACCTCAACCGCATCAGTCTGTCGCAGCAGGCGCATTACGCGACGCCAGGGTTGCATTTCGATACCAACACGGAGAAGGGCGAACCTTTTGCGTACCACGTTTACGGGACGGCGCTGTACGAGGTCACGCTCGATATTGTGCGCGGTACCTACGAATTCGACGCGGTCCACGTGGTTCACGACTTCGGTAAAAGCATGAACGAGGTCATCGACTTGGGGCAAACCGAAGGTGGTTTGGTGCAGGGCATGGGTTGGATGACGATGGAAGATTTGCAGTACGACCAAAATGGGCGCCTGCTTTCTAACGCTTTGTCGACCTACAAAATCCCCGACATTTACGCGGTGCCCAAGGAGATCAAGGTGACTTTCTTGGAAGCGGAAGGCGCACCCAAGGCGATTTTGAAATCGAAAGCAGTGGGTGAGCCGCCGTTGATGTATGGTTTGGGTGCCTACTTTGCCATTCGCGATGCGATTCGCGCTTGGCGCGACACCAAAGCGATGCCGTTGCACGCGCCGATGACGCCGGAACGCGCGTTGCTGGGTTTGTACCCGGACTTTTCGCGCGAAGCGGCGCCGAGTAAACCCGTCGCCGCCGGTGCCGATGAGTGACGGCGGCGCGATGAGTGGCCCCAATCACCGCGTCGATGCGCGATTTGCGGCGGCGCGAGCTGTGCTCGCCGGCGGTGAACCGATCGTGCTAATGACGGTGGTGCGCGCGGAAGGCAGTACGCCTGGCCGACCCGGCTTCAAGATGGTGGTACCGGCGCAAGGTGCGACGGTGGGCACGATTGGCGGCGGCATCATGGAGTTGCGCCTGTTGGACGTGGCGCGCACGATGTTGACCGAGCAGGTGCGGGCGCCGCGTTTAATCAAGCAGACGCACCACAAAAAAGCGCCGCTCGCTGAACAGTCGGGCATGATTTGCGCGGGCAGTCAGTGGCAAATCCTGTGGCCGGTGTGGCCGGATCAAGTAGCGCTGTTAGACAACATCATCGATCATTACCGGCGCCAATCGCCTGCGATTTTGCGACTTGCTTCAGGCGAGACGCCCTGTTTGCAGGCGGCGAAAGGGCAAACACCGCCCTTTGCGTTCACGCAAAATGGCGACGCTTTTAGCTGGCATGAACGGATCGGCGTGGTCGATACGGTTTACGTGATTGGTTCGGGCCACGTGGGTTTGGCGCTGTGTCGCGCACTGCAAACCCTGGGCGATATGCGTGTCGTGGTCGTCGATCACCGCGCCGAGGTGGCGACGCTAAAGGACAATCATTACGCCGACGAGAAACACGTCTTGCCGATGGCGCAGCTCGGTGTTTTGGTGCCGCCGGGTGATCACGTTTACGCGGTCATCGTCACAACGGGTTTTGACAGCGACGCCGAGGCCTTGTTTCAGCTAGTTGACAAACCCACGGCTTATCTCGGGTTAATGGGTTCGAAGGCCAAAATCGCCGAGATTAAAAAGCAGGTTACGGCGCGCGGTGTCGACCCGGCCCTGTTCGAGCGGGTGGCGATGCCGATCGGTCTTGAGATCGGCGCCGAAACACCGGCCGAAATTGCGATCAGCATCGGCGCGCAAATTATCGCGCGCCGCAAGCAGCGCTTACAGCCAGTCGGCTAGCTCGGTGGCGAAGGCCAAGCAGGCTTTGGGGTTGTGGCGCATCAGCACCGCGCGGGTCACGCTGCCGCTGGTGACGGCGACGGCGTCCATCGGCACGCTTTCGGCCATGGCCAAGTCCAAATCGCTGTCGCCGATCATCAAACAATCGCTCGGCGCAACACCGGCACGCTGGCACAGCTCGCGCAAAAAACGCGGGTCGGGTTTGGGGTAGGATTCGTCGCCGCACAGGCTGTGGCTGAAGAAATGGGCGACGCCGTGGTTGTTGGTTTCGCGATCCAAACCCTCACGGGACTTTCCGGTGCCGATTAGCAGGCGATAGCCGACTTGTTTCAAGTTTTCCAGAAAAGGCACAACGCCGGCGAACAAAGGCGCTTGAGGAATATCGTCACCGCGCCATAGACGGCGGTAGGCGGCGGCCAACTCGGGCATGACGTCGTCGTTGGGGGCGACGCGGCGCAGGGCTTCGCCAATCGGCAGACCGATGGTGGCTTTAATCGCTTCGGCATCGGGCGGTGTTAAACCGATCACGCGAAAACTCTCCTGAAAACACAGGACAATGCGCGGAATGGAATCGATGAGCGTGCCGTCCCAGTCAAAAATGAGCGTGGGGTAACGTTTAACGACCATAACAAGAGCCACCTTAAGACGAGAATCGACGGATGATCATGTCGGCAAAGCGGTCGACCACCCGACAAGTCGCTTAGGGTAATACAGGTCGCTTAGAAAAGGGAAGGGGCGCGCGGCAACCAGGTGAAGCCCGTGCCGCGCGCAGATGCGGGGCCGATCTCTTACATGTCGTCGAGGAACCGCCAAGTCGCGCGGGTATCGACCACTTCTTGGGGTGTGATTTCGGCGATAAACAGGCCTTCCTTGTCGCCGCAATCCAAAACGATATCGCCTTTGGGGCCGACGATAAGGGATTGGCCGTTGTAGTCCAAGCCGGCGCCGTCGGTGCCGACACGGTTGACGCCGATGACGTAACTCAGATTCTCGATCGCGCGCGCGATGAGCAGTTGCCGCCAGTGGTGAACGCGCACCGCGGGCCAATTGGCGACGTAGCTGATGAGGTTGGTTTCGGGAACCATGGCGCGCGGCAGTTCGGGGAACCGCAAGTCGTAACAAACAAACGGCGACAGTTGAAATCCGGCGACGGGTAAACGCAGGCTTTGGCTGCCGCGTTGGTACTTTTTGTCTTCGCCGGCGAAGGTGAAGGTTTTGATTTTGGCGTAGGCGTCGCTGCGCTCGCCGTCAACCAAATAACAGCGATTCTGTTGGCCGCCCTCGACCTGATGCGGCAAGCCGCCCAACACGGCACAGCCGTGCTCGCGCGACAAGGCCTGCATGGCCTGGTGGCCGGCGTCGAAGGTTTTGTAGGCTTCCAAATTCATGGTGAAGCCGCAGATCCAAAGCTCGGGTAAGACGAGCAAGTCAAGCTTGGGGTTACCCTGAGCGGCCAGTTGGTCCCGCACCAAATCACGCACCTTGGCCACGTTGCCGGCGGCGTTTTCCCAAGCAATATCGAATTGAACAAGACCCACACGTACCATGTTCGTCCTCCTAGTTTTTCAAGCGGCGCAATTGCGCTACGCCGGCTTGCAGGGTGGCGTCGGTTTTGGCGAAGCAGAAACGCAGGTAGTTGGTGGGTGCCTCGTTTTGGTGTTGGTAAAACACGCTAATGGGAATTGTGGCGACAGCGACCTCGCTCTTCAATAAGGTCAAAGCATAGTCGAGGTCTTTTTCCGAGCTGAAAGGCGAGAAGTCGGCAAGGGCGAAGAAGGTACCCTGGGGAACACTGACGTTAAAACCAATGTCGGCGAGGGCGTTACATAAAAAGTCGCGCTTGCTGTTCATCTCTTCCGCCAATTGCGGAATCAGGGTGTTGCGTTGTTGCAGGGCGGCGGCGATACCGTGTTGTAGCGGCGTGGCGACGGCAAAAGCAATGAACTGGTGCATGCGGCGAATGGCTTCGGTGGCCTCGGGTGGCGCCAAGGTGTAACCAATTTTCCAGCCGGTCAATGAAAAGGTTTTGGCGGTTGAGGAGATGGTGATGGTGCGCTCGCGCATACCGGGCAAGGCGGCCATGTGGATGTGGCGGTGACCGTCAAACACCAAGTGCTCATAGACTTCGTCGGTAATCGCGATGACATCGTGTTCAATGCATAACTGCTGGATTTGCGTCATTTCGGCTTCACTGAAAACGCGGCCGGTGGGGTTGTGTGGGGTGTTGATGATGATCGCGCGCGTCTTGGCGGAAAAGGCCTTGGTGAGGCGGTCTGGATCAAAGGCAAAGGCCGGTGCTTCCAGGGGAACGGCGACAACCTTGGCGCCGTTCATTTGGATGACCGGCAAGTAGGTATCGTAAATGGGTTCGAAGACGATCACCTCGTCGCCAGGTTCCAGCAAGGCGGTGAGCGTGGCGTACATGGCTTCGGTCGAGCCGTTGAGCACGGTGATTTCGGTTTGCGGGTCGAAATCGAGGCCGGCTTCCTCGCGGTACTTCTCGGCGAGGGCGCTGCTCAAGGGCGGGACACCTGGCAGTGGTGCGTATTGATTGTGACCGGCGGCGATAGCTTGGCGGGCGGCTTCTTTAACGGCTTCGGGGCCGTCGAAATCAGGGAAACCCTGGCCTAAATTGACACATTTTCGTTCACGCGCGACGCGGCCCAAGGTGGCAAAAATACTGGCACCATAAGGCTGTAATTTTTTAGACATCCATTGCGGCATAGTTCTGTCTCCTGGGTTTCGTTTCTGCAAACGAAAACAGCAATTTACGATAATTCGATGGCCGCAAGCATAACACAGGCAAGGTGTTTGCGGGCGCTTGACGGCAGGCTTTAAAGCGCCTCGAGCACACGCCCTTCTTCCAGGTCGAGCGTGGTGGCCAGGTCGGCTGCAAGTGGGATAAACCCAACGTCTTCGATCATGGTGAGCCGACCGAGATCGCTGTTCATACCGGCCGGTAGGCCGGGTCGCGCCCAGGGTAAGACTTTGAGGATGCGGTGGCCGGTGTAACCCAAAAAACGACGCTTGATCAGGCGTCGCTGTAGCTCGGCGCGGGTGGTTGGCGTTTGGTGCGCGACACAAAAATCACCTTCGTGTTCGGGGTGCTGCACCAGCCATAACAACGCGCCCAAGGCATCCTCCTCACCGATCCAAAAAAACTCGGGTGTGGGTTTGCCGTCGGCGAGGAACACATAGGATTCCAGACGCAACAACAGGTTGGTCAAGTCGGCCATATCGGCGCCGATCATGCAACCCAAGTAGGCGTCGGTCCGCGACATCATGCGCTCGGCAAGGAAGGGTAACTGATCGCCCGCGTCGGCGACTTGACGCGGTTTGGGTGCGTCGAAATTAATGAACGGCTCGCTGATGAAATGATCGAGGGACCGTGCGAAGCCGTGCAGTTGCAGCAGGCGGCAGGTGCGGTTGCCGGCGACATCCAGCAAGGCGGCCAAATCGGCGAGGTAGGCGAAGGTATGCTCGGGGTCGCGGCTTTCCTGGTAGGGTAATCCGCTGTGGAGGAGGATGTCGGCTTCTTCCAGTGGGTAACGCGCGGCGGGGCCGCCCAATGCGTTAAAGGCCCAGGGTTGGTTGGGGGCGTCGGCGGCGGGCGCCATGTGAAACACGCGGTGGCCGCCGACCGTTAAGAAAGCGGCCAGCTTGCGTAGAAAACGGTTGAGGCGACCGACAAACACGAGGGTTTGGCCGCGAGCGGTGACGGCATGGTGGCGCATGAGGTCGTGACGCGTGCGCTGGTGGCGAAAACGGAACATGCGCTGCAGATCGGCGCGGATCAAAGGGCCGCCGAAGACGCTGCCCAGTGGGCCCAACGGCAGACGGTAGGTGATGTGGTCGCTCAGTTTGGCGCGGTCGGTGCCGGCCGGTTCGAAGCCGTGAACGTGGCGCCACGCGGCGAACGGGCCACGCGCCATGCGGTCGACAAAACGGCGGTTGGCGAGGAAGTCTTCGTGTTCGGCGCGCCAGCGTACTTTGAGCGGGCCTTGGTGGATATCGAATTCGAGCACATCGCCGTCACCAATGGTGCCGGACTGGGCGACTTTGGTTAGCTGGACCCACGGCGGGACGAGCCGATCAAAGGCACCCGGACGCTGGTGATAAGCGAACAGTTCGTCGACGGGAACGGCAAAGACCGATTCCATGTGAAACTCAGGCATGGTGTTCCTATGGCCGGATTAAACGGTAGCCGGCGAATTAACCACGGCCGATGGCACGCCCCATTTCGGTTTTAATCGCGCGGAACAAAAAGCCGCAATAGCGGTCGATGTAGTTGGCGCCGTTGTCTTCGTACAATAACCAGGGATTCATCAGCGTGTGGCGAATCAGGTAAATGTGATCGGACTCGCGCGTGCGGTCCGTAACATGTTGACAGAAGGTATCATTGTTGATGCCCAACTCTTCAAAAATTCGTGCGGCATCTTCCTCGGTGAGGACGTCCTTGGAGAGCGAGGTAAAGGAACCAAAGAAGTCGTGCGCCTGCAGCGGTTGATTGGGGTTGATCTTCATGTGCTGGAACACTTTGCGCGAGAAGTGATTCATCAAAGCCAAATGCGGATTGCCCTTGGGATTGATGGCGAAACAAATCAGGTTGGTGTCCGGTGTGAAGGGAATGGTGATGGTGACCAATTCCTTGAGATTGCGGCGGACGTCCAGGAGTTTGTCATAGAAATACTCGCAAGCGCGCATGGAGTGACCCATGATGCGGCCGAATCCTTCGTTGTGAAGCGGAATGCAGCGATGGGTGACATAGGCGGCGGCCGCGGCGGAACCCGGCTTGGAACCCTCCATGATGTACTGACCCAAACCCAAGAGTTTTTTGGCGGCCGGCTTCTTAAGGGGATCTTCTTTAACATCAAAGACATAAGCGGCTTTTTGGCTGATGAAATCCAGCACGCCCGAATCTTTGCTGACAAAGGCGCCGCAGGGGAACGGCAGGTAGCCGAGTTTATGGGGATCGATGGTGATGGAATCGGCCTCGGAAACGGCGTGAAAAGCTTGCCACGTTCCTTTGTGTGGGAAATAGCGGAATTGTTTGCGCACTTCTTCGTGGGGCATGAAACCGCCGTCGGGTAACCGAAACAAGGAGGCCATGTAACCGCCCCAGGCGGCGTCGACGTGAATGCCGAAATAGAAACCCTTTTCGGCGTATTGCTTGCGCACCTCGACGATGCGGTGAATGGGATCGACCGAGCCGAATTCGGTACTGCCGAGTACGCCGATGGCACCGAGAATGGGAATTTGTTTTTGGTAGTGGTCCTCGACCATTTCCTCGAGGTGCTCAATTTCCATGCGCATGTGGACGTCGGTGCGAATTTTGACCAAGTGGGCGGCGCCCATGCCGAGCACTTTCATGGCTTTTTCCCAAGAATAGTGCGCCGATTGCGGCACGACCAGCTTGGGTTGTTTGAGATCGTCGTGTTTCAGGAAAAAGCCGGCCATACCGAGATTGGCGACGCTTTCTTCGATAATGGCCTGAGAAAAGGCCTGGAATTGTTTCTTTTCGTATTCTTCTTTAACAAAGGCGGTGACGGCTCTCATCATGACAATGGTGTCGCGAATGGAGAGGTTAAACAGTTCCCATTTGCTGTAGGCATCAAGCGGCTGCTCTTTGGGGCCGACCGGGGGCAGTTTGAGGCCCAGGCGTTTGACGGCTTCGGCCAAACTGATGGGGTAGAAGCGCACCGAACGCAGGTTCCAAATGCCTTCGTAGTTGGCAACCGTGCCACCGGAGGTAAGGTGTCCCCAAGCGCAGGGTTCCTCGGATGGATCGGTGTTGTACCCGAACATGCGCGCCAGTTGGGTGCCGACTTCGAGTTCTTTCTCGAGGGTCGCCGGTGCCGCATCGTCACTGACGTTGTTGGGGTTGTAAAGGATGGTCATGATTTGGGCGAGCACACCTGGCAGCAGCAAATCGGCGGCCATGTGACCCATGTAACGGGGACTGAAAAAGGGGACGGACTTCTTAAGGTCGGCACTTAACGTGTGCAGTTCTTGCTGCATTTGGGCGAGGAACTCGTTGTAATCCTCGCGGTAGGGCGCGTTGGTGGGAATCGGCGGTCGGTTTTCAGGGTGGAAATTACGGCGCCAATAAGCGTGGTCCCGAAGAAACTCAAGCAGGGTTTTCTCGAAAACGTGGTCATTCTCGGCGTAAGCGCCTAAGAAATAGGGGTGCATGAAACTCAGATCAGATTGCGGCATGCTCTCTCCCCGGATAAAACGCGTTAAGTACCAGATTTTGCTTGAATTCTACTAGTAAATCCGGTGGCCGGCAATAAAATATCGGCACAGCGAAGCAAACAAAACGGCACGCATTCAGGCTTTTGCGGCGTTGTGAAAGTTGCTGAGATTAGGGCGTTTGGCTAGAAAAAACGGGACGCGGGCGACAAGCTCGCCCGCCTTGAGAACAGGTAACCGACACCGTCGGTTTGGGATTGGGCGCGCGGCCGCAAGCGGTGACTTGCCGCGCAAACCCTCTTATCCGGGTAATGTGAGAATTTCGTGGCCGTCGTCGGTGACCAAGATCGTGTGCTCAAATTGGGCGGAAAGACGGCGATCTTTGGTGTATACCGTCCAGCCGTCGCTTTGGTCCAGTTCCGTGCGCCAGGTGCCGGCGTTGATCATTGGTTCAATCGTAAAGGTCATGCCGGGAACCAGCTCGCCGTCGTTGGCTTTGTTGGCGTAATGGAGAACCTGGGGTTCCGCGTGGAAGATGGTGCCGATACCGTGACCGGTGTATTCCTGAACCACGCCCAGCTTGAACTTCTTGGCGTGGTCCTCAATAGCGCGGCCGATGTCGATCAAACGGTTCTTGGGGTTAACGACGGCAATGCCCAGGGCCAAGCACTCGCGCGCTGTTTCGGTGACCAAACGCGCTTCGTCGGAGGGCGTGCCCACGTAGACGGTGCGGCTGGTGTCGCCGAAATAGCCGTCGAGGATGCAGGTGACATCAATATTAACGATGTCGCCCTCTTTGAGCACGTCTTCGGCGCTGGGGATACCGTGGCAAACCACTTCATTAATGGAGGTGCAGCAGTTTTTCGGGAAGCCGCCTGGTTTAATGATGGGATTCAGTGGGTCGGTTAAACCCTTGGGGTAATTCAGGGGAGCCGGGTAGGCGCCGGCTTTTAAGGTTAAATCCAGAACCCAGTTGTCGATATCCAGGGTGGTGATGCCAGGTTGAACTTTGCCGCAGACTTCATCGAGAATGTTGGCGGCAAGACGACAGGCGGCACGCATTTTCGGCAGCGTTTGCGGCGTCATGATTTGCAAGCGGCGGTCGGGTCGTTTCATTCGGGTGGCGACTGGGCCGTCTTCGCCCAGGGGTCCGTGGCATTTTTTGAACTTTTTACCACTGCCACACCAGCAGGGATCGTTGCGGCCTATCTTGCCCATTCTGTGCTCCTTCCGAGCGGTTTGGCTCGGGACCATTGGTGTTGCCGGGCGGGTTTGGTGACCCATTTGCGGCAGATAACACGTGGGAAACGCAGGTTCCCTGTATCTGATTGTGTCGGCGCTGTAGCTGTGAAATAACCCCGGTCCTGCGCCGGCCGCGTTGCGGTCATGACGGTGCGTCCGGTGATACCACCCGTATCGCTCACCACGATGTGCGTCACTGCAGCGGTGTTCCAAGTCAATCGCATCGTTTCAATTCTTTGTTAAGCGATGCGATTTCAGGCTGTTGGCGGTGACGGCCGATCCCGGTGAGAAAACGGACTGGGGCGTCAACGCCATCGCCGCAAACCCAGGCAGCCTATTATCGGGCAAGAACGGCTTGGAGACAAGGGGCATCGGGTTGGGCGACGAGAGGGGGCGTCGGCGGAAAGTTCGGAGTATTCGGTAAAAAACAGCGATAAGTTTTTACTTTCCATGACGCGTGTTGGGGTGGAAACTTTTTCATGAAGAATTTCAAGACAGTGCTTTTTCACCGGTTGCTCTGCTAACTGAATGGAAATGAGACTGATGCGTGTGTTGGGTCGCCTTCGCTACCGATTGGCGCGATCTTTACCACGGGATTTGGGCCGGCGCACGTTGGACCGAATCAGCCGGTTGGTACAATAAAACTCCGAAAAAGGATCTTCTAGATGGGGATATTTTTGCGAGACTTATCCTTTGATTGGGAGGCGCAGTGATTAAAAAAGAAATTGCCAAGGAACTCCACGAACTGCACGGTGGCATGACCCTGGCCGAATCCGAGCAGCACGTCAACACGTTGCTTGACATTATGAAAGATGCGTTCGCCGCGGGTGATCCGCTTACGATTACTCACTTCGGCAAGTTCAAACAGAAAAAGAAAGTTGTGCGCGACGTTCAGCTTCCTTCCGGTAAACAGGTTTTGTCCTCCGCCGGTTATCGCGTTCAATTCCTGCCTAGTCCAAAGCTCAAGGCCAAGGTTAATGCGCGCGAGGAAGTGCTCCAAGATAGCGAATGACGGGCGCCTATTCGACCCAACTGATTCTGTTAGGAAATTTAAAAAGCGCGGTCATTGATCGCGCTTTTTAAATGTATGGCTGTAAGACCCCCGCGACGGGGTCTTTTTATTTTGTGATGCGACGACCCGCGTCTGCATGAAGCAGTTGCAACTTGGCCGATGCAGCGGCAGAATTCGTAAGAGCCCGGACGGTTATCCAGAACAACCGGGAGGGAGAGAGGCCATGAGCGAAAAAGATTCCCAGCTTTCGTTTGAGGATGTTGCCGCGTCGGCACCGGCGGAGGTGTCTGAGGCGCCTGCGGCGCTCGAGGTCGCCGCGGATGCGGCGGTAAGCACGGATTCAGGTCGCGTGAGCGACGAGGCGGCAGTGCCGGAAGCGTCGCCGCCGGTAGCCGCGTCGGATACGGCCGAACCCGAAGAGCCTAAAGCTCAGGATGAGGTGCGGGACGATGGCGCCGCCAAGCCGGCGGGGATTCGTCGTGAGTTAATCAAGCCTGGCAAGATCTTCTATAAGATGGGTGATATCTGTGAGATTACCGGCCTGGAACCCCACGTGTTGCGCTTCTGGGAAGCGGAATTCGAGCAACTCCAGCCTAAGAAAAATCGTTCGGGACATCGCATCTACACGGTTGAAGACATTGAATTGGTGATTTGTATCCGGCGATTGTTGCACGAAGAGGGTTATACGATCCCCGGCGCACGCAAGAAACTAGAAGATCCCGCGTATGAAAGTGGAGAAAATCACGGTAAACCTCGGGAGATGCAATTTATCCTCAATGAAATCAGTGGGATAAGAAAGAGTTTAGAAAGTGCGATTAAATTGCTTGACGGTCCATAACCCTTTACATATAATCCTGCCTTGCATCGGTCGGAGCGTGGCGCAGTCTGGTAGCGCACTCCCTTGGGGTGGGAGAGGTCGGAAGTTCAAATCTTCTCGCTCCGACCATTTAACCCCCCTGGACATCAGGACAGGTAACAGAAAGAAAGAGCCGTTTCGGCTCTTTTTTTGTTTTTAGCGTGCTTTATTTTTGGCGTTTTGCCCCCACGCTCCACGGACAGCTCCCCGCTGTTGGTGGCTTTCTGTTAGATAACCTGTCGATTGTTTTGGTAAAATAGTCGTTTTGGTGCCGTGAAGGCGCCGGTTAATTTGTTTTGGAGGCGGCTATGGCCAGGATTCCCGGGACCACCCATCGACGCAAAGGCGGCGTTGTGGTGCGCTCCGTTGCGACGGATTCAATTGCCGATATGTGCGGTATTGAACCAGGCGACACCATCCTTTCCATTAACGGCCACACCATTCCCGACAGTCTCAGTTTTTCGTTTAACATCACCATGCCCGAGTTGGCGATTGTGGTTGAGAAAGAAAACGGTGACCACTGGGATTTAGAGATCGAAAACGACGGTGAAACGGATTTCGGGGTGGGGCTGGAAGAAGACGAGATCATGTTGTGTAAAAACAAGTGCGTCTTCTGTTTTGTCGACCAGAACCCCAAGGGTTACCGACGTTCATTACTTATTAAAGATGAAGACATTCGCCTCTCGTTCATGTACGGCAATTATTCGACGTTGTCTTCGACCGACGATGCTGAAGAGGCACGAATTATTCGCGAGAAAATCGACCCACTTTACGTGTCGGTGCATGCAACGGACCCAGAAGTACGCATTTTCATGCTAAAGAATAAGAAGCAAGGCGCCATTTTGCCGCGCTTGCAGCGTTTCGCCGCCGGTGGGATTCATTTTCACGCGCAGGTTGTGCTTTGTCCCGGTGTCAATGACGGCGCGACCCTGGGGAAAACGCTGGACGAGTTGTCGGCCTTGCATCCCTATTGTTTGTCGATTGCCGTGGTGCCGCTGGGGATTACCGAACACCGCGCCAAGTTAACGGTGTTAAAGCCGGTTTCGGACGAGTACTGTCGCGAAACGGTCGCCTTTTGTGAGGGCTATCGCCGTCGTTTTGAAAGCACATACGGCGATCCGCTGGTGTATCTGGGCGATGAGTTCTATTTGCGGGCCGGTTTGCCGATTCCGCCGCGTCCCGAGTACCGTGATTTCCCGCAAATGGAAAACGGCATCGGCATGGTGCGTCGTTTTGTCGATGGTTTTGAGGCCGGTATGGCGGACCTCAGGCTGGATCGCGGTCTGAAAGGGACCCTGGTCACCGGTACCTTGTTTGGGCCGGTTCTGACGCGCTGCATTGAGCAGCTCAATCAATCATTTGGGACGGCCTTGCGGGTGGCCCCGATTCGCAACGACGCCTTCGGGCCGACGCTGATTACCGTGGCGGGTTTGGTCCACGGTCGCGACACGATCATGCAACTGCGTGGCAGCGATGTCGGCGAATTTGTGGTGGTACCGCAGGTGATGCTTAAAGATGCCGAAGAGGATCCGATCATGATCGACAACTACTACCCGAAACACTTGGCCTCGTTGCTGAAAGTGCCGGTGGTGGCGACACCGAATACGGCCTCGGGTCTTTTGGGTGTGCTCGCCGATTGGCGTGAGCACGTTTTGGCCTGGCCACCCAAGCCGGGTGAGAAAGTGGCGGCGCCGCGTTCTCCGACGCCCATGCCGGCGCTTGGTTAGGCCTTATCCCGTCGGGTTAATGTCGGCCAGTGGTTTTAGCGGCGGCACTGTGATGGTTTTTATCCAGGCGGCCGCATCTCGAGTTGCGTAAGCGTGGCTGCCGATGGCGCTGACGGGCTTTATCCCGACGACGGCATTGGTGGCGACGACGGCTTGCATGGCGGCGAGGTGCGCCAGTGGCACAGCGGCTTCGGTGAGACGGCCCTGTTCCAAAAGGCGCTGACGCACCGTGCCAGGCAGCAGACCTTGGCTCAGCGGTGGCGTAACCCAGGTTCCGTCGGGATTTAGGAAGCACAGATTGGCGATGCTGCTTTCCAGCACAAAGTCGGCTAGGTCAACGATGAGCCCGTCGTCAAAGCCGGCGTTCTTGGCGTGGCGACCGGCGACTTGGTAACCGAGCCGCGCGCCGGATTTATACCGGCGCCAAGGGTCGTCGACGGGAAAACGCGTATCGCCCAAATGGAGTCTGAGTGCGACACGAGAATCGGCGCGGTAGGGTTTGGTCCAAATCGTGCACTCGGTGCGGTAAGCGGGGGTTTCGGCCCAGCGACCGCCGAGCTGGCACAGCGTCACCCGGACGATCCAGTCGCCGTGGCTTGGGACTTGCTCGTCGAGAAGACGGCGGAAAGTGGCCCAGGGCGGCGGCTCAAGCAGGAGTTCGGCCGCGCCGGCACACAGGCGCCGGTAATGGCGCGCGAGATCGCGGTAGCGGCCGTCGTGGACGCAAAAGGTTTCGAAGAGACTGTGCCCGTAGAGTGCGAAATCGTCCATGGCTGTTTAGCCGTTGGGATCGAGAACCCCGATGTAAGGCAAGTTGCGGTAATACTCGTCGTAGTCGAGGCCGTAGCCGATGACGAACTTGTCCTCAATGGAAAAGCCGGTGTAGGCGATATCGACTTCGACGACGCGGCGGCTGGGTTTGTCGAGTAGCGAGCAAACTTTCAGCGATTTGGGGTGACGAACCGTCAGCAGTTCGAGCGTGCGGTGCAAAGTACGGCCGGTATCGACGATGTCCTCGATAATCAGCACGTCTTTGCCGGAAATGTCGACGTCGAGATCCTGCAGGATTTTGACGCTGCCGGATGACTCGGTGCCGCCGCCGTAGCTGGATGCACGCATGACGTCGACGCGCAGTGGGACGGTGATGTGGCGAATGAGGTCGGAACAAAAAATCAACGAGCCCTTAAGCAGGCAAACGCCAAATACTTCGGTCCCTTGGTAATCTCGGTTAATTTGTGCGCCGAGCTCGGCGACGCGTTGCTGGATCTGGTCGGCTGATAAAAGGGTTTCAGTCACTTTGCCGCGCATGATCAAAGCCTCCGTGGATGGTAGAGAATGCTCGGTCCGTTAAAAGAAAGAACAGCCGCCCTGTTGGGGTTGGCCTTCCTGGGCGTCGAGGTTGGGGACGCCGGCGAGCATGAAAATAGACGGGTTCCAAGTTTGGCGATCCAGTGAAAACATACCGGCCAAACGGTGGCTGTCGGAGCACTGACGCAGGATGGTAACCATCCCGGCGTGGTTCAGAATGGACAGGTAGGCGAGGGTCGCTTCAACGGGAATGCTGGGCGTATCGTCGCCACGCTGGAACAGCAAAATCAAGTAAGGCAAACGGGTTACGATTTCAGCAATGTCGTCCTCGGGCAGATCGGTCGACAGTACTTCCAAGGTGCGGGCAATGGTTTCGGGATCTTCAATCACTACCCAGTGGAAGTTGTCGACGTCGTCGCGCACGTAGCGGTTGAACTGGCTGAGGGCCCGGCTGATAAGACCTTTAAGACTGGTATTTAAACGCACGAATTCAAGTTGTTGACCCATTTGTATAACTCCGATGTTTTCAATCGGTTTCCTAATTTAAGCTTGGAGAACCTATCAATCGCTTAACTTATACTATAGCCGCCCGAGTGGGGCAAGCGCCGGCGTGGAAAAGGCACGGCTTGGCGGTGATTTGTTTGCGAAAACGACTTGTTGGGCGGCCCGCACGCAAAATGTTAGTGGCGCATGCGGTTGTTGCGGCCCGGTCGCTTGTTGGGCCGGTTCAACTGGCGAATACGCTGTTGCACTTTGCGCTGGAATTCGGCGTAAAAGGTAAAAAATTCCACGGCTTCATCGGGTTTGAGTAACACGCGCACTTTTTTCCACATGGCCATTTCATTTTGGTGGGTCTCTTCCTTGATCGCCACGTATTCGTTGAGCATTTTTTGGCTGTCGGCCATGCCTTCCTTGAGGCGGAAATGGAGACGGCGCTCGCGGTGCTTGAGCTGTAATTGGGTGGCCTCAAAACCGTCGAGGATTTCGTTCAGGGCGAGCAGTTTTTCATCACCAAACGACAAATTTTTGCGCGTTTCGGCCAAACGGACAAAACGCAGCGTTTCCTGGATTTTTTCCAGGTCGGCGCCGGGTTGGGCGAGAAGGAAATTGCCGCCGGCGAGGCCGAGCCACAGCGCCGCGCCCCACATTATATGAATCAAAGATCGGCGTTTCGTCACATTAACCCTCCGCGTTCCAGAGTGATTTAAAGGCTTCGCTGTCAAAGGTATCCTCGCTGGGTAAGTCCACCTCAAATTCCAGCGAAGGCGCTTCTTCTTGGTAAACATCGAGCAGTAAGGCGAGGTCGTTGTCGGCCAGTTCACCGAGATTGCCGTCCAGATAACCCGGGTCGAAGAGATCGTCAATCAGCGCCAGTTCTTGATCGTTCATGCTCGCCAGACGTTGACCGACCTCGGGTGTGGGCCGGCGCTGGAGGTCGGGCCACCAAGCGATAAACGCGATGAGGACCATGGCGGCTACGGCCAGCGGGGCCTGCCATTGGCTGAACCACGCGCGCAGGCGCCACCGTGCGGGTCGGCTCGCATCTCCCTGCAGGCGTTGCTGTAAGCGGTGATTGAACTGGTTCCAATAGGCTTGTCCGGGATCGGCATCTTCGAGGTGGTCCACCTCTTCCATCATGGCGACCAAGTCGCCGGCGGCGGCGCGTGCTTCGGCGTCATTGGGGTTGTCCAAGTAGGCGAGAAAGGCTTCCTGTTCGCTTGCGTAGGGCGGCGTCGGTTTGTTCATGGGCTCACTCCTGCCTGTAAAAGGGACCGCAATTTTTTGACGGCGTTGAAGACATTGGCTTTAACCGTTCCTGGCGAACACTTCATTATCTTAGCGACTTCTTCGCAGGTCATGTCCTGGAATGTTTTTAACAGCAAGGTTTCTTTTTGTTTTGGTGGTAATTTGTCGATGGCGCGGTAGAGTTCTTGGTGCCGTTCTTGCTGCAACAAGCGGCTTTCGGAAAGGGCCTGATCACCGTGGTCGTGGTCTTCGACAGCGTCGCCGCTGTCTTTGCTGATGCGGCCGCTACGCTTCATGTTAATGCTCAAGTTGGTGCAAATGCGCAGTAACCAAGTCTTCAGACTTGCTTCCTGGCGGAAGTTCGCCAGACCCTTGTAAGCGCGGATAAACGTTTCTTGGGTCAGATCGTCGGCTTCCGCATGGTTGCGTGCAAAACGGAAGGCCACCGCGTAGACCTGTTTGCGGTACTTAATTGTAATTTGGGTAAAAGCGGATTCTTCACCGTCCAAAAAGCGTTGCACGAGGGCCTGATCCTCACCGGTGGGGATCGCTCGGGGGTTTGCCTGAATGGTCACGCCAAATCCTTGCAGAGATGTTGTCGTCAATGGTCCAACCTCATCGCGAGAGTACGGGTCGGTTTGCCGTTGGTCGTTGCCGAAGCGTTGCCAAGCGCAATCCGAACGCCATGCGTCGTAGGGTAGAGACCAGCGGGCACGGTGATGGGTTTAATAGGTTCTTCAAAAAAATACCATATTTAGGCTTGCTTGTTTGAAACGTGCGCCGGCTCACGTTGTCGGTCGGGCCGCGAGGGCCGGGCCGGCCCACGCGGCAGGCCGGTGACTTTTTCCGCTAAAAGCTGTAGCGCCGCCGGCCGTTGGGTTTGGTGTCGCGAGTAGATTAGGTACAATTGAGGTGGTCGCTGCTGCGACCGAAAGAGGCAAGTTTGAACGATACGATGAAAATCATGCTTTTGCTGCTGTTGCCGCTAACGGCTGTGGCGGCTGAGCCACCGGTCCATAAATCGGCGGAGCAAACGGCCGGTGCGCCGGCGGCGCTAGACGATGCGACGGCCCAGCCGTTGATTGCCCGTGTGCAGCAAAGTTTTTTGGCCTTTAACCAACAGGCCGAGCTGGGTTTGGTGTTGCGCACCTATCCCTGGTTCCAATCGCAGCGTTGGTTTGCACAGCGTTTTGAGGCGCGGCGGCGGGTGGTGTTTGAGGGCGTCATCGACGATGCCAAGGCCGTCAAGGATTTCTACGAGCGCAACAAATACGCCTGGCCCGAATCTTTTAAAGCGATGCAGCTCAAAACGGCATACAAGCTCAGTGAAGATAAAAAAGCGCTGATGTTTCGGTTGTTTTTTGACTTCAGCGACGCGCGTTCCTTTGCGCCGGTGGGTGGGGAGCTGGGCGTGCAGCGCGCTTCCGACGACCAATGGCAGTTTCAGCCGCTTGACGACAAAACCTTCTCTGCCGTGGTTGAAGGCATCTACGGCCGCACCGATCCCTACCTCATTCTGGTGCACGGCTTACCGTATAAGTGAGAACCTGATCGCCGGCGGCTAGGGTGTAGGGCCCTGGTCCTCGAGTACGGTGTAAATGGCGGCGGTGAGTTGCGCGACATCGGCGTCGTCCATCACGTAGGGCGGCATCACATAGACCAGTTTGCCGAAGGGACGAACCCAGACGCCGGCGGCGACAAACGCCGCCTGGATGCGGTTCATGTCGACCGGCGCGACGCATTCAACCACGCCGATGGCCCCGAGCACCCGTACTTCGGCCACGCCGGCCAGTTTGCGGCAGGGCGCCAAGCCCCGTTCCAAACCGGCTTCGAGACGTGCGAGCTGTTTTTGCCAGGCCCCGGTCTGTAACAAACGCAGACTTGCCAGCGCCGAGCTACAGGCGAGTGGGTTGGCCATGAAGGTAGGGCCGTGCATGAGCGGGCCTTTTTGGGAGATGGTATCGGCGATGTGGGCGCTGGTGACCGTGGCGGCCAGGGTCATGGTGCCGCCGGTTAACGCTTTGCCGAGGCAGACGATGTCGGGCACCAAACCGGCGTGTTCCATGGCAAACAATTTACCGGTGCGGCCGAAGCCGGTGGCGATTTCGTCGTAAATGACGAGCAGTTCGTGCTCGCGGGCGACCTGGTGCATGCGTTGGAGTAAAGCGGGATGGTAAAAACGCATGCCGCCGGCGCCTTGGACAATCGGCTCCAAGATGAGTGCGGCCAGGTGGTGACCATGTTCAGCGAGAAGTTCGCGCAAGGGTGCGACCGCTTGTTCCAGTTGGCGTTCGTCGGGTTGGTGGTGAAAGGGAATTGTCGGCGCGGGTACAAAGTGATGGGCGGTTAGGTGTTGGTTGAACCAGCCGTGCATGCCGGTTTCGGGATCACACACGGCCATCGCGCCAAAGGTGTCGCCGTGGTACCCGCGACGAATGGTAACCAACTTTTGACGATGCGGTTGATCGCGGCCGAGCCAATACTGAATCGCCATTTTGACGGCGACTTCAACTGAAACGGAACCGCTGTCGGCGAAAAAGACGCGTTCGAGTGGGTCGGGTAGCAGGCCGACGAGCGTGCGCGCCAATTCAATGGCGGGTTCGTGCGTAAGGCCGCCGAACATGACGTGGGGCAGGCGGTCGAGTTGAGCCTGCATGGCGGCTTTGAGGGCGGGGTGATTGTAGCCGTGAATGACGGACCACCAGCTTGCCATGCCGTCAATCAAGGTGCGGCCGTCGGCGAGGGTCAGGCGCACGCCGTCGGCGGCGACGACCGGAAAAATGGGCGGCCCTTGACCGAAAGCGGTGTAGGGATGCCAGATGTGGTCGCGATCGAAGGCCAGGCGCTCGTGCCAGATTTGTGCGTTGCTGGGCGTCATGGGGAACCCTCCTCAAAAAGTCCTCACTTTAACATTGAACACTTGTGTCTCGGTTGAATGAATGCGTTTGGGTCGGGCCCGCCGGCGGACGCGGCCGGCGAGGGTGGCAAATCCTGGTTGAAGCGGGGCGAAATGGGGTGAAATGCGCGGCAATCCCCGTTAAACTGAGGTTCCCCGACCCTTGCATCCATCCCCCGCCGCCACGCAAGGGTCACAGCCCCCCAATTGCAGTCCAGGAGGGACGAACATGTGGACGCGTACCGAACGCAACACCATGTTGCTCGAGCAACTCCGTCGTCGAATATTGGTTCTCGACGGCGCCATGGGCACGATGATTCAAGCCTATGAGTTAGAGGAAAAAGACTATCGCGGCGAACGTTTTGCCGACCACCCAAGTGACGTCAAAGGCAACAACGACCTTTTGTCATTGACCCGACCCGACATTATCGCCGCGATTCACCGCGCTTACTACGAAGCCGGTGCCGATTTTGTCGAGACCAACACTTTTAGCGCGACGCGTATCGCCATGGCCGATTACGGCATGGAGCACCTCGCCTACGAGATGAATGTGGCTTCGGCCAAGTTGGCCCGCGAAGTGGCCGACGAATTTACCCGGCAAAACCCGGAGCGACCGCGCTTCGTCATTGGCATTTTGGGACCCACCAACAAAACCGCTTCGATTTCGCCGGACGTCAACAACCCCGGATTCCGCGATATCACCTTCGAGCGGTTGGTGACCGATTATCGCGAGAATGCGCGTGGTTTGATCGACGGTGGTGCCGACGTCCTGATGATCGAAACCATTTTCGATACGCTCAACGCCAAAGCCGCCCTTTATGCGGTGCGCCAACTGTTGAGTGAATTGCAACTGGACGTGCCGATCATGATTTCCGGCACCATTACCGACGCCTCCGGTCGTACCCTTTCCGGTCAAACCACCGAAGCCTTCTACAACTCGCTGCAGCACGGCGATTTGTTGTCGATTGGTTTAAATTGCGCCTTGGGTGCCGATTTGCTGCGGCCCTATGTCGAAGAATTGGCCCATGTGTCGGCGACCCGCGTGTCCTGTCACCCCAATGCCGGTTTACCCAACGAATTCGGTCAGTACGATCAGTCGCCGGAAGAAATGGCCGCCATTATTCGTGAATTTGCCGAGCATGGATTGTTGAATATGGTCGGTGGTTGCTGTGGCACCTCGCCCGATCACATTCGCGCCATTGTCGAAGCGGTTGACGGCATTGCGCCGCGCCCCGACCACCACACCAAACCTTACCTGAATCTGAGTGGCTTGGAACCGTTACTGGTCACGCCGGAAACGCTGTTTCTCAACATTGGCGAGCGTACCAACGTGACTGGTTCGCGGCGTTTCGCCAAATTGATCAAAAAAGAAGACTTCGAAACCGCGCTCGATGTTGCCCGCGATCAGGTGGAAAACGGCGCCGTCATCATCGACATCAACATGGACGAAGGTCTGTTGGAGTCACAGGAAATGATGGTGCGTTTCCTGAACCTGTTGGCCTCAGAGCCGGATATTTGTCGCGTTCCGTTTATGATCGATTCCTCTAAGTGGGAAGTCATCGAGGCGGGTTTGCAGTGTGTGCAAGGCAAGTGCATTGTCAACTCGATCAGCCTGAAGGAAGGCGAAGCGGATTTCATCGAAAAAGCGACCCTGGTGCGCCGTTACGGTGCGGCCGTGGTGGTGATGGCGTTTGACGAAGACGGCCAGGCCGATTCGTTCCAGCGCAAAGTGGAAATTTGCACACGCAGCTACAAAATTTTGACCGAAGTTGTCGGCATCCCGCCACAAGACATCATTTTCGATCCCAATATCTTTGCCGTCGCGACCGGCATCGACGAGCACCGCCGTTACGCCATCGACTTTATCGAAGCCGTGCGCGAAATCAAACGCACCTTGCCGCACGCTCACATCAGCGGCGGCGTAAGTAACCTCAGCTTCTCGTTTCGCGGCAACAACGCCGTGCGCGAGGCCATGCACGCCGCCTTCCTGTACCACGCCATTCAGGCGGGCATGGACATGGGTATCGTGAATGCCGGCGGCATGCCGGTTTACGACGAAATTCCCAAGGATCTGCTTGAGGCGGTTGAGGACGTATTGTTTGATCGCCGCGACGACGCCACCGAACGGTTGATCGACATGGCGGCGGGCCTCAAAGGAACGGCCAAGGTCAAAAAAGAAGACCTCACCTGGCGCGAACAGCCCGTTGCTAAACGCATCGAACATGCTTTGGTTAAAGGGATTATGGACCACATTGTGGCCGACACCGAAGAAGCGCGTCAGGGTTTTGAATTCGCTCTAAGCGTGATCGAAGGCCCGCTTATGGACGGCATGAACGTGGTTGGCGACTTGTTCGGCGCCGGCAAGATGTTCCTACCGCAGGTTGTCAAAAGTGCGCGGGTCATGAAAAAAGCCGTTGCCCATTTGGTGCCCTTTATCGAAGAAGAAAAAGAGCGCGCCGGGACCGCCAATCGCTCTAAAGGCAAAATCCTTTTGGCGACGGTCAAAGGCGATGTTCACGACATCGGCAAAAACATCGTCGGCGTGGTTTTGGGTTGTAACAACTACGAAATCATTGATTTGGGTGTGATGGTGCCCGCCGGTAAAATTCTCGAAACGGCTAAAAAAGAAGACGTCGACGTGATCGGGCTGTCCGGTTTGATTACGCCGTCGCTCGACGAAATGGTTCACGTTGCCAAGGAAATGGAACGCGATGGTTTTAAGGTGCCCTTGCTGATCGGCGGTGCGACGACCTCGCGGGTTCACACGGCGGTTAAAATTTCGCCTGGCTACGAGGGTCCCACGGTTTACGTCGAAGATGCGTCGCGCAGTGTCGGCGTCGTCAGCAAGTTGCTGGCCGAAACGCAACACCAGGGTTTTGTCGCCGGCGTTAAACAGGATTACCAGCGTATCCGCGATTCCTACGGCGATCGCAAAGCCAAAACCAAGATGCTGACCATGGCCGATGCCCGCAAGCGCAAGTTCCCCATTGATTGGTCGGGTTACACACCGCCCAAACCGAAACATCCAGGTGTCACGGTGTTGGAAGATGTCGATTTAGCCACCTTGCGGCCCTACATCGACTGGACGCCGTTCTTCAAAACCTGGGAACTGGCGGGCCGGTATCCCAAAATCCTGAAAGACGAAGTGGTTGGCGAAGAAGCCACGCGTCTGTTCGGCGATGCCAACCAATTACTGGACCGCATCATCACCGAAAAACGATTAAAGGCTCAGGCTGTGATTGGTTTGTTCCCGGCCAACAGCATCAACGACGATGATATCGAGGTGTACGCTGATGAATCGCGCTCCGAGGTGTTGACGGTGCTGCGCGGCTTGCGCCAGCAGTTCCAAAAACCGCCAGGCCGTCACAACTTCTGTTTGACTGATTTTGTGGCGCCCAAGAGCAGCGGTGTGGCCGATTACGTCGGTGCCTTCGCCGTGACGTCCGGGATTGGGACCGATGCGCTGGTGGCCGAATTCGACGCGGTTCACGATGACTATAACGCCATTATGGCCAAGGCTTTGGCCGACCGTTTGGCCGAAGCGCTGGCGGAGTACATGCACGAGCGCGTCCGGCGCGAATACTGGGGTTACGATCCCGATGAAGCCTTGAACAACGAGGCGCTTATTCGCGAGGCCTATACCGGGATTCGACCGGCGCCGGGTTACCCCGCCTGTCCCGACCACACCGAGAAATGGACGTTGTTCTCATTGCTCAATGTTCCCGAGCGCATTGATTTGGCGTTGACCGAAAGCTGTGCCATGACGCCGGCGGCGTCTGTCAGCGGTTGGTACTTTTCTCATCCCGAGTGTTTCTACTTCGGTCTGGGTAAAATCGACGAACGTCAAGTGGCCGATTACGCCGAGCGGAAAGGCATGGATCTAAAAGAAACGGAGCGTTGGCTGCGACCTTCGCTGGTTTACGATCCCGACTAAGCTTTTCGTGCCCGAAACACAAAAAACCCGGAACCTATTATGGGCTCCGGGTTTTTTTGGTAAGGGTGGAAATCGGCTAGTTAAGCAGGGACAGGACGGACTGGGCTTTGAGGTTGTTGCCCTGCGCCAAAGCCGAGACATTGGCCTGCGACAAGATTTTGAACTTGGTTAGGTTCACCACTTCTTCGGCAATATCGGCATCGGCGATTTGGCTTTCGGCCGATTGAATATCGATAACGCGCGTTTGAAGTTGTTCAATCGTGGTGTTGAGGCGCTGCTGCGTGGCGCCGATGCTGCCGCGTGAGGCTGAGACTTGTTCGATGGCGCTGGTGATTTGGCCGACGGCGGCCGAGGCTTGGGCCGGGTCGTTGAGGTCGATACCGCTTAACCCCAAGTCGCCGCTGCTGAGGTTGTCGATGTTGACGTTGACTTTTTCACTGGAACCTTCGCCCACTTGAACGTCGAGGTCGGAACCAAATAGACTGCGACCGTCGAAGCGCGTGTTTTGGCCCAGTGAGTCGAGTTCGGCAAAAATGCCCTGCAGCTCTTGGTTGAGTGCGTCGCGGCCGGCGTCACTGGTGGTTCCAGAGGAAGCTTGTAGGCTGATTTCGGCGGCGCGGGTCAATAAATCGGAGGCTTGGCTAAGGGAGCCGTCGGCGATATTGGTGATGGCGAGACCGGTGCCCGCGTTGCGACGCGCCTGATTGAGCACGCGAATATCGGCACGCAGGTTGTTGGCGATTTGCAGGCCGGCGGCGTCATCCGACGCTTGATTAATGCGACGACCACTGGACAAACGGCCCAGCGTTTTGTTCAATTTGTTTTGCGCCTGTCCCAGGCGACGTTGCGTGCCAAATCCCTCGTTATTAAAAATGCCGACCATACAAACAACCTCCCAACAATGAAATATAGGAACCCAATCCCGGCGGGGCAAGGCTAATGCCGATTTGGTGTTCTAGGCCGCATTTCTGCTTTGTCGCCACGGAACCCGGCGTCGTTGGCGTTTAGCATGGAGATCTGATTGGAAACCATGGAGCATTGCGCAGCTTATTTCCTGCAGTTCGCTGATCGAGGCCCGACCCCTGTCTTTAACGCCGACTTCTTTTTATGGCGATATGGCCACACGCGTTTATCGTTTGAAACACAATGCCGGCTCGGTTATCGGCACGTCTGTAAATATTACCGGTTCAACCGTTTTCGGTGGATTGTCGCCGACGACTTTCATGCCTTCCTGGCTGAGATTGAGGTGGTCGCCGAGCCGGGCTATGGTTATGCGTTTTTTTGGCAGTTGGTGCGGCAATGGGGGTGGCGGCGTGGTTTTGCCGTGCCTTGGACTTATCCGCACTGCTATGAAACACCTGAGCTTGTCTGCCGCGACGCTGCCGGGTTTCCCCGCAACTTAACCGAAGGGGCGGCTTATCGGCTGGTGAGTCGGAAAGTTCTGGACGGCAAGCTGCGTGTACGCGATGATCGCAACCGTCTATCGTGGTTTCCTTTATCCTGTTTTGATACGGCTCCGCTTGAACTAGCGACACGGCGTTGGGTTGATCCAAATCCGGCGGTACCAGACTTTTGGCAAACGGAAACACGCCCTTTTGCCATCCAGGAACCATGACGGCACCTACTTTTATTCGCTGGAGGCAGCCATGGAATTTTTAGTACCGGCCCAAGTGGAAACCGAACGTTTGATCTTGCGCCAATGGCAAGCGTCCGACCTCGACGGTTATGCCGCCGCTTACGACGACCCTGAGCATTCGAAATACATCGGCGGCCCCTGTTCGCGCCACATGGCCTGGCGCCGCATGGCGACGGTCATCGGTCATTGGCACCTGCGCGGTTACGGCTTTTGGGCCGTGCAAGAAAAGGCGAGTGGGGCCTTTGCCGGTAGCATCGGCCTGTGGTACCCCGAGGGTTGGCCCGAGCTCGAACTGGGTTATTGGTTGACCCCCGACATGGTTGGTTTTGGGTACGCCACCGAGGCCGCGCGCAAAGCGCGTGAGCTGGCCTACGAGCACCTGAACATCGACACCTTGATTAGTTGTATCGACCACGACAACGCCGGTTCGCGCGCGGTCGTTGAACGACTTGGTGCCGTCTACGAACGCGACCATGAGCTGTTGCATTTCGGTCAAGTCCAGATTTATCGCCACCCTTCGCCTAGCGATCTCGCCGCCACAAAGGGCCGGCCATAAATAAAACGGCGAACGGACGGCGCTCGTGTGCGGTCCGTTCGCCTTGAGAAAGCGTTGTCTTTTACTTGGTTTCGGTTTCCAAGGCGACGGGATACCACAACCAGCGGCTGTCCATGTAGTCGCTGCGCTTGTAAAACCAATCGAGCACCGCGTTACTGTCGGCATCAGGGTGATCTTTGCGCCAGGCTTCAAATGCCGTGCGGGTTGCCGCGTCTTGCAACATGAGCTCGGCCATTGGTTCGACCGCATAAGCTTCGAAATATTCCGTGCGCTGCATGGCTTCCAGGAAGTAACCCCAACTGAAAAACGAATCGGGTGCGCCTGGTTCAAGCAATGCCGCCGCCAACTTACCCAAGGGCTGATCCAGCGGCACGTACACACTGCCAACGGCCATGGTGATCTCGCGCTCGACCCGTTCCAGCTCGGCCGACATCATGAAACGACCTTCAAACGGTTGCGGCGCGTATTGGGGTTTGCTGATGCGGTACATGGTGGCTTTAAAGGTCACCGGTTCGCCGGCGACTTCGAACTGAACGTCGTGCAGGGCTAGTTTTTCGATGATATCGGGCCACGCCGCCGGTACCCAGTAACCTTGCGGCAGGGTCACGGTCAATTTGGGTTTGGTGAAGGGCACGACGGGAATGGTCATGCTTTCCGGTTGACCCAACCACTTGAGGTATTCGCCGCCGCTGCGTTTCGACTGCTGTTTTTCGTGTTTTACGCCCAAAAAGTCGATGGTCGGCGTGTTTTCCGTATTGGGCGACCAGGCCAACGTCAATTGTTTGGGGCGAGCGGCACGGTCGGCGGCGACCGCTTTTTTCAGCGCTGCGCCCTGCTCGGCAAGGCAGCGCAGCGTGGCTTCCAGCATGACCCGCGTACCCAGCACGCGTTGGTCATAGGGTTTCAGGCTGTGGTTTTCAACCAAAACGGTCGGCACATGGCGGAACTCGCCGTAGCCGTTGGAGTAACGCGGCGATGCGGTCCAATCGGTGATGCCTTTGCTCATGTCGTTGTTGTCGACAGCGAAAACCAAGGGTCCCGGCACGTGTTCCATCGCGGTCAAGGCTTTGTCGATGTACGGCTGATACTGCTTTTGCAGCCAGCCCGCGATCTTGGGTGAGGCGCCGTGGGGGCCGTTAAAGCCGTAAGTGATGTCGTATTGGTAATCGATGCCGTCGGTGACGTGAATGTCGAGGTAGAGTTCGGGATCGTAATCGCGCAACACCGTGAGCAAGGCACGAATGCCGGGTGTTTCCGCTTTGGTGTAGTCGCGGTTGAGGTTTTGGTTGCGCGCGTTGGTGCGCCAGCCCATTTCGGCCGGACCGCGTTGGTTTATGCGGTTGAATGCCGAGCGTCGTTCGTGGCCGTCGACGTTGAGGATGGGAATAAACAAAACATTCACTTTTTGCAGCAAAGGCTGCAGCGTGCCGCGCACGGTCAGGTCCCGCAGCAACATCATGCCCGCGTCCTTGCCGTCGATCTCACCGCTGTGGATGCCGGCTTGAATCAAGAGGGTCGGTTTCGTGCTTTTTTTAAGCGCGGCGGCGGAAAAGTGCGGTTCGGTGGTGGCGATGACCATCAAAATCGGGCGGCCTTCGTGGCTGGTACCAATCATTTCCAGCTTGAGTTGTGGGGCGGCTTGAACCAACTTTTCAAGCCAGGCCTTGGTATCGCGTAGGTTGGGCGAAACGTTGTGGCCGAGCCGTTCGAAATCGGTGGCCCAAGGATGATCGGGCTGAACCGTGAGACTTTTGCTTTTGCCGGACCATGTCAATGCCGGCGGCAAAATTTGATCGGGCGTGGGCGTGCCGGCGAAAGCGGCGCCACCAAGGCTAACAAGCAAAACCAGGGTCGGAATAAGGCGGGAAAACGACATAAATGGACCTCGGGCAAAAGGTGTTTGGCGGAGAGGACGCTTCAGTATTACCGGGTAAACCCAAAAGAACAAGGCTTTCACTGCAAGTAGGCGGGGGCGGGCGGCCGTGGCGTGGCCGAAGTGGCCGGGTAAAACAGAAAGAAGATGGGTGAGAAAAACCGCAAGCCACGGGGTAGGGAAGGGTTTCGCCGCACGGTTGCTTGATTTTGTTTAGTCAGTTTACAATAACCCTGTTGCTCTTTGTTCGCTCCAGATATACAATGTCCCAACTCTTCTAATTCTATCCTTTTAGCCCTGCCTGATTCTTTTTGTGCGGGTACGGGTTTTTTCTCGGAGGTTTCCATGTCCGTCCATGAACACCCGGCCAAGGTCTATCCTGTTCATCCTCAGCTCAAAGACTCCGCTGTTGTTAAAGGCCTATCCGAGTACCAAGCGATGTATGAAAAATCACTCGCTGATTCCGACGCCTTTTGGGCCGACATCGCCCAGCGTATTGATTGGTTTAGCCCGTGGCACCAGGTTTCCCAATGCGACTTTTCCAAAGCCCAAGTAGCGTGGTTTCTCGGTGCCAAACTCAACGTTGCTCACAATTGCATTGACCGACATTTAAAAGATAAGGCCGATCAAACCGCCATCATTTGGGAAGCGGATGATCCGGCCGACACGCGCCACATTAGTTACCGCGAACTCCACGAGGAAGTTTGCCGCGCCGCCAATGCACTGAAAGCCCATGGTGTGCAACACGGTGATCGCGTGTGCATTTATTTGCCGATGATCCCCGAATTGGCGTACGTCATGCTCGCCTGCGCGCGCATCGGGGCGGTTCATTCGATTGTGTTTGCGGGCTTCTCGGCCGACGCTTTGAAAGATCGCATTCTCGATTGCGAAGCAAAGGTCGTGGTCACCGCCGACGAAGGTTTGCGCGGCGGTAAAGCCATTGGCCTGAAAGCGATTACCGATCAAGCGCTCGAGCAGACGCCCTGTGTTTCGCGCCTGCTGGTGGTACGCCGTACCGGCGCCGAAGTGAACATGGTGGCCGGTCGCGATTGTTGGTATCACGAGGAAGTCGCCAAGCAGCGCCCCACCTGTCCGGCCGCATGGGTCGATGCCGAAGATCCCTTGTTCATCCTCTACACGTCGGGTTCGACCGGCAAACCCAAAGGCGTTCTGCACACGTCCGGCGGGTACATTACCTATGCATCCTTTACCCATCAGTACGTTTTCGATTATCGGCCTGGCGACATTTACTTCTGTGCCGCCGATATCGGCTGGATCACCGGGCACAGTTACATTATTTACGGACCACTCGCCAACGGCGCGACCACCATCATGTTCGAGTCAACACCGCTGTATCCCGACGCCGGCCGTTATTGGGATGTCGTTGAGCGTCATAAGGTCAACATCTTTTACACCGCCCCTACCGCCATTCGCGCTTTGGCGGCCGAAGGCGACGCATTCGTCAAAAAGTATGATCGTAGTAGCTTACGGGTAATGGGCACCGTCGGCGAACCGATTAACCCCGAAGCTTGGGGCTGGTACCACGATGTCGTCGGCGATGGTCGCTGTGCCGTGGTCGATACCTGGTGGCAAACCGAAACAGGCGGCATCATGATTACGCCGCAACCCGGGGTAAACGATATGAAACCCGGCTCGGCAACGCTGCCCTTTTACGGTATTGAACCGGTTATTGTCGATGAGGCTTGTAACCGGCAGGAGGATGTCGAAGCGACCGGTTTGCTGTGTATGGGGCGGGCCTGGCCTGGTATGGCGCGCACTGTTTACGGCGATCACCAACGCTACGTCGAGACCTATTTCAGCCGCGTGCCTGGCTACTACTTCACCGGTGACGGCTGCCGCCGTGACAAAGACGGTTGCTATTGGATTACCGGTCGTGTCGACGACGTGCTTAATGTTTCCGGCCACCGCTTGGGTACGGCTGAAATTGAAGCCTCCATCAATGCCTGCGATTGGATTGCTGAATCAGCCGTGGTCGGCTGCCACCACGACATCAAAGGCACCGGCATCTTTGCCTTTGTCGTGCTTAACCGCGACAATGCCGATCACAAGGACGATTTCGATGCGGTCTTTAAGACCGTGCGTGAGCAAGTGACTGCCGACATCGGCAAAATCGCCCGACCCGATCACATTTTGATCAGCACGGGTTTGCCCAAAACGCGCAGCGGCAAAATTATGCGCCGCATTTTGCGCAACATCGCCAAAAACGAGTACGAGGATATGGGCAACATCTCGACCTTGGCCGATCCCTCCGTGGTGGCACTGCTCATTGAAGGACACCGCAAGCAGTTCAATAGCTAAAGGGTTCGATTCCGGTGGCCGACGGTGCACAGCGCAAAGCGCCACCGTCGTCGTGCTCAGGGTAAAGTGAACGTGCTACGGTGAATGTTTTTCGTTCTGTCGATGGATAAGTCTATTGAAAAGAGTTGTTTGAAGAGGTGAGGGTGATTGCGATCGTCCTCGCCTCTTTTGCTTCTCGCCTGAAGGTTGCGCTTGTGGTCGCCGCATGGCCGCGACTCGGTTATAATTTGCCTCATATACCTTGGTTTTGAATGAGATCTTCGTGCCCAGCCGGCCGCTGGTGGACCACGGCCTTTGATTCTGGCTCAGATCGTTGATCTTGCTTTGTTTCCTCGTCCGGCGCATCCTTTGATGAACGAAAGGTGAGTGGCTTTATGGATCTGAACCCGATCACAACCCGGCTTGCGCAGGAGCTGAAACTGCAACAATGTTTCCTCTTCAACAAACAAGGGGAGAGCTGGGTCGGCGATAAACCCTCCACGCAACTGCGCCAGTTTCTCAATAAATTATTTCAATCGAAACCAGACGATTACTTCACTGAAATTCGATTTTTTCAAATGCGCCAAGACAAAAACGCCGTGCTTTTTCTGGCCTTGGTACCGATCAAAATTCGCGAGAGTGATCTCGGCTTTTTGGGTTTGATCTACAATCAGCCCGATCATTTTCAGGAATTGTTGCGGTACCGGGTGTTGCCGACCCACTTGCGCATGTGGGTTCACCAAATTGCCGTTGAGGAACGCCTGCGTAACAAAGACAACCCGCAATCGAAGATGTTGTTGGATGCGTTGGATGAGAAACGCATTTATGCCGAGCAGTTGGAAGAAAAAGTGAAAACCCTGCGCGATCAACTGGCGCGCGTGCGTGAGCGCGACATGGATCACGATCAGGAGCTGGCGGCGCTGCACCAAATTGTGACCGAACAAGAAACGGAGTACCGCAGTCTTTCCGATGCCTATCAGGATCTGTTTAAAACCTTCGGCCAGGTTCAGGAAGATTACATTGCGACCTGCGTTGACTTTGAGCAGACGATTTTCCACCTTGAAGAAGAAAACGACGACTTGGTGCGTGAATTGGCCACGCGATCTAACTTGCGCATTGGGCATATTCGCAAACAACGTGATGAGCAGCGGCGCATGAAAACCGAATTTGAGAAAGCCAAGGAAGACGCCCAGCGTGCCAAAGAGCAACTGGATGCGTTGCGTGCAGCCTACGCCGGGATCACCCCTGAGAAGGTCAAGCAATTGCGCGACACCATGTCCCAAATTGAAAGCAAGCTCGACTACTACCGCAAACGCTGCCTTGAATTAGAGATGGGGTGAACGGTCGTCGCCTGTCTTTGATGAATCCCGTCGATCCAAGTGTTTGGCGAGGACCGTGACGGCGTTGAAGAAGCCCAATGCGGCCATGATCAATACAAAAACAAGCAGCATCGAACCCTCGCCGGTCAGCGCGCGCCGCCCGTACAGCGCCACACCCGCCACAAGGGAAAGGGTGCCGCAAATGCCCAAGGTCCGGCCCACCGGGGTGAACCAAGCGGGACGTGTCATGGGTTGGGAGCCTTGCGTTCTTTGTGGAAGGCCGGATTGGTTCGGGCCGCGCTTTCGATAATTGCGGCGAATACAGCGTCACCGGACTTGCCCTCACGGCAGTTCTTGACGACTAACCAGCAAAACGTTGGGCCGTCGGGATGGCCGTACTTGCGCTGGTCGCGCTCTTGCAGTTTCTGCACTTGGCTTTGGTCGGGCATTGCCTCGCGTGCGCGAATCCGGGCCAGGTGGCGAATGGCAAAGGCACAGCGGGCGCGTTGGGCCACATCAATCCCGGCCTCGCGCCAGGCCTGTTCTAGAACGGGGATTTGGGCCACTGTCTCTTCGTACCAGGTGCGGATGGTTTCGTTGTCACGGTTCGTCGGCCCCTGTTCAAAACCTAGAGGCAGACCGCATTCAACCTGCGGGTTGTCGCTGAAAGTGGTGAGTTGCGCAATCTGTTGTGGCTCGAGGCAGGTCTGTAGCTCGTCTGGCGAGCAGGTGATCGGCGTACTACAAGAAACGAAACAGAGGGCGATTACGATTAGCACGAGAAGAGAGCGGCGCATAGAACATCCCATTCATATTCAAAGCTATTCTTGCGTGTCGGCAGAGTCGGCGCAAGTACGGAGCGGCCACGGCGCGATTTTTCTCACGCTCTCGGACCGGTCTGTGCCGCTGTGAAACGGTGTTGGGTGATCTCAGGGTGAGGGTGTGACGTTATCGTCATTTGCCGCTGTTCTGAGATACCTTGCTGATAATAAGATAGATGGGTTTGAATGTTAAGGTGGTTGTAACTTTACTCTTTGTGTTCTCACCGAGAACGTGCCGTCAGGGTGGTTGATTGGAATGATAAGGACGGGTGCGAAGCCATTTGGTCCGGGGCCGACCATGGCCGCACGTGGTTTCATCCTGCTGACGGCCTCACGCGGTCTTTCTCGCTGTTGTGGGCCCGCATCTTGGGCGATCTCGCCATCAAGTCCTGAGGGGCGTCCTTAGGATGCGTGGAACAGCGCGTGTTTTAGGCCTGCTTCTAAACCGGCGGTCTTAAAATGAAAACCGGCCTCCTCGAGTTTGCGGGGCACCACGTGCGCGCCCGAAAGGATCAGCGTGCGGCCCATTTCACCAAACAGTAGACCAATCGCGAAACCGGGGACCGGCAGGATGGTTGGGCGCTTCAAAAGCTTGCCCAACATTTTGGTGAAGCGCTGATTGCTGGCGGCGTCCGGTGCGACCAAGTTGACCGGACCGTTGAGACTTTGGTTGGTGACGCAGAAGGTAATAGCGCGCACCACGTCGTCGGTGGTAATCCAACTCATGACTTGTTTACCGTTACCGACGACACCGCCAACGCCCATTTTAAAGGGGGTAAGCAGTTCTTTAAGGGCGCCGCCCTGTTTATCCAACACAATGCCAATACGCATGTTAACCACGCGAACACCGGCCGTTTTTGCCGGCTCGGTGGCGGCCTCCCAGGCCGCGCCGACCTCGGCCAAAAACCCTTCGCCTTTGGGGGCGTTCTCGTCTTGGGGTTTGGTGTAATTGGTTTGATCGTAATAGCCGATGGCGGAAGCACAGGCAAAAACCCGTGGTGGTCGTTCCAAGCCGGCGATGGTTTCGGCGAGCAGGCGCGTGCTTTTGACACGACTATCGAGGATGCGCCGTTTTTTTGTTTCCGTCCAGGTTCCTGTGATTGGCTCGCCGCCGAGGTGGATCACCGCATCTAGGCCTTCCATCTGTTCGGGATCTAGGTCGCCGCTCGATGGATTCCACACAATCGTCGACACGCCGTCAAAGCCGGTATGAGATCGTCCTGGCCGCACAAGTTGGTAGAGATGGAAGCCCTGCGACTGAAGATGTTGAACCAAACGTTTGCCAATCAGGCCGCTGGCTCCGCCGATTGCAACTTTCATGGTACCGCCTCGTGGGGGCGGTTAAATGCCACCACCCCATTTTTCTTGGTGCGCAAAAACAAGTGGATCCATCACTTTTCGCCAAAGTGGTGGAACCAGAGCTAATAATATCATTCCCGCATAACCGGTGGGGAGCTGCGGGCTTTCGTCGAAGTGACGTAGGGTTTGGTAACGGCGGGTCGGGTTGGCGTGATGGTCGGAATGGCGTTGTAGGTGGAATAGGAATCGGTTGGTCAGCCAATGATCGGCATTCCATGAGTGGCGCGGGCCGACCTTCTCATAGCGGCCGTCTTCAAGCTGTCGTCGTTGCAGACCGTAGTGTTCGATGTAGTTGACCATTTCCAACAGAATTACCGCGATCAAGGCCTGCAGCAAAAAGAAAAACAGTCCAGGAAAACCACCCAGCAGCCAGGCCGCCACCGCGAAGAGCAGCGGGGACAAACTGTACCCGATCATGGCATTGTGATAGGAAAACAGCGGTAGGTTCTTGCGGCGCAAGCGACGGGTTTCAAGGGTCCAGGCATGTTGGTAACTACCGATAATGGAGCGGGCCACGAAGTAGTAGAGCGACTCACCGAGGCGTGCCGTTGCCGGGTCCTTGGGGGTTGCCACGTTGGCGTGATGACCGTGGTTGTGTTCAATAATAAAGTGGAGATAACACACCGGTGCCAACAGTAACTTGGCCATGGTTTGTTCGAAACGGTTATTGCGATGGCCAAGCTCGTGGGCCAACGTGATGCCGAGTGCGCCGGTGACCATGCCCGCGGCGAGTGCGGCCAAGGGCACGACCCACCAAGGTTGGGTGGTCCAACTCATGGCCCAAGCGCCGCCGACGGCGACGCTCCACTGGATGGGAACAAAACCCATGGTGAGCAAACGAAAGCTACGTTCGTCCTTAAGCACCTTGTACTGTGCCTCTTCGAGATTGCGGGTGTCGCGGCCGATAATATGATCGAGGCAGGGGACCAACCCAAAGACAAATAGGGGCGTGGCCAAGTGCCAGTAGCCGCCGGCGTGATAACCGGCAAAGAAGATGACCGGTACAATCAGGGCGAAGAAGCCGAATTCCCACCAACGCATGGTTTCCTCCGGAAGAGTTAAAAGTGACGCGTGTGTCAATAATTCAAATTATACACGGAGCCAGGTGGGGAATGCGTTAAAAAAACAGGGGCGTGCCAAGGCCTGCTGTTGGAATTGGTTGCATCGCGCGTGGGGGGCCGTCGGCGGCTTGCCGAAAAAAAAGGGGGCCGGTTGCACCTTGCGCGTAGCGGCGCTGTGTTGTTGCCGGAAAATAAAAAAGCCGGCGGTTAAGCCGGCTTTTTTAAGGGAGAGTGAAGGGGATTGAACCCTCGACCACCGGAGCCACAATCCGGAGCTCTACCACTGAGCTACACCCTCCATAGTCGAACAAGGCCAAAGGATACATGAAAGGCTTATGAGTGACAAGTAAAAAAAACACAAGAATCGATTTAGTGGTTAAGTCTATTGAGGAGAGGTTTTTAAGGTGTTGTGCGCGGGATTGTCAGGCTTTGGCCGGGGCTGATATGGTTGCCGTTTAGGCCGTTGAGTTGGCGCAATGCCTCCAGCGAGACGTTATAAGTGCGCGCGATGGCAAACAGCGTATCGCCCTTGGCGACGGTGTGGCGCGTGGTCGGGGCCGGCCCGCGTTCGGCTAGGTGGCGGTTGCCGATGATGGCGGCGGCGCGAATTTTCTCTACGTAGTTCTGGGTTTCCTCACGTAGGTAAGGCCGCACATCTTCCCAGGTTTCGCTGTCGCGCGCCAGCATGGTGCGCCGCAAATCCCCTTCACCCAGGTTGTAGGCGGCCAACACCAAATCCCAACTGGCGAACTTCGCGCGCAGGTAGCGCAGGTAGCGGGCGGCGGCGCGCGCGGATTGGATCGGTTGCAGGCGCTGATCGGTGCGGCCGCGCACGACCAGACCGAAGGCGTTGGCGGTTTCCTGTTTGAATTGAAACATACCGACCGCGCCGGTGGGGCTTTCGGCGTCGTTGCGGAACGAGCTTTCGATAAGCGCCAACCAAACCAGGTCCTCGGGCACGCCTTCATCGCGAAAAACAGGGCGCAGCATTGGCACAAAGTGTTCGGCGCGGGCCAGCGCTTCGCGGGTTTGGTCCTCGCGTTCGATCAGAAGAAATGAGAGCCATTTTTGAGTTTCGGCGCGCTGTTCGTGAAGTGGAAAGGCGCGCTCGTTTTGGGTTGGGTTTAAAGCCAGGTGAATCAAACTCAGCAAAAGAAGCATGGTCTAACGATCCTTTCCCGTCCAAGGCTCCGGTTGGGGGCGTTGTGGCGCCGCAATCTCGGATCCGTCATCTGGTTAACCAATAAAAAGACAGGGTCCAAACTAGCACAAATTACGCCGGCTGGGCGGGAGACGAACGACGTGGGCCGACCTCGGCAAGGTGGCCGGGGTTGAGGCCGTCTTACACAAGGGATCATGCCGCGGTGGCCCAAAGCGGCCGAGCAACAAATGAAAAGACGGCATATCCATGGGTTAAACCGTTGCTGTAGAATATTTTTTGCGGAGGGACGGGGCTGTGAGTTTAGCGATGTGGGCTTTGTTGCTCATTCATGGACTGGGGTTGTTGACCGCGATTCGCGTCGTGATGGCCGACCGTTCGCCCCAGGGCGCGATTGCCTGGGCTTTGGCTTTGGCGGTGTTCCCCTATCTGGCATTGCCGGTCTTTTGGGTGTTCGGCGAGCGACGTTTTCACGGCTATGTCGCGGCGCGGCGGCGCGATGATCTGCGCTTGTACGCCCAAGCCAAGCGCTTGCAGGAACAGTTGGCGCGATTTCACGCGGTGACGCCCTCCCGAGAAACGGCTTTCCCTGGTCTCATGCGCTTGGCACAATCGCCCTGGTTGCGCGGGGGGCGTGTTGCGCTGCTAATCGATGGCGAGGCGACCTTCAATGCCCTGTTTGCCGCCTTTGACCGCGCTGAACATTCACTGTGGGTTCAGTTTTTTGCCATCCACAACGACCCCCTCGGTATGGCGTTCTGCGAGCGTTTGGCGGCGTGTGCACGTCGCGGGGTTCGCGTGTTGCTGATTTACGACAGCATCGGCAGTCACCAATTTGGTCGCGCTCAGTGGTCGCTCCTCACCCAGGCCGGTGTTCGGGTTGCGTCGTTCACCACGGTGCGCGGTTTGGGGAAGCGCTTTCAAATCAACTTTCGCAACCACCGCAAGTTGGTCATTGTCGACGGAATCGACGCGTTCGTCGGTGGTCACAATGTGGGCGATGACTATTTAGGCAAGAACCCCACCTTCGGCCCGTGGCGCGATACCCATTGCCATTTGCGCGGGCCGGCGGTGGCCTGTCTCCAATTGGCATTTCTCGAGGATTGGCATTGGGCGACCGGGGAACGGCTCGTGTTTGAGCCGCACTTGCAGAGCGCGGCGCAGCCAGGCACAAGGGTGTTGACCTTGCCGACCGGACCAGCCGACGATCACGCCACCTGCCATTTAATGTTTCTCGATTTGATTAACAGTGCGCATCAACGTTTGTGGATCGCCAGTCCGTATTTTGTGCCCGACGAGGCGATTATTGCCGCGCTCAAATTGGCGGCGGTGCGCGGCGTCGATGTTCGCGTCATTTTGCCGCAACGCGCTGATCACCTTGCGGTTTACCTGTCTTCCTTTGCTTACATCAATGAGCTGGACGGGGTCGGTGTGAAGTTCTACCGCTACCGTCCTGGCTTTCTGCACCAAAAAGTCCTGTTGGTCGACGATCATCTAACCGCCGTCGGCACCGCCAACTTTGACTACCGCTCTTTTTTTCTAAACTTCGAATTGACACTGCTGTTTTTGGACCGTGACTTTGCCGACCAGGTGCAAAAAATGCTGGCGGCTGATTTGGCTCAGAGTCGCCGGGTTACGGCGAAATCCTACCGCGAGCGGCCGTTTTGGTTCCGCTTCGCGGTAAGTGTGGCGCGATTATTTGCACCGTTGCAGTAACCGTCGCTTAACTGAGCAGGTTGAAGCGTGGCAGTCCGAAATGGTCGCGCACCGAGTCTTGCAGCATTTTGGCGAAGAGTTTGGGTTCTTCGGCCTCGGGCAGCAATTCCTCAATGTCTTGGCGCATGTACTGCAGTTCTTCCGTTGACAGCGCGGCGGTAAAGGCTTCGATCAACGCGTTCTCAATTTCTTGGAGGCGCGCGTCAATGGTGTCGATGTCGACGATACCGGCCACATCGACGGCGGCGAGGGCTTGAATGCTGTGCTCGATGAGGGCGGCCTGGTCGGGGACTTCCGGCAACATCTTCTTGAGTCGGCGTTGGATGCTTTTGAGTTTTTTGCCCAAAAGATCGCCGTTCTCTTCGCTTTCGCCTTCGCCTTGGTGGAGAATATCGTACTCGCGGTGGACTTTTTGCACGGTGCTGTCAACTTGGTTCAGCAGCAAGGTGCCTTTGCGGCGCGACGACTTGTTTTTCTTTTCGATAAACAGGTCGATGGCACGCAACACCACGGGTAAAGGGATCTCGGCCTGGTACCAGCTTTCCATGGCGTCAAATTCGATCGGTGACACAATCATTTGTTTGCCACGGCGCCAGCACCAGTGCAGCTCAACTTCGCGATAGTACTCGCCATAGGACGCATGAGCCTGAGCGGTCATTAGCGAACCTTTGAGCCGAGTGGGAGCCCTTCGGGCAAGGTCAGCAGGGCCGGGACGGCGCCGTCGCCTTCGGGCGATGCGGCCAGCAACATGCCTTGCGATTCGATGCCCATCAATTTGGCGGGTTTGAGGTTGGCGACAACCACCACGCGGCGGCCGAGCATTTCCTCAGGCAGGTAATAAGGCGCCATGCCCGCCAGAATTTGGCGTTTCTCAAAACCGAGGTCGACCTCCATTTTGAGCAACTTTTTGGACTTGGGAATGCGCTCGCAGCTCAGGATCTTGCCGACACGCAAGTCCACTTTCATAAAATCTTCGATGGAAATGGTGTTGTCGACGGCGGCTTCGGCGTCTTGTTCCGGGGCGTTTTTGACTTCCTCGGTCATGGTTGACTCCTCGTTCAATCGTAGGCATAAGCCGTTTAAAAAAAGCTCGTTATCCCTATTGGTGAGCGGGTGGCGGCAGCCGTAATCGGGCTTGGGGCCGCTAAGGGCTCGGGTTCGGGTCAATGAGCCCGCCATTGTATCGCGATTCAGGCCCGCGTCAAGACTGTGATTGGCGGCGGCGGCCTTTAGGCCGGCGTTTTCTCGCTGATCCCGGCTGGTTTCAGGCGTTTGGGCAAGACAATCGTGAATTCGGTGAAGGCGCCTTCCTCGGACTGAACTTTCAGTTCGCCTTGGTGACCTTGGGTGATAATTTCCCAGCTAATCGAGAGCCCAAGACCGGTTCCTTCGCCCAACGGTTTGGTCGTGAAAAACGGCTTAAAGATTTTGTTGCGAATGTCTTGGGGGATGCCGGGGCCGTTGTCACGCACGCGAATTACGACGCGGTTGGCGCTGTTCTTGGTGGTCACGATCAGTTTCGGTTCGTAATTGGGATCGCCTTCCAGGCGGCGTGCTTGCAACGCGTAAAAGGCATTGTTAAATAGGTTTATCAGAACTTGGGCCATGTCCTCAACCTGGAGGCTGAGGTTTTCGACTTCGGGATCCAAGTCTTTTTCAATGACCAGCGAGAATTTGGGATCCTTGGCTTTCATCCCGTAGTATGAGAGCCGCAGAAATTCCTCAATCAAGGTGTTGAGGTCGGTTTGGTGATGGTCTTTATCCTTGGCGTGGGCGTGCATCATCATGCCGTGAATCAGTTTGCGCAGTGAGTGCTCGTGTTTGAGGACGACCTCTATGTGGCTGGAAAGCATTTCGCTGAGCCGCATGAGCTCTTGTTGCCCCTTGCGACTGACCATTTTTTTCTTGGAGCGAATTTCGCTAAGCAGGTGCGTCGCCTGGGCTTCGGCGTCCCAAGCCGAGCGGGCCAATTTGTCCAGCGGCTCTTGGATCTCGTGGGCAATACCGGCGGTTAGCGCCCCCAGCGACGCCATTTTCTCCTGAATCACCATCTGATCACGCATGGTTTGCAGTTTTTCCAGTGTCTGTTCGAGCGCTTCGTTTTTGGCTTTGAGCTCCAGCGTGCGCGTTTGCACCATGCGTTCGAGGTTCTTGGTGTAGTCTTCCAGGCGCAGGTTGGCGGTTTTGAGATTTTCCGAGATTGTGCCCAAGCGCAGCAGCGCAACTAAAATAATGGTCACCAACAAGCAGGAACAGGCGAACAACCACAAGCGGAAATGGTTGGAGTCGGTCAGGGCAATTTCGTAGTAGTGGTTGTAGGTGCTTTTGATCGAGCCAAAGATCTGTGAAGACTGCGGTTGGAGTGCGATGTTAAACACGTGGAGCAGTTTGTCGATCTCACTTTTGAAAAACAGAATGTTTTCCACGTGGTTGATGACGATCAAAACTTCTTTGTTGCTCTTCGCATTGGGGTTGTCATTAACCAGCTTGCGCAGCTTGCCGATACTGGTCTCGATTTGCTCGCGCATGCGGTTGGTTGTCAGCACACTTTGGGAATGCACCACTTCCTGGGCGGAGGCCATGTGGTACAGCAGGACTTGGCTTTGAAGGTCTAGCAGCAGCGCTTGTTGTTTGCGGTCGCCGCGGCTGTCGAGATCGTTGGCGAGATCTTCCGACAAGGAAGGGTAGTACCGCAGCGAGTTACGCAAAATGGCGTATTTGTGCTTGTACTCTTCCAGCAGTTTGACCTTGCGTTCGAGGGTGTTGTGATAAGTTTTCAGATCGGCGCGAATCGCCTCTATGCCGTCGGGATCAATAAAAGCGGGCACGTTGTGCAATTCTTCGAGTAATTCGGTGGGCACACTTTCAATGGTGCCCGCCGGGCCGACGTGTGACAGCAAGCCGTAGGTCGTTTTAAGTAAATCACGCGAAAGCGCACTTTCCCAAGCCTCGACCTTGCGTAGCCGTTCGATGAAATAATAATGTTCGCCGGGATCCACCGTTACCGAGCGGTGGTACAGGTAACCCAAAAGGGGAATAAAGATCAGGGCGATTCCAATAAGTTTATACTTGGCAAGGCTTTGCATGGTATCTCCGCCACATCTCCATGTGGCAGGTTAAGGGGGGATTCAGCGTTGCGTTAAGGGCGGAATGAAGCGGAAAGTGAGTCCTGCGTATCCAAGTTTCATCACCGGCCCGTCTATGCCGGTTACCGCGCACTTGGGAAAAGCGCAGAACCCAAAGGATTCGTTGGCGGTCGTGGATACTCAGGTCAAATTCTATTACGTTCGCAGGTTCGCTGAAAGTAAAACATTCTGTCGTTGTTGAAAACTTGCGAAGCGTACGTAAGTGCTTGAATTTGAATTTGTTTGAAGTGCTAGTTGATCAATGCCCGGGGCGCTGGGTGCCGTGGTCGCTGTTTGGCCTGGTTGCCTGTATCTGTCGCTGGAGACAATGGTGGCGATTGTTGTGATGGGTTTACCCTTCGTTTTTCACCGGTCCGACTCCCGTCGGCGTGACGCGTGCGGTGTTTTTAACGCCGTCATGCTTGCCATGGCCGCCTTTTCGAGGTGCCTGTGGTATGGTTCCTGCCGTTGTCTGCCATGTGGTGGTTTTTTCGGCATTGCTTGTGCAAAGAACCGTTTTCGCGACACGGGGTCGCTCATTTTTGACGTGTGGGTGTGTTTTGAATCCCTCTGATGCTTCCAACGACACCGCCGGTGCCGTGTTTAAACGCCGTTTGGCGACGCTGTTGGGCTTATTGATCGGCCTGGTTTTTTTGTATTTGGCCTTCGCACGGGTTGATCTCGGTGCGGTTTGGCACCAAATCAGGTCCCTGGCTTTGTACCAAACATGGGTGGCTACCGCCTTGACCTTGAGTGCGCTGTTTCTGCGGGGTTTGCGTTGGTGGTATCTGTTGCCGCGACCACATCGGCGTGGCGAGCTGTGGCAAAGTGTGCGCGCGCTCAGCATTGGATACGGCGTAACCAATGTGGCCTCGCGCTTGGGCGAGCTGGCGCGTATTGTGGCCCTTTATCGCGGTACCGGTCGCGATTTAGGCAGCGTTTCGGCGACAGTGGTGCTCGATCGTTTACTGCTCGATTTAAGTGTCTTTGCGATGTTGGTCGGTTTTTCGCTGACCTTTTTTCACGACCGCTTGACGGCGCTTTTTCCGGGCGCCGCCGCCGCCCTCTGGGCGCTTACCGGTGTCGTTTTCTTGGGCCTGGCGGCCTTGTTCTGGACGGCGATCGCACCCCAGTCACTCAAGCGCTTGGCGGCACTTTTTGGATTGGAACGGCAGCCCGCGCTGTGGACGCGCTTGGCGCGCTTAATCGATCAAGTGAGTGGCGGCCTGTCGGTGTTGACCTCGCCTTCCGCTTACCTGGGTTTGGTCCTAATTAATGGTGCCGCGTGGGGGGCCTCGGTTCTGATGTTGGGCTACATCCTGGCTGTCTTTGGTGTCGCCGCGAGTCCTGCCGAGGTGGTGCTTTTGTTTGCTGTCTCCAACTTGGGAATGATTTTGCCGAGTCCGGGCGGCATTGGAACTTATCACTACTTCACCACGATGGGGCTAACGCAGTTGCTAGGGGCCGACGCGGTCACGGCGGCGGCGCTGGCGGCCTATGCGCACGGGATTTCCTACATTAGTTACTCGGTTTTTGCGCTGGTTGCCTGGCTGATTCCCGGTGTCAAGGCGACGCCGTCGGCGGCCGCTTCTGCTGAATTGGTTTGATTATTGCTACCTTGTTTTTCTCGTTCTGTTGGTAAGGTTCGGCCAGGTTTGTCTTCCCTTGCACTTGGGTGATCGACGACCGTGATCTGGCTAACTTCCGTGTCCGCATTAGGTCGCCGGGGTTGTCCCGGGCTCGCGTCCAGCGGCTTGCTCGGGTATGATGATACCCTTTCGGGTCGCCATCGCGTTTTGCGCGGCGACAGCGTTCTAAAAAAACACAATGTGCATTGATTGGGATTACAGTTCTTATGGCTCAGAAAAAAACACGCAGCAAAGGGCGCGCGGCCTCAACCCGCAAAAAAAAGAAAACCGTTAGTGCTTTCGATTGGATTCGCCGTTTGTTGGTGGTGCTTTTTGTCGGCTTTGTGTTGCTGAGCGCCGCGGTCGTCTATTTCAAATTCGAGTTACCTGATCGCCAAGGTCCGGTAAACACCGCCATGGTGCAAAGTGTCTTGATTGCTGCTCAGGCCGATTCCGATACCGTCATCCAGAAAGTGACCAAGGACGGCATTGAACGCTGGAAAGTGGTCGTGCCGTCGCGTGCCCGCAAAGATGCGATCATTCGGGCATTACAAAATCTAATGGTGGACGCCGGCGGCCATTTCGATCCCGGTAAAGAACGGCGTCACAACGGTAAACTGGTGCAAATTGCCGCGCTTGAAGTGGACAACGAAAAACCACTCCGTTTGGTGTTTGTTGTTGACGGCCGTGGGCAAAAGCCCACCAAGAAAAACTCGCGCAACAAGCCGCGCAACGCAACGCCCGCCGTGGCCAAAACGGAACGACCCGACCCTGCGCCCCCCAAGACCGATCCTGAATTGGAAATTTCAACCGCCTCGGCCAAAGCGGATTTACTTGCTGAAGCAACCGCCCAGCCGGCAACCACACCGGCCAATCCGGCGCGACCGATGATTGCCATCATCATTGATGATGTCGGTCACCGACCGATTAGCCAGATTCAGCCGTTGCTCGACCTTAAGGTGCCGGTTACCTTTGCCGTTTTGCCGCACCTTTCACACTCGTCGACCAACAGCATGTACCTGCACCAGCATCTCTACGAGGTGATGCTGCACATGCCGATGGAGCCCGATAATTTCCCCAAAACCAACCCGGGTGAAGGCGCGATTCTGTCGTACCTTAACGAAAGCGAAGTGCGCACGGCGGTGCGTCAAGCGCTGAAATCGGTGCCGTTTGTGGTGGGCGTCAACAACCATATGGGTTCAAAAATCACCGCCAACCGCACCTTGATGGACGCCGCGCTTGAGGAAGTAAAAAAACACGATTTGTATTGGATCGACTCGCGCACCAATCCGAAGACGGTGGCCTACGCGCTGGCGAAAAGCAAAGGCATGCGCACCACCGAGCGGGATGTGTTTCTTGACGCGGAAGAAAGTTACGAATTTACGATTAAACAACTCGAAGAAACCCGAACGATTGCCGACCGCGAAGGTCGTGCCGTTGCCATCGGACACCCTTATCCTTCAACCATCCGGGCTTTGCGCGATGTGATGCCGCGCCTGGATCGGGAGGGCTACCAGTTTGTGTTTGCCTCCCGACTACTTGAAATTCCGGGCGACTCTTTCTGATCCCGGCTAATTATGATGCGAATGCATACCGAGCCCCTTTTTCGGCTCGGAAGGAGAACCCTTCATGCGTGACCTGTCGCTCGAGCGACCGGCTTCCTTTGACGAACGACCGGCTATTTTGAACCAAATGCGTCAGTACCTTCATTTTTCCCGCCCTTTTACCCTGATTGCGCCCATGTTGGGCGTGGCCTCGGGTGCCATGACGGCGTGGGGTTCGCGCCACAGCGCCTTTTCCACCGCCTTTTCCTGGGACCTCGCGGCGTTGGTCGTGGTCGCGGCGCTGGCGGCCGGGCTGTTGAATGCGGCCAGTAACGGCCTCAATCAGATTTACGATCTCGAAATCGACCGGGTCAACAAGCCGGATCGACCTTTGGTGACGGAAGCGATTAGCCGGCGCGGTGCCCATATCTGTACTTGGCTGCTGTATGTGATCAGTGTGGTGATGACCTGGCCGATTGTAGCCGACCCTTCGTTAAGTTGGGGGGAACGCTGGACCGCGCCGTTGGAACAACACGCCTGTTTCTTTTTTTATCTGACCGCCGCTGTTTTTACCTGGATTTATTCCATGCCTGTTTTTGGTCGCACCAAACGTTTGACCTTTGGGGCCAATCTGACGATCGCCATCCCGCGTGGGTTGATGCTCAAGGTTGCCGGTTGGTCGGTGTTGGCGGGCATTGGGGCGATTGAGCCGTGGTTTATCGGTTTGTGTTTCTTCTTCTTCCTGATCGGTGCCGCGAGTACCAAGGATTTCAGCGATATGGAAGGCGACCGGCGCGGTGGCTGTATTACCTTGCCGCAGCGTTTCGGGGTACGCCGCGCGGCGCGCATGATTGCGCCTTGTTTTGTCGTGCCTTGGCTTTTTATTCCGGTCGGGGTTTTTCTGAAAATCGACGGCCAACCGATCCTTAGCGGCGACCCAACCTTGCTGGTTCTGCTGGGAGCGTCGCTGGCATTGTGGGGCGGTTATACCGTGTACCTGATTCTGCGCGACCCGGATGCGCTTAGCCAAGTGGAAAACCACCCATCGTGGAAACACATGTATTTGATGATGTTCTGGGCGCAGCTTGGCTTTGCTTTGGCTTACTTAGTGCGGTTTTAGCGCGGGCGGTTGCGGTGTTTTTGCCAAGTTGCGGCGTGCGTGGTTTGAGCGGGGCGAAAGAAGGTCGAGAATTCGGCCTATCAACGCCTTTTTTGGTTTTTTTTGCATGTCAACGGTGTCTCTGTTGGTCGCATTGGGATTTAGCTTTTCCGTTTCCTGAAGTTGTTTGTTAAAATACAGCTTTGGCTTTTGGGTGGCGTGGGAACTAACCAACACAAACCAACTATTAAAAACTCCGAAGGCCTTCAAAACGTGAACTCATTGGAGGTTTTGAAACAGTCATGACGAATGAGCACCAAACTGACATGAAACAAACTGAAGCTGCAGCAGAAGAAAAGCAAGATGCCGCTGCCGTAGAAGGAAACCGCGAAGCCGAAGTGGCCGCTGAAGCTGAGGCACCCGCCCCGGCAGCCGAGGCACCCGCCCCGGCAGCCGAGGCACCAGCCCCGGTAGCTGAGGCCACTGCCCCGGCGGCAAAAGCCGCTGAGCCGGCGCTCCAATCTGACGACATGTCCGAACAAGACGACGACGATGTGGAAGATGAAGCAGTCGAAGGTAAGAGCTTCGAGGAATTGCTCGAGGAATACGACCAATTCCGCGAATATCGTCCCGGTGAAATCGTAACCGGCACCGTAGTCAACATCGGCGAACAAGACGTTGTTGTCGACATCGGCGCCCGCGTGGAAGGCACGGTGCCCTCCACCGAGTTCCAGGACGAAGAAGGCAACCTCAAAACCAAAGAGGGCCAACAGATCAAAGTGATGGTTCTGCGTTTCAACCCTGAAGCGCAACACATTCCGCTGTCACATGAACGTGCCCGCATCGCCCATGTTTGGGATGAAATTGAGGAAGTCGCTACCAAAGAAAAGACGCTGGAAGGCGCCATTATTGAGAAAGTGAAGGGCGGATTTATTGTGGATGTCGGGGTTCGTGCCTTTTTGCCGACCTCACAGGCCACGTTGAAGCCGCAAAAAGATTACCAAGACCTGCTCGGTAAGCGCTTCGACTTCAGCATTCTCAAGATCCAACGTCGTCGCGGGAATTTGATTTTGTCCCGCAAAGATTTGTTGCAAGCCGAGTTCGAAGAGAAACGGACTGGTTTGTTCGACAAACTCCAAGAGGGCGCGGTCCTCATGGGTACGGTCAAAAACGTCACCGATTACGGTGCCTTTATCGATCTTGGTGGTCTCGACGGCCTGTTGCACATTAGCGACATGTCGTGGGGTCGGATTAACCATCCCAAGGACTTGGTTCAAGTGGACCAAGAGATCGAAGTGAAGGTTCTGCGGTTTGATCCTGAAAAAGAAAAAGTCAGCTTGGGCCTCAAGCAGTGCATGCCCGACCCCTGGTTGAGTGTGAGCGAGAACTATCCTCCCGGCAAGTCCGTCAAGGGGACCGTGCTCAACCTCACCAGCTACGGCGCTTTTGTTGAACTGGAGCCCGGTGTTGAAGGCATGATCCACGTCTCTGAAATGAGCTGGACCAAAAAAGTGCGCAACCCCGGTCAGGTTCTGCAAAAAGGCCAAGAGGTTGGCGTTAAAGTGTTGGATCTCGATTCCGACAAACGTCGTGTCAGCCTCAGCCTCAAACAAACTGAAGACAACCCTTGGGAGTCTTTGGCCGAGCGTTTCCCCGTGGGTAGCAAGGTCAAAGGTAAAGTTCGCAACATCACCGAGTTCGGTGCCTTCGTTGAAATCGAAGACGGCATCGACGGTTTGGTTCACGTTAGCGACTTCAAGTGGGGCGAGCGCACCGCCGATCCCAACGAGTATGTCAAGAAAGGTGAAGAAGTCGAAGTCGTCATTCTCGCCGTGGATACCGAAAGCAAAAAGGTATCGCTCGGCATGAAGCAAATGGGCAACGACCCCTGGCTCGATTTCACCAAAACCTACCGTGAAGGTGATTACATCACCGCCAGCGTTACCAAAGCCACTGACTTTGGCGTGTTCTTGCAGTTGGCCGAACACGTGGAAGGTCTGGTTCGCAACAACGAACTCGACATTCCCCGTGGTGCTAAAGCAACCGATCACTACAAAGAAGGTGAAGAGGTACAGGTCATCGTGACGCGTATCAGTCATCGTGAGCGTAAGGTTGACCTCAGTGTCCGCCGCTTGCGTCAAGACCAAGAGCGTCGCGCTATTGCCGAGTACACCAAAAGTAACGATACCGGCGGCGCTACCATGGGTGACGTCATGGCCGAAGGCCTGCGTCACTTGATTAACAAGTAATCGCCACACCCAAAAGCCATTTTCGAACGACCCCTCACCCCCCACGGTGAGGGGTCGTTTTCTTTTGAGCCCATTTAATGAGGGAGATTCATCGTGACCGCAACTGCCACCATCAATGTGGTCGTTGGCTTGTGTATCAACGACAACCGTATTCTCGTGACCCAGCGCCCGGCCGACACGCATTTAGGCTTGAAATGGGAGTTTCCCGGCGGCAAACCGGAAGTGGGCGAGGACGACCCAACGGCGTTGGCGCGTGAGTTCCAAGAAGAAGTAGGTTTAACCATTCGCGTTGGCCGGCTTTTCCAGCAAATCGACTATGACTACCCGGAGCGGCGCGTGTTATTGCGTTTTTATTTGGTCACCGCCGAAAATCCACAAGCCTTGCAATTGCGCCAGGTTGTCGCGGCGCGATGGTTGCCGTGGTCGCAGTTGGACGATGCGGCCTTTCCCGAGGCCAATCGCGCGCTGTTGGCGTTGTTGCGCGCACAGCAACCGGCTTTTTCGCGCTAATGACGGGCTTTCTCGGTGGTCGTTGCTTTCGTGTTTCAACGCGGCGATCCGGCCCGCATCGACGCTTTCTTTGTGGTATGATGCCCAAGGTAACAAGTCGATCCCAAGTGCGAAGAAGAGGGTTAAATCTTTTAAATGGAACCACTTGAAGATGCGTTGATCTACCGACCCGGAGAAGTGGCGTTTCAGACGCCTAGCCAGGAAACCCACGTTTACACACACGCACCCAAAACGCGGCTTTTGATTTTGGTGATTTTCCTGTGCTACTTGGTGGCTTTCTCCTTTTTTATTAGTTACATGGTTGAAAAACTCGCCGAGCCCGAACTGTTACCCCCGTTTATGTTGATTGCCGGCGATCCCAATTTAACCTACTGGGTCTACTTTGGTATTTTTGGCACCGGTTTTTTGGTCGCACTGGCGATTTTTGTTTACTTCTTTACCGCCGCCATCGATATCTGGGGCCTGGAAGTCTGGGTCAACCAGCAGGAAATCCGTGTGGTCAACACCATCACCGGTCCTTACTTCCGCCGCTACACCGGCGTCGGTGGTTTGAAGATGGATGAAATCCGCGAGCTGCGGGCCACTTCAACCGCGACCCAGGTTCTGGGCAACGGCGCCTCGATCCGTTTTACGCCGGTTGATCAGGTTGAAAAGTTAATCCAAACGATTATGGTGCATGCGCAGGATGTCACCATCGTTGAATAACGAAGAGGATGATATGTCGTTTCCCAACTACCAAAATCCATTGGTGGAGCGTTATTGTTCCGCTGAGATGTCGCACATTTTTTCACCCGATTACAAGTTCCGTACCTGGCGGCGGTTGTGGATCGACCTCGCCAAAGCGGAACAGGCTTTGGGGTTGCCGATTAGCGACGCGCAAATTGCTGAAATGGAAGCCTCGCGCGACACCATCAACTACGACGTTGCCAAAAAGCGCGAAAAAGAGACGCGCCATGATGTGATGAGTCATGTCTTTGCTTTCGGCGAGCAGTGCCCCCAAGCCAAAGGGATTATCCATCTGGGCGCCACCAGCGCCTACGTTGGCGATAATACCGATTTAATCCAAATCAAGGCGGGTTTGGAACTGGTCGGCAAGCGGTTGCGCGCCGTTATGGCGTCTTTGGGTAAGTTCGCCGCTGCTCATGCAGCCATGCCGACCTTGGGTTTTACCCACTTTCAGCCGGCTCAGTTGACCACCGTCGGCAAACGTGCGGCGCTGTGGTTACAAGATTTGGTGCTGGACCACGAAGATCTGGAGCACCGTTTGGCGAACCTGCGTTTTCGCGGGGTAAAAGGTACCACCGGCACACAAGCCAGTTTCCTCGAGTTGTTTAACGGTGACCATAACAAAGTGCTGGAACTCAACAAACGCGTCAGTGAAGCGGCGGGTTTCGACAAGGGTTACATCACCGGTCAGACCTACCCGCGCCGTGTCGACGCGCAGGTGACCGGCGTGCTGTCCGGCATCGCCCAATCAGCCAGTAAGTTCGCCCACGATCTGCGCCTTTTGGCCAACCTCAAAGAGATTGAAGAACCCTTTGCCAAAGACCAAATTGGTTCCAGTGCAATGGCCTACAAGCGCAACCCGATGCGCAGTGAGCGCATTTGTTCGCTGGCGCGTTATGTGATTACCGCCGCGCAGTCGCCGGCTTTTACCGCCGCGACCCAGTGGTTTGAGCGGACCCTCGACGATTCGGCCAACAAACGCATCTCGATTCCCGAATCCTTTTTGGCGGTGGATGCGGTGCTGTTGATTTACAAGAATGTCATCGATGGGTTGGTGGTTTATCCCAAAATGATCGGCCGCCGCATTGCCGCCGAGTTGCCATTTATGATGACCGAAAACATCATGATGGAAGCCGTTAAACGCGGCGGTGACCGCCAGGAGTTGCACGAGGCGATTCGTGTTCACTCCTTGGAAGCCGGTCGCATGGTTAAGATCGAAGGTGGCGAAAACGACTTACTCGACCGCATTGCCGCCGATCCGCGTTTCGGCATTGACCGCGCCGGTTTGGACCAAATGATGGCGCCCTCACAGTACACGGGTCGCTCCGAACAACAGGTCCACGAATTCTTGGCTGAAGAAGTCACGCCGTTGTTGGCGCGTTACCCGGATGGTGACGCCGACGACGTGGCCTTAAAAGTCTAAGCATGACCGGCCCAGTTGGGATTATTGGTATGGGTCGCCTGGGTTCGTCCTTGGCGACCTCGCTTCGCGCGTTGGGCCACCGCGTTGCCGAACGTCGTCGCGACACAAGTTCCTCGTTGGCGGCTTGGTCGGCCTCGCTTTCCGTGATTTGCCTGACCGTTCGCGATGATGAATTAGCCGAACTGGTTACAGTGCTGGCGACCACGCCTCTTGCCGGCAAAACCGTCTTGTTGTTTTCCGGTGCCACACCGCTTTCATTACTAACACCGCTACAGGCGGCGGGTGGCGTGATCGGCAAGCTCCATCCGTTACAGACGTTTGCCCAAAAAGACGGCGCCCCGATGCCCGCCGGCACGCACTACGCCTACGAGGGCGAGATCGAGGCATTGGTACGTCCTTGGGTGGCGGCTTGGTCGGGCCATTTACATCATTTAGTTGGCGATCAGTGGGCGCGTTACCATGCCGCCGCCGTGACCGCCGCCAATTTTCTTCCTTTGCTGATTCGCTGTGGTGCCGAATTGCTCGAGCCGCTGGCTGACGACCGCGGCGATGCGTTGGATTGGCTAAAACCTTTGATTCAAAACAGTGTGGCCAATGCTTTAGACGGCGCTTTGGATTTGCCCTATTCCGGGCCGGCCGTGCGTGGTGATGTGGGCGTGTTGCAACGCCAAGCCGCGTTGCTCGATGAGATTCATCCGGAGGCGGCCGCGCTCTATCGATTAGCCGGCCGTTTGGTGGCGGCGCGCGCCGGTTATGCTGTTTTCGAGGCGCCGGAGGCCGACGAGAGCGCTGTTTAGGGTTCAGTTACAGTTGGACCGCAACTAAGCGGAAGCCAATGGTGCAATCGCGCAAAATCGGCGGGCGACTGTCGCGGTTTTCGCAGCGGCACTCTTGGCTGTCGGTATCGTATGCGCCGCCGCGGATCACGCGCTGTGAGCCCGACTCTGGTCCGGTCGGGTTGGTGCGGTCGGCGCGTTTGTCATAACCGACTTCGTACCAATCCGACACCCACTCCCATACATTGCCTTGCATGTCGTACAAGCCAAAAGAATTGGCTTCTTTTTTGGCGACTGGGCCGATTTTCGAACTGTTTTCACTGAACCAGGCGCTGCTGGGCTTTAAATCGGTAGCGCCGCAAGCGTATTCCCATTCGGCTTCGGTGGGAAGGCGAAAGGTTTGGCCGGTTAAAGTGTGCAAGCGTGAGAAGAAGCTTTCAATTTCGCCCCAAGACACGCCGTGTACCGGCAGTTTCGGGCTTTTGAGGCAGGAATTGTTGTAACCCATCACTGCTTGCCAAAGTTCTTGGGTGACCTCGGTTTTGGCGATTTGGAAGCCGTCTAAATCAATCTTGCGCTGCGGTCGTTCGTCGGGATACTTGCGGCTGCGATTGCCCATGCGAAACGAACCGGCGGGTAGGGCGACAAACTCCATGCTGGTGAGCATGGCGGCCACGCGGGCACGCTCACGGGCGAGTTTCTGTTCGGCGGTCTCGCGCGGTTTGGTGTTGCGCGGTTTGTTCGTCTTGCCGTTGTTTTTAGGCGGCGGCTCTTTTGGCGGAGGTGTCTGTTCGGCCGGTTTTTCCGTGTTATCGACCACGGTCTGCGAGGGGGCGGGCCCTTCTTCGTTTGCGGTCTCGACGTTTGCCGTTTCCTCGCTGGTTTGGTTATCGGCTGGATCTTGCGGGTTCAAGGCGGCTTGAAAAGGGGGCTGTGCCGGCGTTGCATCAGCCGACCAAAAACGCTTCAGGTACTGTCGGTTGGCAAAGGCTGGGTCTTCTTGCACGCGCGCAAAAGTAAGCGGCTCGTGATTGGCCGATTCGGGGGTGCCGTTGTCGCCGCCGTCATTTTCACCGTTTTGACGTCGATCATGGTCATTGAGTATTTCGTTGCGCGAAGCCTGGTTATTTTCCGGGACTTGCGGGCGCTGGTCGGCGTCGCGATTCGGTTTGCCGGGGATCAGGAACAACGCCATCAAGCTCAGCAGAAAGATCAGCAACCCGAGCGCGATCCACAGGGTTTGCCGTTTGCGGCGTTGGGCGTCACTACCGACCTTCATCGGCGGCTGGGCCGGTTCGGGTGGCGAGGCGGCAGGCGCGACGGCCGGTGCCGGTACCGGCTGCGGTGGTGGTGGCGGTGGCGGCGCTTGTTGGGTGGGCGCGGTGGTTTCTTCACTGGGGGCGGGCGGTGCCTTTAGGGCGGCATTGTTGAGGCCCCCCAAGCTCGAGCCGGGCGGAATGGTGGCCGGCCGATCATTCATAAGCCCCAAGTTTTCCAGCGCCAACATGAAATCGCCCGCTGTCTGAAAGCGATCCTCCGGTTTTTTGGCGATCATTTTGAGGACGACCTGATCGAGACCGATGGGAATGTCGCGGCGGTATTTGTTGGGATCGGGCGGCATTTTATTGACGTGTTGGTACATGACGGCAATGGCGTCTTTGCCACGAAAGGGAAGGGTGCCGGTCAACATTTGGAAGAACACGACCCCGAGCGCATAGATATCCGTGCGGCCGTCGACTTCCTCACCGAGTGCTTGCTCGGGGCTCATGTAGTGGGGGGTTCCCACAAAACCCTTGGTGGCGGTCATGTTCAGCGTGGCCATTTGGGTGCCGGTCAGGGCCTTGGCGATGCCGAAATCCAAAATTTGCGGGATGTTGTGTTCGTCAAACATGATGTTGCCAGGTTTGATGTCGCGGTGAATCAAACCTTTGCCGTGGGCGTAATCAAGGGCGCTGCCGATTTGAGAAATTATGGTGAGGGCCAAGTTGATATCCATGCCGGTTTGAATCATCTCGGCCAAGGAGCCTTGCGATAGATACGGCATGGTGAAGTAGTGAATGGGGCCCTGCGAGCCAACGTTGTAAATTTGGACGATGTGCGGATGGTTCAGGCCGGCGGCCAGACGTGCCTCGCGTTTAAAACGCGATACCAAATGCTGGTCGTGGGCGTGGGCCAACGGCAGTGCTTTCAGGGCGACGCGGCGATCCAGTTCCAGCATGTGCGCTTCAAAAACAACGGCCATGCCGCCTTTACCGAGCTCGCGCAGAATGCGGTATTCAGCGGCTAAACGCGTGCGCACCAACGCTTCGAAGGCGTCGCTATCCTGCTCAGCTAAGCCGACGTCGGACCCGTGGATGGACGCACCACACCGGCTGCAAAAAAAGGCATCAGTTGGATTTTCTTGGCCGCATTGGGTGCAACTCATCAACCGTCCCTATCCATTTGGGGAATAAAGCACTTCTTGGAAACCTCGGCGATGGGTTCCACGTGTCTTGTCATAGTCCTACTTACCGCATTTTACTTGAGTTTCGGCTGGTGAGAAGGACCTTTTTTCTATGAAGCCGTTGCAAAGTCGTCCAACAACCCTTTGATGGGGAGGCGATCAGCCGGATTGTTGTCGTGACAGCGTACCCTGCTTTTCTATAAGTAACCCGAGCGACAAATTTGATACGATAAATCGCAAATCAGACCTTCCCAGCGCCGGTTTCTTCCGGTGATTCGCCCGCCACCGCCTTATCGGTGGGTTAGTTCGGGTGGCGCGATGAATTTGGGGCGCGGAGTGACACATTATGATAGAAGTCAAGGAAGCGGTTAAAATTGCCCTGGACCACATTGAAGTTTTTTTTGACGGCAAGCGCGTCGGTGAAAAATTATTGGAAGAAGTGACGCTCGAGGAAGACCCCCAGCGTTGGTGCGTGATCATCGGCTTTGACTGGAATCCCGCTTCGGGGACCGCTAGTTTGGGGCCGGGTCAGCGCGTATATAAACGGATTGAGGTCGACGCCGAGAATGGGCGTGTGATCGCCGTGCGCCGCGCCCAATACTAAGGCTAATGTGTCGCCAATCATCGCTCAGGCTTGGCCGGCGATTGGACGCCGATCCGGCAAATTGGCTTGCCACCCTATTGAGAAGCGCGCGTTGACCGAAGAAGGTAAGGAGATAGTCGATGGATCGCCGTAGTTTTTTGCGCTCGAGTGCCGCATTGGCGGCCGTGAGTGGAATGTCCTGTGTTCAGGCCAAGATGCCGCCGTCTACGGTGGTGGGGCCGACGGTCAAGGAGCCGCATGTGATTGTGAAACCGCCGCGCTTGAGCGCGGGCCAAACCATCGCCCTTATCGCCCCTGCCAGCAACACGCGTGAAAATGAAGACATCCGTTTTGCCATGGATATTCTTGAGTCTCTGGGTTTTAAAGTGAAACCCGGGCGTCATTTGTTCGAGCGCAGCCATTACCTGGCGGGCCAGGACCGCAATCGCGCCGCCGATCTCACGCGTGCTTTTGCCGATAACGATGTCCACGGTGTGTGGGCGCTGCGCGGTGGCTACGGGTCGGGCCGAATTTTGCCCTATATCGATTACCAAACGATTGCCGCCAACCCGAAGGTCTTCGTCGGCTACAGTGACATTACCGCGCTTCATTGTGCCATTCAGGCGCATACCGGGTTGGTGACCTTTCATGGGCCGATTGCCACGCAAACATTTTCCGAATACGCGCTGCAGGCGTTTCAAAACGTGGTCATGACACCAGCGGCGCCGATGCCCCTGGCGGCGCCGCCCGCCTTCGAAAAGAAGCCCGGTCAAGTGGAGCGCGATAATCGTATTACCCGGTTTCGCGGCGGCAAAGCGAGCGGTCATTTGGTCGGCGGCAACTTATCGATTTTGACGCAAATTATTGGTACGCCATATGAACCGCGCTTTGAAGGCGCGATTCTCTTTTTGGAAGACGTGAATGAGGCGCCATATCGCATTGACCGCATGCTGACCCATTTGTTGTTGTCGGGTCGTTTACAGCGCGTTGCCGGTGTTGTGTTCGGAAAGTGTACCGATTGTGACCCCGGTAAAGGCAACAGTTTTAGCCTGGAAGAGGTGATTGCGGACCGCTGTGACAGCTTGGGCGTACCGGTAGTGCGCGGGCTGATGTTCGGCCATATTGACGACAATGCAACCATTCCCTGTGGGGCTCGGGTCACGCTCGACGGCGATGCAGGCACCTTAACCTTGCAGGAGGTGGCGGTGACTTAGTTAGAAGTCGCCGCTTTGTTGCCAGCGTGGCCATTTGGTCAGGTCCAGCGTCACGATACGGCCGTCGTTGGTGCCAATGTACAGGCGCGGTTTGTTGGGGTCGAAGACGCCGGTATGCGCGCCGCTGAGGCCGATTGAATCGCCAATCGGTTGCAGACCCGGCGCCGTGTATAGCTGCACGCGATCCCCGCGAAAGACCGCCAAACTGTTGGCTTCCGGCCAGCGCGAGAAGGCGTGTGTGACGCCGTAGGCACTGCTTTGGTTGGGCAATACCTGGGTTTTGAACTCGCGGTCGTCGAGTTCGACCAACAGCGTTTGCTGGCTCGATGTATTGATGAGCAAGCGATTGTTCTGGCCGGGAAAGAAGCTGATCCAATACAAACCACGCGTGCTGATGCGTTGGGTAAAGCGTTGTTGGAAACCATCGGTCTGATAGAGGCGCAGGTTACCGCTCCAATCGCCAATGACCAACAGGGAGCCGTCGTCGCTGAAGGCGGCGCCGGCACTGCTGTCCGGCATGGGCGCGAGCGACTGTTCTAGGCTCAATTGCGGTAGGCGCCATACTTTAACGGTGCGATCCGAGGAGGTTGACACGCATAGATCGTTGTTTGGGTGAAGAATGACGTTGTTAACCAAGTCCTCGTGTGCGCGCGTGCGATTGATGATTTGGCCGGCGGCAATATCCCAATGGATTAAGGTGAAATCGTCGCTGGCGGAGACCATCCGTTTCCCGTCTTGGGTTACCGCGACGCGGGTCACGCTGTTGCGGTGCCCTTCGAGCCGGGATCCGCGCCGCAGCGGATCGCTGGAGAGCAGCGCGACATTGGGATCGAGCCCGGCAACAATCAGTTGTTCACCTTCGCCGCGTACCGCCACATCCCACACGCTGCCGTTTAGCACGGGTAAATTATCCAAGATGTCGTGGTTGCGGCGATGGTAGAGCTGAACGGTACCCGCTTCGGGTTTGGCGACGGCAAGCAGGCCGCCGTCGCTGTAGGCCAGCGATAACGCGCGTTGACTTTCAAAATGTTCGCGTGGGCGCAAGTCTTCAAGGGTGAGTACTTTAAAGTTGCCTGATTGGGAATAAGCGAGAATTTGGCGTTCGCCGTCGGGTTGGTTGGCGGGCAGCACCATGCAGAAACGAACCCAGTTGTCGAAGTCGTTGTAGGACTTTTTAACCTTATTAAACAGATCAAAAACAAGCAGTTGGTTGCCACGTGTTCCGGCGACCAACCAACGCTCGTCGGCGGAGAAGAACGCGGTTTCGACCTGGCCGGAGCCGGCATAGGATTCGCGCAGAATGAGGCCTTTTTCGGGCATGCGGTAAACGCGTACTTGGTTGTCGCCGGCGAAGTGGGCCAGCAGCGAGCCATTGCGTGCAAAAACCAGTTTGCCGCGGCCTTCCGAGGGTACTTGCTTGAGGATTTGGTATTGGTCGCGACCGTTCCAATCCAACATCAACAGTTGGGTGCTGGTTAGGACGGCAAGGTCGGGTTCTTCGGGACGGCGGTCAAGGCGGGGGCTGAAGGCGATATCCATCACGGGTTCGCCCTGAGTCAGTTCACACAGATTGAAATAGGTAATTTGGAAATCATCGCTGGCGACCATGGCCAAGCGACATTGGTCCTGGGCCAAAAGACCGAGAAAGGCGCCGTCGGCGGGGACGGCATGGGCCAGCCAGCGCATATTCTGGGCGGGTACTTGGTGGACCAAGTTGCCCTTTTCGGTGTTGTAAAGGGCAATGCTGCCGTCGTCGTAGATGAGGGACAGCAAGCGCTTCTCGGGAATGAGGGCCAGGCCGTCGCGACCCAAGGGCTTCTCTTCGAGTGGAAGCGAAAAGGTGTTGTTGAAATGACGCGCAAACCAATCGGCTTCATCGACGCCCTGCGCCGAGAAAAGCCCGGTCCACCAAGCCGAGGCAGCGAGCAAGAGGATGAGGGTCGCACCGATCAGCCAGGGCCAAGGTTTGCGGGCAAGCGGCGTCGCGATGTCGGTGCGCGTCATGACCACGGTATCGATGTCGTCGGCGTCGGCTAATAACCGTTGGCGGTGGCCGTGATTGCCGCCGCGTGTTTGGCCAATGGTGAATTGGTGTTGCTCGATTTCGATGGCTTTGTAAAATTCGCGGGCCGATGCGTAGCGGTCGTCGGCCCGTTTGGAAATCGCTTTGTCAATGGCGCGACAGACTTCGTCGGGAATCTCCGGTCGAAACTGTTGGATCGGTGTGGGGGTTTCTTTAATCTGACGGCCCATGATGATTAGGTAATCGTCGCCGAGCACGGCGGGTTGGGCCGTTAGCATTTCGTAGGCGACCAAACCCAGCGAGTAAATATCGGTTTTACGGCTAACCGTTTGGCCGCGGCACTGCTCGGGCGACATGTAAGCGGGCGTACCGACCATATGGCCGTGGGCGGTAAGTTTGACGTTGTTGGTCTCCAAATCATTTTGCATGAGATGGACGAGGCCAAAGTCGAGGATGGTGAGGTGCAACTCGGCGCTGTCGTGACGCACCATAATGTTGCTGGGCTTAATGTCGCGGTGGATCATGCCCGACTGGTGGATGGCTTCCATGGCGCGGCACAACTGCTTGGTGAGGCTGAAAAACCATTCGATCGGCAAACCGTCGTGGTACTCCTTGATGAAGTCACTGAGCGGTTGGCCTTCGACGAACTCCATGACGATATACGGAGTTTCGCTATCAATGATGTTGTAGTCGACAATTTCGACGACATTGGGGTGGCTGACCTTGGCGGCGGCGCGAGCTTCGCGCTTGAAGCGCCCCAGGTAAACCTCGCGCTGTCGACCGCTAAGGCCTTGCATGCGAATGAGTTTGATAACGAATTGTTTTGGAAGACTGCGGTGTTTGGCCAGGTACAGAATACCCATCCCGCCCTTGGATAGAACTGATTCAATTTGGTAGCGGCCGGCGATGATGCGCCCGATCATGGCGTCTTCCGGCGGGTTCAGTTCTTTTTGGAGGGCAGGGGGGATGTCGACGAGAGGGCGCACATCGCCGTCTTCGCCGTCCTTATGCTGATGCTTCCAGAGATCGCTAAGCCCCATGTAACCACAACCTTAAATTTTGTCCAGCTAGGTATTGGGAAAAACATGTAAGTATTCAGTATGCCATAGGAGACATCAAAACAAATGAAAATTCGCCCTGGGCCGGGGACGGCCTCCAGCGCGAACGGGTGGTGACCTTCCTTTCGGCACGACCGGTGTCGGCCTGCTGCGGGCGACGCCGCTGACGGTGTCCTGGCCGGCCGGTGTTCTGGTGCACGGCGGATGGAGGTGGTCAACCCTGAGATTCTTCTCTATAATGACTGAAACCAAACGTCTTATTCAAGGTGAACAATCCTCGATCCACGCCGCAAACGGGATTGGTTTGGGATTTGGTCGGTGAGCCGCGTCGTCGGTGTCATCGCCGCTGCTGGGTGGCCGCATGAAAGTTAAATCATTAATGCAACGATTCATTCAATTCTGTATCCAGGAAAACTTGCACCGCGTTTTTGTGGTGGTGTTTGTTTTGTTGTTCCTCAGCGGGTTTGCGATCTCTCTGCTTGAAAAAGATTTGAGCTTCGTTGACGGCTTGTGGTGGAGCATTGTTACTTTAACCACGGTCGGTTACGGCGACATCTCGCCGGCGACGTTCGGCGGTCGCGCGATTGCTGTGTTTCTGATGTTGTTTGGGATTGGTGTTTTGGGCACGCTCAGTGCCACGCTCGCCGGTTTTTTGATTGAAAAACGTATTAAGGAAGATCGCGGTATGGGCAAGATTGAATTTAGCGACCACATCATCATGTGCGGCTGGAATCGCCGTGCCAATTTCATTTACCAAGAGCTACGCAAGGATCCCTCCACCGCCGAAACGCCGATTGTCATTATCGACACCATCGAGAAGAAGCCGGTCGACGACGACATGTTGTTCCTGATTCACGGCGAGTGTGACGAAGAAACCTTCGCGCGGGCCAATTTGGCGGACGCGCGCACGGCGGTTGTGCTCGGCAATGACAACCTGCCGGTTTCGGCGCGTGATGCGGCGGTGGTTTTAACCACGCTGACGGTGGAGTCGATTAACCCCGAGGTTTACACGATTGTTGAGTTATCCGATGAACGCAACGTGCAGCATTGCGAACGCGCCAACGCCAACGAAATCATTGTTCACAGCGAGTTGAGCAGTAGTTTAATCGCGCGCGCCGCCCTCAACCACGGCATTTCCACCGTTATTTCCGAATTGCTGGCCTACAATCGCGGTAACGAACTCTACAAGTTGCGTATCCCCGGGTCGATGGTTGGCAAAACCTTTATCGACATCTTCTTCGATCTCAAAAAACAGCACCAATCGATTGCAGTCGCGGTGCAACGCGGCGACGAAGGCCGCGTGTTCAGCAATCCTGGCGAAGACTTTGTCTTGGAAGCCCAAGATTTCTTGATGTTAATTGCGCCCGAACGACCCACCTTGAGCTAGGCGGTCGTTAACGGGCTTCGTCAGGTTTGGCGACGGTTGTTGCACTTGATCCAACTGTTTCACCAACAGAATGTGGGGAAAAAAAGAGGCCGGTGGACGTCGGCGGAAGTGAACGTCACCGGTGGGCGTTTCTCTGTAATTTGGTTCTCGTGTGTGGCGCCTTGGAAACGCCGGCAAAGATGGAAAAAGGAAGAGATCCTGATGTCCTGATTATTTGCGCGTTAACGGCCTAAGAGCGGCGGAAAATTTTGACGTTTTTAAGCGTGTCGGGATTGGCTTGACCCTCGGCGATGTGCGTGAGCATGCGGTACAGTTCCCCGATTTTTTCCGGCGGAATGTGGCTGCCGAGTGTCGTGGCCGGCGCGGTCGCTTCGCCCTGCTGAGCCGCCCGTGGTTTGCGGCGCAACGGTTCACTTGTCATGCCCGGCGTTACAAAATCTTGGCCTTTGAATGGGTAGCCGGGTAAGGGCACCAATTTGCCCGCCAGCCGCAAGATGCGCCAGTCGATGCGGGCGCCTTCCAGCCATAATGCCGCCAACTGGCCGAGGTGGCCGGCGTCGGCTAGACCTTTGAGGTAAGCACGATCTTGTAGGGACATACCAAAGACGCGGTCGTTTTGCTCACAGCCGGTTTGAACTTGGCTCTCGCCGCCCTGCAGGAACAAGCTCAGTTCCTCTTGCAAGTGTTCCTTGGTGTCGATCAAAACCGCCATGCGGTGTTGCATGTGTTCGCGGCCGATTTGAAGCGTATAGGCGAGGTTGCGCAAGCTTGGCGCTTGGTTGCTTTCCTCGGTTTTTTGTAAGTGGTGAATTAAATCGGCGACGCGATCGCGTAGTCGTTCCTCGTTACGCGCCGACAGCAAGATTAATTCGTGTTTGGGCGACGCATTTTGCTCGGTTAAGTCTTCGCTGACGGGGCTTTCCTCGAGAATTACCGCCGCGCTGGTACCGCCGTCGCCAACGGTGGTAATTAGGCCGCGACGTGGTTGTGCTTGGCCGTCGACGGCCATCTGCGGCCAGTGTTGTTCCTCGGTTTGCAGGTAAAACGGCGTGTTTTTGAGCTCGAGTGCCGGGTTGATTTCGTCGTGCAGCAGGGTTGGGACCAGGTGATTGTGGTAGAGCTGCAGGACCATTTTGATCAGCGCCGCCATGCCCGACGCGGCTTCCAAATGGCCGATGTTGGGTTTGACGGTGCCGACCGAGCAGAATCGATGTTCACCCGCTTGGTGGCCAAAGGCCTTAGCCAAACCGGCAATTTCCATTTGGTCGCCCAACTGGGCGCCAAAACCCTGGATTTCCACGGCGGCAATCGTTGCGGCCTCGACCTGGCTCTTGGCGACGGCTTTGGTGACGACTTCAGCCTGAGCTTCGGGATTGGGGGTAATCGTGTTGCCGGCGCGGCCGCGATGGCTGACGGCCGTGCCGCGAATGACGGCGTAACAGTGGTCGTCGGCCTTGAGTGCGGCCTCGTGCGGCTTCAGCAACAAAGCACCGACACCTTCACCCGGCACAATCCCGTGGTTGCCGGCTTCAAAACTGTGCATCCGTCCGTCCGTCGCCAACAGGTCGAGTTCATCGAGGTGTAGGTAGCGGTCGGGTTGTAGGTGTAGGTTGAGGCCGGCGACGATGGCGACGCGACACTCGCCGCGACGCAGGCTTTCACATGCCAAATGCAGCGCGGCCAAGCTTGAGGAGGAGCCGGTATCAACCGGAATACTCGGGCCGTGCAGATCGAAGTAACTGCTGATGCGATCGGCGCTGAGCCAGAGCGAGTGACCCACCCCGAGTGAGCCGGTGCTTTGCTCGTGGCTGCCCGCCACAAAAACGCCGACCTCGCGCTTGAAACTCGATAAAGTGGCGTTGGTGTAACCGGCATCTTCAAACAGCGCCCAAATAGTTTCCAGTAAAACGCGTTCACCAGGATCCATGGCGGCGGCTTCGCCGTTGTCGATTTGAAACAACTCATTGTCAAAGCGCTGGACATCCTCGAGGAAGCCGCCCCAACGACAGCGCACACCTTGTTCCTGCTCCAGGTGTTGCCAGTCCCAACGGTCGCCTGGCACCAAATCAACGGCACCATGGCGTTGGCGCAGATTGTCCCAAAACTGCTCGAGCTGGTGGGCGCCGGGGAAGCGACCGGCCATGCCGATGACGGCAATCCCGTTTTTGGGTTGTTTGGCCGGGCGTTTTCCGAGCTCTTTGGTGTCACCGCTTTTACCGTTGTTGCGGTGGGACGAGAGCAGTCGGCTCAATAGGCCGCGTTCGTTGTTCGCGATAAAGTCGGTGACGTCTTTGACGGTGCTGTATTCGTCGAGCAAGCCGCGCAAAGTGCTGTTCAAGCCGGCGGCGAGGTTGCGGGTAATGCTTTTTTCGGCTTCGGAATCGAGGTTTTTCAATCCGATTTCACTGTTCTTGCCATTGGCTTCCTGACCGATGAGGTGGCGCAGGAAGGCGGCGGTATCGCCTGGCATTAAGCCGTCCGGCAATTCGTCGTCCTCGTGTTGGTCACTTTCAAAGCGGGCGAAGCCGCGCACCAAATGCGGTAACCCATACAGGGCCAGTAGGCGCGAGCGTCGCAACGCCAAGCTGTCTTCGAAGATGGCGCGCGCCACCGCATCTGAAAGCGTTGGATCGGGTAATTCGGCCGAGACCGATTCCGGTGAGAGCTCACCCCACATCGGCCAGCAGATCGAAGTGGTGTGGCCCGGTCGTTCCGAACCCAGGCTGTTGCGGAACGCGGCGAAGCTGTCGAGGAAGGCGTTGGCGGTGGCGAAGGGGGTCATTTTGGCGGCGCCGAACCAGGCGGCGGCGGAGGAAATTAACAGCATGAAATCGAGGGGTTGATCGCGGGTGTAGTAGTCGAGGTAAAGCAAGCCGCCGGTTTTGGCGCCCAAGGCGACGCGGAAATCTTTGAGCATCACGTCGGTAAAGGGTTTGAGCTCCAAACGCGAGGCGGCATGCACAATGCCGTTAATGGTGCCGAACCGTTCTAGGCCGGCATTGACCAAGGCTTCGGTTTCACCGGCACTGGCGAGGTTGGTTGGCACGTACAGAACCTCGGCGCCGGCCAGTTGCAGCGTCGCCAGTTTTTCTTCGATGGCTTCGTTGAGATTGCTGCGACCGGCCAGAATCAACTTGGCTTGGTAGTGCCGGGCCAGGAAGCCGGCAATCGGGTATCCCAAGGCGCCTAACGCGCCCGTGATTAAGTAGACGCCGCCTTCGCGCGGCAATTCGCGCGTATCGCCCTTCTCGGGGATGCCGACTTCTTGCAGGCCGAGTGCCTGGCGGCGGCCGTCTGAGAATCGGACCTGAATGGGTTCCGTCCCGGCTTCGCCCAGCTCGTGAAGCAGGTTGGGAATCCAACTGAGGTTGTGCGACAGAATGCCACGCCGCGAAATCATCTTGAATTGAATGTTGGTGTGTTCACGCGACACACTGCGCATGTAACCCAACAGCATTTCGTGTTGGGGGCGCGGTTGCGACCCACCCTGTAGGTACAGGAAACGCAAGCGGCGATGACCCATTAACTTCAACCAGGCTTGGCAGAAATGGAACACCGAATACAGGCCGCTTTCCACTTGGGTCTGTAAGTAGGGTTCACCTTGGACAGGGCTCTGGAAGATTTGGCGCTCCCCGTCTTCCATGCGGAAGTGCCAGAAGTGCAAGATGCCGCCTGGCACAATGCCGCGCTCACTTAACTCGCGCACCAACTGGAAGTAGTCTTCCTCCTTGCCGGGATTGATGCGGTAGACAAAGTCGGACAAGCGTCGGAAGGACGGTCCGGTGCGCACCAAAAAGACGCTTTCGGGGTATTCCTTGCGCAGCGAGGCGGCTTGCTCGTCTTGGTGGTCGAGCACCAATAGCGGGCCGAGGTGTTTGACGGTTTTTTCTGTTAGCGCTTGGCTTTGCCAGCAGGGGGAGAAGTAAAAGATCTGTGGCTCTTCGGGTTTGGGTTCCTCGAACTCGGCGGCAATCTCTTCGTCCATGGCTTTGATTTCAGCTTGGGTCAAGCGCACGGTCGGTTTGGCTTCTTCTTCGTTGCCCAGTGGCGACCAGTAGGCGCCGTCGGAGAAGCCCAACATTAAGTGAAAGCGGCGGCGGTCATCGCCTTCGACGGGTAAAGGGGCGGCCGACGCCGATTGGTAGCCGCAGGCGGCGAGCAGGGCCGACCAACGTCGTTCGTCGAGCAGGGTCATTTGTTCCAGCCGAAGCTGGTCTTGGAAAGGGCGGCTGGCGGGCGGGTTTTTGGCCTGCAGGAGCAAATGACTGGTGCGGATCGCGGTTTCTTCGGCGAACAGCAGCATGCCGTCTTTTTTGAGCAACTGCTTAATGCGCAACAAAACGTTGGGTAAATCGCGGTAGGCGTGCAGTTCGTGGCAAGCGAAGATGAGGTCGAAAGAACCCAATTCCAAGCCTTGTTTGATGGGATCGACGGCGAGGTCGAGCACGGCAAAGCGGACGAAGGGGTATTCGTCGGCAAGTAAGTCGGCGGCTTGGCGCACCTCGCGCGAAGAGGCGCTGGTCCAGTGGACGGTGGCTTGGCGTCCGGTGTCGCGGATGAGGTCGAGCAAGTAGGTGGCAAAGTGGTGTTCGTGGGTGCCGATCTGCAGCAAACGCAGCCGTTTTTGGTTGAGCGGTAAATGGGTCAACAAGGCGGACAAGGTGTCGCCCAAATGGCGGTGAATCATGGCGTTAAGCGGTGATTGCGGCTGCTGGGTAAAGGCTTCGGTTTTGCGTGCATGGTTGAGCCACGAAAGCGTGGCGGTGGTGTGAATGGGATCGCTGCGCAGGTATTTGGGGAGGGCGGCGGCGGCACCTTCGAACCAATCGATCCGGTCTTGCTCGCCGGGAAACGCGGCGGCCAGGCCTTTGGCGTCGGGCAACAGCACCAACATGGTTTCAGCTTGATCGCGCACGGCGTACTTTTTACCGTGGCGCACCAACAGCCCGGCGTTGCACAAATGTTCGCACTGCAAGCCGATGAGGCCGAGTCGCGCGGGGGCGACGCCTAACTTTTCGGCCAACTGCTCAACCGTAAACGGTTGACTGGGCGAGCCAGGTAAGCCCATGCCCAGCAAGGCTTCGAACAGCAGGCGGGTGGCGAAGCGTTCGAGGCGTTTGGCTGATTCGGGAAAGACTTCGTTGGGAAACTGAGGCAGATGGGCCAGCAAGATATGAGGGGCAATCGTCAGCGCGCGGTCTTGGAAGCTGACCGATTTTTCCTTACGTGCGTCGATGGTTTCTGTGAAAGCGCGGGTCGCCGGCGTCGCACACACGTCGCGCAAATGGGTCTCGTTGAGCAGATGATCAAGCGCGCGCAGGCCTTCTTTGAGTGAGAGCGGGCCCAGGCCGGCTTTGCCGGCGTGTTCGGTCGCGCCGCTGGGGGCGGCCACGTCCCAACAACCCCATCGAACCAAAAACAAATCAATCGGCATGGCGCGCTTGCGCCAGCGATCGCGCTGGGTGGCACAAAAATCACTGAAGAACTGGTTGGCGGCGTAAAGCGTACCCATTTGAACGCCGAGCGCCGGGTGGACGGAAAGGCTGTTGCCGAAACAGACAAAAAAGCGTGGTTGCATCTCTTCGCGGTTGTCGATGAGGTCGACCAAGCCGCGCAGGCCTTTGATGCGTGGATTGAGCACGGCCTGCAGCAGTGACAAGGGTTTTTGGCGTAGCTGGTCGGGGTGCTCCATGGGGCCGGCGTTAAAGAAAAAGCCGTCGATTTCGCCCATTTCGGCCTTGACCTGGTCGAAAAAGAGGGCGGGTCGGTCGCGTTCGTACAAGGGGCCGTGGTAGAGCTTGACGGCAATACCTTTTTTCTCGAACTCCATGAGTTTGATGATTTTACCACGTGTGGGTTCCTCGCCGCGTTCGGCTAAGTTCTGCCAGAAATCGCGCGGTGGTAACGGCCGTAGGCCCATCAGCACGAGTTTGCGCACGCCTTTGCTCACCAAGTAGTCGGCCATAGCGAAGCCGAGGTTGCCGGTGCCGCCGGCGATCACGTAAACCTTGTCGCTGCTGTAGCGAACCGCTTCGGCGGTGGGTTTCTGCCGTGGTAAAAATACCGGCTGGAAGCGCAGGCCGCCGCGATAACAGATCTCGCCCGCCTGATCAGCGGTGCCCAGCTCGCGGCGAATAACTTGGACGAGCGGTAACGACCCGTCCCAGTCAATGGTGACGGCTTTGAGGTGGCGCTCTTCCCATCCGAGAACGCTGACCAAACCGGCGGCAACTGAAGCGGCGGCCGAAACCTCCGTTGTCTGCTCCGGCGGGAAGGTGCGTTGGTAGCGGTTTTGGCTGAAGTGAATTAAACAAAAGTCGCGCGGGCCGATGCGGCGCACGAGGTCGCGGATAAAGTTGAGTTTGCCCCAGGGGATGAGCCCCTCGTCCTCGGTGGCTAGGTCGCTGATGTCCACCAGGCCTTGAATTTCGTTGAGCGGCGGCAAAGCGACCTGGTTGGGGTCTTCGTCGTAAAAATCGAGGTCGTTCTCCCCGGGATCGCCGTCTTTGACGCGTTTGCTGATTTTGGTCCAGGTCACTTCGCTCAAGGCGCTGAGTTGGGCCAACCGGCCTTCGGGTACCGAGGGGGCGGTGATTAGGATAAAGTGGCCGCGCAGGGCGTGTCCCGAGAATTCGCGACTGGTGGCGGCGGGTACCAAGGTCTGTGTGAAGTAACTCAGGCGGTTGTGGATTGGATGTGGATCGCCCGGTGATCGCTCCTCGAGCTCAAGTTCTTCCGGCTGTTCGTCGCTCGCCGGCTGGAACCAAAAACGACGGCGTTGGAACGGGTAGGTGGGTAACTGCATGCGTGGGATGCTGCCGCGTTCGTAAAAGTTGTGCCATTCAATATCCCAGCCTTGCATCCATAGCTGAGCCAGGCGGGACCAGTTGCGCTCGCGGAACAATTGTTCCGGTGTCTCGTCGGTTGAGAAGCGCGAGATCAGGTCAATGTCGCCGCCTTGCTCGTTGACCGGGTCCGCTTCCTGGGCCGACTCTGGTTGCTCCAGGTATTTCCGCAGCGCGCGCTCTAAGGTTTCGGCGTCCTCGACCACTGCCACAAAACGCTCCGGCATGGCGGTACGGCCGACTTGCAGCGTGTAGGCCAGCGCCTGCATGTCGAGCGCTTCGCCGTCCCAGGTCCGCACCATCCGGCGTAGCACAAAGCGGCGCAAGTTTTCGACCGCTTCACGCAAGGCGCGTTTGTCGGCACCCGACAAGGGGATGAGGTAGGGGCCCTGCTTGACCTCGGCGGGCGTTTGGGTGGGGCTCTCTTCGAGAATGACGTGGACGTTGGTGCCGCCTTCGCCCAGTGAACTGACACTGGCACGACGGGGCACAATCGTGTCGCCGATTTTGGGACGTGACCAGGTCTGGCGATCACGCTGGACAAAAAACGGGCCTGCTTTGAATTGGATGTTGGGGTTGAGGTAATTGGCGTGTAGGGTTGGAACCAAGGTGCGGTTGGTCATTTGCAGCAAGACTTTTACCAATCCCGCAATGCCGGAAGCCGACTCGGCATGGCCGATGTTTGATTTGACCGAACCCAGGGCGCAGTACTGGCGATCCTCCGTCTCGAAGGCTTGCGACAAGGCGTGAATTTCGATCGGATCGCCAACCACGGTCCCGGCCCCGTGCGCTTCGACGTAGCTGATCGTCCGTGCCGGAATATCGGCGCGGGCCAAGGCTTTGCGGACCAGCGTGATTTGCGTTTCGGCGTTGGGGAGGCCGAAACCCAAGGCGCGCCCGTCGTGGTTAATCGTCGAGGCCAAAATGCTGCCGTAGATGTGATCGTTGTCGGCCAGTGCGCGCGACAGGGGTTTCAATAAAACCGCCGCCACGCCTTCGCCTGGCGCAAAACCGTCGCCGCCGTCGGCGGTGCCGCTGCGTGGTCCCACCGCGTTGTTGGCGGCGGTGCGCTCTTTTAAGAAAGATTCGGCATTGATGAATAGGTTGACGCCGCCCGCCACCGCGACGTCGCAATGACCCCGCAACAAACTCTCGCAAGCCTGGTGTACCGCGTAGAGGGCGCTTGAACCGGCCGTGTTGACCACGTGGCTGGGGCCGGTGAAGTCAAAAGTTTGGCTAATTCGATTGGCCAGCGACCACGGATCGAACGCCAAGTTTTCGCTTTGGTGACTTCCGTAAACCAAATGATAGTCGTTGTACATGGCGCCTGCGAAAACTCCGATGTCGCCCGAACCGTCTGAGGCACAGTGTTCTTTGAGCAAATCGGGCGTGTAGCCCGCGTCTTCCAAGGTGGCCCACACGATCTCCAAGAATAGCCGTGTTTGCGGGTCCATTTTGGCCGCGTCATCATCGTTAATTTGGAACAAGTCGGCGTCAAATTGATCGATGTTGTCGAGAAAGCCGCCGAAAATGGGGCGTTCGCCTTGTTGGACCGGTGGGCTGCCTTCCAGACGGTCTTCGTTTAGCGGTGAGAGACAGTCGCGGCCCGCCTTGAGGTTTTCCCAGAACATTTCCATGTCCGGTGAGCGCGGGAAGCGACCGGCCATACCGATCACGGCGATTGGTTCATCGCCGATCCTTCGTGCCGGTTGCGGCGCCGGCAAGGGGTCTTCTTGCGTGACGACGGCTTGCGGTGCGTCCTCGGTGAGCGAATCTTGACGTTCAAGCGCGGTTGGCGCCGGGCTCGGGTTTGAGGTTTCCGCTTCGATGGGCAGTGTGGCGAACTCGTCCATCTCGTCCGGTTCGGGTTGTTCCGCCGCGGAGAGTAAGTGGGCTTCCTCTTCCAGGGTATCGGGATCCAGTCGGCGCGTTTCCAGCGCGGCTGCGTCGGGGAACGGCGTGGCCGCGCTGTTGGCAAAGGCCGAAACGGCTTCTTCGGCAAGGTCGACTTCTGGGATTGCGCGGGTCTGGTTGAGCGGCGTGGCGGAGCCCTCCGATTCAGCTTCGGCGGCTTCTTGTGCCGCCGCTGCTTCGGCCTTGGCCTCCATGACCCACAATGGAATCTTCATGGTGTCGTGCCAAGACGGATCATCGGCTTCGTCGTCCTCATGTGGCGCGGGTCGATGTTTGTCGGCTTCGTCGTCCTCGGGTGACGTGGCGCGGTCTTCGCGATCCGCTTTGCGCGAATCCTTGGCGCGACCCAATGCGGGTGGCGGGGCCGGCACCGGCTTTTGCGCCGTCGCCGGTTCGGCATCTTCCTCCGCTGGAGGCGGTTCTTCGAAATCGCTTTCGGCATGATCGGCCGTTACCGGTTCGTCGGCGTCCGCTGCCGGCGCGTGTGATTCCTCGAGATTGCTTGGGTCGTCTTCGCCACGATCGTCCTCGGACGCTACCGCCGCTTCGGCGGCCAGATCGAGCAGTTGCGGGATGATCATGGTGTCGTCCCACGATTCCTTCGGTGCTTTGTCGACCAAGGCGGCAAACGAGGGGGCGATGATTGTGCGCTTATCCTTAGCGCCGGCTGGGATTTTGGGTGCCGCCTCCGGGCGTTCATCCTCCGCCGAGGCGTCGTTCGTTGACGGCTTTGGTTCTGCCTGCTCTGATGATTCCGGTTCTTCGTCATCGTGGTCGCTGAAGACTGGAGGCTCATGGGCGTGGTCGATCATTTCGATCTGGGTTTCGGGCGCCGGCGCTGTCGGTGTCGGCGTTGCCGGTTTCGCTTCTTCGTCCAAGAAAACCGGCGGCTCGTGACCGTGCTGCCATTTCCGCGGGAAGTTGGGTGGCAGCTTCGGCGTTTGTTTTACCACCGTTTCGTGGGCGGGGGGAAAGGAGTCGCGTAGATCAGAAGCCGATTGGTCATCGAGAATCCACAGCGGCAATTTTTGGGTTTTGTCGAAGTCGTCTTCGTCGCTTTCCTGCGCATCGTCATCTTGGGTCGAGGCCTCGGTTTTTGGCGGCACCGCTGGTTCGTTGCTTGTCTCCTCGGCTTCGCTCGCGGTAGGTGCCTCTGGGTTGACCACCGTGGCGAAGGCGTTGGCGATGGTTTTGGTAGCGCGCGCGTCCAAGCCGGCCCGTTTGAGCAGGCTTTCTAAATCGGCATCGGTTGTGCCACGAGCAATGTCGGCTTCCAGCGACCAATCGGTTTTGGAAATGGCGTCGGCCCATGAGTCGTCGTCTTCATGTTCTTGGTGGCGGCGCCGGCTGGGGATGCGGGGCAGGGCGGGCTCGCGTCGTTCGGGGAAAAGGCGCTTGGCCATCGGTGTACGTGGCTGCTCCTCGCCGGCCGAGGGCGGCTCGGTTGTGACCACGTCAGCAGGTTCTTCCTCGAGATTGGGGACACCGCGATGGGGCAAAACGAAATTGGGATCGCAATACAGTAAAAATAATTCGCGAACCAGCTCCTCACACTCGCGTTGGCCTGCCAGGCGGCGATCAATCACGCAGTGAAAACGCAGCAAATCCCCGCTCAAGCGGCTGCAACAGACTTCGAAATGCGGCCAGCGTTGGTCGGTCATTTCCAAGTTTTCCATTTTGCGGCGCAGCGCTAACAGCGCTTCTTCGGGTTTGCGTCGATGCCGGAAATCGTGGAGGGTCAGAATGATTGACGCTTGACGGCTGCTGCTATCGGCTAGCGATTCATGCAGGCGCATCGTGAGAATCGGTCGTTGTTCCAGGAGTTTGTTAAGGGCGCTTTCCAGGCGGGTTAGGTCACCGAACGCGATTTGAATTTCGCCGTAGGCGGGACTGGGCGCGGTATTTTGGCTGAAATAGTAGGTAGCGTCGACCTTCCACAGTGGCGAGAACTTGGCGGTTTCCTCGTGCTCATGCGGAATGACGTGGGATTCTTTGTCGCCGGGAATCGGATCACTGCTTTTCGCTTTGGCCAGCGACAAAATGTTGCGAATGATGGCTTCGCGAGTGCTATCGGTCATGAATCCCTACCTGAACGTAACGGGTAAAATGCGGCGTCACCCAATCAACCGGCTTCTTCACAACCAAAGCCACTATTCGCGGTCAGGTCCCATGAAACGCATGGGCCACATGCCGGCAAGGGCATGAAGATGCCGGAAAACGCCTCAAAGACGGGGACCGGCCTTGTTCACGTGGCATGGGCGTGGGCGAAGGTTCCGGCAAGAATGAATATGGGCCATTGTAGCCGAAGAAAGCCTTCGTGTCAGTGATGCTTTGCAAGGCGTGTGTGTCGGTGAAGCGACGTGGATGGACGGCAACACCTGTTGCTAAAGTCCCTAAAGAAAACCGCTTGAGGTAAAGGCCGGTATGCGCTCTGGTCGACCGTTAGGATGCAGGGTTTAGTGGACGGTCTTGTGTTATCCGTCGGTTTTGTGGTGGTGTGATGGTTTTTAAAATGGTGAGGCTTTTTTGGGTTACAGCCGTTGCCCGAAAAAGAGTTTTTGATTGTATTTTCGCCGTTGGCGAATCGGTTCGTCTGCCTTTGAGCCTTTTTTCTGAAAGCGCATGTTGATCGATAAAGCCATCCGTTACAGTAGCTTGTTTCTCAGGTGCTCATGCGTTACCTGTAAATCCCGTCCGCTTGCTTTAGTTGGGTTAAACATTGGTCGATAAAAAAGTAACGTGGGGACCTTATGTTTCGTAATGGTGTGAATTTTCAGGAGAGGGTTGATGGTTGTCTTCGAAGAGCTGCTCAAGAGTATCGAGCTACAAATGAACGAACGCGACTCGGCCTTTTCTCGCACGCATCAAGATCGACAGGTGATCTCGCAACAAGAACTCAACCGAATCGAGGTCGACGCTATGCTTGAAGTCGATGAAACGCTTGCGCTCGCCATTGTGCTTGATATGCGCAAAGCCATTAAGGAAGAAGAGGGCTGGTCCTTGGTGTTGGCCGGCGCGCGCATGTTGCGCGAAGATCTAGAGCGGCGGCCGTCATTCCTGGCCCAATTGCAACGCACGCACGGCGAGATTCTCGATGAACTGGCCGGCGACCTGGTGCGGCTTAGCTTTCACGAAGCACCCTTCAAACGAGCGATTGCTACGGAGCTTGAACTGCTTTGCAGTCTGTTCAAGCGCCACTAAGGTGTTTGGCGCGCCGCCTGCAAGCGCTCACCAAACGCCGTCTCCTGTTATATTGAAAAGGTCGGCCGCCGCATAAGGTGGTTCGGCTTGGTCGGGGTAACCCTTTTGGTCGGTGTCTGTCGCGTAAGTTCGACATCCACGCGACAAGGCTTGCGCCGGGATTTCGGAATTGGGAACCGCTACAGGAGATGGGTTTATGAATCGGGCGGCGTTTTTATGTCGGGTTGCGATGGTCGTTGCAGCCACGTTCTTTTGCCATGTCGTGGCACAAACTGGTCGGATTGTTCACGTTACCAGTGCATCAGGCGGATTTGAGACACAGCTCAATTTGGCCAATCTCAGCGATACGACCCAGCAGTTAACGCTAAACGCTTACAGCGCCGATGGGCGCTTTTTGACTTCCGTGACCCGCGATCTATCCGCCGGTGTGACGGTTTTCCAGGACAGTGAGACCTTGTTTGGGTCTAATCAAGTCGGCCATGTGACTTTCGATCATCATTCTTCCCTAGCCGTGACCGCGGCCTACCGTTTGAAGAATCTCGCTTCCGCCACGCCCGCTCAGGTGCCGGCCACCACCGAGGTTTCGCGTGCTTGGCGTTTCTATCCCGGCAACCCCGAACAAGCTTGGGACGGGTTTGCCGTGGTTAACACCGGCGCCGGTGCGACCGATGTCCTTTTGCGTCAGTATGACGGGAACGGCCTACTTCTGGCTGAAACCACCGCCGTTGCCGGCCTTGCCGCCAATGCCAAAGGTGTTTATCTCGTAGGCGAACCTTTCGTGACGCGTGCCGATAGTTGGTACGAAATTTCCGCCGAGCAAGCTTTGGCCGTCACCGCTTTGCGTGGCAATTGGCAGTCGACCTTGCTCTGGCAAAACGCCGCCACCGCCGTCGCGGCGCGCACGCTTGCGCCCACGCTGTGCAATCCCGGCGATACCCGCCAACTCGGCGCCTTTTTTATCGGCCACAGCTTGGTTGGCTGGGATTTTCCCTTTTTACTTGAAGAGATGGCCAAAGACCTGGGTCACCAGCACACGCAAAACCTCAGTTTCATCATCGGCGCACCGCTTAAGTGGATCTGGGATCGCGGTAACGAAGCGCACGGCTCAAATTTCACCCAGGAACTGCCGAGCGGGAACTACGACCACCTGGTGATCACCGAGGCGTTGCCGATCACCAATCACATTACCGACGCCGTGATTTATGCACCGCAGTACTATGGCTTAGTGTTGCAAGGCAACCCGGAAGCGGTGCTTTACATTTACCAAACCTGGCCTGAATTGATTGTGGACGATTGGTTTGGCCAAATTGAGGATGAACGAATCTATTGGGAGCAAATTGCCGATGCAGCGGGTGCAGCGCATCCCAATGCGGCAACGCCGCTGATCGTGCCGGCCGGGCCCGCGCTCGCTGAATTACGCCGACGCATCGAGGCCGGCCAGGTGCCGGGCATCGCCGACGTGCGCGGCAGCATTTTCGTGGATGATATTCACATGACGCGCCTGGGTAATTACTTTATTGCCATGGTTCAATACGCCACACTTTACAAGCGCTGCCCGTCCGAAATGAAAACCGATTTTCTCGGGCCCTTTGGCGAGCCGGATTGGTTAATCGTCGATCCCGCTGTGCGGGCCGTTTTTGAAGATGTCGCCTGGTCGATTGTCGCCGCCGATAACCGTTCCGGCGTTCGCTAAACCGACGCACTATCAAGTTGTTACTTCACCAAATCCCCATCTAATTCTCAACCGGACCCATTCTCTAGACGATATGTTGTTTGTTGGGGTGGTCGACGTCGGGACCAAGCGTCGGCACCCTCGGTCCTGCGTTTGACCTTGCCGTGGAGTACCCTTTGATTACCTTTCGCCCCTTTTACCATCGTTGTGCGGTTCGCTTGAGTGCGGTCGGCGGTGCCGTCGTCGAACGGTCGGTGCGGTTGGATGGTGATCGCCGGGTCAAGGCGGCGTGAGATGGTTTTGGTGACGGGCTCGCTGCGACGCTTGCTGTGGTGGTCGTTGGTGTGTCTGTGGGTGGCGCCGTGGCTGTCGGCGAGTGAGCTTGATCGCAAAGATTTAGAAAAATTAAAGTTCGAACGTTTTAGTATTCGCGACGGGCTCTCCAGCAATACCATTTACGGCGTGTTACAGGACCGGCGCGGGTTGTTGTGGATTTCCACCACCGGCGGCCTGAACCGTTTCGACGGCTACCAATTCAATGCGTATCATCACGACTACACCGACCCCACTTCGGTTTCTTTTTCCTCGACCGGGCGTATGGTGGAACATCCAGATGGGCGCATATGGGTCGGTACCTGGGGCGGCGGCCTCAATTTATTCGATCCAGCCTTGGAGCAATTTACGCATTTCAAGCACCAGCAAAATAATCCAGAAACCCTGTCGGAAAACCGCATCCAGTGTTTGTTTTTGGAAAACCGGGAAACCCTGTGGGTAGGAACCTACAGCCAGGGCCTGAATCGGCTCGATTTGGCAACCGGCCGCGTCACGCGCTACAGCATCGACGGCCCCGAGGCCGGCGACACCACCAGTGGGCGTGTGTGGTCCATTGCGGCGGGGGATGCCGGCATGTTGTGGGTCGCCTGCGACCAAGGGTTACGCCTGTTCGATATCCGGCTTGGCAAGGTTGTGCGCGTTTACCGCCATCGTGCCGAAGATCCCAACAGTTTGAGCAGTGACCTAACCAAAATACTATTGCGTGATCGGCGCGGTCGGCTATGGGTCGGTACGCGTTACGGGATGAGTCGGTTTCGCGAGGAAAGTGACGATTTTGAACGGTTTCTCGCCGATCCTCAGACCTGTATCGATGCCAACCGCTGCAGTGTACGCACCATGTTCGAGGATCGAGAGGGTCGCTTGTGGGTTGGCACCATCGGCGGGGGCTTGTGGTGCATACTGGATACGGGCGAACCGCCCCTTCACTACCAGCCCGATCCACGGGATCCTTACGCGCTGTCGAACGGCAACATTGAGCACCTGTTCCAAGATCGCAGTGGGGTACTTTGGATTGCTACGCTGAATGGCTTACACAAGACGGATTTGAAACCGCGCAAGTTTAAGCGCTATCGCCGCGATCCCAACACATCGAATGGTCTCCAAAGCAGCGAGGTCGGCGCTTTGTTCAGGGATTCCAAAGGTCGTTTTTGGGTGGGGACCTTTCGCGGCGGCCTCCATTTGTTTAACCTGGCCGATGAGCGCGCGCGCCAGTTCGATGTCGCGATGGTCACCGGCTCCGGTGAAAACGTGGTGCGAACCATTGCCGAATCCAAGGACGGCCGCCTGTGGATCGGCACCTATTCGGACGGCCTACAGCGTTTTGACGAAGCGGCGGGTACCTTCCAGGCTTTTCTCCACGATCCTTCCCAACCCGCTAGCTTGAGTCATAACCGCGTGCGTTCGCTGATGTTTGATCGGACCGGTCGCGGTTGGGTTGGTACCGATCAGGGGTTAAATACCTTTGATCCGACCGTGATCCCGCCGCGTTTTAACAACGTCAACAACGACCCCTTTTTGAAAGTGCGCTTTGACGGAGCGCGGGTTTACAGCTTAGAGGAAGGGCGTGATGGACTGTTGTGGCTTGGGACCAACCGTGGCTTGTTCCATTTCGACGTGACGCGCCGAAAGGTGCAGCGTTTTACCGAGGTGCTGGGCGATGCCCGTTCGCTTTCCGATAACACCGTTTTCTGCACCGCGGAACAAAGCGACGGCCAGGTGTGGGTCGGCACGGAATCTGGCCTTAATCTCCTGGATTTGACACATGCCTCGTTTCGGCGATTTTTTACCGCGGACGGCCTGCCTAGCAATATCATCCACGGCCTTTTGGTGGACGACGGTGGCGCTGTTTGGATCGCGACCAATAACGGACTGGCCGTTTATCGGCCTGAGCGGGACACCTTTCGCGGTTACGATATTTTCGACGGTTTGCAGGACAACGACTTTAACCGCAACGCCGCGTTCAAAGACGCCGACGGTTACCTGTACTTCGGTGGGCGCAACGGTTTTAACCGCTTTTTACCGAGTGATGTGCGCGACAATCCTTTTGTCCCACCCGTGATACTCACCGATTTTAGGGGCCTTGAGAAGCCCTTTGACCTGCCGCGTGCCTTTTGGGAGACCGATGAAATCGAACTCTCCTACCAAGACGACATGATCACCCTCGAATATGCCGCGCTCGACTATACCAACCCGCAGAAGAACCAATATGCCATTCGGTTACTGGGTTTTCGCGACGAATGGGTGCCGATGGGGACCACCAACCACGTGACCTACACCAATCTCGATTCGGGGACCTATCGTTTCCAGGTACGCGCCAGTAACAACGATCAGGTTTGGAACGATCACGGCCTCGATTTGGTCATGAAGGTGGTGCCGCCGATTTGGATGACGTGGTGGGCTTATGTCCTTTACGGGGTGCTGGTTTTTACCCTGGTGACCGGCATTCCCATGCTGCGCATTCGCGGGCTCAACCAGCGGCGTGCCGAATTGGCTGAGACCGTCGCGGAACGAACCGCCGAACTCCAGCAGAAAAACCAGGAGTTGGGTGAGAAAAACAATGAATTGGTGACCTTGGATCAAATTGTCAATGCCATCAACCGCGAGGTCAACGAGGAGTCTTTGCTGCACGCTTTGCTGCTACACGGCATGAAGTTGGTGCAGGAGGCTGAACGGGGTATCGTCCTTATCTTCGACCACCAATCACAGCTTTTTCGCTGTGCCGACGTCGAGGGCATTGCCTGTGACGTGCTCGGTCGGTTGCAGTTCTCGCGCGACGAAATTCATCGGCGTTATTTGGATCACACCGAAGAGTTGCAACCCGGCGTCCACGTCATGATTAGTCCGAGTGTCAATGTTCCCGATCTGCCCAAGTTTTATGGGCAACCGCGTGCCAAGTCGATGCTGATCATGACGGTGTCTTCACGTGAATATCTTGAGGACTTGCTCGTCTTCGAAAACTTTTCCCAGGAAGAAGTGTTTCATCACGCCGACCTCGCCAAGCTGGCGCGTTACCGAGAACACGCGATCACCGCCATTGCCAAGGCGAAATTGTTCCACGAAGCGACCTACTCGGCGCGGCATTTACGGGAAACCCAGCGCTTGCTGTTGGACGCCGCTCACCATGCCGGCATGTCCGAAATCGCGACCAACGTTCTCCACAGCGTGGGCAATACGCTCAACAGTCTCAATACCTCGGTCGGCATTTTGCGCTCGAAACTGGATTCGCGTGCCTTTGATTTTCTCGATCGCATGTTGCTGCTACTGGACGAGCATCGCGACGACCTTAACGACTTCATTCTAAACCAACCACGCGGGGCCATGGTGGCGCCGGCCTTTTTGGAAACCGGCCGTAAAATCGCCGCCATTCAAAACGAAATGCTGGGCGAGCTCAAGCTGGTTGAGGAACACATCGCCCGCCTCAACGGGGTGGTCCGCGCACAACAAGACTATGTCGCTATGGAGGGTTTGAGCGAGGTTGTCGATTTGCATGGAACCTTGGAAGAGGTCATGCAGCTCGAACGCTATATTGTTGACTCGAAAAGAGTTCAGGTTGCACGCGAGTATGGGGTGATTCCGCAGATTAAGGTGCAAAAGTCCAAGTTCATTCGCGTGGTTGTCAGCCTGGTCAACAACGCCGTCGATGCCCTCGAGCCCAACGCCCACAAACGCTTATTTTCACTGCGAACCGGCTTGACCGAGGAGCGGGATCGCGTGTTTCTCGAAGTACGCGACAACGGAATCGGCATCCCGGAGGACGTCATCGGCGATGTCTTCCACCAAGGATTTACCACCAAAGAGCAGGGGTCTGGTTTTGGTTTGCACTACTGTGCCAATGTGATGCGCGAGATGGGCGGCGCGATTTCCATCCACAGTGACGGTCCCGGCCATGGTACGGTGGTGCGACTTGAACTGCTGATTGCCGAGCCGCCCCCGGACGGGGACGACAGCCGTGACGATGCGCTCGACACCGTCTTGTCCAAACGATTGGAGCCGATTGCTTGACGTCCATTGCGAGCCCAGCCAACCCGACAACGCTGACCAGCGGCGCCATACGTTTGCGCAGCGCCGGCGGCCGGCCGCTGCTCGATCTTCCCCGGCTATCTTGGCAAGCCGGTTGTCATACCGCCGTGATGGGCGCTAGTGGTGCGGGTAAGTCTTTGTTTTTAAAGGCTTTGTTTGGCGGTTTGGGTGTGCCGGCTACCTTTTCTCCCGCCGTTGGTGCTTACTATATGATCCAAGATCCCGGCGGTGGTTTAACACCGGCACTCACCGTCGCCAATCATTTTCGCGAACTCGGTCTCGGCCGCACTTGGCGGTCACAGGCCGCCGCGGTGCTCGCCGATCTCGATTTGGATCCAGAGACACTGTTTTCACGTTTCCCAGCTCAGTTGTCCGGTGGCCAGCGCCAGCGCGTCATGTTGGCGCTGATTCTGGTGCGGCGGCCGCGTTGGTTGGTGTGCGATGAGCCGGCTGCTTCCTTGGATCGTGCCACGGAACGTCGCACGGTCGCCCTACTCAAACAAAAAGCGCAGGTCTACGGCTTTACCTTGATTTTTGTGACCCACCAAATACGGCTTTTAGAGGAAATGGCCCGCCAGGTGCTGCTCATTGACCGCGGCACCCTTGTGTTTCACGGTGATCGAGAAACCTTCCTAAGTCAACCGACGGCCGGTGCCCACCAACGCTTGGTTGATGCTTGGCAACGGCTTAAGGCCCGTGCGACTGCCGCCGCGCCGGCGGCTCGGGCCGAGAGCGAATCCGTTTTGTCCGTTTCAGCATTAACCGTCGGCTACGACAGGCAAGCTTTGGTGCGCGATTGGTCGTTTGTGTTGCAACCAGGACGGTTGTATTGGTTGGCCGCGCCTTCCGGGAGTGGCAAAACCACCGTGGCGCGGGCACTTACCGGCTTTCCCGGCCAGGCCTTTTGTGACGGGCATATACAAATCGACGGACGACCGAGCGCCTTGCTGTGGCGCCGGCGTGACGCTGATAGCCGCCACGCCGTTGTTTGGCTGTTTCAACACGGTTACGAGGCGTTTAATCCCTTGGTGCCGATGGACCGTCAGTGGCGGCGATTATTGCGAAACAGTGCGACACGTCAAGGACGCGACCTTGCCGACCTGGAGCACGAATTTGCGCGGACCATCGCCGAATTGGGTTTGGCCGAGCTCGAATTCTCCCGGTTACCGGCGTCCTTTTCGCTCGGTGAACGGCAGCGCTGCCAGTTAGTGCGGGCACTTTTGTTGCGGCCGCGCTTGGTGATTGCCGACGAATTATTGTCGGCGCTTGATGTGCCTGCCCGTGTCGCCTTGATCGAGTGTCTGCGGGCCTATGCCGTGAAACAATCAGCGGCGGTGTTGTTGTTCAGTCACGACTTGGATCTGGACGGTGGCGGCGACGAGCGGCTGGCGTGGCCGGCGATCAACGACCCTAATGGGATCCAGTCAGAGCAGTGCGATAAGCCTGTCTGAAATGGGTGAAACATGCGGGGATCAAAGGTAAGAAGGGTTGGGTCGACGGACTGTTCGGTGCATGCCCGGGGGCTGCGGTGCGCTTCCTTCCAGACATGACAGCCCCGAAGCGTCGCAAAAATCTTCGTCAATGATCGCCCGCCGGCGGTTGAGGCCCAGGACGGCGCTTAACCATCGCAGTTGCAGGTTTTGCAGCCGTATACCGGTGTTGCCGGAGGGTGTCTTGGTCACGCCTTGCGCATCCGGGGCTTGCAAAAAGTGGGTAAACCGTTCAGGATGGGCCGCGTGGGAATGCCCGTTTACCTGTTTGTTACGGTGCCGTGCGCGGTACCGCTTTCGTTTCGGCCGGTCGGCGCTCGGACGGCGGTTGTTTGTGACCGGACGAGAGCCGCGATCATCGTCCGAAAACAAGTGTCGGCGCGGGAAATGCAGCTTGCATTCTTCTCTAAGAGTTCTCACAATGGTCCGAATAAAAACGTGGAATACTACGCAGGCTATGAAGAAACTAGGCGACTGGACGAGTCACAAAATCTTTAATTTCGTCCACCAAAATAATTTGGTTTACAACACTTGTTGGGAAGATCCACGGTTGGATCGGGTAGCTCTGGAACTCTCTGAAAACGACACGATCTTGATGATCACATCCGCCGGGTGCAATGCGCTCGACTACGTTCTTGACCAGCCCAAACACATCCATGCCGTTGATATGAACCCAAGGCAAAACGCGCTGCTTGAACTCAAAAAGGCGGGCATTCGTTCGCTGGATTTCGAAACCTTTTTCCAGGTTTTTGGCCGTGGCCACCACCCGGATTTTCAGGCATTGTACCGCGATCAAATTCGGGCTGAATTACCGTCCGAACACCGCGCTTACTGGGACAAGAAAACGAGTTATTTCGTCAAAGGCAAATTGCGACCCAGCTTTTATTTCCATGGGTCGTCCGGTGCCTTTGCGCGCATGCTCTACTTCTACATCAACCAACGCAAGTTGCGCGATGTCCTGATTATGCTGTTTAACGCGCAAACTCTTGAAGAGCAGCACGCCATTTACCACGAACACGTTCGTGAGGCTTTTTGGACGCGACCGTTGCGGCGCATGATGCGCCTTGACAGTACTTTGTCCATGCTTGGTGTGCCCCGTCCGCAACGTCAGCAAATCGAAAAAACTTACGAAGGCGGCATTGCCAAATTCATTGAAGACTGTGTCGAAACCGTTTTCACGTTGGTGCCGACCATCGACAACTACTTCTGGTGGCTGTATGTAACCGGTGAGTACCATCCGCAGCGGTGTCCCGAATACCTGCGCGAAGAGAACTTCAACCGGCTCAAGGGCGGCTTGATTGATCGCATCAGCACCCACACCAGCACCATTCACGATTTTCTCGAAGCCCATGACGGCGAAATCACGCGTTACGTGTTGCTCGACCACATGGACTGGTTGAGTGCGGCCGCGCGTGATATTTTGGCGCGCGAGTGGCAGGCAATCGTCGATCGCTCTGCTTCCAATGCGCGATTGTTGTGGCGCAGCGGTGGCCTTGAAGTGGACTTTATCGATCCAATCAAGGTCAACCACCAAGGGCAATCGGTGGCGGTCGGCGAGTTGCTGACCTACCAAGCCGACATGGCCGCCGATTTGCACGGCCGCGACCGCGTCGGAACCTACGGCAGTTTTTACATTGCCGATTTGGTAACCGCTTAATCGAGGCAGTTGCCGCGACCGGTGTCCGCGCCGGTCGCATGATTTGGTTTAGGAGGCGCTGCCGGTGTCATTGCTTAGCGATTTGAAAGTCCTTTATTCATTGACGGTTGCACCTGTGAAGGGCAAGACCCATGCCGAGCGTATGGAAGGTTTTTACGGTCGCCAAGCCGATCAGTACGACGATTTTCGCAAGCGTCTGCTCAAAGGGCGAACCGAGTTGTACCAGGCGCTTGATGTGCCTGAGCAAGGTACCTGGATTGATTTCGGTGGCGGGACCGGCTCAAACCTCGAGTGCTTGGGCGAACGGATTCATCGTTTGCGCGAGGTGTATTTGGTCGATCTTGCCGAATCGCTGCTTAAGGTTGCCGAACAGCGCGGTCAGGATCGCGGTTGGACCAACCTTAAAGCTGTTTGCGCCGATGCCACGACCTTTGTTCCTCCGACCGCGCCCCAAGTTGACGTGGTCACTTTTTCCTATTCTCTAACCATGATTCCCAACTGGTTCGCCGCTATTGACCACGCTTACCGCTTGCTGAAGCCGGGCGGTTACCTGGGCGTTGTCGACTTTTATGTTTCGCGCAAATCACCCGACGATGGTTTGCAGCGGCATCCCTGGTCAACCCGTTCCTTCTGGCGTAGTTGGTTTGATTTCGACCACGTTTTTCCCAACCCCGATCACGTACCCTATTTGACGCATCGCTTTGAAACAGAAACGCTGCAGGAGTGTCGCGCCAAGGTGCCCTACCTGCCGTTGGTGCGTGCGCCCTACTACATTTTCATCGGTCGGAAGCCGTTGGCCGGCGAGACGAGGCAGGCGCCGCCCGCCTGAGACCATGCCGCCCCAATTGTTGCAAACGGCGCTATACTGAGCCTCGGCGTCCTTTAACGTGCGCTGACTTGCGGGAAAGGGGGCGGTGATGACTTTGCCGACACAAACTGCCGGGGAAGACGAGGCACATCGCCGTTTTATGGCGCGTGCTCTGGCGTTGGCGCGGCGTGCCGAGGGTTTTACCTCGCCGAATCCGATGGTCGGTGCCGTGATTGTGCGCGATGGGCGAATTATCGGCGAGGGTTACCATCATCGCGCCGGTTTACCGCACGCTGAAATTGAAGCATTGCGTTCGGCCCGCGAGGACGTGCGCGGCGCTGTGATGTATGTGACCTTGGAACCCTGTTGCCATCACGGGCGCACGCCGCCTTGTAGTCAGGCGCTGATCGACGCTGGGATCGGCACGGTTTATTATGCCGTCGGTGATGACAACCCCAAAGTTGAAGGCGGAGGCTGTCGGCAGCTTTGCGCTGCCGGTATTAATACCTATCTTGGTCCCTTGACCGAGGAAGCGCGTCACCTCAATCGCGCCTTTTTTCATTTCATCACACGCAAGCGGCCCTACGTCATTGCCAAGTATGCGATGAGTTTAGACGGTCGTATTGCGACCCATACCGGCTCCAGTCAGTGGATTACCGGCGCCGAAGCACGGACGCGGGCCCATCAGTTACGTCAGTTTTGCGACGCGATTTTGGTTGGGTCGGGTACGGTTTTGGCTGATGATCCCTCGTTAACCACCAGGCTGACTGGTGTTGACGCGGTCGCGCACGGCTTACGCGTCATCCTTGATCGCCGTGGTCGCTGTCCTCTGAGCGCCAAGGTCTTTGATCCGGCTTTGCCCGGACAAACATTGGTCGTCGGTGGTGTGGCTGTGCCAGCGCAACGCCGTGTCGACCTACGTGAGCGTGGGATTGACTTTGTGGCAGGACCCGCGCCTGACGATGGCTGTGACCTTGAAGCGCTTATGCCGCTTCTGGCGGAGCGCGGCATTGTATCGTTGATGGTGGAAGGCGGGGCCGCCGTATTGGGTTCGTTTTTTAGTGCCGGTCTGATTGACGAAATTTGGGCTTTCATTGGGGCCAAGGTGATTGGCGGTCGTGCTGCGCCTGGTCCCATTGGCGGCTTGGGCATCAACGATATCGGTGAAGCTGAAGCCTGGTCGGTGCAGGCCGCCGAATCACTAGGCCGCGATGTTCTGGTGCGTGCTTGTCGTGATCAAGCTCCTTGACCCAGTGTCCGGCCGTTTCGTTTTGAATGATTCGGTTTTGGGTCGCTTGCGTCGTTTTCTCCTTATGCCGTTTCAATCCTCTGGTTACGGTGCCCAAACGCCAAGTAACCCACGGTCACCGCGAGCAAGACCGCCGCACTCCAAACCCAGGGACCGAGTGACCCGCTCTCCGGTGCCAAAAGCAATAGCGCTAAGCTGAACAAAAAGGCGCGCATGGGACCGTTAAGCGGACGGAACCAGAACCCCGCCAAGGACGCCGATAGCGCGAAAATGGCCGGAATACAGAAAAACAACGCCAAGGCGACCGAACCCCATGCGGCCGGTTGATGATCGTTGCCTGGCGCCAGCAAAAGCAGTTCGGGTCGAAGGATAAAAGCAAAAGGTAAGGTAAAACCGGCAAAGGCAAAACGAAACGCCGCCCAACCGGTTTTCATGACGTCCGTGTCGGCAATCGATGCGGCCGTGTAGGCGGCCAGGGCCACCGGCGGGGTGACCATCGACATTAAACCGAAATAAAAGATGAAGAAGTGCGCCGCCAATGGGACCACGCCGAGATCGGTTAGAACCGGACTCATCAGGGTCGCCAAGAGCAAGTAACAGACGGCTGAGGGCAAACCCATGCCCAGCACCAGCGAGGCGCCCATCATCAGTAGCAAGGCCGCCAGTAAGTTGTTTTCCGCTAGTGGGATAAGCATGCCGGGGAACTTAATACCCAGGCCGGTCAAGGTGACCACGCCAATGATCACGCCGACACAAGCCGCCGCCACGATCAGCGGAATACCCTGAATGGCCGTTGTGCGCATGACTTCCAGCAAGTCCTTAAAACTGAGCCGAGTATCGCTTTGGAACAGGGCCAAAACAATCACGACCGGCACCGCGACCGTCACCGAACGAAACGGCGTCCAGCCGGCAATCAGCATGCCGATCAGCAGGACAAATGAAGCTAGGAACAAGCTGACCTTGAACACGCTGATGGGGCCTTGCGCCAAATTGGCGGCGGCGTCCATTTCTTCCTGCGCTTCGTCGTCGGTTTTAGTTTTTGGTGGTTCCGCTTCGAAGCGACCCGCCAAAAAGTGAACCAAAAGAAACAGGGCCAGATAGTAAAGGAACGCGGGAATGAGGGCGGCCTGAATAATTTGCAGGAACGAGACTTGCGGCGATACCAACTCGAGCATCATGTAGGCGCCCGCACCCATGACCGGTGGGACCAGTGCGCCACCCGAACTGGAAGCCGCCTCAATGGCGGCGGCGAAGGTTTTGGGGAAACCGGCACTGCGCATGAGCGGAATGGTGAAGGTTCCCGTTGTGGCCGTATTGGCGACGGCGCTACCGGAAAGGGAGCCCATGAGGCCGCTGGCTGCGACCGCCACTTTGGCCGGACCGCCGCGACTGCTGCCGAAGATGCGCTGGGCCAGGCGGATCAAGTCTTTGGTGGCGCCCGTCTTTTCCAAAACTGCGCCGAACAACACGAATAGGAACACAAAAGTGAACATGACCTTCAGTGCCGGTCCGAACACTCCTTGGCTGTGTAAAAAGGTTTGGCTAACGATGCGCTCCAAGCTGTAACCACGGTGGGGAAACATGAAATCGGGTAAGCGCGTGCCCCAATAAGCGTATGCAAGGAAAGAACTCGAGAGGATCGGCAAGGTCCAACCGATGGCGCGCCGCGTTCCTTCGAACAACAGCGCTAAACCCAAGAACCCCATCCACAAATCCATAGGCACCTCGCTGCCCGCGCGGTCACCGAGTGGCCTGCCGTCAAACCACCAGGCTTTGAACACAGGTTCGGTTTGGACAATTAGGTAGGCCATCGCCGCGATGGCGGCGACCACCAAAACGAGATCGAGTACTTGCGACCAGGTGCGTTCGGCGAAGCGCGGGTGCAGCGGTTTTTGTAGGAAAACCATGACCAAGCCGAACAGCGCGAATAGGGCCAAGGCCGCATGGGGCTGCATGCGCGGGTAGTTCACTTCGGCAGTGACAAACAGGCACAGCGCAACGCCGAACCCGGTTTGTAATTTGTGGAAAAGGGGTTTGAGCATGGTGGTTAAGGTGTCCCCGCATCCTCGGGCCAGACGCCGGCTTCCTTGTAGAAACGAACGGCGCCGGGATGGAAGGTTAAGCCGGTTGTGCGCGGTGCGTTTTTGGGGTTAATCGCTTTGCCCGCGGGATGGCGTTTGACCACTTCCTCGCGATTCTCGTAGATGCTTTTCGTGAATTGGTAAACCAAATCCGCATCGGCCTTGGCCGAGGCGATCAAGATCATCGAACCGACGTTGAGACCTTCGAAAACCGCTTCTTGGCCCTTGTAAGTCGCCGCCGGGATGGCGGCCGGGCTGAAGAATGGGTAGTCGTTAATCAGTTTTTCGCGTGCTTCCGCTTCGAAGGGAATGAAGTGAATGTCCATGGAGGCGCAGGCTTGAGAGATGGAGGCGGTTGGTACTGCGCCGCCCAAGAAGGCCGCGTCGGCGGAACCGTCGCTCAGCAAATCGACCGCTGCCGTCTGGGTGGCGTTGACCGGGGTGAAATCTTCGTATTGAACGCCGTGTGCGGCGAGGATCGGCCGAATAAAGTATTCGAAACCAGCGCCGGCGGGGCCGACGACGACGCGTTTGCCTTTGAGGTCGGCGATTGATTTAACGCCCGATGCTTGTGGTGTAATAAACAGCGCGATGTTGGGTGCCAGGGTCATCACCGATTGGATGTCATAGGCTTTGTCCCAACCGCCTTCACCGCGAACCGCAAAGTAAGTGATGGCCGCGTTGGCCAATGCCAAGTCCAGCTCGCCTTTGTCGAGGCGGCGAATGTTTTCCATCGTTCCTTTGGTCGATTCAGCGCTAACTTCCCAGTTGGCGTTGCCTTCTGCTTCGCTTGCCGTTTGCGCGATGGCGCCGCCGACCACAAAAAAGGCGCCGCCGGGTGGCGCGGTTCCAATGCTGAGAAAGCGGCGTTGCGGTTTTTCGGTTTTACTTGTTTCGCCGTTGCTTGCACCCTGTTGGCCACAGGCTGCAAGCAGGAAAATGCTAATTAGGCAGACGATAAGGGCGGGGAAACGGGATGGACGCATGGCAATCGGGGCTGATGATGTCAAAATAAATCCTCGCATCGGTAAAATATCAGGTGGGGATTAAGGCATCTGGCCGTGCGCACGTGCCTCGGCGGCGAATCTGCTACAATGTCTCGCGTTTTTAACACGGCCGAATTGCTTACTCAGAAAAGCTTTCAGTGTAAAGCCAATTGGTACTTACGTCAACGAAGCCAAGGTGTTTCCCGCTTACCGGGATCACTAGCGCAAACCCTTGCTGGGCGCATGTTTTACCTTAGGATTGATTGATGACTCAAGCGCGTTCCACCATCGTTCCTTTCGCGGCCCTGTCGGCCTGTTATCAAGATCTCGAACCAGCGCAACAACAGGTGCTTTTGCTGCAAACGCTGGCTTGCGAACTTTTTTCTTACGAGATGCTCGACGAAATGAGTCGGATCGGCGGCACCGGTAAACTCGAACGCGCGACTATTTCTAAAACAACCGCCGCCCTGCAAGCCGCCGCGCGGCCCAGCCGGCCGGTGGATCAAAGTGTGTTGCTGTTTTTCGGGTTTCGTCCCGATTGGGCTTGGTTCTTTTTCGCGCTCGAAACGCTGAAGAGACACGAGTTGTTCGACGACATGGTTTGTCATTGCTTGGAAAAACAGGTCGAGGTCATTGCCCTTTATCGCGCGGAACCGGATCGCTTGCCACCCGCGCAAAACTGGACCTATTCGCTCGCGGCGACCCTTTACATGACCAATAGTCGCAAGGCGACGGCGCTGCTGCCGCGTTTGTTTGACGGCGATCATCCGGAAAACCATCCGCGTGTGGCTGCTTTTTTGGCCTGGCAAGCCGCCTTACCGCAGGAAGAAACCCAAAAATGGCAGGCCGCTACCTGGGTCGGGCTTTTGCCTTGGCTGCTGCGCTACCTTCCGCCCGATCCGCAAAACAACCAACGTTTGGTGACCCTGGCCTACGCCATGTTGACCCGACTTGATTCACAAGCGCTTTACCTTCCCGAGACCGCCGGGCTGTGGGGGCGAGTCGCCATGCTGGCCTTGTTTTCGGGCCGTCTGCCATGCAACCATGGGTTGCTCCAATCGGCGCCGCGCGATACGCGGATTTGGCTGCATCCCCTGCGTTCGGCTTTGGCCGGTCGCACCTATGAGGTGGGTGAGGTTTTGGCTGATTTGGCTGGTGAGGCTTCGTGGCTGGCCAACTTCATCACCCGCTACGGTGAACCTGCCGCCTTTTTGTTGTTGCAGTTGGCGTGGTTACGGCAAGCCGTCGGCGATGACCAGGCGCCTTTTCTCAAGGCGGCGTTGGTGTATCGCAGTCATCATCCTTTTTTCGGCAGCCTGAACCAGCGCATTTTGGACGGGTTTCTTGCGCCGGGCAAAAACTTAGGTCAGCCTTGGTACGAGCACCAGCGCTATTTCGAGCGCCAGGCCGAGCCGCTGCATGTGTGGCTGTACACCTTCGCCGTGGTTTGGCTGAGTATTCCAAACCCCGCCCTTGATGGGGAAACCGTAAAGCAAGCTGTCACGACCTTGGACAACCAAGGTTTTTGGTTCGCCGCCCGCGATCTTGCCTTCTTGATCGCCTACCAGGATCAAGACGAGGCGGCGATGGACCGGTTGCGCGCCGAGCTGGCCCATCGTGACTTGATGCCGTTGATGGAAATGCTGCCACCGCGTGAGCCATGGCAGTTGGTTCTGCAGGAGTTGGATACCTGGCGGCAACGCAGTAGCGTCGCTGCGCCGGTCGAAGACAGCCCCCAGGTTTCCACCCGCTTAATTTGGGTTTTGCACTTTGACGAAGCCTACGGCGACCAGCTTGAAGCCCGCTTTCAGAAACTTCATCCCACCCGCCGGACTTGGAGTAAAGGGCGTCGGGTCACTTGTAACCAGTTTGTCGAGAAAACGCGTGAATTTGAACCGCTGAGTCAGCCGGACCGGCGCCTGTTGAATTTCTTTCTCAAGCGCTATCACGAGGGCTTTTACCTGCTGGGCCGCGATTTAACCCAAAACTTCTTTGTGGCATTGGAAGGACATCCCCACGTTTACGAGAAACGCGACGACGGACGCCTTGACGCCGTGGAAATTAGTGCAGGGAAGGCGCATATTCAGGTAGTCGAAGAACGGGGCAAAATGGTGTTGCAGCTTGTTCCCAGCCATTCACTGCCCGTTGCCGAAGATGTCCTGCTCACCCGCGACGGCAGCACGCGTTTGGTTTACGTGCCCGTTGACGACCATTTGCGCGGGGTGCGTCATATCTTGCAACGCGGCGTTGCTGTTCCGCTTCGCGCCAAAGACCAGTTGCGGCGGACCTTGCAGGATTTGGCGCCCCTCATTCAAATCCAATCCGATTTGGAGTTGGACGATGATGCTGAAGAAGTGGCGGCCGATTCGCGGCTCTATTTGTTGCTGACGCCCCTCAGTGATGTGCTTTCAGTGCAACCCGCCGTCAAGCCACTTGGTGAAAATGGTCCTTGGTTTAAGCCAGGATCGCCGGGACGGTCGGTGACCGCCGAGGTAAAAGGGCGTAAGTTGCGAACGCGTCGTGATCATGCGGCGGAAGAGGCATCCCTTATGCGTTTGTTTCGCATCTGTCCGTCGCTTTTTCCCTTTCAACAGGTCGCAATGCCATGGGTGTTGGACAGCCTTGAGGACTGCTTAGAACTGCTCGCCGATTTAGAGGCCATTCGCGACGAGGTAATCACGGCTTGGCCGGAGGGGCGCGGTATGAGCCTTGCCGGTATCGCCCATTTGGGCAATGCCTCTTTGCGTATCAAACACGCGCGCGATTGGTTTGCCGTGGAAGGCCAAGTTCGGGTTAGTGAAGACATGGTGCTGGGCTTGCAAGAGGTATTGACCCTGATTGGCGATGGTGCCATCGGGCGCTTTGTCGCGGTGGGGCAAGGCCGCTTTTTGGCTTTGAGCCGCGAGTTTCAGCGTCGTTTGGAAACGCTGAAAACGTTGAATCAGGGCGGTGATCGCGGTCGCTTGCGGTACAGCCTCTCCGCCGCCCTGAGTTTGGCGCCGCTTTTTGAAGATGTGGCTGATTTTCAGGCCGATCAGCGCTGGGAGGCACTACAGCAGCGTTTTGAAGAAAGCCGTCGCCTCGATATTCCGATTCCACCGACGCTGGACGCCACCCTGCGCGACTACCAAATATCTGGTTTTCGTTGGTTGGCACGACTGGCTCATTGTGGGTTTGGTGCTTGTTTGGCCGATGATATGGGTTTGGGGAAAACCGTTCAGGCGATTGCCGTTTTGTTGCGGCGTGCCGCCGACGGACCGGCGCTGGTCCTGGCGCCGACCTCGGTATGCCACAACTGGGAGATGGAGATTCGTCGTTTTGCACCAACCTTGCGGCCGCGATCCTTTGGCGACGATGATCGTGCCAAGGTCGTTTCCGAACTGGAGGCTTTTGACGTGCTGATTGTCAGTCACGGTCTGTTGCCCTTTGTCGGCGATATTCTGCAAACGCGGACCTGGCGCAGTTTGGTCTTTGACGAGGCTCAGGCGATTAAAAACTTTGGTACCCAGCGGGCCAAAACGGCGCGCGCCCTGGCCGCCGATTTTCGCATGATCACGACTGGTACACCGATTGAAAACCATCTCGGTGAGCTGTGGAGCCTGTTTCACTTTTTGAATCCCGGACTTTTGGGTTCGCGTGACTCTTTTAACAAACGGTTTGCCGGACCCATTGAGCGTCAATCAGACCGCAATGTGCAACGGGACTTACAGCTATTGGTTCAGCCCTTTATCCTGCGCCGGCTCAAGCGCGATGTTTTACTGGAGTTACCGCCGCGCACCGAAATTGAGTTACAGGTGACGCTGAATGAAGAGGAACGTGCGCTCTATGAAGCCATTCGACGCGACGCTGTCGAGCGGATAAGTCGTATGTCGCCAGGGAAAGGGAACCAGTACTTGGAGGTGCTGGCCAATTTAATGCGCCTGCGACGCGGTGTGTGTCATCCGAAAATGGTGGTGCCCGAATGGGACCAGGGAAGTACCAAGCTCCGCATGCTGGCTTCGATTCTTGACGAGTTGCGGGCCAATGGTCACCGCGCCTTGATTTTCAGCCAATTCGTCGATCACCTAAAGTTGATCCGCGATTTTATGGAGCAAGCGGGTGTCTCGTACCAATACCTCGACGGCGCCACGCCCGCCGCGGCTCGTGCGAAAAGGGTCCGGGCTTTCCAAGGCGGTGAAGGCGACGCATTTTTGATCAGCCTCAAAGCCGGTGGGACTGGGTTAAATTTGACTGCCGCCGACTACGTGATTTTGATGGATCCTTGGTGGAACCCGGCGGTTGAGGATCAGGCAAGTGATCGTGCCCACCGCTTGGGCCAGACACGACCGGTCACGATTTACCGACTGGTAGCCAAGGATACCGTTGAAGAGAAAATCATGTCGCTGCACCGCCACAAACGCGAATTGGCGGAAAGCTTACTTGAAGGCACTGAAAGTGGTGCGCCGCTGGATAAGGACGTTTTACTGCGCTTGCTCGATGTGTCGGCTTAGCCGAGGCGGGTCGGTGACCCCGCAAGGTTTAAAATGGTTGGCTGTCCAAGTAAGCCCCTGCCGCTTCTCCCCGATGAACGGTGCGGTACCCAGTTCGTGTTGGCGGCGTTTAATTACCCAAAGAGTTCGTGTAGGCTTTTGGCATCGAGAGAACGTGCAAACCAATACTCGAGGCGGCTAAGATCGGCAGCTTGGATTTGTTGCTGGATGTTTTGAGGCAAAGGCCCAAAACGTTTTTCCAAAAGCATGTGTAGCGAGCGCGCGATCCCAAGCGCTTGACCTTCTTCACGACCGGCGATGCGGCCTTCCTTGCGACCGAGTAAAATGCCTTCTTCGCGGCCTTTTTTGATGCCCGAGCGTTCGATGCTGGTGATGTAGCGCATGGTTGCAGCTCCTTGTTCGGCGGCGAGTAACACCTGAAATTGTTGCTCCAATTCTTCGGGCATGGCCAACACCCAATCGATGAAGGTGAAAAGATCTTGGACCATGGTTT
>JAUIFE010000028.1 GCA_030429565.1 Holophagae bacterium | reverse complement strand
GACTTGCTTCAGCTGTGTGATTTTACTGCAGGAACTGAAGAGACTCATGTCATATTGGGGACATTCGATAATTCGTTATGTTTAGACGCAAGAAAGATCTTTTTAAGTCTTAGCGCGCCACTCAGGTCTAATGGAGGTCGCGAAAAAAATTACGCTACCTAAAATTGCAGTCTTAGAGTCCAGTCGCGATATTTATGTTAATCAGTTTGTTAGGATGAATCAGATCGATTTTCCTCTGTATGTTGATGAAGGATTCTTTGCTCGAGATAATGGCGTAAAACAGTCACCTGCACTTGTGTTAGTTCACAGAGAGAAAATTACTTTTGCCTATTACCCTTTGCCTGGTTATGAGTCATTAAGCGAAATGGTTTATGAATACATGCTTAAGCTCAAATAAATCCTGTTCAGTCGATGTTACAGGTGTGTCCTAATTTATTTCCAAGGAGTGTTCCATGAAGAAACTAATTAGTTTCTCTTTGTGTCTGGTGTTCTCTCTTTGTTTCGTGATTGCTGAAGGGGACTTAAAGCCTCAAAAAGATCCTGGGCCGCCTTCCGGTTCAGGAGGGGGTGTCTCAACAGCTATTTACAGAAAGTCAAGGGTACGATGCCCGATCCCAAACAACAATCGCCACCAATATGATTGTGATGCGGAAGGGAGTTCCCAGTGTCTCGTTCAGAACTGTCCTTAAGGGTGATCCCTTGAGAACAAGGTGCTTGGTCCTGCCTAAACGGAGTTATTCAGTTTGGTAAAATCGCGCAAGGTGTTAGTGCGTAACATGTTGGAAGAAGCGGGCCGAGGCCGCGTGCGGCGCGAAATGGTAAGCGCCGCGAGCATTTTTACGAGATGTTGTAGCCTAACAGGTTGTACGAAATCGCCAACAGGAATCGCTTAGCTCTGATGATTAGCGCTCCTTTTAGGTTTAAGCGAAGTGCGGTGCATGCGAATGAGGTGCGAGATATGTGGCGCTGCCTAAGCATGTACTGCACTTCTTATCCACAACATTACCCAGGCAGGCGGATGCCGAGGCAGGTGATGTCGTCGCGTTGTTCCGCTTTGGTTTGGTGCTCGGCCAGCGCTGTTTTTAGGGCTTCGCGTTGGGCGTCGCAGGGTTGGCTTGCCATGGTTTTCAGCAGTTTGCGGAAGCGTTGGTTGCCGAACTTTTCGCCTTTAATGCTGACTTGGTCGGGGAAGCCGTCGGTGGCCAGGTAGATCATGTCGCCGCTCTCGTAGGATAACTCGTGGGTTTCGAAGGGGCGTTTGTTGCGCAGCGGTTGGTTGATGCTTTTACGGCTGCCTTTGATCACTTCAATGGCGCCCTCGCCGGCCCGTACAATGAACAAGGGCCGGTGCGCACCGCTAAACAAGATTCGTCGTTGTTCCGGTTCGATAAGGACCAACGCCAAGTCCATGCCGTCGCGCGAACGGCGATTGTCGACCTGGCGACTCAAGGCGTGAGCCACGCCGTGGTCCAAGGCCTCCAGGATGGCGGTTGGGTCTTCCAGTTTTTGTTCGGCCACGATTTTGTTGAGCAGCGCGTGGCCCAGCATGGAAATGAAGCCGCCCGGTACGCCGTGACCGGTACAGTCGACGACGGTGATGAAGATCTTGCCTTCGGTTTTGTAGAACCAGTAAAAATCGCCGGACACGATGTCTTTTGGGCGGTAGAACACGAAATGTTCGGGTAAGGCGCGTTCCATGGCTTCCTGAACGGGTAAGTTGGCTTCTTGGATGCGTTGCGCGTACTGCAAACTACTGATGATTTGGCTGTTTTTGTTTTTCAGTTCGTCGTGGTCCATCGAGCGCGCTACGGCCAGAATCGCGTGACGGCGCAAACGCGCCAATTGCTGCGTGCGGACGTCGTTAAAGGCGTTTTCGTCGGCGGGATTCTCCCAGACTAACAGCGCGCGGACCTTGCCCGCGTCGTGGATACTCAGCGCCAGTGCCGAGCCACGCATGGCCGGATTGTCCTCGTGCGCCGCCCGTTGAAAGCGGTTGAGGAAGATGCCTTCATCCAGGCGGGCCTTGGGTTTGAGGTAACGTTTGCGCAGACCTTCGACGGTCATGACGCGGCCCGTATTCGAACCAAAGATGCTGACGTAGTTCTCCAGGTTAGCGGTCCAAGTGAAACACATGCTGCGCGTGGCACGCGGCAACAACGACTCGCCCTGGGTCAGCAAACTCTTGAGCACGGCGTTCATTTCGATTTGGCGGTTCACCGTTTCGACAATTTGGTCGAGCGCTTCCAGTTCCTGGTTCTGGCGCGTCAACTGCGCGGTGCGTTGCTCAACCTTTTCTTCCAGCGTTTTACTGTAATCTTCCAACTCGGAGTAAAGGCGGGCGTTTTCCAGCGAGATGGCGGCCTGGGACGAGAGGATATCGAGCACCTTTAGCCGCTCGCGCGTGAAGGCGTTGGTGATGAGGTTGTTTTCTAGATAAAGTACGGCCAAGAGTTTGCCCTGGCGCAAAATAGGGGTGCACAACAGCGATTTGGGCCGATGGGTACGGATGTAGGGATCGTCGGCAAAACGCGGGTTAATGGCGGCGTTGTTGAGGACCAATGATTTTTTGCTGCGCCACACGTAATTGACGGTGGTAATGCCCAATTTATCGCCGCACTCGGCGAGCGAGGTCGACACGCGTTGCATGTCGCGACCCACGCCGGCCTCGGCCTCAACGCGCAGTTCATCGTGGTGGTTGAGCAAGAGGAAACACTTCTCGGCACCGGCGTTTTCCATCACAATGCCAATCAATTTCTTTAACAGGACCGGCAGGCGGATTTCACCGGAAATGGCCTGCGAGCTCTTGACGAAGGCTTCCCAGTCGAGTGAGGTGGCGCCGTTGTCGAGATCCAAGTAGGATTCGTTTTTGGTGCCGGAATTGTTGTTGCCACGGGTGAAGGCGGCCAAGCCGTTGGGAAAGTAACGGGCCAAACGGCGCAATTTTTCGTTACAGCCGGCGGCGCGGTAAAAGGCAAAGACCTCTTCCAAATAGGCTTTGGCGACCTTGTGGCGGCCTTGGGCCAGGTAGAAGCGGCCGGCCAGTTCGTTGGCGACCATGGCGATTTGGTTGAAACCCTCGCGGCGCGCCGCTTCGACGGCTTGATCGTAGAGGCGCATGGGCGCGATGCGGTCGCCGCCGACACGCGCCAGCTCGGCCTGAACCAGTTGGTAGAGCGGCATGAAGTTGCGCGGGCAGGGATCGGCCCAGTATTTGAGTTCGGCGAGGATGTCGGCGATTTTGGCGCGGTAGGCGGGCACCTGTTCCTGGTGGTCGCCCTCGTCGCACAAACCGGCGAGGGTGAGGGCGTGGTAGAAAAGTTCTTCAACCTCGAGCAAGGTGGCTGAGGCCTTTTCGCCTTGGGCGGCGCCCTCGATCATGGCCAAACACTGGCGGTACTCGCCCATGATGAAGTGGGCGCGGGCCATGTTGATATAGAGGATGTAGGCCAGAGTTGGGTCGTCGTATTGGCCGGCGGCGGCAAGATGATTGGCGAAGTCCTGTTCGGGGACGCCGAAACCGCCCAGGTGTTGGTAACCCATGGCGAAGCTGCGGAACATGTGGCCGTTGACGGGAACGTGGCGGGTGTCGGCGAGTTTGATGCCTTTCTCAATGGCGGAAAAGGTCTCGCGCAGGTCGTCGCCTTGGAAGGTCAGGCCCATCAACATGGAAAAGTAGCCGGTGAGCATGTCCATATACAGCCCGCGCTGAGCACAGGCCTCGTTGTTGCGCACGAGAATGTCGATACAACCGCGCACGTGGCGACCGCGGTGCAGCAGCCAGGCCGCGACACAGTTGAGGACCAGGTTGGAAACCGTGCCGGCCGCGAACCGTTCGGTAGCTTTGAGCGCTAATTCGCCGAACATGTAGCCGCGATAAATGTTCTGGCGGCGCGAGACCTGGGCATAACCGTAGGACATAAAAATCAGCGCAGCCTGCTCGGACAAGCCGTGGCTAAGGCAGTAATTCAAGGCCTTGTGGATGACGAGATCGGGCATTTTGGTTTCGGCTTCCAGGTAGGTCAGCGCGAAGTGGAAGGGCGGAAAAATGTTCATGACGGTCAGCGCAGCGTTGTCACTGACCTCGGGCAAATCGTCCATCAGCGATTCGAGCGGGCAGGCGGCCAGTTTGTCCTCGAGCAATTGCGCTTCCTTGGCAAGCATGGCTTCAATTTCGTCGGGGTCGGCCGGGAAGGTAATGCCCATTAAAGCCAGGCCTTGGCGACCGTGAATGATGCCTTCCTCCAAGGGACCGAAGTACATGGTGCTGATGGTGATGATTTGGTGGATGCCGGCGCGTTTGAGCGGATCATCGATGACCGTGAGCAGTTCGTTGTAGAGCTTTTTGGCGGGTTCGACTTCAACCATGGCCATCAGTGTATCGGCGAGACCGCTGGTCAAATCAATCTTGAGTTGGTCCTTAGCGGGGACGAGATCTTCGAGCAAACGCAAGCCCTGGCGAAACAAATCAACCGCGCTTTGGTAGGCGATGGCGGCGACGGCTTTGCGGCCGGCTTCAAGGTTGAGTGCGGCCACCTCGCGGCGCTGGTCTTCCTTATTGATAATGGCTTGACTGCGGTTGAGATGGTGCACGGCGGCAAAAAGTTTGTCTTCGACGCCGGCGCGGTGCTCGGCCAGCAAGAGTTCGCCTAAACGCAGGTGCAGCTTTTGTTCCTCGTCCTTGCCGACCAACGAACCGGCGGCTTGGTGGATGCGGTCGTGGGTGAACTTAAAGCGGGTACGCAACTGGATTTCCGGCAGTTGAAAGGTCCCGTCGAGGCGACCGCGATAGAGGAAGCGGGTATCGCCGTCAACCGGCAGAATGAGGTTCTCGCTGACGGCGTCCCATAGCTGGTCGGCGACCTTTTCAGGGCGAATATCGCAAACAGCGGCAAGGTCTTTGAGTTCGAAGATATGGCCGATGCAAGAGGCGAGGCGCAGGGCGTGGGCGGCATCTTGGTCGATGGTGTTAATTTTTTCGAGGAGTAGGTCGATGACGTTGTCGGTAATGCCCTGGTCGTGAATTTGGTCGATGTCCCAATGCCAGGCGCCGTCGACGATGGTGATCAAGTCTTTTTCGTAAAGGGACTGCAGGAATTGACCGGCGAAGAAGGGGTTCCCGTTGGTTTTTTCGCCGATCAGCAGCGCCAGCGGCGTGACCTCGTCGGGTTCCGCGCCCAATGTATCGGCCGTCATCTCAACCAGCGAGGCGGGTTTGAGTGGGGCGAGGGTAAGGGTGTCGACGCCGGCCCCGGCCTTGTCGAGCTTTTCCAGCAAGACGCGCAAAGGGTGGCTTTCGTCGACTTCGTTGTCGCGGTAGGCGCCCAAGATCAGCAGTGAGGGCAGTTGGGGTTGGGTTAGCAGGTATTCTAGTAAGTTGAGTGAGGCTGTATCGGCCCACTGCAAATCGTCCAAAAAGAAGACGGTCGGTGCGTCGACGTCGGTGAAGGCCTGTAAAAAGGCGGCGAACACCGAATTAAACCGGAACTTTGCTTCATCGCCGCTCATCGGTTCCAGTTGCGGCTGTGGGCCGACAACCTCCTCGAGTTCAGGCACCAGTGCGGTGATGATGCGGCCTTGCGCGCCCAGTGCTTCGCCTAGTTTACGGCGCCATTGGTCCAAATCGCTTTCGTTGCAGGCGAGCACGTGCGACACCAATTCGGCGAGAATCTGTTTGACGGCCAGGTAGGGTAAATCGCGGTTGTATTGTTCGAACTTGCCCATCGCGTAACGGCCGCGTCGCATGGCGATTGGTTTGTGGAGTTCGTGGATAAGCGTGGTTTTGCCGATACCGGAATAACCCGCGACCAGCATCATGGCGGTGCTGTTGCCGCAGGTTCGTTCCAAACAATCTAACAGCTTGCGCACCTCTTGCTCCCGGCCGTACAACTTTTCCGAGACCTTGAACTTAAACACGCGGTCGCGGCTGCCTGGCCGGAACGGCTCCTGGTCGACGCCACCCAACAGTTTTTGCTCGCAGTAGCGCAGGTCGTGATAGAGCCCGTCGCAGCTCTGGTAACGGGCTTCGGCCGGTTTCTCCAGCAGTTTCATGAGGATGTCCGACAGCGGTTGCGGGATTTCCGGGTTGCGTTCATGCGGCGGGGTCGGCCGTTTGGCGATGTGGGCGTGAACCAGCGCGGCGCCGTCGATGTTGTCGAACGGCAAGCTGCCGGTGAGGAGTTGGTAAAATGTGCAGCCTAGCGAATAAAAATCGGTGCGGTAATCAATCGAGCGGTTCATTCGGCCGGTTTGTTCGGGCGACATGTAAGCCGGCGTGCCGACAAAACGGTCGGAATGATGGATCTCCTGCAGCTCGCGCGACATCAACGAGGCCAAACTGAAATCAGTGATTTTGACCTGTTTGTTGTCGGGGTTAAACAGCATGTTGGCCGGTTTTAGATCCATATGGATGATGTTGTGGTCGTGAACCCAGCCGAGAATTAGCGTGATCTTTTGGGCAATGCGCAGAAAGTCGATCAGGTCGGGTTGGTGGGTGTGGAAATACTCGAGCAGCGTTTGACCGGCGAAATCTTCGAATAGTAAGCAGTGGTAATCGTCGACGACGCGAATTTCAACCACCTCCAGCAGGCCGGGGTGCGGGTGGTTTTTGAGAATGTCGAACTCGTGCTTCAGCGCGCCAATATCAAAGAGGGAAGGGAACTTGGATTGCAGTACTTTGAGAATAAAAGGCTTGCCGTCGCTGTTGCGCAGGGTTCGGAAAACGCTGAAATTGCGGTCCGCGTATAGCGTGGCCACGATTGGGAAACCTGGCGCAGCGTAGCGAGGCGTCATCGGGCTCATGTGGCCACCAGAAGCAACGGTGAAACGGTGCGTTGGTAGTGAAGCCGGCGCAAAGAAACCATGGTGGACCGCCTCCCCGTGGCCATACAGAAATGGACGCCCGCTCGTGTCGAGCCGGGTGACCGAATGTCACGCTGTTCCGGATTCCCGGCTGTAAACGGGTGCCGGATAAGGTGGTAACGGATGTCGGTGTTCCACATTATAAAGTGGGAGACGCAGGATTTGAAAGGTTTATCCTTAGTCGGTGCCGTGTCCTATGCGATTTCGCAAGCGCGGCACCGGTGGCGGGCGGATCGTCGCCCACCACCGAACGCCGTTAGTGACAAGCGCCTTCTTCGACCACTTCTCGCAACACGGCCAGCAATGCATCGCCGCCGAGCGGCGCGCCGTGACCGGTGCAGGGGTCCCAGGTGTTTTGCAAGGCGTCGAAACTGTCCTCGCGCGAGCGTTTCATGATGTTGTTACCCTCGCACACGTTGTGGAACAAGGCGGCGACCTTCGGGTGGTAAAGGTAGGGATTCAAATGGCCCAGCGAGCGCCCCAAACCCTGGTAAATACAGGCGAAAAACGAACTGAGCAGCGGCGCCGAGGCGCTGGTGCCGCCCGAGGTCACGTCGCGACCGGCGATGGTCAGGCGCAAGCCGTCGTTGGAATCGGCCAGCGCCGAAATATCGGGTACGCCGCGCCCGTCTGCGCCGGTTTTTCCCTTGATGTCACAGCCTTGTTGCCACGCCGGGACATCGGTGAACAACGCGCTCACGCCGCCCGTGCTCGCCATTTGGCTGCCAGGAGAAAGCATTTGGTTCCAGACTTTTAGTGCTGTCCAGTTGTCTTCCATCGGCGCGATGCCGCCACAGGCGACCACGTGGCGGCTCGAGGCCGGGTAGGCCACCGACAGAATGTTGGGGTTGGCTTTGCAGAAATCCGGGCAATACACATTGTTGGACCCGTAATCGCCGCTGGCACACATCATGGTGGTGGTTTCCTTGATCTTTTCCAGCAAGGCATCCATTTTCATATAACTTTCATGCACAAAATCCGAGCCTGGCAGCTCGCCAAAGGCCCAGCTCATCGACAAAATGTCGGGTCGGTTTTCGGTGTCGTCGGCCACGAATTGCAGCGTGTCGATGATCGAGCCCATCATGATGTCGTCCATTTGGTCGGGTTTCGCGCCCTTCAGGTCGTCACTGTTGAGGCCTTTGGCGAAGTAGAGCTGAATTTTGGCCGCCGGCGCCAAGCCCATGATCAGCTCGAGCCCGCCGGTGGCTTCCACCGTGCTGGAGGCTTGCAGGTTGACCGTGGGTTTGACCGGTTTGCCGTCGAGATAGGTGGCTACCGTGTCTTGCGGCGCGGGGGTGTTTTCTCCGTAAAGCACGCTGATATTGTTTAAGTCCGGTTGCGCACGGCGGTTTGCCGGTTTCTCGAAAAAACTGGTCAGGTTGTCGGCCTCGTAACCGCCGCCCAAGTAAATCACACCAATGGTCATGCCTTCCCCTAAATAGGCCTCGGGGTAACCGGCCAGGGCCGCGTACTGGGCGATCGTGGTTGCTTCCGTTTTTTTATGGTTTTTGTGTTTCAGCAGGGAGAGCAGATGTTTGGCGCGCTCCAGGTGGTGGTGGAACAATTTACTCATGGCAGGACCTCTCTTTGAAAAAGTAACGGCAGGCGTCGGGCGAATCGTCGTTGGTTCTGGCTAATCGGCGGCCGGTGTATCAATCAAACGTTTCAGCGTCTCCAAAAAGAGCACGCCGTTTATTGGGAACCCCAAGCCGGTACAGGCGTCCCAGCGTTTGGGCAGGGCGCTGTAATGGGGTTTGACATGGGGCGAAATGACGTTGTTGCCGCGTGTGATGTGGTCGATGGCGGCGGCCATTTCGGGATCGTAAAGGTAGGGGTTGGCGAAGACGAGCGAGCGTCCCAGGCCTTCGTAACAGACGGCAAACAGGGTGCCCAGAATCGGTGTGGCGGCGCTGGTTCCGGTCGAGACCACCTCGGTATTGCCGATGAACAGGTTGAGTCCCGAGTTGGTGGCGGCGAAGGCGGTAATATCGGGAACGCCGCGTCCCGGCTTGCCGGTAATTTCGGCGACATTCACCGATCGTTGCCAGGCGGGGATGCTGTCGGAAAGCGCGGTGACGCCACCGGTACCGGCGAGGTGATAGGTGCGTTGGCCCCAGGGCACGTGTTCGTTCCAGACTTCGAGCGTGCCGCCTTCGGCCATGTGGCGGCCGGCACCGCCACAGGCGACCACGTGATGTGAGGAGGCGGGGTAGGCGACCGAAAGCTGCGGATCGCGGATTTCGTCAGCGTTGGTTGAGCCCAGGTTGCCGGCGGCAAACAGCAGGGTGGTCGTTTCCTTGATGACCGCCAGCAAAGCGTCAATTTGGCTGAAGCGATCCCAGATCGCTTGCTCATAAGGTTGTTCGGAGAAAGCCCAACTACAGGCCAAAATGTCGGGGCGGTCGTTGGGATGATCGGCTATGAATTGCAAGGTGGCGATAATTGAATCAAGCATTTGGATGATGTCGGGATTACCGGTCAGGTCTTTGCAAAAATACAGGTTTACGCGCGCAGCGGGCGCCAAACCCATGACCATTTCTAAGCCGCCGGTGGTTTCAACCGAGCTGGAGGCTTGCAAGCCGTTGGCGACCAGGTCGCCGTTCAGGTAGCGCTGAATGGTTTCAATCGAGGCCGGATCGTTGTTGCCGTAAACCACATTGATGTTGTCCAAGTTGACCGGTGCGCGTTGGTTGCGTTCGTTGTCAAAAAAGGTGACCAAGTCTTGTTGGTGGTAACCGCCGCCGAGCTCGATCAGGCCGATGGTTTGTCCGGCGGCGAGGAAGGCGGGATAGTTGGCGAATTCGGCGTATTCGAAGATATCGAAGGCAGCCATGAAGTCATTGCGGAAGGCACTAAAAAAGGGAAGGTTAAAGCGGCTCATAAGGACCCCGAGTAAAGGAAGCTCCAACCCAAAAGACGCAGAACAACGCCAACCGCGCATGCCGGCGGCAAAGCCGGGAGAAACGGCGAGCGCGTCATTATCGGAACGAATGATGGTTTGCGTAGCTTTGAACTGGGTGATCTTATCTTAACCTGAAACGGGCGAATCGAAGCGGCGATTTTGGCCAAGATTCGGGGCGCTAACCCCGCCGCGAATCGGTTCTGTTCAAGCGGGCATTGGCGAGACCAAGTGCTTGAAAATGTTTGGATTCCAACCAAGGTGCCGGTGGCCGAACGGCGCCACACCTGTCCGTATTTGGTCAGCCGGCTGTCCGAATATGGTCAGATGACCATTGTTCAACAGTCCGGGCCGGGACGCTGGGCAGAGAAGCGATGCTAAAGTATTCGAAAAAAACGAGTTTTCAGAAAAGGCAAGGTTGGAACGACTCTTGATATATCAGGTGTGCCGACTGCCGATGCGGGTGTGCTTCCCCAGAGCCCGCCAAGGTCGTCGGCGCTACTCAGACGATAAGGACTATATTATGAAAACTCTTGTTTCCAAGTGTTTGCTTCTTTCTGTCTTTTGTTTCGTCGGCGCTTTCGCCCTGGCCAATACCTGTTATCGGGTCACCGGCGAGGTGTGGAGCAATCAATACGCCGAAGTGATTCAACAACTCGAACCGCTCTCGGGTTGCTACAGCAAGCCCTGTGGCAAAACCTATTATCCCGTATTCCAAAACGGCCAACGCACCCCGTACCAAGTGCTGGATAACGAAAAAGTCACCAGCGTTTTTTACCAACAGATCGACACGGCCAACGGCCACCCCGTCATCATTAAATCCGTCCAACTCAGTTTGTGCCGAACCTTAATCACGCCGTGCACCATTTCCGGCCCTTCGGCTTGGTGTTTCCTCGATACCTTTTCCACCACCTTCGACGCCGACGCCGACCAATGGACTTGGCAAATCGACGGCACCGCTTGGGGTGCGGTCACTTCCTCGCCATCCATTGAAATCAACAGCTTGCAATTCCGTCCCGGCACCTACACCTTGCGCGTGCGTTCGTCCTACACGTGCCAAGGTCAAACCTTCCAAAGTGAATGGCAAACGCGCAGCATTCGCGTCCTTTCCAAAGTCGATCCCGAATGTGGCCACGGCGCGCCGCGCAAAGCGGCCGACGGCACGGATCGAATGAACCTGATCGATGGCGACGGCAACGCCGTGCGTGCCACCGGCAAAACCGACCCGCCCGCCGACCATGACGCCGACGGCACCGACCGTATGAATCTGGCCAAAACCAACGACAACAACGACAGCGGCGGCACGGACCGTTCGACGCTGCTCGACGAAAACGGCAACGTCATCAAAAACAAGCAAGCTGCGGTTCTCTCGACCGACATCGACGCGCTCAGCGATCACCACTTCACGGCGCTGTTGGAAGGCAACGAAACGGCATGGTTCACCAATCCGCATCCCTACGCGATGCCCTTGGTTTTGGCCATGACCAACCAAGCCGGCGAAACCTTCGTGCAAACCTTCGAATTGGCGGCGGGTGCCACCCAAACCTACCGCGCCGGCGACAGGGTCGCCTTCTACGAGGTATTGGCCATGCAAGACTTCCTGGTCGGCGTCGGTGAAAACCAAAGCCCGGTCGTCGTTGATGCGCCGGTCGTCGCCGGCGATTCCTACGAAATCCGCACCAAACAAGGCCGCGAAACCCTCGTCGGCATTGACGGCGACGGCAACGCCCACTACCCCCTGTGGCAAGTCGAATCCAAGTAACCAATTACCCCAAACAATAACCGTCCCAAAAAGCACGGATGTTCGCGCATTCGCGCTTTTCGGTTCGTCTAAAAGGAACCCGCGGACCTCGGTGGCGCGCCGTCTCATCCCGACCAGGGCCAAACCAACGGCCGTGGTATCGCAACCACGGAATTCACGGAGAGCCAAGATCGCCGGCATAACCGGCAAACCAAACCAAACCCACCAACGCGCATCCAAGCAGGGTAAAAAAGTAAAGGCGGGGCGCGCCAATCCTTCCGAGGCGGAAGTGGTAAACGGTGGGTGCGGAAAAAGGGACGCCCTTCCCAACCAACGCGCTTCCAAGCAGGGTCTAAAAAGCAAAAGCGGGGCGCGCCAATCCTTCCGAGGCGGAAGTGGTAAACGGTGGGTGCGGAAAAAGGGACGCCCTTCCTAACCCGATTTTTCCAAAGCCAAAGGATTGTTCAAACTGCCCCAGTAATTGCACAAATCCTGCGCCAAACGCATGAAATCACTGAAGTCCATGGGTTTGACCAGGTAGCTGTTAACGTGCGACTCGTAGGCCTTAATTTTGTCTTTGCGGCTGGCCGAGGTCGTCAGCATCACGACCGGAATGGTTTTTAATTCGGGTGACGACTTGATGTGATGCAACACTTCCAATCCATCCATCTTGGGTAATTTGAGATCGAGCAAAATGAGACCGGGCCGCTCGGCATCGGGAAACGGCTCGCGCTTTTGCAGAAATGAGAGCGCTTCTTCGCCGTCGCGGGCGCGCCAGACTTGCGGTTTTTGCGAGGTTTCGCACAAGGTGAACTGAATCAACTCGGCGTGTTGGTCGTCATCCTCCACAATCAGGATTTTCAATTTAGGTTTCGTTTCCTTCATGGGCCGCCTCATGCAGGGGGGGCGTCTGCTTTGTCGCCGTAGGGGGGGAACTGCAACCAGAAGGTGCAGCCGCCACCGTCGCCTTCGGATTCAATCCAAACGCTGCCGTTGTGGGTTTTCATGACTTTTTTGACGATGGCCAAGCCAATGCCGGTTCCTTCGATGGACACATCTAAGCGTTGAAATAAACCAAACACGCGGTCGTGATGGCGTTTGGGGATGCCGGGGCCGTTGTCCTTCACGAAAAAGCGCGTACCGTTCTCGTCCTGGAAACCGCCGATTTTTATGGTGGGTGAGGGGGTGAGCGACGTGTATTTCAATGCGTTGCTCATTAGGTTATCAAAAACTTGTGCAACACGTGTTTCATTTCCTCTTATGTTCGGTAGATTTTTGGAAATAGTTAAATCGGCGGGATATTTCTCCAGTAAGCCGGTCGCATGGAGTTGCACATTTTCCAGGATTTCGTCCATGTTTAAGAACTCGTGCTCGGTGTCGGCGCGGCCGACGCGGCTCAAATCCAACAGGTCGTTAATCAATTCGCTCATGCGTTGATTGGCTTTTTCCAAGGTCGGCAATTTGTTGAGGGCATCCTCGAGTTTGCCCTGCTCGGCGAAGACCTTCATCATGCCGATGAACCCCATGCTGGTGACCACCGGGCTCTTCAAATCATGGGACACGGTGTAAACAAACTGCTCCATTTCGGTGTTGGAGCGTTCCAGTTCCTTTTTACTGAGGTCGAGTTCACGTGTCAGTGTTTGGGCGCGCTTCAAGAGTTGTTCGGTTTCCTCATTGCGTTTGGCAAACACGCCGGCGGCTTGGGCCATCATGCCGATTTCGTCGCTGCGTTCGACGCCGGGAATTTCGGTTTTTTCGCCGCGCGACAGTTTGAGCAGGGTGCCGGCAACGGCCTGGATGGGGCGGGCAATGCTCAGGCCGACCGCCATCGAAAAAACAAGCCCGAAGAGGATGCACATAAGCGAGAACACCAAGTTAAAGGTTTGCGTTTGCCGGGTATTGGTTTGGATTAAGGCAATGACGGGATTCATTTCGGCCAAAATGCTTTCGCGTAAGCTGGTGGAGACGTGTGAGAACTCCAGCGCCTCGCCGGCCATGACCACGCCGGTTAGGTACAGAAATGAGCGGGTCGCCTGCATGATGCGAATGGCGAGGCGGTGCATGCCGCCGAGGGCCTGGTAGAGAAAGGTCGCCTGCGGTCGGCTGCTTTCGGCGAGATCGCGCTGCAGAACCTTGAGCTTTTCCAGGCTTTGTTCCAACGGATAGGCATCGAGTTGCAACATATAGCTAAACAGGTTTTCTTCCAACTCACTGATCTCCACATAAGCACGCTCACCCAGGCGGTCGCGACGACCGGACGCGTTGCGGTAATTCTGCAGCGCTTCTTCCACCTGGCGGCGCACACGTGGGTAATCCTGCTCCTCTAAGACTTTCCGAATTTTGCGTTGTTCGTATGCTTGGCTAAACGTGTCACGGTAGGTTTTTAGGTGGCCGTCGAGGCGGTTGACCCGTTCCACGTCTTGTGGGTTTTTGAGCAAGCTGCGTATGGCCACGAGCTGTTCTTCAATTGAGCCGACCACGGCGAAGGTTCGGTCGGCGACACTGTCGTGGCCGGTATAGCTGAAGATCGACACGTAACGCTGCACCTCGGAGACGCGGCGGTCCAGTTCCAAAACGCTGGTGGCGCGTTGGTTGAGTTGGCGGAAGGTCTCGAACTCTTTGGTGACGGTGCCGAAGCCGGAATAGGAGACCGCACTCATCAGGCAAATCCCGGCGATCAAGGTTAGAAAACCCAGCATGATGCGTGCACGAATGCTGCGCAGGTAGGACATCGGGCGACGGTGAGTCGGCTGTTGGTCGTCGCTCATGAGACCAAAAACTCCTTCCACTTAATCAGGCTGTATTCGTATTGCGCCATGACCGTGTTCCACACGGCGACGTTGCTAAAACGTTTTTGGTAGGAGCCGCCACGCCGCGTTTCACCGGGTTGCACGGCCGCTTCGCCGAAGGTGTTGTTGAGCACGGCTTTGGTGGGCTGACCGGCATACCAATAGTTCCACTCATCCTCGGTGAGGTACGGCTTGGAAAGGTGCGGTGTGGAAATGTAATAACCTTGGCGGGCGATAAAGGCGCCGGGCCAGCCGGACAACCACCAATTCATGTAGGCGTAGGCCGCGTCGGCGACCGCGCCTTGCGTTGCGCTGGAAAGGCACATCACACCGTGCCACGCGCGGTAACCTTCGCGCGGCGCCGCATAGATGCAGGGGATGCCACGCCCGCGCAAGGCGGCGACGCCGGGTGAGAACATGCTTTCTACCAGCACGCCGTCGCGCTGCATGAAGTCGACCGACTGGGGCACGGAACTCCACACGCCGCGAAAGTGGCCTTGGGTTTTGTAGCGGTTGAGGATGCGGAACAGCTCGTCAATTTCGGCACGGGTCATGTTGCCGATGTCGTTGAAACGCATCAATTGGCGCCCACTCGCGGCCAAAGCAAGGTCAAACAAACCAATCGTGGGTGCGTTGACAATGGCGACGTTACCGCGGAACTGTTCATCGAGCAGCCAGCCCCAACTCTCGCTGTCATAGGCGGTGCCCGGCGGAATTTTGGCCGCGTTGTAACCGATGGAATCGACATTGTGAACGTAGGGCAGAAAGGAAATGAAGTCGGTTGGGTTCTCGGCAAGCGCGCTGTTCGGTTGGACGTAAAGCAGGCGGTAGGGGGCGTCGCCTGCACCGATTCGCGCCTCGGGCGTCAATTTGCCGGTTTTGGTTAAATTGTTTACTTCGGACCACTTCTCAATACGCCGTTTATCAATTGGCTGGATGGCGCCGGCGCGCCACAGGACGCGGATGCTGTTGGACCACTGCTCGTACAGATCGAAACTTTGCGGTTGGGTCGAGGCCTTGTGGAGCACGGCCGCGCTGCCGCCAGGTTCAAATTCCACGTTGATGCCCAGGTCTTCCATGGCCTTGCGACGCAGTTCTTCTTGAAGGGTCACGTGGGTGCCCAGCACGCGAATGGTGAACCTTTGCGGTACCCAAAACGCGGGGAGGGCGTTGCTGGTCGCGGCACACCCGGCCGCCAAGCCGGCAGACAGCGACGTTTTAATAAACGAACGACGTTCCATAGTGGCAACCACTCCTCGACAGTTGGTCACAGGCTAAACGGCAAAGTCGGCCGCGCATCGGTCGGTTGTTTTCTGAAGCGCGACGGGTCGGTTTTCGGAACCTTTTGATTTTTGGTGTATCGTCAGCAATTGGGATTTACTTAAAAAACGTTGCGGTGCGGGTTTCTGGGCGCCGGTCGCACCGGCGGTGGCGGATCGCGATGGGGGATAGGGGCGCACGCCGCGCGGCGTGATTGGGGTAGGCCTGTGCAAGTGATTGCGATATGCTACGCTTACCGTTTTCTGTTGTCGCCGTGGGGTGGATTTACGCCTCGTGGCCTAATCGCTTTCGATCATCCTTTTTATTCATTGCCGAGGCCGGCCGCATGTCACTTGAAGATCGTCTAGAGTTTTTTCAGAAGAATGTCGCCTTTTTTGATCGCAGCCCGATTGAGGTATTGCGCACCGTCATCCCCCATTTCATACCGCGCGTGGTTGAGGCCGGCGAGTACCTGTTGCGTCAAGGCGATATGGGTCGCGAAGTGTACGTGGTCAAACAGGGCTTGTTTGAAATCATGTTAGAGGACCACCGCGAGCGTTCGCAGCGGATTGGTTGGGCCGAGTGCGGCGATTGGATCGGTGAAAGCGCGGTCCTCACCGACCGGCCGCGCACTTATACGGTGGTCGCGCGCCGCGATTCGGTGGTGTACACCACCGACGCCGACTCCTTCCGCAAGGGTTTCAATCCCAACTGGGGTTTGTTGCGGCAAATCGCCGGCTTTTTAATGGAACAACGCGCCAAACTGCGCAAACCGCGACCCGGCTCCATTTTGATTGCGGCCAGTTGTTCGCGCGGCGGTGATCTCGGCGAATTGGTGCGTGGCAGCCTGCAGCAAGCATTGGACACGCGCGATGACGGCGCCTACCTCGACAGCGGCCATTTCCAAGAACATTTCGACATGGACGATCTCAACCGGCCGCCCCACGATCCGCGCCGGATTGCCGCGACCGAATGGCTTAGCGTGGAACAACAACACCACCGTTTCGTGGTGCTCATGACGGATGTTAAAAATTCGCCGTGGAACGCTTTCGTACTGCGTCAAGCCGATTTGGTGTGCAGCTTTAATTCGGTCAAACGCGACCCCCAACCGGTTTCGCGCGAAATGCAGATCTTTACGACGCGCATGAGCCGGCCCGCCGAATTGGTGCTGGTCAACCCGCTTGAAAGCATGCGCGACGTCAATCCCGAAGCCTGGTCGGCGCCGCGCCATCTGGGTCGCGTTCACATTTTGTCGGCGCCCCACGACGTGCAAGCCAGCCGTTTGTTGGATCAACTGGTCGACAACATGGCTTGGCCGGAGCGTTTATCGGAGTTCGCCCTGTTCCAGGGCATTTCGCCGGAGCAGCGCGCTTTGATCTATGAAGAGCTGCGCTGGACTTCGGTCGACGGCGGCCAAGTGTTGATTAACGCCGACGATCCCGCCCGTTACATTCATTTCGTCAGCACCGGCCGTTTTGTGGTGGAACCGGCCGGCGATTCGCCGGAACGGCGACGCCGCTATCTGGGGCACGGTGAGTCATTTGGCTTGCGTGAGTTGCTGGCCGGTGCCGGCCACCGCGCCACGGTGCGGGCCTTGCGGGACGGTAGCGTGGCGCGTATTCGTCGCGAACGTTTTTTGACCCTGATGGAAGACTTGCCCAGCCTGAGCCGCAATGTCGCCAAAACCATGGCGGAATCGTCGCTTAAAGCCGTTGATACCGAACGCCAGCACGTCAGCAACATTGTTCTGCTGCCGATTTCCTCGCACCTCGATGTGGGTCCGATTGCCGAGATGCTGGCCCAGGCCTCGCGCGCCTTTGGCTCTTCCAAACACCTGGAATCGGCGATTGTCGAAGGTTACCTGGGGGCCGGCATGTCGCGGATCGGTCGCGGTGAGGCCGGCGATTCCAACTTGCTCGAGTACTTCCACCGCTTGGAGGCCAACTTCACCACGTTGGTGTATGCCTGCGATTCCGGTGACACACCCTGGACCATGCGCTGCTTGCGCCAAGCCGACCGCTTGGTGTTGGTGGCCGAGGCCGACGGATCGCCGGAAGTGACCCCGTTGGAAAAACGCCTGATGGAAGCTTTGCTGCGCACCGGCCACGCGCCGTGCCATCTTTTGTTAATCCAGCGACCCGATGCGCTTGAAGGCAAAAACACCTTGGCCTGGCTCAAGACACGCGATTATTTGGCCGGTCACCATCACATTCGCAAGGGGAACCGCGCCGATCTGGAAGCGCTGGCGCGCAAGTTAACCAACCGTGCTGTTGGTTTGGCCTTCAGCGGTGCCACCATTGGCGGCGCCTCGCACCTGGGTGTTTACCGCGCCTTGGTTGAACAGAATTTACCGGTCGACGTGGTTGCGGGCAGCAGTTCCGGTGCCGTCGCCGCCGGCCTGATTGCGATGGGGCTGTCGCCCAGTGATGCCTTTAAACGCGGCAGCGGCGCGCGTCTCAAACCGCGCACTTTGTTTCCTCGTCAACCGCCCTACGTTTCGCTCACCACTGGCGAAGAAGTCAACCGCCAGTATCGCCAGTTGTTTGGTGAAAGTCGGTTGGAGGATCAGCTCGTCAATTGTCTGTTCACCGCCGTTGACATTAACCGCCACCGCTTAGTGCGCTTGCGCACCGGGCCGATCTGGCTGTTGGCGCGTGCTTCTTCGTCCCTGCCCGTGCTGTGGCCGCCGGTTTGGATTGACGACCACCTTTTGGTCGACGGCGGCATGGTTTCTTATTTGCCGCTGGACGAAGTGCGCGAGGACTGCGCCGAAGGTTTGGCGGTGGTGTCCGACCTCGATCCGGGCACGGGCAAGGAACAGGCGGCCTTTGGCAACAGCAAACGTTATCCGCAAGCGGTTTCCGGATGGCGCGTTTTGTTCGAGCGGCTTTTGCCGTTGCGCAAAGGCTTGCGTTATCCCAAGATGGGCGATATTTTGTTTCATTCGCTTTGTTTTAGCAGTGTTCAGGCGCGGCGCAACGTTGCCGAAAGCGAATCGCTGATGTTCGTGCGCCCCGAAATCGGCGCCTATGATCGTTTTGAAGCCGATCCCAACGCCTTGGGCGAACTGGAACGGCTCACTTATGAAACCACCAAATCAATGCTGACCGGCAAACGTTTTCCGTTTTTGGGATAACCGCCGTTTTTCCGTTGCAGGCCGGTCTCCTAGGAGTTAGCAGATGTCTGGGGAACGCTCTTTTTTTGACATGAATCGCCGCTCTTTTTTTCAGTACGTCGGCGCCGGTGCGGTTGCAAGCGGGTTGCCTTTTTTCCGGGCACAGGCCGAAACCGCCGCACCCAAGTCGTGGCTCGACGGTAAAAATGCCCCGTCCTGGCGTGAACCGGCGCGGCCGGTGGTTTCCGCCGCCCGTCCCGATCAACCGCCGCCCGCCAAGTTCTACGTCGGTGACCGGCTGATGCTGCCGCAGGAATTTGTCTACAACGTCGTCGCCGGGTGGGGCGAGCGTTTCGGAGCGGCCGGTCACGAGATTCGCTTCGGCTTCAACAACGATTACACCGGGTTGTTGCCGATTGCGGGCTCAAAAACGGATTACTACTTATTCGTCAACCACGAGGACATTTCTTCACGGCCGTGGTTGCAAGGTCTGGCGCGTTTCCGCGACACCAAACCCTTCGATTTGGCCGTCGCTTCGGCAGCCGAGGACGAACGCCAGGCGATGCTGCATCTGGCTGGGACCAAACTGAAAGGCAACGGCGTGGCCGCCGCCGACTTTGCCAAGCTGCCCGCGGCCGCGCTGGCCGAGTTGCGGCGCTTGTGCGAGACGGCGCTCGACGATCTCGGCATTTCAATTTTGCGCGTGCGCCGCGATGACGAAGGGCGTTTTAGTGTGGTGCGCGATGCGATTGATCACCGTCGCTTCAGCGCCCACAGTCATTACAACATCGCGACGGAAAACGCCGGCGCGGCTGCCGCTTTCGACGGGCCGGCGGCCTTTTTATTTAAGACACCACCGCGCGGCACCTTTGGGAATTGCAGCGGTGCAACGACACCGTGGGGCAGCTTTTTGACCTGCGAGGAAAACATTCAAAATCACCTGCATGCCGATGTAACGCCGGACGGCCGTGAAACCGAAACCGACCGACGCGGGGTGATGGTGCAGGTGAGCTTCAAAAACGACAAAGTGGACAACCGCATTCCCGAGCCCAACTTCATTTACGGATTGGGACACGGCTTGGCGCAACCGCTCGACGGTCGCGAATACGGCTGGGTGTGCGAGTTTGATCCAGCGACGGGTCGTATGATCAAACACACGGCCATGGGACGGTTCCGCCACGAGAACGTCGCCGTGCGTGTCACGGCCGGGCAACCCTTGGCGGCCTACATGGGCGATGACCGGCGCGGCGGCCACATCTGGAAATTCGTCAGCCGCGATAAAGCCAAAGACAAGCGCGGTGCTTCGGCCTTGTTGTCCGAAGGCACGCTGTACGCGGCCCGTTTTAAACCGGGATTCGCGGGTAAATGGCTGCCGTTGGTGCCGGAAACCAAGCTTCGACGCCCGAATCCGGCGCTACTCAGCGACGGCAAGCTGGCCTTACCGTTGCGGCCGCAAGGCGGCACGGTGATGGTCGCGGCCAAAGCCGACGACGATGCGATTGGTGTTGAACAATGGGTGGCGCAGATCGAAGCCTACTGTAAGAAACCCTTTGCGCAGTGTACTTTGGGCGATTTGGTCGGCGGCAAGACGCGCGCTGAAAAACAGGGTTTGCTGGCGCTCGACGCTTTTCTCGCCGCCAATGCAATGGGTGCCACGCCCGCGTCGCGACCCGAGGATTTGGAAGTTCATCCCGAGGACCACAGCGTCTACATCGCTTTTACCGACCACACTGGCGGCAGCGAAGGATCTCCCGATAAGACCGTATTCGAAGACGCGGTCGGCGCGGTTTCACGCCGATACGGTGGGATCTACCGCATCATGGAAGCCGACAACCAGCCGGCCGCCACTCAGTTCAGTTGGGGCAAGTACGTCAGTTCCGGCGAGGTTTGCGATGCAGGCGGCGGCTTTGCCTGTCCCGACAACATGGCTTTTGATCCCACCGGCAACCTGTGGCTGGTGACCGATGTATCGACCAGCACGCTCAACCGCCCCAATGCCGGTGGGAGCGCATCCCAACAGCCCGGTGGCAAACGTTTTCCCGGTGTTTTTGGCAATAATGCGATGTTCGTGGTGCCTTGTAGCGGGGCGGCTCGCGGCGTGCCTCACTGTTTCGCGGTGGGCCCGGTCGAGTGCGAACTAACCGGTCCCACTTTTGCCGAAGACGGGCAAACCCTGATCCTTTCGGTGCAGCATCCTGGCGAAATTAACGGCACGCGCCGCGCCGAATGGAAAGATAAAAGCAAAACCTTTCACATCCGCACGGCGGGTGGTGAGAAGGTGGAACAGGAACGCGAAATTCCCCGTGGCAGTAACTGGCCGTCGGATCAGTTGGACACGCCGCCGCGACCCTGCGTGGTTTCCATTGTGCGGCGCACCAAATAATCGCAAAGGGCTCCGGTTTGTAAACTTGGCAGTTGAGAATCGCTGCCCTTCGCAGTATGGTGAAAGGGTATTCAGCGAATACCAAACAGGCGCCTGAGGCCGTCGTCACTTTTGATCGACCCTTGGGGAAAGCGCCGACTATGCCAAAGCGTGTGAGCGCCAAGCCGGCGTCTTAGCTTGAGACCTTTTTTGCAGGGATCTGTATGGCGGCGTTTGCGCTGGTTTGGGTGGATTCTGGGATTTTCGGAAAAATCACAAACGTAAAAAAGCGCGCAAATGACGCGATTTGTGCGTGCCGCGTCGGGTTCGGCTTGATAAAGTGGCCGCAGTTCATTGCCTGCTACGGCGATGAGGGTGGCCTTGTCCGAGTTAGATGGATCGACAGGAAAGTGAGAGCAGGGATTTGCAGGGAAAAAAAGCCAAAATTCGTCTAAAGATGGTCACCAAACTTTTTCTGGCGCTAATACTGAGCAGTGGCGCGATCCTGATTTCCATGGCGGTCTTCCTGCATTGGAGTTTGGGCCATACGTTTTCGGACTATTTAGATCGAGAAGAAATTAACGCGCGCCGTACCCTGATTGAACGCTTACAGGACGAATATGCGGTTTATGGTTGGGAACGTCTGCGCGACAATCCCAAACGTTGGGCCGAACTGCGCATGGGCACGATTGACGGGCCGCCGGCCGGCCGTCCTTTACCAGACCCATTGTCCAATCGTGGTTTGCAATCCGGTGCGGCCAATCATCAGCCCGGCGGCGAAGCTTGGCAGGCGATGTCGGGTGCGAGGTCGCGACCTGGCGGCCCACCACCCAATGGTCCACCACCCGGGCCGCCGCCCTTGGGACCCGCCGGTGGCCAGGGGCCGCCGCCCGGTTCGGTGCGTTTGGTGGTGCTCGACGCCGATAAACGCGCCGTGATGGGCCCGCCGATGGTCGGTCTCGAACTGATTACGGCACCGATCCTAAGTCAGGGCCAAACAGTTGGATATTTGGGGATTAACGCCGAACGCAACCCGCTTAACCACTCCGGCTACAATTTTGTCAACCAACTCTATCGCCGCTTCTACGGCGCCGCCGCCGTGTTGATGGTGTTGGCCGCCGTGGTGGCCTTCCTGCTGGCTCGCCACTTCTCGCGGCCGATTAAGGAATTGGCAAAAGCCGCGCACGGCATGGCTTCCGGCAATTACGACCGTCGCGTTCAGGTGGATCGCGGCGATGAATTAGGTCGTCTCGCCCATGACTTTAACTTTCTGGCGACCACGCTCGAACAGAACCAAAAAGCCCGTCAACGCTGGATTGCCGATATTTCCCACGAACTGCGGACGCCCTTGGCGGTGATGCGCGGTGAGTTGGAAGCCATTCAAGACGGCGTGCGTCGCCCCGATTTGGACAGTGTCAACTCGCTGCACCACGAGGTGTTGGTGCTGGCCAAAATTGTCAACGATCTGTACGAATTGTCGCTGTCGGATATGGGGGCGCTCAATTACAAAAAAGAAACGCTGCATCCAAACGAGGTGCTCGACGCTGTCGTGCATCTGTTCTCGCCGCGCGTGGCCCAGCGCCAATTGACCTTGGAGCACAAGGACGAATTGCCGCGCGATATCGGTATTTCCGGTGATCGGCAGCGTTTGACCCAGCTATTTTCGAACTTGCTTGAGAACAGTTGCCGTTACACCAACGCGGGTGGCGTGATTCGCATCACCGCCGTCACCGACGACGACCACGTGGTGATTACTTTAGAAGACTCACCCCCCGGCGTCGCGCCGGAAATGTTACCGCGTTTGTTTGATCGTTTGTTCCGCGCCGAGATTTCGCGCTCACGCAAGTTCGGCGGCGCCGGATTGGGCCTTGCCATCTGCAAAAACATCGTCGAAGCGCACGAGGGTTTTTTGGAAGCAAAACACGCATCGCTAGGTGGTTTGGCGGTTGAAATCCGTTTTCCCGTCGAGCAATGGACTTGGACCCACCACGGTGAAAATGAAGTGCCGTGATGCTAGGATTACCGTAAAAAAGAGGAGATTCTTGTGAGCGAAGATCTAAGTAAAGGCCCGTTGATTGTCGTTGCCGAGGACGAGCCTAAAATTGCCAAACTTTTGACAGATTACCTCACCGCCCATGGTTACGAGACCAAATGGATTGAAAACGGGGCCGAGGTGGTGCCGTTCATCAAAAAAGAATCGCCGAGTTGTTTGTTGCTCGACATCATGTTGCCTGGCAAAGACGGCATGACCATTTGTCGCGAGTTGCGTTCTTTTACCCAAATGCCGATTTTGATGCTGACCGCACGCGTTGAGGAAATCGACCGCGTGTTGGGCCTCGAGTTAGGCGCCGACGATTACATTTGTAAACCGTTTAGCCCGCGCGAAGTTGTTGCCCGCGTTAAAACCGTGTTGCGTCGCTTTAAACCGGTCGGCGCCGAAACCGCCGCACCCGATGAGGAAGACAACCCGTTTAATGTCGACGAGGATCGTCGCGAAATTCGCGTCAAGGGCAAGTTACTCAGCCTGACGCCCAACGAATACACGATTCTGCTGGTGTTGTTAAAGTCGCCAGGCCGCGTGTTCTCACGCGACCAATTAGTCGACCAACTTTACGACGATTTCCGTGCCGTCACCGACCGCACCATCGACAGCCACGTTAAGAATCTGCGCAAAAAAATCGCCGCCTGCATGCCGGAAGTTGAAGTCATTCGTTCGGTTTACGGTGTTGGTTACAAAATGCAGTTGCCATAACCCTGGCGGCAACCGGGACGGCGTTTTCCAGCCGTCCCGCCGCACGCCGATTAGTCTTGTTGGGTTTTCCCGTAAGGATCGGTGTTGTTCACGATGATTTCGCCTGAATCCCAATACTGCAACAACGCATAACCGTAGAGTGAGCCGATCAGCAGGTGGTTTTCACTGGGATCGAAGGTCATGAATTGCGCCCCTTGGAAATGCGGCCGGGCATCGTCACTTGCTTGCCAAAGGCGGGCCTCACCCCAGCCGTCGCCGTCGCGATCTTGGAGCAAGATCTCGTTTTTTTCGCGGTTCCCGATGTAAACCCGGTTGCGACCAAACGCAATCGGGCCGTAAGCATCCAGGTCGCCGTCATGGTGCATCAAACTGTGGAGATGAAGCGCGCCGGTTTCTGGTCGGTACGCATACCTTGCCATACCTTTTTCACCGCGAACCCAAATGTCGTCGCCGTGTGGATCACCGTAGATTCCGGTTACAAAACCCATATCCCAAGCGGTGAGGTGCTCATCAAATTGACCCGATACTCGCCAGATCCCGCCGGCATCGCGTGCCATTTTCACCAAGACACCGTCGTTCAGCAAAACCCACAGGGTATTGTCGGCGCTTACGTAGAGACTGTTTTCGCTGCTCGGGGAGACATGTGGGCTGTTTGGGCCGTTCAGGGGTGCCGGTTGCTGCGCCAAGTCTAGTTTTCCGGGGGCGCGCACGTCATACACCGCGAACCAAGCGTTTTGATCGAAAACCAAGACTTGGTTTTGGTCGGCTGAAAAGGTGAAGGCGGACAGGCCGACGACCCGTTCGGTGCCGGGAAAAGGCGAGGGAATGGTGGCTGTATGGGTCAAGGCACCATCTGCCGGTGCGCGTTCGAATGCTTGCAGAACTGTTTCATTGAGGGTCAGCAGGGAACGGCCGTTTTTGGAACGGATGACATTGTTGGCGAATTGCTCGAAATCGTAACTATCACCGTCGTGGTCGGCCAGGTAATTGGCCACAAACCGCCACGGTTGACTGTACGCATCTTTGTGAAAGTGGTTGAGACCGTCTGAACCGTTGGCGACGTAAAGGTCGCGCCGATCAGTTGTTTGGACCATGGCCAACGGATAACTCAAAAGCTGCGTCCCCAGCGGCGACATGGTGTCGAGAAGCAAACCGGCCTCGAGTCCGCTTGGTCCGCGTTGCCACATTTGCAGGGTGAAGGACGGTTCTAACAAAGAGACCATCAGTTGCTCGCCGACGAAGGCTGTGTTGTTGGCGAGAGGCCCTGAATAGTTGTCGCGTTTAACCAAACGGGTTGGCCCAAAGGGGAATGCCGTTTCCAACTGCAGCAGCTCGTAGTTGTACATCATATAGATTTTTTGGTGGGTTTCATCGACCAGGATGTCGCGCAAGTTAAAGGGTTGGTTGGCGCCAAATGAGGTATCGGTCCGTCGGAAATCGAGGAACCGGACGCCGGCCGGATCCAGGTAAAGCTCGTAAAGGGTTGGGACAATGGCCGAACCCAGCAAGATATGACGGCCGTGGTCGCGGAACTGGACGATTTCCAGCGGGTTATTGTCTTCGAAATATTCCTTGGCCAGGGCGGCGGTGCCGACCGATGTGAGCTTAAAGGTCTCATCTAATTGGAGTACGCTAAACGCGCCGGCGACGCGATGGTAGAGCGTGATGCGACGGGTGTCGGCGTTGAAATACAGGTCGTCCCCGTTCGGGAAGTCGGCGGCCAGTTCGAAACCGGGTCGGTAGACCTCGGCCAAGCTGAGCCGGCCGCTGTTGGCGTCGCGTCGGACGACCGCCGCCGTGTTGCCGTAGAAAAGCGCGGCCGCATGGGTCGCGTCGCCGAATTGCAAGTGGGTTACGGCAAGGTTGGCGTCGTAATGGTTGAGCGTCAAGCGGGCGTCCTCCGGCGCCACGTTAAACACACTCACGCCATGGCGGCGACTTTCTGTGCGGTCGAGCGCATAAAGGTGGCGGCCGTCTGGGCTGAGAACCAGCTTCGCGGCGGCTGTAAGCGGGGTGCCGTCGGGCGAATTGGCGGTGAGGGTTTGGACAATCCGGGGTTTTGAGAAGGCATCACTGAATTTCAGGACATTGATGACCGGTGTGCGTGGTTCGCCATGGCGGGCGAGGGCGTAAAGGGTGCGCCCGTCTTGGGCGGCAACGGCGGCGAGCGGCTGGTCCAGTTGAACGTTGTCTTGCTGGTTGGTGAGCACGTGGTGACGGTGGAGTTGCGCGCGGAGCGGCATCGCCGCCCACATGAGCAACAGAAGTAGGCTTAGAGCACGGCTGTGAAATGACATGTTTTCCTCGATGATGAATGAAATAGGGCCGGGCCGTTGCGCTGCGTTGATGAACGCACGCGGTAAGGCGAGGGTCGCCGCCTGATCCCAATACGGTTTGGATCAGGCGCACGAAATTGCCGACCGACAGCGTGAGAAAACTGGGGAAGTCGAGGCTGACGGGGCGTGGCCGATACTATGAAGTGTGTGGAACGTCCGGTGCGGGGAACCTAGCCGGACGAAGAAGGCGCTGAAGCGCACGGCGTGAGGTCATAAAACGGACCTCAATCGGTATGCTAATGAGAGCAGATTTAGTGCCAACTTTATCTGGCGCCGGAGCCGCCGGAATCATGGGGTCATGCGCTTAAAAAAGACCGTGTTTCCCTGGTTGGTACCGAATCGATGCTTTAGTTAAGCTTTTTAAAATAAGAGCTTAATCTTTGTTGCTGTGGTGTCACCCGGAGCGGCGACGAGCGAGGGGTGTTCGTTCGTCGCCGCACGGGGTTTTAGTGCCGTTGAAGGCCGGCATGGAGGCTCGTATCTACATGTTGATCGGTTGGCGCGCCCTGGTAAAAAACGGTGACGGTGCGGTCGGCGGGTGCGGCCGCCAATAACCAAGGCCCCTGCGGGTTCATGGCAAGGGTGCGCGGCCCGCTGAGTTCTAGCGGGAGCTGGGTTGGGGCCGGTTGCCAACGGTCGTTTTGTTGCTGGAGTTGCACCAGGCCGCCCTTCGGGGTACCCAACCAGACTTGGTTATTTTGGAACAGCAGGGGACCGGGGGCGTTGTCGTTGGTGTTTAGCACCTGGCGGCGTCGTAAACGGGCGTGGCGGGTGTCCCATTCGTAAAGGACGAGCGCGCGATCCCCGCGCAGCCATAGGCGGCCGTGGACATCGTCGTAAACCAAAACGTGCGTTTTTTGGTTGGGGCCGCCGCGATGGATTTGGGAAAAAACCGCACGTGCGTTCCAAAAATTGTTGTTGTCGCGGTCGAACACCACCATGGTGCCGTTTTCGTAAACCACAAACAGTTCGTCGCGCGCGCTGATGGTCATGCCGTGGTGTCCGGCAATCGGGCCGAAGTTCCCCGTTTCGTCGGAGACCGTTTGGCTGAACGAGAGTTGTCCGTTTTCTACGTTGCGGTGCCATGCACCTATGCGGCCGCTTTCGTCGTAGAACAGTAACTGGTCTTGGTTGGCGGTCAGGGCCGTTGCCGTCACCGCCGCGTCGGTAAAAGGCGACGCAAAGCGTTGCGGTGTGCTCAAGCCGCCAGTTTCTTGGTTGCGCAGGTACACCAGCAAACCGTTGCGATCATGGGCCGTCAGGAAACGGCCGTCGTGGGACAAATGCGGTTGATGCAGGGTCATCCCCTGCGATAGGGCCGGGTAGCGCGCGGTCCAGGTCAAGCCGCCGTCGGCGACGTTTTGCTGTAAATGGGTCAGTCCGCCCTGGGCTTCTGTAATGTAAATGTCGATACCGTTGGGCGCGACCACCATTTCGAACCCGTCTTGAGCTGTGCGTTTGGCCGCCGTGCCGCTCGCCGCCAGCACCGCCGTGGGTAAGCTGCCGCCTTGATCGAGGCGGACCTGATCGGTGATCCGAGGTGCGGCTGGGAGCGCGGCGTTTAAGGCGACAAGGCAAAAAACGGAAAAGACGGCGGCACGAAAATCTAAAATCATGAAGACCTCAAAGCGGTGGTCGGGAAGTAAGCTGCTGACCAGTAATGGTTTATGTGTTTTTTAAGGCGAATCGGTGTTGGGGCGCACGGAGATCCTGTGCGGCGCGGGCGTCGCAATTCGGGGCAGTGGATGTTGGGTGAGCAGCAAGACTATAGGAAGATGAAGAAAGAGGGGAACCATAGCGGTTCCAAAGAACACCCGTAACGGGCACTCATGGATAAGCAGGAACAGTGCCAAGAGTCGTTGGCAGCGAAGAAGTGTTGGAACATGGTGGCTTTCTTCACCGAAACAGGGGCCGATTTCGCCAAAAAGGTGCGGTACCCCGCATTTTAAACAGGGCTTTTGCGATTGTCTCTTGACTGTGCAACAAGCTCCTTCTCCGAGGTGGTGACAACTTGCGCGCGCTTCTGTTTCGATTGGCGAACACCGATACACCGGGATTTAGGCCGGCCCGGCGTCATCCATAGCCTTGAGTTGTTTCCGCTGCGAATACGAAAGTTTGGCCAGGGGCCTGTAGCCCAAAATCCAAGCATGGGCCTGTTGGGCGCTTTCAAAATGTCCCATTGCGGTTAATGCCGCCGCACACCAAGTGGCGCTGCGGCCGTGCCCCTGGGCGCAGTGAACCAAAACTCGGCTCCGTGGGCCGATGCCGAGCTGGTGGAGCAGGGCGATATCGGGTAACCGCGCGAGGGCGGCGGCATCCAAGTGAGGCACGGCGCCATAAACCGCGTCACCACGGTGGGGTGCCGGAAACTCGGCCGTCAGATCGATGACCACATCGTAGGTGCCTAATGGGTAGCGGCGACCCGGGTAAGCGCCGATGGTCCAGCCACTGTCACCAAGCCGATGGGCGGCGGCCTCGCGGCTGAGGCGCTGTTGCAACCACCAAACCGTCCAGGAAAAAAGTAACCACGGCAGGTTGGCGACCAAAAACAGGGGGTTGAGGCGACCATTGCGGGTTTTGCCCAAAATCAAACGTGGCTGGTTCAACCAATAGGCAAGGCTCAACAGGTTGGTGTTGACGAAGAGCCACAACCACAGCGAACGGGTCCACCCTACATTAAGGGTGGTTTGCCATAGGGCGACAGCGGCAAGCATACTAAAAAAAACGGCAACCAAACGGCGGTTGGTTTGCATGGTGTCTTTCCTTGTCGGGTGGTTTCATCGCGAATGCAGGACGCAGCCAAAAAAGAAGCGCTTGCGCCATCGCCAACAACAGCGGCCCTTTGACCGCAACGGCCTTGCCATCGGCCGGCCAGGGTGCGAACCATCCGTAAACGATGGATATCCCAGCAGGCATTATTTCATTTTGTCGCGCCGAGTGGCTTCGCTAAAATGAGACCAACGTTATCTCAATGCATCGTTATGATGAAGAAGGTTCCCATGGATATGGCTCTATCGGCTCCGGTTGTGCCTACCGCTGCGCCGCCACCTTGGCGTTTACGTGGCGACGGCTACATTCTTTTTTACCGTTTTAACCGTCACCTGCTCGACATTTGGCAACAACATTACCCGGCGAAACTCGGTTTCCCGGCGTTGCGTTTCGGCGCGGTGATGGCGGTTGATTATTGGGACAGTCCGGTTGGGCCGTACCGCGAGTTGCTGCTTATTCCCGGCATTTTTCGCTTCGGGTTTGGTCTCCATCCCAGCATCACCCACATTTACGTTTCCAGCCAAGAGAGTGTCGTCAACGGCTTCCGCAATTGGGGCATCCCCAAACAGCGCTGCGATTTTGATCACGACCATAACCACTTCATCGCGCGCAATGAAAAGCTGACCATCGCCGACTTGCAGTTCAAAACGGTAGGTCCGCAGTTTCCGGTCAACACCAAACTTGTGCCGGGTCTGTGGCGCACCTTGTGCCATCTTAAAGACGGGCAACGCATGAAAACCACCGTTGGCGGCAGCGGACGTGCGCAAATGGTCAAACTGACCCACGCCAAGGTCGATCACGGCGGTTTCCCCGACTTTACGCGCGGCACCCTGCTCGGCGCTTGGAAAATTACCGATTTCGAACTGTTCTTTCCGCCCGCACGGTTACAGCCGCTTTAAGCAACTTTGCATGGGCATACGTCCGTTAAGCGGCAAGAAGACAGACCGGTCAGGTGCCCGGCGCTCGGCCCGCAGGGCGCGATGATGATCTTGAGCGAATGAAACACCCCATTCTCCCTTGCCACGGCGCCGGCTGAATGCTGTGGCTGGGGCATTTTCAGCGCCCTATAAGATGCTAGGTCGAGCTGTTATGAATTTAGCAACGTTGTTGTGAAATATATAACTGTTTGTGTTGTTAAAACAATAGCATCCGGTGTTAAAGGCTTGAAAAAGAACGCTTTAGCATTTGGTATGGCTCTTGTTATCTCCTTCGTGACGGTTTTTGACCCGTCGCTTGCGTTACCCCTCGTCGGCCTTTGCCGCCGGCGCTGAGGACGTGATTGAACCCGAGGCGTTTTCTTTTGCCGCGACCTCGGGACGAAGGGAGGCACCATGGCGTTTCGACGTTATTGGTTTTTATTGATCAGTGTTCTGATTGTGACATTTTCGATTCTCGGCTTCTTTGGCCGCGAAATTTACCGCCAGGCGCCGCCGATTCCCGACGCCTTTGTCGGCCCCGACACGAAGGTCCTGTTCACCAAAGACGACATTCTCAACGGCCAAATGGTTTGGCAATCAATTGGTGGCCAACAAATTGGTTCGGTGTGGGGGCACGGCGCCTATCAAGCGCCGGACTGGACCGCCGACTGGTTACACCGCGAATTGGTCTGGGTCCTCGATCGCTGGGCCGAGACGGATCATCAACGACCCTATGCGGCCTTAACTGCGCCGCAACAAGCGGCATTGCGCGCGAGCTTGAGCGCGCTGTACCGCACCAACACCTACAACCCCGCAACCGGTCAGGTTGTGCTCAGTGGTGAGCGGGTAGCCGCCGCCAAGGCGACCGCCGCCTATTACGACCGCTTGTTCGGCGCCGATCCCGAGCTGATCGACTTGCGCGAAGCCTATGCCATTCATGAACAGGTTTTGCCCGATCCCGAGCGGCGCAAGCTGATGACCGCCTTTTTCTACTGGAGTGTCTGGTCGGCCGCCACCGAGCGCGGACCGGGCGAGGTGACCTACACCAACAACTGGCCGCACGAACCGCTGATCGAGAACCAGCCGTCGACGGCCAACCTGTTTTGGTCGATCATCAGCATTGTGCTGTTGATTGCCGCCGTCGGTGCCATGGTTTGGTACGAAAGCGCGTCCCACGGCAATGAACCGCCGCCGCCGCGACCCGAACGCGATCCACTCGACGCCTTTGCGCTGACGCCGTCGATGCGCGCGCTGGGCAAATACGTGGCGGTTGTCGCGCTTTTGTTTGCGATTCAAGTGTTGTTGGGTGCTTTGCTGGCCCATTACAGCATTGAGGGTCGCCACTTCTTCGGTATCCCCATCGCCGAGCTGTTGCCCTACACGCTCGCCCGCACATGGCACCTTCAACTGGCAATGTTCTGGATTGCGACCGCCTTCCTCACGGCGGGATTGTTCCTGGCCCCGATCATTAACGACGGCCGCGACCCCAAGTACCAACGGTTGGGCGTCAACATCTTGTTCGGTGCGCTGTTGCTTGTTGTTGGCGGCAGTTTGCTGGGCGAAGCCCTGGCGATTCACCAGAAACTCGACCTCGACTGGAGTTTTTGGTTCGGGATTCAGGGTTACGAATACACCGACCTCGGTCGTGTTTGGCAGATCGCCTTGTTGGCCGGTTTATTGGTGTGGCTGGTGCTCATGGGTCGCGCGATTGGGCCCAAGCTGAAACGCATTGACCAAGGTCGCGATTTGCTGATGATGTTCGCCGGTTCTTCGGTCGCGATTGGTTTGTTTTACGGTGCCGGCCTGTTTTATGGCGCGCGCACGCACCTGTCGATCATGGAGTACTGGCGTTGGTGGGTTGTTCACCTGTGGGTTGAAGGTTTCTTTGAGGTTTTTGCCACCACCGCCTTGGCCTTTATCTTCGCCAATCTGCGTTTGGTGAATACGGCTTCGGCCACGCGTGCCGTCTTGCTGGCGACCAGCATCTTCTTGGTCGGCGGTATCCCCGGCACCTTCCACCACCTTTATTTCAGCGGCACACCCGTTTCAATCACCGCCGTTGGTGCCTGTTTCAGCGCCTTGGAGGTGGTCCCGTTGGTGTTGATCGGTAAAGAAGCCTGGGACACCTACCGCAAACAGTACACAACTGGCTGGATGCAACGTTATCGTTGGCCGATTATGTTTTTCATGGCCGTTGCTTTCTGGAACCTGGTTGGTGCCGGTGTGTTCGGTTTCTTAATCAATCCACCGATTGCCTTGTTCTACATGCAGGGTCTCAACACGACGGCGGTCCACGCGCACGGCTCCATGTTCGGTGTCTACGGCTTCTTGGCCTTGGGTTTGGTGTTGTTCGTCACGCGCCGCTTGCGGCCCGACATCACCTGGAACAAGGGCGCGCTGGCTTACAGCTTTTGGGCGATGAACATGGGTTTGGGCGCCATGATTGTGTTTTCGCTGCTGCCGGTCGGGTTAATTCAAACCTGGGCGAGTGTGGAGCACGGCCTGTGGTTCGCACGCAGCGCCGAGCTAATGGAAACACCGCTGATCAATACCTTGCGCTGGTTGCGCATCATCGGCGACACCGTATTCCTGAGCGGCGTGGCGGCCTTCGTGTGGTTCCTTATCGGTGTATGGCGGGCTCGGTCGAACGAAATCCCGGTCCAAACACCGTCTGGTGACTCTGTTAGCGAAGACACCCTTGTCGGTGTACCCGCACACAGGGAGGTTTTGTAAACAAATCTCTTCGAAATAGCTGTTGAAATAATGCCGGCGGGTAATGACAGCCAAAAAGTGTGAAACACGTTTTTGATTTTGACAAAAACTTGCTGCGAAGCCGTTTGAAGTGCAGCCTGGTGGTAAACGGGGTGCCGTCCCGGAAGGTGCTCCGCGCCAATGGGTATTCGGTTAGCGCTCAGTGACTTGTGCAAAATCGCCGCAAAGTTTCCCTTTTGGTCTTGTAACGACCCGCCGGCCTGTTTTGTCTGGCTGAGTTTTAAAATGAGGACCCCGGTTACGGAACGGACCCTTTTGCAGGATATGACCGGACCGGGCCTATTGCGTGAATCAGGTGAGACGCGCCAATGATTGTGATTGCGACAGTGGCTTTTCATGCCGGGCGTATTTGGCGGGTGGTCGAATACTGTGTTGGTTTTTGTTTTAAAAATGGGTAATAAAGTTTGTTTTTTTATGGTCGGTACTGTATTGGCGCGTGTGAGCGATTATTCAATAAAACGATTAAACAAATTTTGAAATATGTGTCCCTTTTTATCCTATTTGTGCGCCTTTTTGGTTCAGTGTGTCGTGCTACATCGGAATATAAGTTTCAATTCGCTTTTGTCTGTGAGATTATCCTTTGATAAGACTGTTTGATTGTTTTTTATCTTGACGGTTTTACTTCAGAGTGGATTCATAGAAAAGGCTCGTTGATGATTGGAGCGCGGTCCAACGCAGGAATTACCAGCCTGCCGATGAAGCACCGTGCAGCCCAATCGAATGGTTGTCCCACTACCTTTCGCGGAGCGTCGACGATGCTCCGTGGTGCAGTGGCGCACCAATATTGATGGTGTTTGTGTTGTTGATGTGGTACAGATTTTGCTCTGTTTAACCTTAGTCCTGAAGATTCTTTCTGAGTTCATGGAACCAGTTCTTAGGAACACCATGTTCTGTTGGTGGCAACGCACTGGAATGACGTTCGATGTTCCTTTCATGTGCAGCGCCACTTCTCGCTTGTTTGGCGGCACTTCCTAACCTAGTGAAGTCACCTGACACGCGCACCTTTGATTGAGTGTCCTTACCAAAAACAAAAAAAATTAAGAAATAAATGCCGCAAATCGTTTCAAAATCGCTCTATATGAAGAAGACCCAATGTAGGAGAATCCCGCGTCATCGTTTCATTTAAGAAGCACGATCAATCGGAAAGAAGGTTCAACCATTTGACCTGACACGGTTGGTTATTTGAATGTTGTTATCCTTCGATGTGACGTTGGCGTTGTTTGTGTATTGTCCTGTTGTGATGTGTTTCAACAACAAGCGCTGTTGTTTTGATTGCTTTATAAACATCATCTGTTGGGTTGTTTATTTTGTCCTAACGAAGGTATTTATGAATTTTGTAATCGCTTTAGTCCTCGTTTTGATTATCATTCATTTGCTCTCTCTTTTTTCTATCCTCCCCCTGATGACAAAAACAGTCATAAGTCCAAGGTGTTTCAAAACATGCAAACTGAGCTTTCAATCGCCGGCTCAGCGGCAGGTTGCGGTAAGGGACCCAGTTCAGGAGCTTCAGGCTTCGGGTACGGTGGAGGTCGTTTCATCAAGAAGGGCTGAAGTTCTTGATTCGAAACGGTTTCGCGGATTATCTGCAACGGATCCTGCTGCTTCGACGCACGAAGGCCAGGCTGCCGCTATCGGCCGCGTTGATCATGGCCCTGCACAGGTAAGCGACTCCTCGCTCAAGAGCTGCTTGTCGAAACCGGCAAAGCCTGAAACGTCGCCTGAAACGTCCGTACAACCTTTACTGTTGGGTCGAGAGTTGCACGAAACCAAAGCGCCGCATCCTCATGCCGGTGCGGTGACGCCGTCTGACATGATCCAGGCGGCGGAGACGGCGGCTTTGATGGAGCGCTTGTTGCGTATTCTTGAGGCGAACTACAGGGATCCTAATTTCCGTGCGCGCGATATTAGCGATCAGTTGGCGATGAGCCCCCGCACACTTCAGCGGAAATTAAGCGAAGCGGGCCAATCGTCACCGAAAGTTTTCCTGCAGGAAATGAGACTTCTCAAAGCGGCTGAGGCTTTGGCAACGGGAGAAAAGCCTTCTCAGGTGGCCTTTGATGTGGGCTTTTCTTCGCACTCCTATTTTAGCCGTTGTTTTAAAGCACGTTACGGGATGCCGCCTTCGGCTTATGAGTCGAATGACAAAGCCGGCCGGTAGCGAGCGAACGCGAATGCGACATTAAACTGAGTGATTCGGGTGGATGAGCTCGCACAGGGTGTTGCAGCCCTGCAGGTTGTGCGATTTCACCGTCACGAAGCGCTTGGTTTAGGTTGGCGTTGCATGGCTCCGGGGTGGTAACGGGATGGGTTTTAGAGGAGGCGTTCCAAGCGGCTTTTGTCATTGGCTGATTGCGACCGAAAAGGCGGATAGGGGACGGGCGGCACCTTGTGTGTCCTGTGCGTCGACCACAGACGTCAAAACCGGCAATTGATGTGAATCAATTGCCGGCTCGCGGTCATTTTTGCCGAAAGGCGTCGTGAATCAACCACGGGAAATGCGGCCCTACGCGACTTTAGGCGTCGCGGAAGCGAACCACTTGTGGGTCCACATTCCCTTGACGCGCTAGCGCGTTTTATTTTGAGAGCCGGAGCGCGGCCAAGTTACCGCCGGTCCCAAAGGCCGTCACCAAACATGACTCTATCGGTAGATGACAGGGGTGTTGCACCCAATTGAGACAGACCCGGTTAGCTTCATCCGTGGCTATGACATGACCGGGCAGGCACCCATCGCGCATGGCAAGAACCGCGGTTGCCGCGGCATAGGCTGAAGCGCCGCCGTAGAGATCGCCGATCTGTGTCACAGGTGTGACGACGGGAATGCCGTTGGCGCCGAACACCCGCCGCAGCGCTTCTGCTTCGGCTAGGTCACTTGGTGAGATGCCGGTGGCGCAACTAACGACCGCGTCGACCGAATGTGGGCCGTTCGTTTTATGGGCGAGGGTGCGGTGAATCAGATGTTCGCGGATGGTGGGATCGGGTTGCTCGCCTAAACACAACTTGGGATCAAAGCCGGAATCCCACCCGGTTAATTCGGCAAGGATCACCGCGCCCCGCTTTTCTGCGTGTTCGCGGCGTTCCATCACCAAGCAGGCCGCGCCCTCACCGGGAACGGTTGCGCGGCTGGAAGGGTTGAAAGGACCGGGCCAAACATGATTCGGCCGGCCAGGGGTGTTAGTGTCTTCGGCGCAGCAAACCTGGCCGCGCGCTACGGCCGCGTTGTACAGCCGTGGATACAATTCTTCGACCCCGCCGGCGATGGCCACATCGGCCAAACCCTTCTGGAGCGCGATCTGAGCTTGGCGAATGGCCTCGAGACCCGAGGCATGGCCGCAGGCGGTTGTGTGGGTCATCGACGCGAAACTTTCGGTTACGGAAATATGGCAGGCCGGTCCGAATACACCGGAATTTGGGAACAAAATGGGGTCGAGGAATCCCGCCGCCGCATTACGGTCAATCGTCAACATTTGGTTGAGTCCGGCTTGACTCGAACCCATCGTGACCGCGACACGTCCACCTTCCAAGCCCTCTAAGGAAAAGCCGGCGTCGGCCAGGGCTTGCCGTGCCGCAATGCGGGCGTACAAAACCGCGCGCGGGATACCGCGTAGGCCTCTGGGTGGTAGATGGTCTTTTGCGTTAAAGTTTGGGATTGTTGCACTAAGGGGTTGGCCGGCGGTGGTTTCGGCGGCGCCTTGATCAACCTTGATGGATGAGTCGCCGGCCATGCTGCGCTGCCAATGAATAGGCGTCCCAATTCCCAGTGGCGAGACCAAACCGATGCCGGTGATGACGATCCCGGCCGCCGCAGGATTGATGGGTTGGCGCTGGTGATGATCTTCGCGAGTGTGTGCCATGGTTTAACCTCCGTAAGCTGCGAACAATGTGGCGGCGCAATTTCCGCCGAACGCATAAGACTGATTGAGGGCGAGACTGACGGAATGGTCGCGGCCTTGGTTGGGGACCACGTCTAAATCACAGTCTGGATCGGGGTGGGCGTAATTGATGGTCGGCGGGATCCGGCCCTCCTGCAGGGCTTTAATGCAAACTATGGCTTCCAGTGCACTTGCCGCACCCATGGTGTGACCCAACATGGATTTAATCGAGGAGACCGGTACCTGGGAGGCGGCTGGGCCCAACAAGGTTTTGATGATGTGGGACTCCAAGCGATCATTTGCGCGGGTCCCGGTGCCGTGGGCGCTAATGTAATCCAGTTGATCGGGGTTGCGACCGGCGATTCGCAATGCGCGCCGTGCCGCTTGCAGGCCACCGCGGCCTTGCGGATGGGGGCGGGTCATATGGTGGCCGTCGGCGCCGAGGCCCCAGCCGGCAACCTCGGCGAGAATGTCGGCGCCGCGTCGGCGGGCATGGGATTCGGCCTCAAGGACCAGCATCGCGGCCCCCTCACTAATGAGTATGCCGCGACGTTCCAAGTCAAAAGGGCGGCAGACGTCGGGGGAGACCGCGTTCAGGGCGCAAAAACCCTCGTAGCCAATACGGGACCAGGGATCACTGCCGCCGGCCAACACGATTTCAGCGTCGCCGCTTAGGATCATTTCGGCGCCTTGCGCGATGCAAAAATTACCGGCTGCACAAGCGGTTGGTACCACGAGCACCGAGCCTTTGAGCCCAAGAAATGCACCGACCTGTGTCGCGAGCATATGCCAAGAAGCGCCGGCGAGATGGGTTGCGTAGGTCTCCGGTGGGTCACCCGCTTGCTGATGGTCAAAGACCCCCTCCGTGATCTTACTTTCGCCCATCGTTGTGCCGATCAAGAGCGCGGTTTGACGGCTTTGGACGGTGGGCAGATCGATGCCTGCTTGATCAAGTGCTTCCAAGCCGGCGGCTAACGCCATTTGACCGCCACGCCCCAAGGTCGGTTGTCTCGGCGCTGGGTAAACCTGTTCGTTGAAATCGTGAATTTCGCCACCGTACAAAGCTTTACGACGGTTTGGTTCGATACCGCGCAAAGGCGTAATCCCACTGATACCGTTGAGGGTGTTCTGCCAAAATGAGGCGACCCCGATGCCGTTGGGCGAGAGGGCGCCCATCCCGGTGACCACCACACGTTCTCCTTGTTTGGCGTTCATCATGACTCTTCCTCCTATCTCGAAATTGGGGTACCGGTGGTTGGCGGGCTGGGCCGGCCATCCCGCCGCCCTGGCTCACAAAGGGTTTATCGATGGGCGGATGGCGTGGGTTGTCGCTTGCGGCGGCGGCCGCGGGCGGCGTCAAGACGGCTTTGTTTTTCAGGTGTTGCCGAGCAGGCGGCAAAGGCTTGGCCGGCGGCATCTAAGGCGTTGGTCAGGTTGTCGAAGTCCAGGGAACGGTTCAATAGATCTTTGACGGCCGCAAGGGCCGGGCCGGCGTTGGCGGTAACGCGCTCTGCCCAGGCCAACGCGCTGTCCAGTACTTGGTCGGCTGCCGCCAGTTCGTCCACCAAACCAATCTGGTGCGCTTCTACGCCCCCGATAAGATCACCGGTAAGCATCATGTGCTTGGCTCGCGCCAAACCCACAATACGCGGAAGCTGGTAGGTACCCCCTAGTGGCGGGATCACGCCGAGGGCAACCTCGGGGAAGCCGAGGAATGCAACGGCTTCTCCGCCGGCGTTTTCGACGGTGTCGACACAGATCCGTCGATCACAGGCCAGCGCCAGCTCCAAGCCGCCGCCGATGCAGAAGCCGTTTATGGCGGCGATGGTGACCTTGGGGGTCTGGGTGAGCCGTCGGACAAAAGGGCGCAATGGTCTTAGTCCCGCCGCCGCCGCCTGAGGCGTGTCCATGCGTTGAAATTCCGGTAAATGGGCGCCGGATAGAAACATATTGCGGCGCCCGGTGAAAATGATCGCCCGAACCTGATCGTCGTTGGTCAAACGGTCGACGGTTGCCTGTAAGGCTCGCATCAAGGCAGACCGCATATCTTGGAGATTGAAGGTTACGATCGCGATGGGGCCGTGGTAACCGACATCAAGTGCCGGCAGATCGATCGGCATGTTTTGCTCCTTTTTCTCGCGCCTTTTTTCGTGACTTAGCGAATGCCGCCGTCCAAGGTGAGTGTTTGTCCGGTGACATAAGCCGACGCGGGAGAAGCGAGGTAACGCACTGCCGCCGCCACTTCTTCCGGTTTCCCAAATCGTCCACTTGCAATGGATTTCACGGCCGTCTTGCGTTTTCTGTCGCTCATCACTGATGTCATGCCGGCATCAATGTAACCGGGTGCTACCGCGTTGACTGAAACACCGAACGGGGCCAGTTCCCAAGCCGTGGATTGGGTCAGGCCGATCAAACCCGCTTTTGAGGCTGAATAGGCGGTTTGAGCCGGGAAACCACGGGCTCCGGCCACCGAACTAATGTTGATGATGTTGCCAAAGCCCCGGCGCATCATCGGCTCCGCAGCCAGTTGCGTGCTGATAAAAGCACCGGTGAGATTGACCTCAAGCGCGCGTCGCCAAGTTTCGAGATCGAGATCGAGCAGGGGCGTCGCCGGGTTGATGCCCGCATTATTGACGAGCAGGTCGAGCGGGCCTTGACGCGCTTCGATGGTGCGAAACACGCGCGTCATTGCCGCCGCATCGCTGCCGTCGACCCGGAAAGCCTGAATGTCGGTTGCGGGGTGAGCTTCCGCGAGGGTTTTGGTCAAAGTCTCGGCGGCGGCCTCGTTGGATGAATAGGTGAAGCCCACAAAGCGACAGTCCTGGCAGAGATCGCCTACCAGTGCTCGGCCCAAACCACCGCTTCCACCAGTGACCAAGGCCACGCGGTCTTTTAATGCGAACATGGGAACACTCCTTATTGTGCCGGGTTAAATGCCGGTCTTGGCTGCCGCGGCCTTGTTAAGCATCAGCATGAGGTTGCCTTTGGCCGCCAAGTCATTGGATAACTTGGCTTTGGCGCGCACACTGACGGCCCCCGGCAGCAGACATGGTTTGGAAACTTCGAGGTGCAACACATCGCCAGGCACCACCGGCTTGCGAAACTGGATGTCGGCGGTCGCCAGGAACAGACTTTGGCTGTTGCCGATGGGTGAGGTCTGGCTCAAGTGGAACAAGAGGCATGCTGCTTGAGCCAAGGCTTCGATGATCATGACGCCGGGCATGACCGGGTTATCCGGGAAATGGCCCTGAAAGCAGGGTTCGTTGCAGGTGACGGCCTTCACGGCATGTAAAAACGAACCGGGCGCGTAGTCGCTAACCCTATCCACCATAAGGAACGGATAACGTTGCTGTAGGTAGGCCTGGAGTTCCACATGTTCCAACGTTTTTGCCGGACGAGGGGGTTCGGTGAGGTTCGGGTTCATGGTGCAGCGACTCCTTGCAGCGGCGACGGCGTTCGATTTGGTGTGATTTGCGATCGGGTGTGGTGAAACCTTAGTCTTGGCGGGTTTGTGTGACCGCCGGCGTGATGGAAACGGCGCGCTTCGCCGACCACGGCATATTTGGGATAGAGACTGCCGGAAACACTGGCCTCAATTCTGGCGCCTTGCGGGAAGGTGAAGCTGGTCCAGCCCAGGGACACGCTGATCCAAGGCGCGGATTCGCTGTCGCTGATGTGGCCGTCCGGCAGTTGGATCATGCCGTCGCGCACCCAGTGGCGGTGACCGCTGGGCGTTACGCACCAAAGTCTGACGGCGACGCTAAAGGCCTTCTTGGTATGCGGTTCCGGGCAAGGTTGCAGCATCAGCGTCACCGGTCCACGCATGTGCAGCGGTTCCGGTAAGGGTTTCGTTTGGAATAGCGCTTCACGCGAATCTTGCTCGGGCTCAAGCCACACGGGCCCGGCTTCACTCCAGCCATTCAAGGTCCAGCAGTTGCCCTGCGCCCAATGGAGCGGACGCGCTGGGTCGTGTTCCCAGCTCGCATGCTTTGGTGCCGGCGCGGTGCGTTTCGGTTGCAGGAACAGGTCATGGGTGTCCGCAAGCAGCGGTAAATCGGGCAGCGTTTGCCAGCCTTCGTCTTGGGAGCGGGGCGCGCGCCGCCAAAAATAAAAGCGATCCGACCGCTGGGTTGAATTTGTGTCTCGTCCACTCAGGAATCGAAGGAAGAGGTCGGCTAAAATTCGCGGGCCGCCCTTCGGCTTGGTGGCATTTTCCAGGTGGTTCAGGAACGAAGCGAAGATTTGGTTGTGGTCCCAGGGTCCGATGACGAGGTGTCCGCTACCTGGGTGTGCTTTCTCCATGGTGTGAAATATGGTCAAGCCAACGTCTAAGCTGAAATCATAGAGGCCGGCGAGATGAAGACTGGGGATGCGGTGGGTGCTGATGCGGGGCAACATGTCGCAATTTGTCCAATAGGCGTCCTCATGGTTGGGTCTGGTTCGCCAGTGTTCAAATAACAGTGGGGCTGTTGCGGTTGCGGCTGGGGCCGAAGGGTTTGCCGCGGTGGTTCGCAAAGCGACTAGGCTGGGCAAGGTATCACGGGGACCCGAGACCATGTAGGACCAAGGCAGGGCCCAGTGAAGTTGAAACGAACCTTGCTGGTAAAAGTGGGCATGGGGATCGGCCAGACCGGCGATCGAGACAAGGCCGACTACCGGGATTGATAGGGCGGCGGCTGCGGTGAGCGCGGCAAAGGCGGTATAGGTAGAATAAGAAACACCGAACAAGCACAGGCCCTGATTGACGTTGAACCAGGGTTGGTCTCTGAGCCATGCCAATGTGCGTGCGCTGTCATTCGATTCGTTGACGAAAGGCTCAAAGCAACCCTCGGAGCCATAACGGCCGGCCACGTTTTGCAAAACGGTCACAAAACCCAGCTTCGCCATCAAACGTCCGAGGTTCATGAGAGCAGGCGTTCGGGTTCCGTAGGGGGTTCGCATTAAAATAACGGGGCGAGGTTTCGCGCCGGTGGACGCTGGTTCGGGAAAGTAAATATCGGTGAGCAGGCGTGAGCCGATGTGATCGCCGACCCAGGTACCAAATAAGAAACGTGGCGTTGTGGTGTTCATGAGCAAACTTCCTGAATGCGCCGTTGAATTGCGGCGACGGTGCCTCGCCGCCGCGCTGCGATCGGTCAATCTAATTTGTAGCGGTACAAGCGAACCAATTCGTCACGGTCTTCACCGAGGGCGTAAAGGTGAGTGTCGGTGCCGAATAGGGTGTCGGCGGGACCCTCGAAAACGCCTGTTGCGCGTAGCAGGCCCCTGTTGTCAAAGCGAAGGAAGGTCCCTTTCATGACGGTCCAGTCGTAGTAGGCAAGTACGCCGAAACCCTGCTTACCCATGGGGACCACTGCTTCGATAGCGGTTGGTCGTGGGATTTCGGCGTGGCTCAGTGCTGTTTCGAAGATTTGCTCGGTGAGGACCTTCGAAAGGTGGGGATTGGAGGCCAGTAACTCGAAGAAACGGCGGCTTTTGGCGCGTTTCTGGGCTTCCGGCAGCACGCCCGGTTTTTGCGTCAGCGTGATGGCGGTGTCGTGTTCGCTGTCGATCAACGCGCCGCCTGCTTGCCCGCTGCGACATACAAACACGGCGTTGCCCGAAGGCACCCCCAGCGGCAACGCATTGGCATAGGCTTCCAGGTGACCCTGCAGAAACTTTGTCCAATAACTTCGCGAACCGAAATTGTCGGGGTTATCGCCGTCCACGGCGGTGGCGTGGAGTTGTTTGATGGGTTCCAGTTGCTGGTTGTAAAGAGAAAGATCGTAAGTGAAGCGGTACGCGGCATCGCTTTTCACACTGGTGAAAATAAGCCGACCGTCGGGGAAGTAGTGGGGGTTCATGATGTACTGAATATCGTGGGCAAAGGGGGTCTCGGCGAGGAACTCACCAAAGGGCGTGAACACCAACACCTTTTTATGCTCACCGTCAAAGACCGCAAGGTTGTACTCGGGCGTGAAGGTGAGGGTGATGGGTTCGAGAAATTCTCCAGGCCCCAGGCCTTTGCTGCCGAAGGTGCTGATGACATCACCCTCGGGTGACAGCATGATGACGCGGCGGTCGCGACCATCCAGAACGGCGATGATGCCGCGCGGGTCGACGGCGAAGCGCGCGCCATATGAGAAAAACAGGTGGCTGTCGATTTGGTTGGTACCCAGTTTGAGATCGGGGGTCAGGGTTAAGCGGTGTGGCGCGCCTGGCTCGGCGCCTGGCAAGGTGAAACAAAGTTGGATCAACAAAAAAAAGTGGGTCATTATTGAAAAGCTCCTTCGGTGGATGGGTGGCGCAGTTAACGTCCCTTCAAAGGCCAAGTCATTTGTAGCCAGGACTTTCACCGCCGTCGATGGTGAGGATCGAACCGTGGATATGGCGCGCCAAAGGGGAGGCTAGGAAAAGTGCGAAGTTGGCAATATCCTCCGGCCGGCCGATTTGGGCCAAGGGGATTTTGGCCATCAAGCCGAGGCGCTCGCGTTGCGTCGGCTCGCGACCCTGCAGTGCTTTTTGAGAGAGGGCGGTGCCGTCAATGGAGCCCGGTTTGAGACAGTTCATGCGGATGCCATAGCGGCCGACTTTTCTGGCGAGGCTGCGGGTGAGCGCGATTACGCCGGCTTTGGAGGCACTGTAGGCGGGAAAGTAGGGGGAGCCGTCCTCGGCCGTAATGGAGGCCATGTTGAGGATGGCGCCGCCGCCCTGCATTTTCATGGCTCTCACCGCGTACTTGCACATATAAAAAGGGCCCTTTAGGTTGACGGCGAGTGCGCGATCAAGTTCTGCCTCGTCTAAGTCTTCAATCAAGGCGCCTGTTTCGAGAATGCCCGCGTTATTAAAAACAAAATCCAAACGTTCCCAGCGTTTTAAGGTGGCCGCTACCGCGTTTTCAACCTGCTCAGGCTGGGTTACATCGGTAGCGACAAACATGACTTCGCCGCCGTCTTGGGTCATAGCTTGGCTGGTTGCCACACCGCGCTCTGCGTCGATATCCGCGATGACGACACGGTAGCCGGCCGCTGCAAAGCGACGGCAAACGCCCAAACCTATGCCGCTTGCGCCGCCGGTAATGAGTGCGGTTCGGCCTTCACCGGTTAGCGATAGGTTCATGGGACAACCTCCGTTTTAAGCGGTTGCGGTGAAGCCATCGCGTCGATGAGTCCGGCTGTTGTGAGCGGTTCTTCCCAAAGCCAGCGACCCCAAGTCGGAGCCACTTGGTCCGTGGCGGGAAAAGGTGGCAAAACCGCTTGTTCAATCAAACGCGCCATACCTTGTTCCAGCAGAAGTCGGATTCCTGCATGTCGCAGCGAAGGATTGTGTGGCAAGGCACACCAGTCAGGGTCCTTACCCGCGCTGTTGAGTGCCGGGAGCAGTGCTCGGGTCACCAATGCCTCGGCAACCGCTGTCAGTTGTGGCAGGAGTTTGCTCATATCGGCGGCCGAGAAAAAAGGCACGGTGGTGTGAAGAATGCCGTGATCGCGGGCGACCAAACCCAAATGGGATAGGTAGAGGCGGTCTTTGGGTGTCAAGGCCGCGCTTTTGTCGGCCGCCAGGGCCGTCAGTTGGTCTACTTGTTGCGCGGTCACCCGTAACGAGCGCGGCACATTTTGGTGCCAAAGCTGCGCGAGTCGCCGTTGTTTGTGGTTTACCGACTGCACGCCAAACGCTTGATCGGCGAGGTTTAGCGCAAAAGCCCATACTTCGGTTGATTCCATATTGGCGGCAAGGTAGCCGCGCTGGGTGAGGTGATTGGCCACACCGAGATCGACCAACATACCGGCCATGACCGCGTGACACACCGCCTCCCAGCGGAACTGCTTGCCGCACGCGAGCCCATCCTCGAAACAAGCGCGCAGGTTCGGCTTACTTTCGGCGACCAATTGACTGTAGGTTTCCATAAAAGGATCGGTTAATTGGTGAAAGCGCCGTTCCTGGGAGGCACTGATCACGGTCAGGCGGGGACCTGGCACCAATTGGTCGTTTTCATGACACAGCATTTCATGCCTATTCAGCAGTTGCGTTTCTGCTTCGCTCAAAAGCGCTTGGTCGACCGCCTTCGTCTCGAAAAAGGCGGGTTGTTGAATCACCTTGTGCAGGGCGGATTGAAGGCCGGGCTGGGTTTTCCCGAACAGGATAAACCGCGGTCCGGTTTGCGGCTTTGGCGCCAGCAAACCCTGTTTTTCATCGCTGGTGAAGCATAGTTTTTGATCATTGAAGGCGGCATGAATCGAAAAGCGCGCGATCAAATCACGTCCGTACCAACGCGCCGGCCGTGGGGCTCGCGGATTAATCCAATAGAAAAAACCCGCACCGGCGCGGACCAGCGCCCAAGCATGATATTCAGTTTTGCTTTTTTCACCGGCCAGAACCACAAATACATCCTCGGACGACCAGCCACACTTGCGCAGGTAGGAGACGAGCAGGGTCGCGGCGCCCAAGCAATTGAGGATGATGGGCTGTTGCGGATTGGCTGCCAGCGTTGCCGCGTAGGTATCGAACGATGTGGCACCGCGTTTGTTGGTGTAACGGCTACCATCAGCAAGCCGCCCGACTGCACCCGCTAAATCAATAGGTGGTGCGCCGGTTTTCGGCGTGAAGAAGGATTTCACAAAAGCGTGGTTTGGCAATACGAGGCTTTGGAAATAAGGTTGCTGATGCGCTTGGTTGAACTGATGGTTGACCGTATCAACCGGCATAATTTGTTGCATGGGGGCCTCCTTCCTCGGTGGTTAGGGTTCGGCGGATACCGTTGCCAAACGCGCGGGCGTGCCCATCTTTTCTGCATGTTTTGAGATGCGGTAGAGATTCGGGAATTCGCCGCGCTCGTTGAGACCGACACAAATGGGGTGAGACGCTTCAAAAGAGCCGCCTTCCTCGTAGGCGTGGGCTCGGCAACCACCTTTGCAGCGCAACTTCCAGATACAGTCACCGCAAACGCCTTCAAAGGTTTGCGCGCGCAAGTACTGGTCGCGCAATTCGAGCATGCCCATTTGATCCCAAATTTCCTTCAGGCTAATCTCGCGAATATTGCCGAAATACAGATCTTCATTGTCACGACTCATGGCACAGATCGTGACGTCGCCGTTGGGAAGAATACCGAGAATGGGGAAGGGACACGTCATGTTGTAGGTGACACGGGGGTGGTGGAAAACAGTGCTCAAAAACGGAGGGGGTGTGATCGCAGGCGGGCCGGCGACAATGACTTGGAAATCGTTGTCGCGTAAAATTTCTTCCTGCAAATACGTGAAAATTTGGAAGTAATCTTCTCGGCGAATGCCAATATCGTTGACCAGCTCTTTACCGCGTCCGATCGGGTTCAAAAAAGCGAACTGCAGGCGTTCCAAGTTTGGCGAAAGTTCCGCGGCCAGTGCAAACAATTGCGGGATGGTGTGCAAGTTTTCTCGGTTCAAAACACATTGAAAGCTAAACTTGACGCCTTTATCGCGCAACAAGCGCATTTTGGCGAGGGTTAGGGCGAAGGTCTTTTTACCGCGCATTTTCTCGTGGGTTTCAGGGGTACCACCGTCTAGGCTGATGGACATACTGAGAAGACCGCGCTTCTGCAGGTCAAGCGCCAATGCGATGAAAGGTTCTTTGATCAATAGGGAGTTCGTTTCGACGCCCACGCCCATGCCCGCATCCGTAATGGCACGGATGATTTTGAGGGCGTCGCGACGCAGCAGTACCTCGCCGCCTGTGAGGATCACGCCGCCAACATCCAACTCGACCAAACGGGAGATAACCATTTCGATATCTTCTTCTTTCAGGTCTTTACTCGTATCGACATCGGGTGATGAGTTTACCCAACAATGCGAACATGCCAAGTTACAGCGAAAGCTAAGGTACCAATACACCTGGGGTTGATAACGGCTGGGATCGCTTTTGGCGAGCGACAGTTCGTTCTGGGAACCGGTCGGTACCTGAGCCAGACCAGGATGTATTTGCTTCAAATCTTGCATATTTCATCTCCAAATTTAACAAGGGGGGATCGTAATAAAGAAGGAACTGACGCGAGGTATCGAACCCGACGGCAAGCCGCCGGGTTCGACGGATCCGCAACGCAGGTAACAAGCGGTCTTTGACACCGCCCATACTGGGCCGCGGCAGGGCGCCGGCTTAGGAGATCGAAGCGATACAAACTCCTCGCTCCGCACCTGACTCACACGGTTGCGTACCACCGCATCAGTCGGGTAAAGTCCGGCGCCAATCTACCTGGTTATGCAGTAGGAGGCGGGGGCTGGGACGTGGCGCTGCCACCGGTACTGCAGTGCATCTGGCAGCCGGTGAACTCTTCCAGGTCGATCAACATAGGTGCTTCATACTGTACAACGCCTTCAACAACTTGATTCGTTTGTTGGTTTTCCATGATAATACTCCTAAATAGTTTTTGGTATTATTGCCGCGTGACGTGCGACTTTCGGTTATTGGGTTAACGATTCATGTTCGCCAACCCGGGTTTTGGGTTAAGGCAAATGCCAACAGTGTTTCGGGTTTTACCTGTGCCGACGAACGTCAGCTTGACCAGGAACGCGAACCACCACTGCCTTTGCGGTTTGCCTTTCCGTAAATACCGGTTCAATGGGATTAACAGGTTGTTACGCATGAGTTTGGATGTGAGATGAGTTTCAAAACGGAAAGCCTTCAAGGGAGTGTGACTTCGGGTTACCGCGATCCTCACCTGTCCAGTGTCTCGTTGCGCAAACTGCTGCGTCACCCATCGACCGTTACGGAAGAGGTTTTGGGGCGAAAGCGACCTAGGCGGGAGGGGTTTTGGGGGCATTGACCGCGCTTCCGCCGGTACTACAATGCGACTGACAGCCGGTGTATTCTTCCAGGTCAATCAAAACAGGGGCTTCATATTGATGGGTCGCTTCGCTTTTTTTGGCCGGTTCTTGTTGAAACATAATAGTACTCCTAAATATGGCCATCTGATACATACGCCACGTGACGTGTGCCCGATGGTTACTTGGTTTGTCGGTTAAGTAATGCGCTATTTCTGGTTAGGCTTAGTGCCAACGCGAATGCCAGTCACGCCCATGGCGGATCATTCCGGTGGCGATTCCGGTGCGACGGCCTCGTTTGCAGTAGGATTCCGTTTCAAATGCCCATGCATCGAATCGGGGTAATTATCGAAGTGGGTTCCTCGCTAATGCGGTGGTGCCCCTCCAGGGATTTCCGCTTGTCTTTTGGTTATTAAAAATGCGGGGTCACGCCACGCTTTTTGCGTGGCCAGATCCACCACCGGAAGTAGCAGGCTCGACCGGTGGTTGGGACCGTAGAAGACGGTTTGGACCATTTGGTCCGAAAGTGAGCCTGAAAAGGGATGGGTTTCGTATTTTGGAAAGTTACTGCCTGCAATCTCCAGTCCGATGCGTCCACCGGCGGCAAAGATATGAGCACAGGCACCGATGTTGACTCGGATCAGGAAAGGGTCGTTTGGTCCGTAACCGTCCGGTCGTTTTGTGCGCAATATGCCGTCCTGCACAAGCGTGGCTTCTCCTGTTGGTGCCACCTCCACCAACTTGACTGCAAAATCGGCACTGGGTTCCGCGCTGCCAACCCAAACTTCGAGTTCCACTACGCCGATCACCGCAAGCGCGGTCGGTAGTACTTCGGTGGTGAAGGTCGGCACATCGTTGCGACGGCCAAAGTGAGGTTGCTGGAGCGGTCCTGTCGCCCAGCGATTGCCAAAAGCCCACAAAGCGCCGCCGTTGGTGGGAACCGGGTCGGTAACATTGCTGACGAAACGCGCGCTGCCTTTTTCTGTTGCTCGGTAAGGGGAGAGCATGCCCGAGCGTGCGCTGTGGGCTTCTGAGTCGCCGGCCGCGAGGTACCAGCGCGTACATTGGGTGCCTGGCAAGGGGAATGATGTGCCTTCCAGCCAGATTTGCCGACTTTGCAGGAACACCAATACCGGCGGTAAGCTGAAGGGCAATCTGCTCTTTTGTTGATGGCGCTCGGCGAACCAATGCGTCACTACCTGCATGATGTCGAGGGGCTGCGTTTCGGTACAGGGCCCTGGTGGGATCGCCACCCCGGCCAACGAAAAGAAAAGTGATTGGTGGTCCCAGGGGCCGATGATCAAATTGACCTGTGCTTTGGCTGCGTCGTTAAGACGCTGATAGGCCATCAAGGTTTCGTCGAGAAAAGCATCGTAGAAACCAGAGATCAGTAGACCGGCTTGCGCCTTTTGGCGAGATGGAACATAAGTGGTTGGGGGTGCTTGAAGCTGTTCGAGCCCATCGTTCTCAAAGCGGCGCCAGAGCATCGGTTTTGCATCGAGTTTTGCTATCGATTCGCGATAGTTTGGCCCCAACAATTGTGACCACGGTAGGCTGTGCCAGCTATTGTTGCCGCCCTGTTCACGCATGCCGATGTGGGGGTCCATCATCGCACTCCAGGGGAGGAACCAATGCAAGCGCAGGGCCCCGCCTGGAAAAAGGCAGCTCGCCGGTGAGATGATGCCGCCGAGGGAGGTAATGCCGGTGAGGTGGATCCCTTCGGGAACCGGGCCGTCGTAGGCGCGGAAGGCGGAAAAAGCCGAAATGGAAATCCCGAAAAAGCCGACTGTGCCATTGCACCAATCACGGGTGGCAAGCCAGGCCAAGGTATCGTAACAGTCTTCGGCTTCTCCTTGATCGAGGCTCGTGTTGGCGGTGTCTTGGGTGAAACACCGCATCTCCTGCAAGATGACGCAAAAACCCGCATCGCTCAACTTTTTGCCCATCCTCAGGTACATACCTTTGCGAATACCGTAGGGGGAGCGAATCAAAACGGCCGCCGCCGAGTCAGGCGATGCAGGCAGATACACATCGGTACGGAGCTTGGTGTTGTCTCGCATGGGGACCTGTTGGCCTAGAAGGATACGTTGGTGGTTTGCTGCGACGGGCGCTAGTATCGTTTCTGTCACCTTAGACCTCCTGCCATTTCATGCGGCGTGAAACAATTGTCAGACAGATGAGGCAGGTTCCCACCAAGGCCGCTGCATGGAGCGTCATCATCGCCGCCGTGCTATCCGCCAGGCCGTTGACAACGCGCAACAGTTGCGCGGCATGCGTTGTCGGTATCAGCATGGCGAGCCATTGCCATTTGGGTGGTACTAAGTCGAGTGGGTAATAAACGGGCGGAATGACGGAGAAAACCATGCCGGCAAGATTAGCGATCATACTGATTTTGTATAAGTCGGAGACCACCAGGGAAATGGTGAAACCAATGAGGACTCCGGCGAACCAGGCGATCGTTAGAATAAGCAAGGTCATCGGGAGCATGGTTGGCAGAATGACGCCGGCGCTCAACAGGTAAATGATTAAAACAAGGACACCAGGACCAACATAGGCTAATCGCGACAATCCCAAACTTGAAGCGTACACCATTGGCCCAATCGGTGAGGCAATGTACATTTCCTGAAGCCGGCGTGCTTTGTAGGATACCGATAGTTGCGGTAGTTGGATGATCCCGACGTTAACCATAAACACAACCAAAACACCGATCAGGACCTGCGTACTCAAGGCCCGTCCCCCAATTAAGTAGAACACAAGAAAAAAGGATAGAGGCAGCAGGGATACCAAAATCAGCAAGATCGGCTCGCGAATAGTCGGCTTTAGAAACATCATCGTGAGGGCGTAAAGATGGCGCAGGCTGTTCATTCAAAGACTCCTTGAAGACCGGGAAGCTGAGGCAGGTAATCGGATCGCATTAGTGACCGGCGACCATATGGACAAAGGCATCTTCCAAGGTAGCGTTGTAAACCGAGAACTCCATGTTCCGGCCAATAGCTAGCTGACATAAGTCGGCCAGAGCTTGGTTGTTGTGAGGAAAAACCGCCCACTTATTGTGAAGTTGGGCGACCTGGCCCAAACCGGCTAAAGTCTCTTTGGGTAAATTTTGGTCCTGTAGCACGATTTTTTTCTCGCCGGGAATCATGTTGCACAGTTCTCGCGGACTGCCGACCGCGATAATGGAACCCTCTTTAATCACCGCAACGCGGTCGGCGAGTGCTTCCACCTCTTCCATTGAATGCGTGGTTAAGATGATCGTTTTGTGCCGTTTAAGATCGCGAAGGAGTTCCCAGGTCTGACGGCGGATGATTGGATCCAAGGCTATCGTGGGTTCGTCTAGGAGCAGCAGGCGTGCGGGTGAAGCCAAGGCCATGCCCAGCAAAACCCGCCGCTGCATGCCGCCGGAAAGCGTGGAAACACGTGCCTTCGCTTTGGCATCTAATCCCAGTACTCGGAGCGTCTCGCGCGTTGCTTTTTTAGCCTGTCCTGCGGTCAGACCGCAAACCATGAGGTAGTAATAAATGTGTTCCCAAACCTTAAGCCCGGGATCCGGTGATGCGCCCTGGGGCACCACCGCAATATTGGCGCGAATCTTCGCTGTATCGCGATCTAAATCGTGATTTAGGATCGCAACAGTTCCCGAGCTTCGGCGTAGTTGGGTTCCGAGAATACGGACCAAGGTTGTTTTTCCTGCTCCATTGGGGCCGACCAAGCAGAACATCTCGCCCTCGTCCACCTCGAGGTTGACCCCTTTGAGGGCTTTGACTTCGCTTTTGCCGCGTCCGTAGGTTTTTGTAATTCCTGTGGCTTTAATGACCATATGGCTCTCCCTTTGTTAGCGAGCAAATTGAACCAACTGCTTTCAGCTTCGTTTTTGGATCGGAACGACCCGATGGTACTGCTTACGGTTCCTGGATCAGGCCAGGGTGTGCGCCGGCGCAACGGGTCCGTGCGTGACGTGACCCTTCGGGTTAAGCGGTGGTGCCGGCTGCAAGCGATCAAAGAAATCGGGTGGTAGGCTCGTTTCGTCCATCCCTTTAATGCCCGCGATGACCGGCGCATAAAGTTGCAACACGCCTGCACCGTCAATGGCTAAAACAAATGCCGTTTTTGGTGGTAGGTAGGTGTAGTGATGTGGCTTTAGGACTTGGGTTTGGGGTTTGCCGTCGCGGTCTAAAGTGGTCAGGTACCACGGCTTGGTTCCGAGCGGGAAGGGCACCAAGGTGAGTGAGGTATTAAAGCTGCGCGGCGGCGTTTTTACCTGGAAATTCTCGCGCCATGCTAGGTAACTCCGTTTCACGTACCCGGAGCCAAAGAGATTCGTGTCTTCTTCAATGCGAATACCGTCGTCCTCGTGTAGGATGTCAATACAGCGTGTACTTACCAAAACGACACTCCTTCATGACACCCATTGAACCAATTGCTTGTTCGTGCAATTTTCTAAAAAGACGCCAATGTCTTTTTGGATTTGGTTTTGTGAGGCGCCCTTAAAAGATTTGGAAATCTCAGTCGCAATAGTCTCTAAACTGTGTTCCCCGTTGGCTAGCTCCATAACGCGCTTCCCGATTGAGTTCGTGATAAAGATATGGCCACTCATGGGATTCAAGATGGATGCTGATTCTGCCTCGTCGTTCACAATCACGACATCGATTTTTTTGGGGTTGCCTTTCATTGCTGATCTCCTTGTATGAGAAAGTGGTTTTTTTAGATAGTTATAAATGTGAAAAGTGATACTTTGGGTCTGCTGGGAATGTGTTTCGTCTTTGTGAACCTTGCTTTTGCTCCCGAGTCGGCGATAAGTGGGGATGAATTAAATTTGGAATCTGAAATGAAGTGTTAGGGAATATGCGGGCGATTGGCCGCCGAATGCATGACGCACCCTTCACCTATGCAAAGCAACTCTTGACAGCGAAATAGCATAAACTACTGAGCTATAACATCTCAAAAAAGCTTATCTTCCTACCGGTAGACGCCGGGTGCGGCACCGGTGCTTTTTCAAAGAATTTTGGCGAAGTGGGTTACGAGTATTCATTCGTCATTTTCGCTTAGTTCAGGTTTAAGTTTGTCTTTATTTGTTTTAACTTTCCTGAAGATCTGCCCATAGCCTGTCTGCCAGTAAAGAAAGATTAAACAGCTTAAGCAATTCTTGATGGTTAAGCTTGATTTTAAACAACCGTTCCATATGAATTAATAGGCTGGTTCCCTGTAAGGAGTCCATGTCGAGGTCGTTTTCAAAATGATCGGTATCATTAAGATCGGTTAAATCTTCATCATCAATTATATCCAAAATAAGATTTTTTAATGCAGATTTAAGTAATGCTTTTGTCTGAAAACTCATGAATCACCTTCCTGATGCCTTGCAAAGCGTAGATGTCTCGGTGTCGAGGGGGCCGATGCTACTGAGCTGAGTGATATCCCGTTGGAGGATGCGTTGTTTTGGCAGCCAGGCTGACCGCGCCTCAACTGGCCCTAAATTTAGCCGACCGCAGAAACAGCGCGTTAGCAAAGGTGCGTCGAATGTTTGTTAATGAAGCGATATGTTTCTAAAATGCTGGTTTTAAATGGTTTGCTTGGAGAGGGGCGAAACGTTGAAATTTTCCGACCATTGTTGTTCTTTTGCGCGTTTGGTCGCTTTCGTCTTAGGCGAAGGAAGGGGAGATTGTTCAAGAGACGACAGAGAGCGTGCTGACCTCATTGGCAAGACCAGGGTTTGTTTGATAATTTGCGCCATGGTTTTTTCCTGGTTGCATTTAACGTTCCGTCAATGTAGCTGTCGCGCAATTGATAGTATTGCAGGTAAGTCAGCCCCAAGAGATGAGAAAAGCGTAAGAGGATTCAGCTAAAGGTCTGTATTGAAATGGCTTGGGGGATGCGGAGGCGTGCCTGTTGGGTGCGGCTAGCATTGTTCCGGGCTGTTGCAGCCCAGAGCGTTAGCGAAAACCACCGTGAGTTATGGCGCTTTTTTGGTCAGTGTCTGCAGTTAGACAGAGACCTAAGCGAAGCAATTCTAGACGGCGAAATCGTACAATCTGTTGGGCTGCCAAGTCTCGACAAGATACGCGCCTTACTTGGCAGTACGTGCCGAAGGCGGACTTGGTCCGCTTTTTCCAACAGGTATCGCATCCACACGTTGGGTGATTTAATGCTCCCGAAGCGGTCAATCTAGGGAAAAGGCGCCAAACCAGCGACAGTTTTTGCGAAGACTCGGGGTCGCTACAGGTTGTAAAAATGCGCCAGGCACCCGGTGGATGCGTGTGCTGCGCGCTCCGCTCCGCTTTTTCAAGCTGTTTGACATCAGGCCTTTGATTGATATGTAACGCATTTATCGCACTTCTTAGGTATTAAGTTAGATACCGGCTAAGGAACGCAACCGGTGTGCGTGTCTCCAGTGGAGACCTCTGCGGTCTAGAACCTGAACTAAGCGATTCTTGGCGGCGAAATCGCACAACCTACCGGCCTGCAACGTCTCGTAAAAATGCTCGCCGTACTTGTCAGTACGCGTCGTGCGCGATCCCGGTCCGCTTTTTCCAACACGTTTCGCACCAACGCTTGACGTTTCCTGCGTCAAACCTTGACTCAGGAAACGTCTATACTTGCACGATTTCATCCTCCCGAATCGCTCAATTCTGGAATCAACACAATGGGATCGTAATTTTAATGTCGCCTGGCTTTAGTGCCTTGGCTCGAAATTTATAATACCTGTCTTGCTTCAGTCATTTTCGCTTTCTGTGAACGGATCGAAGCCTCTGTATCGGCAGATCCGTCCGCTCGGCCCTTTACTTTTTGCTTTGGCAAAACCGGCTTGGCGAGACCATACCTCTTCCTCGCGTGGGTGGTGTTGCCTTCGATGAGGATCTTGATGATTTCCGGTTCCCCGATTGCGGTTGGTTTGCTTTATGGCGCGGGCTTTTTCTACGGCGCGTGCGCGCCCCTGGCGATCATGGCGTATTGGCGCCGACGGGTTGTGCAACTGTGGGTCGAAGGTTTCTTTTAGATCTTTGCCATTACCGCCTTGGCTTTCATCTTCGCCAACCTGGGTTTGGTCAATACAGCCTTGGCCACGCACGCCGTTTTTTTGGCGGCCGGCATTTATCTGGTCGGCGGCATCTCCGGTACCTTCCACGACTTGTACTTCAGCGGTACGCTGGTTTTTTACCATCGTCGGGGCCTGTTTCAGCGCCTTGGAAGGGGTCGCGTTGGTGCTGATCGGCAAAGAGGCCTGGGACACTCACCGCGCTTAGCTTTCGCTTTACGAAAATGGCGGCGCGGTAATACGACGTACGCATGGGAATCAAACGAATTCTGTGTGGTTTCATGCTGCACTCGGCCAAAAAGACACCGTGAATGAGAGGAACAAAAAGGTCGCTTCGTTGAAGGGGCAATCCCACTTGGGTGACGCCGGGCTGCTCCCGTGTCATCAGTCACCCCGTGGTTTCACCGACGGAACTCGGCGTTCCTAAAGCGTCTGGTTCCCTCGCTCACCAACTTTCACGGAGTACGTTATGAAAAGCAATCAATGTCGTTCTTTGTTTCTTACGCTCAGTTGTATGTTTGTTCTTGCCGGCCTCGCCGCCTTCGCCCAAGAGCCGCGCGAAGGGGTCATTTACTGGGAAGAACCCCTCACCGAAACCGCCGCCGGCGAATCCTTTATCCAAAACGGGCCGGACGCTCGAAAAGCGCCGAGCTGTGGTGACGGCGTCCAACAGGACGGGGATCTGTGCTTTATCACTTCCACGGCCTGGGAGACTCAGACCCATCCGCTTACGGGGCTCGACGTTGGCCGGCTTAACGGCGGGCAAAATGTTGATTTCGTGGCCTGCTAATTCGGCATCGACCAAATGGTTTCTCGTTTGGGTACCAGTTCCGGCTCCTTCTACAACACCCAAACCCGCACCATGGGTGACGGTCCTACCGCCATCAAAATGGGCGATTTTAACAACGACGGTATCACCGATATCATGGCCACCAACTTAAATAAAGATCGTGTCCGTATTCGCTGGGGCCATAGCAACTGGCAGAACTGGTCCTTCTACAGTACGGGTGACGGTCCACGCGAATTGGTGGTCGGCGATTTGAACGGCGACGGCCGCGACGATTTTGTCACCGCCAACACCGGTGACGACACCATCACCATCGGCGTTAAACGAAGCGGCTCCGGGTTTCGCCTGAACACCCTGTATGTTGGTACCGGCAACAGCTCGGTGGCCCTGGCCGACATGAACAACGACGGCGATTTGGACATTTTGCACGACGGTGCCGGACGCCTGCGTTTGCGCCTAAACAATGGATCAGGCTCCTTTGGAAGTCCCATCACCTTGGTGACTTCGCCCACCGGCAACACTTCTTTCCCCTCGATCGCGGTCGCGGATGTTGATGGGGACGGCTTTCGCGATGTCGTCGCCAATCACGGTTATGACGACATGGTCTTGGTACGGCGTACAGCATGGGGACAGTACCGCACGCCCGAGTTTGCCGCGGTTAATCCTGGCTCTTTGCGAAAAATCCAAATCCACGATATGGATGACGACGGACATAGGGATATCGTTACCATTGAAGGCACCACCACCATCAACATCTATCTGGGTAACGGCAATGGGACGTTTTCTTCGGCCAACGTCATCGATACCCCGACCACCTTTGATTTTGAAGTAGCCGATTTCAATAACGACGGCTTTTTAGACCTGCTCCACTCTGGTAATCAAACCCGTTTGTTGTTGGCCAACCCCTAACGCAAGACCGGCTGGATCGCAATGGGTTCGGCGTGTTCCAGGTGAAAAGGCGGGACCTTGTGCCCCGCCTTTTTTGGTGTGCCAGGCAAGGAACCCCCTTTTGTCGGTTCAAGTCCTTTCTTTTCCGGCCCGTCAAGGGGAACGGCTAACGGAACAGCTAGGATGGATACCTTGAGGCAGGTTCAAGGACGTCGGCGATAAAGCGCCGGCCTGACAAAAAAATCGCATCTGAGCCGATCACTTGGGTTGAAGCGGCTGATAATGTCAAAGGCCGGCCTTGCGGGCCAGGCCTAAAATGAGGGATGCGGCATGAACGATGCTTTTTTGCGAACTATTGGCGTCTAACGGATGGGGGATTGGCGCCGTCAAGACACGCTCAGTTTAGGTCAAAGGTTCATTGGCTGGGTTTTTTCCGAGCGCGCCGGCCTTGACTTAGTTGGCGTGGGTGACGTCGCCTTCGATGAGGATTTCTTTGAGGCCGAGCGCTTCGATTTGGTGGCGTTTCTCGCTGGGAATGTAACCCAGTAGACCGGGATTTTTGGCGATGTAGGCCGTGGCCAGGCCCCAGCCGCGCACCGCCAGTGGCGGATCGGGACCGCCGCGCAGTTTGCTGATGACCCAGTACTCTTCCAAATCAAAATCTTTGGGAAAGACCAGGGTTTCGAATTTTTGCCGCAGGGGATCGCCGCTGCGCACGTTGATCGGCCGTACACTGTGCCCTTGGATTTTTTTGATTTTGCCCAAGTAGATTTGCCGCAGTTGGAACAGACTCACGGCTTCAATCGGGGTTTCCTGGGAAACGACCACCACAAAATCTTGGCCGCACAGCCAAGTACAGGATGTCACCATCAACCATAGCAGGATAAGGTTTTTCAATAGATCCACCCTATCCAAGCGCCCCATTCAGTGAAGCGCAGTTCGCCAGGCACTTTGTTGCTGGATACCTCCAGCCTGGCGCGCCAATTAACCGTCAAACGCGTGCCGACGGTTAAGGTTTGTGCGCGGCGTTCGCGACCGCCCGCCGATCGTTCGTCGTCGCCTTGGTCGTGGCGCAGGTTGAGGTAGGTGCGTTTGTCGATTTGCCACTTTAAGCGGCTGTACCAGGCTTGTAAATCGACCGCACCTTTGGCGCGGTGTAGATTGAGAAATTCGGTGCGGCTTTGCAATTTGCCGGGAATGAACCACCACTCGGCGTAGGGCAGTACCCCGGTCACATGGCGGTCCTTGTCCTTGGGATCGCGGTAGAAGGTTGAGGCCAAGCCAAAGCGGTAGCGACCCTCGCGCTTGAGGCTGACGTCGAGCCCGACACTTTTGGCGCGCCCGATCGGTTGATCGTCGACGACGTCGCTGTCACTGTGGGACATAGTAAAGCTGTAAGTCATTTCGGTTTGCCCGCGAAAATGACTGCCAAAGATTTCGAGGCCGGTGGTTTTGGCGGGCAGGTAACTGTTGTCTTCGAGGATCGGGCGACGAATGGTGTCGAGCGTAATTAACCAGTGAATGGGTTTGATAATCCCCATTTGGTTGTCGATTTTGCCCGCGCGGATTTTAGCCCATTCGCGCCAGGCGTATTGCACGTACAGGCGCTCGAGTTCCACGTTGGTTTCGTAGACACCGGCAAGGTTGGGTTCGCGCGAACCGGCCACCTCGGCAAAAACCGATAAGCGATCATTCCAGGTGTACTTACCATAGAGGCTGAGGTGGGCGGGCTTGAGAAACCGTTGGTTGCGATGGCGATCATTGTCCAGATAAAGCAAGTCGGCCCCAGCACCAAACCGGAAACGCGGCAGCTCGGTGGCAATGGTGGGAACTACGTCGGCCGCGTCCTCGCTCTGGCTTGCCGGTTCGCCGGCCGCCAACGGCCAAAGCGCGATCAGCAAAAGGGTAAGGTAGCCGATTTTGCGCCAAAAAGTCGGTGTTTTTCTCGTGGCGTGGTCCAAGCGCAATTTCCCGTCTCGGTGATTTTTGTGAGTCCAGGGTAGAATAACACCGTTGCCCCTTTTTTAGGTTAAAGGACGTGAATGGAGGCGGTTTTGCACATTTTGCTGGTTGAGGATAACGAAGGCGTCGCCGATTTAGTGCGCCAGGGCTTTACCGAATTGGATTACCAAGTGACCTGGCTGGTGGACGGCACACTGCTGGTCGCCAAAGTGCAGACCGAAGCGGTGGATCTCGTCATTCTCGATGTCATGTTGCCAGGGAAGGACGGCTTTGCTCTGGTCAAAGACTTGCGTGCCGCCGGCTGTGCTGTTCCGGTATTGTTTCTCACCGCTAAAAGTGACTTGGAAGATCGCGTGCGCGGTCTCGATATGGGCGGCGATGATTATCTAACCAAACCATTTGCCTTTAGTGAGTTACATGCGCGTGTGAAGGCCTTGTTACGGCGTACCCAGACGACGGCGCCCAGCAACAGCTTGGTGGTCGGCCCGCTGGATCTCAACCTGCACGAACGGGTGTTAACGCGTGAAGGTCGCGAGATTCCACTGCAAAACAAGGAATTTGAGTTGCTGCGATTTTTAATGCAGCACGCCGGTGAAATCGTTTCGAAACGCATGATCATCGAAGAGGTCTGGAACTACAGCTTTAATCCCGGCACCAACATTGTCGAAGTGCGCATCGCCGCATTGCGAGAGAAGGTAGATCGACCCTTTGAAACGGCGGTGATTCGCACCGTACGCGGCGCGGGTTACATGATTAACGCCGGTCCATCGGCTTAGGATTGCGTTGTGTCACACCGGCCACGTCCCTCCCTGCAATGGCACTTGATCACAACCACCGGCACGGTGCTGGTGGTTTCTTTCGTGCTGACGTTTTTGGCATTGGACCACGTACTGCGTCTAAATTTTGAGCATCAGTTGGAATCCGACCTGACCTCGCACGCAATGATTTTGGTGGAGGAATTGGATCATGCAGGCGCTGATGAGGCGGGCCGCGCCGACATTCTCAATCGCTTCGGCTTGGCCTACGGCATGGCCGACGGCTTGTTCCAAATTATCGATGAAACGGGTCGCGTGGTGCTGAGTTCGGAAGTGATCGGCTGGGGCGCTTTGGCCGAAGCGCCCTTTCGCGCCGGCGATTTGGAGCTGTATGCCTTTCATTCGGAAACGCGATCCGTGCCGGACCGCGAAGTGCGTTTTCTTTACTACCGCATGACGCCGGCGGAGACGCTGCGCATCGGCGTCGATGTGGGACCGCGCCGCAAGGTGTTGCAATCGACGCGGCTGGTTTTTGGGTTGGGTTCGTTGACCACGCTGGCCGTGTCTTTACTGCTGGTGGGCTACACAACCCGACGCGCGATTTCCGGGGTGCGCCAGGTGCGTCAGCATGCCGAAACCATTCGCCAACAGGACGATTTAAGTGCGCGCGTGCCTTTGCCGACTGCCTTTCGCGAAACCAACCAATTGGCTGAAACCTTTAATGCGATGATGGACCGTGTTCAATTTTTGGTGAAAAACCTGCGTTTGGTGATGGACCATTTCGCCCACGATCTGAAAACACCGATGACGCGTTTGCGGGGGCGTGCCGAACAAGCGCTGCGCCACAATGAAGAATTGGAACTGGCGGGCACCGTGGTAGGTGAGTGTGATCGCATTACCGAGCAACTCGATACCTTGTTGCAAATTGCGCGCACGGATGCAGGTTTGACTGTGTGGCGCGCGCGCGATTTTGATTTGGCCGAATGTGTCAACGAATGCGTCGAATTCTTTGAGCCGGAAATCGAGGTCAAAGGGCTGGTGTTGCACAATGAAATGCCACCGGCCTTGCCGCTTCACGCCGATCCGCAGGTGATGAGCCGCGTGGTGCTTAACCTGATTGAAAACGCGGTTAAATACACGGAAGCGGGTTCGATTCAGGTTTCCGGCGGTGGTGACGCGCGTGACGTATGGGTGACGGTGTGCGATACCGGTATCGGCATCGCCGCCACCGATGCCGCCATGATTTTTGAACCCTTTTTCCGTACCAAATACCATCACAACCGCGAAGGGTACGGACTCGGGCTCAGCTATTGCCGTTCGGTACTCAAGGCGATGGGCGGCCGTATCGAATATCATCCCGGCGAAAAGGGGGGGAGTTGTTTTACGGTCAGGCTGCCAAGTGGCAAATGAAGCGGATTGCCGCAGCTACGTGTTCTTATGGCCAAAGAAAAACCCAGTGACCCAAACCTCGGAGGAGGCGAGACACTGGGTTTTTCACCCTTGGCCATGAAATGTGCGTTTAGGGGGCACCCGCAAGCAAGCTTTTGACGACGGCCTGCGTTTCCGCCCACTTGCTTTCGTCAAAACCGACCTGCTGGTGCACCACCTTGCCGTTGGCATCGATGACAAAGGTGGTCGGCATGCCAGGCGGGTTCATCCGCCGCGCCAGTTGGTGATCGGCGTCCCAAATCACCGGTAGGGTCAGCCCCAACTTTTTAACCAAACGGTCGCGACCTTTGACCTGGTCGTCCTCAGAAATCACCAGCACCTGGACGTGGGGGTTTTGTTTGGCGAAGTCCTGAATGTGTGGCAGCGCGCGCCAGCAGGGTTGGCACCAGGCGGCGGCAAAGTCCAATACCGTCACCTTGTTAAAAAGGGTGTCGGTTTGGTAGGTTTTGCCGTTTTGGTCGGTCAGCGGTTCGGCCGCGCCCAGCGGCGCCAACAGGCACAGCATGAAAAAAAGACAGTGGAATCGCTGCATGGTGAATGCTCCTATACGTTTGAGAATGGCGAAGCCGACGGTGTTCCAGGCCAACGGCGGACGCTGAGTTACAGGTTGAAACCAATACCAAATGACAGGTTAAACGAGGTCAAGCCGTCGTCACGGTCGTAATAGGTTGCGCGTACTTGGTAGCGTTTTATGCGACCTTCGCGCCCGGACACCTCGTAACCCACACCGAACTTCATACTATCAAAGGTGCTCAAATCACGGTCGGCGGTGTAGTAGCGTGCGTCGGCAGTGAAGGTTTCCGGCAGCCCGAAGTGATCGCTGCCGTCTTGGCTGTGGTACCGGAAGATTGGATAAAGCCAACGATCACCGCCCAACTTGAAATACGGCTCGATTTCGATACTGTCGGCCGTGATTTCCCAGTCGTCGTCGTAATGACGCAGGTAGGTGCGCAGGATGAATCGTTCGCTAAAGGCGTGGTTCAAGCTGAAGCGCAAAGCGTTGCGCGTACGGGCGTCGGGCAGGCGCTCTTGCACCACCGACCCGTCTTGCAGAATTACTTCTTGGAACGGTGAACTCAACCATCCGCTTGCGTCGCTGACTGAGTACTCCAGCATGCCGACCGTTTTTGGTGAGAACACGTGGGTCCAACTCAGCGACAGGTCGGTCGTTTCGCGGCTGTCGGTGCCGTCGACAATACCGTGGATGTTGTACAGCTCGATATCGTCTTGGTAGTGCGTGGCGGCGAGCCCGATGGTGTCGTTTTTGCCGTTAAAGTCCAGGCTCCAGTTAAGGCCGGCGCTGATTGAGGTGTAGTCGTACTCCTTGGAAAAACCAATCGAGCCGCCCCAGTTTTGCGCACCAAAGCGACGGCCCGCTGACAGGTTGGTGAAGACGCGCGTATCGTTGCGGCTGGCACCGGAAACGTTGACCCCGTTAGCATCCAAGTCCATATTATCGGTGGAGGCCGAGGTGATGTTGTCGGCGCCGAGCATACCGCTCAGGTTCCAACCGGACTTGGTGGTGTATTTCACCAAAAAGACCGGCGAAATCGATTGCAGTTCCTCAGAGCCGCGACCGCCGGTGACGGGCGAGTTATCGCCGTCCTGGTCGTAATAACTGCCGAGAAAGTCGATTTGAACGCCTTGGTTTTCTTGTGCAAAGGCCAGGGGCGCGAACAGCAGTGCCGTGGCTGCGAGCGTGGCTAAGGTTCGGTGAATGATTAAGAACATCCGCAACCTCCGCCCGATTTTCCGCCGTTGCCGCCGGCGGCGCCTTCGCGGTAAACCTCTGAGTTGCGCTCGAAGCGGTGAATCAGACAGTCGTCGACTTTCATCGGATTCAAGCTCAAGGTACCTTTCTGCCATGGCTTTACCTGGCTACACGAAAGGGATGCCGCGAGATAAATTAATATCAAAAACGTTAGGGTAAACCGTTTCAAGGGAACTCCTTTGGTTACTTGGGTTGGGTTGCCCACGCCTTTGGCGCCGGCGGGTTGTGGGTTGGTTTGATCAAAAGTCCATTTGGGTTTGGATTGCTTGCGAATAAAGGAACGATCCTTCGGCGGTCACCAAAATGGCTTCCACACCCTTGAGTTTGTTCACCAGGTCGAGGCCTTCACGGCGGCCGAGGATAAAGACCGAGGTGGCTAGGGCGTCGGCCAACTCGCCGTCGGGACAAATGACGGTAACGCTGCGCAGGTCGTCGACCGGGTAACCGGTGCGCGGGTGCAAAATGTGGCTGTAGCGTTTGCCGTCGATCTCGATAAAACGTTCGTAATCGCCGGAGGTCACCACTGCTTGATTGTCGACCCGCAGCCAAGCAAACACCCGGTCGCGGTTTTGCGGATCGGCGATGGCCACGCCCCAGGGCCGGCCGTCTTCCTGGGTGCCGAAGGCCAGCAAATCACCGCCTGCGTTGACCACGCCGGACTTAATCCCGCGTGCTTTCATGAGCTGCACGGCGCGGTTGGCGGCGAACCCTTTGCCAATGGCGCCGAACCCCAAACGCATGCCCTTTTCCGGGAGGAACACGGTTTTGGCCTGGTGATCAAATTGGATTTTGCGGTAATCAACCAAGCGCAATCTGTTTTTCACGGCTTCCGGGTCCGGCAGACGGGGGTTTTCGGCTTTGAAGTCCCACAGCTTGCCGGCGCCCGCGAAAGTGATGTCGAAGATGCCGTTGGTTAAGGCCGAGACTTTGCCCGCGCGGTGAATCAGGTGAAAAAGCTCGGGGGAAACGGCGACTGGTTCCAGACCGGCGGCGGCGTTAATGCGGTGCGTTTCAGAGGTGTCGCGCCAACTGGAGATCATGGCTTCAAGACGGTCAATTTCGGCATAGGCGGCATTAATGGCGGCGCGCGCTTCGGCCGCGTCCTGGGCGACGGCGGTAATCTCAAAGCGCGACCCCATTTTCTTGGCCACCACTTTTTCGGTGGCGGCTTGAGCAGTCACGGTTAAGAGCAGCATAAAAATCGTGAAAAAACGCATGATGGACCTCGTTGTAGTCTCAATAAGATTGGCTTTATTGAGAATGAGTATCGGTTTTGCTTGCCGCCGATAGCTTGGATGGGTTTCGCGTGGCGTGATCGGACAAGGGAGCGGAAAGGGTTGGGTGGCCGTGCGGTTGCGAAACCTAAACGTTCGGCCGGTGACGTGGAAAAAGCGCTTCGTCCCTGTCTGAAAACAATCTATGAAACGGGTGAGGGTTCGGTCAAGTTGCAATGAGGGGCGCGCTGGCTGGGTCGGTGAACAAAGGTTGTGAATAGAATTCAGGATTAGGTTTTAAAATAAATAAAATCATGTATTTAGGGAGGTTCTAAAGCGCGGTTAATGCAGCCCTCTTACCAAGATTATTTATCGGTAATCTAGCCGTTCAGAGCCCTTTGCGGCGTTTTCTGTTGGGAAAACCGTCGCCCGGAAGGTCGACGAAATCTTCCCAGGTAAACCGATTCGTGACGGCATCGATTTACAAGTGCCGCAAAATTTGCCCAATGTGTCATGGATGCAAATTTGAAGGTATTCGTGTCTTTGCAAGGGTCAGCGAAATCGTTGGAGCTTTTATTCTTTTTGTGGCATGCTTGCGAAAATCGCTTTTAAAAATAAGGTGTTTCAATGTGGAAGTCGTCTTCGCTTAATTTACGTCTTCTCACGGTTTTTGCGGTGATTGTCGCAACCTTTGCCGGCGTGGTGGGTTTCACGGCCTACTTGGTGATGGCACGCGCCGATGATGCGCTTATCATCAACCTGGCCGGCCGACAACGCATGCTCACGCAAAAGTACACTAAGGAAATGTTGGCCGCCATGCGGGCCGCTTCGATGGCGATACCGGCGGCGCTTGATGCCGAGCCGGCGGCCGATGCACTCGGTTTGGTGGACGAGTCCGCCCAGGTCGAAGATACAGTTGCGTTCGAAATGGACGCGGCGGCCACGGACACCGAGGTCGATGGCAACGCCGGTCTGTTGCCCATTCACGATCCAAAAATTACCCAACGCCTGTTCGAAGAAACGCTGAATGCTTTTCTCAACGGCGGCCAAACCCATACCGATTTGGTCGCCAAGGTGCCGGTTAAAATTGGCATGATTCACGAAAACAGTGCGCGCACCCTGTTGCGTGAGACCGAAAAGAAGTGGCGCGACTTGGTCGATGCCTGTGAGGCGGCCACGGCTAAGGTTGAAGCCGGCACCGCCATGAGTGCAACTGAACGCACCGACATTTTGGAGCGCAGCGTGGTTTGTTTGAAGAGCATGCACGCGGCGGTTGGTGAATTGAACCGCATTGCCGATGCCAAACAAGCCGTCATTTTGCGGGTTATGGGGGTGGGCTTGTTAATGGTGGTGCTCATGTCGATCGCCGCCATGCTGTTCATCAGGAAACGCATTTTCGAGCCCTTGGAAGCGACAGTAGATTTGGTCGAAGCCCTGGCTGACGGTCAACTGAACCGTCGTATGGAGATCCAGCGCGACGATGAAATTGGGCGTCTGCACGTGGCCGTTAACCAACTCAGTACCAACCTCATTGACGTTGTCAATCGCTTGCAACAAAGCGCCGCTTTACTGGCCGGTGGCGCCGATCAGTTTGGCCTTATCCAAAGCGAAACAAACGAACTCGCGGCGCTTACCAGTGATGTGGTGGCCGGGTCGGAACATCTCATTAATCACAATCGTGCGGTCGTCGTGGAGGTGACTGAGATCGACGTTGACTCGGAAAAAATCACCAGTTCGCTAACGCTCATCGAAACCGAACTTAAAAACCTCGGCCAATCGACCCACAGCGTGACCGACACGGCTGCCGCGCTTTCCCGCGCCGTTGAAGAAATTTCCCAAACGCTCAATGACATTTCCGAGAACACTGGTCGCACCCAAGAATTAACCGGTGAAATGAAAGAGGAAACCCAGCAGACCGCCACCCTCATTGCTGATTTGGGCAAAGCAGCGCACCAAATCGGCGATGTGGTCAACTTGATTCGCGGCGTCGCCGGCCAAACCAATTTGCTGGCGCTCAACGCCACCATTGAAGCCGCCGCCGCCGGGGACGCCGGCAAAGGGTTCGCGGTTGTTGCCGGCGAGGTTAAGGAACTGGCCAAAAAAACTGAAACAGCCACCATCGACATTCAAAAACAGGTTCGCGCTATTCAGGATACGACGCAGGCGGCGGTTAACGGCATTAACCGCATCGTTGGTTTGGTGGACCGGCTGAGCTCCGATTTCTCCGAGGTCAACCACGCCATCGGCAATCAGAGCCAAACCGTGCATCAAATTTCGGAAGGGTTGACCAGTAACAGTCATAGTATTGAATCGGCGCTGGGTAATCTCGATCACGTCGGCGACGAAGTCGCTTCGATTTCCGATCATTTAAAGGATCTCACCGCACGCACGCATCACCTGCATCAGGCTATGGACGAAAGTAAAAGTTACGCGGAAGTCATCTCAAATAAAATCTCGGTGAGTGAGCGCCATATGGGTGCCTTGGTGGAAACGGCAAGTAAGGCGGCCAACGTTGGTCAAGAACTCAACCGCATGTCGGATGAATACCGCGAACGGCTGAAGCGCTATTCCAACGATCAGGACTCCGCCGCCTGAACCGGTTCCCAGGGCCGTCGAAAAACAAAGCCGCGAAATCTGCGTTTAACCATTGAGTCCGGTTGCGGCCTCCGAGTGGCAACGCTTCACCTTTTTTCGCCGTCCAACGCCTGCTCGGTCAGGTCCTTGCCTGCATCGGGTGGTGTCGACGGCATGGGTATTTTCGGTTAGGCGGGAATGTATGGTTATTTTGACGACGTGCGGGCAATGTGGTCACGAGGTCAGCGATCGTTATGTGAATTGGGATAAAAAATTTGCCTGGTGTGTGCCCTGCAAACGCAAGTTTCCATTCGAGCCGCCCGAACCTGGCGGCGATTTGATGTTGGCGATGTGGGCCGATAAGCTTGCCGTTGAACAGCTCGGCGGCGACGAAGTTTTGGTCGTTGGCTGGAAGTCTTGGCGCCGCTTGCTGTTGGGACCCATTTTTTTCCTTCCTTTGATGGCGCAACTCTTAATTAGCCACGTGAGCGACAAACCGGCCTACGGTTTTTTCCTGTTATTGCCGCTCTGGCTGTTTTTCATGTTCTGGACCCTGCTTTCGGCCGTGAATCAGACCCGTCTCCATTTCCAGCGGCGGCAGCTAGCCATCAACCACGGTCCGATTTCCTTCCCGTTTAAAAGTAAAGCACTTGCTTGGCGGGATATTCAACGCTTTGAAGTGGTCGGTGCTTGGCGGCGTTATCCAAGCAAGGTTTACGACCATTACCACGTTTGTGCACACACATCGCAGGAGCGGGTCACGGTCGTTTGGGGCTTAAACGAAAAGCGCATGGCCGAGGACCTCGCTAGTTATTTGAGCAAGGTTCACAAGGCGCACCAACAGCACTAAATTATCCGAATCCGGTTGCGCGCTTTTGACTTGTAACCTTATGAAAATAGTGTCGTTGACTTGTGTGGCGTTAACGGGTCACGCGGCGCCATTGGTACAGGGCGAGGCGGCGGCAAGTAACAGCCAGCGTCAGGTTGGTGGCCCACAACACCGCCACCTGTGCGGCGCTATCGAATTGGTGCATGACGAAACCCTGGCTCAGAACCCAAGCACCGGCGCAAAAAACCAAGCCCAAGGCGACTGGTGTGGTCGGCGCTTCTTCGTGGAGTTTGGCCATAAAACCAATGCCCAGACTGCGCGACAGATTGATGTCGAAGGCCGACCCAAATACAAACAGGGCCGACAACCCCAAAACAATGGGAAACGTTTGGCCTAAAGCGATCAGCCCGACGCGTGTGGCCAAATCGCCCTGCCAGGTCAGCATCGCCGCGAGGACCACCGCATAACTGACAAAAGCGAAAAGGTATACCCCCAGCTTGGCGTGCAGAATTTGGGCTGCCGTGAGCGGCGCCGCAAACAGGGTCGTCATGCGATTGGCCTCACTGCCGGTTGGGTTGGGTGCGCCGTCGATCATGAGCAGGAAGATCAGGCCGATCAGCCAAAGGCTCAATTGTTCGGTCGCTGAGAAGCCGTGGCGGGTGAGGAAGGTCAGAGATTTGGGGAACAGGAAGGTCACCGCGAGCACGCCGACAAAACGCACGCTGTTAAACCAAAGGCGACTACGGCAGCGCAGTGAACGGACCAGGAAGGCACCGAAGGGATTGCGGGCGCGCCGTGCTTCGCGCAAAAGGAAGGCGGCCCAGAACGGGGTTTTCACAGCGTCGTCTTGGGTGCCAACCAGCAAGGCTTGTTCGTAAACGCTGCCGAGCCGTTCGGTGCCGAAACGACGCAGGGCTGTGGCGCTCAGGGCGGTGGCGATGGTCGCCGCCGCTGCTAAAAGTGCGGGCGGCAGGTGGGTGCCGAGCAAGGCGATCAGGGCGACGCTAAACAGAGCGGGTAAGGCGAGGGCTGGAACAATCACTTGTAAGGCGGCCAAGGCGGCGCGATGGCGGCCGAGCACGGTGACGGCGCGCAAACCGAAACCGGCCAGGCTACCCAACGCAACCGCCGCGATCAGTGCCGGCGCAACCAAGAGTGCCAAAGCGGGTGACAACCGGAAACAGCTCCAACTGTAAAACAAAAGGACCGCCGCCCATAGAACCAGTGATTTGAGGACGTTGGCAAACACAAGCAGCGCCACGCGTTGGGCTTTCGGCAGGGGCATACTGAGGTTGAACTGATTGGTTTCGCCGTAGCTGCGCAAGCCGGCGTCAAAGTATTGGACGGCGGCGGCGATTAACGTAAAAGCAGCAGGGAAGAGGCCGACCAGCCAAGGAAAGATTGCTTGGTCGGCAAGGGATTGCAGGCGTGGCAATAAAATGCGTTCCGATTGGTAACCGACGAAAAACAACCACAAACCAAATAGGACGAGGGCGGGATAAAACCAACGTTGACGGCGACTGACGCGCCAAGCGAAGTGCAACACGGCGCGTTCATTCATGGCGACCTCCCTTGGCGCTGGTCAGGCTGAAAAAGGCGTCTTGCAAGCTACCGAACTCGGCGACCAGGTCGGTGACGGAGCGGTCGGCCAGTTTCCGGCCCTGGTGGATGACGGCGACGCGATCACAGAACTGTTCGGCGGTGGCTAAATCGTGAGTCGACAACAAAATCGCCATGCCCTGGTCGCGGGCGGCGCGCAGCATGTTTTTTAATTGTTGCGAGGCCCAGGGGTCGAGACCGTTGAAGGGTTCGTCCAAAATTAACAATGCCGGGGTATGGAGCAGGGCGGCGGCCAGCGACAGTTTGCGTTTCATGCCGAGTGAATAGGTTTCATTGGAGCGGTTCTGGGCACCGGCTAGGTCCAGCGTTTCCAGTAGTTCGTCGATGGTGCGGTCGGCTTCGTCCAAGGCCATGCCGCGTACCTGGGCGGTGAATTCGAGTTGTTCGCGACCACTGAGCATGCCGTAAAAAGCGGCGTGATCCGGCACGTAACCAAAGTGTTTTTTGGCGGCTAGGTCGTCTTGCCACAGGTTAAAGCCGTTGATGGTGATGCTGCCCTGGCTGGGCGCAAGCAAGCCGGTCATCATCTTTATCGTGGTGGTTTTGCCGGCACCGTTGCAGCCCAATAGGCCGACAATCTCGCCTCGGGCGACGTTCAGGTCGAGCGCGTCGACGGCGGTCATGGACCCGAATTGACGCGTTAATCCTTTTAAAGACAGAACGGTGTCGCCGGTAACAGCGGTTGCTGGAACAGTCTCCGTGCTCGTTGCCGGCGTGACGGCGGCGGGCACGAGCGGCGTGGTTGTGCCAGGTGTTTCAACGGGGTCGACACCGGTAAAAAAGCCCATTAAATCGCACAGGCGTTCGGCGCGGTCGGCGTTGATTAACAAGGTATCGCTTTCGGCTTGGCGTCCGAAGCCGAGCGGGAACAATTGCGGTTGTTTCAGGCGAATCATGACCTGGCCTTGCTCCGAGAAGCAGGCGAGCATGCGGCTATTCTCCTCGTCAAAACTGCCCGCAAGCGGTTCAAAGCCCGACAGGTTTTGGTGAACCGGCTCGACGGAAGCGACCCAATCCCGTTCAATCATCCAGCGCGTGATCCCATAGCGGACGGCCAAACCCTTCTGATCCAGTTGGTGTTGCGTAAAAAGCGGCGCGGTTAAAACGCGGGCGGGCAATATTTGAAACAATGCGAAGGCGACAACGGCCACGATGTTCCAAGGTGCCGGTAAAAAGTTGACCGCTAAATAGGCCAGAACGGCCGATTCGGCCAGGCACAGTAAGCCGAACAGAATGGCAATCGGCAGGTAGGCGCTTTTGTCTTGGGTGTATGAAAATTCGAGGGGTTCCATGGTGTCCTCCTTGTGGATGCGACGTGGACGGAGCAAGGTCGGGCCGATGACAGGGGGTCTCGGTCGGTCATTTTGGGTGGGTTGTGCTGGGATCGCGCAACGGCGGTTAGTCGTTGCGGCGATCTTTGAGTTCGCGCGAAAGATCAATCAGTTGCGCCATCGTTTGCGTTTCGGGGCCTGGCATTATTTTGGCCATTAACTCGAGCAACACGGTTTCCATCGGGTTGTCGGGGTTGTCCGGGTTGGCGGGATCACCCAAACCCAATTCATCCGACATCGCCGTAATCGCGTCGGCCAGACCGGAAATATCGGCCTCTTCGCCCGGTTGCTGTTCCATTAAGGCAAAAAAACCTTCGATGATGGGTTCTAAATGTTTCAGTTTGGCCGGATCGGCCATGATTTGCTGCATGGCGGCCTGGAACTGGGCGTCGGGCCCGCCTGGCCAATTGAAATTTTTAAACAACGAGAAGAGTTTGCGATCCATCGCCATGGTTTTTTCCAACATGGCCGGGTCGAGGTCGGGCAGGGCTTCGCGGTATTTGGCCATGAGTTCGGCTTCGTTGGGCAGGGCCTCGTCAAAATCGGCGCCGATGGTGTTTTCTTCGAGCAGCAGTTCATTGATGCGTGCTAACTGGGCGTCGATTTGGCTTTTTTGCTGTTCTAGTTGACTGCGCAGGGTGTCGAGCGCAGCGCGCATCGTCTGAAGTTGATCGCTTTGTTTGAGGACAGCCCCGATTTGATTGAGCGACATGCCGAGTTCCTTCAATTTCATGATCTTGTGAAGTTGAAGCAGGTCGTTGGGGAGAAAGTAGCGGTAACCGTTGTCATCGTCACGGCGATCCGGTAACAAACCCTGCTGTTGGTAATGGCGGATTGTTTTGGTGGAAACATCAAGCAATGTCGCGACTTGCCCAATCTTGAGGCGATTCGTCATGAAGCCCTCCTCACTCCCTAACCATAAACCTTGCCCTTAGGTTAAGGTCAAAACTTTTTTGCGATTTCCTAGATCAAAGGAAAAGATTGAATAAAGTGTTGATTGGACACCAAGCTTGGTGTATCTTGCACGGTAAGCTGGCGTGGGTTTGAACTTGCGCCGGCCGACAACACTCTGTGCGCGATATGGCGCCTTATACGCGGCGTTGGTAGATGGATTGCAACCAACGCCCACGATGTGCCGACCGCTCTGCCCGACCGCGTCTAACCACGCGGATCGCAAACCGGTACGATGGGCAAGCGGCATACGGCCTTTTTAGCGACCCAGGTTGGTCGCATAGGAGTTCTTTATGAGTTTGATCGGTATTGCCAAGGAAACCTTGGCCGTGGTGGAACGCGGCAACTACACGGCGCCGGATGGGACCGTTCACGAAATAGGCGCTTGGCAGGCGGCCTCGGAAGCGGGCACACGGCTGTGGACGCCGTCACAACTGCAAGCGCTTTTAGCCGATACGGTTGTCAGCCAGGAAACCCGGGCGACCACGGTTGAAGTCACCATGGAATCAACCCAGGCGGCAATCTACCGGCTGGCGGTTCAAGCAGGGAAATCGGACATTGGTGCTCTGAACTTCGCCTCGGCGCGGCGCGTCGGCGGTGGCTTTTTGACCGGTTCCAAAGCGCAGGAAGAAGATGTGGCACGTTGTTCCGGGCTGTACCCGACGCTGTTGCGCTGCCCGGAATACTACGAATTCAACCGCGCTCGTTCATGTCCACTTTACTCGGATCATATGATTTACTCGCCAGGCGTGCCGTTTTTCCGGGTGGCGGAGGACGGCTTTTGCAACCAACCCTTTCGCGCTTCGATCATTACCGCACCGGCACCCCACGCGGGTGAGGCGCGCGCCAAAGAAAACACGGATGAGGCGGCCATCAGTCAGGCGATGGCGCAGCGCATCGGTTTGGTTTTGGCATTGGCCAAAGCCGAAGGCTGCCGCAATCTGGTGCTAGGTGCTTGGGGCTGCGGTGTGTTTCGCAACGACCCAGAGATGGTCGCCGGTCATTTCGCCACCTGGCTGGACGAGGCGCGTTTTAAGTATGCCTTTGACCATATTGTATTTGCCGTTTACAGCAAAAAAAACCATCCCAACCTGACCGCGTTTCGGCAGCGTTTTTCGGCTTAATCTGAACGAAGCAAGTTCTCGAAGCTTTTGCGCAAGCTGGTTTCGGGGTTGTAGCGAACCAAGCGCCAAGAGCCGGTGACAAAGTCGGGATGGTTCTGCGTCAAGAAAGCCAGACCGTTGAGCACATCAACGGCTTGAGGAAAACAGGGATCGCTTTGTTCTTGCGTCAGAAAACGTGTTCCCGGTCCGTTGAGAAAGGCCGCATCATCGGCGTTCACCGTTGCGCCGCCGGCGCAGGGGACAGCCATGGCCAAGCGCAACAAACGCAACATGCGCTCGCTGTGATCCCGTTGTTTTCTGCGTTGGGTTGCCGCCTTTAAGGTGTGCCACCAGCCGTGTTTTTGGCGACTTTGAAAGTGTTTGGTGTTCTGCGAGAGCGCGAAGTCTTTTAAAAGCTGATAGAGGTGTTGCTTGCCCAGCGCGGGATTGTGTCCCGAGGTTTCGCTTGCGTTTAAAAGGCCGGGTTTGAACGAGCGCTCGCCAAAAAAATCCCGTGCCATTCGAATGATGTTGGGCGTAAAGCGTTCTTGGACCTGATCCATGGTATCGAATTTGAGCTGCAACAGTGGGCCGGGGTGGCCGTCGACCCACCCGTGCGCCGTTGCCTGGGCTGTTTTCGACAGGTAGCCTTGTTCCTCGAGGTTGCCCAAATAGCGGTTGAAGGCAAAGTTAAGGATTTGCTCAACGGCCATAAAGGCAAAGTTTTCTTCAGAACCGACCGGTGGCACGGGAATACTGCGCAAAAGGTCGCTGTGCTTGGTGGTCATCGGTGCGTGCCTCGCGGTTAAGGTTAGGACCAAATAAAGAAGGACGAGGGCATTTATTGGTAGGGATTGTTGAGGTACGTCCAGCAGCCAGGCGGCAACATGTCGCCTTGCTGGGCCAGTTGTGCCGCTAAGCTGTGACCGTAGTCGATTTGAACTTGAACCGGCGTGTGCACGGAAAGCGGGATCTCGATGTTGTAGCGAATCAAGCACTCGTGCAGGATCAGCTCGCGCATGAAATTCGGGGTGCGCGGTTCAAACAACGAAGTGACCACGGTGAGCGGTGTCGCCGGTTGACCGTAGCGATAACGCAAGCCGTCCTGCAGTTGTAGGGTTTGCAGATGTTCGCGCCACACGGCGGGGTCTTGGCTGAGGCGGTTCACTTCTTCGCCCTGGGGTTCTTCGTCTGCTTCCTCTTCCTCTTCCTGTTCGTCCTCATCTTCATCGTCGTCGTCTTCGTCTTCGTCTTCGTCATCATGGCTGACGTGGGGTGGACGCGGCGTGTCTTCCTCGTCGTCGTCCTCGTCCTCCGCGTAACGGGCGTCGTATTCTTCCTCGAATAACTCGTCGTCTTCGAGTGTTTCTTCGACCCACACCTCCTCGGTAAAAAAGCCGCCGAGCAAGGTGTTTAAGGCGTTGGCGGCGGCCTCGGCCCAATCGCTTTGCGCTTCCAGTTGTTGAATTAAAAACGGGCAGACGCGTGGATCACCCAGCAAAGCCATGGCGAGAAAGAGGTTTTCGTCGATTTCTTGGGTCTGAGCCAGGTTGAGCAAAAAGCGGTGGGTTTCGCTCGAGCCCATAAGCGCGAGGGTTAACTGACCGGCCGCATCGGGGTTGGTATCCTGCATAACCGCTTCTAGAAAAGGTTGGTGGGCGGCGCGCATCAGCGTTGTGGCGGCGGCGAATCGGGTGCCAAAGGCGTCGCTGTCTTTGGTGGCGGCGAAGATTTCGGCGGCGGCCGCCTGTGCATTGATCAACCGCATACAATCGGCGTACGTGGCCCAATCGCCGCGCTCACGCAAAGCGGCGACGGCGTTGCCGGCGGCGAAGCCGCGGCGTGCGGCCACGCGACAGTAAAAAGGTAAAAAGGCTTCGTGTTCGTCGGCCCAGGCGGCCAAATGGTCGGCCCAGTGATCGGGGCAACGGTAAACCAAAGCAGTGACCAGCGCGGTGGTCACCGTTTCTTCCTCGTAATCGATATCGGGAATCAAGGCGGCCACATCGTTGGGACTGTCGCCGCGAAAATAAAAGCAAAGCGCGGTGTAGAGTTCGCCGCTGTCGGTGGGGGCGGCGGTTTCACGCATGACTTGCCACGCAATTTGGCCGTGGGCGAACAAGGCATCGAGATGGGCCTCGAATTTGGCTTCTTGCTCGGCCTGTTCGGGCCACGTGTATTCGAGGTCCCAGGTCAGCGCAATGCGGTGATCGTAAAGGAACGATGCCTCGTCCAAGTGCTCCTGGCACATTTCTTCATGAAACGCCTCGACGCGTGGTTGCATAGACTCTACCTTTCGGGTGACCGTCGCCGAGACGACGGCCGTGCCTGCTATTGTTTGATCAGTTGAATGGTGACACTGTTGGACTTGAACCCGCGAAAACTCAGCGTGACTTCGTAGGTAGCCGACTCACGCGGCAAGGAGACATAGTTGATGATGTTGGGGTTCATGTAACCACCGGAAGCGAGGCCGGACACGTCGGGCGGCGGCCCGGACGGTGCCAAAGCGGCCGGCGGCGGGATGGATGTGCCGGGGTCCAGGTCGATAATTTCGCCGACGTAGCGTTCGCCGCTTTTGGTGTTCACGGCGGTGATTTTGTAGTTCTCGTGAACCGGCACGGCGGGCACGTCGAACATGTAGTAAACGCACAGCGGCACTGCCGCAAAGGCACCGTATTCGTCGATGACGTCGGTTGCTTTGAATTTGACTTGCTTGGGCGCGTTCACCACCATGCCGCGCCAATGGGTGCCTGGCGAGGCGGGTGAGCAGGCGCAGGGCTTGTTCTCGTTAAGGGGGACGTTTTTCCAGGGATCGGGTGTGGCCATGTCGGAATCCTTTGCAACGGGGTTCTCGGCGCGAGCCGAAGTGGGTGGGGGCGGAGCAGGCCCGCACCCCAAAAGCAAACAGAGCAACACAAGCGTGCCGGCGGCACGTCCGTGTTTGGGTCTAAAAAGCGGTCCAGCCATCGCTGATATCCATTTTCTTAACGGCCGGATCACAGTTGCCACAGAAGGCGCTGACGCCGTTGGTGGAGCCGAACATAACGCAGGAACTGCCGTTGGCACCGCCGTAGTTGGGCTGAACCGGCAAACCATTGTGACAGTGACTACCCACGTGACCTTTGCCGTCGTATTGGGTTGCCGGTTTGTCGGGTTCCTTACCTTGGCCTTTGCAAACCATGTAGATTTTGTGGCCCATCTCGTGAATCATGACCTGGTTCTGGTCGGCGGTGCTCTCGGTGCTCCACCAAGCTTTGGTACAGACGCAGATCAGGTTACCGCCGCCGAAGGAAAGGCCGGCGCGCATGCGGTTGATCCAATTGACGGTGAGCGTGATGGTGCCGTTGGTGGCGGCCGCGGCGGCACCGGTGGTGTCGATATCAACGGCAATGCTGGCGTCGGGCAGGCCGGGGATGTGAGAAACCGGCGTGCACTGCGCTTTGGCAATGTTGACAGGGACGGGGACAACCGGCGGCGGTGGTGGCGGTGGATCGTTGAGGCCGACCAACCCGAGCAACCAACCGCCAATCCCGCCGTAGGGCGGTGCGGGCGGCGGTGGCGGCGGCGGTGGATCGGGCGTGTAAACACAGGACACAAACCAATCTTCACCGGGCACAATCCCACGCCACAGGTATTTGTCGTTACCGGCGGCGTTTTTTATCTGAACGGTCACCGTTGGTGAACCGGGACCGGCGGCGACACCATTCATGGTGATCACTTGGTTTTCGTCTTTCACGGCGAGGTGGTCGGTGTAACCAACACAGACAGTGTAGGGTTCCCAGTTGGGACCCTGCGAGCCGGCATAGGCCGTGCGCGTATTGTTTTGGAAGGTGCCGCTGTCGTTTTGGCCGATGTTGGGCATATGCGTCATGTTCACGCGCGGCAGCGCCTCAATGTGGATGCCGTGTTTGGCGTACTCGCCGGTGAGGGTGGTTAAGTTTGCGGCGGCGGAAACACCCGTCATCAGGACTTCCTGCAGGTAGATCATGCGCCAGCCGGTGATTTTGTGGCTGACCACCTTGTTGCCTTTGTCGTCTTCGGCTTCCAAGTTCCAAACGTTCATGCCGCAGCAGTTAATGAACCAGTCGGTGGGAATGATTTTGGTGCCGTCGCCGTCGGTGGTGTAGTTCTTTTGCGCTTCCTCATAGAGAAACAGCGGGTTGCGGCCCTTTTCGGCGCCGGTATAAATCAGGTTGCTGCCGCCGGGATCGTACTTAACCTTAAACGGGTGCGAGCCGGGTTTGTCGAAACGAATTTTTACGCGCGGTTTTTCGGTTAAGCGGTCGATGGTCATGACGTTGGTGCCGTCGACCCACTTGGCGTCGCGCGGCAGGTTGACCCACTGCTTGCGGTCCTCGGGTAATTCGGTGTTGTCGTCGCCGTCCAGAAAGTCGACCGCAATAATCTTGGGATCGACTTTTGCTTCTTTCGCCGGTGCGGGCGCGTCTGCTGAATCAATATTGGTCATAGCTACTTGTCCTCGTTGCTGCTGATGGAAAACTATAGGAATAAGGGCTCGAGCGTTCCGGTCGGAGCGCGGGTTTCAGCGCAAGGGTTGGCTGCGGCGGGGTCAGCCGATCGCGTTTTTCTTGTTGTGGGTCATGAGGTCGCCCATGCGGCACACGTTTTTGCCTTCGTATTTGACATTAAACGAGTAAAGCACAAACTCGGCGCGGTTTTTGATGGTGTTGGAAATGATGCCGCCAATCGTGCCAGGCTCGTCGCCGGTACTCATGTAGTAGCGACACCCCTTAATCGTCGACATGCAGCCCTGCACCTTGACCGACTTCGAGCCTTTGCTGATGTGCATCGACTGAGCCAGGTTGGGGTAGGGAATCGGGACCGGTCCACCCGGTGTCGGCGTTTTGCAGACATCGGGGAAAACCAGACTTTTGGCGCCGCTTCGCTTGTGCGAGACGCCCATCATGTTGGCAAAAACGGTAGTTCCCATGGAATCCTCCTGTGGTTAAGTTGCGACGGCGCGCAGCAGCATGACGCCGCGGTCGCCTGCATCGTCGCAGCAGAAAATTAAGGTGTCGCCTTGGTGCCAGCCGTTTTGGTAGCCGACGGCGGCGAGGTTGGTCAAAACCGCGCCGGTGGCTGCACCCGTGGTGCCGAAAAACTCGGCCGGATGCTGTAACGGCAGGTCTTCGCGTTGGCCGAACAAACGCAGCGCCACGTAGTTCCATTCTTTGGTGCGGAAATACTCGCCGTTGAGGTCACCCAACACTTGGCTGACGGCGGCGGGCGGATCGGCTGCCTGCATCAGGTTGCGACAGCATTCAGTTAAGGCTTGCGCTTTGCACGGTTGATCGCTGAGGAAATGACCTTCTTCAAACGTGTGGTCGGCGGCGACCAATTCGGCCAGTGCCGGGGTTTTGTGTTGGGCGACGGCCTGCTCGCTTTCCAGAAGGAAAAAGGCACAGGCCTCGCCGGGCGCAAAGCCGTGTTGGCGGCCATAGGCCTCGCTGAGTAGGCGGTCGTCTTTTGAGAAAAACTGCAGTGTGGCCACGTCGAGTAAACTGTCGAAGCCTGCGATCAAACAGGCCGCTTCCGGTTGCTGCGCCAAAATTTCGCGAGCGCGGGCGGCGGCACAAGCGACGGCGGCCTGACCTTGGCAAAAGGGTTCGGCAACCACTTGCGGGGCGAACGCGGCCAGCTTGTGACACCACACGTCCAACAACGCGTGATCCTTGGAGGTGTAGCGCGGGCCGGGACGCTCGGGATGGGCCAGGCCGACCAGCAGGTAAAGGGGGCCGTCGAAACGCCGTTCCTGTTCGCTCAGTTGTTCGATCAAACCGTTGAGACAAAAGTCGCCGACCACTTCCTGGCGCGCCAGGTTACTGTCGTACTGGGCCAGGTAATCGATGCGACTGACATCGACCGGCAACCGCGCCGCATCCCAAAAACTGGACTCTTCAATGCGCGCCATACCCGTGCGCACGGCGTGGGCCGTGGTGACGGCGTCGGTGCCGACCGAGGTCGTGCTGTTGACAGCGGTGATGATCGTTTTCATGGGCGATCCTTTGCAGGCGGTTGATGGTTGCGGAAGAAGTGGTTGGTGTCGACGATGGCGACGTGGCGCAAGCGCGAGGGCATTTTGCCGTAGGCGAAGTTGGCGCCCCAGGTCATGGTGAAGCGATTTTCGTTGGGGAAAAAGACCACTTGCCAAAGGGCCGCTTCGCGAGGGTGATTGGCACCACCCAGGTTGAAGGTCAGTTGCGGTCGTACCGTCGGCAAGCGCAAGGTACGCGGTCCGTCGGGGTGGAAGCCGTCGAGTTGGACCGGTTCGCCGCCGCTCAGAAAGGGTTGCTGGACCCAGTCGGGATGGGCGGCGTTGAAGTAATCGGGGTTAAAGTCGTCGGGAAGTAACGGCGCTTTGTTTTGTTGCCAGGCCTCGTCGTAGGTGCCTACCAAACGCATGCGCGGTTGCCAACTTGCGTCGATGAAACCAAAGCCGGCGACCGGCGGTTTTTGTTGCCAATGGGTTAGGGGGTGTTCGGGGTGTTCGATGTTGGGCAGAGCCGCGCCACGGGCGTCGCCGCGTTTGGCCGCAAAGCCGCAGCCAACCGGATTCTCGGCGCAATAAGCGGGTGTTTTGCCTTCTTGCGGGGCACTACAGCCGCCAAAAGCGCGTTCGTAGGTGATCGGCATGGTGACGAAGGGTTCGGGATCGGTGGGTTTGGAAAGGTCCTCTTTCCAGGTGCGATCACCGGTGACCAAGAGTTGGGCACGGCGCTCACCGACGGCCATGGCGACGGTCATTTGCGTGGTGGCCAGATCGCCCGGCGCATGGGCGCTGCCGACCAAAGCAATGTCGGTGGCCGTTTTTTCCGGCACCAATTCGTTGGCCAACATCAGCGAGCTTTGACCGGGTTCGCCGGTGTGCAGGTCCTGATTGACGATCTCACAAGGTTCGGGGTGGAGCGTGACGGCTTCACCGGCGGCGGGTAAGGTCAGATGGGCTTTCAACACAACGGTGACGAGTTCGCGACCGTCTTTGTCGGTGAACATCGAGAAAGCGGGTTCAAACGGCGTGTGGTTTACGATTTGCAGCAAAGGCGTTTCCTTTCCGGAAGGAAGTGGGATCTGTTTTAAAGCTTGAGGAAGAAGCGATTTTAAAACAGATCGCGGTACTGATGCAAAACCGACGTGGCGGGTGAAGCACACCCGCCAGGCCGGCCCAATCGCATCAATTCTGATTGATCTTCGAACCCTTCATCTTGATTTTGGAAGAGGCTTTGAAGTTCATCTTTTTGCCTTTCACCGTGACATCACCGTTTTTCTTGAGCACGGCCGTGACCGAACCAACTTTGATGGTGAGCTGGTCTTTGACCTGCATGATGGCTTTTTTATCGCAGTCGATGGCCATGTCTTTGCCGGAGCGCAACCGCAACTTCTTCTCGAAGTTCATCTTGCCGTTTTTGGCGACATCCAAGAAGAAGTCTTTGCCGACGGCAATGCTGTACTTCTTGCCGACACTCAACGAGGCTTCCAAATCGATTTCGGTCAGATCTTCGCCTTTAACACGTCGTGCCGCGTTTTTACCCACGCTAATGGAGGCGTCCTTGCCGACGACCTGAGTAAAGCCTTTGCCGACGGTTTGTGCCAAGTTCTCACCCACATTGATGTTCATGTTGGTGCCGATCTCTTCGTCGTGCTGTTTTTCAACTTCAATCGAGCGGTTGTTATTAATAATGATGAATTCGTCATTATTAACCTGGCGCGTATTGTCGTTGAGAACCAGCGTTTTCATGTCCTTTTGGGCACGAATATCGACCAGTTCTTTGCCGTCTTGATCGTCGAACAAAATGTGGTTGTCTTTGATGGTTTTAATGATGTTTTGCCATTTGTTGGCCGGGCCCAGCGGAGCTTGGTTGTAGTTGTTGTAGACGCGGCCGGTCACGACCGGGCAATCTGGATCGCCGTTGACGAAACTCACCAAAACCTCGTGGCCGATGCGGGGAATCCACTGAATCCCGTAGTCCTTGCCCGCGTAGTTGTTGGCAACGCGCACCCACATCGAGGAGCGGTCGTTTTTCGAGCCTTCGCGATCCCAGTGGAATTGCAACTTGGCGCGGCCCATTTCATCCAGGTAAACCTTGGCGCCCGGTGGTCCGGTCACCTCGGCGGTTTGTACACCGTAAATGCGTGGTTTCGGGGTGACGCGTGCGGGGCGTACCTTGACGTCGGCACCGACGGCGCTGAAGTGCACCGAGAAGTGGCCTTGTTCCAGGTTGTAACGCGTTTCGGTCAAAATCCAGCGACGGTTGCATTCGCCGCGAAAGTGCTTGGCGAGGGTGAAGATGTGGCCGGGGCAGAAGGAACGGCAGGTGGCGCGACCGTGGGCCGCTTTTGAGGTGTAAATGTTTTCCTCTTTGCGGATGCGTGCGTAAACCGTGCCCAAGCCGACGTTGTCGTAGTTTTGTGTGTGTTCGTACTGTTCCAACTTAGAAAAGTTCGGTACCGCACCTTCGGTTTCGGTAACTTTTTGATCGCTCTGTGCCGCTTCGTAGAAGTAGTCATTGAGCACAACTTTGCCGGTGCCGATGGTTTCCTCGTAGGTGAAATCGCTGACCACTTCTTCTTTGCCCATGGCGTAGACCATGCCGACTTCCTCGTCGTAGTTGGCGTCGGCGGTCGGGGTACAGTCGGGAAAACCGCCTGGATTATCGGTGAACACGACCTTTTTATTTTTGTGGTCAAAGAAGTAACTGATGCCGTCGTGTTCCAGCAAGCGGCTGATGAAGTTGAAATCGGTTTCCTCGTACTGCAGCGTGTAAAGCCGTTCGGGTGGATCGCCTTGTAGTTTCCACTCGAAGGTAACACCTGAATCGCCAAGGACTTCGGAGATGATGTCTTTGGAAGTTTTTTCTTGGAAAACCTTGGAGGCCGATTGTTTGGTGGTCAACCAAAATTTTGGGCGAAACTCGACATGGTAGGTGTACCACTTATCATTAGACGCGTCGACGTCGCCGTGGTGGGTGCGGGCCTGCGAGAACTTGGTGATGATGCCGGAGAAGTGGCGTTCATCGGTCAGTTCGGGGCCGGCCATCATGACGATACTCACTTCTTTATCCAGCATTTGGGCGAAGCTGAGTCCGGCGTCACGGGTTTTAATAAGTGCTTTAAATACATAAAGTTGGGAGAGGGCCTCGTGACCTTGCAGGGACAGAATCTGGATTTTACTACCCGGACTTTTCCAAAGCAGGTCGGCGACGTTGTTTTTGATCGCGCTCAATGAATGGTACCTCCGATGTTTCTATCGATACTGGCCGCTTAAAATTGCAAGTCCCGGGCCAGGTTTGTCGAAAACCGCTGTGCCAGCCTTTTAAAGGGGGTGTCTCCGCCTAATAAGGAAGAAAAATCACCCAATTCACCAGGTCTTGTCCGCCGTCTGGCGATAGGGCTTAACCCTTGGCGTGCAGGCACTTCCTGCTTGCCAATGGGCTTGGTTGTGCGCGCGAGTCGGCCTTTTTGGGGCCGGAAGCGTGCCTTTGCGCGTGGCGCTTGTGGACGGCGGATGATCCTTCATCTTAACGCCAAGCGGCGTGATCCGCCTCACGGCTTTTTTCAGGATGGCTGCTTTTTTGCGTTAATGGCTTTCGGTCGATTCGGAACAGGTGTTCCGAATGCTGAATGGTCTGGTGCCGGCTGGGTGTTCGGCTTTTCGGCCGGTTTGGGTGCACCTGATTGTTTGCCGAGCGCGTTTTGAAAAAGATTGAAAATGATAGGGTTAGCCGTCGGGTTACCCCATGACGGTGCGGGTAAAAAAAAACGGGCCGTTGCCGGCCCGTTGCGTCAGTCAATATGGGTTGGGTTAGGGATTGATGCGAATGTCGCGGTCATGGCGATCAATTTCGTTGTCGTTTTGATCGTAGGCAATCGCTGAAAGTGAGCGCAGTCCGGTGAAGTTGAATTGGTAGTCGACCGGGAAATCGGCGCCGCGGTTGGTGCTGGTGCCTAGTAAGTAGGTGTCGTTGGCGTAGTAACGCACCTTGGCCACTTGATCGCCGCCTTGCGCGAACAGGGCGACCGGGTTACTGGTTGTGCTCGCGGTGGTGAACACCATGTCGCGGTTTTGTACCGTCACCGTGCGACTGGCACGGGCGAGTTCCCGACCGCTTGCGCTGTAGCCGACGGCGGTGATTTTGCGGGCGCCGACGGTGTAAAAACGGCGGCGGACCTCGTATTTGCCGGCTTTGTTGTCTGATTCACCCAGGTTCCACTGATCGTCGGCCAGGTAAACCACTCGTGCGACGTCGCCCGTGGTGCGTGCGCGCAGGCGCACCGGGTTCAGCGAAAATTCCGCCATGTCCAGGCTGACCGTGCCGCGTTCGACGTTTTGGGTGGGATCGTAGGCAGCCAAACCGTAGTGACGTTGCAGGCCGAACATATGGGCTTTGGCCATGTCCAGGCGGCGGCTTGCGCTCGCCAGCACCGCCGCATCGGTGCGGTTGGAGACGAAGCCCTGTTCCGACAACATCGCCGGCATCGAGGTGTAGCGCAAAACGTAGAAGTTGGCTGTTTTGGCGCCGCGATCGCGCAAGCCGGTGGCGTCGACCAATTCGTCGTGAATCGCCAACTGCATGCTGCGCGAATTGCTGCTGCCATTGGTGTAGCGGAACGTTTCGGTGCCGTTGGCCGAAGTATTGGAGAAAGCGTTGGCGTGAATCGAGATAAAGCGATTGGCGCCGTTACTATTGGCGTAGGCCGTGCGGCTCGACAGACTGACCGTCGTATCTCCCGTGCGCACCATGATCACGCGCCAGGACCCGCCGCCCGAGCTGTCATTGCTGTCGGCATTGAGTAGGGACCGCAATTTGAGCGCAATGTCGAGGTTAATGTCGGATTCGCGCAGGCCGTTGCCGACCGCGCCGGGATCAGAGCCGCCGTGGCCCGCATCAATACAAATTTTCGGTTGCGCGAAGGCCGTTGCCGCGCATAAAACGGCGGCGATGAAAAGGCTGATGGCTGTGCGTTTCATTATTCACCTCCCGTCGGCAGAGTCGCCGTGAAAACCGCACCGTCCACGTCAAAGGCAATGCGACGCCCGTCTTGAGCCACCGCCGGTCGTTGCTCACGCTGATCGGGCGTGTCGGTAAGTTGAGTTGTGGTGTTGGCGGCCAAGTCGTACACGAACAAATCGCTGTTGAGGATTTGGAAGTGACCGTCGTCGGCAATGTCGAAATAAACCTTCTCGCTGTTGGGTCCCCAGCTAGGGTGGTTGCCCAAGCCGACATGGGTGCGGGTACCGGTCTCCAGGTCGATCACCCAAATACCGCTGGAAATGCCTTCGTACAGCACCTTTTCACCGTCTGGTGAGGCTTGCGGTGCGAAAAATTTATCGTTACCGCGACTCAGCGTCACCGGTTGTTTGAAGCTTTGACCGTCACGGCCGCGCAAACAGACTTGGTCGTCGATGACTGCGAATTGGAAGTTGGCTTGTACCTCGTTTTGTTCGCTTTTGCTCAGCGTTCCGGCATGGCCGTCCAAGCCGACCCAGTTCGCCGGGGTCTCGATATCACTTTGACCCGCTTCACGGACCAACAATGCGTCGGCGTACGGGTGCCAAACCGGCTTAAAGCCGGCCATGGCTTCGTGGCTGAGGGTGGTGATGCCGGCGAAACCGCGTTTGGGGGCCGCATCAAGGTCGATCAAGAACAAGCCGCGATACTGTGAACCGGTAAACACCAACTGGTCGCCCGCCGGTGACCATTGCGGCGCGGCGAAGTCTTTTTGTACCGTAACCGCTTTGGTTTCGGCGAGAGGTTGGTGGGCACGGCCCCGTTGCACCACGTGCATGGTGGCGTAAGTGGTGGCGACTTGCGCACCGTCGGCATCAAAACCGACCGCCGTGACCTCAAACAGCCCTTCGTGCGGGAAGCGTGCGGCGGCGGCAAAATCGAGGGCCGCCGCTTCACTGGTGGCCAACAGGGTGCCGTCGAACAGTCGATACTCGACTCGGCTGACGTTGCTTGCTCGGCACATGACGCGCAGGGTCGTCTCGCGGGAGAAAGTGTCTTTGCGTTTCACGGGCATGGCAAAACGGTTCTCCAGGTGGTGCATAAAGCCAATTTCATGGGCCGAAACCGTGCAAAAACAGCACAGCGCCCACAGGCCCACCAAAGTCGTTAACAGGTTCTTCATAATCATAATCTCCTGTGGTGTTCAAACTTAAGTGGGCGATGGATGGCGGTACAGCCACGCAACTGCTTGGCCTGCAACGGGTCGTCAATCGGCGCGCCGTACTTTCTCCGTACGCCGCCGCTCTTGCCAACGCATTGCGTACCAAGTTCTTGCTCGGTTGCAGCCGGCCGCATCACACACTTAAGATTTGAGGCCGTCGGCGCCACCACCATGGGGGTCGGTGGGCGTCGACGGTGGGTGTTAGTGATCAAGATGACCGATCATTGGATCGGTACGCGTGGAGGAAGGGTGTTCTATTAAAACGATTGGTTTTAAATAGAATATGATCCTTGTGTTAAAAAGAAACCTCGGCAAAATTAGGGATGATGACTTCCCACTCATCCGGTGCCAGGGCCGGGGTCGTCTCTTCGAGGAACACCGCTGGCGGTAAGGCCTGATCCAGATCGCTTTTGCCGAGCGGGCCCTCGAAGTTCGAAGCAATCAGGCGTACCGCGCGGTCGACCGTGGCACGGGCGTTGGTTTTACTCACCACGTCGTTCATGAGGAACGAGAACAGATAGGTGTTGCCGTTGTGGCGGTTGTAGATCACGCCTGACAAGGACACGACCGGGTTGAGTGTGCCGGTTTTGGCGAAGACACGCCCACGAACGTCGCTTTGGGTTAGACGTCGGCGCAACGTGCCGTCGACGCCGCCGACAGCCAGCGTTTTTTCCCAGCTCGCCGTTTCGGGGTCCAATTTCAGCGTGCGGATCATTTTGATCAGGGTGCGTGCACTGAGGCGGTTTTGGTAGCTCAGACCCGAGCCGTCGGCGACGCGAACCTCCGGGTAATCAGCGCCGATGTCCTCGAGAAACGCCATCATGACTTCGCCGCCCGCCGCCGACGAGATACGGTTTTTGACCGTGTGGCCCAAGTGCGCGCGCAAGATGTCGGCGTAGGTGTTGTTGCTGGGCTTGTTGAGGTCTTTAAAGGCTTGGGCAATGGTGCGCGAGCGGTAGGTGTACACGCTTTGCCCTGGCACCGCCGTTCCGCTCAGGGTGGCGCTGCCGCCGTTGACAGTGACGCCGCGTTCGCGCAATACCGTGCGGAAATGGCTCGCCGCTGCGCTTAAACGCGTGCTGTAACTGCGATTGTAGTAGTTGGTTTCGTAGAAGTTACCCATCGCGATTACGCGTCCGGTGACCCGTCGCAGCCCGCGTGCTTTCAGTTGGTCGACGATGCGGTTGTAAACCGGACCCCGCCCGCCGTAGGCCAAAGCCATCGTGTAATCTTCGCGGCTGTAGATGATCAGGTCGCCGTTAAGCGTGCCGCCTGAAAACGAACCGTTGTAGTGAATATCCGTTTCAAAGCGGTGGTCTTCGCCCAAGTAGTGATACGCCGCGCCGGTGACCCACATCTTTTGGTTGGAAGCCGGAATTTTGCCGACGCCTGCGTTCCAACTGAAGTAGGTGAACCCGCCGCTGAGGCTTTCAACGCGCCCGCTCAAGCTGTGCGAGGAGGCGCCGTCGAAAATGGCGCGAATGCGCGATTGCAAGCTGGTACCCGGTTGCGGATCGGGATCGCCGTCGTCGCCAATCGTGATGGGGACTTCAAGCCGGCGCAGTTCGCTGCCGTTGCGGTCATAGGCAATCGCGGTGATGTTGCGTTTGCCTTCTTGGGTGAAGCGGTAATCGACGGCCCAATCGTTTTGTGAGATGCGCGAGCTTCCCAACGGGTAGGTATCGTCGGCAAGGTATTCGATGCGCGCGGTGTCGGCGGCGGCGCGAACTTGCAACCTGGCCGGGTTGCCGGTTTTGGCCGGTGTCACAAAAAACAAGGCCTCCGGGCGCACCCTGATCACACGCGTGTCGCGGCCGACCTCGTTGCCGGCGGCGTCGTAGCCAACCACCGTCAGCGAACGATCGCCCGTGCCGCTGAAGCGTGGGTTGACCGCAAAGGCGGCGAGGCGATCCGTGCTTTCGCCGATGTTGTATTGGTTGTCGGCCAGGTACCGCACGCGCGTCACGTTGGTCGCCGCGTCGGCCGTTAAATGCAAGGGGTTCGTCATCGGCGACGGCGCCGCCAAAACAAGGGTGCTGTTGCGGATCGTGATCACCCGAGTTTCACGGGCTATTTCGTTGCCGGCGGCATCGTAGGCCGCGACGGTTAGGTTGCGGGCACCGATGCCGTTGAAGCGATAGCTGATCCGGTACTGGTCGCCGCCATTGTCGCTTTCGCCCAATTTATAGGTATCGTCGGCGAAGTACACCACGCGCGCTGTTTGTGCCCCGGTCGCCGCGCGCAACACCGCCGGGTTAACCGTGAAACCAGGATTGAGGAAGGCCACAAAGGGCGTTTCGTCACCCACCGGCACCGTCACCGTCCCTTCAGCGACGGCTACTTCCAAGCCGGCGTCGTTAAATCCACGTGCGGTGATGGTAATCGTTTGACCCGGAGTGAAGCTGCGGCGAATTTCAAACGCTTCGGCGCGTTCGGCCGACGCACCGACCAGATCCGAACCCTGGTAGTAACGCACGGTGGCGATGCTGTCAGCGGCGTCGACACTTAACAAAACCGGGTTTGCCCGGTCGTCAACCAACAGGTTCAGTTGGGTTGATGGTGGTTCGCCACTACCGATGGTTAGGGTTTGGCTTGCCTGGGCGCCGTGAAAACGGAAATCACCGCTGTTGAGACGGCCGTTGCCGTCCGCATCCAAATACAAACCAACGACAACGCGGTAGGTGCCGGACGCTTGACCGGCCGGCACCACAAAACGCCGTTGCAACATGCCCGCGCCGGTGGCGACCGACACCAAGCTGTCGTTGGCTGCATCGTTGACCGCGTTACCCGCGCTGTCGAACAAAGACGCGCCGAACAAAATTTGGTGGGCGCCGCCCGCGTGGTTGGTGGTGTTCACACCCAACGTCAGGCTGCCGCCAGGTCGAACCTGCGTGCTGGAAAGCGCCACCCCGCCCAGTTCGAAGGGATGGCTGATCGCCGTATTGCGTTTGCCCGAGCCCTTGCCGTTGGCGTTGTAGTAATGGTTGGTAATCCAAGCCCAGTTTCGGCCCTGTTGTGACCAGTAATGCGTGCCCCATTGCGACATACCGCGACCGTGCCCGAAGCAACCGCGGTTGCGCCCGACACTGTCGGCCAAGCAGGGCCAACCCGTTGACGGCGAACCAACCGAACCGTTGCCGCAACTCAAATCGGCGTTGTTGCAACGCAAGTTGTCGTTGGGGTCGTCCCAAGCGTTGTTTTGCGCCGAATATTCGGAACGAAAAGCCTGGCTTTCGCCGGCTTGAACCAGCATCAGGCCGGCGGTATCGCGTGCGGCTTGGGCGCTGCGGCTGTTGCTACTGTCCTCAAAGACCTGGCAGCAGGTGGTCGAACAAATGTCGTAATTGCTGCGCAGTGGGTGGTCGACGTGCCACGCCCCGTAAGAGCGATAGGCAATGGCGCCCGCCCGCAATGAATCCATGCCCCACGATGAAATCCACTCTTGTTTGAGGCCGTTGGCCACGTACGTTTCCATGCTTTTAACAACCACGCGGCTGCAACTCGAGCACTGGCAGTCCATGCCGATGCGAATGCTTGTCGGTGGTTTGATGAAACGCGGTTGGGCCGGCGCGCGTTTGAAGCTGGGCCGTTGCAGGGTTTGCGGGGCCGGTTCGGTTTGGGTTGCTTGTTTGCGGTCAAGGCGGTGGCGACGATCGGCTGAAACGCTGCTTTGGCGGCTGTCCAAATCTTCGCGCAAGGTGGTCACACCTGGTTGTAAGCTGATGTTTTGCAGCACCGTTTCGGTTTCCCCCAGGCTGATCAGCAGGTTGTCGCTTGCAAACAGCGCTTCATCTTCCGCATCGCTTTCTTCGACCGGGAAATGAAGTTCGAAACGACCCTGCGCGTCGGTTTGGGTGCTGTATCCCAAAAACTCAAGCGCAACCGCCGCGTCTACCATCGGTAAACCCGTTTCTTTGTCGTACAGGTAACCTTCCAGCATGCCGACATCGTCGGGCAAGGCCGTTTTGGCCGGCCGTAGCTCGGTCGGGACCGGGACCGGATCGAGGTGAAACTCTATCGCGCTTAACAACTCGGCTGGATCGGTATTTTCATCGAGGGTGAAGTGGGTCGCCAGTGTTTGGTAACCCTCTGCTTCCACCAAAACTTCGTAGACGCCGGATTCGAGAACCAGTTGTGCTTTTCCGCTGACGGCCACATCGGCCACCGAGGTTTGGCTGTTTTGGCGGCGCGTCATTTGCAAAAAACCCTCGATGAGGGCGCCGGATTCAGCGTCGCGAATTTTGCCGTCGATTGTGTGTGAGGCGAATAAGGTCAAATTACAGAGACAGATCCAGGTCGCAAGCGACCCGCGTATCAAACGAATCATGGGTGAAACTCCTAATGTGGCTCATCGAGCCGGAAGTTCCCCATCCCTGTCGGCCTAGATCGGCCCACGGAACGACACTTTTCCATGGTTTCGCCGCCAAATCCATGTGCCCACCACCATGCCCGGCCGAGCCAAGGGCTCGGTTGGGAGACGGGCATGGGGGACGACGTCTGGCGTAGACCGCGACCACTAGGTTTGGACAAACCTAGCTGAGAGAAGCGGCCGAACGTCGTCTGGCATCTGGTGCTTGGGCGTCAACCCGTGACGAGAATAACTTTTGCGCCACGCCGCGCGCCGGCGATCCGCACGGCGGACCATGGCGCAGCGTGCCTTGCGTGTACCCTGAGGCAGCAAGGAGCATGGGTTTAAGCGAAGGCATGACACAGCATGCCGTTTTCCTGGAACGGTGGTAGAGAGGGAAGCTCGGTAATCGATGAACGTCTGTGTGTGGTGAATAAACGATAGGCCGAAATCGGCAACGATAAAAACGGATGTGTAATCCAAACCGAAGGTTGGGGGCGGCGCCCGTCGCGAACGGGTGCCTTGGTGCAGAATCGGCAGTGGCGGCTGTAGGGTTCCGCATCAATGCGTCGCAGTGATTCTTGCGACCAAAAAGAAAAAACCTTGCAACCCGAAGGTCGCTCGTTGGGTTCGTGATCGCAGGTCGTGCCGCAAACTTCGGCCGGGTCCAGACGGCGGGAGCATGGGCGTGTGACCAAAAGGGCACCCGAACAACAACGCGGTGGAAAGCAGATGGAACAAGATGGAACAAGAGCAAAAGGTGGCTTCAAGGCACGTGGCAGGTGACGCAAAGCGAAGCCTGGCTGCAAATAAACAGCACGTGAGAAAAAAATAGCGCGGTTAATAAATCCGCGATACCCATGAACCTTATCGGCAAAAAGGTGGCGCCGCAAGCCCTTGGCGGGTCGAAGCAGAAGATAACGGGGTGAAGCGTGATTCAGAACAAGGAACGAAAAAACTCGGTGAAAAAAGAGTTGATATACCACCAAAATTCGCTAAAGTTGACGCTCCCGTCACAAAGAAAACGTGAGGATGTGTCACCAACCCTTTACATAGTGGCTGGATTCTGTTGCCGTCCCGCAATGGATTAGCCTCGTTGCGGGGGCGGGTGTGGAAAGCGGTTTTTCAGGAGCTTTACAAAAGCGGGCTTCTATTTGATGCTGTAACGCGTACGCAGGCTTTCTGCTTCCGGTCCGCGTTTTAACGCGTCGAGTGCCGTTGCCCAGTCCGCCGCGACCGCCTGGGTCAGCGCGTCGTTCGCGCCGTAAATCTGTTCCAGGTGAGGCATCACCGTTGCGGCCCGTTGGTCCAGTTGCCGCCATTGTTCGGCTCGCCGATACGCCGTGATCAAACGCTGCTGGTAACGCAGCGTGTCGCGGTGTTGTTCACCCAACACCGTCTGTGCGCGGGTGGCGGCCTCTTCCAGTGCGGCAAGCGCTGCCTCGGGCCGGTCGTCGTCCAGAAGTGTGGCGCCCAATTTGTGCAAGGTGGCTAGGCATTGTGGATGGTCGTGGCCGCGCGTTTGGCGCAGCAGCGGCAGTAATTCGCGGTACTGTGCCGCCGCTTGCGCACTTTGGCCGTTTTCCCGATAACGCGCCGCCAAACTCGCGGCGCAGGTCAGCGTTTGCGGGTGGGTGGCACCCAAATGGGTTGTCATGGCGCGGTGGGTTTCGACCAAAAGCGCAAGGGCCTCGGCCGTTTGATCGCGTGCCGCCAGGGTATCCGCCAGTGCGCGCTGAGCGCTAAGGGTGGCGCGATGGTTTGCGCCCAGACGCGCCTTGCGGCCGGTCATAACCTCGTGCCACAGTGATTGCGCCAGTGCCAAACGGCCTTGGGCCGCATGGGTTTCTGCTAACGCCTGCTGGGCATCGAGCGTTTTTGGGTGGTTCGCGCCCAGGCGGGCGTGTTCGCGTCGATAAATCTCGTCGCGCAAGGCCAATTCCTCGTCATCGCGGCCTTGGTCGCGGCGCACTCGCGCCAGCGCGGCCATCGCCGTTAGCGTCTCGTTGTGGCGCGGACCGAGTTGCGCCGTTAATTGGCGCAGCGCTTGTCGTTGGATGAATTCGGCTTGGGTCAGGTCGCCGCTTTGTCGGAAGATTTCACCCAAAACACTGGAAGCAATGAGAATTTCGGGATCGTCCTTGGGCAGATGGCGCCGGCGTAGGTTGAGTGCTTCCTCTATGTGGCGGCGCGCGCGGGTCAGATCGTCCAGTTGTACAAAAGACTGCGCCACCGTGGTGTGCAAAAAAGCACGAATGAGCGGGTCCGGTTCATGAGCAGGGGAGAGGCTGTCGCTGTAACGGGTCAACATTGAACGCAGCGGCATGTGGTTGCCGTGATGGCTGGGGTCGGCCGATTCCAAAAATTCGGCCAAGTGTTGCTGCGACTTGGTTGCCCGTTCCGCCGCCACCAGGGCGCGTTGTCGCGCTGCTTCCGCTTGTTTAATCCCGCGCAGTGCCAAGACCGTTCCCGCCAGCAGGCCACCCACCACGATCGCCGCCGCTGTTAACAGCCATTTGTTGCGGCGCAGGGCGCGGCTCAGGTGATAGCGCCAATGCGGACGCCGTGCGCTGACCGGTTTTCCCGCCCGGTAGGCCCTGATGTCTTGCATGAGTAAGGCCGCACTTTGGTAGCGCTGATCGCGTTCGTATTGCAGCGCTTTGGCCGTCACCCAGGCAAGGTCGCCCGACAGGAACCGGATCAGCTTTTCGGACTCGGTTGCCCGTTGTACTGCAATCGTCGCCCGCTTTTCCGCCGGCAACGCCTTGAACCGCAAGCCGATGCGCTCGCCCTCATCATCAAAGGTCTGGGTAACGCCCGAGCCGTCACGATGGGGACTCGCCCCCGCTAGTAACTCAAACAAAATGCAGCCCAATGCGTAGACGTCGCTGCGCGTGTCCGTGTCGCCCAGTCGGCCCGCCGCCTGTTCGGGGCTCATATAGGCAAGCGTGCCCAGTGGCGTGTCGACCGCCGTGACATCACTGGGATCGTCGACTGCTTTGGCGATGCCGAAATCAATCACCTTGGGTGTCGCCACCCCTTCGTGATCGTAAACCAAAATATTGGCCGGTTTCAAATCACGGTGAATCACGCCTCGTTGGTGTGAATAAGCCACTGCTTCACAGATCTTTGCAAACAAATCGAGGCGGGCATTGATGCTGAGCCGACGGTTGTCACAGTATTCGGTTAAACGCAGCCCTGGAATGTATTCCATGGCGAAGTAGGGGAAACCGTCGCTGGTGGTGCCTGCATCGTAAACCTGCGCGATGTAAGGATGATTCATCGCCGCCAGCGTTTGTTGCTCGCCGCGAAAGCGCCGTAGCACGCGCCGACTGTCCATGCCCGCCTTGATGACTTTTACCGCTACGCGGCGCGCCACCGGTTCGTCCTGCTCGGCTAGAAAGACACGGCCGACGGCACCTTCACCCAGCGCCGCCAAAATGCGGTAGGGTCCGACCGCGTCGGGTAAGCCGCCGCTGTCCTGGAAGACGCCGCTGTCCTGGAAGACGCCGCTGTTGGCCGCCGGTTCGGAGCCCGTTGCTGTCGTCGTTTTTTTTGTCGCTGGTGTTGGTTTTGGGTCCATCTCAAAAAGCGCTGTGCGAAAGGATGCGGCGTTGCATGCGAAACGCGTCGGCCGGGTTGCCGGCTGCGATTCTTTGCGCCGGCGTGACGGTTCCTCTTGAAACCCGAGGCCGTCTATCGGAGTATATCTTCAATTGAGGTTGTGCACCCACTTGATCTGAAACGGGATTGAAATCAGATCAAGCTCGGTGGCCACCGTGGTTCGGCGCTTTCGTTTGATGTATCGTCGGCATTCCGATCTCTTTGTTTCTTACCAATCAACCCTCTTGGTTTTGATTGATTTCGGAGGAAAATTCCTATGCTCAAGCGTATCGGCTTGTTTTTAATGACCAACCTGCTGGTTGTCGTCACTGTTTCAGTCATACTCAACGTGCTGCTGCCCATGATGGGGATCCGTCTCCAAGGCACCACCGGTCTCGCCATTTTCTGTGGGATCTTCGGGATGTCGGGTGCCATGATTTCCTTGTTTATCAGCCGCTGGGCTGCCAAACGCGCCTACGGCATCGAATTGCTTCCCGAGGACGATCCCTTGCACCGCATGGTTGCCTATCTGGCCCGTGAAGCCGGGATTCCGGTTCCCGAGGTTGGCCTTTACGATTCACCTGAACCCAATGCCTTTGCCACCGGCCCTTCCAAAAGTAGCTCGCTCGTGGCCTTTTCCACCGGTTTACTCCACCAAATGAACGACCAAGAAGTCGAAGCCGTTGCCGCCCACGAAATTTCGCACATCGCCAATGGCGACATGGTGACCATGTCGCTGCTGACCGGTGTCGCCAACGCCTTTGTTATGTTCTTTGCGCGCATGGTCGCCATTGCTATCGACACCTTCCTGAGCGACGATGAAGGTGGCGGCGGGCTGGGCTTTTTCGGTTACATCATCGTCGTCATGGTTCTTGAAAACGTCTTTATGTTCCTTGCTTACATTCCCATCGCCTGGTTTAGTCGCCAACGTGAGTACCGCGCCGACGCCGGTGCCGCACGCTTGACCAGCCCACGGCAAATGGCCCGCGCTTTGGAAGCCTTGCAAAACCAAACCATGGTTGACCGCGCCACCGGCGGCATGGCGCTGCAAAAGATCAGCAGCCCTAAACGCGTTTCCATGTGGTCGACCCACCCGTCTTTGGAAGACCGTATCGAACGTTTGGCGCAAATGTAAGCGCTAACGGTTTACCCGCCTAACAAAAACCGCGCCGCCTGCAAAGGTTGGCGCGGTTTTTTTGTTATTGCTTAAGCCCACTCCGGGTGGCGCGGGTGTTTGATCAGGCCCGCTTCTTCCGCGTAGCGGTAAAACATCGTCAGGCTCTCGCGTTCGGCTTCACCCAAATCGTAGTGAATGTTGTGGCGGAAATAAGCCGTGATTTCGTCCTTCGGATACGGCCATCGCGCCTGGATATCGGCCATGCGCTGTTCAATGCGCGGTAGGCCGTACTGCTTGGCTTGCATCAGCATCGCCGTTACCTTCTCGCGGTTAACGTGGCGCCTCATTGTCCAAAAAGCAAACACAAACGGCAGCCCTGTTTGCGCGTACCATTCGGCGGCAAGGTCGATTTTTTCAACATCGTCGGGCAGTGGACGCAGGGCCGCGTCACCAATGATCAGCGCCGCGTCCGCTTCCGCCAGCATCGTCGACGGTTCCGGCGACATGGTTAGGTAACGCGGTTGGCGGCCGACACGCAGGTGAAACAACACCTGAACCAGCGCCGCTGATGAACGTGAAAAACGGTCCAAGGCCAGTGTTTGGATCTCGGCGAAGGGTTTTTTGCTGAGAATCAGCACGCTGCGCACCTCGCGATGGGCGCCGATGCAAATGTGCGGTGCCACCAGCAGGTTGGGAATGCGCTGGTATTCAATGCTGGAAATCAAGCCGACATCGCAGCGATTCGAGGCCAGGTTGTCGGCGCACTGGGAAGGGAAGTCGAAGTGAAGGGTGACCTCTTCGCCAAAAATGCCGTCTTTAAAAGCCATGTTTAGTGGCAGCGCGTTGAGGTAATCAATGATGCTAAATCGAATCGGAACAGAACTTTCAACCAAATAAACCATCCTCCGCCGCAGGCATCAGGTGATTGGGCGGCTCACTGCATAAAACGGAAAAAACACCGGCGCGGTTGCATCGCGTTGCCAGGCTGCCGTCTCAATGCGGCATCATCATAGCGCAAAACGCAAAAACGCCGACGTCGTTTCGGCCCGCTCGGGGTCGCCACGCGTCGGCGTTGTGGGTTGGGGGTGGTGCGCGTTAGGCGAAGTCCGTCCCCAACATGACTTTCGCGATAATGTAGCCGATGGCGACCGGTGCGATAAAACGCAACAAAAACTGCACTGTTTTAAACAGCTTGTTGGGATTACCTTGTTCATCGAGCATGCCCAGTTCATCCGCTGCGACCTTGGCTGGGAAGACCCAACCGACGAACAGCGTGATGAAGAAACCGCCCACCGGCAGCAGCCAGTTGGCCGAGAGGTGGTCGAAGGCGTTCATGAAACCCGCCTTGTTGGCGAAGAACGTCTTGTTGAGGCTGTACATAAGGCCACTGTCGGCATTGCCGAACAATTTGAAGTTGCTCAACCAGGCGCTGGCACCGTTGGACAAGGCGCACAACACGCTGAAGGCGAAAATGACACCCGAGGAGACCGCCGTTGCTTTAATGCGGCTCCACTTCAATTTGTCGACAAACAGCGAAACCACGACTTCAAGCAGTGATATCGTCGAAGATAAAGCTGCGAAGCCAACCAAGATGTAGAAAATCGGTGCGATGATGCTGCCGAACGGCATTTCCGTGTAAAACATCTCGGGCAGGGTCACAAACAACATGCCCGCCGTACTTTTGCCCATCTTTTCGACCACGCTGGGGAAACTGAACAGAATCGTGAACATGATGAAACTGGCCATCAGCGCGATGAGCGTGTCCAGCAGAACGATCGCGGCCGACGCTTTGAGAATCGACTCTTTTTTGCCCATGTAGGAGCCGTAGGTGATCATCGCGCCCATACCCAGCGACAGCGTGAAAAAGGCATGGCCCAGTGCTTCCAGGAAACCGTGTTCGCCGTCTTTCATTGGGCTTGGCGTGAAAATGAAAGCCAAGGCCTGACCGGCACCGTCCAGCGTGAAGCTGTTGAGCGTCAGCAACACCAAAATGGAAAGCAACACCGGCATCAAAACTTTGGTGGCCTTTTCAATACCGCCGGCAATACCGCGGGTCACGATAAAGGCCGTTAACAAGCTGAAGGCCAGTGTTAAACCTAACTGCAACGGCGCGTTGCCGACAAATTCGCCGAACTTGACGTCGCCGGTGACATAACCGCTGGTTGACCATTTGATGCAGTAGTAAAACGAACTAATCGACCAGCCGGCGACAACCGCGTAAAACGACAAAATGACCAGGCCGGCGATGACACCCAGCCAGCCGACAATTGGCCAGAACTTTTCTAACGGCAGGTTCTTGGCGGCTTTTTCAAAAGCCGGGACCGGGCTTTCTTGCGTGTGACGCCCGATAATAATTTCGGCCATCATGACCGGCATCCCCACCAACAAAATACAAGCTAAATAAACGAGAACAAATCCCCCCCCTTGGTTGTCCCACGTAATGTATGGAAACTTCCAGAGGTTGCCGAGTCCCACGGCGGAACCCGCGGCGGCGAGAACAAAACCGAGCGAACTGCTCCACTGATCGCGCTGATTGGACACCCCGTCCTCCTAAACATGAATCAAAAAACGGCGCTGCCCCGTCTGCAACACCTCTATCTCGGGAAGGTCCGCATCACACACAGGCGGCGCCAAGCGCCGGGGTCGTAAGCTTGAGCATATTGGGTTGTGCAAACTCGATAAGGATTGGAAAAGCTTTGCCAAAGAGCGGGAGCCGGCAAAAACATCGAACATCGAATCGTCCAATAAGATCAATGTATTCTTGCTCTTGTGTCATGAGCGGAGCCGATAAAGATGCTAGATCCTAACGCAGCCGTTGGGGCCTGTCAATCCATGGTGAACGGGGCGTCACCCGCGCCGATTTGGGCGGGCGATGACCCTTGTCCAGGATGGCGTGAGGTGTCGCTGCCGACCCACCGCGTTTACCTGGCCGTTAAAAATGCGTTACTTGCTTTATTCACGCCGGATACCCGCTCCGATCCGCAATAAATGCCCCGCGTATTTAATAAGAATGGCGGGCGTAAATGCTGGGTAAAAGAACCGGCCAATTTTCAGATTGACCGGCGCCGACCGCTATCATCGGTGCATCGCCGCCCGCTCGGTCTAACCCCCGTTACAACAACCCGCGTTGAAAGGTTATCGTCGACGGGTTATGGTTGACAAAGTTTGACCGATAAGAGAGCAGGAAATGGTTTCGTTTAGAAGCTTCTTTTGCGCCTTTCGCTGGTGGATTATCTTGGCTTTCACTTCTTAAATTCAAAGGCTAGTGCATGTTGAACGATTCGTGGACCAAAATCCATTTCGGTTTTCGCCCGTGGGGCAAACACGCTAAGTGGATCCTCGTTGTGTTGCTGGTGTTGGGTGTGGCGCTGCCGCTTTTGGCCGCCGGTGGCGGCGGTGGCGACCCTAGTGCCGCCACGCAATTTCCGCCGCCCCTCAATGGCTACAACGACAAAAAACTAGACGGCATTTTGGAAATCATTATGCTGCGCGCCAAAGAACAGCCCTTTAACGTGGTGGCCACGCTCATCTTCTTTTTGGCCATCATGCACACCTTCTTGTCCGCGCGCCTACTCGACTTATCCCACCGTTTGGAACACAAACACGAGGACGCCATTGATCGCGGCGAAGCCAAAGCCGGCTCCGTTCACATGGGCGCCCGCCTGTTGCATTACTTGGGCGAAGTTGAAGCTGTTTTCGGCATTTGGGCACTCGTGCTCATGGGCGCGATCACCCTCTTCTTCGATTGGACCACCACCAAATACTACATTTCTCACGACGTCAACTTCACCGAACCGCTGTTCGTCATTGCCATTATGACGCTTTCCAGTACGCGTCCTATTCTCAAGCTCTCTGAGCTGCTTATGTGGCGTATTGCCAACTTTTTTGGCGGCATGCTCGTCGCCTGGTGGTTTACCATTCTCACTGTCGGCCCCATCCTCGGTTCTTTTATTACCGAACCCGCCGCCATGACCATTTCCGCCCTGCTGTTGTCGCAAAAGTTCTACAAGTTGAACCCCAAGGAAAGCCTCAAATACGGCACGCTGGCGCTGTTATTCGTCAACGTCTCCATTGGCGGCACCATGACCCATTTCGCCGCTCCGCCCGTGTTGATGGTCGCCGGCCCCTGGAACTGGGACTTGACTTTTATGGTCACCAACTTCGGTTGGAAAGCCGTCATCTGCATCTTGATCGTCAACAGCGTTTACTACTATTTCTTCCGCGAAGACCTCAGAAAATTGCAGCTCAAATACGCCGTTGTGCGCCTCGGCAACCAATTGCGCTCTGCCTACATGCCCAGTGAACGCATGTTGGCCGAATTCGAAAAAACCGAGTCGATCCTTGAAAAAGAACTGAAATTCGGCGAGCGTTTGGACGACAAGTTCGAACACATCAAGTCCGATATCCGCAACAAAATTGTCAAAGATCTCGTCGGCAAAGTGGTCGACCTCAACAGTCCCGAGGCTCAATCCTTGTTCGACAAGGTCTTTGAAGAGAAGTTCGCCGATTTCCGCAAAACACCGATGACCGGTGTCGAGCTGTTCGAATGGGCCTTTGAATCGCGTTTCGCCGAGATTAAAGAACACGAAATGGGACGCGCCGTGCCCGGTCTGCTCCCCAAACGCAGCCGTCCCACTTACATCGATCCTTCCTGGAACATGCGCGAAGATTTTGTCCCTTACTGGGTCATGCTCGTGCATGTGCTGTTCATGGCGTGGACCGTGGCCAACGCCCACTATCCCGTGCTTTTCATGGGCGGGTTGCTGTTTTTCTTGGGGTTCACCTCCGTCACCAAACACTACCAAAACTATCTCGACCTCAAGGTGCCCGTGCTTGTCGGCTTTTTCCTCGCCGGCCTTGTTATTCACGGCGGCGTTCAGGCCTGGTGGATTGAACCCGTGCTCGGCCGACTCGGCGAGTTACCGCTGATGTTCGGCGCCATGGTGCTGACCGCCTTTAACGATAATGCCGCCATTACCTACCTGGCCACGCTGGTACCCGACCTCAGTGACGACCTGAAAATCGCCGTCGTTGCCGGTGCCGTCACCGGTGGCGGCTTAACCGTTATTGCCAACGCGCCTAACCCCGCCGGCCTCTCCATTCTCAAAGGGTTTTTCGACGGTGGTGTCTCGCCCGTCAAACTGCTGCAATACGCGCTTGCGCCGACCTTGATCACCTTCGCCGTGTTTTACCTGCTGCTTTAGGGGTTTGGTGGGCGCTGCGCATCACGAATTTAGGTTGCCCCCTGTCCCAGCCGCTGCAAAGCCGCTCGGCCGTGTTATGATGGTGGTTCGGCGTTAACTCCGCTTTACCCCTGTTTGGTAACCACATTATCGGGAAAGGTTTACTACGAATCGTGGCTCACTCCGGCTCTTTTCACGATCGCACTTTGTTTTTGCGACAACTCAACGGTGCCGCCCTTTATCCCGGCACCTCGCGACGCAAATTGTCGCGCCTGCTGTGGCGTGCCGGTGAACTGCGTATTCGCGAGGCCGAAGAGGCGGTGCAGCGCTCCCTGCGTTCGCCCGAACCCGATGTCGTTTACGCCGCCGCCTGGGCCGCCGGTCGCTGTCGTTTTCACGGCCTTTTGCCCTTGCTCGATGAACTCCAGCGCGATGTCACCCTAAAAGATCACGTGCGTCTGATGTCCGGCGAGGCCTGGCGCATGTTGTTGTCCTTAAAAGATTTAACCCGGTTTCAGCGCGTGCTTTATCAGGGTTTGGATCCCTTTTATCGCGATTTGTTGCGCGAGATTCCCACCTTTCCGCGTCATTTCGTTGCCTTGGTGCGACGCGAGCCGCGCGCCAAACACGCCGCCGTTCTGTGGCGTCTTTACCAAGTCGACGACCAAACCGTGCGGCCCGCCCTTTTGGAAACACTGCGCATTTGTCCCTTGCGTCCGCCTTTTTTCCGCTTCTTTAAACGCATTTTTAAGATGGCCTATTTTCGCGGTGATGCGGAAGTTTTTGGCCTGACCGCCTACCGTATTGAAACGGAAGAAGCCCAGAAAGTGTCCGAATGGGGTTGGGTTCAAGATGGTGACGACGTGTTTCGCGTCAATGTGCAAAAAGAAATGACGATGTCCGATTGCCGCATTGGTTTCACCCGCAAAACCAAGACCTTCTTGCGCCGCGCCGTTTGGCGCTACCTCAGTCGTCTCGCCGTTTACGATGCCGAGGCCTACACCGCCTTTGCCACCGAGTACCTGCGTCATTTCACCCAGGACGATTCGCGCCCCGTGCGCCGTTACCGTTGGACCGACGCGATTGAGGCGCAGGAGCGGGAAGTGGTGCTCGACCATTACGCCGGCTACTATGCGCTCAACCACATCATCCACGGTGAAAGTGAACGCTACAGCGTAGAGACCGCGCGTCTGTCGTGGCGCTGCCGCGATCCTTACCGGCCGGGCGATCCGAAAAGCGAGCAAAGGGAAGAGAGTTTTAAGGCCCATTGGGACTTTTTCCCCGAGCGTTGCCTGCGCCTGTTGCTCGAGAGCGCCGCCTTGCCCATCCACCAATTCGCCATCGCCGTTTTGCAAAACCATGCTGACGAAACCGCCAAAGTCGATGAAGACGACATGGTACGCCTGCTGGAAGCGCCTTTTGCCGTCACGCGCCAATTCGCCTTCAGCCTGTTGCACGGGGACCGCGAGGCCTGGCTCAGCCGTTCGCGGATTTTGCAAGTTTTGATGCGCGCACCCGAAGCCGAAAAACGCGCCTTTGCGCTGGAATCACTGCAAAAAAATCCCGAACTCTTCACCGACGCCGTCAACAGTTGGGCCGGTTGGCTCAGCCATGAAGACGCTGACATTCGTCGCGAGGGTTTGACCTACTTTAAGAATTGGCACCTGCCCATGACGCAGTCGGCCGAGCTCGGCCGCCGTCTGGCTGTTCGTCTCGCTTCGTCTTTTGACGCCGAGCGCAGCAAAGACATCCTCGCCGCACTCGACTACCTCGGTCAAGAGGGCTTGCCCTGTTTGGAAGGCTGGGACGCCCACGTGCTGCTGGTTTTGGCCGAGGACGAGGACACCGAGCTGCGGGCGCTGGTCGCGCGCGTGTTAACCGAAGGCGAACAAGAGCCGCTGCGCTTTGAGATGGATTTTTGGCCGACCATGCTCGATATGGAAGACGACCGTGTTGTTTTGGCCGCGCTCCACTTGATGCAAAAACTGCCCTCGACCATGGCCGGCGTGATCGCTGGTCGCGTGCTGCGCTTGCTGCGCCGTGATCCCACCCAATTCGCGCCCGCGCTGTTGCCGTTGATGGCCGTCATTACCGAACGCGATCCGCGTTTCGCCGAACGTTGGGCCTGTTTGTTGGCGCGCGAGTTCTTGCCGCCCACCAAATACGACGCCGCCCAGCTCGACGGCTTGATTCACTTGATGATGGGACCCTTGATCTATGGCTTGCGGGCCGTCGAGCCCGTCATTGTGTGGCGCTTGTTACAGGCCAAACAGCGCGATGAATCGCAGCGTTTGGGCGAGTTTTTGCTGCGCGAGTTTAGCCCGCCGCAAAAGTGGAGTGACAAGGACCTCACCAAACTCTGTAGTCACGGCCTCGCCGGTGTGCGTGCCCATGCCTTCCGCTGGGTTGAGAAACGTTTTGCCGAAGCCGGCGGTGATCAGGTTGTTTGGTTTGTGTTGTTGGCCTCGCCGCAAGAGGACACGCGTCAACGCTTCGAAGCGCTGTTGGATCAGCGCCGCCGTGACGGTAAACTCGGCGCCAACGTCTTGGCCGCGCTCCTAGAGCGCAAACGCAGTGAGGTCTCGCGTTACGGCATGCGCCTGTTGCGCGAACTCGTGCAGGACCCCGCGCAATGGCGTTACCTTGCCGAATTAACCGCGCTCCCGTTCGCCAAGGCCCGTGCTCACGTCTTGCAGGCGTTGGCTAACGAAATTGACCAGCACCCCGAGCGTTTACCCGATATGAAGCCCGTGTTGGAAGCGCTGTTGCAAACTGCCGGCGCCAACTTAGCCCGACGCGAGTTGTTCAACCGGCTTGGCGCCCTGTGTGCCGGCCACGCCGAACACGGCCCGCGTTTGTACCAGTTACTCACGCAGCTCGATGTGCCTGTTTCCGCCATGGCCGGCAACGAAGTTGTCAAGCTGCTGTGGACCTTGCAAAACGCTGATCCTGCTTTGGAAGCGGCGTCCGGCGGCGTAACCGGCGCGTCCAAGCCATCCTAGTTCAACGCCAAGCCCGGCTATGGTCGACGCCCACCGGCTTGGGCTAGCCTTGACCCTTCGCGACAGCGTTTCCTTCTCGCGGCGCTTGGCCCGCGTGTTGCCGTGACCCTCAATTTTCGTCAACACCGGCGCTTCTTTCACGCATTTTTGTTCCCTGAATGTTTCTAGCAAAAATCAAACATTATCCTTTGCCGCACTCTACCGTCGCGCACCGCTTTCCGCTATCATAGGCGAGCCGTCGGCGAACGAGTCGTGTTCACCTTGCAACCCGAATGGTGTTTCGCCATTCATGCACTTAGTCTACACACGCATGTCCGGTCGGCGCGTGGCCCGGCGTCACCTGCACCGCCCGCGACATTACGGTTAGAATTCCGAGAACCTAATGCGCGCGGCCGGCTAGTCGACGCACGTGGCCTTACCGCCCGGCAGTTTCTAGTTCACGAAGGGACGACTCGTTCGCGTCGGCGGCAGCCAGGGGAGGGCTTGATTGGGTCAGCGACAACAGGACCGCGTGGTGGTGCAGCCCATCAAAGAAGAGACGTTGTCCGGGGAATTAGCGCAGCGCGAGCGTCAGGTCCGTGCCCATGAACGGGCCGTTCTGGCCGAGCTCGATCGCGAACTTGCCGTCACGCGCCTCAATGAAGGTCTGAAACGCGAGCAGTGGTACGAAAACCTCGTGCTACGCGACGCGGGCGCAAAACGGTCGCGTTTCACATGGAAGCGCAACGCCAAACCCCGTCCCGTCAAAACACCGTTGGTCACCGAAGCGCCGCGCTTCGATTGCCCGCCACTGCGCGATTTAAACGATATCGCCGAGCTCCTAGAAATCCCCATGGGTGAACTGCGCTTTTTGGCTTTTGGCGACCGTTGCCTCGAGATTAACCACTATCGCCGCTTCGCTTTACGCAAAAAAAACGGCGGCTCCCGTTCGATTGCGGCGCCCATGCCGCGTTTGAAACGCGCCCAGCGTTTGCTGTACGAGCGCCTGCTCCAGCCAATCCCACTGCACGCCGCATGTACCGGTTTCCGGCCTGGCTACTCTATTGTCGACAATGCGCGCCCCCACGTCGGCGCCGATGTCGTCGTTAACCTCGATCTGCAGAACTTTTTCCCCAGCATTCCGATCACGCGCGTGCGCGGGTTCCTGCGTTATCTGGGCTACAACCAACGCGTTGCGGCTTGCCTCGCCAGACTTATGACCGAACCCCAAATTGAAACCGTCTCCTGGCGGCAACGCGGTTTTCGTATCGAAACCGGACCGCGTCGTTTACCGCAGGGCGCCCCCACCAGCCCGGTGCTGGCCAACGCCGTTGCCTACCGCCTTGATTGCCGCCTGATGGGTTTGGCCAAAGCGATGGGTTGGCGTTACTCGCGTTACGCCGACGACTTAACCTTCTCGGCCGTTGGCGAGGCCGCCTTCGAAACGGGTAGCTTGCTCAAGCGCGTCCGTTCCATCATTACGGAAGAAGGATTCACCGTTCATCCCGACAAAACGCGCATCCAACGCAAGGGCCGCCGTCAGGAAGTCACCGGCCTGGTCGTCAATCGCGTCGTCTCCATCCCCAAAGACGTGTTAAAACGTTTCCGCGCCCTACTCCACCAAATCGAGCGCGACGGCTACGAAGGCAAGCAGTGGGGCGGTGGTGGAGATTTGCACGCCGCCATCGAGGGCACCATCAACTACGTCGCCATGGTTGACGAAACGCGTGCGTCCCGCTTCCGCACCGCTTGGCGCCGCATCCAAAAAAAATGGCCCAACGCTGGGGAAAAGATCCCCTCGGGTGAGAAGAGCGATTAACCAGACCGAGTCCGAGTAACTACGACCATCCGTTTTAGTGGCGATTAGCGCTGTTCAGGATTCTTTAACTACTTCTTTAAAACTAAAGGTCTCACAAACGGTTCCCGAAGAGTTTTCGAACGGTTCTCCTATTTTAAAAGGGGTTTTTATGTTCTTGTCTAAGGCATCTGGTGAAAAAGATCCACCAAAGTTTGATGTTATTTCCCATTCCCGATCTCAAATTGATGAACTGATTGGTGCTAAGGTTATGATTGCAGATTTGGAGAATGTTATAATTTATGTGAATAATAATCTCGGTCGCTTATTTTTAGAAAACCAGGCGCTTCTCAAGGAAAAGTTTCCCGATTTTGAGCCGGGCCGTGTCATCAACAGCAATATGGACGTCTTTTATGATAAGCCCGGGCGCCAAAGAGAAATAATTAGGGATCTGGAGTCTGCTTACACCGGGAAAATTCAGATGGGTCGTAAAATGATAGACCTCGTTGCTTCTCCCGTAGTTGACGATAGCGGGACGCGTCAGGGAACCATGGTTGTGTGGCATGATGTGAGCAATAATCACTATTTCGAAGCGAAATCGAGAGCCATTAATTGTTCGCAAGGGGTTATTCATTTCGACATGGATGGGTGTGTTTTAGATGCAAATGACAACTTTCTTAAAGTGATCGGCTATCGGCTTGACGAAATTCAAGGGCGACATCATCGGATGTTTTGTGAAGAAGCGTACGTTAAAAGTCATGACTATTCAGAATTCTGGAAAAAACTCAACCAAGGCTCGTTTCATGCCGGTCAATACAAACGGATCGGCAAGGGCGGGCGGCCTGTGTGGATCGAGGCTTCCTATAATCCCATTCTTGGTATCGACGGAAAACCAATCATGGTTATCAAGTTCGCCACGGATTTGACACCAAGAAAAGAGCAAAACCGAAATTTGGCCAGTGATTTTGATAATAATGTTCGATCTTTGGTGGAGATGGTTTCTGTCTCGGCTGACCGCGTGAATAATACTTCCGAAAACCTTTCGAACAGTGCAGGCCAAACCAATTCTCAGGCATCGTTTGTGGAGACAACGACGGTCGAACTTGCGCAATCGATGCGCGAAATATCGACGCAAGTCGATCAGTCTGCGAGCATTGTCGCGCGTACCGCTGAGAAGGTTGAGCAGGCGGGCGTGCTCATGGCCGAGTTGCTGGCCGCTACCGGCAAAGTCAACGAGGTGACCGGCGTGATTGCAGGTATTGCTGAGCAAACGAATCTTTTGGCGCTGAATGCGACCATCGAGGCAGCGCGCGCAGGAAATGCAGGGCGGTGATTTGCCGTGGTTGCCAAGGAGGTTAAGAACCTGGCAAAAGAAACCGCTAGAGCCACCGGTGAAATTAGTGCCCAAGTGATGAACATGCAAACCGTCAGTGAAAAAACAGCAGGATCAATCGGCGAAATACCGGCCATGATGAAAAACTTAGAGGACATCAGTCGCTCCATTTCGAATTCTGTCGCACAACAGTCAGCGGCGACCCAGGAAGCATCTCAAAACATTAATCATGTTTTAAAAGCAGCTAAAGATACGGGTGGTTCAGCAAGTGAGCTTTTGGACATTTCAAAAGAGTTAACCGACCAATGTCATCAACTACAGCAGCGCGTTGCGACTTTTCTTGAAAGTGTCCGCACCATGTAGCCTAAACGACGCGATTCGGGTGAATGAAACCTAATAAGCGCGATTCTTAGCGGCGATTCTGGCCAAGACGCCGGCAGGCTGCGTTTCTCTCAAGTCGCTTGCCGATCTATTTAGCGGCGTCCTTGGTTGAGCTTTACGCGCGCAATCTTTGTTTGATGGTTGGATGGATTGTTTGGTTCTGGTCAACGGCGCCAGGATCCTGTCGCCGGAATTTCTCTTATTGAAAAGTAATCGTTTGTTCCCAATATCCCGAAACATGGTTTAAGCGTAACCATTTCCACCAGCCAAGTATCCTGGCACAGCCTGCATTTCTCCCCTGAATTCCGCGACGCGGCGCTGAACGGTCACCCATGCTTGGGGATCGCCCAATGCACTGCCGGTCGCTGCGTGACCCTGGCTTTTTCTCGAGAGAACTGCGGATTGGCACTCAAGCACGCAAGAAGGATTCCATGTTTCGTCACAGTATTCTGGGCCGCTCGACCATTCCCGTCGCCCTTGTTTTCGTGATTGCTTTAGCCTTGATTTGGTTCTTATTGCCCGGTCTGATTCGCAAGGACACCATTGCGAGCGCCACGCGGGACGCGGTTCAAACCGTCACCCAATTTAAGACACTGCGTGGCTATTACACGAAAAATGTCATATCTAAAGTCATTGCCGATGGGAATTTGACCCCCAATTTCACCCATGCGAGCCAGGAAAAAGAAGTGCCGCTACCGGCCACCATGATTCATGATCTCAGTGAACTGCTTCAAGACCAGGCAACGTCGATTAACCTGTACAGTGTTTTCCCTTTTCCCCATCGCAAGGACCGCGTTCTCGACGACTTCCAATTGGCGGCTTGGGAAGCGTTGATCGCCGACCCCAAAAAAACCGTGTCCCGTGTGGACGAATTGGCGGATACCCAGGTGTTGCGGGTGGCCATCGCCGACACTATGAGCGCGCCGGCTTGTGTTACCTGCCACAATACCCACCCCGATACGCCCAAGGCCGATTGGGCGCTCAACGACGTTCGCGGCGTCCTTGAAGTTAAAATTGTGCTGACCGATGATCTCAGCGCCGGACGCGCAACGGCCAACCTGATTGCGCTGCTGCTGACCGCCGTCGGCTTGGTCATTTTGGCGGTCATTTTCCTTTATACCCGCCGTGTCATCGAACCCATTCGCAACCTGACAACCACCATGAGTCACCTCGCCGAGGGCAACACCGACATCGTCATTCCGGCCACTGACTCAAGCGATGAAGTTGGCCATATGGCCCGCGCCGTGGCGGTCTTTCGCGAGAATGCCATCGAAAATGAGCGCGTTCAGAAGGAGCGTCAGGCCGAACGGCAACAAACACGCGAGCGCGAAGCCGAAATGCGCCAAGAGCAAGCCGCATCATTGGTTACTTTGCGGAGCCGGCAAGCGGCGGACTTTGAGGTTAAACTGCTGTCGGTCATAAACAATATCGAAGAAGCGACGCAAACCCTTTCAACCATGTCGGCCAATATGCGTCGGAACGCGGAGGAAACGGGAAGTGGGGTCGAGAATGTGGTTGGTCGCATTCAGGAAATGTTTGGCAACATGGATTCGATCTACCAAATTGTCCAGCAGATCTCCACGCTATTGGATGAAAACCGCGAATCCGTCCACCGCATTACCGAGGCTTCCACCAATGCCTTGGCCGAGGCTGATTACTCCAACTCGAAGGTCAGTGAACTTGCCCAGGCCTGCAAAATGATTGGCGGCGTGTTGAAACTGATCAACACCATCACCGAGCGCACCAACCTTCTATCGCTTAACGCATCGATCGAAGCGGCGCGCGCCGGTGAAGCGGGCCGTGGCTTTTCCGTGGTTGCCAACGAAATTAAAACCCTGTCCGATCAAACCACCGAGGCGGCGACAACCATCAACCGCCAGGTGGAGAAGATGGACCAAGCCACCACCACGGTCATTAATGCCATTCAGAATCAGCGCGAATCCATTAATAGCTTCTCGGAGATCGGCTCGGTTTTGATCCAATCTGCCGATGACCAAACGAATGTCACCCAAAACGCGGTGAACCATTTGGAAAACCTGAAGCGAGGCAACCAAGGTATCGAAAACGCCATGGCGGATTTAGGCGAATTCCTCGACCATGAGAAGCAAAGTGCCGAGCAGTTATCGACCTGTGTCGCCAACATGGTGCGAAGTTCAAATGAGCTGAAAACCGCTGCCAACACCTTCATCGAAGAGTTGCGTAGCGAATCGACGAAAATTACCTAAGAGGCGCGATAAGAGCGAAGTGACCTAAGTTCGTGGAAAAAAGAGGCTTGTAAAAATCCTGGGGGAATCGGGTGAGGTGAGCATCTTTACAGGCCGTTCCCACTTAGTCGGTTTGTTGTGGCCATGAATGCAAGGAAAAACTTTCGCCCTCCAGTTCTGGAATCCGGGCAAACTTTGGCCTCGCGGACGCCGCCAATTCCGTGTTGGCCGATGGCGTTTGTTCTCCGCAAAAACCTTCTTGTTGGCGAAAGGATTTTTCGGAGAACAAATACTGTTTGGGCCGTTTATCACTACTTTCTGGGTTTAGCTTTTCGCAGTGTTTCCCACTAAACTGGTATCGATGAACCTAATTGGCTCTCCTGAATTCAGAATGCTGCGCACGACGACGGTCATTTTCCTCATGACCGCGATAGTAATGAATCACTGAATGCGATCAAAAATTATTGATGTTAAATTATTTGGGAGAAAAAAAGTCGCCCGCATCTTGACCGTTGCCACTCCCACCGAATTACTGGGTTTTGTACGAGGTTACCAATGGCTTTAGGCCTCCTGGGCCCACAGACTCATGTTTCAGACATGACTCCCGTGGGCGATGAGTTTTACTATTCTTGGCGACGTTCTGCGCTTCTCCGAGTCTCCAGAGTGGGAGCGCGGTTTGGGTGGCGTGCGTGTCATCATCCTAATTATGCAGCGTGGTTGCACAGAGAGCTTTATATCAGTCAAGCGAAAATTTTTCCTCGTTTCCGGGGGAGGGGGGTCACAGAAGATATTCAGATTAAGGGGGTGGATTGTGTCCTGGGGTTCATGGTTCCTAGCGTTTCGGTGTGTTTTTCGCGGAACTGAATGGTGCGTGTCCTTGTGTCCAACTAATGATATTAAACTGAATAGTGCGCATTTTGGTATTGTCCTTTGACGGATTTTCCATTATTAGCAGTGTTTCCGACGTGCAAGTAGCCCGTTTTGAGCGTCTTGGTACAGCATTCAAGAAAAAGCACAGTGCCGCGTCCAAACCAAGCAAAACTAAAGTGTTGCCTGATTCTTGGGTGATTAGAATATCGTTTTTGAAATTTTATCTCGAGAAAGCTTCTTGGGTCAGGGTTTTTGTGATGTTGAATGTTTAGAAATAGGCCTGTATACTTTTGGGGTGATTCCTTTTTAAAGAAGCAGTTGTGGATTAAGGTGGTGTTTTTGGATCTACAAAAGGCAATTGCCTGTATTAGAAAAGCCTTTCAGGAGATGAAACCTGCGAGTGAGGGTAGTTTTGAAGATTTAGTCGCAGAAGTTTTAACGTACATCACCGGGTTGCGTTTTCGGACTTCCAAATCTGGGACGCAAGGTGGAATTGATGGTGCATATATTAGTAATGATCTTGTGGTAGTGTTTGAAGCAAAGAGAGTAAAGAGGCTTGACAAGAGAGGGTTGTATATAAAGATTGTTGATTTACAAGAAAATCCACGAACCCCTGATGTGTATATTTTGGTAAGCTTGGTCGAATTGGATACACAGACTTTTACGGTAATAAATGAGGAGCTAAGAGATAAGGGTATCGAATTTATTTGCCTTGATTGGTCTCGAAATGATGTTTTATGTGAACTAGTTGCGGTTTTATCTTGGAGCCGTGAAGTACTTATCGTTTTTAATGAAAGACATGGGGCGTTTGATGCGTTAATGGATGATGTACTTGAGGCCGCTCAGATCGTTCGGGATGAGGAAAACTCCTTTGGGTTAGTTGAGGGGTTGAAAGATAAAATTTTGAATTCCATTGTTTCTATGCGTGGTCTGGCAAAAGCTTTGAATGAGTTTGTTGAAACTTTGTTTTCAAAGATTGATGTGTCGAAATACTACTTAGGGCAAGAGTTGGTTCCTCTTAGCAAAGATATAAAGTACTATTGTAGGTCAGAGGAATCTAAGCTTGTGGATATCTTAAAAGAAGGGAATGCGAAAGGAATTGCCATTTTAGGTGATGAGGGGGTCGGTAAGTCTTGGGTTTTTGGAAGAGCATGGAACCTGAGTGGCGCGCTAAGACTTAAAAAGATCTTTCTTGCGTCTAAACATAACGAATTATCGAATGTCCCCAATATGACATGAGTCTCTTCAGTTCCTGCAGTAAAATCACACAGCTGAAGCAAG
>JAUIFE010000027.1 GCA_030429565.1 Holophagae bacterium | reverse complement strand
GGCCGCGCATGGCGGTGTGGATGAACCATCAGGGCGTCCCGGATCAGGTGATCGGCCGCGCATGGCGGTGTGGATGAACCATCAGGGCGTCCCGGATCAGGTGATCGGCCGCGCATGGCGGTGTGGATGAACCATCAGGGCGTCCCGGATCAGGTGATCGGCCGCGCATGGCGGTGTGGACGCCCCGTTAGGGCGTCCCGGATCAGGTGATACGCGCACCCGCGCGCTTGCTTGCCGCCGTCCCGACGCTGAACAATTTGTTTATTTGGGGTTGCGTGGGCTTCGGCCAAGCGCGATACTGGGCCTCGTTTAACGACCCCGTCGCCCATCGCACCTTCTGGCCGCCGCGCCCGCGCTGGGGGCGGTTGTTTTTGCGGCTGGTTCGGTTTATGCTGAGACTGCGTCTCAATAGTTCGCCGGCCGCATCGCTGTTTGGCGTTTTTGTGCCCTGCGCTCCTTCAATTCTTCACCAGGGGATTTTTTGTGAACCACTTTTTCCCACTCCGTTTCGGCGTTAAAAGCCTTTCCTTCTTGCTCTGCATCGCCACCACGCTCACCAGCCTCCACGCCGGCGAACAGGTCGTCGTTTACTCGTCGCGCAACGAGCACCTGATCAAACCGATCTTCGAAGCCTTCCAACAAGAGACCGGCATCGAGGTCGTCACCCACACCGACAAAGAAGGCCCATTGCTGCAGCGCCTCAAAGCCGAAGGCCGTCGCGGCCAAGCCGACATCCTCATGACCGTCGACGCCGGCAACCTGTGGCAAGCCAAACAAATGAAGGTGATTAAGCCGATCCAATCGGAAGTGCTCGACGCCAAGATTCCCGCCCACCTGCGCGATCCCGACCACACCTGGTACGGCTTTTCGATTCGCGCCCGCACCATCGTTTACAACACCAACAAAGTCAAACCCGAACAGCTCAAAGGCTACGCCGACCTGGCCGACCCCAAGTGGAAAGACCAACTGCTGCTGCGCACGTCCAAAAAGGTCTACAACCAATCGCTGGTCGCCATGCTGATCGCCGAACACGGCGAAGCACAAGCGCAAAAAATCGTCGAAGGCTGGGTCGATAACCTCGCCCAACCCGTTTACTCCAGCGACACCAAACTACTCGAAGCCCTCGCCGAAGGCGCCGGCAGCGTCGGCATCGTCAACACCTACTACCTCGGCCGCTTGCTCAAAAAACACCCCGAACTGCCGCTGGCCGTGTACTGGCCCGACCAGGACGGGTCCGGTGTCCATGTCAACATCTCCGGCGCCGCACTCACCGCCCACCCCAAACACGAAGCCAACGCGCTGCGTTTGATGGAATGGCTCGCCGGCCCCAAAGCCCAAGCCATGCTGGCCCAAGGCAACATGGAGTACCCCGTCACCGACGAAGCCAAACCCGCCGACGAAGTCGTCGCCTGGGGCGCGTTCAAACAGAACACGCTCAACCTCAGCAAAGCCGGCGAACTGCAAGCCGAAGCGATCCGTTTGATGGACCGCGCCGGCTACCGCTAAGCCACCCTGAATACGACGCGGGCCCCGTGCGCGCGTCAACCCGCCCTCGGGACACTGTCTTTTTATGAATCGATTGCGTTTGTTTGATCGTTGGACTTGCGGCTTGATCCTGCTCGGCATCGCCGCTGTCACCCCCATCCTCGTCGTGCTCAGCGCCGTGCTGGTACCCGCCGACGAACACTGGGCCCACATGCTCGGCAACGATATGGGCCGCCTCGTCGGCAACACGGCCGCCCTGCTCGCCGGGGTGCTGTTTTTTACCACTGTGCTCGGCGTCGGCCTGGCTTGGCTGGTCGCGGCCTGTGACTTTCCCGGCCGCCGCTTTTTCCGCTGGGCCATGATCCTGCCGTTTGCCTTTCCCACCTACGTGCTCGGCTACGTGTGGATCGATATCCTCGACCTATCCGGCCCGATCCAAAACACCTGGCGGGACCTCTTCGGCGCCCGGCCCGCATGGTTTCCCAACCCGCAATCACTGTGGGGCCTGATCTTCGTCATGTCGTTGGCCTTTTATCCCTACGTGTTTATGCTGGCGCGCGGCGCCTTCGAACAACAAGGCCAACGCGCGCTTGAAGTGGCGCGCATCCTCGGTCGCACGCCGACCCAGGCCTTTTTCGCCGTGCTGCTGCCGATGGCGCGGCCCTGGATTGCCGCCGGCCTGCTGCTGGTCGCCATGGAAACACTCGCCGATTTCGGCACCGTCGCTACCTTTAACTTCGACACCTTCACCACGGCTATTTACAAGGCCTGGTTTGGCTTCTTTTCGCTGAATACCGCCGCGCGCTTGGCCGCGCTGCTGGTGCTGTTCACCTTGGTGCTGCTGCTGCTGGAGAAGTGGACCCAGCAACAGAAACGTTTTTACCAGGTCGCCGTTTCGGATCAAGCGATGCGGCGTTTCCCGCTGCGCGGCGCACGCGCCTGGCTGGTGACGGCCCTGTTCGTGGCCGTGCTGGCGCTGGGTTTCGCCATCCCGCTGCTGCACTTGGGTTACTGGGCGGTGTCGACCTTCGCCACCGAGTTCGACGAACGGTATTGGCAATGGCTCGGCCATACCTTGGCGCTGGGTTTCATTGCCGCCTTGATCCTGGGCGCGACCGCCTGTTTCGCCGCCTACGCGCAGCGCTTGAACCCGCGTCCCTGGGTTCGTTTCCTCGTCGCGCTGTGCACCATGGGTTATGCGCTGCCGGGAACCGTGTTGGCCGTGGGTGTTTACATTCCGTTGATGTGGGTGGACGATCAGCTCTACACGCTGATTACGCGTTGGACCGATTGGGAACCGCAAATCCTCATCAACGGCACGGTGGCGATCATTCTTTACGGTTACGTGTCGCGTTTTATGGCGGTTTCGTTTCAGCCGGTGGAGGCCGCCATGCAGCGCATTCGCCCCAGCATGGACGAGGCCGCGCGCGGTTTGGGCGCCACGCGTCGGCGCATTTTGCAGCGCATCCACCTGCCGCTGCTGCGCAATGGTTTGTTGTCGGGTTGTTTGATTGTGCTGGTCGACGTCATGAAGGAAATGCCGATTACGCTGATGACACGCCCGCTGGGCTGGGATACCTTGGCGATTCGCATTTTCGAGCTTACTTCAGAAGGTCACTACGAACGTGCGGCGTTACCGTCGATTTTGTTGGTGCTGGCGGGTTTGCTGCCGGTCTTTTTGTTGATGTTTTTTTCGGGCAAACAGGAACGGGAAAAGGAAGGATGAGATGACGGAACCCACGACCGAAGTTATGCTGCAATGGCGCGGCGTCTGCCATCACTACACGCCTGGCAAACCGATCCTGCGCGAACTGGACCTGGCGGTGGCGGCGGGTGAGATTGTGTGTTTGCTGGGTCCGAGCGGCTGCGGCAAAACGACGGCGCTGCGCACGGTGGCCGGGTTTGAACCGATCACGGCCGGGGAGCTGGTGATTGGCGGCCAGGTGGTGAGTCGCCCCGGCTGGGTGCTACCGCCGGAACAGCGCGGCGTGGGGCTGGTGTTCCAGGAGGCAGCCTTGTTTCCGCACATGAGCATCAGCGCCAACATTGCCTTTGGTTTGTATCGGCGCGACAAGGCCGAACAGCGCGAACGGGTGGCGGCGCTGTTGGCGATGGTTGAGTTGGACGGTTATGGTGATAAGTTGCCGCACCAATTATCGGGCGGGCAACGGCAACGCGCGGCCTTGGCGCGGGCGATGGCGCCGAATCCGCGTTTGATTCTGTTGGACGAACCCTTTTCGGCCTTGGACGCGGACTTGCGGCGCAAATTGAGCCGCGAGGTACGGCGTATTTTGAAGGCCAACGGCGTCACGGCGGTGTTGGTGACCCACGATCAGCAGGAGGCCTTTGCGATGGCCGACCGCACGGCGGTACTGGCGGGCGGCGTGCTGCAGCAGGTGGATCGCGCGCGGGTCTTGTACGACGCACCGGCCAATCCGTTTGTGGCCGGGTTCATCGGCGAAGGTGCGTTTTTCGAAGCAACGCGGCGCGGTGATTGCATCGAAACGGGGTTCCACCAATGGCCGGCGCCGGCTGGCGCGAGCGACGCGACGCTGCAGGTGTTCTTGCGGCCGGAACGCTGCCGCTTGGTGCGTGAAGGGGGCATCCCGGCGCGGGTGATCGACATCGATTATCGCGGCGGCACCTGCGTGTACCGCATCGAATTGTTAGCGGAAGCGACGGTGGCGATGGACGTGGTTGACGCGGGTGGGGAAGAGTTCGCGGTCGGCGCCGAGGTGGGTGTGATGATGCCGGAACAGTGCCCGCCGGTTTTCCCGGAATAGGTATTGGCTCAAGCGAGAAGTGGACGATTCATGTGGATGGTGTCAAACAAGATGCTGGTGCGACATGGGTTGATGGGCACGGCAGTAGAAGCTGTGCGATTATCACCTTGGCCGCGATCCAGTAGCTGTAGATTTGGGACGGAATGCCAAGCGTGACGGTCCGCGATCAAATAGGGGTCCTAGATAGTTCCGGGAGGTCCCTGCGTTGGTTTTGGTCCATGGGAACGGTGGGTTCCGTGCCGGCGGGGGGATTGCGGCCGGCGTGTGTCTCTAATTGAGTTAATTGAGATGCTTCTGCTTGCCTTCAGCGGGGCGATTGCAAGTTCTAGACCCCGAGACGGGCCGCTAAGGGTTGTTCTCAAGGTTGCGGCTTTAACCGGCCTCGCAGGTGGAACTCGTACAACACCTGTATCTGAAAAAGTTTTACAACTTCTCTTTTTTACCTAGGTGGTGGTCGCGACGAGGATGGCGACTGTGTGGCACCGGTTGATTTATTCTTGTTGATGGTTTTTATAAAGCTCTGAAAGTAAATATAGATAGGTCGTGATTGGTGTCCTGTGGGTTTTAGGTCGGCGGCACGCAATCGATCCGTTTTCGCTGAATGAGTCTGATGGGTTCGCCGCCGTGCGCGGTCTTAAAAGTGGAGTATTTGAGTACATTGTTTCTCCTTTAAGAAGATTATTGATTTCCGAGAGAAATTATTTGGAAACCAAAGTATGAAATTGGCATGAAAGAGCCCTTATGAGGATCTCAACCAAAAGGGTGAGGATTTGAGGGCGAGGTCCTGCCAAAGTTGCGAAACATTGATGGTGGTAGGCAACCTCAATTGGGGAGGGCCGGCGTCTCGCCGTCAAGTCCGTCCTTCAACCGAGACAACCACAACAAAATACAGCCCCCAGCTAAGATCCAAGGGGGTTAGGCCACGGCGGGTTGGTCGCGCCGCGAGTGATCTAATCGGATGAAAAAAAACGCATTACCTCGTTTAATTTCATGGCGAGTTAGGCCTGGTGCGCGTCGTCACGGTCTCAATTGGATTGGGGCGGTGAAACCATTGAGGAGCGTTTGGTTACCTTGGGTGACGGCAGCATTCGACGTATGTGCTACAGCCGACCCATTTTTTGGGTTGTGACCGCATTTCTCTTGGCGAACCTCTGTAAAGCATCCCGTTTCTGTAATTAAAAAAGTAGAAAGCACGGCGTTCGCACCGCAAATGGTCGCGGCCCATGTTGTTCTATCAGCCAGGATTCAGTTTCGAAAAAGCAATGCGCTGCACTACCTGTCGCGACCTATTTCACCTCACCGTCGGCACTTGGATTCACGCCGAAACGGTTGTGGTAGGCGACACGGAACTTGGCTTCCGAGGCATAACCGACGGCGGCCGCCGTTGCCTTGACCGACAACCCTTCGGACAGCAAACCCTGGGCGCGTTCCAGCCGGCGCGTTTCCAAAAACTTCGACGGCGACACGCCTAATTTCGCGACGAACTTGCGGTAAAAATTGCGTTCAGACATGCCGACACGCGCCGCCATTTCCGAAACCAACACCTTGCGGTCTAGGTTCTGATCCAACCAGGCCGGCAACTCCGGGAACAAATCAGCGGCGGCGACCTGGGCCGCCAAGAAGCGACTGCGCTGGGCCGCATCGCCATGACGGTGACCCGACACCACCAACCGCTCCGCGACCTGGCCCATCACACGCCTGCCCAAATCCTCGGCCACCATCGCCAACGCCATGTCAATGCCGGTGGTGGCGCCGGCCGAGGTCCACAAGCGTTGATCTTTGGCGTACAACGACTCGCCGTCGAATTCAACGTCGCTGTAACTGGCGGCACCGGTGGGCAAAGCCGCCCAATGGGTGGCCACGCGTTTCTCTGCCACCAAACCGGCGTTGGCCAACACAAAAGCACCCAAACAAAAGGAACCAAACCGATGGACGCGTGCCACGGCCGTAATGAGCCAGTCTTTTAAAGCGGCGTTGTCGACGACCCGTGCCAAGGCGGTTTCGTCGCCGGCGCCGACGACAAACAAGGTGTCGGCTGCGCCCGGCGCCGCGCTGTCCATGGCTTCGGTCATCATGACCAGGCCGGCCGCGCTGCGCACCGGTCCACCCACACACGAGAGCACACGCACCACATAATGCTCGCGGCTAAGTACGGTATTAGCGCCGGCAAATACCGCTGCCGGCCCGCTCAGGTCAAGCACCTCAAAGCCGTCGTAAATAAGAAAAAACACGTGGGTTGGCGTCATTGGCGGAATCCGGTCGCTGTTTGTCATAGGCGGTCAGGTTTGATGCTACTACCTTAAACCCAGTACAAAACGACGGCAAGTGTGCCGTACGGAGGAACGTTTGACGCAAAATCGCCAACCAATTCAAATCATTACCCACAGTGAGCGGATCGAGTCGCTGCTGAAGCCATACCAAAACACCCTCGGCGCCGATTTCGCCGGCTATCGCAACCACCTTTACCGCGTGCTGACCTACATCCAATATTTCCGGCAGGGTGACACGCACCATCGCGAACTGATCGAAACCGCGCTGGTATATCACGATATCGCGCTGTGGACGGCGCGCGAATTGGCGTACCTGCAACCCTCGGCCGATTTGGCTTTGGCCGACAATCGCCGCCACGGGTGGGGTCTTGACGCCGGCCTTTTGCGCACGCTGATCGAACAACACCACAAAATCAGGCCTTATCACGGGCCGCATGCCGACCTGGTCAACGCCTTTCGCAAGGCCGACTGGATCGATGCCTCGGTCGGCCTTATTCGCAAGGGCGTCCCGCGTCGCCACATTCGCACGGTTCAGCAGGCGATGCCGGCGGCCGGCTTTTACCAAACGCTGAAGCGAATCGGCCCGGAACTGACCGGCGGCCGTTGGTTCACCATGTTGGGCAAGTTCGCGCGCGTTTATCGCTGGTAACGGCCGGCAGGCGTGGGTAAAAACGGGTATGCTTGCCGGGAGCGCAAAATCCCGTTGGAGCCGGACCCATGAAGCATCTGTGTCTGTTGTGTTTGTTCGTATTACCTTGGTCCCTGAGCGGCGGCGATAAACGACCGGCCTCGGTTTACTTTTTGGCGGTAGGCTCCGAGCATTTTGTCCCGGCACCCAAAGCCAACCGGCCTGCCTTGCGGCGTATCAACGGCGCCAACCACAGCGCCAAGGAAGTGGCGTCGGTATTGACGACCCGTGGCGCGGTTTACGGCGCCTTGTTAACGTCCAAGCGCAACGCGGTGCTTGATCGCGACGATGTTTTTGCGGCGCTGGACGCATTGATCACCCAAGCGGGCCGGGACAAAGCGCCGGCCAAGCTTCTCGTTTTTTACTTTTGCGGGGCCACCATGGGCGAGGGGGGCCAACACCTTGCGTTGCCTGGGTCCTTCACCAAAGCGCCTCTCGAAACCCGTCATCTCAAACAGCTCGCGGCTCAAACGATCAGCACGGCGGCGGTTTACAAGCGCTTGGCCCAAAGCAAGCTGCCTTTTTTGATGATGCTCGACAACGGCTACAACGAAGAGGGGCGCCGCACGATTTGGAACTTGCCCGCGGGCGCACGGCTCGGCGCGGCGATGACGGCTTCGGAAGGACGCGACAAACCCTTCACCGGGCCCCATCCCGTTTTGTTCGCCGCCCGGCAGGGTACGGAAGTCCCTATGGTGAAAACCCCAGACCAGGATAAGGCGATGGGGTCGCTGGCGCGACGCCTGATTCTGGTTTTTCAGAACAGCAAGGCCTTGGACTTGGCCGGCTTGGTCACCGCGATGAAAGACCCCAAGCTGGATACCTTGACGAAACCCGCCGTGTGTCGCGCGAGCAACCTCAGTACGCGCCTGGTGTTGCCGCGCATGCCGGTGCGCCATCGCATCAAGGTGGTTGAAAGCCACGGCAGCGTGGTGGTGCGAACGGGTAAAAACGGTACGGGGAAGGGTGATGAGGGCGATGTTGCGGGTCATCGCGAATAAAAAAAAGGCCGAGTAAATCGGCCTTAGATGGAGAAAAAGCGTCGTGTAGGGAAAAATACACTTAAGCTTAGGGGTAGTTCGAATCTTTGAGGAAATGAAGGATCATTTTCATATTCCATAACACCTAGGGCCCGGCAGTCTGGGAGAATGGGAGAATGTTACCGCTCCCGTAGGCAACACGTATTGAAACAGAAATTGAAAAAAACCGCAATACACGGAAATATGATTTTGTGATAATGGTCAAAAAAGACCTGAGGAATATGAGGTCTTTGTTCGTTTTCTATAAATGTCGCGTAAGGCTCGCGTTAGAGTTGTGTAAGTGGCATGAGACAAAAAGGATAAAAAACTTTTTGGTCTTTTTTGAAAAATGTATCTGAGGTGACCTTAGCGGTACGGGATTCTCGTAGGTGCATTCAGGGAGATTATGATCTGTGAATGCGTGAATTAGCGAAAAGCTCGGAAAAAGGATGGTTCACCTTGAAATTTATTCTTGGTTGATCGCGCGACTCAGGGCAGAGTTGACACCCAAGAAAAAAGGCCCGTCGTTGCCGACGAGCCTTTTTAGCGTTAAACGGATAGCCTGCTATATTTTGAAGTTAATCCGTGTGAAGAAAAAAGAACCGTTGATGCCCATTTGGACGTTTTCCCAGGGCGCACCGTTCTCGGTTTCGTTGGGATCTTGGCGCGTCGGGCGGCGGTCGAAGATGTTGGTGCCGCCGATGGTCCAAACGATGCCGCGGCCCAGTTCCATATTGAAACCCAGGTCCATGGTGAGTGCAGAATCGTACTTTTGCGGCGGCGCGGTTGGATCGTCGAGCTGGGTCCATGTCCCGGACAAGACTTCGCCGAAGTAGGTCGCCTTGAGATCCAAGCCGTAACGATCGTGACTGTAGTCAAAGGCAATCGAGGCTTTGGTATCGGGGGCGCTGCCTTCGACAAACATGCGTTCACGCGTGCTGAAGTAGGTTTCCTCACGGCCGGCCAAGGAAGCGGCGGTGTTAATGCGCGTCACATCGGTTTGGTTGTAGTTAAACGCGAAGAACGACGCCAAGCGGCCACCGAGCACGTCGCTGCGGTGGGCGAGGGTGAAGTCGATGCCTTCGGTGCTGGTGTCAATCGCGTTGGTGAAGAATCGCGCTTCGCTTAATTGCCGGTCGGCAATGATTTGCGCGACAGCATCGTCGCCGTCGCCGCTGAAGCCGCCGGTCAAAACAATGCGGTCCTCGATGTCGATGATGTAGGCGTCGACGGTGATGCTCAGCTTGTCGTTGGGATCGAAGGTGAAACCCAAGGTGGTGTTGACCGAGGTTTCCTCTTTGAGCGAAGGAATGCCGATGAGTTGGGCCAGTTCCGAGTCGTTGGTGGCCAGCTTAACGTCGGCCGGTTCGCCGGCAATGAAGTCGGTGAAGGTGGAACTGAAGTAACGTTGGTGCAGGGAAGGTGCGCGGAATCCGGTACTGACCGACGCACGCAAACCCAAAGTGTCCGAGGCCTTTAAGGAGCCGGCCAGCTTGCCGTTGACGGTGCTGCCGAAATCGCTGTAGTCTTCACCGCGCACGGCGGCGGCGATCATAAAGGTCTCGCTGAAATTCATCTCGAAGTCCAGGTAAGCGGCGGTGCTGTTGCGATCGGCATCGACTTCATCAACGGGTTGGAAACCGGGGAAACCTTGGGAACCGGCGTTGCCGCCGCCGGGTCCGTCGAAATCGTCGTAGGACCCGCGCTCGCCGGCGAAGATTTCGTAGGTTTCCCGGCGGTGCTCCAGACCGGCGGCCACGTTCACGCCCGCCAAGATGTCGGCGTAGAACTTACTGAAGTCGAGGTTCGTGGTGTGCTGGGTGAATTGGAAGCCGCCGGCGTCGAATTCGGTTGGTGAAATGCCGTTGTTGCTGTTGGCAATCGAGGCGTTGAGCGTGTTGCTGATCAGGTATTCCATGCGGTTGGAGCCGTAGGTGGTGCTGACGTCCATGTACCAGGCGCCGAGGGTGGTGCGGTAACCGAAGGCGGCCGAGTAATCTTCAATGTCGCTGTTGATGTCGGGCACGAAGCCGTTGGGGTACATGGCTTCCGAGTTGCGTGAGGGAATGTCCTCGGAGCCGGCACCGTCGCGGTACCAGGCACCGGCGGTGCCGTCGCGCAGGTTCAAGCCGGCGTGGCTGTAGAAGGTGCCTTGTTCGCCGACGGGCAGGTCGAGGTTCATGAACAGCGTTTGGTTTTCGGTTTCGGCGTCGCCGATGGTGCGCGGCTCGTCGTCGCCGGCGCGATCGGTGCGGTCGCGTACCAAGAACTCACCGGTCAGGTTGAGGACGCCTTGGTCGCCGATTTTCCAGCCGTAGTTGAGCGCGGCCTGACCGTAGTCGCCGTCGCCTTCCTGATACTGGCCGGCCGAAAGGGTGGCGTCGAGGCCGACATCCTTGCGCAGCACGATGTTGATGACCCCGGCGATGGCGTCTGATCCGTATTGGGCGGCGGCGCCGTCACGCAGGATTTCGACGCGTTCGATGGCGGCGACGGGAATGGTGTTGAGGTCGGTGCCGACGTTGCCGCGCCCGCGCGTCCCGAAAATGTACACCAGGGAAGAGGTGTGGCGGCGTTTGCCGTTAATCAGCACCAGCACTTGGTCGGGGCCGAGCCCGCGCAAGGTGGCGGCGTCGACGTGGTCGCTGCCGTCCGAGCCCGATTGGCGGTTGGCGTTAAATGAAGGGGCGGTGAACTGCAGCAGTTGGCCTAAATCCAACTGGCCCGATTCGGTGGCCAAATCGGCGACGGGAATCACGTCAACCGGAACCGGTGTGTCGGTGTTGGAGCGTTCGATGCGGCGACTACCGACGATCATGGTTTCTTGAACGACGACCTCGGATTGTTGCTCGGCGGCGGCGTTGTCCTGGGCGAATAGGGCGGTCGACATGGCGCACAGACCGGCGACAGCGGTCATTTTGAGAAAGGAGTGGTGCAGGGTGCGTGCGGACGCCAAGCGACGCAACGCGAGGGCGATACGACTTGCAGAAGTCAATAGGGGCATAGATTCCTCCGAAAAATGTGGGGAGAGATGCAACGAAATGGCTGAACGGCATCAGGGAGATGCCTAGTTCTGAAATAAGGAAAGCAGCAAAAGAAGGCAAATCATGTGCGATTTTGCGGTTGGGGTCAATAAGGATCCCAAACGAAGCCTGCCCTTTGCCGTGACCGTTGCATGTTCCATACGCCGGTGGTTGGTTAAGAGTTTAAGATAAAGTTAAATATACGAAATGCTTGCACGGGTGAATCCCGTGTTTGCAACGGTGATATACGTCGCAAGAAAAGAACGGCGCGCTGCAAGGAAAGTTCGTGCCTCGTCGTTAATTTTTGCTTTGGTGTGGTTGGACCTTGGCTTGAATCAAAATGTCGTCTTGCAGTTTTTGTGTATTGAAAACATCGAGACGCGGTGCGTTTTCCAACATGGCCACACCCCGCGCGCCGATCGGGCCCGGTGCTTGGTTGCCGCCGATTAAACGCGCGCCAACAAAGGCCCAGACTTCGTTGATTAATTCCTCCGCGAAGAAGCTGCCCAGGGTAATGGCGCCGCCTTCGACCATCAGGCTGATGACGTCGTGGTTCATAAGCTTTTCCAGCAAGGGGACCAAGCTGATTTCACCTTCGGCGGTGGGCGGGACGGTCCAGACCTCGACGCCTTTACTGACCAATTCGGAACGGTGAAAGGGGTCCATGGCGTTGGTGGTGGCGACGATGGTTTTGCCGGGAATGTCAGCGTTAAACAGTTGCGCTTTGATTGGGACGCGGCCGCGACTATCGAGCACGACGCGCAGCGGTTGCACGCGGCGGTAATCGGGAAAACGCACGGTTAATTCGGGATCGTCGGCAATCGCGGTGCCGGCGCCGATCAGTAAGGCGTCACATTGGGCGCGCAGGTAGTGGGTCTCCAAACGCGCCGCGTCACCGGTAATCCAGCGGCTGGCGCCGGTGTAGGTGGCAATGCGGCCGTCGAGGCTCATGCTGTACTTGGCGATCACGTACGGGCGATTGTGGCGCAGGTAATGGAAAAAAGCGCGGTTGAGGTGGCGGGCTTCCTCCTCGAGTGGGCCGCGCCGCACTTCAATGCCGGCCGCTTCCAGCTCCAAATGACCTTCGCCTTTGATGCCGGGCTCGGTTTCCGAGCTGGCGTAATAGACCTGCTTGATGCCCGCCTCAATCAGCGCTTTGGTGCAGGGCGGCGTGCGCCCGAAATGGCAACAGGGTTCCATGGTGACGTAAATACTGGCGCCTTCCACGTCTTGGGTGGCGCTGCGAATGGCCTCGATCTCGGCGTGCAAATCGCCGGCACGGCGATGCCAACCTTCGCCGATTACGCGTCCGTTTTTGACCAAAACGGCGCCGACCATCGGATTGGGGGAGGTGTAACCGGAGCCTTTACGCGCCAGGTCTAAAGCGCGTTTCATGACGCGCAAATCACCCGGTCGCCATTGATATGACGCCATGTCTGCCTCATTAACCATGGTCAAGGCCCCCGTACTCACTGGTGTCTACAATGTCCTTCGGCGGAATTTTTGTTTCCTAAAGAACAATGTTTAATAAACTTAGTCTCTTCAGATGCTTTCAGGAAGGACCACAAGGCGTCGTTTTGGCAACACCGACCGCCTACCCTAGCAGGCTTTTCGCGCCGCGCAAAGTCTTGGCGCGGCAAGTGGCAAAAGCGCTGCAGGCCGCTCGATTCGCCGTGACGGTGGCGGTGATTCGGTCTAGGACTACTGCTTTCGAATGCGGTCGAAAGCACCGTCGCGTTCGCGCAGGTACACGGCCAAATCGACGGCCAATTGCTCGGGCGTGTGTAGCGGGTGGCACCATTGCCGGTAAAACTCGGTGGCAGGCGTCAAACCGTTCATGCCGAGGCTCTTTTTGTAGAGGTCGAGGGCGTAGGCCGTGTTTTCCTGTTCGCTGATTTTCCAAAGCGAGAGGGCGGCCAGGTTCGCGCGTAGCCGCGCCCCACTGCTGTAGGGTTGCAGAAACAACGCGCTGTAATTGTGCCAGCTAATCCCGTGTAGGTGGTCGACGCCGCCCCAATCGAGATCGCGCCCATATTCACCGTCGAGGCTGCTCCACACGTGGCAGCGATCGTGGGCGTCGAGATCGGGTTGGGTCGTGACCTGGTATTCGAACTGGTCGACCGCCGCCAGGTGATTGATGCGATAAATGACCTGCTCCATGTGAGAGCGCTGTGCCTCGTGAATCTGATCCGGCGTCGTGAACAAATGGTTCCAGTAGGGCATGGTTAGCAGTTTAAAGGCAACGGCCGAGGCTTCGTGAATCTCGAGGCCGGGAAAACGGTTGGCCGCGTAGGGGTGGGTGCGACAGGCGCTGAGGTGGAAGGCGCGGCCCAAGTAGTAGAGCAGGCGGTGTAAATCTTGCCAATTGGCGGTCAGGTTCAGCGACAAATAGGGCGGCGAATTGGGGGAACGCACAAGTAAATGGCAGCCTGGCAGTTTATCCTCGCGCGCTTCTAAATCCAAACAGCCGTGGTCGACCAGGTTGCGGAACCAGTGGTGAATTTCGCCGTCCATGGCGGCCAGCAGGCGGTCGACGATCGGGATCATATCCTGGGGGCGGTCGGCCAAAAAGGCCGGTCCATGTAGTGCGGGGGCGTGGGCGTCCCAGGGCCGCAAGTGACCGACGCTGAGATCTTGACAGTGAAGGCGATCGCGTTCTCGGGCGAGAGGAACGAACCAGGCTTTGAGGTCGCCGGCAATGCGATCCATGTGACGGCGCAAGGGCAAGCGGCGGTTGGTTTGCGCCTGCAGGAAGTCGTGGTAGGTGTCGCATTTCACCGATTGGGCCATCTCCAGGCGCAGCCGGTTCAAATCGGAAAACATGTCTTCACAACGCGGGGCCTGACGGAAATAGGCGAGGGCCGCTTCTTGCCAAGCGTCTTTGCGGACTTTTTGCTGGCGGCTACTGAGGGCGTCGTTGAGCGCGCTGGGATGACGCAGTTCCTTTTGCCATTCGACGCGAATTCGCTCGCGCGAATTGACGTACTCTTCTTTGATTTCTTCCAGCTCTTGTTCGAGCGGTAAGTTTTCGCGGCGAAACACACTGTGGCGCGCTTGCACTTGGGCTTGCCACAACACTGCACGCGTCGGGGCGTGTTCGGCGACGGGCCACAGACCGGCTTGGCAGGCGTCGAGTTGGTGCATGGCGTCGCGACGGCGGTTCTCAAAGTCGGCGCTGAAAACGCGGTGGTCGTAAAGTTGGCCGTGCAGCGAGGCCTTGTGGGGAATCAGTTGGTTGGCGATTTCTTCCTGAAAGGCGGTTTCCAGGTCGGACCGTTTGGCCAGCCACGCCGCTTTCTCACTTTCACGTTCGGCGCGGCTACAGATCAGCTCGGTGACCCGTTTCAGCATGGCCTCGGCCTGTTTGGGCGAGGTGATCGAAGGCTTTTTTGGAACCTGTTCCATAACGTGGGTAGTCCTTCTGCCGGCGAAAAACAAAGGAGCCCGGAAAATCAATCGAGCGGGCTGCAGGAATCAATCGGTCATTTTAGCATCAAGTGAGGGGGAACCAACGGCCCGATCTTCAAGATTTACCAGATGCTTGCGAATCGGCTGAAATTATTCGGCATGGGTTATTTATAGGAAGGTTAGACGGCGTGGCGTCGAAAACCCGTTTCGGCGCGGTTGTCGGCCGTGCTACGTGGTTTCGCAGGGCGCCGTGACGGGTAATTTTTTTACCTTAAAAACGCGATAAGTGGTGATGGCTTTGTCTAAAGGTTTGGTGGAAAACGGCTTGGAGGAAGCGGGTGCGGGGCGCATTTCCATGCTGCTGGAGCTTGGCGTCCTGGCCAAAAGCGCCGCTAAGTCGGGCGCCTCCCAAGTTTTATACGAGCAGGCTTTTCCAGACGCCTCGATAATGTTAATTTTCTTGTGCGGCCGGCGCCCGGTTGGGTTGTGTTGCCGCCATGTTTAATTTTGCCAGGAGCTAAGCGTTCACATGTTGGAGCAGCTACAGTCCATCCCCGATATTTGCACCGTCACCCATTACGGGTTTGACGCTGATTCACCCGACGACGCGCCGATTTTGCCGCTGTTCATCGAGTTACCACACGGTGCCACCGAGGCCGAGCATTTGGCCACACTCAAAAAACGCATTGGTGATTACCGCAATGACCGCTACGACCGCTTTTTTTATGTGAACACCGACCAAGGTTCGCCGGAGTATGCCTTTTGGTTGGCCGAACACCTGATCGATTTGGGTTACCTCGACCGACACTTTGGCGGCGAGACGGATCCCTACAGCCTGCGTTCACTGGTGCAAAGCTTGCGCGTGGTGGTATTGCGCAGTTTGTTGCCGCGCACCATTGTCGATGTGAACCGCAACTGGGACATCGACGAGACGGCACGCAAAGCCGCCAACTTGACCGGCACCTGCGCGTCCTTTATCGAATCCGAAAGCGATTTGACGCTGCTGCGCGATCTCTACGACCAATACCAAGAGGTGGCGCGCGCGGGCTACGCATGGGCCTGCGGTGGTGGCGGTTACGGCTTTAACCTGCACACCTACGCACCGATCACGGTGTCTTTGGTGGACGGCGAGTTTATCGTGGACACGCTGGAACGCGCCTATTTGCAGGAATACAAAAACTATCCGTTGCGGCCCGACATCCAGACGATTACGACGCCGCCTGGCGAAAGCGAGATGCTGGCACCGCCGGTGATGACGGAAGCGATTGAACGTGCCTATCGCGAAGCCGGCTTCGTCGTCAAACGCGACGAGCCTTACCCGTTGCACCCGGCCGCGACGGGTTATGGTCATTGCGCTCGTTATCCACAACGCGTATTTTCGATGGAAATTCGTCGCGATTTGTTGGTTGACCGCTTTGTGCCGTTTGACATCATGGAAGTGACGCCGGCCAAGGTGGCGCAGTTGACGCTGCCGTTTCTCGCCGGTGTTTTGCGCGCCCTGTTGGCTGAGCAAGCGAAGGGCGAAGGTTGATGAGATTTCCTGAGCTATTTCATCCACCCGAATCGCTCAGTTCAGTTTTGAAACTATAGCCGTGGCTTTATGGGGAATAGATTAAGGGTTCTTGATTTCCGATTTCTGGTTGTTAATTAAGAGGAAGGCCTTTTCTTCGCTGTGATAACGAATTTCTTGGTTTCTGTAGCGCGCTAGAAGAAGTGTTCTATCTTCCTTGATTTGACCCTTATGGTTAATAGTGATTAATGTGGCCCCTTGGGGATCGCCCTCGTCGTTGTATATATTGTGTTGGCACGTTATAAAATTATCCTGATTGGTGATGAACTGAAAGCTTAGGTTGAACCTAAGTGCGGGAGGTGCTGTTGTTTTGATAGGCAGTTTTAAGCGTAAAGAGCTTTTGGGCTTTTGGTGTGGTACATTTTTCTTTTTTAAGGACTTTTAAGTTTTTTCCTTTGGAATTACCGAGTAATATGCTGCCTCCGATTGTGTCCATCTTGATGATTTGACTTTCATTCGTGAACGGGACCCAGCGAATACCACTTTCTGATTGTTGCGGTAAATCAAACTTGTTGAGTTTTAATGTTTTTAGGTTGAGATCGGCTACGACAGTTTCTGGATGATCTGGGTTTTCGAAAGAATATTTTTCCAAGGTGATTAGCGCATGATTGGTTTTGTATCCATAAGCGCTGCGAATTCCAAATCCCGTCTCCCAGCCGTTGATTTTGTCAAGAGCAACAAAATTAATAAAGGTGCCGTCGTGTTCTAGCTGAACAATGCGTGGGGGTCTGAATTGAGATGACTCCCAAAGAAACCAGCCATTTGTGCTTGTGGTAATAAACAGTGGTTGGAAACCATCAAGGCGGCCGTCCTCTATGAAGAAACCTGTGCTTTTAATAAAATCAAATAAATAGAATTGTGGCTGGAGCTGTGTCAGTGGAACCACGGTTGCGCCAGATGAAGGGGAGGAGAGCCAGAGACACAAAATGGATAAGGTGAGCATGGAATGTCGTGTGTTTCGTTTTTTTGAATCGACATCGCGTGATCGAAATTTACGCATGAATAGGTCAGAAACCCGGTTTAATTTCCTTGAATTACACTTTGTGGTCTTCGTTAAGAAAATGGGTTAAAGTTTTTTACGCGTTACGTGTGGATGTCGAAGAATTTTGGGTTGCGGTGACATGCGTGAGGTTATCTTTTGTTAAAGAGAAATGTTCACCATAAACCGTAAAACGCTTACCATCTTTAATCTCGATTATTTAACTGTCAAGGTCAGGTTTAGGCCGTTACTCTTTTTAATGTTAGTATCGCTAATCCTGCGTTGGTTTTTCGATACCTAGCGACTGTGTTTTCTGGTAAAGGTACGTTCGTTGGATTGCCAATTTGCGTGCGGCCTGGCTGAAATTCCACTGGCACGCCTCCAGTACCGCCGTAATGTAAGCGCGTTCACTTTGGTTGCGATATTCGCGCAGTGGCAAAATTTCGAGCGGCTGATTCGCGGCGGCCGTCGCCACCAAGGCCGGGACCGGGGCCAAGTTGTGGAACGTCGCCGGCAGATCGTCGCAGGTCACCGGGTCCTGGCCCAGAATCACAAGCCGTTCGGTCAAGTTGCGCAACTCGCGCACATTGCCCGGCCATGCGTAGTCTTGTAGCTTTTGCAATGCCGCCTTGTCGACCGTTTTCGCCGCCAGCCGATGGCGTCGGCTGTAAAACGACAGAAACCAAAAGAACAGTAGACGAATGTCGTCGCCGCGTTCGCGCAAGGGCGGGATGTGCAGCGGCAAGGTGTTTAAGCGAAAGTACAAATCCTGTCTAAAGGTTTTGTCGGCAACGGCTTGCTCTAAATCGTGGTGGGTCGCGCAAATCACGCGCACATCAGCCTGGCGCTCGCGTGTGTCGCCTAAGCGCCGCACGCTGCCGTCTTCCAAAACGCGTAATAAACGCGCCTGGAGGCTGAGATCCATGTCGCCGATTTCGTCCAAAAACAATGTGCCGTTGTGGGCCGTTTCAAACAGACCGGCCTTGTCGTTGCGCGCATCGGTGAAGGCACCGCGCACGTGGCCGAACAGCTCCGCTTCAATCAAATTGGCGGGAATGGCGGCGCAGTTGATTTTGACGAAGGGCCCACCTGCGCGTTTGCTGTTTTGGTGTAAATACTGTGCGACCAACTCTTTGCCGGTACCGGACTCGCCGCGAATCATGACACGGCCATCGGTGGGCGCCACTTTGGCGCACTGCTGCACCAAAAAAGTGATGGCGGGCGAATCGCCAATAATGGTCGGTGCTTCGGCCAAATCGGCTTCCAAACGGGCCAGCCGCGATTTGAGCTGGTGGTGTTCGGTACAGTTGCGCACGGAACGCAGCAGGCGCTCGCGGCTGACCGGCTTTTCAATAAAGTCGTAAACCCCCAGCCGCAGTGCCTCCACGGTTTCACTGATGGTGGCTTCGCCGGAGATGACAATCGTCGGCGGCAATTTATCGCCCAATGCCTGGATCAGTTCGATACCACTCATGCCCGGCAAACGAATATCGAGCAGCATGAGCTCGGGCTGTTGCGCCGCGAGGCTGGCTTGCGCTTCCTCGGCACTGGCGACATCGATGATGGCCAGGTCCGTTTGTTTTTTGAGCATAAACACCAGGTTGGCGCGGATTTTTTGGTGGTCTTCAACAATTAAGATGTGGCTCATGGCTGCTCCAGATTGGGGGTGGGAAAGGTCAGGGTAAAGGTGGCGCCGTCAGGCCCGTTGCGGGTGAGTTCCATGTCGCCGCCGTGGTCGAGCATTATTTTGCGGGCGATGGCCAAGCCAAGGCCCATGCCTTCGCCGAAGCCACGACTACTGCGGTAGGGTTCGAACAGGTGTTCGGCCATGTCTGGGGCCACGCCGGGACCGCTGTCGGCGACGGCCAATTGGGTTTCAGCGCCGTTTTGTGTGAGGTCGAAACGAATGTCGCCTGTGTTTTTGGCCAACGCTAAAGAGCTGTTGTTGCAAAGGTTAACAATTACCTGGCGCACCATCTCGGGATCGGCGTCAACCGTGACCGGTTCGGCTTGAGCCTGAAAGCGAAGGACGAGGTTGTCCCAGCCCTGAGCGAAAAGGCGCTGGAAATCGTCGAGGTAGGCGTTTAAATCGAGCCTTTCCATTTGGGGTTGCCGCAATTTGCCGAACGAGGTGAAACCTTGTGTGAAGCGTTTGAGGCGATCCAGTTCTTCCAGAATTGAGGCGGTTGTGACGGCCAGTTCGTCGGGCCAAGTATCGCGTGGTTCTTCCAGCAGAGCGCGTAGGCGTTCCACTTCCATGACCGCCGCCGTCAGCGGTGTGCGGATTTCGTGGGCATGGCGGCGTGATGCTTCCTGCCATGACTGTAGGTGTTGCAGACTGCGCACTTGGTTTTGCTGTTTGGCCAAAACGCGGCCGGCCGCCTCAATTTTATCGGCAACGGCGCGGAACAAACCGCGTTGTTTGTCGGCGACATGAACAGCGCCGTCACCACGGGCCAACTGGGCGAGGGGTTCGTCCAAGGCCTGCAGCCAACGGTGCGTGCGGCGACGTGTGAGCCATAGCCAGGTAAGGCCCGTGGCCGGCAAAAACAACAGCAGGCCCGCGAGAATGGTTTCGTAGTTTTTCGCCAAGTCTTCACGGTTGTGTTGCAGCACCAACAGATTGCGGCGCACCTTCTGGATTTGCTCGAAGCGAGCGCGGTAATCGTTTTTGTGCTCGGGATCCAGTTGGGCGAGGCGACGTTGGTCCGCGCCGGCCTGATCCAAAATCAAGCGCACCTCGGGGTGGGTGGCCAAGTTCAACCAAAAACGGCTGACCTGGCGTTGAAACACGCCGAATAGTAGGAGCGCGACGGCGACCATGAGGCCGCTTGTCACAATAAGGGTGCGTACATTCATGGAGGACTCCAGCGGCCGAAGGGTGCCGGCCCGGGTAATTAAGCAAAAGTGACACCAACCGCGCGGTTGTTTGTGGGTGGCGCTTCACTGTTCGGTAGCCGGCGTGCTGTCTGTTAAAACATACAGCACGCCGGGGGCACCAACGAAAAAACATACAGATCGGAAAAAAAGCAACGAATCGGCAGAATGAATCTACTGTCTTTGTGGATTAACTGTTTGGTAAATAGAGTGTTATCTGCTGGAGCGGGACCAGCCTGCGGTTGGCATTGTGATTGCCTTGTCGGATGTGTCTGTCTTTTACTCGCTTGCGTTTGTGTTGGCCGTTTTGGCCCGCCGTTTTCCCCATGCTTCGGAACCGTCGTATAGCGAGAATTCACCATCACTGTCAGGAGTTTGTCATGCGTATTAATCTGTGTTTGTGCATCGGTGCTTTCCTTGTTCTGGTGCCGCCGTTGTTCCCCTTTTATCAACCAAAACCCTTAGCAACCATCGAGGTTAACAGCAGCGGTTCCATCAACCGAGCGCTGGTTCTGGGGGCGGCGCGGCTGCAAGTGGGCGATGAAACAGGTACGGATGGGATTGAAGCGGCGGTGGCGCGGGTGAACCGTTTACCATTCGTGCTCGATGTATCCTATGACCTATCTTATGACGACGAAGGCAAGGGGCACCTTGTCTTGCACGTGACAGAAAAACGCCCTTACGAAATTGACTTTAGCACCGACCTTTTTCGCAGTAGCGAGTTTTCGGGAAGCGAGCAGCGCGATACGGCGGGCCTGATTGGTCGTTACTACCTCGGGCCGGGCCAAATGTTGCGCATGGCGGTTGAACCCGACTGGAGCTGGGGCGGTTCGACCTTTACCAATGGCTCGGTTCGACTGCGTTACGAGCACTTTAACCTGTTTAAACGCGGGTTCTACCTGCGCGCCGAAGTTGAGCAGCAAGACGATTCCCGCATGGGTTCGTCATCGTTTTTCAGTTCGGAAACCGATTATGAACCGACCTACCAGTTGGAGGTGGCGGTCCCTTTGGCCGGTGATCACCGCTTGCATCTGAATTGGTCGCGCACAGGTTCGGACCGTACCAGTGAAAGCGGACCCTATATTTATGACGAGGAAACGATTGGACCGGTCACAAACGAAGGTCGTCACCGAGCGGATGAATGGAACCTGTCGTGGCGGCACAACAGGCTCGACAGCGATTTTGCGCCGCGCGAGGGCAGCTTGTTCGCGGCAACGATTCGCCGCTACAACGGCGAGTCGCGTTACGTCGATCGGGATTTTGGCAATGACCGCGTCTATACCTACCAGGGTGAAAACGAAAGTGACAGCTTCGAAGTGGCCTATCGTCGGCATCGGCCGTTGCGACCGCGGCATTCGTGGTTTTACGGCGGGTCGGCTGTTTTTTCTCGCGCCGAAAACCAATGGCCGCAAGGCAACATTGTGGCTGATACAGATGCGTTTCGGGTTGCTGTTAACGAATTCGAAACCGATTCCTATCGCGTCTTTTCCGGCTATAGTTGGGACCTGTTCGACGGCGGTCGCATGTCGCGTTTCGGTGGGTTGCGCCTCGATCTACTTGGCGGTGTCAACTACCGGGACTACGAATCGATGGTCGATCAACCAAACCCGTTTAACAGCAACCGAACCGGCAGCCAAACCGTGTACGAAATGAAGGCCAACCTGAGTTACCGACAGGCGTGGGGCACATTTGGCTTGGGTCTTGCCTACGACTACGAACCGTGACCTGCCAAATTCGCTTAATTGGGAGAACCATGTTCCTTCACGAGAACCACCTGACCCTGTGCGCTTCAGCCTTGTGGTGTCATGACGCCTTTGTGTCGTCACTGCTGGGCGGCGCGCTCGGATGCCGAAGGGGGAGGGGTTCGCGTTGGTATTAGTCTTTTGGTTGAGCCTGTGGCTGAGCACGCCCACCTTGCTGGAACATGCTGCGCCGTCCGTGCTGTCGACTGACACACGGGCGCCGTCCTTTTTGATCGAGGCGATTGAGGTCAGCGGCGAGGCGCAAGTTCCCGAGGCTGTCATTTTGTCAGAGTCACTGTTGGTCGTGGGTCAGGCCTATCGCGAGCAACAGTTGCGCTTGGCCATGCAGCGCATTAACCGTTTGCCCTACGTCATGGAATGTCGCTTCCAGCTCAAGCGCGGCAGTCGCCGCGGCGCTTACCGGTTGGTGGTCGATATCGTGGAAACGCGCTTTTGGTTTGTCGAGATCACCAGCAACTGGTCGCGTTCCGAGCAGCGCGCCGACACCACCAACCTCGATACCGGGCTGGTTGGCGCGCGCTGGTTTGTCGGCGCCTCCGATTTGTTGTACCTGAGCACCGAGTCGTTTGCCAATTGGCGCCACGGTGATTTTGATCTCGGCGAACAGTTAACTTTGGGTTATTCGCATTTTAACTTATTCGATCAAAACATCTTATTCGACGCACAACTGACATGGAGCGACAATCAAAGCCGAACCGTGGTGCTGGGTGAGCGGCCGTTTGAATCTGAAAACGGTGAGCGTTGGGGCGTCAACCTCACCGCTAGTGTGCCTGCCGGTCAAAATCACTGGTTTAAGCTCGTCGGCCACTATGAAACGGCACAAAACCAATTGCGCGGACCGCTTGACGTGGGTTCGACGCAAACGCTGGTCGATGTTACCGAGGAAAGCGGCGATCTCACCTTAACTTGGGAATTCAACACCACCGACGACGCGTTTGTGCCGCGTCGGGGTCAAATTTGGCAAATTGGTTTGCGCATGGGTGGTGACAGCCAAGATGTGCGCGCCTTGGCGCAAGGGAACCAGGTCATCGTTGGCGAAAACGACGACTTTGCCTTTGACTTTCGTTGGGAACTTTATCGACCCTATTGGAATCGCCACAACATGGCCTATCGCGTGGTGGCCGGCGCGCGTCGCCTCGATCGCGATTTAAAGAATTATCAAAGTGATCGACCGACGCAGCCGCTTGCGGTGGGTTACGACCGCGAGCGGTCCTTAGAACTGACGGGTGATGCCGTCTACGCGGTGGATTTGTGGGGCACGCGCCGCACGCGTCGCTACGGCGACTTGCGCCTGGAATTCAAACAGCGCGCCGCTTTTTACCACCGGAGCGACAACGTGCGCCGCGAAGACGCGGTGTCTCTGGTGCGTCGGGACGATCACCTCGCTGTCTCGACCGTTGAAATCAAGTACCGCAATGCGTGGGCGATTGTGCGCCTGCGTTTTGAGTACTTGTGGCGGCCGTAATGGGCGGCTGGTGGCTGCTGGTGGCACTGGCGTTGGCGCCGCCGGTCGAGGGCGACCCGCGCTTGCAACAGCGCGGCGGTGACCTGTGGCTGACGCTCAGCCAAAGTGTGCTGGGCGAGGCCGAGGTGCGTGATTACCTGGACTCCGGGCTGACCACCAGTTTGTTGGTGCGCATTCAGTTTCGCGACGGTCAGGGGCAACGCTTCGAAGGTTCGGCGCGCATTGATTTGCGTTTTGAACCTTGGGACGAGGTGTATTTCGCCACCGTGTGGGACCTCAACGGCATGCACGTGCAACAAGAACTCAAAAACCGGGCGGCGCTTGAGCAGTGGTGGCGCGCCCTGCAATTGCTGCTGTATCGCGACAAAGGCGTGGCGCCCTGTCGGCCGACGCGCGTTTCCCTGGAAGTGCTGCCCTTTTCCGCTCAGGAACAAAACAACGCGCGTAACTGGGTGCGCGAGGTGGGCGGGACGCGAGACGGACCCAGCGGTGCGGAGGGTCAAAGTACGGCCAATATTCAGTTGCTCAATGTTCTCGTGGCAACGTCTATGCAACGCAAGCCGCTCATGCGCTTCACCTGGCGGGTTTCCTGCCTGCGCGAGCCCTAAAAAAAAAGTGGCGAGAACAGAAGCTCTCGCCAAATGGTGCTTGCAATCATTGAAAGGCGGAACGCCTGTCCCTCCCGTATACGGGGCTCTTTTATTTTCCCCCTACCGCGAAATTAAAAAAAAATCTCGGGGGCCGATTCGTTTGAATTAAAAGGATTTGAGCCGAGGATGAGGTGTTGATCATGCGGCGTGTTTGCCAGGTTTTGCCGGGCCGCCGCTGTTGCGTTTGGCCTTGCAAAAATGCCTCGCCTAGTGTGGGTTCATCTAGGTGAAAATGCTATACTTTGAAAAAATATGACAAACACGGGGCAAGGGATTTATGAGCCATCCGGTTTTTGTGGCGAGCGCGCAGGCACGTTTACACGAGGTTCAGCGCGAAATTTCGGCGTTTGATACACGCGTGCAGGCTTGGCTGCGCGATTGGGCCGACAGCGATCAGCGTGGTTTGTTTCACAGTCAGCGCACCGCGTTGCAAACCTTATTGGTCGATGCTCTGCAAGAGCTCGCCCGCCGCTGCGGACCTGACCAACGCCCCGCCGACCACGCCGCTTTGCACGGCTATGCCGTTCAGTTAGAAAGCTTGCGCCTGTGGTTGCGCCGACTCTACCGCTATTACCGCGACAAGGTCGACCAGCGCGCCGAGGCCGGTGCCTGCTTGGCCGCTGCCGATGAAGTGGTGTGGAGCTGTTTCGCGCCCAGCCTGTTTGAAGCGGAAGTATACGGCTTGCCGATCGCGCGTCGCCCGCCGCCGTTGGCGTATTTGCACGACCATTTATCGCCCGCCGCCATTTTGCCCAACATGGTGCCAGGCGCCGTCAGGACCTACGACCCGAAGCTGGCTGAATACATCGCGACCCTGCCGATTCCGCTTTTGTGTTTGCCCGAATCCAATCGGCGCGCGCCTTGGTGGCTGGTATTTATCGGTCACGAGGTCGGTCACCATTTGCAATACGCGCTGGCGCCGGATGCGGGCTTAATCGCGGGTTTCCGCGACGCGATTAAGGACGTCGTGCGCGATAAAAGCGCGGTTGAACCCTACCGTTGGGGTGAATGGTCGCTGGAGTTATTCGCCGATATGGTGTCGGTTCATTTGATGGGACCGGAAGCGGTCAGCGCCGTCGCCCATTTCGAGTTGGCGCATGGCGGCATGTTACTGCATCACAAAGATCGTTACCCGGCGCCCCTATGGCGCGTTGCTTTGCTGTGCGCCTTCTGGCGTGCTTTTTCCGGCGATGACCGCGCCTTATTGCCCGCGCCTTGGGGGGAGGCCGTCGCCGCCTTGCCGGAACGCGAACTGTTCGATGCCGTCGCCGAGGCTGCTTGCGGGACCTTGCCGGGTTTGGGTGTGTCCTTTGCCGATCTCTGTGGCCGCGGCGCGCAGGATTTTTTACCGGGTGGTCAGGTTGATCAGCGGACGGCCTTTTTGCTGGGTGACGGGGTGATCGCAACCTATTCATCGCTCAACGATGCCGCCCTGTTCGCGGCGGCCGGTTACCGCGCACAAAGTAGCTTGGCCGGCGATGATGTGGCCGGCCGCAAACGTTTGGCCACGCGCCTGCTTGCCGTGCTGCAGAAGTGTGGCCCCGATGGAACTCGTGCCGGTGGGCCTGCGCCGGTGGCCGACATCCAAGATCCGCTGGCTTATTTCGCCGATTTGGAACCGACATGAGTACCGCGCTGTTCATTCACTTAACGCCGCAAGGTGATGGGGTAGCTGCGACCTTAAAGAATACGGCGGGGGAGGCGGTGGCGCCGCCGCGAACTTTGCCCTGTGCCGAATTTCGTGGCGGTAAAATCCCGCTGGCGCCGACCGCGACCGATGACGTACCAGATATGGGCGAGCTCAAGACCTCGCCCGAAGCCGTGTTCAAACTGTTGCGGCGGCTGGCGTCGGTGCAGTTGCATCGCGACGAGGCCGATCGCGCCGGTACCTTTTTGTTTCACGTCTTAATTGGGCCGATATGGTGGGCGTCGCTGCAAACGATCGTGGGACCGAAACACCTGTACCTCAGCTTCGACGACAACCTCGACGATTGGCATCAATTTCCCTGGGAACTCATGCGTTGCGGCCAACGATACCTGGCCCGACAGCAGGTCGAACTGGTGCGTTACCTGCCCGACGCGCCTTGTCCCACGCCGCTGTTGACCGCACCCTTGCGCGTGCTGTTTGTGGTTGGACCCGAGGCCGGCGGCGGTTTTGCCGGTGGCGGGCATCTCAGCGTCGGTGGCGAGTTTATCGGTCTGTTGCGCCGTTTACGTCGGCTCGGCATTCCCATTAACGAACAACTCTTGACGCTCGCCGACGGCGATCAGCTCGACAGCGCGCTCGAGGTATTCCAGCCGCACGTGGTTCACTTCATCGGCCATGGCGAATTGGTTGACGGCCGCGCCTGTTTGCTGTTGGGCGACGGCGACGGCGGCATCGCGCACTTCAGCGCCGAAGCCTTGGCGGATAAACTACTGCGCGCTGCACAAAAGCCGCTGGTCGTGCTCAACGCCTGCAACAGTGCCGGCACCATGAGCCCCGGGGTTTTCGCCGGCAACGAAGGCGCGTCGCTGGTGCTCGATTTGGTGCGCCAAGGCATTCCCTTGGCGGTGGGCATGGGCGGCCGTGTGCGCAACACCGTTTGCCGTTTGTTCACACGTCGTTTCTACGAAGCCTTGTTGAAAGGGGAGTCGTTGGTCGACGCCGTCGCTGAAGGTCGTTGGGCGGCGGTTCACAAGGAAAACGGCGAGGAACGCATCGACTGGGCGCGACCGGTGTTGGCACGCGGTGTGGCGACGCCGTTACAGGTCGATGCCGAATCTTGTCGCCAAGCCCAAGCGCTGATGGATTTAGCGCACAGCATCGATCCGCGCCGTTACAAAGAGATGCTGTGTGATCGCGCCGATGTCTTTGCCCGTTACCGCTTGTTGGGCACGCGGCAGCAGGGTTTTGTGCAAACGCTGCTCATCCTGGAAACGCGTGGCAACGTCGGCAGTGAGAAAATGGGCAAATCGATGGTGCTGCACGAGTTGTTAAAACAGATCGTCGTCGACGGCGGCGTGCCGGTGCTGCCGGTGACCGTGATTGAAGCGCTCGATATGGATTTGCCCGAACCGGTCACCAAACAACCCGTGCTGTTGATCGCTCTGTTGTTGAGTGAGGCCGCTCGGGTGAGCCGCAACGCTTTTCTGGGTTTGCCGGAAGAAACGCTTTTAGAAGAAAGCTTGGTCGAAGCACTCATCGAACACAAGCTCGCGCCGGATGCGGTGCCGCTACCCGACGCCTTGGCCGGCGCGGTTCGGCTCGGTACCTTGCAATTACTTAAAGCGGCGGTGCTGGCGGTGCGTTTGGATCTGACTCGCTTGCAAAACGAATTGGGAAAACCGATCACGGTGTTGGTCGACGACGCGCATCTGATGGTCGACGACGATTTGACCTTCCTCAAGCATTTCGTCGGCAAGGACGGTCTCGGCCACAACGATCAACCCGTCAACGTGGTGGTGACCTGTTCGGATCGCGGCAAACAGGAACATCAAAAGGAAGTGGAGGCGCTCAAGGAATGGCTCAACGGACGACCGCCGCTATGGGCGCAAAATCGCATGGAACTTTCGTATTTTCAGCATGAAAACGAAATTATGGCCTACCAACAGTTCCTTATGTTGCGCGAGAAGGCGTTGGTGCGCACCGGCGAGGACGACGGCGACTGCCCCTTTCTGCAAACCATGAAACTGCTGGTCAAAGGCGTGCCCTCGTCGCTGTACAGCCAAGGCGAGTTGGCTTACCAAATGTGTTTGATTCGCAATGAACTGCGCGAGGTCGACGACGAGGACCGGCTCGAGCGTTACCGGGAGGCCGGTTTTGCGTGATATCAAACTGGAAGTCATGCGCCAGGAGGCCGAAGCCGAGGTGCGCAAAAGGCGGCGTGTCGTATTGGATGAATTATGTGGCGACCGTTTCGAACTGTCGTTGCTGCCGGCCTGGACGCCGCGCCTGCTGCAACGTTTGCATTACAGCGCCGACGCTTCCTGGCTGGATGCCCTAGTGACACAGGGCTTTTGTTACAAAAAAGCCGCGCGCCGTGTGTGGCGTCAGGCCACGCCCGCCGCGCCCGAATACGCCGTGTACGAGGTGACCGAACAGTGGCGCACCTGGGTGTTGGACATGTTCCTCCATGACGATCAGCACCAACTCACGACGTTGCAAAACCACATGAGCAAAATGGCGACGGCGATTCAACCGTTGGTGGCCGAGGATCCCCGTGCCGTGCCCGAGGCGACCCGTTACTGGGCGTTGCTCGCGTGGCAAACGTACGTCGAGGGTTTCCAGCAAACACTGCATGCCCATGTGGACGACGCCTTGGCCGACAATCAAAACCATCGTGCCATGGCCTTTGTGACCTGTGCGCGGCGTTTGGTACCCTACCTGGAACCGCGCGCCGCACTAGTGGTGGAAGGTGCCGCGCGGCGTTTGGAAGTGACGCGGCGCCGTCAGGCCGATGCCGACAAGCTGCGCCATTATTTGGTCCGCGAGCAACAGGTCAAAGCCTTTCACGCCGTGCTCGACGATCCCGACACTTGGGCACTGCACTACCTCGGTATGGGCGGCATGGGCAAAACCATGCTGTTGCGCTATTTGCTCAGTGAACGGCAGCCTGGCCGGGACTACATCGCCGCCCGCATCGATTTCGATTTCCTCGACCCCGATTATCCAACCCGTTCGCCGGGTTTGCTGCTGGAAGCCTTGGGTGAGGAACTGCGCCTGCAGGACACCGAGGGCCACACCGGCACCTTGTTTACCACGCTTAGCAACGAGATCTTGGGGTTTCACGAAGTGGTCCAGCTCGACGAGGCCGAGGGGCGCATTGTCAGCCTTGCCGAACATCCGCGCTTCGACCATGTGCTGAGCCTGTTTGCCGACATGATTCGCCATTTAAAAAAGCCGGTTGTGTTCCTGTTGGATACCTGCGAAGAGCTGGTCGGTACACGGGTCGACGGTAACCGCACCCGCGCCGTCACCGACACCTTCGCCATCTTCGAAGCCTTGCGCGGCAAGAATGCCGACTTCACGCTGATTTTTGCCGGCCGTCGCTTGTTGGCGAAGGCGGGTTGCGGTTGGACGATTCACCCCGATCAAGCGCCGGCTTTACCTGCGCGTGATTACCTGCGTTTGTTTGCTTTACAACCATTCAGCGCCACCGAAGCGGGCCTTTATTTCCAAAGTCGCGCGGTTGCTGAGTCCCGTCGTGACGACTTGCTGCGATTGTGTCGGACCGACGTGTCGCTGGTTCTCGACGGCATCACGGACACAAACGCCGGTGTTTATTACAGCCCCTTCGACTGCGCGCTGTACTGCGATTGGCTGGCACAAGAGCCCGACCTTGACCTGTCCGGTGCGGCTGAAGGTGAAGACCGTTACGTGGCGCGGCGGGTTGTTGGTCGCATCACCGATAACACCCTCAAGCAATGGTTACCGGCGATGGCTTTGTTGGGGCGTTTCGATCAAGCCACGTTTACGGCATTTGTTGCGCCGATCCCCGAGGAAATCGCGCAAGTCGCTTGGCTGGATTGTACCGGCCTTGAGTGGGTTAATGCCGAGGGCCATTTTTTGGCCGTGCTCGAGGGATTGCGTGGCCGTTTACTGCGGTGGTTCAAACGCGAGCGTCCATCAGCGCCGGCCGCCGCCAAAACCAAACTACTGGAAATCCTGGGGCGGGCGATTGCCGCCAACCCAACCGGGGTTGATCCTGAATACGTCATCGACGTGATTCGGTTGTCCGACCCGAAGCGGCTCGCGTTATGGTGGCCGGCCTTGCGAGACGCCCTGGTCAAGGACAGCCAATTCGAACGATTGCAGGCGATATTCCGGCGCCTTACGGTGAAGGCCGACCAATACGAATGGGCTGTGCCCGAACCTGTTGCGTTGGATGCCCTGCTGCTCGAGGCGCGCGACCACGCCTGGGACGGCGCCTTTAACTGGCTGCCGTTTCTGGAAAAGGATGAAACGGGTCGCGCATTCTTTGCTTATCTAACGCAATCCAGTGCGGTGATTGATGAATTTGCGGACCGCTTCTTTGCAGCAAACCCAGAACCGCTGCCCTCGTTTAAAGCGCCCAAAGCAGCCGTGATGGTGTTGGGAATGAGGATTGCGCCGCCTGGCAAGGAGGATCAGCCGGTTTTTTCTCCGGGCAAAGCGCGTCTGGAGGCCTGGCGTGATCAAATCCCGGCTGATCCTGGCCTTACGTCCGCGGTTTTCAAAGCCTGCGAAGCCTACCTGGCTTGTCGAGAAAGTGCGGTGCAACGCAAAGTGGGTCATGCTTACCTGCGTTCACTGCTGGAAGAAATCGTGAAGCGCGCCAAGGATTCATCGGTATGTCTCTATGCCGAATTCTTGCGTATCCGATTGCTTAATGCGGGTCGTCGCCGAGCCACACTTCAAAAAGAACTGCGCCATTTTCTTTCGTGCTTCCAGGCGAGCAAGTGTATGCCGGCCGCACCAGATTTATATTGGTCATGTGATCGTGATCTCAGTCATGTGATCCGGTTTTTCCTCTTGCGTTATTTTCGGCAAGGTGTTCTGGAATTTGATGATGTGCGTCATCTTCTGTTCGAGCGGCACGACACCATCTCGGCACGATTCTGCAGTTTCTTTTACTTTCAAAGAACTGATTCACTGCCGGCTGTTTTGCCAGAACTCGTGCACTATCCGGTTGAGCCCTTACCGCTCCAATTACAGGTTCCGCGCGACCAAGGGGAGACCCTCGTGCCACGTCTTGCCCTTCTTGCGTGCCGCGCGCTTGATGCGCCACAGCCGTTTGCCGCATTGGTGGGGCAACAGTTAGCTGATTTATTGGAAGAAAGCGAAACAAAACCCGATGCAGCCACCCTGCAGCAAGCTGTTCGAACGGCTATTCGACGGGTGAGGCAATGGTTTTCGCCATTGCCTATCAGTTTGAGCGACGAAAAGCGTGGGGCCTTGCCGATTGATAAGGCCTTTCTGTCACGGGGTCTCGATTTGGAATGGATTCACCATTCTTGGTCGCGTAATCCCATTCGGCGTGTCGCCGACTTAGAGCAGGCGCGTCAGGGACTTTTGCTTGAAAAGCGCGCGCTGAACACATCAGCCATCGGGATCGAGGTGGCATTAGATGTGGTGGAGTTTAATTTACTGGCCAAGCGTTGGACGGTGCCTCCGATCCCCCTGAAGTTGCCGAATTGGTCTTTGACGCTCAATACTTTGTACCGCCAACGACCCCTGCAACACCAAACATTTTTTCGGTTGATGATACGTCGTTGGGCGCTTGGTTTAGGGCGTAAACCCAATATGAAACGCTTCAAAGCGCGACTTGGTGTGAGGCGTTTCGTTTCGATAATAATTGACGTCGCACGGGTTATGGCACTTCGTTTTCCCGACCGTGCTTACCCGTTGTATCAAAACGCCATCGACTGTTTGCCTGCATTTGATCCGGCCCGCCCCTTGGGGTTCCATCTCATTTGTTATGCCGATCTGTGGCATTGCCGTTCTTTACCCGACAGCGAGATGCCGACGCCCCATGTGTTGCCTGATATCGACGATTTGATCCCACTTTATCAACACGGCGAACCATTGGAAGGATTGGGCGCCATGTTGGTGGAAGCGCGGGCACGACTCGAAAAGGCCGTCATGGGTGACGATGAGGATCATAAGCCTCGTTTACCGGTTCAGGTTACAGGTCTTGATGCGCAAGGGAAGGATGCCCCAAGTACGGAAACTTTAGGGTTTTCACTGGGCCAATCAGTCAAGCCGACTCGTGGCGCTTTGATTCAAATGGTGATTGTTATCCGCACGGAAGACACGCCAAAGAAGATCGAGAAAGAGCTGGAATTTACACTTGATTTCCATGGCCACGCCTCCAGGCTGCGTTTGGATCTGAACGACACCAACAAACCGGCCATGATTTTTTTCTCGAAATTGTTATCTGAGCGAATTCACAACAATCATGTCATCGCATTGAGATTGATGGATTCCGCTGCTTGTTTGCCGGCATGGGAAAGTGCTTACGACTGGTTTGGTGAAGGTCCATTGGTGTCGGCTTGGCATCGCGCTTATCGGCGGATTCTCCCCAAACTCGCGAGGCTACCAAAACAAGGGTTAGCATCGGCGATGATTATGGGTGGTGAAAAGCACCGTGCCGGTTACCCATTTCACAAATTATGGCAATCATTCGAGCTTGGCTCTGACAATCAAGATTTCGATATCCTGCACCTGATCGGGCGTCCCATGCGTTTGGGGAATGGTGCGTTTCGTTTGGGTTTGGGTGATGCCGGGCATCGCGCGGAAGGGGCACTCTTGGCGCCGGAAACCATTGGCGTAAACCGCCGCATTCCGTTGGTTTTGGTTCAAATGCCTGCAGAAGATTTCAAAAATTGGCACATATTGGAGTGTGCCTACGGTCGCGGGTTTGCCGGGGCGCTGGTGGAACAAGGTTTTGCCGATGCCGTTTTGTTTCTTCCGCCGCTGTTCCCGGGTTTGTGGGATGAATTACAGCTATTGTCGGCTGCGCTTTTTCAATCGCGTGGCGGTAATTGGCCAAATGCGCTGTTGCATGCGGTGGGGCAGCTACGGCTGCGGATCAGCCGGCAAACGTGGGGATCCGGGCAATCCATTCCTGAAGTGGCCGGCCAGATTTGTTTAACGACAGCCTTCGAAATTGAAATTGAACCTTTTGAAGATGACGAGGAGTAGCGTATGGGTATTCAATGGTTTAAGAACCAGCTCAACAAGGATCGCGATCATTTGGCAGTGGTGGCGTTGGGTTTTGACGGCCATGCCGGCGCCGCGCCCGGCACAGCCGCCAAGGCCAATCAGCACTACTTCCGGCTGTGGCTGAAAAGTATGGTTTTGTCGAGCCGTACCAAGTGGTTTCGCGACTTTGCGCCGATGGTGCATTCGGTCGTCAAGTTGCAGTACGGCAACCAGCCTTCGGTGGAAATTCCCCACGCCGCCGGGCGTTTTACGCTCAAAGACGTTGAGGCCGGCAATCTGGACCGTGTCGTGTCGCGGGATCACGCCCTGACCTCGCTGCTACCGTTTCGTGGTGGCACCGTCGAATTAACCGCCGGCTTGTTTTCGGTGTTGCAACACGATTCGATGGATGCCTTCCTCAAGACGCTGGGCAGCTTTTCCTCACTGCTTAACGTGCCCGCCGTCTCGGCCGCGCTCACGGTCGCTGCGCCGCTGGCCACCGGTGTGCAGAACCTACTCGGCGCCGGCAAGAACTCACTTTGTGTCGGTTTGGCGCAGACCTTCACCGGTACCGGTGCCGGCCAACCGCTGGCTGATCAATACTTCGCCGTGTTTCGTGCCGAGGACCAGGTCGATGTAACCCGCTTGCAGCAGGTCGACGGTGTGCTCAAGCAACGCAACGACGGCGGCGAGTTGGTCGCGATCACGGACGTGGATTACATGTTGTTCCGGGTCGAAGTCACCGAAACGCGCGACGATTTCAACAGTTTTCCCAGCATTGCCGAACCGCTGCAAGCCATGCAAAGCTTGTTGATTCAAGGCAAAAGCGACGATGCCGACAACGAACGCCGCAAAACCCTAATCGCCGTGATTGAATCGGCCGACCTCACGGAGTTTGACCGACGCCGCATTATGCGTCAGGTCAACGAAGTTTTCAAAGAATACAGAGCACTCGGTGGCTCGATGCCTGGTTTCGAAAGCGACGATTTTGCCAAGCCGGCTGACACCTTTAGCTTCGAGTTCGACGCACCCGGAGCGCCAGACGCCGGCCCCGAAACCCCGCGTGAGGCGAAACATCCGGCCCCGGCCAAGGCGGCCCCGGCCAAACCGGTCGCCGGCCTCGCCGGCTTGTTGGCGCGCGGTCCCAGTTTGGCCGAAGCACGCAACCAAATCGACCTCGACAAGCCGCTCGACAGCTATTTCAACGTTTGATCACGTCTTGGCGCCGGGCCCGTGGCGGCGCCGTTCCCTCAACTCTTCTATGTCGGCCCACAAGATCAAGAGGCGTTTCGTGCGAGGGTTGTGCCTTGGTACTTGTTCGCCGAACCTGCTTCACAGCAAGTTGGCGCCGTCGAAAAGGGTGATCTGCAGCGCGGTCAAATCAACCGCCGGCATGCAGCCCAAGTTGATGCGGTAATGCCCTGGCTTCTGGACCGTGTCGTGAAACGGGTAGACGCCGCAAGTGCCGCAGAAGCGGTGGTTGACGTCGCCGTCGCCCCATTTGTAGAGCACCAAGGCATCTTCGCCGGACAACAGTGTGAAACGATTAGGGCCGTAATATTCCTTCGACATCGGCGAATTCCGGCGTCGGCAAATCGAGCAGGTGCATTTCAACGCTTCGGTAATCGGTGCCGACAGCAGGTGCCAACGCACCGCGCCACAGTGACATTGACCTTGGTATTCAATGGTTTGCGACATACATGGTTCCTTTCATGCGTGGTATCGGCTTAGCGCCGGCCCTGACACGAACCTCGACAGACGTGCATCCAGGCTACACTAACGCCATTCCGGTGATGAGGTAGATTGTGTCTAAAGGCAGCGCTAAAAAACAAGCAATAAACGTCGTCTGGTTTAAACGGGACCTGCGCTTGAGCGATCACGCGCCGTTAGCGGCGGCGATTGCGGCGGGCAAGCCGACCTTGTTGTTGTTTTTTTTCGAGCCCAGCCTGTGGCAACACCCCACCACCGACGCGCGCCATTGGCGCTTCCAATTACAGTCACTCGAAGACATGGCGGCCCGTCTCGAACCCTTGGAAATCGCGCTGCACATCGTGCACGGCGAGGTCTTGCCGTTTTTCGAAGCCTTGCGCACGCGCTTCCACATCGACACCTTGTTCAGCTACCAAGAAACAGGCGTGCGCCTGACCTACGACCGCGACCTGGCCATGCTCGATTTTTGTGCGGATCACGGTATCCAGTGGCGCGAGTTTCAAAACAACGGTGTGCTACGCGGTCTGCGACGCCGCACCACTTGGCGCAAACGCTGGATGACCTTCATGCACCAACCGCTTGATGCGGTCGACCTGGAGCAACTCGAGACCGTGCTTCTGCCCGACGAATTTTGGGACAACCACTGCGGCGACGACCTGCCCGCTCCGGTGCTCTTCGAAGACCCACACATGCAGCCAGGGGGCGAACGCGAGGCTTGGGCTTGTTTGCACTCGTTCTTGCAAGAGCGCGGTGCCGATTACTCGCGCCACATCTCCAAGCCGGCCGAAAGCCGCCAGAGCTGCAGCCGGCTGTCGACGTATCTGGCCTGGGGCAATCTCTCGATGCGACAGGTTTACCAAGAACGCAACGAAGCGCGCAAAACTTCGTCCTTTAAAAAACCGCTCGGCGCCTTCCAATCACGCCTGTTCTGGCACTGCCACTTCATTCAAAAATTCGAAAGCGAATGTCGCATGGAGTTCGAAAACCTAAACCGCGCCTTTGACGCCATCCGCCAGGAACGCGATTCCGGCGCGATTGAGGCATGGTCGACCGGTAAAACCGGTTATCCCTTGGTGGATGCCTGCATGCGCTGTGTCGCGCGCACCGGTTATATCAATTTCCGCATGCGCGCCATGTTGGTTTCGTTTTTGACGCATCATTTGTGGCAGGACTGGCGCAGTGGCGTCGATCTGTTGGCGCGCCATTTCCTGGACTTCGAGCCAGGAATTCACTACGCCCAATTCCAGATGCAGGCGGCGACCATGGGCATCAACACCATTCGCATTTACAACCCGGTCAAACAGTCGAAGGAACACGACCCGGACGGTGACTTTATTCGCCAATGGGTGCCGGAACTGGCCAAGGTACAGCCTGCTTTAATTCATGAACCCTGGCAAATGACCGACATGGAACAACAGTTCGCCGATTGCGAAATGGGTCTCGATTATCCCTTTCCCATCGTCGACTTGGTCGAAAGCGGCCGACAAGCGCGCTCGCGTCTTTATCGCTTTAAGGCGAGCGACGAAGTGCGCGCCGAGAACCAACGCGTCCTCGCGCGCCATGTGGCGCCGGGTCGTTATCAATCCAAATAAGTGATCGGAGCATCCATGGAAGTTACCTTAATCTTCCCGCACCAACTGTTCAAAAAACATCCCGGCGTTGCGGCGGGCCGTATTTCCTGGCTGGTCGAAGACAGCCTCTTTTTCTTTGACCGGCGTCACCCGGTGCGGTTTCACAAACAAAAACTGGTCTTGCACCGCGCCAGTATGAAGGCCTACGTCGATGATCTGCGCCAACACCGTCATCGGGTGCGCTACGCGGCCTATACCGAGTTTCCCAGCTTGAAGTTGCTGCTGATAAAGTTACACGGCGACGGCGTGCGCCGCGTGCACGTGGTCGATCCCACCGATTTTGTGCTGGAACGGCGTTTGAAGCGGTTCACCGAGAAACTGGGCATGACCATTCAATGGTACGAAAGTCCGAACTTTCTGACACCGCGCCGTCAGTATGAATCCTTCCTGTACAAACGCAAGCGCTACCACATGGCCGATTTCTACACCTGGCAACGTAAACGCTTGGGTTTATTGTTGGAAGACGACGAAACGCCATTGGGTGGTAAGTGGAGTTACGACACCGAAAACCGCAAGAAATTGCCGCGCGGGCATCGGCCGCCGGAGATCGGCACCATCCCCAACACCAAATACGTTGACGAAGCCAAAAGATATGTAAACGAACACTTTGCCGATCATCCCGGTTTGTTGGACGACTTTAACTATCCGATTAACCACGACCAGGCGCGCACCGCCTTTTCCTACTTCTTGCGCACGCGCTTTCGCTTATTTGGACCCTACGAGGACGCGCTTTCGGTTAATCACCCGTTCATTTATCACTCGTTGTTGACGCCGGCGCTGAACATTGGTTTGATTTCGCCGGATGAAATCATCGAACGCACCTTGGCCCACGCCGAGGATCACGCGGTGACTTTGCCGTCGTTGGAAGGTTTTTTGCGGCAAATTATCGGCTGGCGCGAGTTTATGCGCGCCATGTACGAAGTCGAGGGTGTCAACCAACGCCAGGGCAACTTTTTCCGGCATACCAACCCGATTCCGGCCTCGTTTTGGGAGGGCACCACCGGCATTATGCCGATTGACCACCTGGTTCAAAAGGTCGAGCGGTACGCCTACGCGCACCATTTCGAACGCTTGATGGTGCTCGGCAATTTTATGCTGTTGTGTGAAATGGAACCCAACGCGATTTACCGTTGGTTCATGACCTATTTCATCGATAGCTACGATTGGGTGATGGTGCCCAACGTTTACGCCATGAGTCAATACGCCGACGGCGGCGGTATGACCACCAAACCCTACTTCTCCAGTTCCAATTACCTGCGCAAGATGAGCGATTACCCGGCAGGCGAGTGGCAAGAGGTGTGGGACGGTTTATTTTGGCGTTTCATCGCGCGTCATCGCGGCTTCTTCGCCAAAAATCACCGGCTGAGCATGATGGTGCGTCAGTACGACAAAATGGATTCCGGTAAACGCCACCTGCACTTCCAAAACGCCGACCGTTTTCTCGACGGTTTTTACGGTGGGCGCAACCCATGACGGCGGCAACTGGGGAGACGGCGCTGGTTTGGTTTGAAAACGACTTGCGCTTGCACGATCACGCGCCCTTGGATGCGGCTTGTCGTGCGGCGACGTCGGTGATACCGCTTTACGTATTGCCGCCGACGACTGAGGATGGGCTGGGTTTCCCGCGTCGCGGTCCTTTTCGCGACGCCTTTTTGCTGCAAAGTTTGCGCGCGCTCGACGCGGCATTGCAGACGCAAGGTCAGCGCCTGTGGGTGGTGGCGGGTTTGCCGGAGCAGGTGATTCCCGAAATCTGCCGCACGCATGGTGTTCACCGCGTCTACGCGCACCACGAACACGCGTGGGAAGAACGTCACACACGTCAACGGTTACAGACGACGTTGGCGGGTGATGGCGTGGCGACGGCCTGGTTTTGGGGCAACAGTCTGTACACACCGGACGACTTGCCCTGGGCCGAGGACGATCTTCCCGATGTCTTTTCCAGCTTCCGCAAACGCTGCGAGAAACAGGTGACGGTTGCGGCACCGCTCGCTGTGCCGACCTTGCCGCCGGCACCGGCGGCCGCACCCGATTTTGCAACGGCGACGGCCGCACTCATCGGCTCAACGGCGACCTATGCCGGCCAAAAGGTGTTGGTGACGGCGGCCGGCGGCATTGAGCCGGCCGACCCACGTGCGGTGAACCCGTTCTGCGGCGGCGAAGCGGCGGGCAAACAACGGCTCGACGACTACTTTTGGGAAAGTGATCGGCTGAAAACCTACAAATACACGCGCAACGGGCTGCTGGGTGAGTACTCGTCTAAATTCTCGCCATGGCTGGCACTGGGTTGTTTGTCCCCGCGCTGGATTGTGGCCGAAGTGAACCGTTACGAACGCGAGCGCGCCAAAAACGTGTCGACCTACTGGATGCTGTTCGAACTGATGTGGCGCGACTATTTCCGCCACATCTTCCGCAAACACGATCGCGCCTATTTCCTTGCGGGCGGCATCGAGGGGCGCGCGCCGGCCTGTCGTCGCGACCGTGCCCTGTTCCAACGCTGGTGCGCCGGCACAACCGGTGTTCCTTTCATCGACGCCAACATGCTGGAACTGGCGCGCACCGGTTTCATGAGCAACCGCGGCCGCCAGGTGGTGGCGAGTTTCTTAGTGCGCGACCTCAAACTACCCTGGACCTGGGGCGCGCGATACTTCGAATCGCTTCTGATCGACTACGACGTCTACAGCAATTGGGGCAACTGGGCTTATGTGGCCGGCGTCGGCAACGACCCACGGCGCGACCGCTACTTTCACCCCATCAAACAAGCGCAACGCTACGACGGCAAAGCGGCCTACATCCACACCTGGCTGCCACAGCTAGCGCATCTCAACGCCGCCGACAGCATGCAACCGGAAAACGCGGCCAAGGTACCCGAACCCTACGACAACCCGCTCAAGCGCTTCGAACCGCTAGGCTAGCGGGCGTTTTATTCAGGTTCCGGCGTCCAATTGAGCAGACGGCGCTCCACCAACTGTTGAATGACAACCTTGGGTTGTTCTTTATCAACCAAAGCCTTGTCAAAGCTGTTCGACCACACAAAGGTCGCACGCTTAAAATGCCGCGAAAGCAGGGGAATTAAGGCCTGGCCAAAACTATCGTGAATAATCACGGCCGATTCAATTTCGCCGTCTTCACACAGCGTCACCAAACCTTCTTCGCCCTTCAGCACGTCCTTGACCACCACCGTCAGGTCGGAACCGTCCTTCTCCCGCACAACCTTGCGTGGTTGCGGGAAAACCGGTGTGCGCATGGTTTCCTCAGTGGAAAACTTCAAACCAATCATACGCGCCAAGTCGCCGCCGTTATCAACCTGCTCGCGTACCTCGATTTGGTCGAGCGGTGTAACTTCCAGCTCAGGATAGGTTTTTTTGAGTTCGGTCATGATCTCAACATAAGCGACGTAAGCACCCATTTCGTTCCAGTGCGTGTCAGTGTTGAAATAAAGGGGACCATGGCTGTTTTTATTCGCGCGCAAGGCGTCACGCACATCGATCATGGCCACGTCAGGCAACCGTTGATCAACGGCATTTTGCAATTGATCAAGGCGTTTGGGGCGGTCGAGGGGTTCGCGCCCAGGCGGCAAGAACTCCGGGTAAATCGACGGTTTGTTGGGCGAAATGGTGAACAAATAGGTGATGTTGCGTTGCGCACAATAAGCCTGTCGCTGTTCGAGCAGCTCGAGCCATTGGCTCAGGCCGGCGTCGTCAAAGGGGTAGAGGTTGCGGTAATCCTCAAAAACCCGCTCGTCTAGGTAATACAACCAGCCGTCTTGACCGAGCAGTACCTTTTTCGAAGGGCTGGTTTTGAAGATGCCCGCTTTGGTTTTGCCGTGCACCCGAATGAAGGCCTGGCGAAAGCCGAAGTTCTCGCCGAACCAGTACTTAAACTGACCGGGAAAGGAGGCGATGCCGCGCAAACCGCCGCGAAATTCGGGGAACGCGGTGACCTGGCCGGCGACGGGCGATTGATCGATCCCGACGATCATGTCGACGCCTGGCAACAGGATCATCACCAAAAAGGTGAAGGTCAGTAGTTTGTGGTACCAATGAACGCGGCGACGGTGAAACACGAAAGAGCCTCCTGGGGCGGCGAGCGGACGGAACTAGAAACGGAAGTAAATGAACGGGTTGTAGCTGCTGGCGGCCATCAGCACCAAGCACCACAGGAACATAACCGACAAGGCCAGCCACTTGATAACGGCCAACAGGTGTTCCGTGCTTTGCTTGCGTTCGGGCATCTTTTCCGCCAAAAAGGCGTGGCAGCGCTTCGAGGCAAAGGGCGCGATGCTGGTGGCGCCAATCATGCCGATTAGAATCATGACGGCCAGTTCGCCGTCGAGGAAGTGGCCGAGCAGGCGCGCGCCACTGTCGTCGGAGCCGATGCCAAACATGGCGCCGATGAAGGTCAGTGACTGCGGCAGCGTCTCGGCGCGGAAGAATACCCAACCGATGACGGCGACCAGGAGACAGTAAAGATGACGGACAGGGCGCGGCATCTTCTTCAGCAGCGCGCCCAAACCGAGGCGTTCGAAGATCAGGAAAAAACCGTGGTACATGCCCCAAATGACAAAGTTCCAACTGGAGCCGTGCCACAATCCGCACAGGAAAAAAACGGTCATCAAGTTGAAGTAGGTGCGGCGCGGCGAAACGCGGTTGCCGCCGAGCGGAATGTAGAGATAGTCGCGGTACCAGCTCGACAAACTGATGTGCCAGCGGCGCCAGAACTCGGTAATACTCTGTGAGATGTAGGGGTAATTGAAGTTCTCGAGGAACTTGAAGCCGAACATGCGGCCCAGGCCGATGGCCATGTCGGAATAACCGGAGAAATCGAAGTAAATCTGCAGCGTGTAACAGATGATGCCCAGCCACGCCAGCGGCGTCGTGATTTCGTTGTCCGGCAACGCGAATATTTGGTCGCAGGGATAGGCGACCGCGTTGGCGATGATCATCTTTTTACCGAGCCCGATCAGGAACCGCTCCACGCCGTAGGCGAAACCCATGAAGCTGTGGCGGCGCCCTTTCAATTGCTCGGAAATGTCGTGGTAACGCACAATCGGGCCTGCAATCAACTGCGGGAACAGGGAAATATACAGCGCCAAATCAAACGGGTTCTTTTGCACCTTCACTTCGCCGCGATACAAATCGATGATGTAACTCATGGCCTGAAAGGTAAAAAACGAAATACCAATGGGCAAGTGAACTGGATCGAGCTGAACCGTTGGCAGTTGCACCACCGACATGGCGGCGTTGAGGTTGTCCACCAAGAAGTTGGCGTACTTAAAGGCGATCAGCAGGCCGAGGTCACCGACAATGCCCGTCACCAGCCAAGCTTTTTTGCCTGCCGGGGTGGCCGCCTTGTGGATCGCCAAACCCAACATGTAATTGAGGCCGATCGAGAACAGCATTAGCAGGACAAACAGCTTTTCGCCGTACGCGTAAAAACCCAGGCTGAAGATCAGCAACACCGTGTTGCGCAAAACCTTGGGAACCGCAAAATAAATCGCGAATAGCAGCGGTAAGAAAAACAATAAAAACGCGGGTTCTGAAAAAAGCATGGGGTCCTGTTCTTTGTGAAAGTCGTCATCGCAAGGCGGAGAATCCCAGGTACGCAGCAATACCCCGAACATCGAAAAAAGGCGACCTTGTGAACTGGGAACGGCCCTATTATTGGTATCCCGTCCAAGGCAAGTCAAGCCCTTTATCCTGTGTGTGCCAAGGCTCTTTCAGCGCGTCGCGCGCCGGCTTATTCAGCCGCCCCTGCATTGTCCCCCTGAGCCCCGGCCTGCTTACACCGCCATTCAAAAATGTTATCGCACGCAAGCATTTTCGCTTCCACTGAAGCAAATCGGCGCGGGTGTTGTATAACGTTGTTAATGTGAGCGCGAGACGTTCGGTCGACGAGGAGACACAGCCGTGGTTCGTTTTTTGGTTTTCCTTTTAATCTTCAATTCCCTGACGCTATGGGCACAGAAAACGGGCCTGCCCGAGCGCACGCGCCCAGATCAGGTTGCGACGGCGCCAATGGTGGGTTCGACCCGCCTCGCGACGCTATCCGCCGAAGGCGATGCCTACCACGTGTTTCTCGCCGGCGGCGTTTGGCAACGGTCTTTTCCCTTTGCCGCCGCGGCTTACCGCTTTGAACTGACGACGACCGCCGCCGTGGTGCTGCAAATTGACGGCGCCGATGTTTTAACGACCGCCCTTGGCGACGACAAGCAGCGCTACAGCGTGGATTTAACGCTCGCGGCGGGCGACCATGCGGTTAACCTGGCGGCGCAAAACGCCGGCACTTTTGCTTCGGTTTCCCTCAGTTGGGAACCTGTCACCCTGAACGACGACTGCGCCAATTCTTTTTGTGTGAGCTACTACGGCAACACCGAGCTCAGCGGCACACCGCTTTTGCAAACCACCGAAGCTTACGTTGCGCATAACTGGGGTTACGACGGCCCGGGATCTGGTGTGCCCAACGACGGCTTTTCGGCGCGTTGGCAAGGTGATTTTGATTTTGAAGCCGATACCTATCATTTCCGCTTAACCGGCGACGACGGCGTGCGTTTGTGGCTCAACGATACCTTGCTTTTCGATGCCTGGCGCGATCAGGCCGCCACCAACTTTTCGCAAAACGTGACCGTGCCCGCCGGCCGCCACCAGATACGGCTCGAATACTACGAACGCGCTTTTGAAGCCTCGGTTTTTCTCGATTGGCGTCCCGTCAACCGCGCAAACCGCACCTCGGCCCTGGGCGTCAACGTGCACGACCTCAATTATTGGTCGACTGAATGGACCTTGCTCGACATTTTCAAGATGTCGGGTGGCTGGTACACCCAGAGTGACACCGCCTTTGAAACCGGCGAACAGGACAAGCTCGATCTCGACGCCGACGGGTGGGTACGCAGTTTACCGGCGGCGGACGACGGCACGCGTAACTTCCGTTACGTGGCGGCTCTCATGCTGCAAGGCAACAAGGGCGCGCACCCGGCCGGTCAATACACCGTGCTTTACGACGGGGAAGGCAGCATCGAGTACCAGTTCGACGGCGTCTACAACGAAACGCTGTCGCGGGCGGGACGCCACATTATCGATGTGGCCGAGCCCTCGGATAGCGGGATTTTACTGCGCATTACCGCCACCAATCCCGAAAACTATATCCGCAACATTCGCGTCATTGTGCCAGGCGCCGTGTGTAATCGCGATCCCTTCTCGTATTGCCAAAATGATGGGACTTGCGGTGGTAACGGCTGCCTGCCGTTCACCGATGTGTACGTCCACCAACGCTTTCATCCGCGTTACCTGAGCGACTTGCGCCGTTATCGCGTCATTCGCTTTCTCGACTTTTTCCGCACCAACCTCAACGCTACTTCGGTTTGGGGTGACCGTCCGCAAATGACGGAAGCGCGTTGGAACCGTTGGGAACAGGGTGCGCCCTACGAATTAGGCATGGAATTAGCCAACATGCTCAACGCCGAGCCGTGGCTCAACATGCCGGCCTTGGCCGACGACGCCTTTGTGCTTAATTTGGCGAATTTAGTTAAAAACGACCTTAATGACGGAATTAAAACTTATATTGAATTCGGTAATGAAATTTGGAATACCGCCTTCTTGCCGGGTTTTTGGGTTGAGGAATTGGCCGTTGCGCGCTGGCCCAACAGCGACGCCGAACCCTTTACCAAACGCATGAACTACCACGGCATGCGTTCCAGTCAGATTAGCGGTGTGTGGAAAAGTGTGCTGGGCGCCGACCGGGTTATCGGTGTGCTGGGCGGTTTTCACACCGTGGCCGCCGTCAGCGAGGCTGCGCTCGATTGCCCGCTATACGCCGCTGAAAACGGCAATACGCCTTGTTATCAAAATCTCGACGCCCTTGCGATTGGGCCTTATTTTGGTGGTTACCTCGGTGCCAATTCATTTGCGCCGACCGTGATCGGCTGGGCGGCTGAAAGCGACGGCGGCTTAAACAACCTGTTTACCGAATTAACCACCGGTGGCTTGCTTTACGACGCCGATCATCAACCCGAATGGGAACGGGCCCCGCAAAACGGTGCCCTGGCCGACGCCATGTTTTACGTCACGCAAAACAAAGGCATTGCCGATCAGCGTGGCCTGCGTTTGATTGCCTACGAGGCCGGCCAGCACTTGGTTGGCATTGATACCTACCTCAACGACGAAACGCTCAGCAATCTGTTTTTCGCCGCCAATCGCGACGACCGGATGGGTGTCCTTTACAGTGACTACTTAAAAGGATGGCAGGAACGCGGCGGCGAGTTGATGTGCATGTTTTTAAGCGTGCAGCTTTACGACCGTTTCGGCAGTTGGGGGCTCAAGGAATATCAAACCCAAGAGGATGCGCCCAAGTTCGACGCCGTTATGCAATTCATTGAGGGCACGCCCTGTTGGTGGGAAGACTGCGCGCGATAACTCAAGGTCCGGTGAAATCACGCAGGAACAAGCGACCTTGGTTGTCGATGGCCAAGGCGCGGTACTGGGTCACGCGCAAGTCGACGAAATCCAGTACCGGTGGTGATGTTTGCGCGACCCACGCCGACCCGTCCGGGCTGAACACGTAATTGGCCGGTGGGTGGTTTTCTGCACTAGGGATGACAAAACGGTTGCCGATAAGGGTGTAACCGTAAAGGTCGGTGCCGGCGAAACGAATGCGCATGGCGAAGGGCAGGGCTTGGTATTGCCAATCGCCGCCGTCCGCAAAGAACAGGCCGGCCGTGGGGGGATCGGTGTTGTAGGATGTGCCGGCCACAATTTTGCCCGTGTCGCTGCCGGCAAAGGTTTGCACCGAAAAGTTATTGAATCGAACTTCGTCCCACTGACGGGCGTCGCTGCTTTTTAGCAAACGGCCGGTGTTGGTAATCAGGTAAAAGGCGTCATCGAAGACTTGCAATGACAGCGGGGCTTCTAGCTGCTCGGTACTCTCCCAGAATCGCGCCTCGGGATCGCGGCTACGCTCCACCTGACCACGACGTGTCACCGCCAACACCATCTCGCTGTTGGCGGCTAGGTGGGTAATCGGGTCGTCTTTGACATGGATGACGGGGTTGTCGCCATTGATTTTCCACACCGATCCAGGCACGCGGCCGGCGCGTTCGCCCGCCACCAGCAGGCCGGCCTGGGTTTGAACGGCGGCATAGAGGTTGGCGCTTTCCTCAATGATTGAGGTCTGCCAGTCGCGACCGTTGCTGCTGCGCAATACCAAGCCGCCGTCGCCGACCACCGCGAACCCATCATTGGTGTGGGCAATGTGGTGAAGGCGACCGGCGTGGCGCGGCTGTTGGGATTCGGGATGATCGTGCCATCGCACGCCGTCGTGACTCCACAATTGCTGCCCTTCACGACTAATTGCTTGCCACACAATCCCGTTAAAGGCCACGTCGATAATGTCCTGGCCCGGACGCGGTGTTTGGTTGACAAAAACCCAACTACGACCGTCGCGGCTGGTGTAGAAGCGGTCCTCGGCCCAGGCAAAAAATCGTTCGCCCGCAAAGAACAAGCGTTGGGGCAAGACATTGTCGGAGATGCCGGCCGGGAGCCACTCATCATCTTGTAAATAAACCAGCTCTGGGGTGATGTTGACCAACCGTGTGCCGCTACCCCGCGGGATTTGGACCGGGTAGGTTGGGTGTTCTATCGAGACTTGCCATTGGACAGCGTCGCTACTTTTCCAAACGAAAAAGGCGGCGGGTGCATCTCCTTCCTCGCCGCGTTTTCCACGCAGCCACAGCTCATGTCTGATCGTGCGGATTTCCTCGACCGTCTCGCCGGCCGTGCGCACCAAATCGAAACGGTTGGTGGTGCGATTAAAGCGCTCGATCACGCCCCTGGAGACCAGCGATTGGTTGTTACTGCTGACGTAGTCGCGGTGGCCGACCCCGATGATTTCCGTACCCAGGATCGCCACATCGGTCAGCAGCGACGCCGAGCGAGCGATCACCAGCCATTCAAGGTAGTTGCTGCTGGTTAACAAAACACTTTCCGATTTTGGGTCGCCGTCGTCGTCGAAATAAGCGCGATGACCCAGTGCGTAAAATTGGTCCTGGTGTTTGAGCACGCGGGTGAAGTTCCAGGCAAAACGATTGACAACTTTGCACCATGCAAATCCGTTTTTACTGACGTGGAGGTTGCCACCGGCACCGACGCCGACAAAAAAACCGCTACTGCCGGCCAGGTCTTCGAAGACCCACGGACTCGGACCGTAAACGTGCTGCCAGTCGACACTGCACTGGAATGGAATATCCACCGCGACTTGTTCGCTGTAGCTGACGCGGCGGCCGTCACCCAATTGGTAGGTGACGCTTACCGTGTAATCACCCGGCTCGTTGAAAAAATGATGGGGGTTTAATTCGGCGGAGGTGCTGCCGTCGCCGAAGTCCCAGGTTGCGCTGACCGAGAATTCGCTCGCGAGTTGGTCTGCCGGCTGGCTGGTAAAAACCGCCAAATTGCCGTTGACCGATTTTGAAAAAAATAAGGTCGGCGTCGTGGTGGTAGGGTCACTATCACCACCGCCGCCACAGCGACTCAGCAGGGCCGCCAGGGCGGTCAGGCTCAAAACAAAAAGAAAACGTAAAACAGTCGGGTACATGGTCAGGGCCTCGTTGGGTTTCGAGTGGGGTGGATCCCATCAAAAGAGGTATTTTGCCAGATATCGGCTGATTTTCTTACCCGGATTCAGGTCTTTCTCACCTAAACCACGCCGTTCGGGGCGGCTGAAGTAGCGCAAGCTCTTGGCGCAAAACGTGTTGAAGGAAGCGCCGGCGTATCGGCAAGTAGGGCGGACACTTTTTACGGTTTGGCAAAACAACGAATGGGGGTGCGCACTCCCAAGTATCGACGCGTTTTTGCCTTATCAAGCAACACCTTTAACCTAAAATGAGCGTTTTCAGTGCCGGTTGCCAAAAAAATTGGAACCTTGGTACCAAATTGACACGTATAGCACTGCACCAGACTTCTTTGCCGGTGCTTCAGCCAAACGTTTCCGTGGGGTGCTTTTTGTATGCCACGTGTTGAGGCACCGCTATGGTGACCGTTCGGTTTCGTCGGTCTCGGCAAAGAAACGCGACGATCCTTTGCCGGCGAAGCCTTTGCCGCAGGGAGCGTCCACGAAGTTGCCACTCGAGTCAAACGAGGCAATTCGCATGGGCTTTGATTGAAGTTTCGGTTTTGAACCGTATGAAAAGGGGCGTGCATGACTGAATGTGTTGCCGGATATCCGGCTGGTCGTTCTAATCAACTCTGGATTCGCAATCGTTTATTTGATTTGTGTTTGGTTACCGGTGGCGCTTTTTTGACGTTACTGGTGGCCCTGGCCGCGTTCCAAATGCCGCGGCTGCTGCCTTGGCTATTTTGGATTTGGGTCGTCGCTTTTGAGGGCTCCCATTTTTGGGCTACCTTTTCGCGAACCTACTTCGACGCGTCTTTTCGTCGTCGTCACCCGCGTTTACTGTGGGGCAGTTTGGTGTTTTTTGTCTTTCCGGCTTTGGCCTTGGCCTTCGACGCCCGCTTTGGCGGCGGCGCCGCGGCAACCGCCTACGGCTTTTTCATCTTTTGCTGGTCGCTGTTTCACAACGCCCGGCAGCACTACGGGTTTACCGCTATCTACACCCGAAAAGCCGGTGTCGGCGACAATCTGCGCAGCCACTTGGTCGGCGCCCTTTACGCCGCCGTGTGTCTGGCCCAGGTTCACTTTTTAGTGAACTTCAAACTGCCAGGGACCTATGCTGGTTTTGCCGCACTTTTGGACGGCGGTTTGCGACCCTTGCTTTTTTACGCGCCGCCCGTCTTGAGCCTGGTTGCCGCTGTATATTTGGCCTACTTGGCGCACCGCCTGTGGCAAGTCCATGGTGCCGCCGCCTTCATGCCGCTTTTCTATACCGCCGTGTGCTGGCTTTTTTATTCCGTCATGTTTTACGCCGTTGCCCCGCTCGATACCTTTGTTCAAAACCTCAACGGCGCCGAAACCTTAATGCTCATTGCCATCATGAACTCTTTGTTTCACAACATTCAATACCACGCCATTGTCTACCACTACGGGCAACGGCGTTATCGTGACAGCGAGGAGCCGGTCGGGGCTGCGCGTTGGATCAACCGGGACGCCTTGCACTACGGTGTCGTGGCCTTGGCGGTCGGTGCCTTGTTTGGTCTGATCGTGTGGCATTTGGGCGACTGGCCCGATGTGTTTGGGCGCTGGCACCAAGGCGGGATGCATGCTTGGGCCTACATCTTGTTTTTTGGCATCATTGGCCACCATTTTTACCTGGACCAACAAATTTGGCGGCCCAGTCGCAGTCGCGAACTACGGGAAACACTTTCCTAGCGAACCATCTTCAAAACCACGAACTAAATGTTTGCGGGGCGTTGGACGAGGAGATAAGCGATACCGATTTGCTTTCTTCGAGGTCGGCGCCCTATGCTGCTTATTTATTTTTGTCCCAACCACCCCTGTTGCCTGCATTCGTTCGCGCCATGGCACTTCTCTGAGGAACGCTTGTGATCGCCGCGTTGTGGTGGTGGCTTCTATGCGTTTCGGGGCCGCATCCTAACGACGAATCGCAGCCCGTGATTTTGGCCGAAAATACCTGGAGTAGCCAAATCGTGTTGTCCTATGTGACAGGCAACCTTTTGGAGCGCTTGGGTTTTCGGGTTGTTTATCGACCCAGTGACATTTACCAGCAGTTTTTTGCCATGGAGAAAGGCCTGCTCCACGTGCAGATGGAAGTCTGGCAGGGTTCGATGGAGCAAACGCTAAACCTCTCGCTCGATTCGGGATTACTGGTTTCGGCCGGCTACCACGATGTGAAAACCCGTGAAGAGTGGTGGTATCCCGACTATGTTGCCGAGCTCTGTCCCGGCTTGCCCGATTGGCGCGCGCTCAATCAGTGCGCCAAATTATTTGCCACCGAAGATTCCAAGGGTGTCGGCATGGTGTTGATGGGTCCCTGGACGCAGCACGAGGACGACAAAATTCGCGCGCTTAACCTCAATTTCAAGATTGTTGCCGCGCTTCAACCTGAGGCCGTTTGGATCGAAATGGCCGACGCCGTGCAGCGACGGCAACCGATTTTGGTTTATAACTGGACGCCCAACTCGATTGAACACTACTTTTCAGGTTCCTTTATCGAATTTCCCGCTTTCGAGCCCGAATGTCATGAAAACCCCGCCTGGGGGATCAACCCCACTGCCACCTACGATTGTGGTAATCCCAGCAAGGGTTGGATTAAGAAGGTCGTCAGCGCCGAGTTGGTCGCACGGCGGCCTTGCGCCTTTAACCTCATCAAAAATATTGTCCTGACTAAGGACGACTTTTCATCGATGGCCGCCTTAATCGATTTTGAAGGGTATACCAAACAGGACGCCGCCGTCGAGTGGTTGCGGCGCCGACCCGACAGGGTTGCGGCTTGGCTACCCGCCGATTGCGAGGTGGTCAACGGTGAATAATCCCCTCAAGAAATCGAACGCCGTTGAGGTGCGTTTGTTGGCCAGCTTTACCTTGCTGTTGATGTTGATGATGGCCGCCTGTTTGTGTGCCTTTTACGTCTTCGCCTCGATTACCCATGACTTTGACAACGGTATTTCGCCATCGATGGAGGCGGTTGCCGAATCGGTTAAATTGGCCGAGCACAGCCATGCCTTGACCGGTTTTGCACCACACCTGATCTTGGCCCGCAACCAAAGTGATTTGCTCAACGAAACCCTGGCGTTTCTCGATACCCGGACGGCCTTTCAAGCGGCATTAGACGAAACCGTCCTTGCCGAGAACCATCAATCTTTTTTAATCGAAATGAAAACGTCCGGCGCCGAGATCGAGCGTTTGCTGCGCCAATTAGACTTGTTGGTGGCGCAGCGCATTGAAGCAGAAACCACCACCCGTCGTTTGATTCCCAATTTTCTGCGCATGGTGGCGCAAACCCACAACAGCTTGTCGAAACGTCATCCCAAACACGCGCCGGCATTGACGCGCTGGCGCGATCGCATGCATCAGGTTGCCGGTTTGTTGCTGTCGATTAATGTGGAACCCAACCCCGAGCTATTCTCGCAGCGGGAGAGAACCGTGCGCGATTTATTGGCCGAAGCCGGTGCCGATTATCCGGGCGGCGACGGGCCGATGATTGCCGACCATGCGCGTTTGAGTGCCATGATCATTGGGCCGACCGGTTACTTCACCCAGGTGCGCCGCATCGCCGCCTTGAAGAGCGAGACCAAACTCGTGCTCAAAGCGGAGCGCGATTCGGCGGCCGCTTTGACCGATGCCACCAACCGCCTCATACAAGACGCGAAGGATCGCGTTTACCAAATCCGCACCAACACCACGCACTTCTTGGGTCGGGTGCGGTGGTTAATCGGTGGGACCTTGGTACTGGCTGTTTTGGCCACGCTGCTCATCGTTGTTTATGTCGAACGCCAGGTCGTGCATCGCATGGCCCTGCTGCGGGAGAACATGACCCATTGCCTCACCGAAAACGCGCCGGTGCAAGAGCTTGACGGCAGCGACGAGTTCAGCGAAATGAATACCGCGCTTAAAGACCTGGTTGCACGCGTCGCCAACCGCGAGGCGGAAATCGCCCTTGTCGCGACCACCGACGCCTTGACGGGGATTCACAATCGACGTGGTTTCGAAATGAGAGCCGGCGAAGAGTTGGCACGGGCGCGGCGTCACAACCGCCCGTTAAGTCTGTTGTTGATCGATATCGATTGTTTCAAAGACGTCAACGACACCCACAGTTTGCCGGCGGGTGATGCGATTTTGGTCGAGCTGGGCAGCCGTTGCCAAGCCCAACTCCGCAAGATCGATTGTTTGGCCAGGGTTGGCGGCGAGGAATTTGGCATATTGCTGAGTGAAACGGGTTTGGTGCAGGCCGAGATCGTTGCCGACCGCGTACGCAAGGCCGTCGGCGGTCGACCGTTTTACGTAGCGGAGCAAGCCGTCATGGTGACCGTCAGCATCGGCGTGGTGACGTTTAACACCCGTGACGACCTAGACTCGGCGCTGGAGAAAGCTCAGGTCGCGGTGGCGCGCGCCAAGCAGAACGGCCGCAACTGCGTCGTCACCGCCGACACGGTGCCAACCTCCGGTTAAGCCGAAGTCGGCCGACGTTTTTCCCGGCCGATGCGACGGTCGGAAAGGTGAATCGCGCCATTGGGTTTAACAGCGTAAAATTACCGAGAAGGGTCGTCACGTGCCCAATCGTCGGCCCAACGACGGCTAGTTTACAGAACACGGCATCGCGATGGAGGTGACTCATTGCAACCAATTGAAGGCTATGACAAAGTGCGACAGCATTGGCCGGAATTTAAATTTAATTATTTGTCTGAAATCAACGAGATGGTGCTGCGCTGTTCAGAGGGTAAAAGCCGTCTGGATTTAACAATGTCTTCTGCTAGGCGTCTGCCCGGTTATTCAGTGACACTTCGTTTTTCGGGGGTTTCCGCTCTCAACATCTCCGACTTTGGTAGTGCGCTCATTCAAGTCATGGGTTTCGACGTCAGCGACATTTCGGATCGGCAGTGGGAAGGGATCAACTGGGAAGTTTACGATTTCGAAAATGGGGCCCTGCGCTTTTATGCCGAATCTGTGGTCATCGTGAACATCGAAAAAATTGAAGGGCGCTAAGTTCGCTAAATGCACCGGGAGCATAAGGCTTGTGGTTTGTATCTGGTGTCCTCTCACCCGAATTGGCTGCGTTCGCCGGTTTGGTGTAGGCTGCGGTGGTGGGTGTGAATGTAGCGCAGGTCCTTGACCAGCGCGCGCGCCGAGGCGAAGCACTGGTCCATGGTGGCGTGGGCTTTCAGTTGCTCCTCGAGGATTTTGGCGTGTTGGCTGACGCATGGGTAGCCGAAGCTGGCGCCGTTGCCGTGGTAGCGATGGGCCAAGTCGAGTAAGCGTCGGCGGTCTTTTTCTTCGATGGCGGCTTCCAAGCGGTTGACCGATTGATCCATCGCATTGACGTAATCGGCAATGATGAACTTGAGTTTGGGGTGTTGCCAAAGCGGGGAGGGATCGATGACGTCTTCCAGTACCTTGTTCGCGTCGTTGACCAGGGTAGGGTTGGGTTTGGCTCGGTCGTGGTCGAGGTAATAACACAGGGTTTGTACCAAGCGTTTGGGCGCGATCGGTTTGGCCAGGTAATCGTCACAGCCCGCATCGAGGCACTTGGCGCGATCATCGACCATCGCCTGGGCGGTAAGCGCGATGATGGGTGTGGTGACGCCCATGGCACGCAATTGCCGGGTCGCTTGGTAGCCGTCCAGGTGTGGCATCAGCATATCCATCAGCACCAAATCAAAGGCAGGCGCGAGCGGGTCTGGGTTGGTAAATAGCGCCAGGGCGGCGCGGCCGTCGGTGGCACAGGTCGTTTGGGCGCCTGCTTCGTTGAGGAAGTAAGTGAGAATACGGCGGTTGTCTTCGCCGTCATCGACAAGCAAGATGTTTTTACCGGCGAGCGAATGGGTGGCGGCGGTGTCGGGCGGTGCATCGTCGCGTTCCTCGTCGTGGTAATCGGCTTGAGGCTCGGTTTGGAACGGCATGCGAATGGAGAACAAACTGCCGCGGCCCACCTGGCTTTGAACGGAAATGTCGCCCGCCATAAGTGTCACCAATTGGTGCACAATACTGAGACCGAGCCCGGTGCCTGCGCGGTTTTCGCGAGCCTCACCCTGCACAAAGGGTGAAAAAATGACGGCTAAATCGTCTTTCTTGATGCCGATCCCACTGTCGGCAACGGCAAAGTTCAAGAATTCAGCGGTGATGGGATCGCGCCGCACCGTGATGGCGACGCCGCCGCGATCCGTGTACTTGACGGCGTTGTCGATTAGGTTGATGAGGATTTGGCGCAGGCGCAGTTCGTCGGCGTGGATTTGGGTGGGCACATCGTCGTCGATGACGCTGCTCAAGGTGAGGCCTTTTTCGGCGGCCGCGGCGCTCATTAAATCGATGACATTGTCGATGAGGTGGCGGATGTTGAGGCGCGCCGGGCGTAACTGAATATGGCCCGCTTCAATTTTGGAAAGATCGAGGATGTCGTTGATAAGCGACAATAAATGCTGGGCGTTGCGGCGAATATGACCGCCGATTTTTTCCACCTCTTGTCCTGCAATGCCGCCTTCCGTGAGCATTTGCGTGTAGCCGACGATGGCGCTCATCGGGCTGCGAATCTCGTGACTCATCCGCGCCAAGAATTCACTTTTCGAGCGGTTGGCGTTTTTGGCGACAATGGCGGTTTCCATGATCCGTCGGGCGGCGATTTGGCGTTCCAGGTCGCGCGCCGGCCGTTCCAGCGCACGCGAAAACTGCTCGCCGAGTTGGCGAACCAGCGAAAGGTCGGCGCTGCCCCAGGCGGCTTGATGGCCTGAGCGGCGGAATCCCAGCACGCCGTGCCGTTCGCCAAAAATACCGACGGGGAAAAGTATCACGGTTCCAAGGCCCTTGTGGGTCAAGTCTAAGGTGACGACGGGCTGAGCCTCATCTTCGGCTATTTGTGCCAAAGATTGTTCCTGGTGGAGGTGCTGGAGCAGCGTCTTTTGGAAGCGTCGTCGCGACTGGGTTTCGTTACCTTGGGTGTCGGGCGGGTGCCACCAAACAGGATGGCGAATCCAATCGCCGCCACTTTTGACCGGCAGGACGAAGCCGAGATCGGCGGGAAGGAATTCACTGACGCGTTTGAGCATGTCAGTCATACCCATGCAGGGCTGGTCGCGCCCGGAAAAAAAGACGGCGATTTGCCCTAGCAACTCGTGCAAAGCGCTAAGCCGCGTAAGCCGCTGTTGATCGATGGCATGACCGGCCGGCTCCGCTTTCAAGGCGATGCGTTCGTTTTCGGCGCGTGCCGGGCAAGCGGTACAAATGCTCGCCGCGGTGGGTGGTGTCGGTATGTCGTAGTTGTCGTAATTGTCGTAGGGCTGGAGGGTTTGGGATTTGGTCACGGCATGTCCCCTCGGGTGTGGCTCGGTTTCCCTTCGTTTCGGTACGGCTAACGAAAGGGGCAACCGGTGACGGGCGCGGCGGCACCCGGTTACTCGTTAATCAACTTGGTCGTAAAAGCGTTCGACGGCGGTGAGGGTACCCCGTTGGCCGCTGCGCAGGTTTTGCCGGATCATGCTTTTGAGATGGGCAACCACCACGGGGAGTGAGGGATTGCTCGCCAACCGGGTCAGCGCTTCCAAACTGATGCCGCTAAAACAGCAGCGCTTGTTGTCAAGCTGCGCCGCCTGTTCACAGTGATCCAAATGATCCAGTCGTGCGAGCACGTTTTGCGCGCGCCGGTTCACCGTCGCCATATTGCCTTGGTGTTCCACATACAGCAGTAACACGGCGTGGTCGTCGATTTTTTTAATGGAACAGCGTGGGCCGTATTGTTCGCGTAAAATACGGCAGGTATTGTCCAACGCAATGGCAAGGTTGGCTTGATTGGGGTCGCCGTGCCGGCCGCTTGGCGGGACCTGGAACAGCATCGCCATCGACACCGCTCGTTTGACGACGGGATCAAGGCGGTGCGCGCGTTTTTCCTCTAGGGCGCTGGGTGACTGGTTTAGTAAACGCTTGAGTTTAACGTGCAGTTCTTGCGGTGTAATTGGTTTTGACAGCAACATATCGGCGCCGACGCGTTGGGCCAAAGGTCCGTACTTGCCGCGATCCGCACCGGAGAGAATGGCTATTTTTGGGCGGTGTTTGGCAATAAAGGTATCGGTTTTAAAGGTACGGCATGTGGACAAACCATCATTGTGCATGCGGATATCCAGCACCACCAATGCCGGTTTGACGGCGGCGGTGCGGAAGGTTTTGAGTGCTTCAGTGCCGGTGCCGGCTTCAGCCACCTGCCAGCCGTTGCTGCGCAGGAAAAGGGCAAAAAATCCGCGCAGTTGGGTGTCATCATCGGCCAGTAACACAGATTGGATCATTTCCGCCTCCAGGTTTGCTTTTGTCACCTGGGTCTGGAGCAATCATGGTACCAATTTTGTGGAATTGTAAGAGGCACTAAAAAAACAGGTTAACCGACGGGGTTGGTTTTCGTGTCTCATTGGGGGTGTCTCATGAGACAGGTCTGTCACGGTGCACCGTGCTTTTGAGACAGTTGCCTCGGTGACTGCGACAGTCACGTTTTAAAGCCGTCCCTTGAGAACCGCTAGGTAATGAAATTGGTGTTGGGTCCACCATTCAGGCTCGAAACTCATGCCCGGCCCGAATCCTTTGCACCGTGCCAACTCCAACAATACGCGGCGACGGTCGCCATGGTGTGATTCTTCACGGCCAAGTTGGTTGAGGAGGACCTGCGCATGAAGCGGCGATCCGAATCGGTAGCGGGTAGCTTGGTCGAAGTTTGTTTGATGATCGAGCCACCAGTGGTGCCAACGCATGGCGTCGCGACTGAGTGGGCGATCCTGCATGCTGTCGCCGTCCTCCAGCGCATCGTCGTCTTCATCCATGCTCTCCATGTCGTGGGAGGCCAAACAGGTTTCGTCAACATCGTCGAAGTCCTCGGTGTCCTGAAGACTGATGTCGGCGAGGTCCTCTTCGGCGCCCGGCGCGACGAACAAAGGGGCGCCGGTAATTTGATAAAGGGCGGTAGCAATGGCGGCGCCGTGGTCGGGGTGTTGTTCCAGCGCTTCGATTAGAATCGGGACGGCGCTGGGGAAACCCCAGGCAACCAGGGCGTGACTGTTCACGGTCGGCGTTGGGGCCAATGTATTTAACTGATGAAAAAACACCTCGTCCTCGGCACGACCGTCAATAGCCAAAAGCAAAGCGAGCTTTTCAGAAATGGGTTCCTGCTCTTGCAAACAAGCACGCGCGTGCAGTCCTGGCAGCGGCGAGCCCAGCAGGTGTAAGGCCAGGGCGACTTGGTCGCGACGGGTGAAATCGCCGACGCGGTAGTGAAGCCGCAGCTTATTCTCAAGACGAGGCCGCAATTCAACGACGCCCAGCTTGCCGGCGGTTAGGGCCGCCTCGCAGGCGACATCTTCGTCATCGTCTTCAATGAGTGAAAGCAGCAACATGGGAATGTTTAAACGACGATAGCCCAGGTACCAAGCGGCAAAGCGGCGGCGCTCAGGGTGTTGTGAGCGGGCGGTCATGGTGATTAGCGGCAGCGTTTTTTCACCGGAAACGCTCTCCAAGCCACGGCCGAGCGCCTGGAAAAAATCGTCAAAGTCCGCTTCGTTCGCGTCTTGCTGCTCTAGCAGGGCGCCGATCTCTTCGACACCTTGATCCAGAAGCGCCAACAACCACACACCCGCGCGAACCAAGGCGGTATCCGGTGATTCAGCCATTTCGTGCAAACATTGGTGGTAAATCTTAGGTTGCGCGAGGATTTCGCCGGCGTGGTCCCAGATTTGTTGTTCGATTGCGCACATGTGAGACCACGGTGTTTCGCTTTGGCTCAGCATCTTTTCGCGTCGTTCGAGGGCGTTGACAAAACGCTCCAAGGACCACTGAGCTTCCGTCGGCAAGTTGCCGATGATTGAGTCGTTTTTCATATTCAGCATGCTTCACCTCTACAAATAACCCAAACCAAACCCCCGCGTATCAAAACGTGGCGGCGCGGTTGGCTTTGGATCTGGGGAACGACAGATCGGGCGCGTCAATGCGGCGCAGTTGGTCGATCAGGGAGGGGCGGGCGGCGGGATCGAGGATCGTACCGGTTCATTGACACGCGACGGAAAAGGTCGGTCAAATGTAAACCTAATAAAATGCGCATGGTGGCCGTGGTTTGGGTCAAAGCGCTGGAACGGAATGGGTTATTGAAAATATCGACATGCCTGGCTGTTATGTCTGTACTTTTTCCAAGCCGTTTCGCGCCAGATCTTTGACCGAAAGAAGTCACAAGTTACGCACTTGATAGGCAAAAGCCCCAACTTACCCTAACATTACGCGCGCAAATTTCGGCGCGGTGCGGCAATGGCACCGGCGCTTTTGTGATCGCAGATACATATACCAGTCTGTTTTACTTCTCTTTTGCATTGACCGAGAACCATTACCTGTATAACAGATGGGAATTAACCTGCAGGAACATACTCTCACGGTTTATTCATGTGTTCGTATTTACTAAGCCGACGGGACCTGTGCTTGAAAAACAAGTCGGCCCCTTATCTGACGCCTGCATCTTTCTGATATCAAGTAGGATGGGCGATCTGATCGCGCCCTCTAGCGACCCGGTTGGTTGCTGTCCTTTTTACCGTCCTATCACGAAATTGGGATTTTTTTCTGAATTGCGTGTGCCCTAGTTTGGCATTTTTCCGCCTTTGGCGTTGTGTCTGTATCGGTACCCTTTTGCCCATGTGCCGGTCGACCTGGTTAATTTTCCTTCGAGGCTTGCTCCTTTATGAAGTTCATTCACAATCCCACCCCTTTTTCGCTGGATTACTTTGTCATTTGCGATGCTCATGGTCGTCGCCACATCACCGCCGTTTTGAGTGCTGTTTTTGCCCTGCCCAAGCCGGGTACGCCCAGTCGGCAACCGCTTCAGCCGGCGCCGCGACAAAAGTGCATTTCCCGTAGTGAACGTTTTCAAGCAGGGCCTGAATCGGCCTTGCTTGCCGATCAACAAGCATTGTTGGCGCGGCCCGGTGCCGATATTGCGCTGTACGGCAAGGCGCGCACCCCGGGTGGTGAGCCCTTACAGGAAATGGAAACACTGTTAAAAGTCGGTGCGCTGGAGAAGCGCCTGCGCGTTTACGGAGACCGCGTGTGGAAGCGGCGACTTATGGGGATGGTGCCTTCCGTCCCGGTGGCGTTTACGGAAATGCCATTGACTTACGAACGGGCCTTTGGCGGCTGGGGACGTGGTCCAATCGGCCGTCGTGGCTTGGTGGACCGTCGCAATCCCGTCGGTGTTGGGTGTTATGAAAGTAAACGGGCCGCCACCGGCAAACCACTGCCCAATTTAGAGGATCCCAACGCGCTGATTCGCCGCTACACGGACCGACCCTTTCCCGCCGGTTATGGACTGATTTCACCGACATGGGCATCGCGTGCGCCTTTTGCCGGGACCTTTGACGCCTTTTGGCAGTCGGAACGGGCGCCGTTATGGCCGCGCGACATCAAACCGGAATTTTTTCAGGCGGCGCACCCCGACTTACAGGCTCTAAACCCATTGCGCGGCGATGAATTTGTTTCATTGGCCGGTTTTAGTCACGGCGGTAGTGTGCAGTTTTATCTGCCAGGACTCGAGTTCCATTGTCGTTGTGTGTTTCGGTCACGTCGCGAAACCGGGGCCATGGTGCTCGACGGCCTTTATTTCGATACCGAAGCCGGCACCGTCGAAATGGTGTATCGTGCCGCCTTTGCCACCCAGGGCCTAAATAACGAATTCCTGGGTTTACATGTAACCGCGGCGTCCAAGGCCGAATCGGTCGCCTAAACGGAAAAAAGGCCGGAACGCGATGTTCCGGCCGCTTTGGTTACTCAACCGTGATCGGCTTTTTGGCGAGGACTGCGGTTTCTTTTTCATTGTTGTAGCGCACCTCGTATTGGCCGGGCTCGCTGGGGACACTGAGGCTGACCGTTTGACCGTCGCGCGTGTAGCGATAATCGCCGTAGGCTTCCGGTGGCGCACCGGCCTTCACCAGAGTGATGTAGTCGGCGGCGCCGTTGGGCCCTTGCCAGGTGATTTCAAGCCGACCGCCTGCTTTGACCGTGTCGGCACACTCAAGCACGACCTTCGCCGGGGTGAGGGTCAATGCGCGACGAACCAAAACGCGGTTGCCGTTGCCGGTCACGTAGCGTAGTTCAAAGGCCCCCGTTTTGAGCGGCAAATTGATTTTAAGTTCCTTGCCGTCACGGGTGTAGGCGTAGTCGAGGTAGGCACCGTCTTCGCTGTCGGGAGGAACCGCCGTGATGAAATCATCCGGTCCGTTGGGACCTTGCCAGGTGACGGTAACGGTGCCGCCGGACATGGCGCTGTCGGGCGCTTGCAGTGATGCCGTTGCCGCGACGACCTTCGTCTTTGCCGTGGCCAACACCTTGCTTTTTCCCGTCACGTAGCGGACCTCGTAGTCACCCCCCTCGGGTTTGGTTAGCAGCCGCGCGGGCGAGCCTTTCATCGTGTATTGCCAACTTTCATAATGGCCGGGTGCGCTGCCGACTGGGACGATGGTGATGTAATCGTCCTTATTGTCAGGGCCGGTCCAAAAGACTTCGAAGGGATAGTTGCCGGGTAGTGTTGTGGGTACGGTTAAACTGACCTCGGGTTTGAGTGCGGTCACCTCGGCCCGTGCCAGCACGACTTCGCCGCCGGCGGGCTGCGCGGCCACCAGGCGCGCTTCCATGCGGCCGACGGTTTCCGGCATGGCAATGGTAACTTCGCCGCTTTGATTGGGCGCGTAAGACCAGTCGCGGAATTCGCCATCGCCTTGTTCCGGGGCGACGATGGTGATCCAGGGTTCGCCAACCGTTGGGGCGCCCTCGTACTTGATGGTGACCGGCGAACCGGCCATCGCTTCTTTGACGGCAACGCTGATTTTGGCGTTGCTTGCGGGGGCCAGCTCAAAGGTGAAGCGGTTGTCTTGATCGGGGTTGACGGCAACGCCGCTAAAGACGCGTTTGCCGGCGTGGAGGTCTTCGACGAGGACACTGTAGGTGCCAGGCGCCGCCTGCAGGTGGTAACCGTCTTCGCCGCGATCGAAGGCCGTACTTTTTCCGTCAAGGGGATTGGCCAGGGCGACTTTGGCTTCGGTGACGGCCTTGCCTTCGCGCGTCAGGATCACGTGGACGGGGAGGCGTTCGCGGTTCAATGAAATTTGTTTTTCGACGGCGCCCACCAATACCTTGCTGAGCGTGGCTGCGTCGGCAGCGTTTTCGATGACGGCGAAACGGGAGAAAATTTCAACGGCGCGCGGATCCAAATCAAGGCCGATAATGCGCAGGTCAATTTCGACCCCCGCTTGCTTGAGCTGGGCCACGGCCGCCGCCATGTCGCCGTCGCAGGATTCGAGACCGTCTGTAACCAAAATGATCGACTTCTTACCGGATAAACCCTTGAAATCGCTTGCGGCCGCTTGCAGCGAGAGGGCAATCGGGGTAGCGCCTTGGGCGCGGGCCTTGCGAATGGTGCGCAATAAGGCGGCTCGGTCGACACCCGCCATGGACACGAACAAACGCGTGTCGCGGCAGGCACCTTCCTCTTTATGGCTCATCTCCGAACCGTAAATGCGCAGGCCCACATGGAGGTCGTTGCTCTCCTGCGGTAGGCTGTTGACGACCTGCTGGAGAACGTCTTTCGCCGCGCTAATACGATAGCGGCCGTCCTCGAATTTGTTCCACATTGAGCCGGAGGCGTCGAGGATTAATTGGATGTGGGTTTGGGCGAACAACGACGGTGTCGTACAGAGAAACAACAAAAAACTAAGGCGACGTTTCATCGAAAATCCTTTCCTAAGGTGTTGTTTGGACCCTGTTTGGTCAGGCAACCCCGCTGACTGCGTTAAAGGGGCGGGCTGCATGAGAAGGTCATGTAATACGTGACGGTTAGCGCTATAAGGTTGCGCTTCTAGTGGCGCGGGCGTGTGCGTTGAGGAAAACCATCCTCATGGCTATCGGCCGAAAGGCGTTTTGTCCTTAGATTTGCAAAACGCGATACTTAGACGAATTCGGTCAAGGGCCGGGGCGGCTGGAGCGATTGTAAATGGCGCACGCATCCAATGGAACCCTGTTCGCCTTCCTCAAACCATTTCGCGTTTATTCATTGGCCAATTTGACCCCAAGTACCAGGCGCAACGCTTGTTGCAGGCTTTTGCAAGCCGTCTGTTTCGCCCTTATGCCACCGGTTACCGCGCCGCGCTTATTTAGTTGCCCATACTCTGAGCTTGGCTCAAACCAGCCGCCACATCTTCGATTTCCAATGGGATCAGTACTTTGAACGTTGCCCCCTGTTTGGGGCCGTCCGATTCAATCACCAACTTGGCACCGAAATTTTGCAGCGTCCCGACGCAGTACTTTAGGCCGAAGCCGTGCCCGTCTGCTTTGGTCGTGAAGCCATAGGTGCCCAACTTTTCCAAATCGTCGGGGCGAATTCCCTGGCCGTTGTCGGTGACGCTCACTTCAATGAAACGCTCGCTTCCTCGGATCCCGATGGTCAGTTCAGCGTTGTCCTCGGTATTGTGTTGCATGGCGTCTTTGGCGTTTTTAATCAGGTTGAGAAAAACGTGGGCCAGTTTCACGCGGTCCAGTGTCACGGCGGGGACTTGCTCAAAGCGACGAACCAGGCGAACTGTGCCGCGTTCGATGGGGAACTGTATTTTGAGAGCGTCCTCGATGATGTCCTGGATTTGAAAGGGCTCGTGGTAGCTGCTCGCAAAATTCTGTTGGGTTTGCACCATTTCCCGAATGAGCCGCAAATGATTATCCATTTGCAGAAGCTCACTTTCAAAGTGTTCATGTTCCTTGGGAATTTCATCCGCAATCATCATCAGATAGTCGAGAAGACGGCTGCCGCGCGGGTCTGTACTTAAGAACTCGGCAATGTTGTCGCGATGTTCGCCGATGAGGTCCAGCGCTTTTTTAAGCTTGTTGACCCGAGAACGGTGCTGCATGCCTTCAAGGGTTTGCACGCTGACAACCAAGCTGTTGATGACGTTGCCGATGTTGTGAACGGTACAGTTGGCGATTTCGCGGGCCACGGCCAGTTCTTCTTGAATTCGGGTCCGTTCCAGGACTTCGCGTTCGAGTAGGTTGTTTTTTTCCTGCAATTCAGCAGTCCGGTCGGCGACCCGTTGTTCGAGGGCGTTGTGGGCGGCGGCAAGGGCCTTGCGTGCGTTGTCACTGTGGCCAATTTCATCTTGTAAGGCCTTCGTCTTGTGTTGAACCGCCAACCTCAAGGCGATATTCGAAAGAAACACCAATAGAACACTGATGAACAGGAATCCCGTACCCATGGCAAACAGTGGCTTACGCCAAAAGGATGGCGAGTCGCTCGGGTCCGACTGGCGGCTTAGGCGATGGCGAAAGCCTAGGGAGCTGAGCGCCTTTGCCTGCCCCGTTCGCGTTTGACCTCGGTTAGAATGGGTCAACCCGAGCGTCGTGACGCTGTTTCCGAATAAGCGATTCGTTTGGGGGATCAGGGGACTGGGCCTCAATTGACCGATCTCCAGCGAAGGGTTGGTGCCGGTACCTGAAAACGCAGCCGGCCCATTTTCAAGGAGGCCGTTGACCGGCGGCAAAAAAAAGAATGCCGCTATTAGCGTAAAAAAACCCATCGTCTGATCCGAGAGAGTGAAACAACGAAAGCTAGCGATCAAGCTTGTGCGGCTTTCGGCAAGGGTTAATTGGCGGGCGGGCTGTTGCGCGACATAGTTGAGCGATGAAACAGAGACGCCGGAGTTAAATGGCTAAATTGAGAAAAATGATTAATGTTGAAATTTTGATTAATTGATTATAGGTTTGGCGCCGGACTTGGGCAAGTGGAAAAATAAACCAGTTAGATGAGCCCTGATGAATGCTGCGTATTGCCATGATGGGTGAAGAGAAATTAAAAGAAGATGGATAATTGAAGTTTTACGGGTTTTAAAATATTTAGTTATGTGTCATCTTTTTTTGCATGGGCGATACCGTGCTATTCACAACCCTGGCTGAATTCTTGGCGGCTTTTTCTGTGTCATCTCTCGGTGCGCACCACCTTCGGACCTTTTTGCTGATGGATCCTTGGTTGTTCGTTTAGGAGTCTCTTTTTGAAACAGCACGCCGGTTCATACGATTTCGGGACCTTTTCACAAAACGAAGCCGAACTTGACCGCCTTACCCGACAAGCTGAGTTAGCACGCGATATTGAGCGACAAATTCTCAAGCAGGCCGGCTTGCGTAACGGTATGCGGGTACTCGATTTAGCCTGTGGCCCTGGTATTATTTCTCGGATTGTGGCCGACCTGGTGCCCGATTCTGAGGTGGTTGGCCTCGACTTGAGCGAGGCGCTTTTGGAAACCGCGCGTCAGTCCCTCTCGCCGCAAGAGCAAGCACACTTACAGTTCGTGCAAGGGAATGTCTATGACCTGGACTCGGCCCTGGGTTCTTTCGATTTTATCTACGCGCGCTTCTTGTTTCAGCACTTAGAGCAACCGCTCCTTGCCTTACGCGAAATTAAACAACTTTTGGCGCCTGGTGGGATTCTTTTGGTGGCCGATGTTGACGATCAATGGCTCACCCTTCATCCTGAGCCCTTTTGCTTTAAACGATTTACGGAAGAGGCCGCGCGTGGCCAATCGCTGAATGGCGGCGACCGACGCGTGGGGCGCAAGTTGTTCAGCTTTATGCGCGAGGTCGGCTACCATCACGTCGACTTGCACGTTCGCACCATTACCTCGGAAATGGTTGGCATGAAGAACTTTCTCGATGTCACCACCGGTTTTAAAAAAGAACAAATGCAACATCGCGACCGCGATCAGGTGGATAAGGAACTCAGAGAGATCTACCAACTGGTCGATCAACCCAACGCCTACGGTGCGGTCGGTGTGTTCTTGGCGCGAGGGTTGGCGGTTAAATCGCTTTAGTCGTCTTTATTGTGGCGCCCATATCCAGGCGCCCTCACGGTTGATATAGCCGACTTTGCCGTCGACCTGCACCATTGCCAGCCCCTTGTTAAAGGGTTCGGCCCAATCGAATTTGGGTTCAATCACAAACGTCCCCTCCGTGTCGATGTAACCCCAGTGATCATCGCGGCGCATGGCGGCGAGACCTTCGGAAAATCGGGAAATCTTTTCGGAGGCGACGGGGAACGTATCCTTGATGACAAAGCGGCCGCGATTGTCGATAAACCCAAAGGTCCGTTTTTCGCGCACCAAGGCAAAACCTTCGTGGAAACGGCCCGCATATCGAAACCGTGGTTTGATCGTCCATTTCCCTTTGGCGTCCACATAACCCCAAAGCCGCTCTTGGCGAACCGGCGCCATACCGGCCGCGAATCCAGAAATCATGTCGAATGCCAACTGCTTGTTGCGTTGCATCTTTTTGTCGATAAAAAACCATTCGCCCCGACGTTTAACCGCGGCGAGTCCTTCCGCAAAAGGCGAGGCTTCTTCAAAAACGGGGTTTATGACAAAGCGACCCTGTTGGTCAATATACCCGTGTCGTTCGCAAATCCGCACCAATGCCAAACCTTCGGTGAAGTAATCAGCATCGTCAAATTGCGGCTCAATGACCAAGCTGCCCTTGGCGTCGATGAAACCCCACTGCGTCTCGATTTGAACCGGCGCCAGGCCTTGGCTAAAGCTCCGTGCATTCTCGAATTGCGGTGTGATGCGAATGGTACCCTGGGCGTCGATGTAACCCCACTTTGCCTTCTGTTTAATGGGGAACAGTTCGATGATTTTCCCTGCTTCCGGCACTTGCGCCGGCAGCAGAATAGGCGAAAAAACGAAAAGGGTTAAAAATATGAAAAGATGCGCCACAACGCGCCGGCGTGAATGCGACAACAAACGACCGTCCTTCGACATGGTGTAAGCGAGTTTGCAGAGATTAGGTTTGCGGAGAAGAATAAGCTCATTATAGCCAATATTTCCCCGTTTAGAAGCTTGTGTACGTGCTTTCCTTGTTGATATTGAAAAAAAGTGCTGCGCCAGCGCCGATGTGAATCGGCGCCAGGCCTGTTTTGGCCCTGCTCGGAAGTGCGGGGTTTTGGGTCGGACGGGGCGGGTCACGCTTGCTAACGATCGTCGTGCGCAAAGATTTTGGGAATCGGGAGTTTTTTCTTGTCTTTGTTTGAATTAACCTAGCGCAACTGTGTACGCAAGAGGTGGTGCTTTCAGAAAAGGTATGTTTGTTAAAATAGAGAAAAGGCGTTAATTATCGAAAGAAACTTTATTAACCTTCTTGTTGGAATTTTGTTGACTCTTTGTTTTGTTCTGTTCATATTTATCTTATTCATTCTGGAAAATTGATGCGTCTTGTTTCTTGGGCCGTTTCTATCGTCACGGATCACCGTTCGCCCCCTTCAGTTGCGATGTGCTCTGCCAAACCCATGTCTGGTTCGTGGCTGCAACCTGAAACTTGCTTTTCCGGGCCGTTGCCCGCCGTGCAAGGAGCAACCAATGTTTCGCCAATGGCTTTTCGTTTTGGGGCTCGTCGTCGTCCCCGCGCTTGTCGCCCAGAACTACGACAAAATGACAATTGAGGATATCCTCGCCACTGAAGTCACCATGCTCTTTAAGTCGAAATCGACGCCGCTCAAGGCGCCTGGCATTATCACCATCATCTCGCGCGACGAAATTGAGCGCAGCGGCATGCGCTCGCTGTCCGAAATCCTCAATCTCTCGATTGGCATCGAGGCCAACCGTGCCATCATGTTTGGCCGTCACACCACCATCGGCATGCGCGGACGGACCACGCATTTCGGCGAAGACATTTTGATTTTGCTCGACGGTCAGCGGCTCAACGATGTCTATTCCGGCGGCGGCCTGAGTTACATCAAAGATCTCAGCTTACGCCACGTCGACCGCATTGAAATTATTCGCGGGCCTGGATCGACCCTATTTGGTTCCAATGCTTATGTCGGTGTCATTAACATCATTTCTTCCTCTTATACGACTACCGCCAAGCAACGCGTGTCGGTGGCGACCGGCAGCTTCAATACGGTTGATTTGGGCACCCATTACCGTTGGAACAGTGGCAAGTTGTTGACCTTGTTGACGGCCAACGCCTACAGCGACAACGGCGATGACTTTGTTTACTCCCAGGGGTACCTGCGTCAGCCGGGTGGTCGCCATGTGGTCAGCGATCCGGTGGCCGAACAAATTGACGTGGGTCTTAAGCTCAATTACGACGCCTTAAGTTTGCACCTTGATTGGTATAAACGCGAAATGGACGACTACATGCCGTTTGGTTTCCACCAAGCGCCGACCGATTGGGCGCCGTTTGACAGTAATCGCGACGATAGTGATATGTTCCGAGCTCAGGTGGGTTACGACTGGGAAGTTAACCGCTACTTGACGATTACCGGTAACGGTCGTTACAGCCGTGCCAAAGCGCAAATGGCCTATGTCATTGCGCCTGAGAACCTGTTTGTCGGCACGCAAGCCGAAGCCATTCCGTGGCTCGGCGGCTCTAACTACAGCAGTGACAACACCGAATTTGAAGTGCGCGTGAATTACGTCCGCGGCAAACACGAGGTGATCGGCGGTGCCATGTGGGCGCGTGAAGGCATAAACGAGGCCAATCTGATTTTTAACTACACGCTGGCACAGGTCTTCTCGCCGGCGCCGATTGACCCTGTCGATTGGACCGTGGTTGAAGGGGAGGGGTCGTTTGTGGAACCGCGCAGTCGCAATATTTCCGGCGTTTATGTGCAGGATACCTACTATCCCAGTGAACGTTGGGGCATCACAGCGGGCATTCGATACGACCGCTTTGCCGATTTCGGTGATTCCGTGAACCCGCGCTTGGCCGGTGTGTACAGCAGTGGCGATGCCTGGGTGTTTAAGTTGCTCTACGGTAAGGCGTTTCGGGCGCCGACCTACAACGAGCTTTACACCAGTAACTTGCCGATCATGCGCGGCACACCAACCCTGGATGCACAAACCATTCAAACCTACGAAGCGAGTGCTCATTGGTCGCCAGGGCCGGTGCTGGCGACGACCGCCTCGGTTTTTTACAGCACTTACGAAGGCACCATCCAGCAGGAGTTCAGTCTGTTTGCCGATGAACCCTATTTTAACGGTGAAGACGGCGACCGTGACCAGGGCCTCGAGTTGGATGTGAAGTGGCGCTTGGTGCGCGGCACCGATCTGCGTCTCGGTTATACCTATGTTTCGTCGGAAGAAGCCGACGGCACACGGCGTCTGTTCACGCCCGAGCATAAAGCGACCCTGAGTTTCCAGCAACGTGTGGGCGCGCGCGGCCTGTTCAGCCTGACCGGTTTTCACCACGGCACGCGCCTCGCCCGTAGCGCCGATGCGATTGTCAAAATGGGTAATGCGACGGTGCTCAACGCCTTCTACCGGCAATCGAAGGTGTTCGACAACATCGACCTGGAACTGAGCGTCTACAACTTGACGGATGAGGCGTGGTACAGCCCCGGTTTATCGGCGGTGCTTGCGCCCGAAAACGTGCTTAATCGCGGCGTCAACTACCAGGTCAAAGCCGGCTATCGTTTCTAGGCTTTATCCCGCATCGGCGCGAGGTGTTTCGTTCAGCGTCGCGCCGATGCCTTTTCGCCAGATGTTGACGGTGAGGGGCTTGGCGCAAGTTGGGTACGGTGATCCCGTGCGGAGAACAGGTGCCTGCGATGAGAAAAGATCGCGACTCAATGGGACTTGCTGCGGTGCAAAGCCGTCTTTCGCCTGCTAGAGGCCGGTCGTGGGTATAAAAAAAATACCGCACCGTGGACCGGACGAACACGGTGCGGCTTGCCTGGAGAAGGCAGGGCAAATGTTTTGAAGCAAAGAGGTGTGGTTTGACGGGCGGCGTGACCTGGTGGCTTGGGTTGTGGTGGTTAAAAAAGGCCGTGCCACCCGTCGTCGAGGCTTATTTTAGGTCTTATTGATTTTAAAATCCATAAAAAAATGAATTTTAATCTTAATAAAGGCTGAGGTTCGTTTAAAATAAAGCTGCGGTGCTTTTCCTTATTAATGATGCGCCGCCCCCTCTCGGTTTTGCTTGTCACGGGACCCTTTTAGCGACCCTGGACAAACCCGAAGCACGATCGTTTGATCACGCCGCCATGTGCTGTACATGTCCGGCGTGCCTAGGAAGGAAGGCCCTATGCTTACTCGAATCATTCGTAAAAGGACACGCCTCGAACAGGAGGCTTGGCAAGCGGTGCTCAACCTCATGCCGCGCCGTAAACAAACGCGCGGTATTCAATATCAAGTGCTGGAGTATTTGTTCCTGCACCTCTACGAGAAGGTGTCTGAAGAAGAATTGGCCTCGTTTTTAGAAGATCGTCGCGGTGGCCTACCTTCAACCGGCGATCCCGTTAAGGGCGCAATCAACCAGGCAATTAAAGAATTGCAGCGTTTGCCGGAGCCGTTATTTGAACTGGTCAAAATTCAAGAAACGCAGCACGGCTTGGGCAAACGTTACGTGCGTCTCAATTTCACGCGCTTTGAGGAAGTGATTCACTTTGAACAAATGCAGGAGTACCTTAACGACATTCTGCATGACGAGAAGCATTTTGTGCTGCGCTGTGTGGCCAACCACGTCGCCCCGTTTGAGCACCTGCCGTTTCCGGGTTTGCCGGCCGCCCATCTCGACCATTGCTCGTTACATGCGGTGGTTAACGAAAGTGCACGTGCGGCGGTGACCGGCGAGGGCGATTACCTCTTTTTACCGGATTGCGCCGGTATGTGGCAGTTCCTGCTGGTTTACGAAAACGATGAAATGAATTATCCGTTCCTGGGCTTCATGTCCAATGCCGGTTTTGGAAAGGCGGTGGAGGACAGTCAGTGCATCCTTTATCGCGGCGCTGAAAAATTGTCTAAGTTAAAATTCATGCACGAATTGTGGGTTTTGTTGGCCCAACAAGCCGACGCCCACACGGCCGCGCCGACCCCCTCCTAGGCTCCTTCGTCGGCGTGTGGTGGCAACCAGGGTGTCGCTTAGGATGAGTACTGCGGTTGCGGTTCGCGCCAGTTTTCAATGAGCGCGGGCAATTCGGTGATGTTGGTGAGTACCGGGAAAGGATTGGCTTCCATTTCTTCATCACTGACTTGTTCGTGGGCCCAGGTGGTTCTGTAGGGAACGTGGACCGCGTTAGCGCCGCAGGACAGGACGGGAAGCACGTCGGATTTAACCGAGTTCCCCACCATTAACACCCGTGAGGGTTCCAAATCGTAGCGGGCAAATAAAGCACGGTAGGTGGGCACGTCCTTTTGGCTCACCACCTCCACCATTTGGAAGTGGGTGCCCAGGCCCGAGCGTGCCAATTTGGATTCTTGATCGAACAAATCGCCTTTGGTAATCAGCATGAGCGGATAGTCGGCGGCCAATTGTTTGACGACCGACAACACTTCGGGCAGCGGCTCGACCGGCGCTGACAACATGCGTTTGGCTTCATCCAGCAGATTTTTGAGTTCGCCGCCACTGATGCGTCCTTCACTCAGTTCAATCGCCGTTTCGATCATGGACAAAGTAAATCCTTTGACGCCGTAACCGTAGTAGGCCAGGTTGCGGATTTCGGTTTCGTAGAGCTTTTTGCGAATCCATGCTTCGTCGTGATAAGGCGCCAAGAGAGCCGCAAATTTATCTTGTGTCATGGTGAACAAGGTCTCGTTGTGCCAGAGGGTGTCGTCGGCGTCGAAAGCAATTACGTCAAAAGGTGGCATGGCGTCTCCATTCGTGAGGGCGGTATGAGGGTTGAAGCAGCGGCATTCTCTTAGAAGGGATAGACCATCACTTGGCGTGACGGCGCCGCAAGAAGCGACATCCTAGCCGATGCTTCTACTCGGCACAACAGCCGAGCGCCGCGTCACACGCATTCTCTAAATACGACATCACGCGGTGTTTTAGGGTTTTCTCAAAACTTATCGTCGGGAAGTTTTTAAAACTGGAAAAATAAAATATCACAGAGTCGCGGCGTAAGGGGGGTTTTTCCCGGTGATGCCGAGGTCGGTCACCGGCCAAGGGCGACGGCCGCGGCCGCCGCCGCATGGGTTGGTTTACAGATTGCCGGGGTTGGTGGTGTAGATGCGGGTGTCGCCCTGGATGAGCCAGACTTCGGCCGTGTCTTGTGGCAGGAAGCGACGGTCCTGGTCAACGTCTTTGTCGTTGCCGCGATGCACGATGAAGTTCAGCATTTGGGCTGCATCGCTGACGGCAATGTCGGCGTAGGCGCCGAAGGCATCGCGGCCGGCGAAGGGTTTGGCGTTGTCCCAACGCGTGCTGGGGAAACCGTTGACGACCGTTTCCGTTTCACCCGCTGCCAAGCCGTGGCCCCACAGGTGCAGGCCCCAATGGTCGTAATTGCCGTCACCGCGCTGGTAGTGAACACGCACCTGGCCGACGGGATCGGGGCCGTCTGGCTTTTCGGTGTAAATGCTCGCATCACCCTGGCGCAGCCAAATCTCGTCGGCCGTCGCCAAATCGAAGGCGCGATCCTGGTCTCCGTCTTTGTCGTTGCCGCGATGCACGATGAAGTTAACCCTGGTGCTGGTCTCGGCCACGACAAACCGCGCCACCCCGCCGTAGTCGTCGCTTTCGCTGAAGGGCAGGGGGGCGTCCCAATCGGTGGCGGGTACACCGTCACCCCACAGGTGCAATCCCCAGTCGGCATGGGCGCCGTCGTCGCGACGGTAGTGAATGGTGACGCTGCGCTCGCCAACGGGCAAGGGCGCACCGGCGCGAATCGTACCGTCTTCGAAGGTCCAGACGCCCTGAGGGAAGCGGTAGTTGGCGCCGTTGGCGCTGTCCCAATTGCCGCGACCGTCGTTAAAGGCGGCCTCGATGCCCGCGTTGTCGGCCGCCGCGACCGTGATCACACTGTAGCCCGCCGACTCGGCCGCTGTCATGACGCGGCCCGGTGCCTGGGTCCAAGTACCGCCCACATCACGGTAGTGCAGATGCGGCGTGGTGAAGCCGTGACGGTAGTAGACGGTGACGGTGCAACTTTCACAGCGCGGCGGGCCCGCGTAGCGCTGTTCGTCGCCGTCTATCGTCCACACGCCGAAGGTCGCGTTGAAACCGGCCTCGTTCGGCAGCCAAGCACCGCCGTTGCGGCGGTAGCGGGCCTCGAAGCGGTCATCCTGGCGGCGTTCGCTGTAAACCGCGCTCAGAAAACCGGCATATCCCTCGGCCGCATCAAGCGCGATGGTTTGCCAGTCGCCGACTTCGTTGCGCACTTGCAGATCCAGGGTGCCGCCCGCCTCGGCAAGGTATAGGGTTGCGCGACGCAAAGGGGCGCGGTCGGTGAGGAAGGGGTAGGTCCCTTCGATTGGGCCGTTGACATCCTCAACCACACGGCCGTTCTCACGGCGATAGCGACCGGCACCCACATAAACCTGTTGAATTTCGCTGCGTGTCACATTGCCACGGCTGTCGACCGCTTCGATGTAGTAGTCCAGCAGTTGGTCGCGGAACTGGTCGAAATAGGTGTAGTACAAGTCGCCAATCTTTTGCGCCGGCACGATTTGCATGGTTTCCATCGTTGTCGGTTGCCAGGCGACGCCGTTGATGTCCGGTGTCAGGTCGCGGCGTTTCATGGGGAAACTTTGCCAGGCGCCGACGCGGGCCGGATCAATGCCGGGTACGCCTTGCTGATGGCGTGCGACTGGATCGTAGACACGACAGGTGTTGTCGTCGGCGTCGACGCGTTTGTCGCGATGCACGCGTACCTTCACCTGGATATCGGCAATACCGGCCAGGTCGAAGCCGTAGGTGTAAATCGCAAAGGTCGGATCGAAATAATGGAGCGTCCAGCCTTCCGCCTTGCCGTTATTGGCGCTGCCGGGATTGTACGGCCAGCGTTGCGGCCACCACAGCGATGGACCGGTGCGGTCTTGGTCGCGCTGCGCTTCCACGTAGGGCGTCGCAAAATGCAGCGACTGGTTGAAGGAAATCGTCGGTTTGAGGTGATCGTCCTGGTTTTCGTCGTAGTAACCGAAACCCGAATCAATGGAGGCGATGAGGAAGTACCAAGCCAATTCGGCCGGATTGGCACCGCCCGCATAGTCGTTGTCGGCGTCGCCCTTCACCGGAAAAGCCGTCATCCATGGGTTCAATTGATTGCCGGGGTAGGTGACTTGATGGTCGAGGTAACTGGTCGGGGACCAGTGATTGGGGTGTGCGTCGAGCCAAATTTGTTCCGCCGTTTGGGCGTAGTTTAACGCCGCTTGGAGCAGGGCAAAGTTGCGCTCTAGGTAGTGGTAACCGTGCTCAAGGGAGACGGTCATGCCGTCTTCGACGCCGTCGAGGTTTTTCTTAGGCGCGAAGTTGGTGCCGTTGACTTGGTTAAACAAACTGAACTGGCCGCGCCAAATGCCAGGGGGCAAGTGCCAGTGGTACCAGGTTGGATCGGCCGAGGAATCGCGGGTGTCGATCCAAGAGCCGTCTTGAACGTGGACCACGTCGTCGTAGGGAATTGGGTTGGCGCGCAGGTACTCGTCGACACCCATGCCGGTAACGCCTGACTCGCTGTAAGTGACGCGTCCCGAGTTGAGCCAGGTCTCCTCGGAGCCCGCACGACCCGAGGAATTGTCGCCGTCGTGGGCTAACACAAAGTACTGGGTGCGGCCCAGTTGATTTGCTTCGTCGACAAAATCGTGAAGCACCCCCGCCGTCGCACGACCCTGGTAACCCTCTTCCCACGAAGCCGCCTGTTCCACCGGAATCCCGGCGATGCGGCTTTCGCTGCCGTCATTGGGATCGACGTAACGCACCCAGTGCGGGATGGAAGCGAATGGGAACTTGTTGTGCGTAACCTGTTGCTCGTTAAACATCGGCAACGCCACCCAGTTACCGATATAACTTTCGTTTTGCAGATCGGCACGGTTGGGCGGTGAAACCAGGGTATCGATGCCTGGCTGATCGAGGTAAGGATAGTCGCGTAAGGTGCGTGAAAAGTGCACGTTACCAATGACGGACCATTCGATGCCGAGTTTGTTTAAGGTGGGGATCAGCCGTTCCGAGAAACCCAGTTCCGTTGGGAAAAAACCTTTGGATGCGCGGAAGCCGCCGCCCAGGAAGGCGCCTTGCGCCAGCGTCACATTGTGGTAGATCAAATCCTTCAGGAAGTAGTCGTTGCCGACGAGCGGACCCATCGAGTGGTGACCGGTGAAGTGAATTAAATCCAACGCGCGGAAGCCGTTAATCGTGTTTAAGCCGAAATGGACGTCACGCCAAGGGCGCCCCCAAAAGCCGTTGTCATAGCCCGGCACGTTGCCGATTTCCATGAAACTCTGCACGTTGTTGACCACCGACGCCGACATCGTCACGTGGGTTTGGCTCATCGGGTGCGGCCAGGAGTTGGCTTGTGCCGTTTGCCAGGGCCAATACAAGTAGGCCCCGGTTTTGGCGTGATGGGTGTAGTAACTGACCAAATCGTCGTGTGGCATGGGCGCGCCGTTGGGCAGGTAAAAGTCGTAACCCGCCGGCGGATTGTTTTTGAGTTCAATCACTTGACCGTCATAGGTGTAACGGATCGGTGCGCCGATCGGAAGCTGATCGTAATCCGTCACATCGTAGTAGGGCCAAAAGTTGGGCATGTGGTTGTGGTAGACATGGGTCGCGGCAATTTGGGCCGCGCACATGGGTAGAAGGGAACAGGCAAGGACCAGCAGCATTAAATAACGGCCGCAACGGCGACCGCGCGCGTACACAACGCAATTCATGGTTTTCTCCTCATTGTGTACGAGAGCGTCGGGACCTTAGCGGTCGTGTCGTGGAGACACAAATGATCCATTCACCGCTGTCGCGGCGGGAAGGGACGCGTGATGATTAATTAAAAAATGATGGAATGGTAAATGAGGAAATTTCGAGTGACTGCAGCTTAGCACGAACAAGGAACTTCAGGGCAAGAAGGCGCTGGTTAGCGACAACCTTTTTGATCTATGTGAAAAACACCACGAGGCGGGTATTTTGCCGCGCCGCGTCGCCGACGGTTTTTTCAAAAACATTTCAACCTGAATTGAGCGATTTGGGCGATTTCCCCGCCAAGAATCGCTTAGTTCAGGTTCAACCAGGTGCGAAGGATTCTTGTGAGTGCGGACCACCTACCTGATGTTCTTTTATATGGGCGGCCGCGCGATTTTCCTCCCCACCCGCTGCCGCCGTCGATCGGCTTTTTGGCGACCGCTTCTTGTCGCCTGGCAGAGGTGCGTCTACCCGTGCCTTCAGCCGCAAACAGTTTTCCTTTTAATGCTTTACTCAATTTTTTATTTGGAGAATCATCCTATGAAATCGTTGCTTTTGTTGACCACCGTGTTTATATTTCATTCACTTGCCGCTGAACAGGTGCTGACCAGCAGCCACTACAGCGTTAGCGGCCCTTGGGACACTAAGATTGTGCTGTACAACCCGCAACGCGCCGATGTGGCGGTGACCTTGCGGGCCTTTGACGCTGCCGGTCGTGAGGCCGAGTCGATCTCGTGGCTTGTCCCCGCCGAGGGCGGCTTCGATGGCTCCGTCGCCGACTTGTTCCCCGATCTGGAAGCCACCTCCGGTTGGTTCCAAATTGAAGACCCCAGTGGCACTCTGGAAGGCTACAGTCAATACCTGTTCCATCCGACCGGTGCCGCCGCCGTTGCACCCTTCTCCCGCCAGGGTGGTCGTCGTGTCGCCATGTTGGGTTTGGCCGGCGAAACCAGCGCCTTTACCGGGCTTGCCCTCGTCAATGGCGACCGCCGGCAAGCCAACGTCACCTGCACCTTGAAGTTTGCCGATGGTCGACCCGCCGCCGTGACGCAACTGCAACTAACGCCCGGTCAAAAGTACCTCGGCCTACTGCGCGAATTATTTGATCAGGTTCCGCGCGCGGTGACGCTGGTGTTGGAAGCCGACCAGAACATATACGCCATGGGTTTGGATGTGGGATTTGGGTTTCTGCAACTGAACGCCGGTGTCGGCGAGATATTGCCGGGTAACCCGGAGCAGCGCGTCGCCGATTTGGCTGAAATTGAAGGTCCCTGGCGGCGTTTGGGTTATGCGCAGACCATGGTTTTTGAAGGCGAAGACTTTTATTTGATCGACAGTGTCGACGGCCGCTGCGGCGAGCTGGTATTTGAAGCCGGCGTGGCTGATATCGGTTTAGAAATGTACTTGGACGACAACGATGGGTTGCGCGTTGATGTGCCGGTGACTGCTGAGACCTACTACCTGGAACGCAGCGAGAGTCTGCCGGAAACCTGTGCGCTTGACGCCGATCCTGAACGAAATCTGGAAGCGTTTATCGCCGCGTTCGAGCAACATTTTGCCTTTTTTCCGGCCATCGATTACGACTGGCCCGCCGCTGTTGCCGCGGCTCGTGCCGCTGTCGGCCCCACAACCGATGACCAAACCTTGTTTGAAGTGTTAACCGAATTGCAAGACCCGACCAATGACGGCCACGGAACGCTGGTCACGCCTTTTGACGAAAGCGACCCGGAGCCGATGAAAACCTATACTGCCGATGTTTATGCGCAGTTTCTGGACCAGCAGGAAATCACCGATTGGGAAACCTTTTACGAGTTACAGGAACAGATTTGGGACGAAACACTGCACACCTACGTGACCGACCTGCAGACTACCGGCAACGGTTTCATCCGTTGGGGGAAACTCAACGACCACACCGGCTACCTCGCCTTTTCGCTGATGTTCCGGTTCGCCGGCCCCGACGCCGATCCACTGGAAGAAGCAGCGGCGTTGGAAGCAGCGCTCGACCGCGTTTTCGCCGACTTAGGTGACCTGCCCTATATGGTGTTGGACAACCGTTGGAACCCAGGCGGCGACGATGCCTTGGCGCAGGCGGTTGCCTCGCGTTTCGCCGACAAACCGCGTTTGGCCTACAGCGAAAAAGGCCGCGTCGGGGCCGGCTTCACACCGTGGCGCAGCCACTGGGTCAAACCCCACGCCACGCGGCCGACCTATCAAGGCGACGTTGTCTACTTAACCAGTTCCAACACCAACTCGGCCGCCGAAATCTTGACTTTCCTGATGCGGCCGTTACCCAACGTGTTGCACTTCGGGGAACGCACCTCGGGCGCGCTTTCCGACGCCTTGGAAGTGACCTTACCCAACGGCTGGCAAGTCAACTTAAGTAACGAAATCTACTTGGATCACGAAGGGTATTGGTTCGAATACACCGGCATCCCGCCGCAAGTAAGCATGCCGCATTTCCCAAGGTCTGACCGCGAAAACCGTCGTGATTCGTTGCTCGAAGCGGCCTTGACCTACACAAAAAATTGAGTCGGCTTTTAACTAGGAAACGAAAACCCGCGTGTCGCACTTGTGACACGCGGGTTCATTCGTTTTACAAGGTTGCACACCAGCCAACAAAAGGACGCGGTGTCACGGGAAATCTAAACCCACGGAAAACAAGCGACAGAGTCGAATTTAGGCTGTGTTTAAACCACATTTTTTTTTCCCAAAAGCCTTTCGCAAAAAGACCTGAATTGAGCGGTTCGGCTGGATGAAATCACACAATTATTGACGTTTCCTCCGTCAAGGATTGACGCAGGAAACGTCAAGCGCTGGAGCGAAACGTGTTGGAAAAAGCACAGTCGTAGTGGTAGGTACGGCGAGCATTTTTACGAGACGTTGTAGCCCAACAGATTGTTCGATTTCGCCGCCAAGAATTGCTCAATTCAGGTCAGAAGGTTTTTGGGAAGAAAAAATGTCCTTTGCTTGAGACGGCTGCCCCCACGGCCGGTAAGGCCGGACATTGGCCGCGCGGTCCTGCCGGAAAGTGAGGCATTCGGCCAATCATGCTATCCGGCCAAAGCGATCGCATTAAATTGGCCCAACCCACATTTTTCTCGAAGGATCAACGCCGGAGGGTGCCACCAATCTTAAGAACGCGGTTGGCCGCCGCGATTTGCTTTTGCAGCCGGAACACCTTTTTTGGTCCCGGTATTTTAATGGGTCCGACACCCACCCCTATCGGCCACATTCATCAACGGCGTCCACGCGTCGGTCGTTGCGACCTGCCTCTGTCAGGATCGGCGACCGTCTGCGTTTCGATGCGCCGCGTGCTTTACCCAAAATTGCCCAATGGAGAATGATCCCCATGAAATGGTTTGCACTGATCACCGCTTTATTTTTCTTTTCGGCCCAAGCCGCTGAAAAAACCCTGACTTGCCCCCACTACAGCCTTTCGCCGGTTTGGGACACACAGGTCGCGCTTTACAACCCGCAACGCCACGATGTCCCGATCACCATTACCGCTTACAGCGCCGACGGTGCACCCGCCGTTTCGGGTGAACTGATGGTACCCGCCGAGGGCGGTCTCGACGGTTCACTGAAAGCCTTATTCCCCGAGACCGGCACGCAAAGTGGTTGGCTGGAAATCGTCGATCCCAGTGGTTCTCTAGAAGGTAACCTCAACTACGTGTTCGCTTTAACCGGCGCGACCAGTACCGTGCCTTTACAGGAACAGCGTGGTCGGCACTTGGTGCTGCCCTTACTGGAAAACGACGGCCTGTGGCAATCCGGGCTGGCCGTCACCAATCCCAACGCCGAGAACGCAACCATTAAAATGACCCTCAAATTTGAGGACGGTCGTCCCGCCGGCGTGACCGAGTTCGCTTTGGCGCCCGGGCAAAAACAGGTTGGCATGTTGACCGAGGCGTTTGACACCTTGCCCGCACGCGCTCAGTTGGTCATTGAAGCTGATCAGCCTTTGGCCGTCCTTTCGATTGGTGTCGGCCCCGCTTTTTTGCAGATAAAAGCGCAAAACGCCGAAGTGTTGGCCAACGCACCTGAACGCCGCGTTACCGATTACAGCGAGTTAAACGGTATCTGGGAACGCTTGGGTTATGGTGCCCTGATGGAAATTTTTGACGAACAGTTCGTCCTTTTTACCACCCTCGACGGAATCTGTGCCGATCCCGAAGTGCAGTTCCCCATCGACGCCGTTGGTCTTGAGCTGTACTTGGACGCCAACGAGCTGTTGCGGGTGGAAGTACCGATTACCGCCGAAACCTATTACTTCAAGCGGATGGACGCCCTGCCTGACCAATGTGAGCAAGACAATGACCCCGTGCGTAATTTCGAGGCCTTTGTCACCGCCTTTGAAACGAACTTCGCCTTTTTCGACGCCTTGGATTACGACTGGGAAGCCGCTGTTGCCGAAGCGCGTACCTTAATCAGCGCGGACACCAGCGACCAGGAGCTGTTTGATATTCTTTCGGCGCTGCAAGATCCCACTGACGACGGCCACGGTAATCTCGAATCAGCCTTCGACGAAAGCGAGCCAGGCGAACCCGGGCCTTATCTTTTGGATGTGCTGGCCCATTTCGAAGATCAGGACGACGTCGACGATTGGGATGAATTTTTAGTAAACCAACGCATTCGCTTCAACCAGGTCCTGGCGCAATACGTGCCCGGCATTAAAACGTTGGCCAACAACCGTTTCTTGTGGGGCGAAATCGACGGCAACACCGCCTATTTACAAATCACCGCCACCTACGGTTTCTCCGATGATCCCGAAGACCTCTTCGGTGAGGCGGCCGCTCTTGAAGAAGCTCTGGACCGGGTGTTTGCCGACATCGGCGCCTATCCGGTGCTGATTCTCGACAACCGCTGGAATCCGGGCGGATACGATTTCCTCGCCCAACGCATCGCCTCGCGTTTCGCCGATCGTGAGCGCCTTGCCTACAGCGAAAAAGGCCGCTACCGCGACAGCTTCACCCCCTGGCGCAGCCACTGGATCACCCCCCATCCCAGTCGCCCCGCTTACGAGGGCCAAGTTGTGTACCTGACCAGTTCCAACACCGGTTCGGGTGCTGAAATCATGACCATGTTGCTGCGGACCTTACCCAACCTGACCCACATCGGCGAGCGCACCGCCGGCGCTTTGTCCGACAGCTTGGGCGTGAGTTTACCCAACGGTTGGCAGCTAAACCTGAGCAACGAAATCTACCTCGACGCGGCAGGCGAGTGGTTTGAGTTCCGCGGCATTCCGCCCGAAATCGCGGTGCCCCACTTTAACCGCGCCGACCGCGAGGCGGGACGGGACAGCATCCTCGAAACCGCCATCCAATTCACAAAACAATAATCAGCGTAGACGAAAATCCAAAGACGTTGCTCCGTGTCGGAGCAGCGTCTTCCTCGGGTTGCCGATTTTTGAAAAGTCTAGTAACGAACTAAGCGATACTTGGCGGCGAAATCGCTCAATTCAGGTTTTGACTTATTGTGTTTTGGTAACTCTCAAGCAAAGAGCAACCGGTAGCTCTTTATCATCATGCCTGACGAGAAGCATGAGGCGGGCATTCTGGATTGGCCAGAGGGCCAAAAACTCAGCTTCCTGGTCCTCTGGAAAATTTCGATTGGCTTGCCCATCGTTAAAAAGTGGTTTGCCCAGCGTGTCAGACCAATCTTCAACCAAATTTTGTTGAATCCTGAGGTATTCGTCAATGAGATCCTCTAAATCATCATAATCGTAGGGTGCCTTAGTGCTTCTAAGGAATACATCGAATGTCGAAAATGAGATCTGATTGAAGTCCGAGTTTCGGCATTCGAAAGCATCTTCGAAACCATGCGGTGAAAGATCGAAACCAAAAAGGCGCTCAAGTTCAGAATGACCTCTACTATCCCATTTGAGTGGATGATTTCGTAAGGATGATAATATCTCACCTAGCTTCATGGTGATCCTTGTTTTTTGGAGGGGTTTCCGGCAGTGCGACTTAATTAAGCCGTGATATGAAGAGAGTAACGTACTTGTTTGAAGGTGTTTGCGTTTGTTTTAGATGCGAGCCGGTACACTCACTTCTTCGGTAACTACCCTGTCAGAAATGCCTTGCCGAAAGAAATGGGTGTCCTTGTTTTGTCAATGATAGGCTCTTCCAGTAGGTCTAATGTAACGCCCGCGCACCAGTTTTTTCAATACCAAGAAATATACCTGAATTGTGCGATTTTTGGCGGCGAAATCGCACAACACTTAACGTTTCCTGCGTCAAACCTTGCGCGATTTCATCCACCCGAATCGCTCAATTCAGGATATAGCCTCACATGGAAGTCCCGCTTTTCACGACTTTTTACTCTGCTTGGCTGATCCTCAGGTAGATGTTGTGGGTGGCGAGGGCGCCGTCTCGGTTCATCAGCACGATTTCGATGGGGATCACGCCCGCCGCATGTTTGGGGACTTGCCAATGCAAGACGGCGGCGGCGTCGAGGTGTGCATCGTCGGGGCCTTTTTCCAGGAAGGCGTTTACCGGTTGGGACGGCGGGTGGCGGAAGACGGCATAGTGGACCTTTTGGCCGGGAACCACTGGAGCGGGTGGTGCCGCGAAGGGCAAGGTGTCGGCGAATGCTTGGTTGCGTTGCGCCTCCGTGGGAGGTGGTTTGGGTTCGCCTGGTTCTGATTGTGGTGCCAAGGGTTGCATGCCGGACAAGTGGCGGCTCGGTCGCAAAATGAACGCACGGCGGGGGTCGTGTTCGGCCATGATTTGGAGGTGGCCCGCTTGGTTGAGGCGCAGTGGTTCACCGGTGAATGGGTTACGGAAGTTGCCGGCGTGGGCGACACGGGCGATGGTGTTTTCGTTCCAACCCAACCCCGATTGGTGTAACGCGAACTTTAAACGCAAGACCTCGGCTTTGCCCAGGATCCACGCGCCCTCGAACAGGGCTCTTTGCAACCACGCGTCGGTTAAATGGAGTCTGCTGCTCATAAAGGTGCCCATGGTGTTGAAGGTCCAGAAGTCGGCGGGTTCGGCGATGGGTTCACGGCCGAGCGTCATCTGGTCCAGGGGGTCGTTCAGTTCTTTGATGAAGCGTTGGTAGTCGGCAAAAACCATGTCCTGGGTGGCACCGGCGTGGTAGCCGATGATATCGGTCATGAAGCCCCATTTAAAGTTGGGCGTGATTTTGGAAAAACCGACGGAAGGATCAGCATAGAAATGGTGTAACCAGGAGGCTCGGGTCCAGGCGGCGGTGCTAAAGGCACGGTTGTAGGAACGGCGGTCGGGAAGAAGGGCGATGGTTTCGGGTTGCCACGCGCGGATGGGCAGAATGCCGTCCAGGTAACAAATGACGTCATCCATCAGCCAAAAACCGATCCACACCCCGTCGATACCGGCATTTTGCTGCATATAGTGACCCAAGTGCAAGGCGCGTTGGATAGCGCGGTTGGTGGCGTTAACATCGCCGTCGACCAGGTGCTGGGTCGCTTCGAGTAACTGTAATCGCGCCAACACATTGATGTGGGTGTAAGGCGGTAAGTCCTGGTCTGGGATGGCCGGCGTTTGGTAGGTGATTCGGGCGCGTGGTGGACCGGCGGGTGCCTGCAATTTGGCGTCGCCTCCGTTTTGGAACCATGTGTTTAGCGCCTCGATTGCGGCCAGGTTCTTGGCGCGGAAGGCAAATAATGCCTCGGGTTGCATGTGTTCCAGGTGAACGCCTTTAGGTAAATGGGCCTGGACGGATTGGGCGATGTGATTCAGCTCAGCGAACGCGTGGTCGTCGGCTGAAGGTAAATCGGTCCGCGCGAAAACCCTGACATCACGTCCTTTGGAAGGCATGTCCATCACGCCGTTGACGTGAACGGCAACCAAACTGATCACGGTGACCAGAACAACCAAGGCATAAAACTTTTTCATCATGAAACCTCTTATCGGCGTGTTTTTGATTTTCTTGCCATCGGGTGGGTCCGCCAAAACATAGGGTTGGGCGGTGAATGTCGCCAAAACGGGTAAAGGACGTCGGTTTTTCTGTGTTGATGAAATTTTTGTTGTTTGGGAAGAACAGCCATGACCTCGGTCGCGTTTCGGCTAGGCGTTTCCCCGGAAAGGTCGAAATGGTATGCTTCACGATCAATTTGACGATGGGGAGGGGCGCTCGTGGCGTTTCGAAGTCTACGCAACGGTGTGGTTGGTTTGGTGATTGGTGCCTTGATGGTGTTTGGTGCGCTTCACGCTTGGCCGTATCTGGTTTATTGGGAAACGGTTGAGGATGTGCGCACGCAACAGTTGGTATTGGCGCCGCGAGCCGATGACACCACCCACCGCGACTTGACGGCGATGCTCAACGACCTAGAACCCTGGCCCCAGAGCCCGCGTTTTGCGCAGTCGCTTAACGCCGATGAACGGCAGGCGTATTTGGCGCGTTACCAATCGCTGTTGGCGGCAGTGACGACTTGGTACCGCGAAACGGGGGCGGCCCAATTGAGCGCCGATCCAGAGGACAAGCATGCTCGTTTACCGGTGCAGCTCAGTGGTTTTTCGCCGCAAGATCAACCGCTGTCGCTGTCGCTGCATACCCTGAATCGACTGTTGCTGCTCTATGCCTACGACGCCTTATTGGTCGCGCAACCACAGCCTGCACTGGAAGCAATTGACATTAGCCAAGCGCTCATTCATTTTGTGCTGCATAACCCCGACGACCAACAGCTCGCGCTCGCGGTAGCGATGCTGGACGACACGGTGTTTTTTGTCGGTGAATTGATGCCGCCCGCCCACCTCACACCGGCCGTGGTCGACCGTTTTCCCACGCGCGCGCAATTGGTGCGCAGTTTTCGCAAAGCTTTTTGGCTGCGTGCGGCCACGATTACACGTATTGCCGACGAGCCCTACCATGCGTTTAAAGCAATGAATCCCAATTTTAATGCAATGAAGTTTCGGTTGATGGGCGGCTACCATCGTGGCGCGACGCTTAACATGATTTCCGAAGATTACGCGGCCTTTGCAGCGGCATTGGACGGGCCCTGGCAAGCGCTGCGTTACGATCAACGCGCCTTGCAGCAGGCGCCCTCGCAGTTCTTTTCGTTTAATCCAGTCGGCCGCAAGATGATGGCGGTTGGGGGCCTGATTACGGCGCAGGTGGAACCCTTGATCATCAACAGTGCGGTAGTGGCGGCACGGACTGATGTGGTGCGCGCACGGGCGCACCTGGCCGAAGCGGGTTTGCCGTTGGACGCCGACAATCTCGCTGCGATGTTGCACGGATTGAACTTAAAGGATCCGCTGACCGGCGCCGCCTATCGTTTCAACGACCAAGGTGTGGTGCAAGTGCTGACGGCCGACGACCGGCGCTGGCGCGATGTGCAGCAATCACAACGGGTGGTGAAGGGGCTACAAGCGCGGGCGGCCAATTGGTCGGTGCAATAGCTCAGCGAGGCCTGGCGAGCGGTTCTTCCCAGAAGTGGTCGCATTTTCCGCAATTACAGCGGCGCATGGGGATGTTGCCGAACAAAACAACGGAACCCAGGTTCGGACCGCATTCGCGGCAGGTGACGTGCGCGGTGACCGTTTGCTCGGGAATGTAGGGCGCCGTGTGGCGGTCGACATCAATCCGAACCAGTCGCCCGTTGTGGACTTCAGCAATGGCGAACCAGTCTTTTTTACAGTGTGGGCATTCAGCGTAAACGTCTCGACTTGGGCTTCGGAACTTACCCGTTTCCTGTTCCATACCTGGATAGGGATCATTTAGTGAAACGCTCGCCATAGGTCGCGTATCGCCGAGGTACAGGTCGTAATCAATGTCGCCAAAAAAACCGCAGCGGGCGCAGGTGTCCTCAATCGTGCAGGTGTTGAAGGTTGCCATGCTCGGAACATCCTCGAAGCGCGCAAAAAAACCGGAACCACGAGCGGTTCCGGTTTGTTGTTGGGTGATGGGTCGGTTGGAAACAGGAGGCGCCGTTGCTCGGAGGATCGCAAGCGGCGCGAACGGTGGTGGTTTAGGCGATACGGTAGCCGAGCGCTGAGGCGCAGCGCTGCAGGACGGGTCGGCTTTTGCGCTGGTGACGGTCGTCGGTGTAGCCGATATACAGCGGCTCATGGCCCATGACCACAAAGGACAGCGTTTGTTCGTCGTCGGCATGGTCGTCGCAACACACGAAATAAACGGCTTCGTGCTGCAATGACTCGATGCGGGTGACTTCTTCTTTGGGGGCTTTGACGGCGGCGAGGTGTCCGGCCAAGGCAAGTGCTTGGCTTTTGCCGGTTTCGGGGTCGACATCGACCCAATCGAACTCGGCGCGCAGCCGTTGCGTAACTTCAGAGGACGAGAGCCAAGCGCCACCGGGAGGCGGCAACAGTTGATGCGGCATAACATGATTCTCCTGAAGGACGGGTTATGCCATTCTGCACCTGGTGCGGCGTTGGGTGCAATTCTAGAGTATGGTTCTATGCTTCGACTTTTATGTCGGGATCGGTATTGGGCATCACGGCCTTACTGTCCGACGGACGTGGCAGGATGGCGCTCTGTTTGACGGGGAACTTCCCGGTGATCGCATTGGATTCGTAGAATGTGCGAATTTTTTCGAAGTCTTTTTCAATGTCGCCGGTGGGGTAAAGCACATCGCCGTAACCGACCTGACCGCGGCCGTAGTCGAGGAAACCCATCACAATCGGCACCTTGGCGGCGAGTGCGATGTAGTAAAAACCGGTGCGCCAGTATTCACCCTTGCGGCGCGTGCCCTCGGGCGGAATAACGACGTTGAGCTGGTCGTGCTGCTCAAATTGGGCGACCATTTGATCGACGGTATTGTTTTTCTTGGAACGGTCGATGGGAATGCCGCCGAGCGCCTTGAACATGCCGCCGAAGGGCGGACGGAAGACGGAGGCCTTCATCATGAAGGCGATACGCTGATCCGTAGCCCAGCAGTAAAACAACATGTTGGGCAGGTCCCAGTTGGTGGTGTGGGGGACGGCGAGCGTGATGTGCTTGGGGATGTCGGGCACCTCGCCGACGACCTTAAAGCGAACCATTTTTAGATAAATTTTGCCGAGCGCGCGCCGAATCGGGAGCCACCACTTCGGACCTTTGACCTTTGCCATAGAAACGGAATTCCTAATCTTGGAACCGCCTTCGCGCGCACGTTCCAAATAATCGTAGCGAGAGACCGCGACGGGCGCTGAAGCCTAGCTGCCCGAATGGAGTTGTTTGACGCCTTCCTGTCGAACCGGCATCGTGGTGGTTGGGTCGTTCGAGGACTTGGTCGCAGCAAACTCACGCGTAAAACCGTACGGCGGCGTTTTAGCTAAAACGTGTCATTCGAAGGACAAAGCCAAAAAGCCGCGGTTCCAAGGATGACTCAAATGAGGACCAAACACCCGCCCACATCATAGGCGTTTTTCTCGCATTTTGGGGAGTTTTTCCCGGAAACTTGGGAAAAACAACATCCGGGTGGCATTCTAAACGGATTTTCTGACGATTGCGTCACTTTTTTAGAGGAGTGCGCTTTTCACGACGCCGGGTACCGTTTGCCAATGCCGATAAGCAGCGGACCCAGGTGGGTTCCCTGGGTCCGCCTTGCAATGTTAAGCGGCACGAGCCGTTTCGGTTGCAGGTTGATCCGGTTGTGCGGCGCCGCTGTACAAGCGCGCATAGAGCGCGGGTAACAGCAGGAGGGTGAGCGCGGTGGCGCTGACCAAACCGCCGATGACGACGGTGGCCAGCGGGCGTTGGACCTCGGCGCCGGCGCCGGTCGACAGCGCCATCGGCAGGAAGCCGAGTGAGGCGACGAGGGCGGTCATTAACACGGGTCGCAAGCGCAACAAGGCGCCCTCGCGGGCGGCGCTGACGGCGTCGTGACCGGCTGCACGCAGCATCTCGAATTTTCCGACGAGCACGACGCCGTTGAGCACGGCGATACCGAACAAAGCGGTAAAGCCGACGGCGGCTGAAATCGAGAAGGGGTAACCACGCAGCCACAGTGCGACAATGCCGCCGCTAACGGCCATGGGAATGTTGGTGAGAATCAGGCGGCACAGGGCGCCCGAGCGGAACATTTGGTACAACAGTACGGCGATGAACAGGAGTGCGGCCGGTACCAACACCATCAACCGTTGCGTCGCTTTGATGAGGTTTTCGAACTGACCGCTCCAACCGACGTACCAACCTTCCGGCAGCGTTAGTTCGCGTTCGAGTTTTTGTTTGGCCTCGCGCACGAAGCCGGCCAAATCGCGACCGCGCACGTTGATTTCCACGGTGATGCGGCGCTGTCCTTGCTCGCGGCTAATTTGGGCGGGGCCTTCGACGGTGATGATATCGGCGACTTGACCCAAACGCAAATTGCGCTGCTCGCCGCTGCGCAGCAAGGGCAGTTCGGCCAATGCGGCCGGGTCGTTGCGGTAGCTTTGCGGAAAGCGTACTTGCAGTGGGAACCGGCGTTGGCCTTCGTAGACGGCGCCGACGGGCAGGCCGCCTAAGGCGGTGATGGTCGGCAGCACGTCGGCGGCCGGTAGGTGGTGGCGGCCGAGCGCGGCGCGGTCGAGCACAACGCGGGCCTGCGGTAGGCCGGACACGGTTTCGGGGACGACGTCGGCGGCGCCGTCGATGGTCTGCAGTATGGCGGCGGCTTGGTCGGCGACTTCGACCATTTTCTCGCGGTCATCGCCAAAAATCTTGAGGCCGACATCGGCGCGCACCCCGGCAATCATTTCGGCCAAACGCAACTCAATCGGTTGCGAGAAGCTGTAAATAGCGGCGGGTGCGGTTTCGTGCAGCACTTCCTCCATGGCAGTGACCAAGGCCTCGCGGTCTTCGAAACGCCAGGTATCACGTGGGTTCAGCAACACGTAACTGTCGCTAATTTCGACCCCCATCGGGTCGGTGGCGATTTCGGCGCGACCGGTCCGCGAAATGATGGTGCGAATTTCGGGGAACTGTTGGCGCAGCGTGCGTTCCACTTGCAGCGAGATTTGGTTGGATTTTTCCAACGAAACACTGGGCAAACGGAAAATCTGCATGGCGATGGCGCCTTCGTCGAGACGGGGCATAAAAGCGGCCCCAAGGCCGGGGATCAGGGCCAGCGTGGCCACGATCATCAGCCAGGCGGCCGCGCTAAGGCGACGCGGATGGGGCAGGGTGGCCGCCAGTACGCGCGTGTACAGCGCCCGCGACCACACGAAGAAGCGCGGTTCACTTTCCTTGGCACGTGTTAACAGCAAGGTTGCCAGCACCGGCATCAGCGTCAGCGCACAGGCTAATGAGCCGACCAGCGCAAACAACACGGTCAACGCCATGGGGCGGAACATTTTGCCTTCAATGCCGCTGAAGCCCAAAATCGGCACGTACACGATGATGATCATGGTGACGGCGAAGGTTACGGGCCGAACGATTTCGGCGCAGGCGGCGCGCACCTTCTCGCGATGGGGTCGATCGTCGTCGGCGTGGTGGTTGAGGTAGCGCACGACATTTTCAATTAAGACCACGGAACCATCGACGATCAGGCCGAAATCCAAGGCGCCCAAACTCATCAGATTGCCGCTGATGCCGAGCACGCGCATGGCGCTGAAGGCAACCAACATGGAAATCGGAATCGAGGCGGCGACGATCAAGCCGGCGCGGAAATTACCCAGGAACAACAGTAAAACCAGCATGACGAGCAGGCCGCCTTCGCCGAGGTTGCGCGCTACGGTGTGAATGGTGCGCTGAACCAACTCGGTGCGGTCGTAAAAGGCATCGACGGTGACGCCTTCGGGCAGGCGTTTTTTGATGCGTTGCAATTCGGCGTCAACGGCCAAGGCGACGGTGCGCGCGTTGGCGCCCATGCGCATCATGACGATGCCGATGACAACTTCGCCCTGGCCGTCGCGGGTGACGGCGCCTTGGCGCAGGTAGGGCGCTTCTTCCAAGACGGCGACGTCGCCGATGCGAATCGGGACGCCGGTTTTTTCGGCGGTGCGAATGACGGTGTTTTCGATGTCGGCGGCGTTGGTAAACAGGGCTTCGCCGCGAATGAGGACCTGCTCGCCGCCACTGGTCATGTAACCGCCGCCGGTGTTGCGATTCTCGCCTTCAAGCGTGTTGGTGATTTCGTCGAGGCCGACATTGAGCGCGGCCATGCGGTCGGGTTGAAGGGTGACTTGATAGGTTTTGAGTTCGCCGCCGAAGGCGTTAACCTCAACAACACCTTCCACATGCCGTAGCGCCGGCGTGATGGTCCAATCGAGAATTTCGCGCAGTTCCATCGGCGTATGGGTGTCACTTTTGATTTCGAATTGATAGATTTCACCGAGGCCGGTTGAAACCGGCCCCATTTCCGGTTCGCCGTAGCCGGCGGGGATGGTTTCACGGGCTTCGGTCAGCCGTTCGCTAATCCACTGGCGCGCACGGTAGATGTCGGTACCGTCCTCGAAGACAAGCGTGACAACGGACAGGCCGAACTTGGTGACGGACCGCAATTCCTGTAAACGGGGCAAACCCGCCATGGCGGTTTCGACCGGGAAAGTGACGAAACGTTCCATGTCCTCGGCGGCGGTGCCCTCGGCGGTGGTAATCACCTGGACTTGAACGCCGGTGATATCAGGCACGGCGTCGATGGGCAGGTCGCGCATGTTAAAGATGCCCAGACCGATGACGGCGGCCCACAGCGCCAAGGTCAGGACGGGGTTGTCGAGGGCGAGATCGATGATTTTTCTCACGGCGCCCTCCTAGTGGCTGTGCCCGCCCATGGCCGATTTCTCGGCCATGGACTTGAGCACGAATAAATCGCCGGCGGCAATGGTCATGTCGGCACTGAGGGCACCTTGGACCGCGACCTGGTCGGCCGTGGTCGCGCTGAGTTTGACGGGGACCACTTCAAAACGGCGGCCGTCATGGGCGGCGTAGACTTGCCACTGATCGCCGACCCGTTGCAGGGCGTTTTTGGGCAGCAGCCATTGGTCGGTCTCGGTGCTCGCGACGGGTAGAAAGGTTAACTCGCCGAACATGCCGGCACGCAAGGCGCCGTCGCGGTTATCGAGGGCGGCGCGCACCTCAAGCGTGCGCGTCTCCTTGTCCAATTCGGCGGCTAAATAATCGCAGCGACCGGAAAAGACACGTCCTGGCAAGGCAGCGGTACTCAGGCGGACCGGCATGTCGACGGCCAAACGGCGAATGTCGGTTTCCGGGACACGCGCCACGACCCATACGACGCTGGGATCGACGAGGGTTACGACAGCGTCCTGTGCTTCCAAAAATTCACCTTGGCTGACGTGCTGGTTGATGATGGTGCCGTCAAAGGGTGCGGTTAATTGGTAACGGGTGAGTGAGTCGCCGCCATCCGCTTGTAGCGTGGTTTGGCGTTCGTCGAATCCAACGGCGGCTAGGGCTTGCCGTGCTAAGCGCAAGGCGATCCGGGCGTTTTCCCATTTCTCGAGCGCGTCCAGATAATCCTGTTCCGGCGTGATTTGGTCGCGCCAGAGGGCGGCTTCGCGGTTGTAGGTTTTTTCGGCAAGGCGGAAGCGCGCTTCGGCGGCCAACAACTGGGCTTGTGCTTCGCCCAATTCACGGCTTTCCAGCGTCACCAAGACCTGATCTTTGCGCACTTTTTGACCCCACTCACTGTGGACTTCGCGCACGAACCCGCCCAAGCCGGATTTAAGGTGAGCGATGCGTTTTGAGTCGAATTGAATTTCGGCAGGGCGGCTGAAGGCCTGGGATAAGTTGCCGCGTTTGGGGTGGACCAAGGTCAAACCCAGTTTGCTCGGGTCGTCGATGAGCAGGCCGTGATCGTCGTGGTTTTCCGTTTGGTGGTCGGGCGTTTTGGTTTCTTCGGCGCCGTGATCATGGTCGTGATCGCCGCCGGCAAGGCACCAAACGCCAACCCATAACAACGACAGAGCGATGGTTTTCATCAATAGGGAATGCTTCAATTTCACGGTTTCTCTCCTTGGGCACGGTTGCTGTCGTGTTGGATAAGCGTTTGGCCGGATAAGTTTTCCAGCGCAATCAGTTGGTTGGCACGGGCGAGCTGCAGGTCGATGAGCTCTTCCTCGCCGCGAAACAGTTCGCGTTGGGCGTCGAGCACTTCTAAATAGGCGAACTTGCCTTGGCGGTAGCCGGTGGAAAGGCGTTCAAACAGCCGGCGCGCGGTGGGCAGCAAGGTGGTGCGGGTCACTTCGAGACGGTGTTCAATTTGCTTCAAACGCAGTTGGGTTGTGTGCCAGGTTTGGTTGAGGACTGGTTTTCCGCGTTCGATGGCTGCTTCCTGATCCGCCAGATTCAAGCGTAAGGGGGCGCGTTGGGTGTGGTTGCCGTTCCACAACGGCAGCCGAAGGCTCAGGCCGGCGACGTAGGTTGTTTCGCCGGCGATCCCATTACGGCGCCCGCCTAAGGTCAAGGCCGGCGTGCCGAAGCGGTTGCGTTTGAGCAAATCGAGGGCGCGGGTGTTTTGGTCGCGTTGGGCGGTGAGCGCGGCAATACTGGGATGGTCGGCGGCGTCGAAGCGGGCCGGTTGCTGAATCGGTGCCGGCCAAGCAGTGGTTAATCGCGGCGTGGTGGTGGGGGTTTCGCCCCACAGCGCGTAAAGAGCTCGAACATGGTTGTGGCGTTGCTGCTCGCTTTCGTCCAGCGCTAAGCGCGCGCGTACCACCTGGAGTTCGGCTTTTTCGGCTTCCAAGGGGGCGACTTTTCCGGCGTCGGCTTTGCGGCGCACGACCTCGGCAACCTGCTCGGCCAATTGAAGTTCGGCGGCGAGGACGGCGACTCGTTCCTGGGCGGCGAGCAGCGCAAAGTAACGCGTTTGCGTCGCTGCACGCAATTCGCGCTCTTGCGTGGTTTGGGCGGCGGCAACAACTTGCTGTTCCCCCTGCCAGAAGGCGCGTTGTAAGCGGCGTTGGCCTGGTAGCGGCAGCGGTTGGGTCAAGGCAACGGTGATTTCGGCGTTGTCGAGGCCGCTTTGGTCACCGCCTAAGGATAATTCTTCAATTTCGGTACTGAGTTCCGGGTCTTGCCAGCGGCCGGCGCTCTTGAGGGCGGCGTCGGTGGCGTGGCGGCGTGTGGCCAGCGCTTGCTGTTCGGGGGCAAAGCGGCTTGCGGCGTCAAGGCTTTGTGTCAGCGACAGCGGAACGGTCGGCTCGCCGGCGAACAGCGTTAGCGCGCAGCACAAGAGCGCGGCCGACATCGGGCCTTTCTTCAATAATTCAGACATCAAACACTCCTGATGGATGAACGGAGGGTTGGCATTGAACTGCACCGGGTTAGCAATCGGCTCGCTGTTGGGCGAACACACGGTGTGGTTCAGGGCCCGCGCTCGGGCGACAATGCGGCTCAGGCGGGGCGCGAAGGCTGAGTGATGTGGTGCAACCCATTAAGCGGAAACCCAGGGGTTTTGGCTCGGGTTGCGGCGTCGGCGTGGCGATAAAACGGGGCGGTCAAACGACCGGCAGGCTCAAACGCGTGTTACGACGCGTGGCAATCCGCATTAAGGCGGCCGACGGGCCGGGTATCAAATAACAAGGACGATGGTCGGTCTTAGGTGGTGGATCCAGCGTGCAGGCGGCGGTCGCGGCGCACGTGGATTGGCTTGGGGAGCATTGGTACGCGGCGCAAGCCAGAAGCACAGCGGGTTTAGGCTGAGTGTCGGCGGTAGCGGTTTGGCGCGAAATTTTCCTTGCGCGCTCTCCATGTCTTCAATACGCACATCGCGACAATCACCGCAGTGGTCGGCGTCCTCGTGGTCGCTGACCGACGCGTTCTCGTGATGATCCTCGTCGAAGCAATCAAAGCAACTGTCGGTAATCGCCAATTCCAAGGCGCCGTGTCCGTCACCGCCGGTACACCAAACCACACCGGCGGGAACCGGCGTCGACAGCATCAGCATAAAACCGATGAGGGTCGTAAAAAGTTGGGCGGGGGACTGGGTCAACCAAATACCTCGAATCAGCGAGTTGGGCCGGTTTGCCACGGCCACGTCTTAGAATCTTCGGATTCCTGCCAAAAAAGTTCAACCAAAAAGTAGGTAAAAAGCGTGGCTCATCACGCCCCCTTTGGGCCGCGGCCGGGCCGTAAACCAGCGGAAGCAGGTTCTCGCAACAGGTTGGCGTGGGTATGTTATGGTTGCCGAGCCGAAACCGGCAACGTTATTTTTTTTTGATGAAGGATGTGTCATGACCGACCACAAACAGCAAGGTCTCGAATTTCTCGCCGAAAACGGTAAAAAAGACGGTGTAACGACCACTGAGTCCGGTTTGCAGTACCGTGTGATCGTCGATGGTCGCGGCAAATCGCCTAAAGCCACTGACATGGTGCGCGTCCACTACGCGGGTCGTTTGATCGACGGCACTGAATTTGATTCCAGCTACAAACGTGGCGAACCTGCTCAGTTTCCCGTTAACGGCGTGATTGCCGGTTGGACCGAGGCGCTTCAATTAATGAAAGAAGGCGCCAAATGGGAAGTGTTCATTAAAGCCGACTTAGGTTACGGCGATCGCGGTTATCCCGGCGTCATTCCCGCCGGCGCGACTTTGATCTTTGAAGTTGAATTGATCGAAGTGCGTTAAGCCAACCTACAGCCGACGGAACGCCCCGCGTTTCCGTCGGCGGGTTACCGACCCCGGCGCCAGACGCCTTTTTGCCCGATTTGATGTGGCTGCGTCGGTAACACCCCGTCCCCTGGTTGTCGCATGGTGGTTTCATCCCCGTGTGCCGGCCTTTCATCCCCGCGTGCCGGCATTTGGTCCCAAATAGCACGCGCCAGTTCAGGACGAGCCGCATGCTTAAGCGGTCCGAAGCCATTGTCGCGCCCACCGTGTGGCCGCCCGTGTCGGGTTGCGACGTGGCTTCGGCACGAACCTGCCGGTTCTCGAACCTGATCGACGTGAACAACACATGGGACACTGGATGCCGAGTCGCAGTCAACCTCTTTTGGTTTGGCGCCTTAGGCGTCGCCCATACATCACCTGTCGCGGGTCGAACACGATTGAAACAAAGAGGTGTGTGCATGAAATGGGTTGGCTTTTTACTGTTGCAATTAACGGGCGTGTTCGCCTTTCAAACCGAGGTCGTTTTGCCCTGGGCGACCTTCAACGAGACGTTTACCACGCAAGTGACGCTGGATAATCCAAGCAATCGCAGCGCGCGGGCGACGGTGACACTTCACCGAGCCGGCGACGCGGCAGCCATGGTTGCCGAGGTGTTGGTTAACCCGCTTGAACAACGCCACTTAAATGTTGATCAAATTTTTCCCGAATTGAGCGCGGGTAGCGGATTTAACCTGCGTTTCAGCAGCCCAAACGGCGAATTGCGCGTCAGCATGGTGGTGCACGCGACAACCACAACAAGTGGCGTCTCGCCCGCGCAGATGAACGCCGTCGCCGTCGACGAGGCCGCAAACATTCTCATGTTCAGCAACCTGACCCACGGCGAAAACGATTTTTCGGCACCGGTTGTTATGAACCTGGGCGATCAGCCCGCCGAAGTTACTTTTTACCCCTATAGCGGCGGCCGGATCGGCACTGCCGTGACGCGAACCGTGGCCGCCGGTGCCTCCGTGGCAGCGACCATGCAAGATCTGTTTCCCGAGGAGCAAGGTTCCTTTTATGTGGTTGCCCGTGCCGAACAACCGCTGTTGGGTACGTCATTTTTCTTCAATAACTTACGTGAACCCTCGACCGCGCCGGCACGTGCTTTGAGCAGTCTGCCGCGCATTGATTCCGGTGCGACCATTTCTACCTTGGCTCAGAACGCTGGTTTCGTCGATGCCTTGACCCAGGATGCGGAAGGCAACATTTACGTTTCGGACTTTTTCGGTGGTGGCAATTTCAACGATATTCGCGGCACCGACATTCTCAAGGTCAGCCCCGACGGCGACGTTTCGGTTTACGCTACGGGTTTTTCCGGTCCGCTCGGTCAGGCCTGGGACAGTCAGGGTAACCTCTACGTATCCAACTGGCTCAGCGGCGACATTCGTCGCGTGACGCCTGCCGGTGACTTGACGGTATTTGCCACCGGTTTCTCGGGTCCATCCGGTTTGGCCTTTGATCCCAACGGCAACCTGATTGTTTCTAGTTACCGGGCCAACACCTTGCATCGCGTCAGCCCCGACGGCAGCGTCGCCCCGTACGTTTCCGATCTCAACGGACCGGTTGGGATTGTTTATGACGAGGACGGTGTGCTCTACGTGGCCAACTACAACGACGGCAAAATTTTTGCGGTCGACGGCGACGGCGCCAAAACCGAAATCGCCCAAATCCGGGGCCCGCGCGGCTTCACCATTGGTTACCTGACCTACGCCAAAGGCGACTTGTATGCGACCGGCATCGGCGATAACAAAATTTACAAGGTCACCCGCGACGGCGAAGTTTCCGTGTTCATCGGCACTGGTGCCTTTAACCTTGCCGACGGCGACGCCGACAGCGCGATTCTGGCAGCACCGAACGGCATCAGCGCGTCCCACGACGGCGAATCATTGATCATCACGTCCTTTGCGGGCCGTGCGGTGCGCCTCATTACGATTCCCTAAGCCAAAGCAGGCGACTAAGCCGTCCCATGGCGCTTCCCGAATGGCGTCATGGGGCGCATTTTAGGGCTAAGAACCTAAGCGAAACAGTTCTCGGCGGCGTAAGCCCTCAGTTAAGGTTCAAGAGCGCTGTTCTTGGAGCTTGTGGCGTGGCTTGATAATGAAAGGGTGGCGCGATCGACGGTTGGGCGTTTTGGTCGGCTCGGCCGCAGCGATTTATCAAGCCCACGTGCAATGGGTCGGTTGTTGTGGCAACCGGCCCGTTTCTTATGGGCCGGGCCGCATTGGCTCGCTACAATGCAACAGAGAAGGGGAGGCTGAGGTGACGCAAATGCAATCCTTATCGGTGCCGCCGTTATCGTGGCGCAGCCGAAGCTGGGTGGTTGGGGCGATGATCACCTTTTGGCCGATGTTGGTTGGGTTGGTTGCGGGCAACACCTACGTGAGGACACCCGCCGAGAACAGCAAGGGTTATGCCTGGTATTACGTTGATCAACTCGGTTTTTACTTACCGTTTTTGTTGGTCTCTCTGCTGGTGTTTTTCCTCGCCCTACACCAGCAACAGCGCGGCAGCTCGCTCAAAGTGATGTTGCTGGTCAACGTGGCGCTCAGTTTTTTTTGGATGGCTTTTTATTCTTTTTATGCCATCGCTTGGTTCTTGTGGCACCGCGGTATTCCGTTCACGTCCTTTTGGAATGTGTTTCTAAGTTTGCACGGGATTAACTCTGTCTTTGACTACAGCATCTACTGGTTCATCACGACCGCTGTTTACGCGGGCGTGCTTTACCGTGAGGCTCAGTTGCGGGCGCAGCAGGCGTCGAATTTTGCCCTACACGCATCACAGCTCGAGGGGCAACTGGTGCGCAGTCAACTCGAAACCTTAAAAGCCCAACTGCAGCCCCATTTCCTGTTTAACACGCTAAACTCTATTTCGTCCTGCTTTCGCACGGGTGACAACCAGTTGGGATTGTCGTTGTTGGTAAAGTTCTCGGACCTGTTACGGCAGTCGTTGAGCCAGGGCGAAAAGCGCGTTCACTCGTTGCGTGAAGAACTGGCTTTTCTAGACTTGTACCTCGATATTGAGGCCGTTCGGTTTGAGGATCGGCTGAAAATAGATCGTGCTATTGATGCCGTCGCCGCCGAGGATATGGTACCGGTGATGGTGTTGCAGCCTGTCGTGGAAAATGCCATCCGCCACGGTGTGTCGCAATCGTTGGGGCCCGCATTGCTCAAAATCGAGGCCGCCGTCACAGAGCGTTTTCTCACTGTGACGGTTTTCAACGACGGGCCTTTACTGTCCGACAACCCACGCACCGCCGGCGAAGGCATTGGTTTGCGCAATACGCTTGATCGACTCGAGGTGGTCTACGGCGGTGAGGCTGAGTTAAGCTTGCACAATTGGGAAACACGCGGCGTCGCGGCGACGCTGAAGCTACCGCGTTCCGTGGCGGCGTGAGGCGTACCATGACGACCAAACCTGAACGAATGACAACCGTGATTGTCGACGATGAACGGCCGGCACGGCGCAACCTTGCTTTTTTACTACAAGCCGAGTCCGATATAGAGCTGGTCGCCGAGTGCGCCAATGGTCTGGAAGCGATCAGCGCCGTCAACGAACATCGCCCCGATCTCATGTTCCTCGACATTCAAATGCCGCAGGTGACCGGCTTCGACGTCCTGCGCCGACTCGACGACGCGCACATGCCGATCGTCATTTTCGTCACCGCCTACGATGCCTTCGCGGTGCAGGCGTTTGAAGTAAATGCGTTGGATTATTTACTCAAACCTTTTGACGACGCCCGTTTTCGTCAAGCCTTGGATCGCGCCCGCACGCGGTTTCACGCCCATCGCCAAGACGAAGACCTGACCCTCATGCGGCGTTTGCTGACCCGTTTGGAGGCCGGTGCCGCCCAAGCGAGCAGTGCGCCGGCGACCAAACCCGAACCGCTGAACCGTTTTATGGTGAAAAGCGGCGAGCGCTTGTTTTTTGTGGCCGCCGGCGACGTGGCCTGGCTCAGTTCGGCGGGTAATTATGTGGCGCTGCACAGCGCCGGCAAAGAGTATTTAGTGCGCAGCACGCTCACCGAAACGGCGAGCCGTTTAGGCGAAGCCTTCGTGCGCATCAGCCGCACCCACATCATCAATATCGAGGCGGTCGAAGCTTTTGAGCCCCAGTTCAACGGCGAATACTTGGCCGTGATGAACGACGGTGAAAAACTGCTGCTCAGCCGCAAGTATAAAAACCAATGGGGTCGCCTGTTTGCGCTGCGTTAGGGCATTTGCCCTAATCCTTTGCCACATTTCCTTTGGCGCTTTTTTCTTGCGATTGCGCTTTTACTGTATGATGCTCGCTCCGTATTTTTTGTCGCCGTCTGTGTTATTTCGCTTATAAGGCCGGCGACAATGATTGAATGTAAAACCTAAGTTGTGCGGTTCGAGCTGATGTAATCGCGCAAAAGTATGATTTGAAATGGATTATGGAAAATCTAGGCGTGCTTGATACAGACGGCCCGTTGCGATCGATCCCGATTGGTGCGCGTGCAGCCAAGAATCGCTCTATTTAGGTTTATGACAACTCATTAATGATGAAGGGGTTTCTACCGTGTTTTTTCGATTATTATGCCTTCTCTGTGTTCTCTTTCAGGTGAGTCTGGTTGCTTCTAATCAGCCACAACGACAACTTCCACTTGTTCGCTACCAATTTGACCGCCATGGCAACATCGTGGACGACGGTGTTTACCAATATTTTTACGGTGCCGCACCCAACTGTTATAAGGATGTTTATCAAAACGGTGTGCTGCTTGAACGGCTCGAGAATGAACCTTGTGCCATGAGTGGCGGCATGCTCTCGCTTCAACTGGGCAATCGCGGTCGCCAGGTTTCGACCGCGCCCGTAACCGAAACCACGTTTGCGCGTGGCTCGATGGGTTCGTCGATTGGCGTCGTCGCGCTGCAGCCGCTCCAACACACTGCTGAAACGCGCCCGCTTTATGTCGCCACGGCCGCTGCTTCAACCTTTGGTGATACCGATACCTTTTTCGTATTTGCGGTGGACGCGTCAGCACAGGATGGGATTCAGTACCTGTGGCAAGGCGAGAGCAATCCGGGCAGTCGTAGCCCGATTACGGCACTCCATACGGTTGACTTCAACGGGGACGGCAATGACGAAATTCTGGTGTTGCGGGCTTCTGGAACATTGGACGCCTACACCTTGTTTGAGAGTCGGCCGCGACGGATTTTTACAGCACCGCAACCCAACCGTATATTGGATTTCGTGCCGGCCGACCTGCCCGGCATGGACAATCCGCAACTCATTTTGCGTTTGATCGATTCGGTTTACTACCTCGATCCGCTGAGCGGCAACGCCGCACGCCCGGCGATTAGCGTCGTCGGCAGCGGCCGCTTAGCGCTGGGCAATTTTGATCAAGATGCCGAGCCGGAGTTGTTACTCAGTCAACCGGACAGCGCCGTGGTGGTGAAACTCGACGGTCGGGTTGTTGCACAAATCAACGAACCCTTGGGATCGGTATTTACAGTGGCTAATGTCGCCGGGGACACGGTATCAGAAATCGTCACAATCAACCAACAGGGCGCGCGTTATTTTGATATCGCCGGCCAAGCGTTTCAAAGTCTGTCATTGGCTTATGACGAAAGTGCTTCCACCATCACCGCTCGCGATCTTAACCAAGACGGCTTTGACGAACTCCTGATTGGCACCACCGGCTGGACCGGCCTTTCCATTTACGATGCTGCCGCCACCCAAGTTGCGGCGCATTTGACAGCCCGAGGGTTTGGCGTTGACGGTGTGCACGTCCAGGGTGATCGCGTGTTTTGGTCAACCGGCGGCGCCTCGACCGCGACCGACCAATTGTTTACCTTGCCTTTGGCGGATTTGATGACCCGTCAAGCGAGCCCCGCCACCCACCTTCCTTTTGACGGGGTTTTCGCCGCGTTGGTGCCCCTGGCGGCAACCCAAGAACAGCCGGCCTCTTTATTGGCGGCGGTTGCCCAGGCCGAAGCCGGCAGCGGCGGACGTCTGTTGCGATGGTCGCTGGAAGACGGCGCGCAGGCGTCATTGTTCCAAACCAGCCTGGATCACATTGGCAGCCCGGCTATCCAAGACATGATTGTGGGCCAACTCGACGATGACGCCTCCCTGGAAGTGGCGCTCACCGTGATTCAAGGCCAGGCACCCGGCGTGTTGGTGTTCGACCTGGATAGCAGTGCGCTTGAGTTTTCCCATTTCTATCGCCCTTACAACTTCAACGGTAACCCGATTGCACCGCGTTTGCGCATCGGTAACGTTGACGGCGATACCGCTCCCGAGCTGGTGGTTGCTTACAATCAGTTCGTCGATGTGTTTTCGGCGGGCAGCTTTGAGTTTTCCAACTATACGGAAACAGGGGCGGAAAATGGTTTGGCATTTGTTCTGGCCGATTTAGACAGCGACGGTCGCGATGAAATGGTGTTTGTCGACGGCCCGGATCATGTGCGCATCCACGACTTTAAGACTAATCAGAGTCAGCGATTACAAGCGCCGGATGTTGCCGGTGTTGCCGCTGTCAGTGACGGTCAGGGCCAAACCTATATTCTGGCGGGTGCCGGCGACGGAGTGGCTTATCGCTGGACCGCCGACGGTGAGGGCGACTTCTTCCTCGACCGCCATTTTCCGGGAACGCCGATGTTGAGTCTCATGCCGTTGACCCCCGGCAACACCAATACCGATTGGATTGTGGTTGGGCCGGAATCGTTAGAACTTTGGGATAACGACTTCAGTGAACGAATTTGGGAAACGACCGATGTGGACCCGAATCGTACGCAACGGGTGGCGGTGATCGACAGTGACCGCGACCAACGCCCCGAGATCGCTTTATTGGGCCGTTTCGGCGTGCGTGCTTGGGAACCGTTTGCCTGCAACCCGTCCACTGATTGGGTGACCTGGCAAACGCCGGCCACTGTGCTTGATTTTGTATCGGCTCTGAATTGTCCGGCAATTCAGTAACGGATCGGTTAACCAACTAAACCAGGGGCGGCATGACCGCCCCTTTTTTTGGTGTGTTTCACACGTGTGGCGGCCAAAGAAGGCATCGCAGAAAATGCGGCGATGCGGCGCCTTAATGAAGGATAACTGAAAAGGGAATGTAAAAAATGGCGCCGGCGGCGTCTGATATGTCACCTTTTTGTACTTCATTCTCGCTTTTTTGCATGTTGTATATGACGGCCGTTGTGTCACGAGGTTCCGCGGCTTGTGCCTGAAACGGCGATCTTTGTTCTTTCTATGCGCTATTTTTCTATTTCTTCGCTCTGCCATATCGCAAAAGGACGCATCGGTTCCTGACCCTGTTTTAGTTTCGTTCTTGTCTTCTGTCGCATCCTCTTTCACCCAAACAGAGCGATTTCGCCAACAAGAATCGCTTCGTTTTGGATTAAATGTGCCGCGTATCGCTTGTTTGTTCGAGGTTTCCGCCGGCAGGCGCTTTCCACAAGACCGCGGATATTTTTGCGAAAGGCTTCAGGAAACGGGCGCTGCCTGTGCGTCAGCGTCGGTACCGAATGGAAAGCCATGAGGCGTTAGGAACCGTGAACAGGGTGTTTTCCGTTTTTTGTGAATGATTGGGAGGACTTTATGAAAGTGACAGAAATGGGCCCAAGACTGGTTTTGATTGTTGTCAAAAACCTGCTTGCCGCTACCACCGTGATCTACGCGGTTTTGGCTGCCGGCTTTTTTCTGTCGCGCTGGCAGGTGATGTGGCCGCGCTCGCCGATCGGCTTGTTTTACGTTGGGTTGTTTTTCATCTTTAGTTACGGCATGTTTTTCTTGCGACGCTGGTCGCATCTTCTCTTTCGCACCATTTATATCTCTTTGTTTTTTTTGGCGTTGGGTTGGGATTTGTTTTACGCACGTGGCCCGTTTCATTTGTGGGTTTGGCTGGGGGAGCGCTGGGGGCAACTTGCGCTTTTTATCTGCCTCGATGTGTATTTTGAATTTCACCGCGACCATTTCACCCCGGCATTTGGCGCGGGAAACTCGGTTGTGTCTGAGGGTGGTGTTTGACCGGCCCTGAAGCGTTCCACTTGAATCAACCTGTGGGCGGTCTTTTACCATTTAATCCGGCCTCGATGGTGGTCCCCTTTGGGCGCTAACTTCGCCGGCGAAAGCGGGTTTATGTACAATGATCAGGCATCTGGGTGAGATCAGGTGTTTCCCCGCTTAGATGCGACTGCTTGCCCGGATTTTCCGCTTTTATGGGTGGCGTCTACTTCGGAAAGGGAGGATCGCGTGGTTTTGCGGGATACCCTAATTCGATGCTTGCTCAACGTGCTGCGTTCCGTTGTAGGTTCTTTTGCCGGCCTGATAGCGTTAGCGTCGATGGTGATTGTCTACCAAAAATTTAGTGTGAATTCGGTGGGTGATTGGCTTGACATGGTCGGCGTCTTTTTTTGCATCGTGATTAGCGGCCTGGCCGGTTCTCTTGCTTACGGCCTTTTTTTCATGCGCTATTGGGTCCGCTATGTGATTCGCCTGGCTTTGTTTGGGTTGATCGCTGTGCTGGGTTTCCTTTACATGGTCGGCGATGGCGATGTTAGGCAGACGTTGGTCACTTCCCCCATCGGGCTGTTTGGGTGTTGGGTTATATTGCTGTTGGGTCTCCTCGACGTGTTGGTGCACAAGAATCGTCGTTACCTGACCCGAGAATGAGGGTCAGCGCCGCGCACTTTCGGTGGCGCAAAAACCTCTCTGGTCGAATTTTAATGGTTTTGTGACAATGGGTTTATCTATTTAGCCTGGGTTCTTTTGAACCCCGCGTTCCGTGCGCTTTGGTTGGTCAGCTATGGCCGGCTTCGTCAAGGTTGTGATTTTCCTGTTTCCAAGGAGGCGTCCTTGTTGGTCAAGTAAGGTCGTGCTGCATGGGTTGGTGAACCTGCTGCGCTTTTTAGTGGTCGCATGGGCTGCGCTTTTGTCGTTTGAAATTCTTGGTGTTTTATTTGTTGAGCCCTTTAATTTTAATGGCGTTGTGTTGTTTGCGTTGCTGATTTGGTTGGGTTTCGCGTTTCTGGTTGGCGGTCTATCGGGGTTCCCTTGCTTACGGCCTTTTGTTTATGCGGTTTTGGGTAATTTTTAGCATTCGTTTCTTTTGGGTTGGCATTGGGTTCTGGTGCGCGGCGTACCGGGCTTTTGGCAGCAGCGCAAGCCCGGCCCAGGTGTTGTCTTCCGGAATATGGTTGACTTCGATGGGGTACGTGGTGGCACTCGGTTTGCCTGATGTTCTATTGCACAGACACGTCGGATTTCCGGCCGAAAGCGAGGTTTAGTCGGCTCGCACCCATTGCTGCCGGCCTGTTTTAGCTGCGCTATTGTGGTGTGGCTGTGCGCTGCAATTGGGCGCGTTGTTTCTGGGCGAATCGCGTTTCGTCATTCGGGAAGGTCGCCCACTGGTTTAGGAAACGGTCGTACCATTCCAGCGCTTGTTTAGGGTGGTGTCGGCGGCGGTAGCTCTCGGCCAGTTTCAAATGAGCCAAAACCCAGCGATCCGGGCGTGTTTGTTTGACCTGCTCGGAGGCGATGAAGCGCACGATTTCGTCGGTCGCCGCCGCTGGGTCGGTAGCGGCAAGGTAGTGAATCCACCACCAAGTCCATTCTTCGGGTGCTGTGTCGGCTTGAGCCTGCTGAAAGGCGACGCGTGCCGTCGGCCATTGCTTTCGGTGTAGCGCCGATAGCGCGCGCAATAGGGCGGTGCTTTTGTTTTGTTCGGCATCGCGGGGCGTGCTACCCATCAGCTCCCAGGCGCGTCCAGGGAAGCCCTGTTCCATCAGCGCCAGGGCAAGGTTGGTGCGTTGGTTCGTCGGTGCCGTTGCCGCTGCCGCGGTAAGTTCTTCGAGCGCGCGCTGCTTTTGACCCTGCAGCCGGTAGAGCCGCGCCGCCCACTGATGATTTTCCTGCCGGGAAAAGGTCATAGCCGCTGAGGTCTTTTCCGTTTGCAACAGGGCCAAGGCCGCTGCAAAGTTCCCGGTTAGGATCAATTCTTGGAGCGAGGCCTTGGGTGTTGTGGCCACGGTGTCCGGTTTTGCTAGGGGTGGGGTGAGCGGTAATTGCGACGGCGTGTCTAAATTGACGCCATGCGACGGTTGGGTGTCGTCTGTTTGCGACTTGGTTGTGGCCGGCTCGGTGTTGGGCGGTTCGTGTCGATTGGCGCGCCAAAAGTTCAAGGCCAACAGGGTCAGGCAGGCGCCGGTGGCGAAGACAATGAGGTGGGCCAAAAAACGGGTGAGTGGCGGGATTTCGGGGATCGGTCTATTTGTATGCAGCCGGTTCAAGGCTATGTGGAGTTCGCGTGCCGACGCAAACCGTTGGTCGGCGTCCTTGTGCAGGCAACGCCCGAGAACGTCGATCAACCCATCGGGCAGTTTGTCGCAGGCGGGCGGCAAGGGTGGCGGATCGTCGCGCAAGATGGCACTGATGACATCGGAGGCGGTTTTGCCGGTAAAGGGGCGACGTCCCGTTAATGCTTCGTAGAAAATGACACCCAACGAAAACACGTCGCTGCGTGGATCCAAGGGCAAGCCGCGCGCTTGTTCCGGCGACATATAAGGCACGGTGCCGATAACCATGCCGGAGGCCGTCAGCCGTTGTGTCGCGGCATGAGATGGGTCTGCCATGTGGTGCTGGGCCAAACCGAAATCGAGTATTTTCAGGCCGGTTTTGGTGACCATAATGTTGGCGGGCTTTAGATCGCGGTGGACAATGCCCGCTTCGTGCGCGGCTGCAACCGCAAAGGCCAGCGCGCATGCTGTTTCTATAAAAGTGTTAAAGGGCATGCCGGTCGGCGGTATTTGCAGGGTGGGACCCTCCAGGTATTCCATGACCAAAACCAGGTGATCGTTGATTTGCTCGAGACCGTAGACTTGCACGATATCAGGATGACGGAGTGCCGCTAGGGCGCGGCCTTCACGCTCGAAGCGTTTGAGCAGGGCCGCGTCGTTTGCGCCACGGCGATGAATCATTTTCAGCGCCACCAAACGGCGCAGCACGCGGTCTTCGGCTTTGAAAACGACCCCCATGCCGCCACGACCGATTTGTTCGAGTAATTGGTATTTGCCCAAGGTGTCGCCGACGTGGGGCAGGTTCGCGTCCATGGCTTGGGCGGCGGCGGCCATGCCTTCGCCAATCACCGCCGCCAATCCTTGCTCCTGGGTGGTGGCGTTGCCTTCCGCCGCGTCCAAGCAAGCGGCAACTTGCGATAACAGGTCGCCATCGCCGCCACATTGGGATTGGATGAAGGCTTGCCGTTCAGCCGGCGGTAAAGCCAGCGCTTCTTCGTAGATACGAAAGATCAACTGTTCGCGCGTAATGTCCATGGCGGGCCTCACGCCAGCTTGGCGAACAACCAACCGCGTGCTTTGACCAACTCTTTGGAGATCATTGCCGGCGAAAGTTGGAAGTACGCGGCGATTTCGTCGAGCGTCAGCCCGGCAAAAAAACGCATGATCAGGATTTGGTATTGGCGCGGTGCGATTTGTTCCAGCACATCGAGTTGTTCGTTGAGGTCGAGCAAATCCGGTTCGGCGCGGTCGCCATGGGCGCCGTCGGACAAGGTGACCGGCATCATTTTGCCGCCGCGTTTCTCGGCATCGCGGGGGCGCGCGTAATCAATCAACAAGCGGCGCATGGCTTTGGCGGCCAAAGCGTAAAAATGGGTGCGGTCGTTGAGGACCAGGTTCTCCTGTTGCTGCAGTTTCAGCCAAGCTTCGTTTATCAGCGCCGTGGGTTGCAGGCTGTGGCCGCGCCGTTCGCCTTTGACGGCATGGCGCGCCAAAATCTGTAAACGCGCGTAGATTAGGTCCAAACATTCGGGCGCCAAGTCGGTGCGGCCCGCGACGAATGCTTGCAGTTTGGTGGTCAAATCCGCCGGTTCGCTCACTGCAGTTACCTTGGGTGGTGATGATTGCAGTCATTGTACCTGAAACGGGTTAATTCGCGTTGTTTTCCTTGTTTTCGATGCCGGCGCAAAAAGAGAAAACCCCAGGCCCACCGCGATGGTTTGCCTGGGGTTGTGCCAATGGTGTTTTTTACTTACACTGCAGCTCCGCCGACAAGGCGTCATAGGCCTGCTGTTGGGCCGGGGTTAAGCTGCCGGGACACCCGCTGCCGGAACACAGCGGTGGGAATTCTTCTTTTGGATCGGCGTCGAGGTCGTAGAACATATCAAAATCGGTAAGGCAATTGCGAATCAGTTTGTACTGCATGTCGCGCGCGGCTTCCTCGTGAATGGTGCGCGCTACAAAGTAACCGTTGGGCTCGAAGTGGGTCATGTAGTTGATGTCGCGGTGATCCGTATCGGCGATGGTGTTGTTGACCAGCGGCATCATGTCGATGGAATCCTCAGCCACATTGGCGGTAAATAACGGAATGCCTTGGGCGCTGACCACGGTTTTGAAGATATCGACCGTGTTGACCAACGCGTCACTGGTGCGGCCGGGGTCGACCACCGGGGTGCCCGAAATAATGAAGGGCACGCGCAGGCCGCCTTCGAAAACGGTGCCTTTAACTTGGTTTGGGGGCCAGTAGGTGTTGACCTGATTGGGCGTGCCGTTGTCGCCGAGGAAAATGATCAGGGTATTGTCCAGCGCACCCGCTGCTTGCAATGCGTTGAGCAGGTTACCGATTTCGGTGTCCATTGCCTCGATGGCTGCGTTATAGCAGGCGCGTTTGACGGCGCCGCTGGTGGAATTCTTGCAAACGTCGTTGGAATAGGGGAGCGGCGTATTCAACAAACCGGCGGGTGGTGCGTGGTAGAGGTCGTAAGGGGCCTGGAAGGCGAGGTAACACAGCCAGGGATTTTGGGCAGCGTGTTGGTTGATAATCCAATTTTCGGCGTCGGCGCTTTGCTCGGACACCAGGTAATTGGTTTGGTTGGGATAAGGCACGCCGTTAATCCATTTGGTCCAATTCCAATAGTCGTCTGCTGATCCAAGGGCCCAATTGGTGCCGTAAAAATCGTCCCAGCCGCCGGCAACACGCGGGGCATCGTCGTTGCCACCGCCGTTGGTGCCCAGGTGCCATTTGCCAATGGCGCCGGTGGCGAGATTTGTGTTGGCCAGGTAATCCGCCATGGTGACTTGTTGCTGGTTTAACGAATAGGCATTCGGCACATTTTTGATGCGTGTCCCGATTTTGGTGCGCCAACCATGGCGACCGGTGTGCAGCGCGGCGCGGGTTGAGGAACACCAGGGCGTGACCCAGGCATTGTTGAAGGTGATGCCGTTGGCGGCCAACGCGTTGATGTTATCGGTAACCGGTAAGGGATCGGTGCTGGAAGGTTGGTAAAGGTCGAGCGTATCGATGCCCATGTCATCGGCGAGGATCACCAAGACATTGGTTTGGGCGGTGGCGAAGGTTACGAACACAAGCGGGAACAAAACGAACAAGGACTTCAACATGGGGCGTCTCCTGAGGGATCATCGTTTGGCGAGGCGCACCGTTTGAACCGCGCTATCCATCGCCTTGCCTGGTAAGCGAAGGCAAGGCGTGAATCACCACCGTTTTTTTTGTTTTTTTAAAAAAACGCTTCGGTTAGCTTGTTTTTCGAGGGTTGCTTAGGGAGGCGAACTGTTGGTTTTATTCGAGTTCTTCGCTTGGATACGTTTTGCCGAATTTAGTTTTTCTGCCGGCGGATGCCCAGGGCCGCCACCTTGGTGTGTAGGTAAGTGCGGTTGATTGAAAGCTGCTGGGCCACTTTTTTCATGTTCCAGTTGGCGCGGTGCAGCACCGTTTCCAAATACTCTTTTTCGCACTGGCTCTTGAACTTTTTCCACGGCATGGTAGGAATTTCCGATAAACGCAACAAGCCGTGTGGTGCCGCATTCTCCTTTTCGAAAATGTGCGAGGGTAAATCGGCGGCGGTGATGGGGTTGCCGCCAAAAACCACCAACTGTTCGGCCAGGTTGCGTAATTCGCGGATGTTGCCAGGCCACGGGTAATTGTTGAGCACGTCCAACAAGGTGTCGTCGAGGCCTTTGTCGCCGGTTTGGTGTTGGCGGCAAAATTGATTTACGTAATAGGTCAGCAGCAATTTGATGTCGCCGCGTCGTTCGCGCAGCGGCGCCACGTGAATCGGCAAACTGCTCAAGCGGTAGTACAAATCTTCGCGGAAGTTGCCTTGCTCGGCCTCGGCTTTGAGGTCTTTGTTGGTGGCCGCCAAGACGCGTACATCAACCGCGCGTTCCTCGCGATCGCCCAAGCGGCGCACTTTGCCGTCTTCTAAGACGCGCAGCAGGCGTGCTTGCAGCGGGTACTCCATATCGCCGATTTCGTCGAGGAACAGGGTGCCGCCGTCGGCCTGTTCGAACAAACCGATTTTGGTGCCGACCGCGCCGGTAAAAGCGCCGCGCACGTGACCGAACAGTTCGCCTTCAATTAAGTTGGTGGGAATGGCGGCGCAATTGATTTTGACGAAGGGTTTATTTTTACGCGGGCTGAGGCGGTGGATGGTCGCCGCCACCACTTCTTTGCCGGTACCGGACTCGCCCGTGATTAGAATACGGCCGTTGGTGGGCGCCACCTTTTCAATGCGGCGCAACGTGGCCAGCGTAGTAGGATCCTCGCCAATCATCGGTTTGTTTTGATTGAGGCGCGCCTCCAAATCGGCGACCTTAAGGCGTAGGGTTTGTTTCTCCAAACAGTTGCGCACCGCGTACAACAAGCGCTCGTCCGTGAAGGGTTTCTCGATGAAATCGTGCACACCGGCTTTCATAGCGGTTAAGGCCTCACTGACGGTGGCTTCGCCCGAAACCACAATCACGCGCGGTAGTAAATCGCGTGGCAACTGCTCAATCCAAGCCAAACCGCTTTGCCCTGGCAACCGGATATCGACCAAGATGACGTCGGGCGGGCCTTCCAACCGCAGGCGCTCCCAAGCCGCCTCAGCCGTTTCCATGACGGTGACTTCGTGGCCGTGGTCGGTTAAGAACAAGCCCACGTGGGCGCCGATCTTGGCGTTGTCTTCAATCATCCAAACACTGGGTGTACTCATGCGGCTTCTCCCGTGGTGCGCAGAACCACGCCGAAGCAGGTGCCCTGCGCATCGCTGCGCTGCAAGACCAAGTCACCGCCGTGGTCGAGCATAATTTTTTTGGCGATGGCCAGGCCCAAACCCATGCCTTCGCCCACGTCTTTGGTTGAGACGTAGGGTTCAAAAACCGTGTCGCGAATCGACGCCGCAATGCCGGGCCCGTCGTCGCTGACTTCGATGATGACCTGGGCCGGCTTGACGACCACGGTTAAGCTGATGGTGCCGCCGCCTGCGCCAATGGCCGCCGCCGCGTTGTTGCACAGGTTCACCAGCACCAAGCGCAGCAGGCGTTTATCGAATTCGGCTGACTGCCCGGTGGCGCCGTTCACGTGTAACCTGATGCCTGGCCAAGTTTTGGCGTAGAACTTAACCAAGTTGGCTAAAAAGGGATCCAGGGCTTCCCGTTGCGGTTGCGCTGTGCCGATTTTGGCGAAGGAAGTAAAGCGGCGTGTGAACTCGTCAAGCTGGCGAATTTCCTCCTCAATCGATTGACGGGCGGCGCCAATCGCGGCGGCATGATCGGGGGCGGCGCGCGCACATAGCTGGCTTAAGTTTTGGGTTTCCAATGCTAAAGACGTAAGCGGGGTTTTGATTTCGTGAGCGATACGGCGCGACGACTCCTGCCATTGTTGCAGGTTCTCCAACTGTTTCACGCGTCGGCGGCTTTGGTTAAAGGCGTCGCCGACCTCGGCAATCATGGCTTCGACCCGGCCCAGCACGCCGCGTTCGCTGCGTGCTTCTATCGGTTCACCGGCGGCGAGTTGTTCCAAGTGGGCGCGCAACTGCTGTAGCCGTGATTCCAGCTTGTGATGGTGCCGGACCTGTAAAATCAACAACAGCGCCAGGGCCAGGGAAAACAGCAGTGCCGGTATCAATTGATAACGCCTTGACAGCTCCTCATGGGAGGCGCGCAGCACTTCCATATTCTGTAGCAAAGCCTGGGTTTTTTGGAACTGTTCGCGGTAATGGGCCGCTTCCTCCGGGTCCAATTTGGCCAGCGCTTTTTGGTTGTCGATGGCGTCCATCAGGCGTTCGCTCATCTCCGGGTTTAAGGCCAGTTTCAGCCAGGGGTTCACCAACTTGTGCTGGCTGTAGGTGAAGGCCGCCAGGAATAAAGCGCACATGACGCAAAAGACGAGCAGTTGACGGTGTAGCATTACGGCCGCCCGTCGAGGCGCCACTGCCAGCGCACGCTGCGGATCGATTTGCGACGGATGCTTTTCGACATCAGCACTTCGAAAATGCCGCCGCCGTCACTGCTATCGTCGAGGGCGCGTTCCCGCGAGGCGTCGCTTTGGCCGGTGGTAACGGCGTCGGGCACACGCAACACCTTGGCGAACCAATCCTCGGCCAGGCGGCCTTCGCTTTGCGAGAAAGGGATTAAGCGCACGCGGCAGGTGAGGCGGCCGCCCGGCCCGGTACGGCCCGTGCTTTGGGGCGTGGGCGCAATGCGCAACGGGTCTTCGGTCAGCCAGGCGGCGGTCTGCGCCAAATCGGCAAAACGGAAGCGGCCGACCTGACCATCGGCGTCGACGCGGCTGATGACAAATACCTCTTCCCAAATTTCGTAACGCACCTGCAGCACGGCGTAGTGCGCGTCATCGGTTTGGCTGTAACGGCTTTCGAGCTCAAAGGTGGTGGTTAAGCCGGAGTATAGTTTTTTGCGCACGCTGGCATCTTCCAATAAGTCGAGCGGCAGCGCGACGCGCCACCAACCGGCGGGGTCGGCGACCAACGGCGGTTCTTGGCCGAATAGGCCCGGCACCAGCAGCAGCCACAACAGGCACGCCCTCATTGGCGCGCCTCCTCGACAGCCGAATCGCGCGGTGGCGGCGGGACAAAACGGCGCGCATCTTCGGTGATGTCCTGCCAGGTAACCCCGGCGCGAACCAGGCCCCAGCGATTGCGCCAAGTCAAAAACAGGTTGAGTTCGGTGGTTTCTTCGGTGCGGCGTTCTTCGTTGGCGACGGCCCAACTCGCACTGAAATCCAGTTTGAGTTCGCCATAGCGTCCATTTTGCCAGGTTCCAAGCACGTCGTAGCGTGTGCCCGCCGTCAATTGCCATTGGTTGAACGGCAAACGGTTGGGTACCCGTTCGTTTTCAGTGACGGCGATCTGAACATCTTCGCCATGCAGGCGCACCTCGCCGTCGAGATTGAGGAAGCTGCTCAGGCGTGCGGTGAAGGGATGATACTCGCGCCAACTCAGTGACCACAGCACGCGTTGATTCTCAATACGGCGGACGGGCGGTTGCGGGCGGGGTCGCGGCGTAACCACATCAAAGGCGGTTTCGCTGTCGTTGTAGGTGAATCCCGATTCGATGCGGCGACCACTGGTGGGCAAGACGGCGTCGTCGCTGCTGTCGAAGAACCAGCCGAGGCGGGCGCGTTGGCGTTTGTCGGTAATGCGTTCGAGGAAGCGGTCACGGCGGCCTTCGTAGATTTGTTCTTCTTCAAAGATATCGGCGGAAAGCGAAAGCCAGTGATTGCCGTGGATCGGTGCCGCCAGGGTGAGGGACGGCAAAATCGGCCGATCGCGACGGAAGGCCGCTGAACGCCGCTGACGGCTGTCGAAGACTTCGCCTTCGACGGTGTCGGTCCACTGAAAGTTGAGGTTGAGCAGCATGCGGCGGCCCAGCAAATGATAGTGGGTGAATCCGAAATCGACCGGCGAACCATCGGCCAGGTCGAGGTTGCCGTCCTCCCACAACAAACGTGTCGAAGCGTAGACCATGGCGTGTTTGCCCAAGAACCAACGAGCGCCCAGCGACCAATCGGCGACGCCGTCGAGGGAGCGTCGGTCGATGTCTTCGGTTTCCAAGGTGTCATCGCGACGGCGGTCGGTCTCGATTGAGACGTATTGCATGCGGAAGACCAAGGGCATGGTTTCGACAATGCCGATGACGAGTGTGTAAGTGCCGTAGGCGGTGCCTTTTTTGAGGGAGAAATCGACCTCGAGCACAAAGGGTAAGCGGGCGATGCGGTTGCGCGCGGCTTGTAACTCGCGTTCTTGGTAGGCGCGGTCAAGGTGCAGGCCGGCTTCGGAAAGCACCAAGGCTTCGGACAACCAACGGGCGCCCTCGACCTCAATGCCGGTTAAGGGGAAGGTGGTCGGTGGCGGCGATTGCCAGGCCAAACAGGTCCAAAGAAGTAAGGGCAACATCAAAAGGGGCGACCTCCTGCAACAAGTGAGGCGCGGTAGCAAAAACCACGCATCGCAGGGGGAAGTTGCAAGGTCGATGCCGAGTTAGGATGTTGCTGTGTCGTGCTAACTTTTTTATTTTCAGTTTGAAAAAGCACTTTAATGGCGATCCCCGCAGGAATGTGTTGGTTTTTCCCAACACTACCCTAAAAGTGTCGGGAAAAAACGAAAAAACCTGAACGGGGTGGCGAAAAAAAGCGCAAAGGCTTAATGTGATTTTGCTTACATGGGTTAAACGTTTTGTTTTCAGTGTTTTGGTGGCGTCTTACAAAGAATCACGGTGACCGGTTGCTGGGGTGGGGCCCCGGTGGGAGGCTGGGTTTTTGAGGCTGTGTCGGGGTTTTCTGAAAAAACCAACACAGCGCGGCCTGGCAAAAGTCGGGTCTTAAATGGTTTTTAATTTAAGTTATTGGTTTTATATGGTTTGGGTTGCGTTTTTCAAGTTGGCACGGGCCTTGGAATAAGGCATACCGTCCAACGACGGCACCGGTTGCCGCCTTTCATCCATTCCCAAGGAGAACATCCCATGAAAAAGTTAGCGATTCTGTTGTTAATGGTTGCTTCGATCGGTTACGCCCAAGCACAACGCCCTGATCGCGGCGACGGTCCACGTGGCGACCGTGGTCCGCAAAACCGCCCTGGTGATCGTGGCGGCTTCGGCGGCAATACCTTTGTAACCGACGACGGCTTCGCCGTGATTGTCAGCGCCGAGCGGATCGACAACGGCGACGATACCTTTTCCGTCGAAGCGAGTGTTAGCGCTTACGGTGCCGCCGGTTTGGCTTGGCAAAATGATTTGAGCGGCTACGACGGCCGCATTGGCGAATTCCGTAACTCCGGCGCCATGTTGGCCTTTACCAGTACCGTCCTGCCGACCGAAGAAGAACGCGAAGCCGGCGCCGAACCGAGCGTCACGCTGGTGGCACTCAACGCATCCACCGGGGCCGAAGCATGGCAACTGGCGCTGCCCGGCGTGGGTGAATTGCGCCCTGACGGTAACGGCGGTTTCTTTTACACCTTCGCCGTACGCGGTGAAACCTCGATTACGATTAACTTGGCCTACATTGTCGGCGGCAACATGGTTTACAGCGAAACGCTGCGCACTGTAGAACGCCCCGCCGACGATGAAGGTGACGGCGAATAAGCCGAACGATCACAGCAACCTTCCCGCGATGCAACCCCTCCCGGTACCGAATCGCCGCAACCCCAACCGCCGGCATGGCCGCATGCCGCATCATCCACCTTGTCCCTGAATTCACGAAGCAAACCCGCATGAATACCGGGGTGCTCGCCGGCGAGCATGGTCCCCGCACACGGACCGCGCCTCTAGCGAATCGCCCAACGAATGCGGGGTTTTCATAGACCTCTGAACCGCTCTCCAACCTAAACTGGGCGTTTCGGGTGGATGAAATTGCTCAAGATTTTGGTGCGAAATGTTTTGGAAAAAGCACAGCCGTACTGGTAAGTACGGCGCGCATTTTTACGAGACGTTGCAGCCCAAAAGGTTGTGCGATTTCGCCGCCAAGAATCGCTCAGTTTAGGTCTAAGTACCTGCTTGTCTGTCTTGTCGATCGATGTGGGTTTCGTATCGACAAGCGGTCCCGCCCCAACCTTCCGGTTGGGGCTTTTTTGTTTGCCCAGCGTAGCGGGCAAACCCGGCCGACTGAAAGAAGTCGGCGTCGCCCCGATCAGGGGGAAGACAATCCGAATCGCAAGGGCGTCGCCGGTAACAGCGGGGTCTGAAGGAAGCGATAGGAAGTGAACAGCACATAACGCAAGTGAACCTGATTCGGCTCGGTGGGTGGGTAAGCGTGCAAAATAGCGCAAAGCCCAATACCTGATCAAACCCACTGAAGTGATTGAGGATGGCGTTGTTCACAGGGAGCCTGAGGTAACTGGGGAAGCCTTGCACTGTTCCGTACGGGTAGGTGATATCAAGAGGAAACTCAAGACGATCCGATGCAGTGTGAGGTGGCAGATGAGCCCGTAGTAGTGATGAAGTCTCAGCCAATGAAAGCCGGCAACGGTCTGGAGGACAAAACTGAGATGAGTCCTGATCAGATTCAGGACGACCGCCGTCAGCCAAAAGCGACGATGGGGTGCGAAGGGGCGAAGTGAGTTAGAAGATCTTTGGAACTAAGTTTAGGCGAACGTGGAGCACAAACGATCCGACGGGATCGCGTCCTCTCGAACTGGTGACCGGTGAAACGGAAGCTGGACGTGCAGACGGTTCAAGGGAGTACCGACCGACAAGCCGGGTAGATTGCCCAAAGGGATAAAAGGCCGGGCGGCGGTGGGGAAAAGCCCAACGCGTGACGTCAACGCAAAGGAAAGAAGATGCAAGAGAAGCGTGGTTTGAAGAAAGTTTATTACAGCCTCTATGACCGCCTACT
>JAUIFE010000054.1 GCA_030429565.1 Holophagae bacterium | reverse complement strand
CATGTTGTGAGGCGGCATCATCTTCGCTACGATGGCCGCTTTTTGTTCCTGTGTGTAATGTCCCAAGTTGCCTCCACTCCTGGAATTCTAGCTCATTCTGGTGCGACAACTATCCTGACACATAGGGAACGGTGCGTGTCCCGGTTTTGCGGTTCCGGTTTTGTGCCGATCCGGTGCGGTCAAACGGTGCGTGTCCCGGTTTTGGTGTGTCCCGGTTTTGGTGCCGCCGATCGTTAAACGGTGCGTGTCCCGGTTTTGCGGTACAACGGCGGGTGTCCCGGTATTGCATTCGTGTCCCGGTATTGCATTGGTGGGTGTCCCGGTATTGCATTGCCGGTTTTGCGGTTTTGGTAAGGATGCCTGGCTGGGTGGATCGTACACGCGACAGACGGCAGTTCCGCTATAATCAAGGCCGCATCGCTCACCCCCCACCAGGCACCGAACGAGGTTTTTTGTGATTTCCCTGATCATTATCGGCAACGAGATCTTGTCTGCACAAATTGAAGATACCAACCTCAAGTACATGCTGCGCCGCCTCGCCGAAAACGGGTACGCGGTCGACGAAGTACGCATCATTGGCGACGAGATCGAGACCATCGCCGCCACCATTCGCGCCCTCAGCCGCCAAAGTACCTACGTTATTAGCTCCGGCGGCGTCGGACCCACCCACGACGATGTGACCCTCGAGGCCTATGGGCGCGCCTTCGACTCACCCATGCACCTACACCCGATCCTCGCCGACGGCATCAAATCCTACTACGGTGACCGCATCAACGACGCGGCGCTGCGCCAAGCCACCGTCCCGCAATGCACGGAGCTGGTGCGGTTTGGCGAAAGCAAATGGCCGATTTTAAAAGTGAAGAATTGTTTTGTGCTGCCAGGACTGCCGGAAGTGTTCGTCCGCAAGTTTGAGGGCGTGCTGGCGTGGCTGCCGCAAACGGCACAGCGCTACTATGCAGAGCTCCTGTCACGCGGCGAAGAAGCACGTTTTGCCGACAGCCTGACGGCGTTCCAAAAGCGTTACCCCGAGGTCGAAATCGGCTCCTATCCACGCTGGGATCACAAGGAATACGCAGCGAAAATCACGCTTAAATCAGCGGACCTAATCCGCCTTCAACAACTTTTTTCCGCCCTGGAGACGTACTTTACCCAGCACGATCTGCTGGCCGGCAGCCAAGCTCCGGCACCGTACATTCCCAAACAGGAATAACGAGGCCTCCTTTTCAAAGGAACCACAGGATAGGAAGCGGAACACAGCGAAAAGGAGGACGTTTCTACTCAACCGGCCGATTTAGGTAGCGGCGATATTCCTTTTTGGCGGGATAGGTAAACTCTTTACGGACATCTTCTTCCTTGCTGTGGTCGAAGTCACGATCCAAACCGATCGCAAACCACAAACGCATGAGCAGTCCGAGGTACCAAAACCCCGCTTTAACCCGATACACAAACCAACCGATGACATACTTGATTAGGTTCATCGCAAGCCCCCGAAAAGTTTCAGAATCTGCTTGGCAAGTGCAGCACCTCGTTATGAGGCCGGCCAACCCACCAAACCTTGCTGCGATCAAGACGACAACGGTTTGAAAGAATCGAATCGATTATCGAGACCGAAACCGGGCTATTCGTCAGCCTTGTTTTCGGATTTACCGGTCTCGATTTTTTTTTCTTCATCCTGGCCGGAGATGGCCTCTTTGAAGTTGCGGATCCCCGCACCCAAGCCCTGTCCGAGTTGGGGCAACTTCTTGGCCCCAAACAACACAAAGACAATCAGCACAACTAAGCCGATTTCCCAGGGTCCAATCATTGCTAAAGTTACAGGTGGTGCCATGGGCCCCTCCATTCGTTCAAATCGCCGTAAGTGTATCACAGAACGTCGCCGCCGGCTGCGGCGCATGGCTATCCCTTAGCAAGGACAAGACGGCGATCACACTGGTTTAATCGCGCGACGAGCAGGTTGTCGGGCCACGACTAGCTCACGACGGAACAAATAGGGCAAACGCCCGGATCATGACCGCGTGCCGGACAATACTCACGTCCGAAAAAAATTATCTGAAGGTGCAGCTTGTTCCAATGTTGTTCCGGGAAGACCTTTTTGAGATCACGCTCGGTTTTGGCGACACTTTTACTGACGGTCAACTTCCACCGATTAGCCAAACGCTGGATGTGCGTGTCGACGGGAAAGGCGGGGACGCCAAAGGCCTGCGCCATCACCACCGACGCCGTCTTGTGACCCACCCCCGGCAACGCCTCAAGCGCCTCGAAGGATTGCGGTACCTGACCATCGTGCTTGGCCAGCAAGATATGCGACAAGTCGTGAATATTCTGAGCTTTCCGCTCAGACAAGCCACAGGGTCGAATAATTTCGCGAATAGCTTGGGGCGATTGGCGGCTCATGGTCAAAGGATCGGCGGCCAATGCAAACAAAGCGGGCGTCACTTGGTTGACACGTTTGTCGGTACACTGCGCCGACAGTAAAACCGCAATCAGCAAGGTAAAAGAATCGCGGTGATCGAGGGGAATCGGTACCTCGGGATAGAACTCGTCCAACTTGGCCATAATAAAGGCCGCACGTTCGCTTTTTCGCACAGAAGCTCCTGATCAAACCGCGCCCAGGCCCGCCTAAAACTACGGGGTTGTCTCGCTGGGAATCTCTTCGGCGGTTTTGCCGGCGGATTTTTCCATGGAACGCAGCACAGCTTGGCTCCAGGTCTCCGTTTTATAAATGCTGTCGGTTAGATCGGAACAGACATAGCCGTTTTTGACAACCGGCCGTCCCTGAACCAGTAGATCCGTCACCTGCACCTGATTGCCCCATCCGTAAATCAACTGGTTGAGGAAGCGGTTGTCGGTGTATTTGAAATGAGGTCGGAAACCCACCTCGGAAATGCGCACCAACATAAAATCGGCGGGCGAACCGGGCATCAACAGCGCCGGATTGAGGTTAAGCGCGGTAGCACCATTGCCGGCGCCCAACTCCCATAACGAGGTGATGTCGGTTTGCGAACACAACACATTCATCACTTTTTGTAAGCTGCGCTGGGAAAACTCCAACCACTGAATCTCATTGCAGACCGAATAAGCGTTGCTCATTCCAATGGTGCTGGAGCCGACGGCAATGGGAATCTCTTCGCGGATCAAACCCAAGGTATTGGGAAAATCGTCGCCGCGCGCCAACGAGGCGGAAGGACAAATGACCATGGGATTTTCAAAACCCTGCAACATGTGCAGCTCTTCGTCGTCGAGATGGGTGCCGTTAATGACAACCAAGCGATCATTCAAAACGCCCATCTTCTCAAGAGCCCGCAACGGCGTGGTGCCGTACTGCAAGCGCGCGTTTTCCAACTCGGACTCGCGTTCAGCCAAACAAACATGGAACTTGGTGTCGTATTTTTCAGCCAGCTCGGCAGCGGCAATAATCGCCTCGGAAGAGGTGTGTTCCAAACTGTGAACACCCGGCAACACGTTGACAAGCGGATCATTGCGATAACGCTCAAACAAACTCTGAAACTCTTCCAAACTGGAATCCAGCGGCTGAATAAAGGCACGTGTGTTTTCGGAGGAACCTTGGTCGAAAAAAGTGTAGACCAAATTGAGGCGTAAACCCATATCCCGTGCAATCGAGATGATTAGCTCACCAAAATTCCCGCGGCCCGGCTCTTTGAAATAACCGTTGTGCAAGTAGTGAAATTCGCCAACGGAGGCGACGCCGGCCAAAGCCTGCTCGGCCAAAGCCAAACGGTAAACCGCTTCGAATAATTCGGTATCGATGGCCTGACTAAGCGGCCACACGAGTTTTTGGCGCAATTCCTGGAAAGAGGCGTTGAAATCAAACAACCCGCGAAAGATGCGGGTAAAACCAATGTGGTGAGGGTTAATGAAGGCGGGCAATAGGATGTGGTCGGAATACTGGCGGACACTTTTGGCATTGGCCACCAACTGGTCGCGCGGGCCAATCGACTGAATGACACCTTCGTCATCCACCATAATGCCCCAATCGCGTTCAAATCGTCCTTTGATACATACCCGATCAGCAGACCACAGTTCCATAGCGATTCTACCCCCCGCGCCTGGATTTGATCGCGGCCTGAGCTTCTCGATCCATCACTTTGCGTTTTAAGGTCTCGCGTTTGTCATGGAGTTTTTTACCGCGGGCCAAGGCAAGTTCACATTTAACGAATCCACGCTGGTTAAAGTATAGCTTGAGCGGAACCACCGCTAAACCCTTGGTTTTTATTTTCCCCATCCAGCGATCCAGCTCGCGTCGATGCATCAAAATCTTGCGCGGTCGCAAGGGATCGTGATTGGCGTAGCCCCCGTTTACGTAGGGAGACACGTGGACCGAAATTAACCAAGCCTCGTTGTTCCGAAAGCGCGCGTGGCCATCGGTTAAATTGGCGCGTCCTTCGCGCAGCGATTTAACCTCGGAACCCTGGAGCTGGAGCCCGACTTCGATCTTCTCCAAGATCTCGTAATCATGGCGCGCTTTGCGGTTCTCAGCGATAATTTTGATGGCCATGGTCGGAAGCGCTCCAAATCAGCAAAACTTGAGTAGGACACTTTATCATAAGCAGGGTTAATTACGAATCATTTTGATGGGTTTCGAATTGAGCTCAAATACTTTAGCGCCTTTACAGCTACTCGCCAAACAAGATCTCGCACGGCCCAATAATCAGCCGCTTGCATCCCCAAAAAAAGGCCGAAAAAGGGATCATAAACCCAACACGGGCGCGTTCCGCGCAGACACGGCAAACACACCTTAGACGACATTTTGAGGTCGGATTAGCATCGAGAAGTGGGCTTTATTGTAGCCCATTTTTGCCGATTGCGAGCCTTTGTTTGCAATTTCCCAAAGACCCGCGCCCGACTCACACTAAAGCGATCTTAAAAACCTCTTCCACGTTGCGTACCGCAAAGAAATCTAAGCCTTTGCGAATATCCTCAGGAATTTGCTGCCAATCGCTTTCGTTAAGCTGGGGAAAAATAACGGTTTTGATTTGAGCCCGAACGGCGGCCAAAACCTTTTCCTTCAAACCACCGATCGGCAGAACATCGCCACGCAGGGTCAATTCACCGGTCATGGCAACTTCAGCTCGCACGGGTCGCTGTGTCAAACAACTCAAAATGGCGGTGGCCACGGTAATGCCGGCGCTGGGGCCGTCTTTCGGGGTGGCGCCTTCGGGAAAGTGAACGTGAATATCGGACTCGGAAAAAACTTCCTTGCTGAGCTCGTATTTTTCGGCACGGTCGCGAATAAGCGACAAGGCAAGCTTGGCACTTTCTTTCATCACGTCACCCAACTGGCCGGTTAGCAACAAGTTACCTTTACCTGGCATACGCGTCACTTCAACGAACAGAATCTCACCGCCGACCGAGGTCCAGGCGAGACCGGCCACCACGCCGACTTGGTTGCGCTTGAGTCGAAAGTCGGGAAACACCTTCACCGGACCCAGATACTCGGTAAGGTTGGATTTGTTGATGCGATAGAGTTTATCGTCGCCTTCGGCCACTTTGCGCGCGACCTTACGGCAGCTTTTAGCGAGCAGTCGCTCCAGGTTCCGCAAACCGGATTCGCGCGTGTACCCGCGAATGATGGTTTCGAGGATCGAGCGTGAAAAAGCGATACGCTCGCGGTTCAAGCCGTGCTCACGCATTTGCTTGGGCACCAAGTGACGCGCGGCGATCTGCACCTTTTCGGGCAAGGTATAGCTACCGAGCTCAATGATTTCCAAGCGATCGCGGAAGGCGGGCTGCAAGGTATCCAGGGTATTGGCGGTCAGGATAAACAGCACGTTGGAAAGGTCAAAGGTCACACCTAAGTAGTGATCACGAAAGGACTTGTTCTGCTCTGGGTCCAACACTTCCAACAGTGCCGACGAGGGGTCGCCACGAAAATCTTGGCCAATTTTGTCGACTTCATCGAGCATAAAAATCGGGTTCATCGTGCCGGCTTGGCTTATGCCCTGAATAATACGACCCGGCAAAGCGCCCACATAGGTTTTGCGGTGACCGCGAATTTCGGCCTCATCGCGCAGACCCCCCAACGAGATGCGGTGGAACTTGCGCCCCATGGCCTTGGCGATCGATTGGCCGAGCGAGGTCTTCCCAACCCCTGGCGGACCGACAAAACACAAAATCGGCGTTTTGAGTTGCGGGTTCAACTTGCGCACGGCCAGGAATTCCATGATCCGTTCTTTGATCTCTTCAAGCCCGTAATGCTCTTTGTCCAGAAACTTTTTGGCGCGTTTGAGGTCGAGATGATCCTTGGAATAATTGTTCCAAGGCAACTCAAGCATCCAATCCAGATAGGTGCGAATCAGTCCGGTTTCAGCGGTATCCGGCGACATGTTCTCCATGCGGCGAATCTGCTTCTCCACTTCTTTGTGGGCTTCCTCGGGAAGCTTCAGCGTTTTCAGCTTCTCACGGTAACCGGCGACTTCGTCTTGTATTTCGGTGCCTTCACCCAGTTCACTTTGAATAATTTTTAACTGTTGGCGCAGATAAAAGTCGCGCTGTGAGCGGTCCATTTCGCCACGCGCCTGCGAGTGAATTTGCGCCTGCATTTCAAGCAAGGTCATCTCTTTCGACAGGGTGTCGTTGACGAGCTGCAAGCGCTTGAGCACGTCTTGCTCTTCGAGAATACGCTGCCCTTCTTGGGGTTTAATTTCAATGTTGCCGGCGACCAGGTCGGCCAAACGGCCACCCATATCCATGCCGTTCACCATGACCAGCACTTCGGAAGAAACGGGTTTCCCCAAGCCGGCCAAACGCTCGAGTTGACCTTTGACCGTGCGCATCAAGGCTTCTCTGGCGAGTTTATCGGCCTCATTTTCTTGGTCTTGCAAGAGCTGGATCTTGGCTTCACGGTAGGGCTCGTCGCGGGTGAAATACTCGACCTTGCAACGGCTAATGCCCTGAACGAGAATGCGCAGACGGCCGTCGGGCAGTTTGATCATGCGCACAACCGAGGCGACGGTACCGACATCGTAAAGCTCGTCGCGGCCGGGATTGTCCTGATTTTGATCGCGTTGCCCCAACATCACCAACAGGCGATGCTCGTTGAGGCTTGCCTCAACCGCCGCCACCCCGGATTCACGACCTACCGAAAACGGGTAAATAATGAAGGGATACAAGGTGATATCGCGGACGGCGACCACCGGTAAAATCTCCGGAATCACCATTTCTTTGTCTCGCTCGGCTGGATGATCGTTCATAGGGTGTCGTTTGCTCCAAGAAAATCGCAACGCCGCAAACAGCGCGGCGGCGGCATGAGGGGAATTAGACCACTGCCCCGCAATGGATTCAACCATAAAGGTGGCCTAGCAGCGCGACCGCGACCGTCACAAGCCGGCAAAAAGTGGCGGAGAACCTTAAACGACCAAGCTCGGTTGGTAGTGGTTGTAATCGCCGTGCAGGTAGTACCAAATGCAGTTGCGTTTGTAATTTTTAGCTTTATAAAGGGCTTGGTCGGCGCGATGGATCAGGGTTTTGCGATCCGAAATGTCCTTGTGATCCAAGGTGGCGACGCCAAAACTGGCCGACACAAAACCAAGCGGTTGGTGATGGCCGAATTCGAAACGGTGAGAGACAACTTTTTTGCGAAACCGCTCGGTGACGCTGAGGGCGGTGGTCAACTTGGTCCCTGGCAGAATAATGACGAATTCCTCGCCACCATACCGACCGGTCAGGTCGAACTTGCGCACGGAAGCGGTCATCAACTCCGCAATCGTTTGCAGCACGCGGTCGCCGGCGGGGTGTCCGTTGGTATCGTTGTAATTTTTGAAGTGGTCGATATCGAAAATAACCAGGGTGACAGGGTCACCGGAGGGCTCCAGCAACTTGATCTCTTCGTCAATTTGCTGCTGAATGTACGCGTGGTTGTAAAGCTGGGTCAGACCGTCGATGATCGAGGTGTTTTTTAATTTTTCCAGGCGCGCTTTGATGGTGATTTTGTCGGTCAACTGAGTCAGGACCATTAAGTTGTGGCCTGCTTCGATCTGCGGACTGATGTAGCCGAAACACGAACGCAACAATTCCGGTCGATATTGATCGATTTCGTCTTGGTCCGTAATCAAGACCACCTCGAGATCTTTGTTGATGGACTCCAGGCTGGTCAGAACTTCCTGACCATTAATATCCGGTTCGCCCAGATCCAGAAAAAGCGCGGTGATGTCTTCATTAAGAACTTTGAAAAAGGCGTGTTCAGGGGTACTGGTCCGTTCGAAATGGATGTTATCGCGAGCTAACGCTTGGCGAAGAGCACGGGTGCGCGTCTCATTCCGACCGACGTAAAGGAAGTTCATGCCGTCTCCTCAAAGCGGTACCCTAGTATATCGGAATTGTGGTGGAACAGGTTAAGGCCGAGCACGATAAATTTTCATAGAAAGGTGAGAAAATAGCCAAACCGCCGCGAAAACCACAGCAAGAAAACAAGTGCGCCACACACGAATCAGGCAAGCACCCGTCACGGTCGTCCCGGATTAGCGACAGCCACGCCCAATGCGACCCGGCCGTCCTCACATTATGTTCTCTCTGATTCGGCCCGGCTTATGTATGATAGGAACTTCTCCGCAGGCAGAATGGATGGTTTTAAAGGGGGCGTTGTGAGCGTCGCGGTTGCCGTATTTTTGGGAATTTTACAGGGTTTAACCGAGTTCTTCCCCGTGTCCTCGTCAGGTCACCTGGCCTTGTTTGGGCACTGGTTGGGCGTGCAAGAAGCCGACCTCACCTTTGAAATCCTCGTTCACATGGCGACCTTGGCGGCCATTGTGGTTTATTTCCGCAAAGATTGGCTGCAACTGGCCAAAATCGGCTTGGCCACGCTCGGGGTTGGCTTGGCTCAGTTCAAGAAAGACACTCTGCCGGCGGCCCAAGAAAAACTCACCCAAGCTCGCGGTGACTTTCCGCCCCACATCTTTTTATATGTGCTGTTGTCGATGATCCCGGCCGGTTTCGTCGGCATTTTCCTCAAAGAGCACATCGAGTGGATTACGGGTCAAACCTTTTGGGTCGGCGTTTTTTTGATCGTTACGGGTATCACGCTTTTATTCGGTCTCAAGGTTCCACCCGAAGGCAAACCCATGGAGAAGCTGACCGCGACGGTGGTCCTCGCAATGGGATGTGCGCAAGCGCTGGCGGTCCTACCCGGGATTTCGCGTTCGGGCTCTACGATAATGTGTGCACTGTTTCTCGGCATGAGCCGCCAAGTAGGCGCCAGGTTCTCGTTTTTAATGGCTGTTCCCGTGATTGGCGGCGCCGGCTTGTTAATGGTAAAAGACCTGCTCGAAAGCGAGGGGGCCCTGAGTGCAGACCAGATCACCGCTTACGGCGCCGGATTTGTGGCGGCACTCCTCAGCGGTTTTGTGGCGCTGGCCTTTTTGATGAAACTGCTGGAAGGCAACCGCTTCTTTTTCTTTGGCTTCTACTGCCTGCCGATGGGCGTATTGGCGATGGTATTGTAGGCCGACTTTCGCCAGTGAAAGCCGGCTACAAGAAGCTTCCCAGACCTAAAGAGCGCCTGATGAAGACCATCGATGCGACGGGAAAGAGTTCGAGACCTGCAGACGCCCACCCTCGGCGTGCAGGGCGCGGACTCACAGGCGGCCCCGACCTTAAGCCCAGCCAATACCTAACCCACTCGCTTTAATAATCATAACCAGGTCAAGTCATAGGTTAGCGTTTGTCCTGCTTTGAAGGGAACAATGCCGTCATAGGTCGCGGGCACCATCACATCGCGTTTAATTAACGCAATTTCCTCGCCGGTCGGCGGGATGCGGTAAAACTCGGCGCCGAATTTGGAGGTGAACTCAGCCAACCGGTCCAGCATGTCAAGCGAATCGAAATGGGTCGCCAAGAACTGCATGTGAAAGGGCGCGTTAAAAATGCCGGCACAGCCACAGGCGGTTTCTTTGTCGGCAATCAAGTGCGGCGCGCTGTCGGTTCCCGAGAAAAACGACGGGTGCCCTTCACGCACAATTTCGTTTAAGGCTTTGCGATCGGCGGGCCGTTTGGCAATCGGTTTACAGAAAAGGTGTGGCTGAATGGTGGAACCGATGACATCGTCAAGGGTGATGTCCAAGTGGTGGTCGGTAATGGTCGCCACCACGTTTTCAGGCAAGGAACGCACGGCTTCCACGGCGGCTTGCGTGGTAATGTGCTCCAAAACAATCCGCAATTTAGGAAAGGCGCGGTGAATACGGTGTAACTCGTCCAAAAAAGCCGCTTCGGCATCGAGTACAAAAGCGCCGGGAACCTCACCGTGCAGCGAAAGTACCATGTCAGATTGGGCCATGGCTTCATAGACGGGGTACATGGCCTTGAAATCGGAGACGCCGTCATCGGAGTTGGTGGTCACGCCCAAGGGATATTGTTTGCCGGCGCTGACACCCAGCCGCGCCGCTTCCAGCACCATTTCGGGGGTGGTAGTGGGCATGAGTTTAATCGTGGTCAAAATATCGAAATCGGCGCCTTGCATGACCAAATAATGGCGATATTTATTCGCATCTTCGCCGGTCGCCACTGCCGGGCTGGTATTGGGCATGGCGAGCACGCGGCCCGCACCGCCTTCACGCACGGCTTTTACCGCCGCCAAGGTGCGCTCGTCATTGCGGAGATGGATGTGCAAATCATCCGCCGCGGGAATTCTCAGTTCCAAAGGGGGCCTCCCTCATCCGGTACGCGCGACTTGAGGCCCGACGACCGTCCGCGCGCCACGGCATGGTGTTTGTGACTCGCCCCATTCTACCCGACTTAACCGTTCGCGGGCGCTTCCTCACCAAAAAAGCCTCGGCGCTTTCGGCGCCGCGCGGACAGGACCGGCACCGCACAACGGATAACCCACATCCCTCATGTGATTAACGGCAACTTTCCCGTACCAAAATACGGGCAACAGCGTTAAAGGGCGATACCCAAGCACAAATATAAACCCAATAGACAAAGAAAGTTAACACCAAAACGCAACATAACACCCACCAGGCTATTCACCGCGCCTCACCCTTCCGTTGCGCGATTTGGGTTGCTATGATGACGGTCGTTTTTGCCTGGAGGGTTTTCCGTGGTTCTCAATTCGTCGGTCACCATTCCCCACCCGATCTCGCTCAAGGGACGTGGGTATGTCGAGCGCAAGCAAGTGCACTTCTTCGACTTTTTCCGCAATGTCGCTTTTGGCTTTGTCAGCGTCGACGGCAAGAAAGGCTATTATCCGCAAGCAACTTTGGGCCCGGACGGGGAGCTCGATACGTTCTGTAACTGCCACGAAACCAAACGCGGGCAAATTTGCAGCCACGGTTTTGCAGTTTTTTTGCGGCTGATCAATTGGCCCAATGAGCGGACGCTGCTCTCGGAAGCCTTCAACCAATACGAGCTGAACCGCTTCTTTCAGGTGATCGGCCACGGCCTCTTCAAATGGGATTTCCGCGAGGCCGACAACCCCAAGTTCACACCACCAACGGGCGTGCTCGAACCGCGCCTGTTGGACTATTTAGGGTTTGGCGAGCCGGAGGAAAGCGGTCGTATCAAACGCGACCGCACCTGTCTTTCCGACGCCAAAGAGTACGTGCGCGAGTATAGCGAACTCAAAATGCTGGCCAACGGCTTTCCATCAGCGCGTGTTCTCTACGAGGAATCGCAGCTTTACGCCTTGGCCAAGCTTCTGTTTTTTGTCGAGCAAGCAGCCACCCTTCGCTACCAAGTCACCAATACCACCGAGCACCAAGTCATTTTCACCATTCACTTGGGTTCCGATTGCCTGTTCCGCTGGCAGCTTCCCATCGACAAATTCTTGAAGGGCATTCAAAAGAACCGCGCCTTTTGGGAACCCTTAACCGCATTCCGCATCCAGTCGAACGGGCAGCCGGTGGTTTATCGCTGCAACTTTATCGAAAACAACAATTTAGAAATCGAACCCATGATTGCCTTGGACACCGATCACTTCATCCCCTTGGAACAGGTTACGGTTCCCGGCTCCCATTTTTGTTTCCATGAAAAACTGGGTTATTTCACGACGCAAACGGGACTCAGCGCCTTTGAAATGCAGTACGCCAAACCCGGCATCGCGCGCATTTCCTACAAATTGGTGAAACGCTTCCTCAAGGAACATCGCGATACCTTAGAGGATTTGGACCGCACCCTGATGGACGACAGCCTGTTTGGCGAAGTGATCGCCGTCCGTTTCGACGGGCTGGAATTACACTTGATCGATTTTAATGAACCTCACTTTATCTTTGAGCTGCGCGCTCAGTTGGGCGGTTATACCTATGAAGTCGCCGAACTGTTGGAAAAATTTTCCGAGCAGGGTCGCTATGTCAATATCGGCGGCAAGGTGTTTGATTCAACCGGCTATGACGCCATTTATCTGCAACCGCTGCTAGCCGCATCGCAACACGATCAACGCCTGACCGCCGCCGACTTGTTCCGTTTCACCACCTTTTTCAAGGATCGCTTAGAAATAAAAACCAACCAGCTCACCGAAGCCGCGTTTGCCCGCCTGCGCGATATGCGACCGGAACAGGCACCCGACTTGGCCGCCACCAATTTGCAACTGCGCGCTTACCAGGAATCCGGTTATCAATGGCTCTACTTCTTGTATCAAAACGGTTTGGGCGGCCTGTTGTGCGACCAAATGGGCTTGGGCAAAACCCACCAGGGCATGGCGCTTTTGGCGGCCGTGTGCAGCCGTCACCCAGAGAGCCGACACTTGGTTGTGGCGCCTGCATCGGTGCTGTACCACTGGAAAGACAAACTGCGCACCTTTTGCCCGGGACTCAAGGCACTGATTCACCACGGCTCAGATCGCGATGCCGCACGGGCGCTGCGCCACGCACAAGTCATCATCACGTCCTACGCGACGCTGCGCAACGATGCCCAGCATTTCGGCGATTACGGGTTTCATCTGATCATCTTTGACGAGGCACAATACCTCAAAAACAGCGCGACCAAGTCGTATCAGGAAATTTCACAACTGCGCGCCAACAGCAAAATCGGCTTAACCGGGACCCCGATTGAGAACCATTTGAGCGAATTAAAGGGCCTAATGGATCTGGTGTTTCCTGGCTTTTTGGGCAGTAGCGGCCACTTTAAACGCCACTTCTTAGATCCTATCCAAAACTTCGATAACCCTCTGGCTAAACGTCGCTTACAAAACATCATCAAACCGTTCACACTGCGGCGCAGCAAAAGCGAAGTACTGCAGGAGCTGCCGGAAAAATCGGAAGATTTGCGCAGCTACCAGCTCAGCGATTACGAAAAAGACCTGTACCTGGATATTAAAAAACAGGCGATGGGCAAGGTGACCCAGGGCGACGGCACGGGCAAGCAGGTAATGCACCTGTTCCAGGTGATCGACATGCTCAAACGCCTGTGCAACCACCCCGCCCTACATTTCAAAAACACCGATTACGCCGCCTACCCTTCGGCCAAGTGGAGCCTGTTCACCGAATTGCTGCAGGAAGCCCTGGCCGCCGGCGAAAAAGTAGTCGTGTTCACCCAGTTCCTGGGCATGATCGCCCTGTTCGAACGTTACCTGCGCGAGCAAAACATTGATTTTGCGTGTATTACCGGCAAAGTCAAAGACCGCGGCAAGCAGCAGGAACGCTTTCAAACCGACCCCAACTGCCGCGTGTTCTTGGGCACGATCATGGCGGCCGGCACCGGCATCGACCTCACCGCCGGCAGCGTGTTGTTTCACTACGACCGCTGGTGGAACGCGGCGCGCGAGGAACAAGCGACCGACCGTATCCACCGTATCGGCCAAGATAAGGCCGTTCAGATTTTTAAGTTCCGCGGCATCGATACCGTGGAGGAACGCATTGCCAAAATTATCGAAAGTAAAGCCAAATTACTGGACGAAGTAGTCACCTTTGACGATGAACACCTCAGCAAACACTTGACCCTGGAAGAGCTGCTCGAGGTTTTGGCATGAATCATACGTACCTGGAAGGCGTTAAAGTCCTCGATCTCAGTCGCATTTTGGCAGGACCGTTTTGCACGCAAAACCTGGCCGATATGGGCGCCGACGTCCTCAAAATCGAAGGCCCGACCGGTGACGACACGCGCAAATGGGGACCGCCGTTCCAAGGCGACAGCGCCGCCTATTTCCAAAGTTGCAACCGCAACAAACAATCGCTGGTGCTCAACCTCAAAAACACCGCCGATGCCGCCCAACTACGCCGCCTGATCACCGTGGCCGACGTGGTCATCGACAATTTCCCGCCGGATGTGCGCGCAAGGCTGGGCGTCTCGGCGCGATCCGTGAAACAGCTCAACCCAAGCGCAATCACCATGAGCATCACGGGTTACGGCGGCACGCGCCGCGACGAGCCTGGCTACGACATTATGATTCAAGCGGAATCGGGACTGATGGGGATTACCGGGCCGGTCAACGGCGAAGCCTACAAAGTCGGCGTCGCGTTGGTCGACGTGTTAACCGGATTAATGGCGAGCAACGGCATTTTGGCGGCTTTGTTCCATCGCGAACGCAGCGGCCACGCCTGTCACATGGGTATCACCCTGTTCCAAACCGCGCTAATGAGCCTGGTCAACGTGGCCGCCAACACCTTGGTTTCCGGTGAACCGAGCCGGCGTTTCGGCAATGAACACCCCAACATTGTGCCCTATCAATCGTTTCAGTTGGCCGACCGCGCCGTCATTATCGGCGCCGGCAACGACGCCCAATTCCGCCGCTTTTGCGCACTGTTGGGCTTGAACGACCCGGCCCTAACCGAACTAGGCAACGCCGACCGCGTGCGCCGTCGCGACTGGGTAATCGACTTACTGCAGGCGCAACTGGCGTCGTGGACCTGCGAGCGTTTGTTCCCGGCCTTGCGCGAGGCCAAAATTCCGCACGCACCCATCCTGCGTCCGGACGAAGCATTGCAACAGGTCAGCCAATGGAACCCGGACGCACTGCTGGCCTTGTCCCACAAAGAATTGGGCGAAATGCATGCCGTCGCACCGGCCCTCACCGGTTGCGGTATGCGACGCGATCATCAGCCACCGCCGCAAATGGGCGAAGGCGGCGCAGCCATGGCGGCCCGCTGGCTGTCGCCCTAAACAGGGGCGTTTCCAGAGGCCAACCTCAACAAAATTTTTATAGCGATAACCGTGGTACTTAACCTGAACCCATCGACAAAGTAAGCCGACGTGTGTCGGATCATTGCGACCAACGCCGGATAAGTTTAGAGTACAGGTTATTATGAAACACAATGTATCAGAGGCGCTGGAATGACTAGAATCGATCTCAACTCATTATTTAAATCTGCCTGACGGCCGCAAGGTGTCTTATATAGAGATCGGCGATCCAAACGGCACCCCGGCCTTTTATTTTCACGGCAGCCCTAGCTGTCGCTTTGAAGCGATCCCCTTGAAAGCGGGCGCCAAAAAAGCGGGTTTGCGCATCGTACCGCCGGACCGGCCCGGCATCGGCCAATCCGACATGAAAAAGCACTACAGTTTGCTTGAATACGCCGAAGACGTCAAAGACATGGCGGCACTTTTCGGCTGGGACAAGTACGGCGTGATGGGCTTATCGGGCGGCGGCACAACCGTTTCCAGCTTGGCATACGCACATCCAGAGCAAATCCTGTTTGCGCTGGATATCTCCGGCTGGGCGCCGATCAACCAAGACAAACAACTACGCAAAAACGTCGCCTTTTTGGACTTGTTTTTGGGCAATATTGGACGCCGTTTCCCCGCCGTTTTTGCATGTCTGTTTGTCCCATTCTTATGGCGCATCAAACACCTTTCCGCCGACACCATGGTGCGTTTATTAAAACCCGATCGCGCCTTTTTGGCCGACCGCGACAACCGCGTGTTTTTCCACCGATTGTTACAAGAATGCCTGAAGACCCAGTTCCAAGGTGCAACCTGGGACGCGCTGTTGCGCTACACCGATTGGGGTTTCGACATGCGCGACATAAAGATCCCGATCCACTTCATTCACGGCACCGATGACGGTTTCGCCCCCTTCACCTTCTGCCAATGGAAAGCGCAACACGTCGCACACGGCACCCAACACGTGCTGGAAGGAAAAGGCCACCTGAATTTGTTGGAAGACTCAAAGAAAATCTTTGAGGTCGTCGGCCAATGCGAAACAACCGCGACAGCCGACACCTCCCTCAATTGAGGACACCCACCTTTTGACACACCTGAGTTGCAAACACCGGCGAAGATTTGCGCGTGTCCTCGTTTTGCTCGTTTTGGGTGCGGCCTTTGCCGACGGAAACAGTGCGTTTCCTCGTTTGGCTCTTTGACACGTCTGAGTTGCAAACACCGGCGAAGATTTGCGCGTGTCCTCGTTTTGCTCGTTTTGGGTGCGGCCTTTGCCGACGGAAACGGTGCGTGTCCTCGTTTGGCTCCCGTTTGGACTTCTCGTTTGGCCCATATGGCCCATAAACGCCGGCGAAAATTGGTGCGTGTCCTCGTTTGGACTTCCTCGTTTGGACCCTCTGCCCTCGTTTGGCCACTCGTTTGGCCATGGGTGTCCTCGTTTGGAACCCTTTGGCCCATTTGGACCTACTAAAGATGATGCGTGTCCTCGTTTGGCCCATGAACGTGGAACCCTTTGGCCCATTTGGACCTACTAAAGATGATGCGTGTCCTCGTTTGGCCCGTCCTCGTTTGGCCCATAAACCCCGGCGAAAATTGGTGCGTGTCCTCGTTTGGACTTCTCGTTTGGCCCATATGGCCCATAAACCCCGGCGAAAATTGGTGCGTGTCCTCGTTTGGACTCTGGACTCTCGTTTGGACTCCCGGCGAAAATTGGTGCGTGTCCTCGTTTGGCCCATAAACCCCGGCGAAAATTGGTGCGTGTCCTCGTTTGGCCTTTTGACACACCTGAGTTGCAAACACCGGCGAAGATTTGCGCGTGTCCTCGTTTTGCTCGTTTTGGGTGCGGCCTTTGCCGACGGAAACGGTGCGTGTCCTCGTTTGGCTCCCGTTTGGACTTCTCGTTTGGCCCATATGGCCCATAAACGCCGGCGAAAATTGGTGCGTGTCCTCGTTTGGCCCATATGGCCCATAAACCCCGGCGAAAATTGGTGCGTGTCCTCGTTTGGACTGGACCCATGGGTGTCCTCGTTTGGACCGCTCGTTTGGACCTGGACCTCATTTGGACCTTGATCGGCCAATGCACAAAGGCCGCGACAACCTGTGCGCCCGCTGCGTGAATGCACCGTACCTTGATTTCAATAGCATGGCGTCTCAATACCGAGGCGGCAAACACCTTCCACCTGAAGACACCGATATTACTGAGACCCTGGGAGATACACTGTCACTGAGGCAATCACATTCCTTACCCGCCAAAAGCCATAGAGCGCGATAGAACAGCAAAAATGTAGGTTTTTAGAACTGTAAATGCCGGCATTGTTTCTGCAATTGTGAGGTAGCACGCAACACAAGGAGTTATCAATGACGATACCTGGTACCAATTACAATGAGATAAGAATCCATGCCCTGGCATTAATGGATACAAAGGATGCCTCTACTAGCGTTGTCTGTCAAGGTAGTTGTCGCATGAAAGTGTGTGTTCCTTGTCGGGAAACGTCCGTCCCGGCTTGGCACTTTTTCTCCCCAAAACCCTTGCCTTCTTTTGAAAGGCTTTTGGGGAGAAAAAG
>JAUIFE010000053.1 GCA_030429565.1 Holophagae bacterium | reverse complement strand
CGGGATAAAATGCTCGCCGAGGCTCGTCGCCGCAGGCGAACCATCCCAAGGAATCCACCAGGCAAATAGTCGGCTATAATTTCTTAAAAAATCAACCTTGGACTACGGTTTCCGCTGAGCCAACACACTGTTATTTATGAGTCTCGTCCCGGCGTCCTGTTTGCTTGTTGCCCAAGGTAACCAAGCCTTGAGGATCGGCCCGGTCGCCCAAACACATCATCGGAAAAGCATCCCGCCGTGTTTACTGAGCCCCGTTTTTCGCGAATTAATCCAAGCGTCCGTGGAAGACCTGGGACGCTTGGGTGCCGTTCTCGAAATAAACCGTCACCCGCCAGGTCAATTGCGTTCCGGTCGGCAATGCCGCCAAACGCTCGTTGGGGATGGTGATCTGCGGTTCGACGAGGGCGTCGGCCACAAACACCACTTCAAAAATATCTTGGGTGGAGACGCGCACCGCGTAGTGGGAAACGGGCGGCGCGGGTGCTTGAACCGACCAGGAAAGCAGACAGGCCTCGCGCCTAAGGGCGGCATCCTGTTGAAGGCTGATCAAAGTGCCGGCCTGGTGTTCGCCACGCATGATTGGCGTGGGTTCCGGCAAGCTGAAGCGATCTTTCACCAGCCACAGGCCGGTAGCAGTTAGGAAGACCGCCGCCGCTAAGGAGGTCCAGGCGCGGCTGAAGCTAGGGCGATCGGCCGGCGCGAGGCCGTCTCGGCGCTGTTGGTACTGAATCAAACGCCAATCCTCGGCGCATCTGTTGCAGGTGCCCAGGTGGGCGACGATGCGCCGGGTTCTCGAAGTACTGCGACGGCCCAAGCGCGCGTGCCAAAGGTCTTCCGGCGAGGGGCAGGGTTGGTCGGGGTAAAAGGTCGCCGACTGCTGAAAGTGATGCTGAAGTTCTTGATCCTGATATGCCAAAGAAAGCTCCCTATTCTAACCCTTTTCGTGTGAGGCATTGCCGCAAGTCCGCCATCCCGCGCGAAATCAGGTTCTCGGTTTTGCGAAGGGTCCAGCCCAAAATGGTTGCGGTCTCAGGGCCGGTTTCGCCCTGGAGTTTTAGCAGGACCGCCAAACGGCGGGGCGTGATCAGTTTGGTCAAACAATCGCGGATATGTTCGCCGATTTGGCGCGCCCACAAACGCTGTTCCGGGTCGGCCCCGTGGTGGGGATGGGCCGGTTCGTGACCATCACCCGAATCGAGCGCGGTTTCGCCGCGGGCGCGCACCCGACGAATTTCATCGATTAGGGCACAGAACGCGGTGCGTTTGATGTAGGCGTTATTGAAATCTTGTCGGCCCTGGGTTTTTCGGAGGCGTTCCATGAGTCGTAACAGGCTGACTTGAATTAGGTCGTCGGCCTGCGCCGCCAGCCAAGGCGGACAGATACGGTGGATGGCTTGTTCGAGGTCGCGGTGTAGGTCGGCGAGGCGGTCGGGGGATAACCACGGCTGGGCGGACGCTTCTTGTCGCCATGGCGATTCCTGGGTGGTGTCAGGTGGGTCGGCGAGGGTTAATCCGGCTTGGTTATCCATGGTGCCGTCCTCGCAGCCTGCCCACCACGACGACGCCGATGCCGACGAAAAGCCCTAACCAAAGCCAGAAAGATGCCGTCGCTCGGTTAGGCTGCTTGAAGCCGCCGGGAAACGGGGTCGTGTTGCCATTGCCGAATACTGTTAAGCTGTGCCAAGCGTCGGGATTGTCCTGTTTCGGGTAGCGTGCGCGTACCGCCTCGGCGACCGATAGACCGTCGTGTAACCCGCGATAGAACTGAGGAAACAAGGCAACGCCGCCGGCGTCCGAAACCGGTAACAAAGTGGCGACCACCGCCGCCGCGCCCGCGCGTAGGAAGGCCCGTGCCAAACTCATGACGCCTTCGCCGCGATAGGTGGCGCCGTCGGCACTGCTGCAGGTTGACAAAACGATCAGTTTGCCCGAGAAATCCAGTGCCTCAATCTCAGCGGCGGTTAACAGACCCGAAGCGCCGTCGGCGCTACCCGCCAGCAGAACCGCCGCCTGTTCCGCTCGGTGCTCATCGACCATGGCGTGCGCGGCCAAGTGAATAATGCCGTAGCTTGTCGGATCTTGGTTCAGCAGGCGTTCTTTGCCTGCCTCGGCGCCCAACCATAGGACGGTTTCTGCGCCCAAAAGTGCTGCGACAGAGCGGCCTTCTTTGCGCGCATGGGGCAACACGCGCGCGGGTTTGGCCAGACCGCGACTCTGATTTTCCTCGATTTGGCGCAACGCTTTTAGATCCCGGGGTGAGAAGGCGGGGTCGGCGAGCACCAAGGCGCGGGTTGTGTTCGTGCGGGTTGTTTTGCCGGTGACATAACGCCAAAAGGCCGCCGAAGGTACGACCGAAAGGTTGAAGGTCGCGCCGAGTGGCGGCGCATCATCTGAAGCGCGCAACATCGGAAAGGGCAGTCGCGCCAAGGCGCCGTCGGGGATGATCACCAAACGCGTGATGTTGGGCGTTAGGGTCGCCACCCCCTCGGCCAGCAAGTTGTGGTAAAGATCGCGCGCGGCCCGGTTTAACAACGGCGGCGGTGATGCCGAGGTGAGTAAATCGCGGTACACCGCCACCGCGTCTTCCAGCACGACGCGATCCTGGAGCGGCACCGTGTGGACCCTGTCGCGCGTGATCACCCAAAGCTGGGAACCACCGGCAAAACGCCCGTAGGGATCCTGTTGGTAGGCGAGTTGGAAGGAAAGCATCGCCTCGTCCGCTGCTAATGCCTTTTGTACATCCGTTAATGAAATGGGTTGGGTCGTGTCCGAATTGCCGGCCGGCTTGCGGTTTGGCCGCTTCAGGGAGGGGTCGGTATCACGGCTGACCCGGTCGCGGAAACTCTGTGCGCGCAGGCGTTCGACCACCGCAAAACTCTGTTCCAAGGATGTGCGGTCAGCGTGATGTTGGTGTTCAGCCAGGAGTCGGCCTGAGACGATGTAGTAGGGAAAGGCAAAATGGGATAAAAACCCGGCGCGCCCTAAATCGGTGGATTGTTGTAAACGAACCGTTTCGAGTTCGTCCAGAAGGGCCAGGCTTCGGGTCGTCGCGACCTCGGCGGGCAGGGTCTCCCAATCGACAAAAAGTTGGTCGCACCAGCGTGCCAGCGATGCTTGTACATCGCCCGAGGTCGTGTCCCCGGCTGCTTCGAGCAGTCGCTGCGCTTGTTCTGGTTGCTGAATGGTCCGACTTGCTTTTGCCCGCTGCATGAGACCGATCAGCGCCGTGTCGCCCATTTCCCGAGCCAAGTTCAAGCCGGCGCTCAGGTGGTGGTCGGCCGGTGCGCCTTGGTGAAGCAAACCCAAATCATAGTGGGCGCGCACCATCAAACCGCGATGATTCAGGGCCTCGGCCTCGTGTAACAGGGCAGAGGCTGTTTCACGAGCCCAGGCGCTTGTGGTTTCCCGCCAGGGCCCGGCCATCATGTGGGAAAGGTAATCTTGGTAACGCGCCGTTGCGTGGGCGTAAGGATCGCCGGCCGCTTGTGCCAAACGCATCAGGTGTCGGTAAAAGTGGCGCGCGCGGTTGGGGTCACCCAACTGATCGTGGACATCGCCAAGTGAAAGTAGGACGTCGCGTTGTTCGTTATACGGTGTTTCGTCCGTCCAACCGGCATACAAGCGCGCCAGCACGTTTTGGGCAGCCACCAACGAACCTTTTGCCGTCAAAAGCGCGGCCCGCTCTCGTGCGGCCGTTGCGATCCACTTGGGCCGATCGGCGTTGCTTGCGGTCTGTTCCGCTTGGCGTAGAACGGTCTCGGCGCGTGCCCAATGACGCGCGGCAAGGTGGAGGCGGTGGAGATTGATCGCCGTGAAAAATTGGCCGAGCTCGTCGCCGCCGTCGCGGAACAAACCGAGCGCCCGTTGATAGTGGTCGGCTGCATCGGCTTGCCCGTGATCCTGGGCCAGATTGCCTAAGTAGAAGTGGAGCCAGGGCCGCTGCGGCTGTGCCGTCACCAGGTTTTCAAGACGTTGGCGCGCTGTATCGCCATGGCCTGGCTCGCGGCCCTTTTGGTAGATACATTTTGGGCCGTGATAACCGCCGGGATCTTGGGCGAGCAGGTCGTCACACGCGGAAAAGGGATCCAAGGATCCCCACAAAAATAGAATATAAAAAACCATGGCGGCCTAATCCCCGGGTCCGGCTGAGCCGGTGTTGTGGAGGCGCAACCCCTTGGGCAAGCCGTTGCTATCGAGCTGGAGGTAGTACTCATTCACTATGTTTAAGCTCACCGGGGGCGGCCCTTCCCAGAAGAGGGTTTCTGCAAAGCCACAGGGTTCGGTCCCTGGATCCTGCTTTTCGGCGTGATCCGACCCTTGCGCGGTGTCGTGGACGATTTCGTAATCGATTAGGTGTTCTGGTCCCAAAAGGGGACCGCTTGACTCGGATTCGCCGGTGGGTGTGCCCATGAAGGTACGACCGGCCCACAGGAAATCGGCGGCGCATGACGCGGTAAAAACGCCGAAATAAAGGCCGTCGGCTTGCTGTTCCAAATCGACCAGACGGTAACCTTGGTAGTGCAGGTCGTGGTAGGCCGCGTGGAATTCCGGCCAGGAGGAAGGCTCAATCCAGATCGTCGGTTGATCGGCGGGTTGCCAGACTGCCGAGTAATGCAGGGTGAGGGCTTCGGATGCGGCCGATTCCACATCAAGCAGCTCCCAGCCCATCGCCTGGTTCGCCGCGTGGCGGCTCATGAACTGGCTGTAGCTCATGTTGAGGGCGACCAAGCGCGGTTCAGGGTGCCGTGTCCAAACGCCCGCATAGCGCATTCGGCCGTGTGCGTCGCGGGTTACCTCGAGATCGGTGAGCGAATAACCGGCCCGGGTTCTGGCTTGCAGGTTTTTCATGAAAGCGGTTTGGGTCGCGCCGACCGTTATTTGTTGTTTGGCCGTGCCCAAGCCAAACACCGCGCTGAAACGTTCATGATTGGGGGAAATCTCCAAATCGATGATTTGGTAACCTTGGTTCCAACGCGCGTGCACTTTGTGACGAAAGGCGGGCCAATTAAGTTGAAGCAGGGGATACGCGGCGACAGGCTGGTCGCTTTCCAAATAAACGCCGACGTGGTAGGTCACGAGCGGATCGTCCTCGGCGAATCCGGGCGGGGAGAGCAGTGCCGAAGAAAACAATGCAAACAGGACAGACATCATCCATCGTAGGGACATCATGGTGGTACTCCTTGCTGAAACCCATTTTGAAGCCGGGGCAGGGTCTCATTTTTTGGGGAACGAAACCAACGACGCATTCCTCTCACTTTTTTTTCAAAAGGTGCAAAAAACAGGGCGGCAAGACGGCGCATGTTGGCTTCCCATAGGGGATAGGTGCCCTGGCGAGGCGTCGCGTTGTGCCGGTTTGCCGTTTCAATGCGGCCTTGTAAGCGCTGTCACCATTTATCAACCGGGAAATGGGTCTTCTCAACCAGGTGGCGGAAGAACAGCCTCCTCAAGGCGGCATGATCAATGGCCCGAACGTGCTGAATTAAGGAAGAAGGATTTGACCAAACGGAGCTATTCTTGGCGGCGCCCCTGCACCATCCATTGGATTGCGACATGCCGTGAAAAGGCACACCGTACTTTACAAGAACGCGCCGAGCGCGGTCCCGGTCGTTTTTGCAACATGTTTTACTTCAATATTTTGCGCGATTTTCCCGCCAAGAATCGCTTCGTTTAGGTTACCGTACAACGGATCGAAATATTTTCCGATACTACGACAAGGGTCGAGCTGATCGGACCTACCGACGCTCTCGATCAGTTCGCGGAATGGGCTGAATTGGGCGCTTAATGTTGTCCGCTTGTTGATGAAGAAGATGAGGGAAATGACGGTCATGACTGAGGATCGATTAGAACAGACGATGACGGCAGCGTCGCCGGCAATCGCACCTTTGACAACGCCTTTGCACACCAACAGGACACTTGCCACGCATTTTCTTTGGTACCGTGATCTATGGGGGTGTTGATTTTTGGTATGTCTCCATGCGGCTTTTGCGACGGCACCATTGATTCGTATGGAGAGATTGTTACCTTTCCCCATTTATCTCAATTGCCGGAGCAACTCCGGGATTTCAATAATACGTCGTTCCATCGCGCCTGTCTGAGACGGTCGCTGTTTGAACCGCTTTTCCGTGCTGTTTTCGTGGCCGATGTTCTTGGTCCAATCGAGCCCGAGCAGTTTATAAGGCTGACCAAGACACGGTTTTACCTCGCACGTTCTGGCGAGGACGTTGTTTTCGGGATTTTCCCGGAGTATTTCCTGTTTACCTGTTCTGCGGCTGAGTTTTTAACACTTAGCGATGCGTTTGCCGTCAACCCGACCCCGAACCGTTTCTTGGCATCCGTAGGGCGCCATTTTCAGGTTAGCCCCTATCGACAGGGTTTTTTGCTAAAAACCTTTGACCAGGGTTCGAACCAAAATATCCACGATTGGATCGTCTTCTCCCGTGAGCGATGGGAGGCGTTTCGTGCTGATTGGCGTCATGCCGCCGAGAAACTGCTCCGCTAATCGTATTCGATGGAACCGGCTAGCGGGGTCCGGGACCGCGCATGACGATGGCAACGGTGACGCGGTCACCCTCGCCTTTGCCGGCGCGAATGTGTTTAGGCACCGGTAATAGGGTTTGGCCCTGCTTGTCGCGCCACACACTGGTGTCCCAAGACCTGCCGTCGACTGTCGCCGTGACCGGCGTACGGCCCCAACCCTGCGTGACCGGTGGCGCTTGTTCATCCGGCACCGGGGCAAAAGTCCAGCCGCCTTTGCCGGGGTAACGGAACAGCACTGCTTCAAAGGGCGTTCCGGCACCTGTCATGTTGGGGACCTAGCCGGCTTCCGGCAGCGTTTCGCCCGCTGGTGCGGGGGCCGGCTGTTCTTGGCTGCGTTGCTTGAGAAAATGCAGGACCCAAAACCAGGCGACAATACTGACGCTGACATTGGCGATGGTGGTGGCGGCAAAAATGCCGGTGACGCCGAAATACTTGCTGCCGATAATCGTTGCCGGCACGTAGACCACCACCATGCGCATCATTGAAATCATGGTGGCGGGGAAGGGGCGGCCCAAGCCGTTAAAGGCGGCGTTGGCGACCATAATGATGCCGTGACAGCCGTAGGAAATGGGGACAAGCGACAAATACACCACCGCCCAATGGATGATGGCCTGATCCTCGGTGAAACGCGAGGCCGTCCATTCGGCGCCAAACCCCAAAACGCCTGCCAACAGCAGGCTGAAGGCCAAGCAGAAGCCGAAACTGCCCAGCAGCGATTCGCGGATGCGTGCGAACAGCGCGGCGCCGAAATTTTGGCCGACGAAAGGCCCGATAATCGCCGACATCGCGTAAAAAATCACCAGTGACATCGATTCAATTCGCGAGGCGACGCCATGGGCGGCCACCGCTTCGCTGCCGTGCGAGGCCAGCAGTGAGACCGCTGCACTCACACACAATGGAATAATCATGTTCGTGGCCGACGCGGGAATGCCGACGTGTAAAATGGCGCGCCAGCTCGCAACCACTTGGCTGAAGTCGGGCAAACTGTGGCGCAGCATGTGGTGTTTGGCGCTGAGCAGATACACCACCCACACAAAGGTCAGTAAGCGTGTCAACAAGGTGGCCAAGGCTGCGCCGCTGATACCCAGCGCCGGTATGGGACCGAACCCGAAAATCATTAGCGGGTCGAGCACAATGTTGGCCAAGGCGGCGAACACCATTATTTTGCTCGGTGTTTTGACATCGCCGGTTGCGCGCAGGGCCGCCATGCCCACCATCGGCACCATTACCGTAATAAAACCCGGATACCAAATTTGCATGAACTCGACAATGTAGGGCATGGTGTCGCTTTTGGCGCCCAGCAAATGAAACACCGGCTCAATCGTGAAAAATCCGAGCGCACCGAAGACGATTGCAAGCAGCGTCGAGAGCAGCAAGCTGTCGGTGGTGAGATGGCGCACCTTGCGCTCATTGCGTTCGCCGATCGCACGGGCAATGACCGAAGAGGTGCCGGCCCCAATCCCGATCGTCAGCGAAATGAGCAACATAATGACCGGAAAGGTAAAAGACAGAGCGGTTAACTGAAGATCGCCCAATTGGCCGACGAAATAGGTATCGGCAAGGTTGAAGGCCATCGTGGCTGATAGGGCAAAGGCCATCGGCACTGTCATTTTGATCAAGTGCGTACTGACAGGTCCCTCGGTTAACAAGGAATCAAAGCGACGGCTCATGAAGCTCCCTTGGCGATCGCAGGATCGGTGACGTTAGTTTAACCGTGGTGAACGAATTGAGGAACCACGACCACAAGGGCCGAACCGGTCCGTGGTTCCGCACGGCCAAGCACAGCAGTTGGCAACCACCTTTGTGAACGGACGCCGTATGCACGCGGGCGCCGTTTTCACGGAAACAGGTGGTTCTCATTTAAAATTCCGCGTACCCGGCGAAAATCTTTAAATTCCCGCGGTTCGGCGCTGACGGGCGCCTGGCGACGCGTTAGTTGCCTTGACGAACTTTGTACCCTTTTTCTCGGAAAAAGTTGCCTACTTTCTCGCGAAAATCGCCGCGCAGCTCCACGGTTGCGTCTTGGACTGTACCACCGGTGCCCAATCGCGCCTTGAGCTGCTTCAAAAAATCCTGGTGGCCTTGGCTGAGATGGTAGATACAGGTGACGGTTTTCCCCTTAGCGCGTTTCTCCAGGCGCACCAGCAGCGTGGCCTGCGCGTCGCGTTCGGTTGGTGCCGCTTCCTGCGAAGGAGATGGGTTTTGCTTGGTTTCGGGTTGCGTGGCGCTCACGCCGAATTGGGTGCCCAGTGCGGCGAAGGGATTGTATTTGAGGTCGTCCATGGTGCTGAAATCAAGCTTTTCGCCGCCTTTTTTCTTGGTTTTTTTGGCCACAACCCACTCCCTCGTCCGTCCGTTTCGTAAGTCAAAGATTAAAAGCCGGCCGCCAGTGCGTCAAGCGGCGATTCGCGGCGCGCGGGACTGGCTTCCCACCAAGGCCTGGGTTAGAATACCCGGGCCAATCAACAAGCATGCGGAGGAAGCCGTGTACGAAGCAACCCTCGAAGTTCAAGGGATTCACAAGACCTTCGCCGGTGCCGACGGGCCGGTGCTCAAGGGCGTGAGTTTTACGCTTGAAGGCGGCCAATCGATGGCCGTGATTGGTCCGTCCGGCTCTGGTAAAAGTACCCTGCTCAATATTCTCGGTACGCTCGACGAGCCGGACCAGGGCTCGCTGGTGCTTTCGGGACGCGATCCTTTCAGCCTCGACGAACCCGATTTGGCGCGTTTTCGCAATGGCGCGGTCGGTTTTGTTTTTCAGGATCACCACCTATTGCCGCAGTACAGCGTGATGGAAAATGTGCTGCTGCCGGTTTTGGCCTTTGGCAACGTCAACGATACCTTTCTTGCCCGCGCCAAAACCCTGCTCGACCGCGTCGGGTTGAGCCACCGACTCGATTACCGACCCGAAAAATTGTCCGGTGGTGAACGCCAGCGCACTGCCTTGGCACGCGCCCTGATCATGAACCCACCGCTGTTGCTGGCCGACGAGCCGACCGGCAATCTCGACGGCGGCACCGCCGGCCAGGCCGCCGAGCTTTTGTTGGAGCTGCACCGCGAGGCCAAGAACATTTTGGTGGTGGTTACCCACAGCGATCAATTGGCGGGCCGCATGGGTTCGTGCCATCGTTTGAGCGAGGGTTCCTTGGACGAGGTTCGCCCGGTTAGCTAGGCCCGGCCGGCCTTGAAAAGAGACCCATGGCGGTCTATAGTCGTGAAGTTTGACGCGGAATAGCGCGAGGAAGGGACACGTATGAGTTTTATTCAGCCACGAACAATGCCAGGTGTTATGGAGCTGCTGCCGTTGGAGCAGGTTGCTTTTCAAAGAATGCTCGACACCATTCGCCGTAATTACGAACGCTTTGGCTTTTTGCCCGTGGAAACGCCGGTGATGGAGTTCACCAAGGTGTTGCTCACCAAAAGCGGTGGTGAAACCGAGCGCCAAGTCTATTTGGTGCACCACTCCGGTTCGCTTAAGCAAGACGAAAAACCCGAACTGGCCTTGCGCTTTGATTTGACCGTACCTTTGGCGCGTTACGTTGCGGAACACGAGCGCAAGCTCAACTTTCCGTTCCGCCGTTACCAAATCCAACGCGTGTACCGCGGTGAACGGGCCCAGCGTGGTCGTTTCCGGGAATTTTATCAATGCGACATCGATGTCATCGGTAAAGACAAACTCGACTTGTACTACGACGCCGAAATTCCGGCCGTTATTTACAACCTGTTCCGTGAGTTGAACTTCGGCAAGTTCACCATTCACATGAATCACCGCAAACTGCTCGCCGGTTTCTTCGCCTACTTGGGCATTGAAGAAGCGGAACAGCAAATGTTGGTGCTGCGCGAAGTTGACAAAATCGACAAGCGCGGCCGCGAAAAAGTGATGGAAACGCTGCTGGCCGAACCTTTCAGCTTGTCGTCTGCCACGGTTGAAAAACTGATGCAGTTCCTCGAGACCGGCAACGGTCGCTCGAACAGTGAAACCCTGGCCGCGCTGCGTGAATGGGACATTCAAGAGCCGCGTTGGTTAGAGGGCTTAAGCGAATTGGAACAGGTGTTTCACCAATTAGCGCGTCTGGATGTTCCCGACGATTACCTGCGCCTCAACCTGGCGATTGCACGCGGCCTCGATTACTACACCGGCATGGTTTACGAAACCTTGTTGGACGACCACCTGAAGTTGGGCAGCGTCTGCTCGGGCGGTCGCTACGAGAACTTGGCGGGCCACTACACCAAATCGAAACTGCCGGGCGTTGGCATTTCCATCGGGGCCAGCCGGCTCTTTTTCCAATTGATGGATGCCGGTTTGGTCAACCTCGGTCAAAACATCGTCAAGGTGCTGGTCACCCAAATGGACGACAGTTTGGCCGACGACTACCTGCAAATCACGGCGGCACTGCGCGCCGGCGGTATTAATACCTTGCTGCACGTCGAAGGCGGTAAATTCCAGAAGCAACTCAAGGCGGCCGATCGCGCCGGCATTCGCTTCGCGCTCATCATGGGCGGTTCCGAGAAAGAGCAAGGTGTGGTCACCGTAAAAGACCTCAGCAAAGGCGAGCAGCACCAGTTCGCTCGCGACGCCATGGTTGAAGGCATAAACGGCCTAATCAACGGCTAGCGATCGCATGTGTTAACGGAACCCCGCCTGCCGGTTCACGGCTCGCGGGGTTTTTTTATGGGCCTTCCGGGTTGTCACCCTGTTGTGCAACATCCGCGCTGCAGCGGTATCTGCAAGGCGGCGCTGGATCGCCGGGTCCATCCGCGTGGCCAAGAATCGAACCCGAGAAAATCAACAAAAACCTCGAAATCCTAGGTCGCCCAAAAAAACGGCGTTGCTTTGGTGGCAAACAGCCTTAGCCGGCGTCTGATTTGCTCTGAGTTTGTTTGCCACGTTTCTTTTGTTTGGCTGCGTTCCTTGCCCGGCTCGGGGTGCCTAAGGCATCATGGCCGGCTTGCCGATGGGCTGCGTAATACTTATATGGACGGCATCGATGTTATTTATACGAATGACGGCTTTTACCTTTTTGCTTTTGTTGGTCAGTGTGGCCGCCCCAATCAGCGCCGCCGACTTGCGCCTCGAGCGTTTGGCCGCCTACGGGCATGGTGGTTACGAATTTTGGGCCGGCACGCCTACTGCGCCGGTGGCCGTCACGCGCCACACTTTGGAATTTATTGATCTGACTGCTGAGGACGGTCCCCGTCGGCGTGCCTCGGTTTATCTCGGCGATGCGCCCCTCGAAGCGGCTGCCGTCGATCGCGAGTTTCTTTGGGTCCAAGATCACAACCGCTTGCGATTGTTGCGTTTGGGTGTAAACAACGCGCGCACGCTGGTTTATTTCGACGCCGATGCTGTCGATGCTTGGACTGGTGACCGCTCCCGGTTGGCGGTTCTGTCGCAGCAACGACTTTCCCTCTACCGCGTGGAAAGTGAAGCGGGTTTGGTGCTCGACCACGAATACGATGTGGCGATGCCGGTCGCGGCCCTGACCTTGGCGGGTGATCGCTTGCTGCTGCAGACGCCCGATGGGTTGATGGCGACCTCACTCTTTGGTAGCCCGGCACGGCAATTCGAAACGCTGGCCATGGCCGAGGAGGTACGCCTCGAAGCGGCGGGTATTGCCGCGTTTGGGCGCACCGTGGCTGCCTTGGACCAGCAGGGTCGTGCTTTGTTGCAGTGGCACCCGGCCGCGGACGGCCTTCAAGCCGATGTCGCCGTGCCGCTTGACCGAAGCAATGGACGCTTGGCAATCCCTTACATGGATGAAAACCGATTAATCGTCACCGATGAAAGCGATGGTTTGTGGTTGTTTACCCGTGAAACCGGCGCTGCGTGGCAGCTTGACCGTCGTTTTGACGGGGTTCGCCTCAACGATGTGCTGCCGCTCGACGAGGAGCGCTGGTTAACCGGCGACGCGCACGGCATGCAACTGCGGCGTCGCCAGGGTGCCAATCTCACCGTCTCCGCGCGCCTGGAGCAAGGCGGTCTCGCCGGTGACATCGCCGTCAAAGGCGATATTGTTTATTGGGTTCAAGACAACGCGCTGCACGTGTTCGATTGCAGTAATCCCTATCAACCTCAATTGTTACAGCGCATTCGACTCGGCCGCATTCGGCGTTTGCAGGTAGCCGGCGATGTGTTGGCGATCCTAACCAACGAACTTTTTTTGTTCGATATCCGCGAGCCTGCTTTTCCGCAGCCGGGTCCAACCTTATACCGTGAATACCAGGACATGGCGCTGGTGGATAACCGCTTGGCGACCATCGGTCCTGACGATCAGGGGCGACCCGAGTTGGTCGTCCACCAATTGGACGCCGGTGGCGACCCGCACCTGGTGGCGCGCACGTTGGTTGAGGGCGACCCGCGTTACGTGGCGATGGAAGGCAACGCGGTTTATACGTTTGGCGATTTCGGGTTGGCCCGTTTTGAAATACGACCCTTGGAAAACCGGCTGCTACAGTGGGAATGGCTGTCGGCACCGGGTGGACCGGAAGGCTCGCGGCACATGGTCGTGCGCGACGGTCGGGTGTTTGTTTTAAGTGGTAACGGCGATGTGACTGCACTGGAAGCGGATCCGAGCGCCGGCCTCGGTGCCACCGTTGCTTTACCGATCGCAAGTGCCGCCGGCGGCCATCCTCCGCGGTTGACTACCTACGAACAAACCCTGTTGGTGGGCGGGCGTGACTTGGTCCTGCTCGATACCGCCACGCCCCATCGGTTAAAGGAAGTGGCGCGTTTGGCCGGCGCCGGGGTGGTGGCAACGGCGCGGCGCGATGACTTGATTTTTGTGTCCGGCGGTAGCTCCGGTCGTTTGGAAATCGTCCGTGTTTCACCAGGCATCACGCCGCTTTACGTGCCTTGGGTTAGCAACAGCGAAAACTTCCACGGTGAACTGAAAATCGTCAACCTTTCCGCCGATGCACAGCGCTTGCACCTGCGCGCTTTTGCGCAAGACGGCGTGCCGCGTTTCCGTGAATTGGCGATTCCCGCCGAAACGGTGCGTGTCTGGCACGCCGACAACTTGTTTCCCGAATTAACCGGTTACAGCCTGGAAATCACGGCACCCCTTGAGCCGGTTCAGGTTTTTTATCGTCGTTTCGACCCGACCGGTTCCGTGTTGGTGCCCGCTGTCAGCGGTGCCACCTTGGGTTCCGATCTCGTGTTTCCCTGTGCCGAGTTTGGCGATTTGCACCGCGTGCTGGTCGTAACCCCGCTTGCTGAAGGCTTGACCGAGGTGGTGGCGCGTGTTCAAACCCTCGATAAAAAAGACGGTTCGATTGTTGCCGAATTTGCGCATCCGCTCAAAGTCGGGCGGGCCGGCATTATTCGTTTGCCAGGATTCGCCGACTACAGCGCACGTGTCCAAGTCCCCTCGGGCGTGCGGTTGGTTGGCGAGCAGTTTCGTTTCGACATCGCCTTGCGGCAAACCAGCGTGAGCGGTTGGTCGCCGGCCGGTGACGAAAACGATCAAGCGGGTCTCGATTTGCTCGATACCTGGAGCAATCCCAATCCCAGTGAACCATGGCGTGCCCTGCAGGCGGTGGGTGAGCGTATGGCGGCCGCCGCGTCCCATTCTATTTCCGTTTTCCGCCATGCCGGTCGCGAAATCGAATGGGACGATTACCTCGACGGCTTTCTCGATATTCGGGACATGGCCTGGCGACAAAACCTGATGGCCGTGGCCGATGCCGGCGGCGTTGATGTATTTGAGGTCGACGCGGCCGGTCGTTTCTCTTTGCGCCACAGCCTGCCGGTTCAGGCCTCTCAGGTGGCCGTTTCGCCTCAACCACGACCGCTCCTGGTGACCGCCGACGAGGAATCATGGGCGCTTTACGATCTCAGTGCCGACGACTTAAGCGAACCGGCGGCAACGGGTTTCAAGCAGCGAAACAGTCGGTTTTGGTTGGCCGACGGACGGCTCACCGTATTTGAGGCCTCAGGCGATTTAGTAGTGTACGATGTGCGCCGCCCGCAACATGTCAGCCAGGCCCAGCTCGTTCAGCACGGCTTGTTGTTTGAGGGGGCGCATCATCAAGTGGCGCGTCAGGGTAACCAACTTCTATGGTTGCACCCGCGCCTTGGATTGGTGGGTTTGTACCAGCCTTGGTTCCCGGCTCGTGCGCTTTGGGCCCAAGCTCGTGTACCGCTGTTCTCTGCCGGCGCAATGGCGTTCAGCGGGGACGGCGTCGTGATTGCCGACCGCCGTAACGGTCTCAAATTAATTGATACCGCCAACCCTTTTTCGTTTCGTGTTATCGCGCGCCGCCTCGATCTCAAACCCGGCTGGGTTGCCGCCGACGGTGAACGCATTTGGACAACCGACATGATGCGTGGTGACGTGTCGGTGCTGTTGCGCAGCAATCGCTTGCCGCAAACCCACTTCCCCTACGTGCCACTGAACCAACCCGACTTACTGCTGGACATTCACCAGAGCGGCGTGGTCGTCGGTACTTTGCGTTGGCGAGCGGGGACCGGACCTATTCCATCCGCGAGTGGCGACTTGACCCTTTCCCATCGCGAGAACAGCGTTGATCCCAACCTTTTCGGTGCCGGCGCCGACGGTTGGACCAGCCTCAGTCTTCGCGGGGTACGTCCCGTTCAGGCTTGGCTGAGTGGGACCGCGTTGGCGGGACGCTGGGCGCGTGGCTTGCGTGACGAAGAATTGGCGGCGTCGCTTGTTTTGCCGCTGCTCGCCGATCAAAGCCGGACCCTCACCGTGATGGATCGCAGCAACGGTGGTGAATTGAGCCTCGTCCTTCGATTGTTGGGCGAGGGCGAAGTATTGGTAGAACACACCTTCACGCTGACCGCCGGCGGCGCAGTAACTCACCGCTTGGATCAATTATTCCACGAGGACGAACTCGCTGCCGCCACTGCACTTCAAATCAGCGGACCGGCCGAGGCACGCCTGGGCGCCGTGGTTCATCTCTTCGAAAATGACCGGCTCAAGCAATTGGTGACCGGGACCCCTATTTTTCAGTAACTCACGCGCAGTAAATCCAGCGGCGCAGCCGCCTTGCTGCCGGTCAAATGTCGCGGGTGGCCGTAACGGTTTTCAATAATTGGCTCACTTCGACGCGCAGGTAGACCACAGGCCTTAGCCATGCGTTCTTCACCCGTGGTTCCTATCAAAAATCCGTTCGCAATGACACGCTGTTTGGAAGGGACAATGCCTTCCAATCAGCGACCCAGCAATCAGCTTTATGACCGTGTCTCGTTTGGTCCAGGCCTGTCCCGTTCAGAACCATTCGCCATCAGGTATCGCGCTCATTCGGTAAAAGGCCGACACTGTTTTTGACTGCTTCAATCACATCCTCAAGTTGGGCTGAATCACCCGTGGTGCGTTGAACCAGTAGAGCACCCTGCAGCGCACAAAAAACCAGACGTGCCAGGACAGCGGGGTTTTCTTCGAAGTGGAACAGGTCTTTGTCGCGACCTTCGCGCAAAATGTCCTCCAGCCAGCGCTGATGACTTTCGAAGAATCGTTTGATTTCGGCCCGCATCGGCTCCGGCATACCGCGCACTTCACAGGCAAGGGCGCCACACAGGCAGACCTTCTCTTGAGAAGCGGCAAATTCCAAAAACGGTGTGAAATACAATTGCAGCGCGCGGTCGGCCGACACAGCGGGATCGCTTTTGAGTTGATCCATGACCTCGTTGTAACGGCCGCGATAACGCGCCACCACCGCCAAGCCCAGAGCCCCTTTGTTGGGGAAATGATGGATAATGCTGGGTTTGCGAATGCCGATGCGCTCAGCAATTGTTTGAAAACTCATCGCCACATAGCCGCGCATTTGAATGAGCTCTTCGGCTACGTCAAGAATGCGTTCGGCCGTATCGGTACCTGCTTTTTTGGGAGTCACACCGCGTCCAAGTGCCCGCGTTTAAGCCAGAAAACCGTTTTCTCTTCGGCATATACATCGATGCGGGTGCCGTTAGGATAACGCAGCCAAGCGCCTTGTGGCCGGCTTTCTCCGTTAACCGTGAGTCGCCCCTTTACCAAATACAATTCCAGGCCGCCGTGGTCGCCGTCCCAGGCGTTGGCGGCGCCCGACGCCAAGGATTCGAAGGTGACCCATTCGCGTGGGTTGTCGTTGAGTACTTGGAAATGACGGGGTCCATCGCCGTCCTGCGTCCAGGGCTTTTCGTCGGCACGAAACACAACCGTGTTTTGGTCGTCCGGCGCCATTTGACACAACTTCACCAAAATCACGCAGCCGTCACGACTGAAAGGGGCGTGGCTTGAGCCTGGCGGATTGCGCACATACGTGCCTTCGGGGTAATCCCCGTTTTCATCGGAAAATACGCCGTCGATGACCAAGAATTCTTCACCGCCACCGTGGACGTGGGTTGGAAAAGCCGATGCGGGCGCATAGCGCACTATGCTGGTTGCGCGGCCTGACTCCGCGTTTTCCCGTTCCAGGCGTTTGCGTTCAACACCGGGCGCCGGCGATGGCGACCAGGGTTCCGCGCGTGTATCCACCGCGACTGCTAGGTCGAAATCCATATTGAGGTTTACTTCCGTCAAATGTATCTCCTTGTTGTTGGTTCGTGGGCTCTATTATCCTGCGATTGACCTTTGTTGGTGGCAGGAAATTGACCCGTGCAAGGGCCGCGACCTCATGGGGTGGGGGCTTCGGTCGCGACCCGTTGGCCATTGTCGCCTAGGACAAGGTGCGCTTTGGTTTTGCCATAGGGCGATCCCGTTTAACTCAGCGCCCGCACAATCGACCACGCAACCGAAAGCTGTGCAAGGTTACCGACCGCAAAAGCAAGTGTGCGTATACCGGGAATGCCGGCCGTATAGACTGCGAAATGAAGCAAACGCGCCACAAAATAGATTTGCGTGGCAAGCAAAACCGAGGCCCCCACTTGGTGCGCGGTTACCCCTAAAATACCGAACACCACCAGGTTTTCAATCGCATTCATGTGGGCGGCTTGGGCGCGGGCGGCCCAGGGTGCGGGTTTGGTTTCCTTCGGATTAAAGCCGCCACGATCCCCATTGGGCGCGTAGCCGAGGGCGCCGGTGCCCAGGCGGAACATGCGTTCAAAAATGTAAACCGGCCAAAAAAGCGCGGTCATGGCGGTGGTCAAGGTAAGCCAGAACAGATCATTGGCGAACATGGGGTTCCTCCCATAGGTGTAATAAAGCGAACATCTGTTAAGAAATTAACTACCGAATGGTAGGTAGTCAATAGGCTTCTGGGTGTTTGTTTGTATTTCGCTAGTTCCAGAACGCTTGCCCCATCGATTTCTTGGCCGTTTATTGCACAACGCATCTGTACCCGTTTAATTTCTTGCGGGCCTGCTTTGTCCGATGGTGCTGAGGCACCGCCCGCCTAAGAGAATGCCGCCTTAGCGCACCGGTGACCGTCGATGGCTCAGGCCCTCCTGTCGATGGCGTGGGTTGGGAAGATCCGTCAGGTGGAGTGGGCACCGCGTCGGGTTGGTTTTTGTGGACTCTCTTAAACACTTTTTATTAAGCGCGAATACCGATATCATAGAGGTCTCGGTCGGCGTGCATCTCTGATGCCTCTTCTATCTGTTCCGGCCTTTTTTATTTGTCGTCCGTTCTTTATCTCAAGCCGTCTCGGCTGACACATCTTCTTTGTTTTTGTAAAATGTACGTTACCTTTTGGGAGACCTTTATGCGGTTCTTTGTGTGC
>JAUIFE010000026.1 GCA_030429565.1 Holophagae bacterium | reverse complement strand
GGGACAGTTGGTTCGATGTGGCTTTGACAGCGTGAAAGCCGAAATCACAGAGAAGATCCTCGCGTTTAATTTTTTGAGAGCTTGTCGGGTGACCTGAAGTCGATCAAAAACCTTTTCGGCTAAGGTCTAGCTCACCATGAGGAACCTTCCCACGACCACAAAAGAGGGGCCATTGCCCACGGTCCGCCGCTCCAAGCGCGTTCATCGAACCAGGAATGATTACGGGTTCGTAAACCACAAAAAATCGCTCAAATATTTTTTTCCGACAAGGAACGCCCTTGGTATCGGAATCGTAAAATGCGATTCCGGCGAGGTTTATAGATTTTTATTTCTTAGATAAAACGGGTGTTAAGATCAGCGTCTATTGTTCGGAACTCGTTTGCGAATTCCGACAGATTTTTTATCAATTTTAAATACCATTCGACACCTAGTTCGAAGTGGAAAAAATCGCTGCACTTTTCTAAACGGTTTAGTTTCAAGAATTTATTCAAGCTAAACCTGTCACAACCTACACTGTTCTTTAAAGGGTCGACCATTGGGGTCGACCCTTTTTGCTTTATGGCTATGCTTTGCCGGATTTCCAGTGACGTGCAGCTCCAGTGGCTACGGATTTCGTTGCTCTTTTACCCACGAATGAACCCATTCCACTTCCGCGTTAAACGCTTACTCATGTCCTAACGCCGCCATTGTTCCTCTAGGATCCGTCCTCGTTGCAGATCGTCGACCACCAGCACCAGACGGTGGTCGTGATCGCTGTACATTACATCTATGTTGATGCCAGCCTCGGCGAGCATTCGGCAAAATCGCCCCAACTCACCGGGACGCCCTTGGTTGAGGCGGTGAATCAAAACTTCGCGGACGGCGGTGACCTCAAAGCCCGCCGCTTCCAGGGCGCGTTGTGCCGCAAAACCATCGTCAAACAGGAAGTGCGCGATACCGCGACCACCGGCGTGAAAACAGCCGCCCCCTTCCAAGTTGAGGCCCGCGCGGCCGACCACTTCGCCCATGGTGGCGAGATTGCCGGGTTGATGATCCAATGAAATAGCGACATCGTGCATGAAAAACACCTCTTAATCTGCTGTAAATGACACGTGGTGGGTAATGGGGAAATTTACGGAAGCGGCGATAAAGCAACCTTTGGCGGCTTGATCGAATAAAGCCGCAACCGGTTGTGCGTCTTGGCTGTCGGCAAGGGTGACCTGTGCCGTGCAGGTTATGCCAGAGAACCGGCCTCCTTGGCCCGGTCGGTAGTCCAGCGTGCCGTGGGCCTTGTCTTGGTATGCCGTTACACGAATGCGCCGTTGGGCACATAAGGCGAGAAACACCAACATGTGGCAACCACTGACGGCGGCGAGCAATAAATCCTCGGGATTGTGTCGGCCGGGATCTCCGCGAAAGAAGGGATCGGCACTACCGTTTATCTCCGGTTTGCCGGGAATGGCGATTCGGAACTGTCGCGAATAGCCGTCATAGCGTCGGGTATCGGTGCCCTCGGGAAGCCAGGTTGTGTGCGCTTGGTAATGCAGTTTTTTGATCGGTGTCATGAAAACCTCCCCGTTGACTTGCCCGCATCTTAAGACTTGATTTAGTATTTGTGAAATGCAACGTTCCTATCGATGTCATCAGGAATTTTTATGGAACTCAGCCAGGTCGAAGCTTTTTTAACCCTTCATCAAATCGGGAACTTTTCGCGTGCCGCCGAAGCGCTGCACCTGTCCCAACCGGCCATGAGCCGACGTATCAGCATGTTGGAAACCTTTTTGGAGGCATCGCTGTTTAACCGTGGGCGCGGCAGAACCACCCTGACGGCGGCGGGCGAAGCCTTTCTCCCCCATGCACAGCGCATCAAGGCGGCGGTATCCGACGGTCACGAAGCGGTCCGCGAAAGCTGCTGCGCGGTTCCCTTAACCGCGCGACTTGGGTTGGTCGGCACCTTGGCCTCAAGCCCGTTAACAGCCGCTCTGCAGGCCTTTAGGGCCCAACATCCCGAAGCGCAACTCAACCTACGCACCGCCCGCAGCCGCGAGATCAGCCATATGGTCTTGACCGGAGAAACCCATCTCGGTCTGCGCTACTTCGCGGATCGCCACCCCGACCTGCGCAACCAAATTGCCGGTGAGGAAACTCTGGTGGTCGTCACCTCGGCAAAAGCTACGCCGCCCGACGATCCCGAAATGCTGTTCGATTACCTCCACAACAGCGCATGGGTTGGATTTCCGGCAGGCGGAAGCGGCGAACATTTCGCCCGGCATATCAAAAATGTGCTGCACGACTGGGGTGTTCAGCCGGATCGTTGGGCGGACATCGACAGCATCAATGCCCAAAAACGTTGGGTTGAAGCCGGGTTTGGCGTAGCCATGTTGCCGATCACCAGCATTGAGGAAGAACGAAAACTGAAATCACTGCGGGTGATTGAATCACCCCGGTGCACCAGTACCATTCCCATCACCCTTTTGACACGACGTGACGCCTTGTTGACGTCGGCCGCCGAAAAACTTCGGGCCTTTTTGCTGACTCATTTGAAATCGAGTCAATAAACACTATGGATATTTCGGCGTGCGGGTTCTTTTGGTCAGGTACTTCTTGACGGTATTGCGAGTGAGGCCTGTGCGCCTCGCAATTTCTCGCATCAACAGCTTGTCACGAAAGTGCCATCGCCTGATGACGCTTACCAAGACCACGGGATTCACGCCTTTTGCGGTCCTGTCGAGGTTGCGGCAGGTTAGGTTCGGCGGCTGGGAAGGTATCAAAAAACACGACGCAAGGCACAGTGCAAAAATACGCAACCGCCAAAGAGCGCCCTTCCGGCACCTAGCACCGCATCGGTTGGATGCTGATGGACGACCAACAGGGTGAAGCCAGTCGACAACTCTTCCGCGCCAACCGCGAAATGACGACCCAATCACCGCGCGCCTTTGCTATGCGGAGCAATGCCCAAGTCGAACTCAAACAAATGAAAGGCCCTTAAGAACCGTCCAAGCCGGTCTCGAACTTGCCAAAGAGGAGGACGCGCGTATTTACCGGTTTCATCTCACGTCGTATTGAGGAATTAACCAAGGAATTAACCCAGAAACCCTCGCCTGAAAGCGCGGACGTCTCGAGGCCGTGGCCGACGAACTTGAGAATCATCAATCCTGGTCAAGACGCTCGAACGCCGTGGTTCGCATCGTTTTGATTTCTTTCGTCAAGGGGGCCTTCTCGCCAATCAGTTCGATCGCAAGATTCCAGGCGCGGTCGAGATGGACCGCCGCGACCCAAGGCCGCTTCAATTGGAGAGCGGTTTCCCCCGCAACCTTATCGGCGTTCAAGCTGTTAATGTGTCTGGGTGCAAACCCCTGAAAAAGGTCGGAAGCCTCGCCCGCCAGGTCATGAGCTATTTGCGGCATAGCTTTCTTTTTATAAAAGATTGCAAGCTGAACGAGCGCGCCGGGTAAGCGGAACGGGTCCTGCTCTAGTTCTCGCGAAACGTCCACCAATTCGTGGCCGAGGGCAACGGCTTCGCCCAAACAGCCTTTATCCGCCAAGATCGCTGCTTTGACTTGAAGCGCGGCCAGGGTCTCGGGATGACGGGCGCCCAATCTGTCGCGATTTAAGGTCAAGGCCTTGGTTGCATGGAAAAGGGCCGCCTCGGCTTCACGCCGGTAACGGCTGGTTTGGGCCAAATTTAGGTGGACCTGACCAATAGAAGCGTGGTTTTCACCCAGGGATCGTTCGTAAATGGCCGCGACCGCTTTGAATTTTGAATGGGCAAGGTCGAAGCGCATTTGGCATAAATAAACGGTTCCCAACGATGAAAGCGATTTGGCCACATAATAACTATCCGCGCCCCAGAAAGCGCCGTCCAACTGATGAGCCTGGGTGAGCAGTTTCTCCGACCGGGCATAATCCCCGCGATGCAGTGCGGTTAACCCCAGCGAATAAATCTGATCGCTGACCTTTGGGTGGGCCTCGCCCCAAGTTTTCCGCCCGAGCGCCAGACCCTGGTTCAGGGCCGCTTCGGAAAGATCGTACTCGCCCCGATTGAGATGAACCAGGCCCATTAAACTGAAATTATCCATTTGCGCGGCGACCGCCACTTCCGCGGGAAGTGTATTCGCCATGTGTCGCGAAACGGCAAGGGTTTGTAAGGCCTGGTCATACAGACCGCTTTCGCTATAGGCGCGAGCCAGAGTTTGGTAGTACCGGGCCCGCGTGGTCAGCGGCGTGCCCTCGGGGAACGCGGCGTTGGCGACCAGACGATCAATGCAGGCCTGAGCATGACCTCGCCAATAATCAAGGGCGGCCAAATTCAATTGTGCTTCAAATTGCTCCACCGCCATCAACGGACCTTGAGACGGTGAGGAAGGCGCGATCTGTTGGAGCAACTGTTCCGCCTGATCGAATTCACCCAAAGAGATAAAGGTGCGGCCGATGGTGTTGAGCATCGCGGCCCGGGTTTCAGGTTGATCGCGCATGCTGATTTGTGAGAGTCGAAATCCCCGCGCGAGGACTTCTTTGATACCGATATCACGCACGCCCGCCACACCGGGATCGCCCTGCCGCAAAAGGTCTTGTACGAAATTGAGGACCGCCTGCGACTTGTCCCGTTCCCGTGCAGCCTGGTCTCGCTCCAAAGCCAAGCGGTCTCGTTGGAGGTGAGCCTGGACCGCAAACCCAATCAGAAGCATCACGAACAGGAAGGCAACCGATACCGGCAACCGGTTGCGCTTGAAGAAACGTAGGCCGCGGTAACGCCAGGTTTGCGGGCGCGCAAGGATCGGGTGCCCTTGGCAAAACCGTTCCAGGTCTGCCCGCATGGCTTGCACCGAGGCATAACGCCGCTCGGGATCCTTCTCGAGCGCTTTGACCACTATGTGCGACAGATCGCCCTGTAGGGAACGCAACATAGCCGCGGGCGTGGTGGCGCGGCGTGAGGCGATCTCCCCTGTTTGAAACGGCTTGCGGCGTTTCAAACGGCGGAACTGTTCCACCGGCGAAGGGGGTGGTTGTTTGGTGATCGCTTGTTCTAATGCGGCAAAGGAATGGGTTTCAAGATCGTAGGGAGAAACACCGGTTAATTGTTCATGGAGGAGAACCCCCAGGGCGTAGACATCGCAAGAAGTGGTGATGGGAAAACCCTGGATTTGTTCCGGCGCAGCGTAACGCGGTGACATCAAACGCGAACCTGTTGCCGTGACCAGCCCTTCAGGCGGGTTCATGAGGTGGGCGATCCCAAAATCCAGCAACTTGGGTTGACCCGCTTCGGTCACCATCACATTGGCCGGCTTTAGATCTCGGTGGACGACAAGATTCCGGTGGGCGGCCTCCAAACCATGGCAAATGGAAATGATCAGGCCGATACGTTGCTTGAGGCTCAGTCGCCGTTCGTCACAGTAACGATCCAAGTTCTGACCCTGGACGTACTCCATTACCAGGTAGGGTGCACCGTCTGCGGTGGTGCCGCCGTCCAAAAGCCGCGCGATGTTGGGATGCGCCAAATCAGCTAGGATTTGCCGTTCTCTATAAAAACGGCGCCGTGTCTCGGCGGAAACCATGCCGGGGCGCACCAGTTTGACGGCAACCTGCTGTTGGTAGGTTTCGTCGTCGCGCTCGGCGAGAAACACCACCCCCATGCCGCCGGCACCCAATTCTCGAACAACCCGATATGGACCGATTTTTTCCTGGAGCCGCGCACACGAGACCGTCTCATCGGGCATCCAGACCCGAGCGCGATCTTCCATTTGTAATAAATCCCCGACAGCACACCGCAGCGACGGGTCGTCGGACGCGATTTCATCGAGGTAGGCCGAGCGGTTCTCCTCGGGTAATTCCAAAAGGGATTCTAAAAGCGAAGTGATGCGTCGCTGCCGTTGCGTGTCCATCACACTTCCCGCAATTGGCCCAAAAGCCACAATCGGGCCGCCGCCCATTTCCGATGAACCGTCCGCTCCGTAACCGCCATTACGGAAGCCGTTTCCGCAACAGTCAAACCGCCAAAAAAACGCATCACCACCACTTGGTGTTGCATGGCGTCAACACGCGCCAAACCCTTTAAAGCGGTGTCCAAAGCCAAAATCTCGATGCCTTGCCGTCCAACGCCAGGCAACATCTGCTCGTCGGCATGCAGGGTGACGTCGTGTCCGCCGCGACACAAGGCCTGTTTCTTTCGCGCGTGATCAACCAAGATCCGGCGCATGATGTGGGCGGCCACGGCAAAGAAATGGTTGCGATCGCCCCAGGAAATATCCAACTCATGTTGGAGTCGTAGAAACAGTTCGTTGATGAGCGCGGTCGGTTGCAAGGTGTGATCCGGCCGTTCACGCGCGAATTGCCGCCGCGCCAGCTCGCGTAAGTGACCGTGAACCGCTTCCATGAGTCGCGCGAGAGCGGTCTCCTCGCCGGCGCGCCATGCGGCCAATAAACCCGTGATCTCCACGTTCTTCCCCCCGGTGTCGGCATACGACATTAGGGGTATAGATTATAGTGTTCCCTCAGGGCTTGATCAATTTCGGCGAAACAACCAAGAGAGACGAAAACTCACTAGCAAATCTTCGACCTCGTTAATTCTGGACGAAACCTGAATATTGTTGCGGAACACCCCAAACCAAGCAAGGGTGTTCCGCCTAAGCGCTCACACCTGTTAGTTCCAGACCAAAACCTGATGTTCTACCGTAATCTGCTGCCCTTCGCTATCGGTGATGGTGCAAGCAATCGTCACAAGCTCCTCGTACCGTTCACAATCGCGTAACGGGCAGCGAACCGTGTCCGAAATTTCCCTGGCGTTGGAACCAATGGGGGTAATGTCGAAACCCTGCTCAACATGCCAACTGTAGTGATAGGGTCCATAGCCGGTTTCAACGTCGACCGACCAGACCGCGGGCCTGCCGGCATGCAACACCTCCGGTCCGTTCATATCCGCGGCGGTGAGCGGCGCCGGTCGATACATGGCGACTTGGTCCTCGGCGCGGCCTATTTGCCCGGCGGTAAACAGGGTCCGGCAACCGGCAAAACCGTAGTTCATATAGTTCTCGACCGGACCGGTACGACCCAGGGGACAAAACTCGGAGGTGGGACAGGTTCCAGCCGGCGGCGGGCTTAAGAAATCTGGTTTGAGATGGGTCTCCGTATCGTCCACCAAGTCGTTATCGGTTGCGCAGGTTGAACCAAAGGTATGGCGCAATCCCAGCCAGTGACCCACCTCGTGGATGAAGGACGCACCGCCTTCACCGCCCACCGGGCTGGAGGCGATATTAAGGACGATGCCGTCTCGTACCGGATCATCGCCGTAATCGGCGGGAAATGCCCCGGCGCCGGCAACACGTGTCCCCCGATAACTCGGGACACAGGCGTAAACATTCAGCGTGGTCGAGGTCCCCTCGCGGAGCGCCTCTTTCATTTCCATTTCCTCGGCCGTCCAAAGGTCCAGTTGGAACCATTCATTGCGCCACACGTTGGCGAAGGAGACAAGCTCGAAACGAATCGCTGAATCCACTAAGGCGTCGTTGAGAAGATCGACCAAGGTTTCAACCCGTTCCTGGGTCGCAAAACCCAGGATGTTGTGCCACGCGACATCAAAGGTCACGGTCTGATTTTTTTTCATTCCCCGATTGCGCTTCCACAACAGCGCCTGTTGTTGCAAATCGCGAAGATAAGCCTCTTCGACAGATCGTTCACGGATGATGCATAAATCCGTCTCACTCTGGTCAATGGCAAAACCCAGTCCGTAGGCGGCCTGCAATGGGTTCTCGATTACCCGGCTTTCTGCAGGCGGATTAAAAACTGTGCATACAAGCAATAGGATCTTAAACATAATTCTCCTCCAAATCGGATGAGGAGGCCGCCCGCTAAAAACGAGCACCTTCCTCTTAGGAGAGCTATGCGTTGGGTCGGCAAAAACACTGACAACCCTTTTTCATTTTTCTTTAAGGCTAACGAGGAACGCATTTGGTCGCGGCGCTGCGAAGCGGCACAATCGCCATCCCTTTTCGGAACCGCTCACCACCGCAAACCCCTGCCAAATAAACCGTTAACCTTAAATACAAGCGACCCTTAGTGTCAGCAGCCTTCACCAAACGAACCGTTCTCCCCCCCCCTCACCAGCCGAGCAACGAGGCGGACAAGGCGCGCGAGGCGGCGTTCGAGAAGGAAACGGAACCCCCCAAAGAACCAGGGCTGAATCGAACGACCCGGCAAAAAGCACAATCCGCCGGCCCTTTCTTGTCAAAAGACGGCCGGTACAGCAAGGCGTGGCAGGCTCTCCGGCAAAAGTTGCCGAAAGCTGACTTAAGCTTTCGGCGACGGCATTTAGGCTCAGCCCACCCATCAGCGTCATGAGGTTTCGGTTCCCCCGAAATCTCGTCCCAAAAACGAACGAGACGCACCATTGACTTTTAAAACATATTTTAGTTACATCTTATAAGCGTGTGGCCCACGCCGTGCCGGTCCAAGCGAATTCCCCTTCGCAACCCATTAAAAAACATTAGTTTATGCTTACCTACCGCAGGACACATCTCCGAACAGGGGTCGGGCCGCAAACAAAAACGGGACCACAAGCCCTACGCCCTTTCTGCATGAAAATGACTTGGGGGAAGGTGCTCGGAATCAAACCCTGGAACAGCAATGAACCCAAAAGGAATACCCGATGGAAACACTGCCGGCTCACGTTAAACCCTACAAGCGAACCCCTGTTTTTACGCAGGATACGCTCCCGAACGGCTTGAAAAAAGATCACCAGACCAAACCTGGCACCTGGGGTGTGATCCATGTACTGGAAGGCACCCTGGCCTACACCATCGGCGCGGATGAAGTGCACATCCTGACCCCCGACACGCCAAAAGGGATCGTCGCACCGGAACAACCCCATCACGTGCGGGCGCTCGGGGACGTCACCTTCTTTGTTGAATTCAACAAATAATCGAACCCAGCCAGGGAAATGAATGTCAGGCGCTGCAAAAAAAGGAAGACACAATGAACCAACCACCCGCCACATTAGCATTCGACATTGCCACACCCGAAAACAAAAAAACCTGGGATCAAGCGGCCCTCGAACTGTCGGAGGCGGGTTGGCATTTGCAAACCACGGCCGACGGGATCGTCGTTAGTCTCCATGACACGGAGGATCCACGCGTTCAGGTGCGCCTGCACGAAGAAAAGGGTTCGGGTGCGCCGGCTGCGAACGGGTTCGCCGTGTTGCGGGCCATGGGTGCCGGAGCTCTTGAAACGGCCCTGTGTGACAGCATTCCTCGCGGCATTACCGTTGATCGGGTCGTGGTGGGAATGAATTGGACCCTGGTACGCGCCGGCTCGTTTTGCGGCATCGCCCGCAGTCCTGCGCGCGGCACCGCGGGGGCCCGCACCATTCGGCCGCGAGAAGGGTTCGTGGGTAAAGAATTGGCAGACCTCGCCGCCTACCTACGCTCAACCGATCCGCTGGCCCGTTCGCTGGGGCTGGCGGCGGTAAACGCCTTTTGGAACCGACCTGACGCAGATTATCAGGAACAGGTGCCGGTCGGCGGTTTTTCCGGGCTGCAGCCACCCGGCGACGGCGTGATCATCATCGGCGGTTTTCGCGGTGCCGCGCGTCGGTTACCGAAAGCACGCGTCGTCGAACGAGAACCCAAACCCGGCGATATTCCCGCTACCGATGCAAAAACGGCGATCAACCAGGCCAAAATCCTGGCCGTCACCGCGCAAACCCTGATGAACGGCAGCCTCGATCCACTGTTGCTGGGTTCGGAGAACGTCCCCCGCCGCATGTTGATCGGCCCCTCAGCCCCGCTCTGTCCGCTGCTGCTCAATCACGGCCTCCAGGAAGTTAGTGCCGTGGTCATTCAGGACGCCGGCGCCGCCGAGGCCTTTATCTGCGAGACCGGCACCATGATCATGCACGATCATATCGCCCGCTCCGCCTACCTACGCCGATGAGGTTTCGCGATGAGGGATCCGTCACGTCGCGCCATACTCACGGCCACGAACTAACCTGAAAGGGAGCCATCATGCGACTTACGCGCTTTACCGATTACGCCTTGCGCACTCTCCTTTTCACCGCCGCCCACGGCGAACGCCAAGTAACCATCGCAGAAATCCAGACCGCATTTCAGCTCTCGAAGGGCCACCTGATGAAGGTCGTTCAGCTTCTGGCCGCCGAAGGTTACCTCAAGGCGACACGCGGGCGATCCGGTGGTATCCGTTTGGGCATGGCACCGGAGAAAATCAATCTCGGTGCTTTGGTCCGCCTGACGGAACCGGACTTCCGGCTCGTCGAGTGTTTCGGCGACAACGGCACCTGTTTTATTTCCGCGTTTTGCCAACTTCCCGGACCCCTGAACGCGGCGCTCGACGCGTTTTTGGCCACGCTGGACAAGCACACCCTCGCCGATATGATGTTCGCCAAACACGGATTTCAGCGTACGGAGAAAACCACCTTCCCCCTACGTGGGCCAAACCTGTCGGCCGCCCAAACCAAAGCGCGCCACGGAACCATCGGCGAACCCTAATCCGACCCACTCGGCAACGGCATAACCTTCCGGTAACGCCGGGTGAGTAAAGCGAGGGAAAGCCAGGACACCCGACTTTTGAGCAATCTAGGGCGACAACGATCCTGACACATAGGGATCGGAAACAAACGGCGACCAATGCCTTAGGCCTGTCATTCTATTGCCAAGACTGCTTGACGGCCTGGCCAATGATGCGGGTAAACCCCACTTGCCCGCGCCCCAGTTCTCATGGGCAGCGCTCAGCTTGAGTGCGCTTCGTTCTTTTTGGCGCCGGCAAAGGCGATAAACAGGGCACACACAAAAGGCAAAACCCGTTCAATGACGGTTCCTTTGGTGCCGGGAAGTAGGTAAAAAACCACCCCGAGCGAGAAGCCCAGTACCATCGCGGCGAAAGCGTATTGGGGTTGCACCCGGCCACGGTGTAAACGCACCAGCAGGAGCGGACCAAAGGCGGCACCGAGGGCCGACCAAGCAAACAGGACTTTCGAAAAGATGGCGCGGTCACCGAACACGGCCAGCAGCACCGCGGCCACACTAACAAGCGTAAGCGCAATCCGTGGCGCATGTTTGGTTCGGCGATTCCCTGGCAAATCGTGCGTCACCGAAGAAGCGGCCACCAGCAACTGGCTGTCCGCGGTCGACATGGTTGCGGATAAAACGGCGGCCAAAACGATTCCGGCCAGGACCGGCGGCAACAAATCACTGGCAAGCTGGAAGAGGATCGTTTCATTGTCGGCAAGACGCGACCCTAACACGCGCCCACACCAACCGAGCAGGATCATTCCGGCAAAAACCAAACAGGCCCAGGTCAGGGCAATGCGCCGGCCAATGCGAATGCTCTGTTCATCCCTCGCAGCCATGAAACGGTTAACGACGTGCGGCTGACCCGGGCCTCCCAAACTAATCCCCACCAACGACCCAATGAAACCCACCGCCGCCATGAGCTCCATGTCGCGGGTGAAACTGCGAAACGCTGTGTCGGGAACAGCGGCAATCCCTTCCGCCAACGCCAACGGCCCACCAACGGCGAATAAGGCGACCATAGGGAGCAACAACGCGCAAGCGGCCATCACCAAACCCTGAAGTGTATCCGTGGCGCTAACGGCGAGAAAGCCGCCGGTGAGTGAATAAAGCCAAATAATGAGGGCGCTGACCACAATACTTAGGACAGGGTCCATCGCGAAGGTTGCTTCAAACAACTTGCCGGCACCCTGGTACTGCGAGGCGACGTACACCAACAACGAACACAGGACAATCAATGAGGCGGCATAGCGGCACGCCTTGTTCCAATCACCCGCTTCCCTTCCGGCCAAAAAATCCGTCAGGGTCAGAGCCTGTTCTTTTACCGCTGCTTCGCGCAGCTTTGGGCCCACCAGGTACCAGTTAATGAAGAAGGCACCGACGCTGCCGGGAAAAATCCAAACGGCGGAAAGACCGTGGGTATAAGCGAACCCGGAAACCCCTAATAAGGTCCAAGCCGAAGAGGAGCCGGCGGCCGACGAAAGCGCGGTAAACCAAGGACCAAGGCTTCTGTCCCCAAGAAAAAAGCCGGCATCATCGCCACCCTTATTGCGATAGGCGAACCCAATGGCCAGGAGCACGATTTTGTAGACGAACAAAACAAGGACAACGACCCATAAAGCATTCATAAAGTCATCCGTGGTTAAACCCAAGAAACGCGGCAACTGGTAGCGGCTTTGGCTAAATCTCCGAGCTGCAACAGTCTGCGAACATGGCGACGGTACCCACCAGGCAGGCACACGCCTCTGACAAACCGATACCTTTCAGATTTTTAGGCAAAATCACTCACGCCAAACGCGTATCTCTCGGTAAAAGATTCTGAACAGCCTTCGCCGGTACAGGCGAAGGTTTAAGACTTAGATTACGCCGCCATTATGGCACGAATGCCGTAAACCGCCCGAGACGAACGCAATAGGCTACACAAACCTCGTTTTAGGGTCGCTCCAAACAAGGGCGAGCCCCAACGAGCGAGGCCCTTCACTATTCCGGGAAGAGAGAGCAACGCAGCGCATTCACGTAGGGCGAAAGAAAAGGCTTTCGATTGTCAAAACAGGCACCGGACGGAAGCCGAGACGGCGGTGAAGCGCCGGTAGACGTTTTGCCCACAACGATGATCAAGGGCGTCGTTCGGCAACGGCAACACCTACGCCAAAGGGCGAAAATTGCGGCTGACTTGCCCAAAGTCCCGTCGCCTGCTAACCGAAACGAAGCGATGATTGGCCGCCAGATAACAAAATCGTTGGGTTGTAAGTTCCCACCAAACGCGACAGTGCACCTTCGTTTCCCCATCATTATTCGCACCAACAGGTTGCGCGAATTCATCTACTCGAATCGCTCCGTACAGGCCCACGACCAGGCTGATCAGAAAACGAGAAGCGCTTCAGGACACACCGCGGAATTGCACAAGACCCAATGAATAAAATCAAAAATTTTTTATTACTAAATTTACGATATTTTTCACATAAAAACCCGATAGTTTAACAGAATTTCCTGCACCAAAAACATCACCCCTTTCTCCGTCCAAAACTGTTTCCCTTTCAAAAACCAACCAAAAAGAAAAGCCAGGCCTCTAACACATAATTAAATATACAAAAATTTAATCAAACAAACCTATATTGCCACACTTCAAAATTGCTACCCCGGCGTCCACAACCACTCTCCACCTCGAGTTATCTATACAACTCAGTAAAAACACCCTGTGTCACCATGATTACGGCACCCCGACTTTATTGTCTTTTACCCAAAAGGCGCTAACAGCCTACGTGATTTTAACTAAAGACCTGGTTCGAAATGGTTTTAAAAGACCAAAACGGGACCGAGCACACCACACATCCAGAGGATGCGGCATGCATCTTCCCAGACCAATGCAGCCCAGAGGTCGATCCAAAACGGCAACGCGTCATCCCCGTTCCTTGGAATTGTGACAAACGCCTCAACCCAAAGACAGGAAATCGTGTGCCGTCCAAGCCATCGCGATTTTCAGTTGTGATGCGCTCTTCGTGGGTACAGCCGCGCTGCCTAGGTATAAAGCTCGGACTCTTTCTTTTCCAAGCGGTTACCCACAATTGCTTCAACGCTTTTATAGAGGGTCTTCACATTTTGCGTGTATAAACCGCCGAAGGACTCCGGCGTATACACGCGCAAAAGACCACGCGTTTTTGACCATACCCGGCGCAAATATTTGCGGTACTTTGGCGCCACGTCCAAAAGCCGAAAAAGGGCTAAATAAGCGTGAAAGGTCCCCTTGCTACTGAGTTTATCCGGGGCCACAAAGTTGAGAAAACCGGCGAGCAACTGGATATCCAACGACAGAAACGATTCTTCGTAGTACAGCAACAGCAACTTGAGATCAGCGGCCATCCGGTGTTCTTTCTTAAAGGTCTTCAGCGCGCTGCTCGTCAAGAGCTTCTTCAAATCGGGGTGCACATCGGCGCCCTTTTTGGCCGCTTTTTGAAAAATCTCTTCGACGCCTAAGCCGCGTTGCGTGTAGAGAAAACTGAACGCCTTAAGCTGAGCGGCCGAGGAGCGCGAGACAAAGTCAAAATTCTTTTTCAGCAACGCAACGTCTTTGTAGTGCAAGGCCTGAGACAAATGACGACTAATCCCATGCTGGCTGTAAATCCGGCCAAAGGGAACCTTGAGCGCCTCGATTAATTGATAAAGTGCCTCATGGTCGCCGCGAAGGGTGGCGACAAACTGTTTCTGCCCATCTTTATCTAACCGAAACGCCGTCGCCATCTGCGCGGTCAAATCCTTTAAGACCGCCTTGTCGCCAAACTGAGCCTCCCCTTCGATGATTTGTTGTTCCAAGTTCATCAACATCCAAGCGATGTTGTTGGCATCCTCAGGGGAATTCGCACGCGCCAACTCCTTCTCAAGCAAACCAAGGGCGGCCTGCAGATCGTCCGAATAGTGATTCACCAGCTCAAAGGCTTCAAAGGCGACGCGGGGATGGGCCCAGGCCTGACCGCGCAGTTCAGCCCGCAATGCATCGCGAACCTGTTGAAACAGGTTTTCCAAATTCTCATCGTTGCACTGCAAAAATAACCAATACATCTGAACCCAAGATGGGTCTTCGTCGCCGCCGTGTTTGCGCACCAGCTCGACCAACGGCTCGGCCACCGGCACGTCACGCAACTCTTCCATCAGCAACAACAAACGTATCTGACGTTCTGCCGGCGCGGCGCACGCTTGAATGGTTTCGAAGCGCTTGCGGTAATGGGCGGCGTTAACAATTTGAAGATCAAGCGCGTGAAGCGAACTGTAAAGGGTGCGTTTGATGATGGGGAGGCAATAACGCAGATCTTCAAGCGCCACCGAGGTGTAATCCTCAAGGTGCTCAAAGCACTGAATCAACACTTGTTCTACCTGTAATTGACGCGCATAACACAAGCGAATTTGGGTGAACAATTTGGCAATCCGCTCGAATTGATCTTCGATTTTCACAAGTCGATGCGGTCGAAAATCGCGAAACACCCAGTGCGTCAATTGCGCGGTATTGTGATGAATTTCGCGATGCAAGGCCAGTGCCGCCTGAAAAACCGACACCTGGCCAGGCGTTTCGAATTCCAATTTGCCGACCCGGTAACTGAGGGTTCGGGTAAATTGTCCGCTCTCAAGTGCTTCTAATTGCGCACGTTCACCGGCCCCGAGCGGCACCAACAACTCAGCGGCCCAGGTCGAAAGGTAAAGGTCGGCATTACCCGCACGCGCCTGTTTCATCTCGTGAAGCATCTTGTGGGCGAACAAGAACAAGCGCACCTGGACGTCTTCTAACCATAAGGTGAGCGCCTGAAAATCTTCGGTCAGATCGCTATCTCGATGGGGCAAGGCGTTGAGGTTGAGATTTAAGAGGCTGTGGGGATCAAAACCCCTGTCCACAAACTCAAAAATCCGCTCAAAGGTCTGGCCACACCACTCCATGTACTTCTTGGGCTTGGTTACCGCCAAGAGACGCTTACTTCTTTGTTTCAAGCGCTTAAACTGTTCCGGATTCCAAAAAGGTTGAATGTCTCGAATGCGAAGAAACCCTAGCGGATTCTCACTGGACAACATCTCTTCCACGGCCAATAAGTAATGACTTTCGCGCGACATGGCCACCAATCCCGTGCTTTGTGAGCGCGGATTGTTCAACAGATCCCGGTACTTTTTATTGTAGCTCTGCAACGCACCAAGGCTCTCAAATTTAGATTCTTCCAACCAGCGACGCGCTTCGTCATGACGGGCGTTGTTCTTATCCAGCAAAATGTGCTCAATCACGGCCAAGCCGAATCGGGTCTCGGCACCGGCGGGTAACCCATAGGCGGCTTGCTGCAACGCGGGCCGGACTTTCTTTTCCAGGACGGCTTGTTTGTCCTGGGCGCGGCCGGTGAGGCGGCCAATACAATCGTGCAAAGACAGGCTTTTGGTGAACTTTTTAAAAATGGCCGCGTGTTCTTTACAGAGATAGGAGCGCTTTCGCCGCAAAGCATTGTAAACCTTTGGTGCTGCTTCATTTAGCTCAAGCAAAAAGGCGATATCGAAGGGGATTTCCTGAGCGCCTAAATTGAGTTTGATGTAGATGAGTGAGCCGTAACCGTTTATCAGCTCCTCAACACGCACACGCTGAACTCGGTCGGCGTAGAGGTTGAGCTTGGCGGCAACCGTGCGCATGTTTTCGCGATACATGGTCGATTTTTTGCCGCTGGACAAATAGGCCTGCTCCTGCAATTCATCCAGCATCTTCGGGTTGAAGTCTTCCTGAATCCGTTGCAATAGATGGGCTTGTCCCCGACCGGCGAGACCGTCGGCGCCGGTCAGGTCACCGTGCTGATCCACGTCCTGCCGGGTATTTCGTCGCCCCTTTACGCTGGGAGAAACCGTGTTCTTGGATCTAGGCATGCCACCACCTGTCAAATACCGAACCATCTTACCAATTTACAGAAATCATCGCTATTCTGAGACGTTGGAAATCAAAATATTTCAACACAATTAAACGCCTATAAGAGACGTCACCCTTGTCACTTTTTTTTAAAAAGTAAGGCCCAAGCCTTAACAAACGAAAAAATGGCCAATTCACGGTTTGAATTCAGACTCTCTGGTGATTGGTTTTCGTTATGTTTAATTTGGCCCAATTTGAACAAAACTACACTGAACCGAACAGCTCTAAGATTAGCGTGCTTTATTGACACCCATGTGAACCTAGTATAATATGATCTCATTCTCCTTTATTCAGCACCTTGTAGCATTCATTCAAGGATTTACCGGCCAGGTTTTTTGGTTCTCACCGGGTGGCGGGCGCCGGCCCAAAGGCATCGACTTGGTGAGGGCGATAACTAAAGAGGCGTGATAAGCATTTGTGGAAATGGCTAAGATTCAGAAACAACAACATTTAAAGAAACCGTACCGGGGCCGCGCACAGCGCGCACTCGCGGGATACAGTGCCTATGCAGTCAGACAGTCCCAGCCGAAAGATTCGGCCGTAACCACCACGCGCCGGCGCGCTCAGTAGGGATAGATCAAGCGAGGACACCATGGCTTCCAGGCAGAAAAGTCTGATCCCGGATGAATCGATTTACAAGGCCATCCCCACCTATGAGTTCCCTCTCGACCAGGAACAGTTGGATTTAATCTTTGATCAAGCGCTGGTCATGGAGCAGCGTCGTTCGCACGGCTACATCGAATTAATGGTGAGGATCCACGACGAACTGAACAAGGTCAAAGCCGATGATTTCGTGCAAATCGATTACCTACAGCTCATCAAGCGAACAGGCTGTCTGATCCATTTCACCTTACCCGACGTCGCGTTTCGCATTCCTTTCGACATTGAGTTCGCCACGCGCTTGCGGGCGGATATTCAACACCGGATATTGATAGAACTGGAGCCGCGCGCAAAGGAACTGCGCCTGGAACACCAGCAATGCCTCTCTTATTTAAAACGCGAACACAACCTGTCGTACCTGGAAACCTTCAATCGCTACAACGCCCACGCCATTGTGCAGGGCGGCATCAAGATGATTCGCAGCGCCCAAAGCAGACGCTTCAGCAACGAGCGCGACGTGGCGCATTTGGAGCGAATCGCCAAGGCTTTGGAGCTGCCCAACCGGCTCTTCTTCGATTTATTCGCCTTGCAAACAGCGGTTAAAAACGCAAACCACCCCAACCATGTCGCGGCAATGGCGCAGTTTAACGCATCCTATTTTCGCGGCAAGATCGAAGCACTGGAATCCTACCTCAAGCTTTCGCTGCCAAGCTTGCGCAAACATGTCGCCAATTTAAAACAAGAATTCTTGAAACTGAGCGGCCTCAAACCACTGCACTCGGAAAGCGATGATCGTGGCGCGGGCTGGTCGAACAACTTCCGATTGTTGCGCATGGCGGACACCCACGGGGTCAACCCCAATGTCAAAGAATGGCACCGACTGCAGTACGCCACCTTTGCCGAGATTCAACGCGAATGCGAAGTCCAGGCCTTTGACAAACACATCGCCGCGATCGAGAACCGCTACGGGCGCAAGAAAAACCATCAGGAGTATTTTGCGCAACTCAACCAACAGCGGCACTTGATTGAAGAAAAAATCGACGAAGCCTGCCGCCAAGACAGCGTTGCTTACCAGGCCATTCGTTTCGATCAGCAACTGACGGTTCAGGAGCCGGACGCGGAATTAGCCGAAGGCTGGCTGCGGGCCAACCGCATCAAACTGCACCGACTCTACTTCCGAATCTTGGCGGAGATGGCGCGGGTCGTGGAGGAACACCAGGTGGAGACCATGGCGGTGGTGCAACAGATCATTGACGATTTTCAACGAAAACACGATGTGGCTTCCCAAAACGCGCGCGATGAATTGGAAGCCTTGTTGGTCCCAGATATTTGGCGCCGCTTCGCCATGCGTTTTCAGCGCACCGAGTTTGAGGAGGCGAGCACCCAAAAGCTGAGCACGCTGATGACGTTGAAAACGGAGGTGAGCGATTTTGTCCACCGCTTGAACATTCACGACACCTTGCTGCAAGGCAAAATCCGACTGGCTTACCCTGAAGGCGCGGGCGACTTCCTCGAACAACTGTACGATCGCATCGACAAGTTCGAGTATCTTTTACAGGACATCAACCGCGCCATTTACGATACCTACCTGACCGCACCCGATACCAAAATGTTAACGCCGTCAGACCAGCGCGAATTGATGCGCACCCTGCGCCGCATGATCGTCAACGCAATTTTGGATTACCGCCAAAAGCTGGATCTCATCAAGGGCGAGCCCTATCACGAGCGAATCGACGATTACGCGGCATTTGAAGACAGCGATGAGCAACAGCAACGGTATGTGCTGACCCGCGATGAACTGCAACTGATTCCGCCACCGCAAAAAATCCAGGAATTCTTTAAGCAAGTCCTCAAAACACAAGGCTTGAAAAGCGAGGTGGAACACGACTTCCGCGAGAAGTACAAGTTAATCGAAGCCAACGAAGACAAGCTGGAAGCGGCGGCGGCGCGGCTCAACGGCTTAATCACCCTGGACGAAACCTCCGATACGAGCGACTGCCTGCGCAAATACGGCTTGGAGGTCTTCCACGAAGCACGCTGGCGCCATGAGTTCAATTCGTGCCGGGAATCCTTTGTGGAAATCGCGGATCGACAAGGGGCGGAAACCCTGGTGGAACGCTTTGATCGTCTGTCCGAGCATATTCGCGAAGCACAGCAAATCTCCTGTCCCGGAACGTCGCGACAAGCCAAAATCAATGTCATTCGCGTCGGCTGTGATCTCGATGCGAGTCAGGTTTCGTTTCTCAAACAGGAACTCAACAAAAATTGCGGCGCCTTGGGTCAACTGCAAGAAGACGTCCAGTATGCGCTACAGGAGCTTATGCAGTTTCAAACGCGCCTGGGTTACGTGGACGATGCGCCCTACTGGGATGAGATCCTCAACTACGAAGATCTGGAAACTCTGCGCAAGGAGTACAAGTTCATCGACCGCGTCGACATGCGGGTCGGCAAAAAATTTGTCGCCCTGCTCAACGCTTACAACCGCGCCACGGAACGGGTCTTTAACGACGTTTACAGCAAAAAAATCCCCAAGGATTCCGAGCTGTGCAAAGTGATTCACGATGTGCATTATCAAAAGTTCATCACGGAACGCCGCATTCTCTCAAAAACCAAGCTGGCCATCTTGCGCTTTGACGAAGCCGCTTGGGATTACCAGGTGCAATACCTGTGTTTTTTCCTCACCTACACGACCTTTGGAGAGTTTAAAGACGCACCACCGGCGCAGAACCTGTTCCAAGTTTTCCGAGAAGTCGAAAAAATAAAATCCAGCCCGGAGATTCGCACCTGGCTGCGCATTCTCAAGGGCAGACTCAGCACCCGCCTGTTCCAATACGAACACGAGGACCCGGAACTCAATCGCCTCTACGAAAAGAACCGCACGGTGTTCCTCAATGAAATCGATCACATCGTGAAGGACAAACTGGACGTCTCCGATTCCGCGATCCGTGGTTACAACTTGTAACAGGCACCGCATGACTGACGCATGACCACGGCGCCCAACAAGGAAAACCGGGAAAAGGCGCGGCATGACACCACGCCCATAGAACCACTAGTCGACAAAATCCCTGGTAGAACTAACCCACTCGATAGCATATAAGTCGCGCCAAGGTTGATTGCCGTTGCGGAATCGAATCATGTTGCGCCATAAATCGATCTGAATGTAGAACTCGTGGCGATCCAGAGCCTTAAGGTACAGACTCCAGGCGTCTTGACGGATCTGTTCAAAAAGGAAACCTCCGCCATAGTTCACCTCCAACCAACGGTTGGCACCGGTTTTAACAAATCGTCCCTGGCCATAGTAAGCGATGTCCAGCGTGTCGACCGTGGCCACATCAAAACACTTTTGGTTAACCGTCGCTTGTTGTCCGGGTCGATCACGCTCAAGTTCAGCCTGCACCGCCCCAACGACGTCTTCTTGGGTGCGAATACTTTGACGAGCGGCCTCGATTACCTCGGGTGCCGCTTCTGCGAGGATCAAATTCACCAGTCTTTGCTGGGTCAATATGGAGGCGACCTGGGCCATGTGCATTTCCATCGTAAGCGACACATACCAGTAGTCGTACATGTGACGCGCCATTTTGCACTGATTTTCAGGCGTGTCGGGCAGGTTGGGATCCTCGATCTTCTCGCGGAGATCTTCCACCTGGTGACCCATCCCAACGGAACCAGAAAGCAACTCGGCGACCGAGGAGCCTATCTGCGACGGCGCATCTTTATTGAGACCCAATTCGCGATCCTGCGCGATCAACCCACTGTTGATAAAAACACTTAAGAACAGAACCCAAAAAACCTTTTTCATAAAAACCATCCGTTCCCTGAACGAGGTATTGACGGGCAACGTGATCGCAGCACCTGTTGGGTGGGTCGTAAACACGCCCGCCGTAGGCTTCCGGTAAGACCTGTTCTGATACCAACCGAGTTAGCACCGCCCTTTGGCGCGATTCCATCCACCCGAATCGCTCGATTCAGGTTTTATTGTTGAGACTGTGTGACAGTGTCTCGTTCCTCAAAATCGGAGGACAAGGACGGAAAAGGTCGAGAACATGATGAAGGGAAAAACGAAACCATCGTCCATACCACTACACGCGGAAGAGACCAGGATTGACTGATTTTTTACGGCAGACTGGATAAAATCTCACCTTATCACCGCATCGGTGCTTTAGGCCGTTGCGCCGGCCTGTTATGCTGGTGAAAAATGCCAACGACGCGACGACAGAGAGGTTTCATGAGTTTGCACACCTCCTACAAAGCCGTGATTTTTGATCTCGACGGCACCCTGCTCGATACCCTTGCCGACATCGGCAACACCATGACCGATGTTTTGCTGGGTTTGGGTATGCCAACCCATCCGCTTGCAAGTTACAAACATTTTGTCGGTGACGGCGTCGATCAGCTTGCAACGCGGGTCCTACCCGAAGACCGGCGCGATGCGGCCACGATTGAGTTCTGCAAACAGGCGTTTCTGACGCGCTACCGAACCACCTGGAAACAGGAAACCAAAGCTTACGCGGGTATTCCCGAGCTGCTGCGCCACTGCCATGCAGGACAGGTGCGCATGGCGGTATGCACCAACAAACCGCATGATTTTGCGGTGGCCACCATCGATCACTTCTTCAGTGAAGGCACCTTCGAGCACGTGCAGGGTGTGGTCGAGCACCTGCCCAAGAAACCCAACCCGGCCATGCTGCGCAGCTTACTGGGCCACATGGGTCTCAGCCACTCACAGGTGGTTTACGTGGGCGATACCGCCACCGACATGCGCACAGCCAAAGCCGGCGCCTGTTTCGCGGTCGGCGTTACTTGGGGTTTCCGCAACGAAAGTGAACTGCGCGAACACGGCGCCGATATGATCGTGCATCACCCGCGCGAACTGCAAAAATTCCTCGGCGTTTAATCGAGCTAACAAGGACATCTCCGTGAAAAAAGTATTGATTACCGGAAGTAGCGGCCATTTGGGCGAAGCCCTGGTGCGCACCTTTCAAAGCCAATTCCCAGCGGTCGAGGTGGTATCGCTCGACATTCGCCCCTCGCCTTTCACCAACCGCGTTGGTTCAATTGTCGATGCCGATTTGGTCGAAACCTGCATGGCAGGTGTTGATACGGTCATCCACCCAGCCACGCTGCACAAACCTCACGTGGCCACCCACAGCCGCCAAGACTTCGTCGACACCAACGTCAGCGGCACCTTGAATTTACTAGAGGCGGCAGTGCGCCACGGTGTCCAGCGTTTCATTTTCACCAGCACCACGAGCACCTTTGGTCTGGCGATGGCCAACGACCCAAATCAAGCAACCTGGATCACCGAAGACGTGGTGCCGATTCCCAAAAACATCTACGGGCTCACCAAAATCTCGGCCGAGCACTTGTGTGCGCTGTTCCACCGCAAATTCGGCCTGCCGATTCTGATTCTGCGCACCTCGCGCTTCTTTCCCGAGGAGGATGATAACCGCGCCACCCGCGACGCCTTCAGTTGCGATAACACCAAACTGATCGAGTTCCTTTACCGGCGCGTTTCCGTAGAAGACGTGGTTGACGCGCACCTGCGCGCGGTTGAACGCGCTGAAGCGATTGGCTTCGGCACCTACATCATCAGTGCAACCACCCCGTTTACAACAGACGACCTGGTTGCACTGAAACAAAGGCCGCACACGGTCGTCGAACGCGTCGCCGCCTATCAAACCTATTTCGAGAAACGCGGCTGGCGCATGTTCTCCAGCATTGACCGGGTTTACGTTAACGCCAAGGCACGGGCGGAACTGGGCTGGCAACCGAAGGATGATTTTCAGTCAGTGCTGGCTCGGCTCGAAGCAGGCAAACCCCTGGCCGGCCCTTTGGCACAAGTCCTCGGTAAGAAGGGTTACCACCCGCAAACCTTTGCTGAAGGACCCTTTCCGGTGGAAGATTAATCAGGCGAAGCGCACTTAAGCGGGTTGGTTGTCGATATCGGCAAAGTAATGTGGCTCCAGCAGCGGGTGCAAATCATCCGGCGGCGCGGGCCGACTTAACAGGTAGCCCTGTACCACGTCGCAGCCCAACTCGCGCAGCACGTGCAGTTGGGCGGGCTCTTCAACGCCTTCGGCAATCACTTTGAGGCCCAATTTCTGTGCCATGGCAATGATCGCCGAAACAATGGTCAGGCTGCCTTCATCCTCGAGAATTTTAAAAATAAAAGAGCCGTCGATTTTGAGGATATCGACGGGAAACTTGGTCAAATAGGCCAGCGATGAGTAGCCGGTGCCGAAATCATCAATCGCCACCGAAATACCGCGATCACGTAGTTGGTTTAGAATCGCGATGGCTTCGTCGACATTGCGCATCAACAAGCTTTCGGTGATTTCCACTTCCAAATATCGCGGCGGCAGGCCGGAACGCTGCAGTGCCTGTTCAATGACCTGCACTACCGGCTGATGCAAAAACTGGCGGCCGGAGAGATTGACGGCCATGGTAATCGGCGGTAACCCTTGCCGCTGCCAAGCCATGTTCACTTCACAGGCTTTGTTAATCGCCCAAGCACCAATCGGAAGAATCAGCCCGTTTTCCTCGGCCAAGGGAATGAACTGGCCGGGCGAAATCATGCCGCGCTCGGCATGGCGCCAGCGAATCAGTGCCTCGGCGCCCACGACACGGTTGTCTTTCAGCGCCATTTGCGGCTGGAAATACAGCATCAGTTCGTCTTTGTCGAGGGCGTTGCGCAAATGCGATTCAAGCGCCAGCCGTTCCTCGGTCCCCTTTTCCATGTTTGGATTGTACAGTTGGAAATTATTGCGGCCCATGTCTTTGGCGTGGTACATGGCGCGCTCGCTGTTCTTGAGCAAAAGCTCGGCATTTTTGCCGTGATGGGGCGCAATGCAAACGCCGACACTACAAGTAATGTAGAGTTGGCGTTCCTCCATGCGATAGGGTTTCTCCATAAGTTCCAAGATGCGTTTGGCGATGTCGAGCACCTGCGCCTTTTGGGCGACGTTATTCATATAAAAAAGAAAACGACCGCCGCCGGAATGGCCCAACAGCATCGGAGTCTCGCAGGGCTCAAAGGGGACAAACAAACGCGAACCGCACAGAGATTTCAAGCGGCCGGTAGCCTCAAGAATGAGGCGATCACCAAATCGGTGACCGAAGGTTTCGTTGACCTTTTTGAAGGAATCTAGATCGATAAAAAAAATGCCCAGCACGCAGCGATCCATCAACATGGGCAAACTGGCCTGCAGCGCAGTCTGGAAAAAGGCGCGGTTGGGCAGCTCGCTGAGTGGTTCGAAATAGGCAAGCCGGCGGATCTTTTCCTCGGACTTCTTGCGCTGGGTGATGTCCTGAATAATGCCGCGAATCCGCAACGGTACGCCGTGACTGTCGCGGTTTACAACCACTTCTTGGTGCACGTAAAGCATGGTGCCGTCGGGTTGAATAATGCGATGATCGATGGAGAAAGCAGTGCCGTCCTGAAAGGCGTTGCGCAGTTGCCCTTCCAGGCCGGGGCGATCATCGGGATGCACCGCCCCCATGAGTAAGTCGAAACTCTTGCGCTCTTGCCCGCTAAAACCAAACAGGTGATCGAGCTCGTTGGACCAACTAATCGCCTTCTCGGTGAGTTTCCAATCCCAACTGCCCACATGGGCGATTTTCTGCGCCATTTCCAAACCCAGCTCTTGCTCGCGCAACCTTCGAAAAGCGCGACTGGCGCGCAGACAAAACAAGCAGCGTTGCGCCAACACAACCCAATTAATGGGTTTGGTGAGAAAATCGGTAGCGCCGGCTTGGAAACTTTTGGAAATCGACTCGTAATCGTTCATGCCGGTAACGATGATGATCGGTACATCCAAACCGGCGGGATCACGGCGCAACGCTTTGCAGGTTTGGTAGCCGTCCATCAGCGGCATGTTGACATCGAGAATGACGAGATCGGGCTTGAGCAGGCCGAACTTATACAGCGCATCCTGACCGTTGACAGCCACTTCAACTTGGAATCCGTGTCGGGACAAGGCCGTACGACACAAACGACGAGTAAAGGTGTCGTCGTCAACGACAAGCACTTTCCCGAGCAGCTTTTCGGATTCATCAGGTCGCATAAACCAACCTACGCAGAAACTAAGACCCCGAGCCCACGTGACATCTTTCCCGGTACGGAGTCGTCGCACCGTTTTTGGAACCGCCGTTCCATCAGGCAACCCGCCCTGTTCACGTTATACCCAAAACCATGGTGGTGTGTTTCTTCCAGTATTAACGCTTGTGGGTGATGGTTCAAGAGATAATGTGGCGCTGTTCTCAAAAACCACGCATCTCGTGCAAAGGGAAATCGATGAAGCGCGGCGCCTCCGGCGGCCAAAGTGGCCAAAGCTGCAACCTAATCGCCCTCATAGGGAAGAAAACAAACCTGATCGCGCCCGCTCTGTTTGGCCAAGTACATAGCGCGATCACCGCGTTCGAAAAAGGTTCGCACTTGGTCGGCTGACCCCATTTGGGTGGCACCGATGCTAACCGTCGCCTGCAGCCGTTGCCCGCCGAAATCAAACTTGCGTGCGGCAAAATTCAGGCGCAGGCGCTCCGCGATTTGCAAGGCCTGGTCGAGGTGGGTATCCATGAGCAATACCACCATTTCTTCGCCGCCGTAGCGAAAAGCCGGATCACCGTCCCGTAAAGTGGCGCGCACCACATCACCCATGCCGGCGATGACGTGATCGCCGGCAAGGTGACCGTAGTTATCGTTAATGGCTTTAAAACGATCGATATCAAGCACTAACAGCGACAAGTAGCGTTCGGTAACATGAGCCTGAGAAACCAAATCAGGCAAAACACGTTCGAAATAACCCCGGTTATACAGGCCGGTCAATTGGTCAAGTACGGCCTCGCGCTCTAGATCCGCTTTGCCGGCGAGTAAATCGCGAAACAAACGTCGGTTTTCACGCCCCCACGACCACAGGCCCACACTGATTAGGGCAATACCGATCAACTCGGCCCAGCTCTCCAAATAAACGAGAACGGCGGTGTTGAGATCCCATACCTCGTCGAAACAGTCCATAATACGCCCGACCAAAAAAAACCAAAAACCCAGATATAAAAGTCGGTACAAGTAGGGTTTAAGGCGAGCGCCGTGAATGTTGAATAACCAAAACACGACCATAAAGGCCACGCCCAATTCAAGGGCAAAATCAAGCGCTTCGAACTTGGGGTTGGGCAAAGGCTGGTAGACGTAAAAAAAGATAAGAAAAGCCGTCGCTTGAACGGCGAGTCCCAGAAAAAAAGGGGAAAAAACGCCAACCGAAAACCGCATGCCATCGCATCCCAAGGAAGTTCAGAACGTGCCCACCGATCTCACGGCCAACGATGCATCGCGTTGCCGGAAGGGAAAACGCTGGAGCCGTAGCCGCGAACGGCCAATGGGCGCCTGGTCCAACGGGCGTTAACATCGTCGATGAGAAACATGAGTATGGGGAAAGATACCACGCGCGACACCATTGTGCCGACACCGAAATGGGGCGACCGGGGCCGCCCCTGCATTTTTTAGCTTTTGGTGTTCTCGGCGGCTTTTTCGTTCATAGCCTTGCGGAAGCGTTCCAGTTGCTTTTTGTAGAAGGCACTGGTGGGATTTTCTTTGATCGCCTGTTCGGTAAGGTTGACAGCGGCGGCGGTATTGCCCATCAGGTGCTCGAGTTCGGCTTGGGTGTCGAGAATCATGGCTTTGCCTTTCCCGGGATCGGACAAAGCCACACCTTTGGCGGCAAAGTCACGCGCTTGGGAAACGTTCACTTCGTTTTCGAAACACCACCAGGCGAAGCTGTTGAGCTTGCCGGCGTCTTCACGCCAGTTCTCAGGCATGCCGGCCATGAAACGTTTGGCGGCCTCATCTTTGTTGCCATCTAAGTGCAGGGCGGCATCGGCCCAGAGCTCGGCAAACTTCTTGTCCTGACCCAGATCAATACCTTGCGCTTGGTAGTGGGCGACGGATGCTTTGAGGTGCGCTTTTAAGAGTTCGGTATGCTTGGCCTGCTTGGCGCTTTGCATCATGTACTGAGCAATGCGCGGCAGCACTTCGCCGTTTTCTTTGATGGCGGCCTGGGCGGCTTTTTCCAGTACGTCCAGGGAAACGGCCTCGGCGTCGCGATAGCGATGGGTGAACTGGGTTTCGAAAATTTGGTAATCAACATCGGCAACGGCGTCGTTGCGGTTTTTGGAGGCATAGTTCAAAAGTTCCAGGGCTTTGGGGAACTTACCTTGTTCGCGAAAGACCTTGGCAAGTGCGACGGCCGATTCAGGGGTGGGGTTTTTCTCGTAGGCGGCCAAACGCTCCTCGAGGGGACGCATATCAGCGGTGGCTTCCTTCATTTTGCCAAGGAAAAATTCCTTGGAGTAGCCGGCCCAGCGGTTGAGCACTTTCAGGTCATGGCTAAGCAAGACGTAGGTGGGATAGCCGTTCACTTCGTATTTGCGCGCCAGTTCAACACCGGCACCCTTCTCGGCGTCAACCTTCATGAGGACGACGTTTGCCAAACTCTTTTTGATGTCGGCGTTGCTTTTAGCATCGCGGTTAAACAGTTTACAGGGACCGCACCAAGTCGCATAAAAGTCGATCAAAATCGGTTTACCTTCTGCTTTGGCGCGTTTTTGGGTGGCTTCAAGATTCCACTCGCCGGCCCAGAGCATGGGCGTCGCCAAAAGGGCGAGCGCGAGCAGGGTCATGCGCGCGCGGAAAGGGGTTGGGTTACCTGTCATGGTGTCTCCTCCGAATCGCAATAGAAATACGATTTTTAACATAACTCTATTTACGCGGTTAAGGTAAGCAATCGTTTCAGAAAATTTGCAGCGGCCGGGGATTCGCAAAAGCGGTTAACGACGCGCGGCCAGGGTTCGTTCCTTCGCCTGCTCCCGTTCCTGCATCTCCAAATAACAGGCATATTCATCGTGAAGACTGTCGTTACCGGGATCGGCCGCCAAAGCTTCCTCAATCAGACGGGTCGCCATGTCGAGGTCGCCGGAACCATTTTCGATAAGTGCTAAAACATAAAACGCGTCGCTGCGGCTGCTAAGGTCCGGGGCCATGGCCAGCGCCTGGTGGGCCAACTCGCGTGCCTCTTCCAGCAGAACGTAATGGTCGACGAGCCAGTAGGCGTAATACAAGACGTAGATAAATTGATCGCGCCAATCGTCGGGGTACGAGGTCGGAAACAGGCGCGCCGCTTTGTCCACATCGCCGTCAATCTGCAATGCTATGCGATAACGAATTTTGGCGTAGCGCGGATGCGTGCGCACATCAATACCGTAATCGTCCCGAGCATGGTTCACAAAATCGCGAAAGTACTTGTTGTACAAACGGGGACGGCCGGTCTCCTCACCGTAGTACCACATCATGCCGGTCACGCGCCATTTGGATTCACAACGCTCGTGGTACACGGCCTGGGCATAGGTATCCAGAAAGGCGGAGGGATAGGTTCCCGGGAAATCCAATTCCTGATCGATCATGGTCATCAGAATTTGCTGCTGCAAATCGGTAATACGTTCGTCACCGAAAGCGCCGACGTCGTCAAACATCGCTAGCGCACCGGCAAAATCATCTTGCGCGCGCAAGATGCGACCCAATTCATAAGCGGTTTGTGGGTCCGGATCTTTTTGATAGGCCTGCACACGTTCAGGTACGGTTAAGGTTTTTGTGAGCGCGCGACGAAGCTGCTCGGGAAATTCATGGTTGTAACCCTGAACCCGCGCGACGGGTTCCAGATCTTTGTTGAGCACAATAAAGGTCGGCACCGCGAGCGTGCCGTAACGCATCGCCAGTTGTTTGCCGCGAGAGGTGTCTCGGTTGACCTGAACCAATACCACATCGGCCAAAGCATCCATCACCTCGGCTTGTTTGTTATCCAGTGCCATTTGAAAGTGTTTACAGTAGCGGCAGGTCGGCGACGAAAATTCAACGACCACGGTTTTGCCTTCGGCCGCCGCCTGCTTCTGTGCCGCTTCCAAATCCCAGTGGTCGTGGTCGCTCGCCGCCACCAGGGAGCATCCAAGCAAGAGCAAGGTCAATCCCATGGCACAGATTTGCAGGGGTGAGATCGCGGGTTTCACGGTTAGGCCTCCAGCGTCGGTATCGCGAAAAAGGGTTGGCGGGTAGGGTAACCCGGCATTTAAAGAGGTCGCTCGGCGTCCTGCATGTCGCGGTAACAGGCATATTCATCATGTAGCGGATAAAAATCAGGGGTTGCGGCCAGCGCTTCCTCCATCAAACGCACCGCCATCTCGGTGTCACCTAATAAGTACTCGATTTGTGCCAAAACATAGTGAACGGTGCTGCGCTGCCGGGGGTTGGGCGCCATGGCCAGGGCCCGATGCGCCAATTCGCGTGCGTCTTCCAACAAGACGTAATGGTCGCCAAGCCAATAAGCGTAATGCAAAACATAGCCATAGTGTTCGCGCCAATCTTCGGGAAACGAGGTCGGCATCAGGCGTGCCGCCTCGTCAACATCACCGTCGATTTCCAACGCAATACGATAACGAAGTTTGTAGTAGCGCGGATGCGTACGCACATCAATGCCGTAGTCGTCTTTAGCATGGGCCACAAAATCGCGAAAGTACTTGTTGTACAGCCGCGGGCGGCCGGTTTCCTCGCCGTAGTAATACATCATGCCGGTCACGCGCCATTTGGATTCACAGCGCTCGTGGTAAACAGCCTGGGCATAGGTATCCAGAAAAGCGGAGGGATAGGTTCCCGGACGATCCATTTCATGGTCGATCATGGTCAAGAGAATTTGTTGCTGCAGATCGGTAACGCTTTCGTCGCCGGACGCGCCAATGTCGTCAAACATGGCCAACGCGCCGGTGTAATCGTCTTGCGCGCGCAGAATCCGCCCAAGTTCATAAGCCGTTTGTGGATCGGGATTTTCGTGGTAGGCCGCCACGCGTTCGGGCACGGTTTTGGTTTTAAGCAGCGCGCGCGCCATGTCCTGAGAAAAATCGGGGCTGAACCCTTCAAACCGCGATACCGGCTCCAGGTCTTGGTTAAGCACAATAAACGTCGGTACAGCCAGGCTACCGTAACGTTTGGCCAGTTGCTTACCGCGCGGTTGGGTTTCATCGATTTGGACCAGAACCACATTGGCCAGCGTTTTCATCACCGTGGCATCCTGCTTGTCCAAGGAACGTTGGAAGTGAACGCAGTTGGGGCAGACTGTATTAAAAATCTCGATGACAAGGGTTTTGTTTTCCGCCGCCGCCTGTTTCTGAGCCGCTTCTAAATCCCAAGTTCCGTCGCCGCCGAAAAGCATGCCCACCACGGCCGCCAGCCCCCAAGCCAGGCCGTATCTCCCAAAAGAACGATTCATAAAGAGGACCTCCTTACAACACTTTTGCGTTAGAAAAACGAGGTTTCTCAGCAAGCAAAAGCACCGCAATACAGCCGAGCGAGAAAATACGCTCAAAACCAACAAAGAATATCAAAAAAATTTGCAAACATGCGCACCAGAGAAACGAATCACTTAAAAACTGCGGCTCAAGCCTCGGCCGACCTTGCCTGCTTCGTTTGGGTTTAAGCGCGAGGTGGCATTTTTGCGCGAAAGCGGCGCACGAAAACGAACGCCTCGGTTATGATGGGCTGGATCGACGGCGTCGTTGACCTTTGCCGGCCCAAGACCTTCTTTTTCAGCCAAAACTGTGCAGTGGACCGCCAAAAATTGTTTGGTTTCGGCACAGGTGGAACGATGTTGTGTCGCCGTTTCAACGACGCGTTTTAGTTTGAATTGATCTTGCACGAGGTGACCCATGAAAATCCGTTTTTTGTCTTTGGTGGCGATTTTTTTAATCATCAGCCAGCAGCAAGCCCTGGCCTGGGGTTATGTGGGCCACCGTATTATCGGTCACATGGCCCAAGCCCAACTGACACCCAAAACATTGGCGGCGGTGCGCGAATTAACGGGCAAAGAAACCTTGGCCGAAATCTGCACCTGGGCCGATGAAATCCGCTCCGACGAACACTGGAGCCCACGCCCCGACGGCAAAAGCGTGACCATCAAAGACAACTGGCGCGACTACCGCAACCACCGCTTTTGGCACTACATCACCGTGCCCGATGCAGCGGCGTTGGAACATATTGAATCGGAATCACACCCGCTTAACCAAGGTTACCTGGTCCCCAAACTCCTTGACTGCATGGTGATGCTGCGCCATCCCGACGCGCCCAAAAAAGAAAAAGCCGAATCGCTTCAGTTTCTGGCCCACCTGCTGAGTGACGTCCACCAACCGCTGCATGTGGGCAACGGCAAAGATCGCGGCGGCAATGACGTCGATGTGACCTTCGGCGAAAAAACCGGCAGCCTGCATTGGATTTGGGATTCAGCCGTGATTGAAGCACAAGAGACGGAGCCGGAAGTTTACGCACAAAATTTACTGAAAACGCTGGATCCGGCCGTTACCAAGCAATGGCGTGACAGCGACTACAGCGATTGGGTGAAAGAATCGTTGGAACTGCGCGACCAGGTCTACCGACTGCCTACGCCCGACAGCGAAGGGGTCCACGCCTTGCAGCCAGACGCTTATGCCAAAGAACACTTGGCGCTGATGGAGCTTCGCATGGCCCAGGCATCGGTGCGTTTGGCCCATGTCCTCAACGAAATTTTTGACCCCCAAGCGCCCTAAGCAGAAGCGCGCGAAATACTGGCTGAAAAGAAAGGCGGGACCGGCCGGTCCCGCCCTTTTTGGCGAGGACCGGGTGAGCGACACCACCGAAGCTTGATTTTTACAGCAAGCGAAAAGGCCGCCGGCCGCTTTTTTCACCCTTGCCCTTTACGCGGAAACCGTAACTATTTAAACTGATTACGTACGCTCTCCCGTCCTTCTCGGCGCGATACGACGCGACGTCGTGCTGCACCCTAGTCCCGCGCTTCCCCGCCCAGGCCTGCGCTGGAGGTCGAACCCCTCCAATCAGCCGGCGGCATTGGCGCCAACCCGAACCCTTGCTTTATCCGGCCGACACCTCTCTTTACCCCGCGCGACCCGCCGGCGTTCGGCGCGTTTCCCATTTTTTGGCTATTCATGACTTCGCAAACTCCCATCAGACGCGGCATTCGCTGGAAACTGCTCACGACCATGGTCGGTTTAGCCGTCACCTTGACGGTGCTGATGACGATGGTCCACATAACGGTTCAAAAACAGTTGTTGGAACGCGAACTCCAGACACGCATCGACCTGGTAAAAAAAAGTATGCAAGATCGCGGCGCAACCCTGGCGACCTATTTGGGTCGCCAAGTGGAAAACGATATCGCGGCGTTTAACTTTTCCTCGGTGCACGAGCTTTTGCTGAAAACCGTGGCGGCCGACAGCGATCTCGACTTCGCCATCTTGATGAACAAGGACCGCATGGCGCTGGTTCACACCTCCCCGGAATACCTGCAGACGAAACTGGACGCGGCCGAGGATCGCTTTGCCGCCGAGCAAAAAAACCAAACCGTCAATCAATACGCCACCCGCGATACCGATTATTTAGAAATGATTATGCCGATTAACGACGGCAACCAGCATTGGGGTGTGTTGCGGCTGGGTTTTACGCTGAAAACGGTCAACACCCAAATCGTTGAGTCGCGCGCCGAAATCGCCAAACTGACCCAGCAACGCGTTTACTACGCCCTGGTGACGGCGCTGATCGTGGCCTTGGTCGCGGCCGGGTTTGGGATTCTCCTTGCCACCAGTATTTCCAAACCGATCGTGGCTTTAACCCAACAAGCCTACCAATTGGCACGGGGCGACTTTTCGGTCAGCAACCACATCACCGCCGACAGTCGCGACGAGGTTGGTATTTTGGCAACGGCCTTTCGCGGCATGAGTTTGAACATCCGCGAATCACACCAAAAATTAGAAGAATACAACCACACCTTGGAACAGCGCGTCCGCGAGCGCACCAGCGAGTTAAGCGCCAAAAACGACGAACTCAAAGCACGTTACGACGAGCTGGAAACCCTGGAAGAAATCGTCATCTCGATAAACCGCGAATTCGTGCTGGAGAACGTGCTCAACATCCTGCTCATCCAAGGCTTGCGCCTTTTCCCCCATGCCGAACGCGGCGCCTTTATCGTGCAAACCAGCGCCGATCTTTTTTGCTTTGCCGCAGCCGTCGGCTACGACATGAGCGAACTCTCGGAACACAAGTTAAGCCTCAATGAATTGCTACACGATCATCTCGACCACATTCATTCGGTGGAGGAAGATGTTTTTTTGGTGACGCTCAAAGACGACGAAACCATGCGCACGCTGGCATCATTTCATCGCTCGCACGAGTTGTTGGTCATGCCGTTGCGGCTGCACGGCGAATTGGAAGGTTTCCTCATTCTCGACAACCTGGGTTACGCCCAAGGTTATGATTTGTCCGACCTGCACAAACTGGTACGCTTCCGCGAACACGCGGTGTCGGCGGTTGCCAAAGCGCGCACGATGCGCGAGTTACGCGATAAAAACCGCGAAATCATTCGCACGCAAAACCAGTTGTTAATTCAAGAGAAAATGGCGTCGCTGGGTACCTTGACGGCAGGCATCGCCCACGAAATCAAGAACCCGCTCAACTTTATCAACAACTTCGGCGCCATCATCGTCGACATGAGCCGCGAGTTACAAGCCGAGTTAACCGCCGCGCGCACGCGCTTGGGTGATGAAATTTTCGAGAGCTTGGACGAGCTGGCGACGGATATGGGCCAAAGCTCGCAACAAATCGTTAAACACGGTGAACGGGCCGACCAAATTATTCACGGTATGCAAATGCTGTCACGCGGAAGCTCGGGTCAACTGGAAACCATTGATCTCAATGACATGATTCGCGAGTACCTGAACCTCGCCTACCACGGCGTGGCCGCGCAAAACAAATCGATGTCGCTGTCGTTTACCTTGGCGCTGGCCGATGATGTCGGTTTCATCGAGGTCGTGCCGGAAAACATCAGCCGGGTATTCCTCAACGTGGTCAACAACGCCTGTTATGCAGTCGGCGAACGCGAACAACAAGAAGGTGAAGGTTTTACGCCGGTGGTACGCATTACCACGCGCAACCTCGGCGACACGGTTGAGATGGTGGTTTACGACAACGGCGGCGGCATTCCCGAGGAAATCAAACCACGCATCTTCACCCCGTTTTTCACCACCAAACCGGCGGGCAAAGGCACGGGTTTGGGCTTATCGATTAGCTACGATATCGTCGTGCAGGAACACGGCGGCGAGTTCAAGGTAGAAAGCGAGCTGGGCGAATTCACCGAGGTCACCATCAAACTGCACCGCCATTACCCTGGCGCAGGCCAAGACCACCAGGAACGCAGCGCCGTCGGCGGCGCTTAACGACCGCGAAAATCGCGATACAGGGCCAGCGTGCGTTGCCCGCTTGGACCGCTTTGGTGTTTTTCAAAAAACGATTGCAAGCTATCGGGCGTTTCCGCCGGCCATTTGACCTGATGCTGCGGCGGCATCACCATTGGCGCCAACAAGGACGCCAGCGACAGGTCGGCAAAGGTAAAACTGTCGCCAACCAGGAAATCTTGTTTGGCGTAAACCGCATCAAAGGCGGCGATACCTTCCGCAAACGCCGCTTCGTGGCGGGGGCGATCATTGAGTTTGTAAAAGCGCGTCAGCTTCTTCTTTAAAACAGGAAACAAGAGATTGCTTATCATGCGGTTGAGCAAATGGTTATCTTGACACCACAGATCAATGACTTGTTTGCGCTCGTGGATCAACACGCTGTACATAATTGAACGCAGCGGAATGCCGATTTTTTCGTCGGCAAGCTGAACCCAGCGATCAACCTCGGCGGCGGCATCGGCATCGGCCGGCCAAAGTGGTTTCTCGGGAAACTTCTGCTCGAGAAAACGCGCGATGTTGTCGGAGCTCTGTACCAGCTCGCCTTCGTAATCGAGGATCGGCACGTAGGAGCGTTTAAAACCCATGCGTTTGGTTTTGGGGATATGCGGGCCGGGAATCCAGTTAACAAGTTGAAATGGAACCCCTTTGTGGTCCAGATTCCAACGGCTGCGCTCGCAATAATGGGAAATCATGAACTGATAAAGTTTAATGGTCACGGTACACACCTTCATATAAATAATGTAGGAACCATCTTACCGAACCTGGGCGATTCTGGGCGGCGAAATCGAACAAACGGCCAGGCTTCAACATCTTGTGGAAGGCACCGGCGTCATTGCTCGCACGCCGGCGATTACCACAACAGTTTTCAGATCAACCACTTGCGCGTTTTCACACCCACAAACGACGGAACTCAGGCCTTATCCGATCGGCACTCGGGAGGCGCATCGCCATTTAAAAAAACCAAGAACGCACGAACGAGCAAGTCACCCACTCGCAACGTTTGCGAAAAAGAGAGGGAGACGAACCCAAAGCACAGGGTCACGACCGGATTTTTGTTCTTGACAGTTAATTCACGGATTCACCAAAATAGTGATCGATCCACAATTTGCATTTTTCCCAAGTTCTCAATGGTTGCGGCGCTAACCGCGCGTCCCTGTCACGCGAGCGACACCTCATTCGACACAAGGCTTCACAATGTGGCAATCGAGGCGTGTGACCCGAATCACAGTCGTGAGCCACGTCTCAGCCTTTATGTGCAGACGGATCGCGGTGCCGGTTTAGCACGTTAATTTAAAGGTGTGTTCTCATTCTATTGGGGCACAATGATTCAGCCACCGGTCCCTGCGTGCCTTTCGACGCAAAACACCGTTTTTTCCTGCGCTTGTAATCCACGCCAACTGGGCAAATCCACCAAACAAACGCTAAAGTAGTAAAAAACTTTCACCCTACATATTTGCTCCACATTTAGCCGATATATTCATCGTCATGCCGGCGAGGGGTTGCCGGCAGGCGAAAACACTTCGCCAAGACGTGAGTTATCCGGGTTGAACACCCACTTCGGGACCTCAACGATAATCAACTCCACCTGTTCTCAAGCGGGCCTTCTGTGCACGCAAAGGGCGGAGCTTTATCCAAAAAACGTTCAACCAAGTCCTAGAGACATAAACAGTTAAAGGAGAACTACTATGGTAGATGGAATTAATGCAGATCCTAGCATCGCGGGATTGCAACTCGGCGGCGGCCCTGAGAACGTCGGCGACATTCAAACCTTGCTGATGATGCTTCAGTTGGAACGTTCCGAAACGCTGAACAGCGCGTTGATGGACCAAGCCAACCAAATGAAAGCCACCAACGACAAGTTAAAACAGGCCAACCAAGCAATGGCGGCCCTGCGTGTGGCACAAGCCAACGCCAACGCCCCCGATGATGTGACGTGGAGCGTTGATAAAAACAGCAACGTCATTAAACTGGACGGCTACCAAATCGAATTGAACGAAAACCGCAGCCAGTGGACCTTGTCCAAAACGGACGCCAACGGCAACAAAATTCCCGGTTCCGAAACCCGCGTTTGGGGTGACCCGCACGTTGATGAAAACAACGACGGAAAAACCGACTGGGACTTCAAAAAAGACACCACCTTTGTTTTGGACGACGGCACCAAAATCAGCGTCGGCACCAAGCAGTGGGGCAACAGCGACTACACAACGTCCGACACCTTGACGATCACCAAAGGCGACCAAGCCATCGTGGTCAGCGGCTTGACCCAAAGCGACAGCACCCCGCTGAGCATTAGCGACGTAACGCTCGATGGACGTCAAATCGACATGGACACCAAAGACGGTCACTACGTCTACGCCAATGCCGCCGGCAACAACTGGACCTCTGCTTCCGGCGCCGATCTCGGCACCAACAACAGCAAAGCCATGCACTTTGAATCCGAAGCATCCAATGCGCCTGAAACCTACCAGAAGAAACAGATCACCCTTGATGACGACACCCTCAACTGGTTGAAAGAAAACGGCGTGACCTTGGTTGATTCCGACGGCGACGGCCAGTACACCGCTGACGACCTCTCCGCAACCGTCGAGAACTTGAAGGGTTTTATGGACTCACTGAACTCAACCTCACAGTTGGAAATGATTCGTCTGCAAAGCTTGACCAGCAAGCACAACAACAGCTTCGAAGTCATGACCAACCTGCTCAAGAAACGCGGCGATCTCGACAGCACGATCACCCGCAACATCTAAGCCCGATTTCAGTCCTAAACGATCCATTATCAAATCAGGAGGCGGACAGCATGAGCGCGAAGAAAAATGTAGAGGAAGAAACCACGGAAATCATCGACAAAATGGACCAGCTCATTCGCGAAGCGGAAGGCCTGCTCCAACAAGCCGACGACTTCTACCAGGATTTGGGCATCGAACGCGACAGCGCCAAACGCTTCCTCGAAAGCGACAAAGTTCCCGAACATCAGCGCCAAAAAGTTCTGCAAGAACTGGCGGAATGGGAAGAAGAAGTCGCTGCCGACATTCGCGACGCTCAGGCACGCTTTAAAGCCGAAAAAGGTGCGCGCCGCAGTCGACCCCGTGTCCCCCGCATGCGTATCTAGCCGCCCGACGACCTTTCAATTTCAAAAAAAAATATTAGGAGAACGACCATGACCGAGATTTCAGGACAATCCATTGTAACCATTGACGCCGCCCAAGGTGCCATTGACGGCCAAAACGTAGACATCATGACCCTGATGATGATGCTGCAAATGGAACGCGCCGAAACAATCAACACCCAGTTAATGGACCAAGCCAACGAAATGAAAAACAAAAACGCCTTGTTGAAAGAAGCGCAGAACGTGTTGATGGCCATGCGTGCCGACCGTCCCGCCAAAAGCTCCGGCAAAGCCACCGTTTCCGCCGAAATGACCGCTTTCGCTTCAGCCCACGGCATCGACATCAAAACCGGCAGGATCAATCAGTCCGAATGGGACCAAAACATCGAAAACATCAAAGGTTTCATCGACAGCACCAACAGCTCTTCTCAGTTGGACATGATCCGTCTGCAGGGTTTGACCTCTAAGTACAACAACGCTTTCGAAACCATGACCAACCTCGTCAAAAAAGACGGCGATCTCAAGTCCACCATCACCCGCAACATCTAATCGTCTGGATAATCGGCCAGGGTCGGCCATGTCGGTGGCTTCGTGTTACGATCACCGTCGCGCTTTACCCGACCAACTCAGATATCTTGATTGCCCCAAACCTCTATATTGGTTTTGGTTCAAGTCCTTAAAGCACCACAAACATCTCAAGGAGACGGTAACATGGCAACCGAGCCTAAAGAATTTTCAATCGAAGACTACAAAGACATCGTTGAAACCTTCCTTACCAAGGGCGGCACGATGGCCGACATTCGCGGCCTGAGCGACGAGGACATGGACGTCATCTACAGCATGGCCTACAGCCTCTACAACCACGGTAAGTATAAGGAATCGGAAGACGTGTTTAAGTTCCTTTGCTTTATGGACCACATGGAACGCAAGTATCTGATGGGATTGGCCGCTTGTCGCCAAATGCGGAAGAACTACGAGGGTGCCGTGCAAGCCTATAGCTTGGCAGCGGTTTACGACGTGGAAGATCCCAAAGCCCACCTGCACGCCGGTGATTGTTTCCTGGCCCTGGGGCGTTACGCCGAAGCCGAAAGCGCTTTGTCCGCCGCCATCCACTGGGCGGGTGATAAACCCGAACACCTGGACAGCAAAAATCGCGCGCAGTCGTTACTGGGTCTTTTGGAACCCCAAGCCGACCCTCAAGCAGAAAAACAAGGAGTATAGACGATGACCACTGTTGACGGTAATTTTTCAATACCCAACGCCTACGGGACCGATATCCCAGCCGGTCTCGAGATTGAACAGCTCAAAGAGAGTATTCAGCAGGCGCTGACCTTCATGGCTGAAAACGAAGGCCCCCGCTTACAGGGACCCCTTCCCAAAACCAGCCGCCCTGAACTGGAAGCGCCCACCAACCAAAAACTGACCGACACCGACGAGTTGAGCCTGATGTTGTTGGACTTGCGCAGCAAGATCGACGAAATCCAACTCAAAACCAGTAAAGAAGACATCCAGCACAACATGGCGAAAAAGCAAACGGCCCACAAAGACCGCATGGACCAACTGCAAAAAGCCATTGACGCCATGAAAAAAGCCGACAAAGGCGGTTTGTTTGGCAAGATCTTTGGCTGGATTGCCGCTTCGATTTCCTTGATCGCCGCAGCCGCTGCAACAGTTGCCACCGGTGGTGCCGCTGCACCATTGCTCGCCGCCGCCGCGCTCAACATGACGATGATGGTTTTGGAAGAAACCGGTGCTATGGAAGACATCACCGCCGCCTTTGGCAAGGTGATTCAGGGTATAGCCAAGATGTTCGGCAAAGAGTTGAGTGACGAAGAAGCCCAAATGATCGCGGGCATCACCATCACCGCCGCCGTTCTGGTCATCAACATCGCAGCAGCCGTGGCAAGTGGTGGCGCAGGTTCTGCCAACCTAGCCAACCAAACCAAGCAGATCGCCGATATGATCCGCATTGGTGCCGAGGTAGCCGCCGGTGTTGCCATGGTCGGCCAAGGCATCTCACAAGGTGTCCAAGCCGGTTACACCAACGAGGCAATGAACGCGCAAGCCGACGCTGCCGACTTCCAAAAAGATATGGCCAAACTCCAAGCGCTCCTGACTGAAGAAATGGACCGTCTCAAGGAGATCATGGCTCAGATCCAAGATTCGAGGCAAGCTGTGTCCAAAATGTTGGGCGAAAAAGCAGCGACGAATACGAAGATCTCTCGCAGCATGATTTAAGGCTCACGTCATAACCCCAAACGGGGCGGTCACCAAGGCCGCCTCGTTATTGAACCTGACCCATTCAGGCCCTTTTTAGGAAGCCACAGCACCAGTTTGACCCACCTCGGAGGAACCCATGAGTATCGAAGGCGTTGGCCAGAATTCCATTTCCTGGCTGAACCTGCAAACCGAATTTGACGCCCAATTAGAAGCGATCAACACCAGTCCCGAAACCGCCACCCTGACCGTTAGCGACAAACAAAACTTGGCGCTCGACCGCGCGGTTCAAAAGCTGACCTTGGAAGCACCCAGCAATCCCAACCCCACCGAAAAGCAACTGAACGAAGTGACCGAGAAGATGGGCAACATCGACTCCGCCACCGCCGGTGACATCACCACCCTGATGTACCTGTTCCACGAAATGACCGTTCTGAACCGTCAGACCGCACGCCAAGAGCGCGCCACCCAACGCGATCAGCAAATCGGTCAACTGGGTAAAGCCGCCGATGAAATCCGCAAAGCCGCCAAGTCGGCCTTCATTTCCGGCATGGTTATGGCCGCGGTCTCCACCGCGGGCGGCATGATGAGCGTGGCCGGCGGCTTGAAGTCCGCTTCCGCCATGAAAAACACCACCAGCGCGACCGGTGGCCCGGCTGCCCAACAGAACCTGAAAACGGCGCAAACCAACGCCACGGCCGCCGCCGACGACGTTAAGGTGCAACAGGCCAACGTCAAAACCGCGACGCAAACCAAAATCGACGCCGACGCCGGCGCAACGACTGCTCAAAAGAACCTGGATACCAAACAGGCGCAGTTGACCGAACTGAAAAAGAACAACGCGCCGCAAACGGAAATCAAAGCCAAGGAACTGGAAGTCGAACAGGCTACCAAGGACCTGCAAACCGCCAAAGACACCCAAGTCAAAGCCAACCAAAACCTCAAGCAAGCCAAATTGGACCTGGCCGACGCCGAGGAAACCTCGCGCATCGCCACCAAAGACTTCGACACTCAAATGAAAAAGAGCAAGCTGACGCCGGAACAAAAAGAAGACGTCCTGCTCCACAAGGACAAAAACACGATCGATCAGAAAGCAGCGACACACCAACGCGACGTCGATGCGCAAATCCAAAAGTCACAGCGCTTCACCAACTACGCGCAAGGTGCTTCCAGCATCGCGCAGGGTGGTGGTCAAGGTGCGGCGGCTCAGTTCAACGCCGAGCAAAAAGGCCACGAAGCCACGCAGAAAGATCACGAAATCAACGCAACCAAGGCGGAAACGCTGGCCAAAGACGCCGACGACACCATGCAGTCGTTGCGCGACTTGGAACGCGAGATTCGCGACAAACTCAACCAAATCCTTACTGCCAAGATGGAAACCAACCGCAAAATCATGGCTTAATGATTCCTCGCAGCGGTCGTCGCGCCCCACGCGCGGCGGCCGTCGCCAACCCAACCACCCTTCCCGATTCCCAACGACGAGGTTCCCATGGACGCTTCCAAATTGATTCTCGACCTGACCAACCGGCTCGGTTTACAAGGCATGGAAGCCGAACCCGAAGGCCACTTCGAATTTCATTTCGACGGAACCTTGATCCTCAACATTTTGGCCGAAGGTCGCAATCGCCTGCTGTTGTTCAGTCCCGTTTGCAGCATTCCCCAAGACGACCGTCATGCCGCCGACCAACAGATCAAAAAAATGATGAAACGCAACCTGGGCAAGCTGGCCGAGAGCCGCGAAATGCTTGCCTACGAGCCGGACCAGCACCAAATGGTGATGTACCGCCGCGTTGAGACCGACAACCTCACCCCCGACGGGTTTGAAGAAGTTGTCGAGACCTATCTCAACAACCTCGAGTTCTGGAAAGCGACGCCGACCCAAGTCAGTCATCAACGTCCCCCCATGAACATGTTTTTTCCCTGAGTTGCCAATTCATCAAAAATCTGCGCAATGCCGTTCTTGGGCGTGTAAGTAATGAAGCCCCACGGCCGATTCTCAGCCACACCGCTCACGCATTTTCGCGAATGCAAGATGTTTCACTGTTAAAAAAGGGTTAGAATCGCCGGGCGCTTTCTGTTTGACCTTCGGATGTCCGGTTCCTTGAGCCAATGACATTTTTTTCCGATCTCAATTCGTATGAAAAGAGGAACGCACTCGTCGTGAAAAATATACTTACACTCAGCATGTTAACGCTTCTTACTTTCCTTCCGCTCCACGCGGCCGACATTCCCTGGAAACCGGAACAGTACTCCTTGCAAGTCCGCGAAGAGGCTCTGCCCACCGTCCTGCAAAACTTCTGCGCCGACCAGGGCATTTACTCCATGATCAGTGAGCGCGTCGTCGGCACCGTCAGCGGCCAATTTACCCAACTCGAACCGGCCGAATTTCTCAACCGCCTCACCGCCGCCTACAGCCTGATTTGGTATTACGACGGCACCGTGCTTTACATTTACCACAGCAGCGAAATGGCCTCCGAAATGCTGAACATGCAGTTCGCCAAAATCGACCGGTTCATCACCGCGCTCGATACCGTGCAAATCCTCGATCAGCGTTTTCCGATCCGCGCACTCGAAACCGAGGGTTTGGTCTACGTCAGCGGCCCGCCGCGTTATGTCGAGCTGGTTTTACAGACGGCGGTCGGCATGGACGCCAACGCCGCGCGCATGACCGCGCTGCAAGCCTCTCGGGATGTCGTCGAAGTTTTCCAACTGAAATACGCTTGGGCCGACGATCAAATTCTCAGCTTTAACGACCGCGACATGACCGTCCCCGGCGTGGTCACCGTCCTGCGCGGCATCTTAACCGGTAGTACCGGCCTGGAAACGATTGAAAGCCGTGACCGCCGTCGCCGCGCCAATGGCAACAAACTCAAAGGCAAGGGTTTGGCCGCCGTCGGCAATTACGAAGACGACGAAATGGAAGACTTCCAACAACAGCAAGCCGCCGCGGCCAACAACGGCAACGGCAACGCCAATGGCAACAACCCCGCCGGCCCGCCGACACTCGCACCCATGATCATGGCTGATGTGCGCAACAACGCGGTTGTTGTGCGCGATAAAGGCGAAAATATCGACTTTTACCGCCAAATTATCGAAGCACTCGACGTCCCCGCCGGCCTGATTGAAATTCACGCCAGCATCATTGAAGTCAACACCGATTACTCGCATGAAGTCGGCGTCGATTGGCGCTATGAAAATGCCGAAAACGCCAGCGGCGGTTACTTCGGCAGCACCGAAACCGAAGCTGACAGCAACTTCGACTTCAACAACCGTCCGCTTACCAGTGGCGGGGGCTTGTCCTTCACCACCATTCTCGGCGACGCCGCCGAAAACTTCATCGCCCGCATTCGTTTGCTGGAAGCCGACGGCAAGGCCGACATCATCTCGCGTCCGTCGATCCTCACCCTCGACAACGTCGAAGCCCAGCTCACTACCAACCAAACCTTTTATGTTCGTTTGCAAGGGGATCGCGAGGTCGACCTGTTTAACGTATCCGCCGGCGTCACCTTGCGGGTCACACCGCACCTCATCGAAGAAGAGAAACACAAAAAGATCAAACTCAGCATTCGCCTGGAAGACGGCAACGTCACCGAGAATCGCGTCGACGCCATTCCCATCGTCCAAAACACCACCATCAACACGCAAGCGGTCATCCGCCACAACGAAAGTGTATTGCTGGGCGGTTACGTGTTGGAAAAACGGACCGATACCGAGAATAGAGTTCCTTTTTTCGGCAAGATCCCACTTTTTCGCCACATGTTCCGTCACAAGGAACGCCGCAACGAAATGGTTGAACGCCTTATTTTGATCACCCCGCGTATTGTCGACCCCAACAACCCCAGCCGTTTTGTCGAAGTACAACCGCGTTACACCAACGAATTGGACAGCGAAGAACTGCCCATCGAAATGGAACCGCAACGCGCGCGTCAACAGAAGAAGAAACGCTAAATCCCCCCTTCGCCGTCCCCAACGTCAAACCACCAATGAGGCATCATGCAAAACCAACTCCTGCTCAAAATTTTTTCGGGACCCCAAGTCGGCGCGGAAATCATTCTGAACAGTGGCTCCTATGTCATGGGCCTCGACGACAACTGCGACCTGATCCTGCACGATCAGAACATGGCCGACAAGCACCTGACCCTCAAGGTCAGCGGCGGCCAAATCATGGTGCGCCCCTTCGGTCAGGAAGTCGTGATGGTGGGCGGCGAGCGCATCACCGATCAAGGTGAAACCGAGGTGCCCGCGTTCAGCATCATTACCGCGGGCACCACGCATTTCGGTTTGGGTCCAGTCGACGAAAAGTGGCCGATGTTTTTCCTGCCGGACCTGATCGATCAGGGCCGGCAGCAGGGCATCGACCCGGAAGCCAAAACCAAAGAACAACCCTTGGACGACGAGCCCGAGGAAGAAACGCTCAGCGAAGAAGAGCAGGCGGCCCGCGATGAAAAGAAACGCAAACGCCGCCGCGGTCTGACCTTGCTGGTCGCAGTTCTGCTGATCGGTTTCGGCTTGTGGCGCCTGGCGCTGCTGTTCGCGCCGCAAGAAGTCGGCTCGCACCAGGCCGAATCAGCGCGTACCCCGCGCGAAGTGATCGCCGCCGTGCTGGCAGAGCAAGGCCTCGAAACCCTCGAGGTACGCAAAAAAGACAACGGTAAATTGGCCATTTCGGGTTACGTCGTCGAGCAACAACAAAAAAGCCGCTTGGTGCGCGCGTTGCGAAAAGAGAAGATTGACGTATCTTATGAAGTAATCGCGGAAGATGTGTTAGTAGAATCGGCGGGCGAAGTACTGGGCATCTACCAACTGAACCTCGCCGTGAAAAGCCTCGGCGCGGGCAACATCGAACTTCGCGGTTTTTCTGAAGAAGCCGAACCATTACTGAAAGCGGTGCGCACCATGCTCGCCGACATTCCCGGCATCGAAGCCATTACCAACGAAGTAGTGACCTGGCCCGACTTGCTGGATTTTTTCTACAAACACCTGAAGGAACAAGACTTGTTGGATGTGGTTAAACTCGAATTGCACGGCGGAAAACGCCTGGTCGTCAAGGGCAATCTGTCCCCGGCCCAACTCGAAGCCTGGTCGACCGTCAGCAGCGCCTACAATGCGCGTTACCCCGACCTGCTCGAAGCACGCACCCAGTTCAACGAAGTCGCACCCGCCGTGACGCCGGTCAAACGCAAGGACAGCAACCGTTTGGCTTTGCAAATTGCCACCGTCAGCGTCGGCAGCCAGCGCTACATCACCACCGTCAAAGGCGACAAACTGTTCGAAGGTTCACGCCTGCCCAGCGGTCACATTATTAAGTCGATTGACACCCAAAAATTAATCCTCGTCTACGAGGGTCAAGAGTTCGAATATCAAACGGGAGGCGGCTCATGAGCGAGCAGATCACGACCTTTTTGGAGATTGAGCAAAAGCTCAGCAAAGATGGTGAAGGCAACGAGAAACGCGTTTTAATCGAACGTTTGTTGCGACAAGCCCAAGATACCAAAGCGGCCATGGACGCAGGCCTCGCTCCTGACGAGTTCGCGGCGGTCGGCAAATTCCGTGACGCATGTGATGCGGCCGCGGTGACAGTCGGCAAGGTCTGGGGACGTATGCATCGCCAGGCCAATCCCACCGGCTGAAGTTAACCTAAAGTGGGCGCTTCGGGTCGCTAGCGTCACCCGTTGGATCGGCGCGGAACGGATCGAACAAACACCGGCGAGCCAACCAGGTCGCCGTGCATGTGACGCTTCGTGCCGGCCCGACAAGCGGGATGAGGGCGCCGCCAAGAATCGTTCATTTTAGGGTCAACCCCCAACCACGTCAACAACCCCAATTTATCCAACACCTTAAGGAGCCAACCATGTCAGGTTTAACTTTCGACAACGTAAACGCCAGCATCGCCGAGCGCGTTGCCGCCTTGGAAGCGACGCTTTCCTCGCAAATGGAAAGCTATGACGCATCAACCGCGACCTCTGCCGACTTGATCAACTTGCAGGTCGGTTTGCAGAAGTGGACACTGGCCACCAACCTGCAAAGTAACGCCTTGAAAACCCTGGGTGAGGGGCTGAAAAGCACCGTCTCCAACATCCGTTAATCGGTGCGACCGACTTGGTTGCGCCCCAGGACGGCGGCGGCTTCACGCTTCCGCCGTCTTGTTTCTCAGCCCTTGACGAGAATGCGATTCAGGTTAGAAGCCTGTCCTACGGCGGGAACGCACTGCCCCACCATTTCATCTCAGTAGGAGTTCACCATGGAAATCCCCCAACAGTCCGTTCAAGATTTGATGGAAGTCGGCTACCTCGCCGGCGGTTACGGTTATTTCAAAGAAGCCGTCACGATTTTTGATGGGTTGGCGGCAGTTCGCCCCGACAGCGAATACCCCCACATTGGTCTGGCGATGACCCAGCTCGGCATGAAGCAGTCGGAAGAAGCGGTGCGCATTTTGCGCGACCACGCCCTCCCCAAAAACCCCGACAACAGCTTAACCAAAGCCTTTTTGGGTTTGGCGCTGATGCAAGCGGGTCTGAACGGCGAAAGCGAAAATGTCCTCAACCAGGTCATTGACGCCAACCAAAACGAAACAGCGGTCGAATTGGCCCGCAACTTATTGGCCGGTACCTAATCTCAGAAACGGCCCGACAGGAGGCAGCATGCTGGAGCCCACCGCGCAGCAAGGCGTACAACAAGTCGTCCAACAAACGTTGGAACAAGGCACACAAGAAACTCTGCCAGAACCCGATCAAGCCGACGTCACCCGCTTTGAAGAACTTCTCAAAGCGCAAAACGACGGGGTGGTGGACGGCGCCGGCGCCGTTGACAGCGTTCAACGCGGTCAAATCCAGGCCGTCAGCTTCCAGGAAAACATCCACGCCGCCCAACCGGCGATGGAAGCGGTTGAGACCGGCAACAGCCTGGGAGACGTGATCCTCAAAGGCATGGAAAAAGTGTCGGCAACCCACGAAGGTCACGTCAGCAACGTCAACTCGATGCTGAGCAAGACGTCCGACCAACCGATTACCTTCCAGGACGGCGTGAAGTTGCAAATGGAAATCATGCAAATGAACCTGCAACAGGACATCACCACCAAGGTTGCCGACAAGGCCAGCCAAGGGGTTCAAACCCTGTTCCGCAACCAATAATTCCACCGCTCGCCCGTCTGTCGGCCGCGGTTGCACGCGGTCGGCGCACACCACCCCGCCGCCAAACACCACCTTACTTGGGACGCCACCATGAATTTCAGACATATGCACAAACACCTATCGCGAATCCTCTTGGTCGCCGCCGCCGCTTTTTTGCTTTCCGCTTGTAAAGTCGAGCTTTATTCCAACTTACAAGAGCAAGAAGCCAACGAAATGCTGGCACTGTTGCTGCGCCACGGCATTAGTAGTGAGAAATTGGCGGGCGACGAGAACCTCTATAACCTACACGTTGACGAAAACAAATTGGCTGAATCGGTGGAGCTTTTAAAGCAACTCGGTTACCCGCGCAATCAATTTGAGAGCATGGGCCAGGTCTTTAAGAAAGAAGGACTGATCTCCTCCCCGCTGGAGGAACGCATTCGTTTCATCTACGCCCTCTCCCAGGAAATCTCCAAAACGATTTCCCAAATCGACGGCGTCGTCACCGCCCGCGTTCACATTGTTCTACCCGAGAACAACCCCCTCAGCGACTCGCTGACGCCCGCCTCCGCTTCGGTTTTTGTCAAATACCGCGAGGATGCCAACGTCGGTTCCAGCGTGCCGCAAATTAAGAAGCTGGTCACCAATAGCATCGAAGGCCTGTCCTACGACAAAGTGACCGTCGCCATGTTTGCCGCGCAGCCCATGCCCGAAAACGACGGCCCCAAGCTGACCAAGGTACTGGGCATGAACGTGGAAAACCAATCACTGACGCTGTTCTACGCCGTCTTCGGCCTGCTGACCGTGCTCCTGATCGCCGCCGTCGCCGCCACCGCCTTCCTGTTCAACAAACTGAAGAGCCAAGGCGACGCCGCCAAAACGCCGATTGAGGCCGGCGCCGATGCGTAAATCCTACCTGGGTTACCTGCTCAAGAAAGGCGATACCGAACTGCTGTCGCTGATTCACGAGTTCAACACCCTGCCCACCCGCTACATGCACCCGTCCTGGCTGGAAGGCGTGGTCGACCCCGACTTGTTTCAACGCCTGCGCACCACCCCCGCCGCCGAACGCAAGTTGGCCCAGCACCTGCTAGACCACTACGGCTTGGACGACGATTACTGCTACAACTTCGAAGCCTCCTCGCGCCGCCTGGCCCTGTTCGCCCCGGAACACCTGATCCAATCGGCCAACCTCGCCGGCATCGCCCTCAACGCACCCAAAATTCAGAAGGTCATTCTCAAACACGAAGTGCTGGCCATGCGCCGCGAACTGGGTGAGGAAGGCTACCGTTTCGCCCTCAAAAAGGCGCCCTTCCTACTCGGCAACCTCGAGTTCCCCGTACCGCGCCAAACCGACGAACAAAGCCTGCCGGCGTTCGCCCAAGTCTGCGGTCGACAACTCCTGCACGCCTGCTTTTACGGCGAACCCACCAGCATTGTGCAACGCTTGCAATTTAAGTTTCCCAAAGACGCGGGGCTTGACCTCGATCCCAACCAACGGGTCGGCGACAAACAACGCGCGTGGCGTAACCTCAAAAAAGAGAGCGCCTGGCGTATTATTAAGAAAATTCTTGTACACGAGGTATATCCACAATGGGCACCTTTGTTAGGCTAAAAAAAGAGGGTTTTGCCTTTAGCCCGGGAAAAAAGGTGATTAAGGCCGACGAGTATCAGGCCTATACCCAGGTCCACGAGCTGATCGAAGCCGCCCGTGCCGAAGCCGACCGTATCGTCGCCGAAGCGCGCACCGTCTATGAAAGCGAAAAGAAACGCGGCTATGACGACGGCCTCGAGGAAGGCAAGTTCAACCTCTCGCTGCAAATGATGGATACCATCGAAGCGACCGTCAACTACTTCGCCAAAGTGGAAAACGAAATTACCGATACCGTCTTGTTGGCCGTCAAAAAGATTTTGGGTGAGTTCGACGACCGCGACCTGATCTTGCGCATCGTGCGTTCGGTTTTAGCCGTCGCCCGCAACCAAAAACAGGTCACCCTGCGCGTCGCCCCCCAACAACTGGAGACCGTCCGCGAAAACCTGACCACCATCATGGCCGACTTCCCGTCGATTAACTTTATCGACGTCGTCGCCGATGGTCGCCTGCAAGAAGGCGGCTGTCTGCTCGAAAGCGAAATCGGCGTTGTCGACGCCAGCTTGGATATCCAACTCAACGCGATTCGCACCGCCCTCAAAAAAGCATTTGAGAGCCGTCGCTAATCGCGACCACCCAATTCACCCATTCCCACCAGGAGCGCCGGCCGATGAAGGGCAGCAGTTTAGGTTACATCACAGAAGTACTCAAGAATGCGATTGAAGAAACCATCCCGCTTGAGGTCAAAGGCCGGGTGGTTCAGGTCGTCGGCACCATTATTCGCGCCGTCGTGCCCGCCGTTAAAATCGGCGAGATCTGCATCCTCAAAAACCCGTGGGAAGACCTGGAAGTTCAAACCGAGGTCGTCGGCTTCTCTAAAGGTTGTGCGTTGCTGACCCCGCTCGGCAACATGGTCGGCATCTCATCCGCCGCCGAGGTCATTCCGACCGGTAAAATCCACATGGTTCCCGTCGGTCCCGAACTGATGGGCCGCGTGTTGGACGGCCTAGGGCAACCCCTCGACGAAGACACCAAAGGGCCCTTGCACGCTTCCGATTACTATCCGGTTTACGCCGAGCCGCCCGACCCGCTCAAACGCCAAATCATCGATACCCCACAACCGCTGGGCCTGCGCTGTCTCGACGGCGTCCTAACGTGCGGTGAAGGCCAACGCATGGGCATTTTCGCCGCCGCCGGCGGAGGTAAATCAACCCTGCTCTCGATGCTCGTCAAAGGCGCCGACGTCGACGTCACCGTTTTGGCCCTCATCGGTGAACGCGGCCGTGAGGTTCGCGAATTTATCGAACACGACTTGGGTCCCGAGGGCATCAAAAAATCGGTGATCGTGTGCGCCACGTCCGACAAATCCTCGATGGAACGCCTCAAAGCCGCCTACGTCGCAACCGCCGTCGCCGAGTACTACCGCGACCAAGGCAAACGCGTATTGCTGATGATGGACTCCGTCACCCGCTTCGCCCGTGCCCAACGCGAAATCGGTTTGGCCGCCGGCGAACCGCCGACCCGTCGCGGTTTCCCACCCTCCGTTTTCACCACCCTGCCGCTTTTAATGGAACGCGCCGGTCGCTCGGACAAAGGCTCGATTACCGCGCTTTACACCGTCCTCGTCGAGGGCGACGACATGACCGAACCCGTCGCCGATGAAACCCGATCCATTCTCGACGGCCACATCATCCTGTCGCGCAAGCTCGCCAAAGCCAACCACTACCCCGCCATCGACGTGCTCGCCAGTGCCAGCCGCGTCATGAACGCCGTCGTGACCCCCGAACACCGCAAAGCCGCCGAACGCCTGCGCTCGATCCTCGCCAAGTACCAGGAAATCGAGTTGCTCGTTCAAATTGGTGAATACAAAAAGGGTTCCGATAAAATGGCCGACTTGGCCCTGGCCAAGGTCGACCAAATTAACGAGTTCCTGCGCCAGAGCACGGACGAGAAGATGTCGTTTGAGGAATCGCTGCAGCGCATGATCCAGCTCGTTTCTTAAGGATCATCCGGAGGAAACGCGGCACATGATCAAATACGTCTTACAAGACCTGCTCAACATACGCAACATGCGCGAGGACGAAGCCGCCCAGGCCGTCACCGTCGCCAAATACAAAGTCGAGGAAGCCGCCCGCGAAATTGAAGGCAAAATCAAAGAAAAGGAGGAATACGTCGCTTGGCGACTGAAGCGCGAAATTGAACTGTATGATGGAATCAAAGGGAAACAGGTCAAATTAAAAGACTTGGACGACCTCAAAGAACGCGTTTTTATGCTGCGCCAACGCGATTTAGCCTTTGAAAAAGCCATCGAGGACGCCAAACGCGCCAAGGTCGACGCCGAGAAAGCGGTCGAAACCGCCATCCAAAAACACAAGGCCTCGATTAAGGACCGCCAGAAAATCGAAGAGCACAAAAAGATCTGGCTCGACGAGAAACTAACCGAGGAAAACGACAAACAAGAGAAGGAAGCCGAGGACTTTACCAAACGCAAAGACGAAGATGCCGACGACGAAGACGACGACGATTGGCTTAGCAACGACTGGTAACCCGAAACCCTGCTGGAGAGCCCTATGAAACCGATTAACCCCACCCAACCAAACAGCCCGCAACCCGAGCGGGACACCGCGCCGCAACCCAGCGCGCCGTCAGCGCGCGACCAGCAGGTTTTTAACGATATGATGCGGCAGCGACAGCGCGAGCAAACATCGCGCGACCAGGGCGAACGCTCGCCAATGGCCTTGTACGAACGCAACGAGCCGAAATCAGAATCAAAAGGTCGCGACGATTGGGACCCGGACATGCCGCTCGAAAACCCCAGCGACGAACAGATGAAATCACTGCAAAAGCAGCAGCGCGACCGCCAAGAACGCGTCGCGCGCCGCCGTGAAGAGCAGGGTCGTCAACCGTCGCCGGAGAATGGCGACGACAAGGATACAGAACACAAGCCGTTCGGCGAGACCCCACGCAAAACCCCTTCGCGAGAGCAACAAACAAGCACACTTTCTGAGCAGCCGAGCGAGTCGTATCGGGACAACAACGAGCCGCGGTTCGGCAACGCCCCCAGCCCACGCCCAGGAAACGAAGCGGCGCCGCGCCCGCCTGCAACCAATCCAACCAACCCTTCGGCGCACACCGGCGGCACCGAAAGCGCTACCACCACGGGCACCCAAACCCCGGCCGACAACAACGCCGCCACCCAGAGCGCAACGACGAACAACCAAGTCCAGTGGCAGGGTTTTAACCCGCCGCCCAAAAAAGCGCCGACTTTGGGCAAACCCTTACCCGACAGCGCCGTCCGAACCGAAGGCACCGGCACCAAGGAAACCGGCGCGGCCCAGCTCAGTGGCGACCACATTCTCGCCGGTCTGCAACGCCGCCAGGGCGACGGTGACAGTTCCAGTGGCTCCGGCGGTGACGGTTCGCACCAACCCCAAAACACCGGCGAGGCCATTCTCGGCATGTTGCAACAGAACACCCAAAGCAACGATGTCGGCAAGGTGCAAGCCACCAAATCAGTACAGATGATTAGCGATATCGCCGAAAAGATCGTCGACCGCATTTTGGTATCCAACACCTCGATGAACAACAGCAAAGACGAAGTACGCCTGATGATCAAAAATTCCGTGTTGCCGGAAACCGAGGTGCGCATTTCGCGTCACGGCGGCCAACTGGAAATTCAACTGGTGACCAAAGACACCGACGCCTATCGCCTGCTCAACGAACGCGCCGACGGCCTGCAGTATTTCCTCAAGGAACGGCTGCGTAACAACGAGGTCAACGTGCGTTTGCAATTCGACGAGGCCGGCGCCGAGGCCGGCAACAATCATTCGGGTCGCGACAGCGACGGCCGTTCGCGCAACCGGCGCAACCTCGCCGACGAAGTTGAAGGTCAAGACGAACCCTAGGCCCGGCGTAACCGGCGCAACAATCCCCACACACCCACGCAAAGGCGGCAACCATGAGCACCCAAACCCCGAGCATCACCCAATTCGAACCGCGCACCATGCCCGGTCACGAAGCCTATTTGCTCAACCGTATCTTCCGCAAAAACGGCTGTTTCGGCGTGACCCTCGGCGATCAGGCCTACCAGGTCAAGTTCTCGCCGGTCCCGTTTATCTATCAACCGGCACTGGCACTTGAGATCGGCGCAGGCGAAAGCCAAGCCCGCATCAGTCTGGAGCACATGGACTTCATGACCAATGTCAGTGAGGTGGTCGGCAACCTTTCCCCGGCTCAGATGCCGGAAGAGCTGCGCAACGCCGTCTTCGAAACCGTCTTCGAAGCAACCATGAAACGTTTTGAAATGTGGTCAGGCCTGCACAGCCATGTGCGCCAGGTGCTTTATCCCGTCGCCGACCAGGCCGCCTTTGACGCCTTTTTCGCCGATTACGGCCGCACTTTGTTTTTTCAGTTAATTCGCGTCGCCGACCAGCGACCGATTCGCGGGCAGATTAGCTTCAAGGGCAACGCGATGGCCTTGTTCGCCGATCTTCTCGAAAAAATTCAGGCATTTGCCTTCACGACCTGGGAGAATATGCCTTTTGGCGCACGCGTTGAAATCGGGTTTACCTCGATCAAATTGGGTGACGTGCGCAACTTGGGGCTCCACGACATTGTGCTGTTTGATCAGTGCGGTCTCGACCCCAACCTCGCAGGTTTCCACGGCATGGCGATGTTGCGCGTTCCCGGCGACATGGTGATGGTCGGCAACCTGAATCAATCAATCTTCACGGTGGAGAAAATGGAAATGCAAGAACAACACGAAGGCAACGAAAACGAAATGGCGGACGGATTGGACCAACTCGACATCAACATGGTGTTTGAGATCGGTCGCAAAGAGATCAACTTGGGCGACTTGCGCGCCATTCAGCCAGGATTCGTCATTGATTTGGAACAGCCCTTGGAGAAACCCGTCGCCATTCGCGCCAACGGCAAACTGATTGGCCGCGGCGAATTGGTACAAGTGGAAGACAGTCTCGGCGTCCGGTTCCTGGAGCTTTTCGACCACTAACCCCTTAACCCAGTTCCTTATTTGTCAGCACCCACGGAGTTTCCGCTATGGAACAGTTCGCTATGCCTAACCCGCTCTACATCATCATTATTTTGGTGATGTTATCGCTCGCCCCGTTTGTCGCCATTATGGTCACCTCGTTCATCAAGTTGGTCGTGGTCCTGTCGTTGGTTCGCAACGCCTTGGGGATTCAAAACATCCCGCCCAACATGGTCATCAACGGGCTGGCCATCATTTTGACGATTTACGTGATGGCCCCCGTCGGCAACGACGCCTATCAAATTTTCCGCGAGGCCCAAATCGAGGAAAGTAGTTTTGAGAGTGTCGCCGATGCCGCCATGAAAGCCAAGGAACCCTTTCGGGCGTTTTTGTTGAACCACAGCCATCCGCGCGAGCGCAAGTTCTTCATGCGTTCCGCCAAAGCGCTGTGGCCCAAGGAAGACGCCGAAGCGCTTAAAGACGACGATTTCTTGGTGTTAATTCCGGCGTTTACGGTTAGCGAACTGACCGCTGCTTTCCAAATCGGTTTTATGTTGTACCTACCCTTTATCGCCATCGACTTGGTTGTCTCGAACATCCTGTTGGCGATGGGCATGATGATGGTTTCGCCAATGACCATTTCACTGCCGTTTAAACTACTGCTCTTCGTCCTTTTGGACGGCTGGGCGCGCCTGATTCACGGTTTGGTTTTGACCTACAGCTAAACCGCGCTGTTGCAAGGAGATCCACATGGATGAAGCAACCATTATCGACATGACGATTCAATCGATGACGCTGGTTTTGGTGTTGTCTTTGCCGCCGATCATCGTCGCCTCGGTATCCGGGGTTTTGGTCAGCCTGGTTCAAGCCCTGACCCAGGTCCAGGAACAAACCCTGTCCTTCGCCGTCAAACTGCTCGCCGTTTTCGCGACCCTCGTGTTGACCGCACGCTGGGTCGGGGCCGAGCTCATTCTGTTCGGCACCAAAATGTTCGAAACCTTTCCTTACGCCGTCAAATAAGCGCCGGCGAACCGTACCCCGATCCAATCCGCATGGTGCCGGCCGCTTCCTGGCTGAACCCAACGGACGAACCAGGAAACCCCCATGAATGAACTGGATGAAATCAAACAAATCATTCTCACCATCGGCGTGTGCTCGCCGCGCATGCTGGCGATGTTTGCCGTCATCCCCTTCCTTGGTCAAACCGTGTTGCAAGGCATGGTGCGCAACAGTTTCGTCATTAGCCTGACCCTGCTGGTGTTCCCCATGGTTCGGCCCGACATGCCCGCCGAAATCGATACCGTGATGTTGGTGGCCGTGCTTTCCAAGGAAGTCCTCATCGGCTTGATTATGGGGTTTGTCATTAGCGTCGTGTTCTGGATCGGCGAAAGTGTCGGCTTCTTTATCGACAACCAACGCGGGACAACCATGGCCCAGGTCGTCGACCCACTTTCAGGCCACAACACCTCGCCGCTCGGCAGTATGATTCTGCAAATGCTGGCGGTTCTGTTCCTATCCAGCGGTGGTTTACTACTGGTTCTCGGTGGCTTATTTGAGACCTACCTGATTTGGCCGGTCTTTTCGTTTTACCCCACCCTCAACCCGCAATTCGCCTTGTTTTTCCTCGATTTGGTCGACCTGCTCATGGAATACACCATCCTTTACGCCGCCCCGATCATCATCGCCGTGTTTGTTTCCGAACTGGGTTTGGGCCTCATCAACCGTTTCGCACCCTCGCTTAACGTGTTCTTCCTCGCCATGCCGATCAAATCCGGCATCGCCAGCTTCTTGCTCATCATTTATACCTACTACGTCTTTTACCTGATCAGTTCATCCGGTGAAGGCTTGCGCAGTCTGGTCACCTTCATTCAAACGGTGCTGCATGAGTGAGAAAACCGAACAACCCACCCCGAAAAAGCTGAGGGATGCGCGCAACAAAGGCCAAGTCGCCAAGAGTAAAGAGATTCCCTCAGCGGTCATTATCATTTACACCTTTATGCTCGTGTGGATTATGTTCGATTACATCATCGAACGTTTCACCGAGATGGTCACCGTGCCCACCCTTTACTACGACCGCCCTTTCAAAGAAGGGCTCGACGCCACCATCCACACCGTGCTCGACGTGGTCGTCACCATTTCGATTCCCTTTGTGTTTGGCGCCGCCTTTGTAGGGGTGATGGCCAATTTCTTCCAAGTCGGCTTCTTATTTTCGGTTGAATCCGTCAAACCCGACCTCAAGAAAATGAACCCCGTGGAGGGCGTAAAAAAGATCTTTTCGATGAACAACCTCATTGAATTGGTCAAGTCGATCCTCAAAATCGGGTTTTTGTCGGTCTTGCTGTACATCGTCATTCGCGACGCCATTGACCCGCTGTTTAAGATTCCCTACCTCGGCATTAGCGGCGTGCGCATGATGCTGGGCGCCTTGCTCAAGCAGGTGTTCATCTACACCGCCGCCGCCTTCGTGATTGTGGCCGCGATTGACTTTTTCCTTCAAAAACACCAACACATTAAGAAGCTCAAGATGACCAAGGACGAGGTCAAACGCGAGTACAAGGAAAGTGAAGGCGATCCGATTATCAAGAGCAAACGGAAACAATTGCACCAGGAGCTGGTCAACAGCGACACCGTGCAAAAAACCAAAAAAGCGAGTGTACTGGTGACCAACCCGACCCATATAGCCATCGCCCTGTTCTACGATGAGGAAAAAACCAAATTGCCGATGGTCCTCGCCAAAGGCACCGACCACGTGGCCAAACGCATGATGCAAATCGCCGAGGAAGAGGGCATCCCGATCATGCAAAACGTACCGCTGGCCCGTTCGCTTTACAAGGACGCGTTGGAAGACCACTACATTCCGACCGACCTGTTGGAGCCCGTCGCCGAAGTGTTGCGCTGGGTCCACGAGCTGGAACTCGAAAACACGCCGCGATACTGAGCCCAAAAGGCGTGATGCGAGGCGGCGCATCCCCACAACGCGTGGGCCGCAAGCCGCCGCGACCCTGCGCGCCGTCTTTACCGAGGACGCTTGTGCTTTGCCGACACATGGCGCACCTGCATCCAGCGCCGTTGCCTCGATTCGAATCGCACCCTTAGGTTAAACCGCCATGCACGACCCCCGTACTCTTGCCGCTTTGGCCCAATTCACCGCCTGGCGCGACGGTCTGGAACCGCCGCCGCCGGATGCGCCGCGCGCCTTGCTGGCCGAGCTGGGCTGGTCGCCCGCACAACTAGACCATGCCTGCCCCGCGTCAACACCGGTGCCACTCTCACTGTTGGTCACCGATCCGCTTGTAGCCGAGGCCCTGATCGCAGCGGCACGCGCGGTGCCACTCATTCGCGAGAGCGACGGCACCTCGGGTAATTATTGGGTTTATGATCGCCGCGGACCCACGCTCGATGCACAACCGATCGCCCTGTTTAAAAACGCCGGCGAGGATTACGCGCCCCCTCCCGAGGACCAAGCCGCCGCCGTCGCCAATCCCGACGACCACCCGCTTGCCGCCAACCTCGCCCAATGGATCAGCGATCCCATCCGCCGCCGCACCATTTTGCGCGAAGCCACCGCGCAGCAGCGTTTCTTTTACTTGGGTTCGCCTTTGGGGAGCGGCCCCGCCAAGGAAATCGTCGCCGCCGCACTCGGCCGCGAACTGGGCGTCCCAACCACGGTCGCCATTCAACTACACGGCATGCAGGGTTGTTTACAAGCCTTCGTCCCCCACATGACCACCCTCGAAGAACGTACCGACCTGTGGCAAAGGCCAACGCGCTTGGGTGCCCATCGCACCAAACTGCAACAAATCGCCGCCTTCTACGGCGTCATCGGTCAGGAAGATACCTGGGAAATCTACGTCGCCGGCGACGAAGGCACCACCCGCTTGCTGCCACTCGACCATAACAAATGTTTGACCGACCTTTTGTGCCGCTGGGGTTTCAGTACCTTTAGCCTGATGATCTCGGGTAAACGCGCCTTGCGCTACGCCGTCGGTCGTCAGTTAACCCTGCCGGTGACACCCGCCGTGCGCACTTGGTGGCGCGAGCTCGACGCCGTCACGCGTTTGCATCAGGCCGCCGCCGCTACCAACCTCAGCGCTGAAGCCGTGCAGGAAGCCCAATTGACCGCGCGTTTGTGGTCGGCCTGTTTGAGGCACAATCTCAGCGTTTGGGACTTTCTGATGCTGCGTTGCGAACCGCTCACGGCTTGGCTGGCCGAGAACGAGGCCGATAGGGACCCCGGTCGGCTCGCCGCCGATTACGCCACCCGTTACGCCGACTTACCCAAACCGCATCAGGGTCCACTCAACGGTGCTTTTCACGACGCCTTCCAAACGGCCTTGGACCACGCCCGTCGCGAGCAACCCAAGGACGCGCCCCATGATTGGTTCATCGAAGATCTGGGTCTGATGCCGATCCAGTGTCCCGCCGGTTTTCTCGACCAACAGGTGTTCCCCGATCACTTAATTTTCAGCGAAGCCGAACCGGATGCCGCCTGGCGCGCGGCAGCCTGTGCCGGTCTGCGCCGCATGACTGCCTATTGCTTCGGCGCCGACACGGCCGAACCCGCCTTTATCGCGCTCACCCATCTACTCACCGACCATTGGACGACGGCTTTGATCGCCGCGCGCCGGCAAGGTTTTGACTTGGCGTTTGCCGACGGCGAAGCGGTGTTCCTCGAAGCCGACGAATCACAACCCGACGTCGTTCACGTCACCCTCAACCCCGGACCCAAGGGTTTACAGCTAGGTCTCGCCTTCACCCGTGCCGTCGCCGCACTGAGCGATGCGCAGGACCAGCGCCGGTACGCAACCGAACCACGGGTGTCCTGGTACCACTTAGAACTGGCGCTGTGCTTGAGCCGAGACGAGCAAGGCCGCCTGCAGTGTCGGCTCACAGGTGCGCCGCTGTGTTCCTTTGGTTACGCACTACCGGAAATTCGCGACTGTTTGCATTTGTGGTAATGACACCCGCCCACAAATTTCCCAAAAAAAACGACGCGCCTCCACATTATCTACCAAGTTTTCGTCAATAATGATGGCTGGAGCACTCGCGACCTTCGCCGTCCGCTCGTTTTCTCGCGCCCCATCGTCGTTCGCCTTGCGGCCCTTGCCGACGCGTTCCGACAGGATTGTCAGAAACACGGGTCAACCGGGACCCCGTCCCCCGCTTCAAGAGAGGAACCCATGATTGATCGCATCGACTTTCACCAGCAGGCGCAGCACCTGCAGTCATCCGACGCCTTCGCGGCCTTCGCCCAAGCCAACGGCGAGTTTAAAGGCCAAAAAGTAGGGCAGCAAAAGGATGCTGCGTCGATGGTACAAGATGCCGCCGAAGAGATGACGTTCCAAGCTTCAGAGAAGGTCGAAAAGAAGTTGGGCAAACGGCGCGCGGCCGCCAAGGGTTTGCGCACCACGGCGATGGAAAAAGCCGAGTTTTACATTAAAAAGCTCAAGGACATGGACAAGCCTGAGCAAATGAACAAGTTCATGGAAAGCCTGAAACGCATGGGCAAGAACATGAACCCGCAGCAGTTGCGCCAGGAAGTGGGTAAGTTCTTTAAGGATGTTTCGCAGCAGTACGCCGCGCTGGCCTACGCGAAGGAAATGCTCGCCGACGATCCCGAAATGGCCGGTCTCAGCGAAGCCTTGCAAGAGGCGATGGACCTAGCCATGGAGGAGAGCGGGCCCGAAATTCGCGCCGGCTTTAATGTCACCGACGACGCCATGGAGTTCTCGGCCCAAGGCCTGAAAGACACCCAGCAGTTGCGTGATTTTTACCGCGACACCGTGCTCCAGTACGAAGGTTTCCACGAGACCTACAACGAAATTTTGGAGAATTACGGCGAGGCCGAATTCGGCAAGGCGCTCGATTTCCTGATTAAGGCCGTCGGCAGTGAGCTGCAGTCGAAGGGCCCCTCGGTGACCCACGTAGAGTTGAAACGCATCATTGACGATCTGTACTCGCTGGAAATGCTCGGGAACATCCACCGCAACTGTGACGAACTGCTGGGCAAAATCCGCAAAGCGTATCGCTTGGCGTTAAAAATGAACACCAAGGCCTTCATGAACCGTTTGATGGGCCTTAAATCTGAGCGCTGGTTGCGCATGGACCACGTCACCAAGTTGGTCGCGCAACTCGGCTGCGACCCCATCGAAGCGCAGATCTACTTCCTGCGCGAAATGGGCGGCATGATCAAAGAGCTGCCCCTCAAAATTTTCGAGGAGGACATGGAGAAACGCGAAAAGTTAATCGACGTGACCCAGGAAGCCCTCGACGACGCCATCGACCGCGAAGAGGAAATGCTCGACGCGGAAGACTAACCCGAGACGGGCGGTCCGCCGTCACGTCCCACCACACCAAAAGGAGCACCATTCATGAGCTGGGTTGAAGATACCTTGCGAACCTTCGGCGAAAGCATCCAAATAAACGACTTAGACTTTAACCACAACGGTGTGGTTTGTCTGAATATCGAAAAGACCGGCACACTTTATTTGGAGAAAGGCGACGACACGGTGCGCATTTACCTAAGCCGTGAGAAGCAGCCCTACGAAACCGAATACGCGGCGCGCGCCTTGAGCGCCGTCCATTACCGCGAAAACCTGCCCTTCCCCATCACCGCCGCCATGCGCGACGACAACACCCTGATTTTCATTGCCGTCATTCCCGAAAGTGACTTCTCGCCGCCCAACTTGGACCGCATCCTCGAGATCCTCACTCAGTTGCACGACAACGTCTAGCCCGCGACGCGGATTAACCTTTTCGCCGTGACACCCGATCCTCTATGATGAGGGGTCGCCGCCGCGACGATCAGCCCACAGAACCACTGCAACAGGAAGAGAACATGACGGTTAACATTGAGAAGCAGGACAACGCCGCGATTATCTTTGTCGTCGGTCGCTTGGATTCGGTAACCTGCTCGGACCTTGAAGACAAAACCATGCGAACCATTGCCGAAGGTGACACCAACCTGGTAATGGAACTCAGCGACGTGCCTTTTATCAGCAGCGCCGGCTTGCGCGTGATCCTGCTGGCCACCAAAAAGGTGCAAGGCACGGGTAAGTTGGTCTTGTGTGGTCTCAAACCCCAGGTTCACGAAATCATCGAAATGGCCGGTTTCCACAATATCATTAAAATTTACACAAACTTGGACGACGCAAAAGCCGCCTTTGGCTAGCCGCCCAAGCCCCGGATTCGCCCCACGGATCCTGCTTCGGGTGACGTCACGCCACGGTGCCGTCGACCCGCGATCCCCCCACTCTTTTTCCGAAGGTACCCCTCATGTTCCAGCGCACCTGGCCGGCCCGCATCGATTCGGTACGGGACATCATGCAAACGGTTGAACAGCTCATGGGCCGCTACGGCCTCGAGCAGCGCCGTGTACTGCACATGGGTTTGGTGGTTGAAGAGTTGGCGGCCAATATCGTTAATCACGCTTATGGCGACATGCCGCAGCCGCCGGATCCGGCCGAAATCCGCCTCACCGCCGAGCACCATCAAGGCCTTATTCGCCTCATTTTCCACGACGCCGGCTGTCCCTTTGACCCCAGCACCGTGCCCGAACCCGATCTGACCGCTTCCATCGACGACCGCCACGTCGGCGGTCTCGGCATTTACTTCATGCGCAACTTGGTAGACCGCGTCCATTACCAACGCGAGGGCGACACCAACCGCTGGACCTTTGAGATCCAAACCGAACCCGACGCGGCCGCGTCGACCGACTCCCCCCATTAGCGAGGTACCCATGGCTGATCCGATTAAGTTCTTTTCCTTCGACCGCGGCATTGAACAAATTTTCCAAGGCGAGCTCAAGGCCGATGCGCGTTTGCCGCAGCAACGCGGCCAACTGTTGCCGAGCGAGAACCCGGTCAGCCAACACCTGGACAAAGTGGTGCGTACGCCGAACTTGGAGAGTCACCTGCTCGACTCACTCCAAGCCCGAGTAGAAGACAAAACCATTCTGATTCCAACCGTTTACCGAGACCTAATCACAAAATCGCGCACGGCACTGCGCAAAGCGGCCAAAAAAGCGGGTCCCTGGACCAACAAAAAAGTATTGGAAGAAGCTGCCGAACTCCTCGACGGCGAAGAAGACCTGATGACGCTCCTAAGCACCTACCGCAACACCCTCCACAAAGCCTAGGAGGAAGGGCGATTTTGTTTAGCTTGCTGAGTGGGCATGGTTCCGCCTCGGAGAGCGATTGCGGGGCGATTTTGTTTAGCTTGCTGAGTGGGCATGGTTCCGCCTCGAGAGATTCCCCCTTTTTATAAGGAAAGGCGATGGGCGTTTTGGCCCCTTTTGACCCGTTCCGCCCGACGGAAGATGCCGTCACTTCGAAAGCGCGGGTAGGGTTTGCTCTTTTGGGTTGGCTCGCTTGGGACACCCTGCCATTTCGATGATGCGGGGTAGGAAGGGCGATTCAGATCAGGGTCCCTACGCAACTCAGCTCCGCCTCGGAAGAATGGGCGCGCAGCCGCCCCACGCTCACCCACACAGGGTTGCGCGATGCCATTTTTTTTGGGGGGGGGCGATTGAGTCAGCTTCCCCACCTTGCTTGATTCCGCCCCGAGGGATTTCCCAGACCAGGGCGCAAAACCTCGGGATACACGAAAAAGCCCAATCGCCACTCAAAAAAGAAAAACAACAACGCGCAGCCAGGTCAGGACAACAAGAACCCGAACCCGCGCGCCAATTCTTCCGAGGCGGCCCCACGCTCACCCACACAGGGTTGCGCGATGCCATTTTTTTTTGGGGGGCGATTGAGTCAGCTTCCCCACCTTGCTTGATTCCGCCCCGAGGGATTTCCCAGACCAGGGCGCAAAACCTCGGGATACACGAAAAATCCCAATCGCCACCCAAAAAGGTAAAGCAACAACGCGCAGCCAGGTCAGGACAACAAGAACCCGAACCCGCGCGCCAATTCTTCCGAGGCGGCCCCAGGCGACGACCGGTGTAAACCCAAAATCGCCCTTCCTACCCAATTAAATCGAAGAACTACCGTGGCCCAAGCGTGTTAACCAAAGAGGGCGAACCCTACCCGCGCTTTCGAAGCGGCGGCTTATTCCGTCGGGCGGAACGGGTCAAAAAGGGTCAAAACGCGAATCGCCTTTCCTCAATCAAAGACGAACCCCTCGAGGCGAAACCATGCCCACGAAGCAAACCAAACCAAAACGCCAACCAAATCGCACCCAGGCTCGAAAAACAAGAACCCTATCCCGCGCGCCAATTCTTCCGAGGCGGACCCAGTTGAGGAACGGAGCAAACTAAATCGCCCTTCCTCCCCGGGTTTTCGTCTCCTCAACCAAAAAACCTTTTTTCCTTTTTCTCCATTTTTGTTCCACAATTCCTAGCTAGCATTTAACCAGAAGAAAACGCGTGGTACCCGCCGGCCTCGGTTCGGCACCGGTTCTTCGCCCCAAAACATGGGACACCAAACACTTATGGACGAACAACAAAAAGAGTTTCTCTCTTTGCTCGGTTTCTTTTACTTGAAAAACGGGAAAACAGAAAAAGCAGGTGTCCTGCTTCGTGCCCTACTGGAACTGTTTCCCAACGATGCGCACCTACAGCGCTCCCTCGCCTATACCTACCTGGTCCAACGCAAGTTCGAACAGAGCCTGCTCTTGGCCGATCGCTTTCTCGACAATCCTGATTCCGGCCCCTTCAAGGCCGAAGCCTTCTTGATTAAGAGCAAAGCCATGTGGGGGTTGGGTCAACCCGAGTCGGCCCGCCAAATGCTCGAACGCTTCGTCGCCGCCCGCGACAACGACTCGGTAAATCCGCTTGATGGGGAACTTCTGCCGTATGAATAAGATTCAGTCCGTCATCATGAAGGCCACCAAATACAACGACATTGTTTTGGCCGTTCTAATTATTGCGATCATCTCCCTGATGATCCTGCCGTTGCCGCCCTTCTTGGTCGACGCCCTGATCGCCAGCAACCTCGCCATCGCCGTGTCGTTGCTCATGCTCTCGCTGTACATTCCCTCAGCGCTCGCACTGTCGTCCTTTCCGACCCTGCTGTTGTTCACCACTTTGTTCCGCCTCGCCCTGAACATCACCACCACGCGCCAAATTTTGCTGTACGCCTATGCCGGTGACATTATCGACACCTTCGGCAACCTCGTCGTCGCCGGGAACTTCGTCGTCGGCGGCGTCATTTTCCTCATCATCACCATTGTTCAGTTCATGGTAATCGCCAAGGGTTCCGAACGGGTCGCCGAGGTTGGCGCGCGTTTCACCTTGGACGCGATGCCAGGCAAACAGATGAGTATTGACGCCGACTTACGGGCCGGCACCATTGATATGAATGAAGCCAAACGGCGCCGCACCAACGTCGAAAAAGAGAGCCAACTCTACGGCGCGATGGACGGCGCCATGAAGTTCGTTAAGGGTGACGCGGTCGCCGGTCTGATCGTTACCGCCATCAACATCCTCGGCGGTCTCGCCATCGGCGTCATGCAGAAAGGCATGACCGCGGGCGAAGCGCTCACCAAATACGCCATCCTGACCATCGGTGACGGTCTCATCTCCCAGATCCCGGCCCTGTTCATTTCGATCTGTGCCGGCATTATCGTCACCCGCGTTTCCGACGAAGACTCGCCCCACTTGGGCGGCGACATCGGCGACCAGATCCTGGCCCAGCCGAAAGCGCTTGCCATCGGCGGCGGCATCCTGCTGGCCTTCGCCCTGATCCCCGGTTTCCCAAAAGTTCAGTTCATCGGTCTCGGCCTGATCGTGGGCGGCATCGGTGTCACCTTGCACCGCTCAGCCATGAAAGGCGAAAGCGCGGATGACGGCGGCGGCGGTATGAGCGCCATGACCAAGGCCGGCGACAAGAAACCACCGCGCCAAAGCGATGACGGCGAAGACTTCTCGCTGACCATTCCACTCCTGATTGATGTGGCCGCCAACATTCGCGACCATATTCGACCCGAGGTACTCAACGCCGAACTGGTGCGCGTGCGCAAGGCCTTGTACTTCGACCTCGGCGTGCCTTTTCCCGGCATCCACTTGCGTTTTGCCGAGGATATGGCGCCCAACACCTACACCATCATGGTGCAAGAGATTCCCATGTCCGAGGGCCGTTTGTTCCCCGACAAAGTGTTCGTTCGCGACAGCGAAGAGAACCTGCGCATCATGAACGTGCCGTTCAAAAAAGAGAAACCCTTCCTGCCCGAACTCGAATCGATTTGGGTCGACAAAAGCATGGTCGCCACCCTCAACAAAACCGGCATTCCCACCATGGATATTCCGCAAATTTTGACCTACCACCTCTCCTTCATTCTCAAAAAACACGCCGGCGACTTTATCGGCCTGCAGGAAACCAAGTACCTCCTCGACCACATGGAAGAGCGGTTTGGCGTGCTCGTCAAAGAAGTCCAGCGCATTTTGCCCGTCGCCAAAATCACCGAGGTGTTCCAGCGCTTGGTCCAGGAAGAAGTGTCGATCCGCGACCTGCGCACCATCTTGCAAACCCTGATCGAGTGGGGCCAAAAAGAGAAAGACGTCGTGCTGCTGACCGAATACGTGCGCATGGGTTTACGGCGCTTCATCAGCTACAAGTACAGTGGCGGCCAAAACATCCTGGCTTCCTACATGTTCGATCCCGCGCTGGAAGAAACCGTGCGCAAAGCGATCCGGCAAACCTCGGGCGGCAGTTACTTGGCGCTCGATCCCGACACCTCGCGCAAAATCGTCATGGCCGTCAAAAACGAAGTCGGCGATATCTCGCAGAACCCGCAAAAGCCAGTCCTCTTAATTTCCATGGATATTCGCCGTTATGTTAAGAAGTTGATCGAAATGGAAGTCGGCATGCTGCCGGTACTGTCTTATCAGGAACTCACCCCGGAAATCACCATCCAACCGCTGGGCCGGGTTTATTTGTAACCACAACGACGAAGGGAACTGTTTATGGGGATCGGCTCGATTCAGGCCAAAATCACCTTTTGGTCCGGCTGTTGTCTGATTTTTACCGCCGCGATGATTATCAGCTACTCGGCGATTTCGCTGCGCGACCGCACCATTCAGGAAACGCGCGCAAAAGCGATGTCGCTGGCGCAACAAAGCGCGTTCGAAGTCAAACTTGAGCTGGAACAAGCGCTCGACACCGCGCGCACTGTCGCCACCCTGTTCCAGGCCCACAAACAAACCGACAACAAGTTCGAACTCAACCGCGATGAAGCCAATGCCATCCTGCAAAACGTGCTCATTGAGAACCCCCAATTCATGGGCGTCTATACCGGTTGGGAACCCTACGCCTTCGACAGCAAAGACGACCTTTTTCTGGATGCGCCAGGCCACGATTTAACCGGAAGGTTTGTGCCCTACTGGAGCCGCACCAAGGCCGGTCAACTGATCGTCCAACCCCTGTATCGCTACGACATGGGCGGTGACGGCGATTACTACCAAATCCCGCAGAAGAAACTCAACGAAGCGATCATCGATCCTTATCCCTATCCCATCGGCGATGAAAAAATCCTGATCACCTCGTTGGTGGTGCCGATCCTCGACGGCGGTCGTTTTGTCGGCATTAGCGGTGTCGATTTCTCACTGGATTTCCTGCAGGAAGTGGCCGACAACATTTTACGGCTTTACCCCTCCGGCAAAATTCTGTTGGTGAGCAACAACGGCACCATCGCCGCCGCCACGGATCGACCGCAACTGGCCGGCAAACAGTTCAACGAATTTTTTATGGACTTTAACCGCCTGCAGCCCAACCAAAGTGAAATGACCGCCACCGATTTGCGGCTGCGGGTCCCCGTTTTCTTAGGTCGCACCAACACGCCTTGGTCTCTGTACGTCACCATGCCCGCCGCCGTAGTCACCCGCGAGGCGACCCTGGTCATGTACCCCATGCTGGCTATCAGTTTGGCACTCACTTTAACCGCGCTGCTGGTCTTGTACCTGCTTTCCGGGCAAATCGCCAAACCCATTTCACGCGTCATCAAGGTGACCAAAACCATCACGCGCGGCGATCTGTTCAGCGCCAAAGTGGAGTTGGAAGAGCTCGCCGGTCAGATCGGCGGCGAGACCGGGAGCGGTACCGCCGGCGCCCGGGCGCTCGTGGAACGCGACGAAACCGGGCAACTCATTTTTGCGGTCGGTAACATGGTCGACGCCCTCAACGCGCTGGCCACCGAAGTGCAGCGTTCCGGCGGCAAGGTTTCCTTGTCGACCGCGCAAATCGCCTCGTCCGCCCTCCAAATGGAGGCCACCGCCAACGACCAACTCAACTCGACCAATGACGTGGTGCAAATTACCCGCGAAATCTCGACGATCTCCAAAGAACTGGTGCGCACCATGAACGAGGTCTCGCTCGTCTCCACCGACACCGCCGACCTCGCCGATACCGCGCTGCGCGACCTTGGCGAGATGGAGCAAGCGATCACGCTGCTGCGCGACGCCACCGACTCAATTTCCGCCAAACTCTCAATTATTAGCGAGAAAGCCGACAACATCAACGTCGTCACCACCACCATTAATAAAATTGCCGATCAAACCAACCTCCTCTCGCTCAACGCGGCGATTGAAGCCGAAAAAGCCGGCGAATACGGCCTTGGTTTTTCCGTCGTCGCCCGCGAAATTCGCCGCCTCGCCGACCAAACGGCCGTTGCCTCGCTCGACATTGAAAAAATGGCCAACGAAATGTATACCGCCGTCACCGCCGGCGTTGAGGAGATGACGCGCTTCACCGACGAGGTCAGCCACAACGTTGAGTACACACGCCGCACCGGCGCCGATCTTGAGAAAATCATCGCGCGCGTTAAAGCCCTGTCGCCGCGCTACCACCAGGTCAATGCCGGAATGGAGTCCCAAGCCAATCGCGCCGCCCAAATTAACGAAATGATGATTAACCTTAACGACAACACCAAACAAACCTACGACTCAATTCATGAATTCAAAACCGCCGCCGAACAACTCGACCAAGCCGCGCAGAACTTGCAAGACGAGGTCGGGCGCTTTAAGGTGCAGTCACAGAGCAACAGCGGGCGTTTTTACGCCAAGCAAATCAACATCCGCTAGTTGCGGCACGTTCCCTTCGGTAGGCCGCCATGCTCATTATCCCCTTCCAAATCGACGACCAAACCTTCGCGATCGACGCCCGCGCCATTCAGCGCGTGTTGCCTTATTGTGAACCGCGCCGGCCACTGAGCGAGCGCCGCCCCGTGCTCGGCACCATCCCCTACGGCCCAAGCGACGTTCCCATTTTCGATTTGGTCGAACATCTCGTCCAACGACCCCACCGTGCCTTGCGCTCAACGCGGTCTCTTTTGGTGGAAATCCCCTATCGCGGTGGCTGGCACAACTTGCTGCTTTTGGCTGAAGGCGTGACAAGCGCGCGCAAAGTCGACCAACCCGAAAGTGAACCCCGCGACGACGGTCCTTGCCCCGAACGCGCCTACCTCGGCCCCCAGCTTTACCACGACGGCTGGCTCATTCAAATGATCGAAGTTGATCAGCTCATTGAAGAACCCCAATTTGACGACCTGTTCGCCGTCGCCGACAGCGGGGGCACCCATGCTTAGAGAACAACGCGACCATTGCTGGTCGCGCATCGGCTCTTACGGCGATAACAGTTGCCCCCTCATTCAAGCCGTCATCCACTGCCACAACTGTTCCGTCTACTCGCGCGCCGCCCAATCCTTCTTTCGCAGAGCCTTAAACGAACGCGACAAACCCGAATGGCCGAGCGCCGATCAACTCGGCCCCAACGAACGCGGGCACCGCGTGTCCTGCCTTGTTTTCCAATTGCAGGACCAACTTTTCGCGCTCTCCACCCGGGTACTCAACCGCGTCGCGCCCGCCCGCCGCATCCACGCCATTCCCCACCGCAAAGACCATGTCACCCTCGGCTTGGTCAACATCGGTGGGCAAGTTCATCCCGTTTTCTCGCTGCACCTACTGCTGGGTGTGTTGGCCAATGCCGGCGATGTCGCCGTGCGCAAGTACGCCCGCTTCATGGTCGTCGATTGGCACGCAAAGGAATGGGTTTTCCCCGTCGACGGCTTACTCGGCATTGCTGATTATTTTAAACTCGATCCTGAAAACACCTTGGCCGAGGACGATCCACGCCGCCCCTTTGTTATCGGTACTTTTGAGCACGACCAACGGACCGTCCTGCTCCTCGACCAGCACAAATTATTCGTCAAACTGCAACTGCGTTTACCTTGAGGCCCAACCGATGTTGCCGCAACACTCCCGCTCATACCCGCGACCGCGGCCTCTGCCCCACCCTTTCGTGGCCATGTACGATGCTCGAAACAAGGGGGTTCTGTGACGCTCGAACCCTGGCGCGACCTCTCGCTGCTGACCCTGTTCAAGCACGAAGTCAACACCCAAACGGAATTGCTGTCCCTGGCGTTGACCAACGTTCACCTCAGTGGTCCCAACCCACAGAACATGGCCATGTTACGAACCTCCGCGCACGCCATCAAAGGCGCCGCCCGCATCGTCAATTTAACCGCCATGTCGCAAACCGCCGGTGCGCTGGAACAAATCTTCGAACGCGACCTGGAACGCGTCAAACCATACCCGCCTAGCGCCTTTAGCCTGTTCGAACGCGCCATCGCGCTTTTTTCCCAAGTCACCGCCCCCCAAATCGAGGACCCTGTTGCCGCCGCTACAACCTGCGCCGACGCCTTTGCCACCCTATTGGGCGAACTAGCGCGACTCGCCGCTGAAACGGATGAAAGACCGGCCCCGGCCGACACCCCAAGCTGGATTACCGCCGTCCAGCAAAACGATTCAGCCGGCTCGGGCGGTGAAACCGACTCGGGCGATGAAACCGTCCGAGTCGCGCCGCACACCCTTGACGACCAAGGCATGGACGCCGCACGCGACGCCGCCTACGCCTTGGCCTCGCGCCTGGAAAGCCAACCCCAAAAGGTCGATCCCGACCTTTCTGAACTGGCCGCCCAACTCGGCCTTGTCCTGCCACCCGACAGTCTCGACGAAGCCGAGGTGGAACCCGATTTCGCCACGCTCGCGCTCGATCCCAACTGGGCCGAAACCGGGGCCGATGACAGCGAAGACGAGGAAACCCATGTCGATTTGGCCGCGCTGGCCGCCACCATCGGTTTGGTTTTACCCGCTGACCCATCGGCGACAAATCCGAGTCCCGCCTCGCCCCCACACTTCGACAGCGATTTTGACGACGAGGACGAAGCCGAAACCTCGCTTGATTTGGCCGCCATGGCCGCCGCCGCCGGCATCATCTTGCCAGAATCGGAGGGCGGGCCGGCCGACGATTCCTGGGCCGATCCCCACCAAAACCCCAACAAACCGGAGAACGCCCGTTTTTTCGACTGGAGCGAATCCGAGACACCCCAACCCGAAGCATCGGACGAAATCGATCGGGGTGCCGAATCCGTCTTACACGCCGCCGCCGACCTATCCATGCTCGATCTCTTCCGCACCGAGGCCGAAACCCACACCGCGCTGCTCGTCGGCGGCTTGCTCGACCTGGAGCGCCAACCCGAAAAACGCGACGCCGTCAAAGAACTCATGCGCGCCGCCCACTCGTTGAAAGTCGCCGCCAGCATCGTGCAATTCCCCATTCTCGTCGACCTCGCCCACGGCATGGAAGACAAACTGGTCGCCGTACAAAAAGGTCAGCTACAACTGCAGACCGATACCATTGACCTCTTACTGGCCGGTGTCGATGTCTTTGCCAAACTCATCGAAGAACCCGACGAACGCCTGCCGGCCTGGCTCCAGCACGAAAAAGCGCGCATCGTCGCGCTCACCCAACGCTTTCGTGCCGACCGGCCCGCCCTACCCTCACCCAAAACGCTCCTCCCCGACAGTGAGGGTCGCCCCGCCGACGGCTCCGGTCGCGGCAGCGGCGCCTCGGGTCGCGGCAGCGGCTCCTCTGGCGACAGTGAGCCCCAACCGCGCGAGCAACGACGTCACGTGCGCATTAGCGCCGAGAAGCTTGATCGCCTTATGGCCGTGTCCTCCCAATTCTTTGTCGCAACCCGTGCACTTGACAAGTTTGCCGGCCAACTCGGGCACCTCAAGGCCGGCCAGCAAGCGCTTAACGAAAAACTGCAACGGCTCGAGGCCCGTCTCTCCCAGCAATCGCTCGACCCGCGCAGTGCACACGATTTGCGCGAGGCCCGCAACCAAGTGATTGAAGCCAATCGCGAATTTGCCGATTGCCTGCCCAACTTCACCCAAGAAACATCGCAGCTCATCCAACTCTCCAACCAACTGCACCACACCGTCATTTCAAGTCGCATGACGCCATTCGGCGAAGGCTTGCAAGCGATTCCACGCATGGTCCGTGATTTGGCACGCCTCGTCGGCAAAAAAGTGAACTTGGAAATTCGCGGCAAGGGCACCGAAGCCGACCGTGACATCATTGAGAAATTGTTACCACCACTAAAACATTTGGTCCGCAATGCCTTGGACCACGGTATTGAAACGCCTGAAGAGCGCCGCGCCGCCGGCAAAGATGAAGAAGCGTTGTTGCTCATCGACGCTCACCACCAGGCCGGTATGCTGACAATCATGGTTGAGGACGATGGTCGCGGCGTCAATTACCCCAAGCTGCGCGAGAAAGTGGTCGCCTCCGGTTTGGCCGAGCCGAATTTGGTTGCGCGTTTATCGGAAAAAGAGCTGCTTGATTTCCTGTTCCTGCCAGGTTTCTCAACCGCCGAAAAGGTCAGCAGCATCAGTGGTCGCGGTGTCGGCCTCGACGTCGTCTACAGCATGGTCCACGAAATCGGCGGTTCCCTGCGCGCCGCTTCACAGCCAGGCCGCTTCATGCGCATTCAACTCAACGTTCCCGTCACCCTTTCCGTCGTGCGCACCCTCATTTTAGAAATCGAGCACCAACCCTACGCCGTCCCTCTCGCCAAAATCCGCTTTTGCAGCAGCGTCGACAGCGACCGTATTTTCAACCTCCAAAATCGCCGCTATTTGCGCTGGGAAGATGAAAACGTCGCCCTCATCGACGCGCGCGAGATCCTGGGTTTGCCCAAGCTGGTTGAACTACCCGCCGTCATCCACATTGTTTTTTTCCAGTTACCCGACCGCACCTTGGGCCTGATTGTCGACCGCTTTTTAGGCCACCGCCACTTGGTCGTGCGCCCCATTGACGAACGGATTGGCGAAATTCCCGATATCAATGCCGCCGCCATTATGGAAGATGGACGCGTCGTTTTAATTTTCCACGCCGACGATTTAATGCAAAGCCTGGAACGTTGCATTGAGGGTCAATTGCCTGCCTGGCAGCAGCGCCCCCGCTTGCGCCACAATTACGCGCGTGAGAAATTGCGCATTCTCGTTGTCGACGACTCCGCCACCGTGCGCGAGGTGCAGCGTCAAATCCTCGAGGAACAGGGTTACCAGGTAGATCTTGCCGAAGACGGCGTTTTCGGCCTCAAAGCGCTGGCCAAGCATTCTTACGATCTCGTCATTTCCGATGTCGATATGCCGCGTCTCAACGGCCTCAAGTTCATCCAAAAGATCCGCGCCAATCCGCAACTTTCCCACTTGCCGGTCCTAATGGTATCCTACCGCGACAGTGACGGCGACCGAACCCGCGGCCTCGACGCCGGTGCCGACGCCTACCTCACCAAAAACGACCTTTATTCTCCTTCGTTCATTGCAACGGTGCAGGATTTACTTGATCGGGTGACCACCCGACATTAGGCGATGTGGCCTGCCAGTCACACCCGTTCTGACCGGACGAGCGCTTGCATGGAAAGGAACTTTGTATGACTTCACCGCGCCGCAAGACAACCACGCGTGGCTGGACCGAACATGTCATTCGCGTGTTGCTTATCGACGACCAAATGATGGTTGGCGAAGCCGTGCGCCGCATGCTTGCCAATGCAGGCGACATTGAGTTCCATTTTGTGCGCGACCCACGTCGCGCCGTTGAGGTCGCCCTAAAAGTCGAACCGACCGTCATTTTGCAAGATTTGGTCATGCCCGAAATTGACGGCCTAACGCTGGTTAAGTTCATGCGCGCCCACCCCAAACTCAAAATGGTGCCGCTGATTGTGCTGTCCGTTAAAGAGGACCCCGCCACCAAAGCCGAAGCCTTCAACCTCGGCGCCAACGATTATTTGGTCAAGTTGCCCGATAAGGTCGAACTCGAAGCGCGCATTCGCCACCACTCCAAGGGTTACATATCCATGCTGCAGCGCAACGAGGCCTTCCGCGCGCTCAAAGCCAGCCAGGAAGCACTCGCCAAAGAGTTGGCCCACGCCGCCGACTATATTCGCTCGCTTTTACCCGAACCACTCACCGGCGACATCGAAACCAACTGGCGTTTCGTGCCCTCCACCTCACTCGGCGGTGACTCTTTTGGGTATCACTGGATTGACGACCAACATTTTTGTTTTTACTTGCTCGACGTATGCGGCCACGGTGTCGGTTCGGCCTTGCTCTCGATTTCCGCCATTAACGTTCTGCGTTCACAAAACTTACCTAATGTTGATTTCCGCGTACCAAGCGATGTCTTGGCCGCCATGAATCGCAGTTTCCCGATGGAGCAACACAACGGCCTGTTTTTTACCATGTGGTACGGCGTGTTCCACGCGGGCACGCGCCGTCTCACCTTTGCCAGCGCCGGCCACCCGCCCGCCATTTTGGGAACCGGCCCCAGCCGCCAACAACGCACCATCCACCAGCTCAAAACCGGCGGTCCCGTGATCGGCGCCTTTGAAACCTCGGTGTTCACCCAAGAGGACATCCAACTCGACGATCACGCCGAAATGTATGTGTTTAGCGACGGTGTCTACGAGGTATTCGATCTAAAAGGTGAACGGCTCGAGTTTCCCACTTTTGTCAACGAGCTGATGGGCCAACGCGCCCCTGGCCAGAGTAATCTCGACCACATGCTCGCTTTTGTGCGCGCTTTCCAAGCCGCACCCGCCCTTGACGATGACTTCTCCATGCTCGGGTTGTTGCTCAACAAACCCGCGGCCTTGTGAAGGGTTCCCCCAACCGAAGGCCTCCCAAAACACGACCATGAAAAAACGGCCGCCGCGAGTTACGCGAACGGCCGTTTGGCAATGGTTCTTTATGGGGATGCCGTGCGACGGCACCTTTTCGATTAACGGGCGCGGGCGCGCAAGACGACGTCGACGCGGCGGTTCAAGCGACGACCACCCTCGGTCGTGTTGTCGGCAACCGGCATGGTTTCACCGTAACCCATTGCGACCAAACGTTGGCCTTGAATACCTTGGCCGGTGAAGAAGGTGCGCACGGAACCGGCGCGACGTTCGGACAGGGCTTGGTTGTGGCTGTCACTGCCGGTCGAGTCGGTGTGACCTTGAATGACCACCGCCGTTTTCGGGAAGTCTTTTAATACATTCGTCATTTGGGAAAGCGTTTGGCGTGACTGCCCGCCTAATGAAGACGAGTTCACATCAAACAACACGTCGGAGTCGAACTTCACCAGCAATGTGTTGCGATCGAGCCGTTCTACGCGGGTCCCGGGAATGCGGGCAATACGTTCTTCCTGGGCATCCATGTAGGCGCCGATCCCGCCGCCGACAACCGCACCGATCGCGGCACGGGCGAGAATTTCATCTGCTTCTTTCTTACCGTCCAAAATGGAGGCTAAGGCGCCGACAGCCGCGCCGATACCCGCACCGGTGGCGGTTTTATCGCGGCGCGTTTCATAGGGGCCGCGCACCGCGCAGCCGGTCAACACAAAACAGCCGAGTAATAAGGTGGACACAATCAAACGAAGGCGGTTATGCCGAAATGAATACATGGTTCCTCCAAGAAATGAGATCAAGTGAGCGTCACGGCGACGCTTTCGTCTCCGTTTTGAAAACAGACGACCTAGGTGCAAAGGCCGGACCATCTGCGTGCCGTCTGGACAAAACCCCTCACTCCCTAGCGGCGAGCGCACTTGTGTGACCGACACGCAAAACACTGACACTTCAATGTTTCTCAGAGAAAAACAGGCAAACCGGTATCCGTGCCGCCAAAATGTGTTTCCCATTACACATTGGCCTTCCGCCCCTTTTTGGGGTTGGGACGCGCCGGCTTTGGCCCAACACCCACCCGCCATAGGGACGAGAATCATCGACGCGACGCGTCGGCAAACCACGCAACCGGCCCCTCAACCAACGCAAACCCCTCGTAAACAGTGGCTTAACTACAAATCAAGTCAACACAGCACCAATAATCGCACGCCCCCGTCGCGGCGCAACCTTTGAAGAACTTACAAAAACTAGTGGGCATCAACCACCGTTGCGTAACGGAACAGGCCGACCCCCACCGGTTGACCGCTGCGTTCCAAGCGACCCACATGGGTGACCACATTGGCGTGGTTATTCTTCATCACAATACCAAAGGTGGCCAAACCCTCGCGAACCCAGGCGACATGATCCGTCAGGACCATGTCACGGCCCTGGGCCAAAGCCGCCGCCGTGTCGTAATCGAGGGTTTGCGGTAAATAAAGGATCTCATTGTCTTGAGGTTCCCAAAAATCGGGATGCACCATCCGCACCTTGAAATCGGCGCGTCCAAATTCAGCGACAAGTTGCGGGCGCGGTTGGTCACTGACGATGACAACCGTGGCATTTTGCAATCCTGGCAGGTAGGAAGCGCACAATTGTTTAAAGATCGCGGCTTGGAAGTCGGCCGGGACAACGGTGCGATCAAAGGCAATCGCGCTAAAGGTGCCGCCGACCAAAACCAGTAAAAGACAGACAGATTTCATAACGTTCATGAGCGGCGCTCCTCTGGGTTTTTCCTTTGCCAAAGCGCGGCATAAATGGAATAGACATGTTTTTGAACATCGGCTCAGGAAAGGTCAAAACTAAAACAAAAAAACGAGCTTCGAACTTTTTTTTCATAAATTGTAGAAATTACAAAACTTACCCAACCAGAAAACCTGACATCTTGTCACGATTTCATAAAAAAGACTTTGTTTCGGCATTTTCCAATCCCTAACCCGCCTCTTCTCTCTGGCTTCACTGAGCCAAAAACAAATCACCAACCAAAAAAGTCACCCAAAACGGGAAAATTTCGGGACATGGTGTCACCGGCACAGGCAGGTGCTCGCTTCAAAAACAGGTCAATGCCCATCCGACGCGCGATTGGCGGCAAACATCGGTCCACCGTTGCACGTTGATCAGCCGTCCCGCATCACTTAATTACAATCGCATTTAAGCCACGGCAAATCCTGCCGAACCTTGAATTTATAGGCTTCCCGAGCGCGGTCAGAACGGCATCGCCCCCGAGGAATTTTTTCTTTCTAACTTTTTCACCTGTTTGACTTCGGTTGTGGTAGTCTGTGCAGCCGCCGTTCGGCGTGTAGGAGGAACCATGGTTCAGATTGGTCGCTTTAACCGTTTGCAAATCGTGCGCTGGAGCCCACAAGGCCCCTATTTGGGCGCGGAGCACGGCGACATTTTATTACCCGAAAAATATGCCCCCACCGATGCAGACGTCGGTGACTGGGTCGAGGTATTCATTTATCTCGATTCCGAAGAACGTTTAATCGCGACCACGCAAAAGCCCAAAGCGGAAGTCGACCAATTCGCCGCTTTGCGCGTTATCAATACCATGGAAATCGGCGCCTTCTTGGATTGGGGCCTGGACAAAGATTTGCTTGTGCCCCTGCGCGAACAGGGTAAGAACCTTGAAGAAGGCGACATCGCCGTCGTACGGGTCTGCCTGGAAGAGGGCCGCAACCGCCTCTACGCCACCAACAAACTCAATCAGTTCCTCTCTTTTGAGGAAGTCCCCTACCGCCGCGGCCAACAAGTTGAACTGCTGATTAGCAACCACACCGGTCTCGGCGCCTATGCCATCGTCGAAAGCACCCATTCGGGTTTTATTTATCGTTCCACCGAAACCGAAGAACTGCCGGCGGTCGGCACGACAATTAACGGTTATGTCGTGAAAGTTCGTGACGACGGCAAAATTGATCTAACCCTCAAAGCGATGGGCATTACCGGTTTGTTGGAAGCACGCCAGAAAATTCTCAACGCCATGGCGGCCAATGACGGCCACTTGGATCTCACCGATGACAGCAGCCCCGAAGCGATTAAAGACCTACTCGATATTAGTAAAAAGTCGTTCAAGCGTGCGCTCGGTATCTTGAAACGCGAGGACATGGTTATCCTCCAGGAATCCCGCATTGAATTAAATCCCGACCCGCGCCCACGCGGACGGCGCTTTCGCGACCAGGATGAAGACGATCACCGCGAAAGTCCCCGGCGCCACGAGGACCGCGAAAGTCGTCATCACCGCGATGACCACCGTGGCCACGGTAAGCATGGACGTGGCCGCGATGAGCGCGGCTACGACCGGGATTCGCGCCGTCGTGATGATGATCGCAGTTACGACCGACGCCCGCGCCATCGTGACGACGAGCGCTCCTATGACCGACGCCCACGTCATCGCGACGATGAGGGTTCCTACGACAAACGCCCGCGCCATCGCGACGATGAGCGTTCCTACGACAAACGCCCGCGCCATCGTGACGATGAGCGTTCCTACGACAAACGCCCCCGGCATCGCGACGATGAGCGTTCCTACGACAAACGCCCCCGTCATCGCGACGATGAGCGTTCCTACGACAAACGTCCCCGTCATCGTGACGATGAGCGTTCCTACGACAAACGTCCGCGCCACCGCGATGATGAGCGCTCCTACGACAAACGTCCGCGCCACCGCGATGATGAGCGTTCCTCCGACCGACGTCCGCGCCACCGCGATGATGAGCGTTCCTACGACCGACGTCCGCGCCACCGCGATGATGAGCGTTCTTCCGACAGACGTCCCCGTCATCGCGACGACGACCGTTCCTACGACAAACGCCCCCGTCACCGCGACGATGAGCGCTCCTACGACAAACGCCCCCGTCACCGTGATGATGAGCGCTCCTACGACCGACGTCCCCGTCATCGCGACGACGACCGTTCCTACGACAAACGTCCCCGTCACCGTGATGATGAGCGCTCCTACGACAAACGTCCCCGTCACCGTGACGACCAACGCGGCGGTGAGCGTCGTGGCGGCGAACGCGGCCGTTACAGCGACCAAAAAGCCGGCCGCGAGCATCGCAGTGAACCGAAACCCCATCGAAAAGGCCGGGTAAAATCGGTTGTTGAAGCAAGCGCTCCAGCCGTTTTCAGAAAAGTGGTCGACGACGACCACCCGTTCTCACGGTTTGCCAACCAGCCAGGATCCGTGACTAGCCCGAAGAAAAAACAGGCGGGTGCCCCCAAAGACAAAGATAAGTCAAAGGGTAAAAAAAGCTAGATCGCAACCTGGCAATATCTGCCTAGCAGGCAAAAAATCACAAGGCCGACGCCCAGCGTCGGCCTTTTTCACATCAATCGCAAACAAGACAAACCTATAATTATCAAAACATTACGCCACCATCCCAACAACTATCTGTTTGGCGTTGTTTTTGCTCTTCCCAAGCCAGGGAGGTGCGTCCATGCTACCGACATTTTATTCCGCCCTCACCGGCCTGCGCGCCCACGCAACCGGTTTAAGCGTGGTTGGCAACAACCTCGCCAACATCAACACATCCGGTTACAAACGCGGCACCATCAATTTTTCCCAGTTAATGGTCAACCAAGTACAAAACAACGGCGGCGCGGTAAACCCCATTCAGTACGGCTTGGGGACACGCACGCAATCGATTTCACCGGCCTTTTTCCAGGGCGCGGTCAGTCGCACCGGGGTCAGTACCAACCTGGCTTTGCAAGGCGAGGGTTTTTTCCAAGTTTCCGACGGCGACAGCGTGGCTTACACCCGCGCTGGCAATTTTACATTTGACCGCGACGGCGCACTCCAATCGGCCAACGGCTGGTCGGTTTTGGGTTACACCAACGTCGATGCCGACGGCAACGTGGTGCGTTCCGGCACGCCGGCGCCGCTGACCATCGACTTCGAGGAACCGTCGCCACCCCGCGCCACCCAAATCGTGCGTTACATAACCAACCTCAGTGCGCAAACCGAAACCGGCGGCGAATTCCAAACGAACATTGATATTTGGGACGACAGCGGCCAAAAACGCCGACTCAACCTGACCTTCACCAAAGATGAAGCGCTGAATAGTTGGTCCTATAACTTTACAACTGATGACGGTAGCGTGGTCGACGGGACGGGCACGGTCACTTTTGACGAAAATGGTCGCCTGAGCACGCTTAACGGCGTCTCGCTCAACGACGCCGCCATTGCCAATCCGACCATCACCGTCACCGGATTGCCCGCCGATGAGGAAGGTAATACGCCAGGCGACATCAGCTTCACCTGGGACTTAATCGAATTCTCAACCAACAGCGACGGTTCTATTAATAATGACAGCTTCCTAACCAACTTCTCGGGTTTCTCCACCAACGGCACCTTCTTTCAAGACGGTTTCGGCAGTGGTGATTTGAACCGCATTGAATTTACGCAAGACGGCACCATGTTGGGATTCTTCAGCAACGGCGAAACTCATGCACTCGGCGCTGTGGCAATCGCAAATTTCAACAATATGGAGGGGCTGAAACAAATCGATGCCAATTTCTTCGAAACGACAGCGGCCTCAGGCGACCCATTTTTCTCGGCGGATAATGGTGGCACGGTAGTATTCGGCGGAGCATTAGAATCCAGCAACGTCGACATCGCCGACGAATTCACCGAACTCATCATCCACCAAAGAGGATACCAATCCAACTCGAAGTCAGTGACCACTGCGGATCAGATACTTCAGGAAATATTAGGGTTAAAACGATAAATTACGAGATCGGCGCCACCCGATCGCGACCATGTTGGATCTTTTTTCTGGAGCGCATCATTCCAGAAGCAGCAATTCACCCACCCGGCAAATTTGACTACTCTTCTACCAGGTACCGCGTCGGTCGACTGAGATACACCTTTTTTACGGCAGCAACGCCGTCAACATGGCTCATCAATGGGTGCCAACCATGCCATTGCCACGCAAAAACGGCCATCCCCCCCTTTTCATGACAAAGTTCTCCTGGTTACAGCGGCTTAAGCATTGACAAATGTTGAATATAGATTATTTTAGAAGAGGTTATTGATCGGAATAAGGAAACATTCTTTCCTGATTTATTCCTATGAGATTCCGCCCAAGCCCAAAAGAGACACCGCATCACGTCACTTTGGGTTTAAAGTGCCGTCTTTTTTCGGTACTTACCGAGCAATAACGACCCGTCCCTCTCGACTTCGAGCTTTTCGAATCGAATCCGTCCCAAAAAAAAGCGCTTCCCCAACAGCGAAAGCGGCCCAGCCGAAAAGGGCGCACAACAAGTTGCCGACTTGTTCGTTCGAACCTCATCCAAAACAGCAGGGTCTCTTTAGCACCAGGGATTTAAGCAATATTCGGTCGATACCCATCGACCTGCACGAGCCCTGTTTAAGTTTGTAGCTACAACTTGACCTGGACCTGGTGCATCCTCCAGAAGCAGTGACTCATCCACCCGGCGCCTGCTTCCCATCTTTGTATCGATTGAGGAGACACCATGAAATCACTGAAACCTTTCCTCTGCCTCCTAACCCTGCTGCCAAGCACCGTCCTTTTTGCCCAACAAGAATTTGTCGTCGCTCTTGACCAAGCCGAAGTGATCACCAACGTGGTCACCGATCTAACGATTAGCCACACCGAAGCCTCTTCCGATGACAAACTGCATAAAATTGTCGTCGAAGACAATCTCAGCACCGCTGAGATCCTCGAAGCATTGCGCGCCAACGCGGCTGTCACTTATGCCGAAATCAACGACACCGCAACCCTCGACTCGACCGACGACCCCACGCTTCTCAACTCGCGTTCGATTATCATTCTTGATGACTTAACCAAACCCATCAGCGGCAACGTTCAAGCAAACGAAGTGTACGACCAACCCTTTCACCGCTTAACCGAACACCGCACCACGATGCTGTACACGCGCGGCGCCGGCACCACCGTTGCCGTCATCGACACCGGCGTTGACACCAGCCACAGCTTCTTACGCGACCACCTTGCCGAAGGCTACGATTTCGTCGACAACGACTACGACCCCAACGAAGAACAAAACTACGGTTTCACGACCGCCGATCCCGTCAGCTACGGTCACGGCACCCACGTCGCGGGCATCATCCGCTTGGTGGCGCCCGAGACACGAATCTTGCCGATTCGTGTTGTTGACAGCAGCGGCCGCGCCGAATTGTTCGACGTGATTCAAGCCATCGCCTTCGCCGTTGATCAGGGCGTGGACGTTATCAACCTCAGCTTCAGCCTGAGTGAAAGCTCACCACTGCTGAGATCGTGGATCGACGTGGCACAAAGCAACGGCATTCTGGTCGTCACCTCGGCCGGCAACGAAAACACCAGCTACCTCAACTACCCGGCCAATATCCCGGGCGTGGTCACGGTTAGCTCGATCACCAACCAAGGCTACCGCTCCGACTTCGCCAACTACGGCAGCTACGTCGACCTGGTCGCCCCTGGCGAAAGCATCATCAGCTGCTACCCCGGCGACGGCTGGGCCGAACGGACCGGCACGTCCATGGCCACCCCCATGGTTGCCGCGCAAGCCGCCCTCCTGCGCGAATTGCGCCCAGGCATTACCCGCACCGGCTTGGTACGCGCTATATACAACTCAGCCTACTCGGTGGCCTACCTCAACCCGGGTTACGGCACGGGCAACGGCCTGATCGACATGTGGCTGTCGCTGGTCACCTATTAATCACCCTGGCGGTGTGCTTCGGCGCACCGCCTTTTTTTTACCCAGGCTCAAGAAAACCCAATCCAACCAATAAAAAAGCCGGCACCCCATCAGGAGCACCGGCTTCTTCGATAACGCGATAAAGGAAAAACGGCGAGCTCTCAAGGGAAAGAACTCGCCGTCGGGGCAGAACGGCCGTCACGCCAGTAGAGGCCGTCGAGGATAAAGATAAGGTAAAGTCCTCGCTTTTTCGTCATAGGAAAAAATAGGACGAAGGGTCTCTGCAAACCCAAAAGGTCTCGCAATCAAGAGCATAGTATTAAAAACTGCTCTCATCATACATAGCGAGCTCATATGCCACATGGAATGTAGCAAATCTCCTCGGCAAGAAGGGTGTCCAGCCAACACTCGAACAACCGCGCTCTTCACGCGACGTTCTACCTCATAAGTACCCGGCCCCATACAGGAGATACATTTTTTTCGATCTTTTTTGCCGGCTTTTCCACTTTTCACACAAGCAACTAATTACAAACAACTTACGCCACCGCAAAACATCGCCAACGGCAAAAACAAAAGGCCCCGCACAACTTTACACGAATAACAAACCTCAAAAAGTGATTGACCTCGCTTTTTCCTTCTTATATTAATAAAGTAGCAATCGATTTATTTACATATTTATTCCGTCTATCTACCGCCTAATAGTTTTAAACACCCATCATCACGCCTTACAGTCACAGCTTCCCCGAGGAGTGCAGATGTATCATCTTCGATTTGTCTTCATGCTTTTTTTCGTTACCCTAGCCCATGCCGCTCGCCACGAGGTCATTTTGACCTTCAATCAACCTGTCAACATTTTGAACGAACTCTCCGACTACAACGTGGTCTCCTATACCCAAGGCGAAGAAACTAACTCATACCGTGTTCAAATCGAAAGCAATCTGTCCACCAACCAACTCCTTCAGCAACTCAACAGCATTGCCACTGTCGCTGAACCCAACCAAAAAGTACCGCTGCGCGAGCTGATGGGCGCCGGCCAAGTCGACTCCCGTTCCATCATTATTCTCGACGACGATCTCGACCCCGACGAAGACCTTCTTGCCGAACGCGACAACGACGAACGGCCCGCACCCAGTGTGTTCGGCCAAGACTGGCTCGACCGCATTCGCGTTGGCAAAGCCTGGCCGCACACCACCGGTCAAGGCGTCGTTGTCGCCGTCCTCGATACCGGCATCGACATGAACCACGATTACCTGCGCAACAACATCAGTCCGTGGGGCATTGATTTCGTCGATGAAGATTACGATCCGTCCGAAGTACGCGCCAACCTCGACACCAACAACAACGGCATTATCGATGAAGGCTGGGGCCACGGCACCCACGTTGCCGGCATCATTAAAACCGTAGCACCCGACGTGACCATCATGCCCATTCGCATCGCCGATAGCGACGGTCACGCCGAATTGTTTGACATCATTGAAGGCGTCGCTTACGCCACCATGATGGGTGTCGATATCATCAACCTCAGCATGAGCATTGATGAGCCCTCGCAACTGCTACAGGATTGGATTACCTTTGCGCAACAGATGAACATCACCATCGTGACCTCGGCCGGCAACGACAACCTCAATCAAGTTAAGTACCCCGCCAACGTCTCCGGGGTGATAACGGTCACGTCGATTGACGACAACCTGGTCAAGTCCGATTTCGCCAACTACTCGCCTTACGTCTCAGTCGCGGCCCAAGGTGAACACGTACTCTCGGCGTCACCCGGCAACCGGTTCGTTTACCGTTCCGGCACCTCGATGGCCACCCCCATCGTCGCCGGCCAGGCCGCCATCATCTTGCAACTGGTGCCCTTTGCGTCGCGCTACTACGTCTACGACCGCATTCTCGACACCACCAAACCCATTTACCACGCCAACGCCTACCATCACTGGGACATGCTCGGCACCGGATACGCCGATGTCTGGAACAGCATCACGGTGGAAAACCTAAAGAAATAAACCGACACAAATCAAACCCGGGGCCGGCTTCACCGAAGTCGGCCCTTTTGCATTTCTGACCTAAAGCAGGCGGATCGGGCGTTTGCAATCGGCAAGATACCCACAGAGATTAAACAGCGAAAAAGCTAACCAAAATCGGGAGCGTCGTGGCCAAAAAAAGCACATCGAACATATTCACGAAACCTTGCAATCAAAAATAACAACGCAAACATGCCGAAAAAGCCCGGCACTTGAAAATAACTCAAGCCACCATTGACGAAAATACACCCATCACCAAAACTTCACCTTCATTAAACCTCATGAACTAAATTCCCAAAATCGCACTCACCACCCTAACGGCCCAGCAGAAGTAGAAAAATTCACAAAACAACAAAAAAATGCCCCACCAACTAACCGAACCCCTTTCTTATATTTCAACATATGGTATTATGTTCAAAACCGTATTTTTTTAGTCACACAACCCGTCATTCTACCTCCTAATATTTTAAACCACAATCACTACACCTTTCCTTTTCAGCGTCCTACAGGAGTACAGATGTATTATCTTAGGTTTAGCATTATGCTTTTTTTTGTCACCCTTGCCCCCGCCGCTCACCACCAGGTCGTTCTGACCTTTCATCAACCCGTCGACTTAGTGACCGAACTCGCCAACTTCTCCGTGATTTCCTACACCCAAGGAGAAGAAATCAATTCATACCGTGTCCAAATCGAAAGCAGTCTGTCCACCAATGACCTCATCAAACAGCTCAGCGCAATCGCGGATGTAGCGGAACCCAATCAAAAGCTAGAACTACGCGAACTAATGGCAGCCGGCCATGTCGATTCTCGCTCGATCATCATTCTCGACGACGATCTGGATCCAGACGAAAACCTTCTGAATGAACGAGACAACGATGAGCGACCCGCCCCAAGCGTTTTCGGGCAAGACTGGCTTGATCGTATCGGTGTTGGAAAAGCGTGGCCCCACAGCACCGGCCAAGGGGTCATGGTCGCGATTCTCGATACCGGCATCGACATGAACCACGAATACCTTCGAGATAACATAAGCTACTGGGCCATAGATTTTGTAGATAGAGATTACGATCCTTCGGAGGAACGCTCGAACCTCGACACCAACAATAATGGGATTTACGATGAAGGGTGGGGTCACGGCACCCATGTCGCAGGCATTATCAAAACCATGGCACCTGATGCCACCCTCGTTCCTATCCGCGTTGCCGATAGCGACGGCCAAGCCGAGCTCTTGGACATCGCTGACGGTGTCGCCTACGCAATTATTGTCGGCGCCGACATTATCAACCTCAGCATGAGCATTGATGAACCTTCACCCATGTTAGAAAGGTGGATTACCCTCGCACAGCAGGTCGGCATCACCATCGTGACTTCCGCCGGCAACGACAACCTCAACGCCATTAAGTACCCTGGCTATCTTCCCGGCGTGATTACCGTCACCTCAATCGGCGAAAACCTAAAAAAGTCTGAGTTCGCCAACTACTCGCCTTATGTCTCAGTCGCCGCACAAGGCGAAAATATACTATCTGCATCACCCGGAAACCGTTTCATTTACCGGTCCGGCACCTCGATGGCGGCACCTATTATCGCCGGCCAGGCAGCCATCATATTGCAACTGGCACCTGCTGAATCGAGCCATTACGTCCGCGACCGTATTCTCAATACCGCCAAACCCATTTACCATGCCAACGATTACCAATACTGGGATATGCTCGGCACCGGCGATGCCGACGTATGGAACAGCATCACCGTCGAAAACCTAGCACAATAACCGAGACACAAAAGCAACAAACGGGGCTCGAACACCGAAGTCGACCCCCCCATTTCCCCCAACAAACCCACTTAAGGCCGTCCCAGCAAACAGAAACCGGCCCAGTAGTGCGGATCGGGATCAACCGCCATCATCGCCAAACAGGCTTGCCGATACGCATGGCTGACACCTTGCGGCAGGGCTTGGTAGAAATGGTTCATCCAATCGCCGGTTTTATGGTCGTTAATATCCCACAAAGAGGCCAGAATCTGACCGGCGCCGGCGGCGAACAACGAGATCACAAAACCCAAGGGTTCGTTACCTTCGGCGACCACCACCGAGCCACTGCGACACGAAGCAAGGTTAATGAAGGGTCGTTCCAAACGCAGTTGGGCCAGATCGCGCAAGGTCACTTTATTGCCCGCCAGCAGCAGGTAGGATTCATCGGGATCGTGGCGATTAAAAGCACAATGGCCGGCGAAATGAATCACATCGGCGTCGGGCCATGTGCGCGCAACCTCGGCCGTGTTCCATTCGCGCGGCTGCAATGCCCGCGGAAAAAGCGAGGTTAACATCGAGCGTTCGGGTGCTACCGGATCGCGCTTATCGTCCGAAAAGTAAAACACAGGGCGAAGAAAACGGCTCGAAGCGCGTTTGAGCGCAAAGTAATACATCGACAGGTTCTGGCACTGATTCAGCGTGTGGTCGGCCAACAAATAACGACCGTTGCGACGCAGCAACGCCACTGGAAAGCGGTGCAATTCGCGGTGAAAGACGTAGGTCAAATGACGGTAAGCACCTACTTTCGCCGGCACCAACAGCGAACTTAAACGATCAGCCAAGTCATTGAGACGCGCCAGCCGATCCGGTGCCGGGTGAATCATCGCCGACATCGCCTGCAGCTGGTTGAGGTCGCGCAGAAAACGCCCGTCGAGCGGCAACAACTCGGTCTGTAGCGACTCGCGGCTCAAGGTCAGCCGGTATAAGCCGGATTGACCGCGATAAAAACACACCAGCAAATGATCCTCAGCCGTGAGCTTCTGCAGTTCGTCGACATCCAAATCAATCGGAAAATAGGTGCCCATGCGCGCTGAATCGCGCAACCGGCGGCGAAAGGCCGACATGCGCCGCCGCACTTCCTGTTTCGATTCCTGCAGGGCTTTCATTTCCAAAACGGAGGGATCGTCTTGGGCCAGCAAACCCTCCAACTTACGGTTGAGCTGCACCAAGCGGTTGTGCTCGCGATCCATTTCCAAAAGCAGGGGTTCTTCGCGATTTAAAATCGCCGCCGCACGATCCTCTTGCGAAATTTTTTCCGTCAACAGGCGACCGCGACTCAGCTCGATGACTTGCAGCATCAAACGTTTGGCATCGGGTCGCCGCCACTGGTACAGGCGTTCGATCAGCAAGGCGTAGATTTCGGCTTTATCGTTAAAAAAGCTTTTACGGCGGCTGCCGGCGGCAATACTGGCGCGTTCGGCCTCAATCGTGCCGACGGCCTCAAACAGCAAGTCACAGGAGCGTTTGACCTGTTTTTTGCGATACCAGTCATCACTAAGCACCAACAAGGCGTCGGTGCGCACGCGCGGGCTGAGCGGAAACTTAATCAGTTGCTTCAAGCGGGCGATTTCGCGTGCGTCGGGTGGCGCCGGCCGACAACGAATCGCTTCCAGTAATCCGTAGAGTTCCCATTCCTTGTGGCCGGTGCGGACAAACTCGCAAACGGCGCGGTTAAGGTAAAAAAGCGCGCGCGAACCGCGTTTGCGACCGGCGGCAAGGCGGGCGCGGTAAAGATCGCAGCGGGCCAGGTAATGGTGATTTTTTTCGCGACGAAAAAGGCGCATGGCGCGGTCCAAATATTCCGTCGCCAGTTCTTCCTCTTTTAACGCCAGCGCCGCTTCGATCGCGTAATAACACACCAGCCCTTGCTCCATCACACGGCCCAAGCGTTTAAAACCGTGCACCAGGTGTTCCACTTGATCCAAAGCCTCGTCGAAACGGTTCAGCAAAATAAACATGCGGTACAGATCGAGATCACAAAGGGCCGCGCCAAAATCATCGCCGCTTTGCGCGTAACCCTCACGCGCTTCAATCAAACGCTGCTCGGCCAAATAAAACTGTCCCAAAATGGTGTAGAGATTGCCAAACGCCTGTAAAACAGTCGCTTCGTACAACTTGAGGTCGAGTTCGCGAAAAAGCGTCAACGCGTTTTGATAATTGTTTTCGGCTTCGGAAAACGCATTGGTGCAAACCTGGGTATTGGCCATGTTGTAGCGAATAATCGCCTCAAGTTTGGGCTGTGGCTCACTTTTGAGGATGTCGACGGCCCGACGAAAATACACCAACGCCGGCCCGTAGTTGTGGCGACGGTTCTCGAGCGCCCCCAGGTTACTGCTGACCTTAAGCCGCTCGAGGTTCGGCAAGTCGTCTTCGGCCAAAATGGCTTCGTAACACTCGCAGGCTTTTTCGTAATTGCCCAGGTAGTGGTAGGCGGAACCCAGTAACCGCAAACACTGATGCACGTTTTGGCTGAGCCCCAAGCTCTCAAAACGCGATTTAGCACCGCGCACCCAACGAATGGAGAGCCGGTGCTGCGAACGCGCCTCGTAATAACGGGCAATCAGCCAAAAGGCCTTGGCTTGTTGCAAGGCCTGAAGCGCTTCGTGATGCCGCTCAAGCATTAAAGCGAGCGGCTTAACTTTATTGATATCTTGGCTTAAGAGGTTTAGGAAACGTTCTTCAAGGTGGCTGAACGATACCTGACCGGCGAGGACACGACGGCCTAGGTCGGCGGGGTCTAGCTCCACTCCTTGAGGTATAACTTGTTGACCCAATAACGTTCCTCACCTTGCCAAAATGACAGCGAGTACTCGCCACGCTCAAGGCTGACGAAATCGAACACACCATTTTCGATGCGCGTGCGACTGACGCTTTCAGTACCATACAAAAACACCTCGGATTCATCAATGCCATTGATGAATCCATGCAGGTGAATCCCGCTTTTATCGGTGGACTGCTCGAGGGAGAGGTAAAAACCGTTGGGCAAATCGTAAAACCACTTTTTAACGCCGGCGTCACGGACAAAGGCGTGCTGCAAGGGTCGCAGAACAAAAAGATGGGAAAATGAAGGTTTGGCTTTGGGTTGGAAAATCGCCTGTGCGGCTTGAATTCCCGCCTCCGGCACCACCACACTGTCGTCAAGGGCGGTTAACTCCATCATGGATTCAAAAAAAACGTCGTGTGACATGCCGTTTGGCCTCCCGGAGCTTCATCAAATATTGAAATATGGGCGGAACCCATGAATCTCAGCCGACCCGGGGTTGTTTTCTATGAAAACCACCCACTCTGTTGTCCCGCTGATGCGGGGACGTCTTGCGCCCTGGAACAGAGCATTTCTTTTTAATAGGTAAAGAGTTTGGCTGCGGATCGAAGTTGGGTTCTCGCTTTGCGTCATCCAGACTACCCATAAAGTGATGGCTCAAAGCCATTCAGATACATTTTTTTCGTGGATACCGCGTTTTTTCAAAAGCTCTTTGAACTTCAGCAAACAGCGCTTCCGCGTCGGCCCAATCGAACCATGGGGAATACCGGCCTGCTCGGAGATCTTTTGGTAGTCGCTTGAATCATGCTCGTAGAACAATAAATACAACAGTTTACGGCAACGCGTATTCAGCAAACCCAGGCTCTGGCGCACAATACTTTGCTGGAGTTTGATTTCCAAGTTTTTGGGCGCAATCTCGTCGGGATCGGCCACATCGTATTCTTGCGGAACTTCGTAATCGTTCTGATTGCGGCGTTTATTGGCGGTCCGCCAGGTAATGCGTTGGGCCACCGTGGCAATCCAGCGGCTGAGGTCCTCCACTTCCAACAACTTTTCCAGTTGCTTGTAGATCGCCACAAACGTTTCTTGAAAGACTTCGTCGCAATCTTCGGGATTGAGGCGGGCGCCGTTGGGGAAATGGTACACCAGCCGCTTGTAGCGATGGATCAGCGCGTCCCACGCCGGTTGCTCACCGGCGAGGCACCGTTTGATCAATTCGCGGTCTGTTTCCTTCCAAAGCTTCTTGCTCAGAACTGCCTCCATCAAGAACCTCGGGCAACGGCCAACACACGGACGATCGTGACCAGAGCAGCCGCTCCATGTCTCTTCTTCGGCGCGAATGGATGGACGCTGTAAAAAAATGCCGCATTACCGGCCACCCATCATGAAACCGAAACGAAACGATTCATTGCAGGGCAATCCCACAATCCGTCGGTCTGCAAGGTGCCGAAAAATGCGCGGCGTACTTTCCTCGTACGCCGGTGCGTTTTCCAGCAGATTTCACACCAACGCTTGACGCGTCCTGCGTCAAAATTTGCGCTATTGCCTTCAACCGAATCGCTCACTTTAGGTGAAAACGCCGCCAAACCCTTGGTCACTTATCGTTCGCGTCACCGGCAATGCTTTTCCAAAAGCACCGCCGTTTGCAAGCCACGGCTTTGCAATGGGCGTCGCGCTGTCGCACGGTCGATTCCCATCTTTGCACCTTCGCCAACCGTTTTGGTGACGAAACCCGTCGCATCTTGCGTTACCCGCCCTAAGTGTGACGAATATAGCGTGTTTAACGCAAATCGCAAACCCCCTTTAACAGCGGCGGGCGACGGTGATCCACGCAAAAAAACAGCGAAAATCACCGGTAAAACCATTGGCTGCAAAGGGATTCACCCAAGGCAAACGGGCCGCGACGCAATGCGGCGCAGGCCCGTCGTGTGATGCTTCGGTTAAGGCGCGCGGTAGCGTACCTCACCGGCCACAATCGTTTGCAAAACCCGCGTTTGACCGATTTTTTCGGCTGCGACTTGGGTCAGATCCCCATCGAGCACCACCATGTCGGCGAACTTACCCACCGCCAAGCTGCCCTTAAAGGGTTCCTCGTAGGCCGCATAAGCCGCGTTAAGCGTGTAGGAACGAATCGCCTGCGCGCGCGTCAACGCTTGGTCGGGGAAAAACGCCGAACCATCGCGGCTCACCCGTGTCACCGTACTCTGCAAACTCGCCAACGGCGACACGTCTTCCACGGGCGCATCGGTCCCGTTGCTGACGATCGCACCGCTCTCCCACAGCGAGCGCCACACGTAGGCGCCGTGCTTGGCACGTTGCTCGCCGAGGCGTTTAATCACAAAGGGTGCATCCGAGGTACAGTGCACGCCTTGCATGCTGGCGATCACCTTAAGTTGAGCGAAACGAGGAATATCTTGCGGGTTTAAATGTTGCGCGTGCTCAATGCGCCAGCGCAGGTCGCGACCCTTTAACTTGCGCTCAAAGAGGTTCAAGACCTCACGGTTGCCACGATCGCCAATCGCATGGACACACAGTTGCAATTCAAACTCAAGCGCCACATCCGCCAAGGCGGCCAAATCATCGAGCGAGGTGACATTGTGGCCGCTGGTACTGGGATCGTCGCTGTAGGGTTTGAGCAGCCAGGCACCGCGACTGCCCAAAGCACCGTCTGAATAGGCTTTAATGCCGCCCAAGGTCAAGAAGCCGTTGCCCGCTTGGCGCAGGTTGCGGTATTCGGGCAAACGCTGCCGCAGGCTTGCCGCGTCCCCGAAGGCCATCATCCACAAGCGCAGACCCAGCTTGCCTTCCTCGGCGAACGTTTTCACCTGATCGAGCGTTTCCCAATCGACGCCGGCATCTTGAAACGAGGTAATGCCCTTCGACAAACACTCCATCATCGCCAAACGCAGTGCTTTGCGCAGTTGTTGACGGCGCGCGTCAGCACTTAAAGCCGCTTGCGACTTGGCGTAGGCCGCGCTAATCAATCCTTCGGCGGTTTCGTTAAAGATGCCGGTTACGCGACCCTGCGTGTCGCGCAAGATCTCGCCACCCTCGGGGTTGGCGCTTTGGTCGGTTACGCCCGCCAAGGCCATCGCCTTTTGGTTGGCAATCGCCGCGTGGCCGCTGGCGTGAGTCAGCCACACCGGATGCTTGGGCGCGGCTTTGCTCAACAAGGCGTGAGTGGGGAAACCGCGCACCGTGTCCGCCGGTATTATGTCCCACTTCTCCTGGTGCCAACCGCGACCGATGATCCACTGCCCTTCCGGCGTTTCCTTAGCCGCTTTGGCGACCATGGCCACCACCTCGTCCCAGTTGCGCGCTGAACCCAGCTTGAGATTAAGTTGTGCTTCGCCCAAATTTCGCAAGTGCGCGTGGCCTTCCACAAAACCCGGCATGACAAATTTCCCGCCTAAATCGACGACGCGGGTTGTTTCGCTTTTACTCGCCAGCACCTCGGCTGCTTTACCGACGGCACTGATGCGGCCGTCGCGCACGGCGACCGCCTCGGCCCAGGGCTGCTTTTCATCAACCGTATAAAAGCGACCGTTGGTGTAAATCGTCTGGGGCGCCTGCGCCCACAGCGGCACTGCAGCCGCCCATAAAAAAAGGAAGGACAAACGAATTCGGTTCATGCTGATTGCTCCCACTGCCATAAGTCAACTGGTGCGCCGGCCGGATTGTCGCCAAAACGCGAACGCCCATCAAACGGCACGGCCGGTGGCGCGGTACGGCGCAACCACCTCATACTTTCGGATATCCCGATTGCCCACACTTTACTTCCCATTGAATCGCAGGTAAAGTCTTTGTAAACAAATCCCCTGGAGCACGCCCCCTTGAAAACCATCATCGGATTCATCTTGGTTTTTGCCGCCCTCCTCACCTATCACCTCATGGTGATAACGCTCGGTTATTTACCGCGCGTCCCGTGGCTGAGCATGCTCATTTCCAGTTTCGCCCTTGGCCTGATGGCCTACGACCTGCGCGGCAAAGGTAAAATCCTCAAAGTGATCGCCAACCTCGCCGGCTGGGGCCTCTCCGTTCTTTTTTATATGTGGGTTTTTGTTTGGTCCAGCTATGGACCGGCACCGATTGAAGTGGCCAAGGATCGAACCATTCCCAGCACCACCATGACCCTTCCGCTGGAGACCGCCGGCGTCACCGCCCATCTCGGCGATGTATTTGGCGACAAACAGCGCGCCTTGTTGGTGATTTTTCGCGGCCATTGGTGAACATTCTGCAAGCACGAGCTGGTCCAGCTCCAAACCATGCAAGATCAATTTGAAAGTGCCGGCATCGCCGTTGCCGCGCTTGCCGTCGACGACCCCGTCCAACTGCAGAAAACGCAGCGTGCACTCGACCTCACCTACCCCTTACTCAACGACCCCAACGCTGCTTTTGTCACCGCGCTCGGCCTGCTACATAAAGGCGGTAACCCAATGAACGGCAGCGACATCGGTCGCCCCGCGCGTTTACTTATCAACCGCGACGGCCGCATTCTGTGGTCCGACGTCTCCGAGAACTACCGCGTGCGCCCCACGCCGCAAGCCATTCTTGAACAGGCTCAAGCAGCCGCCCCATAAAGCGCGCTTCGCGATTGACCAAAGCGCTGTAGTCACGCGGCGTTCGCCCGTCATGGTCCCAAAACTGTTGGGGAAAAGCCACGACTTAAAGCACGCCTGTCGGTGGGTCATTGTCCGGGTCGGCGAGGTAATCGATGATCGGGCAATCGGGTCGTTCGTCGCCATGGCAGTGATCGGCCAAATGCGTCAGCGTATCGTGTAGCTGCTGCAGCGCCGCCATTTTCTCGCGGATTTGCGCCAAGTGCCGCGCCGTGACCGCTTTTACTTCTTGGCTGGTGCGCGCCGGATTTTGGTAGCAATCGAGTAACTCGCGACACACCTCGATCGAGAACCCAAAAGCACGTGCATGACGAATAAAAATCAGTTTGTGGACCGCACTTTCGTCGTAGAGCCGGTAGCCCTTTTCACTTTGCGTGTTGGCTTTGATCAGTCCGATCTCGTCGTAGTAGCGCACTGTTTTGACGGGTAACTCGGCGGCCTTAGCCGCACCCCCGATTTGCAACATCGCCGTTCTCCTCGTTCACCTATTTTCTCGTTTGCATCGCTTGACCTTCCAGTTACTGGAGACTCTAACATGCCTTTTAGCAAGAGATCATCCAGGAGGTCGCCCCATGAGCGATTGTTGTCACCATTCCCAATCCACCCACCACGCACCCGTGTTACCCGCCGGCGTGAACCCCGCTGAAACGGTATATCTATGCCCGATGCACCTGGACGTGCGTCAACTGGGGCCTGGCGCTTGCCCTAAGTGCGGCATGGCCTTGGAACCGGAGATCGCCGACATTGAGGCGGGCGAACCTCACGAACTCATCGATTTTCGCCGCCGTCTCATGCTCGCCGCTTTGTTCACACTGCCCTTGTTTGTGCTCGAGATGAGCGCTCATTGGTTTGGCCGACATCTTATTAATCCGCGCATTGATCAGTGGCTGCAATGGATTTTGGCCACACCCGTGGTGTGCTGGTCCGGTCTGCCGTTTTTCGAACGCGCCGTTGCCTCCCTGCGGCACCGCGCCCCCAACATGTTCACCCTGGTCGCATTGGGCACCGGCAGTGCCTATCTAGCCGGTGTGGCCGCCTTACTCGTACCCGCTTGGTTTCCGGCAGCACTGCGCGTTCACGGCGTGGTACCGGTCTATTTCGAAGCGGCCGCCGTCATTGTGACCCTGGTACTGCTCGGCCAAGTCATGGAACTCAAGGCGCGCCAAAAAACGGGGCGCGCTCTCCAAGCGCTGCTGGGTTTGGCGCCGACCCACGCACGTCGCATCGAGCCCGACGGAACCGAAAAAGACGTCGCCCGGGTTGATTTGCGCGTCGGCGACGCCATCCGTGTGCGACCCGGCGAAAAAATCCCGGTAGATGCAACCGTGACGCGTGGCGACAGCTATGTCGATGAAGCAGGCGTCACCGGCGAGCCGATGCCCGCCGCCAAAAGCGTCGGCGATACGGTGTTTGCCGGTACGCTCAACGGCAAAGGCGGCTTGGTCGTGCATGCGGACAAAGTTGGCCACGACACCTTACTCGCGCACATCGTGCAACTTGTGGCAACGGCTCAGCGCAGCCAACCTCCGTTGCAACGTTTGGCCGACCGGGTTTCCGCCTGGTTCGTACCGGCAGTCGCGCTCACAGCCCTGCTCACGCTAGCCGCTTGGCTTTGGTGGGCACCCGCGCTCGGCCTGCAATACGGCCTGATTGCCGCCGTATCGGTACTGATCATCGCCTGTCCCTGTGCGCTCGGCTTGGCCGCCCCCATGTCGACCATGGTCGGTATTGGACGCGGCGCACGCCTAGGCGTGCTGGTGAAAAACGCGGCCGCTTTAGAAAAATTAGCCCAAGTCGATACCCTCGTCCTCGATAAAACCGGCACCCTAACCGAAGGAAAACCCAGCCTTGTCGCCCACCAAATCCAGCCTGGCTTCAGCAAAGATGAAATCCTTCGACTCGCCGCCGCCCTCGAAAGCGGTAGCGAACACCCACTCGCCGAAGCCTTCATGCAAGCGGCCGGCAAGGCGACCGATACGCTGCCGATGTTGCAATCATTTGAAGCAGTCGCCGGGCGCGGGGTGCGCGGCAGCGTCGCCGGTCAAAGCTTAACTCTGGGCAATGCGGCTTTCGCCAAGGAACAAGGCATCGCCCTAGACGCGGTCGCCGCTTTTACCGAAACCCACCAAAGTAAAGGCGCCTCGGTGGTCACCATGACCGTCGCGGGTCGCCTTGCGGCGGCATTTGCCATCCGCGATCAAATCAAGCAAGGTGCAAAAGAAGCCGTCGCGACGCTTCAGCACGCCGGCATACGCCTGATGATGGCCACCGGCGACCAAAACCGCCCGGCGCGAGCTGTTGCCGAGGAGTTGGGCATCGCACAAGTCCATGCGGGCTTGTTACCCACCGACAAAGGCACGCTGGTGAAGCGCTTAATGGACGAAGGTGCGGTGGTCGCCATGGCCGGCGACGGCATCAACGACGCGCCCGCCTTGGCCGCCGCTCACGTCGGCATCGCCATGGGCGGCGGCACCGACATCGCCGTCGAAAGTGCCGCCGTGACCCTGCTCAAGGGTGATATCCAGCGGTTGGTGCAGGCCGTTTTGTTGGCACGCGCCACCCGACGCAACATCCGCCAGAACCTATTTTTCGCTTTCGCCTACAACGCGGCAGGCATTCCCCTCGCCGCCGGTGCCTTGTACCCCTTAACCGGCGCCCTGCTTGCCCCCGAATGGGCCGCTTTGGCAATGTCACTTTCCTCGGTTAGCGTGATTGCGAACGCGCTGCGCCTCAACAACGCACGGCTCGGCGGTAAAACACCAACGCCACCAAGTGCCTGAACCCCGTCTGGCGGGGGCTGCGACAAATATCGCCCCCCGCTTCAGCACAAAAAAACCTTCATTAGTCGGGCGCTTGTGCACCCAACAGGCCGTCGGCATGGCACAAAGCAAGTCCGAAACAAAAGGACCGACAGACAAGCACACTCAGGAAATGAGCGTCACGCCCCTCGCTCGTGAACAAGGCGATTCAAAAAAAATCAATTTCTTTGAGCAGTTTTTCCTCGTTTTTACGAATTAATTCACAAGAGCCAAATCACACCAGTCAACAGATAATACAAGGCAACTATTTGTTTTCACACCGATTCATACCTTCTACTGAACACCAGGGGTCGATAAAACCCTGGCAAAACACTGACATGAAACGTGTTAAAGAGAAAACTAATACAGCGTTCGGCACGTACCAACAAGGACAAGCCTTTCTAAAAGACAAATTTCAGCCCGAAAGATACGGCGATGACGCCGCCTAGCATCGCCTCATTTGGGCCGGCGTGTGGCACTTGAATCATTAGATAGCCAGGAAAGGAGAATAGATGCTGGAATTTCCTGAAACAAACCCGATGGTGGATGAGGATCCTCACACAGACAAGTCAAGCCAACCGTTCATCGAAAAACGCGCGACGCGCGCGCACGAGTCCATGCTAAAGCAAGCCTTCAGTGGCATTCCCGCCACCGACTTCTTTGGACAACCCTGGTGTCGACAAGTCATTCTAAACAAATTGCTCAAAAACAACCCATCACCGTTCTTTGAGCCGGAAAGCGACTCGTGTGCGTTGTTACAAAATCACTTCCTGAACCCCAAAATGCGCTTATTGAACAACAGAACCCTTTACAAGAATTTATATGAAACGGTAATTCGTGGACTGCTCCAATTGCGAAAATTGACCGAAGGCACCATTACTGAAAAAGCGCTTCTTCTCTCCTTATTTACCAATATTATCACCCAACCGTTTGCTTATATTCGCCTCGATACCCGGGAAGCGTCTCTTAAATCCTTTAATAGCTATGTGACAAAGTTCGCTCTATTCTCGCTGGAGCGGATTCTCGGACAATCATTTGAATTCGCACAACTGCTTCACCCGGAACAGGCGGTCATGATCACCAAAGCGCTTGAGAATATGTTTGTGCACGTTGTTGACGGCGCAGCCGACAATGGCGCCCATGTATCTTTCTTATTTTACGAATCCCAAGATCCATACCTCAATCACACGTCGGCCGCTGCGCCGTTACAGACACAGCACACCCACTCAGCCTACGCCACAATCACCAACATCTGTGCCTAAGGTTGGTGCAGGCCACCAACCACGACAACCCATAAAAGCAGGTTAAGACGACGATCCAACCGGGGTGCCCGATCGCAACTGATTCAAGGCGGCCAGGCGTTCGACCCGACGTTTGTTCTCCATGTACAGCGTGGGTTCGGTCACCCGTTCGCTGCAGCGATCCGCCGTTAACGGGCAACGCTCACAGGTTTGCCCCAGCTCGCGGTGTGGCACCTTGGGATCGGCAAGGAAGCGCACCGTTTTGCGCAGCGCGGCGTCGACTTGAAAACCGAGCGTTAAGCTTGAGTATTGGTTGGGATCCAACATGCCGCGGAAGGCGACCGAAATACAGAAAAACTCACTGTCGTATTCGATGAAGCGCGAACGCTGCACGCCGATCACCATTTCTTTTTCCGGCTCGGCTTCCAGCTCGTCAATCACGTACAGGGAAAGCCAGCGTCGGCAAAACTGTTCCTTGAGGCCGATCCCGTGGGGAATGTGCACATTCGACATATTGAGCTGCTTGACCAATTGCGCCCGACTCTCGCCGGCCTTGCGCTCAAACTTCAGGAAATGCACGCGTTTGGAGCGGAAGTAATGCGGCACCAATTGACTCAGCCGGTAGAAAAAGGTTTCCGGCGTCACCTTGTAGCCGGCCATTAGGTTCATAAAGGCGTCGGCATCCCAAAAGCTCAGCTTAAAGAAGCTTTTCAGATCGCGGAACAAACGCTCGCGCGGCAGCAAAATGGCGCTGGCAAAGTAGGACGCTTTGAAGTTATTGAACACTTCCTCAAAGGTGCCCACCTCCAAGGGTGGCGAGCTGTAGGCGCGTTCATCGGCTTTCATCAGGCGGTAGCCCAACTCACGACCCAAGGCAAAGGCCATGCGCGGTTTGGAAAGCGCCGTGTGCAATAACAAGCGATTGTCTTGGGTTAGCACCGAACGCATGTGGTTGAGGGTCGGATGTTCGGCTAGTTGGTCCACGTCGATAGAAACGCCGAAGCGCTCTTGCAGCACCGGCAACAACTCCTCAAACCCAATGATGCGATCCGCTTCCCAGCCGTTGGTTTTGCGAAAGCGATCGGCCGACTTCTCGATATCGGCAAAGAAATTGTTGTTGAGGATTTGGAAAGAGCGCAACGCGGTGTGGAAAAAATGCTCGACGCGCATGTCGTAGTTGTGGCCCATGTCCTCAAGAACTTTGGCCAAAATACCCATTTCACGGGGCACGCGCGCCATCAGTTGAATCAATTCCTGGGCCGAAATACCAAACAGTTTAAAGGGAAACTTTTGGATCAGGGGCGAATTGAGCACCGGCGTTAGGTTACCCAAATCCTCTTCCAAACGCAGCGATACAAGATCGTCGTAGCCAACCGACAAAGCCTCGGCCAGCGACATAATCTTTTCGGCTTTGGGGTACTTCTTGCCTTTTTCGATTTCATTTAAATAGGAAGCCGACATGCCGGTTTTTTTGGCGAGATCCTGTAAAGACAGGTGGGCTTGTTGGCGCAATTGGCGCACCTTCATCCCGAGGATCAGTCGGATCAGATCATTATCCATGTGTGTCAGGCCCCCAAATTGTTGCGTGGAAACAGAACACCGCACCGGCGGTGCCGAGGCGTGTCGCAAAAGCGCGAGCGGGTCGAGACAAACCAGGTCCCATCCATCTTAGTGCCGCGCACGTGAAAGAAAAGGTGTCAACGTCGGCCGCGCGAAACAGCGACCGATCAGCGTTTCGCCTGTCGTCATTCTAACCGAACTGAGCCGGTAGGTGCAGGGATCTTCGCGAAAAGGGTCGCGCTGTAATCATGGCGCCGCAGGGCGAGGCGGCGTATGCCAAGGTGCGACAAAAGCGGAACCCATCCAGGCAACCTGCTTATTTACAACCCTTACAACAAAATCTACCAAGTGAGCCAATCTTTTATGCCGTAGCGCGCCATGATTCTCAGTGCAACCCCATCCAAAACACAGACAAAACCACAGCGAATCACTCGACTTAGCGAATATTCGCAATAAATACCCAAGAAAAATTCGGCAAAATCCACAACTCACACAAATCACGCCACCAGATCAATCTCGACAGGCAAACACAAACAACAACTCAACTGGCTATAAATAAAGATTTTACCTCCCAACAACCGCAACCATCACCCAAACACCCCAGCGACTTTTGACATTTTAGCGAATATTCGCTTGACACCCCATGTTCGCAAACTTAAGATACGTCTCAACAACTCGCCACAATGCGGCAAGTAATCACGCTCAGCCCACACGAGGAGGCGCTCTTGACCACGTCCGTCATCGAAGCAACCGCGACTCATCCCGCTTTCCAACAGCTCGCCGATGGTGTTTTTATTCACCGCGACGCCCTGACTGAATCGGCCAAGGCCTTGCTCACCCCCGACGCCGTCGCCCTTCTCGCCGAAATGGCGCGCGCTTTCGAGCCCACCCGCCAATCGCTTTTGCAGGCACGTCAGTACCGCCAAGCCGATTACGACGCCGGCAAAGTGCCCGCCTACGGCGACCGTAACAGCACCGCCGTTCAAGGCGACTGGCGCGTCGCCCCCCTGCCCGCCGATTTAAAGAAACGCCGCGTTGAAATTACCGGCCCGGTTAACTCCACCAAAATGGTGATCAACATGCTGTCACGCAACAGCGACGGCCACCGCGCCGACTGCGCCATGCTCGACTTTGAAGACAGCATGAAACCCAGTTGGACCAATGTCGTCGACGGCGTTCACAACTTCCTCGGCGCCGCCCGCGGCGACCTGCGCCACGTCGAACCCGCTCGCGGTGACCGCCCCGAAAAGGTCTACCAACTCAACGCCGACGATATGGCACTGGTGATGGTCCGCGTTCGCGGCCTTCACCTCGACGAAAGCAACGTCGTCGTCGACGGCAACCCCGTCAGCGGCGGTTTGCTTGACCTGGTGCTGACCTGGTTCCACGGCGCCAAAACCCTGATCGCCCGCAACGTGACCCCCAAATACTATGTGCCCAAGGTCGAACACCACCTCGAAGCACGCTGGTGGAACGACCTTTTTAACCGACTCGAAGCCGCACTCGACCTACCCACAAGCACCTTGCGCGCCACCTTCCTGATTGAAACCCTGCCCGCCGCCTTCCAAATCGAGGAAATCCTCTACGAATTGCGCGAGCACGCCGCCGGCCTCAATGTCGGCCGCTGGGATAAAATTTTCTCCGACATCAAAACCCTCAAGTTTCACCCCGACCGCGTCATGGCCGACCGCGCCTCAATCGGTATGAACCGCCCCTGGATGAACAACTACGCCCAACGTCTGATCCAAATCTGCCACCAACGCGGCGCCGCCGCACTGGGCGGCATGGCCGCTTTCACCCCTGGCCGCGATGCGGCATTACGGCAAAAGCAGACGGAAAAAGTGGCGGCCGACAAACAATGGGAAGCCGACATGGGCCACGACGGCTGCTGGGTCTCGCACCCCTACTTCATCGGCACCGCCATGAGCGCCTTCACCCAAGACAACCAACTCGAGGTCATCCCCGCCGGTGATAAGTACCCCGACCTCTTGCCGCAAGGCAGCGGGCCACGCACACTCGAAGGCCTGCGCACCAACGCCCGCGTCGGCATCGCCTACCTTGAAGGCTGGCGCCGCGACATCGGCTGCATCGCCTGGGACAACCTCATGGAGGATCTCGCCACCCTCGAAATCTCACGCGCCCAAACGTGGCAATGGCTTCACCACAAAGTCACGCTCGACTGCGGTACCCCGGTCACTGCCGACCTCATTCGCCGCATCTTTGACGAAGAGCTCGCGCGTATTTTTGACGAACTCGGCCCACACGCCGACCGCGACAGTTGGCACAAAGCGCATCACAGCGCCTGCGAACTGTTCACCGCCGACAGCTTCCAACCTTTTCTCAGCATGGCCAGCGATCTCGCCGGTCCACTCCGCTAACCCGATGGGGCACTTTTCGTCCCCTCCGACCCCTTAACTCGGCGGCCGTTTTCAGCGGTGGCCACCACACGCCGCGTTTGTGGCGAAAAGCTTTGATACAAGAATGGGAGATCATCATGAATCAGTTCGAACAACAAGCCGAAGCGCTCCGCCAACAATGGGCCAACGAAGAACGCTGGCAGGGCATTAGCCGTCCCTACAGTGCCGAAGACGTATTGAAACTGCGCGGTTCAATCCGCATTGAACATACTTTGGCCGATCGCGGCGCCAAAAAACTCTGGAAACTGATTAACGAAGAGCCTTACGTCAACGCGCTCGGCGCACTGACCGGCAACCAAGCCATGCAACAAGTCAAAGCCGGCCTTAAAGCCATCTACTTGTCCGGCTGGCAGGTCGCCGCCGACGCCAACCTCTCCGGCCAAATGTACCCCGATCAAAGCCTGTACCCCGCCAACAGCGTGCCGCACGTGGTTAAGCGCATCAACCAAACGCTGCAACGCGCCGACCAAATTCACTGGGGCGAAGGCAAAACCGACATCGACTGGTTCGCACCCATTGTGGCCGACGCCGAAGCCGGTTTCGGTGGCAACCTCAACGCCTTCGAGCTGATGAAAGCCATGATCGAAGCAGGCGCCGCCGGCGTACACTTCGAAGACCAACTCTCTTCTGAAAAGAAATGCGGTCACTTGGGTGGTAAAGTTCTGATCCCCACCGCACACTTCGTCAAAACCCTGACCGCCGCGCGCCTCGCCGCCGACGTGATGGGCGTGCCCAGCCTGCTGGTGGCACGGACCGACGCCTTCAGCGCCTACTTGATGACCTCCGACATCGACCCCACCGACCATGCCTTCATGACCGGCGAACGCACCGTTGAAGGTTTCTACTGCATCAAAGGCGGCCTCGATCAGGCCATCGCTCGCGGCTTGGCCTACGCCCCTTATGCCGACCTGATCTGGTGCGAAACCTCGACCCCTTGCCTGGAAGACGCCCGCAAGTTCGCCGAAGCCATCCAAGCCAAATACCCTGGCAAAAAACTGGCCTACAACTGCTCGCCCTCGTTCAACTGGGAAGCCAACCTCGACAAGGCCACCATCGCCAAATTCCAACGCGAACTGGGTGCCATGGGTTACAAGTTCCAATTCGTCACGCTGGCCGGCTTCCACAGCCTCAACCACGGCATGTTCGAACTGGCACGCCAGTACAAAGATCGCGGCATGGCGGCTTACTCCGAACTGCAACAAGCTGAGTTCGGCAGCGAAGTCAACGGTTACACCGCCACCAAACACCAACGCGAAGTGGGTACCGGTTACTTCGACGCCGTGGCGCAAGCCATCTCCGGCGGCGAAAGCAGCACCACCGCTTTGGCCGGCTCGACGGAAACCGAGCAGTTCGAAGCGGCCCACGCTTAATCAACCAGACTGGGCGGACGGTGGCACGCCGCGAGAAGTGCGTCCGCCGTCCACGCCCTTCAAATTGTGCTCTGTTAGATCCTTGATCGTACCTTCCTTGCCGACCTGGGGCGACCCCCCACAACGCTCGCTCCGGTCGGCGATTTTTTCTGCTTCTACCAATTGATCGTACCTTCCCTGAAACGCACCAAAAACCTCTCCCCCGGCGGTTTTTGGTGCGTTTCCCTTTTCCGCGCCGTGCCCGGCGCACGGGTCGATTGCACCGTTGAGCCCAATCAACGTGCCAACAATGCGCCCGCCGCAGGTTTCCCCATCCACACACGGGCACGCCCGCCGCAGGTTTCCCCATCCACACACCACGGCTCCCGCCGCAGGCCTCCCCACCCATACACCACGGTTCCCGCCGAAGGCCTCCCCATCCACACATCACGGTTCCCGCCGAAGGCGACGACCCGGCACGCCCCAAAGCGGGCGTGCACACCGCCATGCCGGGCCCACCCTTTATTTAAACGTGAGCCAACGGCGAACCTCGCCCAGCCGCCCCAAAGGGGCGACACATAGCAGCCCAGGGTTTCAACCCTGGGTCTCTGGGGTTCCCGAACCGCCGGCGCCAAAGGTGCCGCACAAAATCTCAAACAACCGAAACCATCCCGCGACGTGCCTCATCTGGACCCTCTCCCAAAAAACACACCGCCCCAAGCACCCGCCTCATCCAATTCAAAACCTCAATCGAATACACGGTTCCCGCCGAAGGCCTCCCCATCCACACATCACGGTTCCCGCCGAAGGCGTCCCCACCCATACACCACGGCTCCCGCCGCAGGCGTCCCCAGCCATACATCACGGTTCCCGCCGAAGGCGTCCCCACCCATACATCACGGTTCCCGCCGAAGGCCTCCCCATCCACACATCACGGTTCCCGCCGAAGGCCTCCCCATCCACACATCACGGTTCCCGCCGAAGGCCTCCCCATCCACACATCACGGTTCCCGCCGAAGGCGTCCCCACCCATACATCACGGTTCCCGCCGAAGGCGTCCCCATCCACACATCACGGTTCCCGCCGAAGGCCTCCCCATCCACACATCACGGTTCCCGCCGAAGGCCTCCCCATCCACACATCACGGTTCCCGCCGAAGGCGTCCCCAGCCATACACCACGGTTCCCGCCGAAGGCGACGACCCGGCACGCCCCAAAGCGGGCGTGCACACCGCCATGCCGGGCCCACCCTTTATTTAAACGTGAGCCAACGGCGAACCACGCCCAGCCGCCCCAAAGGGGCGACACATAGCAGCCCAGGGTTTCAACCCTGGGTCTCTGGGGTTCCCGAACCGCCGGCGCCAAAGGTGCCGCACAAAATCTCAAACAACCGAAACCATCCCGCGACGTGCCTCATCTGGACCCTCTCCCAAAAAACACACCGCCCCAAGCACCCGCCTCATCCAATTCAAAACCTCAATCGAATAAAATCAAAACGGTGGCTGTTCACCCCATAACGCAACATCAACTTGGCCGCACCGCATGACGGTCCCAGAAGGATGACCCAATGACATGGTTCCTCATGGTAATGCTCGTCAGCGAAGCCGTTACCGAGGCTTCGCCAACGCACTTCCCACACTTCGAAGGTAAAAATCTAAATGGTGAAACCCTAGCTCTTGGTGATTCAACCGCGAACGTCACCCTTATCTTCGTGGCCTTCAAACAAGAGCAGCAGCCTCAAGTCGACCGTTGGATTAGCGCGCTGGGACCGATTCAGGAAAGCCATCCCGATTTTGATTACGTCGAATTGCCAACCATTAAACCGGTGAGTCGCGTCGTGCGATTCATGATTTATCGCGGCATGCGTTCGGGTATTAAAGACCCCGAAAAACGTGCGCGTATCGTTACACAATATGTGGATATTCCAGCGTACATGGCAACGCTCCAGTTAAAGGACGAGGACGTTATTGCGACATTTGCCGTTGGCAAAGATGGTCGAATTTTTAAGCGTTGGTTGGGACCGGTGAGCGATGAGGCGGTTGCGGAATTGAAGGTCCTGCTCGCGCATCAGGCAGAAGGTGCCGAAGGGCGTTGATCAAGCCTGTTTTGGGAACGAGGGTGACATGCAAATGGCGGATTAGGGCAAAGTGGTGATGGGGGCGCGGCTGGGAGCATTGACGGTCGATTCAGATTTTGTGCGGCACCTTTGGCGCCGGCTTTTCGGGAACCCCAGAGACCCAGGGTTGAAACCCTGGGCTGTTATGTGTCGCCCCTTTGGGGCTGCTGGGCGTGGTTCGCCGTTGGCTCACGTTTATTTAAATGGTGGGCCAGGCATGGCGGTGTGCACGCCCGCTTTGGGGCGTGCCGGGTCAATGCCTGCGGCGGGTACCACCGTCATTTTTGATCCGCGCCATCGGGTACCACCGTCATTTTTGATCCGCGCCATCGGGTACCACCGTCATTTTTGATCCGCGCCATCGGGTACCACCGTCATTTTTGATCCGCGCCATCGGGTACCACCGTCGTTTTGAAACGCGCCTGCGGCGGGTACCACCGTCGTTTTGAAACGCGCCTGCGGCGGGTACCACCGTCATTTTTGATCCGCGCCATCGGGTACCACCGTCATTTTTGATCCGCGCCATCGGGTACCGCCGTTGTTTTTGGCCGGTGCCTGCGGCGGGTTCCGGCGCCCTTTGGGCGGGCGCCGGCGAGAGGCACAACCAGATAGCAACCCGATCCCCCAATCACCGATTGATTGCCCTATTCGCAGCGCGCCACACAACAGGTGCTTTTACCTAAACGAAGCGATTCTTGGCGGCGAAATCGCACAACCTGTTGGGCTGCAACATGTCGCAAAAATGCTCACCGTACTTGCCAGTACGCGTCGTGCGCGACCCCGGTGGCTTTTTTCAACATGTTTCGCTTCAACATTTTGCACGATTTCATCCACCCGAATCGCTCAGTTTAGGTTTTTGAACCTTTTCCGGTTATCGTTGCACATCGACCCTACCGATTTCTGCAATGAGGCGGCATCCCATGCAAACGATTTTTTTCTACGGGCTTTTTATGGACGTCGCTCTCCTGACCGCCAAAGACCTGCAACCACGGGTCGTCGGACCCGCCATATTGCGCGACTTCCGTATTCACATCGGCCGGCGTGCCACGCTGGTCCCCTGTCAGGGCGCCGTCGCTTATGGCATGGTCATGACCCTTTCGCCCACCGCCGCCACGGCACTTTACGCCGAACCCAGCGTGCGTGATTACCAAGCCGAACCCGTTGTCGTTCATCGAATCGACAGCGGCGAAACGCTCGAGGCACTGTGTTACAACCTGCCGCGCCAGACCGACCTTAGCGGCGCCAACCGCGCCTACGCCGACCGACTTTCCGAACTGGTGCTGCACCTGGGTTTCCCGCCGGCCTATGCCGAGGAAATCAACCGTTAACACGGCGCTGACACGGACGATACCGCCAAAGCCGCACTAGCACGAGACCGGCCAAACCCGACCATCCGTTTGAACCTGCGCCTAAGGCGAAGGACGTCCCACGGACCGAACCGAACAACGAGAGCAGGCTTCGCACGTGCAGGTGATGGTGCGCAGGCGCAGCCTGCCGGCAAAAAAAGCCATCGGCATTAAACCAACCGATCAACTCGCTTGTCTGCACCACCATGGCCTGGCTTCACACCCGCCCCTGCGCATCGCCCAAAATGCACCAAACATTAACATCCCCAGCAACAAAAACAACATAACACACCATCGAAAAGGCACGAACGAAACACCCCAAACAACAGATAACCACAAACAACTCTCAAAAAACAACAATCTAAAACCTAAAATACCGCCTACGCCAACACAGCCAACACAAACACATTATTCGCAACAATTAAGAAAAACACCGACTAATCCACAAGCCTTACAAAAAGATTAAGACCTAAATTGAGCGATTCTTGGCGGCGCCCTCGCACAATCTATTGGGCTACAACGAACTGTGAAAATGCTCGGCGTACTTACCAGTACGCCTCCGCTTTTCCCAACACGTTTCGCACCAATATCTTGTGCGATTGCATCCACCCGAATCGCACACTTTAGGTAAGAAACTTACAAACAGAAAGCAACATACGATCAAAATCACACTAATAGGATACATACACAAACATCCCAATCCTCCACTTTTCCTACACAATCAACCCATAAATTTAACAGCAACTTCAGGACGGAACCGAACCCCGTTTTCCCCAAGGCACCAATGATCATCGCAACAGGTTTTACCCATCCAAAACATCCCAATCACGACCGTTCCAGGAGCCAACATGCCCTTTATCCACTTCTTTCAAAACATCTTTAGCGGACCGCCTTCGAAACAAACGCTTCGACGCCATTTCTCCATGGGGCGGTTCGTGCAGCGGCTCGCCCCCCAACCCGTTTTCGCCACGGCCACACCTGTCGTGTTAAACCCTTACCCATGCCGCCGCACAACCCGCGCTGCCGGTCCCTTCATTTGCGCCCAGCAAGAAAATCGTCGCCTGTCAGGTCCTTCATTACCGACCGACAAGGGCGAGACCCAAACCGGGAACGACCAACCAACCACAGCCGACAACCAACAAACGCTGGTCGCCCAACTGCGTCGCCAAGCCGCCTTCCTGAGTGCCAGCCAAATGGTGCAAGCACTGGAACACCATCTCCCGCTCACCCCCAAAGAGAAGGGTTTGGCGCGCGCCGGCATGGATAGCGCCGCTTTGCTGGACAGCGTGGCACAGCGCCTACAGTAACGACGCTGCTTAGGGGTGGGGCGCCACGCGAAACGACGGGAAATGGCGCACCTGGTCATAGGTTTTCTCCGGATGAGCTTGGTAGCGCGCGTCTTCGGGCAGGTAGTGAGCCGTGTTAAACGCCGCCAAGCAGCCCGTTTTGGTTTGGGGATCAGGTACATCATCGAGGTGTCGCTAAATTGTGAGCCGGTGTGACCATCAAGCTGTGCTCGCCCTTGCTCACCACAAAAAAGGTCAGACCCACCTGTTTCGAACGGCCTTCTTTTTCCCGTGCAAGGTGGCGTGGGCGCCACATCTCTTCCAGGCTGACCCCTTTTACCTGAACTGAGCGATTCTTGGTGGCGAAATCGTGCAACCTGTTGGGCTGCAACGTCTCGTAAAAATGCTCGCCGTACTTGCCAGTACGCCTCCGCTTTTTCCAACACGTTTCGCACCAACGCTTGACGTTTCCTGCGTCAAACCGTGACGCAGGAAACGTCAAAATTTGCACGATTTCATCCACCCGAATCGCTCAGTTCAGGTTTTAAGATGCGCTCATAAGCGGAGTTCTCGGCGTCACCGATCAGAGAAGCGAGATAACGGACCATGTCCGTCAGCGACGCATTGAGCCCCCCATTCGAAACCGTGATGCCGCTGTCAAAATTACCGCCCAGACTTTCGCGCTCACCGTTGATGGTTAAGCAAGCATGAGCCCGTTTCAGTTCCAAGCAATAGGGCTTGTTGTCAAAGAAGGCGTCGTGTATGCCTAGTGGTTTGCGCTACCTCCGGCATCTCGATGATTTTGCGGCCAGGGGCACAGGAAACGGCCATGGAAAACCTCACCGCCTCTTGGGCGATGGTCTCGTGGCGAAGATGACCGCCTAGCCGGTGCCCAATGCCCTGGCATGGTGCAATCAATTTGTACAACAAACAGAACAGAATCCAAGAACCAAAATATAGCGACAAAAACCACGCACAAGATAAAACAACTCTTCTCGAAAGTTTTAATTTTCCCACTCACAAAATCGCACTTATTCATTCTTTCTCAATCAAATTCACACGAAAAGAAACATCAAAACAACATCAAACCACCATCTTAAACAGTTAATAGATAACTAATACTTACACCTTTTGATCGTTTGTGATATGTTAGGGACACACATCATACCCCAGTCCAAAAAAACGATTCTAACGACGGATGGTAAAGCCGGATTTACCAAGCAGATGTCGTTGCGAAACCCAGGTTTTTCCTGGCCCGTCGGCCTTGTTGCCACCCTTGGCCGTCCTGAAGGAGGCCTTCATGGCTCGTTTCATCAAACGCTTCGTGGTTTTAGTTGTATGGATCGGTTTTTCTTCGCTAATGGCTCAAGAGTCTGACGACCTCATGGATCTGACATTAGAAGAGCTTCTGGGTATTGAGGTTACCGCCCAGAAACGCGTTGAAAAATTACTCGATGTGCCGGTCGCCGTCACCGTCCTTCAAAAAGAACAACTCACCATGACCTTCGCCAACAATATTGAAAGCATCCAAGCCTATTTGCCGTCGGTGAGTTATCGCAAAGGCAATACAACCCGCAACTCGACGCTCACCATTCGCGGCATTGGTACCATCTCGTTCAGTATCGCCGCCGAACCCAGTGTATCGACCGTGGTCGACGGCGTGGTTTTGGGCCGCTCCGGTCAGGCCTTTTCGGACCTGTACGAACTCGAACGGCTGGAGGTTTTGCGGGGTCCCCAAGGCACCTTGTTCGGCAAAAACGCTTCGGCCGGTGTGTTAAACATCACGACCACCAGTCCCACCGAGAAAAGGGAAACGGTCCTGAGCACCCGCGTGCTTCAGGACAACGAACTGGTCACCACCGTGCGCGTCTCGGGTCCGCTGAGCGACAAGGCGCGCGGCAGCATTGCTCTGATGAAAGCTGATTTTGAAGGTTATGTCGACAACGTCTACGACAACGAAACCATTCAGGGTTACGACCGCACCGCCATTCGCGCCAAATTGGATTACGACATTAACCAAAACCTGAAAGCCAAGGTCATCATGGAAGATTACCAAGCCGACGACGAGTGCTGCGCCGATCTCGAAGGGTTGCCCAGCAACCGCAATCCCCTGTCCGAAGCGATTCCCGACAGCAGCGGCGTCAGCAACGGGGTGGCCGACATTGATTTGAACCAACGCCGCGTCGATCACGATTTCGAGACACGTACCCTCGACGAAACAACCGCGTTCTCCATCCAAATCGACGGCACCTTCAAGGACTATGAACTCACCTCGATCACCGCCCATCGGGTGTGGGGCAACCGCGAAGATCGCGAGGGCGACTTCACCTCAATCGGCGGTGACGCCACCGAACCGGTCTTCGGCGTGCCGTTCCAACTGCACGACATCGGCATTCAGGAATGGCGGCAAACGTCACAGGAATTCCGGCTGGCCTCACCGCAAGAAAAACGCAACGTGTTCCAGCTCGGCCTGTTCTTGTGGAACATGCGCTCCGAACGCAACTTCACGCGTTTCGCCAGTTGCCAGAACAATGCGGGCCAAAACCAGGCCATCCTCGACGCCAATCCCGGCTTGACGTGCGGCTCAAACGACATCGTCGATGCCACCGGCTACATGAACTCGGAATTCGATAACCTGGCCCTGTTCGGCGACGGCAAGTTTAAGGTGAATAAGAAGTTCCGCATTCTCTACGGGTTGCGCTACACCAAAGACACGGTTTCGTTTAACCACAATCGCGTCAACAACGATCCTTACGGGCGCCTGGGTGTCGGCGTGCGTTCCGCCGCCCAAAACACCAATTTCGACGGCGAAACCGACGAAACCAACGTCTCGGCCAAACTCGGGTTTCAAGTGGATCTGACCGAAACCAGTCGCCTGTACGGCAGCTGGGCGCAGGGCTACAAAGGCCCGGCATTTAACACTTTCTACAACATGGCGCCCAACGACACCGCGCCACTGGAAGCGGAAGAGTCGGACGCTTTCGAAATTGGTTATAAGTTCACCGGCGCCAAGTTCCTGATTAACGCGGCCGTCTTTGACACCACCTTCAGCGGCTTCCAAGCCAACAACTTTGTGAACTTGCAGGGTTCGATCATCACCCGTTTGACCAACGCCGGTGATGTGTCGACCTCCGGCGGCGAAATTGATTTTGTTTACCAACCCAACGAGAAACTGAAGTTCTTCGGCGGGCTGGCGCTGGTCAATGCCGAAATTGATGAATTCAACTGTCCGCCAGGCGCCGAATGTAGCGCGCGGTCAGGATTGGACATTCCCTTTGCACCGGATTTGAAATACAGCATTTCGGCCAATTACACGGTCAAGAAACCCAACTACAAAGTGATCTTCAACGGATCCTACATTTACACCGACGAGCAGTATTCAACCCTGCCCAACAACGCCGGTGTGCTGGCGCCGGAATCCCTGCTGCCGGATTACACCCTGGTCCACTTGTTCGTCACCTACGCTTCGCCCGACGATTCATTCCGCATCACGTTGATCGGCAAAAACCTGCTCGACGACGAATTCGCGGTGACCTACAGCGGCGACGGCTTCCGCTACCAAATCCCACGCGACGCCGACCGTCACTTCGGTTTAGCCTTCTCAAAGAAATTCTAACGACGACAAAACCAACATGACGCCATACGCGGCAAGGGTGATGTCGGCGAGGCCCTGCCGCAGGCGACGACCCGGCACGCCCCAAAGCGGGCGTGCACACCGCCATGCCCGGATACCATCCACCCCGCCGGCCATGTCAAACCACCGGAATGTCCCTACCGCAGGCGACGACCCGGAATGTCCCGGCCGCAGGCGACGACCCGGCACGCCCCAAAGCGGGCGTGCACACCGCCATGCCTGGCCCACCATTTAAATAAACGTGAGCCAACGGCGAACCACGCCCAGCCGCCCCAAAGGGGCGACACATAACAGCCCAGGGTTTCAACCCTGGGTCTCTGGGGTTCCCGAACCGCCGGCGCCAAAGGTGCCGCACAAAATCTCAATCAACCGCCCATGATCCCGTTTGGCATCATCAATAACAGCACACGGAAAAGAAAACACGATGCGCAAAACGGTGGGTGTCCCCATTCCGGCCGGTGTTCCCATTCCGGCCCCGATGCGCAAAACGGTGGGTGTCCCCATTCCGGCCGCCCACAACGATCGCTCCGGTCGGCGTCTTTTTCTGCTTCTACCAATTGATCGTACCTTCCCTGAAACGCACCAAAAACCTCTCCCCCGGCGGTTTTTGGTGCGTTTCCCTTCTAAGCACCGACCACGAACGGGACGCGGCAAAAATCAACCCAGTTTGGAAACTAAATCCGGGGTGCCATCCATCAAGGCCCGCCGGAAACAGCGTTCCGGCGCACGAGCAAAGCGCTCAGTTCGCTAATGGCGTCATCGCTTACCGGCCCCAGCCAGCGTTTCAAAACACGACCGTCCTTGCCCACGGCAAAGGAAGCAATCACGTCCTCGTCTGTTAAGTGAAGTGTTTCCATGTAGGACGGAATGTCGACGTACTGAGTCACGATACGGGCACGTTTTTCGGCGTCTTTAATCCCCGAACGCATCCCGCGATAAATCATAAAACGCACGATACGACTAACCGGTTTGATCGTCGGTAACTCGACGTAATCGAAGCTGGGATGACTTTGTCGAAGTGGTCCGAGCGCATTGATCCAACCATCGACCTGCGGCTGTTGTTCCTGTTTAAAGGCGACAAAGATCAAGGTCACCGGTGCCTTGAAATCGCTGAGCACCAGGGTCTCCCCATTCAAATTTTTACCTTCAAAGTTCGGAAAGTGCGTGGGAAGCGCCTCTGTTGCGGCTTCGCTGAAGAGCATGAGTAAAAGTAACCAAGTCATGGCAAAACCCTCTAACCTGAATTGAGCGATTTGGGTGGATGAAATCGCGCAAGTATTGACATTTCCTGCGTAAAGAATTGACCTTTCCTGAGTCAAGAATTGACGCAGGAAACGTCAAGGGTTGGCGCGAAACGTGTTGGAAAAGCCACCGAGGTCGCGCACGACGCGTACTGGCAAGTACGGCGAGCATTTTTACGAGACGTTGTCGCCCAACAGGTTGTGCGATTTCGCAGCTAAGAATTGCTCAAATCAGGTCTAAGACTGTCATTCCGTGCGGCCCTGTTGTTGTTGCGCAAGGGTGAAAACAACCGGCGTCATCATTTTATTCGTACGATGCCGGGAATTGGATGAATGGCGAGCTAGCCCATCACCGTGGCCGCCGCCTGAAGCATCGGCATCATCGATGCGAACGCGGGTCACCAGTATTTTTCCCTACCAAAGGACTTTCGCAACACAGAAGGTTCTCAGAAAGGAAAAACCGCGAACGCCAACCAGCCCCTGACACGATGCTTATACTTCGTTGTCAACGACGGAACATGTCAACGAGAGACCTGTAAATCAGCAACCGACAAACACCACCAAAATCATATTCTTAGGCAAAACAACTATTTTCGAAATTTCAATTTCACACACGAATAACACGCAAAATTTCACATCGAGACACAACCAGAAACTGGCAAAATCAGCCCCTCAATCAACAGAACCCCACTACTCTACACAAAATACAGATAACTAATATTTACACTGGTTACTTTTTTGTGATAGCTTGGGATACACATCACACTTACAGCCAAACCAAGATTCTAACGGCGCATGCTAAAGCCGGAATCTCATAGCTAACGTCGTTACAAAACCCAGGTTTTCCCTGGCTCCTCGGCCTGGTCGCCACCCTTGGCCGTTCTGAGGGAGGCGTCATGGTTCGTTTCATCAAACGGTTGGTGGTTTTGTTAGTTTGGCTAGGGTCTTCCTCGTTAATCGCTCAGGATTCTGAAGACCTTATGAATCTAACATTAGAAGAGCTTCTGGGTATTGAGGTTACGGCCCAGAAACGGGTTGAAAAATTACTCGATGCGCCGGTTGCCGTCGCGGTTCTGATGAATTCAACTGTCCGCCAGGCGCTGAGTGCAGCGCGCGTTCGGGTTTGGATATCCCCTTTGCACCTGATTTGAAATACAGCATCTCGGCCAATTACACGGTGAAGAAAACCAACTACAAAATGATTTTCAACGGATCCTCCATCTACACCGACGAACAATATTCCACCCTGCCCAACAACGCCGGGGTCTTGGCGCCTGAATCACTGCTGCCTGATTACAGCTTGGTCCATTTGTTCGTCACCTACGCCTCACCCGACGATTCGTTCCGCATCACGCTGATCGGCAAAAACCTGCGCGACGACGAATTCGCGGTGACCTACAGCGGCGACGGGTTCCGTTACCAAATCCCCCGCGACGCCGACCGTCATTTCGGCTTGGCTTTCTCGAAGAGATTCTAAGACACACGGGAATGGATCGCGGCCACCTTGCGAGGCCGTGATCCAAATCCGGTTAAACCCATCACGGTGCCTTGACCGATCCATGAGCCGACAGCGCCCAAAGCCTGCACGATGAGGCCGCCCGGTTTGGTAATGCGGGTCCGGTCTCCTGGGGTCGGCCATGCTCTGGGGGTCGGCCATGCTCACTAAGTGCCGCGGTCAGGGTTGGCCGGGATCATCGTTGGCGGCGTCGTGAAAGCAAGCGATTTCCTCGGCGTAAGCCGGTGGAAAACCCAAACGCAACACCAGTTGCGAAAGTCGCTCGGCATATGCGCGGTTAGCGCCACTGAGGTCGGCGCCGGGCGGCAAGTTGTAACACTGGGCGGCAAGCGTTTCGCCACTGTCGATTCGTTGCACAACGACGGGTTGCGCCTGGTAATCACGCACGCTTGGCTCGGCGTAAAGCGCAGCGGCGGCGGCGGGAACCAGAGTCATGGCGACGCCGTAGGAGACGGCCCCGAGACAGGGAACCAGGGTCGCGCGCCGGCCAATATGAATGCGGTAGTCGACCAGTTTCGCCGGGCCGATGACTTGCGGCTGTAGGTCTTTTTCGGTAAGGAGCTCGGCGTCCATAAACAGCCCGTAGAAAAATAGTGTCGCCATGGGGTACCGCCTTCAGATTGGGATGGGTCTATACGCCACGATAACCGAACGGCGCCCTAAAAGCACCTGTTGTGTGGGCTGGGGAGGATGAGACGATCCAAGGTGGCCGGGTTGCGCTGCAAGTGGCCGACTGAGGTACAGGCCGAATAGTGCCGGCATCAAAATCCCCCTGCCGACGACACCCATAAAAACGGGACACAAACACCTGGGAATGAATCCTTTAAAAGGCGACCACAACACACAAAACAGAACGCTTAACCGGCAACAAAAAGAAAATCGAATAAAATAGCTGGAAATCTGTCACACCACCCTGGGACGTGATGTCTAACCTCTCCGAACGACGAACGGGAGGGTCCATTGGTACGAGAAGCATGGGTACGATTAGCCCAAGAAGGTAACAAAGATGCGCTGGCAAAGGTTGTCACGTCGATTCAAGACGACGTGCACCATCTCGCCATGCGCATGCTGGTCAACCCTGACGACGCGTTGGATGCGGTCCAAGATATTCTCATTTTGGTGATCACCAAATTGTCGACTTTTTCAGGGCGCAGCGCTTTTAAGACATGGGTTTATCGGGTGGCGTTTAACTACCTGATTTCAGCCAAAAAAAGCAAGGAACGGGACCCCGGACTTTCCTTTTCATTCTTCGAACAGGATCTAGCCGAAGGGCTCGGCAAAGAAGAGGCCGATGATCCAGTCTTGCTCAACGAGTTACGCGTCTCATGCACGATGGCGATTCTGTTGTGCTTGGATCGCGAGCACCGTGCCGCCTATGTCGCGGGTTTCATTCTTGAGATGACCCACGACGAGGCCGCCGAGGTGCTGACGATCAGCAAGGCCAACTTCCGCCAACGCCTCTCGCGTGCGCGTCGCAAGGTCGACGACTTTACGCGGCGCGCCTGCGGCTTGGTTTCAGCCGAGGCCGACTGTCGCTGTCCGCGTCGCCTGCCCAAGGCCATGGCGCTGGGCCGTGTCCAACAAGGGCAGACCTGCTTCACCAGTGGCGATAGCGAGAGTTATGCGAGCGTGATCCAGCGCACCAAGAGACTGGAAGCCGGGCTACGCAGTGTCGCCCTACAACAGGCGACAAAGCGCTTCGCATGTCCACGCGATTTTGCCGCCGCCATCGATGCACTCGTCGCCGCCCCATAGTTCGCGTTTAAGCCACAAAGCGAGGAAATCATGATACTTGCATTAGCATTCGTGTGCCTGGGAGCAGGCACCGTCAAAGGAGCCATTATGTCCGAACAACAAGCCGTCCTAAATACGGTTCTCGCCATGACCAAAGCCTTCCACCAACGCGATATTAGCGGGGTGATGGCGCGTTATGCAGAGGGTGCGGTCGTCTGTTTTGAACCCCATCAACCCATCGCTGACCGAACCCAAATTGAACAAGCATTTCTGGAATTTTTTGAAATGAAACCAAGCTTCACCTATTCCGGTCATCAGGTCGTGGTCTCCGGCGATTCAGCCGTCCACATTGCCCCCTGGAAAATGACAGGAACCGCACCCAACGGATCATCCGTTTCCATGAGAGGTTTGTCTGTCGCTGTGCTGAGACGCCAGGCCGACGGTCGCTGGTTGATGGTGGTCGATAATCCCTACGGCGATCATTTCGAACTAAAAGCGGCTCATTAATCGAACATCCTGGTTCCCCCTGCAGCCCACCAGCCAGGTGAAGCGAGCCCGTGAGCCACGATCCCAAACCTCGCGTTTCCATCTTAGCGACGCGATAACTCGCGGTGTTTTTAGCAAAACCTGGGCTATAGCAGGCTGAAAAAATGCTCACCACAACCTACGGGTGCGCGCCATGCGCGGCCCCGTTCCGCTTTTCCTAACAAATTTGATTCAAATTTTTCGCCAAACCCCCTCGCCCTTATTGCGCCTCTAGGTTTAATCCAAGCGATGTCACCGCTAAAGAAATGCCCCCCTGAAATTCTCCGAGCTTCTTCCAGGGGCTTTTTAGAGTCTCAAACTGAAAACGGAGCAGGAGCCGTTTGGTAGAGTCGCCATGATTCAACCAACCCTTGGCGGGGTCAAAAAGCAGCGGAGGTCCCGATCTGATTTACTAAAGCCTGACCAACGAATTGGCAAGAAGAGAGGGACGAAAATAATTCCAACACGGTCGACAAGGCCTCAGAGATCACCCACCTTTACCTGGATCAGATGTTTGGCAAATGAGGAAGATGCGTTTATTATAAGGGTCCGAGTGGTGCTTTAGGAATTGGATGTTTTCGTTACATTGACCAATCTGGCCAACCAAACAAATGAAAGAGAAATGCCCCCAAGACTTGGGGTTTCCCTCCATACAGCGCTTCGGGCTCAAAAAGCATTATTCAAGTTTTTCAACCTCGAAGGTCCTCAGAACTAAATCAAAAAAGAGAAGCAAGGGCTTGGATGCGAGTCAGGAATATTGAAGGCCAAAGTGATCGTGGCGCTTCACTTTATCAGACAAGAAAGTTAATTCAATGAGTTATCAAGTTAACCATCAGTGATCTTGAGTTTTTAGGCCAAATGACCCAAACCATAAACCTTTATCGATTTTATCGGGAGCAATACCCTCCACCCAAAGAGAAAGAAGTCCGACCTACCAAAGAAAGCTATCAGGTCAAATGAGTTACTGTTTTCGTGAGAATGGTGTACCAGACATCTTTACAGCTTGCAGACAATCTCACAGGTGTTTTTTCCTAAAAGCGCTTAACAATCTACCACTCAAGGGCTAGACACTTCAGATACCCCTCTATGAAGTCTTACAAAAAGCGAGGTTTAAAAAGCGATGCTAGAAAAATTAAAAGCGATAGATGCATTCTGCGGTCCTGGTGGGATCAGCTTAGGCATGGCAAGAGCAGGCTTTGAAACAGTCTACGCTTTTGATATTGATGAACCTTCGGTGCAAACTTACAGAAAAAACATCGGCAATCATGCAAGAGTGGAAGATGTTTCGGATGTAAATTCAACAACCATCAAAAAAGAGACCGGATTAAACAAAAGAGAGCTAGATCTTTTTTTTGGAGGCCCCCCTTGCCAGGGTTTTTCTAAACAAAAACGCGGAGCCCATAAAGGCGACCAGAGGAATTCACTCGTTTTACACTTTGTAAGACTCGTTAAAGAGTTACTTCCAAAAGTCTTTATTTTTGAAAACGTGGCGATTTTCGGACAGAAGCGAGGCCAAAAATATCTAGCTGAGATCCAAAATCAACTAGCGCCCTATCAAATGACACTTTCATTTTTTAATTCGGCAAACTATGGCGTACCACAAACACGGGAACGATTTATCATTGTAGGTGTTCGAAACGACATTTCAATTTCATTTTCCATTCCTAAACCTTCTACACCTGAATGGTTAACCGTCGGGGATGTATTAGGGGGGCTTCCTGAGCCACCGCTGGATTATTCAAATCACCCACAATTTCCCAACCACCAAAGAGCACGCGTTACAAAAATCAATATAGAGCGTTTCTCTCATGTCCCTCAAGGCGGCGGATGGCAAGATATACCCCACGAACTAAGGTTAAGATGTCATCAGAAGATCGACACTAAATCGGGTGGTTGGCCGGATGTTTATGGAAGGTTGAAATGGAACGGCCAGTGCCCTACAATCACCGGAGGTTTTGATAGCTTTACTAGAGGTCGTTATGGGCACCCACTTCATAATAGACCGCTCACACCACGCGAAGCAGCTAGAATTCAAGGTTTTCCAGATTCGTTTGTATTCCTTGGCAACAGAGGGGATATTCGATCACAAATAGGAAACGCGGTACCCCCTCCACTTGCAGAAGCTATTGGCAAGGAAGTTTTTAATTTGCTAAAGCAAGCAGGCAACCAAGTAAAAGAGAAGTCAGAGCTAGTTCGCAGTTAATTCCTCTACTTCCCTAAAAAGATCACCAAACGTGAGAACCGGAATACGAGGTTCTTGACTATTCAAAACACTGTATTTCTCAGGAATATCAAAATAATATACCCTATGCATCCTAGCGATAAAGGATTGGTAAACTTTCCACTGGGTAGGAAGACATATTTCTATGACTTCATGACTTCGTGAATCTTTCTTTGTTTCGGAGAGGCAAATAAGAATCCCTTTAAATCGTTCAAGGCCATAAACGCCGTCCAGAACACGTTGATGTGCCCATACCTGAATGACCCTTTCTCTTGTTGAGGTTTTAATCGGGACATGAAATTTGTTTCGATTTTCACCCAAATCAAAAATAAAGTCCGTCGGCAGCGTAGCTGATCTGTCCAAATTAAGAATGGGTATTCTGGTTTTAGGATTCACTTCAAGCAAACGAGCCATCATGTGCCCACAAAATATCTCAAAATAAGTCCCCGGAGTCTTAATATCTCCTTTTTTGATTAAATCAATCGAGGAAATGAATGTAATCACAACAGAATATGCAAGCTTGGTAAGTACATCAGAAGCAAGTCCTGCATAATTATTTTGCTCAATGGCAGAGAAAAACCCTTCAACTTCATTAACATCATCTAGGTACAAATTTGAATTAACAGCTCTAGAGTTTTTGGCATCAAGGCTAAACATAAAATACTTTTTATTATCTACCTTAGAGGGTATCTCTTTTCGCTCAACACCCTCTAAGTAGTGCGCACTTTGGTTATAAAGATCACGAAGCAAATGAAGGACAACGTTGGAACCAAGATCTTTTTTTGCTTGCTTCTTAAGGCGGTCATAGCTTTCTTTGAGCAGCATATGCAGAACCTCTTAAAGAATTCTCTAGTGGCAATCTTGCCATTATACCACCGCGAAAAAAAACGACAAAACAATCCCACTTGTTCCTTGTTTTTTATTGAGACTAGCGCAGCATTGTCGCTTGATATGTATTTTGGGAGGCAGGCACGCGCTGCAGCCCCGATTCGGGCCTCCCTGACTAGACAGCGCAGGTGTGTTCTGTCGGCCAGTGAACTGGCTCTGACGGCTTGCCTTTAGCTACCCTTTGTTCAACCTAGGCGGCGCGATAAGACGAAAAAAAGAAGGTCAGAAATAAAGTAAGTGGTTCCTTTTGGTCAGGTTATAATCGCTTTACCACAAACGTATAACACACCCATTGGGTGACCAAAAAAAACCAC